>NZ_LN813019.1:0-5031573 GCF_900070345.1 Halomonas sp. R57-5 | reverse complement strand
ACCCTTCGTCATTTCAGGTAGCCTAGCCGAAACATGCGCACACTGKTTAATGACAAAANGTAATTACACGTGGCCAGCAGTAACTTCGATTTCCTGAAACATCACGATGAGCTTCTGGTGCGTTTGGCACAGACCGCTGAAGCCTGCTTTGTTTCTGATCCCAACACCACGCTGATTAAAATGCGCCAGCTTGGTGAAGAATTGGCGAGAACCATCGCTTCACGTCTGGGGGTAGCATCAGGAAGTGATGTGAAACAGATCGATTTACTGCGAGAGCTCGATAATACTCTCCGTCTGGATCAGCAGATAAAAGATGCTTTTCACAGTTTGAGAAAGCTGGGTAATTGCGCTGCCCACGATTTGACCTCGTCTAATCACCGGGATGCGCTGAAAGCGCTTCAGTTGGGACATGCGCTGGCCATGTGGTTTCATCTCCAATTTGCGGTGCAAAGGCCCTGGGCTTTAAAACCAAGGCTTTCATAAAGCCCGAAGATCCCTCTTCCAGAGTCCGTGATCTTGAAGAAAAGATTCTGGAGCTGCACAAACAGCACCATTCAACGACAGACCGTCTTACCAAGACTGAAGCATTGAAAGAAGCCGAAGCTCTGAAAGCCGAAGCGGAAAGACAGCGTGCTGAGCGTATGTCGACCGAAAGCAAGGTGTGGGAAGAGTTGGCAACCGAGCATGAAGCGACCCTTGAGAAATATCGGGCCAAAATGAATGAAGCAAACGTTCTATATTTTCAATCATTTACTCAGCAGGCCCCTGAAGCGCAGGCAGTACAAATCAGTAACGTTGAAAAGTCCACACTGCAGCTCAACGAAGCGGAAACACGTGTCCTAATCGACGAGCAACTCATTGAGGCAGGCTGGGAAGCTGATAGCGTCAATCTCAAATATTCCGCTGGCGCACGGCCAATTCCCAATCAAAACCGGGCTATTGCTGAATGGCCAACAGCTTCCGGCCCCGCCGACTATGTCCTGTTCATTGGCCTGATGCCTGTAGCCGTTGTAGAGGCCAAAAAGAGCGCCAGAAACGTTTATGGCAGCATCGATCAGGCCAAGCGTTATGCCAAGGTCTACAGGAGAAAGGTGCGTTTACCGTTGAAGAGCTTTATGGAGAGTTTCGTGTGCCGCTGGCCTTCGCAACCAATGGCCGTCCTTACCTGAAACAGCTGGAGCAGGAAAGTGGTATCTGGTTTTTGGACGTGCGCGACGATACCAACCGACGTCGAGCGCTAAACGGTTGGTATTCGCCACAGGAAATAAAAACCTATCTCCGGCAAACCCCTCAGCAAGCTGAAGATGAGCTGGAGGCCATGGGGTTTGATTATCATCTTGCCTTGCGCGACTACCAGATCGAGGCCATTCGAGCGACTGAAACCCGTATCAAGCAAGGAGAAACCGCGGCCCTGATAGCCATGGCAACCGGGACAGGCAAGACCAAAACAGCCATCGCCATGGTCTATCGATTTCTCAAGGCTGAGCGTTTTCGCCGCATCCTGTTTCTGGTGGATCGCTCTGCACTGGGCGTACAGGCAACCGATGATTTCGGTGAGGTTCGGCTGGAAAACCTCAATACCTTTGCAGAAACCTTTGATGTCATCGGTATGGCGCCAAACAAGACTCCCAAGGCGACACCGGATGATGCCACCAAGGTTCACGTTGCCACCGTGCAGGGTCTGGTCAAGCGAATCCTTTACCCGACTGATGGCACGGCGCGGCCCGGCGTTGGCCAGTATGACTGCATCATTGTCGATGAATGCCACCGGGGCTATCTGCTGGATCGTGAGCTTAGCGATACCGAGCAAATGTTTCGTGACCAGAAGGACTACCAGTCAAAGTATCGCAGCGTCATCGACTACTTCGATGCTTTCAAGATCGGACTGACCGCTACGCCCGCCCTGCACACGACCGAGATTTTTGGCGCCCCTGTTTTTACCTACAGCTACACAGAAGCCGTGCTGGACGGCTATCTCAATGACCATCTTCCACCCATTCGGATACGTACAAAGCTCTCTGAAGAGGGTATCTCCTACAAGGTAAATGAACAGGTAACGGTTTACGACGTCGCCAATAACACGATCGATACCTATAACACGCCCGATGAATTGAACTTTGATGTTAGCGATTTCAACCGCAAGGTGATTGCTCCTGAGTTCACGAGCGTTGTCACCCGATGGTTGATCGAAAGCGATTCGATCAATCCCTATTCACCGGCGAAAACACTGGTCTTTTGCGTAACAGACAAGCACGCCGATGATGTAGTTGAAGCGTTCAAGACCGCCATTGAGCATTATCATGGTGAAGTTGAAGACGACGCCGTACAAAAGATCACTGGKGCCAGTGACAAGCCGCTGGAAAAGATTCGCAGCTATAAAAACGATCGACTGCCTAACATTGCCGTCACCGTTGATTTGATGACGACAGGAATAGATGTTCCCGCCATCTGTAATCTGGTGTTTCTACGTCGAGTGAACAGTCGAATTCTATTTGAACAGATGCTGGGGCGCGCCACTCGGCTATGCCCTGATATCGGCAAGGGGCCATTCCGAATCTATGACGCCGTAGATATCTACACGCAGCTGGAACACGTGAACACCATGAAACCGGTGGTCACCAAGGTTGACCTTGCCTTCAAGGGTCTTGAAGACGACATGAAGCAAGAGAGCGCTCCAGAGCTCCAGGACCTTGCCAGGAAGCAGTTTATTTCAAAGCTTCAGGTCAAAAAGAACTACCTGCTGCCAGAGCAGGCTGACAAATTTGAAATCATTGCAGGCAAGTCTCCCGGTGAGTTCGCTCGTGAGCTCAAGAACATGCCTGTCTCGCAACTCGCCGAATGGTTTACTAACAATCCTGGACTCGGTGAATTGCTTGATACCACCGTTACCAATGGTGGTGGGGGCTGGAGACCTAATGTAGTGATTCATGATGGCAGTGATAAGATAGCGGGTATCACTACGGGCTATGGCGAGGGGCAAAAACCGGAAGATTATCTGAAAGCCTTCAAAGCCTATATCAACGCCAACAGTAACCGTCTGGCGGCGCTTCAGACCGTGATCAACCGCCCGTGGGAGCTCACCCGTCAAAGTCTGAGAGAGCTCGCCGTCGAACTTGAGCGCAATCAGTTTCGTGAGCAGGACCTTCAGGTCGCTTGGCGTGAACTGACGCAGGAAGAGATCGCTGCCAAGATCATTGGGTTTATTCGGCAAGCAGCGCTAGGCGAGCCTCTGGTCCCTTGGGATCAACGAGTTGATAATGCGCTGGAAACGATTCTCCAGAGCCAGCCTTGGAAGACCCCCCAGCGTGATTGGCTTAAGCTGATCGCCAAGCAGATGAAGGCCACCATCATTGTGGATGAGGCCGCGCTGAATCAGGGGCCGTTCAAGGCCCAGGGCGGTATCAAACGCGCTAACAAGCTCTTTGATCAGCCCGTTACCGATATCCTCACACAGTTTAACCAAGCGCTCTGGGCATGACCCAGAGCGCCAACCACATGAAGTAGACACCAACCATGAACACCCCGAACCTCGTCGCTAAACTCTGGAACCTTTGTAATCTGTTGCGTGACGATGGCGTGACCTATCACGAATACATTACCGAACTGACGTATCTTGTCTTTCTCAAGATGGKGGAAGAGACCGGGCAGGATGAACTGTTGCCGGCCAATAATACCTGGACGGATCTGGAGAACCAGAACTCGGCCAGCCGGCTGGAGTTCTACAAGAAAATGCTGGTCGATCTTGGCGGCCACGGCTCAAGGATCACGCAGGCGATCTATAACAATGCCCACACCGTAATCCGCAAGCCAGCGACGCTGGATAAACTGATCACTGAAATCGACAAGCTCGATTGGTACAGCGCCCGCCAGGAAGGCCTAGGCGATATGTATGAAGGGCTACTGGAAATCAATGCCAGCGAGAAGAAATCCGGCGCAGGTCAGTACTTCACTCCGCGTGTACTGATCAATGCCATGGTCAAGCTGATGAAGCCGACCCTGGACGACGTGATTGTGGACCCGACGGCCGGTACTGGTGGGTTTCTGATCAGCGCCCACCATCATATTGGTGCCAATAACGATGTCGAGGCATTGGATGAAGCGGCCTATGATCGTTACCAACACAAGACCTTTTATGGCATGGAATTTGTGCCGGATACCCGCCGTCTGGCATTGATGAACCTGATGCTGCACGACATCGCCATCGATGATCATCACGCTGGCATCCTGTTTGGCGACACCCTTAGTAATGAAGGTAAGCAGCTCCCCAGAGCGTCGCTGTTGCTCGCCAACCCTCCCTTTGGCACCAAACAAGGCGGCGGTATCCCGACCCGGGATGATCTGCTGTTTTACAGCAGTAACAAGCAGCAGGCCTTCCTGCATTTGATGTATCACGTGATGCTCAAACCCGGCGGCCGCGCCGCGGTGGTGCTGCCGGACAACGTGCTGTTCGAGGCCGGCCAGGGTGCCCAGGTACGCCACGACCTGATGGAGAAGTGCAACCTGCACACCATTCTCCGCCTGCCCACCGGCATTTTTTATGCCGCGGGTGTTAAAACCAACGTTTTGTTTTTCTCCAAGCCTGAAGACCCCACCCAGGACAAGGGCAACACGCAAAACGTCTGGGTCTATGACCTGCGCACCAACATGCCGAGCTTCGGCAAGCGCACGCCCTTTACTGACAAATACCTTGAACCATTCGAGACCGTATTTGGTGACGACCCCAACGGTCAAAGCCCGCGGCAGGAAGGCGAGTGGTCGTTCAACGCTGACGAGATCGCCGTTGATCCTGACGCCACGGACGAAAACCAGGGCGTGATCGATGACCGACTCGCCAAATCCCGCTGGCGCTGCTTCTCCCGCGAGTGGATTCGCGACACCAAGGGCGACTCGCTTGATATCAGCTGGCTCAAGGACAAGGACAGCGTGGATGCTGCTGACATGCCTGACCCCGAGGTGCTGGCCGGCGAGGCCATGAGCGAGCTGGTGCAAGCTCTGGGCGAGCTGGACGGGCTGATGCGTGAACTAGGAGCTGAGGAAGAGGCCGATGGGCAACGGGTATTGTTGAAGGAAATGATGGGTGGGGATAAATAAATGATGGAAGTATCGATCCCCGATGAATGGGCTGTCATCGAATATGGTGATGTGTTGACCTCCGTATCAAATGGTATAGGAGGAAAACAAAACAAAGATGGCTCAGGTATTCCTGTTAGTCGTATTGAAACTATTGCTCATGAAACAATCAACTTTAGTCGGGTTGGTTTCATAGAGATATACGATACTAATAAAGTTGAAAAATATAAAATTAATAAGGGCGACATCTTATTTAGCCATATAAACAGCCCGACCCACCTTGGAAAGACTGCCATTTTCGATAAGAATCGCGAACTTTATCATGGAATAAACTTACTTCGGTTAGTTGTGAATAAAAAGTGTATGATTGCGCGCTTTTTTAATTATCATTGCAAGTTTTCGAGGAAGGCTGGCATCTTCTCACAAAATGCTCAGCATGCAGTAAATCAATCGTCCATAAATCAGAAGAAGCTGTCTAGGTTTAAGGTTCCGCTTCCCCCCCTTGCCGAACAAAAAATCATCGCCGACAAACTCGACACCCTGCTGGCGCAGGTGGACAACACCAAAGCCCGCCTTGAGCCTATTCCCAAGATCCTCAAGCGCTTTCGTCAATCCGTACTGGCAGGGGCGATGAGTGGGCGGKTGACGAAAGAGKGGCGAGCCACTAATCACCAAAACATTGGAGATGTGAAGCCATTATCTGTAGCAGGAAAAATAATTGCAGGACAATCTCCCAGTAGATCAGAGGTTAACTTTGATGGGAAAGGCGAACCGTATGTAACCGGTCCTGAACAATGGGATGGAAGAAAAATATTACATAATAAGTGGACAGAGTACCCTAAACGTATGGCCCCGGATGGCTCGATATTTGTCACAGTAAAAGGTGCTGGTGTGGGAACTACTTTTCCGGGCTGTTATGCAGCGATCGGTCGTGATGTGTATGCGTTTGTCCCTAACGAAAAGATGAACTACACCTACATTCTTTTTGCCATTCAGGCTTCCGCCGCAGATGTTGTTTTAAAAGCTAAGGGGTTAATCCCTGGCTTGACGAAAAGTAATATAATTGACCACGAAATATACTTGCCGCCACTCAAAGAACAAATCGAAATCGTCCGCCGCGTGGATCGACTCTTTGCCCACGCCGACCGTATCGAGCATCAGGTGAATCAATCGCTGGCGCGGGTGAACAACCTCACCCAATCCATTCTCGCCAAAGCTTTCCGAGGCGAACTCACCGAGCAGTGGCGTAAAGACAACCCTGACCTGATCACCGGCGAGAACAGCGCAGAGGCGCTGCTGGAAAGGATCAAAGCAGAACGGGCGGTGAAAGCGCCAGCAAAACGCCGCAAACGTAGTGCATAAGCGGCTGACTCCATTATCAATTAGAAGTGACAAAGGTTAGGCAAGAAAGCGAAACATGAACTTTTAAGCGGTGGGCACATCAAATTGATTGGAAAAAATTACCATTATGGTAAACAATACAACCAACGTTAGCGTCTATTCAGGGCAACCGCCTAGCGAGGCCGGTAGCAAACGAATTCACATTGAAGACGAGCCGCTGTACGCCGTAACTGACGTACTAGCGCTGCTGGACGCAGGTGACGAACAGACGGTGCTATGGACACGCAAGTGCATAGCAGATGTTCAACAGCTTGCTTATGAAATATCAGACGTCCGCGCATTGCTGAAACAAGCGCTTACCGGTGGTCAGTATTTAAAATCTGAATGGTGTGTGCAGAAGCCAACAGGCCCATGGGCTGCATGCGATAGCTACCGCTTGCAGCGAATCGAGTGGATAGAGCATGCACACAAAGAAATGCACATAGAATACTACGTAAAATTTGCGATTGGTAAAACAGGCAAGCTACTGCTGCTGGTTTCTTGCCATACTTAGTACCGAGGAGTGTCATGGCTAATCACATTTGTCCGATCTGCGAATCTGGGCAGCTTCATGCCCGTAGCGAATGGATAGACGTTGAGCACATGGGCAAACATAGCCGCATTGAAAGCCACTTTTTGGCTTGTGATGGCTGTGGTAGCGAGCAGGCAGGAACAAAAGAAGCACGTGATAATAAGCGCGCAATGACTGCTTTTAAGAAACAAGCGCAGGGGCTACTCACTGGCGCAGAAGTGCTCGCATTACGTAAGCATTGGCAATTAAATCAACAAGACGCTGCTCGCATCTTTGGCGGTGGCCCTGTGGCGTTCTCTAAGTACGAATCAGATGATGTCATGCAATCTGATGCTATGGATAAGCTGTTACGCGTCGCCGATCAGGTGCCAGCCGCGCTGGAGAAGCTGAAAGCCGATGCTGGAGTAACAAACAGAGAAACTCGCCTTTGGAAAACGACCTCTATCGTTGGGCTACGCTCACTCCCACGCAAGGTAAATACTAAGGTGATCCAGTCTCATGAGATCGAGCGCGAGGTCTGTTATGGCTAAAGCTAAAGTCAGCAAAAAGCTGCAACAAGCGATTGACAGCTTGGTCATCAACGACGTTTATCTCAAGTCCGCGCAAGCTGAGTGCGAAGACGATTTTGATCCCAAGTCAGCCGATAGTTTAGAAGTGCTGTCGGTGCAGCAAATGCACATTGTGCGTAAAAGTGAAGTGATACAAGTGGATGGCGACGGCCAACTGGTACGCATCTATATTCGCCTTGGGGCTCGTTGGGTTTCACAACAACAAGAGGATGAAGAGCCTGATATTAAAGCGCTTATAGAAGGGGAGTTTATTGCAGAGTACCTAGTAACCGACTCAATAGAGCAAGAAGCAATAGATGAGTACGCGCTTAAAAACGCCAGTTATCACGTTTGGCCCTATTGGCGCGAATTCTTGAGCTCACAATGCGAACGCTTGCGCTTACCGCGAGTGGTTTTACCCACCGTTCAGTTTAGCAAGCAACCCGATCCTATAGCCGATTGATCGGCCTATAACATATTGGGTGCTGTGCACGGTGCTGCTAGACTCACTTGATCTACGCAAATCGTTACTAGGAAAGCCCCCGTATGACCAAGGCAAATATCAACACCCAGATGCTGACCTGGGCGCGCGAGCGCTCCGGCATCCCGGTGCCTGAATTTGCACATAAGTGCGGGGTGAATGAAGAAAAACTGCTGGCATGGGAAGCGGGTGAAAAGCCCATCACCTTCCGCCAAGCGATGCAGTTTGCCGAAAAAGCCTACGTCCCTTTTGGGTACCTGTTTCTTACAGAGCCGCCCGAAGAAGTGTTGCCCATTCCCGATCTTCGAACGCTGGAAGGCCAAGGTGTTACTCGGCCGAGCGCTGAGCTTCTTGATCTGATCAAGCTAATGCTTCAGCGCCAGGAGTGGTACCGGGACTATTTAAAGCAGCACTTTGCCGAGCCCAATCCAAATGTTGGCCGCTTTTCTGCCAATCACTCTGTCGCTGAAATCGTCGCCGACATGCGCTCCCAGTTAGGCGTTGAGGATCACCCTAA
Source organism: Halomonas sp. R57-5 (assembly GCF_900070345.1). Lineage (NCBI taxonomy): Bacteria > Pseudomonadati > Pseudomonadota > Gammaproteobacteria > Oceanospirillales > Halomonadaceae > Halomonas > Halomonas sp. R57-5. The sequence continues at coordinate 5,023,045 of NZ_LN813019.1, read as the reverse complement.
GCGCGGTAAATGGGATGACTATTACCGCGATTTAACCCAGCGAATCGAAGCACAGGGAATCCTGGTGATGCGCCAAGGCGATATGGGCCACTACACACGCCCTTTGCGAGTTGAAGAGTTCCGCGGGTTTGCCATTGTAGATGACTATGCGCCTATCATTTTCGTCAATCATGGCGATGCGCTAGGTGCGCGCTTATTTACTCTGATCCATGAGCTTTGTCATATTTGGATTGGGCAGTCTGGCATTTCCGATGGAAACGCTAATACGCACCGCCAACAAGAAGTGCTTTGTAATGCCGTCGCGGCAGAGTTTTTAGTACCAGAACAAGAATTCAGCTCTCTTTGGCAACACGATTTAGTGCACTGGCAAGATAACTTACCGACGTTGGAAGCCCACTTTCACGTCAGCACCTGGGCATTGGCGCGCCGTGCGTTGACGCTCAATTTTATTTCTCAAGCGCAATACGGCCATTATATTGCTGAACAGCAGGCGCAGCACAAAGCAAATGAGAGCAGTGGCGGGCCAACCTACTACCAGACTAAGAAATCCCAAATCAGCCAATCATTTTCTAGGGCGGTGGTCAGTGAAGCACTGAGTGGTCAGTTGATGTTACGCGAAGCGAGCGACCTGCTAGGCGGGGTCAAACCTAGTAAAATAGAGCGCTTTGCTCAATTTCTGTGTCCAAACTGAATCTACTCTCGTCTCTGGCCAGCCCTTTGACCTTCCCTACCTGACACACAGAGCTTGTCGTCTTATAAATTGCTTTTAATAAAAATAGCAACTAATGTGTTGCTGTAAACTAAAAAAGCAACTTATTTGATGACACCGCCATGCCGTTACTGGATCAGATCAAAAAGCGCCGTGTTGCGCTAGGCTTCAAACAAAGTGACATGCAGATGCGGGTGGGAATGTCGCGCCAGCAGTATCAACGGCTTGAAGCCAGTGGCAACCCGCGCCTTAACACGTTAGAACTGGTGGCTAAGGGGTTGAACAGCGAGATTATGTTGATCCCCCAAGAGAAGCGCGACGCGGTGTTGGCCCTGCTCGCAGGTCATACGGTGGGCACACCTTCCTCTGATATGGAGGATAACGGCGATAGCGTCATTGATGACCCGTGGAAAGGCTTACTAGAGGATGATTAACCGTACAAAGGGGGCTAAATGGATCGATTGAGCATTCTGCAGCTCTCTTTGCATGGGAGCGTGGTGGGTCATCTTGCGGGTTATTCCCATGGCAAGAATATCCTGCTGTTCGATGATGAGTTTCGCCACAACCCTGAGCGGCCAACGCTTAGTCTGATTACGCACCCTAATTTCCCTAAATCTGAAGAGATTTTAGCGAGAGACTGGTCGAGGCACCAACGGTTGCATCCTCTGTTATCTAATCTGCTGCCTGAAGGTGCGCTGCGTGAACTGCTCGCGCATAGTTTGAAAACCCATATTGACCATGAGTTCTCTCTTCTAGCATGGCTTGGTCTTGACCTTCCCGGCGCTCTCATCGCACGCCCACTCTCACCAGACAACATCCCGGCGAAGGTACTGTCTCGGTTGCCACACGCACGACCTGAAACAATTGAGTATCCACCGGTACTAGCGTCCGGTAATAAGTTCTCGTTGGCTGGCGTACAGATGAAGTTCTCTATGAAGGAGAAAGATGGCCGTTATAACCTGATCCATAGCGCCGTTAGTGATGGCAATGAGGAGTTGGGTGAGTGGATCATCAAAACGCCCTCCACCCAGCATGCTTACGTTCCCTTAAACGAATTTTCGGCAATGCAACTGGCGGCCCTTGCTGGCATCGATATGCCGGAAACTCGCTTGGTCGCACTCGATACGTTAGACAATCTGCCTGCTATCCGATTGCCAGAAGAGCCCATGGCGTTTGGTATCAAGCGTTTTGATCGCCAGCGCGGCTTGCAGGGTACCGAGCGCGTTCACATGGAGGATTTTGCTCAAGTCTTGGCGAAATATCCCCATGAAAAGTATGGCTCGGCTAGCTATGATCAAATCGGCCGTATTCTGTACCAGTTTTCCGGTGATGCCATTGCGGATGCCCAGCAGTTTGCCCGACGCCTGCTGGTAAACATTTTGCTTGCCAACGGCGATGCTCACTTAAAAAATTGGAGCCTTTTGTACTCTGATCGCTACACGCCACGGCTATCACCCGCTTACGATATTGTGACCACCAGCGTATATATGGACAACGAACGTACTACTGCGCTTAATTTGGCTGGCCAAAAAGCGTGGTATCAAACCTCCATGGAAAGCTATCAGCAGTGGGCTAAAAAAGCCGACATTCCTTGGCGTTTAATCAAGCCCCACCTAGATGACACGCTTGATAAAGCCCGCTCCTTGTGGCCTCAAGCACTGGCGGAGCTACCAATGCATGAACCTCATAAGCAGGCACTGCGTGAACATTGGCAGCGTCTCCATACTGATTTTCGTCTGCTTGGCGGTTAACAGCGGTTTTTAGTAGCTGAAAACATCACTCAATATTCTGGATTTGCTCCCTCATCTGCTCGATCAACACCTTCAACTCCACCGCACAGCGGGTCGTCTCTGCCACCACGGATTTTGACGAGAGCGTGTTGGCTTCGCGGTTGAGTTCCTGCATCAGGAAATCCAGGCGGCGACCTTTGGGGCCTTTCTGGGCGAGCTGGTGGCTCACTTCTTCTATATGCGCGGTCAGGCGGTCTAGTTCTTCATCCACATCAGCTTTTTGTGCCACCAGCACCAGTTCGGCCTCCAGGCGTTGGGGATCGAGTTCAGTTTTGGCAACCTCCAAGCGTTCCAGCAGTTGGGCGCGTTGGCGTTCCAGGATCTGCGGTAACAGGCTGCGCACTGTGGCTACCTGCTCACTTGCCGCCGCCAGGCGGGTGGTGATCATTTCGGCCAGCTTGTCGCCTTCACGGGCGCGGGCGTCAATCAGCTCATCCAGCGCTTGGTCAAACAGCGCTTTGGCGGCGGCTTTGATGGCGTCTTGATCCAGGTGCTGGGTTTCCATTACGCCGGGCTGATTGAGAAGCGCGAGCGTGGTGGGCGGCACGGCGCTGGGCACCTGCTGCTGAATGGCGGCTAGGGCGTCGGCAATCTCTTTTAACCGCTGGACGTTCACCGCCGGCGCTTGAGCGGTGTCGGCGCTCTCGAACCGCACGCTGCACTCCACTTTGCCACGGGCCAGGCGAGTACGCAGTGCTTCGCGCAGCACCGGTTCTAAATCCCGTAGGCTTTCATGTAGGCGAAAATGTGGCTCTAAGTAACGCTGATTCACCGAGCGAATTTCGACCTGCAGGGTGCCAAAGGGGGCGGCCTGCTCGGTGCGGGCGAAGGCAGTCATGCTGTGCGTCATGGAAAAACCTGTAGAGAGATTAGCGTGTTGGAAGTGTAGAGCATTCGCTAACACTCTTGTTTGAATTGACGCGTCTATTTATTCGATACGTTGAATACTGAGCCAAAGTACGGAAATCAAACACCCATGATGTCTGGCTGCACCTCAATAAGCAGACTGGCATCCGGCGATGGCGTATCCATCACCTCGAAGACGCGGTCGATCATCTCGCCCACGTTTTGTCGTGCCATGATCAGGTGAGGGTGAAACGCAGCGGCCAGCGGGTCCCAGTCAAAGCAGCCAACAATCATATCGTCAAGCTGATAGCCGCCCCGCTGTAGCCAGCGCACGATTCCCTCAAGCGAAATCGTTGAGTTGACGAACATCGCGCTGGGAAGCGTAGCGCGGTGGCGCATATACGCCTCTAGCGCGACCTGGGCCTTATCGGCGGCATAGTCGCAGGGAATGATGTCTGCCTCCGAGGKGGAAAGCCCGCGTTCAGCGCGAGCCTGGGTAAATCCGGCAATCCGCTCGCGGGTATTGTGATCCTCCGCACGGCCACCAATAAACAGGATGGCGTTGTCACTTGGCGCTTGGCTGGCTAGCTGATCGAGAATGGCGTGGGTCAGCTTTTGCGCGCCCTCCCTGTTATTGGAAATAATCGAGGGGGCCTTACCGCCGGGCAAATCCAGGTTAATACTCGCCACTCCGCTCTCATCGCACATCGCTGAAATCGTGTCGGGATCAGTGGCCCCGGTACTGACTAAACATTCGACCCGGTAGGCGAGCATCATGCGCGCCGCCTCGCGCTCTTGGGTCGGGTCGCGGTTGGTACAAGCGACAATCGCAAACAGCCCACGGCGCCTCGCCTGGGCTTCGAAATGTTGGGCAATCGAGCTGAAATAGCGGTTGTCGTAGAGCGGCAGAATCATGCCAATAATCCCCGAACGCTCCCGGCGCAGCGCACGGGCCTGCATGTTGGCTGAATAGCCTTCCGCTTGGGCGAGGGAAAGAATTTTGCTAGCCAGTTTTTTGCTGATGCGACGGCGCTGCCAAGTGCCGTTGAGCACGGCACTGACGGTACTAGGCGACGTTTCTGCCAACCTCGCTAAGTCGTAAATAGTCAGCCGCTTGGATGAAGAGTCGCTAACCACGGGGCAGCTCCTTGCGATTAGATAAAAGTAGCATTGACGTGATGAAGGAATAGATCAATCCTACATATTGCACAACCGATTGTGCACGCTCGGTTAAATGACAATAACGATAGCGATGATGCATCGCTTAGGTACCACTCACCGTATCCAGCACTGTGTAAAGTTTCTGTGCATTAAATTCCTATGCATTGTGAGGCTCCAAAGCGTCTGCGTCATTTCATTTGACCATGGCGCAACGTACAGCAGCACTATTAAAGCGCTTCAATGCACACTATTCCACTGACTGGGTTAGCCAACAGCAAGCAGGAAATCACAATGAAATACAAAGCACTTCTTACCGCGGCTACGCTAACAGGCATTATCGGCAGCACCGGCGCAATGGCTCAGGAGTCTCCTACTATCGCCGTGGTCGCGAAGGTGGGTGGCATCCCCTGGTTCAATGCCATGGAGATGGGCATTGAGCAGATGGGTGAAGAGCTGGGTGTCGAGGCCTATATGGTGGGCCCCACCAGCGCAGACCCGGCCCTGCAGGTACGCGCGATTGAAGATCTGATCAGCCGCGGTGTTGATGTCATCGGCGTGGTGCCCAACGACCGTGAAGTACTGGAGCCGGTGCTTGAGCGCGCGCGTGAGCAGGGCATTATTGTGCTGACCCACGAAAGCCCTGAGTCAGTGAATATCGATTACGACTTTGAAATGATTTCGGCGCAGCAGCTCGGCGAAGAGCACGCCAAACTGCTTGCTGAGACCACAGGCTGTGAAGGCTCCTACGCCGTCTATGTGGGCGGACTGAGTGTGCCTGCACACAACGCCTGGGCGGATGCGGCGGTGAACTGGCTGGATGAAAACTGCGCAGGCTTGACCCAAGCGGCGGAACGTTTTGGTGTGGCCGAGAGTGTCGACGATAGCCGTAATACCMCCCTTGATCTGCTGCGCGCTCATGATGACCTGGCCGGTATTATGTCGTTTGGCAGCCAAGGCACCATCGGTGCCGCTCGTGCGGTTAAAGAGCGTGGCTTAGAGGGCGACGTCGCCGTAATGGGGCTTTTCTCACCGGGTCAGGGGCGTCGTTTGGTGCATGAAGGAGTCATTACGGGTGGTTTCCAATGGAGCCCGCTGGAAGCAGGTAAAGCGTTCGTCGCCCTCGGTGAGATGCTCTATAACGGCGAAGAGATTACCGATGGGGCTGAGCTTCCGGTGCTCGGCGAAATCACCCTGGACGGCCACACAATCTTTGCCTCCCAGCCACTGGAGCTCAATAAAGAGACCGTGGATGAGCTGGCAGAGCTCGGCCTGTAAAACCACGCTTATTCATTTGGTGTAAACGCTGCCGCGCTCAATGAGCGCGGCAGTTATGTTAAGAGAGCCGTCATGTCTAGAGAGGAGCCGCCGATGAGCGAGATCGCGATTCGAGCGCGTCATGTTAGCAAGGTATTCGGGCAAAGCAGGGTGCTGGATGATGTCGAATTCGAACTTCGCCGCGGTGAGGTTATGTGCCTGGCGGGCGAAAATGGCTGCGGCAAAAGTACCCTCATTAAAATTATCAACGGCGTTTACAAGCCCGAGCCGGGTGTTGAGTTCACCTTTGGKGATGAAACCCTCTCTGCCATTAGCCCGCTGGAGGCGCGCGGCCGAGGCATCCACGTCATCTGGCAGGATCTGGCGCTCTTTCCACMCCTCACTGTCGCGGAAAATATCGTCTTTGATGACTACGTTTCTAAGCCGTGGCAGCCCATTTCGTATAAAAAGGCGCTGCAGCAATCACGTGAGATTATTCAGCAGTTTGGTTTGAAACTGGATCCCACGGCCCGTGTTGAAGACCTTTCGATTGCCCGCCGCCAGTTGGTCGCCATTTGCCGCGTGCTGCGCGCAGGGGCCAGCATTATTTTTATGGATGAGCCCACCGCCTCGCTCACCTACAAAGAGGTGCAGGCGTTGTTGGCGATTACCCGCTCGCTAGCAGAAAAGGGCATTTCTATTGTGCTGGTCAGCCACCGCTTGGCGGAAGTGCTGGAAGTGTGCCAGCGGGTAACCGTACTGCGTAACGGCCAACTGGTGGGCACTTATCCCACCGAGGGAATGACCCAGGCGCGGCTCTCCACGCTGATGACCGGTCTTGAACTGAAGCTCACCCCCCGGGCTGAAACGCATACAGGCGCAACAGTACTGGAGCTTAAGCAACTGACTCGTGAAGGCGAGTTTGCAGATGTCTCTTTTACCCTGCACCGCGGGGAAATTCTCGGCTTAACCGGCTTGCTGGGCGCGGGACGCACCGAAATCGCCCACACCATTTTTGGCATGACAAAGCCCACATCGGGCGAGATTCACAAGGATGGTCAACTGCTCAAGCTGCGCTCCAACCGCGACGCCGTGCGCCATAAGATCGCTTACCTCTCGGAAGACCGGCTCCATCTTGGCCTGGTGCAAAACCAGTCGATCAATATGAATACCGCTGTGACAGTGCTGCCGATGCTTGAGCAACCGCGCTTTTTTCTCTCTCCCCAACGCATTAAGGCGCTCACCGCGCGCTGGATAGAGCGGCTTAAAACCAAGGTAAGTGATGCTGAACTGGCAGTCTCGTCGCTCTCTGGCGGCAACCAACAGCGCATTGCGCTTGCCAAGTGGCTGGCGACCGAGCCCGATGTGCTGATTCTCGATTGCCCAACGATTGGCGTCGATGTGGGAGCTAAAGCGGGGATCTTCGAGATCATCCGCGGTCTTGCCGACCAGGGCGTGGCGATTATTTTGATCTCCGACGAAGCGGGGGAAATCTGGATGAATACTGACCGCGCGCTGGTACTGCGCGAGGGGCGCATCGCTACCGAGGTGATCCCCTCTGAAACCACGGAAGAAGCGCTGGAGGCGATCATCAATGCGTAACCTGTTATCACGCCAACGTATCAGCACTGAAGGGGTGCTGCTGGGCATCATTTTAGCGCTCTCGGCGGTGCTGGCACTGATCACCGACAGTTTTTTAACTGTTCAGAACCTGTTTGACCTACTTAACAATCAGTCGGTCAATATCATTTTTGCCGTGGGGTTGGTGGTCGTTCTCATCGCGGGGGGCATCGATATCTCCTTCGCGGTGGCGGCTTCGGTGGTGCAGTACGTGGTGATGACGCTGCTCATTGACACCCTGGGCGGCGGCAGCTGGCCGCTAGGCATCCTACTCTCAATGCTGGTGGGCACTCTACTGGGGTTGTTTAATGCGCTGCTCATCCACCGTTTTCGTATTGTCTCGATTATCGTCACCATTGGCACCTTTAACCTATTTTTCGGGCTATTGATGTACTTCACTGGCGGGGTATCGATCTACGCTATTCCCGACTGGCTCTACTACTCAATTCCTCTGCTCGACCTACCCGCCGAGCGCGGTTCGGCCACGCTCTACTTCCCCGCCGCCGTCATGGCAGTAATGGTCTTACTCACTTGGTTCATTCTGGCTCGCACTGGCTTCGGGCGTGCTGTGTATGGCTTTGGCTCAAGCCCCGAGGCCGCCCGCCGTTCGGGCGTGAGTGTGTGGAAAATTCACGCCTTCGCTTACGGCTGGCTGGGGCTATGCGCAGGCGTGGCAGGCCTTATGCAGGCGCATATTGTGCAAGAGGTGGTGCCCAACGCCTTGATCGGCCAGGAACTGCCGATTTTAGCCGCGGTAGTGCTCGGAGGGGCAACGTTAGGTGGTGGGCGCGGTTCGGTGCTCGGTGCGGTGCTTGGCGTGCTGCTGCTCGCCGTGGTGCAAAACGGCCTTAACCTGCTGGGCGTAACGCCCTACGCTTTCCGCATGATTGTCGGGTTGATTATTTTGATCGCGATCACGACCAGTAATCTGGGCAACCTGTTGCCCCGTTCAACCAGGGCGCAAAACGTATGAATAAGCCGCTGAACACGCCATCCAGTGCTGGCATACGCCTGGGTGGCGATACCATCGAAGTGATGGCCATGACGGCCCTTTTGATCATCAGCATCGTGTTTTTCTCGCTTCTGGCCCCGGGGTTTCTCTCCGCGACTAATTTCAGTTCCATGTCGATGCAGTTGCCAGAGCTTGGGCTACTGTCGCTGGCAATGCTGGTACCGATTATTTCCGGCGGGCTCAACCTCTCGGTTACTTTTACCGCCAATATTGCCGGGCTCACCACCGCCTGGCTGGTACAGGGGCTGCTGGCGGGGTTGGGCATACTCAGTGTTCCCATGGCGATTATGGTCGGGCTCGTCGTGGGCGCTGCCGCCGGCTTTTTAATCGGCGTTATCGTCGCCTATGTGGGTGCGCATCCCATTCTGGTGTCGCTAGGTGCGATGATTTTTCTCCAGGGTGTGGGCGAGTTTTTAACTCGCGGCGGCGGTATTTCAGGTATGCCTGAGGTATTTCAAACCATCGGTAGCGGAAGCTTTCTGGGCGTGCCAATTCCCATGCTGATCTTTCTCGCCGCCGCCGCTGGGCTGATGTACGTGATGCACTTTACCCGCACCGGGTTCTCGATCTATATGCTCGGCTCCAATCCCCGCGCTACCGAGTACTCGGGTATTAACGTCAAGCGCGTGCTGATCACCGTCTACACGATTTCCGGTCTGCTCKCCGGCCTCGCAGGTATGGTGATGCTCGCCCGCTTTAACTCCGTACGCGTAGGCCACGGCGAGAGCTACCTACTGATTACCGTGCTGGCCTGTTTTCTGGCCGGGGCGAACCCATTTGGCGGCTTTGGCCGCGTACTCCCCCTGGTGCTGGGTTTGATGAGCCTGCAGGTAATCGCCTCGGGTATGAACCTGATGGGCGCCAGCCAGCATTTGTCCACAGCGGTGTGGGGAGCTTTTCTAATTATTGTAATGGCAGTGCGTATGCCATTTATTAAACAGTCTTGAGTAAGGTTTTCCATGAGTCATCAAGAACATGTTMTAGGCATCGATATCGGCACTGGCAGCGCCCGGGCGGGCATTTTCACGCTTGATGGCGTGATGCTGGCCGAAGCGAAAACCCCTATTGCGATGCATCGCCCTGCCGAGCACCACGTTGAGCAAAGCTCCACGGATATCTGGCGCGCGGTATGCAGCGCGACCCGGCGCGCCCGCGAGGCTGCCGGTGTAGCGCCCGATTCCATCACCAGCATGTCGGTAAGCGCCACCTGCTCGCTCGTCCTTCTGGATCAGCAGGGTCAACCGCTTGAGCTCTCACCCGGTGATGAAGCGTGGAATATCATTGTCTGGATGGATCACCGTGCAACCGCCGAAGCCGCTGAGTGCACGGCCACCCACGCCGCGCCACTGGCTAACTTGGGTGGCTTCATGTCCCCCGAGATGCAGATGCCCAAACTGATGTGGCTCAAGCGCCACCGTCCAGAGCTTTATGCCCAGATTGGCTACGCCGGTGATCTTGGCGACTGGCTGGGCTTTAAATGCACGGATTCCACCGAGCGTTCGGTGTGCATGCTCGCCTGCAAGTGGACGTTTGATCCTCGCCCTGGTCATGGCTGGGATAAAGATTTTCTAGCTCAGATAGATATGCAGGATGTTCTTGAGCGCGCACGGCTGCCTGACCAAGCGCGGCCCGTTGGGGTAACACTGGGGCAATTGACAGAAGCAGCGGCGGCAGAGCTGGGTCTAACCACCGGCTGCACCTTTGCAGTGGGCATGATTGATGCCTATGCCGGAGCGCTCGGCACGTTAGGAAGAAGCCTCTCTGATGCTCCCGAGCGTCGTCTTGCCGTGATAGGCGGCACCTCCACCTGCCATATCGGCGCCCAGCCCGAACGGCGCGAGGTGCCCGGCGTGTGGGGCCCTTATCCCGGCGCGTTGTGCAGCGGTTTTGTCGCCAACGAAGGCGGGCAGAGTATTACCGGCGCGCTGCTAGATCMCCTGGCAGCGCTGTTTTCGGCAGGCAATGAGTTTGGCGAGGATATTCACGGAGCGCTCTCCGAGTTGCTGCTTGAACGCCTGGAAAACGGCGACCCTGCGCCACATACCCACGTCTGCCCTGACTTTATCGGTAACCGCTCTCCGCTAGCAGATCCGGACATTCGCGGCGCGATTACCGGGCTCACGCTAGATACGCCGCGGGAGAGCTTTATTAAGGTCTACTGGGCTGCCGCCACCGCGCTGGTGTATGGCACCCGTGCGATTATCGAGCGGCTGAACGCGCATGGTTACGCCATTGATACCTTGCACTTAAGCGGTGGTCATGGCCGCTCGGCCTTGCTACGCAAGCTCTATGCCGACGGTACCGGCTGCCGAGTTATCCTTTCTGATGCGCCCGAACCCGTGCTGCTTGGGGCAGCCGTGGCGGCGATGGCGGCAAGGACCAATGGCGACGTCTTGAGCGTTGCGAACGACCTATCCCCGGGCGAGCAGGTATTAGAGCCTGATTCAGGTACATATGAACTGCATGCGGCTCGCTATACTGCCTTCAAAGCGCTCTACACTGGACGCCTCAATTGACATAAATAAAGTAATGCCTTGACGCTAGCTGGGCGTTAAGACAATCAGCGCACTCCCAGACGTGTACAATGAAGGGCTTTTCCTTGTTACGCGTTTATTGAGAGGTACTATTTGTGAGCAGTGCTAAGCGTCCTGATGTTGTGCGCCCCAGCGGCCGCGAGGCCGACCAGCTCCGCGACATTCGCTTAACCCGCGACTACACCCGCCATGCGGAAGGCTCGGTGCTGGTGGAGTTTGGTGATACCAAAGTGCTGTGCAATGCCAGCGTAGAAGCCACTGTACCGCGCTGGCTGCGCGGCAAGAATCAGGGCTGGGTAACCGCTGAGTACGGCATGCTGCCCCGCGCGACGCACTCGCGCAGCAACCGCGAAGCGACTCAGGGTAAGCAAGGCGGCCGCACGCTGGAAATTCAGCGATTGATTGGTCGCAGCCTGCGCGCCGCGGTGAATTTGAAGAAGCTCGGTGAGTTCACCATTACCGTGGATTGCGATGTAATCCAGGCCGATGGCGGCACCCGCACCGCGGCGATTACCGGTGGCTGCGTGGCGCTGATGGATGCCGTTCGCTATCTGCAGCGTGAAAAGAAGATTAAAAGCGACCCCTTCAAGCAGTTGGTCAGCGCCATTTCCGTAGGCATTTATAAAGGCGTGCCGGTGCTGGATCTGGACTACCCGGAAGACAGCAAAGCCGATACCGATTTGAACGTGGTAATGACCGAAAGCGGCGAACTGATCGAAGTGCAGGGTACCGCCGAGGCGGGTGCGTTTACCCGTGCCGAGTTGAACGCGATGCTGGATTTAGCCGAAAAAGCCGGTGATGAGCTGCGCGAGAAGCAGCGCGAAGCGCTGGGTATTCGAGGGTAATGAAAGTGAGGTGTGAGGCGTAAAAAAACAACAGGCCAGCATTTAGCTGGCCTGTTGTTTATCACCCCTGCTAATCAGCAAGGGTGACTGGCGACGCGGGAAAAGTGCGTTGTCTAGCGCTTAGAGCGCTAGGTCGTACTCAATGATTAGCGGTGCGAACTCGGAGAAGGTCGCATCGTAATCAATCCACGCGTCGACCACGTGGCGGCGGAAGTTGGGGCCGACTAACTGATAGTCGATCCGCCAGCCTTCCTGGCGCTCACGGGGCACGTCTTGGTCAAGCTTCGGCCACCAGGTATATTCACCTGCATCACGGTTAATTTCGCGGAAGGTGTCGATAAACCCGGTGGGGCCAAGCACCTGATCCATCCAGGCGCGCTCTTCCGGGCGGAAACCTGAGGTCAGTTGGTTATCCGACCAATTAGCCAAATCGACGGTTTTATGGGCAATATGCCAGGTACCGCAGAGGATGTATTCACGCCGTTTGCGCGACATCTTGGTCAGGTACTCTTGGTACTGCTCCATAAACGCCTGTTTGGCTTTTTGGTCACTTCCATCAGGCATCAAGAAAGAAACGATACTGAAGCGTTCATAATCCGCCTGCAGAAAACGTCCTTCATGGTCACACTGAGGAAACCCAAGGCCATACATAATCGCCTTGGGGATTTTGCGGCAATAGAGTGCCACACCGGAGAAACCATCTTCTTCGGCATCCAGGAAGTAGCCTTCATAGCCTTCCGGATACAGAATATGATCACCCAGTTCAAAACTTTTTGCCTTGATGTTCTGCACGCAGACCACGTCGACATCCTGCTGAGCCAGCCAGTCCAGGAAGCCACGATCGACGGCATCACGAATACCATTGACATTGATGCTGGCAATTTTCATAAATCGTCCCTTTTGCGTCGCTGCTGTATGATACCCGACGTTTAGACGTTTGGGTAAAGGCAGCGAGTAAAACTTGCCATTTACCCTACTTATATTGTTGCTTTCGTGCCGATTTAAACCTAACGCCTAGTGAGGAATGCCGTGGCCACCACTCTACAACCCTACCAGCGCGATTTCATTGCCTTTGCCATTGAGCAAGGCGTGCTTAAGTTTGGCGAGTTTACGCTGAAATCTGGCCGCGTTAGCCCCTACTTTTTCAACGCCGGGCTATTTCAAACCGGTCGGGCACTGGCCAAGCTAGGGCGCTTTTACGCCCAGGCGATTGTCGATAGCGGCTTAAACGCCGATGTACTGTTTGGCCCCGCCTATAAGGGCATCCCGCTGGCAGCGGTCACGGCCGCGGCGCTGGCCGACCATCACGACCGGGATATGCCCTATGCCTTTAATCGCAAAGAGGCCAAAACCCACGGTGAAGGCGGCAATATTGTTGGCGCAGAGCTTGCCGGGGATATATTAATCATTGATGACGTGATTACTGCAGGCACCGCGATTCGCGAAGTAATGACGTTGATTGAGCAGAGCGGTGCCCATGTCGCTGGAGTGATCATTGCCCTTGATCGCCAGGAGCGCGGCCAGGGCGAGCAGAGCGCCATTCAGGAAGTGCAGGCCCAGTATGGCATGGCTGTGGTCAGTATCGTCACCTTAGAGCAAGTACTCACTTACCTTGAAGAGCATGCTGGTGGTGAAATGCTCGCCTACGCCGAAGCGATCAGGGCGTACCGTGACCGCTACGGAATTGCTAACTGATTAGACCGAACCTGCGCCAGCAAACCCTTGCTGGCGCCACGCTTCGTAGCTCACAATAGCGACGGCGTTGGAAAGGTTCAGGCTACGGTTATTGGGTTGCATGGGCAGGCGCAGTTTATGCTCGGCAGTGAGCGCTTCATGCACCTGGGGTGAGAGGCCAGCGGTTTCCGAGCCAAACAGCAGTACATCGCCTGGGGCAAAGTCCGCATCGCTGTAGCTGCGCGTGCCTTTGGTAGTGATCGCCCAGATGCGCCGCCCCTGCATGGTTTGCTGAAAGGCGCTAAAATCCGCGTGGCGAGTGACATTTGCCAGGTCGCGGTAATCTAGCCCAGCGCGACGCAGCTTTTTCTCTTCCAGGTCGAAGCCCAGCGGCTCAATCAGGTGTAACCGGCAACCATTATTGGCCACCAAGCGCATGATATTGCCCGTATTGGGCGCCATACGCGGTTCAAAAAGCGCTACTTCAAACATCTCCACCTGCCTGTTTATCATGCATTCGCCGATTGTAATCGAAAACGCCTAGCAACACTCGTAGAGGACCACCGACGCCATGACGCCTGCCACGCCCAAGAGCATCCTTAGCCGCATTAAAGGGCTAAACCCGCGCCAGCAGGAAGCGGTGCGTTATATCGATGGCCCCTGCTTGGTATTAGCGGGCGCAGGTTCGGGTAAAACCAGCGTGATTACCACCAAGATTGCCTATTTGGTGCAAGAGTGCGGGATGAGCGCGCGCAGAATCGCGGCGGTGACCTTTACCAATAAAGCCGCCCGGGAGATGAAAGAGCGCGTGGGCCAGATGCTCCACGGCAAAGAGGGCCACGGGCTGACGGTCTCCACCTTTCACACCCTGGGGCTGAATATTATCCGCGGCGAGCTGAAAACCCTGGGCTACAAGCCGGGCTTTTCACTTTTCGACCCGGAAGACGCCAAGGCGCTGCTGCGCGATTTGATGAACAAAGATGCCCAGGTGGATGCCGAACAAATCAACGCCGTGCAGAGCAAAATCTCCACCTGGAAGAACGACTTGGTGCTGCCCAGCGATGCGCTCTCGTTCGCGGCTGATGACGATGAGCATTTTGCCGCACGGGTGTATGAAGCCTACGTACGCCATTTAAAAGCCTACAACGCGGTGGATTTCGACGACCTGATTCTGCTGCCGGTGGTATTGCTCAAGAACGATCCGGAAGCGCTCGAGCGCTGGCGGCGCAAAATCCATTACATGCTGGTGGATGAGTACCAGGACACCAACGTCTCCCAGTACCTGTTGGTGAAACTGCTAATGGCGGAGCGCTCCACCTTTACCGTAGTAGGCGACGATGACCAGTCGATTTACGCCTGGCGCGGCGCACGGCCTGAGAACCTGATTACCCTAGGGGAAGATTTCCCGCGCCTGAAAGTGATCAAACTGGAGCAAAACTACCGCTCTACCGCCACGATACTGCGCGCCGCCAACACACTGATCGCCAATAACCCCCACGTTTATGAGAAGACGCTGTGGTCGGATATGGGCGACGGCGCGCCTATTCGGGTGATCGTGAACCGCCATGAAGAAGCGGAGTCTGAGCGGGTCGCCAGCGAAATGCTCACTCGGCGCATCAAAGAGAAAGCCGAATGGCGTGACTTTGCGGTGCTGTATCGCGGTAACTTCCAGGCCCGTTTGCTGGAGCTTAAGCTGCAGCACTACCAAATTCCTTACAAGCTCTCCGGTGGTACGTCGTTTTTCTCCCGCAATGAGATTAAAGACACCATGGCTTATCTGCGGTTATTGATTAATCCCGCCGACGATAACGCCTTTTTACGTATCGTGAACGTACCCCGCCGTGAAGTAGGCCCTGGAACGGTAGAGAAGCTTGCCAACTACGCCMCCGAGCGCTCGATATCACTATTTGCCGCTTGCCACGAACTGGGCTTGGAGCAGGTGCTGCCGACTCGGGCCGTAGAGCGCTTAAGCCGATTCACCCACTTTCTCGACGGCGTACGTAAGCGCATGGATCAAGGCGATGCGATTGCCGCCATCCGCGATATGCTGCGGGATATGGATTACGAGGCCTGGCTGTACCAAAACGCCAGCGCGCCCACCGTTGCTGAACGGCGTATGGCCAATGTGTGGATTCTAATTGATCAGTTGGAAAAATCGCTTAACCGCGAACCAGAAGACGATACTGACTCCACCGATACGGAAACCGACGGCGTGGAAGCGGCGATTTCACGCTTGGTACTGCGCGATATTCTGGAGCAGCAGGCGGAAGAGGATGACTCTGATCGCGTGCAGCTACTCACTATGCACGCCTCCAAAGGGCTGGAGTTCCCCCACGTTTATTTGATGGGACTCGAGGAAGACCTGCTACCCCACCGTAACGCCATCGAAGTAGGCACAGTGGAGGAGGAGAGGCGGCTCGCCTATGTGGGCATTACCCGGGCGCGGCGCACGCTAACCTTGACCCTTGCCCGCCAGCGCAAAGCCTACGGTGAGCTGATGGACTGTGCGCCCAGCCGCTTTTTAGACGAGTTACCTGGGGAGGATCTAGAGTGGGAAGGTCGCGCGGATAAAGAGGATCCGGATAAGAAACAGGCCCGCGGCAAAGACGCCATTGCCGGGCTGCGTTCGCTACTGGGGTGAATAATGAACCTGAGGTTATAAAAAATATCCACAGGGCGTTAGCAAAAACACCCTGTGGATAAGATAGCTCAACGTCTCAATTAACTGCGCGAATAAGATTTTTAGACTTACTCGGCTCCAGCGATCATGTGATCGACAATCGCCATGACTTCTTCATCAGAAAGATTGGGGTTGCCGCCTTTGGCTGGCATGGCACCAATACCGTTAATCGCGCTGGCATAAAGCTCGTCAGCACCTTTTTCTAAACGCTCAGCCCAGGCATCCGCATCGCCTATCGCCGGTGCTCCTGCAACGCCGCTGTCGTGGCAAGCGGCACAGCCAGAGCTCGCATAAAGTGCTGCACCGTCTAAGTCGCTACCACCACTCTCGCCTTCGCTTGCCGCCGCGTCTTCTTCACTTGCCGCGTCATCATTAGCGGCGGTTTCTGCTTCGCTAGCCGATTCATCTTCGGAAGCCGCTGTCTCTTCAGTAGCGGCTTCGTCTGTGGTTTCTTCATCTTCAGAAGCCGCCTCGTCGCCACCGCCTAGTTCAGGCACTTCCATGACTGGCTCAACCATGTAGGCAGTTGCTGCTTCCATCTCTTCATCAGAGAGATTGGGGTTACCACCACGAGCAGGCATTGCACCAATACCGTTAATCGAGTGCTCTAGCAGCGTGGCAAAGCCTTGCTCAGTGCGTTCCGCCCAGGCCTCTTCATCGCCACGGATAGGGGCACCCGCAGCGCCGGATTCGTGGCAGGCGCTACATACGTTGCCGTAGATACCCTCACCATCGATATCGCCATCACTGCCGCTATCGCTAGCAGGCGCAGCCGCAGTGCCACAGTCCTGGCCTTGTAAACAGAGTTGCCCTACCGGCGCCAAACGCTCGGCAATCSCATCACGTGCGGCGTCTTGAGCGTAAGCACCTGATGTGCCCGCCATGACGCCGAGGGCCGCCAGCCCGCTCATGATCAGCTTAGCTTTCACTCTCACCACCTCTTGAGTATTGTCATAAATCGTTTTTTTCTTAATCTCTGTCTCAAGCTATCTCAAACGCTCTCTCAAACACTGTCTCAAACCCTATGTGTGGCAGCGCCAACATCAACGATGCACCGCAGAGACGCCAAGACGTGCCTATAGAACTAGTATACCGGCAACGTAAAGCGCAAGAAAATGCTACTAAGCGCGCTTATATGATCCATAGGTACTATCTAGGCTTTATTTTGGCGCTTCGCCCTTCTCGCCATCGCCTTTCCACGCTAATAAACGCTGTTGTGCGTAGCGCACAAAMCCGGCCTGCTGATAAAGACGTTTGGCCGGTAAATTGACGTTATCGACTGCCAGCATAACCGCCTGCACACCTGCCTGCTGGGCAAGTTCAAGGGCTTTATTTAATAGCGAACGGCCCAAACCTTGGCCACGCCAACCCGGTATTAGTCCCATGAGCATTAGCTCCCAACGGCCTAGCGCCGGGCGCGGCGCCAGCAATAGCACGCCCACCACACCGCCTTGATAACCAACGGCGTACCAATGCTGCGGTGCCTGGGGATCCTGCTGATAAAACCCCGCCAGTAGCTCCTTAATGGAGAGTACGTCGCGCAGGGGGCGGCTATCCAGTGAATCCTGCCCCACCGCGGCCAGCAGGGCCAACTGTTCTGGTTCTGGAAGTTCTCCAAACGGCTGCAAAGACAGCGGCATCGCTTCATTCATCGCTAAGCGGCGGTGACTGTTGCCGGTTAAATGCTCCAAGCAGGCCAAACGCAGCATGCCATGCTCAACTAACAGCGCTTCTGATACGCATGCCTGGGGTGGAAGCTCCAAGTGGCACAGGCGAATATTGTGCGTTTTTACCCATGCGTGGGCGGCACGCAACAGCGCGTGGATTTGCTCTGCTTCCACACCGGGCAATGGTAACCACAGCTGCGCCATGTTTTCTGGCAGAGGCTGTACCCAGATCGCGCCTTTTATTTGCCCTTCCTGATAGTTTACCAATAGCCCCTGCCACTCTTCGTCTGAGGCCGTCGACATACTCTTTAAAGCAGTGCTGAGCGCCGCCTGCTGCTCAGGGTCATGAGCAGCAGCCAACTGCAGTAGTGCTTCGCGTCGCTTATCGGGTGGGCAAAGCATGACATCTGGGGTGCTTGAGGGGGAATGCGTCATGGCTGATCAATCAAATGCAAAGCTCCGAAGGAGGTGTAAAGCGTGCTACGTTATTAACCTATAATTTATAACCTCATCCTGACTGCCTAAGCCTTTGCACGCCACCCTTATCAGTGCTTATTTCAAGGTTTCATGATGGCGATTGTTTTGAAGGAATTGATTTGAAGGAGTAAGCAACCCGCCATGCGTATATTGTTGGTTGAAGACGATCCGAGCTTAGCCTCGGGCATTCGCTTGGCATTAAAGCCCGAGAACTTCACGGTGGATCATCTTAGCGATGGGGTTACCGCCCTGGCTGCATTAAAGGAAGGCGAACCCTTTGATGTGGTCATTCTCGATCTGGGGCTGCCGCGCATGGATGGTATGCAGGTACTGGAAGCCGTGCGGCGGCAGGGCAATCGCGTCCCCATTTTGGTGTTAACCGCCCGGGACGCCGTTGACGAACGCATCGCGGGATTAGATGCGGGTGCCGATGACTATTTAACCAAGCCGTTTGAAGTCGCTGAATTAAAAGCACGCCTGCGCGCCCTGTTGCGGCGTAGCAGCGACCAAGTCAACAGTGCCTTGGAGTGCCGAGGTATTCGCCTGGATCCTTTGACCATGCAGGTTAGCTACCAGGGGAAGCTTGTGCTGTTATCACGGCGTGAATTGACCCTACTACAAGAGTTTATGAGCCACCCTGGGCGCGTGTTCACCCGCGATACGCTAACGCGCTTGGTCTATGGCTGGGATGAAGATGTAGAGAGCAACGCCATTGAAGTCCATGTGCACCATCTGCGGCGTAAATTCTTTCCTCACCTGATTCGCACCCTGCGCGGCATTGGTTACGTCATGGATAAAGCCGATCAGGATGACTCCCCATGAGCTCTATTCGCCAACGTACCCTGGGGCTAGCGCTGCTGGTGTTTGGTATTAGCATGCTGGCGATTGGCTTTATCAGCTACCGCTACGCTGCCCATGAAATTGAAGCGTTGTACGACGCCAGTCTTGAGCAAGACGGGCGCTTATTAGCAGGCTTGCTGCAAACCCCACTGCCGGAAGAGACGCGCGGCGAGCTGCTCAGCAGCCTAGAAAATGCCCTCGGGGGTGCGGCGAGATCCAATCGGCGCTTTGCAGGATACCGTGCGGATAGCCAGTTGGGTTTTCAACTCTGGGAAGAGGACCGCCTCCTGCTGCGCTCGGCCAATGCCCCCGAGTCGCCGCTGGCCGAGATCCCCTCGGGTTTCACCAGTCGGTCTATCGATGAGGTGGAATGGCGCATTTATGTACTCGAAATAGCCAACGCCACCCAGCGGATTGTAGTGAGTGAGCGGGAAGACGTGCGCGGCGAACTGATCAGGGCGGTAGCGCTACGCACCCTGTTGCCCGACTTAATCGGCCTGCCACTGCTCACCGCCCTGCTGTGGTGGTCAATTGGCTGGGGCTTGGCACCGCTATCGCGCATGGCCGAGCAAATCCGCAGTCGCGATCCACATAATTTGCAGCCCTTAACGCTTAGCCCTCTGCCCCAAGAGTTAGATACCATTGCCGGCGCGCTCAACCGGCTGTTAGAGCGAATCCGCATAATGCGCGTACGCGAAAAGCGCTTTATTGCCGACGCCGCCCATGAGCTGCGAACGCCCTTAGCGGTACTCGACCTACACGCTCAGAACGCCCTGACTACCGACAGCCGCGAAGACCGTCAGGAGGCACTCMCCCACCTGCGCGATGGCGTATCAAGAGCTACCCGTTTGGTCACCCAGCTATTGACGCTGGCTCGCCTGGAACCCGAAGAGGAGGCACYCCCCGAGTACCGCACTAGCCATCTGCTTAGCGAAGTGCGTGAGACCCTGGCCAAACTTTCACCACTGGCCGCTGAGCGCAAACAGCAGCTGCTGCTCAACGCCGATGAGCCGGCGGATTGGTTAATGCTAGAAGAGCCCGGTGCCATTGAAACGCTGGTGCAAAACTTGGTCGGTAATGCCATCCAGCACTCGCCTAACCAGAGTGTGATCAGTATCACACTGGCGACGACACCATCAGGCTTTCAGTTAATAGTGGATGATCAGGGGTCCGGTATCCCCATCAATGAGCGTAAAAAGGTCGTTGAGCGTTTTCAGCGCGCAGGCCCCAGCGCCGGTTCAGGATTAGGGCTTTCCATCGTCGAGCGGCTGGTCACACGTCACGGCGGCACCCTGCAGCTTGATGACGCTCCCAGCGGAGGGTTGCGCGTACTGATTGTTCTACCGCCTCTCAGTAAGCAGCCGTAGCTGCTGTCGGCATGATAACGCTATTTATGGATCTCTTAAGGTTGCGATAAGAATTGCATGCAACTGTGGAGTTGCATGGTGAGCCAGATATCAACGACTCACCCTTTTCTCCACATGGAGGTACCCTGATGAACCAAGTCACCTTTTCAGCTAAACCCTTAATTCAACTAGGCTCAGCACCACTGCTGACCAAGCCTGCAACACGTCGGCTACAGCCCACTAGCCCTGCCATGACCGTGCTGACCGATTTTTCCCAAGTAGCGCCCCAATCGGTTGATGCCGATACCCCCATCGACGAGACGCACCTTAAGATGCGTTATAGCGGTGTAAGGCTGCTATTCGTCATGGATCACCAAGCGCACTGTATCGGCATTATTACTTCAAAAGAGATGATTGGCACTCGGCGTATTAATTTAGCCATGCAGCAGCGCAATCTCTCGCGTGAAGATATAACGGCGGAAATGATTATGACCCCGTGGCACAAGCTTAGCGCCATGCCCGTCGCCCAACTGGGCTCGCTGACAATCGAAGATTTGGTGATGTCGATGGAAGCCTTTACCGAGCAACACCTGTTAATCACCGAGCAAAACGATAACCATGAGCTTAGAATTCGCGGCATTATTTCAGCCAGCGATATACAGAGTGCGGTGGATAAAGAGATTAACCCAGTGCCCAGGGCGAAGAGCTTTGCGGAGATTTGCCAGGTCATTACCGGCCACGACCTCTAACGGCCCAGCGAAAATATCGTTAAGTTAACCGCCTTTAAATCCTGAACTCATAAAAAGTAAACGCCCTTCACTGATTACTCGGTGAAGGGCGTTTTCGATGTTAGCGTACTAACTTCTAATCGGAACAGTCCGCCTAGAACAGAGCGGCGTTGATCCATAGATGCACGGCAATGCTGGCAACATAGCCTAATAAAATCGCGGGCACCCAGCGCAGGTGAACGGCAAAGGTATAGATGCCGCGTGCCTGGCCCATAAGGGCAACCCCCGCAGCAGAGCCCATCGAAAGCAAACTACCCCCCACACCGGCGGTTAGGGTAATCAGTAGCCAGTTACCTTCCGACATATCCGGCGCCATGGAAAGCACCGCAAACATGACCGGTATGTTGTCGACGACCGCAGAGATAAGCCCCAGCACTACGTTCGCCCACACCGGATTCCAACTGCCGTAGAGGGTTTCGGAAAGCAGGCTGAGATAGCCCATAAAGCCAAGGCCACCGACGCACATCACCACCCCGTAGAAGAACAGCAGCGTATCCCACTCGGAGCGCGCAATACGGCTAAAAATATCAAAGGGAACGACACTGCCGAGCTGTTCCAACTTCTTCCAGTCACCCCGGCGGGAGTAGCGCTCGCGCTTGCGTTCAAGCGAACGAGGCAGGCTGCGGCGCAGGTAGTAGCCAAAGAACTGCAGTAGGCCCAAACCAAACATCATGCCCATGGCAGGCGGTAAATACAGCACTGAGKGACACAGTACCGAGATGGCCACGGTGATTAAAAACAGCACGATAATGCGCCGCGCACCACGCTTAAGCCAAACGTTCTCTTTAAGCGAGGCAGGCTGACGATTGACGATAAAGAAGTTCATGATGACCGCAGGTACCATGAAATTAACCACCGCGGGAAGTAACAGCGCGAAGAAGCCTTCGAACGGCACTTGCCCTGCCTGCCACACCATTAGCGTGGTGATATCGCCAAACGGACTGAAGGCACCGCCCGCGTTAGAGGCGACCACCACGTTGACGCAGCAAAGGCCGATAAACTTATTATCCCCCTCGGCCACTTTGAGCACCACGGCGCACATCAACATGGCAGTGGTCATATTGTTGGCGATCGCCGAAATACCGAAGGCCATCACCCCGGTAATCCAGAACAGCGTGCGGTAGCTGAAGCCTTTGCGCACTAGCCAGGAACGCAGCGCATCAAATACCCGGCGCTCTTCCATGGCGTTGATATAGGTCATCGCGACCAGCAAAAACAGCAACAGCTCGGCGTACTCAAGCAGCGTTTCACGGAAGGCGGTTTCCGCCTCTTCCGGCATCCCCGCTTGTACATAGACCCAGGCCACTAGCCCCCAGATAAGACCTGCCGCGACCAGTACCGGCTTAGACTTACGCATATGCAGTAGCTCTTCACTCATCACCAACGCATAAGCGAGCACGAAGATCACGACAGAAGAGATACCGGCAAGCGAAAGAGTAAGATCGAGCGGCCCGGCGGCGGCATAAGAGAGGGAGGGGAAAACAAAAAGACAGCAGGCAAGCAACAGCCAAGCGACCCGGCTAGCATAATGCCGGGTTACGAGGACGTTTGGTGGTTTCATAGCAATGTTATCCAATTAGAAGGGAGGAAAGACCGCCACGATCATAAGCACCCTAACCACATGCTGCAACGCAACGGTTGCGCATAAGATGCGACTGATTGCCGCATCTTGTAAAGCGTTTTTATGGGTTTAACTCAATCTAAAGTCTGACGCCTCAATCACTCCACCGTGACACTTTTAGCCAGGTTGCGAGGTTGGTCGACATCGGTACCTTTGAGCACCGCTACATGGTAACTCAACAACTGTAACGGCAGGGTATACAGCAGCGGTGCTAGCGCTTCGTGCACATGGGGCAGGGTTAGTACGCGAATATCTTCCTGAGTATCGATACCCACGCTCTCATCAGCAAATACAAACAGCTGGCCGCCGCGGGCACGGACTTCCTGAAGGTTGGATTTTAGCTTTTCCAGTAGGTCATCGTTGGGTGCTACCGAGATCACCGGCATTTCGCTGTCCACCAGCGCCAGCGGGCCATGCTTTAACTCTCCTGCGGGGTACGCCTCGGCATGAATATAGGAGATCTCTTTAAGCTTAAGCGCGCCTTCCAGAGCAATCGGGTAGTGGGCACCGCGCCCCAAGAAGAGTGCATGATGTTTTTCTGCAAACGCTTGGGAAAGCGTTTCGATCTGGCTGTCTAGCGCCAGCACCCGCTGGCACACCTCGGGCAGCGTGCGCAGCGCGGCGATAATATCCGGGTATTCGGCCTGATCTTTGGCTTTACTGACCGAAAGCGTTAGCAGCATTAGCGCTACCAGCTGAGTGGTAAACGCTTTGGTCGAGGCGACGCCAATTTCAGGGCCTGCGCGGGTCATCAGGGTAATGTCAGACTCACGCACCAGCGAACTACCCGGCACGTTACAGATCGCCAGTGAGCCCACATAGTTGAGGGTTTTAGCAAAGCGTAGCGCGGCCAACGTATCAGCGGTCTCTCCCGACTGGGAGAGGCTGATAAACAGCGTGCCGTCAGGCACGACCGGGTGGCGGTAGCGGTACTCAGAGGCAACCTCGACCTGTACCGGTACGCCCGCGTAGCGTTCTAGCCAATAGCGCGCCACCAGCCCCGCATGGTAGCTAGTGCCGCAGGCGATAATATGTACCTGTCGGGTACGCTGGAAAAGTGCCTGGGCATCTGGACCAAAGCTCTCCACCAACACGCTATTTGCGCTCAGCCGTCCCTCTAATGCTGCCTCAATAACCGTCGGCTGCTCAAAAATCTCCTTAAGCATATAATGGCGGTACTCGCCCTTACTGGCCGCACCATCGCCATGCTCAAAGGTATGAATAGCGCGCTCCACGTCGTTACCGTGGCGATCCACAATACGAATCGCACCCTGCTCGCGCAGTTCAACCAGATCACCCTCTTCAAGGTAAATAAAGCGATCCGTCACCGGCAGCAGCGCCAGCGGGTCAGAGGCTAAAAAAGCCTCGTTAATGCCCACACCGMCCACCAGCGGACTGCCCTGGCGAGCGCCAACCACCACGCCCGGCTCTTGAGCGCACATTACCCCTAGCGCGTAGGCACCGCCTAAGCCGTTTACGATCTGCTGCGTGGCAGCAAATAGCGTTAGGCCATCAGCCAATTTTTCGGAAAGTAAGTGAGCAATCACCTCGGTATCAGTTTCGGAGCTAAACCCGTGACCATTGCGCTGCAGGCTCTCTTTTATCGCCTCGTAGTTCTCAATAATGCCGTTGTGAACCACGGCAACCTGGTTTTGATCGAGATGGCTACCACTGTGATGTGGGTGCGCATTGGCTTCAGAGGGTTTACCGTGAGTGGCCCAGCGAGTGTGGGCGATCCCTGAAAAACCCGGTAGCGCGGCTGCATCCAGCTGTGCAGCCAGCGCCGCGACTTTACCAAGCGCCCGGTGGCGAGTTAATACGCCATCACTGAACACCGTCATACCGGCTGAATCATAGCCGCGATACTCCAGGCGCCTTAGTCCTTCTAATAGAATTTCTTGGACGTTGCGCTGGGCAACGGCGGCCACAATGCCACACATAACGACTCTCCTGAGTTTTACGAATCTATCAAACACCTAAAACGGTATTACCTTGGCGGTGAGATAGAAATACGGCTTTTTAATGATTCTTAGCACCATGTTTAGGGCTATGTTTAGAGCTATGGCTCTATGCGTTTGCTGGGGCGCAGCCAATCAATTTTTTCTAACTGGCGGCCACGGGTGACTGCMAAGGCGTAATCGGTGACATCTTTGGCAATCGTGGAGCCAGCCCCGACAGTGGCACCTTTGCCTACCGTTACCGGCGCTACCAAGGCGGTGTTAGAGCCGATGAAGGCGTTATCACCAATTTCTGTGAGGTGCTTGTTAGCCCCGTCGTAATTGCAGGTAATGGTGCCTGCTCCCACATTCACGCCACGTCCTAAGCGAGCATCACCAACGTAGCTTAGATGATTAATCTTGCTACCTTCACCCACATCAGCATTTTTGGTTTCGACAAAATTGCCTACCTTGGCTTTTACCGCTAGCCGCGTGCCGGGGCGTAAACGCGCAAAGGGGCCAATCTGGTTTAGCCCCGCTGCCACGGTGCCCTCTATCACACTATGGGTATCTACCCCGCTCTGCGCACCAATGGTGCTGTTTTTAATCACACAGTAAGGGCCAACCCGCACGCCTTCGCCTAGCTCAACCTCGCCTTCAAACACGCAGCCCACGTCGATAAACACATCGTGGCCACAGGTTAGGCGCCCACGCACATCGAGTCGTTCAGGGKCGGCAAGAGCCACCCCCTGCGCCATTAACTTGTCGGCCAGTTGGCGTTGATAAACACGTTCCAGGCGGGCCATTTGCGCCCGGTTGTTGACGCCTTCCACTTCGACGGCGTTGGCTGGCTGGACAGTGCATACCTTGGTACCTTCCGCTGCTGCCATGGCAATCACATCGGTCAGGTAATACTCACCCTGGGCATTATTTGATGAAAGCTGCGGTAACCAGCGTTTCAGCTGGGCGCTGGTCATGGCCATAATGCCGGTATTGCATTCGGTGATGGCAAGCTGGGCACTGCTGGCATCTTTTTGCTCAACAATTGCCACGGCATCGCCTGCGTCATTACGCTCGATCCGCCCATAGCCGGTGGGGTCAGCTAGCGTCACCGTTAATAGCCCTATGTGCTGCTCATCCACATAGGCTAACAGTTCGCTCAGCGATTCCCGCTGCAGCAAGGGGACATCGCCGTAAAGGATTAATACCTTGCCGCTCCCCAACTGCTCCAGCGCTTGAGCTACCGCGTGCCCGGTCCCCTTCTGCTCAGCCTGCACGGCAAACTGCACAGCATTGCCTGCCAGCGCCTCACGCAGCTGTTCAGCGCCATGACCAATCACTACATGCGTCCGGTCAGGCTGTAACCCAGAGGCTGTGTCCAGCACATGCTGCACCATAGGCTTGCCCGCCAAGGGGTGAAGCMCCTTAGGCATTTGCGAATGCATCCGCGTGCCTTTACCCGCGGCGAGAATGACAATATCCAGTTCTTGCATGTTATTCACCTGTTCCCGATTGGCTAGCGGGCACTGCCTCGGTGGCTGGTAATGGAGGGGTTGAAAATTGTTCAATGCCCAGCTCATCAACCAGTGTTTCGCCAAAGTAGTTAACAAATTCAGGGCTAGCAATGCTACGCCACTGCTCTCCATCACGCACCAGCAGGAGTACCTTGAGATTGTTCTCAATGGCCAGTTGCATAGCGTCCTGTTCGCCCACCACCAGTAGCGCTGTCGCCCAGGCATCCGCCCAGGCATTGGAAGGATGGAACACCGACACCGATGCAAGCTGATGGGTTACCGGCCGGCCCGTACGTGGGTCAATGGTGTGGGAATAGCGCTGGCCATCGACTTCAAAATAGTTGCGGTAATCGCCGGAGGTAGCCACCGACATGCTCTCTAACGGAATGATGTGCTGGGCACGCTGCTGGCCATCTTCAGGTACCTCAATGCCAATTCGCCACGGTGTCTGTTCGTCTTCATCACGCACTCCACGCGCAATTAGGTCACCGCCTAAATTGACTAAGTAGTGCTCTATACCCTGCTGATTCAGGTAAGCGGCTACCCGGTCAGTAGCGTGGCCTTTGGCCVCCCCAGACAGGTCGACAAACACATCGCGGGTACGCCGTGCCTGCATATTTTGCGTATCGACCTCCACCGCATCAAAGCCTACCTGGGCAAGCTGCTCGGCCAGGACATCATCGGCGGGCACTTCTTCAGGCCGTGCGCCAGGGCCAAAGCTCCACAAATTAACCAGATCGCCGACGGTAATATCAAAGGCGCCGTGGCTGGCTTCGGCCACCGACAGGCTGATCGCCAACACCTCAATGAGCTCATTGGAGAGCGGCTGCCACTCTTCCAACGGGGCCTCGTTAAACGCGATCAGCTCAGAGTCATCCCGATAGGTGGACATCGCCTGGTCAACACTCTCCAGCTCGGCTTTGAAACCCGCTTCCAACTCAAGGGATTCGCCTTGTGTAAGCGGATCCATGATAGTCACCTGATAGAAGGTGCCAAAAATATTGCCTTCAAAGCGTACCGGAGGCTCCAGCGGCCGATCGCTCTCTGAGCAACCGGCCACGCTGATCACTAAGCTCAACAGAAGGCCCATCACGGTCAGTGCACGTCGCCACCTTGTACTGCGTTCAACACACAATTTCTGTTTAATTTTTTGCATCGTTGCCTTGCCTAAAAATGAAAGAACCACAGCAGCCAGGCGCCGAACAGCACGCGGTAAATCACAAAGGGCTGCATTCCCAATTTTTTTATAATTACCAGGAAATAGTGGATGCACAAGTAAGCGCTTACTCCTGATAGTAGCGTACCCACTAGCATGGCGACCCAATCGATAGACTGCGGCGCGTTAACAAGACCGATGGCTTCCAAACCACCGGCCAACACAATCACCGGAATCGACAACAAGAAAGAGAAACGCGCAGCACCTTCCCGGCTCATGCCCACCATTAGCGCCGCCGTAATAGTAATCCCCGAGCGCGACGTACCAGGGATCAGCGCCAACGCTTGAGCGCCGCCAATAATCAGCACATCCTTTAAACGCAGCTGGTACTCGCTTCGCGTACCCTGCTTGCGCCAGTCGGCATACCCCAACAATAGACCGAAACCAATTAAACTGAAGCCGATAATCAGCGTAGAGCGCATATAGTGAGAAATAACATCGTGCAGCAGTAAGCCAATAATACCCACGGGGATAGTGGCCAATGTCACCCAGAAGGCGAGCCGCGCATCCTCGTTGACGCCTTTCCCCCCGATGGCGGCCAGGCTGCTGGTGATCATTTGCCAGATTTCGTGCCTGAAATAGATGATGACCGCGGAGAGACTGCCTAAATGTAGTGCCACATCAAAGGCTAAGCCTTGGTCTTCCCAATCTGTAAGAACGGGCACCAAAATCAGGTGGGCAGAGCTTGATACGGGTAAAAATTCTGAAATTCCCTGAACAATCGCTAATACCACCACCTGAAGCCAATCCATAAAAACACCCTGTGTGTAGAAACAATTTGATGGTTTGCAATGGCGCTTAAGGATACACATCCGCTAATTCGTTGTCCGCCACTGCTTTTGCTGACACGCTTTTACTGACACTGCCCGCCACCGACACGCAAAAATGCCGTTTCACAGTTTGAACGCAGTGGAGGCTATAGAGGATATAAGGAGTGCGCTACAATAGGCGTCTATTGAATGCGTGCGTCCTTGCAAGGTACCCATGACTCAGACCATCGAAACGCCAGTGGTTCACGACCAAGCGCGACTTAGCCAAGATGCCAAGCGTGTTACCTACATTGGTGCGTGGTTGGATGCCCTGTTGAGCATCGTCAAAGTCACCATCGGTTTTATGGTCGGCTCAGCGGCGCTGATCGCCGACGGCATTCACTCACTGTCTGATTTAGTCACCGACGGCTTTGTCCTGGCAGCGATCCATTACGGCCGCCAGGAGCCCGATAAAGACCACCACTACGGCCACGGCCGAATCGAAACCCTGACGACGCTGTTGCTGGGTAGCGTGCTGATTTTTGTGGCGGGCGCGATTGCCTGGTCGAGCCTGGATCGCTTGTTTAGCGGTGCCGATGTTAACGCTCCTGGCGCGGTGGCGATCGTTATTACCGTCATTGCACTGTTTAGCAAAGAGTGGATTTTTCGCTACACCATGCGGGTCGCCAAGCGGGTAAAGTCGAAATTACTCGAAGCCAATGCCTGGCATTCACGCAGCGATGCGTTATCTACCGCCGTGGTGTTGGTGGCATTGGTGGGCGCCCAGTTTGGTTTGGGATGGTTGGACGCCGTGGCCGCCATTATCGTGGGCTTATTGGTCGGTAAGGTTGGTTTGGACTTGCTGTGGGAGTCGGCGCGGGAGCTGGTGGATACTGCGCTACCGGTGGATGTACAAAATCAGATGCACGACGTTGCCTGCAGCGTGCCGGGTGTGGATAGCGTCCACGACCTGCGCACGCGCCAATCGGCAGGCTGGGTGATGGTCGATCTACACGTGGTGGTTGGGCCTAAAATTACCGTCTCGGAAGCCCACGAAATCGGTAACGAAGTAAGCCGCCGCCTACGCCATGAATTCCCCGCGCTTACCGATGTGATCTTCCACGTTGACCCCGAAGACGACGCCGGTGCGGGTGACCCGAGCCGCCTACCCGGCCTACCACTACGCCCTGAAGTCGAGGCCGCGCTGGATGCACGCTGGTATAAGCACCCGGTGTGGCGCACGCTAAACGAGCTTCAGTTGCACTACCTGGACGATAAGGTCTCGGTATCGCTGATCATCGATGACGCTGTGCATCAGCCTCCTCAGTGCCTTGCCAGCCAGCTAAAAGCGCTGGCGAGCGATATTGAGTGGCTTGGACACGTAGAGGTGCTGTTTATTACCCGCGCCGCCAGCAGTTCAATGCGCTAGGTTAACCGCTTGTTACAACCCGGATAGCATGAGGGTGGCGATACTGAAGTAGATCACTACCCCAGAGGCATCAATCAGCGTGGTCACTAGCGGTGCCGAGGCGGTTGCCGGGTCGACATTAAAGCGCTCCAGCACAAACGGCAGACACATCCCCAACAGGCTGCCGAACAGTACAATAACCACCATGCTAAAGGCGACCACCATGGCCAGCGCTTCCCCACCGCGCATGATGCCAATAGGCGTTACCGCGATGGCCATGGTGATACCCAGTGACCCGGCGACAAGTAGCTCGCGGCCGAGTAGTTTGCCCCAATCTTTAACCCCTACGTCGCCAGTCGCCATACCCCGCACCATCAGTGTGGCGGCCTGCGCCCCGGCGTTACCGCCACTACCGATCAGCAGCGGCAAAAAGAACACCAGCGCCACCTGGGCGGCAATGGTCTCTTCGAAATAGGCAATCCCGGCGCCAGAAAACAGGTTTGCGAATACCAGCAGTACCAGCCAAAACACCCGCTTACGGTAGAGACTCCAGAGTTTTACACGGCTAACTCCGTCTTCCAACTGGCCGATCGACATCCCCTTGTGGAAATCCTCGGTGGCCTCGGATTCGGCTACGTCCATGGCGTCATCGTGGGTCACAATACCTACCATCCGGTCATCGGCATCGATCACCGGCAGGGCTAACAGGTCGTACTTCGCCACAATACGGGCAACATCTTCCTGGGCATTATCAACCCGTGTACTGATGACATCCTTGATCATAATGTCATCAACAATGGCACCGGGGCGTGCCACCATAAGCTGACGCAGCGACATGGTACCGATCAGTTGGCCGTCACTATCGAGGATATATAGTTGGTAAACCGTTTCCGCATCAGGGGCGGTTTGGCGAACTCGCATCATCGCTTGCGACACCGTCATGCCACTGGCTATGGAGACATAGTCAGAGGTCATGATGGCGCCGGCGGTACCCTCTTCGTAACTGGCAAGCCGCTTCAGGTCTTCCCGCTCGCGGTGGGCCATGCGACGCAGCAGCGCTTCACGGCGGTCTTCACTGAGTAGATTAAACAGGTCAGCGCGTTCGTCCGAGCCCATCTCCTCCAGCAGTTTAAGTACCTGGCTGTCATCAAGTTGCCCGACCACCTCAAGCTGGCTCTCACCGGGCAAATAGCCCAGCACGTTGGCGGCACGTTCGGCAGAGAGGATATCCAACAGCAAGAGCGCAGCAGACAGCTCTTCGTCATCTTCAATCATCTCTTCGAGCACTTCACCGATATCCGCGGAGCGGGTTTCGGCCAAACGCAAAGAGAGCACCGTTTTACTCGGGGCTTCCTTGGCCAGCTCGTCGAGCAGTTCGGCTTTTAATTCCTGCAGGCTTTCATCATTCAGTGCCATGGCTCTCCCCTTCACACTTACCCACGTTATGCTACCGAGTTAATTTCTCATACGGCTTAATTCCACCTACTTACTAGCATACTGCCCAACAAAAAAACGCCCCTTAAACCCTGGTACGGGTTTAAGGGGCGTTGGACACACGCTAAATGCGTGGGTGTTAGCCTTTACCCGCCTTTTTACGCAACTGCTGAATCGTTCGCAGCTGAGCAACGGCTTCGGCAAGTTCAGCGGCAGCGCGAGTATAATCGAGCTCCGATGACTTCTCATTAAAGGCTTTCAGCGCCTGCTGACGCGCTTCTTCGGCAGCGGCTTCATTGAGGTCGCTGGCTCGTGATGCAGAATCAGCCAGAATCGTCACCACATCCGGCTGAACTTCCATGAAGCCACCCGAGACAAAGAAGTTCTCCTCCTTGCCATCATCGTGAATCACGCGAACCGGACCCGGCTGAAGCTCGGTCAGCAGCGGAGCATGACCCGGCAAAACGCCCAGGTCGCCCATAATCCCGGAAGCAATCACCTGCTCAACGGTACCTGAGTAGATCGATGCTTCAGCGCTGACGATATTGCAAGTAAAGCTATTCGCCATAGCGAATCCCCCTAATGGACGGGATTACTTCTTCATCTGGTTGGCTTTCTCGACGGCTTCGTCGATAGAGCCGACCATGTAGAAGGCCTGTTCCGGCAGTTCGTCGTACTCGCCAGCAAGAATGCCCTGGAAGCCACTGATGGTGTCTTTCAGAGAAACATACTTGCCTGGTGAACCGGTAAATACTTCGGCCACGAAGAACGGTTGCGATAAGAAGCGCTGGATTTTACGCGCCCGGGAAACGGCCAGCTTGTCTTCATCAGACAGCTCGTCCATACCCAGAATGGCGATAATATCCTTGAGCTCTTTGTAGCGCTGAAGAACGTTCTGCACACCGCGGGCGGTGGCGTAGTGCTCTTCACCGACAACCAGCGGATCCAACTGGCGCGAGGTGGAGTCCAACGGATCGATCGCCGGGTAGATACCCAGTTCGGCGATAGAACGCGCCAGTACCACGGTGGCGTCCAGGTGCGAGAAGGTGGTCGCTGGCGACGGATCGGTCAAGTCATCCGCAGGCACGTAAACGGCCTGTACGGAAGTGATTGAACCGGTTTTCGTCGAGGTAATACGCTCCTGCAGAACGCCCATCTCTTCGGCCAACGTCGGCTGATAACCTACCGCTGATGGCATACGACCCAACAGTGCCGATACTTCGGTACCCGCCAGGGTGTAACGGTAGATGTTATCGACGAACAGTAGAACGTCGCGGCCTTCATCACGGAATTTCTCAGCGATAGTCAGGCCAGTCAGCGCCACGCGTAGACGGTTACCCGGAGGCTCGTTCATCTGACCATAAACCAGCGATACCTTATCGATAACGTTGGATTCGGTCATTTCATGATAGAAGTCGTTACCCTCACGGGTACGCTCACCGACACCGGCGAATACAGAGTAGCCGCTGTGCTCGGTGGCGATGTTGCGGATAAGCTCCATCATGTTAACGGTTTTACCCACACCGGCGCCGCCGAACAGGCCGACCTTACCACCCTTGGCAAACGGGCAGACCAAGTCGATTACCTTGATACCGGTTTCCAGCAGCTCGTTAGAGGCTGCCTGGTCAGCATAGCCCGGTGCTTTACGGTGGATCGGCATCCGCTCTTGCTCGCCGATCGGTCCCGCTTCGTCAATCGGCTCGCCGAGTACGTTCATAATGCGGCCCAGCGTTTCCTTACCTACCGGTACGGAAATCGCGGCACCTGTGCTGGTCACATCCATGCCACGCTTCAAGCCCTCAGTGGAGCCCATGGCGATGGTGCGCACCACGCCGTCGCCCAGCTGCTGCTGGACTTCGAGGATGGTCTCAACATCGGAGACCTTCAGCGCGTCGTAGACCTTGGGCACAGAGTCCCGCGGAAACTCTACGTCAATCACCGCGCCGATGATTTGTACGATACGTCCGCTCATCTTGGTTCCTCTCTAAAACCTGCAAATGAAACCTGTCTGCCGGGAGCCGCTAAAAGTGTCAGCTCCCTAGGCGTTATACGGCAGCAGCGCCGCCGACGATCTCAGAAATTTCCTGGGTGATGGCGGCCTGACGGGCCTTGTTGTAGACCATCTCCAGATCGTCGATAAGGCCGCCTGCGTTGTCAGTGGCACTTTTCATAGCGATCATTCGGGCAGCTTGTTCACAAGCGCCGTTTTCCACTACCGCCTGATACACCTGCGATTCGATGAAACGAACCAGCAGGCTATCGAGCAACGCCTTGGCATCCGGTTCATACAGGTAGTCCCAGCTTCCGGGACGGGCGTTTTCGTCGTCTTGCTCAGCGTCTGCGCCCATATCAGGCGACAGCGGAAGAAGCTGACGAACCACTGGCTGTTGCGTCATGGTGTTCACAAACTCGTTGTGCACCACGTAAAGCCGGTCGAGACGTCCTTCATCGTACGCTTCGAGCATGACCTTAATACTGCCAATCAAACCCTCAACGGTCGGGGCTTCACCTAAACCGCTCTTCGCCGCCACCAAATTGCCACCGTAATTGCGGAAAAAGGTGCTGGCCTTGGCGCCCAGGGCGCAGAAATCCTGCTCAGCGCCCTGCTTTTTCCACTCACTGGCCTGTTTGAGTAAGGCTTTGAAGAGGTTGTGGTTCAAACCACCGCACAGACCACGGTCTGTAGAGACCACAATATAACCAACGCGCTTAACCTCGCTACGCTCGACCATATAGTCGTGCTTGTATTCGGGGTTGGCGTCGGCAATGTGGCCGACCACATTACGGATCTGCTTAGCGTAAGGCTGACTGGCTCTCATCAGATCTTGCGCTTTACGCATTTTCGATGCAGCCACCATTTCCATGGCGCTGGTAATCTTCTGCGTATTTTTAATGCTCCCGATCTGGGTGCGTATCTCTTTTGCAGCTGCCATAGCGATCTACCCTTCGTTCGTGGCTCTCAGAAAGCATGCAAACCCGCCCGTAGGCGGGCCAGACATTACCAGCTCTGAGTCGCCTTGAACTTCTCGAGACCCGACTTCAAGCTGTCTTGAATCTCACCGTTGTAGTCGCCGCTCTGGTTGATCTTGTCGAGTAGATCACCGTGCTCAGACTTCATGTAGTCGTGCAACGCACGCTCGAAGTCCAGCACCTTGTTCACGTCGACGTCGTCCAGGTAGCCTTCGTTGGCGGCATACAGCGACAGCGCCATTTCAGCAACCGACATTGGCGAGTACTGGTTCTGTTTCATCAACTCGGTGACACGTTGACCGTGCTCAAGCTGCTTACGCGTGGCTTCATCAAGATCAGAAGCAAACTGCGAGAAGGCCGCCAGTTCACGGTACTGAGCCAGCGCTAGACGTACACTACCGCCGAGCTTTTTGATGATTTTGGTTTGCGCCGAACCACCCACACGAGAAACCGACAGACCTGCGTTAATCGCCGGACGAATACCGGAGTTAAACAGGTTGGTTTCCAGGAAGATCTGACCGTCGGTGATTGAGATCACGTTGGTCGGTACAAACGCGGAGACGTCGCCACCCTGGGTTTCGATGATCGGCAGCGCGGTCAAGGAACCGGTTTTGCCTTTCACTTCGCCGTTGGTGAACTTCTCAACGTAGTCGACGTTAACCCGCGCAGCACGCTCAAGTAGACGCGAGTGGAGGTAGAAAACGTCACCGGGGTAAGCTTCMCGACCGGGCGGACGACGCAGCAGTAGCGATACCTGACGGTAAGCAACGGCCTGCTTGGAAAGATCGTCGTACACAATCAGCGCATTCTCGCCGCGGTCGCGGAAGTATTCGCCCATGGTGCAGCCAGAGTACGCTGCTAGGAACTGCATCGGTGCCGGGTCGGCAGCGCCAGCAGCGACGATGATAGTGTGCTCCATGGCGCCATGCTCTTCGAGCTTGCGCACCACGTTGGCAATGGTCGACTGCTTCTGGCCAATCGCCACGTAGACACAGGTCMCGCCCTTGCCTTTTTGGTTGATGATCGCATCGATGGCAATGGCGGACTTACCGATCTGACGGTCACCGATAATCMGCTCACGCTGACCACGGCCAATCGGCACCATGGCGTCGATCGACTTCAGACCTGTTTGGATCGGCTCATCAACGGATTGACGGGTAATAACGCCCGGCGCCACTTTCTCAACGGCGTCGGTCATTTTAGCGTTAATCTCGCCTTTGCCGTCGATAGGGTTACCCAGCGCATCGACAACGCGACCAATCAGCTCTGGGCCTACCGGCACTTCGAGAATACGACCGGTACACTTGGCGGTCATGCCCTCTTCGAGCTGCAGGTAGTCACCCAGCACTACGGCACCCACGGAGTCA
This sequence comes from Halomonas sp. R57-5, assembly GCF_900070345.1. Lineage (NCBI taxonomy): Bacteria > Pseudomonadati > Pseudomonadota > Gammaproteobacteria > Oceanospirillales > Halomonadaceae > Halomonas > Halomonas sp. R57-5. The sequence goes on along the minus strand of NZ_LN813019.1, from coordinate 4,987,586 downwards.
CGCTCCAGGTTGAGTACCATTCCAAAAATGCTGTTGGGAAATTCAATCATTTCACCAAACATCGCGTCTTCGAGGCCGTGAATTTTCACGATACCGTCGGAAACGGTCACAATGGTGCCCTGATTATGGGCTTCGGATGCGACGTCAAGCTTCTCTATTCGCTGCTTGATGATGTCGCTGATCTCGGAAGGATTCAGTTGCTGCATGCCATGTCCCTCAGACTCAAGCGGTTAGTGCTTCGGATAGACGGTTCAATCGACCACGTACGGATCCGTCAATAACGGTATCCCCAGCACGTAGGATGACACCGCCAATAAGCGACTTATCCACCTGAGTAGTAATGGAGATTTCGCGATTCAGACGTTTCTTAAGCGCATTCGCTAGCTTGGTCTTCTGCGCAGCTGTCAGCTTATAAGCAGACGTTACTGCTACATCAACGCGCTGCTCGTGTTCGGCACGTAAGTGCTCAAACTGGTCAGCGATTGATGTCAGCGCCATTAAACGACCTTGGBCCGCCAGCACAGTCAAAAACCGCTGTAAAGCTTCATCCTGTTGCTCTGGAATCAGCTCGACAAGCAGCGACACTTTTTGCTCGCTGGCTAATTTTGGACTGTTTAACCGATGGCGGACGTTGTCGTCTGCTACCGCAACACTTAAAAAACTCAGCGCTTGTGACCAACTGTCAAGCGCCTCATGATCACGCGCGTATTCAAACGCTGCCTTAGCGTAAGGACGAGCGACGGTCAGTAATTCCGCCATGATTCACCTCCTTACAGTTCAGCAGCCAGCTCATCGAGTAACTTGCGATGGGCTTGTTCGTCGACCGACGCTTCAAGAACACGCTCGGCACCCATAACGGCGAGATAAGAGACCTGGGCACGAAGTTCGTCTTTTGCACGATTCACTTCTTGCTCAATCTCTGAACGTGCGCTGGCAACTAGGCGTTCGCCTTCAGCTCGGGCCTGTTCGCGGGCTTCTTCAACTATTTGGGCAGAGCGCTTATTGGCCTGCTCAAGAATTTGCGAAGCTTGCTCCTTGCTTTCACGCAGCATCTGCTCTGCACGTTCCTGAGCAAGCTCAAGATCGCGGTTCGCACGGCTGGCTGCGTCTAAGCCATCAGCAATTTTCTTTTGACGCTCGTGAAGCGCGTTGCTGATCGGAGGCCACACATMCTTTGTGCAAAACCAGACAAAGATCGCGAAGGCGATCGTCTGCCCGATTAGCGTCATGTTGATATTCACAGGAATGTACCTCTGACAAGTTCGTGGCGACCGGAGTGAAACAAAACCGAGCGTTTAACGCTCGGCTCAGCTGTCATTAACCGGCAACAACGAAGATCAGGTACATTGCGATACCAACACCGATCATCGGAACAGCATCCAACAGACCTGCCATTAGGAAGGTTTTGGTTTGCAGTTGGTCACCCAGCTCTGGCTGACGCGCTGTAGATTCCAACAGTTTGCCACCCAAAATGGCGAAGCCAATGCCGGTACCTAGCGCGCCGAGACCGATCATGATGGAAGCGGCAATGTAGATAAGTTCCATGGTAATGCTCCTAGTTTTTCAAGTTAAAGGTCGAGGGTTGAGGTTAAGGGTTAATGTGTTTCAAGCATTGCTCGGATTAGTGATGCTCGTGTGCAGCGCTTAGATACACCACGGACAGCACTGTAAAGATGAAAGCTTGGAGTACGACGATCAAAATATGGAAAATGGCCCACGGCACATCCAGTACCCAGATAGCCCAGAACGGCAGCATGGCGATCAAGATAAAGATCACTTCGCCGGCAAACATGTTGCCGAACAGACGCATCGCCAAACTAAACGGTTTAACCAACAGCGCGACGATTTCCAACACAAGGTTGAAGGGAATCAATGCCCAGTGATTAAACGGAGTCAGTGACAGCTCCTTGGCGAAACCACCCACGCCTTTAACCTTAAAGCTGTAGTAGAGAATCAGTCCGAACACCCCTAACGCCAAACCTAGCGTGGCGTTGACATCGGTGGTGGGGACAATTTTCATATAGTCCACGCCCAACTTACTAAACAGCACAGGGAAATAGTCGACCGGAATAATTTTGAGCGTGTTCATGAACAGAATCCACACGAACAGCGTTAAGGCCAAAGGGGCAATGATCGGGTTATGCCCTTTAAATGTTCCTTGAATCATGTTTTCGATAAATTCAAACACCATTTCAACCGCATTTTGCAGTCCCGACGGCACACCAGTAGTGGCCATTTTGCCTGCTTTGCGGAAAACCCAGATAAACAGCAGCCCCATAGCGATGGACCAACCCATGGTGTCCAAGTGAATAGCCCAGAAGCCCATTTCACTTGCTTCTTCCGCAGAGTGCGCCAGCGACCAGCCATTTTCAGGGTGGTTGCCAAAGGTCAGGTTCTGCAAGTGGTGCTGGATATAGTAAGTCGTTGAGACTTCGTTTCCTGCGGCCATGGATGTGTCACCTCAATAAGTTGTGCAATTTTCTAGGCATTAGCGTTTTTTGGCATTAACCAAGGCGTAAGCCAATGCGTTAGAACAACCGCAACATAAGCATAAAAAAAGAAAGCAGGGTTTGAGGGGGGCGCTGCCACGAACACTGCCACAAACAGTGCCACCGTCAAACCAAACTTGCCTGCTTCGGCGCGAAATAGACGCATCGCGACCTTTGAAGGACTACTAGCGCGCAAAACACCCATTCGTTTGATAAAAAAAGCATTCGCTAATAAAGCTATTAACGCTCCTTTAAAAACCGATGTTATGCCTTCCATATCTGCGACCAAATAGGCTACCAGCATGCCCATTAACGTAATTATCAGCTGCGCGATCGTGAGCCGAACAATATAGGCTTTTCGCCGCTGGGTTTCGTATCGCTGCATACCGCCCAGCCTCGCTAATGAAAACCGTTAGCTCATAAACGAATAATTCGACAAACCAAGTCTACTTGCACAAATCTTGCGCGATTATAGGGAAGCGCTATCACACCTTCAACCGAAGTCGCACCGATTTTGCCCGCTTAAGGGCTGATTTGCGACCAAAGGGGGAAAACGTGTCCACTTCTTACGCGATATTGAATAGCCTGCTATTTAATATGATTTAAGATGCCATCCAATTCTTCAAGGCTGGTATAACGTATTGTTAATTTACCTTTGCCTTTTTGTCCATGATCAATGGAGACAGGTGCACCGAGCAACTCGCCAAGATGGGTTTCCAACTTTGCCACATCAGGCTGTTTGCTTTGACGGCTAGGCATTTTGGTCGGCGCTTGGCTGGTTTGGACTTTTTTTACCAGCGCTTCGGTGGCGCGCACGGTCATATCGTTGTTAACTACTTCATGGGCGACTTGGCGCTGTTGGCTACTGTTCAGCGTTAACAGCGCTCGCGCATGGCCCATATCCAGGTCGCCCCGTTCAAGCAGGGTTTGTACTTCAGGGTCCAGCGCTAGCAGGCGCAATAGATTAGCCACCTGGGTGCGCGATTTACCCACCGCGTCGGCAATCTGCTGCTGGGTAAGCTCAAACTCGTCGCCCAGCCGCTTGAGCGCCATGGCTTCTTCGATAGCGTTGAGGTTTTCACGCTGAATATTTTCGATTAACGCCAGTGCCAAGGCGACTTCATCGCTGACTTCGCGGATCACTGCCGGAATGACGTCCAGCTCAGCAAGCTGAGCGGCCCGCCAGCGGCGCTCACCAGCAATGATTTCGTAGCGATCTACGCCAATGGGGCGCACAACGATGGGCTGCATCACGCCCTGGGCGCGAATGGAGTCCGCCAACTCCTCTAATGCTTCGGGTTGAATATCCCGGCGCGGCTGATATTTACCTCGAGTGAGTTGCCCTAACGGCAGGCGTTCAAGGCGATCCTCGGTCACTTCATCGGCCGCGGCACTACGCGCTGCGTCAGTAAGCTCCAAAGGCGTGCCGCTACCGGCAAGTTCTAAGCTGTCACGGCGACGGGCACCGGCACCAATCAGGGCATCCAGGCCACGTCCCAGCGCGGGTTTACGCGTCATTCGCTTTTCCTCATTTTATAACGCTAGGCGACGAATCATCTCTTTCGCCAACACACGATAGGCCTGGCTACCCCGGGAGAACCGGGCATATTGAGTCACGGGTAATCCGTGGCTCGGCGCTTCGGCGACTTTTACGTTGCGCGGAATGGTCGTTTTTAACAGCATGTCGCCAAAATAGTCACGCAGCTGTTTGTCTACTTCCCGGGTTAAGCTGGTGCGCTTGTCGTACATGGTGCGCAAAATGCCCGCAATTGCCAGATCAGGATTCACATTTTGCTTAATCTGCTCAACCGTATCGAGCAGTGCCGATAACCCTTCTAGCGCGTAAAACTCACACTGTAGAGGGATCAGCACGCTATCGGAAGCGGTTAACGCATTGACCGTCAGCATGTTCAAAGAGGGCGGACAGTCGATCAGCACTACGTCATACGCATCCGAAACCGAAGCAAGCGCGGTGGTTAAGCAGCTCTCGCTTTTATCGCGATCCAGCAGCTCGACTTCGGCGGCGGTGAGATCACCGTTACCCGGCAGTACGTCGTATTTGACCGCCAGCTTTTTGACAATTGCTTCAGCGGCCGTTGCTTCACCCAGCAGAACGTCAAGCACGCTTTTATCGAGCTCGTATTTATCGATGCCGCTGCCCATGCTGGCATGGCCTTGGGGGTCAAGATCCACCAGCAGTACGCGACGGTCGAGCGCAGCGAGACTGGCCGCCAGGTTAACGGCCGAGGTGGTCTTGCCCACGCCGCCTTTTTGGTTGGTCAGGGCAATGATCTGGCTCACTTACTCAACTCCTTCTGGGGGTCAGAATCAACGTTCAGCTTTCAATCAACATTCAAGATCAGCAGCTGCCGCTGGGCTGCTTCAAAGGGGACTTCCAACAAATGACGCTGGTGTAAACGTATACCGGCGGGCAGGTCGCGCAGTTCATCATCCGCCCCCGGGCCTTTCATGGCTAACCACTGGCCGKCGGCGCTGGGTAGCTKGCGGGTCAAGGTGACAAAATCGACCAAGCTGGCAAATGCTCGGGAAATCACCTGATCAAAAGCGGCGGCTTCAAACTGTTCCACCCGCGCCTGTACGGGAGTTACGTTTTCTAGCCCTAGCTCCATTACCGCCTGGCGCTGAAAGCGCACCTTTTTGCCATTGCTATCCAGCAGTGTCACATCAAGCTGGGGGGCTAATATCGCTAAAACGATGCCAGGAAGCCCGGGGCCCGCGCCTACATCCAGTAGCCGCGGTCCCTGGACATAGGGCAACACAGCGGCGCTATCCAACAGGTGGCGCGACACCATGTCATCCACCTCGCGTACCGCTGTGAGGTTATAAGCCCGGTTCCACTTGTGCAATAGTGCCAATAAGCCTAGCAGCTGTTCGCGTTGATGTTCGTCAACGACGATGGATAGCTGGCTAAGCCCTTGATCGAGCCGCGGCGCAACGCTTGCAGGTAACGTTTTCAACAGTGGGTTCAACGAACTCATCCGTTAACCACCTCTGCTGCGGCTACCAACCGGCGCTTTTTCAGATGCACCAGCAAAATAGAGACGGCCGCCGGGGTGACGCCTGAAATTCGCGCCGCATGGGCAAGCGTTTCTGGCCGCGCTTCAGCCAGCTTTTGGCGAATTTCGTTAGACAGACCTTCCACTTTTAAATAATCCAACTCCGCTGGCAGTGGCGTGGCTTCGTGGCGTTTGAGCTTGTCAATCTCATGTTGCTGGCGGTCAATATAGCCTTGGTACTTGGCCTGAATTTGCACCTGCTCAGCCACCGCGGGATCGGTAACCAGAGTACCCTCGATACCAGGCAGATTAGCTAAATCGCTATAGTTCAGCTCGGGCCGTTTAAGTAGATCACTCAGGCAATATTCTCGCGACAGCGGAGCACCGGTTTTTTCGGCTACTTGTTTAGCCGCCGGGCTGCCCGGCTGAATCCAAAGTGTGCTCAGCCTTGCGGTTTCTTGCTCAATGGCTTCGCGTTTTTGACTAAACGCGGCCCAGCGGGTGTCGTTAACCAGACCCAGTTCACGACCGGTTTCGGTCAAGCGCAAATCGGCGTTGTCTTCCCGTAGCAGCAAGCGGTACTCCGCACGGGAAGTAAACATGCGGTAAGGCTCTTTGGTACCCATGGTAATCAGGTCGTCGACTAGTACACCGAGATAGGCTTCATCGCGGCGGGGATACCAGGCGTCCAGCTCCTGGGCRCGGCGAGCGGCATTCAAGCCTGCTAGCAAACCTTGAGCACCGGCTTCTTCGTAGCCGGTAGTGCCGTTAATTTGACCGGCAAAAAACAGGTTGTGGATAAATTTGGTTTCCAACGAGTGTTTTAAGTCCCGTGGATCAAAAAAATCATACTCAATGGCGTAGCCAGGCCTTGTGATATGGGCGTTTTCCAGGCCTTTGATCGAACGCACCACCTGAATCTGTACGTCAAACGGCAGCGAGGTCGAAATACCGTTGGGATACAGCTCGTGGGTATCCAAGCCTTCGGGTTCGATAAACACCTGATGGCTGGATTTATCAGCAAAGCGATGAACCTTGTCTTCGATCGATGGGCAGTAACGCGGCCCAATACCTTCGATCACGCCAGAGTACATCGGCGAGCGATCAAGATTGGCCAGAATCAGATCGTGAGTCTGCTGATTGGTGTGGGCAATGTGGCAGCTCACCTGCTGCGGGTGCATTTCCCGTGACCCCAGGTAAGACATCACTGGCGTCGGGCTGTCACCGGGTTGCTCTTCCAGCTGAGAAAAATCCACTGTTTTGGCATCAATCCGCGGTGGAGTGCCGGTTTTCAGACGATCAACGCGAAATGGCAGTGCGCGTAGCCGTTCGGCCAGCGCATTGGAAGGCGGATCACCGGCGCGGCCGCCCTTGCTTTGATCCAAACCAATGTGGATTACGCCACCCAAAAACGTTCCTGTACACAGCACGACGCTTTCGGCATGAAAACGGATACCGGTTTCAGTGACGACTCCGCGGACGGTGTCGTTATCCACAATCAGATCGCCAGCGGCTTGCTGGAAAATCGTCAAGTTGGGCTGGTTTTCCAGCATTCCGCGGATCGCTGATTTATAGCGGATGCGATCAGCCTGGGCACGGGTGGCCCGAACCGCAGGCCCTTTGCTGGCATTGAGCACGCGAAACTGGATACCACCCAAGTCCGTGGCAAGCCCCATGGCGCCGCCCAGTGCATCAATTTCCTTGACCAAGTGACTTTTGCCGATGCCGCCAATGGCGGGATTACACGACATTTGGCCCAGGGTTTCGATGTTGTGGGTGAGCAGCAGGGTCTGACAGCCCATGCGAGCAGAGGCCAATGCGGCTTCAGTTCCCGCATGGCCACCGCCGATGACAATCACGTCAAAGCGGTCGGGGTAATTCAAGAGACACCTCGTCTTGTGCCTATTGGCACGGATGATGTGGCCAGTGCAGTCGATTCTAGACGCAGCCACCTTAGATCAATGAGGCGGCAAGTATAAACCCCCTGTGGGTAACCGTCAGGTTTTTCCACACCCCAAATCGCCAAACAGCCTCTATTAATAACAACATAAATATAAAATAAGAGAAGTTCTGTAAATGTTGTAACTACTAGTGTGGACAATTTCTGTGCATAAGCGATTAATCATTAATTATTTCATCAGCTTATATTGTTGACTTCTACATGCTTGAAGGCGGGAGTGCCTGGGCAGAAAGGGTGTTAAGCCTGTGGATGAAATAGCGCCTTATCCACCGATGTAATTGGCCACGGCTTATCCACCGGCCAGTACCTGGGTTGTTACCGCAGCTGTGAACAACCACCGTTGGGTGTGGAGCTAACGCTGAAAGATGCCCATGGTAGGCCTTGCGGAGATAAAAACGATCAATGTAAAAAAAAGTTTATCCACAGGCAAAAAAATGGCCTGTCGTGKCGACAGGCCGGTAAAAAAAGCGCTATTTCGCATTAGCGAACGAGTTATTTAGGTGCCAAGCGCAGGTCTACGCGAGGGAATTGAGTGATCACATCTAGTGTTTAAGCACCCTCGCAAGGAAGGATTGAGTACGTTCATGCTGCGGTGAATCAAACAGTTTTTCCGGGTGTCCCTGCTCGGTAATCTCGCCTTTATGGATAAAAATCACCCGGTCGGCAACCTCACGGGCAAAGCCCATTTCATGGGTCACAATCACCATGGTCATGCCCTCTTTGGCCAGTTCACGCATGGCATCGAGCACTTCACCGATCATTTCCGGGTCAAGCGCCGATGTGGGCTCGTCAAATAGCATCAGCCGGGGTTCCATGGCCAAGGCACGAGCGAGCGCCACACGCTGCTGCTGGCCGCCTGAGAGCTGGCTGGGGTACTTATCGGCCTGGTCGGCGATWCCCACCCGGTCAAGCAAACGTTTGGCATTGCTGACCGCGTCGTCACGGCTTAAACCGCGCACTTTCATCGGCGCCAGGGTGACGTTATCGATGACGCTGAGATGGGGAAAAAGATTGAACTGCTGAAATACCATGCCGACTTCGGTGCGGATAGTTTGCAGCGCTTGGGGGCTCTTGCCATGGGGCAGAAGCTCGTTGCTGTCGACCACCAAGCTACCCGATTGGAACTCTTCCAAGCCGTTAATACAGCGAATCAGCGTCGATTTTCCTGAGCCACTGGCACCTATAATCACCACCACTTCACCGGGCACTATTTCGAGGTCAATACTGTTGAGCACGTGCAGGCTGCCAAAGTGTTTATTGAGCTGCTGCATACGCACAATTGGTTGCGTTGTGTTGTTCATTGCGCGTGTCCTTATTGTCCGGCCAAACCTCTGATCTCAAGCTGGCGTAGGATGATGGATAGGGTCCAGGTGATCGCTAGATACATCAGCGCGACCATAAAGTAGACCTCAAGAGCCGTGAAGGTGGTGGCGATATAGATTTGCCCCTGGCGCACCAGTTCGCCGACGCCAATCACTGAGAATAAGGAGGTGTCTTTGATACTGATAATACCCTGGTTGCCGAGAGGTGGAATCATGCGCCGAAACGCCTGGGGCCAGATAACGTAGCGAAACGCCTGGGTGCGCGAGAGCCCCAGGGAGAGGGAAGCTTCACCTTGGCCGCGTTCAATGGACTGTACGCCGCCGCGGACGATTTCTGAGATGTAGGCGCCGGAGTTGACCGCAATGGCGGCAATACCGGCAACCAGAGCGTTAATTGGGCTACCTAAGAGCTGCGGTAAGCCGTAAAAGATAAACAGCACTTGCACCAGAATAGGTGTGCCGCGAAACACCTCAACGTAAACGATGGCTGGCCAGCGTAGCCAACGCAGACGGCTAATGCGTAACAGACCAAAGAATATGCCGATAAAAAAACCGATAGCCAAGCCGCCAAACGAAATAAGTAGCGTCCAGGGAATACCCGGCAGCAGGTAAGGGATAGACCCAAACGCCGCCGACCAATCAAACTGAAAATTGACGTCCACGCGTAGACTCCTGAAACAGCAAACAGCTGACAAAAAGTAGATAAGAAACGCAGCAGGGCCGGGGGTTGTGGCCACCCGGCCCTGTAACGGCGTTACGCTATTATTGAGTGTTTACACTCACTCTTCGCTAGGCGCTTCACCAAACCACTTGGTGTAGATCTCATCGTAAGTGCCGTCTTCCTTCATCGCAGCCAGTGCTTCGTTGGTGGGTTCTACCCACTCACTGCCCTTATGGAACACGATGCCATACTGCTGGCCTTCATACAGGGGCCCGACAACCTTAGTACGGCCTTCACCGCGGGTTTGCGAGAAATAGGAAACGTTGGGTGCGTCGTAGAGCACGGCGTCGACGTTGCGGCCTAACAGCGCCATGTACATATCAGCAGTGCCCGGGAAGGGGGTAATTTCTGCATCTTCGCCGAGTTCTTGCTGTAGGTAGTCATAGCTGGTGGAACCAATTTTGGTGCCGACGGCGAGGTCTTGAAGATCTTCTAGTGTTTCGACGCTGTCATTATCGGCGCGGACAATAATGCGCAGACCTGAATCGTAGTAGGGGTCAGAAAAATCGACAATTTCGGCACGCTCTTCGGTAATGGTGGTACCGGCGATGGCAATCTCTTGGCTGCCGGTTTGCACGGCGGGAATAATGCCGGAGAACTCCATGGTGGTGAGGTTGACTTCAAAACCTGCGCGTTCGGCGACTTCGTTAATGATATCCATATCGAAGCCGACCATTTCGCCGGTCTCCTGATCCATCATTTCAAACGGCACAAAGCTTGGGTCAGTGGCCACGTTCACCGATGGCGTCTGTGCCATGGCGGCAGTGGCGCTGCCCAATCCCAGTGCGAGAGCCAGCGTGGTTTTAGTAAGGCTGAGTGGTAGTACTACTTTCATAAGTTTCCCCGTGCTTTATGTGGCTAATGGCGGGTTACAAAGCGGTTTTTACCGTTTGATGCTCTTTATAAACCGTTATTTAAGCCGTTGTTGACCTATTAACCTTGGCGAGAAACCGTCAGGGCGTCAAGTCACGGGGAGCGCTGCGGGCCAACGCTGTTTAGACCATAAAGGAGGCGCCGCAGCCGCAGGTGGTGGTGGCATTGGGGTTTTGCACGCGAAAACGCGCGCCCGCCAGGCCCTCTTCGTAGTCGACGGTGGAACCTACTAAATATTGGTAAGAGAGCGGATCCACCACTAAGGCAGCGTTGCCGAACTCAATCACGGTGTCGTCGTCGGCGACGTTATCAGCAAAGTCGAAACCGTACTGAAAACCTGAACAGCCACCACCGGTCACGTAGACCCGTAATTTAAGGGATGGATTATTTTCTTCTGCAATCAGCGCATTAATACGTTTACGTGCGCTATCAGAGAGCAGTAGTGGGGTAGGAATAAAGGCTTCTGCACCGCTCATGGGTACCTCCCGCGAGCTTAAAGAACGAATAAATCGGCATTGGGGGGTGATTATGGGTAATTCCCAGCAAATTGGTCAACTATTGCTGGGAATTAGTTAGGAATGTCTAGGTTAACTACCGATCCCCTCGGTGGCGAGGACAGGTTTGCGCGAGGGCGCTGTGAACCCGTCCATGGGCGCTACTTTCGACATCTGACCGCCATGGATGGCGGAAATGCCGGGAACATTATTCCGGCCCTGGAAAAAGACCCTCGCTTCAACCTGTCCTCGCACCATGTGATTGGCTTAAGCACATCCTCCTAAGGCATCAGGGCCGGTGCAGTTAGGCCGGTGTTCTCGTCAAAACCGAACATCAGGTTGAGGTTTTGAATCGCCTGGCCGGAAGCGCCTTTGACTAGGTTATCAATCACCGATAGCACGACAACCGTGTTGCCATTGTTAGGTCGGTGCACTGCCAAGCGGCAGGTGTTGATGCCTTTGACACTGCGCGTTTCAGGGTGGCTTCCCGCAGGCATTACATCGACAAAGGGTTCGTTGGCATAGCGCTGCTCAAAGAGTGCCTGCAGATCACCGGGGTCAGCAGTTAGCTGGCCGTAAAGGGTGGAGTGAATACCGCGAATCATCGGCGTTAAGTGGGGCACAAAGGTTAAACCAACCGCAGATTGCTGGATATCCCTAAGCCCCTGGCTAATTTCCGGCAGGTGGCGGTGGCCCGAGGCGCCGTAGGCCTTCATCGACTCGCTGGCTTCGGCAAGCAGTGAACCCACTTTAGCGCCGCGGCCTGCGCCGGTAACGCCGGATTTACAGTCAGCAATGAGTTGGCTTGGGTCGATCAAACCCGCTTCCAGAAGCGGCAGGTAGCCCAACTGAACGCTGGTGGGGTAGCAACCGGGAACCGCAATTAAACGTGCGTTTTTGATTTTCTCCCGGTGCATTTCCGGCAGCCCGTAGACCGCCTCTTGCAACAATTCCGGGGCGCCATGGGCCTGACCGTACCAGCGGCTCCACTCGTCGGCATCGCGTAGCCGGAAGTCGGCCGATAGATCAATCACCCGAGTGCCATTTTCGAGTAGCTCCCCCGCCAGAGCGTGGGCAACGCCGTGGGGGGTGGCAAAAAATACCGCGTCCATGGCGCCTAGCTGTTTTGCATCCGGCTCGCTAAACGCCAGGGTGTCGTAATGGCCGCGTAGGTTGGGGTACATATCGCACACTTTGACGCCCGTTTCCGAGCGCGAGGTAATCATGGCGACGTTGACGTGGGGGTGTTGGGCGAGTAGCCGCAGTAATTCAACGCCGGTGTAACCGGTACCGCCAACAATGCCGACCTTAATCACAAATCACTCCTTGCGGGTTCCGCAGAACGGTTTTCACATTAGCTTCAGTTATTACAGCCTAAGCGGATTGCTGCGCGCTGTCGAAGCTTAGCGGTCTATGATACACAAGGGAGTGTAGAGATAAGAACACTAGAACTGATAACCAGGAAGGTCGCTGTGGCGCGTTTTTCCCGATCGGATTTTWCCTTAGAGAGTTTTCGTCGCCAGTTGGCCAACGTCGACGCCTTGCCGCAACTTTGTTTGCTGGGCCTTGTCTCGGGGATTATTACCGGTGCTGTGATGGTGGCGTTTCGACTACTGCTGGAAGCGGGCGCCGCCCTCTATATGACGAATGGTGACCCCGAGGCGTTTGAAAGTATGGCGCCTTGGCTGCGCGCGCTGCTACCCATATTGGCGGTTACGTTAGTGGGTGTACTGCTTTACCGGCAAAAACCGGCAGCGCGCAAGCTGGGGGTTGGCCATGTCATTGAGCGGCTGACCTACCATCAAGGCCGTTTTCCGTTACGCAACTGGCTAAATCAGTGGTGGGTTGGGGTGCTCGTGGTGCTAGGTGGTCTCTCCGCGGGTCGTGAAGGTCCGGCGATTCACTTGGGAGCAGCGGCGTCCAGCGGACTCGGCCAGCAAATGCGGTTACCTAATAATAGCCTGAGAGTTCTCGTGGCGTGCGGTACCGCAGCGGGCATTTCTGCCTCCTTTAATACGCCTATTGCGGGGGTGATCTTCGCCATGGAAGTGGTGATGATGGAGTACACCTTGATGAGCTTTATGCCTGTCATCTTGGCCTCGACCATGGGGGCGCTGGTGGCGCAGTTGGCCTACGGTAATGAACCTGCCTTCCGCATTCCTGAGATAGCGCTTGGCTCGCTTGTTAACTTGCCCTGGATTGTGGTCACAGGGCTGGTAATTGGCTTACTCGCCGGTCTGTTTATCCATATTTCACGCAGTCAGCGGATTATTCAGTGGCCGCTTTGGGTGCGGCTTGGATTAGTGGGCGTGGCAACGGGCGCGGTGGCCTGGTGGTTCCCTCAGATTCAAGGCATCGGCTATGACAGCGTGGCGGCGGCACTCAATAATCAGTTGGAAATTAAAGTACTGCTGGCGCTGATGATTGCCAAACTGCTGATTACCGCGTTGACCGTTGCCGGGGGCGTTCCCATCGGTATTATTGGCCCGGTACTGGTAGTGGGGGCTGCCACGGGCGCGCTGTTTGGTTTGCTGGGGGGGTGGCTTTGGCCAGCTAAAGCCGCCGACCCAGGTATATACGCAATGCTAGGTATGGCCGCGATGATGGGGGCGGTGCTACAAGCGCCTCTGGCTGCGCTAATGGCGCTTTTGGAGTTAACCCACACGCCGAGTATCATGCTGCCTGGAATGTTGGCGGTGGTGGTGGCGTGTTTGACCTCGCGTCAATTGACCGGCTGTGAAGGGTTTTTTATCAGCACGGTACGCTACGGGCTGCATCCGCTTCAACAACCGTTGATGCAGGCACTCTCACGGGTTTCGGTGCCGGCGGTGATGGAGCGGCAACTGGTGCGTACTGAGCGAATGATTACCCCTGAAAAGGCCCGGCAGCTACTCGAAACTAACCCTGTCTGGCTGGTGATTGAACGCTCGAGCGAACAAAAACCGGTGCTGGGGCTCAAAGCTGCTGAGTTGGCGCGCTGGCTGCTGGAACACGATGAGGCGCTAGAGGGAGAAGAGCCGCCTGCGGATGAGCTGATTGACCTACTGGAAATCCCTGGGCAGCGTTTGGAGCTGGCGCCGATTGGTTTACAGGCGACGCTTTCCGAAGCGTTTCTAAAACTTCAGGATGGCGCCCTGGGAGCGCTCTACGTTGTGCACGGTTATCGCCCGAAGCAGCGGCGTATTTCAGGTATTATCACCCGTGGCGCCATTGAGCGTTATTATCATTACACAGATCCCCGTAGCGCCGACCTTCCTGACAATGATCTGCAAGAGAATGATGCACGTGAGAAGGATTCATCACATTAAGGAGCGACAATGTATCTATGGGTGAAGGCTATTCACTTAATGGCCGTAGTGACCTGGTTTGCCGCGTTGTTCTATTTACCAAGGCTGTATGTGTATCACGCCACTGCGCGGGATAACGGCGACGAACAGGCCATTAGCTATTTCAAAACCATGGAGCGTAAGCTTTACCGTGGCATCATGACGCCGTCGATGATAGCGGTGCTTATTTTTGGTGGCTGGATGCTCTATCTGGTGCCCGAATGGTTTAGCCAGGGTTGGATGCACGCCAAGCTGGCGTTAGTGGTGTTGCTGATCGCCTATCATCACGTTTGTTTGATCTATTTGAAGCAGTTTGCCCAGGATCGCTGTACCAAAGGCCATGTGTTTTTCCGCTGGTTTAACGAAGCGCCGGTGATTGCGCTGGTGGCAATTATTCTGCTTGCCGTTGTGAAGCCCTTTTGATGCGCCAACCGCTTCCTCCCGTGGTGTTGGTACTTGCCGGGCATGACCCGACTGGTGGCGCAGGGTTAATTGCCGACAGTGAAGCCATTGCGGCCTGTGGTGGTTGGGCGGTAACAATTCCCACTGCGCTGACGGTACAGAATTGTCATAATGTGACCCGCGTGATTCCTGCTGAGCCGACCGCGATGCGCCAAATGGCCGAGGCAATTAGCGAGATGCAGATCGCGGCGATTAAGATTGGTCTACTCGCTGACGAAGATACTCTGCGCGCTGCGGAGCAAATCATTCGCCGTTTTCCAGGTATTCCCGTGGTGGCCGATCCGGTCTTTAAGGCCGGTGGCGGAACTGAGTTATCCACACCCGCTTTGCGTCAATTGTTTATTGATCGCTTGCTACCGCTTGTGGATATCTTAACCCCCAATCGCGCTGAGTTGGCCCAACTTACCCCCGATATCATTACTCCTTTTGATGATACCGCGCGCGCGGTGGTACTGATGTCACAGGGGTGCCAAGCAATCCTGGTAACCGCTACAGATGAGCCGCTGCCCGGTAACGATCAGCAGGTAGTGCACACCCTGCACTCGCCCGATACCACTCGCCAGTGGCAGTGGCCACGTTTGCCTGAACGCTTTCATGGTTCTGGCTGCACGCTGGCATCGGCGCTTACTGCACGTCTTGCAGTTGGTGAGCGCTTACCAACTGCTTGTGAGCAGGCGCAGCACTTTACTTGGCAAAGTTTGTCTCACGGCTTTCAACCGCCCAGTGGACAGTGTTTGCCGCATCGTTTATCACGGGCTGTCCGTTTTTAATCCTATCTTCTGTATGCCATTGACCGAGAGGATGCCATGACTACATCAGCTGAACTGTTTGATCTTGCCAGTCGCCATATACCGGGCGGGGTGAACTCACCTGTCCGAGCGTTTAAAGGGTTACACCGTCCGCCGGTCTTTATGGAGCGCGCCCAGGGTGCCTTTCTGTTTGACGTGGAAGGCAATCGTTACGTGGATTATGTCGGCTCCTGGGGGCCAATGATCACCGGGCATGCTGATCAGGACGTACTGGCAGCCGTGCGTGCGCGATTAGATAACGGCTTGTCTTTTGGTACCCCTACCGCTGTCGAAACCACCATGGCGGATTTGATCTGCGAGATGATCCCCTCCATGGATATGGTGCGCATGACCAGTTCTGGCACCGAAGCCACCATGTCGGCGATACGCCTGGCACGGGGTACCACCGGCCGGGATAAGATCGTTAAATTTGAAGGCAACTACCACGGCCACTCCGATTCATTGCTGGTAAAAGCGGGGTCTGGCGCCCTCACCCACGGCGAGCCCAGCTCACCGGGTGTACCCGCCTCGCTGGCTGAACACACCATTACCCTGTCGTTTAACGACCCTGAAGGGGTAGAAGCGTGTTTTAGCGAGATTGGCGATCAAATTGCCTGCATTATCGTTGAACCCGTTGCTGGCAATATGAACTGTATTCCGCCTCAGCCGGGCTTTTTGGAAACCCTGCGCCGGGTATGTAACGAGCACGGTAGCGTGCTGATTTTTGACGAAGTGATGACCGGTTTTCGCGTGGCATTGGGCGGTGCCCAGGCCCACTACGGCATAGTGCCCGACCTAACCTGCTTGGGAAAAATAGTTGGCGGTGGCATGCCCGTGGGCGCCTTCGGCGGCAAGCGCGAGATAATGCAAAATATTTCGCCCCTGGGACCGGTTTATCAAGCGGGCACATTGTCGGGTAATCCGCTGGCCATGGCGGCGGGTGTGGCGCTGCTGACCAAACTGCAGGTACCAGGCTTCCACGATGCGCTCACCCAGCGGGTTAACACCCTGTGTACGGGGCTTCAGGAGCGAGCCAATGCGGCACGGGTGCCGATGATGACGCAGTCGGCAGGTGGCATGTTTGGGCTCTTCTTTACTTCGCAAAGCCGTGTGGATAACTTTGCTCAAGCCACCGCCTGTAACCCGGATGCCTTCCGGCGCTTTTTTGGTGCGATGCTTGATCATGGCGTTTACTTGGCGCCTTCTGCCTACGAGGCAGGTTTTATGTCCAGCGCCCACACTCCAGAAGATATTCAGTTCACCCTGGACGCTGCAGAAAAAGCCTTTGCCGTTATGTAACGGCAAGTAACTAAAAGCCCGCTATACTGCAAGAGCCGCTCACCTTGAGCGGCTCTTATGTTAGAGAGCTACACTCATGACACGACCAACGGCTTGGCGATACGTGATCTGCGCAGCGGGGCTGCTAACCTGCTTCCCGCTGGCTGCACAGTCGCCTCAGGAGCAGGACATGACTCAGATCCACATCACTATGAGCGGTTCACCGGGCGCTGAGTTTTCCGCCCACTGGCGGATTACCCACGAAGGAGAAACCACCGAGCACGTTGAAGAGAGCGGAACAGTACCTGCTGAGTACACCTTTACTGGCACGGAGCTGGAAGGCACGGTAAAACTGTTAAGTGATGATGAGCGGCTGGAAGTCGATATTCAAAAAGGCAGTAACCGGTCGCGTTCATCGACTCAGGGGGCAGGGGGAACACTGACGTTGATGATTCGTTAATTTTTTGCTCTCTTTCAGCAATAAAAAACCGCCCCCGTTGGGGCGGTTTGCTTGTACTCAGTGAGTTACCACTGAGTGGAGATAGCAGAGTTGCCGTTGCCATATTGCAGATGTGTTGCTGATGCGGCACTCGCATTTTGACGGATAGTAGATACGTTCTCCATACCATACTGACCCACAGTAGCCACATGGCCATCGTCTTCTTGATAAATGTAAGATGCGCTTAGGTCAGCATTGAGCTGGATTACATTCGCCTCGTTGTCATATCCGTTTTGGCTTACTAAACTCCAGGTTTCATCGGTGCTAAATGCTTGGTAAACATCAGCTGAGTTGCCATCACCAGTTTGCTCAATGATAGAGTCGCTGAAATTGGAGTTCTTTACTTGCAGCACTTTAGCGCTATTGTTATGGCCTTCTTGAGAAATATAAGAATCATTTAACTCCCCTCTTAATTGGGTGACAGATGCATCATTGCCAGTACCAATTTGGTAAACAATTGATTCATGCTGTGCACCGGTTTGGTATACCGACGAAGTGTTATCATCACCCACCTGTCCAACACGTGAGTATTGTTGGCTACCGCCTTGGGTAGTTTCAGCTGCGTTATCATTACCAGCTTGAACGATTAATGAGGTACGTGTCTGATCACGGTCAAACCCATTTAATCCAGAGCGAATATCCAATTGCGCATCGAACACGGGCTCAGTCGTAGTGTTCGCATTAGGCGTTGTAGTTGAGTCTTGGTAGTCTCGTGGATCAGCAGAAGCTGAGAACGCGCTGACTAGAGCAATGGCGGCAGCGATAGTAGTAATTTGAGTTTTCATGGTGTTTCCCCTTGGTTTCGATCTACTTGCTTTGGTTTTAACTGAGAAGCTGGATGCGACTCAGTTGGTATCGATAGTGACCGGCCGCGCATAGCCCGAATAATTTTGTTGTTCGACACTTATGCTGCGAAGGCCACTGCCCGATTGAGAAAGAGCAATATCACTATTTTGTCCAAATTGAGTTACTTGCGCTTTAATTTCAAATTGGCCGCCAGTTTGACTTATATTCGCGACGTGATTTGAACCTACCTGTTTCACTAAACCAATGTTAGCGCCATTATTTTGAGAAATACTGGCTTGATTGTTATATCCATTTTGATAGATATAGGCGATGTTACCCATTTGATAACTCGCTGAGCGAGACTGTGTAACATTAGCTTGGTTGTCATTGCCATTTTGACTAATAATGCTAACGTTACTTTTTAATAGATTGTTATGGTATGTACCTGCTGCATATTGAGTTATTCGTGCGTTTTCTTCAGACAAACGTGTAAAGTCATTACCAGCGGCTAATAAGGTGGAAGCGTTGGTTAAAGAAATAGCGGCCACTAACGCAGTAAAATAGATTCGCATGTGCTTATGGTAACTGAACGTTTTCATATTTTGCCTTTTGAAACTTTTCGTATCAGTTTGTATTCATGCGTTGAGTTTGGCTTGTTTTTAGAAATTAACCATAGCGAATTTTTTTGAGATGACTATTGTTTTTTTAACAATTATTAAAACAATAATAACTATTAAAATCGCCATAAGAGAATTAGTTTTTTAGTCACTTTAGGTATTGCTTACGTATGCAACGGCCACTTTTAATGTGGCCGTTGTTACTTTTTTATATAAGAAATATTAAAGCATGGGTGTTGGGGAATTTAGGTAGTCATTAAGTACAGTATCTTGAATATTCGTACCTGGTGCGAGGTTCCACAGTCGGTTTTCAACGCCTCTGGCGATAAGATGAATAACCGCCGACTCAATCGCTGACATGACCGCCAACTGTACAGGCTCATTCGTGGTAAGACCTACTTCGGCCTCTAGCAAACGACGAAAATCAATAAAACGATAGACACCCGCTCGCATCTCTTTCGAGTAGATCGTTTTCGTTGTGGTTACGTTAGCCAGTACTTCGCCGGTGGATATTTCAACCGCGCGTAAATTGACCGTTACCTGGTCAACTTGGTACTGCCCTGAAGCACCAATACCAAAATACTCAGCGCCAGCGCCGCCAGTGCGCACGTTGGATTCGTAGGCGATAATACCGCCTTCCAGCATCACCGAGGCAGCACGCAGCGATGGCAACGTATCGGGCTGGCCAAAGCGTTCAAATTCAGCGCGTATAATGCGTCTTTCGGTAAGCAGGTTTTGTAAACCGACACGCTCAAGCGGTATAAACCAGCCTGAATCCGCCAGCGCACCGGTCAGCATTGCTGCCGCACCTTGGGTGACAGCGGTTGAAAAAGTACTTGCAGGCGCAGGGCGGTATTGGCCTGTTTGATCGCGAAAGTCATAAACAGACACAAAAATTTGCCCAGCTGTGGGGGGGAGTGAAATTAAATCTTGGTAGGTAGCTCCACGGGGGGTAAGCGTTGCGTCTGCACCTTCTAAATTTTCCGATGTAGCGMCCATGCCGGCGCAGCCGCTTAGTAAACTAGCGACGATAAGTGATGCGATAATTTTCATGGTGTTCCCCTGAGATGACGAAAAATATTTTGTGAGTTATTTTTTTGTTTTAAGGGTTGAACAGGCCACCCACGCTTATTTCGGTTACATCCCCTGTTAACTTATCGACTACCCTCACTACTAATTGTCCGCCATTGTCGCTAACCACCACGCCGAACTCATCACTATCAAAMCTTCCTTCGCTAACATCGCCCGAACTGACATCCGCTATTAATTGAGAGATGAGCCGACTCTCTAAACTTTGTAGTAATCTTTCGGTAGCGGAAGTGGGCGTTGCTCGGCTATTTCTGGAATCGGTATTTGTATCCTGCGCTTGAGCTTTGCCTAATAGATAGCTGCCCACAAAGGGATCACCCCCAAACGATGGGTTCAGTGGCTTGTATATCAAATCACCCGCTTGAACTGTTGCGGATAGCACCAAGGCCAATCCCATTACGACTAAGCCATTTCTGTTTATGGGTTGCATTAGAAAATCTCCTCTTTTCCCAAGTCTTTGTCGGAAGACACCGCTGCGGATATTTGCCGTTCAATCAGTGCTCTTTCGACGGTCTGCACGGCTTCCCCAGCCGCCCTATCGGCTTCATTTATTCTTGGGGAGAGCTGTGTGCGGAAATACATACGATTGCCTTCCATTACCCATATTTGGCTACCCCAGCGGGCATCTGGGCGCTCTTTAATGGTGATGGTGGCATTGCCAATAATCAGGTTATCCATCGCCCGTTGGCTAAAGGCACGATAAAAGGTTTTACCGGCCATGGTGATCGTGCGGTCTACCATGACGCCAGTCAGCTCACTTCCCCCGTTAGCGTTGCCGCGCACTTCAGGCCCATCAGGGCTTGAGAGCTGATTAATCGCGTCGATGGCCGCTTGTTCGTTAGCGGGCAACGCTTCGTCCGAAGGAACTGGCTCGTTGGCCAGTACTAAAGACGACATGATCCACATCGCTATGGTTAAAGAGCCGATGGTCAAACGGCGTATTGATGGCATGACAGCTACCCTTGCGTTTTGGCTTTAACGGTGGCGTTGCAGGCTACGCGCGGTTTCAATATTGGGCAGAATTGGCCCCAAGTTTTGATGAATCCAGTTGAGGGCCTGAATGCGGTTGTGGACGTTAATTTTGCGAAAAATGTTGTAAAGGTGAGACTTAACGGTGTGTTCACTAACAAACAGCTTTTCGGCAATTTGTTGATTAGAAGAGCCTGCACTAAGCAGTGAAATAATCTCCATCTCCCTGTTAGTCAGTCCACAGGCTGGGCGGAAAGCATTACTTTGGTATTTGCGATAAAACAGAATCAAACGCGCCATTAAATCTCGTGACATCCACAGCTCCCCTTCAAGCAGCGAGTGGATGCCTTTACAAATTACCTCAAGGCTTTCATTGCGATAAAAAACGCCTTTTAACTGAGCGCACGAAAGTGCTTCAAGGGCGTGATCCATATCATGAATATTGAAGGCCGCTAGGGGAGTTTTAGTTAACGTGTCGGGTAACTTATCTTGCCACTCTGGCAGTGCATCAATGCCAATATGATCGCTGTCAATGAGAATCAGCAAGTTGCCCGATGCGGAAATAGGTAACGCTGTATGAGGAGAATGGATACTAATTTGACAGCCGGTGTGTTTGTTCAAGTACTCAGCGAACAACTGAACCTGGGGACTTTTTTCGGTAACGACATACACCGTTCCGGTAGACTTTTCCTGCGACATTGGGTGGCCCTCGTGGAAAGAAAGAGTGAGCAGGTAACCACTGAAGTGTTGACCATAAGATACGTTTCGTAAAGTTTTGTTATTAAATATATGGTAAAAATATTTTTCATCCCTTCAAAATTTTCATTAATATTAAAAATATTGTTATTTAACAAATGTTTATTGTTATTTAAGTAATAAATTAATTACCTAATCATTAGATACGTTATGTAACATTTTGATGGCTTTTGATACCAGCAGTGAGCGCGTAAACTGCAGCTCTACTGTTTGGAGTGCGTACTATGGCCGCCGTCAATACCCTTGTTCTTGCCAGTGGCAACACAGGAAAATTAAGAGAATTCAACCAATTACTTTCACCTTTGGGGTTCGATGTGCGCCCACAGGCAGATTTTGGCGTCACTGATGTGGAAGAAACGGGGCTCACCTTCGTTGAAAATGCGCTATTAAAAGCGCGTGAAGCGAGTCGCGTCAGTGGATTACCGGCATTAGCTGACGATTCTGGGCTTGAAGTGGACGCACTGAACGGAGCGCCCGGTATCTATTCCGCTCGGTATGGCGGTGAGCCCAGAAGCGATGAGAAAAACAATCAGACGCTGTTAGCCGCATTAAGCGACTGTGCTGAGGGGCAACGTAGTGGCCGTTACTGGTGCGTGCTGGTTTATTTGCGCCACCCGAAAGATCCGGTGCCGGTCATTGTGCAACGCAGTTGGGAAGGCGAGATTCTAGCTCATCCTCGGGGTAAGGAGGGATTTGGCTATGATCCGCTTTTTTGGTTACCCGATCAGGGCATGAGCGTTGCCGAGCTACCCAGCGAAAGTAAAAATCGCCTTAGCCATCGTGGACGTGCGCTGCAAGGCTTGGTGGAGCTACTGAAGGKGGCACATGGCTGATACGCTGCCGCCGCTATCTCTCTATATCCACACGCCGTGGTGTGTACGTAAATGCCCGTACTGTGATTTCAATTCTCATGAGCCGGGGACGCACGGTTTTACGCCACGGGATTTACCTGAAGCCGCTTATCTTGATGCGTTGTTACAAGACCTGGATGGAGATCTTGCCTTATCGGCTGGGCGAGAAATCCAGACTATCTTTATAGGCGGTGGGACACCTAGCTTGCTCTCGCCCGCGTTTTATGACCAATTATTGAAAGCGATCAAAGCCCGGTTACCCTTTGCGAATGATATAGAAATTACCTTAGAAGCGAATCCAGGTACCACTGAGCAAGCGCGTTTTATTGGTTACCGCAACGCGGGCATTAACCGTCTCTCTTTGGGGATTCAAAGTTTTCAGCCTGCACAGCTGCATGCCCTGGGGCGTATTCATAGCGGAGATGAAGCGATCACTGCGGTAGCGCAAGCACGCCAGGCGGGATTTACCAATATCAACATTGACCTTATGCACGGTTTGCCCGGCCAAACGCCTCAGTTAGCGATGGATGATATTGCCCAAGCGCTGGCATTAGCGCCTGAACACCTCTCTTGGTATCAGTTGACCCTTGAGCCGAATACGGCCTTTCACTCCCACCCACCCACGTTGCCTGAAGAAGAGGCACTTTGGGATATCCAGGACAATGGTCATCAACTCCTGGAAGATGCCGGGTTCATGCGTTATGAAATTTCGGCTTACGCCCGTGTTGATCATCAGAGTAGGCATAACCTTAACTACTGGCAGTTTGGTGACTACCTGGGGATTGGCGCTGGTGCCCATGGCAAGCTTAGCCGTATTGACTCAAATGGGGAGTGGCACATTGAACGGCGCTGGAAAACTCGCCAGCCAGACGCCTATCTAAAGCGCGTAGATGATCTGCGTGGCTTTATAGCCGGTAAACAGCCGATAAAATCGGATGAGCTACCGTTGGAGTTTGCCATGAACGCTTTACGGCTCACCGACGGGGTGTCGCTTGAGACATGGAGTGCTAACTCCGGTGAAGCGCCTGCAATGTTACTCACGCATTTACAATCTGCCGAGAAAAAAGGACTTTTGATGCAAATGCCTGAAAAACTGCGTGCATCGCCTCAAGGTCTATTATTCTTGAATGAGTTGCTAGCTTTGATCAGCGATGATTGACCAGCAATCTACAGAAATTCTTTTTTCTGAAATAACAGACTTGAACCATCAAGCTTGACGACTTACAAGGAGTGAGTGATGCGTATTTCTCGACTACTGACACCGTTGGCGGCTGCTATTCTACTGGCCGGTTGCGCTACATCGGATCCTTACGGTGGCCAAACGCAGCGCTCTAGCACCGCTATGGGCACCGGGATTGGTGCCGCCGTGGGGGCTGCTGCAGGTGCTCTGTCTGGTGATGGCAGCACCAGCCGCCGTGACCGTGCACTAATTGGTGCTGCCGTGGGCGCAGCAGCGGGTGCTGGCATTGGTGTCTATATGGATCGCCAAGAGCAGCAACTGCGAGACAACCTGCAAGGTTCACGCATTGAAATTGACCGCCGTGGCGACGATATTGTGCTCAACATGCCCAGCGGCGTGACCTTTGGCTTTGATTCTGCCGATCTTACCAGCGAAGCACGCAGCTCTCTTAACGAAGTCGCTAATGTACTCACCGAGTACCAAGACACTCGCGTCAATATTGCCGGCCACACCGATAGCACCGGGGATGCGAGCTATAACCAGCGATTGTCTGAGCGTCGTGCTCAATCCGTGGGTAACTACTTAACCCAAAATGGAGTTTCATCTTCGCGACTTAACACCTCTGGGTATGGCGCCACTCAGCCAGTCGCCAGCAACGATAATGAACAGGGACGCGCTCAGAACCGCCGGGTAGAAATTACCCTAACCCCCACTGGCAATGGCCAAGGTTAAGATTCGCGCTAAAGCTAACTAATCTGGCTATTGCTGCTCAAAGCCCGCTATGCTCATGTAGCGGGCTTTTTTTCATTCATTTGCCGATGAGTTTCCATGCTGTCTTATCAACATGCTTATCATGCCGGTAATTTTGCCGATGTACATAAACATCTAACGCTTTACGCGGTGATTGATTACTTATTACGTAAAAAAACAGCTATTACATATGTCGATACTCATGCGGGGCGAGGCCTCTATCCTCTGAATGCTCAAGAGACTCAGCGCTTGCAAGAGTATCGACAGGGTGTATGGCCGCTCTGGCAAGCCCACACGGGGTTTAGTGACGGGCTGCTAAGCGGGTGGCAAGCAGTGCTAACAAGCGCTCAACCTACGCCAGAGACACTGACCCACTACCCAGGGTCTCCCTGGTGGCTCAGTCATTCATTGCGTGAGCAGGATCATCTGCGGCTATTTGAACTGCATCCCGGTGAGCATGAGCAGCTAAGTGGTCAAGGGTTATCGCCTCAAGCGCAGCGCGTGTTTGGCGATGGGCTGATGGGGCTAATGGGGATGCTGCCCGTTACATCGCCGCGGCTATGTGTCCTGATCGACCCCAGTTACGAGCGGAAAGTGGAGTATCAGGAAGTTGCCGAGACAGTGGCTTATACGCTGGAGAAAGCGCGCCACGGAGTGGTATTGATTTGGTATCCGCTGTTGCCAGCCGGCCATCATCACACCTTATTAACCAGCCTCAAAGAGAGCGGAATACGTAAGATATGGCGCAGCGAGTTGCTGTTGCGTGAACCTGGAGAGCAGGCTCACGGCATGTTCGGTAGCGGTATGCTGGTGGTTAATCCGCCATGGGGGTTGGATCAACGTTTGGCAACTGCGATGGCGGAGATTTGTCCACTGCTTGGCGCCGATAGCCGCTACCAGGCGGATTGGTGGGTGGGGGAGTAGAGAGATATTGAGCCGCTCTATTATTTACCGATACAAAAACTGCCAAAGATCTCACCCAATAAATCATCGGCACTGAATTCGCCGGTGATCTCGCCTAAAGCCTGTTGTGCGTCGCGTAAATCCTCCGCGAGCAGTTCGCCCGCGCCATAGCCGTCGAGCTGAGCACGACCGGTATCAAGGGCTGCCATGGCGCGATCTAGGGCGTCCAGATGCCGTCGGCGGGCTGAGAAGCGGCCCTCAGTGGTGGTGGCAAAGCCCATCACGTCTTTCAGGTGAGTTTTTAAGTTATCCACACCCACCCCGGTTTTGGCGGATAAGCGTAGCGTTGGCGGAGTTGTGGATAAATCAATGCCCGCCGGTTCGGCACTGGTATCGATTTTATTCCGCACCAGGGTTAAACGTGCCTGGTCAGGCAAGCGAGCAACGAACTCTGGCCAGATGGCCATCGGGTCGGTGGAGGCAGTGGTGCTGGCATCTACCAGTAGCAGTACCCGATCGGCTTTCTCTATCTCGGCCCATGCCCGGGCGACACCTATTTTCTCAACTGCATCGGGCGTATCGCGCAGCCCAGCAGTATCGATAATATGCAGCGGCATACCGTCGATATGGATATGTTCGCGGAGTACATCCCGGGTCGTGCCAGCGATATCCGTGACAATGGCGGTATCTTGTTCGGTCAGCGCATTAAGCAGGCTCGACTTACCCGCATTAGGTCTTCCTGCGATGACCACGCTCATCCCTTCACGAAGCAGTGCGCCTTGGCCTGCGGCCTGGCGTACGTCACTCAGCGCTTGCTGGACGCTGCTTAAATGCTGAGCCACATGGCCGTCGGCTAGAAAGTCGATCTCCTCTTCGGGGAAGTCGATTGCCGCTTCTACGTAGACGCGTAGTTCGATCAGCCGCTCCACCAGCGCAGAGACGCGCTTCGAGAATTCGCCCTGTAATGAGCGTACGGCGTTTTCTGCTGCTGAGCGTGAGGTGGCATCGATGAGATCGGCAATTGCTTCCGCCTGGGCCAGGTCGAGCTTATCGTTTAAAAACGCCCGCTCGGAAAACTCCCCTGGCCGTGCCAAACGGGCACCCAGAGCCACACAGCGCTCCAGCAGCATGTCCATGATAATCGGGCCGCCATGCCCCTGGAGTTCCAGTACGTCTTCACCGGTAAACGAGTGAGGGCCATTAAAGAACAGCGCGATACCTTCATCAATGCTGCCTTCAGTGCCCTGAAAAGGGCCGTAGTGAGCGAATCGCGGGTTAGGGCAGTGCCCAACCATGGCTTCAGCGATCTCGCGGCAGGCAGGGCCTGAAACGCGTATAATGCCTACCCCGCCGCGCCCAGGAGGGGTTGCCAGTGCCGTAATGGTGTCAGGGGTGTAAAGGCGTTCGGCCATGGTGAATCTCTTTGTTAATTGGCTGAAGTATCAGTTGAATAGTCGTCATAGTGTGAGTTTGTCGACCTTAAAACGCCAGACCCCCGCACAGGGCGGGGGTCTGAAGGTGTTACTCAAACGGCGGACTTATTTGGTTTTCATGCCTTTGCCGATGCTTGGGTCGTTTTCGATTTTGCGCGTAATGTAGTACTGCTGCGCCACCGAAATGATGTTGTTAACCACCCAGTAGATAACCAGACCCGCTGGGAACCACAGGAAGAAGAACGTAAAGATGATGGGTAGCATCTTCATGATCTTCGCCTGCATAGGATCGGGAGGCGKCGGGTTGAGCATCTGCTGAACGAACATCGAAATGCCCATCAGAATCGGCAGAATGAAGTAGGGATCCTTCACCGATAGATCCTGAATCCAGAAAATAAACGGTGCGTGGCGAAGTTCAACCGACTCCAGCAGCATCCAGTAGAGCGCGATGAAAACGGGCATCTGGATCACAATAGGCAAACAGCCCCCCAGTGGATTAATCTTCTCCTTCTGGTAGAACTTCATCATCTCTTGGGACATTTTTTGCCGATCGTCGCCATACATCTCTTTCAGGCGCTGCATTTCCGGGCCGAGTTTACGCATCCGACCCATGGATTTGTAAGCTTTGGCGGAAAGCGGGAAAAGCACCGTCTTGACCAGTACGGTCAATAGGACAATCGACCAACCCCAGTTGCCGACGATTTCATGGATGTGATCCAGCAGCCAAAACAGCGGGTTAGCAATGAACCATAACCAACCGTAATCAACGGTTAAGCGCAGATTGGGAGCGACCTGCTCCAGGTAATCCTGCACTTTTGGCCCCATATAGAGGGTAGCGCCCAGCGTCGCTTCACTATCGGCTGCAACCGTACTTGTGGGGCCAGCAAAGGCGACGACGTTACGGTTACTGGAGTCTGTGGTGACGTAGTAAAGATTTTGTTGATCCTGCTGGGGCGCCCACGCTGACACAAAGTAGTGTTGAATAATCGCTATCCAGCCACCTTGTGCTTCACGATTTTCAAAGTTGCTACCTTGAATATCTTCAAAGTCGATCTTCTCATAGCGCGCATCAGGCGTTGAGTAAGCGGCGCCCAAATAGGATTTCATCCCCATCGAGACACCGCTTGACGGATCAGGGCTATTGTCGCGTGCCAMCTGGCCAATAAAGCGCGCGCTGACGGGTGCGTCGGTATTATTGGCCAGGTAGTGATTGACGTTGACCGCATAGCTACCGCGCTCAAAAGTAAGCCGTTTAATGACCTCTACGCCGTTAACATCGGCGGTTAGGTCAACGCTTAGCTCGTCATCATTATCGCCTAAACGATACTCGGAGTTTTCTGGCGTAAAGGTGATACGACTGGCTTGACCGTCGAGCTGGAGGCCGGAACGAGCCACGTAGCTGCGGCTGCTATTATCGGACAGCAGGACATAGTTACGGTCTGAATCGAGGGATAGTTTGTGCTGCGGTAACGCTGCATAAACAATATCGCCCCCGTGTGGATCAATGCGTACATCGAGAACATCGGTTGTAACCGCAATGAAGTCGCGGCTTGACGTCTCGCTTTCGGTATCAGGGATACCTTCATCAACGGCGTTTTGCGGTGATGACGTGCTCGGAACCGCTAAGCCGCCCTCTTGATCTTCACCATTGCTAGGAGACGCTGAATTGCTGCGKTGGGTTGTTTCAGGCACTGAATCGTAATTCGGTTGCCCGTAATCCTGATTCCACTGGACGACTAGCAAGTAGGCGAGTACGGCTAGTGGAATCAGTAATAAAAGTCGTTTTACGTCCATGAGGGTTCTGCCCGCTGGGTGGTGAACATGCTAATGGCGCAGTGTCATTTACTCGACTCTTGACACACGAAAGCCTGCCAGTTGGCAGGCCGAGGTCGAGCGGCGAGAGGTGCACCAAAGGTCACGTGTCACGCTTAGGCGTTGGTGCTGCGATCACCGCCTGTGCGTCACGCTGAAGTCGCTTCCACATGCCGTATAACTGGCGATGCAAGGTGTCGTTGTCGATATCCTGAACGCCGCGTCGAGCAAGCACCACTATATCCACAGAGGGTAAGTGATGTTGACGAAGGCGAACGGATTCTCGAACCAGACGCTTGAAACGGTTGCGATCTACGGCGCGTTTAACATTTTTTTTGCTGACCACCAGTCCAAGGCGGGGATGTCCCCGAGTACTCAAGCGGACTAACGCCATCATACCTTTGCCATGCACTTTCAGGTCGGCTTGCTCAAACACGTGACTAAAATCCCCAGCATTTAGTAACCGTAATTGCCGGGGAAAGCCTTGCTGCGGCACACGCAATCCGAGATCAGGCGCTCAGACGCTTGCGGCCCTTGGCACGGCGACGTGCGAGGACGGCGCGACCGTTTTTGGTTGCCATACGAGCACGGAAGCCATGCGCGCGCTTGCGCTTGAGAACGCTAGGTTGAAAAGTGCGTTTCATAACTCGTTATTCCCACGTGGTTTAGGACGGAAAGTGAATTCCAAAAAGCCCGGTCCAGTGAGGAACTAGCCGGGGAGATTCAATTCAAGACCGGAAATTGTAGAGACTTCCTCTGCTGGGTGCAATTTTTCCTTGCATAAAAAGCCTTATCACACCACCTACAGCTTGTTCGATACAGCCAGGGTAGCCATCAATGAAGTCACTATTATTACTAATAGGTAGTTCTAAACCTGTTGTTATTAATAGTGGGGATACTATTTGTGGATAAGTAGTTTTATTGATGATTTTTCAATAGGATATAACAATAAAAAATCTGTGTGTAAGTCCCGTATAAGCGGTCAACAAGGTGTTGGTTAGATGTGATTAAGCGTTGTGTAAGGTGTATTTTTAACGATTATCCCCATCCCTCCACAAGGTTTTCCCATAGGCTCATTGCAAGTTGTCCACAGGCCAATATTGAGGGTGAAACCCGTGTGGATAACCGCGGCTTTGGGCGCTACAATGGTCGGCCGTTTTCAACCGATGGTGAGATGAGTGTCACTGACGCTTTGGCAACAGTGCCTGGACAACCTGCAGGATGAGCTGAATTCACAGCAGTTCAATACCTGGATACGCCCGCTGCAGGCAGAAGAAGGAGAGTCCAACGAGCTGCGCTTATTGGCGCCGAATCKCTTTGTGCGCGATTGGGTGAGCGATAAGTATGCCAAGCGGATTAGTGAGCTGATGCGTGAACTCGCACCGGCCAAGCCACCTAAAGTCAGCCTGACGGTGGGAAGTCGCCGCTTGGCAACCCAGGCCCCTCAGCACCGTGATTTGGGCAATCCTGTATCGGCTTCACCTTCGCGACCAGCATCGCCTGCGGTACACACACCGCCACGCGGTGATATTGCCGATGAGCGCGAAATAGATAGGCTGCGCGATGAGGCGCCGAGTCGGCGTAATAACGAACGTCAGGTACAGGTAGAGGGTAGCTTGAAGCATGGCAGTGGGCTAAACCCTAATTTTACTTTCGATACGTTCGTGGAAGGTAAATCGAACCAATTGGCCCGGGCTGCCTCCCGCCAGGTCTCTGAAAACCCTGGCGGCGCCTATAACCCTTTGTTTTTATACGGTGGTGTAGGTCTTGGTAAAACCCACTTAATGCATGCGGTAGGGAATGCTTTGGCAACTCGGCGTGAAAATGCCCGGGTGGTGTACTTGCATTCAGAGCGGTTTGTCGCCGATATGGTCAAAGCGCTACAGCTTAATGCGATAAACGATTTTAAGCGTTTTTATCGTAGTGTCGACGCGTTACTCATTGATGATATTCAGTTCTTTGCTGGAAAAGAGCGTTCGCAAGAAGAGTTTTTTCATACGTTCAATGCGCTCTTGGAGGGGGGGCAACAAATGATCCTCACCTCTGATCGCTATCCAAAAGAGATCAGTGGGGTAGAGGAGCGTCTTAAATCACGCTTTGGTTGGGGCCTCACGGTAGCGATTGAACCGCCGGAGCTTGAAACCCGCGTGGCTATCTTGATGAAAAAGGCCGACCAAGCTAAGGTCGATTTACCTCACGACGCGGCGTTCTTTATTGCTCAGAAAATTCGCTCCAACGTGCGCGAATTGGAAGGCGCATTGAAAAAAGTCATCGCTGATTCGCACTTCATGGGTAAAACCATTACCCAAGACTTTATTCGTGAATCGCTGAAAGACCTGTTAGCGCTTCAGGATAAGCAGGTAGGGGTTGATAATATTCAGCGCACGGTGGCCGAATATTACAAGATCAAGGTGGCGGATCTGCTTTCCAAGCGCCGCTCACGCTCAGTTGCTCGGCCTCGTCAGGTGGCGATGGCGCTTGCTAAGGAGCTAACCAATCACAGCTTGCCGGAGATTGGCGATGCCTTTGGCGGACGTGACCATACAACGGTCTTGCACGCTTGCCGAAAAGTGAAATCATTGCAGGAAGAGAGCGCGGATATTCGTGAGGACTACAAGAATTTACTGCGCCTGTTGACCAGTTAATCATCCCATGGAACGGGCCTGTTACGCGCAGGTCTTTCAGGATATAGAACCGGAGTATTGATGAAATTTTCGATTTCCCGAGAGGCGCTGCTACGTCCGCTGACTCTGGTCGCTGGTGTAGTTGAGCGTCGCCAAACGCTACCTGTACTGTCTAATGTGCTGATTCAAGTAGAGGGTGACCAAGTGTCGCTCACTGGCACTGATTTAGAAGTTGAGCTTGTTGGCCGCACTGTGGCCAGCCAAGTCGATGAGGCGGGATCTGCCACAGTCCCTGCGCGTAAGCTGATGGATATTTGTAAATCGCTGCCCGATCAGTCTGATATTCAACTTGCCGTTGAAGAGGGGCGCGCAGTACTCCGCAGTGGTCGTTCACGTTTTACCCTATCGACGCTCCCTGTTGCTGAGTTTCCCAATATCGAAGATGCGGATGGCAGCCAGGAGATTAGCGTACCCCGCGGTACGCTAAAGCATTTGATTGAAGCCACCTCGTTTGCCATGGCACAGCAGGATGTGCGTTATTACCTCAACGGTATGCTGCTGGAAATTCAAAGCAACCTGTTACGCACCGTAGCAACGGATGGCCACCGTTTGGCGATGTGTTCACGTCCAATCGAAGTCACCGTCAGCCAATCTCAAAAGCTGATTGTGCCGCGTAAGGGTATTTTAGAACTGTCGCGCTTGTTGGACGATAGCGATGAGCCTGTCAGCCTAACGCTCGGTTCTAGCCATGTGCGTGCCCATACAGGTGATTTTACCTTCACCTCAAAGCTTATCGACGGTAAATTCCCTGACTATGAGCGTGTAGTGCCGCGCAATGGCGACAAAGTATTGATCGCCGAACGCGCAGCACTTCGCCAAGTGCTTTCACGTACAGCTATCCTTTCTAATGAGAAGTACCGTGGTGTACGCCTTTATCTTGAGGAGAATAACCTCAAAGTAATGGCCAACAACCCGGAGCAGGAAGAAGCCGAGGAGAATATCGCCGTCGAGTATAATGGCGGGGCGATGGAGGTTGGTTTTAATGTTGGCTACTTGGTTGATGTGCTGACAGTGCTTAATGAAGATCGCGTGCAGATTACCTTGGCTGACCCGAATAGTAGTGCGTTGCTTGAAGAGCCCGGTGGCGGTGATGCACTCTATGTCGTTATGCCGATGCGCCTGTAATTTTTTGGTGCTTAGTATTATATTTTCAGGCCACGTTAGCGGCGCTTCTGGTAACAGAGCGCCGCTAACACGTTTGAATACTGCCTTTTTCCGAGGATGTTTTAAGTGGTGATAATAGGATGAGCCTGACACTGCTTAATTTCCATGCGTTGCGTAATCTCCAGCCAGTTGAGATTCGCCCCTCTTCGCGTATCAATGTTATTAGTGGTGCTAATGGCAGTGGAAAAACCAGCCTGTTAGAAGGGGTGCATATTTTGGGTATGGGGCGCTCTTTCAGAACGCGTCAATTAAAGAACGCGATCCAAAAAGATGAGCCGTATATGACGCTTTACGGGCGTTTAAGCGGTGAGCCTGAGGTTACCCTGGGCGTGCGCCGTTTACGTGCCCAGAGAGAGCTAGAGCTACGTTTAAAGGGGGATAAAAATGCTCGTCTGGCGGAGTTGGTAGAGGCGATGCCGCTACAGTTAATTAACCCAGATGCTTTCCGATTGCTTGAGGGCTCTCCTGCTGGTCGTCGTGAGTTTCTCGACTGGGGGGTGTTTCACGTGAAACATGATTTTTTAGTCATCTGGAAGCGCTCCCGGCGTGCGTTGAAACATCGGAATGCACTGCTCAGGCGTGGTAGAATACAACCTCAAGAAATGGCGGTGTGGGAGCAAGAGCTAGCCACGTGGGGCGAACAGATGGATACATTGCGTCGCGCTTGGTTTAGTGACTTTCTGCCTGTCTTTGAAGAGACGCTTAAAGTGTTACTCCCTTTGCCGGGTTTGTCGCTCCATTACGCCAGAGGTTGGGATAAAGATCGATCGCTTGCGTCGGTGTTAAACGACAGTCGGCTAACCGATCAGCAGATGGGTTTTACTCAACAAGGCCCACAGCGTGCTGACTTACGTATTAGGATAAACAAGCAGCCTGCGGTAGAAGTACTTTCCAGAGGCCAGCAAAAATTAGTGGTGAGCGCTTTAAAACTCGCCCAAGGCCGGTTTCTGGAAAGAACAGCACAGCGGCACTGTATTTACCTTATCGATGATTTGCCAGCGGAACTAGACGAGCATAATCGTCATCAGTTTTGTGGATTACTCGAAGATATGCAGTGCCAAGCATTTATTACCAGTGTCGAACCTTCCGCGTTGAGAAATACATGGCGGCCTGAGACCGAAGTTAAGATGTTTCACGTGAAACATACCGAGCAGGGTCTCAGCCATTTAGAGCCAACCTGCTAGCGCTGATTAGTTAGAACGGTGTCAGGTTTAGCCGGTTAAATTGGCGTAGAAGGGGTGACAATACGGGATGAGACAGACTTCACGACGGAGTGGTCAATGAGCGAGCAGGCTTACGATTCATCAAGCATTAAGGTGCTCAAGGGACTGGACGCGGTACGTAAGCGACCAGGAATGTATATTGGTGACACCGACGACGGTACTGGGCTGCACCACATGGTCTTCGAATTGGTGGATAACTCCATCGACGAGGCGTTGGCAGGGCATTGCAGCGAAATTCGCGTTGTCATTCACCCGGATGAGTCGGTCACCGTTAGCGATAACGGCCGTGGCGTTCCCACCGAGCTTCATGAAGGGGAGGGGGTTTCCGCTGCTGAAGTTATCATGACGGTTCTGCACGCAGGCGGTAAATTCGACGATAACTCCTACAAGGTTTCCGGTGGGTTGCACGGCGTCGGTGTTTCCGTTGTCAATGCGCTTTCCGCGGAACTGCGCTTAACGATTTGGCGACAGGGGGAAGTGTTTGAGCAGATGTATCGCCACGGTGTTCCCCAGGCGCCATTGGGCGTTGTGGGTAAAACCGAAAAAAGCGGTACCCGTGTTCATTTCCGTCCTTCTCCAGAAACCTTTGGTAATATCGAATTCCATTTTGATATTTTAGCCAAGCGACTGCGGGAACTCTCCTTTTTGAATTCCGGCGTGGCTATTCGGCTGCTGGATGAGCGCAGCGGTAAAGAGGAACTGTTCCACTACGAAGGCGGTTTGCGCGCCTTTGTTGATCACCTGAATACCAATAAGAGTGTGATTAATCCGGTATTCCACTTTAACGCTGTGCGTGAAGATGGCGTTGAAGTAGAGGTGGCGATGCAGTGGAGCGAAGCCTTCACCGAAAATATTTTCTGCTACACCAATAATATTCCGCAGCGAGATGGTGGCGCGCACTTGGCTGGTTTTCGTGCCGGTCTTACCCGCACGCTCAATAACTATATTGAAGCTGAAAACCTGCTCAAAAAGGCCAAGGTCAATACCACCGGTGATGACGCCCGTGAAGGCTTGACCGCAATTATTTCGGTCAAAGTGCCGGATCCCAAGTTTTCGTCTCAAACCAAGGATAAGCTGGTCTCCAGCGAAGTGAAGACCGCGGTTGAGCAGGAGATGAGCCGTCTGTTTTCCGAGTATCTTGTTGAAAAGCCTAACGAAGCCAAGGCGATCGTTAATAAGATGCTGGATGCAGCGCGTGCTCGTGAGGCCGCTCGTAAAGCGCGGGATATGACCCGCCGCAAAGGCGCGTTGGATATTGCTGGTTTGCCAGGTAAGTTAGCGGATTGCCAAGAGAAAGACCCAAGCCAGTCAGAGTTATACCTGGTGGAGGGTGACTCAGCAGGTGGCAGTGCCAAGCAGGGGCGTGACCGTCGTACTCAGGCTATTCTTCCGCTTAAGGGTAAAATCCTGAACGTTGAGAAAGCGCGTTTCGATAAAATGCTCTCCTCTGCAGAAGTGGGCACGCTGATCACTGCGCTTGGTTGCGGTATCGGCCGGGAAGAGTTTAACCCCGATAAGCTGCGCTACCACTCGGTCATTATAATGACCGATGCCGATGTCGACGGCTCGCACATTCGCACGCTGCTGTTGACGTTCTTCTTCCGTCAAATGCCGGAACTAATAGAGCGTGGTCATATCTTCATCGCTCAGCCGCCGCTATATAAAATCAAGCGCGGTAAGCAAGAACTCTATCTGAAAGATGAGCAGGCGATGGTGGATTACTTAACCACCACAGCCTTAGATGGCGCAGGCCTGCATGTAAACGCCAACGCACCCGGTATTTCAGGTTCACAGCTTGAAGCGCTGGTGAATCAGTACCGCAACGTAATGAAGCGGATTGATCGTTTGTCGCGGGTTTATCCCAATGAAGTGCTTAAGCAAATCATTCATGCCTCTGCGCTCAAAGGCGAGGAGAGTTTGAAAGACCGTGTGACCATGGAGAATTGGATAGCCGAGCTGCAGAAGATCATGGACGATATGGTGGCTTATGAAGGCGGGCCGCGCTATCACTTCCATCTTCAAGAAGATTCAGAGCGCGGGCTGTTCTTACCTACGGTATCGCTGGTTGCTCACGGGGTCACGACTGAATATATGTGGGGTCTCGATTTCTTTGAAAGCGCAGACTACCGTGGCATTGCTGAACTGGGCGAAACCCTGGATGGCTTCCTGGAAGAGGGCGCTTTTATTGCCCGTGGCGAGCGTCAGAAGCCGGTATCTCACTTCTCGGAAGTGCTGGCGTGGCTAATGCAGGAAGGCCAGCGGGGTCTGTCCGTACAGCGCTATAAGGGTCTGGGTGAAATGAACCCGGATCAGCTTTGGGACACCACTATGGATCCCGATAGCCGCCGTATGCTGCGGGTAACGATCGAAGACGCCGTGGGTGCCGACATGATGTTCAACACCCTGATGGGTGACGACGTTGAGCCCCGCCGTGACTTTATTGAAACCAATGCGCTGGTGGCGAATCTAGATGTGTAAGATGGATTGCGTTCGTTAAGCTGTTTCACGTGAAACATTGCCTTAACGAGCCTAACCTCGACATTACTTAATGTCACTACGAAAGCGCCGCTATGGAATCCATAGCGGCGCTTTTTAATGCTTGATAGTTAGGAAGAGTTGTGGGGGAGAGTTGTCTTTCAGCCGAAGCTTCTCATATAAGAAGAGCGATAAGACTCTCCACTTTATACCGGTTATCTATTCATTAACCACTCAACAAATTGCGCTAAATCATCGAAGATCTCAGCCTTTTCAAGACCGGTGCCTTTTTGTTCAGTTTTAAGCCCTTTTCCGGTTCTTACCAGCGCCGTTTTGCAACCTATGGCTTCGCCCGCCTGTAGGTCCCGCAGGCTATCACCAACCATCCAACTCCCTGTTAAATCTTCTAGCCCTAGTACCTGCTGGATCTGTAGCAGCATCCCAGGCAGCGGTTTACGGCATTGGCACTTGTCATCTGGACCATGCGGGCAGAAAGCAATATGGGCGATACGCCCGCCTTCAGCCTCAACCAGCGCATTTAAGTGATTGTGCATGGCATGGAGCGTTTCTTCACTATAATAACCGCGGGCAATACCCGACTGATTAGTCGCTACAGCAACGCTGTATCCCGCACGGGTAAGGTTGGCAATGGCGGTGATTGAAGTGGGGTAGGGCACCCACTCATCAAGGGATTTAATGTAGTTATCGGAATCATGGTTGATAACGCCATCACGATCCAAAATAACCAGCTTTGCAGCTTTTAGCATAGCAACCCTATATCCTGAAATAACGTCAGACTATATTAGCTGACCAGAGA
This sequence comes from Halomonas sp. R57-5, assembly GCF_900070345.1. Classification (NCBI taxonomy): domain Bacteria; kingdom Pseudomonadati; phylum Pseudomonadota; class Gammaproteobacteria; order Oceanospirillales; family Halomonadaceae; genus Halomonas; species Halomonas sp. R57-5. The sequence goes on along the minus strand of NZ_LN813019.1, from coordinate 4,950,848 downwards.
TGAATGTTTCACGTGAAACGCGTCTTTCCGTGGATCGTAAAAAAGCCCAGCAGCTAAGGCTGTTGGGCTTGAATGGGAGTAAAAACGGGATAGCTACTGAGGAAGCAGTGAAATATCTGCCACTTCCAAAAACAGCGCTTGAAGGCTAGCTAGTAACGCTAGTCGATTACGCTGAATAGACGGATCGTCCGCCATCACCATTACTTGCTCAAAGAAGGCATCCACTGGATCGCGTAATGTGGCAAGTGCGTCGAGCGCTTGCTGATAGTCACCCGCAGCAAATAGCGGTGCAACCTGCGCCTGACTMCCCGTTACAGCATCGTACAGCGCTCGCTCGGCATCTTCCTGGAGCAAGTTTTGATCGACATGGGTGCTGCCATCATGGGCTTGTTTGCTCAAAATGTTTGAGACCCGCTTATTAGCTGCCGCTAACGCTGCGGCTTCATCACGCTGGGCAAAGGCCTTAACCGCGCGCAGGCGGCGAGCGAAGTCGAGCGGGTTAGTCACCGGGCGTGCACGCACGGCAAGGTACATTTCAGCGCTGATGCCCTCTTCCTGGCCCCAGGCGCGGAAGCGATCAAGCATATAGGTCAGCACATCCTCAACTAGCCCATCGGCTTTAGGGAGGCCTTGGTGTTGTTCTGCGGCAACGGTGAGTAGCTCACGCAGGTCAAGATTGAGCTCACCTTTAACCAAAATATTAAGCACGCCAATAGAGGCGCGACGTAGAGCGAAAGGATCTTTTGCACCGGTAGGGCGCTGGCCAATCCCGAAGATACCTACCAGGGTATCCAAGCGGTCAGCCAGGGCCAACGCCTTGCCTGTACTGCTGTGGGGAATCGCATCGGTCGCAAAGCGCGGCAGGTACTGCTCTTCAAGCGCCTGGGCAACCTCCGCTGGCTCGCCATCCTGCTGGGCGTAGTAGCGGCCCATAATGCCCTGAAGTTCAGGGAATTCGAGCACCATCTCCGTTACGAGGTCACATTTGGCAAGCGCCACGGCGCGCTGGGCGTGAGCCACGTCTCCATTGATGCGCTCGGCAATAAAGGTCGCAATAGCGGTACTGCGGCGAGCTTTATCCGCCAGGGTGCCCAACTGCTGTTGGAAAACAACGCTCTCTAACTGGGGGATGCGTGAAGCCAGCGTGCGCTTACGGTCGGTGTCGTAGAAAAACGCTGCATCGGCCAAGCGTGGGCGAATGACTTTTTCGTTACCGGCAATGACTTGATCAGGGTCAGCGCTGTCGATATTGGCAATGGTGATAAACAGTGGTTTCAGCTTGCCAGCGTCATCCAGCAGGTGAAAGTATTTCTGGTTAGCCTTCATTGAGGAGATCAAGCACTCGGCGGGCACTTCCAGAAAGCGCTCATCGAAGCTACCGGTCAGTGCTACCGGCCATTCAACCAAGCCGCTCACTTCTACCAGAAGGTCTTCGTCGATAACCGCATTAGCCTCCTGCACTTCAGCCTCTGCTAACACCTGTTCACGGATACGCTCACGCCGTTGCTCCCGATCCACTAACACATAGGCATTTTCCAGCGTAGCCACATACTCATCGGCGTGGGCCAGCTGGATAGCATCAGGCGCGTGGAAACGGTGGCCGTAGGTGGTGCAGCTCGCCTCTAGGCCAAGCGCCTCAGCGGCAACGACGTCGCTACCGTAAAGCGCCACCAGCCAGTGCACCGGGCGTGAAAACTCAACACGGGAAGCGCCCCAGCGCATGTTTTTGGGGACGGGGAGGGTAGCGATGGTTTTGCGGATAATCTCGGGCAGCAGTGCTTGAATAGTTTCACCCTGCTGCTGTTCACGAAAACCTAGCCAAGTGCCTTTATCGGTTTCTAAATGAATCAGCTCGTCTACGCTCACCCCGCAAGAACGGGCAAAGCCCTCCGCTGCTTTAGTGGCTACGCCGTCTTTAAAGGCAGCCGCTAACGCCGGGCCACGGCGCTCCACGTCACGGTCGGGCTGTTTATCGGCCAGTTCTCGCACTTGTACCGCTAAACGCCGTGGGGTCGCAAAAGCGCTAACGCTGGCAAAGGGCACGTCGGCTTCTTGCAGGCCTTTTGCGATGCCTGCGGCAAACGCATCAGAAAGCGCGKCCAGGGCCGTGGGCGGTAACTCTTCAGCACCCAGTTCTAGTAAAAGCGTATTAACAGCCATTAGTCGTCTCCCTGATCGGCGAGTAGCTCTTGTAACAGTTCTCGGCGAAGTGTTTCTGGCGCCATGGGGAAACCTTCGGCCTTACGAGACTCAAAGTATGCAGTGGCGACGTCTCGCGCCATTGTGCGAACGCGTAAAATAAAACGCTGACGCTCGGTGACCGAAATAGCGTGACGGGCGTCTAACAAGTTGAACGTGTGCGATGCCTTCAGGACTTGTTCGTAAGCTGGTAGCGGTAGGCTGGCGGCGAGTAGTTTGCCGCACTCTTGTTCCTGGTGATCAAAGTTAGCAAACAGCTGGTCGACATCAGCGTGCTCAAAATTGTAGGCGGACTGTTCGCGCTCGTTTTGCAGGTAGACATCGCCGTAGGTAACTTTGCTGCCATCGGGGGCAATGGCCCAGACGAGGTCGTAAACGCTATCGACGTCCTGCAGGTACATGGCGATACGCTCAAGCCCATAGGTCAGTTCGCCGGTGACCGGGTAGCATTCTATGCCCCCGGCTTGCTGAAAGTAGGTAAACTGGGTGACTTCCATGCCGTTTAACCAAATTTCCCAGCCCAGGCCCCAGGCGCCCAGGGTAGGGGATTCCCAGTTATCTTCGACAAAGCGTACATCGTGAATCAGCGGATCAAGGCCAAGCCGCTTAAGCGAGCCCAGATAGAGATCCTGCAGATTGCTTGGCGATGGCTTCATCACTACCTGAAATTGATAGTAGTGCTGAAGGCGATTAGGGTTCTCGCCATAGCGGCCGTCAGTAGGACGGCGGGAAGGCTGTACATAGGCAGCATTCCAGGTTTCGGGGCCAATCGCCCGCAGGAAAGTAGCGGGGTGGAAAGTGCCCGCGCCGACTTCCATATCGAGCGGCTGAAGGATGACACAGCCCTGTTCTGCCCAGTACTGCTGCAGAGCAAGGATCAAGCCTTGAAAGGTCGACACATCGGGTGTCGATTGGTTTGTCGAGACACTCATCGCGGAAAGCACCGTTGGCCATGAATTCATAAGGCGTCAAGTATACAATCCTAGGCAGATGGGTTATRGGCAAGTATGCCAACAAGCCGCTTTAGGTAAGGAGAACAGCATGATTGTGGTAACAGGCGGTGCCGGTTTTATCGGGGCCAACATAGTTAAAGCATTGAACGCCCGCGGTCGAAACGATGTGATGGTGGTCGACGATCTTCGCGATGGCACCAAATTTATCAATTTAGCCGATTGCACACTGGCGGATTATCTCGATAAAGATGATTTCCTCACCAGGGTAAAAGTTGCGCTAAAAGGCGAAAGCGTTGACCTGCCCAAGATAGATGCGATTTTCCACGAGGGCGCCTGTTCGGATACCACCGAGTGGGATGGTCACTACATGATGGAAAATAACTTTGAGTACTCCAAAGTGCTGCTTAATTACTGCGAGCAGCAGGGCATCCCCTTCTTATACGCCTCGTCAGCCGCTACCTATGGCGGCAGCGAGGTGTTTAAAGAGGTGCCCGAGTGTGAAAAACCGCTTAACGTATACGGCTACTCAAAGCTGCTGTTTGATCAGCACGTGCGCTCGCGCTGGAGCGAGTTAACCACCCAGGTGGTGGGGTTTCGTTACTTTAATGTCTACGGCCCCCGTGAACAGCATAAGGGCAAAATGGCCAGCGTGGCCTATCACAATCATCTGCAAATTCGTAATGGCGAAACGCTCAAGCTGTTTGGCGGTTATGACGGCTACGAGGCAGGCATGCAGAGTCGCGACTTTGTTTATGTGGGCGATGTAATCGATGTGAACCTATGGTTTTTAGATCATCCTGACAAGTCAGGTATCTTCAATCTTGGCACCGGTCGTGCTGAGCCTTTTAAAGCGATTGGCGAGGCGGTTATCGACTTTTACGGTAAAGGTGAGATCGACTACATTGCCTTCCCCGAAGAACTGAAAGGTCGCTATCAGAGCTATACCCGTGCTGATATTGGCCAGCTACGCGAGAGTGGCTGCGATGTTGAGTTTAAAACCGTTGCTCAAGGGGTGAAGGCCTACCTGGAGTGGCTAAATGGCTAACTCAGCTCGGCGTCTGCTGGTGATTGGTCCTTCCTGGGKGGGTGATATGGTAATGGCACAAAGCCTGTTTATGACCTTAAAAGCCCGCCAGCCAGACGCAACGATTGGCGTGGTTGCGCCCCAGTGGTCACAGCCTATTTTAGAGCGTATGCCTGAAGTCGATGAAGTGCTGCCGCTGGCAGTGGGCCACGGCGAATTTGGCTTGGCCAGTCGCCGCGAACTGGCCAACCGTTTGCGTGGCCGTTTTGACCGAGCCATTGTCTTGCCACGCTCTTGGAAGGCAGCGCTGGTGCCCTTTATGGCGCGCATTCCTGAACGCATAGGCTTTTTAGGCGAACACCGCTATGGGCTTCTCAAGGAGCGCCGCAAACTCGATAAACAGGTGCTGGATCAAACGGTAAAGCGCTTTGTATCGCTCGGCCTGCCTCTGGAAGAAGCGGCTAGCGGCGCCTTTGCGCTGCCCAAACCGAGACTGCAGATTGACCGTGATAACTTGGTCAATTTGCGGCTAACTCACTCGCTTTCTTCGCGCACGGCGATTGGTATGATGCCGGGCGCTGAATACGGTCCCGCCAAGCAGTGGCCGGTCAGCTACTTTCACAGCTTAGCCAAACGGCTGGTGGAAGAGGGTTTTGAAGTACGCGTACTCGGTGGGGCAAAGGATCATCCGGCGGGAGAGGAGATCACTCAGGGACTTTCCCATGCCCATAACCTGTGCGGTAAAACGCAGTTGGCCGATGCGGTTGATCTGCTGGCAGATTGTCGCCAGGTAGTCACCAATGACTCGGGATTAATGCATGTGGCCGCAGCGGTGGGCGTTCGTATCCACGCGCTATACGGCTCCTCATCACCCGCCTACACGCCGCCCCTGACCGATAACGCGGTCATCCACTACCTGGCACTCTCCTGCTCTCCCTGTTTTCAGCGTACCTGCCCGTTAGGGCATACCAATTGCCTTAATCAGCTCAGCGTTGAGCAAGTTTATCAACAGATTCACGCGGCTCATCAGTGGGAGAGCGTCATCGTTAATGGGTGAGCTCAACTTCGTCTGCCTCGTCAGCAGGCGTCTCTAGGGTTTGCTCTTGAGGGGGTTGTTGAGAAGGCTCATCGGGATCATCGCGCCGCTGAGGGGAGATGCCCTCCCAAAGGCGGTGTTGAAGCGCCGTTTCTTCCCGCAAGCGCTCATTAAGCACTTCAATGCCATGCGCCTCTACCAGCGTGCGATTACTGCTGAACAGCGAAGTACCCAGTCCGGCGCGGTCACGCTCTAAAGGAAAGCCCAGCGCATCTAATAATGTGGGGAAAACATCCAGCATGGTAGCGTCGCGGCGAATACGCTGGGGCTCAATACCGTTACCCAGCATAATCAGCGTGTTGTCGCGGTCTAATGCGGTCAATTGATCCCACACTGAAACCCGCATCGTCAGATGATCGCTGAGTATGACCACTAAGGTATTGTCGAGCAGGCCCTCTGTCCTTAAACGCTCAATCAAATCTCGGGCAAGCCATGTCGCACACTCCACCGAGTATAGAATATCCTGCCCATCGAATTCACCCTGCCGTTCCACGCAAGACTGAGAGGGATAGCCATTGGGCGCATGGCCTGCCAAGTTCAGACTAACCACGCCCCAGGGGCCATTATCCCGTTTATCTAGACGCCTGATTTCATCAGCGGTGATGTCGTATAAGGTGTCGTCATACAGTCCCCAGCTATTCACATACTCAGGATCCTCTAGCAGGGGCTCTAACTCTTCACGTCCTTTCACCGTATTGAATTGGTGGCCGCGGTAGAACAGCCCTTTACCTGCGAACTGCGAGCTAGCACCGCCTAAATAGCTCAGTTGGTAGCCCTGTTCAGCCAGGATGTCACCAAGGCAGTCGACACCAGGAACGACCTTAGACAGGGGATCAAACTGGCTGTCGTGAAGGAGGCCTGCGGGCATTAACGGTACACCGCACTGGCTGGCGATCATGCCGGCCATGGTCCAGCCCGTGTTATCCATTTGGCGCACGCCTTCAAAGACGGCACCTTGTTCACCCAATGCATCGAGGTCGGCGTAGGCATCGCCAAATAGCTCGTTGGCGTAGGTGCGTTCAATGCTTTCCAAATACAGGATGAGTAAGTTAGGGGCGTTCCTTAGCTCCTCAGCGGGGGGCGGCTTGTAGCGACGGTCCAGCCAGGCGCCGTCATCGGTGACTATCGAGGCGCTGCGTTGGCCTAGGCCATAAAGCAGCGGGTTGCTAGCCAGTAACAAAATAGCGAAAAAACGCTCGGCTAACCGCCAGCGTTGGTCGTGGCGTGATAGCCATGTCACGGCAGCCAGCACGCCGATCATTATCAGCGTATAGAGCACCGCGATAAGCATTTTGCCTGCGCCACCATGTTCGGCCATGCCTGCCTGGAGGTGAAAAAAAACCGCCCCTAGATCGACAATGCCAAAGCTATCTGCCAGATAAACGTAAACGCCCCACAGACTTAATGGTAGCAGCGACCAGGGCCACATTTTGCGATAACGAGCGTTGGCAGGCCGACCCCAGCGTAGCTTAAGCCCCACACCAATCCATGCCGTCGCTACAAAAAATAGCGTCCACCATGGCAGGCGGGTCATTACCGTGACGGTATAACCCAGGCAGAGGCCGATGAGCATCAATGCAATGGTGGCCAGCCTAGCGGTATCCAATGCAGTGAAAAAGCGATAACGTATGATGATATTTACCTAATATAAATAGTGAAAAAGGGTGCACTACAGAAAAATTGATTGCTTTGATGATAACGGCTACTCGGGGGGAAGTTGATAGGTGCGCTCGAAATATTTCTGCATAACCAAAAGACCAATCATACGCTCTTGATCGGTATTCATAAATTGAGCAAAGTAGCGGTTCGCATTAGCGATAATTTTTTTTGCCGCAGCGGGGTTTTCCCGGTAATAGGTGACTTTCTCCTCAAGGTCTGAATAATCATCCTTGAGCTGTACATAGTGGTAGTCGGGTAACAACGTGCCTTCCATAAACCATGTTTCAAAGCGCGGTTGTCGCATAAAACAGACTGAATTAGAGGCCATTATCCATTTGAGGTTTGTGGCAACATCTTTGCCTTCAATACTGAGCACGAATTTATATTTCAGTTGCTCCAGTACCGACATAAAATGGCGATGCCAGGGCTGTCCATGCGCATTTTTGTGAATATCGCCCACGTTGCATAGCGGGTGATCATAAAAGTCTCGAATGAATTGACGCCGATGCTCTTGATGACAAGAACCACGCCATACCACTAGGTCAAGCTTGTCATCATAGCGGTGAGGATCTTTCACCGTGTAGTAGTGGCGAACTTGGTTCAGCTTAAGTAAAATTGAGTTTTGGTTGCGGTCATTAATGGGCCGGCTTTTCACTAGGGTAGGCGCGTCCGGCACGGTGGTTACATCACCAAACCGATGGCAGAAGCGTAGTTCAGGCGGAAAATAGCGCAACACGCTGAGTAAGTCTAAGTAATAGGTGCCACTTTTTTCGCGCTTGAAACTAGATAAACTTATAGCCTCTTCAGGCAGTTCAACGTTTTTCTCCAGTTGATTACAGTAGTTAACTCGGAGAAGTAGCTGCTGCTGTTCCGCTTTTGACAATCGTTCTAGTGATCGAAGTAAATTTAATCTTTGCCGTTGCAGAAGCGTACTGGGAATCAGGCGGTGAACGGTATGTTGCGCATAAAAGCCTAGCTTATGGAGGTTCTTATGCGCTTTTGCAGTAGCCGCAAGCATAATCGTTAACTCACTATTGTTTGATAGAGGTGCCAGTACGCTGCAGTCATTGACTGAGGGCTATAATGATCTAAACGCTCAGTGGCTCCTTGGGCCAAGTGTTGCCGAAGAACGGCGTCCTGCCTTAATCGCATAATGCTGTTAGCCAGCGCATCGGCATCGCCGGACGGGATCAGTAATCCCGTCTGCTCATGCTTGACGATATCGGGGATGCCGCCAACCTTGGTAGCAATGACAGGAACGCCTAGCTGCATGACATCCAGCAATACGGAGCCCAAGCCTTCATTGCGTGAAGGAAATGCAAACACATCTAGGCCCGCCAGATAGTCGGCAATATTGCTTTTAAACCCCAGCCAGGAGACATTGGTAAGTGACGAGGATTCTGCTTTTAGCGTTTCTGCATCTTCGCCATCGCCTAGAAAAATAAACTGTATATCAGGTGCTTGATGCTCAAGCTTCTGCGCAGCCTGTAACAGCAATCGCTGACCTTTATGACGGTCTACCACGGCGCCTGCATGGCCCACCAAAAATTTGTTGGCAAAGTCATTGCGAAAATTTTTGATCGCCTCAGGCGAGGGCGTTAAGCGCGCATAGGCACTGGGTATCAAGGTAACGTCGCCACACTGATTGTCTTCCAGAAGACGCTTTATGACGTGGGAAAGGGCTACTCTGGCGGATGCATGAGAGTAACACTGCTGGTTGAACCACTTACGTTTGACGGGCGAATCGACACGGCGCGTAATTAAATAGGGCGTGCCTTTTAAACGATAGTGTAAGTAAGCCCAATGAACGCCTTTTGCATCGTGGGCATGTACCAAATGAGTATTACCCTGCTGTGTCTTACCGAACGATGTCTCGCCGAGATGAAAATGTCCGGCTAACTGATGATTGGCTGACTGAAATTTGAGACTCGCTACACCTTGCAGATGTTGTCGCATGGGGGAGTCATTACGGCAAATCAGTGTTTGTGTAATCTCGTTTGATGTCTGCTCTGCTAATGTTTTAATTAATAACTCAGTTTGGCGTTCGCCACCGCGAAAACCACGTGCCAAATTTACATGAGTGATATGCATGGATCACCAAACCTTATTAAAATCTTCCGCTTCAAGCACTTTTGGATCACGCTGATATTCGAGTAGCTTGGCATACTTTAAGTAGCTATTGAGTCCTGCGCTGATCGCAACGGTCATGCCATCAACCCCACCCATGAAGCCTCGCTGAAATATATATTTGCGTACAAAGGCATTCAGACCATGTGCAAACGGTGAAAAAGCGTTGGCTCGTTTCCCTTTCTGAAACATAATCTTGGCCGCACGACCGCTGAAATTGCGACCTGGCTTGGCGAATAGCTGGCCTAAGTTGGCAAAGGAGTAATGCACTATATCGGCGTTAAGTCGCTTGGGGTTGGTAGCTCCTATGCTAGCGTGCTGTTTTACCTCAGCAAAGCTAGCCTGGTGCCGGTTGTAGAGTCGAATGCAGTAATCTGGATACCATCCACAGACTTTAATCCAGCGTGAGCCAATCATATTGCGACGACGAAAGGCAAAAGCGTCATGTTTGGTTGTCGCAAGGTCGAGCTGACGAATCGCTTCGACCATCTCCGGGGTTAGGCGTTCATCGGCGTCTAAGCTGAGCACCCAGTCATACGTTACATGCGCTAGCGCGATATTTTTTTGAATGCCGTCGCCTAAATAGGCCTGTTGAACCACCTTGGCACCTAACTCACGCGCGATAGCGATGGTTCGGTCCTGGCTGCCTGAATCCACTACAACGATGTCGTCACATACTTGGCGAGCAGACGCAATGCAGTCCGCAATATTGGCTTCTTCGTTAAAGGTAATAATATTAGCCGATATCATGAAACAGGCATCTCTTGCAGAAAGGCGGAAGTAATGTGTGCTGGAGAAAAACGTTCCAGCCAACGTTCATCAATAGCGTAGCCGTCCGCTTCAAGAATACTATCAACACGGGCCGCTAACGCCTCCGGTGTCATTTCACAAAGGTAAGCTTCCAGCTCATCGGCCATAATATCACGCACCCCGCCTGGGCAATCGACCGAGACAATGGGTGTTTGGCAGGCCAGTGCTTCGAGCAGTACGATGCCGAGTCCTTCGTGGGCGGAGCTCAAAATGAAGAGGCGCGCATGATGCATCCAAGGGTAAGGGTTTAATTGTCGGCCCGCAAAAGTAACGCGTGCCGCAATACCCAGTTCAACGGCTAGCGCCTCCAGCTCTTTGCGCAGTGGCCCCTCGCCGACAATCACCAGCGGAAGGGTGGTCTGCATCTTGGCATACGCCCGCAGCAGTAGGTGATGATTCTTCTGCGGTACCAAGCGGGCTACGTTGAGTAAATAGGGGAAATTGGGCTGCTCGGGGAAGTCTTCGAGCATCGCCTTTCGGATGGCCGCTAAAGGGCATGGATTGGTGATGGTTCTCAGTGATAATGGCTGCACCTTTAGCGCCTGCATGGACGTTGCGATCTGTTTTTCGACGCCGTGAGATACGCTAATCAGATGTTTATTATGAAACAGACAGCGTGCTTTTAATCGCTCTAGCCAAGGCGTATGACCGGCGGGCGCTTTGACGATATTTTCCAGTACATAACAGGCGCGCGGGTCTTGGAAAGACCATAGCGTTTCAAAGGTGCCAATGCCGCGGAAAATAATGCGGTCGAAAGCACCATGTTGGCGCTCAAGGCGACGTACTTCGCGACGAAAAAGTTTTCCGCCCCACCAGCCTGACAATAAAAAATAGCTTTTCCGAAACGCGCTATTGAGCAGGCGAGCTACCACCTCAATGATACCGCCCACACCCGATGTCCACATGGCACGTGAAAGTGCGAAATGGTGAACATTGACCCTCTCATTGTTTGGTGCTAACTGAGGAGGCCGTCGCTTAAAGTACATCAAATGGCTTTCATGGCCCTGCTCGGCAAAGGCATCAGCAAGGTTCACTGCTACCCGTTCCATGCCACCAATTTTTAACGTACGCACGACAATCAATACCTTCATGTGGGCGAGTCCTTTTGGTGAAAGGGAAGTTGTAGCACCGGCTTGCACTGCAACTGCTGACGCCGCCGCCGAGTCTTAAACCACGCCAGCATTTGCTTGAGGCTCTGTTGTAGGGGCGGGCGGGGAACGCTAACGGACTGCGGCCAGGGGGTTAATGAAAGATAGTGCTGATATAAATAGGCAAGCGGGTGGCGGTTGTCGGCGTGCCATGGTTTCCTTGCGCCAATAAAATGTACGATCGCTGGTTCACGGGTTGCGTGTTCAAGTTCCTTCTGCCAATGGGCATAATGAGCTACTTTTTTCTCCACTGCTGGATAAGCGTATGGCTGCATATTCCAACGCATGGGTAGACGATACCAGTCTTGGAAAATAAGATTTAAGGCGTCCTGATCGGGATAGCTCAAGGTGTAATCGTGCTGCTTTAATATCTGATCGACTTGGTCTAGCACATTACGAGCTTTCCACCCTTCTAGATCCACCACAAGGACGCCGGAGTTAAAATAGTGTTGATAACCCAAGCCCATTCGACTCTGTTCGGTTCCCTGTAGATTAGCCACACTGGCTATGGGAGCGCCCTGCATGTCGAATGACAATACGTTGGCAACATCATCTAGCACCACTAGGTCGCAATCTAAATAAATAACTTTGTGGCAGCTTGATGGCAACCAATTGTGCATGCCTAGGCGTAGCATGGCAGCAGGGCCAAAACGGCCCAATGTTAACTCAGGCCAACTGCTGTTCTCATCTTCAATGACCGTTAGTGATGCAGGCAGTGTCGTAAACCAGTTGTGCAGCCGTTGATGGGTATGGGTAGATAACTGGTAGCCTAATAAATAGAAATGCAGCTTTTCAGGTGTCTCGCTATGGCAAATAGTGGATGCCATGACCGCTGCTGCCTTGTCTACATACCCTTCATCGGCGCACAGGACAATAGTAATCATGGGAGATCCTTTTCGATGTGAGTAATGGCTTTTGAACGGTTAGCTCGTAATTCGGGTTTCCATATATGAGCAAGGCAGCCCGCCATAACAACATTAAACAGAAACACACCTGTCCAGAATATCAAATATGATTCAAAAAGATTAATCACACTCCAAAAGCATAAAAAAGCATAGAAAAATAGCAGTACATCTCCCGGCATGTCGCCACGCTTCCAAGCAATCCATGCGTTTTTTATAAACCATATTAATAGATAGAAGTAAGTAGCTAGGCCCAGGAGACCATACTGTAGCGTGATTTCAAGATAGAGGTTATGTAAATGACCAAAGTTTAAAGCTTGATAGTGTGCTTGATTATATTGGATGTTGTTAAATAAATAATCAACGCCTTGCTCACCCCAGCCCAGCAAGGGGCGCTGGGCAATCATATCCATCGCGGCGCGCCAACTGTACAGTCGCTCTCCTACACTAGAACGTACTTCGCTGGTTGATAGGGGAACAGAGCTCCAATCACCTCTTAGTAATGCCTGAATGGTATCCAACTCTGCAGAGGCTCTTTCAATGACTAAAGAGCTATTGGTAACGATAAGAATAGCCAAACACGTTGATAGAAGGAAGATTAAGAGTAGATGTTTATTTGAAAAACGCTTCCGGTGTTCGATAAAAATGAACATAGAAGCCGTTAATATACCGGCAATCACACCGAGCCAAGTGGCGCGAGTTTGCGAAATGATAACGCCAGCTATAATGATAATAAAAGAAAGCACCCATAAACTTAGTTTGCCATAGTGTTGTAGAGGGGCCCTTAACAGCCGTGGTAAAAAAATAAGCAATCCAAGCAGTACTGTGCCGAAAAACATCGCTGAATGCTGAACGTTACGAATACCAAACCCAATGCGTTCGCCGAGAAAACCACGCTGAAAATCAGCGAGGCCATCGCCAGCGATCCATGGCGCCAATACGACAGCTGCGCTAGCAATACTCCAGAAAAGTAGCGTGTTCTGTGTGCTGCCAGCAAGCCACCATGCAAATATAATAAACACAAACAGTCGGGCAATGTGATCCAGTTTAGGGTAGTCACCTGCCAGGTCAGGAAGTGCCAATGTTAAAAAAAACCAATGACACACTGCTAACAGTAAGGCCCACCAAAACATATGAAAAACGGGGTGTTTCCATACTGGTGCGGCATAAATTTTAATGCTAATTAAACCAGAGAGAGATAGTACTAATTTATTGAAGTCGCTAAAATCATCAAAGTGAGGCTTTGAAAAAACGTAAAACAACGTAGTTAATACGCCTATCGCTATTAAGGGTAGGGGCGTTTTTCCAAAATAATGTGTTTCCCATAAGCTTGAAGGGATCTTTCTTAGCATATACTCAGTTTCTCAGTTGTTTGCTGCATCTATGAAAAATTAATATTCATTGGTGGGCTGACAGGTATTTTAAAAGCTGTTTTAACGAGTCGCGATTAACATTTAACTACAGTAACCTTGTCGAATGCTGCCCATTAATTCTGAGCTGTGGGAGATGGCAGAAAACTTTCCTAGCGAGCGCTCTAAGCGAGCTAAATTCTTTTCCTGCCACCTTCCCGCCGCACGGAGGCGGCAGCGATCAAGGTCAATCAACCAAGGTGCGCCACTGGGGTCGATCAAAATATTGCGGGCGTTCAGGTCAACATGATCAAGCCCTGTTTGATGAAAGCGGTAAATCATAGCACCTACACGCTTTAACAACGCTTCATCCACCAGATCGTTGACGAGTAGTTCAGCGAATGCTTTGGCGCCGGCAATGCGCACGGTAATCAACGCGGCTTCATACGTAAGTCCATAGCGGGTCACACAGCTCGCTACGGGGCGGGGCACCGGCAGCCCTTGCTTAAACAGCGTGGCGGTCAAGCGCAGTTCACGAAATGCCCGGGTTCGCTCAGCGCCAGTCCATAAGTAGCGTTTTTCACTGAGCTTGGCTGCCATACCGCCGCGACGGTAGGGTCTTAGCACCCACTGCTCGGTTGGCGTTGCCTGTAAAAACAGGCTGCTGCCCCGGCCAGGCGCTTCGCCCACAATTAATCCGCGTTCACGCCAGTAATCGCTAGTGAATAGGTCGGGATCAATTTGGTGTGTTCCCGGCGCGTCACATAAACTGTCTACATCATGTAAAATCAGCCAATTTCTCTGCCGGAGTGCCGCTAAGCGCATGAAGCCCTCTCTGCCTGTTCAGCCTAACCACATTGCCATTTTGCGCCTCTCCGCCCTAGGAGACGTGTGCAATCTTGTGCCCGCGGTGCGGGCGTTGCAGCGCCAGTGGCCCGATGCGCGCATTACCTGGATTATCGGTAAGGGGGAGCACAGTCTACTGGCGGGGCTTTCCGGGGTCGAGTTCGTTGTTTACGACAAGTCGACCGGTCTTGCCGGTATGCGCGCGTTATGGCGTCAGCTTGCCGATACGCGCTTTGATGTGCTGCTGCATATGCAGCAGGCCATCCGTGCCAGCGTGCTGTCGTTAGGGCTGAAGGCTGACGTACGCGTGGGCTATGACAAGGCGCGCGCCAAAGATGCTCAGCACTGGTTCACTCAGCATCAGCTTGCKCCGCACCCCAATGCCCATGTGTTGGAGTCGTTTATGGACTTTGCCCGAGTGCTTGGCGTAGAGGATGATCGCTTAACTTGGGACTTGCCGGTGCCTGACACGGCACGTAACGAAGCACGGGTTATCAGCGGTGACGCCCCGTACCTAGTGATTAACCCATGCAGTAATGTACGCCTGCGTAATTTTCGCAATTGGTCGGTAGAGGGTTATGCCAGCGTGGTTGAACACGCTTGGGTGCAGCACGGTCTTAAAAGCGTGTTGACCGGCGGGGGCAGCGCCCTGGAGCGGGAAATTGGCGATCAAATTGAAGCGCATTGCCAGCCTGGTAGCGTGATTAATGCCATTGGCGGCACCTCGCTAAAAGGGGTTTTAGCGCTGATCGATCAAGCCCAAGCAGTGATAGCGCCGGATACCGGCCCTATCCATATGGCCAATGCGATGGGAACGCCTGCTTTGGGGCTTTATGCGTCCACCAATCCCCAGCGTGCTGCGCCCTATTTATGGCGTGATTTTGCAGTGAACGCTTATCCTGAAGCGGTGCGTACCTATCTGCATAAGTCAGTAGACGAGGTGAGTTGGGGCCAGCGGGTGCGTCACCCCAGCGCCATGATGCTGATTAAAGCAGACGACGTTATCGCTAAACTGGATACACTGCTGGCGCATTCCGTCTCTGCCGCCAGCGCAGGGAGCAACGATGAAAATTGATTTAACCGCCTTAGAGCATGCCCGCGTGCTAGTGGTCGGCGATGTGATGCTAGATCGCTACTGGCATGGCGGTACCTCACGGATTTCCCCCGAAGCGCCGGTGCCGGTGGTGCGGGTGGAAGATGTCGAAGATCGCCCAGGTGGGGCGGCCAATGTGGCATTGAACATCACTTCGCTAGGCGGCCATGCAGTACTGGCGGGTGTGATCGGCGACGATGACAACGCGCAGATTCTACAAGCCAGTTTAAATGCCGCAGGTGTAAGTACTTACTTTCAGCGGAGTGCTGAAATACCCACGATCACTAAGCTGCGTGTGATGAGCCGTAACCAACAGCTGCTGCGTCTGGATTTCGAGCAGCGGTTGGACAGCGTTGATACTAGCGAGCTAGTGACGCAGGTAGAACTGGCGCTACCCGACTGCGACGTCGTGATTCTTTCCGACTATGGCAAAGGTACCCTGAATCAGGTGGAAAATCTGATTGCCAACGCAAGGGCCCAGGGCAAGCGAGTGCTGATCGATCCGAAAGGGCAAGATTTCAGCAAATATCGTGGGGCTAGTTTAATCACCCCCAATCTCACCGAGTTTGAAGCGGTGGTTGGCCCCTGTGCGACGGATGCCGAGTTATCGAGTCGTGGCGAAGCACTGCGCGCGGAGTTGGAGCTGGAAGCGTTGCTGATTACTCGCAGCGAAAAGGGCATGACGCTGATCCGCGAAGGCCACGCGCCGCTGCACTTACCTACCCGCGCTCAGGAGGTCTTCGATGTAACAGGGGCAGGGGACACCGTGATTGGTTTGATGGGGCTTGCGCTGGCGGCGGGCCACGCCTTTCCCGAAGCGATGATGCTCGCTAACTTAGGGGCCGGATTGGTAGTGGCCAAACCGGGTACAGCCACGCTGTCGATCGCCGAGCTCTACACCGCGCTACACGGCGATAAGCTGGCCGAGTTTGGGGTCATTGAGCTAGACGTGCTGATAGAAGCGGTAAGGGCCGCTCAGCTACGTGGTGAGCGGGTGGTAATGACCAACGGCTGCTTCGATATCCTGCACGCAGGCCATGTCGCTTATCTGGAGCAGGCCAAACGGCTGGGAGRTCGTTTAATCGTCGCGGTTAACGACGACGCCTCCATTGGTCGGCTAAAAGGGCCTAAGCGTCCAATCAACCCCTTACATCGGCGTATGCAGGTATTGGCGGGGTTAGGCGCCGTCGATTGGGTCGTGCCGTTTAGTGACGACACCCCCCAGGCGCTGATCGAAGCGGTATTGCCGGATATTTTAGTCAAAGGCGGCGACTACCGGCCAGAAGATATCGCAGGAGGCGCGGCCGTTATGGCCAATGGTGGCGAGGTTAAAGTGCTGGGCTTTGAAGACGGCGTCTCGACCTCGGCGATGATTAGCTCCATTATTGATCGCGAGCGCTAATGGCTGCACTTGCTTGGCCTCGGCTTGCCTACTCAGCGGCGCTGTATGCGCTCTCACCGCTGATTGGCTGGCGCGTCTGGCGTGAGCAAGTGCCCACTTACTCACGTCTCCAGCGGCTGGGGTTGCGCCTTGAGCCGCTTCCACCCACACCGCGCATTTGGCTGCACTGCGCCTCGGTGGGAGAAATACGCGCTGCGCGTCCGCTGATAGAGAGTCTATTAGAACGCTATCCAGCCCATAGCCTGCTGCTCACCACCATGACTGCCACCGGTGCCCAACAGTCCCAAGCGCTGATTGGCGAGCAACCCCTAGCCGATCAAGCCAGGCTTGCCCATCACTTCCTGCCGCTGGACTTTCCAGGTGCTGCTAAACGCTTTGCGCACCGTGTTAAACCCGAGCTTGCCATCCTGTTTGAAACCGAGCTATGGCCTAATCTGATCCACGCCTGTCGTCAGCAGGGGCTACCCGTAGCGGTAGKGAATGGTCGCTTATCGCCACGGGCTTTTAAGCGTTACCAACGGCTGCGCCCGTTGATGGTCAACACGCTTGCCGAGATTAGTTGGCTAGCCGCCAAATCACCGGCAGACGCAGAACGCTTTATTGCCCTAGGCTGTAGTTCGGATATCACGCATACAGTCGGCTCGTTAAAATTTGAACTAGTCAGCCCAGGAAAAGCGATAAAAGAGGGTGAGCACTTACTTCAAGAATGGGGCGAGCGTCCTGTTTGGGTAGCGGGTTCCACTCGCGAAGGCGAAGAAGCGTTGCTGCTTCAGGCCCATCGCCGACTGCTGCAGCGCTACCCTGATGCGCTGCTAGTGCTGGTGCCCCGCCACCCCCAGCGCTTTGACGAGGTGGCCAAGCTGTGCCAAACAGAGGGGKGGACATTAAGCCGCCGCAGCCAGCAGCAGCCCGTCACAATGCAAACCCAGGTTTACCTGGGGGATACGCTGGGTGAACTGGCGATGCTTTATACAGCGGGCCGTGTGGCCTTTGTCGGGGGCAGTCTAGTGTCGCTGGGCGGGCATAATGTACTTGAACCGGCGGCTTTGGGACGCCCGGTGCTCAGTGGCTCTTCAATTGAAAATTTTGCCGATGTGGCAGAGCCGCTGCAAGTAGCAGGTGCGCTCACCTTGGTCGACACCCCTGACGCCTTAGCAGAGGCGGTGGCGGGCTACTTTGCTGCGCCTGAGCTTGCCCAGCAGGCTGGGCAAGCAGGGCGCGCGGCGATTGAGGCACACAAAGGCGCCCTGGCCCGCACTCTGTCTGGGCTGGAGGCCCTGCTGCCCCGGTAACGCAGCAGCGTTATTTAAGTGCGATCCTTTCTACGCCATCTTCTTTGCCTAGCAGCAGAACATCCGCGCCGCGGGCAGCAAACAGCCCATTGGTCACCACGCCGACGATAGCGTTGATGCGCGCTTCCATGGCCACCGGGTCTGCGATCATAAATTCATAGCAGTCGATAATTTGGTTGCCATTGTCGGTGACCACTCCCTGGCGATAGACCGGCTCGGCGCCAAGCGCGACAAGCTCGCGGGCGACATAGGAGCGTGCCATAGGGATGACTTCTACCGGTAGCGGAAAATTACCTAACTGGGGCACGTACTTTGAGCCATCGGCGATGCAGATAAAGCGTTTGGCGCAGGCAGCTACGATTTTCTCGCGGGTAAGCGCAGCACCACCGCCTTTAATCATATGTAAGTGAGCATTTACTTCGTCTGCGCCATCTATGTAAAAGGGAACTGTGCCAACGCTATTAAGCTCAAATACCTCAATGCCCAGTTTCTCAAGATGTTCGGCACTCGCCTTAGAACTCGCTACCGCGCCTTTAAAGCGGTCACGCAACGGCCCTAGGCGATCGATAAACAGGTTCGCCGTGGAGCCGGTGCCAATCCCTAAGATGGTATCCTTTTCCAGCTGAGCTTTAATTTCTTCAATCGCTGCGTCCGCTACGGCGGCCTTCAGTTCGTCCTGGTTCATAGTCAGCCTAGTGGGTCAAAGTATGGTTAGTGATAAGAGAGTTAGTCAGAGAAGTGCTCGTGGCGCTAGTATAGCGGTCTAAACGCCGCCTGCCGATGGCAACCCGGCTAGACGCCGCTAGGCGTAATCTGCTACCAATAAAAGCTTTGTCCGTTCACGTTCTTCCCTTGGGATACTCGCATGCTAGAAGCAACCGTCAAAAAGATCCTCCAAGCCCGCGTTTATGAAGCCGCTTGTGAGACACCGATTTCGCCTGCCCCCTTTTTGTCGCGTCGTTTCAACAACCAGATTTTGATTAAGCGCGAAGATCTACAGCCAGTGTTTTCGTTCAAGATCCGCGGTGCTTACAACAAAATGGCGCAATTAACGGAAGAGCAGAAAGCCAACGGTGTAATAGCTGCCTCCGCTGGCAACCACGCCCAAGGGCTGGCGATGGCCGCCAAGCTAATGGGTGTGAAGGCCGTCATTGTCATGCCGCGGATTACACCGGACATTAAAGTGCAGGCGGTGCGCGCCCGGGGCGCCAAAGTCATCCTCAAAGGGGACGCCTTCGCCGCTGCCGCAGAGCATGCACAGGAATTGATTAAAGAGCACGGCTACACCTACATTCCGCCGTTTGACGATATCGACGTGGTGGCCGGTCAAGGTACCATCGGCGTGGAAATTCTGCGCCAACACGCTGGGCGCTTAGACGCCATCTTCGTACCGGTCGGCGGCGGTGGATTAATCGCAGGTGTAGCAGCCTATGTGAAATACCTGCGCCCGGATATCAAAGTCATTGGCGTCGAAGCCGAAGACAGCGCTTGCCTTAAAGCCGCTTTAGAGGCGGGGGAGCGCGTGGTACTTGACCAAGTGGGCGTCTTTGCCGAGGGCGTCGCGGTGGCGCAGATTGGCGAGGTGCCTTTTTCGCTGGTCAAAGACCTGATCGACGGCGTTATTACCGTCAATACCGATGAAATGTGCGCAGCGGTGAAAGATATTTTTGAAGATACGCGCGCGGTGGCGGAAACCTCCGGCGCGCTATCGCTGGCGGGGCTGAAAAAATATATCCAGCAGACCGGTGCCGAAGGCGAAACGCTGATATGCATTAATTCCGGGGCCAATACCAACTTTGATCGTTTGCAGCACATCGCCGAGCGCACGGAGCTAGGCGAACAGCGCGAAGCAATTCTGGCGGTGACCATTGCCGAGAAACCCGGCAGCTTTAAAAAGTTTTGCCGCACGCTAGGCAAGCGCATGGTGACCGAATTCAGCTATCGCTATGCCGACAGCAATGAAGCGCATATTTATGTAGGCGTCCAGGTTAAGCCCGGTGGTGAAGACCGCCAGGCAGTCATCGACAAACTGCGTGAAGGCGGCTACCAAGTGGAAGATCTCACCGATAACGAGTTGGCGAAGCTGCATATTCGCCACTTGAGCGGCGGTCGTCCCAGCGAGCGTTTCGAAGAAGAAGTGTACCGCTTTGAGTTCCCCGAGCGTCCAGGCGCGTTGATGAACTTTTTGACCCAACTGCCCCACGACTGGAATATCTCACTGTTTCATTATCGCAACCATGGTGCGGCTTATGGTCGAGTGCTGGTGGGTATGCAAGTGCCTAACGGTGATCGCACCCATGTGGCTGAGTATTTAGATGCCATCGGTTACCGTTACTGGCGCGAGAGCGATAATCCAGCCTATCGACTGTTTATGGCTTAATCATTCACTACTGTATGTAAGTGCTTGCTCACCTTAAACGTCAGAGCTGCTAGTAACGCAACGAAACTTAATCCTCAGAAATGAGGCTAAAAAATGTCGTTAAAGCAGTTGTCAACGATGGCCTTATAGCCCTATAGTCGTGAGTGAAATTAAGCAAATTCGCCATCCTGTAGAAAACAGTAAAGAGTGGCGGGTTTGGCACATTCGGCAACAGCAAAGGTGTTGGAGAAGCGGCATGCGGCGGAAGAAGCCTGATATGGTAATGGCGTTGATGGTGGTGTTTGCATTAGGGGTGCTGGCTACCGGCTATGCACAGGCGCTATCGGGAAGCTAATCCCTATAAGCCAATCTCTATATAAGTGAGCACCTACAGCGATAACGCTGTTAACCCGCAAGGCGATAGATATTAGACAAGAGGGGCTGATCCTTTATTGGGTCGGCCTTTTTTTTTGGCGACGTACGCAGCCTTGGTCACTGACCACCGCTTGTAAGGGCACATCCCAGGGCTCTACAGGCAGTGAAGCCACTTGCTGGCAGGCATGGGCGACACCAATCAACGTAGGCGCCGGGCCGGGGCGATGCATGAATGCCAAGCTGCGGTCATAAAAACCGCCCCCCATGCCCATACGGTTAGCATTAGCATCAAACCCGACCAGCGGCACAATTAACGTATCTAGTGCCCAGGCGGATATGCGGTTGCGTCGCTCAGCGCCAAAACGTAAGTCGGGTTCCCAAATGCCAAAGCGATTTTGCACCATGGGGGTGTCAGGGCGATAGGCGACAAACCACAAGCGGTTAGCGCTAAACGGGCGTAAAACCGGTAGGTAAATAGCGACGTTACGCTGGCGCAGCCAGGGAAGTAGCGGGGTAGGGTCAATTTCGCCGTTGACAGGCAGATAGAGACTTAAGCGTCTTGCGCGGCGGATTTCAGGCAGGGTTTTCAATTGCTGGCATAAGCGCTGGGCCGCAAGGCGCTGCTCATGCTTAGAAAGGGCTCGGCGTTGGTGACGTAAAAAGCGCCGCAGCGTGCGCTTATCGGCGTCCTGGTGGAGGCTTTCCATGCAGATATACTCTTATATCCTATGTTCTCAAATACCCGTTGCTTTGTAAGACATAGGTGTTCTCCAGAGTGCCGCTGTCATTCTGGCCCTGAMCCTACTGGTTCAGGTGGGTGGCCGCAGCCAGACCGTCAGGCTTTCCGACGCACGGACATGCACACGGGCCTGGCTAGCATTTGGCCCCCTGGGTATTACGCATAGGCTCGAGGGACTATAACGACTGGCGTACACCCCAGAGAACTCCGCCATCCTAACAGAGCGAGGGCCAATGCCAAAGTGCCGGGTTAAACGTTCGCAGAGCTTTCAGACTACGCGTTAGGGCTGGCGTGTTTTGGCCAACGCCTTTTCAAGGCGGTCATTTAATCGGTTAAGGTTCTCTTCACCGGCACGATGCTCATCCATGGCTTCAAGCAGCTCGTGGGTGATATTGAGCGCCGCCATAATGGCCACTCGTTCGCTGCCTAGAACGCTGCTTTGGGCATTGATACCCTGCATGGCACGGTCTAAATAGCGTGCTGCGCGGTCAAGTTTGGCTTCTTCGCCCGTGTCGCAGGCAATGATATAGCCGCGCCCTAACAGGGTTATTTCTTTGGTTGGCCGCTTGGCGTTACTCATCAAAGACTCCAGCACGGGCCAGCAAGGCGCCCAATGCGTTAACATCACAGCATAGGAAGATAGGTGTCACTCACTATAAGAGAGGCGCTTGTGCGCGGTCAACGCGCAGAGACATCCTTTACTAATATCCGAGATACCCTACACMCCCAGTGAATACGAGGTTATTAACGACTATGTCATTGATTGATGAGCGTCAGGACTTTTCTGACGTGGCGGATGTTTTTCTCCTGCATGGCAGCATGCAGTCACCGGCTTTTCTGGATGGCCGCCTATGCGCCCTGTTGGCGCTACGCGATGTGAGTGCAGAGGCTTGGTTGGACGAAGTCTGCCAGAGTTTAGGCGTTGAGCAGCCCCGCGATCAGGCAAGTGGTGAGCGACTATTAGGCTGGCGGCGGCAAACCGTAGAGGCGCTCAGCGCTAGCGACCTGGACTATACACCGCTACTACCCGATGAACTGTTCTCGCTTGGCGAGCAGGCGCAAGGCCTGAAAGAGTGGACGCTGGGCTTTATCGAAGTCGTCGACGAAGTGGCGGACAACGAGCTGCGCGAACGCTGGTCCCAAGCGCTGCGTGAGGCGATTAGKGACTTAGAAGGGTTAGGCCGAATCGATACCGATATCGACGATAGCCCAGAAAACGAAAACGATCTGTTCGCGCTGACCGAGCATGCCCGCATGGCTGCGATGTTGCTGTATACCGAGCAGCACCCAGGGATGCCGCAAGTCGAGCAAACCGACGCGCCCGTTCACTAATCACGCTGCTTTGATAGGAGTCGCTATGCTGCCTGACCCTGAGTTGCCAACGTTGTTACCTCGCCCCCCTGCGATCAGCGTGGCCGAGTATCGCCAGCGCCGCGATGCTCTTATGGCCCAACTGCCTGATAACGCTGTGGTGGTGCTTCCCGGCGCCGGGCTGATGACCCGTTCACGTGACAGCGAATTTGCCTTCCGCCAAAACAGCGATTTTTACTACCTGACCGGCATTTGCGAGCCAGATGCGCTATTGGTGCTGCTCCCTGGGCGCGTTGAAGGTGAGAGCGTGGTGTTCTGTCAAGATCGTGACCCCACCATGGAAGCGTGGACAGGGCGTCGTCTGGGTGCCGCTGGCGTGGTGGCCGAGTACGGCATTGATCAAGCGTTTGAAAACGCTGATCGCGATGAACGGCTACCCGAATTGTTAGCGGGGCGTGAGCTGCTTTATCTGCCGCTAGACAATGGCGAAGCCGTGGCAATTGCCGAAGATGCCTTGGCTGCGGCCCAGGCGGGGCTGAGACGCGGGCGGCCGCCGCTAAAAGGTTGGCTGGATATCAGCCCGTTGCTTCACGCTATGCGGTTGATCAAAAGCGATGCTGAAATTGCTCTGCTTAGCCATGCGGCGCTGATATCTGCCCATGCTCACCGGCGCGCTATGCAGGTCGCCCGCCCAGGCCTGAGTGAATTTCAGCTCCAGGCTGAGTTAGAGCATGAGTTTGTGTGGCAGGGCGCCAGTGGCCCCGCTTACAGCACGATTGTGGGTAGCGGTGCCAACGCCTGCGTACTGCACTATATTGAAAACAGCGCACCGCTATGCGAAGACGGCTTGGTGCTGATTGATGCGGGCGCCGAGTTTGAGCTGTATGCCGGTGATATCACCCGAACATTTCCGGTAGCTGGGCGGTTCGATGACGCCCAGCGAGCGCTCTATCAAGTGGTGCTCGATGCACAAGAGCGTGCCGTTAGCGCTATCCAGCCTGGTGTGACACTGGTGGATATCCATCAAGGCGTGGTGCATGACTTAACCGCCGGGCTAATTAAGCTTGGTCTGCTGGAAGGCAAGGTTCAGGCGCGCATTGATGACGAGAGCTACCGGCGCTTTTACCTGCACTCAACGTCACACTGGTTGGGGTTGGACGTCCACGATGTCGGCACTTATAAGCTAAATGAGCAAACGCCCCGACCACTGGTTGCAGGCATGGTGCTTACCGTAGAGCCGGGCCTGTATATTCCTAGCGATGACGATATTCCTGACGCCTATCAGGGCATAGGGATTCGTATTGAAGATAATGTGGTCGTCACTAATGACGGTCATGCAGTGCTGACCGCCGACGTACCMAAGCAAATCGTTGAAATCGAAGCATTGATGGCTAAAAAGTAACCAGCCATAAATCATTTGCAATGACCTTTATGTAAATTACGTTACGAAATTATTATTGCCTCTTTGTGAAGCGGCGCCGTGGYCGGGAGAAGCCAATGCAGCAGTCTAATCAGGCGGTTAAGGGAGCACTGACCCATGACATCGTGATTGTGGGCGGTGGGCTGGTAGGCGCCAGCTTAGGTTGCGCTCTGGCGCCACTGATTGAGCGCTACGGCTGGCGTGTGGCAATCMTTSAAYCGGCACCGATGGCCGTTCAGCCGCAGGAAGATGCCTGGCAGCCCAGTTTCGATGCCCGAGCCAGCGCTATTGCAGAGGGTTCGGCACAGCGCTTCCAACAGTTGGGKGTGTGGGAAGCGATGCGTGATGAGGCCACGCCGATCAAACGCATTCATATCAGCGAGCGTGGGCGCTTAGGTGCGACACGGCTGAGTGCTGATGAACTGGGCGTCGCGGCGCTGGGCCATGTCATCCCCAATGCATGGATGGGGCGTGTGCTTCATCACCGGCTTGCTCAGCTACCGCTGGAGTGGCACTGCCCGGCAAAAGTCGAACAGCTCACGCCTGTGGCCGGAGGACATCACCTGCAGCTCTCGGACGGTAGCCAGCTAAAGGCTGGGCTTACGGTATTGGCGGATGGTGGGCGCTCTGGGCTCAAAGAGCAGCTAGGCATAGGCAGTCGCCGTGAGTCTTACCAGCAGACAGCGCTTATTGCTCATGTCGGTGTCAGCCAGCCTCATCAAGGCATCGCTTATGAGCGCTTTACCTCGCAAGGGCCTATGGCGTTGTTGCCATTGCCGGGCCAAGCCATGGAGCTGATCTGGACGCACCCCAGTGGCAGCGAGCAAGCACGCATGGCGCTTCCCGAGCGTGAATTTCTGCTACAACTTCAGCGTGCGTTTGGCGATCGGGTGGGTCGCTTTACCCGGGTCGGCACTCGCCATACGTATCCGCTGTCACTGGTCACCGCTGAAGAGCCGGTGCGGGCAGGGCTGGCGGTATTAGGTAACGCTGCCCACGCTTTGCATCCGGTTGCGGGGCAGGGGTTTAACTTAGCCCTGCGTGGGGTAATGGATCTTGTGGAAGCGCTGGAGCAGGGCGAACAGGCCAAGCGTCCGCTGGGCGATATGACCACATTGCAAGCATTTGAGAAACAGCGCTCACGAGATCGTGCCAACGTAATTCGCTTTAGCGACGGTCTAGTGCGTCTGTTCGGGCTCTCCTTCCCGCTGCTGCCCCACGCCCGTGCAGCTGGCTTAATTGGCTTGAATCTGGTTGGGCCGCTACGTCGAGGGTTGGCCCGTCGCGCCATGGGCTTAGAGCGTTAGCTTGCTGGCTTTTCAGACAAAGCCTCTGATCATTCAATAGCTCACTTGCGCGACTTAAGAGGTTTTACTATGTATACGGATACATCGATTGCGAAACCGCCGGTGGAAAGCTTTGAGGCAATCATTGTGGGTGGTGGCATGGTGGGCACCGCGCTCTGTGCGCTGCTGGCCCAGGCGGGGATGCAGGTGGCGCTGGTTGAGGCGACSCCTGCACCGCTACGCATTGAACAGGCCGCTAGCAAGCTGCCAGCCCCGCGGGTGAGCGCGTTAACGCCGGTTTCCCAACGCTTGCTCACTCACTTGGGCGCTTGGCCGGCCATGCAGAACACTCGGGTAACGGCCTACCAGGGCATGCAGGTATGGGATGCCGAAGGCAGTGGTGAAATTGCCTTTTCCGCCGACGAGGCGGGGGTAGCCGTACTGGGGCATATTGTTGAGAACTCGGTCACGCTGGCTGCACTGAATAGCCAAGTAGTCGATCACCCCAACGTCACCACGTTTTTTGGCGCTCGCTTACAGGCGCTGCAGCGTGCCAGCGGCAATACATCTAAGCGTGTATTAAGTGGCGATTGGTTAATACTTGACGACGGGCGCCAACTACAAGCGCCGTTAATCGTTGCCGCCGATGGCGCCCACTCAACACTGCGTGAAATGGCCGGTATTGAGGTGGTCAGCGACGACATGCAGCAGGAGGCCGTGGTGACCACCGTTAAGTGCGCCAAGCCCCATGGTGGCACGGCGCGGCAAGCGTTTATTGACGGCCGACCGCTGGCATTCCTGCCTTTAACCGTGGAAGGTAATGACCATTACTGCTCCATTGTGTGGTCAACCACGCCAGCGCACGCCGCTGAACTGAGTGAATTGCCTCGCGGAGCTCTTGGCGAGGCGCTGGGGGTTGCGTTTGGTCACCGCTTAGGCGACGTCACTGCCTGCGATAAAGCCCACCGCTTTCCGTTAGTGCAGCGCCATGCCCGCCACTATGTGCAGCCGCATTTCGCACTGGTAGGGGACGCTGCTCACAGTATTCATCCGTTGGCAGGTCAGGGCGTTAATTTAGGGCTGATGGATGTGGCGGTGTTGGCAGAAGAGGTGGTGCATGCCTGGCAGCGCGGTGCGCCCTGGGGAGAACTAAGCACCTTGAGACGCTATGAGCGTCGGCGGCGCTTTGACAACAGCGCCATGCTGGGACTAATGAAGGGGTTCAAAGTGCTGTTTGGCAGCCACGACCCGGCGTTGACGTTGGCACGTAATGTGGGGATGAGCGGTATGAACCAGTGGGTGCCCTTAAAGCGGGTATTGATGCGACAGGCGACCGGGGAGCGCGGCCGCCTACCGCTCAGTTGTTGCTAAAGCAGGTTGTCGTTAACGCCGCTGACGGTCGACTACATTGAGTGCTTTAAGCAGATTAAGCGCTTCGCTGAGTTGGTAATCATCGAGTAGCCGCTCGGTCATTTCCTGGCGATCCCGGGGCGCCTGCTGAGCGCTTAGGTGGCCCTCAAGATCGGCTTCGCGAATCTCTCGGCGGCTTTCGGCTACTTCCAAGCGACCGCGTACGACGTCCACATCGGGCTCAATGCCTTGGGCCTGAATTGAGCGCCCGTTGGGGGTGTAGTAGAGCGCAGTGGTGAGCTTGAGCCCTTCGCCGTTACCTAGCGGCATAATCTGCTGCACTGACCCCTTGCCAAAACTATCGGTGCCCATAATCACGCCGCGCCGTTGATCCTGCAGCGCACCGGCGACAATTTCCGCGGCTGAGGCACTGCCGCCGTTGATCAGTACCACCAACGGCACATCGCGTGCAGGTGTGGTCGTGGAGGCGGAGAACGACATCTCCGTATCCGAGAGGCGCCCTTCGGTATATACGATCAAGCCTTCATCCAGAAACAGGTCGGCAATGCCGACGGCGGCTTGCAGGACACCACCGGGGTTATTACGTAAATCGAGTATCAACCCTTCTAGGGGCTGTTCACGCGCCATACGTTCAAGCGCTTCGCGGGCTTGTTCGGTGGTGCGCGATTGGAACTGGCTGACACGCAGGTAGCCGTAACCGGGCTCGAGCAGCTCGTGCTTAACGCTCTCGCTGCGAATAATTTCGCGCGTCAGCGTGAACTCCCGCGGTGAATCTTCGCCTGAACGCAGCACACTAATGCGTAGATCGCTGCCTGGCTCGCCGCGCATTAGGGTCACCGCTTCTTGTAGCGACATGCTATCGGTGGGAGTGCCGTCGATGGCGACGATAATATCGCGAGAAAGCAGCCCCGCGCGGGAAGCCGGCGTGTCATCAATAGGCGTAATCACCATAAGCTGGCCATTCTCGGTGCCCACTTCGATGCCAATGCCGCCAAATTCGCCCTGAGTAGACTCCTGCAGGCTTTGGTACTCTTCCTTATCCAAGTAGGCGGAGTGGGGATCCAGTTCGCTCAGCATGCCGCGCATAGCGTTACGCAACAGCGTGCTGTCGTCGACCTCCTCAACGTAGGCACGCTTAATGCGCTCAAATACCTCGGCGAAGGTCTGAATATCTTCCAGGGGCAGTTCGTTATAGGCAGGCTCATCCGCCATGCTGTTACCGGCTGGTTGGGCAAGCAGCGGTAGCGGCGCCGACAGTAAAGCAATTGGCAGCAGGGTCGCCAAGAAGCGCTTGGCGGGGGCTGGTACCCCGGTAACAGATAGCGTCATGCAAACTCCGCAAGGCGATAGGTAGCGTCGAAGCGCGCCACCCTGTAGTTAAAATACTTAGTTAAAACATTAGCTGAGACATTAGTCGAAACAACAATAAAAAAGCTGAAACCTTATTAGTCATGCAGCTTATCCCGTCAGCGGCGCGCAATCCAACGCTGGGGATTAATTGGTTCACCGCCGCGGCGAACTTCAAAGTAGAGCGCGGCGCGGGTTTGCCCTCCACTATCACCTACACGACCTATTTCATCGCCGCGACTGACCTGCTGACCAGGCCTGACGCTGAACTGCTGCAGGTGGGCATGTAGCGTCATAATCTGGTCGCCGTGGTCGATAATCAGCAAGTTACCAAACCCGCGCATCCAGTCGGCGAATACCACGCGCCCGGTGTGAACCGCTGTGACAGGCGTACCTGCGCTGGCTTGAATCACAATACCGTTATAGTGCACGCCGTCGCGGTGATGGAAACTGCTACTGATTGAGCCCTGTACCGGCCAAGGTAAATCGCCTTGGGTACTGACAATATGCGTAGTGGGCGTAGGTTCAGCAAGTCTTGCCATCTCCGCCTGGATATTGCGCAGCACGCGCTCGGCCTCTTCGCGGCTCTGGTTGAGGTCCGCCAGCCGTTCCTCTTCACTGCCGTAGCGGTCATCCAGGTTGGAAACCACGCCGCGTCGTTCGGTGGTGCGTTGGGCAAGCAGCGCACTTTGCTCTTCCAGCTCATCGGCTAATGTATCAAGACGCGCTTGGCGCTCGCTTAGCTCCTGCTGGGTGTCGGCCAGGGCGGTATCCAAGCGTGCTATATCGCTTAAGCGGCGATTGCGTGCTTCGGTCAGCCGATTCATATAGGCCTGCATACGATCCAGCTCGGCAGGGTCACCCTGGTTAAGCAGTAGTTTGAGCTGCGGCGTAGGGCCAAGTCGGTAAAGCGCGGAGAGCTGTTGGCCTAGCGCTGCGTACTGATCGGCGCGCTCGCTCTCCAGGCGGTCACGGTGCTGGCGCAGTTGGGTGGTTTCATCATTCAACTGGCGGCGCTCAGCTTGCAAGGTGTCCAGGCGCTGATGCGTTTCGGCAAGCTCGGTTTCGACTTCCTTTAGCTCGCGTTGGGCGCTATCGCGGGCCTCGCCAGTGGCGCTGAGACGTTGGGCAACAGACTCGATCTCTTGGCCAATGGTATCCAATTGCTGGCGCGCCGCGCCTTCATCCTGCTGAGCGAAGCCTGCTGGCGCATAACTTAACGCCAGCAAGAGTGACAGGGCTAAATACGGCCGCATGGGCACTATTTATAATGAATCAGTGGTTGACCGGTCATTGCCTCGGGCTGTTCTTGATCCATCATGGTCAGCAGCGTGGGTGCCAGGTCGCATAGCTTGCCCTCTTCAAGCGAGGCTGGGCGTTCACCAACGTAAATAAGCGGTACCACAAAGGTGGTGTGGGCGGTTTGCGGTGCGCCGGTTTCGGGATGAACCATCTGTTCGGCATTACCATGGTCGGCGGTAATTAAGCAGGCGCCGCCTGCACGCTCGATGGCTTCAACGACACGTCCCACGCAGGTATCGACGGTCTCAATGGCTTTTACCGCGGCGTTGAAGTCACCGGTGTGGCCGACCATATCACCGTTGGCGTAGTTGCAAACGATCAGATCAAAGCTGCCGCCATCAATGGCGTCGACAAGCTTGTCGGTAATCTCAAACGCGCTCATCTCAGGCTTTTCGTCGTAGGTGCGCACATCGCGTGGAGAAGGCACTAAGATGCGCTCTTCGCCGTCATATTCAGCTTCATTGCCGCCTGAAAAGAAGAAGGTGACGTGGGGGTACTTCTCGGTTTCGGCGATACGCAATTGTTTCAAGCCGCGCTTAGCCACCACTTCACCCAAGGTGTCGTTAAGATCCGACGGTGGAAAGGCGGCTGGTGCAGCAATGTCAGCGGCGTACTGGGTCATCATTACCAGCCCTTTACCCGCAAGTTTAGGGCATGTACGCCGCTCAAAGCCTTTGAAGTCTGACTCGGTAAAAGCGCGGGTTAACTCACGGGCGCGATCAGAGCGGAAGTTTAGGAAAATAGCCGCATCGCCATCTTGTAAGGTAATCGGGCTGTCATTGAGGGGTATGCTGCTGGCGCCTACGAATTCGTCGGTTTCGCCACGCTGGTAGGCATCGCGAAGCGCGGTTTCAGCGCTGGAGGTGTAGTMCTCCGCGTGGCCATCGGTGAGCAGGCGGTAGGCTTGCTCAACGCGCTCCCAGCGGTTGTCGCGATCCATGGCGTAGAAGCGGCCAATAATTGAGGCAACAAAACCATTATCAGCGCCCACTAGCTCGGCCAGGCGAGCATTGGCGCGCTCTATTGAGGCCAGGGCGCTTTGCGGGGGCATATCGCGCCCATCGAGAAAGGCGTGAATAAAAATGCGCTGGGCGCCGCGGCGGGCGGCCAGTTCTGCCATGGCAATAAAATGCGCTTCATGGCTGTGGACACCGCCGGGGGAGAGCAGGCCAATTAAATGTACCGGCCGACCATTGGCGACGGCTTCGTCAATCGGCTGGGTAAGGTTGTCATTAACATCCAGGTCGCCGTCTTCAATCGCCTTGCTGATACGGGTGAAATCCTGATAAACGATACGGCCGGCACCAATATTCATATGCCCGACTTCAGAGTTGCCCATCTGGCCGTCGGGGAGCCCTACGTTAAGCCCATCGGTGTGAACGAAGGCGTGAGGGCGGCTCGCCCACAATTTATCCATCGTTGGCGTGTGGGCAGCGGCGACCGCATTATGGTCMCYCTCAGGGTTGTGGCCATAGCCGTCGAGAATAATCAGCGCCACGGGGCGCGGGGKGCGAGACGTATCCATAAAAACCTCGTTAAGATTGGCTAGCCGTGCGACTCGAAAAATTCGGGGTCGCGACGGGCGCACGCTTGGGGCATCATAACGCAGGCAACGGCCAGGCGTCATGATCAAGGCCTGCGCGGGAAGCTATCTGACGTGTATACTTGTCGCGTTTTAACGGTGGCAACGCCGCTTTTTTCCGTATTTACCAAGAGATTGTGTTCGCGATGATCGATCAGGTGTTCGAATTCGTACAGAACCACCCCCTGCTGGTTGGGGCATTTTTGCTGGTGCTGATAGCGTGGATTATTTATGAAACGCGCAGCGCCGCTACTAATGCACTGACCGCCACAGAGGCCACTCAGCTTATCAACCGCGAAGACGCGGTGGTGCTGGATATCCGTGAAAACAAAGACTTCAAAGCCGGGCATATCGCGGGGGCGCGCAATATTCCGCAAAGCAACCTCGATAGCCGCATGAACGAACTGGATAAAGTGAAAGCCCAGCCGATCATCGTGGTATGCAAGCACGGCCAGAGTTCGGGTGCCGCACAGGCCAAACTCACCAAAGCAGGCTTTGAGCGTGCTTACAAGTTGAGAGGCGGCATGGCGCAGTGGCAAGGCGACGGCCTTCCGGTGGTTAAAAAGTAACCAACGCTAGCTTTATTTAATAAACAATCAGGAGTTTTCTCATGGCGGAAGATAACAACACCCCGCAGGCGGGTGCCGCGGCAGACGAAAAACCGCAGCTGAAATTCTCGCTGCAGCGTATTTATGTAAAAGATATTTCGTTTGAAGCGCCCAACTCACCTTCGGTGTTCAAGCAGGCGTTCAAACCTAAGGTGAACCTGGACCTGAATACCACCAGCACTAAAATTGCTGATGACCAGTATGAAGTGGTGGTCAAGGTGACTGCTCAGGTGAATGACAGTGAAACCGGTACGACCTCTTTCCTGGCGGAAGTCGAGCAGGCGGGTCTGTTCCGTATCGCGGGTATTGAAGGGGCGCAGCTGGATCAAACTCTGGGTGCCTTCTGCCCCAATCTGCTGTTCCCTTACGCCCGTGAGTGCGTGGATAACCTGGTCAACCGTGGCGGTTTCCCGCCGCTGATGCTGGCGCCGGTTAACTTCGAAGCGATGTACGCCCAGCGTAAGCAGCGCGAAGCCAAGCAAGCCGAAGAAAGCACTCATTAAGCGATGCCTGAAACGCTGCAAGCCACTGAATGGTATGCCCAGCATGGCAAAATGCCGCGCGTCTATGTGCCTGCTGCCTTCGTAGCAGGCAGTGACGTTGTACTGCCTGAAGGCCCCGCCCGGCACCTCACGCGCGTGCTGCGCATGAGCGAGGGTGCACCGCTGGTGCTTTTCGACGGCGACGGTCTAGAGGCCGGTGTCCGTTTGGCGGAGGTAAGCCGCAAGCAGACGCTGGTTCGCGTTGAAGCAGTATGGTCGGGCAGTGGCGAGTCGCCGCTGTCCGTTCATTTGGGTCAAGCGATCTCTAAAGGCGACCGAATGGATTACGCCATTCAGAAGGCCGTCGAGCTGGGCGTTGCGGCAATCACCCCGCTGTATACCGAGCGCGGTGACGTGCGTTTGAAAGGCGACCGGGAAGAGAAAAAACTGGCTCACTGGCAGGCGGKGGCTGCCAGCGCCTGCGAGCAGAGTGGCCGTGCGGTGGTGCCGCCGATACATTCCCCTGTGGCGCTTCAAACATGGCTTGCTCAAAGAGAAGAGCCGCTGCGCTTGATGCTGCATTTGGCTACCGGCAATGCCTTTGATCGCCAGGAACGCCCCACTTCGGTTGCGCTGCTCATTGGTCCGGAAGGTGGTTTGAGCGAGAGCGATATTGCTGCCGCCCAAAATGCTACCTTTACACCGCTAACCCTCGGCCCGCGTGTGCTACGCACCGAAACCGCTCCGGTAGTGGCACTATCGCTGTTACAGCACTACTTTGGTGATTTGTAAGTACTTACTATCCCTATTGCCCCCGCTATTCCCAGTTATTTATTATCTCCTCGTTGCACGCTTAACGCTAGGCGCTGTGCTTCTTTGTGCGTTTGCTGAAGACCCTTTAAAGCGATGGGTTTGAGCATCGGCAGCGGCTCACCGGATAGTCCGCTGATCACCAACAGACGATGCTGTCGGCCATACGTATAGCCCAGCCAGCAAGGCAACCATAATGGCGTGGGAGCGCTATCCAACACCTGTATTCGCCAGTGGCGGGGTGTCGCCATGCGTTCCCATAACCAWAGCCGGTTGAGTGCTTCTGGCGTCGGCGGTAAGCCACTATCAATGAGAAGATCTGAGCAGGGTTCTGCGACCTGGACAGGTAGTTCGGTACCCACCAATAGCAGACCGCGGCGGATGCCTTGAGCGTAGAGCAGCCAAGCGCCTGGCATGCCATTGGGCAACCCTAAACCCGCTGCCCACAGACTGACCCAGGCCGGCTCACAAGCGGATGCGCCCAGACCCTGAAGCCGCCGTTTGGCAGTCTCTTCGTCAACTCGCCTTGTTAGCGTTAAGCGCTCAGCCATTCGCCCACCCCTGCAGCGCCGCTAGCATTCCCAGCATTACGCAGAACCAAATCATTAGTCCGATACAGCGACGGCGCGTCAAGCGTGCCTCTTTGCCAATTATCTGGGCGTTTTCGGCTCTGGCCGCCAGCACGGCCTGCATATCCGGCGCGGCTTCGGCCATCATTACATCGCTTAATTGATCGTGGCTGGGCGCGGGAGCCGTTAAGCTAACCAGATAGCCAACGCTCATCGAAACCGCTACCCCCACTGTGTTGTTATACAGCCAGGAGATATCGAGTAGCGCAGTGACGGCCCATACGGAGAGCATACCGGCAATCAGCCCGGCCATAGCCCCCCGGGCGTTTGAGCGATGGCTGAAAATAGCCAGTAAGAAGGTGCCCAGCAGCGCACCGTAAAACCATGAGCCGATTTGGTTAACCGCTTCAATCACGGGGCCAAGGTTGCCCGCAAAAAAAGCAAACAAAGTGGCATATAGGCCCCAGAACACGGTGGCTATCCGCGATGCTTTTAGATAATGGGCATCGCTGGCATTGGGTTTGATATAGCGGCTATAAAAATCGCGCACGGTCACTGCTGACAGCGAGTTAAGCGCCGAGTCGAGACTTGACATCGCCGCCGCAAACACCCCGGCAATTACCAGCCCGGCCATCCCTGAGGGGAACGCGCTGACAACATAGCGTGGCAGTAACTCATTGAGATCCTCGGGGGGCGTTAGCCCATGCTGTTGATAGTAGGTGGCCAAGATAACGCCAATAAATAGAAACAGCAGCATCTGGGGAATTAGCAGATAGCCGCCAATCAACAGCGAGCGCTGGGCATCGAGCACTGAAGGGCTGGATAACACTCGCTGAATTTGGCTCTGATCGGTGCCGAAGTAGGCTACATGGAGGAAAAAGCCGCCGAAGAGCCCGGCCCATAGGGAGTAGGTGACGCTTGGGTCGAAGGACAGATCGATGGCATTGAACATCCCGCTGGTGGCGCCAAAGCTGAAGACATCGCCCCAACCGCCGGGCAGGCTGGTTACCAAAAAGAAGATGCTTAACAGCGCGCCTAGCCAGAGCACGAACATCTGCACCACATCCGTCCAAATTACCGCGCTGATACCGCCCATCACGGTATAGCTGATCGCCAGTACCGCCATAATGATAATGGTGAGGTTAACGCTCCAGCCGGTCACTACCGCGAGTACCAGCGCAGGTGCATAAAGCACCACGCCAGTGGCGAGACCGCGGGCGATGAGAAACAGCAGAGCGGTAAGGGTACGCGTCGCCGGGCCGAAGCGGTGCTCCAGCAGTTCGTAGATACTATAGATGCCTGCGCGGTGGAAAATGGGCACCAACACCAGGATCAATACGATCATGGCCAAGGGCACATTGATAAACGTCACCAAGCGCTCAAGGCCACCCTCGAACCCCCAGCCCGGCGCACCGATAAAGGTAATCGCGCTGGCTTGGGTTGCCATAACCGAAAGGCCTATCGCCCAGCCGGGAATTTTGCGGCCGCCTAAAAAATAGTCCTCTGGATTGTGCTGATCTTTCCCGAATCGGGAACCGATCCAGGCGATTAAACTGATATAACCAATCAAAACTACCGTATCAAAAAGCGTGAACCCTTCCATGTTCGCTCCCCTACGCCTAATTTTGTCTAGTGTTTTGATAGTAGCAGGTTGTGCGCTGTTTGCTTTATTAGGCGGTGAACATGCTTTCAACTACTAAAAAGCGCCATCCTGCTTTGCCCTGCGTGTGCTAGGCACCATAATGTTGTTCTATTTTTCTTGAAGGACGTTACCCATGGTGCGTGAGTCACACTCATCCCCGCGATCCGCTAGTGATGCGACTGCCCTGTTGGGTGAAGTGGCGTACCTAACGGTTACGGCGGTTAATAATATTGGCGCTTTTTTGCAGTGGGGGCAGCCGAAAGATGTGTTGCTACCCTTCAGCGAGCAACATTTTCGCCCTGATGCTGGAAAGCGTGTATTGGTGATGTTGTATAGCGATGACCAGGGGCGGCCAGTGGCGTCGATGAAGCTGGATCGCTTTCTAACCGATGACGCCTGGGCATTGGAAAAGGGTGATGAGGTTGCCGTGGTGGTGGCGGAACGCACGGATTTAGGTATGAAGGTGGTGGTCAATCACCGCTACTGGGGGCTTATTTACCAGGATGACGTTACCCAACCATTGCGCCGGGGCCAATCTGTTAAGGGCTATGTAAAGCAGCGCCGTGAAGATGGCCGCCTAAATATCTCGCTGCTACCGCCAGGTGCCGCCCGTCTAGATGTGGTAGGCGACAAGATCTTGCAGGCACTGCGTGAAAGCGGTGGTTATCTGGCACTGGGCGATAAAAGCCCAGCCCATGAAGTTAAAGCTCGCTTAGGGGTAAGTAAAAGCGCCTATAAACAAGCTATTGGGCGGCTTTATAAGCAGCAGCTGATTACCCTAGAGCCTGGAGCTATCCGCTTAGTGCCCGGCGCGCTTAGCGAGTAGTTAGTTAGGGCCTGTTGACATTTCACTCGCGGCCGCGCTGGTGCCCGTTTTTATTCGCGGCAAGGCAGGAGGAGAGAGGTTTGGTGGTTCCAAATGAACGACGACTAACGTCGCCGCGGATAAAAACGGGCCCAGCCCTTCGGGTTGCCCCACAAAGCGCGCCATACGGCGTTGCAAAACTTGAAAAGGGAACCACCCTTCCCAGCGTTTTGCGCCTTGTCTGACGCGCTTTGTGGGGCAACGCGGTTCGCGATGAAACGTCAACAGGCCCTAGGGCAGTTGGAGCCGGGCGAGCAGTGCGGCATACTGAGCATCAATTGTTTATGTTTGGATAGTGCCCCCGATGAGCCAATCAAATCTGCACCTCGGCGTTGTGATGGATCCCATCAGTGACATCGCTTACAAGAAAGACACCACCATGGCCATGCTATGGGCTGCCCAGGAGCGTGGCTATACCCTGCACTATATGGAGCAGGAAGATCTTTTCTTGAACGCGGGGCAAGCCTACGCGCGTATGCGCCCGCTAAACGTGCATCGTGATCCAAATCACTGGTACGACCTAGGCGAACCTTCCGCGCGTCCGCTAGTCGAGCTGGACGTTGTGTTGATGCGCAAAGACCCCCCCGTCGATGCTGAGTTTATTAACGCAGTGCATCTGCTGGGCTTTGCCGAGCGGGAAGGTGTGCTGATCGTTAATCCGACGGCAGCGCTTTTGCAATGTAATGAAAAGCTGTTTGCCCAGCAGTTCCCCCAGTGCTGCGCGCCTACGATCGTCGCTAGTCGTGATGATGTGCTGCGCGCCTTCCATGCAGAACACGGCGATGTGATCTTTAAGCCGCTGGATGGTATGGGAGGCACCGGTATTTTTCATATTGGCCCAGAAGGTCGAAATATCGGAGCGGTGATTGAGCAGCTTTCGCTGCGTGGCCAGCGACAAATCATGGCCCAGCGTTATCTGCCGGAGATTAAGGATGGCGACACACGCATTCTGTTGGTGGACGGTGAGCCCGTTCCCTTTGGACTAGCGCGGATACCTTCGGCGGGCGAAACCCGCGGCAATTTAGCCGCTGGAGGGAAGGGCGTTAGCCGTGAGCTCACCGAGCGCGATCACTGGCTTATTCAGCAGGTGCAGCCGATGATTCGTGATAAAGGCTTAATGTTCGTCGGACTGGATGTAATCGGTGACTATATTACCGAAATCAACGTCACCAGCCCCACCTGTGTACGTGAAATTGACGATCAGCGGGGCACCAATATTGCCGGTTTACTGCTCGATGCCATTGAGCGGCGCTTAGCGCTTCAACCCTGAATTTAACTAATAAGTGCAGAGCTTCACGAGCCTTCTTACCGATAACGACACCTATTACGCTATGCCTGCTGAGATGCCAGCAGGCAGTGGGAGACGCATGCAAAGTTTGAAACATCACTTTCTAATGGCCATGCCGCACTTAGAAGACCCTAATTTCGCCGGTAGTCTGATCTATCTTTGCGATCATGATAACAACGGCTGCATGGGGGTAATTACTAATCGACCGTTAGAGATCACCCTCGAAGCGTTATTTGATCAACTGGAGTTGGGGGGGGAAGCCAGCCCGCACCGCAATGCACCGGTCTATTACGGCGGGCCGATGCATAAAGACCGTGGCTTCATTTTGCACGTTGGTGATAGTCAGGAGTGGGACTCTAGTATCCAGGTGGAAGATGGCATTGCGCTGACGACGTCGCTGGATATTCTCCAGGCCTTCGCAGCAGGCGAGGGGCCTGAGCACTTCTTAGTCTGCTTGGGTTGCGCTGGCTGGGAAGTTGGGCAACTGGAAGAAGAGCTTAAAGAGAACAGCTGGCTAACGGTAGAAGCCCAGAGCAGCGTGCTCTTCAATACCCCACCTATCGAGCGTTTAACCGCGGCGGCTGGCTTGTTAGGTATTGATCTTAATTTAATGACCCGAGACGCGGGGCACGCCTGATGGCCGAGGCGGGGCAACGCTTAATCCTGGCCTTTGACTATGGCACCCGGCGTATCGGTGTGGCGGTAGGCAACGAGCTACTGCACAGCGCTCGGGAGTTGACTCCCTTGACGGCACGGGATGGGATTCCCGACTGGGGTGTCGTCTCACGGCTACTTAACGAGTGGCAGCCGGATCTGTTAGTGGTGGGGTTACCGCTGAATATGGATGGTAGCGAGTCAGAGATGAGCGCTCGCGCTCGCAAGTTCGGTAATCGTTTGCATGGCCGTTTTGGTAAACCGTGTGAAATGGTCGATGAGCGTGGCACTACGCGAGAAGCCAAGCTAATCGCTCGTGAGGCGGGCCATAAAGGCAACTATCGTCAAGACAGTGTCGATGGCATTGCGGCTATTCTTATTCTTGAGGGCTGGTTCGCCCACCAGGAAGGCTTGCCTGGCGGGCGCCTTTCTCTATAAGTCCTACCTTGAAATTCCTACCCTTAAACTTTTGCGCTTTAACGATCCAGCGTGCCCGTTTGGGTGGGTACGTACCAGCGCACGGGGCGTAGCTCTTTTTCGATTAGCTCATCGACATTGAGCAGTGTCGCGAAAATCGCCATTCGCATGGGGATACCGTTATCGGTTTGGCGGAAAATCGCCAGACGCGGATCGCCGTTAAGGTCGACGTTTAAATCATTCGCGCCGGGGCGGCTATCCCTGGGTAGCGGGTGCATCACAATGGTGCTTTGGCTGCAGCGGTGATCGAGAAAATCGCGGTTAACCATAAAGTCGTCAGAGAGCCCCTGAAAGCTCTCATTCATCTCGTCGGTAAAGCGCTCCTTCTGTATTCGTGTGGTGTACACCACATCTAAATCGGCAAAATCACTAGCGAGAGAATCGCGCTGCTCAATGCGGTGGCCGCGAGAGGCTACTAAGTCAATCAGCTTGGAAGGCATCTCAAGGCCCGGCGGTGACACCAGGGTAATGCGCAGTGGGTCATAGAGTGATAAAAGCTTAATCAGTGAATGTACGGTACGGCCGTACTTCAAGTCGCCGGTGAGTAATATGTGCGCACCTGTCAGCGATTTACCCAGGCGCTGAAACTCTTTATCAATCGTATAAAGGTCAAGTAGTGCTTGGCTGGGGTGCTCCCCGGGGCCGTCGCCACCATTAATAACCGGTACATTCGTCGCCGCGGCAAACTCAGCCACCGAGCCCTGGTCGGGGTGGCGCATTACAATGGCGTCGCAGTAGCCACTCATTACACGGCTGGTGTCATATAGTGACTCTCCCTTCGCCATAGAGGAGAAAGTGAAGCCCGTGGTGTCACACACACTGCCACCTAAACGACAAAAGGCAGCATTAAAGCTTACACGCGTACGAGTGCTGGCTTCAAAAAACAGGTTGCCGAGTACCGCCCCTTCCAACACTCGTGTCACTTGGCGCCGTTGAGCAATCGGCTCCATGCGTGCAGCCACACGCAGTAAATGATCAACGCTTTCACGGTTTAATGAGTCGACTGTTAGCAGGTGGTGGCTCATGGCGGACCTCAGCAAAGTGGTAGATGAGTCTAGTGTAACCGCCAATGAGGGTACCGCCGAAGGGGTTTAATCCACTCAATATGACGAATTTGTAATTTTTCTACAAAACCGCTTGCCAACCCGTCAGCGAATCCGTAAAGTACGCATCCGCTGCCGGGGACGCCAAGCGTTACCAGCGGTGCATAAGGTGTAAAAGCCTTGGTTTGTCAGGCAGTTAACGCTTTTGCAAAAGCAAGCGGTTTTGGATGTTGATTGATCCGCATCGAAAACAACGCCCTTGACAAACGCCAGGAAATGCGTAGAATACGCCTTCCTCGCTGAGGCAGGCCAGTTCAACGGCAGCCCGGTTACTTTCACAGTAACCAAGCAGCGAAACAGCTCTTTAACAATTTGATCAGGTAATTCATGTGGGCGCTTGCTGATGTTGGTGACAAATCACCAAATATCAAGGCAAGCGACTCAAGCAATAAGGTTTTTCGAAACCTGTTTTGAATGAATTCGTTTGAACCTTGAGCCAAGTTTGGTTCGCTTCTGTCACTTTCGAGTGGCGGGTAAGAACCGCATAGATCTTAAACTGAAGAGTTTGATCATGGCTCAGATTGAACGCTGGCGGCAGGCCTAACACATGCAAGTCGAGCGGTAACAGGGGTAGCTTGCTACCCGCTGACGAGCGGCGGACGGGTGAGTAATGCATAGGAATCTGCCCGATAGTGGGGGATAACCTGGGGAAACCCAGGCTAATACCGCATACGTCCTACGGGAGAAAGGGGGCTCCGGCTCCCGCTATTGGATGAGCCTATGTCGGATTAGCTAGTTGGTAAGGTAATGGCTTACCAAGGCAACGATCCGTAGCTGGTCTGAGAGGATGATCAGCCACATCGGGACTGAGACACGGCCCGAACTCCTACGGGAGGCAGCAGTGGGGAATATTGGACAATGGGGGCAACCCTGATCCAGCCATGCCGCGTGTGTGAAGAAGGCCCTCGGGTTGTAAAGCACTTTCAGCGAGGAAGAACGCCTATCGGTTAATACCCGGTAGGAAAGACATCACTCGCAGAAGAAGCACCGGCTAACTCCGTGCCAGCAGCCGCGGTAATACGGAGGGTGCAAGCGTTAATCGGAATTACTGGGCGTAAAGCGCGCGTAGGTGGCTTGATAAGCCGGTTGTGAAAGCCCCGGGCTCAACCTGGGAACGGCATCCGGAACTGTCAGGCTAGAGTGCAGGAGAGGAAGGTAGAATTCCCGGTGTAGCGGTGAAATGCGTAGAGATCGGGAGGAATACCAGTGGCGAAGGCGGCCTTCTGGACTGACACTGACACTGAGGTGCGAAAGCGTGGGTAGCAAACAGGATTAGATACCCTGGTAGTCCACGCCGTAAACGATGTCGACCAGCCGTTGGGTGCCTAGAGCACTTTGTGGCGAAGTTAACGCGATAAGTCGACCGCCTGGGGAGTACGGCCGCAAGGTTAAAACTCAAATGAATTGACGGGGGCCCGCACAAGCGGTGGAGCATGTGGTTTAATTCGATGCAACGCGAAGAACCTTACCTACCCTTGACATCTACAGAAGCCGGAAGAGATTCTGGTGTGCCTTCGGGAACTGTAAGACAGGTGCTGCATGGCTGTCGTCAGCTCGTGTTGTGAAATGTTGGGTTAAGTCCCGTAACGAGCGCAACCCTTGTCCTTATTTGCCAGCACGTAATGGTGGGAACTCTAAGGAGACTGCCGGTGACAAACCGGAGGAAGGTGGGGACGACGTCAAGTCATCATGGCCCTTACGGGTAGGGCTACACACGTGC
Source organism: Halomonas sp. R57-5 (assembly GCF_900070345.1). Taxonomy (NCBI): domain Bacteria; kingdom Pseudomonadati; phylum Pseudomonadota; class Gammaproteobacteria; order Oceanospirillales; family Halomonadaceae; genus Halomonas; species Halomonas sp. R57-5. The sequence continues at coordinate 4,909,638 of NZ_LN813019.1, read as the reverse complement.
TACAATGGCCGGTACAAAGGGCTGCGAGCTCGCGAGAGTCAGCGAATCCCTTAAAGCCGGTCTCAGTCCGGATCGGAGTCTGCAACTCGACTCCGTGAAGTCGGAATCGCTAGTAATCGTGAATCAGAATGTCACGGTGAATACGTTCCCGGGCCTTGTACACACCGCCCGTCACACCATGGGAGTGGACTGCACCAGAAGTGGTTAGCCTAACGCAAGAGGGCGATCACCACGGTGTGGTTCATGACTGGGGTGAAGTCGTAACAAGGTAGCCGTAGGGGAACCTGCGGCTGGATCACCTCCTTAAACGATGCGTCACAGTCGGTAAGCGTCCACAATGAATTACCTGATCAGATAGCTGTTGATGCGCAGTGATAAGCCAGCCGCCTACGGCGTTGCCTTATCACTGCGTATAGCAGTCGCTCTTTAACAATGTATATCATGCTGACAAGAACATACCGCAAGGTATGGTCTTAAATTGTGATACGTCTCAAGCGTATCCGGCAAAATGAAACGTGATCATTGCGACATCCAGACTCCTTCGGGTTATAGGGTCAAGCAATGAAGCGCACACGGTGGATGCCTAGGCAGCCAGAGGCGATGAAAGACGTGGTAGCCTGCGATAAGGCTCGGTGAGGTGGCAACAACCTGTGACCCGGGCATTTCTGAATGGGGAAACCCACTCATCATAAGATGAGTATCGTGCACTGAATACATAGGTGTACGAGGCGAACCAGGGGAACTGAAACATCTAAGTACCCTGAGGAAAAGAAATCAACCGAGATTCCCCTAGTAGCGGCGAGCGAACGGGGACCAGCCCTTAAGCATGTGACTGATTAGGCGAACAGATTGGGAAGTCTGGCCGTAGCGGGTGATAGCCCCGTAGTCGAAAATCTGATCATGTGAAATCGAGTAGGTCGGGGCACGAGAAACCTTGACTGAAGACGGGGGGACCATCCTCCAAGGCTAAATACTCCTGGCTGACCGATAGTGAACCAGTACCGTGAGGGAAAGGCGAAAAGAACCCCGGAGAGGGGAGTGAAATAGATCCTGAAACCGTGTGCGTACAAGCAGTAGGAGCAGACTTGTTCTGTGACTGCGTACCTTTTGTATAATGGGTCAGCGACTTATATTCAGTGGCGAGGTTAACCGTATAGGGGAGCCGTAGGGAAACCGAGTCTTAACTGGGCGACACAGTCGCTGGATATAGACCCGAAACCGAGCGATCTATCCATGAGCAGGGTGAAGATTGAGTAACATCAATTGGAGGCCCGAACCAGGATCTGTTGAAAAAGATTTGGATGACTTGTGGATCGGAGTGAAAGGCTAATCAAGCTCGGAGATAGCTGGTTCTCCTCGAAAGCTATTTAGGTAGCGCCTCACGTAGTACCGCCGGGGTAGAGCACTGTTTCGGCTAGGGGGTCATCCCGACTTACCAACCCGAGGCAAACTCCGAATACCGGTGAGTAACGCGTGGGAGACACACGGCGGGTGCTAACGTCCGTCGTGAAAAGGGAAACAACCCAGACCGTCAGCTAAGGTCCCGAAATCCTGGTTAAGTGGGAAACGATGTGGGAAGGCTCAGACAGCTAGGAGGTTGGCTTAGAAGCAGCCATCCTTTAAAGAAAGCGTAATAGCTCACTAGTCGAGTCGGCCTGCGCGGAAGATGTAACGGGGCTAAACCAGGTACCGAAGCTACGGGTTCATCCTTAGGATGAGCGGTAGAGGAGCGTCGTGTACGCCAATGAAGGTGGATTGAGAAGTCTGCTGGAGGTATCACGAGTGCGAATGCTGACATGAGTAACGATAAAGGGAGTGAAAAACTCCCTCGCCGGAAGACCAAGGGTTTCTGTTCGACGCTAATCGGAGCAGAGTGAGTCGGCCCCTAAGGCGAGGCCGAAAGGCGTAGTCGATGGGAAACGGGTCAATATTCCCGTACCGGACATGGTTGCGATGGGGGGACGAAGAAGGCTAGGTGAGCCAGGCGTTGGTTGTCCTGGTGAAAGTGAGTAGGCTGAGGGTTTAGGTAAATCCGGACCCTTTCAAGGCCGAGACACGAGATGAACTGACCACGGTCAGGAAGTCACTGATGCCACGCTTCCAGGAAAAGCCTCTAAGCTTCAGATCATGTGCGACCGTACCCCAAACCGACACAGGTGGTCAGGGTGAGAATCCCAAGGCGCTTGAGAGAACTCGGGTGAAGGAACTAGGCAAAATGGTGCCGTAACTTCGGGAGAAGGCACGCCGGCGTAGGGTGAAGAGACTTGCTCTCCTAGCCCGAACCGGTCGAAGATACCAGGTGGCTGCAACTGTTTATTAAAAACACAGCACTCTGCTAACGCGCAAGCGGACGTATAGGGTGTGACGCCTGCCCGGTGCCGGAAGGTTAAATGATGGTGTTAGCCGCAAGGCGAAGCTCTTGATTGAAGCCCCGGTAAACGGCGGCCGTAACTATAACGGTCCTAAGGTAGCGAAATTCCTTGTCGGGTAAGTTCCGACCTGCACGAATGGCGTAATGATGGCCACGCTGTCTCCACCCGAGACTCAGTGAAATTGAAATCGCCGTGAAGATGCGGTGTACCCGCGGCTAGACGGAAAGACCCCGTGAACCTTTACTATAGCTTCACACTGGACGCTGATGTTGCCTGTGTAGGATAGCTGGGAGGCTTTGAAACTCGGACGCCAGTTCGGGTGGAGCCAACCTTGAAATACCAGCCTGGCATCATTGGCGTTCTCACTCAGGTCCGTTATCCGGATCGAGGACAGTGTGTGGTGGGTAGTTTGACTGGGGCGGTCTCCTCCTAAAGAGTAACGGAGGAGCACGAAGGTACCCTCAGCACGGTCGGACATCGTGCATTGAGTGCAAGAGCATAAGGGTGCTTGACTGCGAGACAGACACGTCGAGCAGGTGCGAAAGCAGGTTCTAGTGATCCGGTGGTTCTGTATGGAAGGGCCATCGCTCAACGGATAAAAGGTACTCCGGGGATAACAGGCTGATACCGCCCAAGAGTTCACATCGACGGCGGTGTTTGGCACCTCGATGTCGGCTCATCACATCCTGGGGCTGAAGKCGGTCCCAAGGGTATGGCTGTTCGCCATTTAAAGTGGTACGCGAGCTGGGTTTAGAACGTCGTGAGACAGTTCGGTCCCTATCTGCCGTGGGCGTTGGATGTTTGAGAAGGGCTGCTCCTAGKACGAGAGGACCGGAGTGGACGACCCTCTGGTGTTCCGGTTGTCACGCCAGTGGCATTGCCGGGTAGCTATGGTCGGACGGGATAACCGCTGAAAGCATCTAAGCGGGAAGCCCCCTTCAAGATGAGACATCCCTGAGGCCTAGAGCCTCCTGAAGGGCCCAGCGAGACCAGCTGGTTGATAGGCACGGTGTGGAAGCGCTGCAAGGCGTTGAGCTAACGTGTACTAATGGCCCGTGAGGCTTGACCCTATAACACCCAAGGGGTCTGGTCGTAATGATGACGCAACATTCAAAGCCGGATACGCAGCGTGTGGCCCAAGCGACATAACGCCAGGGTGACAGGCAATGAGACGATCACAAGATAGCAAAAACGCTAGTCAGCATGATGTACATTAACAGTTACGCCTGACGACCATAGCACGCGTGAACCACCTGATCCCTTGCCGAACTCAGAAGTGAAACCGCTTAGCGCCGATGGTAGTGTGGGGTCTCCCCATGCGAGAGTAGGTCATCGTCAGGCACTTATTATGAAAAATCCCCCAGGGCTGATGCCTTGGGGGATTTTTTTTGTGTTGGGTGAAGGGTAAGTCGTGAATCGTGAGTAGAAAACGTTGGTTAATGGGGGTCTCCCCAATATCCTGTTCCGCCTCACGCCTCACGCCTCACGCCTCACGCCTCACGCCTCACGCCTCACGCCTCACGCCTCACGCCTCACGCCTCACACCTCMCGCCTCACACCTCACGCCTCACACCTCACCACTCGATAGGTTGGCCATCCCAAGCCCAGAAGGTACCGCTATCGTCGGGCGTGCGCTGAGCGATGACGGCCAGCAACTGCTCTGCTACAAATGAGGGCGTGAAAAGCTTTTCGTTAGGCACCCGGGCTTGAAAGGGTTTGGAGAGAGCGGTATCGGTGGTGCCAGGATGCAGGCATAGCACGGTGGACTGCTTATTAAGCCTCTTGAGCTCTATGGATGCTGTCTTCATCAGCATATTGTGAGCAGCTTTGCTGGCACGGTAGCTGTACCAGCCGCCTAGCTGATTATCTTCGATTGAGCCAACCCGGGCGGAGAGGCTGGCAATCACTGCCGGATGTGTCCCTTTGAACGAGTCCTGCAGTGTCGCTAGCAGAAGGATCGGTACAAAGGCGTTGATGTTCATTGTTTGGGCTAGATTCTCAGCGCTAAGCTGATCAAGGCGTTTCTCGGGTAGCAGCTGTAAAGCTTCATCATGCAGGATGCCGATGGCATTGAAAAATAAGTGAATCGGCTGGGCAGCCAACTCTTTCTTAAGCGCCTGCCTATCCTGCTCTTGGGAAATATCAAGTGTTAGATGAGTAAGGCGAGGGTGATCAAGTTGTTGTGGTTGGCGGCTTACCGCAATAACGTGGCCGMCCTGAGGGGAGGATAGTAGCTGCTTAATGATGGCAGCTCCTATCCCTCCCGATGCACCGACAACCAGCGCTGTATAATGATGAGGCAGTAAATTGAACATGAGAAGCCTTTGAAGTCCTGCTAATGAAGGCTTTCATTGAAACGTCATGTGGAGAACTTGTCGAGAGAGATTAGGCGGAAGCGTTGATTTTGCCTGGTTGGGCGCTGTTACGACCATCTGGCTTATAAAGCGTTTTTTCTGCGATTTGACGAATATAATCGAGCATGTCTTGATTATGCTTCATCCTTACTGAGAGCATTTGGCCGGTTAGCTCATTCATACGCGAAGCTCGCTCACTCTTTTCTAGCAAGCGTGCCCACGCTGTAAGACAACCCGCATCCTGGGCTGCCGCTCTGGCGCCGTTAGCACCTTCGGCATATCCAAGACGCTTTTGCACATTGCGTCGCACAGCCTCAATACGCTCTAGCTCAGCCAATAATGACTGTTTTTCTAGTGCGATTTGAGATAGTGCATCACCGTCAATGTCTCCTTGCGTCAATAAATTTTGCTCACTGGACAGCAACGAAGTAAGCGCATCAAGGCGCTGTTGTTGATCGGTAAGCAGGGATGCAAGGCTCATTACAGTGCCCCCTTATAGGTCTTTGAGATTGGCAATTAAGCCCTCAGCGATGCGATCAGCACGCATTTCAAGGCGTCCCTCACGAATGGCGTCGCGAATCTCTTCAACTCTAGCGCTATCGATATCCTGAGATTCGTCGATATTTGATTGGCTTAACTGAGTTGATTCGCGAGCCGTACCGCTTGGTTCAGCGGGTTGTACGCTATCAGCTTTTTGTGTTTCATTGCGCTGCTGGGCTTGGTTGGAGCGTAGCAGCGGATTAATATTATCAATATTCACGTTGTCTGCCTCATCGTCAACGTCGATGCGCTTGGCGCTTAATCTAGCCTGTATAGCAATATATCGGCAGTGCTCGGTATAACTTTAGGCGTTGAGTTAAAAATCCACCACCAATACACCGCGCTCAGTGACACGCGCAGTCATGATTTCCCGTGAACCAAAACGCACCCGAATTTGCTCGCCAAGAGCGCCATTTTCAAGTGCTTCGCCCTCCCGTGAAACGCGAAAGGCAGAGCCCTGTGCTATGACAGTAACGCGCTGCCCTCGTTCAACTAAGTGGGGGGCTTGTAAATAGTGCGCTAAAAAGGCGCTGCCACTACGAATGGGACGCTGAGTGATTTTACCCACAATATCTTCTTCATCGGTCAACGCCTGAGCCGACAGGTCACCAAGGTTACCATCGCGCTCGCTGAGCATGTTTGGCTTAATCAGTGTGCCCCGTTCAATATCCCTTGCTGCCACCATGTAACTGCCAATGACATCAATTTGGGCCTGCAAGTAGCGGACTTGTCGACCGTTTTCACCGCAACGCACCCCTACGGACACACGGCCTAAGGGCGCCTGATTTGCATTGGGCAAAAAAGGCTCCGGTTGAACGCATTCAGGCAAATGTGGGGAAGGCGGCTGTAGGTCAATCACCACTTCCTCACCTAGTGCCTGTGTCTCTGCATACAAAAAACTGTGCACTTGCTGGAGAAGGTTGTCGTCATCAGCCTGAGCTGTGGTAAAGGAAGTGACGCATAAGATTGCCAACAAGAGGACTACCTGCCAAAAGCGAAGAGTGCTTGGCTTAGTAAAGCGCTGTCGTAGCATGTTGAGGCCGCTTGTTTGGGAACTGGAGAAAGGAGAACAACGAGGAGAAGTCATCGCTTAGTGTAGCGAAAAGGTAGCAGGCGTATCACGCGAAATGCTGGTGGAAACGCCAGCTGTTCCATGCTTTAGGCTGACAGTTCCAGACGTATTCTTCATCATCAACAAAATCCATTTTATTTTTTGCCTCAAAGCGAGGGTCGGCATGATTGATCAACTGGAATCTGCCTTTAATTTTCATCAGCAAGCCGTGGGTTTACGCCAGGCACGTCACGAGGTGTTGGCAGCTAATATTGCTAATGCCGATACGCCTAACTACAAAGCGCGTGACATTGATTTTGCTAGTGAGCTGAAAAAAGCAGTAGACGGTACTCAGAGTGCATCTAGTAATGCTGGCGGTGGTCTGACACTGGCGCGCACCGCTGGACACCATATTGCTGGAGAAGGCCCCGCATGGCGTGGAGCGGGCAACGCCGATTTACTTTACCGCATTCCCGACCAGCCTAGTTTGGATGGAAATACGGTTGATATGGATCGTGAGCGCACGCAATTTGCTGATAACGCTGTGCGTTATCAAGTCGGAATCACGATGCTCAACAGCCGTATTCAAGGACTGAAAAATGCCATGCAGCCCGAATAATCCAGGCCAAATTAGTGAGGAGCTAACCAATTATGTCAATGTTCTCTACGTTTGATATTGCCAGTTCGGCAATGAGCGCTCAGTCCCAGCGCATGAATGTTACCGCCAGCAATATGGCCAATGCCGACAGTGTTGCCGGTCCGGATGGGGAAACCTATCGAGCGAAGCAGGTAATGTTTGAAACTCAGGCGCAGGGCAATCGCTATGGCGTTGGCGGCGTGCGGGTCACCGAGGTGGTGGAAGACGATTCGCCGCTGCGTATGGAGTATATGCCTAACCATCCGGCGGCGGATGAAGATGGCTACGTGGCAAAGCCCAACGTTGAACCGGTGCATGAAATGGTCAACATGATTTCTGCCTCGCGCTCCTATCAAGCCAACGTTGAAGTATTTAACACCAGTAAGCAGATGTTGATGCAGACGCTTTCGCTGGGTGAGGGGTAAACCATGAATGTCGATACGAGTGTATTGAATAACATAAACGGCGGCGGTTCTAATGGTCTCTCTGCCCGCCAATCCGATGAGCTACGTGAAAGTTTTATGACGTTGCTGATTACGCAACTGCAGAATCAGGATCCGCTCAATCCGATGGAAAATTCGGAGATGACTTCACAGTTAGCGCAAATTAATACGGTCAGTGGTATTGAAGAGCTGAACAGCACGCTAGAGGGCATTACCAGCCAGATGGATGCCAATCAGGCGCTGCAGGCGAGTGGCCTAATTGGCAAAGGTGTCATGGKGTCCGGCAAGGATGTTTTAGTAGAGCAAGATGACGACGGGAATTCTTACACCACGCCCTTCGGTATAGAGCTGGCCGAGCCAGCGGCAAACGTTAAAGCGACGGTTGTGGGTGAGGGTGGACAAGTCATTAGAACTCTTGACCTTGGGGCGCTAGATGCCGGTGTTCAATCTTTCCAGTGGGATGGTCTCAATGATCAGAAAGAGGCGGTTGCCAGCGGCCGATATTCGGTTCAGTTAGAGGCAACCGACGGTGAAGGTGAAAAAATCGAATCCACTGCCTTGCAGTACGCGGTAGTAAATAGCGTGACGCCTAATGATAGCAGTGGCGGCGTTCGGCTGGATCTCGGCGCTATCTATGGCCAAATCAGCTTGAACGACGTTAAACAAATTCTTTAACCGTTCATTAAACACAACATTTGATTAAACACAGCTTCTTCAGGGGAACGTTATGAGCTTTTCACAAGCACTTAGTGGTCTAAGCGCTCAGCAGCAGAAATTAGGTGCCGTTGGTAATAATATTGCCAACTCGCAAACGGTTGGATTTAAAAGCTCCAACGTCCAGTTCGCCGATGTATATGCCGAATCACGTATCGGGCTTGGCGTTCGTACCTCTACGGTACAGCAGAATTTTAGCCAGGGTAATGTTGAATCCACCAACCGCAATATGGATTTGGCGATAGCGGGTGAAGGCTTCTTCCGCTTTCAGCAGCCCAATGGCGAAGTGGGTTACTCGCGCAATGGCCAGCTAACCATGACAGCTGATGGACGTCTGGTGAATGCTCAGGGTGCTCAGATTATGGGCTACGCTGCCGATGCAGAGGGGAATGTGCAGGCGGGTGGTGATGTGGCAGCTTTAGAAGTAGATTCCGCTGGGCTTGCTGCTAATGCCACTACGCAGCTAGCGGCTGAACTTAACCTGGATTCGGGTGAGGAGGGTTTAGAGCCAGCTGATTTTGACTCTGCTGACTCATCTACCTATAACTACTCCACTAACGCCACTGTTTACGACTCACAAGGTAACGCCCGCAATCTGACGATGTACTTTATTAAGGATCAAGGTGAGACGAATGAGTGGCAGATGCGAGGGCGTCTCAGTGGGGGGCCTAATGATGCCCAAACCTACGACGACCTGGATTTAGGCTCATTGACCTTTACTCAAAACGGCACGCTTCAAGCTGACGATTCTGCTCCTATCACAATAGCTGCTGGTGAGTTTGGTGCCGGGAATGTTTTTGAAGAGCTAAATATTGAGTTTGATTTCCAAGGAACCACTCAGTTCGCGGAAAGCTCCTCTGTTAGTGATATTTCTCAAGATGGCTACACTTCTGGTTCTTTAGTAGGTGTCACTATCGAAGACGATGGCACCGTTATGCGTAACTACTCTAACGAAGAGTCGCGTGCCGCTGGTCAAATTGCGCTGGTTAGCTTTCGAAATCCTGAGGGTTTACAGCCCGATGGCGATAACCTATGGACTGCTACCGGTGCTTCGGGCCAAGAGCTTGTGGGCGCCCCTGGTACGGGGCAGCGCGGCTTAATTGAGCCGAGTGCGGTTGAAACGTCCAATGTCGATATGGCTCGTGAGCTAGTCGATATGATTKTTGCCCAGCGTGCTTATCAGGCCAACTCGCAAACGATCAGTACCCAGGACGAGCTCCTGCAGACCATTATTAATCTTTAATAATCGGTCAATACGTTAAGGAGTAAGTAGCGTGGATCKAATGCTCTATACCGCCATGAGCGGTGCCAAGAACAGCATGGATCAACAATCGGTAGTGAGTAATAACCTATCGAATGTGAGCACTACTGGTTTTCGTGCCCAGTTACAGGCGGCTCGTTCTGTGCCCGTGCAAGGTGAGGCGTTACTGGCAACGCGGGCGTCAGCGGTGACGACCACGCCTGGCAGTGATTTTTCTCAAGGCCCTGTTGAGTATACCGGGCGCACCCTTGATGTCGCCATGCAGGACGACGCTTGGATGGCGGTACAGGCGGATGACGGTACTGAAACCTATACACGCCGTGGTGACCTGCAGATTGACAATGATGGCGTGTTGCTTAGCGTTGGACGACCAGTGATGGGCGAAGGCGGCCCAATTGCCGTGCCACAAGGGGCGCAGATATCCATCGGTGCCGACGGCACGATTAGTGCCATCCCTGAAGGCGTAGGACCGGAAGCGCTGGTCGAAGTGGGGCGCATTAAGCTGGTGACACCTGAAGATGGAGACTTAACGCGCGGTGAAGACGGCCTGTTTCGTGCGCCTCCTAATGAAGAAGGTGAGCCTGGAGCTCTGCCTGCTGACGAAAATGCCAAGTTGGTTAGCGGTGCGCTTGAAGGCAGTAACGTTAGCGCTGTTGATGCCATGGTATCGATGATTGACGTTGCACGCCGTTACGATATGCAGATGAAAGTACTCAGCACCGCTGACGAAAACGCTCAGCGCGCCAACGGGATTCTATCTATTCAAGGTTGATGTTGGCCATTCAGAGCTGACGTGAGTCAGTTGGTCAAGGGAGCATAATTATGATTAAGTCCTTATGGACAGCTAAAACCGGCTTGGAATCTCAGCAAACCAAGCTAGACGTGATTTCGAACAACTTAGCTAACGTGAGTACCAATGGTTTCAAGCGCTCGCGTCCCGTTTTTGAAGATCTGCTGTATCAGAACATGCGTCAACCAGGCGCTCAGAATAATATTCAGGATCGTCTACCCTCCGGCATGCAGGTGGGTACCGGTGTTCGTGCCGTTGCCACAGAGCGTTTGCATACCCAGGGTGGGCTAGAGCAAACAGAGAACTCCCGCGATCTTGCGATCAACGGTGAAGGGTTCTTTCAGGTGCTGATGCCCGATGGTACGACGGCTTACACCCGCGACGGGAGTTTTCAGCTAAATGAGAATGGCCAAATGGTGACTGCCAATGGCTACCCCGTTGAACCTGCCATCTTCTTACCGGCCAATGCGCTGTCAGTGAATGTAGGTGAAGACGGCACCGTGAGCGTTCGCCAGCCAGGTGTTGCGATTGATAATGAGGTAGGGCAAATCACTGTTAGTACCTTTATTAATCCAGCAGGCTTACAAAGTATCGGTGGCAACCTTTATTTAGAGACGGGAGCTTCTGGGGCACCCAATGAGAATATGCCTGGTATGAATGGTGCCGGTCGGCTGTTCCAAGGCTACGTGGAAACCTCCAACGTCAACGTCGTTGAAGAGATGGTCAATATGATTCAAACCCAGCGCGCCTATGAAATTAATAGCAAAGCGGTTTCCACCAGCGATGAAATGTTGGCACGCTTAAGCCAGCTGTAACGGCTGTTGCTCATCGGGCTTACTTATAGGTTGGGTTATGTTGGAGTTGCACCACATGTCACGTCGTATTGCGCTAGCGGGGCTGGTGCTTTTAATGCTAGTTGTTGCCGGGTGCGCTCAGATTCCCAGAGCCTCAGTCGTGGGTGAGCAAGAGCAGATCAGTATTGTTGATCGCCCGCCTCCCATCCCCAATGGCTCTATTTACCAGGCCAGGCAAGGCTATCAGCCACTCTTTGAAGATCGCCGTCCGCGTTCAATAGGCGACATTTTGACCATTGTGCTGGATGAAGAGGTTAGTGCGAGCAAAAACTCGCAATCCAATGCAGGTCGTAGTGGCAGCGCTAGCCTTGAACTCGCACAGTTGCCAGACATTCTCGATGTGCTTGCAGAGTATGGCTACGATATTTCCGGTGAAAATGACTTTACCGGCAGCGGAGGGTCGCAGGCTAATAACTCCTTTACCGGCACCATTACAGTATCGGTATTAGAAGTAATGAATAACGGCAATTTACGCGTGCGTGGCGAAAAGCAAATCGCCATCAACCAAGGTACCGAGTTTATTCGTTTTTCCGGTGTCGTTAACCCGCGCACGATTACCGCACAAAACACTGTGCCTTCCACTCAGGTGGCAGATGCGCGTATAGAATATGTGGGCGACGGTTATATTAATGAGGCGCAGCATATGGGTTGGCTACAACGTTTCTTCTTAAACGTTTCGCCGTTCTAGCTCTATGGGGAGCCACCAATGACAGAGCTACTACTGACAGGCCCCGCAATAAAAGGCCCTTCAATGAAAAAGCGACAGCGGTCAATAGTGATGCGTTTAAGTAGTTTGTGGATAAGTAGCCGGAGAATAATCAATAAGGGGGCTCTCCAACTGAGTGCTTTAGTGTTGATGGGCCTATTGGCTTTACCTGCTCAGGCAGAGAGCGTTCGGGAGCTGGCAAGCTTTGCCGGTGTCCGCGATAACCAATTGGTAGGCTATGGTTTAGTGGTTGGTCTTGATAGTACCGGTGACCAAACGACCCAAGCGCCGTTCACTAGCCAAAGCCTGACCAACATGCTGTCCCAACTGGGCGTGACTGTTCCTTCAGGTACGAATTTGCAACTACGTAACGTCGCTGCGGTGATGGTGACGGCTGACTTACCACCGTTTTCAAGACCTGGCCAGCGCTTAGATATCGTTGTTTCATCGATAGCCAACGCACGCAGTTTGCGAGGCGGTACGCTGTTAATGACGCCTTTAAAGGGGGCCGACGGTGATACATATGCCATTGCCCAGGGGAATATGCTGGTAGGAGGCGCGGGTGCACAGGCTGGTGGTAGCAGTGTACAAATCAATCAGCAGGCTTCGGGGCGTATTCCCAACGGCGCGCTGGTTGAAATGGAGGTGCCGCTTAACCTGGGCAGTAACGGTGGCATGCTTGAATTACAGCTCAACGATTCCGACTTCGGCACCGTTCAGCGCATGGTGACGGCGATTAATAACGAATTTGGCCAGTCGGTGGCTTACGCACGTAATGGCCGAGTAATCGCCCTTGACGGCCCTACAAATGATAATGCGCGGGTCAATTTTATGGCGCGTGTTGAAAATGTTCAGGTAACGCCAACTGAAGCACCGGCGCTGGTTGTGCTGAATTCACGTACCGGCTCGGTGGTCATGAACAGTGCTGTCACATTGCGAGAAGCGGCGGTGGCCCACGGCAGTCTATCGATCATGATTGATAACCAATTTGGCGTTAGCCAGCCTAATCCCTTTGGAGAGGGTGAGACGGTAGTGGTACCCGACGCGGATATTGATATTGAGCAGCAAGAGGCTTATCTGCAAATCGTAGAGGGTGCGCAGCTCAACGAAGTGGTCAATGCCTTGAATGCGTTAGGCGCCACACCTCAGGATTTAATGTCGATTCTAGAAGCGCTGAAAGCATCGGGTTCGCTGCGTGCTGAGCTGGAGGTCATCTAATGAATGCTACTGATATGAGCAATCAATTTGCGCTTGATATGCAGGGCTTTCAGCGGCTTCAACACACCGCACGGGTTGATCCCGAAGAAGGCGTGCAGTCGGCAGCCCAGCAGTTTGAAGCACTGTTCGTACAGATGATGATGAAAAGCATGCGCGATGCGATCCCAACGTCCGGGTTGATGAACAGCAGCGCGACGGATACTTACCAACAGATGTTGGATCAACAGKGGTCACAGGTCATTTCGTCTAAAGGGGTTGGGCTTGCGGATGTGCTGATTGAGCAACTAAAACGTGAGGGGGCGATTCCAAAAGGTGAGAGCGCATCGTCCTCCGCTGATCAACAGACGCAGGCATTGATTGCCGGTATCCCGCGGGGAACACCGCGTATATTGGACAGTCCCCTAAACCCGGGTGATAAAACAGTCCCCGCAGTGCCCTCAGCGAGTCGTTTCTTGGCGGAGCTAGATGCTGAGCGCCAAGGCCAGGAGGCTGAAGCAGTATCTGCGCAATCTGCCACTAGCCGAGAGCAGTCGGAAAGACAGCTGCCGCATGTAGATCAGTTCATGCAAACACTGGCGGCACCCGCTCAGGCAGCTAGCGCTACCAGTGGGGTGCCTGCTGAGTTAATCCTGGCCCAAGCTGCGCTTGAAACGGGCTGGGGCAAGCACGAAATTGCGACTCGAAATGGTAATAACAGCCATAATTTATTTGGCATCAAAGCGGGTAGTCAGTGGCAGGGCGAAACAACCGATATTGTGACACACGAGTATATTAACGGGCGGCGGACGCAGGTGGTTGATACCTTCCGCGTCTATGACTCGTATGAGCATGCCTTTACTGATTATGCCAATCTGATTGGCAACAATCCCCGCTACACGGGTGTGACACAAGCGCCAACCGCTGAGCAGGCGGCGCAAGAACTGCAGCGTGGAGGGTATGCGACTGATCCACTCTATGCCGATAAGTTGGTAGCGGTGATGAATACTATTGGGCCACTTAACGCAGCTGGCAGCTTCCTAGCTGATTCTCGTTAACCCTTTCCTCAAGTTTTTCTGCGCAGTGCCGATACTTAAATCATATATAGGTATTGGCCTAAGGAATTGAACCATGAGCATGTTTTCGATCGGCTTAAGCGGCCTCAATGCGGCGCAGAATGCCCTGAATACTAGCAGTAATAATATTAGTAATGTCTATACGCCTGGCTATAATCGAGAGTTGGCGCAGTTAGGCGAGGGGAGCGTGGGAGGCGGCGTTCGCGTCAATGACATCGAACGCCAGTTTAATACGTACGTGGCTGACCAATTAAATAGCGCCAGAACCCAGTCGAGCGCACTGGATACCTACTATAATCAGGTAACACAACTTGATAACCTACTGGCTGACCGCGAAGCAGGTTTAGCCCCTCTGATGCAGAATTTTTTCTCATCGTTAGAAGATCTAGCGGCCTCACCCTCTGATCCCGCGGCTCGTCAGGGCGTGCTTGGCCAAGCCAATACGCTGAGTTCCCAGTTCCGCTCCTTTGATGGCTACCTGCAAGATATGCAGGGCAATATTAATGGCCAGATTAAGGACGAAATTACCCAGATTAATAACACCACCGAGCAAATCGCTGGTTTAAATAAAGAGATTGCTCTGGCTCGTGCTCGCAGTGGGGAGGCGCCCAATAGCCTGCTCAACCAGCGAGATCAATTGGTATCTGAGCTTAACGAGCGTATGGATTTGCGCCTGAATATTCAGGATGGCAAAACCTACAACATCAGTCTGCCCAATGGTCAGCCGCTGGTAACAGGCACCAACTCGTTTCAACTTGAAGCAGTGCAAGCCGATTATGACCCTCAGCGAACGGTGGTAGGGTATCGTGATGGTGGTGGTAATGTCGTTCAACTAGATGAGTCCACCATCAAAGGCGGCGCGCTGGGCGGTTTAATGAGTTTTCGTTCAGAAACCTTAGATAAAACCCAGAACCAAATTGGTCAACTTGCTGTGTCGCTGGCGACAGCTTTCAATGAGCAGCATAAGCAAGGTGTAGATCTTAACGGTGACCAGGGCGAAGACTTCTTTGCAGTGCGCGCACCGCAAACCTATGGGTATGAAGGAAATAGCGGCGTTGATATTACCAGTGCTCAATTTGACCCTGAGCAGATTGATGCCCTTAGGGCGGTAGATTATACCGTCAGTTTCGAAGGTGCAGCGCCTTCGGTTCCTGTCGTGACGCGCAACGACAATGGCCAAGAAGTCGAGTTTGATCAGGATGCCTGGGATGATGATGGCGAATTAAATTTTGGTGGTGTCAGCATTGAGTTCAGCGGTGTGCCGCAAGATGGTGACCGCTATGAAATTCAGCCGGTGCGGCGCGCCGCCAATGGTATGGAAACCAATATTGCTGACGTGGATAAAATTGCTGCAGGTGACGCAGGTTTTATTAATGTAGGAAATAACACGGGCAACTCGTTTGAACGTGAGGGTGATTTAAACGTCAGCGATTTAGGTATATCTTCAGACGCTTTCGCGGATAACAGAAAATACCAATTTGAGGTAGATTCGGATGGTAGCCTGACGCTGACTCCGGCAGCGAATATAACGGTTAACGGTACCAATGTTGATGCAGCAGACTTATCAGACGTTGAATTGGAAGCGGGCGATGAGATTGAAGTTGATGGTATCAGCTTTACGGTTGGCGACCTTCCAGATGCGGGTGAGACGTCGTCATTGACAGTTAGCCAGACTATTTTTGCCAGTGGCGATAACCGTAATGCTTTAGCGCTGCAAGACCTGCAGTCCCAATCTATTGTTGGTGCTAGCGCAACGGTTACCGGTGCCTATGCATCCATGGTTAGCGATGTTGGTAACCGCACTAATATCACCGAGGTGAATTTGGATGCTCGTCAAGGCCTTACCGATCAATTAAGTGCCGTACAGCAATCAGAGTCTGGAGTTAATCTAGACGAGGAAGCCGCTAATTTAATCCGTTACCAACAGTACTATCAGGCCAATGCGCGTGTGATTGACACCGCAGGAACGCTGATGGATACCATCTTGAACCTGCGCGGTTAATTCGGGAGCTTAAGTTATGCGTATTAGTACCGTTACCATGTTCGAGCAGAGCACGGCGTCTATGAACCGCCAGCAGAGCGACTTGATGAGAGTGAGTCAGCAGATAGCTAGCGGCCGACGCGTGGTTAACCCATCCGACGACCCACAGGCCGCTTCACGGGCGATTGGCGTTGACCAAGCCAAGTCAGTTACTGAACAATTTTCAGATTCACGCGTATCGGCGCGTAATTCGCTGTCGCAGACTGAAAGCATCATTAATAGCGTTAGTGATGCGATAACAAGTGCGAAAGGATTGTTGATTCAAGCGTCTAGCGACACGCTAACTGACGAAAACCGCGAGTCCATTTCTAGTGAGCTCAAAGGCGTTTATGAAACGCTGCTGGGCCAAGCCAATTCAACTGATGGCAATGGGCGCTACTTGTTCGGTGGTTATAAAGATAATAATCCCCCCTTTGTGAAGTCTGCCAACGGTAGTGTGGAATATAGAGGCGATACGAATACACGCGAACAGCGTGTGGATTCTACGCGCTTGATGCCAGTAGCTGATAATGGCGTGGCTATCTTCCAAAGKGTACCCAGCGGTGCTGGATATGTAGCAGAAGCGAAGAAAGAAGATGGCACCCTGAATGAAGGTAATGTGACATTTCGAGGCCCCCAGACCCTTGACGTCAATGATGCTGATTATGGCAATGATTATCGTGTTAGTTTTGACGGAACTGCTGCTGACCCTACATATCAGGTTCAACGATTTGATAATGAAACGGATACTTGGGTGGACAACGACACGGATGGTACAGCATTAAGCTCTGGCATCTGGGCAGATGATATTAGCGAAGAGGGGTCTCTTTCATTAGAATTCGGTGGCTTATCCATTAGCCTTGAGGGCACACCTGCGCCGAATGATGAAATACTGGTTGCTAAATCAGGTGGGGATGTTCGTGGCGCTGACCTGTTTCGCACTATGGAAGAAGCCATTCGAGTATTAGAAAATCCTGCGGACAATGACACCAAGAAAGCCGATCAGCGCAATACTCTGAACACTGCCATGCGCGACCTGGACAATAGTTTAGATAATGTTCTGACCGTGCGCGCTTCCGCAGGTGCTCGTTTGAATGAGCTCGATGTTATCGATTCCGTAAGCAGTAACCGAATGCTGAACTACGATCAAACGCTATCGGATCTAGTCGATCTGGATTATACCGAAGCGATTTCAGAGTATAGTTTGCGCCAAGTAGGTATGCAGGCAGCGCAAAAAGCGTTCGTAGACATTAAAGGATTATCGCTATTCAACTATATGTAACTGCTTGGGCTATGCCTGGGGCTTAAATGCTGCTCGCAAGCCCTAGCACACCTCTAATTATCCCCATGTTTTTTGTGAAATTTTGTTCATGAAAAACATGGGGATTTTAGTTTAAAGGCGCCAACGTTTCGATTAGCTCCTGCATAAATCCCAATCCTTGGGTAAATAAACGCTGTAAAAACCGATTAATGTCGGTCATCAGCACCATCATTAATATTAGCCCCACAATTAGAGAGGTCGGGAAACCGATATTAAACACCGTGAGCTGTGGAGCTGAACGGTTTAGTATGCCCAAAGCCAGGTTAATGGTGAGTAGGGAGCCCACCAGCGGCAGGGCTAATAACATACCCGACGCAAAAATCGTCCCCCCGTAGCGAGCAAGCAGCACAAAGGCATCCGGATTAAAGGTTCCGATGCCGATGGGCAGCGTTTGGAAGCTCATAATCAGGGTTTCAAGCACCATCAGGTGACCATTCATCGCCAAGAACATCAGCAGAGTGATCATATAAAGAATACGTGATAGCACCATAATATTGGTACCGCTCGACGTATCAAAAAAGCTCGCAAATGCCAGGCCCATTTGCAGGCCGATAAAATCCCCCGCTGCTTGAACAACTGCAAACATGATATGCATAACGAGMCCCATCGCTAAGCCGATCAGGATCTGTTCGATCATAACCCCAACCCCAGCCCAAGACATGATGGCAATATCAGGCATGGCCGGTAAAATTGGCGCAATGACAATGGAAATTAGGGCAGCCAGGCCCACTTTGGCCTGGTTAGGTACACTGGAGTGGCCCCATAGAGGCGACGCCGCCATGAAAGCAGTAATGCGCGCAAACGGCCATAAAAAAGCCACCAACCACCCCTGTAGTTGTGCGAAAGTGACTTCCACCATAGCGTTACATCACCATACTTGGGATGTTGGTAAATAGGCGGTGAGTAAAGTCGGTAATCAATCCAAGCAACCAGGGGCCAGCTAATACCAGTACTGTAAACACGGCAAGAATTTTAGGAATAAACGTCAACGTCATTTCGTTAATTTGCGTTGCGGCTTGGAATAGGCTGATGATAAGGCCAGTGAAGAGGGCTGCCAGCAGCATGGGGCCAGCAAGGAGAAGCGTTACACGCATACCTTGATAAGCAATGCTCATCACCATTTCGGGTGTCATAGCTGGGATCCTTTGTGCTGTATGAACGATGTGCTGTGTAAAGCGCTATATCATGTAAAAGCTTTCTGCCATCGAGCCAATAATAAGCTGCCAGCCATCCACCAGAATGAACAGCATCAGTTTAAAAGGTAATGAGATCGTGATGGGKGGAACCATCATCATCCCGAGTGCCATCAAGGTGCTGGCCACCACGAGGTCAATGATCAAAAACGGAATAAAGATTGTAAAGCCAATTTGAAATGCCGTCTTTAGCTCGCTCGTAACGTAAGCAGGCAATAACACTCGCATCGGTAACTCTTCCGGGCCTTGCATCGGCCCTATGTCTGCCAAGCGAACGAACAACGCCAGATCGGGCTCGCGAGTTTGGGCGAGCATAAATTCCCTAAATGGATCCTGAGCAAGTAGCAAAAACTCTTCAAAATTAATCGTCTCATTCGTCAATGGCACCCAGGCGTTGTCATACACCTGTGCCAATACTGGTGACATAATAAAAAAAGTCAGAAAAAGCGCTATTCCCAAGAGTACTTGATTGGGCGGTGTTGCCTGGGTGCCCATTGCCGTTCGCAACAGGCTAAGCACAATGATGATGCGCGTAAAGCTCGTCATCATCAGTAGCATGGAGGGTAAAAATGCTAGCGAGCTGAGGAAGAGCAGTGTTTGCAGCGAGAGTGACCACTGCTGGCCACCATCTTCTAGTGGCTGCGAAGTAATCCCGGGGATCTGCTGAGCATGGACAGGGCCTGCCACCAAAATTAAACAAACACCAAGGGCCAATGCCAGCCAAAGCCAGCGCTGACCATCCGTGCCAGCCGTCTTGTTATTAAAAACACTGCCTGGAAAAAAATAGTGCATAGAAAAAAAGGCTTTAAAAAAAACGGGCCAAGAAAAGTGCATCCGTTGCCTCATGGCGTCTGATGTGGATCGGAGGGCGCGGATGAGTCACTGCGACGGGTAGCGGCCAGCGCTTTTGATAAATGCCGGGAAAAGCGCGATGAAGGGGGCAACGGCGTCGTTGGCGTGCGGTTTTCGGGGGCTGGGCGTTCGTGCAATTTAGTAATTCGCCCCCCACCCACGCCAACTACCAACCAGGTATCTTCCACTTCAACAATGACGACACGCTCACGATTGCCAACGGCTGTACTGCCTACAATGCGAAGGTTGGCGCCATGGCGAGTGGTGTGGTTGCTCCAGCGCTTTAAAAGCGCTGTGCAGATTAAAATAATCGCAACAACGAGAGCCAAAGCGGCGGCTGTTTTGCCTAAAACGGCCATGCCAATCAACGCCTCACCACCGTTACTTAGTGCATCGAGCGAACCGTTCTGCGTCGAAGAGGTTGCAACGCTCATCGGTTCAATTTATGAATACGTTCAGAGGGCGTGATGATTTCAGTAATACGAATACCGTATTTATCCTCGATGACGACGACTTCACCTTGAGCAATCAAGTAGCCATTAATTAATATGTCCATCGGCTCGCCGGCGAGGCCTTCAAGCTCAATAACAGAGCCTTGGGCTAACTCCAGTAACTGCTTAATGGTTAGCTTTGTACGACCTAGCTCCACGGTGAGTTTCACCGGGATATCCATAATCATTTCTAGTTCGCGAGCCTGTGAAGAGCCGCTATCAGGGCTTAATGGCCGGAAGATATCTTCACTCGCGGCTTTAGCGGCAGGTGCTTTACGCTCTGGCTCTGATGCCTGTTGTTCACTTTCCTCAACGGCCTCCTGTTCGGCCATAGCAGATGCCCAGGGGTCTTCCTCTTCGCTAGCATCAGTACCTGAAGAAGCCTCCTCTTGCTCCGCCATAGCGGCTGCCCAGGGATCTTCCTCTTCACTAGCGGCATCGGCACTTGAAGAAGTTTCTTCCTGCTCAGACATGGCATCCGCTGAATCATCGTCAGAGACATTATGATCAGGCTTGTTGGGATCAGTCATGCTTTGGATTCCTTGGCTTTCTGTCGCGTAGACCCTTTAGTAAAGTCCTTGGACGATGCGTTATTCATAGCGGCATGGTCAATCATGTGTAACACACGCAGTGCATGCTGCTGGCGTTGACTACCGTATTCACACTCCATGACTGGCACACCGTCAACGCTTGCTGTGATAGAACTCGGAATGTCTAACGGTAGCACGTCGCCTTTCTTTAACCCCATTACATGGGCGATACGACTAGGTATTTGAGCAAATTCAGCGATTAACTCAACTTCCGACTGACGTAGCTCACTCGCCATACGGCGTGACCAACTGCCGTCCTGGTCATGGTTGCTATCATTGATCGGGTTGGCCAGTAAATCACGCAACGGTTCGATCATGGCGTAAGGCATGCATATCTGAAAATTGCTTGATAGGTTGCCAACCTCGATATTGAACTTGGTATTCACCACAATTTCATTGGGCGAATTGGTGATGTTGGCGAACTTTGACTGCACCTCTGAGCGTAAAAAACTGACATCCAACGGGTAAACGACTTTCCAGGCTTCCTGGTAAGCATCAATGGCGAGATTAAGCAGGCGCTGGATAATGCGCTGTTCAGTGTTCGTGAATTCTCGACCATCTGACTTGGTGACAAAGCGACCGTCACCACCGAAGAGGTTATCAACCACCATAAAAACGAGGTTAGGCGGGAATACCACGAGTGCGGAGCCGCGTAGCGGCTTCATCGACACGATGTTCAGGTTAGTGGGTACAGGCACATTGCGAGAGAATTCGCTAAAGCTCTGATAACGAACGGATTCTACGGTAATGTCCGCGCTACGCCTTAATAGATTGAACAGGCCAGTACGAAAATAGCGCGCAAAGCGCTCATTAATGAAATCTAGCGCGTGTAAACGCTCACGAATGACGCGATGTTGGGTCGACGGGTCGTAAGGACGGATACGCGCTTCATCTTGCGCTTGGGAAGATGAAGCCGATGGTTCATCGTCTCCGCTAACGCCCTTAAGCAGGGCGTCAATTTCTTCCTGGGACAGTAGATCGTCCTGTGACATGAACGGCTCCAGTTCCCGGGGTTATTGCACAATAAATTCGGTGAATAAAACTTCACGCAAATCAAGCGGCGGCTGATTTTCAGTCAGCGGTACGCTAAGGCGATCAACGATCGCCTGCGCAAGCTGTTGCTTACCTTCCGAGGAAGTAAGTTCATCAGCCTGTTTTCCAGATAGCAGCAGCAGCAAACGACTACGCACTTGGGGCATGTGTTCTTCTAGAATCGCTTTGCTTTCCTCATTCCCCACACGTAAGGTCACGCCGGTGTAGAGTAATCGCGAGCCATAGCTGTCATCGGCAAGGTTGACGGTAAAGGGTTCAATTCGCATGAAAATAGGCGGTTCGCGCTCCATTGTCTGCTGCATTTCTGCATCTTCTGAACCGTCATCACGCTGATCCATTACCATATAAATAGCTGCCGCTGCGCCTGCTGACGACAGCAAGACCAGGATAATCATTATCCAGAGCAGTTTTTTTGACCCGCCACTTTTTTCTGCCATTTGCGATTCCTGTGAACTCCATGCGTACCACTAGCAAGGTATTATGCCTAAAGCGCATGCTTGTGATGAAATGAACAGGCTCATTTGGCGAGCCTATCTTTTGGTTTAGCTATCTTATATGCGTATTTATGTGCTTAGTTCTATCGCAGTGCCAGAATGATCAGACAAATTCAGGCGCCACCGCTAAGCATAAAGATCGACTCTTCCGTCCAGCATCAACGAGCTGCTTTCGGTGCTCTGAGTGGGTGCTTCACCCGAATCGATACCGCTGTTGTCACTACCGCTACCAGTACCTTGTTTGCCACCTGATTGGGCAAATGCCTGAGCATTGGGGTCACCTTGTTCGCCAACCGATGTCTCACCAAGCGATATGCCTTGCTCAGCCAGCGCTTCCCTTAGCTGGGGAATCGCTTGTTCAAGTACTTGCCTCACCTGTGCATGAGCTGACAAAAAGTGAGCCTGGGCCCCTTGCTCGCCAAATTTTAGTGAGATAGACAGCGGGCCTAACTCCGCGGGATTAAGCTGCATCTGGACATGCTGCTCGCCACCGCGCTGAGAAATCTGCACCAACTGTTGGCTTAGCTGTTGTGGCCAGGCGGGGTTTGTCAAGGGCGTTGATAAGGTCGCTGGTGTCGGTGTGACAGTCGGAGCAAAATTTTGACCTTGTGAGGATTGTGTCAATGAACCGCTGTTGCTTAACGAGAAACCTGTGATCAAGTGCTCACTGGTCGGATTACCTTTAGAAGATGCCTCTGAAGTCAGTAAAGCACCGATAAGTGCCTCACTGCTAATCTGGGGTGCTGCTCCGACGGGATTAATCTGTGGAGTTGCAGTAGTGGTGTTAACTTGAGCAATGAAATTGTCAGGCTGTGGCCTTGTGGCTGTCTGGAGCTCGAGGGCAGGCGAATGGGCACTGCTGGCTAGGTTAACTGTATTAACAGGCTTAGCCGTATTGATAGTCAGGCTCTGAGCATTTTGTTGCTGTCCTACCAAGGTATTGAGCGCGGAAACAAGTTGCGCTGCTTCCGTTTGATTAATATTTAGCTGTTCAGCGATCGCATTGATTGCCGCGGGAGCGATTGGAGACTTCAATTGCGCGTCATGAGAACTTTCAGTAAAGGAAGCCATTAGAGCCAGACGACTCGCTATTTCATCAAGGGGGGGGGAAGCCTTATCGCTATTTAGCCCTAGCGTGTCCACGCTTATATCTGAGTTCGGCAGTTGCAGCTGAGCCAATAGTTCAGATAAGTCGCTCTCACTGACATCAAGTCCCAGTGTTTCGAGGGCGGCGCTCAAATTGTCAACGTCGACTTCTAATGAGCCTGACAAAAAAGTGCTGAGCGCATTGAGCTGTGATTGTGGCAAGGATGCCTGGGAAGCACTAGCATCACTTAACGCTGGTGCGGTCAAGCGCTGAGCATCAGACGCTTGTAGCAGCGTCTGATGAAATAAACCGTTGGCTGAGTTTTGTCGGCTAAAAGCACCTTGAGACTGCGTCTGAGGTGAACTTTGGCTTACCGAAAGCAACTGGTGAATATTCATGTTCAGTTCCCTGGCACCGCTAATGCGGAGTGTCTTTATGCTGACGAGCCAAGCGGCTTGTCACTAGATCATCATTCGTTTTTTGTTCCTGACGCTCACTGCGGCGGTGCTCTTCTAACAGGCGACGCGATGTCAGTGTATCGTAGGAAGAGAGCTTTCGCTGCTCTTGTTGCCAGTTCTTTTTACTCTGCTCAACGCTTGCCTGTTGAGAAGCTAACGCTTGGCGAGCGCGGCTTAGGGCCGCATCCAAAGAGGCCAGGAACTGTTGGTAGTTGTACATGGTGGCAGGGTCAATGCCGTCACTCATCGCTTTTTGCAAGCGCTCGGCGTACTCCGCCCGATAGCTCAATAGTGATTTTAACTGAGCGGTCGTTTGCTGCTCCGTTTGTCGCTCTTGAGCCAGTATCTTGCCTGCTTGATCGCGTGCGCCTCTGGCTAAGTCGGTTAACATTTCGAGCTGTGAAGTGCTCATGCGCGTCCCCCTACTAGCGTGTACAGCGCTTGGCGTGCATCCGCAAGCGTTGCACACTCATCAATATTCTGTTGCAGGAAGTTTTCTAACGATGGAAAGCGTTTCACTGCCTCATCAAGCTGCGGATCATGACCTGGGCTGTAGGCCCCCACGCTGATAAGGTCCCGGTTCCGCTGGTAGCGAGAGAACAGCTGCTTGAAGACCCGCGCTTCCTGGAGTTGCTCTGATGAGACAATCGATGTCATCGCACGGCTAATCGAGGCTTCAATATCGATTGCCGGGTAGTGGCCTGCTTCTGCTAATGTTCTCGACAGCACGATATGCCCATCTAGAATGGCGCGAGCAGAGTCGGCAATAGGATCCTGTTGGTCATCGCCTTCTGTTAGCACGGTATAAAACGCCGTAATGGAGCCTCCGCCACGCTCGGCGTTACCTGCACGTTCCACAAGGCCAGGCAGTTTAGCAAACACGGAGGGTGGATAGCCTTTCGTAGCGGGTGGTTCTCCAATCGCTAGGGCAATTTCCCGTTGTGCCATGGCATAGCGTGTCAGTGAGTCCATAATCAGCAGAACATCGCGACCTTCATCACGGAAGCCTTCTGCCAGGCGTGTCGCATAACTGGCACCCTGCAGGCGCTGCAGCGGTGATGTATCCGCGGGAGCGGCGACGACGACAGCACGCCGTCGGCCCTCAGGGCCTAAAATATTATCGATAAAATCCTGTACTTCACGGCCCCGCTCACCTATCAAGCCAACCACAATCACGTCGGCTTTGGTGTAGCGCGCCATCATGCCTAGCAGTACTGATTTACCTACCCCCGAGCCGGCAAACAGCCCCATTCGCTGACCTCGACCTACGCAGAGCAGTGCATTAATGGCACGAATGCCGACGTCAATTTGTGCATCGATCGGTGCCCGTGAAAGCGGGTTGAGCGGCGGCGAGTTGAGTGTTGCCCGAGGTATCTCTTCAATGCTTTCACGATCATCAAGCGGATTGCCGTTGCCATCCAGCACCCGGCCCAGCAGGCTGTCGCCCATAGGGAAACGACGGGCACTGTTGCTACCGCTTTCATCCAGAGGTGCTACGCGCGCACCAGGCATTAGTCCGATGACCTCTTCCAGTGGCATCAGGAACAATTTGTCACCGGAAAAGCCGACAACCTCTGCTTCAGCATGTTTATCGCTGTCTGATAGGCGTCCGTCGCTGCCGGGTAATTCAATACGACAGGCGCTGCCCACGGCGACGCGCAAGCCAACCACCTCAATCACCATCCCCGTCGCGCGAATGACGCGGCCGCTATTGCGGTAGCGCGGCAGGTGACTGACACGCTGTTGCGTGCGTCGCAATGCCTTATTCCAGCGATGTCGATGAGGACAGGTGGTATCTGCCATAGCGTATCCGCCTAGGATGAAGGAACGTTAGAAGAGGGGGGCGAATTAAGGCCGCGTTTGCGCGATTGGGCTTGAATGGCATGCCATCGGCTTTCGAAGGTCGCGTCAATTTCACCCTGGGCACTGGTTACCCGACAGCCACCCCGGGCAAGCTGATCATCAGGTTGCAGCTTCCAGTTAGCGGCCCTTAGCTCATTGCCTAAGTGCTCTTCTACCAGTGTGTGATCGTCCGGGTTGAGCCAGAGACGCTGATGACCCACCAAGGGCGGCTCGGTGTGCAAAAGTTCTCGGACAATCACCAAAATTTGTTCAGGCGTATCCTGCAAAGCATCGCTAGCAAGCTGCCTGCCTGTGGCTAGTGCTAACTCAACAAGGTCGTAGGCGATGGTGTCATCAAGGTGTTCAAGCGCATCCGCAAACTGTTTACCCAGTGTTTCCAGCGGCGCGACGGTCTTGCGAATTTGCGCTTCTAGCTCGGTTTTTGCCTGCTCGGCAGCTTCCTCTAAACCCTTTTCAAGCCCCTCTTTACGACCCTTCTCAAAGCCTGCGTTATACCCCTCTTTTTCCGCTTGCTGACGAATACGTTCGTGCAGTGCCTGGCGCTCACTCTCTTCACGCTGGCGCGCCTGCTCGGCAGCTTTTTGTGCCGCCTGCACTTTGCGCTGGTGAGCCGTAGGCACTTCGCCATCCGCAGCGTGGTTGCTCTGCGTGGTTGCCAGCTCTTCCATTTGCCAGCGACGCCAATCGCCATGGCGATCAAATTTAGGCGAGTGAGTATTAGACATACTCGTCGTCTCCACCTGCCAGGACGATTTCACCTGAATCTGCTAAGCGTCTTACGACCTGCAAGATAGCCTTCTGCTCGGTTTCAACTTGAGAGACACGGATAGGGCCGCGGGCTTCCATATCTTCGCGAACTAAATCGGCAGCGCGCTGTGACATATTGCGTAGGAACTTGTCCACCAAGGCGTCCTGCGCCCCTTTGAGAGCCACCACCAGAGAATTGGTCTCGACTTCTTGCAGCACCATTTGAATGGCGCGGTTGTCGAGGTCCAGCAGATTCTCGAACAAGAACATTTCGTCGATAATTTTCTGGGCCAAATCTTCGCTATGCGCACGCACGGTCTCAATGGCGGTTTCCTCCTGGGAGGAGTTCATCAAGTTGAGAATCTCAGCAGCCGTTCTTACGCCGCCCATTTTGCTGCGTTTAAGGTTCTGACCGTCCAGCATGCTGGTAAGTACTTCGGTCAGCTCTTGTAGCGCGGCAGGCTGAACGCCGCTGAACGTAGCGATGCGCAGCACCACATCATTACGCAGTTTCTCTTCAAATAGTTCTAGAATATCGGACGCTTGATGGCGATCCAGGTGAACCAGGATCGTCGCAATAATTTGCGGGTGTTCGTCGCGAATGAGCTCAGACACCATGGAAGCTTCCATGAGGTTGAGGGCATCGATACCTGAGTTGTTACCCGTTGTTTCAAGAATATCTTCAATCAGGCTGGTCGCGCGTTCACTGCCCAGCGCTTTGGTTAACACCGAGCGAATGTGATCGCTGGAGTTAAGATTCAACGCTACAAACTCTTCGGTCTCTTTATGGAATGCTTCGAGTACCGCCTTCATATCGTCATGGGAGACCTGGTTCAGCCGGGCCATCTCCATACTGATTTCTTGTACCTCAGCGGCGCCGAGGTATTTAAACACCTCTGCGGCACTGTCTTCATCGAGTGCAAGCAATAAGACAGCGCTCTTGCGAGCACCGCTCATTTCAGCAATTGAACTACTCATTAGCATTCATCCAGCTACGAATGATCATCGCGACCATGCGTGGGTCTTCCTGAGCCATTTCACGCAGGTCGTTGAGGTTATGTTCGTAAAGTGATGTTTTGCGTTTCCGCTTCGGCTTGGCGTAGGTTTCACCGCTCTCATCACCCGCTTCTTCTCCTTCCTCGTCTTCTTCGCCGCCGACGCTAGCGGCCAGCGTCCCGCCAGGTGCAGCCGTGGCCATAACCGGCGTTTGGGTATAGCGCTTAATTAAGGGGCGCAAAATCAGCAGGTAGAGCAAGAGAATTGCCAGTGCAACCAGCAGGTAGCGACCCGCAGTGGCAGCCATTGAAAGGATGTCGGGGTCTTTCCACCACTCGACCTCCTCGGTTTCCTCGGTACTGCGGGCGAAGGGAGAATTGACGACTTCAACTTCATCGCCGCGCAGCTGTGAGAAGCCCATAGCTTGGCGAACCAGGCGTTCAATTTGAGCGACCTCATCCTCTGTTAGAGCGACATCAACCCATTCTCCGTCGTCGTTCATTTCCGAGCGGTAATTCACAACCACCGCAGCGGATAGCCGCTCTACCTGGCCAAGACGGTGCTGCACATGCTCGATGCTACGGTCAACTTCGTAGTTGATAACGTCGTCTTGACGCAAGTTGCGCAACGCTTCAGGGGGCACATCTTCTTGCTGGTCGGCTTCCTCTTCATCACCTTCCGGCTGGTTGATAGGGGAGGGTATCGTGCCCGGTGGTGTATTGCTTAACGCGCCTGGAATGCCTGTGGCCAATGGGTCTTCACCGTCAAACGCAAGGCTTAGCTGACGGCTACGTACGGCGGCTTCGTTAGGCGGCTGATTGGGCCCGTAACGCTCAGAGGTTTGCTCTCGCCGCGAGAAATCGATCTGTGCAGCAACTTGGGCACGCACGTTATCGCGACCCAAAATGGGCGTTAGAATATGCTCGATGCGTTGCTGGTAAGAACGCTCAACCTCAGCAATATACTCAAGCTGCGAGCCATCCAGGTCATTGCCATTACTTGTCTCGGCAGACAGCAAACGACCATCCTGATTTACCACGGTGACATCTTCAGCGGCAAGCTCGGGCACACTACCCGAAACCATATGGACAATCGCGCTGACCTGCCCTTCACCCAAAACACGGCCAGGTAAAAGAGTCAGCACAACGGACGCTTTGGCTGGCTCACGATCACGAATAAAAACCGATGGCTTGGCCATGGATAGGTGAACTCTCACCCCTTCCACCGGTCCCAGCGATTCAATTGAGCGCGCAAGCTCACCTTCCAAGCCCCGCTGGTAATTGACCTGCTCAGCAAACTGGCTAATCCCAAACGCTTGGCTATCCATTAGCTCCAGGCCAAGATTGCCGCCGCGGGGGAGGCCTTGCTCAGCAAGCTGTAGGCGCAGGGTGTGGACTTGGTTGCTAGGCACCATTAACGCCTGTCCACCTTCACTGAACTGATAAGGAATGCCGCGGGTATCTAGTTCATTGATGATACTGCCACCATCAGCTTCACTTAGGTTGCTGTAAAGCACACGGTACTCAGGGCTGCTGGCCCACATAAATAGAGCCGCCACAATAGCAATTGAGGCGGCACCAGCGATAAGCAGTGCGACGAGCGGATTGCCACGCAACTGCTTCAGCGTTCGATCAAAAGCCGAGCCGTTGGCGGTATCGCGTTCAGCATTTCCACTGCCTGTGCTTCCACTATTTATATTTCCACTGCGGGGAGTGGATTGATTCGTACTGTTTTGACGGCCTGCCGTTGCACCAGTTTCGCTCATGCGACCCTCCAGAGGGGCAGGCTAAGCTGGCGTCGGCCCAGGCTCATCACCAAAGAAGGCATAGGCTATATCCGTCAATCGCGGTTATCCGCCTAAAAGATGAGGCGGAATTGTGATGACGGCCATTATCCGGTGACTAGTCGAGCCTAAAGGAACGATAAGCTTCGCTTTTTATGCGCATTTGTCCGTATGAGGCGGGTTGCTTTGGTGTTAGGCTTTTCGCATTAGATATTTTTTGTGAATTGAGGTGAGCGTATGAGTACTCCCGCAATACAGGCTGCGCTACAGCAAATGCAAGGCATGGCAACCCAGGCGGCATCCACCCAGCCCCTTAGCGGTGCCCAGGCGTCAGCAGTAGTCGGACAGGGAGGTTTTGGGGGTGAGCTTCAGGCCTCGATTCAACGCATTAACCGACTTCAGCAAACGGCTAACAGCCAAGCCATGGCTTTTCAGGCGGGTGATCCTAATCTACAGCTCAATGACGTAATGGTCGATATGCAGAAAGCAAGCGTTGCGTTTCAAATGGGGCTTCAGGTTCGCAACCGCTTAGTTTCTGCCTATCGTGATGTTATGAACATGCAGGTGTAGGGGGCTGTGTTGATCTTTAGGCTTCTATAGAGATTATACGTCCTTGCATTTCTTCTAGTCGCTCAGCAATAGCGAGCACTTCTTCTGCCGGGATCTGGCGTATTATTTCTCCAGACTCTCTGTCTATGACCCGCGTAATCACGCGTGAGGTTTTTTCACTTAACTCAAACTCTAAGCCATGTGGACGCATTATCTCGTTAATGCGCTGGATAGGCTCAACGAGTTCTTCGGTAGAGATTTCACGCTCGGTGGAATCTGTGTTTTTAAGCTGTGTGTTCGTTGTCGCTAGCTGGGCTAGTGTGTTTTCTAACCGCTGACGTGGGTTTAAGTGGGTTAGGACTGACGACGGCGGCGTTATTGCGTCGGTGGGTAGTGAGCTCATGGTGCACGTTCCTCTTTAAAGTCAGCTTTGGCAGCCAGTTAGTGGTGCAATAGCGTGAAACGGCAGCCATAGCTCGAATTTTAACTAATTTAGTAAGCGTTTCTATACTAATATCGGCAGGCCGCAGAAAAACTTTACATTGATCAGCTTGGTGTTGTGTTTGCTTGTTATTGATAGCTCCGACTATATAACCTCCTGCCTCTGCAAGCTATAGCTCGCCTAATAAGCATGAGAATGATGGCTTTTTGAGCATACGCCGCATTGCCGGCATCTGATATGCTTCCCCGCTTTGCGGTTAACTAATTAACGCATAAGAGTAAGTGAGGCGAGAATTGTGGCGGAGCAGGATGAGTTTGAAACAATAGCAAGTACAACAGTGATCGAGTCTCTGCTGAATACCTTGATCGAAACGGGGGGAGTGTCACTCTGCCTTGCCGCGGCTGGCGCGCGCCCTGAGCCTATCGTCTTGATGGAGCAGTATCCAGGGCAAGCATTAGTGATGGATCTCTCATCTGTTGATTATTTGCTCCACCATCTTCAGGGCGGCGCTGATTTTTACTTGCGTGGGCAGGCGCAGGGTAAGGTGATGCAAACGCCGCTGCTGCACTTGACGGAAACGCGCCAGGCCGGAGGGCGTTTTTTGTGTTGCAGTGATTACCCTGCTTCATTGGAAGTGCTGCAGCGCCGTGAGTCTTTTCGCGCTGAGCTGCGTATGGGGATGGTGGTATCGGCGAGTTTGTATGATGGCGATGTCAAGATCGAGGGGGAGCTGAGAGACTTATCCCAAGACGGCTGCCAGCTTGAATTGCCGTTGGCAGCCAGTGGTCTGTTGGCGAAGGCCGCTATCTCTCTGAAGCTAGCATTTACCTTTCCCGATGGCACCTATTTTGAGGTGCTAGGAGAGGCTCGCCATCAAAAAACAGACGCTGAGCGCCATCTACTGCGCGTCGGCTTTAGCTTTGTCGATTGTAGTGCGGAGCAAGAGCGGCAAATTTGGTATTTCGTGTGTGAAATAGAGCGCGAAGCGGCCCGCTATAAAAAAGAGCAGCAGGGCGAGCGCCAGCCCTCTCCGCTATTCGCGTTGGTCAATAAGCGTTCTGGTGCCAGAGAGCTGCTTGGGCGGCGTGATGTACAGCGCTACGCGACGCCCATGGCGCGTCGGCTGGTAAAAGTGGCCGCTTATCTGGATGCGCAGCTGCTTTCGCTACAGCAAGGTAGCGATATCGATGGGCGTCAACTCTCCCGCTATGCTGATCGGGTATTAGATCTTCACGAGGAGGATCGAGAAGCGCTGCTATTTGCCTCGCGATGCTTATCTCCAGAGCCTTTGATTGTGCGCCACGGTATTGCAGTGGCCATTCATTTGCTCGATTTTGTGGGAGCTAGCATGCCCCGCGAGCTGCGCAAAGCGATAGTGGCCAGCGGCCTCATTCACGATCTTGGCAAAGCCTTGGTTCCTCAAGTGCTGTTTAAGGCGCCGCATTTTGAGGTTAAGCATCGAGAGGCGGTCGGTGAGCATGTCCAGCTGTTGCTAGATCGCTTGCATGCCTGTCAGTGGCTGTCGGTGGGTATTGTGCAGGCAGTGATTGGGGGGATTAATGAGCGCATGGATGGCAGTGGTTATCCTGGAGGCTTGAGTGGGGCTGATCTTAATGAGTTAGCCAAAGCCAGTGCTATTGTCGACGTGGTCGAGGCAATGCGGCGCGATCGCGCTGATCGTCCAGCTAAAACCGTACAGCAAATTTACCGCCATTTATTACAGCATCCGCACCAATTTGATATGCGTTGGATTAAACGTTATATCGAGCACTTTAAAGGCCTACCAGTGGGCTCGTTGGCGCGTTTTTCCAGTCAGCAGCAGGGTTGGGTCTTAAGCATTGATGCTAAAGGTAACCCTACGGAGGTACTGCTTGCGCCGCAGGTAGAGCCGCCCATGCGTGACAATGTGGGAGTGGTCGTGCGGAATAATATTACGGAACGGCTTGGGCGAACTGTTAGCGAGATTGCCGTGTCTACTTAATGGACAAAATGTTCATGCGTGATAAGCCGCTAGTGGATATCATCGCTAGTGCAGAAAAAAGCGTTGTAAGCCATTAAAGTCCCCCAGGCTCGCGCCGATAGATACTGTTAGTGCAGTTTGTTTTTGTCTTTTAATATTCGTGGTTTCTCCCTCTCTAGGGTGAGCATAAAGCCACGCAAAGGAGTTCCGCTTATGACTTACTCTCGCGGTGGCGCCGCCTATGGGCGGGGAGCTAACGCTTATGCGCGTGTCGGCGTAGAAAGTGGAGTGATGTCGGCAGACCCGCATCAGCTTATTGTGATGCTGTTTGACGGTGCTCAGGCTGCTATTCGTGCTGCGCGTATTCATATTCAGGCGGGCAATACGGCCGAGAAAGGTAAGTCGATATCGAAAGCGCTGGATATTGTTAATAATGGCCTTGCCGCTGCTCTGGATCAAGATAAAGGTGGCGAGATTGCCGAGCGATTAGCATCGCTTTATGACTATATTGCTCGCCTGCTATTGACGGCGAATCTGCGTAACGACGAAGAAAGCTTAAACCAGGCCGAGCATCTGCTCGAAGATATCGCCTCAGCGTGGCGTGATATTGGCCAACAGCAGAGCGCGTGAGGCAATAATGTCATCTACATCTGCTCATAATAAAAGTGCTCAACAGGCGCTGCTTACTAGTTATGAAACGCTATTAAGTCGCGTCGAACACATGCACGAACTTGCTAATGCCGAGCAGTGGGCAGAGCTGATCGATCAGCGTACAAGCTATGTACTGCTGGTGGAGCAGTTGCGTGAGCTGGATACGACCGTTGTACTTGATGCCGCTGGGCAGCAGCGTAAAGCAGAGCTGCTTGAGCTTATTCTTGAGCACGATGTGGATATTCGGCGTCGCTTAGTGTCGCGTCGTGATGAGCTCGGTAAGCTAATTGAGGTTTCGCAACGACAGCGAGATCTGCATCGCGCTTATGCGCCCCATCAAGGCGCTGAGGTCGCTTATGAAGCAGATGATGCTGATTCTACGAGGTCGTCGTGAGCGGTATTACCCCGCTTATTGATACGCTCTTGCACCAAGTGCTGGGGCGGCAGGGAGAGTTGTCCTTGCAGCGGGCGCTGGATCAGCCCGTAAAGCCTATTCCTCCGGGCCAAGGGCCGCGTGCAGTGATGGGCGATGCTAATTTGGATGGGCGAGCATCGTCTTCACCGTTGAGCGATTTAAAACGGTTGCCTCTTCCCGCAGATGGGGGGCGCACATTACCCCGTGGTGATGCGCTGCCATCTCCGCCAGGGTCAACGCAGACCCATTTTAGTCCTGCAGCAAGGACTATTGCTGATGTTTTATTACGGTTTCCCGCGCCCCCCTCGGTGATGCGACCAGAAGCGCCGCTAATCACCAGCCAAGAAACGCCAGCGGCTAGTACAGTCGCAACGCGTTTAGAGGCAAGTATTCGCGATAGTGGTTTGTTTTATGAGTCGCATCTAAAACGTTGGTTTCAGGGCGAGGGAACTCGCCAGCAGCTAATGAACCAACCGCAAATGCAGCCTGGCCCTCGCCCACTTGCTCCTCTTTTACCGACAGGCCTAGCGGCTGCTGCGTCACCAGCTGCAACCTCTGCTACGGCACCCCTAATTGCGCAGGCGCCTGCGCAATTAGGGGTGGGGGGCATGGCTATTTTGCCCAACGTCCCACTAGTGCCAGTAACTCATGAGCAAGGCTTAGCTGCTCGGCTGACGGGTGCTTCCCATTTTTTAGCAACTGGCTCGACGGCTGCTACCCCCGCTCAAGCGGCTGCTACTCCCGCCCAGGCGGGTGCTGCGCAGATATTGAATAATCCTGCCCCGCTTTCCACACATGGCGAGGCGCGAGACAGTGTTCAGGCTCGTGCAGAGTTAGGCCATGCTAGGGAGATCACCGAGCTGATCGCGAATCGCCCCGCTCGCGAGGTCGTTCACGAAAGCCTGCAGAGCCTCGTGCGACAGCAACTCGAGATGCTGGTAATGCCGACTATTCGTTGGGAGGGCGATGTTTGGGCCGGTATTTTTATGGCCTTAGTGATCAATCTGCCTGCTCGCGGTGAGGGGCAGGAGGGGCAGCAACCAGAGGGCGAGCCGGATGGTGGGTGGCGTTCTGATATGCAGTTAGACGTTCCCAATTTAGGGTCATTCAACGCGTCGCTGTGGCTCTATCGAAATGTGTTAAGTATCGATTTTACTACTGAAAGTACCCAGGCTTATCAGCGCATCGACGCTGGTCTGCCCGCATTAGAGAAACGACTGAGCGCTTTGGACTTACACAAAGTCCAGCTGCGCGCACGCTATGTCGAAGCGGAGGCCACCTATGGCAACGCCGGGTGAGCGCCGTCGCCAAGCAGTTGCTTTGGCTTATCAAGAGAACGATCGTGCGCCCCGGGTGGTGGCTAAAGGCTATGGGGACTTGGCCGAGCGCATTATGGCAGAAGCCCAGCGACAGGGTATTTATGTGCACGATGCGCCCGAACTGGTAGCGCTTTTGATGCAATTAGATTTGGACGCAGAAATCCCGGCAGGCCTTTACCAAATCGTTGCGGAGCTCCTGGTGTGGGTGTTCGAACTGTCAGAAGAAGGACTGACTCATCGTGAGATGCCTGAGTAGCCATTTACAGACGTTATATGTAACCATGAGGGTAGGTAATAAAAAGTCATTAATGGCGCCAGTACAATGGTCACAACATCGCGCCTGAGTCGTTTAATGGGACATCATGAGTCAAACCAACTTTCTCGATGAAATTCAGGAAATAAATTTAGCTTATTTGCTTCTGGCGCAGCGCTTACTTGATGAAGATCGTGAGGCTGCTATGTTTCGCTTAAAAATAGACAGCGATGTCGCCGATCTGATTGTGTCACTGAGTGCTTGCCAGCTGACCAAGTTGGCGCGAACAAGCCAGTTGTTGTGTCGGTTTAGTCAAATGAGCGCGGAGCGCCTTGGTCAGCTCACTGATAACCCGCGCGATCAGGGACTGGCTGGTTTGCACGCTTCACTGCTTTTGGCCGGAGAAGCATTTGAGCCAATGCCGCCAGGGGAAACGAAGTGAGCCAGAAAAGCTTGATCGACGAAATGCACCAAGTGCAGTTGGCAATCGAATTGATTGAGCTGGGCGCGCGTCTGCAGGTACTGGAAACAGAAACGGAATTAAGCCGTACGCGTTTGATCAAGCTGTATAAGGAAGTGCGCGGCATGTCGCCGCCAAAGGGGATGCTGCCTTTTTCCACTGACTGGTTTATTACCTGGCTTCCCAATGTTCATTCGTCACTGTTTTACAATATTTATTTAAGCCTGAAAGAGGCGGCGGGTTGTGATCGAATTGACGCCTTCGTCAAAGCTTATCGCCTCTATGACGAGCAAATGTCGCTGGAAAAGGTGGAGCCGGTGCTTGGGCTGACGCGTGCTTGGACCCTGGTACGATTTTTTGAGAGTGATTTGCTTCAACTCAATCAATGCACACGCTGTGGGGGGCAGTTTGTGGCCCACGCCCATAGCCCCGCTCAGCACTACGTGTGTGGCATATGTCAGCCCCCATCACGGGCGGGCAAAACGCGCAAAGCAAGGGAGGAGAATAGTGAAAAAATGTAACAATTTCAGCTCCTTTGTCACTGATAGCCAGAATTAGGGTATAACACTTAGTGATGAGTGCTTAGTCATAAAATCTCAGCGTATCGGCGTAGATAGCTGCAAAAGTCAGCGATGCTTTTTAATTAGACAATAACTTAGCCCTAGTATGATGGGCATAAGTAATGCTTGGGATGGAACGACTCTTATACATCAGAACAGGTGGCTAAGTTTTGGTTCCCTTACATTAATACTGAATACCGCAAGGACCCTGCTTGTGCTGATACCTCTAGGCTATGTAATCGTATTGCTATCTGTGTTTGGTGGCTATGTGCTGGCAGGTGGCAGCTTAGGCCCCCTGTACCAACCGCTTGAGCTGCTGATTATTGGCGGCGCAGGTGTTGGCGCATTTATTGCCGCGAACAATGGCAAGGCTATTAAAGCGACATTTAAAATTCTGCCCCGCCTCAAGCGCGCAAAGAAATATAACAAAGCCCTTTATATGGAGCTGATGGCACTGCAGTTCAAATTACTGTCCAAAATTCGCCGTGAGGGAATGTTAGGCATTGAACGGGATATTGATAACCCGCAAGAGAGCCCTATGTTTCAGGAGCATCCTACGGTACTGGCAGATCCCCATATCATGAATTTCCTTACGGATTATCTACGCTTAATGGTAAGCGGCGGCATGGAGCCGATGGAAATCGATGAGCTGATGCTGCATGAGATTGAGGTTTTTGAGCAGGAAGCTCATATCCCCATCGATGCCATCGCCAAAGTTGGCGATGCGATGCCTGCCTTCGGTATTGTGGCGGCAGTAATGGGGGTAGTTAAAACACTCMCCTATGCTGACGCTACGCCGGCCCAGATGGGCGTTATGATCGGGCAGGCGCTAGTGGGTACCTTTTTGGGTATCTTAATTGGCTATGGCTTTGTCAGCCCGCTGGCAAGCTACATTGACCGGCAGGCTAAAGAAGCCGAAAAAATGCTCCAGTGTATCCGTATTACCCTGCTGGCAAGTTTGCATGGTTACGCGCCGCAGTTGGCCGTTGAGTTTGGTCGCAAAGCACTATTTGCCGCCGAGCGCCCGAGCTTTACGGAGCTTGAAGAGTACGTGAGGGATGCAAAAAAGGCCGGTAACGCATGAGTAAGGGTGGTGACAAGCGCCCGATCGTCATTCGGCGCAAAAAAGTCGTTCATGCCCATCACGGTGGTGCTTGGAAAATTGCCCTAGCGGATTTTATGACCGCTCTGATGGCCTTTTTTTTGGTGCTATGGCTTTTGAGTGTTTCCAGTGAAGAGACGCGCAGGGGCGTAGCTGAGTACTTTAGCACCCCCCTGATAACGGCGATCACTGGTGGAGACCGTTCGGGCAGCACCAGCGCGATTCCTGGTGGTGGGCCGGATCCGACCCATAGTGATGGGGAGCGGGCGCGAATTGATAGCCTTCAGCGTACTCGTCCAAGCATGCAGGAGCGTAACTTCTTCAGGAATTTGCAAGAGCGTATTGAGCGGGCTATTGAGCAAGATCCCGAGTTACGCCAGTTACGCAGTCAGATGCGTTTTGACTTAACCCGCGAAGGGCTACGTATACAGCTTTTGGATACCGACCAGCGGCCCATGTTTGAGTTAGGTAGCGACCAAGTCGCCCCCTATATGCGTAGCCTGCTACGTACTATTGCACCGCTGTTAAATGAGCTTCCCAATGAGCTAAGTATCAGTGGGCATACCGATAGCGTTCCCTATGCGGGTGGCTATCGCGGTTACAGTAACTGGGAGCTCTCTAATGACCGTGCGAATGCGTCGCGTCGTGAGCTTATTGCGGGTGGTTTTGATCCAGATCAGCTATTGCGCGTATCAGGCTTTGCGGATCGCGTATTGTTACCCGAGACTGAGCCAACCAATCCGATCAATCGGCGCATAGAGCTGGTGGTGCTCTTTCCTGAAATTGCAGAGGCGATTCGCAATCCTGCCGTGATGGATTCGGGGGCTGAAACGCCGGAAGCTTCAATCGAAGCAGTAGAAGCGTCAGCCGAAGCGCAAATTGAATCAACACAACAAGACGAGCCTCAGGTGCAAGCGCCAGAGTGATCTGAGCCTGTCAGAGCCTTTCACATAAAAGCGACGTTAAGGTGGAGCGGTGCATGGATATAGCGGATTTTTTTGACACCTTTTTTGAAGAGGCTGAAGAGCTGCTTTCGGATATGGAACAACATTTGTTGGAATTGGATGTTGATGATCCTGACAGTGAGCAGCTCAATGCTATTTTCCGTGCCGCCCACTCGATTAAGGGGGGAGCGGGAACCTTTGGTTTTACCGTACTACAGAAAACCACTCATATTTTGGAAAACCTCCTCGATTACGCACGTAAAGGCGAACTGACGCTGCGAGCCGACCTCGTGGATACCTTTTTAGAGGCTAAAGACATCATGCATGAGCAACTCGATGCCTACCGCAGCGAAGAGGAGCCCAACCAAGAGGCATTTGAGCGGATTTGCCAAACGCTGCAACAAATTGCCCTGGATGAAATCGGCCAGCAGCTAGATGGTCCGGCTACCCCCGCAGCTCAGCCCAAGACTTCACCTGCGCCTGACGCCAGTACGGACAACAGCGCAGAAGCAAAGAGTGGCGCAGGCGGCCATCTGTTAGTGGCACTGCTTAACGTTGCAGATAAAGACCGCGTCTTGCTGGTTGAAGAGTTAGAGCAGCTTGGCGAAGTACAGTCTCAATCCGGCGACGCCAAGCGCTACGAAGTTATCCTCAAAAGTAGCGACAGTGCTGACGATATTGAAGCCGTCATGTGCTTTATTATCGAGCCAGATCAGATTGAAATTTCGGTCGTCGAGGGCGTTGCTGCTGAACCAGCCGCCCCCGAGGCAGAAGCTCCGGCGCCGGCTYCCCCAGTGCCGCAAGCACCTGCGCAAAGCACCGCCTCTAAGGCGAGCCCGGCAAAAGAAGTTGCCAAAGAAAAACCTAAGAAAGCCGCCGAGTCGTCATCCATTCGCGTATCTGTCGATAAAGTTGATCAAATTATCAACTTGGTGGGTGAACTCATCATCACTCAATCGATGCTCGATCAAACGGTTAGCGATTTAGAGGATCAGTCGGTTGGCAATGCCTCATTGCAAAATGGCATGAGCCTGCTGCAGCGTAACGCACGGGATCTCCAGGAAGCGGTGATGTCGATTCGCATGATCCCAATGGAGTTCGTTTTCAGTCGTT
Organism: Halomonas sp. R57-5; assembly: GCF_900070345.1. Taxonomy (NCBI): domain Bacteria; kingdom Pseudomonadati; phylum Pseudomonadota; class Gammaproteobacteria; order Oceanospirillales; family Halomonadaceae; genus Halomonas; species Halomonas sp. R57-5. The sequence continues at coordinate 4,870,930 of NZ_LN813019.1, read as the reverse complement.
TCCCACGGGTTGTGCGCGACACAGCTGGCAAGTTGGGCAAAGAGATTGAGCTGATCACCGAAGGCAAGTCGACTGAACTGGATAAGAGTCTGGTTGAACGGATCACCGATCCGTTAACGCATTTGGTGCGTAACAGCCTTGATCACGGCGTAGAGATGCCTGATGTACGCGAAGCCATTGGTAAGCCGCGTATTGGTAAGTTAACGCTATCGGCGCGCCATCAGGGCGGCAATATTTTGATTGAAGTGCGCGATGACGGTGCGGGTATGGATCGTGATCGCCTGCTGGCCAAAGCGCGCGAAAACGGCCTTAACGTGTCTGACACCATGTCTGACGAAGAGGTGTTCCAGCTCATTTTTGCCCCCGGTTTCTCAACCGCTAACGAAGTCACTGACGTATCCGGTCGTGGCGTGGGCATGGATGTGGTGAAGCGCAACATTCAGAGCATGGGCGGTCGCGTTGAAATTCAGTCGAAGCTGGGCGAAGGCACCAATACGCGTATCGTACTGCCGCTCACGCTGGCTATTTTGGATGGTATGTCGATTAAAGTCGGCGGGGAGACGTTTATCCTGCCGCTTTCCACCGTGCTTGAGTCGCTTCAGCCCGCTAAAGAAGACATGTACGCAATGGCCGGTGACGACGTAGTGATCAAGGTGCGCGACGAGTATCTGCCAGTGATCGCCATTCACGAGGTGCTGAACGTCGAGAATGCAATTACCGATCCCACCAAAAGCATCGCCGTTATTGTGCAGGGCGAAGGGCGTCGCTACGCCATGCTAGTCGATGAGTTAATCGGCCAGCAGCAAGTGGTGGTCAAGAATTTGGAAGACAACTACCGCAAAGTACCCGGAATCTCGGCCGCCACCATTCTAGGCGACGGTAGCGTTGCGTTGATTCTGGATATTACCGGTTTACACCGCCTGAGCCGATATAAAAAAGAGGCAGGCAGAAAAGWAGTAAACAATCAAAACCTTTCATCTTTTAAGGAGGCTGAGCCGTCATGAGTCAAGCMAACAGTGGTGCGGTGCTAGCCGCAGAAGCCGAAAATCGCGAATTCCTAGTGTTCTCATTAGGCGACGAAGAGTACGCCATTGATATTTTGAAAGTGCAGGAGATTCGTGGTTATGAAAACGTAACGCGAATTGCCAATGCGCCAGATTTTATCAAAGGGGTCACCAATCTACGTGGCGTGATTGTACCGATCGTTGATCTACGCATTAAGTTTCACTTTGATAAGGTCGAATACGGCGGCCAGACAGTGGTGATTGTGGTTAATGTTGCTGACCGTGTGGTCGGTATCGTTGTAGATGGCGTTTCCGACGTAATGACATTGACTCCCGATCAGATTAAGCCAGCACCGGAATTTGGCGTCACCCTCTCGTCTGATTTCCTCAGCGGACTGGGTAGTCTAGATGACCGCATGTTGGTACTAGTGGATATCGATAAGTTGCTCACCAGCGACGAGATGGCGCTAGTAGAAAGTACCAGCAGCCAGTAAGGCGATCCAAGCGTGGCACAGGGAGCGTGCCAGATCCGTTTCACCTAATGATGCATTCGTGCGCTATGGAAAGTGCTTGCGAGTGTCGGTTGTGCGTGGAGAAAAGGGCGTGACACAGCGAATGCGGCAATTAATGAATAATATGACAGTGCGCTTAAGTTGGGGCTTGGTATTAGCGACGCTTTCGGTACTTGTCTTAATTGCCAGTGGTATCGGCCTTTATGCCCTGCATCACGGGGCGTCAATTGTGCAGGCATCGGACGATGTCCAGGCGCAGCAAGCCGCTTTCAGCGCGTTTGCCGCGACGATTCGCTGGGCACTGCTTGGCATTGTGTTGATGACCATCGCTACGGTTATCGTTGTGATCTGGGGGGTGACGGCCAATGTGCTGCGCCCGCTAGACCGCTTGGTGGGCTATTTTGAACGCATGGCGCAGGGGGATTTAAGCCAGGCGATCACCTCTCCAGGCAACAATGAGATCGGGCGGCTTTATAGCGCTATGGCACATATGCAGTCCTCTCTCTCGCAGACGGTAGGCACTGTGCGCACCAGCGGCACGTCGATTTATGAGCGTTCACAACAAATTGCCAGTGGCAATAACGACCTCTCTTCGCGCACGGAGCAGCAGGCGACCTCGTTAGAAGAGACGGCTTCCAGCATGGAGCAGCTAGCTTCCACGGTGGGTCATAACGCTGAAAATGCGCGCCAAGCCAGCCAACTGGCCGGGAGTGCGACCCTGACGGCCCGTCGCAGCGGTGAAGAAGTCGGTGAAATCGTGAGCACCATGCAGGATATTAGTGCAAGCTCGCACCAAGTCGCTGATATTATTACTGTTATCGATAATATTGCGTTTCAGACCAATATTCTCGCGCTGAATGCTTCGGTGGAAGCGGCGCGTGCCGGTGAGCATGGCCGGGGGTTTGCCGTGGTGGCCCAGGAAGTGCGCAGTTTAGCCAGTCGCAGTGCCGCTGCTGCAAAAGAGATCCGTACGCTAATTGATACCTCGCTCAGTAAGGTGGATACCGGCACCCAGCGCGTCAATCAAGCCGGTCAAACGATGCAAGACCTGGTGGGCGCTGTTCAGCGCGTTAGCGATATTATGGATGAAATCGCCGCAGCTTCTGAGCAACAAAGTAGTGGCATTGGTCAGGTAAACCAGGCGGTGGCGCAAATGGATCAAGTGGTGCAGCAAAATGCCCAGCTTGTTCAGCAGGCCGCGCGAAGTGCCAATGAGCTCGAAAGCGAAGCGGGCCGCTTACGCGAGGCCGTAGAGCGTTTTCGGGTCACTGAAGCTTTAACTCCGCGCTCACCGGCTGTGGTGCCAGCGGCGGCAATATCTTCGACAACGCCGAGTCTCCCGGCAAGGCATAAACAACCAGCGGAAGAGGCAGAAGAGTGGGCGTCGTTTTGATTTGCTTGGTAGGGCAGGCAAATTTTTTCTAAAAAATAAAACATTATAAAAAGGTAGATTATGCGTAATAACCAGCCAGTCTCTCAGCGTGAAATTGAGCTAAAAGAGGACGACTTTTTAGTTTCGCGTACCGATACCACGGGGCGCATCACCTATGCTAACCCTGCGTTTATCGATATTAGCGGCTTTGAACACGCGGAGTTGATAGGCGCGCCGCATAACCTGATACGCCACCCAGATATGCCGCCAGCAGCCTTTGAAAACCTCTGGCAAACCGTTAAGACGGGGGAGACGTGGCGCGGGCTGGTTAAAAACCGCTGTAAAAATGGCGACCATTACTGGGTTAACGCCAGTGTGACGCCGATTATCGAAGATGGCCAAGTCGTGGGTTACACCTCGGTGCGCGTGCAGGCAAGTCGCGAAGCCATTGCGCAGGCGGAGCAGGCGTACGCTGAAATACGCGAAGGCCGCAATAAGCGGTTCTATTTGGATAAAGGTCGGTTGCGTCAGAAAGGGGTGATCAAGCGTTTGGCTCGGGTACGCCTGGATACCATTCGTGCCAAGTTGGTCGGCATGATTGTTGTGGCAGGACTGCTGCTGTTAATTAGCGGTGGGCTAGGGTTGTATGGCCTGAATGTCTCTGGCGAGCGTTTGGGCCAACTGAACAACGATGGCCTGCGTGACGTTATTCGCCTGCAGCAAATCGACCAAACCATTGCCCAAACCCGCCAAACGATGATTGAGCCAGAGCGTATGGAGCTGATAAACCAACGCTTCGAGATGGGTGAAAGCATTGAGGAGAGCGCAGCAGAGGTTGCTGAGGTGTGGCAGGAGTACTATTCCCGTGAGGTCAATGCGACTGAGCTTGCCACCGAGTTTGACCAGCAGCTACAGACCTTCCTGCAGAACGGCATGGGCCAGGCGGCCAGCGTGCTTCAGGCAGAAGAGACCTACCAAGCCTTTACCGGTCTCGATGCTGTGATTAGCGTCATGACCAGCGATGGCCGCATCCTGTCAGGCATGGTTAATCAACTGATTGCCCAGAAGCAGCAGGCGGCTGAGGCCATGGCCGTTGACGCTCGGCAAGGTCAAACCACGATGCTGGGCGCTCAAGCCATAGTACTTGGAATTGGTTTGCTGCTGCTTATCTTGATCGGCATGGTTACCCTGCGGGCGATTACCAGGCCGCTAAAAAGTGCCGCAGGTTTTACGCTGCAAATTGCTGGCGGTAATTTGGCCGCTAAAGTCCCCGCCCAGAGACGTGATGAAGTGGGTCAATTAATAGACTCGCTGAATACTATGCGCAAAAGCCTCAGCAGCATCATCGCCGATGTAAAAAGCGGTATTGATGTGGTCACTCCGGCTGCCCAGGACATTGCCAGCGGCAACGAAGAGCTGTCGTCACGTACTGAACAGCAGGCGGCCTCTTTGCAACAAACCGCCTCCAGCATGGAAGAAATGACCGCTACCGTGCGGCAAAACAGTGAAAACGCTCAAGAAGCCCGTCGTCTAGCCGATAACAATGCTATCCAGGTAACCAATACCGGCGAGTTGATGGCGCAGTTGGTCGACAATATGCAGCGGATTACGCAAAGCTCTCAACAGATGGCTGATATTATCAATGTGATCGATTCGATCGCCTTTCAGACCAATATTCTGGCCTTGAATGCATCGGTAGAAGCGGCGCGGGCAGGTGAACATGGGCGTGGTTTTGCCGTGGTGGCTGAAGAGGTGCGTAATCTAGCGGGCCGCAGTGCTGGCGCCGCTCAAGAAATTCGCGGCCTGATTGATGGCTCTAACCGTGAAGTTGGCGAGGGTGCCAGTTTGGTGACCAAAGCCGAAGCGGCGATTAGCGAAGTGGCAGAAGCAGCGCGCAGTGTGACGCAAATCATGCACGAGATTTCGGCCGCCTCCGAAGAGCAGAGCCATGGCATTGCCCAGGTTAACCAGGCAGTCGCAGAGATGGATCAAGGCACCCAGCGCAATGCCGTACGGGTTCAAGAAACCGCACGTGCGGCGGTCTCGCTGGAGAAGCAGGCGGGGCTATTAGCGTTATCAGTGGAAGCGTTTCGATTAAACAGTCAGGGGGCGTTACGTCCGCCGGTGGTAACAGCATCTAAACCCGCTGCCCAACTGCCTAGCGCTACCACGCCAAATCCGCCCGTTAAACGGCAAGTATCCTCAGCAGAGGAGTGGGAAGAGTTTTGACCGAACAACGTGAACGGGCTTTAGATGCTGGACAGTGGACATCGGGCAGTCAGATCGAACGCGATCTGGTATTGACGGATGCGGATTTTACCCGCATCCGCGAGCTGATCTATCAGCGCGCCGGTATCGTGCTGGCTGAGCATAAGCGTGAAATGGTCTATAGCCGCTTAGCAAAGCGGCTACGCCACCACGGTATGACGCGCTTTACTGATTATTTGGTACGCCTGGAGCGTCAGCCAGAGGCCAAAGAGTGGGAGGCGTTTACCAATGCGCTGACTACTAACCTCACGGCCTTTTTTCGTGAAGCGCACCATTTTCCGCTGCTGGCAGAGCACATAAAGAACAAGCAAGACCCGGTCACCATTTGGTGTTCGGCTGCCTCCMCTGGTGAGGAGCCTTACTCGCTGGCCATGACGTTGCTGGAAACGCTGGGCGCTAAAGCGTCGCAAGCCAAAGTGATTGCCACCGATATTGATACCGATGCCTTAGCCAGAGCACGCGCTGGTGTTTATCCCTTGGAGCAGGTGCGTAAGCTCGATGAGACGCGGGTAAAACGGTTTTTTCAAAAAGGTACCGGTAACCATGCGGGCTTTGCTCGGGTGCGCCCGGAAGTATCCGCCTTGGTCGAGTTTTTGCCACTTAATTTACTGGCGCCGCAATGGCCAATTAAAGGCCCTTTTGATGCGGTGTTCTGTCGAAACATCATGATTTATTTTGATAAAGATACACAATCAAAAATTCTTAAGCGGTTTGCGCCACTGATGAAACCCGATGGCTTGCTGTTTGCAGGTCACTCAGAAAACTTCTCGTACATCAGTGACGCCTTCAAACTGCGTGGTCAGACCGTCTATAACCTGGCCAAGAAATGAACAATTATCGTGTCTTTATGATCGCTTTAGGCGCTGTGGCTCCGGCGGTTGCAATCACACATCAGGCGTCTACAGCAAGAGGAGGCGTGCTTTGAGCGCAGCCAAGATCAAAGTTTTGTGTGTCGATGATTCGGCACTAATTCGCGATTTGTTAACAGAAATTATTAACTCCCAGCCCGACATGGAAGTCGTCGCAGTCGCGCCTGACCCCATTGCCGCCAGGGATTTGATCAAGCAGCACAATCCTGATGTGTTAACGCTCGACGTGGAAATGCCACGTATGGACGGCTTGGATTTTCTTGAGCGTTTAATGCGCCTGCGCCCTATGCCGGTGCTGATGGTATCGTCGCTCACCCAAAGTGGCTCGGAGATCACTCTGCGCGCCCTTGAGCTCGGCGCGCTGGATTTCGTCGCCAAGCCAAGCCTGGGAATCCGCAATGGGATGATGGAATACGCCGACGAGATTGCCGAAAAGCTGCGCGCCGCGGCGCGCTCACGGCCCCGCCAGGCACGGCATAAAAATACGCCACCGCCTGCGGCCTTGAAAGCCCCGTTAGTATCGAGTGAGAAGCTAATCATTATCGGCGCGTCTACGGGGGGCACCGAAGCGATTCGGGCGGTGCTGGAACCGTTACCCGCTAACGCTCCAGCGATTTTGATTACCCAGCATATGCCCGGCGGCTTCACCCGCTCATTTGCCGAGCGCTTAGACCGGCTGTGTCGGATTACCGTTAAAGAAGCAAGTGATGGCGAGCGGATTCTACCGGGGCACGCTTACATTGCCCCAGGTGATCAGCACCTCAAGTTGGCACGTAGTGGAGCTAACTACGTGGCGCGATTAGATGATGGCCCGCCGGTCAATCGCCATCGGCCGTCGGTAGACGTGCTATTTCACTCAGCGGCGCAGCACGCCGGTAAAAATTCCATCGGCGTAATTCTGACCGGTATGGGTAAGGACGGCGCGGCAGGGCTGCTTGAGATGCGTCAAGCGGGCGCCCCCACCATTGCCCAAAATGAGCAGTCCTGTGTGGTTTTCGGTATGCCGCGAGAAGCCATCGCTGTGGGCGGGGCAGTGGAAGTGGTGTCACTGGATGATATCCCCTCGCGGATGATGGCGTTGATTGCCGCTTCTGGCCGCGCCCAGCGTGTGTAGTGCAATTCATCAGAGCTTAGCTTAAAAACTAGACATAAAAACTTCAATAAGCTTACAAAGGAATTTCCAATGAATCGTTTACTGCGCAATTTGAGTATTCATGCCGCTGTAGTGGTGGCGCTCGTTTGCTTTGTCGCCCTGATTTTAGTGATTGCAGGTTTGACCGTTGTCTCAGATCGCAACTCACAAAATAATTTAGCGACGCTGAGCAGCATCAGCGATGCGCAGTTAAATGAGATTAACCGTGCCGATTCGTTGTTAAATCAGGCCATGCTGGCGATGGAAACTGCCTCCAACTACCTAATGGKGGGCCAGACTCGGCAATCCAATGAGCAGGTCGATACCGCGGGTGATCGCATTGCGCGTGCGGAGGAGCGTTTTGAGCGCTTTGCAGCAAATTCATTTTCTCCGCAAGGTGAGGCATTGGCAAACGCTCTGATTGAAGATTTTAATACGGTCATGGGGCTGGTTAAACAGCAGCATGAAACCTTCGAATATATGGATTTAACCAGCTATAACAACCTGCGCGATGAGTTGGTTGAGCCCTTAAGTAGCATGGCTACCAGTATGACTGCGTTTGTAACTTACGGTTTCCAGCGGGTAGCAACCATTCGTACTGACGCGCAGGCCCAGGGCAAGTTGTTTACCATGATCAATTTGGCTGTGGTGGTCTTTGCCCTATTGTTGACCCTGATTATTTACTTCGGATTGCGCCGTACGGTGATTGCGCCGCTCAGAGGCGCTATTCAGCGCCTGGATGCGATTGCCGATGCCGATTTAACCGATCCCGTACCGGAAGCCGGTAAAAACGAGATAGGCCGTTTGTTTGGCGCCATGGGCACCATGCAGCTGAACCTCACCAATATCGTTAGTCGGGTGCGCGAAGGTAGCAACGAGATTCACCACGGTACCCGCGAAATTGCCAGCGGCAATGCGGATCTCTCCTCGCGTACTGAACAGCAGGCGGCGTCGATCCAACAAACCGCAGCCAGCATGGAAGAGATGACCGCGACGGTAAAGCAAAACGCCGACAATGCCCGCCAGGCCAGCACTTTGGCCGCAGATGCCTCTACCACGGCAGAGCGCGGTGGGGACGTCGTTGCGCAAGTGGTGCAGACCATGCACGGCATTTCCACTAGCTCGAAAAAAGTCGCTGATATCACCAGCGTGATTGATTCGATTGCTTTTCAAACCAATATCTTAGCGCTTAACGCCTCGGTAGAAGCCGCGCGTGCCGGCGAACAAGGCCGAGGCTTTGCGGTGGTGGCAGGAGAAGTACGCAATCTGGCAAGCCGTAGCGCGGATGCTGCCAAAGAGATTAAAACCCTGATTGATGCCTCGGTGACGCAAATTCAGCAAGGCTCTACCCTGGTTGAGCAGGCCGGTACCACAATGTCGGATGTGGTCACTGCGGTGCGCCGAGTCACCGATATCATGGATGAAATTTCGGCCGCTTCCCAAGAGCAGAGTGACGGCATTGAGCAGGTTAGTCAGGCCGTGGGCCAGATGGATCAAGTCACCCAGCAAAACGCCGCGCTGGTTCAGCAAGCCACTGCGGCGGCCGCCTCGCTTGAGGAGCAAGCTAACCGGTTGGAGCAAGCTGTCGCCGTGTTTAAACTGTTAGGTATGCAGGAGGCGTCGCGTCAGGTGCTTCCTGCCGCATCGCCAACTACCCATGCTATGCCTGCGCCCAGGGCCGCCCAGCAGCAAGCGAGTCAACCTGCCGCTAAGCGTAGCGACCACGAAGAGTGGGAAGAGTTTTAAAGAACAGTTTTGAAGAACGGTTTTGCAGAACAGTTTTAACCCCCTGACTGTACTTTCCAGTCACCCCCGAGCCATATACGGATTGATTAGAGGATGACCCATGGCAGATAAGAATATGAGCTTTCTGGTTGTAGACGACTTTCCCACCATGCGTCGGATTGTGCGCAGTCTGCTTAAGGAGCTGGGCTTCACCAATGTGGATGAAGCAGAAGATGGTCAGGATGCGCTTAATAAGCTGCGCGCTGGCAAATTCGAGTTCGTCGTTTCCGATTGGAACATGCCCAACCTGGATGGTCTGGAGATGCTCAAGGAGATTCGCCAAGACGATGCCTTGAAAGACCTGCCCGTGTTGATGGTGACCGCAGAAGCGAAGAAAGAGAACATTATTGCGGCTGCTCAGGCGGGTGCTAACGGCTATGTCGTCAAGCCGTTCACTGCCGCTACCCTGGAAGAGAAGCTCAATAAGATCTTCGATAAATTGGGTATGTGAGTGACTGAGCCCATGTGCTTGGTTAACGAGGAGACAACATTATGAGCCAGAATGAGCAGTCCGATTCTGCCCAATCGTCCGAATCCGAACAAGCCGCTGAAGACCTAATTCATCGCATCGGTAAGTTAACGCGCATGTTGCGCGAAAACATGCGCGAGTTGGGGCTAGATAAAGAAATCGAAAAAGCGGCTGAAGCCATCCCTGATGCACGCGACCGCCTGCACTATGTCGCCACCATGACGGAGCAGGCTGCAGATCGAGCGCTCAATGCCGTTGACCGTGCGCAGCCGCTGCAGGATCAATTGTCAGACCGAGCGGAAGCGCTGGATAAGCGCTGGGCCGAGTGGTTTGAGGCGCCGAAAGAGCTGGATGAGGCCAAGGCGTTAGTCGTCGAGACACGCACTTATCTCAGCGATGTGCCCGATGTGGTATCAGCGACCAATAAAGAGCTGATGGAAATCATGATGGCTCAGGATTTCCAAGACCTGACCGGCCAGGTGATTAAGAAGATGATGGACGTGATCCATGAGATCGAACATCAGCTGGTGCAGGTACTTATTGATAACGCGCCGGGCGCCCATGCACGAGAAACGCTGCAGCGCAAGGCCGAGGATCAGTGGAAAAACGACAGTGCACGGCGCAACGAAGAGCTTTTGAATGGGCCGCAAGTGAAGGATAATGTCCCCGATACCGTCTCTGGGCAAGACCAAGTAGACGATTTGTTGGATGAATTAGGCTTTTAAAGCGCGTTATTAAACGCCCTCTGGGCGCACAAGCACGCTATTCAGCCGTCCCTATGGACGGCTGAATACGTGATACGCTTCGCTTCACCTGGCCGGATAACCGTATGGCAGATAACGATAGCGACCAGGAAAAGACCGAAGAGGCCACGCCCAGGCGGAAGGAAAAAGCCCGTGAAGAGGGCCAAGTTGCCCGTTCCCGCGAGTTAAACACTTTCTTACTTCTGCTGGGCGGGGTGATTGGCCTGTATAGCATGGGCAATATGCTCTATGACCAGTTGGGCGCGGTGATGGAGCAGGCTTTTCTGTTTGAGCGTCGCCAAGCAATGGAAAGCACACCGATGCTGGCCAATGCGCTGGATCTTGGTCAGCGCACGCTATTTGCCATGATGCCGTTATTTTTGCTGTTAGCCGTTATCGCGTTAGTCGCCCCAGGGCTGATGGGCGGCTGGCTGATATCGGGAAAATCGATGCAGCCCAAATTTTCCAAGTTAAATCCCATTAAGGGCGTAAAACGAATTTTATCAACCCAGGCGCTGATTGAGTTGGCCAAAGCTATCGCCAAGTCAGTCCTGGTGGGTGGCGTCGCCGCGACGTTTTTGTATTTCAACATCGGCAAATTTATGGCGCTAATGGATCAGCCTATCCAGCAAGCGCTTACCAACGCTTTAAGCATGGCCGCTCAGGCGGCTGGGCTAATGGTGCTGGTGTTGATCGTGGTCATTTTGATCGATGTCCCTTTCCAGCTCTGGGATAATGCCAAGAAATTGCGCATGAGCCAGGAAGAGATTAAGCGTGAGCATAAAGAGTCCGAAGGTGACCCGCATGTGAAAGCGCGCATTCGCCAGCAGCAGCAGGCCATGGCGCGGGGTAGGATGATGAGCAAGGTACCCGAGGCGGACGTTATCATTACCAACCCCACGCACTATGCGATAGCACTGACTTATCAGGAAGGCAGTATGGGCGCCCCGCGGCTGGTGGCAAAAGGCGCCGACGCAGTGGCTGCACGCATTCGCGAAATCGCTGAAGAGGCAGGCGTGCCTCGCTTGCAGGCAGCACCATTGGCGCGGGCCCTGTATCATCACGTCGATCTAGATGCAGAAGTACCTGCCGAACTGTATACCGCGGTGGCGGAAGTAATGGCCTGGGCCTACCGCCTCAAGCAAGTATCACAACAAGGAGGCGAGGTGCCCCCAACCCCCGATAACCTGCCGGTTCCGCCGGAGATGGAAAGCCCCGGGCATGACGCCGGTGGTAATGAGGCGCAACCATGAAAGGCTTGAGTCAGCTAGTAGGGCGGCGCGACTGGATGAGTGATGTGCGCATGAAGCTGCTGGTCGGGCCGCTGCTCATCCTCATGATCTTGGGCATGATGATTGTGCCCTTGCCCCCTTTCGCGCTCGATTTACTCTTCACCTTCAATATTGCCCTGGCCATTATGGTGTTAATGGTCAGCATGTTTACCCAGAAGCCGCTGGATTTTGCGGCATTTCCCGCTGTGTTGCTGTTTACCACGCTGTTGCGCCTGTCGCTCAACGTCGCCTCTACCCGTGTGGTGTTAATGGAAGGTCACCAAGGCGGCGCCTCTGCGGGTAAGGTCATTGAAGCATTCGGGGCGTTCCTGGTCGGCGGTAATTTTGCTGTGGGTCTAGTGGTCTTCCTGATTCTGGTCATCATCAACTTTATGGTTATCACCAAAGGTGCTGGCCGTATTGCCGAAGTCGGTGCGCGCTTCACCCTGGATGCGATGCCCGGAAAGCAGATGGCCATCGATGCCGACCTGAACGCTGGTTTAATCGGCGAGGAAGACGCCAAAAAGCGCCGTGCTGAAGTCGCTCAAGAGGCTGATTTCTTTGGCTCGATGGATGGTGCCAGTAAGTTTGTCCGGGGTGATGCCATTGCCGGTTTGGTGATTATGGTGGTCAATATCATCGGCGGGCTGATGATTGGCATGCTGCAGCACGATATGAGCTTTGGCGCTGCTGGTCAGACCTATATGTTGCTGGCGATCGGCGATGGCCTGGTGGCGCAAATTCCCGCCTTGGTGATTTCCACCGCGGCGGGTGTCACGGTATCCCGGGTGAGTACCGACACGGACGAGGATATTGGCCAGCAAATGCTCAGCCAACTATTCGTTAATCCCCAGGTACTGATATTGGCCGCCATCGTGATGGGGCTACTGGGCATGGTGCCCGGTATGCCCAATTTAGTGTTTCTACTCTTTACCGCGCTGCTGGCGGGTTTGGCATGGTTTATTATGCGCCAAAAAGAGCAGTTGTTGGTCAAGGAGGAAATTGCGACTGCGCCTGTACCGTTACAAGAGACCCCCGAAGCGAGTTGGGAAGACGTGCAACTGGTCGATACCCTTGGCCTGGAAGTGGGCCATCGCTTAATCCCGCTGGTCGACTCACGCCAAAAAGGTGAGCTGCTGGGGCGCATTAAGAGCGTGCGGAAGAAGTTTGCCCAGGAAGKGGGCTTCCTGCCGCCAGTGGTGCATATCCGCGATAATTTGGAGCTGCCGCCTAACGCCTATGTGCTTTCAATGAAAGGCGCCGAAATTGGTCGCGCCGAGGCGCAGCCCGGCAAGTGGCTGGCGATCAATCCGGGGCAGGTCTCCGGCGAGCTGCAGGGCACCCATACCCAGGATCCCGCCTTTGGTTTACCCGCCATTTGGATTGATAGCAACCAGCGCGAACACGCTCAGGTGTATGGCTACACCGTGGTGGACGCCAGCACCGTCATAGCAACCCACTTGAACCACCTGTTGCACCGCCACTCACCCGAAATGCTGGGGCGTCAGGAAGTGCAGAAACTGCTGGATAAAATGGGCGATGATCAAAAAGCATTGGTCGAAGAGGTGATTCCCAAGGCTATTTCGCTGACGGTGTTGCAGCGTATCTTGCAAAACCTGCTTGACGAAGATGTCTCTATTCGCGATATGCGCACTATTCTGGATACCCTGGCGGAGTACGCCGCCCAGCAAAAAGATCCTAACGAGCTGACAGCGCTGGTGCGAGTCTCACTGGGGCGTGCGATTGTCCAGCAGTGGTTTGCAGGGCAGGAGACGCTCAATGTGATGGGACTGGATGCCCAACTGGAACAGGTGCTGGTGCAGGCGATGAACGGCAACGGCGCCATGGAGCCTGGCTTGGCAGAGACGCTGATGACCCAGGCGCAGCAAGCGCTGGAGCGTCACGAAAGTTCCGGCGAACCGCCGGTGCTGGTCGTGCAGCATTCGCTGCGCGCGGTACTATCACGCTTTTTGCGCCGCCGTTTACGCCATATGTCAGTGTTGTCGCAGGCTGAAATTCCCGATGACCGCACATTAAGAGTGACCACAATAGTCGGCGGACGTTAATGATGGCCCGCCGTGATAGGCTAGCGTCGACCATTTCCAGAACAGACAAAAGGTAAATCATGAGCGTTAGACGTTTCGTGGGAGCCAACAGTCGTGATGTGATGCGCCAAGTGCGCGAAACGCTCGGTGAAGACGCCTTGATTGTGGCTAATCGGCGTACCGAAGGGGGCGTTGAAATTTTGGCCATGGCGGATGAAGCCMTCGACCACTTTGAACCTTCACCGGAACCCGCACCTCTCGAAACGCCGACAGCACCTCCGCCGCAAGACCCCATGCAGGCGATGAGTGAGCGCTTACTGCGCGAAATGCAGGATATGCGCGCGCTGCTAGCAAATAGCCAGCCAGCCCCTGCTGCTTCACCAATGCCAGCAACGCCCACCGGAACGGCCGCGCGACTGCGCCAACTGCTATGGAACGTCGGTTTCGGCAGCGAGCTTGCCGATGAACTGCTGGCAGGGTTGCCCGAACCATTAGCCCGGTTAGACAGCGATAGCGAAGCACCGCTGCAGTGGCTGCGTCAGCAGTTAATGGATCGCCTCTGCGTGCTGAGCGATGAGCCTAGTTTCTTTGATCAAACCGGCATTGTCGCTCTGGTGGGGCCGACCGGGGTAGGGAAAACCACCACCACCGCCAAGCTGGCGGCACGTTTTGTGATGCGTCMCGGTACGCGCCCGGTGGCGCTGGTGACCACCGACAGCTTCCGGATTGGTGCCCACGAGCAGCTGCGCATCTATGCGCGCTTGCTGGATACGCCGATGTACGCGCTGGATGCCGAGCAGCCCATCGACGATTTGCTGGGCCGCTTGCAGGGCAAGCAGTGGGTGATTATCGACACCGTGGGCATGAGTCAGCGTGACCAGCGGGTGATTGAACAGATCGCCCACCTCCAGGGCGGACGCTCGCGAGTGCGCTTGGTATTGCTGCTGAATGCTGCCAGCCAGCCAGAAACCCTCGAAGAAGTCGTGCTGCGCTATCGCCAAGCCGCGCGAGCGGCGGGCGCAGAGCTCGATGACTGTATTATTACCAAGCAGGATGAAGCGGGGCGGCTGGCGCCAGTGCTAGATATTATTATGCGTCACGGGATGCGTGTGCTGTTTGGTTCCAATGGCCAGCAGGTGCCCGAAGATATGGCCATTGCCACTCCCGACGCTTTAGTCGATCAGGCGCTAAGCACGGCAACGCCGCAGCGTGAACGGGCCCACAGTGCTGAAGCCCCGATGGCAATGCCGCGCTGGTCCCGGGATGTACTGGGCCAAGGGCGTCGCTTGTCATCACTACTGGCGAGGCTGCGCCAACGCGTCACCGGTTTTGCAGAACTAGAAGAGACCTGGAACCTAGCCTCGCTGCCGAGCCGTGTGCAGGAACAGCGTTTGGACGCACTGCTCGCCGGCTATCCCGCGGCGGAAACCACCTTAGGGATGGCGTGGTCGGCGCGGCGCAATGAGCGCGGCTGCGACTGGGCAATGCCGGACATAGGGCTGGACACAGATGGCGCCTGGCTGGCGCTACCCTGGCTGCAGCATCGCCACGTCGCGGGATGGCAGCCGCGCTTAGCCGCGCTGTCAGAGTCAACCGGCGTCGCGGTACACCTACTGCCGCGCTTTCCCGAACCGGAGGCGCTCGTCTGGCTGGAAGCCGAGCATTTGACCTGGGTCAGCCAAGTAGCCCCCAGTCATAGGGTACTCTTTCACCATGAGCGCCAGACCCTCCGTCAGTTGTTTGATGACAGTGTGCTAACGCATCATGTAGGCGTGCGTTTTCGTGGCCAATCGGTGCAACTTTGGACGGTCTACGCCGAGGTTGAGGACGCCAGTGGCACTGCGCTGCTCGCCTGGTACGGGGAAGTGCGCGACCCGGAAAGTGCCAAAGTGGTAGCGCGCCGCTACTGGCTAACCCCTGCACGGCTGGGGGCTGAGGTGCTCTCGCTACTGTTAACACAGCTGCAAAGTGAAGGCTTGGCCGCCTTGACGCGGCGCGCGTGGCAGCAGTTAAAAGAGGCCGATAGCGGTGATCTCAATGCCGAAGTACGGCTGTTAATGGCCAGCGGTGTGGCGTCGGTCGCTGGGCATCTCGATGTTGCCGATGATGAGGAGGCGCAGACGCTGCGCGGCGATCTGCTCAACCTACTAGGCGCCAGCCGTCGCCGCCGCGATACCGGTATGCTTGATGCGCTGGTCTACGCCTTTATGGCGCGGGATGCGATTCGTCAAATGGGCAGTGTGAGTCGAGAGGGTGTGGCGTGAGCGAACAAGATCAAGCCTCGGGACTGCGCAAGTGGGCAAACCTGCAGCGCCAACAGCAGCAGGCTGAGGGGGCGGTTGATGTTGCGGCGGCAGAACCTGTGGCCGAACACGTTTCACCCCTATCAACGCCGACGCGAGCGGCGCTGGAAGAGCCCAGGACGGTGGCGCCGCCCAGGCCCAAAATTCCGCTTATAGTAGTTGGGCTGCCCGGTCGCGGCGTAGTTCAGGTGAGTAAGGTCAAAGCACGTCTGGGGCAGTGGTCAACGCTAGGTCGAAACTGGGCCGGTGAGCCTGATGACTGGGATATTCGCATCGTCATGGCGGAAACGTCTGAGCTTGCGCAACTGAGCGACCAATACAGCCGCTGGGCGCTGTGGATTAGTAGCGATGCCGATGCGTTTGCGACCATGTTCCGTACGTTGCGCCAGTTGCATGAGGGTGGTGGGCCGCGTCGTTTGCTGGCACTCCATGAGCCGCACTTGCCGCGCCAGGGGCTACTCGATAACTTGCGTGAGGCTGCTGATTACTACTTAAATATGGAGTTACTGGTACTTGCACGATGAGCGCACTCTGCCAAGGAGACCAAGCATGCTAAGCTGGCCGTTAACAGGGCGGCTGCCGTTGATCGCGGCGCTGCTGACAGGGTGTCTATGGGCAGGTTTAACGGGGAGCGCCCAGGCAGCGCCCGGTAGCTGGAGCACTCAGATACCGGGACTGATGGKGGCGATGAGTGATCGGGCAAGCAGTAGTCAGGCGGCCACCCCACCCGACGTCGCCAGCCTGCAGTCAGGCCAGCTTGGGCGTATACAGTGGCAGTTTCMCTACCCCCCCAGTGCGCACTTAAACGCTTGGCTGTGCCATCCTGAGCAGTGCGTTGCGTTAACGGGTATGCGGGGTTCTACTACCGCGCTAGCGGGACGAGACGCCGATGCGCCGTTGCATTTTCGCTTCGCCTTACGTCCAGGTCAGCGGCCTGTTCGGGTGCAGGGATTGCAAATGATTGTGAATTATCAGTGAAGGCTGGATAGCCGCGAGGCGAGAATATGTACACAGCACAGGGCAGAATTAAACAAAATGAGCTGTTGACTCAATACATGCCATTAGTGCGACGTCAGGCCTTGACGCTACAGGTTCGATTGCCAGCGAGTATTGAGCTCGACGACCTTATTCAAGCCGGGATGGTGGGGCTGCTGGAAGCGCTGGGGCGCTTCGACGCTACCCAGGGAGCCACCTTCGCGACCTTTGCCAGTCAACGTATTCGCGGTGCGATGATGGACGAGTTGCGCACCCGCGACTGGCTGCCGCGCAGCGTACGCCGCTCAGCGCGGGCGGTTGACCGCGCCGTTCGCCAATTAGAGCAGCAGCTCGGGCGAGCGCCGGAAGAGCACGAAATTGCTCACCACCTAGAGATGCCGCTGAGCGACTATCAGCAGCTCCTTAACGACACCAACAGCGGCCAGCTATTGCCGTTTGAAGAGCTAGTCGCCGATGGCGGCGAGCCTATCAGTCATGAACTGGGCAATTCACCGTTCGAGCAGTTGCTGGATGGACAGCAGCGGCAAACGCTGATTGATGCGATTGAAGCGCTGCCAGAGCGTGAAAAGTTGCTTATGGCGCTGTACTACCAAGAAGAACTCAACCTCAAGGAAGTAGGGGCTGTGTTGGGCGTAACGGAGTCACGCGTTTCTCAACTACACAGCCAGGCCGTAAGTCGTTTACGCGCTCGCTTACACGACTCGGCATAACACCTCTTTTTACTCACTTGTGACCGGCAAGGAGCCGTGGATGAATCCTTCGACGCTGATAGGCATATTTGCCAGCATACTGCTGTTGGTGAGCGTGCTGTTTTTAACCGCAGAGTCCCCTGAAAGCTTTATCAATTTTCCGGGTCTGGCCATCGTGGTGACCGGTACCCTGGCGGCGACCTTTATCAGCTATCCGCTGAAAGAGGTGCTGCGTGTCGTACGGCTGGTGGGCTTGGTATTTCGGCGCGAAAATACCTATATGCGTGACGATATCCGCGAATTGGTCGATATGTCACGGCTGTGGTTTAAAGGCGATGTGCGCGCGGTCGAGCGCGAGTTGGAGCATACCCGCAATCCGTTTCTGCGCACCGGGATCCAACTGGTGATCGCCAACACCAAAGAGGACGAAATTTTTGACATGTTGCGCTGGCGCATCGCCCGCCTTAAAGCGCGTGAGCATGCCGAGGCACAAATATTTCGCACCATGGCCACCTATGCGCCTGCGTTTGGCATGATCGGTACCCTGGTAGGGCTGGTCAATATGCTGGAAGTCATGGATGCAGGCGACTTGCAGGTGATTGGGCCGCGCATGGCGGTGGCCCTGCTGACTACCTTCTATGGCATTTTACTCGCCAACTTAGTGTTTAAACCGATTGCGGTGAAGTTAGAGCGCCGCACCGAAGAGCGACTGATTACCATGAACATGGTGCTGGAAGGTATTTCGCTGATTACCAAGCGTCGCCTGCCGTCGTTTATCGAAGAGACACTCAACTCCTTTGTGGCTAACTACCACGATGAAATTCGTGATAACAGCGTCAAACCCAGGCCTGACTCGTCGGTGAGTTCGGCGGCCAAGGGGTAGGCCCGATGCTAGACCGCGATACACGCCACGCGCTGGAAATGACGCCGTCGCCAGGCGATGGTGAAGAGGGCTGGTTAACCAGCTATCTGGATGTATTGACGCTGCTGATCACGCTCTTTGTACTGCTGCTTTCACTGACGCCGCCGGGCGGCGGTGAAGCGGCTGATACTGCTTTCATGCGTTCGGCCAGCGCGGTATCATCATTGCCGCTGGCGTCTCTAGCCACCGGGATTCAGCCCCGCCACGCTGGGGTGCAGCCGCAGTTTGACGGGCTTGATATTCCTGGAGTCAGCGTTTCGCAAGGCCGCGAAGGGGTGACGCTGCGGATTGATACCAGCCTGCTATTCCCCAGCGGCCAAGCGGTACTAACCCCCCAAGGGCGAGGCGTGGTTGAAAGCCTTATCGGTGTGCTGACGAATTTTGATGGCCAGATATCGGTGGAGGGGCATACCGACAGCGTGCCGATTTCAACGGCTCGCTTCCCCTCGAACTGGGAGCTTTCATCAGCGCGGGCAATCGCCGTGGTGAGGCACTTAGAGCGCCAAGGGTTCAATATTTCACGTATGCGGGCCGTCGGATATGCCGATACCCAACCCATGGAACCGAACGCAACCGCGGATGGGCGAGCTGCCAACCGGCGCGTAGAGCTGCTGCTAAGACAGCAGGTCGAGGGTGAATAGATTGCGAGGCCACGTTTGTGTCCATGTACCACCCGCGATTGCAGTCGTTTGGTGCCCTGCTGGTATTAGATGCTGATTGTCGACGCATCCAAGCCAGTAGCACTAACTTAACCCGCTTAACCGGTGTTGAGCGCCCTGAAAATGGGCAGCTCACCCTTGGCTGTGTGTTGGGGAAACGGCTAAGCCAGCGGGTGCGTCGCGAAATGCACGGGCAGCAGCGGCTTTCCGGCCCGCTAGTGTTTATTCGTTCCAAGCATAGCAACGTGCGTTTTCAGCTCCATGCTTACCGGGTAGGCGAGCAGGTTATCGTCGAGATTGAACCACTAAATCCCCAGGGTAAGCGCCGCTTGCTCTGCACCGTCAATGAGCGGCTGATGCGCTTAGCGGAAGCCACCCATCAGGAAGAGCTGCTCGACTCCTTGGTTAACGCGATTCAACAGCTTACCGGCCATGATCGCGTGACGGTGTGCCATTTTGATAGCGATTGGCATGGTTTGATGGTTGCCGAAGCGCTAGGAAAACAGCTGCCCTCGCTGTTGGGGCAGCGCTTTCCCGCCAGCGACTTCCCAGCTGCCTTGCGCAAAAGTTACCAACACTACCCTGTACGGTTAATTGAAGACGTCGATGCGCCGCCTGAAACGCTGACGCCCGCCTACTCGGGAGCAAGCCTTAGTGGCAGCTTTTTACGCGCGCCTGCCCCGGAACGGCAGCGCTATTTAAACCGGCTGGGGGTACGCGGCTCACTCAGTTTGGCAATGCAGGGTGATACCGGCTTATGGGGGCTAGTGTTTTGCCACTCGGCCGCGCCGCACTCGGTTGAGCCGTCGGCACGTGATGCCGTTCGTACCTTGGTGCAGATGGCCACCCAGCGCTTACTGCTGCTCCGGGCGCGACAAGAAGCCCGCTACCTGCAGCGGGTTCAGGATAGCTTGGCACTGAGTACCCGAGCGCGTAGCGAGCCACAAAGCCCCCAGCAGCTACTCCAGGAGCAGGCGGCTACCTGGATGAAGCTGTTTCGCGCCCATGGTGTAGTGCTATGGGKGAATGGCGGCGCTTATCAAGCAGGCATGACGCCGACCCCAGAAGCCATTAGCCAGTTTGTGCTACGTCTGGAAAGAGCCCACGTGCATAGCGGGCCTTGGTGCACGCGCGAAATCGCCAAAGAGACGTTAACCGCTTCGCTGGCCATGCCCGAGCAGTGCGGAGCCTTGGCGGTGCCGCTGCCAATGAGCTCAACTCAGCGCGCCTGGCTGATATTTTTTCGCCCCGAGCAGGTGGAAACGCTGTATTGGGCGATGCAGCCTGCAACCCATCCTCAACCGGTGGCGCTCGTGACCCCGTCGGTTGCTTGGCATGAGGAAGTGGTGGGTAAGAGCGAAGCCTGGCAGCGGGTAGAGCGCTTAGCGGCGGTCGACCTGGGTGAAGACCTGACGCTGGCCATTTCAGCCTATGAAATTAGCTCGCTGAATATGCACCTGGAGCACGAGCGTAAAGCTCTTGCCGAGGCCAACCAGCGGTTGGAGCAATTAGCCCATTTTGATCCCCTCACCAAGGTGTGGAACCGGTACCGCATTGAAGAGGCGATCAATGCCGAGCTAGTGGCCGCCAAGCGCTACGCGGCCGCCTTCGCCCTCTTGTTGTTTGATGTGGATAACTTTAAGCAGATCAACGATGCCCACGGCCATAGCGTGGGTGACGATGTGCTGGTGGCCCTTGCACGCTTAGTTGAAAACGCGCTGCGTGGCTGCGACCACCTGGGCCGCTGGGGCGGTGAAGAGTTTATTGTGTTGGCGACCCACTCGGATATTGACGCCGCTATTGGCCTGGCCGAACGACTGCGCTCGCTGGTCGCAGAGCTGCGTATAGAAGGGCTTGAACAAAGGATTACGGTGAGTATTGGGGTTGCCGTTTGGCAGACGGGGGACAGCTGCAAAACCATTATCTCACGGGCCGACGACGCTATGTATCGCGCTAAGCATGGCGGACGCAACCGCGTCGAAATGGCGCTAGAGCCCGTGATGTCAATTTAATAATTCATACTTTATTGAATTATTGAGTGGCCGCCCCGTGGCTTTCACACTGCGTCATCATTCGGTTAATCGCGGCGTCAGCGCCTTGCAGGCTAAAGGTCATATACCAAGGCTCGCGCTCTTCCTGGTCAAAGCCGAGAAACAGTTGTTCGCCCTGGCGCATATCGGCCATCAGGGATTCCAAGTCGCTTAAATAAAAGTGGGCATAAAACCCGTCATCGCCGCGCTCGGTGATAAATTCGGCCATGGTGTCGATGACGGGCTGCTCATCGACGCGTAGTCGAGTAGGCACCAGATTAMCCGCCCGGCTCTCCCCCTGCTGCTGCTCAAGGGTGACGCGCATCTCCAGCCAGGGTAAATCGCATACTCCCGGCGTGGCGTTCAGGCTCAGCGTCGCGTCTGAGTAGCTGTGGGCTTCCACCGCCCGGTAGTGGCGCTCGTTTCCCAGTGAGAGCGTCATGGAGTGCCAATGATCATGGGTACTGACGTCGTCGGTATTAAATGTGGCTGCGTTAGCCATGGGCGTTGCGATCAGCAATGAGACGGCCATTGCTGTCGTTATTAAGGTAGTTGCCGTCATGATCTGAGCCATCTAACCAAAATCCTTAGACTATTAACCGAAAAACCAGTCTATAGCGTGTAGGTGAGGGACAAAAGTGTAAGGTGCTGATTTTTCTATATATGGTAGAAAAATTTAAAAAAAGTGCCTCATATGGTGTTAAGTCGTGTCTATACTTCACCTCGATACCATCTATAATCGTCCCATTTGAGCGCTATATTCACCCCGCTGTGAAGGAGTTTTGCGACATGAGCACCGCTGCTAAGGCTATCAAGACCTCTAATGACGTCCCGATGCAGGCCCCCTCGCGGGAGATCTGGGATGCCAAATACCGTCTTAAGGATCGTCATAGCCAGCCCGTCGATCAGGACGTCGGGGCGACGTTTGAACGGGTTGCACGTGCTCTTGCTGCGGTGGAAGGTGATAAAGCCGAAGAGTGGCTGCCGAAATTTCGTTGGGCGCTGGAAAATGGCGCCATTCCTGCCGGGCGTATTCTTTCCAACGCAGGCGCTGAGGCCTACAAGCCGGCGGTGAGCCTGATAAACTGCACCGTTTCGCGCACCATTCGTGATTCCATGCGCGATATTCTCGACTCGGTGGTCGATGCGGGCATGACGCTGAAATCCGGGGCCGGTATCGGCTACGACTTCTCGACGCTGCGCCATAAGGGTGCCTTTGTGTTTGGCGCTGGCGCGGGCACTAACGGCCCGCTGGCGTTTATGGATATCTACGACAAGATGTGTTTCACCGTCGCCTCTGCCGGTGGCCGCCGTGGCGCCCAGATGGGCACCTTTGATGTGGGCCACCCGGACGTGCGCGAGTTTATCCAGGCTAAGCGTGAAGCCGGTCGCCTGCGGCAGTTTAACCTTAGCCTGCTGATCACTGACGAGTTTATGGAAGCGGTCAAAAACAATACCGACTGGCCGCTGGCCTTTCCGCTACATCCTGGTGAGAAAGAGGACGTTAAAGCGCAAGACCTGATCTACCGCGACTGGCCGGTGGTTGAAGAGGGCTACACGGTAGATGCCGAAGGCCGCGTTGCCTGCCGCATTGTTGAAGTGATCAAAGCGCGGGAGTTGTGGGACACCATCATGTCCTCTMCCTACGACTACGCCGAACCCGGCTTTATCCTGATCGACCAAGTGAACCGCATGAACAACAACTGGTTCTGTGAGGATATCCGCGCTACCAACCCCTGTGGCGAGCAGCCGTTGCCACCTGAGGGTGCCTGCTTACTGGGTTCAGTGAACCTGACCAAGTTTGTGATTGACCCCTTTGGCGCCGAGCCGCGCTTTGATTGGGAACGCTATCGCAAAGTGGTGGCGATCTTCACCCGTATGCTTGACAACGTGGTGGAAATTGCTGGTCTACCGCTGCCTCAGCAGCAGCGTGAGATTGAAGCCAAGCGTCGCCACGGCATGGGKTTTCTAGGCTTAGGGTCGACGCTTACTATGTTAAAGATTCCCTACGGCTCTAAGCAGTCACTGGTATTCACCGATGAAGTCAGCCGTCATTTAGCCATTGAGGGCTGGAAACAGGCGCTGGAGCTTTCTCAAGAGAAGGGCATGGCGCCGGTGCTCGAACAGGAGCACACCATTACCCCCAAAATGCTGCGTGAGCGGCCACAGTTGGCTAAAGATGGCTACGAAGTGGGTGATCAAGTGCCAGGGCGCATTCTGCACGCCCGTTACAGCCAATATATGGCCCAAGTGGCCGAGCATGAGCCGGAGTTGGTGGCGCAACTGGCCGAGCACGGCGCGCGCTTTACCCACCACAGCTCGATTGCGCCGACCGGCACCATCAGCCTGTCGATGGGTAACAATGCCTCCAACGGCATTGAGCCGTCGTTCTCGCACCGCTACTTCCGCAATATTATTCAGTCGGGTAAAAAGACCAAAGAGCAGGTCGAGGTGGTGTCGTTTGAGCTGGCCGCCTACCGTCACTTTATCGCCGCAGACGCAGTAGAAAGCGACTTACCTGACTATTTTGTCACTGCTGACGCGATCTCGCCTGAGCAGCACGTCGCTGTTCAGGCCGCTGCCCAGCACTGGGTGGATTCGGCGATCTCGAAAACGGTCAATGTGCCGACAGACTTTGCCTTTGAGCAGTTCCAGGGGCTCTATTTACAGGCCTATGAAAGCCGCTTGAAAGGCTGCACAACCTTCCGCTTTAATCCTGAGGCCTTCCAGGGTGTGCTGGTGCGTGAAGATGACCTTAAAAACACCACCTACGTGTTTGAGCTGGAAAACGGTGAAACGCTAGAGCTAAATGGCAACGAGACGGTGATTTATGACGGTGAAGAGCATAACGCTGCCAACTTGTTTGATGGCTTAAAAGAGGGCACCTACGGCAAATGGTGATGCCGCGCTAAGCGGCTCTATTCACTAACGCACACCTTTGCTAAACGGAGATATATCCCAATGGCTGTTGAAATTACCTCGAAAATTGTTGGTTACCGTATCAAGCAGCAGGAACAGGCCGCGCCCGCTCCTGAACTCCTGGATGAAGATCCGCTAACGGTGCGTATTCCTTCCCGTCCGGAAGGCACCTTAGAGGCAGTGTCGGAAAAGATTTCATACGTAGGCGCGGAGGGGCGCAAGAAAGTCTATCTGCTAGTATCGTTTATGCCGGTGGAAGGTGTGATTGGTGGCAAGCGCGTGGTGATTGAGCGGCCAGTAGAGTTCTTTTTCCCCTCAGGGCAGCTCTCCAGCGAGCACCAGTGGATCACCGCGACCATGCGAAGCCTGTCGCTGGCGGCGCGCGGTGGTTACGTTACCCAGGCGGTGGCGGATCTACGCAAAGTAGCCTGGGACAAAGGTTTGGTGCGCTGTGGCATGAATCGCTGGAAMAAGCCGATGTTCCACGATTCGGAAGTGGCGGCGATTGCCTGGTCGATTCAGCAGATTCTCTACCGCCGCGGCTTTCTGGATAGGGACGGTAACCAAGTGCCGGTTGAACAGCTAGTGGAGCGCTATGCTCACCGTATGCAGCATGGCCATGCCTGGCAGCCGGAAGAGAGCGCAGAAGCGGATTCAGTCGAACAGGGGGCGGTTGAGCCAATTGGTGGAGCAGGAGCCACGGGAAAAAAGTCTGAAGGCAGTGGCCCCGCCATAGTGGGTAACTGCCCCGAGTGCCGCGGTGAGCTGATCATGATGGATGGCTGCCCGACCTGCTATGCTGGCTGTGGCTGGTCAAAGTGTGGTTAGTTTTCTCAGGTGGAATCGCCTAACAGCGGCCGGACATTGTCGGTGAGGTAGCAATCGTCAAATTCACCTTCGGTGCATAGCGCGGATAAGTCTGGAATGGTGACATGGTGGCGGTCGCGAAATACCAGGCCGTCTTCACTAAGCGCCGTAAAGGTGCGGCTAACGTGTACCGGGCTTAGCCCGAGCACATCGGCTAACTGCTCCTGGGAGAGCGGCAGGCGGAACTGGTTGCTAATATCCGGGTTGGTTTGGCGCAGCCTTAAATACATTTCATACAGAAAATGCGCCATTTTCTTACGTGCACTGCGTCTGGCCAGAGTGACGAGGCGCTCAGTGAGCAGCGCCTGCTGACGGCTGCCAATGGCAAACATCACCGAGGTGAGGGGCAGCGACTGGCGAAATATTTCCAGCATACGTTTATGCGGGAAATGACAAATCACGCCATCATCAATCATGCGCACATTTTCAAGCCGCTGCGAGAAGGCAAMCTCGCGCAACCCGATGATATCGCCCGGCAAAAACACTTCGAGAATCTGTCGGTCACCATTCTCTAAGTGACGGTAGGAGTAGGCCCAACCACTTTTTAGTGTGCAAAACTCATTGGCCGCATCGCCCATCTCCCAGAGTAGCGTGCCCGACTTAATATTGGTTGGGCTCTCCTCTAGCGCCATGAGCAATCCCTTCTCATCATCGCTTAATGAACAGTAATGATTGAAGTGCTTAATAATACAGCTGTTTTCCTGACCCACGACGTATCCCTCCAGCACAGGATTGGATAATACTGCTAACGATTATCTGCCCGCCACTATAAACGATGTGGCCATCTACTGCGTCGCCCAAATAGGCTAACTAGCGTACCTATTTAGCCTGGGGTGAGCGCTGCTCACCCCTCGAAAACCAGCGTCAGCGCTTCGTTGCACGCTTGCCTCGCGCGAGCAGCGGCGCTAAGAAGCGGCCGGTATGCGAAACGTCCTGTTTGGCGAGCTGTTCCGGCGTGCCCTCGGCGATGATCTGTCCGCCACCTGAACCCCCTTCGGGGCCAAGGTCGACAATCCAGTCGGCGGTTTTGATCACATCCAGGTTGTGCTCAATCACCACGATGGTATTGCCGTGATCGCGCAGACGGTGAAGTACCGTCAGCAGTTGGCGAATATCCTCAAAGTGCAGGCCGGTGGTGGGCTCATCCAAGATATACAGCGTTTTGCCGGTATCACGCTTGGCCAATTCACGGGCGAGTTTAACCCGCTGCGCTTCGCCACCGGATAGGGTGGTGGCGCTCTGGCCCAAGCGAATATAGGAAAGACCTACATCGAGCAACGTTTGCAAGCGGCGGGCAATAGCCGGTACCGGACTGAAAAATTCCAGCGCATCTTCCACCGTCATGGCCAGCACTTCGTGGATCGTTTTACCCTTGTAATGGATATCCAGGGTTTCGCGGTTATAGCGCTTGCCTTTACACACGTCACAGGGCACGTAGATATCCGGTAGAAAGTGCATCTCTACCTTGATCATGCCTTCGCCCTGGCACGCCTCGCAGCGCCCGCCCTTGACGTTGAAGCTGAAACGGCCCGGCTTATAGCCCCGCGAACGCGCTTCTTGGGTGCCTGCAAACAGCTCGCGAATGGGGGTGAAAATGCCTGTGTAGGTGGCCGGGTTGGAGCGCGGCGTGCGGCCAATCGGGCTCTGATCAATATCGATGACTTTATCGAGCTGGTCGAGCCCTTCTATCTTCTCATAGGGTGCGGCGGTCAGCGTGGTGGCGCGGTTTAATTCGCGCGCGGCAATCGGCATCAAGGTGCCGTTGATCAGCGTCGATTTACCCGAGCCCGAAACCCCGGTAATGGCGATAAACAGCCCCAGCGGCAGGCTTAGCGTTACGTTTTGCAGGTTGTTGCCGGTAGCGCCACGCACAATCAGCTGCTTTTCTGGATTGCCGGGAATGCGGTAGGGGGGCACCGCAATTTCCCGGGTACCCGAAAGATATTGACCGGTCAGCGAGTTGGGGTTGTCCATCACGTCCTGGGGCGTGCCTTGAGCGACAATCTCTCCACCGTGAACGCCGGCACCGGGGCCGATATCCAGCACGTGATCGGCGGCGCGAATGGCGTCTTCGTCGTGCTCGACCACGATCACGGTATTGCCCAAGTCGCGCAGTCGCTCCAGGGTTTTCAGCAGCCGGTCATTGTCGCGCTGGTGCAAGCCAATTGAGGGCTCATCAAGAATATACATCACCCCAACCAGGCCTGCGCCAATCTGGCTGGCTAAGCGGATACGCTGGGCTTCACCGCCAGAAAGGGTATCGGCGCTGCGCTCCAGATTGAGATAATCGAGCCCCACATTGACCAGAAACTCTAGTCGGGCATGGATCTCGTGGACGATTTTATCGGCGATCTCACCCTTGCGGCCGGGCAGGCTTAGATCGGCAAAATAGCGCCACGCTTCACCAATGGGGAAGCGCACAATTTCGGCGATGTTGTGATCGTCCACATAGACATGGCGCGACTCTTTACGCAGTCGTGAGCCGTTACAAGTGGCACAAGGCTGCACCGCGATGTATTTGACCAGGTCATCGCGGACCATGTTGGATTCGGTTTCCCGATAACGGCGCTGCATGTTGGGCAGCACGCCCTCGAAGGCGTGCTCGCGCGTCACTTTACGGCCCCGGTCGCCCACATAGACAAACGGAATCTGCTCATCGCCGCTACCGTTGAGGATAACCTCCTGCTGGTGGTGGGCGAGCTCTTGCCAGGGCGTTTCAAGCTCAAATCCGTAGTGCTTGGCCAGCGCCTGGAGCTGAGTAAAGTAGTAAATATTGCGCCGATCCCAGCCTTTTATCACGCCTTCGGCTAGCGAGAGTTCCGGGTGGCTGATGAGCTTGTCGGGGTCGAAGTACTGCTGTACGCCTAGCCCGTCGCAGGTAGGGCAGGCGCCCGCAGGATTGTTGAACGAGAACATGCGTGGCTCAAGTTCCGCCAGCGAGTAGCCGCACACCGGGCAGGCAAAGCGCGATGAAAAGGCAATATCGTCGCGTTCACCGTCCATAAAGTGAATCATGGCGGTGCCGTCGGCGAGGTTCAGCGCGGTTTCAAAGGACTCCGCCAAACGTTGGGCAAGGTCGTCGCGCACTTTGAAGCGGTCAACGACGACGCTGATATCGTGCTTTTTGCGCTTATCCAGTGGTGCGATGTCATCCAGTTCCAGCACCTGACCATCGATCAAGGCGCGCACAAAGCCCTGGGCGCGTAGCTCTGCCAATAGCTGTAAATGTTCACCTTTACGGCCTTTGACCACCGGCGCCAGCAGCATTAACTTGGTGCCTTCGGCGAGGTTCATGACCTGATCGACCATCTGCGAAATGGTCTGGGCTTCCAAGTCCTCGCCATGTTCTGGACAGCGGGGCGTCCCGGCACGGGCAAACAGTAGGCGCAGGTAGTCGTAAATTTCGGTAATGGTGCCCACGGTCGAGCGCGGGTTGTGGGAAGTGGACTTCTGCTCAATGGAGATCGCAGGTGACAGCCCTTCGATGTGATCCACATCGGGCTTTTCCATCATCGACAGGAACTGGCGCGCATAGGTGGAGAGCGATTCCACGTAGCGGCGCTGCCCCTCGGCGTAAAGGGTGTCGAACGCTAACGACGATTTACCCGAGCCGGAGAGGCCGGTAATCACAATCAGCTTGTTACGGGGCAGTTCCACATCGATCTGCTTGAGGTTGTGGGTGCGGGCACCCCTGACCAGAATGCTGTCCATCAACACCTCGAATCGCGCGGCAAAAGCGTGATTATACGTTTGTCTGCACCCTCCCGGCAAAACCGCTTTGATAACCTGCGTCAACTCGCGACGTTTCCAGTGCCAGTCCAAACCGCTAGAATAGGGAATTGGCGCAATCCAAGCTGATTCACTCCATGTTTAACCACCATAGAAAAGGGCATTATGCGTAAGGTTTCCGCACTATTGCTGGCCTCTGAACGCCGTGCGATCAGTGGTTTGGCCGGGCTATATGCGTCGCGCATGCTGGGCCTGTTTATGGTGCTGCCGGTGTTAGCTCTGTATGCCGACACCCTTGAGGGCTCAACCCCACTATTGGTTGGCGTGGCGCTGGGTATTTATGGCTTAACCCAGGCAACGCTGCAAATCCCGTTTGGCTTACTCTCTGACCGCATTGGTCGTAAGCAGGTGATTGCCATGGGGCTGGTGATATTTGCTCTCGGCAGTGTGGTTGCCGCGCTCTCTGATACCATTATGGGCATTATTGCCGGACGGGCGCTGCAGGGCGGCGGTGCTGTGGCCGCGGCCATTATGGCGCTGCTGGCGGATCAAACCCGTGAGGAAATCCGTACTGCCGCCATGGCGACCATTGGCCTCTCTATTGGCGTGTCGTTTGCCATTGCCATGGTGCTGGGGCCATGGCTTGCCGCCTGGGCGGGGCTTGCCGGCGTGTTTTGGTGTACCGCACTGCTCACGCTAGTAGGCCTTTTGGTGCTATGGCGCTGGGTGCCTGCTGCGCCGCGGCGGCGGCGCCACCGCGATGTGGGTATGGATCGCCAGCAATTTAAAAGCGTCATCACCCGGCCTGATTTATGGCGGCTGGATCTGTCGATTTTTGCCCTGCACTTAGTGCTGATGGCAATATTTGTGGCGGTTCCTTTTCGCTTGCTAAACGTCGGTGTGGCAATTGAGTATCACGGGCTGGCGTATCTTGGCATTATGGCGCTATCGTTTGTGGCCATGGTGCCGTTGATTATTGTCGCCGAGAAGCAGCAGCGCATGCGCTTGATGTGTCTAATGGCGATCGGCGCTATTGTGATTAGTCTGGCAGGGCTAGGGTTGCCACTCTCGCCAAGCTACTGGCTGTTTGTATGGCTGTTTGTGTTCTTCACCGGCTTTAACTTGCTGGAAGCGACGCTACCTTCCATGCTCAGCAAGCTGGCCCCGGCGGGGGCGAAGGGTACCGCCATGGGGGTCTACTCCACCAGCCAGTTTTTAGGCGCTTTTTTAGGCGGTACATTAGGTGGTTTGCTGGCGCATTATGGCGGCCTCAACGCGGTCTTTATTGGCTGTGCTGGGCTTGCGCTATGCTGGTGGATTGCCATGTGGCGGATGCCCTCACCGCCGCCGCTCTCCAGCGAAGKGGTGGCGCTGCACGAGACTCAGGCAGACGCGCTCGMCCTGTTGATGGAGCACTTAGCCGATGTGGTCGGCGTCGAAGACGTAATGGTGGTGCCGGAAGAGCGTTTGGTCTATTTAAAGGTCAATCGAAAGCAGCTTGACCAGGCGGCCTTGAACAGGCTGATGGCACCTCCAAAATCTTAATCCAGCCGTGGCGATAAAGTGTGACGGCGGTTGGCAATAAACTCTACTAGGCAGCTATTAAAGGAGCGTCTTATGGCTCGCGGCATTAACAAGGTCATTTTGATTGGCAACCTCGGGCAGGATCCAGAGGTGCGTTTCACCCCCAGCGGCACCGCCGTGGCCAACCTAAACCTGGCCACCACCGATACCTGGATGGACCGCCAGAGTGGACAGCGTCAGGAGCGCACCGAATGGCACCGTGTGGTGATGTTCAATAAAACCGCCGAAATCGCCCAGCAGTACCTGAAAAAAGGCTCTAAAGTCTATATTGAAGGGCGTCTGCAAACCCGTAAGTGGCAGGATCAGAACGGCCAGGATCGCTACTCGACAGAAATTGTCGCCAACGACATGCAGATGCTTGATGGTCGCAGCGGTGACTTCCAGGGCGGCGGCGCCCCGCAGAATAACTATCCCCAGAATGCTCCTCAGAACGCACCAGCTCAAAATAGTCCTGCCGCTAATCACCAAGGCGGCTATCCTCCGCAGGGTGGCGCGCCCCAAGGCGGTAATAATTACCCCGGCGGGCAGAGCCCACAGCCGCCTCGTCCTGCCCAGCCAGCGCCGCAGCAGGGCAATCAACCGCCCCCGCCCAACCAGCAGAACAGCAGCTACGGCGCCCCGGATCCGGGTAACTTCGACGACTTTGACGATGAGATTCCGTTCTAAGTAGCAAAGTGCCAAAACGCGTAACTAGCTACCAATATAGCCCGCTATAAGCGGGCTATATTGCACTAGCGGTCTAGCCACAGCGATTAGAACAGCTGTTCACTGGTTGATGGCTCTTGAACCCCCATGACGCCTAGGGCATCGTCCCCAGCATCAACGTTGAGCGCTGCGGGCTGGCTATCCTCTTGTTCAATGATGAGTGATTGAAGATCCATTGAGCCACCATTAAAGGTTAGCCGTACCACTTGCTCGCCTTCCTGCAAGTTGAGCGTCACCTCCGGCCCTTGGACATAGTTTCCCCAGTCGCCGCTATTGGGAACGCTAAGCGGGGAGGCTTGTGCGTAGAACACGCCATCTTTCTCAGCGGCGACCGTTATGCTGCGGCCAGACCAAGGTGTCGCGGTAATAAACGAGAAGGTGTGTTCGCCAGCTTCAACGACATCGACGGTGTACTCTACCCATTCATTATTGGCGATCCAACCTATGGCCTCACCGCCGCCAACGATATCCACGCCTTCGCCGCGAATGCTGGCGTCACCCAGTTGCGCTTCGCTGCTATCGCTATAGGCAATGCCCGCGCCTCCCTGGTCGTAGTTGATGGCGTCGAGAAACAGACCGCCGTCATCAATCAACCAGGGGGTTTCACTGTCATTGAACGGTGTTTGGTTGTCAGTAGTAGTGATAGGGACGAGTGAGAGCGAGGCCAGATCCTGGGAGCCGCCATTGAAGGTTAAGCGCAGCACCTGTTCTCCAGCTTCCAGATTCMCCTGCACGCTGTCAGTAGGCACAAAGGTCGTCCAMCTGCCGCTAAAGCCCACGCTGACCGGGGAGGTGGTGGTGTAAGAGCTATCCCCTTGGGCAAATGACGCGGTGATGGAGCGTGCAGCGCCACCGGTTGTGCCTAGCGCCGAGAGAAACGCAAGCTCGTAGGTGCCTGACTGGGCAACATTAATCGTGTACTCGACCCACTCATTGTTTTCGATCCAGCCGATGGCCGTACCATTACCGACAATATCCACGCCGTCGCCGCGGAAATTGCTGCCCTCCTGATTTTCGCTGCTGTCGTTGTAGGCAATGCCCTGGCCGCCAGTATCGTAGTTGACTGCATCCAGCACGAGTCCGTCGTTCTCCACCAGCCAGGGTGTTTGGTTGGTGTTAAAGGGCTGTTGCTCATTTTCCTCTCCCAGGTCAATGGCCTCGAAACTGAACGACTGCAGATCAAGCTGGCCGCCGTTGAAGGTTAGCCGCAATACCTGCTCGCCCGCTGCGAGATCGAACGCCAGTGGGCCCACGGTCTGAAAGCTGGTGAAGCTGCCGGTGTTAGGCAAATTGACGGAGGAGCTGCCTTGGAAACTGCCGCCTTGCTCAAACGCGGCAGTGATGGATTTACCGTCTGACACCGCCGAGGTGAGGAAACTCAGTGCGTAAGTGCCTGCCGTTTCCACATTTAGGGTGTACTCCACCCACTCGCCATCGGCGATATAGCCCAGCGCCTCTGTGCCGTTGGAGATATCCACAGCTTCGTCAGAGCGGAAAGGCGCGCCTTGATGAGCTGTAGTTGTGTCGTTATAGGCCACCCCCTGGCCGCCGTTATCGAACAGCTTGGCTTCCAGCGTTAACCCATCTGCTCCCAGCGCCCACGGTGTTTCGGTGGCATTGTAGGCGGTCTGCTCATCCGGCTCCGCAGGTGCGTCCCCATCCAGAAAGTTGGGGATGCCATCGCCATCATCGTCATCATAGATATCGACACGGCCGTTACCGTTGGCATCCTCGGCCCCGGTGGGGTCGTAGGTCTGAACATTCTCGACCAAAAAGATATTGTCGTTGTAGTCGTAGTTAACCCCCGCGTAGTCCTGAATCACGATATAGGTATTAGGGATCACGTTGCCTTCGGCGTCTTTAGCTATGTAAACACGAATCAGGTGGCCGTCATTTTCGTCCCAATTGAGATTGGTGCCTGGGCTGCCGATGGCATCAATCGTGTCCTCGTAGAGATTGGCGTCCGGGTCGGACCAGGAGATGTAGCCCTGGCGGCCGGTAATATCCGCGAAGAAGCCGAAGGGAGCGTCGCGATCAAGCGTGGTAGTGGTCAGCAGGTCTCCGTTGTTGAGCGTGCGTGGCAGTAGCGTCTGCCCATCCTGCTCGTCGTGGGCCAATATCTCGTCACGGTCACGGCTATCCACGTCGTGGATAAACAGTCGAGCTACGTCGCCTTGGGTGTGATAGGCCGCCAACTGGGTGATTTTGATTGGCGTGCTGCCATCGGCGCGCTGGAAGTAGGGTGAGAGGATTTCATCCCCGTTGGCCTCCACCAGCCCGCCTTTGTTCATCTGACCCTCAGCCACATTGGTCGAGAAACCAAAGGCGTCGACGATCTCTTGCACTAGCGGCTCCTGGCCGCTCTCAGACTGGCCCTGGGCAAGCCCTGCCAGCTGGATCACTTTCTGCCCCTCGTCTCCGTCGTTGGAGTTAATGATCAGCGTTGACTCATACAGCGTGGCGTCGTTGAAATCCTCGGCGATAAAGCGAACCGTGACATTCAACGTGCCACCGACAGGAATCACCAGGTTCTCTGTCGCTCCCACGATTTCAAACAGCGTGGGGTCAGCAATTGCCAGGCTGCTGATCTCCAGATTGGCGAAGCCATCGTTGGTGATGGTAAAGGTCGATTCGTCATGGAATACCTGATTGGCATTAGCTGGATTCTGTATCCGGCTCATCACCAGGCGGTCATCCGACGGTACCCCATCCAGGTTGGTGATCGATATCTCGCCGCCGGAAACCGGTGAGATCCCTTCGATGACAAACATATTATCGTTGTAATCGTAGTTAATGCCGGTGTAATCCATGATCCCCAGGTAGGTATTGGGGATCACGCTGCCGTTAGCATTCAGCGCCTGGAATACCCGCACGGTATAGCCGCGCTCGATGCCTTCTGCATC
The DNA here is from genome assembly GCF_900070345.1 of Halomonas sp. R57-5. Taxonomy (NCBI): domain Bacteria; kingdom Pseudomonadati; phylum Pseudomonadota; class Gammaproteobacteria; order Oceanospirillales; family Halomonadaceae; genus Halomonas; species Halomonas sp. R57-5. The sequence continues at coordinate 4,837,154 of NZ_LN813019.1, read as the reverse complement.
CGCTGGGACTGTTCCTCCCCCTGCCGGATTGAGCGATGGGTCGGTGGAGAGATTGGCGACTTCAATGCCAAAGATGTCGTTGCCGATCCAACCGTCGGGTATCTGGTCGCGGGTGAAGGTGGCGGTCGCGAACTGGCCGTTAGACTTGATCGGCAGTAGCGACTGGTTGTTATTGCCCGCGTGGTTGGAAAGTATAATGTCCTGATTTTTATTGCCGGGATTATGAATCCCCAACGTAGCCCCCCCGTCGCCATGGTAGGCCGCCAGCTGGGTAATGGTGGCCGATTCAAAGCCATCGGCGATCTTCCAGTAGCGTGACATAACCTCGTCATCGTTGATGGGACGGTAGAGGTCGAAGTCGTTGAGCACCGAGTTCTCGCCGCCGCCCACCGTGGTGAGCCCCTCGATCACGTTGCCGAAACCGAAGACTTCCCAGACCTCATTAACGTTGGGCTCCCAGCCGCCTTCATCACGCGCCTGCCAGAAACCGGCCAAGTGCACCTCGGCCACAGGGGTATCTGCGTCGTTGGTAATCAGGCGCAGCGTACCCTCAAATACCCCATCACCAGCATCGTTAGTTGGCGGCGTATAGGCCGCGCGGTCAAACAGCACCTGCACGTCAATCGATTCACCCGCTGCCAAGGTCAGTCCATCGAAAATATCGGGGGCGACGAGTGTGAAGGGGCCGTCAAGATCGGCGTCAATAAAGGTCAATGCATTGGTGCCAGTATTACTGATGGTGACCGTGGCATCCTCTTTGTAGTCGCGGTTCGGGTTGGAGGCGCTGTCGTTCTCCAGGTAGCTAAAGTGCAGGCGGTCAGAGAAGTAGGCCGCATCATTACTTTGAATAGCGATATCCGCATCGGGGTCGCCGGGGGCAGGCGAGATATCAAGATAGTCGATTTCATTGACACCGTCCGCGCTGGACACAACCCTCAGGTTATAGGTAACCCCTGCCTGTAGTTCGATATAAGCAGATTGCTCACCGGCCTCACCAACACCAGGGAAGCTCATTTGGTCAATTGGTTGGCCATTGAGCAGTAGCGTCAATCCGCCGCCATCCGGCGCCCCAGCATTGGCTGCCAGATCGAGTTTGTAGGCGCCATCTTGATTGACTGTGAAGTAGAAGTCAGCGGTACGCTCATTAACGGCTCGGGCGCTATCGCCGCCTTCCAACTCAATACGGCCACTGCCATCAATGTCGGCGTAGATGGGCTCGAAGGTATCCAACGGGGTATCCGCGATGCGTAGCAGGTCGACGTTGGGGCCATTGGCGTCCGGCGCCGTGACGGTAATCGTATTGCTGCCTGCACCTAGAGTTAACGAAGCGGATTGGAAGAACCAGTTATTCTCAGCGTCGTTACTCTGGCCTGGGAAATTAAGTGTCCCGATCGCTACCCCATTGACTGCGACGACCATGGGGCGGTCGGCCTTGGAGGCTGCCAGGGCATAGCGGAAGCCAACGTCGTAGGTGCCAGCCTCATCGACCTCTACTGTCCAGGTAATACTCTGGTCGCTGGTGCCATTGAAATCGACGAAGCCTTCGCCGGAGGCGTTGCGGTCATCCACACTGTTGGTGACGATTACCGGGCCATCGAGTTGAGCGTTTTCGGCCTCGTAGTCGGTGTAGCCGGGCGTTGTGTCTTCGGGKGCCTGGAGAATCTCCAACTGGTCGATATTGGGGCCCGTATTATTGACGGCTTGGAAGCGCACCGTATTAAGCCCTGATACCAGCGCCGCAGGGATATCCAGCGTGAGCCACTCGTTCCAGGCGGCATCGCCAGTGACGCCAGCAGGGGGGCTGAAACCGAAGGTGCCGACGCTAACGTTATTAACGAACACTTCCAATGGTCGGTCCACTGTGTCGCCGTTACCGTAGCGAACCCGCAGTACTGAATCACCCGCATCGGCGCCTGAGAGCTCGAAGCTGAAGGTGATAAAGTCGCTATTCGTGCTGCCAAAATCGGCATATCCTCCGAGAACGCCGTCGCTATCATTGTTGTTGCCATCCAGACCGAAGGCACCAGGGCGCACACCGGTTGGCTGATTGGGCTCAGGATTGGCGGTGGTTCGAACCTGAATCTCCGCGCCMCCTCCTTGGGCAACCGATACACTGGTGCCGTCGTCGGGGGTATTGTCTTCGGCCTGAATAGTGAGTAGCGATACCAACTCTTCACCAGGTTCTTCAGGCTCCTCTGGGTCGACGATCACACCCCCCGGTGCGGGGTCGAGACGAATGATTTGGCTCTGGCCATTATTGCGGTTCAACGTCAGCAGGTAGAGCTGGCCGGTGGCCGGGTTCTCGATAATATCCAGCGGATCTATATAGGTGATGACGTTGCCGTCAACATCGCGTAGCACTTCATCACCGATGACGTTGCCCGCGGCGTCGAGAGTGATAGAGCGTATGTCGTCACCGCCGGAGTATTCGGTGAACAGCACACTACCTTGTAAGTTGCCGCCGAATACTCCGCTGGAGTACTCAGTGACGCCGTTGGGAGAACGGTTCTCGCCTAGCGAATAGACGCCCTCAATATCGTAATTGGGATCAGGCTGCTGGCCGACCGGGTAGTTGCCCACCTGGTTAGTATCGTTGCCTGCGGTTGGGTTACCGCCATTGAGGATAAATTCATCGCGCAGGGGATTGGGATGGCCGTAATAGCCCCCTTCCTTAACCGTAAACAGGTAGTCGTCCTGTTTTTCGACGTTACCTGCGTATTCATTTTGCGGCGTCGAAGGGTCATCCGGTACGTTGCCGCCAGCCGCCGAACCGTTGGTCGGGACATAGAGGTTGCCATTGGAGTGCCAGACCAGGTCGTAGGCATTGCGTACGCCGGTGGCGAAAATTTTAACCACGGCGTCATCGGCGAAGGGGTCATAATAACTTTCGATTAGATTACCATCGGAATCCTCTACGGTTGCAGTACCGTTGGCCGCGAAGACCAGGAAACGGTCATTACCCATAGCAATCGGGTCTGCCTTGAAATCAACGCCGTCATCGTCGGTAAAGCGGCGGTTGAAACCATCTTCAGGCAAGGGCTCGGTAGTCMCATCAAAGCCACCTGCTGGCGCTTCACGGGTCGGATCTATTTCCATGACAGCCGCACTGAGCAGTCGCTCAGGGCGGTTACCCCAAGCGCTATCGGGTGCCCCCATTGCCGAGTTCGATCCCTGAAGTAGATACAGCAAGTGGCTTGGTACGTCTGGGTTGGTGTTGGCATCGAATTCGGGGTTGGCGCGGAATTCGAGGCTATTGGTAACGTGGTCGCCGTTGGAGCGCGGCAGCCCGGTGATATAGGCTTCTGCGCTGGCGTTGAAAGCGTCACCTTCTTCCAGGGTAATCTTGGAAATGCGTCCACTGAAATCGGGGACGCCATTATCACGCCCTTCAAGTGGAATTGGATAGTTATCGCTTACCCACAAGACATTGGGGTCAGTAGGGTCGAAGGTTAGGCCGATAATGCCCCGCGGCCCTGCAGAGTCCCCCGCAAAGTAGTCGAGTGCCAACACTTGCTCATTGGAGAGCGCACCGGTTTGCGGGTTAACGTCGTAACGCTTGATCTCGCCCAGCATATTCGAGATGTACATCTTGCTGCCATCAGGGGATAGCTCCAGCGAGGTGAACTGGTAGGCGTTGTCGGCAGCGCCGTTGAGCTCAATGACATCGTTGAATGCTACTTCTCTTGGCACAATTTCAGAGGCTTCACCGGTGATGAAGGTGTTGGTGAATTTTTGGAACTCCCGAGTTGGAGCGTCAGGGTTGTCATTGGCGCCACGATCCTGAAAGCCTTCGATGACCAGGGTGTAGCTGGTGAACTCTTTGAGCATGCTGTTGGGAGAAATCGTCAACGAATCGAAGCCGCCGGTAGTGTTGACGTTGAGAGCTACCTCTTCGCCGCTGACAGTTTCGAAGAGCCGTACGGAGCCGTCACCTAAGCTTTCCAGCAGGGCACCGCCACGGCCATCGACGACCGAGATGCCCACGAAAATATCCGAATCGGGATCGACGCCGGTGGGGGGCGTGCCGTCTTCGGCGTCTAACTCGACCCGAATCTCGTTCTCGCCCACTCCGGCGATAGCACGCGGGTCGGTGAAGAAGGCGTAATCTTCCGGTGCCTCACGGTCATCCTCCGGTGTCAGGTCGGGAATCGACTGGATCTCGATATACTGAATCTCGGTATTATCACCAAGGCCAATCGAATCCAGGGTCAAGCGGCCATCGGTAACCTGTACCACGCGGGTAACCAAGTCGGAGCGGAAGCCTTCGGTGTCGTTGCTGGGGCTATTGTCGGCTGGAAAATCATCGGGCCGGAACGGCGTAAAGGGGGTGCTGAATTGCTCACCTTCGGCGTTGATCAGATTGACGCTGTCGTAAGGCCCTGAGGTATCGCCGATAGAAATCGTGACCTCATAATAGCCGTCGTCCAGTTCCATTTCCCATCCGGCGCGGACATAGCCTTCCGCAGGCTGGTCAAAGTGGGCGTAGGTGCCCTGGCGGGGGTCAAGACCGGCGATGTCGTCGGTACGATCGTTAACGGCGACACTGGAGAGGGTATTGATCGCCATCGGTATAGTGCCATTTTCGGTGCCATCGGCGATGGAGGCCTCGGTAACCCAGCCGTACTGGTAAACTTGGCCATCGATCTCGACGGATTGATCGCCAAACGCTAAGCCGGTATCGGCGATATAGCCTTCCGGGGTGGCAAAGCCATCGGGCTCGAAATTGATCTTGACGGCAAAGCGCTCCCCCGGTTCAACGAAGGGGGGCTCCTCTTCTCCCTCGCGGCTAACACTCAGACTATCGATATTGGGGCCAGCATTACCTATATTCTCAAGTCGTATGGTGTTGTTGCCCGCCATCAGTTCCAGCTCAATGGTGGCGTCTTGCCAATTCACCCAGCCGTCGTTGCCTGCGCCAGTGGTGGGGAAGGCCAGTTCGCCCTGGGGGGCGCCACCTACCAGGAGAGTCATCGGTCGGCTAGCCCCGGCGCCATCACCGTTGGCATAGCGCACATTCAGGGTATAAGTGCCCGCTTCTTCGACGGCTACCTCAAAGAAGGCCGCATCACCGGCTTCGTTGCCCATATCGAGGTAGCCGCTGCCGGTAAAACCATCCCATAGGCCGTCCGGGCCAGCGGCTGCATTGGTTTCTGGATTGCTAGCGTCGCGAACCACTGTATCGGGGGTGGGCTCATCATCATCGATGGTGAGCGCTTCACCTTGAATCTCAAACAGGAAGGGCTCGGTGGGTGTTTCACCGCCGTCGTCCTGCTGGTAGTTGAAGATAATCTGATCGATATTGGGGCCGTTGTTGACACCGCCATCGGCCACTGCCGGTATGGCAAATGAGACGCTGTTGGGGCCAGCTTGAAGCTCCATCTCCACTTCAAGCTCTAGCCAGCTATCCCATGGGTCGTTGACGCCATCATTGACTGCCGGCGGGAAAGCCGCTTGGGGAGCAGGCGTTCCATTGATCATTAGGTCAAGGGGGCGGGGCCCTGCGCTACCGTTGGCGTAACGAATGACCGCGGTGTAGGTGCCGGCTACCTCGGTTTCAACGTTGAAGATAACCTCGTCGCCGGGGTTTGTGCCAAAGTCCATATAGGCACCACCGACGGCGCCTTCGCGGTAATTACCGAAGGCATCATTGTTATTAGGATCTACCACCCGAGTGAAATCGGCATTGGAGGGCACGCCACTATCATTGACGGTGACCAGGGCAGCATCCTCTGCCTGGATAACGATGGGTGCGACAGTGTCTGGAACGGCATCATCCTCGCTTACGCTACCGCTGGCTGTTGCGGCGGCGCTGTCGATGGCGAAGCTGTCACCGGTGGCGCCGATAAGGGCGACCGTGACGGTTTCGCTACCGTTATCTTCGTCGTCGTTGGCGACATCAAGCGCTAGGGTGGCGACCCCGTCAGTGAAGGTGACCGTGCGGGTGTCGGCAACGCCATTAATTTCCAGGGCAAGCTCCACGTCGCCGCTAAAAGCGTTTGAGGCGCTCAACGCAAAGCTCAGAGTAGTGACGCCCTCATCGCCACTCTCTACCATCGGGTCGGCATCGGCGATGCCCAGTAGAATAGTCGGCTCCGGCTCCACGCTGCCCGTGGGCATAAACTCGATATAGTCGATGCGCGCGTACTCCAGCGCCGTTGAGCTGGCGCTGAGCGACAGCGTAGCGCCATCGCCCACGGTCACGTCGGTAAAGGTGGCGGTGCGGAAGTTTTGCGGCTGAACGCCGTTGCCGCTGTCGGCGTCGTCATCGAATGTCCAACTGCCGCTGAAGCTCTCGCCATCGGCGTTACCAATACTTAGCTGGGCAGTACTTTCGCCGTCGTTCTCGTCGACATAACCGACGATGACGGTATAGGTACCGGCGGCCACTTTACCCTCCAGGGCGTAGCTGGCGGTACCTTCGCTGTTGCCGGGCAGGCGAATAGCTTGGCCGCCATCAGCGGCAGCGATGTTCTCGATGGTGAAGGTCGTAGCAGTGTCAAACGCTTCCGCCTGTAGGCGAATTGATTCAACGGGGGGCTCTCCTTCGTCATCTTCGCTTACGCTACCGCTGGCCGTCGCGGCGGTGCTGTCGATGGCGAAGCTGTCACCGGTGGCGCCGATAAGCGCGACAGTGACGGTTTCGCTACCGTTATCTTCGTCGTCGTTGGCGACATCAATCGCTAGGGTGGCGACCCCGTCAGTGAAGGTGACCGTGCGGGTGTCGGCAACGCCATCAATTTCCAGGGCTAGCTCCACATCACCGCTAAAAGCGTTTGAGGCGCTCAACGCAAAGCTCAGCGTGGTGACGCCCTCATCGCCACTCTCCACCATCGGGTCGGCATCGGCGATGCCCAGTAGAATAGTCGGCTCCGGGTCTACACTGCCCGTGGGCACAAACTCGATATAGTCGATGCGCGCGTACTCCAACGCCGTCGAGCTGGCGCTGAGCGACAGCGTAGCGTCATCGCCCACGGTCACGTCGGTAAAGGTGGCGGTGCGGAAATTTTGCGGCTGGACACCGTTGCCGCTGTCGGCGTCGTCATCAAATGTCCAACTGCCGCTGAAGCTCTCGCCGGTGGCGTCACTGATGCTCAGTTGGGCAGTGCTTTCGCCGTCGCTCTCGTCGACATAACCGACGATGACGGTATAGGTACCGGCAGCCACCTTGCCATCAAGAGCGTAATTGGCGGTACCTTCGCTGTTGGCGGGCAGGCGAATGGCCTGGCCGCCATCGGCGGCGGCGATGTTCTCGATGGTGAAGGTCGTAGCAGTGTCGAACGCTTCCGCCTGGAGGCGGATGGGATCGGCAGGCACTACCGCTTCGTCATCTTCACTGACGCTACCGCTGGCCGTCGCGGCGGCGCTGTCGATGGCGAAGCTGTCACCGGTTGCGCCGATAAGGGCAACCGTGACGGTTTCGCTACCGTTATCTTCGTCGTCGTTGGCGACATCAACGGCTAGGGTGGCGGCACCGTCGATAAAGCTGACCGTGCGGGTGTCGGCAACGCCATCAATTTCCAGGGTAAGCTCCACGTCACCGCTAAAAGCGTTTGAGGCGCTCAACGCAAAGCTCAGCGTAGTGACGCCCTCATCGCCACTCTCTACCATCGGGTCGGCATCGGCGATGCCCAGTAGAATAGTCGGCTCCGGCTCCACGCTGCCCGTGGGCACAAACTCGATATAGTCGATGCGCGCGTACTCCAGCGCCGTTGAGCTGGCGCTGAGCGACAGCGTAGCGCCATCGCCCACGGTCACGTCGGTAAAGGTGGTGGTGCGGAAGTTTTGCGGCTGAACACCGTTGCCGCTGTCGGCGTCGTCGTCAAACGTCCAATCGCCGCTGAAGCTTTCGCCTTCGGCGTTGCTGATGCTCAGTTGAGCAGTGCTTTCGCCATCGCTCTCGTCGATATAGCCGACGATGACGGTATAGGTACCGGCGGCTACTTTGCCATCGAGTGCATAGCTGGCCGTGCCTTCGCTGCTGCCGGGTAAGCGAATAGCTTGGCCGCCATCGGCGGCGGCGATGTTCTCGATGGTGAAGATTGTGGCAGTATCGAACGCTTCCGCCTGTAAACGGATGGGATCGGCGGGCTCGGAAGGAGGTGTAACGCTATCTTCAACATTACCAACGGCAATTAAGAATGTTTCGCTGACACTCGCCCCCGCCGGGTCGGTAGCAGTGACCTCAACGCTGACCGAAGTTGCCGTTTCAAAATCAAGGCTATTGCCACTTTTTAGACGCAATACGCCGCTGGCATCTACTTCGAAACGTTCGTCGCTGACAGTAAAACTATGGGTGTCGTCATCCTGGTCTTCCACAATGAGCTGACCAATAACGGCGCCTTCCTGGTTTTCCAGCACGCTGTTGTTATCTAGCAGCAGGGCGGTGGGTGCGGAAGGCTCTGCCGCCACCAACGCCATCTCAATTTTATCGATATTGGGGCCGTTGGCGCGGCCGCCCAGCCGCAGTAAGTTTTCGCCAGCGGCTAGCGTGAATTCGAGTGTTTCTGTCGTCCAACCTTCCCATTGCGTAGCATCGGGCGTACTGGTAGTTACGCCGCTGGGCAGATCATCGAGATCATCGGGCATATAAAGGGCGGGGGTCGTATTTATAAACGCAAAGGTGCCAATAGTCGTTAAGTTACTGCCTTCGACCAGAGACAGGTCAAGCGGCCTGTTATTTTGACTAGCATAAGTAACGGTCATGGAATAGGTGCCCGCGACGGGGGCTTGATAAACAAATTCCCCATAAGCATCTACATTGCCAAATGCCCAATCCAGGTAGCTAGCCTCTTCGGCACCTACTCGGAAGGTGTCGTTGAGGCTTACGATATTGGCGGTAGTCACCGGGCGATTGGTATCGGCGCCATCTGGGGTTAGGTCGGGTTCTGGTGACAAAAAAAGCTCTTCGCCTTGGATCACCTGAGTGCCTAGCGCGGGTTTGCGGATCTCGAGATAATCTACATTGGGGCCGCTGATGCCATTGGAAGTAAAGCTAACACTGTTTGCGCCCTCCTGAAGCTGCACGATAATGGTTCGCTCAGCAAAGGTAGTGAAGTCGCTTGCATTATTATTGCCTTCGGGGCTGGTACTGCGTAGGTCAAACATGCGATCAACCAACTGATCATTCACTTCTAGACGCAGAGGGCGGTTACGTTCGCTGGCGACAGCATCGTTGTTACGGCTTAAGGCATAGCTTACCGCCAGTTCATATTCACCCGCCTCCGGGACATCGACATTGAAGGTAAGAGTTTCACCACTCGGGCCGACAAAATCGGCATAGGCATTGCCATCAGCATTAACGGCATTGGGTTCGCCGACGGCGGACGTGGTCACTCCGCCCGTCATAACAGCATAATTGCCCTCACCATCTGTATTATCAGTATCTTCTGCCTGAATGCGGATAGGCGTGAAAACGGGCGTTACGGGGATACTATCAGTAACTTCAAAAACCACTGTATCGTTCCCAGTCTCAATGGTATTACCAGCATCATCTAGTGCGGTGATGAGTAGCTGGACAGTACCACCGGTAAAATTGGGGAGGCCGTCAAAGATAAAAGGAGGTGCCGTGCTCGTTAGGGTTATTGGCTCTCCATCATTATAAATAATGGTTAGTTCTATTGTATTAGTAAGATAAAGTGGATCAAGGGAGCCATTAATAATAGGAATAATGCGGATAGCACCGTTTTCTATTTCATCTGTAGTAACTGTTTGTGCGTTGTTTAAGCCACGCTGGATTTCACCCGTTGTTGCATTGATCCAAGTAATAGAGAACATAGGACACCCCCGCGATGTATGTGCTAATTGCAAGCAACGACTGACAAATTAGGTTTTTTTGGTGTAGAAAAGGTGCTGCGCATCTGATCTCTATGAGTTACGCATGGCTACGCCTCGTCACTCATCATTACAATTTTTTACCTTAGCTGTTTTGGCACAGCCCACAAGAACTAAATATCTAGTGCTAATAGGCTGTTGTATTATTTTTTTTAAGATTTTTTTTAAAAAATAGGTGGTTATGTATGAGTCTTTCGAGTGGCACTTGAAATGGTCGATATCGTGATTAAGAAAATAATTTTTTAGCAGTGTTTTTTTCATCATATGAGTTTGTTTTTTTATGTTGTTTGCAATGCTTTAAAAACCCCATTGATCAGTCTGAGTGTTGGTGTTTTTTAACTTTCTTAGTCATGGTTGGTGGCTCTCTACTAATGAGCTTTATCGTCGCTAAAGCGCTTAAAGCGTAAGGATTCCCTATTGTGCTATTTTAAATTAGCCATTTGGGCTGTTTTTCATTGCGATCAACGTTGGCTAATTCGCTGGGGAGAGCTGCGTGGAGGCTTCCTACAGGGGGCGAGAACCAGTAAAGTGTACCGCTCCTGTCGCTGAGCGACAGCCCATGAGCCATATCTTGTAAGACGGTGTCGAGACCCTGGTGGGTGGCTCTGATGTTTGTAAATTGTGCAGAGGATGGTTGTGAAACTTTTGATATTGGATGCCGGACACTGCTTAAGCTTGGCACTGGCCCGGGAAGCAAACCGTCGCGCCGATACAGAGTTAGTCATAGAGCAAGGGACGACCATCACGCCGTCGCGCCTTGAGGCGATCGCCCCTGACGCCGTGATTATTCCACCATTGGCACACCCACTGAACATGGCGCCAGCGGATGTGACGSCCCATGCCGATGCGGTAGATAGCTGCCTGGATGCCTGCCAATCGCAAGACGTGGCGTTGGTATGGTGTGTCTCTGATCAGCTTTACGAAGACGGTTTGGAAGTCCCCATTGATGAGCATGTGGTGCCTGCGCCGCGAGATGACAGCTTGCGCCGTCTGGTACAAACCGGTGATCGTATCCGTGCGGGGTTTCAGCGCCATTTGATTGTGCGCCTAGGCCCGCTGTTTGCGCTGGAAGGCAGTCATGCGTGGCTCAATGAGATCATCGATAGCTTGGTGCTCGGGAAGGCGGTGCGTGCCGCAGAGGATGTGATTTTTTGCCCGACTTCCGCGGACGCCGTCGCCATGGCGTTGATTGGCATGCTACAGCAGCAGGTCAGCGGCGCTGAGGCTTGGGGGGCCTACCATCTTGCGGGCACCGAACCCGTCAGCGCCTTTACCTTTACCTCCATGGTGCGCACCCAGCTGTTAACGCACCTTGAGGGGCGCGGCGAGCAGATTGCTCTCGGCGAGGTTCAGCCGCTTAAACACCACCATGATGCCAAGCTGCGGCGCGTCTTAAACTGCCGCCGAGTGCTGGACGTGTTTGGCGTTCATCAGAAGCCGTGGCGGTTAGAGGCTGGGCGTATGCTGGATGCGTGGTGTTTGATCCGTGAAAATAATCGTGTCAGCGATACAGGAGCGTCGGCTTGATAAATGTGGTTCGCAGTTTGGTTTTTTATGCCGGCTACTTTTTGGCCATGCTAATGATCGGCATCCTGTTTCTCCCCATTGCGCCGTTTCTCCCGCTGTCTGGCCGCTACCGCTTACTCAATTTGTATAACTACTTTTTGATGGTGTGGTTTCGTATCGCCTGCGGTGTGCGTTACGACATCCAGGGGCGGGAAAACCTGCCTAGCGGCCCGTGTGTGATTCAAGCTAATCATCAGTGTGAGTGGGAAACCGTGTTTCTACAGGTGATGAAGCCACCGGTATGTACCGTGTTAAAGCGCGAATTACTGCGCCTGCCGATCTTCGGCTGGGGGTTGCGCCTGCTTCGCCCGATTAGTCTGGACCGCTCGAAACCAGCACGGGCGATGAAGCAAGTGCTTACTCAAGGCGTCGAGCGTTTGGGAACGGGGCTTTCAGTACTGATTTTTCCTGAAGGGACACGGGTAGATCCAGGCATCCGCAAACGCTATAACAAAAGTGGCAGCGTGGTGGCGTGTCGGGCAGGGGTGCCGGTGTTGCCGGTGGCTCATAATGCGGGTGAACGCTGGCCAGGCCGCCACTGGGTTAAGCGGCCAGGCGTACTGCGTGTGCGCATTGGTAAGCCGATTGAAACAGCCGGGCGTATGCCCGATGAAGTGCTCGCAGACGTCGAAGCGTGGATTGAAGCGCAGTTACAGGAAATTTCAGACGTGCCACGGCCTACCTCTCGGTAACCGTCTTTTGCGTATACGTTMCGCCTGTACATAAAAGCCTGAGCATAAAAACGGMGCCCAATGGGCGCCGTTTTTATGCTTATCATGCGAGTAGCCGTACTAGCGTTAGTCGTTCGTTAGTCGTTGAAACGCTGGAAGACTAAACACGCATTGGTACCGCCAAAGCCGAAGCTATTAGACAAGGCACGTTCTATCGTCACGTCATCGCGGCGTTCGGTGACAATATCAAAGCCGTCGGCCTGCTCATCCAAATCGGTGATATTCGCTGAGGCGGCAACAAAGTTGTGTTGCATCATCAGCAGCGAGTAGATCGCTTCCTGTACACCGGTAGCTCCCAAGGAGTGGCCGGTGAGCGATTTGGTCGAGCTCATGGCGGGTGTTGTATTCCCAAACACTTCGCGTATCGCCTTCAGCTCGGCAACATCGCCGACGGGGGTCGAAGTGCCATGGGTATTGATGTAATCAATGCTGCCATCGACCGTTGCCATCGCTTGGCGCATACAGCGCATGGCCCCTTCGCCCGAAGGAGCGACCATATCATGGCCGTCAGAGGTCGCGCCGTAACCCACCAGTTCGCCGTAGATCTTGGCGCCGCGGGCTTTAGCGTGTTCAAGCTCTTCTAACACCAGCATGCCACCGCCACCGGCGATAACAAAACCGTCGCGGGCCTGGTCGTAAGGACGTGAAGCCTGCTCAGGTGTGTCGTTGTAGTGGGTAGAGAGCGCGCCCATGGCATCAAATAGGCAAGAGAGCGTCCAGTGCTCCTCTTCACCGCCACCGGCAAACACCACATCCTGCTTGTTAAGCTGAATTTGCTCCATCGCGCTGCCAATACAGTGCGCAGATGTCGCACAGGCAGAAGAGATAGAGTAATTGACGCCTTTGATTTTAAACGGCGTAGCCAAACAGGCGGAAACGGTGCTGCCCATTGTCCGGGTAACGCGGTAAGGGCCAACGCGGCGCAGGCCTTTGTCACGCAGTACATCGGCAGCTTCAACCTGGTTAGCGCTTGAAGCACCGCCGGAGCCGGCGATCAGGCCAGTACGTTGGTTGGATACTTGTTCTTCGCTCAGCCCCGCGTCTTCGATGGCTTGGGCCATAGAGACATAGGCATAGGCCGCTGCATCGCCCATAAAACGGCGCAGTTTGCGGTCGATGAGTGCGTCAAGATCAATATCGACGCTGCCTGCCACATGGCTACGGAAGCCACGCTCGGCATACTCTTCCTTAAAACGAATACCACTACGCCCAGTTTTGAGCGCGTCCAGGACCTGTCGTTGGTCGTTGCCAAGGCACGATACGATGCCAAGGCCGGTGACTACCACTCGTCGCATGGGAGCCTCCTGTTCAGAAATTCGCAGTGGAGGTAAATAGGCCAACGCGCAGATCATTAGCCTGATAGATGTCGCGCCCGTCAACGGTTACCGTGCCGTCGGCGATACCCAAGATAAGACGTCGGGTAATAATACGCTTAATATTAATGCTATAGGTCACTTTTTGTGCATCTGGCAGAATCTGGCCGCTGAATTTAACTTCACCGCAGCCAAGCGCACGTCCGCGACCTGGATGGCCCAGCCAGCCCAAATAAAACCMGACTAGCTGCCACATAGCATCTAGTCCTAAACAGCCAGGCATAACGGGGTCGCCGGGAAAATGGCAGTCAAAGAACCACAGGTCCGGCGTGATATCCAGCTCGGCGATCAGCTCGCCTTTGCCATGCTCACCGCCTTCCTTATGGATGTGCCTGATGCGATCAAGCATTAGCATGTTGGGGGCCGGGAGCTGTGCATTGCCGGGGCCGAATAGCTCGCCGCGGGAGCAGGCCAGCAGTTCTTCGCGATCAAAGGAGTGTTGCTTGGTCACTGAATCGTTCCGAATATCAAATAGGTTGTTGGGCTAGTCTACTTCCCGAAACCGCTGAATGCACGTAACTGACTTTTTAACGCCCATAACTGGAGATTTTAGCGGTTTGGCCGATAGCACTAAAGTGGGCGGCATGTGTCAATAGCTGCCGATTATGCACAATAAATGTCCTATTGCCGTAATATAGAGTATTCAAATTTCTTCTTAGGCGGCATGATCAGCATGGCACCTAACGCTAATTTTTATCTAGGTTAATTTGTATAGGGTATAGCGAATCGCCATGTGGCTTCCTGTTTCTCTCAATCGTCCGTTAGTTTGGGTCGCACTGACGGCGCTTCCCGCCTGTGTCTGGATCCCCGATGCGATGCTACGCCTAGTAGCAGCTACGCTGGTCGCGCTTGGGCTTTGGGATGCCTGGAAGCAAGTGCGTCAACAGCGGCTTCGGCTGCGACTTTCGCAAGATACGCTCAGGCTCGCTAGCGACGCCATGGTGATTACCGATGCCCAGAACCGCGTGATGGCGGTTAATCCAGCGTTTACCGAAATTACCGGCTACGCCAGCCAAGAGATACAGGGGCTGAAACTGGAGACGCTGGCCGCCCAGCGCCATGACAAAGCCTTCTATCAAACGTTTTGGAGCACGCTGAAAAGCACCGGCCGCTGGGAAGGTGAAATGTGGAGCCGCCGTAAACACGGCGACGAGTACCCCGAGTGGCTAAAAGTCCGCGCAGTGACCGACAAGCGCGGCAACATTACCCATTTTATTCATCTGTTTACCGATATTTCGGCGCAAAAAGCCCGKGAGCGCGATTTGCGCCGGATCGGCTACGAAGACCCTCTCACCGGGCTGCCTAATCGTCGCCGCCTTCACGACCTGCTGGCCTCCCGGCTGCGCCATTTACGTGCCGGGGAGAGTCTGGATATGGCGCTGGTGGATATTGATGGGTTGAAATCAGTCAACGATAGCCTGGGGGTTGAGCAGGGTGATCGCCTGTTAGCGCGCTTTGCCCAGCGGCTTACCGGCTACGTAGCAGGAAGCGTAGTCGGGCGGCTGGGCGGTGACGAGTTTATGGTGATCCGCACCACCACCTTTGACGATCACGACCAGTGGGTGGCAACGCTGCGCGAACATATGAGTCGGCCATTTGAAATTAATGACCACTCGCTGCGCTTAGGGCTGACGATTGGCAGCTGTCGCGTGCCCGAAGATGGTAACGACTCAGGTGTGCTCTTCCAGCGCTTAGAGTCGGCGCTTTACAGCGCCAAACGGCTGGGGCGTAACTTAAGCCAGCGCTTTCGCCCGGCGCTGGATAAGCAGGATAACCCTCAACTGGCGCTGGTCAGTGATCTCCGTGCTGCGCTTATTTCCGGTGACCAACTGGAACTGCATTATCAAACCCAGCATGAGCCTGGCAGCGGTGAACTGGTCGGGATGGAGGCGCTACTGCGCTGGCGTCACCCTAAAGACGGTATGATTTCCCCTGGCGACTTTATTCCCTTGGCCGAGCGGCACGGTCTAATGAGTCAGCTGGGCGCCTGGGTGATCGAAAAAGCCTGTGCCCAGCAGGCGCACTGGCGTAATAGCGCTATGCCCAAACTGACGATTTGGGTCAATATTTCGGCCCTGCAGCTGTTTCAAGGCGATCTGGAAAGCCAACTGACGACCTGCCTAAAGCGTTACCAGCTGAAGCCTTCGCAAATTGGCTTAGAGCTGACGGAGTCGGTGCTACTCGACGAGCGTGCGGGAGATATGGGGCCACGTCTGCAGGCGCTGCGCGACCAGGGATTTGCGATTGCCATCGACGATTTCGGTACCGGCTATTCATCACTTGGCTACTTGAAGCGCTTACCGGTGGACAAAATCAAACTTGATCGCGCATTTATTAAAGAGTTGCCGCACGATCAGGCGGATGCCTCAATCGTTAAGGCCGTCTTAGCGATGGCGGAAGGCATGGGGTTAGGAGTGATTGCCGAAGGAGTTGAAACCAAAGAGCAGTGTCAGTTCTTGGTTAATGCCGGGKGCACATCCGTACAGGGGTTCTACTTTGCCCGGCCGCTAGCCGCAGCTGAATTGGAAAAACGCCTGGTGCCCACGGCAGTTGCCGCACCCTCTGCCTCTTAAGGCTTGTAGAAACGGCTAATACCCAGACATAGCACCGCCCAAACGAGCGCCTGAATGGGGAGCAACCAAGCCGCCATGGTTACCTCTGCCAGTAGTGCGCCGCCATAATAAGAGAGTGGGCCACTAATGGCGCCACACAGCGCGGCTAGCAGTGGATAGCGCCACAGCCACGCCAGTGAGTGATGAACCAGGGTGGCAAACAGCGGCCAAAGCATCCATAGCCACAGCGGTAGAAGCCCTAACACCAGCGTTTGATCGTTAAAATCGAACCCACCCAGCAGCTGCAAACCGCCATCAATCACCAGCCCCAGCAGGGCAAATCCGGCAATAAATTGCCACTCCCCAGGCCGCGCGCAGCGCCACAGGTGCCAGACCAACAGGCTGCCCCCTGCTATGGCGGCAACCCATGAGCCGCCGAGCACGCACAGGAGCCAGCCAGCCTCAAAGCGCAGGGCATTCAACACCAGCGCCCGCCACTTGGGKGATGCCATTTAGAGAGCGCCGGTGAGCGGAATGGGCTTAGCCGCCGGCTTAGCCAGCAGTAAGTGGCAGGTGCCAATGGAGCGCTCGATAAAGCCGCCCTCGCAGTAGCACAGGTAGTAGCGCCACATGCGGATAAAACGCTCGTCGTAGCCTAGTGTTCGCACCTGCTCCAGGCTGGCCTCAAAGCGGTGGCGCCACTCGCGTAATGTGCGCGCGTAATGCGGGCCAATTTCATCCAGTGCGACGATGTTCAGCGATGTTTTACGCATAACGCTGGTTAACATAGCGTGGTGCGAGGGCAGAAAGCCGCCTGGAAAAATGTAGCGCTTGATAAAATCCATGTCGCGCTTAGCCTCTTCAAAGCGCTGATCACGAATGGTGATGGCCTGGAGCATAGCCTGGCCATCATCGGTCAGTAGGCTATCCAGTTTGTTGAGGTAGGTATCGAGATACTGGTGTCCCACCGCCTCAATCATTTCCACCGAAATTAGCCGGTCATAGCGGCCGGTCAATTCCCGGTAATCCTGCTTAAGCAGGGTGATTCTGTCCTCCAGCCCCTCTTCCATGATGCGTTTTGCTGTATGGGCGTGCTGCTCATCGGAAATAGTGGTGGTGGTGACTCGGCAGCCACGGGTTTTGGCTGCATGAATCGCCAGCCCTCCCCAGCCAGTGCCAATCTCTAGCAGGTGATGCTCGGGCTGCACATCGAGCTTTTCCAGCATCAAGTCGAGCTTGTAGGTAGAGGCCTCTTCCAAGCTGGCTTCGGGATAGGGAAACACGGCGCTTGAATACATCCAGTGGTGGCGATCTAAAAACGTCGAAAACAGATCGTTGCCAATATCGTAGTGGGCGGCAATATTGCGTTTCGAGCCAGTTAGGCTGTTGCGCTGAAAGCGGTAGGCGGCACCCAGCAGCCAGCGGGCAATGCGAGCGCTGCCGTTCTCCATTTTCCCATTCACATGCTCAAGGTTGGCAGCGAACAGCCGTACCAGGGCGACCAGATCGTCGGCGTCCCAATCGCCGTCCATATACGACTCGGCAGCTCCTACCGTACCGCCAAAGGCGAGACGTTTCCAAGCGCGGGAGTGGCGTATCACCACGGTCACCTGCAGCGGGCCTTGCTGACCCAAGTGATGACACTGATTGCCCTCAATCAGGGTGATACGTCCGCCGCGAAAGGTGTCCAGTTGGGCCCTTAGGCGTGGCTTTAGCCACTTGGTTAAGCGGCTTTCGGCAACCGGTTGAAGGTTAGGGGGCGTGGAACGCAGGGTCGTCACTTTGAAGTCTCCTTGCGCTTGGGGTGGTTATAAACGGGGACGCGCTTAAGCCACAGGCGAAGCGCTTCAAAATGAATACCCGCAATGGTTTTCAGGCTTATCCATGGCTGGCGGGCCAAGGTTCTAAGCAMCGCGCCACGGGTGGCGGGAGAGGCGTCAAGGGTCAACGTGGCATCAAAATGGCACTGCTGATCCTGCCAATTTTCCATATGCAGAAAGAGCTTTTCGCCGGGGGCATTAAACTTCCAACGGTAAGTCATCTCCATGGGGTTAAACGGCGAGACGTGGAGGTCTTTATCGAAATGCGCTTGGTGACTATGGCGTGAGGGATCCACAGCGCTGGCATAGCGTGTACGCTCACGCCAGGGCATATTGGTGACCTCACTTAATACGGCTGTCAGTCGCCCCAGGTGGTCGTAGGCGTAGTAGACGGAAATAGGATTAAACATGCAGCCCAGCGTGCGTAGCTGGGTAAGCACGCAGATACGGCCATTAGGCGCGCTGCCCAGTTGACGAATAAGTTCTTCGCGCACGGCGGTTTTCAGTGGACGATCAACCGGCCCCAGATAGTCTTCGCGACGAAAACGCGCCAGCGCAGGGCGGCGAGCGCTAAAGCCGGGCACCTTATCGAACAAGTCGGGCAGTTCATCCAGGTCCAGCCAGGCCATCCATAGCTGGTAACTAAAGGCGTGGGATTTGGGCGTAAAGCGCCGGTGGCGTAGGGTGCCACGATAAATACGCGAGCGTGGCTGGGTGGTTATCCCAGCTGTCATTTCAGTMAGCATGCTAGCCATCAACCCAGCCCCTCGACMCCTTGCGGTGATAGCAACTCATGGGCAGGCAGCGCGGAAGGTTGTGCAGGCGGCGGGGCAGCTTCATCACAGCCTAATGCCTGCGCCACCCGTAGCGCACTCCACACGCCGTCTTCGTGGAAGCCGTTACGCCAATAGGCGCCGCAAAAGTGGGTGCGATGGGCCGTAGACGAAATGTCGGCGTGTCGTGCCTGAGCCGCTTGGCCAGCCAGGGTGAACTGGGGGTGTGCGTAAGTGTAGCGGCCCAGCACCTTGCTGGGATCGATGCTGGCGCTGTCGTTCAGGGTCACACAAAAAGTGGTGTCGCTCTCTATCCGTTGAAGGATATTCATAGCGTAAGTGACCGATACCCGTGCTTCGCTATCGCGCTGATCGAGGCGGTAATTCCAGCTCGCCCAGGCACGCTTGCGCCGCGGCAGCAGGGCGGTGTCGGTATGTAGCACCACCTCGTTATCCTGGTAGGGCATGGCGCTGAGGATCGCTTGCTCGTCGCTGCTGGCGTCGCCCAGCATGGCCAGTGCCTGGTCGGCGTGGCAGGCGAGCMCAACTTGGTCAAAGCGCTGAGTGCCGGAGGGCGTGGTAACACTGACGCCGGTGCTGCTGCGGATAATCCGGGTGACCGGTGTATTGAGATGAATGCGCGATGCATAGGGCGCCGTCAGGCTGGGGATATAGCTTTTCGAACCGCCAACCAGGGTGTGCCACTGGGGGCGGTGGTTGACCGATAGCAGGCCATGATTACGGAAAAAACGCACAAAAAACGCCAGCGGGAAGGCGCGTAAATCACTGATGCTGGCTGACCAGATGGCGGCCCCCATGGGCAGTAAGTAGCGCTGCTGAAAATCACGGTTGTAGTGGTTGAGGKCCAGGTATTCACCCAGAGTCATATGTTCGGGGAGCTGTTGGCTCTCCAGCGCTTTGGTGGTCTGCTTGTTAAAGCGCAGAATGTCGCCCAGCAGGCGGTAAAAAGAGGGATTAAACAAATTGCGTCGTTGGGCAAACAGCGAGCCCAAGGTGTGCCCGTTGTACTCAAAGTCCCGCGCTGTCTCGTGTACCGAGAAGCTCATTTCGGTGGCTTGTGAGGCGACACCCAGAGTGGCCATCAGGCGCTGAAAATGCGGATAGGTCCAGTCGTTAAAGACAATAAAGCCAGTATCGATAGCGTAGGCGCGCCCCTCAA
The DNA here is from genome assembly GCF_900070345.1 of Halomonas sp. R57-5. Taxonomy (NCBI): domain Bacteria; kingdom Pseudomonadati; phylum Pseudomonadota; class Gammaproteobacteria; order Oceanospirillales; family Halomonadaceae; genus Halomonas; species Halomonas sp. R57-5. The sequence continues at coordinate 4,817,328 of NZ_LN813019.1, read as the reverse complement.
CGTTCACATCCATGGTGGCGGTGTGCCCCCCCAGGCGCGAGTCCGCCTCAAACAGGGTGACTTCATGCTGGGCGGAAAGGTACCAGCCGGCTGCCATGCCGCTGATACCGCTGCCAACAATGGCAATACGCTGGGATGCTCCAGAGCTTTGTAATGACCTTTGCGATGCCATGGCGCTCATGACGCCTCCTTTTGGCTGCGAGTCATGCGCAGGCCAATCTGGCGGCGCAGGGCGGGGGGCAAAATGCCCAGCAATTTAACCAAATAGGTAAACCGACGTGGGAAGTGGATATCCAGCCGCCCCTTTACCAGCCCAGCGATAATGGCATCGGCTGCTTGCTCTGCCGTTACCTGCATCGGCATAGGGAAGTCGTTACGTTCTGTGAGCGGCGTTTTCACAAAGCCGGGATGGATCAGGCTGACCTCAATGCCCTCCTGATCGAGGTCTAAGCGCAGTGACTCTAAAAAGTAACTTACCGCGGCTTTAGACGCCCCATAGGCTTCCGCACGCGGTAGCGGTAAATAGGCCGAAGCGCTGGAGGTGGCGGCTAACCGAGCTGGGAGGCCCTCTTTGCGTGCTGCGCGCAGCAGCGGCAGTGCGGCTTCGACGCCGTATAAAGTGCCGAATAGGTTAGGTTTGAAAACGCGCTCGACTAAATCCATATCGAACTGCTGGGCATTCAGGTATTCGCAGGTGCCAGCATTGAAGAACGCCAAGTTTAACACCCCGAGCTGGTCGCGAATGTCGTTACCCGCCTTGAGTACTGCTTGCCGGTCGCTGATATCCAGCGGCAAAGGGTGGGCATTGGGGTGGCCATGGCACAGCCCTTCGAGAGCTTCAGCGTTGCGTGCGCTAAGCACCACCTGGTGGCCTTGGGCGATAAGTTTGCGCGCCAGTGCCTCACCAATACCTGATGTGGCACCGGTTAACCAAATGCGTTGGGGCGTTTCCCATGTACTCATCAAGCCTCCTAGTGCGCCCCGCCGTGATGTTAAAACCTAGGCGAGGCGTTTTTTTAACCAGCGAATGGCGCTGCCCATCAGCGGTAACTGCTCGTAGAGCATGGCGCCCGCATCAAAGTAGTCGCGATGGCGCTGAACGCGCCCGTCATCAGCAAAAGTAAGCGCACTACAGCCTTCAACCTCTACCGGTTTGCCACCTGCCAAGCGCGGATGGATAAACGTCATGGTCCAGGTAACGAACGCTTGCTGACCCTGTAACTGCCGAGCGTGATAATGGAACTGGCACTGCTCAACATTTTCATACATGGTTGAAAAATAGCGCTCTAACGCTTCGCGGCCTTTGATCTTGTGCAGCGGATCGCTAAAAACAATATCATCAGTATATACCTCGTATAGTTTTTCTGTACAGGTATTGTCTAGTTTATTGAAAAAGGCGCAGAACGCCTCTAACGCCGCAGGCTCAGCCATGACGTGTCTCCTTTTTCTATGCCGTAAGGCAGTCGCTAACCAGAGGTTTATTTAGACAGTGATTTAAACGCCTCTAAGGCGCGCTGGCGTGCCGCTTTGTGGTCGACAATGGGGGCCGGGTATTCGATATCGCTGAGTAGGTCTTGTGGTGGCGCATGGCGCGCCTTGGCAGGCAGCTTAGCAAGCTCAGGAATCCAGTGGGCAATAAACTCACCCTCAGCGTCAAAGCGAGTGGACTGGGTGGKAGGGTTGAAAATACGAAAGTAAGGGGCGGCATCGGTACCCGTTGAGGCTGCCCACTGCCAGCCGCCGTTGTTGGCGCAGAATTCACCATCCACCAAATGCTTCATAAAGAAAGCCTCGCCGCGCCGCCAATCAATCAGTAGGTGCTTGCTTAAAAACATCGCCGTGATCATGCGCAGCCGGTTGTGCATCCAGCCGGTCGTCACTAGCTGGCGCATAGCGGCATCGACAATCGGGTAGCCTGTTCGCCCCTCGCACCAAGCTTGAAAACCCTCCTCATCGTCGCGCCAGGCTAATTGCTTAGTGTGTTCCTGAAAGGGTTGGTAGCGGCACACTCGGGGAAAGCCAACCGCTACGTGTTGATAAAACTCCCGCCACACCAGTTCGTTGACCCAGGTGGTAAGGCCGATATCGCCATCCGCCACATGGCCGCCATTTTCAGCCATCACCGCTTGCAGACACTGGCGATGGGAGATCATGCCTAGTGCCAGATAGGGCGATAGTTCGCTGGTGCCGCGCACCTTGGGTAGGTCGCGCTGGGCGTTGTAGTGGCGGCCCCGAAAACGCAGAAAGCGGGCCAGGTTATCCGCCGCGGCATTTTCACCGGCAGGCCACAGCCGCCCATCGATAGGGGCGCTATCAAGTTGGGGCAGTTCAGGCAGCGGATCGCTTTTAAGAGCCAGCGCCGCTTGCACCTTTGGTGTCTCGCGCAGCGCCAGCTGGTCGGCGCTGACCTGCTTGTGCCACGCTTTGGAAAACGGTGTAAATACCCCGTAGTAGTCGCCTTTGCCGGTTAGCAGGCTGCCAGGGGCAAAGGCGACGGCGTCGTGGTAACCATGGGCGGCAATACCGGCCTGCTTAAAGGCGTCCTGCACTGCCTGGTCACGGTGCCGCTCATTGAGCGCGTACTCATAGTTAAAGTGCAGCTGTTCAACGGCATATTCACGAGCGATGTCGAGCAGTACCTCGGGCGCTTGGTCATAGCGTTCAATATCGCGATGCAGTAGCGGGATATTCAAGCCGTTGAGCGCCGCTTTTACGCTCGCAACGCCGCGTGCCCAAAAGTCCAGCTTATTAGCGCCGTGGCCATGTTGTTGCCACTGGGCATTGCTGCGCAAAAACACCGCTATCACAGGGCCCTTAGCCGCGGCGGCGGCGAGGGCACTGTTGTCGTCAATACGCAGGKCACTGCGCAGCCATATCAACTGATGTTTCATACGCTCACCTGTCATAGGGGGMTCCTGCGGCACAAAAAAATGGCCGGTCGCCACATGGGCGAACGGCCAGGATAAAAGCGTGCTGGCTAGAGTACGCCCGACTCGCGTAATAGCGGGCGCAAACGGGCAATGGCCTGGGGCAAATCATCGCCCAACATATGCACTGGGCTATCGCGCAGGTCGCTTTCACGCAGACGCGCCACCTCGCCGCATACGCCGATGGGCACGTTAAGCGCCTCGGCCGCTTTAGGCAGCGCTTGGTGAATATAGCTGTCGCTCTCGCGCTGGCCGCTAGAGAGCAGCACCATCGATGAGTGCAGTCGCGCCACTGCCTGGGGAAGATCTTCCAGCGGCAGTGAGTGGTCAAGCATCTGCACCCGGTAGCCCTGTTCGCTAGCCATCAGCGCCGACATCAACACCCACAGCGGGCCAGGGTCATCGGGCATGGCATTGAGCAGAATCAGCGGGCCCCGAGTAGCCTGATTGGCGTAGTGCAAACGAATGCCCACCTGGCTGCGCAGGAACGCTTCCAAGGTACGGCGAACTAGCTGATCCGCCTGAATGGCCCACTTGGCCTCTAAGGTTAAAATAACCGGCTGCCAGAGCTCGTTGATCGCAATGCTCAGCGGGTAGAGGGCCAAACTCTGGTGATAAAATGCCTCCAGTTTGGCAAGATCCAAGGCTTCGATGATGGCCTGCAGCTGCTGGCGCTGGCTCGCCCAATCACCGGCATCCGGCGTCGGCGTCTCAATTGTTTCTGGCTGGTCAAGCAAGTCGGCGACTTGACTGACCGGCACACCACGATTGAGCCACTGCAGAATGCGTTCGATGCGGGTGATGTCGTCCTGGGCATATAAACGATGGCCTTTCGGCGTGCGCTGGGGGCGAATTAGCCCGTAGCGTCGCTCCCAGGCGCGCAGGGTGACCGAATTGACTCCTGTTAAGCGAGAAACCTCGCGTATCGGATAGAGTGGGGTATCGGGTGGGTGGGTCGCCTTAAGACTCATGGGCGCCAGTACCTCGTTGTTAGCGGCAGCGTGGCGCTGCGGGGGCGTGTCAGTGTTCGCCGCGGCGAAGGTGATTCATGTTCCATGTGAAGGTTTGCCTGATTAAAGAGCTGAACATTAGCATGATACTGTATGCCCATTTGTACAACTTGTCGCTACCCGGTACAACCTTTATAAGAATCCTTCTTAATCATTAAAGCTCCGTGCTTATTGAACCGACCGACCTATTAGTGCCTCGCCTAAACGGTGACCGGATAACCAGGCATCCTCAACGCGTCCGTCGCGAAAGCTGTCGCCGCACAGAGCTAACCCGTTCGTACTGTATAAGTAATCATGCTCGCAGCGGGTTGATGGCTGCGCATAGCGCCAGCGGTGCGCGCCTATTTCAACTAATGGGGGTAGCTCTGCTGACGAAGGCAAAATGCGTTTAAATGCACTTAAGAGTTGCTGAGCCACTGCGTCTGCAGACTGCTCTAAATGGGCCTCGCTCCAATCAAGCTGGGCTAGCAGACTGACGCCTTCAGGCTGAGCGTTGCGGCCAGGTTTGGTTTGATTACGAGATACGATATTAAGGGTCAGATTAAGGAGTGGATCGGCGAGACGCGCCATCTGCCATTGCGGGTCAACGCCGGGTATTGCCGGAAGCGGCCCGTCAAAAATCGCCCATCCCGCCCAACACGCCCGCTGTTCTTGGGTGAGACACGCCGCTGCCAACGCATCGTCCCATGGTTTGACCAGCGGATGGGCCTGTGGCGGCGGGGCGCTAATCACGATCTGGTCATAAGGCCCGTGGCGAGTCTCGTCAGCAGCTAATAGCCGCCAGCCGTTGGGCGAGTGCTCAAGCGCCACGATGGGTGTGCCGGTATGCAGCTCGGCATTGGGCATGGCCGTTAGCGAATCCGCCATATGCCGCGTCAAAGAGCTCATTCTGGGCGCGCCGGTGTAGCGTTTTTGGCCATCGTCGTGCGCCTGCCAGCCGCGTGAACTAGCCTGATAGGTACATGTGGGCCAGGCCGCTAGGCAGCTTGCGGTTAGCCACTCATCGACGGCGCGTTGAAAATCCGCGTCGCGCACGCTAAATGCCTGGGCGCCTAAATCAAGCGTCGCGCTGGGTCTGCGTTTACTCGACATACGCCCACCGGGGCCGCGGGCTTTATCAAATAGGGTGACGCTGGCGCCATTACTTGCCAGTACCTGCCCGCAGGCAAGACCTGCGATGCCTGCGCCGATGATAGCGACCGAGTGATGGGCGGGAAGCGACGATAGCGGTTTGGCCATGAGCCCTCGCAGCGGGTAATAAAGGTCGAATTAAGCGTTGTAGAGGTGCATTGTAGCAGTTGTGTATAAATTCCGTACAATTTAGTCATCGTTTTCTTGATTAAGCTGCGACGCTGTTCGCACAGCCATGAAGGCTTTCAACGATGTCACCTAACAGGAGCAACTCCTATGCGCGTATTAATCACCGGAGGCAGTGGCTTTGTCGGTCAGCGGCTATGTCGTCAGTTAGTCGAATTAGGCCACGAGGTGCAGGTGGTCTCCCGCTCGCCTCACCAAGTGCGTGATCGTTTGCCGAACAATTGCGACATTCGCGATAGCGCCCAGGCGTTTATTGAGTCGCCGCCGGATGCCTTGGTTAACCTGGCCGGTGAGCCGATTGCCGCCAAGCGCTGGAGCGATGAGCAGAAAGCCAAGCTGATTAACTCCCGGGTGGCGGCGACCGAACAAGTGGTGGCGCTGTGCGAGCAGCTGAAASCCAACGGCCAGCCGCTGCCCAAGGTAATGGTGTCGGGTTCAGCGATGGGCTACTACGGCGATCAGGGTAAGCGGGTGGTGAGCGAAGAGACAATGCCCAACGACGAGTTCGCCCATCGGCTATGCAAGCAGTGGGAGGCTGCCGCCCGGCCGATTGAGGCCATGGGCGTGCGGCTGGCGATTGTGCGCATTGGCTTKGTGCTAGAGGCGGGGGGAGGCAGCCTGGAGAAGATGCTGCCGCCGTTTAAGTTGGGTTTAGGTGGCCGTTTTGGTAGCGGTGAGCAGTTTATGCCCTGGATTCACCGCGATGMCTTAGTCGCGGCGATCCTGTTTCTCATCGATCAAGAGGGCTTGAGCGGCGCCTTCAATGGCAGCGCTCCGCACCCGGTGACCAATGCCACCTTTACTAAAACCTTGGCCAAGCAGCTTAACCGTCCAGCGATTTTCCCAGTACCCGCCTTTGTACTGAAAGCGGGCTTTGGAGAAATGTCGCGGCTGCTGCTGACCGGCGCCGATATGCGCCCCGCACGCCTTGAAGAGGCAGGGTTTACCTTCCAGTACCCCACTCTCGACAAGGCGCTTGAGGCCATACTTTAAGCAACAATAGCTTAGCGGTCAGCATCAACGGTGATAATCACCCGCACTGAGTCAAGCCGCAGGCGGGTGTTCTCAATCGCTTCACTAAGCGCCTGGCGCTCATCTTTTAACGCGTCGATTTCGGCGCTGCGTACCGCCGGGTTGTGCTCGGCAAGTGCCGTTAAGCGGGCAATCTCGGCATCCAGCTGGGCGCGCATGCGCGCTTCGGCGTTTTCGACAATGCTGGGCAGCTGGCGCTCGGCTTCGCCTTCACCCTGGGTTAGCAGCTCGCGCAGCTGGTCGTGACGGCTCTTAATCAAATCCCGCGCCAGCGACTTGTTAACCTTCTGCAGGTTCTTGCCCAAGCCGGTAAAGGAGATCTTGCTGGTCAGGTTGGCGCCCGATTCATCCAGCAACAGGCGCACCGCGGTGGGCGGCAGGAAGCGGTTAAGGTGCAGCTTCTTGGGTGCCGGGCAGTGGGTGCGGAAAACCAGCTCGGCCATCAATCGGCCGCTGGGAATGGCGTCGTGGCGCAGCAGGGCGAGCGCCGAGTTGCCCATGGTGCCATCCAGCACGCGGCCCATCATTTCGCGCAGCAGTGGGTGCTCCCAGGAGAGCCGCTGGATGKCGTCACGGGCCAGCGCCTGGGAGCGGCTGTAGGTGGCGGTAAAGCCCTCTTCGCCTTTGACCAGTCCAGGCAGGCCGTCGAGCATATGTTGGCTGGGCTGCAGGTGCATTAAGCCCTTGCCAATCTCCTGGCTATCCACGCCGAAAATATCCAACGCCCGCTCAAGGTAGCGCGGCAGGGCGGTATCATCATCAAGCTCTTGCACCGCGTCGATCACCTGTTGAGCGCGAGCGGGGCGGCAGGCGTTGAGCTCCAGCAGCCGGTTGCGGCCCGCATCGTGTTCGGCCAGTTTGGCGCTAAACATCGTACGGGTTTCGGCGATGATCTCGTCCAGTGCCTCATCATCCAGCAGGGCGTCAGCCAGGGCGTCCCCAAAGGCATCAAACAGGTCGTTGCCAACCCCATGAGGGGCGCTGAACGCATCCATACCTTCGTGGTACCAGCGCAGCAGGCGCTCGCCGGGGCTACCTTCAAAGGTGGGAATATGCAGCTCAATGGCATGGCGCTGACCGATGCGATCCAAGCGGCCGATGCGCTGTTCGAGTTGATCCGGGTGCTGGGGCATATCGAACATCACCAGGTGGCGGCAGAACTGGAAGTTGCGCCCCTCTGAGCCAATTTCCGAGCACACCAGTACCTGTACGCCTTCGTCTTCATCGGCAAAGGCTGCCGCCGCGCGGTCACGCTCGATCAGCGAGAGGTCTTCGTGGAACACCGGCGCATGGTAGCCGCCCAGCACCCGCAGCCCTTCGGCAAGCCCTTCGGCGGTTTCCCGGTGGTGGGCAATGACCAGGACTTTTTCGTTAGCGAAGCCGTTCTCACTGTCGTCGCTGAGCTTCTCCAGCAGCCAGTTAACCCGCGGGTCGATGTGCCACCAGTCTTCGCCGTTGAGCGGATCATTGCTGAGCTCGCGATAGGCCGCGTCGGGATAGATCAACACATCGGGATGATCCATGCCGGTCTCGATCAACAGTTCGTCGAGGTAATCATCATCACGCTCTAAGCGGCGCACGACGCGACGGTAGGCCGAAGGCAGCGCTAAGGGCACTAGATTGAGGCGTCGCTCCGGGAAGCCACCTACGTGGCGGCGGCTGTTGCGGAACATCACTCGGCCGGTGCCGTGGCGATCCAGCAGCGCTTCACTCAATTGGGCGCGAGCGGCGTCCTGCTGCGCTTTGCCTGCTTCTTCGTTACACAGGATAGCCAGCAGCGCTTGGCTGTCGCGGTCATCGGCTACCGCGGAGACGTCGGTACGGGCGCTAGGGTCGTTAGGTAGCGCTTCCAAGGCGTCGATGGCGCGGGCCACTTCGGTGTAGTGGCTCTCTTCGGCTTTGAAGCGCTCAAGATCGTGGTAGCGCTCGCTATCCAGCAACCGCAGGCGGGCAAAGTGGCTCTTGATACCCATCTGTTCGGGAGTGGCGGTGAGCAGCAGCAGGCCGGGTATCACCGCCGAAAGCTGTTCGACGCACCGGTAGCCGGGGCCGCTGCCTTCTTCMCTCCAGTCGAGGTGGTGCGCTTCGTCCACAATTAGCAGGTCGAACTGGCTGGCCAGTGCCTGCTCCTGACGTTGCGGGTTGGCAAATAGCCAGCCCTGGCTGGCTAACACCAGCTGAGCGCTCTCAAAGGGGTTTTCGCTGCCGTGAGCCTGGCTCTGGGTTTCATCCAGCAGCGAAACGTTAAGCGAGAAGCGCCGCAGCAGCTCGACCAGCCACTGGTGGGTGAGGCTGTCGGGCACCAGAATCAGCGCCCGCTCAACGCGGCCATTGAGCAGCAGGCGGTGCAGAATCAGCCCGGCTTCGATGGTTTTCCCCAAGCCGACTTCATCTGCTAGCAGCACGCGTGGGGCGTGGCGATTAGCAACTTCATTGGCAATGTAGAGCTGGTGAGGAATGAGATCGATGCGCGGCCCGGAGAAGCCCAGCGCGCTGTGTTGCTCGATACGCTGATAGTGGTGCAAGGTGCGAAAGCGCAAGTCAAACCAATCGTTGCGATCGACCTGGCCGGTCAGCAGGCGGTCGCGAGCCTGATCGAACTGCATGGTGTCGGCGAGTTTGGCCTCGGGCAGTTCGCGCAGATTGCCCTCCTTGTCTTCACCGATATAGGTGATTAGACCACCGGACTCTTTACTGTCATCGACGACGATCTGCCAGCCGTCGGCGGACAGCACGCGGTCGCCACTGCCGAACATAACGCGGGTAAGCGGGGCCTGGCGGGTATTGTAAGTACGGGTTTCCTGACTGGCACTGAACAAAATGGTAACGCTACGGGCGTCGCAGTTAAGCACGGTGCCGAGCCCAAGCTCAGCTTCGCCGTCGCTAATCCAGCGTTGGCCGGGAGAAAAATCGCTCATGATGCCTCGGGGGAGTCTGCAAAACGGGTCGTATGCCGCCGGTCGTGAGCACCGGCGACAACAGGGCGGGGGATTCTAACGCAAAGCAGCGGGGGGATTAAGGTGTATCGGCATCAATCTTGTAACCAGCGATCCAAATGGGCTCGGGTAAGCTCGCCAACGTGGACATCCAGGGTGTTCCCCTGGCCGTCAAACAGCACGGTGGTGGGTAATCCCGGTGCTTGAAAAAGCGCCATCAGTTGCTGGCTGGGGTCACGCAGGGCGTAGCGAAACTCAAGCTGCTGCTCATCCAGGTAGCGCACCATGGGCAGCAGGTCTTCGCCTTGGTTAGCAACCACCACGCTGACGCCATCGCGCTGGGCGGCCTCCTCAAGTAGCGGCATTTCACGCAGGCAGGGCGGGCACCAGGKGGCCCACAGGTTGACGATAATCAGGTCAGCGTTGTCGGTCAGTGAGGGTAGATGCACGTCATTGCCTTCTACATCCTCAAGGGTGACCTCCGGTAAGGCATCAACCGCAAAGTCACTGCCCAGGGGCGCCAGGGTGACCAGCACCAGCCATAGGCTGGAGGCGGCGATTAGCATGGCCATCGCACCGCCCATAGCCAGTAACCGCGTGCGCAGCGTCCAGGCCGTCCATACCAAGCCAGCGGCCATGCCCCATAGGCCGTGGTAGCCGGGTTGCCAGACCTTGAAAGCTTCCAGCGGGGCGGCGCTATAGCTCTCCAGGTTGAGCAGAATATGGCCCACCCGCGCGCCGACTAGCCAAACAATAATAAGTCCGGTAAACCAACGCTGTTGAGCCGGGCGGGGCAGCCCTAATAAAAGCCGCGCACAGAGTAGCAGTAGCAGCGCGCAGCCAACCGCGTAAAGGCGGGGCAGTGAAATCAGTAGCGGGCCGAGAGCAATGGCGTTCATGGATTTCCAGTTCAGGTTTTAACTTAGATTTTTTAACTTAGGTTTCCCGTTAAGCATGCCGCGAAGCAGGTACACTTGCAGACCATATCATGCGAGCTGAAAATTACGGAGACGTTATGCCCCCACCCGCTTTCGATAAGCTGCGCGCACTAGCGATCGGCTCCCAAGCGATTGGCTTAATACTGATTATTACCCTGGAAACTGTCATGGGGAACGCCGCACGCCCTTGGCAGGGTGTGGTGCTGGCCGCCATGCTGGTCACCGCGTTAACGATTGCGCTGGTGCGGCTTTATCGCCGTAATTTAGCTCGCAAGCGTTGGGCCGAGCGCCTTGAAGACGGTGCTCATGACAACGATCATGATGATGCCTAGCCCCTATCGTTGGCTTCTCTGGCTGGGCCTGCTGGTGCTAAGTGGTCTGTTGGCGGGTTGTACCCACGCGGTGGTACGCGAGCATCACACCGCGCTTGCTCCATCAGACGCACGTAATACATGGTTGGGCGGTCAGGCGCATCAGGCACTAGCGGAACAGTCAGCTCCGGATGGCTTTGCGCTCCTGGCCGATGGCAAAGAAGCGTTTGCCGCCAGAGTGAGGCTGATTCGCCAAGCGCAGCGTGAGTTAGATATTCAAACCTACCTATTGGGCGATGGCCAAACCACGCGCTTGATCCTGGCGCAGCTGATTAAAGCGGCGGAAGAGGGAGTTCGGGTGCGCTTGCTGGTCGACGATATAGGCGCGGTTGGCCAAGGGGATCGCTTAGCGGCACTGGCGAGTCATCCTGGTATCTATGTGCGGGTCTATAACCCGCTGCCGGTTGGTCGTGGACATATGTTCACGCGGGTTTTGGCGTCTGTCGTTAATCCGGCTCAGCAACATCGGCGCATGCATAACAAGCTGTGGGTGGCTGATAGCAGCGTTGCCATTGTGGGCGGGCGTAACCTGGGCGACGAGTATTTTGATGCCAACGACTCGCGCAACTTTGCCGATTTGGACTTTGCGACCATTGGCGATGTGGTGCCCGAGCTTTCGCGCAGCTTTGATATGTATTGGAACCACGGCCTGGCACAGCCCATTGAACGCTACCACCGAGTAGCGGATAACGCTTGGCTAACGCTCAAAACTGAGCTGGAGGAGTGGTTAGACGATAATGCCGACTCGCAATATTTCACCGAGCTGCGCCGTCAGCCGCGCGACTCACCGCCCTGGGAGACGCTGCACTGGGGCGAAGGTCGGGCGATGTGGGATATTCCCGGCAAGCTTTCATCGGCAACGCCCGAATGGCGAGAGACCTTGCTCGGTGATTTAACCGAGGGTATTGAGCTGAACGAGCGGCTGGTGATTATTTCGGCGTACTTTGTACCCACTGAGTGGGGGGTGAAAAACCTAACCGAGCTTGCTGACCGGGGCGTGGCCGTCGAAATTATTACCAATTCACTGGAGTCCACAGACGCTGCCGTGGTGCATGGCGCCTACGCACCCTGGCGTGAAACGCTGCTAGCCCATGGTGTCACTCTTTTTGAGCTGCGCCCCGAACAAGAAGCGGGTACCGATGAAGATATGGCGGTGCCTGGGGCCTCTGCCTCGGCGCTGCATATCAAGGCCTTGAGCTTTGACGATCAGCTGTTCGTGGGGTCATTTAACGCTGACCCTAGATCAATCTACTGGAATACGGAAATTGGCGTGCTGGCGCGCAGCGAATCGCTGATGCAGGCATTTAATGATCTGGTTGCCATCGGTCAAGAGCCTTCGCTGAGCTACCGCGTCGATCTCACGCCAGAAAGAGAGCTGAACTGGCACCTAGAGCGCGATGGTGAAATGGAAGTTTTAACCGCTGAGCCGGGTAGTTTTTGGCGCGATTTCAACGCCTGGTTAAGCCACACGCTCAAGTTTGAACGCTGGCTGTAGTACCTGTTGCGAAGTAGCGTTAGAAACCGAGGCTTGTGTTTTTGGCGTTCCAGTTCCAGATTAATAGCAGCCTTAACGATTGTCCGCTGGGGCATACTAAAAAAATGCATACATTTTTATCTCACTGGGAGCGACAAATAACATGATCAACAAGCGCGCATTAGCCACCGCTGTGGCGGCTTCAACTCTGGCAATGACCGGATTAGCCCAGGCAGAGGTCAAAGTTGGCTTCTTGGGCGGCTTTACCGGGGGAATTGAAAGTTTAACGCCACCCATTTTTGAAGGGGCGCAGCTAGCCGTTGAGCAGATCAATGAGCAGGGCGGTATTTTAGACGGCCAAACATTGGTGATGCCGTCCGGCGATACGACCTGTTCCGATGCATCGGCTGCCTCTAACGCCGCCGATCGCATGGTGAACTCTGAAAATGTCACCGCGATCGTCGGTGCGCTGTGTACTGGTGCGACCATTGCCGCGGCTAACAACGCTGCTATTCCCGGTGGCGTATTGATGGTTTCGCCTGCGTCTACCGCCCCTGCGGTATCGGAGCTTGATGACAACGACCTGGTGTTCCGTACCGTGCCGTCAGACGCCTTCCAGGGGGAAATGCTGGCTAAGCTACTGCTTGAAAAAGGCATTGACGCAGTGGCGGTGACCTACGTCAATAATGATTACGGTCAGGGCCTTTCTGACGCCTTCAGCGCCGCGTTTGAGGCCGGTGGCGGCGAGATTGCCGAGAACCTGGCCCACGAAGATAACCGCGCCGACTATCGCTCTGAGCTAGGCTCGCTCTCGGTGAGCGGCGTTGATACCCTCGTCGTGCTGGCCTACGCCGACACTTCGGGGCAGACGGTACTGCGTCAAGCCTACGAAAGTGGCATGTTTACCCAGTACGTAGGTGCTGACGGCATGGTCGGKGATAGCCTTATCGAAGCTATCGGTGCAGACGTGCTGGATGGCATGATCGCCACGCGCCCCGGCAGCCCTGATCTGCCCGGTACCGATATCTTTATCGAAGCCGCCGAAGCTGCTGAACTGGATCCAAGCGCAGTATTTGCCGCCCAGGCCTATGATGCCGCTTTCCTGATCGCATTGGCGATTGAGCAGAACGGCAGCGCTGAGCGTGAAGGCCTTTCAGAAGCGCTGCGCAGTGTTTCCAGTGCCCCCGGCGAGGTCATTCTGCCCGGCGAGTGGGAAAAAGCGGTTGAGCTGATTGCCGCGGGCACCGACATCAACTATGAAGGCGCCTCTGGTTCGCATGAGTTTGATGACAACGGCGACGTGCCTGGCGTGGTGGTCGAGATGGCTGTGGAAGACGGCACCTTTACCAGCAAAGGTCAGGTTGATCTTTAAGCTTCCCGCTGAGCGTTAAAATAAATGCCCGGCTGTTACCAGCCGGGCATTTTTTTATGAGTCAGCAGCTGAGAGGATCAACTGTGGCTTTTGATCTTCTCGGGTAGTAGCCCTTTGGGCGCAAAGCGCAGCACCATGGTGATCAGTAAGCCAATCACCAGCACCCGTGCCTGTAGGGCGCGGCTATCCATATTGCCCGGTGCATCCCAGCCGAACGCACCTTCGCCAAAGGCCACCGCTAACTGCATTAAGAACAGCGCCAGGGGCTCGGACATAATCCAGATGATATACACCGCCACGGCGCCAAAAATGGTGCCCAGGTTATTGCCCGGCCCGCCCAGAATCACCATCACCAGCACTAGGAAGGTATGGTTCAGCGGCAGGTAGCCTTGTGGGTCGAAGAGGCTGTTGAAGGTGCCCAGTATGCCGCCGCCCAGACCCATCAGAATGCAGCCCAGCACGAAGATTTCCAGACGCCGTTTGTTGATGTCCTTACCCATCGCCGCCGCAGACACTTCGTTATCGCGAATGGCCCGAATCATTCGTCCCCAGGGGGCGTTGTAGGCACGATTGAGCAGAAAGAAGATTACCGCAATGATCACCGCGGTAAACGAAAGGTAGATGGCACGCGACAGTGTAAAGCCCAGCTCAGCTGGCCCCGGTGTTGGCCAGGGTAGCGGGGAAACCGTGGCGGTGCCGCGGGTTAGCCAGTCAGAGTTTTTCAAAAACGCCTTGATGATCTCGGCAATGCCCAGGGTGGCAATAGCCAAGTAATCGCTGCGTAAGCCCAAACAGATATGGCCAATAAAGTAGCCGACGCCACCTGCCAAGGCGCCCCCGACAATCCAGCCGATCCAGGGCGGTAAGCCTAGCCCACCGACGAAGCCTGCCTGGCTTTCAATCGCATCAGTGACCTCGCGTAACTGGCTAATAACCACCAGGTAAAGCACGACGCCCAGTACCACCGCGATAAAGGTACGCAGGGGCTTGGGCACACCCAGGCGATCTAGTTTGCTGGCGCCCACGATCAGTAGGGTAGCGGCGGCACCGTATAGCAGCACGCGGCCAAATTCGCCGGGTAGCGCAGTGCCCCAGAAGGCATCATTGACCGGCACGCTAAAGAACATCGCGCAGAAGCCGCCCAGAGCAACAAAGCCCATCACACCAGCGTTAAACTGCCCAGCGTAGCCCCACTGAATGGTTAACCCTAAGGCAAGAATGGCGTAACAAGCTGCTTCTACCAGCATGCGTGTGCTATAGGCGGCGCCCATGATGGCATAGACCGCTAACACTGCGACCAGCAGTGCACCGAACAGGACCAGTTCGCGCAGTGGAAAGCGGCGCTGTTGGGTGGCGTCTTGGGGCGTGTAGGCAGGGTTGCGCGTTTTTTCTGAATGGCTCATTAGATCACCTTGCCTTTAAACAGTCCGGTGGGGCGCCACACCAGAATGGCTACCAGAATGAAAAACGGCACCACAATTTTGTACTCGGTACCCACAAAGGCCAGGTTTGAGGGGAGCTCTAACCAGGTGGGCAGACTGTCGCGGAAGGGGCGCAGCAGCACGTTCCAGTTAAACACCGCCAGTGTCTCGGCAAAGCCGACCACAAAGCCACCGACAATCGCCCCATAAGGGTGGCCCACACCGCCCACGATGGCAGCAGCAAAAATAGGCAGTAGCAGGAAGAAGCTTAAGTCGGGCTTGAAAGTGACATCCAGGGAGAGCAGCGTCCCTGCAATGGCGGCCAGGGCACCCGCAATGATCCAGGTTACCGCCACAATGGTATTGGTATTGATCCCCGATGCCTGGGCTAGCTCAGGATTATCCGACATGGCGCGCATTGCCTTGCCTAGCCGCGAACGGTTAAGAAAAAGGTGCAGCGCCACAACAGCGACGAGGGTAATCACAAACAGGTAGATTTGCGGTTCGGTTACCACAATCGGCGCCCGGGCGCCCTCAAAGGGTAGTGCCAGGCGAAAGATCTCCTTGCGATCATCTACATAGMGGCTCTGCCCGCCGGTACCGGAAAACAGGCGAATCAAACCCTGCAAAATTAACGTGACACCCAGTGAGCCAATCACTAACACGATTGGCTTTACCCCATGGGCGCGTAGCGGCTTATAGAAGGTTTTGTCGATCCCCACCGCTAAGGCGGCAGTAAGCAGCATCGCCAGCGGCAGCATTAAAACCGCCGTTGGCACGCCGATGCTGGCGCCCGCTGCTGGGAACAGTGTGGTAAGCAGCAGCACCATAAAGGCGCCGAAGGTCATCATATCGGCATGGGCAAAGTGGGCAAAGCGCATAATGCTGAAAATCAGCGTTACCCCAATGGCCCCGATGGCATAAATGGAGCCGCTTACACTGCCCGAAATCACCACATTATTGATGAAAAAAACCAGTTCGTTCACGTGTATCTCCCTGGGGCTAGCCGCCCAAAAAGCTTTTGGCGACATCGGGGTCGGCAAGCAGTGCTGCCCCAGTGTCGGTAAAGCGGTTTTGGCCAGCGGCCAGCACAAAGCCTTTATCGGCTATCGCGAGTGCCTGTTTGGCGTTCTGTTCCACCATCAAAATACCCACGCCAGCGGCGTTGATCTGTTTGACGCGGTCGAAAATCTCATTCATATACAGCGGCGACAGCCCCGCGGTGGGTTCGTCCAGCAACAGCAGGCTCGGCTCGGCCATCAAGGCGCGGCCCATGGCGACCATTTGGCGCTGTCCACCGGAAAGCTCACCGGCAGGCTGGCGGCGCTTTTCGTACAGCGGTGGGAAAAACTCATAGATCTGAGCGAGCATGCGCTTGACGTTTTGCGGCTTTAAAAAGGCGCCCATCTCCAGGTTTTCCTGCACCGAAAGGCTGGGGAAAACGTTCTTCTCCTGGGGCACAAAGCCCATACCGCGCTGCACCAGCTGGTTAGGCGGTAGATTTTGGATCGGCTGGCCGTTAAGCAGTATCTCGCCCTGATTAACATGCAGCAGGCCAAAGA
Source organism: Halomonas sp. R57-5 (assembly GCF_900070345.1). Lineage (NCBI taxonomy): Bacteria > Pseudomonadati > Pseudomonadota > Gammaproteobacteria > Oceanospirillales > Halomonadaceae > Halomonas > Halomonas sp. R57-5. Next base: position 4,800,968 of record NZ_LN813019.1, on the reverse strand, counting down.
CGGCTTTCAGCATGGTGGATTTGCCCGCCCCGTTAGGGCCGACGATCACACCGACCTCATCGGCTTCCAGCGTCATGTTTWCCCCGTTAAGGATATTCATGCCGCCATAGCCGCCGTGCACATCGCGTGCGTCGATTAATGGCCTGGTTGTTGATGACATAAGCAAAGTATTCCAGCAAGGTCGCTTGGCAGCGACATCATTATATTAATTGGCTAATGGGAGAAAACGTCACGCTTAAGCGGCATCGGTACCGAAGTAGGCCTCAATGACCTCAGGATTATTCTGGATATCGTTGATATGCCCCTCCACCATCACGCTGCCTTGAGCCAGCACGATAACCGGATCGCAAAGGCGGGCAATCATCTCCATATCGTGCTCAATGACCAGGAAGGTGTAACCCATTTCGCGGTTGAGCCGCTCAATATTGCCGATCAAGTCGCCCAGCAGGGTGCGGTTTACCCCGGCAGCGATCTCATCAAGGAGTACCACCTTGGCATTGGTCATCATGGTGCGGCCAAGCTCCAGCAGCTTCTTCTGGCCGCCGGACAAGTTGCCCGCTAGCTCATTACGCACGTGGTGCAGGCCGACGAAATCAATCACCTCCAGCGCGCGGCGGCGCACCTCGGCTTCTTCTTGGCGCACTATGCCTGGCTTTAACCAAGCGCTAAAAAGGCTTTCTCCCGCCTGTTTGGGTGGCACCATCATGAGGTTCTCCAGCGCGCTCATCTGGCTGAACTCGTGGGCAATCTGGAAGGTACGCAGCAGGCCTTTGTGGAAACGCTGGTCGGCACTAAGCGCGGTAATGTCTTCACCATCGAGCAGAACGCGGCCGCTATTCGGGGCTAAAGCGCCGGCAATCAGATTAAACAGGGTAGATTTGCCTGCGCCGTTAGGGCCGATCATGCCGGTAATGGAACCCTTCTCCACCTGAATGGAGCAGTCGTTAATCACCTGTAAGCCGCCGAACGCTTTGTTGACTCGCTGTACATCAATAAGAGGGTTCATGGTGTCTCCACGCGATACAGGCGGCTAAAAAGCCGCCTGCGCACTGTTATTAAGTTGTTTGTTGTGGTTTTTTTAGCCAACGCTGGCTGGCTGCAAAGGCCCCAATCATGAGCAGCGCACCGAGGGTGGGGATCAAATAGCCATCCACCTGAGGAATGGTGCGTAAAAACACAAAGGCCACCGCAGCAGGCGCCACAAAGCGCACCAGAAAACGCCATAGCTTAAACCAGGTGACGCTGCTGCCCAGTTCTTTCATCACTTCACTCTGGGTTAGCGCCCAGCCGGCAAACAGCGCTATCAGCAGACCGCCCACCGGCATAAAGATATTGGTGAGTAGCTCGATAAACTCAAACGCACTGCGCCCAAACAGGCTATGGAATATCGTCCCCTCGGCCCAAATGTTGAAGCTAACCACGGTCAGCAAACCCATTGCCCAGGCGGCGATAACCATGATCGTGACCGCCTGTGGCCGGGTCATGTCAAAGCGCTCCACCAGGAAGGCGGCGACGGGTTCGATCAGCGAAATAGAGGAGCTGATCGCGGCGCCGAGCACCAGAATAAAGAATACGCCGCCGACCAACGCGCCAAAAGGCATCTCGGCAAACGCCAGCGGAAGGGTGACAAACATCAGTCCAGGCCCTTGCCCGGTCTCTAACCCGGCGCCAAACACCAGCGCAAAAATAGCCAGGCCCGCCACCATCGCCACGGCGGTATCGACGATGGCGACAGCAAAGGCGGTGCGGGTCAGTGAGACATCGCTGGGCATGTAGGCGCCGTAAGCCATGATGGCCCCCATTCCCAGGCTCAGGGTGAAGAATGACTGCCCCATGGCCTGTAGCCAGCCCTCAAGGCTAAGGTCGGCGATATTAAAGGTAAATAGAAAGCTGGCGGCGGCGCCTATATCGCCATTCACCACGCCGTAGGCCAGCACCACCAACAAAATCACAAACAGCGCGGGCATCATAATGCGCAGGCCTGATTCGATTCCTTTGTGAATGCCCATACCCACAATTAGCGCGGACGCCGCAATGAAAAGGGTGTGATAGAGCGTCATTAGGCCGGGGGAGGCCAGCAGGGCGTCAAAGCCAGTGCCAATGGTTTGCGCATCGGCGCCCACCAGCGAGCCGGTCAGCATTAGCCAAGTGTAGTGAATCGCCCAGCCGGCAATTACCGAATAGAAGCTTAAAATCAAAAACGCCGAGGCGGCGCCCAGCCAACCAATAGTTTCCCAGGCGCGGGAAGTGCCGTGGGTTTTGGTTAGGTGACGCATGCCCATAATCGGGCTCTGGCGGCTGGTGCGGCCGAGCATGATCTCGGCAATCAGAATGGGAATGCCGACGGCAAAGATCGTCAAGGCGTAGACCAATATAAAGGCACCGCCACCGTTTTCACCGGTCAGGTAGGGGAAGCGCCACAGGTTGCCCAGACCGACCGCGGAGCCAACTGCGGCGAGAAGAAAAGTGCCTTTATGCGTCCAGACGTTATGACCGCTCATGGGTAAGAGTGTCCGTAGTTGGGCGTCAGAATGGGGTGGTATCCAAACGCCTGTATGAATATAGCGATGTCAGCGTGCCTTGGACGCGCTGAATTTAGCGTTACTGTGCGATAGAACGCGCCGCCTTTCCAGCGTATTAGCGTTTAGGCTGCGTTTAGGGAGCTATCTTGGCAAAGGTAGTGGCAAAGGGGTGAACGCTGGGAGCTGATGTTAGCGCAGAAGGGCGAGGACATAAAAAAACCCGCTTTCGCGGGTTTTTGGGTACTTACTGCTTGGAGCGGATTACTTCTTGCTGTAACGCTTACGCTCGGTCTCTTTCAACAGCTTTTTACGCAGGCGGATGTGCACCGGCGTGACTTCGACGAGCTCGTCGGAGTCGAGGAACTCGATGGCCTGCTCCAGGGAGAACTTAACCGGTGGGGTTAATACGATGTTTTCATCGTTACCGGTGGAGCGCATGTTGTCGAGCTTCTTGCCTTTGGTGGGGTTAACCACCATGTCATTAGCGCGGTTGTTGATGCCGATCAGCATGCCTTCGTAGACTTCCGTGGCGTGATCGATAATCAGCTTACCGCGCTCTTGCAGCGCATACAGCGCATAGGCAAGGGCTTTACCGTCAACCATCGAGACCAATACGCCGTTACGACGCTCGATAGAGGCATCAGGCTTCAGCGGGCCGTAGTGATCAAAGCGGCTGGTCAGGATGCCGGTGCCGGAAGTCAGGGTCAAAAACTGGCCACGGAAACCGATCAAGCCGCGGGCAGGAATGATGAAGTCCAGGCGAACCCGTCCTTTGCCATCCGGCAGCATGTTGGTCATCTCACCTTTACGGTAGCCCAGCTCTTCCATGATAGAGCCCTGGTGCTGCTCTTCACAGTCGATGATGACCTCTTCGTAGGGCTCCTGCTTCTCACCGTCGATCTCTTTGATGATCACTTCGGGGCGGCCTACGGCTAGCTCAAAGCCTTCACGACGCATGGTTTCGATCAGCACCGAGAGGTGCAGTTCGCCACGGCCGGAAACCTTGAACTTCTCAGGGGTTTCGCCCTGTTCAACGCGCAGTGCCACGTTGTGAATCAGCTCTTGATCAAGGCGATCCTTGATATTACGGCTGGTCACAAACTTGCCATCTTTACCGGCGAACGGTGAATCGTTGACCTGGAAGGTCATTGAAACGGTCGGTTCGTCGACAGACAGCGGCGGCAGTGCTTCGACCTTGGCCGGATCGCATAGCGTATCCGAGATCGACAGATCGTCGATGCCGGTAACACAGACGATATCGCCCGCGGTGGCTTCGTTGGTCTGCACGCGCTCCAGGCCCATATGGGTCATGACCTGMCCGATTTTGCCTTTACGCACATTGCCGTCAACGCCGATGATCGACACCTGCTGGTTCGGTTTCACCGCGCCACGCTTGATGCGACCCAGGCCGATAACGCCCACATAGCTGTTGTAATCCAGCGCGGAGATCTGCATCTGGAACGGGCCATTGAGCTCCACCTGAGGTGGATCAACGATATCGACGATGGCCTGGAACATGGGGTCCATGTTGTCAGCCAACTCTTCAGGATCCATACCAGCAATGCCGTTTAGGGCAGAGCAGTAGATGATCGGGAAATCGAGCTGTTCATCAGACGCGCCCAGGTTATCGAACAGATCAAAAATCTGGTCGATAACCCAGTCAGGGCGTGCGCCGGGGCGGTCAATTTTGTTGACTACCACAATCGGCTTGAGGCCCTGGGCGAAGGCTTTCTGGGTCACGAAGCGAGTTTGCGGCATCGGGCCATCAACGGCGTCTACTAGCAGTAGCACCGAATCGACCATTGACATGACGCGCTCAACCTCGCCGCCGAAATCGGCGTGCCCAGGCGTATCCACGATGTTGATGTGGTAGCCGTTACCGTGGCTGTCTTGCCACTGAATGGCCGTGTTCTTGGCCAAAATGGTAATGCCACGCTCTTTCTCCTGGTCGTTTGAGTCCATGATGCGCTCTTGACCTTCTGCTTTACGGTCAAGGGTGCCGGACTGGCTCAGGAGTTTGTCGACCAGTGTGGTTTTACCATGGTCAACGTGGGCTATGATCGCGACGTTGCGCAGGTTATTAACCGCGCTGGAGTTTTGCTGGTTTTGCATGCTGAGAGAGAACTCTTGTGAACACCCGTTTGTCCACGGGTCGGAAAATGCGGGTCGCAAGGGCTGGCAATTTGCCGACCATCTTGGCTCAGGGCTTGCGTCCAATAACTATTCTACCATGTCGAAGGCTTCGCTGATATTACTGGAGCGCTTATCGACCTTGGTCGCCCCCCGGAAAGTTTTCGCCGCGAACCTTCATCCGCTAGAATAGCGCTTTTCCCACTGGGGCAGGAGCATGACCATCGGCAACCTGATGCGTTTGTTAAGCGATGGCGAGGTTCACTCTGGCGAGCAGCTGGGTGAAACGCTGGGAATTTCTCGTGCGGCGGTGTGGAAGCAGTTAAAAAAACTCGAAGCGCTCGGGGTAGAAGTCGTCGCGGTGAAAGGCCGTGGCTACCAGCTGTCGCAGCGGCTGGAGCCCTTGGAGGGCGCCAAAATCGTTGAGCAGCTGCCCGCTCAGGCGCGCCACCATCTGGCGCGTCTGTTTGTTGAAGATCAGTTACCCTCCAGCAACGAATATCTGCGTCAACGCTTTGAACAGGGCGCCGGACATGGAGAGGTCTGTCTGGTTGAGCTGCAGACGGCGGGGCGKGGGCGGCGCGGGCGTGTCTGGTCGACGCCCTGGGGGCAGAGCCTAATGCTCTCGGTGGGCTGGCGCTTCGAGTCGGGTATTGCCGTGTTGGAAGGCTTGAGTTTGGCGGTGGGCGTTGTCGTTGCCCAGGTGCTTGAGCAGCACGGCGTGGCGCCGAAGCTCAAGTGGCCAAACGATATCCTGCTCTCCGAGCAGGGGGATGAGCCTGACGATGAGCTAGGCAAGCTGGCCGGCATTCTTATTGAAGTGACCGGCGATGCGGCAGGCCCCTGTGAGGTGGTTATCGGCATTGGTATGAATTTATGGCTGCCCGAGGCGCAGCGAGCCGCCATCGATCAGCCCGTGGCCGCGCTTTTCGAGCGGCTGCCGAATATCTCACGCAACCAGTTGGCCTCAGAGGAGGTGGCAGGCCTATTGGCCATGCTGGCTAACTTTGAACAGGAGGGTTTTAGTGCCTGGCGTGATGCCTGGAATGAACGCCACGCCTATGCAGGGCTGCCCATTCGGGTAATTCAGGGGCAGCAGACCAGCGAGGCCGTCGCGGGGGAAGTGGATGAGAGTGGTAACCTATGGGTTACCGAAAATGGTCACTCGCGACGCCTAGCTGGCGGTGAGATTAGCGTACGCAGGCGTTTATGATTCTGGATCTTGATATCGGCAACACGCTGTCTAAGTGGCGGCTAAAGGATGCCGAGAGTAGCGAGATACGTTCCCGTGGAGCGGTGTGGACCCGGGAAGAGTGGCGCCCAGGGGCCGATATCCCCGATCTTGATGTCGTCGAGGCGGTGCGTATATCCAGTGTCGCCAGGGCGGCCGTGCTGGAGGAGACGGTCGCCTTGCTGCGCCGCCGGGTGCGCCATGTGCACGTGGCGCGCTCCACCCATGAGGCGCTAGGCGTGGTTAACGGTTACGAAGAGCCGGGGCGCTTGGGCGTTGATCGTTGGATGGGGGCGCTGGCGGGGTATCAGCTAGCAGGTGGCTGTTGTGCGGTGGATTGCGGTAGCGCGATTACCATTGACTTTGTTTTGCCGGGCGGAAGTCATCTTGGCGGCTTTATTATCCCCGGTCTGCGCCTGATGAAAGAGAGCCTGAAGCTAGGTACTCGCAATGTCGCTATCGACCCGGAGAGTGAGGCCGATGAGTTGCTAGAGCCGGGGCGGCGCACAGTCGATGCCGTGAACCACGGTATTTATATGGCGGCCGTCAGTGCCATCAACCGTATTTATAGTGAAGTGTGCGACCAAGAGGGTGTGGCGTTGCCGATGCTGTTGACGGGGGGCGATGCGCGGGTTGTCTCAAGAGGGGTGCAGGTGCCCCACGCGGTGTGGCCCGATATGGTCTACGGCGGCTTAGAGGCGTGCTTTCCGATGACCCTCGCGGAGCGGGCTGGTAAAATGTCGGGCGCGCCGCGGGTGCCTGAGCCAGTGGCGCTAGAAAAGATTCGCGCTGGGCTTGCATTCTCTATGCTGCTTTGACAAAATGCAGCGCGTTCCAAGGCAGTCAGCAGATGTGCAAGCATCGCAAGCTACGATAAATTAAGTAAATATCTCGCTTGACACTGTTTTGAAGGCTGGCATAATGTGCCGCCACAGTTGGAGAGGTTCCCGAGKGGCCAAAGGGAGCAGACTGTAAATCTGCCGCGAAAGCTTCGAAGGTTCGAATCCTTCCCTCTCCACCAGATTTATCAAGCGCTGAGTTGTTCATCGCTTGGGAATGAAAAGCCGGTAAGCGGGCATTAGCTACTGTTCCTCGTGCAGCGGATCGTCATTCTAAGACAGGTTCTGCGGGCGTAGTTCAATGGTAGAACCTCAGCCTTCCAAGCTGATGGTGCGGGTTCGATTCCCGCCGCCCGCTCCAGTTGATGTGTTTGGCTCATGTAGCTCAGGGGTAGAGCACACCCTTGGTAAGGGTGAGGTCGACGGTTCAATTCCGTCCATGAGCTCCATATTGCGAAATAAGCGAGCAAAGCTCGCTTTTTTTGTCTCTGCGTTTAGGTGGTGTTTTGTAACGCCTAGGCGTAAAGAAGGGGTTGTCAGTGGTGGGTTTCTTCGCTACCATGGCGCCCGCTGTTGTATAGGCGGTTGAAAAAAACGCTTGTCGGCAGAAGTAGAAGCAAATGTAGAAAGTCAGTACGACGATACAGGCCAGTAGCTCAATTGGCAGAGCAGCGGTCTCCAAAACCGCAGGTTGGGGGTTCGATTCCCTCCTGGCCTGCCAACCTTCCCCAGGTTGGTATGTCTTTTTTCCGAAATTATTTTATCGTTCGCCGTACCCTGAGGAGTCTCGTTTTTATGAAGCCTGGTTCTGTAAAACATGGCGCCGAGGTGCAACAGACGCGCCATGACGGGCTCAAGTGGGCGGCGGTCGTAGCGCTGCTTGTCGTTGCTGTTGTTGGTAATACCTATTTCGCCGATATTGGCCTGCTCTACCGCGTACTTGGTGTAGTAGTGTTGTGTGTGATTGCCGGTTTGATCGTGCTAACCACTACCAAAGGTCGTGATTTAGTAGAGCTTGCCAGAAGCGCCAAGAAAGAGATTCAGCGCGTTGTATGGCCGACCCGTCCCGAAACCATTCAGACCACCGCCATTGTGCTGGTGGCTGTTCTGGTGGTCGGGCTATTGCTGTGGTTGATCGACACTCTTCTTGGCTGGGCGATGTCCGGCGTCATTGGTTAGGAGCTTTCATGTCCAAACGTTGGTACGTCGTCCACGCTTATTCTGGCTTTGAAAAGCATGTCATGCGCTCGCTGATTGAGCGCGTGAAAATGTATGGTATGGAAGATCGCTTTGGCGAAATTCTGGTGCCAACCGAAGAAGTCGTTGAAATGCGCGACGGCAAGCGACGCAAGAGCGAGCGTAAATTCTATCCTGGCTATGTACTGGTCGAGATGGAGATGGCCGACGAAACATGGCACCTCGTCAATGAGACGCCGCGTGTTATGGGCTTTATCGGTGGCACMAAAGAGAAGCCCGCGCCAATTACATCACGCGAAGCGGATGCAATTCTGCTGCGCGTTAAAGACGGTACCGATAAGCCGCGGCCCAAAACGATGTTTGAGCCGGGTCAGTCGGTGCGTGTTGTTGATGGGCCGTTTGCCGATTTCAACGGTGTCGTCGAAGAAGTCAATTATGAAAAGAGTCGTCTGCATGTCAGCGTGCTGATCTTTGGGCGCTCTACGCCTGTTGAGTTAGAATTTTCTCAGGTTGAGAAAGAGTAGCGGGTGAGTAGTAAATAGTTAGTAGTGAATAGTAAGTAAGCGGTAAGTTTTAATTCGTGTGAAATGGCTGGTTCAGCTGTTTCACTGGTGCCGGGGAGCCTTCGGGCGCTATTACCCAACTGGAGTGTTAAAGATGGCCAAGAAAGTACAGGCTTACATCAAACTGCAGGTTGCTGCAGGTAAAGCCAATCCAAGTCCGCCGGTAGGCCCAGCGCTGGGTCAGCACGGCGTGAACATCATGGAATTCTGTAAGGCGTTCAACGCCGCGACTCAAGAAATTGAGCCGGGCCTGCCGACGCCAGTCGTGATCACTGTCTACTCTGATCGTAGCTTCACGTTCGTCACCAAGACGCCGCCTGCTGCCGTGCTGCTGAAAAAAGCCGCCGGTATCAAGTCCGGCTCTGGTGAGCCGAACAAGAAGAAGGTCGGCACCGTGACCCGTGAGCAGCTTGAAGAGATCGCCAAGACCAAAGAGCCTGACCTGACGGCTGCGAATCTCGATGCCGCTGTACGCACCATTGCTGGCAGTGCTCGCAGCATGGGCCTAAACGTGGAGGGTCTCTGATCATGGCTAAACTGTCTAAGCGTGCGAAAATCATTCGCGAAAAAGTAGACGCTACCAAAGCCTACTCTATTGAAGAAGCAGTAGCGCTGCTTGCTGAGCTGTCTACGGTTAAATTCAAAGAGTCCGTTGATGTCGCCATCAMCCTGGGCGTTGACCCACGTAAATCCGACCAGGTTGTGCGTGGCGCTACCGTCATGCCTAACGGTACCGGTAAAGACGTACGCGTTGCGGTCTTCACCCAAGGTGCTAATGCCGATGCCGCTAAAGAAGCCGGTGCCGACATCGTAGGTATGGACGACTTGGCTGAGCAAGTGAAAAAAGGCGTGATGGATTTTGACGTCGTTATCGCTTCGCCCGACGCTATGCGCGTTGTTGGCCAGTTAGGTCAGATCCTAGGTCCGCGTGGCCTGATGCCTAACCCCAAAGTTGGCACCGTAACGCCTGATGTGGCGACAGCGGTTAAAAATGCCAAGGCGGGTCAGGTGCGTTTCCGTACCGACAAAAACGGTATTATCCACACTACCCTGGGTAAAGTGGATTTTGACGCAGCAGCACTTAACGGCAACCTGGAAGCATTGGTTGCTGACCTGAAGCGCCTCAAGCCGAGCGCGTCTAAAGGTATTTACTTTAAGAAAATGACTCTGTCCACTACCATGGGCCCGGGTTTGACCATCGATCACTCTGCTTTTGTTTAAAGCATACGATCGGTAGATTTGTAGTAAGAACTGAGCAAGAACTTTGCGGTCCCCCGTTTGGTGACTATCACTGGCCGGGGCATCGTCAAAGACCGCAGGTGCCGTCCTTAGCTCGTACGTTGTTTGTACTGACAAGGGCGGCTTAATTGCCCCATAAGCGCCTGCGCAGATGGTGTGGCCGCCAGTTGGTTTAGCTTAACGGCTTTCTGGTGAGCACCATCCCCAAGGCTTTCCGCTTTGCAACGCTTTTGCAAGTAGAGCGGGGAGAGATGGTAACCACCGGAACCTTTCTGGGTTCCGGCACGAAGGAGTGATCACTGTGCCACTAGCACTTGAAGGCAAGAAAGCGATTGTTGCCGAGGTCAGTGAAGCGGCCAAGGGCGCACTCTCCGTCGTAGTTGCTGATTCTCGCGGCGTTACGGTTGGTAAAATGACCGATCTGCGCAAGCAGGCGCGTGAGAATGGTGTAGAGCTGCGTGTTGTACGTAATACGCTGGCTCGCCGCGCTCTCGAGGGCACTCAGTGGGAGTGCCTGAACGATAGCTTTGTTGGTCCTACGTTGTTGGCCTTCTCTACTGACCATCCGGGCGCTGCCGCTCGTTTGTTCAAAGAGTTTGCTAAAACGAACAAGGACTTCGAAGTAAAAGCGTTGGCCTACGAAGGTGAGCTGATTCCGGCTGCTGACATCGACCGTCTGGCAACCCTACCGACTCACGACGAAGCAATTGCCAAGTTGATGTCGGTAATGAAAGAAGCCTCCGCTGGCAAGCTGGTTCGTACTCTGGCCGCGCTGCGCGACCAGAAGCAAGAAGCTGCATAAGCAGTTCTTTTTGCTGGTGGCGTGAATGGTTGAACCAGAACGCTGCCTGAACCGAGCAATGAATCCTGAGTCATCGGCTGACCGAGACTCCCGCAAAGTTAGGAATGAAACAATGGCACTGTCTAAAGACGATATCATCAATGCTGTAGCCGACATGACCGTGATGGAAGTTGTCGAGCTGATCGAAGCAATGGAAGAGAAGTTCGGCGTTTCTGCCGCGGCTGCCGTAATGGCTGGCCCGGCTGCTGGCGGCGAAGTAGCTGAAGAGCAGACTGAATTTGACGTCGTTCTGRCCGCTGCTGGCGACAAGAAAGTTAACGTGATCAAAGCAGTTCGTGAGATCACCGGCCTTGGCTTGAAAGAAGCTAAAGGTGCTGTTGACGGCGCTCCGGCGACCATCAAAGAAGGTCTGTCGAAAGACGACGCTGAAGCAGCTAAAGCTAAGCTGGAAGAAGCGGGCGCAACCGTCGAGCTCAAGTAAGCCTTGTGCGGACGGCTTTACGCGCTGCGTAAGCTTCCACGGCTGGCGGCGGGATATCCCGCTGCCGGCCTTTTTCTGTTGCAACTGGTGTTTAATAGCAGCATTGCTGTTGGTAAATAGCAGAGCGACAGAAGCGTAAAAGCGTTATTGAAGCGCTATTGAAGATAGTGTTAACGACGACAGTGTTATCGACGACTGAGTTATCGAACTAGATTTTCGACGGCGAGCTACCGATTTAGGAGCTTGCTGTCTGCGTCTGACACGCCCGTAGGGCAGATGACCACGCATCGGTCACCCATGGTGAACAAGCTGGGGAATACAGATGGCTTACTCATATACTGAGAAAAAACGCATCCGCAAGGATTTCGGCAAACTGCCCCAAGTAATGGATGTGCCTTACTTGCTGGCGATCCAGCTTGATTCCTATTACGMCTTCCTCCAGCAAGATCGTTCGCCCGACGAGCGTCACGAGATCGGTCTGCACGCGGCATTCAAGTCCGTGTTTCCGATTGAGAGCTTCTCCGGCAATGCAGCGCTTGAGTATGTCAGCTACCGCTTTGGTACGCCGGCGTTCGATGTTAAGGAGTGCCAGCTGCGCGGTGTGACTTACTCCGCCCCGCTGCGCGTCAAGGTTCGCTTGATCATTTATGATCGCGACTCCTCGAACAAAGCCATTAAAGATATTAAAGAGCAAGAAGTCTACATGGGGGAAATCCCCCTGATGACGGAGAACGGTACCTTTGTTATCAACGGTACTGAGCGGGTTATCGTATCCCAGCTCCACCGCTCGCCCGGTGTGTTCTTTGATCACGACAAAGGTAAGAGCCACTCTTCCGGCAAGCTGCTCTACTCTGCCCGAGTGATTCCTTACCGTGGCTCCTGGTTAGACTTCGAGTTTGACCCCAAAGACAACGTCTTCGTACGTATTGACCGTCGCCGCAAACTGCCGGCCTCGGTATTGATGCGTGCGCTGGGTATGAACACCGAAGAGATCCTCGCCGAGTTCTTTGAAACCAGCGTCTTCCACATTGAGAAATCCGGTTTCTCTGTGGAGCTGGTGCCGTCACGCCTGCGCGGCGAAACGGCCACTTTCGACATCAAAGATGGCGAAGGTAATGTGATCGTTGAAGAGGGGCGTCGGATTACCCAGAAGCACATTCGTCAGCTTGAAAAAGCCGGCCTTGAGCGTCTGGATGTGCCGATGGAGTACCTGTTCGGCAAAACCCTGGCCAAAGATCAGATCGATTCCAAGACCGGCGAGCTGATCTGCCCATGTAATACCGAAATCACTCCCGAAGTGCTCGAGCGTATGGCTCAGGGTGGCATCACTCTGGTGGAAACGCTCTACACTAACGATCTTGACTGCGGTTCATTCATTTCCGACACCTTGAAGCTGGACGCGACTAACTCCGCGCTTGAAGCCTTGGTGGAAATCTACCGCATGATGCGCCCCGGCGAGCCGCCCACTAAAGAGTCTGCCGAGACGCTGTTTAACAACCTGTTCTTCTCTGAGGACCGCTACGACCTGTCGGGCGTTGGCCGCATGAAGTTCAACCGTCGCCTGCGTCGTGATACTGACACCGGCTCCGGCGTACTGGATCGTAAAGACATCCTGGATGTGCTGCGCGAGCTGATCAATATTCGCAACGGCTTCGGTGACGTTGACGATATCGATCACCTGGGTAACCGCCGTATTCGCTGCGTTGGCGAGATGGCTGAAAACCAGTTCCGCGTTGGCTTGGTGCGTGTAGAGCGCGCGGTGAAAGAGCGTCTCTCCATGGCCGAAAGCGAAGGCCTGATGCCCCAAGACTTGATCAACGCCAAGCCGGTCGCGGCGGCGGTGAAAGAGTTCTTCGGTTCCAGCCAGCTTTCCCAGTTTATGGATCAGAACAACCCGCTCTCAGAGGTTACCCACAAGCGTCGTGTGTCAGCACTCGGCCCCGGTGGTTTGACCCGTGAGCGTGCTGGCTTCGAAGTACGTGACGTACACGCCACGCACTATGGGCGCCTATGCCCGATCGAAACGCCGGAAGGCCCGAACATCGGTCTGATCAACTCGCTGGCGACCTACAGCCACACCAACAGCTACGGTTTCCTTGAAACGCCGTACCGTAAAGTGGTTGATCGTCAGTTGACCGACGACATCGTCCATCTCTCGGCGATCGAAGAGGGCGATTTCGTTATCGCCCAGGCGTCAGCGGCGGTAGATGAGTCCAACAAGCTAAGCGATGATCTGGTTCAGGTGCGTCACCGCGGTGAGACCACCTTTATGCGTCCCGAGCAAGTGACGCTGATGGATGTATCACCCCGTCAGGTCGTCTCGGTCGCAGCGGCATTGATTCCGTTCCTGGAGCACGATGACGCCAACCGCGCCTTGATGGGCTCGAACATGCAGCGTCAGGCGGTTCCTACCCTGCGTGCCGMCAAGCCGCTGGTAGGTACCGGCATGGAGCGCTTTGTTGCCCGTGACTCCGGTGTCTGTGCGGTGGCGAATCGTGGTGGCGTGATTGATTCCGTTGACGCGCGTCGTGKGGTGGTACGGGTTAACGAAGATGAGATCATCGGCGGTGAAGCCGGGGTTGATATCTACAACCTGACCAAATACACCCGCTCGAACCAGAACACTTGTATGAACCAGCGCCCCATCGTGCGGCCTGGCGATAACGTGGCGCGTGGCGATATTCTCGCCGACGGCCCGTCGGTGGATATGGGTGACTTGGCGCTGGGCCAGAACATGCGCATCGCCTTTATGCCCTGGAACGGCTACAACTTCGAGGACTCGATTCTGCTTTCCGAGCGGGTTGTTCAAGAAGACCGTTTCACCACCATTCACATTCAGGAACTGACCTGTGTGTCTCGTGACACCAAGTTGGGCTCAGAAGAAATCACTTCTGATATTCCGAACGTGGGCGAGTCTGCGCTCTCCAAGCTGGATGAGGCGGGCGTTGTCTACATCGGTGCCGAAGTCGGCCCGGGCGATATTCTGGTCGGTAAAGTGACACCGAAGGGTGAAACCCAGCTGACGCCTGAAGAGAAGCTGCTACGTGCTATCTTCGGCGAGAAAGCGTCTGACGTTAAAGATACCTCGCTGCGTGCCCCGACAGGCATGAAAGGCACGGTCATCGACGTTCAGGTGTTTACCCGTGACGGCGTTGAGAAAGMCTCCCGCGCCCTGTCGATCGAGCGCACCCAGCTTGATGAGGTACGTAAGGATCTCCAAGAGACTTACCGTATCGCCGAAGATGCCACCTTTGAGCGTCTCAAGCGTACCCTTGACGGTCAGGCCGTTAACGGTGGCCCGAACCTCAAGAAAGGCGATGTGCTGGACGAGGATTACCTCGACGAACTGCCGCGTCAGCAGTGGTTCAAGCTGCGTCTGCAGGATGAGTCGTTTAATGAGCTACTGGCTCAGGCTGACGAACAGCTGGAAATTCGTCGTAAAGAGATGGATGAGCGCTTTGAAGATAAGAAGCGCAAGCTGACCCAGGGCGATGACCTCGCGCCGGGCGTACTGAAGATCGTCAAGGTCTACATGGCCGTGAAGCGTCGCATCCAGCCAGGCGACAAGATGGCCGGTCGTCACGGTAACAAAGGTGTTATCTCGGCGATTATGCCCATCGAAGACATGCCGTTTGACGAGAAGGGCGAGTCGGTTGACGTGGTGCTAAACCCGCTGGGCGTACCGTCGCGGATGAACGTTGGTCAGATCCTTGAGACGCACCTGGGCATGGCGGCGCGTGGCTTGGGCGTCAAGATCGAAGCCATGCTGCGCGATGCACGCGGTCAGCAGGTCGCTGAAATTCGTGACTTCCTGGGGCAGATCTACAATACCCAGGGTACGCGTATTGAAGATCTCGATTCCCTGACCGACGATGAAATTATCGCCCTGGCGAAGAACCTAAAAGGCGGTGTGCCCATGGCAACGCCGGTGTTTGACGGTGCTAAAGAGCACGAAATCAAGCACCTGCTGAAGCTGGCGGACATTCCTGAATCGGGTCAGATGGCCCTGTTCGATGGCCGTACCGGTGACGCTTTTGACCGTCCGGTCACCGTCGGCTACATGTATATGTTGAAGCTTAACCACTTGGTAGACGACAAGATGCACGCGCGTTCTACCGGTTCTTACTCGCTGGTTACTCAGCAGCCCTTGGGTGGTAAGGCGCAATTCGGTGGTCAGCGCTTCGGTGAGATGGAAGTGTGGGCGTTGGAAGCATACGGCGCCGCTTACACGCTACAAGAGATGCTCACCGTCAAGTCGGACGACGTCGAAGGCCGCACCAAGATGTATAAAAACATCGTGGATGGCGACCACACCATGCAGGCAGGCATGCCGGAATCCTTTAACGTACTCGTTAAGGAAATCCGCTCGCTGGGCATCGATATCGAGTTAGAGAGCTAGGAGCCGTCCCATGAAAGATTTGGTGAAAGTACTCAAATCGCAGTCTCAGTCCGAAGAGTTTGACGCGATCAAGATTACCCTGGCGTCGCCGGACATGATTCGCTCCTGGTCGTTTGGCGAGGTGAAGAAGCCCGAGACCATCAACTACCGTACCTTTAAGCCGGAGCGGGATGGTCTGTTCTGCGCCAAGATCTTTGGTCCGGTCAAAGACTACGAGTGCCTGTGCGGCAAGTATAAGCGCATGAAGCACCGCGGCATTATCTGCGAGAAGTGTGGCGTCGAAGTGACCAAAGCCGCCGTGCGCCGTGAGCGCATGGGGCACATTGAGCTCGCCTCGCCGGTCGCCCACATTTGGTTTTTGAAGTCACTGCCGTCGCGTATCGGCATGTTCCTTGATATGACCCTGCGTGATATCGAGCGCGTGCTGTACTTCGAAAGCTTTGTCGTTATCGACCCCGGTATGACCACGCTTGAGCGTGGTCAGCTGATGAACGACGAGCAGTACTTTGAAGCGCTGGAAGAGTTTGGCGACGACTTTGACGCTCGTATGGGTGCCGAAGCCGTTCAAGAGCTGCTCAAAGACATCGATCTGGAAGAAGAGATTAACCATCTGCGTGAAGAAATTCCGCAGACTAACTCAGAAACCAAGATCAAGAAGCTCTCCAAGCGCCTCAAGCTGCTTGAAGCCTTCTACCACTCCGGCAACGCGCCGGCGTGGATGGTCATGGAAGTGCTGCCCGTGCTGCCACCGGATCTGCGTCCGCTGGTACCGCTGGACGGTGGCCGCTTCGCGACCTCCGATCTCAACGACCTTTACCGTCGTGTGATCAACCGTAACAACCGCCTGAAGCGTCTGCTCGATCTCAATGCGCCGGATATTATCGTGCGCAATGAGAAGCGCATGCTCCAGGAAGCGGTCGATGCACTGCTGGATAACGGCCGTCGTGGCCGTGCGATCACGGGCTCTAACAAGCGTCCGCTGAAATCGCTCGCTGACATGATCAAAGGTAAGCAGGGCCGTTTCCGTCAGAACTTGCTGGGTAAGCGCGTCGACTACTCGGGCCGTTCGGTAATTACCGTAGGTCCGACGCTGCGTCTGCACCAGTGTGGTCTGCCCAAGAAAATGGCGCTTGAGCTGTTCAAGCCGTTTATCTACTCCAAGCTGCAGTCGCTGGGCTACGCCTCAACGATCAAAGCCGCCAAGAAGATGGTCGAGCGCGAGCTGCCGGAAGTGTGGGACATCCTTGCCGATGTTATCCGCGAGCACCCGGTACTGCTTAACCGCGCCCCCACGCTTCACCGTCTGGGTATCCAGGCGTTTGAGCCGCTGCTGATCGAAGGTAAAGCGATTCAGCTGCACCCGCTGGTATGTGCCGCCTACAACGCCGACTTTGACGGTGACCAGATGGCGGTACACGTACCGCTGACCCTGGAAGCCCAGCTCGAAGCGCGTGCGCTGATGATGGCCACCAACAACGTGCTTTCGCCCGCTAACGGCGAGCCGATCATCGTGCCGTCCCAGGACGTTGTACTGGGTCTTTACTACATGACCCGCGAAAAGATCAACGCCAAAGGCGAGGGCATGGTGTTCTCTGACCTTAATGAGGTCGAGCGCGCTTTCGGTACCCAGTCAGTATCGCTCCACGCACGGGTTAAAGTGCGTTTAGACGAGATCGACATTGAAGAAGAGACCGGCGAGCGTAGCTTCCACCGGCGTATTTACGMCACCACCGTCGGCCGTGCGCTGCTGTTCCGCATTCTGCCGGAAGGGGTGCCGTTCAAGCTGATCGATCAGCCGATGAAGAAGAAGGCGATCTCCAGCCTGATCAACGAAGTTTATCGTCGTGCTGGCCTCAAGCCGACCGTCATCTTCGCTGACCAGCTGATGTATACCGGTTTCCGTCTGGCGACCTGGTCAGGCGCCTCTATCGGTGTAAATGACTTCGTTATTCCCGAAGCCAAAACCGAGATCGTTGACGCCGCGGAAGCGGAAGTTAAAGAGATCGAAGACCAGTTCTCTTCTGGCCTGGTAACAGCGGGTGAGAAGTACAACAAGGTTATCGATATCTGGTCCAAGGCCAACGATAAAGTCGCCAAGGCGATGATGGTGGGCATCTCCAAAGAGACCGTTATCGATCGTGATGGAAACGAAGTTGAGCAGGACTCGTTCAACAGCGTCTTCATCATGGCTGACTCCGGTGCTCGTGGTAGTGCTGCCCAGATTCGTCAGCTTGCCGGTATGCGTGGCCTGATGGCTAAGCCGGATGGCTCGATCATCGAAACACCGATCGTCGCCAACTTCCGTGAAGGTCTGAACGTACTGCAGTACTTCATCTCGACCCACGGCGCGCGTAAAGGTCTTGCGGATACGGCACTGAAAACGGCCAACTCCGGTTACCTGACCCGTCGTCTGGTCGACGTGGCGCAGGATTTGGTGATCACCGAGGTTGACTGTGGTACCGAAAACGGCTTGACCCTGCACCCGATTATCGAAGGCGGCGACATTATCGTACCGCTTTCCCAGCGAGTGCTAGGTCGCGTCGTGGCCCAGGATGTTGTCCATCCTGGCAGCGGCGACGTGCTGATTGCTAAAGGTACCCTGCTCGACGAGAAGTGGTGTGCCGAGCTCGACACCATGGGTGTCGACGAGATCATCGTGCGTTCCACAATTACCTGTGAGACCGCACACGGCGTGTGTGCCTCCTGTTACGGCCGTGACTTGGCACGTGGTCACCAGGTCAACATCGGTGAAGCGGTCGGCGTTATCGCCGCACAGTCCATCGGTGAGCCGGGTACCCAGCTGACCATGCGTACCTTCCACATCGGTGGCGCGGCATCGCGCTCCTCTGCGGTAGATAGCGTACAGGTGAAGCACGGCGGTAAAGTTCGTCTGCACAACATCAAGCACGTTGAGCGTGCCGACGGTAAGCTGGTAGTGGTATCCCGTTCTAGCGCCCTGGCCGTTGCTGATGACCATGGCCGTGAGCGTGAGTACTACAAGCTTCCCTACGGTGCTGAGCTGTCTGTACGTGACGGCGACGTGGTCGACGCTGGCGCGACGGTTGCCAAGTGGGATCCGCACACTCACCCGATCGTTGCCGAAGTAGAAGGTAAGGCGCAGTTCATCGATCTCGACGAAGGTGTCACCATGCACCGCAGTGTCGATGAGATGACCGGCCTGTCGTCTATTGAGGTTATCGAGTCAGCCGCACGTCCTATGGCCGGCCGTGATAAGCGCCCCATGGTTATGCTGCAAGACGCTGCGGGTGAATACGTATCGGTTTCTGGTTCAAACACGCCGGTACAGTACTTGCTGCCGGGTAACTCGATTATTTCGGTCGACGATGGTGTCACTATCGGTGTGGGTGAAGTGGTTGCCCGTATCCCGGTAGAAGCGTCGGCGAACAAAGATATCACCGGTGGTCTGCCGCGGGTGGCTGACTTGTTCGAAGCACGTAAGCCGAAAGAGTCGTCTATCCTGGCGGAAATCAGCGGTGTGATCAGCTTCGGTAAAGAGACCAAAGGTAAGCGCCGTCTGACGATTACTCCGGAATCTGGTGACCCGTTTGAGGCGCTGATTCCGAAATGGCGTCAAATTGCCGTCTTCGAAGGCGAGACCGTCGAGAAGGGCGAGGTGATTTCCGATGGGCCGAGCAATCCCCACGATATCCTGCGTCTGCTGGGTGTTGAGGAACTTGCCAAGTACATCACTGCCGAAGTGCAGGACGTTTACCGTCTACAGGGCGTAGGCATTAACGATAAGCACATCGAAGTCATTGTGCGCCAGATGCTGCGCAAGGTAGAGCTAACCGATTCGGGCGATTCTGACTTCATCACCGGCGACCAGGCAGAACTGGTTCGCGTGCTGGAACAGAACGAACGTCTGGAAAAAGAGAAGAAATTCCCGGCCAAGTATCAGCGTATGCTGCTGGGTATCACCAAGGCCAGCCTGGCCACCGAGTCGTTCATTTCCGCGGCCTCCTTCCAGGAGACAACCCGCGTACTGACCGAAGCGGCGGTGACCGGCAAGCGCGATTATCTGCGCGGCCTGAAAGAGAACGTCGTAGTGGGTCGTCTGATTCCGGCAGGTACCGGTCTGACTCACCACGCGGAACGTCGTCGCAAGCGCGAAGACGTTGAGCAACTGTTCAATCCTTCGGCGACCGAAGTTGAGCAGGAGCTGGGTGCTCAGTTGACCGCTCTCGATTCTGACGATGAGCTGTAAACGGGCCCATGGCACGACAGTAAGTGGTACGTAAAACGAGTAGCTGACCTGAAAAGCGTCGCCTTGTCGGTAAAACCGCCGGCAAGGCTTGACGTGACCTAGGGTCAGCCTTTAGAATGCGCAGCCTTTAACAGTGGGGTGGGTGCGCCCGCATCCGCTGCCCGTACTTGTTGAAAGGCAAGGCAACCATTGGAGTCAGCTAAACACCATGGCAACGATTAATCAGCTAGTGCGCAAGCCGCGCAAGCGCCCCGTCACCAAAAGTGACGTGCCAGCGCTGCAGGCTTGTCCGCAAAAACGCGGCGTATGTACGCGCGTTTACACCACCACCCCGAAGAAGCCTAACTCGGCCCTGCGTAAGGTTTGCCGTGTGCGCCTTACCAACGGCTTTGAAGTGTCTTCTTATATCGGTGGTGAAGGTCACAACCTTCAAGAACACTCTGTCGTTTTGATTCGCGGCGGCCGTGTAAAGGATTTGCCAGGTGTGCGTTATCACACCGTACGTGGCGCCCTTGACACCTCCGGCGTTCAGAATCGTCGTCAGGGTCGTTCTAAATACGGTACTAAGCGTCCTAAGTCCTAAGGGGTTGGGCTGCTGTGCAGCACTGCCCTGTTAAACGGGCTTGTTGAGTAACGATTATCACGAATTTGACGGTCTGATAAGAGTAAGGTCGGGCGGCGCTTGTTGTATTTACATAGCGTACACAAGTAGCACGAGTTCCGGGTTTACCTGAAAGATCCTTAATTGAGGGCTTATCATGCCTAGAAGAAGAGTAGTAGCTAAACGCGAGATTCTGCCGGATCCTAAGTTCGGAAGTGAGCGTCTGGCGAAGTTCATGAACCACCTGATGGTCAGCGGCAAGAAGTCCATAGCTGAGCGTATCGTCTACGGTGCGTTGGACAAGGTTGCCGAGCGTAGTAAAGAAGATCCGCTGGAGATCTTCGACAAAGCGCTGGAAGCCATCCAGCCGATGGTCGAAGTGAAGTCGCGCCGCGTGGGTGGTGCGACCTATCAGGTGCCGGTTGAAGTACGTCCGTCACGCCGTCAAGCGCTAGCCATGCGCTGGCTGGTAGACGCGGCGCGTCGTCGCGGTGAGAAAACCATGGTGCAGCGTCTGGCTGGTGAAATGCTTGATGCCGCTGAAGGTAAAGGTTCTGCCGTTAAGAAGCGCGAAGACGTGCATCGTATGGCAGAAGCCAACAAGGCCTTCTCGCACTACCGTTTCTAAGGTACGCGTATCTAAGGTCAGTGTTTCTAAAATCGGCGTTTCTAAGTACGGCGTTTTTAAGTATGGCTTTAGGGTTTCAATATGCACGTTGTTCAGCATGGCGAAGTGTTTGCTGAGTCGCTCTGTTGTAATACCTAACCGCTACCCTCAAGGGGTAGCGGCGGTCGCATAAGCCTCGCTTGCATACGCCGCTAAATTAACGAGCATCGCCAACAAACGGGAGTTTCACCGTGGCACGCAAGACTCCACTAAATCGCTACCGTAATATCGGTATCGTCGCTCACGTCGACGCGGGTAAAACCACGACGACTGAGCGTGTACTGTTCTACACCGGTCTCTCCCACAAAGTGGGCGAAGTCCACGACGGTGCTGCGACCATGGACTGGATGGAGCAGGAGCAGGAGCGTGGTATCACTATCACCTCAGCTGCGACTACCTGTTTCTGGCAGGGCATGAGCAAGCAGTTTCCTGAGCACCGTATCAATATTATCGACACCCCGGGGCACGTTGACTTCACTATCGAAGTTGAGCGTTCTCTGCGCGTACTGGATGGCGCGGTGGTTGTACTGTGTGGCTCTTCCGGCGTTCAGCCGCAGACCGAAACAGTATGGCGCCAAGCCAACAAGTACGAAGTTCCGCGTATGGTTTTCGTCAACAAGATGGACCGTACCGGCGCTGACTTCTTCATGGTTGTCGAGCAGCTGAAAGAGCGCTTGGGTGCCAACGCTGTGCCGATCCAGATTAACTGGGGCACAGAAGAAGACTTTAAAGGCGTTATCGACCTGATTCAGATGAAGGCTATCCTGTGGGATGAGGAAAGCCTGGGTATGAATTATGAGCTCGTTGATATTCCGGCTGAATTGCAAGAAACAGCCGAGAAGTATCGCGAAGAGATGGTTGAGGCCGCTGCCGAAGGCTCTGATGAGCTGATGGAAAAGTACCTTGAAGGCGGTGAGCTAACGATTGAAGAGATCAAGGCTGGCCTGCGTGCGCGCACCCTGGCTAACGATATCGTTCTGGTTACCTGTGGTTCTGCCTTTAAGAACAAAGGCGTTCAGGCAGTGCTGGATGGCGTTATCGAATACATGCCTTCGCCGACAGAAGTTAAGGCGATCGAAGGTGAGCTTGACGATAAAGACGGCACCGTCGATACCCGTGAGGCTGATGACAGTGCACCGTTTGCGGCGTTGGCGTTTAAAATTGCCACCGACCCCTTTGTTGGTACGCTGACCTTTATCCGCGTCTACTCGGGCGTTCTGAAATCTGGTGACGGCGTGTATAACTCCGTTAAGCAGAAGAAAGAGCGTGTTGGCCGTATCGTTCAGATGCACGCCAACTCTCGTGAAGAGATCAAAGAGGTTCTGGCGGGCGACATCGCTGCCTGTATCGGCCTGAAAGACGTCACCACCGGTGATACTCTTTGCGATATCGATAACAAGATTGTTCTCGAGCGCATGGAATTCCCGGATCCGGTTATCTCGGTTGCCGTAGAGCCTAAGTCTAAGGCCGACCAAGAGAAGATGGGCGTTGCCCTGGGCAAGCTTGCTCAAGAAGACCCCTCCTTCCAGGTCAAAACCGACGAAGAAACCGGCCAGACGATTATTTCTGGTATGGGTGAGCTTCACCTGGATATCCTTGTTGACCGTATGCGTCGCGAGTTCAAGGTTGAAGCCAATATCGGTAAGCCTCAGGTTGCTTACCGCGAAACCATTCGCGGCAGCATTGAGCAGGAAGGCAAGTTCGTACGTCAGTCTGGCGGTCGTGGTCAGTACGGTCACGTTTGGCTGCGTATCGAGCCGCTGACAGCTGAAGAGAAGGGTGAAGGCGACGAAGAAATCTTCTTCAAATTTACCTCTGAAATCGTAGGCGGCGCGGTTCCTAAGGAATACGTCCCTGCGGTTGAGAAGGGTGCTTACGAGCAGCTCAAAAACGGCGTCATCGCGGGTTACCCGATGATTGACGTTAAAGTATCGCTGTTCGACGGCTCCTTCCACGACGTGGACTCCAACGAGACTGCGTTTAAGATTGCTTCTTCTATGGCAGTAAAAGAAGGTGCCAGGAAGGCCAAGGCCGTGCTGCTGGAGCCGGTGATGAAGGTCGAAATCGTGACCCCCGAAGAATTTATGGGTGACGTCATGGGTGACCTGAGCCGTCGTCGCGGCCTGGTGCAGGGTATGGATGACTCCTCTTCTGGTAAAGTCATTCGTGCGACGGTGCCACTGGGCGAGATGTTCGGTTATGCAACCGATCTGCGCTCACAAACCCAGGGCCGTGCGAGCTACTCTATGGAGTTCTCGAAGTACGACGAGGCGCCCTCCAGCGTCGTTGAAGCCGTCATCAATCAAAACGGTTAACCGTTAGCTAACGTAAAGAGGTTATAGCAGTGGCTAAGGAAAAATTTGAACGTTCCAAACCGCACGTCAACGTCGGCACCATTGGTCACGTCGACCACGGTAAAACGACTCTGACTGCGGCCCTAACCCGCGTGTCTGCTGAGGTTTTCGGCGGCGACTGGCGTGAGTTTGATACCATCGATAACGCTCCTGAAGAGCGCGAGCGCGGTATCACGATCGCTACTTCACACGTTGAATATCAGTCTGAAGATCGTCACTACGCGCACGTTGACTGCCCAGGGCACGCTGACTACGTCAAGAACATGATTACCGGTGCTGCGCAGATGGACGGCGCGATCCTGGTATGTTCTGCCGCAGATGGCCCGATGCCGCAAACTCGCGAGCACATCCTGCTGTCTCGTCAGGTTGGCGTACCGTACATCGTTGTGTTCCTGAATAAAGCGGACATGGTCGATGACGAAGAGCTGCTTGAACTGGTAGAAATGGAAGTTCGCGAACTTCTCGACCAGTACGACTTCCCGGGTGACGACACACCGATCATCACTGGCTCTGCGCTGATGGCGTTGAACGGTGAAGATGAGAACGGCATGGGTACTACCGCCGTTGCTAATCTGATCAAAGCTCTGGATGCTTACATCCCTGAGCCGGAGCGTGCTATTGATCAGCCGTTCCTGATGCCGATCGAAGACGTGTTCTCCATCTCTGGTCGCGGTACTGTTGTGACTGGTCGTGTAGAGCGCGGCATCGTTAAAGCGGGCGAAGAAGTGGAAATCGTGGGTATCCGCGACACCACCAAAACGATCGTTACCGGTGTTGAAATGTTCCGTAAGCTGCTCGACGAAGGTCGTGCTGGTGAGAACGTTGGCGCCCTGCTGCGTGGTACTAAGCGTGATGACGTCGAGCGTGGCCAGGTACTGGCCAAGCCGGGCACCATCAACCCGCACACTACCTTCGAAGCAGAAGTTTACGTACTGTCCAAAGAAGAGGGTGGTCGTCACACGCCTTTCTTCAAGGGCTACCGTCCGCAGTTCTACTTCCGTACCACCGACGTAACCGGTACTTGTGAACTGCCGGAAGGCGTTGAAATGGTCATGCCGGGTGACAACGTGCAAATGGTTGTTACCTTGATCGCTCCGATCGCAATGGACGAAGGCTTGCGCTTCGCTATTCGTGAAGGCGGCCGTACTGTCGGTGCTGGCGTTGTGGCMAAGATCGTCAAGTAAGCAACATGCTTGAATGATGAAGGGGGCTCTGATGAGCCCCCTTTTCTGCGCACCAACAGCAAATGTTTGACATGGGCTTTTGGCGTGCCTATAATGCGCATCCTTTGAATGCGTGGGTAGACGGCTCGCGCCGTCGACATCCATTGGAGTTTAGGGCAAATGCAGAACCAAAAGATTCGCATTCGGTTGAAAGCTTTCGACCATCGCCTGATCGACCAGTCTACAGCGGAGATTGTTGAAACCGCTAAGCGTACTGGTGCTCAGGTTCGTGGACCGATTCCGCTGCCGACCAACCGCGAGCGTTACACCATTCTGATCTCGCCGCACGTCAACAAAGATGCGCGTGACCAGTATGAGATTCGTACGCACAAGCGTGTGCTCGACATTGTTGAGCCGACCGAGAAAACTGTTGACGCTTTGATGAAGCTTGATCTCGCCGCAGGCGTAGACGTGCAAATCAAACTCAACTAATTACACTAGTCACTTTGCGGCCCAGCGCTCATCGCTCTTTGTAAAGAGTTGGCATAAGCAGCAGCCGCCGCGCCGTGAGGCGCCACACAATGTGCTAGTGGAATGCTCTGGAAAGGGCAGCCATAGCGGGTGATAGCCCCGTACACTATAGGAGACTGAGTATGACTATCGGTTTAGTCGGTAAAAAGGCCGGGATGACCCGTGTCTTTACCGAAGACGGCGCGTCTGTGCCCGTAACCGTTATTGAAGTTGATCCTAATCGTGTTACACGCGTTAAATCTGTCGAATCTGACGGTTACGCAGCGATTCAGGTCACATCTGGCTCTCGCAAAGCTAAGCACCTCACCAAAGCGCAAGCTGGTCAGTTTGCCAAGGCGGGTGTTGAAGCTGGTCGTGCACTGATGGAATTTCGTCTTGCAGAAGGCGAGGAGATTCCTGAAGTGGGCGGCGAAATCACCGTATCCCTCTTCGAAGCTGGTCAAATGGTTGACGTGACTGGCACCTCTAAGGGTAAAGGCTTCCAGGGTGCTGTTAAGCGCTGGAACTTCCGTACCCAAGATATGACTCACGGTAACTCTCTGTCGCATCGCGCGCCGGGTTCTATCGGCATGTGTCAGACTCCGGGTCGCGTTTTCAAAGGCAAAAAGATGGCCGGTCAAATGGGTAACGCCCGTTGCACCGTGCAGAGCCTTGAGATCGTCCGTGTCGACGCCGAGCGTAACCTGCTGCTGATTAAAGGCGCCGTACCGGGTGCTCCCGGTAGTGACGTTATCGTTCGCAGCGCCGTGAAAGCAGGCTGAAGGGGATAATTACCAATGAATCTGAATCTTGCTGCAGGCGCGGGTACCGTTGAAGTAGCCGACGCCACTTTTGGCAAAGAATTCAACGAAGCGCTCGTTCACCAAGTGGTCACTGCCTATTTGGCGGCTGGTCGTCAGGGAACTCGCGCACAAAAGAGTCGTTCCGACGTTCGTGGCGGTGGTAAGAAGCCGTGGCGTCAGAAAGGCACCGGTCGTGCACGTGCCGGTACCATCCGCTCTCCGCTATGGCGTAGTGGTGGCGTAACCTTCGCGGCGCGTCCGCAAGACTACACCCAGAAGGTTAACCGCAAGATGTACCGTGCAGCGATGCGCTCCATCTTGTCAGAGCTGGTACGTCAAGAGCGTTTAGTCGCGATTGAAGAGTTCGTCGTCGATGCGCCTAAGMCCAAGCAGGTAGCTGCCAAGCTAAAAGAGCTCAACCTTGAAAAAGTGTTGATCGTCACTGAAGAAGTTGACGAGAAGCTCTATTTGGCCGCGCGCAACCTTCCCCACGTTGACGTGGTGGATGTCGCGGCAGCTGACCCGGTAAGCCTGGTAGCCTTTGATAAGGTGCTGATTACCGTCTCCGCCCTGCGTAAATTCGAGGAGAAGCTGGCATGAACCAGGAACGCGTATTTAAGGTTCTGCTTGGGCCGCACGTGACCGAAAAGGCCGCAATGGCAGCCGAGCGCAACCAGTACGTTTTCAAGGTAGCATCTGATGCTACCAAGCCCGAGATCAAAAAGGCCGTTGAAGCACTCTTCGGCAAAAAGGTCGGTAGTGTTCAGGTTCTGAACATGAAGGGTAAAACAAAGCGTACTGCGAACGGCGTTGGCCTGCGTAAGGGTTACCGCAAAGCGTATGTGACCCTGGCTGCGGGTGAAACGCTCGAAGACTTCTCTGGCGCCGAATAAGGGCAGGAGTACGGATAATGGCAATCGTCAAGACCAAACCCACTTCCGCCGGTCGTCGCCACGTCGTCAAGATCGTTGGCGAGGAACTGTTTAAAGGCCGTGCTTACGCACCGCTTTTAGAAAAACAGTCCAAGTCCGGCGGCCGGAATAACTACGGTCGTATCACCACCCGCCACGTGGGCGGKGGTCATCGTCACCACTATCGGTTGATCGATTTCAAGCGCACCAAAGATGGCATTCCTGCCACCGTTGAGCGCCTGGAGCACGATCCCAATCGCAGTGCGCACATTGCGCTGCTGAAGTATGCCGATGGTGAGCGTCGTTACATCATTGCACCGAAAGGTGTCAGCGCGGGTGACGTGCTGGAATCTGGTGTTAACGCGTCAATCAAAAAAGGCAATGCCTTGCCGCTGCGTAACGTCCCGTTGGGTTCTACGGTGCACTGCATCGAACTCAAGCCGGGTAAAGGTGCGCAGATTGCTCGCAGTGCCGGTACAAGCGCCCAGCTGGTTGCTCGTGAAGGTAACTATGCCACCCTGCGTCTTCGCTCTGGCGAAATGCGTAAAGTGTTGGCCGAGTGCCGCGCGACATTGGGTGAAGTGAGCAACTCTGAGCACAGCCTGCGTCAACTTGGCAAGGCCGGTGCGAAGCGCTGGAGAGGCGTGCGTCCGACTGTTCGCGGTGTCGCGATGAACCCAGTCGATCACCCGCACGGTGGTGGCGAAGGCCGCACCAGTGGTGGTCGTCACCCGGTATCCCCATGGGGCGTGCCGACTAAGGGTCACAAGACGCGTAAGAACAAGCGCACCGACAAGCTGATCATTCGTCGTCGTAATAAGACGCGTTGATCTAAATTGCCAAGACATTAAGAGGTAACGGCTGTGCCACGTTCACTAAAGAAAGGTCCCTTCATTGACCTTCATCTTTTGAAGAAGGTAGAGGCTGCAGTGGAGAAGAACGATCGCAAACCGATCAAGACTTGGTCGCGTCGTTCTATGATCCTGCCCAATATGGTAGGCCTCACTATCGCGGTCCATAATGGTCGCCAACACGTCCCGGTGCACGTATCCGAGGAAATGGTTGGCCACAAATTGGGCGAATTCGCTGCTACCCGCACTTATCGTGGGCATGCGGCGGATAAAAAAGCCAAACGGTAAGCCAGAGAGGATTGAGAGATGGAAGTCACAGCTAAGCTGCTTGGCGCTCGTTTATCCGCCCAGAAGGCCCGTTTGGTGGCTGACCAGGTGCGCGGTAAACCTGTCGCCGAGGCACTCGACCTGCTGACCTTCTCACCGAAGAAGGCTGCCAAGCTGGTTAAGAAGGTGCTGCAATCCGCGATTGCGAATGCGGAAGAAAATAACGGCATGGATATTGACGAGCTGCGTGTCTCGACCATCTGCGTCGATGAGGGCATGACGCTCAAGCGTATCAAGCCGCGTGCCAAGGGGCGTGCGGATCGTATCTTGAAGCGCACGTGCCACATCACCGTCAAGGTAGCCGAGAAGTAGGAGTCGACCGATGGGTCAGAAAGTCAATCCAACAGGCATTCGACTGGGCATCGTCAAAGACCATGCTTCTGTCTGGTATGCTGAGCGCGGCGCTTACGCCGATAAGCTCAATAACGATCTCGAAGTGCGTAGCTTCCTGGAAGAGCGTCTTAAAAGCGCCTCTGTTAGCCGCATCCACATCGAGCGTCCGGCGAACAATGCCCGCATCACCATTCACACTGCCCGTCCGGGTATCGTGATTGGTAAGAAAGGTGAAGATGTCGACCGTTTACGTCGCGATCTCACCCAGATGATGGGTGTTCCCGTGCATGTGAACATCGAAGAAGTTCGCAAGCCGGAGCTGGATGCCAAGCTAGTCGCTGCTAACGTAGCGGGTCAGCTTGAGCGTCGCGTGATGTTCCGTCGTGCTATGAAGCGCGCGGTACAGAACGCAATGCGTCTTGGCGCTGGTGGCATCAAGATTCAGCTGTCAGGTCGTCTTGGTGGCGCTGAAATCGCACGTACCGAATGGTACCGCGAGGGTCGCGTTCCGCTGCACACGTTGCGTGCGGATATCGACTACGCCACTTACGAAGCTCACACCACCTATGGCGTTATCGGCGTCAAAGTGTGGATCTTCAAGGGTGAAATCCTCGGCGGTATCGAGGAAGTACGTGCCAAGGCGAAACAACAGCCTGCCGGCAACGCGCCCAAGAAGAAAGGTTCCAGGTAAGGGGAGAGCGAGTCGATGTTACAGCCCAAGCGTATGAAATTCCGCAAGATGATGAAAGGCCGCAACCGTGGCCTGGCGCATCGCGGAAGCAAGATCAGCTTCGGGGAATACGGCCTAAAAGCTACCGGTCGCGGCCGCATTACTGCGCGTCAGATCGAAGCAGGCCGTCGTGCGATCACACGTCACGTTAAGCGTGGCGGTAAAATCTGGATCCGCGTCTTCCCTGATAAGCCGATCTCCAAGAAGCCGCTCGAAGTTCGTATGGGTAAAGGTAAAGGTTCTGTTGAGTACTGGGTTGCCCAGATCCAACCGGGTCGGGTCCTGTATGAAATTGAAGGCGTGTCGGAAGAGCTCGCTCGTGAAGCGTTTGAGCTTGCCGCACAGAAAATGCCCTTATCCACCACCTTTGCGAAACGGACGGTGATGTGATGAAAGCCCAGGAAATTCGTGAAAAGTCCGCAGGAGAGCTCCAGGAGCAACTCCTCGAACTCCTCCGCGAGCAGTTTAACCTGCGCATGCAGAAGGCCACTGGCCAACTGAGCCAGACTCATCTGCTCAAGCAGGTCCGCCGGGATATCGCCCGCGTTAAGACT
This sequence comes from Halomonas sp. R57-5, assembly GCF_900070345.1. Classification (NCBI taxonomy): domain Bacteria; kingdom Pseudomonadati; phylum Pseudomonadota; class Gammaproteobacteria; order Oceanospirillales; family Halomonadaceae; genus Halomonas; species Halomonas sp. R57-5. The sequence continues at coordinate 4,771,536 of NZ_LN813019.1, read as the reverse complement.
TTGCTCAACGAGAAGGCAGGTGATTGAGATGGCCGAAGAAAACACAAAGCGTACGCTTACCGGTAAAGTGGTGAGCGATAAGATGGACAAGTCCATCGTCGTCATGATCGAGCGGCGCGAGCGTCACCCGATCTACGGAAAATACGTTAAGCGCTCCACCAAGCTGCACGCCCATGATGAGGCGAACCAGGCTAAGGCAGGCGATACGGTCTCTATTCAAGAGTGCCGTCCGCTTTCCAAGAAAAAAGCTTGGACGCTGGTCGAGGTGGTTGAACACGCCAAGGGTTAATCCCTGGCTTGTCAATCAGTGCAGTCAGATTAGGTTTGGAGAAAACCGATGATTCAGACTCAGACAATGCTGGATGTCGCCGACAACAGCGGAGCGCGCCGGGTGCAATGCATCAAGGTGTTAGGCGGTTCACACCGTCGTTACGCTCGCGTTGGTGATATCATCAAGGTCACGGTTAAGGAAGCGATTCCGCGTGGCAAGGTCAAAAAAGGCCAGGTGCTAAAAGCGGTCGTGGTCCGGACCCGTAGTGGCGTCCGTCGTCCCGACGGTTCGCTCATCCGTTTCGATGGAAATGCGGCAGTTTTGTTGAATAACACCAACGAACAGCCCATCGGTACCCGTATTTTTGGGCCGGTGACTCGTGAACTTCGTAATGAAAAGTTCATGAAGATCATTTCCTTAGCGCCTGAAGTGCTGTAAGGAGCGAGGCGGATATGCAAAAGATCAAACGTGACGATGAAGTCATCGTCATCGCCGGGAAGGATAAAGGCAAGCGTGGCACCGTTAAGCGGGTATTAGAAAACCGCTTTTTGGTGTCCGGTGTGAACATGATTAAACGTCACACCAAGCCAAATCCCATGGCGGGTAATCAGGGCGGTATCGTCGAGCGTGAGGCTCCGATTCACGCGTCCAACGTAGCCATCTTCAATTCGGAGACCGGTAAGGCGGATCGCGTCGGCTTCCAAGTGAAGGAAGACGGTACCAAGGTACGTATCTACAAGTCGACGCAGACGCAGATCGACGCCTAACGCGAGTCGGGTAGCAAAATGGCGAACTTGAAAGAACGTTATCAAAACGAGGTAGCAGCTCAACTCAAAGAAGAGTTCAGCTATGCCAACGTTATGCAGGTACCACGGATCACGAAAGTGACTCTGAACATGGGTATCGGCGAAGCAGTCAACGATAAAAAGTTGATTGACAATGCCATCGGCGACCTAGAGAAGCTCTCTGGTCAAAAACCGCTGGTGACCAAAGCACGTAAGTCCATCGCGGGCTTTAAGGTGCGCGAAGGTTGGCCAATCGGCATCAAGGTAACACTACGCGCTGAGCGTATGTGGGACTTCTTGGACCGTTTGGTGTACATCGCGATTCCCCGCGTGCGTGACTTCCGTGGTCTCAACCCGAAGTCTTTCGACGGTCGTGGTAATTACTCCATGGGTGTGCGTGAGCAGATCATCTTCCCGGAGATCGAGTATGATAAGATCGATCGTATCCGGGGGTTGGATGTCACTATCACGACGACCGCCAACACTGACGAGGAAGGTCGTGCGCTGTTAACCGCGCTGAACTTCCCGTTCAAGAAATAGGGCTGGGATCATGGCTAAGAAAAGTATGGTAGAGCGTGAGCTTAAGCGTACTCAGCTGGTCGCGAAGTATGCGACCAAGCGCGCTGAACTCAAGAAGATCATCTCAGACGTGAATACGTCTGAGGAAGACCGCTTCGRGGCGACGCKGAAGCTGCAGCAACTGCCGCGCGACTCAAGCCCGGTGCGTCAGCGTAACCGCTGCCGTATTACCGGTCGTCCGCACGGTTTTTACAACAAGTTCGGCCTCGGCCGTAACAAGCTGCGTGAAGCCGCCATGCGTGGCGACGTTCCAGGACTGAAAAAGTCCAGTTGGTAACGCCACGTAGAATTATCAGGAGCGCACATTAAATGAGCATGCAAGACACTCTGGCGGATATGTTTACCCGTATCCGCAATGCGCAGATGGCCACCAAGGAGACGGCAACCATGCCGTCCTCCAAGCTGAAAGTGCAAGTGGCCCGAGTGCTAAAGGAAGAAGGCTACATTGCCGACTTTGCGGTAGCGGAGGGTGTTAAGCCCGAGCTAACCGTAACTCTCAAGTACTTTGAGGGTAAGCCGGTCATTGAGCACATTCAGCGGGTTTCCAAGCCGTCCCTGCGCCGCTACATGGGCAAGGACAACTTGCCTAAGGTTGCCGATGGCCTGGGTATCGCGATTGTCACCACATCTAATGGTGTCATGACCGATCGTGCCGCGCGCCAAGCGGGTGTCGGTGGCGAAGTCATCTGCACCGTATTCTAGGAGGCTGGAATGTCCCGCATAGCGAAATATCCGGTTAAAGTGCCTGCCGGCGTTGAGATTAAAATCAATGCTGACCAGCTGACCGCCAAAGGCGGCCAGGGCACGCTATCTATGACCATCCACTCTGATGTAGTGGTCGGTCAGGAAGATGGCCAGCTGACCTTCGCCCCGAGCGAATCTGCCAAGAGCTGGGCAATGGCCGGTACTACCCGCGCCTTAGTTCAGAACCTGGTAACGGGCGTATCCGAGGGTTTTACACGGACTCTCGAAATTGTTGGCGTCGGTTATCGTGCCCAAGCTAAGGGCCAGACGCTCAATCTTTCACTGGGCTTCTCGCACCCGGTCGACTATGAACTGCCTAAAGGTGTCTCAGCGGAAACGCCGAAGAACACCGTTATCGTGCTGAAAAGCGCGGATAAGCAGATGCTCGGCCAGTGCGCCGCGGAAATCCGCGCCTTCCGTCCCCCCGAGCCGTATAAAGGCAAGGGTGTTCGGTACGCCGACGAGCAGGTGCGTCGCAAAGAAGCCAAGAAGAAGTAAGGCAGGGTTATGAACGCGAAGAAAGAATCTCGTCTCCGTCGTGCCCGCCGCGCTCGCGCAAAGATCCGCGAGCTGGGCGTGTATCGCCTGTGCGTCAACCGTACCCCGCGTCACATCTATGCGCAGATTATCTCGCCGGATGGTGGCAAAGTGCTAGCCAGTGCTTCTACGCTGGACAAAGCACTGCGCGAGGGTGCGACCGGCAACTCAGATGCGGCCTCTAAAGTAGGTGCTCTGATTGCTGAACGCGCTAAAGAAGCAGGCATCACCCAGGTGGCCTTCGACCGTGCTGGCTTTAAGTATCACGGCCGCGTCAAGGCGCTGGCCGACGCCGCACGTGAAGGCGGCCTGGAATTCTAAAGGGTTTTACGATGGCGAAGAACGAACAGCAAAGCGGTGATCTGCAAGAGAAGTTAGTGCAGGTMAACCGCGTCGCCAAGGTGGTCAAGGGTGGTCGTATTTTCGGCTTCACCGCACTGACCGTCGTTGGTGATGGTAAAGGTCGTGTCGGTTTCGGACGTGGCAAGGCGCGTGAAGTGCCTGTCGCAATCCAGAAAGCGATGGATCAAGCTCGTCGCAACATGGTCAAGGTGAACCTTGCTGGCCATACGCTGCAGTACCCCATTAAAGCCCGTCACGGTGCTTCCAAGGTGTACATGCAGCCGGCTTCAGAAGGTACCGGTATTATCGCCGGTGGCGCCATGCGCTCTGTACTAGAGCTCGCCGGTGTCCACGATGTACTGGCCAAGTGCTACGGTTCCACCAACCCGGTTAACGTGGTGCGAGCGACTGTTAAAGGTCTCTCTTCCATGCAAGCACCGGAAGACATTGCCGCCAAGCGCGGTCTGTCTGTCGAAGCGATCACGGGGTAAGACACCATGGCAGCAACGATCAAGGTTACCCAGATCCGCAGCACCATCGGCATCATGCCCAAGCACAAGGCTACTATGAAAGGCTTGGGCCTGCGTCGCATCGGTCATACGKTTGAACTGGAAGACACCCCCGCCGTACGCGGCATGATCCACAAGGTAACTTACCTTGTGCGCGTTGAGGGAGAGTAATCCATGAAGCTTAATMCCCTAAGCCCGGCTCCGGGCTCCAAACACGCTGCAAAGCGCGTTGGTCGTGGCATCGGTTCCGGTCTTGGTAAGACCGGTGGCCGTGGTCACAAAGGTCAGAAAGCACGTAGTGGTGGCAGTGTTAAGCCCGGTTTCGAAGGCGGTCAGATGCCTTTGCAGCGTCGTTTGCCGAAATTCGGTTTTACGTCTGCAAAATCTCTGGTCTCTGAAGAAGTACGCCTGGCTGAGCTGGCCAAGGTTGCCGGTGGTGAAGTTACCCTGGCGTCTTTGAAAGAAGCCAACGTGCTGAAGGACTCTACGCTACACGCGAAGATCATCCTTTCTGGCGAACTGAAAACAGCAGTTACCGTTCGCGGAATCAAGGTCACCAAAGGTGCCCGTGAAGCGATCGAAGCTGCTGGCGGCAAGGTAGAGGACTAAATGGCCAAGTCAGGAAACATGCCGGCGATGGGCAGCGGTCTGAGTGAACTGTGGGCGCGTTTGCGCTTCGTGCTCCTCGCCATCGTGGTGTACCGTATTGGTGCCCACATTCCCGTTCCCGGTATCAATCCTGACCAGCTTGCTGCCTTGTTTAGGGAGCAACAGGGCACCATCCTGGGCATGTTTAACATGTTCTCGGGTGGCGCCCTGGAGCGCATGAGCGTTCTCGCCCTGGGTATCATGCCCTATATATCGGCGTCGATTATCATGCAGCTCATGACTGCGGTCTCCCCTCATCTTGAGCAGCTCAAGAAAGAGGGTGAGGCTGGCCGCCGCAAGATTAGTCAGTACACCCGCTACGGCACGGTGATACTGGCGTTTGTCCAGGCTACCGGCATGTCCGTCGGTCTGGCTAGCCAAGGCATCGCGTACACTGCTGACTTCAGCTTCTATTTCACCGCCGTGATTACGTTTGTGTCGGGTGCGGTGTTTATGATGTGGCTAGGTGAGCAGATTACCGAGAAGGGGATCGGCAACGGTATTTCGCTGCTGATTTTCGCCGGTATTGTCGCTGGACTGCCCAGTGCCGTGGGCCAAGCCTTCGAGCTTGCCCGTAATGAAGGGGCCTGGAATGTTCTGCCGCTGTTAGCGCTGTCAGTGTTAGGTATTGCGACTGTCGCCTTTGTGGTCTTCATTGAGCGCGGCCAACGCCGCCTCAAGGTTAACTACCCAAGGCGACAAGTGGGCAATAAGATGTATGCAGGGCAAAGTAGCTACCTGCCTTTGAAGGTTAATATGGCCGGCGTTATTCCGGCGATTTTCGCCTCCAGTATCCTACTCTTCCCGGCCTCTATTGGTCAGTGGGTAGGTGCCGGTGAAGGTATGGAGTGGTTGCAGCGTGCATCTCAGGCATTAGGTCCAGGTCAACCGCTTTACATCTTGCTTTTCGCGGCGGCAGTGGTATTCTTCTGCTTCTTTTACACAGCGCTGGTCTTCAACCCCAAGGATGTGGCTGACAATCTTAAAAAGTCAGGCGCTTTCCTGCCGGGCATTCGCCCCGGCGAGCAGACCGCTCGCTATATCGACAAGGTCATGACACGTCTGACCCTGTTCGGTGCCTTGTATATCACTGCGGTTTCCTTGATGCCCCAGTTCTTGATTGTGGCGTGGAACGTGCCGTTTTTCTTCGGCGGTACCTCGTTGTTAATCGTAGTCGTGGTCATCATGGACTTCATGGCCCAGGTGCAGTCGCATCTCATGTCGCATCAGTATGACTCAGTGATGAAGAAGTCCAACCTGAAAGGCTACGGTAGCGGCGGTATCATGCGCTGAGGCGCCGTCCACCCTATTAAGTTAGAAGGGCGCGCCGCGAGCCGGTTTTTGGAGAAAGATCGATGAAAGTTCGAGCTTCCGTAAAGAAAATGTGCCGTAACTGTAAGATCATTCGTCGCAATGGCGCTGTCCGCGTCATCTGCAGCGAACCACGGCACAAACAGCGCCAGGGCTAATACCCCTGGGTTGTATTAAGCGGGTGCCAGCATACCCCTTGCCTTAGGGCACTAAAAGGGGTATGCTGTTGCGCCTTTTGTAGATGAATAAACGAGCAAGCCGCTCAAATTTCGGAGTAAGCTGATGGCCCGTATTGCAGGCGTCAATATCCCGGACAACAAGCATGCGGCGATCTCGCTGACCTATATCTTCGGGATTGGCCGTACCCGTGCTGAGCACATCTGTGCAGCAGCCGGTATTGCCATGAATGCCAAGATCCAGGACCTGTCTTCTGAAGAAGTCGACACCCTGCGTTCTGAAGTTGGCAAGTACACCGTAGAAGGCGACCTTCGTCGTGATGTTACGCTTAACATTAAGCGTCTCATGGACTTAGGCTGCTACCGTGGTCTGCGTCATCGTCGTAGTCTTCCGCTGCGTGGTCAGCGGACTAAGACTAACGCGCGCACCCGTAAGGGCCCGCGTAAGCCGATCCGCAAATAACACGCACGTTCTGGCGTAAAGACAGGAATAGACATCAACATGGCTAACCCGCGTAGTAACCGTAAAAAGGTTAAAAAGCAGGTAGTGGATGCGATTGCACATATCCATGCCTCTTTTAACAACACGATCGTGACGATCACAGACCGCCAGGGCAATGCTCTTTCTTGGGCAACTGCCGGTGGTTCGGGTTTTCGTGGTTCTCGCAAGAGCACCCCGTTCGCTGCTCAAGTGGCAAGCGAACGKGCAGCAACTGCTGCAGCCGAGTATGGTGTGAAAAACGTAGACGTACTGGTTAAAGGCCCAGGTCCCGGTCGTGAATCCGCCGTGCGCGCACTGAATGCCGCCGGCTTCCGCGTGCAAAGCATCGTAGACGCGACGCCCATTCCCCATAATGGCTGCCGTCCGCCGAAGAAACGCCGCGTTTAAGGAGACAGATTCATGGCTCGTTATATTGGACCGAAGTGCAAACTGTCTCGTCGTGAAGGCACCGATCTCTTTTTGAAGAGTGGTGTGACTCCCTTCGAGAAAAAGTGTAAATCCGAGCAGATTCCGGGTGTACACGGCCAGCGTCGTCAACGTCTTTCAGACTACGGCTTGCAGCTTCGTGAGAAGCAAAAAGTACGTCGCATGTACGGCGTACTCGAAAAACAGTTCCGTAACTACTACAAAGAAGCCGCTCGCCTGAAAGGCGCGACCGGTGAAGTATTGTTGCAGTTGCTAGAATCCCGACTGGATAMCGTCGTCTACCGCATGGGCTTCGGCTCGACTCGCTCTGAAGCGCGTCAGCTGGTCAGCCACAAAGCGATTTCCGTGAACGGCCGCACCGTTAACGTAGCTTCTTATCAAGTGAAGCCGGGTGACGTTGTTTCCATTCGCGAAAAGGCGAAAAACCAAGCACGTATTCAAAGCGCGTTGTCCATTGCGGCAAACCGTGGCGATATCGCTTGGATCGAAATCGACGCCAAGAAGATGGAAGGCACTTTCAAGGCTCTGCCTGAACGCGGTGACCTGTCTGCCGACATCAACGAAAACCTGATCGTCGAGCTGTACTCCAAGTAAGCAGTTTTCTGTTTCTTGTCGATCTGGTGCCGGTTTAACGCCCGCACCAGGTCGTACCGAGTATCAAGTATCCGTTTGGCAGCCTGAAAGGTGTTCATATGCAGCGTTCAGTGACAGAGTTTCTCCGTCCTCGCGACATCAAGGTCGAAGAAATCAGCGCACATCACGCCAGAATCGTGCTCGAACCGTTCGAGCGTGGCTTTGGTCACACCCTGGGGAATGCACTTCGTCGCATTCTGCTTTCATCTATGCCCGGCTGTGCCGTGGTAGAAGCTGAAATTGCCGGCGTCGAGCATGAATACAGTGCGCTCGAAGGGGTGCAGGAAGATGTCATTGAAATCCTCCTGAACTTGAAAGATGTTGCGATCAAGATGCACAGCCGCGATGAGGCGGTGCTCACGCTGAACAAGCAGGGCCCAGCCGTCGTCACCGCTGGCGACATTGCGCTTGATCATAGCGTCGAAATCGTCAACCCGGATCACATCATTGCGCACGTCAATGAAGGTGCCGAGCTGAAAATTCAGCTTAAGGTAGCGCTGGGTCGTGGCTACGAGCCGGCTGACGCGCGTGGCTCTGATGAAGAGACGCGTGCCATTGGCCGCCTGCAGCTGGATGCCACCTTCAGCCCTGTCCGCCGTGTTTCCTACTCGGTTGAAGCCGCTCGTGTCGAGCAGCGCACCGATCTCGATAAGCTAATTATCGATCTGGAAACCGACGGTACCCTGGATCCGGAAGAGGCTATCCGTCGCAGTGCGMCCATCCTGCAAGAGCAGCTGGCCGCCTTCGTCGACCTGGAAGCTGATAAAGAACAGGAAGTCGAAGAGGAAGAGGATCATGTTGATCCAATTCTATTGCGCCCCGTAGACGATCTTGAGTTGACCGTTCGCAGCGCGAACTGCCTAAAAGCCGAGAATATTTACTACATCGGTGATCTGATTCAGCGCACAGAAGTTGAGCTGTTGAAGACACCGAATCTCGGTAAAAAGTCTTTGAATGAAATTAAAGACGTATTGGCGGCTCGCGGCTTGTCCCTTGGCATGCGGTTGGAAAATTGGCCACCGGCAAGCCTGAAGGACGACAAAGCCTCCGCGTGAGCGTCGACTTGAGTCCCAGTTTGGTAAGGAATTACAACCATGCGTCATCGTAAGAGTGGTCGTCATCTGAATCGCACCAGCTCGCATCGTCAGGCCATGTTCAAGAACATGTCTGTCTCGCTGGTCGAACATGAAGTCATTAAGACAACCCTGCCCAAAGCCAAGGAGCTGCGTCGCGTTATCGAGCCGCTGATCACCTTGTCTAAGCAGGATAGCGTTGCAAACCGTCGTTTGGCGTTTGCCCGCACGCGCTCTAAAGAAGCCGTCGGCAAACTGTTCAACGAACTAGGTCCGCGTTATGCCGAGCGTCCGGGCGGTTACGTCCGTATCCTTAAGTGCGGCTTCCGCACCGGCGACAACGCGCCTATGGCGTTCGTTGAGTTAGTTGACCGTCCGGTTGTTGAAGAAGCAGCGGCAGAAGAGTAATCCTCTGCGCTAGGCCTCTTTGGTAGCGAATGAAAACCGACCCCCAGTGGGTCGGTTTTTTTATATGCGCATTTATCTTCTCTTTTCTAAGCTTAACTGTGTATATACTCTACTTATCATCATAACTATTCAGCGTTGGCCTGTGGTGAGCCGATAGGAAGCCTTGCGTTGCACCCAGAGTGTGGCATGGTAGTTAAGTCGTTGATCGTCTAGCGCATTGATAACAAGCAAGGGGTAGGTATGTATGCAAGGTTAAACAGCGCTGCGGCAGGAGCGGCCACGATATTGAGTATGCTAGTGCTGCTTGTACTGGCGATGACGACCAGCGCGCATGCCGACAATCCACGCTATGCGGGTATTGTGGTCGATTTGGATAATGGCGAAGTGCTCTACGCCGAGAATATTGACGATCAGCGCTACCCTGCGTCGCTTACTAAGATGATGACGCTCTATCTGACGTTTGAAGCGTTAGAAGAGGGGGCGCTACGTTTAGATCAGCCCCTGCCTGTTTCCCCTTATGCGGCCGCCAAGCCTGCCGTCAAACTGTGGTTGGCTGCAGGCAGCTCTATCCCGGTGGATACTGCTATTCGTGCGCTCGCGGTTCGTTCTGCCAATGATGTTGCTGCCGTGGTCGCCGAAGCGCTGGGTGGCAGTGAAGCGCACTTTGCGCAAATGATGACCACCAAGGCGCGCGAGTTGGGCATGCACGCCACCACCTTTCGCAATGCCTCCGGCTTGCCGGATGAGGGTCAAATTACCACCGCACGGGATATGCTAACGCTCTCGGTCAGAGTGATGCAGGACTTCCCCCAGTACTACCACTATTTTGGTCTGCAGGAGTTCACCTACCGTGGGACCCGGCATACCAGTCATAATCGGTTGGTGCGCGATTATCCGGGGGCCGATGGCTTAAAAACCGGCTTTATTCGCGCCTCTGGGTTTAACGTAGCGACCACCGCGATGCGCGGTGATCGGCGGTTGGTGGGTGTTGTGATGGGTGGTTTTTCCTCCCAGTCCCGGGATACCCATATGGCCAACCTGCTAGATCGCAGCTTTCTGCGTGCCTCGCTGCGCGACCAGCAAAACTGGATGGGCGACACTGATTTCTCGCGCGAATTTATGGCCTTCGCGCCACCTGCTCAGCCTGTTGCGCCACAGCAGCCTGCGCCACGCCAACCCTTACTTGCCGTTGTCGAAACCACCACCTTGTCACCATCAGCGAACGCGGCGCCTACCGCGCCTGCTGTAGACCTTGAAGAGCAGCTTGCAGGTATTGCCGCCATTCAGCGTCCCGCTGCCGAAAACGAGGCCTCACAGCCCGACCCACTGCAGGCCTTTATTGAGCGCGAGCGGCAGCTAGCTTCTGCCAACCAAACTGGCGGTGCCTGGGGTGTGCAGGTAGGTGCCTTCAGTCAAGAAGCCCAAGCGCGGCAGTTGGCCCAACAGGCGGCACAGCGCCTCGCCCAGAACTTAGGTGGGCGTGTCGCCGTGGACACCGTAGAGGGCCAGAACCCGGTTTATCGCGCCCGGCTAATGGCGCTAGATGAACAGCGTGCCCGCCAAGCATGTCGAGAGCTACACTCTCAGGGTATGGACTGCATGGTGGTTAACGCTAGCCTGTAAGGCGGTGTGCGGCAATAACCCCGCCAATGCAAGTTGGCGGGGTTTTTTGCTTTTAGCGGCTAACAAAAAAGGAGACTGTGGTGACAACGTCACTCAAAGGCATACTCTGCATGTGTCTGGGCGTTCTGTTTTTAGCCCTAGGCGACGCCGTTTCCAAATGGTTAGGCGAAGTGCATTCCCCGCTGCAGATTATTTTCTTCCGTGCGTTAGTCTCGCTACCGATGATTGCGCTGCTGGCCCATTTTGCCGGTGGCTTGCGTAAGCTGCGGACTAAACGGCCGGGCGTGCATTTTTTACGCGGGTTAATTTATACCGCCACCATGGTCTGTTTCGTATGGGGCTTAACGCTGCTACCCCTGGCGGAAGCCACGGCAATCGCTTTTGTGGCACCGCTGTTCGTAACGCTACTTTCGGTGCCCTTGTTGGGTGAGCGAATTGATCCGCCGGTACTCATCGCATCGTTAGTGGGGTTTGCGGGGGTACTGATTGTGGTTCGCCCCAACGGCGATGCCTTTCAGGTGGGCGCATTAGTGCTTGTGGCCGCCGCGCTATTTTATGCGCTGATGATGATTACCGCGCGCCGCTACGGCGCCCGCGAGCACTTATGGGCAATGCTGTTTTACATGACCTTTGTGCCATTAATCGTCACTGGATTAACGCTGCCGTGGGTGTGGCAAACGCCGTTACCGTGGCACTGGGTGGGGTTTTTCGCGTCTGGTGTGCTTGGTGTCGCGGCCMCTGCTTTTATCACCCTGGCTTTTCGGTTTGCGCCTGCGGCTATCGCCGCGCCGTTTGATTACACCGCCATGCTGTGGGCGGTGCTGTTGGGCTGGTGGTTCTGGGGCGAAATGCCGGATCTCTGGGTCTGGGTAGGCAGCGCCTTGATCATGGGCAGCGGATTAGCGGTGGCGTATCACGACCGTAGAACCACACTTAAGCGCCGTCCCACCGCTTAAGCGAACTGATAAACGTCCATGGCAAGCACGCCGTGCTCCACGCTGTGGTGCAGCTGGCTAGCTTCTCCTCCTGCCCCCATTGCCACTAACAGCGGCAGGAAGTGCTCTGGGGTCGGGTGGTTCTCCCGGGCATTTGGCGCGTGCTCCCAGTTAAGTAGAGCCTCACGCTCATTGGCGATAAGGCGTTCGCTGACCCAATTGGCAAACGTATCTACCCAGGCGGGCATGGGGCTATCCTGGGGCATGAGTTCATGCAGGTTATGGGTCAGGCTGCCCGAGCCGATAATGAGCATGCCTTCTCCCCGCAGTGCCGACAGGCGCTCGCCCAGCGCGACCAGCTCTTGATTGCTCCAGCGCACCGGTAGCGACAGGGATACAACCGGCACCTTGGCGTCAGGAAACATCAGCGAAAGGGGCACCCAGGCGCCGTGATCAAAACCGCGCTCTACCCGTTCGGCGTCCAGTAACTCGGCTAGCCGTTCCGCCAGTTCAGGCTCGCCGGGGGCGGGATACTGGCACTCGAACAGCGCCTGTGGAAAGCCGCCAAAATCGTGTATGGTCTCTGGCTTGGCGCTGGTACTGACCTTGAGCGACAGGCTCTCCCAGTGTGCCGACACCACGATCACCGCCTTGGGTGAAAGCCGTTTGCCCAGTTCGCGTAGAAAGGCGTGAGCCGGGGTTTTATTAAGCGCCAGCATGGGCGAGCCATGGGAAATAAACAGGCTAGGTAACATGGGTGAGTCTCCTCAGCAGCATTGCCAGCGCTGGCGGTGAGGCAAGCGCTGGCGATAGGATTGGGTGTTAGGTGTTAGGTGTTAGGTGTTAGGTGTTAGGTGTTAGGTGTTAGGTGTTAGGCGAAGCGGCGGCTTAACACCCAGGGGCCGCTGCCCAGGCCCGCTTGCACGATTAACGCCAGCGCCCAGAACACCGGGAATTCCCAACCGTCGCCGGCATTTGAAAACATCCAGCCGTTGCCAAGATGCACCCAGGCAGCGCCAAGCAGCACTGGCACCAGCGCCAGGCTCACCCAGCGGGTATATACGCCAAGCAGCAGGGCGATGCCGCCGCCGACTTCGGCAGCAATGGTCAAGTAGGCCAGAAATCCAGGTAAACCCAGTGATTCAAAATAGCCGACGGTGCCCGGCAGGGTAAACACAAACACCTTGAGCAAACCGTGAGCGAGGGCCATTACCCCCAAGGCAATACGCAGTAGCGAGATAGCATGGGGCTGTAAAGAGGGCTGTAGAGAAGGAGTGGCGTGAGTAAGGGTTGTCATAGAAGTAGCTTCCATCGAGTGGTTGATGGCGCTACTTTACCGCCGGATCATATCGAGATAATCAGCATATTTTGCACATCACTATTGCGTAATTGGCGACAATCCGATGTTCTGCTCCCAAACCGGTGGATCGCCCCACGCCTCGGTGAGCAGGTCGATAAAGCGCTCCACCTTGGCAGGCAGGTAGCGCCGGGCGGGGTAGAGCGCGTGAACATCGAGCCGCACCGTTGGCTCATGGGTCAAAATGGGCACTAAACGCCCGCTGGCGATACTCTCCGTGACCAGAAAGCTGGGCTGCTGAGCGATGCCTAAGCCCGCTTCTGCGGCGTGGGTGAGTACATCGCCGTTATTGCTTTCCAGCGGGCCACTGACCGTCAATGACTGTGTGGCAATCTGCCAGTCAGCGCTGTGCTGGCCGCTGCGATAGCGTAGGCAGTGGTGGTCGGCAAGGGCCTTAACGCTGCGGGGTTCACCGTGGATGGCAAGGTATTCAGGTGATGCGCAAAACAGCAGGCGGCAACGGGTTAGGCGGCGTGCCACTAAACTTGAATCAGGCAAGCTGCCGATACGAATGGCGACATCATACCCCTCTTCCAACAGATCAACGCGGCGGTCGTTCAGATCCAATCGCACTTCAAGCGCTGGATGGGTCTGCATAAATTGGGCAACGAGAGGCGCCAGGTAGCGAGTGCCAAAACTCATTGGCCCATTCACGCGTAGCCGTCCACGCACATCGCTGGTGCCTTGGCCTACTTCGGCGGCGGCTTCATCGAGCGCTTGCAGCACCCCTTGGGCGCGGGCTAAATAGCGCTCCCCGGCTTCCGTGAGATGCAGCCGTCGCGTAGTGCGCTGTATCAGTCGCGCACCCAGTGTCTCTTCCAGCGCCATGACCTGGCGGGATACGCGGGTGCGCGAAATATCCAGCGCTTCGGCAGCCCGGGTATAGCTACCCAGCTCGGCTACCCGCACAAAAGCGACGATGTGCTCTAACTGGTTCATGACGCCGAAACAGCTTGGAAAACCTGAAATGTCCGTGCCGCCTGGTAGGGGTCGGGTTGGCCACAAATGGCCGAGATCACCGCTAGGCCGTTCGCTCCCGCGCGCTGCACGCTAATCGCATGGTTGGCTTTCAGCCCGCCAATGGCCACGCTGGGCAGCGGGCACGCCTTGACCAACGACGCCAGGCCGCCAAAGCCGATGGGCTGGGCATGATCCTGCTTACTCACGGTAGCAAACACCGGGCCAATACCCACATAATCGAGTAACTCCACCGGKGCAGCTTCTAGCTGGGCGAGGGTGTTGATCGACAGGCCAATAATCGCCTGCTCACCTAACAACCGACGCGCCTCTTGAACGGCAGCGTCGCTCTGGCCAACATGCAGGCCATCCGCTTGGCTTTCCAGCGCCACCTGTAAACGGTCATTAATGATCAGCGGCACACCGGTACCCGCCAGCACCGCTTTAAGCCGTTTGGCTTGGGCTATCATCTGTTCATCGCTGGCGTGCTTATCACGCAGCTGCACGATGGTGACGCCGCCTCGTACCGCTGCCTCAACCGTCTGCTCCAAGCCAATGGCGTCGCACAGCGCAGCGTCGGTGACTAAATAAAGCGATAGATCAAACGGCATGGATAGCCTCCAACTGGGCATGGGTGGTGAGGTCGTCAGGGGTGAGTTGATAGAGCGCATCCAACAGTGCGACCTGGAAGCTTCCAGGCCCCTGGGCGCTGCTGCCCGCCCGCTCACCAGCGACGGCAAAGCAGGCCAGCGCGGCTGCCGTTGCGCCCAGTAGGGCATCGCGATTGGCAGCCACAAATCCCGCCACTAGTGCGCTCAGCCCACAGCCCAGCGTTGTTACACGGGGCATCAACGGGTGACCACCGTTAATACGGTAGTGTTGCGCACCGTCCGTTACCCAATCACTTTCGCCGGTCATCGCGACAATACAGCCGTGTTTTTGCGCTAATGCTACCGCTGCATCTACGGCTTGGTCGGTGGCGGCGGTAGCATCCACGCCGCGCCCTTGGCTGGCTAAACCGTTAAGGGTAAGAATTTCTGACGCGTTGCCACGAATCACGCTGGGTTTAGCGGCGAGCAGTTTCGCGCACAGCGTTTGGCGATAGCGCGTGGCGCCAACGGCGACGGGATCCAATACCCAAGGAATTGCGTGTTGATCGGCAGTCGCTGTGGCGGTCAGCATCGCATCGGCCCAGTGGGAGGAGATCGTGCCAATATTGATCGAAAGCCCCGCGGAAATAGCCGTAAACTCGGCGACTTCTTCAGGCGCATGCAGCATGGCGGGCGACGCGCCGGTGGCGAGCAGCAGGTTGGCAGTGCTGTTCATGGCCACATAGTTGGTTATGCAGTGAACCAGAGGTGTCACTGCGCGCAGCGTCTCTAGGTAATCGCCAAGCGGGCGTAGGGTCATAGCATCCTCCCGGCAGGGAGGTGGTAAGCGTTACCACGACTCCCTACGCCGGTGTTATCCGGTTCAGGTTCAAAGGGTGCTTCTCAGCCCGCCGGTAACGGAGGGCGCCCCTGTCGAATGATTACTATCCTTGCCTGGAGTAGCCCTGTAAAGCCCCGAATGCGGACGATGGCCCTCTAGCGAAACGAAATACGTGTACCGTAGGTGAGCATTTCGTCAGGCGTTATGGCTTTCCCCTCTACCCCGATCATCTCGTCGCCGCACTGGTCAGCGAAGGTCAGTACGCCGTGGGTCAGGCCCAGTTGMCCTAGGGTGTCGCGTATCTCGCCCGTGCCMAAAAAAGTGCTGACATGGCCCTTGTTGTCGCTCAGGTCAGACACGCCGTTGGCGTGATGAAAACGCACTTTGTAGATGCCATCCATGGATTCAACCTCCACAATCGGCGAAAAGCCGTTGTGCAAGGCATTAGAAAGTTGCTTTAGCGTCAACTGGTCACCCAGCGTCATATCAATCGAACTCATGGAAAACTCCTGGACGGCGCCGTCAATGTGAAGCGTCGCTCATGTGGCAGGAACTGCTTTTTGTAAAGCTTATGAATAATAAGTGTAGGGGTTTTGTTTATGATTGCCAGTACGCTTATGGATAGCGTAATACGACGCTGCCTATGTACTTGTAAGGGCTGGTATTATGACCCTAAAGACCCCATGGTAAGCGGTATGTAAGGTGCAATGATCGACATCAACGACAGGAGGGCGAAATGAGTTTTCAAGGCGAGCAGCACCCCGGCGTCGTCGCCACCCCACCCCAAACCCAAGGGTTTCGCTTAAACCACACCATGCTGCGGGTGAAAGACCCTGAGCGCGCGTTGGCATTCTACTCAAACGTGTTTGGCATGCAGGTAATGCGGCGGCTGGATTTTGAAGAGATGCAGTTCTCGCTGTATTTCCTGGCTAGCTTGGAGCCCAGCGACAGCGTGCCGGAAGATGCGCAAGCGCGTACCGCCTGGACCTTCAGCCAGAAAGGGCTGCTGGAGCTGACCCACAATTGGGGCACCGAAGACAAGGATGACTTTGCCTACCACGATGGTAACGCCGAACCCCAAGGCTTCGGGCATATCTGCTTTAACGTGCCGGATTTAGCGGCGGCTCAAGCGTGGTTTGACCAGCATGATGTCACCTTTGTGAAACGCGCCGATCAGGGCAAGATGAAAGATGTTATCTTCGTTAAAGACCCGGACGGCTACTGGATCGAAGTGATTCAGGCAGACCTGATGGTGGGGAAGAGCGACTCTTGAGGCACGCCAATGGCTGAACTACTGTTCCGGCTGCGCCACGTTACCGACGAAGAAGCCATGGAGGTGCGTGACCTGCTGGCCGCCCATGGCTTTGATACCTACGAAACCCAGGCGGGGTTTTTCCGCCTGGGGGTCGATGCTATTTGGCTGCGCAACCCGCATCAGCACGACGCAGCCATCGCGGCGTTAGAGGCCTATCAGGCGGAGCGCCTGGAGCGTGTCCAACGGGAACATCAGGCGGTGGTTGAGCGGGGCGAGCAGATGACGCTATGGAAACGCCTAGCAGCCCACCCCCTGCAGGTAGTGCTGGTGCTATTAGCGGTGACGCTGATTGTCGCCCTCACGCTTTTGCCGTTCCTGGGGCTGTCGCGGGCCTAAGCTGCTGGCAGGTGGCCGCGCTTGAGGTACATCATCACACCATCATCACCGGCGGTTAATGCCGGTGCCGCACCGCTGGGGTAGCGGCACCAGGTGCCCGCCGTGTAGCTTTGCTCTCCATCGCTCAGCGTGCCTTCCAGAACCAAAAACTCCAGACCGCCCAGCAGCGTGGGGTAGGCAATGGAAGTGCCCGCCGACCAGCGTTCCAGGCTGGTACGTTCCTGCTTGTAAGTGTGCAGCATTTTGTAGGCGATGCGCGGGCGCCGGTCTGGCTGCCAGGGCAACCGGTGGGCAGGTACCGCCAGTTGGAGCGTGTCGTTGGGGTCAAACTGGTGCAGTTTGACAAAAATCAGCGCGCCTTCCTCGCCAATGTTTGGCGTATGGCCGGTGCCGATGGGGTTTCTGAGGTAGCTGCCCGCCGCGTAGCGCCCATGTTCATCGGCGAACACGCCTTCCAGTACCAGAATCTCTTCGCCACCGCCGTGGGTGTGCCGCTCAAACTGGGTGTTAGGGGCATAGCGAACAAGGCTGGTGGCGCGGGCAACTTCATCGCCAATGCGGTCAAACATCATGCGCTCTACCCCCGCACTGGGGGAGGCAACCCACTGATACTCTTCCGGGGTAACACAGGCAAAGTGGCTAAAATCGGCGTTTAAACGCATGGGAAAGGGCTCTTCGCAGTGAAGGTTAGTAACGGGGAGGGGTGATAGTCTCCTTATCGACAGCGAAAATTGCAACAAAAAAGCCGCCCGAAGGCGGCGCCGGTTATGGGGTTTCAGTTAATGCGGTCAGGATATGGTGGGCAGCTTCGATACGCGCCTGGTTGGGGTAGTTGCGGTTGGCCAGTAGTACAATGCCGATTTGTTCGCTGGGCACAAAGGCCACATAGCCGCCAAAACCGTTGGTGGCGCCGGTTTTGTTGTAGAACGCCTCCTGCCTGGGGGCGAGCGGCGGGGTTAAGCGGTTGGCGGCGTTGGGCTCCAAAATCATCTCAAGGGAGTTGCCCGCCAGTAACTGCTCAAGCGTCACCGGGTAGGCGTAGCTTTCCCAGCCCAGCCCTTGGGTCATATCGCCGAACTCAAAGTAGCCTGTGCGCGTGGCTGCCAAGGCTTGGCGGAGTGGCTCGTCGTCGAGCCCTGGCGCCTCCATGTGCGCCTCCACAAACGTCAACACGTCGGCGGCTGTGGATTTCAAACCGTAAGCTTGGGCATCCATCATGCCTGGGTTGACCCGAATGGGCTTATCCTCTTTTGAGTAACCGTAGGCGTAGTGATCCTGCTGCGATTCCGGTACCTGGTAATAGCTATGCTCAAGCCCCAACGGGGCGAACAGCGCTTCTTCCATCAGCATCTCGAACGGTTGACCAAGGCGTTGGGCAGTTAAATAGCCCATCAGGCCTATGCTCGGGTTGGAGTAGAGCCGATGGCTGCCGGGGGGAGATTCAGGCTGCCACTGGCGATAGTAGYCGAGCATTTGCTCTTCGTTTTGTACCGCATCGGGGAACTGCAGCGGAAGCTCACCTGCCGTATAGGTGCCCAGTTCCAGCAGCGTGATCTCATCGAAGGCACTGCCTTCAAGGGCGGGCAGGTACTGGCTGGCCGGGTCGGAAAGCGAAAGCACACCGCTGGACTGGGCATAGCCCGTTAACGCCGCCGTGAAGATCTTGCTGATCGAGCCAAGTTCGAACAGTGTCTCATCGGTGACCGGAGTACCCGCTTCTTGGTCGGCTTCTCCATAATTAAAGTAATGCTGTTGGCCACCGATACTCACAGCGACCGCCATGCCTGGAATACGGTGCTCCGCCATCAAAGGCGCAATAGTGTCGTTTACCAGCGCCTCGATGTCTGCGTTTTCAGTCGCATCAGATGCCCAGGCAAAGCTGCCGATGAGAAGAGAACCCGTCATGATAAGCCCGGAGTTTGCTGCTAACATCTTACCCATACCAGTATCCTGTTGTGATTAGCATTGAGTGAAAGCTGGGTGGTCTCACCCGCCGTAAAGAGCGTGACAGTGGTTAATTTACGGCGTGCTGTGTAGATTAACAAACAGCGATATTTTGCCCGAGCCATTAGAAAAATTTGGGGGTCAAGGTGGTGCGTCCCTACCTACCGTTAAAAGCACTGCGCGCCTTTGAAGCGTCGGCCAGGCATTTAAGCTTTACCCGAGCATCTGAAGAGCTTTACGTCACCCAGGCCGCGGTTAGCCATCAGGTGAAGCTGCTCGAAACGCAGTTGAAGGTGCCGCTGTTCAAGCGCTTGCCTAGAGGGCTAATGCTGACTCAGGAGGGTGAGCTGCTGCTGCCGGTATTGAAGAGTTCATTTGATCAGATCTCCCACACACTGGAACGGGTGGGCGAGAGCAGCTACCGGGAAGTGTTAAATGTTGGAGTGGTCGGGACCTTCGCTGTCGGCTGGCTGCTGCCAAGGCTGGCAGATTTTAAGGACCAATACCCGTTTGTCGATTTGCGCCTTTCCACCCATAACAACCGGGCGGATATTGCGGGTGAAGGGCTCGATTTTGCTATCCGCTTTGGCACCGGGGCCTGGCACGCTACCGCGGCGCAGCCGCTGCTACCGGCGTCACTTTCGGTCATGTGCACGCCGACCATTGCTGCCCGGCTTAACACGCCAGCCGATCTATTAGGCGAGACCTGGCTGCGCTCTTACCGTGCCGATGAGTGGACAGAGTGGCTATTAGCGGCGGGGCTGCCGCGCAGCTTTGCGATGACTAACAGCATTGTGTTCGACTCTTCCATCGCCATGGTGGAAGCCGCGATACAAGGGGCAGGCGTGGCGCTGGCGCCACCGCTGATGTTCCCCCGTCAACTGAACAGCGGCGCGCTGGTACAGCCTTTCGACACCGCTGTCAGCCTGGGAGGGTACTGGTTGACTCGCCTGCAGACACGCCCGGAAACCCGCGCTATGGCCTCTTTCCGGGAGTGGCTACTCACCGCGATTAACGCCTGAGCAGCGCTTGGTTATCCGGCCCGCTTAGTGGCTATGCTCGTCATGGTCATGGTCATCGTGCTCGTGACTGTGTTCATGATCGTCATGACCGATCTCTTCATGGCCATGCTCTTCATGATTGCCAGGCTGGGCCAACGCATCGTGCAGCACCTGGGCATTGTGGCGCATCATCCCCAGGTAGGTGCTGGCTTCGCCTTCTGTTGCCAGCGCATCCGCGTAGAGCGTGCCCGCAATCGGCAGGCCGGTCTCTTCGGCGAGCTGGGTGATGATCGACTGATTGGTCATGTTCTCATGGAACAGCGCCTTCACGTTCTCCTGCTCAATCACATCCACTAGCGCCGCCATGCTGGCGCCACTGGGGTCAGCTTCCGTAGAAAGTCCCACCGGCGAGAGGAAGGTCACGCCATAAGCGCTTGAGAAGTAGCCAAAGGAGTCGTGGCCGGTAATGATGCTGGTGGAGGACGGGATCTCGTCAATCAGCGCACGGATCTCGGCGTCTACTTCAGCCATTTCGTGTAGATATTGCTCCGCATTGGCGCGGTATTCGTCCGCGTTGTCGGCATCTGCAGCGATTAAGCCATCGCGGATATTGGCAATATACACCTCGGCTTGGTGCATATCCTGCCAGGCGTGGGGATCTTGATTGCCATGTTCGTGACCCGCATGCTCATCGGCATGGTCGTCCTGGCCATGCTTTTCATGACCGTGTTCTTCATGACCGTGCTCTTCATGCTCAGCGAAAGAGTGTGGCTCGATACCATCTGTCGCGGTGACCAAGCCACCAGAGTAGTCGCTGGCGCTAATCAAACGCTCCATCCAGCCCTCAAACAGCAGGCCGTTGAAGACCACCAAGTCAGCGTTCGCCAGGGAGCGGGCATCGCCGGGGCTGGGGGAGTAAACGTGGGCATCGCCATCAGCAGCGACCAGGGAGGTCACGTCAACGTGGTCGCCGCCTACGTTTTCCACCATATCCGCCAGGATAGAGAAACTGGTCACCACCTGAACGCGCTCATTAGCCATGGCCGCAGGCAGCGCCAGCATAGCGGACACCCCCACTAACCAACGCGACGACCGATGTGATAAATAGGCAAGCGACATACAACACTCCTTACGATAAGCATGAAGACTGATAATTAAGCCCCTTGCTCCACTTCAAGCGGCGTGGTTTTACGCCGTAGCTTGGCGGCCAAGCTGTGGTAGCGACCAAACAGGGCCGAAAAAAGATAACCGAACCCGGCCAGCAAAATAATGCTTGGGCCCGAAGGTATATCCAGGTGAAACGAAAGCAGCAGGCCGCCGGTGCTCGCCACCATCGCCAGCACAATGGCGATGCCGATTAAGCCCTCTAAGCGTTTGCTCCAAAAGCGCGCTGAGGTGGCGGGAAGCATCATCAGCCCCACCGCCATCAGCGTACCCAGGGTTTGAAAACCAGCGGTTAGGTTCAGCACCAGCAGCCCTAAAAACACGCTGTGTACCCAACCGCTGCGGCGGCTCTGTCCACGCAAAAACAGCGGATCCAAGCACTCCACTACCAAGGCACGAAATACCACCGCCAGGGTGACGACAATCAGCGTACTGATACCCGCAATCAGCAGCAGCGCGGTCGAGTTGATCGCCAAGATCGAGCCAAACAGCACGTGGGTAAGATCAACGCTGCTACCGCCCAGCGAAATCAGCATCACACCGGCAGCCAGCGAGATAATAAAAAAGCTCGCCATGGCGGCATCTTCCCGCTGGCCGCCCATTTTCGAGACCGCCCCCGCCAGCAGCGCCACCATCAAGCCAAACAGCACCCCGCCAATGCTCATAATCGGCAGCGAAAACCCTGCCAGCAGGAAGCCCAGCGCCACACCGGGCAAAATGGCGTGGGCCATAGCGTCGCCAATCAGGCTCATCCCGCGCAGCACCAAAAATACCCCTAGCGGTGGGGCAGCCAGGGAAAGTGCCAAACCACCTACCACCGCACGGCGCATAAAGCCGTAGTCGAAGGGGCTGACAAACCAGGCGTTAAGCAGATCCAGCATGGTGTCCTCCCAGCAGGGTAAGTGGCACTACCTGGGCAGGCGCATGTTGATGATTAAGCGCACTGGGCGCGACCCAGCGGCCATGGCCGCCGTTTAGCATCAGCACTTCATCGGCCAGGCGGCGCAGGTGATCCATATCGTGCAGCACGACAATGATCGTCGCGCCATCGTCCGCCATCTGGCGCAGGATGCGGATCAAAATATCCACGGTTTCGCTATCCACATTGGCAAACGGCTCATCGAGCAGTAACAGCTCGGCTTCCTGCATCAGCGTGCGGCCAATTAAAGCGCGCTGGCGCTGGCCGCCGGAAAGCTCGCCCAGTGGGCGGTGGGCCAGGTGGGAAATACCCAGCCGCGCCATAATCTCGCGGCCCTTGCGGTAGTGCGCTGCGCAGTAGCCGGTTAACGCACCGTGGCTAGGCCAACTGCCGGTCATCACCAGCTCTTCCACGCTCATCGGGAAGGTCAGGTCTAACGCCAGCTGCTGGGGTAGCCACGCCCGGCGCTCTTTCGCGACGGTGCACACCACTTCGCCGCTAATAGGCCGAAGTTCACCCATAATGGCCTGAATCAGCGTGCTTTTACCGGCGCCGTTAGCACCGATCAGCGCGGTAATGGCCCCCGGCTTAAAGTCACCCTCAAGGTGCTCCAGCACCGTGCGGCGCGCCTGGGCCAGGTGCAGATTGTGCAGCTGCAAGCGTGATAAAGAGCGCTGACTCATCCTAACCACCCGCCAGCCCAAACCACCAACCCCCAAAGCGCCAACAGCGGCACGGCAACAAACAGCAGCCGTTTAACAGCCGATAGCGACATCAAGGAGAAATGGCAGGGGCCCTCCTTGTTATGGCGGTGCGTATGCTCACTCATCAAGCGGCCTCGTATAAAGACGAATAGGTTATAACATAACGTTTGGCAAAGCCAAAAAATTGCTGTGTATTTTACGCGTTCACGCCGCACTGGCAAAGATAAAGCGCTGGCGGAAAATCGCGCCAGCGCTTTAGAGGAGTAACAAGCAGAGAGAATCAGTAGCGCCAGGTAGCACCCAGCTGCTGTGGCCCCACGTTGAACGCATATTCACCGGGGATGGTAATCGGCCCTAGCGAGAGGTTAGCGGGCTGGAAGCGATTAATCGCCGAAGACGCCTGATTGGGCTGCGACCAAATTTGCAGCTCGTTAACCAGCATGCCGGTGGCAAAGTTGATAGCGCCGTCACTTTCCCGGCCATCGGCGGCAATCACCGCACCCGCCACGCCATTGACCACCAACGAGCTCACCCGGGCACCCCAGCCGCGCCGTTCGCGTTCGGCTTGGGCGAGCTGCAAGCCCAGCGCCTGCACACCGCTTAAATCGCCGCTGGCTTTCAAACGCTCATACTCGGCCAATGCCGCCGGGTGTGGCTGGCGATCCGTCAGCATACCGGCCACGGCCAGGGCTGATTTCACCACGCCCACCCGGGCATCAAAGCGGTCATCCGGATCGCTTGCCTCACTCGATTGGTACGCATTCACCGCCAGGCTGGTGCCATAAATGCCTGTCCAGCCCCACTGCCAAACGTTGGCGTGGCTGGCGCCGTTCTCAAATACCTCATCGTACTCACTCCACTGCCCATCTGTTTGTGCCTGGGCTTGTAGAGAGACAGGCATAACGACCACCAGGGTGGTCACCAACGCGGCGAGAAGACGAAAAGCATGCATGAAGAGGTGCCTATATAGGGGAGCAGTAGCGCTAAGCGTAGCACGCAAATCAAATCAGACGAGGGTGGATTCAGGGTTGGCGAAGTATGACTAAGGTCAATGGCGTGGTGGGGTGAAGAATGGTTAGATGGGGTATTGGTAAAACGGTGGAGGGGAGGCGGTGATTTACTATCACTACTGGGGAAAAGCGCAAGCTAAGGGGCAGAGTGTAGAGTGTCATCTATTGCCGTATCACAACCTAGATGTTGCTGCGGTGGGCTGGTTGCTGCTTTCGCCGGATAGACCGCTGACACAACGTCTGGCAGCGCAACTGAGTCTTGAACCTGAAGCGCTACGTCAGCTATTGGTTTTTTGGTTGGGTCTGCATGATATTGGTAAATTCTCCCGCACTTTTCAGGGGCTTTTTCAATCTTCGTCCGCGCATCTTGTTCCTCCCATTTCGCAATATATTTATAAAGTGAAGCATGACTGCTTGGGAGAAGTGTTGTGGCAAGCTAAGTCTGACGACTGGTTTATGGATGGTACATTAAAATGGCAGCATCCCTTTGGTCGCAATGAACGAAGAGCTTTGCGTGAATCTCAAGTGTTCTCTGTGCTATCCGCTCCGTTTTTTGGCCATCACGGGAAACCCGTAGCGGCAGGAAAGCATAGATTAGATGAGTTTTTTGGTAGTGACGAACACGCTGATGATGTAGAGGCAGCGCGGCAGTTTATTGCCGATTGGGCTCACATCGCTCCGCCAGCGTGGCCAATTGAGCAGCTGTCTTCTGAACAGTGGGTGTATGCCCTGCAGACGCTAAGCTGGTCAATCGCAGGCTGGGCAACCTTAAGCGACTGGCTAGGCTCTAACCAAGATCACTTTCCCTACTGTCAAAAGAGAATGCCGCTTGCCGATTATTGGCAAATTGCATTACACAATGCTGAGAAAGCATTGGAAGAAACAGGGTTTAACAAGGTTTCCCAGCCGTTGCTTTACGCTGGCATGTCATATTGGTTTGGCACGCAATCCATCACACCAACGCCCTTGCAGCAGGCTGCCGAGACAGTAGAACTCACGGATGGKCCGCAGCTGTTTATCTTGGAAGACGTCACCGGGTCAGGAAAAACCGAGGCCGCCTGTATTTTGACTCAGCGCCTATTAGCGGCAGGCCTCGGCGATGGCCTCTATTTTGCACTGCCTACCATGGCGACTTCTAACGCCATGTATTCACGGCTGGGAAATTTGCATCGCCGATTTTATACCGCTGMCTCCTCCCCCTCTTTTGTCCTTGCCCACGGTGCGCGGGATTTAAACGACGATTTTATCGCCGCCGTTGCCGCGCCTCAGCCTGCTGATTTGGATTACATCGCTAGCGAGCTGTCTGCCACCAGTCGTTGCAATCAATGGCTAGCGGATTCGCGTAAAAAGGCGCTACTGGCGGAGGTGGGCGTAGGCACCATCGMCCAAGCCTTAATGGCCATTTTACCGTTTCGCCACCAGTCGCTGCGTTTGTATGGGCTGGCGCGCAAGGTATTGGTGATTGACGAAGTTCACGCCTACGACAATTACATGCAAACACTACTCAGCCAACTACTGGCCTACCATGCCCGCCAGGGCGGTAGCGCTATTTTGCTGACTGCCACGCTCCCCCGTGCCATGCGCAGTGCCTTAATGGCTGCTTGGCAATCAGGGCTTGGGCAGCCAGCAACGAAACCACAAAAAGATGACTTTCCGTTACTGACCCATGTGAGCGAAGGGCAACCATTGGAGCTGCCGCTAGGATCGCGCAAAGAGGTGTCCAGAAGCGTTGAAGTCGCTTGGCTAACCGAAGAGGAGCAGACGATAGAAGCGGTGATAGAAGCAGTGGAGGCAGGTGAGTGTATCGCTTGGGTGCGCAATACTGTTGATGACGCTATTCGCGCATTCGAAGCTATCGCTGCCCGCCACCCTGATCCTGAACGCTGCCTGCTGTTCCACAGCCGCTTTGCCATGGTGGATAGGCAACGCATTGAGTCCCAGGTCATTGAGCGTTTAGGCAAAGACTCAACGCCTGAAATACGTAAGGGTCAAGTGTTGATCAGTACCCAGGTATTTCAGGAGTCTCTCGACTGCGATGTCGATGTGATGATCAGCGATATTGCACCCATTGATCTGCTTATCCAGCGTGCAGGCCGCTTACAGCGCCACCAGCGTGGGGAGCGCTGTAAGCCACGCCTGCTGGTACTAGCGCCGCCATGGGCGGATGATCCCGATGAACATTGGCTCAAGCGCACGCTGCCAGGCACCCAGGCGGTTTATCGCGACACATCGTTAAGCTGGTTAACCCAGCGAATGCTGCGTCGTTTGGGAGCAATCCGTATGCCCGAAGAGGCGAGAGATCTTATTGAAGGCGTTTACGGCCAAGGCATAGACGATATTCCCGATACATTGCAACAAGGCCGCATTGAGCAAAGCAGCATACAGAGAGCGTCTGGTTCACTCGCCACTTATAACGCACTCGATCTTGCTGAAGGTTACACAAAAAGTGATCAGTGGCAGGAAGAGCAAGAGATAGGAACACGGCTGATGGATGAGCCCACGGTTAATGTCGTGCTGCTGTTACTCACCGGTGATAACGAGCTGGCGCTATGGGCGAGAGGGAGTAGCCATGCCGATATGCTCAGCCAAGTGAAGCTTCGCCAAAGCCAAGCCTCCAAGTTAGCACCGCTGCCGGGCCGATATGAAGGCCAGTGGGTAGCCATTCAAGAGCGTTATAAAGCATTGAAATATAGCCAACCCTGGCTTGCCAGTGATGATCCTGATTGCAGCTACGATGCCGAATGGGGGGTTAGGCTTGGCAATAAGGAGCAGGCGCCTTGAGGCGTTCAGTGCTTTTTGGTTAAAGGCACAGGCTCCTTTAATTCTTCTAAGTAATCCCCGCAGGTGCGGGGAACGTGCTTCGACTCTGGACAGAACCGGTTGATCTCCGCTGGCGCAGAGAATGAGCATCTTATATCAAAGTTGACAGTTTCCGCATGGGGAGAACATACTGCTCAAGCATTCAGAGTTTCAATCCATCGAATCTGGATAGAACCTTATTTTTATGAATGCATAGAGCGGCGACATATCACCGAACCATGCATTGTTACTCGCACCAACAAGTTACGGTTTTCGGTGCTGCTACGCAAGCAGGTGTCGCTTAATTCGGACTTAACTCCTTCGAAGGGAGACAGAAATGATTTTTCGACGCTACCGGAAGACAAAAAGCGGAAAAGTTCTAGATGCTCATGACTACGGATATCAAGCATGGCCAATTMCCCCTCGGCCAGCACGAAAAGGTAAAAAACCAAAGAAATAGTTGATTGTATCGGCTGGTCTCAGCAATGAGATCAGCTTTTTTAATTTTGAGCATTTCTGAGGTACTAATGAATCTACTTAATGACCCGTGGTTGCCCTTTCTACTGAGCAATGGGGAGGTGGAGTATCACCCGCCTTCGGCGATAGCGGATCCTGACGTCATCAATCTTGCTCTTCCGCGAGCAGACTTCCAGGGGGCGGCCTACCAGTTCCTGATAGGCCTGTTGCAAACCGCACTGCCGCCGAAAACTCATGACGACTGGCTTGATTGGTTAATGGAGCCACCCAGTGTGAATGCGTTGGATAAAGCATTCACGCCTTTCAGTAGCGCTTTTGAAATGGACGGCGATGGCCCTCGCTTTATGCAGGACCTTGATCCGCTGGACGATGTCAAAAACGCCACTATAAGCGGTCTATTGATTGATGCCCCTGGTGCCAATGGTATCAAGAATAATACCGATTTCTTCGTGAAACGGGGCCGCGTTGATGTGATGTGCGAGTCTTGCGCGGCCATAGCGCTTTACACCATGCAGATTAATGCTCCTGCGGGCGGTGCCGGTATTCGGGTAGGGCTTCGGGGCGGTGGCCCGCTGACCACACTGGTCATGCCGGAGTTATCCACAGCTAGCTTGTGGGAAAGGTTGTGGCTAAACGTCATTACGGTGAAAGAAACTACCCAGAAGGGACAGCAGTGGACAGCGCCACATCCTGAAGAGCCTTCGCTATTTTTCTGGATGGCTAATACTCGGGTAAGTGACAAAAAAGGCACCGAAGTGCTGCCTGAAAATACCCACCCACTGCACTCTTACTGGTCAATGCCGCGTCGTTTCCGGCTTCTATTTGAAGAAGTGGACGGTTGCCCGTGCGATATATGCGGGCGGAAAACGCAGCGAGTGGTGCGTGAGCTCCGCGCTAAAAAACAGGGAGCCAACTACGATGGCCCTTGGCTGCACCCGCTGACACCTTACCGACGTGACCCCAAGAGACCTAATGAGTTGCCGCTTTCCAGCAAAGGCCAGCCTGGTGGCCTGGGTTATCGGCATTGGTCCGGCTTCGTGCTCAATGACGAAGATAACAGTGGTGCTATAGCGGCAGCAGTGTTGAAAAGCTATATCGATGGCAAGCAACCGCTAGTGACACAAGAGCGACGTTTCGATGAGGACATCCAGGCGCTGCTAAGAGAGGCGCGTCTATGGGTGTTTGGCTACGACATGGACAACATGAAGCCGCGTGGTTGGTACAGCGTCGAAATGCCCCTGGTAGACATTCCACAGGGTCAGCAAGAAAGGCTACGTGCCTGGGTTCACCAACTGAACGAGCTGTCGCGCAATGTCGCCTGGATGGTGCGTACTCAGGTTAAAAACGCTTGGTTCTCACGGCCATCGGATGCCAAGGGCGATATGAGCGCTATTGATAACCAATTTTACGATGCAACCGAGCCTGAATTTTTTAAAGCGTTGCTAGCCCTTCAGCAGATGCTGCAACAAGACTCGCCACCACCGCATATCCCTTCCGACATTGCTGAGCGTTGGTACTTAGCCCTTAAGCGTGAAGCCATGCGTGTATTCGAAGACCTAGCTCTAAGCGGTTCCCAGGAAAGCATGAACCTTGAACGCGCTACTGCTGCCCATCGGCAGTTGCAAAGCTTTCTTAGTGGCAAGAGCAAAGGTAGCAAAGTGGTGAGTGACTTTATCCAACAGGGTGATTTTGACCCCTCCGCTAAGGCCAAGATTAATACGGCCTCTGCTGCAACAACGACAGGAGACGCCTGATGAGTGATGTGGAGACGCCGGAAACAATCGAAAAAGAAGATATTTTGTCCGAGGCGGAGAAAAAAGCGCTAGTTGCTTTGAAGTTGGATGAAGCCGTTGCCTTACGCCGTTGGTGGCAGCGGTTGACGCTAACCCCACAGACTTTGAAAGCATTGACCCCTCAGCCATCACTGCCCCGTGGTGTACGAGCGGTACTGCGCCGCTGTGATACCGCCGAGGCCGCCATGCTAACCCAGGGTTTTCGTGAGCTATGGGCGATGCTGCCTGAGACGACGAAGCAAACGGATTATCGCGATGAAAAGCTACAAGTGTGGTCATGTATTGCGTTAATAGCTGCGGAGTTGCGTGAAGAAAAGAAGGGCGCATCGTTAGCCTCGCGTCTTGGCCAGCAAAAAGAGCAAACCGTTAAGCCCTTGATGAGCGAGCTGCGTTTTCAACAGCTACTTTCCTGCCGAACGCCGGAAGAATTTATTCAGCGCTTACGCCGAGCGCTGGCGCTTGCGGATAAGAAAGATATCAGTGTCGTACTGCTGGCGAGTGTTATCGCKCTCTGGKGGCGCGAGCATCGTGGACGTTTATCTGCCAAGCCTACTCACCGGCTTGGATTTGTACTGGCAAATGACTATTTCGCCGCAACGTCTCGCTATAGCCATCGCAATGACTGATTTTTACGACTGACTATCACCCTTTCTAGCTTCATATAGACATCACGAACGGAGTTATCTATGAGCCACTTTATTCAACTGCACCTGCTGACTTCTTATCCGCCAGCCAACCTGAACCGCGATGATTTAGGCCGCCCCAAAACTGCTTTGATGGGTGGGGCAAAGCGCCTACGCGTTTCGTCACAAAGCCTCAAGCGCACGTGGCGTACCTCTACGCTCTTTGAAGAAGTATTGGCTGGGCATGTGGGTMCGCGTACCAAGCGTTTAGGTTCAGAAGCCTATAAAGAAATGACAGATAAAGGTCTGGATGAAAAAATCGCAGCGGCCAGTGCAGAAAAAATAGCCAGCGTGTTTGGCAGTTTGCGCAAAATAGAAAAAGGCCAAGCAAAAGAGTTTGAAATTGAGCAGTTGGTGCATGTTGGCCGAGAGGAACGTCAAGCGATCAGCGATCTAGTGACGACGTTGGCGAAAGAGAATCGTGAGCCCAACGAGGACGAGCTGGATCTTCTACGCCATAATCCCGCTGCTGCCGATGTGGCTCTATTTGGCCGAATGTTAGCCTCTAAGCCTAAATATAACGTCGATGCCGCCTGCCAAGTCGCCCACGCGATTACTGTGCATGCTGCCGAAGTGGAAGACGATTACTTTACCGCTGTTGACGACTTAAACACGGGTGATAAAGACCGCGGCGCGGCACATATTGGTGAATCTGGCTTTGGGGCCGGATTGTTCTATCTGTATATCTGCATTGACCGCCAGCAACTGGTTGAGAATCTGCAGGGAAATAGTGAATTAGCCGACCAAGCGATTGCGGCATTGGTGGAGGCTGCGGTTAAAACGTCTCCCAAGGGCAAACAAAACAGCTTTGGTTCCCGCGCCCACGCGAGCTATGTACTGGCGGAAAAGGGCTACCAGCAGCCGCGTTCACTTTCTACTGCTTACCTGCGGCCCGTGACAGGCCAGGATCAAACGCTTGATGCGATCAAGAGCCTGGAGCGCCAAGCTCAAGCCTTTGATGATGCTTATGAAGCAGGCGCTGACAGCCGCTTTGTAATCAGTGCCGAACCTGACTATGAAAAACCGCAGTTGAAAGGCGACATTAAGAAAGGGAATCTTGCTGAACTGATCGCTTTCTTAAAAACCGACCAGTAAGGGG
Source organism: Halomonas sp. R57-5 (assembly GCF_900070345.1). Taxonomy (NCBI): domain Bacteria; kingdom Pseudomonadati; phylum Pseudomonadota; class Gammaproteobacteria; order Oceanospirillales; family Halomonadaceae; genus Halomonas; species Halomonas sp. R57-5. The sequence goes on along the minus strand of NZ_LN813019.1, from coordinate 4,741,045 downwards.
GCGGCATGACCGACTATCTTATTTTTCGGCTCTATGCGCCGCTTGCCAGTTGGGGGGAGGCTGCCGTTGGTGAAACGCGCCCCACGGCAACTTATCCTGGCAAAGGCGCCGTGCTTGGTTTGCTCGGCGCAGCGCTGGGAATTCGCCGAGACGATGATGCAGGCCAGGCGCAGCTGCGTGACAGTATTGCCATGGGAGTAAAGCAGTACACGCCTGGCTTACTGATGCGGGACTACCACACGGTGCAGATGCCCGCCTCGCAGGCAAAAGKGAGCTATCGCACTCGAAAAGAAGAGCTGAGCGCGCCGCGTGATGCGCTGAAAACTATACTATCCAGCCGGGACTATCGCTGTGATGGTCTATGGACAGTGGCCGTCTGGTTAACGCCAGCGGCAACCCTAACGCTTTCTGAGCTTGAGCAAGCGCTCAAAACACCCTATTACCCACTTTATCTAGGGCGCAAATCCTGCCCGCCCGCTGCGCCGCTTGCCCCTCAGCGGCGGCAGTGCAGCACGCTTAAAGAAGCGCTTGATATGGCATTTCCTGCACTGGCGTTCAACGGTCGAGAAGACAAAACGGTACTTCGCTTTCCTGATGAAGCCTTATATGCCTGGGAAGGTGAAGCCGGTAGGTTAGATGGTAATGATCAAACGGCAGAGTACAACGATGTGTGGGATTTGCCGCTAAATCGACGCCGCTGGCAGTTTGGCCCCCGGTTAGAGTTTCGCCGGGCCATAGCAGCAGAGGAGGCGCGCTAATGTATCTCTCACGCGTACGTGTTGACCTGAACGGGCTCTCCCGAGAAAAGCTGTTTGATGTTATGAATGCTGAAGCCTATACGGCTCACCAGCTTTTATGGCAGCTATTCCCCGACTACGAAGGGCCGCGACCCTTTATTTTTCGGCAAGAGCTGGAAGAAGTCGAAGAGAGTAAAGGCCCTAAAGGACTACCACTATTTTACGTTCTTTCAGATCGTGAACCTGCATCAGTGGCAGGCTTACTGACTGCAGAGAGCAAACCCTACGCGCCAGAACTCAAAGCGGGCGATACGCTAGCATTTCGCCTACGCGCTAACCCCACAATGGCGATTTCCGTGCCTGGACAACGTGGCCAGCGTGCCGATGTGTTGATGGCGGCCAAAAAGCCATTCCCTCCGGGGCAGCGCACCAGCCAAGCCTGTGTTGATGCGATGAATGGCAAAGCCCGTGAGTGGCTCGAAAACCGCGCTGAAACATGGGGCTTTAGCTTGCCGGTTACGCCAGAGTTGGGTGCCTACCGCCAGCATGTGCTGAATAAAGGGAGCGGCAAGCCGGTTCAGTTCTCAACGGTGGATTACGAAGGCCTGCTGGAAGTTACCAATCCAGGAAAGCTAGTCGAAACAATGGCCCACGGCATTGGGCGGGCCAAGGCATTTGGTGGTGGTTTGCTACTACTGCGCCGACCTTAGGAGACCAACATGGGCTTTATTCCGCTAAAGCCCATTCCCGAAAAAGACCGAATGTCGATGATTTTTATCGGGATGGGGCAGATAGATGTACGCGACGGTGCTTTTGTCGTCATAGATGAAGTGAATGGCGAGCGCATGCATATCCCGGTGGGTTCGGTGGCTTGTCTGTTGCTTGAACCGGGTACGCGGGTTTCACATGCCGCTATAAAGCTGGCGGCTACGGTAGGAACATTACTGATTTGGGTAGGGGATGCTGGCGTACGGCTTTATAGCGCTGGCCAACCGGGTGGCGCGCGGTCAGATAAATTGCTCTATCAGGCGCAGCTGGCGTTGGATGAAAAGCTACGCCTTAAAGTAGTGCGAAAGATGTTTGAACTGCGTTTTGGTGAAGAGCCGCCTTCGCGTCGCAGCATCGAGCAACTGCGTGGTATGGAGGGCGCAAGGGTGCGCAAAACATATCAACTGTTAGCTAAACAGTATGGCGTTAAATGGAACGGACGCCGTTATGACCCTAAGCAGTGGGATGCTTCCGATGTTGCCAACMAATGCCTATCATCGGCAACCGCCTGCCTATACGGAATAACCGAAGCCGCTATTTTGGCAGCTGGCTACGCCCCAGCGATTGGGTATCTGCACACCGGCAAGCCGTTGAGTTTTGTGTACGATATTGCCGACATCGTGAAGTTTGAAACCGTAGTACCAGCGGCCTTTAGAGTCGCTGCGCGCAATCCGCCCATGCCGGAAAGGGAGGTTCGTATCGCCTGCCGCGATGCGTTCAAGCAGTCGCGCATACTCCAGCGCTTAATTCCTATGATCGAAGATGTGCTGGCCGCAGGCGATATACAGCCGCCACCGCCAGCACCCGACGCGGTTCCACCTGCCATTCCAGAACCACCATCGGTCGGCAATGCCGGGCACAGGAGCGGATAAATGGCGATGCTCGTGGTAATTACAGAAGCTGTGCCGCCGCGCCTGCGTGGCAGGTTAGCGGTATGGCTATTAGAAATCAGAGCAGGTGTCTACGTTGGCGATGTTAGCAGGCGTATTCGTGAAATGATTTGGGAACAGGTCGAGGCCCTAGCCGAAGATGGCAACGTGGCAATGGCCTGGGCCAGCAACCATGAATCCGGTTTTGAATTCCAAACCTATGGAGAAAACCGCCGCGAACCCGTCGACCATGACGGGTTACGTTTGGTGCGCTTTTTACCGCCACAAGTTAACTAGCTGATTTTATTGGATCTTTAAAAATTTAAGATGGTTAAAAAGTAAGCAAAATAGCTGGTAGAATTTTTATCTGCTATTTTCTTCTTGTAGATCAACTGTCTACGACAAGTCCGATCCCCGCGCCTGCGGGGATGAACCGTATCCTTCCAGCCTGGAGTGGCTCCCTTTGCGCCGATCCCCGCGCCTGCGGGGATGAACCGCCTGCCCATGAGCCTGAACGCCTGCAGCAGTTCCGATCCCCGCGCCTGCGGGGATGAACCGCTGTTCGCGCGGATCCAGGAAGGCGAAGTGAACCGATCCCCGCGCCTGCGGGGATGAACCGTTTGAAGGGCGACCTGCAGGCGACGTCTGCAGCCGATCCCCGCGCCTGCGGGGATGAACCGAACKGGAAGCCGCGATTATAACGGGCCGCTTTCCGATCCCCGCGCCTGCGGGGATGAACCGCGAAACAACGTGACCGACGCCGTTGCGGGTTACCGATCCCCGCGCCTGCGGGGATGAACCGCGTTAGGGGTTTCCAGCGTCCAGTATTCGCGCCCGATCCCCGCGCCTGCGGGGATGAACCACTGCACACACTGCCCATGGAAGCGCTCAGCGCCCGATCCCCGCGCCTGCGGGGATGAACCGATGGCAATTTCAGCAATGCCGCCATCACGGGCCCGATCCCCGCGCCTGCGGGGATGAACCGGCTAACTGATGCCAGAGATCACTAACTTTGAGCCGATCCCCGCGCCTGCGGGGATGAACCGGTTGCCGCGCCTATCGCTATACCGTTTATTTCCCGATCCCCGCGCCTGCGGGGATGAACCGATAGAATTACTGGCGCTTGCTAGTGATTTCACCCGATCCCCGCGCCTGCGGGGATGAACCGCGGCCAGAAGGCACAGCGCGCAAGCGTTTCAACCGATCCCCGCGCCTGCGGGGATGAACCGCGTTATTTAACGCTGCCGTTAACGATGAATTCCCGATCCCCGCGCCTGCGGGGATGAACCGACGGAATGCGCCGCTACGCGGTGTTTAGCGACCCGATCCCCGCGCCTGCGGGGATGAACCGCCGCCGCTGCAGCCATGAAAATGATGATGCCTCCGATCCCCGCGCCTGCGGGGATGAACCGGTTGTGTCGTGTTGGGTGCGGGCGTCTATCATCCGATCCCCGCGCCTGCGGGGATGAACCGGGTGCGTAGCGTTTTGATGGTGTGTTGGTCGACCGATCCCCGCGCCTGCGGGGATGAACCGACGMCGTGCTAATGACCTTGATGGTCTGGTGTCCGATCCCCGCGCCTGCGGGGATGAACCGTGCGCGATGAGTCCATCGAACCCCCGATGATCCCGATCCCCGCGCCTGCGGGGATGAACCGCGCCAGCAATAGCAGCAACGAGCCGCCATAAACCGATCCCCGCGCCTGCGGGGATGAACCGCAAATTGTTGAGCGCCGCATCTTCATGAAGCGCCGATCCCCGCGCCTGCGGGGATGAACCGTATTTCAGCCCGCGCTGGATATGGTTAAAAAGCCGATCCCCGCGCCTGCGGGGATGAACCGCATCTGCCTGTGGGGAAATGCCTTTGTAGAAACCGATCCCCGCGCCTGCGGGGATGAACCGGCAAGTGGGCACGTGAAAGAAAGCTGATAACGCCGATCCCCGCGCCTGCGGGGATGAACCGCGCGTTACGTGGCTGCGTCACCCTGCTAGCGGCCGATCCCCGCGCCTGCGGGGATGAACCGTACTGAACGGCCTGCCCGAGAACTACCTCGGCGCCGATCCCCGCGCCTGCGGGGATGAACCGAGTGACCGCTGCCGGYGAACCGCTGTCTAGCTCCGATCCCCGCGCCTGCGGGGATGAACCGCAGCTCTTGCTCATTAGTGATTTGGGCTTTCACCGATCCCCGCGCCTGCGGGGATGAACCGCGGTGGTGCTTCTTCCGCGAGGCCTAGGCGTTCCGATCCCCGCGCCTGCGGGGATGAACCGGCGAGGTGATCAATAAGGGTGATTTTGTGATCCCGATCCCCGCGCCTGCGGGGATGAACCGCGTTAGCCCGGCAGCACAAGGCACATTCCAGACCGATCCCCGCGCCTGCGGGGATGAACCGCTGTTGCCGCCCGAGCTATGGCAATCATGGCCCCGATCCCCGCGCCTGCGGGGATGAACCGAGTTCACGCCGGGCGGCATCCACTATCTGGAACCGATCCCCGCGCCTGCGGGGATGAACCGGCGGAGGAACTGATCCCATTGGCCCGCATTGGCCGATCCCCGCGCCTGCGGGGATGAACCGCGTAACCAGGCCAACGGGCGCAGCGACCGGCTCCGATCCCCGCGCCTGCGGGGATGAACCGTCACCATCACCCAAATCGGCTTCACCGCCMCCCCGATCCCCGCGCCTGCGGGGATGAACCGTCGCCACCGCCATCGCCGCAGATTCTGCCGCCCCGATCCCCGCGCCTGCGGGGATGAACCGCATCACTATCGCATTGAGCAGTACCAGTKCGCCCGATCCCCGCGCCTGCGGGGATGAACCGGKGGCGGCATGGACGGCCCCATCGAAGTCGACCCGATCCCCGCGCCTGCGGGGATGAACCGTATTCTTACACTTTCTCACGCTGGTCTAATGGCCGATCCCCGCGCCTGCGGGGATGAACCGTGGGCGCTCGGYGTTCAGAAACTGGGTGTTGRCCGATCCCCGCGCCKGCGGGGATGAACCGTATATGGTCATTATCATTACCGATGAAAACGACCGATCCCCGCGCCTGCGGGGATGAACCGTCTTTGGAGTAGGACGYATTGAGGATGCGCACCCGATCCCCGCGCCTGCGGGGATGAACCGCAATGTGTTTATTTCCAGTATGCCGGGTCAAACCGATCCCCGCGCCTGCGGGGATGAACCGCCTGACCATTGGAGCGTGTCAGTAAGACAGCTCCGATCCCCGCGCCTGCGGAGATGAACCGATGGCGAACAGGTCGCGTACGGGTGAGTGCTTCCGATCCCCGCGCCTGCGGGGATGAACCGGATGGGCGGCCGCCTTCTGGGCCCGAGGGTATCCGATCCCCGCGCCTGCGGGGATGAACCGGCGCCATGGGGGTGCTGGGTTCAGCGGTTGATCCGATCCCCGCGCCTGCGGGGATGAACCGCGATGAGCAAAGTGCTTTAGCGTCGAGCCTGGCCGATCCCCGCGCCTGCGGGGATGAACCGCATCTAGCCGTGCCCATGGAATATGGGTGTCACCGATCCCCGCGCCYGCGGGGATGAACCGCGCCCACGCCACCACCTGAACCCCGCTCGCCCCCGATCCCCGCGCCTGCGGGGATGAACCGATCGATGGCGCGGTAGCGCTAATCATGGCCATCTGATCCCCGCGCCTGCGGGGATGAACCGATCGATGGCGCGGTAGCGCTAATCATGGCCATCTGATCCCCGCGCCTGCGGGGATGAACCGGTTCTTTTGTGCGATTCCGGTGCGCAAATTATCCGATCCCCGCGACTGCGAGGATGAACCGCCCACGTCGGCATCAAGTCAGGCCTAACCGTCCCGATCCCCGCGCCTGCGGGGATGAACCGAATCTGGAGCGCTGGCGAGGGATTGCKGAGCGCCGATCCCCGCGCCTGCGGGGATGAACCGCTGGGCGCAGCACCAAGCGCCAAACCAAGCAACCGATCCCCGCGCCTGCGGGGATGAACCGGCAGAAACGCCCGCCGCCTACGTGTATCTGGCCCGATCCCCGCGCCTGCGGGGATGAACTGATAATGGGTTGGTTTGCCAGTTGCCACCGMCGCCGATCCTCGCGCCTGCGGGGATGAACCGCCGATCATCACGCCGCAAATCATTCAGGAAGACCGATCCCCGTGCCTGTGGGGATGAGCCGATCCATGGCTATGAGGCGATAGGTGACAACTTCCGATCCCTGCACGGGCGGGGATGAACCGAGATTGCTTTCGAGAAAGTGCATCGCGATTATCCGCTCCCCGCACGAGCGGGGATGAACCGAGGTGTTCGTAATGGCTGAATTAGCAGGCAATCCGATCCCCGCGCTTATAGGGATGAGCTGCTCATGTGGCGAAAGAACCTCATTGAGATAGATGGTCGTGGTTAGACCTGAGATATGTGCCCGTGGCACCGCTGCGCGGTGCTTTCGCGGGTGCGCCTTAGGCTTACCACGCGCTACTCGAAAGTGCATGATCCGTCATGTGTGGCAAAGTCGGTGTTGCCATATAGGCAGTTCATAAAGCTTTGCCAGCGGCGTTAGCTCCCACCTCAGAGTTCGCTGCCGCCCAGCCAGTATGGCTATAGACTTAAGGTATGTGCACCTGGCACCGCTGTGCGGGTGCGCTGACGATACTCGATGTGTTGCTTGGTTGTTTAGCTTTGCGCGGAAAAGCCACCGTGTTAGTGGCTGGTGTGGTTAGTTTAGAAAATGCTAATCTTTAATCTTCTTGTGTGGGTGTTTCCATGGCGCGTTTGTCGTCGGGTACGCGGACGATGTGGCCGACTTCGAGCTTGTGATGGCTTTGGTGGCGGCCGCCTTTGGTGTCGATGRTGGCGGCGACTTCGCCGATGCTGACGGCGTCATCTTCTCGGTAGGCTTCTACTTTGACGCGCACCATGGCGCCTTGATAGCGGGCGGAAATAATGTCGCCTGGGTCGGGGGCGTTGTGATCAGGGTCGTTTTTAAAGTACTCAGCTACGCTGGCGCTGCCGGGTTCGTCCCATTCGATATGCTGGTGCATCGCTGTCTTCCTTGTGTTGGAAAGTGCTTTGAAGGGTATTGCTTTAGTGTAGTGCGCTCAACCGCTTACTTCCTCCTAGTCTTCTTCAGCCTGTGCTTCAACGACCGGCTGGCCCACGTACTGAAATAGAAAGTTGAGCGCTGCCGGTAGGCTGGCGCGCCATACCTGCCATGTGTGGCCGCCGGGGTAGAGATCAAGGCGCACATCGTTGGGCTGAATGCGTTCCATGGCTTGGCGCAGGATGCGGGCGTGAAATTCAGCGTCGTAAACGTCGCTACGCCCGGCGCTGATATACAGCGGTACGGGGGAGAGGTCGCCCTCTTCTTCAGTGCCGCGGGGTGTCACGCGCAGGCGGTACTCTTCCAAATGTTCAACGTAGTTAAGGGATTTCCATAGCTCGCGATCAAATTGCCCCTGGTCATTGCGAAAGGCCGGGTGGCGCCAGGCGGAGGAGTTACGCGGTGGCAGGGGAGCATAGCTTGCGGGGCTTAACGCGGCCACTGCGGCAAACAGTTCAGGCCGTTCCAGGGCAAAATTGAGCGCGCCGTAGCCGCCAGCGGAGAGCCCTGCCACGCCACGCAAGTGGCGCTCTTGTCCCACACGGTAGGTCGCTTCTATGTGGGGCATTAGGTCGTTAAAAAATGCGCTGCGGGCGGGCTCATTGTGGCCATCCACCCACCAACTGCGGCTGCCGGGCATAACGAACACCGCCGGAGGAATATGCCCGGCGCGAATTAACCTATCTGCCACCTGCTGTAAGTTGCCGCGGGAAACCCAGTCGCGGTCGGTGCCAAACGAGCCGTGCAGCATATAAACGACCGGATAAGCGTCGGTCATTTGGTCGTCATAATGGTCGGGTAAATAAACGCTATAGGGGTAGTCGTACCCAAGCGTGGGTGAGAAAAACTGATGGTGTTCAACCTCGCTGGCTAAACTGTGGCCGCTAAACGTTAGCCAGCCAATAAACGCGGTGAGTAGGGCGTTACATCGGTACGAGAGTAGCGGTAGTTTGGGGATGAACACGTTTCCTCCGGGAATTAAAACTGTTCAATAGGGTCGGACAGCGTGAAGGCCCTCATTGTTCATCATAGCCATATAAGACAGTCAGTTAGCATAGTCATTCATCATCGCCATTCAAAATGCCAGGGTAGGAATAGGTAGCGGCGGGAGGCCCAATGCGGAAAATTGAAGAGATCTATTGGTTACGTGCTTACGGCTGTATAGCCGTTTTTTTGTTTCACTTATTAGATCACGTCAATCAACGCCTCGATAACGTTGCCACCGATTTGATGCGCATACCGCTGGTTTTGGGTACGCCGATTTTCCTGTTTATTGCGGTCTTTGTATTTGCCGTTCGCTACGACAAGGCCGTGCCGGAAGGTTTTCTAGCCCAGCGCGTTAAGTATGTGATGGTGCCGTACTTTGTGTATGGCTTTATCTATTCGACGGCTGAATGGGTAAGGCTGCAGGCCTCAGATGAGCCGGTGGGGTTTGTGGCCAATACCATTGAGTATTATGTCTACGCGGGCTGGCATGGCTATTTTTTGATCATCGCGATGCAGTTTTATGTGGCTTATTGGTTGTTTACCCGTTGGCAGCTGTGGCGCTTGAACCCGGTGCCGTGGCTGTGGGGCGCCTGTGTGATCAGCATGGCGTATTGGGGGCTGGCTTACTGGTTTGACGTTGACCTGCCCGGTTATCTGCTCTGGATTGCTCCACTGGGCTGGATCTATGTGTTTTTTCTTGCTCTGGTGCTGGTGCGCTACTACCCGCTAGCCCCTGAGAGCGTTATGTTGGCGCGGCCTGTCTGGATGCAACAAATGGCCCGCCCGTTCTGGTTAGCGCTAATGGTGGCACTGATTATTGCTGCGACCTTCGCTGGCTGGCTGGCCTTCTCTTCCAAAGAGGTATGGGTAATTCCTTTCTTCGTGCTGTTTACGCTGTGCGCCATGCGCTACTTGGCCAGGCGTCCTGCGCCTTTATGGGTGCGCCACATCAATGCGTATTCGTTCGGTATTTACTTGGCGCACCCTATGTTCTTTGTGCTCACCGATCTGGCGATTGAGCCTTTGTCGTTACCGGTTGGGGTGTATGCGCTGGTGCTCATAGTGGTGGGCGCAGTGGGGTCTGTGGGCCTTAATAAGCTGGCCAATACCACCACACTCGGCGCCATGCTATTTGGTAAGCAGTTGAAGGTCAGCTAGGCAGCAGCAAAAAAAGCAGTGACGGTAAGAGATAGTGATAGGGCCCGTGTCAAGGGCGCGTAGTGCAAGCCGCACCGGGCGGGGTAGGTAGCGAACAATCGTCTGGATCATCCATTTGGCTAAGCAGGTGGCCGCTGTAGGTTTTCAAGCGGGTGGGGCAGGCGTGTAAGCGCTGCAAAAAATCGACTATCGTGCTGTCATCGCCCAACTCAGGGTCAAACCCACCCAAGCGTTCAAGCCAGACGCGCCTAACGGCGATGTAGGGCGGCAAAATTAACGCACTTGCCAACAGGCGCCGCAGAATGCGTTCCGACAGCGATGGCCGGGTGAGGCCGATAATTAACGCGTCCAGGGTGTAAGTGTTGAGCTGTGGATAGAGCGCGCCCCAAAGTGCGGCAGGCAGCGGTTTTTTTTGCAGCGCAATGATGAGCCATTCGGCTTGACTGGCAAACGCGGCTTTATTAAGGCGAGCCCCTAGCGTTCGCGTTGGGGTAATCAGCGAGTGGGTGTGGTAGCGCTGTTCAATAGCACTCAGGCGCGCTTGAGCTTGAGTGGCTGTCACTAAAATGGGCAGCAAGTGGTCGGCAACACCTGACTCACGTATGGATTTTAAATGGCGTGGCAACATCTCACCCGTCACCATGGCATCAACGATAAAGCAGACCGATCCCATTTGCCGACTCCAATTGTGAGCTAATCTATCAATTTGTAATTTATTGTAGTATCTGGTTTATTTGGGTAGCAAGTAAAAAAACTTGCGAGCTAAAAAAGAGGGTTCAGTATATTTAGTGCTCTTTAATGGCGCATAAAGCATTATTTTTGTTCTATTTTGGTGCATTGAGGGGTTTTTAGCTGGCTTGAGACACCTTGTTTAGCCGTTATGCGTCATCAAGAGGCATTTAGCTTTATTTTTTATGATATACAAAACAATCATTTATTGTTTTTTTACGCCATATTGGTGCAGTGTTGGCATGAAATGTGCTTTGACTGTGTAGTAAGTTTTGAAGCGGCTAGTGGCCGTAGGCATAAGCCCTGCGGCATGCTAAAACGATAGCCGGTCTGAAATGCTCGCTGAGCGATTTGTTAAAAATGTCAGGCAAACGTTGAGCGAACAAGAATGACAAACGTGCGGTTTAGCACGTAGTTTGTCGAACAACACTTTTATCGGTAGCTTACTGTCGTTAGCTTTAAGCCACGCTCATACCGGAGGACACTATGTCAGCCAAGACCCTCGCGCTAATTGAAGAACATGATGTTAAATGGGTAGACCTGCGTTTTACCGACACTCGCGGTAAAGAGCAGCACGTTACCGTGCCTGCTCGCGATGTGGACGAAGAATTCTTCGAGAATGGCCAAATGTTTGATGGCTCTTCTATTGAAGGCTGGAAGGGCATCAACGAATCCGACATGATTCTGCGCCCGGAAGATGGTACTGGTTACCTGGACCCCTTCACTGAAGATGCCACGCTGGTTCTACGCTGCGACATCATCGAGCCGGCCACCATGCAGGGCTACGACCGTGACCCGCGCTCCATTGCTAAGCGTGCAGAGGCTTACCTTCAGTCTACTGGCCTGGGCGACACCGCTTTCTTTGGTCCTGAGCCTGAATTCTTCATCTTTGACGAAGTGCACTGGAAGTCTGATATCCAGGGCTCCATGTATAAAATCACTTCCGACGAAGGCGCTTGGGCAACCGACAGTGTCGTTGAAGGCGGCAACCTGGGGCACCGTCCGCGCGTTAAAGGCGGCTACTTCCCGGTTCCCCCGGTGGATAGCTTCCACGATATTCGTGGTGCCATGTGTAACACCCTGGAAGCGATTGGTCAGACCGTGGAAGTTCACCACCACGAAGTTTCCAACGCAGGTCAGAACGAAATTGGCGTGAAATTCAACACGCTGGTGAAGAAAGCTGACGAAGTGCAGGAAATGAAATACGTGATCCACAACGTGGCCCACGCGTATGGCAAAACCGCCACCTTTATGCCGAAGCCGCTGGTAGGTGACAACGGTTCAGGTATGCACGTGCACCAGTCGTTCTGGAAAGGCGGTGAGAACCAGTTCGCCGGTGACGAGTATGCTGGTCTGTCTGAAATGGCGCTGTTCTACATTGGCGGTATCATCAAGCACGCTCGTGCTCTGAACGCCTTTACTAACGCGTCTACCAACTCGTACAAGCGTCTGGTACCTGGTTTTGAAGCCCCGGTAATGCTGGCTTACAGCGCCCGCAACCGTTCTGCTTCAATCCGCATTCCTTACACCGCTAGCCCGAAAGGTAAGCGTGTAGAAGCACGTTTCCCTGACCCGACCGCTAACCCCTACCTGGCGTTCTCTGCCATGTTGATGGCGGGTATCGACGGCATCAAAAACAAGATCCATCCTGGCGATGCCATGGACAAAAACCTGTACGACCTGCCGCCAGAAGAAGGCAAGTCAGTACCGACCGTGGCGCATAGCCTGGATCAAGCACTGGAAGCACTCGACGCTGACCGTGCGTTCTTGACCGAAGGTGGCGTGTTCACCGACGAGATGATCGATGCCTACATCGAACTCAAAATGGAAGAAGTTGAGCGTATTCGCATGACTACGCACCCGATTGAGTTTGATATGTACTACAGCTGCTAATCAGCGTTTTTAACCCCTGGCTGTTTATCAGCCAGGCGGCGGAAACGGTGATTATTAATAGAACCTCGCTTCGGCGGGGTTTTTTATTATTGGGGCTTATAAGCAGTGCAAGGGGTGCGATGAGTAGGATCAATACAGTCGCGATGCGCGGCGTGCTGGTGACTCTTTTGGGCGCGACGCTTGCTGGCGCAGCCGTTTTGGCATTCGGGCAGACGGTATATCGAGTTACCGATGAGGACGGCAACGTGACCTTTACCGATGACCCTGGTCGCGGTGGTGAGGCCTTAGAGTTGTCGCCGTTGCCAAGCCTGCCGCCTGCATTAAGCGCGGCGCTCGTCAATTCTGGCACGAATGCGGCCCCATCAGCGCCACAGCGGCCGCGGGACAAGCCGGGGCAGCCCTTTATGCCTTATGACCATTTCTCGATTGCCCTGCCCCAGCAAGGCGCACGGGTGGAAGGTGGCATGACGGCGGTGGAGGTGGCCCTTGCGCCTCCGCTGCGCGACGATCACCAGGTGCGGCTGCTAGTGAATGGCGACATCAGCCAGTCCGCGCTGCACAGCGATGTCTTCTGGCTAACGGGGCTTCCACCGGGGCGCCACGAGCTTCAGGCAGAGCTACTGGATAGTCGTCAGCGTTTGCAGCACCGTTCGGCAGCCGTGACGATTACGGTTCCTTAAAAGCGTTTATACGTAAAGCTCGCGACTAAGCATTCCCTTCCGACGCGTGCGTGCACTAAAGTGGTGCGTGGGTAGGTGCATTTGCCGTCGTGGGTGCGCTAAAACGATTCGCCCGCGCTCCTTACGATGCCCGCAAGCCGTGCAAATGGGCATAAGTGCGTAATTGGCGCGCTTTTTGCAGTTCCCTCATTGATCATCCACCTGTAGGTCTGTATCGGCGATGGAAGACGCGATTTTTCAGGACACCACCATGCATCAGCGTTTGCTTGAACATCTCACCACGGCGGTATTGCTGCTAGATGGCGAGCTGCGTGTGCGCTGGATGAACCCTGCCGCTGAAGCGTTGTTAGCGGTCAGTCTTAGCCGTGTTCACGGGATCAGCCTGGACACGCTGCTCGGCGGGGATGAAAGCATTGACGATGTATTGGCCAAGGCCCGGGATGCCTTTCACCCTTATACCCAGCGTGAAGCGCGCATTACCCCGCTGAACAGTGAACCGCTCACGGTTGACTACACGGTCACGCCGTTATCCGACGATGAGCTGCTGTTGGAAGTGGAGCCGCGGGATAGGTTGATGCAGATTTCCCGGGAAGAGGCGCTCACTACCCGTCAGGAGACGATCAAGGTGCTTGCCCGCGGGCTTGCCCATGAAGTCAAAAATCCCCTGGGCGGCATCCGCGGTGCGGCGCAGCTATTAGAGCGGGATCTAGACGACCCGGCGCTGCGCGAATATACCCATATCATTGTGGAAGAGGTGGATAGGCTGCGCGATTTGGTCGACTCCATGCTCGGCCCTAACCGTATTCTTAAGCACGAGCCGGTCAATATTCACAAAGKGCTAGAACGGGTACGGGCGCTGCTGATTGCCGAGCACCCTTGCGTGACGATCAGCCGTGATTACGACCCCAGCCTGCCCGACCTTTCCGGCGATGAGTCACAAATGATTCAGGCGGTGCTCAATGTGGCCCGCAACGCGGTACAGGCCATGAGCGATGCGCAAACGTCTGAACCTACGCTAATACTACGCACCCGCGCCCGTCGCCAATTTACCCTCGGTGCGGAGCGTCACCGGCTGGTCAGTGAAGTCGCGGTGATCGATAACGGGCCCGGCATTCCCGTTGCGCTGCAGGAAACGCTGTTTTACCCCATGGTGTCGGGGCGCGCGGAAGGCAGCGGTCTTGGGCTCTCTATCGCCCAGTCGATTTTGCACCAGCATCAAGGATTGATCGAATGCGACTCACGTCCTGGACACACCGAATTTCGTTTATTGATTCCCATGGTTATTAATTTCACCGGAGAAGCGTCATGACTGAGGCTGCACGTAATGATGTTGCGCGGGTGGTCATTGTCGATGATGACCGCGCTATCCGCTGGGTGCTAGAGCGCGCATTAGCGCAACCCGACCTGGACGTTGAGTGTATTGAACGCGCCGACGTTGCCCTGACGCGTTTGCTGGAAAGCCCCCCAGACGTGCTGGTCACCGATATCCGTATGCCGGGTATCGATGGGCTTGATCTGATGGCGCGCGTGCGCGAGGCGCATCCCGACCTGCCGGTGATCGTGATGACTGCGCACTCCGACCTGGACAGCGCCGTGGCCTCTTACCAGGGTGGGGCCTTTGAGTACCTACCCAAGCCGTTTGACGTTGACGAGGCCCTGGCACTGGTGCGCCGCGCCGTGGCCCACGCCCGTGAACGCCAGCGTCCGGTCACCGTGCCGGAAGGCTTGAACGCCGAAATTATCGGCGAAGCGCCGGCAATGCAGGAGGTGTTTCGCGCGATTGGTCGCCTTTCCCACTCTCACATCACGGTGTTGATTAACGGCGAGTCGGGTACCGGTAAAGAGCGCGTTGCCCAGGCGCTTCACCAGCATAGCCCGCGGGCGGGTAAGCCCTTTATCGCGCTCAATATGGCGGCCATTCCCCGCGATTTGATTGAGTCTGAGCTGTTTGGTCACGAGAAAGGCGCCTTTACGGGGGCGGCCCAGCAGCGCCAGGGGCGCTTTGAGCAGGCCAATGGCGGCACGCTGTTTTTAGATGAAATTGGCGATATGCCGTCTGAAACCCAAACGCGCTTACTGCGTGTATTGGCCGATGGCGAGTTCTATCGCGTTGGTGGGCATACGCCGGTCAAAGTGGACGTACGTATCATCGCCGCTACCCACCAAAATCTAGAAGTGCTGGTGGATGACGGTCGCTTTCGGGAGGATCTGTTCCACCGCCTGAACGTGATCCGCATCCATCTGCCCAAGCTTGCCGAGCGGCGGGAAGATATTCCCCGCTTAACGCGGCACTTTTTAGCCGAAGCGGCGAAAGAGCTGACCACCGATATCAAGGTGCTGACCAGCGAAGCCGAGGCTCATCTGACACGCTTGCCGTGGCCCGGCAACGTACGCCAGTTAGAGAATATCTGCCGCTGGCTGACCGTGATGGCATCGGGGCGTGAAATTCTGGTTGAAGACCTACCGCCTGAGCTGCGTTCACCCAGCGCTTCCGAAAGTAGTGCCCACGGTGATTGGCGCACGGCGTTTCGCGACTGGGCGGATCATGCCCTGGCCGAAGGCCATMCCCACCTGCTGGAAGAAGCGGTGCCTGATTTTGAGCGGATCCTGATTGAGACGGCGCTAAAACATACCGGCGGGCGCAAAGGCGAGGCCGCCGAGCTGCTGGGCTGGGGGCGCAATACGCTCACGCGKAAACTGAAAACATTGTTACCGGCACTGGCTGACGAGTAATCGCTAGTCATCAGCGAGTATATACACCGCATCAGCTAGCGTAGGGTCGGGCAGAGTGCAGTCGCTCATTTGCCAGGGCAGCAGGCTAACGGTGTCGTTAACGCCCAAGGCGTTTAGCTGGTAGGCCACTCCCTCGTTATACGTGACGTGGCCAAGACCCATTAAGCCCACTGCCAGGGCGCCGCCCTCCGTGGCCTCGGCTAGGCGCTGGGCCATGGCGGTATCCCAGGTGAGCTGTGCCTGAATAAAATGCTCAAGTGCATCGGGAGCATCGCCCACGGCGTGCTGATTGAACACCTCGGTGAGCAGTAAGCGATAGGCGGCACTGGCGGGCTTGGGGGGCGAAATTGTATGACGCTCTTCAGCGGGTACGCTGCTCCAGCCATCATTGACCAGCCGCTGGCGTAGGTCGGGGGTGATATTAAGCGCGATTAGCGGTATTTGTGCCATCCGGGCAAACTCTAAAATCGGCATATAAAGCGCTGAATCAAATCCCCAAGTCTCGTCCCACTGAGTTTGTTCAAGCAGTGTGGCCACATCTAACTCATCAGCCACCCAGGCATCCAGGGCAGGCTGAGCGCTGCGCGGCAGCATTTCCAGGCCAATCACTATATCGTCACGTAACGCATGCAGACCCGCTAGGGTATGCAGCTGCCAGCGGTGGTGAGCTATTTCATCGTGCTGTTCACCCAGCAATACCACTTGTTGCTGGGCTGCAGTCGGCAGCAGCTCACTACTGGTGAATGGCTGTCCTTCCTGCCACCACTGCCCTGGGCTTGGGCAAACCGCCAGAGCTACGTTGGGCAGCAGGCTAGCCAGCGCTAAAGCCGCGAGTAGTTCAAAGCGTTGTCTATTGCGGTTATGGTGTCGATTCAATACGTCTGATCTCGGCAAGTAGCGCTTCTGCTTCTTCGGTAAGCGTGGCATTGGCGCGCATATCGCCATTGCGTGAAGCCTCCATTGCGGCTTGAAGTTTGCGTTCATACTCTTGCTGTAGCTTCTTTTTGGGGTCGCGCTTAAACATACCTAACATGAGCAATCTCCGTGCTATCAATGTGCTTGTGTACACTATTTGTATAGGTTTAGAAGGCTCTTGTCGAATGTTTGTTTTAGCTAGGCTGGCTAAGCGTATTGAGTAGGTGCGCCGCACTGGCGTAAAAAGCGCTCAAAATCGCATAAAATCGTATCCAGGCTGGCGTGCAGGCGATGATCGTCGTCTACCATCCGCAGCGATAAGCGCTGTAGGCGGGCACGTTCAATCACCGGTTCCGGGGCGATGACTTCATCCCGCCAGCCGTGAATGATATGGGTGTGCCGGGCCTGAATAGTCGGTGACGTTTCTGGATAGTCGTCTAACCCCAGCGCGGGTGCTAGCAGAAAGCAACCCAATACCGGCTGTTGAGCGCTAACCGCCGCGCTTAGCCAGCCCCCCAAACTTGAGCCTGCCAGTACACACCGGGCAGGGTCGTCACCGCGCTCGGCTAACACCCCTAATAGGTGTTGAAGGCGCAGCTGTGGCGCTGCGATGCCTCGGTAGTCCATGACCACCGGCTCACAGTCATCCAGTTTTTCCGCAACGCCTTTCAGCGCCTGGGTTTTGAGCGCTCCTGGCCCGCTCTCAAGGCCATGGGATAGATACACAGTCATCATAACGTTTAGCTCGCTGCGCGCTGGATGGCTTCGCCACCCTGTTGAAGGTCTTCACCCGCACCGCGAATAGTATTACAGCCACTGATCAGCAGCAGTGTCACCATCATGACAATGCCAAGCGCGATAGTACGTTTCGCGATAGTAGGTTTCATAGTGGTCCCCTTGAAAGTATCCGGCTAGAAATGAGTGGGTAGATAGCAAAATAACCCCTGCGATGACGATTCGCTACGCTTTGTGTCCCAAACCGGTGTGCTTATGTCGCATGTGCCAGTTCTATACATGAAAGTGGTTGCTGGGAGAGTGTTTTTTGACACATGGGTTTGTTTTTAAGTAATTGTTTTTAAAAGATTTAGTTGTTTATTGGCACGAGTTGGCGCAGCGCCTGCAGGTACTATGTAGCTACATAGATGTGAGCTACAAAGAAATGTATTAATGATTCAGTTGTTTAGCGTGTCAGTTGTTGAGAGTCAAACGTACAGATCAAGTGTCAGCAAAAACTGAGTGAGTGGGCTGACGGGCAGAAGGACGGCAGGGAGCCAATGAATTAACAGGACGTTAAAGGACAATCAGCCCACTCACTGGTTACAGCGCAGGGAGGCGCTGTCCATCACACCAAGGAGTGGACTGATGCGAAACGACCATCTCATGAAAATGAGGTGGTTTTTTCGCGTGGGAAAAATAATATAAGCGGTTGATTTTTATGTTTTTTTGTTGATTGGGCTACTTGCATTGTGTGCAACCCCACAGATTAATGCGTTGTTATGGTCTATCCTTCGGTGAAATCAAAAGGCAGCGGTTAGAAAACGTCAACGTAACGACCGCGCACTACCAGGGACAAGATTATGGCGATGGCATTGATGTTATGCATGTTTGTTTTGTTCTTAGGGTTCTCAGGGCTGGGCGTGTATATGATGTTTAAGACATCATTCATGGCTAGAATTGATGAGCGTGATGATATGCCGCCAGATGTTTAAAGTTATGTTTTTAAAGAAAAATAGCAACGCCCGCTGATGCGGGTGTTGCTATTTTGGGATGAAACTTTTGGGTTGTGTTAGCTCTTCCAGCGGCCTTTACCGCGATCAGGCACCATGCGCCCGAAATAAAGCAAGCCAAATGCTAGCCACCCTACTGTTAGCAGGGCGGCAAAGATCAGCACGGCTAAGGCGCCAAATTCGGCAATCAGTGGTAAGGCAGCGGCTGTAAAAAGCCCACCACCCACAATCGGTTCAAACATAAGCTGTTTATACCCAAAGCTCTCTAGCGCGCCAGACTCGTTTTTGGGGTCTGCCATGCGCATCAACAGTAGGCCGGTAACGGTAACCCCCATCGATTGACCAAAATCGCCCACCCCACGTTCAAACCAGTTTTCTGGAATCACTCGGGGGGCTATAACAATCAGCACGAAAAGACCCCAGGCAATACCCGCCACAGCGAGCAGCAAAAAGGGCAGAAAGTACTCGCCTAAGGTAGTCAGCGAGAGGGTGGCAAGCGCTGCCACGATGGTAAAGTCCAGCGCAGTGCCTGCAATGCGCGACATGGTTCGGCTAGATACATGGCGTTCTAGKCCAAACCGCATCACAATCAGCTGCACAATTACCCCMCCAATCATGGCAATAGGGAAAAGCGGAACATGGGCGAGGATTTCCAAGCCACCATCGCGCGCCCAGGTGACTTGCTCAATCCATTGCAGACCCGACAGAATTAGCCAGCCGATCACAATGGCGATGCCGACTAAGCCGATATGCAGGCTAAGCGGATCGGTGGYCCCCGCCTCTTGCGCCAAGTCTTTTTTAAATTCGCTGAATTCCGCGGTCGAAGGGCGCTCATCTTCACGCATTAATTCATCGGGATCATCCGGCTGGTTGCTCTCATCGTTGAGCTTGATAATCCCACGGCGCGCGGCAATATTGATCAACACTGTGCCAATCAACACCCCTGAGACGATACCTACCGTTGCGAGCCCTAGGGCTAAGTCGGCGCCTTCTTCGAAACCTAGCTCTTCAAAGGTGTCGGCCATGCCCGCTGCGGTGCCGTGGCCACCCTCAAAGCCGATTTCGATTAACGCCCCGACCATGGGGTTCATATTAAACACCGGTACCAACACCAGCAGCGCCAAGCTCAACCCAACAACATATTGGCCCCATGCCATGGTTTGCCCGACGACGACTTGCGGCCCCGCGCGCAACCAAATAGTTCTTAGTCCAGGTATCGCTTTACCAATAAACAGCGCCGCGAAGACAACATTAATCAACAGCCCTGGCAGCGCTGCCCAGCTCTCCTGCACATAGGCAGGAAACAGCCCAGGGCTTTCTTCGAAAAAAGTAGGCAGGGCATGGCCCAGCACATCGGGGCCCATMAGTAAGAGCAGTAAGCCGCCAATAACGGAGCTAGGTAGGAAGAGTCGTCTTAACCAGGGAAGCCATAGTCGCAGAGCATTGCTGGCTAACAGGACTAACGCAATGGCGACGAGCGCTATAAATAATTCACCAACCGTCATGGTCATCACATCACTCCTTGATGCTGACGCGCCGCTCTTAATGCTAAGCGGGCGGTTCAAAAAGACAGGGTTGAATTAACCATAGCGCCTAGTGACCAATTTCGCGAAAACAGGGGCGTTACCCCATCCAATACAGGCTGGCCAAGGCAAAAGCGTAGCCCATTGCGGCGCCTGCCAGTACATCGCTTACATAGTGCAGCCCTAACCCTACCCGTGAGATCGCTATCAGTAGCGTTAATGGCAACACCACCGGTAGCAGCCAGGGGGTGTGGGCGGCGACTAATACGCTAAACATCACCGCGTGCATGGTATGGCCACTGGGAAAGCTGTAACGGTCGCGGGCCGGTTCGCAGCACTCGATGCCTTCACCGTAAGTGATAAAGGGACGCTCACGGMATAAGCGGGTTTTCACCAGCCGATAAACGGCCACGGCAAACAAAGCGATGACGCTGTACTGCAAGACACGCCAGGCGCCATTAGGCTGGAGCCAGGGCTGGGCGAGAATCAGCAGCACCCAAACCGGCCAATCACCTAAGCGGCTGGCGGCCTGAAGTGTGATGCGCCAGGGGCGGTAGATCGATAGCCGCGATATGCGCTGGCAGAACTGCCACTCAATCAGGTCAAGACGGTCGAATACGACAAGCGGACGCGGGCGCATGATGAGCCTCCKGGGCTTGGTGTAGATAACGCAAAAATTGCTCGGCAATACCCGTCCAGCTCTGCTCAAGTGCGCGTAAGCGCGCCACCCGACCTAAACGAGCGTAGTCAGCGGGGTGCTGGCACAACTCCACCGCGGCTTGTTGAAACGCGGCGCTATTGCCAGCGGGTACGGTGACACCGTTGTGGCCGCTGTTAATGAGTTCGGCGCTGGCCGCATGATCATAGGCCACCACGGCCAAGCCGCTGGCCATGGCTTCTGCCACCACATTCCCCCAGGTTTCGGAAAGCGAGGGGAAAATAAACATATCGGCGCTGGCATAGTGGCGAGCAAGCGATTCTTGCCCCACAAAGCCGGTAAAATGCGCATCGGGCAGCGCCTTCTCCAGCTGTGCCCGTGCGGGACCATCGCCTACGATCACCTGAGCGATATCGGGGCGCACCTCGCGCATGGCTTGAAAGCTTTCATGTAGCAAGGTGAGGTTTTTTTCAGCGGCTAATCGTCCAACATAAAGCGCCACCGGCTGATGCTCGCCAACCCCCCAGCTTGTGCGTAATGAAGGGTCCCGGTGGGCGGGTGAGAAGCGCTCACCATCCAMCCCCCGTGACAGCACATGGACATCGCGTATCCCCTGACGCTGCAGCGCTTTTGCTTGCTGGTGGGTAGGCACTAAGGTCAGGTCGCAGCCGTTATGGAAGTAGCGTAGGTAGCGGCGTGTGGTCGAGGCCAGCCAGTTGACGCCGTAATCTTCACAGTAGTGGTCGAAGTTGGTGTGCCAGCCCGCTACCAAGGGAATATTGAGCTGCCGCGCCGCTTGGCGGGCCGCCCAACCGAGAGGACCTTGGGTGGCGACGTAGATGATGTTTGGTCGGTGCTTACGCCAAAAGCGGCGCAGGGTAGCGGGCCTAACCAGCCCCACCTGGACATCGGTGTAACCGGGTAAGGCAAAGCGTTGCACCTGTAGCTCGCGGTTAATACCGGTTGCATTACCCGCGCCCCTGGGACGTGGGCGAATCACATCAACCGGCACTCCTTGCCGGTTAAGTTCACAGCTTAACCGGCTCAGTGTATGGGCTACGCCATTGATATCCGGTGACCATGTTTCACTAACGATGCAGAGCCGCATGAGCGATTCATCCCTTTATCACGTTTTCGAACAGTGTGGGTGGGGCGAATGACACTGCCGAGACAAACAGGTGAATAAGTGATGACACGCTTAAACAAATAGGCTAAGCGATAACGTGCTGAAGCTACCTATTCTAATATCAGTTTAATGTTAAAATTGGATGGCAGTTTTATTTAAACTGCCTATGAAAAATAAGTTCCCAAAAAATTAAAACTTTAAAGTAAATGAAATATAACTCCTTTAAGGTTTGCTGCGTTGAGGCGTTATTCGTCCTTCATTGTGCCTTCGCAAAGCGCAAGTATTAACTACTTCAATGGGAACGATCATGTTTAAAAAAACGACTCTGGCATTAGCCGTTAGCGGTTTATTGGCCGCCTCTGCAGCACAAGCTGCCACTGTTTATGACCAAGACGGTACCGATCTGGAAATCTATGGCCGCATCGCTATGGGGATTGATGGCGGCGGTGTTGATGACGGTGTTGATAACGGCGAAGAGTTCCGTAATTTCGGCTCCCGTCTGCGGATTACCGCCGGCCATCAGATCTCCTCTGACCTGCGTGCATTCGCCCGGGTAGAGTGGCGCTTTACGGGTGATGAGCGTAATACATCTTCTGGTTTCGATGAGGTGCGTAACAGCTACCTGGGTCTGGAAAGCCAGCAGTTCGGTACTTTCATGGCCGGTAATTACAACAGTTTTTACGATAACTACGTTATGACGCCGTTCGATGTCTACGTTGAGCGCGGCTACGAGTTTGCGGGTGGTGGTACCCAGGCACGCGGCGACTCTATTGGCTATAAAACGCCTGAAATGAGTGGTTTTCAGGCGGTTATTTCTGCCAAGCACTTCTCTGAGCGTGGKTTGACTGAAGCCGAGCAGACTTCTGAAGGATCCGTTATCGCCACTCAGGGTGGTGTTGTCTACGAAACAGGCCCAGCTCGTTTAGCGCTTGGCTATGTGGAAGATACGGTACGTGGTGGCGGTAACGGTGAAGTGCGTTATGGCGCTACGGGCGAGTTTGCTGTTACAGACGCTTTCGCTGCTCGTGTAGGTTATGAAACCCGCGGTGATGACGATGTTAACGGTGGTGGTTTCGATAAAATCGGCGTTGGTGCTACGTACGCCATCGATTCCTGGAAGTTCTTCGCCGATTACTACAACATCGACGTAGACGGCGCTAGCGATGAGCGTAACGCTTGGGCGCTAGGGTCAATGTACAAGCTGTCTAGCAATTTCGATATGTTCCTTGAGCTGAACGATCGTAACCTGGATGCTGTTAATGACTTCGAAGAAGATATGTACTACGCATTAGGCGCTCGCTATCACTTCTAATTAATAGAGTGATGTTAGCGGTAGTGTTGCATTAGTTTTTGTATTAGTTCTTTAGCTTTTAGTTAGCTCGCATGTTTCGATCTTTACCGGTGTGGATAATTCCACMCCGGTTTTTAGCGTATTTATACGTTAATATTTAAATGACGCGTTTTCTAATTTGCGATGAGAGTTGCTCAAAGCCAATCACCACAATCAGAATTACCAGAATAATGGTTAACGCGCGGTCATAGTTAAATAGGCGCATAGCGGCAGCCAGTTCAACCCCGATACCCCCTGCGCCCACTAGGCCGAGCGTAACCGCTGAGCGCAGCGCTTTTTCAACGCTATAAAGGCTTGTTGCCGTCATGGATGCCAAGGTTTCCGGCAAAATGGCACCGCCAATCACCGATAATCTGCCTGCGCCAGTGGCGCTAAGCGCCTCGGAAGGGCCTGGGTGAACCTCTTCAATACGTTCCGAAAAGAAGCGGGCCGCAAAGCCGATGGTGTCCATTACAATCGCCAGCACCCCGGCGATTGGTCCTAAGCCAACGGCCACTACAAAAATAAGCGCCCAAATCAGGTCGGGGATGGTGCGCATGGTGGCAATCATCAAGCGCGTGATGGAGCGAACCCAGGGGGCTGGCGAGGTGTTGCGAGCCGCCAGTAGGGCAAACGGCAGGCTTAAAATAACCCCGATGGTAACGCCAACAATGGCAATGTTGAGGGTTTCGTACATTGACCACGCCAGGACGTCGAGATCGGAAAGATCAGGGGGAAAGGCGCGTCCTATAAAGTGCACCAAATTGACGGCACCACGGAGCAAGCGTTCCACGGTTAAGTTGGTGGCCATTATCCCTTGTACAAAGAGCGCTAAAAAAATCACCACCACGCCCCAGGTAAACGGGGAAGGATTGGCGAAACGCGGCGGTAAAGGCGTTGTGGTTCGGCGGAGATTCGACATAGTTTCCTCGTTAACGTATCAGGCAGTGGGTAGGGCGGCGTCATCAACAGCAGGGGTGGAGGCTTGGTCAACCCGGACATCGCCCTGGTAGAGCTGCTGCATAGTAGCTAGCGCGACTTCTGGCCGTGGCGTATCAAGGACTATTTGCCCCGCTTTCATACCGATAATACGGTCGCCGTACTGTTGGGCTAACTCCAACTGGTGCAGCGTGCACAGCACGGTTAAACGTCGCTCCGACACCACGTCCAGCAGCAGATCCATGATTTCCTTACCGGCTTTCGGGTCAAGGCTGGCCACTGGCTCATCGGCAATAATGATCTCGGCGTCTTGCATCAGTGTGCGGGCAATTGCCACGCGCTGCTGTTGACCGCCGGAGAGCTCACGGCAATCCGCGTGGGCCTTATGCGCTAACCCTACGCGTTCAAGCGAGGCCATGGCGCGCTCGCGTAACTCATTAGTGGCAAAGCAAGCGAGCGAGGAGAGCAAGCCAAAACGTTGCTGACCCATAGCGCCATACAGCACGTTTTGAAACACGCTGACGTTCTGCACCAGATTAAATTGCTGGAAAACCACACCCACTTTGCGTCGTAGCTGGCGTAATTGTGGTTTAGAAAGGTGAGTGAGGGAGTCGCCCAAAATAGTGATCTCCCCTTGATCATGGGATGTTAGACCATTTAGGCAGCGCATTAACGTCGATTTACCGCAGCCGTTCGCACCCAACAAAATGACGCACTCGCCTCGAGTAATCTCCAGCGTTAAGCCACGCAGTACGTGCAACTGCCCGTAGTGTTTATGCAGATTGTGAACGCTGATAGCCTTCATAAAAAAACCTCCTGCGTTAGCGGCAGGAGGTGGATAAATTGAATGTTCATGGACAGACCTGCTTATTAGCAGCACATCCCTGTGCCGTTGTGGAGCGAAAAGAGGGAAATGTTTACAGATCGATACCCGCTGCTTCGTAGGCGCGGCGTACTACGTCGTAATCTGCGTTGGTGCGCTCAAAGCCTAGCGAAGAGTCCCGGTTTAAGAACTTATCTTCGTTGCGATCCGTTGCAACCAATGCGTTCCATAGCTTGTCGGCATTAGCTTTGAGCGACTCGCGTAGGGCGGTTTTGCAGGCGTCATCCAGAGAGCCGCGCATCACCACCGGATCGCCGGGCAGTACATCGCTTTTGGCGATTACGCGGTATTCGCCATCGGGATCCATCGCCTGAATTTCGTCGATATCCCGGTTGCCACCGCCCATGGCGTCTACATCACCATTAACGAGTGCCGCAATGCGTGCATCACCGGCCATAATGATTTCTAGATCACGATCGATATCCAGGCCGGCGTCTACCAACATCTGGCTGGGGAAGATATGCCCGCTGGTGGAGCCCACATCTTTCAGCGCTACGCGGTGGCCTTCTAGGTCAGCTAGGGTTTCGATATCGCTGTCGGCGGGTACAAAAAAGCTGCTGCCGTAATGCGGGCGCTCAATGGCAAACAGGATTTCGATATCGCTTTCACGATCGAACAGCACAAACTCAGAGGGGCCAGCGAAAACCAGGTCTACATCGTCGTACTGAAGCGCCGTGCCTGCGGCCGTGCGGTTGCTTAGGCTAAACATTTCCAATTCAAGACCAGTAGTTGTTGTAAACGCTTCGGCGAAGGGGCCGAAAGCGTCTTCTAGCGGCCCCATGCCTTCAATGCCGGTATCCGCCATGCGAATCGGATTAGGGCAGACATTGCTCAAATCATCATTGGCGAACACGCTCGATGACGCAGCGAGAGAAATCCCTGCGATCGCGAGGCTTAGCGCTAGTTTTACGGGCGAGGTTTTTACGGGCACTGTTTTTATGGACATAGGCTTTATGCATTAGTCGTTATCCTGTCGGCGAAAGAAGGCTACATTGAAGTGCTAGCCAGGGTGGCAGCCGACGATGACGGGAACATGTAATGAAGATGACGATCTCGTCACGGATTAATGACAGCTCCGCCATTGGCTTGCTTTACTGCTAAGGTGTCTAAACACCGATATGAAAGGAGTCATTTAAATGCGTTTTCACCGCTATGGCATGGCGCTAGGGACAGCGTTATTCGTCACCGTTCCTCCCGCCTTGGCTGATAACTTCACCTTGACGCTGTTTCACACCAATGATCTACACGGGCGTACCGATCAGTATCCCTATTTGATCACCACGCTGAATGAAGCGCGGGAGACTTACGGTGAAGGATTACTGCTGGAAGCCGGTGATATCTTTTCGGGCACGCTCTATTTCACTGAGTTTCAGGGCCAGGATGCTCTCGAATTCATGAATTTGATGGGCTACGACGCCTTTGTGCCGGGTAATCATGAGTTTGACTTGGGTGACCCGGAACAGGGGCATCAGGCGTTAGCGGCATTTTTTGCAGGCGCCGAGTTTCCCATATTAGGGGCCAATCTAGACTTTTCAGCAGGCCCTGAGTTTGCTGACATGCTGGGTGAGTCTGTCAGCGTAGATCCGCAAGCCGGGCAGCTCTATGACGGCATTGTGGTTGAGCACAATGGCGAACAGATCGGCATTTTTGGGTTAAGCACCCAGGATAGCGAAACGATCTCAAGCCCCGGCCAAATAGCCATCAGCGATTATCGTGAAGCGGCTGAAGCCATGGTGGCAGCGTTTGAAGAGCAGGGCGTTAACAAAATTATTGCCCTTACCCATCTTGGTTACGACAGCGACCCCAGCGTGGGTAACGACTTGCTGCTAGCGGAGCACGTCGAAGGTATCGACATTATTATTGGCGGACACAGCCATAGCCAGGTTTCGCCCCCCAGGCTGCTAAGCGAGAGCCACGCTGGTGAGGGGCTCCCATCGCCGACGGTGATTGGCCAGGCAGGCGAGTATGGTCAGCACCTTGGGGTTATGCAGGTCACCTTCGACGAGGAAGGCGTGGTGGTGGATACTAGTGGCGAGCTGCTCGCCGCCGACGATCGTGAGGCGGATTCCGACGCGGCTCAGCGGCTTGAACCCTACACCGCTGAGATTGAAACACTGCGGGATACCTTGATCGGCGCCAAGGCGATCTCAGAGTTGCCCAACCCCCGCCACGGCAGCGGCGATGAACACAGCGTGCGTGCCAATGAAACAGCGCTGGGCAATTTAATCACCGATGCCCAGCTGCATGCCGCGCAGCAGGTAGCGCCCGACACGGTCATGGCGATCCAAAATAGCGGTGGTATCCGCGAAGCGATTGAGAGGGGCGATGTGTCCGTAGGCGATCTAATCGCCGTACAGCCGTTTGGCAATCGCCTGACGTTGGTCGACGTTACCGGCGCCGAGCTGCTGGAAACCTTCGAGATCGCCCTGGCTAATGCTCCCGGCGAAGACGGCGGTTTTCTGCAGGTGTCAGCAGGCGTTGAGTTGATGTATGACAGCAGCGAGCCGCCAGGTGAACGGGTGATCAGCCTAAACGTTGTCCAGGAAGGTGCGATGCAGGCGATTGATCCAGAGCGTACTTATACCATCGCCACCAACAACTTCACCGCCGCCGGTGGCGACAGCCATACGGTACTCGGTGAAGCCTACGCCGATGGCCGTAACACCATTGTCGGCAATACCGATTGGGAAATGCTGCGCGACTATATGGTGGAACGCAAAGAAGTGTTCTACCAGGTTGAAGGGCGGATCACTGATGTAACTCAACAAGATGTAGTTGAAGAGAATGGGGCCCAGGACGATTCGGATTAAATCTCTGGGCCACTTGTTCACGCTTACTCATTGATGATGCTTGCAAAGCCTCCATAAATGAGTCTCTTACCATCAAATGGCATCGGGTTAACGTCCATCTGCAGGCGAGGGTCCTGCATGGCTTTGGGCATGGCTTCATCGCGCACGGCGCGGGATGGCCACTCTATCCATGAAAAAATAACCGTCTCGTCATCCTTGCGCTTAACCGCCATGGTGAAGGAGGTCACTTCCCCATCGGGCACATCATCGCCCCAGCACTCCACCACGCGGAGCGCCCCGTGCTCCTTGAACACAACGGCCGCGGCACGGGCATGTTCAATAAACTCAGCTTTATTAGCGCTAGGCACGGCAGCGACGAAACCATCCACATAGGGGTAGGCGGCAGTATTCATGATTGTTCTCCTATTTCTGTTTTGGGTGCTGCTTTAGGTGGCAGTTCTCGAACCGGGCGGACTTCAATGCTGCCCAACCGGGCGGGCGGAATGCGGCTAGCCAGCTGCAGTGCCTCGTTCAGGTCGTGGGCTTCCAGCAGATAGAAGCCAGCCAATTGCTCCTTGGTTTCCGCGAAGGGGCCATCGGAGATCAGCGTTTCGCCATCGCGCACGCGCACGGTGGTGGCGGTCTCCGTCGGTTGTAACGGCTGTCCGGCCAGGTAGTGGCCGCTGGCGCTCAGGCGCTCAACCCCAGCAATGCATTCCTGGTTGAGGTCGTGCCACTCCTGTTCGCTCATGGCGTTGATAATCTGTTCCTGGTAATAGACCAGCGCAACGTACTTCATGGGGAGTCTCCTTCTGTGGCCAAGGGGCAGTTGTCTGATGGAACGTTTACCATCCAGCCGACGCCAAAACGATCTACCGTCATGCCGAACCCTGGTGACCAGAAGGTCGCTTCGAACGGCATGATAATCTTTCCACCCTCCGCTAGCTGAGCAAAGGTTCGGGCGGCCTGCTCGATATCCTGATACTCCAATTGAACCTCTATCCCTTGCGGTGGTGTATAGCAGTCAGCTGCCAGATCCGCGCCCATCAAGCGGCGTCCCCGTAGATTCAGTGAGGCATGGATGATGCGGTCATGAAGGGCGGGCGGCGTGTGTTCAGCGGCGGGTGTGTCAGCATAGGTTAACAGGCACTCCAAATGCCCTCCGGTTACATCAGCATAGAACTGCATGGCCTCCCGGCAGGTGCCGGGAAAGGCAACGTGCACGTTCATGGCATCGGGTACACGAGCAAGGTTACGGTGCTGCTCAATTCCGGCACCGGGCTCAAAATCCTCCAGTGAAAAGTAGCGCCGTAATTCAAGGGTCACGTTGCCATCGGCATCCTGAGTAGGCCATTGCTGGGCCCACTCAATGGCCGCCTGCAGAGAAGGGGCTTCCAGCACGCTGTAACCGGCAATACGCTCACTGGCTGGCGACAAAGGCCCGGGGATGATGGTGGGCTCACCGTTTTTGAAACGGATCAGACATCCGTCACTGGTCGGATGTAAGCCATCGCCGCTCAAAAACACGCCAGCCTCGGTCATGCGCTGGTTATAAGCAGCCATGGCGGCAAACATTTCCTGGGATGGCATAGCGCCATTCTCGGTAT
The DNA here is from genome assembly GCF_900070345.1 of Halomonas sp. R57-5. NCBI lineage: Bacteria > Pseudomonadati > Pseudomonadota > Gammaproteobacteria > Oceanospirillales > Halomonadaceae > Halomonas > Halomonas sp. R57-5. The sequence continues at coordinate 4,711,915 of NZ_LN813019.1, read as the reverse complement.
TGGCATCGGCACGGCGTATCAGCATGAATTTCATTGAGAGCCTCCTGGTTGGTCAGGGTAGTGACTCTCTGTAGTCGTTTGACGTGCTCACGAATCGACACAGCCTAGATATTATTTTTGGTAATCGGAATATCTGGTTGATTTCCTTCTGCCATCGGATGCAGGTTAAATGATCTTATTACGTAGCAACGACTTTCCGACTGCACGCCATGACATGATCGAGGAACGCCCGAAGTTGCGGAGTGACCAGTCGGTTGCCTGGGTAGTAGAGGTAGAACCCTGGCTCCCTTGGACACCAAGACGCCAGCACCTCAACGGCATCGCCGGCCGATAGCAAGCCCCTCACCTCCGGCTCAAGGAAATAACCAATACCAAGTCCATCCTTGACCGCACGCAGTCGCGTTGCCACATCGTTGGTACACAGCGGGCCGGTCACAGCCACCCGAACGGACTGACCTTCGCGCTCGAATTCCCAATGGAATAGGTGTCCTCCGCTGGGCCAGCGCATATTGATACAGGTGTGTTCCTTCAAAGCAGCGGGATGCTCCGGTGTCCCCGCCCGAGCCAGATAGAGCGGCGATGCCACCGCAATCCAACGTAGCGGCTCGCTCATTGGCACYCCCMCCATATCCTGTTCCAGGCTCTCACCGAGCCGCAGCCCGGCATCACACTCACTAGCCACCACATTTTCTAAACGATCAGAGATGACGATTTCGACTTCAATTCCAGGGTAAGTCTCGGCAAAGCTAGCCAGATGTGGTGCCAGCGCATAAGCAGCCCCAGCGCGTGACGCATTGATCCGCAACCGTCCGCCAAGCTCGTCCTGTTGCTCCAGCAACTGCGCTTGAGCCGCTGAAATCTCCTTCAGAGCGGGCCGAACTCGCTCATACAACTGTTGGCCCGCCTCCGTTGGCCGCGTGGTTCGGGTGGTTCGGTTCAAAAGGCGCTGTCCTAAGCGTGCCTCTAACCGCTGGATCGTCTGACTGAGTGCCGAGGGCGAAACACCGAGCCATCCCGCCGCTCGTGCGAAATTGCCATGTTCAACGATTGCCACGAAGGCACCCAATTCCGCCACATCGCTACCTTTCATTGTTCATTTCAGCTTCATAGTCCATGAATATATCGGTGTATTCTGTCAGTTTAAGAACAAGCCTACCATTGCGGAAACCAACAGCTTAGGGAGAATCCCATGCAGCTCGACCACTACCGCTTGCTGGGCCGTTCGGGCCTGAAAATATCGCCGATGGCGCTAGGCACCATGACTTTCGGCACGGAATGGAGCTTCGGCGCCGACGAGTCGACCTCCCGCGCGCTCTTTGATCGCTACGTCGATCATGGCGGCAACTTCATTGATACGGCGAATTACTATACGGATGGCACTTCCGAGTCCTTTGTCGGCCGTTTCGCCCAGGGGAAACGGGATCGCCTGGTCATTGCCACAAAATACACCTTGCCGATGCACAGTGATGACCCCAACTCTGGAGGCAACAGTCGACGTAGTATGGTTCGTTCGGTAGAAGACAGCCTGACGCGCCTGGGCAGCGACTATATCGACCTGCTGTATCTGCACGCCTGGGATTTCACCACTCCCGTGGAAGAGATTCTGCGCGCCATGGATGATTTGGTGGCAGCAGGAAAGGTCGTTTATCTGGGGCTGTCGGATATCCCTGCTTGGCAGGCTTCACGGATGCAGGCTATCGCCGATCTCCGGGGCTGGTCGCCAATGGTTGCAATGCAGCTGGAATACAATCTGATTGAGCGCAGCGTGGAAGGTGACTTGGTTCCGATGGCGCGTGAAATGGGGATGGGTATCATACCCTGGTCACCGCTGGCGAGTGGACTGCTGACGGGGAAGTACAAGCGTGCCGAACTCGCACCCGAAAACGTGGTCAGCGGCAGCCGTGCCGCCATCGTGACCGAGGCGGGGCCCGTCCCCGAACGCAGCTTTCGCATTATTGACGAAGTGAAACAGGTCGCTACGGAACAAAATACATCACCTGCCACGGTGGCTTTAGCATGGCTGCTCACCCGTCCTGGTATGGCTGCACCGCTCATTGGAGCGCGATCGATAAGTCAGCTTGAAGCCAATCTGGCCGCACTCGAACTGGAACTGACAGGTGACCAATTGGCACGGCTCGACGAGGTCAGCGCAGTGCCTCTAGGATTTCCCCATGAGTACCTGCGGCGCCCGGCGGTTCAGGCAAATATCTATGGCGATATGTCGATCTCTATGCGGGGCTAATGAATGTTTATGGAGCTGGCTCTAGTTCGTTTAACCGCTTTAGCAAAAAGCGTTTTTCGGGCGTCAGGGTGGCCAATTGCAGCGCCTGGTGATAGGCACTGCGCGCGGCCTCATGCTGACCTTGGCGCCGCAGTAAATCCGCTTTAGCGGCATAGAACAGATGATAGCGGCTGATTTGCGGGTGATGAGCGATGTCATCGAGTAACTTCAGGCCGGTGTCGGGGGCACCGTTCATGGCAATGGCGACCGCACGATTCAGCGCCAGGATGGGGGATGGAAAGCGTCGGCAGAGAGCATCGTAGAGCCTGACGATGCGCCCCCAGTCTGTTTGCTCGGCGTGGCTAGCCTGGGCGTGTACGGCGGCAATCGACGCCTGCAGGGTGTAGTACCCGGCGGGGGTGAGCGCCAGCGCCTGTTCCAGCCATGCAATGCCGGTCTGGATATCCTCTTGGCGCCATAGGCGTCTGTCTTGAGCATCCAGGGTTACCAGTTCTCCGTCGTTATCCTGGCGCGCATCCCGGCGGGCATCGTTAAGCAGCATCAAGGCCATCAGCCCAAATACCTCACCCTTGGGTAGTAACTGTGCCAGCTCATTGCCCAGCCGCATGGCTTCTTGGGTCAGGCTGATATCGACCACGCTGGCGCCCGTGCTGCGTGAGTAGCCTTCGTTGAAGACCAGATAGATGACTTGGAGCACATCGGGTAGGCGCTCGGGCAGTTCTTTCTGGGTAGGGACTGCATAAGGGATATGCGCATCGCGAATTTTGCGTTTGGCTCGTACGATACGCTGTGCCAGCGTCGTAGGCTTCATCAGTAGCGCGCTGGCTACTTGCTCAGTGGTCAAACCGCACATCTCGCGAAGCGTCAGGGCAATCCGTGCTTCCATGCTCAAACTTGGGTGGCAGCAGGTGAATAGCAGCCGCAAGGCGTCATCTTCGATGGTGGTGGGCTCAAGATCCAGCGCTTCATCTGTGGGTAATAGCAAGTGAGCCCGACGGCGAGCAGTACTGCGTTGGCGAATTTGGTCTATTCCGCAGTGGTAGCCGGTGCGAATTAGCCATGCCGTGGGGTTGTCAGGTTTGCCGTTAACCGGCCACTGTTGAACCGCCGCCACAAAGGCATCCTGTATGGCTTCTTCGGCTAGTTCAAAATCCCCCAGCAGGCGTATCAGCGTCGCCTGCACGCGCCGGGAGTGCTCACGATACAGGTCATCGACGTATGAAGGTTCAGTACTCATCAAGGGAGATCCGTAAGCTTTATCTCAAACGTAGCGCATGGTTTCTCCGTTGACTTGTTTTTCTTGTTTTGTCTTTCGGGGGATAGGTATTCAATCCCCGGTGCGTTTTCCCGTGGCGCTGTTGAAAGGATGCAGGGCGTCGCGGGTCACAAAAAATCGCAGGGTTTCGCCTTCGGCAACGGGCGGCTGCCCTGAAACGCGGATGACTGTAGGCTGGTCGCTATCGGCGAGGGTCACATATAGGTGGCTTTCGGCCCCCGCGGCTTCAAACAGCGCCAGCGTTGAATCGACAATTAGGTGAGGCGCGGCAGGCGGGGCTAAGTGCATATCATCCGGGCGAATGCCGACGACATCGGTGCCGTCGGGCAGGTTGTCCAGCAGGCCGTTGGCGCCTTGTTCGTTCAAGTAATCCACCGGCAGCATGTTCATAGCGGGGGAGCCGATAAACCCGGCGACAAACATGCTGGCGGGGCGGGCGTAGATTTCCATGGGTGTGCCCACTTGCTCAATCTGCCCGGCGTTAAGAACCACTAAACGGTCACCCAGTGTCATAGCTTCCAGCTGGTCGTGGGTCACATACAGGCTGGTAGTCTTCAGGCGCCGCTGCAGCTGTTTGATCTCCACGCGCATCTGCACGCGCAGCTTGGCATCCAGGTTGGAAAGCGGCTCATCGAATAGAAAGGCTGCCGGGTCGCGCACCAACGCGCGGCCCATGGCGACGCGCTGGCGCTGACCACCAGAGAGCTTGCGCGGTTTGCGCTCCAGAAACTCTTCGATCTCGAGCATTTTGGCGGCAATTCGCACGCGCTTTTCAATGTCTTCTTTGTTAAACCCGCGGTTCTTGAGGCCGTAAGCTAGGTTGTTGTACACCGTCATATGCGGGTAGAGCGCGTAGTTCTGGAACACCATGGCGATATCGCGCTCGGCGGGCTCTAGCTTATTGACCACCCGGTCACCGATTTTGAGCGTGCCTTCGGTAATGGTTTCAAGCCCCGCCACCATGCGCAGTAGGGTAGATTTGCCGCAGCCGGAAGGCCCCACCAGCACCACAAACTCGCCATCTTCAATCTGTAAGTCGATGCCTTTGACGGCATGAACATCGCCGCTATAGGTTTTCTTTAGCCCTTCCAAGGTAATGCTGGCCATCTTATTTCTCCGTCTCGGTCAGGCCTTTCACAAATAGGCGTTGCATAAACAGAATCACTAACACTGGCGGCAGCGCTGCCATGACCACCGCGGCCATCACCAGTTGCCACTGTGGGTTCTCTTCCGAGGTCATGCGCTGAATGCCCATTACGATGGTGTAATAATCAGGGTCGGTAGTGATAATTAACGGCCAGAGGTACTGGTTCCAGCCGTAGATAAACATGATCACAAACAGCGCGGCGATATTGGTCACCGACAGCGGCATTAAAATGTCTTTAAAAAACTTCAGTGGCCCGGCGCCATCGACCCGGGCGGCTTCGAGCATCTCTTCGGGAATGGTCATAAAGAACTGGCGGAACAAGAAGGTTGCGGTAGCCGAGGCAATCAGCGGGATCGATAGCCCGGCAAAGCTATTGAGCATTTTAAGATCCGCAACGACCTGAAAAGTCGGAATAATGCGCACTTCTACGGGCAGCATCAACGTGACAAAGATCACCCAGAAGAAGAACATCCGAAAGCGGAAACGGAAGTAGACGATGGCAAAGGCGGAAAGCAGCGAAATAGACAGCTTACCCACCGTGATCGCCATGGCCATGATAAAACTGTTCCAGAGCATTAAGGCGGCGGGTGGTGCGCCGGCATTGGAGACGCCCGACTGCCACATGCGCGTGTAGTTTTCGATCCCGTGGCCACCGGGGAGCAGTGGCAGCGTACCCTGCAGCAAACCCGACAGGGAGTGGGTAGAGGCGATGATCGCGACATACACCGGAAAAACCACCAGCGCGACACCAGAGATCAAAACAATATGGGCTATCAGGTTAGCCCAAGGGCGGTTTTCAACCATTAACGTTCTCCCTAAGGCTTAGTAATTGACTCGGCGCTCAATAAAGCGGAATTGAATCATCGTTAATGCCACCACAATCACCATCAGAATCACCGACTGAGCTGCCGAGGAACCGAGGTTGAGGCCCACAAAACCATCGGCGTAGACCTTGTACACTAAAATATTGGTCGCCTGAGCTGGGCCGCCTGCGGTGGTGGCGTGAATGATCGCGAAGGTGTCGAACATGGCATACACCACATTAACCACCAGCAAGAAGAAAGTGGTCGGCGTGAGCAGCGGGAAAATAATCGTCCAGAAGCGCTTAGTCGGGCTGGCGCCGTCAATGGAGGCGGCTTCAATCAGCGATTGCGGGATTGACTGTAAGCCCGCCAGGAAAAACAAAAAGTTATAGGATATCTGCTTCCAGGCGGCGGCAAAAATCACCAGCAGCATGGCGTCACTGCCTGAGTTACGGTGGTTCCACTGGTAACCCACCATTTCCAGCATATAGGGCACAATGCCGATAGAGGGGTTGAAGATAAACCACCACAACACGCCCGCAAGCGCGGGGGCGATGGCGTAGGGCCACACCAGTAGCGTGGTGTAGGTGCTGCGTGAGCGAATCATCCGGTTGACGGTACTGGCCAATAAAAGCGCCACTGTCATCGATAGCAGGGTAGTGCCCAAGGCGAATACCACCGTCACCGATAGCGAATTGACATAACTGCCGTCACGAAATAGACGGGCAAAGTTCTCAAGACCCACAAACGTTGAGCGCAGCCCAAAGGCGTCTTCGCGCAGTAGCGACTGATACAGCGCCTGGCCCGCAGGCCAGATAAAGAAAATCAGTGTCACAATCACCTGGGGCGCCAGCAGCGCGTAGGGCAAAAAGCGACCAGGGTAGGTCATGCGTTTGGTTTGCATGGGCAGCTCTGCAAATTGTTAGCAAAAATAAGCATCAACAAACGAAATCGCCGCCTACCCAGAAGGGTAGGCGGCGAAGTGAGTGCTTATTTACTGGTTGGCAGCTTCAAAATCACGGAGCAGATCATTGCCGCGTGCTACTGCTTCATCCGCTGCTTCCTGACCCGATTTGTCACCGGTCATCACCGCTTCCATCTCTTCGGAGATGATGTCGCGAATCTGCACGAAGTTACCAAAGCGTAGGCCTTTGGAGTTCTCGGTCGGCTCGTTGAGCGTCATCTGTTTCAGCGAAATATCCGCGCCTGGATTCTCTTCGTAGTAGCCCTGCTCTTTGCTCAGATCCCAAGCGGCCTGAGTGATGGGCAGGTAGCCGGTTTGCTGATGCCACTGCGCCTGTACTTCGGGCTGGGAGAGGTACTCAAAGAACGCTGCAACGGCTTCGTACTCTTCGTCGCTATGGCCCTGCAGTGCCCACAGGGTGGCGCCACCGATAATCGAGTTTTGCGGTGCGCCATCTACGTCGTCGTAGTAGGGCTGCATGCCAAAGCCAACTTCAAATTCTGAATTGGCGGCGACATCCGCACGTGAAGCAGAAGAGCCGAAGAAAATCGCGCAGTCCTGGGAGTAGAACATCGGCTCAGAGTCGGGGCCGGACCCGGGGCCACCCCATTTAAAGACACCTTCTTCCTGCCAGTCGTGGAGGTTGTCCCAGTGGCGAGCGACTAGCTCATTGTTGAAGGTGAACTCGGTTTCCATACCGCCAAAGCCGTTTTCCAGCGTACCTAACGGCACGTTATGCCAAGCGGAGAAGTTTTCCAGCATGACCCAGCTAGGCCAGGAGGTGGTAAAGCCACAGCTGGCCGCACCAGAGTCGACGATTTGGCGTGAAAAATCGGCCACTTCGTCCCATGTTTGTGGGGGCTGCTCGGGGTCCAGGCCCGCTTCTTCAAACATATCCCTGTTGTAGTACATGATTGGCGTAGAGGAGTTAAACGGGAAAGAAAGCATATTGCCGTTGGTGTCGGTGTAATAACCCACGACGGCGGGCAGGAAGGCTTCTTTATCGAAAGCGCGGCCATGCTCTTCCATCAGCTCGTACACTGGGTAGATGGCGCCTTTGGCGTTCATCATGGTGCCAGTGCCGACTTCAAACACCTGCAGGATATGCGGCTGCTCATTGGCACGGAAGGCGGCGATCGCGCCGGTCATCGTTTCGGKATAGGTGCCGCGATAGCTGGGGGTAACGTGGTAGTCGTCCTGAGACTCGTTGAAGTCTTGGGTCATCTCTTCGAGAATTTCGCCCAGTTGGCCGCCCATGGCGTGCCACCAGCTAATCTCTGTTGCCGCCTGAGCAGACAGGCTTAGGCTGGCCGTCGCCMCCCCTACGGCAAGCGCGTGCAGTGTGAAACGAGACATAACAAGCTCCTTATGGGCCTGAACTTAGTCAGGCGTGCAATGCGTTTGTTGAGATTTTTAGATGCACTGAACAGTAAGAAGTGTAGATGACGTTTTAGTGAATGCACGATGAACCTGCCGTGACAGTCAACATTGCGCTGCCAGCAGGCCTACTGAGTAGGAAAAGGAAGAGGGCGGTGATAGTGTGATAGGAAGAGTCCAACTAACGAGAGCAGTATGACTGACGTGACCACTTTACTGATGAAGCTGGTGTCATTCGATACCACTTCCAGTGAATCCAATCTGGCGCTGATTGAGTATGTGGAAGGCTATTTGGCAGAGTATGGCGTTAGCGCCGAGCGGGTGATGAGCCCCTGCGGTACCAAAGCCAACCTGATCGCAAGAATTGGCCCAGAGGCGCCGGGCGGTGTGATGCTTTCCGGGCATACCGATGTGGTGCCGGTGGCGGGTCAGCCCTGGTCGAGCGACCCGTTCACCCTGCGCGATGGTGGCGATGGCCGCTTATACGGGCGCGGTACCTGCGATATGAAAGGCTTTATCGCCTGCGTATTGTCGATGGTGCCCMCTTGGACGAAAGCGCCTCTGCAGCAGCCGATTTATCTGGGTTTCTCCTATGACGAAGAGATTGGCTGCGTGGGTGCKCCGAGCCTGATTAAGCGCTTCTACGAGCACTACTCCACCACCGCCCATGTGATTGTCGGCGAGCCCACTAGCATGCAGCCGGTGGTGGCGCAGAAAGGCGCAACCAATTTACGCACCACGGTGATTGGCCGCGAAGCCCACAGCAGTCAGGTTAATCAGGGCACCTCGGCGATTCATGTGGCGGCAAGGCTAGTCACCTTTATAGAGGACATCATGGCGGCGCTGGTAGAAGAGGGCCGCGTTGATGAAGCCTTTAACGTGCCGCACACCAGCCTGCACGTCGGTAAAATCAAAGGTGGTACGGCGATCAATATTATGGCCCGGGAGTGCCAGTTCGAGTGGGAGATTCGCCATCTGCCCACGGACACCTTCGACGAAATATACGCGCGCTTTGAGGCCTATTGCGCCCAGCTAAGCGCTGAGCTGCAGGCCAAAGGCAAGCACGTTGAAATCATCACCGAGCCCCTTAACGTTACCGTGCCGGGGCTAGCAGATCTCGATAATGATCAGGTGCTGCGCCTGGCCAAAGATCATTTGCCCGCAGGGTGCTGCGACCACGCGGTGGCCTATGCCACCGAGGCCGGGCAGTTCCAGGGGCAGGGCCTGCAAACCATTATTCTTGGCCCCGGCAGTATTGCCCAGGCACACCAACCCGATGAATATATTGATATTGAGCAGCTTGAAGCGTGCGAGGGTTTTCTAACGAAGATGGGTAGAGCGTTAGAGAAGACTGTCTAACTAGCTAATAACTGCCCCAAAAAAATCCCACCCGGTTAATGGGGTGGGATTTTTTGTAGTGCTTTCATACCATGTCGCTCTTTCAGTGCTGAGGGTGTTGTTCGAACAGCTCAGCTTTGGCATGGCGCATCACATCTTCGCACGCCTGCTGTTGGGCTAACTGCGTTAGCAGGCGTTGAGTTACTTCGAAGCCCTTGCCTAAGCAAGTGTCGACTTCCTGTTGGCTAACCGCTGGCGTCACTCGGTAATCGATTTTTACCGTGCGCCCGCCACCTTCCAGCCGATCCGCAACTCCCCTGAGTCGCCACGCGATTTTCTCTTTCCAAGTTGCTGATTCTTCCGCGCCTTCGTTTACGCTAAACGTGCACTGCCATTCCGGTTTAAAGACCTTCATAGGAGAACCTCCAAAAATTTTGGAAAGAATGATCGATCGTGATTCGTACCCCATCGTCTGAATGTATTGCCCTACCACTATATACCTAACACCGCACAAATATCGAAACAATAGTCATACACGCCGGGCGACGCGCATAGGACGTATCGGTTAGGCTATAAAAGATGTGACTAACGAGCTGGTTTATGACCCCTACGACTGATCTAAGTTGCCCCTGTGGCAGCCATTTAACGCTTGAACAATGCTGCGGCCGTTATCATCAAGGCGAACTTGCGCCTACGCCTGAAGCCTTGATGCGCTCGCGCTATGCGGCCTTTGTGTTAGGGCTTACCGATTACCTGTTGGCAACATGGCACCCCTCCACTCGGCCTGGAGAGCTTACGCCTGACCCTGAAGCCGAGTGGAAGTCCCTCTCTATTGTTGCCGCAGAACCGCCGCGCGAAGATACCGGTTATGTCCATTTTAAAGCCTGTTTTTATGAACGCGGGCGTGAACAGGGCGGGGCAAAAAAACGCTGGCATGTGTTAGAAGAGGTATCTCGCTTTGTTAAAGAGCAGCAGCGCTGGTGGTATATTGATGGGACACCCACGCTTAGCCGCTTAAAGCCCGGCCGAAACGATCCGTGCTTATGTGGTAGTGGGCGTAAATTAAAGCGTTGTTGCGGTGGATAGGCGTATGACCCAGCCGCTGAATACCGAACCACAGTGGTATCTCTATTTGCTGGAGTGCCAGCGCGGTACCTATACGGGCATTACCAATAATCTGGCGAAGCGCTATCAAGCACACTGCACCGGCAAAGGGGCGCGTTATACCCGTGCGAATCCGCCCGTTGCGCTACTGGGTGCCGAACCTTTTAATGATCGCGCCGCTGCAAGCCGTGCTGAATACCAGTTGAAGCAACAAACAGCCAGCCAAAAACGTCGCTGGGCCAAGCAGTGGCCTATCCAGTTAGAGGCCGATTAAGGAGCCGCAATGCTGACATTTTACTCAGAGGATAGCCGTTTGCGCCAAGCGCGCACGGAGTTACATGACGGCGCGCTGGTGACCCCGTTTGAGTGTCCTGAACGCCTTGATCTAGTGCTGAAGCATCTTCGTCAGTCCGGGCTTGGCGAGATCCATTCCCCTAGCGCTTATGGGTTAGCACCGGTACTGGCGGTGCACGACAAAGACTACGTGTCGTTTTTAGCCAACTGCTGGCAAGCGTGGGGCGCCGCCGGGCATGAGGGTGAGGCAATTCCCAATATTTGGCCTGCGCGAAGCATGCGTAGTGACCGCATCCCGCGCTCCATCGGCGGCCAGTTAGGCTACTACGCTTTGGCGGCGGAAACCTCGATCTCAGAAGGCACCTTTGAAGCTGCCATGGCGAGCAAGGATGTGGCGTTAGGCGCGGTAGAACATACGCTGCAAACGGGTAAACCCAGTTTTGGACTGTGTCGGCCGCCGGGCCACCACGCTGCCTATGATCAGTTTGGCGGTTACTGCTTCTTCAATAATGCCGCCATTGCCGCCCAGCGAGCCTTAGATACAGGCAAGCGCCGAGTGGCGATTCTTGACGTCGATTTCCACCACGGCAACGGCACCCAGCAGATATTCTACGGCCGCGACGATGTGCTGTTCATTTCGTTACACGGCGACCCCGAGGTCACTTTTCCTTACTATTTGGGCTACGCTGATGAAAACGGCGAGGGTAAAGGTAAGGGCTTTAACGTTAACTACCCGTTACCGCCGGGCACCAGCGTTACCACTTGGATGGCGACATTGGATCAAGCATTGGCGCAGATTAACGCGGCAGAGTGCGAGTTACTGATTGTATCGCTAGGGGTCGATATTTTTGAGGATGATCCGATCAGTGCCTTCMCCTTTACCAGCGCAGATTTCACCGTTTTAGGTGAACGCCTGGCCCAAGCAGGCTTACCCAGCGTATTTCTGATGGAAGGGGGCTATGCGGTAGATGAAATAGGTGTCAATGTAGTCAACGTGTTACAAGGTTTTGAGCAGGCCCTTTAACAAGGTCTGGAACAGCATCTACACAAGGGTAAAGGTTAACCGTGACAGCGGCCCCTAAATCGGGCAGGCTATTGCCCTTTCAACGGGGCAGGGAGCTCAAGCGTGGCAGTGTATGGTGGAATTCAGGCACATGAACTGGAGCGTTGGCTTAATGCGTTAACCAACGCCGCCTACGACCGACGCTGCCCGCTGGTAAAAGTACACGGTGGCAACGCCCGTGCGCGTACCGCCCGTCAAGATCTCCTCCATCTGGCTAACGACTACCGCTGCGGCGACTCTAGCCGCGAAGAGAGCGCCGTCGCCCTTGGCCGCTGGTGCGAAAGTTATCTGAGTGAGGCGGAGTGGTACGTGCTGGCCGGTACCCGCCAAGCGCCTTCCCAACCGCAAAGTGAAGAAGAGAGAAGCCTCACCGTGCTTAAGCAGCACCGGGTGGGGTGATGTTAAAATAAGTAGTGCTAATCAACATCAACGGTACCAAAAGCTCTCCTCGTGGGAGCTTTTTTGTGCGCTAAGCGTCTTCCTCAGCGGTTAGCAGCGTTTTTAAGCGTAGGTGGATTAGTGGGCACTTAATAATGATGTGTTGACAAAAGTTTAACAAGATGAGTAGTTTGAAGTGGCCTGTATACACGACTAACGTTGTATGAAGGCTCGAAGCTTGCCGGTGGTTTCAAAAGCAGTCGGTATTGAGTGTCCGATCTATATAAACGCTATTCTATCCACAAAAACGCTATCTAGGTGCAGGGGGCAATACATCTTGTGACAACGGTACCAGCGCTATCGGTTCGCTCCTTGAGCGTTAATTTTGGCTCCAATCCGGTTGTTAGAAATCTGAGTTTTGACGTTTATCCAGGTAAAACAACGGCGATCGTTGGTGAATCTGGCTCGGGAAAATCGGTGACTTCTCTGGCTATCATGCGCTTGGTAGAGTACATGAACGCCGAGATTACCAGTGGCTCGATAATGTTTCATCGCGATGCCAACGGCTCTCAGCCACTGGATCTTACCCAGCTTTCCGATAAAGCGATGCGCAAGATACGTGGCAAGGAAATCGCCATGATCTTTCAGGAACCAATGACGTCGCTGAATCCTGTTTACACCATTGGCGATCAGATTACCGAAGTGCTGGTATTGCATGAAAAGCACACCCAGGCTTCGGCACGCGCTGAAGCGGTAAAACTGTTAAAGCTAGTTCGGTTAGCCGATGCCGAAGCACTGTTAAAACGCTACCCTCACCAGTTATCCGGCGGCATGCGACAACGGGTGATGATCGCCATGGCGCTGGCGTGTCGGCCTAAGGTACTGGTGGCGGACGAGCCTACAACCGCACTGGACGTCACCATTCAAGCGCAGATTTTAACCATCATGCGCGACCTGCAGCAGGAACTGGGAATGGCGGTCATTTTCATTACTCACGATATGGGAGTGGTGGCCGAAATGGCTGATCAGGTGGTGGTCATGCGCCATGGCGAAAAGGTTGAGGAAGCCTCAGTGGAGGAGATATTCGCCCGCCCCCAACACCCTTACACCCAAGCATTGCTGGCGGCAGTCCCTAAACTGGGAAGCATGCAGGGCGAAGACTTACCGCGTATGGATCCACTGGTCGAACTGGAAGGTGATATTGCGCGTACGCGTGGTGTAAGCCGCAAGCAGGATACCGCAAGAACTGATGCCGCTCCTGTCGTGGAAGTAGAAAATTTAGTCACACGCTTCGACATTCGCAAAGGGTTCTTTGGTGGTGTCAGTCATCGTGTGCATGCGGTGGAAAATGTCAGCTTTACTATTTTCCCTGGAGAGACGCTGGCGCTAGTAGGGGAGTCGGGTTCCGGCAAGTCGACCATCGGGCGCACCATCCAGCAGTTGCAGGAAAGCACCAGTGGCACGCTACGTTTTGGCGGTAAGGCCGTGGCGGATATGTCGCGAGCAGAGAAAATGCGTCTACGCCAGGAAGTGCAGTATATTTTTCAAGACCCGTTTGCATCCCTCGATCCACGCAAGACCGTCGGCTTTTCGATTGCCGAGCCTATCCGTACCCATAGCTTGCTGCACGGTTCGAAGGCCATTCGACAACGAGTCGAGCAGTTGCTGGAGCGCGTTGGCCTAAGTGCCGACCAAGCTGAACGTTACCCCCACGAGTTCTCTGGAGGCCAGCGCCAAAGAATCTGTATCGCTCGTGCCCTAGCCTCCAAGCCGAAGTTAATCATCGCCGATGAGGCGTTGTCCGCCTTGGATGTTTCCATCCAGGCGCAAATCATTCATCTGCTGATGGAGTTACAGCAAGATGAAGGATTAGCCTATTTGTTTATTAGCCACGATATGGCCGTAGTAGAAAAAATGAGCCATCGCGTGGCGGTATTGCACCTTGGCCAAGTCGTTGAGTTAGGCGAGCGCCGAGCGGTGTTTGATTCACCTCAGCATTCCTATACCCGCAAGCTCTTGAGCGCTGTGCCCGTGGCGGACCCTACTCAGCGGCAGGCGCGTGCTTTGCTACAGGGCGATATTCTCAGTCCCATCCGCAAAGKGGGAGACGAGCCCCGACATCTACCCTTAGTGCAGGKGGCTGCGGGTCATTTCGTTGCTCAGGAAGAGGGCAGTGTCGAGCGGTTGGCGTCATAGTTGGTTCCCAGCTGATACAAAAACAGGAGTAATCCCATGAAGAAAAACAAACGCGTTCTCAATGGCGCAATCGCAGGAATAGCACTGAGCGTTGCCTTCTCTGCCTCCGCTCAAGCAGGTTCACTAACGGTTGCTTCGCCGCAAGATCCCGGTAGCTGGGATCCAATCGACACTTTTTTGGTGAATTGGGCCTCGGTTGCCACCAATATTTTCGATGGTTTGACTTATCGAGGCCCTGATTTAGATCTAGTGCCCGGTCTAGCAACCGAGTGGGAGGAACTGGATGATGGTACCCGTATCCGTTTCACTCTGCGTGAAGGCGTCACCTTCCATAATGGCGAGCCCTTCAATGCTGAAGCGGTAAAGTTTACCTTTGATCGCTTATTAGGTGAGGAAGGGGGGCAGGGGCCCCAGCGCTCTAACTACACGGCGATTGAAAGCGTGGAAGTCATCGATGATTATACAGTCGACTTCCACCTGAATGAGCCCGACCCAGTACTGCTCACTAAGCTAGCAGGCTACGGGGCGATGATTGTGCCACCGGAGTACCTGACCGAGCATGGTGATGAGCACTTCAATACCCATCCGGTAGGCACCGGCCCTTTCAAAGTAGTGGAATATAATCCTCGCGAAGACGTTCAGCTTGAGGCCTTTGCTGACCACTGGGGCGGCGCGCCGAAACTTGACGAAGTGACTTACCGCTTTATCTCTGAGCCATCCACCGCCGTGGCTGAGCTACAGGCTGGGCGAGTAGATATCGTCATTCCGCCGACGATTCCTATTGGCATGATCGACACCATCAATAACCATGACGGGGCCAGCATCGTCAGCGTGGCTTCGCCGACGGTGGAAGCGATTCGCTTCAACACCCAATCAGGTATTACCGCCGATGAACGCGTGCGTAAAGCCATGATTATGGCCGTGGATCGCCAGGCGATTATCGACTCCATCCTGGCTGGCGAGGGCGAAATGATCGCCAGCTTCCAGGGCGCTCAGTCCTTCGGTAACGACCCTGATATGGAGCCCCTGCCGTATGATCCGCAGCAGGCTCGCGAACTGCTGGATGAAGCGGGCGTCGAGCAAGGCGCCACGGTACAGATTGATGTTCGCGGTAACGACGCCACCTTTGGTGAGGTGGCCCAGGTGGTGGCGTCTTATCTACAAGGGGTGGGGATTACCGCTTCGATCCAACCTTACGAGACCAATGTGCTACTTAACGACATTATTCCGGCAGGCCGCACAGGTGAGATGTTCCAGCAGAAATGGGGCGGCTGGACCTTTGACTTCGACAATACTGCTTACCTGATGTACCACACTGGCGAACGCTGGAATCCTTATGACAGCGACGCTGAGTTAGATGAAATGCTCGAAGCCCAGCGCAGCATTACTGATCAGGCAGAGCGTGAAGAACTGCTCCAGGCTATCGCCCAGTATACTCAGGATCGCGCCTTGGAAATGCCGCTCTATAGCATCAATGCACTGTATGGCGTGCGCGACCGGGTGCAGAATTTTGAGCCCGCCCCAGATAACCGTATGCGTTTGACCGACGTCGATGTTACTGACTGATTGTGACCAATACCGGCCGTTCGAGAGAGCGGTCGGTAGGTGTTACGACAGACTCTTATTATCACGGCGATATGGACTTTAGTGCGCAGAGGTTATAGTGGCAAAATTTCTTCTCTACCGAATACTGCAGGCCATCTTTGTGGTCATCGCCGTAACGCTGATTGTCTCTTTTGCGATTCGGTTAACCGGCGACCCAGCGGTGATGCTAGCTCAAGGTGCGGGCAGTATCACCGAGGCGGATCTGGAAAGGATTCGTGAAGCGCTGGGCTTGAATCAATCTTTCCTGGCCCAGTACATAGGCTTCCTGCAAGGTCTAGTAGTGGGTGATTTTGGTCGCAGTTTTATGGGCGGTACACCTGTCAGCGACCTAATTGGACGGGCCTTACCCGCCACTTTGGCGCTAGCTTTCGCTTCGCTATTTGTCTCTATCGTGGTGTCGATACCGCTAGGTATTAAGGCGGCAGTATCGCGAGGCAGGTGGCCCGACCAGATGATTAGAATTTTCTCACTGCTTGGGCTCTCTTTTCCCAACTTTTGGCTAGCCATCATGCTGGTGCTACTGCTTTCCATCACCTTCAATCTGCTGCCGCCCAGTGGCATGGAAGGCTTCTCCAGCTTCATTATGCCCGCCGCGACCATGGGGATCATCCTAACCGCGACCAACGTGCGCCTAGTACGCACCACCATGCTGGATACTCTTCGATCCCAGTACATTATGGTGGCGCGGGCAAAAGGTCTTTCCAACAATGTGGTGCTCTACAAGCACGCGCTGCGTAACTGCTCTATCCCACTGATTACGTATTTTGGTTTGCAGTTCGGTGGCCTGCTGGGCGGTATTGTCGTTGTCGAGCGAGTGTTCAACTGGCCGGGGCTTGGCACCTTGGCCTTTGAAGCCGTGTCAGCCCGGGACTATCCGGTCTTGCAGGGCGTTATCACCGTGCTCTCGTTAATGATCATCTCTATCAACCTTCTCGTTGATATCGCTTATGGCTTGGTCGACCCCAGGGTGCGTAAGGAATAACCATGACGGCAGCTATCAAAACCGACAAATTGAAACGCTTTAAGAACCTGGAGTTTATTCTCGGTGTGCTGCTCGTCGGGGGGATTGGCTTTGCCGTGATCTTCTCCGGCTGGCTATTCCCCGGCGGTGGCTCAGAGCTAAATCTAGCCTATCGGTTAACGCCGCCGTTGGTGGAGCCTGGCTTTCCCTTAGGCACGGATCCGTTAGGTAGGGATGTGCTGGCGCGGGTGATTATTGGTGGAGAAATCTCGCTAAAAGTCGGGGTCTATTCAGCCCTTGGTGCCGTGGTGATCGGTATCATTATGGGCTTGGTGTCCGGCTACTACGGCGGGTTTCTGGATATGATCGTGATGCGCTTTGCCGATGTGCAGCTTGCGCTGCCCTTTATCCTGCTGGCGATTACCTTTATCGCCGTGATTGGTGGCGGGCTGACCAATATGATTATTCTGCTGATTATCTCCCAGTGGGTGCAGTATGCCCGCTTGGTGCGTGGCTCGGTGCTCTCCTTACGCGACCGCGAATTTATCCTCGCGGCCAAAGCGATCGGAGTAAAAGATATCCGCATTCTGTTTCAGCATCTGCTGCCGAATTTGATCGGCCCGGTGATCGTGCTGATGACGCTCAATGTGGCCAACAATATTCTGCTGGAGAGTAGCCTTACCTTCTTGGGGCTTGGCGTCGATCCAGTGATTCCCAGTTGGGGCGGCATGCTGGCAGAAGGGCGCACTTACCTGCAAACGGCGTGGTGGGTTAGCGTATTTCCTGGTGTGGCCATTTTGTTAACCGTGTTAGGGCTGAATCTGCTCGGTGACTGGTTGCGCGACGCCCTGGATCCCACTGGACGTACTTCCCTATGACCAACGGTGCTCAAATTGAGGCGTTGCTAGAGTGCTCTTTCCCGCGCACCACGCGCAGTTTGCTGGATGAGTACGCGACACCTGCCTATCAAGGCTACCAGTTGGAGGCGTGGGTTTTCGATGACGAGGCCGAACGCCACGCGACCGAAATGGCGTTTAAGGCCGCTGGCATTAACGCGTGCCTGCGCAGTGCCTATAAGCCCTTGGTGCATTTCTTTTTAGAGGAATTCTCCTGGGAGTCGCTGCAATCACTGGTGATTGAGTACCCAGTGTTAGCGCCCGCACCGCGCCGCTTTCTGCTAGAAGCCTACCCGCTGGCAGCGCTGGTGCCAGAAGATGTCACCCTGAGGTGGGAGGGAGTAGAACCCATCGCGATCACTTTCCCTCTCCAATACCGTGTTCGTGTGGAGCGAAGCACCGGGGAGCTGGAAACGTATGCTGTTGAAGCGCCTAATCGCCAACACCTAGACCATGTAGATGAGGCACAGTGCTCACCCTGCGGTTGGCTTCGGCTGACCTCTCCTCAGGGCGAGATCAGCGAGACAATTGTTGAGACCGACGTTGAGGCGCTGTTTCAAGCGGCCATGGCGACGTTAGCCTCAGCCCAGTGGCAGGCAGCATCGCCTTACTTCGAAGAACTTAACTTCACCGTGCATTTGCCGAGCAGTGACCGCCGCTTAGCCTGGGATGATGAACATATCAGCCTTGCCGAAGCGCTCCATGAAGAACTCTATTTTTCTAGCCTGGAGTATTTCCAGCGACGCGCAGGGTTGGCGCTGGGGGATCGTTCAATTCAGCCGGGGCAGATTGTGCCGGAAGTCTTCACCCAAGGAGAGCGCGCCTATTTGAAAGTAAGCATGCGGTCTTTGGATGCTTCCCAACCGCAGCGTGATCTAGTCGAGTTGGACACCGCGCAGCAGGCCATCGGCGTTACGCAAATAGGGCAGTTATTGGCAGAACTGGGGGGGCAAGCATTCCGAAGCAATACGCGAGCAGGACGGTCAGTAGGCGCACGTTATATCGTCGGGAGTGACCGCGCCGTCATGGTTAGTGCGGGCCAACATGCCAACGAAACTTCCGGTGTGGTGGGGGCTTTGCGCGCAGCCCAAGCACTTAGCCGCCAGCCAGACGCACACTTTGTTATTTCGCCGCTAGAGAACCCTGATGGCTACGCGTTGCAGGGCAGGCTAATCGCCACCCAGCCGCGTCATATGCATCACGCGGCGCGCTACACCGCGTTTGGCAATGACCTGCAGAGCCAACCCCTGGGCCAGTCTTTTGAACACGCTATTCGTGAGCAGGCATTCGCCCTGAGTCATGCAGGACTGCATATCAATCTGCACGGCTACCCCGCCCATGAGTGGACACGGCCGTTAAGCGGTTACGTACCCCGGGGCTTCGAAATGTGGACGATTCCCAAAGGTTTCTTTTTGATTCTGCGTCATCAACCAGGCTGGGAAGCCGCGGCAGAGCAGCTAGCTGGAGCCGTTACCCACGAACTGGCTAAAGTGCCTGAGTTAGTCGAATTTAATAACACGCAAATTGCACTATTTGAGACCCATGCGGGCGCGTTAACCTTCCCGGTGCTGAATGGCTTCCCCTATCTAATTTCGCAAGATGCTGACCAGTTAACGCCGCTGATGCTGATTACCGAATACCCTGACGAAACACTCTCTGGTGACGCCTTCATACAGGCGCATACGGCGCAAATGGCCACCGTCGTGGCAGCCTATAACGCCTTTCAGACGCTGGCGCTACCTGGTTAATCTCAATGACGGGATCGTGCGAGCACTGTTACAATGGATAAATGAACAGTGCTTTCGCGACGTCTACCGCCTCCCTTGATGACCCCTTCTATTACCTAACGAACTTTCGCTTCGTTTTGGCCTGGGTGGGGGAGCGCCACGCTGACCTGCTTTCGGCGGACGAGCGTGAATTCCTCAATCAATTCGATAACTTGCCGCGCGCTTCCCAGGCGCTGCTGGTGCGCATGGTGATGCGCAAAGGCGAGCTGTTCCGGCTTGGCAAACTTAGCTATACCGAGGTCGGTGACAGCGGCGATGCGATGGCGCCCTTGATGACGCTGGGTTGGGTCGATAATGCGCCCGCGCTGAGTATCGATGAGCTGTTTAACCAGCTGCGCCTCGCCGAGTTGCGCCAGATATTGGCGGAAGAGATACGCGCCGCTGGGCTTAGCGTATCGAGTTCCAAAACCGTGCTCTACGCCACGCTGGTTAGCCGCTTAACGCAAGCCGCGCCGCTGCAGACCTGGTGGCCCGAGGCACCTGACCGGGTGGTGCGCCTCACCGTGATGAATATCTGCGACCGTTTGCGTCTGATGTTCTTTGGCAATCTGAGGCAGGACTGGGCGGAATTTGTGCTGACTGAMCTTGGCCTGCAGCGGTTTGAGGTGGTGCCGTTCACGCCGCAGTCCCGCGCCTTTCAAACGCGCCAGGAAGTGGATACCTACTTAGCGCTCCATCATTTGCGCCAACGCCTCGATGAGGGCGAATCGCCCGTTGACCTGCACCGTGAAGTGCCGCCGCCCTCGGATAACCGCTGGTTGGCCACCCGGCGCGCACGGTTACTGCTACAGCTGGGCCGTGAGGCGGAGCGCAGCGGTGATTCAGCGCTCGCGCTGGCGCTGTATGGCGATGCTGGGAGTAGCGAAGCGCGCATTCGGCAGCTGCGACTGCTGGAGCGCTTGGGCGAGCATCAAACAGCTTATGAGTTGGCTGCCCAGGCGCTCGATAGCAGCCCCACTGAAACCGAGCACCAGGCGTTGACGCGGATTCTGCCCCGCTTGCGGCGACGGCTTAAATTGCCTGCGGTGGCGAGTGACCCCGAGCCGGCCCATGTGCGTTGGGATCTCTCTCTGCCAGGGCCACAAAGCGTCGAGCGGGCGGTGGTTGCAGCCCTTAGCGAACCCCAGGCGCCGGTCTGCTATGTGGAAAACAGCCTGATCACCGGGCTGTTTGGCCTACTCTGCTGGCCAGCGATATTTGCGCCGTTGCCCGGCGCCTTCTTTCATCCTTTCCATAACGGCCCGGCGGATTTATACCGCGACGATTTCGTCGCGCGGCGGCGTGATGCCTTTGATGGCTGTTTAGCGCGCCTGGAAGACGGCAGTTACCGGGAGGTGATTCGAGCGGCCTGGCGGGAGAAGCAGGGTCTTGCCTCCCCCTTTGTCCACTGGCCAATTGTCGATGAGCCGCTGGTTGAGCTGGCGTTTGAGTGTATCCCCGCTGAGCATTTACGGGCCTGTTTTGAGCGGCTGCTGGGGGATCTAAAAGCCAACCGGGCTGGGCTGCCGGATCTTATTCAGTTGTTGCCCGATGCACCCGCGGGCACGCCACGCTACCGGATGATCGAAGTCAAAGGCCCCGGCGATCGACTGCAGGATAATCAACGCCGCTGGCTGGCTTTTTTTCACCAACAGGCTATGCCCGTTGCGGTTTGCTATGTGCGCTGGCAACCAGAAGAGGCCAAATGAGCCGTTATCGCTTGGCAGTGCGGGCGCTGTGCGATTTCACCGCTCGTGAAGGCGACCTTGATCACCGCTTTACCCCTGCCCCCAGTGCTCAGGAGGGCATACAAGGGCATACGTTGGTGGCTAGCCGCCGCGGGGCAGGCTATCTTGCTGAGCTGCCACTCTCTGGCAGCTATGAAGGAGGCCGTTTTGAAGGGCTAAGGGTCTCGGGCCGTGCCGATGGTTTTGACCCATCGGCCAATCGCCTGGAAGAGGTGAAAACCCACCGCGGCAGCTTGGAGCGCATGGCGGATAACCAGCGCGCGCTTCACTGGGCGCAGGTAAAGGTATATGGCGCGCTGCTGTGTGCCGAGCGTGGCTTGGAATGTATTACCTTAGCGCTGGTGTATCTGGAGATTKCTAGCGGTAAAGAGACCGTGCTTAGCCAAGAGGCCTCTGCGGCCGAGTTGCAGGCGTTCTTTACCGACCAGTGCCAACGCTTTCTGGCTTGGGCGGAGCAGGAGGCCGAGCATCGCCAACGCCGCGACAGTCAACTGCAAACGCTACGCTTCCCGCACGCCACGTTCCGCCCCGGCCAACGTGAGCTCGCTGAAGACGTTTATAAAGCCACCAGCACTGGCCGCTGCCTGCTCGCCCAGGCACCCACGGGCATTGGCAAAACCGTGGCGACGCTGTTCCCCATGCTCTCAGCCATGCCGCGCCAGCAGCTCGATCGCATCGCCTTTCTGACCATGAAAACCCCCGGCCGCCGTTTGGCGCTGGATGCTTTGGCCGCGTTGAACTCTGAAGCACAGCCGCTGCGGGTGTTGGAGCTTGTGGCGCGGGACAAAGCCTGCGAATACCCGGACCGCGCCTGCCATGGCGAATCATGCCCATTGGCAGCAGGTTTCTATGACCGCCTGCCTGCCGCCCGCCAAGCGGCAGTAGAGCAGGCGTGGCTTGATCGCCAGGCGCTGCGCGAGGTGGCGCTGGCCCATGACGTGTGCCCGTATTATTTAGGCCAGGAGCTTTCGCGTTGGGCGGACGTAATCGTCGGCGACGTTAACCACTGGTTCGATAGCCACGCGCTGCTGCACGGTCTGGCCCAGGCCAACGACTGGCGAGCAGGCGTGCTGGTCGATGAAGCCCATAACCTGGTGGAGCGTGCGCGGGGCATGTACAGCGCTGAGCTTGATCAGCAGCGTTTCAATCGGGTGCGCCGCTCTGCCCCAACATCGCTCTCCCGCCCTTTGAATCGTTTAGCTAGGCAGTGGCAGGCCGTTATTAAAGAGGCAGGGTTGGAGGAGGCAGGTGAGCCGGGTAAGCCAGGCTATCGGCTGATCACGACGCTGCCCGATAAGCTGGTGGCCGCCGCTCAGCAGGTGGGCGCGTCGATTACCGATCATTTGGGTGAACACCCAGAGGATGCGACGCTTGAGCTCCAGGAACTGCTGTTTGAAGCGCTGGCTTTTTGCCGCTTGGCGGAGCGCTTTGGCGAACACTCGCTATGCGACCTTACCCGTCATGGTCGTGGCCGGGCGGTGCTGGGTCTCCGCAATCTGATACCCGCCGATTTTCTGGCCGCGCGATTTAACGCCGCGCACTCTGTGGTGCTGTTCTCGGCAACGCTAACGCCCGCTCACTACTACCGGGATCTGCTCGGTTTGCCGGACAATACGGTCTGGCGCGAAGTGGCCTCGCCGTTTGCCGCCCGCCAGCTTGAGGTGCGTATACGGCGCGATATTTCCACCCGTTTCCGTGATCGGGATGCCTCCATTGAGCCCATCGTAGCGACCATGGTTCAGCAGTATCAGCGCAGGCCGGGCCACTACTTGGCGTTCTTCAGCAGCTTTGCTTACCTTGCGGCAGCGCTGGCGCGGTTTCGCGAAGCGCACCCAGACGTGCCCGTGTTCAGCCAAACCCGCGGGATGCCGGAGGCGCATCGCGAGGCGTTTCTGGCGCGCTTTACCCCCGGTGGCAAAGGCATTGGCTTTGCAGTTCTGGGCGGCGCTTTTGCGGAAGGCATCGACTTGCCCGGCGACCGGCTAATCGGCGCCTTTATTGCCACCCTGGGCCTGCCGCCGTTTAACGACTTCAACGAAGCGCTTAAGGCACGTTTAAGCGCGCGCTTTGGCCAGGGCGACGACTACACCTACCGCATTCCTGGCATGATCAAAGTGGTGCAGGCGGCGGGGCGGGTGATTCGCAGTCCAGAAGATGAAGGGGTTGTGGTATTAATGGATGATCGTTTCGCACAATCTAATGTACGTGCGCTACTACCTTCCTGGTGGACGGTGGACACTCTTACTCAATAACGACGATGGTTAGGCGAGCCAATGACGGATTTACTCTGGTACCAGTACGCGCTGATCGGGCTGATTTTTGCCTGGAGCGGCTTTGTGAGGACGAGCCTGGGCTTTGGTGGTGCCGTGCTGGCGTTGCCCTTCCTGCTCTTGGTGACCAATCAGCCATTGGTTTTCCTGCCGATTATCGCCATTCACCTGCTGATTTTCTCTAGCTGGATTGCTTGGAACGGGCATCGGCAGTTGCAGAAACAGGGGGCAGGAGGCTCCTCGTCGCAGAGTAATATCGATTGGGGCTATCTAACCAAAGCCTTAAAAATCATGATTATCCCCAAGCTAATTGGGGTGGTGGGGCTGTTAACGCTGCCTGCGCAGGTCATGACCAGCATCATTTTCGGCATTGTATTCATCTATGCCATTGGCTATGTGCTCAACAAACCGTTCAAAAGTAAAAACAAATACGTGGACTACGTGCTGCTGGCGCTAGGCGGCTATGTCAGCGGTACCTCACTGATTGGCGCGCCGCTGATTGTGGCGGTGTTTGCCACGCACGTCGCCAAAGAGCAGCTGCGGGATACCATGTTTGTGCTGTGGTTTATCCTGGTGGTGATCAAAATGGTGTCGTTCTTGATTGCGGGCGTCGACCTTCAACTGATTCACCAGCTTTGGCTGCTGCCCTGCGCTTTCATTGGTCATTTAGTCGGCGAGAGAGCCCACCGCTATATGTTAAAAGCGGATACCGGGCTGTTCTTTCGTGTGCTGGGCGCGGTGTTGATTGTGGTCAGCGTGGTGGGGTTGATCCACCCACCCGGGTAGCCAGTTGCCGCCGCCGTCTATAGCTGGCTGTCGGCCTGTAGCGTCGTTTTACTTAAAATAGTCAGCGTGATGGCGAACAGGCAGCAGAGCACTGCCATGGCAATAAAGACGCTGCGCAGTGAATCAAGCCAAATCATCCCAGAGGCGACCACCACTGGAGATATAAATTGGCCGAAAAAGAAGGTTGAGGTAAATCCGCCAAATACCCGGCCACGTACCCTCTGTGGTGTGATGCGCATCAGCCATGTGGTGGTGTTGGGCATAAAGGCGCCAAGGCCCAAGCCCGAGATTGCCGCGCCCACTATGGCCATGGCATAGCTCTGGGTAAACCCAACGATCAAAAAGCCTGCGGCCGCCAGCAGGAAGCCTAAAACGTAGATGGTCATTACCGATAGAAACGGTTTGTAGTAGCCGTAGCAAAACGCCACGATACTGGCCGTTAGGGCTGCCATGGAAAGCGCAATGCCAATCGCCATGCCGCTGACTTGGCCCTGCTGAGAAAGCAAAAAGGGCAGTTGGGCGGGGAACATATAAAACATGGTCATGCTGAGCATGGCGATGAGGTAAGCAAGGCCCGTGCGTCCGATATCCACCTTCACCGGCGCATCGTGGGTATCATGGCTAGCGCTATCGCTGGCTTTGGGCTCTTGAAGAATCGCCCAGGCATAGGGCAGTAGCAGCACGCCAGTCAGGTAGAGTAAAAACGGCCCCCGCCAGCTCCAGTCAGAAAGTATTCCGCCAAGATTAATAAAAATAACCCCGCCCAAAGCCATACAGCTACTTTGTAGCCCTAAAAAGCGGGCGCGTTCGGCGCTATCGAAATAATCCCCTACCAACGTGGTGCTGATACTCAGAATACCGGCTACCGCAATACCCATCAGTGCGCGGGAGCTTAATAGCAGATCCACGCGATCAATGAAAAAGCCCGCGACCCCCGCAAAACCGTAGATGCCCAGCATCATCAGCAGCAATTTCTTGCGTCCAAACCGGTCAGCAAGATAGCCCATCAGTGGACTGAACAGCGTAATCATCAGCGCAGGCAGGGTCAGAATCAGCTGGATCACTACCTGGGGCTGGTCGGGAAAATGGCGGCTGATACCCGGCAGTGCAGGCGCGATAATTGCCCCCGACATCACGGTCATGGTGCTGGCAAACAGCAGTACGGCCTTAATATGTGTTAATTGGCTAATGGTCTTGTCCATATCAAGAGAAGGAGGGAGAGTGAAAAGCATAAACACATATCGTAGCATGTTTGTTAGCATGCTAGTTTGTTTTGCACTCTTTCACTGAGCCATTTTTGACTAGCTTTGCACAGTCACAAACGGTTATGCCGCGTTAGTCGCGGCATAATGAGATAGATGCTGGCAGGTAAAAGGCAAGTGAGCCATCAATAAATCACGTTGCGGCGGCGATTGAGCACCTCCGACACACGGCCACTACTGCTGATGTAAGGCTCTAAATCACGCAGGGTCAATCCTTGCTGTTCTATGCAGAATTTAATGGCTCAATGATGGCTATTGCCAAGTTGCTTGGTCAGCGCGGGTGGCCGCCAGGCGTGCTTCATCAAGTGTGATGCCCAGGCCAGGCTCATCAGAGAGTGCCAGCCAGCCCTCTGCGTCGGGCTTGATAGCGGTCGTCAGCGGAAAGTCGCGCACCTCAGGTGTCCATTCCGGCGGATCGAAGGGGTACTCCAGATAAGGACAGCCTGTTGGGCCAACCGCTCCAGCGGTGAGATGCAGATTGGCGGCAAGACCAATGCCATTGCCCCAAGTATGCGGCGTGAACCATTTGCCCGCTGTGGTGACCTCTTTCGCCAGACGCGATAGGCCGAGAAGGCCTATTGAGCACACTGCGTCCGGTTGATAGACGTCGAGACACTGCTGTCGCAGCATTTCGCGGAATTCATAGGGTTCGCGGGTCATCTCGCCACCGGCGATTTTCAGKCGCTCGCCGGTCAGGTCGTTGAGGGCGCGCATGCCGGGGTAGTCCCCGCGATAGAGCGGCTCCTCCATCCAAAGCACATTATGGCGAATCAACTCCTCAGCCACCTCGCTTGCCTTGGCCAAATCCCAGGGTGCCTGGGTATCCCACGGCATCCGCCAGCCCTGGTTGCAGTCGACCATCAGATCCAATTCTTGTCCCACGGCATCACGCACAGCGGTGAGTACGGCCAGATCATCGTCGAGCCGCTGGCGACCAAAGCGTAGTTTCAGGGCGGGGATGCCCGCGTCGCGAACCTGCTCGGCGAGGGCGACGACCTGCTCGGTAGGGCGATGGGTGCCGCTGGAGGCGTAAGCCTTTAGGCGTGACGAGGTGCCGCCCAACAATTGCCATAATGGTTGGGCCTTGATCTTGCCGATCAAGTCCCAGAGGGCAACTTCCAATGGCCAGCAGCGCCCGGCATGAAAACCGATGTTGTCAATGACTGCGCTGTGACGCTCGATGGCTAAGGGGTCCTGACCAATAAAAAGCGACCGGAAGTCGTTGAAGCCATACATGGCATCACCCGAGCCGATGCCCTCACGGCCTTCGCTGTCGATCACGCGAACGATGGCAGCCGGAAACTTGCGCCTGGGTTGGCTATCCCAGGCTGCTGGGAAAGGTGGGTCGAGTTCGCACTGGTGCTGGCTGATCTCGATGCGCTCGATCACGTTCATGCGCTGACCTCCCTGTTCTGGGTGGCAAGCTCGGCGACGCGACGAACGAACACGGTCACAGTGGCTTCAGCGAGCCATTGCCAGTCATCGCCAGTGGGACGGCGAGCAGCGTTGCGGGCCATGGGCGCGTTCTCTTCTTTTTGCATGGTCAAGGCTAGCGCCTCAGCGTTTAGCGTCAGCTCAGCGAAGGGGGCAAGGGCTTGATTAAAATCGGCCTGATCAGCGAGCTCACGGAATAGCCTGGGCAAGTCTTGGGCTTTGCTGCCGGCTTTCAGGGCATGGGCTGCTGGCGTGAAGCGTGCTTCATTACCTGTCACTGACCAAGCCAATGACGCTTCCAGAGCCAGCGTTACGGCAACACCGTGCGGTAAGTGGTAACAGCTACCCAGGGCATGGCCGATGTTGTGTGCGATGCCGGTGCCACCATTATCGATGGCCTGGCCCGCTAGGCAAGCAGCCTCCTGCATGCGCTGGCGGGCCTCCAGATCATGCGGGGTAGCCACTGCAATGGGCAGCGCCTCGCCTACCTGGCGGATGGCCTGCAGCGCCGGGGCCTCAATAAACGCGTGTCGCCCCTGGCCGGTAGTGGCCTCCAGCGCGTGGACGAAGGCATCTAGGCCGGTGGTGGCGGTGAGTGGAGAGGGCAGTTCACGCGTTAATGCCGGGTCGAGGAGGACGGCGTCGGGTAACAGCTCGTCGCCCCAGGCCCAAAGCTTGCGCCCCTGCGTATCGGTGAGGATCGACGTGCGCGTAACTTCGGAGCCGGTGCCCGAGGTAGTTGGCACCATCACGGCGGGTACACGCCCTGCCCARGGGGTCACGGCCAGCAGGTAGTTCTCCATGTCACCAGGGCTTTCTGCTAGGGCTGCGACTAGCTTGGCGATGTCTAACGCGGTGCCGCCGCCCAGCCCTATTACCAAGGGGCGGCCGGTCAGGGCACGTACCGCCGCTGCGGCCGCATCGGTGCTAGCCACGCTGGGTTCGCCCGCCGGTGCCAGGAAGGTATCTACCTCGGCATCAACCGCCAGATCGTCGACCAGTGCATCGACTAGGCCAGTCGCGGCAAGACCTTGATCACTGATGACCATATAACGGCTGGCGCCCAGGCGGCAGCGAAGCTCGGGTAGCTGCTTAAGACTGTCAGGCCCCGCTATGATCTGTGTCTGACGTCCGGTGTGAAAATGGTTCAGGGGCATAGGGCTCAAATCTCGATCCAGGTGGTCTTGAGTTCTGTGTACTTATCAAAGGCGTGGAGCGATTTGTCGCGGCCCTGGCCGGATTGCTTATAGCCACCAAACGGCGCATTGATCGATGTGTGGTCGTAACAGTTGACCCAAACGGTGCCTGCTCGAAGCGCGCGGGCGGCGCGGTGGCCGTCGCGGAGTCGATCAGTCCAGATCGCCGCGCCTAGGCCATAGTCAGTGTCATTGGCGATGGTCAGCGCCTCATCCAGATCGTCTACGGTAATCACCACCAGAACGGGCCCGAATATTTCCTCGCGCGCCACCCGCATATCGTTGGTGACATCGTCGAGTACTGCCGGGGTCAGGTAGTACCCGCCGCTCTCGCTGCGTACCTGCTCGCCGCCGAACAGGAGTCGTGCCCCTTCGCGCTGGCCCTGCTCGAGATATCCTTGCACCTTTTCCATATGTGCCTGTTCAATCATCGCCCCCATCTGGACGGCTGGGTCGAGTGGGTCACCGGGCTGTAGTGCCTCGGCCCAATCGCGAAGTTTGGTAAGCAGCGCTTCCTTGACCGCTCGATCGACGATCAAGCGGGTTCCCGCGTGGCAGGTCTCGCCCTGGTTGTACCAGACACCATAGGCGACCGACATGGCGATGGTGTCCAGGTCTTCCACATCGCGTGTGACGATGTGGGGGCTCTTGCCACCGCACTCCAGACCGATGCGCTTCATATTGGAGTGCGCGGAATACTCAAGAAAGGCTTTTCCGACCTCAGTGGAGCCGGTAAAACCGACAGCATCGACGCCGTCATGCAGGCCCAATGCCTTACCCGCTATGTGGCCCAGGCCTGTGACCACCTGAAAGGCGCCCGCGGGAATGCCAGCCCCTTGGGCAAGCTCGGCCACCTTGAGCGTTGCCAGGCTGGACTGCTCCGCGGGCTTGAGTATCACCGAGTTGCCAGCGCCCAGTGCCGGGCCGATCTTCCAACTCGCGATAATCAACGGGTAGTTCCAGGGCACCACGGCGGCGACCACGCCCATCGGCTCACGGTCAACCATGCAGACGCTGCTTGCCCCGTTAGGTGCCGTCTCGCCGTAAAGCTTGTCGAGTGACTCGGCATACCAGCGCAGCCCTCCGACCAGGCCGGGCACATCCACGGTTGTGGTCTGGCCAATCGGCTTGCCGGTTTCCAAGGTCTCAAGTAACGCAATATCGTCCAGCTGTGCCTCAATGGCATCCGCCCAGGCAAGCATGCGCGATTTGCGCTCGGKGGGCGCCAAGTCTCGCCATTCACCACTCTCGAAACTGCGGCGAGCACTGGTGACAGCGAGGTCGACGTCGGCAGCGTCGCAAGCCGCCACATCGGTGAGCACTTGACCAGTGGCAGGATTCTCTGCAGAAAAGGTAGCGCCGCTGCGAGCCGGGACGAATTGTCCGTCGATATAGGCCAGTTGGGGCAGCGGGAGCGTGCTCGCACGTTTCTGCCAGTCGGCGTGGGAACGGTCCGTCATCAAATAACCTCGGCGGTGAGTTGGCATGTCGTCGTGATATTAGGCGCTCAGGTGTGGCCCCACAAACGAGGAAAGTGAACTCCGGGTATTCTAATAACTCATGCAAGGCTGGTATTAGGCAGGCAATTACTGACATTATCTGCTTAGTTTCTGCGAAAAAATCACCCAATGAGGCCCTGGCGCATGTCACGCACTTTACCTCCACTCAATTCTCTCAAGGCCTTCGAGGCAGCCGCCGAGTGTGCGAGTTTTACCCTGGCGGCGCAGCGGCTCTGTGTGACCCAGAGCGCGGTTAGCCGTCAGGTAAAGTTACTGGAGGAGCAGTTGGGGGTGCCGCTATTTCAACGTGGTTCGGGCCACCTGCGATTGACCGACGCGGGGCGGCGGTTGCAGCCAGTGCTGCGCCAGTCCTTTGATCGCATTGCCTGGACCGTAAGAGGGCTGCAAGAGCCAGATGCTGTCCCCCACCTGCGTCTGAATGCGCCGCCTACCTTTGCCAATCGATGGTTAATCCCGCGACTGGGGCGCTTGAAATCATTGCACCCTGATCTGGAGCTGTCCCTGACAACGCGTGCCGATGATGACCTTGTAGGAGACGAAAACCTGGATGCAGCGATTCGTTTTGGAACCGGTGAATGGTCGGATGCCGAGCTTGTGCACTTGATGCAAGAAAGTCATATCGCCGTCTGCGCACCCAAGCTCAGAGGGTCTATGCGTCGTGATGCGCTCGACCTCAATCACCAGGTGCTGCTTCATGTTCTTTGGGGCGAAGATCGCTTTCATACCTGGGATCATTGGCTGTCAGCGGCCGGGATCGAAGGCGTGAAGACCAGCGGTGGTATCGCGTTTGATCTACTGGAATTGGCGATTCATGCTGCCGTCAACGCGGTAGGGGTGACCATCGCTGACCGGCACATGGTTACTCGTGAGCTGGATAGAGGGGAGCTCGTATCATGGCTTGATGTCGAGGTCACTGGGCATCGCTCTTACTGGTTGGCAACCCGGCCGCATCAAGTGGAGTCGGCCAACCTCAAGCTTTTCCGCCAATGGCTGGCGCAGGAGATCGAAGATCCGCCTGT
Organism: Halomonas sp. R57-5; assembly: GCF_900070345.1. Lineage (NCBI taxonomy): Bacteria > Pseudomonadati > Pseudomonadota > Gammaproteobacteria > Oceanospirillales > Halomonadaceae > Halomonas > Halomonas sp. R57-5. Next base: position 4,681,270 of record NZ_LN813019.1, on the reverse strand, counting down.
CGGTTTATAAGCAGTTACGGGCAGGTGACCGCAGGGCTATGAGGCGTCGTGGAGGCTGTTATCGGAGAGAAGTTGTTCACGCAGTAGGTCGACGAGCGTATCACCCGCGGGATGCTGGAAACTCGGCGATTTTCGAACCGCCAGCTCGGCAGGGGGCAACGCTGGGAACCCGTCTGCTTCATCAAGGATGCGCCAGTTCTCGGGCATGGCGCGTCGATCAGTGACCGTGACGGCCTTGCCCTGATTAACGGCAACGCGCAGCCCGGTGGGGCTTTGGGTCGTATACTCCAGCGACCATTGTCTGCCTAGGCGCGTAAGGGCTTCCAGGGCGCGCTCTCGATAAGGGCAGTGGTCAGGGAAAAGCGCCAGTGCAAGCGGCGCATTGGGGGCGACACAATAATCTTGATGCGCTGCCCAAACCACTTCCTCATGACCCATTGATACCCCATGCCGTTGGCTCTTGTGTTGAATGGTCAGTACGAGATCAAGCTCTCCCGCTTCCAAAGACTCGATGAGCTCACTCGACATGCGGCAATGAATATGCGGCCGAATGCGAGGATGTAGCTCGGCAAGGCGCGCCAATAGTGCCGGTAGCCAGGCTTCGGCATAATTTTCTGGTAGGCTGAAACGAATGATGCCGTCGTGGTCGCCGTGACCAAGCACGCTCAACGCCTCGCGCTGCAATTGCAACAGGCGGCGGGCATAGACCAGAAACGTTTCTCCATCTTGAGTGAGTGTCAGTTGACGGCTCGTGCGCTGCAAGAGACGCGTGCCGAGCCGTTCTTCCAGGGTGCGTATGCGCAGACTAATGGTCGACTGCGTCTTATGCAGCTGGTTGGCGGCAGCGGTAAACCCATTGTTGTCCACCACGGCAACGAAAGCACTCAGCAGTTCATTGTCGAGCGACGGCGTGCGAGGCGAACTATCGGTATAGCCGATGGAATCGATCACAAGGAATTGTTTCCTCAATAGAGCTGGTTTATCCACTATGCCTCCAGATACGCCGAGGTGCCAAGCCCGGTTCATATTTCTTTCTGGAGGATAATCCAATGCTGAACGCTGATCAGTTGGCGGATGCTGAGCGCCTAGATTTGTCTGCCTTTGTCGATACCCAGCGCTATCCGCTCGATGACCCAGATAGCCCGCCGCTTATTGAGGTCATTGAGTCTGCACGGCGTGATCTTGACCGTGAGGGCTGTGCGGTGCTGCGAGGCTTTCTGCACCCGACTGTGCTTGAGCAAGCACGGACAGAGAGCGCGCGCATGGCCGAGAAAAGTTTCTTCAACACGCGCCAGGTCAACGCCTATTTTACGGCTGATGACCCCTCGCTACCGGATGATGACCCACGTCGGATATTCATGACACGCACCAGCGGTTTCGTCACTCGGGACATGATCACGGCGGATAGCCTGATTCATAGACTCTATGTCTCCAGGGCAATGAAGTCGCTGGTGGCACGCTGTCTTGGCGAAGAGCAAATTTATGAGTATGCCGACCCTTTCGCTGGCCTCGTGCTCAACGTACTGCCCGATGGTACTCAGCAGCCGTGGCACTACGACACCAACGAATTCATCGTCACCATGATGACGCAGCAGCCCGAAGCGGGCGGCGTTTTCGAGTATTGCCCGGGTATTCGTACACCGCAGGACGAAAACTATGCCGGTGTCAGCGCAGTGATTCGTGAGGATGATTCAGCACCGATAAAGCGTCTGGATCTGCGTCCAGGTGATTTACAGATTTTCAAAGGGCGCTTCAGTCTGCACCGCGTCTCAGAGGTGCAAGGTGATACGCCAAGACTGACGGCCATTTTCGCCTATTCGCAGCAGCCCGGCGTGGTCGGCAAGCTCGAACGCACACGCCAACTGTACGGGCGTGTCGCCGAACAGCATATCCAGGCTGAAGCCAGCGATGCCGAGCGTAATGACGGCCTGATCGACTGAGCACCCATCCCTGTAGCTTTACTGAAGAGGAGAGACCATGAAGATGGATCTCGATACCCTCGGTATACTTCCGCCGACTCATGAGCCTAGCGATTGCGAGCCGACGCACGCCGAGATTGAACAGGTACTGCTCGACCGTCTTGGCCGTGTTCGGCATGAACTCGTCAAACATGACCTGGCCGCGGTCGTGCTCTTTGACCCGGCACACGTACGTTATGCCACAGGCTCGCGCAACATGCAGGTCTATAGCTCGCGAAACCCGGCGCGCTATGCGTTCGTCCCCGCTGAAGGGCCAGTGGTGTTGTTCGAGTTTTCCGGCTGCGAGCACTTGGCCAAGCACCTACCTACGGTGGATGAGATTCGCCCGGCGAAGGCAATTTCCTATTACTTCAATGAGAAGAACACCGAGGCGGTGACCCGCGCCTGGGCGGACGAGATCATCGACCTTGTTCGTCAATGTGGCGGCGGCAAGCGTATCGGCATCGAAAGCGCCACGCCGGAAGCGGCATTCATGCTGCAGAGGAGCGGCTTAGAGGTATTGGATGCACAGGCGCCACTAGAGTTGGCACGCGCCATCAAGGTACCCAATGAGATCAAAATGATCCGTTCGTCTCTGCGTGCGGTGGAAGAGGGTGTACATAAGCTCGAAATGGCGATCAAGCCGGGCATGAGCGAGAACGCTGTGTGGTCACGGCTGCACCAGCACATCATCGAAACTGACGCTGACTTTGTTGAGACACGCTTGATGAACTCGGGGCCGCGCACCAATCCATGGTTCCAGGAGTGTTCAGACCGAATCATCCAAGATGGCGAACTGGTGGCGCTGGATACCGACGTGGTAGGGCGCTACGGGTATTATGCCGACTTCTCCCGCACTTTCCTGTGTGGTGATGGCCAGGCAAGCCAGGCACAGAAGGATCTCTACGCCATGGCCTACGAACAGATACGTACCAATATGCAAAACATCCGGCCCGGCATCAGTTTTAAGGAATACGCCGAGCGTGCCTGGCAACTGCCAGAAGCCTACAAGGCGCGCCGTTACTTCGCTTTGGCGCATGGCGTTGGCATGAATGGCGAGTATCCCTACATCGTTCATCGTGAGGATATCGACGACAAGGGCTACGACGGAATTATTGAGCCGGGAATGACGCTTTGCGTGGAGAGCTTTATCGGCCACGAAAAGGGTGGAGAGGGCGTCAAGTTGGAGGAGCAACTCTACGTACGCGACGACGGAAAAGTGGAGTTACTGTCCGATTATCCCTTCGATTCCAGGTTGCTGGGATATACCTAGTGAAAGGGTGCTACATTCTTTTTTCTCATGATAGCTATTCAGTAATGTCGATCGTTATTCGGTAATAACCTGCTACGATTGACTTTTTAGCATGGCTGAATTATTAGAAGGGAGCTTAATATGAATAAAATCTCATCATCGTTCTTGGTGGTAGGGCTGCTCGCAACGACAACTGCCGTTCAGGCGGACAATCACAAGTCATTGGTGATCGGTACCAATAATTGGGCCGAAAACATTGCAGTTGCCAACATGTGGAAGATCATCCTTGAAGAAGAGCATGGCTACGACATTGAACTTTCCGATGTCGGCAAGAGTGTGCTTTACAGTGGGTTAGCCAACGAGGATTTCGACCTTTCCCTGGAAATCTGGTTACCTACCACTGATGCCTCTTTCCTTGAGCCTCACAAGGATGCGATTGACGTGCACGATGTTTGGTACGAAGGCACTGGGCTGGGCCTGGTGGTGCCGAGCTACGTGGATATCGACACCATCCCTGAGCTTGGCGAAAACGCCGAGGCTTATGAGTACCAGGGTAGCCCGACTATTCTTGGTATTGACTCAGGTTCGGCAATTGCAGGCTCTACCGACGATGCGATAGACGTGTATGAATTGCCACTTAAGCAAATCAATAGCTCTGGGCCGGCGATGATGGCGGCGCTAGATGATGCTTATCAGCGCGAAGAGCCGATCGTCGTGACACTGTGGAGCCCGCATTGGGCTTTTGCTGAGTACGACCTCAAATATCTGGAGGATACTGAGGGCGTTTATGGCGAAAGTGACGATATTCACTGGTTCTCGCGCAAAGGTTTCGGTGACGATGATCCCTGGCTAACGTCCGTGCTCAATGATTGGTACATGGACGACGATACATTGGGCGGCCTGATGGCCGAAATCGAGCAAGCCGGTGACCCAGTAGAAGGTGCCCAGACTTGGATCGATGAGAATCGTGACTTGATTGATGGGTGGATAGCGGCTGGTGACGACGAATAATACTTTATTGACTACCTGAGTCAGCATAGCTGAGCTATGTTAGCAGTCGTTCGTTTTGGCGCGTGCTACCTATATGGAACCTAGTGTGCTGCCAACAAAAAACGGCCACTTGCTGAGTTAGCTAAGTGGCCGTTTTTTCTGAAATTTTTGGTCGGAATAGCAGGATTCGAACCTACGACCTCTGCCTCCCGAAGGCAGCGCTCTACCAAGCTGAGCTATATTCCGAATAGGTTGCTGAGGCTTAAGTGTTCGCTCTCAACAACGGAGGTGGATAATACTTAGCCAGAGGTATTTTTTCAAGTCCTCGGTGTCGTCAGGCCGCAATTTTTATGCTTGGCGATCAACCGCTAAGCGGGCTAGCTGGGCCATGCTGTCTCGGTAGGCGCTGGGCGGCAGGGCATCCAACTGCTGCAGGGCTTTATCGGCCATCTCTTCGGCCCGCTGGCGGGTGTAGTCGAGTGCGCCAGTGGCGTGGATGATTTCCAGTACGGCGTCGAGTTGCTCAAGCCCGCCATCGCGAATTACCTGGCGAATCAACTTGGCCTGCTCCGGCGTGCCTTGCTCCATAGCGTAGATCAGCGGGAGCGTGGGTTTGCCTTCGGCCAGGTCGTCGCCGACGTTTTTGCCCATGGCATCGGCGTCGCCCTGGTAATCCAACAGGTCGTCAATCAGCTGGAAGGCGAGACCCAGGTAGCGGCCGTAATACTGGAGCGCCTGCTCCTGTTCCGGTGTTGCTTCCGCCAACACGGCACCACTGTGGGAGGCCGCTTCAAATAATTTGGCGGTTTTACCCAAAATGGTCTCGAAGTAGTCCTCTTCGGAGATGCTGGGATTGCCGATGTTGGTCAACTGCAGCACTTCCCCTTCCGCGATGATGCAGGTGGCGCCGGAGAGAATCGCCATAATGCGCATGGAGCCTACATCGACCATCATCTGAAACGAGCGGGCATAAAGGAAGTCACCGACCAGTACCGAAGGCGCATTGCCCCAGGCGTCGTTGGCGGTTTTCTTGCCCCGGCGCATATGTGATTCATCCACCACATCATCGTGGAGCAGGGTGGAGGTGTGCATAAACTCAATCAGCGTGGCCAGCGGGATATGCTTGTCGCCGGTGTAATTGAGGGAACGGGCGGCGAGTAGCGCCAATAAAGGGCGCAAACGCTTGCCACCGCTTTCGGTGATGTACTGGCCGATGGTTTCGACCAGCGGTACTTTGGAGTTAAGCTGTTCGACAATCGTCCGGTTGACGGCTGCGAAATCATCGGCCACCACGGCGTGCAGCGGTGAAGGCGTTGGGCTGACGGGCTGGGCTGAGGAGACGTTAGCGGTCATGGGATTCGTTCATCGCGGCAGATGGAGGCGGTAAGTGTCGCCCGTAATTGTGGCCACGTAGTTGTGGTCATAGGTTGGGGCCATGCTATGGGGCTGCCTGTTGGGCGTCAAGATACGCACAGCGGTTACGGTATCGCATTCGTCATCATTGGCAATTGACATTTGTCGATAGTCTTGTGATAAGAGAAGATAGTCGTTATAATCCGCGACCCMCTCATCATGCTCCCTGTCAGATGGCTCCAAAAGGGGCGCCACTCGCAGCAGGTCGATAAGAGCGATTCCCGATGAGCGCTGTTTAACGGTTGAACAAACGGCACTAACGACAGTCCGGAGAGCGACATGTACGCAGTTATCAAAAGCGGTGGTAAGCAGTACCGCGTTCAAGAAGGTCAAACCCTCAAGCTTGAGAAAATCGAAGTCGCTACCGGCGAAACGATTGAGTTTGACGAAGTGCTGATGGTCGCAGACGGCGATGACTTCAACATCGGTGCGCCGATGCTCAGTGGTGCTAAAGTCTCTGCCGAAGTGGTTTCCCACGGACGTGGCGATAAAGTCACCATCATCAAGTTCCGTCGTCGTAAGCACCACATGAAGCGTCAGGGCCACCGCCAGTGGTTCACTGAAGTCAAAATTACCGGAATTTCTGCGTAAGCGGTCAATTCCCTTAGGAGGATTTTGCAATGGCACATAAAAAGGCAGCTGGCTCCACGCGCAACGGTCGCGATTCCGAGTCCAAACGCTTAGGTGTGAAACTCTTCGGTGGCCAAGCGGCGACTGCGGGTAACATCATCGTGCGTCAGCGCGGCACGCGTTTCCACGCGGGCACAGGCGTAGGCCTTGGTCGTGACCACACGCTGTTCGCACTGAGCGACGGTTTTGTGAAGTTTGAGACCAAAGGTCCGAAAAACCGCAAGTTCGTAAGCATCGTTTCTGCCTAAACGGCTAGTGCTATGCTCGCGGTTGCGAGAAAAAAGGCCCCGCTATGGCGGGGCTTTTTTGTCGGTTAAATCTCTTTTCCAATACGGTTACCACGATGTTTTTACCACCATGCCTTTATCAGTATGCTGGTGGCAATAAAGGGCTGGGAACGGGTTTGGGAAAACAGTAGTGCATATTAGGGCGGCGGAAGCGGCCGGGAGAATCCAATGCAGTTCGTCGATGAAGCCTCGATTATTGTTGAGGCGGGCAAAGGCGGCAATGGCTGTCTGAGCTTTCGCCGCGAAAAATATGTGCCCAGGGGCGGCCCCGATGGGGGTGATGGCGGTCATGGTGGTAGCGTTTACCTGATTGGTGACGATGCCCTTAACACCCTGATCGATTTCAAATTCCAGCGCTTCTATAAAGCTCAGAACGGCCAGGGCGGTATGGGCCGTCAAATGAGCGGTAAGGCCGGTGAAGACCTGCACGTCAAAGTGCCGGTGGGCACCACGGTGATCGATGAAGACACCCTGGAAGTCATCGCCGATGTCACCGAAATCGGTCAGGTGGTACTGGTAGGCGAAGGTGGTCGGCGTGGGTTGGGTAATATCCACTTTAAGTCCTCGACCAACCGCGCGCCGCGCCGTACCACGCCAGGCACCGACGGCGACCGCCGCAACCTGCGTTTGGAAATGAAGGTGATGGCCGATGTAGGCCTGCTGGGTATGCCCAACGCGGGCAAATCGACGTTGATTCGCTCGGTGTCGGCTGCCAAACCCAAGGTTGCCAACTACCCGTTTACGACCTTAGTGCCCAACTTAGGCGTGGTAAAACTGGGTATGCACGAGCACTTCGTCATGGCCGACGTACCGGGCTTGATCGAAGGGGCCTCTGAAGGTGCCGGTTTAGGGCTACGTTTTTTGAAGCACCTAACCCGCACCCGGCTGCTGTTCCATGTGGTCGACGTGGCACCGTTTGATGAGTCTGATCCGGTGGAAGCGGCCAAGGCGATTGTCCATGAGTTGGGGCAGTTCTCTCCGGCGCTTTCTGAGCGGCCGCGCTGGTTGGTGCTGAATAAGTTTGACCTGCTGCCGGAAGATGAGCGTGAAGAGCGCGCCCAGAAGATTATCCAGGCGCTCAACTGGGAAGGCCCGGTGTTCCGCATTTCGGCGATTAGCAGCGACGGCACCGATAAGCTGGTGCAGGCTGCTTACCGCTGGTTGACCGAGCAGCGTCGCCTTGAGAACGAAGATGAAGAGGCGCTGGCCCGTGAAGAAGAGATGCGCCGCCGCATGGAAGAAGAGTCGGTTGCGCGTACCGAAGATCGTTTGGGTCGTCGGCGTAAGCGTGACGATGAAGACGACGAAGACTTTGACGACGATGATTACGATGTTGAAGTCGAATACGCCCCTTAGTGGTATTGAGAGGGCGCATTCGGTAGTAAGCTTAAGGTTATAAGCTAAAAGGGGGCTGCGTTCGCGCGGCCCCTTTTGTAAGTGTCTGATTGAGGCGGAATGGCATGGATAGTAACGAGCAAATCCTAGGGCGTAGCGCGCTCAGCCGTGCGCGGCGGGTGGTGGTCAAAATCGGCAGTGCGCTGCTCACCAACGATGGCCGCGGCCTGGACGAACCCGCCATTGGCGGCTGGGTAGATCAGATCGCCGCCTTGCACCAGCAGGGGGTTGAGGTGGTGCTGGTCTCTTCCGGCGCTGTGGCGGCGGGCATGGTACGGCTTGGCTGGCAGGTGCGCCCCAGTGCCGTGCATGAGCTCCAGGCGGCGGCGGCGGTAGGTCAAAATGGCCTAACCCAGTGCTACGAGCAGCACTTCGCTCGTCACGGAATGCTCACCGCGCAGATTCTGCTTACCCATGACGACCTTTCCAACCGCAAGCGCTACCTGAATGCCCTTTCAGCACTACGCACCCTGGTAGAAATGCGCGTGGTGCCGGTGATTAATGAAAACGACACCGTGGTCACCGATGAGATTCGCTTTGGCGATAACGACACCCTCGGCGCGCTGGTCGCCAATCTACTGGAAGCGGACGCGCTGCTGTTGCTGACCGACCAGGAAGGCTTGTTTGACGCCGATCCACGCCACAATCCCAATGCCCAGATGATTGCCGAAGGGCGCGCCGACGACCCGCGCTTAGCCGCCGTCGCAGGTAGCGGCGGGGCACTGGGGCGCGGTGGTATGAGCACCAAAGTGCGCGCGGCGCAATTAGCGGCGCGCTCCGGCGCGGTGACGGTCATCGCCAGCGGCCGCCAGCCTGACGTTATCAACCGGATCATGGCGGGCGAAGCGCTGGGCACGCTGCTGCGGCCTGACCAAGTACCCATGGCGGCGCGCAAGCGCTGGCTGGCGGGGCAACTGCAGGTACGTGGCACGCTGGTGCTGGATGCCGGAGCGGTCAAAGTGCTGCGCGATAAAGGCTCTAGCCTGTTGGCAGTCGGTGTGCGCGATGTGCAGGGCAGCTTTAAGCGCGGCGATATGGTGGTCTGCGTGGATGAGCAGGGCGCGTCTGTGGCTAAAGGCTTGGTCAATTACGGCGTGGAGGAAGCGCGTCTGCTGGCGGGCCAGCCCAGCCACCAGATTGAAGCGATCCTCGGCTACGTGGAAGCCCATGAGCTGATTCACCGCGATAACCTGGTGGTTATTTAACCCCTAGCGCGGGGCGGTAGGGGTACTTGCCGCGGCCAGTCATCGGGTACCAAAAATAGCCGCTCATAGCGCTGATCATCGTGCTCACTCTCTGAATACCAGAGCATAACCTGCTGCGGTGAACGCCACGTTGTCACTCTATCGATAATGCTGGGCAGTACCTCCGCCGCAGGGCGAAAAGCGCTGCGCGGCGGTGGTGCCAGCCAGTGGGGTTTTTCCAGCCATACCATCCTTGGAATGGCGGGAAGGCTGGCGGCCATCTCAGGCCAATCGCGCAAATAGCACCAAGTCCCCCGGCGGTGATCAGCCGTTGCACCCTCCGGGGCTGGCATCTCAGCGTGCCAGGGGTAATACAACACGCCCGGTATTGCCAGCCGCTGGGTTAACTGTTCGCTTAAACTGACGCTCGATACACCCAGATCTCGTGGCGTTAACCAATGGGCGAGCGTTTCCAGCGCGGGTAGTGTGTTGGAGAGTGGCAGTTGATGACGCTGTAGATGAGTGCACTTGAGCGCCAGGCTATCCAGCCCACCGGGGCCAATCCAGCGGCTTTGGCTGGKGGGCGCGCCAGGGCCTTCGGGCAGTCCCAGATAGAACTTAATCGCTACTTCCAAATGCACCGGCGCCGGCTTCTCGCGGGTGCGATAGAGCATATCCAGCTCGCCCAGGGTATTGCGCTTTCGCGTGATGCGTACGTTGCTGGCGAGCAGCCGTGTATTGGGTGCGTGGTCTAACAGCGTGTGCCACAGGCGTTCGTGATAATGGCCCATGCGCGTCGCGCGGCTGCCGTTTAAAGCGGCTAATGGCTGTAACTGGCGCAGCCAGGGCAGCAGGGTATGCTCCAAGCCTAGTTCTTGCAGTGTAGGGCGCCCAGCGCAGGGGATGGGGGGCGGCAGCTCCACCAGGTCAGGCGKGGCGACCAGCCAAGCTAAGTCTCTCAGTGCTGACACCGTGTTGCCGAGTGCTCCATCCTCCAGCACGCCATGAAGGCTTTCGTTCAGCACGGATGTCTCCTCAGCACCTTGGTAAGGTTGGCACTAGAAAATTAGCTACATGATTTGGMAGCCTACCATAAACGCAGCGGGCTCCCCGTAGGGAGCCCGCAAAGCGATTAGCTAAAAATATTAATCGTGGTCAATTTGGGTAACTTCGGAAGAGCCCTGACGCACGCTGATTTCTAGTTCGCGGCCATTTTCGCCACGGCCTTCGATATCGATGATGCCGCTTTTACCAATATCGAGAGATTCAAATTCGACCATACCTTCCTGGCTGGCTACGTCTAACGCTTGGCGGATATCATCTTCGCTCATGCCCCAAGCACCGGTAATCAGGCGCTCACGTTGCTCTTGCAGTGTTTCACCGTTATCGAGTGAAAATTCCACGTCAGCGTACCACTCATCGTCCAACCAGCCTTCTACTTCTGCGCGGCCACGGCTTTCAATGCTAATTTCTTCGTAGTGGCTGAAACCGTAGTCATTGGCGKGGGKCAATACGTCATCAATGCGATCCATCGGCAGTGAATCGTCGGCCTGGGCACTACCGGCAGCTGCGGCAAGTAGCAGAGCAGAGGTCGGGATCAGCAGCATTTTTTTCATGGTGTTCATGGCAAATTCCTTCTTTACGTATTTAAACGTGAATGTCTATACGACAGTGAATAAACGGCATTCAGCGAATGCGACAGGGAATTTATACCACCGCGATACTTTCCTTAAGCTGACAAAACTGTTCATCTAGCGTTCATGTTGCTTTTGGCATGCTTGCATCATGCGTAAATTCCTCCGCCACCCTATGAAACCGCTGCGCAGCTTCCAACGAGGCACTCGTCGCAACGTCACTGGCTTAGCTCTCATGCTACTGCTGGTGGGCAGTGCTGTGGGTGACCAGCACTGGGAATCGCTGCACGGCGAGGTACGCCGCGGTGAGGTTGTGCCTCTTGACTCTATTTTGGATTGGTTGGAAGACCACTATATAGGCGAAGTGCTCGAGGTTGAGGTGGAACGTGAAGGAGGGTATGTCGAGTATGAAATCAAGCTGCTTGGCCCGCAAGGGCAAGTCGTCGAGTTTGAATTTGATGGCCATAACGGCCAGTTGATGTCGATAGAAGGCGTACGTATCAACGATATGCGCCGCTAGGAGCCACTAGCCTGTTGCTATCATTTGCCATACAAAAAGAAGGGTAGTTAGCCAATGAAGTGTTTGTTGGTAGAAGATGACCAGGCGCTGGCTCGTGAGCTAAGCCAGGCGCTGCGCGACGGAGATTGGCTAGTCGAGCATGCGGCCACTGGTCAGGACGCCGATTTTCTGGTGCGCACGGAAGCCTACGACACGCTGATTTTGGATGTCGGGCTACCCGATGGCGATGGCACCCGCTGGTTGGCAGCATGGCGGGAAGATGGTATCGACCTGCCGGTGCTGATCCTTACCGCCCGTGAGCGCTGGGCCGATAAGGCCGCAGGATTTACCGCCGGCGCGGATGACTACGTCACCAAGCCGTTCGAATCGGCGGAAGTCCTCTTTCGCCTACGTGCGCTGGTGCGCCGCAGCCATGGCCATGCCCACCCGGTGCTGAAAGTGGGCGAGCTGAGTTTGGATACCCACACCCAGCACGTTTCGCTTGCCGGTCGCCCGGTGGGATTAACCGCCCAGGAGACCCGTCTGCTGGGTTATTTGATGCACGCCGCACCACGGGTTGTCAGCCGTACCGAGCTTTCAGAGCACGTTTACGACCGCGACCACGAGCCAGACTCCAACGTGATCGATGTTCAGGTTAGCCGTCTGCGCCGCAAATTGGGCAGCTGGCGGATTGCTACCCTGCGTGGCCAGGGCTATCGGCTATTAGCTGAAGAGCCTGCTAGCGAATGAGTCAAGACACCACCGCATGGAAAGACCGCTGGGCAAAACGCTCTATCAGCGTGCGGCTACTGCTGGCCGTATTGGTGATGGTCGGGCTGGCGCTGCCCATCGCGGGTACGCTGCTGTCTCATCATTACCGGACCTCCGCCACGCAGGCCTTTGACGAGCGCCTGGGGGCCACCCTCAACGTCATTATCGCGGGCGTTACCTATGACCCCATTGAGCAGCAGCTCGTCCACGACCGGGCGCTGGGTGACCCACGTTTTGAGACTGTCTATTCCGGCTGGTACTGGCAAATTACCGATGGCGAGGAAAACACCCTGGCCTCGCGTTCGCTGTGGGATCAGCGCCTACCGGTCATCGACAATGACACCCTTAGCGCCCGCTCGATACCTGGTCCCCGGGGCCAGTCGCTGCGCGTGGTGGAGCGCGATATCTATCTGGCGCCGTTAGAAGCGCCGCTGCACATTAGCGTGGCCGCTCGGGACGATGTGTTAGCCCGCGATATTGGCGAATTTCAACGCCTGCTATGGGGCGGTTTAGTAGGCTTGGGCGTGCTGTTGCTCGGCGTATTGGCGCTGCAAGTACGCTGGGGGCTAGCACCGCTTCGGCGTATGCATGCCAATCTACACGATGTGGAACAGGGGCGCGCCGAACAGCTGGATACCCGCTTGCCTGACGAGCTAGCGACGCTAGCGGCCTCGATGAATGCGGTACTGGCCCGCGACCAGCGCTTGATCGAGCGCGGCCGCCATACCGCTGGCAACCTGGCCCATGCGCTGAAAACCCCGCTGAGTGTGATGCGCCTGCAGCTACGCCAACTACCAGAAACGAACCGTGCCGCCTGGGAAGTTGAGCTAGAACGCGTGGATAGCGCGGTACGTCACCATCTGGCGCGGGCATCGGCAGCGGGCGAGGGCGTACGCTTTGCGCCGATTGATTTGCACGCCACCCTAGCGCCGCTGCTCAACGGGCTAGCCAGGCTTGCCCAGCGGCGCGGCATTGCGCTACGCCAAATCTGGCCGCGTGACGTTAAGGTGCATATGGATGAGCAGGATATCCAAGAGCTGGTGGGCAACTTGATGGATAACGCGCTGCGCTGGGCACACAGCGATGTGCAGCTACAGGTAGCGATCGACGAGCAGCAGTTAACCTTAACCGTTAGCGATGATGGCCCTGGTATGTCCGAAGCCGAGTGTCAGCAGGCGGTACAGCGCGGTAAACGGTTGGACGAACAACGCTCGGGTAGCGGTCTGGGTTTGGCCATTGTGACCGACCTTGTTGCTCTCTACAGCGGCCATATGCAGCTGAGCCGTCCTAGCACTAGCGGATTGAAAGTGGTGGTGGAACTACCCGTCATCGCGCGTAATCGCCGCGCGTAACTAATGGAGACCGCACCGAATGAATCGCACAGATACGCTGCCCGATATAGTCGCCGGCCCCCTGTTAAGACGCATCAGCACTACCCGTCTGGTACTTTGGCTTGTTGCTATCCGGCCGCTGAACATGACCTTGGTACTGCGCCCAGGGCGCACCGATAGCCAGTCGATTGGTTTAGCGCACCATCAGCAGTGCATCGCTATCGGTGAGCGCGCTTTTATCTACCTAATCGATTGTGAGCTTGAGTCAGCACTGCCCTGCGACGAGCGCATCGAGTACGACCTGCAGGTGGAAACCCAGCAGGGCGAGTGGCGCTCGCTGCCCGAATGGGCGCCGTGGCTGTGCTATGACGGTGCCGCTTACCCTGCTTTTGTGATTGCCTCGCGGCATCACCGCTTAATGCACGGCTCCTGCCGTAAGCCCCATCACGACAGTGCGGATGGCTTGGTGCGTGCCGACAGCTGGCTTGCCGAACAGCAGTCAGCGCCCACCGAATGGCCCGCCTGGCTCTTGATGACCGGTGATCAGGTGTACGCCGACGATGTGGCCGGGCCGATGCTACGTGCCGTGCATGCGCTGATTGAACGGCTAGGGCTGGTGGATGAGTGGTTGGAAGGGGCGACGGTCGATGATAGCCAGGCGCTCTACCGCTCGCCGGATAGCTACTATCGCCGTGCAGAGCTACTGCCCGATGTGACTAGCAACGTGGCGCTGCGCGAGCGCTTCTTCGGCGGTGTCAAAAAGCCCGTGTTTACCTCGGCGAATGCCCATAACCATTTGATGACGCTGGCCGAAATGCTCTCCATGTACTGCCTGGTGTGGTCGCCGACGCCCTGGCAGGTGATTGCGCCAACGCCGCCTGAGTTAGATGACAAAGATGCCGAGCTGTATCGTCAGGAGCAGGCGGTGATCGATGACTTTGTTGCGGGTTTGCCCCAGTGCGCGCGGCTGATGGCGCATTTGCCCAGCCTGATGATTTTCGACGATCACGACGTCACCGACGACTGGAACCTGACCGCCGATTGGGAGCGCGCCGCCTACGGTCATCCGTTCTCTAAGCGTATTATCGGTAACGCCCTGGTGGCCTATCTGCTTTGCCAAGCCTGGGGTAACGACCCGGATAAAATGAACCCGTTAGTCCATCACGCCTCGACCCTGCTGGGCGATGGCGACCAGCCGCTAGTATGCGCCGAGCAGGATGGGTTGATTGAGCGGCTGCTGCGTTTTCAGGGCTGGGAGTTTCAGGTGCCCGGCACTCCCGCGCTGATTGTGCTCGATACCCGCACCCGCCGCTGGCGCAGCGAGCGCAGCCCGCACCGCCCTTCGGGCTTGATGGACTGGGAGGCGCTAATGGAAATGCAGCAGGCGCTAATGGGGGCCAAAAGTGCGGTGATTGTTTCTCCCGCACCAATGTTCGGCGTCAAGTTGATAGAGGGAATCCAAAAGCTGTTTACCCTTGCCGGTAAGCCGCTGGTGGTGGATGCCGAAAACTGGATGGCTCACCGCGGAGCGGCCAATACGCTGCTGCAAATTTGGCAGCACTCCAAAACCCCAGGCAACTACGTGATTCTATCTGGCGACGTGCACTACTCGTTTGTCTACGACATTGTGGTGCGCCATCAGCGCCGTTCTCCCCATCTGTGGCAGATCACCTCAAGCGGGATCAAAAACACCTTTCCCAAAAACCTGCTCAATACCTTTGACCGGCTCAATCGCTGGCTCTACGCGCCGTGGTCGCCGCTTAATTGGTTCACCAAGCGCCGCAAGCTAAGCGTTCACCCCCGCGATCCTGACCGCGCCAGCGCTGGTGAACGGCTGTGGAACGCCAGCGGCATTGGCTTAGTAACGCTGGATGAGAAGGGCCACCCTATCGATATCCGACAGCTCGACGCCGACGGTAGCGAGGTGGTCTTTCCGGCGCGGGAAAAACCGCTCATTTAACGTCAGTGTAGCGTCAACTGACTGATGTCCTTGATGATTGTCATTATAGCGTCACAAAAATGACGCACGCTTGCTTGCAGCTTATCAACCAACTCCAGGGAAGGTGACACATCATAGGAACCACCGCTGGTTATTAGGGTGGCAGAATAGGGCAGCAGGCAAATGACCGCACAAGAATCGCAGTGGTTGCAAAAGATTATTGCAACAGAAGAGTTGCACGTGCTCTTTCAGCCCATTGTGGATGCCAGCCAGCAGGCGATTTATGGCTACGAAGCACTGATTCGTGGGCCTAAAACATCGCCGCTTCACTCGCCGTTACGACTGTTTGAAGTAGCCACTCAGGCCGGAAAGCTGGTGGAATTAGATATACTCTGCCGACGGTTAGCCATCTACCGCTTTGCAGAGCTTGATCTGCCGGGCCTGCTGTTTCTTAACGTTATGCCGTTGACGATCGTAGAGCGTGATTTTCGCGAAGGCTTAACGCTTGGCTTTATTCGTGACAGCGGCTTGCCCCCAGAGCGGGTGGTGATCGAGCTCACTGAACACGTGCCAATCCACGACTACGAGCTAATGCGCCAAGCGGTGGATCACTACCGCACTATGGGCTTTCAAGTCGCGCTGGATGATCTAGGTGCAGGGCACTCAAGCCTACGCCACTGGTCTGAGCTGCGCCCGGATTTCGTTAAGCTCGACCGTCACTTTATCTCCGGCATCGATCAGGATCCTGCCAAGCGAGAATTCCTGCGCTCGATTCTCGACGTGGCCCGTAGCCTGGACTGCCAAGTGATCGCCGAAGGGGTGGAGACCGCTGCTGAGCATCTTTGCTTGTGGGAACTCGACCGTGGGCTCGCACTACTACAAGGCTTCTATTTCGCCCGACCCAACCAGCAGCCGCCTTTAGAACTCAATATGGTGCTGCCGGCGAGCACCCAATTAAAAAGCCCTGCGGGTCGTACCACGCGCTCGATTTTACGGGCTACCGATGCCATAACGACGGATTGCGCAGTGCCGTATATCTCCGAGCGATTTCGCCAACAACCCAGCTTGCGCTGCGTGGCCGTGCTGGAGAATGGTAAGCCCGTGGCGGTGGTGCGACGCAACTCGTTTTTAACTCTATTTACCAMCCCCTATAGCCATTCCCTTTATGCCAAGCGCCGCGTGCTGGACGTTGCTGATGCACGCATGCTGGTGGCCGAAGCGGATACTCCGCTTGAGATTTTGAGTCAGAAGTTGACCGACAGCCGGGATATTGAGCAAGAGGACTTTGTCATCGTTAACGCTAACGGTGACTACCTGGGGATGGGCAATATCGTTGACCTTTTGCGTGAGATTACCGCGATTCAGGTGCGCCAAGCGCGGCATGCCAACCCGCTCACCGGCCTGCCGGGTAATATCCTGATCAATGAAACCCTGGCGGCTTATTTGGCCTCCGGGCATGGGTTTGCCGCGGCCTATGTTGACTTGGATAACTTTAAAGCCTTTAACGATGCCTATGGCTACGCCCGAGGTGACCACATCATCATTTCGCTATCGCGGCTGCTGCAAGCACAGGTAGAGAATGCCGGGGGCTTTATTGGCCATATTGGCGGCGATGATTTTATGATGTTGCTGCCGCTTGAGCACTGGGAAAGTGTTTGTCAGCAAATTCTGCACTCATTCGAGGTGATGGCGCCGGGCTTCTATGAAGAGGCTGATCGCCTTCAGGGCGGGATTCACATCGAAAACCGTCAAAATAGAATGACGTTTTTTCCCTTTGTGAGCGTCTCGATTGCGGTAAAACCCATCCACGATACGACTACCTGCCAATCGCTGGATATCGCAGGCGAGCTTTCTGAGCTGAAGCACCAGGCCAAAAAAATGCCCGGTAACAGCCTGTTTGTAGAGCGCCGCGGCCACGAGGCTTTTCAAACTGCAGATTAACTGTCCTTCGCCAAAACGTCACGAAGCGGTCATATAAGTGTCCCATTTTTGTCATCTGGGGTCGTCAGGATGTTGTCATCTTTTAATAACTCTACAGAACGCTACAGGTGACCCATGCAGACATTATCTTTTTCCCGCACGTTAATTAGCGCCGCCGTTGCCAGTGCCTTCGCCTTAGCCGCGGTGAGCGCCTCTGCGGACCTTTCATCGCGCTATGTGGATAACGATGGCGATATGGTCGCCGATGTCCCCAGCGACGAGTCACAGTGGGTTGACCCGGATACCTTGGTGTTTGCCTACACGCCGGTTGAAGACCCCGCGGTTTACGCGGATGTCTGGTCTGACTTTCTGGATCACTTGAGCGAAGCCACTGGCAAAAAAATCCAGTTCTTCCCGGTGCAGTCCAACGCTGCCCAGCAGGAAGCGCTGCGCGCTGGCCGTCTGCACGTAGCCGGTTTTAATACCGGTGGCGTACCGGTGGCGGTTAACTGCGGTGGTTTCCGCCCGTTTGCGATGATGGCCGCTGAAGATGGCAGCTTTGGGTACGAGATGGAAATCATCACCTATCCAGGCAGCGGCATTGAGGCTGTTGAAGACCTGGAAGGTCGCCAGTTAGCGTTTACTTCCGAGACCTCCAACTCCGGTTTCCGCGCTCCCTCCGCGCTGCTGCGTTCAGAGTACGGTTTGGAAGCGGGTGAAGATTTTGAGACCGCTTTCTCGGGCTCTCATGACAACTCCATTCTCGGCGTGGTTAACGAAGACTACGAAGCTGCTGCAATAGCTAACTCCGTTGGCAAGCGAATGATTTCCCGCGGTGTGGTTAGCGAAGGTGATTACGACATTATCTACACCTCACAAACCTTCCCTACCACCGCGTACGGGCTGGCCAATAACCTGAATCCGGAACTTGCTGAGAAAATTCAGGATGCGTTCTTCAGCTACGACTGGGAAGGCACGGCCCTCGAGTCAGAATTCGCTAACTCCGGCGAAGCACAGTTTATTCCGATTACTTATCAGGAAAACTGGGAAGTTATTCGCACCATTGCCGACGCCAACGGCGTGACCTACGACTGCGATTAATCAGTCGGTTATCAGCAATTATTCGGCCAGGAGGGCTCACCTTCTGGCCGTTTCGCTATACATAAGAGGTAGAACGATGTTGACACTCAGTGGCGTAGGCAAGCGCTACCCAACCGGGGACCGAGCGCTTACCGATATTGAGCTCACCCTGCCCAAAGGCCAGGTAATGGCGCTGATAGGACCTTCTGGCGCGGGTAAAAGTACCCTTATTCGCTGTGTGAACCGATTGGTTGAACCTACCCAGGGCAGCATTCGCCTGGAGAACACCGAACTCACCAAGCTCTCGGGCCACAAGCTGCGTCACGCCCGCCGCTCCATGGGGATGATTTTTCAGGAGTACGCACTGGTAGACCGGCTCACCGTGATGGAAAACGTGCTGTCTGGTCAGCTCGGTTACGTGGGTTTTTGGCGCAGCTTTTTGCGCCGCTACCCCCAGGAGGCAGTGGTCGAAGCCTTCCGTCTGCTAGAGCGGGTAGGGCTGACCCATGCCATCGACAAGCGCGCCGATGCATTGTCCGGCGGCCAGCGCCAGCGGGTGGGTATCGCCAGGGCGCTACTGCAAAGCCCCAAGCTGTTGCTGGTTGACGAGCCGACCGCCAGCCTCGACCCGAAAACCTCCCGCCAGATCATGCGCTTGATTCGCGAGCTATGCGCAGAGCGCGAGCTGGCGGCGATTATCAATATCCACGATGTGGCCCTGGCTCAGCAGTTTGCTGACCGTATTGTCGGCCTGCGCGCTGGAGAGATCGTGTTTGATGGCCTGCCCAGCGAACTCACCAGCGAGATCCTCACCACGATCTACGGTGAAGAGGATTGGGACACCACGCCTGAACCCATGGACGATGAAGTCAGCGGCGATGAGGCGACTAACACTACTCCGATTAATCCTCCCTACGCGCGGGTAATGTCGTCAATTGAAGCGGGAGTGGCACGATGAGCGAGCAGGCACGCCAGCAGGCGGCGCAGCGCGGTCAGTGGCGGCGACTACCGCTAATTGAAAGTCCCCGCTTGCGCTGGGGGCTCGCCATCGGCGCGGTGGTTTATCTGTTTTTAGCGCTTGCCTCGGTAGAGGTGAACTGGGCGCGGGTGGCGGAAGGCGCAGGCCGGGCGGTTAATTTTTTAGGCGCCTTTATGCAGCCTGACTTTGTCAGCCGCTACGACGATATCGTCGCAGGCTTGCTGGAAAGTTTGACCATGACGCTCACCTCCACGGTATTGGGTGTACTACTGGCGATACCCGTGGGCTTAGGGGCAGCGCGGAATATTTCGCCGCTACCGATCTACTTTGTGTGTCGCGCGATTATTGCCGTCTCCCGTACGTTTCAAGAGATCATCATCGCCATTCTGTTTGTGGTGATGTTCGGCTTTGGCCCTTTCGCGGGCATGATCACTCTGGCCTTCGCGACGATTGGCTTTATGGCCAAGCTGTTGGCGGAAGATATTGAAGACTTGGATTGGCGTCAGGTGGAGGCGGTGAGGGCGACCGGTGCGAGCTGGTGGCAGACCATGAATCACGCCGTGCAGCCCCAGGTGATGCCGCGTTTGATCGGGCTCTCCATGTACCGCCTGGATATCAACTTCCGTGAGTCGTCGGTGATTGGCATTGTCGGCGCGGGCGGTATCGGCGCCACGCTGAATACCTCGCTGAGCCGCTATGAGTACGACACCTCCGCGGCGATTCTGTTGATCATCATCGCCATCGTGCTGCTGTGTGAATATAGCTCTAGCCACGTTCGCCGCTGGACCCAGTAACGCTGACCCTGAAATTCTGGAGAACTGTTATGCCCGTATCTACTACATCCCAGGGTCAGCCAGTTTGGCGGCGGCGCACTACCCGCGCTCAATGGTTGCAGTACTTGGCTTGGCTGGCGGGTGTCAGCCTATTTCTGCTCTGCTGGAAGATGATTTCCGACAACACCATGTGGGTGTTTGTGGAAGATGCCGGCCGCCAGGGAGCAGATCTGATCAGCCGCATGACCCCTCCCGAATGGAGCTACGCCAATGTGCTCTGGAAGCCCATGTGGGMCACCATCAATATCGCCACTTTGGGCACCGCGTTAGGGATTATGATGGCGTTTCCGGTGGCATTTTTGGCTGCCCGTAACACTACGCCGCATCCGCTGGTGCGCAGTTTGGCGCTGATGGTGATCGTTTCATCGCGCTCCATTAACTCGCTGATTTGGGCAATGCTGCTGGTGACCATTCTTGGTCCCGGCGTGTTGGCGGGGATTATCGCCATTGCCCTGCGCTCCATTGGTTTTGTGGGCAAGCTGCTTTACGAAGCGATTGAAGAGATTCACCCCACCCCCGTTGAAGCGATTAGCGCGACCGGCGCGAGCCGCATGCAGGTGATGAACTACGGCGTGTTACCGCAAGTCATGCCCGCTTTCGCCGGAATTAGCGTCTACCGCTGGGACATTAATATCCGTGAGTCCACGGTATTGGGCTTGGTCGGGGCCGGTGGTATTGGCCTGCAGTTGAATGCTTCGATAAACAGCCTCGCCTGGGATCAGGTCAGCGTTATTTTTATTATGATTTTTGCCACCGTGCTAGTGTCGGAGTGGGTGTCTGCACGGGTGCGCCACGCGATTATTTAACGAAACTATTTAACTGAGTTAGCCGCCCAGGAGGCGAGTATGCGTTTTCCCGAAGCGGAGATCACAACGATTGATTTACTGCGTCATGGTGAGCCAGTAGGGGGGCGTATGCTCCGCGGCTCCACCGACCATCCGCTGAGTGAAACCGGCTGGCAGCAGGTCACCGATGCAGTGATGCGCCATACCGTAGAGGGGCATTTACCCTACGATGCGATTGTCACTTCGCCGTTAACGCGCTGCCGCGAATTCGCCCTATGGTTGGGCGAAGAGTTTGATCTGCCCGTTCAGGTAGAAGAGGATTTCGCTGAGCTGCACTTGGGGCAGTGGGAGGGCAAAACTCACGCCCAGGTGTTTGCCGAAGAGGGCACCGAGCGAATGAGTGCGTTTTGGTACGACCCTGCCACGGTGTCGCCGCCCGGTGGTGAAACCCTGCAAGCCTTTGACGCGCGCCTGGCCGAGGCCTGGCAGCAGCTGTTAAAAAATCCACCGGGCAAGCATGTGCTGGTAGTGGCGCATCTGTTTGTCTGCAATGGCCTGCTGCGCCGGGTGATTGAGCAGCCGCTTTCGCGGGTACTGGCAATGGATTTACCCTACGCGGCCATGAGCCGGGTGCGTCATGAGCGCCATGCGCTGGGTGAAACCAGCTTTGTCGAGTGGATCGGCCGCTAACCATTGGCGGCTAGGCATGCTTTGCGCCATCATGAAGGCACGTTGGCTTATCGGAGAGGCTGCCCATGATATTGCTTCGCCTGTGGTCTCTACCTTGCGGGTTGGTACCCTCTGGAAGGKGGCTGCTTACCTGCCTGTTACTACTGGCACTAGCGGGTTGTGCCAGCCGTGATCTTACCCCCATTGAGGCACCTCCTGACCGTGCGGGACTCTCTATGGAGCGTGCGCTGATTCTCTCCCATGCCCAGCAGGCCATTGGCACACCGTATCGCTTTGGGGGAAATACGCCCGATGGTCTGGACTGCTCTGGCTTAGTGGAAATGACCTACCGGGCGGCGGGTATTCGCGTTCCGCGTACCGCCGATGAGCAGTTTCGCGCCTTGCCACAGGTGAAAGCCCCACGCCCCGGTGATCTGCTTTTCTTTGGAGACCGTCGCAAAGCTACCCACGTAGGGATTTATCGTGGCAATGGCCAAATGATTCATGCGCCTGGCGATGGCCGTGCCGTGGTCAGCGTGCCGCTAGAGATCGATTACTGGCAGGCGCGCTTTTTGGGTGCCGCCAGTCCAGCGCCTTAACTTATTACCTCGTCAGCCGATAAGGTACTTTGTAGTGCAAAGTACCTTCGCCGCCATAGGGTGTTATTATGCCTAGCAACACTACTGTCTTCATAATAACGACTCTATTTACCTAATAACGGCTCTATATAACAACGAACCTATATAGCGACGGCTCTATAAAAACGACGAGGAGAGCAAAGACGTATGTATCAATCCTTGAAGGTATCGAAGGAACAGTCTTTGTCTCAACAGCACTCCCAGCCAACACCTTCACTGCCCCGTTCGAACGTGATGCCAACAACATCCGTCGGCCAAACAGTGTCTCCCGCTGAATCGGTATTTTGTTACGCCAATGAAGCGATCATTATTACCGATGCGGAAAATCGGGTGGTGGAGGTGAATCCCGCTTTTTGTGAATTAACGGGGTTTGCCCAGGGGGATGTACAGGGCAAAACACCAGAAGCGTTCAGCATTTTACCGCTGGATGATAGCCGCACCACGCGATTGATGCGTGAAGAACTGCAGTTGCGTGACCGTAGTAAAAGCCAGGTGAGCTACCGTAGCCACGATGGCCAGTTTTATCCGGGGATGATGTCGATTAATCGCGTGCGCAACGAGCACGGCGAGGTCGATCACCACGTGATTGTCCTCGCGGACCTTTCGGCCATTCCGGCTCATGCCCGCCACCTGAACCGAGAAGTCTATTTCGATGCCCTAACCGGGCTACCCAACCTGCAACTGCTGACGCAATTGATTCAAGAGTCCATGCAGCATGCCGATGCGAAGGAGCTACCCTTGGCGGTGTGCTCGCTGGATATCGATTTCTTCAAAAACATTAATGACCGCCTGGGCTCCACCGTGGGCGATGCGCTGCTGTCGTCTTTTTCGCAGCGGATTAGCCATCTGTTGTTCGGGGATGATGTGCTGGCGCGGGTGGGGGGCGACGAGTTTGTGCTGTTACTCCACCATGGTGTCGACGACGATTTTTTTGAGAAGTTGTTATCCTCCATTCGCCAACCGCTGATGATCGACGGGCAGAGCATTCACCTAACGGCAAGCCTGGGGGTGACGGTCTACCCGAGTGACCATGTTCAGGGCGATGTGCTGTTACGCCATGCCAATCAGGCTATGTACCGTGCTAAGCAGCGTGGCCGCGATACCTTCCACTTGTTTGACCCTAACCATGACCGCTTGCTGCAGGTGCGCCATGAGCAGAGGCAGCGTTTTATTGATGCGCTCAATAACCATGAAATGTGCCTCTATTATCAGCCCCAGGTCGATATGCGCAGCGGCCAGGTGGTCGGCCTAGAGGCGCTAATTCGTTGGCAGCACCCTGAAGAGGGTTTGCTTGCGCCGGCGAAGTTTTTACCCATTATCGATACCACGCCGTTAGAAGTGGATCTAGGCGAGTGGGTTATTGAGCAGGCGCTGCGTCAGTTGACTAAATGGCAGGCTCAAGGCATTGCGCTGCCGATCAATGTGAATATAAGTCCTACGCATTTGCTCGTGGGTAATTTTAGTCAACGTTTAAGCGAGCTGCTGGCACGTCACCCCGATGTGCCGCCCGCCATGCTCAAGCTCGAAGTGCTGGAGAGTGCCGCGATGCACGACATCCAGGCCGCACTGCAAAATATGTCGCGCTGCCAGTCGCTGGGTGTGAGTTTTGCTATTGATGATTTCGGTACCGGGTTTTCGTCGTTAACCCACCTGCGGCAGTTACCGGTCAGCTTGATCAAAATTGACCAAAGCTTTGTCCGCGATATGCTCAGCGATCAGGACGATATGGCGATTGTAGAGAGCGTTATTTACATGGCGAATCGCTTTAAGCGACCGATGCTGGCGGAAGGTGTAGAAACCTTAGCGCATGCTAAAGCCTTGATGGCCTTGGGCTGCGACTTAGCCCAAGGCTATGGTATTGCTCGGCCAATGCCCGCCGAGGCGCTACCTGCCTGGTTGGCGAATTGGCCTAGGCGTGAAGAGTGGAACGCTCTCGCAGTATCGGATAACTAAGCGGCTAGCTCATCAGCGGCTGATTCATCTGCGGAGGGCGTAGCAGTGGATGATGTCGCCGCGGCGCCGTCGCTGCGGGCTTGCTCCATCTCACTACGTTGCATGGACGCTTCGAGTTTGGCTTCCAATAGATACTGACGCGCCTGGGCAGCCACTTGATAATCGGTAGGGGAAGGGTCGGCAGGTGCCATGGCCGCGGCGATCACGGTCTGCATTTTTTCGATAGTCGCTTGGGGATCATTGGGCACCGGGCCGTAGTCGATCGGTACTTCTCCCGCCACCGCGTAGCGCTTGCCATCTGGGCCGACTTCATACTCGTAGCTGGCGCCGCCTGCATAGGCGCCACCCACTGTTTGGTGGGCCATCTCGTGCTGGCGAACTTCGCGATCCGTCTGTTTAAGCTGATCTAGTAGCTGAATCTCTTCCGGCGCCATGGGCGTACCGTCAGCCCGTTTGGGGCCAGCGGCGTCGCTGCTGCTCTCTTCGCTAGTGCTTGTCGCATCGGTATCGTCGCTAGATGCCGTGTCTTCTTCAAGTGCACGGCCCTTTGCGGCTTGCTCAACGCGCGGTGATGTAGCGTTTGCTACAGGATACGCCCAGGCAGAGAGGGAAACGTTGCTAACGGAAGAAACGGCCATAGGAGATTACCGACTAAGTACGAGTTGGGATACCATGAAGTATTAGCGAGCAATGCCGAGAGTGCAAGTTTGCACGATGCAGACCCTATGCAAACCATTGATGTATTCATTAATCTGAACTACGACGAGTGCCTAGCCCATTACGAAGGGCGTATTGCCAACGTACGTACCCGCAGCGTGGATGGCCGTTGGGTGGTATTTCCCGCTGAGGCGATTCGCCGGGTGGTGGGGCGTGATGGGGTACGCGGTATTTATCGATTAAGTTTTTCTGAGCAGGGCCGATTTATTAGCATTAATCCCTTAACCGGACGTTGAATTGCCTATGCACCGCCTTGGAACACCGGTCACCTTACATGACCTCATTTATTCCATTATTCCCAATTTAAACAGCGCTGAAAAGTTAGTTTTTGCGACGCTAGAAAATTTGATCGAAGCTGCTTCGAACCCGTTGGATATCCTTAAACGCACCGATCAGCGCCAGGCGTTTGGGCTGGAAATTCATCGTATACGGATGAACCTTGAGCACCTGCTGGGCCGTTACCGGGCCGAGGTAGATGCCGTGCTACGCAGCGAAGGCGAGTATACCGGCCCGGKAGTAGAACCCGACCCCCAAGAGGCCGATGCCATTCGTAGCGCGGTGGAAATCTATATACACGTATGCGCTTTCCAACGTGGGGAGCGTCCCCATCCTATTCCTGGGCGTGAAACCTCGCCGCGTTATCGGCTATAGCGCAACATTCACAGCATGGCATCAACATTGCTTGTATAATGTGACCATTCGGCTTTCAGGGTTACCCCCTTGAAAGCAAACGGCCTGCCTACCCGGCGCTGGCTGTGGACACATTAGGAGATATACCATGTCTGCCTCACCTGTCACATTGATGGTGGCTCGTCGCGTTGAGCACGGCCGCTACGCTGATTTTAATCGTTGGCTGAACGAAGGGCGCGAGCTGGCGGCCGATTTTACTGGCTACCTCGGCTCCGGCGTATTGGCGCCACCGGCTGACGACGATGAATACCAGATTATATTCCGTTTTAGCAGCAGTGAAACCTTAGCCGCCTGGGAACACTCAGCCTCACGCCATGCGTGGTTGGCGCGCGGTAAGGGCTTGTATGAAGCGCCCCATGAGCACCGGGCCACCGGGCTGGATGCGTGGTTTCAAACCGGCAGCAGCGCCCCGCCGCGCTGGAAGCAGGCCGTGGCCGTGTGGCTGGCTTTCTTTCCTATCTCGCTGATTTTTCAACTGGTATTTGGTGGCGTACTGGCCGATTGGACGCTGGTGCCGCGGGTAGTGGTGAGCACGCTGATGTTGACCCCGGTGATGGTGTTTGTGTTTATTCCGCTCTCTATGCGTTTACTGGCGCCCTGGTTGCAAGGTAAGTGGTCTCCGTTGGATTTGCTGGCGCGTTGGCGCCACGCGCAGCGGTCTTAATGCTCCGGTCTTAATGCACTGTCTTTAATACACAGTTCTTAATAACCACTGATTGCGTTCGCGCTTCCATGGGGTTCGACGTTGCGTTGATACTCACCTGCGTTTATTGCGCCTATGATGATGGGCTTTATGGTACTAAGCTAAATGTGCCTGTAAACAAAGGATAAGTGTCGCCAGTGCAAGCTGGTGCGCAACTCAGCCCCATGGAGAGTTTATGATCCACGTTCACCATCTGGAAAAGTCTCGTTCGCATCGCATCCTGTGGCTACTTGAAGCCCTTGAACTGGACTACGAATTGGTGGTTTACCAACGCGATGGCAAAACACAACAAGCGCCCGACGCACTGAAAAAAATCCATCCGTTGGGTAAGTCTCCGGTGATTACCGATGGCGATCTCACTGTGGCTGAGTCAGGAGCGATCATTGATTACCTTGTGCAGCGCTATGGGCAGGGCCGCTGCCAGCCTTCGTCGGATGATATGCGTGCTTGGGTGGATTACCGCTACTGGTTGCACTATGCCGAAGGCTCATTCATGCCGTTGCTGGTGATGCAGCTTGTGTTCAGCCAAATTCCAAAACAGTCCCCCTGGCTGATTAAGCCGCTGGCGAAAGGGATTAGCGATACAGTCAGCAAGCGCTTCCTGACACCGCAGATTAAACGGCACCTCAACTTTATTAACCAACACTTGTTGGCGGAGGGCAACTTTGGTGGGCCGTGGCCCAGCGGCGCCGATATGCAAATGAGTTTCCCGCTTCAGGCGGTGGCCGCCATCCAGTCGCTGGAAAGCTATCCTGCCATAGCGGCGTTTGTGTCACGCATTGAGCAAGACGCCGCTTGGCAGCGAGTGGTAGAGCGGGCAGGCCCCCTTACCATGCCGGGTCAGTGACCAGCCGCTATGGACTATTTTGCCTCGTCTGCAGCGCTTCCGGCGGAGCTGATACGCAGTATTGATGGCTACCTGGGGCGTTGGGGTATCGCCTTGCTGCTCGTTTTTCTTCTTTTGGCGCTGCTGGGCAATCTGTTGCTCAAGCGGCGTATGCGGCATAACCGGGCGCTACTCCAGTCCAATCAAGAGATGCTGACGACGATTCTGGATAGCGTTGATGCGTTTATTTATATCAAGTCGCCGTCCCTGGAGTATCAATACGTTAACCGTCGTATTAGCGATCTATTTGGTCTGCCTGCCGACAAAATTATCGGTAAGCGCGACGAGGCCTTTTTTGATCCCGGAAGCGCTGCTGAAATCAAGCAGGTTGATCGCAATGTCTTGGATTCAGGAAAAAAAGTGACGGTAGAAGAGAGCAATATCTTGCAGGGCGAAAGCCGGGTAAGAACGTTCTTATCGATTAAAATGCCGCTTGCCATGTCACCCGGCGCTCCTCCTTCCCTGTGCGGTATTTCGACCGAACTCACTGACTACCTCGAAATGCAGTCGCACACCCACTACCTGGCCTTCTACGACTCGCTAACCGGGCTGCCCAACCGGCGGCAGCTGATGGACGCCTTAACGGCCGCGATTGAGCATGATGAGTGGGCTGCGTCCTATAGCGCGGTAATGGTAATCGACCTGGATAATTTCCGTTTAGTGAACGATATCCAGGGCCACGAGAGTGGCGATCAGCTATTGATTAGCGTGGCTGAACAGCTACGTCAGCGGCTTGAGCCAGAGGTAACGCTAGCCCGTTTTAGTAGCGATGAGTTTGTTGTGCTGATCAATGATCTGGGCGAGCAACAGACGAACGCTGCACTAAAAGCCGAGCGTGTGGCGCGCCAACTACTGGAAACCATTGCACAGTTAAGAACCAGCCACTCGTTACCAATCAGTGCCAGTATTGGCATTGCGCTGTTTATCGGAGGAGGCGAGCACAGTATGGATAGCGTGCTGCAACAGGCTGATATGGCGTTGCAGCAGGCGAAAAGCAMGGGCGGCAACACGCTGTGCTTTTTTAATACGGATATGCAAACCAGCGTGCTGGAAAGGGCCAGTTTAGAGGCTGACTTGCGTAAGGCGCTGGAGCGCAACGAGCTGGCGCTGCATTACCAAGTGCAGGTCGACCATCAGGGCGTGACCACTGGCGTAGAGGCGTTACTGCGTTGGTACCACCCTCTGCGAGGCTGGGTCTCCCCCGCGACGTTCATTCCACTTGCGGAAGATACTCGGCTGATTGTGCCGATCGGTTACTGGGTGCTGCGGTCAGCCTGCGAGCAGCTAGCCAAATGGTCGCATCAAGCGGCCTACGCGCCATTAAGTATTTCCGTCAACGTGAGTTCCGTGCAATTTCAGCAGCCAGAGTTCGTGCGTGATGTCGAGGCGCTGCTAGCCGAAACTCAGGCGCCGCCTAGCCGTTTGGTGCTAGAAGTCACTGAAAGCCTGTTGATGCGTGAGCCAGTCCGGGTGCGCAATACGATGTTGAAGCTGCGTGCTAGGGGGATCCGCTTTGCGTTGGATGACTTTGGTACCGGTTACTCATCGCTGAGTTATCTGAAGCGCTTACCGTTGGATGAGTTAAAAATTGACCAATCTTTTATTCACGAATTGCTCACCGATAAGACAGACGCAGCGATTGTGGATACCACCATTCTGCTGGCAGTGAGTTTAGGCTTAACTGTGGTGGCGGAAGGGGTGGAGAAACAAGAGCAGCTCGACTGGTTAAGGGGCCACGGCTGTTACCGCTATCAAGGCTACCTATTGGGTCGCCCGACGCCCATTGAGTACCTGTTTGAAAGCTATTAAAAACCCCCTTTTCAGCCAGGTGAAAAGGGGGTTAAGCGTGCTGCTAATATTAAGTGCTGTGCTTAACTGAGCTGTGCTTAACTGAATAGCGCAAAGCTCTCTGCGTTAAGCCACATATGCACCAAAATGCTGGCAATGTAACCGAGTAAAATAACCGGCGACCAGCGCAAGTGGCCCATAAACGTATAGGAACCCCTGGCTTGACCCATCACGGCCACACCGGCCGCGGAGCCAATCGATAGCAAACTGCCCCCGACACCCGCGGTTAGAGTAATCAGCAGCCATTGGCCATGGGACATATCGGGCTCCATGGTCAGCACTGCAAACATCACTGGAATGTTGTCGACAACCGCCGAGACCACACCCAGTGTAATGTTGGCTGCCGTCGCGTYCCAACCGGTATACAGCGCTTCTGAAAGCAAGCCCAAATAGCCCATAAAGCCAAGCCCGCCAACGCACATCACCACCCCGTAGAAGAACAGCAGTGTGTCCCACTCGGCGCGTGCCACGCGGTTAAATACATCAAACGGCACTACGCTACCCAGCTGTTGAAGTTTGCGTTCATCCCCTCGGCGACTATAGCGCTCACGCTTACGCTCTAAAGAGCGGGGCAGGCTGCGACGCAGGTAGTAACCAAAGAACTGCAAATAGCCGAGGCCGGTCATCATGCCCAGTACCGGTGGCAGATGAAGCACTACGTGACATAACACAGCCGTCACAATGGTTAATAAAAACAGCCCCACAATGCGCCTGGCGCCGCGTTTCATCCACACATCTTCATAAACGCTTTCGGGTTTTTCATCCTTGATGAACAGGCTCATGATGCAGGCGGGAATCAGGAAGTTGACCAGGGCAGGGAAGAACAGAATAAAGAAATCCTGGAAGGCAACCATACCCGCTTGCCACACCATCAAGGTAGTAATATCGCCGAACGGACTAAACGCGCCCCCCGCGTTGGCGGCCACCACAATATTGATACAAGCCAGGTTAATATAGCGCTGGTTGCCTTCGGCCACTTTGGTTACCACGGCGCACATCAGCAGGGCCGTGGTGAGGTTGTCGGCAATCGGCGACAGCACAAAGGCGAGACCGCCGGTCAGCCAAAACAGCGTCCGGTAGTTGAAGCCCTTGCGCAGCATCCAGGAGCGCAGGGCATCGAAAACGCGGCGCTCTTCCATGGCGTTGATGTAGGTCATGGCCACCAGCAAGAACAGCATCAGCTCGGTGAACTCCAAAAGCGTGACGCGGAAAGCGTACTCAGACGCGTCCGACATACCGTTTTGGACATACACCCAGCCGATGAGGCTCCAGATGATACCGGCGGCCACTAGCACCGGCTTAGACTTGCGCATATGGATCTTTTCTTCCGCCATGACTAGCGCATAGGCCAGGACGAAAATCGCAACAGCGAAAAAGCCAACGGCAGAGGTGGTTAGATCTAATTCACCGGTTACGGCAAAAGCACTGGGGCTTACGCCTAATAGTAAGGCCGCTAACAAAAAAAGCCAGCGACGATATAATCGTGGCTGGCAAGAGGGTTGGCACAACGTAGGCATGTGACGTTCTTCCTCATGGTTAAGTTGTCAGGAGTGGTGTAAAAACGGACTTATCTTATCAGCCTATATTGCGCCGCAATACCTTATTAAAACGAACGAAAGTAGTTCTTCTTAAGGTAATAGCATCTTTTTTTAGGAAATTAATCTTTTAGGTAATGGTAAATTTCCCAGTATTAGTTCTATAAAAAAGTTAATAGACAGTTCATTATTATACTATCGCCGCATAGCATTGTTGAGTAAGTTTCAGAACATATATCTTTTACAGCTAATGTTTGGATTTAAACTATATGTCCGCGGATGTGGCGAGGGCGGGGTAAGGCGCGATGGCGTCGCGTGCCCGGCTGAGCGCAGTCGTGCTATGTTGAGCAGCGCCATGCTCTCAGCTTGATCAATAGCCAAAACAGCTGGTGACGATAAAACAAGGCCGATTTACGTTAAGGAATAACACAATGCGCAACCCCTTTTGCTTCCTACGCCATGCGCTTGGCGTTTCGGCAGCGACGCTAGCGCTGGCAAGTCTCGCTTTCTCCGCCCAGGCTGAAACCCGCGTGACCTATAAATCAGCCGCGGCGGGTACTTCCTACTATCTAATGGGAGTAGAGCTCTCTGAAGCCGTCCGCAAAGGGACGGATGATGCGATTATTCTCGCCTCGGAAGAGAGTCAGGGGTCTGTACAAAACGTAATGGAAGTATTGGCTCGCCAAGGCAATTACGTGTTCACCTCACCGTCAGCTTTAATTGAGCAGGCCATGGCTGGTGAAGGGGATTTTKCCGAGCGCCCGCATCTTCGTTTCCAAGAGATTCGTGGTTTATTTCCGTTGCCCCCTATGACCATGCACTTTGTGCTTGCAGGCGATAAAGGCGACATTAATTTTTCCGCGCTGGAAGGCAAACATATATTGATTGGGCGAGGCACCTTCAGTGCTCGTGAGGCAACTCGCTACCTGGGGTTGTTTGACCTGGACGAGGGCGTCCGAATCGCTGATGCGGCTATTAACAGCGGGCCCGATGCGCTCAAAAACGGCCAGATTGATGGCTTTGTTACCGCGAGTGCCTACCCCTCGCCCGGTGTGATCGAGGCGGCTGGCAGTCTGCCTATCTCGTTGGTCAGCCTGACCGACGAACAAGTCGAGCAAACCGGGGCGTTACGCCAATTGATACCCGGCGGCACTTACCCTGGCGTTAACAACGATGTCCAAACGACGTCGCTCCCTGTGATTGCCTACACCACCACGGCAATGGACGACGAAACTGCCTATACGCTAACCAGAACGTTTTGGGAGCGCCTCGATGCAATGGCAGAAGAGGCCCCGTGGTGGAGCAGTATTACCCCCGATATGTTGGCAAACATGACCGGGATGCTCCACCCAGGAGCGCTGCGTTACTACCAGGAAGCAGGTATCGAGGTGCCTGACGCACTGCGTTAGCCTTTTAACTAGCTCGTTACACTGATCGCCCCGGTGCTTCTATGTCAGGCGGCGCGCTAGCCGCCAAGGGCGACCAGAGCTACGAATGTCAAAAAATCGTAAAGCTTAACGCGATATAAGCCGCATAACCTGCGAGTAATACGGCGCCCTCCCAGCGTGATAAGCGCATGCCGGTATACAGGAACAGCACCAGTACACCGGCGGCACCTAGCATTACCCACTGATCAAATAAGACGACCCGCTCGACCAGCGGCAGTGGTTGCAAGAAAGCTGAGATGCCCAAAATGCCCAGCAGATTAAAAATATTGCTGCCGAGAATGTTACCCACCGCCACATCAGCATGGCGGCGTAGGGCCGCAATCACCGATACGGCCATTTCAGGCAGCGAGGTACCCACAGCCACAATGGTTAAGCCGATCACCGCTTCGGAAATCCCCATAGCCTGCGCTATGCCAATGGCGCCAAAGAGCAGCAGTTGCGAACCGCCAATGAGCATGCCCAGGCCGATCACCAGCGCCAAGGCAATCATCCACCCGGTGGTGGGTAGCTTGGTCATTTCATCCGCTTCAGCGGTGTGCATATCCGCTGCGGGAACGTGATGGCGGCTTTCACTGATATACGCCCAAATAAGGTAGCCAACCAGCCCCACTAGGAAAATGCCGGCATCTGCGCGTCCTAGAGCGCCGTTAAACGAAAGCCCAATAAACAGCAGGCTGGCGAGTACCACCACCAGGCCATCCCGGCGCAGTGCTAAAGGTTGAACCACCATTGGGCTAATAACGGCGCACATGCCCAAAATCAATAAGATATTGCCGATATTACTACCCACAATATTGCCAACCGCAATATCAGGCTGCTGATTAATCGCAGCATCAATCGAGACAACCAGTTCAGGGGCCGAGGTGCCAAAACCCACCACTACTAGCCCGGTGAGCAGTGGCGAAACCCCGACCCTTCGCGCGCCCGCCACCGCGCCGCGAATAAGCGACTCCCCACCTAGGGTCAGTAGCACAATACCCGCCAACAAACTAAGTCCGTATAGCATGTTCAAACCTCTTCCAGAGTGCTCGCCAGGCCGCGAATAATGCGGGATTCACCGGGCAAGCCAAAGCGCGCCAGGCGGTCGAATTAAGGGTGCCTAGCTTATCGGCAAGATTACGACTATTTTGGCTAATTTGCGCGGTTTAAAAGCGGTTATGAGAGCCAGGACTGCAAATTAAAAAACACAAAGGCTTTGACCTGCTGCTGACTACGTGGCAGGATGAGCCCAGTTAGTAAGTTAGCAAGCAAGCATGGTTCCAGAAACATTCGAATTCTTTCGGTAGTCTGTAATTGTATTCCTTGTTCTACTCACTATTTATCTGGGTAATACCAGGATTCTTACAATTCGCGACTTGCGAAAAGGATTTATATCATGGCAACTGGCACAGTTAAGTGGTTCAACGATTCTAAAGGCTTTGGCTTTATCGCTCCTTCTGACGGCAGTGATGACGTTTTTGCTCATTTCTCTGAAATTCAGTCTGACGGCTTCAAGACCCTGCCGGAAGGCGCTAACGTCTCTTTTGACGTTACCCAAGGTCAGAAAGGCCTTCAAGCTTCAAACATCAAGCTGCTTTCTTAATCCTAGCGATTATGTAAGCTCTCGAATCTTCTAGATTCGATGATCGGGCCCCGCGTAAGCGGGGCCCGATGCGTTTGTGTCTGCTAATTTTATTGTTTCTCTTTCAATGTCTCCTTTCTTGCTGAAGTGCCCGACATCGGTAGGAATGTGTTTGATTAATGGTATGTTATATTATATCTTTAAAGTGGAAATGCATTATTTTGTAATCGACAAAAGGAGAGATCGGAGATGACAGCATTGCCACTTAAGAGCACCAGCGCGCTTGTATTGAGTGCTTTGATACTGACGGGCATTCAAGGCGTTAGCGCCGACGATCATGGCCATGAGCATGAGCATGAGCATGAGCACGATCATACTCATAACGACCACGACCACGACCACGACCACGACCACGACCACGACCACGATAGCGATATCTATTCGGGCTATTTTGATGACGACCAGGTTGAGGATCGCGCGCTATCTGACTGGGAGGGTGATTGGCAGTCCGTTTATCTCTACCTACAAGATGGCACCCTTGACGAAGTGTTTGCGCATAAAGCAGACAATGGTGACAAGACCGCCGAAGAGTATAAAGCGTATTACGATACCGGTTACCAAACGGATGTAGAGCGTATCGTTATTGATGGAAGCGACGTCACTTTCTTTGAAAATGGCCAAGAGCGCACGGGTGAATACCAATACGATGGCTATGAAATTTTAAATTACCAAGCCGGTAACCGGGGTGTGCGGTTCATCTACGCGCTTGAAGAAGCATCCGATGAGCTACCCCAATACATCCAATTTAGTGACCACAGTATTTACCCCACCGATGCGCATCACTTCCATCTCTATTGGGGCGATGACCGTGAGGCGTTGTTAGAAGAAGTTACCAACTGGCCGACTTATTACCCATACGAGTTGAGCGGTGAAGAAATTGTCGAAGAAATGATTGCGCACTAGCGGTTACCGCCTAAGCGAAAAACATCTTTTGATGTGTACCTAGAAAGCGCTGGCCGAGATGCCGGCGCTTTGCTTTATTAGTACAGGGTAAATACAGCTTCGTGGACATGTGCTAACTTTTTCCGGTTCGGATTTAACCAGCATCAAGAGGTGTCACTATGCGCTTATCGTCTCTCTTTCTGAGTGTCGGGTTTTTGCTAT
The DNA here is from genome assembly GCF_900070345.1 of Halomonas sp. R57-5. Classification (NCBI taxonomy): domain Bacteria; kingdom Pseudomonadati; phylum Pseudomonadota; class Gammaproteobacteria; order Oceanospirillales; family Halomonadaceae; genus Halomonas; species Halomonas sp. R57-5. The sequence goes on along the minus strand of NZ_LN813019.1, from coordinate 4,646,578 downwards.
CAAGTAGCTTTGCTACCGCGGATGATTCGTGCGCTAGCGCCAATACGCAAACCGAGCTAAACCAGTGTACGGCGCAGGCCTATCAAGCGGCGGATGACGAGCTCAACACGGTTTACCAAACCGTTGTTAGCCGTCTGGAGGACAATTCAGCGTCACTCGAGAAGCTCCGAGCGGCGCAGCGGGCGTGGATCGGCTTTCGTGATGCTGAGTGCGCGTTTGAAAGTAGCGCTGTGGAAGGCGGTAGCGCCCAACCCATGGTGCGTAACGGCTGTCTGGAAACGCTGACAGCGGAACGCACTGAACAACTGCGCGAGCATGCTAGTTGTGAAGAGGGCGATCTCAGCTGCTCTCGGTAAACGGTGGTCAAGCGCTAGAATGCAAACCGTTGCCCCGAGGTACAGGTGTCATCCGTGCTCGGTCAGCCGAGCGAACAGCGGCATAAGCAGCGCGAAGAGCTCCGCCTGGGAGGAGATGCAGCACTTGGCGTAGAGTTGGCGGCGGAAGACCTTAACTGTCTGAAGGCTGACGCCCAGGTGTAGGCTGATCGATAGGGATGAGTGGCCTCTTAGAATAAACAGCGCCACCTCCGCCTGGCGCGGGCTTAGCCGGATGCTGTGTTGCTGATTCAGCGCCTCTCTCAGGCGTTCCTCTACTGGGGCTGGTGCCGCTTTCATCACATTGTCAGAGCGGTAATCCTGCCAATGTTTTTTCAGCAGCGAGCTGAGGGTCATCCCGTACTGCCGCAAAGCCTGTAGTTCTCGCTTGTTGAAAGGCTTGCCGCTGGAGCAGTCTCTGCCCAAGCAGGCGGTTAGTGTGACACTTTCGGTGATGCTAGCGAAAACCGCCACTTCGTCTAGTAGCGTGGTTTGCTGGTAGTAATTTTTATAGTAATGCGTGCGCCTAAAGTGATCGGGCGCCACGTCCATCAATCGACGAATACCCTGCACACTGCCCCTGAGATGCTCGCGGTAAAAGGGGTCCAACAAGTAAGCTCCCCCCAGATATTGGCTATCCATGGGTAGATAGACGACAGGGTCGGTGTACTCTCGATAGAGCACCGCGGGCCGATGTTCACCGTGGTAAGCGATGATGATCAAGTTATCGAATGCCGCTAGGCATTTCACCAGGCTGGAGAAATATTGAGGCAGCTCAGGGGTCGCTAACGCCATGATGGCGTTGGCCAGTTCCTCGTCATGTTCGCTATGCGTCACCCGTTCCACATCCGCAGGCCCATACCACTCTGGGGTTATATACGCTCAAGTTGGCTGCCAATACCGTTCTAAGGAGATCGGCTACCTTTTGTCGCAGTCTAGCTGCATTGCAACAACGTCAGCAACTGTGAGGGCAATTGCCCGATGTCGGTTCCAACGTTTCCTGGAGATGGATCATGACGGATAACAATATCAAACTGGAAAGAACTCTATCACTCAAAGCAGTGGTGCTGTTTGGCTTGGCTTACATGACGCCATTGATCGTGCTGGGCACCTTCGGGGTCATTGCCAGCACTAGCAATGGCGCCGTACCCACCGCTTACCTGATCACCACCGCGGCCATGCTATTCACGGCCTACAGCTATGGCATTATGGCGCGCACCTATCCGGTATCAGGCTCTGCCTATACGTATGCCCGCAGGGCTATCGACTCCAGGGTCGGCTTTATGGTGGGTTGGAGCGTGCTGCTGGATTATTTCTTCCTGCCCATGGTGATCTGGTTGATCGGCGCTGCTTACTTGAATGCGCGCTTTCCTGACGTGCCGAGCTGGATATTCCTGCTCGGCTTCATTGGTATCACCACCTTCCTGAATATCTACGGCATCAAGCTCGCGTCCAAAGTGAACTCGTTGCTGATGGTGTTCCAGATATTGGTGATCGCTTTCTTCGTGCTGCTGTCTATTCGTCACGTATTTGCGACCGGTGGCAGCGATGCGCTTTTTAGCCTGGGGCCGTTCTTGGGTGAAGAGGCTGGCTTTACCGCGATTGCTGCGGGCGCCGCGGTGGCCGCTTACTCTTTTCTTGGCTTCGACGCCGTCACCACACTGACCGAAGAAACCATCGACCCGAAGCGCAATATCCCTAAGGCCATTATGCTCACCGCGCTGATCGGCGGGGGTATTTACGTACTCGTGGGCTACACCACCCAGCTGGTGCATCCTGGCAGCAGTTTCGTAAATTCCGACTCCGCCGCCTTTGAGATTGCCACGACCATCGGTGCGGATCTTTTCGGCGCTATCTTCCTGGCCGGCATGGTGCTTGCCCAGTTCACGTCCGGCCTGGCCGCTCAAGCCAGTGCCTCTCGGTTGCTGTTTGCCATGGGGCGGGATGCGGTATTGCCGCCTAAGCTGTTCGGTGCGCTGCACGCGCGCTTCCACACGCCAGTGTTCAATATCGTGTTAACGGGCGCCATTGGCATCATTGCCTTGTTCCTTGATGTGTTATCGGCCGCATCGTTTATCAACTTCGGTGCCTTTATCGCCTTTACGATGGTGAACCTGTCAGTGATCTTTCTGGTCAGCAAAGACGCCGATGCAAGGCGCCAGTATGGTGTGCTGAGAGGAATGGTGGTGCCGCTCATCGGTGCCCTGGTCAACCTTTGGCTGATGAGTAAGCTGGATATCAACGCCTTTATTCTGGGCCTGATCTGGCTTTCAATCGGTCTCGCCCAACTGGCCTACCTGACCCGCTTTTTCCGTCGCGAGCCGCCGGAAGTGGCCTTTGATGAATCAGAGCCCGCCTCGGTAAAAGCGACCCTTTAAACGGAGATTCACTATGTCCAGAAATTTGCCTGTCCTTGTAGTGCAGGAAGCCTCGCGGCCGCACGGCATTGACTCCGAACTGCTGGACTTTGAGGCCGCGCTGGCGGTGCACCTGAGCGACTTCGGTGCCGATTTTGAACAGCCAAGGATGGTGGTTTATCCGGAGCTCCATCTATGCGGCGCCACGGGTACGCCTCAGCAGCGCAAAGAGCAACTGGAAGCCGCGGCTGAGCCGATCGATGGCCCCCGTCACCAGCACTTGTCACGTATCGCCCGCAACCTGGGAGTATGGCTGCTGCCCGGCACGGTATGCGAACGAGGTGAGGACGGGCATCTGTACAACACCGCGCCGGTGTATTCGCCTGAAGGTGAGCGAGTGGCTGCCTACCGTAAGTGCTTCCCCTGGCGTCCTTATGAGCCCTATCAGCCGGGAGATCGCTTTGAAGTGTTCGAGGTGCCGGGCATAGGCCGGATCGGCCTGGCCATCTGCTACGACATCTGGTTCCCCGAGACGGTACGTCAGCTAGCGTGGCTGGGGGCGGAGGTGATCATCAACCAAGTGGCCACCACCACCTGCGACCGCGCCCAGGAGCAAATCCTTGTGCAGGCCAATGCTATTTTCAACCAGGTGTATATGGTGAGCGCTAATTCAGCCGCGCCTGCGGGAGAAGGTCAGAGTTTGATCGTCGACCCCGAAGGCCGCATCCGCGCCAGTATGCCCGGCGCCACCCCGGGCATACTCACCGATGTACTTAACATTGATGAGGTCGAGCGTGTGCGTACCTTCGGCACCGCGGGCCTAAACCGCATGTGGTCTCAGTTCCGGGAGGATGACCCAGTGCTGGAGTTACCCATGTACGAAGGCCGCATTGATCCGCGTAAGTGGAGGGAAAGGCGTTAAACAGCCGATCACCACTTTCTCCAACCCCGCGTTATACCCACTCCGTGCAACTATGCCATCATCCAGGTGATGGCTATTACCTGCAATAAGTTGATTGTTCAGATCGCTGAGCATCTAACCCGCCCAGCGGTAAATGTTACTTCTTCTCGCATCTGTATCCAGATATCCCGTTCAGTCCGCCTCCACGCAAGGGCAAAGAATGGGGTTGGATATCGCGTTTACTAAGAGCCTTTTTATCCCTAGCAGCTCCCGCTGACCTAACAACGTCGGCGTTGAAAGCCCAACCTAAGATAATCAGCCGTCTTAAGAACACTGTGCTAATCTGGATTCGGTAGGGTGGGTGAGTTCAGCAAGACAGATAATCGCCCAAGGCGGAGGTGCAGGGTAATAAGGGAGGCGCGCGAATTTTGGATATGTAGCCTAATAAAAATTAGCAAAAATACCTATCAATGACTTAGAGTGGATTTTGTAGGCTGCATTTGTCGGGTAAACGTGCCTGCATGTTTATCCAATCATAGGATGGGCAGTCTAATACCTGTTAGTTCTTAATGAATTTTAGGAGAATTCGATGAAGATTAAGTATGGGATCGATTATCAGTATCTTCCAAAGGGCTCAGCCCGCCCGTTGGATGACGGTGAAATAGTTGGTATTGAAGCCACTAGCGAGTCAGGTCAGGTAATATTGCCCAACGTTGGAGACTACGTACACATTGACAATTCTGCTGACGGAGGCCAACGCAGTAAATTCTCAGGGAAGGTTAAGTCCCGGTTATTCAATTATGTTCGCATTAACGACGAAGAGGTGTTTTGCGGAGTTAACATCGTTGTTGAAGAGACAGACGACGACTGGGGTAAGCTTATCAAGGAGTAGAACTAACAATCGCAGGCACCGCGACGGATTTTTCGTTGCGGCTTCGCCTTCACTACAAAGCCGCGCGTGCTGCTGGCGTTAGGGGCAACAATGGCTTCGATAGATGAACTAAGACAAGTGATAGACGAGTTCAATAGGAAGTATCCACGACCGTTCATGGCGCCCATCGAGTTGAACGGTCCTTACAATCTTCGAACTGAATACTGTAATCCCTACCCAAATGGGAATTTGCCAGGCGTATACGTTATCTGTAACAGCGACAGAAGGATTTTGAGAATCGGCAAGGCTTCGTGTCGGAGTACCATAACGGTACGATTGGGAGCATATTTCAAGTGGGGGGATGGTGATTGTGAAGGTAAGCCTAAGCATCCGGGTTATGAAGATGCTACTTTCGTATACACAATTGGCGTCGATGCTGATCGTGCGTTTGAGGTAACAGCAATTGAAGAATATCTGATTGGCCGTCTGGATCTGCCTTACAACTGGATTGGGCGGAAAAAGCCCTAACCAAGCGGTCAACGGGACCGCTTTTCCGCGCCGCCTTTGGCTCTGCTCCAAAGCGGCCCGTTACCTTCAGCGTTAAGCAATGGCGAGTAATAAGGAAAGTCGTTTGAACCAAGATGACAGTTTGATATTTACATGGTGGAATACAAGTCTTGCACCATCAGCGAAATCAAGAGCTTCTCCTGAAGACAGAGAGCTTGTCTGTAATGTTATTCGCTTTCTCATCAATGTGAAAAGATCAACCTTTATTGCATTGGGGGAAATATCTACCGAAGATGCTCAATACTTAATAGAAGCTTGTGCTATTGAGGGGTATGAGTACAAGATCGGGGTTTCGAGTTCTGGACGTTCTTCGTTTGACACATGCTATATTTACGATGTTTCAAAAGTCGCATTGTTAAATGTTTCTAATATTGAGAGCCAAAAGGGTAAAGGTAAAAAGAGGATTGCCCAGCGCGTAGATTTGTTGGTAGGTGAGTGCTTAACGCCATTCTATTTGTTCGTGTCGCATTGGCCGAGCCGATTATGGTGTTCAGAAGGTGACCCGAATAGGCATCTTTATGGAATCCGGTTGCGTGATTCAATTGATGCTCTCATTGAGGAGCATGGAGAGCCTCCATATATAGTTTTATTGGGGGACTATAATGATGATCCATTTGCAGATTCTTTAAGTCAGCATGTTATGGCGACAAGAGATTTAAAGCTCGCATCTAAAAGGGATGAGCTATTTTATAACCCTTTCTGGAAGTGCCTAAGTCAAACTCAGTGGGATTATGAATGCTCTGGGAGCTACTTTTATCGTAATGGACAAGTTACTCAGTGGCATACATTCGATCAGATAATTTTTTCGCATGCATTTATACAAGGAAAGCATTGGCGACTAACAACTGACTTTGAGCATGTTGTTCAAGTACCCGGTGTAGTGGAGGCTATCATAAATAGAAAAAGTATATTCGATCACGTTCCTGTTTCAGGTCAGGTAGAGAAGGTATATTGATATGGTTGATTTCAAAAAATTCCTTGAAAAAGGGTTGAGCGCAGCAGAGAAAGCTGAAGCCAACAAAGCTGAGATAGACTCTGTGTTTGAAGAGCTTAATCAGCAGATGGATGAGGCAACTAATGGAAAAATATATATTTCGCGTGTTGAGTTCTATGTAAATAGCCCTATCGCTGATTTGGCCTCGCTGGCTAACTTAAGGCCTAGGGAAAAATATACGGCAATTGCAGCCAAAAACCGAACCATTCAAGATTGTGAATATAAGCAACTGGCTAAATGGAAAATCGACAGAAACGGATATCCTTGTACAATAATTCTAGACCGCGATGAGATGTACTGTGAGGATAAGACGTCCCTTGAAAAAAATCTGCAACGCTTATTGAGTGACCCAGTCGTGGGTGATCAGATATATAAGCTTTTAAGCATGGTAGCCGCTGCCGAAGAAGATGGGGATGAAAATGAAGATGATGCTTAACAAGGCAATGCACGCGACAAGCGCGTGATTGCGGCGTTATACGTTTCCGAATTTCTCCGACACTCGAACTTTGAGGCCGAAGATTGAAGTCGAAGTTTTGTCTGCCATCATGAGGCTGGACAGAAAGTCGTAGACGCAGGAGGGGGCATGTGAGTAACCGCGCAAAGAAAAAGCGAAATAAGTCAGGGAAAGGGGGCCGACGTAAGGATTCTCGTTTTTCTTCCTTAAATATCAGCATGATCGATCAGCACAAGCGCGACGGAAGCAAGCTGGTACCTCCGCTGGCACAGATCCCGAATATGGCGACATCTTCTTGGTCGGACCACCATATGCCAGAAATGCTTTGGGCCGTCCTCCTTTCTGGTGTTCTCGAACGGCGGCATTATTTAGAGATTCTACGGAAGGTTGCGATTCATTGCCGGAGCTGGTTCCTGATAGAAGATGACGAAATCGCCGAAGAGAAGTCACCTGATCCAGAGGTAGGCCTTAACTTCTCGATTATTGTTGATCAAACGAAGTTGGCTGAAGTTTCAGATGAGGAGTTCCATGATTTCATCAAAATACCTTTAGCTCACCCATCAGGTTATGCGGCCCTTCGGCCGATTCTCCTTATTAATAGTCTTCCTGGAATTGAAAGATGGAAGAAATACCTAGATGAGGAACCAACAGAACATGACTGGAACACGCTTGCCCGAGTCACTGCTAATGTGCTCGATCACCAGTCCGAAGCATCTACCGACATTCGGTGGTTTAAGGTCATCATTGCCATCATCTCGGGTCGAATGCGCTTCCCAGCCTCTTTTGAAGAGCGGCTTGAGGAATTTCGGTTATTTCCTGACAAGGGCGACATGAGATCAGTGCGCCCATCAATCCGCTCTATGGAAATGTCTCTCCGTCGAAGTCATACGGCGGAATGGATTGAGCAATACTGGGAACAAGTACTTCGCGATACAGTTTGTATAGATCCCTCGGAAGGTGAAGGCTACACGTTCAAAGAAACCGAGATTGACCCCGATACTCTCTATGCTGCTCGCGATGGGGTTATTGAAAACTTTCGGCGAAATATTCGAGCGGAACGCGTTGACTCCCGGCTGGACTCAGCTTTCGGGCTAGTGCTTTACGCTCTTGGCATTTTAGAAGAGATTGGGATGCATCGCATCCACACGAGGATCGTTGGTGCTTTAGCGCTTCGGTCCCTAGCTGAGGTTTCCATAACGTTTCGCTATCTTGCAAAAACCGACTCGCCTGAAATGTGGCAGTCGTATCGAGTCTATGGAGCTGGTCAAGCAAAGCTTGCTTTCTTGAAAATACAGCAGACTCATGGCGACCTACCGAATTTTCTCGATGAATCCACGCTTCACTCGATTGCTAACGAGGATATATGGCAAGAATTTGTAAACATCGACGTCGGCCATTGGGCGAGTAGCAATTTGCGAAAACTTGCAATCGGCAGTGGTGCGAAGGATATCTATGACAAGTACTATGATTGGTCTTCGAGCTACATTCATGGAAATTGGGCAGCGGTACGGGACACGAACTTTGTGACCTGCCACAACCCACTTCATCGGCTGCACCGGATACCAAGGGTGGCTCACCGGGAGTTAAATTCGGTGGAGCCAGATGCAATTGAATTAGTTAATGAAATGATCATCGTCCTAGAGCGGCTTTTTCCTGGCGGGGAGAAAGTTTCTCCTGTCACTTTGAGAGAGCATGAAGCGGAATCTACAACACCAAATGCCGCCCAGGATAGTGACTCAACGAATGAGTAAGCAAATAATTGGTATAGAATCTTTCGCTGGACTCGGCTCGGGCTGAAGGGCGTGCCGCATAACAAGTAGTTGCAGTTCGTTCCGGGCCTGAAGGCCCTCCACCGGACAGCCTTGTCGCCGCTTCGCTCTGCCAAGGCTGTCGCTGAACAACGGCGTTATGCAGTAGGGAGAAATTGATGGCAGTGGTGGACGGCCGGATTTGGCCACCTTATGAAGCGTTCTATATCAATGGGATGTTATTTAATGCCCAGTCTGCTTTTCGCTCGATTGCTCGTATTTCCCATGCTTTCGAAGACCTGCCGGAAACAGCGATGGTAGAGGGGCTTGACCGGGTCCTTACTCACAATATTCTAAATGACTTGCAGAATATTATTGTTCATGGTGCGGCATTATCTCGCTATTTCTGGCCAGTTCGAAAAGGGCACGAAGAGCGTGGAGCACATCTACGTGAGTCATTCAATATCAACGAGACTAACCCTCTTTTTTCGCGTGAGCTCAGAAATGCCATAGAGCACTTTGATGAGCGCCTTGATCGCTATCTATCTCAAGGCATCGTGGGAGTAGTGATTCCCGAGTATGTTGGTCCAAAGCCAATCGATGATGGTGTTCCAGGCCACTTGTTTCGTGCTTTCTTCACAGACGTTGGCATCTTTCGTCTTCTAGATAGCGATCACGAAATGGAGCCTATCGTCAGCGAAATCATTAGGATTAAAGACCTATTAGAGGAAGCTGATGCGAGTGGCAGTAGGCTACCAAATGCATAACCAGGCCAAGCAGAGCGACCCATTTTCCGTTCCGCCTTTGGCTCCACTCCAAATGGTCGTCTGTTGGCGGCGTTATGTGTGGTCACGCTGATGGAGAAAAAGGATAACCTTTGTGGATAGACGCTGGGGAATATCGATTGATATTGAAGGGTTTTCTGCTCTTTACGAGAGCGGTGAGACCGGGAAAAGCAAGGCGATATGGGCGTTACATGAGCTGATGGACGCAGTAATAAAAATTGGTCAGCGCGCATACCCAGGTGATATTGCTTTTAATGAAGCTGATCGGATTTTTGCCCACCAATTTGGTGATGGATTTGTTATTGTTTCAAACTGTGAAGAAACCGATTCTAGCAGGTGTATCGCAATCGCAACTGCGATAATGCGCCATATGGCGATAAGAGGATTTTGCACAAAAGCCGCTATCTCCGTTGGTGACATGGCTGACATTAATGGCTGCTACCCCGACTCGGTCAGATTCTCTGACAATGGAACTCTGCGGTTCGGTGCTGGTTTAATGACTACAATACCCGTAATGGGAACGGCTTTGACAAAGGCATACAAATTGTCGTCTCGTGTATCTGGCAACGTACTTGTAGTGGATAAGCTGGCATTTGAGCATATTCCTAACTTTTTGGTTGCTTCATGTAGTGCTGAATGCTGCTTTATCGATTGGCGCAGTGACAAACACGATCTTGCTCGGACGGTTTCGGAGAAGAGTGGCCTAGAATTTGGTGATAGAGATAAACTGTTAGATTTGTTTGAGCAATATATTGAAAAAGACCCCAAGCCGCCAGAAAAATGGATTAAGGGTAGCAGGGCATCAATTGGGGGAAGTCCACCGCCTTACGCTGCGCTCCAGGCGGCAAATTATGGCGGCGTTAGGCAGGTATGATCGTCAGATTAGGGGCTATCCATGTCTCAGAAGCTTTTGGCCAAGATCAATCAGGGTTGCCATGACACTGAGAAGGAGCTTTTGAACCTAATAGATAATGCAACTCGTCTGGAAAAGCAGAAGATATTGAAGGCTGCGCAACAAAGGCTAAAAATCATAGCTCCTGCCAAATACAGGCAGATCGTTGGACCGTTACACGTCCGAGACTCTATGGGTAGCAAAAGTTGCTATTGCTGTAACCCCMCCTCTTTGGAACAAATAGCAAACGATATCGTTTCGGGCGATATACATTACGAAGCGCTGTTGTGCGATGCCTGCTGGGATGAGGATATATCGGTAGCATGGGGCACCTATGGCCCGTATGGTAAAAAACTGATAGACAAATGGACGTGGCAGGCTCTATGCACAGAAAGGGGCGACTGGAAGTTTGGAGCATGAGGGGGATTCTTGGATAAGGTTGAGGAAGCGCTCAAGCTATATCGAGATGAGGTTGCCACGGCTACCTGGGCGTTTTACGCATGGAAGCATTTGAACAATATTGGATCAAATGATCGAGCGGTAAGAAGCGGTTTAAATCGAAACGCGGCAACTTGGAACGTAATTACGCATTCCCTGCAGACGACATTTTTTATAACGATTGGCAGGCTCTTCGATATCGATGGCGATGCATTCTCGGTACACGCATTTCTCAGGTTTTGTATCGAAAACATTGATCAGTTCGCCTCTCAGCGTATTCGTGAGCGCAAGATGACTGACCAGAATGGTGTTGAGCCTGAGTGGTTAGAGGGCTACATGGAGAAAGTCTATGAAGCAAAGGAGCGAGATTTCCAGCGTCTGAGAGGAGAAGTAGCCAAACACCAAAGACGTTATGAAGAGATCTACCGACCGATACGGAACAAGTTCATGGCTCATAAGGAAATTGCATCTTTGTCAAATGTAACTGAGATATTTGGTCGGACCAATATTGGCGAAATCCAGAGTTTTTTAGCATTGTTCGGTCAAATTGAAAACATAGTTTTTGATCTAATGCACAATGGGAAGTTACAAAAAATCGGAGATTACGAACTCCGTGCAGAACAAAGAATGGAGCAAGATGTTATCTCTTTGCTAGATCGAATCAAGGCTTAACAATGCAAGTCACGGCGACGGCTACTGCATTGCGGCTTCGCCTCCATTCCGCAGCCGCGAGTGCTCAGCGGCGTTAAACGGTAAGTACAATCAACCATGATTTATGAAAAAACTTTGAAAAAGATTTGTCGCTTACCGAAAGTCACAGAAGATCTGATTCATTCCATATTTCTCAAGCATGAAAATTGCACGGTTCAAGTCGTCTCTAAGAACCTAGGGAAGCCCGGCTTTGAGATAACTACCAATGAGGGAACCTGCTTTGTAACTGAGAGAACCATTGATTATTACAACAAAAAATGGGGTCGAGTCACTGGGCTCCAACAAAGAATGCTTGGCCTATCTATACCTGTCCCTCTTTATATTGGTGAAGGGACCATTTCCAAAGAAATCCATGAGATAAACAAATCTAGCATCCCACTAAGCGACTCTGATGAATGGCTACACAGTAATTTCTCTATAGAGGTGGCATTAACCTATTTCCAACGTTACTTTAGCGTGAGCAATAGCTTCAAAGAATATAAAACAATAATTTTTGAAGCTATCGAAGCGTATTACATGGGAATGGATCATTTGGCAATAATGTCGCTTGTTCCAGTATTTGAAGCCGGATTAAGAAAAATTCAAAATTCGGTGCTGGGAATGAGCGCTCAAAATGTCAGCTCTAAAGAATTTGAAAAGGGTTTAAAAGAGCTATGCCTTGATTGGGGGCGGCGAAGAACTCGAGAATATATTTGGTATCCTGGTAAATCATATAATACCGCTGTGGAAGTTGATTTTCTAACTCACATATGTCCTCAGTCTGATGTAATAAATGCATTTAGGTTATTCTTTTCTAATGTCCTATACAAAAACAGCAATGAGGGGGTTGTTGGTTTAAATAGGCATATCATAGTTCATTTGCTCAGAAATGACTTTAATAACCCTGCAAATTTTTCACGCATCTTCTTGGCAATGACGCACATAACCTTCATAGAAAGTCTAAGCAACCAAGATGTGCCTTTCTTTTGGCCTGGGTACAATGACGATATCCAGGTAAACGAATTAAGTGTTTATATAAGACAATTATCCAAAAGCGTTGGTGAGCCTCGAAGAAAATTATTAAATCAAGCTGGCATTAGTAACTATAGCCATGGCGTTTAACAAGGCAAAGTACAGCGACAGCTATTCCGTTGCGGCTTCGCCTACACTATAGAGCTGCGCGTGTTGGCGGTGTTAGGACTCTTGAGGGAGTCATGGATATAACAAATAAAATTGCCGTTATTGCAGCAGCTATAGCTTTTGGCTCAGCGATGGTTTCAATTCTGGCCATCTATGTTCCTTGGCGAAATGCTCACGACGCAGAAATTTTTAAAGAGTCTGTCTTAGCGCTGGAAAGGGCATTTCGTTCCCTCATGTTGAACGCAGGCGAGGATGGACAGCCTGCACCCGATCGATTGAACTGGTTAACATCAGCAAGGCACATCGAGTCATACAAGTCACTGCGAAGATCACTTAAGACGGCCTTATATAAACGCCTCTCTCAGGAGCATGAAGAGCATTGGCGCTATGAGTTTTATCTAAAGCTCTTCAATAGGGAGCGCATGACTCAGGTTTCCTACTTCGAAGCGGGTCCCATCGAACCACGATCAGCGATTGTTATATACGGATTTGCCGCTTGGTCCCACACAAGGCAAGATCCAATCGACATCTTGAACCTAGAACAGCTTTTTCAGGAGTCCAATATTTTGAAAGGCAATTATGGGCTTCAGCAGTATCTGGCTAAGTTTCCGGAATTCGGTGGCGAAGCCTAACAATCGGCTGTTGTCGCCCCTTCGGGACTGGGAGGGCCTTTCCGCCGCCCCAAAGCCGGGCGTTAAAGCGCTATATCAGTGGCTCCTAAAAGGCCGCCCCTGGCCGATATCTGCCGTCGAAAAACAATCATAATCATAGTGCCGCAAACTCTGCCGAAAACGATATGGGCCTTAAGCGCAATGGCCAATAAACCGGCAGAAGGAGTAGGGCGACGAACCCACTGAATCCGCTCTGGCTAAAAATATAACTGAAAAATGTTGACCAAAAAGCTGACCACGCTATGCCTAAACAGGCCCTTTTCAGCCCATAGACACAAAAAAAGCACCCGTAGGTGCTTGATTTGTATAGTAAGGTGGTGGAGGCGGCGGGAATTGAACCCGCGTCCGCCAGCACGCTCCTATTGGCTCTACATGCTTAGATTCCGTCATTTAGTTTAGCGCGACTGACTCCGACGGTCAGGATTCAGCAACGCGAGCCTTCTAAAGTTTAACGGTTGGCGAGAAGACACCACCAACCGCGGTCCTATCAGCTTTAGCTCATATCCCCGCAGTGATGAATAGGCACATCACCTTGGGGCCAGACAAGAAGCTAACAGTGTTTAAGCTGCTAGCGCGCCTTGAGCGTAGTTTTCGTCATTTGCGACTATTTTTTCGTGATGTGGGATTTACGAGATACATCACGCTCTCGGCATGCACCTCAAGGGTTGTCACCGGCGTCGAAACCATGTCGCCCCCTTAATACAGGTGAACATTCTAACGTGCTCACAGCTGATTGACCAGTTATGCCTTGGTATGTTCCCGCATGATTCGACCTTTTTGACGATTCCAGTCGCGGTCTTTTTCTGTGGCGCGCTTGTCATGCAGCTGTTTACCGGTCACGAGCGCTAGCTCACACTTCACTTTATTGCGTTTCCAATAAAGTTTAAGGGGCACGCAGGTGTGGCCTTTGTCCTGGGTGACCGAAAAGATCTTGGCGATCTCTTTACGATGCAGCAGCAGTTTACGGGTGCGCGTCGGGTCGGCAATCTCGTGGGTGCTTGCCGTGTTAAGCGGCATAACATGACTGCCCAACAGAAACGCCTCGCCGTTGCGCACCAAAATGTAGGTATCGGTGAGCTGAGCTTTACCGGCCCGCATGCTTTTAACTTCCCAGCCAGCGAGTGATAGGCCTGCCTCGAAGGTTTCGTCGATATGATATTCAAATCGGGCCTTCTTGTTTTGGGCAATGACGCTGCTACCGGGACCTTTACTGTTMCCTTTCTTAGTGGCCATGGAACCTCATAATTAATCTGTCAGTGGCATCCCCTTCGTTATTAGGGGAGGCGTGATACCATTTAGGGTCTGAAAAATGTTTCCCATGATACGCTTTGGGCACTGTGAAGTCAGCGGAGAGGTCAATGCCAACCGTCAATCGTTCCGCCTTAGTGCGGCACACCCCCCAGAAAATGTTCGATTTGGTTAACGACTTCGAACGCTACCCGGAGTTTTTGCCAGGCTGCCGACAGGCGCGTTTGCTCGAACATGATGATGTGCATCTGATCGGCGAAATGACCCTTGGGCGCGCCGGTGTCGAACAAACCATCACCACGCGCAACGACCTCTTCGCGCCTGAGCGTATAGAGCTGTCGCTGGTCAAAGGTCCTTTCAAGCGACTTAAAGGTCGCTGGCTGTTTATCCCCATGGGGGAGGGCGCCTGTAAAGTGAGCTTGGAAATGGAGTTTGAGTTCGCCAATCGTTTGCTCGGCATGGCGTTTGGGAAACTCTTTCAGCAAATAGCCGGGCAGTTGGTCGATGCCTTCACCAAGCGCGCAAACGAGCTGTATGGGCGCTGAAACGCTAGCCATTGAGGTAGCCTTTGCGCTTCCATCTAAACAGCGCATAGTGGCTCTGAGGGTGCCTGAGGGCACGACTGCGCGCCAAGCCGTTGCCTTGGCTGATTTGCCAACGCTGTTTCCCGAGGTGCCCGGCGATACGTTTGCCGAGGCACCGCTGGGGATCTTCGGTAAGGCGCTACGCAACCCCGATACCCAGCCGTTACGCGACGGGGATCGGGTCGAGGTTTACCGGCCATTAGCCATTGMCCCCAAAGCCGCTCGCTTAGAGCGCGCTAAACGCCAAGCGAGCGACCCGGTGCGGTAGCATTAAGGCTGCTGAACGGGCTGTGTGTCCGTGGGTGGCTGTGTACGGGTGCTCTCGGCCGGGAGTGCATCCATGGGATCAACTCCTTCCGTTGCAGGGCCCATGCTGCTCTCGCCTTCAAGCGGCAGCGGTTTGGATAAATCACCCTCTTCCTCAATATTCATTAAGCGCCCTTGAGGGTCAAAGGTAAGGGTGACGCGACGCTGCTCCACATCGCCATACGCTTTGTCTAAACGAAACACGTAATCCCACTGGCTGGCGTCAAAGGGCGCTTCCAGTAGCGGCCTGCCCATGACATAAGTAACCTGCTCTTGGGTCATTCCCGGCTGAAGCTGGCTGACCATCTCTTGTGTCACCAGGTTTCCTTGGGGGATGTCGCGCTTGTAAACACCGACGTAGCTGCAGCCGCTAACAACGGTAAGGGCGACGGAGAGTGTGATGATTCGAGTCAATTTTTGCATTTGGGCCTATTCTTCACTATCGTGGTTTCGGTTGATCATACCCGACCTAACCTGTTACTGCGAAGAGCGACCATGGCCGATCAGAACCATGAATTGCGCAAAGCCGGTCTAAAAGTGACCCTGCCGCGCGTCAAGATACTTCAAATTCTCGAAAATGTTTCGGGTCAGCACCACCTTAGCGCGGAAGAAGTGTACAAAACACTGATCGATGCGGGCGAAGATGTTGGCTTGGCAACCGTATACCGCGTATTGACTCAGTTTGAGTCAGCGGGCTTGGTAATTCGTCATAATTTCGACGGAGGACATGCGGTATTCGAGATGACCCAAGAGGACCACCATGACCATATGGTGTGCCTTGAAAGCGGTGAGATCATTGAATTTGTTGATGAGATCATCGAGCGACGTCAGCAAGAAATTGCTGAAGAGCACGGCTACGAACTAGTCGATCATGCCCTGGTGCTATATGTGCGTCCGCGCGGTTCCGACGTAACGCGCCAGGACAGCGGGCCGACGAACAAGAAATAACGTTCTAGGTCGCCGCTAGTCGAAAACGCTAGTCGCTGTTCGAAATGTGAGCGCCCCTAATCTACTGGGCCGAATTTGCTAAGTGAATTCGTCCAGTGGATCAGGGGCGCTTGTGTTTATCCAGCTATTCAGCGTGTTAATTCGGCGCATTAGTTCAGCGCGTCAGTGGGGCGGACGCTGGCTCGCGTGGAGCATTTCCCGCGCGTGGGCGAGTGTTTGGTCAGAAAGCGTCACACCGCCCAGCATGCGCGCCAGTTCGCTGATGCGGCCCTGTTCGTCGAGCAGTGCCATTTGCGTCAAGGTGGTGTCGCGTTTCGCCTGTTTCTCGATATGCAGATGCTGGTGGGCCTGGGCTGCCACTTGCGGTAAGTGAGTCACGGTCATGACCTGGCCGTTTTCGCCCAGTTTGCGCAGCAGTTGGCCAACGATCTCTGCGGTGGCGCCCGAGATACCCACATCCACTTCGTCAAATACCAGGCTGGGCACCGTTGAGTGTGTCGCCGCGACGACTTGAATGGCGAGACTAATCCGCGACAATTCGCCGCCGGAAGCGACCTTGGTCAATGGGCGTGCGGGCTGGCCGGGGTTGGCGCTAATTAAAAACTGCACCCGGTCGAGGCCTTCAGGGGAGGGCGCGTCTTTGGCGGTGACTTCCACTTCAAAGCGCGCTTTACCCATGGCTAAAAAGCCCAGTTGCTGCTGCACCTCTTTGCCTAAACGAAGCGCGGCTTTTTGACGGTTCTTGGTGAGTTTCTTCGCCTCTAAGCGGTACTCTTCGCGTAGCTCGACTACCCGTGCACTGAGTGCCTCCAGGTCATTGCCACCCTCTTCGAGCTGAGCGACTTCTCGCTGTAGGTCGGCATGCAGGGCGCATAGCTCTTCAGGGGCAACGTGGTGCTTGCGGGCAATTCGGTGGACGTCGGTCATGCGCTCTTCTACCCAGGCCAGCCGGTCGGGGTCTAATTCGGTGGTGCTGGCTAGGCGGTTGAGCTCGCTGGAGGCCTCTTCCACTTGAATACGCGCATCGCTCAGCATGGCAAGCGTATTGGCCAGGGTGCCTTTGTCACTTCCCGGCAGTGCGCTTAAATGAGCGAACGCCTGGTTGAGTAAAGACAGCGCACCCCCCTCATCGCTGGCGCAGCAGTCGGCGGCAAACTGGGTTTCGCGCAGGGTCTCCTCCGCGTGAGCTAGGGTGTGCTGTTCTTCCTCAAGCGTGGTTAATTCCCCCTCCGCTAAAGCGAGCTGATCCAACTCCTCTACCTGATAGCGCAGCAGTTGGCGTTTGGCCTCTACTTCGCTGCCTTCTTCACTGAGCTTTTTCAACTGGCGGCGCGCATTGCGCCATTCGCGGAAGGTGATGGCTAATTGAGCGGTGGCATCGTTTAGGCCAGCGTAATCGTCCAGCAAGGCCAGGTGGGTCTCTTCGCGCATTAAAGCGTGATGAGCATGCTGGCCATGAATTTGAATCAGCTGCTCGCCGAGAGATTTGAGATCGGAAATCGTCGCGGGTTGGCCGTTAATCCATGCTTTGGAACGGCCGTTGGCGGTGACCACACGGCGCAGCAAACACTCTTCTACTGGAAGTTCCCGGGCGGTCAGCCACTCGACGGCGGCGGGTAGGTGCTGAATGTCAAAACGTGCGGAGAGGTCGGTACGCTCGCGGCCGTGGCGCACGCTACCGGCGTCGGCGCGTTCGCCCAGGCACAGCCCAAGGGCGCCTAACAGAATCGATTTGCCTGCCCCGGTTTCCCCGGTAATCGCGGTCATGCCGCCGGTTAAGTCGAGCTCTAAGTGATCGACAATGGCGAAATCTTGAATGGCTAGCTGAGTAAGCATGGCGCCTCCTGAGGCGGTTCAGCGCAGAAGCTGGATACTTATCCAATAGTTGTTGATTTATACAGTAGTTAATAACTCACTTCAATGCACCTCTTGAGATGGAATTTATGGCCCCCATATAGCGTGCATAGTTAGTTAAAGCGAGTGATTTAAAGGCTTACTTCTCTGCGCGCCGCCCGCGTGGCTGCGCCCTACTTTTTAGGAGCACAACATGGCGAAAGAACCGCAAACACCAATGGACGATGAGCTGGCCCGCCACGAGCAAGAAGCCGATGGCGCCGAGCAAGCGGCTGAGAAAGTCGCTGAAGAGCGTTTGATGGAGGGCGAGCTGGAAGGATTGATCAATGACGAAGAGCCCCTAGAAGGCAGTTCCGACAATCCTGAAGCGGAAATGCTGGCCGCCCAGGTGGGCGAGTTAGAGCAGAGCTTGGCCGATGCCAAGGATCAAGCCCTGCGCGCCGCCGCGGAAGCACAAAATGTGCGTCGCCGCGCTGAGCAGGAAGCCGAGAAAGCGCGCAAGTTTGCCCTAGAGAAGTTTGTTAAAGAGCTGCTGCCGGTGGTGGATAGTCTGGAAAAAGCCCTTGAGACCATGGAAGAGGGGGCCTCAGAGGTTCACCGTGAAGGCGTCTCCATGACCTTGAAGATGCAGTTGGATGTGCTTAACAAATTCGGCGTTGAAAGCATTGAACCCCATGGCGAGCCCTTCGACCCGCAGGTGCATGAAGCCATGACCATGGTGCCTAACCCGGATCTTGATCCGAATACCGTGATGGACGTTATGCAGAAAGGCTATTTGCTCAATGGACGCCTAGTGCGCCCGGCCATGGTCGTAGTGAGTAAAAAAGCCGATTAAGCCACTGGCGACACAGAGTCTTAAATAAGAGTGTGAAAAAAAGCCCTTGAAATGTCAGCGGCGGCCCCCAAATAAAGGGCAACCCCGCGGGGAAACCCGCAGACAAGCTTTAAAAAATAAATTTCCAGTTTTGTAACAACCGAATTCGAGGTATTGCTATGGGACGTATAATTGGTATCGACCTGGGCACCACTAACTCTTGTGTGGCCGTGCTCGATGGTGACAGCGCTAAAGTCATTGAAAATGCTGAAGGTGGTCGCACAACACCTTCTATCATCGCCTATACCGATGATGGTGAAACGCTGGTTGGTCAGGCAGCTAAACGCCAAGCCGTGACTAACCCAGAAAATACCCTGTACGCCATCAAGCGTCTGATTGGCCGTCGTTTTAAAGACGACGTTGTCCAAAAAGACATCAAAATGGTGCCGTACAAAATCACCGAAGCCGACAACGGTGACGCTTGGGTTGAAGTAAAAGGCAAAAAAATGGCACCGCCGCAGGTAAGCGCGGAAGTGCTGAAGAAAATGAAGAAAACCGCCGAAGACTACCTGGGCGAAGCGGTGACCGAAGCAGTTATCACCGTACCGGCCTACTTTAACGACAGTCAGCGTCAGGCGACTAAAGACGCCGGCCGCATTGCAGGTCTAGACGTTAAGCGCATCATCAACGAGCCGACCGCTGCCGCACTGGCCTACGGTATGGACAAATCGCGCGGCGACAAAACCATCGCGGTTTATGACCTGGGTGGCGGTACCTTCGATATTTCGATCATCGAAATTGCTGATGTTGATGGCGAAACCCAGTTTGAAGTGTTGGCCACTAACGGCGACACCTTCCTGGGCGGCGAAGACTTTGACCTGGCGCTGATCAACTACCTAGTTGACCAGTTCAAGTCTGACAGCGGCATCGATCTTTCCGGTGACAACTTGGCCATGCAGCGTCTGAAAGAAGCCGCTGAGAAAGCCAAAATTGAGCTCTCCAGCGCTCAACAGACCGACGTGAATCTGCCCTACATCACCGCCGACAACACTGGCCCGAAACACCTTAACGTTAAGGTGACCCGTGCCAAGCTGGAGTCGCTGGTAGAAGAGCTGGTTCAGCGTTCGCTCGAGCCTTGCAAAATGGCGCTGAAAGACGCAGGCCTGTCCGCGTCTGAAATCGACGAAGTGATCCTGGTCGGTGGCCAGACACGTATGCCGATGGTGCAGAAGAAAGCCGCTGACTTCTTCGGTAAAGAAGCCCGCAAAGACGTTAACCCGGACGAAGCGGTTGCCGTGGGTGCAGCGATTCAGGGCGGCGTACTGGGTGGCGACGTTAAAGACGTTCTGCTGCTCGACGTGACCCCGCTTACCCTGGGCATCGAAACCCTGGGTGGCATCATGACGCCGCTGATCGAGAAGAACACCACCATCCCGACCAAGAAGACACAAACCTTCTCAACGGCGGATGACAACCAGACGGCGGTTACCATCCACGCCGTGCAGGGCGAGCGAAAGCAAGTCGCGCAGAATAAGTCGCTGGGTCGCTTTGACCTCGCCGACATTCCGCCCGCACCGCGCGGCGTACCGCAGATTGAAGTTGCCTTCGATCTGGATGCCAACGGTATTCTGAACGTTTCGGCGAAAGACAAGGCCACCGGCAAAGAGCAGTCCATCGTTATCAAGGCCTCTAGCGGCTTGTCGGAAGAAGAAGTTGAGCAGATGGTGCGCGACGCGGAAGCGCACGCTGAAGAAGATAAGAAGTTCGAAGCACTGGTGCAGCTGCGTAACCAAGCCGATGGCATGATTCACGCCACGCGCAAGACGTTGGAAGAGGCCGGTGACAAGGCCACTGACGACGAGAAGCAGGCGATTGAGACGGCCATCAGCGAACTGGAAGAAGCGGTTAAAGGCGACGACGTTGATAACATCCAGAAGAAACTGGATGCGTTGACCGAAGCCTCTGGCCAGCTCGCCCAGAAGATGTACGCCGAGCAGGCAGAAGCAGCGCAGCAAGAGGGCGGCGAAGGTGCTGAAAGCACTTCCAAGCCGGAAGAAGACGTGGTTGACGCCGAGTACGAAGAAGTCAACGACGATCAGAAAAAGCAGTAACATCCTCTTTCTGCCAAGGAAAGCGGTGACGCGGGAGCTTACTCCCGCGTTGCTGTTTCCGAGACCAAGACGCACGTAGTTAGATATATAGCTAGGTATGTAGCTAAATGTGTATCGCCTAAATGTGCAGTTGAGTGCGTAGCTAACCAGGAGGCGTAGGGCCTATGTCCAAACGCGATTATTACGAAGTCCTGGGTGTCGAAAAAGGGGCCGATCAGAAAGAGATCAAGAAGGCCTACCGCCGTCTGGCGCAAAAATTCCACCCTGATCGAAACCCGGACGATAAAACCTCAGCGGAAAAATTCCGTGAAGTGTCCGAAGCGTATGAAGTGCTCAGCGACGGCGAAAAGCGCGCTGCCTATGACCAGTTCGGCCATGCGGGCGTTGATGGCCAAGGTGGCGGCGGTGGTTTCGGCGGCGCAGGTGCCGGCGATTTCAGCGACATTTTCGGCGATGTGTTTGGCGATATTTTTGGCGGAGGCGGTGGTCGTCGCCGTGGGCCCAATGCCCCGGCACGCGGCTCCGACCTGCGCTATAACCTAGAGCTGGATCTAGAGAACGCCGTTGCAGGCACCACAGTCGATATCCGCGTGCCGCGGCATATCGAGTGTGATCGCTGCGATGGCGGTGGCGCCGAGCCAGGCTCCTCGAAAGAGACCTGCCCGACCTGTCACGGTCACGGTCAAGTGCGTATGCAGCAGGGCTTTTTCGCCGTGCAGCAAACGTGCCCAACCTGTCATGGCTCTGGCCAGCACATTAAAGTGCCGTGCCATAAGTGTAATGGCGAAGGGCGCGTACGCGAGACGCGCACGCTGTCCGTCAAGATTCCGCCCGGCGTGGATACCGGCGATCGCATTCGCTTGAATGGTGAAGGCGAAAGCGGTGTGAACGGTGGCCCGCCTGGGGATCTGTACGTTCAGGTGGCGATCAAGCCGCACCATATCTTCCAGCGTGATGGTAAGCACCTGCAGTGCGATGTGCCGATCAACTTCGTCGATGCAGCGCTAGGTGGCGAGCTTGAAGTGCCCACGCTAGATGGCCGCGTGAAGCTGAAGATTCCGCCGGAAACCCAAACCGGCAAGCTGTTCCGCCTGCGCGGTAAAGGCGTCAAGCCCGTGCGCGGTGGCATGCCCGGCGACCTGCTGTGCAAGGTAGTGGTGGAAACCCCCGTCAAGCTMAACGACGAGCAGCGCGACCTACTGCGCCAGCTGCAACAGAGCTTCGACGACAGCAACAGCCACAACCACTCGCCGAAGAAGACTGGTTTCTTCGACAGCGTGAAGAGCTTCTTTGAAGATATGAAGCCGTAAAGCTGCAATAATGGTAAATAATTAGTTGTTTGGTTCAAAAACCCTCGGTTCGCCGGGGGTTTTTGCTGTTTGGGGATGCTGCGCGCAATGGATAACCTTCAGGAAAGGCCCACAAAGGGCATCTTGCTCCGGGTGCTCTCAGGCGCTCTGTTTACCGGCATGCTGGTGTGCATTAAAGCCGTGAGCGACGCAGTGCCGGTGGGGCAGTCGGTGTTTTTTCGCTCATTGTTTGCGCTGCTGCCTATCGTGATTTTTCTGTTGCTGCGGCGGGAGTTCCCCCAGGGGTTGGCTACGCGGCGCCCCTTGGGGCATGCGTTACGCTCGGGGATGGGGGCGGCGGCGATGTTTGCCTCCTTTGCGGCGGTGGCACTGCTACCCGTTGCCGAGGCGACACTATTAGCCCAGCTAACACCGGTGTTTATGGCGATAGGTGGCATATTGCTGTTGGGGGAGCGTTTCTCGCTCTACCGCGCTGGCGGCATAATATTGGCGATTGCTGGAGTGGCAGTGCTGATCTTGCCTGGGCTCAATGCCAGTTCCAGCAATGGGCAAATAACCGGGTACGCGTTAGGAGCGCTGGGTGCGCTGTTAACCGCGGGGGCGCTACTGACCGTGAGACGTATTTCGCGCACCGAGAGTGCTGCCTCCATCGCCTTCTACTTTATTGTGGTGGCAGCACTGGCTGGGCTTGCCMCGCTCCCGCTGGGTTGGGCCGCGCTCACACAGGCGGAGTTTGCCCTGTTGGTGCTCTCGGGCCTGTTTGGCGGCGCCGCCCACATCGCGATGACATTAGCGCTGCGCTACGCCGAGGCGTCGCGGTTGGCGCCTTTTGAATATATTGCCCTGGTGTGGCCTGTGCTCGCCGACTGGGTGTTGTTTGGCATACCGGTCTCCAGTGGTTTCCTGCTAGCGCTACCGCTGATGTTAAGCGGGGTAGCGCTAGCGGCGATGGAAGGGCGACGGCTTAGGTTAACGGCTAAATGGCTGCTTCGACGATAAGCTGCGGCTGGCCTTTCGAGCACGGCTCAATTCGGGCCGTGACTTTATATACTTGCTGCAACAGTGCTGGCGTAATCACTTCAGCGGTGGGGCCGCAGGCAATCAGGCGGCCATTTTCCAGCAGCATGGMGGCATCGGCGAAACGTAGCGCATGCCCCAGGTCGTGGAGTGCCACCAGAATCAGCATCTGGCGCTGGTCGGCCAACCGGCGCAGCACCGTCAACAGACTAATTTGCCGGTTAAGGTCGAGTGCTGAAGTGGGCTCGTCCAGCATCAGAATCTCAGGCTCTTGCACCAGGGCCTGGGCAGCGCTTACCAACTGGCGCTGGCCGCCGCTAAGGTCACCAATATCGCGCTCGCCAAGGGCCGTGATCGCCAGCTCGTCCAACGCCCGATCCACTTGGGCTAAATCCTCAGGCTGCACTTTTAATCCACGCCCCTGCATGCGCGCCAAAAGCACCGATTCATACACCGTGAGCACCGCTTTGGCGCCGGTGTCCTGGGGCATATAGCCCACTGGGCGCTCGGCGCTGGTGCCGCTGATGATCACCTCGCCTTCGCCTTTCAATAGTCCTAACACGCGCCTAAAAAGCGTCGACTTACCCGCTGCATTAGGGCCCAGTAGCGCGACGACTTGCCCGCCTTGAAAGCAGGGTGTGGTGATCTCTTGCAGAATAGGGCGCCGCCCATAGCGGGCGGATACGCGGTTCAGTTGTAGCGTTACCATGAGGCCTTCTTGTGGTTAAGCACTAGAAATAGAAAGAAGGGAATGCCCACCAGCGAAGTGATGATGCCAATGGGGATGATAGTGCCGGGGATAATGATCTTGGAGATAACTGAGCCAACGGAGAGGATGAGCGCGCCGCACAGTGCCGAACCGGGMAGGAAGAAGCGCTGATCTTCACCCAGCAAAATGCGCGCAATATGCGGCCCCACCAAGCCAATAAACCCAATGGTGCCTACAAACGCTACCGCGATAGCAGCGAGTAGCGACACCAGTACCAGCACTTCCAAGCGCAGCGCGCGGGGATTGACGCCCATGCTTTCGGCTTTGGCATCGCCCAGGCGCATAGCAGTCAGCGCCCAGCCGTGCCGGGCAAGCAGCGGCATCGACAAAGCGAGAATGCTAAGGGCGATCCAGAACTTGGGCCAGGTCGCTTTGGTCAAGCTGCCCATGGTCCAGAAGACTACCGCGGATACCGCCTCTTGGCTGGCAAAGAACTGAATCAGTGCCATCAATGAGTTGAAGATAAACACCATGGCGATGCCGAGCAGCACAATGGTCTCTACCGTTACGCCGCGCTTTAGGCTTAAGGCATGAATTAAAAACGCGGTGAACATGGCCATTACAAAGGCGTTGATGGGTACCACAAACTCAATGGCGGCAGGCACCAGCGCCACCCCGAAGGCGAGACCCAAAGCGGCACCAAAACTGGCCCCGGCGGAAATCCCCAGGGTAAACGGGCTAGCGAGAGGGTTGCTCAGAATGGTCTGCATCTGGGCCCCGGCCACCGACAGGCTGGCGCCCACTACGAGCGCCATCAGCGCCACCGGCATGCGGATTTCCCAGACAATCACCCGCGCCTGCTGGCTAACGCTGCCCGGCGTGAATAGCGCCGCGATGACTTCGCCCAGGCTGTAGCGGGCGGGGCCGAGGGCCAGATCAACGCAGAGGCTAAAAAACAGCGCTAACACCAGTGCCGCCAATATCAGTTGGCGGCGGAACACCTGGCTATGGTAGAAGGCGCGACCCTGTGAAAGGCGCTCTGTGACCTCCGTTTCCGTTATCCTCGTATCAGTCGTCATGGAGCGATATCCAGTAGCCGGGCTCATAGCCGATGGGCAGGAAGCGTTCGTGCAGTTCTTCCATGGTGGCTTCCGGGTCTAGGTCGGCAAAGAGCTCAGGGTGTAGCCACTTGGCTAACTGCTGCACGGCCACGAAGTAGTAGGGGCTGTTGTAAAACTGGTGCCAAATGGCGTGGAAATTGCCAGATTCAACGGCCTTAATGCCGGTCATCGCGGTGCGCTCGGTCAGCGCTTCCAGCTTGGCGTGAGCGCTTTGCATATCTGCACCAGGCCCTACACCCACCCAGTCGCCGCCAGGTACGTAGGCATCCCAGTTGCCGCCGGTAACAACCACATGGTCGGGGTTGGCGGCAATAATCTGCTCAGGGTTCAGGTTGCCGAAGCTGTTAGGAATAATCCTCTCAGCAATGTTGTGGCCGCCCGCCAGAGTGACATAATCGCCAAAGTTGGCAGGGCCAAAGCTCATGCAGCACTCGTCGGAGTAGCCGCCTGCCCGGTCAATAAACACGCTGGGGCGCTCTGGATTGGCCTCGGCGATGACGTCGGTTACCCGTGCCAGCTGTGCCTCGGCAAACTCGATAAACGCTTCGGCCGCGGCTTCATCGTCCATGATCTGGCCAATGATGCGCATGGAGGGGATGGTGTTCTCAAGCGGATCTTCACGAAAATCCACATAGATGATCGGAATGCCGAGTTGTGCCAACTTGTCGTCGTAGGCGGCGTCTTCTGTGGCGGCTTTAGCTTCGATGTTCATCAGCACCACATCAGGGTTCAGCGCGGCGGCCTGCTCTACATCGAAGGTGCCGTCTTTAAAGCCGCCAAAGGTGGGGATTGCTTCAATCTCTGGGAAGCGCTCTAGATAGCGGGCATAGTTATCAGGGTCCGCCTGAGAAAAGTCTTCGCGCCAACCGACCACATGGGCAAAAGGGTCTTCCGGTTCGAGTAGCCCAAGCAGATAAATTTGCCGCCCTTCACCTAAAATAACCCGCTCGGCAGGGGCGTCCAGAGAGATTTCGCGGCCAGCGACATCGGTAACAGTGATAGCGTCAGCCATAGCAGTGGCGCCGCAAGCAAAGCTGATAAGCGTACCAAACAGGATTTTTAAGCGCGGAGAACTGAGCATTTTTTAAACTCGTTGGTCAATATTGATTAACAGGTCTGGCGTCACTGATGCGCAGTAACGCTTTGATAGCACAGAGATGCAATTGCTATTGTAACTGATTAGCGTTTAGGCGGCATCACTGGGGTGCCGCGCTGAATGGTTCACATGCTACGCTTTGTTTTTGCCATTTATTCTTCGGCGACGGCTTCGCGTATTGGGCTCTAAACGGCAATTGTGTTGTTGTAGCTTTTTTAGTTAGCAAGTACTTACATTTATGGAGAGGCCGCTATGCCTTTATCTCGTGTTGAAATTGCCACGCCTTCCGCCGAGCATTTAATCAATCGCCTGTGCAAACACTGGGCGCATAAGTTGGAGGTCGAGCAGAGTGATCAGCAAGCTACCATTACCTTTGCCACCGGCACCTGCTTAATGGTCGCTGAATCGGATAAATTGGTAGTAGCCCTGGAAACCCTCGAAGAGGAGCATCTGGATGAATTGGAGGGGGTAGTCGAGCGCCACCTTATGCGTATGGCCGGTGATGAAGAGCTGGCGATTGTTTGGGAAAACTAGACCACGACGGGTCTGCTATAATCGCGCTGATTTTGAAAACATAAATCTTATGCACCGAAACGCAGAGCGCAGGAGTTCGCATGACCCGAATTGCCATTGTAGGCGTGGCTGGCCGCATGGGCCGGACGTTGGTAAATGCTGTAGAGCAAGAGGCTGAGGCGACGCTAGCCGGTGGGATTGTGGAGCCAGGCAGCTCCTTATCGGGCGCTGACATTGGCGAACTTGCCGGGGTAGGTAAGCGCGGCGTTGTCGCAGTAGATTCCCTGGCGTCGATTGTCGATGACTTTGATGTGTTGATCGACTTCACTGCTCCGCAGGTCACGCTGGGTAATCTGGCGTTCTGCGCTGAGCACGGTAAGCGTATTGTGATTGGCACTACCGGTATGAGCGATGATGAGCTGGCCCAGCTTGATAGCTACCGCGATAAGGTGGCCATGGTGTTCGCGCCCAATATGAGCGTCGGGGTTAATTTAACCCTGAAGCTGCTTGAAACCGCTGCCAAAGCGTTGGGCGATGAAGGCTACGATATTGAAGTGATCGAGTCCCACCACCGCCATAAGGTTGATGCGCCTTCCGGCACCGCGATCAAAATGGGCGAAGTCATCGCCGATAGCCTGGGCCGTAACCTGAAAGAGCACGGCGTGTTCGAACGAGTAGGGCAGTGCGGCCCGCGCAGCGATAAAGAGATCGGTTTTGCCACCGTGCGTGCGGGGGATATCGTTGGCGAACACACGGTGATGTTTGCCACCGAAGGCGAGCGCATCGAAATCACCCATAAAGCCTCCAGCCGCATGACCTTTGCCAAAGGTGCTGTACGCGCTGCGCGCTGGGTCGCGGGTAAAGAGAACGGCCGTTACGATATGCAGGATGTGTTGGGTCTGGATTAAGCGATCACTCATGCTAGAACAGCCCGGTCATTAAGGGGTAGTCTTAGGCCAAGAATTCCTGTAACATTTCAAAAATTTTGGCCGGGTGGCTTAGAAGCTCTGACTTACAGACCTTAGACGGCGCGCTTGTTGCGTTGGCCAGCCCAAAGCCTGCCCCGAGTCCGCTAGCCAGTTTTAGGTTGTGCCAGCGGCTCAGAAGGCATCGAACAACAAGCGGGATGAAACCGATTCTTTTTTATCGGCTTCGTCCCGCTTTTTTACGACCTCATTATTGATAACGAATCGTTTGATGATGAGGCCGTGGATTAATCAAGAAATTGCTGAGCCTGCGCCCCACAGGCTCCCACCAGCATGGGAGGACTTGTTTTGAATAACCCCGCATTGAGCAAACCCGCAATACTGGCCCTGGAAGATGGCAGTGTGTTCCACGGCATCGCCATTGGCGCGGACGGATTAACCAGCGGCGAGGTGGTATTCAATACGGCCATGACCGGTTATCAAGAAATCCTTACTGACCCCTCCTACACCCGCCAGATCGTGACCCTCACTTATCCCCATATTGGCAATACCGGCGTTAACGCCGAGGACGTCGAATCAGCGTCGATTGCCGCCGCGGGCTTGGTGATTCGCGATTTGCCGCTGATGGCCAGCAGCTTCCGTTCTGAGCAGTCGCTGTCGGACTACCTGAAAAGCCAGAACGTGCTGGGCATTGCCGATATCGACACCCGCCGCCTAACGCGTATTTTGCGTGACAAAGGTGCGCAGAACGGGGCGATTTTGGCGGGCGCTGATGCCGAAGGCGAAGATGCAGTGGCGCGGGCGCTGGAAGCCGCCAAGGCTTTCCCTGGCCTGAAGGGGATGGATCTGGCCAAAGAGGTGTCGTGTAAGGAGTCCTACGAGTGGTCAGAAGGCGAATGGACGCTAGGTGAAGGCTATGCAGATGCGTCTAAAAGCGAGCGCCCCTACCACGTGGTGGCGTACGACTACGGGGTGAAGTTCAACATTCTGCGCATGCTGGCCGCGCGCGGCTGCCGTTTGACGGTAGTGCCCGCGCAAACGCCTGCTGCTGAGGTGCTGGCGATGAACCCGGATGGCGTTTTCCTGGCCAACGGCCCAGGCGACCCAGAGCCCTGTGACTACGCCATCAAGGCGATTCAAGAGGTGCTGAAAACCGATATTCCGGTATTCGGTATCTGCTTGGGCCATCAACTGCTGGCGCTCGCTTCCGGTGCGAAGACGGTCAAAATGAGCCACGGCCACCACGGTGCCAACCACCCAGTGCAGGATCTGGATACCGGCACGGTGATGATCACCAGCCAGAACCACGGCTTTGCGGCGGATGAAGCAACGTTGCCGGCCAACGTTCGTGCCACGCACCGCTCGCTGTTCGACGGCACTTTGCAAGGGATCGAGCTCACCGACCGACCGGCGTTCAGCTTTCAAGGCCACCCGGAAGCGAGCCCCGGCCCGCGTGACGTGGCGCCGCTGTTTGATCGCTTTGTTGCAATGATGCAGACGCGTCGCTAACGCGCTCAGCCCTGTATCGCCGTCTTTTGTCGCTCATCGTCACCATTTTTTGCGGGAACCGTTATGCCTAAGCGTACCGACATCAACACTATTTTGATCATTGGCGCTGGCCCGATTGTGATCGGCCAGGCCTGCGAATTTGACTACTCTGGCGCCCAGGCGTGTAAAGCGCTGCGTGAAGAGGGTTACCGGGTTGTGTTGGTTAACTCCAACCCCGCCACCATCATGACCGMCCCGGCCATGGCCGATGCCACTTATATCGAACCGATTACCTGGCAGACGGTAGAGAAGATCATCGAGGCSGAGCGTCCCGACGCTATCCTGCCGACGATGGGCGGCCAGACGGCGCTGAACTGCGCCCTCGAGCTTGAAAAGCACGGCGTGCTGGAGAAGTACGGCGTGGAGATGATCGGTGCCAACGCCGATGCGATTAACATGGCCGAAGACCGCGACCTGTTCGATCAGGCCATGAAGCGCATTGGTTTGGAATGCCCGAAAGCGAAAGTGGCGCACACCATGGATGAGGCTTGGGAGATCCAGGCTGAACTGGGTTTTCCGACCATTATTCGTCCTTCCTACACCATGGGCGGCTCCGGCGGCGGTGTGGCGTACAACAAGGAAGAGTTTGAAGAGATCTGTACCCGCGGGTTTGAGCTCTCCAACAACCACGAGCTGCTGATCGATGAGTCGCTGCTGGGTTGGAAAGAGTACGAGATGGAAGTTGTGCGCGATAAAAACGACAACTGCATCATCGTCTGCGCGATTGAAAACTTCGACCCCATGGGGGTGCACACCGGTGACTCCATCACCGTGGCCCCGGCGCAAACGCTGACTGATAAAGAGTATCAGATCATGCGTGACGCCAGCCTCGCGGTTCTGCGCGAGATTGGTGTGGAGACCGGTGGCTCCAACGTCCAGTTCGGTATGGATCCCAAAACTGGCCGTTTAGTCGTTATCGAAATGAACCCGCGGGTATCGCGCTCCTCGGCGCTGGCCTCCAAGGCGACTGGTTTTCCGATCGCTAAAATCGCCGCCAAGCTGGCTGTGGGCTATACCCTGGATGAGCTGCAGAACGATATTACCGGTGGGCGTACCCCGGCGTCGTTCGAGCCGTCTATCGATTACGTGGTTACCAAAATTCCGCGCTTCACCTTCGAGAAATTCCCCCAGGCCAACGATCGCCTGACCACCCAGATGAAGTCGGTGGGCGAGGTGATGGCGATTGGGCGTACTTTCCAAGAGTCGCTGCAGAAGGCGTTGCGCGGCCTGGAAACCGGTAACGATGGTCTCGATCCGATCATTACCGATTTCACGCCAGACAATATGGCGATTATCCAGGGCGAGCTCCAGGCTGCGGGCGCCGAGCGTATTTTCTACATCGCTGATGCCATGCGTTCGGGCATGAGCGTTGATGAGGTGTTTGCGCTAACCAATATTGATCCTTGGTTCCTGGTTCAGCTGGAAGATTTAGTGCTGACGGAAAACGCCGTCGCCAAGCGCTCATTGCCCGACTTCTCTGCCCGTGAGATCTATCAGCTCAAGCGCAAAGGCTTTGGCGATGCGCGTCTGGCCAAGCTACTTAGCATTAGCGAAAAAGCGTTCCGTGAAACCCGTCAGGCCGCTGGTATTCGCCCGGTTTATAAGCGCGTTGATACCTGTGCCGCGGAGTTTGCCTCAGACACCGCCTATATGTACTCCACCTATGAAGAGGAGTGCGAGGCGGATGTCTCTGACCGCCAGAAAATTATGGTGCTGGGTGGTGGCCCCAACCGTATCGGCCAGGGTATCGAGTTTGACTACTGCTGCGTTCACGCTGCCTTCGCCATGCGCGACGACGGCTATGAAACCATCATGGTCAACTGCAACCCGGAAACCGTCTCTACCGACTACGACACCTCTGATCGCCTCTATTTTGAGCCGGTAACGCTGGAAGACGTGCTCGAAATCGCTGACAAAGAGAAGCCGGTGGGCGTGATCGTTCAGTTCGGTGGCCAAACGCCGCTAAAGCTGGCCCGCGAGCTAGAGGCAGCCGGTGTGCCGATCATTGGCACCACGCCGGACGCTATCGACCGCGCTGAAGATCGTGAGCGCTTCCAGGTGATGATCGACAAGCTGGGCTTGAAGCAGCCGCCCAATGCCACGGCGCGTAGCTTTGCCGAAGCGTTCGATAAAGCTGAGGCGATTGGCTACCCGCTGGTGGTGCGCCCCAGCTACGTGCTGGGTGGCCGGGCTATGGAGATCGTCTACGACGCCTCCGAGCTTGAGAATTACATGACCCACGCGGTGAAAGTCTCCAACGACTCACCGGTGCTGCTGGATCACTTTTTGAGTGCCGCGATCGAGATCGATATCGATGCGGTGTCGGATGGTCAGCAGGTAGTGATCGGCGGCATCATGCAGCACGTAGAGCAAGCGGGCGTTCACTCCGGCGACTCCGCCTGTGCGCTGCCGCCTTACTCGCTGCCCGCTGATGTGCAGGACGAAATGCGCCATCAGGTTAAGCAGATGGCGGTTGAGCTGGGCGTTAAAGGCCTAATGAACGTGCAGCTTGCCTGGCAGGATGGCGAGATTTACGTCATTGAAGTCAATCCGCGCGCTTCGCGTACCGTGCCTTTTGTGTCCAAGTGCATTGGTACCTCGCTGGCGCAGATTGCGGCCCGCTGCATGGCCGGTAAAACCCTGGCTGAGCAGGGCTTTGAGCGCGAAATCGTGCCGCACTTCTATAGTGTTAAAGAGGCGGTGTTCCCGTTCAATAAATTCCAGGGGGTTGACCCGATTCTCTCGCCGGAAATGAAGTCGACCGGCGAAGTGATGGGCTCTGGCGACACCTTTGCAGAAGCTTTCTTCAAGGCGCAGCTGGGGGCAGGCGAGGCGATCCCTGGGCTGACCGGCGAGCGTAAGGCGTTTCTTTCTGTACGCGAACCCGACAAGGCAGGGATTATCGAAGTGGGTCGTTCTCTGTTAGCATTGGGCTTTACGCTATGTGCAACACAGGGAACAGCAGCTGCTTTGGAAGCTGCCGGGCTCGCTGTGGAGCGCGTCAATAAAGTCTACGAAGGTCGTCCCCATATCGTCGATCTGCTTAAGAACGACGAAATCGCCTACATTGTGAACACTACTGAAGGTCGTCAG
Organism: Halomonas sp. R57-5; assembly: GCF_900070345.1. NCBI lineage: Bacteria > Pseudomonadati > Pseudomonadota > Gammaproteobacteria > Oceanospirillales > Halomonadaceae > Halomonas > Halomonas sp. R57-5. The sequence continues at coordinate 4,614,498 of NZ_LN813019.1, read as the reverse complement.
GCTATTAACGACTCTTCGGTCATTCGCCGTACTGCTCTCGCGCGCAAGGTGCCCTATGCGACCACCTTGGCGGGCGCTAATGCTGTTTGCATGGCGCTTGAGTACGGTAGGGAGATTACGGTGCGGCGCCTTCAGGATCTGCATGCAGGAGCAAGTCAATGAACAAGGTCCCGATGACGGTTGCGGGAGAAAAAAGTCTTCGCGAAGAGTTGAATCATCTCAAAGGCGAAGCGCGTCCGCAGGTGATCGCGGCCATCGCCGAAGCGCGTGAGCACGGCGATCTAAAAGAGAACGCTGAGTACCACGCTGCTCGCGAGCAGCAAGGGTTTATCGAAGGGCGTATTCAGGAGATCGAAGGCAAACTCTCCGTCGCGCAGGTGATTGATGTCACTAAGTTGCCGAAAACCGGCAAAGTGATTTTTGGTGTCACTGTGTCGTTGATAAACCTGGAAAACGATGCAGAAGTGACGTATCGCATCGTCGGGGAAGACGAAGCAGATATCAAAGCCGGGCGAATCTCGGTTACCTCCCCCATTGCCCGTGCCTTAATTGGCAAAGAAGAGGGTGATGTCGTGGTGGTCAAAACCCCCGGTGGTGACGTCGAGTACGAAATAGGTAGCGTCGAGTACGTGTGATAAAAAAACGCCCCTTCAATTGACCTGCATTAAGTCGGTTGAAGGGGCGTTTTAGTGCAACAGCGTGCGGTTAATACCGGCCGTGGTGGTTCTCAAAGCGGGTAACATTAGAAAGCTTCGGGTTCACCTTTGGGTTTCTGCGGTACAGTAGCGCCATTTTGCCAATGGTTTGCACAAGGTCGGCACGGCTGTTAGCAACCAGTTCGGCGATGATGGCAGCGCGATCATCACGCTCAGGAAGGGCGAGTTTCACTTTGATCAGTTCGTGATCGGTGAGTGCGCGGTTAAGTTCTGCGAGCAAATTTTCGGAGACGCCGTTCTCAGAAACGGTGACCACTGGATTAAGATGGTGGCCAATGCTACGAAATGCTTTCTTTTGTGCCTGTGACAAGCTCATGGTATCTTGCGGTATCCCGGTTAGCGCTTAACGCTCCATCTTACGGTGAAACGACACCGAGTGAAAGCGATCGCGTGAATGCGCCCATCTCTTATTCCAGTGTTAGATTCCTACATGCAGCAAAAGCCCCCAAATCGAAAACATTCCGTCAGCAAGACCAGCAATAACTGGAAGAAGGAGCATTTCGACGACCAGTACGTGAAGCAGAGCTGGCAAGATGGCTACCGCTCCCGCGCTAGCTATAAGCTGATCGAGTTGGATGAAAAGGATAAACTGCTGCGTCCGGGTATGACGGTGATTGATCTGGGCGCAGCGCCTGGCGGGTGGAGTCAAATCGCTGCGGAGCGGGTGGGTCCAGAAGGTGTGGTCATTGCCTCTGATATTCTAGAGATGGATGCGCTGGCCGGCGTGGACTTTATCCAGGGCGATTTCACTGAGGAGGCGGTGCTGGAGGCGATACTAAAACGCCTGGATAATCGCCGTGTAGACCTTGTGATGTCGGATATGGCCCCCAATATGAGTGGTATGGCGGCGATTGATCAGCCTCAGGCGATGTATTTAGTGGAGCTTGCGTTAGAACTCGCGCGCGAAACGTTGTCACCTGGTGGTCGATTTTTAGCTAAAGTATTCCAGGGGGAAGGGTTTGACGCCTACTTGAAAGAGTTGCGTGGCAGCTTTAGCAAAGTGGTGACTCGTAAGCCGGATGCCTCGCGGGCACGCTCCCGTGAAGTCTATTTTCTGGCAGAGGGGTTTCGTGGGTAGTTATTCAAAAATAGCTATTCGCGACATAGAACGTCCGTGTGGTTAGATATTGACCGCGTGGTTCATAGCCAAGATTTATCATCGCGATTGCCAGACAGGCAAGCGCAACGTGTGTCACATTAGTCGCCATAAGTGCGCGTGACACAGATGGCCCGAGGCATAAGACGCTTTGGCAATGGTTGAACGCTTGATGCTGATGTAATGTCCTAGTAAAAGGAATTATTAAGCAGCAGGCTTTAACTGACAGATTCTTGTAATGAGGGTAGCCCCTTGAACGATATGGCGAAGAACCTGATTCTGTGGTTGGTCATCGCGGCCGTCCTACTGACAGTGTTCAACAATTTCAGTACCGAAAGTGCACCGCAAAACACAAACTATTCCCAGTTTGTGCAGCAGGTGCAAAATCAACAGGTGCGTAGCGTGACCATTGATGGCTACACCATCACGGGTGAGCGCTCGGATGGCTCTCAGTTTCAGACGATCCGCCCCTCGGCGGAAGATCCGAAGCTGATGGACGATCTGTTGAGCAACAATGTGACGGTAGTGGGCAAAGAGCCAGAACAGCAAAGTATCTGGACGCGGCTGCTGATCGCCAGCTTCCCGATTCTGCTGATTTTGGGCATCTTCATGTTCTTCATGCGCCAAATGCAGGGCGGAGCCGGTGGTGGTAAAGGCGGCCCGATGAGCTTTGGTAAATCGAAGGCCAAGCTACTCTCTCAAGATCAGATCAAAACAACCTTTGCCGACGTGGCGGGCTGTGATGAGGCCAAGGAAGAAGTCGAAGAGCTGGTCGACTTCCTGCGCGACCCAACCAAATTTCAGCGCTTGGGTGGCACCATCCCCCGCGGCGTCTTGATGGTGGGTCCGCCGGGTACCGGTAAAACGCTGTTGGCCAAGTCGATTGCGGGCGAAGCTAAAGTGCCGTTCTTCTCGATTTCCGGTTCTGATTTCGTTGAAATGTTTGTTGGTGTCGGTGCATCCCGTGTGCGCGACATGTTCGAACAGGCCAAGAAGCAGGCGCCGTGCATTATCTTTATCGATGAGATTGACGCCGTGGGTCGCTCGCGTGGCACCGGTATGGGTGGTGGTAACGACGAGCGCGAACAGACGTTGAACCAACTACTGGTCGAGATGGATGGCTTTGAAGCCAACGAAGGCGTCATTGTTATCGCCGCGACCAACCGTCCTGACGTACTCGACCCAGCGTTGATGCGTCCGGGCCGTTTTGACCGCCAGGTCACGGTTGGCTTGCCAGATATTCGTGGTCGCGAGCACATTTTGGGCGTTCACTTGCGCAAAGTGCCGCTGGCGGATGACGTAAAGCCGCAGTTGATTGCGCGCGGTACGCCAGGCTTCTCCGGTGCTGATTTGGCCAATCTGGTTAACGAATCGGCATTGTTTGCAGCCCGTCGCAATAAGCGCCTGGTCAGCATGGAAGAGCTTGAGCTGGCGAAGGATAAGATCATGATGGGCGCTGAGCGCAAATCGATGGTCATGACCGACAAAGAGAAGCTCAACACGGCTTACCATGAGTCGGGTCACGCCATTATCGGTTTGGTCGTGCCTTCTCATGACCCGGTTTACAAGGTAACGATTATCCCGCGGGGTCGTGCGCTGGGTGTCACGATGTTCCTGCCGGAAGAGGATCGCTACAGCCTCTCTCGTCAGCAAATTCTGGGGCAAATCTGCTCGCTGTTTGGTGGCCGTATTGCCGAAGAGATGACGTTAGGCCCGAACGGCGTGACCACGGGTGCCTCCAACGACATCAAGCGTGCTACTGAGCTGGCTCACAACATGGTTGCTAAGTGGGGCTTGTCGGACGAAATGGGCCCGATCATGTACGACGAGGATGAGTCTCATCAGTTCCTCGGCGGTCCGGGTCAGGGTGGCGGTAAGATGAAGTCGGGCGACACCACTACGCGCCTTGATAAGGAAGTCCGCAAAATCATCGACGATTGCTACGAGCAGGCACGCCAAATCCTGACCGATAATCGCGATAAGCTGGATGCCATGGCCGAGGCCTTGATGAAGTACGAGACCATTGATGCCACGCAGTTGAAGGACATCATGGAAGGTCGTGATCCGCGTCCGCCGGAAGGCTGGGACGACGGTGACTCATCCGGTGGCGGTACGCCTGTCAACGATGACAAGCCCCAGGTGAAGGCCGAAGACGACGCTTCTTCCAACGCTTCAGATGGTGATGCTTCTGGAGGCGGTGATTCTGGAGACAATGGTGAAGAGGATGACGACGAGCCGCGTCGCCGCCCTTCAGACCCGCTAGGCGGCCCTGCAGGCCCCTAGTGAATGACTAGATAGTTCACCCCTCGTATGAGCCGAAGGCGCCCCGTCAAGGGGCGCCTTTTTTGATATGCTATGTACATAGCACTGCAATGTTTCTTTTCTTGACCAGGCTGCAGCATGAAATCAATTCTGGACACGTCCTCTACGCAAAACGCTGACAATGCTTTCCAACTGCGCTGTGGGCGTCATCTGCTGGATCTCTCCTTTCCCCGGGTGATGGGCATTCTCAATGTGACGCCGGACTCTTTTTCCGATGGTGGGCAGCACGTGGCATTGGATGATGCTTTGCGCCACGGTGAACGGATGCTGGCCGAAGGGGCGGCGATGATTGACGTGGGCGGCGAATCGACCCGTCCAGGGGCTACCCCGGTCAGCCCGCAAGAAGAGTTGGATCGAGTGGCGCCGGTGGTGGAAGTCCTGGTGCGCGAGCTGGATGCGTTGGTGTCGGTCGATACGAGCTGCCCGACCGTCATACGCGAGGCGAGTGAGCTGGGGGCTGGAATGATTAACGATGTGCGCGCCCTTGAACGGGAAGGCGCGCTGTTGGCCGCGGTGGGCAGTGGCCTGCCTGTTTGCCTGATGCATCGCCAGGGTGAGCCGCAGGATATGCAGCAATCGCCCGCCTATCAGCGCCCCATCGAAGAAGAGGTGGCGGACTATCTGGCGCGCCGGGTGGCCGAGTGCGAGGCGGCCGGTCTGCGCCGCAATCGTCTCTTGATTGACCCCGGCTTTGGCTTCGGCAAAACCGTTGAACACAATCTACGCTTACTCAAATATATGCAAACGCTACAAGCACTGGAGCTTCCCTTGCTGGKGGGTATGTCACGCAAAAGCATGATTGGCAAGGTGCTGGGCCGTCCGGTGGAGGAGCGCCTCTGCGGTGGTTTAGCGCTCGCTGCCATGGCGGTGGAGCGTGGCGCGAATATTCTGCGTGTGCATGATGTGGCTGCCACGGTTGATGCAGTCAATATGGCGTGGGCGGTACTACAAGAAGGCTGCGAGCCGCCGCTAAACAAGGAGTTTGACGCATGACAAGACGCTATTTCGGGACGGATGGCATCCGCGGCACGGTGGGTAAATCACCCATTACGGCTGATTTTATGCTCAAGCTGGGTTGGGCGGCGGGTCAGGTGCTGCGCCGGGATAAAGGGCGAACGCGGGTGCTGATCGGCAAAGATACCCGGATCTCTGGCTATATGTTTGAATCCGCCTTAGAGGCAGGGCTTTCCGCGGCGGGTGTCGATGTATCCCTGCTGGGACCCATGCCCACGCCAGGAATTGCCTACTTAACGCGCACCTTCCGTGCCGACGCGGGGATTGTCATCTCGGCATCGCATAACCCGTTTGACGATAACGGCATCAAGTTTTTCTCTGCCGAGGGCAAGAAACTCCCCGATGAGACAGAAGACCGTATCGAGACGATGCTAGAGGCGCCGCTGACCACCGCGGAAGCTGCCCAGTTGGGTAAAGCAMCCCGTATTGATGACGCTGCAGGCCGTTACATCGAGTTTTGCAAATCGACACTGCCTGATCGGCTTAGTCTGCATGGCCTCAAAATCGTGCTGGATTGTGCTCACGGCGCTACTTACCATATCGCACCCAATGTGTTTCGCGRGCTGGGAGCTGACGTTACCACCATTGGCGCCTCGCCGGATGGGTTAAATATTAACCAGCAGGTGGGCTCAACCCATCCCGCCGCGCTGCGTGCTGCGGTGATCCAGCAAAATGCTGATTTAGGAATCGCCTTTGACGGCGATGGTGACCGCGTGCTGCTGGTAGACGGCGATGGCCGCGAAGTCGACGGCGACGATATTCTCTATCTGATTGCCCGCGATCGCCACGAGCGTGGGTTGCTGCAAGGCGGCGTAGTGGGCACGCTGATGTCCAACTTTGGCTTGTCGATGGCGCTTGATAAGCTGGGGATTCCCTTTGAGCGCGCTAAAGKGGGCGACCGCTTTGTGATGGAGCGCATGGCCGCCAATGGCTGGGAGCTGGGTGGTGAGTCGTCTGGGCATATTGTATGTGGGCATGTGCAGACCACGGGGGATGGGATCGTTTCCGCGCTGCAGGTGTTGGCCTTGATGATGCGCGAGCAGAAGAGCCTGCCGACACTGTTAAAAGAGCTGGAAAAAGTGCCCCAGGCACTGGTCAATGTGCGCTTGCCCGCCGATACCCGCGCCAAAGACGTCATGGCATCTGCACCACTTCAGCAGGCGGTAGCGGCGCTAGAGCATGAGTTAGGGGATGAGGGCCGAGTGTTGCTACGCCCATCAGGGACTGAGCCGCTCATTCGTGTGATGGTGGAAGGGCGCGCCCATTTAGATGTCGATCAATTGGCGCGTGGCTTGGCCAGTCAGGTTCAGGCGCTACTTAATTAAATGTGTTCAACTAACCGGGAAAGCAAACCGGTTCAGCAAACTGGTTTAGTAAACCCAGCTTGTGGTTATAACAGCGGTTGTCTTGACAAGGCCGCTCCTATACCATTTCGCTCCACCTTGAGTGAGGAGAGTCGATGCGTACGCCTTTAATTGCCGGTAACTGGAAAATGAACGGTTCCGTGGCGCTGATTAACGAATTCGGCCAGGCCTTCTCCGCCGCCGTATCGCCAACCAACGTGGATGTCGTGGTTATTCCGCCGTTCCCCTATTTGGATGCGGCGCGCCATGCGTTTGAAGGTACGGTGCTGTCATTAGGCGCGCAAACGTTGAACCCTATTCACTCCGGGGCGCATACCGGTGAAGTCAGTGGCCGTATGCTAAAAGAGTTTGCGGTCTCTTATGTATTGGTGGGGCACTCCGAGCGACGCCAGCTCTATAAAGAGAGCGATGAGCAAATTTTCGCGCGTCTTTTGGCAGCCTTAAGTGTCGAGCTCAAGCCAATTCTCTGTGTGGGTGAGTCTCTAGAAGAGCGTGACGCAGGCCGCACGATGGAAGTGGTGCTTCGTCAAGTGGGGTATGTCATGTCCCGCTTAGAGCCTGATCAGCGCAAGCAGGTTGTTATTGCCTATGAGCCCGTTTGGGCAATTGGCACTGGCCGTACGGCTAGCCCTGAGCAGGCCCAGGACGTTATGGCAGGCATTCGTGCCTACCAGGCGGGTTTCGATAAGGGGCTCGCCGAGCAACTGCGTTTGCTTTACGGCGGCAGTATGAACGCAAGCAATGCGGCTGAGCTGCTCGCTCAGCCAGATATCGACGGCGGTCTAGTGGGCGGAGCCTCACTCAAGATCGATGATTTTTATGCCATTTGTCAGTCAGCAGGATAACGCCATGCAAGTTGCAATTCTTATGATTCATGTGGTGATTGCGGTCGCCCTGGTGGTACTCATCCTGCTTCAGCAGGGTAAAGGTGCCGAAGCCGGCGCGGCTTTCGGGGGTGGTGCATCACAGACCGTGTTTGGTTCACGGGGCAGCGGTAACTTTTTGTCGCGCACCACCGGCATTTTGGCGGCGGGCTTCTTCGCCACTTCAATGGCGCTAGCTTACTTTGCTACCCAAGCGGGTCAGGCGCCAGAAGCGGGTATTCCCGATTCGCGCCTGATCGAGCAGCAGCAAAGCGTTCCAACGCTTGACGACAGGCCTGCGGACGTGGATAATGCCGCGCCAGTGCTAGAGGAAAGCAGCGAGTAAGTAGTGCTCGTTGTTTAGACAGAAAGAGTTTCTTTAGCCTCCCCTGATGCCGAAGTGGTGGAATTGGTAGACACGCTATCTTGAGGGGGTAGTGACCGTATGGTCGTGCGGGTTCAAGTCCCGCCTTCGGCACCATCTGTTTTGCTGGCTTGCCAGCTTCCCAGAATGTTCTTTTGTTACCAGTAGGCCAGCGTTGGCAGCTGAGGCGAAAAAACAGCTTTAAGTAGGTGGCTTTTTTCAGTAAGTCGTTCTTGAAGCAAGTAGTTCTTGACGTAAGTGGCTTTAGTGTCTATTATCGTCGACCTAGATTGATGCGGGGTGGAGCAGTCTGGTAGCTCGTCGGGCTCATAACCCGAAGGTCATCGGTTCAAATCCGGTCCCCGCTACCATTTTCTAGTGGCATGTGTTGGCTTGTTATTTTTAAGATATATTGAAAAATAACGGTCATGCTAGGCTTAGCCTGTTACATGTTGCTAAGACGGTACTGGAAGTAGTACTTAAGAAATGGTACACAAGGTTTCTTTTAAAAAGCCCCTTCCAGTGAAGGGGCTTTTTGTTAGCAGCTTTTGAGTAGCAAGAATATCTTAATAGCGGATGTCGTCCGGATAAGCGGAGACACATTCCCGAGTAACGCCAATCAGCCACCTAGCTTTTCTAATAACTCCTGGCCAGGTGCCTGATGCAACGGCTATAGGAGCTTTGTCTGTGGCCACTAAACACGCTGCGCTTCACGCGCTGATCGAACCTGTTGTTGCTGCCATGGGCTTTGAACTATGGGGCATCGACCATCTTTCCCAGGGCAAAAATTCGCGGCTGGTGATCTATATTGAGCGCGAAAGTGGCGTTAGCGTGGAAGACTGCGCAGATATTAGCCGCCAAGTCAGTGCTGTTATGGATGTAGAAGACCCCATTGCCGGTGAGTATCGGTTGGAAGTCTCCTCGCCAGGCATGGCACGTCCCTTGTATTCCCTGGATCAGTTTACCCGCTTTCAAGGTCATCACGTCGCGCTGAAACTGCGCACTGCCTTTGACGGGCGGCGCAAGTATCAAGGGCTTTTGGTCGGTGTTGAGGGGGATGAAGTGCTGCTACAACTGGATGGCGAAGAGTACTGCTTTCCAATTGAGAGTATTGATTCTGCTCACATTGTACCGCAGTTCGACGATTGACCGGGTGGCGGCGCTGCCGGCAGGCTGCCGGGGTGATGCACATAAGGATAGGTTTTCTGGCGAGGCATACGCATGAGTAAAGAAATTTTAATGGTCGTTGACGCGATCTCCAATGAGAAGGGCGTCCCGCGTGATGTCATCTTCGAAGCGGTCGAAGCCGCTCTTGCGAGCGCGTCACGTAAGCGTTTTGAAAAAGAAGAAGCCAATGTGCGCGTGCATATTGACCGTCGTACTGGGGAATATGAAACGTTCCGCACCTGGACGGTCGTCGAAGATGACGAATTCGAAACGCCCGACTACGAAATCAAAGAAAGCATCGCCGAGCAGCGTGATCCGCCGCTTAAATTAGGCGATGTGGTGGAAAAAAGCATCGAAAATGCGTCGTTCGGTCGTATTGCGGCGCAAACCGCTAAGCAGGTGATCGTACAGAAAGTACGTGAAGCTGAGCGGGCAGAAGTGGTGCGCCAATATGCTGATCGCGAAGGCGAACTGGTAGCGGGCATCGTTAAAAAGACCACTCGCGACGGCCTGATCATTGATTTGGGCGAAAACGCTGAGGCGTTTTTGCCGCGCAATGAAATGATTCACGGTGAGCGTTACCGCATGAACGAGCGGGTACGTGCCCTGTTGGTCAAGGTAGACCCAGACGCACGCGGTGCCCAGCTTCAGCTATCGCGGACGTGCCCCGAGCTGATCATCGAGCTGTTCAAAATTGAAGTGCCAGAGATCGCAGAGCAGTTGATTGAGATCAAAGGTGCTGCGCGTGACCCCGGTTCACGGGCCAAAATTGCGGTAAAAACCAATGATCGCCGCATCGACCCGGTCGGTGCCTGTGTGGGTATGCGCGGTTCACGCGTTCAAGCGGTCTCTTCGGAGCTGCAAAACGAACGCGTTGATATCGTGCTGTGGGATGACAATCCCGCCCAGTTGGTGATTAACGCCATGGCACCTGCCGATGTTGGGTCTATCCTTGTGGACGAGGATGCCCACGCAATGGATGTGGCCGTGGCGCAGGATAACCTTGCTCAGGCGATTGGTCGGAGCGGTCAGAACGTGCGTTTGGCTTCTGAACTTACCGGCTGGCGCATTAATGTCATGACCGAAGAGGAAGCGGAGTCTAAGCGCGATCAAGAGATTGATARCCTGGTGGACTCTTTTATCCAGCACCTCGATGTGGATGAAGATGTCGCTCGCCTGTTGGTGGATGAGGGGTTCACTACCCTGGAAGAAGTCGCCTACGTGCCGATGGAAGAGATGCTCGAAATCGAAGAGTTCGATGAAGATTTAGTCGAAGCGCTTCGTGCACGTGCGAAAGACGAGCTGCTGACGATGGCCATTGCCACGGAAGAAGCGCTAGACGGTGCCCAGCCAGCAGCAGATCTGCTGGAGATGGATGGCATGGAGCGCCACCTGGCCTTCATTCTGGCCAGTCGCGGCATCGTTACCATGGAAGATCTCGCCGAGCAGTCTGTCGACGATCTGGTCGATATCGAGGAGTTGGACGAAGCGCGCGCAGCGGCACTGATCATGACTGCCCGTGCGCCCTGGTTTGAAGTCGATGACGCATCGGATTCGAACACACAGTAAACAGGTCACGGGCTGAGGAGGGTCAATATGTCAGATATGACAGTTAAAGATTTCGCAGGAAAGGTGGKCCGTGATGTGCCTCGCCTACTAGAGCAAATGAAAGAAGCGGGTTTGAAGCACGCTTCAGAAAGCGATGCTGTGTCTGAAGAAGATAAGCAGAAGCTGCTGAGTTTCTTGAAGAAGAGCCATGGCGGTAGCGACACTGCTGAAGCGGGCAAAAACCGTATCACGCTGACGCGCAAAACCCGTAGCCGTATCAATACCGGCGAGCGCGGCAAAACCATCGAAGTGCAGGTACGTAAGAAAAAAACCTACGTCAAAAGCGCTGAAGATGAAAAGCCGAAAGCACCGGAGCCTAGCTACACCGGCCCCCGCCAGCTAGTGGGCGATATGGCGGAAGCTGAAGCTGAGCGCAAGGTTTCCGATGCGCGTGAAGCCGAGGAAAAAGCTGCTGCGAAGAAAGCTCGAGCTGCGCAGGTAGCTGAAGCGACAGCGCGTAGCAATAAAGAAGCTGAAGCCGCCGCGCATAGTAAGCAAGAGGCTGAATCAACGCCAAGAGCCACTAAAGCACCGGCGACGCCTGATATCCCGGTGCCGAATCTTGAAATCGACGACACGCCGTCCGGTGACGATATGCCGCCAGCGCCGCCGAAAGAAGGCCGCTCTGACCGTCGTACTGCGCCGCCGAAGAAGGCTGCAGCAAAAGCCAAGGGTCGTCGTGACGATGAAGATCGTGGTGATCGCGAAGAACGCAAGCGCGGTGGCGGCGGTAAGAAGGTAAAACGTGCCGAGCAGCGTCGTGGTGGTCGCCGTGGTGGCAACCAGACCGGCAACGGCAAGCACGCTTTCCAGAAACCGACTCAGCCGATTGTGCGTGAAGTATCGATCCCTGAATCGATCAGCGTGGCGGAATTGGCCGACAAAATGTCGATCAAAGCCAACGAAGTCATCAAGGCCATGTTCAACATGGGCGCGGCAGTGACCATTAACCAAACCATCGATCAGGATACGGCTGCGATCGTGGTGGAAGAGATGGGTCATACGCCGAAGCTGGTGAAAGATGACGCGCTGGAAACGGAAATGCTTGAAGGCATCTCCTATGAAGGCGAAGAGATCACCCGCTCGCCCGTAGTGACCGTTATGGGTCACGTTGACCACGGTAAAACTTCGCTGCTCGATTACATCCGTAAAGCGAAAGTAGCCACGGGTGAGGCTGGCGGTATTACCCAGCATATCGGTGCCTACCACGTGGAAGATAACCACGGTGGCGTGACCTTCCTGGATACCCCAGGCCACGCGGCGTTTACCGCTATGCGTGCCCGTGGTGCCAAGGCGACGGACGTCGTCATCCTGGTCGTCGCAGCGGATGATGGCGTGATGCCTCAGACGATTGAGGCGATTGAACACTCCAAAGCTGCCGAAGTGCCCATGGTGGTAGCGGTCAACAAGATCGATAAAGATGGTATCGATCTTGATCGCATCAAAAATGAGCTTTCCCAGCACGGCGTGATCTCGGAAGAGTGGGGCGGCGACACCCAGTTTGTTCACGTGTCTGCTAAGACCGGTGAAGGTATGGAAGAGCTGCTGGAAGCGATCCAGCTGGCCTCCGAAGTGCTTGAGCTAAAAGCCGTGCCTTCCGCGCCCGGTAAAGGTGTTGTGGTTGAGTCACGCCTTGATAAAGGACGTGGTCCGGTCGCTACCGTACTGGTTCAGAACGGCACGCTGAGAAAGGGCGATATCGTCCTGGCTGGCCTGCACTATGGTCGTGTACGTGCGCTGACCAACGAACTTGCCCAGCAGGTTGATTCGGTTGGCCCGGCCATGCCGGTAGAGATTCAAGGCTTGGGCGGTACGCCGGATGCCGGTGATGACTTTATGGTCGTTGCTGACGAGAAGAAAGCCCGCGAAGTAGCTAACTTCCGTCAAGGCAAGTACCGCGAAGTGCGCCTGGCGCGTCAGCAGAAGGCCAAGCTGGAGAACATGTTCAGCCAGATGGGCCAAGACGAAGTGGCCAAGGTCAACATCGTCCTCAAAGCCGACGTTCAAGGTTCGCTGGAAGCGATCAAAGGCGCTCTGGAAGAGCTCTCTACGGGTGAAGTTGAAGTCGCCGTGGTTTCCTCTGGTGTGGGTGGTATCACCGGTMCCGATGCCAACCTGGCGCTTGCGTCGGAAGCCATCGTGGTCGGCTTTAACGTCCGTGCTGACGCCGCTGCCCGTGAGATCATCGAACGTGAAGGTCTGGATCTGCGCTACTACAGCGTTATTTACCAGCTGATCGACGAGGTCAAGCAGGCGATGAGCGGTATGCTCGCACCTGAGTGGAAAGAAGAGATCGTCGGTATTGCCGAAGTACGCGACGTCTTCCGTGCGCCGAAGATTGGTGCCATCGCTGGCTGTATGGTCATCGAAGGCAGCGTGCATCGTAATAAGAAGATCCGCGTGTTGCGTGATGACGTGGTGATCTACGAAGGCGAGCTCGAATCGCTGCGCCGCTTCAAAGACGATGTGCAGGAAGTGCGCAACGGCATGGAGTGTGGCATCGGCGTGAAGAACTACAACGATGTCCAAGTCGGCGATAAGATCGAAGTCTTCGACCAAGTGAAGGTCGAGCGTAGCCTGTAAGGCTGCGAGGAGCTAAACATGCGCGAATTTAAGCGTACTGACCGGGTAGCCGACCAGCTCCAAAAGGAGCTGGCGGTATTGATCCAACGCGAAGTGAAAGACCCACGTTTGGGCATGGTCACGGTCAGCGGTGTCACCGTTAGCCGTGACCTTGGCTACTCCGACGTCTACGTCACTTTGTTGGGTGAGCAAGAGCCCGAGCGTATTAAAGAGAATCTGCAGGTGCTTAAGCGCGCTGCGGGTTTTCTAAGAAGCCAGATTGCTAAGCGCATCAAGCTACGTCACGTGCCAGAACTACGTTTTCATTTCGATGAAAGCGTGGTGCGCGGTCAGCAACTCTCTTCACTGATTGATGAAGCGGTCACCACTGACCGCGCACGCAATCAAAGTGAAGAAGGGGACGACGCTGCCGAGCAAAGTGAGGAAACTCGCTAGTGGCGCGTCAACGTCGTGGTTTGCCGGTCAATGGCGTACTGCTGCTGGATAAGCCCAAAGGCGTTTCCAGCAACCATGCGCTGCAGCGTGTACGTCGGCTGTTCCAGGCTCAAAAAGCCGGGCACACCGGCACGCTCGACCCGATGGCAACCGGCTTATTGCCGATTTGCCTAGGCGAAGCGACCAAGTTCTCGTCGCACTTGCTGGAAGCCGACAAGGTGTATCGCACCCGGATAGAGCTTGGGGTGATCACCGATACCGGCGATGCGGAAGGCACGATTATTGAGCAGCATGAGGTTCCCAGTTTAAGCGCCGATGACGTGGAAACTGTGCTCACCCGCTTTCGCGGTGAGATTGACCAAGTGCCTCCCATGTACTCGGCGCTAAAGCATCAGGGCAAAAAACTTTACGAGTTAGCCCGCGAAGGCAAACACGTAGAGCGTGCAGCTCGGCGGGTAAGCGTGTATGATGCGCGCCTGCTATCGTTTGAAGGCAGCGCTTTTGAGCTGGAAGTAAGCTGCAGTAAAGGCACTTACATCCGCACGTTAGCCGAAGATATTGGTCAAGCGCTTGGCTGTGGTGCGCACATCAGTCAACTAAGAAGGCTCAAAACAGGGCCCTTTTTAGCCGACGCGATGTGGACGCTAGAGGCCTTGGAAGCACTGGCCGACCAGGCAGCACTGGAAGCTGAGCTAATGCCCGTGGATGTGCTGGTGGATCATTTGCCGTTACTGACGGTAGACGACACCGCCCACGCCCGTTTGGCCCATGGCCAGCCCGCTGCTCTCGAAACCGGCGCATTAGCCGCAGACGAAGTAGCCAGACTTTATTACGCCGAGACGTTTATCGGCCTTGGCGTAGTGAAAGGTGCCCAGGAAGTGGCGCCTAAGCGGCTGTTAAGTACCGTCGCTATCTCGTAATCAGCGTTGCAAGGACGCAGCACTTTACGGGAAAATAGTAGCTTGAGACTGCAAATATGCGTGGTCTCACCCATTCATTTTTAGGCATATTGCTTACTGGAGAGACAGATGGCTTTAACCGCTGAGAAGAAGGCCGAGATCGTCACTGAATACGGCCGCGGCGATAACGATACCGGTTCCCCTGAAGTACAGGTTGCACTGCTGAGCGCCAACATCAATGGCCTGCAGGACCACTTCAAGACCAACAAACAGGATCACCACTCTCGTCGTGGTCTGATCCGCATGGTTAACCAGCGTCGTAAGTTGCTGGACTACCTAAAGCGTAAAGATTTCGAACGCTATCAGTCCCTGATCCAGCGTTTAGGTCTGCGTCGTTAAGCGTTAACGGCAACGATTCGAAASGGGCAGCTCATAAAGAGCTGCCCGTTTTTTTATGTTTCGGGTTTATCTCAATAGTGCTGGGGGCAAGCAGGAACTGGTAGCCCTATCGCGTTCCAGCGCCTAGAATGGTAACCAGTCAAAACGACCTAAACGAATAGACAAGTAGATATTGATAATGCTGAAGGAAGTCGCTGTGAATCCGGTAAAGAAAACGTTCCAGTACGGTCGTAGCACCGTCACGCTCGAAACCGGGCGTATTGCTCGCCAAGCCACCGGCGCTGTCATGGTTACCATGGACGACACCGTCGTGCTGTGTACCGTGGTCGCTCGTAAAGAGGCTAACCCGAGCCAACCCTTTTTCCCTCTCTCGGTACACTACCAGGAGAAAACCTACGCAGTGGGCAAAATTCCTGGCGGCTTCTTTAAGCGCGAAGGACGACCCACTGAGAAAGAGACGCTGACTTCGCGGCTGATCGATCGCCCGATCCGTCCGCTGTTCCCCAAAGGCTTTATGAACGAAGTGCAGGTCGTCTGTACCGTTCTCTCCACCGACCGTAATCACGATCCGGATATTGCCGCACTGCTGGGTACTTCCGCAGCGCTGAGCATCTCTGGCGTGCCGTTTAGTGGCCCGATCGGCGCAGCCCGCGTTGGTTTTAACGAAGAGAAAGGCTACTTCCTCAACCCAACCGTTGAAGAACTGGCCACCTCTGAGCTCGACATGGTCGTCGCCGGTACTGAAAAAGCCGTGCTGATGGTTGAGTCTGAAGCTAAAGAGCTGCTTGAAGACGAAATGCTGGGAGCCGTACTGTTCGGCCACCAAGAGATGCAGGTAGCGATCAGCGCCATCAACGAACTGGTTGCTGAAGCCGGTAAGCCGCGCTGGGAGTGGCAGGCCGCCGAAGAGAACCAGGCGCTCAAAACCGCTATGGCCGATGCGTTTGAGGCTAAAGTGGGCGATGCTTACCGCATCACCGACAAAATGCAGCGCCAGGATGCACTGGCTGAGTTGAAAGACCAGGCGATTGAACAGCTGGCAGCCGATGAAGGCGAACCGGTTAACGACAAGTTCAGTAAAGATGACGTTAAAGGTGCTTTTGCTAGCCTGGAAAAACGCGTGGTGCGTTCGCGGGTTGTCAAAGGCGAGCCGCGTATTGATGGTCGCGACAACCAGACCGTGCGCCCGCTGGCTATCGAAGTCGGCGTGCTGCCAAAAGCCCACGGTTCGGCCATCTTTACCCGTGGTGAGACCCAGGCGATAGCCGTGGCAACGCTGGGCACGCTGCGTGACTCACAGCTAATTGAATCACTGGAAGGCGAGCGTAAAGACCGCTTTATGCTGCACTACAACTTCCCTCCCTACTCGGTAGGCGAAGCGGGCTTTATGGGTGGCCCTAAGCGTCGTGAAATCGGCCATGGCCGCCTAGCGCGTCGCGGCGTACAGGCGATGCTGCCATCCGAAGATACCTTCCCCTATACCATTCGCGTGGTCTCGGAAATCACCGAGTCTAACGGCTCTAGCTCGATGGCTTCCGTATGTGGCTCTTCGCTGGCGTTGATGGATGCAGGCGTGCCGCTAAAAGCACCGGTGGCGGGTATCGCAATGGGTCTGGTAAAAGACCCGGACGGCTTCGCGGTATTGACCGATATCCTGGGTGATGAAGACCACCTCGGCGATATGGACTTTAAAGTCGCAGGTTCTGAAGAGGGCGTTACCGCCCTGCAGATGGACATCAAGATCGAAGGCATCAACGAAGAGATTATGGAGCTCGCGCTGCAGCAAGCACTGACCGCGCGGCTGAGTATTCTTGAGCAGATGAATGTGGTGATCAGCCAGAGCCGTAGCGATGTCTCCGACAACGCCCCGTCCATGGCAACGATTAAAATCGAYCCCGACAAGATCCGCGATGTGATCGGTAAAGGCGGCGCGATGATTCGTAAAATCTGCGAAGACACCGGCGCTTCAATCGATCTCGACGACGACGGCACCGTACGTATCTACGCGGAAGATAAAGCCGCCGCCAAGCGCGCCATTGACACCGTACTGGCGATTACCGCTGAAGCGGAAATCGGCAAGCTGTATATGGGTAAAGTGGTACGCATTGCTGACTTCGGCGCGTTCGTGAACATCATGCCGGGTACCGATGGCCTGGTGCACATCTCGCAAATCGTTGCCGAGCGCGTTAACAACGTGCGCGACTTCTTGAACGAAGGCGATGACGTGATTGTGAAGGTACTTGATATCGACAACCGCAACCGCGTGAAGCTGTCGATGAAAGAGATCACTGAAGAAGAGAAAACCGCTTTCGCAGCAGAAGCAGCGGAAACCGAAGCGACGATTTAAATCGCTGGCTAGGTTTCTGATACCGCCCTCGTAGCCTCTGGCTGCGGGGGCTTTGTTTTTGCTAGGTATTTTTTTGCTAGGTACCGTTTTAGCAAAGCACTTTTTTACTAGATAGTGTTTTGATGTTAGCTAAAGCTATGTTCGCCGGGATTTAGACAGTCAACAGTCAGGGAGCAGCAGATGGAGCAGCAACAAGCGCCGCGCTGGTGGGCGGTGGTGGCCGKGATGATCGGCATTTTTTTACTGGTGACCGCGGAGCAGCTGCCGATTGGGTTGCTTTCTCAGGTGGCATCGAGCATGGGCGTTACCCCCGGCATGGCAGGCTTAATGGTCACCGTGCCCGGCGTGGTCGCTGCCTTTTCAGCCCCGCTGCTGCCGGTCGCGGTGGGGCGCTTGGATCGGCGTATTATGCTCACGGTATTGATGGTCGTGATGGTGGCCGGGAGTGTGCTCTCGGCATTGGCCAGCAGCTTTATCCTGTTGCTTGCCGCCCGTGTGCTGGTGGGGCTTAGCATTGGTGGGTTTTGGGCGGTGGCGGGCAGTATTGCCCCGCGCCTTGTGCCGGAGGCACAGGTGCCTAAAGCGATGACGATGATTTTTGGTGGTGTCGCGGCAGCCTCGGTGCTGGGCGTACCGCTGGGCACGCTATTGGGCGATTTCAGCAACTGGCGGGTCGCCTTTGGGGCGCTGGGCGGTTTTAGCCTGTTAACGGCCATTGCGCTGTGGCGTTGGCTGCCGTCTTTGCCACCACGTGAACCTGTTCGTCTGCGAGTACTGGCGCAGCAATTTAGTAATCGTGGTGTACGGGTGGCGGTATTAACCACAGGGTTTGTGGTGGTGGGGCACTTTGCCGCCTACACCTTTATTAGCCCTATCCTGCAGGAGATTAGCGGTATTTCCCAGCGCCATGTGGGCAGCCTGCTCCTGCTCTACGGGGCCGCAGGCATCCTGGGCAACATTGCGGCGGGTATGTTCGCCGGGCGGCACCCCTACCGCGCGGTGCTGGSGATTCCCAGCCTGCTGCTTATCGTTGTAGCTGCTTTCCCGGTGCTGGGTATTCAACCGAGCAGTGGCGTGTTCTTGCTAATGGCCTGGGGCGCCGTGTTCGGCAGTGTATCGGTAAGCATTCAAACCTGGATTTTACGCACCGCACCCAATACCGAAGCCGCCACGGCGTTAATGGCGTTTACCTTCAATATGTCGATTGGTTTGGGGGCAATGGTCGGTGGGCGTATCGTTGATGGCACTAGCTTACCTATCGCCATGTGGGCGGCTTCCGGGCTATTCCTGCTGGGCGCGCTGCTGGTGCTGAGCACACCTGCCAGGGTGGTCGGTGAGAGGTCACGCTAATCATCTACAAGCCAAAAAATACCCCCGTCGCAACGGGGGCATGTTTGGCTGGTTAACCGAAGACGATTGTTAAGGACGCTCTATCGCCAGTGCGACACCCTGACCGCCGCCGATACACAGCGTCGCGAGGCCTTTCTTGGCGTCGCGGGCGATCATTTCGTGGAGCAGGGTGACCAGTACGCGGCAGCCGGAAGCGCCGATGGGGTGGCCTAGGGCAATGGCACCGCCGTTGACGTTGACCTTGCTGACATCCCAGCCAAGTTCTTTGTTAACGGAGAGTGCCTGGGCAGCGAAGGCTTCGTTGGCTTCTACCAGATCCAGGTCATCCAGGCTCCAGCCGGCTTTTTCCAAGCAGCGGCGGGTAGCCGGTGCGGGGCCGATACCCATAATGGCAGGATCAACGCCTGCGTTGGAGTAAGCGGCAATACGCGCCAGCGGCTCTAGCCCCAGCTGCTTGGCTTTTTCGGCGGAGCAGAGCATAACCACTGCCGCGCCGTCGTTGAGCGCCGAGGCGTTACCGGCGGTAACGGTGCCGTCTTTCTTAAACGCAGGGCGCATGCCGCCAAGCTTCTCCGCGGTAACTTCCCGTGGGTTCTCATCGGTATCAAACACCACCGGGTCGCCTTTGCGCTGGGGGATTTCCACCGGCACGATCTGACCTTTGAACTTACCTTCTTTGATGGCGGCAGCGGCTTTCTGCTGGGACGCTGCGGCGAACTCGTCCATCGCTTCGCGGGTGATGCCGTACTTCTCGGCCAAGTTCTCGGCAGTAATGCCCATGTGGTAGTTGTTGAACGCATCCCACAGGCCGTCGTGCACCATGGAATCAATTGCCTTCCAATCGCCCATGCGCTGACCGTTGCGGGAGTTGGGGAGTACGTGTGGCGAGGCGGACATGTTCTCCTGACCACCGGCCAGAATCAGCTCAGCATCGCCACAGCGAATGGCTTGAGTGGCGAGATGCAGCGCTTTAAGGCCTGAACCACACACTTTGTTGATGGTCATGGCCGGTACCGAGTCTGGCAGGCCGCCCTTGATAGCCGCTTGGCGCGCCGGGTTTTGGCCAACGCCTGCGGTGAGCACTTGGCCCAGCAGTACTTCGTCAACTTGATCGGGAGAAACGCCGGTTGAGGCGAGGATATCTTTGATCACCAAGGCGCCGAGGTCGCTCGCGGGAATACCTGCGAGGGAGCCGCCGAAAGCGCCCACAGCGGTGCGGCGTGCCGCAACAATGACTACTTCTTGCATAAGATGACTCCTGGAGTAATTAACAGACAGTCTGATGCCAGATGCCCGATAGGCGTGCTCTGCAGCCGTACTCTTTTATTCGTGCTGTGTCAGCCGTCTCTTCAGCATAGGGGAAGGTGGTGCGTTGCGGCAATAAACCTTTATGGGCAAATAAAAACGGGCCAACATGTGGCCCGTCAGGGGAAAGTAGTAGAGGCGCTAAGATTCGGCCAGTTGTGATCAGGCCAACTGCACCGGGATAATATTGCTGGTGTGGCTGACGTGGTTGCCTTCCTGCAGATACACCAGCGCAGGCTGGTGGTTTTCCAGTTCGGCTTCGGAGTAGTGGGCGTAGCTGCAGATAATGATCCGGTGGCCAGGGGCGGCAAGGTGGGCCGCAGCGCCGTTGATCGAGATAAGTTTGGAGCCTTCCTCACCGCGGATAGCGTAAGTGGTGAAGCGTTCGCCGTTCTCGACGTTGTAAATCTGGATCTGCTCATTTTCACGAATGCCCGCCATATCCAGCAAGTCACCGTCGATGGCGCAGGAGCCTTCGTAGTTGAGTACCGCGTGTGTGACGCGAGCCATGTGCAGCTTGGCTTTGAGCATAATGGTGTGCATTGTGAGTTCCTGTATTCCTCGTTGTTGGTTTATTCACTCATAGTCGTGGCAGCGCTGTTCGGGAGCTGAACCGTGAGGTTGTCGATTAATCGCGCCGGGCCTAGTTTGGCGGCGGCCAGCAGTACTGCCTGGCGAGTCGCTGGGCTGACCGGGGCGAGCGAGGCATCGCGCAATTCCAGGTAGTCCGGTGTAAAGCCCGCATCATACAGCGCGGCTTTACCCTGGTGTAGTACCTTTTCGATAGCGTCGCCATGTTCCAGTGCGTCGCGTAGTGTACACAGCGTTCGGTAGAGCACAGGGGCAATGGCGCGCTCCTCGCGACTTAAATAGCCGTTACGCGATGACAGTGCCAAACCATCTTCTGCGCGCACGATGGGCACGCCGATAATTTCGATGGGCATGTGCAGATCGCGCACCAGCTTACGAATCACCGCAAGCTGCTGGTAATCCTTCTCCCCAAAGCAGGCAATATCTGGCTGCACCAGATTAAACAGCATGCTGACCACGGTGGAGACGCCGTCGAAATGGCCGGGGCGTGAGCCGCCGCACAGCCCTTCGCCCACCACGGGCACATGCACGCGGGTCTGTGCGTCCAAGCCGTTAGGGTAGAGCGAGCTCGCCGCCGGGGCGAACAGCACGTCGCAGCCAGCCTCGATAAGCTGCGCTTGATCGGCATCAAAGGTACGCGGGTAGCCGTCTAAGTCTTCGCCTGGGCCAAACTGCATCGGATTGACGAACAGGCTTGCGACCACGATATCGGCGTGTTGGCGCGCGCAGGCGACCAGCGCTAGGTGGCCTGCGTGGAGATTGCCCATGGTGGGCACCAGGGCAATACGCTGGCCGCGTTGGCGGTAATCTCGCAGCGTGCTGCGGAGCTGATCAATGTCTCGCAAAGTGCGCATAGTCGTTTCGTATGAGTGACAAAAGGTGGTCGATAGACGAGATGCCTTAACCGTCATCTTTAAAAGCAGTGCTCTTGGGCTGGGAAAGTGCGTGTTTTGACCGCTTCATGGTAGCGCTGAAACGCAGTTTGAATGCTGTCCGCCTCAACCATAAAGTTTTTCACAAAGCGCGGCGTGCGTCCGTGGGTGACGCCCAGCACATCGTGCATCACCAGAATTTGGCCGTCGGTATCCGGTCCTGCGCCAATGCCAATCACCGGCACATCCAGCGCGGCGGTGACCGCTTTGCCCAGACTGGCAGGAACGCACTCGAGCAGAATCACCGAAGCGCCCGCCTCGACAAGTACTTTTGCGTCGTTAATGATGCGTTCCGCTTGAGCAGCGTCGCGTCCCTGCACTTTATAGCCACCTAGCTGATGCACGGTTTGCGGTGTTAAGCCCAGGTGGGCACACACCGGTACGCCGCGGCGGGTAAGTTCACGAATGCCATCGGCCATCCACGCTTCGCCTTCCAGTTTGACCAGCTCCGCGCCCGCGCGCATCACGGCACCGGCATCTTCCAACAGGCGCTCCGTGGTGGCGTTGCTCATAAAGGGGAGGTCTACCATCAGCAGGCTATGGCCTTTACCACGCGCCGCGCAGCGGGTGTGGTAAATGATATCGTCAATGGTGACGGGTAGGGTGCTGTTATGGCCCTGTAGCACCATGCCCAGCGAATCACCGACGAGCAGGACATCAATGCCTGCCTGGCTTGCCGCATGGGCAAAGGAGGCGTCGTAAGCGGTTAGGCAACTGAACGTCTCGCCAGCCTGCTTATAGGCCTGCAGCGTGCTTAGGGTGACGGTTTTCATGGCGTGCTCTCATGTTTTACGTGAGGCCGCTGCGACATAGGCAGCCGACCATTATTGATGCTGCATCCCTGCATGCGCGAAGTGGCGTAACCGGTAATTGTTACCTGAATGGGGTGTCGGTGTCGAGATTTGTGTCAAATGGTAGCGTTAGCCGCACACTAGGCGTTAGGTAAGCGTTCCAAGCCTTGGTTCTCAACTTGCTCAAGCCACGTGGATAGCGGCTGTTGGAGAAGGTCTAGAGAGGGGGCGATCTCTGCGAGGGGGAGCAGTACAAAGGCCCGGGCAGTCATTTGCGGGTGCGGTACGCGTAAACGCGGCGAGTTGATGTGGTCATTAGCGTAGAGCAGCAGGTCAAGATCAAGCGTGCGGGGCCCCCAGTGGCGCTGGCGGCGGCGGCGATGCTGCTGCTCTAACGCCTGAAGCTGGTCGAGTAGCGCCAGCGGCGAGAGCTGCGTCTCCAGCGCGGCCACCGCGTTGATAAAGTCCGGCTGATCCTGCGGCCCCACCGGGCGGCTGGCGTAAAGCGATGATGCTGCCACCAATCGACTTAGCGGTAGCATTGCCAGCTCGTTGAGGGCCTCGCGAACCTGCTCGATAGGCGACTCTAGATTGCTACCCAAGCCAATATAGGCGAGCTGGGAAGGCGCACCCACTACTCTGGCGCGCTCGGCTTACGGCGCCGTTTGCGACGACGGTCGCCCTGGCTGGCGGGGTCGCCGCCAACTTTTTGCAGCAGGCGACGCTGTTCGTGCTCATCGCCGCGCTGAAACGCCGTCCACCATTCGCCTAAACCACTGGGTATCTCGCCCGCCTGCTCGCGCAGCAGTAGCAGGTCATAGCCCGCCCGGAAACGAGAATGTTCGCGGGTTTGGAAAGCTTTTTTACCGCGCCGCTGAGGTAGGCGCTGCTGAAGCTCCCAAATTTCCCGCATGGGGATACCAAAGCGCTTGGGAATTGAGGTGAACTCTAACTGACGAGAAACCACCTGCTGAGCCGCCGCTTGAAGCGCAGGAATGGGCGGCATGCCCTCCTGTTCCAGTGCTTCCTGGCGATGTTTGACCGGTGCCCATAAAAACGCCGCCAGCAGAAACGCTGGGGTGACGGGGCGCTCTTCGGCGATACGTTTATCGGTATTGGTCAGCGCCTGTTCAATCAGCTCTTCGGCCCAGGCGGCATCGGCCATGGCTTCTTCGGCCTCGGGGAACAGCATGCCGAATAGGCCGTAGTGGCTAAGCAGCCGGAAGGTGACCAAGCCGTGGCCCGACATAAACAGCTTGAGCACTTCATCGAATAGGCGCGCTGGCGGAATCTGCAGCAGCAATGGCGCCTGGTCGTACATTGGCGCTTCGGTGGCCGGGTCTAGGGTGAAGTCGAGCTTAGCCGCAAAGCGCACCGCCCGCAGCATCCGCACCGGGTCTTCGCGGTAGCGTGTCGCCGGGTCGCCAATCAGGCGCAGGGTGCGGGTCTTGATGTCCTCGGCACCATTGGCAAAATCGGTGATGCTGAAGTCGGCGATATTGTAGTAGAGCGCATTAACGGTAAAGTCGCGCCGCAGGGCGTCTTCTTCAATATTGCCCCATACATTGTCACGCAGCAGCAACCCTTCATCTGACTGGTGGGCTATGTGATCGCCATGCTCGTCTTGGGGTTTGCCACGGAAGGTGGTGACCTCAATGACCTCGCGGCCAAAGCGCACGTGGACAATCCGAAAACGGCGGCCGATCAGGCGCGAGTTACGAAATAGATCGCGCACCTGTTCGGGGGTGGCGTTGGTGGCGACGTCAAAATCCTTGGGCATTTTGCCAAGCAGTGCATCGCGGATGCAGCCGCCCACCAAATAGGCGTCGAAACCAGCCCCGCTAAGGCGATAAAGCACTTTTAACGCGGCATCACTAATATGCTGGCGAGAAACAGGGTGCTCGGACCGAGGGATGTTGCGCGGAGTAAGGGCGCTGGTAGTGCTCTCTTGGGGATCAAGCAAGGTTTTCAATTGCTCCCCCGGGCTGTGTAGGAAACGGGTAAATCCTTTAAACATGCGACGATTTCAACTCGCAGGGTACATAAAAAAGTCAAGTATTGCGTAACATGGCTATGTAAAAAGCACGTCAAATGAGTACCTAACATAGACAGTTAATGTCCGAGTGTATCCGACCCCCCAAGGCTTGCAAAGCATTTGACGCTGGTTTGCATAAACTCAAGTGTCCAGACACGGAAAGGGGAGGCTAAGAGAGCCTCCCCTATTAAGCGATTAATCAGCGTCCCTGCTGCTGTTTTTCTTCATGATGGCACATCGCCCTGAATACGCACCGCAGTCGGTAGGCGTTAGGATCGCAATCGTTCCGACCGCCTCGTATTCAAAACAATAATCCAACCGCGAACTTTTCTCCCCCCGGGGAATTATTATTGGCGCCGGGGTGTACACACTGACAGCTATTGTTGTTGTTAGGATGCCAAGTCACGTTGTACGTCGCGTCCTTATCGGGCCACTTGCTGCTTTTGTTATTGTTCGCTGCGCCTGTGTAGACTGCGCAAGCAAGTAATGAGACTCAAGCCTATTGTTATTGTTAGTACCGTTATCTCTACCTGGCCCTGTTGTTTTTGTTGTGGCTCAGGTTGGGGTGAGGTCATGTTGTTTTTGTTGGTGACCTACCGCTATGCCCAGTTTGTTTTTCTTACCCAGTAATACTGCAGACGCTGTGCCACCTATTTAATAAATTATAAATTTCAGAAGGTTGGCGTTTTTTTGAACGTGGCGGAACTTAGCGGCGCAAAAAGTGTTACCCCTTCTGGGTCCGTTTGTGCGCGGCTTTGTGTGGGAAGGTAACAGTGCCAGGGTAGCAAAGAGTGGGATATTTCTTATTTAAATCAGTGTATTAGACAATGGTCGTAGAGGGCGCGAGGAGTCCGGGTAGCTAGGCGCCCCGGGGGCTTRGCCTGGGCGCCGGGCCGTTTTTTTGCGCGGTATGCCAAGCCGTTGGCGCCGCTCCCAAAGATTTTTACGGCTTATACCAAGCTTTTGTGCCAGTTCGGTTTCACTCATTTGGTCTTGGTGCTCAAGCACAAAATGCTGAAAGTAATCCTCTAACGAGAGGTCGTCTTCATTTTCTTCAGCGGTATTATCTGCACTGCCAGAGGTGGTGGGAGTGGTCGTTGACGGAGCATGAGGGCGAGCGGTAATGGGCGCTAAACCTAAATCATCCGGGTGGATCAGATGTCCCTCGGCAAGAATGACGCCACGCTCAAGGGCGTTCTCCAGCTCGCGTACGTTGCCTGGCCAAGGGTAGTCGCGCAAGTCCTGGCGGGCAGCACGKGATAAACGCAGACCGGTCCGTTCATGACGCTTACATGCTTTGTCGAGCAGAATGTCGGCGATCTCGAGCACGTCATCCTCGCGCTCGCGCAACGGCGGCAGCTCGATCTGCATCACGTTCAGCCGGTAGTAAAGATCGAGACGGAACTCACCGGTTTTTGACAGCGCCCGCAGGTCACGGTGGGTGGCCGCAATCAGCCGGACATTAACGTGACGGGTTTCCACTGAGCCAATTTTACGGATTTCGCCCTCTTGGAGTACACGTAACAGCCGTGCTTGGGCATCCAGCGGCAGTTCGCCAATCTCATCCAAAAACAGCGTGCCGCCATCGGCCGCTTCGACTAACCCGGTGCGCGCGGCGCTGGCGCCGGTAAAAGCCCCTTTCTCATGGCCAAACAGTTCGGATTCGATCAGTGTTTCAGGAATCGCCGCGCAGTTGACGCAGATCAGCGGCGCTTTGGCGCGCTTGCTCTGCTGGTGAATCGCGCGTGCCACCAGCTCCTTACCGGTGCCCGACTCGCCCAGAACCAGTACGGTGACATCGGCGGGGGCGGTTTTACTAATGCGGGTGTAGACCTGCTGCATGGCAACGCAGTTGCCGATCATGGTCTGGCGGCCGCCGCCGGCATCGGTGATATCCGGCGGTGGGCTCTGCTGCATCGACTGCTTGTGCAGAATTCGCTCAACGGTTTCCAGCAGCTCCGCATGGTCGAAGGGCTTGGCAACGTAGTCCACGGCGCCCTGTTTGAGCGACTCCACGGCAGAGCGCATGCTGGCGTAGCTGGTCATGATCAGAACCGGCACGGGGCTTGAAGCCGCGATCAGCGTGGTGCCCGGCTCGCCCGGCAGGCGCAGGTCGCTGATGATGAGGTCGAACCCTTTGAGTTCAAGCTGGCTGGCCTCCTCAGCGCTGCCTGCTTCGCTGACCGTATAGTCGTGGCGTTCCAGCAGGCGCTTTAACGCGCTGCGAATAATCGCTTCATCTTCAACAATCAGAATCCTGGGCATGGGCTGGCTGATCATCCTGTTGGTAAAGCGGCAGCCATAACGTAATGGCTGTGCCGCGAGGCTGTCCGGGCGGTGGCGAGGCCACCTCTATTTTACCCTGGTGCTCATTGATAATCTGATAAGCCAGTGAAAGACCCAGGCCGGTGCCTTCGCCTGCTGGCTTAGTGGTGGTAAAAGGCTCAAATAAGTGGTCGCGCACCCGTGGATCGATACCCTGACCGTTATCGGTTATTCGCCACCAGGCAAGCTGCTGGTGGCGCCCTGCGCTAATATGAACATCTCCCTCCTGGTCGCAGGCATCCCTGGCGTTGCTCAGTAGGTTGACCATCACTTGGGTTAACCGCTGGGCATCGCCGCGCACCACCAGATCGTCGGGTATCTCATTGGTTAAGGTAACATCCTCTCCCGAGCGGGCGAGGTGGATCAAGTGCAGTGCATCTTCGCTAATTGATGCGAGCGCCACGGGGGAGGCGGGGAGCGGCACCGTTTGGCGCCCACCGTGGGCAAAGCCGACCAATGAATTGACGATTTTAGTCACCCTTTGGGTCAACTGCTGGATCTGATCGGCGGTTTCCAGCAGCACAGGGTCGTTGGTGTCGTAGCGCAGGTTTTGCGCCAGCGACGAGATACCGGTAATCGGATTGCCAATTTCATGGGCGACCCCGGCAGCCAACTGGCCAATGGAGGCGAGTCGCGCCGCATGCACCAACTCGTCTTCCAGCCACTTCATTTCGGTATGGTCTTCAATCAAAATCACGCTGCCCCCACGGCTGTCGTGGCCGCTGAGAATAGCTTTGTGCAGGGTCAGAAAGTAATCCTTGCCGTGCAGCGTCACCGCCTGCTTGTAGAGCGGGCCTGGCGTCGCGTCTAACACGCTGCCCAGCAGGCTGGGCCAGGGGGCGGGTAGGCTATCGCGGCGCGAACCGATCACGCTTTCACCGCTAATCCCCGAGAGCTGCGAGAGCGCCTGATTCCACATTAGTAGTTCATCGTCATCGCCTAGCACGCACAGCCCCACGGGCAGATAGGCCAGGGTTTGGCGGTGGTGGCGGCGCAAGCCGTCGAGTTCCCGGGCTAGCCCCGTTAACCGCGAACGGTAGGCCTCCAGGCGACTTTCAACAAAGTGAATATCGTCGGTTTCCGGGGAGTCATCGTGGCGGTAGGGCAGGTAGCGGTCAACAATATCTCGTGCCACTGAAGGCCCCATTAACCCCGAGAGGTTGGCTTGAATACGGTCGCGCAGGCGGCGCAGAGCGTAGGGGCGCCGCTCCTGGGGCGTTAAGTTGAGCGCTTTCAAGGCACGGGCGACTTCGCGTTGGGCGGCTTCGTCGCCCAGCGCTTGGGCTAAATGGTTAGCAAAATCACTCGCCGTCGCGGCTTCCAGCGGAAAGCGCTTCGAGCGGATAACCGCATCCACTGAGCACGCTTCCGCGGCGGACTGCTCCCCTTCAGAAATCCGCGTAAACAGCGATATCACAATCAGCAGCAGGATATTGACCGCCAGCGACAGCAGCGTGACGTTATACCAAACCGGTGCATTGGCGGGCGTAAACGGTGTAAAGGGTAGCGTCGGTACGGGGAGMGAGAACATAAGCGGCAGCCATAGGCCCCACAGCCACACGACGACGCCTGCGATCAGGCCAACAATCATGCCTTTACGGTTAGCGCCGGGCCAGTAGAGCAGCGCCAGCATACCGGGCAGGCATTGGGCCATGCCGACAAACGCGGCGAGCCCTAGGCCGATTAAGCCGTGGTAGCGCCCTACCCACTGGTAAAACAACCAGCCGCCGATAATCACCGCAACGACTAAGCCACGGCGTAGCCATAGCAGCCAACCATAGAGGTCGCTGCGTGCCTCGGGGGGCCTCGCTACCAGCACGATATGGTTCAGCACCATGCCGGAAAGCGCCAGCGCAATCATGATCATGGTGCCGCTGGCGGCGGCTAACCCGCCGATAAACGCCAGCGCCCCGACCCACCAGTGCTCGGTCATCAAGTAGGCGGCATAAGCGGCGATGGGGATGTCGGGATTAACCGATTGAGCGGCCCACCAGATCAGCGGCACCGGCAGCGCCATTAACAGTAGAAACAGCGGCAGTGCCCAGCTGGCTTGCAGCAGGGTATGCCGCGACAGGCTTTCCGCAAAGCTGATATGGAATAGGTGCGGCATCATAAAGGCCGCGGCAAAAAACAACAGCAGTAGGGTTCGCCACTGTGCAGGGTCAAGTTGGGGTGTCTGCTGTTGGAGGATAGCACCGGGGCCTTCCAGCCACAGCTGCATATCGCCTGGGCCGTCAAACACCATCCATAGCGCCACCGCACCAAGCCCCAGCATGGCCAGCAGCTTAACGATGGATTCAAATGCAATGGCGCTGAGCAGGGTGTCGTGACTGCCGTGAGTCTGACTGTGGCGAGCGCCGAAAATCACTGCAAAGGCGGCAATAACGGCACAAAAGAGCAGCGCAACGCTACCCCCCGCTTGGCTGGCGGTGAGGATGTTGATGGCTTCGCTGAGGGTTTGGACTTGAATGCCCAGCAGTGGCAGCACCGCTAGTAGGCTGACGATAGTCACCAGCGTACCCGCCCACCGCGAGCGAAAGCGAAAGGCAAATAGATCTGCCAGCGAGGTCAATTGATAGGTGCGGGTGATGCGCTGGATCGGCACTAACAGCACCGGGGCGAGCAAAAAGGCCCCCGCTGCGCCCAGGTAGTAGGCCAGGTAGCCAAACCCTGCGTGGGCGGCCATTTCCACGCTGCCGTAAATTGCCCAGGCACTGGCGTAAACCCCCAGGGCAAGGGTGTAAACAATTGGGTGGCGGGTAATACGCACCGGAACCCAGCCGCGCTCTACTGCAAAGCCGCAGCCAAACAGTAGCGCCAGATAGCCTAGCCCCAGTAGTAGGACGCCGACTATCTCAACGTGCACCTCAACGTTCATCAAGCTTCCTCTTCTGCTCCAGCCACAGGGTTAGCGCAATCAAGCCGCCCCAAATCGCAAACGGCCGGTACCAGGCAGCCGTAGGGTCGCTCCAGCCGTTCATTAGCAGCGGAGAGAGCAGGTAGCCGCCAAACACCAAAAACAGCATGATGCGATAGACGTACATATCAATCTCCTGGTGGTGAAGAGGGCAGCATGGAAAGCGGTATTGAACGGTGCTTGGTGGGGCGCAGTCGTTCAAGTGACCAGTTGGCTACCGCCCAGTGTAGCTGAGTCGCCGGGGGCTCTGCTGCGAGGTCTTGGGGCGGCGCTTGATCAAGCGCTTGCAGGGCTTGAAAGAGCTGCTGGCGCACACCGTGGTCATCTTCAGCCAGGGCGGGGGCGAGGTTTTGCTTCGATAGCTTCTGGCCTTCAGCGGTGACGATGAGCGGCAAGTGTAGGTAGCGCGGTTGCGCTAGCTTAAGAGCGCCCTGCAACTGGCGCTGCCAGGGAGTGTTATCAAGCAGGTCGAGCCCGCGCACTACATCGCTAATCTGCTGGTCGGCGTCGTCGACGATGACGGCAAGTTGATACGCCCACAGGCCATCCTTGCGCTTTAACACCACATCGCCCAGTTCCGCTGGGTCAAACTGCTGCTCGCCGAACAGCCGGTCTTGCCAGCGAATCGGGCGCTCGCCGCGGTCGCTGCGCAGCCGCCAGGCCAGCGGTTTAGTAGGCTCGCAGACGCCATCGCGGCACCAGCCCGGGTAGATGTCAAATGCCTGCCACTGTTTGCGGGAACAGCTGCAGGGATAAGCAAGGTCTAGTTGGATAAGCCGGTCTAAGGCTTGCTGGTAAGCATCACTGCGGGTGTGCTGCCACAGCACCGCTTCGTCCCACTCCAGGCCGAAAGTCTCCAATTGGCGCAGGATAGTACTCGCCGCGCCTTCAGGGCAGCGGGGTGGGTCGATATCTTCAATACGTACCAGCCACTGCCCCTGGGCTGCACGGGCGTCTAGATAGCTGCCCAAGGCGGCGACCAGCGAGCCAAAGTGCAGCGGGCCTGAGGGCGTAGGGGCAAAGCGCCCCCGGTAGCGAGCAGAATCATTCATGGTAGCGTCATTGTTGAGAGGGGCTGATTATTCACAAAAAGCCATTCACAAAAACGGGCACCCTAAGGTGCCCGCGTTCGAGTAGCACGGTCTTTTAGCGCTCAGCCGCCCAGCTGTTTCTCTTTGAGTTCCGCCAGGGTTTTGCAATCCACGCAGAGGGTGGCGGTGGGGCGAGCTTCTAAACGACGAATGCCGATTTCAACGCCGCAGGCTTCGCAGAAGCCGTAATCGTCATCGTCAATGTTATCCAGCGTCTCGTTAATTTTCTTGAGCAGCTTACGCTCGCGATCCCGAGTGCGCAGTTCCAGGCTAAAGCCTTCTTCCTGGGTAGCGCGGTCGGCGGGGTCGGCGTAGTTGTTCGCATCTTCCTGCAGGTGGCGTACGGTACGATCCACCTCTTCCATGAGATCCTGTTTCCAGTCCAGCAGCAGCTGTCGGAAGTGCGCTAGCTGCTGCTCGTTCATATACTCTTCACCCGGCGCTGGCTCATACGGGGTGAAGGACTTGGACGCTTCCGGTTTCTTTTCTGCTACTGGCATGGGACTGCCCCTTACATATGTGACTACTGATCGACCATGAGCAACTGTCACGATCTCACGCCAAAGGGATGCTTGTTTAGCTGAAAAATGGCTGGGTTGCAAGCATAATGGTGCCTTTTCGATGATAGTCTTGTCTGGAATATGACTAGGGCCATGTTTTAGTTAACTTTTAATAATGCCCCTATTTTACTGATACCTCAGTTTTAATAATGACTAGATACAGGAGCCGTTATGGCCTGGAATTCGCGTGTCGACCACGTTGCCCCTTTTCGGGTCATGCATTTGCTGGAAATGGCCCAGGCGCGGGAAGCCGCTGGTCATGATGTCATCCACTTGGAAGTGGGCGAGCCGGATTTTGCGACCCCTGCGCCGATAATCGCGGCCGGGCAGCAGGCGCTTGCCAACGGCCATACGCGCTACACACCAGCGGCTGGCTTACCCGCGCTGCGCGAGGCCATTGCCGGGCACTACGCTAAGCACTTTAACGCTACTGTGGATCCAGCGCGTATTTTGGTAACGCCAGGGGCTTCCGGGGCGCTGCTGCTGGCCAGCCAGCTGTTAGTCGCCACCGGCTCGCGGGTGCTGATGGCTGACCCAAACTATCCCTGCAACCGTCACTTTATGGCCTTGGCGGGCGCTGCAATTGATGCGGTCTCTGTGGGGCGTGAGAGCGGCTGGCAGTTAGACTCCTCACTGGTAGCGCAGCATTGGCGCGAGGRTACGAGTCTTGCCATGCTGGCATCGCCCTCTAACCCCACCGGTCATACGTTGAGCGCGCAGCAGCTTTCTGCCGTGCTGGCAGCGGTCGCCGAGCGTGAAGGCGAGGTGATCGTCGATGAGATCTATCAGGGCCTCAACTACGACGATGCGCCACTGTCGGCGACCTCACTCTCAGCCAACGCCTTTGTGGTCAACAGCTTCTCAAAATATTTTGGTATGACCGGCTGGCGCTTGGGATGGCTGGTGGCGCCAGAGCATGCGGTAGAGCCATTAACGCGGCTAGCGCAAAACATGTTTCTGGCCGCGGCGACGCCTTCGCAGCATGCCGCCTTGGCGGCGTTTACGCCCGAGTGCCGGGGTATTCTTGAACAGCGCCGTGAAACCCTGAAAGAGCGCCGCCAGGTGCTGCTGGAGGGCCTTGCAGGCTTGGGGCTGGCGCCGGATCTCCCGCCCCAAGGAGCGTTTTATTTGTGGCTGGATATCTCCCGCTACAGCCGCGATAGCCAGGCCTTCTGCGAGCGCTTATTGCAGGAGGAGAACGTGGCGATTACTCCCGGCATCGATTTTGCCGTGCGTGGCGGCGAACACCATGTGCGCATCGCCTTTACCAATGACGTTGCCCGGCTGGAAGAGGCGGTAGCGCGGATTGCCCGCTTTGTGGGCAGGCTGTGATGCTGAGCTATCCAGCGCTGGTGCCGGGCACGCTACTCAAACGCTACAAACGCTTTCTAGCCGATGTACGCTTGGATGATGGCCGCGAGGTGGTGGCCCACTGCCCCAATACCGGCTCCATGAAGGCGGTGAACGTGCCGGGGTGCCGCGTGTGGCTGTCGCCCAGTGACAACCCTAAACGCAAGCTTGCCTGGACGTGGGAGTTTATCGAGCTGCCGCAGGCCGATGGGCAGGTAGCGCTCGCCTCGGTGCACACCGGCCGCGCTAACCGCATTGTGGAGGCGGCGTTAGAGGCGGGCGAGTTAGCGCCCTTGGCAGGCTACGCCACGCTGCGCCGAGAGGTAAATGTGGCCGATGCCCGGCTCGATTTTAGGCTGGACGATCCAGAACGGGGGCGGGCGTATATCGAAGTGAAGCAGGTCACCCTTAAAGAGTCCGACGGCCACGGCTACTTTCCGGATTCGGTCAGCGTGCGCGGCACCAAGCACCTGCGCTCACTGCAGGCAGTGGCGGAGCAGGGCGAGCGGGCGGTGCTGCTGTTTTGTGTCGCCCACGAGGGCATTGCAGATGTGGCCGCCGCTGCGCATATTGATGCCACTTACGCGGCAGCTCTGGCGGAGGCCGCTGCCAGCGGGGTGGAAGTGCTGGCCTATGGCATTGAAGTGGAGTGGGAGCAGGGGCGCCCTATCGGCGTAGGGTTAACCCGCCACCTGCCTGTGCGGTTTAGCGATCAATATAAAAACGCTGAATAAAGTTAACCTGCTCGGGGGCGGCGTTGCGGTCGTAGCGCACGCTTAATTCAAAGCGCATACTTTCATCTTCGCGCATGGTGAACGGTGCCAAGTGATAGGTGGCATCGCCGTCATGCACGGTGCGAAAACTGAGCGACTCCTGAACGCCTGTTAAGCCGCTGACGTGGCCCTGCACGCTGGCGTTAACGGGGCGGGTGCTGCCATCTTCCTGGCGCTCGCGAACGCTCACATTGACCAGCCCACGGTTGGCGCTGCGCTGAATACTGTTCGCCTGGGCCACCTCTGGGGTTAAAAAGCTGCTGTTCACTGCGCTGTAGTGAATCTCGTAATCGCCCACGCTCACGAACTGCTCAGCGTGGGCCCCAGCGGCGGCGAACAGCGTGCCGACAAGAGCGGCACCGATCATTAATCTGCGTAGCATGGCGTGGCTCCTTGGGTAATGGTTAAACAGGCTGCAAACCTAGCGGCGGCGTACGCGGAAAATGGCAATTTCACCAAACAGGTTGGGCCATAGCCGCGATTTCCAGTGACCTTGATGATCTCCCACGCCCACCGCGCGATCAACAATCATCAGACCCTTCTCGCGGCACAGGTGCTCAAAGTCGTTGAACGTTGAAAGGTGGATGTTGGGTGTGTCGTACCAGGCGTGGGGCAGCGATTTGGAGACCGGCATATAGCCGCGCAGACCCAAATGTACACGATGGCGCCAGTAGGCGAAGTTGGGGAAGGTAATGATGCCCTCTTCGGCGACGCGCAGCATTTCATCGAGCATCTTGTCGGGCCGGCGCAGCGCCTGCAGGGCCTGGGTCATAATCACCTGATCATAACTGTTATCGCAGAAGCTGCTTAAACCGTCATCCAGGTTGTGCTCAATCACGCTGACGCCACGGGCCACGCAGGCATTAATGCCGTCATGATCGATCTCTAAGCCATAGCCGGTCACGCCTTTATTGCGCGCCAGGGTCTCCAGCAGCTCGCCGTCGCCGCAGGCCAGGTCGAGTACATGCGCGCCTTCGGGCACCCAGTCGTAAATCAGTTCAAGGTCAGCGCGCATCATGGCGTCTCCTCCGTGCCCGGCTCATCTTTGCCCAGCTCTGCAAGACTCAGTTCCCGGGCCGCGCGGTTCATAAAGGCACTGAAGATAGCGTCGTAGCGCGGCGCTGAGAGTAAGAAAGCGTCGTGCCCGTGGGGTGACTCAATATTGGCGTAGCTAACCGATTTGCCTGCCCGGGTGAGCGCATCAACAAGCTCGCGGGAACGCGAGGGCGGAAAGCGCCAGTCGGTGGTAAAGCTAACAATCAAAAATGGGCACTGCGCTGGGGCCAGGGCGTTGGCTAAGTCACCCCCGTGGGTGGCGGAAGGGTCAAAGTAGTCCAGCGCTTTGGTCATCAGCAGGTAGGTATTGGCATCAAAGGCGGTGGAAAAGGTATCGCCCTGATAGCGCAGGTAAGACTCCACCTGAAACTCAACGTCGAAGCCAAAGTTGAGGTCGTCGCTACGCAGGTCGCGGCCAAATTTGCTGCCCATGGCGTCTTCTGACAAGTAGGTGATATGCCCCACCATACGCGCGAGCTTCAGCCCGCGCTTGGGCACGGTGTCGTGCTCGGCATACCAGCCGTCAAAAAACTCCGGATCAGAGCGAATTGCCTGGCGAGCCACTTCGTTAAAAGCGATATTTTGCGCCGAGAGCCGAGGCGTGGCGGCAATCACCACCGCATTAGCTACTCGCTCAGGGTAGGTCATTGTCCACTGCATGACCTGCATGCCGCCCAGGCTGCCGCCCACCGCCGCGGCCCAGCGCTCAATCCCCAGGTGGTCAGCAAGCCGTGCCTGGCTGGCTACCCAATCGCTCACCGTGACCATGGGGAATTCAGGGCCCCACTGGCGGCCAGTCTCGGGGTTGTGGCTGACCGGCCCGGTGCTGCCGTGACAGCCGCCGAGGTTATTGAGCGAAACTACAAAAAAGCGGTTGGTGTCGATCGCTTTGCCGGGGCCGATGTGGGCGTCCCACCAGCCGGGCTTGCGGTCTTCTTCGCTGTGGTAGCCCGCTGCGTGGTGGTGACCGGAGAGCGCATGACAAATCAGCACCGCGTTATTCCGCTCGGCGTTTAGCGTGCCGTAGGTTTCGTAAATCAGCTCGTAGGCAGGCAGCACTTTGCCGCAGGCAAGGGCGAGCGGCGTGTCGAAGCGTGCTACGTGCGGGGTAACCAGGCCGACGGAGCCCGCCGGCCGGTCTGCAAACGCAAGCGTATCTGAATCAGGCATTGAAGGCGCGAGTCCTGCTAAAAAGTACAACTAAATGAATCAATATGAATCGTCATTACAGCCCGACCAGCGCGCCGGAAATGCCCGCCGCGCGGATCAGCGCGCCGACCACCAAACCGTCGATCAGGTTAATAGCGATAAACACCACGATAGGCGAGAGGTCGATCATACCGAGCGACGGAATCACTTTGCGCACCGGAGCCATAATCGGCTCCACCAGTTGCATCACCAGCAGCGCGCCTGGGTGGCTGGCGTTGGGGGCTACCCAGCTCAAAATAATCATCACAATCATGGCGAAGAAGTAGATTTTTAAAATCGCATTCGCCAAGGCCGCCACACCCGCGATGAGCAGCCCGGGAATGGGCGGCATGCCCACGCCAATGACCATAAAGATGGCGATGATACTGACCACTTTTAAGGCAAAACCTGCTGCTAACGTCGCCAGGTCGAAACGGCCCGCAACGGGGCCTAAAAAGCTTTGAAACAGACCCACCACCGGCTGGGTAATCTTAACCACCGACTGGCTTAACGGATTGTAGTAATCCGCCCGCGACGCCTGCAGCAAAAAACGCAGCATAAGTAAAAATAGATAAATATTGATTAGGGTGTTTACCAGCATTAACCCTGCACTGCCCAATTCATTGCCCATTATAGAGTCTCCTTGATGATCCGTTGCTGAACTGCTGCGTTACTGAGCGGTGATCTCAGTCTCCGCTTAGTTCCTTGGCCATTGCCTGGGCGCGGTCGGCGCAGGCCTGCATGGCGTCGGCAATCGTGGTGCGCAATTGTGCCTCTTCCATGTGCTGAATAGCACGCTCGGTGGTGCCGCCCGGCGACATCACGTTCTGTTTCAACGTGGCCGGGTCTTTATCGCTCTGTTGGGCCATGGTGGCGGCACCCAGCGCGGTTTGAATAGCGAGGCGGCGTGCGGTGGCGGCAGGTAGGCCGAGCTTAACCGCGGCTTCCTCCATGGCTTCAAACATCAAAAAGAAGTAGGCCGGGGCACTGCCTGAAACGGCGGTGACCGCATCTAACAGCGCTTCTTTTTCTACCCACTCGACAATGCCGACCGCTTCCATGAGCTGGGTGGCCACGTTGCGCTGGGCGTCGCTAACCTTGGCATTGGCGTAGAGGCCGCTGGCGCCATAACCGACCAGCGAGGGCGTATTGGGCATGCAGCGCACCATAGCGTTTTGGCCGCCTAGCCACTGATCGATAGTGTCGGCATCCAGACCTGCCGCAATTGAAATCACCAATGGCTGCTGGCGCTGAACGCTGTCGCGTAGCGCTTCGCATACGCCGCGCATGATTTGCGGCTTCACCGCGAGCACTACCACATCAGACTCAGACACCGCCGCATTGTTGTCGGTGTCGGTATTAATGCCTAAACGCTGTTTAATCGCTGCCAGTTCGTTGTCATTCGGCGCGGTGGCGGTAATAGTAGAGGGTTCAACGCCGCTTTCGATCAGGCCGCCGATAATGGCGCTGGCCATATTGCCGGCCCCAATGAAGGTAATCTTATTCGCCATAATAGGTGTCCCTTTAGTAAACGTTGGCTCAGTGATGTGTAGGCTGCAGCATATCGTTATTTGCCTAAGCCGTCTGGCGGGCGCCGAAAATTGCGGTACCTAAACGCACTAGCGTGGCGCCTTCAAGTATCGCCGCCTCTAAGTCGTCGCTCATGCCCATCGAGAGCGTATCAAGCGGCGCCTCGGGCAGGGCGTTCTGCAGTGCAGTGAACGCCTCGCGCAGCGCGGCCAATGGTTGGCGCTGCGCCTCGATACCCTCTGCCGGGGCGGGAATCGCCATTAAGCCGCGCAGGTTCAGGTTAGGCAGAGTGGCGACTTCCCTGGCTAATGCCTCCAGCTCCTCGGGCAGCACACCTGCTTTGCTCTCTTCGCGGCTGATATTAACCTGCAGGCAAATATTCAGCGGTGCAAGGTGCGCTGGGCGCTGCTCGCTAAGACGCTTGGCAATTTTTAGCCGGTCGACGCTGTGCACCCAGTCAAAGTGCTCGGCCGCAGAACGGGTCTTGTTGGACTGCAGCGGCCCGATGAAATGCCATAAAATGCCGTCAAGGTCGGCGAGTTCAGTCTGCTTCTCCAGCGCTTCCTGCAGATAGTTTTCACCGAATTCACGCTGGCCCAGCTGCCAAACCTGGCGAATCATCGCCGCCGGTTTGGTCTTGCTGACCGCCAGTAGCTGGGCTGCATCCTGGGTGCGCCCCGCGCTTTCTAATGCGTTACACAAGCGTTCGCGGGCCTGATCGTATGAAGAGGCGAGTGACTCGTTAAGCGTGATGTCTGTCATACTCAAGCACCTTACCGCAGCGGGGAAGAGAGATGGATATTACCGAACTGCTAGCATTCTCGGCAAAGCAGAATGCCTCTGACTTGCACCTTTCGGCCGGTTTGCCACCCATGATACGTGTTGATGGCGATATTCGTCGGCTCAATGTGCCCGCCATCGATAATAACGATGTGCGCAAATTGATCTACGCCATCATGAATGATCGCCAGCGACGCGACTACGAAGAGCACCTGGAAATTGATTTTTCCTTTGAAGTGCCGGGGGTGGCGCGCTTTCGCGTTAATGCCTTTACCCAAGCGCGCGGGGCGGGGGCGGTGTTTCGCACTATTCCCATTCAGGTGCTCTCCATGCAAACCCTGGGGCTGGGTGAGGTGTTCGAGCGCTTGGCGATGTTGCCGCGGGGCCTGGTGCTGGTGACTGGACCAACCGGGTCGGGCAAGAGCACCACGCTAGCGGCGATGATCGATTACATTAACGMCCATCGCTACGAGCACATTCTGACCATTGAAGATCCCGTTGAGTTTGTCCACACCAGCAAGCGCTGTTTGATTAACCAGCGCGAAGTTCMCCGCGACACCCATAGCTTTGCCGACGCGTTGCGTAGTGCGCTGCGTGAAGACCCGGATGTGATTCTGGTTGGCGAGCTGCGTGACCTTGAGACTATCCGGCTAGCGCTGACCGCGGCKGAAACCGGTCACCTGGTGCTGGGAACGCTGCATACGACGTCTGCAGCCAAGACGATCGACCGGATTATCGATGTTTTCCCCGGCGAAGAGAAAGCCATGGTGCGCTCCATGCTGTCGGAATCGCTTCAGGCGGTGGTGTCGCAGACGTTGCTTAAGCGTGAGGGCGGCGGCCGGGTGGCGGCCCACGAAGTGCTGATTGCCACCTCGGCAGTGCGTCACTTGATACGTGAAGACAAGGTGGCGCAGATGTACTCGGCCATTCAAGCCGGCGGTAGCTTGGGCATGCAAACGCTGGACGCTGCGCTGTCTCGGTTAGTAAAAGAGGGCGCGGTGAGTTTAGACGAGGCGCAAATGAGTGCGAAGGGAGCGCTGGCATTAAAAGGTGAGTAGCGACGGCTCAATGCCAGTCGCCAGTTCAAGCTCATAGTTCAGCAAGCATAAATACCACCTAGTACCCGCGGCCCTTGTGCGCCGGTAACCGAGGGCAGGTTGCCGGGTAGGTGGTGCAGGCGTTGGTGAGCCAGCCAGGCAAAAGCTCCCGCTTCAATCCAATCTTCAGGCCAGCCGTACTCGGCTGGCGAAGTGAGCGTTGCGCGCGGGAGATGATAGGCAAGGCGCTGCATTAAGTAGCCGTTGTGAGCGCCGCCACCAGCGGTGATCAGCGTTAGTGAACCGTCACTGATCTGCAGTTGCTCAATGCCTTGAGCAACACTGACGGCAGTGAGTTCGGCCAACGTCGCCTGAACATCGGCGGCGGATTCCTGGCCGCTGAGATGTTGGCGGAGCCAAGCCAGGTGGAAAAGCTCACGCCCCGTACTTCTCGGCGGCGGCTGCTGGAAAAACGGTTCTGATAACAACCGAGCTAACAGCGCTTCATCTACCTTGCCGCTAGCGGCCCAGGCGCCATCTTGATCAAAGCGACCACCCTGATGCAAGGCAAACCAGCCATCCAATAAAACATTTGCGGGCCCGGTATCGAAACCGATCACTGGATCGGTCGGCTGGCTAGAGAGCCAGGTGAGATTGGCAAAGCCGCCTAAATTAAGCACCAACTGATGCGCGTCTGCTCGACCAAATAGCGCTTGATGAAACGCTGGTGCCAGCGGGGCGGCTTGGCCGCCAGCGGCTAAGTCACGGCGGCGGAAATCGGCCACCACCGTGCAGCCGGTGAGTTCTGCCAGCAGGCTGGGGTTATCCAACTGAAGCGTATAGGCCGGGCCGCCTCCGTGACCTTTAGGGGCGTGCTCAATAGTTTGGCCATGACTGCCGATGGCGCTGATCTGGTCTACACCCACTGAAAGTGGCGCTAATAAGTGTTTCACAGCTTGGGCTTGGCAATGGCAGAACGCGTGTTCCGCTGCTGCGAGCTGCGCAAAACTCACCTGCTCCGCATGACACAGCTTAAATAGTAGGCGATGAAGCTCGTCCGGCATCGGTTCGGCATGGGTGGCCAACAGGCGCGGCGGCGAATCACCTTCGATGGTGATAAGTGCCGCATCAATCCCGTCCAGACTAGTGCCGGACATCAGGCCAATATAGTAAAGCGGCGAAGCAGTAGGCGTTTTCATAAGCGAACTCGTACAAAACTGGGCTGAGACTAAACCAGGGTGAGAGCTAAACCAAGGCTCAACCAAGGCGAGCGAGCATGGTAACATCGTCGGTTATTTATCACCTGAGCCCGGTATGGGCGGTTCTTTATAGTGGAGAGAGGCAATGAGTGAGGTGGATCAGGCTTTAGCGCTGTTATCGCGCGGTACGCATGAAATCCTGGTTGAGGATGAGTTAAAAAAGAAGCTGGCTTCAGGCCGCAAGCTGCGTATTAAAGCGGGTTTTGATCCCACGGCCCCTGACCTGCACCTGGGGCACAGCGTGTTGCTAACCAAAATGCGCCAGTTTCAGGACTTGGGGCACACGGTTATCTTTCTGATCGGTGACTTTACCGGTCGTATTGGCGACCCCACCGGTAAAAACGTAACGCGTAAACCGCTCACTGAAGAAGACGTGAAAGCCAACGCCGAAACTTATAAAGAGCAGGTGTTTAAAATTCTCGACCCCGAGAAAACCGAGGTGCGCTTTAACGCCGAATGGTTTGGCGAGCTCTCCGCTGCCAAAATGATTGAGCTGGCTGCCCAAAGCACCGTCGCACGTATGCTGGAACGGGATGACTTTGAAAAGCGCTATAAAGCCAATCAATCTATTGCTATCCACGAATTTCTCTACCCCCTGGTACAAGGCTATGACTCGGTAGCGCTTGAGGCGGATGTGGAGCTGGGCGGTACCGACCAGAAGTTCAACCTGCTGATGGGGCGCGAAATTCAAAAGCACTTCGGCCAAGAACCCCAGGTGGTCATCACCATGCCGCTGTTGGAAGGGTTAGACGGCGTGCAGAAGATGTCGAAGTCCCTGGGCAACTACATTGGTGTCGATGAAGCGCCTGGATCCATGTTCAATAAGCTGGTCTCCATGCCGGATAGCTTAATGTGGCGCTATTTTGAGCTGCTCTCTTTGAAATCGAACGAAGAGATTGACGCGCTCAAGCAGAGCGTTGAGCAGGGCGCGAACCCGCGGGATATCAAAATGGAGCTGGCCCGTGAGCTAATTGCCCGCTACCACGGCGATGAAGCAGCCGCCAATGCGCACAAGTCTGCGGGTAATCAACTGGCCGATGGCGAACTTCCGGAAGACCTGCCCGAAGTCACGGTCGATTTCGAAGGCAGCGAGCAAGCGCCCATTGCGGCAGTGCTCAATCGAGCAGAGCTCGCGAACAACAGCGCCCAAGCCAAAGATATGCTGGGTAATGGCCGGGTCAAAGTCGACGGCGACGTCGTTGCCAAAGACACCATGCTGGCGACAGGTAAGAGCTATGTGATTCAGGCTGGCAAGAAACGTTACGCCCGTGTGACGCTTATTTGAACTTTTTGTGCTTATTTTCAACCTAGGTCTTGCCAACCCGTCAGCGAAACCGTAAAGTACGCATCCGCTGCCGGGGACGCCAAGCGTTACCAGCGGTGCATAAGGTGTAAAAGCCTTGGTTTGTCAAATGGTTACCGATTTTGCGATAACTCGCGGTTTTGGGTGTAATGAGTATCACATCGAAAACAACGCCCTTGACAACCACCAGGAAATGCGTAGAATACGCCTTCCTCGCTGAGGCAAGCCAGTTCAACGGCAGCCCGGTTACTTTCACAGTAACCAAGCAGCGAAACAGCTCTTTAACAATTTGATCAGGTAATTCATGTGGGCGCTTGCTGATGTTGGTGACAAATCACCAAATATCAAGGCAAGCGACTCAAGCAATAGGGTTTTAAAGGATTCGTCCTTTAGGATCTGTTTTGAATGAATTCGTTTGAACCTTGAGCCAAGTTTGGTTCGCTTCTGTCACTTTCGAGTGGCAGGTAAGAACCGCATAGATCTTAAACTGAAGAGTTTGATCATGGCTCAGATTGAACGCTGGCGGCAGGCCTAACACATGCAAGTCGAGCGGTAACAGGGGTAGCTTGCTACCCGCTGACGAGCGGCGGACGGGTGAGTAATGCATAGGAATCTGCCCGATAGTGGGGGATAACCTGGGGAAACCCAGGCTAATACCGCATACGTCCTACGGGAGAAAGGGGGCTCCGGCTCCCGCTATTGGATGAGCCTATGTCGGATTAGCTAGTTGGTAAGGTAATGGCTTACCAAGGCAACGATCCGTAGCTGGTCTGAGAGGATGATCAGCCACATCGGGACTGAGACACGGCCCGAACTCCTACGGGAGGCAGCAGTGGGGAATATTGGACAATGGGGGCAACCCTGATCCAGCCATGCCGCGTGTGTGAAGAAGGCCCTCGGGTTGTAAAGCACTTTCAGCGAGGAAGAACGCCTATCGGTTAATACCCGGTAGGAAAGACATCACTCGCAGAAGAAGCACCGGCTAACTCCGTGCCAGCAGCCGCGGTAATACGGAGGGTGCAAGCGTTAATCGGAATTACTGGGCGTAAAGCGCGCGTAGGTGGCTTGATAAGCCGGTTGTGAAAGCCCCGGGCTCAACCTGGGAACGGCATCCGGAACTGTCAGGCTAGAGTGCAGGAGAGGAAGGTAGAATTCCCGGTGTAGCGGTGAAATGCGTAGAGATCGGGAGGAATACCAGTGGCGAAGGCGGCCTTCTGGACTGACACTGACACTGAGGTGCGAAAGCGTGGGTAGCAAACAGGATTAGATACCCTGGTAGTCCACGCCGTAAACGATGTCGACCAGCCGTTGGGTGCCTAGAGCACTTTGTGGCGAAGTTAACGCGATAAGTCGACCGCCTGGGGAGTACGGCCGCAAGGTTAAAACTCAAATGAATTGACGGGGGCCCGCACAAGCGGTGGAGCATGTGGTTTAATTCGATGCAACGCGAAGAACCTTACCTACCCTTGACATCTACAGAAGCCGGAAGAGATTCTGGTGTGCCTTCGGGAACTGTAAGACAGGTGCTGCATGGCTGTCGTCAGCTCGTGTTGTGAAATGTTGGGTTAAGTCCCGTAACGAGCGCAACCCTTGTCCTTATTTGCCAGCACGTAATGGTGGGAACTCTAAGGAGACTGCCGGTGACAAACCGGAGGAAGGTGGGACGACGTCAAGTCATCATGGCCCTTACGGGTAGGGCTACACACGTGCTACAATGGCCGGTACAAAGGGCTGCGAGCTCGCGAGAGTCAGCGAATCCCTTAAAGCCGGTCTCAGTCCGGATCGGAGTCTGCAACTCGACTCCGTGAAGTCGGAATCGCTAGTAATCGTGAATCAGAATGTCACGGTGAATACGTTCCCGGGCCTTGTACACACCGCCCGTCACACCATGGGAGTGGACTGCACCAGAAGTGGTTAGCCTAACGCAAGAGGGCGATCACCACGGTGTGGTTCATGACTGGGGTGAAGTCGTA
Organism: Halomonas sp. R57-5; assembly: GCF_900070345.1. Classification (NCBI taxonomy): domain Bacteria; kingdom Pseudomonadati; phylum Pseudomonadota; class Gammaproteobacteria; order Oceanospirillales; family Halomonadaceae; genus Halomonas; species Halomonas sp. R57-5. Next base: position 4,571,175 of record NZ_LN813019.1, on the reverse strand, counting down.
ACAAGGTAGCCGTAGGGGAACCTGCGGCTGGATCACCTCCTTAAACGATGCGTCACAGTCGGTAAGCGTCCACAATGAATTACCTGATCAGATAGCTGTTGTATGAGCAGTGATAAGCGAACGCTTTTCTAGCTTAGAAAAAGAAAAAGGTCTTCTTTTTTTAATGTGAAAAAACGCTTATCACTGCTTATAGCAGTCGCTCTTTAACAATGTATATCATGCTGACAAGAACACTTTGTAAGAAGTGCTTCTTAAATTGTGATACGCGTCAGCGTATCCGGCAAAATGAAACGTGATCATTGCGACATCCAGACTCCTTCGGGTTATAGGGTCAAGCAATGAAGCGCACACGGTGGATGCCTAGGCAGCCAGAGGCGATGAAAGACGTGGTAGCCTGCGATAAGGCTCGGTGAGGTGGCAACAACCTGTGACCCGGGCATTTCTGAATGGGGAAACCCACTCATCATAAGATGAGTATCGTGCACTGAATACATAGGTGTACGAGGCGAACCAGGGGAACTGAAACATCTAAGTACCCTGAGGAAAAGAAATCAACCGAGATTCCCCTAGTAGCGGCGAGCGAACGGGGACCAGCCCTTAAGCATGTGACTGATTAGGCGAACACGTTGGGAAGCGTGGCCGTAGCGGGTGATAGCCCCGTAGTCGAAAATCTGATCATGTGAAATCGAGTAGGTCGGGGCACGAGAAACCTTGACTGAAGACGGGGGGACCATCCTCCAAGGCTAAATACTCCTGGCTGACCGATAGTGAACCAGTACCGTGAGGGAAAGGCGAAAAGAACCCCGGAGAGGGGAGTGAAATAGATCCTGAAACCGTGTGCGTACAAGCAGTAGGAGCAGACTTGTTCTGTGACTGCGTACCTTTTGTATAATGGGTCAGCGACTTATATTCAGTGGCGAGGTTAACCGTATAGGGGAGCCGTAGGGAAACCGAGTCTTAACTGGGCGACACAGTCGCTGGATATAGACCCGAAACCGRGCGATCTATCCATGAGCAGGGTGAAGATTGAGTAACATCAATTGGAGGCCCGAACCAGGATCTGTTGAAAAAGATTTGGATGACTTGTGGATCGGAGTGAAAGGCTAATCAAGCTCGGAGATAGCTGGTTCTCCTCGAAAGCTATTTAGGTAGCGCCTCACGTAGTACCGCCGGGGTAGAGCACTGTTTCGGCTAGGGGGTCATCCCGACTTACCAACCCGAGGCAAACTCCGAATACCGGTGAGTAACGCGTGGGAGACACACGGCGGGTGCTAACGTCCGTCGTGAAAAGGGAAACAACCCAGACCGTCAGCTAAGGTCCCGAAATCCTGGTTAAGTGGGAAACGATGTGGGAAGGCTCAGACAGCTAGGAGGTTGGCTTAGAAGCAGCCATCCTTTAAAGAAAGCGTAATAGCTCACTAGTCGAGTCGGCCTGCGCGGAAGATGTAACGGGGCTAAACCAGGTACCGAAGCTACGGGTTCATCCTTTGGATGAGCGGTAGAGGAGCGTCGTGTACGCCAATGAAGGTGGATTGAGAAGTCTGCTGGAGGTATCACGAGTGCGAATGCTGACATGAGTAACGATAAAGGGAGWGAAAAACTCCCTCGCCGGAAGACCAAGGGTTTCTGTTCGACGCTAATCGGAGCAGAGTGAGTCGGCCCCTAAGGCGAGGCCGAAAGGCGTAGTCGATGGGAAACGGGTCAATATTCCCGTACCGGACATGGTTGCGATGGGGGGACGAAGAAGGCTAGGTGAGCCAGGCGTTGGTTGTCCTGGTGAAAGTGAGTAGGCTGAGGGTTTAGGTAAATCCGGACCCTTTCAAGGCCGAGACACGAGATGAACTGACCACGGTCAGGAAGTCACTGATGCCACGCTTCCAGGAAAAGCCTCTAAGCTTCAGATCATGTGCGACCGTACCCCAAACCGACACAGGTGGTCAGGGTGAGAATCCCAAGGCGCTTGAGAGAACTCGGGTGAAGGAACTAGGCAAAATGGTGCCGTAACTTCGGGAGAAGGCACGCCGGCGTAGGGTGAAGAGACTTGCTCTCCTAGCCCGAACCGGTCGAAGATACCAGGTGGCTGCAACTGTTTATTAAAAACACAGCACTCTGCTAACGCGCAAGCGGACGTATAGGGTGTGACGCCTGCCCGGTGCCGGAAGGTTAAATGATGGTGTTAGCCGCAAGGCGAAGCTCTTGATTGAAGCCCCGGTAAACGGCGGCCGTAACTATAACGGTCCTAAGGTAGCGAAATTCCTTGTCGGGTAAGTTCCGACCTGCACGAATGGCGTAATGATGGCCACGCTGTCTCCACCCGAGACTCAGTGAAATTGAAATCGCCGTGAAGATGCGGTGTACCCGCGGCTAGACGGAAAGACCCCGTGAACCTTTACTATAGCTTCACACTGGACGCTGATGTTGCCTGTGTAGGATAGCTGGGMGGCTTTGAAACTCGGACGCCAGTTCGGGCGGAGCCAACCTTGAAATACCAGCCTGGCATCATTGGCGTTCTCACTCAGGTCCGTTATCSGGATCGAGGACAGTGTGTGGTGGGTRKTTTGACTGGGGCGGTCTCCTCCTAAAGAGTAACGGAGGAGCACGAAGGTACCCTCAGCACGGTCGGACATCGTGCATTGAGTGCAAGAGCATAAGGGTGCTTGACTGCGAGACAGACACGTCGAGCAGGTGCGAAAGCAGGTTCTAGTGATCCGGTGGTTCTGTATGGAAGGGCCATCGCTCAACGGATAAAAGGTACTCCGGGGATAACAGGCTGATACCGCCCAAGAGTTCACATCGACGGCGGTGTTTGGCACCTCGATGTCGGCTCATCACATCCTGGGGCTGAAGTCGGTCCCAAGGGTATGGCTGTTCGCCATTTAAAGKGGTACGCGAGCTGGGTTTAGAACGTCGTGAGACAGTTCGGTCCCTATCTGCCGTGGGCGTTGGATGTTTGAGAAGGGCTGCTCCTAGTACGAGAGGACCGGAGTGGACGACCCTCTGGTGTTCCGGTTGTCACGCCAGTGGCATTGCCGGGTAGCTATGGTCGGACGGGATAACCGCTGAAAGCATCTAAGCGGGAAGCCCCCTTCAAGATGAGACATCCCTGAGGCCTAGAGCCTCCTGAAGGGCCCAGCGAGACCAGCTGGTTGATAGGCACGGTGTGGAAGCGCTGCAAGGCGTTGAGCTAACGTGTACTAATGGCCCGTGAGGCTTGACCCTATAACACCCAAGGGGTCTGGTCGTGATGATGACGCAACATTAAACGCCGGATACGCGCGCTGAGCTGACTGTTTAAGACAGAAAGCTTGGCAATGAGACGCACACAATTTAGCAATAGTCAGCATGATGTACATTAACAGTTACGCCTGACGACCATAGCACGCGTGAACCACCTGATCCCTTGCCGAACTCAGAAGTGAAACCGCTTAGCGCCGATGGTAGTGTGGGGTCTCCCCATGCGAGAGTAGGTCATCGTCAGGCACTTATTTGAAAAATCCCTCAGGGCTTACGCCTTGGGGGATTTTTTTTGTGTTGGGTGAAGGGTAAGTCGTGAATCGTGAGTAGAAAACGTTGGTGAATGGGGGTCTCCCCAATATCCTGTTCCGCCTCACGCCTCACGCCTCACGCCTCACGCCTCACGCCTCACGCCTCACGCCTCACGCCTCACACTAACGTGCGGTTTTCTGGCGTTTTATGTCAGAATGCACTCCTCCAGGAGGAATGCCCATGACTCAGATGCGCTGGGAACAGTTACTTTCCCCACGTCGTCTTCACGATCAACGCTCAACAAGTACCCGTGAAATCGGTCGTAGCCCGTTTCATAAAGATCACGACCGTATTGTTTTCTCAGGTTCATTTAGACGCCTAGGGCGCAAGACCCAGGTGCATCCGCTAACCGAAAACGATCATATTCATACGCGCCTAACTCACTCGCTGGAGGTTGGCTGTGTAGGCCGCTCCTTGGGCATGATTGTGGGGGAGTTGCTGCGCGATCGCCTGCCTGAATGGATTACGCCTGCTGACCTTGGCGTCATTGTCCAAACGGCGTGCCTGGGACATGACATCGGGAATCCCCCTTTTGGCCATGCGGGAGAGTATGCAATCCGTGATTGGTTTCAGCGCGCTCAAAGCAGTGGCCTGTTAGAAGGCCTTTCAGACGCTGAGCGCGAAGATCTGTTGACCTATGAAGGCAACGCCCAGGGTTTTCGGGTGATTACCCAGATCGAATATAACCAGTTTAATGGCGGTATGCGGCTTTCTGCAGCCACCTTGGGTGCATTACTTAAATACCCTTGGACGGTTCGTTATGGTGGACGAGCGGGCAAGTTTGGCGCCTATCAGTCAGAGCAGGTGCTGCTCAAAGAGGTGGCTGAAGCGGTAGGGTTGCTGCCCCAAGGCGAGCAGCGCTGGTGCCGCCATCCACTGGCGTGGCTGGTCGAGGCGGCAGATGATATCTGCTATGCCCTATTGGATCTGGAAGATGGTTTGGAGATGGGCATCCTGCGCTATGAAGAGGTTGTCGAAATACTGCGCCAAATTGCCGGAGAGTTTCCGCCCGAGTATGCCGAAATGCAAGATCGTAATGTGTCACAGCGGCGCCGCATTGCACTTCTGCGAGGAGCTGCGATGGAGCGGGCGGTCAATGATGTTGGCACGGTGTTTGTGCAGCACGAGCAGGCCCTGCTGAGCGGCACACTCAGTGAGGATCTGTTGGAGCTGTGCCACCCTGACCTGGGATGGGGCGTGCAGGCGGCGAAGCAGTTGGCTCGAGAGCGCATTTTCCAGAATGAGCGTAAGGCGAAGCTCGAGATTGGCGCCTATACAACGCTGGGTATTTTGCTGGAGGCCTTTATTGGTGCGGCTCATGAACTTCATCACACCGGGCACTCATCGTTTAAACACCAGCGTGTACTGGCCCTGATTGGTGAAAATACGCCGCTGCCTTCATGGTCGCTCTACGATAGCTATCGGCGAATGCTGGACTTTATCGGTGGTATGACAGACCACTATGCGGTGGATCTGGCCCAGGAAATGGGCGGTCGACTGCGTGGGGATTGAGCGCAGGGCACTTATACGGAAGGTTGGCTCAGGTGCTTCAATTCCATCAACTGAGCGCGCTCAAGCAGAACATTAATGACCTTGTCATGGGTGGCGTCACTGAGTGGGCCTGGCGTTAGCTCGGTTAACTGCTTGGCAAGGGTGTCACCGCTTACCACCAGAATATCCGGGGCGGCTTCGCTATTATCTATTGTCCRGCCCGGCAGCACCAATACGCCCCGTACGGGTACGGACACGCCACAGCGTCGCTCAAGCCAGTGAGCCAGCCAGCTAACCCCTTGGCGTGTTTTATGTAATGGGCGACGCTCTTGCCAGTGTGGAAAGCGTAACCGCTCACGCTCCACCGCTACAGTGTTGAGCTCATTACCATCGGTGCCGATGGCGTGTGTTCTTGCCCGCGTCTCGACCACAAATACCCCGTGGGGTGTGACTACCACGTGATCAATCGTGAAACTATCGGTGGGCACATCATGAAACACATAGTAAGGGTGCGCATCAGGGCGGACCAGGCGCTCCAGCTCTTGGCCAACGGCAAGCTCGCAGGCTAAACCTAGCTTGAGTCGCCGGATACGCTGATAGTCGCGGACCAGCAGCAAGGAAAATGTCAGCACAAGTAAGGTGCTGAGTAGGCCATACAGTGCCCACTCGACCCAATCCTGCTTGTCAACAAACAGCATGCGCCCCATTCCGTAAACAAGCGGGGCGAGGCTGATAATGGGGCCTAATGCGGCGTTTAAAAATAGGCTGGAAAACGCTTGGTCAAGGCGGTAGCGCAGTGCTTGGCCCGGTTCATGAAGCGGAGCATTGAAGGGGGAGTGAACGCGAGCATCGTGCAGGCTGCGCAGCGCAAGGACAATGCTGGCCATTGCCGCCATGGGGAATAGAAAAATCAGGGGTAGCAAGTATTCCAGCCAAGCCATTGCAGTGCCTTGCTTTATAGCGACTTACCCGCAGGTAAGTCAGGGTGGTGTAGAGGCCTAACCTCCAGCGAGTTTAACCTGGTAGCCGAGTGCGCTTAACGCTTGATGCAGGGTATCGCGGTGGTCGCCTTGAATTTCAATAATACCCTCTTTAACGGCTCCCCCCGTTCCGCAGCGCTTTTTAAGCGTTTTGGCCAAGGTTTTAAGCTCTTCGCTAGGCAGGGGAATGCCACTAATGGTGGTAACGCCTTTGCCTTTCCGACCACTCGTTTCACGGCGAATGCGCACCACGCCATCAAGTGCCGCCAGTCGCTGCTGTTCGCTCAGCTCATCGCATTGGCAGGCATCAAGTGGTTCCCTGCAGGTGGGGCAGGTTTTGCCATGTTCAGTGGAGTAAACCAGCCCGCCGAGCTGGTCACGTAAAGAGGGCATTATCATCCTCCCATTGAGTGTTGAGGCACAGGGGTTTGCCAATACTCACGCGTGAGTCGCTCCACCACGGCAGGCAACTGATACATATTGCTGATCATGATAGCGTTCTCAGGCGTTGTCTCGGCATCAGGAAAACGGTTTAAGTGAATCACCGTCATTCCCGCTTGAAGCGCCGCACGCACACCGACCAAGGCATCGTCTATAGCAATGCAGTCACGCGCTGAATAGCCCATGATACTCGCTGCGTGTAAATGTAAACAGGGTTCGGGCTTCCAGCAATTGGCGGTATAGCCACTGAAAAAGCGTTTGCCAAAATAGTGACTAAGTCCTGTCGCCTCTAAAGCCGTGCGAATTTTGCTTTCAGGCCCATTAGACACCACGGCACTGGGATAAGCGGCCAAAATATCCAGCGCTTCGTGGGCGCCAGGTATCGTCGTTAACTCCTGAGCAAGCCGTGTAGCTAAATTGGCCCGCATAGAGATTTCCATGTGTTCAAGCTGGACAGGATCAACGTCACCATGGCGTTGTTGCAGTTCAGCCACGATACGTCGAAAGCGCGCCCCACGAAATTCGCCTAGATAATCAGTAACAGCGAAAGGCAGGCCTACTGAATTAAGTCCGGCGGCCATCTCTTCGGCCAGTAGCGGCTCGCTATCGRCGAGGGTGCCATCACAGTCAAACAGCAAAAGTGGGAGCGGCATTGCGGTTCCTTGCAGCGGCTCAAGCGCTGCCAGTGTTAGTTGAAGCCATCCATACTGCTATTGAACGGGATTTTACGCCATTTGTGAACACTGTTTTGTAATTTTTTGCTTGCTTGCACGTTACTCTTGAGCCAGCTTAAACAGCTACGCTCATTTTGGCGGCCGCTGGTGTATGTCATTTAGGCTTCAGGACACGCTGTAGCGCTAGCGTTAGAAACAGCCAAGCTGCGCTGAAGAGATAGTAGGGATACACTATTCTGTTATAACCACAACATGGAGAACACCCAATGCGACTAGCCCCTTGGTTTCTACCCTTTGCACTCAGCGCTGCGTTGCTAACGACGACTGGTTATGTGCTTGCTGATAATCATGACGCAGAGGGCGAACAGCACGAGCCTCTGGATGATGAGGCACTAGAAGAGGAGTACGGTATTAAAGCGGGGTCGGTAAAACGCGATGAAGAGACGTCCTCTAGCGATTCCGATGGCACTGATGAGCAGGCACGCGCTCGTGAAGAAGAGGAGGAGGAAGAGAAGGGCGAAGAAGTCGCCACCAGCGCGGGTGAAGCTGATGTAGAGCTAGAGCCTGGCAAGAGTGAAGAGCGCAACCCAGAGGCTGGCACAGGCGGTACGGGGAGTCCTGACGATGCTATCCATAGCAGCGAAGAAGAGAATAGTGAGGATGATGAAGAGGGCACCGACGATAATGAGTAGCGTCAGTGCCCCAGCGCTACTTGGCGAGTCGCCGCGAGTTAGCGCTACTACGCTGATGGTAGGGTTTCATCGTACGCTGGCTGGTAACCCACCAGGGGGCTTGCTGCCCGCTCATTGAATTGAGCAGCGCTTTTTGCATGACGAGGCCAGCTTCCATGCTGGCCTCGAGTTTTTCGGTGACCATGCGCTGATTTTCTTGCATCATTTTAGGACTGAAAAACGGCTGTGTTTGCCATAAATGATTTCGCATAGTGATCGTCGACAAAGACGTCGACCATAGCTCGAAGGCCATGATGCCGACTTTCCATATATCGAACATTGCTACCGGAGTAGTGGGCAGTAGGGACAGGGGAGTCGTCAATTTCATAAGTGTTGTGGCCTCCTTCCTTGCTGGAACACGAAACGTCGTGGCCTCATTACCAGTGTTAAGGTATCAATGCTGCATTGCAACATCTATTTCGTTAGCCATAACCTGTGTTATATAAAAAGAGCGGCMAAAAAAAGACGACCCGAAGGTCGTCTTTTTCGAGGCGTATCAGCTACCCGTTTATTTTACCTTAGGCGCCAGCTCGCCACGCTCATAGCGCAGGAACATCTCTTCCAGGTTGATTGGCTTAATCTTACTGGCGTTGCCCGCCGTACCAAAGGCTTCGTAGCGAGCGATACACAGATCACGCATGGCGGTAACGGTCTCTTTCAAGAACTTACGCGGATCGAATTCAGACGGGTTCTCCGCCAGGAAGCGACGCACTGCCCCGGTAGAGGCTAAGCGCAGGTCGGTATCAATGTTGACCTTGCGCACGCCGTGCTTAATACCCTCAACGATCTCTTCGACGGGAACACCGTAAGTTTCAGGGATCTCTCCGCCGTACTGGTTGATCACTTCGAGCCACTCCTGGGGCACAGAGGAGGAGCCGTGCATGACCAAGTGAGTATCTGGAATCCGTGCGTGGATCTCTTTAATACGCTGGATGGAGAGCGTGTCGCCGGTCGGTGGCTGGGTGAATTTGTAAGCACCGTGGCTAGTGCCAATGGCAATCGCCAGCGCGTCTACGTGGGTCGCTTTAACAAATTCAGCGGCTTCTTCCGGGTCCGTTAGCAGCTGCTCCATATCCAGCTTGCCTTCCGCACCGATACCGTCTTCTTCGCCGGCCATGCCGGTTTCCAGGCTGCCCAGGCAGCCCAGCTCGCCTTCTACGGAAACGCCGCAGGCGTGCGCCATTTCCACCGCGCGGCGGGTAACATTGACGTTATAGTCGTAGTCGGTGGGCGTTTTACCATCTTCGCCCAGCGAGCCATCCATCATGACCGAGGAGAAGCCGAGCTGAATAGAGCGCTGGCAGACCGCCGGGCTAGTGCCGTGATCCTGATGCATCACCACAGGGATATGCGGAAACTCTTCGACGGCTGCCAAAATCAGATGGCGCAGGAAAGGCGCACCCGCATACTTGCGCGCGCCCGCAGAAGCTTGCACGATGACGGGCGAGTCAGTGGCATCAGCGGCTTCCATAATGGCGCGCATTTGCTCAAGGTTATTGACGTTGAACGCCGGAATGCCGTAACCGTATTCGGCGGCGTGGTCGAGCATTTGGCGCATGCTGATCAGAGCCATAAAATTATCTTACCTGTTTGCGTTGTCAATTGGGTTATCTGAACGAGCACCATAAGCGCCCAGGTTCAAGTTGCTTTATGTTAGCTGCGTTTGGCCGCTGCTTCGAGTGCTGCCACGGCTGGCAACTGCTTGCCTTCGACATACTCAAGAAAGGCGCCGCCGCCGGTGGAAATGTACGAGACGCGATCCGCAATGGCGTATTTATCAATGGCCGCTAGGGTATCGCCGCCACCGGCAATAGAAAAGCCCGCGCTATCGGCGATGGCCTGGGCGATCACCTGGGTGCCTTTACCAAACTGATCGATTTCAAAGACGCCGACGGGGCCGTTCCATAGGATGGTGCCAGCGTCTTTGAGCATGCTCGCCAAATGAGCGGCGGTATCTGGGCCGATATCCAAAATCATCTCGTTGTCAGCCACCTGATCCACGGGCTTGACTACCGCTTTGGCCGATTCAGAAAACTCGGTGGCGACGACCACATCGGTCGGGAGCGGAATTGACACCTTCTCCATCAGCGCTTTCGCCTGGCCCACCAAATCGGCCTCATGGAGTGATTTGCCGACATTGTAGCCTGCAGCGGCAATAAAGGTGTTGGCGATACCGCCGCCGACAATCAATTGATCGCATTTTTCCGCCAGCGCGGTGAGTACATCCAGCTTGGTAGAGACCTTCGAGCCACCGACGATGGCGGCCATGGGCCGGGCCGGATGCGCCAGTGCTTTTTCAAGCGCATCCAGCTCCTGGGCAAGCAAAGGCCCCGCGCAGGCGCTAGGGGCAAAGCGCGCCACGCCATGGGTGGAGGCTTGGGCGCGGTGGGCGGTGCCAAACGCATCCATCACAAAGATATCGCACAGCGCGGCGTACTGTTTTGCCAGCTGKTCATCGTCTTTTTTCTCGCCGCTATTAAAGCGCACGTTTTCCAGCAGCACCACGTCGCCGTTGGCAAGCTCAAGGGTTTCGCCAAGATATGCTTTGACCAGCGGTACTGGGCGGCCTAATAGCTCACCTAAATGTTCCGCCACCGGCGCGAGGGAAAACTCCTCGGCGGGTTCGCCTTCGGTGGGACGGCCCAAGTGGCTCATCAACATCACTTTGGCCCCAGCCTTCACGGCTGCCTGAATCGTCGGCAGCGCGGCCCGCAGGCGGGCGTCGCTGGAAACGCGGCCATGTTTGATGGGCACATTCAAGTCTTCACGGATCAGCACGCGTTGTCCTTCCAAGGGAAGGTCAGTCATCTTCTTCACGTTCATGTGAGCGGTTTCCTCGTGTTTAGGCCGTTGAACTAAATATAAACAGCTAATGCAAACAGGTTACGTCTGTGCCGAAAGGCTGGCCAGCCGCTGGCTAATATCGAGCATACGGTTAGCGAACCCCCACTCGTTATCAAACCAGCACAGCAGTTTGATAAGGCGCTTGCCAGCCACCCGGGTTTGGGTAGCGTCCAGAATGCCTGAACGCGGGTCGTGATTAAAATCAACCGATGCCATAGGGGCTTCAGTATAGCCAAGCACGCCCTTTAAACGCTGCTGACTGGCAGCCAGCAGCAGCGCATTCACATCGTCTCGGTGGGTGTCGCGGCTAACCGTGAGCGCTACGTCCATGGCAGAGACATTGATAGTCGGTACGCGTACGTGTAGGCACTCAAAGCGGCCTGCAAGATGGGGCATCAAGCGGCTAATGCCGAGCGCCAGACCGGTATCCACTGGCACTATGGAGTGCATCGCTGAGCGGGTAAGGCGCAGGTCGGTCTGGTGATAGGCATCGATCACTGGCTGGTCGTTCATCGCCGAATGAATCGTCGTGGTGACACCATGTTCAAGACCGAGAGCTTCATCCAGAACGGTCAGCAGCGGCACAAGGCAGTTGGTAGTACAGGAAGCGGCAGAGAGAACGCGCTGGGACAGCGCTAGCTTGTCCTCATTAATGCCCCACACAATGGTGGCATCGACATCGTTTTCCGCTGGCTGGGAAAAAAGTAGCCGCTTAGCGCCAGCCTCTAGGTGTAGCTCAGCGGTGGCGCGATCTTTAAAGCTTCCTGAACACTCCAGTACCAGATCCACATTAAGCGCCTTCCAGGGCAGCTTGCGTGGATCTTGTTCGCAGAGTACCTGGATGCGCTGGCCGTTGACGATAAGGGCCTGGCCGTCGTTATCGACGTCACCGGGAAAGCGACCATGGGTCGTGTCGTAACGGGTCAGGTAAGTGATCGTCGCAAGGTCAGACAACTCATTAATGGCGACCACTTCAAGTTCGGGGTGGTACCGCTCAACGAGCGCCCGCAGCACGCATTGGCCAATGCGCCCGTAACCGTTAATGGCGATGCGATAGCTGGAAGCTGAATTAGCCATGCAGAAGGGTGGCTCTTAAAAGTGAATCGACAATGATCTAAATAGGCTAGAACTCGTTGCGATGATAACGTATTTCAGCGGGCGACTGTTATCGGCTAACTGCGCCTATCAGCTGGCCATGCCTATCAATCGCCAGGCAAGTGGCAGCAGTACCGCGGTGAATATACCCGTGAGGCTCATGCCCAGTGACGCGAAAGCGCCGGCCGTGGGGCTGATCTCAAACGCTCTTACCGTGCCAATGGCATGGCCGTTAAGCCCCAGGGCAAAACCGATCAAGCGGTCATCCTCAATATGTAGCCAACGCGCCGCTAGGCTAACACAGGGAATCGTTATCACACCGGTCACCAGCAGTGCGCCCAACAGTAGTGCCGTGGTGCCGCCCAGCTGCTCGGTAATGCCAATGGCGATAGGTGCGGTCACCGATTTGGCGGCAATGGAAGCGAGTATGGTATCCGTACTGCCCAGTAACCAAGMAATGGCCAGCGAGTAGCAAGCCGCCAATGTGGCGGCGATGGGTAAACAAATCGCCAAAGGTCGCCATAGCTCAACGATGCGCGGCAACTGTTGATAAAGCGGCATCCCCAGCGCCACCGTGGCGGGCCCCAATAGCACCGTTAGCCAAGTGGCACCCTGCTGGTAGGTGGCGTAGGGCAGCCCTATCAGCGCTAACGCCCCCGCCAGCAGCAGCGCCGCAATCAAAATGGCGGGTAGCCAAGCAGGGCGCTTTAAACGTTGGAATAGACCACTACCCAGCAAATAAGCGGCGAGCGTTAAGCCCACCGCAAATAGCGGGGTAGTGGTTAACAGTTCGAGTAGCGGTGTATTAGCGTGCATGGGGCTGCCCGATTAGGCGTTTGAGCAGCCAAAGCGTCGTCGTCACGCTGAGTAACGTGCCCACCACTAAGGCAATAAGAATGGCGCTCCACTGGCCAGCCAGCTCACCGATGATGAAAAACACCCCCACAACGCCGGGCATAATCAGCATGGCCAGTAGTGCAATGAGCGGCTGGGCGGCTGCGGCAATACTGCTCGGGACACGACCACGCACAGCGAGCGTTGCGCAGAGCAGCAGCATGCCGATCACGCCTGACGAGATCGGCAGACCGGTGAAGTGGATCACCACTTCACCGATCAGCCAGTAGCTAATCAGCCATAGAAAGCCACTGAGCGCGGGCATGGCTTAGCCGAGTAGTTCGTTGGCTTGCTTGACCACATTCTCGACGGTAAAGCCGAAGTGCTTGAACAGMTCCCCCGCCGGGGCGGATTCGCCGTAGGTGGTCATGCCGATCACGCGGCCTTCCAGGCCCACATACTTGTACCAGTAGTCGGCGTGGGCGGCTTCGATGGCGATACGCTTGGTGMCCGCTTTGGGCAGTACACTTTCGCGGTACTCCGCGTCCTGGCCGTTAAAGCGGTAGGCTGACGGCATCGAGACTACCCGCACCGCTTTGCCCTGCTGCTCAAGCTCGGCGGCGGCGTCCATCGCCAGGGCGACTTCTGAACCGGTGGCAATCAGAATCAGCTCGGGCGTCCCTTCGCTATCTTTCAGGACATACGCCCCGTTTTGAATCGATGCCAGCTGCGCTTTGGTGCGCTGCTGATGGGGCAGATTCTGGCGAGAGAGTACCAACGCCGTGGGGCCCGAGTGACGCTTAATGGCCGCATCCCAGGAGGCTGCTGTTTCCACCGCATCACAAGGGCGCCAGGTATTGAGGTTAGGCGTGGTGCGCAGGCTGGTCAGTTGCTCGATAGGCTGGTGAGTCGGCCCATCTTCCCCCAAGCCAATGGAGTCGTGGGTAAATACGTAAATCACCTGCTGGCCCATCAACGACGCCATACGGATCGAGTTACGCATGTACTCCATAAAGATCAGGAAGGTCGCGCCGTAAGGCACCAGGCCGCCGTGCAGGGCGATGCCGTTCATAACCGCCCCCATGCCAAACTCACGCACACCGTAGTGCAGGTAGTTGCCGCTGGCATCTTCCGGGGTGATCGCTTTGGCGCCTTTCCAGAAGGTCAGGTTAGACGGCGCCAGATCGGCACTGCCGCCCAGCAGTTCCGGCATTTGCGGGCCAATGGCATTTAACACTTCAAAGGAGGCTTTACGCGAGGCAATGGTCTCGCCGCGCTCTTGGGCCTGCTCAATCAAGGCTTCGGTGGGCAGTTCCGTCGGCAGCTGGCGCTTCATGCGGCGGGTAAATTCCCGCGCTTCCGTGGGGAAGGCCTCTGCGTAGCGAGCAAAGCGCTCCTCCCACTTCTGCTGGGCTGCTTTGCCAGCGTTGCGGGCATCCCAGGCCGAGTAAATCGGCTCGGGGATATGGAAGGGCGCGTGGGGCCAGTCGAGCTGGGTGCGTGCCAGCGCCACTTCGTCATCGCCTAGGGGCGCACCGTGGGCGTCCTCTTTGCCCTGCTTGTTGGGCGCACCAAAGCCGATAATGGTTTTGCAGATAATCAGGCTCGGCTTATCGTCGTGGCTCTTGGCCAGCTCAATAGCGGCTTTCACCTCTTCAGGCTTGTGGCCATCCACATTGGGCACCACGTGCCAGCCGTAAGCTTCAAAGCGCTTGGCGGTATCGTCGGTAAACCAGCCTTCCACTTCGCCATCGATAGAGATGCCGTTATCGTCGTATACAGTGATCAGCTTACCCAACTGCTGGGTACCGGCCAGGGAGGCGGCTTCGTGGGAGATACCTTCCATTAAGCAGCCGTCACCTACAAAGCACCATGTGTGATGGTCAACGATGGTGTGGCCGGGGCGGTTGAACTGCGCCGCCATGGTTTTTTCCGCGATGGCAAAGCCCACGGCATTGGCAAAACCCTGACCCAGTGGGCCAGTGGTGGTTTCAATGCCGGGCGCGTAGCCGAATTCCGGGTGGCCCGCGGTGGGCGAATGCAGCTGGCGGAAATTCTGCAGCTGTTCCAGGCTTAGCTCGTAACCACTGAGGTGGAGCAGCGAGTAAAGCAGCATGGAGCCGTGACCATTGGAGAGCACAAAGCGGTCACGATCGGCCCACTTGGGGTCTTCGGGATTGTGCTTGAGGTAGTCATTCCATAGCACCTCGGCGATATCAGCCATTCCCATGGGGGCGCCAGGGTGGCCGGACTTGGCCTTCTGAACGGCATCCATGGAGAGGGCGCGAATGGCATTGGCTAGCTCAAAACGGGACGGCATGGGGGTGCTCCTCGCCTGAAAACAGAAATTATAAAGGCGCTATTGTCGCTGACTTCCCATGTTGCGGCAAATGTGACAGCAAATTCTAGGAATCACGTTCTGGGAAGCATCGCCGACAGCGTGTAGACTCTGCCTCCCGAAGTGATGAAGAACGTCATTACTTCGCTAATATGGGCAGGGGACACCTGCCATGATTTCCTGCTGATGCTGTGGGTTACCTACAGCCGTCATACAGAGGGTAGAGTGCGCGATGAGCGAATATTCCCTGTTTACCTCCGAGTCCGTCTCCGAAGGTCATCCCGATAAGATTGCCGATCAGATTTCTGACGCGGTGCTAGATGCCATTATCGCCCGCGATAAACAGGCGCGTGTTGCCTGTGAAACCATGGTGAAAACCGGGGTGGCGATCATTGCGGGTGAAATTACCACCTCCGCCTGGGTCGATTTAGAAACCCTCGTGCGTGATGTGATTATCAGCATTGGCTATAACTCGTCCGACGTGGGCTTTGATGGCGCGACCTGCGGCGTGGTTAACCTGATCGGTAAGCAGAGTGTCGAGATTGCCCAAGGCGTTGACCGCAGCAAACCGGAAGATCAGGGCGCTGGCGACCAGGGCCTGATGTTCGGCTATGCGACCAACGAAACCGATTCGTTTATGCCGGCACCGATCCACTACTCGCACCGTTTAGTCGAGCGTCAGGCCGAACTGCGTAAAAATGGCCTACTGCCATGGCTGCGCCCGGATGCCAAAAGCCAGGTGACCTTCCGCTATAACGCCGAAGGCCAGCCCTGTGGTGTCGACGCCATTGTTCTTTCTACCCAGCACGATCCTGACATTGATCAAGAAGACCTGCGCAAAATGATCAAGCGCGAGATCATTGAGCAGGTGATCCCCGCTGAGTGGTTGGATGAGAGTACCCAGTACCATATCAACCCGACCGGCAAATTCGTGATTGGCGGCCCGGTGGGCGMCTGTGGACTGACCGGTCGTAAGATCATTGTCGACACCTACGGCGGCATGGCGCGCCACGGCGGTGGTGCATTTTCGGGCAAAGACCCCTCTAAAGTTGACCGCAGCGCCGCCTATGCCGGCCGCTACGTGGCCAAGAACGTGGTGGCCTCAGGCCTGGCAGACAAGTGCGAGATTCAGGTCTCCTACGCGATTGGCGTGGCCGAGCCGACCTCGGTCTCCATCGACACCTTCGGCACCGGTAAGGTTGACGATGCCAGGATCGTTGCGCTGGTTCGCGAGCACTTTGACCTGCGCCCCTACGCGATCACCAAAATGCTTGATCTGCTGCACCCGATGTATCAGCTCACCGCCGCTTATGGCCACTTTGGTCGGGTGCCGTTTGAGCACAGCTACACTTGGAGCGACGATAAAGGCCAATCGCATACCGAAACCTTTACCGCCTTCCCGTGGGAAAAGATTGATAAGGCTGATGCGCTGCGCAAGGCCGCCGGTTTGTAAGAGATTTGCTATTCCGTTTGTAAGCAATGTATGAAATTGCCCCTTTGGCTCTGGCCGGGGGCTTTTTTTGTGCCCTGTATCAGCACTCTGCGCTAGGCTGAGTTTGTTGGCTAATTATTTTTTGTGGAGGCGAGAGATGACGAGAGGCGTCGTTGGGTGGGTATTCGCTGGCCTTATCGGGCTTGTCACTTTTTCCGCACAGGCTGCCGAATGCCCTGATTGGTCGCAAGAGCGTTTAAGCCGTGAAAGCCAGGCGCTTGCGGAACATGTTGAATATTGGGATATCGCTTACCATCAAGAAGGCGTTGCGTTGATCGACGATGCTCTCTACGACCAAGCCGTGGAGCGACTAGCCAACTGGCAGCGCTGTTTAGGCGCAGAACCGGATCATCGCCCGCTGACGCGGGTGACCAGCAGTAGCGGCACCCTAGAGCACCCAGCGGCCCAGCGCGGTCTCAATAAAGCCGATGACGATGGCGTCAGGCGCTTTACCAGTCGCCGCGAAGACCTGTGGATCCAACCCAAAGTGGACGGCGTAGCGGTGACGCTGCGCTATGCCGATGGTGAGCTGGTCGAAGCTGTTAGCCGTGGCGATGGCGAAAGAGGGCAAGACTGGACAGCCCGTGCCCGACAGTTGCCTGCCGTTCCCAATACGCTACCCGAGCCGATTTCTGCGCTACTCCAAGGCGAGTTGTATTGGCGCTTGGAAGCACACGTTCAGTCGCGCTCACCCTCTTCGGGTGCCCGAGGCGCCGTGGCAGGCGCCATGGCGCAGTCTTCGCCTGAAGCGACCACCCTTGAGCGTATTGGCCTGTTTGTGTGGGGCTGGCCTGACGGCCCGACCGACATGGAAAGCCGCTTAGCCCAACTGAGTGCGCTGGGCTTTGATAGCGCCGACTACACCTATCCCTTGGATGATCGCCGTGATGCCGCCTACTGGCGCGATACCTGGTTCAACGGCCCGCTGCCGTTTGCCACTGACGGCGTGGTGATTAAACAAGCCGAGCGCCCTGGCGTGCGCCGCTGGTCTTCGTCACCACCGGAGTGGGCCATTGCCTGGAAATACCCTGCCCAGCAGGCGCTGGCGGAGGTGCGCGGCATTGAGTTTCGCGTTGGGCGCACCGGGCGCGTAACGCCGCTGGTATGGCTCAATCCCGTACTGTTAGAAGGGCGGCGCATTAGCCGCGTTTCACTGGGCTCCTTGGATCGCTGGGAATCACTGGATGTCCGCCCCGGAGACCAAGTGGCGATTTCGCTAGCGGGGCTAACGATTCCCCAGCTAAGCGAGGTGGTGTGGCATACCCAGGAGCGCTCGCCACTGACTCCCCCGTCACCGCAGCGCTACCACCTGCTGAGCTGTTTTGAATTAACCCCCGGCTGCGAAAGCCAACTGCTATCGCGGCTTACCTACCTGGGCGAGCAGCTAGGCATGCAGGGTATCGGTGAAGGTACTTGGCAAGCGCTGATGGAGGCGGGCGTCGTCACGCAGTTACTCGACTGGCTGAACGTTGAGCCACGCCAGTTGCGCGAGGCCTACGGCATTGGCGAGGCCACTGCCGCCTCGCTCACTGAGCAATTTCAAGCAGCCCGTGGTCAACCATTTGCAGCTTGGCTAAGTGCGCTGGGCGCGCCGCCGGGCAGTGACGCGGCTCGCGGGGATTGGTATGAGTTAGCAGGCTATCGGCGCGAACAGTGGCAAGCCGTGCCAGGCGTTGGCCCTGTGCGTGCTGACGCGCTGGTCGCATTTTTCAGTCACCCGGAAATGCAGCGCATGGCTGCACAGCTTAACCAAGCGGGTGTTGCCGGCTTTTAGCCCAACCCGGTGAGGCGCAGCATTAAACCGAGATAGAGTGGAATCAGCAGTGGCGCAAGCAGCGTGGTGACCAGCACCGCTAACGCGCCTTTTTGTGGCTGAATACCCAGTTCCATCGCCACCACCACCACATTAGCAGCCATGGGCACCACGCCTATCAACAGCAGCGCTAGGGCTAACTCTGTGGAAAGTGGCGTGACCCACTGCAGTATTAACACGGCCACTAGCATGACCAATGGCCACATCAGATAGCGTAGCCCTAAACAGGCGGCTACAAAGCGCGTATCCCAGGCGGAAAGCGTCACTTGGCTCAGCGTCATACCAATAATCATCATACCCAGCAGGGTATAGGTGGCAGGGAACACTTGCAGTGAGCTCATGACCGCGGCGGGTAGGGCGACGTCAAGGGTGCTAAGCAGTAACGCTAACAGGAAGGCGTAGATAAGCGGTAAGCGCGAAATTTTGATCAGGCTTTCGCGCACCGAAAAACGCCCGCGTGCGCTGAGATAAAAGCCCACGGTAAATTCGTAGATATTAATCCCCAGCATACAGAACAGGTAAAGGGTGACACCTTCGGGGGGCAGCAAGATCAACGCAATCGGTAAACCAAAATAGCCGGTATTGCCCGTTCCTGAAGAGAACGCCAGCAGAGCGGCTTCCTGTTCACCAAAACGGTGGCGTGTGATGCGTTGCACCACCAGCGCCATTAGGCTCGCCAGCATAAATAGCGCTAATGTGAGTAACAGGTAGCTAGGGGTTGGGCCACCGTTCATCAGCGCGCGAAAAATCGTAAAGGGGGCAATGAGGTACACCAGCAGCGTCGCAATCGGGCGGGGATCTATTTTTAACCGTTGTGCGGCTATCCAGCCTAGCCCGACATACCCCAATAACATCAGCAGTGGCCCCATTAAGGCGCTGGGTGCTAAATCCATGATGGCTCCCGGTAAAATGATATGAACGGCTAACATGAGCCGAATTAAAGGCCAAGCGTGGAATCTTTCATTAGCCCCAGCGCGATGGAACAGCGAGAATACCGCAAAATATCACCACTATTAATCACTAATAAGGAAGTCCCATGAGCAGCCACGAGCATCCGCTAGGTATCAGCTTTGAATTCTTTCCGCCCAATACCGATGCTGGGCGCGACAAGCTGATCTACGTTCGCGATGAGCTGGCCGCCCGCAATCCGCGCTTTTTTTCGGTGACTTACGGTGCTGGCGGGTCTACCCAGGCGCGTACCCGCCAGGTGGTGCGCGAGGTCAGTGAGAGCGGCATCACGACCGCCCCGCACCTTTCCTGCATCGGCAGTGAAAAAGCCCAACTGCGTGATCTGCTGGCGCAGTACCGCGAGGAGGGCGTGGATAGCTTGGTCGCGCTGCGTGGTGACATGCCCTCAGGTATGGGAAGCATTGGCGAACTGCGTTATGCCAATGAACTGGTTGAGTTTATTCGCGCAGAAACCGGCGATCATTTCGATATTGCGGTGGCGGCCTATCCTGAATCGCATCCACAGGCGCCCAACCTTGATAAGGATGTGGAAAACTTTGCGCGTAAAATGAAGGCGGGGGCCAATATGGCCATTACCCAGTATTTCTTTACCGCCGATGCCTATTTTAACTTCGTCGATAAAGCCCGCGCGCTGGGCGTCGAGCAGCCGATTATTCCCGGCATCATGCCGATTACCAACTACACCAAGCTGGCGCGTTTTTCTGACGCCTGCGGTGCCGAGATACCACGCTGGATTCGCAAACAGTTAGAGTCCTATGGCGACGACAGCGAAGCCATTGCTGCCTTTGGCACCGATGTGGTGAGCCGTCTTTGCCAGCGATTGCTGGATGGCGGCGCGCCAGGCCTGCACTTCTACACGCTTAACCAAGCGGCGCCGGTGCTGAAAATCGTCGATAACCTGACCGATTAACCAAGCCTCTTTTCTTTGCCTACCTTGCGCTCATTAAAAACCCCGCTCAACAATTGTTGAGCGGGGTTTTTAACGCTTAGCGTTTAGCGGCTTAAATCAATCAGCCAGCTTGCGCCGTTTTGCTACCACCMCCGTGCATCTTACGCTGCATCATGAATAGCACGATACCAATCGCAAGGCCGGCAATGTCGGTATAGATACCGCCGTAGATTAAAAACAGCGCGCCTACCAGCATGACGACACGCTGCACTAGGTTAACGGGGCCAAAGAACCACGCTTGAACCATACCAGAAAGCAGCACAATACCTAGCGTCGCAGTTAACCCAACGCGCAGAATCTGCATCGGTGAGCCTTCCATCAGCATGGCCGGGCTGTAGAAGAACATAAACGGTACGATAAACGCAGCCAAGCCAATCTTGAACGAGGCCACCGAGGTGCCCATGGGGTTATCGCCAGAGATACCGGCGGCGGCATAGGAGGCCAAGGCAACGGGCGGCGTAATCGCTGAGACGACCGCAAAGTAGAACACGAAGAAGTGAGCAATTAGCGGCTCAATGCCGATATTGATCAAGCCTGGCGCGACCACAGAAGCGGCCACCGCATAGGCGGCAGTGGTCGGCATCCCCATACCCAGCAGAATACTAATCAGCATGGCGAACACTAGCGCCAATAGTTGGCTAACACCTGCTAGTCCCAGCAGTAGCGATGAGAAGCGCGCGCCAACACCGGTCAACGAGATAACCCCGACGATTAAGCCCGCACAGGCACACACGGCGATAATCTGAATCGACATGGTGCCCGCTATTTGCAGCGCTTTAAGAATCGCACGAAATCCCATTTTATTGGGTGAAAGCCAGCTAACCACCGCGGCTGAAGCCGTCGCCAGGGTGCCGGCGCGAATCACCGAATAGCCCATAAACAGCGCGACAATCAGGATAATAATCGGCGCAAATAGGTAGACCTGCTTGACCAGCTTAGAGAACAGCGGGATCTCATCTTTGCGCATCCCGCGCATGCCTTTACGGGCGGCTTCAAAGTCGACCATAAAGTAGATAGAGGCAAAATACAGAATCGCCGGAATGACCGCGGCAAGGGCAATTTCGGTGTACGGAATGCCGGTCACTTCCGCCATGATGAACGCACCCGCGCCCATAATCGGCGGCATGATTTGCCCGCCAGTTGAGGCGGCGGCCTCAATGGCACCCGCGCTACGTGCGGGGTAGCCGACTTTCTTCATCAATGGAATGGTCAACGAGCCGGTGGAAACCACGTTACCTGCCGAGGTGCCGTTAATCATACCCATCAAGCCAGAGGCAAAAATAGCCACCTKGGCCGGGCCACCACGGGCGCGGCCTGCTGCGGCAAAGGCAAAGTTAACGAAGTAATCGCCGACTTTAGAGGCCTGGAGGAAAGCCGCAAAAATAATGAACAGAATAATATAGGTCGACGACACCGCAGTGGTGGGGCCGAGAATACCGGCGTCGGTATACACCTGACTAAAGAAGCGCTGCAGTGACAGCCCCGGATAGCCCAGAAAGCCCGGCAAATAAGGGCCGGCAAAAACGTAGGTCAAAAAGATCGCGGAGATCACTACCAACGCTAAACCCGCTACCCGGCGGGTGAGCTCCAGAATCAGCAATGAGCCCGCGATGGCCGCCCAGGAGATGCCTGAGGGGGCGAAAGAAGTGCCCGTCGACATACGGATATTGGTGTTATACGCCACCAGTAAATAGCCAGCGCTGGCCAGTGCACAGACCATCAGTACCAAATCGGCAGGGTTGAAGCGATGCCGTGCCTGACTATAAAACCATGACAGGACAATTGCCCCCGCGGTGGTCGCCATGAGCGGGTAGCCGTAGTGCCAGTTTTCGACGCTCGGGTCGATACGCATGGCACCGCCGCTGAGTGTCTGATACATCAAAAAGACTTGCGCCAGAGTGTAGGCGGCGGGTATCAGTAACGCGTAGCTCACCCACTTAATCCAGGCACCTGATGCTTGGTGATCGTCATCGGCAAAGCGGGCACCGGCAAATAGCCCGTAACCGAGAATAAGCGCGCCGGCAATATGCACGATACGAAACGACCAGGTTTCCATCGGATACACGTTGAGTGAAATCAGATGGAAACTTGAGTAAGCGATCGCTAATGCCGCAAATAGCAGGAATTGCCAGCCGGTAAACAGGCGGCGATTGGGTTCAACAAGGTCTTCATCGACACCATCGGCAATGGACTCGGGTATCGCTGACGCCGCGTGGGCATCATCTTTGAGGTCATCGGGTTCTTGGTCGGTTTTGTGACTCATTAGAGTTCACCCTCACAGCAAAAGCAGACAAAGGGGTAGTAGCAGCGAAAGCTGCCCCGCCCGGCAGGGCCGGAAACGGGGCAGTTAGAACGTTGAAGGTTGCTTAGTTGATCATGTCATCATCAATTTCATAGCCGTTCTCTTCGTACCAGCGTGCCGCGCCGGGGTGAAACGGCAGCACGGTGTTGTGCTTGATGTTTTCTGGAATGGTGGTTTCAGCACTGCGGTGCACAGAGCGCATGCGGTCATTGTTTTCCATGGTGGCCTTGGTGACTTCGTAGACGAAATCTTCCGGCAGGTCGCAGCCCGCAATAGCGAAGTTCCACATGGAGACAGCGCGAGCGTCCTCTTCCAGCGTTGTGTAGGTGCTGGCCGGGATCATGAATTCAGCAACGGGGAAGTTTTCTAGCACCGTGGCCAGCTCTTCTTCGTTAAATTCGATGATATTGACGTCAGTTTGTACTTCCAACTGGCTAACGGCGGGAATCGGAATGCCGGCAGCGAAGGCAACAACGTCAAGCAAGCCATCCTGCAACTGGCCGCCCAGATCTGACCAACCGCCGTTGCGGCGCTCAAAGTCAACGCCTAGCGTTTCTAGGATTGCTGGGAAGTAGGTGTCAGAGGTTGAGGCAGCCGGGCCAAAGCCGATGCGCGCGCCATCAGGAATGTCGGAAATTGACTCGATACCGCTGTCAGAAAGCGCGGTAATGGAGAACGGCGTTTCGTACATGGGGAACATGGCGCATACATTGTCCATTGCCATGCCAGGCGCTAGCGGGCTTTCACCTTTAACGGCATCAGAGGCGGGGCCCATGGTGGTTAAACCAAATGCCATGTCGCCCGTGTGCMCAAGTGCCAGGTTTTGAGTGGGGCCGCCGGTGACTTCACCGCCGCCAGATACGCCTAACTCATCGGCAATAAAGTTCGCCCAGCCTGAACCGTAAACGAAGTAGGTGCCACCTTGGCTAGCGGTGCCAACAGTGAAGTTGTCGGGCCACCCGGAACGGTCTTGAGCCTGGGCGCTGCTGGCCGCTGCGACAAGCAGGGCGCTGC
Organism: Halomonas sp. R57-5; assembly: GCF_900070345.1. Taxonomy (NCBI): domain Bacteria; kingdom Pseudomonadati; phylum Pseudomonadota; class Gammaproteobacteria; order Oceanospirillales; family Halomonadaceae; genus Halomonas; species Halomonas sp. R57-5. The sequence goes on along the minus strand of NZ_LN813019.1, from coordinate 4,547,662 downwards.
TGGCGAGGAGAGTGAACGTTTTAGGCATATGTTTGCGCATGGCGAAAATTCCTAGCTGTTATTGGGGTTATATACTGACGGCCTCTATTAATACCGCCAGTGGATACTGCATTAAGCAGGTATGCCTGTATATAACAGCGATAGTTGTGCCATTTAAAGTTTGTTCTTTTAAAATCAGTTATTTATAAATTTTTTATTCAACTTTGGTGGCAAGTGCTAACAGCTGAAGTGTCCGAGTGTTCGCACGATGACGGTTTTTTTGTGTGCGGATAACCGCACACAAATTGAGTTGTCCGTACGCTAACGGCTATAAGTCGGGTCGTAAACGTAGGGCTACCCGGCTGGTGAAAGTTGAATAGGCCAGCCGTGGTGGCGAGGAGATAAGGGTGAGGGGATAGAAATGAGGTGTTAACGCGAGGGTTTACCTGGATCTAGAATGCGCACGGGCTGCACATCCTGCTGCTTCTGATCATCGCGTACCTGATTGACCCGGGTGGTCATTTCGGTAAGTGCGTCTTCCTCAATGGGTAGTTGCTCGAAGAAATCGCAGCTGACGCATTCCCGGTAGCGAATACCGTTTTGCTCCCAGGCGCGGACACGGTCCATCGCCGCACATCTGGGGCAGGTAACACCGGCGATAAATCGCTTAATAGTCGACATGAAAGACTCCTAGGTTCTTCATACACGGCGCTCACAAAAGACGCCGCGCATGAAGAAAGTGTTTAAAAGCGTGCTTGAAAGCGCATTAAGCCGCGCGAATGCCGCTATGGCGCAGCAGTGGCTCAACGCTCGGCTCACGGCCCCGAAAGGCGACAAACAGGTCGGCGGCATCGCGGGCGCCGCCCTGCTCAAGAATTTCGCTGCGAAAGCGTTGGCCTGTTTCGGGATCGAAAATCCCAGCCTCTTCGAAGGCACTCCAGGCATCGGCTGACAGTACTTCCGCCCACTTGTAGCTGTAGTAACCGGCCGCGTAGCCACCCGCAAACACATGGCCAAAGCTATTCTGGAAGCGGTTGAACGGTACTTTCGGCAGCACAGAGACCGCTGAACGCACTTCATCCAGCAGCGCTTGAACATCGCTGGCGCTGGGGGCGCTAAGCTCATGGTGTAAGCGCAGGTCAAACAGCGAAAACTCGATTTGGCGCATCATGCCCATGGCCGACTGAAAATTCTTGGCTGACTGCAGGCGCTCAAGAAGCTCTGCAGGTAGCGGTGCGCCGGTATCTACGTGCTTGGCGAGTAGATCTAAGCCTTCACGCTCCCAGCAGTAATTTTCCATAAACTGGCTGGGTAGCTCGACCGCATCCCAGGCGACGCCGTTAATGCCGGAAATATCGGCGATCTGCTGCTGGGTTAGCATATGGTGCAGGCCGTGGCCAAACTCATGGAACAGGGTAGTGACTTCATCGTGGGTGAGCAGTGCAGGGCGGCCACTTACCGGGGCAGTGAAGTTGCAGGTAAGAAAGGCGACCGGCAGTTGCAGCCCCTGCTCCGTTTGGCGGCGTACTCGACAGTCGGCCATCCAGGCGCCACCGCGCTTGCCTTCGCGGGCGTAGAGATCGAGATAAAAACCGGCAATCGGCTGGCCATTTTCGGTGATACGGAAATAGCGCACGTCATCATGGTAGCGAGGCGCCTGGGTATCTTCTGCAAAGCGCACGCCGTATAGACGTTCAACGACCTGAAACAGACCATCGACCACTTGGGGGGCCGGAAAATAGGGGCGTAGCTGTTCTTGGGAGATCGAATGGCGCGCTTCGCGCAGCTTTTCMCTGGCATAGGCAACGTCCCACGGCTCCAGCGTCTCTAGGCCTAGTTCGTCTCGGGCGTAGTCACTGAGTTCAGCAAACTCTTCCTTCGCTTGAGGCAGCGCACGGCGGGCCAAGTCGTTGAGAAAATCGAGCACCTGCTCGGGAGAGTCCGCCATCTTGGTGGTCAACGAGTAATCGGCGTAGGTGACAAAACCCAGCAGCTGGGCCATTTCACTACGTAGCGCCAGGATCTCTTCCATGATCTCTGCGTTATCGAACTTGCCCGCATCCGGGCCTTGATCAGAGGCACGGGTAACGAAGGCGGTATACACCTCGCGGCGTAGCTCGCGGTTATCGGCGTAACTCACCACCGGAAAGAAGCTGGGGAAGTCTAAGGTAATGCGATAGCCCGGCACGCCTTTGGCCTCGGCGGTGGCTTTCAGGGTGTCGAGAGCACTTTCCGGCACCCCCGCTAATGTTTCTTGGCTATCGATATCCTTGTGCCATGCCTGGGTGGCATCTAGCACGTTATTGGAGAACTGGTTGGATAGCATGGAAAGCCGTGACTGAATTTCGCCATAGCGGGCTTTCTTATCGGCGGGTAGGTCAACGCCGGCCAGGCGGAAATCGCGCAGGGCGTTCTCTACAGTACGCCGTTGGGCGGCCTCCAGGTGCTCCCATGCGGGGCCATCTTTCAACGCTTGCCAGCCATGGAACAGGCCTTCATGTTGGCCTACCCAGGTGCCAAAGTCGGAGAGCTTCTCAAGGCATGCCTGGTACGCTTCGCGCATTTCCGGCGAGTTCATGGTGCCATTGAGGTGAGAAACAGGGGACCACATCTTGGTGAGCCGATCATTCACCGCTTCAAGGGGGGCCGCAAAATTGTCCCAGCTGGGCGGGGTGGCGGCTGCTTGTTCGGCGAGGTGATCAATGGCCTCGCGGCTTTCGCTTAGCAGCGTGTCCACGGCAGGCTCCACGTGCTCAGCGCGAATCTGGGCAAAAGGGGGGAGCTCGTGCGTTTCAAGCAGCGGATTGGTGGACATGGGTACCTCGATTGGCAACATTTTTAAGATCGTTAGGGAGCGCAAAAACACGCAACAATAATGACACAGTGCGGGCGGTTAAGCCGTGTTTCAATACTAGGTTCAACACTGGGTTTAATGCGACGTTCAATGCGGGACACAATGTTAGGTTTAATCTCAGGGTTTGGCCTGCGCGCAAGTGCCTGCTAGTCTTGCCGCCTTTTAATGCCACCAATGGCAGGAGCATGTGATGAGCGAGACGCTGGAGCGCTGGGGGTCGAAACGGGCCTTTATCTTGGCGGTAACAGGTGCTGCGGTGGGGTTAGGCAACATCTGGCGCTTCCCTTATGTGGCGGGAGAGAACGGCGGTGCGGCGTTCCTGCTGATTTACGTGGCGTTTGTGCTGCTGCTGGGTATCCCAGTCATGATGGCGGAGATCCTGATTGGCCGCGCCGGCCGGCGGGGGCCGATGCAAGCCTTGGGTGCCCTGGCAGCCGAGGCTGGCGCATCGCCCCACTGGCGTTGGCTGGGGTTGTTCGGGGCATTCACCGTCTTCTGCATCTTGTCGTTCTACTCGGTGGTATCGGGTTGGTCGATTGAGTTTTTGGTCGCGTCTGTTAACGGCAACTTCAATGGTGCGAGTGCCGCTGAAATTGGCGCTGGTTTCGAGGCTTTTTTAGCCAACCCAGGGCTGCTGATCTTCAATCACTCGCTGTTTCTGTTTATGACCATGACAGTTGTCGCGGCGGGGGTCGCCAAGGGGCTTGAGCGGCTCAATAACCTGCTGATGCCGCTACTCTATCTACTATTGCTGCTATTGGCGGGCTATGCCGCGACCACCGATGGTTTTGCGCCAGCGTTAGCGTGGTTATTCCTGCCCTCTTTCGAGGCGCTGACCCCCTCAGTGGTGGTGCATGCCATGGGCCATGCGTTCTTTACTCTGGCGGTAGGGGCCTGTGCCTTGATGGCCTATGGCGCTTATATGCCGGAAGAGCAAAGCCTGCCTAAAGCCGCGGTCGCGGTCGCGGTGCTTGATATTAGCGTGGCGTTACTGGCAGGGATCGCTATTTTCTCGGTGGTATTCGCCCAAGGGATGGATCCCACCGACGGCCCAGGGTTAATGTTTGTCACCCTGCCGATTGCGTTCGCTGAGCTGCCGTGGGGCTCTGTGTGGTTAAGCGTGTTCTTTTTATTGCTGCTGCTGGCCACTTGGACATCGGCGATTAACCTAGCGGAGCCGATGGTCGCCACGCTGCAGGGCTTGGGGCTACGGCGCAGTATCTCGACGGCGATCGTGGCGCTCAGCGTCTGGTTGATCGGGCTGCTATCAGCCTTCTCTTTTTCAACGCTGGCGGAGTTTCGGCCGCTATTTGGGCGCAATGTCTTCGAGCTAGTCAGCAGTATACCGCCGGATGTTTTCCTACCCCTGGGCGGGCTGCTGATCGCGATTTTCGCGGCCTGGGTAATGCCCCGTGAGAAGGTGGTGAGCGCGTTAGGTGTGGGTGAAAGTGGTTATTTGGTGTGGCGCAATATCATCCGCTGGGTGTCGATTCCGCTGACCTTTATTGTTCTATTGGCGGGGTTGCTTTAACGAATTGCTATAGTGAGTTGATCAATGTCTCCGTTTTCCATCCGACATCTCAGGAGCAAGTTATGAGCAGTGCATTACGGCGCTATCAAGGTATGGAGCCCCAATTGGGCGAGCGCGTTTATATTGATCCGGCCAGTGTGGTCATCGGTGACGTGGTGCTGGGCGACGACTGCTCCGTGTGGCCGATGACAGTGATCCGTGGTGATATGCACCGCATTCGCATCGGCGCACGTACCAGCGTGCAGGATGGCAGCGTGCTGCATATTACCCATGCCAGTGACTTCAGCCCGGATGGTTTTCCGCTCACCATTGGTGATGATGTCACCATCGGCCATAAAGCGATTCTGCATGGCTGCACCCTGGGAAGCCGGATTCTTGTCGGTATGGGCGCGATTGTGATGGATGGCGCGGTCGTTGAGGACGAGGTGATTATTGCCGCGGGCGCCGTGGTAACGCCGGGTAAGCATTTGGAAAGTGGCTATGTGTATGCCGGTAATCCGGCTAAAGCGCTGCGCCCACTGAAAGATAAAGAGCGTGCCTTCTTCCCTTACACCGCAGGCAACTACGTTAAATTAAAAGATCGCTTTCTGGCTGAATCCTCCCTTTAGGTGCCTTAGCTAAATCAACCCTAAGCGGTTGGCCTAGCAACCTTTTTTCTTTATTAGCCATGTCGCGGACGGCAAAAGTCTGTTAATTTATACAGTTTTCTGTTTTGCAGACTTTGGGATGCCGCGTCATGGCTAATTTTCGCACGCATATTACGGTGGCAGCGGCGGGCGGCATGCTGGTAGCTTACGCAGGCTGGAAAGGCCAATGGTGGCCGCCCTCCCAGGCGGTGGTGATGATTGCGCTGGTCACGTTCGGGGGGATTTTGCCCGATATTGATGCCGATCGATCCCATTCTATCCGCTTGATATTCAATCTTCTTTCGGTGCCCGCTCTGGTGTTGGGCGTCCTGTTGCTGCAGCCATGGTTGACGCCGGGAGCGTTGTTGATTGCCTGCGGTGGGATCTATTTTAGCGTGCGCTATTTGGCGGGGGTGCTGTTCTCGCGCTTTACCGTACACCGTGGTATTTGGCACTCGCTGCTAGCGGGTGGACTATGTAGTCTGCTCACCGCTGCGCTAAGTTTTAATTTACTCAACCAGCCAGCGTGGCTGGCTTGGTCTCACGGTGCTGCCACCTTGGTAGGGTTTTTGATCCACTTGAGTTTGGATGAGATATACAGCGTTGACCTTGAAGGCGCGCGGCTTAAGCGCTCGTTTGGAACGGCGCTTAAGCTAGGCGATAGCCGTCGGCCAATGTCCAATCTGCTAATGCTGATTGCGACACTGACCTTGGTGCCTTGGGCGCCGCCCTGGTCGGTGCTGGGCGAGTTGCTGCATCAGGGCTCGCTGCTGTGGCGATAGTCATCGGCATGGAGACCATGCTTTTTAAGCTTGTCGTAAAACGTTTTGCGTGGAATGCCCAAGTGGCGGCAGACGTCGGTTACCCGGCCATGGTAGCGCGACAGCGATTGGCTGATCAGGCTCTTTTCAAACAGCTCTACCTGGCGCGGCAGAGTCGGCTCTTCGGTATCAGCGTTGACCCCTTCCAGAAGCGCATCCAAACGATAGTCAAAGGCAGCGCCCAGCAGCACGTAGCGCTCGGCAAGGTTGCGTAGCTCGCGCACGTTGCCGGGCCAGTCATGGGCCAGCAGAGCGGCAATTGCAGGGCTATCGAGGGTCGGCGCTTCCAGTCCGCTGCGGTTAGCAGCGACCACGGCAAAGTGTTGGAACAGTAAGGGAATGTCCTCCCGCCTTTCACGCAGGGCGGGCAATGGCAGGGTGACGACGTTTAACCGGTAGTAAAGGTCTTCACGAAAATGTCCTTCCTCTGACGCGGTTTTGAGGTCCACCTTGGTGGCTGCAATCACGCGGATATTGAGCGGCACGGTTTCATTGGCGCCTAGCCGCTCGACGCTGCGCTCTTGCAGTACCCGCAGCAGTTTGACTTGCAGCGCCATGGGCATCGACTCAATTTCATCCAAAAACACCGTGCCACCGTTAGCGTGCTCGAACTTGCCGATGCGCCGTTCGACGGCACCTGTGAAGGCGCCTTTTTCGTGGCCAAACAGCTCGGACTCTATGGTGTTCTCGGGCACCGCGCCGCAGTTAATCGCCATAAAGGGGCTGTTACGCCGCCCGCTGCGTTCGTGAATGGCACGGGCAACCAGATCTTTACCGGTGCCGGTCTCACCAAACAGCAGTACATCTGCTTCGACTTGGCTGATGCGCTGAATCATGGCGGCCAGCCGCGAAATGATCGGTGTGCGGCCCACCAGTCGTGGCCCTAGCGCGGCTTGCTGCACCTCCAGCTCGGCTTTAAGACGGTGGTTTTCCAAGCTGAGCTGGCGCTTCTCAATGCCCCGGCGCACCACATCCAGCAGTTGATCACCGGCAAACGGCTTTTCGAGAAAATCCCAGGCCCCGGCGCGCATGGCTTCTACGGCTGTGGAAATATCGCCGTGTCCGGTGATTAAAATAATCGGCAGAGTGGCGTCGCGGCTGTGTAGCTCATGGAGCAGCGCCATGCCATCCATCCCCGGCATGCGAATATCGCTGACAATGACCCCCGGAAAGTCAGGCGTCAACGCCGCCAGCGCTTGTTCTGCGGATTCAAAGCAGTAGGGCGTATAGCCGGCAAGTTCGAGGGTTTGGCTGGCGGTGATCCGCAGATGCGGTTCGTCGTCGATCACCATGACCGGCAGCGTCGACGGCTCATGCATAAGAGGGGATCTCCTGAGGGTGGGTTAACGGTGAGTGGGGCAGGGTAATGGTGAAGCTGGCGCCGCCATCGGGCTGATTAGAAGCCTGCAGCTTGCCGCCTAAATCGTCCATGATACGCGACGAAATCGAGAGCCCCAGGCCTAAACCACTCCCCGGCGCTTTGGTGGTAAAAAAGGGTTCAAAAATCTGCCCTAAGTGCTCCTCGGGGATGCCGGGGCCATTATCGCTAACGCTAATAATGACCTGCTGCTGGTGGCTATGGGCGCCCAGGGTAAGCTGTGGGGCAGGTACGCTTTTCATCGCCTGCAGCGCATTGCCGATTAAATTCACCAATACCTGCTCCAGGCGTACTAGGTCACCTTTGACCCATAGCGTTTCAGCAGGCCAATCCTGAACAATGGTGATATTGCCTTCGCGCAGGCGGCTTTGAAATAGGCGTAGGGCGTAGTCGATACAGGCTTGTACCGAAATAGTTTCCTGGCGCTCGCTGCTCTTACGCGAAAACTGGCGCAGCTGCGCGCTGATATCCGCCATCCGTTCGGTTAGCTCAACAATCTGTTCAAGGTTGGCATCCGCCTTGTCGTGGCGGGCCAGTTCCATAAACCGACGGGCGTTTTCAGCGTAGGCGCGAATAGCCGCCAGTGGCTGGTTAAGCTCATGGTTAATGCCCGCAGCAAGTTGCCCCAGTACCGCGAGTTTGGCCGCTTGAATCAGCTCATCCTGGGTCTGGCGTAGGTTGGCTTCAGCGCGGCGGCGCTCTTCAATTTCATCCGAAAGGCGTTGGTTGCTGGCCACTAGGTCTCGGGTGCGGCGTTCCACGCTGACCTCTAATTCATCACGAACGCGTGCCAAGGTGTTGCGCTCCCGCTCGGCGAACGCTTCACGCTCTCGGCGCAGCCTCAGGCGCTGCCAGCCAATGCCCGCACCGAGAGTGACCACGCCGTAAAGACCACCTGCCATAAGGGCGGCGATCCATTGGGCGCTTATCACCGGCGTTAGCGGCTTTAAAATATGCATTTGCCAACCAAACTCGGGGATATGCCGGGTCAGGCTAAGGTAGTCGCCGTTGCTTAGCGGGCCCTGGGAGAAACTGACCAACTGACTGCCCTGCCGGTAAGGCGCATCGACTTCGATGCCCGAAGGCGTCAGCGGCTCCATGGCATAGCGGCGTGTTGCCCGCAGGCTTTGGCGTTGCTCATCGGTGAGCGGGTAGAGTGCGTTCATGCGCAGCTCGGGGTGGCTGGCCATAAAGATAATGTCGTCACTATCGGTGACAAAGAGCTCGGCATCTTGCTCTGCCCAGCTCTCTTCAACGTCATCTAACAGTACTTTAACCACTAGCACGCCGTCTGGCTGCGCATCGGGCGAGGTGTTGTCTAGCCACACGGGGGACGAAAAGTAGTAGCCCCGCTCAAGCGACTTGATGCCTAAGCCAAAAAAACGCCCCTGGCCCCCGGCAATGGCATCGGTGTAATAGGAGCGAAATGCATAGTTCTGACCTATAAAGGTGTTGGGTCGATGCCAATTACTGGCGGCGACCGTGTCACCATCGCGATTGAGTAAATAGACGTCCGATACCCCCGCTGTAAAACGGAAACGATCCAGCAGCATGTTCAGGGGCATTGGGTCTTGGTTATCGGGAGAGGCCAAAAAACGCTGCACGCCTTCCCGGGTGGCAAGCATTTGTGGCAAGTAGTCATAACGTAACAAATAGCCGTTTAAGTTGGCGGCAGACAGGCGAAGCTCATTTTCCGCTTCGTCCTGTAAKTTAGACAGCGCTTGTTCACGGGCTAATTGGGCGGCCTGCCACATACAAAATAGTAAGCMAAGTGMAATGAGCACCAGCCATAGGCGTCGCCAGCGTGGCGGTAAAGGGGCCGGCGCTTGGCTGTTGATGCCAGCAGCGCTGTTCATGCCGACGTCTTACCACTGCCTTGGGCACGGCGAAGGGCGCGCTGAGCCCGTGTCTCAGCCTTTGCCATCTCAAGTAGGCCTTCTTCAACAAATACCAAGTGTTCATGGGCGCGAGCACGGGCGTCTTCTGCCCGTCCTTCCAAGATGGCGTTGAGCAGGGCTCGGTGTTGCTGCATAAGCTGGGTTCGCGAACCCTCCTTGGCAAACAAGTGAGCCAAGTTATTCACAATGCTCTTTTCCAACAGGTGGAAAATGCCGCGAATGGTATGTAGCAGCAAGACATTGTGGGCGGCCTCAGCAATCGCTAGGTGAAAGGCTGCATCTAGCTTAGCTTCTTGGATAGGATCCGCCCCGGCAAAGCCGCCGTCGAGTTCCTCAAAGCGCTGGATCAGGACGGCCTTATCAGCAGGTGTGGAGCGTAGCGCAGCGTAGTAGGCGGATATCCCTTCCATGGCATCGCGAAATTCAAGTAGATCCAGGTTAAATTCGCCGTGACGGGAAAGCATTTCCAGTAGCGGGTCGGTATACCCATTGCTGAGGTCGTCGTTAACAAAGGTGCCGCCGCCTTGGCGGCTGGTCAGTAAGCCTCGCGCGGCTAATTTCTGGATGGCTTCCCGCAAAGAGGGGCGCGAGACGCCAAAGCGTTCGGCTAACTCACGTTCAGGGGGCAAGCGCTGGCCTGGCTTTAGGCTGCCTTCCAGCATCATGGCTTCTAAGCGCTCGGTAATAACATCGGCCAAGCGCTGTTGGCGGRGCGGTGGGTAGCTCATATTTAATAGCTCATGTCGATTAGCGTCCGCAATTGGTAAGACCAATATTAAAAGCTTTGGAAGTCGATCTCAAGCGTCTGAAGGATGAGCTTTGGCGTTTGTAATGTTTGTTGGTAGTGCATTTAAACTAAAGTATAGCGCTTTTAATCGTTATCACTGTTTGACACGCTTAGGGTGGCTCACTACTGTTAATGCTAATTTTTTGTAAATTGGTAAAACCAATTTTCCACTTTGGAGCGTCAGTGTTTAGCGCATCCATCGCATAGGGCTCCTCATGATCATTTCAGCATCTACGGATTACCGCCAAGCCGCCAAGCGTCGTATACCTCCCTTTCTTTTTCATTATGCCGACGGTGGATCCTACGCGGAGCATACGCTGCGCCATAATGTTCAGGATCTTGCCAGCATCGCATTGCGCCAACGTGTGCTGAAGGATATGTCGTCGCTGTCACTTGAAACCGAGCTGTTTGGTGAAAAGCTTGCCATGCCGATTGCCCTGGCGCCGGTGGGGCTGGCGGGTATGTACGCCAGGCGCGGGGAAGTGCAGGCGGCGCGGGCAGCGGCTAATAAAGGTATACCGTTTACGCTGTCGACGGTATCGGTATGCCCTATTGATGAGGTGGCTTCGGCAATTGATCGGCCCATCTGGTTTCAGCTCTATGTGCTGAAAGACCGGGGTTTTATGAAGCATGTGCTGGAGAAGGCCAAGGCTGCTGGCGTCAAGACGCTGATTTTTACCGTTGATATGCCTGTTCCTGGTGCGCGTTATCGCGATGCTCATTCTGGTATGAGCGGAAAGAGCGGGCCAGTGAGGCGCATGCTTCAGGCCGCAACACATCCTTTATGGGCTTGGGACGTGGGTATCCATGGTCGTCCTCATGATTTGGGTAACGTGTCTGATTATCGCGGTAAACCAACGGAGCTTGAGGACTATATTGCCTGGCTGGGTGATAACTTTGATCCGTCCATCTCCTGGAAGGATTTGGAGTGGATTAGAGAGCAATGGGATGGCCCTATGATCATTAAGGGCATACTTGACCCCGAGGATGCCCGTGATGCGGTTCGCTTCGGTGCGGATGGTATTGTTGTTTCCAACCATGGTGGCCGCCAGCTCGATGGTGTTCCCTCTACTGCACGTGCGTTGCCTGCTATCGCCGATGCGGTAAAGGGTGACTTGGCCATTTTGGCCGATTCCGGCGTGCGCAGCGGGCTCGACGTGGTGCGGATGATCGCCATGGGGGCTGACACCGTATTGATTGGGCGAGCTTTCATCTATGCGCTTGCCACTGCTGGAGAGGCCGGGGTGACTCATCTGCTTGAGCTATTCGAAAAAGAGATGCGGGTTGCAATGACGCTCACCGGAGCGCATAGCATTGCTGATCTTGGTACGGACTCGCTGGTTCCAGATTCGATCCGCCACCTTGGATAAGAGTACTGATTCTTTTAATTTTAAAAACCCCTTGCCAACCCGTCAGTGAAACCGTAAAGTACGCATCCGCTGCCGGGGACGCTAAGCGTTTCCAGCGGTGAATGAAGGTGAAAACCTTTGGTTTGTCAACGAGTTAGCGGTTTTGAGAGTCGCATATTGACAACCGCCAGGAAATGCGTAGAATACGCCTTCCTCGCTGCGGCAAGCCAGTTCAACGGTTAGCCAGTCAAGTACAGCGAAACAGCTCTTTAACAATTTGATCAGGTAATTCATGTGGGCGCTTGCTGGCGTTGGTGACAAATCACCAAATATCAAGGCAAGCGACTCAAGCAATAAGGTTTTAAAGGATTCGTCCTTTGGGATCTGTTTTGAATGAATTCGTTTGAACCTTGAGCCAAGTTTGGTTCGCTTCTGTCACTTTCGAGTGGCGGGTAAGAACCGCATAGATCTTAAACTGAAGAGTTTGATCATGGCTCAGATTGAACGCTGGCGGCAGGCCTAACACATGCAAGTCGAGCGGTAACAGGGGTAGCTTGCTACCCGCTGACGAGCGGCGGACGGGTGAGTAATGCATAGGAATCTGCCCGATAGTGGGGGATAACCTGGGGAAACCCAGGCTAATACCGCATACGTCCTACGGGAGAAAGGGGGCTTTGGCTCCCGCTATTGGATGAGCCTATGTCGGATTAGCTAGTTGGTAAGGTAATGGCTTACCAAGGCAACGATCCGTAGCTGGTCTGAGAGGATGATCAGCCACATCGGGACTGAGACACGGCCCGAACTCCTACGGGAGGCAGCAGTGGGGAATATTGGACAATGGGGGCAACCCTGATCCAGCCATGCCGCGTGTGTGAAGAAGGCCCTCGGGTTGTAAAGCACTTTCAGCGAGGAAGAACGCCTATCGGTTAATACCCGGTAGGAAAGACATCACTCGCAGAAGAAGCACCGGCTAACTCCGTGCCAGCAGCCGCGGTAATACGGAGGGTGCAAGCGTTAATCGGAATTACTGGGCGTAAAGCGCGCGTAGGTGGCTTGATAAGCCGGTTGTGAAAGCCCCGGGCTCAACCTGGGAACGGCATCCGGAACTGTCAGGCTAGAGTGCAGGAGAGGAAGGTAGAATTCCCGGTGTAGCGGTGAAATGCGTAGAGATCGGGAGGAATACCAGTGGCGAAGGCGGCCTTCTGGACTGACACTGACACTGAGGTGCGAAAGCGTGGGTAGCAAACAGGATTAGATACCCTGGTAGTCCACGCCGTAAACGATGTCGACCAGCCGTTGGGTGCCTAGAGCACTTTGTGGCGAAGTTAACGCGATAAGTCGACCGCCTGGGGAGTACGGCCGCAAGGTTAAAACTCAAATGAATTGACGGGGGCCCGCACAAGCGGTGGAGCATGTGGTTTAATTCGATGCAACGCGAAGAACCTTACCTACCCTTGACATCTACAGAAGCCGGAAGAGATTCTGGTGTGCCTTCGGGAACTGTAAGACAGGTGCTGCATGGCTGTCGTCAGCTCGTGTTGTGAAATGTTGGGTTAAGTCCCGTAACGAGCGCAACCCTTGTCCTTATTTGCCAGCACGTAATGGTGGGAACTCTAAGGAGACTGCCGGTGACAAACCGGAGGAAGGTGGGGACGACGTCAAGTCATCATGGCCCTTACGGGTAGGGCTACACACGTGCTACAATGGCCGGTACAAAGGGCTGCGAGCTCGCGAGAGTCAGCGAATCCCTTAAAGCCGGTCTCAGTCCGGATCGGAGTCTGCAACTCGACTCCGTGAAGTCGGAATCGCTAGTAATCGTGAATCAGAATGTCACGGTGAATACGTTCCCGGGCCTTGTACACACCGCCCGTCACACCATGGGAGTGGACTGCACCAGAAGTGGTTAGCCTAACGCAAGAGGGCGATCACCACGGTGTGGTTCATGACTGGGGTGAAGTCGTAACAAGGTAGCCGTAGGGGAACCTGCGGCTGGATCACCTCCTTAAACGATGCGTCACAGTCGGTAAGCGTCCACAATGAATTACCTGATCAAAGATAGAGCAAACGGTAGTTAATTTAGTTGCTACAGGTTCTCAAGATCTGTAATGGCTGAATAGCCGGGTCTGTAGCTCAGTTGGTTAGAGCGCACCCCTGATAAGGGTGAGGTCGGCAGTTCAAGTCTGCCCAGACCCACCAAATTTGCGTGATACGTCGTTGCTTCACTACTCGCATAGCAGGCTATGCGTCGCACTGAAGCGCCTAGTCTCACACAAATTATATTTTATTCAGCACTGCGTTATTTTATGACTCGCATAGTCAGGCTATGCTTCGCCATAAAATGCCTTGTTCTGAATAAAATTTCCCGGAAAAGTTATGTATTAATGGGGCCATAGCTCAGCTGGGAGAGCGCCTGCCTTGCACGCAGGAGGTCAGCGGTTCGATCCCGCTTGGCTCCACCATTTAGTACTACTTTTTAACTTAAATACCGTTTGTGAACGTTTCGTGACCATTGATAAGTCGCTGCGCTGTAGTCGCTATAAGTGTTGTTATAGCTACAGAATGCCGCTTTATCACTGTTCATTGAACAGTTGCTCTTTAACAATGTATATCATGCTGACAAGAACACTTCGCAAGAAGTGGTCTTAAATTGTGATACGCGTCAGCGTATCCGGCAAAATGAAACGTGATCATTGCGAGTCCAGACTCCTTCGGGTTATAGGGTCAAGCAATGAAGCGCACACGGTGGATGCCTAGGCAGCCAGAGGCGATGAAAGACGTGGTAGCCTGCGATAAGGTTCGGTGAGGTGGCAACAACCTGTGACCCGGACATCTCTGAATGGGGAAACCCACTCATCATAAGATGAGTATCGTGCACTGAATACATAGGTGTACGAGGCGAACCAGGGGAACTGAAACATCTAAGTACCCTGAGGAAAAGAAATCAACCGAGATTCCCCTAGTAGCGGCGAGCGAACGGGGACCAGCCCTTAAGCATGTGACTGATTAGGCGAACAGATTGGGAAGTCTGGCCGTAGCGGGTGATAGCCCCGTAGTCGAAAATCTGATCATGTGAAATCGAGTAGGTCGGGGCACGAGAAACCTTGACTGAAGACGGGGGGACCATCCTCCAAGGCTAAATACTCCTGGCTGACCGATAGTGAACCAGTACCGTGAGGGAAAGGCGAAAAGAACCCCGGAGAGGGGAGTGAAATAGATCCTGAAACCGTGTGCGTACAAGCAGTAGGAGCAGACTTGTTCTGTGACTGCGTACCTTTTGTATAATGGGTCAGCGACTTATATTCAGTGGCGAGGTTAACCGTATAGGGGAGCCGTAGGGAAACCGAGTCTTAACTGGGCGACACAGTCGCTGGATATAGACCCGAAACCGAGCGATCTATCCATGAGCAGGGTGAAGATTGAGTAACATCAATTGGAGGCCCGAACCAGGATCTGTTGAAAAAGATTTGGATGACTTGTGGATCGGAGTGAAAGGCTAATCAAGCTCGGAGATAGCTGGTTCTCCTCGAAAGCTATTTAGGTAGCGCCTCACGTAGTACCGCCGGGGGTAGAGCACTGTTTCGGCTAGGGGGTCATCCCGACTTACCAACCCGAGGCAAACTCCGAATACCGGTGAGTAACGCGTGGGAGACACACGGCGGGTGCTAACGTCCGTCGTGAAAAGGGAAACAACCCAGACCGTCAGCTAAGGTCCCGAAATCCTGGTTAAGTGGGAAACGATGTGGGAAGGCTCAGACAGCTAGGAGGTTGGCTTAGAAGCAGCCATCCTTTAAAGAAAGCGTAATAGCTCACTAGTCGAGTCGGCCTGCGCGGAAGATGTAACGGGGCTAAACCAGGTACCGAAGCTACGGGTTCATCCTTGGGATGAGCGGTAGAGGAGCGTCGTGTACGCCAATGAAGGTGGATTGAGAAGTCTGCTGGAGGTATCACGAGTGCGAATGCTGACATGAGTAACGATAAAGGGAGTGAAAAACTCCCTCGCCGGAAGACCAAGGGTTTCTGTTCGACGCTAATCGGRGCAGAGTGAGTCGGCCCCTAAGGCGAGGCCGAAAGGCGTAGKCGATGGGAAMCGGGTMAATAKTCCCGTACCGKACATGGTTGCGATGGGGGGACGAAGAAGGCTAGGTGAGMCAGGCGTTGGTTGTCCTGGTGAAAGTGAGTAGGCTGAGGGTTTAGGTAAATCCGGACCCTTTCAAGGCCGAGACACGAGATGAACTGACCACGGTCAGGAAGTCACTGATGCCACGCTTCCAGGAAAAGCCTCTAAGCTTCAGATCATGTGCGACCGTACCCCAAACCGACACAGGTGGTCAGGGTGAGAATCCCAAGGCGCTTGAGAGAACTCGGGTGAAGGAACTAGGCAAAATGGTGCCGTAACTTCGGGAGAAGGCACGCCGGCGTAGGGTGAAGAGACTTGCTCTCCTAGCCCGAACCGGTCGAAGATACCAGGTGGCTGCAACTGTTTATTAAAAACACAGCACTCTGCTAACGCGCAAGCGGACGTATAGGGTGTGACGCCTGCCCGGTGCCGGAAGGTTAAATGATGGTGTTAGCCGCAAGGCGAAGCTCTTGATTGAAGCCCCGGTAAACGGCGGCCGTAACTATAACGGKCCTAAGGTAGCGAAATTCCTTGTCGGGTAAGTTCCGACCTGCACGAATGGCGTAATGATGGCCACGCTGTCTCCACCCGAGACTCAGTGAAATTGAAATCGCCGTGAAGATGCGGTGTACCCGCGGCTAGACGGAAAGACCCCGTGAACCTTTACTATAGCTTCACACTGGACGCTGATGTTGCCTGTGTAGGATAGCTGGGAGGCTTTGAAACTCGGACGCCAGTTCGGGTGGAGCCAACCTTGAAATACCAGCCTGGCATCATTGGCGTTCTCACTCAGGTCCGTTATCCGGATCGAGGACAGTGTGTGGTGGGTAGTTTGACTGGGGCGGTCTCCTCCTAAAGAGTAACGGAGGAGCACGAAGGTACCCTCAGCACGGTCGGACATCGTGCATTGAGTGCAAGAGCATAAGGGTGCTTGACTGCGAGACAGACACGTCGAGCAGGTGCGAAAGCAGGTTCTAGTGATCCGGTGGTTCTGTATGGAAGGGCCATCGCTCAACGGATAAAAGGTACTCCGGGGATAACAGGCTGATACCGCCCAAGAGTTCACATCGACGGCGGTGTTTGGCACCTCGATGTCGGCTCATCACATCCTGGGGCTGAAGTCGGTCCCAAGGGTATGGCTGTTCGCCATTTAAAGTGGTACGCGAGCTGGGTTTAGAACGTCGTGAGACAGTTCGGTCCCTATCTGCCGTGGGCGTTGGATGTTTGAGAAGGGCTGCTCCTAGTACGAGAGGACCGGAGTGGACGACCCTCTGGTGTTCCGGTTGTCACGCCAGTGGCATTGCCGGGTAGCTATGGTCGGACGGGATAACCGCTGAAAGCATCTAAGCGGGAAGCCCCCTTCAAGATGAGACATCCCTGAGGCCTAGAGCCTCCTGAAGGGCCCAGCGAGACCAGCTGGTTGATAGGCACGGTGTGGAAGCGCTGCAAGGCGTTGAGCTAACGTGTACTAATGGCCCGTGAGGCTTGACCCTATAACACCCAAGGGGTCTGGTCGTGATGATGACGCAACATTCAAAGCCGGATACGCAGCGTGTGGCCCAAGCGACATAACGCCAGGGCGACAGGCAATGAGACGATCACAAGATAGCAAAAACGCTAGTCAGCATGATGTACATTAACAGTTACGCCTGACGACCATAGCACGCGTGAACCACCTGATCCCTTGCCGAACTCAGAAGTGAAACCGCTTAGCGCCGATGGTAGTGTGGGGTCTCCCCATGCGAGAGTAGGTCATCGTCAGGCACTTATTACGAAAAATCCCCCAGGGCTGATGCCTTGGGGGATTTTTTTTTGCGTGTTGGGTGAGGCGTAAGGGGTAAATCGTGAGTAGAAAATGATACACCTCACACCTCACACCTCACACCTCAACGCGATTTCCAGGTATTTTATTCCAGATATAACAATAGCTTGTGCATTCGGCATGGTATTGTTGCCAAGCAGCATCTAGTATTATGCTGCACGTACCCAGAAGTAAAATCTCAGGAGGAGAAACGGTATGACGACGCAAGTAGCCAAGAAGTTAGCAATCGCCCTATTTATGGCCTTGATGGCAGGCGGATTGATCGCTTGTGATGATCAAGGGCCGGCTGAAGAAGCGGGTGAAAACATTGATGATGCTACAGAAGATGCCGGGGAGAGCATGGAAGAGCTCGGCGAAGATATGGAAGAGGCGGCCGAGAACTAGGCCGAGCATTTGCTTGATGAGTTAACCGAAGCAGTCGCTAAAAGCGGCTGCTTTATTGTTTGTATCGCGTCTATTATGGTTAGCCTATATAACGATAAAAAATGAGGTGGCAGCGTGCTACTACAACGCGATAAAAGTTTGCTGTTAATGGTCGATTTCCAAGCGGGGTTACTGCCTGTGATCGATGGTGGTCAAGAAGCCGTTAACGAGGCGGCTTGGCTAGGCGAAATGGCGTGCTTGCTTGAGGTACCTGTATGGCTAACTGAGCAGTCTCCAGAAAAGCTGGGCGGCACCTCAATGCCACTACTTGCTTGCCTGAATGACTATCAGCTCTGGCAAAAACAGCATTTTGGCGCCATGGCGGAAGCTGCGTTTGGTGAAGCGCTAAACGCAACGGGAAAAACGCAGATCGTACTGTGTGGAACAGAAGCGCATATCTGCGTACTGCAAACGGGTCTGGGGCTATTAGCGGCAGGCTATGAGCTGTATTGGCTGTGTGACGCATCTGCCAGCCGCCGCCCGCAAGAGGCTGCGTTTGCCCGTGAGCGCGCTTGCGCAAGCGGTGCTGTGGCGGTGACGGCAGACATGGTGGCTTATGAGTGGCTACACCGCTGTGACACTGCGCTATTTAAAGAGGCACATCAGCGGTTTTTAAAGCCACGTTCGGCTCGCCCCGTACGTTTCTTCTAGCTGTTCGCCTCGCTCTAGCGATCACTCTCCTTGCGAGCGAAAACGAAGGTATCCCCCTCGGATGCCGAGGCATCGAAACGATAGCCTGCTACATCGAATGCCTTGAGTTGCTCTGGGTCGTTGACCTGTTGCTGAATCAACCAGGCGCTCATCAGCCCGCGGGCCTTTTTGGCGTAGAAGCTGATGATTTTAAAGGTGCCGTTTTTCTCATCCTTAAACACCGGCGTAATGACTCTGGCATTGAGTTGCTGGATATCTACCGCTTTGAAGTACTCATTAGAAGCGAGGTTCACCAGCACGTCAGAGCCGCTTTCAGCAATGGCCTCATTGAGCGCAGGCGTTAGTATAGGCTTCCAGTAGGCATACAAATCCTTACCGGCACTGTTGGACAGCTTGGTGCCCATCTCTAGCCGATAGGGCTGAATCAAATCCAGAGGCCGTAGCAGGCCATATAAGCCAGAGAGTATGCGCAGGTGGGATTGCGCGTAACGGTTCTCTGTTTCGCTGAAGCTTTCCGCTTGCAGGCCGGTATAAACGTCGCCCTGAAACGCCTGCGCAGCAGGTTTGGCATTGCTCAGCGTGAAAGGGGGGCGCCACTCCTCAAAGCGCGCTGCATTCAGCCCCGCCAGTTTATCGCTGATGCCCATAAGTTCACTGATTTGCTGGGGCGAGTAGTCGCGCAAAATAGTGATCAGCGCTTGGCTGTGTTTTAGAAAGTCAGGTTGTGTCACCTGCTCTGTGGTCGGTGGGGTTTCAAAATCTAGCGTTTTAGCGGGAGAGATAACGCTCAGCATCGCATGCTCCTAGGGCCATCATAAGTGAACGTAGTATACCAAGCCTCGGCCAAGGCCGAGGCTATAGCTTCGATAGTTCTGGCAGAGCCGCTTACTGCCTATAGGCGGAGCTCAGCAGCCGCTTAAGGGCAGGGATTCGGCATGCGGCGGTGAATATCTTCGATTGCCTCTAGCACTTCGTTATCCAGTTTGAGGCTCTCGCTGGCAAGATTGCTTTCCAGCTGCTCCATTGTGGTGGCACCAATGATATTGCTGGTTAAAAAGCTGCGTGAATTAACAAACGCCAGCGCCATTTGTGCAGGGTCTAGCTCGTGCTTTTCAGCAAGCGCAACGTAAGCCTGGGTGGCCGCCTCGGCTTCGGGCGAGGTGTAACGCTTGAAGCGCTCATACAGCGTCAAACGACCTTTGGGTGGCTGCGCGCCATTCAGATATTTACCAGAGAGTACCCCAAACCCTAGCGGTGAATAGGCAAGTAGGCCGACATCTTCACGGTGGGCAATTTCCGCCAAGCCGACTTCAAAAGAGCGGTTAAGCAGGTTATAAGGATTTTGAATAGACGCCACGCGCGGTAAATCCAGCTTATCGGCAAGCTGCAATGAGCGCATCACACCCCAGGGGGTGTCATTAGAGAGCCCTATAGCCCGCACCTTGCCGGCATCAACCAGCTCTTTCAGCGCATCAAGCGTCTCTTCTAGCGGCGTCGCGTCTTCGTCTTCGCTATGCACGTAGCCCAGCTTGCCAAAGAAGTTGGTTTGCCGGTCTGGCCAGTGCAGTTGGTAAAGGTCAACGTAATCGGTATTCAAACGCTCTAGACTGGTGTCAATGKCCTGATGAATATGTTCACGGGTTAAGCGCGGCCCACCCCGTATATGGTCAAGCCCTGGGCCTGCGGCTTTGGTGGCTATGATGAGATCGTCTCGGGCGCCGCGCTGCTTAAGCCAACTGCCGATATAGCGTTCCGTCAGGCCCTGGGTCTCGGCCATGGGCGGGACGGGGTACATTTCTGCGGTATCAATAAAGTTGATGCCAAAAGCCACTGCCCGGTCGAGCTGTTCGTGGGCTTCGGCTTCGCTATTTTGCTCGCCAAACGTCATCGTGCCTAAGCAGAGTCGACTTACCTCCATGCCGGTTCTGCCAAGTGGGCGCGTTTGCATTTTTCTCTCCTTGCTAAGGCGAAATTGCCACAAGATAAGCTGCCATAACCAGGATGGTTTACGGCCTGTGAAGGGCATGTTAGCGAGGCTCTGGGAAAGCAGCAAATTAATGGGGTTGAGTCGTCGCAAAGGCAGGCGTATGCTTGCCAGCCCATCGACCGGCTAAAGGCCGGTTTCTCGTGTGGTTGGCAGCTATTTCATGACTGCTGGCCCAAGGTTCCAACAGACAGGCAGGGTGGTTTGCCATGCTGCAGGCATCAACGTTATTTACTCGGCTAGAATTTCGCCTAGCTGAACGGCTGTTCCATAATCACTGGTTGTTGCCGCGTTCGCCGCGCACCCAGCGTTTAACGATGCGCTTATTCAAGCGCTGTGCAGAGGCGGGTCACCCTGACGCGCKCTCTGTTTATGGCCATATGTTGTTTCATCGCAGTCAGACGCCCCAGGACAAAGCGCGCGGKGCGCGGTACGTTCTGGAAGCGGCGCATGCCGGGGATGTAAAGTCACAGTACCAGGTGGCACAAATCCACGAGCACGGCTGTGCTCAATACCCGCGCCGCGAAGACTACGCGGTCACGTGGTACGCCCGTGCCGCTCAGTCGGGGCACTATCTAGCGGCGGAGCGACTTGCCCGTGCTTATCGCCTGGGTGAGTTAGGCTTGGCGGTGGACGGCGAACGAGCGGCTTACTGGCAGCGACAGGCGGAACAGCAGACACTAAATAACGTGGCCGCCGCATGAAGCGTTACCGCGTTTTGATTGAGKGAGGAAGGTTGTGTCCGAGACGCTACCCACAGTACTAGATATTGAAGCGTCCGGATTTGGGCGTGGCAGCTACCCGATTGAAGTCGGCATCGCACGTGCCGACGGAAGCTGCTGTGCTTTTCTCATTCAACCGCTGGAAGAGTGGACGCACTGGGATCCCAAGGCCGAACTGCTGCATGGTATCTCCCGTGATCGCCTCATTCAGGAGGGCTACCCGGTACGCCAGGTCGCCCACTGGCTGAACGATGAGCTACGCGAGCTGGGTAAGGCGTACAGCGATAGTTGGGGTTACGACAACACCTGGCTGTCGCTGCTCTTTCATCACGCAGGCATGCTGCCGCGTTTTCGCCTTGAGGCGTTAAGGATTTTGCTTAGCGAAGATCAGCAGGCAGTTTGGAGCGATACCAAAGAAGCGCTGATCGCCGAACAGGGGATTCACCGCCATCGGGCAGGTGAAGATGCCCGCTTGCTGCAGCTTACCTATCAGCATACCCGCAAGCTCACCGAGCACCCGGGACGCTAGTGACGCTTCCCAAAGCGCTACAACAGAGCTTCTAGCGCATCAAGCAACTCATTTGGTGACGGTGCGTCGAGTAGCATTTCGCGGGTGGGAGACGCCAAAAAGCCATGGCTGACCGTGCTGTCTAAAAAAGTCAGTAGCGGCGAGTAGAATTCGTCGATGTTCAGCAACCCCATGGGTTTTTCATGCAGGCCTAGATAGCCCCACGTCCATATTTCAAACAGCTCTTCCAAGGTGCCGATCCCGCCGGGCAGCGCAATAAAAGCGTCGGCGTTGGCCGCCATGGTGGCTTTGCGTTCGTGCATATTGCGCACCCGAATCAGCTCGCTTAAGCCAAAGTGCGCCTGTTCGCGCTCCACCAGGTGGTCGGGCATAACACCAATGACTTCACCACCGGCCTCAAGTGCTGCGTTAGCCAGCTCACCCATCAGACCAACCCGCGCCCCGCCATAAACCAGCTTGTGACCGCGTTCAGCGAGCGTGCGTCCCAGTTTATTAGTCGCCTGACGGAACGCCGGGCTGTTACCTTCACGGGAACCAAGATAAACGCAAATTCGAGCCATTCGTTTATTTCCTGTCGTTAAAAATGAACGTAACTAAAACGTAGCCAAAAAGAAAACGAGATTACTACGAGGCTTAGGGTAAAAGGGGCTTAGGGTAAACAGCGGTCTACCTGATAGTGTTCATCCATCCACTGTCCAATCGCATTGTCACCGCAAAGGTGGTGGGCGTACTGGGTATGCAGGCAGCGTATCTGGTGCCAGTTGCTAATGCCGCCAATCCCGCGTTTGGTCATCACGTCGGTATAACCCAATTTAGCAACTTCTTCACGCTGAGCATCGCTCATAGCGTCCCAGCGGGCGGTCACATAGTCGCGATGGCTCTGTTGGTAAGCCTCAAGAAATTCAGGCTCTTCCTGCAGGCGTTGTTCGAGCGCTTTAATAACCCCAACGGCTTCGATGCGGGAAATCTCAACTTTCAGCACATCGGAACAGAGCCAATACAGGGTGGGGAAGGGTTTGCCGTCGACAATCGGCGCCATACGCAGTACTAGCGGTGTGCCTTCACCGTCGGTGGCGGCTACCGCTTCGATACCACGCGGCGCGCGGCCAAGCTGCTGGGCAATAATGGCGAGCTGACGTTCGTCAGGCGCTTGGTTGGTGCGTATCACCATCGGGTTGGTCTCTCACGAACGGTCGTCTTGAACAAATTTAGTCGAGCGGCCAACGGCACGGAAAAAGCAGCGATTGAGCTGTTCAGGGGACGCGACATAGCACCACGTCCGCTCACAGTATTCGGCGGCTCGTGCCATTAGCACGTCATAAAGGCGGTTGAAGGGGGCATCATAATCGTAGGGGTCGGCACCAAACAAGCGGATATGCGGATAGTCGGCAAAGCGTTCAACAAAATAGTTTTCCAGATCGGCCTCTACGGCACGGTGCTGGGCGACGTTGTCAGGGTCTATCCAGAGGTTGTAGCGGATTGCCATTATAAGGCTCCTGGTTGCCCCGGTAGTGCGGGGCAGCGTCAATCAGGCGGGCTCAGGCGCGTCTTGGAGGTGCGACGTTAGCGCCTCGCGCAGGTCACCCTCAATAGGCATGGCGCACTTGGCCTGGTGGTCATACTGCACCATAACGGTATGCCCCAGGTTAGTGAGCTTGCCATGCTGCCGCGCCTCTTGGGTCACCGTAAACGAGCTATTGCCTAATCGCGTTAAGTAAGTACGTATTTCGATATCGTGACCGTAAAACAGTTCAGCCCGGTAGTCGACTTCCATACGCGCCATAATCAAGCGCCACTGCTTGGGGTTTAAGTCAGGGGTAAAGAGTTTGAACAGGTCATTGCGGGCAAGCTCAAACCAAGCAGGCAAGCGTGTGTTGTTAATGTGCCCTAACGCATCGGTATCGTAAAACGCGGGCTCAATGGTACGGGTAAACATGGCATGTCCTTGTAGTTATGAACAGGGGTATGAAAGAAGCAGCTATTGGCATAACGAAGCTCTTCAGAATTAACCCAAGCAAGCGCTTGGTCAAGTACCCGTTACACTAAACGCAGCCCTTGCTGGTCGCGCCAGGCGGCTTCAAGCGCTTCTTCCAGGGGGACTTTTAAGTGCCCTGGGAGCGCGTCATGAGCGTCTTGCAGTGAATCAAAGGAGCGATTACGTAGCCAGCAGTAGGCCCAGGCGCAGGCCTCGGCATCGCTATAGGGGGTCGGGCGAGCGGGCATTTGATTAAGCAAAAACACCGCGGTACGGGGTGCCCATAGCGGCATCTCGCCAAGCTCATCGTGACTCCACTGTTCAAGAATCGCGCCACTGGGCGTGGCATCGGGCGTGCCTAATTTCGCTACCCGTGCTGTTTCAGCCAAAATAAGCGCTAGCTGGTCTGTATCCGCTTGACCTAGCGAGCGCCATTGCCGCAGCAGCGCAGATAGCCCTGCGCGCATCTTGGTATAAAAGTCATCTTGCGGCATGCTTGGCACAACCCCTATTCAATGAGTGAGATTTTTCATGGCCTATGATTTTGCCACGCCTGTAGAGCGACGCCACCCAGAAGGTGGCTGGGTATCGCAAAAGTGGCACCGTTACGGCGACGATGTGTTACCCCTTTGGGTCGCCGATATGGATTTTCGCTCCCCGCCAGCGGTGATCGATGCGCTGCAGGCTAGGGTGGCTCATGGTGTATACGGCTATGGCGAAGTGCCTGCTACGTTAACAGAAACCCTGTGTGAGTGGAGTGCCCACCACTATGATTGGCCGATTCAGTCGGCGTGGCAGCAGTGGCTACCGGGCGTCGTGCCGGCCTTGCACATCGCCGCATTAGCGCTAACCGAGCCGGGCGACGGCGTATTAACGGTGGCACCGATCTACCCGCCATTTTTAGACGTGGCAAAGCGCACCGGGCGGCTGCCCCAACAGGCGATGATGGCTGCGCCTTCGACGGCTAATGCGCCATGGCAGCTCGATATTGCCGCCCTGGAAGCAGCGATTACGCCGCGTACCCGCTTACTGCTGTGGTGTCAGCCCCACAACCCGACGGGCCGTGTATGGCGCCATGAGGAGCTTGCTGCATTGGCTGAGCTGGTCGAGCGCCACGATCTTTGGGTGGTCTCCGATGAGCTGCACTGCGATCTGCTGTTAGACGAAGGCGCCCAGCACCGCCCGTTAGCCGCGGCATTTCCTGCACTGGCGAAGCGCACTATTACCCTCTGGGCGCCGTCGAAAACGTTCAACCTAGCCGGGCTGACCAGTGCCTGTGCGGTGATTCCCGATCCTGCACTGCGTGAGCGTTTTGCGGCAGCAACCAAAGGGCTACTGCCCGATGGCAATGTGCTTGGCTTGGTCGCCGCAGAGGCGGCTTATCGCCATGGCGAGCCTTGGCGTCAGGCGCTGTTAAGCGTGTTGCGAGAGCATCGCACAACGCTGCAGGCGCGGTTAGCGAGTTGGCCGGGTGTTAGTTGGAGTGCGCCGGAGTCGACCTATCTAGCATGGCTGGATATGCGCGAGGCAGGGCTAGGCGACGCGCCGCATAAGACGCTGCTGAAAGAGGCGGGAGTAGCGCTTTCGGACGGGGCTGCCTTTGGTTGCCCCGGCTTTGTGCGGCTTAACTTTGGTACCACCGCTTCCCAGCTGGAAGCGGCGCTGTCTCGTATGGATTCCCTGCTGAAGCGGGATTGAAAGCCTTCGGAAGACCCTAGTACAGCATCGCAAAGAGTTTGCGGCGGTAAGCAACGGTAAGCGGGTGGTCGGCGCCGAGGGCATCGAACACCTGCAGCAGCGTTTTACGCGCCGCGTCGTCGTTATAGGCGCGATCCTGCTTCATCAGCGCCAGCAGTGCTTCCAGTCCTGCATCGTAATGACCGTCGGCCACTTGACGCAGGGCGCGCTGATACTGCGCTTCGCTATCGGTGCGATCCCCGAGGGCGGCAATCTCTTCGGCTGAGAGTGCCTGCTCGCTAAACTCAATGCTGGCGCGTACGCCACGCGCAGGTGCCGCGTCGCGCTCTTCCGGGGGCAGGTTGTCGAGTACTTCACGGGCCTCACTGCCGCGCCCTTCGGCCACCAATACCCGTGCGAAGGCTACTTGGTAGGCATAGTGCTCTGGGTACTGGCCCATTAGGGTTTGATAAATCTCGCCGGCAGCGGCAGTGTCTCCGGCTTTAAGCGCTTCTTCCGCCTGCTCTTCAGGGGTGGGGGGTGCTTCGCCGGGTGCGGGGAAGTAGCGGTTCAGCCACTCGCGGACGTCTTTCTCCGGCAGAGCGCCCTGAAAACCATCGACTAAGCCGCCTTGGCTAATCAGCTTCACATCGGGCACCGAGCGTACGCCCAGCTGGCCAGCTATTTCCGGGTTCGCTTCAATATCGAGTTTACCGAGCAGAAAGGCACCCGCGTACTCAACCACCAGTTTGTCCAGCACCGCGAGGAGGGTGCTACTGCCAGCGTTGGATGGCGAGTAGCAGCCCATCAGTACCGGTACCTGCATAGAGGCTTCCAGCACCTGCTGAATATTGCCTGCATTAAGCTCGATAATAACGTCTTCAGGGCGCACCGCTGCCTGGTTAGCGTCAGGCGCGGGGGCGTCGGCATTTCCTGTATCCGCAGTTAGCGGTTTACCTGAGCGGGGATCAATAATCTGCATGGGTAGGCTCGATATCAAAAAATGAACAATAGTTCCCCATGATATGCAGGCATGCCCAGGAGGATTCAAGGAAAGGAAGGGAAATAAAACCCAGGGCGCGATGATACGCGCCCTGGTAGCACTATTTTTCTGGCCTTGTTGCTGGTATTGCTTAAGGAATGATGCGTTCAGCGCGGAGGCGGGTGAACAAGTCGAAAAACGCCGCGCGGGTTTCGCGGAAGTGGTCAAAGCCGAAATCGCGTGATTTGGTCACGTCGTTGACGCACTCAAGTTCGCGCCCCAGGTCGGCATCGGTGTGCCACCAAGAGGCCAACTTGGAAACGTCAGGTTCAATCAGGTCGTGTTGCTCGGCAATCTCAGCCCAGGTTGGCGCAATGTCGGCCATTTGCGTTTCAAGCGGCTGCGGCGTTTCCGGGCAGTCTGGCACCTCAAGGCCGAAAAACTCACCCATTTCATTCCACAGCCGACGCCAGCGGAAAATATCGCCATTGACGGTGTTAAAGGCTTCGTTATGCGCGCCGGGCGATGCTGCCGCCCACTCCATCTGCCGCGCCAGCACCAGCGAATCGGTTAGGTCGGTTAAAGCGTTCCACTGGGTCTGCGAGCCTGGGAAGATGAACGGCTTGCCCGTTGCCTTGCAGATAGAGGCATAAACCGCCAGCGTTACGCCCATGTTCATGGCATTACCACGGGCATAGCCGATCACGGTGKGCGGACGGTGCACGTTCCAGCTAAAGCCGTCGCGCTCCGCCGCTGCGAACATGATGTCTTCGAGGGTGTAGTAGAAGTTCTCACCCGGTACGCGGGGTGCTGATTCACGAAACGGCGTCTCGGTCTTGCCACTACCGTAGTTCTCGAAGGCGCCCAGGTACTGCTTGGTGCCGGTGACCAACGAGACATGCACCACGCTTGCACCCTGCAAAGCGTCGAGCAGGTTGTGCATCATCGCGCCGTTAGCCTCAACATTGGCCTTCTCGTTGTCACGGCGTACCCAGGTGCAGTAGAAAACGTTCGTAATGGGTAAGCCCGCGAGCGCCTTAGCCGTCGCTTCGCGATCAAGCAGATCGGCGGTGACGGGAATGACACCCTCTTGTTGAGAGGGGCGACGTGATAAACCGTAAACGGTCCAACCGCTAGCGGCGAGATAGCTGGCCAGATTGCCGCCGGTGATGCCGGTAGCGCCTACTACAAGTGCTGTGCCTTTGCGCATCGTTAATTCCTTATGCAAACAAGAGATTCGGAACGGGCAAAAAACGTTGTGCTCGTGCCCGATGAAAAGCAGTTTGGTCTTTGATGATCATTGCTACAATTGGAAAAATCGCAAATCTTTATTGCATCAGGAGCAAGTCGATGGATCTCAATGCGCTACGTATTTTTGAGCGCGTGGCCGCGACAGGAAGCTTTACCGCCACCGCACGTCATTTTCATCGCGCCGTGTCGTCGGTCTCGCGTCAGATCGCCGCGTTAGAAGAGGCGCTAGGACAGCAGCTTTTCTATCGCCACACCCGTGCCGTGACGCTGACCGAAGCGGGCTGGCGCTATTATCAGGAGGTTCGCGAGATTCTTGAGCGGCTCGACCTGGCGACTGAAGCGCTGATGGCACCCAATACCGAGCCCAGCGGTGTGCTGCGCCTTAACGCTCCAGTGGCCTTCGGCCAGCGGCAGATCGTGCCGATTCTGCACCATTTTCAGCGCCGCTACCCGGCGATCAAAGCCGAGCTGATGCTCACCGATCAATTGACCGACCCGGTGCGTGAGGGCATCGATATCACCTTTCGCGTCGGAGCATTGGCGGATTCCACCTTGGTGGCGCGCCGCCTAGCGCCAATGAACTATGTGGTGGCCGCGGCGCCCGCCTATTTGCAACGTTGTGGTACGCCCACCCGCCCGGATGATCTGAGCCAGCATGACTGCCTACTCTACCAGGGCGAAATGGGCCGCCAGCGCTGGTATTTCAATACTGCCGACCAGTCACAAGCCTGCACTTATAAAGTCGACGGCAGCCTCTACAGTAACGATGCCGAGAGCCTGGTACGAGCAGCACTAATGGGGCAGGGGCTAGTGATGTTCCCCACCTGGCTGATCGCTGACGAATTGGCATCCGGCGCACTGGTGCCGATACTCGAAGCGTGGGAGTGCGAAGTTATGCCGGGCAGGCGCGATATCCACGTGCTCTATGCTCAGCGTCGTCTGCACACCCGCAAGGTGAGTGTATTTCTGGATCATCTGTTTGAGATGGTGGGAACTGCGCCGAGCTGGGATCGCTGGCGTGAGCAGGAGGGGACAGAGTTAAGTGACGAGCGTTCAGACACAAAAAAGCCGCTACCTTTCGGTAACGGCTTTTTCTATATTTGGTAGCGGGGACCGGATTTGAACCGATGACCTTCGGGTTATGAGCCCGACGAGCTACCAGACTGCTCCACCCCGCATCAACGTGTGGCGTATTCTACAGAAGTTTTAGATGAAGTCAATGGGGTGATTAACACGTTTGGCTTATAGCCGTTGATTATGACCTGGGGCAACATGGGGCAAGTGCAGCTATGCTTTAAGTAGCCATAACAAAAAGCTTACGTTGGTGCATTGTTCACGCAATTAATGCACTAGGGTAATACAAGCGCAGTCGCGCTTATTCACAATGGCTTGCGGCGCAATGTAGGTGCTTTTAGACCCAAGCCATTTGTCATATCAGGGAGGTAGTCAATGGCCAATCAAGCCCCCGTCGCCTGGGTAACTGGTGGAACTGGTGGTATCGGTACGGCAATTTGTCGTTCGTTGGCAGATGCGGGATATTTAGTCGTGGCGGGTTATCGCAACCCCGATAAGGCTAAATCCTGGCTAGAAACGCAGCATGCCGACGGCTATAACAATATCGAATTGTCGGGTGTCGATCTTGCTGACCACAATGCCTGCCTGGAAGGTGCCCGCGAAATCCATGACAAGTATGGCCCCATTAGTGTGCTGGTGAACTGTGCGGGGATTACCCGTGATGGCACCATGAAGAAAATGACCTATGAGCAGTGGTACGAAGTGCTCGACACCAACCTCAACAGCGTGTTTAACACCTGCCGTAGCGTCATTGAGATGATGCTTGAAAATGGCTATGGTCGGATTATCAATATTTCCTCCATCAATGGTCGTAAAGGCCAGTTTGGTCAGGTCAATTACGCGGCGGCGAAAGCCGGTATGCATGGCCTAACCATGTCGCTGGCGCAGGAAACCGCGACCAAAGGGATTACCGTTAATACCGTATCGCCTGGCTATATCGCCACCGATATGATTATGAATATTCCAGAAAAAGTGCGCGAAGCAATCCGGGAAACAATTCCAGTGAAGCGTTATGGCACGCCAGAGGAGATTGGCCGACTGGTCACCTTCTTAGCCGATAAGGAGTCAGGATTTATCACCGGTGCGAACATTGATATCAACGGTGGCCAGTTTATGGGCTAGTGGTTAGCTCAAGAGGAGAACGCAAACGGGAGGCTATTAAGCCTCCCGTTTTCTTGCTAACGCTACGGCAACGGAACCCGCGCCAGTCGGCTTAGCAGGTTATCCAGCTCTTCCACTTCAGCGGCCCATAGCGTGGCGGGCATTGGCCCTAGCGCCAATAGCGCAACCAGGATGTCGGCAACGTCTTGATCACGGCTGCGCGCTTGGTTGAAGCCTTCATTCAAGCGCTCTACCTGAATTGCCAGACGCAGCGGTTCGTCGCTTTGACGCACGCTACCCACGGCCAGCATCGACAGGTGCACTCTTAGCCTGGCGAGAGAGTCGGCTATGCGGGCGTGATCTGCGTCTGATAGCGGTGCTGCCACGTTATGGCGCTGTTGATTACGTGCGTCATGTGCCTCATTAAAGGCGGGGGGAAGCGAGGCGCTAAGCACCGTTTGGGCATCCACATCGATGGGGGTTCCCTCACTGAGGTAGCGCTGGTCGGCAGCTAAGTGAGCGTTTACTAATGGCATGAGTGCGTGCCACTGCTGAACCGTATCGGCAACCGCCAGGCGATTTAAGCGTTCGCGACGCGCTCGCACAATCCCGCTCATTCTTCGCTGCATGCCTTCGCTGCGCCGATTGCGTGGCAGCGGCTCAAGCTGGTTGGCCTGTTCGATAAAGCGATCCAGTGCGGCCGCCTCGCTGGCCTCAATAGGCTGCCAGCTATCCATTTCGTCGATCAGGGTCTGCATCTCATCCAACTGCTGTTGCTGGCGCGCTGCCTGCTCATTTTTATGCGCATCGCGCTGGGCAAAGAGTTGGTCGCACTCATGGCGAAAAGTTTTCCACAGCGTTTGCTCTTCGCCTTTGGGGGCACGGCCTAGCGTTCGCCACTGCTGCTGTAGCTGTTTGGTCTGGTGAATACGCTGGGCTAACGGTTGGCTGTCGTCGCCGCGCAGCGCGCTCACTTGGCTAATCAGTTCGCGTTTTTGTGAGGCGATCGTCTCAGCGCGTTGATCAATTAAGGTCTGCAAACGGTGGCGAATAGTGCCGAAACGACGTCCAACGGTTTCAGAGCGCTCGCGTGGCACGGGGCTATAGTGCCGCCATTGGTGGCGCGCTTTGTCGCGAATTTGCCGCAGCACATCAGGGTCGGCGTCTTCAGCGGGCTGGGCCAGTAGGCTTTCAAGCTGATCGCACAGCGCCTCGCGGGCTTGCAGGTTGGTCTCACGCTCTTGGCTAAGCTGATCCCGCCAGGGGGCGAGGCGCTCGTGGATGCGATCCGAAGCGCTGCGAAAACGCGCGGACTGTTCGCGGTTGGCCGCCGCATCGCCCAGTGATTTCCACTCTTTGACCAGTTGGCGATGGTGGCGGTCAAGCGCTTCTTCCGCCATATGGGGGTCGTTAGCCAGAGTTTCGATGCTGGCACATAGCTGCTCGCGCTTGGGTCCGGCGACGAACCCCCGCCAGTCGCGTAGTTCTGCCAACCGGGCGGCTAAATGCTTTAAGCGCGTTTTGAGCGGTTGAGCAGCGGGGCTTTCCAATGCTTCGATGCGTGGTTTTAGCCGCTGATGCAGGCGGCTGGCGCTTTTAAAGGCGCCGCGTTCTAGCAAGTGCTCAAAGGTGTCGAGTTCCGCACCATGGGCCTCCAGTGTGGTGCTGTCTTCTGTAGGCTGCGCGGGAGCAGTGTTGTCAGTCTTGAGAGCCGCTTGGGCGCGGCCGAGCAGTGCTGGGGGCGTTAAGGCTTCCGGCCATTGGCATTCGCTAATCAGTGTGGCCAGGGTAGCGTGGTCACCACTGGCCAGTGCGGTTTCGATGGAGGCGCTTACCGCACACCAGCGCTGCCATGCCTCTAAGCACTGGTCGTAGTGCTGTATCGCCTGCGTGTAGCGCTGGCGCAGGGTCTCGCTGGGCGGATGCATATCGGAAAGCGCCTGCCAGCGTTGGCCGAGCAGTTGGCGCTGGGCGCGCAGGCTGTCGATATCCTGCACGGTCATGGCTGAGGCGTGGCGCAGGCCATCGAAGGTCTCTTCGATCCCTTCAAGCAGCTGTTCGCGGGTATTTTCGGCTTCCTCGCGGCGCTCGTCGCTCTGCTGACGAGCCTGCTCTTGGGTTTCATGGTCGTGTAGCGTTTTGCGGCAATTGAGCAGGGCTTGGTGAAAGCGCTGCTCCTGCTCCTCGCTGGGTGGCTGCGTCAGCTGCTCCCACTGGCGTTCAAGATGCCGAAAACGGCCGCCGTAAAGTGGTTCCCAGGGCGCACGGGCGTGCTGCTCCAGCTGTTTCAGAAGTGTTTCGCGCTGCTGCGCTTCCGCCTCCAGCCACTGGGCATCGCTACGCAAGCGGTTTAGGCGTTCCCGCGCCAAGCGAACCACCTGACGGTCGCGGCGCGCCTCTTTTACTAACCGCTTAAGCCCCTCTTCGTCCTCAATGCGTTCGGCGGCCTGATGGCGAACAGCGGCCACACCGTTATGGCAGGCTTGACGAATAAGGTCATTCTCATCGCTTAGCTTGCTCAGTGCGACTAGGCGCAGATTAAGGTTGTCGCCCTGCAAGGCTACCGCACTCAGCACCCGCGACTCTTCGATCTGTTCGACCAGTGATTGGCGCTGGTGCAGGTCGGTATGGCCTTC
Organism: Halomonas sp. R57-5; assembly: GCF_900070345.1. NCBI lineage: Bacteria > Pseudomonadati > Pseudomonadota > Gammaproteobacteria > Oceanospirillales > Halomonadaceae > Halomonas > Halomonas sp. R57-5. Next base: position 4,515,495 of record NZ_LN813019.1, on the reverse strand, counting down.
TCGTCCGCTGAGCCGTTGGCAAACGGCATTGAACCAGGCTTCTTCCTGCTGATGCTGGGGGTAAGCATTGACCAGTCCCTCACAGTCATCCAGGGCCAGCAGCGCGGCAAGGCGAATCTGGCTATCGCTATCTTGAGTGAGCGATTGCAGCGCCTGGCGCTGTTCGGCTTGCTCTGGATTCAGTCGTTGGAGGGCCTGACGGCGCACCTCGGGGTCAGGGTGTTGCCACCGAGGTGCGAACAGGCGTCTTAACAGTCCGTGCATGGATCATCCTGCTAGTATGAAATGCGTAGCGTGAAAAAAACGGCTCGGTGGTTGCAGTCACCGGCGCTGTCGCTTAGCTTGGCCTTACTATGGTGTGACAAGCATCTATTTTCTAGGCCACACTGCTTCTAGAACACACTGTTTTTAGACTACAGTGTTTCTAGACGACGAAATGCGTGATAGTACGCTACCTTTATCTTATCTGAACATGACGGGGAGTTCGGCCATGAGCCTTAACGTGGATAGTGCCGCAGTGGCCTTTACCTTCAAAGGCGGCATGCTGCCGATGACCGTCATGGAGTTAAGTAGCGCTGATCCGGAACAAATCCGGCAGCAGTTGGCTGGCAAATTCTCCCAGTCGCCTGCTTTCTTTCAGCATACACCGGTTGTGCTCAGCGTGGAAAAACTCGATGAACCCCACTTAGCTCTTGAGCGCATTTGTGCCGTGTGCCGTGACCATAAACTGTTGCCGGTGGCCGTGCGCGGCGGCACCGAGCCAGTACGCCAGTCGGCCTGGGCGCTGGGGTTGGGGTGGTTTCCGCCGGTGGCAGAGGGGCGTGCCCGGGTGCTGGAGAGTGTTAGCAGCTCGCCGGTGCATGAGGTTACCCGTGAGGAGACAGTGAGCGAGACGGAAGCGCCAACGCTTGCCACCCGGCTGTATCGTGGCACCGTGCGTTCGGGGCAGCAAGTCAGCGCTGCTGATGGCGATTTAGTCGTCATCGGGGCGGTGAATGCCGGTGCAGAAGTGCTGGCAGCCGGCAGTATTCACGTTTATGGCGCGCTACGCGGTCGTGCTTTGGCGGGGATTCATGGTAACACCCAAGCGGGCATTTATTGCCGTGAACTGGCCGCCGAGCTGCTTTCGGTGGCGGGTAATTATAAGCGCTCGGAAGATATCGATGCACAGCTGCGGGGTCAGCCTGCAGAGGTGCACTTTGCGCAAGAACAGCTCGAAATTAAGCCATTAGGGTAATGTTTCCGTATGAGCGCACGTTGGTGCTTCATGCCTAGCGACGTAGAAGACGCTATCCGTTACAGTATGGCATGTTGATGACATTGACGTTCCCGTTATGCGCAGAGCGCCCACTGACTTGCGCTCGCAACGAACGACTTCAAGAAGGAAGTGACTTTTGGCCAAGATAATTGTAGTGACCTCTGGTAAAGGAGGGGTCGGTAAAACCACCAGCGCGGCGGCAATCTCCACAGGGCTTGCGTTGCGCGGTAAAAAAACCGTCGTGATCGACTTTGATGTGGGGCTGCGTAATCTCGACCTGATCATGGGCTGCGAGCGGCGTGTTGTGTATGACCTAGTCAACGTGATTCAGGGCGAAGCAGGGCTTAATCAGGCGCTGATTCGCGACAAGCGCGTTGAGAATTTGTTCATTCTGCCTGCCTCACAAACCCGCGATAAAGATGCCTTAACCCAGGAAGGCGTCGCGGAGATCCTGGAGAAGTTGAAAGAAGATTTCGATTACATTCTGTGTGATTCTCCCGCGGGTATTGAACGCGGTGCGCAGTTGGCCATGTATTTTGCCGATGAAGCGATTGTGGTCACCAATCCCGAAGTATCGTCAGTGCGCGACTCTGACCGTATTTTAGGCCTGCTGGCCTCTAAAACCCGGCGCGCTGAGCAGGGCGATGACCCCATCAAGGAGCACCTGCTGGTTACCCGCTATAACCCCGAGCGAGTCACCTCTGGCGATATGCTGACGCTGGACGATATTCGCGAAATTTTGGCGATTAATCTGCTGGGCCTGATTCCGGAGTCTGAAGCCGTACTGCGTGCTTCCAACCAGGGCGTGCCCGTCACCCACGATATCTCCAGCGACGCGGGCCAAGCTTACAGCGACACAGTATCGCGCCTGCTTGGTGAAGACATGCCGCTGCGTTTCCATGAAATGCAACGCAAAGGCCTGCTAAGCCGTATGTTCGGGGGAGGTCGTCGATGAAACTGCTGGAGTTCTTGAAGCGTGAGCGCAGGAAATCCGCCTCGGTAGCCAAAGAACGTTTGCAAATTATTGTGGCGCACCAGCGTAGTCAGCGCGGCCAGCCTGACTATATGCCGATGCTTGAACGCGAACTGCTTGAGGTGATCCGTCGTTACGTGCACGTGGACGACGACGCCATTCAAATTTCCTTGGACAGCGAAGACAACTGCTCTGTACTGGAGCTTAACGTTACGCTTCCAAAGAGCTGAGCCCTTTAGCTAAGTCCAGGAACTGAAGACGGGGCGAAAGGGGCGGCGGGTGTGCTAGGCTTGGGCTTTTCATTGCCCAGCGGAGTGTTTATTCATGGCATCACCCAATGCTGCCCCTGCCAGTTTTCTCTGGCATGATTATGAAACCTTCGGGGCTGACCCGCGCCGCGATCGGCCCGCTCAGTTCGCTGCACTGCGCACGGATGCAGAACTGAACGAGATCGGTGAGCCCATCGAGCTCTACTGCAAACCCGCCGATGACTACCTGCCTCATCCTGCTGCCTGTTTGATCACCGGTATTACCCCTCAAAAAGCCCAGCGCCATGGTCTCCCCGAAGCAGAGTTCGCGGGTGAGATTCAGCGCCACATGAGCGAGCCGGGTACCTGCGTAGTGGGCTACAACAGCCTGCGTTTTGATGACGAAGTTTCGCGCCACCTGTTTTACCGCAATTTGCTTGACCCTTATTCCCGCGAGTGGCAAAACGGCAATTCCCGCTGGGATTTAATCGATATTGTGCGCGCCTTTTATGCGCTGCGCCCGGATGGCATTGAATGGCCGCTGCGCGAAGACGGTGCACCCAGCTTTAAGCTCGAGCACTTAACTGCCGCCAACGGCATTGCCCATGAGGGTGCCCACGATGCGGTGGCAGATGTCCGCGCTACTATCGCCTTGGCGCGGTTGCTCAAAGTGCGCAATGCCAAGCTGTTTGACTATCTGCTCGGCCTGCGCGGTAAGCGCGCGGTGGCCAAGCAGCTCGACTTGCCCAACGCCAAACCGCTGCTGCATATCTCCCGCCGTTATCCTGCTAGCCGGGGCTGTAGTGCACTAGTCATGCCGCTGGCCGAGCACCCGACAAACCCTAATGGGGTGATTGTTTACGATTTGAGCGTTGATCCCAGCGATATGCTGAGCATGTCGGCGGAGCAAATTCGTGAGCGGGTGTTTGTCAGTCAGCAGGATCTCGCCGAAGGCGAGGCGCGCATTCCGCTAAAGATCATCCATATCAACCGCTGCCCAGTGGTGTTCCCCGCTAGTGCTTTGAAAGACGTTGAGGGGCCTCATCAGGGCGAGTATGGCACCATCGTCGCGCGCTTAGGCTTAGATGTGGCTGCCTGTCGGCAGCACTGGAAAACCCTGCGCGATGCCAGCGGTGTCGCCGCTAAGGTCGCCGAGGTGTTTAGTGCCGGTTACGACGATGTACCCCAAGACCCTGATCTAATGCTCTATTCGGGCAGTTTCTTCTCCGCTGCTGACCGTCAGCAGATGGAGCGGGTGCGAGAGATGGAACCGTGGGACCTGGTCGGTCAGCGCTTTGCGTTTCAGGATCCGCGTTTGGAAGAGATGCTGTTTCGCTTTCGTGCGCGCAGTTACCCCGACACGTTGGAAGGCGAAGAGCGCGAGCAGTGGGAGGCGTTTCGCTGGATGCGGATCAATGACCCGGCCTTGGCGGGCTTTACGCTTAAGGCGTTTGCGCGGGAAATCGAGCAGTACAATCAGCAAACCCTCACTGATCGCGAGCGGCAGGTTCTGGAAGAGCTGGTGATGTTCGTGGAAGCCATGATGCCGGCCCAGGCATTTGATGCCTGAGCCGGTACCGATGGTCTAACAGCGCTGTTTATTCACGCATTTTAGGCAGCGCTGAGCGCGCTTCCCGATAAGTACTGACATCGCTGGGTTCGTCGCCTGGGTTAAAGCGTATGTCCAGAGTGTGCTCGCGCAGCGATGGCCAGAGAGCCTTAATATCCTCAAGGCTAACGTTAAGCACTAGCTCGGCCAACTGATCACGGCGGTCGAAGCGAACGTCTTCAAGCGCCGTGGCTTGCCAATAGCGGTTAGCCATGCCTGAAAGGCTGGTATCGCGCTGGCGTAACTGGTCGTGAACTGCTTGGCGATAAGGCACTAAGTCATCGTCGCTAAGTTGTTCAAGACGCTGGTTAGCCTCGTCAAGAAATGCATCCATACGTTCGGCAATGGTATCGCTGTCTACGTCGGGGGATTGCACCATGAGGGCAATGCCTGGTGCTTCGAGCAGCGGTGAATAACCTGCGTTGACGATGTAGCCGAGCTGCTGCTCGGTGCGCAGCTGCTGGTAGAACGGCGTTTCCAGCCACTGGGCGATCACGGCGGTGGTGGCTTGCTCCTCTGGGGTCTGATCGCGACCTTGCAAATAGCGCAGTACCAAGGACTCGTCCCGCGTACTGTGAGGGTGCAGCACGCGGTGCTCCTCACTGGCCGCAAGGGGGGTTAAGTTAGCAATGGCGTCGCGGGTTAGCCGTGGCTTGAGCTTGGCGCGTATCAGCTGAGTTTGTTCACGGGCCAGGTCAGCATCCAGGTTGCCCACCGCCATAGCATCGACGTACAGGTCGTTTAGAAAGCGCTTGCGGAAATTTTCCAGGTGCCCCCGATCAAATCGCTCGCTGGCGGCGAGAAGCTCTGCGTTAGACCACTGCGGTGTGAGCAGGGCTTCGCCTAGCGTACGGCTGGCTTGGCCGGTGAGCGACGCCTGGGGCGCGTTGCGCCACTCGCGCTGTAGCTGATAACGCACCCGCTCAAAGGCGCTGTCGCTGATCTCTGCGTGCGCTAATTGCTCAAGGGCTTGTTCAATCAGCGGGGTTTGGCCATCACGCCAGCCCGAGAACGACAGCGTCATGCCCCTGGCGTGGGGGTAAGCGCTAAACGATTGTCCTGCCAGCCATGCTGGGTAGAGGGATTCATTCAAGCTGTCGTTGAGCCAGCTGGCGAGCAGTCGGGTGAGTACTGCTTCTTCTGCAGAGTAGCTGGCGGTGGGATTTTGCAGGCTAACGCGCCACTCAACTGTCGGGGTGTCGAAGCGTTCATCCTGCATATGCCAGGCGCTAAACGATGGCGTATCGACCAGCAGGCTGGGGCGCTCATCCTGGCCCTCTTGCAGTGTTAAATCACTGGCAATAAAGGGGTTGGGGCCAGGGAGCTCCAAGCCACTCAGTGCCTGACCTGGCTGGTCGGGTACTTGCTCTTTCCACTGAGTATTAAACCACGGTGAGACGGTGTCGCTTTCGACATCCGGCGCCGAGTAGAAGCGCAGCATGTTATCCGGCGTTAGGGCATCCAGGTAAGCCTGCTGGCGCTCAGCGTCTGGGCCATCCATGCGGTAGGCCGCGTACTGCACGTCTTCTACCGGGTAGCGCGATAGGCTCATGGAGAGGCGTGTGGCTTCCTGCTGCGGGGCGCCATGTTGCTGGAAGCGGAAGGCCTGTTCATTGAGGTCTGCTTGTTCCTGGTAACGCCACTCAGCGAGGCCGTCGTTGCGCAGTTGCTCGATGGCCGCAAACAGGGTGGCTTCAATATCGTCAAGGCGCTCGGCGCCTGCGGGCGTTAGGCTGATGGAGACTGTGAATAGTGCTTGGTTGCCATCACCGCGGCCAACGCCGGCGGAAAGGCCGTCGGCCAGTCCAGCATCGCGCAGTACGGCGAGCAGGCTGCCTTCACCCTCATCGCCAAGCAGGTGAGCGATTACCTGAGTGGGTTTTGTGCGGTAGTCATCGGTGGGGTCGGGTACCGGGAAGTAGAAGCGTAATTGACGGCGATCCTGCAGCGACTGACGCTCGATATAGTGGGGAAGCGTGTCTGCATCAACCAGCGGCGCGTCAATCGTCGGCACGCTTAAGTCGTTGTTGGGAATATCGGCAAAGCGTTTGGCTACCAGCTCTTCCAATTGATCCAGCGGCTGCGGCGCCACAATCGCCAGGTTCATCACATTGGCGTCGTAATGCTGGTGATAAAAATCGATCACCCGCTCGCGAAGCGTTGCCTCGCCTTCAGGCGGGCTGGCTAAGGTTTCCCGGCTACCCACGGCAAACCCGGTGGTGGGGTTGTCAGGGTTGAGCAGTTGGTTGAGCACATCGTTTTCGCGCCGGGATTCGTCGCGAATGCGCGCCATATACTCCGAGTGAACGATATTGCGCTCGCTCTCCAGGTGGTCGGCGTTAAACAGCGGTGAAAGGAAAAATTCGCTGAAACGGTCAAGCGCACCCGGCAGCGCCGACGGCTCAATATCAAAGAAGTAATTGGTATCCTGCTGCGCGGTAAAGGCGTTGTGAGAACCCGCATTATTGGAAATGTAGCGCTGGTAACCGTCGGATTCTGGGTAGGGTTCGGTGCCTAGAAACAGCATATGTTCGAGAAAATGCGCTAATCCTTGAAGATCATCGGGATCTTGGGCGCTGCCGACCCGTACATTCATCGACGCTGCCGCTTTGTCAGCTTCCGGATCGCTGACCAGTAATACATTGAGGCCATTTTCAAGCGTCAAAACCCGGTAGTCGCGGCTGTCATACGGGCTAATGATCGGGGTGACCGTATCAGCAATGGCGTCGTCAACGGCGTCATCATTCGCGGCGAAGGCGAGTGGCATCATCGCGATGCTGGCAATAATGCCAAGCAGTGCACGCTGGGGGAAAAGCCGCCGGCGGGTTAAGCAAGTGGATTGCAACATTACAGCTCCTGTGACACAGCCCAGCGCAGCATCGACCCGGKGGGGKGGGCACAAGCCGGTGACTGGTAGGCGGGATTATTGACATGTTTAGATACCGGAAAAGCGCCCAACAGTTCCAATGGCGCCGGGGTTAATAGCGAATTAAGCGTTGCTAAATCCGTATCCGGGTTGAGCCAGGCGGATAGCGCATGGCTGGGAATAGTGACCGGCAAACGGTCGGTTAATGGCGATAAAAGTAAATTAGCGGGCACGGTGATCAGGGCTGCGGAATCGGTGAACGCCGTTAACGTGGTGTGGTAGCGGCACCAGAGTGCGCCCAACAGCAATGGCGCACGGGATACCTGGGTGACTAGATAGGGCTGCTTGCTACGCGGCTGGCTTTTCCAAACATAGAAACCGCTAACCGGGATCACGCAGCGGCGCGCGCTAAAGGCATCGCGAAACATAGCACGTGTTTCAAGGGTTTCGGCTCGGGCGCAGTGGGGGGCGTGATCCAGTACCTCCAGCCAAGGGGGGGTCAGGCCCCAGAAAATTGACGATAGTCGATACTCCCCCTGCTCAAGGCGAATCGCCGAGATGGGCCTTCTAGGCGCTAAGTTGGGCGATTCAACCAGTGGCTCAGGAGTGGCTAGCGTCGGTAATAAACGGGTCAGCGGTAAATGTTGCACATGCAGTCGCCCCGTCATAGCTATCTCCTTAAGCAAAATCGTCGAGGAAGTGTACCTGCATCGCGGGGGACTTCGCGCAATAAAGCACGAAATGGTGTGTTTTAGTGTCGAAAACAGTGTTCGATGTAAGGTATCCTATCGTATCCCTTGCTCCCGCTAAAGCGCAGTGAGGCATTCCTTCTTGTTTGCCGTTGACCTTAAGAGATCGCCATGGCCCGTCCTAGACAGCATGCGCCCGATGCCCTCCACGCGCAGGTCATGCACGCTTGTGATGAGTGGTTGGCTGAGCAGCCAGTCCATGGCCTCTCACTGCGTGCTTTGGCCAGAGAAGTCGGCTGCGCCCCCAGCACCCTACTGAAGCTATATGGCAGCTTCAATAACTTATTGCAGCACGTCAATGTGGAAACCTTGGCACGCTTACAACACACCATTACCAGCCTGGTCGATGATGACCCTGAGCCATGGCTGCGCTCCCTGGCGCGTGCCTACTGGCGGTTCGCCGAGCAGGATTGTTACCGCTGGCAACTGCTGTTCGATTACCCGTTGGCCCAAGAGGGTGAGCTGGATCAGCGCCAAAGCGATTTGATCGAAGCGCTATTTACCCAAGTGGAGGCCTCGATCAAAGCTTACCAGCCAGCGCTGGATGATCTCGAAGCCCGCCGTTTGGGGCGAACGCTGTGGGGTAGCGTTCACGGGCTAGTCCAGCTTGGGCTGAATGAGCGGTTGGGCTACTGGCAGGGGCAGCAGTTGAAAGTGGATGAGTTGTTGGATCAACTGATGAGCACTATTTTGGCCGGTTTGCGCCATCGTGAGGCGGCGACGTGACGGGGTGGGTCAATGCGGCCCGCCAAGCGCTACGCTGGCTGATTTTTGTCTCAATGCGCCTCTGCTACCGACTGCAGGTGCATGGGCGCGAGCATATCCCCAAGCAGGGGGGCGCGCTGGTGGTGTGTAACCACGTCAGCTTTATGGATGCCTTGGTGCTCGGTGGCGCTAGCCCCCGGCCACTGCGCTTTGTCATGGATCAACCGATTTTTGACTCTCCCTGGCTTAAGTGGTGGTTTCAGCTGGTCGGTGCTATTCCCATTGAGTCTGAACGGCGCAGCCCTGGCGCCCTTAGGCGTGCGTTGGATGACGTCAGCGCAGCGCTACGCGAGGGGCAGGTCGTGATGGTCTTTCCTGAAGGGCGACTGACCCCGGATGGCGAGATTCACGCCTTCCGGCGCGGCTTAGAGGCGATTCTCGCTCGGGATGATGTGCCGGTGATTCCGGCAGGGCTGGCAGGCTTATGGGGGTCGTGGACATCCCACCATAACGGCAAGGCGCTCAAAAAGTGCCCTAAGCGGTTTCGGGCGCCGGTGAGCTTGCACTTTGGCTCACCGCTCAACCGCCTGGACGCCGATGACATAGCGCTGCGGCGGTTTCTTGAAGCGCGGGTTAGGGCGTTAAAAGCGGCGGCGGATCAGGATCTTGCCAACCGCCGCTAACGCGCTTATTGGTCGTTAGCGGCGCGGCACCCGCAGCTTTTGCCAGCAGCGCGCTGAGGTGATGAGATTATCGCGAATCTCCAAAATCTCCATGCGCATATTGCCAATCTGCAGGCACGCCGGCCCTTCTGGGAAGGCTTCAAGGTGCTCAAGGATGAGCCCGTTGAGCGTCTTGGGGCCGTCGGTAGGTAGCTGCCAGCCAAGCATCTTATTAATTTCACGGATATTGGCGGTGCCTTCAATCACATGGCTGCCGTCATCTTGCTGGTGAATCTCTTCATCCTCAGAAACATCGGTGGTGAACTCGCCCACGATCTCTTCCAGAATATCTTCCAGCGTGACTAGGCCTTCCACGTCGCCGTACTCATCCACCACAATGCCAATACGCCGCTTCTGCTTCTGAAAGTTGAGCAGCTGGGTATGTAGCGGTGTGGATTCGGGAATGAAGTAGGGTTCGCGAGCCTCCTGCACAATCGACGCTTTGGTGACTTCATCGCGGGAGAGAAAGCGTGCTGCATTGCGCAGGTGTAGCATGCCGATAATGTTATTGATATCGCCTTTGTAGACTGGTAGCCGGGTGTGCTGGCTGGTGCGAATCTGGGTCAAAATCTCTTCGAGCGAGTCATCCAGGTCAATGCCCAGCACCTCGTGTCGCGGCACCATAATGTCGTTGACGGTGACGTTCTCTAGATCAAGGATCGACAGCAGCATCGCCCGGTGGCGGTAGGGAATCAGCGTGCCCGCTTCGTGTACCACCGTTCGCAGCTCGTCGCGGGTTAGGCTGTCACCGCCGTTATCAACGCTTTTTACGCCCACCAGCCGGAGCAGGCCGTTAGACATGACGTTGACCAGCCAGACCAGCGGGTAAAGCAGCTTCAACAGCGGTTCAAGCGCATAGGACGTAGGGTAGGCGATCCGTTCGGGCTTAATCGCGGCGTAGGTCTTCGGCGTTACTTCGGCAAAAATAAGAATCGTAATGGTCAGCAGGGCGGTAGAGATCGCCGGCCCTGATACGTCGCCAAAGAAGTGAATGGCTATAATGGTGGCAATGGAGGCCGCCAGGTTATTGACGAAGTTGTTGCCGATCAGGATAACGCCAATCAGGCGGTCCGGGCGGGTGAGCAGGCGCATGACCCGTTTGGCTCTGCGGTCACCGCTGTTGGCCTGATGGCTCAAGCGGTAGCGGTTAATCGACATCATGCCGGTTTCAGAGCTGGAGAAAAACGCAGAAAGCAGTATCAGTAAGGCTAGCAGGCCGAACAGTAACCCCAGGGGGAAGTCGTCGCTCAAGTCGAAAAGTCCTTTGTGGCGAATTAGGCTCGATTTGTAGAAGGTAGCGAGTGGTGTGTCAAGACAACCAAAGGCGTGGTTGCGCCCCGTTAGCGGTTGAGCCGTTATCGGTTGAGTACAACCTCAAGTACGAACTTACTGCCAAAGTAGGCCAGCACCAGCAAGCCGCAGCCGCCCAGTGTCCAGCGTACGGCACGCATGCCGCGCCAGCCAAAGCGGTAACGGCCGATCAAAAGCGTTGTGAAGATTATCCAGGCAAGCAGTGACAGCACCGTTTTATGTGCCAAATGCTGGGCAAAAAAGTTGTCGAGAAAAATAAGCCCGCTTGCGATGGAGAGGGTCAGTAGAATAATGCCCGCCCACACCAGCTCGAACAGCACCCGTTCCATCGTGGTCAGCGGTGGCAGCGACTGCACAATGCCGCGAATATGATGATGGCGCAGCGCCTGGTTCTGTAGGCCGACCAGCACGGCTTGAACGGCGGCAATCGCCAATACGGCAAAGGCCAGCGCTGAACTTATCGCATGCAATAAAATGCCCGGCGTCAGCCCGGKGTGGCCGCCTTGATTAGGCAGCCAAGTGGCGGCGAGCAGCGCAATGCCCGCCAGCGGGAACAGCACAATGCCGGCGTTAAGCACCGGTTTGAATAGGCTGGCTACCAGCACCACGTTAACCGCCACCGCCATCAACAGTGTAGCGCTGGTGGTAAAGCCCGGCAGTAGGCCTGGGGATTGGCCCACGAGTATGACTACGACAGGAATGTGGAGCAGTAAACCCAGTAAGGCCAGCAGGCGCACCATGCCCTGGCGGGGCGGTACACGCCGGAACAGCGTCATGCCCTGCCATATGGCAGCGGCAACATAAACAATAAAAGCAATCGTGGCGAAAGGGAGCGCCTGCATGATGCTATCCGTGCGCCTTGCAGCGCGTTGCTGTGAATAAATAAACGAATTAAACGGATTACGACAAAAAGCTATCCGACTACTATAACTAATCCAAGCGGCATCGCCCAGCGGGGCAAACGCATGAAAATAGGTAAGAACCCAGAGTAAGTATGCAGGAATGCCAGGGAAAGCTGTAAGCAAGGGGCTTTCGCCATGGGKGGGTTGACAGCGCCCTTGCGTCAGCTTGCCCTGGCAGGAATCGCTAGTACTCTCCCATGGAGACTCAAAGCGTGAGCGCGTATAATCTTTTCACTAATTAGTCCAGGGCGTGCGCGCCGACGGCAGTGACGGAGGCAGAGAGGCCCCATGTTCCAGAATCTAAGTGAGCGTCTTTCCCAGACGTTAAAGTCGATTAAGGGTCAGGCTCGCCTGACCGACGACAATATTAAAGATACCCTGCGCGAAGTACGCCGCGCACTGCTTGAGGCCGATGTAGCACTGCCGGTCATCAAGGAGTTTATCGAGCGCGTACGCGAGCGGGCGGTCGGCCAGGAAGTATCCAAAAGCCTGTCGCCTGGCCAGCAGTTCGTCAAAATCGTCCAGCAAGAGCTGGAAGCGATTATGGGCGAAGCCAACGACGGCTTTGTGCTCAAGGGTTCTCCCGCCGTTGTGTTGATGGCCGGTCTGCAAGGCGCGGGTAAAACCACTTCTGTGGCCAAGCTGGCCCGCTACCTGCGCGAGCGCGAAAAGAAAAAAGTATTGGTAGTGTCTGCCGACGTCTACCGCCCGGCGGCCATCGACCAACTGGAAACCCTGGCCAAAGAGGTCGAGGTAGATTTCTTCCCCTCACGCTCTGACCAGCAGCCGGTTGCGATTGCCGAAGCTGCCATCAAGCACGCCAAGATTCAGTTTCACGATGTGGTGCTGATCGATACCGCCGGTCGTCTGGCGATTGATGAAGCCATGATGGCGGAGATCCAGGCGCTGCATAAAGCGGTTTCCCCTCAGGAAACGCTGTTTGTTGTCGATGCCATGACCGGCCAGGATGCCGCCAATACCGCCAAGGCATTTAGCGAAGCGCTGCCGCTGACCGGGGTGATCCTGACCAAAGCTGATGGTGATGCCCGCGGCGGTGCCGCGCTGTCGGTACGCCACATTACTGGCAAGCCCATCAAGTTTATGGGGATGGGCGAAAAAGTGGACGCTCTGGAGCCGTTCCACCCCGACCGGGTAGCCTCGCGTATCCTGGGCATGGGCGACATGCTGTCGCTGATCGAGGAAGCCGAGCGCACCGTCGATAAATCTAAAGCCGACAAGCTGGCCAAAAAGGTCAAGAAAGGCGACGGTTTTGATCTGGAAGATTTCCGCGACCAGCTCCAGCAGCTCAAGAAAATGGGCGGCATGGGTGGTCTGATGGGCAAATTGCCCGGCATGGGGCAGATGGCTGAAATGGCCCAAGGCCCTGGCCCTGAGAAAGAGCTGGGTAAGCTGGAAGCGCTGATTAACTCAATGACGCCTAAAGAGCGCCGCAAGCCTGATATCATCAATGGCTCTCGCAAGCGCCGCATCGCCGCTGGTGCGGGCCTGCAGGTGCCTGACTTGAATCGTTTGCTCAAGCAGCATAAGCAGATGCAGAAGATGATGAAGAAAGCGGGTCAAAAAGGCGGCATGCAGAAAATGATGCGTGGTATGTCAGGCATGATGGGCGGCGGTGGCCCGGGAGGCCCAGGTGGAATGGGCGGGCCCGGCGGCATGGGCGGTATGGGTGGCCCTGGCGGATTGCCCCGCCGTTAATTAGCTGCCAGCTCGCTGGGTAAGGTTGACGGTCTATGAGTTTTCTGGCTATCAGGCTTTCCAAGCCGAGCGCATTTGCGTAGAATGCGGCCTCTTCATGCGTGGGTGTTGCGTAAAAGCGCGTCGATCGCGGTAGCAGCACCTCTCAATGAAGGCCTTTATATAGCCTATAGCACGACGAGTGTTTCGATAGCCGATAGCGCTAACAACACACTCTCGTAACCTCAACCGAAGGATAGTTATCGTATGGTTACCATTCGTTTGGCCCGTGGTGGCGCCAAGAAGCGTCCCTTTTACCACCTGACCGTTACCGACTCGCGTAACGCTCGCGACGGTCGTTTCATCGAGCGTATCGGCTTCTTCAACCCGGTTGCCCGTGGTCAGGAAGAGCGTCTGCGCGTTGACCTAGACCGCGTTGTTCACTGGCAGAGCCAAGGCGCCCAGCTGTCTGGTCGTGTTGCTGAGCTGGTCAAAGAAGCACGCAAACAGGCTTAAGCCTGCTTGTGGGACTTGTTGTTTAAGAACGTATGAGTGCTGCTGGGTAGCTGAGGTCGTCGATGACGCGTTTTGAAATAAGCCAAACTGACGACACGCATGTGGTGCTAGGCAAGCTGACTAGCCCTTATGGGGTGAAAGGTTGGCTCAAGGTGTATTCCTACACTAGCCCGATGGACAGCATTCTAGACTACCCAGAATGGTGGGTGCGCCAGGGTGAAACTCTTAAGCGCATAAGCATTGTTCAGGGGCGTCGGCAGGGCAAAGGACTTGTAGTGCAGCTTGAAGGGGTCGATGACCGTAGTGCGGCGGAAGCATTAGCCCAAACGGATATCTTAATGCCCAAAGAGGCGCTACCTGAGCTTTCCGACGATGAGTATTATTGGCATGAGCTTGAAGGCATGGCGGTCTTCACTCAGGTCGGCGAACGGCTAGGACGGGTAAGCTACCTGTTTGAAACCGGCGCCAACGATGTCATGGTGGTTCGCGGCGATTCTGAGTCAATCGACAAGCGCGAGCGACTGCTGCCTTTTTTGCCAGACGATGTCATTGTCGAAATCAGTGCCGAAGAGGGCCACATGGTCGTCGATTGGGATCCTGAGTTTTGACCAAACTGATCAATAGTTTGAGCGGTGATATGTCTACCGACTCGGCAGAGCCGGTGCTAGGTGAAAATGCAGTCGTGTCGCCAGCAATGTGGATTGGCGTTGTGTCGTTGTTTCCCGAGATGTTCGACGCGCTAACGCAACAAGGTGTAGTCGGCAGAGCGGTAGAGAAACAACGCATCGCACTGGAGTTTTGGAACCCGCGGGATTACGCCACTGACCGCCACCGCAGCGTTGATGATCGCCCCTATGGTGGTGGTCCAGGTATGTTGATGAAAGTCGACACCCTGCGCGCAGCGATCTTTGCGGCCCGGGAACGGGCGCAGCAAGCCACCGGCTTAGTGCCGACGGTGATCTACCTCTCGCCCCAAGGGCGTAAGCTGGATCAGCAGGGCGTTCAAGCACTGGCTTCTGCCGGGCCTTTAGTGGTCGTGGCAGGGCGCTATGAAGGCATTGATGAACGCGTGGTGGAGAGTGACATCGATGAAGAGTGGTCGATTGGTGACTATGTGTTGAGCGGCGGCGAGCTGCCAGCAATGGTGCTAATTGATGCAGCGGCAAGGCTGATTCCCGGCGTGCTGGGCCATCAGGATTCCGCTGTCGAAGACTCGTTTAATGACGGTCTGTTAGACTGCCCGCACTATACCCGTCCGGAAATCATCGACGGGCGCCAAGTGCCGGATGTGCTGTTAAGCGGTAATCATGCAGCTATCAAGCGTTGGCGATTAAAGCAGTCACTAGGCCGGACATGGCAACGTCGACCCGACCTTTTAGAAGGGCGAACATTAGATGCCGAACAGCGCAAGCTGTTGAACGAGTTTATCGAGGAACACGCTCTGTCCACTAAGTAGTTGCTTTTCAACTACGTAGCGCAGAGCGGCGGTGCAGGGCGAAAAAGCGCACCTGTGTCACCCATAACGACTCCCGCGTAGCTCGTTTCGAGCGCCGGGATCACGGCTTCCGCCACCCATGATTGAGCGGTCAAGCCAACACGTTATTCAGGAGTATGATGATGAGCAGTAAAAGCAAAGTGATCCAGGCGATCGAATCTGAGCAAATGGGCAAGGAAATTCCTGCCTTTTCTCCCGGCGACACCATTGTCGTTCAGGTAAAAGTAAAAGAAGGCACCCGCGAGCGTCTACAGGCGTTTGAAGGTGTGGTCATCGGTAAGCGTAACCGTGGCCTGAACTCCGCTTTCACCGTGCGTAAAATTTCTCACGGCGTTGGCGTTGAGCGTACCTTCCAGACCTACAGCCCGCTGGTTGACTCGATTGAAGTCAAGCGTCGTGGTGACGTGCGTCAAGCCAAGCTTTACTACCTGCGCGAGCGCAGCGGTCGTTCTGCACGTATCAAGGAAAAGCTGGCTTAAACGCCGCTATTCTGCGGGCGCACGCTGTTCTCGAACAGCTGCGCCTGGATACCAAAACCCCGTCACCGCTTTGCGGGGCGGGTTTTTTTTTATCTACATGCATGTTTATGTCGCTGAGTAAAAGCGGCTTAAGGTGACTAACGTATGAGCGTTATCGATGCATTTTTAGATGCCCTGTGGCTAGAGCAGGGCGCCAGCGATCATACGTTAGCCGCCTATCGGCGTGATTTAACCGCCTGGCAAGCCCACTTGGAGAACCACGGCGAAGCGCTCTTGGCGCCGCCACCGGAGCGACTCAGTGAGTGGCTGGCAAGCCGCCGGGAGGAAGGCTATCAACTGCGCAGTAATGCCCGGCTGCTATCGACGCTGCGCAGCTTCTACCGCTGGGGGCGTTTAAATAACCAGGTGGAAAGCGACCCCCTCACCGACATCAAGCTGCCGCGCGTGATCCCCGGCTTACCGAATACCTTGGAAGAGGACGAGGTCGAGCGCTTACTCTTAGCACCAGATACCGACACCCCGCTGGGCGTCCGTGACCGTGCCATGCTGGAGCTACTGTACGCCTGTGGCTTGCGGGTATCAGAGCTGGTAGGGCTCACCGGCGACGCGGTCAACCTGCGTCAAAACGTGGTGCGGGTCCGCGGTAAAAGCGATAAAGACCGCCTGGTACCCATGGGTGAAGAGGCGGCGGATTGGCTGGCGCACTATATGCAGACCGCACGGCTAGTGCTGATGAGCGACCCAACCCGGCCCGCGCTATTTCCCGGCCGGGGCGATAAAGCCATGACCCGACAGACCTTTTGGCACCGGATTAAGGTGCATGCCATCACCGCAGGGATTACCCGGCCACTGTCGCCACATACGCTTCGCCATGCATTTGCCACCCATTTATTGAATCATGGGGCCAATTTGAGGGTCGTACAGCTGCTGCTAGGTCATAGCGACCTGTCGACGACCCAAATTTATACCCATGTAGCCCAGGCGCGCTTGGAAAGCCTACATGCAGAACACCACCCAAGAGGTTGAATTGATAATGCGTCAACGCCGTTTTGTAGCACTCCCTTTATTGACACCCTCCTTGATGCTGGCGTGTTTGTTCTCCGCCAGCCTGTTGCCCGCCGCTGCCCAGGCTGATGACGTGGCAGACCAACTGGCGGGATCACTAAGTGTCAATGGCCAGCAGATGCCCGTAGAGGCGGTCACCGAAACGCCTATGGAAGGCGTCTATCACGTGCGCTTAGAGAGCGGCGAGTCTTTCTACTCCAATGCTGACGGTAGCCACTTTCTGGTCGGTGACCTGTACGAAAATGCCGATGAAGGGCTGGTCAATTTGACTGAACAAGAGCAGAACCAAGAACGTGCCGATGCATTGGCGGCCGTGCCTGACAGTGAGTTGGTGATCTTCCGCGGTGCCAATGAACCGAAAGCCACTATAACGGTGTTTACTGACCCGACTTGCCCCTACTGCGCGCGGTTACACGACACCATTCCAGAGTTGAATGAACGCGGTATCGCGGTTCACTATATGGCGTTTCCCCGTGCGGGCATGGGAAGCCAAGCCGCCACCACGCTGCAGCAGGTGTGGTGCTCGGATAACCGCAGCGAAGCGATGACCCAAGCCAAGGAAGGCCAGACTATTTCCAGCGCAGCAGACTGCGACAATCCCGTAGCAGGGCAGTATGATCTGGGCAAAGCATTGGGCGTACAGGGCACCCCTGCGATTATTTTGCCCGATGGGCAGCTAGTGCCGGGATTTGTGCCCCCCGAGCGGCTCTCCGCCATGTTAGGCTTGGATGACGAATAACGTCACATTGAAAGATAATACAAAACGCTGAGACACGGTCTTTAAGATCGAATTCATAACCGTAATTAAGGCCAGCACCGCCAGGTGCACAACACGAAAGGGGAAGTATTTTGAAACCGGTAAGAGTAGGTATCTGTGGTTTAGGCACTGTCGGTGGCGGCACCTTTAACGTATTGACCCGCAACGCCGACGATATTGCGCGTCGTGCTGGCCGCCCTATTGTGGTTGAGCAGATTGCTCACCGCAGTATTCATCCTGACTGCGATATTACCGGCATCAATGCCACTTCCGATGTGTTTGAAGTGGCGACTAACCCTAATGTAGATGTCCTGGTGGAGCTGATTGGCGGCTACGACATCGCCCGTGAACTGGTACTTACCGCGATTGAAAACGGCAAGCATGTGGTGACTGCCAACAAGGCGCTGATCGCCGTCCACGGCAACGAAATCTTCAAGGCCGCGCATGAAAAGGGTGTGATCGTAGCGTTTGAAGCCGCGGTCGCTGGCGGTATTCCGGTGATTAAATCGCTGCGCGAAGGCCTGGGTGCCAACCGTATCGAGTGGGTGGCGGGCATTATCAACGGCACCGGCAATTACATTCTTACCCATATGCGCGATGAAGGCCGTGCCTTTGAAGACGTGCTCGCGGAAGCCCAGGCGCTAGGCTACGCCGAATCCGACCCGACCTTCGATGTGGAAGGCATCGACGCCGCACACAAGCTCACCATTCTCGCCTCGATTGCCTATGGTGTGCCGCTGCAGTTTGAGAAAGCCTTTACCGAAGGCATTTCGCGCATCACCGCTGAAGACGTCGAGCAGGCCGACAACCTAGGCTACGTGATCAAGCACTTGGGTATCTCCAAGCGTACCGACCAGGGCCTTGAACTGCGTGTTCACCCCACGCTGATTCCCAAAGAGCGCCTGCTGGCCAATGTTCACGGTGTCAAAAATGCCATTGCGGTAATGGGCGACGCCGTTGGGCCGACGCTCTACTACGGCGCGGGTGCAGGCGCGGAACCGACCGCTTCAGCGGTGGTGGCCGATTTACTCGACGTGGCGCGGGATATCTCCACCGACCACCACTACCGGGTGCCTTACCTGGCGTTTAGCGGCATCGACGAAGATGTCAGCCAACTGCCCATCATGCCGATGGAAGAGATCATTACCGCCTACTACCTGCGACTATTGGCGGTTGATCGTCCCGGTGTGCTGGCGCGGGTGGCAACGATTCTTGCTGAACAAGGCATCTCTATTGAAGCGCTGATTCAGAAAGAGGCCACTGAAGGCGAGCTGGTACCGATTATCCTGCTGACCCACCGCACCAAAGAGAAGCAGATGAACGCAGCGATCCGTGAAATTGAGTCTATGGCCGATATTGCCGGGCCGCTAACACGCATTCGCGTGGAAAGCCTGGACGAGGGGGAGTAAACCCAGATGCGCTATATCAGCACGCGTGGGCAGGCGCCCGCGCTCTCCTTTGAGGAAGTGGTGCTCACCGGTATGGCTAGCGACGGCGGCCTCTATGTGCCGGAAACCCTGCCAGAATTCTCCCGCGAAGAGCTGGCCGACATGGCCGGGCTCTCCTACGCGGAAATCGCTTTCCGAGTGATGAAGCCGTTTGTGAACGGTGAAATTGACGACGCGACGTTCCATGGCATCGTGACTGAGGCCTATGCGACCTTCAATCATGACGCCGTGCTACCGCTCAAGCAGTTGGMCGCCAATCATTTCTTGCTTGAGCAGTTCCACGGCCCGACGCTGGCGTTTAAAGACGTAGCGCTTCAGTTGCTTGGCCGTCTGCTGGATCACTTCCTGAAAAAGCGCGGCGAGCGCGCAGTGATCATGGGCGCGACCTCTGGCGATACCGGCTCGGCGGCGATTGAAGGTTGCCGCCACTGTGACAACCTGGATATTTTCATCCTGCACCCGCATAACCGCGTCTCGGAAGTTCAGCGTCGCCAAATGACCTCGGTGCTGGCTAATAACGTCTTTAACATTGCCATCGAAGGCAATTTTGACGACGCCCAGGCGATGGTCAAAGCCAGCTTTGCCGACCAGACGTTCCTTAATGGCACCCGCTTGGTCGCAGTCAACTCGATCAATTGGGCGCGCATTATGGCGCAGATCGTTTACTACATTGCGTCAGGTGTTGCCTTGGGCGCGCCGCACCGGGAGGTGAGCTTCTGCGTGCCGTCGGCTAACTTTGGTAACGTCTTTGCAGGCTATATGGCCTACAAAATGGGCTTGCCGGTGAAACAGTTCATCATCGCTACCAACGCCAACGATATTCTCCACCGTACGTTGGCCGCCAACGACTTCTCCAAAAAAGAGCTGGCGGCAACGCTGGCGCCCTCCATGGATATCGTGGTGTCGTCTAACTTTGAGCGCCTGCTGTTTGACGCCTACGACCGCGATGGCTTGGCCGTGGCGGCGTTGCTTGAGCGCTTCCAGCAGGAGCCGACGGCGCTGGCCGRTGCGCCGCTGGCCAAGCTGCGCGAGAAGTTTTCCAGTTACAGCGTGGACGATGCAACGATTCTGGAAGCGATTCGCGACGCCCATAAGCGCACCGGCGAAATGCTCGACCCGCATACCGCCACCGGCTACCGTGCCGCCGAGCGCGCCCGCGCAGATCAGTCAACGCCGATGATAACGCTGGCCACTGCGCACCCGGCCAAGTTTGCCGAAGCCGTTGTCAAAGCGGGCTTTCTGGGCGTGCCACTGCCGCCGCATATGGAAGACCTGATTGAGCGGGAAGAGCGCTATACCGTGTTGCCCGCCGAGCTTGCCGCCGTGCAGCAGTTTGTCGTGGAAAATCGGCGTTGAAGTGTCAATGACCTCAGTCGTCGATTTACCCCATAGCACCACCCGGCCACGCTTAGAGCCTCGTCCCGTGGACGAGGCGCTCTATGCCCGTGCACAAGCGGAAGGGTTAAGCGAACTGCAGGCGCGATTGCTAGCCTCCCGCTTGCCTGGTTACAGCGGTGAGTTGCAACCGTTAATCGAGCCCAGCCTGCGTTATCTGGCCCACCCGGAGAAACTGGCCGACGGTCGCCGCGCCGCTGAGCGTATTGCTCAGGCGGTGGCAGAGGGCGAAGCCATCGGCATTCTTACCGACTACGACGTGGATGGKATCMCCTCCCACGTGGTGATCCGGCGCACCCTGGTGGAGCTGTTTGGAGTCCCGGAAGGCAAGCTGCACAGCCTGATTGGCCACCGTATTCATGACGGCTACGGCATTAGCCTGCCGCTGGTGGAACGCACGCTGGCGCAAAAGCCGTTTCCCACCCTGGTTATCACCGCCGACTGCGGTAGCTCTGATGAGCCCCGCATCGCACGCCTTAAGGCAGCGGGTATCGATGTGGTGGTGAGTGACCACCACGCGCTGCCCATTGAGGGGCCGCCAAGTTCGGCATTTGCCTGCGTTAACCCTACCCGGGATGACTGCGAGTATCCTGATAAAACCATCGCCGGCTGTATGGTGGCGTGGCTATTGATGTCGCTCGCCCGCGGTGTGCTGATTGAGTGGGGAGCGCTTTCGGAATCGMCGCCCAAGCTGTCGCCTTGGCTCTCATACGTAGCGCTGGGCACGGTAGCGGATTGTGTCTCCTTAGGCGGCAGCCCCGCCAACCGCGCGGTGGTCAATCAAGGGTTAAAGCTGATCAACCGTATGGATGCGGCGTGCTGGCGCGCTATGGCCACGCGCTTAGGCGCTGACAGCGTGCCGTTTAACGCCGAGACATTAGCGTTTCAGATGGGGCCGCGCATCAATGCCCGCTCACGGCTGGACGACCCCTACGCGGCGTTGCACTTTATGCTCGCCGAGAACGATGGGGTCGCCAATCGCCAGCTCGACGTTTTGGATCAGGATAACCAGTCCCGCAAAGCGATTGAGGCTGATATGGCTGCCGAGGCGCGTACTTTGGCGGTGAGTGCGTTAACCGCTGATGAGCCCGCCGTGGTGGTACTGCTGGAAGACGGGCACCCCGGCGTACAGGGCATCGTTGCCTCGCGGTTGGTGCAGGCCTACGGGCGTCCAGCGCTGGTGCTTACCCAGGCATCGGCACCGGGCATGCTCACCGGCTCCGGCCGCTCGATTGACGGGCTGCACCTGCGCGATGCCCTACAACGTACCTTTGAGCTTGCTCCTCAGGCGTTACCGCGCTTTGGCGGCCATAGTGGCGCGGCAGGGGTGGGCGTGCCCAGAGATCAGCTTGACGCCTTTAAAGCGGCTTTCCTGCAGGCAGTGGGCGAGCAGTTGGAGGGGCGGACGCTTTACCCGCGACTCTGGACAGATGGTGAACTTTCTAAGGCGCAGCTTTCGCTGACCACCTTGCAGGAGATCGAAACGCTTGGCCCCTACGGACGGGAATTTGACCCGCCGCTATTTGAGGGGCGCTTTATTGTCGAAGCGCTGCGTCCGGTGGGTGCCGACGGCGCGCACCTGATGCTGGAGCTCTCCACTGGCCCGGTGACCTGTAAAGCGATCTGGTTTCGCGCCCTAACGCCGGGGGAACTGCCTGGGTTTAGCGTCGGCGATACGCTGCACTGCGCCTATAAGCTTAATCGCAACCGCTGGCGCGGTCGTGAAACGCTGCAGCTGATGGTCGAGCACGCCAGCGCTATCTAAACTAAGCGTTTTATAACCTTAACAACTCACGTAAGGACGCTCCAATGCGCGTGGAAGATTTACCAACGGATCAGCATCGTCCCTATGAAGATGTCATGGCGATGCTGCTGGGGACGTTCTTCGTCGCGCTGGGGGTTACCTTTTATACCCATGCGGTGTTGCTCACCGGCAGTACCGCAGGCTTGGCGCTGCTACTCAGCTATATGACCAGCAGCGTCACCGGTTGGGGGTTTGGGGTGTGGTTTTTTGCCATTAACCTGCCGTTTTACTACTTGGCGGTTAAACGCATGGGCTGGAGTTTTACCCTGCGTACCTTCGCCGCCATCGGCTTGGTCTCGCTGTTTTCCGAGCTAACCCAGGGCTGGGTGCAGTTTGCCAACGTGCCATCGCTTTACGCTGCTTTAATGGGCGGCGCGCTGATGGGCATTGGCATGCTGATGCTGTTTCGCCACCGCACCAGTCTGGGCGGTATCAATATCCTCGCGCTCTATCTGCAGGATAAACACGGCCTGCGTGCAGGCTACGTTCAACTCGCCATCGATGGCGTTATTCTGTTGATTGCGTTAACGCAGCTACCGCTGGATCGCGTGGGCTACTCAGTGCTGGGCGCACTGACCCTCAATCTGATTATCGCTCTGAACCATAAGCCAGGGCGTTATATTGGGGTGAGTTGAGAGGAGACATTTCTTAAGACAACCGCTTTTCATCGTCTATCACGCAGACCTTGGTAGGCACTTGGTGCGACCATTTCCAGAACACAATATTAACGTCTCGATGGGTCGCTCCCTTGGCTTGKGMCGGCACTCGAATGCCCGCGAATCCGGTCGTGATCAACTGCTCCGCGATTTCCCAGGCGATAACGGGCTCGCGCCTTATTTTCTTATCTAACCATGCTTCCTGCATCCAGTTCTCTGGATGCGGTCGAACGCGCGTTTGGATAGCTGGGTCACAGAGATCGAGAATCGGMCCGCAATTTACCTCATAGCTGCACAGCGTCAGCGGTTGCGTCTTAAAGGGAAAGCCTTGTTGAGCCTCAAGCCAGGCTGTTTCGAACCGCTCACTGGTGTACAGCGCGGGCAGGTCAACGGGGTTCCAGCGGCCGCCGTTGCGTGCGGCGCCTGCTCCTGATGTGGGTGCATGCTGCCATCTGGGGTTGTGCCCACGATAGACCAGCCCTGTGTATTGAAACCCAAGTGCCAGCAGACTCACGCATAGCCTCCCTCGGCAATGTGGGAGAGGTAGGCACGGACATCATCCGCCCGCCCGTGACTAACCAGTTCTTCAGCGGTGAAATCCCCCAGCGGCGCGATAGGGTAGCTGCGATACCAAGACCATGCGGCGCTTATCGACCCCGCCCAGGGTTCAATGCGCTTAAGTATTTCCATCGCTTGGCGCAGGCGCTGCTGTGTGGAGACGGCGTGGAGACGGTCTTTACGGATGATGGCGTTGTGGCTAAGCCCAATCGCATGGGCGAACTCACGTTTGGTAATATGCAACTCGTCAAGTAGTGCATCGGTGATGATAAAACCTTCATTATCCACGGCMCTGTTGATGTCAGGMCTCATAAATGTCACCCATATAGGCGTATGTTTACGTCATTATGGGTGACAATAAGGCATTTGTAAAAAACGGCAGTTGTAAACGCGTGGCGAGAAGTGTGGCGAAACGAAAGTTGAAGACGTTGGCTTAGCCAGCTTTGCTAAGCCAGAACCACCACACGATAGCGGCGATAAGCCCAAGCCCCGCCAAGTTGATCAATAGACTCATGCGACGTCCTCCTGGCTGGGTGACTTCCACAGCCGCAAGCGGTTGGCGTTACTCACCACGGTGATGGACGAGAGTGACATGGCAGCACCCGCAATCATCGGTGAAAGCAGCATGCCGGTGAGCGGGTAAAGCACCCCCGCAGCAATGGGAATACACAGTAGGTTGTAGCCAAACGCGCCGACCAGGTTCTGTTTGATATTGCGCAGCGTGGCGCGGCTGATCTCTATCGCTGACGCCACCCCGTGCAGCGAGCCGCGCATTAGCGTGATACCCGCGCTCTCAATGGCCACATCGGTGCCTTGGCCAATCGCAAAGCCCACATTTGCTCGGGCCAGCGCCGGGGCATCATTGATGCCATCGCCCACCATGCCAACGATTTCTCCCGCCTTTTGACGGCGCTCAATCTCGGCGTGCTTGTCCTCGGGKAGCAGGCCTGCATGGTACTCATCAATACCCACTTCCTGAGCAATGGCCTTGGCGGTGTGCTCGTTATCGCCGGTTAACATGACAATGGTTAAGCCGTCTTTTTGCAGGCGCTTGATCGCGGCCACGGTGTCATGGCGAAGCGGGTCGCTGATGCCAAACAGGGCGGCCAGTTTGCCATCCACCGCCAAGTACACCAGCGTGCGAGCCTGCTCTTCTAGGGCGCGTGCTTGCCCTTCACCTGCCTTGAGATCCACCCCTGCCTCGCTCAATAGACGTGCATTGCCCAGCAGCAGCGCTTTGCCGTCGGCGGTTTGGGCTTTTACCCCGCCACCAGTCACGCTATCGAAACCATTAATCTCGGCAGGGTTAGCGTCGTGTTCATCCGCGTAGGTCATTAACGCCGCCGCCAATGGGTGCTCGGAGCTGCGTTCCAGCGCGTGCACCAACGCTAGCGCGGTGGATTGCTCTACGCCAAACATCTGCGCATCGGTAACACTGGGCTTGCCCTGGGTGAGCGTGCCGGTTTTATCGACCACTAGCGTGGTCAGCTTGCTGGCGGTTTGGAGCGCCTCGCCGCTGCGCACCAGCACCCCTTGCTCAGCTGCTTTACCGACGCCGATCATGGTTGAGATCGGCGTCGCCAAGCCGAGCGCACAGGGGCAGGCAATAATCAGCACGGTGGTCGCCGTCACCAGCATATGGATCACTTGGGGGGCGGGCCCTAGGTTGAACCACACCAGGGCAGTCAATACGGCAATGATCATTACCGCAGGCACAAAAACGCTGGAGACCTGGTCGGCTAGCTCGCCAATCGGTGGGCGCGAGTTTTGGGCGCTCGCTACCTGTTCGGTAATCTGCCCCAGGCGAGTGTCGGTGCCCACTCGCGTTGCGCGATAGATCAAGCTGCCCTTGCCATTCACCGTGCCAGCGCTGACTTCATCCCCCGCGCCCTTGGCGATCGGTAGTGGCTCGCCGGTAAGCATCGACTCATCGATATGGCTTTGGCCTTCAACGACGTCACCATCCACCGGCAAGCGCTCACCGGGGCGCACCCGTACGTGGTCGCCAGCACGCACCGCGTCAATCTCAATCTCCTGCTCGTGACCGTCGCGAATCACCCGCGCCGTGCGGCTCTGCAGATCGAGCAGGCGCTTTAGCGCATCGCTGGTGCGGCCCCGGGCGCGTAGCTCCATGGCATTGCCGAGCAGAATCAGCCCGATTACCATCGCTGAGGCTTCAAAGTAGATGCCCTGGGCAACCTCGGGTAACCACGGCGCAAACAGCACCACGGCCATGGAATATAGCCAGGCGGCGCCAGTGCCCATAGCGACCAAGGTATCCATATTGGCTTGGTGGTGCTTAAGCTGCTTCCAGGCGTTGACGAAAAAGTGGCGTCCTGGGAAGGCCAAAATGCCCAAGGTTAATAAGCCGATCACCAGCCAGTAGAGACGCCCCATGCCCATCGGGTGGGGATGGAAAAAAAACATGCTCATCATCAGCGGAACCGCCAGTGCCAGCGAGATGGCACTTCCGCGCAGCCGTTTTTGGTATGTCTTGGCGTCCTGCTCTGCACGAGTGCGTTCTGCTTCCCGCATATCCACAATCGGTTCGGCGCCATAGCCGGCTGACTCAACGGCGGCGATTAACGCTTGGGTCTCGGCACTGCCAAACACCTGGGCGGAGTGGGTGCCAAAATTGACGCTGGCGGTGTCGACTCCCTCAGTGCGCTCTAGTGCTTTCTGCACGCTGTTGACGCAGCTGGCGCAGGTCATCCCACTAATCGCCAAGCGCTGTTTCTTGCCTTGCCCTTGAGACTGGGAGTGAGCACTTGCGGTTTTTTCAGCTTCGGCATCAGCGGGTGCCGCGGTTTCTGGCTGATTATCAGCATCGTCTGGGGCTGCTTCCTCCAGAGCTGCTTCGCCTGGCGGGTAGCCCGCCGCGGTCAAGCGTTGATCAAGCTCGGCGTCGGTTAGAGTCGAAACAACCTCGAGGCGTTTTTCGCTAGGCATGCCGGTGACGTCTGCTTCAGGGTCACCACTTTGAATCGCCTCGCGCATACGCTTGACGCAGCCCTGGCAATTCATGCCGGGGATGGTTCGCGTGGTGGCTCCATTTGCAGGGCTTACGCTTGAGGCGGCTTCGGTAGAGGCGTCGCTCATGGGGTCTCCTTGGTAGACGTGGCGTCAGGAAAACTCTCAATCAGGCGGCACACGCTGTGGCCGTCGGGGGAACCGTCGGGCATCTGCTGCCAGCTCTCCATAGCCTGTTCCATTCGTTCGGCTAGCGCTTCCAGCTCGGCAATACGTGCGCGGATTTGTGGCAGGCGGCTGGCGAGTAAGTCGCGTACCAAGGGGCAGGGGGAGTCGCCTTGGTCGGCGTGGGTCAGGATGTCGCGAATCTCCGCCACGCTAAAACCGAGCTTGCGTGCCCGCTGAATAAAGCGCAGCCGCTCTAAGTCGGTATCCGAAAATAGCTGATAGCCGTTATCCGGGTGGCGCTGAGGAGCAAGTAGCCGCTCACGAGCGTAGTGACGCACGGTCTCAGCGGTAACACCGCCCCGTTTGGCAAGCTCAGTAACTTTCATGGCCTGTTCTCCCGACCGGTTAAATAGTAACCGC
The DNA here is from genome assembly GCF_900070345.1 of Halomonas sp. R57-5. NCBI lineage: Bacteria > Pseudomonadati > Pseudomonadota > Gammaproteobacteria > Oceanospirillales > Halomonadaceae > Halomonas > Halomonas sp. R57-5. Next base: position 4,488,726 of record NZ_LN813019.1, on the reverse strand, counting down.
TTTAGTGTAGAACCTATGGGTTACCCATAGGTCAAGGGCGACTTTGTGCAATAAGCTCAAATGACTAAAACACTGATTTAAAACGACCGTGCGACTAATGTATAAGCCAAAAATAAAATAAAACGAACGTTTGCCCTTGAACCTTTGGCCCAGTTGCGAGAAAACAGTCATGTAAAAATAAAGAGGGTGGATCGTTGGTATCCACTGGATCATCGGGAAGAGAGGCCCACTATGAATAATAACTTTAATAAGCTAACCCTGGCCGCTGCTATTGCAGCGGTTGCTTTCSCCAGCCAAGCCCACGCGGGCGGGTATCAAGTCAACGAGCAGAGCGTGAGTGGCCAGGGCTATGGCCATGCCGGGCGCAGCTCTAATATCCATGATGCAACCATTGTGTACGGTAACCCTGCAGGTATGTCGTTTTTGGATCGTGCGCAAGTGACGGTTGGGGGAACCTATCTAAACGTAAATACTGATCTTTCTAATGTCGAAGCTAGCCGCTTTATTGATTCGGGCGTGGCTGCTGGTGGCGCCCCCAATGGCAATCAGATTCCCATCGGCAGCATTCCTGGGGGGAATGATGGCGATATGGTGCCAGGTACTCCCATTCCTTTTGCGTTCTATGCGCAGCCAGTGACTGATCAGTTAGCGTTTGGGTTCGGGGTATATGCACCCTTTGGCTCCAAAACCGACTACGAAGATGATTTCCAGGGACGCTATTTTGGCGACTATACCGAAGTCAAAGTGATCAGTGCGCAGCCGACGGTTTCTTATCGCTTTAACGATCAATGGTCGGTTGGTGCGGGTATTACCTACAACCAAGTAGAAGGTGAACTGCGTCGCCAGCTACCCTCTGAGGCTACGTTTAATCCAGCTACCGACATCGACTCGCGCGTTGACGGCGAAGACGAAGCGTGGGGCTACAACTTAGGCGTGATCTATCGCCCGATACCCGAAACCACCTTGGGTCTGACTTACCGTTCAAAAGTAGACTACACATTGGAAGGGGATTTTAGCGCTACCGATCCCCTGGGTAATGTCCTTCGCTCAGATACCGCGAACCTGGATTTAACCACCCCAGAGACGGTTAACTTCTCCGTAACCCAGCAGATGACCGATCGCCTCAAACTGATGTTCGGGGCGTCCTGGGTTCGCTGGAGCCAATTTGATCAAATTTTGGTTACCGGTAGCCAAGGCGATACGATTACCCAAGAAGTTCAGAACTATTCAAACGCCTGGGCGTTTGCCACCGGCGGCGAGTATCAGTTAACGAAGACATTAGCGCTTCGTGCTGGGGTAACGTTGGACTTTACACCCACCAATGATGAAGACCGCAGCGTGCGTATTCCTTCTGACGATCGGCGTATTTTCTCGCTGGGGGCAGGATGGAGCCCAACGCCTGATATGACCATTGACGTGGCGTACTCCTATCTCACGGAGCGAGGCACCTTTGTTGAACAGGATCGTAACGATCTGCTCCAAGGTGCAGGCGGCGCGTCCTACTCAGCCGACTACAAAAACGAAGCCCACGGTTTTGGTGCGCAGTTAACCTATCGCTTTTAAGCTTGAGAGAGCTAAACCCCAATGAAACCCGGCGCACGCCGGGTTTTTTATTAGATGCGAGGGTAAAAGCGAAAGTTTACAAGTCTATATCCCAGGGCTATCTAGAAATGCAGCGCGCATCAGTTCGCGGGTATAGGTCTCGCGGGGAGCGTTGAACAGTGATTGCGTGTCGCTTTGCTCAATGATTTCGCCTTGTCGCATGACGATCACCTCATCGGCTAGCGCGCGTACCACGGCGAGGTCATGGCTAATAAATAGGTAGGTCAGTCCATGGCGTTGTTGCAAATCCCGTAACAGCTCAATAACGGTCATTTGAACTGAACGGTCAAGGGCAGACGTTGGTTCATCAAGCAGCAGGAACTCGGGCTTGACGACCAATGCCCGGGCAATGGCAACCCTTTGCCGCTGTCCGCCGGAAAACTCGTGGGGGTAGCGGTGTCGGTGGACGGGGTCCAGGGCGACTTCTTCTAGGGCTTGAATAACCAGGGCATCGCGTTCGGCGCGCCCCAGCAGTGGCTGATGAACGCGTAGTCCCTCGCCGATAATCTCACCTACTGTCATACGCGGGGAAAGCGAGCCAAAGGGATCTTGAAAGACAACCTGCATGCGTGATCGCAGCGGGCGCATTCCTGCGCGGTCAAGTTGGGCAACGTCGATATCATCGAAGCGTATCTTGCCGTGACTCTTTACCAGCCGAAGTAGCGCGCGGCCTAAGGTAGTTTTTCCTGACCCCGATTCGCCCACGATGCCTAAGGTTTGGCCTTGCCTCAGCGTGAGGTCGATGTTTTTCACCGCCTCAAAATAGCGGTTTGGGCCAAACAGACGCTTTTTGATCGGGAAGCGAACGCCAATACTTTGCGCTGTGAGCAGGATGGGGGCTGAGTCGGGAACAGGCGCCTTATGGCCACTTGGGTTGGCGTCAATCAGCATTCGGGTATAGGCGTGCTGGGGGGATTGAAACAGCGCCTTGGTGGCCTCCGCTTCGACGATTTCGCCGTTTTGCATGACGCACACGCTATCGGCTAAGTGTCGGACAACCCCCAGGTCGTGGGTGATAAACAAGATGGCCATGCCATAACGGGCCTGGAGGTCTTTAAGCAGCGCGAGAATCTGTGCCTGGACGGTCACATCAAGAGCGGTGGTCGGCTCATCAGCAATCAGCAACTGAGGCTCACAGGCCAGCGCCATGGCAATCATTACCCGCTGGCGCTGGCCACCGGAAAGCTCGTGAGGAAAGCTGTCGATGCGACGTTTAGGCTCGGGAATCCCCACCTGTTCGAGTAGTTCCAGTACCCGCAGGTAAGCATGGTTGCCTCGCAAGGGCGTGTGCTTATGCAGGACTTCACGAATCTGTCTACCCACGCGGTGCATCGGGTTGAGCGAGGTCATCGGCTCTTGGAATATCATGGAGATCTCATTGCCACGAATGGCCCGCAGGCGCTTACGGCTGATGGTGAGCAAATTTTCATCACCGGAACCGCCATGCCAGCGAATGGTGCCGGTGGCACGAGCTAGTTCTGGGAGTAGCCCCATCGCGGCGGTTGATGTAATCGACTTACCTGAGCCTGATTCACCGACTAAAGCCAGCGTCTCGCCTTTATGAAGAGTAAAACTAACGTCTTTGACAGCCGTAACGGTGCCATTGGGAAGGTCGAAGTCGACCCGCAGACGGTCAATTTCCAGCAGTGGCTGTGACATGAAGATTCCTTGCGTTTTGCTAGCGCGTCTTGGGATCAAGGGCGTCTCGCAGACCGTCCCCCAAAAAGTTAAGGCACAGCAGCGTGGTGGCCAGAAACGCAGAGGGAATAATCAGCATCCACGGCGCCGTTTCCATCATGTCCTTGCCTTCGCTGATCAGTACTCCCCAGCTGGTCAGGGGCTCTTGCACGCCGAGGCCGAGAAAGGAGAGAAAGCTTTCCAGCAAAATGACCTTGGGGACGGTGAGAGTGACATAAATGATCACCGGCCCAATAGCATTGGGAATCAGGTGGCGTGTGACGATCTTAAAGCTGCTTACGCCCAGCGCATGGGCGGCTTCAACGAACTCGCGGCGTTTTAAAGCGAGCACCTGTCCGCGCACTATGCGCGACATGTCGAGCCATTCAACAGCGCCAATGGCAGCGTAGATCAGCAGGATATTCCGCCCAAATACCACCATCAGCAGGATGACCATAAACATAAATGGCAGCGAGTACATGATGTCGACAAAGCGCATCATCAAGTTGTCAACCCGGCCACCCACGTAGCCGGCAATCGCGCCGTAAAGGACGCCGATCACCAGCGAAACAAGGGTTGCCATCAAGGCGACGGATAGCGAAATCTGCCCCCCATGAAATACCCGTGTGAGCAAGTCGCGTCCATTGGCGTCAGTGCCCGCATAGTGGCCACTCTCTAAACTTGGTGGGGTCAAAAAGGCATTCCAGTCCACTTCATCAAGTGCCCAGGGGGTTAACCAGGGGCCCAATAAGCAGGCCAGGGAAATGACGATGAGGAGCACAAGACTTGCGGTCGCCGCACTGTTTTGTCGAAGCCGCCGCCATGCTTCGCGGGCTAGGCTGTTGCTGGCGACCGGAGGGGCCGACGTTGCATTATTCATTATCATAGCGAATTTGCGGATCCAGAGCCGAGTAGAGTAAATCGACGATTAGGTTGAAAAGAACAATCAGGCCGCCGTAGAAGACGACGGTGCCCATTACCAGGGTGTAATCGCGATTGAGCGCCGCCTGGACGAAATAGCGGCCAATACCCGGTATCCCGAAAATCTGCTCGATGACCACCGAGCCGGTAATAATCCCGGCAATGGCGGGACCTAGGTAGGAGACTACGGGGAGCATTGATGGGCGCAGGGCATGACGAAAGATCACCTCGCTCTCACTAAGGCCTTTGGCTCGGGCTGTGCGGATGAAATGGCTACTAAGTACTTCAATCATGCTGGCGCGCATCATTCGCGCGATATACGCAATCTGCTGAATAGAGAGTGCCACCACGGGAAGGATCATGTTCTTCCAATGACCGTCGTTCCAACCGCCGACCGGTAGCCAGGCCAGAAATACGCCGAATACCAGTGCCAGTAGCGGGGCAATTACAAAGTTGGGAATGGCCMCCCCGGCCAGCGCCGTGCCCATCACCATATAGTCAATGGTGGAGTTGCGTTTAAGCGCCGCTATAACCCCCATGGGAATGCCGACCAGGAGTGCGAGGCCGATTGCCCATAGGCCGAGTTCCAGGCTGACAGGAAAGCCTTGAGCGACCAGCTCGGTAACTGAAAAATCCTTGTATTTGAACGAGGGGCCAAGGTCGCCTTGGAGCAGGTTGCCCATGTAGGTGAGATACTGTTCCCAGACGGGTTTGTCCAGGCCATAGGAGGCCATTAAGTTGGCCTCGATTTCCGGCGGGAGCTGACGCTCGCCGTCGAAAGGCCCGCCGGGGGCCAGATGCATTAAAAAGAACGACAGCGTAATCACAATCCACAGCGTCGGGATCGCCTGAAGTAAGCGCTTTAGAGTGTAGCTGAGCATTATCGAGCCTCGTTCCTCAGGCCGAAGGCCTGAGGATATAGCGGCAGTCAGTTGTGATGAAAAAAACAACGAACTAAAGGGAATTAATCGTCGAAGTGAATCCAGCGTGAGCGATGGATATCTTCAATGTTGGTTTCCCAGCCGGACAGGTCGGGGCTGACAAGGTTGCGCGAGACGTAGTAGTAGATCGGCAGCGTGGCGCTATTTTCCAGGGCAATGGTCTCTGCCTCGGCCATGATCTCGGCTCGCTTATCCAGGTCCTGGGTATTAGCGGCTTCGCTCATCAGCGCATCAAATTCAGGCGAGCTGTAGGCGCCATAATTATTGGATACGTTGCTTTCCAGCAGGCTCAGGAAGTTTTGGGCGTCGTTGTAGTCACCAATCCAGCCGGCTCGAGCAACGTCGAAGTCGCCCTGACGAATATCCGAGTAGTGAACGGCCACCTCCGAATTATAGAGTTCAACCTCGACGCCCAGGGGCTTCCACATGGCAGCAATGGCGATGGCGACCTTGCGATGGTCCTCGCTGGTGTTATAGCGCAGCATGAGCTCCAGCGGATTATCCGGGCCATAGCCTGCCTCTTGGAGCAATTCACGTGCACGCTCTAATCGCTCCTCTTGAGATAGCTCGGCGAAACTGACTGTGGGCGCTTCATAGTGGCTGACATCGGGTGGAACAAAGCTGTAAGCCGGTACTTCGCCGGTACCCAGTATTTGGTCGGTGATGACTTCGCGGCGAACGGCTAGGCTAAGCGCTTCACGTACACGTGGATCAATAGTCGCATGGCCGTCTCGGGCATTGAAAACGTAGTAATAGATGCCCAGGTAAGGGGCTACCTGAACCGCCTCGGGTAGATTATCCATCAGCCAGTCGTACTGTTGGGTGGGGAACTCCCGCGCGATATCGATTTCGCCTGCGCGAAACCGGTTCAGCGCCGTATTGCGCTCTTCAATGGGGAAGTAGACGACCTCTTCCAGGGCGACATTGTCAACGTCGTGAAAATGAGGGTTGCGTGTTGCTGTAATGCGCGTTTGTGACTGCCACTCCTCGAGCTGGAAAGCGCCGTTGGAGACCATGTTGCCCGGGCGAGACCAGTCGTCGCCGAAAGTCTCTACCGTGTGGCTGGGCACCGGGTAGGCGGTATAGTGGGAAAGCTGGTCTAAAAAGTAAGGTGTTGAACGCTCAAGGGTTACTTGCAGGGTGGTCGTGTCCAGGGCCTCGACACCCAGTGTGCTGGTATCGGCTTCGCCCGCATAGACAGCTTCGGCATTTTTAATCGGGTACAGCAGATAGGCGTAATTAGCGGCGGTGGCTGGCGATAAAATGCGCTGAAAGGCGAAAACAAAATCGTCAGCCGTCACTGGTTCGCCGTCCGACCMCTTGGCATCGTCTCTCAACGTGAAAGTGTACACCGTGCCGTCAGCGGAGACTTCCCAGGATTCTGCAACACCGGGAATGCGAGTGCCATCGGCTGCTTCAGTGACTAGACCTTCAAAAAGGTCACCCMCCACATCGTTTTCCCAGGTGCCGCTGATTTTATGCGGATCTAAAGAAGCGGGTTCGCCCATAATCGCTAAGCGGAGCGTATCCGCCTGAAGAGGGGCGGTAAAGCCAAAAGCCAACGCTATCGCCACAGGGCCCATGAGAGTGCGATTTTTAAGCATATTGATCCCTCCAATATTGTTCTAATACGGTTGTTTGAAGATCTAAACTCCAATTAAGTACTAGCATCGGTGAAAAGCAGGCGTCTATCAGAAATTACACATGTAGCTATACGCAATTTCGATAGTGACGGGGCTAATGGTTGTTGGAAGCCAATTTCGCTACACTATGCGCTTTTCTGATCGATACACCTCTGTACGATCCGAGTAGACCAAGCTAGGGCGATCCCATGTTGGAAACCAATCCGATTCACAACCAGCTCAAGGACCTGTCTGAGCGGACAGACGTTCTTAGGGGGTATCTTTGACTATGCCGAGAAGAAAGATCGGCTAGAAGAGGTCACCCGCGAACTGGAAGACCCCAATGTCTGGAACGATCCAGACTACGCGCAGAAGTTAGGCAAAGAGCGCGCCTCCCTCGAAGCCATAGTGGCCACCATTGATGAACTTGAGCAGGGCCTTGGCGATAGCCGGGATCTGCTGGAGCTTGCAGAAATGGAAGAGGATGAAGGCACCGTCGAAGAAGTGTGCAAAGAGCTGGACAGCATGCAGACGGCGTTAGAGAAGCTTGAGTTTCGGCGTATGTTCTCCGGTGAAATGGATCAGAACAACGCCTACCTGGAAATTCAGTCCGGCTCCGGCGGCACCGAGGCACAGGATTGGGCCAATATTTTATTGCGCATGTACCTGCGCTGGGCGGAGAGTCACGGCTTCAAAGCCGATATCACCGAAATCTCTGCTGGCGAAGTGGCGGGCATTAAGTCGGCCACCGTGCATATCCAAGGCGATTACGCCTTCGGCTGGCTGCGTACCGAAACCGGCGTGCACCGCCTAGTGCGTAAAAGCCCGTTTGATTCCGGTGGCCGTCGGCATACCTCCTTTGCATCGGTATTTCTGTCCCCGGAAATTGATGACAGCTTTGAGGTGGAGATTAACCCCTCGGATCTGCGCGTTGATACCTACCGCTCAAGCGGCGCGGGCGGTCAGCACGTAAACACCACCGATTCGGCCGTGCGGATTACCCACGAGCCGACCGGTATCGTGGTGGCTTGCCAGGGGCAACGCAGCCAGCACGCCAACCGCGATTTTGCCATGAAGCAGTTGAAAGCGCGGCTGTGGGAACACGAGATGCAAAAGCGCAACGCCGCCAAGCAGGAGGCCGAGGACTCCAAGGCTGACATCGGCTGGGGCAGCCAGATCCGCTCTTACGTGCTGGATGATCAGCGCATCAAGGATTTGCGCACCAGCGTGCAGTCCAGTAACTGCGATAAAGTGCTCGACGGGGATATTGATCAATTTATCGTCGCCAGCTTGAAGCAAGGTTTGTAATCTTTTTAGCGTTTGAACATGAACAGGGTGCCCCATGGCTAACCAAGACGCGTCTCCTGCAGACAACGAAAACCACCTGATTGCCGAGCGCCGAGCCAAGTTGACTGCTCGCCGCGAGCGCGCCGCTGAGCAGGGAAAGAGTGCGTTTCCCAATGATTTTCGCCGCGACAGCTTAACCGTTGAGCTGCAAGACGCCTTTGGCGATAAAGACAAGGCTGAGCTTGAAGCACTGGATCACCACGCCGCTGTGGCGGGTCGTGTGATGCGTCAACGTGGCCCCTTCATCGTCATTCAGGACGTGGCCGGGCAAATCCAGCTCTACGTGGATAAAAAGGGCCTGCCCGCCGACATACTGGAAGACGTTAAAAGCTGGGATATCGGTGACATCGTCGCTGCCCACGGGCCGGTGCATAAATCCGGCAAGGGCGATCTATACGTGATGATGAAAGAGGCGCAGCTGCTCACCAAGAGCCTGCGCCCGCTGCCGGATAAGTTTCACGGCCTGACCGATATGGAAGCCCGCTATCGCCAGCGCTATGTGGATCTGATCATGAACCCGCAGTCGCGTAAGGTGTTTGAAACCCGCGCAGCGGTCATCAGCTCCATGCGCCGCTTCTTTGAAGCCCGCGGCTTTATGGAAGTGGAAACGCCGATGCTCCAGCCGATTCCTGGCGGTGCGGCGGCGCGCCCCTTCATTACCCATCACAATGCGTTGGATATCGATATGTATCTGCGTATCGCGCCGGAGCTTTATCTCAAGCGTTTGGTGGTGGGCGGTTTTGAAAAAGTGTTCGAGATTAACCGCAACTTCCGTAACGAAGGTCTTTCGACCCGCCACAACCCAGAGTTCACCATGGTAGAGTTCTACTGGGCCTATGCGGATTACCGTGACCTGCTGGATATGACCGAAGCCATGCTGCGCACAGCGGCCGAAGAAGTGCTCGGTAGCGCTATCATTGAGTATCAGGGCGCCAGCTACGATTTCGGCAAACCTTTTGCCCGCTTAACATTGCGTCAGGCGATTCTTGATCACGGTGACGGCATTGCCGACAGTGATTTGGATTCGCTGGAAGCGGCGCGGGCCACTGCTGAAAAGCTCGGCATCAAGGTCAAAGGGAGCTGGGGCCTGGGTAAGGTGCAAACGGAGATCTTTGAAGAGGTGGCCGAGCACAAGCTTGATCAACCGACCTTTATCACCGAATACCCGGCGGAAGTTAGCCCGTTGGCACGGCGTAACGATGCCAACCCCTTCGTCACTGACCGCTTTGAGTTCTTTGTGGGTGGTCGCGAAATCGCCAACGGTTTCTCGGAGCTCAACGACGCTGAAGACCAAGCGGAGCGCTTCCGTGCCCAGTCGGCGGAAAAGGACGCCGGCGATCTAGAGGCGATGTATTACGACGCGGATTACGTGCGTGCCTTGGAGTACGGCATGCCGCCCACCGCCGGTGAAGGCATCGGGATCGACCGCCTGGTGATGCTTTTCACCGATAGTGCTTCGATTCGTGATGTGCTGCTGTTTCCGGCGATGCGCCCTGAAGTGGACTAAAAGTTGGTAAGGGCGCGTTATAGCGCCCATAATGGTCAACGTTTCGACGGCGAGGAGAATCCCATGAAACTGCTTAACCGCTCCGCACTGAGCGTCAGGCCGACCCAGCCCTTTGTGGACTGGATCAACGCGCTGGAACCCACCATGGGAGACGACGACCTGACCCTGGACGACGTCGAACGTGAAAGTACCATTTACCTGATCCCAGAGATGGATACCCCAGAAGCGCTGGAAACCTTCGTGCGCGAGCGTTACGCGGAAATCCTTGAGACTGAGCTGCGCGCTTGGGAAGAGGATGAACGCCAGTGGCCGGATAAGCTGGACTGGGCCCTGTTCCAGGAATTTGTGCGTGTCGAACACAGCTATCTGGCCATCGACCTGGATGACGAAACGGCGTTAGAGATTTCAGAAGTTGATGATGCGCTGCTGCTCGATAGTGAGCAGGATTAGCTATTAGCGTGCTAATATTGGGCTCTGCCTGGCGCTTGCTAGCTGACTTTCCAAGTAACACCTAGCGCAAGTGTATCGAAAAACCGGCTTAGGCCGGTTTTCTGCTTTTAGCTGTTTCGCTTAGGACGCCACCCATGCGACTGTTTGAAACCCGTCCGGGAGATGATGGTTTACCCGGCCCTGAACGCGCCCTTGCTGTGCTGGCACTGGTGACCGGCACCTTGATGGCGGTGGTCGACACCACCATGATCAATCTGGCACTGCCCACCATTGCGGCTGATTTGAATGTGTCCGCTTCCCGGGCAGTCTGGATTACCAACCTGTTTCAAGTCGTGTGTGCGGCATTTTTGCTGGTGTTCGCGGGCATTAGTGAGCTAATCACTCGTCGTAGGCTCTATTTGTTTGGGTTGGCCACCTTTGTGGCGGCAGCTTTGGGGGCGGCGCTGTCGCGCAACCTGGAAACGCTGCTGGTGTTTCGTGCCTTTCAGGGGTTGGGTGCCGCCGCCACGCTGTCGATTGGCCCGTCGCTCTATCGGGCGATTTTCCCCTCGCGGCTGTTGGGCAGCGCCCTTGGCTTGAGTGCATTGGTCGTGGCCGGCGGCTACGCAGCAGGGCCCACGCTCAGCGGCGTGATCCTGTCGTTTGCCGATTGGCCCTGGCTGTTTGCGCTCAATGTGCCGCTGGGGCTCTGTTCGCTATGGCTGGCCAAGCGGGCGTTACCCCGTGAAGAGCGTCGTCAAGGCGGTTTTGATGTGGCCGGGGCGATGCTCTCCATCGTTATGCTGGCGAGTTTCTTTATCGCCATGGACGCCGTAAGCCACGCCGCCCCGCTGTGGCAAAGCGGGGGTTGGGCACTACTGACGGTGCTGGCCTGCGTCGGGTTTATTGCTCGTCAGCGCCGCGCGCCTTATCCACTACTGCCCCTTAGCGTCTTTGCTGAGCCGCGTTTTACACTGGCTGTCTCTGCTTCTGGGCTTGCTTTTATCGGCCAGGGGCTTACCTTTGTGGCGCTGTCATTTTTCTATCAGGAGCAGATGGGCTTTTCACCACTGGAAACCGCTTGGCTATTTACCCCCTGGCCACTGGCCATCATGCTCGTTGGCCCCATTGCTGGCCGCTTGGCTGACCATATTAACCCTAGCATCCTCTCCAGCACCGGGCTTGGGCTACTCATTATTGGCCTGATAGCGCTGGCGCTAGTGGATGAGTCGACCGGTGTCGCGGGAAGTTTATGGCGTACCGCCCTATGCGGCATTGGCTTCGGGCTGTTTCAGCCGCCCAATAATCGCGAAATGATGGGCAGCCTGCCGCCGGAGCGAAGCGCCAACGTCTCGGGAGTAATGAGCACTACGCGCACCGTAGGGCAGTCGTTTGGGGTGGCGTTGGTCGGCGCAGCCCTGGCGCTCGGGTGGCCGGTACAGGTAACGCTCTGGCTGGGGGCTGCGACCACGCTGCTGGCGCTATTGGCAAGCGTTGCGCGTATGCCGCTGGCAAGACGCGCGKTACACGCCCGGAGGGCATCGTCTAAGGGGCAGTAAGCGCGTACAATAAAGTGGTTTGTGATCTCAAGGAGAACCTCATGACGCTGCAGACACAGATTGAGCAGAAGTTAACGGCGCTCGCGCCCGACGTGCTGCAGGTAGAAAATGAAAGCCACATGCACAGCGTGCCCGCTAACTCGGAAACCCACTTCAAGGTGACCCTGGTGAGCGACGCCTTCGACGGTATGATGCCGGTGAAGCGCCATCAGCAAATCTATGCGCTGTTGGCCGATGAGCTTTCAGGCCCGGTGCATGCGTTGGCACTGCATCTTTATACGCCCAATGAGTGGCAGGCGCGGGGCGGGGAACGCCCGAATTCACCCAACTGCCTCGGCGGCGGTCAGTGAACCAGGAAGTCACACGGCGCCACTATCTGGATGCCATGGGCATTACTGCCTGGGCTGCCAAATACCAGTTGCCTAACGCACTACCTACTGAGGCCTGTGAGTGGGAGGAGACGACGCCTGCCCCGACGCCGCCCCGGGAGCGGTTGCAGGCGTTGCTGGACGACGCCCCCGCACCTAGGCGTCAAACGGCTAAACCCCAAGCACCCGCGCCCCCTTCGTCTGAAACTCAAACCTCAGCTGAGACCATTGCCTCGCCCTCGGCGGTGCGGGCACTGTTGGGTCAAGACAAACCGGGGCCAGCCAACCCGATGGCTGAGCAATCTGTTACGGCCGCTGAAGCAGCCACTGACAAGCCCGCCAAACCATTGGCGTTCTCACTCTCGTGTGTATGTCTAGAGGGGCGCTGGCTGGTATTGCAGGCAGGCGCCATGAGCGTGCTTGAGCAGCAGCTGCTGGCTAACTTGCTACAGGCCGTGGATATTCAGCCGGGCGCACTGCCGGAAGCGAGCCACTTCACCTGGCCGCAAATGGCCAACGCCTTTGCGGTAGAAGATCCGCTAGATGAAGCCCGCGAAGGTCTGGCAGCCTTTATCGCTGGCGGCGCGAGTCGGCAGGGGTGGCAGCTAGAGCGGCTTCTCTGGTGGGGGGAGTTGGGGCCTGACCAGGCGCCGCTGGATCGCATTCTGAATGTCACCGAAGGGCAGAGCGAGACGCTCGCGTTGCCTGTATGGCAGGGTCCTGCGCTTGCGTCGCTGCTCGACGGTACCCATCGTAAACGCGACCTCTGGCCAGCGCTGAAAACGCTAGGTCAGCAGTGGGCGTCCAAGTGCAGGGCAGACAGCTAATGATCGCTGAACTCAATGTTGAGCACCTGACGCTACTTATTACGCTTGAGCGTCAGGCGCAAAGTGGCACCTCCGACTCGCAAATGCTTGAGTCCTTGGGCAGTCAGGACACCTGCGTGTTGGGCTGGTGGCAAGATGAACAGCTGCTAGGGTATGCCATCGTGGTACGACTGCCGTTTGAAGCGGAACTGCAAGCGATCGCGGTTTTACCCGAGTGTCGCCGAAGTGGCGCGGGCCTGGCGTTGATGGATGCCGKGTTGGCGATAGCAAAAGGCTGGCTCAGTGAGCGGCTGCTGCTCGAAGTGCGGGTGGGTAATCTTAGCGCCATACGGCTCTATCAACGCTGTGGATTTAGCGAAGATAGCTGTCGGCGGGGCTACTACCCAGCGGCAAAAGGGGCCGCCGGGCGCGAGGATGCGCTGCTGATGTCTCTGGTGCTCTAGGCAGCAACGTATCTATCAGGCGGTTAGGACGTGGTGGATGTTTCGAGGCTGTCGAATTTGCTGAGTAGGCCATTGAGGCGACGTTCCCACTCTTCACGTTCCTCTTTAAGCTTGGCGTTTTCGCCGCGCAGCTCCTCATTTTCCAGTTTCATCATTTCCAGTGCATCAACGGTATCGGTGACTTTCTGTTCAAGCTGGTTAAATAGTTCCAGACTCATGTATAGCTCCATAGCATAAAATGTTAAGCAAAAATAAGCTCAAAAAAACAAGCGCAAAGCTTGTCAGTAGGGACGAATGAGGCGAGCGTAACGCCACCGCCGCGTGGCGGCAAGCGCTGTTTAAGGTTGCTGACGTAGATAGAGCCTTGCGGTGCTTTCTCCCGCCTGGGTTTCGCGGTGTAACTGCCAGTTGGCGGGCACTTCGGGGGGCAGAGATGCCTCGGTTTCCAGGTAAACCATCGCCCTATCCGCTAGCCAGCCGCCGCTTTCCAAAGCAGCGCAGCAGGGKGCAGCTAGCTGCTGATGGAAAGGAGGGTCGAGAAAGGCCAGCGCATAGGGCTTGGCTGGGCGCGCCAGGTAGGCCTGAACATCGTTAACATGCACTGCGCTTGCGGTAATATTGAGCGTTGCCAGATTGGTCGACAGCTGTGCCGCCACCCGCGCATCCCGCTCGACAAAATCGACCCCCGCAGCGCCACGGGACAGGGCTTCAATACCCAGCGCGCCGGTACCTGCGAATAGATCGAGTACCTGCTGGCCGTAAAGCTGCTGCCCCAGCCAGTTAAACAGCGTTTCACGCACGCGGTCGGGGGTTGGCCGCAGACCGGGGCTATCCAGCACAGGCAACTGGCGGCGGCGGAATTCGCCGCCGATAATGCGTAACTTACCTAATGGCTTACCGAGTGGCTTGCCAGGTGATTTGCCCGCCCGCTGAGCAGGTGTGCGGCGGGAAGCGGAGGATCGGGGGGAGCGTTGTCGTGTCATAAAGCGGATTGTAGCGGGCTGCTTATCCAAAGTCTTGGGTTACGGTGTTAGCATAACCCTAATGTTCACTATTTATGTCGGGTAACACTCATGTTTGGTTTTTTTAAGCGTAAGAATAAGCAGGATCAGCAGCAGTCGCCTCAAGACCCGCAGCAGGCGCATCAAGAGGAAGAGCAGCAGCAAAATCAACCCGATGAGGTGGACACTGCGACGTCTGACGCTGCAGCTGAAGCGGTTGAAGAGACTTCAAAAGCGCCGGAAACTTTACCAGAGCCAGAGCCAGAGCCAGAGCCAGAGCCAGAGCCAGAGCCAGAGCCAGAGCCAGAGCCAGAGCCAGAGCCAGAGCCAGAGCCAGAGCCAGAGCCAGAGCCAGAGCCAGAGCCAGAGCCAGAGCCAGAGCCAGAGCCAGAGCCGACGCCCGCCTTGCAAGACAAGCCGGTGGCCACCAAAGGCGACCAGAAAGGCTGGTTTGCGCGTATCAAGTCAGGCCTGGGGAAAACCCGCGCCAATTTAACCGACGGTATCGCCGATCTGTTCCTAGGTAAAAAACAGATCGATGACGAACTGTTGGAAGATCTGGAAACGCAGCTATTGATGGCCGATGTGGGGATTGACGCCACTAGCGAGATTACTGGCCGCCTGGAAGCGCGTATCTCGCGCAAAGAGTTGAACAATCCCGAAGCGCTTTACCGTGGCTTGCAGGAAGAGTTGTCCACTATGCTGGCGCCGGTCGCCAAGCCGCTTGTGCTTGAAAAATCGGGCACGGGGCCTTTTGTCATTTTAGTGGTGGGCGTTAACGGCGTGGGTAAAACCACCACCATCGGCAAGCTCACCCAGCGCTTTCAGCGCGAAGGCAAGAGCGTCATGTTGGCGGCCGGTGACACCTTCCGTGCAGCGGCTGTCGAGCAGCTCAAAGTATGGGGCGAGCGCAACAAGGTGCCGGTGATCGCCCAGCACACCGGCGCTGACAGCGCCTCGGTGATTTACGATGCGGTAGCGGCCGCTACTGCGAGAGGAGTTGATGTGCTGATCGCCGATACCGCCGGTCGGCTACATAACAAAAGCCACCTGATGGAAGAGCTGAAAAAAGTCCACCGGGTGATGCAGAAGCTAGATGACACCGCGCCTCACGAAGTGATGCTGGTACTGGATGCGGGCACTGGCCAAAACGCTATCTCCCAGGCCAGCACCTTTAACGACGCCGTGCCGGTCAGTGGTATCACGCTGACCAAGCTGGACGGCACCGCCAAAGGCGGGATTATTTTCGCGCTGGCTAAACAACTGGAAACGCCGATTCGCTTTATTGGCGTGGGGGAGGGCATCGACGATCTGCGCCCCTTCGAGGCCAATGATTTTGTCCAAGCGCTGTTTGACCGCCAAGGGGACGATGCCAGCGCATGATCGCTTTTGAGCATGTGGGAAAGCGCTACGGCGGACGCTTCGAGGCGTTGGCGCATCTTAACTTTCGGGTTGCCCGGGGCGAGATGGTGTTTCTGACCGGCCACTCCGGGGCGGGTAAAAGCTCGCTACTACGCTTAGTGATGCGCCTTGAAAAGCCCAGCCGGGGGCGTGTTGTTGTGGCGGGCCACGATATTGCCCAACTACATGCCAGTCAGGTGCCGTTCTATCGGCGTCAAATTGGCGTGGTCTTCCAGGATCACCAGCTGCTCTTTGATCGCAGTATTTTTCACAACGTCTCCCTGCCGCTGGAAATTCAGGGCGTAGAGCCCCGTGAGGCTGCCCGGCGCGTGCGCGCTGCGTTAGATAAAGTGGGGCTGTTGCATCGTGAAAAAGCCCTGCCTATCGAGTTGTCGGGCGGCGAGCAGCAACGGGTGGGGATTGCCCGGGCGGTGGTCAATAAGCCTGCGCTGCTGCTGGCCGATGAGCCAACGGGCAACCTGGACCCCCAGCTCTCAGCGGACATCATGGGACTGTTTGAGGACTTTAACCGGATTGGTACCACGGTGATGATCGCTAGTCACGACCTGGCCCTGATTGCTCGACTACGCCACCGTATCCTGCGCTTAAGCGATGGCCGTCTGGTCGCCGATGAGGGGGCGGTATGAAGCCGTCCACAACGCCAAAGCGTCGACAGGGAGCGGCATTAAAGACGCCGCGCAAAGCCGCTACTAAACCAGCGGTCGATAAAGTCCCCCAGCGGGGCGCCAGATCGCAACAGACGCGCTTTTCCAGCCGCTTACGGGCTTGGGGGCGTCACCACCGCAGCATGGCGTGGGATAGCTTTCAGCGCTTAGTGCGCTATCCGCTGGGCAACCTACTGACCATGCTGGCGATTGCTATTGCGCTGGTGCTGCCCGCCGCGCTGTGGCTAACCCTGGATAGCGCGCGTCTGTTGGATGCGGAGCTTGATGAGAGCGCCACCTTAACGGTCTACCTGGAATTGAGCGCCGATGATGCTCAAGCGCTGCGTATCGAAGAGGCGGTCGACGCGGAGCCGAGCGTGCTCGAGACGCAGCTGATCAGCGCCGAGCAAGGCATGGCGGAGTTTCAGCAGTCGCTGGGGATTGATGATGCTCKGGCGGGGTTGGAGAGCAACCCGCTACCTATCAGTATAGTGGTGCGCCCAGAAAGCGTTGAGCCTGCCGCCATGCAACAGTTGGCTGCCCGCCTTGAAACGCTTGCTGGTATCGATGAGGTTCGCCTTGACCTGGCCTGGGTCGAGCGGTTGCGAAATCTGGCAGAATTAGGCCGCCGTGTGGCACTAGCGCTGGGCGCGCTATTTGGGTTGGGCGTACTATTGGTGGTCGGCAATACCATTCGCCTCTCGGTGGAGAGTCGTCGCCGGGAAATTGAAGTGGKGATGCTGATTGGCGCGACCCATGCCTTTGTTAGGCGGCCTTTCCTATATAGCGGCGCTTGGTACGGGCTGGGCGGTGGGCTGTTAGCGCTGGGGCTGTTAGGTGTGGGCAATCACTGGCTGTCACTGCCGGTCGCTGCGCTGGCGGCGAGTTACGGGGCGAGCTTCTCGTTACCCCAACTCGACGTGACAGGCTCTACAATTCTGCTATCTTGCAGTACACTATTAGGCTGGCTGGGTGCTTGGTTGGCGGTGACACGTCATCTCTCAAGCATTCGGCCAAGATGATGGATGCGTTTTAGGCGGCTAATGCGATACGGCTGAATTACTTAACGTGCGAACTTTATGCTTGCGTTAAGGTCTCAGTACCACAGATTTCGTATCACCGAATTAGTATCACGGTTTTGTAATAGGTTATTGATAACGTGCTACGTCAACCACGATGGGTTACAGGGGAGACCACCTGCACATGAGCACTAGTCTTCTACCGGTGGGGCAACTTTCACCCGGCGGCGACCTCGGCGGGTATATCCGCGCGGTCAATGGAATTTCGGTATTAACAGCCGATGAAGAGCGCGAGCTTGCCTATCGTCTCTACGATGAGGGCGATTTGGAAGCCGCTCGGCGTTTGGTACTTTCGCATCTGCGCTTTGTGGTGCATATCGCGCGTAGCTATTCGGGCTATGGGTTGCCCCAGGCAGATTTGATCCAAGAAGGTAACGTCGGCTTGATGAAAGCCGTCAAGCGCTTCGATCCCAATCAGGGCGTTCGCTTGGTCTCTTTTGCCGTGCACTGGATCAAAGCGGAAATTCACGAATTTGTGCTGCGCAATTGGCGAATCGTTAAAATCGCGACCACTAAAGCTCAGCGTAAGCTGTTCTTTAATTTGCGTGGTGCCAAGAAGCGTCTGGCCTGGTTGAATAACGACGAAGTCGATGCGATTGCTAAAGACCTCGACGTCAAACCTGAGGTCGTGCGCGATATGGAAGGGCGGCTCTCTTCTTACGATGC
Source organism: Halomonas sp. R57-5 (assembly GCF_900070345.1). Lineage (NCBI taxonomy): Bacteria > Pseudomonadati > Pseudomonadota > Gammaproteobacteria > Oceanospirillales > Halomonadaceae > Halomonas > Halomonas sp. R57-5. The sequence goes on along the minus strand of NZ_LN813019.1, from coordinate 4,470,671 downwards.
GGGTTACGACGCACCGGCAGGCGATGATGAAGAGAGCACTTATCAAGCGCCAGTGCACTTCTTGGACGATGCTGCTTCCGACCCTGCCACACAGCTGGAAGATAGCAACTTCGAGGAAGACTCGACGCGCCGTTTACAGCTTGCCCTTGAGGGGTTGGATGAGCGCTCGCGAGATATTCTGCAGCGCCGTTGGTTGGCCGATAGCAAAGAGACGCTGCATGATCTGGCCGATGTTTACGGGGTCAGCGCCGAGCGTATTCGTCAGCTTGAAAAAAATGCCATGAAAAAGCTGCGTCAGAAAATGGGCGACACGCTGGCTGCGTAATCAGGCTTAGCGGTCTTTACCCCAGTCGCATTAAAAAACCGGCCCTTGTAAAAGGAGCCGGTTTTTTTACAGCGGACGCTTGGTGCTTCTATCAGTACTTTAGCTTAAGCAGGCTGCGCCGTGGCACGCAGTAACTGAGCTGACAGCAGTGACCACTGATCTTCCCAGTGTTCGGTGGGCAGGCGCTTAAAGTCGCTACGCACATACTGKGAAATTCGCCCCTCCGCCTGGGCCGCCAGCAAGTTGGCAGCGGCAGAGGCGGGGATCGTGGGGCGCAGCCCTTCACGTATCTCGGCTTCGCGCAGGATCTGCTTAAGCTGCATCTCCAGGCGCTCAAACAGCTGGTTTACCCGCTGTCGTAGCCTTGCGGTTTCACCGGTGAGCACGTCGCCGCCCATCACCCGCGCCAAACCAGGATTTTTTTCAGCAAAGCCCAGCAGCAGTGCAAGTATGGTGCCGCAGCGAGTGGTGGCGTCTGGAACGTCTTCCAGAATGCGCGTGATGCGGGCAAAAATACTCTCTTCAATAAAGTCGATCAGCCCCTCAAACATACGCGCTTTGCTGGGGAAGTGGCGGTAGAGCGCCGCTTCTGAAACGCCGACCTGGCGGGCGAGAGCGGCTGTGGTAATGCGCTTGCCGCTATCTTCCTCAAGCATTAACGCCAGGGCTTGGAGAATCTGCTCGCGGCGGCGTGGTTTGCGATCTTCGCTCATAATGTGGCCTCCGTCGCGGTTAGCTCGCGTCCTTGATTTGAGTACCTACCCCAGCATTGGTGAAAATTTCCAGCAACACTGCGTGGGGGACACGGCCATCAATAATATGCGAACTATTAACGCCACCTTTTACCGCATCCAGTGCACAGCGGATTTTGGGCAACATGCCGCCATAAATCGTGCCATCGGCGATCAGGTCATCCACCTGAGCGGTACTTAAGCCGGTGAGGACTTCGCCTTCGGCATTCATTAATCCAGCGACATTAGTCAGCAGCATCAGCTTTTCAGCATTGAGCGCTTCCGCAATCTTACCCGCGACCAGATCAGCGTTGATATTGTAGCTATGTCCTGCGGCGTCGACGCCAATTGGGGCAATCACCGGGATAAAGTCGCGTGCCGCCAGCATCTCAATAAGCTCGGTTGAGATCGACTCCACTTCGCCCACATGACCAATATCAATGATTTCCGGGGCGGTCATTTCGGGGCTTTGGTGCTCTACCTTGAGCTGGCGAGCGCGAATTTGTGAACCGTCTTTACCGGTCAGGCCGATCGCTTTGCCACCGCTCTGGTTGATCAGGTTGACGATGCTTTTGTTGACCAAACCGCCCAGCACCATCTCCACGACGTCCATGGTTTGTGAATCGGTAACCCGCATGCCGTTGACGAAGCGCGACTCAATGTTGAGCTTTTTGAGTAGTTCGCCGATCTGCGGTCCGCCGCCGTGCACGACCACCGGGTTAATGCCGACTTCCTTCATTAACACGATGTCGCGGGCAAAGGAGTCAATGAGGGTGCTTTCGGTCATGGCGTTACCGCCGTATTTGACCACCACAGTTTTGCCCGAGAACTGCTGAATATACGGGAGGGCTTCGGAAAGCACCTCCACAACGACCTGGGGGTCGCGACTGGCTGAACTCATGAGGTTGTCCCTTGCTAACGTTTATTATGCTGCTAACGTTGATGCTGATTGAGTGATGAGGGTCGCGCTTTCTAGGTGGTCGCGATCCCTTCAGCGCCGAGCTATTTGAAGAGCTAACTTTAGAGCTGCCTGTTTAGKGGGGTAGCTCAATATCTGGCGCGATACGCTGTAGCGCGTCGTTAAAAACTGCTTTGATGCGTGCCAGGGCGGTATCGTCTTTACCTTCAAAGCGCATAACCAGTGCAGGCGTGGTGTTGGAGGCGCGACACAGCCCCCAGCCATCCTGGTAGTCAACGCGGATACCGTCCAGCGTCGTTTTAATACCTTCGCCGAAGTCGCCCTCGCGAGCAAGCTTATCCACCAGAGAAAATTTGTCAGCGTCGCTAACCGCTATATTAATTTCCGGGGTGGCAACGTCTTGGGGGAAGCGGGCAAAAAACGTATCCGCATCGTCGGCTTGGTTGGCGAGAATTTCCACCAGCCGAGCGGCGGCATAGAGGCCATCGTCGAAGCCGTACCAGCGCTCTTGGAAAAAAATGTGCCCGCTCATCTCACCGCCAAGCTGGGCGCCAGTCTCTTTCATGCGTGCCTTGATCATTGAGTGCCCGGTGCGCCACATTTCCGGTTCGCCGCCTGCCTCGCTGATCACTTTGACCAGGTTGCCGGTGCACTTAATATCAAAAATAACCTTCGCGCCAGGCTGGCGCGCGAGCATATCGGTGGCAAATACCATCAGCAGATGGTCGGGATAGATCAGTTTACCCGAGGGCGTTACAACACCCAGGCGGTCGCCATCTCCGTCGAAGGCCAGGCCAATGTCGGCCTGGGTTTCTTGCACCTTGCGCATCAGGTCCTGCATGTTTTCTGGCTTGCCAGGATCAGGGTGATGGTTGGGAAAATGGCCATCGATTTCGGCGAACAAGGGGAGGGTATCAATACCTAAGCGGGCCAGCAGCTGCGGGCCGAGCTCGCCTGCTACCCCATTGCCACAGTCGACGACGGCTTTGATCGGCCGATTGATCTTAACGTCACCTAAAATGCGCGTTAAGTAGCTTTCACGGATATCCTGCCGGGTGATGCTGCCTTGTCCAGTTTCCAGCGCGCCGGACTGAATGCGCTCAAACAGGGCGGTGATGGCATCACCGGAGAGGGTTTCGCCACCCAGCACAATTTTAAAACCGTTGTAGTCAGGCGGGTTGTGGCTACCGGTGACCATCACGCCTGATTGGGTGCCTTCCAGTATATGAGTGGCGAAGTAGAGCACCGGGGTGGGCACCATGCCGATATCGATCACGTTGCGCCCTGCGGCGTTCAGGCCACGCATCAGCGCTGCTTGCAGCCGGGCGCCTGAAAGGCGACCGTCGCGGGCAACGACAACGCTGGATTCGCTCCGCGCGGCGGCCTCAGAGCCGACAACACGCCCGATCATTTCTACTGTCTCTTCAGTGAGCGTATCGTCAACGATACCGCGAATATCGTAGGCGCGGAAAATCGAAGCGGGTACAGACTGTGCGTTCATAGGGCTTCCCAGCTAAACAGACGTTTCCTTAAAAGATCGGCTAAGCAGACGTGATCACTCGCTACTGACTGCCCGTACTGCCAAACCCGCCGCTGCCTCGTGAGGAATCTTCAAAAGCGTCCACCAGCGATAGTTCGGCCTGTACCACAGGCACAAGCACGTACTGTGCCAGTCGATCAAATGGGGCTAGCGTAAACGTGCTCTGACCACGGTTCCAGACCGAAATCATCAGTTCGCCCTGGTAATCAGAGTCGATTAAACCGACTAAATTGCCCAACACGATGCCATGTTTATGCCCCAAACCGGAGCGCGGCAGAATCATGCCCGCCAAGCCCGGATCTTCAATATAGATGGCAATGCCGGTGCGTACGAGCTGGCATTCGCCGGGGGCTAATGGTAACGGTTCATCCAGCAGGGCGCGCAGATCCATTCCCGCCGAGCCTTCGGTGGCATAGTGCGGCATGTAGTCATGCAAACGCTCGTCTAATACTTTGCATTGCAGGCGGGGGCGGGCACTCATTGGGGCTCTCCGGAAGCGTTGGAAGATATTTGGGGCGCTGCTTGCGTAGGTAGCAGGGCGAACGCTTGGTGGATGATGGTAGTGGCCAGCTGGGACTTCGGTTGGGCTGATTCAGAACGGCTCTCAACGCCTTCTGCGGTGCGCCATAGCAGCAACGCAGCATTCTGGTCGCTGCCGAACCCCAGGCCCGCCTGGGAAACATCGTTGGCGACGATCATATCCAGCCCTTTGCGCTGTAATTTATCCCGTGCGTAGCGCTCTACATCTTGGGTTTCGGCGGCGAAACCCACCACCAGCGGGCGCTGCCCGGCGGGCAGTGCCGCGATGCTGGCAATAATGTCAGGGTTTTTAATTAACGTCAGGGTAAGCGTATCGCTATCGTCCTGCTTTTTGAGCTTATGCCCGGCAGGCGCTGCCACGCGATAATCAGCGACCGCCGCGCAGCCGATAAACAGCGCTGCAAGAGGCGCTAATCGCTGCGCCTCATTGTGCATTTGCTCGGCGGACTCAACGTCAATGCGCGTCACGCCCTGAGGGGTGGACAGGTTAACCGGGCCACTGATCAGCGTGACCTTGGCGCCTTGCGCGGCTGCCGCTGCGGCCAAGGCAAAGCCCATTTTTCCCGAGCTGTGATTGGAGAGGTAGCGCACTGGATCCAGCGGTTCCCGGGTAGGGCCGGCGGTAATCACCACATGGGGGGCAGTGCTGTGCGGAGCATCGGCGAGATAGGCTGCAAACAGCGTCGTTAGGGCACTAAATATCTCTTCAGGTTCGCTCATGCGGCCAGGCCCCACGTCGCCACAGGCTTGATCTCCGGCGGCGGGGCCAATCAGCTGCCAGCCATCATCCGCCAGCTGCTGTACGTTGCGCTGGGTAGCAGGGTGGCGCCACATGGCCTGATTCATCGCCGGGGCAATCAGTTTGGGCGCCTCTGAGGCCAAGCAGAGCGTGGTGAGCAGGTCATCGGCCATGCCGTGCACCAAGCGGGCGATCAGGTCGGCAGTGGCAGGAGCGACCAGCACCACATCTGCCCAGCGAGCCAGCTCAATATGCCCCATGCCTGCTTCGGCTTCGGGGTCGAGCAAGGAGGTGCGCACGGGCTCGCCGGAGAGCGCCTGGAGCGTGAGCGGGGTAATAAAAGCCTGTGCCCCGCTGGTCATCACCACGCGCACATGGCAGCCCGCCTGCTTGAGCAGGCGCACAATCAACGCGCTTTTGTAGGCAGCGATACCCGCACTGACGCCGAGCAGTACCCGTTTGCCTACAAGTCTCGAGGTGCTTGTCGAGTTAACAGCAGAGGCCATGGTCAGTGATCCATCTTCACATGCGTAAGGAGGCTTACCATACCATTGGCACCAACAATTTGGCATATTAGGTGCAAACAAGGTTAAGCTAGGTTTAATGAGCTTGTTGCTGCAAGTATCAGTTCGATGAGGCGGGCTTGAAGCAATAAAGGTGGACAGCGCGGGTAGGGTGCGATGGGAATCAATCACTGGCCGGAAGGTGAGCGGCCCCGGGAAAAATTGTTAAATGCGGGAGCTCAGGCACTCTCAGATGCGGAGCTGTTGGCAATTTTTTTGCGTGTTGGCGTGCAGGGGCGTTCAGCGGTCGACTTGGCGCGGGATTTACTCAGTAGTTTCGGTGGTCTGCGCCAACTGCTAGAGGCCGATCAGGCAAGCTTCTGTACTGCCCGTGGGTTAGGCAGCGCCAAGTACGCCCAACTTCAGGCAACGCTTGAGCTATCGCGGCGCCATTTAGCCAGCCAGTTAGCGCGAGGCAATGCGCTAACATCGCCGGCCTTGGTGCGTCATTACCTGAGTTCGCAGCTACGTCATTTAGGGCATGAAGAGTTTGCGGTGCTTTTTTTGGATACCCAGCACCGAATTATTCGCTATGAATCGCTGTTTCGCGGTACCCTAGACAGCGCCTCTGTTTACCCCCGCGAAGTTGCCAAGCGCGCATTAGAACTTAGCGCAGGCGCCGTTATCCTGGCTCACAATCACCCTTCGGGTGTGGCAGAGCCAAGCGATGCTGATCGACGTATCACGGAGCGCTTAAAAGACGCGCTGGCACTCTTTGAGGTGCGCGTGTTAGATCATTTCGTGGTGGGGGATGGAGAAGTGATTTCTTTTGCCGAGCGCGGCTGGCTATAAGCAGCACCAAAGATGCACTGCTCAATGCAGTGCTGACTAAGTAAAATGAGCAGAAAAGCGCTTTTTCAGCCTTTTTTGTGGGTTTTGCTTGCTGCAAGTCGAGTGCTCTGGTATAAAGTGCCACCTTTAAACTTGGGTTGAATAACGGATTTGGATAAAGCTTGGCGGTTAACGGCGTCGACACCTTCCCTTCCGGTCCGCCCGACAGTTTTGAACACTCAGGTTATTATATCCTGGCCAAGCAGTTGGAGGCTCTAATGTCCAAAGTATGTCAGGTTACCGGCAAGCGTCCGGTAACTGGAAATAACGTTTCACACTCAATGCGTAAGACACGTCGTCGTTTCTTGCCAAACCTGCACACCCATCGTTTTTGGGTTGAGTCTGAAAACCGCTTCGTCAAGCTGCGCGTTTCTACTAAAGGAATGCGTATTATTGATAAAAACGGTATCGACGCAGTTTTGGTTGATATTCGTAAGCGCGGCGACGCTATCTAAGCCAGCTTTTGGGGCCTAGCGCTTCGGACCAAGCATTTTGGAAGGATTAAACCATGCGCGATAAAATCAAGTTGGTGTCCAGTGCCGGTACAGGTCACTTCTACACCACTGATAAGAACAAACGGAATACCCCGGATAAGTTCGAATTTAAAAAATTCGACCCGGTCATCCGTAAGCACGTGATCTACAAGGAAGCCAAGATCAAGTAATCGCTTACGCGATAATGATCGGCTTCCACTGCAGGCGAGCGCCTGTTCAAAAACCCGGCCTCAAGCCGGGTTTTTGCATGCATGCCTTTTATCCGTTGCATGCTGCGCGAACTTACCTTCACTAGGCTGTCATTACAGGCCGTTACTATTCTGAAATATGCCCGAACTGCCCGAAGTTGAAACCACCCGCCGTGGGATTGCGCCCTATATTGAAGGTCAGGAAGTGACCGAAGTGCTGGTGCGCCAGCCGCGGCTGCGTGTCCCCGTGCCTGATGACCTTGCCGAGCGGTTGGTAGGGGCACGCATTGGCGTATTGAAGCGGCGTGCTAAGTATCTGCAGATTCCTATCCAGCCTGCTGATGCGCTTGAAGGCGACGCTAACGCGACGCTGCTATGGCACTTGGGCATGTCGGGAAGCCTGCGAATTGCGCGGGTAGGGGATTTGCCTAAAAAACATGATCATGTGGATGTGGTGACTGCCAGCGGCTATGTACTGCGCTATCACGACCCCCGTCGGTTTGGCTTTGTGGATTGGCAGGCCGAAGACGAAACACAGGATAAGCGGCTTGCGCACTTGGGGCCCGAGCCGCTGTCTGATGCGTTTAACGGCAAATGGCTCTACACGCTTTCGCGCCACAAGCGCGTGGCGGTAAAACCGTTTCTGATGGATAACCAGGTGGTGGTTGGCGCCGGTAATATCTATGCGGCGGAAGCGCTGTTTATGGCGGGTATTGATCCGCGCCGCGCGGCGGGAAGGGTTTCCCGTGCGCGTTACGACGCCTTAGCCCTTGCTGTTAAGGAGGTGCTGGCGGCGGCAATCACCCAAGGTGGCACCACGCTGCGGGATTTTGTCAGTGGCCAGGGCGAGCCCGGCTACTTTGCCCAGCGCTTGAATGTTTATGGCCGCCACGGCCAGCCCTGTTTGCGCTGTGGCGTTGAGCTTCGCCGCATTACCCTTGGCCAGCGCGCCAGTGTGTTCTGCCCGGGCTGCCAACGTTAATGGCTACCTATAAATGCTACTGTTTTGCTTTGCTTACGTTTTTTGGAGATTGCTGTGACTCAACGCCTGCGCCTGAATAAGAATGCTGACCGCCGCCTTAAAGCGGGCCATCTCTGGATCTACTCCAATGAGGTAGATATTAAGGAGACGCCGCTGAAAAACTTCGCGGCAGGCGAAGCCGCCCTGGTCGAAGCCTCCAATGGCAAAGTCATGGCGGTGGCTTATGTTAATCCCCATTCGCTCATTGCGGCCCGGGTCATGTCCCGCGACCCTGAAATGCGCTTGGATCGCTCGCTGTTTGTGCACCGCTTTAATCAGGCATTAGCCCTGCGTCAGCGCCTTTATGCGCAGCCGTTCTACCGCTTGATTCATGGCGAAGGCGACTTGCTGCCAGGTCTGGTGATTGACCGCTTTGGTGATGTCCTCGTCGTGCAGCTCAATACCGCCGGTATGCAGGCACTGGCGGATGAAATTGTCGATGCGCTGGAAAAAGTGATCAAACCAGAAGTGATTGTCTTCCGCAACGATACTGGCGGCCGTCGACAGGAGGGCCTTGAGGCTCACGTTGACGTCATCAAAGGCACGCTGCCTGACGAAGTGGTGCTCGAAGAGAACGGCGCCCGCTTTGTAGTGCCGGTGCTCAATGGTCAGAAAACCGGCTGGTTCTTTGATCACCGCGTTAATCGCGAATGGGTCAATCGGAATGTGGAAGGTAAGCGCGTGCTGGACGTATTCAGCTATGTGGGTGGTTGGGGCGTGCAGGCGGCCGTTCACGGCGCAAAAGAGGTGCTGTGCCTGGACTCTTCGGGCCCGGCGCTGGACCAAGTCGCACGTAACGCTGAGCTGAACGGCGTGCAGGAGAAGGTAGCGGTTAGTGAGGGAGATGCGTTTGAAGCCTTGGCGGCATTGAAGGCGGACGGTGAAGAATTCGACGTGGTCATTCTTGACCCGCCGGCGTTTATCAAAAAGCGTAAAGATATCCCCAATGGCGAGCGCGCCTATGCGCGTTTGAACCGTGAAGCCATGCGTTTGTTGGGTCGCGACGGCCTATTGCTGTCAGCCTCCTGCTCGATGCATTTGGCGCCCGAGCGGCTAATGGATGTGGTGCGCGGTGCGGTTCGCCATCAGGATCGTCACGGTCAGGTTATTTTCCAAGGCCACCAAGGGCCTGATCACCCGGTGCATCCGGCTATCCCCGAAACGTCTTATCTGAAAGCCCTGGGTGTGCGGGTGTTCCGCGACTAGGTCGTACAGCAACCGGTGAAGGAGCCAAGGCAATGGAGTGGGCGCTACCCGAGCCTTTTGTGATTGATATCCGCGTGACGGATGAGGCCATCGACGCCTACCGGCACGTCAACAATAGCGAGTACCTGCGCTGGGTTGAGCAAATCAGCTGGGCGCATTCAGAAGCGCTGGGGCTATCGCTTGAGCGCTACCGAGAGCTTGMCCGGGCCATGGTAGTTCATCGCCACGAGCTGGATTACTTAGCACCGGCTTTTGCAGGCGACGAGCTACAGTTAGCGACTTGGATTGTTGATTGCGACGAGCGTTTTAGTCTGACCCGTCGTTTTCAACTGGTGCGCGTCAGAGACGCTAAAACACTGCTTTATGCTCGCACGCGCTTTGCTTGCGTGGCACTCTCAACGGGGCGGCCCAAACGCCTCCCCGAGGAGTATCGGCGCATATACGGCGGCGCGGTTATTGCGGAGTGACGTAGAGCGAAGTGGATTTTTTCGTGCAGAACCGGCAATCGCTAGATTTTTCTCCTAAAAAACGCCTTAACCGGCGTTTTTTTTGTTTTGCGTTCCTGGGGTGGTGGTCAACGTTAGCTGTGCTGTAATTTGCTTAACAAGACCACTGACCTTTAAAAGCACAGGAATACGCCAATGAAAATCGCTGTCCCCAAAGAGATTAAAAATCACGAATATCGGGTAGCCTTAACACCGACCGGCGCGCGGGAGTTAACCGGGCGTGGCCATCAGGTGAGCGTTCAGGCGGGCGCTGGTGAAGGTGCTGGCTTTGCTGATGCGGACTTCCAAGCCGCTGGCGCGCAGATAGAAGCCGATGTGGATGCTTTGTGGCGCCACGCCGAGCTAATCCTCAAGGTGAAAGAGCCGCAGCCGGATGAGGTGGCGCGCCTCACTTCACAGCACACGCTGTTCACCTATCTACACCTTGCTGCCGAAGAGCCCCTTACCCGCGGCCTAATGGAAAGCGGTGCCACCTGTATCGCCTATGAAACGATTACCGACGCCCGTGGTGGCTTGCCGCTACTGGCGCCGATGAGCACCGTAGCAGGCCGAATGGCGGTGCAAGCGGGTGCCCATAGCCTGGAGAAGGCCCAAGGCGGTGCAGGCGTGCTGCTACCCGGTGTGCCTGGTGTGGCGCCGGGAAAGGTCACCGTGATTGGTGGCGGTGTCGTGGGGGAGAACGCTGCTCGCATGGCGCTGGGGTTGGGTGCCGAGGTGACTATTCTGGATAAGTCGTTAGCGCGGTTGGAAGTGCTGGACGACCGCTATCAGGGCCGCATTAAAACGGTTTATTCCACCGCAGACGCGTTGGAAACAGCCACGCGTGAGTCGGATATGATTATTGGCGCAGTGCTGGTGCCCGGCGCCGCTGCGCCCAAGTTAATCACTCGCGCCATGCTGGCCGATATGAAGCCCGGTAGTGTACTGGTGGATGTCGCCATCGATCAGGGCGGGTGTTTTGAAACCAGCAGGCCCACCACCCATGCCGAGCCGACCTATATCGTCGATGGGGTGGTGCACTACTGCGTGGCGAATATGCCTGGCGCGGTGGCGCGAACGTCTACCCAAGGGCTGACCAACGCCACGCTGCCCTTTGTACTAGCCCTGGCGGATAAAGGCTGGCAGCAGGCGCTACGTGACGACCCGCACTTCCTGCCGGGTCTTAACGTGCACGCAGGCCAAGTGACTTATCAAGCGGTGGCAGACGCCTTTGGGTTGGCAAGTAGCGATCCTGCAAGCGTTGTTGGCAGCTAAGCGTTTAGAGGCTAGTTGCTGACGGTTAATTAATTAGTTGCATCGAGGGTATCGATCAGAACTATTGATCAGTGCTGTCGTTGGCTCAGTAGTGGGGCGGAAGCTCATCCTCGGGGCGCTGGTCGCCCTGGGGTTCGCTGGCTTGTAGCGCCTGGTGCTGCTCGCGCAGGCGTTCGCGCATTAGCCCGCTGAGTTGCTCAAGTTTTTCCAGGCGCCGCTCCTGCTGAACCACTGCTTGATCCAGGGTGTCCAGCCAGTGCTCTTGATGGGCTAATCGGCTCTCTAAAGATTCAAGACGTTGAGCTAGGTCAACAGGCGATAATTCGTGGGTCATGATATCATTGCAACCTTATGTAGTAGTATGCCGGTGCTATTGGGAATGGGCCTGATAGTGCGGGTATTGTCCTTCGTCTGTTACCCATACAACAAGAGAGCTTTTTTTTTCTATGAATCCAAAAGTTGTGTTTCGCTGTTTCTTAATCAGTGTATTACTAGCCGCCCCCACGCCACTTCTGTTGGCGGGGATTGTTCATTTAACCGATAGTGCCCTCGCCGAGCTGTGGATGGCCGAGCTGGCAATCAGTGGAGTTAGCAGTGTCTATGTTGCCGTTGCTATAGGGTGTTTTATTGTTCTGTGGGTTGGCACATTAGCGTCAGCTGCTTTTGCGCCCTCGATTGTGGTGGCATCTGATGTGGTGGCGCGTCCTAAGCCAGCATCGCGTCAGCCGCAAGCGGCTGCTCCTATGGGCGATGATGAGGAAGAAGACATCATCGATCCTAACGATGGCCGTGAAGAGGGTGAAGTGAAGTGGTTCAATACCAACAAAGGCTACGGCTTTATAACCCGCGATAATGGCGAAGATGTATTTGTACACTTTCGCGCCATTCGTGGTCGTGGCCCGCGTATGCTGGCAGAAGGCCAAATTGTGCGTTACCACGTGATTAAAAATGAGCGTGGTTTGCAGGCCGACGATGTGAGCATTATTGAGTAAGCTGAAGGGCTGGCTTTTGTATCGTCAGCTAGGTAATAACGGTTGATAGTAAAAAACGACCCCGCTTTTGCGGGGTCGTTTGCGTTTAGAGGTGCTTGCTAACGGCCAGAGTCAGGCCMCTCGATTGCGCCTTCCTTACCGCCGGGAAACACCTGCCAGAAGCGGTCTGGGTCATCGCCGGGATGCCAGCCACCCAGGGAGCAACGCACTTCGGTTTGAAGAGCTTCCGCTGCTTGCTGGGCGCAATCCTGATCGGTTATCCAAGGGGTGTGGTTGCTATCGAACCAGAGACTGGCAAAGCCGTCGGCGGCTTTGTCAACCAGCAGCACCGGCACGCAGTCGCCTTGGTATTGGCCACGGGTTTTCCATTGCCCCTTGCCAGCGGGACTTAGCGGGGGCGCTATTAATGTGCTTTTAAGCCACTCATTGAGCGCTTCAAGCGAGACGCTGGCCAGGTAAATCTCGATATCGGGATAACGCTCCATCATACGTTTACCTCGCCGGGAGTGAGCAGCGCCTGTAGCGTCGCTTCATAAATCCGACTTAAATCGTCCAGGTCGCTGGCGCGAACGCGCTCATTCACCTTATGGATGGTGTCGTTGAGTGGGCCTAGCTCGACCACCTGAGCCCCCAGCGTGGCAATAAAGCGGCCATCCGAGGTGCCGCCGCTGGTAGAGAGCGTCGGGCGCTCGCCGGTCACCGCTTCAACGCCTTTAATGGCGGCGTCAACCAGCGCGCCTTCCGCGGTTAAAAATGGTTCGCCGTTGAGTGTCCAGTCTACCTGATATTCCAATCCATGCTGGTCGAGAAGGGTTTGTGTGCGCGCTTTGAGCTCATCAGAGGTCACCTCGGTGGAGAAGCGAAAGTTAAACACCACTTCCACGTCGCCGGGGATCACGTTGGTCGCCCCGGTGCCTGCGCGCAGATTGGAAATCTGAAAGCTGGTGGCGGGAAAAAAATCGTTGCCCGCGTCCCAGTGTTCATTGACCAATGCATCCAGCGCTGGCATCGCCTGATGAATAGGATTGCGCGCTAAATGCGGATAGGCCACGTGACCCTGCACGCCTTTAATGTGCAGCGTGGCGCCCAGTGAGCCGCGGCGGCCATTTTTAATCACGTCGCCCAAACGCTGAGTGGACGAAGGCTCGCCAACGATGCAGTAATCAAGGCGCTCGTTGCGCTCACGTAGGTGCTCGACCACCGCGCGGGTGCCGTCGACTGCCGGGCCCTCTTCATCTGAGGTGATCAGAAAGGCGATACGGCCATCGTGATCAGGGTGGTTGGTCACAAAGCGTTCAGTGGCGGTCAGCATCGACGCCAGACTGCCTTTCATATCCGCCGCGCCGCGCCCGCACAGCATGCCCTGGTCATCAATACAGGGCTCAAACGGAGGGTACTGCCAGTTGGTGTAGGGGCCGCTGGGCACCACGTCGGTGTGACCCGCGAAAGCCACCACAGGGCCGTGATGGCCGCGCACCGCCCAGAAATTCTTTACGTCGCCAAACGGCAGCCGCTCAATATGAAAACCGAGCGCGGTTAAGCGCTCGATCATTAGCTCCTGGCAGCCTTCGTCGTCTGGCGTTACCGAGGCCCGGCTGAGCAGTTCAAAGGCCAGCGTGAGCGTCGGCGACAGCGCTTCAGGCTCAGTTGTGGGCATGCAGCGCCTCGTTCAGGGCGATGGCACTTTTGTTGGTCAAGCACTCAAKGCGGCCACTCTGCGAGTTGCGGCGCCACAGCTGGTCGTCTTGGCCGGCCAGTTCGCGTGCAGCGACGGTCTTCACTACTTGGCCTTGATCATCCAGTAGCGCGACCTTGGAGCCTGCGGTGATGTAGAGCCCTGCTTCCACCGTGCAGCGGTCACCCAGGGGAATGCCGATGCCAGCGTTGGCACCGATCAAGCAGCCTTCGCCAACCTTAATGACGATATTGCCGCCACCGGAGAGCGTACCCATGGTGGAGCAGCCGCCGCCCAAGTCGGAGCCTTTGCCGACCACCACGCCCGCCGAGATACGGCCTTCAATCATGCCGGGGCCTTCGGCGCCCGCATTGAAGTTGACAAAGCCTTCGTGCATTACCGTCGTGCCTTCGCCCAGGTAGGCACCCAGGCGAACGCGGGCGGTGTCGGCAATGCGAATACCGGAGGGCACCACGTAGTCGGTCATTTTGGGGAATTTATCGACACAGTCGACGGACAGCGCGCGGCCCGCCATGCGCGCTTTCAGGCGCCGGGTAGGCAGTTCTTCAATGTCGATGGCGCCTTCGTTTGTCCAGGCAATATTGCGCAGCAGACCGAACATGCCGGTGAGATCAAGGCCATGAGGCTTGACCAGCCGGTGCGACAGCAGGTGCAGTTTTAGATACACCTCTGGCGCGGTTTGCGGTGGTTGGTCGGTGTCCAGAAACATGGCGACCAGCGGGCGCTGGCTGGCAGAGAGCGCTTCGGCAAGCTCGGCTTGGGCTGAGTGCCCGGCGGCTTCCAGGGCTTTGGCCAACCGTGTGCAGTCTTCGGGCAAAAAGCTGATGGCGGCGTTGCCTTGGGGGGCATCCAGGGCCTGCTGAGCGGCTTCCACTAGACTTGCAGGTGGGTTGAACAGCGGTGCCGGGTAGTAGATTTCCAGCCAGTCGCCCTGGGTGTTTTGGGTGCCGATTCCAAGCGCAAAGCTCAGCATAAGAAGTTTTCCTGTGGTGTTGGGAAGTGAATGTTAGCAAAAAGAGCCTGGTTGCTTAGCCGCTTAGCTTGTCGTAATCGCCGTCGCGGTAGCCGACTAATATGGTTGAGTCGTCGACTTCCAGCAGCGGCCGTTTAAGCAGCGTGGGGTGTTTCATTAGCAGCTGACGGGCCGAGTTGGCGTCGTAATCCTTTTCATCAGCGGAAAGCTCGCGCCAGGTTTTGCTGCGTTTGTTAATGACCTCAACCAGCGGCACGCGATGTAAAATATGCTCCAGCAGCGCAGCGGAGAGACCATCTTTGCGCAGATCGTGGGTTTTATACAGCAGTGCTTTCTCATCCAATGCTTTGCGCGCTTTGCGGCAGGTATCGCAGTTATCAATGATATACAGCGTCAGCATATGGCCTCCCTGAAAGGTTAAATCTCGCGGTTAACCGCGCTCTATAAGATGACGAATGCGTTGGGCGGCTTCCAGCGTGGGTGCCAGCTCAGCCACTAGCGCTAGGCGTAAACGGCCTGCGCCGGGGTTAACGCCGTTTGCTCCCGTGCGGCCCATTAGGCTGCCGGGCAGTACGCTAACGTGCTGCTCGGCAAACAGCCGCTGGGTGAAGGCGATATCGTCGCCACCCGGTACCGCAGGCCATAGGTAAAAGCTAGCTTGCGGTGCGGGAAAATCCATGACCGGGGCAAGTACATCGGTCACCGCGCTAAATTTTTCGCGGTAGGCGTCGCGGTTGGCGCGTACGTGCTGCTCATCTTGCCAAGCGGCGATGGAGGCGTGCTGCAGCGGCAGCGACATGGCACAGCCATGGTACGTGCGGTAGCGCTTAAACGGCGTGAGCAGTGCCGCATCCCCCGCCACAAAGCCGGAGCGCAGGCCCGGCAAGTTGGAACGCTTGGAGAGTGAGTGAAAGACCACGCAGCGCCGGTAATCATCACGACCCAGCTCGGCGCAGGCTTGCAGTAACCCCGGCGGKGGGGCGGCTTCGTCGAGGTAGAGCTCCGAGTAGCACTCGTCCGAGGCGATAATAAAGTCGTGTTCGTCGGCGAGGGCAATCAGATGCTTAAATTCATCAAGGGGCGTGACTGCGCCAGTGGGGTTGCCCGGTGAGCAGATAAAGACGACTTGCACATCGCGCCACGTAGCGGCGGGCACGGCGCTAACGTCGGGCCGAAAATCATTCTCAGCGGTAMAGTCTAAATAGAGCGGCTCGCCGCCTGCCAGCAGCGTCGCGCCTTCGTAGATTTGATAAAACGGATTGGGCATCGCGACTTTCGCCGGGCGGCTGCGATCCAACGCCGCCTGTACAAAGGCAAAAATGGCTTCCCGAGTGCCGTTCACTGGCACGACATGCTGCTCGCTGTCGAGTTCGCGCAGCTGAAAGCGTTGTGCTACCCAGGTAGCGATGGCTTGGCGCAGCGCTGGCAGGCCATTGGTCGCCGGGTAGCGGGCCATTTCCAACTGGTGCGTCACCAGCGCTTCAAGCGCCGCGGGGTAGGGCGCGTGCTGGGGTTCGCCAATGGTCAGCGAAATTGGGGAGAGCTCGGCTGGCGGGGTAAGCGCTGCCTTAAGCGCAGCCAGCTTTTCGAACGGGTAAGGATGCAGGGCGTCGAGGTCGGCGTTCATGAGGTGTCCGTTGATGGCTGGCGGCGTAAACCGTCGATTATAGGCAAGCCCCGGTGCAGGCTCAAACCTAACCGGGACTGCGGAGAGGCTTAAACCCCCAACACCTCAATCAAACGTTCGCGTAGCTGCTGCTGGCGCTCGGGGTCGGTGAGCGGTTCGCCTGCCTTGGTGGTGATGAAAAAAACGTCTTCTACCCGCTCGCCCAGTGTGGCGATTTTTGCCGCGGAGAGTGAGATATCCTGCTCCATAAAAATACGCCCTACCCGGGCCAGTAGGCCGGGGCGGTCGGGGGCGGTGAGTTCCAGCAGAGTGCGCTCATTGGCTGGATCCTGCTCAATCAGTACTTCGGTGGAGACCTTGAAGTGTTTGAGCTGACGTGGCGTATGGCGCGTGACGATATTGGGATAGTCGTCCGGGTCATCGAGCTCTTCGACCAGGTGCTGGCGCATCTCTTCAATATGCGCTGGATCCCGGATCGGCTGACCGTGGCTGTCGAGGACGATAAACGTATTCAGCGYCCAATCGTTATGGGAGGTGGCGATCCGTGCATCGTGGATCGACAGCCCCAGCTGCTCCATGGCAGCGGCGGTGGCGGCGAAAAGGTCATCTACCGAGCGGGTGTGGATAAATACCTTGGTGCCGCCTTCGGCCATATCGGCAGTAGGCGCGCTGATCAGTACCAGCGGCAGCGGCGACTGGTTGTGATTGAGAATGCCCTGGGTCTGCCAAACGATTTCGCTGGGCGCGTACTGCAGAAAGTAGTCTTCCCCTAGCGATTCCCAAAGATGATCAATTTGCTCACGATTAACGCCGATGGTTTGTAGCAGCGAGCGCGCTTCCGTGCGCGTTTCTCGCACCCAGTCGTCGCGGTCGGGCGGATTGTTCAGACCGCGGCGAAGGGCGCGTTTGGTCTCGGCATAAAGTTGGCGCAGCAGCGACGCCCGCCAGCCGTTCCACAGCGTCGGGTTGGTGGCGTTGATGTCGGCAACGGTGAGCACGTACAGGTAGTCCAGGCGCGTTTCGTTACGCACGATCAAGGCAAAATCACGAATCACGTCGGGGTCGCTGATATCGCGTTTTTGCGCGGTCATCGACATCAACAGGTGGTGCTCCACCAGCCAGCTAACCAAGTTGGTATCGTGCACCGAGACGTTATGACGCTGGCAGAACAGTGCAACGTCCCGCGCGCCAATCTCCGAGTGGTCGCCGCCGCGGCCCTTGCCTATATCGTGAAATAGCCCGGCGACCCAGAGTAGGTCCAGCTTGGGCAGTTGCTGCATGAGGGCCGCGGCTACCGGGAAGTCGTCTTTGGCCTCCGGTTTGCGAAAGCCGTGCAGAAACTTAAGCAGCCGCAGGGTGTGGGCGTCGACGGTGTAAATATGAAACAGGTCGTGCTGCATGAGCCCCACGGCGCGGCCAAACTCGGGCAGGTATTTGCCCAGAATGCCGTAGCGGTTCATGCGGCGTAGCTGGCGCGGTACGTTGCCCGGGGCGCGCATAATGGCCATAAATAGCCGCTGGTGGCGGGGGTCTTCCCGGTAGTGGTCGTCAATCTGGTGGCGATGATCGCGAATTAGCCGGATGGTGTCGGCGCGAACCCCTTCGATTTCGGGGTGCTTGGCCATCAGCAGAAATAGCTCCAGCATCGCCGCTGGCCGTTCGCGGAATAGGTTGCGCGAACGTACTTGGATATAGCCGCCCTTGGTCTCGAAGCGCTCGTTCAACTTGACCGTTTCCAGCGCCTCTCTGCCGCGCAGGATCACTTCGTCGAAATGTTGCAGCAGCATATCGTTGAGGCCCGCCAGCGCGGTGACATGGCGGTAGTAGCGCTTCATAAACTGCTCGACCGCCAGGCGCTCTGGCGTATCGCGGAAGCCAAACATCTCGGCGATAGTGCGCTGGTGGTCAAACAGCAGACGGTCTTCGGCCCGGTCGGTGAGCATGTGCAGGGCGTATCGCACCTGCCACAAGAACGCTTGCCCCTGGCTTAAAATGCGCAGCTCGGCGTCGTTCATAAAGCCGTTGGCGACAATGTCGGTGTACTGCTCGGTGCCGAAGTGGCGCTTGGCCACCCAGCCGATCATCTGGATATCCCGTAGCCCGCCGGGGGAGCTTTTGAGATTGGGCTCTAAGTGATACTCGGAGTTGTTGTAGCGGTAGTGACGGGATATCTGCTCCTGCCACTTGGCTTCAAAGAAGCGGTCGGCAGGCCAAATATGTTCGGCGCTGAGGCGTTCGCGCATCGCTTCGCGCAGGCTTTCGGGCCCGGCGATCAAGCGCGATTCGAGCAGGTTGGTAATCACCGTGACATCCGCTTCGGCTTCACGCTCGCAGTCGCTGAGCGAGCGCACGCTATGGCCAATCTCCAGGCCAATATCCCATAAGAAGGTGATAAAGGCGGTCAGCGGTTCGCGATAGGCGGTGTCGTCGTCCTGCTCCAGCAGCAGCAGCAGGTCGATATCCGAGTGGGGGTGTAGCTCACCACGGCCGTAGCCGCCGACCGCCACCAGAGCAATGCCCTCATCGGGCCAATCATGCTGGGCCCAGGCAATGGCCAGCAGTTGATCCAGGTACCAGGCGCGGCCACGCACCAGGTCGCGAATGTCTGCTCCGGCACGAAACTGCTCGTCCAGGCGCGCCTGTAACTCGCGCAGGGCGGCTTTAAAGGGCGCGACCGGGGAGCGCGAACCGGCAAGCTCGGTGCGAAAAAGATCCAGGTCGTAAAGCGTGGTGTCCGGCTCAAACCGGTGGTGGTGTAAAAGCATCAGTTGGTTAGAAAACTGAAGTCTTCATCACCGCGCGCAGTCAGCACTTCAACACCGCCCTCGGTGACCAGCAGCGTATGTTCCCACTGGGCGGAGAGGCTGCGGTCTTTGGTCACGGCGGTCCAGCCATCGCGCAGCACCTTGGTTTTATAGCCGCCGACGTTAATCATCGGTTCGATGGTAAAGCACATCCCCGCGGCGAGTGTGATGTCGGCATCCGGTGCGTAGCCGTCATAGTGCAAGAACTGCGGCTCTTCGTGAAACTCGGCGCCGATGCCATGACCGCAGAAATCGCGTACCACGGAGTAGCCGTGCTCTTCGGCGTGTTTTTGAATCACCCTAGCCAGTTCAGACAGGCGCACGCCGGGCTTGACCAACTCAATGCTTTTATACAGGCACTCCTGGGTGATGCGGCACAGCCGTTCGCCCTGGATCGTTTCACCTACCACGAACATCACGCTGGAATCACCGTGGTAGCCATCTTGGGTCTTAACGGTGATATCCAAATTCATGATATCGCCTTTCTTGAGCTTCTTGCCGTCGTCGGGGATGCCATGGCACACCACATGGTTGAGCGAGGTGCAGGTCGCTTTGGGGAAGCCATGATAGTTCAGCGGGGCCGGAGTCGAGCCCAGCTCGTTAACAATATAGTCGTGACAAAGACGGTCGATCTCCCCCGTACTAATGCCCGCCTGGATGTGCGGGGTGATCATTTCAATCACGCTAGCCGCTTGGCGCCCGGCTTCGCGCATGTATTCGATTTCAGAAGGCGTCTTGATAGGAACGTTCATGAATGCTCGATATGAATGCAGAGTGGAAAATTGAATGGCGCAATTTAAGACCGTCAAACGGGGTGCGACTTCATCTTGGCAATGATCTATGGTATAAAGCCGCGCGCTTTCCTGCAATCGTGATTCCGAGCTTCTTTGTTGGCTGGGTAGCACGCTGAAGGGCGGGGCGATGAATCTGTAGTGKGCCACTAAGGGGCGTACTACTTAACGACCAAGCCTTAAAAACACACATGCACCGGCACATGGTCCCGGGTGCCGCTGGCAGCGTCTAACGTCGTCAACGGTCGGATCCATGGGGTGCGTGGAGGCCTAACCCGAGTTTTAGGAGTTTTACCATGTCTCACGTTAATATGCGTGACCTGCTTAAAGCAGGCGCTCACTTCGGTCACCAGACCAAGTACTGGAACCCGAAGATGAGCAAATTTATCTTCGGCGCGCGCAACAAGATTCACATCATCAACCTTGAGCACACCCTTCCGGCGCTGAACGAAGCGATCGATGTGGTCGAGAAGATGGCGGCATCCAACAACAAAATTTTGTTTGTTGGTACCAAGCGCAGCGCTAGCAAGGTAATTAAAGAAGAAGCGAACCGTGCCGGTCAGCATTTCGTCAACCACCGCTGGTTGGGCGGCATGTTGACTAACTTCAAGACCATCCGTCAGTCCATTAAGCGTCTGCGTGATCTTGAAACCATGCGCGAAGACGGCACGTTCGAGAAGCTGACCAAGAAAGAAGTCTTGATGGCGACTCGTGAGCAGGACAAGCTTGAGCGTTCTATCGGCGGTATCAAGAACATGGGCGGCCTGCCGGACGCACTGTTTGTGATCGACGTTGACCATGAGCGCATCGCGATCAACGAAGCCAACAAACTGGGTATCCCGGTTATCGGCGTGGTGGATACTAACTCCAACCCCGATGGCGTTGACTACGTAATCCCCGGCAACGATGACTCTATCCGCGCTATCCAGATCTACGTAAAAGCGATTGCGGACGCCTGTGGCCGTGCCAAAGCAGGTAACGCTGAAGAGTTCGTTGAAGTGACCGAAGAGGCCGCTGCAGCTGAAGACAACACTGCCGCCGAGTAATCGCAGCAGTGGGTGCGGTGAGCAGGGCTGCCGCATCATGATAAAAGAGAGGGGGCTATGCCCCCTTTTTCCCACTACAGGCTTTCCACTGTGGTTTTTTCGCTGCAGGTGAAGCGTTTAGGCGGGACGAATTTGCCGGCTGCTAGATGCCGGCCCCGCAATGCAGAGAGACATAGGGCAGCGTGATACATGATGGTCATTTATCATGCCTATACTCTGTGTTGCGTTTAACTCTCATAGAACCATTTCAGAGGTGAATTCTCATGGCAGCTATCAGCGCCTCTCAGGTCAAGGAACTTCGCGAACGTACCGGTCTCGGCATGATGGAGTGTAAAAAAGCACTCACCGAAGCCGACGGTGATATCGAAGTTGCGATTGAAAACCTGCGTAAAAGCTCCGGCCTAAAAGCGGCGAAGAAAGCCGATCGTATCGCCGCAGAAGGTGTAGTAGTAACGCGCGTAGCAGAAGACGGCAGCTACGGCGTAATGGTTGAAATCAACTCCGAGACCGACTTTGTGGCTCGTGATGACAACTTCATCGCCTTTGCCGACAAAATCGCCGGTGCTTTCTTCACCGCGAAAAGCGAAGACGTTGCCGCCGTTATGGCGGGCGAGCTTGAGACTGCTCGCGAGCAGCTCGTGCAGAAAATCGGTGAAAACATCGGTGTGCGTCGCGCCATCGTCGTTAACGCTGCTGACGGCGGTCTAGTCGGCGAATACGTTCACGGTGGCCGCATTGGCGTTCTTACCGTGTTGACCGGCGGCACTTCGCAAGTTGCAAAAGACGTTGCGATGCACGTTGCTGCGATCAACCCTGCGGTTGCGCATCCTGCCGATATGCCCCAAGAGCAGTTGGATCAGGAAAAAGCGATTATTCTGGCCCAGCCGGATATGGCCGGTAAGCCGGAGCAAATCGCTGAGAAAATGGTGCAAGGCCGCTTGAAAAAGTACCTGGCAGAAAACAGCCTGACCGAGCAGCCGTTTGTGAAAGACCCGAACCAGACGGTGGCTGAGTTCGTCAAAGCGGCGGGCGGCGAAGTGGTTGGCTTTACGCGCTTTGAAGTTGGCGAAGGTATTGAGAAAGAAGAAGTCGACTTTGCTAAAGAAGTTATGGAACAGGCTGGCCGTCGCTGAGGTCAGAGGTTTCAGAAAGAAGATGGCGTGCGCGCGAGCGCACGCCTTCGCGTATCCGGCCCCTGTATAAATAATGCTAGTATAATCGGCCCCGATATAACGGGTTTATATACTAGTTTATACCAAGGGGCTGCCCCGCCTGCCTGTTTTCAGGTCTGCCTCAGGAGAGATGCCATGTCGAGTGATGTTCAAGAGCCTMCCCCCCATGTAGCACCCAGCAAAGCAGTGGGTACCAAGTCAAAATACAAACGTATTTTGCTCAAGCTTTCTGGCGAAGCGCTAATGGGGGAGCACGATTTTGGTATTGATCCTAAGGTACTTGACCGCATGGCGCTGGAAATCGGCCAGCTTGTCGGTATTGGGGTGCAGGTAGGTATCGTGATTGGTGGTGGTAACTTGTTCCGCGGTGCAGCACTCAACGAGGCTGGTATGGACCGTGTCACCGGTGACCATATGGGCATGCTGGCCACCGTAATGAATGCGCTGGCCATGCGTGACGCGCTGGAGCGCTCCAATATTCGCTCGCGAGTGATGTCGGCTATCCCGATGAGCGGCGTGGTGGAGCACTATGACCGGCGTACCGCCATTCGCTACCTGACCTCAGGGGACGTCGTGCTGTTCTCTGCGGGCACAGGTAACCCCTTCTTCACCACTGATTCTGCCGCCTGTTTACGGGGCATTGAAGTGGACGCTGACGTGGTGATTAAAGCGACCAAAGTCGATGGCGTCTACAATAAAGACCCGGTAAAACATCCGGATGCGGTGAAGTACGACCAGCTCTCTTACGACGACGCCCTGGATCAAAAATTGGGCGTTATGGATTTGACCGCTATCTGCCTGGTACGTGACCATAATATGCCGGTGCGGGTATTTGATATGAATAAGCCTGGTGCCCTACTGAATATGGTCGTAGGGGGCAAGGAAGGCACGCTGATATACAGAGGGTAATGACGTGATCAACGATATTAAGAAAGATGCCGATTCGCGCATGCAAAAAAGCGTTGAAGCGCTGCATAGCAACTTCAATAAAATTCGTACCGGTCGTGCTCATCCGAGCATTTTAGACGCCGTTACCGTGGATTATTACGGCAGCCAGGTACCGCTGAGCCAAGTGGCATCGGTCAACGTTGAAGACGCTCGCACGCTGACGATTGCGCCGTGGGAGCAGGGCATGGTGCAGAAAATCGAAAAGGCTATCATGACCTCTGATCTGGGGCTTAACCCAGCCAGTGCAGGTAACGTGATCCGTGTGCCGATGCCGATGCTCACCGAAGAGACCCGCAAAGGTTACATCAAGCAGGCGCGTAGCGAAGCTGAAAACGCCCGTGTGGCCGTGCGTAACGTACGCCGCGATGCTAACGGTGATTTTAAGTCGTTGTTAAAAGATAAAGACATTACCGAAGACGATCAGCGTGAAGGCGAAGACGCGATTCAAAAGCTGACCGATAAGTACATCGCTGAGATCGATAAGGCGCTGACTGCAAAAGAGCAGGATCTCATGCAGGTATAAACCTGTGCTTTATTCAGCCGCGGGCAGCTTAGGCTGCCCGTTTTGCCACACTCTGGCTGGTTTTTTTATGACTGATCTTTGGTGCGAGAATCCATGACGTCTCCGCAGCTTCCGGAACAACAGCCGGACGACGCCTGTGCGCCTTCACTGGCCGGGGAGGCCCCGCCGTCTCATGTTGCCATTATTATGGATGGCAATAACCGCTGGGCGCGTGCGCGAGGGCTTTCAGGGGTGCGCGGGCACCGGGCCGGAGTGGAAACTGTGCGTGCGGTGATTCAGCGAGCCGCCGAACGCGAGGTGCAAACGCTCAGCCTGTTCGCCTTCTCCAGCGAAAACTGGAAACGCCCAGCCGCGGAGGTCAACGCGCTGATGGAGCTGTTTTTGATGGCGCTCAAGCGTGAAGTCAAAAAGCTCAATGAGCGTAATGTCCGCCTCTCGATCATCGGCGAGCAGCGCGGTTTTTCCCATGCCATCCAAAAGCATATTCAGCGCGCTGAAGCGTTAACGGCAGACAACACGGGCATGCACCTGGTGATTGCCGCCAACTATGGCGGCCAGTGGGATATCGCACGAGCGGCGCGCACCTTGGCCGAACAGGTGGCGGCAGGGGTGTTGTCACCTGCGGAAATCGATGAAGCGTGCTTCGACACGGCAATGGGGGTTGATGATGTGCCGCCGGTGGATCTGTGTATACGCACCAGCGGTGAGCAGCGGCTATCCAACTTCATGCTTTGGCAGTTGGCCTATGCTGAGCTGCACTTTTCCCCGCTGCTATGGCCCGMTTTTGGTGCGGAAGCCTTTGACGCGGCATTAAACGACTTCTGTCAGCGCCGTCGTCGCTTTGGCATGACGGACGAACAAATAGAGGCGCAGGGTGCTTAAACAGCGGATTATCACTGCAGCCTGGCTAGCACCCCTGGTGCTGGTTGGCCTGTTTGGTTTAGATGGCGGCGCTTTTGCGCTATTTACGGCGCTAATGGTGCTGCTCGCCACCTGGGAGTGGACTAATCTGGCGGGTGTTACCCGCACGGTGCGGCGTGCCCAGCTAGTCGCCGTAATGGCAGTACTGATGCTGGCGATGTGGCTGACGGGCACCGCCATGGCGATATGGCCGCTTTGGCTGGCCGCCGCTGGCTGGCTGGTGAATCTCTACTGGGTAACCCGTTACCCCGCTGCAGGTGAGCAGTGGCAGGCCACTACGCGGCGCTTGGCGATGGGCCTGTGGGTGCTGTTGCCCTGCTGGGTGGGGTTTAACGTTCTACGTGATATTGGTATGGCTTGGCTGCTGTTTGTGCTACTGCTGGTCTGGAGCGCGGATATTGGCGCCTACTTTGTGGGGAGGCTCTGGGGTAAGCGCAAGTTGGCCCCCCACGTGAGCCCAGGCAAATCGTGGGAGGGTGTGTTCGGTGGCTTAGCGGCGACCGCTATCCTGGCCATTCTGTTTGCGCTGTGGTTGCCGCTGGATTTAGTGGGCGGGATTACCCTGATACTGGTCACTGCCGTGGTCACCTTGGCCTCTGTGCTAGGGGATCTGCTGGAAAGCATGCTCAAACGCTACCGCAATATCAAAGACTCAAGCCAGCTGCTTCCTGGCCACGGTGGTGTGATGGATCGCATTGATAGTCTGACGGCGGCGATCCCGCTATTTGCGCTGTTCTATGTGGAAGTGCTTGTTGAGGTATTTGCCAAGGTGCCGCCGCTATGAGCCAGTCATCGCTACAACGTGTGACGGTACTGGGGTCGACAGGCTCTGTTGGCACTAGCACGCTGGATGTCATTAGTCGTCATCCTGACCGTTATAGCGTCCATGCGCTGACCGCACACACTTCGAAAGAGACCCTGTTATCGCAGTGCTTAGCGCACCGGCCTGCGGTCGCCGTGCTTGATGATGAAGCCGATGCCGCTTGGCTACGCCAAGCGCTTCATAGGGCTGGCCAGGCAACCGAAGTGAGCGCAGGTCCGCAGGCGCTGTGTGAGGTTGCCCGGGACGCGAGTGTCGACTGCGTGATGGCGGCCATTGTCGGTGCTGCGGGCTTGCTGCCTGCGCTAGCGGCTGCTGAAGCGGGTAAGCGCGTGCTGCTGGCCAATAAAGAGGCGCTGGTGATGAGTGGCGCACTGTTTATGGAGGCGGTTTCCCGTTCGGGGGCGACACTGCTGCCGATTGATTCCGAACATAATGCCATTTACCAGTGTCTMCCTGCGGAGCATCGCGGCGGGCTTGCCAAACACGGCGTTCGCCAGTTGCTGCTAACGGCCTCTGGGGGGCCGTTTCGAACCTGGAACCAGGCGGATATCAACAATGTCACCCCCGAGCAGGCCTGCGCTCACCCGAACTGGTCAATGGGGCGTAAAATCTCGGTGGATAGCGCCACGCTGATGAACAAAGGGCTAGAGCTTATCGAGGCCTGCTGGCTATTTGATGCCACGCCCGAACAGATCCAGGTGGTGGTGCACCCGCAAAGCGTGATTCACTCCATGGCGGCGTATCATGATGGCTCGGTGATTGCACAGTTGGGTAATCCCGATATGCGCACCCCCATTGCCTATGGTCTAGCGTGGCCAGAGCGCATTGACGCCGGCGTCGAAACACTGGATCTTTTTCAGGTGGCGCGGCTCGATTTTGAAGCGCCCGATGAGGCCCGCTTTCCCTGTTTGGGGCTCGCTCGTCAAGCGATGCAGCAGGGCGGCATGGCGCCGGTTGTGCTTAACGCGGCCAATGAAGTCGCGGTAGACGCCTTCCTGCAGCGTCGGCTCGGTTTTACTGCGATTGGACAACTGGTGGCCGACGTCCTGTCGCGGCCCTATCAGGGCCGGGTCGACAGCCTGGACAGCGTATTGGCAACCGATCAATGGGCGCGGCAGCAGGCGCTTGAACTGATAACAAGGTGGTCCGCTTAAGCATTCGCTGAGCTGGTCGTTAGTGCGGGGCGTTAAGGAGTGAGTGTGGGCCTAATACAGAATATTTTAGCGGTCATCGTGGTGTTGGGTCTGCTAGTGACCTTCCACGAGTTTGGCCACTTTTGGGTGGCAAGGCGCTGTGGGGTCAAAGTGCTGCGTTTTTCGGTAGGCTTTGGCAAACCGCTATGGTCGCGGGTTGACCGCCAGGGCACCGAATTCGCTATAGCCGCCATTCCCTTGGGTGGCTATGTCAAAATGCTCGATGAGCGTGAGGCACCGGTACCGGAAGAGCAGCTTGACCAGGCGTTTAACCGCAAGACCGTTTGGCAGCGCATTGCGATTGTGGCAGCGGGCCCTATCGCCAACTTTTTGCTGGCCATTGTGGCCTACTGGGCGTTATTTGTGGCGGGCACTACGGTGGTGTCGCCGATGGTGGGTAGCGTTGCGCCTGACTCGCCAGCTGCTGAGGCCGGGCTTGCCAATGGCGATGAAATTGTCGCCATTCAGGGCGATGAGATGCGTTCGTGGGAAGATGTTAACCTAAAGCTAGTATCGATTATTGGCTTTAGCGGTGAGTTGGATATCGACGCCCGTTCCGAAGGGGCGAGCGACACCCGACGTTTTGGCTTATCGGTCACTGATTATTTGGTTCGACAAGATCCGCCGCAGCCGCTGCAAACGCTGGGTATTACCCCTTGGCAGCCGGAATTTCCGGCTGTCTTAGGCCAGGTCGTCAGCGGAGAAGCCGCCGAACAAGCGGGCCTAGAAGCTGGCGATAGGATGGTGGCGGTTAATGGCGAACCAGTGGATGATTGGATGCACTTCGTTAACATGGTGCGAGGTAGTCCAGGTGAAACGCTGCAGCTCACCTATGAACGTAATGGCGAGCAGTCGAGTGTTGATTTAACCCCCGGGCGTAACCGCTTGGACACTGGGGTTGAGATTGGTTATATCGGTGCAGGCGCCGAGGAGGTCGAGTGGCCAGCAGAGTTCCAGCGTGAAATCCGTTACGGCCCTATCGAAGCGGTAGGTCAGGCTGTTTCACGCACTGGAGCGATGACGCTCTTAACGTTAGATGCCATACGCAAAATGTTTGTGGGTCTTATCTCGCCTTCCAATTTGTCCGGGCCAATCACCATTGCGCAGGTTTCAGGTGATTCAGCCCGAGCAGGGATAGAAGCGTTTATTGGCTTTCTAGCGTATCTTTCTATCAGCCTTGGGGTGCTGAACTTATTACCCATCCCCGTGCTCGATGGTGGTCACTTGCTTTATTATTTTATGGAGGTCGTGCGTGGACGGCCAGTATCTGAAAAAACCCAAGCCGTAGGATTGCGCATCGGGCTTGCCATGGTCGGCACCCTGATGTTGATGGCCCTCTATTTTGATCTGATGCGCCTGTGGTAATGACGCGTGTAGCGCGCAGGATGCCTTGTCATCTGCCTGCACAAATGTATATGGTGCCTTTCTGGAATGATCGGCAGACCAACGCGAGCGAATTGACTGCATGAAAATCAAGACCCTTGGAATGGCGGTACTCTTGCTGGCAGGCGCCAGCGGCGCCCAAGCACAATCCTTTGATGTTTCAGACATTCGAGTGGAGGGACTGCAGCGGGTATCCGCCGCCTCGGTCTTCAATGCATTTCCGGTCAGTGCCAACGAGCGCGTCAGCGAACAACAGCTGGCCGACGCTGCCCGTGACTTATTTGCCACAGGGCTATTTGACGATGTCTCGTTAGCGCGCGAAGGCGATGTGCTGGTTATTCAGGTCGTTGAACGGCCGACCATTGCGCGGCTACAAATCAGTGGCAACGATCAGATCTCCGAAGAGGATCTGCGCAACGGTTTGCGTGAATCGGGGCTCTCTGAAGGCCAGGTGCTGGAGCTCTCCACCTTGGAAGAGATTCAGCGCGAGCTGGAAGCTGTTTACCAGTCGCAAGGTCGTTACAGCGCCAGTATTGATACCGAAGTTGAAGAGGTTGATGAGGGCCGGGTTCAGGTCAATATCAATATCAACGAAGGTGAAGTGGCCAAAATTCGCCAGATCAATATCGTTGGCAACGAAGCCTTCGACGATGAAACGCTGCGTGAGGTATTTGAGCTAAATGATCGGCCTGGGCGCATTTTCGGCTGGTTCTCTAGCGATGAGTATTCCCGTGAAGCACTGTCGGGCGATATTGAGCGGCTGCGTTCTTTCTACTTGGATCGCGGTTACGTCAACTTTGATGTGACGTCGACTCAGGTATCGATTGGCCCGGAAAAATCCGAGATATTTATTACCCTCAACGTCGATGAAGGTACTCAGTATCGGGTTGGCAATATTCGTTTCGCGGGTGATTTGCAGATCAGCGAAAACGAAGCGCGCCAGCTGCTCACTGTTAAGGAAGGTGAGATTTTCTCACGAGGTGATGTGAATACCTCAACGGAGGCTTTGCGCCAGCGTTTAGGTGCCGAGGGCTTCGCCTTTGCTGATATTCAGGGCGTGCCTGAAATGTCAGATGATGGTGAAACGGTGGATCTGGTGATTGCCATCAATCCCGGTGAGCGTGCCTATGTGCGCCGCATCGAGTTCTTTGGTAATACCACGACTCAGGATGAAGTGCTGCGCCGTGAAATGACCCAGTTGGAGGGTGCTCCTGCTTCCACTGAAGCCATTACGCAATCGCGTCAGCGCCTTGAACGCCTCGGCTTCTTTAGCCAAGTAGAGGTAGATACCCAACCGGTACCTGGCGAGCCGGATTTACTCGACGTTACTTATAACGTCGAAGAGCAGCCCTCCGGCTCGGTCTCTGCAAGCGTTGGCTTCTCCCAGAGTGCCGGGATTATTTACGGTGTCGGCCTGTCGCAAAACAACTTCCTGGGTACGGGTAACCGCGTCAATGTGGGGGCGCAGCGCAGCGATACCTTTACCAGCGTGAACTTTGGCTTTACCGACCCCTACTGGACACTGGACGGCATTTCCCGCGGCTATAACCTGTTCTACCGCGAAACCGACTATGCCGATTCGGATATTTCGACGTTCTCAACCGATGCCTACGGCGCCGGTATTAATTTCGGCTACCCCATTAGCGAGCTGTCGCGTCTTAATTTCGGTGCCAGCGTTGAAGATCTAACGGTGAAAACCTACTTTGACACGGCCTCTGAAATTCGTCGTTATGTGGAAGATCAGGGCGAAGATGCGCAAAGCCTGAAGCTAACGGCCAGTTGGACGCGTAATAACCTTAACCGGGGTATTATGCCGACCGATGGCAGCTATCAGCGCCTGTCGCTGGAAACCGGCGCGCCGGGCAGCGATTCGGAGTACTACAAGCTGCGTGCGCGGGCACAACAGCTGTTCCCGATTAACGATGACGAGTCCTGGGCGTTCAAATTCACCGGCAACCTCGGCTATGCCGATACGCTGGGAGGCAACGATCCCTTCCCCTTCTATGAAAACTTCTACGCCGGTGGTCTTGGCTCGGTGCGTGGTTATACCTCCAATACGCTGGGGCAGCGCACTACGCCAGCTACCGAAGGTGGCCGTGACCGTACCCTGGGCGGTAACGTTTCAGTAGAAGGTAGCGCCGAGATCATTTTCCCACTGCCCTTTATTGAAGATCAGCGCGCGCTGCAGACATCGCTATTCTTGGATGGCGGTAATACTTTCCTGAGCTCTTGCTACGATGTGCTCGCGGAAGATGCCGGTCGCCAGCAGTGTAACTCTGGCGTTGATTTAGGCGATTTGCGCTACAGCGCCGGTATCGGTCTCTCTTGGCTGACGCCAGTGGGTCCGCTGACCTTCAGTGTTGCTGAACCCTTGAATGATGAGAGCGGTGACGATACCCAGTTCTTCCAGTTCTCGTTAGGGCAAACGTTCTAAGCGACCGTTGTTCTAAATCGCAATCGTGCTAATTTTGCTAGATCGTGTGCCATGGCGGTGCGCGCTAGCGTGACCTAAGGAGATAACATAATGCGTAGACTAACAGCGGTGGTATGCCTGTTGGGCGCGATGATTTTGCCCGCTCACGCTGCAGAAGTAGCGGTGTTGGACTGGCGAGCAGCACTGATGAATACTCAGTCCGCACAGGCGTCTATGAGTAGCCTGGAAGGGCAGATCGGCAATCAGCAGCGTGAAGCGCAGAACCTGGGTAATGAACTCCAGCAGTTACAACAGCGCCTACAGAACGAAGGCGAAACTATGGCCCAGTCCCAGCGAGAAACGCTGATTAGCGAACTACAAGAAAAGGGCGGCCGTTTTGAGCAGCTCCGCCAGGAAGTGTTACAGGCGCAGCAGCGCTCTGAGCAGCAGTTTTTAGAAGGCGCTGAGCCGAAGCTGGAGCAGGCGGTTGCCGAGGTGCTGGAGCGTCACGGTATTGATGTTCTGGTTGAGCCTCAGGGCGTACTGCACTCAGGGGTGGATCTGCCTAATGTGACCGATGAGGTCACGCAGATTTTTGATACCTTGAACTAAATTTAATCGAAGAATGGTGTGGCCTGGCCACACCAATGCTTCCCTGGGTTCCCATGACGCACGCTTCTCATCACCTTACCCTCGCAGACATTGCGCGCCAATTGGGTATTGCCGTTAGTGGCAATGCCCAGCAGCCGATACGTGGCTTGGCGACGCTAAAAGAAGCGCAGCCGGATCAAGTGGCTTTCCTCGCTAACCGCGCCTATCTCAAGGATTTGGCGACGACCCAGGCAGCAGCAGTGTTGCTGCACCCTGAACATGGCAAACACTGCCCGGTAGCGCGTTTGGAAATTGATAACCCTTACCTGGGCTATGCCAAACTATCGCAGCTGTTTGACCCTCTTCCTGCCCGCGATGTCGTCGGCATTCACCCCACGGCGGTAGTGGCAGAAGACGCTAAGCTGGGCGCTGATGTCTGTATTCAAGCGCACGCAGTGATTGAAGCGGGCGTAGTGCTGGGCGACCGGGTAGTGATTGGGGCAGGCAGCGTGGTAGGTGCCGACAGCATTATCGGTGAAGCAACGCGTCTGCATGCCAACGTCACTGTGTGTCACGGCGTGGTGGTCGGCAAGCGGGTAATTCTGCAAAGCGGGTGTGTGATTGGCGGTGACGGCTTTGGCTTTGCCCACGACGGTGCCGGCTGGCATAAAATCGCCCAGTTGGGGGGCGTCGTGTTGGGTGATGATGTTGAAGTGGGCAGCTGCTCCAGCATTGATCGTGGCGCGCTGGGCGATACGGTGATTGGTGATGACGTCAAAATTGATAGTCAGGTACAAATTGCCCATAACGTCATCATTGGCGATCACAGCGCGTTAGCGGGTTGTGTGGGTATTGCTGGCTCTACCCAAGTAGGCAAGCACTGCATGCTGGGTGGTGGCGTAGGTTTGTCCGGCCATCTGACCATCTGCGACGGCGTTCAGGTGACGGGGATGAGCCTGGTCACCAACTCAATTCATGAGCCGGGGGTCTACTCCTCGGGTACCGGCGCCATGGCCAATACCCAGTGGCGAAAAAATGCGGTGCGTTTTAAACAGCTCGATGATATCGCTAAGCGCCTAGCAAGATTGGAAAAAAAACAGCGTGATTAATGAGTGCTGAATGAAATTTACCTGCTGCTGTTTTGAGGCTAGATGGCAGCGGGGTATAATCCCAGCCTTTTAATCAGCGGACGCGCTGGTATTTGCCTGACTCTTTTCAGAAGTACATCAGGCGTTTTGTTATTTTAGAGGTCGCTACGATGGTTATGGATATCAATGAAATTCGCGAATACTTGCCCCACCGCTACCCGTTTTTGCTGGTGGATCGAGTAACGCAACTAGCCATCGGTGAATCCATCGTTGCGTATAAGAACGTCAGCATTAATGAGCCGTTCTTCAACGGTCATTTCCCGCATCATCCGATTATGCCCGGCGTGCTGGTAATTGAAGCCCTGGCCCAGGTGTGCGGCATTCTGGGCTTTAAAACGGTTAATAAACTGCCTGCCGATGGTTATGTCTACTACCTGGTCGGCAGTGACAAAGTGCGCTTTAAGCGCCCGGTAATGCCGGGTGACAAGCTCACCTTAGAGGCCGACGTGATTAAAGGTAAACGGGGTATCTGGAAGTTTGCATGCCGCGCTTCGGTGGACGGCGAGCTGGCCTGCGAAGCGGAAATTATTTGTGCCGAGAGGAAGGTGGCTTGATACATCCTACTGCCCTGGTCGACCCAACGGCGCGCCTTGCCGACGACGTTGAGGTAGGCCCTTTTAGCATTATTGGCCCCGATGTCACGATCGGCGCGGGCTCAGTGATTGGCCCTCATGTGGTGGTTAAAGGTCCCACCACGCTGGGTGAGCGCACGCGTATCTTTCAGTTTGCCTCGGTAGGCGAAGACTGCCAGGACAAAAAATACGCAGGCGAGCCCACACGGTTAGTCATGGGCGACGATAACGTCATCCGCGAAGGCGCCACCATTCACCGTGGCACGGTTCAGGATCGTAGCGAAACGACGATTGGTTCGCGCAACCTGTTTATGGCCTACGTGCATGTCGGCCATGACTGCGTGATTGGTAACGACTGCATTTTAGCTAATCAGGTCACTCTGGCGGGCCATGTCACCGTCGGCGATCATGCCATTCTGGGTGGCTTGGCGGCGGTACATCAGTTCTGCCACTTTGGCGATCACGCCATGGCCGGTGGTGGCTCGATCATTACCAAAGACACCCCCGCCTATATCATGATTAATGGCAACCCTGCTGAAGCACGTGGCCTGAACCTTGTGGGCTTAAAGCGTCGTGGCTTTAGCCGCGATGCGATTAATGCCTTAACCGCCGCCTATAAAATGGTTTACCGCCAAGGATTAACCACGGAACAGGCGTTGGCCGAAATGCGCAGCCGTTTTGAACTACCCGAAGTCGCGCATTTTGCCGCCTCTATTGAGCGCTCTACCCGCGGGATCACCCGCTAACCCATGTTTTACCGGCTATGATCTTGCAATGATGACCCTGCAACGCGTCTACCTCGTGGCCGGAGAACTATCTGGCGATATTCTTGGTGCTGGTCTGATGCGTGAGCTCAAGGTTCGCCATCCTGATGTCGAGTTCCGTGGTATCGGCGGACCGCGTATGCAGGCGGAAGGCATGGAGAGCCGCTTTCCTCTCGAAACGCTTGCGGTAATGGGGCTGGTTGAAGTGCTGAAGCACCTCCCTGAACTGATCCGTGTACGGCGCACCCTAAAAGCCGAAGCGTTAGCTTGGCAGCCGGATATTATGCTGGGTATCGATGCACCTGACTTCAATCTAGGCCTTGAGCGCCAGCTTCGCGAAGCGGGGATCACCACCGCCCACTACGTGAGTCCTTCCGTGTGGGCGTGGCGCCAGGGGCGGGTAAAAGGCATCGCTAAGTCGGTCGATGGCATGCTGACGCTGCTGCCTTTTGAGGCTGCTTTCTATCGCCAACATCGTGTGCCCGTCGCTTTTGTGGGCCACCCCCTGGCCGACGAAATGCCGCTGGAAAATGACCGTGTTGCCACCCGCCAGGCGCTGGAACTCGCGCCTGATCTGCAGGTGTTAGCGCTGCTGCCTGGCTCCCGGGCCAACGAAATTCGTTTTCTGGGCGATACCTTTCTTGCCGCCGCCGCACAGCTCTGCCAACGCCACCCTGCGCTGCACGTGGTTATTCCCGCGGCTACCGCTGATCGCCGCCATGAAATTAGCGCGCTGCTGGCCAACTACCCACAGCTGGCCGAGCGTACTACGCTGCTGGATGGTCAAGCCCGCGAAGCGATGGTAGCCAGCGATATCGTGCTGCTGGCCTCTGGTACCGCCGCGCTGGAAGCCATGCTGTGTCACCGCAGCATGCTGGTGGCTTACAAGATGGCCCCGACCACCCACTGGCTGGCCAAGCGAATGGTCAAAACCCAGTGGGTATCGCTGCCTAATTTGATTGCCCAGGAAACGCTGGTGCCCGAACTCATTCAAGACGCGGCCTCGCCGGAGGCGATTGCCGATCAGCTCAGCGCCATGCTGGCGGACGAAGATAGCCGCCATGCTCTGGAGGCGCGCTTTGCCCAGATGCACGCCACCCTTCAGCGTAACGCCAGCCGTCGCGCCGCCGAGGCAATTAGCCTGTTGGCCGCGGGACAGCCGCTGGAGACTGTTGATGGCCATTAAAAATAGGGTGACAGCGCACTGGTTGATCGAGCACAAGGATTTTCCAACGTTAGACATTGCCTACAGCGGCGAGCTGCTGGCGGGGGTTGATGAAGTAGGCCGAGGGCCGCTGATCGGTAGCGTGGTGGCCGCAGCGGTGATTCTCGACCCCGCGCAGCCAATAAACGGTCTTACCGACTCTAAAAAATTGACGGCGCGCAAACGTGAAGCGCTGGATAGCCAGATTCGCGAGCGGGCGCTGGCCTTTGCCGTGGCAGAAGCCAGCGCAGCGGAAGTGGATGCGTTGAATATTTACCACGCCACCCACTTGGCCATGCGTCGTGCCATTGATGCGCTGGCACCGGCGGCGGAATATCTACTCGTCGATGGCAACAAATTACCTGATCATCTGCTGCCTGGCCAGGCCGTGGTGAAGGGCGATTCACGCCACTGTGCCATTGCCGCGGCGTCGATTTTGGCCAAGGTCGCTCGCGACGCACAGATGGTCGCCTTGGATGAGTGCTATCCTGAGTATGGTTTTGCGCGCCATAAAGGCTACCCGACCAAAGAGCACCTGACGGCGCTTGCCGCTCACGGGCCACTGGCCGAACATCGTCGTAGCTTCGCGCCGGTGCAGCGCCAGTTGGCGCTGCTTTAACGTATTTTTTCTTCACCTAGCGTTTTGCTGAGAGTCCCATGACGGTTCCGTTCGTTCATTTACGTTTGCACAGTGAATACTCCCTGGTCGATGGCTTAGTGAAGCTAAAATCGCTGGTCAGCACCACGGCTGAGCGGGCGATGCCAGCATTGGCCTTGACCGACGAAGCCAACCTTTTCGGCCTGGTGAAGTTCTACAAAGCCGCCCAGGGGGCGGGGTTGAAGCCGATTATTGGCAGCGATTTATGGCTGCACAATCCCCATGACGAGTCGCACCCCTACCGGCTAACGCTGCTGGCGATGAACGATGTTGGCTATCGCAACCTGACTGAGCTGATCTCCAAGGGCTGGACCCATGGCCAGCGCCAGGGGCGCGCCATTCTTGATAAACAGTGGGTGCTGGAACAGAGCGAGGGCTTGATTGCGCTCTCCGGCGCACGGGAGGGCGAGATTGGTCGCCACCTGTTGTCTGACCACGAACAGGACGCTCGGGTGCTGCTTGAAGAGTGGCAGGCAGCGTTTCCTGAGCGCTTTTACCTGGAACTGATTCGTACTGGGCGCCCGCTGGAAGAGGCCTGTGTTCACGCCAGCGTCAAGCTGGCCATTGAAACGGGCACCCCAGTGGTAGCCACCAACGACGTGCGCTTTCTGGAGCGAGACGACTACTGGGCCCATGAGACCCGGGTCGCCATCGGCGAAGGTAAAGCACTGGATGACCCGCGCCGCGAACGCCGCTACACCGAAGAGCAGTATCTAAAAAGCCCCGACGAGATGGCGGCGCTGTTCTCGGATATTCCTGAAGCGCTGGAAAACAGCGTGATGATTGCCGAACGCTGCAGCGTTAACGTGCGCCTGGGCGAGATTTTCCTGCCCGAGTTCGGCATTCCCGAGGGCATGACCCAGGACGAGTTCTTCCGCAAGGTCTCCCACGACGGTTTAACCGAGCGGTTGGATTTTCTATTTCCTGCACAGCGCTACCCTCGCGACAGCGAAGAGTATCAGGCGATCGACCAGCGCTACCGCGACCGGCTGGAGTTCGAACTCAACGTTATTATTCAGATGGGCTTCCCAGGCTACTTCCTGATCGTGATGGACTTTATCCAGTGGGCCAAGGACAACCGTGTACCGGTAGGCCCTGGGCGAGGCTCTGGTGCCGGTTCGCTAGTGGCCTACGCGCAGAAGATCACTGACTTAGACCCGATTGGTTACGACCTGCTGTTCGAACGCTTTTTGAACCCTGAACGTGTCTCGATGCCCGACTTTGATGTCGATTTCTGCATGGAGAAACGCGACAAAGTCATTGAGTACGTGGCCGAGCGCTACGGGCGTAACGCGGTTTCTCAGATTGTTACCTTTGGCACCATGGCGGCCAAGGCGGTGGTGCGTGACGTGGCCCGTGCCCAGGGGCGCCCCTATTCGCTGGGTGACAAGCTCTCCAAGCTGATTCCCTTTGAAGTGGGCATGACGCTGGCCAAAGCGATTGAGCAGGAGCCCGCGCTTAAAGAATTTATCGGCAACGACGACGAAGCCGAAGAGATCTGGGAGATGGCGCTCAAACTAGAGGGCACCACTCGCGGTACTGGTAAACACGCCGGTGGGGTGGTTATCGCTCCCACCAAGCTGACCGATTTTTCGCCGCTGCTCTGCGATGAAGACGGCTCCGGCTTGGTCGTTCAGTTTGATAAAAACGACATTGAAGAGGCCGGGCTGGTTAAGTTTGACTTCCTGGGCCTGCGTACGCTGACGATTATCGACTGGGCGCTGGAGATGGTCGATAAGGTGCGCAGCGTTAATGGTCAGGGGCCGCTCAATATCGAGAGCATCCCGCTGGACGACGCGCCCACCTTTGAGATGCTCAAGCGCGCCGAGACAACCGCGGTCTTCCAGCTTGAATCTCGCGGTATGAAGGAACTGATCAAGCGCCTGCTGCCCGACTCCCTGGATGACATGATCGCCCTGGTGGCGCTGTTCCGACCCGGGCCGCTGCAGTCAGGCATGGTTGATGACTTTATCAACCGTAAGCACGGCCGGGCCGAAGTCTCTTATCCCCACCCTGATTACCAGCATGAGCTGTTAAAGCCCGTGCTGGCGCCTACCTACGGCATCATTCTCTACCAAGAGCAGGTCATGCAGATCGCGCAGGTCATGGCAGGCTACAGCCTCGGCCAGGCCGATATGCTGCGTCGGGCCATGGGTAAGAAAAAGCCCGAAGAGATGGCCAAACAGCGCGACGGCTTTATGGAGGGGTGTGCCGCCAACGGCATCGATAAAGACCTGGCCGGTAACATCTTCGACCTGGTGGAAAAATTCGCCGGTTACGGTTTTAACAAGTCCCACTCGGCCGCCTACGCGCTGGTGTCTTACCAAACCGCGTGGCTGAAAGCCCACTACCCAGGGCCCTTCATGGCCGCGGTTATGTCCACGGAAATGGACAACCTGGATAAAGTGGTACCGCTGATTGAGGAGTGTCGTAACCTCAGGCTCACCGTGACCCCGCCGAACGTCAACGTCGGTGGCTACAAGTTTACCGTCGATACCGATGCGCGGGTGGTCTATGGGCTAGGCGCGATTCGTGGCGTGGGCGAAGGCCCCATTGGCGCCATTGTCGAAGCACGTGAAGCAGATGGCCCGTTTAAGGATATCTTCGACTTCTGTCGTCGTATCGACCCCAAGCGGATGAATAAGCGCACCCTTGAGGCACTGATTCGCTCCGGCGCGCTGGATACCATCGGCCCCAATCGCGCGGTGCTGTTCGCGGCGATGGAAGACGCGCTAAAAGCCGCCGCCCAGAACCACGCTAACCAGAATCTGGGCATGCTGGATATGTTCGGTGATGCGTTTAGCGCCGACGAAGGGGCTGGTGAAGGCGACAGTAACGTTTACGCTGAGTATATCAACGCCCGCGAGTGGACCGACCGCGAGCGACTCTCAGGCGAGAAAGATACCCTGGGGCTTTACCTCACCGGCCACCCGATCGACGAATACGAGCGCGAATTAAAGCGCTTTGTGTCGACTCGGATCAGTGATTTAAAACCCTCTCGCGACCCCCAGCGCGTTGCTGGACTAGTGGTCGGCGTGCGCACCATGAAGTCCAAACGCGGCGATACCATGGCATTTATTACCCTGGATGACCGCACCGGGCGCATTGAAGCTTCGCTGTTTGGGGAGCTATTTGAGCAACTGCGCGGTCAGATTGAGGCCGATCAGGTATTGATCGTTGAGGGCGAAGTCTCCAGCGATGAATTTTCCGGCGGCCTGCGCTTGCGCGGCAAGGATGTCACGCCGATGGTGACCGCGCGCATTCGCTACGGTCAGGCGGTGGAGCTGGCACTGGATGCGGGGCAAATCAATGGTCGTTTAATTGAGACCCTGCGCGACAGCTTGACGCCGTACCGCGACGAGGAAGGTTTGCCGGTACGCCTGCAGTACCGCCACCCGGCAGCGGTTGCCTGGCTCGAGCTTGCCGATGAGTGGAAAGTGGCGCCTAGTGACGATTTACTGCTGGCGCTGCGGGATGTGCAGGGCCAGGCAGGTGTTCAGCTCCGTTATCGCTAAAGAGAGCCTAACTTGCGTGGCTGGGTCAGGGTGCGATAATGCGCTTATTCTCTCATTACTTATCAATGCTTATTTTGATCAGGCTACTTTTTATAGGCAGCGCCGATGAATCCTAATTATCTCGATTTTGAACAGCCGATTGCCGAACTTCAGGCAAAAATTGAGGAGCTGCGCTTAGTCAGCTCCGATAGCCAAGTGAACCTTTCTGACGAGATTGCTCGGCTGGAAGAGAAAAGCCGCAAGCTGACGGAATCGATCTTCAAGGATTTGACTCCCTGGCAGGTTTCGCAGATTTCACGGCATCCCCAGCGCCCCTACACGCTGGACTATCTTGAGCACATCTTTACCGACTTTGACGAGCTGCACGGCGACCGCAACTTCGCCGATGATGCCGCGCTAGTCGGTGGCATCGCGCGGCTGAACGATGCACCGGTAATGGTCATTGGCCATCAAAAAGGCCGCGATGTAAAAGAGAAGGTGCGCCGTAACTTTGGTATGCCACGCCCGGAGGGCTACCGCAAAGCGTGCCGTCTGATGGAAATGGCTGAGCGCTTTAAAATGCCGGTGCTGACCTTTATCGATACCCCGGGCGCTTACCCAGGCATTGACGCCGAAGAGCGCGGTCAGTCCGAAGCCATCGCCTACAACCTGGCCGTTATGTCGCGGCTGAAAACCCCGATTATCTCGACGGTAGTGGGTGAGGGTGGTTCAGGTGGCGCACTGGCCATTGGTGTCTGCGACGAGCTGCAAATGCTGCAGTACTCCACCTACTCGGTGATCTCGCCAGAAGGCTGCGCCTCGATTCTGTGGAAGAGTGCCACCAAAGCCTCGGACGCCGCCCAGGCAATGGGCATTACCGCCGAGCGACTGAAAGAGTTGGGTTTTGTCGATTCGCTCATTAAAGAGCCGCTGGGTGGATCCCACCGCCACCCGCTGACCACCGCTGAACGGGTCAAAGAGGCGCTAACCGCCAGCCTGGAACGTCTGCAGGCGATGGACACCGACGCGCTGTTAGAGCGTCGCTACAAGCGTTTAATGAGCTATGGCGCCCCAGCCGCGTAAATTACTGCAAGGCTTGCTTGAAGACGCCCTGGCGGAAACCCCGCCGGGGCGCTCTATTTGGGTGGCACTCTCCGGCGGTCTGGACTCCTGCTTGCTGCTTACATTAGCCGCAGCCGTCTGCGAACAAGCAGACCGTCCCCTGCGCGCCCTTCATATTAACCACGGCCTCCAGGCGGCAGCGGCGGCATTCGAACAGCAGTGTAAAACGCTCTGCGTGCGGTTGAACGTTCCGCTAACGGTGGTTCGCGTGTCGGTGGATGCCCAAGGTAAAGGCGTCGAGGGTGCGGCACGCAACGCCCGCTATGCCGCATTTCAGGCAACGCTTCCCGCTGGTGACACGCTGTGGCTGGCTCAGCACCAGGATGATCAGGCAGAAACCTTTCTGCTTGCTGCCCTGCGCGGCAGTGGACTGCGTGGCCTGGCGGGCATGCCATTTCTGCGCGAGGCCGAGGGAATTACCTTGGTGCGTCCATGGCTCTCCGTGCGTCGAGCTGAACTTGAAGCTGCAGCGGGTCTGCTTGAGTTGAATTGGTGCGAAGATCCTACCAACCAGGATATTCGCTT
The DNA here is from genome assembly GCF_900070345.1 of Halomonas sp. R57-5. Taxonomy (NCBI): domain Bacteria; kingdom Pseudomonadati; phylum Pseudomonadota; class Gammaproteobacteria; order Oceanospirillales; family Halomonadaceae; genus Halomonas; species Halomonas sp. R57-5. The sequence continues at coordinate 4,430,431 of NZ_LN813019.1, read as the reverse complement.
TGACCGTAATCGACTGCGTCACCGGATATTACCTGCACTGCGTGAGCGCTGGCCCGCCGCCGACGTTGCTTTAGCGAATAGCGCAGCCCACGCCAGTGAAGCAGATGCTGTGCTTAGCGAATATTTAGCGGCCGAGTTAGTAGCGCTCACCACCGGTGAAGGGCATGTAGATGCGAGCGCGCTTAGGCAGCGCTCCCGTGCGCGCCAGCGGCTACTGGTGCGCACTCTCTGTCAGCAGCAGGGCTTACCTACGCCGCCGCAGAAGCGCTTAGATAGCCTGTTGGATCAGCTGACGGCGAAGGCTGATGCTGAGGTGTGCGTTGAGTGGCCGGGCGCCCAGGCGCGCCTGTGGCGCCAGCGGCTCTATCTGATCGCACCGCTTGAAATGCTGCCGCCATGGGAGGCCCGCTGGGATGGTCAAGCCCCGCTGGAAACGCCCGTTGGGCCGTTAGGCTGGCAGCTGGCATCATCTCAGCCGCACTCTCACGTGCTGAGGGTAACTTGGCGCCAGGGAGGCGAGGTTATTCAATTGCCTAAACGGGGGCGGCGTGATCTTAAGCGGCTGTTACAAGAGGCTGATATGCCGCCCTGGGAACGCGAGCGGCTGGTGGTGATTATGCAGGCGGATGCATGTATTGGCGTCATTTGCCCCCCTGCCAAGCTACTATGGCAGGCCGAGGGGGTCGCCTTTAGCCGTTTAACTTCACTTGTTTAATCACCAGCTTAAACCCTGCAGCTTCCATAAACGCCTGCTCCTGCTCCAAGTCGGTGCTCAACAGAGTGGGTTCATCGCTGGCAGGCAGGGTGAGCGTCAGGCTATGGCTGTCAGCGCTAATCTCGGGTAGCGGCGGGGCGACTTCAGGACGCGAATGGTTGAGCAGTACGGCTAAGCGCAGCAGCCGGGCGAGCTTCTGGGTAGACGCTTGCTGCGCCTCGGGCAGGGCCTGCCACTCCTTGAGCGGAAATTTGCGCCGGTGGGCACGCACTAAAAACGCCAGTTGGCGCTGTTCAGGGCGTGAAAAACCGGCCAGGTCAGAGTGCTCCAGCAGGTAGGCGCCGTGGCGATGGAACTGGCTGTGGGAGATCGCCAGGCCGATTTCATGCACCAAGCATGCCCACTGCAAGTAGCGCCCTTGTTCAGGGCTTAGTGACCACACCTGGTGCACCTGGTCGAACAGGCGCTCGGCGGTGTCGGCGACGTTGAGCCCTTGGCGCGTATCCACATCGTAGGTGCGTTTGAGCGACTCCAGGCTCTTGGAGCGAGAATCTTCTGCTGTGTTACGCCCGGCCATGTCGTAGAGCACGCCTTCACGCAGGGCGCCATCCGCATAGCGCATTTGAGTTAAATCGAAGGCTTCAAAAATCGCCCCAAGAATGGCAATACCTGCCGGGAAGACTTTGGCCCGGTCGGCTTTGAGTCCATCCAGCACGACTTTATCCAGCTGCTTACACTTCAGCAGCCGTTCGCGCAGCTGCTTCAAACCGTCACGGGTGATAACGCCTTCGTGGGGGGTGTCGCCGTAAGCATGCAATACGCTGGCGGCAGCCTTAATTGTGCCGCTGGAGCCAACCGGGTCGTCCCACCCTAGGCGTTGGTAGGGTCGCTGAATATTGGCCAGTTCTGAGAGCGCAGCTAACTCAGCACGGCGCATGCGTTTTTCGTTTAATTCACCGTCGGCGAAGAAACGTCGGGAAAAAGTCACGCAGCCCATGCGCAAGCTTTCCAGCGCTTTGGGCTCGAAAGCTTCGCCGATAATAAATTCGGTCGAACCGCCGCCAATGTCGACGATTAAGCGGCGGCCATTTTCGGCCAGAGCGTGGGCGGCGCCTAAATAAATCAGCCGGGCCTCTTCGCGACCGGCAATAATTTCGATGGCATGGCCTAACTGGGCCTCGGCGCGCTCGATAAACGCTTGGCTATTATCGGCATCGCGCAGTGCATTAGTCCCTACGATGCGTAAATTAGCGTGGGTAATGTCGCTTAAAAACGGCGCAAAGCGCCCCAGGCAGTCCAACGCGCGCTGCATCGCCTCTTCGCTGAGCAGGCCGTCATCGTCCAAACCCGCGGCTAGCTGCACCTTTTCACCCAAGCGGGCCACCACCTGAAGGCGTTCATGCTGGTAGTTGGCCACCAGTAGGTGAAAGCTGTTGGAGCCCAGGTCAATAGCGGCTAAGCGCTGCGGTGCACCGCTGTCTGCCTCGGCGGCAGAGGTGGCAATGGGGGGCGAAATATCCGTGGGCATGAGCATTCCTTGGTGTTGGCTGTGCCAAGGTTGCGGCGACCTTTATCTATTGTCAATTGCCAAAGGCTTGCGTTTATCGCGGCGCTTGACTACCATCGAGCTACTGGCCTGATCTGACCTGGTTAGTTAGTGTGTCCACAAGTGCTTCGCTGTTGAGATGACTGCCGTTTAGGTAACTGACGTTCAGATAAAAAATCTTGCATGCGTTGCTCAAGTACGGCACCTTGGTCGCCCCAGACGTTACTCACTGTTGTCCCGTTAGCGTCAGCCAGAATTCCAAGTCGTCAGATAGCCCACTGGTTCAACCACTCTCCTGTGGGAACCAGATTAAACAACTGTTAGCACCCTCGAGTTGAGTCTTAATGATGACAAGCTACAGCGTTGTTAGTTAAGTCCAACCCAGTTCCTTTCATCTTCGAGCGCGTGCCTTTACCGGGGTCTGAACGCATCACACGGCGTCACTTTCACGCCTCCTGTCATACTCCCGGCGCCTGGCGCCCAGCTTCCATGAGCAACTTTCTAACACACCGATGAATCTCACTGAACTCAAGCAAAAAACCGTTCCCGAGCTCCTCGATATCGCCCGTGAAATGGGTATTGATAACTTGGCCCGTTCGCGCAAGCAGGACATCATTTTCGCCATCCTTAAAAAACACGCCAAAAGTGGCGAGGATATTTACGGCGACGGTGTGCTGGAAATTCTTCAGGATGGCTTCGGCTTCCTGCGTAGCGCTGACAGCTCCTATCTCGCCGGTCCCGACGATATCTACATATCGCCTTCGCAGATCCGCCGTTTCAATCTGCGCAAGGGTGACTCCATTTCCGGCAAAATCCGTCCGCCGAAGGAGGGTGAGCGCTACTTCGCCCTGCTGAAGGTCAGTCAAATTAACTTTGACCGTCCGGAAAATGCCAAGCACAAGATCCTGTTTGAGAACTTAACGCCGCTGTTCCCAGACGATCGTATGCGTATGGAGATCGGKAACGGCTCCACGGAAGACCTTACCGCGCGGATCATCGATCTAACCGCGCCGATCGGTAAAGGCCAACGTGGTTTGCTGGTATCGCCGCCCAAGGCGGGTAAAACGCTGATGTTGCAAAACATCGCGACTTCCATTACGCGCAACAATCCAGAGTGTCATCTGATCGTACTGCTGATCGATGAGCGCCCTGAGGAAGTGACCGAAATGTCGCGCACCGTGCGTGGCGAAGTAGTGGCGTCGACCTTCGATGAGCCGCCTGCGCGTCACGTGCAAGTGGCCGAAATGGTGATCGAGAAAGCCAAGCGCTTGGTTGAGCACAAGAAAGACGTGGTCATCCTGCTTGACTCGATTACCCGACTAGCGCGTGCCTACAACACCGTGGTACCTAGCTCCGGCAAAGTACTTACCGGTGGTGTCGATGCCCACGCCCTTGAAAAGCCGAAACGCTTCTTTGGTGCGGCGCGTAACATCGAAGAGGGCGGCAGCTTGACGATTATCGCCACGGCGCTGGTCGATACCGGCTCCMAGATGGACGAAGTCATCTTCGAAGAGTTCAAGGGTACCGGTAATATGGAAGCCCATCTGGACCGCAAACTGGCAGAGCGTCGCGTATTCCCGGCAATCAATATCCGTCGCAGCGGCACCCGTCGTGAAGACCTGCTGGCTTCTGAGGATGAAATGCAGCGCATGTGGATTCTGCGTAAGCTGCTTAATCCGATGGAAGACACCGCCGCCACTGAATTCCTGATCGACCGTCTGAAAGATACCAAGACCAATCTTGAGTTCTTTGAAGCGATGAAGCGCCGCTAAGGCGGCGCACTTGCCAGCCAGGGAGCGTGCCTTGAAGTATAAAGACTTGCGCGAGTTCATCGCAGCGCTTGAAGCGCAGGGTGAGCTCAAGCGTATCTCCGTCGAAGTCGATCCTTATCTGGAAATCACCGAAATTTGCGACCGCACCCTGCGTGCCGGTGGCCCGGCGTTGCTGTTTGAAAACGTCAAAGGCCACGACATGCCGCTGCTTGGCAACCTGTTTGGTACGCCTAAACGGGTGGCGCTGGGCATGGGTCAAGACTCGGTGGAAGCGCTACGAGAAGTGGGTAAGCTGTTGGCGTTTCTCAAAGAGCCTGACCCGCCCAAAGGCTTGAAAGACGCCTGGGACAAGCTACCGATCTTCAAGCAAGTGCTCAGCATGGGGCCGAAAAACGTCAAGCATGCACCGGTGCAAGAAGTGGTGTATGAAGACGACGAGGTCGACCTTGGCCTGCTGCCGATTCAGCACTGCTGGCCGGGCGATGCGGCGCCGCTGGTCACCTGGCCGCTGGTGATTACCAAAGGGCCGCATAAGAAGCGTCAGAATCTGGGCATTTACCGTCAGCAGAAAATCGGCAAAAACCGCCTGATTATGCGCTGGCTCTCCCATCGCGGCGGCGCGCTGGACTTTCTTGAGTTTCAAAAAGCCCATCCTGGCGAGCCTTTCCCGGTCGCTGTGGCGCTTGGCGCCGACCCGGCGACGATTCTGGGTGCGGTTACTCCGGTGCCGGATTCGCTCTCGGAGTACGCCTTTGCGGGTCTGCTGCGCGGTTCGCGTACCGAGTTGGTCAAGTGCGGCCACGCCGACCTGGATGTGCCTGCGTCCAGCGAGATTATCCTCGAAGGCTTTATCTACCCAGATGATATGGCGGCGGAAGGCCCCTTTGGCGATCACACCGGTTAMTACAACGAGGTCGACCACTTTCCGGTATTTACCATCACGCGGATGACCATGCGCCGTGATGCGATTTATCACTCGACCTATACCGGGCGTCCGCCGGATGAACCGGCGATTTTGGGCGTGGCGCTCAACGAAGTCTTTGTGCCTATTCTGTGCAAGCAGTTCCCCGAAATTGTCGACTTCTACCTGCCGCCGGAAGGCTGTTCTTACCGCATGGCGGTGGTCACCATGAAGAAGCAGTMCCCCGGGCACGCCAAGCGCGTGATGATGGGGGTGTGGAGCTTCCTGCGCCAGTTTATGTACACCAAGTTTGTGATTGTGCTGGATGACGACGTGGATGCGCGCAATTGGGAAGACGTGATCTGGGCGATTACCACCCGGATGGATCCTGCGCGGGATACCGTGATGGTCGAAAATACCCCGATTGATTATCTCGATTTCGCCTCGCCAGTCTCAGGGCTAGGCTCGAAAATGGGACTCGATGCCACCAATAAGTGGCCAGGCGAAACCGACCGCGAATGGGGCACCCCGATTGTGATGGACGATGCCGTTAAAGCGCGCGTGGATGAGCGTTGGGAAGCGCTGGGTATTGGCCTTGAGCTACCGCCCCCTCGCCTTTGATGCGGTTAATTCAGTAGTGGATCATGCAGCGTATCGCTGACCGAATTTGTTAAAAGAGGCTTTCATGAGTGCAAGGACGTTGACGTGCCAAGTCACCGAGGTTGAGAACTTAAACCCGGACGTGTTTGGTGTGACGCTAGCCGGGCGCCCCGAAGCCATGCAGCATGCGCCGGGGCAATATTTAGAGCTTAAGCTGGACGATACAACCTGGGTGCCGTTTTCGATCGCCAGTGCAGATCGCAGCAATGGCGTGATCGAGCTGCATATTCAGCACTGGCCGGAGCGTGATAACTCAGCGCGGCTGCGTGAACTGCTACAGGTCGCCAACCAGCTCACACTGCGTCTGCCCGGCGGTGAGTGTGTGCTTGATAGCGAGAGTGAAAGGCCGCTACTGCTGATTGCTGCAGGTACGGGGTTTTCGCAGATGAAAGCCATCATTGAAGCGGTGCTGCACGAACAGCCGGAGCGAGAGATTTCACTCTGGTGGGCGGCCCGTGAGCACCGCGATCTCTATTTAGAGCAACTGGCCAGCCACTGGGCGCAAACCCATGCTAACGTCTGCTTTCATGCGGTGACCGAATCACCTTTAGAAGAGCCGTTGGCGGCCGGAGAGCGGATCACCCATCACCTGGGGCGTGTTGACCAAGTATTAAAAAGCGCCGATATCACACCAGACACCCACGACGTGTATATCTCGGGGTCGCCCAACATGGTCTATGCCTGCCTGGATGCGCTGGATGCAAAAGGCACTAAACTAGAGCGAGTGTTTTCGGATGTGTTTGCCTACGCACCTCGATCTACTTAATATGGCCTCAGATTTTGGCTACTTCCCCCCTGATATAGTGTTGATAAAAAAAAGGAGGCTAACATGGCCCAACACGACGAAAACTTTAAAGACGATTCTGGTTTCCTGTCCATCTTTCTAGGCTTGGTGGTGCTGGTAAGTATGAGCGCGCTGCCCGCTACTATTGGTTGGGTGCAAGCTTTTAGCGGTTGAGTGTTGCCATTTGCAGCGCTTGCAGGCAGGATAAAACCTCAACGCCATGGCGGCAGCCCTATCAGACGATTTACTTGGGCTAGGGATTGCCAGCGGAACTAACAGAATCTAACGGAATATGGGCATGCAGCGACTAACCACCCCACATATAGTAAACCCACAGCCAGAATTGGCTGGTGGCTTTGCGTTTTATGGGTATTGGTTTAGCCACGGTGTGCCCCTGGCCGACGCCTAACGTCGCGCCACCAGGCACACCACTCGGTTGCCTGCCGCAAGCACAGAAGCCCCGGTCGGTAACCCCGCCGGGGCTTCTGGCGTTTTTGGGCCTTGTATTGTGAAACATGGCTATTGTTGGGCTTAGTGAGTTTTCATTATTATTTCATCAAGGAGCAGCATCATGATCTATCGCGCACTGACTAACGCTTTCGCTACCTATTTTGTGGGTTACGGCTATAGCTGGCGATTTAGCGACGCGCGGTCGGTGCTAGCTGCCACCTCCGACCGCGTACGCCTGGGTGGTCACCTAGTTAAACGATGTACGCTTGCGGAGAATTGATCATGAATGCGCCTATCAGCACTGTTGTAAACAACCCTGTTGTAAACACGGCCCACGCCAGCCTACGGCCTATGCCGGAAGCCAACTCTTCCACACAGCGGCTGCCAACCCCTGCCCAGCTTCATCAGCATATCTCGTTAGGTGACTCGCTGAGTGAGCAGGTTGCCCGCCAACGCCACGCCGTCCAACAGATTTTGAGCGGTCACGATAATCGCTTACTGGTTGTGGTGGGTCCCTGCTCCGTGCATGACCCAGACGCAGCACTTGAATACGCCGACCGCCTAGCCGCACTCAGTGAAGAAGTGAGCGAGCACATTTTGCCGGTGATGCGCGTCTACGTTGAAAAACCGCGCACCACCGTGGGCTGGAAAGGGCTGGCCTACGACCCAGGCTTAGATGGCAGCGGCGATATGCCCCGCGGTTTGGCGCTCTCCCGTGAACTCATGCATGCGGTAGCCGCCCGCGGCCTGCCGGTGGCCACCGAGCTTTTGCAGCCGATGCTGGCGCCTTACTTGGATGATTTACTGAGCTGGGTAGCGATTGGCGCGCGCACCACCGAATCGCAGTTGCACCGTGAACTGGCCAGTGACTTGCTAGCAGCGGTGGGCTTTAAAAATGCCACCAGCGGCGATGTGCAAGTGGCGATTGATGCCATGAGTGCGGCGGCCCACCCGCACCAGCGTTTCGCGGTAGATCCTCACGGCCACCCGGTTGTTCAGCAAACCACGGGTAACCCGCACACCCACGTGGTGCTGCGCGGCGGTCACGGTGAGCCCAACTACCAGAGTCACCATGTGCGGGCAGCCACTACTGCGTTGCGTAACGCCGGGCAAAACCCACGGCTGATGGTGGATTGCAGCCATGCCAATGCGCGTAAAGATCATCGCCGCCAGAGTGAAGTGATGCTGGATGTGTTGGCGCAGCGTCAGGCGGGCGAAGCTAACCTGGTAGCGCTGATGCTGGAAAGCCATTTGTTCGAGGGCAAACAGCCGCTCAAGCCTGGTGCCATGCGCTACGGCGTATCGGTCACCGATGCCTGCGTGGGCTGGGAAACGACCGAACACTTACTTAAAACGGCCGCGGAGCGTTTGGCGTAATTGCATTTGTAAACGCTATTACTTGTTTGCCCTGGCCAGCCCCGTATCATAGGGCGTTTGCAGCGATAATGAGGCTGGCCATGGTATTTACCCTAGAACATCACGATCCCGAGACCTACCGCCGCAAAGCCCGAATGATCAGCTTTGCCATGGCGGGGCAACTGATTATTTTTGGCCTCCTATTCTCAATGCTCCTTACCTCCMCCTTTGGCAGTAGCCTATGGCTCAACGCCCTCGGCGTGCTGCTTGGGTTATTGGCCACCAGTGCGTTATTTGCCGTGCTGCGCGAGCGCCCATGGATGACGGAGGTTCGCTACGTCTGGCAGCTAAAACATCACCTATCGCAAGTCAGTGGCTACCTTTCGCAACTGCGCAAAGCGGTGGAAGAGAACAACCGTACGGCGTTGGATTTACTCACTTTCTATCATCAGGGCATGGCACAGTTGGCGGAGCTTAACGGGCGCACCACCGACGACGACGCCGAACGGCTAGCGGAAAAAATGCAGGTTAAAATCAAACGCGAAGAGCTGGAGTTACCCCCGCAGGTCGAGAGTATTGATACGCATGACCTGCAGGCGTTCAAACGTGGGTAAGCCGCTCAGTAGGCAATAGCAGCATTTTTACAGGGAGCACGATGTATGAATACGTTAAAAACATGGGGTGGTGCCATCGCCGCTGCCGGTGTGATGGCGGTGCTCGGGGGCTGCGCAGCAACCCCCTCCGCAGAAACAATAGCCTCTAAAGAAACTGCCGCCGCTAACCAAGCAACGCTGGATAACCGAGCGCCTTTTCTGCCCTCGGCGCTATTCCCTGGCTCAGCCTCCCAATTTACCGCTTGGCAATGTGAGCCTGCACAACAGAACTTAGTGACCGCGACCAATGCCAACGACCTACGTCTATGGTCGCTGCACGGCGCATGGCGGCTCCCCCAGGCGATCGTGGCCAGCGGCGCGCGCTATCAAGACGGTGAGATTAGCTTCTGGAACCGGGGTGACAAGGCGCTAGTGGAAACGCCGCGGGGGCAGCTGAAGTGTTCGCAGGCTGAGCAGCGTGATGCCTTAACTCGAACCGAGAAGCCCGGKGTAATGTTTTTTGGCCAGGGCAATGAGCCGGGCTGGACGGTTGCGCTAGCGAATGACACGCCCACGCTGACGATGGAGACGAACTATGGGGAAGAGCGTCTTCAACTGCCCTATATGGTTAGCGTGATGGACAACGACGCAGGTCGGGTTGTGATTGAAAACGCCGATGTGGAGCCTTTTTTCCGCGTGCGCATTGAGGCCGGTGCCTGCTTTGACAATATGAGCGGAAAGCCTTTTCCCGCCCGCGTTACGCTAACCTATGGCGGCGAGCAATATAGTGGCTGCGGCCAAGGTATTGCCCCCTAGCCGAATCTCATAAAGAGCTAGCTCAGCAACGATAGACAATACGCTCGGCCCGCCACTCTGGCGGCACAAAGTCGCTGGCGCAAAGGGCTGAGGTGTTGCCAGTGGCGCGAGCGGCAAGCCGTGATAGTGTTTCCAACTGAATACCGCGGGTACTCTCCACTTGTTCGCTCACCGCCAGCGGGTGCCAGCGATCACTTTCAAGCGTTGCCAGGGTAAAGCTAAACGGATGAAAACCAGGGAAGCCGAGCCGAATATCGGTGGCGATCAGCGTCTCTTTTCCGTCCAGAAGTCGTGTTTCATAGCGCAGGAAAGGCCCCGTGAACCACGTTAAGCGCTGCCCTTGCTGGCTGGCCAGGGCATACTCCGCCAATTCAGGGTTACTAACCAGCGGCTCAAGACGTGGTTGCCGGTCACTGTCGAACACGCTCACCAGACTTTCATAATAACGATCCTCGCCCATGACCGTGGCACGCCATAGCACAATGTTAAACGGCGTTGGCTGTATCAGTAGGGGAGCTTCCTCCAGCCCCTGCTCCGCCAGTGCCGGGGCAAGGCGTTGCTCCACCGTTAACTTAGCCCCAGCGGCCATCATGAGGTAAACACAAGTGATCGCTAATCCCCAAGCGCACGCCTTCATTACTCGCTGTGATACCAGTGCAACCCCAATCGCAATCAGTAACGGAAGGGTGTAGAGCGGGTCGATTATAAAAATAATCGGCCATGCCGATGGGGACAGATCAAGCGGCCAAAGCAGTTGAGTGCCGTACGTGGTGAGCGCGTCGAGCAGTGGATGGGTGATCAGTATTAGCGTAAAGAAGCTCCACCAGCGGGGCAGGCTGATATCTTTTGCGGGAGCAAATCGCGTGCACAGCAGCGCCAATAGGGTAGCTAACCCGGTGAGCACAAAAAGCGAATGGCTAAAGCCTCGATGCTCAGTGACATTGGCTACAGCATCGCCATAGTCCAACGCTACATCAAGATCGGGCAGGGTGCCCAGTACGGCGCCGATTAGAATGGCCTTGCGCCCTAAGCGCTTGCCCAATACGGCACCGCCAATGGCTGCGCCAAGCGCGGCTTGAGTGACTGAATCCACAGGTTTCTCCGACGGGTAAACCCAGCTAAGATAAAGGGTATTATTTAATTATACAGCGTTGCAGCGATTTATTTCCGCTGTCACGTTTTTGTAAAGTATGACTAGGACGTTTTTTTCTCTCAGGAGTTGATATGCAATATCTACATACCATGGTGCGTGTCAGTGACCTAGATGCTTCGCTGCGTTTTTACTGCGATTTGCTGGGGCTTAAAGAAGTGCGCCGTAAAGAGAATGAGAAAGGGCGCTTTACGCTGGTATTCCTGGCCGCGCCAGCAGATGAGCCGCGCTCGGAGCGGCTGACCGCACCAGAATTAGAACTGACCTATAATTGGGATCCTGAAGAGTACACTGGCGGGCGTAATTTTGGCCACCTGGCTTACCGGGTGGACGACATTTATGCGCTCTGCCAGCACCTTAAAGACAACGGCGTGACGATTAATCGCCCGCCCCGTGATGGCCATATGGCGTTTGTGAAATCGCCCGATGGCATCTCTGTTGAACTGCTGCAGAAGGGCGATGCCTTGGCACCGCAAGAGCCCTGGGCCTCAATGGAAAACAGCGGTAGCTGGTAAGAGCTTGGTGTTAAAAACTGTTGTTAAGAACCGTTGTTAAGAACTATTGTTAAGAACTAGCCGGTAATCGTTAAACAAGGGAAAGATCACCATGACCATGAAAGGTTGGCGTTTACTGCCACTGTTAGCCTCGGCTGCACTGCTGTTAAGTGCGTGTAGCAGTGCGCCTGGACCAAGCTCGGTACCGCAAGACGGCCCAAGTGGCTCCTCGCTCTCGGGTGCTATCGTCGATCAACGTTGGAACCTGCTGTTAGTGGGCACCGATGAAAGGTTGTCGATGCCGGAAGCAGCCTTTTTCCAGATTTCACCGAATGGAAGCGTCACCGGCCACGATGGCTGTAACCGTTTTACCGGCGAGGTAACGCTCGGCGAGAACCAACGCATTGAATTTAGCGAACTGGCCACCACGCGCATGGCGTGCCCTAAAATGGAAGACGCTCAGCGAGTGACGAATATGTTGGAGAGCGCCTATCGTTACTTGATCGACCATGATCGCTTGGTCTTTTTTGGCCCAGACAGCCGAGTATTAGGCGGTTGGCGCGAAGGAAACTAACGGACAGTCAGTCCTCAAAAGGCGGATTGAAACGGGCAATAAAGCGCGCATCAATGCGCTTTTTCCATTCCCATACCCATTTGCCTGAAAGGCCAAGGGCGCCGCGGCTGGCAATGGCGCGGCCGTCGCCGGTACCAATCAGTGCCAATACGCGTTTGGGKGGCTGCCAGGGGGATAGTGGCTCACCGTGGCAGGCGCGGCGTAGGTTGTTTGCCAAGTGCGGACCCATACGCACCGCATAAACCCCTGCGCTGGGCAGCGCCGGGGTCAAACCTGCACAGTCGCCAACGGCAAAAACACTCGGCTGGCCTGTGACTTCCAGCGTGTTCTCTACGCGGATAAAACCGTGTTTGTCCAACGGCAGCGCGGTGTCCTCAAGCCAAGGGTGGCCAACCGCGCCGGTTGCCCATAGCACGATATCCGCATCGAGGCGTTTATCATCATGGGTTGCGACGCCGCCTGCAATCAGTGTTTCTCCGCGTTGCTCAAAGTGAACGGAGATACCTGCTTTGGAGAGCGCACGCTTTATTAGCCAGCGTGGTAAGCGCCCGGCATCCGGCAGCAGTTCGTTAGCAGCGCTGAGCAAATGCCCCTGCCACTCAATATCCGGGCGCTGTTGGCGCAACTGGGCCAGTACGCTCATTAGCGTTTCACAGCCTGCGGCGCCTCCGCCAACGCCCATCACCCGTTGGGTGCCGCCGTCAGGTAAATGGCTAATTTCGTTCTGCAGTGCCTGCCAGCGCTGGTGCAAGCTGCTTAATGGGCGCATGGCGAGTAGCTTGGGGAGTTGCTCTCCGTGCTGCTGGGGGAGCGTCAGGGTCGAGCCGATATTGAAGGAGGCCACATCAAAATTAACCTGCTCGCCATTCTCCAGCGCCACATGGCGTAGTAGCGTGTTAATAGTTTTAGCTGGGGAAAGAATCAATCGAGCGTTGGCCCGTTGGCATAACGCAGCCACGTTGATTTGCGTCTCGCGCAGCGTGCACTCTCCCGCCAGCCACGCGGGCACGCTGCCTGAGTAAGCCGCTAACGGACTATCGCTCACCACGGTAATCGCGATGTTGGGTTCCGGCTGGAGGGCAAAGGCTTCGAGTACAAAGGCGTGGGCATGGCCCGCACCAATCAGTAATAACCGCTGCATGGGCATCGCCTATTCGAAAACTGTGTGCTGTTGGGTGATTAGCAAATAATGACCCGATTTTTACCCGCCATCTTGGCCAGATACATGCCTCGATCCGCCCGCTCAAATAGTTGGCGGGGCTGGTCACCGGGCTGCACAAGGGTTAGGCCGATACTAATCGTTAATTGGTCAGCGGTGGCGAAAGTGTGTTGTTCCACATTGCGGCAAAGCCGGTTAGCCAGGGCTAGGCTGGCATCTTGGTCATGTCCCTTGGTGATGACGACGAACTCTTCGCCTCCCCAGCGGCCAAGATGGTCATCATCTCGCAACGATTTCTGCACTAAATGTGCCATATCACGCAAGATGTCGTCGCCTACTGCATGCCCATAGGTATCGTTAATATTTTTAAAATCATCAATATCAAACATCAACATGGCGAAACTGACTGACGAATCGAGCAAATCCTCAATCACTAGCTCGGTGTAGTAACGATTCCAGCATTTCGTTAAAGGATCGGTATGGGCCAGGCCCTCAAGGCGTTGATTAGTTTTGGTTAACTGGCGATTGAGGCGAACGACCTCCTGGGCTGTAATAGCCACTGCCAAATCATCGGCCAGCTCAATCATCATAGCGGCTTCCAGTGGCATCCAATAACTCAAGGCGTCTTGAAGCGTTACATCCGCAGCCAAGGTGGGGTGTAGCGGCTGTTGACGAAACAGCAGTAACCAACCCAATGAAGCATTCGCAACGCTGAGCGGGGCCGCCAAGCCTCCTTGGCAACTGCCAGTTAGCTCGGCGATTTCGTCATGGGCGTTCTGTTGGTTCAACTGCTGTAGCTGATGAAATAACTGGTGCTTGGAGGGACATTCGCCAAAGCAGTGTAGATCGCCCTGATACGTCAGTGCGATACCCTCAGCCTGAAAAATATCGCACCAACTGGCACCATGATGCTGCAAAATACCATCGATGGACGTCAGGCGTTTAATATCTCGTGATAGCAGCTTGCGGCGCGACTTTAAACCTGACTGGCGAGCGGCCATGCGCTCTGCTTTTAACAAGCGTAAGCGTTGGGACGCAATATCGATGAGCAACTGAATCCATTTGCCTGGTCCAGCGTCGACCGCAGGGGGATGCCCAATATAGCCCCACACGCCATGTTCGCCATTTAGCTCATAAAGTTGCAGTTCTGAAGCCGCTAGGTCGTCGTAACAACGAATAGCGAGCAGGGGGGAATGAGAGGTCAGGGTACTTTCCATCGGGTAGCAGTATGCCAAGCGGAGATTGCCTGAGCTCAAGCGACGATAAAGCGTGATCGGTTTAGCCTGTGTGAGCGAGTGCAGCATTTTTGCCAGCAGCTCAAAAAGCTCAAGAGGAGTGGCCGAGCTGCAGAGTAATGCCAGCTCATGACACAGGTGGTCAATATTTTGCACCGATGGAGATAGTGTGCCACTCATCCTGAATGACTCCTCAAGCGCCGCGCTTCAGCGTTTAGCATAGCCACTCGCCCGCTTCGGCTAAGCGAAAGCTCAAAATTGAATTAATGATTCAATCAAAAGGTGAACCGTTATTCAACTATTATTGAACAATCGCTTCACATTGGCGGCATGAATGAAAAAATCATGTTCGCCGAACGTCTGAAAGCGGCGCTAGAAGCAGCCGGTTACGAACCGCGACCGTCAGTGCTAGAACGGGAATTTAACCTGCGTTACTGGGGAAAGCCGATCACGTTCCAGGCCGTTAGGCGCTGGCTGCGCGGTGACTCAATCCCCAGTCAGGATAAGCTCCAGGTGTTGGCTCGCTGGCTGTTAGTCGATCCGCACCACTTGCGCTACGGCGCCAGCACCGCTTATACGGTCAGCGAACCTTCCGCAAGTTGGGACGTTTCATCTACCAGTGAAGAGCGCCAATTGCTGGCACTCTACAGGGAGCTTCCCGCTGCCCAGCGTAAAGTAGTGCGCGAAATTATTGAAACATTCGCCAAAGTGCACCCGCCTGCTAACGGACGAAACGACTAGGCGTACTTCTTTTTCCTAATTATGCTTCAACTTGGTGCGCTAGGAATCAATTGTTTTAGCTGACTTGTCACCGCGTCGCCAATTGAAGTAGTGCTTCAATAGTGCCAGCACTCGTTCGGGCTTGTGGGCGTTTTTCCACACCCCGGCAGTGGCCTTTGCCGCCTCACCCAGCGTGGGGTAGGGGTGAATGGTGCCGAGTAGCTTATTGAGCCCCAGGCCGTGTTTCATGGCGAGGGTAAACTCACCCAGCCACTCGCCCGCGTTTTCTGCCACGATCGTTGCGCCAAGGATTTTGTCTTTGCCCGGCACCGTGAGCACCTTGATAAACCCCTCTGTGGCGCCTTCGGCAATGGCGCGGTCGCTTTCTGCCATGGCGTAGCGGGTAATTTCATACTCAATGCTTTTTGCCTTGGCCTCCTTTTCATTCAGCCCGACTCTGGCGACTTCCGGTTGTACATAGGTGACCGCGGGCATATAGCGATAGTCCACCGCAAAGCTTTTCAGTTCACCAAACAGCGCATTGACCGCTGCGTGCCACGCTTGGTGAGCCGCCGCGTGGGTAAGCTGGTACGGCCCAGCCAAATCGCCGCAGGCCCAGATGTTGGGTAGGCGGGTTTGCAGCCGCTCGTTAAGTTCTAAAGTGCCCGCTTGGGTGGTTGTAATACCCAGCACATCAAGCCCTAGGCCTTCCACATTGGCTTGGCGACCGGCGCTAACCAGCAGGTAGTCAAAGGGCAGKAGCTTGCGCTCACCGTGATGCTCCACGACCAGTTGGTAGCCTGCGTCGTCGTTGAGTACTTCCAGCGCCTTGGCGTCGGTCATCACCGTTACACCCTCGCTCGCCAGAGTGTTTTCGACGGCTTCGCCGACTTCTGGGTCTTCGCGGCCCAGCAACTGGGGCATGCCTTCCACCAGCGTGGCCTGACTACCCAGGCGGGCAAAGCTCTGGCTTAGCTCGCAGCCAATCGCACCGCCGCCGAGCACTACCAGGCGTTTGGGCAGTTCTGTCAGTGACCATAGGTTTTCAGAGGTGAGCACGGGAGCATGCTCAATACCCGGTAGCGACGGCACCTTGGGGCGGGCACCGGTGGCCAGCACGATATGGCGGGCGGTGAGGGTTTTTTCGCCCACCTGGACGTGCCAAGGCGAGGTTAGCTTGGCGTGATCTTGGTACACCTCAACGCCTAAGCCGTTATAGCGTTCTACGCTGTCGTGGGGTTCGATAGCGCTAATCGCCTGTTTTACATGCTCCATCACCTTGGCAAAATCGACCTGAGGTTCGCTAGATGTCACGCCAAAGCGTGGCGCGGTACGAATCTCGTGGGCAGCGCGGGCGGCGCGTATTAGCGCTTTGGAAGGTACGCAGCCGGTATTCAGGCAGTCACCGCCCATTTTATGTTTTTCCACCAGCGCGACTTTGGCCTTAACAGCGCTGGCGATATAGCTGGTTACCAGTCCCGCCGAGCCGCCGCCGATCACCACAATGTCGTAATCAAAGCGTTGGGGGCAGGTAAAACCCTGGTAGGCCTTGCGCTTCTGCACCAGCAGCACAATCCGCCGCGCGATCCAGGGGAAGATGGCGAGCAGTAAAAATGACGCGATAAGCGTTGGCGAAAGGATGCCTCCCAGGCTCTCCAAATCACCTAGCTGGCCGCCCGCGTTCACATAAATAGCAGTGCCGGGCAGCATAGCGACCTGACTCACCCAGTAAAACGTGAGGGTTTTGATCCGCGTTAGGCCCATGACCAGATTGATCATAAAGAACGGAAATACCGGCACTAAACGCAGCGTGAATAGGTACAGGGCACCGTCGCGCTCGACACCACGATTCACAGAGGAAAACTGGCGCGGAAAGCGTCTCTCAATCGGCTTTTGAAACAGAAAACGCGAGAGTAAAAACGCCAGTGTGGCGCCCATTGTGCTGGCGAAAGAGATAATCAGCAGCCCCCAACCTAAGCCAAATAGTGCACCGCCCAGTAGGGTTAGCAGCGTGGCACCGGGCAGCGAAAGCGCGGTCATTGAGACATATACGGCGAAAAACAGGCCCGCCACCTGCCAAGGGTGTTGATTAAACGCCGCTTGAAAGTCGCTTTGGTATGCCTTGAGGGTCTCTAGCGTGAACCATTGATGGGCACCGCTAAGGAAAAACACGCCAATGGCTGTTATCAGTAGCGCGGCAATAATCAGACGTTGTCGGGTCACAATAAAAAACTCCAGCGCTAAGAAGGTAAGTATCTGCTGTTACTGAGTGAGAAGGGCGCCTGATTCCTTACACTGAAACGGCTAATCAGAGGTTGGCTAGCGCTTTCCAGCGCTGCCAGTCTTCGGGGCGGTCCACGTCCCAGATAGTCGCCGGGTAAGCGGCGCGCAGCCCCAGCTCCTTAATGCGCTGCTGAGTGGTGGTCAGCACGCTTTGGGTGCCCCATGGGATATCTGCAAACAACGTAGGGTAGTCTTGCCGGGTGCCTACAAAGCCATAGCCGCCATCTTCGGCGGGCAGAATCACCACATCGTAGCTGGCCAGTTGCTGCGCGCAGGTAGTCATCAGCGTGCTGGTAATGCTCGGGCAGTCGCTGCCCATCAGCATGGCAGGGCCAGACGTGCTGTTCAGGGCGTGGCGAACCCGTGCGCCTAAATCACCGTCTGGTTGGGGGGTTAACGTCAAACCAAACTGCTCACGAAGCTCTATAAACAGCGGGTGTGCGTGATCCAGCGCCGTCCATAGCGTGACTTTTTCTGCCGTCAATGCTTTGCAAGCATTGGCGACGCAGTGGCGTACCAGCTCCGCGTGGGCGTTGGCGGCGCCCTCTGCTCCCAGTAAAGGCGACAGACGCGTTTTGGCTTGCCCCGCCAGCGGCGCTTTGGCCAGCAGGTGTAGATGGGGCGTTTCAGCGGGCATCGCGATACTCCTTGGCGAGTTGGGTTGCGCTAACGCCGCGCCAGTAGCGGTAGCGTAGCCGCCACATCAGACGGATCGTTTTCCAAGCGCCGTATTGATCCCAGCGCCTGCCCGAGCTTATCACTTTCGCCGTTAGGCAGGCGGGGCGCGATACCTGCTTAAGCCGTTTGGACAGTTCAATATCTTCCATCAGTGGCTGTTCGGGAAAACCACCGACGGCCCTGAAGGSGCTGGCGCGGACAAAGATTCCCTGGTCGCCGGTGGCCATCCCGGTCAGCCGCGAGCGCTGATTCATCATCCAACTCACCATGGGCAGCCAGCGGCTGCGGCCTGAAAGCTGAATAGCAAAGCGCCCCCAGGCGTGGCGGTTAAGCCCCCGTGTTATCTGTTCAACGGCATCATCGGGCAGTTGAGTATCCGCATGCAGAAACAGCAGCGCAGGMGCTCGGGCATGTTGCGCGCCCAGGTTCATTTGTTCACCTCGGCCGGGTGAGCTGCCGAGCACGCGGTCAGCCAGGGGTGTGGCGATGCGAACGCAGCTGTCGCCACTGCCGCCATCGACCACAATGACTTCGACCAGTGCCGAAAGGCGCTGAGCGCGTAGTAACTGTAGCGGCAACAGTGTTGCCTCAATACCGGCTGCCTCGTTAAGTACCGGTATCACGATGCTGAGTTGAGGTGCCTTTTCAATCGAGTTTTCAACCGAGTTCAAGCACAGGCCCTCCTGCTGCCTTGGCATCTGCGAGGTCGTGGGTGACCAGCAGTGCAGGCAGGCCTGCGTCGCGCAGTTGGTTAAACACGAGGGTGCGCATTTCCTGGCGCAGTGCCGTATCCAGCTTGGAAAACGGCTCGTCCAGCAGCACGGCGCGCGGTTTGGAGAGCAGCAGGCGCATCAATGCCACGCGAGCCTGCTGGCCGCCAGAAAGGGTGGCGGGGTCGCGCGCTTCAAAGCCTGCCAGCCCCACTTGTTTAAGCGCTTGGGTGACCTGTTGGTGTTTATCTTGAATATGGCGAGGTAGCCCAAAACGCAAATTGCCGCCCACGCTTAGGTGCGGAAACAGCAGCGGATCCTGAAACAAAAGCCCGATGCCGCGCTTTTCAGCGGGGAGGCTTAACAGGTCTTGCTCGCCCAGCCATACGCCGCCGCTGGCGCTAAAATCTCGAGTAATAAAGCCCGCAATATACGCCAGCAGGGTCGATTTTCCTGAGCCCGATGGACCCATTACGGTGAGCACCTCGCCTGGGGCTATGGTGGTATCCACTGCCAGTAACTCGCGGCCCGCAAGGGCGATGCTAATCTGCTCAAGGCGCAGCGACGCGCTGAAATAAACTGTCACAATGTCCCTCTTAGGTAGCCAGTTCACGGCGGTGGGTGCCCAATAAGCGGGGCAGCCCCAGAGCAAGCATAAAGCCGATCAGTGGCAGGCCCGCCTGCACTAATGCCCAAACGCCGATTAAGCGTCGGTTACCGCCTGCGGCAAGCGCCACCGCCTCGGTCGTTACGGTAGTGACCCGCCCGGCTCCCAGCAGTTGGGTGGGTAAGTATTGGCCAATACTCACCGCCAGGCCCACCGCAAAGGCAGTTAATATGGGCGCTAATATTAGCGGGAGGCGCACTTTCCAAAATGCAGCACTGCGTGACACACCCAGGGAGCGCGCTACCTGTAGCCAGCGTGGATCCAGGCGACGATACGCCTCGGCTAATGATAGATAGACATAAGGCAGCACAAACAGCAGGTGACCTGCGATCACCAAGCCTAGTTGGGGGCGAACGCCCAAACTCTCCGCTGCCACAATCAGACCAAACAGAAAGGCAATTTGCGGCACCAGTAGCGGTAGATAGAGCAGCCATAGTGCGCGCCTCGGTTGAATGTGCTGGCGATGCTCGTTTTCCAGCGTCGTTAACACCAGCGCCGTGGCCAGCGTCGTTGAAATCAGCCCAATCAGCGCGGTATTGACGAGCGGTGTGACCAGCATAGGGCCGCTGCGTTGCCAGTGATCCAGCGTTAGCATCTGCGGTAACAGCTCAGGAAAACGCCAAAAACCGGCCAGCGAAAATAGCCCCAACCCGACCAAGGCCGCCAGCGCCGTCATACTTGCAAATAGTAACGCCGAGCGGCCCACTACGCGCAGGGCGATTTCACCTCGCTGGCGGCTGCCATTGGTCAGCCAGCCTCGCGCCAGCAGGCGGGTCAGTTGTTCCAGTAGCCACCAGCAGAGCAGCGCGGCGATGGTGACCCCCAGTTGTAGTACTGCCGCTGACGAGGCCATAAAGCGGTGGCTAATATCGGGGTCGTTGAACCAGCGCAAGATAGACACGCTCAGCGTGGGAGGCAAGGTCGGGCCGAGAATCAGCGCCATATCGACGACCGAGGTGGCGTAGGCGATCACCGCATACACGGGCAGGCGAATCAGCGGGTAGAGCGAAGGCAGCACGGTTTTTAACCACGCAATGGTAGGTGAATAGCCCAGTGATCGCGCCAGCATTAAGCGCTTTTCAGGCACTAGCTGCGGCAGCGCTGCCAGGCTCATTAGCAGTAGGAACGGCACTTCTTTTAGCACCAGCCCCACGATCAGGGAAAGCCCCCAAGGATCGTTGATGATCAGCGCATCCGGCGGGCGCTCCCAGCCGGTTAGCGATGGCGATATGAGCCGCGCCAACAAGCCCGAAGGGGCAATCAAAAAGGCAAATCCAAACGCGATAGCGGCATGGGGGATGGCGAGTAGAGGCGAAACCAGCCGCCGAATGCTGCGGTCTAGCCATGTGCCCCGGCTGGCGGCCAAAAACAGCACCACAATAACCAGCGCTATGGCTGCGCTGACTAACCCGCTGGTAAAGCTCACCGCCACCGAACGCCACAGCCCCGGCTGGGCGAACAGCATCTGCCAGGGGGCTAAACTACCGCCATGTCCGCCTAGCGCAGGCAAGTAGCCAAATGCTGGCAGCAGCACCATCAGTAGCCCTGCGGCTACCGGTAGTACTAGCAGGGCAATGATGAGCGCCGGGGCCAGTCGCAGCATGGTCTAGTTAACGCCGTAACGCTCAAGCCAGGCATCTTGCAGGGCGGTCATCCAGCTGGGGTGCGGTTCGGGTAGGGTGTTAGACAGCGCGTCCGCGGGTAGCTCTGAAGGGTGTCGATCTCCCTGCTCAAACAGCGCTTGGGCGTCAGTGTCTAGCTGGTTGATATCCAGCACACTGCGGTCGCCCCACATCGCTAACGACTGTTTTTCGGCCTGGGCTTCCGTTGAAAGTAGATAGTTGGCGAGCACCATGGCCCCAGCTTTATGCGGCGAGTTATAGGGAATTGCCACAAAGTGGACGTTACCCAGGGTGCCGCCTTCCAGCACATAGCTGCGTACGCTATCGGGTAATTCATACTCCATGACCGCCACGGCAGCATCAGTGGGGTAGAAAGAAAACGCTAGACTTAGCTCACCATCGCTCATCAATGTACGCAAATTGGGGCCGGAGTCGGGAAAGCTGCGCCCGCTGCGCCACAGGTGCGGGTGCAGCGCATCTAAATAGGTCCAAAGCGGCTCTGTCACGGTCTCGAAATCGCTCTCTGAGAGCGGCTGGTAAAGCGCCTCATCCTGCTCGGTAAGCTCGATCAGTGCTTGTTTCAAAAAGGTGCTGCCGGTGAAGTCGGGAATACGTGGATAACTAAACTGGCCCGAATTGGCTCGAGCCCAGGCGAGTAGCGRCTGCATATCCTTGGGGGGAGTCTCGGTTTKGGCGCTGTCGTAATAGAAGGTGATTTGCGCTTTTCCCCAGGGCGACTCGTAGCCTTCGGTAGGCAGTGKGAAGTCGGTGACAACCTCGGGGTTTTCGTCAGCGTTGGTGAGCGCAAAATGGGGCAGCGCCTCGGCGAAGGGGCCGAACAGCAGATCGTTGTCGCGCATGGCTGCGAAGTTCTCGCCGTTGATCCAAATCAGATCAATACTGCCCTCGTCGTGGTTACCCGCCTGCTTTTCGGCTAGCACCCGCGCCACCGCGCTGCCGGTATCGTCCAGCTTAACGTGCACCACATCGACGCCGTACTGGGCCTGCATTTGCTCCGCCACCCAGTCAATATAACGGTTGGTGCGCGTATCACCCCCCCAGGCATTCCAGTAAACGGTTTGGCCTTCGGCTTGTGACACGACGCTTTGCCAGTCGTCCGGATCAGGGTTGGCCATGGCAGGAAGCGCAAGGCCTAACAGCGTGGTGGCGATCGTGAAGCGTATAGGGTGACGGTTAATCGGCATCGCATATCTCTTGGGTAGGAAGCACAAACGTTATAGGGAAGCTTGCAAGCACTGCAGCTCGCTATGAACGTGATCAATAATCGGCAGCGAGAGGTAGTGCTCAACGCGGTCACGTACGTGGTCAATCACGGCAGGGTCGGTGAGTTCTGCCGACCAGTCTTCTCCCCGTTGCTGGGCATCTTTAGCGTTTAGGTGCTGGGCGCGCCATTTCGCGCACCAGGTCAATGACCACAGCCAGGTAGCGCGACGGCAGGCGACCAGGGTGTCGGTATCGGGTGATTCACTCATGGCTGCTTGCCAGCGGCGGTAAAAGTTAATCACGTCATTCAGCGATAGCACCGCTTGGCTGTTTACATCCCAGGTAGTGGAGGTGTAGAGGCTGGTGTGGGCGAGATCAATGCCCGGCAGGCCGTAGCGACACTTCTCTAAATCCACCAACACCGCGCGGCCATCGTCGCGGATTAAGAAGTTGCCAGGGTGGGTGTCAAAGCTAATCAGCGTCGCGGTTTCATCGTTTAGGCGGGGCGGAAGTAAGTCCAGTTCCTGCTTAATCCGCTGGGTCACTTTACTCGAAAGCTGCGCATCGCCTAGCCAGTTAGCCTGCTGGCGCACTTCATCCACCATCGCCTGCCATGGGTCTTTAGGGGCCAGCAGCGGCGTCTGCGCCGAGGCATTAGGTAGCGTTTGGCGATGTAGGCTGGCCAGGGCATCCGCGATGGCGGGGAGGTCGTCGGGTAGTTGCGCCAAACGCCCACGTATAGCCTCTACCAGCAACCCGCCTCTGGGCAATGCCTCGCTGGGCGGCAGGGTGTCATAAAGTGTCGGCGTGTGCCCGCCAGGGCTAGAGCGCTGGTAACAGGCTCTCTGATAGGCCAGGTTCTCTTCAGGCGGTAGATTCATCTGACTCTGCTTCGGCAGCCGCGCTACCCAGTCATCGCCATCACTGCGATGCAGCCAGACATGATCGTGGGCAAGCCCAGTATCCGCCATCGGGGTAAGCGCTTGGTAGGCAATCCCGGCCCGCTTTAATTCGCTGGCCAGCGCCTGTAAGCGTGCTTCAGTTGGTATTGGCATAGAGCCGTCCGTGTCGTTGCTGAATCAGCGATGCCACTTAGTGGCCGTACTTGTACCAACCTTACACGTTTCGTAAGAAAATGTGGTTAAAGTGGGGTGTAAGGGGCCAATATGTCATGCGCGAGCGCTGCATAGATATTATGAGCCATAACTAATAAGCTACTTATCTTCGATATATTTACCGCTCATGAAAACGTGTCTTTCCGACGGTAGGGCAGATGATTCAAGAGCAAACAGGACGCAGCGGCTCTCCAGAGTCACAGGAAGAGTTTACGTGCAGAGTCTTTAGCTCCTACTCCTACTCCTATTCATCACAGCCTTGGGCTTGATTGCTGTATGCAGGAAAATCATGAGTGACGTAAGGATCAGAGTATTAACCCCGCAAGATTGGCAGCTTTATAAGTCGGCGCGGTTGAAATCTCTTGAGGAGTCGCCTGACTCTTTTGGCTCAACTTATGAGCAGGAAGTAACGCTCTCAGACGCTGAGTGGCAGACACGCTTGGATCTGAAATTGCGAGGCCTGGAGGCTCTGCCCTTAATTGCTGAGTTGGAGGGTCAATCGGTTGGCCTAGCCTGGGGGGTAATACATGAGCCCGATACGAAAATCGCCCAAATCTACCAAATGTGGGTGTCCCCGACACTGCGAGGAAAAGGTATAGCCAAGGCTCTGCTGGGTGAAATGAGTACATGGGCTATCAACAAAAGGTGTGAGTGTATAAAGCTTGCGGTAACGACAAGCAATGCAGCTGCAGTTGGTTTGTATACTTCATATGGGTATGCGCCTAATGGGCCGCTTGAACCACTGAGGGTGGGTTCCGAGCTTATGGTGCAGCCCATGGTTAAGCGGTTGGTCTCTACTGCTCGGGATTTGTGAAAGTTACCCTGAGAGCAATTTTTACGTTCTGCGAGCAGAGTCAGGCATGACTTTTCACGTGTCATACAGCTAATAACGTCACCCTGCTTAAAGAGCGACGCTGATCTGGTAGGCGGTAGATGACACGTCAACAGACCCTAGTTTTGCATGGGAATGTCATCTTTCCACCGAAAACCCACACCACCTGCTTGCCATACGCCATCGCGATTAAAAGGGTGTGGCCCGGATAAATTGATGTACTGCGGCAAGCCAAAGTGAGGTGCCAGGTTCTGCCTGGACTTGATAGTCACGCGATCCATTATCCTCAACCCTTGCTCCTCAGCCGACATATGCGCTTCAGGCGCAGCCCTGTGAGCCAGTGCCCAGTTATCAACGTAGAGTAAATCACCCGTTTGATAGTGATAACGGATCCCATAGCCCTTCTCGAAGGACGCATCGAGAAGATCGTTATAGTCATTGAAAAGCTGTTTCATTTCATCTTCGTTGAGTAAACGAAGCTTATCGGCAGAGGCGGGGGCTTGTTGCAGCTCATCGATTGCAACGCCTTCTTCTGGTAACCGCTCTATAACGGCGCCGGTCATCCCTAAATGAAGCCATACGCTCTTTCGCCCCGAAATAGGATGGGTATGGACGACGGGGTGACTGACCCCTGAATCAGAATTCACAGAGACAAGCCGTTCCCAAAACGCCTGCTTTTCCTTTGGCAGCACGTCGTAGGCTGCCCCCTGATGAGCAAAGTGCGTTCCGCCGCCCTGCTCAGGGGCGCGCGCCATGTAGTAGGCGGAGTGAGAAAACGTTGCTGCTTCGAAGCTGCCATCGTTATGCCACTGGGGGCCAACGCCGAGGATGCCATAGCGCTTGTCATTGGAGCAGCGGAATATGTCCCGGTTCATATCAGGCGTGGCGGGGTGGACGCCATGCGTGGAATGAATTTCTCCAGCGCCCCACCATTTACTCGCACTGACCAGTTCATCTGCTGAGAGATCCGTTTGGTGCTTAAAGACGATAAAGCCCCGATTCGCCATTTCCACTGCTAACGCTTCGATGACTGGCTCTGAAAGTCGGGAACGAACGTCGGCGCCGTAGATTTCCACGCCAAGCGGTTCCAACTGCTTCACCGTCAATCCCGCCTTCTCAAACAGCGTGATACGGCCAGGGTCTAGCGGCGGTATGGTGGGTGGGATGCTGCTGAATTTATCGGTTGTTGCCATATTCGAGCGATCTCAATGAGTGAATTCGAAATGGCTCAGCTCCGTGATTGCAGCGAAAGGCAGCTGAGATCCAGAGCCAAGCGATCTTATAGTCATTGGTCAGGTTGTCATGGGCTTTGTTTCGGATTCAAGCAGTGCTTGGGCAGTAGGGCGAAACTAAAATCGGCMCCTTTTGGGTGCCGATTTTAGTGTCTTAGTGTGCGATTACAACGCCTCAATCTTCGCCTTTTGCTCTTCCAGCAGCTGCTTGGTGGCTTGGAATTCGGCCAGCTTGCCTCGCTCTTTATCCACCACGGCGACGGGGGCTTTGGCGATAAAGCCGTCGTTGCCAAGCTTCTTCTCGATGCCGCCGATCAGTTTGTCCTGCTTTTCGATCTCTTTACTAAGGCGGGCGATTTCGGCGTCTTTATCGATCAGATCGGCCATCGGCACCAGCACTTCCATATCACCCACCAACTGCGTGGCTGAGAGCGGGGCATCGTCTGGGTTTTCAAGCCAGGTAACGCTTTCCAGCTTGGCGAGTTTGGACAGGAAGCGACGGTTGCTCTCCAGACGCTCGGCGTCTTCGGGCTTGCCTTTGGTCAGCAGCACGTCAAGCGGCTTGCCTGGGGCGATGTTCATTTCGGCGCGGATGTTACGCACGGCGATGATGACGCCTTTCAACCACTCGATATCCAGGCTGGCCTGATCGTCGATTTTGCTCTCGTCGGCTTCTGGCCACGCTTGCAGCATGATCGACGCGCCATCGCCCATAAATACACCGGCCAGCGGCGAGACGCGCTGCCAAATCTCTTCGGTGATATAGGGCATCATCGGGKGAGCAAGGCGCAGAATCGCTTCGAGCACGCGTACTAGCGTGCGGCGTGTTCCCCGCTTGGCTTCTGCCGTGGCATTTTCATCCCATAGCACCGGCTTAGAAAGCTCCAGGTACCAGTCGCAATACTCGTTCCAAACGAATTCGTACAGCGCCTGGGAGGCGTGGTCGAAGCGGTACTCATCCAGCGCTTTGGTGACCTGGGCTTCTGTTTTCTGCAGCTGCGAGATAATCCAACGGTCGGCCAGAGAGAGTTCAACGTCGCTACCGTCTGTACCGCAGTCTTCACCTTCGGCGTTCATCAGCACGTAGCGCGAGGCGTTCCACAGCTTGTTGCAGAAGTTACGGTAGCCATCCAGGCGATTCATATCAAATTTGATATCGCGCCCAGTAGTCGCCTGGGAGAGGAAGGTAAAGCGCAGCGCATCGGTGCCGTGGGCTTCAATGCCGTCTTTAAACTCGTCCTTGGTGGCTTTGGCAATCGCCTTTGCCTGTTTTGGCTGCATCATATTGCCGGTGCGCTTTTCGAGTAGCTCATCCAGCGTGATGCCGTCAATCAGGTCGATGGGGTCAAGCACGTTGCCCTTGGATTTGGACATCTTCTGACCCTGACCGTCGCGCACCAGGCCGTGCACGTAAACCGTTTTGAACGGTACCTGCTTGGTGAACTTCAGCGTCATCATGATCATCCGGGCGACCCAGAAAAAGATGATGTCAAAACCGGTGACCAGCACGCTGCTGGGGTGGAAGGTCTCCAACTCCGGGGTTTGTTCCGGCCAACCCAGGGTGCCGAAGGTCCACAGGCCTGAGCTAAACCAGGTATCCAGCACGTCTTCGTCTTGGGTGAGCGCAATATCATCGCCCAGTCCGTGTTTCTCGCGGGCTTCGGCTTCCGTGCGGGCAACGTAGACATTGCCTTCGGCGTCGTACCAGGCCGGAATGCGGTGGCCCCACCACAGCTGGCGGGAGATACACCAATCCTGCAGGTCGCGCATCCAGGCGAAGTACATATTTTCGTAGTTCTTGGGCACGAACTGGATATCGCCGTTTTCAACCGCCTCAATGGCGGGCTTGGCGAGGCTTTCCACGGCTACAAACCACTGATCGGTGAGCAGCGGCTCTATCACGTCACCGGAGCGGTCGCCGTAGGGCAGGGTGTTGTTAACGGCTTCGACCTGTTCCAGTAGGCCTAGGGCATCCATATCAGCAACGATCTGCTTGCGCGCTTCAAAGCGGTCAAGCCCTGCGTACTTGGCTGGCAGGGTCGCATCTTCGTCCGGCTGGGGCTGGCCTTTAAGATCAAAAATTTCAGCTTGTTCAAGAATTGCCGCGTTTTTGGAGAAGACATTGATCAGCAGATGGTTCTGACGCTTGCCGACCTCGTAGTCGTTGAAGTCATGGGCGGGGGTGATTTTCACACAGCCCGAGCCTTTTTCCATATCGGCATGCTCGTCAGCAACTACCGGAATACGGCGACCGACCAGCGGTAGCTCAATGAACTTGCCGACCAGAGAGGCGTAGCGCTCATCGTCTGGATTCACCGCCACGCCGGTATCGCCGAGCAGGGTCTCCGGGCGGGTGGTGGCAACCACGAGGTAATCCTTGCCGTCGTCGGTTTTGATGCCGTCTGCCAGCGGGTAGCGGAAGTGCCAGAAGCTGCCCTGCTGCTCTTTGTTTTCTACTTCCAGGTCAGAAATGGCGGTGTGCAGCGTGGGATCCCAGTTGACCAAGCGCTTGCCACGATAAATCAACTTCTCTTCGTGCAGGCGCACAAACACTTCTTGCACCGCTTTGTAGAAGCCGTCGTCCATGGTGAAGCGTTCGCGAGACCAGTCGACGCTGGCGCCCATACGGCGCAACTGGCGAGTAATATGGCCGCCGGATTCGTGTTTCCACTCCCACACCTTGTCGATAAACGCATCGCGGCCCAGGTCGTGGCGGGTCTTGCCCTCTTCCGCTGCAACCTTACGCTCCACCAGCATTTKGGTGGCGATGCCGGCGTGGTCGGTGCCTACCTGCCACAGGGTGTTATTACCCTGCATCCGTTTCCAGCGCGTCAGGGTATCCATAATGGTGTCCTGGAACGCATGGCCCATGTGCAGGCTGCCGGTCACATTGGGCGGTGGAATCATGATCGAAAAAGGCGTGCCCTGGCCGGAGGGGGCAAAACGGTTGTCAGCTTCCCAGCGCTCGTACCAGCGGGTTTCGATCTGTTCAGGTTGGTAGGTCTTTTCCATGGAGAGTTGGCTCACGGCTGGCGAGAAATGTGCATAAGTGCATAAATGAATGGGTGTGAGTATACCGCGTAAGGGCCGTGGTCGTCAGGGGCTACTCACGCTCTATTGTAGGTGCACAGTACTTATGCGATGTATTTATGAAAACTGTTTATGGGCAGAAAACCCGCGCATGGCGATTAGCCCGAGGATGGGGCCCGGCAATAGCCACCAGATCACCGCTAGAGACTGGCTCGACCACAGCGCGGTGACCAGGGCGATGGAGGGAATGGTCAGCCCAAAGCCGATCGCATTCATCATTGCCAGCGCTGCGCCTAGCCGCTCGGGTGGAGCCGTGGCGCTGGCCAGCGCAGAGAACTGCGCGGAGTCGGCAATCACGCTGACTCCCCATAAGCCGAGAAGCGCCAACAGCAGCCAGGGCGAGGCGCTGCCCAACAGGGGATAAACCAAACAGAGCGCGCCTGAGGTGGCCAATGCCACGCAGGCTACTCGATCGCTGCCAATCTGGCGGCTCCATTTGCCCGCGAGCACGCAGCCCGGCAAACCCAACGCGATCACCGCAAAACTTAGCCATGGCTGGACGCTGTTTGAAGCCCCTAAGCGCTCCAGTTCCCGGGCGACCAGAAACGGCACCAGCGCCCAAAGGGCGTAAAGCTCCCAGCAGTGGCCGAAATAACCCAGTGCGGCGGCACGAAAGCGAGGCTGTTTGAAAGCGGCCAGACCTGCCCAAGGGCGTCCGCTTTTGGCGGTGGCCGGGAGGTGGGGGCCAACGCCTAGCTTGAAAATCATTAGCGCCGCGACCAGCGCCAGCAGTGAAGCCAGCAGCAGCGGCCACTGCCAGGGTAAATGCAGCGTTAAACCGCGCAGCAGGTGTGGCGAGGCAATGCCCAGGGTGAGCATGCCCACCAGCCAACCCAGCGCGGCGCCGGCGTGGCTGGGTGTCCAGCTCACCACCAGCTTCATGCCTAGCGGATAAATCCCCGCCAGGCAAAGCCCGGTCGCAAAACGAGCAACAGCGGCGAGCGTCACGCTCTCAGCCACGCCGATAAAGGCGGCGTTGATCAGTGCGCCGAGAGCGGCAGAAATCGCAAACAGGTGGCTGGCACGAATTCGGTCGGCAAGACCAGTGGTTGCAATCAGCAGCGTGCCGGTAATAAACCCTGCCTGAACGGCGATGGTTAGCAGACCCAAGTCGCTTTCGCTAAGGCCGACGGCCTCCTGCAGCGCCAAGCCAACGCCATTAACGCTAAACCATAGCGAGGTCCCAAACAGCTGGGCGATGACAATCGTAACAAGCGGGTAGCGCGTGAACACGTTTACGTCTCCATGAGGGCAAAGGGCGCGGCCAGAGCCCGCTAATGGTAATCAACAATTTACCGTTACGACGAATTTTTTAAAAACAGCAGTGTCGGATCACAAGACCCGTCAGGATTCGTCGGGCAGGAAGTACAAATTTGTTCGCAATTGGAGTTTTTATGCACGTAGCCAAGCTTTTCCTTCCAGCAGTTGCAGCACTGGCATTCAGTGTTCCCGCCATGGCCCAGCAAATGGGTGGCGGCACCCCCAGTGTCGATGACCAAGTTAACCAACTCGACGAAATGGTGGATCTGAATGATGGGCAGAAGGAAGAACTCAGCAACCTTTTGACCCAGATGCAAGACGACGTTGGTGCCAATGAGCAGGAAGCCCAGCAGTTGCAACAGCAACTCAGTGAGCACGTTCAGACTGATTATGACGAAGCCGCCATTCGGGCAGATGCAGAGCGTCTTGGTGACCTAACGGCCGAGATGACCGCGGATAGCATTATCATACAGTCTCAGATCGAAGGCGTTTTCACTCAGGAGCAGCGCGATCAACTGGATGAGGCCGTGGCTCAGCAGCAGGAGCAAATGCAACAGCAGATGCAGGAGCAGATGCAGGAGCAGATGCAGCAACAGGGAGGCTAAGGCGAAAGCTGCCTGGCCACACTCATTGCAATTGCCTAACTTCTGTTGACGGCCCCGCCAAGTGCGGGGTCACTTGTTTGTGGTGGATGGTCTCCTCGGCCATTCACCCCAACTTATGCGGCACGACCTCATGACCCAGTTCTTTATAGCGCTGCCAGCAGGCACGTTTGGCAACCAGCACTTGTTGGTGCTGGTTAATGATCTCGGCAATGCGGGCGTAGCGCTCTACGCCTTCAGGTATTTCCGGGTGTAGATTAAGCAGTGCGGTTTCTTCCGTGGGCACCGGCAATTGTTGCCAGCCTAGTGTGATCGGTACACTGGCGGCCATTTCGCTATCTTCCAAGGCGTGGGGCAGGTAAGCGTCCGGGCGAAAATTCCATAGCGCGTCGTCAGCTTGCTCGGCGAGGGCTTTATCTTCGCAGTGCAGATGCAGCCGGTAGCCTTTACGCCAGATGGTCTCGGCGAGCTTGCAAGCAAACTGCAAGCGCGCTTCTAGCGTGGTATCGGGCAGAATGTAGAAATCAATGCGCGCCATAGCGGTTCCAGGTAAAACGATTTCAGATACGTCGATGGCAAACAGCACCGCCGCAAGAATGCGGCGGKGCTGAAAGGATAAGCGCTGGTTTTAAAACCGCTTAAACCAGCTGGGTTAACCAGCCGTACTTATCTTCGCTGCGGCCGTACTGCAGGTCGAGCAGTTTGGTGCGGATGCGCATGGCAATCTCATTATTGCCACCGGCAGCTAGCTTGATACGCTCGTTCTCGGTGACCAGCTCGCCCACCGGGGTGATGMCCGCGGCGGTACCGCAGGCAAATACCTCGGTGATCTCGCCAGACGCCGCGCCTTCACGCCACTCGTCAATGCTGATAGCGCGCTCTTCCGGCGTTAGGCCTTCATCTTTGGCCAGCGTGAGCACCGAGTTGCGCGTGACGCCTTCCAAAATGGTGTCGGTCAGGCGCGGCGTCACCAAACGGCCATCTTTGAAGACAAAGAACAGGTTCATGCCGCCCAACTCTTCCACCCACTTGTTTTCAGCAGCATCAAGAAATGCGACCTGGCCACACTGGKGGGCTTCGGCCTCTTTCTGCGCGGCTAATGAGGCGGCGTAGTTACCGCCGCACTTGGCAAAGCCAGTACCGCCTGCGGCAGCGCGCTTATAGTTCGAGGAGAGCCAGATCGACACCGGCGCAMCGCCACCTTTAAAGTACGCCGCCGCGGGGGAGGCGATGACGTAGTAGTCGACCTCGTGGGCGGGGCGTACGCCCAAGAAGGCTTCCGAGGCGATCATAAACGGACGCAGGTAGAGGCTGCACTCGTCAGATGCGCTGGCAGGCGTGGGCACCCAGGCGTGATCTTGCGCTAATAGCGCTTTCAGCGAGCCGATAAAGTCTTCATCGGACAGCTCCGGCAGCGCCAAACGACGGGCACTGCGGCGGAAGCGCTCGGCGTTTTTCTCTGGGCGGAATGTCCAGATAGAGCCGTCGGCGTGGCGATAAGCTTTGATGCCCTCAAAAATCTCCTGACCGTAATGCAGTACAGAGGCAGCCGGGTCGAGGGTGAGCGGGCCGTAAGGGCGCACTTGGTGGCCGTGCCAGTCGGCGTCGACGGTCCAGCGCACATGGGCCATGTGATCGGTAAAGTGTTTGCCAAAGCCGGGGTTTTTGAGAATGCTGTCACGGATCTCATCGGCTATCGGCTGGTTGGATGGCAAAATCTCAAAGTTAGTGGGCACGGCATGTTCTCTCTACTTGATCCAAGCCCTGAAGGGCAAATATAGGCGTCGTAATATAAGCGTTAAAGTGGTCGTAGCGTGTGCCTTGAGATAAGGMACACGCTAATGGGTTTAGGTGTAACGGTTGCGTCAAATAAAGGCAACCGTTGATTGCCTGATTGTGTTGTTAGACGTCGCTATTTTCTACTTGGGCGTCTGCTTCACGGTCAAGCAGGTACTGAGTTAACAGCCCGACGGGACGCCCGGTAGCGCCTTTTTGCTTGCCGGAGTGCCAAGCGGTTCCGGCGATATCCAGGTGTGCCCAGGGGAAGTGATTGGCAAAGCGCGATAAAAAGCACGCAGCGGTAATCGTGCCTGCCGGGCGGCCGCCAATATTGGCCAGGTCGGCAAAGTTGGACTCAAGCTGCTCTTGGTACTCATCCCAAAGCGGCAGGTGCCAAGCGCGATCCCAAGCCCCTTCACCTGCGTCTAATAGATCCAGCGCTAGGTCATCGTCGTTGGAGAGCAGCCCGGTGGCGTGGTGACCCAGACCGACAATGACTGCGCCGGTCAGGGTGGCAATATCCACGACGCTGGCCGGGGTAAAGCGCTCGGCGTAGGTCAACGCATCGCACAGTACCAGGCGGCCTTCTGCGTCGGTGTTAAGCACTTCGACGGTCAGGCCTTTAAGGGTTTTGATGATATCGCCGGGCTTGGTGGCGTGGCCGTCGGGCATGTTTTCCGCCGCGGCGACGATAAATACCAGGTTGAGCTTGGGCTTGATCGCCAGCACTGCTTTGACAGTGCCGAACACGCTGGCGGCGCCGCACATGKCGAACTTCATTTCGTCCATACCTTCGCCAGGTTTGAGCGAAATGCCGCCGGTATCAAAGGTAATGCCTTTGCCGATCAGCACGTGGGGCGCTTCTTCGCTCTCTTCGGCGCCCTGGTACTTCATCACGATCAGGCGTGTGGGTTCTTTGCTGCCGCGGCCTACGGATAGTAGCGAGCCTGCACCCAGGGCTTCCAGCGCTTCTTCATCAAGAATATCCACCTCGAGCGCGCCTTCTGAGTCGCGGCCCAACTGCTCTGCCTGCTCGGCTAAGTAGCGGGGGGTGCAGATATTGGCGGGCAGGTTACCCAAGGTGCGGGTGTAGTTTATCCCCTGCCCAATGGCGTTGCCCACTAATGCGCCTTGCTTCACCTGCGGGACAGCGTCGGCATCGCTGATAATTAATGTCAGCTTGGCTAGGCTGGGGGCTGGCGCAGGCGACGATTTGAACTGATCAAAGCGATAAATAGCCCGCTCAACGGCTTCCATGACCTTGCGCGCGTTCCAGGCCGCGTCGCGATCGGCCAATGGGATATCACCAAATACCACGCTTGCTTCGTCGATGGGCAGTTTCACCAGCGCGGTCATGGCCGCATCCAGCGCCTTGATAAAGGCCGCTTCCTGACATTTTTCGCGCTCACCCAAGCCCACCAGTAAGATACGTTCAGCGCCCAGGCCCGGTGCAAAGGGCACCATTTGCACGTTGCCCAGCGCGGCGTCGAAGTCGCCGCGTTCCAGCAACTGGCCGATTAGGCGTTCGCTGGCGTCGTCCAGTTTGGCGACGGTGGGCAGTAAGTCGCCCCCTTTAAAAACCGGCACCAAGAGGCAGGGTGTTTCAGCTTTGGCTGGGTTTGCGGTCTGAACGGAAAATTCCATGACGGCTCCAACAAGACAAGCATCGAGGGATTCGGGATAATGCCCCGTTGCTTTTGATTTTGAAAAGGGMCTGTGAATAGTTTGATTAGTGTACCCAAGCCATACGCTTATTGCATGGCATCCTGCACGTCTAGCCGGAGAGCGCGTTGATTTTATTTCGGTATCTAACTCGCGAAGTGTTACTCACCATGTCAGCGGTTGCTGGCATTCTGCTGCTGGTGATCATGGGCAGCCGCTTTATCCGCTATTTTTCGGACGCAGCGGAAGGCGATATCCCCGTCACCATGTTAGGCAGCCTGATGATGTTTCACCTGCCTGGCTTTATGGAGCTCATTCTACCGCTGTCGTTTTTTCTAGGCATCCTGCTCGCCTACGGGCAGCTCTATATGAATAGCGAAATCACTGTAATGGTCGCCTGTGGGATGAGCCCCACGCGTCTATTGAAGGTGACGTTGCTGCCTGCCAGCGTGGTGGCGGTACTAGTCGGTGTCTGTAGCTTGTGGTTGACGCCTTTTGGGGCGCTGCAAACCGAGACCGCGCTGGAAGAGCAGCGCAGTCGTCTGGATGTTTCCGTGTTGGCGCCGGGGCGTTTTCAAGAGTTCGGCGGTGGCCGTACCGCCTATATCGGCAGCTTCTCTAGCGACGGAACGGAAATGCAGGATGTGCTGGTGCACGAGMAGAACCAGCAGGGCGACGAAGGCACTCACGACTACGTTACCCGGGCGGCATCGGGCTATCAGGAAACCCGACTCGAAACGGGTAGCCGTTTTCTGGTGTTGGATGACGGCGAGCGCTACGGGGTGACGCCGGGCGATAAGAGCGCCGAGCGGCTCACGTTTGAGCGTTATACGTTGCGACTGGGGTTGAATCGTGACCGGCAGGAGCTGGATTCATTGGAATACGCCACCACGCCTGCGCTGTGGAATAATCCAAGCCCCCGTGCCCAAGCACAATGGCAGTGGCGGGCAGGACTCCCGCTTATGGTGTTTGTGCKGGCCTTGATGGCGCAGCCGCTTTCCCGGGTTAATCCCCGCCAGGGGCGCTTTGGTAAACTGCTGCCCGCGGTATTTTTATACGTCGCCTATCTCAGTCTGCTTCTGGCGGTGGTCGATGCTACTGGCAGCGGCACCTGGCCGACTACGTTGGGGGTGTGGCCGGTACACGGACTGTTCTTAGGGTTGGGCCTGCTAATGCTGTGGCGCTCGCAACGTAAGGGGATGCGCTGATGCTGAAGTTGTTAACGGTAGCTGATCGTCTTGATCGTTACATCGCCCGCAACGTACTGGCGGCCATTATCGTCGTCCAGTTCGTGCTGCTTGGGTTGGATATTACCATTGCCTATATCGATGATTTAGGTGATGTACAGGCGGGTTATACCGCGCTCGATGCATTGCTTTACCTGCTTATGCGCACGCCTTGGCGCTTTTATCAGTATGCCCCTGTGGCGGTATTAATCGGCGCGCTAATTGGCTTGGGCAGTATGGCCTCAAGTAACGAGCTCACCGTTATGCGCGCTGCTGGGCGTTCGCTGGCGCGCATCGTGTGGGGCGTGATGAAACCGGTGCTGGTGGTCGTCGTTGTGGTGCTGCTGGTCGCTGAGTATGTCAGCCCGCGCACCGAGCAGTATGCCGAGGCGTGGCGATTGGAAAAACTTCAGGGCGAAGGCGCTATGCTGACCAGCCGCAGCGGCTGGCAGATCGAGGGCGACAGCGTCTACCGTTTCGGGGCGATTCGTGCCGATGATGTGGTGCTCGACTTAACCCGCTATCGCTTTGATGACCGCCAGCTTGTCGAAGCCACCTACGCCCAGCGGGCACGTTGGGAAGGCGATGCCTGGCGGTTGGAAAACGTGGCGACCACGCGCATTTTTGACGACCACACCGAGTCCGAACAGACGGCAAGCATGGGCTGGGAAACGTCCTTTACCCCCACCCAGTTAGAGCGGCTGCTGCGCGATATCGAGAGCCAGGCGCCCAGCGAACTGTGGGCCTATGCCCAGTTCCTTGAAGCGCAAAACCTGCAGAATGACCAAGCGCTGCTGTATTTTTGGCAGAAGATGCTGATGCCGCTGACCATGGGCTCGCTGGTGCTGATTGCTGCCTCCTTTGTGTTTGGACCGCTGCGTACGGTGGCTGCAGGCACCCGGGTATTTTACGGCGTGATCACTGGGCTGAGCTTTAAGTATGTTCAGGATCTTCTGGCGCCCGCCTCGACGATTTTTGGCTTCTCGCCCGTCTGGGCGGTGCTGGTGCCGACACTGGCGTGCGCCGGGGTCGGGATCTACTTTCTACGTCGCAACGGTTAATGCCGCAACGGCATCGCTGCTGCTTATCGCCTGAAAACCGCCAATAAACAGCCAGGAGCTGGGAAAGAATGAGGGAAACACGACGCTTTACTCAGTTGGATAGCGTATGGCCAGCGGGCCTTGGCCGCCGTTTGGGCGCCATGCTGTATGACGGTTTTTTAGTCATTGCCATATGGATCGCCGTGACGGTCGTACATATGCTGTTTTTCCGTTATGTGCTTGGTCAGCAGCCCGAAGAGATTGGCACCACGGCCAGCGATATTTGGAGCCTGCGCCTCATGCTGGTGTTTTTTGTCACGCTGTTTTTTGTTTTTTCCTGGTCACGCGGTGGTATGACCCTGGGCATGCAGGCGTGGCGGCTGCGGGTGCAAGCAGCAGATGGCTATTCGCTGAACTTGAAGCAGTGCCTGATTCGCTGCGCGGTGGCGTGGCTCTCGCTACTGGCCTTGGGTTTGGGCTACTTATGGGTGCTGTTCGATAAACAGCGCCGTAGCTGGCCGGATATTGCTTCCAACACACAAACGGTGGTTTTGCCGAAAAAATAGTTTTACCGGGCATCGGCCATTTTTTTTGAAAAAAGCGTCGCTTCGACAATATCTTATCGCGCTCTTCATATTTACTAAGACGAATGGCTAGCAAAAAGCAGTAATTTCTACTTGATAAGATGTATGCGAATCATTTACATTCATCTCATGATTTCTATGAGGTGTCGCCATGTACGTTTGCGTGTGCAAGGGAGTAACCGACCATCAGATTCGCCAGCACGTTGACGACGGTGCGCGAAGCTGGCGAGAAGTACGCGAGGCAACCGGCTGCGCAACGCAGTGTGGTAAGTGCGCGTGCTATGCTAAATCTATTACCCGCGATGCCGTTCAGGAAGCGCGCCAGGAAGCCAATATGGGGCTCGCTTACGCCGTGTGACGCGAATCACTATTGTTAGGGTTATCTTTAGCAAACAACTGATTTACTTGAACTTTTAATCACCTTATCTATACTCTCAGAAACGCTGGGAGTATAGCTATTTGCGTCTATGCTCTTCTCCAAACGTAACTGCTTGATCGTATTGTCTAAACTAGATTAAACATCAGCATTACAGTAGAAAAGGTGACGTTATGAAAGGTGATACGAAAGTTATTGAGCATCTTAATAAGGCGCTCGGCAACGAACTGGTTGCGATCAATCAGTACTTTTTGCACGCCAAAATGTATAAAGATTGGGGTCTGAAAGCCCTCGCCAAATGGGAATACGATGAGTCCATCGAAGAGATGCAGCACGCTGACAAGATCATCGAGCGTATCCTGTTCCTCGAAGGTATCCCCAACCTGCAAGACCTGGGCAAGCTGCACATCGGCGAAAACGTCAAAGAGATGCTCGAAAGCGATCTAAAAATTGAGCACGACGGCCGCAACGACTACATCGAAGCGATCACCTATTGCGAAAGCGTTAAAGATTACGTGACTCGCGATATGCTGCGTGACCTGCTCGCCGACGAAGAAGACCATATCGACCACATCGAAACGGAACTTGGTTTGATCGACAAGGTGGGTATTCAGAATTATATGCAGCGTCAAATGCAGATGGCAGGCGACGAGTAAAACGCTATCGCGCGTATGTCGTATGTATAGAAGCAAGCTAGCAACCAAAACTAGCTAAAAAGCAGCCAGTCAGGGCTAACTGACTGGCTGCTTTCGTTCTAAAGTCTCCTTTTATCTATCGATTTTCCTGCTTCCCTTTTCCCCTATGCGTTCCTTCACTACTTMCCCATCTTCGCGGCAGCCTGGGTTTAGCGTTGAGGTGTGCCGATAGCCAACGGCGCTAACTTAGCCTGTGAGTGTCATAAGCCTGACATCGCCATGGTGTTGGATAGTTAATCGGGCATAGCAAGTTTAATAACTTAATCAGTCGTTTCTTAAGCTTAAGCAGGGGATTAACTCCATCATGATACTCAAACGCAGACCAATCCTATTGGCGCTGGCTGCTGTGCTGGCCGCCACGCAAGCGGCAGGTGCGGCAGATAAGCATTTCAACCGCATCGCCAGCTTCGCGGTTCCCGATAACATGGCCGAGGGCGAGGATCGTACACGCGAGACCGCGCCTGAAATCATTGCTGCCTCCGGTGATGGCATGACGCTGGTGTATACCGATAGCCCGCTGGGCGTGATCGGGCGCATCGATATCAGCGACCCGGCTAATCCGCAACCGCTGGGTAATATCGTTATGGACGGTGAGCCTACGGCCGTATCGGTGCTCGGCAATATGGCCTATGTCGGAGTGAATACATCGGCTTCCTACAGCGAACCTTCCGGGGAACTGCGTACGGTCGATTTAGCCAGTGGCGAGATACTCGCCTCCTGCCCGCTGGACGGACAGCCCGATAGTGTGGCTTCCGCTGCGGCCCCCGATGGGCGCTTTGTCGCTGTCGCCATTGAGAACGAACGCGACGAAGAGGCGGGTGATGGACGTGTACCGCAGATGCCCGGCGGTTCCGTGGCACTGGTGGAGATCAATGCGGAAGGGCTGGTTAACTGCGACAGCCTGCTCTACGCCGACGTAACCGGGCTCGCCGAGATCGCCCCCGAGGATCCCGAGCCGGAGTTTGTCGATATCAATACCCTGGGTGAGACCGTCGTCACCGTGCAGGAGAACAACCACCTGGTGGTGCTCGACTACGCCGGAAAGGTGGTGGCGGATTTCAGTGCCGGGACTGTCGAGCTGGACGGCATTGACGCCAGCGATGMCGGTGCGCTGATTTTCAACGAGCAGCAAGCCGAGCGCCTGCGTGAGCCGGACGCTTTGCAGTGGATCGACAACGACCACTTCGCTATTGCCAACGAAGGCGATATGGATGGCGGCGCGCGCGGCTGGACGATCTTCAACAAGCGCGGCGAGGTGGTATACGAGTCAGGTACTTCATTCGAGCGCGCGGTGATTGAAGCGGGTCACTACCCCGATAAGCGTTCGGATGCCAAAGGCAGCGAGCCGGAGGGGATGGAGCTTGCGGTGTTCGAAGGTACGCCCTATGTCTTCCTGCTTTCCGAGCGCGGCTCGCTGGTGGGCGTTTATGACGTTAGCAACCTGGCCGAACCGCAGCTCACCCAGCTACTGCCCTCGGGCCTGTCTCCCGAAGGCGCCGTGGCGATTCCCAGCCGTGGCCTGTTAGCCACCGCCAATGAAGGGGATCTGGGCGAAGACGGCGGCCCCCGCGCCCATGTCATGATTTATCAATATCAGGATGCGCCAGCGGTCTATCCTACCCTGACCTCGGCGGGCGCCGATGAACTGATCGGTTGGGGCGCACTTTCCGGGTTAGTCGCCACTGACGACGTACTTTATGCGGTCAATGACAGCTTCTACAGCGCCCAGCCGCGCATCTTTACCATCGACCCCTCAGCCTCCCCAGCGCGGATTACGGCAGCACTGGACGTGACCCGCAACGGTGAACCTGCGCTAGGCCTGGATATGGAAGGCATTACCACCGATGGTGAAGGTGGCTTCTGGGTCGCTTCCGAAGGTAACGACAAAGGCCTTGCCAACACCCTTTATCATGTGGGTTCCGACGGTGAGATTATCCAAGGAATTGCACTTCCCGAGGCGCTCGCTCAACAGGCATTGAAGTGGGGATTAGAAGGCGTCACGCGCATTGATGATCAACTGTGGCTGGCGTTGCAGCGCCCCTGGCAGGATGACCCCGAAGGCATGGTCAAGCTACTGCGTTTTGATATCGACAGTGGCGAGTGGGGCGCTGTTCATTACCCGCTGGATAACGTGGAACAGGGTTGGATTGGCCTCTCCGAAATCACCGCCCATGGCGATTGGCTGTATTTGATCGAGCGCGACAACCAGATCGGCGCCGAGGCTAAGGTTAAGCAAGTGACCCGCATTGCCCTGGATGGCCTGGAACCTGCCCCGCTGGGCGGTGAGCTGCCGGTGGCCGAGAAACAGCTAGTGCGCGACCTGATTCCCGACCTAGCCAGCTACAACGGCTTTGTGGTGGACAAGATTGAAGGAATGGCGATTAACGATAATGGCAACGCCTGGCTGGTCAGTGACAACGACGGTGTGGACGATAGCTCTGGCGAGACCTACTTCTGGTCGATACCGCTGGAGTAGTCCCTGCCTGTATTCGTCTATACCGCAGCAGCATGGAAGCGATAAACATGAGGAGTAGGGGAAAAAAGGAAGGATAGGCGAGATAGGAGAAAAAGCGAGGGCACGCATCAAACACGGTTATGTGGCTGATGTGTGCCCTTTTTTGTGGAGTGGCTCTTGTGTGGAGAATGTCTTGTGAAGAGCGTCCTGTGAAGAGAGTGTGGCGGTAACGTTATGGAGCGCCTAACTATTTAGCTGCCATCACCTCGCCGCTGTCCACAAACTGGCTCGGTACCGCCGGCTCATCAACGGCAAAAGTTGCCCGGCTTAGACGACGGACACGCTTCATAAACAGCGCGATGCAAAGGAGCGTACCTAGCGCCGCGACCACGTAGCTTAACTGCAGCGGCAGACCAAAACCGATCGGCGCGTAGGCTAAATAGGTAAAGGTGGCCATGGTCATAAAGGTGGCTGGGATCGAGGTGATCCAGTGAGGCTTACGCGACAGCACCAAGTACATGGTGCCTACCCACAGCGCGATCACGGCGGTGGTCTGATTCGCCCAGGAGAAGTAGCGCCATAGCAGTGTGAAGTCCATATGGGTTAGCGCGTAAGACACCACAAACAGCGGTAGAGCGACCATGACGCGCTTCATAATCGGCTTTTGATCGATCTTAATGTAGTCGGCGATGATCATCCGCGCGCTGCGAAAGGCGGTATCGCCCGAGGTGATCGGCAGCACAATAACGCCGAGCACGGCCAGGGTGCCACCCACCGCGCCGAGCATGGTGGTAGATACTTCG
This sequence comes from Halomonas sp. R57-5, assembly GCF_900070345.1. Classification (NCBI taxonomy): domain Bacteria; kingdom Pseudomonadati; phylum Pseudomonadota; class Gammaproteobacteria; order Oceanospirillales; family Halomonadaceae; genus Halomonas; species Halomonas sp. R57-5. The sequence goes on along the minus strand of NZ_LN813019.1, from coordinate 4,389,571 downwards.
CTGACCACCGCGGCAGGGCCACCGGCCGCCAGCACATCGGAAAGCGACTGGTCGCCGTAGAACAGGCTCATGGCGGCGGCCGCCCAGATCATCGCGATAATGCCTTCGGTGATCATCATGCCGTAGAAGATTTTGCGCCCATTGGTTTCGTTTTGCGTGGTGCGCGAAATAATCGGCGTTTGGGTGGCGTGAAAACCGGAAAGCGCGCCGCAGGAGATGGTTAAAAACAGTAGCGGGAAAATCGGTGCGGCGTCAGGGTGCATATTTTGCAGCGAAAGCTCGGGGATCGGAGCGCCGGTGACAACCAAGCCAATACCGATACCTGCGGCGCTGAACAGCAGCAGGGCGCCAAAGTAGGGGTAGATACGGCCAATGACCTTATCGATTGGCAGCAGCGTGGCGATCAGGTAGTAAATAAAGATGGCAACAATGATCAGTGTCAGTGACAGCGAGGTCATATTGGCCAGCAGCGCCGCGGGGGAGGTCACAAATACCGTGCCGACTAACAACAGCAGCAAGATCGCGAAGCCATTGACGACGTGCTTCATCGCTTTACCCAGAAACTTGCCGGCCAGCTGAGGTAAGTGAGCGCCGTGGTTGCGGATTGAGATCATACCGGTCAGGTAGTCGTGCACGGCACCGGCAAAGATGCAGCCGACCACAATCCAGATAAAGGCCACCGGTCCATACAGCGCACCAAGAATGGGGCCGAAAATGGGGCCCACCCCGGCAATGTTCAATAATTGGATAAGCGAGTTGCGCGTGGTGTTCATCGGCACGTAGTCGATGTTGTCGCGCATGCTGAAGGCAGGGGTCTGACGTTTGCGGTTAGTCACAAACACGCGTTCAACGAACTTCCCATAGGTAAAGTAGCCCGCTATCAGCAGCAGGATCGATACGATAAAGGTGATCATCTAAGGTACCTAGAGCAGTGAGGGGAATGGGCGAGCATACCGGTGAGCATGCAAGCAGGTACTTCTTTAGCAGGGCTGAATTTACAGATAAGCACTATAAAATCACAGCTAGACTTTAGTGGGCCTTAAGCAAAAAAATGGACAGCCTAGTGGCTGCCCAATTTATCGGTTAGCAAAGGCAAATCTTAAGACTCAACGACGCCGCAGGCCATCCGGGTGCCACCGCCGCCCAGGTGGGGCTCATCTGTGTAGGTGTCGCCGCCTTCGTGAATCATCAAGCTGCGGCCAGGCATATCTTCCATGCTCAAGCGCGGCGCCAAGACGGGGAGATTGGCTTCGCCATCTTCATTAACCGTTAGCACCGGTAGATCGCCTAAATGACCTTCTCCATAGGGGCCTTGGTGAGTGCCGGTTTCCTCAGGGTCATAGTGTCCGCCAGCCGACAGTGCCGCGGTCATCTCGCCACTGTCATTCTCGGCGGGATCACAGCTGGCATTCTGGTGAACGTGAAAACCGTAGACCCCAGGCTCAAGGCCCGTCAACGAAGGTGTCAGCAGTAAGCCGTGATCCGTATGCTCAAGGGATACGGTACCGATTGACTCTTCATTACCCTCGGTGCTGACTTTATGCATCTCGACATCAAGCGTTTCATTGGCTTGTGCCGCTGAGGTGGCGAGCAGCAGCGAGGCGGCAATAGCGGTAAGCGGTGTTGAGAAACGTATAGTTGAATAGCGCATGTTGATCTCCTTCCGAATCCATGGAAACGCTGTAGCAGCGTTGCTTACTCAAGGTAGTTGGCTAGCAGTTACATTGCCAATTTAACGTGCCGAAGCAAAGGATACATCGTGCAAATTCAATAACGTAGCAGCGAGTGTCTGAGTGCGCGGCACCAGTGTATCCAGCAAACAGTACTCTTCGTCAGTGTGCATTTTTGCGCCGATAGGGCCAAGACCGCACAGAGTGGGAATGCCCAGGCTGGCCGTCCMGCCCGCATCAGAACAGCCGCCAGTGAATTCGCCGTCAACAGCAAACCCGATCGCCTTAGCCTGAACCTGATAAAGCTCAAACAGCGCGCTGCTCATACGCGCTTCGAGAGGATAAAATTCAGAGGTTTGTTCTATGGTCGCAAGAGTGCCGGGAACGTCGGGTTCCGCGATAATCGCCTCAATGGCTTTATACAGCTGATCACGCTGGGCAGTGGTTACAAAACGAGTGTCCAACTGTGCTGACGCGAAAGGCGCGACGGTATTGCGTGACACGCCTCCGGCGATGGTGCCCACATTGGTGGTGATGCCTGCCTCATAGTCGGTTAACGCATGCAGCTTGATGATTTTTCGAGCGAGTGTTTCTATCGCGCTGGCGCCATCGGCATGGCTAACGCCCGAGTGGGCGGCCTTGCCAGCGACTTCGATTAAGAAACCAGCGCCCCCTTTGCGGCCCGTCACCACATTGCCGCTGACCCGCCCTGGCTCGACATTTAAGGCGGCGCGTGCCCCCTGGGCAGCCGCTTCGATAAACGCCCGCCCATCCGGCGAGCCAATTTCCTCATCGGCGGTAAACAGGGCGCGAACGGGTAGGGGGCAGGTGGGCAGGCGGCTTAGCGCACGCATAACAAAGCAGTTCATCACCAGGCCGCTTTTCATATCGGCAACGCCTGGGCCAAAGCCGATATTGTCTTGCTGGGTATAGCCTCGGCCCGCCACCGTACCGGTGGGGAAAACCGTATCCCGGTGGCCCATGAGTAAGACATGGCCTTGACCCGTTCCCCCCAGATGAGCTTCCAAAATATCGCCTGAGTCAGGGCGCTGGTGGCGTATAACCGTGATGCCATCCTGCTCAAGCCACTGAGTGATCAGGTCGGCGACCGCATCGGTACCCGCTTTGTCATAGCTGTTGGAGTCGATATTGACCAACGCCTCAAGGCAATCTTGCATCGCCTGCTGCTGGCCTTCCAGCCACGCGCAAACCTGTTGGGTTAGTTCGTCTTGCATAAGGCTTTCTCTCTCATGATGTCTGATCCTTGGTCACTCAAATCCCAGAATAGCCCCGCCATTAAGATCAGTGCCTCTGAAGCGATGCTCCCCAATAGGTGTTCGTCAGGCGCGTGCTGGGAGCAGGAGGGGTAGGAGTGTGGAACCCATAGCGTGGGTAAGCCCAGGGTTTCGGCAAACACATCGTTGGGTAACGAGCCGCCTAAGTTGGGTAGCAGCGTCGGCGTTTTATGGGTGGAGCGTTGCATAGAGGCCAACGCCCAGCCCACCCAGGGGTCTTCAGGATCGAGTCGTGTCGCCGCCATTTGCGACATGCGCGCAGCGCTTACCTCAATATCGTGATAGCCGTGTTGATCCAGATGATGGCGTAAATGGACTAGAAAATTGTCCTGGTCGCTGCCCACCACATAACGCAGTTGGCAGTGGGCATAGGCCTTTGGCGGAATAGCATTGGCCGGGGCATCCGGGTTGCCCGCCTTCATGGCGAGTACTTCTAAGGTGTTCCAGCCAAACAGTCGTTCAGCGGGCGATAGTCCTGGCTCACCCCAGTTAGTGTCGATAGTGGGGGCATTGTCGCCGACGCCGACTTCCAATGCGGCGAGCGCTTTACGCACGGCTTCGGGTATTGGGTCAGGCCGTAGGCCTTGGATTTGAATAACACCGTTGGCATCCACTAGTGTGGCGAGTGCATTGGCCAGACGCACCGCAGGGTTTTTTAATACGCCACCCCAGTTGCCCGAGTGGTGAGCGCCTTCACGGGCCTGGAGTTTAAGGTCGAAATTGAAGGAACCCCGTGAACCTAAAAACAGCGTGGGAGCGTCGGCATTCAAACGTGGCCCATCTGAGCCAATAAACACATCGGCGGCGAGGCGGTCACGGTAGCGGTGGCAGATCTCTTTTAAGCCAGGGGAGCCCGTCTCCTCGCCCATTTCCAGCACCAGCTTAACGTTATAGCCCAGGCGCCCGTTGCTCGCTTTCAGCACGCAGCCCAGCGCGGCTAAATTGATGGTGTGCTGGCCTTTGTTATCCGCCGTGCCACGCCCGTACCAGCGATCCCCTTGCTGGGTGATTTTCCAGGGCGAAAGCCCTTCAGCCCATTGGTCGTCATAGCCGCGGATGACATCGCCATGACCGTAAGTTAATACGCTGAACGAGGCTTCTGGCTCAAGGCGTTCAGCAAGCAGAAACGGCCCAAACCCTTCCGCCGGGTTATCAACAATGTCCCAGCTAAAACCGAGCTGCTCAATATCCGGAATGATCTGTTCAGTAAGGTAGCGGTGAAGCTCTTCCTGTCTATTCGATTCCTGGCTTTCGCTGCGGATGGCAATGCGCGGGGCAAGCTGGTCATAAAAATCGCCGCTGTCAAAGTAAGATTTGGCTTGATCTAAGGCGTGTTGGCGCGTCATAGGCACTCCTTTTAACGTTAATATTGATTAAATATGTTTAGGCAAGGTGGCAGGCGACACGCGCCTGGCTGCCCTTGCCAAAAGCTTGACCGGAAGCATGCGTAATAGCGCTCAGCTTGGGTGTCTGCTCTGAGCATTGCGGTTGAGCGATTGGGCAGCGGGGGTGAAAAGCGCAGCCTGAAGGTGGCTGAGTGGGGTCGGGCTGGCCTGCCCCCAGGCCTATGTCGGGCACGCCTAGACCTGGCTCCGGGGTCAACGCGGAAGCGAGTAGCGCTTGGGTATATGGGTGGCGTGGTGAGGTGAAGATTTGCTCACGGGTACCCTCTTCGACAATCTGGCCTAGATACATGACCGCGAGCCGGTCCGCGAGATGTTCGACCACGGCGAGGTCGTGGCTAATAAACAGGTAGGTAAGGCCAAACTCATCTTTAAGGTCGAGCAGTAGATTGAGGATCTGCGCCTGGATCGATACATCCAGCGCGGAAGTGGGTTCGTCACAAATCACCAGATCAGGGCGCATAATCAGCGCTCTGGCAATTGCCACCCGCTGGCGCTGCCCCCCTGACATTTGCCCGGGGTATTGCTGGGCGGCGCGTTTGGGTAGGCCGACCAGGTCAAGCATCTGATCGACCTTCGCTGCCTGTTCACGGGGCGTGCCTAGCGCGTGAATACGTAGCGGTAGACCAACGATCTGAGCAATCCGCTGGCGTGGGTTAAGCGACGAATAAGGGTCTTGGAAGATCGGCTGTATATGCCGGGCCAGTGCCTTTTGGTTAGCGTTAACAATCGCTTTGCCATTGATCAGCACATCGCCCGAACTAGGGGGTGTCAGCCCCAGCAGCATCTTGGCCAAGGTGCTCTTGCCACAGCCTGATTCGCCCACCAGCCCCATCACCTGGCCGCGCGGAACGCGTAGCGATACCTCATTGACTGCTTTTAAGGTTTGAGGCTTATGTAGCATGCCACCGCCCAGTTTGAACGTTTTAGACAGCGCGCAGAGTTCAAGGGCAAGAGGATCCATACTGTTTGCAGGAGAGGTGGTGCTTGTCATGACGTTACCTCCTGATCGTTTAGTGGCGCTGGGCTGGCTAGCTGATGGGCAAAGTGGCAGCGTGAAAAGTGCTCGCCTGCCACTGCCTGTAAGGGGGGCGTGGTTCGGCACCGCTCATCCGCTTGATCGCAGCGATTGCAAAAGGCGCAGCCCTCGATCTTGCCTACCAAGCTGGGCACTACGCCTGGGATCGCCTGCAAACGACTGCCTGGCAGTGTCTTGCCGGGCGTCGGTATGCAGCGCAACAAACCTTGGGTATAGGGATGGCTGGGGGCTTTAAAGAGCGCCTGTGCAGAGGCGGTTTCAATCACTTCGCCGGCATACATCACGGCGACCCGGTCGGCGATACGCGCAACGACACCCAAGTCGTGGGTGATGAAAATGATCGCCGTGCCAAACTCCTGCTGTAAGTCGCGTAGCAGGTGCAGAATTTGCGCCTGAATCGTCACATCTAATGCAGTGGTGGGTTCATCGGCAATGATCAAATCGGGCTCACACATTAGTGCCATGGCGATCATCACCCGCTGGCGCAACCCGCCCGAAAGCTGGTGGGGATATTGGCGCATTCGCTCTTCTGCAGCGCTAATGCCGACTCGTTCAAGCAAATAGAGGGCGCGGTCATGGGCCGCTTTACGTGACACCCGCTGATGACGAAGCAGGGCTTCGCAGAGCTGATTGCCCAAGGTATAGGCGGGGTTGAGTGCGGTCATGGGTTCCTGAAAAATCATCGCCATGCGTGCGCCACGTAAATTGCTGCGTTCGCGCTCAGAAACCGTGAGCAGATTGACACCGTCAAAGTTGAGGCAATCGGCGTTTATCTGCGCCTTGCCCGGTAGCAGGCCCATTAATGCCAGTGAGGTCATGGATTTACCACAGCCTGACTCACCTACAAGACAGAGCATTTCTCCACGCTCAACGTGAAAGTCGATACCCCGTACCGCGTGAAGGGKGCCCTTTGCCACGGGCAAGTCGACGCGCAGCTGTTTAACCGTCAGTAGAGGCGAGCTTGTTGCCGCGGAATGCTCAGCGGTTGATAGATTACTCATTGCGGCCTCCCGGTGCGCTGAGATCGCGCAGTCCATCACCCAGCAAGTTAATCGCCAGCACTAGCATAAACAGCGCGCCGCCGGGGATCGTAATCACCCAGGGCTGAAAGAACATATAGGTTTTGCCTTCGGCGATCATTAGCCCCCAGGAGGGCGAGGGTGGCTGCACACCCATGCCTAGAAATGACAGCGTTGCTTCGAGCAAAATGGCGTTGGCGACCTCAAGGGTGGCGACGACAATCAACGCGCCTGCAATGTTAGGAAGCACTTCGCGTAGCAGAATGTAGGGCAGAGGGCAGCCCAACGCCTGGGCGGCTTGCACATACTCGGCATCGCGCAGTTGCTGGGTGGCCGAGCGGGCGACGACCGCGAAACGATCCCATAGCAGCAGGCCTAGCAGTAGCGTAACGGTTAGCATTGATCCGCCGATCAGCGAGGCCATGGCCAGCGCCACTAACACCACGGGCATGGCTAGGCGGGTGGTCAGCAGGTAACTCACCACCGCATCAACGCGACCACCAAAGTAGCCCGCCAAGACCCCCAGAGTGGTACCAATCAGGCCGGAAATCAGCGCGACCACCAACCCAATAAACAGCGAAATTCGCGCGCCAAAGATAAGGCGGCTCAGGTAGTCGCGGCCAAGGCGGTCGGTACCTAAGGGGTGCGTCCAGCTACCGGTGTCGTGCCAAAAAGGCGGCACCATGCGATTAGCGGTGTCCTGTAAGTAGGGATCATGGGGAGCCAGCCACGGTGCTAGAAGCGCCACAATCCCCAACGAGGCAATGATTAAGAGGCCGATGGCCAAGCTGCGATTATTGAGCGTGCTGCGCCATAGACGCGTCTGCCAAGCAGGAGGTAATTGGCTTTGTAGCGCGGTAGCCGATGGGGTAAGAGAGTCTGTCATGGTGTTCTCCGTTAGCGCGCGCGCAGGCGTGGGTCGAGGGCTGCGTTGAGAATGTCGGCCAGCAGCGTCAACACGATATAGAACAGCGCAATGATCAGTACGATGGCCTGAACGACCGGATAGTCATTGCGTGAAATAGCATTCCACGCCAACTGCCCCAGTCCGCGTAGTGAAAACACGGTTTCGATAACCACTGACCCGCCGAGCATAAACCCGAGCTCCACGGCGGCCAGCGCGACCACCGGGATCACCGCATTGCGCAAGGCGTGTTTGAAGATAACCGTGCCGGTGCGCAGCCCTTTGGCCCGTGCGGTGCGAATGTAATCGGCCTCTAGCACCTCCAGCATGCCGCTGCGGGTCAGGCGCATCATGGCGGGGGTGGCGTAATAGCCCAGTGCAACGGCCGGTAGCACAAAGCCTTGCCAGCTATCGCTACCTGCGGCTGGAAACCACTGCAGCTTGACGGCAAACACGATGATCAGCGTTAAGCCAAACCAGAAGTTGGGCATTGCCTGGCCGGTGACCGCAATCGCCATGGCCATACGGTCTATCCAGCTGCCACGTTTGAGCGCGGCGACCACACCGAGGGGAATAGACACGCCCAGCGCAATCGCCAAGGCCAAGATTCCTAGGGTCATCGTCACCGGTAGTCGCTCAACGACTAGATCCATTACCTCGCTTTGGTAGTAATATGAACGCCCAAAGTCGAGCTGCACGGCTCCCCACAGCCAAGTGGTAAATTGCTGAATCACCGGGCGGTCCAGGCCGTAATCAACGCGGATTTGTTCTACCTGCTCGGCGGTGGCCTCGGGGCCGCCAATGGAGAGCGCCAAGTCACCCGAGAGCTGCAGCAGACTAAAGCAGAGAACCGAAATAGTCAGAGCGACGCTAAGCGCTATTAGCGTGCGCTTGAAAACAAATGCCCACATAAAGCATCACCCCTTCGCTATAGAAGGCTAGCCGTGGGAAGAGCCACGGCTGCCGATAGTTCAAATATCACGCCGTTACTTCCAGCTTGCCTCGTAAAAGCGCGGTAGTTCGTCGGGGTAAGCAGTGAACTCAAGATCAGCGGTGTGGGCGTAGTAGGTGGAGTAGGAAAACAGCGGTGCCCAGTACGCTTGCTCGGAAATGCGGGCGAACGCTTTTTGGTAGTGCTCTAAGCGTACATCAGGATCTACCGAGGTATCGGCGACCTGCAGCCACTCCTGCACCTGGGTGTCCTGCCAGAGATCGTCAATGCCGCCTGTGAAGTAGACGCTGACGAACGCCGAGACATCGTTAATAGAGAAGGAGCCCCAGGCTTTGAACGACATATCGGTTTGACCGTTGCGCTGAAGCTCCAGCAACGCGGGGGAGGTCATAAAGCGCAGATTGGCATTGATGCCCACTGCACGCAGGTCGCCAATCATCGCTTCGGCGTAGTCACGTTCACGGTAGGCGTGAAGGTCAATGTCGAAGCCGTCGGCGTAACCGGCCTCGGCGAGTAGTTCGCGGGCTTTGTCAGGGTCGTACTCATACTCAATAACGTCTTGTGTTTCACAGCCAAACTGAGTCGGGAAGCAGGGGGCGTAGAGGGGCTGGCTGCCGCCGCGTACTAGGTCGTTAGCGAGCCCTTCCCGGTTCATCGCATGATTGATGGCTTGGCGTACGCGAAGGTCATTTAGCGGTGAATCTTCCCGTGTTGCGGCATCCAGCCCGATATAACCCACCCGCATGGTTTCGCCGCCAAGCACGCTAAGCTGAGGCATACCGCTTAACGACTCAGCTTGATCAGCAGGTACACGCCAAATCCAATCGACTTGCCCTGACATTAATTGCGCCATACGTGAGTCCGCATCGGCAATGGCCTTGAACTCGATATTACCGATCTCGGGTTGTCCAATGGGGCTGTCGGCAAAGTAGTCATCAAAGCGAGTTAGGCTAACGCCATCCCCAGGGCGGACGTTGGTAATCCGGTAAGGGCCGGTGCCTACGGGCTCACGACTAAATCCCTCGATACCCACTTCCTGGAAGTACTCATCGGGGTAAATTGGCATTGGGCCGGAAAGGTACTCAAGGGCTGCGGGGAAAGGCTCTTTGAGGTGGATGCGCACCTGATAGTCATCCAGTTTCTCGACGCTTTCAATCCAATCAACATTTTGGCGTGTCACCACCCGTGATTCGGGGGACACCGCGTAGTTGAAAGTGAATGCCACATCGTCGGCATTGAAGGTCTCGCCGTTGTGAAAGGTCACTCCTTCGCGCAGCACAAGGTCCAGGGTTTTATCATCGGCCCACTCCCACTCGGTGGCCAGGCGCGGCTCATACTCGTTGGTTTGCGGGTTGCGGTAAATCAGCGTGTCCCACGCTAGGTGGGCGAGGATAACGCCTTCACGCAGATTGTTATGGTAGGGGCTAACGTTCTCGGGTTCGCTGTCAGACGCATAGACCAGCGTATCGTTGGCCTTGCCAGCTAATGCGGGTGTCGCGATGCTGAGTAAAGCAAGTGACGTAACGCAGTAGAGAGTTCTAGGTGTTTGCATGCCATACCTCGTTTTTTAATAAAGGAAGGTTATGAGCGTTTGGCGTACCAGCGAGGCTTTTATTTTTTTAGATGAGCCGCCGCCTTGAGTTAAAACTAATCTATTGATTAGTCATGCCGCCAGTGCAATGTTTAGAATTTATCATTGCCGTTTTGGCAATGCTTATGGCTCAGGGAGACGTTATGAATCCACGCGTGTTACAAGAAACGGCGTTACGCTACTTTCTCGAGGTGGTGCGCTGTGGCTCTATCAGTGAAGCCTCAGGGAAGCTAAATGTGGCGCCTTCAGCCATCAGTCGTCAGATTGCCCGGTTGGAGAGTGAGCTGGATACCTTGCTGTTTGAACGCCGTGCCCGCGGTATGGTGCCCAGCGCCGCAGGCGAGCTGCTGGCGGTGCATGCTCGCCATATGCAGCTTGAAGCAGACCGCATTGGTAGCGAAATAATGGCGTTGCGTGGGTTACAGCGGGGTAAGGTACGTTTGGCTAGTTCGGAAGGCTTTGCCGTGGATTTTTTACCCGCGGCAATCGCGGCTTTTCGCAAGCGTTACAGCGGTATACATTTCCACCTGATGGTGGGGGCGCCCGCCCAAGCGACTCGGTATGTCAGGGAAGGCGATGCAGATATCGGCATTACTTTTAGCCTCAAGCCTGAGGCGGATATTACCGTTGCCCTTAGGCAGCCCGCGCCCATTATGGCGCTGGTTTCTCCGCACCATGAGCTTGCCGTTAAAAAACATATCTCGCTGGCGCAGCTTCAGCGCTATCCGCTGGCGTTACCCTCGCCAGACACGACCCTGCGCCAGCTATTTGATATCTGCTGTAGCCGTCAAAACTTGGCGTTTGAATCCATTTTTAGCAGCGATTACACCGAGGCTTTGATTAACTTCGCCATGCTCGGGGGCGGTGTGGCGCTGGCGGGGGAAATCTCGGTGCGCTACCGCATTCAACAGCAGCGTGTGGTCGCGATTCCTATTCGAGACCAGGGCATGGACTCCCGCTTTATCGAAGTCCAGACCCTTGCCAAGCGAACATTACCGACTGCGACGCAGGCGTTTTTAGCGTTTCTCAAAGAACACATCCCAACGGGGCAATTGCCGCTTTCGCCTAACCCGCTAATGCCCACTGCCGATCACATACCTTCGCAATCAGCGCCGGAGCGTGGCTGAGCAACATCACTGCGCGGGCTGATTCCCGCGCCAACTCGATCTGTCATTCAGCCCACTCCATCTGATCAATGCGGTAACTGCGCTCTAGCGGATCGATGCTAAAGCCTTCAACCTCATCGCTAACGGCGGCTGTTTGCTGATACCAAACCACCGGAATCAGCGGCATCTGTTKATGTAACCGCTCCGCTACTAACGGTGCCAAGTCGTTGAGTTCCTGCTCACCGGTGGATTGACGCAGGGTGTCCAGCCACTCAGCCACCTCGTCATCGCGCCAATTCATGGTGCCCCAGTCACCGCCCATGTTGTCTGGATCGCTGCCCAGGTCATCGAGTAACGTAACGAGTGGATTGGGCACCAGGCCGTAATTTCGGCCCATTAACCCCACCTCTAAACTGCCCTCATGGTGGCTGGAAGCGATCGCGTTGGCATGGCCTACGGTAATTCCAAGCTCAACCCCCAGTTCGTGCCACTGTCTCTGGAGTGCAGTCGCCACCAGCGGTAGCTCGGGGCGGTCAGCTAAGGTGAGCAGGGTCAGCTTAAACGGCTGACCATTGCGCGCCAGCAGGCCATCTTCCCTTCGCTTCCAGCCCAGTTCGACCAGTAGCGCTTGCGCTTTTTCAATATCGTGGCCGCTGGAAGGGTCAACGCCAATATGCCAAGCGCCTAGGCTCGCGGGGAATAATTCTGCCGCCGCTGCCTCTGGCATGCGCAGCAATTCGGTGGCAATGTCTGCCCGATCAATAGCCAAGCTAAGGGCTTGGCGGGCGCGTTTATCCTCAAGGAACGGATGGCCTGCATTGAGCTTGAGCATAAGGGTGCGTGGCAGTGGCTCGCTGTATATGGAGAGGTTGGCGTTGCGTTTTAGGCGCGCTTGGCTGGCGAGGTCGAGGGTGAAAACGATATCCGCATCGCCGCTTTCCGCCATCAGCGCGCGGGTTTCACCACGGCTCACCGCTAAATAGCTAGCGGCTTCTATGTCAGGGGCTCCGCCCCAGTAATCGTCAAAGCGAGTCACTGTCATACACTGAGGAGGGCTCAACTCTTCGACCTGATAGGGCCCGCTGCCGATCATCTGAATGACGTCGCCATTCTCGGCATAGGCGGCTTCGGCGAGAATCAGCGTTGTCGAGTGCGCCAATAGCGCGGGTAGGGGCGCAAAAGCGCTTTCCAGCCTGATGACGACGTCATCACCATCGGCTTCGACGCTAGCAATAGGCGCTGTATCCAGTATGCCGGGTTTGGCAATGGCAGCCTCTAAACTGTTGACGACAGCATCGGCATTCACCGGCGTGCCATTATGAAAGCGGGCGCTTTGGCGCAGTGTAAAGCGCCACTCAAGGCCATCGTCTGATACCGCCCAGGCACTGGCTAGACTAGGTGCAAGCTGGCCGAGGTTGTCGGTGGTCACCAAGTTTTCCGCCACCTGCATGCGGCTAAACACATATCCCGATGTGGATGGATCCGCGCTTTTAACCTCCCAGGGGGCAACGATATCAAGGCTGCGTTCTGCCGCCCAGGTGTTGAAAGTGGCTAGAATGATCAGCCACGCCGCAGAAGAGCATTTCATAAGAGAATCCTTATTAATAATTAAAGTTACCTTATAACACTGCCCTGTTGGTGAGAAGGCTTGATGAGAAGCATTATTGTATTGCGTGGGTGACATCTCATAACCAAGCCGCGACAATAGCGCCCTGTTTTGATACTCGCTACGGCTACTAGTCATTATTACCCAGGAGCGTTATGACGCCACTCAACCTCCTTTACCAGGATGAGCACCTCGTCGCGGTGCACAAGCCGTCAGGGCTTTTGGTGCATCGCTCGGCGTTGGCGCGTGGCGAAACCGAGTTTCTACTTCAGCGCCTGCGCGACCAGATCGGCAAGCGGGTCTATCCTGTTCATCGGCTGGATCGACCCACATCCGGCGTGATGGTGTTTGCCCTCTCTTCAACAGTAGCAGGCCTACTCAGCGACGCCTTTAGCGAGCGTCAGGTGGAGAAGCGCTACTTGGCGGTGGTACGCGGTAAAGCGCCGGAGAGTGAGCGTTTGGACTACCCGCTGCGGGAAGAGGATGGCACGCGACCCAAGGCGGAAATGCCCGCTATGCCAGCGATGACGGATATTCGCCGTCTGGATAGCGTCGAGCTTCCAGTGCAGGTCGACCGCTACCCGGTGGCGCGTTATTCGCTGGTCGAAGCGCGCCCACTGACCGGACGGCGCCATCAAATTCGTCGCCATCTTTCACGGCGGGGTTATCCGATTATTGGCGATGCCAAGCACGGTAAAAGTGTCCACAACCGCTTTTTTGCCGAACAGCTGGGGGCGCCACGATTATTGCTGGCGGCCACCTATTTGGCCTTTAACCATCCGCTGCTCGACAAGCGGGTACAATTAAGCTGTGCCTTGGATGACACCATGGTCGCGCTGTTTAATCACCTTGGCTGGGCGGGGCATCTACCGCTGGATAGTCTGCGCACGCCACCCCACGCCAAGCCTTCAGCCCTTCAAGTGCTATGAGTGAGTCTGCAATGTCCTCAACTGTGTCATCGAACGAGCCACCTCCTGTCGCTGCAGGCTCAGCTTCTACAGMCCATGACTTACGCTTTGGTGGGATTCGCCGCCTCTACGGTCAACGTGCCTTTGATGCATTTCGCCACGCTCACGTGGTAGTGGTGGGTGTTGGCGGGGTGGGGAGCTGGACGGTTGAGGCACTGGCGCGTTCGGGCATTGGCAAACTGACGCTGATTGATCTTGATGACGTGTGCGTTTCCAACGTTAACCGCCAGCTCCACGCCTTGGATGGCACGATTGGTCAGCCCAAGGTGGAGGTGCTTGCTGAGCGCTGCCGTTTGATTGCCCCGGAAATCGAGGTTGTAGCCGACACTGCCTTTGTGACACCCACCAACCTGGCCGAGCGGATTCCCGACGATGCCGACCACGTGGTGGATGCCATCGACAGCGTGATTGCCAAGGCTGCCCTGATCGCCTGGTGCAAGCGACGCAAAATACCGATTACCGTGACCGGTGCTGCGGGCGGGCAAACCGACCCGACGCGTATTCAAGTGGCGGATCTCACCCGTACCGAGCACGACCCGCTGCTATCCAAAGTGCGCTCGCGGCTGCGTCGGGATTACGGCTTCTCTCGCAATCCCAAACGGCGCTTCTCTGTGGAGTGCGTCTACTCTGACGAACAGTTGGTGTACCCCGGCGCCGACGGTGAAGTCTGCCTGCAAAAGCCCGGCAGCGGCGACGCCACCCGGTTGGACTGCGCTTCGGGCTTTGGTGCCGCTACCTTTTTGACCGGCACTTTTGGCTTTGTGGCCGCCTCCAAAGTGCTGGAACGCCTGGCCAAAAAAGCCAACCAGCCAGCTGTCGCAAACGCCACCCAAGAGGAGAGCTCATGACCACCCCCGTTCCCGGTATTTACCGCCACTACAAAGGCAGCCTCTACGAAGTGCTTGGCACTGCCCAACACAGCGAAAGCGAAGAGCCGCTGGTGGTGTATCGTGCCCTCTACGGCGACTACGGCCTCTGGGTGCGCCCGCTTGAGATGTTCACTGAAAGCGTAAACAAAGAAGGCCACACTCAGCCCCGCTTTGCGCTGGAGAAGGCGTTTTAGATCTTCACTACTTAGATCTTCACTTAGCTAGTCATCACTTAGCAGGCAGTGTTTATGACCTCATCATCACCCCAGCAAACGCTGAAAGACGTATTCGGTTTTGACGACTTTCGCGGCGGCCAGCAGGCGGTGGTGTCACGAGTGTTGGAGGGGCACTCCACGGCGGCAATTTTTGCCACCGGCGCGGGCAAGTCACTTTGCTACCAGCTTCCGGCGCTGCATCTTCCCCATCTCACCCTGGTGGTATCGCCACTGCTGGCGTTGATGCAGGATCAACTGGCGTTTCTAACGCGCCATGGCGTGGCGGCGGCCAGTATTGATTCCACTCAAGACCGCGAAACGACTCGAGATGTCATGGAGCGCGCCAAAAGTGGTGAGCTGAAAATCCTGATGGTGTCGGTGGAGCGACTTAAGAACGAGCGCTTTCGCCATTTTCTGCGCCAGGTGCAGATATCGCTACTGGTGGTCGACGAAGCACACTGCCTTTCTGAATGGGGGCATAACTTCCGACCCGATTATTTGAAGCTACCGGACTACCAGCGCGAGTTCGCCATCCCCCAGGTGCTGCTACTAACCGCCACGGCAACGCCGACGGTGATTGCTGATATGGGCGAGAAGTTTGCCATTGCCCACGATAACGTTATCACCACCGGCTTTTACCGCCCCAATCTTGAGCTGCTGGTGGCACCCGCCATGGAGGATCGCCAGCAGCAGTTGATTAACTGGCTGAAGCCGCAGATGCAGCCGGGCAGCGAAGCGCCGACGATTATTTACGTCACCCTGCAGCAAACCGCCGAGCAGGTGGCGAAGGCGTTGGCGGCCCAAGGGATTGCCGCCCAGGCCTACCACGCGGGGCTGGATTCCCAGCGCCGAGATGAGATTCAGCGCCAGTTTATGGGCGGTGAGTCGCCCTGCATTGTGGCCACCATTGCGTTTGGCATGGGCATCGATAAGGGCGATATTCGCAACGTGGTGCATTTTGACCTGCCCAAATCCATCGAGAACTATAGCCAGGAAGTCGGCCGGGCGGGGCGTGATGGCCTGCCTTCTACCTGCCTGACCATGGCCGGGCGCGATGGCCTGCGGGTGCTGGAAAACTTTGTTTACGGCGATACCCCTGAATACGCGGGTATCTACTGCCTGTTGGAAGAGATTGCTGCGGCAGGCTGCGCGTCAGGCAATGKGGCAGATCCGCAGTGGGAAGTGCTGCTTAATACACTTTCCCGGGATACCAATATCCGCCCGCTGCCGCTGAAAACACTGTTGGTGCGGCTGGAGATGCACGGCATTATCGCCCCGCGCTTTGCGTTTTTAGCCGAGTATCGGCTGCGCTATCACATCGAAGCGGAGGCGCTGGTGGGCCGTTTTAAAGGCGAGCGGGCGGCCTTTGTACGTCTGCTGGTCGACAATATCCCTATTGCCCGCACCTGGGGAACGGTGGATTTTGACCGCTTACATCATGCCGGGCAGGCCCAGCAGATTGATGCCTCCCGCTCTCGCGTGATTACGGCCCTTGAGTACTTTCAGGACAAAGGCTGGCTGACCCTGGAAGGCAAGCGGATGACCGACGTTTACGAGGTCTGCCAGCCGAATTTTGCCATTGAGATGCTGGCGAGGCAGCTTTTTGAAGATTGCCTGAACCGGGAGCGTATTGAGATCGAACGGCTCCAGGCCATGCTGGCACTGTTTGAATCGGAGAGCTGCCTGACGCGGTGGCTGGCCGAGCMCTTTGGCGATAGCMCTTTTGATGCGCCATCCGACACCGAGCAGGGCCGCTGCGGCCACTGTTCGGTGTGTTACGGGCACCCCGTTAGGCTACCGGAAGCGCCGCCACTACCCACGCTATCGGATAACGACTTCACGCGCTTTGCCGCTCCGTTTATACAGCGCCACACCGAACAACTGGGCCAGCCGCCAAATGCCCAGCGGCTGGCGCACTTTCTGTGCGGTTTAACCATGCCGGTCTTTACGCCGCTCAAAGCGCGTAGCATTAGCGGCTTCGCGGTTTTCGAGCAGCGCGGCTACCCCGACGTGCGTCAGTGGACAGAGGCGATGCTGTCGCTAGGCAGTTAAGGTAATACCGCTGAGCTTAGCTGTAAGTGCAACAGCTCAGCGGCACTCCTGCCTGCTACGGCCCCCAGCACCACAGCGCTGAGCAGCCCGTTACCGGAAAGGTATCCGCTGTCGTTGGAGCCGGAAACCCCGCGAGCAGCACCGCCTGCGGCGAACAGGTTGGGCAGCGCCTGGCCTTGGGTGTTGAGCACCCGGGCCGTGCGATTCACTTCTAACCCCCCCTGAGTGTGAAACAACGCACCGGTTACGCGAATAGCGTAATAGGGCGGTTTGAGTAGGTTGGCGGGTTCAAAACGGCGGCCAAAGGTATCCGTCGTTTKTTGCTCGGCATGCTGCTGCATTTCCGCGAAGGTGGCCTGCAGTGTGGTTAGTGGCAGACCCAAGCCAGTTGCCATCTCTTCAATACTGGCAAAGCTGCGCACTGCGCCGCTCTCCTGGGCATTGCGGTAATCCTCAAAGGCCTGTGCGGATTCATGAATGCGGGCGTCATAAAGGTTCCAGGCCACCTGATCAGGTTGCGCCAGCACCTTGGCCGCCTGTTCGGAGTAGCCGCCGTGCTCGTTGGAGAAGCGCTCGCCGTTTAGGTTGACCTGAATGCCGCCCTGCATTATCAGTGCCCAGCTAATCAGAATCTGGTGGGGCGTAGCGAGTGACCCATGCCCCTGGCAGGCACCTAAATCTTTGGTGCTGGCGCCCATGGCCTGCCCCCAAAGCAGCGCGTCGCCTTGGTTGCCTTCATGGCCGTAATACAAGGCGTTTTTTAGCGTCGGCAGATAGCGCTCCACCAGTTCCACGTTACCGCCATAACCGTTGCAGGCCAAGATCAGCGCGTCGCAACCAATGCTTTCGCGGCTGCCATCTGGGCGTTCGAGAGTAATGCCCCGCACTCGCTGTGTGGCATCAACGTACAAATCGACTACCCGTGCCTGGGTCAAAATATCGATGCCCGCCGACTCGGCAGCGTTAAGCAGCGCACCCATCAGCTCTTCCCCGGTGCGTCGAGGCGTGGCGTGCATGCGCAGGTGGCGGTGGCCGGGGTAGAGGAAGCCTTCTACCAGCTCAAAGGGCACATGGTGTTGATCCGCTAGCCACTCGATGGTTTGGCCGGATTGGTTGGCGAGTAACTCAACAATCGCCGGGTCTGCCTCAAAGCCATTTTTCTTCTGGATATCCTCTGCCATGACTTCGGCGGAATCCGTGACGCCAAGTTCATGCTGAAAGCGCGTATTAGCAGCAGGAATAAAACCCGACGACATCGCCGTGCTGCCGCGGGGTAGCGCGTCGCGCTCCAGCACCGCCAGCTCCACACCCGCCTCTTGGGCAGCCAGTGCGGCGACCAAGCCACAGGCCCCTGCGCCAATAATCAGTAACGGCAGATGGGCATCAAAGCTGTCGTTGTTATAGGGAAGTATCGCCATTACGCCTGCTCCGCTGCATGATGAAACGCATCAAGAATCTCGCCCGCCGGGGCCTGCCATACTTCTGGGTGCCCGCTGATATGGGCCAGCACCTCTTCCAGGCAGGCAATCCGGTGAGGCTGGCCGACCAACCAGGGGTGAAGGTTCAAGGCAAGCAGTCGCCCGCCCTGCTCGCGGGACTCTGCCAACAGGAAGTCGAAAGCGTCTTTCACCTGAGTCACCCAGGAATCCTCCGAGTGCAGGTTCTGGCCGATCACAAACTGGTCCTCGATCTCGGTGGCCAGTGGCATCATCATCAAGGGGCCTGATTGGCTATGAAAAGCGTAGGGCATATCGTCGTTGACCCAGTCGGCACAGTATTCGATGCCGTTTTCTGCCAGCAGGTCGGGAGTGTTGAAGCTCTGGTGCTTGGCGGGGCTTAGCCAGCCGCGAACGGGTTGGCCGGTCACGCGTCGCAGGGTTTCCACGGAGCGTTTGACCAGCTCGGCCTCTTCTTTAATCGGCTGGCCGCCGTAGTGCAGATGATCCATATTCCAGCCATGGGCGATAAATTCACCGCCGTACTCTTTTAAGCGCTGCACCAGATAGGGCGTCTGCTCCGCCAACTGTGCGTTGATTGCAAAGGTGGGGGTAATGTTGTGCGCCGCCAGCGCTTTGAGCACGCGATAAATGCCCACGCGGTTGCCATAATCCCGCAGCGTGAAGTGACGCAAATCTGGATAAGGCATGGTCATGCCGTTGGGGACTTTAAACGGCTTGCCGCGCTGGTTGAGCGGGTAGAATTGCAGCGAAATATTGATCCACACCGCCAGGGTTTTACCCTCAGGCCAGGTGACCGGCGCGCGCTCACTCAGCATCGACCATTCATAGCGCTCATGGTCGTAGCCGTGGCGACGGTGAGGGTAGTCGAGATAGTCGTCATTAAGCGCCATAGCGTTACCCCTGTTTACTGGCGGCCTGGGCCGCGATGCTGTCGAGGGCGGCATCGTAATAGTTGGCCAAGTAGTAGTCGGCAATCTCGCGGCCGGTGGCGACCCACACATCCGGGTGGCCGGTGATGTACTCAAGCGCTTCTTCGAATGCCTTAATACGGTGCGGGCAGCTCACTTGGTAGTTGTGCGTGGGAATGCACATCACCGTGCCGGACTCTTCGCCCTCGGCATACAGCCGGTCAAAATGGCGCTTGAGCATGGTGGTGTACTGGCGCGGCTCTACTTTATTTACCGCGTAGACGATGGTGTCGTTCATCTCCAGCGAGTAGGGCATGGAGATAAACCGCTTACCGGAGCGAACGCTGACCGGCGTTGGCTGGTCGTCGTGGAACAGATCGCAGGTGTAAAGCCCGCCTTTGTCGCCGAAAAGCTCTTCGCCCACTTCTGCAAACAGATCCAGGGTGCGCTCTGAGTGAGAGAGTGCCGGGGCTAGATAGCCAGCGCAGGCCTGGCCAGTATGACGGTGTATGGTTTTCATACTGTCGCGGATCATCGCCCGCTCTTGGTCTTCGCTAAGGCCGTAGGTGTAGCGGGTGTTGTAAATGCCGTGGCTGAAAAACTCCCAGTCACGCTCGCGGCACATCTTAATGATCTCGGGGTGGTGCTCGCACAGCGCCACCGAAAGCGACACCGAGCCGCGAATGCCGTACTTATCCAGCAGGGCCATCTGGCGCTGGTGGCCAACCCGGTTACCGTAGTCGCGAATGCTGTAGCCGGGCACCGAAGGGTGCGGATGCGGCCAAGGGTTACGCTGCGGGTTCAGCGGCGGGTCGAGTTCGTAATACTCGATATTGGGTGCGACCCAGAAGGCCACCTTGGCGCCTCCTGGCCACTCGATTTTAGGGCGTTGGTCGTAGGCCCAGTAGTCGTAAACGCCTAGTGACTCTTTCATAACCGGCTCCTTTGAAACTTGGCAGGCCTTAGGCGTTGCCATTCAGCCATTCGAGTACATTGGCAACCGGCAGAACGTCGGCATACTTGAGATGCAGGTCGGTCAGGTTGGCGTAGTGGTAGCTTTCGTGTTTATCCGCTACGCACTCCATGGGCACGATGGTGCGGTAGCCCCGGGACAGGCTCTCCACGGCGGTAGCACGAATGCAGCCAGAGGTTGAGCCGCCGGTAATGATCACCGTATCGACCTGATGCCACACTAAAAGCGATTGCAGCGGGGTTTCAAAAAACGCCGAGGGCATGCGCTTGGTGTAGATCACATCTCGGCTGTGATCGATTTCACAGCGTTCGTCGAACTCGGCGCGCTCAGAGCCATACTTAATGTTTTGCAGCGAATCAGGCGTATCGGTGCGCGTACCCCAAACCCCCGCATCTTCTGCGGAGTCTAGAAATGCCACATGGGTCCAGACTACCGGCCAGCCTTTCTCCCGAAAACCGCGGGCCAGTTGGTTGGTGTACTCCAACTGTTTAGGGTCGGTTTCGTAAGCGGTGTTAAAGAGATCGGTACGGGTATAGGCCTTTTGCGGATCGACATTCACCAGCACCGCTTTGTTGCCAAAACCAAATGGCACCCGCTGGGGGTTGGCCATAACATCGTTAAAAATCTCTTTCGCCGTTTTGTCGGTGGTCTGCATCGTCGTCTCCTGTGTTTTGTTGGTTGGCGCTGATGTGTGCTGAGTCGTTAGCGATTGTCGTATTGCTGACCAAGCTCCAGCATCGCATCGGTACCTAGGTAGTCGTTGAGCTGTTTGAAATCGAGCATCTGGTCTCGGAAGGCATCGGTGGTGCCATCCTGTTTTAGCGTGGCAAAGAAACGGCTGGCCATATGGGTAATCGCCCGCACCAGCGCACCGGGGAAAATCACCAGCGAGAAGCCAAGGTCTTCCAGGGCCTGGGCGTTCTGCAGCGGTGTGTCGCCGCCTTCGACCATATTGGCCATGATCGGCACCTTGCCTTTGAACTGGGTCATGATCTTGCTGATATCGTCGTCGCTACGAATGCCTTCGATAAACAGCATATCCACGCCGGCTTCGTAATAGGCCTGGGCACGTTCGATGGCACTGTCGGTGCCTTCCACGCCAAGTGCATCGGTGCGGCCAATAATCAGCGTGCTATCGCTCGCCCGGGCATCCAATGCAGCATGCAATTTGCCGACCATTTCGCTTTTGGAGACCAGCGTTTTACCGCGCAGGTGGCCGCAGCGTTTGGGGTAGGTTTGGTCTTCAAGCTGAATCGCGTTGGCGCCTGCGCGCTCTAGCAAGCGCACGCTACGCATCACGTTCATGGCGTTGCCAAAACCGGTGTCGCAATCCACCACCACCGAAAGATGCGTGCGTTCGCGAATATGCGACATTGCGGTGCAAATTTCGGTAATGCTGAGCAGGCCAATATCGGGGCGGCCTAGCTGGGTATAGGCTAGGCTGGCCCCGGAAAGGTAGACGGTATCAAAGCCCGCCTGCTCGGCAAGAGACGCGCCTAGGGCGTCAAACACGCCGGGGGCGACCACGATGGATGCGTCTTGCAACTGCTGTTTAAGTTGGGCGGGCTGGTGTGAAGATTGTGGTGACAACATTGTTTGGCGTGTCATAGCAGTCTCGTCATTGTTTGAGTAAGCGCCAAGTCATTCCAGACATCCTGGCGGGTAATTAGGCCTTCGGTTAGTTCAAATCGATCAATAAAGCGCACCCCCGTTGACGTCGTGCCATCCAGCCACTTCACCGTCAGTTCGCCATGGCAAATCACGACGCAGTGGGTCGCATAGTCGCATTGATCAACGGCGTGAAAGGTTTTGCTAACGCTGCGATAGCGATTTCGCGCCCACTCCACGACCTCACTTAGCCGCTGCATTGACGGGGCGCCAGGAAATTGCATAACGACATCGTCTGCGAGATAGCGCTCGGCGTTGACTAGGTCGCGGGCTTCCATAGCGCTTAGGAAAGCGCGCACCTGCTCGGTGCCATTGATTTCTCCGCTACGACTTTCCGCGTTAAACATTGGCGATTCTCGTGTCTCTCGTTGCTTATCTGAAGCCCTCATCTGAAACCCAGTTGTCAGCGATACTTAACCGTGCTGGTTCTGTAATAATGGCTTTCAAGTGTCAGCGATTGTGTTATCAGTTGACTATTGATATGTATTATATGTAATACATTTTTATGTCTATTATTATCCCTACGTCAAGCCTGACATGACATTTTTGAACAATATCCTGAAGAGAGGCGTGGATGAGCGAGGCACAACCCTCTGCGGTGGGCGGCACCAAATCACACCGTATCTACCTGCTGTTGAAAGACGCTATTTTGAGTGGTCGGCTGCCCGCGGGCAGTAAATTGGCAGGCGAGAACAAGCTGGCGGAGCAGCATGGCGTATCGCGGGTAACCGTCCGACGTGCCATGGAGGCGCTGCAGGCGACTGGATTGGTAGAGCGTAAGGCAGGCGTGGGTACGTTGGTGCTGGAACAGCCGTTGGACGCTACGGTGATGACTGCAAGCGTGTCCAACCTGATGCCTAACATGGTCAAAATGAGCCAGGCTTCTCAAGTGCGGCTGCTGGAATTTGCCTATGTGCTGCCGCCGGACATGATCCGCGAGCAGTTGGGTATGGCCCAGGGGGGCAAGGTTCAGCGCTCGGTGCGGGTGCGTATGGTCGACGATAAGCCGTTTTCATACCTGGTGACCCACGTACCTGAATCGATCGCCCTGCACTACAACGAGATGGATTTAGCCAATACGCCGCTGTTTGTGCTGTTGGAGCGCAGCGGTGTGAAAGTCGACCACGCTTCCCAGTCGATTTCCGCTACCTTGGCCAGCCATGAGGTGGCCGAGGCGCTGAATGTCGCTGTGGGTTCGCCGCTGATTTCACTCACCCGCGTGGTGTTTGATGAGCAGGGGCGTGGCGTGGAGCACTTGGATGCGCTTTACCGTCCGGATCGTTATCGCTTCCAGATTGACCTAGAGCGCAACGGCGACGATAACTCACGCTATTGGGAGCCAAAAGTGGGTGGAATGCCCACCAGCAGCAAGGCTGAGTGATAGGATGAGATTGTTTTTTAATGTATTAAATTTAATACAGATAAAAAATTACAAAAAATACATTTGACCTGTGTTGTGAAACTGCGCTAGTTGTATTGGGGTGGTGACGATAAGACCAACGAAGGCTGAGGCAACGAGCGACGACAATGAGTACCCCTACAACGCTATTTGACAAAGTTTGGCGCGCCCACGAGGTTCACCGCAGTGAAAGTGGTCAGAGCCTGCTGTGGATTGACCGTCACTTTGTTCACGAAGGCTCCTTTCATGCGTTCAATAAGCTGGGTGAGCGCCAACTGCCCGTTGCTCGGCCCGATTTAACCTTCGGCATTGCTGACCACTACGTACCGACGCTAGCCCGCGATTTAGCCGGCGTTGCCGATCCCAAGGTGCGTTTGATGATTGAACAGCTGTCGCAAAATACCCACCAACATGGGGTGACGCTGTTTGGCTTGGATGACCCACGCCAGGGCATTGTGCATGTGCTAGGCCCCGAGCAGGGGCTTACCCAGCCGGGCATGGTGATGGTGTGCGGCGATAGCCACACCGCCACCCATGGCGCCTTTGGCAGCATTGCCTTTGGTATTGGTGCCTCGGAAGTGGCCCACGTACTGGCCACCCAAACCCTGTGGCAAAGCAAACCCAAGGTGATGC
This sequence comes from Halomonas sp. R57-5, assembly GCF_900070345.1. Lineage (NCBI taxonomy): Bacteria > Pseudomonadati > Pseudomonadota > Gammaproteobacteria > Oceanospirillales > Halomonadaceae > Halomonas > Halomonas sp. R57-5. The sequence goes on along the minus strand of NZ_LN813019.1, from coordinate 4,365,841 downwards.
GGATTACCGTCGAGGGTCAACTCGCCGAGGGCATCACGGCTAAAGATATTGCGCTGACCTGGATTGCGCGCCTGGGCGCCGACGGTGCTCGCGGCTATGCCATTGAGTACGCTGGCGAGGCGATCCGCTCGCTCTCCATGGAAGCGCGGCTTACGCTGTGTAATCTCTCCATTGAGGGCGGCGGTCGCTGCGGCATGATTGCCCCAGACCAAACCACCTTCGACTATCTGCGCGAGCGCCCCTGGAGCCCTAAAGGGAAGGCTTTCGACCAAGCCTGCGCTTACTGGTCCACGCTCTACAGCGACCCAGGCGCCAGCTTTGATCTTGAGGTGACGCTGCACGCCGATGAGATTGCGCCGACAGTGACCTGGGGTGTCTCGCCGGAAGAAGCGTTGCCGATCGACCAGGCGGTGCCTGATCCTGATCAATTGAGCGATCCGGCGAAAGCGCGCCAAGCCCGGGATAGCTTGTCCTATATGGGGCTAACGGCGGGGCAAAAGCTCACCGATATCACCATTGACCGGGTGTTTATTGGCTCCTGCACCAACGCCCGCATTGAAGATTTGCGCGCCGCTGCGGCTGTCCTGGCAGGCCACAAAAGCCGCGTGCCCGGCATGGTCTCGCCAGGCTCAACCCTGGTGAAAACCCAGGCCGAAGCCGAAGGGTTAGACCGTATCTTTATTGATGCCGGGCTTGAGTGGCGCCACTCCGGTTGCTCCATGTGCGTGGGTATGAACGGTGATTTAGTCGCCAGCGGTGAGCGCTGTGCGTCCACCACCAACCGCAACTTTAAAGGCCGCCAGGGACCAGGGGCGCGCACCCATTTGATGTCGCCTGCGATGGTGGCTGCCGCGGCGGTCAATGGGCGGTTAGCCGATGTACGTTCTTTACCTGCTGGCAGTGATTCATTCTTCCAGACTTCAGGAGCGCACTAATGCAACCCATTACCGTACTAGACACTCTCGGCGTTGCCCTTGCTGCAGCTAACGTGGACACCGACCAGCTAATTCCTGCGCGCTTTATGAAAGAGCCACGCAGTGTGGGCTACGGTCAATTTCTACTTTACGACGTTCGTCACGATGAGCAGGGCACGCCGGATACAAATTTTATTCTTCATCGCCCCAGRGCAGCAGATGCCGAAGTGATGGTTAGCCGCCGTAACTTTGGCGCTGGTTCCTCACGGGAAGCAGCCGTCTATGCGCTAGTCGATTACGGCTTTCGCTGCGTAGTGGCACCGAGCTTCGGCGATATTTTTGCCTCTAACGCCGTCAATAACGGCTTACTACCTGCTGTTGTTGAAGAGGATGACGTCGAGCGCCTGCTGGCAGCCCTTGGCGATTCACCAGCCGCAATTTACGTTGATTTGGAGCAGCAGTTAATTCGTGTTGCCGAAGTAGAGGTTAGCTTTTCTATTAGCCCCGTATGGCGTACCAAACTGCTCAACGGCTGGGATGATATCGATATGACTCGCCAGCATGCTGACACTATTACCTGTTTTGCAGATATGTACGCCAAGCAGTTTCCCTGGACGGCGGCGCAGTCTCCAGAATCCACCATTATCAGTAAAGGGTAGCGGCACCTAGTGTTACTCAAATAGTAGATCACCATAAAAACAGCACGCACGCTTGCATCAATGGTTCAAAAACACCCAATAACGTAATTCCCTTTGTGCAGGAGACTAACCGATGAAAAAAGTAACGCTAACGATGGGCGTGTTGACAGCCCTGGCATCTACTCAGGCGCTGGCGCTGGATGAAATCACCGCCGTGCATGCGTTTCCTCCCTCGCTGATCTATACCCAGAGCTTTTTAGAGTTCGTCGATAAGGTCAACGAGCGCGGTGAAGGTGTGGTGCAAATTAACGTGCGCGGCGGCCCTGAAGTGATTGGTCTTTCCGAACAGCCCGACGCAGTGCGCAACGGCGTGGTCGATATGGCCTACACCGCCGCGAGCTTCTACGCGGGCACCGTGCCAGAGCGCGATGCCATGGTTGCCTCGAACACCAACGCTATTTTCGCCCGTGAAAATGGCGGCATCGATCTGCTGAATGAAATTCATCAGGAGAAAATGGGCACCTACTACTTGGGCTGGTTCGACAGTGGGGTCAGCTACAACTTCTACACCATTGATGAGCCCACCATTGATGACGAAGGTAATCTAAACGTTTCGGGCCTACGCTTACGCAGTAACCCGGTGTATGACGCCTTCTTCCAGGACTACCTGGGCGCGCAGCCAATCAGCCTGCCGACCACCGATGTTTATGCGGCCCTGGAGCGAGGCGTAGTGAACGCGACCGGCTGGACGCAGATTGGCCTGAAAGACCTCAACTGGGATCGTTTCCTTAACTACCGGGTTGACCCTGCCTTCTTCTCTACCGATATGGGGGTGATCGTTAACCTGGATAAGTGGAACCAGCTCAGCGAAGAGTCGCAGCAAATTCTTCAGGAAGTCGCCATTGAGCATGAGCGCGACAGCGCCGAACAACTGGCTGAATTAGCCAAAGAACAGCAAGCCGAGCTTGAGGCTGATGGCATGCAGGTCATCACCCTGGAAGGCGAAGCAGCACAGCGCTTCTCAGACGCTGCCCGGGATGCCACCTGGGAGCGTATGCGCGGCCAGATGGAGCGCCACCCCATGGGGCTTGAGCATTACGATACGCTGATCGAAAAATTCAACGATCTATAGAAACGTAGGGGCGCCGAGCGATTGAGCGCCCTATTTGTGTGGCTTATTTTCTAGGGTTTTTTATGCGCTACGCACAACGCGGCTATCTGCTGCTGCTCAACGGCATGGCACTGCTGGCCGCCATCATGCTGGTCTGGCTGATGGTGGCCGTGGTGCTTTCGGTGGTGATTCGTAACTTAGGCCTTCAGCCTTCTGCGTGGTTTTTCCTCTCCACCGAATACGCCATGTTCTACCTCACCTTACTCGGAGCTCCCTGGCTGGTGCGCCAAAAAGGGCATGTGCATATCGAGCTGCTGACCTCGGTGTTGCCACCTGCAGCGCTGAATATCCTCAGCCGTGGGGTGTCGCTGCTCTGTGTCGTGGTGTGCGGTGTGCTGGCGTGGAAGGGGCTTGATCTGGTGCTGCTCAATATTGAGCGCACTGACTATGACGTACGGGCTTTCTTTGTGCCGAAATGGATACTAACCATCGTCTTCCCCATCAGCTTTTCCCTGATGGCGATCGAATTTGGCCGCTTTGTGGTGGGCCATGAAATTCTTCACAGCGGCGAAGCGGGGATTAAAGAATAATGGAATGGTACTTTGCGCTCGCTTTCCTGCTCTCGCTGATTCTCCTGTTCATGGCCATTGGTACCCCCATTGCTTTAGCGTTTTTGGCCGCCAACGTGATTGGCGCCTGGCACTTTATGGGGGGCCAAACCGGCATTTTACAGATGCTCAACAACGGTTTCGGCGCACTCTCCAGCTTTAACTTGGTGCCCATTCCGCTGTTCCTGTTGATGGGCGAACTGTTTTTCCGTACCGGGCTGGGCATGAAAATGTTCAACGCTGTGGATCAGCTAATGGGCAAGGTGCCGGGGCGTTTATCTTACGTCACAGTGGTGGGTGGTACGGCGTTCTCAACGCTGAGTGGCTCCTCCATGGGCTCTACGGCATTAATGGGTTCGTTACTGGTGCCGGAAATGGAGCGGCGGGGCTATAAAAAGAAAATGGCGATTGGCCCGATTCTGGGCACTGGCGGCCTGGCGATTATCATTCCGCCCTCCGCGCTGGCAGTGCTGTTAGCAACCTTGGCGAAAGTGGATATTGGCGCACTGCTTATCGCCGGTATTCTGCCGGGGCTAACGCTGGCGGGGTTCTATATCGCGACCATCTTTATTCAAACCAAGCTGGATCCTTTGGCCGCCCCGAATTATGAGCTTGAGCCGGTGCCGCTGAGCGCGAAGCTCAAACTGATCGTGACCGATATTCTACCCATGCTCAGTGTGATGGTGATTATCGTCACACTAATGCTGATTGGGTTTGCCACGCCGTCAGAGGCTGCAGCCTTTGGTGCGCTAGGCGTGATTATCCTGGCGTTTATTTTCCGCTGCATGACCTGGGAGGCGTTTAAGCTTTCGGTCACCGGGGCCCTGAAAGTCACGCTGATGGCCTACCTGATCGTGTTTGGCTCGGCTACCTTCAGTCAGTTGCTCGGCTTCTCTGGCGCTTCGGGTGGCTTGATCGGCTGGGCGACCAGTTTTGATCTGTCGCCGATTCTGATGCTCCTGGCGATGTTTGCGGTGCTACTGGTGCTGGGCACCTTTATGGAGCAGATCTCTATCATGATGCTGACCGTGCCAATCTTTTTCCCACTCGCCCAGGCGCTGGGGTTTGATTTGGTGTGGTTCGGTATCGTTGTTCTGCTTGCGCTTGAAATCAGTTTCTCAACGCCGCCCTTGGGTCTGTTGTTGTTTGTCATGAAAGGGGTCGCTCCGGCAGGTACTACCATGCGTGAAATATACTCGGCAGCGATTCCCTACATTCTCTGTTCGATGCTGCTGGTCGCGGTGCTGATCGTGTTTCCGGGCCTCGCGACTTGGTTGCCCAGTATGCTGCAATAGAGCTTTTAGCAAGAAAAAGTGCAGGCAATAAAAAAGAGAGAGGCTGCGGCCTCTCTCTTTGCATTTAAGCGTTATTAGCTCTTACTTATTCCCAGGACGGGAATGGATCGGGCAGKTTCTTCCACGCGTTCATGCCTTCCAGTAGTTCCGCTTCGCTTAGCAGGCAGCCATCCAGCGCTTCACGCATTTTAGCTTGATCCAGGTTCTGGCCGATAAAGACCAGTTCCTGGCGCATATCACCGAACGGCTCCTGCCACTTCTCCATAATAAACTGACGCGTTTCTGGATCCGTTGGCCAGCGCTCTTCGGGAATTGTCTTCCAGAACACGCCTGCCGGGCCGTGGTGGGCGATGCCGCCTGCCTGACTCCACTGACCAGCGGCTTGAGGGCGAGTGGCGAGCCAGAAAAAGCCCTTCGAGCGTAATAAGCCTTTTCCGAACCACTCCTGGTTGAGCAAGTCGTGGAATTTCTGCGGATGGAAGGGACGACGGGCATGATAAGCAAAGCTGGCAATCCCGTACTCTTCGGTTTCTGGTACATGCTCACCGCGCATCTCTTTTAGCCAGCCTGGCGCTTGCTGGGCGCGCTCAAAGTTGAACTTGCCGGTATCCAGCACTTTGTCTAGCGGCACGCCGCCTTGAGTGATCGGTACCAGCTCCGCGTCGGGGTTCAGCGAGTGTAGAATCGCCTTCAGCGCTGCTAACTCTTTCTCACTGATCAGGTCAGTCTTGCTGATCAACAGCACATCGCAAAACTCGATTTGATCAACCAGCAGGTCGGCGACGTTGCGCTCGTCGTCTTCGCCTAAMCTTTCGCCCGCTTCAGCGAGGCTTTGCGCTTCGCGGTACTGTTCAAGAAAGTTGGCGCCATCGACGACGGTGACCAGCGTATCCAGCCGCGCTACGTGGGAAAGGCTCTGGCCGCTTTCATCTTCAAAGGTGAAGGTTTCCGCCACGGGCAGCGGCTCTGAAATCCCGGTGGACTCAATGACCAGGTAATCGAACTTGCCCTCTCGAGCCAACTGGCTGACTTCTACTAGCAAGTCTTCGCGCAGGGTGCAGCAGATGCAGCCGTTGCTCATCTCTACTAAACGCTCTTCAGAGCGGTTCAGAGCAACATCGCCATCCAACGTCGACTCGCCAGGGCCACCCCGCACCAGCGCACCGTCAATATTCACCTCGCTCATATCGTTAACGATCACCGCCACCCGGCGACCTTCGCGATTGGCAAGAATATGATTGAGCACGGTGGTTTTACCAGCACCCAGAAAACCCGAGAGCACCGTCACGGGGAGGGGAGAAAATGCGGCCATTGCTAGGTCACCTCTAAATGGGTTTATGTTATGTGATAATATAACAATAAAGAGGCGTTAAGAGAAAGCCCCGTTTAGAGGGGCAACACGTCTGCTTATATCTGTTAAGGAGCGTCAGCGCTTATATTGCGTTGGGCAGTAACCGCGTAACACATCGGGTGAACGCAATGCAGTATGTTTGGTGGCGCGGCCAGTGACGCGCTTGCGCCATAGGCGAAAGGAAGCCGGTTTTAGCTGATCACGCATCACTTCAATCACATCGGGTTCGGCAAGGCCATAGAGCGTTTCGATGGCTTCAAACGGTGTGCGGTCTTCCCAGGCCATTTCGATAACGCGCGACTGTTCGTCGTCGGGTAACCGGCGAAAGCGCTTAACGGGGGCTTTTGGCATCTTTCACCTCGTTTAATTGGGTTAGGCGGTGTGCGCTGTAGCGTTGTTTAACATACCAGCGCAGCGCATCAATCACGATAAAAACCGCAAGGCTGACGCCCAATACTGGCAGCGCCACGCCCAGCGCAATAGCGACAAACAGTATGCTTAGTTTGGCCGTGGTAGGCAGCATTAGCCAGGGCTCAGCCACCGTGGGAAAGCGCTGACCACTTAGCGCGCGCAGTCGCCGCCATGCCATCAAATAGCCCCATACTATCAATGTCACAAGCCCCGCAGCGATCGTTGCCAGCATGACTTGATTAACGATGCCAAACAGCACCCCCATATGCAGATCAATCCCCCAGCGGGTGAGTTTGGCTGCCAAAGGAAACGTGTTGAAGTCGGTTTGATCGGTCACTGCCATGCTATGCGGGTCCAGCGCTACTTGGTCTACTTGGGTAGGCCACTGGCGATCAATTTCGGCTACCCTCCATGCCTGTTGAGGGCCACTCGGGGGCGTTAGCTGCAGTCGTGCAGCGCTGATGCCCGCCTGACGCGCAGCACTCAGCGCCCGATCAAAGTCGTCTGACGTGATGGCTGTGGACACCATTGCCATGTGGCCGCGATGTTCTGCATGTTCATCGTGTGGTTGTGTATCGGTATCGATCAGCGCTGTTGAGGCGCTTGGCGTACTCCAGCCCCATGCATGCCGTAGCTCGGCAATATTGCTGCCCGCCCACTGTGACCAAGTAAGCCCTGTGGCGGAAAAGAACAGGAGCCCGAGCGATAAGACCCATCCAAGCGTTGCGTGGCGTCGGCGGGCTGTATGAGGCCTTGAACGCGCTTTTAGCGTGCGGCGTTGCCAAACCCACAGTATTACGCCACCCAGCGCGGCAACCCAGAGCCATGAGGCAGCCAGTTCACTATACAGACGGCCCATATCGCCCATTAATAGCTGGCGGTGAAAGTGATCGATCATGGTGCGCAGCGGCAAGATGCCGCTGGTGCCGTATACCGTTGTATCACCGGTCACTGCCAGGGAAATGGGGTCAACGAATACAGCACGGTGTTCCGAGGGCCCTAAGCCTGGCTCGCTAAACATCAGTCGTGTGGTGTCGCCTAGCGCCGGAGCTGGACGTACCGCACTGGGTAAGGTTGGGGCGCCTAGATAACGCTGCCCAGCAGCGATCTGTTCGGCAAGCGGTTGAGGCTCACCCTGAGTAATGCCATATAGGGTGTCATGGTAGAACCACTCTTCAAGTGGTGGGCTCAGCAAGTAAGCAATGCCGGATAATGCCGCGATAAGAATAAAAGGACCGATAAAGAGGCCAATATATAAGTGTAGGCGGCTAATTAGGGCAAAAAGCAGTTTACCAGTGCGGGTAGGAAAGCGGGCTGTCATTGGCTTGAATCCGAGTGGTATCGGTAAAATAGTCAGACAGCTTAGGTAGTTTACTTAGCGATCGCTAGCCTTGAGGCAGCGGTAAAAAGTCACACGTTTAACGGCTTGAAGGTGCTAGCTTGGCGGCTAGCAGTGCACGAAATAGTCCATTCATCAGCACCGGCTCATCGTGGCGAATCTGGAACCCAGCCTCGCTGAGCAGTGACTGCGCTTGGCGGGTAATATCGGTTGCCAATGCCGAAGTGAATAGGTTGAGAGTACGCCTGCCTACACCTGCCAGTTGAGCATCGGGTTGAAATTTATCCATTACGCACAGTTGACCGCCTACTTTTAGCACCCGGTTAGCTTCGGCCAGTCCTCGCTGTGGGTCAGGCATAACCGCCAGAATCAAGTGCATCACCACTACATCAAAGTGTTCGTCGGGGTAGCTGAGTGCCTCGGCATCCATCACACCACACTCCACATCGCGGCGCAGTGCCTCGGCCCGTTTTGCGGTGCGTTTCACCATGGCAGGTGCAATATCGGTGGCGTGCACTTCGATATCATGGGGCAGAAAAGGTAAGTCTAACCCCGTTCCGGCGCCTACCAGTAGCACTCGCATACCGGGCTCCCAGTCCACTTGGCCAAGTGCGATACGTCGGGGCCGGCGAAACGCACTGGCGGCGACCGCATCGTAGAAGGGCGCGTAAGCGGTATAGCGCAGTCGGTTCCATGCAGTGGTGTTGAACATAACGCCTCTTTGCAGCGCAACGCTGCGATTGCTGAACGGCTGGTCAGACTACCTATAGCATGAAAGCAATCATTCAACCAATCGCGAGTGCGCATGTTATGTAACTCATTTTAAAAAACCAGTGTTGTAAAGTTTATAAAATAAGTCATGTTTAATTCACTTTTTTATAAACTGGTAGGAGATTGATTTCTCTCTAGTTGAATATAAGTAACGAGTGTTGATTGGCCTTAAGATGATAGTGGCGAGTGTTTGTCATTATGCATCATTATCCCTTCTGTAGGCGTGTGGCTAAGTTTTCAACAATATCGATAACGAGTTTGCGATCATTTTGATTTAATGGGGCCAAAAGCTGCTTCATTCTGCTTGACTGATCATCGATATGAAAACTGGCTTGCCCAAACAGCTCTGCAGCCTCGCAGTTGAAAATTTCAGCAAGCTCTATTAGACGCACAATATTGGGTATCACCCGCCCGCGCTCAATGCGCGAAACGGCTTCATTGCCAACACCCAAGCGCTCAGCAACTTCTTCCTGGGTTAATTGACTGCGAACCCGCTGTTTTGCAATGGCCCTGCCGATACTGCCCGCTAGCCGTTTCTGTTCTGTTTTATTCACAATGCCCTCCATTAGACCTAGATGGTTGAGGAACGACCTATTGACATGAAGGACTGTTTAGGTTGAATATCATCTTCTAAGGTTGATTTGGATGCCGATAGTTACTTTTTGTTTCATTGGATTACTCTCTGAAATGTGTGATGCAGCGATGGGAAGTTAATTGGGTATCCAAATAAGCATAAACACTTAGGTGTATATGGCTGCATAGATGAAAAACCTACAGCTATGATTTCAATAGCTGAACGTGTATCGGTAGACATAATAGTTGAATGGTTTTAAAGATTAATGTTTGAGTGGTCTTAGTCTTTTTGGAAAGTTTTTTAAGGGTTTAAATGTAAAGAGTTATTAAGTGTTGAGTGGTTTTCCATTTAGAGGTTTTAGCATTGGATCAGTTGCCGGAAGCGTTAATGGCGCGACGGGTGTGTTTTTAAAGAAACTTTTCAGGATGAACGAGAGAAGCTTGATGTGTAAATCTGAAGGCGCTTAATAACATGCCACCTACTTCTGCACCAGAGATTTTTCGACAGTTGGCGGATAAGTTGTCCTGCGTCAGTGAAGAGGGTTTTTTTCAGCACCTTGCGAGATCCTTAGCGGATATCCTCGGGGTTGATCATGCCATTGTTGAACATGTCGATAGCCACCAGAGCATTGCGACCACGCTGGCGGAGTGGTCTCAGGGTGAATTCATTGAGATGGTTCCATATTCACTTCAAGGTACGCCATGCCAGCAGGTCGCTGATCACTCCAGGCTGTTTGTTGCTTCCCAAGTTCAACAGCGGTTCCCGGATGATCAGCGCCTGGCTGCCCTGGGTGCGGAGGGGTACTTGGGTATCTCCATAGCCGCGCCTGGCGGCGGTTTTTTGGGTGTTATTGCGCTGATGCACTCCTCTGTTTTGAGGCTGCCTCCGTATGCCGACGAAGTGCTGCGTATCGCTGCGGCGTTAGCGGGCGTCGAGTTGGCGCGCCAGTTAGCGGAGAGTCATACGCGCGAACGCCTGCTATATAAGCAACGGGCGCTGCAACGCATTGGTCAACGCAATGAAGCACTGATCAACACGATTAATGCGCAGCAACGTTTTCAGCACGCCGTGGTTAGTGTGGCGACGGCGGTTTCGGCTGAAAATGGCGAAGCGTTTCTGCACCAACTCACCGCCCATATGGCCGAGGCATTATCAGCCGAAGTAGGCTTTATTGGGCTGCTGGATGCGCAAGATACTGATATAGCGCATACCTTAACGCTGTATGTAAATGGCCAGCGGCAAAGCAATTTTGCCTATTATCTTCCCGGTGTTCCCTGCCACAAGGTGATGGTGGAGCAGGAGTGTATCGTTCACGAGGGCGCCGCCATTATGCTGCCTGCTGAAAGCAACGGGGCGCTGTCTTGGGTAAACGGCTATGTAGGTCGACGGCTGGATGATAGCCATGGTCAGCCCATGGGGCTGATTGGCGTCATGTTTAAAAAGCCGCTGGACGATGTGGAGGTTGTGCGCAACGTATTGCAGATATTTGCCGCACGGGCGGCGTCCGAACTTGAACGCCAGCAAGACGAAGTACGTATACGCCAACTCGCCTTTTGTGACCCCGGCACTCAATTGCCCAATCGCGCTGCCTTTATGCGTCATTTAGAGTGGGTGGTTGCTGATACCCAGACCTCTGAACTGGCGCTACTGTTGTTAGATCTTAACCATTTCAAAGAGATTAACGACACCGCTGGGCACGACCTGGGTGATTTAGTCCTTAAGGCCGTTGCCGAACGCTTTGTAGCCTCGTTAACGGAGGGGCAATACCTGGCCCGCTTGGGTGGCGATGAATTTGTGGTGGTTTGCCCAGGTGTTGAAGCAAACGGCGCGTTAGCCACTGCTCAGCGGCTGTGTGACAGCATCGCGCTGCCGTTTATTGTTGAGCAGCACTCTTTCGAACTCTCGGTGGGCATCGGCCTCGCGCTTTATCCTCAGCATGCGGCAACGCCATTAGAGCTGTTGAAACACGCGGACATTGCCATGTATCAAGCCAAACGGCAGAAGCTTTCCGTGTGTGTCTTTGAGCCTTGGATGGGGCGTTTCGTTGCGGAACAGCTGCATATCGCCAAACGCTTAGCGTCTGCCATTGCAGAAAAACAGCTGAGTCTCCACTTTCAGCCCCAGGTCGATTTACACAGCGGCAGGCTAATTGGCGCTGAAGCCCTGTGTCGCTGGCACGATGAGGAACTGGGCGACGTTTCGCCGGGTAAATTTATTCCTATTGCGGAGGAGCGCGGCATGATCGTTGCGCTCGGCAGTTGGGTAGTCGAGGAAGCCTGCAGGCAGCTTGCTGCATGGCGAGAGCAGGGGCACACCATGATGCCGGGTCAGTTGGCGATTAATATTGCCGCACAGCAATTTGAAGAGGAGGACTTGGTGGCCAGCGTGCTCAATCGCTGTGCCCAGTTCGGCATTGAAGCGTCACAACTGAGCCTGGAAATTACCGAAAGTGGCATTATGGAGAATCCTGAAAAGGCGATTGCCATCACTGAAGTGTTAAAGAGCAAAGGGCTAGGGCTATCCATTGACGATTTTGGCACCGGGTATTCATCGCTTGCTTACCTAAAGCGTTTCGCCGCTGACAAAATCAAAATTGATATCTCTTTTGTGCGCGATATGCTTACCAGCGACAATGACCGAGTCATTGTGGCGACTATTATTGCCATGGCGAACACGCTGGGCCTTGAGACCATTGCAGAAGGCATAGAGAACCAAGACCAAATCACCGCGTTGCTGGCAATGGGCTGTGCTCAGGGGCAAGGCTACTACTTTGACCGACCTTTACCCGCCGAAATGTTTGCCCATCGCTGGCTTCGCTAAATCAGTAGAGCGATTTTGCCTAAAGCGTTCGCGAAGGACTCCCTCCAAGCCCGCTATCACTATTAGACCACCCGCTTAAGGTGGCGCCTGTTCACGCGGCCAAACGAATCGAGCAACTTCTAATTTTTGCCTCAGCCCTTTCAAAAAGCCCGGTCAGTCAGGGTGCCAAGTAGTCTAGACTCATGCTATACCTAAGCTGTAATCTCAACTTCATATGCGCTCACGGTGTGTGCTTTAGCGATGGTGAGCAATAGCAAAAGGACGCATTTAGCTGATCGAAAGGACTCAATCGTATGTCGGTTCGGCAAATAAGCGAATTTGAATTCAGTCAAAGGATTGTACAGGAGCATTACGCTAAATGAGTGGATCGACCCCGCGAAATAAACTTTCACGTCGAAAAGGCTTTTTTTCAGTAGCCGTACTAGGCGGGTTACTGGTTGGAAGTCTCCCTGTTGAGGCTTTGGCGTTTGGCTTTGATGATGTCGCCAGAAGAGCAGAGGAGCTCTCCCAGCAGGGCTACCGTGCCCCAGAAACCTCGTTGCCAGACGAACTGCGCGAACTCAGCTATGCACAGTATGCGCAAATACAGTACAAGCGCGATCGCGACGTATGGAGCGGTAAAGGCGCACCTTTCACACTGAGCTTTATCCCTGAAGGCATGCATTATGACAGTGCTATCCAATTAAACAGTATTGATCAGGAGGGCGAGGTTCACGCCTTTGCTTACAACCCTGACGACTTTACCTACGGTGATTTAGACATCTCCGACGATGTTAAGCAGAGCGATGGCTTGGGTATCGCCGGCGTCAGAATCAACCACTCACTCAATGGTGTTGATAGTAATGAGGTGATGGTATTTCTAGGCGCAAGTTATTTTCGCGCCGTGGGCAGTGGCCAGGTTTACGGTCTTTCAGGGCGTGGGTTGGCCGTTGATACGGGATTATCTTCGGGCGAAGAGTTCCCCCGTTTTAGCGAAATTTGGATCGTCGAACCAAGCCCAGAAAGTCAGTACTTGACGATTTTTGCCCTGCTGGACTCGCCTAGCGTTACCGGTGCCTACCGCTTCGTGCTACGTCCCGGAGAAGATGCCTTAGTCGACGTACAGTCACGGCTCTATCTGCGTCGGGCGGTTGAGAAGTTGGGGATTGCACCGCTAACCAGTATGTATCTCTACGGCCCGGAGCAGCCCTCATCGACACAACACTATATCCCGGCAATTCATGACTCGAATGGCCTATTAATCGATGATGCCCAGAATGGCTGGCTGTGGCGCCCSCTAGCCAATCCGGCCAGATTAATGATGAATAGACATGCAACGCCTCAGTTACGCGGTTATGGCCTAATGCAGCGCGGTCACAGCTTTAGCGATTATCAGGCTATAGACGCACGTTATGATCTGCGTCCAAGCGCCTGGGTTCAGCCACAAAACGAATGGGGGGCGGGTAGCGTTGAGCTGATTCAGATTCCGACTGACAACGAGACCAACGATAATATCGTCTCGATGTGGCTGTCTGATGAACCCCATGAGCCGGGCACGCCGCTGGCGTTCGATTACCGCCTTATGTTCACTACTGATGAAAGCCGTCATCTTGATCCTCAGCTTGCCTGGGTTGAAGAGACGCGTCGCTCACGGGGCGAGGTGGTTCGCGATGACTTAGTGCGTGAGCCAGACGGTACACTCGCCTTCGTTCTCGATTTTGTCGGGCCCTCGCTTGAAGGTATCGGCAACGGTGCAAATATAAGCGTTGAGGCAAGCGTAGGCGAGAATGGCGAATTGGCCGCTAGCCGGGTTGTACATAATCCGGCCACTAATGGTTGGCGTGTGTTTGTCAACGTGAAGCGCAATAACGGCAATCAGCCTTTGGATATTAGGGCCAAGCTAATGCTTGATGGCAAGCCACTATCTGAGACTTGGTACTATAGGTTGCCTGCCAATGGCTGAGAAAATGTCTTCTTCGCAGGCAACGCCAACGGATTTTTATTTAGAGCGGTTGGCGTTGGAGACCCAGGATCGTGAGGAGCGCTACAAGTTACTGGTCGGTGATCTTGATAAACACGAAATGGCTTCGCTGCATGCGGCGTTAGGCGGGGCTATTGAAGACCAAAGTGACGACAGCAATGACCCAGCGGCATTATCTGTGGGGCGGCGCTTGGCGCTTGCCTATGCAGAGCCGCCGCTAGCGCCGCAGGAAGCGCTGTCGACGGACACGTCGGGCATTACACGACTGCGCACTGCGCCAGCGATGAAGCGAACGCCGCTGGCCCCTCAACAGTGGTCGACCAATCCTTTTGTGAATATTGGTCGACGCTTCAAGCGCTGGGCTAACGGTGATTTCCGCCGGCGCAAAAGAGCGTCACCCTCCGCGTCTTGGAAGTGGGTCGCCTCAAGGCGTCGTTGGATTTTGCTGGTGCTGATTTTTGGTCAAAGTATCATTGCCGCCAATCAGATGCGCACTGTACTCCCCGGCCAAGGCCTGCAGTGGCTTGAGATCACTATCCTATCGTTGTTTGTGCTGCTATTCGCCTGGGTATCCGCCGGGTTTTGGACGGCCTTGATGGGGTTTTTCCAGCTATTACGCCGCCATGACCGTTACGCCATTGATAGCGAGGKGGGTGACGAGCCGATTGATGATGAGGCACGCACAGCGTTGCTGGTGCCCATCTGTAACGAGGACGTTGCCAGGGTATTTGCCGGAGTGCGCGCCACCCTGGAGTCTTTGCGCAGCACGGGTAATGATCGGCATTTTGACATCTTCATCCTGAGTGATACGTCCGATCCCGATACTGCCATCCAAGAAACCTATGCCTGGTTGGTGTTATGCCGCGACCTAGAGGCCTTCGGGCAGGTCTTCTATCGCCGTCGACAGCGTCGTGTGAAACGTAAGAGCGGTAACCTTGACGATTTTTGCCGGCGCTGGGGGGCACTCTATCGCTATATGCTGGTACTGGATGCCGATAGCGTCATGAGTGGTCAATGCCTTACCCGGCTGGTGCAAATGATGGAGGTGCATTCCAAGGTTGGTATTATCCAAACGGCGCCACGCGCTTCCGGACGTCTCAATTTGTACGCTCGCATGCAGCAGTTTGCGACGCGGGTTTACGGGCCACTGTTTACCGCCGGGCTGCATTTTTGGCAGTTAGGTGAGTCGCATTATTGGGGCCATAACGCGATCATTCGCCTAGCCCCGTTTATGCAGCACTGCATCCTAGCGCCACTGCCCGGGAAAGGCTCCATGTCGGGCGAAATTTTATCCCACGATTTTGTCGAGGCAGCGCTGATGCGACGCGCTGGTTGGGGGGTATGGATTGCCTACAAACTGGAAGGCAGCTATGAGGAAATGCCGCCTAACCTGCTTGATGAGCTCAATCGTGACCGGCGCTGGTGCCACGGCAATTTGATGAACTTCCGGCTGTTTTTCTCGCAAGGCATTCATCCCGTGCATCGGGCCGTTTTCCTGACCGGTTTAATGTCTTATCTTTCTGCGCCGCTATGGTGTCTTTTCTTAGTCCTGTCTACCGCACTTTTAGCCGTGCATACGTTTAGCACGCCCGACTACTTTCCTGAGCCGGGGATGCTGTTCCCTGTTTGGCCACAATGGAACCCCACCTTAGCGGTGGGGTTGTTTGGTGTGACAGCGTTACTGCTGTTCTTGCCTAAGCTGCTCAGCGTATTGCTGGTGTGGATACAGGGTAGCCGTCAATTTGGCGGGCCACTCAAGGTGTTAGCGAGCATGGTGCTTGAGTCGCTATTCTCGATGCTATTGGCGCCAGTCAGGATGCTGTTTCACACCCGCTTTGTMCTCACGTCATTGATGGGGTGGGCGGTTCAATGGCGCTCACCATCGCGGGAAAACAGTGACACGACGTGGGGCGATGCCTTCCGGGCTCATTGGAGCCAAACTTTAATAGGGGCTGTGTGGGCAGCGGGTGTTTACGTTATGGAGCCGACATTTCTGTGGTGGCTCTCGCCCATCGTTTTCGCTTTGATGCTGTCGATCCCGGTATCGGCGCTGTCGAGCCGTGTTTCGTTAGGGCGGTTCTGCTTCCAAAAGCGGCTGTTCCGGATTCCCGAAGAAACGCAGCCGCCACGGGTGCTGCGGCGCATGGTGAGCTTGCTATCCCGCATGAACACAGGAATGGCGGCACCGTCTTTTGCCCAAGTGGTGGTAGACCCCGTGCCAAATGCATTGGCCACTGCCCTAGGCACGTTGCGGCACACCGATGCCGAGCCACTACGCCGACGTCGAGCCGAGCGGGTTGCACGCGGAGTAAGGATGGGGCCAGCGGCAATGAGTCGATTAGAGCGTTTGGATTTCCTCGACGACCCGGTGATGCTGTCGCAACTGCATTACCACATTTGGGACGACCGCAAGGCGCACCACAGTTGGTTTGATTGTGGTCTGCCAGGGCGTGAATCCAAGCACCTACCGACCTTTAACTAAGCTTACTAACGCACGTTTAATAACTACCGCATTTGATCAGGCCAGCTGAGAGGCTGGCTTGTATTGCCTATCGCTATTGCCGAGTTGCTCACAACGCTTTCGCATGCAGCGTCTGTGAAGGAGACTCCCCAAACTGCTGCTTATAGTCGTGGGCGAATTGACCCAGATGCCAAAAACCCCAATAGGTGGCTATGCCGGTTACCGACTGCTCCGGTGACGCTGCTCTCAGCGCCCGACGCACGCGATTCAGTCGTGTCAGGCGTAAAAACTGTAGTGGGCTAATGCCTAGAATAGTCGTAAAGCTGTATTGCAGCGTGCGGCGGCTAACATGGGTTAGCTGGCAAAGCTCCTCCATGGTCACCGGACCATCCAAGTGCTCGTCAACATAGCGCTTAACGCGATCAACCACTTCCTTGCGGTGGGCGTAGCTGGGCGGCAGCTCAGCGCCAGGCTGCTCGGTTTGTAGCAGTTCCAGCAGCGCCATAAGCAGAATATCTTGATGAATATGGCTGGCGATCGCCAGGGTTTGGCAGGTGAGTAAACGTTCGATAAGAAACGACACCGCATTAAGCGTTTCCTTATTCGCTTGCCGTCGTGGCCTTGCCTGCCAGCTTTTATCCAAGCTTACGCCCTGCCGTTGGGCGGCCTCTGCTAATGCTGGCAACTGAATCACTAACCCGTAGATGTCGAAGTCCTCTGGGGTGACCAGTTCAAAATCCCACCCGCCGGGGCGGCACATCACCTCGCCTGCGCTAAGCGCTTGACCATTGATACGCGCCCCCTGGCGAGTGGTGGGAAGCCCGATCCACAGTGAGTTAGGCCACACCCGACAGTCCTGGCGTAGTGCTTGCCCAGTATGCTCCTTAAACACCTGCATGGTTTCTAATGCCACTTCATCCAAGCGACCATAGAAGCTGCCAGGGCTAAGCTGGTCGTACTCCTGCTGCCAGCGCGTCAGGTTTTGCGCGTGCTCATCGGCATCAAACGCTTCCTGGACGCATCTTTTTGGTGCAAATGCGCTGTCGAGCGTGGTCATGGGGGGCTCCTCGAGGCGTTATGCGCGCTCAATACTGCTTGGTTAACGCCTTAACTTTCTGTATTTGTTTAAATTTATAAAATATTACCGGGTTTGCCAAAACTCGATACTCGCTATCTATTGATAACGCTATGGTAGAAACAAGCAAGTTTTATACCTCAACGCGCAGTCAGCGCGATTAAACAGCAGACGTCATATAAAAAAGGAAAGCCCCATGGCGCAGACCTATCACACCACGGTGGGGAGCCGCAGCTACCGCTTCGCAAGCCTAACCGAGCTGATGGCCAAGGCCACGCCGCCTCGTTCCGGCGACCGTTTGGCCGGCGTAATGGCGGCGAGTGCCGAAGAGCGTGTGGTCGCCCAAATGGTATTGGCCGAACTGCCGCTCACTACCTTTTTAAACGAAGCGTTGATTCCTTATGAAGAGGATGAGATCACCCGGCTGATTATGGATGACCATAATGCCGCCGCCTTCGCTCCTATAAGCCACCTGACCGTGGGCGATTTTCGGAACTGGCTGCTCTCCGATCACGCCACCAGCGAGGTACTCACGGAGGTGAAAGCGGGAATTACTCCCGAAATGGCCGCCGCTGTCAGCAAGCTAATGCGCAACCAGGATCTGATTCTGGTCGCCAAAAAGTGCCGGGTCACCACGGCATTTCGCAACACAATCGGCCTGCCGGGGCGGCTCTCTACCCGACTCCAGCCTAATCACCCCACCGACGATGTCACCGGCATTGCCGCCAGTATTCTCGATGGGTTGCTGTATGGCAGCGGCGACGCGGTGATCGGCATCAATCCCGCCACCGATAACGTCGCCCAGAGCGTCAAGCTGATGCGCCTGATGGACGAAGTCATTCAGAAATATCAGATCCCTACTCAATCCTGCGTGCTTACCCACGTCACCAATACGCTTGAGGCGATTGAGCAGGGTGCCCCGGTTGATTTGGTGTTTCAGTCAATAGGCGGCACCGAGGCGACTAACCGCAGCTTTGGTTTTGACTTAAGCACCCTGGCGGAAGCGGAAGCGGCGGCGCAGTCGCTTAACCGCGGCACGGKGGGGCGCAACGTGATGTATTTTGAAACCGGCCAGGGCAGCTCGCTCTCCGCCGATGCCCATCACGGGCTCGACCAGCAAACCTGCGAGGCCCGCGCCTATGCCGTGGCGCGCAAGTTTAATCCGCTGCTGGTGAATACCGTGGTGGGGTTTATCGGCCCTGAATACCTGTTCGACGGCAAGGAGATCACCCGGGCGGGGTTGGAAGACCACTTCTGCGGCAAGCTGTTGGGCGTGCCCATGGGCTGCGACGTTTGCTATACCAACCACGCCGAGGCCGACCAGAACGATATGGATAACCTGCTCACCTTGCTGGGTGTCGCGGGCTGTAATTTTATTATGGGCATTCCCGGCTCCGACGACATTATGCTCAATTACCAGACCACCTCCTTTCACGACGCGCTCTACGCCCGGCGGGTGCTGGGGCTAAAAGCGGCACCGGAGTTTGAGCGCTGGCTCGAAGAGATGCAGATTTTCCAGGATATCAGCACCCATCGGCTCAACGACCAACTGCCTGCTGCCTTTGCCAACAGCCTGCGCCACCTGCCCCAGGAGCCTCGTCATGGTTGATAAGCCAACATCGCCCATCGTCGTCGAAAACCCCTGGGAGCGGCTGAATGCGTTTACCGATGCGCGCATTGGTTTAGGGCGTGCGGGGGTTAGCCTGCCCACTAGCAAGCTATTGGCGTTTCAGTTGGCCCACGCCCAAGCCCAGGATGCGGTTCACTGCCCGCTGGATGTAGCAGCGCTGGCCACCGAGCTGACGGATACGCTTGGTTTAACCACAGCGCCAATTCGCCTGCATAGCCATGCCCAAGACCGCGCTATGTATCTTCAGCGACCTGACTATGGTCGTCGCCTTAGCGATGAAACCCGCCAGCAGTTGCAGCAAGCGGCTGCTTCTCAGCAGCGTTATGACCTTGCGGTGGTGATTGTCGATGGACTCTCTGCGCTGGCCGTGCAGCAGAACAGCGCGCCATTTCTTAGCACGCTCTATCAGATGTTAGGCAATGAAGCCGCTGATTGGCAGCTAGCGCCGCTAACCATTGTTGAGCAGGGCCGAGTGGCCATAGGGGATGAGATTGGCGCTCTGCTCAACGCTGACGCCGTGCTGGTGATGATCGGCGAACGGCCAGGGCTAAGCTCGCCGGACAGCCTGGGGCTGTATATGACCTGGGCACCGGAGCCGGGGCTAAAAGATGACCGGCGCAACTGTATTTCCAATGTGCGTCCGGCGGGTTTGCAGATCGAGGAGGCAGCTCGACGCTTCTTTCTGCTGTTAAAAGAGGCCCGTCAGCTCAAGGTATCCGGGGTTAAGTTAAAAGACCGCAGTGAGGACGATGTGCTGGAGGGTGACTCCGCTTCCGGTTCAACACGCAACTTTCTGGTCGCTGATTAACGMCCTTGGTACACGGCAACAACCGTATAACAGCAGTCGTATAACAGCAGTCGTATAACAGCAAACGTATAACAATCAGGACGTAACAATTCTCCAATAACAATGTGGAACGCATGAAGTAGCCCATAGTACAGCACGCCGCTGACGACTATTTCGTTCCACACCATGAGGGCAAAACGATGACGCAACCATCAGTTGATCAAGCGTATCTGGCCAAACGCCAGCTGCGCAAAGGCACCGCCGGCTGGATACTGCTGGCAGGGCTTGGGGTTTCCTACGTGATTTCCGGTGACTTCGCCGGGTGGAACTTTGGCATCGCCGAAGCGGGCTGGGGTGGGTTTGCGATTGCCGCCTGCTTAATGGCGTTGATGTACTTAGCGCTGGTGCTGTCGCTGGCGGAAATGTCCGCAGMAATTCCCGCCGCGGGGGGCGGCTACAGCTTTGCCCGCCAGGCCATGGGGCCGGCCGGTGGTTACTTGACCGGACTTGCGGTATTGATCGAATACGCACTGGCGCCAGCGGCGATCGTGATTTTTATCGGTGCCGCGGTGGAGTCATTGCTGGGCATTAACGGCCCGCTGGTGTATCTGCTGTTTTACGCCGTGTTTATTGGCATCCATCTGGCGGGCGTGGGGGAAGCGCTCAAGGTCATGATGGTGATTAGCGGCTTGGCGGTGTTTGCCATTCTGGCTACCGCGGTAGCGCTGATTGGTGATTTTGACGCCGCCAACCTGTTTGATATTGCCCCCACCGATGCGGCGGGCGCGAGCACCTTTATGCCGTTTGGCTGGTACGGGGTTTGGGCTGCTTTGCCGTTTGGTATGTGGCTGTTTCTGGCGGTAGAAGGCGTGCCGCTAGCGGCGGAAGAAGCCAAAGACCCGGCGCGGGATATGCCCAAAGGCATTATCGGGGCGATGCTATTTTTGCTGTTCACCGCCTTGTTAGTCGTGGTGCTGCTCGCCGGTGCGGCGGGGGCTGAAATGATCGGCCAAAGCGGCGTGCCGCTGGTTGATGCGCTGAACGCGGCGGGTAACCCGACGCTTGCTACGCTGGTCAACGTGCTGGGCTTAGCGGGGCTGATTGCCTCCTTCTTTTCGATTATTTATGGCTACAGCCGCTTGGTGTTCGCGCTCTCCCGGGCAGGCTACTTACCTAAGCAATTATCGCTGACCAGCGGGCGTAAAGTGCCCTATCTGGCGCTGATCGTGCCGGGTGTATTTGGCTTTTTGGTGTCACTCAGCGGTGAAGGTGACCTGATGTTGGGGATGGCCGTGGTCGGCGCGACTATTTCCTATGCGCTGATGGCGCTGAGCCACATTATGCTGCGGGTACAACAACCTGACCTGCCGCGGCCGTATAAAACCCCTGGCGGTGTGGTGACGTCAGGTATTGCGCTGGTACTGTCATTGGTCGCGCTCACCGGGGTGTACGCTTTTGATCCCCGCGCGTTTAACTACACCATCGTGCTATTTATCGCCGGGGCGGCTTACTACTTCTTCTACAGTAAAAATCATCTGGTGGCGAAAACCGCCGAGGAGGAGTTTGCGCTTGTGTCCGCTTCACCGGAGGAGCTAGACGAGAGCGACCCCGCTCCGGCAGCCGCTGCTAAGCTGTAAGCGAGCCAACGATTAGGCTACTGTGATAAGCCCCTGGCGGTAAGACGCCAGGGGCTTTTTCTTATCTATTAACCGTTACGAGGTGGCCTTATGGCGCTGACCTTTAATAATCCTGGCGAACAGCAGCGCTGGTACGCGGTTGACGATGGTGTCATGGGCGGTGTTTCCCATAGCGGGTTTAGCGTTATCGAGGGTGAAGGCCGGTTTCATGGCGACGTGTCGTTGGAAAACGGCGGTGGCTTTGCCTCCGTTCGTCGCGAACCCAACGATTTTGAACCCACGCTGGCGGATGCCCAGGGCATAGCGCTAACCGTGCGGAGTGATGGCCGCACCTATCAACTTCGCCTGAAAAGCACCTCTCTGGGCGATGCTTCCGCTTACCGCGTGAAATTTACCCCTGCCCAGGATACCTGGGAAACGCTGCACTTCCCCTGGAGCGCCTTTGAAGCAGTGCGGCGGGGAACCGTGTTAAGCGACGCCCCCACTATTAAACCGAGTGATATTTACCAACTTGGCTTCTTAATCGCTGACCGCACCGCTGGGCCTTTCTGTTTGCAGGTCAAGCGTATTGAGTCTGTGAGCTAACGCGCATGGGCTACCCACCAAGGTCGTCTCGCATGTAGTGTGCCGTTACGCGAAGCTGGTAGAAATAATCAGGAGTTTAGCCAGTGAAACACTCACCGGGGCAGCGCTTAGCGACAACGATTTTGCACGGCTTTGACGAGTATCGTGCGCGCTTTAAAGAGATCACCTTTGACGCCAGCCGACGCTTCCGTGAAGCTGCGTGGCGTGATGCCCAGTTGGCTTCGGCGGAGCGCATCAATCTGTATAAGGAAAAAATCGACGTCACCCTGGGGCGCTTAAAGCGTACTTTTGACCCGGAGGTGGTTTCACACTGTGAGTGCTGGCGGGAAGCGCGTAACTACTACGCCGAACTGATCAGTCACCGGCTCGACTTTGAGCTGGCGGAAACCTTTTTTAACTCGCTGTTCTGCGCCATTTTCCACCACCGCCATATCCGCAACGACTGGATGTTTGTGTATAGCTCCCGGGAGGATGCCGCCCACCGCTCGGGGATTGAACTGTGCCGTCGGCACAAGGTCAAGGGCGATTGGCAGGCCGCGCTCAAGTGGGCGCTTCTCGATGCCCCGTTGGATAATCGCTTTGCTGATATAGATCAGGACACCCACCTCGGCGCCAGCTTCTTACAGCAGCACTTACCCGCGGCGATGTTGGAAGCTGATGACACTGAAATCGAGCTGCTGAATAGTGTCTTCTACCGCAATAAAGGCGCCTACCTGGTGGGGCGTATCCGCGGTGGCGGCGAACAAGTGCCGCTGGTACTGCCCGTGCTTCATGGTGAGGGCTTTGGCGAGCAGCAGGGCGGAGACCCCTGTCTGCACCTGGATACGGTGCTCATCGAAACCGACGAAGTGTCGATTATTTTCTCCTTCACCCGCGCCTACTTTCAGGTTGAGGTACCCGTGCCCAGGGAGTTTGTCGATTACCTGCAGCAGCTAATGCCGCATAAGCCGGAAGGTGAGCTCTACGCTGCCATCGGCTTCTTCAAACATGGTAAAACCGAGTTTTTCCGGGCGCTGAATCGTCAGGTGGCGAAGCGTGAAGATCAGTTTATTATCGCCCCAGGTGTGCGTGGCATGGTGATGGCGGTGTTTGTACTGCCCAGCTTTCGCACCGTCTTTAAGATCATTAAAGATAAATTCGACCCGGCCAAAGACGTGACCCACGCCGTGGTGCGCGAAAAGTATCGGCTGGTAAAACGCCATGACCGGGTAGGGCGCATGGCGGACACCCAGGAGTTCTCCAATTTTACCGTACGTCAGGACCATTTTTCGCCGGAGTGCCTGGAACACTTACTGGAAGTGGCCCCCTCCACGGTGATGCTAAGAGACGACAAGGTCATCATCAAACACTGCTATACCGAGCGCATGATGACGCCGCTGAATATCTATCTGGAGCATTGCAGCGACCAAGAGCAGGAGATGGTGCTTAAGGATTACGGCAATGCCATTAAGMAAATGGCGGCAGCCAATATCTTTCCCGGCGATATGCTGCTGAAGAACTTTGGCGTTACCCGCCATGGTCGGGTGATCTTCTACGACTACGATGAAGTCTGCTACCTCACCGAGTGCCGTTTCCGGCGTATCCCTAAATCCTACGGCAATGACTTCCAGGGAGGCGACACCTTATCCATTGGGCCTAACGATATTTTCCCAGAGGAGTTTGGGCCCTTTATGTTTGCCAATAAAGCGCTGCGCGATATGTTTATGCACCAGCATCCAGAGCTCTTCGACCCGGATTACTGGCTGGAGCTGCAGCAGGCCATTATCGATGGTCGCGTCATTGACGTTTACCCTTACCGTAACAAGCAGCGCTTTGCGGGCAGCATCGGCCAGCTAGTATATTAGGTGGCTATTGTAAGGTGCAGTGAATCATAAACGACGAGGTAATCATGGCAGCAAGCCCGCATTTGGTGGTGTTTACCGGCTCGGGGATTAGCGCCGAGAGCGGGATTAAAACCTTTCGTGCCAGCGATGGCCTGTGGGAGAACCATCCGGTTGAGGATGTGGCTACCCCCGAGGCATGGCAGCGTAATCCGCAGCAGGTGTTGGATTTCTATAATCAGCGCCGCGAGCAGATTCGTCGCGCCAAGCCTAATGCCGCCCATAAAGCGCTGGCTGGCCTTGAGCATGACGGCTTTAACGTCAGCATCATTACCCAGAATATTGACGACTTGCACGAGCGAGCAGGCTCCCGCCAAGTGCTGCACTTACATGGTGAAATCTTAAAAGCGCGCTCCTCCATCGACGAACGCATGCGCTACCCGCTGCTCAAGGGGGGAATTGAGCTGGGTCATGTCTGCGATAAAGGCAGCCAGCTGCGTCCCGATGTGGTCTGGTTTGGCGAGTCGGTGCCGCTGTTTGAAGATGCCTGTGAACTCGTCAGTCAGGCTGACTTTCTGCTGGTGGTCGGCACATCGCTGGCAGTCATGCCCGCCGCTTCGCTGCTCTCGTACATTGACTACGACACGCCCTGTGCATTGGTCGACCCAGAGGCGGATAGCCTCAGCCCGCCGGGTGTGCTGGCAATCAATACCACCGCTGGAGAAGGCGTTCCGGCGTTGGTCAATCGCTGGAAGCAGCAGGGTAATTTGCTGTTGTCTTAAAAATTCGAGMCCCGATCSGCACAGCCTTCTGCGGGGGCGCTGTGAACCCGTCCATGGGCGCTACTTTTGTCATCCATGACAAAAGACCCCCGCTACAGGCTGATCCGATCTCTTGTTAAGTAATCATTTTGGCTTTATTCAGGCCTTAAGAACCACGCCTTCATTACGTCGGTAATCTGGGTAATTTCCGCTTCCGAGGTGATGTAGGCGGGCATGGTATACAGCCAACGGCCAATGGGGCGCAGCCAAACGCCGCGCTCGCGGGCGAAAACGCCTACGCCCTTTAGCGCCTCGGCGGAGTGCGCTTCGATCACGGCGGTGGCGCCGAGCACTCGAACGTCGGTCACGGACGGGTGCGCGTTCAGCGCTTGGKCTTCCAGTAGCTCACGCTGCAGCTGCTGGCTGAGCTTCGCAATTTTGCCCAGGTAATTCTCTTCCTCGAAGACGCGCAGGCTTTCCAGCGCCACCCGACAGGCCAACGGGTTGCCCATAAAGGTAGGCCCGTGCATAAAGGCGTGCTGGGGTGTATCGCCGATAAAGGCGTCGTGGACACGATCCGTGGCGAGCGTTGCGGCGTGACCTAAATAGCCGCCGGTCAAGCCTTTGGAGAGCACCATAATATCCGGCGTGACGCCTGCGTGGTCAGCGGCAAACAGCTTACCGGTGCGGCCAAAGCCGGTAGCGACTTCGTCAAAAATTAGCAGCACCCCAAACTCATCGCACAGTTCCCTGGCGCCAGTAACATAGTCCGGCGAGGTCATATTGAGCCCGCCAGCTGCTTGTAAAAGTGGTTCCATCAACAGCGCGGCGATCTCATCATGGTGGCGCTCAAGTACGCTACGCAGGGCGCTAAGGTCGTGCTCGACCTGTTCAGCGGTGGCATCAAAAGGGGCCGTGGGGGCCGGAGCAAAATGGTGCTGGGGCAGTAGGCTGGCGAACAGACTGTGCATGCCTTCTTCAGGGTCGCACACTGCCATGCAGCCGGTGGTGTCACCGTGGTAGGCCTTCATCAGCGAGAGCATCTTGTGCTTACCGGGGTTGCCGGTGAGCACCTGGTACTGGAGGGCCATTTTCATCGCCACTTCCATGCCCACCGAACCACTGTCTGAATAGAAAACGTGGTTCAGCCCGGCGGGGGTAATGCGCACCAGCTCGCGGGCCAACTGGTCGGCGGGGTCGTGGGTTAAGCCGCCGAGCATCACATGGCATAGCTGGCCTGCCTGCTCGCGAATGGCCGCCACCAAGCGCGGGTGGCCGTAACCGTGGATCATGCACCACCAGGAGCAGGTGGCGTCCAGCAGGCGTTCGCCGCTCTCAAGCACAAAGTGAGCGCCGTCGCCGTTCACTACCTTGGGGGCGGGTGTCTGGGTTTTTAGGTGTGCATAAGGATGCCAAACCGGCGTGTTCATAACGGCTCCAGGGATAGGTAGGGGGCGGCAGTCGCGGCACTGGGGGCATCAAGATGCGGAATAATGCCTAAACAAGGGGCTTCAAGTTTGGCATTTAGATGCGCGATGTTGGCCTCAAAGCGTGCCGCGTTAGTGGCAAAAGCGGAATCCACCACGCTGCCCACCCAGCCGGCGAGTGCCAAGCCGTCGGCMCGGATGGCTTCCGCCGTTAAGCGGGCATGATTTAAGCAGCCTAGCTTTAAGCCGACGGCCAGAATCACCGGCAGCTCAAGGGCCATCGCGAGGTCGGCAAAATCCTCCTGGTCGTTTAACGGCACGCGCCAGCCACCGGCGCCTTCAATCAGGGTGATATCTCTGGGTGTTTGGCTAAGCGTTTCGCGCAACAAGCTAACGATAGCGCTAACCTCAAGCGGCTGGCCCGCCTCTAACGCGGCAAGATGGGGCGCAATGGCGGGGGCAAAGGCGATGGGGTTTATCGTGGCATAGGCGACCGGCGGCACACTCTGCTGCTGTAACGCCACTGCATCATCATTCCGCAGACCTTCGCTAGTTTGCTCGCTGCCGGAAGCCACCGGCTTAAGGCCCAGCGTGCTCAACTGCCTTTGGCGGGCGGCGTGCAATAAGCCGCTCGTCACTAATGTTTTACCCGCATCGGTATCGGTGCCCGTCACAAACCAAACGTTCATGGCGATTTTTCCAATTGCAGTGTTAAACAGTGGTAGCTCACGGGTAGGCCTTCCGGCTGGCGGAGTTTTTCAAAGCGTGCTTGTGCGGCGGCGATGTCATTTCGGCTAAGGCTGGCTTGTGGCCGAGCAATCTGGGCGCCGACACCTTTGATAGATGCCATCACCGCCTTCAAATCAGGGTAATAGAAGCGCTCAACGGTGGCCGCCTGGCGGGCAATGGTTAAGCCGCTTTCACCGATGGCCCTCTCGACGCTGGCGCGATCAGGCGTTTGCAGCAGCGCCTCGGGGCGCTGCCAGGCAAAGGCGATCTCCTCAAGGGTGCCGGGCAGCAGCGTGGTGATATGCGCCTGCCCACCGGGCTTGAGTACCCGGTAAAGCTCCTCCATCACCGCGCCAATATCGCGACACCACTGGACCGCCAAGTTGGAAAACACTAGATCAAAGGCATGCTTACCAAACGGCAGTGCCGCAGCGTCACCCGGTTGCCAGTGGATACTTTCACCATAGCGCTGGCGGGCCTGGTCGAGCATACCGGGGGCGATATCTAGACCCGTTACGCGGGCTTGGGGGTAGCGCTCAGCCAGCCGTTGAGTCCAGAAGCCGGTACCGCAGCCCATATCCAACACGTTAAAAGCGTGTGGAGGTAACGAATCCCAAAGCATCTCGCCTATGTGGCGCTGGGCAGTAGCGAGCACATCATAGCGGGGCGCAGCCCGGGAAAAGGCGTGGGCGACCCGTGCTTGCCAGTTAACCTCGCTGTTCAGCATTAGGTCGCTCA
Source organism: Halomonas sp. R57-5 (assembly GCF_900070345.1). NCBI lineage: Bacteria > Pseudomonadati > Pseudomonadota > Gammaproteobacteria > Oceanospirillales > Halomonadaceae > Halomonas > Halomonas sp. R57-5. Next base: position 4,338,399 of record NZ_LN813019.1, on the reverse strand, counting down.
TAAAACCGCCGTGCTGACGTTAGTCATCTGGGTGGCATGACGAACAATCGCGGCGGCGAGCACCTGGGGCTGCGAAAGCATCGGGCAGTGGCCGACACCGCTTAGGGGTTCGCTTATACGGCGCTGGGCAGGGTTGATGAAAGGATCATGGTCGCCGGTGAGGCGCACTACCGGGCAAGGGGACGCTGCTAGCCTTGAGCGATTATCAATCGACGCCAGCCAGTGCAGGCCGGAAGCTAAGGTGGCGATATCGGCAGGCGGTGTATCGCCCAGCAAGTCCTGCAGCTGCCGGTAAGCGTGTCTGGGGCTGGGCTCCCCTTGTGTCTGCCAGCGCAAAAAGTGTTGCCAGGTTGCGGTGGGATCGCGCTGAAAGGCGCGCTGAAAAGCCTTTAGCTCGGCGGTGGTAACGCCATCAACGGCGCAGAAAGTGGCGCCCGCGCCTAATAATATAAGCCCCTTCGGGGCCGGGAGGTAGTCGAGCAGGGCGGTCGCCAGTAGGCCGCCCAGGGACCAGCCTACCCACACTGTATCGTGGGGTAATGACGTGGCCATGGACTCCGCTAACTGCGCCATGGTCGCATTAGCGGGTAGCGCGGGGGTATCGCCATCACCTTCACTATACCCCGGCCAATCGATAGGCTGAGCTTCAGTCTCACGCGGCCAGTAGGCTTCAAGTGACTGCCAAATACGACGGTCAATGCCCCAGCCTGAGAGCAGCACTAGGCGTGGGTAAGGCACAAAGACTCCTCACGCTGACACGTTGTTAGCGCTGCTAATAACTGATCGATATGCTCACGGGTATGAACTGCGCTTAGCGTAATACGCAAGCGTGCTTCACCGCTGGGTACCGTCGGTGGGCGAATCGCTCCTACGTGTATGCCCCGCTGTTGTAGTTGCGCTGCCCAGCTTAGGGGGTGCGCTTCATCACCTAAAATCAGTGGCTGAATAGGGGTGGCCGAATCGTTGAGCGGGAGCCCTAAGAGAAGCGCTTCGCGGCGAAAGAAAGCGATATTGGCGTTTAGCTGGGTGCGGCGTTCCGGTTCACTCTGAACGATCTCCAGCGCTTTTAAAGTCGCGGCGGCAATCGCCGGGGGCTGGGCGGTGGTATAGATATAGCTGCGTGAAAACTGAATCAGGTGCTCAATTAGCTCGGCATCCCCGGCTACAAAAGCCCCGGCGGTACCTAATGCTTTGCCCAGGGTTCCGACCAAAATCGGCACCTCGGCACTGTTCCAAGTGCTGCCCACGCAGCCGCTGCCATTTTCACCCAGTACGCCCACGCCGTGGGCGTCGTCGATCATTAGCCAGGCGCTGTGCTGCTGACTGACTTCGACAAGCGTGGCGATGTCGGCGATATCGCCATCCATACTGAAAACACCATCGCTGACTACGAGTTTGTGCGCGCACTCACTGCGCGCCAGCAGGCTTTCCAGATCAATGGCGTCGCGGTGATGAAAACGCCGTGAGCGGGCACCGCTTAATGCGGCGCCATCAATTAGCGACGCGTGGTTGAGTCGGTCTTGGAAAATAGCCGTATGGCGATCTGCCAACGCCTGCAGCACGCCGATATTGGCCATATAGCCGGTAGAAAACAGCAGCGCACGTTCGCGGCCTGTCCAGCGCGCTAACGCTTCTTCCAGGGCGTCGTGAATCTCCAGATGGCCATTGACCAAATGCGAAGCGCCTGCACCTGCACCGTAACGGCGAGCGCCTGCTGCCTGGGCCTCACTAACACGCGGGTCTTGAGCAAGACCCAGGTAGTCATTACCTGCAAAGTCGAGGGTATTGCTTTTGGCTACCTGACGAGCTCGCCAGCGCTCAGTCTGTTGACGATGAGCGCTGGCGTCGGCCAGGCGCTGTTGCCACGCTTTAGACACTGGCGTCTACCGCCAGATCGGCAACCCGTTCGGCGTGCACTTGCTGCTGTGCCTGTTGGGCAAGGCGTGCCGCTTGGCTATCTTCGCTTTCGCAGGTTCCGCGCTTTTCAGGGTGCAGGCCCAGCTTGGCAAATAGGGCGCGGTCGCGATCTACCTGGGGGTTGCCGGTGGTCAGCAGCTTATCACCGTAGAATATCGAGTTGGCGCCCGCTAAAAACGCCAGCGCTTGAGTCGATTCGGTCATCTGCTCACGGCCAGCGGAAAGTCGCACATGGCTCTGGGGCATCATAATACGGGCGACGGCAATAGCGCGGATAAACTCAATGGGGTCTAAATCTTCGACGTTTTCCAGCGGCGTGCCGGGTACTTTGACCAGCATATTGATGGGTACGGACTCCGGATGCGGGTTAAGCTTGGCCAGCTGTTGCAGCAGGGCGCTACGATCCTGGGCATCTTCGCCCATGCCAAGAATGCCGCCAGAGCAGACCTTCATACCCGCATCGCGTACGTTAGAGAGCGTTTCCAGCCGGTCGCTATAGGTGCGGGTGGTGATAATTTCGCCGTAGTACTCCGGCGAGGTATCCAGGTTGTGGTTGTAGTAATCAAGCCCGGCAGTAGCCAATCGGCTAGCCTGTTCGCCATCGACCATCCCCAGGGTCATGCAGGTTTCCAGGCCTACGGCTTTCACCTGACGAACCATCTCTTCGACCAGCAGTAAGTCTTTGTCCCGGGGGCTGCGCCATGCCGCACCCATGCAAAAACGGCTGGCACCAGCTTCTTTGGCTGCCTTGGCTTGTTCGACTACCTTTTCAATTTCCAGCAGCTTCTCTTTCTCCAGCTGGGTGTTGTAGTGGCCGGACTGCGGGCAGTACTTGCAGTCTTCCGGGCAGGCGCCGGTCTTGATCGACAGCAGGGTAGAGACCTGCACCGCGTTAGCATCAAAGTGGGCACGATGAACCTGCTGGGCTTGAAACAGCAGATCATTGAACGGCAGCGCAAAAAGCGCGTTGATCTCATCCAGCGTCCAGTCGTGACGTTGTTCATGAAGGCAATGTTCATGAAGAAGCTGTTCGTGATGCACGGTCATGGTGTAAACCTTTTTACCTTTAATAGTTGACGAGACTTTAGCGGCGTTGCGCTTTGGGTGTCAACGTTGGAAAATTTTTAGGTTTACGGTGGTGGTGAGGAAATATGCTAGCCTTTATAAAATTAGCGTGTTGAAAAAAGTAGGCAAGGAGAGCGGCTATGCGTTTGAGCGACTATCAGCGACAAATGATCGTCCAGTCAGTGAAAAACTGCTTTGGCGCCCAGGCGCGTGTAAAGCTGTTTGGTTCCCGTACCGATAATGGTCGCCGTGGTGGTGATATCGATCTGCTGATCACCACCGACATACAGGATGTTAACGATATTGTACGAGCCGAAATGCGTTGCCAAGTACAGTTGCAGCAAGCGCTTGGCGAACAAAAAATCGATATGTTGATCGATTATCCAGGTCGAGGAAATTATCCACCTATTTTCAGCCTCGCCGAACAGTCGGGGATACCACTATGAGCCAAGATGTTTCTCAACATCGCTTGCTAGATGCTTGGCGCGAGTGTCAGCGTCATCGGCATTTTATTGACTATGCGTTATCGTCTTTGCAAACACCGTTGCCACTGTCCGGCGAGAGACTTGCGTTATTAAGTGATGCTGAGATCCAAAGCTTGGATCAGTTCGTACTTCGATTTGGTAAATTACAGGATGCTATTGGGGCGCGATTACTCCCTTCAGTACTGCTGTACCTCCAGGAGCCTTTTGAAGATCGGCCTATGCTCGATAAACTTCATCGTCTCGAAAAGCTGGGTTACATCGAAGATAGTGAGCAATGGCAAGCGTTACGCATGCTACGAAATCGTTTCGCTCATGAGTACCCGGATGATCCCGATAAAAATGCGGCCATTTTAATGCTGGCGATTGAGTCGGTAGCCAGTTTGGAAGCGATTCTGAAACGTATTGACCAAAAGCTTGCACTCTCTTCCATCTCATAGCCCTGATCTCATAGATAAGCACCTAGCTGATTAGTAACCCCCTGCTTTATACTCTGCGCCCTTTTTACTGTTAGTTGTTTCCCTCTCCTGGAGCGCGGATGTCTGCTTTTGATAGCTCTTTTAAAGAAGGCTCTGTTTCTGCTGTTGGCTCTGCAGATAGCCCAACCAGTGAGCATACGCCTCCGCCGCGGCGTGAGTTTAAAGCGCGGGGTAGTTTTGTCACCCGCTGCGATCACTGCCAGCTACCCGTACTGAACTGCCTGTGCCCCTATCAGGTGAAGGCAGAGAGTCATGCTCAGGTGTGGTTGTTGACCCATCCGATAGAGCACTATAAACCGACCAATACCGGGCGTTTGATTCGCGACGTGATCACCACGACGCAGGTATTTACCTGGTACCGCGTGGCGCCGGATGCCCAGTTAGCCGCGCTGCTAACAGACCCTCGCTACGCGCCCTTTGTGATTTTTCCGGACGATCAGCCCGACTATGCGGATCGGGTGGTTGGCATAGACACGGTGCATGCGGCGAAAGCGCAGGCGCGCATTCCGGTATTTATTATTCTGGATGGCACCTGGCGTCAGGCGCGGCGTATGTTTCGTAAAAGCGCTTACCTGGATGATTTGCCGGTATTGCCACTGAAGAGTGAGCGCGAGACCCGCTATCGGCTGCGCAAGCCTGCATCAAAAGCGCATTTATGTACTGCGGAAGTGGCGATCGAGCTGCTGCGCCAGGGCGGGGATACCGTTGCTGCGGACGTGCTGGACGATTACTTTGAGGTGTTTAACGACAGCTACGCGGCGAGCCGATTGCATCACAAAATCGACCCGCCGACAGCAGCAATGCGGCGCCTAGCCGCCAAACAATGTACCGGCGATTCTGAACCCGGCTACCCAGGTACCCACTGCTGAACCTAGCGTGGCGAGAATAAACACCAGCAGGGTGCGCGATACGCGGTTTTGCCACCAGCCTTTCAACTGGGTGACATCGTGGCGCAGCGATGAAAAATCGCGCACTTTGGGTTTGCGCATATAGAGCTCAACCCCGGCGGCTACGAAGCCAGCACCGATGGTCGGGTTTAGCGATGTCAGCGGGGCAGCAAAAAAGGTGGCAATAACGGTCACTGGGTGTGCCAGGGCGATAATCGTCGCGCCGCCGGAGAGAATGCCATTAATCAAGAACCACTCAAGTACCAGTTGCCAGCCCAGGTCGGTGTTGCGCGAAAAGCCAATCGCAAAGCCGGTGAGTACCAGTGCGGTAATCAGCCAAGGTAGCGCCTTCCAGAGCTTAGATGGCGGCGGGGTGGCTTCCAGCGATTCACGCTCTACTTTTGGGTCGGCGGGCAGTGGGGCTTCAAGGTGTTCGCCGGTGCCTTTGAGGTGACCAGCACCGATCACCACCAATACGTGTTGATAGCGCCCTGGCGGTGCATCTTCGGCCAAACGCAGCGCCATATAGCGGTCGCGCTCGCGAATTAGCGGCGTATAGAGCGCTTCAGATTCGGCGGCAAACTCGCTGAAGGTCGCTTCCAGCATATCGCCTTCTTTGAGCTTTTCGATGTCCTCTTTAGAGACATCTTGGCGAGAGAGCACGCTGCCAATCAGCCCTGAAAAGAGCGAGAAACGCTGCCACCAGGGCACATTGCTGTAGATACGCTTTAGGGTTAAGCCCACATCACGGTCGACCAGCAGTAACGGCAGTTTCCGGCGGCTGGCTTCTTCAACGGCGGCGCGCATTTCGGCCCCCGGCTGAATGCCGGACTGATCGGCAATCCGCTGCTGAAAAGCGCCCAGGGCCAGGCTCGCGGCGACCATGCCCGCCTTGCCTTGCCTAAATACTTGGAATAGATCCTGCTCGCCCATGGCATCCGGGTTGGACATACTGTGGTGGCGAGCATCACACAGCTCAATCGCTACCGCATCGAAAGCACCGCTATCCAACAGCGCGCGCACATCGTCGGCGCTTTCCGCCGACACATGGGCCGTGCCCAGCAGCGTGTAGCGGGTTTCACCCACAGTGATCGTTTTTAGCGGCCCGCTAGTGGCTGGAAACGTGGTTGGCGTTGCCGCCAGTGGCCCAGTGTCTCCGTGAGATGCTTCTTCGTGAGACGTATCGTCGTGGTTCATTCACAGCTCTCAAAATCAATAAGTGGGTCTGATGTAAAGGAACTTATGTGAAGGGCTTATGTGGAGGGCTTAGCGCCGCCAGAAAGCGGGCGTAAACAGCACCAGTACCGTAAAAATTTCCAGGCGGCCGAGCAGCATGGCCATAACCAATATCCATTTTGCCAAGCTGGGCATGTCGCCGTAGTTAGTGCTGGCTTCGCCTAGGGCGGGGCCAAGGTTGTTGAGGGCAGATCCCACCGTCGACCAGGCGGTTACCTGATCAACCCCGGTGGCCATGACGCCCACCAGCATTAAAAAGAACAGCATCACGTAGACCGAAAAGAACCCCCACACCGCCTGGGCAATGCTGTCGGGCACGCTGACTTTGCCCACTTTGACCGCAATCACCGCATTGGGGTGAATCAGCCGCATGATTTCGCGCATGCCCTGTTTGATGATCAAAATAATCCGAATGACCTTCATGCCGCCACCGGTAGAGCCGGAGCAGCCCCCCACGAACGCGGCCATAAACAGCAGAAAGGGCAAGGCGCCAGGCCACATTGAGAAGTCGGCGACACCAAAACCGGCGGTTGTTGCCACCGAAACGACCTGGAAAACCCCATGGCGTAGGCCGCGCAGCGTGTCGTAGGTGTCGGTTAACCACAGGGAGAGTACGGTGACTACGGACAGCGCGAGCAGAAATAGCATTAAAAAACGCGCTTCGGGGTCGTGAAAGTAGTGCATCAGGCTTTTTTCACGCCAGGCGATAAAGTGCAGGCTAAAGCTGAATGCTGAAATCAACATAAAGCCCACGCATATCATTTCAATGGCGGCGCTATCGAAGTAGCCGATGCTGGCGTCGTAGGTGGAAAAACCACCGATAGCGACAGTCGAAAAGCTATGACTTAAGGCATCGAACCAGCTCATGCCCGCTAGCATATAGGCAATCATGCAGGCGAGGGTCAGGGTGGCGTAGATGTACCACAGCGCTTTGGCGGTTTCGGTGATACGGGGGGTGAGCTTGGAGTCTTTCAGCGGCCCCGGAATCTCGGTCCGGTAAAGCGCCATACCCCCCACCCCTAGGGTCGGCAAAATGGCGACGGCCAAAACGACGATACCCATGCCGCCCAGCCATTGGAGCTGCTGACGATAGTACAGAATCGATTCGGGTAAAAAATCGATGCCGGTAATCACGGTGGCGCCGGTGGTGGTCAAGCCGGAAAACGACTCGAAGACCGCATCGGTGATGCCCAGCGAGCCTTCGCCGAACAGCATCAGCGGCAGCGAGCCGAACAGTGCCAGCACCGTCCAGAACATCGCGGCAATAATAAAGCCATCGCGGATGCGCAGCTCTTTTTGCGAGCGCCGATTGGGCAGGTAGAGCAGCAGCCCGGTGGAGACTGAGATCGCAATGCCGCTAATAAAGGCACTCCACACGCCGTCGCGAAACCACAGTGAAATCAGCGTGGGAGGGAGCATGGTTAGGCTGAACAGCATGAGCAGCAGCCCCAAAATGCGCAAAATAACCCGCAGACTCATGGTTGTCGCATGCTCCTGTTATTAGCTGCCAGTGGCAGTGATTCGAGGGTTATCAAAAGAACGTTAGACCGACTTGGAACAGACGCTCCACATCGCGAATGCGGCGCTTATCGATCACAAACAGAATGACGTGGTCGCCGCTCTCTACCATCACATCGCCGTGGGCGATGATGACCTCTTTGCCGCGTACAATCGCACCAATCGTCGTGCCGTCGGGCAGGTCGATCTCACGAATCGTGCGACCCACCACTTTAGACGACTGTTTGTCGCCATGGGCGATGGCCTCAATGGCCTCGGCCGCACCCCGGCGCAGCGAGTGAACGTTAACAATATCGCCGCGGCGCACGTGGGTGAGCAGGCTACCGATGGTCGCCTGCTGAGGTGAAATCGCAATATCGATGTCGCCGCCTTGCACCAGATCCACGTAGGCGGCGTTGTTAATCAGCGTCAGCACCTTTTTGGCGCCTAGCCGTTTGGCGAGCAGCGACGACATGATATTGACCTCGTCGTCGTTGGTCAGCGCGCAGAAGATATCGCACTCTTCGATATTCTCCTCTTCCAACAGGCGTTTGCTGGTGGCGCTGCCGTGGAGCACCACGGTGCGATCCAAGCGCTCAGACAGCGTGGTACAGCGCTCCAGGCTGTGTTCGATGATTTTGACCTGGTGGCTATGCTCCAAATGCTCCGCCAGTCGCTCGCCGATATTGCCGCCCCCGGCAATCACGACGCGGCGGAAGTCCCGTTCCACCCGGCGCAGCTCGCTCATCACCGCACGAATATCCCGGCGGGCGGCGAGGAAGAACACTTCGTCGTCGGCTTCGATCACCGTATCGCCGCGGGGAATAATCGGTCGGCTGCGGCGATAGATCGCCGCCACCCGGGTATCCACGTTGGGCATATGACGGCGCAGAAAGGCCAAGTCCTGACCCACCAGCGGGCCGCCGTAGAAGGCTTTCACCGCCACCAGTTGCACCAGCCCTCCGGCAAATTCCAGCACCTGTAGGGCGCCAGGGTGCTCGATCAAGCGGCGCACATGGTCGGTAACCACCTGCTCGGGGCTGATTAGTACATCAATGGGAATGGCTTCGTGGGCGAACAGCCCTTTGCGGGTCAGGTACGCCGTGGCGCGCACTCGGGCAATCTTGGTGGGGGTACGGAACAGCGTATGGGCGACCTGACAGGCGATCATATTGATCTCGTCGCTGTTGGTCACGGCGATCAGCATATCGGCGTCTTCGCAGCCTGCCTGGCGCAGCACAATGGGGTAGGAGCCCGCCCCGGTAACGGTGCGGATATCGAGTTTGGTGTGCAGGTCGCGCAGTTTTTTGGCGTCAGTATCAACGACGGTGATGTCGTTTTCCTCGCGGGCGAGGTGTTCTGCCAGTGTGCCGCCGACCTGGCCGGCGCCGAGAATGATGATTTTCATTGCTGAGCATCGGTTCCATTAAAAGCGCCAGCGCAATATCGTTAAGACCAGCAGGCGGTCTTAGGACTCAGTCCTGACGTTGAAGACGTAAATTGTCGTTCAGGTACGTCTATCATGCGCTGCAATAAAGACGGCGGCCAGTGTAAACCAGCCGCCGCCGAAAAGCAGGTGGGGATTATTCTAGCGTAAAGCCAACTTTAACCGTTACCTGCCAGTGGGCCACCTGACCGTCTTCAATATGACCACGGGTATCGACTACTTCCAACCAGCGCATGTGCTTAATAGTCTCTGACGCCTTGGCCAGAGCGTTCTGTACCGCTTCTTCAATACCTTTCTCGGAAGAGCCGGTCAGTTCCACATGCTTATAAGTATGATGACTCATAGTACCTCCTTCCTTGTCATAAATTCACTGCCCTGGCATCAGTGAGCGCTTAGGCAGTGCGCTTCTCTAGTCTGGCATAAAAAAAGCCATCGTGACTGCTCTGGGCCGGAAACAGCTGACGACCCGCGCCGCTGGAAATACCCCAAGCAACGTCGTTAGGCGTGGTGACATGAGCGTCGGGCGTTCGGGCGAGAAATGCCTCAATCTGCTCGCTGTTCTCTTCCGGCAGTACTGAGCAGGTGGCATACAGCAGGGTGCCGCCTTCGCGCAGCATCGGCCAAAGATTGTCTAACAGCTGGCGTTGAAGCTTGGCCAGCGGCCGGATATCGTCTTTGCGCCGCAGCTTCTTGATATCCGGGTGACGGCGAATAACGCCGGTGCCAGAGCAAGGGGCGTCGAGCAGGATGGCATCAAACGGCGTGCCGCTCCACCAGTCGCGCTCGGTGGCATCGGCGTGCTCGAGTACCGCCTCGACGCCTAAACGGCTGAGCGTGTCTTCCACCCGCGCCAAGCGCTGGTTATCGCTATCGATAGCCGTCAGCGCAATATCAAACTGCTCTAGCAAATGGGCTGTTTTACCGCCTGGCGCGCAGCAGGCATCGAGTACACGAGCCCCGGGCCGTGGCGCGAGCGTGGGGCCAAGTAATGCCGCCGAGAGCTGAGCAGCCTCATCCTGAACGCTCACATGGCCTTCTTCAAAGCCGGGCAGCGCGGTGACATCGCAGGGCGTTTCCAGGGTGATGGCGTCTGGGGCATGGGGGCATAAATGGCCGTTCAAGCCCTGCTCGGTGAGCATGCCCAAATAGGCCTCGCGGTCGTTGTAGCGTTGGTTCACCCTTAACGTCATCGGGCCTGCGTGATTGTTGGCTTCAATGATATCGCGCCATTGCTCTGGCCACGCCTGGCGCAGCGCGTTAAGTAGCCAGGGGGGATGCTCCAGAGCGACATGCTCATCCCGGTCTACCTGGGCTTGGAGCGCCTCGGATTCGCGCTGCAGGCGACGCAGGCAGCCATTTAAAACGCGGGTGGCCCACTCCTTCTTTAGTAAGCGTGCAGCGCCAGCGGTTTCGCCTACCGCCGCGTGGGCCGGAATGCGCATATACAGCAGCTGGTAAATACCCAGCAGCAGCAGCGCTTGAACATCGCTGTCGCGTTTTTTAAACGGCTGCTTCAGCAGCACGCCTGCAAGGGCTTCCAGGCGCGGCAAACGGCGGCAGGTGCCAAAGCAGAGCTCTTTTAGCAGCCCGCGGTCACGAGCCACTACGCTGTGCTCATCGAGCCCCGCCAGGGAGCCTTGGTCGCTGAGGACCGGGGCCAGCGCGCGGGCGGCGGCGGCGCGGACTTCCTGGCCACTACCGCCTGGGGGGGAGTGTTTTTGGCTCATGGTGTTTCTCCTTTGCTGGCCTGAGCCGCGGAATTTTCAAAACGAGCACCAAGACGAGCACCAAGCTGTGTGCCTGTAGCAAGGCGCGCGTGGCGGGCATTCAGTAAGTCACGCACGGCCATGGCTTTACCGCCAGGCAGCTGTGCGCTGGTGACGCACAGCACGTCGCGACCGTCGGTGCCGCAGGCGATCCGCAAATGGTCGTCGCCATGTTCAAGCAGGGTGCCAGGGGCGCAGGAAGGGTGTTCACCTTCCTCTGCGCTGGCCATTAGCAAACGTAGGCGATCATCGCCCAGCGCGCACCAGGCCACCGGCCAGGGATTAAAGGCGCGAATCTTGCTGGCTAACTGCTGGGCGGACTGTCCAAAGTCGAGCTCGGCTTCCGCTTTGCTCAGCTTGGCGGCATAGGTGACGCCTTCCTCGGGCTGAGGCGTGGCATGCGCGGTGCCGGTGGCCAGGGCATCCAGCGTGTTGGTTAGCGCATTGGCGCCTTGAATCGCGAGGCGGTCGTGCAAATCGCCGCCGGTGGTGCGGCCCGTAATGGGCGTGCGCACTTCCGAGAGCATTGCGCCGGTGTCCAGGCCAGCGTCCATCTGCATGATAGTTACACCCGATACGCTATCACCCGCTTCGATCGCCCGTTGGATGGGGGCAGCGCCGCGCCAGCGGGGCAGCAGTGAGGCGTGCACGTTAACGCAGCCTAATCGTGGTATATCCAACACGGCCTGGGGCAGCAGCAGGCCATAAGCCACAACGACCATGATGTCGGCATTGAGCGCGGCCAGCTCGGCTTGAGCCTCGGGCTGCTTTAGCGTCTGAGGCTGATAGACAGGCAGGCTGTGTTCTAGAGCCAGCTGTTTGACTGGGCTGGGCGTTAACTTACGGCCGCGACCAGCGGGCCGGTCGGGTTGGGTGTACACCGCGACCACCTCGTGCTGGCTTTCCAGCAGCGTTGCCAGGCTTGAAGCGGCGAATTCAGGCGTGCCGGCAAAAACAACGCGCAATCGTGACATATAAAGAGGGCTACCTGGCGTGAATGAGAGAAGTGTTAGGCGTCCTGCATCTGCTTGTGACGTTTCTGCATTTTTTTGCGGATACGGTCACGCTTTAGCGGCGACAAGTAGTCAACAAACAGCACGCCCTCAAGATGGTCGTACTCGTGCTGAATACAGTGTGCCAGTAGACCCTCTGCCTCTAACTCATAGGCCTCGCCATTACGATCCAGCGCGTTAAGCTGCACCTTAAGATAGCGCGGCACTTCGGCGTAGTGCTCGGGAATCGACAGGCAGCCCTCCGAAAGCAGATCTTTTTCATCGCCAATCGGGGTATAGCGCGGGTTGATGAGCACCAGCGGCTGGGRGTTGTCGTCGCTGACATCCATGACGACAACACGGCGATGGACATCGATCTGGGTCGCGGCTAGACCGATACCACGGGCGTCATACATGGTCTCCAGCATATCGTCGACGAGCTGGCGTACCTCATCGTCGACGGTTTCCACCGCAGCGGCCTTGGTGCGGAGGCGCTCATCGGGGAATTCAAGAATAGGAAGTTTGGCCATGGCGTTACAATCACCGTTATGCTGAGTCTAAATTAAGTCAAGCTAGGCAGTGACGAGTGTCCTCTCACCTAGGTACTTTATGATGGGTCACTATATCATGCTGTCAACGTTTCTGGGCATAGGCGCATAGCGGCTCATCACCCGCATAATAATCAGACTATTCACCTTTTAAGGGGAGCAGAATGGCAGCAAAGCAACACGCCTACCGGGGGGCATTAAGTGGTTGGCTGCTGAGTGCAGTGATGCTGATGAGTAGCGAAGTCGCCGCGTGGGAGCGTGATCAGCAGGTGATTAAACTCTCGCCGCAGGTGCGTACCTTGCCCCATCGAGAAGCGATTGAGCCCATCGCCTTGGAGGAAGCGCAGGCCTTTCTGCGCGACCACCGCGTTGTGGAGGATGCCGAGGCGCTGCAGGAGCTGGCTTACGTAGTGGCGGGGGATGATCGCCGTGTGATTAGCGGCGCGGGAGAAAAGGTGTACTTGCGGGGGGATGTACCGCGCCATGGTCAGGTGGGCATTTATCGTCAGTCGGAAGCCTACCTCGCCATGGATGGCACGCCACTTGGCTTGGAGCTGATTAACGTAGGCGTCGCCCACCATGTCAGCAGTGAAGACGATATGACGCAGCTTGAAGTGATTAGCTCCCACCAGGAAGTGCGGGTTAACGACATCGTCCTGCCGCTGGAAGAGCGCGAGCTGAGCAGCGAACTTGTCCCGCGCGCGCCGCTGAATCCTATCGAAGGACATATTATTGCCGTCCCCGGCGGGGTGCGCTTTATTGGCCGCTTGCAGATCGTTACGCTGGATCTCGGTACTCTGGATGGCTTGCAGGCAGGGCATGTGCTGCGGGTTAATCAACAGGGGGAGTTAATCAACGACCCGCGTACCCAGGAGCTGGTTCAACTACCGAGCACCGAGGCGGGTACTGTGATGGTATTTAAGCCCTATGACCGTGTCAGCTACGCCTTGGTGATGCAGGCATCCCGGGTGCTAGAGGTTGGCGATCAAGTTGAATCACCGGCCGATTAGCCGGCGGCATAAAACGTATTGATAAGGAGGTAGTATGGACGCCCAGGCGTGGCTGGTGGTCAATGCCTTGCCCGGTATGGGGGCGCTGCGTATCGCGCAATTAGTAGCCCGTCAGCCCCAGTGGCCGGCAGGGTGGCTGGCCGCACTGCCCAGCCGTGCAGCCAGTGAGTTGCGCCTGTGGCTTGAGCACCCTGCCCGCAGCCCACTGCAAAGGGTGATTGATGAAACCCTGGCGTGGCAGCAAGGTGGCCCAAGCAGACACGTACTGCATCGCGACCATCCCGCCTGGCCTCGACTGTTAAATGAATTGCCCGACCCGCCCGTGGTGCTCTGGGCCCAGGGGGATCTTGGCGCTCTTGAAGGCCCGAAACTTGCCATGGTGGGCACCCGCCGCCCTACCGGCGAAGGTACCCACAACGCCCAAACCTTTGCCCGTGATCTTGCCCGCCGCGGCTGGTGTGTGGTCAGTGGTATGGCGTTAGGGGTGGATGGCGTTGCCCAGCGCGCAGCCCTGAATGCGGGAGGCCGCACGATCGGTGTCCTAGGCTGCGGCGTGGATGTGATCTATCCCGCCTCGAATCGTGATCTTCATGAGCAGCTTGGTCGTCTGCCCGGCGGCCTGCTGTTGTCCGAGCATCCCCCGGGTACGTTGGCGCGCCCGGCATTTTTCCCACGCCGGAATAGAATCGTGACTGGTCTCTCGCTCGGTACGCTAGTGGTTGAAGCGACCGAAAAAAGTGGCTCGCTGGTCAGTGCAAGGCTCACCATTGAGCAAAATCGGGAACTGTTTGTGCTACCCGGTTCACTGCACAACGTTCAGGCCCGCGGCTGCTTGTCACTGCTACGCCAGGGCAGTGCCCACTTAGCCTGCAGCGTCGACGATGTTATCGCTGACCTTGGCCACTGGGCGGAGGCGTTTATCCCGCCTGACGCCGCTATTCAGCAGCCCTTACCGGAGACGGTAGAAAAACTGCCTAGAGATGAGCCCTTGCCAGACAACTTATTAACAGCTCTATCGGCCACGCCAACACCTATCGACACGCTGGTAGCGTCTACGGGCACATCGGTCAGCGACTGCCAGCAGCGGCTACTTATGCTTGAGTTGGAGGGCTGGGTAAGCCAGCAAGCGGGAGGCTGGGTGCGGTTGCCGCGGCCATGATAGGATAAAACCATTAAAGGCCTGTTAGCCGTGAGGAGAGACCATGAGTTTGGCGACCGATCTAGCCCCTGCGATTAGCGCGCTGCGTAGTGGGGGAGTGATTGCCTGTCCCACTGAAGCGGTTTGGGGGCTTAGCTGTGACCCCGAAAACGACGAAGCCTTAGCCCATCTAATGCGCATGAAAGAGCGCGATCCTGCCAAGGGCGTCATCCTTGTTGCTGCCAATATTGGCCAGTTCCAACCCTGGTTGAGCCAGCTTCCGCTCGCGATGCATGCTCCTCTTGCGGCAAGCTGGCCGGGGCCTAATACCTGGCTAGTGCCTGATTATGGCCGTAGCCATGGGCTGGTGCGTGGCGCCCACGAGCGCGTAGCGCTACGGGTGACCGACCACCCGGTGATGAAAGCGCTGTGCGAAGCCTTTGGGGGGCCGCTGGTATCCACCTCGGCCAATCGTTCGGGGGAACCGCCTGCGATGAGCGCCGCTGAGATCACTGCAATCTTTGGCGATGAAGTTGCCCATGTGGTGGAAGGTGCGCTCGGTGGCAACGCTAAACCCAGCACTATCAGGGATTTAGCCACCGGTAAAATCATGCGCCCCTAGCTGTCGTTTAACTCACTATTCACCATTTTCTATTCACCCATTACGACTCACCAATGACCCCTCAGGAGATACTGTGGCCCACGAGCACCTTGATGACGTTAAACGCTACCTTCTTGATCTGCAGGAGCGGCTATGCGCTGGATTGGCTGAGGCCGATGGCGCTGCCCAGTTCCAAGAGGATAGCTGGGAACGTGAAGAGGGCGGCGGCGGTCGATCACGGGTGATGACCCATGGCGGCGTGTTCGAAAAGGGTGGCGTTAACTTCTCCCATGTCTATGGCACCCAGTTGCCGCCTTCGGCCACCGCCGCGCGCCCTGAACTGACCGGACGCAGCTTTCACGCGGTAGGCGTTTCCTGGGTGCTGCACCCGGAAAACCCCCATGTACCCACCAGCCATGGCAACGTACGTTTCTTTATTGCCGAGAAAGTCGGCGAGCCGCCGGTATGGTGGTTTGGCGGCGGTTATGACTTAACGCCATTTTATCCTGTGATGGAAGACGTTGTGCACTGGCACCAAGTGGCAAAAGCCGCCTGCGATCCTTTTGGCGACGACGTTTACTACCGCTACAAAGCTTGGTGTGACGAGTACTTCTATCTTAAACATCGCGATGAAACCCGCGGTGTGGGCGGACTGTTTTTCGACGATTTAAACGACGGCGAGTTTGCCGACTGTTTTGCCATGCAGCGTGCGGTGGGCGACAGCTTCTTAGCGGCGTATTTGCCCATCGTCGAGCGGCGTAAAAACGACGCCTGGGGCGAACGCGAGCGTGACTTTCAGCTCTACCGTCGTGGTCGTTACGTGGAGTTCAATCTGGTGKGGGATCGCGGAACTTTGTTTGGCCTACAGAGCGGCGGGCGCACTGAATCCATTTTGATGTCGATGCCGCCGTTAGCGCGCTGGGAGTACGCCTTTGAGCCAGACCCCGGCAGTGCTGAGGCGCGCTTGACTGAATTTCTACACGCGCGGGACTGGCTCGGCGAATTCGCTGAAACGACGGAAAAATTATTATGACCGATCGCTACTGCGTGTTTGGCAACCCGGTCAAACACTCCAAATCTCCGCAGATCCACGCTGAGTTTGCCCATCAAACGCAACAAGCGCTTGAGTACTCCGCCGAAGCGCCGCCGCTGGATGGCTTTGCCGGTGCTTGGCGCGCCTTTAACGATGCGGGCGGGCGTGGCGCCAATGTGACCGTACCGTTCAAAGAGGATGCCTTTGCGCTGTGCGATACCTTAAGCCACCGCGCCCGTCGTGCAGGGGCGGTGAATACACTGATACTTGGTGGTAATGGCCGCACCTACGGCGATACCACTGACGGTATTGGCTTAGTGCGTGATTTGGCCTATCACCGCGTAGCGTTAGCGGGGAAGCGTATTTTGGTGGTAGGCGCCGGTGGCGCCGTGCGCGGCATTCTGGAGCCCTTACTTGCCGAGCAGCCCAGTGAGGTCGTCGTGGTTAACCGCACCGCCGCCAAAGCCGAGCAGTTGGCCAGCGATTTTGCTGATCTTGGGCCTATCCACGGCGGTGGTTTTGATACCGTTAACGGCACTTTTGATGTAGTGATTAACGGCACCAGCGCCAGCCTCAGCGGCGATTTACCGCCGCTGCCGGATGCGCTTTTTGCTCCGCATGCCTGGGCCTACGACATGATGTACGGATCCGAGCCGACAGTGTTTTTACAATGGGCTGGCCCCCGCGGTGCAAAACTGCTCGATGGCCTAGGCATGCTGGTCGAACAGGCCGCCGAGTCGTTTTTTCTGTGGCGCAATGTGCGCCCAGATACGGCACCCGTGCGCGAAATGCTGCGCCAATCGCTTAACTATTCATAACCGCATCAGTTAACGCTGCTAAAAAAGCGGGGGCGGATAATGTATCCGCCCCCGCTTCTTATTCATGCCGCTAAAAATGCTTCAATTAGCGCGCTTAACGTACAACCCCACAGTGCACATCACCAGCCCCACCACCGAAAGCAGCATGCCGCCATTAACTAACAGCGGCGAGCGTTGGAGCCAGGATACGAAGGGCTGTGGTGTGTCGCTACAGACGCTTTCGATATAGTTCCAATGACCGCCATCAAGCTGGCAGGCGCGCACATCGTTGAGCTCCCAGAAATACACGCCCATCAGCACAAACAGCGGCAGTACCAGCAGCAGTAATCCCAGCTTGATCATTTAAACCTCAATAGCCGACTCACTCAGCGAAGCATTAGGGACGCGGGCAGTTGGGTGTACGACCATTGCTGCGAGCCTGCTCATAGACGGCCAGGGCTTGATCCATATTACCTTGCAAGCCTTCAATGCGCTGGCCTTGGCCAGGGTGAGKGGACATCCACTCCGGGGGTGAGCCACCACCGGACACCGCCTGCATGTTTTCCCACAGAGTAACGCTCTCACGTGGGTCGAAACCGGCTTGCGCCATAAGCTCTAGGCCAATCACATCAGCCTCACTTTCATGAGCTCGTGAGAACGGCAGGACGATGCCGTACTGCGCGCCCATGCCGAGTACGCCCATCAACTGCTGGCCACCTGCGGACTGCATGCCGGAAGTGCTGGAAATAACCGACAGACCTAACGAGGTGGCGCTCTCGGTTGAGGCGCGCTCATTGGCATGGTTGGCCAACACGTGACCAATTTCGTGACCAATCACGGAGGCAAGTTGGTCTTGGCTAGTGGCAATATCCAGCATGCCGGTATTCACCCCCATATAGCCGCCCGGTAGCGCGAAGGCGTTGGGCTGCTCGGATTCAAACACGCGGATTTGCCAGTCTAACTGTTGCTGCTGTGCAGGGAGTTCCGCCACGATGGCATCGGCAATACACTGCACATAGCGCTGACTGGCTTGACCAGCGCTGGGTAGCTCCTGCTGATATTGAGAAAATGCCTGACGGCCCATCTCATTGAGTTCACCGTCAGAGAGCAGCAGCAGCTGCGAGCGCCCGGTGGGAGAGGTGGTACAAGCGGCGATAGACGCACATAAAGCGGTAACAGCGAGAGGGCGAAGCCAGCGCATGAGTCGGTTTCCTTATAAACGAAAGAATTTCTTGCACACAAGATAACCGCTGATAGCAGTAAATCAATCCCCCATCATAACCCACCTTGAGGGTGAGTATGGATGCTGAATTGACCACCCCTCTGAACCAAGGCTAGGCCGCAGAGGATTGGCTGTAAGCTTCTAGACACAAACCCTCAGCGCTGGGGTACTAACTGCCCATCGGCGCCGACATTTAGGCGAATGGTGGGCGTCAATAAACCAGCTGGAAGCCGCATGCCTAAACCGCGTAGATCGCCTGGGGTGATGGCCAGTTGGCTGCCGGCCGGTAGCTCGCCTTGGGAGGCCAACTGGCTAGCAAGCTCTAGCATGGGGGCCATGCGCTGGGTGTCGGTGGCGAGGACATCAAAGGCTACCGGTAGGCGTAAATTAGCATCATCGCCAGAGGTCAGCGTGACGTCCTGTTCATAGTTACCTTCCACAGGATCAACCCCAGGCATATCCAGTGCCCAGCGAAAACCCGACATCTCCACCGGGGGCATACCCGCAGGTAAGCCCAGCCCCATGGCAATGGTGGCCTGAACGGGCAGGCTGCCAGCGCCAAGGCTGGAAGCAATCAGGCTGGTTAAATCGCTGGTGTCCAGCCCCGCATTAATACTGTAAGGCCCAATGCGAACATCCTCGACCCCCAGAGAGGTCACCGCCAAACGAAACGCAAACAGGCCGGTTTGAGGCAGGGCGAGGCAGCCCGTGAGCAGGCTGGCAAGGCCAAACAGGGTCAGCCAGCGCCAGTAGCGAGCAATATAAAACATAAGACTCCCCTTAAGTAGGGCGTAAGTAGTGGGGTAATGGCGCCAAGAGTAAGGTGCTGATGCGAACTTACTAGGTTTGGGCTAATAAGCGCGGCTATTTGAGGGCTGAAGCCATTTTCTGTCAAGACAATTTGCGTGTTCAGGTGCTTATTGAAGGCTAGAACCAAAACGCCCGCTTGGCGATGCAAGCGGGCGGGTTCAAAAGACAGCTACTAAAGCGATCAGCGACGGCTCTTGCGCGCCTCTTTGGTGCGGTTGAGCTCGCGCTTTTTGGCCTTCTCTTTGTCGCTGGCGCCCGCCATGGTATCGAACGGGTTACTGCCCGAGCGAAACTCAAAGAGAATCGGCGTGCCGCGCACTTTCAATACCTTGCGGAAAGTGTTGGTCAGATAACGACGGTAGGCTTCCGGCACTGCTTCGGTCTGGTTTCCGTGGACGACGATAATCGGCGGGTTGCTGCCMCCCTGGTGAGCCATCCGCAGTTTAATGCGTCGACCGTGCACCATCGGCGGTGGGTTTTGGCTTACCGCGTCCTGAAGCAGGGTGGTTAGCCGGTTGGTCGACCAGTGGGCATTAGCGGCGTCAAAGGCGCGATCAATCGAGGGGTAGAGATCGCCCACCGCCGTGCCGTGCAGGGCAGAGATAAAGTGCAGCTCGGCGTAATCCGCAAAGCCTAGGCGTCGCTTCACCTCGGTGCGCATTTTATCCTTGGCCTCGGTCTCTAGGCCGTCCCACTTATTGACGGCCAGCACCAGTGCACGACCTGAGGTCAACACGTAGTCAAGCAGGTGCAGGTCCTGCTCCACCAGGCCGCTGGAGCCATCCAGCACCATGATCACCACGTGCGATTCCTTGATCGCATCCAGGGTCTTGATGATGGAAAATTTCTCGGCAATTTCGCTCACGTTCTTGCGCCGCCGAATACCCGCCGTATCAATCAGCACATAGGGCTTGCCGCGGCGCTCAAAAGGAATCTCGATAGCATCGCGGGTGGTGCCCGCTTCATCAAAGACCACCACCCGATCTTCMCCCAGCAGGCGATTGACCAGGGTGGATTTGCCCACGTTGGGGCGACCAATCACGCCAATGCGAACGCCTTTGCTGCCGGTATCCGCGGGAATGCTGGCATCGCGCTCGGGAAACGGTTCGAGTACCACGTCAATCAGGGTAGAAACGTTGCGCCCATGGGCGGCCGCAATCGGCCAGGGGTCGCCTAGCCCCAACGACCAGAAGTCGCCCATCGCCGAATGCTCTTCCAGCCCGTCGGTTTTATTCACCACCAGCCAGGTTTTTTTCTGGTTAACCCGCAGGTGGTTGGCAATCGCCTGGTCTGCAGCGATAAGGCCGGCGCGGGCGTCGACCATAAACAGCACAATATCGGCTTCATCAATGGCAGCGAGTGACTGCTCCGCCATGGCGGCGTCGATACCCTCTTCGTCGCCGCTGATGCCGCCGGTGTCAATGACCGTATAGACCTTATCGCCCAGCATGCCATTGCCGTACTTGCGGTCGCGGGTGAGGCCAGGAAAATCGGCCACCAGGGCATCACGCGAGCGCGTTAGGCGGTTAAACAACGTCGATTTGCCCACATTGGGGCGACCGACTAAAGCAATGACGGGTGTCATGGAGTGACTTCCAGGGTTTCCAGGCGACCATTGTTGGCCTGGACATGAATGGTGCTGCCTTCAGTGACCGGGCGTACGCTGATGCCCGAGCTGTGCACGCGGGTGCGGCCTACAATGTTGCCTTCACGAGCGTCGATCAGGTGAACATAACCTTCAAAATCGCCGAGTACTAAACGTCCATCGGCGAAGGCCGGGGCAGTCAGCCAACGATCTTCTAAATCGTCGTTGCGCCAGATTTCGCGGCCGCTGTTAGCGTCGAGGGCGACGACTTGGCTATCGTCAGTGACCACAAACAGGAAGTCGCCGACCAGAATGGGTGTATGGCGGCTGGAAAGATCCGCCTCCCAAAGGACGTCGCCTTGGGTCGCTTCCAGCGCTACCACACGGCCGTTGTAGCTGGTTACAAACAGGCGGCCATCGGGGCTGATGATCGGCTGGCCGGAAAGGTCTACCAGGCGCTCTACTTCGCTACGCCCACTGGGGGTGGCTATCTGCATCTCCCATAGCGGCTGGCCGCTGCGGTTATCCAGTGTGGCCAAGCGGCCGTTAGCGAGGCCAACAAAGCTGACGGGATCAATCACCATCGGCGTGCCGGTACCACGCAGGGTGAGTGACGGCTGCGAACTGGTGTATACCCAGCGCTCTTCGCCAGTGGCGCGGTCCATGGCGGTCACGCGGCCATCGACACTTTGTACGACCAGCAGCTGCTGATTGGCCTGGGGGGCGGCAAGCACTTCGCTGGATACCCGTGAGCGCCAGTTTTCGCTGCCATCACGCTGATCCAAAGAGATGACTTCGCCGTTACCGGTGGCCAAATACAGCTGCCCGGCAATCGCCGTTAACGCGCTGGAAATAGTAGTATCCAGGTCGATTTCCCACTCAACGTCGCCGCTATTGGCATCCATCGCCATCACCACGCCTTCTGCGTCTGCAGCGAACACGCTGTCGCCTTCACGGGAAGGCTCAATGGGGTAGCGCGAGTGACCAAAGCCATCACCGACGTTGCGCCGCCACTGAGTCTCTAGCGAGGAGGTCTCGTCGAAACTCGTTAGCTCTTTGGGGGTATAGGCAGGTTCGCCTTTGCTGGCACAGCCAGCCAGCAGAGCCAGCGCTAATGCGCCTAAGCTTGCCCGTACCAGCTGTTTTGAAATGCCCCACGTATTTGAAGTGCTAATCGTCATTGTGTCGCCTCCTCAGCGCCGAGATCGTCAAGCTTGAACTGCACGCCGTAAAGCGGCTGGTCTTGGGTTTGTGCCAGTTGTAGGGCGGTTTCCCATGCCTCGCGGGCCGCCTCGGTGTCGCCCTGGGCAGCGAACGCATCGCCGCGTACGTTGGCCCGTTGAGCCGCTAGCGCGTCGCTAATCGGCTCGTCTAGCAGCGCCAGTGCCTGAGTCGGGTTGCCGTCAGCGAGCTCAACACGGGCCAAACGCAGCCATGCAAGGCTTTGTACATAGCGGCGCGAGGAATCGGCAGCGCTTTCCAGCGCAGTTCGCGCGCTTTCCAGATCGCCTTGCTGCACAGCCAGGCGTGCATCCAGCAGTAGCGCGAGTTCCGCGTAGAGCGTATCGCCATGCTCGTCGGTCAGTTCGCTGACCATTTCCCGGGCGCTTGCTAGCTGTTCTTCGTCAAGCTCGTTACCAGCGGTCATATTGGCGAGCTGCTGGTAGCGCATTGAGGCTGCTTCGGCCTGGCCCTGTTGATAGTTCTGCCAGGCATTCCAGCCAAATACCCCAGCCGCTGCCAGGACAGCGCCTGCAATCAATGACATGCCGTTCTCTTTCCACCAGCGTTTGACGGCGTCTAGCTGCTCTTCTTCGCTTCTCAGCTCCMCCACGGGCGGGCTCCTATTCTTCTACAATCGTATGTTTAGACTGTCGCATGCGAGCAGGCGGCTAGCCTGCAGGGCTTATGCGTTAGCCGTCAAAAACTCGCGCAGCGTGCGGCCTAATGCTGCTTGGGGAACGTGTTGTTGTTCGCGGTCATCGCGCAGAAATTTGACGGTTGCTGACTGCGCCGCGATTTCATCTTCACCGATCAGAATGGCCATTGTGGCGCCGCTCTTGTCGGCTTTTTTGATCCGGCTTTTGAAACTGCCGCCGCCGCAGTGAAGCTGCAAACGTAGCTCAGGCAGTTCACTACGCAGCTGTTCGGCCAACGTAATGGCCGCCGTGGTGGCGTTATCGTCCATCGGCAGCAGATAAACATCACAACCGCCGAGGGCATCATCGGGAATCAGCTCAAGGGTTTCGAGCAGCAAAATCAGTCGCTCAATGCCCATAGCAAAGCCGACTGCCGGGGTCGGTTTGCCCCCCAGCTGTTCGACCAAACCGTCGTAACGACCGCCTGCGCAGACGGTTCCCTGGCTGCCCAGGGCGGTGGTGGTCCACTCGAACACGGTGCGGCRGTAGTAGTCGAGCCCACGCACTAGGCGCGGATTGATCACATAATCAATACCCGCCGCTTCAAGCATCTTAGTGAGCTGCTCAAAGTGTTCCCGGGACTCGGCATCCAGGTGGTCCATCAGCTGCGGCGCGGCGTCGAGCATCTCGGCCATAGCCGGGTTTTTGGAATCGAGAATACGCAGTGGATTACTGGTCAAACGGCGCTTGGAGTCTTCATCAAGGACGTCATGGTGCTGCTCAAAGTAGCTCACCAGGGTGTCTCGGTAGGCCGCCCGTGCTTCCGATGAACCCAGCGAGTTAAGCTCCAGGGTCACGTGCTCCATGAGTCCCAGTTCTTGCCACAGGCGTGCCGAAAGCAGGATCACCTCGGCGTCGATATCCGGGCCATCAAAACCGAAGGTTTCTACGCCAATCTGGTGGAACTGGCGGTAACGGCCTTTCTGCGGGCGCTCATAGCGAAACATCGGCCCCTGGTACCATAGCCGCTGGGTTTGGTTATACAGCAGGCCGTGTTCCATGGCTGCACGCACGCAGCTGGCGGTGCCTTCAGGACGCAGCGTCAGGCTTTCGCTGTTGCGATCATCGAAGGTGTACATCTCTTTTTCGACGATATCAGTGACTTCACCGATAGAGCGCGCAAACAGCGCGGTTTGTTCAACAATAGGCGTGCGAATTTCATTAAAGCCGTAGCGCACCATCAGCTGGCGTACTTTGGCTTCAAAAAAATGCCAGCGCGGACTGTCGCTGGGCAGTAAGTCGTTCATACCACGGATGGCTTGAATCTTTTTAACGGCGGACTTGCTCAAAGAAAACTCCTTATTCTGCCATCAGGCGTTGCTCACCCAGGCTGGCAGCCAGCCCCAGCGTTAAACGCTGCGGGCAATCATAGCGTCTTGCTGCTGCTGTTTTTCACGCACTTTATCGCGAATCAGCTTTTCTAAGTCATCGACCAAGTGGTCGTTGCGCAGCTTGCTGGTCGGTTTGCCATCAATGTAAATCAAGTTGGCGGGGCTGCCGCCGGTCAGGCCGATATCGGTCTCTTTGGCTTCACCGGGGCCATTAACCACGCAACCGATTACCGAGACGTTGAGTGGTGTCATGACATCTTCCAACCGTTCCTCAAGCTGGTTCATGGTGCTAATAACGTCGAAGTTCTGGCGCGAGCAGCTGGGACAGGCAATAAAGTTGATACCTTTCGAGCGCAGCKTGAGGCTGCGCAGCATATCAAAGCCGACCTTGATCTCCTCCACCGGATCGGCTGCCAGCGAGACGCGAATCGTGTCGCCGATGCCATCCATCAGCAGCATGCCCAGGCCAATCGATGATTTTACCGTGCCCGAACGCAAACCACCGGCTTCGGTAATCCCTAAATGCAGCGGCTGTTCGATACGCGCGGCAAGGTCGCGATAGGCGGCCACAGCCATAAACACATCCGAAGCTTTTACACTGACTTTGAAGTCGGGGAAGTCGAGGCGATCGAGATAATCAATGTGGCGCATGGCGGACTCCACCAGCGCCGCTGGCGTAGGTTCGCCATACTTCTTCTGTAGGTCTTTTTCCAATGACCCTGCGTTGACGCCAATGCGGATCGGAATGCCATGGTCACGGGCTGCGCTAACCACCGCGCGTACGCGGTCTTCACGGCCAATGTTGCCTGGGTTGATGCGCAGGCAGTCAACACCGAGCTCGGCGACGCGTAGGGCAATTTTATAATCAAAATGGATATCGGCAACGAGCGGTACGTTGACCAGTTTTTTGATCTGACCAAAGGTTTCGGCGGCGTCCATATCGGGCACTGAGACGCGCACGATATCCGCACCGGCTTTTTCCAACTGCTGGATCTGCGCAACGGTGGCGGCCACATCGAGCGTGTTGGTATTGGTCATGCTTTGAACGGCAATGGGGGCATCACCGCCCACCGCGACGTTTCCGACCTGAATCTGACGGGAAAGGCGGCGTTTTATCGGAGAAGGGGCGTGCATAGGACGGGTCACTCTCCCAAGGTAAATCGGGCGACGTTGTTGGCACCTGCTTGGGCGGGAAGGTCAACTTCCTCGCCTTGGTAGCGTAGTTCGACACCGGTGGCATTGCCCACGGTTAAACGAAACGGGGGTTCGCCCTCGACAGTTGTCGAGGTGCCAGGCGTTTGCAGGCCAACGAAGACGCGCTGGTTGGTGGCATCAAAAATTTCAGTCCATGACTGCTCGTTAAACGTCAGCTCTAGGACATTGGCATTAGCGGTCTGTTCGGCAGCGGCGGTTTGCTCGCTGTCCGCACTGCTCTGCTCTTCACTGTCTTGTTGAGTACTGGCCAGCTCGTCGCTTCCATCAGCGCTGCTAGCGGTATCGTTGGTATCATCTAGTGCTGGCTCGTCAAGGCCGGCAATGGCGTCAGCATCATCTTGGCCGCTGGGTGTTGGATCTTGCGTGGCCGACGGTGAGGGCGTGACGTTGGTAGCATTGCTGGGTAGCGTCTCGCTTTCGTCACCACTGGTGAAGCTTGAACTCGCGCTCTCTTCTGCTTCAGCTGGTTCACTGGCCGGCTCTGCAGGGGCGGTAGCGGTCTCTTCCGTGGAGGTAGAGCCAAAGCCCGGCGGCTCGTTGCCACCCCGGCTTTGCCACCACATCACCGTCACCGCGATAAGGCCCACAATGACCAACAAAGTCACCAGCTTGAACAGCCAAGCGCCAATGCGGGAGGGCGGCCTTGCCGTAGAGACCGGGGTGACTTTGCGTTCGGTATCGGTACCGCCACTGCGAGCCTGATAAGCCTCGAGCACCAGCCGATCATCCAGCCCCAGGTATTTAGCGTAGGAGCGCAGATAGCCGCGGCGATAGGCGGCGACAGGAATTTCTTGATAGTTGTCCTGCTCCAGCCCGCCCACCACGGCGGGGCGCAGGTTTAGCGCCCGGGCCGCATCGGCGAGTGGAATACCCAACTGCTCGCGCTGGCGAGCCAGCAGTTCGCCGGGAGAGGCGCTAGTGTTTTGGTCGTTCGTGATAGTGCTATCAATGACGCTTTCTTGTGACTGTGTATCGCTCATGGCTGAGCATCCTTCATTTAATAAGCGGTGATCAGGGCGTCAATCAGTCAGTCGTTGCCAAGCAGGCGCTGGTATTCGGCGGCGGTGCTATGCTCGCCCTGCGCTTGGGCGATATCCACCGCCATTGTTAGCGCTGCTTGGTCGGGCTCGGCGAGCTGTAAATACGTTTGCAGCGGCGCCCAGGCCTGAGAGTAATTGCCCTGCGAATATTCGAGTTCAGCTAACATTAAATAGCCGCGTGAGTTACGCGGATCGATACTTTGCGAGCGCTTCAACCGAGCGCGCGCTTTATCAAATTCTTCCAGCGCCAGATAACACTGCCCTAAATTGGTAAATAACTGGGCACGGTTGGCGTACTGGGCATCTTTTGATGCGGTTTCTAACTGCCCACAGGCAGCGTTGTACTGGCCCTGACCGTATAAGAACGCCGCGTAGTTATTACGGGCACGGGTGAAGTCAGGGTCGGCGTCCACCGCCTGTTGAAAATAGTCGTTGGCTAGGTCACTTTCGCCCTGACGCTGGTAAACAAGGGCCAGCGCCTGCAGTGCTTCGGCATGGCGTGGGGCAATTTCAAGCGCCCGATCCAGTGCGTTGAGTGCGCGGGGAAGGTTATTGCGCTCTAAGTAGGCGACGCCAAGCTGGGTATAGGCATCTGCCGCCGCGGGATTGGCTTGCGCTGTAAGGTTGTTGGACGAGGCACAGCCGGCAAGCCACAAGCTACCGATCAACACGGTGAGCATGGGCACCCGCGATGGGTGTTGGCGCCTGTGGTGAGCGATCATGTAAATCCTCTTGTGGTAAACGTCCGAAAACCAACCCTATGCTACATAAAAACCGTGTCCATCAAAGCGCCGTGCCAAGCGGAAGTCAAGATAAGCCCAATTTTCTACACCTCACCTTAGTCCGCATCAAGCTGTACCGACTGGATATAGCGCGCGCTGCGTTTGGTGCGGTCCTTCACGCGACCAACCAGCTGGCCGCAGGCGGCGTCAATGTCTTCACCTCGGGTCGTTCTTACCGTCGCGTTGTAGCCTAAATCGTATAGCCACTGCTGGAAGCGCATCACTTGGTTGCGCGACGGTTTTTCGTACCCTGAATTGGGGAACGGGTTAAACGGGATCAGGTTGATCTTGCACGGCAGCTCTTTGAGCAGTGCGGCAAGCTGCTCGGCGTGCTCCTGCTGATCGTTGACGTCTTTGATGAGCGTGTACTCAATAGTGACCTGACGATTGTCCGGGCACTTGGAAAGATAGCGATGGCAGGCATCCAGCAGCGCGCGAATATTATATTTGCGGTTGATGGGCACCAGCTCATTGCGCAATTCGTCAGTCGACGCATGCAGCGAAATGGCCAAGCTGACGTCCATTTCATCGCCAAGCTTGTCGATCATTGGCACCACGCCAGAGGTCGACAGCGTTACCCGACGCTTGGACAGGCCGTAGCCGTTGTCGTCGAGCATTAGCTTCATGGCGGGCACAACGTTATCGAAGTTGAGCAGTGGTTCGCCCATGCCCATCATCACTACGTTGGTCACCGGGCGATTGGCCGTGTCACGCCGCGGGCCAACGCTGCGCTGAGCAACCCAGACCTGACCGATAATTTCAGCGGCGGTTAAGTTACGCTGAAAGCCCTGCTTGCCGGTGGAACAAAAACTACAGTCCAGCGAGCAGCCGACCTGGGATGACACGCACAGCGTGCGGCGCTTACCGTTCTCCGCCGGGATCAATACCGTTTCTACATAGCTGCCATCTTCCACTTCCAGCACCCACTTACGCGTGCCGTCGCTGGAAGTACCTTCATAGATCACCCCTGGCCCACGAATTTCTGCCAGCCGTGTTAGTTTTTCCCGCAACGCTTTGGAGAGATTCGTCATGGCGGCAAAGTCATCGCTGCCTTCCTGGTGAATCCACTTCATTAGCTGCGCAGCACGGAACTTCTTTTCGCCGATCGACAAAAAGAAGGCTTCCATCTGCTCGCGGGACATACCAAGCAGGTTTTGAAGCTCAGGCGTCGCTTTGGCAGCAGGTGTGCTGGCGGCGTCTGAGCTATCAGCGTCACGGGGGGCGGGCGTATGTTGGGCTACAGTGGTGGTCATGGCGGTCAGCGTTATAGAAAGGGGCGGGGGACAAGCCCCCGCAAAATGGCCGGCAACGAAAGTTGATTCGGCGGCGCTACCTTGAAGGCTTAGCGCGGGCAGATTTCGTCGTTGCCAAAGAAGTAGCTAATTTCGCGCTCAGCGCTTTCCGGAGAATCAGAACCATGGACAGCGTTAGCGTCGATTGTTTCCGCAAAGTCGGCGCGAATAGTGCCGGGTGCCGCTTCTTTCGGGTTGGTTGCACCCATCAGATCGCGGTTTTTAGCGATGGCGCCTTCACCTTCAAGCACTTGAACAACCACCGGGCCAGAGGTCATGAAGCCAACCAGGTCTTTAAAGAACGGGCGCTCTTTGTGCTCTGCGTAGAAACCGCCAGCCTTCTCTTCGGAGAGGTGAACCATCTTCGCGGCAACAACGTTCAGGCCAGCTTTTTCAAAACGGGCGATGATCTCACCGATCGCATTTTTAGCAACGGCATCAGGCTTGATAATAGAAAGAGYGCGTTCAGTAGCCATGTTAATGGTCTCCTCAAAAAGGCTTAAGCAAAAAGTGCCGCCCCAGAAGGCCAGGGCGGCCCAGAAAATGATTCGGTTAATGGCGCTTCAGCAGCTAACGTTTAATCAGCTAACATTTTAAAAAGCATGCGGGTATGACCCAACTGCCTGAGCGTGTGTATCCAGGTGCGCGATTATAGCGCTTAAGCCGGGGGATGAATACCGGTGATGAAACTCGACACGACAAAGCTTAGACGGTGAAGCTTTCGCCGCAGCCGCACTCATCTTTGACGTTCGGGTTATTGAAGCGGAAAAAGCGGTTCAGCCCTTCGCTGACATAATCCACTTCACTGCCGTTCAGCATCTCCACCGCATCAGGCGCGACATAGACGCTGGCCCCGTGAGCTTCAAAATGCACTTCTTCGTCGCTGACGGTGTCGGCAAAGTCGAGCACGTAGCTATAGCCAGAGCAGCCGCTGGGCTTGACCGAGACGCGCAGGCCGAGCCCTTGGCCTCGCTCGTCAAGCACGTTGCGAATCTGTTGTGCGGCAGCCGGGGTAATATTGAGTGTTGCCATGAGGCGTCCTCCTTAAAAAGTGTCAGCCGCTTTGCGTGGCGGTGTCCGTAAACCGCTCACCGCATGGCGTATGAGCGTTAGCGCATGATCAATGTCGGCTTCGGTGGTAAAGCGCCCGAAGCTAAAGCGCAGCGACGAAAGCGCCAGCGAGCGSGGCGTGCCGATGCCGAGCAGCACGTAGGACGGGTCGACGCTGGCTGAGTTGCACGCCGAGCCGGTAGAAACCGCCACATCGCGTAGCGCCATCAGTAGCGATTCACCGTCGACGCCTTCAAACGCCAAGTTGAGAATGTTGGGTACTGCGCGCGGCTCTTTGTGACCCAAGGGCGTGTTGGAAAACACACCCTCGACGCCTTCAAGGCCGCGCAGAAATCGCTGCTGCAAGCGCGTAATATGGGCGTTGTCTTCGTCGTACTGCTGGTGCATTAGCGCAAAGGCTTCACCCATGCCAGCAATCTGGTGGGTTGGCAGTGTGCCGGAGCGCATGCCGCGCTCATGTCCACCGCCATGAATCAGCGCTTCCACGCGAATGTCCGGGTGGCGCTTCACATACAGCGCGCCCACGCCTTTGGGGCCGTAGGTTTTATGGCCGGACAGCGACATCAGGTCAATCTGCTGGGCCACAACGTCTAGCGGAATACGCCCTACCGCCTGGGCGGCATCAGTATGAAAGGCCGCGCCAAACTCATGGGCGACGGCCGCCAGGGCCGCGATATCGTTGATGCTGCCCAGTTCGTTATTAACCGCCATTAGCGAGACCAGCGCGGTGTCGTCGCGCATCGCCGCGCGCAGCTGTTCGGGTTGAATGCAGCCATCTCGCCCAGGCGTTAGCCAAGTGACTTCAAAGCCCTCTTTTTCCAGCGCAAGGGCGGTATCTACGATGGCTTTATGCTCGATGGTCGAGGTGACTAAGTGTAGGCCACGTTCGCGGTTGGCGCGCATAAAGCCAATTAGCGCTAAGTTATCTGCTTCTGTCGCGCCGCTGGTCCAGACGATCTCTCTCGGATCGGCGCCAATGGCGTCGGCCACCTGGCGGCGCGCCTGCTCAATCACCTGTTCTGCCTGCCAGCCGAGCATGTGGCTGCGCGAAGCCGGGTTGGCGAACAGCTGGTCAACCGTCAGGTAGCGCTGCATCACCTCAACCACGCGGGCATCTGCCGGATTGGTAGCGGCGTAATCCAGGTAAATGGGCAGCGTGGGTGTGGTCATCGTTACGTTCCAGCGGTTGTTCGGTCAGGAAAAGTGAGATCAGGGKGCCGAGGCGAGAATACCCGCCTCAGCACGCTGTTTCTGTCGCGATGCAATACGTATGACATCAGGGCGCAGCATCAGTTGTGCCAGCGTCATATCGTCCAGAAAGTGGCGTATCTGCACGGAAAGCTCGCACCACAAATGGTGCGTCAAACAGGTGTCGCCCTGCTGGCAGTCGGAAAGCCCCTGGCAGCGGGKGGCATCAACGCTTTCATTCACCGCGTCAATCACCTTTGAAACACTAATCGCGTCCGCGGGTTGGGAAAGCAGGTAGCCGCCGCCCGGGCCACGTACGCTATTGACCAAACCTGCACGCCGCAGGCGAGCAAAAAGCTGCTCTAAATAGGAGAGCGATATCTCTTGGCGCTGGGAGATATCGCTTAGGCTGGTCGGGCCGTTGTGGGCATGCAGGGCTAAATCGAGCATGGCGGTAACGGCGTAACGGCCTTTGGTGGTCAAGCGCATGGCAAGCCCCTCGACGCTGAACGCTCAGCGCACTAACGGCAAATGTGCTGCCATTATGGGAAAACCTGAGTGCTTTGGTCAACCATTACGCGGTGGCAGCGTTTCGTGCTCCCTGGTCGACTCATCGGTCGAGTGCTTGCCAACGCCAGGGCAGCCGGTATCCTGCTCATCCAAAATATCGGCAAAATCTTCATCGCGCAGCGCTGGTAACTGCCCATCGCGGTAGTTGTCATCTAACTTGCGCAAGGTAGAGCACATGCGTTCAATACGCTCATCCACGGCGTGCATATGGTCGAGCATGGCCTGCATCGAGCGGGCCACCGGGTCGGGCATGTCTTGGCTGACGCCGTAGGCATCAAAGCCAAATTTCTGGCAAATGGCTTCGCGGCGGGCAGGGTCGACGTCCAATGCCTCTTCCACATCTGGGTCGGCACGTTTAACAATTTTGCCGGGAATGCCAACAACGGTAGACCCCGGCGGTACTTCTTTGGTAACCACCGCGTTGGAGCCGATTTTGGCCCCGGCACCCACGGTGAAAGGCCCGAGTATCTTGGCGCCTGCACCGACAATGACGCCATCGCCCAGGGTTGGGTGGCGCTTGCCTTTACTCCAGCTGGTGCCGCCCAGGGTGACTCCTTGGTAGAGCGTGACGTTATCGCCGACCAGTGCCGTTTCGCCAATGACCACGCCCATGCCGTGATCGATAAAAAAGCGCCGCCCAATAGTGGCACCCGGATGAATTTCAATACCGGTCAGCCAGCGTGAAAACGTCGACAGCGTCCGCGCCAGCCATTTGAGGTTTTTCTTCCACAGCCAGTGGCCGCAGCGATGCAGCAGCAGGGCGTGCAGGCCGGGGTAGTTGGTCAGCACCTCAAGAAAGTTACGTGCGGCTGGGTCGCGGTCAAATACGCTGTTGATGTCTTCACGTAGACGTTGAAACATGAGGTGTTCCTTGGCGTTGAAGGGCGGCGTCTATCAATAATGGAATCACGTTAAGAATAGCGAAGTTGGGGCGCGCAGCGTCAACTTCAAGTTAGTGCTTCCAGCCTAATGCATTACGGTTTGGGCAGCTTGGTGTTCGCAGCCTTTTCGGTGGCCGATAGAATTCCGCGCAAAATATTTATTTCCATACGCTCTGGGCGGGCGCGCAGGTATAAACGGCGCAGTCTTGCCATTAGCTGCCGCGGCTGATCGGGGTCGTGAAAATCAATACCAATCAGCGTGCGCTCTAAGTGCTCAAAATAGCGCTCAAGCTCGGCGTGGGTGGCCAGCTCATCGTCAGCATTAGTTTCGACTGCGGGGGCGTCAGCCTGGCTTAGCCAGGCCATACGACACTCATAGGCGAGTACCTGAACCGCCGCGGCCAAATTAAGCGAGCTAAAATCGGCGTTGGTGGGGATATGCACATGGGCGTGGCAGCGCTGTAGCTCTGCGTTGGTCAGGCCGCTGTCTTCGCGCCCGAATACCAGCGCCACGCGGGCATCAGCAGGCTGGCACTCGCCGGGCAGGCGGTCGGCCAGTGCCCGGGGCGAGAGCATCGGCCAGGGCAGCGTGCGCGAACGTGCACTGGCGCCCACAGTCAACGTGCAATCCGTCACCGCGTCTTCTAGGGTAGCGTAAACGTTGGCTTGATGGAGGAGGTGGTCAGCGCCTGACGCCCGGGAAATGCTGTCCTGGGTAATCACCTCGCAGCGGGGGGCGACAAGGGCCAAATCAGCCAAGCCCATATTGTGCATGGCGCGGGCTACGCCGCCGATATTGCCAGGATGGCTGGTGCCGATTAATACAATGCGAATGCGCTCAAGCATGATAGGGCCCGGTGAAATAGTGCTCGGTAAATAAGCGTAAAACGCGCAGTCTAGCATGAGTCGATGGCATGCCCGAGAGCGGTCTGCTAGAATTACGCGCCAAAGGCGGATATTGCGCCAACCTATTATTAGCTTCACGTTCTTTAACATCACTGTGACAAGGCCCAACCATGAATCCGATGGTCCAATTTACGTTGCGCGCAGCGCGCAGCGCTGTTGAGCATTTCCTGCGTGTTCGCGAGCGTATTGAAAACGCTCACGATGAATTTAATCTTGACCGCCTGCTCGACGAGACAGCGCGCAAGGCCGAAGCGACGATTGTTCAGCAGTTGGAACGCGGTTACCCCCAGCACGGTGTTTCCGGGCGCTTTACGCCGCATCGCGCGGGTGAAGGCGAAGGCGCGGATATCGTCTGGAAAATTGAACCAATGCACGGCTACTCCAATTTAGCCGTTGCCGGTAAGGGCTTTGCACTCTCAGTGGTGTGTCTTATCAAAGGTCGTCCCGAGCACGCGGTGATCATCTGCCCGTTCGCCGACGACGAATATATCGCTAGCCGCGGCCGCGGCGCCCAGCACAACGATAAGCGTATGCGCGTTAGCAAGCCGACCGCCATTAGCGGTACGCGGTTGGCCATGAGCCTGCCGGAAGCTTGGCTGCGCACGCGTCATCTACCCGCTTATTTAACCGTTTCCCAGCAGCTTGCTCCCCAGGTAGAAACCCTGCTGGCCACGGGTTGTGGGCTGCTGGATCTCTGTGAACTGGCCTGTGGCCGTGTCGACAGTGCGTTCGTGTTGGGTCTTGAAGAGCAGGACATGCAGGTCGGTACGCTGTTTTTGAAAGAGGCGGGCGCCTTGATGGGCACGCCAGACGGCCAGCCCTCGGTGAAAGTGGAAGGGCAGCTAATGGCTGCCGGGCCGCGTCTCTACAAAGCGTTGACCAAGCAGCTGACGCCGCACTTCTAAGCCGCTCTGCCTGCGTCATCGACGGCGAATAAAAAATGCCCCTGCTGGGAAACCGGCAGGGGCATTTTGTTATGCCAGAAGAGTGCTTTTACGGTAAGCGTTAAGGCAGCTCTTCCTCTTCTTCGTCGAGCTCTTTCTTGGTGGGGATCAAATCTTCCCGCGATAGCTTCAGCGGCAGCAGCAGCGCTGCAGCAATATAGATAGAGGAGAAAGTGCCCACCACAATGCCAATCAGCAGCGCAATGGCGAAGTTCTCAATCATATCGCCGCCCAACAGTAGCAGCGCGAGCAGTACCAATAAGGTGGTGCCCGAGGTTGCCAGGGTGCGCGAGAGCGTGGCGTTAATAGCTTCGTTGAAGATCTGCGGCATATCGTCGATACGCGAGGTGCGGATGGCTTCGCGGACGCGGTCATAAACCACGATGGTGTCGTTCAGCGAGTAGCCGATGACTGCCAGGATAGCCGCCAGCACGGTGAGGTCAAAGTCGAGCTGGAACAGCGCAAAAACGCCGACGACGATGATCACGTCGTGCATTAGGGCCAGCAGCGCACCAATCGCAAACTTGTACTGGAAGCGGAAGGCGACATAGAGCATGACCACGCCGAGTGCGACCAGCATGCCCAGTCCGCTCTGGTCGCGCAGTTGGTCACCCACCTGGGAGCCAACAAACTCGGAGCGCACAAGGTCGACGCTATCGCCACTGGAGCGCAGCAGGTTAACCACCTCGCCACCCACATCGGCATCAAACGCCTGCTGGAGGCGGATCAGTACTTCTGTCGAGGCCCCAAAGGTTTGCACCGAGACATCTTGGAAGCCGCTCTCTTCGAGCAATACCCGAATGGCATCTAATGAAGGTGCAGCACCGTAGCGCACCTCAATCAGCGTGCCGCCAGTAAAATCCAGCCCGAAGTTAAGCTGTTGAAAAATGATGGCAGCAATCGACGCGATTAACATTGCAGCTGAGACGATATACGCAAATTTACGCCGCCCCATAAAGTCGATTTGCAGGTGTGATAGGGGTTTCATTACCACCTCTTAAGTTCTGGGCTAAGCACGTGGTTTAGAGCCATGCTGTTTAAATTCATGCTCTTTAAATCCACAGCTTTTTGACGGGTTTGCTGCCATAGGTCAGGTTGACCATGGCGCGAGTCACCATTAACGCCGTGAACAGCGACGTCAAAATGCCGATCGAGAGCGTGACGGCAAACCCTTTAACCGGGCCAGTGCCAATCGAGAACAGGATAACGGCCACCAGCAGCGTAGTGATGTTGGCATCGACGATGGAGGTGAAAGCGCGCTCATAGCCAGCCTGAATCGCCTGCTGAACCGACATGCCATTGCGCAACTCTTCGCGTATTCGCTCGAAAATTAGCACGTTGGCATCCACCGCCATGCCTAGCGTCAGCACGATACCGGCAATGCCCGGTAGCGTCAGCGTAGCGCCCAGCATCGACATTACCGCGACCAGCAGCGTTAAGTTCAGCGCCAGGGCGATGTTGGCAAATACCCCAAACACCTTGTAACGCACCAGCATAAACAGCACGACCAGCAGTAGGCCGATCTGGACTGATAGCAAACCACGCTCAATGTTTTCAGCGCCCAAGCTTGGCCCAATGGTGCGCTCTTGGACAAAGTAGATGGGTGCCGCAAGGGAGCCTGAACGCAGCAGCAGCGCAAGCTCAGCGGCTTCAGTAGGCGAGTCCAGCCCGGKAATCCGGAAGCTGTTGCCCAGCGCGCTTTGAATCGTCGCCAAGCTGATCAAGCCGCGCTCAACGTAGGGCTCGCGCTCAATAGTCTCTTCGCCCGTTTCCGGGTCGGTGACTACCGTGTCCTCGCTTTTGTGCTCGATAAMCAGCACCGCCATATTGCGACCAATATTGGTCCGCGTAGCGCGATTCATCAGCGTACCGCCGGTGCCATCCAGATCAATATTGACCTGCGGGCGGCCGTTTTCATCGAAGCTGTTGCTGGCGCTGGAAACACTGTCGCCGGTAATAATTACATCGCGCATTAGCTCAGCAGTGCGCGATGTGTCATTACGAAAGCCAAGCGTTTCTGTTTCGTTATCCGGCGTGTCGTTGCGCGCTTCCAGGCGGAATTCCAGGTTAGCGGTAGCGCCCACAATCCGCTTGGCTGCCACGGTATCCTGGATGCCCGGCAGCTCTACGACAATTTGGTTGGGGCCTTGGCGCTGCACCATCGGCTCCGCCACACCCAGCTCATTGACCCGGTTGCGCAGGGTGGTCAAGTTCTGGTTGATCGCGTAGTCCTGGATTTCGCTGACGGATTGATCACTCAGCGTCATCACCAGCGTTGAGGCGCGACCATCGCCCTCGCTGCTGTATTCAAAGTCAGGGAAGTCACGACTGATCAGGCTGCGCGCGGTATCGCGGTCTTCGGCGCTGGCAAAATCGATCGACAGCGAGCGCTCTTCGATATCGGTATTGCGGTAACGAATCCGCTCATCACGCAGCAGTTCACGCATGGCGCTGGCGTTAACCTCAAGACGCTGGGTAAGCGCCGCGTCCATATCCACTTCCAGCAGGAAGTGCACGCCCCCGCGTAAATCAAGGCCCAGCGTCATGGGTGAGGCGGAAAACGCCTGCAGCCACTCGGGCGTTGCTTCAGCGAGGTTCAGGGCTACCGTTGCCTCATCGCCTAACAGGTCAGTGGCAATGTCGCGTGCAGGAAGTTGATCATCGTCGTGGCGCAAGCGAATGAGCCACTGCCCGTTCTCTTCTTCGAGCGCTTTGATCGCAATATCGTTTTCGCTGAGCGCGGTTTCAACACGGTCTATCTGACGCGCATCCAGCGAGTCGCCTTGGGCGCTGCTAATTTGGATGGCGGGATCTTCGGGGAATAGATTGGGAAGCGAGTAGATAAGGCCAACCACCAGGACGACCAGTATCAGCAGATACTTCCACAGGGGGTAACGGTTGAGCATGCAAGCCCTGCCTTCAATTACAAACGGAATGCTGTGCACGGACACGCCGTGCACAGCAAAGTTCACCATCATTTATACCATGTCACCCCTGCCGGGGTGGCTGGCACTGGTCGGCAGGGGGAATTACAAGGTTTAGATGGACTTGATGGTGCCTTTAGGCAGTACGGCGGCAACGGCGTTCTTCTGCACGTTAACTTCGGTGCCTTCAGAGATCTCGATGGTCAGGAATTCGTCGCTCACTTTAGTAATACGACCCACCAAACCGCCGCCAATGACGATCTCATCGCCTTTATCCAGATTGGTGACCAGCTGCTTGTGCTGCTTAGCGCGCTTGGCTTGCGGGCGCCACAACAGGAAGTAGAAAATCAGCACGAAGCCAACCAGCATCACGATTTGCGCAATACCACCGCCAGCGGCGGCTTCTTGGGCATGGGCTGGTGAGATAAAGAAATCCAGCATTGCAGAGAACTCCTGAGTTAGAAAAGCTTAAGCTTGGTTTATAAAACTTGGTTTTAAAAACATAGTTTATAAAACATGGCCAAACAGTTTAAMCCACGCGCCAGGGCGCGTGGCGATTAATTCGCTAGGGCTGGCTTAGGGGAGGCACCGACAGGCCGCGCCGTGCATAAAAGCCTTCCACAAAGGCCGTCAATGTACCCGCTTCAATTGCCGCGCGCAAATCAGCCATTACACGCTGGTAGTAGCGTAAGTTGTGGATGGTGTTAAGCATCGAGCCGAGCATTTCATTACAGCGATCCAGATGGTGTAAATAGCCCCGGGAGAAATGCTGGCAGGTATGGCAGTCGCACTCTTCATCAAGCGGGCGAGTATCGAAACGATGCTTGGCGTTACGGATTTTAACCGTGCCTTCCGAGGTAAACAGGTGGCCGTTACGGGCATTGCGGGTAGGCATCACGCAATCGAACATATCCACACCCCGGCGCACGCCTTCCACCAGGTCTTCGGGCTTGCCGACCCCCATTAAATAGCGTGGCTTCTCATCGGGCATCCAGGTGGGCAGGTAGTCGAGCACTTTGATCATCTCTTCTTTAGGCTCGCCCACCGAGAGACCGCCAATCGCCAAACCATCAAAGCCGATCTCAAGCAGCCCTTTGAGCGAGCGTTCGCGCAGCTCAGGGTGCATGCCGCCCTGAATAATGCCGAACAGCGCGGAAGGCGAATCGCCGTGAGCTTCGCGGGAGCGTTTGGCCCAGCGCAGCGACAGCTCCATCGACTTCTCGGCTTCATCAAAGGTGGCCGGGTAGGGCGTGCACTCGTCAAAGATCATCACTACATCGGAGCCTAGCGAGCGCTGAACCGCCATGGACTCTTCCGGGCCCATAAAGACTTTGCTGCCATCCACCGGCGAGCGGAAATGCACGCCCTGCTCGGTGATTTTGCGCGTCTCGCCTAGCGAAAAGACCTGAAAACCGCCGGAGTCGGTGAGGATGGGTTTATCCCACTGGGCAAAATCGTGCAGGTCGCCGTGGGCTTCAATCACCTCGGTACCGGGGCGCAGCCAGAGGTGAAAGGTGTTACCCAGGATGATTTCGGCGCCGATCTCTTTGACGGAATCTGGCGTCATACCTTTTACCGTGCCGTAGGTGCCTACTGGCATAAACGCCGGGGTTTCCACCGTGCCGCGGGGGAAGTGGAGGCGGCCGCGGCGGGCGCGGCCATCGTCGGCCAGGCGCTCAAAGCGCATAAAGCATTCGTTTCGCATATAAAGTAACTCGTTAATCTCGTTCGTTTGGCGCGACGGGTGCAGGGCCAGCGGGTCAACAATCAGCAGTCAACAACTAGCGGGTCAGCAGCATGGCATCGCCATAGCTAAAAAACGCATAGCGCTCGGCCACTGCCCGTTGGTAGGCGTGCATGGTGGTGTCATAGCCCACAAAGGCGGAGACCAGCATCAGCAGCGTCGATTCAGGCAAATGGAAGTTGGTAATTAAAGCATCCACACAGCGCCACTGGTAACCGGGGTAGATGAAAATATCGGTGTCGCCGCTATAGGGCGCGATCTGCCCATCGCTGCTTTTCATGCAGGCGCTTTCCAGGCAACGCACGCTGGTGGTGCCGACCGCCACTACACGTTTGCCTGCTGCCAGGGTCTCGCGCACCTGCCGGCAGGTCTCTTCGGTAACTTCGATCCACTCGCTGTGCATATGGTGTTCAAGAATATTGTCCACCCGCACCGGCTGAAAGGTGCCTGCGCCCACATGCAGCGTAACAAAGGCGCGGTTAATACCTTTATCCGCGAGGGCATCCAGCAGCGGTTGGTCAAAATGCAGCCCCGCCGTAGGCGCCGCCACCGCGCCGTCACGCCGCGCGTAAACAGTTTGGTAGCGCTCACGGTCGCTGAGCTCATCTTCCCGGGTGATATAAGGTGGCAGCGGCATATGGCCGTGCTTTTCCAGCAGCGCAATCATTGGCGTATCGCCCAGAAAGCGCAGCTCGAACAGTGCATCGCGGCGGCCTTCTACGACGGCGTGAACGTCACCTTCGAAAATCAGCTCGGTACCAGGTTTCGGCGATTTGCTTGAACGAATATGCGCCAGGCCACGGTGAGCATCCAGCGGGCGCTCGAGCAGCATCTCCACCTTGCCGCCGCTGGCCTTATGGCCGTGCAGGCGCGCTGGAATCACCCGGGTATCGTTAAACACCAGCAGGTCGCCAGGCTCAAGAAGCTCAAGCAAATCAGGAAAGCGGCGGTGTTCCAACGCGCCGCTCTGGCCATCCACGCACAGCAAACGGCAGTCGCTACGCTGCTCAGAAGGGTAGCGAGCAATTAATTCGTCGGGTAGCTGGTAATAGAAATCGGAGCGCTGCATGAGGTAAAACGTTTCACCAGTGGTAGAAGGAGCTGAGAGCGGCCCAGCAGAGAGGCGATAGGATACTCGACTACTCGCTTGAAGTCAGGCGTGTCGGCGAGAGTTTCATAGCGAGGTTCTGGCAAAAGGATAAATGCTGCATATTTCTTCGATTAACCGGGAAGCAGCCAATGATAGCGGTCGGTGCTGACGCACAATAAGATGCGATTCCGCCTCAGCAAAGACGGGGTGAGCAATGCTTAGCGCTACTAGTTGGCCACGTGCGAGCTCATGCCTGAGGGCCACCGCTGGCATAAACGTTACCGCATGACCGGCCGATACGTACTGCTTCAGGGTCGCTAATGAATTGCTGACTAGGCTTGGCGKGAAGTGGCGTTTGTCGATGACTTCCACAGTGTCAACCAGTTGACGTAAGCCATAGCCCTGGGAAATCAGCCCGAGCGGGTAGTGAAGAATGTCATCCAGTGACAGTGGTAATGGAAGACAGTTAAGTGGATGGTCGGGGTGCATCACCGCGCATACTGGTTGGCACGCTGAGGCAATCGATTGAACGCCCGGTAGTAGGTGCGGTGAATAAGCGACCCCTAGGTGTGCATCTCCCTCCATCACCCGAGTAACTACCTGATTGACGCTCGCGTGGGTTACTTCAAAAAACAGCTGCGGATGTCGTTGGGAAAAATTGTTGATGACTTCACTCATCAAGGTGGCGCTGTAGCCTTCACTAATCGCTAGACGTAGCGTGCCTCTACTGAGGTTGTCTAGCTCAGAAAAATCACTTAACAGAGCTGTTTCCGCTGCTTGGCGCTCGCGCTGAAAATCCAGCAGCAACTCCCCCGCTTCAGTGGCGCGCACCCCACGCCCATGACGTTCCAACAACTTTACGCCTAGCTCGGCTTCCAGACGGGCAATTTGACGACTGATCACGGATGGTTCGATGTCGAGTTTATCGGCTGCCCGGCGTATAGAGCCTTGTGTAATGGCTTCGAAGGCGTAGCGCATTCGACGTGAATTAAATCCTTCCTTACTTAATGAGGGACGCTGTGACATGTCTGCTTCCATCTAATTAGCCAAGTGTTGCTCAATGGGCAACACTTTCATGATGCATTGGTCATTGCATGTCTGTCTATGCCACGCCTAGAGTGAAAAACATGATGCTGCTGCACTGCGTCATATACTTAAGTCTAGGAGTGGTGCATGAATATCTTGATCGCAGGTTTTCAGCATGAAACCAATACCTTTGCGCCTACCAGGGCGGGCTACTCAAGCTTTGTTCAAGGGGGAGGATTCCCCGCTCTATGTCGAACCGATGAGATACTTAAGTTAGAAAAGGTAAATATACCGATTGGAGGGTTTATCACTGCTGCCTTAGCCGATGGGCATCAGGTTTTACCAGTGATATGGGCAGCAGCAAGCCCTTCGGCGCATGTGACTCAGGAGGCCTTCGAGCGTATTTCCGGTGAAATAACGGCTGCTGCCGCATCAGACAGTTTTGACGCTATTTATCTCGATTTGCACGGGGCGATGGTTTGCGAACATCTTGCAGATGGCGAAGGTGAATTACTCGCTAGATTGCGTGAGATCGTCGGCAGTGAGATGCCAATAGTGGCTAGCCTTGACCTCCACGCTAATGTTACCCAGCGCATGCTTGAAGCCGCTTCGGGCCTGGTGGCCTTTCGCACTTATCCGCATGTGGATATGGCTGAAACGGGCGCCCTTGCAATGGGACTGCTCAAACGCATCTTCGATGGCGAGCAATTACACCTCGTGTCGCGGCGAATTCCTTTCCTTATTCCTATCTCCGCTGGCAGCACCTTTCTTGAMCCCGCCCAGGGTGTCTATCACGGGCTTGTCGAGCATGACCGGCGCAGTAATGGCATGTGCTCATTCGCCGCTGGCTTCCCTGCGGCCGACTTTGCTGAATGCGGGCCAGTGGTGTGGGGGCACGGGCCTGACCGTGAGCTATTAGAGACTGAAGTGGCAAGGCTTGCTGACGAAATCGTCACTCTTGAACCCCACTGGCAAGTCCCTTTCCTGACGCCTAAAGAGGCTGTTGCTGAAGCGATGCGGCTTGCGAGTGGTGAAAGCAAGCCAGTGGTTATCGCCGATACCCAGGACAACCCAGGTGCCGGGGGAGATGCAACCACCACCGGTATGTTGCGTGCGCTGGTGGAAGCGGATGCCCAAGACGCCGCCTTAGGGTTGATTTGTGACCCGGTGGCGGCTGCAAAAGCACATGCCGGGGGTGAGGGGGCACGGATTTTGCTTGCGTTGGGTGGAGAGCCAAGTGTTGGCGATGCACCACTGGAAGCCGAGTTCGAGGTGGTGCGCCTGAGCGATGGCCGCTGTCGTTTCGACGGCCCAATGATGCACGGCAATCAGGTCGATCTCGGCCCCAGTGCGCAGTTAAGAGTAGGTGGCGTGGCGATCTTAGTGACCAGTCGTAAGAGCCAACTACTAGATCGCAACCTGCTGCGCATGGTGGGTATTGAGCCTGAGGTAAAGAAGATTTTAGTGCTCAAAAGCTCGGTACATTTTCGTGCCGATTTTCAGCCGATCGCTGCGGCTATTTTGATCGCCAAATCGCCTGGCCCAATGGCGGCTGACCCCAGTGAGCTGCCCTGGCGCTACTTAGCGCCGGGTATCCGAACTCGTCCCATGGGAGAGCCTTTTGTTCCTCCTGATGAGGCTTCGCAATCTAATTTGGTTGGCCACTCAGAGTAGTTCTATCACCAAGAAAAAAGAGGTATCACGATGCAATCTACAGTATTGATTAAATCGTCTCCTGGCATGGTTCGGAGCCTGCTAAGTGCGMCGCTGCTCAGCTTTGGTGCAATGTCATTTGTTGCCGAGACTCAGGCGCAAACCGTCAACGCAGTTATGCATTCAGGGGTGCGGATCATTGATCCAATCCTGACCACGGCGCATATCACCCGTAATCACGGTTATATGGTGTTCGATACCCTGCTCGGCATGAATGAAGAGTTCCAGCCACAGCCGCAGATGGCCGATTGGGAAATCTCTGATGACGGCTTGGTATATACCTTCACGCTGCGCGACGGACTTACCTGGCACGATGGCGAGGCGGTCACCGCTGCCGACTGTGTTGCCTCCCTTGAGCGATGGGCAAAACGCGACTCCGGTGGTTTGATGTTGATGGACCATGTCGAATCGCTTGAAGCCAGCGACGAACGCACCATTACCCTGACCTTATCTTCACCGTTTAGCTATGTACTTGAGCTGCTTGCCAAGCCTTCCTCTGTTCCCGCATTCATGATGCCCGAGCGTCTGGCGAGCACAAGTCCTGAAGAGGCAATTCCTGAGCAGATCGGTTCTGGCCCTTTCCGTTTTGTTGCTGACGAGTTCCAGCCCGGTAATCGGGTTGTATATACCAAGTTCGAGGAGTACGTGCCCCGTGATGAGCCGCCAAGTTGGACGGCGGGCGGCAAGGTGGTCAATGTTGACCGCGTCGAGTGGATCACCATGCCCGACCAACAAACGGCTATTAACGCCTTGGGCAGTGGAGATATCGATTTCATTGAGCAGGTGCCGCTTGATCTGGCGCCGCTGCTTGAAACCAATGACGACCTAATCCTTGAGACACTCAGCGAGATGGGCAGCCAGACCATGGGGCGGATGAACTTCCTCTACCCACCCTTTGATGATGTGCGTATTCGTCAGGCGGCGATGCTGGCTATGAATCAAGAGGATGTGCTTGCGGCCTTGGTTGGCAATGCTGATTACTACGAAACATGTGGCTCTTTCTTCGGTTGCACGACGCCGTTAGGCAGTGATGCTGGTACCGATACCTGGATGGCCACAGGCGATCTTGAGCGAGCCCGCGAGCTGCTGGAAGAGGCCGATTATGATGGTACTCCGGTAGTCATGCTACAGCCCACCGATGTGGCAACGGTCTCTCCCCAGCCGGTGGTGGCTGCTCAAGCACTGCGTCAGGCCGGTTTTAATGTCGAAATGCAGCCGATGGACTGGCAGACGCTGGTGACGCGACGTGCCAGCCAGAATGATCCCGCGGATGGAGGTTGGAACATGTTCTTTACCAACTGGATTATCCCGGAAGTGTGGAATCCTATCGTCAACCCGATGCTCAACGCCCAAGGGCGAGAGGGTAGTTTCTTCGGCTGGCCCAAGGATGAAGAGCTGGAAGCCATGCGCCTGGACTTTGCCATGGCGGAGAGTGATGAAGAGCGGGAGCGCATCGCAGAGGCGATCCAAGTCCATGCGCTTGAACAGGTTATCTATGTGCCGCTAGGCGATTATCGCTCGGTCTCCTCCTGGTCCAACCAGCTCGACGGTGTGCTCAAAGGGCCTGTGCCGGTGTTCTGGAACCTGACTAAGAGCGAATAAGGTATTGCCAGKGCGCGAGGGACATTACGTTCGCGAGTGAACCTGCGCACTGGCCTTGTTATTCGACCATGCCTATCCA
The DNA here is from genome assembly GCF_900070345.1 of Halomonas sp. R57-5. Classification (NCBI taxonomy): domain Bacteria; kingdom Pseudomonadati; phylum Pseudomonadota; class Gammaproteobacteria; order Oceanospirillales; family Halomonadaceae; genus Halomonas; species Halomonas sp. R57-5. The sequence goes on along the minus strand of NZ_LN813019.1, from coordinate 4,294,570 downwards.
CAACTCATAGCAGGCACCGCATGTTCGCTTACTTTATTCGCCGTATTTTAGCGTCGATCCCCGTTATGCTCGTGGTAGCGCTGTTTGTCTTTCTACTACTGCGCCTATCGCCAGGGGATCCGGCAGCCATTATTGCTGGGGATATGGCGAGTCCCGCTCAACTAGCCAATATTCGCGCTGCATTAGGGCTCGATCAGCCGCTGCATATCCAGTTCTTCGTTTGGCTTGGCGAGCTGGCGCGCGGCAATTTCGGCACATCGCTTATCTCACAGACCCCTGTGCTAACCATGATCGGGCAGCGTCTTGAACCAACCGGAAGTCTAGCGGTGGTAGCGATGCTGTTCACTGTGACTATCGCGATTCCGCTCGGGGTGATCGCCGCGTGGTGCCATGGACGGTTTCTCGACAACCTAGTGATGTCGGCCTCAGTGGTGGGATTTTCGGTACCGGTATTTGTGATTGGCTATTTATTGATTCRGTTGTTCGCCCTTGAGCTGGGCTGGTTGCCGGTGCAGGGCTTTCGAAGTCTCAGTGAGGGAATTGCTCCTTTCGCCAGCCGCATCGTGCTGCCAGCGCTAACGCTATCTTCGATCTATATCGCGCTGATCGCGCGCATGACTCGCGCCAGTATGCTCGAGGTGCTCGACGAAGATTATATCCGTACCGCCCGCGCCAAAGGACTTCCCGAGCGTGCGGTTCTCTTCCGTCATGCGTTGCGTAATGCAGCGGTACCGATTCTAACCGTGATTGGTACTGGCTTTGCCCTGATGATTTCTGGCGTTGTGGTCACCGAGAGCGTCTTCAATATCCCTGGTTTAGGGCGGCTGATTGTGGACGCCGTGCTGGCCCGCGACTACCCGGTGATTCAGGCGTTGATTCTGCTCACTGCCGGACTCTACGTGATTATCAATCTACTGATCGACCTCTCCTACGCGATCACCGACCCGAGGATTCGCTACTGATGCATGCCTCGCACTCCCACTTTACCGTCGCCCCCGAAGGGCGCGGCGTTAGCCGCCTACTGTCGCGACTAAGCCAGACTCGCCCGCAGGGAGTTACCCTGGCCGCTGGTCTTGTGCTGATCTTGATCGTCGCTGTCGCCCTGTTTGCACCTTGGCTAGCGAATCATGACCCGCTGGCGCTATCGCCCGCTAACCGCCTGAAGCCCATGGGGAGTGAGTTTTGGCTCGGCACCGACCCCTATGGACGCGATCTCTACTCACGGATTATCTATGGCGCCCGCGTGTCGCTAACTGTTGGGCTAGGGGTGGCCGTAACAAGTGTGGCTATAGGCTTACCGCTAGGCTTGTTGGCGGGTTACTTCCGTACCCTTGACGCCGTACTCATGCGAATCATGGATGGATTAATGGCGATCCCCGGCATCCTACTGGCAATTGCCATTGTCTCGCTCACCAGCGCCTCCCTATGGACGGTGATGATCGCGATTATGGTTCCCGAGATCCCCCAAGTGGTACGCCTGGTGCGCTCTCGAGTACTGGCGACGCGCGAAGAGGCGTTTGTAGAGGCCGCGATATTAATGGGGACCTCCACCCCTCGGCTGCTGTGGCGACACCTGATGCCGAGTACTTTAGCGCCATTAATAGTGCAGGGTACCTATATCTGCGCTTCGGCCATTCTCACTGAAGCCATCCTCTCCTTTCTGGGCGCGGGGATCGGTACTGAGACACCTTCATGGGGCAATATCATGTCTGAAGGTCGGGTCTATTTTCAGCTTAAGCCTTCACTTATCTTCTGGGCCGGGCTGCTGCTCTCTGCCTGCATCCTGTCGATTAATCTGCTCGGCGATAGTGCTCGCGACGCACTCGATCCGAAGATGAAACGGAGGATGTCATGATGGCGGACACCCCGATACTTGAGGTTGAAAACCTGGTTGTCGAAACCGCTGGGCATAAGCCTACGCGTATTCTGGACGCTATCTCATTCACCATTAGCGCTGGCGAGACGCTGTGCCTGGKGGGGGAGAGCGGTTCGGGTAAATCGGTCACCTCGCTTGCCACAATGGGMCTGCTGCCCCCCGGAGCGCTGGTCGCGCGCAGTGGGCAGATTCGGCTTGCCGGGGAGGATGTGCTCGCCGCCACACCGGCCCAGTTACGAGCCCTGCGCGGGCGGCATATGGCGATGATCTTTCAGGAGCCGATGACCGCGCTTAACCCGGTGCTAAGTGCAGGCCGCCAGTTGGACGAAGTGCTGTGCCAGCACACCTCACAAACAGCCCCGCAGCGCCGAGCCCGAGTGCTCGAAGTGTTTGAACAGGTCCATCTTCCTGACGTTGAGCGTATCTATACCAGCTACCCTCATCAGCTCTCGGGCGGCCAGCGTCAGCGCATCATGATTGCCATGGCGTTGCTACTTAAACCTCAATTGCTCATTGCTGACGAACCTACCACCGCCTTAGATGTGACAACTCAGCATCAGATTTTGGCGCTGATTAAACAGCTCCAGCGCGAGCATGGCACCGCGGTGCTGTTTATCACTCACGATATGGGCGTGGTGGTGGATATCGCTGATAGGGTATGCGTCATGCATCATGGCCAGCTGGTGGAAAGTGGCCCTGTTGACCAGGTGCTGGGTAACCCTCAAGAGGCTTACACCCAACGCCTGCTTGCCGCCGTGCCTAGCTTGTTGCCACGCCCGCCGCGGGAGGCCACCAGCAATAAAACCGTGCTGGAAGTGCAGTCGCTTGAAAAAGTGTTTAACGCTAACCAAGGCGTGTTGCGCTGGCTGCGTAAACCCGTAACGCCAACCCGCGCTGTGGATGATGTCAGCTTTGTGCTCAAACGCGGGCAAACGTTAGGTATTGTCGGGGAATCGGGCTCCGGCAAGTCGACGCTGGCGCGCTGCGTGATGCGACTTATTACCCCAACAGGCGGCAACATCAGGGTCAGCGGTAAGCAGATTACTGAGCTGCCTAAATCGATGCTCAAGCCGCACCGCAAACGCATCCAGATGATCTTCCAGGATCCCAATCGCTCGCTAAACCCGCGTATGACGGTGGGGCAGAGCCTAATTGAAGGGCCGACCAACTACGGTACGCCGCGCCGCGAGGCCCTGGCGCGCGGGCGTGAACTGCTCGAACTGGTGGGGCTCCCGGTTGATGCCATTGACCGCTACCCTCACCAGTTTTCCGGTGGTCAGCGCCAACGTATCGCTATTGCCCGGGCATTGGCCATGGAGCCCGAGGTAATCGTCGCCGATGAGGCAGTCTCCGCGCTGGATGTTTCGGTGCAAGCCCAGGTGCTGGCGTTACTCAGTGAGATACAGGCTCGTCTGGGTATTGCTGTGCTATTTATCACCCACGATTTACGCGTTGCCGCGCAGATTTGTGACGATGTGCTGGTGATGCAGCGTGGCCGCCTGGTCGAGTACGGCCCGGCGGCACAGGTGCTTGGCAAGCCCCAGGCTGAGTATACAAAACAGCTGATGGAAGCGGCCCCAGGGCGAGGTTGGGACTTCGCTGCCGGAATGCCAGTGGCGCAGCCCATCAACGCCTTTTCATAACGCTTGAATAGAATATGGAGAATATGATGACCACGATTGCCCGCATTGAAGAGTATGGCGATGAGCTGCGCGCTATCCGCCATGATCTACACGCCCACCCCGAAATTGGCTTTGAAGAGCAGCGAACCTCTTCCATCGTCGCGGGCCTGCTGAAAGAGTACGGCGTCGATGAAATTCACACCGGGATCGCCACCACCGGGGTGGTCGGCTTGATCCACGGTCGCCTTGGCCAGGGTAAGCGCATCGGACTACGCGCCGATATGGATGCGTTACCCATGGAGGAGGAGAGTGGTCTTTCGTTTAGCTCACAAACACCTGGACGCTTCCACGGATGTGGCCACGACGGGCATACCACCATGTTGCTCGGCACCGCCCGCTATCTTGCCGAAACCCGCAACTTTGCTGGCACCGTTGTGCTGATTTTTCAGCCTGCGGAAGAGGGGCTGGGCGGCGCTCGTCGCATGATTGCCGAAGGACTTTTTGAGCGCTTTCCTTGCGATGAAATCTATGGGCTTCACAACTCACCTTTGCATGGCCCCGGCGAAGTGGCGCTTTGTGCAGGTCCGGCGATGGCGGGTGCCGATTTCTTTGATATCACCGTGACCGGGCGCGGAAGCCACGGGGCAATGCCACATTATTCCCGCGACCCTGTGGTCGTTAGCGGCGCACTGATTCAAGCACTTCAGAGTATTGTGAGCCGGAATATCAATCCCCACGACCCGGTGGTGCTCTCGATCACTCAGGTACATTCTGGTTCGGCCTATAACGTTATKCCCCAGACAGCCACCCTGGCAGGCACCGTAAGAACCTTTTCCGACAGCGTTCGCGAGCAAACCCGTGAGCGTATGCGGACGCTGGTCGCTGGCATTGCGGCAAGCTATGAAGTTGATATCGATATCGACATTCGCGATGTTTTCAGCGTGCTGGAGAACGCCCCCATGCAGACGGAACTGCTCGCCGACGCCGCCCGGGAAATAGTCGGCGAGGCTAATGTAAGCACTGATAATCAGCCATTGATGGGCAGTGAGGATTTCGCGGATATGCTCAAGGTAGTACCTGGCGCCTACTGCTGGGTGGGCCACAGTGGCAATATCCCAGTGCATAACCCAGCCTTCGTGCTCGGCGACGATATCCTGCCGATTGGGGCCAGCCTATTTTCAAGGCTGATTGAAAATAGGCTGTCGCCCGGTGCATGAATTTTTACGGATCTAGCTGATAACCACATGCTTTTATTGACGCGAGGGATAGTGTCTGTATAATTCGCCTCCATTGCCGGTATGGCGGAATTGGTAGACGCAGCGGATTCAAAATCCGCCGCCTTTACGGGTGTGCCAGTTCGAGTCTGGCTACCGGCACCAACTTTAAAATCAGGCGCTTAGGCGCCTTTTTTTGTGTCTGCGGTTTGAGTTTTCCCCTCCTGAATCTGTCCACCTCAATTTTTGGGGCGTACTTTATAGCGTTGACTAGCTATGCTTAGTTTTAGCTGCAGTGCTGTAGCTTCTAGGCTACTATTTTTGTTCAGCTGTGTTTGTGCGAGACAGGCTGCCTATCACCTAGCTCATTCTCACAACATGAGGGTGAAGAAATGAAAAGCCATGATGATGCTGTGATTACCATGCTTCGTGAAGATCCTGATATGGCTGTCGATTATCTACGCACCGCTTTTGATGAGTTGGATGATGAAGGCGGGGAAACGGCTTTTCTTATGGCGCTTCGCCATGTGGTGGAGGCTCAGGGTGGAATGGCAGTCGTCGCTGAACGGGCCAAGCTATCAAGGGAAAGCCTGTATCGTGCGTTATCGCCTAAAGGTAACCCTACTTTGCGCACAATGACTGCGGTAATAAAAGCCACTGGTGTACACTTTCATGATTTAACCCGGCAGGCTTCGTGAGCAAATTAGTTAGAAGGCCCGAGATAGAGAGGGCTCGCCGCGAGTTGAAGCAAACAGGGACGGGTACCAACTAGCACAAAGGGTTGTGGATAGATGGTGTTCAGGGGGGAAGGCGTTGTGGATAAAGGGGAATGGTTGTGGGGCCAGAAGATGCAATGCGAGAGATTTTTCACCATGTAATAAAATTGGCTATTTTATTAACTGTATTATCTGTTGTGTATATATGGATTGAAGGCAAGTTGTTAAGAAGATTTAAAAAAAAGAATAGGAAAAAATACAGTGAGAAATAATAGCAAGGAAATTGCAGAGCGGTTCGCTGATAAATATAATTCGCTTAATGCTTACCAAAAGTCTGAGTTTAAACGCAAAATATATGGGGATTCAGGCGATGAAATTAGTATTGAGTTTATACTTAAAGCTTTAGATGCGATTGATAAATATAAGTTTGCAGCAAATGAGAATGCCCCTGATGAGAAAGTTAATGATAAAGTTGATGAGTTAAGTAAAATGCTAATTTCTTTATTTAAAACAACCGACGAAGATAAAGGGAGTCAGTCTTGTTCTAATTTATTGTTTGGTATTTATGAGATTTTAAGCTTCATGGAGTTATCTCTGGCCGAGTTAGATGCAGATAGCGTCGCTAAAATAAAAAATGAATACTACTTTCATATTATAAAAAAAACTGAAGGTTCTGAAGCTATATTGGCAGTTAGAAAAATTGAGGAGTGGAAGTCACAATATTTACTAAAAGAAGTAAAAGAATATTTTTTAAATAAAATGTATTCAGAAATAGATAAAGAAGTAGAGAGCTCAATAGGAGATAAGGCTGCAAGAATTAATGAATTAGAAGTAAAGCTCGATAAAATAGAAAGAAAATCAACAATACTAAATGATAAGGAAAATTTAGGAAAGCTTGCAGAGAGTTTTGATAATTTTAAAGAAGAATTAAATAATAAGCTTGGCAATGTTAAGGCTTTAAAGTGGATAATACAGATTTTAACCTTAGCATGTCCGCTTGTGAGCGTTTACTTGGTTTACTTGATACTCTTTGATGAATCAGTTTTAATAGAGTTGAGATATTATATCGGTTTGCTATTTCCTTTTACAGCTTTAACAATATTGTTTATATACTTTTTCAGGTTGACGCAAAGTGAAGAAAATAAATTGAAATCTATGATATGGGGGTTAGATAACAAAATATCAATAATTAACTATTATAGTGCAATGAAAATCGTAAATGATGGAAAAGAAATTGACCCTGAACTAGATAAAGCCATACAAATGGCTATTATCAGGCCAGTTGAGCATGTGAGTATAGAAAATATAAATGTATACGATGGCTTAGCTGCAGTGTTAGAACCAATTTCTAAGATGGCGGGAAGAAATAAGCCAGGTAGCTAAATATATTAATTATTTTGGCTACGTACGTATAATGTATAAAACATAAGTTAATATTTTTGAATCCACTTACGCTTATGGGACTGATGATAAAATGTACTGCCAATTGCAAAGCACTTGTGGATATCTGTGCTGGCTGTGAGGGGTGACAGTGCCAAGAGGGCAAGCAACGCGGTTTTTTTCATCGTTCCTAACGCCTAACTTAAAGTAGGTGTTGGGATCTTATCAAAGAATGATGAGGGCAGGGTATCCCAAATCAGAAAAATTCGCATTTTTGGTCGCTTCGGCATAGTGGGTGCTAAGTGTCCACATTACGACAACATTACTTAGCTTTAACGAGCCAAAACGAGCATTTTTTGTGGTTAAAATCCTTTAAAATCTATTCAGTATGCCATAGTGAGCAGGTGCCCCAAGGCTTCAAAATTCGCCGCCTTTACGGGTGTGCCAGTTCGAGTCTGGCTACCGGCACCACATTTAAAATCAGTCACTTAGGTGCCTTTTTTGTGTCTGCGATTTGAGCTTTTCTCTCCTGAATATCCGAATCTGTCCACTTTTAGTCCACCTCTATTTTTGGGGCGAACCTAATTGCATCGGCTAAATGGTTGGAAGACAGGTGCGGATAACGCATGGTCACAGCGATGGTTTATTTAGGTCATACCGGTGAACGTGACACAGCCAATGCGCAGCACATTGAACAAAACGACAATACTTTTATGGGTAAGGTAGGTGAACTCCTTAAGGTGCCAATCCGTTCATTTTGTTATCTTCCAGCAAGGAGATCCGTCTCCATTATAATAAGGTCAGCTACTCTTTTTGCCCCTTCAACAGACATATGGTCTTCGTCAAAGTAAAAAGAAGTGCCCTCTCTTCCTGCATAACAAACTTCATCGTCACAGTGGATTTCGTCAACATGGACACGATCAATGAATTCCGGGACAGCATATGTATTTTCAAAAAAGGTATTAAATGAATCCCACCAACCTCTCGAAAGACCGTGAATATTTCCATTTACTATTCTGTCTGAGTACACAAGCTCTTGAATACTCCATGGTAACTCCGGTGCTTGATCGACATAGATTACCTGTTTTCCACTAGCTGCAATATCTAAAAGCGTGCTCCTTAAGCTGTCAATAATAGGTTTGTATTTATTCTCACTTCTAATTCGAGGTAAATTAGGATAGACCCCCCGTGGGGTTCCCCAAATTTTTGACGCCATACGATAAGATACGATCACATGAGTGAACTCATCACTCTCTATAATATAGTTGACAGTATTGTTTGCCCATTCTGAACAAGTCGAACTGTCTGCTTGTCCATACGATGCAGCACAACCACTGAACGAGAAATGCGCAACGCCAATTTCAGTTCCTTTTACCTGCTCACCTAAAGCGTAAGCAAGTTCAACCACATGGCTGTCACCAAAAACGGCTATGGCTGCACTTTCATTGTTATACCGGCAAGCATCTTCGGGTTCTATTATATGATCTGAGCTAGCGTGGCACATGTTTCTCATCGGGCTCGCTGTTGCTGTTGAAAGATATGAGCTTTGCTCTTCACTTAAGCGAATTCTATCGGGCATGCCATTACTTAAATGTCCATATAATCCAAAAGAAAAAACAGCCAAGGATACGGCAATAGCCGTAGAAAATACTTTTACTCTGCTGTTAATCCAAGAGCCATCTTTTGCTCTGAATGGCCGCTCTACATAGCGCCAGGAGAAATAAGCTAGCAATAATGCTATAAAGCACAGTGCTAGCATAGTCGTCCAATGAGGGTGCGGAAATATTTTTATCCTAGCGAAAGCCATCAAAGGTTGATGCCAAAGATAAGCGCTATAGCTCACCAAGCCAATCCCAACAACGTATTTCAACGAAAGCAACTTATAAACAAGAGTGCCGGTAGAACAAAACAATATAATCATCGCTGTTCCTAAAACCGGAACCAATGTGTAAGCTGAAGGGAAAGGAATGTCTTCATCAAACATAAAAACTGAATAAAAGATAAGTACAAGACCGAGTGCGGAAAATGTTTGACTCGCCTTTATTGTGTGTTTATGCATATAAAATGCACACATGGCGCCAATTCCAAGCTCCCAAGCTCGAGTAGGTAATAAATAAAAATTAGCCGATGGCGAGTTTCTCCAGCCCCATTCCGATAACAGTAGACTAATACATGATAATCCAAAAATTACAAAACATACTGGATGTTTACCAAATCGCCATAATGCAAAGAGAAGAATGGGAAAGAAAATGTAGAATTGCTCTTCAACTGCCAAACTCCAAGTGTGTAATAAAGGATTTAGCTCAGCAGAAGGAGCAAAGTAATCCTCTTTAGCCCAAAACAAAATATTAGATGAAAAGAAGCTTACGGCTACAAATGCCTGTGAAAAGTCTTTGAATTGTTGCGGTATCATCCATGCATAGGCAAAGGGGATGCAACATAACATAACAAAGAAAAGAGCTGGGAGAATTCTTCTAGCCCTTCGCTCGTAAAATTTAGATATTGAGAAGCAATTATTATCTAAGTCTTTTATTAATATTAATGTAATCAGATAGCCGCTGATTACAAAGAAAACATCAACGCCTATGTAACCGCCGGAAAACAGTGAAAAGCCAGCATGGAAAAAGATTACAGGTAGCACAGCGACCGCTCTCAATCCATCAATCTCTTTACGGTATTCCATTGCCTAAGCCTCATTTTAAATAATCAAAATGAAAGATAAGTGGTAAGGTGTTTTTAATTTTCAGGCAAGTTTTATTTTAAAGTACAATGCTATGCTCAAAAAATAAATAGGAAGGAAGACTTAGATTGATATATGGTTTTGACTTGTCTGACTGCCTTTATGTACAGCTATAGAAGCAATTCTAAACGGAAAATTAGACAATAGTTTATCAAGGAGTGAGTTTGTGGAAAATAAACTGTACAGAGGTGATCTCAGCGTCAAAAAAATGAGCTGATATCATGACGAACTTTACTAATATCAATGTTACTTACAGGCACTGGTTAACTAAAGAGATTGTTTTGTGTGTTTTTACCTAAATACCTGAATTATTAAAGAAATTGTCAACGGAGATTTTGAGACTTACTTCACTGTCTTCTCCAAATGCTCAGCCGCAAGCTGTTGATAGAGCCCCACTAGCTCGGTACTTTTGGCGTCTTCGTGCCAACTAGCGGCGTAGGTTTGGGCGCGTCCGGCGAGCTGTTGGCGCAGGGGTTCATCGTTTAGCAGGCGATTTACCTTGGTGGCGAAGTCGTCATGGTTATCCTCGGCGATTAGACAGCCTTCACCTTCTTTTAGTACATCCAGCGTGCCCATCATGGCGGTGGAAACCACCGGAGTGCCCAGTGCCATCGCCTCCAGCAGGACTAGCCCTTGGGTTTCCGTACGTGATGCAAATACAAAAACGTCGGCGGCGCGGTAGGCCGCTTGCAGCGGGCCGCTGCGGTTGAGATAGCCAAGGAACAGCACCGATTCTGCCMCGCCAATTTCCCGGGCACGCTGCACCAGCGAATCGTGGGCCGGGCCTTCGCCGGTAATGATTAGCCGGGTGGTGGGGTGTTCTGCTAATACCTTGGGCAGCATATCAATCAGAAAATCGATGTTCTTCTCAAAAGCGGCGCGGCCTACATAGAGCAGCAATTGTGCTTCTTGTGGCAGGTTGTAGTGGGTGCGAAAGTCGCTGTCATCCTGGCCACCCTGTGAGTGGCAGAACGACTCCAGCGCCAGGCCGGTAGCAATTACCGTGGTAGGCGTGGTCACACCGTAGCGGGAAAGTGCGTCCTGCATTGCCCGTGAAGGAGCGACCAAGGCATCGAGCTGCTGGCACTGGTGCACTGAAAGCCTGCGCGCGGCAAGTCGCAGCCAGCCTCGCGGAAGCCAGCGGATATAGTGATGAATATATTCTTCAAAGAGCGTGTGATAAGTGGCTATCACTGGAATGTTGAGCCGACGACCCAGAGCAACACCGGCATAGTGAGCAGTAAAGGGGGTGTGGACATGAATAAGGTCAAAAGCCACATCTGCAAGCTGTGGTGTCAGGGCGAGCAGATCCCGGTAGCGCATCATGCGATCTTCTGGGTCGCCGGGTATCCGGCGCGAACGGATACGCATCACGCCTGGTTCGTCCACTTGGCCCAACGGGTAGTCGGGGCAGATCAGCGTGACCGAGTGACCCAGGCGTTCAAGGGCGCCGCGAAAGCTGGCGATAGAGGTAGACACGCCGTTGACGCGGGGGAAGTAAACATCCGAAATCATCAGTATTTTCATGCTTCCCGGTTGAGTCTCAGCCGTTGACGCCGTTGCGTGAAGCAGCGTCAACGCAGATGCCTGCCGCGCCTGACGGTCAGCTTCACGTTGCCGGTGCAGCGCATTGCCATTGGCTAACTGGGTGAGAGCCGCGACTTCCTGGTCACTGAGAGAGGCGCTGAGAGGGGGGCGTCGACGCTGTGGCATGTTGTTTAAACTCTTATGGCAGCTTATTCCCACCCTAACCTGAGCCCATGACTGGCAGATGACAGCTTTTCATCCGCTTTGCGCCACTCTGGAGAGCGTTAACCCACAGTTGGCTACTCCCTCGCTTTTTGTTGCTTAGCCGTTTTATAGTGAATAACTCGCATTCGACGAAAGATGGTATTTCACCATGGCCCTTTTTGAGCTGCATAGCCGCAACTTAGCCCAAGAGCAGGTGGCCCATACCCACGATTTTCACCAGCTGATTTTGGCTACCTGTGGCGTTACAGAGCTTTCCATGGAAGGGMAAGGGGAAAGGGTGACCGCCCGCCGTGGCTGTCTGATTCCCTCGTCGCGTCATCACGAGTTTCAGGGTGATGGCAGCAACCGTACCCTGGTGCTGGATATCCCGGTTGCGCACTTAGCCACGCTTGAAAAAGGCAGCGAGATTGAGCGCCTGTTCGATAAGCCGCGCTTTTTTAGCGTGCCTCCGGCGTTAAACCAGCTCACCCACGCCCTGGCCAATCAGCTCGAGCAGTGCCCGGCACTACAGAATGAAATTGCCATTCTGCTACTGCGCGCTCTTTATATGTATTTGCAGGATGCGACGCCAACCGCCGCTGGGCAGCTGGGGCAGCACTGTATTAGTGAACGCCTCGACCTAGCCCGTTTGGACGCTTGGCTGGATCAACACCTGGCCGACGAGATCCGTGTGGAGCAGCTCGCCGCGCTGTGTGCCTTGAGTCCAGGGCATTTTCACAGCTGCTTTCGCGAACTAACCGGCGTGACGCCGTTGGCCTATGTCCAGCGCAGGCGCTTGGAACACGCGCGTACGTTAGTCCGCCATAGCACCCTTAGCCTAGGGCATATCGCCATGCTGGTGGGCTTTCGCGATCAAGGCAGTTTTTCCCGCGCCTATCGGCGTTACTTTGAAATTTCCCCTTCCACAGACCGTTAGTGCCCACCCTTCCGTTAGGTTCTCTCTGAAAGCCGCCTGCATGACTTACGGGCAAATCTACCTCAGTGTCGGGCAAGTAATTTGTTGCCGTGCGCTTTAGTCTTTGAAGAAGCCTTATATCAGCAGCGCTTTTTTCAAGGAGAAACACCATGGGCGTTACCTATCAAGACAGCAATGCGCGAATGAGCCAAGTGGCGGTTCACAACGGCACCGTTTACCTCGCAGGCCAAGTGCCCGCAGATGCTACGGCAGATATGCGTGGTCAAACCGAGCAGGTGCTGGCGCGCATTGATCAACTGTTAGCCCAAGCGGGCACGACCAAAGAGTACCTGCTGTCAGCACAAATCTGGGTCACCAGTATGGCGGAGTTTGACCAAATGAACGCCGCTTGGGATGCCTGGGTGGTGCCTGGTCGCCCGCCCGTGCGTGCAGCGCTTGAAGCCCAGCTCGCTAAACCCGAGTGGAAAGTGGAAATCATGGTGGTAGCCGCGCTGCCGGAGGCCTGATATGCGGGTTGTTTCTGCCCAAGAGGTCGCTCGCCACCTGAAGTGGGACGGCTTAATCAAGCGGCTACACACCACGTTTGTGAACGGCGTGGAGTCTCCTCCTCGCCATCACCATGCGATGCACCGGCCGGATGGAGAAGCCACCATGCTGCTAATGCCCGCTTGGGAAGCGGCGGGTTACATCGGCGTGAAAATGGTCAACGTGTTTCCGCAAAACGCCGACCACGGTATCCCGGCGATCTCGGGGCTTTACTTGCTCAGCGAGGGCAAACACGGCCAGCCGCTGGCGTGTATCGATGGCAGTGAGCTTACCCGGCGCCGCACGGCGGCTGCTTCTGCGCTGGCTGCCCAAGCCTTGGCGAATGAGAATGCAGAAACGCTGCTGGTGGTGGGCACGGGCAAGCTGGCGCCTATGGTGATTGAAGCCCACGCCAGCATACGCCCCATCAAACGCGTGCTGATCTGGGGCCGCAATCCCAGTAAAGCGACGGCGATTGCCGACGAGTACGCCGAACGCTTCGAAACCCATGTGGTGGAGGAATTAGCGGATGCAGTGGCAGAAGCGGACATCATCAGCTGCGTCACGCTCTCCACCCAGCCGCTGATTAAAGGCGAGTGGCTGACCCCTGGCACTCACCTGGATTTGATCGGCGCTTTTCGCCCGCAAATGCGCGAAACCGATGCCTTATGCCTGCGCCGCGCGGAGGTGTTTGTGGACACCTACGCCGGAGCGAAAGGCGAGGCGGGGGACATCCTGCAAGCCATTGATGAAGGCGAGTTCCAGTTTGAGCAGATCCAGGCGGAGCTTGCTGAGGTGCTATCCAGGACTAAATCGGGGCGCTCCGCACCGGACGCCATCACGTTATTCAAATCGGTAGGCGCTTCACTTGAAGACTTAGCGGCGGCGATAGAAGTATGGGAGTCGCTGCCCGAACAGTCATAACGATTGCCATAACAACAACACCATCGCTACCCGATGGGTAGCCACGTCACTCATAACGAAGACCGACCAATAATCAAAACGAGGTGTGTTATGAACGCTAAAAAAACTGTATTTATCGCCGCCCTGGCTGCACTCCCACTGGCTATTGCCAGCGCCAATGCCCAAGCACAATCCTATGAGATGGTGATCGCCACGCAGATTCCGGAAGATATGAGCAATAACGAAATCTATCCGGCGCTGGTGCACTTCAAGAATCTGGTAGAAGCGCGCACCGACGGGGATCTTGAGGTCACGATTTTCGGCGGCGGTCAGTTAGGTTCCGAGGTGGAAAACGGCTCGGAAGTGCAGGGCGGGCGGACGCTGCAGTCGACGATTATGTCGGCCGGGGCGATGTCCTCCTTCTATGAAGACTACCAAGTAGTCACGGCGCCGTTCCTGTTTACCAACTGGCGACAGGCGTGGAGCTTCTTTGATAGTGAATGGTTTGCTGACTTTATGTCCGGCACCGTCGAAGCTGCCGACATGCGTTACCTGGGTACCTTCGACGATGGCGGTGGCTTCGTCGCCTTCACTAACAACGTGCGCTTGATTGAGACCGTCGAGGATTTAGAAGGGCTCAATATTCGTACTGAAGAGAACCCCGCCCACGTGGCAATCATGCGCTCGCTAGGCGCTTCCGCCACGCCGCTGCCCTGGGGCGAGCTGATCACCGCGCTGGAAACCGGCCTTGCCGATGGTCAGTTCAATGCGCCGGTGCTCAACACCACCTTCAACTTCGATGCGGTGACTGACTACACCACGCTCACCGGGCATGTGTATAACAGCGCCCCCTGGATGGTCAGCGAGTCCTGGTACCAGTCCCTGCCGGAAGAGCATCAGCAGGCGGTCATCAGCTCCGCCCGGGAAGCGATTCAACTGAGCCACGGCATGTCGGGTGCCTTGGCCACTGCGAGCTGGGTGGAGTCCTGTGAGCGCTTTGAAGAGTGCTACCTGATGCCCGACGCCGAGCGCGAGCGGATGGCGGAAATTGCCCGTCCCGCTTGGCAAGAGTGGATCGTCGATGACTTCGGCATGGACGAAGCCCGCGTACAGGGGCTGCTGGATGAAGTTGAACGCGTCGGCCAGCAACTGGCTGACGATGATTTCCGCATCTATGGCCAATAAATGCAGGGCTAATAAAGCTGGATCAAAAAAATAGAGTCAATAACGGTTAGCGAACGATAAACGCTGGGGCGATGTGAGGCCCCAGCGTGAGGAAAAACAATGGGCGTTTTAACTCCTTTGCGCCGCTTGAGCGATCTCGTCAATCAGGTGGCCATCGTGGTGTGTGTGGGCTGTATCCTGGCGATGCTGGGCATATCGTTCACTGCGTTTATCTATAAGTTGCTCACTGGCAGCACGCTTAGCTGGACCTACTCGCTGGCGCGGCTGTTTCTGCCCTGGATCGGTTTTCTCTCCATGACGATTTCGCTGCGCTACGGCGAACATGTCGCCATGACCCTGCTGGTGCGCAGCTTGCCCAGAGTGATGGTGCAAGTGGCTGCCGGGCTCTGCCTGGCGGTGATTGGCCTGTTTGCACTGATGCTGACGTGGTACGGCTGGGATTACTTCACCAGTGCCACCCAGGTCTACATGGTCTCCGACCAGATCCGCATTCCCAGCAAGGTTACCGCCATTGTCGTGCCTATTAGTGGCGTCATCATGCTGCTGCACTTGGTGCACGGTTTTGCCCTGCTGGAGCATTTTCTGGATGAGCACGATTTGATTGATGAACTCATAGATACCGCCGATGGGGAGCACCGCTCATGACGCCTGCCATTGTAGTATTCGTACTGCTGCTGTTTATCGGCGCGCCGGTGGCGGTGGTGATGGCGATGTCGGGGCTGGCAGGTGGTTTCGCCCTAGGTGGCGAGCGCATGCTGGGCATTATCGCCGACCGCATGTTCTCCGGCGTTTCGGGGTTTCTGCTGATTGCCGTGCCTTACTTTATTTTTACCGCAGAATTGATGAACCAGGGCGGGCTAACCCATAAGCTGATTGCGTTTAACAATGCGTTGTTTGGCCGGGTGCGCGGTTCGCTCTCCCATGTGAATATTTCGGTTTCAGTGTTTTTTGCCGGGCTGACCGGCGCGGCGGTCACCGATACGGTGGCTATCGGCAAAATAATGATTCCTGAGATGAAAAGGCAGGGCTACGATGCCGAGTACGCCGCCGCGGTCACCGCCTGCTCATCCATCATCGGGCCGATTATTCCCCCCAGCGTGGTGATGGTGGTCTACGCTACTCTGCTGCGGGATATCTCGGTGATTGACCTTTTCGCAGGCGGTATTATTCCCGGCTTGTTAATGGCGCTGGCATTGCTGGGCGTGAGCTTCTTTCTGGCCTGGAAGCGCAATTACCCCAAGGAAGCGCCGACGCCCTTTAAAGCGGCAATGCTCGCCTTTCTAGTCGCGCTGCCCGCCATGGTAGTGCCTTTGATTATTCTTGGCGGGATACTCTCTGGTTTAACCACGATAACCGAAGCCTCGGGCTTTGCGGCGGTTTACGCCATCGTGATTGGCGTGGTGTTCTACCGTAATCTTACCTGGCGCAAAATCTGGGATGCGCTGGTGACCACGGTACGTTTTTCCGGCGTGGTGTTTTTTCTACTCGCAACATCGGCGGTATTGGGCTGGTTCGTCACCCGCTCGGGCATAGCCAGAGATGCGGCCATCATGATCACCACCTTTAGCGATGCAGCCTTTGTGCAGCTGATGCTGGTGTGTCTGCTACTCTTGGTGATTGGCACGGTGATGGATGTGCTGCCGGCGCTGGTGGTCATTGCGCCGGTGTTGGTACCAGCGATGATCCAGCTGGGCTTTGACCCGCTGCACTTCGCCATCTTGATGATCGTGGTACTGAATATTTCCAATGTAACCCCGCCGGTAGGGATGACCTTAATGACCGCCGCACGAATAGCCGAGGTGCCCTATGAACGGGCGATTATTGCCTCGCTGCCGTTTTATGTGTCGTTTTTGGTGGTGATTGTGCTGCTGGCTGCCTTTCCAGCGCTTTCTACCTGGATTCCTTCTTTACTCTAGCGGGCTGCCAAGGATTGCGAATTTAAATATGAAATGCTTCTACCATTCCGATCAGGAATACCACGCGCCGCCGACCTTTCTGCTGCGCGGCCAGCCTGCCCCTTCACCGGAAGGCCCGCTGCGCGCCGAGCTACTTACCCAAGGCTTGGCGAGCGCAGGGCTGACTCTGACTGCACCTAAAGAGGCGGATTCGCCTACGCTGCGTAAGCGCCTTGAGCAGATCCATACGCCGCGCTATCTAACGTTTCTGGACACTATTTACGCCCGCTGGCAGGCTCTGCCCAATGCGGCAGAGGTAGTTGCGCCTAATATTCACCCCTGTGGTGGCGGCTACCACTACCCGCGCCACCCGATTGGCCAGGCGGGCTGGCACCTTCACGATATGGCCTGTCCGCTAAGTGCGACCAGCTTTCAAGGCGCGCTGGCTTCGGCTGCCAGTGCCGAAGCGGCGGCTGAAGAGGTGCTTAATGGTGCGCCAGCGGCCTACGCGCTGTGCCGTCCGCCGGGTCACCATGCTGGGCCTGAACGCGCCGGAGGCTTTTGCCTGCTGAATAACTCGGCGCTGGCCGCTACGGTGCTGCGTGAACGCTTTGCCAAGGTGGCGATCATTGACGTGGACTTGCACCATGGCAACGGCACCCAGGATATTTTCTATCATCGCAGTGATGTTTGGACAGGTTCGCTGCACGCCGACCCTAGCGACTTCTACCCGTTCTTTTGGGGCGGCGCTGATGAAGAGGGAGGCGAGGAGGGCGTAGGCGCTAACGTTAATCTGCCCTTGCCGGTAGGCAGCGACGGGGAGGTTTATCTTGATGCCCTGGCGGTATTAATTGACCACCTACAGCGCTACCAGCCGGATGCCGTGGTAGTGGCGCTAGGCTTAGACGCCCATAAAGATGACCCGCTAGCGGGGCTTACAGTGGAAACCGAGGCGTTTATCGAGGTAGGAAAACGTTTGGCAGCGCTCTCGCTACCCACAGTGATTATTCAAGAGGGCGGTTACCCCACCGAGCATCTAAGTGCCAACTTAGCCGCCTTTATGCAGGGTTACCAGCAGAGGCCCCATGAGTAAAAAAACGACCGGTTTTTACTGGCACGAACGCTGCTTTTGGCATGAGTTGGGCGCCATTGGCGTGTTTTCTGCGCCCGGTGAGTTTTTACAGCCCCAGGCCGCTTCGGAAAGCCCCGAGAGCAAGCGGCGGCTGAAAAATATCCTTGAAGTAAGCGGCCTGATTGATGAGCTTCGCGTGATGAAACCGCCCGCTGCCGCGCAGGAAGACCTGCAGCGCTTTCATMCCCTTCGCTATTTAGACGAGCTGCAGGCAGGCGATAAAGCGCGGGGCGGCAATGGCGGTGACTGCGCGCCTTATATGCCGGGCAGTTGGGCGGCGGCCACTCATTCAGCGGGGCTAGCCGTGGCGGCTGTTGAAACCGTGGCGCAGGGCGAGGTGAGCAACGCCTACGCCCTATGCCGCCCGCCCGGCCACCATGCGGAAGCTGACCAGGGGCGTGGCTTCTGCCTGCTGGGTAATATCCCCGTGGCGGTGATGCGCGCCCGCGCTTTGGGGCAGGTTAAGCGCGTGGCGATACTCGATTGGGATGTTCACCACGGCAACGGCCAGCAAGCGGCGTTTTATGGTGAGCCCGATGTGTTGACCGTTTCACTCCATCAGGCGGCCAACTACCCGCTGGAAMCCGGCAGCTTTGACGAGCAGGGCGAAGGTGCTGGGGTGGGCGCCAACCTTAACCTGCCGCTGCCGCCGGGCTGTGGCCTGGGCGCTTACGCATACGCTATGGAAACGCTGGTGCTGCCTGCGTTGGAAGCCTTTAACCCCGATATGATTGTGGTGGCCTGTGGTTACGATGCCTGTGCCAAAGACCCATTAGGCAAAATGTTGCTCAACAGTCAGGCGTTCGCCACCATGACCGCCCAGCTTAAAGCGCTGGCCGAGCGCTGCTGCGATGGCAAGCTGGTGTTTATCCACGAAGGTGGCTACTCGGAAGGCTACGTGCCGCTATGTGGCCACGCGGTGATCCAAACCCTGGCGGGTAGTGCGATTGCCGTGCCCGACCCGCAAAACGATGAAATTGCCGCCTGGGGCTATCAGGCCCTGCAACCGCACCAGCAAACCTTAATTGATAGCTGGCGCCAACAGTGGGAGCAACGCAAACAATGACACCGCTTTACGATCGCGATGGCTGGATTTGGCAGGATGGCGAATGGCGCGCGTGGCGCGATGCCAAGGTGCATGTGTTGTCCCATACATTGCACTACGGCATGGGCTGTTTCGAGGGCGTACGCGCTTACGATGGCCCCAGCGGCACGCATTTATTTCGTGCTGCTGAACATACCCGCCGCTTGGCAGAAAGTGCCCATTCGCTGGATATGCCGCTGCCGTTTAGTGAAGCGGAGTTGATCGATGCCCAGCGCGAGTGCCTGACCAAAAACGGCCTGAGCAATGCCTACCTGAAACCTACCGTGTTTTTTGGTGCGGAAGGCATGGGTCTACGCGCCCAGGGGCTGACTACCCACGTGATGGTGGCAGCGTGGGATTTAGGCCCCTACATTTCGCCCCAGGCCGCCACCCACGGCTTACGCGCGCTGACCTCTTCCTGGGCGCGCCATCACGTCAATATCAGCCTCTGCCGGGCGAAAACCAATGGCCACTACGTCAACTCGATACTGGCGCTGAATACCGCGATCAAAGCCGGTTTCGATGAAACCATCATGCTCGACCCGGAGGGCTATGTGGCTGAAGCCTCGGCGGCTAACGTCTTTTTGCTCCGTGATGGCGTGCTGCATMCCCCGGAAGTAACCTCCTGCCTGCAAGGCATCACCCGGGATAGCGTGATTCAGCTGGCGCAAAAGGTGCTGGGTATTGAAGTGCGCGAGCGTCGGATTACCCGTGATGAGTTATACACCGCCGATGAGGCGTTCCTGACCGGCACCGCCGCCGAGATACTGCCGCTGCGCGAGCTGGATGGTCGCCGTATTGGTGGACGTGCTGGCGCACCGCCTGTTAACGAACCTATCAGCCCCGACAGTGTTACTGCTCAACTGCAGGGTTTATATCGCCAGGCGGTGCGGGGAGAGTTGGACGATTTCAGGCATTGGTTAACGCCTTAGGGCTATTGGGGTTGGAAGTAAGAACTATGCAACCCCTGTCACCCGCTGCGAGGGCAGGTTGAAGCGAGGGTCTTTTGTCATGGCCGGAAAATGTTCCCAACCATTCCGGCATTCCCGCCATCCATGGCGGTCAGATGACAAAAGTAGCGCCCAGGGATGGGTTCACAGCGCCCTCGCGGAAACCTGCCCTCGATGCTTACAGCTATCTGCATGCATACATCCTTTATCAAATTTACTAATTTAATCAGGCGTGCTCTTTAATAGCCTGTTCGAGAGCATCCAATCTCCCCGGCTCCAGCGCGGCTTGCACGGCGGTAATGCGTATTACATTGGCAAGCTCTGGGTGCGCCAAACGAGCGACCAAAACGCCTTCGGCGAGCAGTTGCTGGTGTACCTCGGCGGCGAGTTCCGCGCTAGGTAGGCGAATGCCGATAAAGTTGGTGGCGCTGGGGAGTACGTCGGCACCAAGTGCGCGAAAGTGCTCAGCCAACTGTTCACGCCGGGCTTTTACATCAGCGACGTGTTGGTGAACTTCGTCAGGGTGATCAAGCACCACTTCCGCAGCGGCCAGGGTCAATGACGATACTGCGTAGTGAATACGCACCTTCATCATCATCGCTAGCACTTCAGGATCGGCGATGGCGTAGCCAATGCGTAGGCCCGCCAGACCGTGAGCCTTGGATAGCGTGCGTAGGCGAATCACTCCCTGTATTGCTTTAGCAGCGAACTCGCTACCTGCGTCATCGCGGAAATCCCCATAGGCTTCGTCCAACAACAGCCAGCAGGTATCGGGCAGCGCATCGCGCAGCTTGAGGATGTCGCTGTCGCTGTGTAAGTGGCCGCTGGGGTTATCCGGGTTGGCCAGATACACCAGTCGTGCGTTTTCCTGATGGGCAGCGGCGGCTAGAGCTTCCAGGTCGGGGGCCAGCACGCCGGGCGCTTCATAATAGCTGGGCTCTACCAGGTTACAGCCCTGGCCTTTGGCAAAATAACCCAAGGTGGGGTAAGTGCCTGCGGTGCTCACCACGGTTTCACCCGGTTCGCAGGTGGTGCGCAGGGCCAGGGCAATCAAACTATCGGCACCGGCATCTACCAGCAGGGTTTCAAGCGCCATACCCTGTTGTTCGCTAATACGTTTGCGAACACCCAGCGCCTCGGCGTCGCCGTAGCAGTAAACGTGTTCGACCAGGGCATCGCCAAAGTGATCGCGCAGGGCGCGGTGAGGCATATCCAGGCCTTCGTTAGAGCCCAGCCGATGGGGGATCACCTTGCCAAGTCGGCGTTCTAGCACCTTAATGCCCGGAAATGGATTAGCAGGGCCTTCACTCAGTAAGTGGTTGGGGTAGCGGGGCATGTTGATATCCTAAAAACAATTATTAACTCAATATTTTACCGCGATTGAGAAGGCAATGTGGGTCTAGCGCCTGCTTGAGCGTATGCATCAATTCAATCTCGGCGCTGGAGCGGCAAGTGGCGAGCCAGGGGCGTTTCTCCAGGCCAATGCCGTGTTCTGCGGAGACTGAACCGCCCAGTGTGGCCAGCGGCTGGTAAACCATGGCTTCAACCTCTCGCCGAACTTCGATCTCAGCACTCCCCACGCTAACGGAAATATGCAGGTTGCCATCGCCGAGATGGCCAAATACCACCAGTTTCGCCTCTGCCCAGCGCTGGGTTAGCTGCGCTTCCAGGGCATTGGTGTAGCGCTGCATATCGGCAATCGGCAGGCTGACATCGAAGGTAAGCACCGGCGCCAGGCCTTTGACCAGCCCCTCAATATCCTCACGAATCGCCCATAGCCCATCGCGCTGGGTAGTCGACTGTGCAATCACCGCATCGACAATCAGCTCGCTCTCTAACGCACTTTCTAATGCTTCGCTGAACTGAGTGGCATTGCGCTCGGTGTCGCTGCCCAGGGACTCAATAATCACATAAAACGGGTGCTTGGTAGCAATAGGTGGGGTATGACGCCCCAGGGTTTCAGTCAGCAGTCGGTAGTGGTTTTGCCACATCACTTCAAAAGCACCCAGGCCTCCGCCAAGCGCTTTGCCCATATGGCTGAGCAGCCCGGTGAGTGCCTCAAATGAGGGGCAGGCCACCATCGCGGTTTGTTCACTAGGCGTGGGTGGCTGCAGGCGCAGTACCGCGCGGGTCACAATCCCCAGCGTGCCTTCGCTGCCGATAAACAGCTGCTTCAAATCGAAACCTGCGTTATTTTTCAGCATGCGGTTCATGGAGCTGACCACCCGACCATCGGCCATCACCGCCTCTAGGCCGAGCACCTGCTGGCGCATCATGCCGTAGCGAATGACCCGGACACCCCCGGCGTTGGTGGCGATATTGCCGCCAATGGTGCAGCTGCCCCGGGCGCCCAGATCCAGCGGAAATTGCAGCCCGACCTCTTTAGCGGCTTCCTGAACCCGTTGCAGTGGTGCCCCGGCCTGAACACTAAGCGTACCGCCTACCTGGTCTATCTCTTCAATCGCGGTCATCCGCTCTAGCGATATCACCAGCTCATCTGGGCTCGCCTCAGCGCCGTGTACCAAGCCTGTTAGGCCACCGTGGGTCACCACTGGCTGCTGCACCTGATGGCAAGCGCGCATCACCGCGGCGACTTGTTCGGTATCCGCCGGGCGTACAATAGCGCCTGCCTGGCAGGGCGCGCCGGTCATCCAATCGACACTGCGGCTACTAACATCGTCGCCCGTTAATACGTGGGTCGGGCCGACGATGGCGCGCAGAGCCTCCAGGGTTATGTGCATGTGTGTTCCTTAACGTGTCTTGTCCATTCGGTAAACTAGCTTTTGAAAAACCTGCTTTGCAAACTTATGCGGTTGCCGCCACGGGCGCTTCGCGGCCGGGAATTGCCTTGAGCAGGTCTTGGGTATACGCCTCACGTGGGGCGAGGAAAATCTGCTCGGCGCTGCCTTGCTCTACAATCCGGCCGTGCTGCATCACCACAATACGGTCGCAAATTTGCGCGGCGACGCGGAGATCATGGGTGATAAACAGCAGCGATAACGAAAGCCGCTGTTTAAGCTCCTCCAGCAGTTCCAACACCTGGGCCTGAATCGACACATCCAGGGCTGAAACGGCTTCATCTGCGACGATCAGCTCGGGGTTGAGCGCCAGCGCACGGGCAATGCCGATGCGCTGGCGTTGGCCGCCAGAAAATTCGTGGGGGAAGCGCTCCACGGCGCTGGCGCCCAAGCCCACCATGTCGAGCAGTTCGCCGGCCTGTTTAAGCGCCGCGGCTTTGGGTGTGCCGTTGGCAATCGGCCCCTGGGCTATCGCCATGCCCACTTTGGTGCGTGGGTTGAGCGAGGCGTAGGGGTCTTGGAAGATCATTTGCACCCGGTGGCGTTCTCGGCGCAGCGCATCGCCTTTGAGTTGGGAAAGGTTCACCCCATCCAACAGCAGTTCGCCGCTGTCGGGGTGCTCAAGGCGTACCACGCAGCGCCCGAGGGTGGACTTGCCGGAACCGGATTCGCCTACGATGCCCACCGTTTCACCCCGCGCCAAGGTGAGCGATACATTCTCAAGGGCGCGCACTTCCCGGGCAGGCTTAAACAACCCGCCTCGGGAGCGAAAGACTTTATTGAGCTGCTTGATCTCCAGCAGCGGAGCGACTTGGCTGGTCTCCCGGTGGGGCGGCACCGCATTGCTGGGAATCGCCGCAATCAACGCTTGGGTATAGGCGTCTTGAGGGTTCTCAAGCACCGGCTTGGCGTCACCCAGCTCGACAATCTTGCCGTGTCGCATGACGCAGACGCGATTGGCAATTTCGGCCACCACGCCAAAGTCGTGGGTGATAAACATCACCGACATGCCGCGCCGCTGCTGAAGGTCGCGAATAAGCTCCAGAATCTGCGCTTGCGTGGTGACATCCAGCGCCGTGGTAGGCTCATCGGCAATCAGCAAAATGGGCTCCAACGCCAGTGCCATGGCAATCATTACCCGCTGGCGCTGGCCGCCGGAAAGCTCAAACGGATAGGCGCGAATGGCCTTCTCCGGCTGGGGAATACCCACTTCGATCAACAGCTCCAGCGCGCGGGCCTGGCGCTCTTTGGGGTTGAACTGGCCGTGGGCTTCGAACACTTCGGCAATTTGCGCGCCTACCCGCATCAGTGGGTTAAGGGCGGTCATCGGCTCCTGGAAGATCATGCCAATTTTTAGCCCGCGCAGGGCGCGGTGCTGCTTTTCCGTCAGGGCAAGTAAATCCTGCCCTTCAAAGAGTATCTCGCCCTGAGTGGCGTTCACGCCCTTGGGCAGCAGCCCCATCACGGCGTTGGCGGCCATCGATTTACCGGAGCCGGACTCGCCCACCACGCACATGATCTCCCCGCGCTTCACCTCGTAGCTAACGTCCTCCACCGCCAGGGCGCGATCCGCTCCTTTGGGGAGCGCAATGTTCAGGTCGCGAATGCTGAGGACGGTGTCAGCCGATTGGTTCTCTGTAATAGGCATATAAAGTCCTTAGCGCTCGCGTGATAGTTTGGGGTTTAAAGCGTCGTCTAGCCCTTCACCCACCAGGTTTAACGCGAGTACCGTCAGCAGAATCGCCACCCCCGGGAAGAAGCTTAGCCACCACGCCTGGCGAATCACCGTGCGCGCCGCGCCGATCATATAGCCCCAGGACATCACGTTAGGGTCGCCCAGGCCGAGAAACGACAGCGCCGACTCCAGCAAAATCGCGGTGGCCACCATTAGCGATGCCAGCACGATAATCGGCGACAGTGTATTGGGCAGAATTTGGCGCAGAATAATCGTGCTGTTGGACTGGCCGACCAGGCGCGCGGCTTCGACATACTCGCGGTTGCGCAGCGACATAAATTCAGCGCGCACCAAGCGGGCCACCGGTGGCCAACTGACAATTGCAATCGCCAGCACAATCGAGGTGATGCTGGGCTGCATGATGGCCACCAGTACAATCGCCAGCGCGAAGTTGGGGATGGTCTGAAAGAACTCGGTAAAGCGCATCAATATGTCGTCAATGATGCCGCCGTAGTAGCCTGCAATGGCTCCCAAGGGAACGCCAATCAGCAGCGCCACGCTGGTGGATACCAGCCCAATCAGCAGCGATACCCAGGCGCCGTGCATCAAGCCCGAGGCCACGTTGCGGCCCATGGTGTCGGTGCCAAGCGGAAAGCCATCTTGGGATAGCGGCGGTAAAAAGGGCCGCTGCACCATGCGCCAGGGCGATTCAGGAAACAGCAGTGGGGCGAGTATCGCCATGGCAATAATCAGCAGCAGGATAATCAGCCCGACGAGGGCGCCACGGTTTTGCGCGAAGCGTGCGAAAAAGCTCATGAGGCCCCCTTCTTGATGCGTGGATCAGCCAGGCTGTACACCAAATCGGTGATGATATTGAAGACGATGACCAAGGCCGCCGAGAAGAAGAAAATGCCCAGCAGCAGGTTGTAGTCGCGCTGCTGCAACGCTTCGAACATCAGCCGCCCGATGCCGGGCCAGGCAAACACGGTTTCGGTCAGAATCGCCCCACCGACCATCTGTCCCGCCTGCAGGCCCGCTAGCGTAATGATCGGCAGCAGGGCGTTACGCAACACATGACGCCGCTGAATAATGCTGGGCTTCAAGCCCTTGGCGCGGGCGGTTTTGACGTAATCCTGCTGCGCGGCATCCAGCATCGACGTGCGCGTCATGCGGGTGTAAATCGCCATAAAGAAGAGCGCCAGGGTGGTCGCCGGGAGCACTAGGTGCTTGGCAACGTCGAGCACCAGCGCAAACCCCGTATGGCCTGCCCCCACGGTGTAAAGTCCGTAGGCGGGCAGCCAGCCCAGGTAGACGGAAAACACCACCACCGACATCAGTGCCACCCAGAACAGCGGGGTGGCGTAGAMCACCAGCGCCAGCGCCATGATGATCGAGCCGGAAGGCTTCTTAACCCGTGACGCGGCCATGGAACCCGCCACGATGCCCAGTACCAGCGAAAGCACAAAGGCGGTGCCGGTGAGCAGCAGGGTGGCGGGCAGGCGCGCCATAATAAGGTCAAACACCGGGACGCCCAAGCGGTAGGAGTAGCCAAAATCGAGCATGGCAATGCCCGACACATAGCGCCACAGCTGCACATACATCGGCTGGTCGAGCCCAAAGCGCTCGCGCAGTTGGTTGAGAAACTCCTGATCCGCGGCACCCGCTTCACCGGCCAGAATGGCGGCCGGGTCACCGGGGGCCAGCTGAATCAGCAAGAAGTTAAAAATAACGATTAAAAACAGCACAATCACGGCTTTAAACAGCCGCATCAGAATGAGGCGCGCGTAAACCATAAGTCGTTTCCTGACGAATACCTTCAAGACATAGCTAAAAAACCCAGGTAGCTCGCGCTACCTGGGTGGCTTGGGTTTAGCGATCTAGCCAAGCATCTTTAAAGCCGTCGTTGACACCCACGCCGGAGGTGACGAGGTTCTGCACATCACAGCGGTACAGGGTCGGGAAGCCCAGTTCCATCAGCCAGCCAACGGGCACGTCTTCATGGAGGATTTCCTGTACTTCGCGATAAAGTTTTTCGCGCTCTTCGTCGGGGAAAGCCGTGGCGGCCTCGTTGAACAGCTCGTCGACGCGCTCGTTTTCGTAGCCTTCCACGTTATTCCAGGGCGAACCCTTGGCAATATTGTCGGAAAGGTAGGTGCGTGAAATACCCAGTGCCGGGTCGCCGTACTGGTAGAGATAGGTAAAGGCGAGGTCGTAATCCCAATCGCCCAGGCGCTGGTTCCAGCCGCCTACGTCGGTGGCCTGGGT
Source organism: Halomonas sp. R57-5 (assembly GCF_900070345.1). NCBI lineage: Bacteria > Pseudomonadati > Pseudomonadota > Gammaproteobacteria > Oceanospirillales > Halomonadaceae > Halomonas > Halomonas sp. R57-5. The sequence goes on along the minus strand of NZ_LN813019.1, from coordinate 4,267,942 downwards.
TTCAACGTTAATACCCACTTCGCGCAGGTTCTGCTGCACGGCTTCGGCCCAGCGTGTCCAGGTTTCCCCATAGGGCAGCGGCAGAATGGTGATCTCTTCCCCGTCGTAGCCCATTTCATCCAGTAGCTCACGGGCGCGTTCGGGGTTGTGATCGTAGGGTTCCAGGTCATCGTTCTGGAAGCGTGCATTGGAGCCAAAGGCGGAGAGCGGTACATTGCCCAGGCCGTTCCACAATACATCTTTGGCGAACTCGCGATCCATGGCGTACATCACCGCCTGACGGAAACGTTTATCCGCCGTGGGGCCTTCGCGGTTGTTCATCCACAGCATGGCAAAGGGGCTGAAGTACTCGTGGCCCTCTTCGGTCATGCAGACGTTATCCATCTCGGCCAGGCGGGGAATATCGAAGTTCTCGACGGTACCGCTGGGCAGCACGTCAATGGTTTCGTTCTCAAACGCCACCGCACGGGATGCACCGTCGGGAATGATGTGCCAGTTCACGCCATCCAGGTAGGGCAGGCCGTCTTCGTAATACTCTTCGTTTTTGACCAGCTCTATGACCGTGCCCCGCTCCCAGTTGGAGAACTTAAAGGGGCCGGTACCGATGGGGTGATCGTTGTGCTCGTTATCGCGGAAGTCGGTGCCCGCGTAGAGGTGCTCGGGCACCATGGTAAAGGTGCCCGCTTCAAAGGAGAGCAGGAAAGGCCCGAAGGGTTGGGTCAGGGTAAATACGACGGTGTGGTCGTCGGTGGCTTCGATGCTCTCCACGTGCTGTAGCACGGCGCGGGCACTGGGGTTCAACTCACGGTGGAAGACATCGGCGGAGAACACAACGTCATCGGCGGTAAAGGCTTCGCCGTCGTGCCAGGTAACGCCTTCACGCAGATGGAAGGTGTAGGTGCGGCCATCTTCACTGACTTCCCAAGACTCCGCCAGTTGCGGCATGGGCTCTAGGTCGGTGGAATAGCGCAACAACCCTTCGTAGATATTGCCTGCCACGGTGCGGGTAGGGGCGTTTTGAATCATGCCCAGCACCAGGCCTGGCGGCTCGGGCTGAATGATGGTGTTAACGACACCCCCTTCTTTAGGGTCGTCTGCCATAGCGGCGGAGGTAAAAGCGAGTGCTGCAGCGGAAATAGCCAAAGCTAAAGGTTTTTTCATGTTTCCTGCTCCTCGGTTATTAGCACGTAATGAGGTTACGTAGTCGTTAGGCGAGCGAGGCGTGTCAGACCCGGTTGTGATGTTTGTTAGGGATCTGTTTTGACCATAGCAGTACTTGGTAAAACTGTCGACAGTCGGCAATCGTTCGTCGACAAGTGGCTTTTTTTCGTCATACTGGGAAGAACACGTCATATCCCATGAGTGAATGCGATGGCCTCACCAACGGCGGCTCCCAGGGCCTTTATCCAGCAGCAAAACTTGGTAGAGCAAGTAGCTGACTATTTAACCCAAGCGATTATTCAGCAACACTTTTTACCCGGCGAACGGCTCTCGGAAGTGCAACTCTCCCGCGACCTGGGTGTTAGCCGTGCGCCGGTGCGTGAGGCCGCTCGTTTGCTGGAAAGCCGTGGTTTATTGATCTCGAAACCGCGCCGAGGCTTCTTTGTTCGCGCGTTGAATGCCGTTGAACTCGAAGATGTCTTTGATTTGCGGCTCTGTCTTGAGCGCCACGCAATTCACCGCCTAGCCGAACGCTATACCCCCGATGCCCAGCGCGCGCTTAAGCAGCAAGTAGAGGTGCTATGTGAAGCGGCAGCTGGGAACGATGGCACCCGTCGCATCGAGGAGGATCTGCAGTTTCACCGCCTGATGCTGCACTACGCGGGCAATGAGCGGCTGTTGCGCGCCTTTGATGATCTGACCCATGAACTGCGCCTGTGCATCACTCTAATTACCAAAACCCATGAAGCCCCCGACACCATTGCCACCAGCCACTTTAAACTGCTCGACGCGCTGGATAGCGGCAGCCCTGCCGCTTGCCGCGAGGCGATTGACTACCACATAGGCGTTGCTCGTGATTTTGTGGTCAAGGGTGTAGGCGAAACCGGAGATAGTTCTGATGAAGATAGTGCCGATGAAGMCGTTCTTCCACGCTGMCCAACTGCTTCATCAGCCGCAAMCCTACTTCTCCCGGGGCAAAATGCGCACGCCCCAGGAAGTGCCTGAGCGCGCCACGCACCTGCTGGCCGCCGCCAAGCGGCTGGGCTTTGATATTCAAGCACCCGAAGATTATGGCGTGGCACCGCTCAGAGCAGTGCATTCACTGGCCTACCTGCGCTTTCTGGAAAGTGCCCATCGGCGCTGGCATGCCCTTGGGGAAGACTGGGGCGAAGAGGTGATTTCCAATATTTTTGTGCGTTCGCCCAATGCCCTGCACGGCATATTAGCGGAAGCCGGACGCTATATGGCTGACGGCAGCGCACCCGTGGGCCAGCACACTTGGCAGTCGGCTTATTGGTCGGCGCAAAGCGCGGTCGCCGGGGCTGAGGCTTTATTGGCGGGCGAACGGTTCGCCTATGCGTTATCGCGCCCGCCGGGCCACCACGCGGGCATCGACTCCGCCGGAGGCTTCTGCTTTCTCAACAATGCCGCCATTGCCGCGCAGCACCTTACCTCGCGCTACCCCCGCATCGTCGTGCTCGACCCCGATATGCACCACGGCCAGGGCATTCAGGAGATTTTCTACCAGCGCGATGATGTGATGTATATCTCGATCCACGGCGATACCACCAMCTTCTATCCCGCAGTAACCGGCTTTGAAGACGAGCGCGGGCAGGGCGCAGGGCTGGGCTATAACCTCAACCTGCCAATGCCCCATGGATCAGAGGAGTCGGTGTTCTTTGACCGCCTGGAACAAGCCAGCCAAACCATTCGCCTGTTCGAACCTGACGCCATCGTGCTGGCGCTGGGATTTGATATCTACGAACTCGACCCTCAAGCCAAGGTCGCCGTTTCTACCGCGGGTTTTGCTGAGCTTGGCCGCAGAGTAGCGGGCCTGAACGTACCCACGCTGGTGGTGCAGGAAGGCGGCTACTACTTGGAAGGGTTGGAGGCCAATGCAGTGAGTTTCTTTGAGGGGCTGCTGGGCGGAGTAGAAAGTAATAACGATTAAGCCAGTATTTCCAACCCCTTTTCGGCCACCAGGTTCAGCAGCTTAAGCGAAGGGCCATTGGGTTTCTTCTGGCCTTGTTCCCACTTTTGAATCGTGGACACACTGGTATTCAGGTAGGCCGCGAACACGCCTTGGCTGGCGTGATTCTTGGTGCGAATCCGCTTGATTTGTATGGCTGTGTACTCTTTTACAGGCGGCAGGCAGAGCGCATCGAACTCGCGCAGCGTGGTTTCTTTCATCACACCAGCCGCGTTAAGATCTTGAGCCGTTTCATGCACCATATCTAAGATTGATTTATCCATCGTTTTTTACCTCAATCAATGCGCCATGCTTAATGGCTTCGGTTAATGCTTTGTCATTGTAATTCTTATCATTAATATATAGCACTTAGTGCTATGTTAGCGCCCCTATGTTTAGCCGCGTAGCCGCTTTGGTCTGTGTCTGGCAATATAGCCACTTTCAGCGATCAGCATAACGATCCGATTAGTAAACGAAAGGACACGGCATGGCCCACCTGCTACGCATCGTGATGATTCACGGCCACCTGGAAGGGGTGGTTGAACTGAGTGTGGACGGTCACACCAATATTTGCGGCACCAACGCCTCCGGTAAAACCACGCTACAGCGGCTGGTGCCGGTGTTCTACGGCGAATTACCCAACAAGGTCGTGCCCAAAACGCGCATGAAGTTCGATGCGTTTTACCTGCCTAATCGCAACAGCTACCTGGTGTACGAGTACCGCCGCGAAGCGGGCAATATCTGCCAGGCGGTGCTGACCCGCAAGGCCGAGGGCGGGGTGGAGTATCGCTTTGTCGGCGCGCCCTACCAGCCGGAAGACTATCTGGTGGAGAGCGACGCGGGCGTGGCGGCGCTGGACTACACCCAGTGGGCCAGCGGCCTGCGACGAAATGGTACGCCGGTGTCGCCCAAGCTGGGTGCTACCTCTGAATTTCGCTCGGTGATCCAGAACGACTTTACTCAACTGCACGGCAACAGCCGCGACGGCCTCAAGCTGCGCCAGATCGCGTCGCAGTTCAGCCTTGTGAAACCCGAGCGACGCATCCGCCATATCGAAAAGCTGGTTTCTGCGGTGCATGCCAAAGAGGGCAAGATGGACACCCTCAAAACCATGCTGGCGGCGATTTTCGAAGAGGATGGCGTTGAACTCCCGGTAACCCGGATTCGCAACACCAAGGCGCGGGAGTGGATTGCCCAGATGCGCCAATCCATGCGCCTGGAACCGCTGCAGGCATCGCTGGCCCGACTTGCCGGTATCGACCGTGAACTCGCCGACCTGGATGCCACGCTCTGGCAACTGAAACCCCAACTGGAAGACGACCGTCAGAAAGCAGAGCGCCGCATGGCCGATGTGGATGCTGAGCTTGCCCGCCACCAGCGCGAATTCCAGCAGCGGGAAAGCGACTACGCAGAAGCGCGGGATAAGCTGAACGACAGCCACAGCGAAGTGGTTAGCGATCTGCAGCAGACCCAGCGCCGCCTCAACGACCTGCAAACCCAGTACGAGCACTACGCTGATGCAGACATGCCCGCCCTGGAGCGTGACATCAACGCGCTGCCCCAGTGGCGGGAGCAGCGCGACCAGCTGCGCACCCACCTGAACGTGATGCAGGACGCGGTAAAAGAGAGCCAGGCGCGCCTGGATGGGCGGCTGCGCGAGCTTTCCGAAGCACTGGCCCGCCAGACCCGTGAATCCCAGGAGCTGATCGACGCCCTGGTCGAAGAGAAAGCCCTGCGTCGGGAGCAGCAGTGGGAATCCGAACAGCAGCTCAACGAACGCTATCAGCAGGAGCGCCAACGCCTGGAGGGCGAGTACCAGGCGCAGCTGGAACTCGGTGTCGAGCAGCTAGCTGAACTCAAAGCGCAGCTCTCGCTATCGACCCAGACCGCCGAAGAGGCATCCGAAGCGGAGCTTGCCCAGGCGCGCCTGGATCAGGCCCAGCAGGAGCGCAACGCATCGGCCGCTACCCTGGATGGCCTGCGCCGGGAGTTTGAAAGCCGCAAACGCGAGCGCGACAGTGCCGAACAACAGCTGGTGCAACTTCGCCAACAGCTGGAGCGCGCCGAGCAGCGCTGCTTTGCGCTTTATCAGCAGCGCGACCCGGAGCAGGGCAGCCTGCGCCACTTCCTGCGCTACCACCGCCCCGGCTGGGAGCAGCAGCTGGGCAAGGTGATTGCCCCGGAGCTACTGGAGCGGCGTGACCTCGCCCCGCAGTTGGCGGAAGGCGCGAGCGATGACTTGTTCGGGCTGGCGCTGGATCTTTCCGCCATTGCTTTGCCGGATTACGCCCAGGATGAAGCCAGCCTGCTGGCCGCCATCGAAGAGGCGGACACCGCCAAACGCCGGGTGCAAACGGAGAGCCAGGCCGCCGAGAAAGCACTCAAGCAGCAGAACGAGCGGGTGCAGCAGGCCGATGAAGCCCAGGATCAGGGCCGCATGGCCCACAAACGCGCCGAGCAGGAAGTAGAGTTTGCGATAGAGGCCCGCCGCCAGCAGCAGGAGCGCCACACTAAGCGCCAGCAGGAGCGTCGCGCAGCCCATCAAACCGCGTTAGCCAGCCAGGAGCAGGCACAAAAGGAGCTGCGCGAAGAGAAGCAGCAGGCGCTCGTCGCGCTAAGCGAGACCCATCAAAGCCAACTGCTGGAGCTAAAAGCCGACGGCCAGAGCCAAGTGGATAGCCTGGATGCCCAACTGCGCCAGTATAAGCAGCAGTTGAGCGACGCCAACAGCGAACACCAGCGCCAGCGCGCGGAACTGGAAGAGGCTTTTAGCCAGGAGCTGGCCGAGCAGGGCGTCGACCCCGCCAAGCTAAAAGATACCAAGGCGCGGCTGGCCAGCCAGGATGAACSCAYCCGCGTCACCGCCGCCCGCCAGGATGAACTCACCGAATACACCCGCTTTATGCGCGTCGAGTGGGGGCAGCATAAGCCGCAGCTGGTCGCCCAGGAAGCCGAGCTGGAGCAGGCGGAACAAAAGCTGCAGCGCGATAAAGAACACCTGAAAAATGACTTTCAGGCCGCGCGCAAAACCCACCAGAGCACGGTCAGCACGCTAAAAACCCAGCGGGAGAGCCAATACGCCTGCCTGGAAGCCTTGAAGCCGCTACTCACCCAACTGGAAAGCTTGGCCATCGAGCCCGACGGCCAAGCGCCCGGTACGCCACTGGGCGATGTGGACGAGCGTATCGAGCGCGCCCGCCAGGCATTGGGCAATCGCCACCAGCTCATCGAGCAGCTGCGCCGCGGCTGCCTGGAGGTCGAAAGCCAACTGATCAAGGACGCCAGCAGCGGATTCGCCGAAGCGCTGGAGAGCGAGCGCAGCAAACTGCAGAGCGACAACCCGCGCCTACAGCTGCCGCTACTGCGCGACATGCTTAAACTGCTGGAAGATCAACAGCAGCAGCTGATTCAGGAAGGGCGCAACCTCAGTGACGACCTGGATAAGTTCTTCACCGTGTTCCGGGATTTGAACCGGCGCATCAGCGCCCAAAGCCGTAGACTTTCCGAAGAAGTCGCCGATGACCTGCGCCTGGAAGGCATCACCAAGGCCGAAGTGCGCATCCAGTCCACCATCGATGAACTGGGCTTCTGGGAGCCGCTGAAGCTGTTCGCCCAGCGCTATAAAGAGTGGCGGGAATCCGGCCAGACGCTACCCAGCGACGACTACCTCAACGCCCTAGCGGACGTGGTCGATTTGCTGCGCAGCGACCAGCAGTACAGCTTCGAAAGCCTGCTGCGTCTGGAGCTGCACCTGAACGAAGGCGGCACCGATCTAGTGATCAAGAACGACCGCCAACTGCTGGAGTCCTCCAGCCACGGCATGGCGTATCTGATTCTGTGCAAGTTCCTACTCGCCTTTACCCGCCTGCTGCGCGGCGATGCGGACATCGCCATCCACTGGCCCATCGATGAGATTGGCACCCTGGCGTACCACAACGTCGAAAAACTGTTCGACGCCTGCGACAGCAACCGCATTCATATCGTCGGCGCGTTTCCCAACCCCGAGTCCGATGTGCTGCTGCTGTTCGCCAACCGCTACCTGATCGATCGCGATGAGGCTAACCCCAACAAGCGGGTATTAAAACGCATCGAGCCACGGCTAAGCCGCCTGGCCGAACGGCTCCAGGAACATCAGCAGGAGGTGACGGTATGATCGAACATGGCCCACTGCTAGAGCGCCTGCTGGCCGGGGAGTTTGTCTGCCCGATCAGCGATGAGAGCGGCTATCGCCATCTCACCAATGAAGAGACCCGGGAAGAGATCGATACATACCTGCGGCCGCTTAACCGGCGGCTGGCCMGCAACGAAGACGGCAGCGTCTATTTTCTGGCCTGGCGTCAGCYCAATGACAACGCTCGGGATCAGCTCTCCCGCCAGCTCGGCGATACGCTCAATAGCCTGTTGCCGCTGCTGGAGTGGCTGCAACTGGTTCAAGAGGCCCTGGGCCGCGACACCCTGGCCGCCCCCGGCGATGTGCTCAAGCCCGCCGAATTCAGCGCCAAGTGCGAAGACAACCAAAGCCTGCGCGAACGCCTGGAACGCCTGGCCACCGACAGCTTTTTTGGCTCGCAAAGTGACCAGCTCGATGCCCAGGTTAAGCAAGTCTTCAAGCGCCTGAAAGAGCACGGCTATCTGCTTCAGCCCCACGCCGAGCGGCAGGTATTCGTGGTCACCGGCAAGATCGACTACCTGGTGGATCTGGTGCGCTTTATTCGCGATGAAGAGAACCTTCCCATTGAAGAGGGTAGCGAGGAGGGCTCCGGTTCCCAGGAGGCCCTGTTGTGAGTTCGAACGGAGAACATGCCCTGGAAAGCCGCCTGCTCAAAACCGGCAGCGAACGGCTGGCGCTGCTCGGCAAGCACGCCGATGTACTGATGCAAGCCTACACCCGCGATGAAGTGCCGCTGGAATCGCTTAGCGATAGTGCGCTGCGCAAGCTGCTGGCGGCGCGCATTCTATGGCGGCCGGACGAGCAGAGCGGTGTGAAGCTGGCGCCCAAGGTGCGCGAACTGATCGCCGAAATGCTCGCCGACGAGACCCGCCGCCATGTGAATGCCGATGTAGCGGAAACCCTGGAGCTGATTCGCGCCCTGGTACACAGCTACCGGGAGGCGCGCAGCCGCGGCGAGCACTGGCGGCTGGAGCAGCAGTTAATGCGCCTGCGCCAGGAAGTCGATGACCTGAACGGGCGCTTCGCCGATGCCATCGACAGCCTATGGCAGCGGCTGAATAGCGATTTTGGGTTCGYCAGCCAGCTCAACGACAAGATCCGCGAAAACGACCGCGCCCAGAAGCAGATCGCAAGGCTGCTGGATGGCCTGGCTCTTATCGACTTCGACGAGCTGATCGAGCTAGTGGGCAGCGACGGCAGCCTGCGCAAGCTATTGATCAGCCAGCTTCAACAGCAGTTAAGTAACCACTACACCGGCCTGCGCGAAGTGCAGCGGCGCTTGATCGAACTAATGGCACGCTTTCGCAAACAGCAGGCGCGCAGCCGCCTGATCAGTGGCATGGCCGCCTTTATGCGCGAACATCCCGGCTTTGTGCCGGGCAACTACGCCCGGCGCAGCGAGGTACCAGGGCTGGTCAATCAAGCCGCACCGCTAAGCGCGGCGGCCGCCCCGGCGCTGGATCGCAACCTGGATAGCCGGTTGCTTGCCGAGCTGCTGCACCAGCTACCCCAACCGCGTCACACCACGCAAACGGTTGAAGCGGCGGCCCCAGCACAAGCGCAAGAGAGCAGCCTCGCCGCCGCCCGCCAGCAGGCGCTCAAGCAGGATGTAGAACACTTCTATTTAAGCGTGATCGACCAGCCCCAGGCGGAACCGATCAGCGCCCTTGAGTACCTGCGCGAAAGCCCGCTGGAGTGGCCGGATGAAATTTGGCTCTTCCAGGTGATTTCCGAATACCAAGGCCTGCCGCGCAGCGATCAGAAAGCGTTCCGGCTCAAACAGCAGGAGAGCCAGGCCAGCCAATTCAATCACCTGCGCCTGATCCACGATGTAGAACTGCAGCTGGCCGTATGAACCTACCCAGCCGCGCACGCAATGGCCTTAACGGCGTCGCCCGTGAACTTCTCCGCCAACCCACGGTGGAGAAGCCCCGCCGCCAGTGGGTAGACGACGTAGTAGCCTGGTKCCACCAGCACGACATTGACCTGGCCACGCGAATCAACAGTAAAGCGCTGCGTTTTGACGCCGCCTTTCTGGCGCAGATTAATGACGTATTAGAGAGCGCGCGAATAGCGCCGCTAGGCCGCTCGCTCAGCGGCCTGACCAGCAGCGCCCAGGCGAAAGAGGGCGTAGAGGAAGACAAGGCAACCCGCGAAAGCCCCCGTGGACGAAGGGTACTCGTCAGCTTTCCGCCGCAGCCAACAACCGGGCTTGCCAACGAGCCACGCGCTATTCGTGACGTGGATGTGCATGCGTTAAAGCTGAGCGCCTTTAGCGCCCTCATTCAGGTAGAAAACCTGGACAGCTTCTATGAGTTTTCGCCGGAACTCCCAGCGCTAAACGGCTACACAAACCCGCTGGTCGTATACCGCGGTGACAGCCACTACGGCGGTGGCTTTGTGTTACTGGTTGATGCTTGGCACAAAACCCGCCGAACACACATCTACGCCGGTGACTTCGATGTTAAAGGCGTCACGCTAGCGCTCGACAGCAACGCCACGCATATACTCCTGCCCGGCATTGAATGGCTTACTCAAAACGCCACGCCATTGCATGTGCCTGCTGAACAGTTTTCTTACCAGCGTAGGCTGCGCAAACACCTCGCTGCGCTGCCAGCCGCTCATCCATTGCGCGACTACCTAACGCTGCTGCTGGAAAAGCAGCGGGGGCTTAAGCAGCAGTGGTTTGGTGGGGAGATGGTTTGTGTGGCGCTTAGCTAGAATTGGGCGGAGCAAAACACGATGGCGCGAATTTTGGCTATAACGCCGAAATTTGCTTTGCAAGCAGAAGAGTCAATGGGGTAGGGTCGAACGAGATGGCTACATAACCTCAATGACCGTGCCAGCGCGTTCATTGAGGTTATGCAGCCTGGCATATAATCAATGTTAGGCCTCAAGGAAAGTATCGTGACATCCAGTGCTCTGAACCAGTTTTCTAACCTCCCCCCAAGAGAAACTGCGGGATCGAGCTCGTCGAATCGTTTCGACTACCAGAAAAATTGGTCAATCTGCCATTTTCTAGAATTACATGAAGATGGACAAAATTACTTGGTTGTATTTGATCACCACGAAGACATTGTGGTCTTCAATCACGGCAGAACCCCAGATTCTGCTTGCTTCTACCAAGTCAAATCTAAGAAAAGTGGAAAATGGACTATTGCTAACTTAGCAAAATGCACGAACAAAGATCACGAGTCATCAATACTTAGAAAACTTTATAAAAATTACGAAAATTTTCCGGATTTCACAGTAAAACTGGCATTTATTTCGAATCAAGGCCTCAGTACAAAAGATAATAAGTCTGGTAAAAAAGCTGTTTTTTCGGAATTATGCTTCTCTGAGATGCATGCTGATGAGAAGTCAATTTGCGCTTATGCATTAGAAGCAGAAAATAAATCACATTCGAATTTGTCTGGCTTAAACCTCTTCGAATTTGAGCGTACGTTACTGACTATTGAAGATCATGTTAATCAGACAAAAGGAAAACTGTCTGATTTTTTTGAAAAGCAATTTCCCTACGAAACAGTAAATATAGGCTTAGCTTACAGAGCGGTTTTCGACGAAGTGAGGAGAAAAACAAATTTCGAGAACACTGGAGTCAGATCACACAGCCTAATTAAGGAAAAAAGTCTTTCTAAAGAAGAATTTGACAACATGCTTGCGGTAATGGTAGGTCAAAGAAGTAATGCTCAGTTATGGAGCGATGCATGTTCAATACTCCTTAACGAAGGTTGTAACGGATTGACATTAAAAAACATTAGGAAGGCATGGAATCAAGTCTTAGTAGATGAAATGAATTCCAGTAATGAACAATTTATAGATGTATCAGAGCTTGTTCAATCAACAGTAAACATCGCAGCTCAAAGTGGCAACAGCACGATTATATCGCTTGCTGCTGAAGTTGTGGAAAAGCTTGATCCAGCTGAGTCTGCAGTATTCGACACCGTCAAAATAGCGGCAATGATTTGTAGGGAGATAACCAGAAATGAACCATTACAGGAAATTAGTTCGGAATCTGAGGAGCAAAAGCCATGAAAAAATTGCTGTTAAAAAGCATGCTTCTCGTATCGCACGTAGAAAAGAAAGCTCTGAAGCTAAAGTTCGATCCTGATATCACCCTTATCCAAGGGGATAATGACACTGGAAAGTCGTCTGTAATTAAAACTTTATTGTCAACATTTGGCGCGGAACCGCCAAAAATACATCGAAACTGGAAAGCTGCGGACATTGGGTCATTAGTTCACTTTAAACTTGATGAAGAGAGCTACTCTATATATCGTTACAGAGGTGCCTTTTCTCTTTTCTCAGAGGAAGGCCAGCTAATAGGCTCATACGAAAGCGTCACCAATGAACTTGCGCCTGCGCTGGCGAAGTTGTTCGGCTTCAACCTCAAGATTACAAACAGGCAAGGGCTTCAAGAGACGCCACCCCCAGCATATATGCTTTTGCCCTTTTACCTTGATCAAGACAAAGGTTGGTCAGGAACATGGTGCTCATTCAATAAGCTCGGACAGTATGCAAACTGGAAACAAACATTAACCAGCTATTTTCTCGGTCTAAGGCCCGATGAATGGTACGCATTAAATGCGAGAATAAAAATTCTGGAGCAAGAAAAGCAAGAACCCTTGAGGCAGTTAAAGTCAATCGAATCTATTGAACTAAAAACTATCAAAGAGCTTTCTTCAGTCGATTTCAATATTGATTTAAATGAATTCAAAAAAGACATTGAACGACTTGTTTCAAAATGCAACGAATTGCAGAAAAAACAAGCTCAATACAAGCATAGAATCTCTGAAACTAGGACAGAACAAATCCGCCTTGAAGCTCAGATAGAAATTGTTGCTCATACCCGCGATGAACTGAATGCTGATTATTCCTATGTTCAATCAAATTTAGAAAAATTAGTAGATTGTCCAACTTGTGGAGCAGAGTATGAGAACTCATTCACGGAAAGGTTTGCAATAGCTCAAGATGCTGAAACCTGCACAGATTTGCTCGCGTCGCTTCGCGAAGATTTAACGCGAACCAAAAAGGAAACTATATCTATCCGGGCAGAATTAGAGAATGCTTCTTTTACAAAACGTTCAATCGATAAAATACTTGCCCAAAAGCGTGGAAAATTAAAAATTAAAGATGTCATCGATATTGAAGGCAAGAAATCTCTCATGAATCACCTAAAGAAAGAAGCTGAAGATATCAAAATTCACCTAGGAGAAGTTGAGCTGAGTCAAGCTGCCCTAAAAGAATCGGCAGACAAGTTTGATGATGCTGATAGACGCAAAGAAATAGTTCGAGAATATGGGGAAAGGTTTGAAAAAAATGCTAGAAGGTTGCATGTCACAGGATTAAGTGATCAGGTGTTTAAAAACGTAAATGCGTCTATTGATGAAAGTGGAAGTGACCTTCCAAGAGGCGTATTGGCATACTTTTTTTCAGTTGCCTCTCTTGTAATAGAGGGCAGTGGGAATTTGAATTTTCCTCTTGTTATTGATGCTCCGAATCAACAGGAGCAAGATCAAGGAAACCTCTCCAACATTCTTAACTTTATAGTCAGCAACAAACCGAATAAAAGCCAACTAATCCTCGGTTTGGTAGATGATGCTAACATCGAGTTTCCCGGTAGCAGGATTCAATTCAAAAAGAAGCATGAAGTTCTTGATTCTACAAAATATGCTACTTATGCGAAGGAGGTTCGACACTATGAGTTGGCGCATATGTCCGGAAATTCCGAGTTAGATTGATGCCCAACAATGCCTTGTAGTCGACCCACTTTCCTCTGGTCATTCGCTACAAGCGAGGGGTTGGAGGCAGGTATTAAGCACTACTGGTTAAATTTAGCGATCTGGCAATCCACTGCCTTGTTCCCAAAGAGAGCGCATAAGCGAGAGCACGAACAAGCCATGAACTTACTCTTCCTCGGCACATCCGCCGGTGTGCCCACTAAGCAAAGAAACGTCTCCGGGTTTGCTTTGCGTGAGAGCAAGGGTCAGGACTGGTATCTGATCGATTGTGGTGAGGGAACCCAGCATCAGGTGTTGCACACAAAGCTGTCGTTTCATTCACTGAAAGTCATCTTAATTACCCACGTGCACGGCGACCACTGTTATGGGCTGCCGGGCATACTGGCGAGTGCAGCCACCTACGTGCATCGTAATTTGGACTATGCTGGGAAAACTAGTTTTTCTTAACGTAGCATCCTGCCGCTCAAGGATACGATGACATGAGCCTAGAAATAACAATGGTTGTACTGCTCGCCGCCATCTTTAACGCCAGTTGGAATGCGATCGTTAAAGTGAGTGGCGACAGGATCGCCGTCATGGCGGTGATCACCCTGTTGGGCAGTCTGGTTTCTGCATTCGCTCTGCCTTTTGTTACGCTCCCCGATCCTGCAAGCTGGCCGCTACTTGGCTTAGCCATTTTGATTCATACCGCATATCACTTTTGTTTGCCCATGGCTTACCACTATGGCGATTTTGGCCAGGTCTATCCCATCGCGCGTGGATCGGCGCCTTTACTCGTTACCCTTGGCGCTGCCGCGTTCGCTGGCGAAATGTTGGGTTTTGTCCCGTTACTCGGTGTGCTGTTTCTCGGGGTTGGCGTGATGTCGCTAGCGTTCGATACAAGCACCGGTATTACCAGCAATCCCCGCGCTATCCTCCTTGCTCTAGGTACTGGTGCCTTTATTGCTTCCTACACTCTGGTGGGTGGCCTGGGCGCACGACAAGCTGGCTCGGTGCTCGGCTTTGCTGTTTTATTGACCCTCGGCAACGGCTTGCTGACGTTTGCGATTGCTTTGACATGGAAAGCCACGGAGATAAAAAGAGTTATATCCAGCAATTTGGCACCCGCCGTTGTCGGCGGTGGAATGCAGGTCGGTGCGTATTGGATCGTTATCTGGGCCATGGCCTACGCCCCACTCGGCATGGTCTCGGCGCTACGCGAAACCAGTGTGCTGTTCGCGGCGCTTATTTCCACCATCATTCTAAAAGAAGGCTTCGGCGTGTGGCGGTTTGTTTCTTCAGGCCTCATCGCTTGCGGCATTACGTTGACACGCTACAAGCCTTAATGAATGCTTCGTGCCGCTAATATTGCTTATCAGCTTCGCGATCGCCAAACATTTCGAACACCGCCAGCGGCCTCTCAGTTAGTTTTAACCTTGCTCGGCTCGGTTACTCTTATCCATAAAATCGAAGCGACTCTTTCACTGTGATAACAAGACCTGCCCGCAATATGCCATCGTCTGAATACTCATTTCCATGAGTAAAGTATTATTATATCTGGAAAAGCGCGCAGTTAAGCGAATTTTGGATATTTTATCACCAAAATTGGCTTTGCTCTCAGGGGAGGCAATGAGGTAGAGTCGAATAAGGAGGTTACATAACCTCAATGACTGCGCCGAGACGTTTATTGAGGCCCTGGAGCCTTCCGTATAATTACTGCTAAGCTTGAGTATGGAATCGAAATGAATATGCCCTTCTCAATTGATAAAGAGTCATTCAGTAAGTCCTTAGAAGAGGCTGGCATAAGAAAAGTGGCTTTTGTTTTCCACCTGAAAGTTAAAGATCTTAATGGCTATAGTAAGTTTTTGAAAGAGAGTGAAAATAGCTTCAATAGCAAAAGGCTGTTTCGAGTTAAGGCAGACCCTGTTGCACGAGAAGGGATGTGGGTAGATGAAATTATCATTGATGAGTTTCCATCCACTCAAGCAGCTTTCAAGTTTCTTTCGACCTTCGATGAAACTCTAGATCAGGTTTGCGCTGAGCATACCGTTCTTGCAATTGAACCAGAACCATCAGCACTGTTTTATATGGTTAAGATCATCTCTAGGGGTGTTCGGTTGTTCAAAGGTATCACCGACAAAGGCATCCCTACAGCAACATGGAAGGCCGAGAATAACGCAGTCTGGCCCGATGAGAATCAAATGAAAGTAGCAAGAGCCCAAAATCTTGACGAGCCTCTTTTTGTTTACAATTTGAATAAATATAAACCGAAAGCAGAATATAATAATTCTTACGAGGTCACAAAGGGTATTAGCGGCAAACAGGCCTATGACCGCTACTCCAAAATTGCGGGATTTGAATTGCTGCGAAGGGGCGCATATCCAGTTTATGGTGGGAAGCCCCTTGGGTTATTCAGCAGTGACAAGGAGTGTATGCTAGCTGATCGCTGGGATCATTTTATATTTGTACGCTATCCTCAGCGCCGTAACCTTCTGGCCACCATTGAGAGTGATGAATTTCACAAAGGTGAAGTTCATCGCGACGCTGGGTTGGAACGAGTCGCCATTTTTATGGCAAAAGCCTAAAAAGAAAAATTAACTCGGATCCAAATTTCGCTGCGCTACATTTGCACCGGTTATTTGAAGTGTTGGGGAAACTGAATATGAAGCACTTATTCTGGCTCATTGAAGGGGCTCTTGCAGGACGACCAGGGCCTAATAATGCGGCTTGGGATCCTCAAGAGTTGTATAACGGTGGTATTCGTGCAGTCCTCACCCTAAACCGCGGATATGGGGTTGATGTTACCAGTTTGGAGGCTGTTGGCATCGCTCATAAAAGAATTCCAATTCTCGTCCAGGAACCCCCGCAGCCCGATGCGTTTGAAGTTGCTTGGCCTGCTCTGGAGGAGACAAGCCGCTGGGTATGGGAGCAGATTCAGAGTGGAAACCCCGTGCTTGTACACTGCACTCATGGTAAAGATCGTACGGGCCTTTTATTGGCCTATATACTTGTTCGATATTACGGCCTAGCTTCGCAAGAGGCCATTGCGCATGTTCGCCGCGTGCGGCCGATTGCACTTACAGCGGTTGGGTGGGAGCAGTTTGCGAATGATTTTCTCAGGCTATGTCAGTCGGAAAGTGCCTTTGAGAAAACCGTCATTATTTCATCCCAACCAACGCTTCAGTCGTGATGCAGAGATGAGACTCCCAGAATTTGCTACCCACTACTATCTACCTGAGATTGGCCCATTTCGGAGTCTCTCCGAACTTCCAGCGGGCTCAAAAGATCCAATCTTCTTAGATCTTCTGACGCGTCATCAGCGTGATCCCGGCTATCGACGGCGCTACGGCAGGAACTACATTGAAGTTCGCAGCAAGGTTGAAGCTCGGCTGCGTGAACTTTTCGTTGCGCGAGGAGGTAAGCCGCGCTGTCGTCATCCCTATTATCTCGTGCTTGGAGAATCTCCTTGGTTTCGTGATTTGAACGCTGACCAAAGTGAGCTGAAAATACCTCTATTGGAGCTTGATCCTGAAACAACGTCCTTGACCTATCCGGATAGCTTTGTTGCGTTATCCGAGGCGATAAGCCTTACTTCAATCAAGTGTTTTTGCTTAGCGAGGTGAGCGAAATCGTTGAGCGGTTTGGGGTTCCTGATAATGATCAGGTGGTTCCTTATGAGCGATATTGGGAAACTGATTTTGAACTCTATATTGAGGTGCAACTTTGGGACATTCCACCTGGATTCAAACCATAACAAGACCCGTTACGCCGACGCCTACTCTATTGCGGCTTCGCCGCCATTTTGTAACCGCGCATTTTGAACGGCGTTAGACATATGAAAACAACTCTGCGAACACCCGTAAAAACCGATTATGACGCTATTGCGACTTGGATCAGTGATGAGAAGGCCTGTGCTCGCTGGGCTGGCTCATCCGTGCCGTTTCCCTTTGTTGCAGCCAATTTGCCTGAGCTACTCGCTGTAGAAGGTTGCTCTAACTATTGTTTATCCGATATCGATAACAACTGCGTTGGTTTTGGCCAGTTCTGGCCCGGAAAGCAGGGCTCTGTTCATATCGGGAGGATTATCATTTCGCCTGAAGCAAGAGGGAATGGCGCAGGCCGCTTGCTTTGCGAAAAGCTCATCGAAAAGGCCAGGCAATTAACAGTCGCATCGACGGTTACGCTGCGTGTCTATCGAGATAACCATGCTGCTCGTTCTTTGTATTCAAGCCTTGGCTTCTTTGTTATCGAGTCTGAGTCTACAGATGACTTATTGTTCATGAGTACAACGGCTAATGATGATGCATAACTTACCGTATCCCCACTTCMCTCTAGTCTGAGCGTTTTTCTCTCATAAATATGATCCATGGGCGCCCTATGGTTAATTTGTATGTTCTTCGCCCTTTGGAAGTTCAGGCCCTTGCTTCTCAAGCGGAGGCGTAATAAATGACGAGCAAACTATGAACTTACTGTTCCTCGGCACCTCCGCTGGTGTACCCACTAAAACCAGAAACGTCTCCGGGGTCGCCTTACAAGAGAGCAAAGGGAAGGGCTGGTACCTGATCGATTGTGGTGAGGGCACCCAGCATCAGGTTTTGCACACGAAGCTGTCTTTCCATTCGCTGAAAGCCATCTTTATTACCCACGTGCACGGCGACCACTGCTATGGGTTGCCGGGCATACTGGCGAGTGCGGGAATGGGTGGCCGGAAAACGCCGCTGACCATTGTGGCGCCCGCAGGCATCAAGGCATGGTTGGATGCTACCTGTGAGGTCACGCAGCTATGCTTGCCCTTCACCCTGGAGTTTATCGCCTCGGACGAGCTGCCAAGCGTTGAGTTTGAAAGCATGGCGGTTACCACTTCCAGGCTTTCACACCGGGCGCCGTCCTACGCTTATGGATTTACGGAGACAAAAGTCGACGCCGCCTTGGACGTGGATAAGCTAGCGCAAAAGGGGATTCCGAGGGGGCCGTTGTGGGGGCAGTTGAAGCAAGGGTTTGATGTTGTGTTTGAGGGTGAGCTTTTAAAAAGCCATGACTACCTGATCTTCAAGCACAAGCCGAGAAAAGTGGTGATCGCTGGGGACAATGACCAGCCTGACTTGTTGTTTGCGGCGTGCGCGGGCGCACAGGTGCTGGTGCATGAAGCCACCTACACCGAAGAGATGGCCCAGAAGGCCGGTGATGTGGGGCATAGCTACGCCAAGCTTGTCGCGGCGTTTGCCGAATCGGTACAGCTGCCCAACCTGGTGCTGACGCACTTTAGTCCCCGTTACCAGCTCAACCCCCATGCGTCGCCTTCCATTGAAGACATCCGAAACGAGGCCCAGCGCGCCTATTCGGGCTCGCTTTACCTGGCGCGGGATTTTGGCGAATACACTTTGGATAAAGCGGGCCAGTTTTCTGAACTGGCGGGTGATTAACCGACTTCATCCCGCCGCCCCTGGAGTGTTTGCCGCGCAGGTCAGTCGCGGCAATAGCCTTCACCTGTTGCGACTACCAAGCAGTCTTCCTTTTCCAATAGCCATTTCATTCCGGTGGCTTCGCCGTCGCCCGCACTAAGCAGCTGTGGGCCGCCCTCGCGGTTGAAGCGAATGCCCTCGGCGGTGGCCTGTCCTTCAAAGGTGCCGACTTGGTCGTCATCCAGGCCGTAGCGCATGTGAAGGCGATAATGGCCCGGGCCTGCAGTCTCGTCCTTGCTGATTTCCAGGAATAATCCTTCAACGCCAATCCATCGGCCAACCCATTGGTCGGTCATCTGGTGGTGAGCGGTTAACGTACCTGAGGCCGGTGCGCCTGATGCGGCGGTATTGCTGTTTTGGGCGCACCCGCTGATAAGTAATAGAGCGCTGAAAGCTAACGCTGTTGTAAGCATGGTAATAGGCTGACACGCTTTTATAATGCACATAAGATTACCACTGAAGTGCCGCCAATGCTGATGCATAAACCTCCCCATCCTAGTGAAGGATTACGTGAGCTTTGCTTGGAGCCTTAGGCCTTACTGTTACGGAGCATTGGGAGTAAGCCGCAAACAGATGAGCATCGTGCTGAACGGTAATGAGACCATGAGACATTAAGGGGGCAGCGACCATGTTGAAGCAGATCGAGGCGGGCGTTTTGAGCATTGCCTATTTTGATAACGGCCCGCCAACCGGGACGCCAGTGTTTCTTCTTCACGGCTTTCCATATGATGTGCATGCATATGATGCGGTAAGTTCTATTTTGATTTCAAAGGGCTGTCGTGTAATCGTGCCTTATTTGCGTGGATATGGATCAACGCAGTTTTTAAGTTCAGATACCCCACGTTCCGGTCAGCAGGCAGTGCTTGCTCATGACCTTCTTGCATTGATGGATTCACTTGAGATTTCGAGGGCTGTGCTCGCCGGATATGACTGGGGTGGTCGTGCTGCATGTATATTGTCTGCTCTT
The DNA here is from genome assembly GCF_900070345.1 of Halomonas sp. R57-5. Classification (NCBI taxonomy): domain Bacteria; kingdom Pseudomonadati; phylum Pseudomonadota; class Gammaproteobacteria; order Oceanospirillales; family Halomonadaceae; genus Halomonas; species Halomonas sp. R57-5. The sequence goes on along the minus strand of NZ_LN813019.1, from coordinate 4,248,492 downwards.
TGGCCTGAGCGTGTTCAAGCACTTGTGTCGGTAGGTGGTTATAACATTCAGGACATTCTAGGATCGACTAACCCTCAGATTCCAGAAAATGAATACCGTTATTGGTATCAGTACTATTTTCACTCTGAAAGAGGGCGGGCAGGGCTATCTCAAAACCGTCGTGAGCTCTGTAAACTTCTTTGGCAGCTTTGGTCGCCTACCTGGAGTTTTACGGACGAAGATTTCAACCAGACAGCTATCGCATTTGATAATCCAGACTTTGTTGACGTGGTGATTCATTCATACCGGCATCGCTTTGGTCTGGTTCCTGGAGACCCTTCAGCCGAAGAAACCGAACAGCGTCTGACTAAGTTGCCCAAAATATCCGTGCCAACTATCTCGTTAGATGGACACGACGATGGCGTTGCCCCTTTAGCCGGATCTGCGGATCATCATCATTTCTTTACCGGACAGTATGAGCACAGAGTGATGCCCGGGGTTGGTCACAATTTCCCGCAAGAAGCGCCACGAGAATTTTCCGAAGCGGTATTGTCTACAATATAAGAGGAAGAATTAAGGGCAGAGCAATGAAGTGGGAGAGGCCGCGCATGCAAAGAGGCTTCGGCTTATTCTTGGTCAACTCAATGTAGCGTCAGATGCCAACGATATGGACTTGCCAGGTCTTCGCTTGCACGAACTCCCAGGTAAGCGCTCTGGAATCTGGTCAGTCACGGTTAGTGGTAACTGGCGCGTGACGTTCCGGTTCGAGGACGTAGATGCCGAGATAGTGAATTACGAAGATTACCACTGAGGTACCGACTATGCTGATGCACAATCCTCCCCACCTTGGAGAAGTATTACGCGAGCTTTGCTTGGAGCCCCTTGGTCTTACTGTTACAGCCGCTGTGGAAGCGCTCGGCGTAAGTCGCAAAACGCTCAGTGCTGTGCTGAACGGCAAGGCCGGTATTAGCCCTGAAATGGCGGTGCGGCTTTCTATTGCGTTTGATACCTCTGCGGAAAGCTGGTTGAACCAGCAGTCCCAATACGAGCTTTGGCATGCCGAACAGCATCGCAAAGAGCTTAAAGTAAAGAGGCTGGTTGCCGCTTAAAGCAGCGGTGGTTTAAGTACACCCTGGATTAAGCGGGCCACTTTGCTGAACTACTGGCGGCAGAATAACTGCTTTCATCCACCACCCGTTGAAGCTTGCCGGGCAGGTCAGTCGCGGCAATAGCCTTCACCTGTTGCGACTACCAGGCAGTCTTCCTTTTCCAATAGCCACTTCATGCCGGTGGCTTCGCCGTCGCCCGCACGAAGCAACTGCGGGCCGTCCCCGCGGTTGAAGCGAATGCCCTCGGCGGTGGCCTGCCCTTCGAAGGKCCCGCTTTGATCGGCATCCAGGCCGTACTGCATTTCAAGCAGATAATGGCCGGGGCCTGCAGCCTCGTTCTTGCTGATGTCCAGAAATAGCCCTTCTACGCCTGTCCATCGGCCAACCCATTGATCGGTCTCCGGGTGGTGGGGCTGGKTTTGCTCGGTCGACACATCTGAGTCCGGCGTGCCTGATGCGGCGGTATTGTTGTTTTGAGCACMCCCGCTGATCAGTAATAGGGTGCTTAACGCTAACGCTACTTTTTCCATATCTGTCTCCTAATCACTACTGCCGTTACTCACAATATACACGTACCATACTTTCTTTAGTTTGATCGAATTTTGGGATATGTCGAAGGGATATACAAAATGCAAAAGGTAAGAATTGACTTGGTGTCCGATGTAGCCTGCCCGTGGTGCGCGATCGGCTATCGGCGCTTGGAACAAGCGCTAGAAACCCTTGATGGCGAGATCGACGTTGAACTCTTCTGGCAGCCCTTTGAACTCAACCCTGACATGCCGCCTGAGGGCGAGCCGATCCTGGAGCACTTGTGCCGCAAATACGGCAAGGATGCTGCCAGCATGGCGCAGTCCCAGCGTGAGATTATGGCGGTGGCCGAAGAGCTTGGGTTAAATTTTCGTGGCGCCCAGGAGCGTCGAGCGAACAATACGTTCGCTGCCCACCGCGTGCTTGCGTGGGCTGCAACGCAGAACCTAGAGACGCCCCTGCAATTGGCACTGTTTGATGCCTACTTTGGTGAGGCGAAAAACCCTTCAGACCCAGAGGTTCTACGCGAGAAGGCCATTGAGGTCGGGCTTGACGGCGACGCCGCTGAGGCCATCGCCCGCTCCGATCAGTACGCGGATGAAGTGCGCGCGGCAGAGCAGCGATTCATGGAGGCAGGGGTAAACGCCGTACCGGCGCTTATTCTCGATGGACGCTACCTGGTCTCGGGCGCCCAGCCCGCCGACGTGTTGGTCGATGCGCTTCGTCAGGTGGCCGAGGAAAACGCTAGCCGCTAATGTCCCTGTTCCACTATGCTTCGCGCTAGCAAGATGCCAATAGGCACATGCTTGCTACACTCATCCCATGAAGCAAACTAACTGGAATCCTGAAAAAGCCAGCAGTTGATGAGCGAGCGTGGCGTCTCCTTCGAAGATGTCCTGTTTGCTCTTCAGTCAGGTGGCTTGCTTGATGATGGGCCTCATCCAAACAGGGATAGGTATCCGAATCAGCGGCTGTTTGTGATTCGAATTGATGGTTACGCTTGGCTGGTACCGTACGTCGAGAATGAGAGAGAAATTTTTCTCAAAACGATTATTCCCAGTCGCAAGGCCACCAAGAAATTTCTAGGAGGGCAATATGGCTAGGACTAAATTAGAGCCTGAAGAGCAAGAGTTGCTTGAGGCATATGATTCCGAGGAGTTTGAATCGGATCTGAATGCTGATCGTCGGGAATATCTCACGAAGGCAGCGGAAGAAACGTTCAAGAAAGACAAGCGGATCAATATCCGTATTTCCAGTCGGGATCTTGAGGCGCTTCAGCGCCGAGCGTTGGAAGAGGGTCTGCCATACCAATCTCTGGTCTCTAGTGTTCTGCACAAGTATGTTTCCGGTGGTCTCAAGGACATTTCTGCTCACAAATCAGGGCAGCGGAGACGTTAGCGCAATCCAGCCTATTTGGGAGATCCAAAACGAGTAGGTTGAATAAAGAAGAGCAGGATATTCTGGACGCATTCGATGCGGCAGAATTGCAACGAGCGACAGATGTTAATGACAGAAACGCAAGGCATCAGCAGTATGCTGAGGCGATGCTCAAGAAAGATGCCAGCATTCTTCATAAATATGTGGAAGGACGCTTGCATGAGGCTCGGTAGTTAATTCGCCTATACATTGAGTCAGAGCGCTGGCTCTCTCAAAGCCAGCGCTCAAGCCCTTGCTTCAAAAACTCTCAACGTATCGCTGGCTTGATCGATGGAAACAACACCATCCAAGTGGCCTCGATTGCCTTCCTGGGTTACCGGTGCCGCCCACTTCAATCAGAGCAGTAATGCGGGCGGCGGCAATGCCATGCAGGGGTTGCTCAGTAGGCGTTTCGCCTGAGCGCATGGGAAACGGCAGGATGTTAAAACCTTCTACCTTCTMCCTTCTTCAGTATAAAGAAGGCGAAGCTAGCCCGAGCAAAAAGGCAGCCAGACTATCCAGTTTAATGAAGTATGGCTGATCCACGAGGTAGCTCTGAACTTGGCGCCGCGCAACATTGATGTGCTATAAATATGCGCATATATTAAGTGCATCGTTATGTGCGAGGAGTGCATCATGCAAGCCGCCGAAGTTCCMAAATCCCTACGCAAGCCGACGAACCTATCGCTAGATAGTGCCCTTCTAAAAGAGGCCAAAGCGCTGGGAATCAATGTTTCACGATCAGCAGAGGCAGGGATTGCGGAGGCGGTAAAACTGCATAAGCAGAAGCAGTGGTTGGAGGATAATGCCACAGCCCTTGCAAGCTCGAATGCATACGTTGACGCGAATGGATTGCCTCTTGCACGGCACCGTCAGTTCTAATGGCCCGTTTCGATATCTTTGAAAACAAGGGTGGAGATGGCTATCTGCTGGATGTTCAGACAGATCTTCTCAGTGGCTTGAACACTCGAGTGGTCGTGCCMCTGCTGCCCAAATCCTCGGCACCGTCTCCTGCTCAAAGGCTAAACCCGGTGTTCAACATTCAGGGCCAAGAGGTTGTCATGGCGACTCAGTACATGGCTGCTGTGCCTGAAAGCGAATTGCGTTTTATTGCGGGTAGCCTTGCTGAGCAGCAAGACGAAATTTCTGCGGCATTGGATATGCTGTTTTTGGGATTTTAAGGTTGAGCTTGTAGGTATTTCACCGATTGCGTCGTATTGGCCGCACTTGAGCTGCTCTGCAATGAATGCATTAAAATGTTGGCAAAAAAAGCAGCGCTGGTGTGATAAACGCTGGCTTTAGTCTAAAAGCCAGCGCTCCCCCCCTTACCTCAAAAACGCCCGCAACGTATCACTCGCTTGATTGATGGAAACAACACCATCCAAGTGGCCTCGGTTGCCTTCCAGGGTTTCAAGCGTCACGTCGGTGCCATCTGCTTCAATCAACTCTGCGGTGCCGCGCACGCCTTCGGGGGCGAAGACGAGATCGTTTTCGCTGTATAGCATCAGTGTTGGTGCTTCGATAGCGGCAAGTCCTTCCTCTAGTGAATCGCCGTGGCCTGCCATAAAGGTTTGGTTGGCGCGCACCAGGTAGAGCAGGTGGTTGGCATCGGAGGTGGCGGCACGGGCGGCGGCGATGTCATCCAGGGTTTGCTCAATCGCGTAGCGGGCGTTGATATCTTTAGCCGGGTCGCGTTCTTCATCGGCCCAGTCGCGGTTAAAGGTTTCGTTGGCCCATTGCCAGTGGTTGGCGTTGAGAGTGACCAGTTTCAGTGCTTCTTTTAGGCCGTCGGTGGGCGGCTCGCCGTCGTAGTAGTTACCCTCGTTCCAGTTGGCATCCAGCCGAATCGGCGCGGCCCAGGCGCTTAGCGTGGCCAGCAGCCAGGGGTCGGCAACGCCGCCGCCGATCACTGAGATTAAGCGCTCGACTCGGTCAGGGTAGGCGCTGGCCCACTCGATGGCCTGTAGCGCGCCCATTGAGGCACCCATCACCGCATGCAGTGATTCAATCCCTTGGCTCTCTAACAGCTCGCGCTGTACCTCGACAAAGTCGCGGATGGTGACGACCGGGAAGTCCATCCCCCAGGGCTCGCCGGTATCGGGGTTGATGGAAGCGGGCCCGGTGGTGGTGACATTAGGGTCATTGGCACCGAGGTTGACCAGGGTATCCGAGGAGATGATGTAGTACTCATCGGTATCCAGTGGTTTGCCAGGGCCAATGATGGCATCCCAGTAGCCGGTCGGCTGCCCATCTTCCTCATAGCGGCCAGCCGCATGGCTGGTGCCTGAGAAGAAGTGGGTGATTAGAATGACGTTATCGCGGGCGTCATTGAGCTCGCCGTAGGCTTCCCAGCCCACGGTGACCTCGGGAATGGTCATGCCCCCTTGGGTCGTGAAGTTTTCCATCTCGAAGGTCTGTTTTTCGATCACGCCATCCCAGGCCATTACCGATGAAGAGGCCACTAGGCTGATACCGATCACGGCCGAGGCAGTGAGCAGAGGGTGCCGTTGTATAAGCGCCATAAGCGATCCTTAGATGAGAGGTTATTGTGGTTGTTATTGGCGACAGTGAGCCGCTGCCTTCTCAGCGTAGTCGGTTCTAGCGCATTTTAAACGGATTCGCTGCCCCCTCGTAAATGTGGTGCGATGTGATTGAGGCGCTTGCCTATAGGKATCACGTAGTGGCACCGGATTTACCCACCTTTGCCAATCTAACCAAGACGATCAATCAATTTGCGGAGCAGTTGCAGCTCGATCGCTACGCCAGTATCTAGGCAAGCGTTACCCCACCGGAGCGGTGCAAATAGACAATACTCAAGGGTTGAAGCTTTAGTGGCTAGAGGTTTTATAGTGAAGGGAATGAATAATCCAAATGAGGTTAACAGATGGGACATCATCATGATCATGCCCACATTGATCCGGCCTCTGGCGACCGGCGTGTCAGCATTTCAATTTGGGCCAATGGTCTGTTAACCATCGCCCAAATCGTCGGTGGCATTCTGTCGGGAAGCCTATCGCTTATCGCTGATGCGCTGCATAATTTTTCTGACATGGCAGCGCTCGTCATTGCCTTTGCCGCCCGCAAAATCGCAAGACGACCCGCCGATGCGCACATGACCTTTGGTTATGGCCGCATCGAGATAGTGGCAGCACTCATTAACTACACCACGCTCATTATCGTCGGCGTCTATCTGATTTACGAAGGTGCTATGCGCATGATCCATCCCCCTGAGATACAGGGTTGGATCATCGTTATCATTGGTGGGGTCGCGCTTGTCATCGATGCACTTACCGCCATGCTCACTTGGTCGATGCAAAAAGAGAGTGTCAATATACGCGCTCTGTTTCTGCACAACTTATCGGATGCGTTTGCCTCCATCGCCGTGATTATCGGCGGCTCACTGATTTTGCTGTACGACATGCGTTGGGTAGATCCCGCCATTACGATAGGGATTGCGCTGTATATTCTTTACCTTGCCTTCTCAGAAATTGGTGGCCCTATCCGCACGCTGATGCTGGGATCTCCGCCTGACATTGACGGGCAAGGCGTCATTGAAACCGTACGAAGCATCGAGGGTGTCCAGGATATTCATCATGTGCACCTGTGGCAGATGCAGGAAAATGCGGCCGCCCTTGATTGCCACGTGGTCATGACGGAAGCAGGTTGGCAGCGGCTTGAATCAGTGAAAGCAGCGATCAAAGATCAGCTAAAAAAGCGCTTCAACATTGTCCATTCCAGCTTGGAGTTTGAGCATGTTGATCACGCGCATCAGGATGCCAACCTTTATGGGCATGAGTAACAGGCCAAAGCACGCTCGTTTAGATGTCTATTTACCATTTGGCTTCATGTCGTAGCGTCCCGACCTAGCTTTTTAACTACACCTTTGAAACAGAGAGAGAAAAATGTTCAAAAAAACGTCTTTTATGCTTGCGGGTACGTTGATGCTAACGGCTGCCATCGTGATGGTATCAAAACCTGCACTCTTGGATATGCAAGCTGAGGCGGCCAGTGAGAATGGTGCCCAGGCCGAGAGTTCCTTGGTGCGTTCACACTCCCCAATCCTGGGGCAAGCAGACGCGCCAGTGACGATTGTTGAGTTTTTAGACCCGGCCTGCGAAGCCTGCCGCGCCTTCTATCCACTTACCAAACGTATTCTGGAAACCTATCCGGAAAAAGTACGGCTAATCGTGCGCTACACGCCTTTCCACGGCGACGTATCTGATAAGGCCATTCGTGTGTTGGAAGTCGCGCGTCGTCAGGGGGTGTTCGAACCGGTACTGGAGGCACTGCTGGCTCGCCAGGAGCAGTGGGCATCTCATGGCAGTTTTGATGAATCCGCTATCCTGGAAATCGCCAGCGAAGCGGGTCTTGATCGAGCGGCTGCCGAGGAACAACTTACCTCTGCTGACGTACAGGCGGTGATCGACCAAGACATGGCGGATGTCAGAGCAAACCAGATTCGCCAAACACCGACTTTTTTCATCAATGGCGAACCTTTAGACCCCTTTGGTATGCAAGCGCTGATTGATGCCGTAGAGAGACATGTACAGGCGACCTCTGAAGCAGAGGATGGCCAGTGATGCAGCGCCTGTGGCTTCGCCGTCACCCGGGCGGAGAAGCTGTGGGCCGTCCTCGCGGCTGAAGCTAATGCCATCGTCGGTTGTTTGGCCTACCGTTTTGGCAGTATGCATGTAAAGCGGTGTCGGCCCAAACGAGACTCAGCGCATTTTAAACGGATTCAGCCCGTTGGCTTGCTGCATCATCATGCGCTTGGCGAACGGGAAGCGCTCAGCAACCTGCAGGCTTAAATCGCCCAGTTGGCGCAGCGGCTTGGCACCGGTAAATAGATGATGAAACGTATCGGTGGCGGCGATCATCGCTTGGTTAGCCGCGCGGCGCTGACACTCAAAGCGGAGTAGGTTGACATAGTCACCTGGGTCGCGGCCTTGGATAATGATTTCAGCAAGGGTGTCGGCGTCGTGCAGGCCGATATTTAACCCCTGGCCTGCCAGCGGGTGCACCACATGGGCGGCATCGCCAATGAGTGCCAGACGCTTGCCGATGTAGCGCTGGGCGKGTTGGCGTTTGATGGGGAAGCTGGCCCGGGCGACGATGCGGATAAGGTTGCCCAGGCGTTTAGGGAAGGCCATTTCGATGGCAGCTTTAAGCGCGTCATCGTCAAGCTGTTCACGGGCTTGGGTGGTTTTATCTGTGTCATACCACACCAAGGAAGCGCGATGGCCGGGTAACGGCAGCATGGCAATGGGGCCAGTGGGGGTGAAGACCTGCCAACTGACATCCTGCTGGGGCAGCTCGGTTTCCACGTTAATGATCATCGCCCGCTGATGGTAGTCGTGGCTACTAACGTTGATCCCCGCTAGCTCACGTAGGGTCGATTGCGCGCCGTCGGCGCCGACGATCAAACGGGCGCTTAGGGTTTTGCCATTATCCAGCTCCAGCAGGCGGCCAGTGCTTGAGGTGATCGTMCTTAACGGCGCGCATTGGGTGTAGCAGGTGACGCTGGGCAGCTGTTCTAGCCGTTGCCATAGCGCGTACTGCAACGTGCGGTTTTCGATAAAGATGCCGAAGTCATCCATGCCGCTATCTTCAGCGGAAAACAGCGAGTGGCCGGTACCGTCCTGGTTGGAAACATCGATATGCCGAAAAGGGCAGCAACGCTCCTCAGGTAAAGCCGTGCCGCTGGCCTTAACAAAGGCTAACGAGCGCGCATTCAGCGAGGAAATACGCAGGTCATAGTCACCGCTAGGGGGAGTAGGGGCATCGCCGTGTTCCACCAACCCCACGGAGAAGCCCGCATGACCCACGCGGGCCGCCATGGCGGCGCCCACCATGCCGCCACCGACAATAATAATGTCATGATCGTGCTGCATAAGAGTATCTCCTGGGTGCACAATAACCGTTAAAGGGCGCGTTGCATGGCCCGCTGTTGCTATACAGTATCGTTGAGTTTGAGCCACATTGCCTAGAGGTGAACGATTGACGCAGGCCGTGGAAATTGCAGAAAGCGTTGCCCAGGCGGGCGAGGAACTGGCTGATTTTATTCAGCGGCACCCAAAACTGTGGGTGATTACCGGTGCCGGTGTGAGTACCGACAGCGGTATTCCCGATTATCGCGATGCGGATGGCCAGTGGAAGCGGCCACCCCCAGTGCAGCATGGCGACTTCATGAGTTCTCATCACGTTCGCCAGCGCTACTGGGCCCGCGCGCTGATCGGTTTTAGCGCCATGCGCGAAGCCCAAGCCAGCGGCGCCCACCGCGCGTTGGCCGCGCTGGAGTCCCAGGGTTATATCCAGCAGTTGGTGACTCAAAACGTTGACCGCCTACATCAGCGCGCCGGTTCCCGCCGGGTGATCGACCTCCATGGTCGAGCGGACATGGTGAAGTGCATGGTGTGCGACTATCAAATGATGCGCCACGCCATGCATGCCGAAATGGCGTGTATGAATCCAACCTTTACTGGTTTGCAGGCGGGGCACGCTCCGGATGGCGATGCTGACCTGGAAACTGACTTCAGCACCTTTCGTATTTTCGACTGCCCGCGCTGCAGCGGCATCCTGAAGCCTGACGTAGTGTTTTACGGCGATGTGGTGCCTGCCGAACGGCGGCTGGCAGCGCAGGTAGCATTAGCCGAGTCGGAGGCGGTGCTGGCTGTGGGCACGTCGTTGATGGTGTTTTCCGGCTACCGTTTCTGCCGTGCCGCCCATGAGCGGGGCATCCCGCTAGCATCGCTCTCCCTCGGCGTCACCCGGGCAGATGCGCTATTGACCCACCAGTGGCGGGCGCCGTTGACGCCGGTGCTCGAGCAGGCTGTGAGCTGTTTGCAGCGGCGTTTACTTGACTAAAGTGCTAGGGTATTAGGTAGATATCGCCATCAATAGCGGAGCCTATCGTGCTGCCATTCGAACATCTCTATTCCACCTTGCCTGAACCCCTTTGGGTCGCCACCCAAGCAACGCCGGTGGCCAGCCCGGAGCTGATTGCGTTCAATGCGCCGCTTGCCCATGAGCTAGGGGCCAAAGAGATACCTGACTCTACAACGCTTGCCGATTGGTTTAGCGGTAACCAGCCCATGCCGGATGCCAAGCCGGGCGCTTTAGGTTACGCCGGGCATCAGTTCGGCAACTTTGTGCCGCAACTGGGCGATGGCCGTGCGCTGCTGCTGGGCGAAGTGATCGATCAGAATGGCGTTCGCCGCGATGTGCAGCTAAAAGGCAGCGGCCGCACGCCGTTTTCCCGCGGTGGCGATGGCCGTTCGCCGTTAGGGCCGGTGCTGCGTGAGTACTTGGTCAGCGAGTTTATGGCCGCGATGGGCATTCCCACCACCCGCGCTCTGGCCGCGGTGACCAGCGGCGAGCGGGTGGTGCGGCAGATGGCAGAGCCCGGAGCGGTGTTTACCCGCGTGGCCAGCAGTCATGTTCGAGTAGGCACTTTTCAGTTTGCCGCTGCGCAACGGGATGAAGCATTGCTCAAAGCCCTGGTAGATCATGTGATTGCGCGCCATTACCCGGATGCCGCCAACGCAGAAGATCCCTATATGGCGCTGCTGGAAGCGGTGGTAGACCGCCAGGCGGTGTTGATTGCCCGCTGGATCAGCGTTGGCTTTATCCACGGCGTGATGAATACCGATAACTGCAGCATCGCCGGTGAAACCATCGATTACGGCCCCTGCGCCTTTATGGAGCAGTTCGACCCGCAGAAGGTGTACAGCTCCATCGATCAAGGCCGCCGCTACGCCTTTGCCAACCAGCCAGCGATCGCCCAGTGGAATCTGGCCCGCTTTGCCGAAACGCTGCTGCCGTTAATGCGTGAGGAAGGCGACGCGTTGGKGGAGCAGGCCACTGCTGCCATCCGCCGCTTTGAGCCATTGTTCAGCGCCGAACAGCACCGCCTGCACGCCGATAAACTTGGCCTTGCAGCAGACAGCGATCAGGCAGTGCCGCTGATGGAAGCGCTGGAAAGCCATATGCATCAGGGGCGGATGGATATGACCGCTACCTTCGACGCGCTGACCCAGTACGCCGCCTCGCCGGGCGCTGAGGGGCGTGACGCGCTGCTGGCGCTGACTACCCAGCCGAATGAGCTAGCTGCGTGGCTGGATACTTGGCAGCAAGCGCAGGTGGCCAATCAAGATGTCGAGCGCTTTACTGCCATGCGAAGCGCCAACCCGGTGATTATTCCCCGCAACCACCGGGTTCAAGAGGTCATTGATGCCGCTTACGACGGTGATTTTGCGCCTTTCCATACCCTTCTCGCGGTGGTGACCAAGCCGTTTGATGAGTCGGTTGAGGCGCGTCGTTTGGCAGCGCCTGCGACGGAAAATGAGCAGGTGCTAAGAACCTTCTGCGGCACATAAAAAGCTAATCCCTGTGATAAACTGTGATTTTTTACAGGTAAAAGGGTAGCCAGTGCGCAAAATCATTCACTGCGACTGTGATTGCTTTTACGCCGCCGTGGAAATGCGTGATAACCCTGCGCTGCGGGATATCCCCATTGCCATTGGCGGCAGCGTCGAGCAGCGCGGGGTGGTCGCTACTTGTAACTACCCTGCTCGTGAGTTTGGAATTCATTCGGCAATGCCCATGGGGCAAGCGCTTAAGCGTTGCCCGCATCTCACCGTGATTCGCGGCGATATGGCCAAATACAAAGTGGTCGCCCGGCAGGTCTTCGCCATTTATCGCGATGTGACTGAACTGATTGAACCGCTCTCCCTGGATGAGGCCTTCCTGGATGTCTCGGAGGTCACCCAGCATCACGGCAGCGCGACACTCATGGCCGAAGCGATCCGCGAACGGGTCAGCCGCGAAGTGGGAATCACCGTTTCGGCGGGCGTAGCGCCCAACAAGTTTCTGGCCAAAATTGCCAGCGACTGGAACAAACCTGACGGCCTGTGCGTGATTACGCCGGATAAGGTCGATAGCTTCGTACAACAGTTGCCGGTCAAGAAAATCCACGGGGTAGGGCCCCGCACGGCTGAGAAACTGGCGGGGCTGGATATTCACACCTGCGCTGACCTGCGTACCCGCACGCTAACCGACCTGGTCGAGCACTTTGGCCGTTTTGGGCGGCGGCTGCATGAGCTGAGTTGGGGGCGCGACGAACGCCCGGTAAAAACCCACCGGGAGCGTAAGTCGATTAGTACCGAGCAAACCTATTCTCAGGATCTACCCACCCTGGATGCCTGCCGTAGAGAGCTACCGGCGCTGATCGAGGATTTAGAGCGTCGCTACGCTCGGCTTGATCCGCCCTTGGCGGTGCGCGGGCTAATCGTCAAAGTGAAGTTTAGCGATTTTACCCAAACCACCGTCGAGCACGCCGACCCAGCGCCCAACCTTGAACAGTTTGAAACCTTGCTTAACGTTGGTTGGGCCAGGGGCGAGCGTCCCGTGCGTCTGCTTGGCGTGGGGTATCGGCTGGCGGAAAACAGCCAAGAACACCAGCTGTCGCTGTTTTAATTAGCCTGTTAATCCTTTTGTCGATTGACGCTCATGCAGGAGCGCGTTAAAACAGATGTATGATAGGCGGCGTAAATAATCATGTTTCACACTAGCTGTCTTCCTGCCTTTTTAACGCGCGAGCCTTGCCATGTCTGCTAATGCTGCCCAACGTCCCCGTTTAGTGTTTGCCCATGCCAATGGTTTTCCGGGCTTAAGCTATCGCAGCCTGCTGAACCCACTGGCAGAGACCTTTGATCTGCATCCTCTGGATCGCCTGGGTCACCACCCTGACTACCCCGTTAATCATAACTGGGGCAACTTGGTGGATGAGCTGCTGAGCTACCTACCCGAGACGAATACGCCGCTGCTGGGCGTGGGGCACTCATTGGGTGGCACCTTAATGGCCATGGCCGCTGATAAACAGCCTGAGCGCTTCTGCGGGGTGATCATGCTCGACCCGCCGTTGATGCTGGGCACCGATGCCTGGGCGATGAAAGCCGCCAAGCGGTTTGGTTTTGTTGATCGGGTCACACCTGCGGGTAAAACCTTGGGACGGCGCACTGTTTGGCCGAGTCGCGAAGCGATGGCGAGTTCGCTGGGAAGGAGGGGGCTATTTCGCCGCTTTACCCCCGAGGCACTCAACGACTACATTGAAGCAGGGACGCGCTTACTAGATGACGGCAGTGCTGAACTGACCTTTGACCCGAGTATTGAGGTGGAAATTTTCCGCCATCTGCCCGATCACCTTTCGCGCCTGCCCCAGCGGTTGGGCGTACCGCTTGAACTGGTAGCAGGCAAAGAGTCCCACCTGCTGACCGCTTCACGGATAAAACGCTTGAAGCGTAAAGGGTTAACGGTGAGCGAGGTTCCCGGTACGCATATGTTCCCCATGGAGCATCCGGATGAGACACGTGCCGCTATTTTGGCTGCCTGGCAGCGCTTAGCGAACGCTAGTCGGTCTTCAAACACAGCGTAAGGAGGCGTTATGTATCTTTCCGTACAGCTTAGCTACTACCCACTGGCCGATGGCTTCAAGCCGGTGGTCAAAGAGGTGGTGAAACGCCTTGAGGCAACGGGATTGGAAGTACACCCGAATCGCATGAGTACCCAGGTGTTTGGCGAGTTCGACGAAGTAATGGCAGCGTTAAGCGATGTGATGAAGTGGTCGTTTGAGACCCATGGCAAAGCGGTCTTTACGGCTAACTTTCTAGAAGGCGATCGCCGACCTCGTTAAACCAAAACGCCGCCCGATTGGGCGGCGTTTGTTTCGGTTCAAATGGTGTTACACCAGTGAATCCAGGCAGGACTCAATAATATCCAGGCCTTCATTGAGCACGTCATCTTGGATGGTGACGGGCATCAGGAAGCGGATGGTGTTGCCGTACATGCCGCAGGAAAGCAGGATCAAACCCTCTTCGCGGGCTTTCTTGCACAGCGCGGCAGCTAGCTCTGGGTTAGGTGTGTGGTCGGCTTTGTTCGACACCAGCTCAAAGGCAGCCATGGCGCCCATGTTGCGCACGTGGTCGATGCAATCAAACTTGTCTGCCCACACGTTGAAGCGCTTGGCCAGCTTGTCGCCCAGGGCCTGGCTCTTCTCCAGAATGTTCTCTTCTTCAAACACTTCCATGACCGCTAGCGCCGCCGCACAGGCGGTGGGGCTACCGGTGTAGGTGCCGCCCAACGAGTTAGGGCCTGAAGCGTCCATCACCTTGTCAGTACCCACAATGGCGGAGATCGGCATGCCGTCGGCCATGCTCTTGGCCATGGTCATAATGTCCGGCTCAACGCCGCTATGCTCGATGGCAAACATTTTGCCGGTACGGCCAAAGCCCGACTGCACTTCATCGATGATCATCAAAATGCCGTGCTCATCGCAGATCTCGCGGATCTTGGTCAGGAAGCTGGTAGAGGCTGGGTAGAAACCGCCTTCACCGAGTACCGGCTCGAGTRMGATGGCTGCGGTATCCTTGGGGTTGGCATCGGTTTTCAGCGTCATCTTCAGGCCGCGAATGGCTTCGTCTTCGCTAACGCCGTGGTAAGGCACCGGGTAGGGGGCACGGAAAACGGTGCCCGGCATGGGGCCGAAGTCGCTCTGGTAAGGGGCTACCTTGCCGTTCATGGCCATGGTGAAGAAGGTACGGCCGTGGTAGCCGCCGTCAAAGCAGATAACGTTAGAACGGCCAGTAGCGGCGCGGGCGATCTTGACCGCATTTTCCAGCGCTTCCGCACCCGAGTTGGCCAGCATGACTTTGGCATGGCCACGCACCGGTACGATGTGGCTGAGCTTTTCCGCGACTTTCACGTAGCCTTCATAAGGCATGACCGTTTGGCAGGTGTGCATCAGCTTATCGAGCTGGGCTTTTACCGCCGCGACCACTTTAGGGTGACGGTGTCCTACGTTGAGTACGCCAATGCCGCCCGCAAAGTCGATAAAGCGGTTGCCGTCCGCGTCCCAGATTTCAGCGTTTTCAGCGTGGTCGGCGAACGCCGTTGCAGGGCTTGCGGCGCCAGCAGCGACGTATTTATGTTTCAGCTCGTTCAGTTCGGCATTGCTGCTCATGGCTTACTTCCTAATTGATGAGGGAGGATCTTTCAGCATAGTGCTTAATAGCTTTGATTACATTGATGACGAGGCAATGACAACACGATTGCGCCCCGTTTGTTTAGCTTGATACATAGCTTTATCGGCACGATCAAGTAGCCGTGTGCCCGAAGCTTCAACGTAGCTGGCAATCCCCGATGAGAGCGTCACCGTTAATTGATGCTCGCTAAAGGTTTGTTGCGCGACGCTTTTACGCACACGCTCCATTCCCTGATAGGCCTCTTCGGCGTTCACGCCCGGCATAATGATCAAAAACTCTTCACCACCCAGGCGGATGTGTAAATCGGTGTCGCGCAGTACGCTGCTCACTAAGGTAGTGATCTGCTGTAGAACGCTATCGCCCGTGCTGTGTCCATAGGTATCGTTAATCGCTTTAAAGTCGTCCAGATCATACATGGCGATACTAAACGGTGTGCTATATCGCTCGCAGCGCTTGATCTCTTCCTCTAAACGCTGCAAACCCGCACGGCGATTGAGCAGCTCGGTGAGTTCATCGTGGTGGGCAAGATGATCCAGGCGTTCATTGGCCTGCTTTAGCCGCTCTTCGAGCTGCTTGCGCTGGGTAATATCGATAACAAAAGTGACTTTGCGCAGCTCGCCATCGTCAGCTTCAATGCGCGCAGCTTCGGCAATAATGGTACGTAATTCACCGTTTCTGTTGATGACATCCCACTCTTGGCGCAGTTCGTGGTTTTCGCTGCCTTGAATAAACTCATCGTGTAACGCCGACAAAATAGCCCGGTTCGCTTCTGGCACCATCATGGTGAAGTGCTGGCCTAAAAGCTCATCGGGCCGATAACCATAAAACTCACAGTAGGCGGGATTGACCATTTCAAAGTGGCCAGAAGGCGTCGTGATACAGATCCCGATGGGGGACGCTTTGATCACGTTTTCAGTATTGCGCTTTGAGCGGTTAAAAAGCTGATAGAGCTTATCAGGGCTAATCTCTTTCATTCACCGCTCCTGAACTGCTTTCTAGTTCACTTTTTAACCCCATTAATAGCGGGGTGATATGAGTACACAAAGAATTAATCGCGGGTTTCGCAAAATAGAAACCCTGCTGGCGAACAACCCCGGCGCGGGCCAGCCATAAAGCTTCACCGCGGGTCTCCACACCTTCTGCAATGAGCGTCATATCAAGCTCTTGGGCGAGTAAGATGATCGCGTTTAACAGCGCTTGGCGGCGAAAATCGCTGTCGCAATGCATCACCAGTTCACGGTCGATTTTAAGCTTATCAGGGGTCAATTCGGTAAGTAAGTCCAGGTTGGCGTACCCATTACCAAAGTCGTCAAGCGCCGTTTTGAAGCCCATGGAGCGGTACGCATCAATAATATTGCATAGATGTTGCCGGTCACGGACGCGCTCGGTTTCGGTGATTTCAAAAATAAGCCGATGGGTGGGCCAGCCCACGCGTTTGGAAACGTCTAACGTTGCCTGTATACACGCTTCTGGTTCATAAACGGCGTTGGGCAAGAAGTTGATCGAGAGATCGGTTGGCATATCCAGTGCGCTGGCCATCTCTATTGCTTTCACCCGGCAGGCTTGATCAAAACGGTAGAGCAGATCGTCGGTAACTTGGGCAATCACACTCCCGGCGGATTCGCCTTGGGTCCCACGCACCAACGCTTCGTAGGTGACGATTCGAGCCAGCGATAAATCCACGATGGGCTGAAAGGCCATGGTGAACTCAAAGGGCAAATCGCCTTCACAGCGTTTGCAGTGGCCATTGACGCGTGCGCACTGGCTCATAGCGGCTCCTGGAGATGGGGATCGTATGTTGCTGTTAACGCCATAGCATTAGCAAGCATAATGCCTAAAGCCTACGCCGAAGCATTCAACGGAAGTTAGCCTAGATCTTGATGCATGTTTTGTATAGGTATTGTATAGATATTTATTGTAAAGTGCTAGCCAATGGCTCTCCAACTGTAGGCTCGCACCGCCGGTCGGTACTAACGGCAAAAAAAGGCGCCAGGTGAGGCGCTCAAGAGGGAAAAGCGTAACGCATTGATGCGATGGAAAGTCGATGCTATTAAATGATGCCCGCTAAGCGAAGCGCAGTGCGTTGCTCCAAGCTAATACCGAGTTCTTCCAGCACGCTTTCTGTGTGCTGGCCTAAGTGGGGGGGCGCCGTGGTGGCACTCATCTGGGCGCCGTTAAAACGGATTGGATTAGCGACCAGATCCACTTGGCCCGCTTGGTCATGAGGCAGGGTCTGCTTAAGTCCACGGGCTTTCACATGGGGGTCGTCAAACACCCGATCTAGCGTATTAATCGGCCCACAGGGCACGCCCACCGCCTCAAAGGCGGCCAGCCAATGGTCGGTGCTGTGCTGCGCCAATGCTGCTTCCAACTGGGGTGCCAGCAGGGCGCGGTGGTTGACTCGGGCGCCGTTGGTGGCAAAGCGTGGGTCTTCGGCCAAAGCGGGGAGTGAAAGCACGTTACAGCAACGCTTGAACTGCTCGTCATTGCCCACAGCCATGATCATATGGCCGTCCTGGGTGGCAAACGCTTGGTAAGGCACGATATTAGGGTGGGCGTTACCCAGCCGCTGGGGCACATTGCCCGAGGKGAGGTAATTCAGTGCCTGATTGGCAAGCACGCCCACCTGAACATCCATAAGCGCCATATCAATATGGCAGCCCTCACCGCTGTCGCGGCGCTGGTAAAGCGCTGCCAGCACTGCATTGGCGGCATACAGTCCGGTGAAGATATCGGTAAACGCGACGCCGCTTTTTACCGGGCCGCCGCCGGGCTCGTCGTCAGGCTTGCCGGTCAGGCTCATGATCCCGCCCATGGCTTGGATCATAAAGTCGTAACCGGCGCGATGAGCGTAGGGGCTCTCCTGGCCAAAGCCGGTGATGGAGCAGTAAATCAGCCTGGGGTTTAACGCCTTTAAGCTGGCGTAATCCAGGCCGTAGCGCTTCAGGCCACCGACTTTAAAGTTCTCTATCAGCACGTCTGATTGAGCGACCAACTGTTTAATCACCGCTTGGCCTTCGGGCTTGGCCATATCGACGGTGACCGAGCGTTTGCCCCGATTAGCGCACAGGTAATACGCTGATTCTTCGCTGCCCGCGAGCCACGGAGGCCCCCAGTGGCGAGTGTCATCGCCACTACCGGGTCGCTCGACCTTAATCACGTCCGCCCCCATGTCCGCAAGCATTTGTCCGCACCAAGGCCCGGCCAGCACCCGGGAAATATCGAGTACTTTAATACCGGCCAGTGGTTTGGTTAGCTCGCTCATAGAGGCTCCATTAATAAGTGACAAGTGGTCAAGATGCGGTGATTAAAAGAACGACTGAATACCGGTCTGCGCGCGACCCAGAATCAGCGCGTGCACATCATGGGTGCCTTCGTAGGTATTCACCGACTCCAGGTTGACCATATGGCGAATCACGCCGTACTCATCAGAAACGCCGTTGCCACCGTGCATATCCCGGGACTGGCGAGCGATATCCAGCGCTTTACCGCAGTTGTTGCGCTTGATCAGCGAAACCATTTCCGGTGCCCAGTTGCCGCTATCCATCAGGCGGCCCACCTGCAACGCGGCCTGCAGGCCAAGGGTGATCTCGGTCTGCATATCGGCAAGTTTTTTCTGGATCAACTGGTTGGCAGCCAACGGGCGGCCAAACTGCTTGCGGTCGAGGGTATATTGACGCGCCGCGTGCCAGCAGAACTCCGCAGTGCCCATCACACCCCAGGCGATGCCGTAGCGCGCCTTATTTAAGCAGCCAAACGGGCCTTTCAGACCGCTGACGTTGGGCAGCAGGTTCTCTTCGGGAACGAAGGCGTTGTCCAGCACGATTTCGCCGGTAATCGACGCGCGTAGCGAGACCTTGCCTTCGATTTTCGGCGTGGTGAAGCCTTCAGTGCCGCGCTCAACAATAAAGCCTTTAATCTGGTTGTCGTGGGCCGCTGACTTTGCCCAAMCCACCGCGATATCGGCAATCGGACTGTTGGTGATCCACATTTTGGCGCCGGTCAGGCGGTAGCCGCCGTCGACTTTTTCTGCACGGGTAATCATATTGCCGGGGTCAGAGCCGTGATCGGGCTCGGTCAAACCAAAACAGCCGACCATTTCGCCGCTGGCAAGCTTGGGCAGGAACTTCTGCTTCTGCTCTTCGGAGCCGTAGGTCTCTATGGGGTACATCACCAGCGACGACTGTACGCTCATGGCGGAACGATAGCCGGAGTCAACGCGCTCTACTTCGCGGGCAATCAAACCGTAAGCGACGTGGTTAACGCCTGCGCCGCCGTACTCGGGGGAAACGGTGGCGCCGAGTAGGCCAAGCTCACCCATTTCGGTCATGATCTCGCGGTCAAAGCGCTCTTCACGGAAGGCGGTTAGTACGCGGGGCTGAAGGTTTTCCTGGCAGTAGTCGTAGGCCGCATCACGAATCTGGCGCTCTTCATCGGTGAGCTGCTGTTCCAGCAGTAGCGGGTCGTCCCAGTTAAAGTGTGTCATGGCGTGGAGTCCTCGATTTATTTGTTCGATCGGTTGTATAGAGAACCGATAGCGATGGATTGGTTGCAAAGTAGTCTACGGCCAATGTATCGCCGTTTTTTTAAAATATCTACATTTTTTTAAAACGCAGAATTTAATTTTTGCGACGCAGCGCTTAACTGATGCCACGATCCTTAAGGACGCGGGTAATAATCGGCACCGGGGTCATCAAGTGGTCGCGCATCAGCGTGTCGGCTTCAGCGGTGTCGCGAGCCAGAATGACATCGACCAGCGCGGCGTGCTCCTGACGCTTGAGCTCCAACGCCTGGGGCGACATTACGGTTTCCTGCAGCCATAGGTGGCGGTAGCGCTCTACCTGATCAAACAGGGTGTTGCGCATTTGTAGCAGGTGAGGGGAGTTGCAGCCGCTGGCGATGGCGGTATGGAAGGCTTTATGGCGCTGATCCCAAAGGTCGAGCAGGTCGTCGGGGGTATTGATGTCGGTGACCTTGGCCAGGCGATGGGCGGTGGCCAGCACGGTGGCTTCCCAGTCGTCGTCGCCGCGCTCAATAGCCAACCTCAGGATCAGCCCTTCAAGCTGGGCCCGGGCGTCGTAAATATCGTTTAGTTCGGCCAGCGACATTGGCGCCACCCGGTAGCCGCGCTGGCTAATGGCCACGACTAAACGATCAGCGACCAGCTGTGAGAGCGCTTCCCGGAGCGGCCCGGTGCTGGCGCCGTACTGCTCTTTCAGGTGGCTCATTAGCAGCTTTTGTTCAGGGGCGTAGCGGCCACGAATAATGTCATGTTTGAGTTGGCGGTAAGCGCTGATGGCGAGATTTTGCCGCGGTGCGTCTTTCTCCCTACTATTTTCTTCTTTAAAACCGGGCTCCATAGCAGTGTGGCTCCTATCCTGAATCAATAACAAAGGGGGTGGCGGAAAATTAACGGCCATTATCAATAAATATTAACAATTTGGCATAGGGTAAGACATTTATGCAGGATTTCGTTATTTTAAACCGCTTAGGAAGCTAGCTCGGCCTTACCTGTTATGCCGCCATTGTTGAACACGTAAAGGGGCCGCTGCGCTGATAACGCCCTATTAGCATCTAACGCATTAGCCGTGCTAACTTCTCTTCCACCGCTTCTGGTTGCTAGTTGATGGCGATCAGAAGCAGGGGGATTCAACACTTCCTTTATCGTCAACCATACCTATAAGTCCAAGCAGGACGGAGGAAACGCTCATGCGAACTCTACGCTCTCTATACACCACAGCCGCTGCTGCATCTATGCTCGCGGTCGCGCTCCCGGCAAGCGCCCAACAGCTTTCTATCGCCACTGGTGGTACTGGCGGCGTTTACTATCCAATCGGCGGTGGTTTTGCCGAAATGATCAACAACCATATCGAAGGCGCTCAAGCGACCGCCGAAGTCACCGGTGCCTCGGTTGAGAACATGGGCCTGATCATGCGCGGCGATGCGGATCTTGCCCTGGCACTGGCTGATACGGTCTATCAAGCCTACAACGGCACGGATGACTTTGAAGGTCGTCAGGTTGAAAACATCCGCGCGCTCGCCTCGGTTTACCCCAACGCGGTTCAGCTGGTGACGCTGGCCGAGTCGGATATCGAAACGATTGCTGACCTTGAAGGCAAGCGCGTTTCCGTCGGTGCGCCGGGTAGCGGTACCGAGCTAAACGCCCGCGCTTTGCTGGAAGCCAATGGCATCAGCTATGAGGACTTCACTCCCCAGCGCCTTAACTTCAACGAAACCGCTGATGCGATTCGCGATGGTGATATCGACGCCGGTTTTTGGAGCGTTGGGCCGCCTACCAGCTCGATTCTCAMCCTGGCCGCGACCCGCGATATTCGCCTGATTAGCCTATCTGATGAAGAAGTAGCCAACGCTCAGGCAGAAGAGGAAGTCTTCGCTCCCTACGAGCTTGCCGCCGGTATGTATGACGGTATGGATGAAGCTGTACAGACCATTGGTATCCCCAACGTTCTCGTTGTTAACTCTGAGATGGATGAAGAGCTGGCTTACCAGTTGACCCAACTGCTGTTCGAAAATACTGACGAGCTGATTGCGGTTCACCCGGCGGCGAACGACACCACCGTTGAGTTCACCATGGACTCTACTCCGGTGCCGTTACACCCCGGTGCACTGCGCTACTTCGAAGAAGTGGGTGCCGAAATCCCGGATCGTCTACGTCCGTAACCACTCTCCGTCACTACTACAGTCCGTAACTACCACAGGACATTGAAGGATATTGTCATGCAGTGGCAGCAACGACTGGTGGCGCTACTCATTGCATGTTGTCCATTCGCCGAAGTGGGGGCTTCCCCCGCTTCGGCGTCGGCGTTTATGCGCTTAGCCGTGGKGACCGAACAAGGCGACGCCTTGGTGGATGAAACGGTGCCTGCGGGCGGTCGCTGGTGTATTAAGTGGCAACACTCTGTTGAACACTTTACGGTACTGGACTGCTATCGCAATGCGGCGGGTGTCATGCAGTTGGAGCGTAGCCATCAACCCGACTTTGCCGCTGGGCTTGGGCATATCTTTGGTCGTGGTGAACAGGTCTCCGACGGTGAGGGCGGCTACTGGATTAATGCGATTAACGAGCCTGTCGCCAATAACCGTTATGTGTTGAGGGTCGGTTCTCCTGCCGTCAACCATCGCGTAGTGTGGCCAGACGGTGAGCATGCGCCGGTGAGCCTAAGTGAACACGCCGCTGGGCAACGCGTGACCATTCAGCTAATAGCCCCTCACGCACCCCTGCGTGAATAAAAACGACATTAGTTAACGCTTCCGAGGACTTCATGAGCGAATCCAAGCAACCGTCGAGCGTGGTGCCGGGCGGTAATGTGATTCAACCCCGCATGGTGCTGTGGTCGATCACCATTGTGGCGGTGGGTCTTTCCCTGTTCCAACTCTATTCAGCCGGTATACAGCCCTTGGGGCTTTTTTATCAGCGCAGCATTCACCTCGCATTGATCATGATACTGGCGTTTTTAATGTTTCCAGCCTTTGGCCCCACCCGTAAGCGTGGTGTATTGGGCTGGGGGCTTGATCTGGTGTTTTTTGCCGGTGCGGTGCTGACCGGTGGTTATTTAGTGCTCAACCTGGATGAGATCTTTAGCCGTGCGGGGTTCTGGAATGACACCGATATTCTGGTTGCCTGTATTGCCACGGTGACCGTTCTGGAAGCTAGCCGCCGCGCGGTGGGGTTTGGGATGACCGTGATCGGCCTACTGGCCATTGTCTACGCCTTTGCCGGGCCGCGGGGTGAGCTGCCGTGGCTGGGTGAGTGGATGCCGGGCATTCTGGAGCACCGTGGCTACACCATTGACCGGGTGGCCGGTCAGCTCTACCTGGGGCAAGAGGGCATCTTTGGCCTGCCGCTGGGCGTCGCGGCGACCTACATCTTTATCTTTGTGCTATTCGGTGCTTTTTTGGAGTGTACCGGGGCGGGCAAGTTCTTTATCGATATGGCCTACGCAGCGACTGGCCGTCAGCGCGGCGGGCCCGCCAAAGCGGCGGTATTAGCCTCGGCGGGCATGGGCTCGATTTCCGGCAGCGCGATTGCCAATGTGGTCACCACCGGTGCCTTTACCATTCCGTTGATGAAAAAACTTGGCTACAAAGCCAAGCAGGCAGGKGGCATCGAAGCCGCGGCCTCGACCGGCGGGCAGATTATGCCGCCGCTGATGGGCGCCGGGGCGTTCTTGATCGCTGAGTATACCAATACGCCGTACCTGGATATCGTCAAAGTCAGCATTCTGCCGGCGATTATGTATTTCGCCACGGTCTATCTGTTCGTCCATATCATTGCGCTTAAGCAAGGTATGCAGGGCCTGCCCAAAGACGAGTTGCCCCAGATGCGTCAGGTTATGAAAGATGGCTGGCACTTCCTGCTGCCGCTGGCCGTGCTGGTGTGGCTGTTGGCGATGAGCATGTCGCCGATGCGGGTTGGCTACTACGCAGTTGTCACCATTTTGGCAGTGGCAGTATTGCGCTATGTGCTGTGGTTCTTCTTTGTAGCGCCTCGGCAGGGGCAGCCGGTGACCGCATCGGCCGTCAAAGACGTGGTGCGCGCTGGTTTTGCCAAGCTGATCGAGGGCTTGGAACTCGGTGCTCGCAACGCGGTAGCGGTTTCCATGGCCTGTGCGGTAGCTGGGATTATTGTTGGCGTGGTGGGGTTGACCGGTTTAGGGCTTAAGTTCTCTTCCATGATGCTGGCTTTCTCCGGTGGCAACCTGGTGTTGGCGCTGGTGATGGTGCTGTTGGCAAGCCTGGTGCTGGGGATGGGGCTTCCCGTTACCGCCAGCTATATCGTGCTCATCGTACTCGTGGGACCGGCACTTACCGCTGAATTCGGTGTGCCGCTACTGGTCGCGCACCTGGTGGTGTTCTGGTACTCCCAGGACTCTAATGTGACGCCGCCCATCGCCTTGGCAGGCTTTGCCGGGGCGGCGATTGCAGGCAGTAAACCGATGGAAACCAGTTTCCAGGCGTGGAAATTTGCTAAAGGCCTCTACTTAATTCCGCTGTTTATGGTCTTCAATCCCGAAATCATTATTGGTGGCCCTGTGCCGGTGGTGATCTGGAACGGGGTGATTGCGATTCTGGCATTAGGTGCCTTTGCTGCGGCGCTGGAGGGCTATCTGTTTACCAAAATGTCGTGGCTACCGCGCATCGCGATTACCGCCGCGATTTTTGGCGTGTTCTACCCCAACCTGATGACTGAAATTGCCGGGGTAGTGGTTATGATCGTCGCTATTGGCGCTAACTGGCTGGCCAGTAAGCGCGAAACGCCGGCGACACCCGTTAGTGGTTAAACGTTAGGCGACCCTACATACAGACCCAAAGGTAGCCAGTAACAGAAAAGGCCCGGAGAGATAATCTCCGGGCCTTTTGCTTGGTGGGCCATTTGTTTGGTGTGCTACGGCATTGGCTGGTTTAGAAGATCGAGTTAGAAGATCGACTCAGCGGTGCCTGAACCCTCGGAACCACTGGCTTCTTCCAGCTCGCGGCTAATGCGGCGCTGCTGGTAATCCGGCAGATGATCCTGATGAAACAGCTCGGTAATCCCGCCAGACTGGCCGTCCGCTAAGCGTTGGCCGGTGTCCGGATCTACGCGCGCGGTGACCACCGTTTCAGGGCGTTCGGGCACGGCGCTTGGCGTACCTTCCAGGGCATCCCCCATAAACTCTACCCAAATGGGGAGCGCGGCCTGAGCACCATACTCAGAGATGGTTTCGTTGCTGTCCTTACCCACCCAGACTGTGGTCACCAGATCGCTATTAAAGCCCGCAAACCAGGCATCACGCTGACTGTTGGTGGTGCCGGTTTTGCCGACGATATCGTCACGGTTAAGGCTTAATGCACCGCGGCCAGTGCCCGAGGTGATAACGTCGCGCAGCATATCACGCAGGATATAAACAGCCGCCGGGTCGACTACCCGTTTGGCGATCGGGTATTCGCGGCCATCAATTTCCACCGTCTCCTGGTCTTCGGCACAGCTGGGGCATGCCACCTGTGGTGTAGCTTCATCGATCACTTCATTGTCATCGTCACGGGTTACCCGCTCAATAAACCAAGGCGACACCTGGAAGCCGCCATTGGCGAGTACTGCATAGGCGTTAGTCATCTCCATCGGCGTTAAGCTCGCACTACCTAGCGCTAATGATAAGCCGCGCGGGAGTTGGGTAGGAGAGAAGCCGAAACCTTCCAAGAAGTTAATCGTGTAATCCAGCCCCATGGTTTGCAACACACGGATAGTGACCAGGTTACGCGAACGGGCGAGGGCCGGACGTAAGCGCATAGGGCCTTGGAAATCGCGGCTAGAGTTGACCGGCCGCCACAACGAATTGCTGCCGTCGTCGAGTACCACGGGCGAATCGTTAACCACGCTGGCGGCGKTCATCTCTCCCTCTGCCAGAGCTGCTAAGTAAATAAACGGTTTGAAGATTGAGCCCGATTGACGTCGTGCCTGTACCGCGCGGTTGAACTTACTGGCGTTAAAATCAAAACCGCCCTGAAGTGCCAGAATAGCGCCGGTTTGCGGGTCTTGAGCGACCAACGAGCCTTCAGCGTCTGGCTGTTGAGAGAGGCGCAGCGAGCCATCTTCATTCTCAATGACGCGTACCAGGTCGCCGCGTACAGCAATCTCTTCCGCCGAACTGGGCTCGGCGCCACGGCTACGCGGGCTCAGGTAAGGGCGTGCCCAGCTCAAGCCGTCCCAGCCAACCGTCTGTAGGCCATCGTCGCGGGTCAGTACCTGCATTTCACGGCCACTGCTCTCTACCACAATGGCGGGCTGAAGCAGGCCATAGTTGGGCGTGCGCTCAAGCACCTGAACCCAGTTGCTCACGTCGCCATCGATGCCTTCGACTTCCGTCTGGCTGCGCTGGGCGGCTTGGCGGGCGGTCTGGCGAATCTCGGGCGACTCGGAAAGCTCCTCTTCTAGGCCTTGGGTCGCGGTTTGCTCCTGGGCTTCGAGAAGGCTGGCGGCAATATCACTCTGCTCTGGCCCGCGCCAGCCATGGCGCAGATCGTAGGCAGCCAACCCATTGGCCAGCGCTTGGCGGGCAAAGGGCTGCAGCTCGCTATCGATGGTGGTGTAAACGCGATAGCCGCCGGTGTAAGCCTCATCGCCAAAGCGCTCCACCGCATACTGACGGGCCATTTCAGAGACATAGGCGGCATCGACTTCTGCTTGCGTGTAGTGACGACGGGCGGTGACGGGTTCCTGAACGGCAGCTTGATAGGTGGCGTCATCGATATGCCCCAGCTCGCGCATGCGGAATAGGATCCAGTTACGACGAATCAACGAACGCTCGGAGTTAGCCAGCGGATTAAAGGCAGACGGTGCCTTGGGTAAGCCGGCAATCATGGCTGTTTGCGCCAGGCTAAGCTCGGCGAGTGGTTTGTCGTAGTAGGTTTCGGCGGCGGCAGCGATACCGTAGGCGCGATTACCCAGGAAAATCTTGTTCACGTAAAGCTCGAAGATTTCCTCTTTATTGAGTATCTGCTCCATTTGCAGCGCCAGCAGGATTTCACGAATTTTACGCGTAAACGTCTGATCCAGCGTCAGCATATAGTTACGCGCGACCTGCATGGTGATTGTCGAGCCGCCGGATTGAATATCGCCACTCATCGTCAGTTGAAGCATGGCCCGCGCCAAACCACGCGGATCGACGCCGGCGTGGTCGAAGTAGCTGGCATCTTCAGCGGCGGTCAAGGCGTCGATCATATCCTGTGGAATTTCGTCAAAGTTGATCGCCATGCGGCGCTCTTCACCGAATTCGCCAATCAATTTGCCGTCTTGAGTAAAAATTCGCAGCGGGGTGCTTAGTTCGAAATTCTGCAGTTGGCGAACGTCGGGCAATCCTGGGGCAAAGTAAATGGCGGCGCCAATCACGGCTAAGGCGGTGGCGCCCACCAACGACACAATGAGGAAAAACAGCGACACAATAAGGGTTCGAAGAAACGTCATGTACGAAAAACACCCTGGGAAGAATAAAAAAGATCGGCATCTAAGCGGCCGTATCATGCAATTGGCAGCCATTATAGGAACCTGAGGCGGCGGCCACCAGTGTTGATATGCGCTAAGTTGGTTCGCGTGTGACTAAATTAAAAATAATGTAACCTCAAACCATATGTAACAAACGGGCGACAAGCAGGTGGAGCCAAACCCCAATATGCGCTTTCTAAAATCTGCTAAAGGGTTGATCGGCGTCGATATTACCTCGGCGACCGTCAAGCTGCTTGAGCTTAAACAGTGCCACGATAATTACCAAGTAGAAAGCTATGCCGTACGTCCCCTGCGCGAAGGAGCGGTCGTGGAACGGCGTATCCGCGATATTGATGACGTCGCCAGTGTGCTTAGCCGTGCAGTGGAGCACGCCAAGCCCTCTACCCGTAAAGCGGCGGTGGCCGTTCCCGCCAGTGCCGCGATTACCAAAACGCTGAGCTTCCCCATCGGGTTAAGTGAAGAGGAGATCGAAGAACATATCGTGGCCGAATCAGACCGCCATATTCCGTTTCCGTTCAATGAAGTGGCGTTTGATTTTGAGTGCCTGGGCCCGGCGCCCTTTGACGATGAGCAGCAGCAGGTAGCGCTGGTTGCCTGTCGGCAGCAGGATGTGACCCAGCTCACCGACACGCTGGAGCGGGCTGGCTTAGAGCCCGCGGTGGTAGACGTGGAAACCTTTGCTATGGAGCGTTCGCTCGCCGAGCTGCGTCGCCAGCTAAAGGTGGAGAATGATCCCACCGCCTGCATTGGGTTGGTGGATATTGGCGCTAATATGAATGCCTTTCACGTCGTCCGTGGTGGGCATATCGTCTATACCCGCGACACGGCGTTTGGCGGCCGTCAACTCACCGATGCCATTCGTGACCGCTACGACCTGAGCATGGAAGAAGCCGGCTTCGCCAAAAAGCGTGGCGGGCTGCCCGGTGATTACCATGAGCGGGTGCTCAACCCGTTTCTGGAAACCGTGGTGCAGCAGGTGGGGCGCTCCTTGCAGCTCTATTACACCGCCGGGCGTCAGCAAGAGGTAAAGCACATTGTGCTGGCGGGCGGGTCAAGCGTGATTCCAGGGCTTGCCGAGCGCATTGCTGAAGATAGTGGTATGTCGGTGACTGTTGCTAACCCTTTTCAGCGCATGCAGGTCAATAAGCGCTTAAACCTTCAGGCATTGAGCAACCATGCTCCGGCAATGCTCACCGCGGGTGGCTTGGCCATGAGGGTGAGTCAATGAGAGCTAGTTGGTGAGAGTTAGTTAGTGAGGCTTAGTTAGTAAGAATTAGTTAGTGAGAATTAGCCGATGAGCATGAACATTAACCTGCTGCCCTGGCGGGAAGTCCAGCGTGAAAGGCGAACCCGCAAATTTTATGTGATTGTGGCGGCTATGCTGGCGCTGGGCGTGGTGCTTGGCCTGCTGATCTCTCAGCTCTACCAGTTTAAATTAGCGGCCCAGCAGCAGCGTAATGCTTACATCAGCGGCCATATTGAGCGTCTTAATGCCGATATCGCCAGCGTTTCACGTTACGCCAGCGATGCCGAGCGGTTAGGCGAGCAGATCGCCGTCTTCCAAACGTTGCAGTCAGAACGAGCGGATGCCGTACAGCTATTTAACGACGTGGCGGAGAGCGTGGCTAATGGCGTTATTTATCAACGCTTAGCGAAAAATGGTGGCAGCGTGAGCGTCACCGCGGTGGCGGGCAGCGATCGCCAGGTTTCCGAACAGCTGCGCCGAATTGCTGCGCTGCCGGGTTTAGGCGTGCCCTCGCTCTCGGCGGTCGAAAGTGAGCCAAACGGCTCAGGCCGTGTGTTTCGTTTTGATGTGGAACAGACCGCTGCAGCGCTTCCGCAAGGCGTTGAGGAGGCGCTTCCATGACGCTTAACCGCGAACAGTGGGCGATTGAGTGGCAGCGCCTGCGCGCTGTTGACTGGCGGGATCTAGACGTTAAAGAGGCCGGTAGCTGGCCATGGCTATTAAAGGTGTTGAGTTGCTGTCTGGCGCTGCTGGCCGCACTGAGTGTCATGATGTGGTTAGTGGTGAGCGAGCAGCGCGAAGCTTTGATGGCCGCCCAGCGCCAAGAAGTCAGGTTGCTGAGCGAATACCGCAGTAAAGCCTCGCAAGCGGCCTTTCTGCCGGAAATGCGCGAGCAGTTGGTGACCCTGGAAGGTCAGCTGGGGCGTTTGCGCACCATGCTGCCCACCGAGGCGGAAATTCCCTCGCTACTCGATAGCATTTTCGATGCCGCCGTTGATAATCATCTGACCATTGAAACGATTCGACTGCGGCCAACACAAACCCAGGCCCATTATGCCGAGCAGCCGCTGGATATACAGGTGCGCGGCGGCTATCACCAATTGGCGCATTTTAGTGCCGATATTGCCGCGCTGCCGCGTATGGTGACCCAGCACGATTTTACCTTGGCGCCCGTTGATGGTCGTGGCGACACGCTGCGCCTTTCGTTACTCGCGCGCACCTACCGCTATGTGGAGGAGGATGACCCGTCCTCCAGCGAGGGGGCGGACGCGCCATGAGAGCTAAATCGACGGCACTGCTGGCGGTAAGGGTAACGCCTATTATCACGCTGGCGGCCTCAGTGGCGCTACTGACAGGCTGTGCGGACGCCGACCTAGCGCAGCTTGATGGCACGCTGGCCGATATTCGTCAGTCCCCAGGCGGGCAGCCGCCGGTTGTGGCTATCGCGCTGCCCGAAAGCCAGAATTTGGCCTATTTATATAGCGACGGACGTAGCCCTTTTTTGCCCCCCGACGCGATTGCTCAGGGCGGCGCTGATCGAGGCGAGGGCGCCCTTGCGCCTGATCCGCAGCGCGCCCCAGAGCCGCTGGAGCGCTTCTCGCTGCAAGAGCTGCGATTGGTCGGTACCATGCGTATGGGGGAGCGGCAGGTAGCATTGATTGCCTCGCCGGATGGCAATGTGACCAGCGCCAAAGAGGGCAACTATATGGGCGCCGACTATGGGCGTATCGCCGAGATCAGGGCACAAGAAATACGTGTTACCGAGCGAGTGTTCACCCAGCAGGACGGTTGGCAGGAGCGGCAGGTGTCGCTGGTCATTAACGAAAACAACCAGTAAGCGGAAATAGCTCATGGCAGTTACAGCTTGGCGAATGACTCTTTTTATGGCCATGGCCGCACTATGTTTCGCACTATGTTTACTGTTGCCTTCACTGGCGGCTGCCGCGGTGCTGACAGATATTGACGTCCTGCCCGCCGAGAACGCTGGAGCCTACCTTGACCTGCATTTCACCGGCGACGTGCCCGCGCTGCGGAGTTATCGCCTGGACTCTCCGCCGCGAGTGACGCTGGATTTGGCAGAGACCCAAAGTGGGCTCGATAACCGGCGCATTAACGTTAATCGTCTTGGCATTGCGCAGATTACCGCCTTGGAGGGCAATGGCCGTACTCGCCTGGTGGTCAATCTCAGCGAGCCTCAGGCGTTCACGTCTAGCGTGCTGGATGATCGTCTACGTATTACCTTTACTTCAGATGCCAGCCGCTCGCTTAGCTCATCGCCTGGCATCGCTTCAGCGGGGCTTGAAACCGACGAAGGGCCGCAGATTGAGAATATTGATTTTCGCCGCGGCGCAGACGGCGCCGGTCGGTTGCTAGTCACCTTTGATCGCGAAGGGGTCGAAGCCAACGTGCGGGAAGGGGCCCCCGACCAGGTGCTGGTGAGCCTGAGCGATGTGGCCATTCCTGACGCGCTTAACCAGGTCTACGATGTCACCGACTTTGCGACCCCCATCACGCGGATTACGCCCCGCGCCAGCCAAGGCGACACCCAGTTAGCGATCGCCATCCAGGGCGCTTATGCGATGATCTCCTCGCACAGTGGCCGTACGCTGACGGTGGAAGTGCAGCCCGCCAGCCAACAGTCACAACCCTCTGAAGCGACAGGTGAACGCTTCAACGGCGAGCGTTTGAGTCTTAACTTTCAGGATATCGAAGTGCGTTCGGTGCTGGCCACGCTGGCCGAATTTACCGGGCTAAACTTAGTTGCCAGCGATAGCGTAACGGGGCGCGTGACGCTCAACTTAAATGATGTTCCCTGGGATCAGGCGTTGGCACTGATTCTGCAAAGCCAGCAGTTATCGAGCCGTGAGCAGGGCAATGTGATTGTCGTGGCGCCCGCCAGTGAGCTGGCTGACTTTGAACGCCAGGAGCTAGAGGCGCGCAACCAGCGTGAAACACTCTCGCCGCTGGTCACCGAGTTTATCGAGATCAAGTATTCCCGGGCCGAAGATTTAGCCCAGTTGCTGCGCGGTGGTGATGAGGATGGCTTTGGACTTCTCACCGAGCGTGGTCGTGTCAGCGTTGATAAGCGCACCAATACGTTGCTGGTGCAGGATGCCGCCGAACAGGTGCGCGATATTGTGCGTATCATTGATCGTTTGGATGTCGCCGTCCGCCAAGTACAAATAGAAGCCCGCATTGTGATCGCTCGAGACACCGCTTCCCGTGAACTGGGCATTAACTGGGGTGTGTCGAGCACCCGCGGCTTTCAAGAGGGGGTTGACGGCACCTTCAGTCGACGCGATATCAATCCTAATGGTATCAACCGCGCGCAGGGCGGCTTAGCTGTAGATTTGGGGGAGGCCACCGGGCCAGGCACCGGCTTTAGCTTTGGCTATTTATCCGGCGATATTTTGCTGGATTTAGAGCTGCGCGCGCTAGAGAGTGAAGGTAAAAGCCAGACCATTTCACAGCCCAGAATTATTACCGCTAATCAGCGCACCGCGCGCATTAGCCAGGGTGAAGAGCGCGCCTTCCAGAGCGTGGATGGCAACGATAATCCGGATACCGAGTTCAAAGAAGCCGAACTCTCGCTGGAAGTCACTCCGCAAATCACGCCGGATAACCGCATTATTATGGATCTGGTGATCAAAAATGACAGTTTCCGAGAATCGGAATTTGGCGGCGAGCCGCCGATTGATACCAACCAGATTGAGACCCAAGTGCTGGTAGATAACGGCCAAACGGTAGTGTTAGGTGGTATTTTGACCACCGAAGAGCTGCGCCAAATCGCCAAAACACCGCTTTTGGGTGATATTCCTTTGTTCGGTAGACTGTTTCGCTATACCGAAGAGAGCAATGAGAAGGKAGAGTTGTTAGTCTTTATTACTCCACGACTCCTAGACGATGGCTTAACGGTTCGCTGATGCAGGATTTACCCAATTTATTTCTCATAGGCCCCATGGGGGCTGGCAAAAGCACCATTGGTCGCCTACTGGCGGCCGAGCTTGCGCGTCCGTTTTACGACAGTGACCACGCCATCCAAGACCGCTGCGGGGCTGATATCCCGTGGATTTTCGATGTGGAGGGCGAACAGGGCTTTCGACTGCGGGAAATTCATATGATCGATGAGTTAACCCAGCTCTCTCCGGTGGTGGTCGCCACTGGCGGCGGCGCGGTGCTGCGCGAAGAGAATCGCCGTGCCCTGCGCGAGCGGGGCACGGTGGTCTACTTGTTGACCACTGTCGACCAGCAGCTCAAACGGACGGCGAAAGATCGTAACCGGCCGCTACTGCAGTGCGCTAACCGCGAGCAGGTGCTCAACGACATGTTCGCCCAGCGCGATCCACTCTATCGAGCCACCTCGGATATTGCCGTGCGCACCGACCGCCGCAGCCCCAGGGCGGTGGTCAATGAAATCCTGCGCCGGGTCCATCGGCTGGTAGACCCGCTTGAATCCCCATCATCGTCGGCTGGAACGTTTAATCATAAGGTATCCCCATGACCTCGACCGCTAGCGCGCAACGCACGCTTAACGTTGCCCTAGAAGAGCGCAGCTACCCGATTCATATTGCTACCGGCCTGATGGGCCGTGCCGATATGTTGACCCCCTACCTGGCCGGACAGCAGGTGATGGTGGTGACCAACGAGACGATCGCGCCTCTCTACCTGGAAATGCTATGCACCAGCCTGCCGGATCACTTGGATGTTCGCACCGTGGTGCTCCCCGATGGCGAGCAATACAAAACGATTGATCAGGTCAGCCGCATTTGGGATGCGCTGCTGGAGGCCGGTTTTAACCGCCGCTGCACCCTGATCGCCTTGGGCGGCGGGGTGATTGGCGATATGGTCGGCTACGCCGCCGCCTCTTATCAGCGTGGCGTGGCCTTTATCCAGGTGCCCACCACGCTGCTTTCCCAGGTGGATTCCTCCGTGGGCGGTAAAACCGGCGTTAACCATCCGCTGGGTAAAAACATGATCGGCGCTTTCTGGCAGCCCAAAGCCGTGCTGGTGGATATCGACACCCTTAAGAGCCTGCCCCGCCGTGAGCTCGCAGCGGGGATGGCCGAGGTGATCAAGTACGGCTTGATTCGTGATGAAGCGTTTTTAAGCTGGTTAGAAGCCAATATGGCCGCGCTGCTGGATGTGGTGCCGGAGATTGTCGCCGACGCCATAGCGCGCAGTTGCCAAATCAAAGCGGACATTGTCGCCGAAGATGAAACCGAGCAGGGCGTCCGGGCGTTGCTTAATCTGGGCCACACTTTTGGCCACGCCATTGAGGCCCACCAGGGCTACGGCAATTGGCTACACGGCGAAGCCGTGGGCGCGGGCATGGCCATGGCGGCAACGCTGTCTCATCGCTTAGGCTGGATTGACGATGCGGCCCTGGCACGCAGCCTGGCGGTGATCGAGAGCGCCGAACTGCCGTTAGCGGCCCCGGCGAATATGACCAGCGATGACTTTTTAGCCCGTATGCGGCTGGATAAGAAAAATATCGACACCCGCCTGCGCCTGGTGCTGCTTAACGCCCTAGGCGATGCCTGCGTCAGCGATGCTACGCCCGTAGACGTTCTCCGCACGCTGCTTGATGACTATCCGCGCCGCTGAGCAACGACAGTCGCAAGCTCATTAAAGCGCGTTCTAGTTAAGAGAGAGGCCCAGCCCTCATTAGCCGCCGTGTAAAACCAGGCGCGTTAATGAGGGCAGTTTTGCATGCGCGCAGCGTTATTTTTCAGCCAAGTAGTAGAACAGTGTTTCTATATAATCCGCATGCCTTATGCGCTATCGGCATGGGTGCGTGAGCCCTATTTAGACTAAAGTTTAATGGAAAATAAAAAGCGTTAAAATAGCGTTTTGTATGATTACAAGTGTTTGAAGTATATGTATTTTTTCCTTGAATGAGAATGCAAATACCGGATTTGAAAAGAGTTTCTCTAACGTTGTAGGTGCCAAGAGATTGCGCAAAGTGGTTACCAATCGCTATGCTGACCGGCCATTTTGTTGCGGCAGCGAACGTGGGAAACACCCCATTCTGGGCAGGTTATAAGCACCATAAAAAAAGCGAAACCGTCCTTTATACCATAAGCACGCTGCTAAAAAAATACGCTGACTAGTAGAGGCACGCCCATGAATAGAGGTCTTCACCAGCCTGGCGAGTTTCGCGATAACTGTGGTTTTGGCCTGATTGCCCATATGGAAGGCCAGGCTAGCCACGACTTGCTGAAAACTGCCATTGAATCCCTGACCTGCATGACCCACCGGGGCGGTATCGCTGCCGACGGAAAGACCGGCGACGGCTGTGGTTTGCTACTTAAAATGCCCACGCCTTTTATGCAGGAACTGGCCAAAGAGGCGTTTGATACTGAGCTTGGCGAACGCTTTGCCGTGGGTGTCGTTTTTCTACCCAACGATGACGCCCGTGAAGCGCATGCCCGCGATACCCTAACCCGCGAGCTGGAAGCACGCGGGCTCAACGTGCTGGGCKGGCGCGATGTGCCCACAGACCCGAGCGTTTGTGGACCCATGGCGCTGGATTGCCTGCCGCGCATTCGCCAGCTGTTTGTGCAGCCAGGCCAGGGCGAGCACTTCGATGTTGACCTCTTTATGGCCCGCCGCCGTGCCGAACAGGCACTGCGCGACGAAGCGGACTTCTACGTCGCTTCCCTGTCGTCAGAAGTGGTCTCCTATAAAGGCTTGGTGATGCCGGAAGATCTACCGGCGTTCTATCAGGACTTGAACGACCCGCGTCTGGAAACTGCTATCTGTGTTTTCCACCAGCGCTTCTCGACCAATACCGCACCGCGCTGGCCATTGGCGCAGCCATTCCGCCTGCTGGCACACAACGGTGAGATCAACACCATTGAAGCCAACCGCGGTTGGGCGAACTCGCGTAAGGCGAATTTCGTCAATGAGCGGCTGCCGGATATCGCCGAACTGGACGAGATCGTCAATACCACCGGCTCTGACTCCTCAAGCATGGATAACATGCTGGAAGTGCTGCTCACCGGCGGGATGGAGCTGCACCGTGCGGTGCGCATGATGGTGCCGCCTGCCTGGCAGAACGTCGAAACCATGGACGCCGAGCTGCGTGCCTTCTACGAATACAACTCCATGCATATGGAGCCGTGGGACGGCCCGGCGGGCGTAGTGATGACCGACGGCCGCCAAGCGGTGTGTATGCTCGACCGAAACGGACTACGCCCGGCGCGCTGGGTGATTACCAAAAACGGCTATATCACCCTGGCCTCGGAAACGGGCACCTACGGCTACAAGCCTGAAGATGTCGTCGCCAAAGGCCGCGTTGGGCCTGGGCAGATGCTGGCGGTTGATMCCCAAACTGGCGAAGTGCTTCACACCACCGATATTGATGAACGGCTAAAATCTGCCTACCCCTACAAGCGTTGGCTAAAGCAGGAAGCCAGCTATTTGGAGTCGGCGCTAACCGAGCTGGCGCGTTTCCAAACCATGGATGCCGATGCGCTCAATGTTCAGCAGAAGCTGTTCCAGGTCAGTTTTGAAGAGCGCGATCAGGTGCTGCGCCCGCTAGCGGAGAGCGGCCAGGAAGCCGTTGGCTCAATGGGCGACGATACCCCCATGGCGGTGCTGTCGAGCCGTCCGCGCCTGTTGACGGACTTCTTCCGTCAGAAGTTTGCCCAGGTCACCAATCCGCCCATTGACCCGCTGCGCGAAGCGATCGTCATGTCGCTGGAAACTTGCTGTGGCGCTGAGCTGAACGTCTTTAAAGCCACGCCTGAGCATGCGCACCGCTTGATTTTGACCACGCCGGTGCTGTCGCCGCGTAAATTTACTGCGCTGGTCAGCCAGGACGACCCGGCCTTCGCCAGCTATACGCTGTCGCTGGGCTACGACCCGGAGCAGCAGAGCCTGCACCAAGCGCTTAAAGCGCTGTGTAAAGAAGCCGAAGCCCAAGTGCGCGCCGGTAAAGTGATCCTGGTGCTCACCGATGCCGAGCTGGCGAAAGGCCTAATTCCGATTCAGGCTGCCTTGGCGGTGGGTGCCGTGCACTCTCACTTAGGTCGTTTGGCGCTGCGCCCCAATGCCAATATTGTGGTGGAAACCGGCTACGCCCGGGACGCCCACCAAATGGCGGTTCTGTTTGGGGTAGGTGCTACGGCGGTGTATCCGTGGCTTGCCTACCAGGTAATGGCGGATATGCAMCGTACAGGCGAATTGACCGGTAACCCGGCGGATGGCCGCGAGAACTATCGCAAAGGTCTGCAAAAAGGTTTGTTCAAGATCCTGTCAAAAATGGGTATCTCGACGCTGGCTTCTTACCGTGGCTCGATGCTGTTTGAAGCCGTGGGGCTGGCGGATGAAGTTATGGATATGTGCTTTGTCGGCATGGCATCGCGCATCCAAGGCACCGGCTTCGCCGAGCTGCAGATGCAGCAGGCGCTGCTGGCCAAAGATGCCTGGATTCCCCGCAAAGGAATCTCCCAAGGCGGCATGTTCAAATACGTTCACGGCCACGAGTACCACGCCTATAACCCCGATGTGGTGATGTCGCTTCAGGCCGCGGTTCAAGAGGGCAGCTACACCAAGTGGAAGAAGTTCGCCCAGTTGGTGAACGAGCGCCCGGTAGCCACCATCCGCGATTTGCTCAAGCTCAAACCGGTTGAAACGCCGTTGCCACTTGACGAGGTCGAGCCGGTTGAAGCGCTGCTGCCACGCTTTGACAGTGCGGGCATGTCGCTTGGTGCGCTGTCGCCAGAAGCCCACGAAGCGTTGGCCCAGGCCATGAACGAAGCGGGCGGTCGCTCCAATTCAGGGGAAGGCGGCGAAGACCCGGCACGCTACGGCACGGTGCGTAGCTCGAAGATCAAGCAAATCGCCTCCGGTCGTTTTGGCGTGACGCCACATTACCTGGTCAATGCGGAAGTGCTGCAGATCAAAGTCGCCCAGGGCGCCAAGCCCGGCGAAGGTGGTCAGCTGCCCGGCGGTAAAGTGAACGAACTGATTGCCCGGCTGCGCTATGCGGTGCCCGGCGTGACGCTGATTTCACCGCCGCCCCACCACGATATCTACTCTATCGAGGACTTGGCTCAGCTGATTTTTGACCTTAAGCAGGTTAACCCTGAAGCCCAGGTGTCGGTGAAGCTGGTTTCTGAGCCGGGTATCGGCACTATCGCGACCGGCGTTGCCAAAGCCTACGCCGACCTGATTACCGTCTCCGGTTACGACGGTGGCACGGCGGCGAGTCCGTTGACCTCCATCAAGCACGCCGGTTCGCCCTGGGAGCTGGGGCTACCGGAAGTACACCAGGCGCTACGTATCAATGGCCTGCGTGACAAGATTCGCCTGCAGACCGACGGCGGCCTGAAAACCGGCTTAGACGTTGTTAAAGCAGCGATTCTGGGTGCTGAAAGTTTCGGTTTTGGTACCGCGCCGATGGTAGCGCTGGGCTGTAAGTACCTGCGCATCTGTCMCCTCAACAACTGCGCCACCGGTGTGGCCACCCAGGATGATTTCCTGCGCGGCGAGCACTTCCGCGGCACCGTGGATATGGTCAAAAACTACTTCCGCTTTATCGCTGAAGAAGTGCGCGAGCTGATGGCAGCGCTGGGTGTGCGCAAGCTGACCGATCTAATTGGACGTACTGACCTGCTGGAAGTGTTGGAAGGTAATACGCCTTCTCAGCGTAAGCTCGACTTAACGCCGCTGCTGGCCAATGATTTTGTACCTAAAGACGCGCCGCAGTTCTGCAAGGTCAGCCGTAACGTACCTCACGATCCGGGGGCCAAAAATCAGGAAGTGCTGGCGGCCTTGAAAGACGCTATCGAAAACCAGTCAGGCGGTGAGTTTGATTTCACCATCACCAACTGTGACCGCAGCGTGGCCGCGTTAACGTCCGGCGCCATCGCCAAGCGCTATGGCGAAGAGGGTCTGGAAGCTGCGCCGATCACCGCCCGCTTTACCGGGGTGGCGGGGCAGAGCTTCGGGGTGTGGAACGCCCGTGGCCTGAACCTCTACCTGGAAGGTGACGCCAACGACTATGTCGGCAAGGGCATGAACGGCGGCAGTATCGTGATTGTGCCACCTAAAGTCAGCCAGTTTGAGAGCCATAAAACCGCCATTATCGGCAACACCTGCCTGTACGGTGCCACCGGCGGTACGCTGTTTGCGGCCGGTACCGCAGGCGAGCGTTTTGCCGTGCGTAACTCCGGTGCTTCAGCGGTAATTGAAGGCGCGGGGGACCACTGCTGCGAATATATGACCGGCGGCTTGGTCTGCGTACTTGGCGAAACCGGCGTGAACTTCGGCGCGGGGATGACCGGTGGGTTTGCCTATGTGTTGGATGAAGAACGCACCTTCGTGGACAAGTACAACCACGAGCTGGTCGAGATTCACCGCGTTAACACAGAGGCCATGGAGGCGTATCGTCGTCACCTGCGTGAAATGATCGAAGCCTATGTGGCTGCAACGGGTTCGGCGCGTGGGGCGGCTATTTTGGAAGACTTCAGCGACTATGCGCGCCACTTCTGGCTGGTGAAGCCAAAAGCGGCAAGCTTAGGTAGTTTGCTGGATCAGTCTCGGCGTCAGCCGCAATAACCCGCTTATGCCCCTCACGCTGACAGGAGAGAGATCATGGCTAACCGTTTAAATAACGATTTTCAGTTTGTTGATGTGGGTCGTAAAGACCCGGAAAAGAAAGACGCCCGCGCCCGTGCCAAAGAGTTTGCGGAAATTTACGAACCGTACAAACCCACCGATGCGGCCAGTCAAGCGCACCGCTGCCTGCACTGCGGTAACCCCTACTGCGAGTGGAAGTGCCCGGTACACAATTACATTCCTAACTGGCTACAGCTGGTGGTGGAAGGCAATATTATTGAAGCCGCTGAGCTCTCCCACAAAACCAACTCGCTGCCTGAAGTGTGTGGCCGCGTGTGCCCGCAGGATCGCCTGTGCGAAGGCGACTGCACGCTAAATGACGGCTTTGGTGCGGTGACCATCGGTTCGGTGGAGAAGTACATCACCGATACCGCGTTTGCCATGGGCTGGCGTCCAGATATGTCACACGTCACCTGGACAGATAAAAAAGTCGCCATCATTGGCGCAGGCCCTGCGGGCTTGGGCTGTGCGGATATCCTGGCCCGTAACGGCGTTAAGCCGGTGGTATTCGATAAGTACCCGGAAATTGGCGGCCTGCTGACCTTTGGTATTCCTGAGTTCAAGCTGGAAAAAAGCGTGATGGAACGCCGCCGGGCAGTCTTTGAGGAGATGGGGGTCGAGTTCCGTCTTAACACCGAAATCGGCTCCGATATCGAATTTGAGACCTTGATGCAGGAGTACGACGCGGTCTTCCTGGGCATGGGTACCTATAAGTACATGGAAGGCGGCTTCCCCGGTGAAGATCTGCCGGGCGTGTACAAAGCCCTCGACTTCCTGATTGCCAACGTCAATCGCTGCTTAGGCTTCGAGAAGGATCCCAACGACTATATCTCCATGGAAGGAAAGCGCGTGGTGGTGCTGGGCGGCGGCGATACGGCGATGGACTGTAACCGTACCTCTATCCGTCAAAATGCGGCCAGCGTGACCTGTGCGTATCGTCGTGACGAGGGCAACATGCCGGGGTCGCGCCGTGAGGTCTCCAATGCCCGTGAAGAGGGCGTTGAGTTTCTGTTCAACCGTCAGCCGGTGGCGGTCGTCGGTGAAGAGAAGGTCGAAGGCGTGAAGGTTGTGCGCACCCGCTTGGGCGAGCCGGACGAAAACGGCCGTCAGCGTCCTGAAGTAGTGCCCGGCTCTGAAGAGATCATTGCGGCGGACGCCGTGGTCATCGCCTTCGGTTTCCAGGCAAGCCCTGCGCCGTGGTTCGATAGCGCCAACA
Source organism: Halomonas sp. R57-5 (assembly GCF_900070345.1). NCBI lineage: Bacteria > Pseudomonadati > Pseudomonadota > Gammaproteobacteria > Oceanospirillales > Halomonadaceae > Halomonas > Halomonas sp. R57-5. The sequence continues at coordinate 4,208,333 of NZ_LN813019.1, read as the reverse complement.
TTCAGGTCGACGAACGCGACCGGGTGACCGCGCCAGAGCACGGCCAGTACGCCTTCCAAACCAGCAACGAAAAAATCTTTGCCGGTGGCGATATGGTGCGCGGCTCTGACTTGGTGGTCACGGCGATTTACGAAGGCCGCCAAGCTGCAGAAGGTATTCTGGATTACCTAGGCGTATAGAACGTGTCTGATGCATAGAGCAGCTCCAGGGATAGGTCGTAGCGAGGGTCTTTCGCCAGGGATGGCGAAAGTAGCGCCCAGGGAAGGGTTCACAGCGCCCTCGCGTAGACCTATCGCTGGGGCGGTTTAATGACTGCTCAGTTCAAATTGAGCCTTAGGTCGTAATCTGCTAGTCTGTCGACCCATCCTGGCGTGGCTTTCTGCCGTGCCTTCTGATCACGTTTCGACAGGTTATCCATGACACGATATATCTTCGTGACCGGCGGCGTTGTGTCCTCTCTTGGCAAGGGCATCGCCTCCGCCTCGCTTGCGGCGATTTTAGAGGCCCGCGGCCTTAAGGTCACCATGCTCAAGCTCGACCCGTACATCAACGTGGATCCGGGCACCATGAGCCCCTTCCAGCACGGTGAGGTGTTCGTCACAGAAGATGGCGCCGAAACCGACCTTGATCTCGGGCATTACGAGCGCTTTATTCGCACCAAAATGACCCAGCGCAATAACTTTACGACCGGCCGTGTTTACGAGCACGTACTGCGTAAAGAGCGCCGTGGCGACTACCTTGGTGGCACCGTTCAGGTCATTCCGCACATCACCGACGAGATTAAAGAGCGCGTTTACGCTGGCGGTGAAGGGTTTGATGTGGCGCTGGTAGAGATCGGCGGCACGGTGGGTGACATCGAATCGCTGCCTTTCCTGGAGTCGATCCGCCAAATCCGTAGTGAGCAGGGGGCCAACCGCGCGCTGTTCATGCACCTGACACTGGTGCCCTACATCAAAACGGCGGGTGAGACCAAAACCAAGCCCACCCAGCACAGCGTTAAAGAGCTGCGTTCTATCGGTATCCAACCGGATATTCTGATTTGCCGGAGCGAAGTGGAGCTGGAAGAGAGCGAGCGTCGCAAAATCGCCCTGTTCACCAACGTTGAAGAGCGTGCGGTGGTGCCATTGCAGGATGCCGATACCATCTATCGTATTCCGTTGATGCTTCACGAACACGGCCTCGACGAGATCGTTTGCGATAAGCTACGTTTGGAAGCGCCTGAAGCCGATCTCTCTGAATGGGTGAAGGTGCTGGATGCCAAGCTCAATCCGCTCAAGTCGGTCAGCATCGCCATGGTGGGTAAATACATGGAGCTGCTGGATGCCTACAAGTCGCTCAACGAAGCGCTGATTCACGCCGGTATCCAGGGCCGCATTAAGGTCAACGTTGACTATATTGACTCCGAAGATATCGAACGTCACGGTACTGAGCGCCTGGCAGGTAAAGATGCCATTCTGGTGCCCGGCGGCTTTGGTGAACGCGGCGTAGAAGGCAAGATCATGACCGCTCAGTTCGCCCGCGAAAACAAGGTGCCGTATCTAGGCATCTGCCTGGGTATGCAAGTGGCGGTGATTGAGTTTGCTCGTAACGTGGCGGGGTGGAACGACGCCAACTCTACCGAGTTTACCCATGATACCCAGCATCCGGTGGTGGGGTTGATCACCGAGTGGCTGAACCCGGAAGGCAAAATCGAGCTGCGCGATGCGGCGTCTGACCTGGGTGGCACCATGCGCTTAGGTGGTCAGGTATGCCATTTGGCATCGGGTTCTAAGGCGCGCGAAGCCTATGGCTCAGAAGAGATTGTTGAGCGCCATCGTCATCGCTTCGAAGTCAATAACCAGTTTATTGATGAGCTTGAAAAGGCGGGACTGGTAATCTCAGGTAAGAGCGTTGATCAGTCGCTGGTGGAAATGATCGAGCTGGCGGATCACCCTTGGTATGTGGCCTGTCAGTTCCACCCGGAATTCACGTCTACACCGCGTGATGGCCACCCGCTATTCTCGGGCTTTGTTAACGCCGCATTGGAGCATAAAACAGCGCGCAGTCGCGCCCATGCGAATTCTCAGGAATAAGAGGGCAAAAGCATGGCTTCTCAAGACCGTTCTCAAGAGCAGTCTCAAGATGGATCACAAGAGCGTCATATTAACGTTGCCGGCTTAACCGCCGGTAACTCCTTGCCGCTGATGTTATTGGGCGGCATGAACGTGCTGGAGTCTGCCGAGCTTGCCGACGAAGTCGCCCAAGCCTACGTTACGGTGACCCAAAAGCTGGGTATGCCCTACGTGTTCAAGGCCAGCTTCGATAAAGCCAACCGCAGCTCAATCAACTCCTACCGCGGCCCGGGTATCGAGAAAGGGCTGCAGATTCTGGCGGATATCAAAGCCCGCCACAATGTACCCATTATTACCGATGTGCATGAGCCCTGGCAGGCCGAAGCGGCCGCTGAAGTTGCCGACATTATCCAACTGCCGGCYTTTTTGGCCCGCCAAACCGATTTGGTGGTCGCCATGGCCAAAACCGGTGCGGTCATCAATATCAAAAAGCCGCAGTTTTTGGCCCCCCATGAAATGCGCCATATCCTCAGCAAGTTCCAGGAAGCGGGTAACGACCAGCTGATGCTTTGCGAGCGAGGCTCAAGCTTTGGTTACAACAATCTAATTGTTGATATGCTGGGATTTGGTGATATGAAGCAAACTGGCTATCCAGTGGTTTTCGATGTCACCCATGCGCTGCAGCGTCCCGGTGGGCGTGCGGACAGTGCTGATGGGCGTCGTGCCCAGGTAGCTGAACTGGCGCGGGCAGGGGTAGCTGTTGGCCTTGCCGGGCTGTTTTTAGAGGCTCACCCTGACCCTGATAACGCTAAGTGCGATGGCCCCTGTGCGCTACCACTGGATCAGCTAGAGCCGTTCTTAACCCAGCTTGCCCAGTTGGATGCGCTGGTTAAAGGATTTGAGCCGCTAACGATTCGCTAAGCAGGGCGTTATATTAATAATTTTATCCGACCTACCGTAAAGGAAACTGCCATGACCAAAATTGTTGCTATCAGTGCGTTGGAAGTGCTGGATTCGCGTGGAAACCCGACCGTGCAGGCGCACGTACGCCTTGCCAGTGGCGCCGTCGGCGAAGCCTGTGCCCCAAGCGGTGCCTCAACCGGTTCCCGGGAAGCGTTAGAGCTACGCGACGGCGATAAGTCGCGTTATCTGGGCAAAGGCGTGCTGAAAGCAGTTGAAGCGGTCAACGGCAAGATTCGTGATGCGTTGATGGGGATGGATGCTCGCGACCAGCGTGGCCTGGACGATGCCATGCTGGCGTTAGACGGTACTGAGAACAAAGCGAACCTGGGGGCGAATGCGATTCTAGCGGTTTCCCTGGCGGCGGCTAAAGCCGCTGCTAATGCCAAAGGCGTACCGCTGTATGCCCACATTGCCGAGCTCTACGGTCAGCCGGGTCAGTACAGCATGCCGGTACCCATGATGAACATCATCAACGGCGGCGAGCACGCGGATAACAACGTCGATATCCAAGAGTTTATGGTGCAGCCAGTAGGTGCGCCCAACTTCCGTGAAGGGCTGCGCATGGGCGCGGAAATTTTCCACGCGCTGAAAAAAGTACTCTCGGCGAAGGGGCTTTCCACCTCCGTCGGCGACGAGGGCGGCTTTGCGCCTAACCTGGCGTCTAACGCCGATGCGCTAGCAGTGATTAAACAAGCTGTTGCTGATGCCGGTTACGCCCTGGGTAAAGACGTTACCTTGGCGCTGGATTGTGCTTCGTCTGAGTTCTATAAAGACGGCCAGTACAACCTTTCCGGTGAAGGCAAAAGTTATGACGCCCAAGGCTTTACCGATTACCTGGCAGGCCTGTGCGCCGATTATCCGATCGTCTCTATCGAAGACGGCATGGATGAATCGGACTGGGCGGGCTGGAAAGCGCTAACCGACAAGCTGGGCGATAAAGTGCAGTTGGTGGGCGATGATCTGTTCGTGACCAATACCAAGATTCTCAAGCGCGGTATCGATGAGCAGATCGGTAACTCTATCCTGATCAAGTTCAATCAGATCGGCTCGCTCTCCGAGACGCTGGATGCTATCAAGATGGCTCAGGATGCGGGCTTTACCGCGGTTATTTCACACCGCTCTGGTGAAACCGAAGACACCACCATTGCCGATTTGGCAGTGGGCACCTGCGCCGGTCAGATCAAAACGGGTTCACTGTGCCGCTCTGATCGGGTTGCCAAGTACAACCGTTTGCTGGTGATTGAAGCGGAGCTGGGTGATGTGACTTACCCGGGTCTGAAGGCCATTAAAGGGCAGTAAAAGCCAATATCGAGCGATTTTTTAGCGGGGCTTGTAAGAGATGTCTTAAGATTTTGTAAGAGATATCTTACAAATACTGACGAGAATCGCTCGATTTGGGTAAAAAACAACGTAATTTTCCATTAATTTAAATTAAAGTTGTTGTTTTTAAAGGTTTTTTAAAAAAAGGGCGAGTCGCTGCGACTCGCCCYTTTACATTTTGGCTTTGTTGAGAAGCTGCCGTGATCTGACACAATATACACAGGACAAGGGGAGGCAAGGATGCTTCAGTCAGGATGCAGCGGGATGTAGGTCAGATGCGCTGGGTGATACAGTGAGGTGAGCCCCGGCAAGGACGTCATCTGAGGAAGTTGATCCAGGGAGTGGTCAGAGGAAGTGCTTGGAGCGGGCGGCCTACGGGCCGCCTTTTTTTGTCTGGAATTTGCCAGTGCAAGTTTGTCTAAACCATAAAAAAACCAGCGTGGACGCTGGCTTTAAGAAAAATGGCACTTGAAAATGGAGCTGAAAAGAGTAACGCGAAATTTAGCGCTCTAATTTCTCAAGCTTACCAGGCTTGCCATCCCACTCTTCGGCGTCAGGCAGCGGATCTTTGCGCTCGGCAATGTTGGGCCATACGTCGGCCATTTCAGCGTTGATCTCAATAAAGGCCTCCTGTCCATCCGGTAGCTCATCCTCGGAGAATATCGCCTCGGCGGGGCACTCGGGCTCGCACAGCGCGCAGTCGATACACTCGTCAGGATGAATGACCAGGAAGTTCGGGCCCTCGTAAAAACAGTCGACCGGGCAGACTTCCACACAGTCGGTGTATTTGCACTGGATGCAGTTCTCGGTAACGACAAACGTCATCTTGCTATCCCTCTTGCAGGGCCGGGATGCTCCCGGCCATGGTCAATCGTGAATGGTTATAAATCAGCCGTTTTTTATAAGCTAAAAGTTTGAGCGACATTCTAGAGGTGCGCCTACCTGTCGGCAAGCGCCATATGATTCCAGTTGGTAGCAATGCCAGTACAGGTTTCCGCGAGGGCGCTGTGAACCCATCCTTGGGCGCTACTTTTTCCATCCTTGGAAAAAGACCCTCGCTCCAACCTGCCCTGGCACTAGAAGCTCACTTATGGCCTTCCAAGTTATGAGCACTATTAGATCAGGTCTCGCCACTGATACAACAGTGATAGCGCTTCCCGCGGCGTTAAACCATCCATATCGACGTTTTCCAACGCTTCGACCACCGGGTGTGGTGCAGCGGCGAACAGATCGTTTTGCTGCGGAGCGGTTCGCGGTGCCTGCGCCGTGTTGTCCACATCGCGCTGCTCCAAACTTATCAGCTTCTCGCGGGCACGTTTAATCACATGGTTGGGTACACCCGCTAATTGCGCCACCTGCAAACCATAGCTCTGGCTGGCCGGGCCCGCTTCGATGCGGTGCATAAAAACAATGCTGTCGCCATGCTCGGTCGCCGTTAGGTGGATATTGGCCACCCCTTCCATATGCTCAGGCAGCGCCGTCATTTCAAAGTAGTGGGTGGCAAACAGCGTTAGCGCACGCCCTTTGGCCAAATGTTCGGCGCTTGCCCAGGCCAGCGACAAGCCGTCAAAGGTGCTGGTGCCACGGCCAATTTCATCCATCAGGATCAAGCTTTGCTGGGTGGCATTGTGGAGAATATTAGCCGTTTCGGTCATCTCGACCATAAAGGTAGAGCGGCCGCCCGCCAAGTCATCCGATGAGCCAATGCGGGTGAATATTCGATCCAGCGGGCCGATCTCGGCGGCGTCAGCGGGCACAAAGCTACCGCAATGGGCCAGTAGGGCGATTAGCGCCGTCTGGCGCATATAGGTCGACTTACCGCCCATATTGGGGCCGGTAATAATCAGCATATGCTGGTCAGGGTTGAGCGTCACGTCGTTGGGTACGAAGGGCGTCTCGCTCACCTGCTCCACTACCGGGTGGCGCCCAGCGTTAATTTGAATGCCTGTGGATTCACTTAGCGTTGGGCGTACCCAGTTCAACGCCTCGGCGCGTTCAGCAAAGGCGCACAGTACGTCCAGCTCGGCTAGCGCTTGAGAGGTGCTTTGTAGCGCGTGAAGGCTGTTGTTAAGGTCGCCCAGCAGTTGGTCGTAAAGCCATTTTTCGCGAGTGAGCGCACGAGATTTGGCCGATAGCGCCTTATCCTCAAACTCTTTGAGCTCAGGAATAATAAACCGCTCGGCATTTTTCAGCGTCTGGCGTCGAATATAGTCGGCAGGCGCCTGCTGGGCTTGTGAACGCGGTAGTTCGATAAAGTAGCCGTGTACGCGGTTGTAGCCCACTTTGAGATTGGCAAGGCCGGTGCGCTCACGCTCGCGAATCTCTAGCTGAATCAGGTAGTCGCCGGCGTTCTCTGCCATGCCACGATGCTCATCGAGCTCGGCGTCAAAGCCATCGGCAATCACTCCGCCATCGCGAATCACCACCGGTGGGTTCTCCACCAGCGCACGGCTGAGCATATCGGCCATTTCCGGGTAGGGGCGAATATGCGGGCGCAGGTTGTCCAAAGCGCTGCCGCTCTCTACCTCGCTAAGCTGCTGTTCCAGTTCAGGCAGCGTTACCAGCGCATCGCGCAGCCGCGCCAAATCCCGCGGGCGAGCGCTATACAGTGCCACTCGGGCCAGGATGCGCTCCACATCGCCTACATCGCTTAACGTCTCGCGCAGCGGCATATAGGCTGCGTCCAGGCTTAACAGCGCCACACCCGCATGACGGGCCTGGACGATCTCACGTTGTCGCAGTGGGCGATTAAGCCAACGTTTGAGTAAGCGTGAGCCCATGGCGGTGGTGCAGGTATCCAGCACGCTGGCCAGGGTGTTATCGCTACTGCCACCCAGATTAATGTCGATTTCCAGATTGCGGCGACTGGCGGCGTCAATCACCACCGCGTCGTCGCGGTTCTCAACACTGATGGCGGTCACGTGGGGTAGGCGTGAGCGCKGGGTGTCCCGGGCGTAATCGATCAGCACCCCGGCAGCAATGAGCGCAGTAGTTAAATGCGCGCAGCCAAAGCCGCGTAAATCCTGCACTTCAAACTGGTCGCATAGGCTGCGGGTGGCGCTTTCCAGGTCAAACAGCCACTCACCCTGACGGCGCAGGCTGCGTTTTTGTGACCAGGCATCGGGTAGCGTCAGGCTTTCGGGCACCAGCAGCTCCGCGGGGGAGAGGCGAGTAAGCTCGGCGAGCATCTCGGCTTCGCTCTCCACTTCCAGCACGTTAAAACGCCCGCTGGAGAGCTCTAGCCAGGCAAGCCCCCAGCTCTCTTTACCGGGGGAGACTGACACCAGTACGTTGTCGCGGCGGGCATCAAGCAGCGCTTCATCGTGGAGCGTGCCGGGGGTGACGATCCGCACCACCTGACGATCAACGGGGCCCTTGCTGGTAGCGGGGTCGCCAATCTGTTCGCAGATGGCCACCGACTCGCCGCCAGCGACCAGGCGGGCTAGATAGCCTTCAGCGCTGTGGTAGGGTACACCCGCCATGGGGATCGGCTTACCCCCCGACTGGCCGCGCTGGGTAAGGGTAATATCCAGCAGCGCGGCGGCGCGCTTGGCGTCGTCGAAAAACAGTTCGTAAAAATCACCCATGCGGTAAAACAGCAGCACCTCGGGGTGCTCGCGTTTGATCTTTAAATACTGGGTGATCATTGGCGTGTTGGGGGGAATGGCCTGTGACATGGGCGTCCTGATTGAGCGTGGCGTAAGCCATCTCGGCTTACGGCATTGGCAATTTCTTTAAGCAAGCTAAACGCAGTATTCTACGCTGAACAGACGACTTACTTGAAGGAGCGACGATAGTGCCCAGCGAAACTAGCCTGAAAAACCTTGATTTAAACCTGTTGGCTCAGCGGCTGGGGCGGCTTTGTAAGCAGTTGGATGTGGAAGTGACTGCTGCTGAATCATGCACCGGGGGCGGTATTGCCAGTGCCATTACCGGGGTGGCGGGGAGTTCTGCTTATTTTACGACGGGCTATGTCACCTACGCGAATGGCGCCAAGACGCGCTTATTAGGGGTGCCTGAGGCCACGCTCGCCGAACATGGTGCGGTAAGTAAAGCGGTGGTTAATGCCATGGTGGCGGGCGCCTGKCGTGAAAGTGGCGCGGGCTTGGCCGTTGCCGTTAGCGGCGTGGCCGGGCCGGATGGCGGCAGTGCTGAGAAACCCGTGGGGACGGTTTGGTTGGCCTGGGGAGATACCGCTGCCCAGGAGGCCGAATGTTTCCACTTCCCTGGTGACCGCCAGTCGGTGCGCGAGCAGGCCGTACGTCAGGCCTTGGTAGGGCTGGTGGCGCGCCTGAATGAGCGCGAGAAGGCGAGCAAGACAAACCCGTCGTAAGCAAAAGGTCCTTACGAAAAAAGGCCCTTATGAAAATAGATGAGAGAAAGCGCGATCAAGGATTTGTTTACGGCGTAATCTTTGGCATACTACTGGCTAATTATACAGCTTGTTATGAGGAATCTCTGAATGGCTCAGGATGACAACCGCACTAAAGCGCTAAACGCTGCACTCACCCAAATTGACCGTCAGTTCGGCAAGGGCACCGTTATGCGTCTCGGCGACGCGCCGCGTGTCGTCATGCCGTCGGTTTCCACCGGTTCATTGGGTCTTGATATCGCACTTGGCATCGGCGGGCTGCCGTTTGGCCGAGTGGCAGAAATTTTTGGTCCGGAGTCCTCGGGTAAAACGACACTGACCCTTTCGGTGATTGCGCAAGCGCAAAAGCAAGGCAAAGTGTGTGCCTTCGTGGATGCCGAGCATGCGCTTGACCCCAGCTACGCAGAAAAGCTGGGCGTCAACCTGGATGATCTACTGATTTCCCAGCCGGACACTGGCGAGCAGGCGCTGGAAATTACCGACATGCTGGTACGCTCCGGCGGTGTTGACGTGATTGTTATCGACTCGGTCGCAGCTCTAACGCCGCGCGCTGAAATCGAAGGCGAAATGGGTGATTCCCACGTTGGCCTACAGGCGCGKTTGATGTCTCAGGCACTGCGTAAAATCACCGGTAATATCAAAAACGCCAATTGCCTGGTGATCTTCATCAACCAGATCCGCATGAAGATCGGCGTTATGTTCGGTAGCCCCGAAACCACCACTGGTGGTAACGCGCTGAAGTTCTATGCCAGCGTGCGTCTGGATATTCGTCGTACCGGCTCGGTGAAAGTGGGTGATGAAGTCACCGGTAACGAAACCCGCGTGAAAGTAGTCAAAAACAAGGTAGCACCACCATTCCGTCAGGCTGAATTCCAGATTCTTTACGGCAAGGGTATCTACCATGCCGGTGAGGTCATCGACCTGGGTGTGCAGTGCAATCTGGTTGATAAAGCCGGTGCCTGGTACAGCTATAAAGGTAAGAAAATCGGTCAGGGTAAAGCCAACTCAGCGCTTTACCTGGAAGAGCACCCGGAGATTATGCTCGAAATAGAAACGCAGATTCGTGAGCAGCTCTTGGCCAAGCCTGATCCTAAAAAGGAGAAGGAAGATGCGCCTGCCGAAGCAGCGGCAGAATTGGATGCGGGTGATGACGATCTGCTTTAAGACGATATTCACTAAGCTAATGCTAGCTAAGATAAGCTGATGGCATTCACCTCCCAGCGCGATGCCACGCCCCGTGACATCGCTATTGGCTTGTTGGCTCGGCGCGAATACTCCCGCSCCGAGCTTGCCCAACGGCTAAAGAAGAAATCCTTCGACGACGACGCTATTGATGAGTGCCTAGACGCTCTGATCGAACAAGGTCTGCAGTCTGACGCTCGCTTTGCGGCCAGTTTCGTCCGTTCACGTATTCTGCGTGGGCAGGGCGTGATCCGTATTAAAGGCGAGCTGCGCCAGCGCGGCGTTGACCAGGAAACCCTCAATAGTGCATTTGAAGAGGTAGAGGAGGGTGAGCAGATCGACTGGTTTGAGCTGGCCCGGGAAACCCTGGCGCGGCGCTTCGATAGTCCCGGTGAGACACCCAAAGAGCGCGCCAGGCGGGAGCGTTTTCTCGCCAGCCGCGGCTTCGATTTTGAGCAGATCCGCTACGCGCTCTCCTGTCTGTAATACGTTTTCTCCAGCCGGTAAAACATCCCCCCTCTTACATTTCTAGTAGCGCTCTAATACGCTGGTCGATCTGGTTGTTCTCATCGTTGTTGCCCTTCTGTCGCGAGTTGTTTGCCTTTCTGCCACTAAGTGCGGCTTTAGTCGTTTGACAACTGCGCTATAATGGCTGCTTTGCGACCCCTGAGGGTAGCGGCAACAGCGCCCTGGGACATCACGCTTTCTTGTTACGGATACCCTATGAAAAGCGCAGAGATTAGACAGGCCTTTCTCACCTTCTTCGAAGAGCAGGGGCATACTATTGTGCCCACTAGCTCCTTAGTGCCGGGCAACGACCCGACGCTGCTGTTTACCAATGCCGGCATGGTGCCGTTTAAAGATGTGTTTCTAGGCCGCGACCCGCGCCCCTACGTGCGCGCCACCTCTGCGCAGCGCTGCGTGCGGGCGGGCGGCAAGCATAACGATTTGGACAACGTCGGCTATACCGCGCGTCACCACACCTTCTTTGAAATGCTGGGCAACTTCAGCTTTGGTGACTACTTCAAGCGCGATGCTATTCGCTTTGCCTGGGTATTTCTGACCGAAACGCTGGGTCTGCCTAAAGACAAACTGTGGGTAACGGTGCATATCAGCGATGACGAAGCCGAACGCATCTGGAAAGATGAGATCGGCATCGATCCCGAGCGTTTTTCCAAGCTGGATGAAGATAACTTCTGGCAGATGGGCGACACCGGCCCCTGCGGCCCCAGTTCAGAAATCTTCTTCGATCATGGTCCAGAGGTTTGGGGTGGCCCGCCGGGCAGCCCGGAAGAGGATGGCGACCGCTATATCGAAATCTGGAACCTGGTCTTCATGCAGTTTGACCGCGATGCTGCCGGCACGCTCAACCCGCTGCCCAAGCCCTCTATCGATACCGGTATGGGGCTGGAGCGGGTCGCCGCTGTGATGCAGGGCGTGCACTCTAACTACGAAATCGACCTGTTCCAGAACCTGCTGCAGGCTGCGGCTAAGGCGACAGGACACCCTGATACCGCTACGCCCTCACTGCGCGTGATTGCTGACCATATCCGCTCCTGCGCCTTCCTGATTGTCGATGGTGTGCTGCCTTCCAACGAAGGGCGCGGTTATGTGCTGCGTCGAATCATTCGCCGTGCAATTCGCCATGGCCACAAGCTGGGCGCGGTTGAGCCGTTCTTCCATAAGCTGGTCGAGGCGCTGGACGCTGAGATGGGCGATGCCTATCCGGAACTGCGTGAAGCGAGCGATCAAATTGCCCGCGTGCTGCTAAAAGAAGAAGAGCAGTTTGCGCGTACTCTGGATCACGGTATGGGGCTATTGAACGCGGCCCTGGCGGAGTTGGACGGCAAGGTGCTGCCGGGTGAAACCGTCTTCAAGCTTTACGATACCTACGGCTTTCCGTTCGATCTCACCGCCGATGTGTGCCGTGAACGTGGCGTTACCCTGGACGAAGAGGGCTTTCAGCAGGCCTTGGAGGCTCAGCGTGAGCGTGCACGGGCGGCTAGCCAGTTTGGCGCCGACTACAGCGCCTCTATTGAGTTGGAGGGCGAAACAACCTTTACCGGCTACGACCGCTTGGAAGATCAAGCCAAGGTAACGGCGCTGGTCGACAGCGAAGGCAACGAGCTGGCCGCCTTGGAAGCAGGTCAAAAAGGCGTCGTGGTGCTAGACCGTACGCCGTTTTACGGCGAGTCAGGTGGTCAGGTGGGCGATACCGGCTATCTGTATGTCGACGGCGGCCGTTTCCAGGTCACCGATACCCAGAAGCAGAGTGGGCATCACCTTCACCAGGGCATAATGGTTGAAGGCTCGCTAAGTGTCGGAGCCAGCGTGCGCGGCGAAGTGGACGCCAGTCTGCGTACCGCCACCCTCCGCAACCACTCGGCCACCCACCTGCTGCACAAAGCGCTGCGTATGGTGCTGGGCGATCACGTACAGCAGAAAGGCTCGCTGGTGAATGCCGAGCGCCTGCGCTTCGACTTTAGCCATTTCGAACCGATGACCGCCGAGCAGCTGGCGGAGGTCGAACGGCTGGTTAACGAGCAGATTTTGGCCAATGCGCCGACCAAAACCGAGCAGATGAGCCTGGACCAGGCCAAAGCCAAGGGCGCTGCGGCACTGTTTGAGGCCAAATACGCCGACAACGTGCGCGTGCTGACCATTGGCGCCGACGACTTCTCTATTGAGTTGTGCGGTGGAACCCATGTGGCGCGTAGCGGCGATATTGGCTGTTGCCATGTGATAAGCGAAGTAGGCATTGCTTCCGGCGTGCGCCGTATCGAAGCAATCMCCGGCGAAAATGCGCTGGCCTACTTCCGCGAGCAGGAAGCCCGCCTTGAGCGCCTTGGCGAACGTTTGAAGACCAAGCCAGAGCAGCTTGAAGCGCGGGTAGAATCACTGGTTGAGCGTAACCGGAGCCTGGAAAAAGAGCTTGAGCAGCTTAAGGCCAAATTGGCCAGCGCTGCGGGTAGCGACATGCTGAGTCAGGTGCAGGAGATCAACGGCGTTAAGCTGCTGGCAACGCAGCTGGATGGCGTGTCAGGCAAAGATCTACGCGGCGTCCTTGATCAGCTTAAGAACAAGCTCAGCTCCGGGGTGATTATCCTTGGCGTTGCCGACCAGGCGGCGGGCAAGGTGAGCCTGATCGCTGGGGTCACCCAGGATCTGACTGGCCGTGTGAAAGCCGGTGAGCTGGTTAACCATGTCGCCTCTCAGGTAGGCGGTAAGGGCGGAGGCCGTCCTGATATGGCCCAAGCGGGAGGTAGTCAACCCGACGCCTTGCCGGATGCGTTGAAGAGCGTACCGGCATGGTTGGAAAACGTTCTTAGCTAAACCTTAAGGCCGGTGGCATTATTGCTACCGGCCTTATTATTTATTTAAAACTTATAACACTTTCACCCTCCATTCCCGAACGCATAGGAAAAACGGCATATGGCACTATACGTACAGAAGTTCGGCGGCACTTCGGTGGGCTCTGTCGAGCGTATCAAGGCCGTAGCGGAAAAGGTTAAGGGTTTCCGCGACCAGGGCCATCAGGTAGTGGTCGTGGTCTCCGCCATGAGCGGCGAAACCAATCGCCTGACCGATATGGCCCAAGCGCTTAACGAGGATCCGGCACCGCGCGAGATGGATATGCTGCTGTCGACCGGTGAGCAGGTGACTATTTCACTGCTCGCCATGGCGCTTCAGCAAATCGGCGTGCCGGCGACGTCGCACACTGGTGCCCAGGTAGGCATTCATACCGATAGCGCTTATACCAAGGCGCGTATCCAGCGTATCGAAACCGACGACCTGAAGGCCGACCTTGAAGCTGGGCAGGTCGTGGTTGTGGCTGGGTTCCAAGGGGTCGACGAAGACGGCAATATCACGACGCTGGGTCGCGGTGGTTCCGATACCACAGGTGTGGCGCTAGCCGCTGCGCTCGGCGCCGATGAGTGTCAGATTTACACCGATGTTGACGGGGTATACACCACCGACCCCCGCGTATGCTCAAAGGCACAGCGCTTAACCAGCATTACCGTGGAAGAGATGCTTGAGCTGGCCAGTCTCGGCTCTAAAGTGCTGCAGATCCGCGCGGTAGAGTTTGCCGGTAAGTACAACGTGCCCCTGCGGGTGCTGTCGAGCTTTGAAGACGGCCCCGGTACCCTAATTGTTGCAGAAGCTGACCAAGACGAGGACGCTATGGAAGAACCACTGATCTCCGGTATCGCCTTTACCAAGAATGAAGCAAAACTAACCCTGCTCAATACGCCGGATGTACCAGGGGTAGCTTCGCGCATTCTAGGTCCCATTGCCGATGCCAATATCGAAGTTGATATGATCGTGCAGAACGTGGCGCCGGCCGGTGACTATACCGACTTTACCTTTACCGTTGCTAAGGGCGATTACAAGGCCACTAAGAAGCTGCTTGAAGAGACGGTGATTCCTGATTTGGGCGGCGGTGAGCTGCGCGGCGACGACAATATTGCTAAAGTGTCTTTGGTCGGTGTTGGTATGCGTTCTCATGCGGGTGTGGCATCTAAAATGTTCCGCGTTCTAGCTGACGAGAATATCAATATCCGTATGGTCTCTACCTCTGAGATTAAGATCTCGGTTGTGATTGATGAGAAACATATGGAACTTGCGGTTAACGCATTACACAAAGCTTTTGGCTTAGATAAATCAGATATCGAATCTGAATAACATTTATGCCTTAAACCTTCTACGCTGAAGGGGTACTTGCTGCCGTGTGGTGGTGAGCTTTCTTTCAACGGGAGGTTAAGGTGTCATGGAGCCGGAGTCATTGGTGACAGGCAGCGCTATGCCGCATAATGGCATGGTGTTGCCTCCGGCTGACATATCCCGTTGCATAAAACGTCTGAAAAGGAGATCAGCCATGCTCATCCTAACTCGCCGTGTTGGCGAAACCCTGATGATCGGTGATGAAATCACCGTCACCGTTCTAGGTGTGAAAGGCAATCAAGTACGTATAGGCGTTAATGCGCCGAAAGATGTGGCAGTTCACCGTGAAGAGATTTACCAGCGGATTCAGCGTGAACGAGACAGTGAAAACGAAGTGGAATAAGACTTGCGGGCTTGCATGATGAAACGATGCTTAAAGCGTAAGCTTATATGTAAGGTATGGCCGGTGCGAAAAAAAACCTTAGGGGACTAGACACAAGAAAGCTAAATCGGTAATATTCGCGCCGTGCCGTTGAGGAGAGGTGGCCGAGTGGCTGAAGGCGCTCCCCTGCTAAGGGAGTATAGGGTTTATAGCCCTATCGAGGGTTCGAATCCCTCTCTCTCCGCCAATTGCATGTTAGAAGGTATGCGCCCGTAGCTCAGCTGGATAGAGTACCTGACTACGAATCAGGGGGTCGGAGGTTCGAATCCTCCCGGGCGCGCCACCTTCCTAGAAGCTGCTTTTCAGTAGTCGTAAGTATGCTGGTGGATTTTAGTCCTAGCAGAATTAGCATTAGCAAAATATTACGCGCCCGTAGCTCAGCTGGATAGAGTACCTGACTACGAATCAGGGGGTCGGAGGTTCGAATCCTCCCGGGCGCGCCAGATTCCAAAACCCGCTCTCTTATCGAGGGCGGGTTTTCTGTTTCCAGCCTTATTMCCTGTTCTTGGTCTAACCGCCTATTTTCAAGCCTGACCGGCTAAGGCTCGCACCCCGGTCTTGCGATCGTGTGTAGCGCCCCCGCTTTGCGGTAGGGCGCTTTTTTTTGCCTCGATCAAGTGGTGGCCTAAGCTAGCGCGACGTGGTGATCGTCAACCACGAGGCTGTCGAGCAGTTGATCCAGCTCGGTGAGGCGCTTCACACGCTGAAAATTTTCTTCGGCTTCACTACTGCCTTGGCGCATTTGGGCGAGCCACTGCTTCACTAGAGAGACCACGACGCGGTCAGGCAGCTGCTGGCGCTGCAGGGCGGCGTACTCTTTGAGTACGCTGGCGCGCATGGCCCAGCTGCTTGCGGGCAGTCGCTCGCCGGTTTGCAGCCAGTGGCGTATACGTGGCGCCAGCCAAGGGTCGGCCAGTGCGCTACGCCCTAGCATCACATCGCGGCACCCGGACAGCGTGCGGGCCTTCCAGTAATCTTCCAACGTCCAGATATCGCCATTGGCGACAACCGGGATATTCACCTGCCGGCGAATTTTGCCGATCCACTCCCAGTGCGCCGGTGGGCGGTAGCCCTCGTCTCGGGTGCGCGCATGCACTACTAGCTGCGCGGCGCCGCCCGCTTCAGTGGCCTGGGCGCAAGCAACCGCTAAACGGCGATTGGCGAAGCCCAGGCGAATCTTGGCGGTCACCGGGATTGCTCCCTCTAAAGCGTCGTGAACGGCTTTAACTGCCTTATAGACGCGATCCGGCTGGCGTAGCAGCGAGGCGCCGCCATCGTGCCGGTTAACCAGTTTGGCAGGGCAGCCGAAATTAAGGTCGACGCTCACTGCGCCTAAGCTAAGCGCCTGGCGCGCGTTGGCGGCCAGAGCAGCAGGGTCTGAGCCCAGCAGCTGTAAGTGCACGGGAATACCGCTCGGCGTTGCGACAGGCGGTTGCGTAAGCTCGGGGCAGTGCTTATAAAACACTCTGGGCGGCAGGCGAGCATCCACAACGCGGACAAACTCGGTAACCGTCCAGTCGAACCCGGCGTGACGGGTTAACAGGTCACGAGTCAGTGCGTCGATTACCCCTTCCATCGGGGCTAGGCCGATTCTGCCGTTTTGTAGTAAATTAACAACCATGACTTCCACTATCGCGCCATTGCATTCTATTCTGGGTGTGGCAGGTTAGTGTATTCCCCTTACTGAGCCAAGCGCCTTTCGTCGTATTGGCGTAATGATGTGCGTAAAACAGTGCTTGAACGGTACTTTAAGAAAGGAGAGCGTCTTATGCAGGATCAAGAACTATTACAAGATGGGTTAGCATTGATGGCGCTTGGTATGGGCGTAGTGTTTGTTTTTCTTACAGTTTTAGTTATTAGCGTCACGCTGATGTCGAAGCTTATCGGGCGTTTTCAACCTGTTCCCGTCGCTGTTGATTCGGGTAAAAAAGCCTCGCAACCTTCGGCCCCCTCTGATCAAAGTGACGAGGTCATGGCAGTGATCTGTGCTGCAGTGCACCGTTATCGCACAACGCGACGTCGCTAACTTTCTCAATTTTTTCCATTTCAGCCCTCTTTTGGCTATTTTTTTGTTATTTTTACTACAAACTTACAACTCTCTACTGTGAGCCAAGACCATGAACGAAATAAAACGCCCTCTAGGCATTACCGATGTCGTGCTGCGCGATGCCCATCAATCGCTGTTTGCCACGCGTATGCGCCTGGACGATATGTTGCCGATCGCCGAAAAGCTGGATCGCGTTGGCTACTGGTCGCTGGAAACCTGGGGTGGGGCTACCTATGACGCCTGCATTCGTTATTTGGGTGAAGATCCGTGGGAGCGCATTCGTGCGTTAAAAGAGGCCATGCCCAATACCCCGCAGGCCATGCTGCTGCGCGGGCAAAACCTATTGGGCTACCGCCACTACGCCGATGATGTTGTCGATAAGTTTGTTGAGCGGGCGAAAACCAACGGCGTTGATGTCTTCCGTGTTTTCGATGCCATGAATGACCCGCGCAATTTAGAGCGCGCCATTCAGGCGGTGCGTAACGTCGAAGGTCACGCCCAGGGCACTATTTCTTACACTGTGAGCCCGGTACATACCCTGGATAGCTGGGTCGATCTCGCCAAAACCATTGCTGGCTTAGGCGCAGATTCATTGGCTATCAAGGATATGGCGGGGCTACTGACGCCCTATACGGCATTCGATTTGGTCACCCGGCTCAAGAAAGAGCTATCGATTCCGGTGCACCTGCACTGCCACGCCACCACCGGCCTCTCTACCTCAACCATTTTGAAGGCGGTGGAAGCAGGCATTGATAATGTCGATACCTCGATTTCGTCCATGTCGATGACCTACGGTCACAGCCCCACCGAGTCCGTGGTGGCCATGCTCAAAGATACCGGCCGCGATACGGGGCTGGATCTTGAGCTATTGGAAGATATTGCCGGTTATTTCCGCGAAGTGCGCAAGAAGTACGCTGCTTTTGAAGGTTCGCTGCGTGGTATTGATTCGCGCATTCTGATTGCTCAGGTGCCGGGCGGCATGCTGACCAATATGGAAGGCCAGCTCAAAGAGCAGGGCGCGGGCGACAAGCTGGACGACGTGCTGAGCGAGATTCCCCGCGTCCGCGAAGACCTTGGCTTTATTCCGCTGGTAACGCCCACTTCGCAAATTGTCGGCACCCAGGCGGTGATGAACGTGATGATGGGCGAGCGCTATAAGTCGATCTCCAAGGAAGTTCAGGCGCTGCTCAAAGGTGAGTACGGTGCCGCGCCAGCGCCCTTCAATGCTGAGCTGCAAAAGCGCGTGCTGGAAGGCGGCGAGCCGATTACCTGTCGCCCGGCGGATAATCTTTCGCCCGAGATGGACAAGCTGGCCACCGAACTGAAAGACAAAGCCAGCGCTGAAGGTATCCGCTTGGCCGAAGGTAAGCGCGAAGTGGATGACGTACTGACCTATGCCCTGTTTCCGCAGATTGGTCTGAAGTTCCTTAAAAATCGCGACAATCCCGACGCCTTTGAGCCTGTCCCCCAAGCAGCTGAAGCAAGCGCCGAAAAGACACCCGCCAAGGTGGAAAGCAAAGCGCCGGTCGCTAGCAGCGGCCCGGAAACCTATACCGTGAAACTCAACGGCAAAGCCTTCGTGGTAGAGGTCTCTGAAGGCGGTGAGCTGGGCGAAGTGCAAGAGCAAACTGCCTCTGGCACGGCGTCGGCCCAGCCATCCTCTAGCGAAGCGCCTGCGCCGAGCGGTGGCGGTAGTGGAGAAAGCATCGATGCCCCGCTGGCCGGTAATATCTTCAAGGTGAATGTACGCCCCGGCGACAACGTCGCAGAGGGCGATGTGGTGATCATCCTTGAAGCGATGAAAATGGAAACCGAAGTGCGTGCCAGCAGTGCAGGCACTGTGTCTAAGGTTAATGTCAGCGAAGGCGATAGCGTCGCCGTAGGCGACACGCTGATCGAGCTCTAAGGGCCCAATAATGGATAAATTAGTAACGTTATGGGAAGGCTCGGGGCTGTACAACCTGGAGCTTGGCCAAGCGGTGATGATGGTCGTGGGGCTACTGCTGCTCTACCTGGCGATCTATAAGAAGTTTGAGCCGCTGCTGCTGGTGCCTATTGGCTTTGGCGGCATTCTCGCCAATATCCCTGAGGCCGGGCTGGCCATTTCAGCGCTCGACCAAGCGATTGAGGTTGCCAAGCCTGCAGTGCTGCAGCAGATGGCGGCAGCGCTGGGTGCAAACCTCGATCCGCTATCGAACTTAGACGCCTGGCGGGAGTCGTTAAAATCACTAGCCCATGAGGGGGCTGCGCCTGATCAGGTGCGTGCTGCACGGGATATCGCCATGAACGTTGGGTACGGCGATGGCATGCTTTATAGCTTCTACAGTGTGGCGATTGCCTCGGGTATTGCTCCGCTGATTATCTTTATGGGCGTGGGCGCCATGACCGACTTCGGCCCGCTGTTGGCCAATCCACGTACGCTGTTTTTAGGTGCAGCGGCTCAGTTCGGTATTTTTGCCACTCTGTTTGGCGCCGTGTTGCTCACCTCAATGGGGGTGATGGACTTCTCGCTTAATCAGGCCGCCGCCATTGGTATTATTGGTGGCGCCGATGGCCCGACCTCCATCTACGTCTCCAGCGTGCTGGCGCCGGAGCTGCTGGGGGCTATCGCCGTGGCCGCCTACGCCTATATGGCGTTGGTGCCACTGATTCAGCCGCCGATTATGCGTCTGTTGACCACCCAGAAAGAGCGTGAGATCAAGATGACTCAGCTGCGGCCGGTCTCCAAGCTGGAAAAAGTGGTCTTCCCACTGGTGCTGTTGATTCTGGTCGCGCTGTTTCTGCCCGATGCCGCTCCGCTGCTGGGCATGTTCTGCTTCGGTAATCTGATGCGCGAGTGCGGTGTGGTAGAGCGCTTGTCGGATACCGCGCAAAACGCCCTGATTAATATCGTCACGATTATCCTCGGCCTGTCGGTAGGCTCCAAGCTGATGGCTGAGAGTTTTCTGTCGTTCGAGACGCTGGGGATATTAGGCTTGGGGATTGTTGCCTTTGGCATTGGCACGGCCGCCGGGGTATTGATGGCCAAGCTGATGAACCTGATGAGCAAAATGCCCATCAACCCCTTGATCGGCGCCGCGGGGGTATCTGCTGTGCCGATGGCCGCGCGAGTGGCTAACAAGGTGGGGCTTGAGGCGAACCCGCATAACTTCCTGCTGATGCACGCCATGGGCCCCAACGTGGCGGGTGTGATTGGCTCGGCAGTCGCCGCAGGCGTAATGATCAAGTACCTGGGGTAACGCTTAAGGCAGGTGTTCACCGCCTGTTTTAATAGTGGGTCAACAGAGCGCGGCATACTGACACTTTCGGTATGTCGCGTTTTTTATAGGCGTGTTGTTTAGTCTAGAGGGGATGTTGAGTATAGATGGGTGCTCTAGCCAGGGAGCTAGTCAGTGATAATATGGATAGCACTTTTTAAACGGTTTTCCAGTGGAGTAAGATCAAATGGGCAGTCCCGTGGCCAGCCAATGGTCAGGCGCACGCCATCACCATCATAGTCGGCTTGCTCAATAGGGATCGCACTTTCTTCGCACCAGGCGCGGGCAATCGCTTCATTAGCAAAGGTGAGTCGCAGGGTGTAGCTGTTGCGCTCAACCACTTCCCGTGTAGGTAGCGTCTCAAGGGCATGGCTAACCGCCTGGGCGTAGGCGCGGGCTAAACCTCCGGTGCCTAGCTTGGTGCCGCCAAAATAACGAATCACCACACAGCCAATCTGGCCCAGTTGGCTGCCTTGGAGAACCTGGTACATGGGTCGGCCAGCGGTGCCGCCTGGCTCACCATCATCGGAAAAGCCAATCAGATTTTGCTCGCCGGGTGGCCCGGCAATATAGGCAGTGCAGTGGTGGCTGGCATTAGGGTGCGCGGKTTTTGCCGCATTCAACAGACTAGTGAATGCATTGATATCTGGGGCGTAGCAGACCCAGGTAATAAATTGGCTCTTTTCGACTTCAATGTCAGCCGTATGCCATGACGCAGGGAACAGCTCGGGAACCCGATAGCGCATTAATGCTCCGTGAAGGTAGTCTCACTTTTCACACCCATTACCATGCCGAGCACCTGAATATCCCGGTTATGCAAAAAAAGCGCKGGCTGCTGAGTATCCTCTGGCCATAGCTCAACGCCAAAGCGGCTGATAGAGAGCTGCTTCAAGGCTATTGTTTGCTGGTTAATTTCGGCAACGGCGGTTTCTATCTGGGTATCGTGTTGATAGCGCCGGATAATAATGACATCGCCATCGAATAAGTTGCAATCACACAATGCATTGCCGCGCACTTTGAGCGCATAGGTATTGCGTCGGGTAACGTTAGCTGCCATCGCATAGGGACGTGGTACTGCTTGCATGTGGCCGAACGTAGCGGTAGGTGATGCCATCGATAGGGTCATTATGAAATCTCCATTGCATGTTCTTTCATACAGTGGTTTTTAGTATAGACCTGTTTTTGCATACAGTGCTAGCAGTAATTAGTCTTAACCCTCTTTGATGGAGATCACGCTGCGACCCAGCGCCGCATTGTGTGAGTGGCGAGCAAGGGGCTTTACGTGTAGAGTTCGACGCAAAATCAATATGCCAGGAGAGACGCTTGAGCCTGTGTCTACAAGCCCGACAGCTTGCCTGTGAACGCGACGACCGCTGGCTGTTTCAAGGGCTGGATCTAGATATTCGCAGCGGTGAAATTGTGCGTATCGAGGGGCCCAATGGCAGTGGTAAGACCAGCCTGCTGAAAATCCTCTCCGGGCAGCTCAGTGACTATCAGGGCGAGCTTTTCTGGAATGGCGCTGCGATGAAAGAGGCGCGTGAACATTTCCTCGCTAATTTGCTCTATTTAGGGCACGCCCCAGGTATTAAGTTGGGGCTTTCCCCGTTAGAAAACCTGGCATGGTATCAGGCGCTCAGCGGGGAAAACGGTAACGAGGATCAGCGCCTGGACGCCCTTGAGCGGGTTGGCCTGGCAGGTTTTGAAGATGTGCCTGCAGGGCAACTCTCTGCTGGCCAGCAGCGTCGCGTGGCGCTGGCACGCTTAACGCTGACGCCCCGGTCTCTCTGGGTGTTGGATGAACCTTTTACCGCGATAGACCGTCACGGCGTCGCTGAGCTGGAAAGGCAGCTTGTGGCCCACGCTCAGGCGGGGGGCTGKGTGCTGGTAACGACACACCACGAATTGACCGCCTCACCGTTGTTGAGACGGATATCCCTCGGGTAAAGGAGAAAGGGTTGCACAGCTCTTTACATGGCGCTTCACACAGCTCTTCACAAGCTTCAGATGCCACCCAACAGGTGCTAGCAGTGCCACTGCGTGAGCACAAAGGTGGCTTGATGATCGCCGTGAAGGCCACGCTAGTGCGTGACTTAACGCTGTTGCTGAGGCGCCGTGGCGAAGTGCTCAACCCGCTGGTGTTTTTTGCCCTGGTGATCACGCTGTTTCCGATCGCGATTTCGCCCGACCCTGAGCTGTTAGCGGTCATTGCGCCGGGTTTGCTGTGGGTGGCGGCGCTGTTAGCCGCGCTGCTGTCATTAGACAGCCTGTTTCGTAGCGATTATGACGATGGCAGTCTGGAGCAACTGTTATTGGCGCCGCAGCCGTTAGCCGCGCTGAGTTTGGCCAAAGTGGCCGTGCACTGGCTGCTGACCGGCCTACCGTTGGCGCTGATGGCGCCGATATTGGGTATTATGCTGGCGCTGCCAGCGGGTAGCTACGCCGTGCTGGCGCTGTCGCTTGCCCTGGGCACGGCAAGCTTGAGCTTGATTGGCGCGATTGGTGCAGCGTTAACCGTCGGCTTGGCGCGGGGCGGGGTGCTGCTCTCGCTGCTGGTGCTGCCACTGTATATCCCGGTGCTCATTTTTGGCGCCGGTGCGGTGCAGGCAGCCATTTTCGGAGACGGCGTCGCTGCCCATCTGGCTATCCTGGGCGCGCTGCTCGCTGCCTCACTCATGTTGGCGCCGTGGGCGATTGCCGCATCGCTGCGTATCAGTATCAACGGTTAAGGACAGGACACGCTATGTGGGCCTTTATACATAAATTGGGATCACCCAAGTGGTTCTACACCATTAGCGCCAAGCTGCAGCCCTGGTTCTGGGCCGCGGCGGTGCTGTTATTGGTCGTTGGCTCGCTGTGGGGGCTAGCGTTTGCCCCGGCGGATTACCAACAGGGTAATAGCTTCCGGATTATATACGTCCATGTGCCTGCGGCCTTTTTAGCCCAATCCATTTTTATCGCCATGGCGGTCTCCGGCCTGGTGTTTATGGTCTGGAAAATTAAAGTCGCTGATATGGCGGCAGCGGTGATGGCCCCTCTTGGCGCAGCAATGACCTTTGTGGCGCTGTTCTCCGGCGCCGTGTGGGGCGTGCCCACCTGGGGGACATGGTGGATGTGGGATGCACGGCTGACCTCCATGTTGATCCTGCTGTTTCTCTATTTGGGCGTGATTGCCCTGCGCGGCGCTTTCACCAGCAGGGATAGCGCTTCACGGGCAGCCTCGGTGCTGGCCATGGTAGGGGTGATCAATATTCCCATCATCAAATACTCGGTGGATTGGTGGTACACCCTGCACCAACCCGCTTCTTTTACCTTGACGTCGCGCCCGACCATGCCGACCGAGATGTGGCTACCGCTGGTGATTATGGTGCTGGGTTTTTACAGTTTTTTTATTGCCTTAACGCTGATGCGCACGCGCAGCGAGATTCTGCGCCGCGAAGCTAACAAGCGCTGGGTACAGGATCTGGTCAACGGCCAAGTGGTGAACGTACACGCCGAGGAGGCTCGCTAATGGCATTTGACTCACTTGCTGAATTTCTCGCCATGGGTGGCCACGCGCCTTATGTATGGTCTGCCTGGGGCGTTACCGCGCTGCTGTTGCTCGCCATCGTTTGGCATGCCCGTGCAGAGCAACGCCAACTGCTGAAAGGCTTGAAGCGTCGCGCAAGACGCGAAAACAGAGCGAGGAGAGTGGCCAATGACGCCTAAACGTAAACAGAAACTGTTTGTTATTCTGGGCATTGTGTCGCTGGCCGCGATTGCCGTGGGGCTAACCCTGTACGCGCTACGCGCGAACATTAATTTGTTTTTTAGCCCGGTACAGATTGCCCAGGGCGATGCGCCCATGGAGCGGCAGATTCGCGCCGGTGGCATGGTCAAAGAGGGCTCGGTTTCCCGTGACCCTGAAAGCCTGGACGTCGAATTTACCGTCACCGATTACGTCGATGACCTGGAGGTCTATTACAGCGGCATCCTGCCGGATCTGTTCCGTGAAGGACAAGGCGTTGTTGTTGTGGGTGAACTTCAGACCGATGGTCGCTTGTATGCCGACAAAGTCCTTGCCCGTCACGACGAAAACTATATGCCCCCTGAAGTGGCCMAAGCATTGGAAGAAGCAGGCTACTCGCCCGCCGATTACCAAGCTAAAGCCGCCGAGGTGGGCAAACGCCTGGACGAAGAAGGCGTACCCCAGGCAAGCGAATATTAGGGTAGATAGCCCAATTTGGAGCACGCATGCTGATCAAACTGATTCCTGAAATTGGCCACTTTGCCCTTATCATTGCGCTGCTGATGGCGATAGTGCAGGCAGTGATGCCGCTGGCCGGTGCGGCGACTAGGCGACCACTGTGGATGGCCTATGGTCAACCCATGGCGGTGGGGCAGTTTGTGTTTATTGCCATTGCCTACGCGTGTTTGACCGCTAGCTATATGCTTGACGATTTTAGTGTGGCCAACGTGGCTAACAATTCCAACTCGCTGCTGCCCTGGTACTACAAGTTCAGCGCGGTGTGGGGCAACCACGAAGGGTCGGTGCTGCTGTGGAGCTTTATGCTTGCGGGCTGGGGGTTTGCGGCCAGCCTATTTACCGGCAACCTGCCGCGGGATATGGTCGCGCGAGTAATGGGCGTGATGGGCATGGTTTGTGTCGGCTTCTTACTGTTTATTCTGATGACATCAAACCCCTTCGAGCGGCTACTGCCCGATATGCCTCAGGATGGCGCCGACCTTAACCCGCTGTTGCAAGACTTCGGGCTGGTGGTTCATCCACCAATGCTCTACATGGGCTATGTGGGCTTTTCCGTGGTCTTTGCGTTTGCCATTGCGGCGCTGATGGGCGGGCGTTTAGACGCGGCCTGGACCCGCTGGGCACGGCCGTGGACAAACCTGGCCTGGGCGTTCCTTACCGTGGGTATCGCGCTGGGCAGCTGGTGGGCCTACTACGAGCTTGGTTGGGGCGGCTGGTGGTTCTGGGATCCGGTCGAAAACGCCTCGCTACTGCCCTGGCTAACGGGTACCGCGCTGGTTCACTCGCTGGCGGTCACCGAAAAACGCGGCTCGTTTAAGAGCTGGACCGTGCTGCTGGCGATCTCGACCTTTTCGCTATCGCTGATGGGTACTTTCCTGGTGCGCTCCGGGGTGCTGACGTCGGTACACGCGTTTGCCAACGACCCTGCCCGCGGTTTCTTTATCCTGATGTTGTTGGCCATTACGGTAACGCTGTCGCTGCTGATATTTGCCCTACGCGCACCGCGGGTAAGTCATAAAGTGGGCTTTAACTGGCTCTCCCGGGATGCGCTGCTGCTGGTCAATAATATCTTCCTGGTGATTATGACCGTCACCGTGCTGCTGGGTACCGTTTACCCACTGATTCTGGACTCTCTGGGGTTGGGGAAAATAAGCGTCGGCCCGCCCTATTTTAACGCCCTGTTTGTACCGCTCACCGTGGTGATGTGTATCTTTATGGGGCTGGGCTCGGTAACGCGCTGGAAAAGCATGGCAGCGCGGGATCTGATCCGTAAGCTGTGGCTGGCAGGCGTTGCCGCGCTGGTGCTAGGCATTTTAATGCCGCTGTTGTATCGCGGTGAGTGGAACCTGTTCGTCTCGCTGGGTATTGTCGCCGCACTCTGGATTGTGCTGCCGATGGTGCGTGATGTGTTCGATAAAACCCGCCATGCCAGCTCGTTTGTGGCCGGGGTGCGCAAGCTCTCCCTGGCGTACTGGGGGATGGKGCTGGGGCACGTGGGCGTAGCCGTTACCATTGTGGGTGTGACGGTCGTCTCCAACTACAACATCGAGCGCAATGTGCGTATGTCACCGGGTACCACGGTCGAAGTGGCGGGTTATCAGTTCACCATGACCGAACTCACTGAGCGTCGCGGGGCTAACTTCCTGGCGGATACCTCGATCCTTCAGGTTCAGCGGGGCGAGTCAGGCCGCAGCTTTACCATGCGGCCTGAAAAACGCCTTTACCTGGCCACCGGTATGCCGATGACCCAAGTGGCCCTGCGCCCAGGGCTGTTCCGCGACCTCTATGTGGCTATGGGTGAAAATCTTGGCGATAACAGTTGGGCGATGCGGGTGCAGTACAAGCCCTTTGTTCGCTGGCTGTGGCTAGGTGCGCTGCTTATGGCGACAGGTGGTGTGCTGGCAGTGCTCGACAAGCGCTACCGCCGCGCCACGGTTACTCGTGAAGCGCCGAACGTGGCCAGCAAGGGCGATAGCGCAAGGGAGGCGACGGTATGAAGCGACGACTACTGCTACTGCTGCTGCCGGTGTGTTTTTTAGGCCTGGCGCTGTTCTTTTACCATGGCCTCTCGCTGGACCCTTCCCAGCGCGATTCAGCGCTGATGGCGCGGGAGTTCCCGACCTTTGAAGCCACCACGCTGCGTGATGAAAATCGCCGAGTTGACCAAACGCTATTAGAGGGAGAAGTGACGCTGGTGAATGTGTGGGGCGAATGGTGCCCAGCCTGTAAGCAGGAGATGCCGCAACTGCTTGAACTAGCTGATCACGGAATTCGCATGGTCGGGGTTAACTACCGCGATACTCGCGAGAAGGGCATGGAGTTCCTCGGCGAGTTTGGTGATCCGTTTGAAACCAATATTTTTGATCCTGACGGCGAGCTAGGCTTTGATCTTGGCGTTTATGGTGCCCCGGAAACCTTTCTGGTCGATGCCGATGGGGTGATTCGCTACCACCATAAAGGCTATGTATCACCGCAAGACGTGCGCGAGCGAATTCTTCCGGAGGTGGAAAAATGGCGCTAATGCGAACCCTAACAGCGCTACTACTGCTAGTCATGGCGTTTGGTGCAGTGGCTGGGGGTATCGAACTGCGCGAGTTTGACGACCCAGTCACCGAGAAGCGCTATCACGACTTGACCGCCTCCATGCGCTGCCCGCTGTGTGAAAACCAGGCGATTAACGACTCCGACGCGCCTATTTCGGCAGATATGCGCGAACGTGTTTATCAACTGTTGCAAGACGGGCAGTCGGATATCGAAATCATCAATCACATGGTGCAGCGGTTTGGCGAATATATTCTCTACAACCCGCGTTTAGAGAGCCGCACCTATCTGCTGTGGGGCCTGCCCATCGCCCTGGTGTTGCTGGGGGCTATTGTGGTCGTCATGATGATACGCGCCCGCCGCAACGCCTCTGCTAAAGCATTGAGCGCCGAAGAGCGCCAGCGTATAGAAGCGCTGACTAACCGTAAGAGGTCTTCATGACGCTGCTTTGGATTGCGATTGCCGTTTTATTGCTCCCCGCGCTGTGGCTGCTGGTGTCGCCGCTAAGAAAAGCGCGTGCGCTGCACGACCAGCAGCACGACTTTGAAGCCAACGACACCTCCGCCGAGCAGAACGTGGCGATTTTTCAGCGCCGCCTGGCGTCCTTGGAAGCGGCCCGGGAGCGTGGTGATATCGATGCTGCCCGCTTCGACGAAGACCGTTTGGAGCTTGAGCGTAGCCTGCTGGAAGATACCGCCTATAGCGAGCGTCGGCCGCTCAAGTCAGCCAGTGCCGGCCGAATTGTGGTGCCCGTAGTGATGCTCGCTGTAGTGGCCGTTAGCGTCATTTGGTACCAGCAAAAGGGCGCGGAAGGCGACTTGGTGCTATTTGCGGTGCAACAAGAAGTACAGAACGATCCTGATGGCTCGCTTGCCATGTATATCGAACGCATGGAAGAGCAGGCCGAACGCCAGCCGGATAATCCCAACGTTTGGAGCTCGCTGTTTCCGCTCTATCGCGAAACCGGCCAGATGCCCAAAGCCGTGGATGCCCTGGAGCGTTTAATCGAGATTGAAGGGCGGATTCCGCCGCTGCTTGCGCAACTGGCGCAAATTCGGTTCTTTATGGCCGAGCGCCAACTGACCGACGACGTGCAGGCGCTGGTCGATGAAACCCTGGAGCAGGATCCCCGCCAGCCTACCGTACTGGGTTTGCTAGGCATTAATGCCTTCGACAACGGCGATTATGAGCAGGCCATCGATCACTGGCGCCGGGCAATCGCCAACATTGAAGACCCTAACACTGTGTCTTCGCTGCGCGACGGTATTCGTGTGGCTCAGGAGCGCATGGGCATTGAACCTGAAGAGGCTGTAGCCGAGGGCAATGGCATTCGGGTGCGCGTTGCGTTAGACGAACAGCTCGCTGGGCGCGTTAACGATAACGACACGGTGTTTATCACTGCCCGCGATCTTGAAGGCGAGTTGCCGCCGCTGGCTGTGGTGCGCGCGCAAGTATCTGAGCTGCCCATGACGGTAACGCTAGACGATAGCACTGCGATGTCGCCCCAGGCGCAGATCTCCCAGGTACGTGAAGCGCGCTTAGTGGTGCGCGTTTCCCCCTCCGGCCAAGCAACGCCCCAGCCAGGGGACCTGTTTGGTGACCTTGAGAGCGTCAGCATCGGCCCGATAGCTGAAGATGAAACGGCTGAAGTGGTGATTAACCGTGTCTTTGAATAACCGCAACGGGAACGTCGCCTCGGTATGCGCTTAACGTCGATTCGCTTAGTCGGGTTCAAGTCCTTTGTGGACCCTGTCACGGTGCCCTTCGATGGCAATATGACCGCCATCGTGGGCCCCAACGGCTGCGGTAAATCCAATATTATTGACGCCGTGCGCTGGGTCATGGGGGAGTCCTCCGCCAAAACCCTGCGCGGCGAATCMATGGCCGACGTTATCTTTAACGGCTCCACCGGCCGTAAGCCCATCAGCCAAGCCTCTATAGAACTCAAATTCGACAATCGCGACGGTGGCATGGGCGGCGTTTACGCCCAGTATGCGGAAATTGCCGTAAGGCGCCTGGTCACCCGTGATGGGCAATCCAACTACTTCTTTAACGGCCAGAAGTGCCGCCGCCGGGATATCGCCGACCTGTTTATGGGCACCGGCCTGGGCCCGCGCTCCTACGCGATTATCGGCCAGGGGATGATTTCGCGGCTGATTGAAGCGCGCCCCGACGACTTGCGCTCGACGCTGGAAGAAGCCGCGGGGATCTCCAAATACAAAGAGCGCCGCCGGGAAACCGAAAACCGCATGCGGCGCACCCAGGAAAACCTGGAGCGTCTGGACGATATTCGCGAAGAGTTGGATAAGCAGCTAGAGCGTCTAAAACGTCAGGCCGAAGCCGCCAAGCGCTATCAAGACCTAAAGGAGCAGGAGTATCGGCTCAAGGGCGAGCTTGCGCTATTGCGTGGTCGCACTTTGCGGGCGGAGCAGTCCCAGCAGGAGAGCCGCGTCCGTGAACTGGAAATAGCCGTTGAAAAAGATGTCTTCGGCGTACGCCAGTGCGAAACCCGGCTGGAACAAGCTCGCGAGCAGCACGACGAACTTTCGGAAGTGCTTGACCGCCACCAGCAGCAGTTCTTTGAAACCACCACCCGGATTGCGCGTTTAGAGCAGGATCAGGCCCACCGCCGCAGCCGCGAAACCCAGCTGGCCAGCGACATCGCCACGGCGCGGCGTGAGCTGGACGAGCAGCGCCGGGTCAGCGAAGGCGACCAGACGCGTTTAGCCGCCATTGACGAGCGCTTTGACGACCTGCTCCCCGAACACGAAGCGCTGGAAGAGCAGCTTGAAAGCCTGGAACAGGCGCTAGCCGACGCAACCCCCGCGCTAGAAGCCGCTGAACAGCAGTGGGCCGATGCCGAAACGCGCTGGCGAGATGCCAGCCGCGATGCGGATCGCAGCCAGGATCAACTACGCGACCTTGAACAACGTATTGCGCGCTTGCAGGCGGAAAATCAGCGCCGCCGCCAGCAGCGCAGCGAGGTCGCCGACCTTACCGCGCTACGCGAAGAACACGCCGTGTGTGAGGCGCAGTTAGCCGATGCCCAGCAGCAGGCAGAAGGGTTTCAAACCCAGCGCGATGAGTGGCAGCAGCGCTACGGCGATGCCAAAGCGGCCTACCAGCAGGCCAATCAAGCGCGCGACCATCAGCGTGCTGAGCTCAGCCAGCGTCAGGGGGAACTGGCCTCGCTGCAAGCGTTAATAGACGCCGCCTTGGCGGATCATGACCCTGCCATTGGCACCACATTAGAAGCGCATGGCTTGGCGGATGCGCCCCAGCTGGGGGAAGTGCTGCAGGTGGAGCCCGGCTGGGAAACGCTGGTGTCCTGGCTGCTGGCGCCCTGGCTGAATGCCCGCCTGGTGTCGCGCGAGCAATTGGCCGCTTTGCCCGAGGCCTTAGCCACGGACTGGCGGTTGATTGATCAAACGGCACCTGTTGCCTCAACGTCCGGGCAGCGCTTAGCCAGTTTAGTCAAAGGCGCAGGCGCGCTGGGTGAATGGTTAGCAAGTATTCACTATACGCAAACCGCCGAAGAGGCGGAGCAGCAGGTAGCGCACCTGGCCCCAGGTGAAAGCGTGGTGAGTCAGGATGGGGTTTGGCTGGGTCGCGGCTGGCTGAACCAGCAGGCCAACGGCGAAGGTATCGATGGGCTGCTGCTAACCCGTCGCCGCTACGCCGAGCTGACCGCCCAGCGCGAAAGTGAAGAACAAGCGCTGGCGTTGGCAGAGGAGCAGTGTGAGGCGGCCAACGAGACGATTGCAACGCTGGAGCAGGCCCGTGAGCAGCAGGCCGAACAGGAGCGTTCCCACGCCGCCACCCTGCAGCAGTTGGCGGTCAAAGAGCGCAGCCTGGCTCAGCGCCTGGAACATCTAGAGAGTCGTGCCACTGAACTTGATGCTGAGCTTGCCCAGTTGCAAGAGGATGAAGCAGAGTTAGCGCTTACCATCGACGAGCAACGCGCCCGCTGGGACGTGGCGATGGAACAGCTGGAAAGCGCAGCGCAAGCGCGGGAAGCCAGCGCCGAGCAGCGCAACCGGCAGCGCGAGGCGCGAGAGCAACTTACTCAGCAGCATGCCCCACTCAAAGCACAGCAGCAGGCGTTAGCCCTTGAGCGCGAACGTTTGAGTGCCGAGCGCGATAGCCTGCGCTCCCAGCAGGCGCGCTCCAGCGACTCTGAAGAGCGTCTATCACTGCGTATTGCCGAGCTGGAAGAGTCGCGGGAAATGTTGATCGAGCCCGATGAACTGGCGGGAGAAGAGCTCGAAGAGCTGCTTCACCAGCGCGAGCAGCAGGAGGGGCGCTTAAACGCCACTAAGCAGCAGGCTCAGGGGCTGGCAGAGCAGCTGCGCAGTGATGAACTTGCCCGCCAACAGCACGAGCGCAACCTGGAACAGAGCCGCGAGCAACTGCAGCAGCGGCGAATGGATGTGCAGGCGCTGGCACTTAAAGCGACCACCCAGGATGAGCAGCTGGCTGAACTAGGCCATAACGTCGAAACCCTTGCCGAACAGCTGCCTCAGGAGGCCACTGAAACCCGTTGGCAAGAACGTCTGGAAAGCACCACGGATAAAATTCGCCGTTTGGGGGCGATCAACCTGGCCGCCATTGAGGAGTATGACCAGCAAGCCAAGCGGCGTAACTATCTGGAAGCGCAGCACGCTGAGCTTACTGAGGCGCTGGAAACCCTCGAGCGGGCGATTAAGCGCATTGACCAAGAAACTCGTGTGCGCTTCCGGGAAACCTTTGATCAGGTCAATGCCGGGCTGCAAGCTCTGTTTCCCCGGGTGKTTGGCGGCGGTGCGGCATGGCTGACGTTGACCGGCGATGATCTATTGGAAACCGGCGTGGCAATTATGGCCCGCCCACCGGGTAAGAAGAACAGCACCATTCATCTGCTCTCGGGTGGCGAGAA
Source organism: Halomonas sp. R57-5 (assembly GCF_900070345.1). Classification (NCBI taxonomy): domain Bacteria; kingdom Pseudomonadati; phylum Pseudomonadota; class Gammaproteobacteria; order Oceanospirillales; family Halomonadaceae; genus Halomonas; species Halomonas sp. R57-5. Next base: position 4,176,338 of record NZ_LN813019.1, on the reverse strand, counting down.
GGCGCTGACCGCGCTGTCGCTGGTATTTGCGATCTTTCAGCTTAACCCCGCGCCGTTCTGTATGCTGGACGAAGTTGACGCCCCACTGGATGACGCCAACGTAGGGCGTTACGCTAGGCTGGTGAAGGAGATGTCTGAAAACGTTCAGTTTATTTACATCACCCACAACAAAATTGCCATGGAAGCCGCCGAGCGCCTGATGGGGGTCACCATGCAGGAGCCCGGCGTTTCGCGCATGGTTTCCGTGGGTATTGAAGAAGCCGCGGCGTTGGTTGATTAAACTCACACTCTCCCAAACTCGCCAAGCAAAGCTGTGGAAGTATTCTGAGTAAGCGCTGAAGAGTGTATTTCGAGCGACAGAGTGGGAGAGACAAACGCCAAGTGGGTAATCTTTTGTTGGCTAAATGCGTAAAAAAATGTCCTAAAGCGTTCAACTTAACTATATTACCCCTATCAATAGCGCGGGCGAGATGGTTAAACGGCTTATAGAGGGAATATACTCTGGTGGATGAGGCGGTTGTCAAAACGGCTTTTCTTGCATCTAGGATTCCTTTATAAAGCTAATCATAGATGTTAGATCTAATGATCGTGGCACTTTTGTTTGAAGTTAAGGTCGGATTTCTTTGGCTTAAACAGTGTCAGAATTTTGGCAAGGCGTGAAAATCGCGTTAAATGCAGCAAAAATTGGCCATTTTCACCATAATCGCGCTATGCTTGGTGACAAGTACTTATTAAATAGCAGTTACAGTTATCCAAATTCAGGCATGCCTTTTTAGACCCAGTGCCTTAGCAAACGGCAAGACGACCATGGAACGTTCGACATGGAACTAAGAGAGTGGCTAATCATATTAGGTCTGGCGTTGGTATCGCTCATCGTTATTGACGGTGCGCGAAGGCTTCAACGTCAGCGACGTGTMCCCCGTCTAGATCAGGCGGAGAGAGACCTTTCCGGCAGTTCGTTAGATGATCCCGATGAGGCTGCTAAAGCCGCGGAGATCAATTGGGAACTTCCTAATGGCGGTGCTCGAGTTGTTAAACCGGCAGACTATAGTGGCTTAGGTAATAAACCAAAGTTAGAACGTCAAGAGCATCCTGGGCCTTCCAGAGTGCTTTCCGAGTTTAGACGTTCAGCCTCTGCTAAAGCGGCCAAGCGCAAAGCAGATAAGGCAGACAAACTAGATAAAGCGGCATCAATTGCGCAGCCATCGCCCAGTGTAGCGGTTAAAGCAGAACGGCCGGTTACTACGCAGGCGTCAGAACAGGAGCGCCGCGAGCCAAGTATCTCAATGACCGACTCTTCGCCCGCTGAAATGTCTCATGACAAGGCGGCTGCACCTCAGCAGCCTGCATACGCTGCTGCGACGCCCAGTGCAGCGGCGGCTGAAACTGAAGCGGCTAAAACTGATGTTGTTAAAACTGAAGTTGAAGCGACTCAACCCGCCGCTTCTGACGCCATCTCGCTGTCTGCCAGCGAAGCAGATACTGAAATGGCGACAACGCATCGCTCCGAACCAGAACATGCATCAGAGTCTGAGCAAGAGCCGGTACTGAGGGCGGAGCCAGAAGACGCCGTATTTGCCAAGCATGCCAATGAGCACTCGCCTAAGCGGCGTCAGTTGCGTTCTGACACAGCAGGCGAAGAAGATGAGTTAGACGATGATGAAGTTGATGAGTATCGCTTAGTCGACTTTGAAGGCATGGGGCGCTCACTAAAGCGTCGTTTGATTGCGCGGCGTAAAGAGAAACAGCGCAAAAAAGCCGAAAAAGCAGTGCGTGATAAAGCCTTGGCGCAGCAGAAGGCTGGGCGCAAAGCGCTGGAAGCAGAGCAACGGCGTGAAGCCAAAGAAGCCGCTGACGCAGAGCGTGCGCGCCTTGCTCAAGAGCAGGCGCAAGCTCGTGAAGAAGAAGCCGCGGCCAATGCGGCCGCCGCAGAAAGGCTCGCCGCCCAGCAGCGTGTCGCTGACGAAGAAGAGCGTCGCTACGCAAGCAGCGAGTATGCTGCCCACGAGGATAACTTTGCACATAATTCCGACGAGCGTTTCGCCGCTGATGACAGCCACGCTATCGACGAACGTGAGGKCAATGAGAGAGTCCGTGTTCACCCAACGTTAGAAAAAGCCTTACGTCACGACGTAAATGGTGAACATGCCAAAGAAACGCTGACCAACGCAGAAGAAGTCGTGGTGATTAGCGTTCTCTCCAGAGACCCGGAAGGTTTCGACGGCACCAAACTGCTCGACCTGATGATGGTATGCGGGTTGCGCTACAGTCGTGCGATGGGCGTTTTCCACCGCTTTGAAACCGAGAGCGATGACAGCGAACTGCAGTTCTCGATGGTGAACGTGGTGAAACCGGGCACTTTCCCCATCGAAGAGATGGGTGAGTTTATGACCCCCGGTATCACGCTGCTGATGCCGCTGCCCGGCGCTGTTGATAGCTCAGTCGCCTTTGAGGCGATGGTGGAAACCGCCATGGTCGTGGTACGCCATATGGGCGGTGAGTTGAAAGACGAAAACCGCAGCGTAATGACCGCGCAAACAATCGAATTCGCCCGTCAGCGGGTGCGTGAGTTTGAGCGCCGCCATAGACTGCATCGTCAGATGCAAGCGCGCTAAACGGCGACCATTAACCGACGAAGCATCAGTTGCTGCGTAACACCCGCCTTCTTGCCAGAAGGCGGGTGTTTCTGTTCAATACGCAGCACATTTTGTATTTTCAAATTTTTGCACTTTTGCTGCGAGTCTGGAACCCATTCAAATGAGTCAGTCTGATTCACAACCGCTGGAAGAGATTACCCAACTGCGGGCCGCCCTGGACGAGGCCAACTACCGTTACTACGTGCTCGATGAACCGACGCTCACAGATGCCGACTACGATCGCAAATTTCAGCGCTTGCAGCAGTTGGAGAGCGAACATCCAGAACGGGTCACGCCTGACTCGCCAACCCAGCGCGTTGGCGCTGCCCCCGCGGATGGCTTTCCCTCGGTAGCCCATGCGATCCCCATGCTGTCGCTGGATAATGCCTTTAGCCGTGACGATATCCACGCCTTTGCCGAGCGAGTTGCCGAGCGCCTTGAATGCGCCGCAGACGACGTTGAGTTTACCTGCGAGCCAAAATTGGATGGCGCAGCCGTCTCGCTAGTCTACGAACAGGGCGTACTGGTAAGCGGGGCAACGAGAGGCGATGGCCGTACCGGGGAAGGTATTACCTCTAACCTGCGCACGCTGCGCTCGGTACCGTTAAAGCTGCTGGGCAAAAACGTGCCTGCGCTGCTCGAAGTGCGGGGCGAGGTGATTATGCGCCATGCGGGTTTTGAAGCCCTGAACGAGCGTGCCCGGCAAGAGGACAGTAAGGTATTTGCCAACCCGCGCAACGCGGCGGCGGGCAGCCTGCGTCAGCTAGACCCGCGCATCACCGCTAAACGTCCGCTAGAGTTTCACGCCTACCAGGCTGCGCGCTTGGAGCCGGATCTGGGCGATGCGACTCACAGTGAATTAATGAAGCGGTTAGCCACGCTAGGCTTTCGTGCCAGTTCAGAGCTTAAAGTCGTCAAAGGCCCCCAAGCCGTTGCTGACTACTGCGAGCAGTTAGGCGAGAAGCGCGACGGTCTAGGGTTCGATATCGATGGCGTGGTGATCAAGGTGAATGACCTGCGCCACCAGCGTGAACTTGGCTTTGTTGCCCGCGCGCCACGCTGGGCGGTGGCGTTCAAGTATCCGGCTCAGGAAGAGGTCACCACCCTGAACGATGTGGAATTTCAGGTTGGCCGCACCGGGGCGATTACTCCCGTGGCGCGACTTGAACCAGTCACCGTGGCCGGTGTGACGGTTTCTAACGCCACGCTGCACAACGCTGATGAGATTAAGCGCTTAGACGTAATGATTGGTGATACGGTCTCGATTCGCCGGGCCGGTGATGTAATTCCCCAAGTGGTGAGTGTCCATACCGAGCTGCGCCCAGCGGATGCAAGGGCGATTGTTTTTCCCGAACACTGCCCCGTGTGCGGTTCGGATATCGAGCGCCTTGAAGGCGAAGCGGTGGCGCGCTGTTCCGGCGGTCTTTATTGCGCGGCGCAGCGCAAAGAGGCGCTAAAGCACTTCGCCAGCCGTAAAGCGCTGGATATTGACGGCCTGGGCGAAAAGTTGATCGTGCAGTTGGTCGATTTGGACTGGGTGGAAACCCCCGCGGCGCTGTTCCACTTAACCGTCGAGCAGTTGCAAAGCCTGCCGCGTATGGGCGAGAAGTCCGCCACTAACTTGGTCAACGCGCTTGAAACCGCTAAGTCGACCACCTTGGCGCGGTTTATTTATGCGTTAGGAATTCGTGAAGTAGGCGAGGCCACAGCGGCCAACCTGGCCAATCACTTTGGTACCCTAGACGCCATTCAAGCCGCTGAGTTGGAAGCGCTGGAAGCGGTTAACGATGTCGGCCCGATTGTTGCCGCCCATGTGCATACCTTCTTTCGTCAGCCCCACAATCAGCAAACCATTGCCGCGCTGATTGACGCAGGCATTACCTGGCAAGAAGCGGAAGTCACCCAGGGCCCAACGCCACTGGAAGGCCAGACCTGGGTGCTCACCGGCTCGCTGGAGAGCATGACCCGCGATGAAGGTAAGGCGCGGCTGCAGGCGCTGGGTGCTAAGGTGGCAGGCAGCGTATCGAAAAAGACCACCTGTTTGGTTGCTGGCGAAGCGGTGGGCAGTAAACTGACCAAAGCCGAACAGATGGGCGTGGAAGTCGTCGACGAAGCTACCTTTATTGAACGTTTGGCAGAGTGGGAGCAGCGCTAATGAGCCGTTTTATTGAAGTACCCGCCAGAATGCTGCCACCGGATACCCTCAATGCCCTGCTAGAGGCGTTTGTGACCCGTCAGGGCTACGACACTACCGATACCACGGGCGAGGGCATGCACGGCTGGGTAGTCGAGCTTAAAAAGCAGCTAGAGCGCAATGAGCTGATCATCGCCCATGACCTTGAGCTGGAAATGACCGAAGTGATGACCCTGGCCCAGTGGCGTTCTTTTGGCCGCGATATCGCCGACGACGAGGAAGAGGGCGATATCTAAGCCTTTTTTCTAAGCGTTCCCACCACGAATAATCGCGCTAATAATCCGCCGCCCTGGGTGAAGATGATCCACCAGCGGCGCTTCTAGCGGCATTGGCTCATCGCATATTCGTGAGGCGATCACCTCGGCGCAAAGTGGCGCGCTGGCTAATCCCCGCGAGCCATGGGCGGTGGATATCCACAGGCCCGGGTAGTGCTCACCTGGCGTATCCGCCACCCGGGTGGCATCTTTGCTGAGTAATGCATAGTCAGCGCGCCATGCTGCTGCCACCGGCACCGGCCCCGCGTAAGGGGTTTTGTCGGGGCTTGCCGCCCGCACCGCCGCGCGGCCTTGAAGCTGTTCCGGCGTTAGCTCAATGCCTGCCTGTGCCAACTCCTCCACCAACGCGGGCAGCGTTTGGCGTAGCTCATCGATATTGCGCTGATGGTCGTCAACCGTCACATCAGTCGTCGCGTTATTGGGCACAAAGCTGGCGCCGAAGGTCAGCACGCCCTCTAGTGCAGGTGCCACATAACCCCCGGCACACACCACCCGCTTAGGGCCTGCTACTTCATCGGGTAGCCGTAATTCACTAATCTGACCGCGCACCGACTGCAGTGGCAACTCCGCCGTTTGCGCAAAGCGGTTAGCCAAATGGGCGCTGGCAATCACCACCTGATCCGCTTCGACCGTGCTGCCATCGGCCAAGTTAAGCTGCCAGCCGTCCTCTAGCTGGGTCAGGGCGTTAACGTCGCCTTGTAGAAGAGTAATGCCTGGCTGCTGAAGTAAATGCTCACACAGCGCCTTGGGCCTCACCCAGCCCGCCTGTGGATAATAAAGCCCGTGAGGGGCGTCAATGGCCATGGCCGCCGTCTTGGATAGCGCCGGGTTTTCCATGGCGGTGACAACCTCGCCGGGCAGTGGATGCAGCTCAATAAAACGCTGCTGGCGGCGCGCCTCTTTATCGCTACTCGCCAACTGCACCACGCCACAGGGCTGCCATAAGGGAGCTGTGGATAATGCCTGCGTGAATAGCTGCTGCGAAAGCCAGCGCTGGCTATACAGCAGCCCAGCGAGATAAACCCGGCTTTGCTGATTGGTCTCAGCAGCCAGCTTTACATACAGCGCGCCCTGGCGATTACCCGAGCCGCCCGCGCCGGGGGCTTCGAGCTCTACCACGGTTACCTTCACTCCCCGTCGCGCCAGCGCTGCTGCCACACTGCTGCCAGCCAGCCCGGCGCCGACGACGACAACGTGCTTGACTGAGGCTAAAGGCGGCGGCGTAAACCAGGGCGTTGTTTGGCGGCGGATATCTGCTGGCGGCGACTCAATACTGCCCGCAAGCATCTCGCGCTTGCGGCCATAGCCCGGCACTTTCTTCCATTTAAAGCCCGCCGCTTTCAAGCCCCGCTTAACGATGCCTGCACAGGTAAAGGTGGCGAAAGTAGCACCGGGGCGCGAACGGGCGGCCATGGCGCTAAACAGTTCAGGCTGCCACATATCGGGGTTTTTAGACGGCGCAAAACCGTCTAAAAACCAGGCGTCGACTTGGCCATCCAGCTGCTCCAGACGCTCGGTAGTATCGCCGAAATGCAGATCCAGGGKGACGCGCTTGGTTAAGTGCAGGCGATGAATACCGCTAACGGCAGCGGGCCACTGGGCGCAAAGCGCCTGTGCATAAGTGGCAAGGGAGGGCCAGCTCGCTAGTGCTTGTTCAAGGGCGCTAAGCTCAAGGGGAAACTTCTCTGTGGATAACAGATGCAATCGGGCACTGGGGGGCGCGTGTTGTTCGAAACAGGCCCAGGCGCAGAGCATATTAAGCCCGGTGCCAAAGCCGGTTTCGCCAATCACAAAGGGCCGCGCGGCTTCCCAGGCGGCAAAGCGCTCGGGAAGGTGGTTGGCGCCCAGGAACACATGCTCGGTCTCCGCGCGCCCATCGCCGCGGGTGAAATAGATATCATCAAACGCTGTTGCGTGGGGGGCTCCCTCGTTCCAGGTAAGCATGGGCGTGGTTAATGCCGCCAGCGGGGGCAAAGCGTTTGAACGTTGGGTCACGCGGTTATCCGTATTGATGAACAGGTGGTTAAAAAATGATCAATTTGTCGGCGCTGGCGTTATCTCTGGCTTAGCGCAAAGCGTCCGCCGGGTTTGCACAGAGTTTTCCACAGGCTCTGTGAAAAAGCCGACGAACCCTCCACACTCGCCTACTGGGGTCAAGGCAAAACTTTCTTGAACGGCTTAACAATTACCTTGGCATACACCCCCGCAATCATGTATGGGTCGGCATCGGCCCACGCCTTGGCGTCTTCCAGGCTGGCAAATTCCGCCACCACCAAGCTGCCGGAAAAGCCCGCATCGCCGGGGTTTTCTGCGTCGATGGSGGGGGGGGGGCCTGCCAGTACCATGCGGCCTTCATCGCGCAGCGCTTCCAGGCGCGCCAAATGGTCGGGCCGAGCGGACAAGCGACGCTCTAAGCTATTGGGGACATCTTCACTCATAATGGCATACAGCATTTGGGGTTAACTCCTTGATTAAACGAGGATGCAAAGTGACCGCTAATTGACCGCACTGGCATAAGCGCGCACCATATCTTACCCATTGCGAAGGCTTTATTCACAGCTGAAAAGCGCATTCTGACAAACTGGCCACACGGCGTCATGCTTATGCCTCGACTTCCTTATACCTTTGATGCCGATCAGCGCTACCCGGTTGATTTGCACATGCACTCCACCGCTTCCGATGGTGCGCTATCGCCCACCGAGCTGGTGACACTGTGCTTTGAGCGCGGGCTGACGCACATGTCGCTCACCGACCACGATACCATGGACGGCATTGAAGAAGCGGGCCACGCGGCGAAGCAAGCAGGGCTATGCCTTATCCCCGGCTGTGAGTTATCCACACGCTGGCAGGGAGTCAATATCCACGTGGTGGCGCTAATGCCTGGCGGCCTGCAGGGGGCAATGGTAGAAGGTCTGATTCAGCAGCGTGAAGCGCGCATTCAGCGCGCTGAAGTCATCGCTGAAAGGTTGGAAAAAGTCGGTTTACCTAACGCGCTGGAAAAAGCCCGCCTGCACGCAGGCAGTGACCGCCCTTTAGGCCGCCCCGACTTTGCCCGCGCGCTGGTGGCGGAAGGCGTGGTGCCCGATTGGGCCAGCGCCTTCAAGCGCTATTTGGGCAGCGGCAAAAAGGGCGATGTTAAAGCCCACTGGCCGGAAATCAGCGAAGCGGTGGGCTGGATTGTCGATTCCGGCGGTGTGGCCGTGATTGCCCACCCACTTCGCCACGGCTTAACCCGGCGCAAACGGGGCCTGTTGATGGATACTTTCCAGGCGGCAGGCGGGCAAGCGGTTGAACTGGTCAGTGGCCAGCAGAACCCGGATAGCACCCGCGACCTGGCGCGTCAGCTAGTGGAGCGCGAACTGTATGCGTCCATGGGCAGCGATTTTCACTTTCCCGGCAGCCACGCAGCCCCCGGCAGCATGAGCCTGGTGCCACGCACTGCGGCGCCACCCATATGGCAGCACCCCCGGCTGGTTCACCTGCGCGATGCTCCGCCAGGTAGGCTGGAAGCGGGATGATTCGCTTAGCGCTTAAGCTATGCTGTATGAATAATGCCTACGGATAGGAGTAAGTAATGAGTCAATATTTTCAGATTCACCCGGAAAACCCTCAAAAACGCCTCATCGATCAGGCGATTGCGATCATTCGTAAAGGCGGTGTGGTGGCTTACCCCACTGATTCGGGCTACGCCCTTGGGTGCCATCTGGGTGAGAAGAAAGCCATTGAGAAGATAAAATGGATACGTTCGCTGGACGATAAACACAACTTCACCCTGGTGTGCTCCGACCTCTCGGAAATCGGCACCTACGCCAAGGTGGATAACGATGTGTTCCGGTTGCTGAAGGCACATACCCCAGGGCCTTACACGTATATTCTGGATGCCACATCCGAGGTGCCGCGCCTATTACTGCACCCCAAGCGCCGCTCAATTGGTGTGCGTGTGCCGGATCACCGCATTACCCACGCGCTGCTGGCCGCACTGGGTGAGCCACTGATGAGCGTCACGCTGATCCCGGTAGGCGATGACCTGCCCATGAACGACCCGGAAGAGATCCGCGAACGTTTTGGTGCCCACCTGGACGCCATTATCGACGGCGGCGCCTGCCMCTTAGACCCCACCAGCGTCATCGACCTGCGCGAACTGCCGCCGAAAATCATCCGTGAAGGACGCGGCGATATTTCTCCTTTCGTCGTCTAAGAACACTTTTCAGAGCAATCCCTGCTTTTAGCTTTAATGAGCAGGGAATTTGCCTATTTTTCATTATTTGAATGTTCAATGAAAATAAAATATGATCCTAACGGTTCTTTTCGATAATAAATCGTGATCCTTTAAGGCGAGGAGTCGCCTCGTCTTTTTGAGATCGCCTATCTCAGGAGATCATTTAATGACGATGCCTTTTACCTCTCGCCTATGTAGCCTTGCAGTGTTAGCCAGCCTTACCGCGTTACCACTGACCAGCCATGCAAATAGTGATGACGCAGAAATGTGTGCCCAGGAAGCTTATGCAATGGGCCTACGCTATCAGCAGCAGTCTGCAGAAGCGGCTGCTCTGCAGCGTCAGGGGTTTGCCCTCGCCACCTACCGGCTTGAAGATCAGATTKAGGCGCATGGCGGCAGTGACGACTTGGCGATCATTACCGACCTGGATGAAACGGTGCTGGATAATAGCCCGCTGTTGGTTCGCGATATGCAGGCATGCCACGACTACACCACCTGGGATACTTGGAAGCATTGGGAGCGTGAAGGCGAGCCGCGTTTAATGCCGGGGGCTAAAGCGTTCCTGGATTACGCGGATGAGCAGGGCGTAGCCATTTTTTACGTCTCTGACCGCTACCAGGAGAACGAGGCCGATACGATCGCCACCTTGGAAGCGCTAGAGCTGCCCCAAGTCTCGGAACAGAGCGTGATGTTGCTGGGGCCTGCTAAGGCGGAGCGCCGCGCAGAGGTGGTGGATAACCACACCCTGGTAATGCAGCTAGGCGACTCGCTACACGATTTCGCGGGTGAGTTCGCTGGTGCCGACCTGTATCAGCAGCACGCGCTCGTTGAGGAGAATGCCGAGCGGTTTGGCAAGGACTGGATTGTGTTCCCCAATGCGACCTATGGCGCCTGGAGCGAGGCCGAGCTAGACCCCTGGGATGCCCCTCACGAAGTGGAGTGATCGGTGAGATAACCACTCCCTCCCGTATTAAATGAACACCACGCGCCCCCGGCTTAGCTACACTTGGTTTAGCAACCTAGTTTAGCTGTCCTGGGGCGCGTTTTTGTCTTCCTGGTCGTCTTTTTTGTCGGCATCTTTCTTGCGCGGGTCTTCGCTGTCTTCGTCCAGCCAAGTGCCGCAGCGCAGGCAGTAGCGGGCGCGCTTGTCATGGCGGTCATGACCACAGCCGGGGCAGGCTTCCTCTGAGTAACGATCCTCACGAATCGAGCGGATTACCTGAGCGGAGAATACCCCTGTGGGCACGGCGATAATCGAGTAGCCGAGCAACATCAGAATCATGGTGATGGCTTTGCCTAACGCGGTGGCGGGCACGATATCGCCGTAGCCGACCGTCGTCATGCTAACGATGGCCCAGTACATCGACATCGGAATGCTGGTGAAGCCTGCCTCCGGTGATTCAATGGTGTACATCAGCGCGGCGAATAGCGTGACCACCATAAAAATTGCCGAGAAAAACAGCAGTATTTGACGCATGCTGCGTTTGAGGGCATCCATGAGCAGGCTGGCTTCGCCGACAAACTCCATGAGACGCAAAATTCGAAAAATCCGCAGCACTCGCAGCAAGCGAACAATGACCAGACCGTGGGCGCCCGGTACTAGCAATACCAGCCAGGTAGGCAATACGGCGATTAAGTCGACGATCCCATAAAAGCTCTTTAAATACAGCAGCGGGCGCTCAAGGCAGTAAATGCGCACAATTAGCTCAAGGCTGAACAGCAGCGTAAATATCCATTCAACGTAGAAAAATATATGCCCGTAGCGCTCCGCATAAATCTCAATGCTGCCCAGCAGAATGACCGCAACGCTTAACAGAATCGCCACGATTAAGGCGATATCAAAGGCTTTTGCGCCCGGCGTGTCAGACTCAAAAATAATGTGAAACAGACGGGTGCGTAGGCCTTCCGCGCCAGGGGTTAAGTTTAAATTCATTGCATCATCCTGAAGTGGGCCTCAATGCCGTTCTAAATAGAGCGCTAAACCGCTAGCGTAGCGCGGTTTGGTACGCCAAGCGATGGGCGAGTGCCAACGCCGCTTTACCGTAGGCCGTATTGGGCTGGCCATGCTTATCAAGCGCGCTGGGAAGCGCCTGGGCATAGCTGCGCGCAGTAGTGTCCAGCGCGGGATGGTCGGCGAGGGCGATCAACGCCTGCTGGGCGTCGCTAAGAAAGCTGGCCTGCTGGCTGTCGTGATAGGCGTCCAGCGCCAGCGTGGCGCGGTGCAGCCACTCCGCCGGAGAGTGCGCTTCGGGTAGCGGCCAGTGTTGGGTGCTAAGGGCATTGCCACGGGACGCCTTGCTGCTATCCGAAGGCCGAAGCGGTACTTGTTCGGCAAGCTTAAGCGCCAGCGCCCACAACGCTTCCGGCTCGCCGCCTTTTAATTCGAGCTCTGCCTCGCGAATTGGCGTGCGGTAGCCGCCGCAAATAATCTCACCTTCATCCAACACCAATTCAATATGACTCTGCTGACCTTGTGCGCCCTCTTTTAGCTGCCAGCTACGCCGTGTGAAATCAGTGCTGAGCTGGGGGGCGAGGGCATCAAGTACACCGCTGAGCTCMCCTTGAAAAGGGGGCAGCGCGGCAAGCGAGGTGAGGTCCAGCTGCGGGCCAGCCMCCTGCCACTCCCACTCTTCGCGTTGCGAGAGCCCGCCGCCGCCCTGGCCTGCGGTTTTTACCGTTTGCAGCACCTGGCCGTCTACCTGGCGTAGGCGTAGCGCAATACGTGCCTTGGCCAAATCGCCCTGGGGGGTATCAAAGTAGGTATTGGTCAGCGTTTGTTTACGCGCGGCGTGTGAAGCGAGATACGGGTGTTGAGTAAGCGCCGCAGGCCCAGTCGGGGCAAGGGCCAGTTTAAGTTCCACTTCCATGGGGGTTGGGCTTTTCATGACGCTAGCCACCTCGTTATCGTGACATTTAGATGAATATTTGATTACATTTGTGAACTTTTCATGACGGCGACGGGCGCACTCTTTATACTGGCGCCGCCATTTCCAGGCTCCCCGAAAACAGGCTAAAAGGCATTATGGTTACCTCCAACCCTTTTTCTTCGATGTTCGGCCGCTCGCCATTCCAGCCGTTATTGGCGCATATCGTCAAGGCCAATGAGTGCGCCGATCAGCTGTTGCCGTTTTTTGAAGCAACCCTAGCTGATGACTGGGACAAAGCGGCAGAACTGCGCGAAAACGTCACCCGCTTAGAGCACGACGCCGATACGCTGAAAACAGAGCTGCGGTTGAACCTGCCCAACACCATGTTTCTACCGGTGTCGCGCTCTGACCTGCTCGATCTGATCAGCGTGCAGGACAAAATCGCCAATAAGGTACGTGACATTACCGGCATTATGCTGGGGCGTAAAATGCGCGTGCCGGATGAGTTGGCCGAGCCAATGCGTGCTTATATCCAAACCAGCGTTGCCTGCGTGGCCCAGGCACGCCAAGCGCTAGAAGAGTTGAAAGACCTGCTGGAGTCCGGCTTTGGCAAAAACGTCTCAGACGTGATGCAGAAGATGATCCGTGAGCTGCACACCCTCGAACACCAAGCCGATGATCAACAGATCACCATTCGCCGTCAGCTGTTTGCGCTTGAGAGCCAGCTACCGCCGGTGGATGTGATCTTTCTGTACAAGATCATTGAATGGGTTGGCGAACTATCCGATCGCGCCGAGCGCGTAGGTAGCCGTCTGCAGATCCTGACTGCCCGCTAAGGGGACTTTCATGCTGATTATTGCCCAGTACGGTGAAATCTTCATTATTTTGGCCTGTTTGTTTGGCTTCTTTATGGCATGGGGCGTTGGTGCGAACGACGTAGCCAACGCCATGGGAACCTCGGTGGGGTCGAAAGCGATCACCATCAAGCAAGCCATCCTGATTGCTGTCATTTTTGAATTTCTGGGTGCTTGGCTAGCCGGTGGTGAAGTTACCAATACGATCCGTAAAGGTATCATCGACCCCGAACTGCTACAGGACGACCCGCAATTGCTGGTTTACGGCATGCTGGCAGCACTGCTGGCAGCGGGAACATGGCTGTTGGTGGCTTCCATGAAAGGTTGGCCGGTTTCCACGACGCACTCGATTGTCGGCGCGATCGTAGGCTTTGCGGTCGCAGGGCTAGGCCCTGCCACGGTGGACTGGGGCGCGGTAGGCACGATTGCCGCTAGTTGGGTGGTCTCCCCCTTGTTGGCAGGCACCATCGGTTTCGTGCTGTTTAAATCGGTACACCACTTGATATTCGAGGACGCCAACCCGTTCACAGCTGCCAAACGCTACGTACCTGGCTATGTGTTTCTGGTAGGTTTCATCGTTGCGATGGTCACGCTGACCAAAGGGTTATCCCACGTGGGGCTGGATCTGACCTTTAATCAGAGCCTGCTACTGTCGATCCTCCTGGGCCTGGTGATTATGGGCATCGGCTTGATTTTKCAACGGCGTATCAAGTTTGAACACAATGCCAATGATCATTTTGGCTATGCCAACGTTGAGCGTGTGTTCGGCGTTTTGATGATTTTCACTGCTTGTGCCATGGCCTTTGCCCACGGCTCCAACGATGTGGCCAATGCGGTAGGCCCGCTAGCGGCAGTCATCAGCGTGGTACAGACCGGCGGCGAAATTGGCGGCTCCGCGCTGGTGCCCTGGTGGGTGCTGGTACTCGGCGGTGGCGGTATCGTGGTGGGTCTGGTCACCTATGGTCATAAAGKGATTGCCACTGTGGGCACGGGGATTACCGAGCTGACCCCCAGCCGTGGCTTTGCCGCTACCTTGGCAGCGGCCACTACCGTGGTGTTGGCCTCGGGTACCGGCTTGCCAATTTCCACGACGCACACACTGGTAGGTGCGATTTTAGGCGTTGGTCTGGCGCGCGGCATGGCCGCCCTTAACCTACGGGTTATTGGTACGATTGCGGCGTCTTGGTTGATCACATTGCCTGCCGGTGCGGGCCTCGCGATTCTGTTCTTCTTTATGTTCAAAGGCATGTTCGGCTCATAAATAAGCTAGCAAAAGCGCAGTACGCCAAAGCTCGAACGCATTAAGAACGACCTAAGCGATAAAATCACAGCGGCATCTTCATGTATATCTGCATTAGATTGAGCAGATTTGCATTAGAAGGTGCCGCTGTTTTTTGTGCTCTGGTAAAGTAACCTGATTAGATGTGGTAAACGTCTGATTTTTCTTTCACCTGCTGCCGGAGAGCGGCCCTTGGATACGCGCTTCCCCTTTGTTGATTGGTTTCGTAACGCATCCCCCTACATTAATGCCCACCGGGGACGAACCTTTGTCATCTTAATTGAAGGCGAAGCCATGGCGTCTGGCCGAGGGGAGCAACTGATTCAGGATTTGGCCCTGCTGCATACCCTGGGCGTTCGCTTAGTCGTAGTGTTCGGCATTCGCCCCCAGGTGCACGAGTCGCTAACCGCTGCCGGCGTAGAGCCCACGCGCATCGATGGCCGCTGGGTGGCCGACCGCGCAGTGATGGCCCATGTGGAGCAGGTAGCTGCTCACCAGCGGCTATGGCTGGAAGCGCGGCTTTCTCTTGGCTTGCCCAGCACACCGCTGCACGGTGTGGAGCTCAGCGTCATCTCTGGAAATCTAGTCACCGCCAAGCCCCTAGGCGTGCGCGAAGGGGTGGATTTCGACCACAGCGGCGAAGTGCGCCGGGTGCGTGCCAGCGCCATTGAAGGCCTGCTGGAAAAAGGCTCGCTGGTGCTGCTGCCGCCACTGGGGKTCTCCAGTACCGGTGAGGTGTTCGATTTAGACGCTTCCGAAGTGGCCCAACMCGCCGCCGTGGCGCTGAAAGCTGACAAGCTGATTTTGCTGGGGGAATCCGAAGGCTTGGAAGATGAGCAGGGCGCGCTGCTGCGTCAGCTTTCGCCAGCGGAAGCCGAGCCGCGTTTAAGCGCCGCAGTGCCAGGCAGCGAGCTCGCCCGCCATTTGCAGGCCGCCTGCACCGCCGCACGGGAAGGCGTGGCGCGCACGCACTTGCTCTCCTGGCGTAACCACGATGCCTTGCTGGGGGAACTGTTCACCCGCGACGGCGTGGGCACCATGATCACCCAGCACCGCTACGAGCAACTGCGCCCGGCCACGCTTAACGATGTGGCGGGCCTGTTGGAGCTGCTGGAACCGCTGGAGCGGAGAGGGATGCTAGTGGCACGCTCCCGTGAGCGCCTGGAACACGAGATTGATGACTACATGGTCATTGAGCGCGACGGCATGGTGATTGGTTGCGCGGCGCTGCACGTATTTACGGATACCACCATTGCCGAGCTGGCCTGCGTGGCAGTGCACGACAGCTACCGCGGCGGCGAGCGCGGCGAGCGCTTGGTGGAAGCCATGGAACGCCGTGCCCGCCAGCGCGGCTTAACAGAAATGTTCGTGCTCACCACCCATACCGCCCACTGGTTTGTAGAGCACGGCTTTCGCGCCGCCAGCCTGGAAGACCTGCCTCCACTGAAGCGCGAAACCTACAACCACGCCCGTAAATCGAAGGTGCTGGTGAAGGCGTTGGCGGGGTAGAGGTTGGTAAGTGGCGATGAGCAAGAAAAGTAATAGTAGATAGAGGCTTACGCGGATCAGTGGATAAAACCCAACGATTATTCCCGATCGGTAATTTTTAGCCTTTAGAAAAGATCGAGAGCTGTAAATATTACCGAGCGGGAATCTAGAGCGGCAGCAAGTTGCTGGCGAAAGGGCAGCCAAGCTGCCCCTATATTTCTAGCTGTATGCCTTAGGTATTCAAGATAACCCCGCCATTCAGGTGCATGGTTTGGCCACTCATGTAGGAGGACTCCTCGCTGGCCAAATAGACGTACGCAGGGCCCATTTCGCTTGGCTGCCCGGCACGCTTCATGGGCACCTGGCCGCCGAACGACGCCACCTTCTCATCCTCAAAGCTGGCGGGAATCAGCGGGGTCCATACCGGCCCTGGCGCTACGGCGTTCACGCGAATGCCACGATCCATCAGCGACATCGCCAGCGAGCGCMCCAGCCCCTGAATAGCGCCCTTGGTGGCGGTGTAATCGATCAGCGTATCGTTGCCCTTAAAGGCATTGATCGATGAGGTGGCAATAATGGTGTCGCCTTCGCTGAGATGCGGCAGGGCTGATTTGCTCAGATAGAAGTGGCTGAAGATATTGGTCTGGAAGGTGCGCAGCAGTTGATCATCGGGGATCTCGGTAATATCGTCCCAGTCGTACTGCTCTGCGGCGTTGTTGATGACGATATTGATCTTGCCGAAGTGGTCGAGGGTGCGCTTAACGATCTCACGGCAAAACGCTGGCGCTGCCACATCGCCTTTCAAAACCAAACAGCGACGGCCTTCGGCTTCCACCAGCCGCTTGGTCTCTTCCGCATCTTTGGTTTCTTTAAGGTGCACGATCACGCTGTCGGCACCTTCGCGGGCATAGTGAACGGCGACTGAACGCCCTATGCCGCTATCGCCACCGGTAATAATCGCGMCCTTGTCCAGTAACTTATCGGCGCCCCGGTAGCTTTCACGAATGTATTCGGGCTCTGGGCGCATGGCGTGTTCATCACCAGGCTGTTTATCCTGGTGCTGGGGTGGTTGGTGTTGATCACTCATGTGCGGTCACTCCATTGTTGGCACAATTTGGTTGGCACATACGGCTAGTCATCGTAAAACATCACTTACTAACCACTGTTCAGGCCCTCGTATCCTCGAGTACCTTACACGCTGTAAACGTAGACCAAGGTAGTAACAACGGCAAACCAGGAAGCGAACGCTGAGCAATAAAGCGGCTGGTCATCCAGAGAAATGATAGTGGCAGGTTATTGAAGCTATCAATATTGCTAATGTAGCTGCTATAAAGCTATTTTCTTCTTTTAAGTGTTTGTTTTAAATATTGTTTAATTGCAGTTATGTCGTGTGTGCTTATGAGGGTGAATTGCAAGTTGAAGGGGAAGGGCTACAGTTAAGTCAGCCAGGGATAGGAGGCACCACGCACGCCTCCCACTCTTTCGCTCACCCACCACGGTAAGGAAGAAGCGATGACTCAAGTTCCCGATAAAGACCAGAAAGCCCCTAAAGAGAAGGATGACCACCATGATGAGGCCAATCCGATGCCGGATACCCATCATGTAAACCCGGAGTCCGATGACGATAAAAAGTCAGGTAAGGATTCCAAAAAATAAGCTATGCAACACTGTTTCTATGCAGAATTGTTTAGGCCAACGCTAAACAAAAAGGCGCTACTTCTCAGTAGCGCCTTTTCTATTAGCGCTAAACCTCTATGTTGATAGAGGACGTTGATACGGCAACGTCACCTAGCGAGGTAGGCAGCAGCTGCCCCAATGAGGAGTAGAGGGCCTCTGAAGTGGATGCTGCAACCGCACGATCCGTCTTTTCCATGGCTTCTTCAGCTTTCTTTAGCTCACGGCGGGCTTCTTTATCCTCCTCGTTCAGCCTAACGTTGAGTGCGTTAACCGCTTCGCGTAGCTCTTTCTGAGCGTCAGTCAGTACGCCGCGAAGGGCGTGTTCACTAGCGCTGGAACCATTGCCTTTCGAGCGGTTGTCTTCATTTTGAATGAGAGTGGGTAGGGTAGGTAATACGCCGACCTCGGTGGATGTATCACCTTCAGGCTCGCCCGCTGCTTTCTCGGCCTCTTGCTCAGCAGCCTTTTCAGCATCATCTTCGGCTGTTTGCGCATTCGCTTCGGCTTGCTGCGCGTCACTGGAAACCGTTGACTGGGCGCTCTCACCACCACCCGCCTGGGCCCCGGCTGATTCGGCTCCGCTGGTTTGAGAGACGGCCGGTTGAGCTGCTGTCGTGGGGATTCCTGCCGTGGGAACTGCGGTCGTTGCAACCACGGACGGAATCGCGGTCATGCCTGCACCACCGCCACCTTGATTGTTCAACAGCTTAGCCGCACCGGCAAGCTCACGGGCGATGCTCTTGAGCTCCTTGGCCATGTTTTTAAGCTGTTCAGGAGAGGCGAAGGCCATCATGGCTTTCAGCATTTCAATCCGCTGGCGCAGGAAGCCCACTTTATCGCTGGCCTGCTGCTGGGAGGCTTCCTTTGGCGTAGGTAGCGACGCCAAGCTCTCCAACGCTTCCTGCTGCTTTTTAAGCCGCTTTGTGAACGGGTCGTCTTCAGCAGGCTCGCTCTTTTGGGGAGCGACGCGGGTGGGCGTTAAAAACTGCGGCTTATCTTGGCGCTGATTAATCAGTGTAAAAGACGAAAATCCAATCTTCATGACGGTATCCTCTCCTCATTGTTAGAAGATATCGGCCATTTAACTTAGGACTTTAAACGCCGCTTAACTTCCACGCTTAGCCTGCCTTCACCTAGCTTCAGTTTCAGCTTCTGGCCGGGCTGGGTATCTTCCGCGCGGCGAATGACCTGGCCCTGCTCATCCTGGGCAATTGCATAGCCACGCCCCAGCACCGCTAGCGGACTGACCGCGTTTAACTCCCGTGCGGCGGCTTTCAAGCGTGCCTGTCGGCTCTCCAACTGGCGCTGCATCGCACTCCCCAAACGGCGCTGTAACTGGCTCACACGCTCGCTTTCTGCACGGTGCAACCGCGCCATATCCTGGCTGGCCAAGCGCCTGCTCAGCTGTGTCACCTGGGCTTTCTGCAGGCCAAGCGTGTGCTGCATGGCGCGATTCAAGCGCTGATTGAGGGCGGTTAAGTGCTGGCGCTGACGGTTGAGCTGCTCGCCGGGAKGACGCAGCTTGGCGCGCAGGGTATCCAGCCGCTGGCTGTCGCGCTCTAGGCGCGCCTGCATGGCCCGCAGCAGGCGGCTGTGTTGATGCTCCAGCTGGCGCTTAAGGGTGTTTTGATCCGGCACCAGGCGCTCAGCAGCGGCAGAAGGGGTGGGAGCGCGCATATCCGCGGCAAAATCTGCCAGGGTGATATCCACCTCGTGGCCCACCGCCGACATTACCGGCAGCCGGGAATGGAAAATTGCCCGCGCCAAATGCTCGTTATTAAACGCCCACAGGTCTTCCAAGCTGCCGCCGCCACGGGTAATGAGCACCACATCCCGTTCCGGGTCTAGCTTCGCTTGGCGGTTTAATAACCCTAGGGCCGAAATCATTGCCGGGGCGGCTTCGGCGCCTTGCACCGGCACCGGAATCAGTGTCACGTCCGCCAGCGGCCAGCGCGCTTCCAGCACCGCCAGCACATCGCGAATGGCTGCCCCGGTGGCAGAGCTCAATATCAGCAGCTTGCGGGGCGGGAAGGGCAGCGGCCGGGCGTTGGCAAACACACCTTCACCTTCCAACTGCGCTTTTAAACGCTCAAACGCCGCCAGCAGTTCGCCCAGGCCTGCCGCCTGAACGGCCTCGGCAATTAGCTGATAATCGCCGCGGGGTTCAAATAGCGACACCCGCCCACGCAGCTTGACCTGATCACCGTCGCGCATCGGCGCCGAGACAAACCTCGCCCGCTGGCGAAACAGCGCGCAGCGAATCTGCGCCCGGTCATCCTTCAAGGTGAAATAGACATGCCCCGACGCCGGGCGGGAAACGTTAGAGAGCTCGCCCTCCACCCACACCTCGCCCACATCGCGCTCAAGGGTTTGCTTGGCGCGCTGGTTGAGTTGACTGACGGAGAGTGCCTGGGGAGTGGGGGAGGGCATAGGGTTAAGCCCGCTCTAATAGAAAACGTTTGAGGGCGTCGGGATCAGGCACGCCCTGAATCACTTCGCCATCGATGACCAAGGTAGGCACCGACTGAATAAGCGCCTCTTCCACCGCGTGACGCTGAGCCGTTTGGTGCTGCTCGCGGTAGCGGCCTTCGGCCAGCGCATCAAGCACCGCTTGGCGCTCCAGGCCCACCGACTCACCAATATCCGCCAGCACTTCCGGGTCGCCTATATCGCGCTCCTGCTGGAAGAACGCTTTCAGCGCTGCCATGGAGTAGGCGTGGCCCAAGCCTTGCTCTTCGGCCATGGCGAACACTTCAAAGGCTTTGTCGGTGCGCGGCTGCGGCGAAATATTGGGCAGCTTGATGGGCACGCCGAGCTTTTTGGCCATGGGATAAACCGAATCCTGCCATATCTTAGGCAAGTAAGGGTCTTCCACCTTCAACGTGGGCACCGGGGCAGGGCGCAGCTCGAAAGGCCGCCAGCGGATTTCCACATCCATTCCCTCGGTTGCCTGAACAATGGCCTCTTCGGCTAGCAGGCAGAAGGGGCAAACGTAATCGGTGTAGACAATAATCTGTTGAGACAAAAGGCCCCCTTTAAATAAAAAATAACCCACTATCAGCCTAACAGCATACGTCATTAGCAATTGGTATAAGCACAACAGCCTGACTGCATTGCTGGGAAGGCCCTCAAAACGCTATAATGGGGGATTAACCTTTCACGCCCCACTTCCTCTCAATCAGGGTGTTGCCGCTATGCTACGTATGGCCCAAGAAGCACTAACGTTCGATGACGTACTCCTCGTTCCCGGCTTCTCCGATATTCTCCCCAAGGATGTCAGCCTCAAAACCCGCCTGACCCGCAATCTCTCGCTCAATATTCCGCTACTCTCTGCCGCGATGGACACCGTTACCGAAGCGCGCCTAGCGATTGCGATGGCCCAGGAAGGCGGCATCGGCATCATCCATAAGAGCATGGCCATGACCCAGCAAGCCGCCGAGGTACGCAAGGTCAAAAAGCACGAAAGCGTGATTGTAAAAGACCCAGTCACCGTTAGCCCGAAAGCCAAGCTGGAAGACCTGCTCGCCATGGCCCGTGAAAATGGCTTCTCCGGCTTCCCTGTAGTGGAAGGTGAGACGCTCGTGGGTATTGTGACCGAGCGTGATATGCGCTTCCAGCCTAACCACGGTGACAGCGTAGCGGACATCATGACCCCCCGCGAGCGGCTGATTACCGTCAAGGAAGGCACCGATCTCGAAACCAGCAAAGCCAAGATGCGCGAACACCGCATCGAAAAAATGCTGATTGTGGATGACGAGTTCCACCTGCGCGGCCTGGTCACCTTCCAAGATATCGAAAAAGCCCGCACCTACCCAATGGCCGCCAAAGACAGCGATGGCCGTTTGTTGGTAGGTGCCGCCGTAGGCACTGGCCCGGAAACGCCTGATCGCGTTGCGGCACTGGTCGAAGCCGGAGTAGACGTGATTATCGTCGATACCGCCCACGGTCACTCTAAAGGCGTGATCGACCGCGTACGCTGGATCAAAGAGAACTTCCCGGCCATTCAAGTGATTGGCGGTAACATCGCCACCGCCGCCGCGGCCCGTGCGCTGGCTGAAGCGGGCGCGGATGCCGTCAAAGTCGGTATCGGCCCTGGCTCAATCTGCACCACGCGCATTGTAGCCGGCGTAGGCGTACCGCAAATTACCGCGGTTTCCAACGTGGCCGAAGCGCTCAAAGAGTACGACATTCCGCTGATTGCCGATGGCGGTATCCGCTTCTCCGGTGACCTGGCCAAGGCGATTGCCGCTGGCGCCAGCGCCGTGATGGTCGGTGGCCTGCTGGCCGGTACTGAAGAAGCACCGGGCGAAGTAGAGCTTTACCAGGGCCGTACCTACAAAGCCTACCGCGGTATGGGCTCCATGGGCGCCATGTCGCAAAACCAGGGCAGCGCCGACCGCTACTTCCAGGATAAGAGCGAAGGCGCCGAGAAGCTGGTGCCGGAAGGCATTGAAGGCCGCGTTCCCTATAAAGGCATGATGGGCGCTATTGTCCACCAGCTGATGGGCGGGCTGCGCGCTTCCATGGGCTACACCGGCTGCCGCGATATTCAGGAAATGCGCACCAAGCCGGAGTTTGTTCAGATTACCGGCGCTGGCTTTAACGAATCCCACGTCCACAACGTGCAGATCACCAAAGAAGCTCCCAACTATCGGGTGAGCTAACCAGCGTAGTTAGTTAAAACGGCGGCGGGCACAACAGCTCGCCGCTTGCTTTTTGGCCTTACCAGCGGCACCCACACCGCTTAACCGAGACCCCGCCATGAGTGACATTCACGCCCATAAGATTTTGATTCTCGATTTCGGCTCGCAGTACACCCAACTGATCGCCCGCCGCGTACGCGAGATCGGCGTTTATTCCGAAGTCCGCGCGTTTGATATCACCGAAGAAGAGATCCGCGAGTACAACCCCAACGGCATTATCATGGCCGGTGGCCCGGAATCCGTGACGGAACTGGACTCCCCGCGTGCGCCCCAGTGCGTGTTCGAGATGGGCCTGCCGGTGTTTGGTATCTGCTACGGCATGCAAACCATGGCCGAGCAGCTGGGCGGTAAGGTAGAAGGCTCCAACCAGCGTGAATTCGGCTACGCGCAGATTCAAATCGACGAAGACAACGCGCTGTTCAAAGACATCAAAGACCACGTAGACGCCAAAAGTGGCAAAGCCCTGCTGGACGTATGGATGAGCCACGGCGACAAGGTGGCCGAAGCGCCCGCCGAGTTCACCGTGACCGCCTCCACGCCGAGCTGCCCGATTGCCGCCATGGCCTGGGAAGAGAAGCAGTTTTACGGCGTACAGTTCCACCCGGAAGTGACCCACACCCTGCAGGGCCAGCGCATTCTCGAGCACTTCGTGCTGGATATCTGCAAAGCCGAGAAGCTGTGGACGCCTGCACAAATCATCGAAGACCAGGTACAGCGTGTGCGCGAGCAAGTGGGCGACCGCCATGTACTGCTTGGCCTCTCCGGCGGGGTGGACTCTTCCGTAGTTGCCGCGCTGCTGCACAAAGCCATTGGCACCCAGCTGACCTGCGTATTCGTCGACAACGGCCTGCTGCGTAAAGCGGAAGGCGATCAGGTCATGGAAACCTTCGCCAAGCACATGGGCGTGAAGGTGATTCGCGTAGACGCCGAAGACCTGTTCCTCGGCAAGCTGAAGGGTGAAAAAGACCCGGAAGCCAAGCGCAAAATCATCGGCAATACCTTTATCGATGTATTCGATGAAGAGGCCAGCAAGATCGACGGCGTCGAGTTCCTGGCCCAGGGCACCATTTACCCGGACGTGATCGAATCCGCCGCCTCCAAAACCGGCAAAGCGCACGTGATTAAATCCCACCACAACGTAGGTGGCCTGCCGGAAACCATGAAGCTCAAGCTGGTCGAGCCGCTGCGCGAACTGTTTAAAGACGAAGTGCGCAAACTCGGCCTGGAACTCGGCCTGCCCTACGATATGGTGTACCGCCACCCGTTCCCTGGCCCCGGCCTGGGCGTGCGTATTCTGGGTGAAGTGAAGAAAGAGTACGCCGACATCCTCCGCGATGCCGACGCTATCTTCATCGAAGAGCTACGCGCCTCTGGCTGGTACGAAAAAACCAGCCAAGCGTTTGCCGTATTCCTGCCGGTGAAATCCGTAGGCGTAGTCGGCGATGGCCGCCGCTACGAATGGGTCATCGCGCTACGCGCGGTAGAAACCATCGACTTCATGACCGCCCGCTGGGCGCACTTGCCTTACGAGCTCCTGGAGAAGGTTTCCAACCGGATTATCAATGAGTTGGAAGGGGTTTCGCGGGTGACTTATGACGTGAGTAGCAAGCCGCCTGCTACTATTGAGTGGGAGTGAGKGCAGAACAGGGCCGTTGATTGATCCCTAACACCGACGCATCACACGCTTCCTGCGAAAGCCTGCCGTTACCGGCAGGCTTTTGTGTTGCAAGGCGTTATCTATTTGGTGTTAATTTTGATGTTCGTTTGCTGAAAATAGGGTGAGGTTTAGCGCGATAAGTCGAGCACTATAACTTCGACCCGACCCGCTCTCACTGATGAGTGCTGTTCAAGCTTATTCTGTAAATCGTCGGCGCTGGTCGGTTTGGCTCCACCTCCGGGAAGTGTGGGAACTTGGTAGCCGGAGCCAAACCAGAATACTAGGAATAAGCCTTGTCCTTCCGCCTGCCAGTGGCCGGTATAGAATGCTTCAAGCTGACCATCAATTGCGTTCCACAATTCCCGATGCTGCTGACGCTTGGCCTCTAATGGCAACAGCAAAGCGTCGTGCTGGAAGACAATATCGGCGCGCTTATCCTGAGGCATGTCAGCCTCATTAGCAGTGAAGATTGATAGGGGCGTGAGGTGGCCGCGCAGCAATGAGACGGTCCTGTCGCGGCACTTATTCTCGGTGTGCGGGAGACCACCATCAGTCCAGTACAGGTCGATCTCATCTTCTGAACTACCACGTAGTCGCCTGCCTAGCTCTCGAAGCTCTTCGGCCACGATCGCGCGCAAGTCGGCAACGCTGTTAGGTGGGCCGTCATCTAGTATCATCTTGATCTGGTCGAGTGTTGGCGGGGCATAGCTTTCGTCAACCTGCTTCTGCCACTGCTCTGCAGAAACTATCTGCAGAGCCCATGTGTAATCATCCCTAGGCGCGTCTTTTAAAGTAGTAAGTGCCGTAACGGCTTTAGTTGAAATATCATTCCCTAAACGAGTGATCAGTGTTCGGATGTATTGCGATGCGTCCCATGGGTTTGTATCCCCAGTTGTTACGCCCACTGGTCGATTAACTTCGGGCCATTGCTCTCGAAAGGTTGCTATCATCCAAGTGAGCTGATCAACCGTTAGGAACGTGCCAGTTTCCTTATTATGCCTACCATGCCCAGCACGAGCTTGGAGGTGCCACAGCAACTCGGGCTCGATCACATCGCCCAGCCCCTCTTTTGCCGCTTCGAAATCGATGAGCAGGGCTACTGCTTCCCAATTCCGTCGCCGCTCGTCGCTAATCTCTCGGCGCTGTCGGTCAGCTATCAGCAAGCGCAACACATCACGGCGGTTGGTTCGCAGCAATCGGTCGATCATCTCTATCTCTGCCTCGCTCGACATATGGGGATAGCGGGCTAGCCAGTTTTCGGCGAGATCAGTGCCGAAACCACCATCATCGCTTCGCATGAACGCCCCAAGGTGATCCACATGCTGAMCCTGCCGCCTCAACTGAGGCTCTATATAGAGCCGCATCACCTGCTTCCATCGTTCGCGCCGCTTCAATTCGGCTTCGATTTTGGGGGCAAGTTCATTCAACCCGTCTTGATCGCCGGTCGCCCCATTCCAGCACTCGAATAGGCCTGCGGCTAGCCGCTCACTGCTAACACTTTCAAACGGCTCACCTCGCGTGCGTACTCGCTCGGCGAGTGCTGCGACGATGATATAGGCTGCAGGATAAAATTCACTTTGGGCGTAGCTCCGAGCAATCTCTCTAGCGCTAGGTCTAGGCGGACTAGCCTGCATAAACGCCTCGAAGCCTTTCATCGCGGCTGCCGCGATCTCCTCCCCAAGCCACTCGGCAACACGCTCGTGTGCTGGTAGGTCGTCGCTAATCTCTTGGAAACAGTTGAGGTATGCTTTTGCAGGCGGGAGGATTCGGCTAAATTGGCCCGACTTGACCTCTTCGATATTCGCAAGATAGTTGCTGCGACGCTTGGCGAATTTGGCAGTCTGCTTCTCCCTGCGTTGTCGTTTGTTTTCCTCTTGCTTGCGCTCCCAGTTCGGAATCTGTCTCTCTGCTAAGCTATCAATCCAGGTAAGCAGGTCAGGCCGGTGCTTCGCGAAGGGCTTAGACGCTTCACGCAGTGCCTTACCCTCCTTTCCCCAAGGGCGGCCAAGCATAATAATTTCTCGCCAGCGTTCGTCGGTGCGGTCATTGGGATCCAGCGATTGGAGCAGGTGAATAATTTCGCCCTGTGTGGGATACAGGTCGATGACCCCCTGTTGGAGTCGCCAAGCTCTCTGCCATATATTTTTGTTGCCAACTTTGTCAATTAAGGCGTGCCGTTGGATCGCTTGGCGTACCGACGGATTAGCCTTTAGCCACTCTCCTGTTTTTTTACCTTGGTCACGTTGGTAGGAGGTTTGCTCCCAGAAGGGTTCGAGCCATTGCCATAGCCGCAGCGTTTCGACTGGCCTGCCATCTTTGAGGCGCTTGAGTACAAGGGCATATTGAAGATCGGTCAAGTCGTTTTCTTCGATCCCCGCATGCTCGGGCAGAAGCGAGACTGCCTGAGCTGCGAAGAGGTCAAGCAAACCGTCCAGCCGAGCTATAGGTACATGCTTAGCAAGGCGATAGAAACCAAAGACAGTAGTGCTCTCGGAGTCTGCTCTAATCGGGCATACCGATAGCCCATCGCGGGCAAGGATAATCGCTACAATTTGCTCATCGTTGAAAGTATCTACGCCGATGTCATCAAGCAGCTCATGCGCGAGCCGAAGGGAGTCAGTCCGCACCTGCAGCCTTAGCTGTTCAAGCAGCGCGGGCCAGTTCTCGTCACCAAGTGCAACCAGTACCTGAGCGCTTTCATGCCGTATACCGTACGGCTCGGCCTCATCAAGCATGAGATCGCGTAATAACGTGCGTTGGTTCTCAGCCGTTGGTGCGCCTTTGAGTTGCTGCAACAAGAATGCCCTTAGTCCGAATTCGGCCCCAGAGTTACTAATTACGCGTACAACTTCACTCATCAGAGGCGGTGTTACCAACGCCGCCGCGCGGTATTCCTGCCAGCCGCTGAATCGAGGATTATTGGCAGAGAGCCGTTCAATTGCTGTGAATAACCGCCGCGCCTGCTCGGGCGCTAGTGCCTCCGCGTCGCCATACTCGACTACTCCCATTGGATCTGCGTCTATAACCGCATCTGCTAATTGCGGATCGCGTGCCAGCCAGGCGTGGAGACCGCGCAGCGAAGCGGGCACTAGCCCGTGCGACTGGAACAACCTGAGAAGACGTTGTCGCTTCGCTCGCGTATCGGCCCGCGCGGCTAGCCAGCGCGCGCCAACAAACTCACCGATGCGGCGATGGGTGTAGGTCAGGCCGTCCAGATCGGTTGCGAAAAGTTTTGTGTTTGCCGCCAACTTCACGTGGCCGTTATCAAATGCTTCAACCTCTGCCAATGGCAGTGCCTTGTCAGTGGGATGAATCGCACCGCTCGGTTGATCGGTGATGCGKGCATTGCTCGTGAGTATCAGAGCTGAAAATGCTGCGCCCGCCGCATCAAGAACCGCGTCATGGGGCAGCTCGTTTTTCAGAGGGTTATGCTCTTTTCGGAGTGTTTCGATTGCATCCTCGAAAAGATCACTGCTGGTCGTCGGCAACTGCCGATCTTCAGGCAGGGCGGCTACCAGCTCTAGTGTCTGTGGATTTCCAAGGAAATCGAGGCCGAACCGCACGAAATGATCGAGCAGCGTCTGGGCACGCTTCGCGTTGCCGATAAGTTGAGTGAGCAGTTCATGCTGTTCATCTTCGTCGAGTGGTTCTAAGTGCACTTCCAGCGGTGCCACATCGTCATATTGGTCGGCAATCGCCTGTGCTGAGATAGCAGCACGCCAATCCGCCACTCGGCAACTGAGAATGAATGGGGGGTAGTCGAGTTCCCCTAGCTTTCGCAGTACTAAATCGACCGCATCGCCGTCGGATTGAGAGGAAACCTCATCGAGCGCGTCGATAACTAGACGTTCATTGTCGCCGAGAAGAGTCTGTGGACGCGGCTTATTAATCAATTGCTGAGCGCGGCAGAAAGCGTTGCCACCTTTCGCGCTTAGCTCCTTAAGTAATTGGGTCTTCCCCATACCAGGCTCGCCAAGCACGACGATAGGTTCACGGAGCATAAGCAGGTCGTCTTGCTTCAGTTGGTGCTGACCACTTTGGTCGGCAAACCACAGTTTTCTCTGAAAATAGCTCACGCGCGCACTCTCTTATTCAATTGAACACCACCGCTAACCCCTAGCCTATCATTTGTTTTCGCGAGATATAGGAGCATAGCTATCATGTCGCGACGCAAAGCTTAATACGATTATCTTGAAAGCGCTCAGAAAGGAAGCCTCATTATTGCGCCGTGGTTGTTGTGGTTTCTGGACACGCTGAAAGAGGCGCTCGAACAGGCTCTTTTAAGGATTGGCCGTGTGTTAATGAAAGCCACCTCCTGGCAGCGTCATGCGACCACCGTGCTGAACGAACGGCAAATCAAGGTGCTGAACCGCTTATTGGATACAGCAGGAGAGGAATTTGCGCAGGGCATCAATGCGCGTAAGTACCAATCGTTGGCCAAAGTTAGTAAAGCCACCGCAACGCGGGATTTGGCAGAACTGCTGGAGAAGGGCTGCCTTTCCAAACTACCCGGCGGTGGGCGTAGCACGCGTTATTCGGTGTTACTTGGGCAAACTCATGAAGGCACTCAGTAAGTAGTGGGCTTTGTCAGTAAGACCATATCGCTTGCATTGAAAACCGACCTATAGCAACTGAATGCCTTTGCCTCAAAACACTTTGAAGGTAACTCAGCCGCCGTATGCTTTACTATCTGCAACTGTTATTCACGGAGGAAGCATCCATGGCCATAGGCGGCTTGATAGGATTATTGGACGACATTGCCGCATTGGCGAAGTTATCCGCAGCATCACTGGACGATGTGAGTGCCGCTGCTGGGCGTGCGACGGCGAAGGCGGCCGGGGTGGTGGTGGATGATACGGCGGTGACGCCGCAATATTTGCAGGGGGTGGCAGCGGAGCGTGAACTGTCGCTTGTGAAGCAGATCGCGCTGGGGTCGATCCGCAACAAGCTGATTTTTATCCTGCCGGTGGCGCTGCTGCTGAATCACTTTTTGCCGTCGCTATTGCCGATCATCTTGATGGTGGGCGGTACCTACCTAGCCTTTGAGGGCGCGGAGAAAGTCTGGCATAAACTTTCCGGCAAGCATGTCGACGACAAGCCCGCGGTTGAGAAAGGGCCGGAGGCTGAGAAAAAGATCGTAAGTGGCGCCGTTCGTACCGACCTGATTCTGTCGGCTGAAATCATGGTGATCGCGCTGGCCACGGTCTCCCATCAGGGGTTCTGGTCCCAGCTGGCGAGCCTGGTGGTGGTCGCGTTTTTCATCACACTTCTGGTGTATGGCGTGGTCGCGCTGTTGATCAGGATGGATGATATCGGCCTGAAGCTCGCCCAGCGGGATAGTTCGAGCATGCAGACCCTGGGCCGTGGGCTGGTGACGGCCATGCCCAAGGTGCTAGCGACCATCTCGGTCGTGGGCACCGTCGCTATGCTCTGGGTGGGTGGGCATATCCTGATGGTCAATCTGGGTGCCGATGGCACGGGTTGGTTCAACGCACCCTATGAGTGGGTACACCATATTGAGCTAGGCATTAGCGAGGCAACCGGTGCCTTGGGCGGCACGCTGGGCTGGAGCTTCAATACGCTGTGCTCTGCAGTAATTGGCTTTTTGGTGGGCTCGGTGGTGGTGGGGGGGGGGCACCTTATGCCTACCAAGAAGGCGCATGCTAAATAGGTGCACGTTGCGAATAAGTAAGCAGAAATTTCGATTAGCCCCGCCGTTGCCGTAACMCCATCACTCCCGCGATTAAGATCATGCCCATACCCAGCCAAGTCATGGCATCGGGCACTTCGCTGAATAGCAGGTAACCCCAAATACTGGCAAAGATGAGGTAGGCGTAATCAAAGGTGCCTATCAACGCCGAAGGGGCAATTTGATAAGCCCTTGCCACCCCGGTATTCACAATGATCAGCAGTAGCGCGTAGGCGCCCACGATCAATAACGCTTCGGCGTCTAGCGGTTGCCAACCGGCGAACAGGAACGGCGCGCGTTCGGCGAGTGTTGCTGTGCTGTGGATTGCGACCAGCACACTGAAGAGAGTGCCTGCTGCCAGGAAGGCTAGATTTAATCCCAGAGTGAGAAGTAAGGGGTGTTCTCTTTGGCAGTGGTGGCGAGTGACCAGCATGGCTAGCGCATAAAAGAGGGCGGCAAGCACGGGTAGCAGTGTGGCGGGTGTGAAGGTGTCGCCGTCAGGGCGCAACACCACCACCACGCCCAGGAATCCGCAGAGTATGCCCAGCCACGCCTGGCGTGAAAGATGCTCGCCCGCCCCAAAAGCAGCCAGCACGGCAATAAACAGCGGCGKGGTGTAAATGGCGACCGCCGCCACCGAGAGTGGAACCAGCGGCAGTGCTGCGTAGTAGGCTATCCACATCAGCAACAGAAGCAGGCTTCTTATCGCCACCCAGCGGCGTGCTTTTACCTTGGGGCGGGGGCCTGAATGACCAATGATCAATCCAAAGAGTATCGGCAGCGATAGTGTTGAGGCGATGACATAGAGTTGCCATAGCGACATACTGGCACTGAGATACTTAACCAGGGCGTCGGTCAACGCCAGCAGAAAGACAGCCCCCACGATAAGGCTGATGCCCTGTAGGATATTATCTTGTGGTTCAGCGGTGGCCTTCATTGCAGCGTTCCAGATATGAATTCCGCTCTAGAATGCCGCTGCCTCTAGCAGTGCTTCAAACGACTTCTGCGTCACAATGCATGAGCTCAGATTATGGATAACTTCATCAAGTCTCTTCCACCGCTGGCGACGCTGCGCCCCTTTGAGGCTGCCGCCAGGCTTGAAAGCTTTTCGCGCGCGGCGGATGAGCTCCACCTGACCCAGGCGGCTATCAGCCGACAGATCCGTGCTCTGGAGGAAGACCTCGGCGTGATGCTTTTTGAGCGCCGTAATCGCAGTGTGTTTCTTACCCGCGAGGGGCACGAGTTTGGCCGTACGGTTTCCCAGGCGTTGGAAAGCGTCGCCACGGGGGCTCAGGCGCTGCGCGGCGCCCCGGATGATAAGCGCGTCGTGTTGTTCTGCCAGTTATGCGAAGCGTTCTATTGGCTGATGCCACAGCTGGCTGACTTCAATCGTCGCTATCCTGAAATTGAGATACAGCTGGCGACGTCGACAAGGCCGATTACCGAATTTAGTGGCAACTTCGACATTGCGCTGCAAACCAACGGTAGGCCTAGCGGGAGCCATCAATTGGTGTTTACCGCCGAGGACGAGATATTTCCGGTCTGCAGCCCAGCTTATTTGAAAGGGGCCACTACCCCGTTGAGCCTCAACGCTTTGCTGAATCAGCGGCTACTCCACCACCACGCTGACCCGGCGGATTGGCTGGAGTGGGATGGCTGGTTTCGTGCCATGGGGCACTTTGAACTCTCATCAGCAGAGAGTGCTGTTTTCGATAGCTATCCGCTGCTGCTGCAAGCGGCTATCGCGGGGCACGGTATCGCCTTGGGATGGCGGCGCACAACGCAACGATTAATAGAAAATGGCGAACTGATCCGCCCGGTGGCCGAGAGCTTGCCCCAGCACGATGCCATCGCCCTATACACACGCCAGGGCGCGCCTAAACGCCCAGGCAGCGAAGCATTATTGGGTTGGCTGCGTGAGGTGTTGGGTGATGAGCCGAATATAAATTTTAATCGGCTCAAAATATGATCTTTATCATCGGTGTAATCGGCTCGTGTGGCGCTGGGAATAGCACCACCATGACCGTTGCAAACGGAAGGTTTATAACGGCCTCCTCAGCGAACTAGCTCTCTGACGAAAGCATCGTCCACGTGCTTTCTTTATGTATTCGACATGCTATTTTGAATGTACATAGAGCGCCGCTGCGCTTACCACATGCGATAGGAGGTCGAGCTCTGGGCATGATGACGATCAGCAGCATTCCTGAGGAAGTACACAACGCACTGAAAGCCCGCGCCAAGAAAAATCAACGAGAGCCCAATTGCGATGGTGACTTATGCGTTATAGAGTTGCCGTTAAAAAGAGTAAAGACAACATCAATAGTAACGACACATATACACATTTACTATTTTTAGGAGGTACGGGGCCGAAACGGTTCTCCCCTTTAGTACCTGGTAATAATAACATCAGTAATAGCATTATAGGTGTCGCAATGGGAACGAAGAAAATCAACATCCACCATCCTGTTGCATTGAAATCATTTAATCTACGTGTACAAAAGATAACTCCCATCACTGAGACCATAATTGTTACAAAAATCATGAATAGACTCAGTGCGTTATGCCACTCAGGATAGTAAAGACTCCATAGAACATTGCTGGCAGCACCTATTGCCGCCCATATAATAAAGATAAGCAGCGAATATTTTAAAAAGCGCAACCTCCCTAATCGGCCGCGACTATTCAAAATATCCAAGCTAAGCCCTGGCTTTTGAGCTTTGCTATAGTTTAAATCTGAGGAGTGTGCAGGTTGGTTCATAAACTTCCATGTTAGTTTTAATTTATTGTAAACGCTTTAACCACTCCCCGCCACTATCAACACCATCGCCATAATTGAAAACACTATCCCCTTTACAACGTTGCCGCTAAACCTTGCCTGGGCACCAGTGATCCAAACACGACGGGAATCACTGGGTACATCGACACAATCACAATGCTGATAATGGCTACAGGCCCTCCCGCGATAACACATACAGCGTTAGCCCTAATGCGCTGATACTGCCCGCCGAGATTGCCCAGTTAATGGATTCTTCTACTCTGATAGGTGGTAGAGCTAATGGTTGTTTCCGCCTGGAAAGATGCCAACTTTAAACGCGCTCTGGTATCCAATGGACACTCGTATCCGCTATATCAGATCACGCTACCGAGGGGCCTGGATTCAGGTTGAGACACAGGGGGCTAAGCTACTCTGCGGCTGAGGCAATGTTTGTCCACTGAAACAAGAAATCCGCGATCTTTTCTTCAATCTGGCTTTCGACGGTTTGTAACCGGAGKAAGGGGATATTGCTCTTCTGCAGAATGCTGTTTTTCAAAGCATCTCGTTCAACCTGCTGTAGTTTGTCATGATCCCCGCCATCGACCTCGATCACCCCCAGCGGTGTCTTTCCTACCCTGAAATAGATCACGAAATCGCAACTTGCGCGGTTTTCCATGAATTCTCTTTCGCGCGCCGTCAAGGCTTCGTTGGCCGATGAAGCGAGTTGAATAAGTGCGACCTGGGAGTGGAACATCATTGACTGATATGCTTTCTGGAACAAGGTATCACGCAGTATCCGCGCCACGATCTGTTCAGACTTGAATTGTGAGTCGCTGGCCAGCAGCCTAGCGTTCAGTCTTTCCAGCGACTGGTCGTACTCCTCATAAAGTAAGTCGAAGGCTGAAACAACAGGAGCACGGTGGATCTGCTTTTCATCGGCGTAGTACTCGATGTAACGCATCAGTGCGGCAATGTGCCCATTGCTTGCGGCAAATACATCATCACCCGTCACCAAGGTGAATTTATTTTTGGCTCTGGATACCGCCACATTGACCAAGTGAGGGTCATCCACAAAGCTTAGACTGCTCTGGCTACCATGTTTCTTGTCCAGTACGGTGGAAAATACTATCTCGTCGCACTCCCGGCCTTGGAATTTGTGCACGGTGTTCTTGGCGAAATCAGCGGGCAGGTGAGTGCGGGAAAGAGAAACCTGTGCGTTGTAAGGCGCAATAAAACCTCTGCCATTCTCGCTATCCCATTCGCTCTCACCAGCCCCTTCGAGCTTATTGAGTAAGGAGTCCAGTTCTCTGAGATTCGCGTTATTTCGTGCGTGGTTTCCCTTGGCGGTGACGAGCAGCGTCAACGCCTTCTCGCCGTTGTCTTGCGTCATCGGGATGAGCTGGTTGCCATAAAACTGCTGGTTACAGAACTGGATGATTTTAGGGTGACACCGGTAATGCTCTTTCAGCAGTGTCATCGGGATCGATTCGTTGAAAACGCTGACGCATGAGTCGAGCAGGCTGTACTTTTCGCAATCGTAAAATTCGGAGGGAGTGGGGATACCTAATGGCGTTGGAATGTGCGGGAGCTGCTTTCTGTCGCCAACGATGATCAGGTTTCTCGCGCATCCCAGCGCCAGGATTCCAGGAACAATATCCTGTTGGGAGGCTTCGTCGATGATGACATAGTCGAGAATCGCACCCTTGCCGAGCGAGTTGACGATAGAGTGCGTACTGCTACCAATGATTGGGTAACGCTGTAAAAACTCATCGAAATTCCGGCGGTAGTTATCTGAATTGAAAGTCCCCTGGCTGGGAGTATGTTGGTGAAGATGGTGTTTTAGGTACGCCATAGAACTGGACGTTAGATCATTCAGCAATGTCTCGAATTGACCGCGCTGCAGTTCTTCACGATAAGCTGTTAACGCCGCTTCTTTCTCCAGAAGAGCCTTGTCGTAATAGTGACGCTGTAATGTATAGATTGCGGACTTGCGCTGTTCCCACTCATCGAAAGGTTTTATGCGCAGAATTTTAAAGTTGAGCAGTAGTTTAATTCGGTCTTTGATACCGATACGCCGCTCGGCGAGTTGGTTTAAGTACGCCAACAGATCCGTTGTTTGTTGCGGAGACAACTTGTACTTATCTAGGTCGGTGGACGCTTCCACGCTATTTTCGTGCTGCCATTGCAACAGGTAGCGACGTTCAATGGTCAGTTCGTCGATTTCAGCTTGCAGCCGGGCCACCGCATTCTGAGCATGCAAGTACTGCCTTAGATGTTGTAGAAGAGCCTGGATATGCTCAATGTCGGGAGCAGGGGCAGGGGAATCCAATGGCGGGGTGGATGCGCTGGCAAAAAAGCTCTCGCGGTTCTCCTTGCTACCCAGCTTGGCTACCAAATAACCCAGCCCGACTTTATCTAATTTCTCGTAGACGTTCTCCACGGCGGCATTGTTATTGGACAAGAGGGCAACGGTTTCTCCACGGTGCAGGATATTAGCGATGATATTTAATATCGTCTGCGTCTTGCCTGTGCCTGGAGGGCCTTCGATTAGACTGATTTGTGAAGTGAAAGCACGCTCCACCGCCTCCAGCTGGCTTTCATTAATCCCGAAAGGGTAGATAACGTTTCCTGCGGGTTCTCGCGGTTGATTGCTCCCGCTACAGTAAGCGTGCAGCGCAGTCTCAGCGTGAGGTAGAATCTGATTCAGTTGGCGAAGCACATTTTCGGCAATTGGTTTATCTTTTGGTGCCGCTTGCTTGACTCTTTCGTTTGCTAAAGAAATGAAATATTGGAATATCGATTCATCCTTCATCGCCGTTTTTGGTAAGACTTCAATGTCGTCTATATTCATTACGTAGGCTTTTGGATTTCCGGGATATTGAATGACGGCACATTTGTTACCGTATAACACGAGCTTCTCGACGACGCTAAATACTGTGCTCCCCTTTTTTACGACAAGTTGTTCATGCAATTCCTGGGTAGGAATGATCTCGCACTCGCGAAGTGGGCGGGAGTAAGACTTGCCAGAGGGGAAGTAGCAAGTCAGCGTTAGAGCATCCCATGTAGCCCCTTGCCTTATCTTCCAATCGTTGATCTGCCTAGTTTTGTTTTCACCGTTTACATAGATGGAAACCGTCGATTCTTTATGCATCTCTTACCTAAAACGTAGAAATATCAAGCATGGTATCAGAATACGTATCCAATGATTCGATATTCCCGAAGGATGCTATCTTGACACTATCGTCCACATTAGAAAACTGACCCAGTGCCAGTAGGCTGCACGTTTCATTCAGGTCACAGCATTGGATGCGACCCAGAACGTTATGCGGTTACTCAGGAATAGCTGTATTGCGAATATGAGTAGCCATTGCGTTGAGTATAACGGTATTGGCCTCCTGGCTATATGGGGAAGGAATCGTATAGAAGCTGAGTGCCATCAATGTCATTCCTGCTGCGGTTGGGCAAGGCATATTCTGGCCCAACCCAAGAAGTGACTTCCAACCCCAGCGCTGAAGAGCTGAATAAATGGATAAAGCGCCAGTGTGTTTAAATAAATTGAATTAGACTACAAAGAGGAGTAGCAGCAAAGTATGATTGGTTCGGGCTTATTGGAGGTGTTCAAAGTTTGAATGATCTTGTAAACACGCTTCAACAACTGCTGGTCAATATCCTGCTTGTTGTTCAGCATCTGTACGCCCACCTCGAATGTTACTGTAATACCAAGGGAATGATATGTTTCACATCTTGAAAGAACTTTACTGGTTCCGCTCAAAGAGCGAGCCGCGCATGGATCGGCACCGCTACTGGCTGGCTGCCTACCTGTTATTGAGCTTACAGATAGGTAGTGCTCTTCTCTTGCTCCAAGACAATTTCTTATGGGACATGGCACCACGCTACTATAATGACGTCTTTTTTTGGGAGGGCTATTTCACTCCGTACGTATCCATAGATCTCGCGTTGATTGTTCTGCACATCGTCGTGGGTATCAATGCCTTCGGTCGCGTTTGGGGTAGCCTCGCCGGGATCGGCACCTACTCATTAGGGGCTATTGCCTTAATGATCAATTGGGCGTCATCGAACCGTATAGAGGAGTACTTAGGGTACCCGCTACTATTGATAGGAGTGCTGGCAATCATTGGCATCGTGGCACTGTTAATGGGGTTCACGTTATGCACTCTCCGCGACGTCGAACCGTCACATGCGCTCATGCGTCAGCGCCCGGATATGCCTGCGGAAAAGCAGTTGGACTGCCTGGCCTTCTTGCGTCGCTACCTGTTTGCCCATTTGGTGATCAGCGTAATGGGCGTCGCAATTAGCGGCATCATGGTTTGGCGTTTGAACAACCTATCAGTGATGGATTACTACGGGGCAGCCGAGTCAACGTTGCAGACCGGTGGCTTTTTCCTGCTGCTACTGGCAGTGTTGGGAGGTATCTGGATCCTCACGCTAATCGTCAAGCGATTAAACAGTTTCACCGATGCTACGGCGGTAATTTTCTGCTGGGGTATAGCCCTGATAGTCGTCATCGGAGGCGGTACGGTCTGGCTGGCAGTAAACGAGTTTTATGATAATAAGTGGCTGTTTCTACTGGCCAAAACAGTCGGTCTCAGCCTGTTGCCTATCAGCGTTGGCGCTCAGATTTATTTGCTAACCAAACCTTCTAAACAGTTCTCCTCGGCAGAGGCGGCAATGGTGGAGCCATCAGGGCAGGCAACTGCTACTTCACCGCAGATCGCTACCTGACGTTCCCCACCAAGCGACCATATCCAGCTTAACAAATACGCGGGCATGGTCGCTTATCATCAGAATGGCCGTTAGCAAGGGCCAGCAGGGCTGCTTTGGGCTGTCGTGCCCGATACTTACTCTTATTGGTGCTCTTACCCAGCCGCTTTGTGCTCTACTATCTGCACCTGTTATTCACGGAGGAAGCATCCATGGCCATAGGCGGCTTGATAGGATTACTGGATGACATTGCCGCATTGGCGAAGTTGACCGCAGCATCATTGGACGATGTGAGTGCCGCCGCTGGGCGTGCGACGGCGAAGGCGGCCGGGGTGGTGGTCGATGATACAGCGGTGACGCCGCAATATTTGCAGGGGGTAACAGCGGAGCGGGAACTGGCGATTGTGAAGAAGATCGCGCTGGGGTCGATTCGCAACAAGCTGCTTTTTATCCTGCCGGTGGCGCTGCTGCTGAATCACTTTTTGCCCGCGCTATTGCCGATCATCCTGATGGTGGGCGGCACCTACTTGGCCTTTGAGGGCGCTGAGAAGGTCTGGCACAAGCTCTCTGGTCAGCATGACGACGATAAGCCAGCGGTAGAGAAGGGGCCAGAGGCCGAGAAACAGATCGTGGGTGGCGCCATTCGTACCGACCTGATTCTGTCCGCCGAAATCATGGTGATCGCGCTTGCCACTGTCTCCCATCAAGGGTTCTGGTCGCAGATGGTTAGCCTGGTGGTGGTCGCGTTTGTCATCACACTTCTGGTGTATGGCGTAGTGGCGCTGTTGGTCAGGATGGATGATATCGGCCTGAGGCTCGCCCAGGGGGATAGTTCGGGAATGCAGACACTGGGCCGTGGTCTGGTGACAGCCATATGCCTAAGGTGCTAGCGACCATCTCGGTCGTGGGTACTGTCGCCATGCTCTGGGTGGGTGGGCATATACTGATGGCCAATCTAGGTGCCGATGGTACGGGTTGGTTCAACGCGCCCTATGAGTGGGTACACCATATTGAGCATGGTATTAGCGAGGCAACCGGTGCCTTGGGCGGCACGCTGGGTTGGAGCTTCAATACACTGTGCTCTGCGGTGATTGGCTGTTTGGTGGGCTCGGTGGTGGTGGGCGTGGTGCACCTACTTCCTGTTAAGAAGGCGCATGTCGAATAGGGTTTACGCCGGTGTTTGCGGTGGTGCTTTTTAACGGCTCAGAGCACTGAAAGTGTCGGGATCAGTGAACTCTGTTGGCTCTCCCTCTCGTGCATCTTGGCGAAGCGTTCTTATGTCGCGCGCAGGGGGCGCGCCAAACAGCCGAGAATATTCTCGACTGAATTGCGACAGACTCTCGTAGCCAACCGATAAAGCGACGGCGGTGACACCGCCAGATTCAGTGAAGAGTATTCTGCGCGCTTCATAGAGTCTGATCTGTTTTTGATACTGAAGAGGCGACAATCTAACCGTCGCTTTGAAGCGTCGATGAAAAGCTGAAGGGCTCATATTTACTGTCGCCGCAAGCTCCTCAACCCGGAATGCCGTTGCGTAATTTTGGCGAATCCATGTGATAGCACTCCGGATTTGGAAAAAGCGATCATCGATGCCTGCTATTTGTCTTAGCACCGCACCTTGTGGGCCGCGCAGCATTCGATACAGGATCTCACGTTCGATGAGAGGCGCGATTAAGGCTATATCCTCCGGCTGATCGGTAAGGCGAACCATCCTGTACCAAGCATCAGCAAGATCGTCACTCACGTGGTCAATGCAGAAGCCTCTCGTCTCAGACATGCTCAAAGGACTATCAACCTTGCATAACATCTCTGTGACTAAAGCTCGGTCGAGAGATAGGCGCAAAGCCAAGTAGGGAGTGGTCGGACTCGATTCTACGACTTCTCCAATCACGGGCAGCTCGACGGATGAAATAAAGCTTTGTCCTGCCTGATAGTTGACGACTTGATCTCCGATGACAATCCTCTTGCTACCTTGCAGGATCAGGCTAATCAGGGGCTGATAGATCTCAGGAAAAAGCTCGGTCGGTGCGCAAACCCGGAGAATATCCAAACGCGGGATATGAGTTTGGGTAAGAACGGATTTCGCACGTTTCTCTACAAGCGATCTGAGTTTTTCAATCGAATTATTCATGTCATTACTTCTAGCATGGCTTGCATGGCGCATCCATGAATTAAGCAGGAATGTGCAATTTATAGGCTGGAATAGACACGCCACCGTTTAGGTGCACTGTTATAAATATTGACGATCCCGTTGGGCTCTTTCATGGACGCTCTAGCGTTACAGCCCTGTTTATTTTCACAACTTCACGTCTTACAGAAAGGGAATACGCTATGGAAATTAAAAATTCGGTAGTCCTTGTGACGGGGGCTTCATCAGGCATTGGTGAAGCGACAGCTCGCGCGGTCGTTCAAGCTGGCGCGCGTGCTGTGTTGTTGGCGAGACGTCAAGATAGGCTCGACGATTTGGCGATAGAGCTGGGAAATGATGTTCTTGCCTTACCCTGCGACGTCACCAACCCAGTCGAGGTTACAAAAACTGTCCAGATTGCGCAGGGGAGGTATGGTCGAATCGATGTCTTGATCAACAATGCAGGACAGGGGCTATATGCCTCGATTGAAGACATCGCCATTGAAGATTTTCGGGGACTGCTCAATCTAAATACAGTTGCACCACTGATTATGATGCAAGCGGTGATCCCTCTTATGCGCAAACAAGGAGCCGGATGCATCGTCAATGTTAGCTCGGGCGCGACTTTAGCGACTTACCCCGGTTCGGCTGCTTATACGAGCTCAAAGTCAGCACTCAACATGATCTCGAAAGTTGCACGGCTTGAGCTGGAGGATGCAGGCATCACCGTCTCGTTGATACACCCTTTCATGACAGCGACCGAGTTCTATGGCTCGGTGAAATCAGGCCTGAGCACCGCACAGGAGCAAGAAGATGGGGCTACTTCGATAGCTCACCCACCGTCATTGGTCGCGCAAATGATCGTCAACCTTATCAGGACTGGCGATGAAGAGACTGATCTCGTCCCGAGAGAATATGGTGGAAGTTTCGAGGGGTAAAAGGGCCACTAAAGCAGCGGCATAGAAAAGCGCTGCGTGAGGAGGGGTATGGGGTTTGTGCGCAATCACTTTACTGCTGAAAAGATCGTGAACAGGTTCTAAGGGGTCAGTCAGAGACGCCCTCGCAGTTGTCGTGATACAGCGGGGCATCGGTGCCCAACACTAGGCGCTTGGTGGCGTGATTGTAGTAGAAACGACCGGACTCGGCGCTTGAAAGCTCATAGTCGCCGCACACCCCATAGCCCTTGTTGACTTGCGTCAAGTGGGAAATTTCGGCCGGTGCCTGACTGTCGAGGCGTTCAGATATAGTCGCGGCGATGTGGGCATCACGCTGGGCCTCGGAATAGGCCTGGCTACCGAATACCAGGCCAGCAACGACGAAAATGGCGACGACGGGAATCCATAGGTTATGCATAGAGTGTCCAGTTAGAGGATATAAAAGTGCATGAATTCGGTAGAAAAATTATTTAGCTGGATAATAACTTTTTGCCCAGCCAATTTCATTGGTTGGCGAGTAGTTGGTTTACACGAGGATCCGCGCCAACTTTACGGCACTAAACAGCTTTATGTAGTGGTTCACTGATTCCGGACACCCATCGCCCCAGCACGATGCTATTGTCCTATACACACGTCAAGGCGCACCTCAGCGCCCAGGCAGCGAGGCGTTATTGGGTTGGCTGCGTGAGGTGTTGAGTGATGAGCAGATTGCTGAAGCGATAGGCTTGGCGCTAGATGAAGTGGCTGAGCTGCGTGTTGAAGGTAAGCGCTGATCTGGCTTTTATTACGTATCTGGTTTTCGTGCATAGCGCATCGAAAGAAAGGGCAGTCCAATTGGCTGCCCTTTCTGAAGCATCGCATTTCGCTATCTAAACCGTTTATTAAGGCATCCGTCGAAAAAACGTCTGCGAATACACCGGCTCTAGTTTCTACGGCATCTTGGGTTAGGCTCCACCGTAGTGCCTCCAATTTGCTTTTGTGTTCTGCCGAGGTGTGGAACACATTATGACTAGCCCTTGAGCCGAATAGGCACCGTGATAGGCTCATTTTCTGCTCTGCAGGCATGGAGCACGCTTGTCGATAAATTCTTCATATCGGCTGCCAGCGTGACGGCCTTGCGCTCCTTCAATCCATCAAACGCCTCGCGGATAGCCCTGGCTCAAATGTGACATCAACGTATTCTGGCACGTCTGCGTACTTCACGTGGATTAAGGGAAAGCGCTGGGGATCACCTTCAAGCCTTAATTGCATAACCCAAGACAAAGGATCCGTTATGCCATACAAAAAGCTCTTTTCGGTCAGTGACAGCGGTGAATCGTATAGTCGGGAGGTAGAGAACGCATTGATGTCTTTATAACCCGCACTGCGATCAATCATGAGTTGATCCTGTTGATTTTCAAGCACCAAGCGCCATTGGTTGGGCTCACTTTCGAGCGGAATTGTTTTTGCTGTTGCCTCGCCCCTGGTTATCTCTTGGGGCGTATCGGCTAGTTCGATAAAAAGCTGCTCTTCCACCGTATAAGTACGGTAAGCAAGCGTTGCCGATACGCCGTGGATAGCACCCCAGTCGACTTCATTCCACCCCAATGGCTTCAGTCTTATCTCGATGGTCACGCCGTCGGTATTTCTTACTCCTTGGAGGACATCGGTGGTCAACAGAGGGAACTCGATTTTCTCTCCTTGAGCATCCGTCAGCGTTAGCTCGCTTAAGCTTGCGTAGCCTGGCGTTTGATGATCTTCGATATTAAAAGGCACTCTGAGTATCAGCACATTGTCTCCTTCATCGATTCTATAGATCGCTTGGTCGCGATCAGGAAAGAGTGTTTCGATATCATCAGTCGGCTGGGTATTATTTAGGGGCGCTTTAGTCTCGACCTGAGGAAGCGTGTACTCGAACTCGTAAGTTGTGGGATCGTCCTTGAGACTAGTAGGCAGTCCGGAAGAACTGAAGCGCAAAAGGTCGAGGAAGTTCTCGCCGGTAGCGGTATCGTCGGGTAGGGCCGTTACATATAGGAGTAAATGTCTTGGCACCGTCCGCTCGCCATGATGAACGGCTTGCTCAATAAAAAGCGCCAGCGACTCGAGCCAGCCGGTATCGCGGTTAATGCGTATGCGGCCATGTGATTCGACAAGGTTTGCCGTTACTTCACTTTCATCGGCTCCAACGGGTAAAACCACCGGTTGCGTATGCTCCGACGCGCTGATATCGGCAGTGATCCATTCGTCAGTTATCTCAGTTACCGTCAGTGTCATTTCAGGAAGCGACGGCAAACCATTTAAAGCGGCCGTTGCACCCACCTCCAACGGTAGTGAAGTTATTAGGCCAGGAATGCTGAGTGCCTGTCCCACTTGCTCAGAAGTGAATGCGTCTTGCCGCGAATTTATTGTCTTCCAGAACGCGCTGTTTTCTGTATTGGGTGTGGCGTTACCATCGCTGGTTACTTCAAGACCAAAATCAGTTTCCATTGTACTTGCGCTGGTAAGCTCGCGCTCTTTAGACCGGTTACTTTCATACAGCACGTCACTGACACCCGAGGTGATTCGTAGAAAACGTGGCTCGATGTTTAGGGTAAGCGCATGGTTGTTTCGTGTCCTGAGGCCGTAGCGAGCGATATTTTCGATAGCTAGCTTATCGGTGATAGTATCCGAGGCCCCTGTGCCAGAGCGCATACCAATATAGTACTGGCGCTGTGAACCATCTTCCGGCTCTAAACTGGTCGCATAACTTGGTTTGCCCGCCACTAGTAGTATCACTGTGAAAGCCGCTGAAAATAACCTCGCCGTATATCTTATATGTTCTTTGTTCATAAAATTTCTTAAATTAGTGTTGGGGTTTAAGGGATCACGTTATTAGAGTGACGTAATATATTAGATAAATTATAATTTATCATCTCGTGTTGACGGTGAAGAGAAGCTCATCAAGCTGAAAAACGAAAACACCACCGAACATGCTGAACAACGTCATGAGCTGGAAATGATGCTAGGGCAGGTGGGGGACTGGGGGAAATACGTGTTGGTTGGTGGAGCCGCGAATGGTCGGCTCGTCTGGAAAATACGAATGGCAAACACACAGGTAGAGTATTACCCCGTAGTTAAGAGCTCGGCCTATTGGCTGTGGAGTTTAAACATTTTTAAATGCGCTCACTCATAGTGTGCTATATCGCTTTTTGATAAACCTTATGTCCACCCAACTTTTTTCTTGAAGCTAATGCCATGCAAATTGACCTGTACCAAGTAGATGCTTTTGCCTCCCAGCCCTTTGAAGGTAATCCCGCGGCCGTTTGTCCCCTGAAAGTATGGTTGGATGATGCGCTACTGCAAGCCATTGCGTCGGAGAATAACCTTTCCGAGACCGCGTTTTTTGTACCTACGGAGGCAGGCTACCATCTGCGCTGGTTTACCCCTTCGGTAGAAGTGGATCTGTGCGGTCACGCCACCTTAGCTGCTGCGTGGGTAATTTTTAATGCCCTAGGTGATAGCTCAGAAACTCTGCAATTTCAGACCCGCAGTGGGCAGTTATTGGTAAAGCGTGAGGGTGACGAGCTGGCGATGGATTTTCCCGCGAAAACGCTAGAACCCTTGGCAATGCACGCTGAGGTAGCGGCGGCGTTCAACGGCATCGACATTCAAGAGCTGCTGATCTCTGACGATATCGTGGTGGTGATTAATGATGCGACGTTGATTGAGTCGTTAGCACCGGATATGCAACAGCTTAAACAGCTGCCGGGGCGGGGGATGGCGGTCACCGCTAAAAGCCATGATGTGGACTTTGTTTCCCGTTGGTTTGGCCCCAAGGTGGGCGTTGAAGAAGACCCGGTGACAGGCTCGGCCCATACGTCGCTTGCACCTTATTGGGCTAAGCGGTTAGGCAAGCAAACGCTAACCGCACGCCAGGGCGGCGCCCGAAAAGGCGCGCTCAGCTGCAGCGTGGAAGGCGAGCGCGTGATTATCAAAGGCCGCGTGGCGCCTTATCTGCAAGGGGTAATCACATTGCCCAAGAGTAAGTGGAAAAGCTAGGTATTGTTAAGGAAGTTATTCCTTTTGGCGACTAGCCGCCCGAACAAAAGCGCTGGGAGATTGACCGAGCACCTTGCGAAACATACTGGAGAAAGCGGCTGGGCTGTCGTAGCCAAGTTCCAGTGCGGTTCGGGTAACGGAACTGCCAGACAGCAGCCTGGGAATTGCCGCCATCAGGCAGGCCTGTTGGCGCCATACGCCAAAGGAGAGTCCGGTCTGCTGACGGAATAGACGATTGAAGGTGCGCTGACTGCAATGTAACTGCCGCGCCCACTCCTCCGGAAGAGTGTGAATGCTCGGCTGGCCGAGAAACTCTCTGCACAGGCGGGCGAGCGGAAGGTCATGGGGCAAAGGCGCAAATAGTGGCAGGGCCTGAGCC
Source organism: Halomonas sp. R57-5 (assembly GCF_900070345.1). NCBI lineage: Bacteria > Pseudomonadati > Pseudomonadota > Gammaproteobacteria > Oceanospirillales > Halomonadaceae > Halomonas > Halomonas sp. R57-5. The sequence goes on along the minus strand of NZ_LN813019.1, from coordinate 4,131,864 downwards.
TGTTCCAGTTCGTATAGGAGTAGTTTAGCCAGGGCATCATCGCGGCCGTTTTCATCATAGAGCGCGGGGATGTGGGCGGAAGCCAGCAGCAGGTGATGCAGGAGAGGCGTCACGACCAGCACCTCGCAGTTGCTCGAAGCACGTGGCGCGACGTGGGGTTCGATATACAAGCTTCGGGTGCTCACCCCATTCATGCGCACTTGGTGGCGCTTGCCCGCAGGTAACCAGACGCCGCTATAGGGCGGCMCCATCCAGGTACCGTCATCCGTATTGACTTCCATCAAGCCGGTCATGCCATAGAGAAACTGGGCACGTCGATGGGTATGAAAGTCGAGGAGGGTACCGGGGCGGTAGTCAGTGCCGATGGCCACCACGGGCCGTGCTACATGATCCACATCTGAAAGAGGCGTATTGAGCATTAGCGTTAACCTGGCTGAAACGCGTTGATGGTTGTCCGAACGACGAATGTCGGCCAATCCTTGCCAGCATATAGTGCCTGCTGTTTGGTTTCATCAGGAGAGTGCCGGTGTATAGCGTATTGCTGCTTTGTGGCGGGTTGGCGGGAGTGACCACCGTATTGTTCGGTTTCGGTGGTGGGTTTGTGGTGGTTCCCTTGCTGTATMCCCTGCTGATTTACGTCCACGGGCCGGATAGTGGTATCGGTCAGGCGGCCATGCATATCGCGGTAGCCACCTCGACGGCGTTGATGATCTTTGCTGCTTCCCTGTCCACATGGCGCCACCATCTAAGACAAACCGTGCAATGGCACCTGGTGCGGCCGCTGGTGGTCTATATTGCCATGGGAGCCGTGCTTGGCGCGGCGGCTGCCGTGTCATTAAGTGGCGAGTGGGTGCGCTGGGCGTTTATCGGCTATCTGAGTATTACGATTGCGGATGCTGTTCTGCGACCCGGTTTTCTGCATCAGGCGGAGAGTGATGTGCATCCTATGGGKCGTGGGGTAACGGCGATGACGGGGACAGTGATTGGTGCGGTGGCCGCCTTGCTGGGCGTTGGCGGCAGTGTGATGACCGTACCGCTCATGCGCCGTAGAGGCGCGAGTATGACGGCAGCTACTGCCATGGCCAATCCGTTGTCGTTGCCCATGGCGGTGAGTGGCACCGCGACGTATGTGTTGCTGTCGGCAAATCACCCAGCGGTGGGGGACTGGTATGCCGGTTATGTGGATCTGCGCGCCTTGTTGGTATTGGCAGTGGGCTCATGGCTCGGTATCTGCTTGGCAKCGACCTGGATCGGACGCATTCCTGACCGTCTTCATGCCAGGGTGTACTTGCTATTGCTGACCATGGTGCTGGTGGTGATGGTTTTTGTTCATTGAGTGTTGCTTGCTTGGGAGATGCCTGTTTGGGAGATGTGTGGCGCTTGATATTCAGGGCGTCGCGCAGTCGAGAGAGCTTCATTTATTTTGTCAGTAGTTTCTTATGAGATCTTGTTGACATGGTTGCTTAAAGCAATTAATTATGTGCTTAAAGCAACTAACTGGAGGCCTCTTCCATGGCCGCAGAACAACGCTTGCATGAGCGAGCTGGAACGGTGCGAAGCTTCAACCGTTTCTACACGCGTCAGATTGGTGTGCTGCACGAGCATCTGCTGGAAAGCCCATTCTCGTTAACGGAGGTTCGCATTCTGTATGAGCTGGCGCATCGGCCGATGCTTACCAGCTCAGATATTTGCCGGGAGCTGGGGCTCAATGCCGGTTACGTGAGCCGGGTGCTGAAAGGCTTCGAGAAGAAGGGGCTCATCACCAGAATCCCCTTGCCCTCCGATCGCCGGGCGGCGCAACTGCAATTGACTGATCATGGGCGGGAAACTTACCTGCCGTTGAGTGATGCGTCGCAGCGCGAAGTTGTTGCCATGCTCAAGCGGCTTTCGGAGCCTGAGCAAAACCAGTTGATTGAGGCAATGCATCAAATTGAGAGCCTGCTTGGCGATACCGATTCGAGTTACATGCTGCGCGACCCGCAGCCGGGCGATATGGGATGGATCGTCCATCGACAGGCAGTTCTGTATGCCCAGGAGTACGGCTGGAACAGTGAATATGAAGCACTGACAGCAGACATCGTCGCCAAGTATCTGCGTGATTATGACCCGCAATGGGAACGGTGCTGGGTCGTCGAGAAGCAAGGCAGCGTCGTTGGCTCCGTGTTCGTCGTTAGGGAAGACGAAGCGACCGCAAAGCTGCGGTTACTTTATGTCGATCCCTGCGCCCGCGGTCTTGGAATAGGTGGCCGTCTTGTCGATGAATGCCTAAGATTCGCCCGCCAAGCTGGCTATAAAAAAATCATCTTGTGGACCAACAGTGTTCTTATTGGTGCGCGAAAGATCTATGAAAGGGCGGGTTTCGAACTGGTTGAGGAAACGCCCCATCACAGCTTCGGCAAGGATCTTGTCGGTCAAGTTTGGAGCCGTGAGCTGTAGTACCCACGTTGCGAAGCATCGCTCTGCCTAGGCAACAGTCGTGTGCCGGACAGCAAGGGGGGCGAGCGCAAACCTTTAAATGATATTGCTAATTTGCCACCGTGGTTCGGCAAGTTGTATGCGTTCAATGACCCAATCCACGAATGCCCGCACGGAGGGTGATAGGTGGCGGTTCTGTGGATACATAACCGATATGGGCACTGCGGGAGCTTGGCTGTGGCTCAGTACTCGCTGCAATTCTCCACTATGAAGGTGCGGCAGCACCATATAACTTGCTGCAAGTATCAGGCCTAAGCCTTCCAGGCCACAAGCGATATAGGTGTCAGTGTCGTTAACGATTAAGTTCTCGGACATCCGTACGACTCGCTCTTCGTCATTAACCACGAAGCGCCAATCCATTGATCGCCCTTGATGCCCAGGCAGAAAACCGACAGCGTGGTGGTGCTTCAAATCTTCCAATGACTGTGGCTCACCGTGCTCTTTCAAATACCCAGGTGAGGCGCACGTTAACCATTCAAAGCTCGCAATACGGCGCGCTACCAAGGKGGGAGAATCTTGAGGTACTCCTGCTCGAATAACGCAATCGATACCTTCCGGAACCAGTTCTACTGTTCGGTCACTCATCGTCAGGGTTAACTCTATATCGGGATAACGGGCTTGGAACGTCTTAATGGCAGGCAATACGAATAAGCGGGCCATTGAGGCTGTCATGCCGACGCGTAGCTTGCCTTTGGCTCGTCCGGCGCTACCGGCAAAGCTGGCCTCGACAGCTTCCAGCTCTGTCAGTAAACGACGACATTGCTCGTAGTAAAGGCTGCCATCTGGGGTCAGGTTCAAGTGTCGCGTGGTACGCTGGAGCAGTTTCACACCCAGGAAATTCTCTAGTTCCTTAATAGCGCGAGTAACCGTAGAGGGAGGGATGGACAGGTTCTCTGCGGCTTTACTGAAGCCGTGCATCTCAACCACTCGGGCAAATATCTGCATGGCTTGCAGCCGATCCATGTTGCGTTCTCTCTAACGTCTGATTAGGTAGCATAACGAATGCTGGGTTCGTTGGGTCAAAAATCGGCCGTTTCTGGGTCTGGCCCTAGGCGGCCATCAGGGCGGTCCAGCTGGGCTAACATCCTCGTCTCTTCAGGCGTCAGAGCAAAGTCGAATAGCTGAAAGTTTTCTACAATACGTTCAGGCCGCACGGATTTCGAGATTGCCGCTAGGCCACTATCGAGATGCCAACGCAGAATGATTTGAGCAGGAGTCTTCCCATACCGCTCTGCTAGTTTGAGTATCTGGGGGGCTTGCAGCGGCGATAAGCTAGGATTCGGTTTCTGCCACCACAAACCTAATGGACTCCATGATTGGGTTATGATGCCTTGCTCGCGGTGAAACTTTCTCAGTTCCTTCTGCTGGAAGAAAGGGTGTAATTCAACCTGATTGAGTACCGGTGTCACCCCCGTTTCTTTCATCAAGCGTTGTAGTTGCCCAACAGAGAAGTTACAAACGCCGATGGCACCGACCCGGCCCTCGTCACGCAGGCGGATCACTGCCTGCCATGTTTCCACATAGGTATCACGCATTCGTGAGGGCCAATGCATCAGATACATGTTGATCCACTCAAGGCCTAGTCGTCGCTGGCTGGCATCGAAGGCGTGTAGGGTTTGAGTGTAGCCGTGATGAGTATTCCATACCTTCGTGGCCACAAAGATCTCTTCACGCGCTACGCCACTGTCGCGAATCCCTTCGCCAACCCCTTCTTCATTGTAATAAGCCTCCGCTGTATCAATCAGTCGATAGCCGGTCTGCAAAGCGCGACTGACCAGCTCGGCGCTCGTTTCCGGGGGTATCTGCCACAAGCCATAGCCCAAGGCAGGGATTCGTGAGTCTACTTGTGCTGTTGGAGAATAAGTCATTGGTATGGAGCAACTCTATCAATAAAACATTGCCCACATGGTAGACGTTCACTTGACTACTTTTAATTCCATTAAAAGCAAAATGCTTTTCTATAAATGCCAATAATTTTAACGGGCACGCTATTTAGATATTCCGAATTGTCTTTTCCAACTATAGCCATTAACAATCCATGCATTCGCATCTAGCCTGCTTGAGAGTTGTTTCAGGCAGCAATCAACCGATGGTTTACTGGATCCATGCATAACCTTTGCTGAAACCTGAATAACAACGATACCTCAATTGAATACTTTCTAGGTGATACACATGCCCGTTACCGAAAACCGCGATGTTGGAAAAGTTCTTATTCTTGGCGCTGGCCAGCTCGGTATGCAAGTGATCAGAAATATGATCTCCAGGGTTAACTCTGATTCTGTCTGCGTCTTGGTTGAACCTGGTTTCACCACATCTTCGGATGCGTACAAAAAGAACAGCACTAATGAGCTTGAGATGCATGGGGTCGAGATCATTCCCTTCGACTTGTCTGATGGAACTGAAGCTAACCTAGCCGCATTATTTTCTGAATTTCATACGGTTATCTGCTGTACGGGGTTCGTGGCGGGATCTGGCACACAGACAAAGATTGCGCACGCAGTCCTAAAGGCAGGTGTCTCACGATACTTTCCCTGGCAGTTCGGGGTCGATTACGACATCGTTGGGAAAGGCAGCGGCCAGCCTGTGTTCGACGAGCAATATGAAGTGAGAAAGCTACTACGCTCACAGCAAAAAACAGAATGGGTAATTATCTCAACAGGGATGTTTACGAGCTTTTTGTTCGAGCCTGCCTTTGGGGTAGTCGACCTTGAGACCAATACCGTCCGAGCACTCGGAAGCTGGGATACGCGTGTTACGGTCACTACACCCGAGGATATTGGTCGCCTAACGACCGAGATATATCTTGAGGATCCTCGCATCTCCAACGAAGTTGTCTTTGTCGCTGGCGATACGCTTTCGTACGGCCAACTGGCCGCTGTCGTCGAAGAGCTAACAGGCAAACCCGTCAAGTGTGTCGAGTTATCCCTTGATGAGCTTAATCACCAACTCGCTCTTACCCCGGATGATGTAATGCTACGTTACCGTGCCGCATTCGCCCTCGGCTCCGGTATGTGGTGGGAAAAATCAAAAACTTATAATCATAAAAAGGGCATCGATACCGTCGATGTCAAGGCGTGGCTACGTCGTCACTTAGGCGATACACACTCATAACACGTAAAATGAAAGGGCCGTCTAAGTGACTGCCCTTTCTGTATTTGGCTGCTGAGGATGGCAGACATTCCCATGCCACGAAAGAATCTGATGCAATGGCTCATACTCAGTAATGCATAGTCGCTTGAAGTGGATCAGTAGTGCCCGCTGAGCAAAGAAGCGGGGATGACCGCAACCTGATTGCCTTTTGGCCAAAAAGCAGTCGCTTAATCCTATGAGTAAGCAACTTTTGAGGGAGKGTTGAACGCGACCCTTCTTACGCAGGTATAACATTGCGGGTTCATAATGTAGCCAATAGGCTCACTAATAGTGATCTAAAAAGCTGTTCTATAAACCTCGCATTCACTGTGCAGAGTTTTTTGATAGCCGTATTATGTTCAGTGAACCTTTCGTCGACAGATCGCGCCACCTTACCGTTCCGGATGTTATGTACCACAGCAAGGTGGGGCCTCTAAACCTACCAGATCGTGTATGTCCCGCGCTGCCTGCTGTAGCAGCAAACCCGCCATAATTGGCGCCTCAGTTGGATGCGCGAGCATGTGCTCAAGGTAGCCGCACGCTGACACTGCATTCAACCGTAAAGTAAATAATCGATAAATATCTCTATTTGTTCAAAAAGGCAAATATAACCACGATGATAATGAGAAGGAATAGTGTTGTTGACCAACTGCCTTTCTTCTTAGGAGGCACTAACTTCTTTCCATTACCATTTTTTCTACCACCTGGTGTGTAAAACGGACTGCTCAAGCATTTAGAGTTATTACAGTGCCCCCCTACAATCAAACCAATATGACACGAGGGGCAGTGCGATCCTTCACGAGACATAAGTAAGCCTCCTTTTGTCTTTAATTATCTTTATAGTAGCGGTATTTGAGCGCTTTATAATCCGTATTTTTTAATCCGAGTATGATGATAATGGCTAATCTAGATTGCTTATAATGCCTCAGACAGTGTTGTACTTGGATCGTAATGCCAATTGGCCGTAGAAACTGAATGTAATGCCTTAATTTGGCTCTTCGTTATTTCTGGCGGTCTGACCTGTGGGAGGCGAGCTTTAGCTCGCGACCCGATGAGGTTTGAATGATCGTTCTTGATACCAATGTTATTTCCGAGGCGATGAAACTCGAACCTGATCCGGCCGTCAGAGCTTGGCTTAATGAGCAGTCGGCTTATGTATATTTGGGAATAGCACCGCTGGCCGTCTTTGTAACGGAGTAACTGCGCGCTGCCTCAAAGCCTTCAAGTAGCGCGCTCTGTTCGACCCCCAAGCCCTCGATGCAAAAGCTGTTCAAACACTGCCGGGCGGCAAAGAGCTCCCGGCCCGATCCTGCCAAGAATTGACTAAGAGGACGATGGCTTGATAGGTGGCATCAGGCCCCGAATAAATTCGCACCATATTGAGTCCTTCAGCACAAAGTTGGTGCGAATTTATGCGTCGGTACGCTCAACAACCCGCAGAATCTCTCATTTTTCAAGGTGGCATGATAATTGCTATTTCTTTAAGTAAGTAAATAGTTACTTAACTCGCTCCATGAAGAGTGTTTTCTGAATGGGCGCAATGGCAAGGATCACACCATGAAAAAGCAATTTAAGAATATGAAGCTGAAGGCTCTCGCTTGTAGTTTCGCGTTGGGTGCTTTGGCACATACTGGTATGGCAAGCGCCGATATTAATATCAAGTTTCACCATGATTTGCCTGAAGATAGCGCACAGCACCTGGCGGCTGAGCGCTTCAGGGACATGGTGGCTGAGCGAAGCGGCGGTGAGATTTCAGTAGAAATTTTCCCTAATAACACACTCGGTGATGATGTCGAAGTCACCCAACAGTTGCAGATGGGAGCTGTGGAAGCTGCCATTATTCCGACCGCCAAGTTATCGGGCTTCGTTCCCGCCATGCAGATCGTCGATCTGCCTTTCTTGTTCCCTTCTCCCGATATCGCCCACACCGTTCTTGATGGGCAGGCCGGTGATGATCTATTGGCGACTGTGGAACAGGTGGGGCTGAAGGGGGTTACTTTTTGGGAAAGTGGTTTCAAGCAATTTACCTGCGACCAACCCGTTAATGGCCCGGAAGACTTCGCAGGCCAAAAGGTACGCGTGATGCAAAGCCCTATCATCATGGAACAGTTTAAAGCGATGGGCGCTAACCCGGTACCGATTGCCTTCGGCGAAACTTACAACGCGCTGCAACAACGCATTGTCGACTGCCAGGAAAATCCGCTGGTATCGATTACACAAATGAAATTTTATGAAGTGCAGTCGGATGTGGTTATCAGCAACCACGCTTATCTAGCCTATGCATTTCTGTTTAGCCAGAGTTGGTTCGATAGCTTAAGTCCTGAAAACCAGGCGCTATTGACGGACGCTGCACGTGAAACCACCGCATTCCAGCGTGAAGAAACCGCCCGCCGTGAAACGGGCTACATTGCCACTATCGAAGCCAGTGGCACTAACGTGAGCACACTGGATGATGCCCAACTGACGGCTTTCAGAGAGTCGACAGCGTCGGTGCACGATGAGTTTGCCAATGAAATTGGCGCAGATCTAATGGCGGAATTCCAGCAAGCCATTGCTGATGCCGAGTAGTAGCGCGTAACCCATTAAAGGGCTGATCGGTGATCCCGATAGCCCTTTTATTCCCCCATTGTTTTCATCGCTGGTGGAGTCCGCTATGCGCAAACTTGATCGCCTAATATCGCGTGCCGAGGAGGTTTTGATTGGCCTGCTGATTTTGTCCGCCTCGTTCATTCTTTTCGCCAACGTCATTGCACGCTACGTGTTTAACGATGGTTTTTCATGGGCTGAGGAGCTGGTGCGTTACCAAATTGTATGGATGGTGCTGCTTGGCGCGAGCGTTGCTGCACGGCAAGGGATTCATATTGGGATCGATATTCTACGCAGGTTTAGTCCTCCCCTTATGGTGAAGTGGATAGAGTTGCTAGTTCATGCGGTTTCTATCGCTTTCTGCCTCTTCCTGGTGGTTTACGGTATCCAGTTAACTGAGCAAACCCATCGGTTCGGTCAGGTGAGCTCTGCTCTGCAGGCGCCTATGTGGATCGTTCAGTTGGCCATTCCAGTGGGCGCTCTCTTAATGGGCATTCGCTTTACCCAGCATTTCTTCCGGACGTTGCTTGGTCGAGAGCAAGCCTCTGCCCACCTTGATCAAATTGGATAAGAATATGGTCATCACTTTCCTGGTTCTATTAGCTGTTTTGATGTTAGTGGGAACGCCCATCTTTATTGCGTTGGCGGGTTCCGTCACGGTGGCGATGGGGAGTTTTAGCCATATTCCGTTGACCATAGTTGCCGAGCGCTTGTTTGCTGGGTTGGATAAGTTTCCATTGATGGCAATACCCTTTTTTATTCTCACCGGTAGTTTGATGAGTGCGGGTGGGTTATCGCAGCGTATTATCCGCTTGGCCAACTTGTTGGTGGGGCGTTTTACCGGTGGCATGGGGATGACGGCGGTATCAGCGAGTATGTTTTTTGGTGCTATTTCCGGATCGAGTCCGGCCACCGTTGTGTCGGTTGGGTCATTGCTCTATCCGGCCATGCGCAAGGAGGGATATTCCGGTCAATTTTCGATTGGCGTGCTGGTGTCTGCCGGTTCATTGGGCATCATCATTCCCCCTTCGGTAGTGATGATCGTCTACGCGGCTGTCACTGGGGTGTCCGTGGGCGCGCTGTTCATGGCAGGGGTCGGTGCCGGGTTATTATACGCCGCCTGTTTGTTGCCTTACTGTTGGTACCGCGCCAAAAAGGACGGTGTAACGCCCGTGGAGCCGCCCAGTTGGGGCGAGGTTTTAGCAGGATTCAAAGATGCTTCGTGGGGGTTGGGTGTGCCTCTCGTCGTCTTGGGTGGTATCTACCTGGGTATCTTTACGCCCACTGAAGCAGCCGCTGTATCGGTGATCTATGCCCTGTTGGTCTCCGCCCTGATTTATCGTGAGAAGAGCTTTGCAGAGCTATTCCAAAGCATGATTGAAGCGGCGACCACAACGGCTCAGGTAATGATTATTCTCGCTGCTGCGTCAGTGCTGGCGTGGTTCCTTTCCAGTAATGGGTTAGCCGCGATGTTGGCCAACGCTATCCTGTCGTTATCAGAGAATCCGTACCATATCTTCCTTCTGATCAATGTGACGGTACTGATTGCCGGCATGTTCCTCGATGCTTCCTCCATCATGGTGATTCTCGCACCCCTGTTTTACACCGTGGGTATGCGCGTTGGTATTGACCCTGTCCACCTGGGGGCAGTACTGACCGTGAATGGGGCGATTGGTATGTTTACGCCGCCATTTGGCCTCAACTTGTTTGTGGCGGGCACTATCAACGGTGTCGATTACGTCCAGGCGGTACGTGGTGCATTGCCCTTTATTGGCATTGCGCTGTTTGCCTTGATACTGCTGACCTATATTCCCGCGATCAGTATGTGGCTACCCAATATGGTGTATGGCGGCTAAACAGCCAGAATAAGGATGGTAGCAATGTCTATTAGCACAACTTCATCAGCGTTGGCGCATTCCCATGAGGGGGTCGTAACCAGCCCACATACACTGGCAACAGAAGCGGGTCTTAAGGTACTTCGTAAAGGTGGAAATGCGGTTGAAGCTGCTATCACCATGGGGGCCTGTCTGGCAGTGACGTATCCGCATTTTACCGGTCTTGGCGGCGATGCCTTCATGATCATTGCGGATGCAAACGGTGGTGTGCAAACCCTGTCAGGCATTGGCCAGGCGCCACAGGCTAAGTTGGAACTGTCTGGCCAATTGCCTACGAGAGGGCCAGGTTCCATGTTGACGACGGCTGCCACGGTCGACACCTGGGGGCAGGCGCATGAGATTTCCCGTCAGAACTGTGGCGGCCAAATTGGCTGGGCAGCGCTGATGGAGCCAGCGATACAGCTAGCGAGGGAAGGCTTCCCGATAACGCCATCGCAGCGCTTCTGGCTTGATTTTCGTCGTGATGAGATGGCTATGATGCCAGGCGTGCGAGAGCACTTTATGCCAGGCGGGAAGATTCCCCATGAGAGTGAAAAACTGTACCAGCCACAGCTGGCCGCTTCACTACAGTCCATTGCGACCCACGGCTACCGAGACTTCTATGAAGGGCAGTTGGGGGAGAAAATCGCCGCTGGACTGGCAGCGGCAGGGTCTCCACTCACCGGCGCTGATCTGGCGGCTACCCGAGCACGAGTAGAAAAGCCGCTGTCGGTGCCCTATCGGGGTGGCGAGCTGCTGGCCCATCGTCCCCCAACCCAGGGTATGACGACACTAGAGATAATGGGTATCCTGGCGCGTTTTGACCTCTTCAGGATCGAAGAGGGCAGCGCCGATTATTACCATCTGCTGGTGGAGGCGGTAAAGCGCGCTTTCCTGGATCGTAATAGCTACCTGGCTGATCCCGACTTCGCGTCGGTGCCTTGTGAAAGGTTGTTATCGCCTGCCCATCTTGATGCTGAAGCGGCAAAAGTGGAGGCGGGGAAAGCATTKGATTGGCCCTTCGCTTATCAGCATGGCGATACGGTTTATCTAGCGGCAGCTGATCGTTTCGGTAATGCCGTCTCCATGCTGCAGACGATTTATTACGATTGGGGCAGCGGTGTCAGTGTCGGTGATACGGGGATTTTGTGGCATAACCGTGGTGCCGCGTTCAGTCTTGATCCTGCTCATCCGAATGCGCTTGCCCCCGGAAAGCGTCCTTTTCATACCCTTAACCCGGGTATGTATCGTGTCGATGGAAAGCCTCGTTTACTTTACGGTACTCAAGGAGCAGATGGACAGCCGCAAACCCTCGCTGCCGTGCTGACGCGCTTGATAGACTATGGCATGGATCCGCTCAGTGCGCTTAAAGCGCCGCGCTTCCTACTGGGGCGAACCTTTTCCGATGGACGTGACACGCTAAAACTTGAACAGGATGCGGGAGATGCTATTTTCGCTGAATTGACCCGGCGTGGTCATCAGATGAGCCCGCTACCCGCACAAAGTGCCCTAGCTGGCCACCCCGGCGCGGTCGTTATCGACCCGGCGAAAGGCTTTTACGCGGCTCATGATCCTCGCAGCGATGGCATCGCGTTAGGGCTATAGCACCAATAGAAACAAGGATGTGTACATGACAAAAAGCGATACGCTCGATGTGAAACAGAGTGCCCGTACCCGGGGAAAAACCCGCCGTAATGCTCATGAAACACGCGAGCGCCTGCTTCAAGCGGCGACTCAAGAGTTTTCCGAGCGCGGCTACGATGGCGCTCGCATGGAACGTATCGTGCGTGCAGCCGATTGTAATGTGCGCATGGTGTATCACTACTTCGATGACAAGGAAGGTCTTTACCTGACTGTTCTCGAACGAGTCTATGAGGAGTTGCGCGCCAAGGAGCAGGCACTCAATTTAAGCTATCTCGAGCCCGTTGCAGGTATGCGCGCGCTGGTCGAATTCACCTTCGATCATATGGCCGAGCATCCCGAGTTCACCAGCCTGGTGCGTAATGAGAACTTGCTGGGTGGGCGCATGCTGCGCAAATCGAGCAAAGTCGTCCAGCAAACGACGCCGCTCGTAGGCATGATCCGGGATACCCTAAAGCGAGGGGAAGCAGCAGGGGTATTTCGCTCGGCTGTAGACCCTACCCAGCTCTACATTTCTATTCTTTCGCTATCAATCATTCACATCAATCAACGCGACACGCTATCCATCATCTTCGAGCAGGATCTGGCTGACCCGGATTGGTTGATTGAGCGGCGTGCCCATGCGGTCGAGGTAATACTTTCCTATCTATGTGTTGAGTCCCGGGTGATTAAATAAGCGACAAGGACTATCTGCAGGGCTCCGAATACCTCATCTACTTGCCCATCTGCTGCATAAGTTTACGACAGCAAACCAAGCCAGAACCGCCGCCTTCCTCCGGCGGGCGACTAGCCGCCCGAATGAAGGCCGTTGGAGATTGGCCGAGCACCTTACGAAACATACTGGAGAAAGCGGTTGGGCTCTTGTAGCTCAGCTCGCCATTTTTTAGCAGCAGCTCGAGATTGTGCTGCCGCCAGTGGTGCGGGGTCGTCGCGCTCTGCCTATGGCTCGTGGCTTAGTGGAAGTGGATAGGCACCGACCGCCGACCATTCAGCAATCACGCGCTATGTCATCACGCGCTATGTCATCACGTACTGTGTGATTGAGAAGGCCAGCGCAACTCAAAACAAGAGCCACCCTCATCAGAGGGGTAGCATTTAGCCTCGCCACCATGGGCTCTTGCAATAGCCGCGACTACCGCCAATCCTAGCCCGCTTCCTCGCTTGTCTCCTGGCATACCACTGTCAGCGTCCCGCGCATGCCGGAAGGCCGTGAAAATCTGAGAGGCATCTTCCTGAGGGATACCTGGGCCGGAATCCATAACACGCAAAACACACCACCCGTCATTCTGGCGCGTTTGGATGATGAGTGACCCTGGTGATGCATGCTGGCGAGCGTTTTCCAGCAACGCAAGCAATGCCTGACGAATACGGACAGGGTCGCAATAAACGGCGCCAGCTTGCAGATCAAGGGTTGGATAATGATTTGATGCATTTAGGGTATGTCTACAAAATTCAACAACTGATTCAATTTCAGCAGAAAGGTCACATTGCTTGATCTCAAGGTTCAGATGGCCGCTTTCGGCCAAGCTCACGGCGCGAAGGTCTTCAATCAGTTGTGCCATGCCATCGATTTGGGTAAGGAGACTCAGAAACTGGGGTTTTTCGGGGGGGAATACGCCTTCTGCCAAGCCTTGCAGGCGTCCGCGTAAAATAGTAACGGGCGTACGCAGCTCATGGGCAATAGCCGCATTCCAGAACGTCATTTCCTTGGACATACGCTGTAGTTGGTCTGCCAAGGCATTGAAGTCGTTTGCCAAAACGGCGGCCTCGCCTAAAGAGCGATCACCCGTAGCGGCGCGTGCGTCCAGGTCGCCTTGCGCGACGCGACGCATGCTTTCTGTTACGGAGTTTAGGGGTACCAGAATGCGACGTGCCAAGTGCATGCCCACTATCACGGCGAACGCCAGCCCAACCAGCGTAGTGCTAACGAGCCAAGCCCACTCTAGCCCCGACGGGAACATGTTTGGTTCGTTAATCGACCCCTGCCAAAAATGGAAGGTAATGAAATAGAACACATAAGAGGTCACCACGACTAGCAGTGTTATCCCAAACGCCATCGCTGCCATGGTCAATGCGATTGTCCGGCTCAATCCAATGAGTTTCATTCTGTTCCCCACAGCCGATACCCAACGCCGCGTATGCCAACGGGTATGCCTCTCACATCGACGTCTTCCAGTTTTTTACGCAGCTTGCTGATATGGCTGTCGACAGTGCGCTCAAGCGCCTCACCCTCGGGGAGGCAGGCGGCCAATAACTCTGCGCGGGTGCAAACTTTTTTGGGCGCGCGTGCAAGGTGCGTCAACAACCTGAATTCGGTGAGCGTCAACGCAAGGCTATGCGAGTCTCCTCCTACCTGAACAAAGGCTTCGTGTTGTTCCAGGTCGATCTCAAAGGGCGGCACCCGGAGGACACGGGGTTGATGGCTAGCATCAGCCATGGTGCGCCTTAACACTGCCTGAGTGCGTGCGACAACCTCAGCAGGGTTAAACGGCTTGACGACGTAGTCGTCGGCACCAAAACGCAAGCCCATGAGTTTATCGATGTCCTGATCCATCGCGGTCAACATGATGACGGGCGTCTCACCACGATGGCGAACCTCCGACAGCACCTGCCAACCATCCATTTTAGGCATCTTTACATCAAGTAAGACGAGATCGGGCTTCATCGACAAATGCATTTCCAATGCCTTGCGTCCATCTTCTGCGTGGATAGTTCGAAGGCCCTCACGTCTCAGATAAGCCTGAAGAATATCAGCGATCTCAGGCTCGTCTTCGGCGATGAGAACCAGTGCTTGCAGGCCAGAAGAAGAATTTGGCGACTGTTGAGTCGTGGACATAAAAGTGCCTAATGAAACATTAATTGTGTTCTCCATCATATCTACACATACCGTCGACGTTAATACCACGCTATAGCGATATAGTCCCCTTCAATTTTATTGCTAGGCAAATGTTTACCTATTTCTCAATGAGCTAGGTCTGAAAGAACGATGCCTGAAGGGAAGATGCATGACGATCCGACATATTTACCGCAATGGTGGCCTCTGTGCCTTGCTGCTAAGCGTGCTAACCGCCTGCGGGCCAGTTGAGCAAGAAGTAACGCCGTCTCCTGCCCGAGTGTCTGTCGTTACCTTGGAACCCGTTAGATTGGAGCTGACCGAAGACTTACCGGCCCGGGTCGCTCCTTTTCAAGTGGCGGAAATTCGTCCGCAGGTCAGCGGAATTGTCCAACGTCGACTTTTCGAACAGGGAACCGACGTGAGTGCGGGGCAGCCATTATTCGAAATCAACCCAGCGCCGTTTCGAGCGGAAGTGGAAACGGCAGAAGCCGCTTTGCAGAAAGCCGAAGCCGAGCTTGCGAATGCCCGTGCGCAGTCCGCTCGGTTGGAGTCGCTGGTCAGGGGGCAGTCGGTGAGCCGCCAGGCCTATGACGACGCCGTATCCAAAAGTCAGCAGGCCGCTGCTGAGGTGGCTCAAGCGCGTGCCACGCTGTCACGTCGCCGCCTTGACTTAGAGTTTTCCACGGTGGCGTCTCCCATTGCTGGCCGAATTGATCAAGAGTTGGTAACGGTGGGAGCGCTTGTCGGCAGCAGCGATAGCACGCCCATGGCCCGTGTTCAGCAGATCGATAAAGTTTATGTCGATGTTCAGCGTTCGGCTTCCTCACTTGAATCGCTTCAAGATGCGATGGCGGCGCAACCTTCGCTAGATAATGGTTTACCGGTCACCATCCTCGGCAGCAACGGTACACCCTACGATGTCACCGGACGCATTCTTTTTTCGGGCATCAATGTGGATGCCAGCACGGGTGACTTTTTACTGCGTGTACTCGTGGACAATCCCAATCGACGCCTGCTGCCCGGTATGTTTGTGCGCGCCCGCGTGCCCTACGCACGCTATGACAACGCGTTGACGGTGCCGCAACAGTCCGTGGTGCGCATCGGCGGTAAGCCCTACGTGTGGTTGATTGGTGACAGCGACAAGGCGGTGATGGTCTCAGTGGAGCTTGGTGAATTGGCGAACGGTAATTATCGGATTAAGACGGGGGTGACAGAGGGGCAGAAGGTTGTCGTCGAGGGTATAGAGCGACTTTCTGATGGTGTCGAAGTCAGCGCGACTGATTGGCATAGGTCATCGCCTCTTGAGGCTTCAGTGGCATCTTCTTAATTAAGCTTCAGGAGTCTCCGCAATGCCTCAGTTCTTCATCCAGCGCCCAGTCTTTGCGTGGGTGGTCGCGCTGTTTATCATCCTGCTGGGCGTGATCGCCATTCCTAAGCTGCCGGTCGCTCACTACCCCTCGGTAGCGCCCCCTTCGGTGACCATCACTGCGACTTACCCCGGCGCCACACCGCAGACCATGAACGATGCCGTGCTCAGTCTCATCGAACGAGAACTGTCCAGCGTCAAGAATCTGCTGTACTTCGAATCGTCGGCGGACTCTTCAGGGTCGGCATCTGTCACCGCCACCTTCAAGCCAGGGACAAATCCGGAACTGGCCCAAGTGGATGTGCAGAATAGACTCAAGGCAGTCGAGCCTCGGTTACCCCAGGCGGTTCGTCAGGATGGGCTGAGCGTAGAGTCAGCGTCATCCAGTTTTCTGATGATCGTAGGTCTGAATTCCGATGATGGGCGCTTTGATGAGATCGCCCTGAACGATTATATGGCGCGCAATATCGTCGAGGAACTGCGCCGCATTGACGGTGTTGGTCGTGTGCAGCTGTTCGGTGCTGAGCAGGCAATGCGAATCTGGATAGAGCCGGAGAAGCTGATTGCTTTCGGCTTGTCGGTGAATGATCTCTCGACCGCGATCACGGAGCAGAACGCACCGATTGTGCCGGGCAGCATCGGCGCGTCTCCGGCCTTACCCGGCCAAAAGGTGTCCTCGCTGTTGACCGCACAGGGGCAATTGAGCACGCCGGAAGAGTTCGCCGCTATCGTACTTCGCGCTAATGTCGACGGCTCCAAAGTGGTGTTGGGCGATGTGGCGCGAGTTGAGTTGGGCGCCCAATCCTACGGCTTCTCCAATCGTGAGAATGGCCAGCCAGCGACGGCGGCAGCCATACAGCTGGCACCCGGTGCCAATGCTGTCCGCACGTCGGAAAGTGTGCAAGCGCGTTTGGCTGAGTTAAACCAGGCGCTACCCGCGGGTATGAGCTCATCGGTCCCCTTTAATACGGCCCCGTTCGTTAAGGTTTCTATCGAGAAGGTCATCCATACCCTTATCGAGGCGATGGTATTGGTGTTCCTGGTGATGCTGCTGTTTCTACAGAACATCCGTTACACGCTGATTCCCGCACTGGTCGCGCCGATTGCGTTGTTGGGAACCTTCACGGTGATGCTGCTGGCAGGTTTCTCAATCAACGTGCTGACGATGTTTGGCATGGKGTTGGCGATTGGCATCATCGTCGATGACGCTATCGTGGTGGTCGAGAACGTTGAACGCATCATGGCCAAAGAGGGATTGTCGCCAAAGGACGCCACCATCAAGGCGATGAAGGAAATTACTGGTGCGGTGGTGGGCATCACCCTGGTATTGACGGTGGTGTTTATCCCGATGGCCTTCTCGAGTGGCTCGGTCGGTGTGATCTACCAGCAATTCGCGCTGGCGATGGTGGTCTCGATTCTGTTCTCAGCGTTTCTGGCGTTGACGCTAACACCGGCGCTATGCGCCACCCTTCTCAAACCCATTAAGCCGGGGCACCACGACAAAGGCGGTTTCTTCGGCGTGTTCAACCGGTCGCTTAAACGTATGACCGCCCGTTACGAATCGCGTGTGGGGAGGCTGGTCGCCCGCAGTGGTCGGGTCATGCTGGTGTTTGTGGTCATCGCAGGCGTGCTGGKGTTCGCCTTCCGCCAGTTGCCTTCGGCTTTTCTGCCGGAAGAGGATCAAGGCTATTTCATGACCAGTATCCAGCTACCCGCTAATGCGACAACCGAGCGTACCTTGGATGTCGTCAAGGCGTATGAGGAGTACGTCATGGCGCGCCCTGCCGTAGACGGCAATATGTCTATTTTGGGCTTCGGGTTCTCTGGGTCTGGCGCGAATACAGCGCTGACGTTCACCACGCTAAAGGATTGGGGGAAGCGTGACGGTGCCACGGCGGCGAGTGAAGCGGAAGGAGCTCAGGCAGCCATGAGTCAATTGAACGAAGGGACGGTGATGAGTATGTTGCCGCCGGCCATTGATGAATTGGGCACCAAGTCCGGCTTTACGATGTTCTTGCAGGATCGACGCAACCAGGGGCCGGCCGCCCTTAAGGCTGCCGAGACGACGCTGCTGGAACTGGCGGCGCAGAGCAAGGTCGTCAGCGACGTCTATTCCGACGGCCTTCCAGAAGGGGCGAGCATTCGCCTTGATATTGATCGCCAGAAAGCCGAAGCGCTTGGCGTGTCGTTCGCCAACATTAGCGAAATCCTGTCTACCGCAATGGGGTCATCCTACATCAACGATTTCCCGAATGAAGGCCGGATGCAGCAGGTGATTATGCAAGCGGATGCGTCGGCACGCATGCAGGTTGATGACGTGCTCAAGCTGCACGTGCGTAATAGCAGGGGAGGGATGGTGTCCCTGTCAGAGGTGGTCACGCCGGTGTGGGACGAAACACCGCTACAAATGGTGCGTTACCTGGGCTATCCCGCCACTAGTATTTCTGGCGGTGCGGCGAAGGGGACTTCCACTGGTGACGCCATGGCTGAAATGGAGCGTCTGGCGCAGCAACTTCCGCCCGGTTTCGCAGTGGCCTGGACGGGGCAGTCCCTTCAGGAGCGCCAGTCCGCTGCCCAGGCACCCATGCTGGTGGCGCTATCCATCCTGGCGGTGTTTCTGGTGTTAGCCGCTCTCTACGAGAGCTGGACGATTCCGCTGTCGGTCATCCTGGTTGTGCCGCTGGGGTTGCTGGGGGCGGTGGCCGCCATGTTGCTGCGTGACCTGCCTAACGATGTTTTCTTCAAAGTCGGTATGGTCACCGTGATCGGACTGTCTGCGAAAAACGCGATCCTGATTGTTGAATTCGCAAAGCAGTTGCGTGAGCAAGGTAAAGGGCTGATGGAGGCCGCAGTGGAAGCCGCCAGCCTGCGCCTGCGCCCGATTCTTATGACCTCACTCGCTTTCGGCTTAGGGGTGGTGCCGTTGATGGTCGCGTTTGGCGCCAGTGCCAAAACCCAGCATGCGATAGGCACGGGCGTTTTCGGCGGCATGGTTAGCGGAACGCTTCTGGTAATTCTCTTTGTTCCGGTGTTCTTCGTTTTCGTGATAGGCCTTCAGGAGCGCGTTAGTAGCTGGCGTACGGCTCGTCGCCCTTCATCATTACAACCCGATAACGATATAGAGCATTAATGCCATGCGCCGACTGATTCCGCCTATCGTGCTAACGCTGTCGGCGTCCCCTGTGTCAGACACCTTTTCAGTGGCAGCGTCGGAAGTGATATCCACTATTTAGGAGTTAAGTGTTTAATGTTTTCTGCTATCCCACAACGTTGGCTAGTGCTGTTTGCCGTCATGCTGGCGTTCCTGCCTGTTGTTATCGATATGACGATTCTGCACGTCGCGGTACCGGTGCTGACGCCAGCGCTGGGTGCCACTGGCACCGAAGTGCTGTGGATCATCGATATTTATCCGCTGCTGATGGCTGGCCTGCTGGTGCCGATGGGCACGCTGGCTGACCGAATCGGAACGCGCCGTGTGCTGCTGACCGGGCTCGTCGTGTTCGGGGTGGCGTCACTACTGGCGGCATTCTCGACGACACCCGCCATGTTGATCGGTGCTCGAGTGCTGCTCGCTATTGGCGGATCGATGATTATGCCTTGTGTGCTAGGTGTCATCCGCAAAACCTTCGAAGACGAGCGCGAGCGTGCGATGGCGCTTGGCTTATGGGGAACGGTGGGGGCCGCAGGTGCGGCTGTGGGACCGTTGGTGGGTGGGGCTTTGCTGGAACATTACTGGTGGGGCTCGGTATTCCTCATTAATGTACCGATCATGCTAGTGGTGGTGGCGGTCGTCTATGGTCTGCTGCCGCGCCGCGAGGCAACGACACCAGGCAAGTGGTCTTTCGGCCAGGCGTTGATTTTGCTTGTTGGCATTATCTCGGTGGTCTACGGCATCAAGTCTGGGGKGGGAGCGGGGCAGCCACTATGGCGTGCAGGGTTGGTGCTCTTCCTGGGGCTAGCGATGCTGACCTGGTTTGCACGTATCCAGCTGCGTTCGGCGGAGCCGATGCTGGACTTATCGCTATTTCGTCATCCGGCCATTGTCGCTGGCCTGGTGATGGCGCTAGTGGCTGCCGGCGCACTGGCAGGTGTCGAGCTGACGCTGGCGCAAGAGCTGCAATATGTGCTGGGCAAGACACCGCTGCAGGCCGGTCTGTTCATGGTGCCGATCATGGCGGCCGCTGCAGTTGGTGGGCCCGTTGCAGGTTACCTGTCCAACCGGTTTGGCTTACGGCTGGTTGCCAGTCTGTCGATGGTGATCGCGGCAGCAGCGTTGGGCTACTTGGCGCAGTCTGACTTCCACGCGCCTGACTGGACAGTGCCAACAGCCTTGGCCGTGCTGGGGCTAACCTTGAGCATTGGCCTGACCGCTTCCTCGATTGCCATCATGGGGGCTGTGGATGCCAGGAAAGGAGGGGCTGCAGGCTCTTTGGAAGCCACCGGCTACGAATTGGGCAGTGGGCTCGGCATCACCCTGTTCGGGGTTTTCATGGCGAGCGTCTATACCAGCACTATTGTACTGCCGCCACACTTGGAGCCAGCCCTCGCTGCACAGGCAGCGCGCTCAATGAGCGATAGCATCGTTGTGGCACAAGGGCTGGCTGCAGATCAGGCGGATGCACTCATCATGGCCGCGAAGGCAGCGTTCTCCACCACGCACTCGATCCTGCTAACAGCTGCTGCGATTCTCATCGCCTTGCTGTCGGTGGTGGTTTTTCTGATGCTGGGTAGCCACCCAGACAAGGTGGGTGCGCACGAGTGATGTTGGTTGGGCACTGGTGTACATCCATGCGGTACTAGCTCCGATGTTAGCTGCCAAAGTGAATGTTGTGGGGTGCTGTTGCAGCCTTATCTATCTGCCCCCTCCATCGAACAGTTGAGCAACAGTCGCTTTACCCCCACAACCCTGCCAGAGACCCGCCGACCGGCGAATCCTCGGGTAAGGCCACGGCAGCCACTCGTTCTTGTGCCGCCGCAAGCTGTGCGGGGTCGCCGCGCTCTATTTCCGGCTCTTGGTCGGGAGGGTAGGCGCCTACCATGCAGAAATCATCATCCGCCTCTAGGCTGGCATGCCCAACTCCCGCTGGCAGCACCAGTACATCGCCTGGGTAAAGCATCAGCTCCTGGCCGTTAGGGCCTCCCAGCCGCGCCCGTGCCCGCCCGCGAAAGATACCCAGTGCTTCATGGGCGGTGGAGTGAAAGTGGTCAAAGTCATACAGGTGGTAGCGCCACGCAGGGGGCCAGCCGTGGCGTTTGAACATCACTTCGAACGCCTCGGCCCGCTCCTCTGCATTGCTGATATCGAGAACCTGACGATAAATCAGCACTGGTAGAGGGGAATTGGGGTAGCCGGTCGCTGCATCGCTGTCGAGATGAAGTCGTTCTGGCTGGGGCATAGACATCCTTGCCTCCTCATTCCTCGTTGGGGATGTGCTGTCAGCATGGTTTTTAAGCTTGGTTTTAAGCATGTTTTTAAGAATAGTTTTTAATGTATGGCCGAGCAAACCGATAACAAACTGGCTAAGTGTTTAGTCGATTACCGCCCTGCAGCCCACCCCCTCATTTTCTATTCGATTGCCATGATGACATCAGTCGGTATCATATCGTGGGTGTTGTCCATCATTACGCCTTTTACCGCGAGCTTCTATGACCCAATCTAAAACGCCTTTCATTGTGGTGCTGAGCCTGGCAATGACCATGATGCTGGGCCCGTTTTCCATGGATACGTATCTGCCGGCCTTTCCGGTCATTGGTGAATCGCTGGGGATTTCTCAGCAGGCGGTATCGTTGAGTGTTTCGGTGTATGTATTTGCGTTGGCGTTGGGTCAGTTAATCGGCGGTGCGCTTTCAGACCGCTTCGGGCGCCAGCGGGTGTTGATGAGCGGGCTGGCGATTTTTGCGCTCTCAAGCATTGTCATTGGTATGGCGGATTCCCTGAACACCCTGCTCGGTGGGCGGGCAATTCAGGCCATTGGCGCCGGCTTGACTCTGGTTTCGGTACCGGCGTTAGTGCGTGACCGGGTGGCGGGGCGCGACGCCGCGAAGCTGTTCTCGATGATGGGCTTTATCATGGTGCTGGCGCCTGGCATTGCGCCAAGCGTAGGCAGCGCGATTTTGTTGCTGGGTTCCTGGCACACTATCTTTTTCGCCTTGGCGGTGTACGCGGTGCTGCTGGTGCCGTTGCTGGTGCGGGTGCTGTTTACTGGCAAGGGCAAGGTGTCGCGCGCGAAAAGCCCTAAGATGAGCCTGCTGGCGCGTTACAAATTGGTATTATCGACAAAACCCGCCCTGCCGTTCATCGTTTGGCAGGCTGCCTCTTTTTCTACCCTGATGATGTTCATCACCTATGCGTCATTTATCTATCAGGGGCATTTCAGCCAGTCACCTTCAAGCTTTTCGATGCTGTTTGCGGCGAATATCGTCGCGATGCTTATCTTCAATATTCTCAATCGAGTCTTGCTTTCCAGGCTACCGTCACTGCGTATCCTACAGTTGGCAACGGGCTGTCAGGCTGTCGGCATACTATTGCTGGTGATGGCTGCCTTTATGGATTGGTCGCTTTACGCCTTCCTCGCCGCCATGATGCTGACCATCGGCGCGGTGGGGGCGATCTCGCCGAATATTCAGGCCTGCTTTTTGGAGTTCTTTCCCACTAGCAGTGGTACGGCCGCAGCGCTGCTGGGTGCCGCCCAGTTCGGCATCGCTGGGATTCTGAGTGGATTGTCTGCACTGCTACCGCATACGCTTGAAGCGGTCATTCTGGCCATGGCCGCCTGTGGTTCGGTGGGGTATGTGATGCTTGCCCGCTCTATCATCAAAGGGCGTGCCGCTGTCGAGGCACACTGAGCCAGGCCACACTCCTTTGTCAAAAGCCCCGTGTTTTGGATAACACGGGGCTTTTTTTATTTGTTGATCAGATGCCGCTGGTACACGAGCGCTGCAGATATAGGACGGGTAGTCGGCTGGTGCATGACCTCATACGTGTATTGCAATCATGAACTAAAGTTCAAAATAAATGATTATGATTTGTGTTATTACTATTGACTAGGTGCTGCCACCTTTGGATACTCTCACGGCCTTTTAAAAGAAAACCATAAGGCGAGCAGGGCCGGTTTAATCATTTCAAGGGATCTTCAACATGACTGATAGCAGTAGCACAGTCCGGCGCGGCGCAAGCCGGTTACGGTGGCAGCAGACCACTACCGCTATTCTGTGCGGCACCACGCTGGTGAGTATTCCCATGCTCGGGAACGCCCAGGAGACCGGCGAAGGCAGTGACGATAACGAGGGATATCGCCTCGCCCCCATTATCGTCAACGCCCAGGCCTACGCTGATGATGATGCCAATTCGATAGTGGCTCAGGAGCTGTGGGTGGGTGGTAAGGTCGCCMCCAGTATTCTTGATACACCTGCCTCCGTGTCGGTCGTCACCGAGAAGGAGATTGAGCAGCGCAGCGCCTCTACCACTGAGGAAGTGCTGCAATATACGCCAGGCGTGCTCACTGATTATTACGGCACCGATGACCGTAACGACTATTTTAAAATTCGCGGATTCGAGGCCACCACTTACCGTGACGGGCTGACGCTAGGCTCAATGCGCGGTGTACGCGAAGAGCCTTACGCCTACGAGCGCGTTGAAGTATTGCGCGGCGCCAACTCCACCCTGTTTGGTCCGGCGGATCCGGGTGGTTCGGTCAACTTCGTGAGCAAACGGCCACGCTTTGAGCGTTTTGGGGAGGGGTATCTCTCCTACGGTTCATTCGACGCCAAAGAGGCCGGTGTTGATGTGGGGGACACGCTGAACGCTGACGAGACAGTGGCCTACCGCTTTACCGGCACCCTCCGAGACAGCGACCGCGAATACGATCACTCCAAAGACGATAATGGTTTCTTGATGGGTGGCTTGGCCTGGGAGCCGACGGAGTACACCTCAGCAAGCGTTATCTTCGATTACCTGAAGCGTGATGACACCCCCAATAGCGGTGGTTATCCGCTCGACCGGGAGTACGACCGCAGCGACTTCTTCGGCGAGCCTGGCTTCAACTATCACGATGTTGAGCGTACCAGCCTCACCGGGCAGCTCACCCATGATTTCAACAACGGCCTGACGCTGCGCGGTAATCTGCGCTATAGCGACCTGACCGACGACTTCGGATACGTCTATATCACTGACTCTGCAGCGCGAGTTGGCAGCGTGGTGGATCGCGACTATTTTGGTACCGACAACGAAGCTCAGGAGTTGATCGGCAACGCTATCCTGCAATACGACGCCCGCTTTGATCAGGTCGATAGCAGCACGCTTGTGGGTGTCGAGTATCGCGATGCCTCAACCGAAGACAGTTCGTTTTACGGGGATGCGACCTCCATTGATATCGCAAATCCTGTCTTTAGCGGTGCGCCGAGTAGCCTCAACGTCTATAGCAGCAACAAGCAGGATTTCACCACCGAGTCGGTTTTCCTGACTCAGAATTTGTCCTTCTATGACCGATTCATTGTGACAGCGGGTGTGCGCAACGACTCGATGGATGTCTCAAGCACCAACATGGCGGGCGTTACCGATTCCGATGACTTCTCTGAGACCTCACTTCGCGGTGCGCTGACCTATCGGGTCACCGACGAAATCTCTACCTATGTCAGCATGGTGGAGTCGGTCGCACCGCCCACGATTGGTGTCGATCCCGAACGGGGCGAGCAGTACGAAATTGGTGCGAAATATTCTCCCTTTGGTACGAATGCGCTGTTTTCGGCGGCCATCTATGACCTAACCAGGGACGACGTCACCATCTCGGTTGTACAGGACAATGGCGTTATCGAGCGGGAAACCGTAGGTGAGTCCCGCGTACGGGGCCTTGATCTGGAAGCGAAGGCTGAGTTGACCGATAGCTTTAGCGTGGCCGGTGGTTACTCCTATATGGAGTCGGAAGTGGTACGCGACAGCAACGCAGCCAGAGAGGGTAAGGAGTTCACCGCAGCACCCAAACATACGGCGTCGCTGTGGGGCTACTATACCTTGCCAAGCCAGGATATGAGTGTTGGCCTCGGCGCCCGTTACATCGGCTCCTACTACTTTGATGTCGCCAATACGTCAAAAAGCAGTGCGGCAACGCTCTTTGACGCGGCCTTCAGCTATCAGCTCACCAAAGACGCCGATCTAGCCGTCAATGTCAGCAACTTGCTTGACGAGCAGCACGTGGTCGGTTCAAGCACCGCCGATTACTATAATCCGGGTCGCGAAATCAGCGCGAAAGTGAGCTATCGCTGGTGATTTAATTCCGCCTGTACCCCAGAGGTGCAACAACCGCTAAACGCCCCGACTTGGTTCGGGGCGTTTTGGTATCGCGTTTTCCATCACCCAGAGCGTTCGTGGATGTTTAACAGCAAACATTTTTTGGGATTTTTGCTGTATGGGTGTACAGTTTAAGTCGCGATTTATACTTAGCTAACTAAGAGAGTCGCTTTAGCGACAGGTAGATCGGGATAAAAACGGGGGCGCAATCGATGAATGACCAGCAAATACAGATATTCACCAGCGAAGATGGCAAAGCGCAGCTGGAAGTGGCGTTGGAACAGGACTCCGTGTGGTTGAGTCAGGCGCAGATGTGTGAACTGTTTGGGCGCGAGCGTTCGGTTATTACAAAGCACATTCGTAACGTTTTTAACGAGGGAGAGCTGGAGCGAAATTCAGTATGTGCAAAATTTGCACATACTGCCGAAGATGGCAAAGCTTATCAGGTTGATCACTTCAATCTTGATGTCATTATTTCAGTTGGCTACCGCGTGAAATCTCAGCGTGGTGTACAGTTTCGCAAGTGGGCTACCGATGTACTCAAACAATATCTGGTTCAAGGCTATACCCTTAACCAACGCCGACTAACCGAGCGCGGTATCGAGTTTGAACAGGCAGTCAATCTGCTCAGCCGAACCTTGACCAACCAAGGGCTGGTATCTATCGAGGGCGAAGCCGTTGCGCGTGTTATTAGCGACTACGCACGCTCCTGGAGTTTGCTGCAGGGCTACGATGAACAGCAATTAGCTGAGTTAAACATCAAGCAGCCTGATATGCATTCGCTAGGGTTGGAAGAGGCACTGAAAGCCATTAGTGAGTTGAAGCGAACTCTCATTAGCAAAGGCGAAGCAACCGAGCTTTTTGGACAGGTGCGGGGTGATGGTTTGACATCAGCTCTCGCCACCATCGAACAAGGTTTTGGTGATGAGCTATTTTACCCCAATGTGGCTACCCGAGCGGCGCACCTGCTTTATTTTGTTATCAAGAACCATCCCCTAGCTGATGGAAATAAGCGCTGTGGCTCTTTTCTGTTTTTGTGGTACCTGCGCCGCAACGCCGCGTTACTGGCACGCCCTGTTGAGCAGCTTATTAATGACAACACGCTGGTCGCGTTAGCGTTATTAGTGGCGGAAAGTCTGCCCGATCAGAAAACGCTGATGATTCGATTGATTGAGCATTTTGTACTGCTTAAAGAAAGTTGAGCGCTAACGCGGGGGTAATCGTTGCGTCATGATTGGGGTAGGGAAAATCGGCCCCGCAAAGGCGAGGGTTCCATCGCCTTTGCAGGTGAGGTTCTTTAGGCTTCTGTTAGGCCATCAACGATAAAAACGCGGTAGTCGGCGCCCTGGAAGCGATGCTTGCGGGCTTCCTGGTAGGCGGGGCTTTGATACCAGGCGCGGGCGGCAGCCATATCCGGAAAGCGCAGAATCACCGCACCTTCCATAGCGCTACCTTCAAGCACTTCAAAATCGCCATAAAAAGCGAGCGGTTGCGGATCGTGGCCTTCACGAGCGGCTTTCGCCTTCTCGCTGTAGCGCTCCATTTCCTTGGCGTCGTGAGTATGTTCACGAGTTAGTACGACGTAAGCGGGCATTAAATTCTCCTGATGTAATCGTTAAGAAATCAGCTAGAGCATATCACCGCCCACTAGCGGAGCCACATTAGAAAGACCGCTATTCAGCTTTACTGAGTATCTCTGCAGTGAGGGGCGGGTTATACGTCTGGCTCTGATTCAATCACTATTTCATGTTCCCGACGCTCTTTTTCCAGTGCCGCCAAGGCAATTTGATAACAATCTTCAACATGGCTGTTACCCATGTACTTCATGGCGGTGAAGCTAATGCCACCTGCCACAGCGCTACCTACAAAGGGCACGAACTTAGCAACACCTTTGGACGCTACCTTGACGCCCATATTGCGTAGCAGCATGACGATAAGTTTCTTGGTGATGTATTTCCCGGCCAATTTGCTTCCAGTATTTGAAATAGCGGTCATCACAAAGAGCTTGGATTGAGTATCCATACCGTCAATTTGTTCTGGCGATAAGCCAAATTTTTCATTAATTTTGGGAATTAATCGCATCAATATGGCCACGTCTGAGCCAATATCCAACCCAGGTACTGGGATGATCGCGGTACCCGCAGAAAGGCCCGAGCTTTTAGTGACCATCGAGTGACACGACTTTCGGATGGCGTCGAGTTCTTCTATTGATTCAATCATGATGAGGTCCTTTCATTTATTGCCTGATTGATCCAGTGCTGGCTGTACCACTTCCGGGGTCACTTCCTTTCCTAGATACTAGCATTCCTGACCGCTCTTCGAGGTCATTTGAGAATCGCCTGTAGTAAAGTCGTCGGCGAAGGTGGAAGTGTCAAACGGTGTTTGGAAAGGTGAAACTGAATCGGGAGACTTGAATGACGAACTTGAGAACCCTATACCCACCGATCGAACCCTACGAAACAGGCATGATCAATGTTGGGGATGGCCATACGGTCTATTTTGAGCGTGTTGGCAAACCGGGCGGTAAGCCTGCGGTGTTCCTGCATGGTGGCCCCGGCGGTGGAATTTCGCCTGATCATCGACGTCTGTTTAACCCTGAGCACTACGATGTTCTTCTCTTTGATCAGCGTGGCTGTGGACGTTCAGAGCCCCATGCCAGTATCGAAGCCAATACTACGTGGTATTTAGTCGAAGACATCGAGAGGCTACGTGAGCATGTTGGCGTAACCAAGTGGATGGTTTTTGGCGGCTCTTGGGGTTCTACCCTGGGCCTTGCGTACGCCCAGGCGCATCCTGAACGTGTCAGTGAGTTGATTTTGCGAGGCGTCTATACGCTCACCCAGGCTGAGATCGACTGGTACTATCAGTTCGGTGTGTCTGAGATGTTTCCCGACAAGTGGGCGGCGTTTCAAGCGCCCATACCGTTAGAAGAGCGACACGATATGGTTGCCGCTTATCGGCGACGCCTGGTGGGAGATGACCCTGATGTTCAGCTCGTAGCAGCTAAGGCGTGGACAATATGGGAAGGTGAAACCATCACGCTCCTGCCTGATCCCGCGTTATCAGAACCGTACAGAGATGGGCATTATGCGTTGGCATTTGCACGCTTGGAGAACCACTACTTTACCCATCGTGCTTGGCTGGAAGAAGGGCAACTCCTCGCTAACGCCTATCGTTTGAAAGGCATCCCAGGCGTTATTGTTCATGGGCGTTACGATATGCCATGCCCCGTTCGAAATGCGTTGGCGCTTCACCAAGCGTGGCCAGATTCCGAATTCCATTTGGTCGAAGGAGCAGGGCACGCGTGGAGCGAGCCCGGCATTTGCGACCAGTTGATACGAGCGACAGATTGCTTTGCGTCCACAACTAATACCCATTCCTATGAACAGTGACGCCTGATTTCATGTCTTCTGCCCGTCAGTCCTTCCTCTCACTATTCGCCGAGCATTGATTCATTAGAAGAGCGCTAGGTGTGAACCAGTTTTTTGTGGCACAGGGCTACGGAGAGAAGGCGTTGGAACTACTCAATTACTCCCAAACGGTCAAAGTCTACGACCGTGTGGAGATATCAGAACAGGACAATTGTGGGTAGTGTTTTTTAGACACCCACTTCGCTGGTGGGGAGGATTAAAAAGGCTTTCCGTCTTAAATGATGACATGGGGGCTTTTGACTAAAAGCTACCGGATTGTCCCCAGCCTCGGTGTTTTTTGATACTGCAGCGGACTCGTTGCAGTGGTAGTCCTGAATATGCCTATTGAGGGGCGAAATGCTTATATCCACGATTTCGGTGAAGGTTTTGGTTAGCAGTTGCCTTTATTCATTACGAGCTGTCTGACGAGAGCGTCATGCTGGCATCTCTTTTCTCAATGTTAAAAGATTATCGGGAGTATACCGAAAGACTGGATCAGGCAAGAAAGGAAGAGTATTTGGCATTCTGATCCATTCATTTTGAATCTATCATTCATGTGCTGATGAAGCGACTAGCAAACCAAGCCTTCTTCTCTAAAAGAGCTGATTAACTCACAGGTATGAAGTTAGAGGGGAAGCGATCCATAAGGTTGGTTTTAGCTCAGTAGGTTGATCGATTAGTTAAACGTAAGGAGTAAATCATGAAGTTTTTAAACGCGGCCTTAATTATTGCATTAATGCTTTCTTCAGGCGTAGTGCTTGCTGAAAGAGGCTCGGATGAAGATAACAGAATTGTTTATTCTGGATCGACATCTGCAGATAATGGCACACAGGACGTTCCGGCCTCCCAGGTACTTTCTGACAATCCTTAAACGAACCTAATAGGGCGGTTGTAGGTAGTGTGTTATGAAGTGACTTAAAGTCATTGAAGCTACTCGGTGGCATGTAGGTTTAAATTAATCACATGTCACTGGGTTTATTGAGAGATGGCTAGTTGTTTAAAGATAAGAAGTAGGTTATGAGGATTTTAAATGCAGCCTAAATTCTTACATTAGCATTTACACAGGTGTAGCATCCGTTGAGAGAGGTTCCGGTGAAGATAAAGAGATTGCTTATCTCGAGTCAATGTCTTCGCAGCAAGCTCTTGATTCATAGAGACAATTGGTTCGTCATCCATGGGATACGTGACGCGATGGCGTATGCTTCTTGTGGTGGATAGGTTAGAAAATTACAGTGATCCTGTTTCCGTTATATTTCTCTCCCTCGGCTAAGAATCCGAAAGCACCTCATGGGCGCTTCGCCACGGCAGTATCGTGGCAAGCCCTTCAATTCTGAGCATGGTTTAGTGAGTGCGAGAACTGCTTGGTAGGTTTTCCGGAAGTTGCTCTTAGATTTTGCGCCTCAGTTTTTGTAAATATTCAGTCAATTATCCGGCCTTAAGCACGACAATTAAGCAATCAGTCAGGATAAAAGATATATAAAGATTAGTGTACCTGCGCCTGCCATTCCTATTGTGTTTGTGGATTCCACTATCTCATCCTCAATATAACTTAGTAGCCAAGCTGTAGTGCTTTTTGATTTTATTTTTGAAAAGATTAAGGCCGTAGTGCTAGCTTCAACGCTGAAGACGGCAATGACGCTTTCAATTGATCCAGCATTAAGAAGCATCAAGGGCAAAGCTAAAAAAGCAGTTAACGTTATTGTTATGCGTAACGCAAAGCACTGTGAATGGCTTAGTGTTCCAGGGGATTCCGGGAACCAAACATTTGAGAATGACGTTTTCTCTTTCATGCATAGCACAAAAAAACGCTTGGGTAGTGAAAGTATAGATATAACCATTTTATTGCACCTATTCTCCATGAGCCCCGAAAAACTCAGGCGGGGGGATGTCGATCAGTCTCCTGTTACCTCGCGAATATCATCAAGGAGGTCGTCAAAGTAGGGATTCCAGGTCAGGCGGGCGTGGTATTTTTCCGCGTCGCTCTGACCCCATGCGCCGAACCAGAGGGTGTTGGGGTCATTGGGTGGCGCGAGGCCGTCCTGGCCGTTTTCCAGCATGAGGTAGCTGCCCGCTTGACCGTAATAGGTATTCTCGGGTGCAAACAGCACATTCATGTGGGAAAAGTTGCTGATTCGCCGGTCGGGAAGGTGGCTGGTCAGGGCGGTGACGCGGGGATCGTCACGGTGCTGTGGTGGATCGCCGTACCAGACGAAGCGCGATTGTAGATTGGGAAAGCGGTTTTGAAAGGCAGTGAGCGTCGCGTTGGGGTCAAGGACGCTATCATGTTGACTCATCGTCATCAGGACAGGTTTATTAAAGTGTGCGGTTTTGAGATTTTTTTGCACGGTACTGACCGAGTGGTAATAGAGCGAGGCCCCACGCGCAGGAAATGATTGGTAAGTGACAATATTGTCCTCATCATCGATATCGAGCCAGTCCCATAAATAGGAAATGGTCGGGGCGAGAAATAGATAGTGGGTATCGGGGTAAAATCCAGGAGAAAACAGCAGTAGGCCATCGACATTGTCGTCTGTGAACGCATGGGAGGTGACC
The DNA here is from genome assembly GCF_900070345.1 of Halomonas sp. R57-5. Classification (NCBI taxonomy): domain Bacteria; kingdom Pseudomonadati; phylum Pseudomonadota; class Gammaproteobacteria; order Oceanospirillales; family Halomonadaceae; genus Halomonas; species Halomonas sp. R57-5. The sequence continues at coordinate 4,100,708 of NZ_LN813019.1, read as the reverse complement.
AGGTTACCGCCGGTTGAGAAACCGCCAAGCCAAAGTTCATCGMCCTCGGCTGCTAGCAGTTTGGCGTGATGGGCAATGATTTTTTCCCAATCATCATTATCAGGCAGCATCAGATCGGCGGGGCGTGTGCCGTGGCCAGGCAGAAGAATGGAGCGAACCAGCCAGCCGTCATTCGCCATGGCGGTGGCAATATCGATGAAATACCACGGGCTTGCACCCAGTCCATGAACTAACAGGATACCGCGTTTCGCCGGTTTATCAGGGCGGAGTTCGAACGGCGTATTGAGCTGTATTTCAAGGTCGCGATCTTCACTGATGAAAGCGCGGTTATCCGCAATCCATGCACGTGTATCGTGCACATATTGATCGAAACTCTCCTGATCATAGCGAGGCAGGCTGCCTGAGGATTGAAAGCGTGGAGAATCCGGTGGCACGGCGCAGGAGGTCAGCAAGAAAAGTGTGAAAAGTAGAACGCTAAGCCGGCGAATCATGGAAGCCTCTCTGTAGTTGCTTGCCTCTGACAGAGAGTCACCAATGTGCTCCCCCTTATCCTTGAATGACCGGGCAGGCAGGCTGTGCGGTGTATAACGAGTTGCATTATTATTTCAAGTATTGCAATCATTTAGCTGTTTAAGGCAAACCCCGGCAGCACTGCCTCGGCCTCAATAGCGATTAACCATTCCGGTTCGGCAAGGCCGTACACAATTAACCAGGTGGCGGCCGGCGGCGCGATAGGGAATCGATGCTTCAACGCCTCCATCACCACCTGCTGTTCATACCGCACGGATTCGGCTAAGTAGATTCGTAGCATTACCACCCGCGTGAGATCGCCCCCAAGACTTGTTAGTAACCGTTCGATATTGTCGAGTGCTGCCTGGGTCTGCTCGGGCAACTCTGGGCCCGCTAAATGGCCCTCGGTGTCGACGCCCACCTGGCTAGACATCAGCACCCGGGTGCCACCCTGAACTAATACGGCTTGGCTATGGCCTTCGGTCAAAGTATTGGGCAGGTTGGGCGGGTTTAATGGTTTGCGTCTTAAAATTTGCATGACCACCTCCTTAGTACGTTCATAGGGTCGCTTGTAAGGATGACCATTCAATCGCGCCTGATACTCTGTTGGATGAGCAATGGCCGCTGGTTGTCAGCATGTCTTCAATACATGCAGTCAACGTCGTCGCTAATTTGTATTCTGGTTAGGAGTTTCTATGTTCGACGAGCCTATGGTTCCACTATCGGCCTACTTTTCTTTCTCGTTTCTTACTGGCATTGCGTTTTCACCAAACCGCATTGCAATTCGTAAGACCAACCATTTAAAGCAGGCCTGCCGTGAGCGCCTTGAGTGTGGCTGCAGCACGTGTGGCACAGTTTAGTTTTCGGAAAATGCTCTCAACATGGGTACCGACGGTGCTGGGGCTGATACCCAGAGCGCGGGCGGCTTCTTTATTACTCGCACCATTGATAACCAGCCTGGAGACGTTGTCCTGGTTGGCAACTCCTGGGGTGGCATGGCGATCACCGAGGCGGGGAACCACCCATGTCACTGCCTTTTCAAATGACCTTGGGGTGGGCGTTCATCTTGACGGTGGTACACTCGTTCGCTGGTAATATTTTCGCGGGAATCGCTTTCACTGGACTCGTTTTCTCTGCATAAGGTCATGATCAACCCGGGATGGGCGTTGTGGGCCGAAAGCTCCCAACCGTGTGCCATGGCAATCTCTTGGCAGATGGCCAGCCCCAAGCCTGCTCCATGGTCGCGTCGATGCGCCCCACGCCAGAAGCGTGAGAACAGCAGGGCCAATTGCTCTGATTCGACGCCTGGGCCACGGTCACGCACAGTTATTATATTTTCCTGGATCTCCATGCTGACTAGGGTCTGCTCGGGGGCGTGCTGGATAGCGTTCTCCAGCAAGTTCTTGAGCAGAGTGAAGCATGCCCCGCGATCAGCCTCCCATGTCACCTTATCGTCGGCGGCGAGTACCGTTAAATGCACGTCGGCGGMCTCCGCCATGCGTTGCAAGTAGATGGAAGCTTCGTGGGCGATGTCGTGCATTCGAACAACGCTAAACTGGTAGTTGTGCGCCTCGCTCGCTTCGGCCAGAAGTAGCAGTTGTTGCACCTGGCGGGTCATGTACTCGACATCGCTCAATAGCGCCTTGCGGTCATTTCGCCCTTCCTCGAGCAACTCAACCTGCCCGCGGATCAGCGCCAGGGGCGTTTTTAACTCGTGGGCCGCGTGGCCGAGAAACTCCTGTTGCAGGCGATAACCCCGCTCAAGGCGTTCCAGAGCGTGATTGAAGCTATGTACCAGCGGGGCAATTTCCACAGGCACGGCGTCCGTATCGAGCCGGGCGTCTATAGAGCGCGGCGAGATAGCCGCCGCCGATTTGGAAACATCGCGCAGCGGCTTGAGGGTTAAGCGCAAGGTAATGTAGGCGCATAGACCGAAGGCAACGAACATGACAAAGCCAAACACCAGTACGCCCGCTGCCACCAGTGGAAAGGCGACGAGATAGAGGACATCAACGAATCTTGAACTAGCGACGAACTGCAGATACCACGTTCTTTCACCATGCTCAAAGGGCTCCGTGGCACCGTAGAAAGTTCTGTCGTCATACTCAAAGGAAAAGGTGCCCCGCGCCAAACGTAGAACCTCGCCGTCGGCTGGCCAGAAAGCTTCTCCGGCACTCGAGGCCACCGCCACGTTCCCGGCATCATCCAGAATACGGTACGCCGTTTCGGGTTGTGGGCCTTCGTATAGCCAAGCGCGGTCGTCCATGCTGGCGTCGAAACCAACGGGCCGGCCACGAGTGTCGAACTCGACATTGTCCACCAGCCCATCGGCCGCGTCGGCCATATCCATACGAGGCAGTAGATCGCTCTGAAGCACCACCGCTGCGGCAATTACCAGCAGTGTGATACTCAGCACCATACCTGCCAAATAGGCCAGCAGCACCTTCAGCCTCAGGCTATTGAGCGTCATCCGCTTGACGAAGCGCATATCCCATCCCTCTCACGTTGGCGATCCGCTGGCGCGAACCGATGGCAAGCAGCTTGCGGCGTAAACGGTGCAGGGCGACATCCAAGGCGTTCGGTGTCACCGCCTCGCTTAGCCCCCAGGCCGCTGCTTCCAGCGCGCTGCGGCGAACTACCTCATCGTGCTTATATAACAGCAACTGCATGATGTGCAGCTCCGCCGGGGCGAGGGTAATGCTCTTGTCGCCGCTAAACAGAACGCCGCTTTCCGTATGCAGCCTCAGGTCGCCGTGAATGGGGTCGATTGAATGGAATTCCGCAGGGCGGCGTAGCAAGGCACGGACACGTGCCACCATCTCATCCATGGCAAACGGCTTGGGGAGGTAGTCGTCGGCACCGGCTTCGAGGCCTTCTAGCCTGTCATGCAGCGCATCGCGAGCCGTTAACACCAGGCAGGGCACGCTAAGGCCCGCGTTGCGCAACTTCTTGAGCAATAGCAGCCCATCGCCATCCGGCAAGCCACGATCGAGTACCAGTGCCTGGTAGGGCATCTGCTGAACGGCAGCCCAAGCCGAATCGATGCGGTCGACCACATCAACGCCGATACCGGCGTCCACCAGCCCTTTGCACATCAAGTGGGCTAGCCGGTCATGATCCTCGATCAGCAGTATGCGGCTCATCAGAATGTATAAAGATAGCCAACTAACACGGCGTTTTGGGTCGAACGATCCACCAGCGGGCTATCTTTGATTTCGTTCGCCAATCTCGTGACCTCAACACCTACCAGCACAGAGTGATGCTGGTCAAACTGGTACACGCCGCGCACCCCCGCCTCGATATTGGTAGCCGACTCTCCCTTATAGGCGGGGCGATCGAAGCGAACCTCACTATCGCGAACACCGAAGTAGTAATCGACGTTCTTGTCGTCCTGCCAGGACGCCCCTAAGTATGGGGTTAGCATTATATGTTCGCCGAAATCCCACGTTCTCTCCAGGCCAAGATCGAAGCGCTGCCCGYCGCTGTTGCCGGAGACGTCGGTGAGCCATTCGGCGCTGACCTCGAACAGCTCGCTTTCCCACTCTACTTTTGCCCCCGCCCAGAAGCCGCCCTCGCGCTCACTCATGCCGTTGAGAATCGGAGCATCGCCTTGCTCGTAGCCGCTCTCATCGTACTGGGCGACGATACCGAAATTGAGCTGTTGTGAGTCGCTGATGACAAGACTCGGCAGTTTAAATTCGATTTCCGGTCCGAAGACACTAATGTACCGGTTTTCGATCAGGAGCAAGGGAAATGGGGTGGTTTCCCTGTCGATGCCGGCATAGGGATCCTGGTCGCTCATTGCACCTACGCCCAATCCCCAAGTGGTTTCGTCTGAATGTTCTTCGTCGGCGAACGCCAACGGAGAGGCAATAACAAGACCACCGAGAAATGCGGCTGTCACCAATCTCATAGTGGTGAGGCGGCCGTTCAGTAATAGCGATTGATGAGGACTCATAGTTGTACTCCTAGCAGGGTTTGAAAGTGAGAGTGGTATGAAAGTGCCATCATCAGGAGCGCTATCTTACGCGTTTCTTACTGGTGCCGATTTATTTAAAACGTTACGTCAGTAAGAAATGAGAAAGGAAGACAGGCCGATAGTGGTTCAACTGAAATTCTTGGATTTTCTTTTTCATCAATGAATTGAACCCTTTGCAGCAGGCCTGGATTATGCCATTTCCAAAACGAAAATGTTGTTTCGGCATTACGATTGCCGTGATCGCTAGCGCCGCCGCCCTGGCATTTATGCAGGCGGTGTCGTCGGAAAGCGATGCCGTCGCCGAACCGACAGCGCAGCCCTCACTATCAGTCAACGTGACGACATTAGAACCTCAGACGCTTCCGACGACGATTGCGGCCAATGGTGATATCGCTGCGTGGCAGGAAATCATTATCGGTACCGAAATCGGTGGCCTGCGGCTGGTAGACGTCAAGGTAGACGTGGGTGATGAGGTCACGGAAGGGCAGGTGCTGGCCGTTTATAACGACACGACGGTGCGCGCAGAGCTGGCTAGGAGCCGCGCCGCCGTGGCGGAAGCCGAGGCAACGCTTGCGGAAGCGAATGCCAATGCCCAGCGTGCCCGAAGTTTGAAAACCACCGGCTCGCTTTCAGAGCAGCAAATTCAGCAATACGAAACCGCCGAACTTACCGCCCGTGCGCGGCTAGGCGTTGCGCAAGCGCAGCATGAAGCCCAAGCGCTACGCTTGGCTCAGACGCAGGTGGTCGCCCCGGACGACGGTTTGATTACCTCCCGCACGGCCACTGTTGGTGCTATCACCGGCACTGATCAGGAGCTGTTCCGGTTGACGCGCCATGGTCGCCTGGAGTGGCGGGCAGAGGTCGCCGCGTCTGATCTGAATGAGCTGCGACCGGGCCAGACTGCCAGGGTCACCGTGCCCGGTGGATATGAGCTCGAAGGGCGCTTGCGCACCATTGCGCCGCTAGTGGACACCGCTACACGCAATGGTCTGGTTTATGTCGACCTACCGTTAAGCGACATCGCTCGGTCGGGAATGTTTGCCCGGGGTGAATTTGAGCTGGGCACCCGCCAAGTGATGACGCTACCCCGCGCCGCGGTGCAGCTTCGCGATGGCTTTGGCTACGTCCATCGCGTCAGCGATGAAGGTCAGATAACGGAGCAGAAAGTTTCCCTGGGCCAGCACACGGAGGATCGAATCGAAATTCGCGCCGGGCTTGAACCCGATGCCCGAGTGGTCGCCTCGGGCGGTGCTTTTCTTGGCAACGGTGATCAGGTGCGGGTGGTTGAGACCGACGCCGAGGAGGGGGTATGACGCTCAATACCTCATCCTGGGCGATTCGCAATCCTATTCCGGTTGTTCTGCTCTTCATCCTATTGACCTTCTGGGGACTCATCTCCTTCCGAGGCTTGTTTATTCAGGACTTGCCGGATGTACAGCTGCCCCTCGTGGAGGTCTCCGCCTCATTGCCGGGGGCGGCTCCCGCCTTAATGGAGAACGAGGTTGCCCGTAAGATCGAGGACTCCATCGCTACCGTCTCCGGCGTCAAAAACATCTCTACAACGCTGACGGATGGCAATGCCGACATTGCTATTGAATTCAGGCTGGAAAAGTCCTTGCAAGAGGCTCTTGAGGATGTGCGCGACGCTGTTGCTCGCATCCGCTCGGATCTACCCGCCGACCTGCGTGATCCAGTGATTCGCAAGGGTGAGTTTTTCAGTGAGCCGATTGTACGTTACGCGGTGACCTCCTCTGATCTAGACGATGAGGCACTCTCCTGGTTCGTCGATGACAAAATGACCAAGGCCGTCTTGTCGGTGCCAGGCGTTGGCTCGGTTCGGCGTATCGGCGGGGTCGATCGCGAAGTCCGCGTGGCATTGGATCCGGACCGCCTGCTGGCGATGAACACGACAGCGTTGGATATCTCACGCCAGCTGCGCCAGGCGCAATTGGAGGCGCCCGGTGGGCGCGTGGATGTCGGCGGAGCCGAACAGGCCGTGCGCATCATCGCCAACGCTGAATCCGCAGCCGAGCTGGCGAGGATGGAGCTGGCACTCAGCGACGGTCGCCGTATTCGCCTTGATGAGGTGGCGACGGTCACCGATACCGTGGCCGAGCGGCGCTCGATGGCATTGCTTGATGGCGCGCCCGTCGTCGGCGTCGAGATGACCCGTGCCGAGGAGTACGGTGAGGTGGATGTGGCCGAGGGGGTGCAGGCTGCTGTTGCCGACTTGCAGGCGCAATATCCCCATGTCGAGGTCGAAGAAGCCTTCAATTTTGTTGGGCCGGTGCTGGAGAACTACCAGGGTTCCATGCACATGCTATTCGAGGGGATGGCGCTGGCGGTGCTGGTGGTGTTCTGCTTTCTACGCAATTGGCGAGCCACACTGATAGCGGCGGTCACGCTTCCCCTCTCGATCATCCCCACCTTCGCTTTCATGCACCTGATGGGCTTCTCGCTCAATGTGGTGACGTTGCTGGCGCTCTCGCTGGTGATCGGGGTGCTGGTGGACGATGCCATTGTCGAGATTGAGAATATCGAACGGCACCTGCTAATGGGCAAGCCCCCGCGCCGGGCCGCCATGGACGCGGCGGCGGAAATTGGCCTGGCCGTTGTCGCCACCACCTTTACATTGATTGCCGTTTTTCTACCCACGGCCTTTATGAGCGGCACCGTCGGGCAATTCTTCGTTCAGTTCGGTTGGACGGCCTCGGTAGCGGTGCTGTTTTCGCTGCTGGTGGCGCGCCTTCTCACGCCCATGCTGGCTGCGTATCTGCTGCGCAAACCCCAACATCCCTCGCGCGATCCAACGTGGATTAACTACTACTTGATCGTTGCTAACGGGTGCCTGCGCCACCGTAAGACGACGCTCCTCGCGGCGGCGGCCTGCTTTGCAGGAGGTATCTGGCTGGCCTCGACCCTGCCGGGGACCTTCATACCCCCCGATGATAATTCCCAGACGCAGGCGACGCTCACCTTGCCGCCCGGCAGCACCTTGTCTGAAGCGGAGGCGCTTGCCGAGCAGGCACGCTCACGACTGGTGACGCAACGGCATGTAGTCAGCGTTTTTGCGGCCATCGGTGAGAACTCCGGCAGCAGTGACTCTGATGTGACCTCTGTGGAACTGACCGTCGGTTTGGCGGATCGCGCAACCCGCGCGGGCGTTACGCAGCAAGACATAGAGCAGCAGTTACGTATTGCMCTCGCCACGCTTCCCGGCGTGCGAACTCGCGTAGGTGATGAGGGGGATGGCTATGAGTTGGTGCTTGCCGGTGAGGATAGCCGGGTGCTTGAACTGCATGCCCGTCAAGTCGAGCGGGAGATGCGCGCCATTCCCGGCATCGGCGCGGTGAGTTCGACGGCCAGCCTGGTCAGGCCTGAACTCATTGTACGCCCTGATTTTGCCCGCGCCGCCGACCTTGGGGTCTCGGCTCAGGCCATCGCCGACACGCTGAGCATCGCGACCGTAGGCGACAACGCTGAGGACCTTCCTAAGTTGAACTTCAGCTCGCGTCAGGTGCCGGTGATGGTCCGACTGGCGGATGCCGCGCGGGAGGATATGGCGACCCTTAAACGGCTACCAGTGCCTGGTGCGAACGGACCAGTGCCGCTGGAGAGCGTGGCTACCTTTGAGTGGGGCAGCGGACCTTCGGAAATCACCCGGCATGATCGTCTGCGCAACGTCAATTTCGAGGTGAGCCTGCAAGGGCAGCCTTTGGGAGAAATCGAAGAGGCCGTGCAGGCACTGCCCAGTTTACGTCAGTTGCCGCGCGGCGTGTTTCAGACACCAGAAGGCGATGCAGAGGAAATGGCGGAGCTTGCCTCAAGCTTCGGGATTGCCATGCTGACCGGCGTGCTGTGTATCTATATGGTGCTGGTGCTGCTGCTCAAGGATTTCACGCAGCCGGTCACCATTCTGGTGGCGCTGGTGCTCTCCATCCCCGGGGCTTTCCTGGCGTTGTTCCTCACGCAGACGCCCGTGYCGCTGCCTGCCATGATCGGATTGATCATGCTGATGGGCATCGCCACCAAGAACTCAATCCTGCTGGTGGACTACATCATCATCGCCCGTCGGGTGCATGGGTTGGAACGCGTGGACGCCATTCTCGATGCCTGCAAAAAACGTGTCCGGCCCATCGTGATGACCACCATTGCCATGGGGGCGGGCATGATGCCGATCGCCCTAGGGTGGGCTGGCGATCCCAGCTTCCGGGCCCCCATGGCCTTCGTGGTCATTGGTGGGCTGCTCACTTCAACGCTTCTGAGCTTGCTGGTTATCCCGGTGGTGTACAGCTACGTGGATGACATCGGCAATATCCCGGGGCGGTTCAAGCTGCCCCCAAACCACGCAACGCAAACATCGGAGTAGAAATTGTCATGAAACAGATCGAAAAAAACCTAGAGAGCCTGACAATGGGACGCCGCAGTTTTCTAACTGGCGCGGCGGCACTTGGTGTTGGTGCTGGGTTGTCCGCGCCTGGCATTATCTCCAGTGCTGCCGCGACAGAGAAATCGGTCATCGCATTGCGAGACCAGGATCTGCCATTTATCGCCACGGAAGAGACCTATACCACCGAGGAACTGATCGCGCTGAACGCGATTAACGATCAACACGTAGAGTACCTCAGGGAAACGGGTCTTGCCGAACTCGGCCCTGGCCGCATCGGTGCAATGGATAAGGCGGGGATCAATGTTCAAATCCTCTCCGCGCATACGCCGGGCGTGCAGAATGTCCCTGGTCAGGAGGGCATCGATTTTGCCTATCGTCTCAACAAGATGATTGCCGGTGGCCCGATGGCCACCCATCCGGGGCGGTACCAGGCCTATGCAACCTTGCCTCTGCAGAACCCGGAAGCATCAGCGGACGAACTGGAACGCGCCGTTCGGGAAGATGGCTTTCTGGGGGCCATGACCAATGGATTCATTGGCAACAAATTCCTCGACCACCCGGATTTCGAGCCCCTTCTGGCGCGCGCCGAGGCACTTGATGTGCCGATATACCTGCATCCCGGCTTCCCCCCGGAAGACGTGTTCAATATTTATTACAACACCATGCGGCCAGGGTATGACCAATTGTTCCAGAACTACATTTTCAGCGGATCAGGATATGGATGGCACCAGGAGGTGCTGACTCAATGTCTTCGACTGATCATCACTGGGGTGTTCGATAAATTTCCTAAACTGCAGATGATTATCGGCCATATGGGAGAGGGCCTTCCGTTCTACTACGAGCGTATCGTGGGAGATATGAGCGAGTCGACGGAAGACTCGCTGAACAAGCCTATCGGGCAATATTTCAGTGACAATTTCTGGTACACAACCAGCGCATTCTTCCAGGATGAACTGCTTCATCTTTTGCTGAGGTACATCAGTGTGGATCGGGTGATGTTTGGAACGGATTACCCGTTTGCAGACATGAAGCAAGGAACCGACTGGTTTCGGGCGGTGGATCTGCCCCGTGAAGCCAAGGAAAAAATTGCGTTCCGAAATGCAGAAAAGCTGTTTGGAATAAAGGTCTGACGCATCCGACCGGGATCGAATGATGCCGATTGGTGTCAGCGGGCCATAACCGGAGATCACTTTGGCTGTATCTCAAGAGTACAGCCAAAGGATGCCAAGCGATGCCTCTTGCCTCCCTCATAGTGGCCAATCACTCATCGGAGGTCTCATGTCCCCCAATCCAGATTCCACGGTCGTCAATCGGCGGTCCAGGAGGGCGCTGCCATCCAACGCTGATGACGCAACGACCATGCTCGTCGGCGCAGTCAAGCGATACGGCTCTGGCGAGTCCGCCATCGTCGCGCTCGACGACGTCACCATCGCGTTCCCGGCAAGCGTCGTTGGTGAGCCGGGCATTCACCCGCTCGCGCCTGCGCTGGCCAACGCGCTGTTCGCCTCCACACAGCAGCGGATCCGTAGTCTGCCGTTCTCCGATCATGTCTAGGCCAATACAGACCTGTCGAGGCCCATCATTGAGCAGCGACGGCAAGGCATAGAGGCATCAGGAATGACATCGGTGGATGGAAGCATGTGGTGTCCTCGTCGCATGGGACGAGGCTGCCCGGTAATGCGTCATTCAGAAGTCTTAGCGGGGGATCGGAACGATCAAGAAGTATTGCGTAAGTTTTCAGTAAGCCAGCGGCTGCGACAGTCAACGCTCTATTCCACCCAACGTCGACTGAAGAGCCTCGGGTCTCTGGAGACTTCGCGCATGATCTATCGACTCCTGCACCGGTGGCGCTGGCTTGGCGCCTGGACCCTGGCCAACCTGCTGCTTGCCTGGATGATCTCGCTGCGCTATGTCGGCTATATCCAGCCCGAGGGGGCCGAGCAGTGGAGCTACCTGCTGATGGTTTTCCTCGGTCATCTCTCGCTGCTGGTATGGCTGGGAGCTTTGCCGATGTTCGTGCTGGCCACGCTTTTGCGCGGCATCGGGCTATGGCTGTTGACCACCCTGTGGGCGAGTGGCCTGCAGTTGCTTCTGCTGCTTGATACCTTCGTCTACGCTCAGTATCGTTTCCACCTGAGCGGCTTCATCCTCGACCTACTGCTCAACGCCGGGGGAGACGTGTTCAGCTTCTCATGGGTCGCCTGGACACTGGCCGTCGGCGGCGTGCTGGGCATGTTGGCGGTTCAGGGTGCTCTCGGGCTGCTGTTCAAGCGACGTCCACCTGCACGTCCTGCGGTCGCTATGCTGGTAGTGAGCTTGTTGGCCCTGCTGGGGGTGCACGGTTGGCATGCCTGGGCGGATGCCCACTATGACCGTGACATCACCGGCATGACGCGTCATGTGCCGGTCTTCTATCCGGCCACTGCCAAGCGCTTCTTCGTCAAGCAGGGGTGGGTCGACCCCCAGGCGGTGCGCGATCGGGTGGATCTCGAGGCGACGGAGGGAAAGGCGCAGGATCTGGTCTACCCCTCTGCGCCGCTGAGCTGCTCGCCGTCGGTGCCTTCCGACAACCTGCTGCTGGTGTTGCTGGATGCCCTGCGTCACGACATGCTTACTCCTGAAGTGATGCCGAATCTTTACCGGTACGCCAATCAACCCGGTTGGTTCAGGGCGCGTGAGCATATCAGTGGTGGCAACTCCACCAAGGCAGGCGTCTTCAGCCTCTTCTATGGCCTGCCAGTCACCTACTGGGATGCATTTACTGCCAGCCAGACGCCCCCGGTGCTGATGGAGCGATTAGAGGCTGCCGATTACCGCTTTCAGGTTCTCTCTTCGGCGACGCTGGTGAGCCCTGCCTTTGACCGTAACGTTTTCGCCGGCCTCAAGGATGTCTCGCTGGAGGCAGCACAGGGTGAGCCTTGGGAGCGCGACCAGCAGATCACCGATGACTGGCTAGCCTGGATGGACAAAGAAGAGGCAAGGTCAGATGAGCGCCCGTTCTTTGGTTTCCTGTTCTATGATGCCGTGCACGGCTACAGCCATCCGCCAGACTTCCCACGGTTCACACCCTATTGGGAGCATATCAACCACATGAGCCTGGGGCCTGACTTTGATCCCGAACCTTACTGGAACCGCTATCGCACGGCAGCGCGCTATGTGGATCAGCAATTGGGACGTGTACTCGATGACCTGGAGCGCCGTGGGCGGCTTGAGGATACTGCGATAGTGATTACTGCCGACCACGGAGAGTCCTTCAACGAATATGGCAAGAACTACTGGGGACATGGCAGCAACTACACGCCGGAGCAGGTTCAGGTTCCGCTGGTGATGCATTTGCCGGGACGGTCCGGTGGGGTGCTGGAGCGGCGAACGCACCACGCCGATATCGCACCGACGCTGCTCGAGGAACTGCTCGACTGTGAATCGGCTCCTCAACATTACMCCCTGGGGCAAAGCTTGTTGGACGTCGACCCCCATCGCGACTGGATGCTTTCAGGCAGCTATATGGGTTATGGAATCCTGATGCCCGACTATCAGGTGGCCGTGCATCCCACAGGGGCCTTCGAGGTCTATGACTACCGCATGAACGAACTCGACGATACCGAGCTTGAGGCCCGGGTGTCGAACCAGGTACTCAGGGCGCTGTCGAGGTTCTATCGCTAAGACACCAAGGATGGTGCATTGCCGGCTTCAGCATACGGAGTGAATCAACCATGGCTTCAATCCCTATAACCATCTGTTGAGCAGGCCAATGGGTAACCCGACAAGCTGCAGGTCTTCGACCCCGAACCCCGGTGCGGCGTTGAAGGTTCGGKGGTTTCAATGACCAGATACAACAAGTGTAGTGGCATAGTGAATTGGCTGCGCCGTTGTGTGAAGCAAGGCACATACACAATGGGCACCTAATTTAGCCCTGGAGTTGGTCTTGCCTTCAGCTCTATCGTTGCTCGCTACGCAACGATAGAGCTGCATTAGCGTACGGCCGTTTCAGAGCTTGCCGTCCGCAATCAATTCGCGGGTGCGTTTGAGCGTCGATAGCAAGGCGGCCTTGTAGCCCTTGTCGCTGTCGAACTGGGCCTGTTCGGCCTGCTCCTCAGTGCTGCCCGGCTCTTTACCGCGCAGGCCGAGGTAGCAGTAAAAGCGAAGCTGGAGCGCCCCCGCCTCGTCCTCGAACAGTTCGTTGATGATCGCGCCTTCGCGGGGGCCCGTGGCCTGGAAGAAAGKGACCTTGCTTTCCGGCTCCAGGGTGATGATCTCACGCAGATTGGTGCCGGCGATGGTGGCTTCGCGCACGAAGTGCGTCGCACTTTCCTCCACGACGTCGCAGCGGGTGCATAGGCCTTCGGGCAAGAATAGGCGGGCGTCGCGGGCCTTGAGCACCAGGCCTTGCCAGGCCTGCGTGCGGGTCAGAGTGGTTTCCCCTGCCGGGTTCACCGGGACAGTAGCGGTCGAGTAGATCATGGTGAGTTTCCTTATGTTGATTGGGAGTGCGCTGCCGTCAGACTGAGGCCGCGACCTGGGTGGCGAATTCGCGATAAGAGKGAAGGGGGCGACCCAGAAGGGCAGTCAGCCGGTCAACGTCACCGGTATCGGGGAGCATCCCCTCGGTGATGAAACGCTCGCTCATCAGGCGCATGTCGTAAGCCATCCAACTCGGCATGTGCTGCAATAGGTTCTGTTCGAACGCGACGGTATCCTCACCCGGATAGGCGATGGGGCGACCAAGTACATCGGTCCAAATAGCGGCAATGTCCTGGCCGGTTAGCGTGTCGGGGCCAACGAGATTGATTCGCTCGATCGGTAGCGGTACGGCTGACTGTTCGCGGCGCAGGAGCTCAAGGGCGGCGACCTCGCCGATGTCACGCGTGTCGACCATCGCCAGGCCCTTACTGCCGATCGGCATTGGGTAAATGCCGTATCCGGTGATTACCTCCTTGATGGTCAGATCGTTCTCGATGAAGTAAGCGGGCCGCAGGATGGTGGCGTTAAAGCCCATCTGCTCGATCATGCGCTCCACACCGTACTTGCCGGCAAAGTGCGGCACATTGACGTACAGATCGCTGTGGATGACCGAGAGGTAGACAATTCGCTCAATGCCGGCCTCACGGGCGAGATTAAGCGCGATCAGCGACTGGGTGTACTCGTCGGGCACCACCGCGTTGAGCAAAAAGAGCGTCGAGACGCCGGAGAAGGCATTGCGTAGCGAGTCCACGTCGAGCAGATCACCCTGGACGACGCCAACACTCGTAGGAAAGTTGGCCTTAGGGGTATCGCGGACAAGCACGCGGACATCGGCATCGCGCTTGACGAGTTGTTCGACAACTTGGCGGCCGACAGTGCCGGTGGCGCCGGTAACGAGAATGGTCATGATGATTTCCTTGGGTTGCGGGTTGTTGACTGATACTGGTTTGGGCGTGAAGACGTCACGCGGCGTCGAAATGGTCGACGATGTTGTTMAAGCAGACCTTCATGTATCCCTTCCACTGGGTGCCTACGAAAAGCCTAAGCGGAATCGCCGCCAGGCCGTTTCTTGCGTGGAACGTATAGGCCCACTTAGCCTGCGTTCCGCCTTCCACTGCCACGAACCACCACTGGCCGCATGCATGCGACATCAGGTGCTTCAGCGAAAAGCTCGGGTCGCTGACGTGGTAGGCGAAAAAGGCTGGACGGTCGTAATGCGTGAGGCCTTCGCGCACGCTACTGCTATCGTGAAGGTGCASGGTGCGTGTCGAGCCGGGCCGATCCCAGGGGCCAGAGACATCTGACGTTGACGCCACAGCTGGCACAAGCCCGTAACCCGTGAGGATCTTTGGCAGTACGTCCTGTGCAGCAACGAAGTCGAAAACGTCTTTGATTTCGCCAGGAATAAAGCACTCTAGCGTGACGGCGATTCCTGGCCGTTCGGCGCGATGGGTAGCAGGGTCGCTACTATTCCCATCCGAATGGTTACCGCGCGGCTCGTCTGCCAGGGAAGTCAGGATTAGTGTCTTAGGGCTTTTCATAAGAACTCCTTTGGTTCGGGTTGCGTATGACCGAACAATAGGTGGTTTCATATTCAAAACAAAGACGCTAAATTAGAGATGGTTCGTATCAAATTTGAGACATCATGGATCTAAACGCTCTGAATGATTTCCAACTGGTGGCCGTCCACGGCGGTTTTGGACGTGCAAGCCGGGCCAGCGGCAGATCCAAGGCAACCTTGTCGCGCCGAGTGGCTGATCTGGAAGAAAACCTAGGCGTTCGACTCTTCGAACGAAGTGACCGCAGCCTCGAGCTGACCGAAGCTGGCCAACTGCTGCTCGCACGAATTGAGGGGCCAATGCGTGAGGTGGCCGAAGCAGTAGCGGCGGCGCGAGATGGCCTTGATACCCCGAGAGGAAGGCTGCGCGTAGCGGCACCGTTGTTGTTTTCGCAGGTGGCGCTTGGGCGACTGGCTGCCGCCTTCCAGGCGATCCATCCCGACGTGCAGATAGAAGCGGTGGCCGAAGACCGGCTCGCCGATCTCGTCGAAGAGCATTTCGATGTCGCCATCCGCATCAATCCGCACAAGGACAGCATGCTGGTGGGCAGGTGTTTTGCCCGAGACAGACTTGTCTTGGTGGCAGCTCCCTCGGTTCAGATACCAAAGCAGAGCGGGGATGAGCCGCTCCGCATTCCGGCGATTGTCATGCCGACGTATCGAGAAGGTGAGGTCTGGTTCGTCCAGGATGGCCAATTGTCCGTCGAACCACAGCCTGTCTTACGGCTGTCCTCGCTCCTGACTGTTCGAGATGCCGCTGTGGCGGGTGCAGGAGCGGCCATGTTGCCGCAATCCATCATTGGAGGCCTGCTGGAAAGAGGCGAGCTGGTGTCGTGGGGCGCCGCCGGCAACGAAGTCGAGCTTTGGGTTCTGCATACCTCTCGACGCTTACAGAGCCCCAAAGTCCGGGCCTTTGTGGAGTTCATCTGCAACTATTACCCCAATGGATCATTTGTCGTTCAGGAATAATCTCTGGGCGTGGAAAGATCACGGCCTGAATCGCTGGGGCGCGCGATCATCGATCCAAGCTTTAGCGTCCCTATGGTCTTAGCCGTGTTCAGGGACTGATGACCTCGATGCTTGCTCGTCAACCAGCTGCGTTATGTTACGACGAAGCGGCGTCAGGATAATAACGGCTAGCGTTGATTAACGATGGGTTTTAGCAAGGAAAACAACTAATGCGTTCAGAAAAAGACAAGATGCTAGCAGGGGAGCTCTATAACCCTGCTGATCCGGTACTGCTAAAAGAGCGTGAAGAAACACGACGACAAGTGAGGCTCTACAATCACGTATTGGAAACTGACGTCCAGCGTTTGAAAGCCTTGAAAGCATTGTTCGGATCGACGGGAGAAAATCTCTATATAGAGCCCAATCTACGTTTGGATTACGGGTATAACATCCATGTAGGTGAAAACTTTTTCGCTAACTTCGACTGCATCCTGCTGGATGTTTGTGAAATACGCTTTGGCGATAACTGCATGCTTGGGCCGAATGTGCAGATTTATACGGCGACCCATCCGCTTGATCCGCATGAGCGCAATGCGGGTAAAGAATACGCAAAGCCGATTACATTTGGCGATAACGTCTGGATTGGTGGTGGAGCCATCATTAATCCAGGCGTTAGAGTAGGCAATAACGTGGTCATAGCGTCGGGCGCTGTTGTAACCAAGGATGTACCCGATAATGTGGTGGTAGGCGGTAATCCTGCTCGCATAATTAAAAATATTGCAGTGAAGGGTGGGTAATCGTTAGCTTGCGTTGAGGTAAGGGCTTGTCTTCTATCCTTTATTCGCTCTGAGCATGGTTGGCAGACGTGAATGGACAAATGCACTGCGGCCATCAGCAAACAGTGCATGTGCGAGTTAGAAGGCTAGAGGATAGGGGAACTCACATCTTGCTGAGCATCTCGACCGCTTGATCGAAGTGTCCGTCACGCTCTGCCCAGCGTAAGAAATTGACTTTCTCCACCAAAATCTCCTTGGGTGTCGGTTGCTGTTGAAACAGTGTCATGACCTCTTCGATATAGTCATCAAGCGGCATATAGCCTTCACGGGTCGACTGCCCAGGTGTCAGTTCTGTCTGAACCGCAGGAGGAGCCAGCTCAATAAGCTCGACCTTGCCCTTGAGCTGTTCGCGCAGGGAGATCGTATAGGAGTGAATGGCCGCTTTGGTGGCGTTGTAGGTTGGCGTGCCGCTCAACGGTACAAAAGCTAGGCCAGAGGAAACGTTCACGATAACGGCGKCGGGCTGGCTTACCAAGTGGTCAGTGAGCGCGTTTGTCAGTCGGATGGGCCCCAGCAAGTTGGTGACGACTGTCTGCTCGGCATCGCTCAGGTCTCGGGTGCAGGACAAGTCCTCGCGACGCATAATGCCCGCATTGTTGATCAGCACATTGAGGTTGGGATGCTCGGCGATGACACGCTCAGCAAAGGCGGTGATCTCCTCTGGATCCTCAACATCGACAACCATCGCGTGCATGTCGCGCTGGCCAGCGATGGTTTCCTCCAGCGTTTCCATGCGCCGCCCGGCGACGATTACGGTGTTGCCAAGCGAGTTGAAGCGAAGCGCAAGCTCACGGCCAATGCCTGATCCACCGCCGGTGATGAGCATGGTATTTCCTGAAGTTTTCACTTTTAAACCCTCCATCAATGTGAATAACGCTGCATGACTCAAGACCATTGAGGCGTCCGCGATAATGGCTGAGTCATCTCAGTGTAGGCATTTGCTGATGGCAAGGCTTGCCAAGCCTTGCGCAAAACTTGCCTGATCCTGCAGGTGTGGAGAAACCCTTTCTGAGCCATGCTAACGTTGAGATGGGATGCTGGAGGAATGCATATGAACTCACTCAAACAGGCGGTTCAAACCTATGCCAATCACGATGGCCTGGTGATAACCCCATTGCCGGGGCTTAGCATGATGAGCGTCGAAACCCCTGCTGGTGATTTGCAGTCGGTATACAAGCCGTTGGTTTGCCTGGTGTTACAGGGAGCAAAACGCATGGTGGTTGGGCACCAGAGCCGAGTGGTAGCGGCCGGTGAGTCGGCGATTGTGAGCGCGGATATGCCGGTCGTCGGGCGGATTGTCCAAGCCAGCCCGAGTGAGCCCTATCTGGCCGTTGCGATTGACCTGGATAGAAGGATCTTGCGCGAGCTTACCGCCCACATGGGCAGCGTGCGTACCCAGCGGCCATCCGAGATGCAGACGTTATTCGCCGAAGACACCGAAGCCGAGTTGATTGACTGCGCATCCCGGCTGATGAAMCTGCTGGATCGTCCCGAATCCGAGCCGCTTCTGCGCCCCGGCATCATGCAGGAGCTGCATTATTGGCTGCTCTCGGGGCCTCACGGCAATGCACTGCGGGAGATTGCCGATCCGGATAGTTACGCAAGCCGCCTCGCCGCTGCTATCGAGATTCTCAGAGCTAACTACACCTCACGCGTGCCGGTGGAACAGTTGGCGACTGAGGCGGGCATGAGCCTTAGCTCGTTTCACAAGCACTTCAAGCAGATGACGTCGCTAACGCCGGGCCAATACCAGCAGCGGCTGCGCTTGATCGAAGCGCGCCGCCTGATGCTTGACGAAGGTGTTACCGCGAGCAATGCCGCCTTTGAAGTGGGGTACGAAAGTGTCTCTCAGTTCACTCGCGAATACGGCCGTCTTTTCAAATCGCCGCCAAAGCGTGACGCACTGCGCTTGCAGAAAACCATCGGGGCCGCCAGTAGAAGCGCCGCTCCGCCGAGACGGATAGGCGCTTGAGGTACATGGCTGCTTACTCGGGGAGTTTGGCAATGACCTTGATTTCAAAATCAAAGCCCGCCAGCCAAGTGACGCCGACCGCTGTCCAGTTAGGGTAAGGTTTTTCCGGAAACGCGCGCGCCTTGGCTTCCAACCAGATAGGGAATTGGGCTTCCGGGTCGGTATGGAAGCTCGTCACATCGACGATATCGTCAAAGCTTGCGCCTGCTGCCTCCAGAACACGCTGCAGGTTATTAAACGCGAGCTGTACCTGAGCGGCGAAGTCTGGCTCGGGCGAGCCGTCTTCACGGCTGCCGACCTGGCCCGACACGAACAGAAAATCGCCAGAGCGGACAGCAGCGGAATAGGTGTTTTGTTCATAAAGCGCCTGGCGGCCTTGGGGGAAAACGACGTCACGCTTAGCCATGGGTATCTCCATCAGTAGGCCGGAACCGACCCGTTGTTTACGATGAAGTCACTTTAAGCCTGCATTCGTGGTGGATAAACGGCGAATTCTGTTCAACATTGTTTGTAGTTTTCAAACAATCACAAGGTGTTTGACTTAGCCATGGATCGTTTTAACGCAATGCAGGCATTCGCCCGAGTCGTGGAGACGGGCAGCTTTACCAAGGCAGCTGATACACTGCACATGAGCAAGACCAGCGTGACGCAACTGGTGCAACAGCTAGAGGCACGGCTGCGTGTAAAGCTGCTCAACCGCACCACTCGCAAGGTTAACGTCACGGCGGATGGCGCGGCCTACTACGAGCGCGTTATCAAGCTTCTGGCCGATATGGATGATGCTGAAACCAGCCTCTCCAATGCCTCGGTGTTGCCGCGTGGTCGATTAAGAGTGGACGTACCCAGTCCTTTTGCCCGGATGATTCTGATTCCCGCCTTGCCCGCGTTTCACGCTCGCTATCCCGATATTCAAATCGATATGGGGGCGAGTGATCGCATGGTGGATCTGATAGGTGAAAGCGTGGACTGTGTGGTGCGCGGCGGAGAACTCACTGATTTATCGTTAGTGGCGCGCCGCGTAGGCGACCTGAAGATCGGTATTTACGCAGCGCCGAGCTATCTGAAAAGTGCTGGTTTGCCTTCACACCCGCAAGAACTCTCAGCTCCCCCTCACTACATTGTAGGGCTCCGGTGGGCCCGGGCCGGGGTGGGTTCTCCCTACGCCATGTACCGCAACGGAGAGCGCGTCACCGTACAAGGGCGCTATGTGGTTTCGGTTGATGACGGTAATGCCGGTCTTGCAGCAGGAATAGCGGGGCTCGGCGTAGTTTGGCTTCCTGACTACATGGCCAGTGAGCACGTATCTCGCGGGGAGCTGGTTCGCCTATTTGATGGCTGGCATCTCGACCCAATGCCGATGTACGTCGCTTTTCCACCGAATCGGCACGTCAGCGCCAAGCTGCGTGTGTTCATTGATTGGGTGGTAGATTTGATGGCGCAGCATGCGCCTATCGTTGATCGACAGATGCATAAACGCTAACGGTGCAGCCCTTCCTCTTTAAATAGTACTCGACGGTCAGCTCGGGTATCCCCAATAAAAGGCGTAACCAAAGTTTAACCGCATATCAGTTTGCCTCATCTTTGTCGGCAGATAGGGCAATGTCCTTATACTTTTCAAGCGAATCAATCCGCTCGTTTAGCGCATGACTAATTGAGTTATAGGCGGTGCTTCCCAACGCCAAGCGTAATGGCGGGTTCTGCATATCCGCTGCTTTAATAATGGCATCAATGGTATTGGTCGCATCGCCTTTAATGGCAAAGGCGCCTGATACCAGTGCTCTACGTAGCTCCCCCGCAGGGGTGTTTTCATAAGCTGGCATGGGGTGTGTGCGGTCTAGCCCTTCCGCGAAGTTGGTGGCCGTGGGGCCAGGCTCGGCGATAATGAAGTCAATTCCAAAAGGTGCGGCTTCTTTCGCCACTGACTCGACAAACCCTTCAATGCCCCACTTAGTGGCGTGATAAAGGCTGAAGCTTGGATAGGCGATCTGGCCGCCCTCCGACGATACCTGAACAATGCGGCCGCCCCCTTGTTCGCGAAGATGGGGGAGCACTGCGCGGATGAATTGAATGGAGCCGGTGAGGTTCGTCGCTATTTGCCGCTCGATCTGTTGGTCGCTAGCTTCTTCGGCAGCGCCAAAGAGACCATAGCCCGCATTGCTGACCACCACATCGATTCGACCGAGTTTTGCGAATGCTTGTGAAATGGCATCTCTCATCGTCGATGTATCGGTTACGTCGAAGGTCAACTGCCGCAAACGATCTCCGTGTAGGGCTAACAAGTCGTCCAGCGCACCCTTGCGTCTTAGCGTGGCCACAACGCGGTCGCCGCGTTCGAGCAGCCGTTCAGTAAGTAGGCGGCCGAGGCCAGTGGATGTGCCTGTGATAAGCCAGGTTTTAGTCATAAGAAATCCCCTAAGTCATTAAACAAATGTTGCAAGACATAGGCTAGGGCAGTATCACTGGTTAAAGAATACTCAACAATTGGCACGAGGAGGTGAAAGTAATTCACTAATGAGTAAGCCAACGTTAGCCGACCTCAAGGCCTTTCAGGCAGTGGCCGAACACCGCAGCTTTCGCCGAGCAGCCGACCTAATGGGCGTCAGCCGCTCTTCACTTAGCCACACCGTACGTACGCTGGAACAAAGGTTGGGAACCAGGCTGCTGCACCGAACCACCCGTAGCGTCTCTTTGACCGAGAGCGGTGAGCGCCTGCTACTACGTTTGAGTCCGCTATTGAGTGACTTGGACACGATTCTCGAAGATGCATCAAGCTTCGAAGGAAAGGTCACGGGCAGGTTGCGTATCAACGGTAGCGAAGCGGCCATTCGCTTGTTGCTGCAAACTGTTGTGCCGCAGTTTCTCACCCTTCATGAAGGTGTCGAGCTTGATCTTGTGGCAGAGGGGCGGCTTGTGGATATCGTCGGGCAGGGGTTTGATGCGGGCGTCAGGCTGAGAGAGGCAGTTCCTCAGGATATGATAGCCATCCCCGTGGGTCATGATCTGCGCTTTCTTGCCGTTGCCTCACCTAGCTATCTACAGGGCCGTCCGATACCCGAAACGCCAAGCGACCTTGCGTCTCAACGATGCATAAGACAGAGGCTGCCGAGTGGCAAGCTCTACCGCTGGGAGTTCCACCAGAATGGCCAGGACGTGGCGGTTGATGTGCCTGGCGCTCTGACCTTGGATAGCAGCCCACTTATGGTGGAAGCCGCCGCGGATGGGTTAGGCATTGCCTATGTTCCAGAGTCTTATGCTCAAGCCTATTTGAGCGATGGAAGGCTGGTTACCGTGCTCAATGAGTGGTGTCCACGGATCCCTGGGCTGTTTCTCTACTACCCGAATAATCGGCTTGTGCCGCCAAGCCTGCGTGCCTTCATCGATCTGCTGCAAGAGAGGCGAGTTTAAGCTGGATGAGACGAGTTTAAACTGGAGGAAAGTGCCCCGGATTGAGTGTTCATCTACCACCTCGGCCTAAGCTTTGCTTCCCTTACCAGTTGCCAGAAGCCTCCGCCTACCTAGGCCGCTCCGCCATGATGCGCGCAAGGCGCTCTAGGGCCAGTTCGAGCCGTTCAATCAAACCCTCCAGCAGTACGCGGCGGTCGGCGGGGACATCGCCATAGGCCATAATCGCCTCATCCAGCTGTTTACCTGCTTCGCGAATCCCTTGAGGTGGCCGCCCGTTGGCGCTCTCTTCAAACCCGCTAGCTAGCGTGCCTAGTAGGTGGCGATGCGCCTCGCGGATGCTCGGGTGAGGTGCATCATCAAGCCGATCACGCAGGCGCAGCGTAGCGGTGCCAACATCCAGTCCGGTCAAACCCAGAATAAACAGGTGGCGCTGGTCTTCGGGTAGCATGTCGTCATGCTGAGCCAGTTGCAGAAGCCGATCCGCCATGTGGCCGCTGAAGCGGGTTTCGGCGTCGCGAATCGAGCGCTGGCTTAGCTCATGGATATCGGTGGAAATTGCATTGATTAAACGCCGCCGCCGAAGTCGGGTGCCCAGCCCCGGCAGCAGGCGAAAGCCCATGACCACACAGCTTAGCCCGATCACTACGGCCACCACCCGGTTGGCAAAACTATCGAACGAGAAGTCCATGCCGTTTCCGGGCATGGTGAGCAGAATATTGAAAATGGTGAAGGCCAGGCAGTAACCCATGGTCGCCGGGTTAGTGGCGCCCAGCAGGCCTAAAAACAGCGGCGTGCCAAACAGCATGGCCAGCATCGGGAAGCCATTGGCCTGTGAGAGCAGCACATGGCCGAACAGAAAAGCACTGGGAATCGCCGCCAGCATGCCCTTATAGAACATCATGGTAATCGCCAGGGGATTATCACGGCTGGCGAAAAAAGCTGAAAACAGCGTGCCCAGCATCAYCGCGATCATGGCGCTCTGCCAGGCGGTGACGATCCAGAAAGTCGCCAGTAGCGAAAATACTAGCCCTGAGCGAATGGCGTTAATACCGGCGGCGAGGTGATCGCGGTGCCAGGCCAGTGGCGATGAGCGCAGTTTATGGCTCTCCGGCGAGGCAATCGCCTCCCGGGCATCGAGCATGATCATGGCGTGGCCGATCGATTCACGGAGCCCCAACCGCAGACGCCGATCGAGAGGGGCTAAGCTGGCCTCTTCCTCGCTTTCATGAACCCGGTGGCGTAGCGACTGGAGGGCTTTTCTGGCCTCAACGACCCCTTTGACGTGTTCAGCATCGCGAAAGCCTTTTGCGACCTCACCTGCGAGTTCGATACTTTGTGGGGCGAGTCGGTCGGCGTGGTCGTGCATTAGCTGATGCAGCGCCTGCAGATTGGCGAAAAAGCGCAGCGTGCGGCGGGTTAGTACATGGGCTGCGCGCACTCGGCCGGGGCCTACCGGGCCTTCAAAGCGGGCGGCCTGGCTGTCGGTTTCCAGCAGAGTTAACGGCACGAGGCTGCTGCGCAGGGCTTTCTGCATTGCCGGAATATCGCCGCTGGCTTCTAAGCGCAGGGCGGCATGCTCGAAGGCTTCGTTGATCACGCTGTCGGCCTGAGTGGCCAGGTGGGTGCCCACATGGGACGGCCAGAGCAGCGAGCTGACCAGCATGGCACAGATGGCTCCCAGCCCAAGCTCGGTAAGGCGCGCCACAGCGATATCGAAAATCCCGGCGGGCGAACTGCCGCTGGAGATAACCACGATCAGCATCGCGGTGACGGATGCCATCAGGCAGCCGTAAGTGTAGTTATTACGCCATAGTGAGCCCACGTAGGTGCACAGCATAATCMAAGCGGTCAGCACGATAAGCGCGGGTACTCGGGCCTGGGCAAATAGGGCCATGATCGCGATACCCGCCACGGCACCAATAAAGGTGCCGACAAGTTGGCAGATGCCTTTCTCTACCACCATGCCACTCATGGGGCGGATCTGCAGAAACGCTGCCGACATCAGCGCCCAGTAGGGGCGCTCCAAGTCGAACATCAGCGCGATATAGAGAGCGAGCATCATTGCCAGAGTGGTCTTGATGGCAAACTTGACCGCTGTGGCGTTGGGCGTCAGGTAGGTGCTAACAAACGGCGACATGGGTTACTCAGACTGATCGGCAGCGTTTTTAGCAGGGCGGACACGCACGGTTGCGGTCATGCCGACGCTTAGCAGAGTGTCATCAGGAACGTCTTCTAGTGCAATGCGCACCGGAATGCGCTGCGCCAAGCGCACCCAGCTAAAGGTGGGCTCCACTTGCGGTAGCAACTGCTGGTTAAGGGTTGTGTTGCTATCGGCAATGCCTCGGCCAATACCCGCTACGCGGCCCGCCAGATGGGTGTCGCCGTTCATCAGAATCACATCCACCGGATCGCCCACGTCGATCGACGTCATTTTGGTCTCTTCGAAGTAACCCACGACATAGAAGGAATTATCCGCGATCAGCGCCATCACCGGCGTGCCGCGATTAGCGTAAGTACCAGCGGTAAGATGGACATTGAGGATATGACCACTGACCGGTGCGGTTATTTGGGTGCGCGCTAAATCAAGCTGGGCGCTGGCCAGCTCTGCCTGGGCCTGCTGTAAATCGGCAGCGGCAATGCGCGAGTTGATCTGGGCAATCTGCTGGTTTTCTGCGCTAATCGCCCGATTGTTGCTCAACTGGTTACGTCGACTCTCCTCGGCGCGGCTTAGCTCCAGGGTCGCCTGACGATGTTCAACCGTCGCCTGGGCGCTGTCCACCGCTGCTTGGTAACGCGTGTTGTCGATCTCAAACAGCGTATCACCTTGGGCAACATAGTCGGTGTCCACCACTTCAAGTGTGCGTACCCAGCCAGAGACATCGGGGGCAATCGTCACCACTTCCGCATGAACCCGAGCGTCACGAGTCCAGGGGGTATAGAGGTAGTAGTGCCATAGCCATGCACCGGCGGCAACGGCAATGGCGACAATAACGAGGGTGAGCAAAATACGGAGCGAAGGGCGCATCGGCGATTCTCTCAAGGGCTGTCTTAAGGGCTTTGAAGCAAAACAGTAAAAATGAACGTGGTGGCAGCGGTGAGGATGACAAATAATGAAATGTCGAACCACGCCTCGTACCAGAGCGCGTACTCGCCGACCACCCAGTGCAGTAGTGAACGAACGGTCAGCGTAGCAACAAAGCCGATCAGCGCGTAGATCAACAGAGGGCTTAAGTAGATGCCACCGACAGCGATTTCTTGAAGACCCATAACATCCTTAAGTGGCCTGGAAGTAACGACAATGGGAGGCGCTAAATGGGGCTAATGACGTGCCAGACATTTATCCCCTGCCAGTGAAAGTGACTCAGCACCAGTATAGAGAGCGAGAGCATAGTTTGCCTTATAACGGCGAATGAGGTGTAGGTTCGTGTGCGGTGGCCCTGGTAGGGTTCATTCCCAGCCCTATTCGCGGGTGTGCTAAAGTGCAGCTTCGTCGTTTTCCTTTGTTTATCCTCTGAATAGTTGACTGTTGCCCGTGAGAACAGATAGCCGCCTCTCTCGTATGCTGCATGTGCTACTGCACATCGCGCGGGAATCCCAACCGATTACTTCAGAACAGATTGGTGCCATGCTGGGCACCAACGCTGCCGTGGTACGGCGCACTATGGCGGGCCTTCGGAAAGCGGGCTATGTAAAGTCTGAGAAGGGCCACAACGGTGGCTGGCGCATCGCCTGTGATTTGCACAGCGTAACGCTGCTGGATATACACAACGCCGTAGGCGGGCCGCGCATTTTCGCTATCGGCACCGACCGTGATAACCCGGACTGCGCGGTAGAGCAGGTGGTTAATGCGGCGCTTTTTGATGCCATGCGCGAAGCGGAAGCGCTACTGATCGCCCGCTTGGGAGCGATCACGCTAGCGGAATTGGCCACTCAGTTTGACGATATTGCGACGCGCAAAGGCTACCAACTGCCGACGCCTTAATACTTCAACACCTACCCGATTGACGTTAATCGGCATTCTCAACATTGCCATTGACCTCTGTGCGCTTTTTAATGCATCAATAAAAGATACATGAAATTAGTTTATTCACCATGGGCTTAAAAGGCTGGGTGCACACGGAGGAAGAGCAATGAGTTTTGATACAGTGATTATCGGTGGCAGCTACGCGGGTATGGCGGCAGGGCTACAGCTGGCCCGAGCAAGGCGGAAAATATTACTGATAGATGCGGGACAGCCCCGCAACCGTTTTACGTCTCACTCCCATGGTTTTTTAACCCAGGATGGTGCGCCACCCGCAGAGATAGCAGCAGAGGCCCGTAGCCAACTGATGGAGTACCCAACGGTTGAGTGGCACACGGGGCGGGTGGAGGCAGTAACGGGGGCGGCTGATAATTTCTTGGTGGCGCTGGCTGATGGAAGCACCTATCAGGCACGGCGCATTATTCTGGCCGCGGGTGTTACCGATGAGCTTCCAGGCTTACCGGGGCTCGCCGAGCTGTGGGGCAAACGCGTTTTTCACTGTCCGTATTGCCATGGCTATGAGCTGGGCAAAGAGGGTATCGGTGTGCTGGCAACCTCAGAACTCGCGATGCCCCACGGCTTAATGCTGCCCGACTGGGGCGCCACCACGCTGTTTCTTAACGATGCCTTTGAACCCAATGCCGAACAGCTGGCTCAGCTTAAGGCGCGTGGCACCCAGGTAGAGTATGGCGCAGCGGCACGTATTAGTGCGCAAGCAGAGGGTGTCGAGCTGGTAATGCAGGATGACCGCGTATTTCCACTGGAGGGTCTATTTGTCGCGCCACGCATTCACCTTAGCCCACTGGCAGCACAATTGGGCTGCGAGCTTGAAGAGTCTCCCATGGGTAATATCGTCAAAACCGATGCAATGCAGGCTACTTCAATCCCGGGCGTGTTCGCCTGCGGCGACTTAGCGCGTGGTGCGGGCTCGGTGACGTTTGCCGTTGCCGACGGCGCCATGGCAGGGCTTTCTACCCATAGAACGCTAATGTCTGGCATTTAATGTTTGGCTTCAGCTGTCGATATGTAAGCTAACTCTCAATTAGTTAAATTAGAACTATGCTTTAGTATTAGTGTCGTACTTGCCAACTCTTAGGTAGTCGGAGAAGGCGTTTGTTAATCAAAAAGAAGAAAGCTCGGTCTCATACCGAGGATCGCTGCTTGGCTCTGGTACTGGCGACGGCTGCCGGTATCCTCAATGCCATGGCGTTGGGTGCTTTTGGGTTTCTCCCTTCGCATATGAGTGGCAACGCCTCACAAATGTCGACGGAAGTAGTCAGCCCCGATACCTATGGCTTGTTGTTTCTGGCAGCCCTGCTCTTGGCATTCGYGATAGGCAGTACGCTCGCACGCGTTGCCGTGGTCGTGGGGCAGAAACTCAGAACCATCTTCTGCCTGATTCTCTTGGCGGAGGGCGTGGCATTGACTGCAGTGTCGGTGTTTGAACTGCTGTTTTACTCGACACGCTTCAACGAGGAAGTGCTGATAGCACTGGGCTTCTTGATGGGTGTACACAACGCGACGTCAACGCAACTCTCAAACGGGCGGGTGAGGTCGACTCACGTGACCGGCACACTAACGGATGCTGGTATCGCGTTAGGCTCGTTCCTATCATCCTTGGTGGCACGGGGTGAGGCGACCGACCGCCGTTCTTGCCGAAAGCAACTCTATACGCATTTGACGACGATTTTTTCATTTCTAACGGGGTGTGTCGTCGGATTTGTGTTGTTCAATTTGTTTGGTTTCAAGGCAATGCTGGGGCTGGGGGTGGTTTTGATGATCGTTCCCTTGAGCGCAATTGTTATCACAGTGCGTACGGCAAGTAAGTTGATGGACGCCAGAAGAGCCTAACGGGTAGTGACGTCCCTTCGCCGGTCGCACAGTTACGATTGACTAAACTGCATTGGCATCAGGCTTGCTGTGTACCTGAGCGCCCTCCGCTAATAGATAGACTGGCGCACTAATGCTGGGCATTTATCAAAAGCGCCAACTGTACTAATGCCCCTACTGCAGCGATAGCCCCCGCGACCACTGCTAATGTCGAAACGGGCAGGTGGAGGGAAAGCAAAACTCCGCCACACGCCGCACCAATGGCACTGCCTAAATAGAGCGCCGATTCATTGAGCGCGACCGCCAAGTTGCCGTCGCCATGGGTTTGTCTCGTACGAACGAGCTCGTTGTTTTGTGGCACTTGCAACGCCCAGCCCACGGCGCCCCAAAGCGCGACCGGAAGTAACGTTAGCAGAGGATGAACCGACGCCGAAAAAGGCAGGGCGATGAGCGCTATAAAGAGCAGCAGCATAATCGCCAAGGTAACTACCGGACCGTTGAATTTGTCGACCAATGGGCCAATCAGAAAGCTGCCCACGACGCCGCCAATTCCCCATACCCATAAATAACCGGTAATCGACTGAACAGCGCCTGACTCGGTGGCCGCCATAAAAGGGGCGATAAAGGTATACATGCCCAAACTGGCAATGGCGCCCAATAAGGAAACCGCCAGTATGGCCATGGCATGAGGGCTTCGTAAAATAGCGAGTTTGCGAACAAGTGAAAGCGTTGGTGCGGATGGAATCGCAGGTAGTTTTACCTGTAGCCCTGTGTAGGCGATTAACCCAAGTGCTGAAATAAGCCACATCGCTGACTCCCAGCCGAAACGCTCCGCCAGTAACAGGCTGATAGGCACCCCCAGTACCGTGCCGCTCGCCATACCACCCATAATGATGGCAATCGCTTTACCGCGGTGAGCCTCAGCAGTTATGGCGACTGAGGCGGCAATGCCCATGGCAAGGTAAACCCCTGCGCCAACGCCAGCGACCGCCCGCCATATGGCGAGGGATATAAAACTGGTGGCGAGGGCGCTGGCGATATTAGCCACAATAAAAACGGCTAACGCTAGTAGTAGGCCCAGGCGTTGGTGCTTGCCAGGCAGTAGCGCAACGATTACAGGCGAGCCTAAGCCATAAGCTAAGGTAAATGCCGTGACTAACTGAGCAGCCGTGGCCGCAGAGACACTAAAGGCGTCTTCAATGAGGGGAATTAGTCCCGCAGTGACATAAGAGGCCATCCCAAGTGCAAMCGCACCCAGTGCCACGAGATATACCGATAGACGAGATTGGYCAGCCATAACGCACTCCAGGCATAAGCATTAGAAGAGAATCCGCCAGCGCTGTTTTGCCAGCGAAGGGCTATTCTGGAGAGGCTTTTAAAGGGGTACAATTTAACTATTTATACTATTACTAAAAGTGATAAGTTACTAAAGGTAATAAAATGACTGCTGCCCGGACGCTAAATCGAACGCGGGAAGACTTGGCTGCGTTTCTACGCAAGCATCGCGAGAAAATTGCCCCGGAAGCGGTGGGGCTGCCTCATGGCCGTCGAAGGCGCACGCCTGGGTTAAGGCGCGAAGAGGTCGCCGCTTTAGCGGGCGTGGGGCTGACTTGGTATACCTGGTTGGAGCAGGGCCGCGATATTAGCGTATCGGCGACGTTTCTGGACAACTTATCCAAGACGCTCAAGCTGGATGCGGCTGAACGCCGCCATCTGTTCTTGCTTGCCCATCAGCGTTTACCCTCTGAGCTAGGCAAAACCTGGTGCAGCGTGCCGCCACTGGTGCAAACCTTGATGGACGACCTGCCCACACGGCCCGCCTATATCCTGAACCTACGCTGGGACGTGCTGGCCTGGAACGCTGCCGCTGATAAGCTGTTCAACTTCTCTGCCCATGCACCTGAACGCCGCAATATGCTCTGGTTGTTATTTACCGAGCCTGCCATGCGTCAGCTGTTATCACCCTGGGAAGAGCAGGTTTGCGAAATGCTATCCAGCTTCCGACGCGACTTTGCCCGTGCGACCGAAGATCCCGCCATAGAGGCATTGGTTGAAGAGCTAACCAAAGTGGCGCCTGAGTTTAAGGCATGGTGGAAAAATCAGGAGGTCAACGCGCCTTGTCAGGGCGTGCGCCATCTTTATCTGGATGGGATCGGCGCTGTCGCGTTTGAACACACGACGCTCACCGTTGATGAAGAGCGCCACCTGCGGCTGGTCTACTATGCCCACAAGGGAACCGATACTACGCAGCGGGTCTTTAATGAGTGGGTCACCACTAAAGCGAGCGACAATATAGTTAAAGAAAATAATAATGATTTGTATTAACTGAATGCTGTTATTAGAATTACCCTCCGTTTGCTGATCGTTTGGGGGGGAGAATGCCGGGTTCAGCTAAAAGTACGCCGCTGGCTGATATGTACAGTGCTCACCATGGCTGGCTGCAGCATTGGTTGCAGCGCAAGACGGGCTGCAGCTGGCAGGCGGCTGATCTGGCTCAGGATACCTTTCTGCGCATTCTCACCTCTCCGAGTAACGCCGACCAAATTAGCAAACTCCATGAACCGCGTAACTTTCTGACCACCATTGCCCGCCGGGTGTGGGTGGATTTTGTGCGTCGGGATGCCTTGGAAAAAGCCTGGCTGGAAGCCCTGAAGCAGCAACCCGAGCCGGTGTTTATCTCGCCGGAAGAGCAGGTCCTGATTCTGGAGACGCTGTTTCAGGTCGATGAAATGTTGGAAGGGCTGGGCAAAAAGGTTAGCCAGGCGTTTCTGCTTTGCCACCTGGAAGGTCTTCGTTATGCCGAAATCGCCGAGCGTTTGGGGGTCTCTGTCAGTTCGGTAAAAAAATACATAGCCAAAGCCACCGAGCACTGCCTGCTACTGATGTGCGATGAACCGCTATGAGCGATACCCGGGTAGCCCGCAAAGATATCCTCAGATCTGCCGCCCGCTGGTATGCGCTGCTGTGCTCGGAGGAGGTTACCGAACAGCAAAAAAACGCCCATGATGCGTGGTTAGCGGAGGATCCGGCCCACGCTCGGGCTTGGCAGCAGGTAGAAAAACTGCGTCAGCAACTGCAGAAGATTCCTGGAGCCCCTTCGCTTGATGCGTTGCAGATCAAGCAGCGCCAGGGGCATAGCCGTCGAGCAGTGCTGCGCAGTTTTGCCTTGTTGGCAGCAGGCAGTGTTCTGGGTTCGTTGGCCTGGCAGCAGGCGCCAATAGAAAGCTGGATGGCCAGTCACCGCACCGCACGGGGCGAGCGCCGCGAATATACCCTGGCCGACGGTACGCAATTGGTACTTAACACGGCCACCGCGCTGGATGTAGTGGAAACCTCGACCACGCGGTTGCTTCGCCTCTATGAAGGCGAAATCTTTATTCGCACGGGCMAAGGGGCGAAAGGCGTTGCCGCCGCTAAAGCGCTGCAGGTGCATACCGAGCAAGGCACTGTTGTGCCGTTGGGCACCGTGTTTACCGTGCGCAAGCAGGGCACGTCTACCCAAGTCACCGTGCTGGAGGATGAGGTCGAGTTGATTCCGCAGTTGGCTGGTGGCAAGACCCAGCGCCTTGTTGCTGGAGAGCAGGCGCAGATGAGCTCACGCTCTGTAGAGGTTGCCACCGCCACCGCCCAGGCGGATAGCTGGACACGCGGTCTGCTGGTAGCGGTGGACTGGCCGTTGAGCCGTTTGGTAGCAGAGTTGAGCCGTTACCGTACAGGCGTGCTGCGTTTTGATCCCGCCATTGCCGGGCTGAGGGTATCAGGCGCTTTCCCTATTGATGATACCGACCGGGCGCTGCAAGCCATTGCCAATGCGCTGCCGGTTAGCGTCGACCGACTGACCCAATATTGGGTAGCTCTCAAATCTAGCGAATAAAAAGTTGGATTATTTATTGTCCCTTTTTCGATCTCGTTCGACCCAGAGATAAAGCAACCGATTCTGGAATTAACGAGATAAAGATGACCACACCCTTTAACCCCAAGCAGACATTCATATCCATCCGATACCACCATGGCAAACCCACGTGCGCGCTTGGTGGTATCGCATTGGGCTGTGCCCTGATGAGTTCGATGGCACTGTTGCCCCTACAAGCAGCGCAGGCGCAAACAACGGACGGGCAGGCGCAACAGGCTGCTAGCCAGCAGGCATACAGCATCGAGCCGGGATCGCTGGGCAGTGTATTGAGCCAGTTCGCCAGCCATGCGGGCATTGTGTTGTCCTTCCCCGCTGATCTCACTGATGACCTGCAAAGCGCTGGATTGAATGGGCGTTATAGCGTGGAGGAGGGGTTTGCCCAGTTGCTTCAGGGCAGTGGTTTGAAAGTGGTCAAGCGCGGGCCTGCGGACTATGTAATGGAAAAAACAGGTACGGCAGAAAACATGGTATTGGATACCGTGGCAGTGGTAGGCAGCCGAATCAGTAGTGACGGTTATTTAGCTTACAGCACCYCAGCGGGCAGCAAAACCGATACACCGCTGATAGAGCTTGCGCAAAGTATCAGTGTGGTCACCGAAGAGCAGCTTCGTGACCGGCAGCCGTCGTCAGTAGAGCAGGCGGTGGCTTATACGGCTGGGGTTCGGGTTGAAGCAGCGGGGATGGATCCGCGCTTTGACTTGATATCGGTGAGGGGGTATCCGACGGTATATCATGGCGATTTTCTGGATGGCTTGCGCCAACCCAATAGCGGTTGGCTCTCCTACTACTCCACCGTGCCCTATAATCTGGAACGAATTGAGATAGTCAAAGGCCCTGATTCGATGCGCTATGGCCAGCTATCACCGGGTGGGCTGGTGAACCGGGTTAGCAAACGTCCAAGTGCTGATGCGCCACAGGAAGTGCAACTGCAGGTGGGCAGCCATGACCATCTGCAAGGCCAGTTCGATGTGGGTGGTGATATGGGCAACGATGTGCAGTACCGCTTGGTGGGCGTTATGCGCGATGCGCAAACGGACATTGAACAGGTCGATAATGACGTCTCGCTGCTGGCGCCATCTCTTTATTGGCAGATTAGCGATCGTACCGACATTACCTTCATTACCCAGTACCAGGAGCGCCAGACCTCGGCATCGCCGCGCCCTTACCAGGACGGTGATAACCTGACCCATTTTTGGTCCAGCGATGAAGACTTTGACAAGCTGGATCAAGAGCAGTGGGCACTGGGCTATGAATTTAACCACCGCTGGAGTGACCAGCTGCAACTGCAGCAAAATGTGCGCTACGGTCAGGTGGATACCACCAACCAGTACCTTTCAGCAGGCACTTTGTCCGGAACAACGCTAAGCCGCAGCAGTGTCGGCCTTTACGAAGAGATGGAGTCTCTTAGTACTGATACTAGGCTGATGGCAACCTTCGATCAGGGCGGGGTGGAACATGAGGTGATGCTAGGCGCCGATTACGCCTATCTCGAGAACGATGTCATTTATGCGGGCGGCAGCGCGCCGTCGATCGATATCGACAACCCGGATTACAGTCAGCCTGTAGCCCAGCCGAGTAACGTGTGGACAAAAGACAGTGGGAAAGCCCACCGTAGAGGTCTTTATTTACAGGATCAGGTCAAGCTCGATAACTGGCGTTTGACCGCAGGAATCCGCCGCGACTGGGCGCGTGACGAGACTCGCAACAACCTCACCGGTACTGCCAGCGAAAGCCGGGATGAGAAAAACACTTGGCGCTTTGGCGCACTCTACGCATTTGATTCGGGGCTGTCGCCGTACTTCAGCTATGCGCAATCGTTCCTGCCTGAGAGCGGTACCGATGTGAGCGGCAATGACTTCGATCCTACCGAAGGTGAGCAGTTTGAGCTGGGGCTGAAATATCAGCCAGCGGGCAGTGATGCGATGCTGACTGCGGCGGTCTACCAGATCGATGAAGCCAATCGTAAAACCACTGATCTCGAGAACCCGCTATTTCAAGTACAAACCGGAGAAGTGCGTACCCGTGGACTGGAGCTTGAGGCCGTCGGGAATGTCACCGACGACCTGCGCATGACTGCAAGCTACAACTACAACCGCAGCGAAATCACCGCGGATAATGATGGCAACGAGGGCAGTGACCTGGCGAATACCCCGCGTCACCTGGCGTCCCTGTGGTTGGATTATCGCGTTCCTGCGCTGGAACGACTGCGTCTTTCCGGTGGGGTGCGCTATATCGGTAGTGAGTACATTGATAATGCCAACAGCAATAAAAACGCTGCATACAGCTTGATTGATATGGCGGCACACTATGATTTTGCGGGCTCTTTGCAGGGGGTGCGTGCCAGCCTCAACGCCACCAACGTAACGGATGAAGAGCATATCTCCTGTGAGGGCATCTATTGCTATCGCGGAGCCGGTCGCAGTCTGATTGGTAGCATCGCTTACCAATGGTGATGAGAACCAGCATCGTGGGGGCAACGATTTATGAAACTGTTCGTTAATAATTTAGTGTTTGCCGGGCTGGTTTTGTTGGCTGCATCAGTGCCCACATCGCATGCTCAGACGTCGCCAGTAATGGACGAGCGTCAAGTGACTCTGGATCAGACGCTGGAGTGGACGATGCAAAACGAGCAAGGCGCCGTCTATCGTATCCTGATCAGCAAACCGGAAGGCGAGGTGCCCTACAGCGGCGGTTACCCGGTGATCTATGTACTGGATGGCAACGCTTATTTCGCTTCCTTGCATGAGGCCAAGCGGGCACAGGAGCCGTTCCGCCAGGCCATTATTGTGGGCATCGCTTATCCGGGCGAAGCGCCGCATAACTTCCTGCGGCGCTCTTACGATTTATCACCGCCGGTGGCCGAGGAGCAAAACACGCCACCTCAGGGCGGACAGGATGAGCTGTTGGATTTTATCGAGCACAGCTTGATGCCTACCGTCGCCGAGCGCTTTCCTGTTGATGCTAATCACCAGAGTCTTTATGGCCACTCTTTTGGCGGTATGTTTGCAATTTATGCCTTATTTACTCGGCCGGATCTGTTTAATCACATCGTCGCCGCCAGTCCCAGCCTGTGGTGGAATAATAGCTATCTGTTGAAACATGAACGCGACTTCAGGCAGCAGGTTGAAGCCGGAGAGACCAGTGTTATTCATCACAGCTTGTCATTGATCGTGGCCGACAACGACTCACTCCAGAACCAGCAGGATGCTAGTCAGCTTTATCAGCGGCTTGAAGACCTGTCGGCATACGGTTTACGTAGCAGTTTCCACAAAGTGGAGGGCGAAGATCATATGTCCGTTCCCTTTGTGCTGGAGTCGCGTGTTCTCAAACAGCTTCTGGGCACTCGGGGCGGCTGACCGAGTGTTTTAAGCGATCAAATACTTCCCTGGCAGTTGTTCAGCTAAAAACTCCATAAACAATCGGGTGCGCTGAGAAAGCGTGGTTTGGCGATAATACACGGCGTTCACAGCTTGGGTCTGCAGTTCAGTACAGTCGGATAGTACATCCACCAGGGTGCCTTGCTGACGCGGAGTGATGGTCATAAAGTCGGCTAGGCAAACAATGCCTTGTCCGGCCATGGCCAGTTCTATCAGCGTGCTGCCGCTTGAGGCGGCGAGCACTGGCGTAATATGTAAGCGCTGCCCGTCGGCGCAGGTAAGCGGCCACTGGTTAAGATGATCGAGCTGGCTGAAGCCTAGCAAACTGTGCTGTAGAAGGTCATCGGTGCTTTGCGGCGTACCATGGCGTTCAAGGTAGGAGGGGCTGGCCAGAAGGCGCAGCGGACTGTAGCCGAGGAGGCGGGCGTGAAGCGATGAGTCTTCCAGCTTGCCGATGCGGATGGCCAGATCAACCCGCTGTTCCAGCAGGTCGATAAAACGGTCATGGGTGTCGAGTTCCAGTGTAATGCCAGGGTAGCGGGTGCGGAACTCGCCAATCAGCGGGGCAATAACGAACTGCATAAAACTGGGGGCGGCGTTGATTCGTAACCGGCCGTGGGGCTGGTTATGGCGATCCAACATAGCCTCTTCGGCCTCTTCCACGGCGGCCAGAATACGGCGGCAATGGTTTAGAAATGTTTCGCCCTCTTCAGTCAGCTCTAAGCGGCGCGTCGTTCGACGTAGCAGGGTAACGCCGATTTTTTGCTCCAGGCGATTGAGCGCACGGCTAACCCCTGAAATGGTAATGCCAAGCCGTTCGGCGGCACCGGTGATGGAGCCGCTATCGACGACCGTCACAAAGGCCTGCTGCTCTTCAAGGGTGCTTTTCATAACGTTATCAGTTGCCTTAATGGTAAATAATAGGGTTGTTGATTTTAAGTCAAAAGTGTCTTGATTGAATGTCGCTATTTTTTCGCATGCATTGAATCCACAATACCGCTCATTAAGCGCCATGCAAAAGCTTTTGAGCATGGGGGTGCTAGCTATCGTGAGAGGTTGTTTTGATGAAAGTTCTGTTGATTAATGGCGGTAAAGCGTTTGCCCACTCTGGCGGTGAGCTCAACAATACCCTGCACGGCGTGGCAGTGAGTACGTTGCAGGAAATGGGGTATGAGGTGCGCGAGACGGTAGTTGATCAAGGCTACAATCTTGAGACCGAAGTGCAGAACTACCTATGGGCGGACACCATTGTGTATCAGATGCCGGGTTGGTGGATGGGAACGCCCTGGATCGTTAAGCGCTACATCGATGAGGTATTCACAGAAGGCCACGGTTCGCTCTACGCCAGCGATGGCCGCAGCCGCCAAGATCCGACCAAGCAGTACGGCAGTGGTGGCCTGCTGCAGGGCCGTCGCTATATGCTATCGCTGACATGGAACGCGCCTTTGGAAGCGTTCGATGAGCCTGACAACTTCTTCGAAGGGCGCGGTGTGGATGGTGTCTATTTCCCGTTCCACAAATCGCAGGAATTTATCGGCTTAGAAGCCCTGCCGACCTTTATCGCCAACGATGTAATGAAGATGCCGGATGTCGATCGCGATAAAGCGGCTTATCGTAAGCATCTTCGCTGCGTACTTGGCTAGGTTTCGTCGGTTGATTTTTCTTACAAGCCCTAAGTACGACTCAATCGATGGCGAAGTTTAGGCAGTGTACGGGCAACTGGGGACAGGCGAGTGGACATGATGAGCGCCGCAATAGCGGCATACATGGCCCACTCCTGCATATCCGCGCGCACCACCCAGAAGAAGTGCAGCAGCACCAGCCCCAAAATGGCGTAGGAGAATTTGTGTAGCGGCTTCCAGCGTTTGCCTAGGCGCTTCATCGACCACTTGTTAGACGTCGCCCCCAGCACGGCAAGGCCGATTAGCGCGATCATACCGACGATAATATACGGACGCTTGACGATCTCACTACCCAGCAATGCCCAGTTAAGCCCCAGAATAAACAGCGCGTAACTGAGCATATGCAGGGTGGCGTAGGCCAGCGTCCAGAGGCCCAGCTGGCGGCGGATCAGCGCAAAGCCTTTCCAGCGGGTGAGCTTGGKCAGTGGGGTAAGGCTAAGGGTGAATAGCAGCAACCACAGCGCGCCAATGCCGATATTCAGTAGCAGGTAGCGCCCCGGTTCGGGGCCTGCGGCGTTATTCGCCACCTGCCAGCTCCAAAACAGCAGTGGTGCTAGCGCCGCCAGAAATACCGCGACGCGCCAGGCTAGCCATTTGTGCTGCGTTGTCATCAGTAGTTCTTCCTCAAATCTAACCCCGCATACATCTCGGCGACTTCATCGGCGTAGCCGTTAAACATCAAGGTATCGATGGTATTGGGGTTGAATAGGCTGTTGGGTAAACGCCGCTCGGTGGCTTGGCTCCAGCGGGGGTGGTCAACCTCGGGGTTAACGTTGGCATAAAAGCCGTACTCATCCGAGGCAATCTGCTGCCAGGAGTTAACCGGCTGCTCTTCCACCAGCGAAATGCGCACAATCGACTTGATACTCTTGAAGCCGTACTTCCAGGGCACTACCAGCCGTAGGGGCGCGCCATTTTGATTGGGCAGCTCGCGGCCGTACATGCCCATGGCCAGCAGCGTTAGCGGGTGCATGGCTTCGTCTAAACGTAGCCCTTCCACGTAGGGCCAGTCGATGATTGAGAACGAGGAGCGCTGGCCACGCATCTGCTCGGGATCTACCAGGGTTTCAAAGCGCACGTACTTGGCTTTGCTGGKGGGGTCGGCGCGCTTGATGATTTCCGCCAGCGGAATACCCAGCCAGGGAATCACCATCGACCACGCCTCGACGCAGCGCAGGCGGTAAATGCGCTCTTCAAACTGTGAGGGCTTGGCGAAGTCCTCCAGGGCAAAACGCCCGCTGTTATTGACTTCGCCATCGACCACCACGCTCCAGGGCTGGGTTTCCAGGCTACCCGCATGGCGGGCGGGGTCGCCCTTGTCAGTGCCGAATTCAAAAAAGTTGTTGTAGCCACTGGCATCATCAAAGGGGGCGATTTTATCTTTGTCTGGGTCGCTAGGGGTAATAGCTCGCCATTGAGTGTCGCTGATTTTCTCCTTTAGCCACGCGGGGGCATCGCCTTCGGGTACATCGGAGTAGTCGGCATTGGCTTGCACGTGGCCGGATAGGGCGAGTCCCGCGCTTAGGCCTGCCATCCCGCCCATAAAGCGCCGCCGGGAGAGGTAGATGGATTCCGGCGTGACATCGGATTCGTGTAAATCACTCGGTTTGGCAATCTTTATTAGCATTAGGTGTCTCCACTAGAGCCTGTACGGGTAGCATACGGGGTGAATGCTGCATTCGATATCAATGGGTGTCGTAAGTTCGCCAGAACTTACACAAATCCATTACGTTTAAATAGCGCCGGTTTGAAGGGCCTTCCTCTGTGGCGGCGTGTTAAGAAGGAGCTCGTGTACTGATGATCGAAGCTCGGGGGTTAACCCGTATTCCTCTGCGTAATACTGTCTTTGTCGTCTGCCTGATACTGCTGGCGGTTTCGCTGGTAGGGTTGGGAGTCTCATTAACGTGGCTGTGGGGCGTGGCGATCTTTGGCATGTTGGCTGGGCTGGGGCTTTATGATCTACGCCAAACGCGGCGAACGGTCAGCCGTAACTACCCGATCTTGGCCCACCTCCGCTATGTCTTGGAGTCCATCGGGCCGGAAATACGTCAGTACTTTATTCAATCGGATCTCGATGAGCGGCCTTTTTCCCGCGAGCAGCGTGCTGTGGTGTACCAGCGCGCTAAGAACGAGAGCGACAAGAAGCCTTTCGGCTCTCTGCTGGATATGTATCAGCCGGGGCATGAATGGATCAACCATTCGCTACTTCCCTGCGCTATTGAAAACGCGGACTTCCGTGTGCGCGTGGGCGGCAGCCATTGCAGTCAACCTTACCTGGCAAGCGTACTGAATATTTCTGCGATGAGCTTTGGTTCGCTTTCGGGCAACGCCATTGAAGCGCTTAATGCGGGGGCGTGTAAGGGCGGTTTTTATCACGACACCGGGGAGGGATCGATCTCCCGTTACCATCGCAGGCACGGTGGTGATTTGGTCTGGGAAATAGGCTCTGGCTACTTTGGCTGCCGTCACGATGATGGCTCGTTTAACGAGGAGCGCTTTGCTGCCAACGCCCGTGACGATCAGGTGAAGATGATCGAAATTAAGCTTTCCCAGGGCGCCAAACCTGGGCATGGCGGCATACTGCCAGCGGCCAAGGTCACCGCAGAAATTGCCGAAGCGCGGGAAGTGCCCATGGGGCAGGACGTGATTTCCCCTGCTGCTCACTCGGCCTTTTCGACGCCGCTGGAACTGATGGCGTTTATTGCCCGCCTGCGTTCGCTTTCGGGTGGTAAACCGGTTGGCTTTAAGCTGGCGATTGGTCACCCCTGGGAGTGGTTTGCGATCGTTAAAGCCATGCTGGAAAGCGGTGAGCGGCCTGATTTTATTGTCGTGGACGGTGGTGAAGGGGGAACTGGTGCGGCGCCGCTAGAACTTATCAATCGCATGGGGGTGCCATTAACCGAGGCCGTCACGCTGGTTCATAACACCCTGGTGGGAGCCGGGTTGCGCGAGGAGATTCGTATTGGTGCGGCGGGCAAGGTCATGTCCGGCTTTCACATTGCCCGAACCATGGCGCTAGGGGCTGATTGGTGCAATTCGGCCAGGGGCTTTATGTTTTCACTGGGGTGTATTCAGGCGCTTAATTGCCACTCCGACAAGTGCCCCAGCGGCGTAGCTACTCAAGACCCCAGCCGCAGCCGCCATTTGGATGTGGCCGATAAGACTGCGCGGGTCTACCACTTCCACCGTAATACCCTAAAAGCGCTGGCGGAAATGCTGGGCGCCGCAGGGCTTAGCCACCCTAGCGAACTGGGGCCCGAGCACATTATCCGGCGTGTCTCGGAAAATGAGATTCAGTCCTACGATCAGATATTTGCTTTCTTGAAGCCCAATGAGTTGCTCAATGCAAAGTGCGAGCACACGGTGTTCAAGCACTATTGGGAAGATGCCCGCTCAGACTCTTTCCTGCCGCCTGCTCGGATTGCTCGACTTCGTTTCACCAAACTGGAGTAAACGCGATGGCTGCGGCACGCCGTGAATTAGTGGCCTTGATCGAACAGGGAGTAATACCGCCTGAGCAGGTGGTGCGCGGCGTAGAGGTTGCCGGGCTACATCCTTCTCCCCGCGCCTGGGCGGTATTTATCGATCGCCTGCTGCTGTGGCTAGGCGGCTTGGCGTTGGCCTTCGCGGTGCTGTTTTTCGTGGCCTACAACTGGGCAGAAATGGGGCGCTGGCTGCGCTTTTGTTTGGTGCAAGTGGCGATAGTGCTGGCGGTGGGTATCGCCGTTTGGGGCAAGGCTAGCCCGACGGTTCGGCGTGTCGCGCTAACGGCAGCGTCGCTGTTGGTCGGCGTTCTGCTGGCGCTAGTTGGGCAGGTCTACCAAACCGGTGCTGACACTTGGCAGCTGTTCTTTGCCTGGGCGTTACTTACGCTGCCATGGGTGTGGGTGGCGCGCTTTGAACTGCTTTGGGTGCTGTGGCTGGGGGTACTCAATTTGGCCATCGGGCTCTATTTTCGTACCTGGGGCGGGCCATTTGGCGTTTTGGCCAGTAGTGAGGCCGCTCAATGGGGGCTGTTTTTGTTTAATACCCTGGCCTTGGCAGCCTGGGAGTGGGGCGCCGGTTACCGAGGTTGGCCACGGCAGTGGGCAGTGCGCTTGCTGGCGGTGGGTAGCGGCGTGCCGATAACGCTGTTAATGATCACCTTGATCGTCGATGCAGGCCTCTTATGGTCTTCTGTACTGGCGATTTACCCACTCTGGCTGGCCGGGCTGTATGGCGTTTACCGCTTCTGGCGGCCGGAGCTGTTTATGATTGCGGGTGGCTGTATTTCGTTGTTAACGGTGGCCACGCTACTGCTTGCCAGGGTCTTGCTATGGGAGGG
Organism: Halomonas sp. R57-5; assembly: GCF_900070345.1. NCBI lineage: Bacteria > Pseudomonadati > Pseudomonadota > Gammaproteobacteria > Oceanospirillales > Halomonadaceae > Halomonas > Halomonas sp. R57-5. Next base: position 4,059,502 of record NZ_LN813019.1, on the reverse strand, counting down.
CGATTGGCAAGCGGGCAGTTTGTTACTGCTGACGATAGCTGTGTTTGCCATGGGCGCAGGGGCAGTGGTATGGCTGAAGCGGCTACATCGGGAGATTGCCCAGTGACGCGCAGTGTCGATGGTTTAAAAGCTAGGCTGATCCAAGCAGGCGTTACGCTGAATGAGCCCGCTCCCCCAGCACCGCTTGAAACACCCTGGTTTGTGCGCGTACTACAGGCGTTTTCCGGTTGGCTGGCGGCGCTGTTCCTGCTCGGCTTTATTGCCATGGGCGTAGTGTTTGTAGTGGAGAGTCCGGCGGCGTCGTTAGGCCTTGGGCTTGCTATGATAAGCGCTGCGTTTGCGTTACTACGCACGGCGCGCAGTGATGTGCTTGAACACTTGGCGCTGGCGGTGAGCCTGGCTGGGCAATTGCTAGTGGCTTGGGCCGCTATAGAGTTCTGGGGTGGCTCCGCTTACCCATTTTGGTCGCTGCTGGGATGGTCGTTATTTGGCTTGCAGGCTTTGCTGGCGCTGGTGATGCCAAGCTACGTGCACCGAGTATTTTCTGCTTTTGCCGCCAGCCTGGCGCTGTATATGGCCTTGGCGATTAGCAGCGGGGAACAAACGGCCAGTGGACTGGTGCTGTTAGCAGTGACGTTGGTTTGGCTCAATGAGTTTCGCTGGCCMCATCGTATAAAGAGTGTGCAGGCGTGGGGCTATGGCTTGCTAATGGGGCTGCTGGTCATGCAAGGGTTAGCGCATAGCGGCAAGCCACTCTGGTTTTGGTTTGAAGGGCCAATCAGCGGCGACAGCGCCTGGATGAACATTTGGATAGATCGTTGGATAGCCCCTGGGTTAAGCGCCGCATTGCTAGCGCTGACGCTAGCGTTACTGCTGCATAGCATTTTTACCCATCGCTCACCCATGCTGTATCGGCGTGCTGCTCTAGGTGTGGCCGTGATACTGCTGATTTCAGTTTACGTGCCAGCGGTTGTGCAAGGCGTTGTATTGTTGCTATTGGGTTTTGCGATTGGCCATCGCTTGCTGGTGGGGCTAGGTGTGTTTTCGTTACTGCTGGCCATTGGTAGTTATTATTACTGGTTGGATACCACGTTATTAATCAAGGCATTAACGCTGATTGTGATAGGGGTAATGCTCTTATCGTTACGTTGGTTTTTACGGCGGCTTGATCCTTTTGATGATAAGCGGGAGCCAAAACCATGATGTGTAGCGCTAAGTGGAACCGGACAGTCGTTATTGTGACCACACTGCTGATGCTCGCAGTGGTGAACTGGGCGATTTGGCAGAAAGAGCGCCATTTGGCCGAGGGAGAAATCGTCTACCTGGAGCTGGCGCCCGTCGACCCGCGTTCACTGATGCAGGGCGACTATATGGCGCTCAACTTTGCGCTGGGAGACCAAATTCAAACCATGCTTCATCAAGCTGAGAGTGACAACGATTTATTGAAAGCCAGCAATGGGGTGGTGGTTGTGCGCTTGGATGAACAGCGTATCGCTCACTTCCAGCGCTTGGATGATGGCACTTCTTTAGCCGATCACGAACGGCAACTGCGCTATCGGTTGCGCAATGGCCAAGTGCGCTTTGCCACCGATGCGTTCTTTTTCCAGGAAGGCCACGCCGAACGCTACGAGCCTGCCCGCTACGGGCAGTTTCGGGTGAATMCCCAGGGTGAGCCGCTATTGGTAGCCATGTACGATGATGAGCTTAATCAGTTGGGTGAAACGACTAAGTAATTGCCAGTTTTCGTGTTGTTGGCCACCTTTCACCTGCAATAACCATGGTGCGCCTTGCACCATCAAGCAAGGTAGGCTGTAATTTGCGCTTCTACTGACAAGGATGGCGCCGTGTTTTACGCGGGGCTGGCTATGTAATTGGCCTGTCGGTGGTCAGCAAATTGGCCCACTTCAATGAATAAGGCATATATGAAAGCAAACGGCTCGTGGCTCGCATGGGGGTTGTTGGTTCTGGCACTGACCTTCTCCAGCCTATGTGCGGCGCAAACTCAAGGAGGAGAGAGCGAGGACAGTCGGTGGTTTACCGTTGACTCGCTGAATATCGGGCTTGGTGAGGCCCCAGAAGAGGTAAACCGGGTAACACCACGGGAAGCGATCAGGAGTTTTCTGGAACTGACGGATCAGGAGGAGTATGCAGCCGCCGCCCATATACTCAACCTCTCCGAGTTCTCGGAAGCGGAACAGCGCGAGCAGGGGCGTGAGCTGGCTCGGCAACTGGCAGAGATTTTTCAACGCGGCGAGTGGTTGAGCGTTTCCGATCTGCCCGGTCGTGAAGACGCGGTGATTGAAGATCCCGCAGGTCAAAACCCCCGCGTTGGCGAGACCCGCCGCAACGTTGAAGTCTCCTCTTTAAAAGCCGATGGCGAAACCTACGATATTCGCTTGGGTCGATACCGTGTGGGTGACCAGGAGCCAGCCTGGCTGATTATGCCCATCAGCGTGTCCTACATTCCGGCGCTTTATGAGCAGTACGGTCCCTCAGCATTGGAAAGCTATATTCCCGAACGCTTCCAGGCCTCGTTTGGCATCCTGAGAATTTGGGAGTGGATTGCGATTCCCTTGTTTGTACTATTTATCGGGCTTGTAGGGTGTGGAGTTCACCGTTCGATTGGCTTGATGTCGAAATGGCTGCCTTCCSGGGTATCCAGCATCTTTKCCAGTCAAATTGGTATGCCAGCAGCGCTGATTGCGATGTCGCTAGTCACTCAGATGGTACTGGATTATGTKGTGTCGTTTTCTGCGGTTGCCACCACAACCTTTCGGGTACTGTTAATCAGTATTATGGCCTGGGGAGTTGGCACCATTGCGTTGCGCTTGGTGGATACCATCATGCTACGTTTGACGCGTCGTATCGTAGGCGAAATCGATGATACTAAGCCTAGAGACGAACGCAGACTGCTAACCTCACTCTATGCGCTGCGTCGGGGGATTATTCTGCTCACCGTGACAGCCGTATCAATTTACATACTGGGTCAGGTTCAGCTCTTCGAAACTCTTGGCTTATCGATTCTGGCGTCTGCCAGCGTATTGGCTGTATTAGTCGGTGTGGCGGGCCAAACGGTGCTTGGCAATATCCTCGCCTCATTTCAGCTATCGTTTGCTAAACCCATTCGCATTGGCGATTTGGTGATCTTTGAAGGCGAATGGTGCTATGTCGAAGGCATCTTTTATACCTTTATTCGATTAAGGTCGTGGGACGAGCGGCGTTTGATTGTGCCCGTCACCTATTTTACCTCTAAGCCTTTCGATAATTTGTCGGTAAAAAGTACCAAGATGTACCGGTCATTGACGCTGACGCTTCACCTAAGTGCCAATATTGGGTTGCTAAGGGATAAATTCCTCGAATTCGCCAAAGAAGAAGACAGCGTTATCGAACACCATAAGCTGCTCTGTTACGTAACGGCACAAACAGGAACGGCGCAAACCGTCACCTGCTACCTCATGACCTCAGACCCTTTGGCGGGTTGGACAGCGGAAATGAACGTACGCGAGCAGCTGTTGGCCTTTATCCGCGATAATCATCCCGAGTGGTGGCCAAGAGAAATTGTGGTGATCAGTCACAACGATATCGCCCGTGGGGCCCAAGGCAAAAGCACGGGGGGAGTGGATAGTGTTGAGGTAAAACCATCTGAATAAAGGGTGTTTGTGCAGCGGCAGATAACGCTTTCGCGTATTTTACCCATAAAGTAGTCTTGTTATGACAAGGGTAAGTGGAAAAAGGAGTGACTATGCACGCACTCGTTGAGCAAGCGACGGAACACTGGGTTTATCTTGCCCCTCTTCTTAGCGATCCACATTCCGAAGCTGAATACGATGCCCGGGTCGAGGCGCTTGATGAAATTCTTGATCTTGTCGGTGACGATGAGACACACCCACTTGCCGGCCTGGCGAATCGCTTGGGTGATATCATTGAGTCCTATGATGAAGCACATCGCCCGATGCCTGAGGTGTCTGGAAATGAGGTACTTCGCTACCTTATGCAAGAGCATGGGATAGCGCAGAGCGAGCTACCTGAAATTGGCGCTCAATCGGTGGTGTCTGAAGTTCTCAGTGGGCGCCGCAAGCTGAACTGGCGCCAAATCTGCGAGCTTTCGGAGCGGTTTGGCATCGCTACCGACTCGTTTAAAGAACCCAGGGAAAAACTACGTGTTTTGACCTTATAAAGCCTTATGGCGCTGAGACTACCTAGGTACAAGAAGTGACCGCTTTCTACATCACTTTCACTCTTTTTACTGTGCTTGGTAAGTATCATGGTGAGGAAAGAGAAGTTTATGGTGAAAGGCGGGTTGGCTAGATGCCTTTAAATATCCTGCAGCGTTTACTACCCGGCTGGGGCGTTACCTATGGCCCACCGGGTGATGGCCCTTTTCCAGCCGTCATGTTGTTGCATGGTTCTGAAGGCGCGTGGGCGGGGTGGAGCCATCGTGACGCGATGCTATTCGCCGCCCATGGTTTCCTGGCGTTTCCTTATGGCTACTCAAGCGGTGGTAATGCCTGGAACGCCGGGCATATTATTGATTACCCACTGGATCGCAGCGTGGAAGCGTTTAAAGCCTTAAGGGATTTCCAGTTCGTTGATGAGCGGGTAGGGCTTTATGGTATTTCACGCGGTGCCGAACACGCGTTATTGCTCGGCTCGCTGATGGCTAGAGATACCGTTGCTGGTTTGCCTGATGCTATCGCCGCCCATAGCCCGCCCGATGKGGTGTGCGGTGCCTTTGATGCCCGTAGCTTCCGAGATGCGGGTGACCCGGGCTGGCAAGCCTGGGATGTCAGCAAACGCGCCTGGACATGGCGTGATAGTCACGAAGGCTTGCTGCCGACCACGCCGATTGAAATCGAACGCTACCCTGGGCCGCTGTTTCTTTCCCATGGCACGCAAGACCGTATGTGGTCGGTTGAAATGACCAAGCGCTTGGAACAGCGCCTACTCAAGCATGGCCGCAGCCCGGAAGTGCATTACTACGAAGGCGAAGATCATATACCCAGTAGCGCTGGGCAGAATAAGCATTACGAGCTGTTGTTAGGCTTCTTTTTAAAACACCTTTAAATCCTGAGTTCATGGAATAAAGGTTCAGTATTTTCCCCTCCATAAAGAAGCCCCTCTTGGCAGCTAAGAGGGGCATGTTGGTAAAGCATTCCTGTTCTTTAGCGCCTATCGAGTATCTTCCAGCTGCGCTTGAGCCAAACGTTTCGCCTCTGCGAAATCCGCTTTCCCAGAGCCAAGATGAGGAATGGTCTCCACCGTAAACCAGTGGCTGGGAACCATCATGGCTGGCGTACCGTTGGCGAGCATGGTGGCCTTGACGGTTTTGGCGTCTAACGCTGTTTCTGACAGCAGCACAATGCGCTCGCCTTTGCGGCTATCGGGGATGCTAACCGCCATCAACGCCGTGTCTGTATTCTCCAAGGCCGCTTTAACTGCCGCTTCAACGGCGCTGAGGCTGATCATTTCGCCGCCGATCTTGGCGAAGCGGGCGTAGCGGTCAATCAAGGTTAAAAAGCCGTCTTCGTCGATAAAGCCTTTATCTCCTGTGATGTACCAGCGGTGGCCATCGGACTCGTGGAGCGCCTTGGCCGTGCGCTTGGCGTCATTGAGGTAGCCTTGCATGATCTGCGGGCCGCTGATCAATATCATGCCTGCCTCGCCGGTGGGCAGTTCTTCAAAGCTCTTCGGGTCGACGATTTTGAAGCTGGTGCCGGGCAGCGGCATCCCCACGGTGCCTGGCTTGCTGCCACGCTGCACCTGCTGATAGTGAACGCCCATGGCATCGGGAAGATTGACCGAAGCGACGGGGGCAATTTCGGTGGCGCCGTAGCCTTCATATACGGGCTTGTGGAATTTCAGCGCAAAGCTGGTGCGTACGTTGTCGTCGAGTTTTTCCGCCCCGGCAACCACCACTCTCAAGCTTTCCAGCATTAACGGATGCACTTTTGAGCTACGTACAAACAGCCTTAAAAAGCTGGAGGTGCCAAACATGATAGTGGCCTTGTGCTTGGCAATCGCGCCCGCAATGCCAGGAGCATCGGTGGGGTCGGGGTGGCACACCAGCGGCAGCCCTTCAATCAGCGGCAGCAACTGGGTGACCGTAAGGCCAAAGGCGTGAAACAGCGGGAGTGAGCCCATTACCACGTCGTTGCTCTGGGTGTTAAGCACGTCAGAGGTCTGTTTGATATTGGCCATCAGGTTGCGGTGGCTGAGCATTATGCCTTTGGGCTCGCCTTCGCTGCCGCTAGAGAACAGGATGGCGGCGGTGGCATCGGCATCATGGCCGTGGCAGAAGCAGCGCTGCAGTAGCCACGTGGGTAATAGGCGCACGGCAAGCCAAGTGCTCAAACGCTCGGCATGGCCAATCGTGGTCTGCAGGTCTTCTAAAAAGACCACCTGCTTCTCGCTAAGCAATTGGCTAACGTTGAGCCCGCGCTGCTCAAGCTTCTTCACAAAGCGCTGTGAGGTGAACACGGTGGTGATTTCTGCCTGGGAAAGGGCGGACGTCAACGCTTCTTGGTCGGCGGTGTAATTAAGATTCACCAGCGTTTTACCCGCTAGCAGCGTGGCCATATTGGCGATAACCCCGGCACTGCTGGTAGGCAGCAGTAGGCCAACGTTCTGCCCTGGATTGAGCTTGCGAATACGTTTTGCCATCAGCAGGCTGGCGGTGAGCGCTTGGCTTGCGTTGAGTGGGCGGCCCAGCGTATCCGCCAGGGCAAGGTCGCTAGGGCGGCGCTTAACGCTTTGAATCCAGGCGTTAGGCAGGGTGGGTAGCGCACCCATGGCCCGCTGCCAGGAACGGGTAGCCTGCTCAAAAATACGCCGTTTAAGCACATCAGCGGGGGTATCTTTAGGCAGCGGCTTACCAAAGGCGACCACTACCGAACGGTGCAGCGGCGCGTTGCGTAGCTCTTTTAATTTGCTGGAGGAGCGGGAGAACTGGCTGCCCCACAGGCCGCGCAGGTAGAAAGGCACGATTTTTACATCGGGGTTAGCCATTTCACAGGCGCGCTCATAGCCGCGGCGAAATTCGCCCAGTTGGCCAGTGCGGCTAATCGCCCCCTCAGGAAATAGGCACACTACCTCGCCCGCGTTGAGCTGTTCAGCGACATCGGACAAGGCCTTTTCGGCACCGCTGCCGCGCTCAATGGGAATACAGCCGAGTGCTTTGAAGAACCAGTTGAGGTACCAGCGTTGGTAAACCGATCTGAGCATGACAAAGCGCACAGGGCGGGGGCTGGCGATCTGCACCATGGCCCAATCCACCCAGCTGATATGGTTGCCCAATAGCAGCACGCCGCCTTGGGCGGGTAGGTTCTGCAAGCCATGTACATCGACCCGGTAGCGGCGTGTCAGCAGGAAGCTCAACAGAAAGCGAACCAAACTCTGCGGCAGCTTAATAATGGTGTAGCCGCCGCCGACCATCGCCACCGTGGCAATGAGTAGCAGCAGGTAGTGGCTATCAACACCCGCCAGTGCGAACAGCGCCGTGAGCAGCAAAAAGCCCAGCATGGCGATGTTTTGAATCCAGTTATTGGCGGCCAGGACGGTGCCTAGCTCGTTGTCGGCGGCGTGAAACTGAATCAGCGCGTTAAGTGGCACAATAAACAGCCCACCCATCATGCCGATAAACACAAAGTTCAGCGCTTGGCCAACAGGTGTGGTTAACAGCGGCAGGCACCATAAACCCACGGCCACCCCGACGGCACCGACGGGAATCAAGCCCGTTTCTATGCGGTTATGTGAAAGCTTGCTGGCAAGCATAGAGCCCAGCGCGATCCCGATACCACTAGCGGCTAGAATGCCTTGCAGTACCAGGGTGTTATCAATACTGAGGGCATCTTTGGCATACGCGGGGAAGGCAGCCAGGAGCACTTGGCCCACCGACCAGAACGTGGCAAGGCCGATAATGGACAGCCTGATCACGGGCTGGCGAGCGATAATCCGCAGGTTATCTTTCAGGGCAGCGCCCTTGATGTAGCGCTGCCAGGTGAGCGGGGTATCCGGTCGCGTGGTGTTATCCAGCGGCAGGCGGTAAAGCGTCGCCACCTGAATAGCGCTATTGAGTACCAGTAGCCAGCCCAGTGGTGCTATTTGGCGCAACAGCTGCGCTGGGGTTTGATCATCTGGCATTACCCAGGTCTCAAACAGCGCGGTAAACGCTACGGTGCCCGCCAGAATGGCCCCAATAGTGACGGCTTGGATCAGCCCGTTGGCTTCCGCCAGGCGAGGCTTGCCGAACAGCCCTTTCACCAAGCCGTATTTGGCCGGTGAGTAAAAGGCCGACTGAATGGCCAGCAGTAGCGTCATCGCGAATGCCAGCCAAAACCAGCCCTGATAGTAAGCCGCCGTAATGCCCAGAGAAACTACCACCGCGGCCCAGGCCGATGTGCGCAGAATGCGTACCTTGGGGTAAGTGTCGGCCACATGGCCTGCCGGGCTAAACAGCAGGATAAACGGCAGCAGGATAAGCCCGTTGACCAGCGCGGTGAGCACAACCTGGGCAGTGCCATCGTAACTTTTGAAGATCGTATTCTGAATCACGATCTTGTGGCCTAGGTCCACAAACGCATTGAGAAAGATGGCGATCAGATAGGGCAAGGCGCCCTTCAAGTGCAGCAGTCGATGCATGGTGGTGTTGCCTTATCAATTTCTGGAAGTCGTAGCACTTTCTACATGAGGCTCGCTGGATGCAACTCTGATGCGCGAAGTTGTGTCATGGGTGCTGATTGGTAGTAGTATTTGCTACTTTTATGCGTCGTGCCCTTTCACGTTGCCTAATGAGGTTTTTATGTCCMAAGCCGATTCGCTGATTGAAATGCTAAAACGCCAGCTTCGCGCTCAGGGTAAAACCTATGCCGATGTTGCTCAGTGGTTGGCGCTGAGCGAGGCCTCGGTGAAGCGCCTGTTCGCTGAAAAGCACTTTACCTTGGCGCGGCTAGAGTGCATCTGTGATCAGCTTAATCTTGAGTTTGCTGAACTGGTGCAGGCCATGCAGGCAGAGGAGCAGCGTCTGCAGGAGCTGACCCAGGCCCAGGAGCAAAGCATTGTCGATGACCGAGAGCTGTTTCTGGTAGCTGTGTGCGTTATCAATGGCTATAGCTTCGACGAAATTCATCACCAGTACCAGCTAAGTGAACCGGAGTGTACCCGGCAGCTACTCAAGCTTGAGCGGCTTAAACTTATTGASCTACTTCCCGGCAACCGCATCAGGCGGCGGGTAGCCGCCAATTTCCGCTGGCGGGCGGACGGGCCGATCCAACGCTTCTTTCAACAACATATTGCCAATGAGTTTTTCCGTTCCCGTTTTGATAGTGACCGTGAAAAGCTCGTAGTGCTCAATGGCCTGCTATCCCCAGCGGGTAATGCCGAATGGCAGCAGACCATGCAGCGCCTTGCTAAAGAGKTTCATTCCCTGTGTGAACGGGAAAGCGGGCTGCCTATTCACCAGCGATTTGGCACCACTTCAGTGCTGGCAGTAAGGCAGTGGCAGTATGGGCTGTTTCAGGATTACAAACGAGAAGGCTAAAGCGATGTGTCCCGAAATCGAGCGGCTTCTTGCTCCAACCACTCGATGAAGCGTGCCACCGCCGGTGGCGTTACGCCTTCAGAAGGCAGGATCAGTTCATAGGCAAACGGAGAAGCGAGCGGATAGCGTTCCGCAAATGGGCGCACCAATACCCCGCTGGCGAGCCGGTCGGCCACCAATGGGTAGCTGGCCAGTACCACGCCCTGCCCGGCAATAGCCTGATCGAGCGCCAAGCTGTAGAGCGAGTATTGACGTTGTTGGGGGATCTTTTTTATTGCCATCCCGGCGTTTTTAAACCAATCGTGCCAGCTTGGGATAGGGTGAACCGCATGGCTGCACCAATCCACGGTGAGCAGTGTCTGGGCCAGCAAGTCAGCGGGCTCGTGTATATTTTCCTGCGCTAACAGGGTGGGCGAGCAAACAGGAAAGAGGGTGTCTTCAAATAGACGCTGGCTGGTAACGCCGGGCCAAGGCCCCTGGCCATAGCGCAGCGATAAGCGCGCCCTATTGGGCATCCATAACGGCGGCGTTAAGCGCGCCTCGGCATCCAGGGAGATTTCTATTTGCCGCTCATTGGCTTCAAAACCGGGTAAACGGGGGAGTAGCCAAAGTTGTAGGAACGAGGGTGGCGCACTCAGTAGCAAGCGAAAAGCGTCTTCTGAGCGCTCGGTGACGTTCTGCACGCCGCTGGCGATGCGCAAAAGACCCGCTTGCACATCTTCAGCAAGCCCCCGGCCTGCTTCGGTTGCACACACGCCATTGGCGTGACGTTCAAACAGCACCACGCCCAAGTGATCCTCCAACTGTTTGACCTGTCGGCTAACGGCGCCAGGGGTAACCCCCAAACGATACGCGGCGGCTTTGAAGCTATTTTCTCGTACCGCTTCGGCAAACGCACGCAGTGCATTCAGCGGTAGTCTCTCAATTCTCATAGCATGAGTTTTCCTAAGCCTAGGCCCGACAAGTAATCGTTTGTATGCCGTTTCGCTTCCTGCTGCAATGAGCGCCTTAATGTTATAGGAGCTCACAGTGAATAATCAAAGGCTAGCCTCAAATGCCCATGTTGCAAGCAGGGTAGGGCGTTCGCAGCGAAAGTCTGTGGATGCTATGGGAGCATCGCTAATGCTACTGTTTTGTCTGGTGCTGGGGTTCCAGCAAGTGGCAATTAAAGGGGTGGCTGAGGATATCTCACCTGTGGTGCAGATAGCCCTGCGCTCAACCATCGCCGGTTGCCTGGTCGCGTTGCTCGCCTATTGGCGCGGCATTCGCTGGGTGGATGTGGGGCACCACTGGGGGCCTGGGTTACTTGTTGGGCTCGGGTTTGCTGCTGAGTTCGCTTTTGTCGCTTGGGGACTAACCTACACCTTGGCATCGCATATGTCGGTCTTTCTCTACACCGCGCCCATCTTCGCCGCGCTTGGACTGCATCTTTGGGTGCCTGGGGAGCAGCTCTCCACTCGTCAGTGGTGGGGCGTCGGTCTGGCCTTTCTGGGCATGGTGATTGCCATGGCGCCGAGCGGCTCCTATAGCACCGAGATTATCATCGGCGATGCGCTGGGTTTGCTCGCCGGGCTCTCTTGGGCGGCTACGACGGTGGTGATCCGCAAGACCTCACTTTCCGAGGCCCCCGCGGAGCTCACCCTGAGCTATCAACTGAGTGTGACAGCGCTGCTGCTACTGCCAGTGGCGGCGCTGTCGGGGCAGTTAATGAGCGCGCAGTTTACTTCCATGGCGGTTGCTAGCCTCGTTTTTCAGGCGCTGATTATTTCATTTGCTGCGCTGATGCTGTGGTTCACGCTGCTTCGCCGCTATCGCGCGTCCCAGTTGGGCGTGTTCTCTTTTCTAGGCCCGCTTTTCGGCGTGCTTTTTGGTACCCTGTTGCTCAATGAGCCGCTCAGTATCAATTTCGTGCTGGGTGGCGGCGTTATTTTGGCGGGTATTGTCTTGGTGACGCGCTAAGTGATCCGCTCTCCGTTGCGCTTACACCTCTTCCACAATGGTTACAGAAACAGCTATGAGCATCACTCCCTTCCAGGCGCTGGCCTGCCCATTAGATGGCGAACCGCTAAGTCGATCGGGCAACGCTTGGAGCTGCCCGGCCGGGCACAGTTTTGATATCGCTAAACAGGGGTACATTAACTTACTGCCGGTGCAGCAAAAGCGCTCCCATGACCCGGGCGATAGTAAGGCTATGGTAGCTGCTCGCCAGCGCTTTCTTGAGGCGGGGCACTACCAGCCCATTGCGGACGCCGTCAGTCGTGCAGTCTTGAACCACGCTGAGGTCCAAACGCTAAGCAGTGAGCCGTTTAGCTGCCTGGATGCAGGCTGTGGCGAAGGTTACTACCTGCGTCAATTAGCTCACGCTGCTGCCTCCTCACCATCACTTTCGCTGATGGGGCTGGATATTTCCAAGTGGGCGGTACTGGCTGCCGCCAAGCAGGATGCGAAACAGGCACCGCTAAGCAGTTGGGTGGTGGGCAGCAATGCGCACTTACCGGTGCAGGCGGGTGCGCTGGATAGCGTGCTGTGCATGTTTGGCTTTCCGGTAGTGGGCGAGTTTGCTCGGGTATTGAAAACTGGCGGTGTATGGCTACAAGTGGAGGCAGGGCCCGATCATTTGCGAGAGTTACGGGAGATTATCTACCCGACGTTAAAGCCTGAGCGTTCAAGCGAGGTAGAAACACCAGCGGGCTTTACGCACCATAGCAGCGAGAGAGTAAGCTACTCGCTAGCGCTAAATGGAAAAGAGGAAATTGCCGATCTGTTGGCGATGACGCCGCATCTTTACCGGGCCAGCGCTGAGGGGCGTGCTCGCGCAGCGGCACTTGATAGGCTGGAAGTGACGGTAGATGTGCGGGTAGTGCAGTGGCTGCGTACCTAGCCTGGGCTATGTCCAAAAGAATCTGCTAAAAGTAATATCTCTAAACGCAACAAAGCCCGCATGAGCGGGCTTTGTTATCCGAACCTTGGAAGGTTCGAGCAAATTCTAAAGCGCTATGTCTTGTTAGACCTAGGCTTAGGAAATTTGCTTGATGTTTGAAGCTTGAAGGCCTTTCTTGCCCTGGGTAACGTCAAAAGAAACGTTAGCACCTTCTTGCAGGGTTTTGAAGCCGTCTGCTTGAATTTCAGAGAAATGGGCAAACAGGTCATCGCCGCCGTCAGAAGGAGCAATAAAACCGAAGCCTTTAGTATCGTTGAACCACTTAACTGTGCCAGTAGACATAGTAAAAATCCTTTCGCGCAAAGCGCTTAGTAAAGTTCCTGGTATCACCCAGATTAATAGCGGATAAAACAAGGAATACAATTACAGTCTTGCCGAAAGATTTTGTACACGTCTATCTCGTACATTTCTAAATCTTTTTCGTACACTTCTGAAACCATGCTTGCTTGCTAACCAACTGTAGCTACAGTGTCATGAAATGTTGCGTATGTCAAAGCCTTTGTTGACTATCTTACCGTTGTGCCCACTAAACAGCCTCTATTGCCAGCCCACTTTCCACACGCTGTCATCTTTTAAGCTTTGCCACGGCAAAATGAGCTCGCGATGAGAGTACACAGCCTCAATCACGACCTCTACTAGGTTCTCTTCTTCATCGCGCAGCAGCTGGGTAACCATAAAGTGCTTCTCTTTATTGCTTGGCTGGGCAGCCGTCCATTTGCTTTGGTGTAGCTTGCGCGGGTTGATCGTATGCATTGACGCTCCTTGGGCAAAGATATCGCGTGTTAGCTGCCATTAGKGATTATGCACTGGCTATCGCACTTACTGTTGTACCCAATTTTCAATGCCAAGCTCTGCATTAAGGCTCTTTAGGATCTCGGTTCGTTCGCGACCGTTTTCAGAGTGACAGCCAGTATCGTGCTCAAGTACCGCTTGTGCGCCATCCTGATTAACCCAAGTCACTGTATAGTTTGGCAGGTCGGTGGCACGCGGTTCGCAATCAAGGGTTTGCTGCGTTGTTCCCATGTCGGGTTGCATGGCAGCTAGTCGCTCTTGCAGCGAACGAAAAATGGTCTCATTGCCTGCCTGAGTACGCTCACCTTCCACGGCCGTGTGGCGTTCACCTGTGTAGCGGGTCGTACCATCCGCCTCAACCGCAACGCTATAGACAGGGCAGGTGCCGTAGCAAGGGCCTACTTCATAACGGATTTCAGCCAGACTGTTTTCGCTGGTCGTGGCGGAATGTTGTGCGCAGCCTGCTGTCATCAATGCCAATGTGGATACCGTTAAACAGGTGAGAGAAAAACGCATGCGAAAACTCCTTTTCTTGTAAAGATAATCTGACTTGATACGTTAGCTGCAGAGGGCTTCGTTAGGGCTAACAATACCTCAATGCTTGAATGAGGGTATTTGGCTTTCCAGTGTATGTTAACGCCATCGGTGTCCATAAAGTAATCGCTAAATTAACAAGCATGCACAAGGCTGCGCATGCTTGGTACGTCTGCGCACTATAAAAAGCCACCGGGCCTGCCACATTGATGGGCTGTTTCTCCGGCTGTCTGCAGAGGAAGTGCGTACCGCATTGATTTATTACCGCCTCCTGTCTTATCGATATCGCTGTGCCACACTAATAGAATGAGACGTATAAATGGGGCACGTGCTGCTCACATTAGACCCGCTCACACATGCAAACCTATAGGGACTTAAATGACTCGCATATGGAAGGCCTATTGTCAGGCGTCGTTGATTTTACGCGTCACCATCGCACTGGTGTTGGGTGTTGTGGTCGGACTGGTGGGCGGGGAGCCGGTAGCGGTTTGGTTAGCGCCGTTAGGCGATTTGCTGCTACGGCTGCTCACTTTTCTGATTGTCCCGATTGTGCTGTTTACGCTAATGGTGGGGGTGAATCAGTCCCGCGAGGGCAGTGCGGGTCGCGTGGGCGGTAAGGTGTTCGGCTATTACCTTACCTCTTCGGCGCTGGCTATTATGGTGGGCTTAGCTGTTGCCACGCTGTTTAGCCCTGGCAGCGGTATGACGTTGGATGAGAGTGCCAGTTTCTCTGTGCCCGAGAATCCAGGCGTTGTCGATACGCTGCTGAATATAGTGCCGGATAATATTATTAGTGCGTTTGCCGAGCTCAACATGTTGGGCATTATTTTTACGGCGCTGGTGTTTGGCATCGCATTGCTAAAGATGCGCCAGTCGGAGCGGCAGCATGCCATGGGTGAACGCCTTTATGGCGTGATTGAAGCGCTAAACGAGGTCACTCTAAAAGTGATGTCAGGGGTATTGCACTACGTGCCCATCGGCGTGTTTGCGATTGTTGCCGAAACGGTGAGTCAGCAGGGGCTGGAAACGCTACTCTCACTAGGTGATATGGTGGTTGTGCTGTATATCGCCCTGGCAACTCAACTGCTGATTTATTGCGGCATCATGCGGCTGTTTAGCGTGAAGCTGCGCACCTTTTTTCGCGAAGCCCGTACGCCCATGGCCACGGCGTTTGCCACCCAAAGCAGCTCGGGTACGTTACCGCTAACGGTTAATGCTGCCCACCGCTTAGGAATTCCCAAAAGCATCTATGGTTTTAGTCTGCCGTTAGGGGCTACTTTAAATATGGATGGGGCGGCGATTCGTATCGCCATCTCGGCGGTGTTTGCCGCCAACGTGATTGGTGCACCGCTGGATTTCATTAGCATGGTGCAAATAGTGTTGATCGGCACGTTAGTGTCGGTGGGCACGGCAGGGGTGCCGGGGGCCGGAATCATCATGATCGCCACGGTGTTTGCCCAGGTGGGCCTACCAATTGAAACCGTCGCGTTGCTCACCGCTATCGATGCACTGGTAGGAATGGGGTGTACGGCGCTGAACGTGACAGGCGACTTGGTAGGCACCTCCGTGATAGCGCGTAGTGAAGGAGAGAAGTTGCAAGAGGAGTTTGTCGAAAAAGCACCAGCGACGGCAAAGGGGTAAATGCAGTAGGCCAATGACGACTATAAGGAGAGCCCATTTTGGATGATCGAGAGCTCGCTTACTTAACACGTGCCGTTGAGCTAGCCGAAGAGGCTCTTGACGCGGGTGATGAACCCTTTGGTAGCGTACTGGTAAGTGCCGCAGGTGATGTGTTGGCAGAAGATCGTAACCGCATTGCTGAAGGGGATTCTACTCAGCACCCTGAATTCTTCCTGGCGCGCTGGGCAGCGCAGCATATGACGCCGGCGGAGCGAGCAACGGCGACCGTTTATACGTCGGGTGAACACTGCCCTATGTGTGCCGCTGCCCACGGTTGGGTAGGACTTGGGCGTATTGTCTACGTCAGTTCATCTCAACAGCTGAGTCTCTGGCTGGCCGATTTGGGTGTGSCCCCGTCGCCAGTCGCGACCCTGCCTATTCAGCAGGTGGTGCCTGGGCTCAAGGTGGAAGGCCCGATAGCGGAGCTGGATGAGCGCGTTCATGCGTTGCATAAGCGGCGCCATGCCCGCCTATCGTGATGATATAAAAAAGCCGCCCAAGCGTTAACTTGGGCGGCATCGTTTTGACTATACGTGGCTCTTAAAAACCGGCTATTAAAACCTAGTGTTTCAATATTACATAAAACGCATGAATGATGCCCGGTACGAAGCCAAATAGCGTTAGAATGATATTCAGCCAGAAATGCCCTTTAAAACCGACCTCAAAAAATACGCCGAGTGGGGGAAGTATTACGGCAAAAATCATCTTGATTGGATCAGTCGCTGTAAACGCCATGAAGCCTCCTTTGCTTTCATTGGGGTAACTTGTACAAGTGTAGGCACGATCAATCTATTTATCCATGCCTTGGCTAATTCTCTACGACTAGCCGAGTAGACAATCGTTCAACTCCGCCATTTATTTCCGCTCTATGCTGTTTGGAAGGGATCCCGTGTTCAAAGCATCGTTAAAAAAAGTACCGTTAAAAGTCACCACCACGTCTTTTTGCTTGTTCAGCTGCCTTGGTGCAAGCCCAGGCTGGGCTCAAGAGAGTCCGACCGATAGCAATAGCTTGGCCACGCTGGAAGTGACGGCGCCTCGGCTATCGCGGGAGCTTTACGCGACGCCCGCTGCGGTTTCAACGCTTGACCACGAAGTGATTGCTCAGGGGCAGCAGCGTACACGACTGGATGAGGCGTTAGTTCGTGTGCCAGGGGTGTTCTTGCAGAATCGCGATAACTTCGCCCAAGGCCAGCGAATCTCCATTCGCGGCTTTGGCGCCCGGGCGCCGTTTGGGGTGCGCGGTATTACCGTGATGGTGGATGGTATTCCCTATACGCTGCCGGATGGCCAGGCGCAGCTAGATGCCATTGATCTGGACAGCGCCGAGCGCATCGAAGTGATTCGTGGGCCCTCTTCGGTGCTCTACGGCAACGCAGCAGGTGGGGTGATTGATATCACCACCGCCGATGGGCGTGATAATCCTGGCTCGAGTGTGCGTACCGAAGTGGGAAGCGATGGTTACCGTAAGGCGGTTGTGCAAACAGGGGGCGCCCAGGGGGATTGGTCGCACCATGTGAGCTTTTCAGCGCTCAATGTGGATGGCTATCGGGAGCAGAGCTCAACAGAGAAATACTTGCTGAATGCCAAGCTGCGCCGGGAGTTAGGCAGCGACCGGGCGTTAACCGCGATTATCAATCTACTGGACAATCCCCGCTCCGAAGACCCCGGCGCGCTGAACGCCGGTGAAGTGGCCAGTGGCCGTGATCAAGCGGCGCCGAACTCATTAGCGTTGGATGCAGGACAGAACGTAGATCAGCAGCTTATTGGCTTACAGTACGAGGATTTGTCCGCTGGCCCTGGCGAGCTGTATCTCAAAGGTTTTATCGCCCAGCGCGATTTTGAGCAGCAGCTGCCCTATGTGGGTGATAGCCGCATTGGCTATCAGCGTGATTACCTGGGCGCGAGCGCTGAGTATCACCATGAAGTCAGCCTGGGTAGCCTGCCGTTGAGCTATATCACCGGTGTTGATGTGGCCCGCCAAGACGATGAGCGCTTCCGCAACGATGTAAACGGCCAAGGTGTTGTCGGCGAGCAGTTGGCGGAAGAGACCCAAACGGCGACCTCCGCTGGGGTATTTGCCCAGGGCGATTTAGCGCTGACCGAGCAGGTAACGTTCTCGCTTGGCGCACGCTTTGACCGAGTGGAGCTAGAAGTAGATGATCGCTATCAGGACGATGGCGATCAAAGCGGTGACCAGACCTTCAATGAGTGGAGCGGTTCGGCGGGGTTAAGTTACCGTTATCGTCCGCAGCATCAAGCCTATATCAATACCGGTACGGCGTTTGAAACGCCGACGTTCTCCGAGTTTGCCAATCCGGCGGGCGGTGGTTTTAACCCGTCGGTGTCGCCGCAAAAAGCCTGGAACCGTGAGGTGGGTCTGCGGGGTTATATTGAGCCACTGGCGATGGATTACGATCTGGCGCTGTTTTCGGTACGCGTGCGCGATGAGCTGGTGCCTTATGATGACGGCGGTCGCACCTTCTACCAAAACGCAGGCGATACCGACCGCGACGGCATTGAGCTGGCGCTAGGCTGGCAGCTCGCCGACCAATGGCGGTTGGATAGCGCTCTTACGCTGGCGAGCTATGAGTTTGATCAATTTGCTACACCAACTGAAAGCTTTGGCGGGAATCGCATTCCTGGCCTGCCCGAGCAAACCTGGGTCAATCAACTCACTTGGCAGGGTCTGGATGAGCGCTTTGCCACGCTGGAAACCCAGTACGTAGGTGACTTGGTGGCGGACAACGCCAATGAGACAGAGGTGGATAGCTACTGGTTAGTAAACCTGCGGGTGGGGGATGGCTGGCAGTTAGGTAGCAATACGCGGTTGAATGCCTATGTCGGCGTGCGCAATCTGCTAGATGAAGAGCACTACGCCAATGTTCGCTTGAATGGCACTTATGGACGTTTCTATGAACCGGCCCCAGGGCGCAGTGTTTATGGCGGGCTAGAGGTACGTTTCTAAAAGCTTTATAAATAAAAACGGGCGGCGCTCATTTATGAGGCCGCCCGTTCTCGTTGGTGATGAGGCTAAGCTAACCGGTTACTCCGGTAGTGCGTAGCCAATCACGTAATCGCCCATCTTGGTACCAAAGGTACCGTGACCCCCCGCCGTAACGACCACATACTGGCGGCCATCCTGGCCCGTGTACGTCATCGGTGTGGCCTGACCACCTGCTGGCAGGCGCGCTTTATACAGCTCCTCACCGGTGGTGATATCGTATCCGCGCAGGTACTGATCCAGCGTGCCACTCAAGAACGAAACACCGCCTGCGGTGGTCAGCGGGCCGCCTAGCGCCGGAACGCCAACGTTCAAACCAATTGGCAGGTCAAACGGCATGCTATCGCGTGTGGTGCCATTGGGGTGTTTCCAGGTCACTTGGTTACTTTGCAGATCGATACCCGCCACATCGCCCCAGGAAGGCGCTTGGCAGGGCAGGCCGAGTACTGAAAGCAGCGGGCCGAGTTCAACAGCATAGGGTGCCCCTTCATTAACTTGTAGGCCTTGCTCACTGGCAGAGCCTTGGCCCTCTTCAACCTCTTCGCGGGGTACCAGCTTGGAAACGAACGCCAGGTATTTAGCCCCGGTGAAGAGCGCTTGGCGTTCGGGGTCAACTGCGACGCCACCCCAGTTCATCACACCCACGTTACCTGGATAAACGATGCTGCCTTCCAGTGAAGGTGGCGTGTACTGGCCTTCGTAGCGCAAAGAGTTGAACTGAATGCGGCACATCATTTGATCAAACGGGGAAGCGCCCCACATATCGCGCTCGGTGAGCGGCGGTGGTAGCAGGTTAAGCGCTGAACGCGGCTGTGTCTCGGCCGTCCAGTCGCCCTCCACAGCCCCTTGCGGAACCGGTACTTCTTCAATGGGTACAATCGGTTCGCCGGTTTCGCGGTTCAATACATACAGGCTGCCTTGCTTGGTCGGCTGAATAACCGCGGGCTGGGTGCCATTATTGGTGGCCAGGTCAATCAGTACCGGCTGCGCGGGTGTATCCATATCCCATAGATCGTGATGCACAAACTGGTAAACCCACTCAACCTGGCCATCTTCCAGGTCGAGTGCCACTAGACCTGCACTGTAGGTTTCATCGTTCTCAGTGCGGTCGGCGCCATACTGGTCAGGCGTAGCGTTACCCATGGGCAGGTAAACCAAGCCTAGCGCTTCATCAACGCTGATCGGTGCCCATACGTTGGGGGAGTTGCGCGTGTAGGTTTCGCCTTCTGGTAGCGGGTCGGTATTGTCTGGGTTGCCACTATCCCAGTTCCATACCAGCTCGCCGGTATGTACATCAAAGGCGCGGATAACGCCGGACGGCTCGTCGGTAGAGCTGTTGTCGGTGACATGTCCGCCTAGAATAATCAGGTTCTCAGTCACCGTAGCAGGGGAGGKGGAGTAGTACCCGCCTGGAGAAAACTCGCCAATATTGTTGGTGAGATCAATTTCACCGTTATTGCCAAAGCTGGCACACCGCTCACCGGTGTCAGCATTCAGCGCAATCAAGCGTGCATCTGCCGTGGGTAGGTACAGCCTGCGAGGGCACATGACGTCGGTCTCGCTGAGCATGGGTTGCTGCGGGGCGCCGTTTTCTTCTTCAACACCAAACAGCAGGGACAAGAAGGAGAGATCCAGACTGAAAATATCGCTGTCATCGAAGATGTCGAAAGAGAGAGCCGTTGCACTGCTCGGCGCAGCGTCACTGTTTGTTTCTTCTGCGCTATCGGTGGCAGCGTCGTTAGTGTCAGTAGAATAGTTTGCGGCGTCATAGTAGGCGAGGCCGCGGCAGGTCATATGCGCCCAGCCAGAAAAGTCATCCGCCCCCATAGTGCTGATTTCAGGATCAAACGCCCATAGGGTTTCTCCCGTTTCGGGAGACAGCGCCATCGCCCGGCTGTGCGAGGTACAGATATACAAACTGTCGTTCACTTTCAGCGGGGTATTCTGATTGGTGATTTCGGGGGGCGCATTGGGGCCCGCTTCGTCACCGGTTTGAATGCGCCATACCTCTTCAAGCTCGCCGATGTTTTCCGGAGTGATCTGATCGAGCGAAGAGTAGTGGGTGCCCGCATTGGTGCCGCCATAGGCGGGCCAGTCATCGCCTGCCACTTGGGCAGGGTTGACGCTATCGGCGGTGGCTGTCTCGCTATCTGCCAGCGACCCTTCGATAGTGCCAGGATCGTTAAACTGACTGGCAATGGCCACGATAACAGCGGCAGCAATGCTGCCAACAAGCGCCAGACTGCCGCCTTTTGAGCCTAGCGGCTTACGCCACCAGGGCAGGAGCAGCAGAATGCCGATTAAGCAGAGGATGGCGACGCGGGGCACTAACTGCCACCAGTCGAGGCCAACCTCCCACAGGGCCCACACCAAGGTGGCAAAAAGAATCAGCGCGTAGAGCCATAGAGCGGCGCCGCGACGCAGGGTAAATAAAACGCCGCAGGCAATAATACTAAGCCCGGCGATTAAGTAGTAGGCACTGCCGCCTACGCTGACGAGCTTGCTACCGCCAAAAGCGAGCGCCAAGCCGACAATAAGGAGTAGTAGGCCAACGATAATCGCTGGCCATTTACCGTGATCACGCGTGCTTTCTTCCATGAGGTGTCCCCTTGTTACAACCTACCGACAACGCGCTCTAACCCATCGACAGTGCCGATGGGTTAAAACACACATTTCTGAAAGATGATTTTAATTATCAATTCGCTATTGGTCTAACGTTTTGACAATTTTTTCTTAGCTGCAGCGCTGGCCGCAGCGAAAAGCGTGCTGCGGCCAGAGTGCAATGAGGATGGGATAGAGGTGAACGGAGCGCTACAGTTTGACCAGCATTTTACCGGTGTTGGCGCCATCAAACAGGGCGAGAAAGGCGTCGGGCGTGCTTTCTAAGCCCTCTTTCACTGTCTCTTTATAGTCCAGCTTGCCTTCCGCTACCTGAGGAGCTACTTCGTTCAGGAAATAGGGGTAACTCGACCAGTGATCGGTGACGATAAAGCCCTGCATTTTGGCTTTGCGCATAATTAGCTGGGCAAGGTTGCTAGGGCCAGGAGCCGGCTTTTTGGCATTGTAACCATCAATCATCCCGCACACGGCGATCCGCGCGCCTTCATTCAGCTGGCTAAGCGCCGCTTCAAGGCAAATGCCGCCGACATTTTCGAAATAGACATCGATACCGTTGGGGCTGGCGAGCTTAATKGCATCGCTAAGCTCGTGAGCATCTCTATCTCGGTAGCTGACCGGCTCGACGCCCAATGACYCCAGCCAAGCTAGCTTATGAGCGGCGCCTGCAATACCCACCACATGGCAGCCCTTCGCTTTAGCCAGTTGGACGGCTAGCGAGCCAACTGCACCGCTGGCGGCGCTGACTAAAACGTTATCGCCAGGCTTACATTCGGCAATCAGGTTGAGGCCTGTCCAAGCTGTCATGCCGGGCATTCCCAGTACACCTAGATAGGCCTGCTCAGGAACATCAAGATCGGGTAGTTTTGTGACCCCTTGTGCAGGCAGTTGGGCGATATCCCGCCAGCCGCCCATATGGCTGACGCTGTCGCCCACTTTCAGGCTGGGATCATTGGTCTCTATAACTTCGCCAATGGCGCCGCCTTCCATGGGCTTGCCGAGTTCAAACGGGTCCACATAGGTGCGAATGCCGCTCATGCGGCCGCGCATGTAAGGGTCAACGGAAAGCCAGTGGTTACGAATGCGCACTTCGCCTTCGGCCAGATCGGGAAGCGTTTGTGTCTCTAACTTGAACAGCGCGCGGTCGGGAAGGCCCTTGGGGTAATCGGTAAGCGTATAAAATTGTGACTGCATAAATTTCTCCTGCGAATACTTAGCGTTTTGAGCTGTGTATTTTGGGCTGGGCGTTCGAACTCCTTGCAGCATAGAGACCCTTAGCCTGCTTGCAAGTTCGTTAATGTATCGGGAAGCAATTCACATGAGGTAAGTCATATAAAAAAAAACAGGGCGACCATTGCTGGTCGCCCTGTCTGTTGACTGCTTAAGATAACGATGCTTCGTGTGCTGTCGCATTGATTAGGCTAATGGGTATCACACAACAACCAAGGATGTGTTATCCGTTAATCCAACAGCGTTACCATCACTGGAGCTGTACCGCGGCGAATCATGCCAAGCTTCGCTGCCGCGCGTTTAGATAAATCAATAATGCGTCCTTGAATGAAAGGGCCGCGGTCATTGATCAGAACTTCTACTTCTTGTCCCGTGTCCGGGCGTGTCACCAACACCTTTGTTCCAAACGGCAAACTCGGATGGGCGGCGGTCAGTGCCTGTTGATCAAAGGGTTGCCCACTTGCGGTGGTCGCTCCTTGAAAGCGGTCACTGTAAAAAGAGGCGACGCCTTGCTGTGTTTCTGTTTCGTGTGCAAAAGCACTGTTGGCAGCGCTGCTGACTAGTACCGCTGCCAAACAAATCGTTCGGATCAGTCGTTTTTGGGCTCCCATAGGAGTACCTCAGTTTTTCGTGTTGCGAATCCCGCACTCTTGATGAGGTGCCTGATAGGCTTGTCGATACTMCCCTTGTCGCAACGAGTCAGCAAGCTTTGAGAAGATCGATGCAAATAGGTTCAATTTCAAGATTTTTTAATCTCTGCTTATGTGGCCTTGGGTTTCAGTGACTTATCAGCCCAGGTATGAGATGCATAAAGAATGGTCGTTGCGCAATGCAGCATTTTTTATGAAACGCTCACTTTAATTGAGTAAGCAGCTTATAATCACGACTGCTTATCTAATTAATGATTGTCATTACGACTCAACAAGGAACAGCTCATGGCTAAATCCTCTTCGTTTGCGTTTGTATTGGTGGCGGTTGGTGGCGCCGCCGTGGGTTTTCTCGCCGCGCAACTTATTCCCTTGCCAGGGCAAACTGCTGATGAAACGTCTGCGGAAAGCGTAGACACAACTGATCAGCCGGCGGTTGCCGAGGCTATTGTTGGCCTTGAAAAGCTCACCCTTGATGAGCGCCTGCGTGGCGAAATAACCTCGGCCAGCGAACTGAACGGTAACGATGGTAGCCGCTTCATGCGCTATGCCATTTCACTGGAAGAGGATGAGATCGTTGAGATTTCTCTCAACGGTGCCTTGCAGGGCGTTGTGGCGCTTTATGATGACCAGTTACAGCTACTCGATAATGCCCCCGTCGTGCGCCACCGTATTGAGGAGAGTGGTGACTACGTGGTGGTGGTTAGCGGTGCTGATGCCCACAGCTATGGCCCGTTTACCGTTGACAGCCGCGCCGTTGAGTTGACGGACGCGGACACAGTGGCAGTGGGTGAGCCTATCGACAGTTGGCTGCAGGGGGATGCCCGTGAAATCACTCTGAATATAGAAGAAGCGGGCCTTTACCAACTGGAAATGCGCTCCGACGACTTCGACGCTTACCTAGAGATTGAAGGGCCGAATGGCTACGCTCGTGAAGACGACGACAGTGCCGGTGATTTAGACGCACGTATTGCTGATTTCCTGGAGCCCGGTGAGTATACGCTAACGGCACGCAGCGCCTACGGTGATGGTGATGGCATCTATACGCTTTCAGTAGAGCCTCACGAGTTACCGGGAGATGGCGAGCTGCGCAATGATGGAGCGCTCACTCCCGATGACTCTCTCAACGGTTGGTACAGTGGTCAGGACCTTGGCTACCAAGTAGAAGTAGAAGAAGCTGGCATGTACCAGATTGACATGCGCTCCAGCGACATCGACTCGTATCTGGTACTTGAGGGGCCTAACGGTTACTACCGAGAAGATGATGATAGTGCCGGTAATCTAGATGCCAGCATCGCTGATTTTCTGGCTCCCGGTGAATATCAGTTAACGGCACGCACAGCCTATGGCGAGAGCAGCGGCATGTTTACGCTCACCATGGAGCCGCGCGATATGCCCGATGTTGAACTGCGTAATGAAGGCACGCTTACCCCTGGTGAAGCGCTGAACGGTTGGTACAGCGGAGAGCCGCTGACGTACCAGTTGGAGGTAGAAGAGAGCTCGTTAGTGACGTTGGAGATGCGCTCTGCCGATTTTGACACCTTTATCGAAGTTAGTGGTCAAGGCGTTGCCATCAGCGATGACGACGGCGCAGGCGGTACCGACTCACGTCTTCAAGAGCCGTTGCTGCCCGGCACTTACACGGTAAGCGCACGAGGCTTTAGCGCTACCGGTAGCGGCTTATTCGAATTAAGCCTTGAGATGGAGCCGACGGATATTCCCCCAGAGCTTTAATTATCAGCGTTAATCAATAATGCCCAACGCCCCTGTCGCTTATCGTGATAGGGGCGTTACTCTATTGGTCGGTGGTGAGGAGTAAATGGTGAGGCGTAAGGTGTAAATAGTTAGGCGTGAGGAGATTAACGGCTCGCTTTGAGGCAGCCTACCACCACCAGCACGGCCGCGGCGGGTAAACGCCAGTCGAGTACGCTCATGCCTGCCAGCACCAGCAGCAGGGCGGCCAGGATCGGCACGCCATAGGCCAAGCTGCCCACCAGGCTCGCGTGCCCCCAGCGCAACGCTTTATCCCACGCCACCATGGCTACTCCGTACGGCCCTAACCCCAGGGCGATACCTGCCAGCAATGCCTCCCCGCTGGGAAAAGCTAGCGTGCCTTCCAGTGCCAGGCTCGCGGTCAAGGCAATAGCACAGGCGATGAGCAGTAGCCGCGGCAGCAGCGGCGTTAACGCCACTGGCGCTGCTTGGCTTAACCATGAATAGATTGCCCAGCAGCAGGCGGCCAACAAGGCTAGCGCGTAGCCCGTGGTGGCGCCTCCCAAGCCCCCGTTGATAGCTTGAGGAACCAGCAGCAGCGCCGCACCCGAAAACGCAATCAGTGCGCCGACAACCCCCGCAATCTGCAGGCGGCCAAAACGGCTCCATTGGCTGAGTAGTACAAACAGCACCGGCCAAGTGTAGGTAATCAGCGCCGCTTCGGCGGCGGGCGCTAACCGCATGCCAATAAAGTAGGTGCTGACGGCGCCAAAGATGAGCAGCGGGATACCCACCCAAACACTCAGTTGCCAGCCCGCGCCGCAGGCGGCGACGTTAACCCGGCGGCTTAACGGTAGCGTTGCTAATGACCCTGCTAACAGGGTAACGGCGGTTAGCTGCAAGGGCGGTGTCGCTTTGGCAAACTCGGCCAGCAGCGGCGCCGCACTCCAAAGCATCACGGCCACTAACGCCGCACCAACACTGTACCAAC
Organism: Halomonas sp. R57-5; assembly: GCF_900070345.1. NCBI lineage: Bacteria > Pseudomonadati > Pseudomonadota > Gammaproteobacteria > Oceanospirillales > Halomonadaceae > Halomonas > Halomonas sp. R57-5. Next base: position 4,033,822 of record NZ_LN813019.1, on the reverse strand, counting down.
GTGGAAATAACGCGGGGGAGTGAACGGGATGCATAAGAGTTCTCCTTGATTAGTGAATGTGCTGAGCAGCATACTCATTATGAACACATCACAATATCGATCTTTTATGATCGTTATTATCAAGAATGGTGATGAATAAGGGCAGATGAATAAGGGCTGATAGATGAGGACTGGTATATGCGTGCACCCACGTTGGATCTAACCCTGCTACGTACCCTGGTGGCCATCGCGGACACCGGCAGTGTAACGGCGGCGGCAAAGCGGTTAGCGTATACCCAGTCAACCGTGAGCATGCAGCTACAGCGGTTAGAGGCGCAGTTATCGCTCACGCTGCACGAGCGGGAAGGGCGGCGAATACGCTTTACTTCAGAAGGTGAGCGATTACTCAGCCATGCCCGACGGCTATTAGCGCTTAATGATGAAGCATGGAGTGATATGCAGGCTCGTCAGGTCACCGGGGATCTTACCCTGGGGATTCCTGAAGATTACGCCTCGCTGCTGCCCTCGGTGTTTGCCTACTTTCATCAGCTTTATCCCGCGGTCGGGTTAAAGGTGATCTGCGGTACCAGCACGCACCTCGTCGAGCAGGTGAAAGCCAAAGAGTTGGATTTAGCCCTGGTAACCCGGCAGCGTAACTCGCCAGGCGGCGATGTTATCCGCCGGGAGCCTTTATTGTGGGCCGTAGGAATGAACCAGCAGCCGCTGCTTAGTGACCCGCTGCCGCTGGCGCTCTACTCCCCTGGGGCAGATGTGTTTCGTGAAGTGGCCGAGCAGGCATTGCAATCAGCCGGGCGTAGCTGGCGGGTTGCCTATACCAGCCAGTCCATGGCGGGGTTGGCACCAATTGTTACCGCTGGGTTGGCCATCGTGGTGGTGACTCGCAGCATGCTAACCCCAGCGCTGAGGCCGCTGGATGAGAGCAGCGGGCTGCCGGCGCTGCCGATGATTGAGCTGGCGCTGCACCGTGCGCCGCACCGGCCTTCGGAGCCTGCGCGCCGATTGGGCGAGTTAATACGCGAACAGCTGGCAGCGCCCGAGCAGGCGCTATAAGGTATTTCGTTAGTAACGTTTAGCGTTGATGGCCGCGTAGTGCTTTAATCAGCGTAAGGGAGCGTTACTGACTAGACTAAAAAGCCAATGCATTGGCAGTTAGGAGCACTACATGCACGAACTGGATCACTATATCTACCCGCATCGGGTGTTGCACTGGCTGGTGGCGGGCGCAGTGTTGCTCTCTTTGGCCAGCGGTTTAACGTTAGGCTTTTTGGGCTATGAGCGCACCGTTGCGCTAGTCGGCAATATGCTTACGAACCTGCTTTATACCAGCCATAAAACGCTGGGGGTGTTGATACTATTGCTAATGACGCTACGTATTATTACCCGACTGGCCTTTGTGGTGCCCGACCATGAACCGCCTTTAAACGCCTTTGAGCGAGTAGTCAGTACCAGCGTCCATCATTTGCTCTATTTAGCACTCATTATCATGCCTTTGTTGGGCTGGGCAGCAACGGCAAGTGGCGGATTTCCCGTTGAGTTTTTCCACTGGCATTTGCCAGGGTTAATTGGCGAGCGCGAGCAGCTATCTGAACAGCTGTTTATGTGGCATGAGCGCCTGGGGTGGGCCATTTTAGGCTTGGTGGTACTGCACGTCGCGGGGGCCATATTCCATTGGAAAATCAAACGCGATAACGTGATGAAGCGTATGAGCCTGTTTGATTAACGGCCATTGAAAATGGCTAAAGACTAACCCGCCGAGCCGTAGCGATAGCACTCTACTGCTTGGCGAGATTTGACAGCGTACATATGGCTATCGGCTTCACGCAGTAAACTCTCTAGCGTGGTGTTGTCTGTCCCCTGGCAAGTGCTAACGCCGATGCTTACGCCCACACTGACTCGTTCGCCGCAGGGGAGTTTGATCGGTGAGCGAATGGCTTCCCCGATACGGGCCTGAATATTCTCAAGCGTATCGTCGGGCTCAATATTCTCCATGATAATAATGAACTCATCGCCGCCAAAGCGTGCGCAGTGATCACCAACACGCGCCAGGTTAGCGATGCGCTTAGCTATTTGTTGTAATACAAAATCTCCTGCCTCATGGCCGTAGCAGTCGTTAATGGGTTTGAAACGATCAAGATCGAGCATCAGTAACGCCAAGCGCTGACCAAGTTGACGATTACGCTCGAGAACCTCTTCGGCGCAGCGCGCCAGGCCGTGACGATTTAATAAACCGGTCAGCATATCGCCGTTGGCTAAATGCTCCAGTGCTTTAGTGCGGGCGGCGACTTTTTGCTCCAGCACGGCTTCCTGCTTTTTAAGCGCAGCTAACATAGCGGTTTGAGCACGCTCTTTTTGCCGTTTAAGTTTGTTAAAGCGTGATGCCAGCGCAAACGAAAGCAGCAACATTTCTAGTGCAGAGCCAATTTGAATCCCGTGAAGAGTAATAAAATTGGCGGGTAGTACGCCCAGGTTGCGCAGTGCAAAGACACCTGCCCCCAGCAGAAATAGCGACCACGCAAACACGAACAGCCTAGCGCTGGGTATGCGTCGCAAGCTGCAGTAGCTGCCGCATATCAGCAGCAGTAAGGCTGCCATAAACCCTGTCACATCCATGAGGTGAAGCGCCGCAGGAATGGGTAGCAGCAGCGACGCGATAACGGCCAGCCAGCAGTAGCTGCGAAAGGTGTTCAATACCTGATGCCAGCGTGGGCAGTATGTCTCGGTGTTAAGAAAACTCTGCGCAAACAGCGTGGCCATGGTGGAGGCAAAGGTGAAGCCGAGTGCCACCAAGCGTGACGTGTTTTCACCTAAAAAACTCCAAAACATGAGAGTGCCAATGCCGTTAAACGCCAGGATGGCAAGCCCAAAGCCCGCGACGAATAGCGAGTAGTGAAGAAATACGCGCTCTTTGAAGCCAAAAAATAGCAGTAAATTATATAAGCCCATCGCCAGCAGCATGCCAAAGTAAGTGGCCAGCCAAAAATTATGTCGGTCGTTTTGGGTATAAAATGCCTCGGGTGCTAGTAAGTTATAGCTAAGCATCTTGCTGCCTGATGCAGCCACATGGGTATACAGCGTGACCGTTTCATGGGCGGCTAGCTGARGGGGGAAAACCGCCTGCCGGTGGGCGAGCGCACGCTGTTCAACGGGAACCGCACTGCCGCTTAGTTGCACTTCGCTTAGCTGCACTTCGCTGCGCTGTTGGCGAAACGTATAAAGGGTAACGTAATCCAGGAACGGGTACTCAAACTCCACCACCCAGCTCTGGGGATCCGGCGAATCGTTGCGCACTTGGGTGCGCAGCCACACATCACCGCGGGTATAGCCGAAATTTAAATCTTTGGCTTGGTGGGTGGGCTTAAAGGTACGCGGTTTTGCGAGTAAATCGTTAATCGATAAAGACGGTTCGTCGGCGTGCCAGAACTCGTTATAAGGGGCAAGCGAATAGCTCGCCTGGCTTGGCGATGCGGATAAAAGAGTGTTTGCCTGAGCCCGCGGAATAAACAAAACCGCAAGCAGCAACAATAGGCCAGTGTAAACACCCGTCGTTAAACGTATTGCATGCATAGGGTATCGCTTTTTTCGTTTTATTACCCCGTGCGCTGTTCCCTGGGTTCCCTTGCCCGCCGGGGGCGCTAATTCGTCGACATAGCGCTAGCTGCTTAAACTACCTGTGTCGCGATCAGCTATTTGAGTGTAGTCGGCTTTGGCAAAAGATAGCGTTTAAAACCCTCATACTTAATACATGATACGACTCAATTGCTGGGTAAGCCGTTGGATTAACTGGCCGCTGTGGCGCCAAAAATGCCAATAAAGAGGCACTGCTAAAGAGTGGCCGGGAGCAACMCTGGTCAATTGGCCACTTGCCATTAATTCGCCGACCTGTAGTTGGGGCATCATGCCGTAGCCGATCCCGGCCGCGGCCAAGCGTACAAACCCTTCTGAAGAGGGGCAGAGGTGGTAAGGAAAGCGGCCATGGTAACCGCACAGGGCGAGAAACTGGTGCTGCAACTGATCATGGGGGCCGAAGACGATGGCCGGGGCCTTTTGAAAAGCTTCAGCGTTGGGTCCATCCGGGAAGTGTCGCGCCACATAATCGGGTGAGGCGAGCGGATGGTAGTGCATTTCGCCCAGCGCCACACAGCGTGCTCCGGCAATCGGCTGTGGTGTTGCGCACAGGCAAGCGGCTACATCGCCATCGCGCAAGCGCTTGAGCCCGACATCCTGGTCTTCGATCACCAGATCCAGCAGCACTCCCTCCTGCTGGCAGATATGTGCGACGGCCTCGGCCCACCAGGTGACCAGGCTATCTGCATTGATAGCGATACGCAGTCGCGGAGCCTGGTCATCCAGCGTGGGCAGAGAGCCCCGCAGGTCACGCTCTAATAGCTGGACTTGTTGGTAGTGGGTCAACAGCCGCTGGCCCGCAGGGGTGGGGGCTAAGTGCGGGTGGCGAATCAGCACCGGCTGGCCCAGGCGAACTTCCAGTGCCTTGATGCGCTGGGAGACTGCCGACTGCGAAAGCCCCAGCACGTCGCCTGCGCGCTCGAAACCGTCGCACTCCACTACGGTCGCTAAGGCGTGAAGCAGTTTGTAATCCAGCATAGCGGTATTCCCAGAGCAGCAAAAAGTGACGTAAAGCAAAAAAAGAACGAATAAACCCGGCGGTGCGATTGATATGAGATTAAATAGGATTGAGTCTCATAAGCCAATGAATTACATTTCAGATTGGGCGCAACATCCCATCCTAGCGAGATGACTTAGCACTTTATTTTAGTCGTTTCTGTAACGCCATAGCCTAAAGGACACTGTAATGCCCTCCATCATGCTCCGTCGCCCTCTTGCTGGCATCGTTGCGCTTAGTGCGCTGATGCCTTTTGCCCCAGTTGCTGTCGACACCGCTGCTGCTGACGACACCGTTAGCGCTGACGCCGTGGTTAAACACTACGCCGATCTGGCTTATGCCAATTACGCCGATGCACTGAATGCTGCCCAAGCATTGAACGAGCGTATCGACGAATTGCTCGCCAATCCCACGGCCGAAACCCTGAGCGGAGCCAAGCAAGCCTGGTTGCAGGCGCGGGTACCTTATCAGCAGAGTGAAGTGTTTCGTTTCGGCAATGCGGTGGTCGACGATTGGGAAGGGCAGCTAAACGCCTGGCCCTTGGACGAGGGCATGATTGATTACGTCGAAGGCGATGACTACCAGCATGAGCTGGGCAATAAAGGCGCCACGGCCAATATCATTGCCAACGAGCAAATCAATGTTGGGGGCGAAAGCCTGGACGTTAGCGAGATTACCCCGCAACTCCTGGCCGATCTTAATGAAATCGGCGGCTCTGAAGCCAACGTTGCCAGCGGCTACCATGCCATCGAATTCTTGCTGTGGGGCCAGGATCTGCATGGTTTTGAGGCAGGCAACGGGGAACGTCCGGTCAGCGATTACCAAACCGGCGATGACTGCACCCACGGCCACTGCGACCGTCGCCGCACTTATCTGGACGCGGTGTCCGACCTGCTAGTCGATGATCTTGAGTGGATGGTGGCCCAGTGGGCGCCGGACACCGAGGGCAATTACCGCCAGGAGCTGCTGGCGGAAAGCGACCAGGAAGGCTTGCGCCGCATGCTGTTCGGCATGGGCTCACTGTCGCTTGGCGAGCTAGCAGGTGAGCGCTTAAAAGTCGCTCTGGAGGCCAACTCTTTTGAGGATGAGCACGACTGCTTCAGCGACAATACCCACAACTCCCACTACTACAACGGCCAGGGTGTTCAGAATATCTACACCGGCAGCTATCAGCGCCTAGACGGCAGCGTGGTAGATGGACCTTCGCTGCAAGACCTGTTGGCTCAAGAAGATAGCGAGCTTGCTGACACTCTGGGCCAGCAGCTTGACGCCAGTATGGCGCGCCTTGATGCGATCAAACAGGCGGCAGAAACTGAGAGCTCGCCAATGGCCTTCGATATGATGATCGCGCCGGGTAACGTGAAGGGCAGCGAGTTGATCAACGGCGCGATTTTAGCGTTGGTGGCGCAAACCGGCTCGCTTGAGGAATCCGCTGGCGTGCTTGGGGTGACATCTCTGCAGCCCGATGACGCCGGTCACCAGTTCTAGACCGAACTAGCGTCTACCATGAGCCGCCGATAGTTCTACTATCGAGCGGCTCTGTTGCCTTTTATCGAATGGCTCGTATTCAGTAACATCCTTCTCAAGGTATCACCATGTACCGCTTACCCCGGTTTATTATCCTAGCCAAGTGGGTGCCCTGCACATTAGCCAGAAGCAGTTTCTTGCTGGCCCTGTTGGTAGCACCCTTGCAGGCAGCCGAGTCATCTATACAAAATGAATCGCCTACTCAAAATGAGCCACCTACCCAAGATTATCCCCTCCAATCGACACCCATGAGTGGCGGCGATGGGTCGGTGGAGCAGTTTGACCATAACGCTTATTCGCTGCCGCTGGGTAATATGTCGATGACCAAACGGCTGGATTTCAGCGTGGGTAATAGCTTCTTCCGTAACCCTTGGGTGGCGGCTCCCGCCAGCACCGATGCCCGCGACGGCCTGGGCCCGCTATTCAATACCAATAGCTGCCAAGGGTGCCACCTCAAAGATGGTCGCGGCCACCCACCAGCCGGTGATGAAAACCCCATCGCGCTATTCCTGCGCCTTTCGCTACCTTCTCAGCAAGCGGAGCCCGAGATTCTGGAACAGCGCGGCGCGCTTCCGGTGCCCAACTACGGCCTGCAGCTACAAACCGCGGCGATTTCCGGCGCGCAGCCAGAGGCAAAAATGTTGATCGAGTATCGTCCTCGAGAGGTGACTTTTGCCGATGGCACTAGCGTTACCCTGCAGGCGCCGTTTTACTCGATTGCCGAGCCCGCCTACGGTGAGTTGCCCGAGGATCTGCAGACCTCGCCGCGGCTGGCTCCGCCGATGATTGGCCTGGGGCTGCTGGCGGCAATTCCTGAAGCCGACCTGCTGGCGGCCGCCGACCCTGACGACGCGGATGACGACGGCATTTCCGGGCGCGCCAATCGGGTTTGGGATCTGCGTACCGGCAGCACCGTTATGGGGCGTTTCGGCTGGAAAGCGGGTGAACCCAGCATTGAGCAGCAGGGCCTGCACGCCTTTGCTGGCGATATGGGGCTGACCTCCAGTTTGGTGCCGCAGACCGACTGCATGGAGAGCCAGGGCTGCGATGATTTTCCCAACGGAGGCACGCCAGAAGTCAGTGATGACGTGGCCGACTTTGTGACCTTCTACGCCTCCAGCCTGGCAGTGCCGATGCGCCGCGATATGGATGACCCGGCGGTGAAGCAGGGTGCCGAAAGATTCAATGCTTTGGGCTGCGCCAGCTGTCATACCCCTCGCCATCGCACCGCTGCGGATGCCGCACGCCCGGCTCTAGCGGATCAGATAATATGGCCCTATAGCGACCTGCTGCTCCACGACATGGGCGACGCCCTGGCCGACCAGCGCAGCGAGTTCAAGGCCGATGGCCGCGAGTGGCGCACCCCGCCGTTGTGGGGAATCGGGCTGGCGCAAACGGTAAACCCTAGAGCGGGCTTTCTTCACGATGGCCGTGCTCGCACCCTGGAAGAGGCGATTCTCTGGCACGGCGGTGAGGCGGAAGAGGCCACCCAGAGCTATCGTGACTTGCCTGAGGATCAGCGCGCTGAACTCATTCGCTTTCTTGAATCCCTATAAGTGTTGCTGGAAGGCTTAATTGCCAAGGAGTTTATGTGATGGCTACGTTTCGTCGGCTGGGTTTGCTGGCCTGTGCACTTTTGGCTGCACCGCTATCTTTTGCTACGGAGAACACCACGCCGCGGGATATATGGCACGGCGCGGTAGAGATGCAATATGCCGAACTGAGCGTCGCCTCTGAACGCCTGGAGACTAGCGCCGTGCGTTTCTGTCAGAGCCCCGACGAGGCACTAAGGCAGCGGTTAGAAAATGACTGGCTGAGCGCCTATCAGGCCTGGCAGGCGGTGCGTTTTATACAGTTCGGCCCCGTCGAGCAGAACAGCCGGGGCTGGCAACTCCAGTTCTGGCCAGATCGCAAAAACCTGGTAGGCCGCAAGGTGAACGGGTGGTTAAAAGCAACCAGCGCGTTGGATGCCCAGGTGATTGCCGGCGATAGCGTGGCGGTCCAGGGCTTTCCCGCCCTTGAGTACTTGCTTTATGACGACGCCATGGATGGACAGGCTCTTAGCGATCCTGCCGCCTGCGACTTGATGCAGGCCATCACGACGCATATCGCGGATACCACAAATGCGCTGCATCGCGACTGGCAGGCCTTTGGTGAGCACTATCTTGGCACCTCTGACTACACGGAAACCACCTTGGCCAGCGCCATCCAGGCCCTTGAGCTCCTAGAAGATAAACGCCTTGGGGAACCCATGGGCCTTAAGGGCGCCCCCGCCAACGGCTACCTGTCCGAAGCTTGGCGTAGCGGCAACTCGGTCCGTTTGGTAGAGAGCAGCCTGGAGGGCCTGCGTACCGGCTTCTTGCCGGGCCTTACCGCGCTGCTGCGCGAGGCCGAGGCACTGCCGCTCGCCGAGGCATTTCGTGACCAGCTCGATAAGACGCTCGCCCAGGCCCGCGACCAGCCGTCGGGCTTAGTGCTTGCCCTGGACGACGAAGCGGCGTTTCGCGGTCTACAGTCGCTTTACCTCGATATCAGCCAGTTACGCCACCTGCTGGGTAATGAGATCGCTGGTGAACTGGGGCTGGTGCGAGGCTTTAACTCCAGCGATGGGGATTAAACCATGCAGCGACGCCAGGTTCTCAAAGTGGGGTTGGGCAGCGTCGCCATGGCGCTGACCCCGTTAAGCTGGGCGCTGCCTGCGCGAGAGGAAGCCGCTTGGCTGTTCAGCGCGGTCGACGACCCCAGCGGAGGGCATTACATCGCCGGGGTGGCATTGGATGGTGAGACCCGCTTTATGATCGAGGTGCCCGAGCGCTGCCACGGCGGCTGTTTACGGCCTGACTCCCSCCAGGCCGTATTGTTCGCTCGCCGCCCTGGTACACGGATGCATGTGATCGATGGGGACAGCCGCCAATTAGCCCACACCCTTGCGGCTGGGGAGGGCTACCACTTCTACGGGCATGGCGTGTTCGACCTGAACGGGCGCTATCTGTATGTCACCGCCAACCGCTTGGAGGACAGCGCCGGGCTAGTGCGCGTTTACGACGCTGACAACGACTACGCCCATGTGCGCGATATGCCGCTGGRCGGCATTGGGCCCCATGAGCTGAGGCTGATGCCGGATGGTGACACTCTGGTGATTGGTTTGGGGGGTATCCAGACACACCCTGACTACGGCCGGGTTAAGCTCAACCTGGACACTATGGCACCAGCGCTAATGCTGATGGATCGTAACAGTGGTGAGGTACTGGCCCGTCACGAACCTTCACACCACCAGCTCAGCTGCCGTCATCTCGACGTGGCGGCGGATGGTACGGTGATCGCGGGTTATCAGTTTGAAGGCCCCGAGTGGGAGACCCACCCACTGATCTGCCGACTGGATGCCCAGGGGCACTTCTCCGAACTGTCGCTGGCCGATGAAGTCACCGCCAGTCTGAAGCACTACACTGCCAGCGTGGCGTTTAGCCGTGTTTCTGGCAATGTCCTGGTGACTGCCCCTCGCGGCAACCGGGTACTGCTGCTGGATGCCGCACAAGGCAATCTTGTCGCCAGCCTGGCACTCCCTGACGCCGCTGGTGCCCGCTGTGATGGCAATGGCGGTTTTCTGGTCTCCTCCGGCCAGGGCGGGCTCTATCGAGTAACGCCTGACTTGGCGATGCCTGAGCTACTCGCCAGCCTGGAACTCCGCTGGGATAACCATCTGACTTAGCCAGTTAGACATAGCCAGTTGAAACCGCTCTTAGGAATAGCTCTTAGGAATAGCTCTTAGGAATAGCGCTTTGATATGGTTTTTGAAATAGCTCTTTGAGATAGCCCTCTGAAACAGGCTGTCAGACCACCGGTTTGAAGCCATTATAAATGACGTCTTCTTGGTGAGCGGTGCTGCTGGTAGACTTCAGCGCTCTTTACAGAAGGCAAGGAGCCCCATGGAACTGCTGCGCTTAGTATTTCATCACTACCGCTGGCCCTTTTTAGGCGCCATTGCTCTGAGCCTATTGAGCGCTGGCTTAGGGGTCGGGGTGATTGCCTTTATCAACCAACGGCTTATTGAAGTAGGCAGTATGGCGGCGTTGCCGCAATTTCTCGGCCTGCTGGCGGTGCTCCTGGCAGTCACACTCAGTACGCAATTGGCGCTCACCGTGCTGGGGCACCACTTTGTGTTTGACCTACGCTCGCGGCTGGTGAAGCGGATCCTCGACACCGATATTGAGCGTTTGGAGCAGTTGGGCAACGCCACCTTGCTTGCTAGCCTGTCCAGCGATGTGCGTAACATCACCATTGGCTTTGTGCGTCTGCCGGAGCTGATTCAGGGCGTGGTGCTAACGCTTGCCTCGGTGGCCTATTTGGCATGGCTTTCGCCGCAAATGGTGGTGATCACCGTGCTGTGGATCGCGTTCACCATGGGCGTGGGTTGGGTGCTGGTGTCGCGGGTGTATCGCCATTTTCGCCTCGTGCGTGAAAGCGAAGACAGCCTCTATAAAGATTTCCAGGCAGCCATTGAAGGGCGCAAAGAGCTGGCGCTGAACCGCGACCGTGCCCGGCGCTTTTATGATGAGCGCTATACCGCCAATGCCCGTGACTACCGTCACCACATTATCCGCGCCGATACCTACCACTTAAGCGCTAACAACTGGTCTAACATTATGATGTTGGGTGCCATCGGGGTGGTGTTTTTCCTCTCTAATGGATTGGGCTGGGCGAATACCACGGTGGCTTCCACCTTCGCGCTGACGCTGCTGTTCCTGCGTACGCCGCTGATTCAGGCGGTGGGCGCTTGGCCAACGCTGATCAGTGCCCAGGTCGCGTTTGATAAATTGAGCAGCCTGGAGCTAGCCGAGTACCAATCAAGCTTTGCCGTTGACGATACGCTGGCCGATTGGCAGCATCTGGAGCTGGAGGAAGTCACTTATCACTACCCGGACACTGCCCAAGGCGAGGGCTTCCAGGTGGGGCCGCTCAATATGACCCTAGAGCGCGGTGAGCAGGTGTTTCTGATCGGCGGCAACGGCAGCGGTAAGTCGACCCTGGCAAGGCTACTCTCGGGGTTATACCGCCCCCAAAGCGGCACTATTAAGATTGATGGCGAGGTGGTCACTGCTGCTCAGTGGGAAGCGTTCCGCGCTCGCTTTGCCAGCGTTTTTACCGATTTCCATCAGTTTGATCAGACCATGGGCCCTGAAGGCCTGCCTGCTGACCCGCAGGTCGTTGATACCTGGCTTGAGCGACTGCAGATGCAGCACAAATTGCAGTGGGAGGGTGATCGCGTCATCAACACCCAGCTCTCCCAAGGGCAGCGTAAACGCTTGGCACTGCTACTAGCGATTGCCGAAAAACGCGATATCTTGCTGCTCGACGAGTGGGCGGCGGATCAAGACCCGCAGTTCCGACGGCTGTTCTACCGCGAGCTATTACCGCACTTAAAAGCGATGGGGAAAACTGTGTTTGCGATCAGCCACGACGACAGCTACTTCGTCCACGCCGACCGATTGCTGGAGATGTCGAAGGGGCAATTAAGCGAGCTGAAAGGCGAGCAGCGTGCGCGAGCAAGTGAAGATGCGGTGGCGCAAATAAATATCTAAACCGCTTTAACGGGCGGCCTGTTTGGCGCGTTTGCGCGCCTCCAGGTCGCAGCCCTCAAGTGGGCAGGTACCGCAGGTATCAAACTCATCCAGTAAGTAACGCAGGCAGCAGAGCTTGCGCACCCGCTTAACCTCCTCACTCCCCTTAGGCGTAAAGTAACGCACCGGCTGAAACAGCGGGTTGCGCTTGCCGTTGGGCAGGGTGCGTGCTTCCAGCAGCGACTTGGCTGCTTCAAACGCCTGCCGATTAGCCAGTGGGTGCTCGCCTAGCGCATTGACGTAAAAATCCAGATAGCCACCGGCATTGCTCCAGAACACCCGCTGAGCGGCGCCGGAGATGGCCGCTAATTGCTCAATTAACGGTGCCCAGTGCTGCTCAATCAAAGTAGCAAAACGCTCAAAAGGATCTTGCGTGGTTATCGGGGTGCCTTCGTGGGGTACCCACAGCCGCGAGGTAGCGCCTTTATCGTTAAAGAGAACCTGCATGTCGTCTAGCCCCACCGGCAAGTCACGGTTAAGCAGCAGATTGGCTGTCAGTGTGGGAACGGTTAGCGCGCTTAAGTGCCACTTCGACCAGATCGATACCACTGCCCGCTGGTCTCCGTCTGGGTACTGCCCAGCGAAACGGGAGAGATCCTCTTTAAGCCAATCGGCATTCCGCCAACGGGCTGTTTTGAACGCTTCCAGCGGTGGCGTTCCACCTATTAACGGCGGCGTAAAGTTCGCCAACGGCCCGGTGTAGCAGGACGCTAACGAAGGCTCGAACAGTTGTGGCTGACGCAGAGCAGAGGGCATCGCGAGGCTCCATCGCAGGTCTTTCAAACAAGGGCTTTCACATAGGKTTTGACACAGCACACAGGGACATGTGGCATTCAGCTTAATCGATAATGCGTATCAGTTGAAGCATTTGATTGCGAATGAGKGCTTTTAAAAAGTATCTTGCCTCGGACAATAGCGTTATTGCGCCACGGCGATATTGTGCTCTCCGTTGGGGTGTTTCATGACCTGCATCGGTAGACCATAAATAGCCTCTAAGGTGCTGTCGCACATCATATCGTTGGGGGCGCCGTGGGCGAGTAGGCGGCCGCTGTGCAGTGCCATCAGCTCGTCGCAGTAGCGCGAGGCCATGTTGATATCATGCAGCACGATAATAACCCCCAAGTTCAGCTCGTCGCACAGCTTGCGGATCAGCGCCAGCACTTCGATTTGGTGGGCGATATCCAGGGCCGCTAGCGGCTCATCCAACAGCAGGAAGCGGCTGCCCTGGGCGAGTAGCATCGCCAGCCAGACTCGCTGACGTTCACCACCGGAGAGCGTGTCGACCAAGCGGTCGGCAAAGGCCTCTGTGTGGGTCAGGGCAATGGCGCGATCAATGGCATCTTTGTCTTTCTGGGTGTGGCGGCCTAGCAGCCCGTGCCATGGGTAGCGGCCAAAGGCGACTAGCTCACGCCCGGTAAGACTTTCTGCACTTGGTAAATGCTGGGGCAGGTAAGCCACCTGACGGGCGAACTCACGATTTCCCCAGTCACTCAGCGGGCGCTGGTCAAAGTGAACCTCCCCCTGGCTTACTGGCTGCTGCTGGGCCATGAGCTTGATCAGCGTCGACTTACCCGAGCCGTTATGGCCAATCAGGCCGTAAACCTTGCCCTCATGAAAGCTGTGGTCAATGGGATTTAAAATCTGCTTACCATTGATTTCAAAGGTGGCGCCTTTGACCTCGAACATGAATGACTCCTAGCGATAGGGTTGATGATAATGCCTCCATTCTAGTGCTAATGGTTCTCATTTTTAACAAAAAAATGAAAAGATTTACGTGATAGAGGGTAAACGTCCTTGGGGAAAGCAGACGAGGGGTAGGTCTTAGGCGGTTAGCCTTTGCTTGATTGGCTAACCGATGCGATTAGAAATGACGTTGATCGTTTATCAGTAAGGCGCTAAACACGCTAGCAGTTGGCTATGTTTTTCGGGGTGTGCCGCAAGTAAACTGTTCCATTGAGCGGGGTTCGGCTCGCCAGTGAGATCCGTGACGGTGTAACCAGCCTCTCGGGCAATCACAATACCGGCGGCGATATCCCAAAATTCAAGCGCCGCGCCTTGAGACCAAAAGGCATCAAAGCGGCCTAGACTGAGATAGGCGATCTCCAGCGCCGCAGAACCTGGGCTGCGGATGCCAGCCACTTGGGGCATTAGCACGGCGAGTTGATTTATGGACGTCGTGAAGTCGCCTTTAGCGTGGTAGGGCAGGCAGGTGCTTACCAGCATCTCGTTCAGTGGGCGCGGTTCAGGCGTCGTGAGCGGCGTGTCGTTGAGGAAGACGCCGGTGCCAAGGCTGGCCCAAAGCATTTCATCAAGCAGCGGTTGATAGACAATGCCGATGATCAGCTCATCGCCCTTGGTAACCGCTATGGAGACCGAGAAGTGAGGCACCCCATGCAGAAAGTTGCTGGTGCCATCAAGAGGGTCAATGATGACGGTATAGTCACTATCGGTTGGCGTCAGCCCGCTCTCTTCACCTAGGAAAGCGATATCGGGAAAAGCGCTGTTGATACAGTCGATAATGATGTTCTCGGCGGCCGTATCGTAGTAGCTGACAAAGTCTGACGCCCCCTTTTGCTCAAAGGCAATTCTTCCCTTTAGCGAATACCCCTCGCGTAACAGCGCACCTGCCTCGTACGCCGCCTGTTTCACCGTTTCGAGTAGGTCATTGCTGCTATCAAGCATTGTATTTCCCCTGGGCATTCATCGTGTATTAGTGAATGGCAAAACTGTATCTATTCAATGTAACTAGCCATTCATGACACGGAGATGACAGTGATGATCTTCGCACTTTTAGCAGGGCAGAAACTAAGTCTGCTGGCTTTAAACGACCCCTGTATCCCTGATGGCATTCTGCATAGCGAGGTTCTAGTTCGAATGTTCTGTGCGGCGCGCTGTTCAAAACTGCTCTTCAGGTGAAAGAGCGGGAATAAGTAAGCGTTCTGAAAAAAGAGAATTTGCTTATGGTTTGAGAACGGGAAATGGCAAAGAGAACTTGAGGTGAGGAAAGTTTTTACCATAAAATGCAAATGATAATCATAATAATTTATTTTATTGAAAATTTATCAGCCTTTTAAAAGGGGAACGGTTGTATGCTCAAGGGAAAATACGCGCTGTATTGTCAAAGCGGGTTGTTGGTCGTCACATTGGTTGCGGTGCCAGTTTATTCAGCAGCTCAGGAAGAAGAATCGGTCTCCGAATTGGAGAGTCTGACGGTAACAGCAGAGCGAGTGGGGGCACAGGGGCCAGATGTGGGTTATCAGGCAGATCGCAGTCTAACGGCAACTAAAACTGATACCCCACTGTCTGAAACACCACGCGCCATTTCGGTGGTAACGAGGAATCAGATTGAGGATCAGGGAGCACAAACACTAGGTAACATTTTAGATTATGTGCCAGGTGTTAACAGTGCTAACTACCCTGGCGGTGATGCTCTGGCAGGCGATATTTTCTACATTCGCGGCATGAACCAAAGGGATTATGGTTACGGTACCTACCGCGATGGTTTGCGCGTGCAGTCCAATGCCTATGCCACTTCGGCCGAGCCTTATGGTCTAGAGAGAGTAGAAGTACTCAAGGGGCCGACTTCAATTCTGTACGGCGAAAACGTGCCCGGTGGGTTAGTAAACCTGGTCAGTAAACGCCCAACTTATGAACGACAGGGAGAGGTCAATCTTAGCTATGGAMCCCATGACCGACGGCAGTTCTCCTCTGATGTGTCGGGCGCTCTGAATGAAGATGGCAGCGTCCGTGGTCGAATGGTGTCCCTGATTCGCGAGGCTGATACGCAAATCAATAGCATGGAGGACGACCGGATCTACTTTGCCCCTTCGCTGGCCATCGATCTGAGCGATAGGGATACCCTGACATTGCTGGGACAATATCAAAAAGACAGCACCGAGATTCAATTAGGGCTACCGGCGTCGGGTACTCTGCTCGACAATCCAGGCGGTAAATTGAGCACCGACACCAACCTAGGGCACCCTGACTGGGATGGCTTTGAGCGGGAATTTTGGACATTAGGTTACGAATACGAGCACCGCTTTGATAATGATTGGACGTTTCGCCAAAACGGGCGGTATACGCGATCTCTGGTAGATCGGCAGGAAACCTGGTTGCAGTTCGTTGATGCAGGTTACGGTTCTAACATTGGCGCCTATAATCTTGATCGCGCCAACGAGTCTAGAATCTACTCCATTGATAACCAAGTGGTCGGCAATGTGACCACCGGAGCGCTCGAAAACACTATGTTGTTCGGCGCCAGCTTCGATAGGACGTCATTCGTACAGAGCCAGTATGCTAGTGACATTGCCAGTGGTGAATTCTATCTTATTGATATTTTTGACCCTCAGTATAGCAGCGAGCCGCAAACCTCCAGTCTCTCTAGTGATGGCGATCTAAAGCAAAATTTGGCCGGAACTTATGCTCAATGGCAGGGCAAAGTCGGCGGGTTGATTGCATTGGTGGGAGGTCGTTACGACTGGGCGGATAGTGAATACGATGATTATACTGCAGCTAATGAAGATACTCAGCGCTCCGACGAAGCATTCAGCTGGCAAACCGGGTTGATGTATCAGTTTGACAACGGCATCTCTCCTTACGTGAGTTACTCTACCACTTTCGTGCCGGTTCAACTTAACACTGAAGACAACTTCAAACCTATTACCGGCGACCAAGTAGAGCTAGGGGTGAAATACGAGCCGGAGGGTTGGAATACCCAGGTAACGGTTTCTGCTTATGACATCACTAAGCAAGATGATGTTAGCTACGACGGCAGCTCCGGTGACTATCGCCAGATTGGTGAGACACAATCCCAGGGTTTAGAAGTAGAGGTTAAGAGCGGTATTAGCGAAAGCCTGAGCCTGACTGCTGCCTATAGTTATATCGATGCCAGGATTGTCGAAGATGCCGGTTCGCGTTTAGAAGATGAGCAAATTACAGGGATTCCGCGTCATCAGGCCTCTGTTTGGGCCAATTATACTTTCCGGCAGGGGGCTTTGAACGGCCTGCAAACGGGTCTCGGTGTCCGTTACTTGGGCAAGTCCTACGCCTACCCGCCGGAGAGCCTAGATTATGGCACTCTAGAGGTAGGTAGTGAGACACTCGTTGATGCGGCCATCGGTTATGATTTTGGCAATAACTGGAGTGCCAATCTTAACGCCAATAACCTCTTTGATCGTGAGTATGTGGCTCGCTGTAACAACGGAGGGCGTTGCTATTGGGGGGCCGAACGCACTGTGCTGGGTACTGTGTCCTACAAGTGGTAGCGCATAGGCACTGAATTGGGTGTTTTAATCGCTCGCGCCGCATCGCCTATCTTAATGGCGGTGCGGCGCTTTCAAGAAGATGGCTGGCAAGACTGTCGGCAAAATGCAGTGCCGCAGGTAGGCCTCCCCAAGACCAGTAGTTAGTAGGAATAATGAGATAGTTGCCTTCTTTCACGGTTGGTAAATGCCGCCACTGGCCATCAGCGAGTAGTTGACGCTGCCCACCCGGAGGGTCGTAGGGGCTTTCAAGGAATATCATTTTAGCGTCGATGCTAAATAGAGGTGTCGCGCTAATGGTCGTCATCCCCCACTGACCTAAGTCGTCCTGCCAAGCGTTCTGGAGGCCAAGGCGATTTAATACCATACCTTCCACGCTTCCTTTGCCATAAACGCGGGCATGGCGCTCATCCACTAGACGTACCATTAAAACTGCTTCATCGATGCTATCAAGCTGGCTTTTTAAATCGTCAAAGTAGCGGTTGGTTTGCTCAATGTACTGCTCTGATGCAGCGGAGTCATTGACGAGGGTTCCAAGCTGACGCGTCAACGCCTCCMCTGCTTCCCAATGGCTCTGTCCGCTATTAATTTCGGAAAAGTTGTAAAGCGGATACTCCTTAACATCGGCAATTTCACTGAGCCTTGGCAATAAGCTGGTATGGGCGGGTGGTGAAATCAGAATATGCTGCGGAGGGTGGCTTGCCAGTAGTTCATAGTTTGGCAGAAAACGGTAACCAAGGTTAGTCGTATTAGGGATAGCGCCATCTTGACGTGAGTAGGTTTCGTATCCCTTTAGACCCGCTAAAAACCTCGGGGGATGACCAATCGCGTTGAGGGTCTCGGCAATGGCGAAATCAAACGTCGCTACGGGCGCTTCAATACTTCCATTTCCCGCCATTGACACGGTGCTCATCAATAAACTGATTAGCAGAGTACCCGATAATGCAGTGGTTTTACGGCGTACGTAGTGACAGAAAGTACCCTGTTGATATTCCACGATCATGCCTGTGTTTTGTGGATAAAAGCGTCATGGCGAATGTTTAAGTGTCCATATCTACACAGTCAGCCCAACGCGTCGACATCTTCCGTACGGAAGGCTATTTTAGCACGTGGTTAAGTGATAATTGTTTTTGTTTGCATTATGAGTATCTTTGCCGCGAAGTCAACGCTGCGCAGGCGCCAGGGGTATAAATGCCTCACACCGGCGCTTTACCAGCAGGCATATCGTTATAAAAAGTGAGTTAGCTCTCACCCGTTGACTTACCAGGCTATAACGCAAATAATAATTATTGCCATTTATTCCGTAGTGTTAATCAAGGCAGGAGGCCGTGCTGTGGATACCCAGACCTGGAGCGCTGAGTTAGAAGACATCTTCGTTAATCAGCGGCCCCGGCTCTGTTGTGTCGCCGCAAGAGTCTTGGGCAATGCTGATCAAGCCGATGATGTCGTGCAAGACGCCTATCTAAAAATTTCAGAGGCAACCACGCTTTTTGAGGTAAAGCAGCCCATATCCTACGTGTCACGGGTGGTGCGCAATCTCGCCATTGACCGTTGCCGTCGTTCCGTGTTTGAGTCAACGTTGTTTGCAAAAGAAGAGGAAGGGGATACCACCTCTTACGCGTCACACTCCCCAGAGGTGATCGCCATTGACCGCCAGGCCTTGGCACAGGTGGTGGACGCGTTGGACGAGCTGCCCGAGCGTACGCGGCGCGCCTTTGAGCTCTATCGTTCGGGAAGTCATACGCAGCGGGAAGTGGCCCACTTGTTAGGTATTTCCACCACGTTAGTTAATTTTATGATTCGCGATGCAATGACTCATTGCCGCCAGTCGCTACAAGGGAACCTCTGATTAACTATTGCGCTTGCCTATACGGCGTTAAAAATCGCCTCAAAATGCTCATTTACAGCTCGTAAACTCCGCTTTTTCGTTGATTTTTGCCTTGTCTAGCCTTCGCTCATTACGTTAATCAGAGGCACCCTAGGTCAGACGTTGCCAGATCGGTAAGCCCACGTTCCGTCCCTTCTTTGTTGTCGCTTTGTTACACTGTCAGCAAATAGCGTTGATAATATTACACGCTTCCCGAGACAGGTGTTCAGCAGGCAGCAGTAGCGAGGTTTGACAGTAACGATGGATAACGACAGCGGCGACGATGCCGTTTGGCAAACGGCGCTAGACTGGCTGATGCGCGAGCATGAAGAGACGTTGAGCGACGCTGATCGCGAGGCGCTGCATGCGTGGTTAGCGGCTTCTTCTCAGCACCGCCGAGTCTTTCATGAAGCAGAACAGCTCTGGATGCTAACAGGGCTGATCCCAAGCGGTGATGAGCGCAGCTGATAAGCCACTTTTTTTACTCTCCTCCTTCGATTTTCAGGCTAACTCAATGGTCGCTAGCTAACGCTGCCTCCCGCTGGAGCAATTTTTAGCCTGGCAAGAGTCATGCTATGCCGACGCCCTAGCGACCCCTCCCCCTATTTTTTCTACTTTCTTCCTTTCCAGCATTAAATTTTCTGGTTCCTCACTCGTCACTAAGTAATGAGAAGCAATTGCGTTTTATTTCTCATTCCTTTGGCAACGATGAGGTTAATTCCATGACAAGTTGTTTTGATCGTGAAGATGGTGTCTTCCGCGTATTAGTCAACCACGAAGAGCAGTACTCCCTCTGGCCAGAATGGAAAGCGATTCCCGCTGGCTGGACCGATACCGGTGTGCTCGGCGATAAGCCAACCTGCCTCGACTACGTCGAAAAGACCTGGACTGATATGCGGCCGCTGTCGCTACGCCAGTGGATGGATGCGCAGGCCAAAAGTGAGGCGGAGCAGGTGAATGCAGGTTAAGCGTTTAAGGCTGCTCTGCCTGCCCTGCGCCGGGGCCAGTGCCACCATGTATCTACGCTGGAAGCGCAAGTTGCCCGCCTGGGTCGAGGTATATCCCGTCGAATTGCCTGGGCGTGGCGAACGCCTGGGTGAGCCACTTATCGATGACTTCGAGACCCAGGTGGTGCGGCTGTGCGAAGAGCAGGCAACGCGGATGCGCGGTGATTTTGCCCTGTTTGGCCACAGCATGGGGGCGCTGCTGGCCTATGGCATGGCGGTACGCTTACGCGATGTGGGGCGCCCTCAGCCACGGATGCTATTCGCCTCAGGCAGCGCGGCGCCCTCAATGCGTGACTCAGAGCGCTTGGCGGGGCTTGATAACGATAAGGCCTTAATCGCAGATCTGCGCCAACAGGGCGGCACCCCAGAGGAGGTCTTCGAAAGCCCTGAGCTGCTGCGCCTTACCCTCGATATCTTGATGGCGGACTATCGCCTCTGCCGCAGTTTTCGCTATCGCGGCGGGTCGCCGCTTGCTTACCCACTGCAGGTACTCGCCGGGCGTGAAGACGATATTGAGCAAGAGCGTCTGGAAGCGTGGCAGCGGGAAGCCGGCGGGGCGTTCTCTTTAGACTGGTTCAAAGGAGGGCMCTTCTTTATTCGCCAGCAGCAACCGCAAGTGCTGGATACCCTAAGGCGGGCACTGGCCCGACGGCTCGAGGAGGTGCCTCATGCAGCGCCTGCGGTTAGCTGAAGGGGTGCCAGAGGGGCTTGAGGTATGGCGCTTAGCGCTCGACCTGAATGCCCCGGTAGCCGACGACGATGGCCGGCTGCTGAGCCGAGCCGGGTGGCAGCGCGCCCAGCGGCTTCGCCATCACGCCGATGTCGTACGCGCTGTGGCGACACGCGCTGCCCTGCGGCGACTGCTATCCGCGCACACCGGTATAGCGCCAGAAAAGCTGGTGTTCACTCAGAACGCTTACGGCAAACCCGAGTTGGAAAACGCTGATGGGCCTGCTTTCAATGTTTCCCACTCTGGCCATGTCGCCCTAATCGCGCTCGCTCCCGGCGGCTCGGTGGGGGTCGATATTGAGCGTCGTCGATCCGAGGCCGAACTGGCGCCGCTGCACGGGCTGGTGCTATCGCCGAGCGAGCAGCGCGACCACATTCGCGGTGCCACGCTGCCCTTCATGGAGCGCTGGGTGGTTAAAGAAGCGGTACTCAAGACCTTGGGTTTAGGAATCGCGGACCATCTGCAAGCGCTCTCGGTTAGCCCAGCGGCAGTGCCGCCTGCTAGTTACTGCCTTAAGCACTCGCTTCCCGTGTCATCACCTCTGCAGGCATGGCCGCTGCCAGCGCCGAGTGGCTATGCCGCTGCCCTGGGCTATGCAAAGAGCTATGCCCAGAGTTAACGCTACTCAACGACTTTTTAGGAGATCAATAATGGACAGCCAAAGCGCAACACCAACGCAACAAACCAACACCATATCCAAACGTCAGGGGCCTGCTGATTCGGAGCTGCCCATTATGATTTCCCCCMCCTATCCAGGGCAGCCGCTGCTGGAAGCCTTTGGCGATTTGCGTGCTGATATTGAGACGTTGGTGGCCAGAGTCGGCGGGGTGTTGCTAAGAGGCTTCGATGTTCCCTCCGTGGACGATTTTCAGCAGTTTGCTGCCGCCTTTGGTCATCCTCTGCTGAGCTATGAGTTCGCTTCTACGCCACGCTCAGCGGTTTCGTCAGGCATTTATACCTCCACCGAATACCCCGCCCATCAACATATTCCCCTCCACAATGAGCAGGCCTACACCCGCGAGTGGCCGATGAAAATCTGGTTCCACTGTGTCACCGCTTCCCCCGAAGGGGGAGAGACGCCGATAGCCGATAGCCGCGCTATTTACCGCCGTATGCCAGTAGAGATTCGTGAGCGCTTTGCTCCAGGCATTCTCTACGTACGCAACTACGGTGATTTCGATATGCCTTGGCAAAAGGTGTTTAACACCGAAGACCGCGCTGAAGTGGAGGCATTCTGCCAGCGCGCGGGTATTCGCTGTGAGTGGAAGCCCGATGGCGACCTGCGTACCACCCAACTGTGCCAAAGCATAGAGACTCACCCTGTCACCGGTGAGCAGGTGTGGTTCAACCAAGGCCATCTTTTCCATGTCTCCAACCTGCAGCCAGAAGTACGAGAGTCGCTGGAAGAGCTGCTTGACCCCGAAGACATGCCGCGCAACGTCTTCTTTGCCGATGGTAGCCCCATCGACGATGCCATCTTCGATGAGATCCGCGGCGTACTGGCCGACGAAACGGTGATGTTCCCCTGGCAGGCAGGCGATGTGCTAATGCTCGACAACATGCTGGTCGCCCATGCACGCACGCCGTTCAAAGGGCCGCGCAAAGTCGTCGTCGCCATGGCGGAAGGTCACGGCAACCTCTCCAAAGACTGAATACAACGGCTCAATCCCACGCCACGGCCAGGAGTTCCAGCAGGTACGCATATGAATATAAGGCACGCCCAGACGATGAACAGCCACCCGTCCCATAACGTTGTTAACCACAGCTTCGTTGAGCATTTAAGTCGCCTGGCCCGGGAAAGGCCCAGCGACAGGGCGCTGATTGTAGTGAACGCACAAGGTGAGACCACCCTTGACTACGCCACCCTGGAGCGGCGTTCCCGCGCCCTGGCCAGCGAGCTCCAGCAGCGGTTCCCGGCTGGTGAGCGTGCCTTGATCCTGCTGGATAACGATGAACACTATGTGGTGGCGTTCTTCGCCTGCCTATATGCCGGGGTGATTGCCGTGCCGGTCTTCCCTCCAGAGTCGGCCAAGCAGCAACATCTGGCACGTCTGCTCGCCATTGCCGCCGACTCCCAGGCCGCCTGTGTGCTCACCTCTACAACGATTATCGATGTGGTCGCATCTGCAAGCGAAGGCTTCGGCAGCGCCGAACTGATCCCCGTGGATGCCGTAGATGAGAGCCGCGCTGAACACTGGATTGAGCATCGCCCAAAGCGTGGTGATCTCGCCTTTTTACAGTACACCTCAGGTTCCACGGCCACTCCCAAAGGGGTGATGGTTAGCCATGGGAACCTGATGGCGAACGAGCGTGCTATTGAGACGGGCTTCTCGATTGGTGCCGACGATGTTTTCGTCAGTTGGCTGCCGCTTTACCACGACATGGGGCTGATCGGTGGCCTGCTGCAGCCCATCTATCGCGGTATCCCTGCGGTATTGATGAGCCCCACTTTCTTTTTACAGCGGCCGGTACGCTGGCTGGAAGCGATCTCCCGCCACCGGGGCACCATTAGTGGTGGCCCCGATTTCGCCTATCGACTGTGTCTTGAGCGTATCCGTGACGAGCAGCTTGAGGCGCTCGACTTATCTAGCTGGCGGGTCGCGTTCTCAGGCGCCGAGCCGGTACGCCACGATACCCTCACGGGCTTTATCGAACGCTTCCGCCCAGCGGGCTTTGCCGCTGATACCGCAGCACCCTGTTATGGCTTGGCCGAAGCAACGCTATTGGTTAGCTGTAATTCGCGCGGTACGGGCGTGGTGGGTACTGCTTTTTCTCAACAATCGCTGGCCGAGGGAAAGGCTGTTTCAGCGGTTGAAGGCAACACCCTGGTGGGCTGCGGTACACCGGAACCCGGTCACGCTATCGATATTGTCGACCCTGAGGGGCTTCACTCGCTGCCCAGTGGTGACGTCGGCGAGATCTGGGTCAATGGGCCCAGCGTGGCGCACGGGTATTGGCAGAACCCAGAAGCAACAGCGCAAGCCTTTGTCACCCGCGATGGGGTCAGTTGGCAGCGCACCGATGATGCTGATGCACAGAACCACGACGCCCGCGATGATCGATGGCTGCGCACTGGCGATCTAGGCTTTCTGCACGAAGGGCAGCTGTATATCGCCGGGCGTATTAAGGACCTGATCATTCTGCGCGGCCATAACGTCTACCCTCAGGATATCGAGAGCGCTATCGAGGCGGAAGTGGAAGCAGTGCGCAAAGGGCGCGTGGCAGCCTTTGCAGTGACCACCCCTGAAGGCGCCGAGGGGATTGGCGTCGCGGCAGAGGTCTCCCGCGGCATACAGAAGCTAGTGCCCGCCGAGAAGCTGGTCGAAGCACTAAGCGAGACGGTGGGATCCGCTTGCCACGAGCCGCTTTCGGTAGTGCTACTGCTTAACCCAGGCGGTCTTCCCAAAACCTCCAGCGGTAAATTGCAGCGCAGCACCTGCCGCCAAGGCTGGGAGGCGGGKAGCCTGGATGCCTACGCCATTCACGCCTTTGGGCGTTTTGTCAGTGATGGTGACGCTGAGGGCGGAGGAAAGTCATCGCCATCGCCTGCGGAAGCTGGGAGCGAAACGGAGCAGGCGTTGGCGAAGCTCTGGCACCAGGTGCTGGGGGATGACGACACCCAGTCGCAAAGTAAGCCGCTAGGCAGCGATGCTCATTTCTTCGCCAGCGGTGGTAATTCTCTGGCGGCGGTGCGGCTAGCCGCCACCATCAGTGATTACTGGGGCGTCGAGCTATCTCTGCACTCGCTGTTCGAGCAACCGCGCTTGTCTGCCATGGCTAAAGCTATCGAAGCACGTTTGGCGGCATCATCGGATCAACGAGGGATGGCCATCCCCCGTCTTGAAGATGATCAGCGCCAAGGCGACATACCGCTGTCGGAAGGACAGCGCAGCCTATGGCTGACGTGGCAACTTGATCCCCAGAGCGCTGGTTACAATATGGCAGGGGCACTGCATCTCAAGGGGGTGTTGGATCCATCATCGCTCAATGCAGCGCTGGAGGATCTCGTGCAACGCCATGACATTTTGCGTACTTACTACCCCTTGAGTGAGGCGGGAGAACCTGTTCAGCGGCTAGCGCAGGATTGGCATCCTGAGTTGATCTGTGACGAGATGCCCGGTGATACCGTGGATGAACGGGAGCAGGCACTGCATGACGCACTCACCAAACTGGCCCGGAAGGCTTTTGCCCTGGATCAGGCACCTCCCTTAACCATCGCACTCTACCGCTTGTCCACGGAGCACCATGTGTTAGCTGTCGTGCAGCACCACATTGCTGGCGATGGATGGTCAGTGCAGGTGCTCATCGATGATCTATGCGCACTTTATGAGGGTGCGTGCACACAGCAAGAAGTCAAGCTTGCACCACTGCCAGTACAGTTCGCAGATTATGCGGTTTGGCAGCAGCGTCAGAAGCACAGTAGTGAGCGACATAGTAGTGAGCGGCAGGGCCAACTTGCTCACTGGTGTGAACGCCTCTCGGGGGATCATCCCCCGCTAGCGTTGCCCTTGGATCGCCCACGCCAAGCGATGTCCGCACCGAGCGAAGGCCAACTGCGCTTTACGCTTCCCGGTGAGTTGAGCGAGCAGCTACGTAGCCTAGCCCGTGAAAGAAACGTTTCACTCTACGCCGTGATCTTGGCGCTATTGAAGCAGACGTTGTATCGCTTTAGCGGTGAGACAGATATCAAGGTAGGGGCGCCGATTGCCAATCGGCATAAAGCCGAGCTTCAGGGCTTAATTGGGTACCTTATCAATGTCGTTGTGTTGCGCACTCAGATTGATCCCACTGGAAATTTCGAACGTTTGTTAGATGAGGTGAACGCTACCCTGATCGATGCCCAGCTGCATCAGGATGTCCCCTTCGATCAAGTGGTGGAGGCGCTACAGCTAGAACGGCAACCGGGGGTACATCCGCTATTTCAGGTGAAGTGTACTCAGCAGGAAATGTGGCAGGCGGAGCGTCACGTGGCTGGCCTAGTCATTCAAGCCGAGCAGGTATTCACGGGTATTGCTCACTTCGACCTGAGTCTCGATTTTTGCGATGAGCCCGAGGGAATAGCAGGTCTATTCGCTTACTCCGCAGAGCTATTCGATGCCACCACGATCGAGCGTTTCTGCCAGGCATTCCGATTCCTGGCCGAGCAGGTCGTAGCTGATCCGCGGTCTCACACTGCGATGCTGTCGCTACCTGAGCCTATCTCCGTGTTGGAAGGAAACCAAAGCGAGATTCTCACTCAGGCTATACCCACCCTGCTGTCGAAAGTGGTGGTAGCTCATGCTGATGAGTTAGCCGTAAACGACGGGCAGTACCGTTATACCTATGCCAGCCTGGATGCCCAAGCCCAGAGTCTGGCACAGGCACTAATCGCAAAAGGCGTTGGTTCCGAGGTGCGTGTTGCCATTCACGCCGAGCGTTCGTGCGAGTACGTGCTCGGTATCCTCGCCGTACTCAAAGCGGGCGGGGCTTTCGTACCGCTGGATCCGCAACTGCCGCGCGAGCGCTTGGCCTATCAATTGGCTGACAGTGGCGCTCGCTTGATGCTGAGCAGTACGGCTTGCGACTGGAGCGATGCTGTTCCGGTAATGGAGCTGGCGTTTKCCGACGATGTTCCGGCTGCCGTAGAGAATAAATCCCCCGTCATCCATCTTCAGCAGACTGCCTATGTGATCTATACCTCTGGTTCCACGGGCAAGCCTAAAGGGGTGGCGGTTAGTCACGGTGCTCTGGCCAATTACGTACAGGGTGTTCTGGAGGCGCTGGCGCTACCAGAAGGTGCCCGCAACATGGCGATGGTGTCGACGGTGGCGGCGGATCTGGGGCATACGGTGCTGTTTGGTGCCTTGTGCACCGGCCGCACCTTGCACCTCATTTCTCCCGAGTGCGCCTTTGACCCGGATGCCTTTGCAGCTTATATGCGGGAACAGCGGGTGGATGTGCTCAAGATTGTGCCCAGCCACCTGCGGGCACTGCTGAGTGCGGCAACCCCGGCTGACGTGCTTCCGCACGAGCGCCTGATTCTGGGCGGCGAAGCGACCGACTGGGCGCTACTGGAACGTATCGCCGAGCTTAAGCCAACCTGCCAAGTGCTTAATCACTACGGGCCTACGGAAACCACGGTAGGTATTCTCACCCAGCAAGCTGACATAGCCGATCGAGCTGCCAGCACACTGCCTATCGGCACACCGCTGGCCAATGCTCAGGCCTGGGTGCTGGATCCCTGGCTTAATCCGGTACCGAAGGGTGTTGCCGGCGAGCTCTACTTGGGTGGCCCAGGACTGGCTCAAGGCTATCTACAGCGGCTGGGGCAAACGGCGGAACGTTTCGTCGCCAGCCCCTTCCATGCGGGGGAGCGGCTCTATCGCAGCGGTGACCGTGTGCGCCAACTGGCCGACGGTAGCTTGACGTTTCTTTGCCGTGTGGATGATCAGGTCAAGATTCGCGGCTATCGGGTTGAACCGAGCGAAATCGCTACCCTGCTGCGCGATCAACCGTGCATCGCGGAGGCCGAAGTGGTAGCGCGGGAAAACGAGGAAGGCCGTGCGCAACTGTTCGCCTACGTGGTTATGGCAGCCGGAAGCGACATCGATGACGCCGCGTTACTCGCGCAGCTTGGCGAACGCGTGCCGGACTATATGGTGCCCAGTGCCATAGTACGGCTAGATGCCTTACCGCTAACCGCCAATGGCAAGTTAGATCGMAAGGCGCTGCCCGAGCCAGTACAAGCGGGTGGTGGTAAAGCATTCGAAGCTCCCCAGGGAGCAGCGGAGGAAACCCTAGCCGCAGTCTGGGCCGACGTAATCGGCTGCGAGCAGGTGGGGCGCAACGACAACTTCTTCGAGCTGGGTGGTGACTCAATCCTCAGTCTGCAAATCGTCGCGCGTTCGCGTAAACGTGGCTACAAGGTAACGCCTAAGCAGTTGATGGAAGGGCAGACTGTGGCCGCCGTGGCGGCGATGGCCACGCCTCTAGCTGCTACCGCTCCTAAACAAGCGGCTGCGCCCAATAAAGCAGCTTCCTTTGCGCTGCTGCCGGTACAGCGCTGGTTCTTCGAGCAGAACTTTGCCGAGCCACAGCACTGGAATCAGTCGTTGATGCTGGAAGCGGCCAGTGGTGTAGATACCGCGCTGCTACGGCGTGCCATTGAGGCAGTGGTAGATCACCATAGCGCCTTGCGGCTGCGCTTTGAGCGCGTTGGCGATAGCTGGCAACAAGCCTATGGCAAGCTAGCCGACGATCTCTTCGAGCACGTGGACGTAAGCGATCATGCGGATCCGGCGCAGGCCATCACCCAGGCTGCCGATGCTGCGCAACGCAGTCTGAGTTTGGCGCGGCCGTTCCGTGCTATCTGGATGGCACTGGGAGGCGAGCGCGGAGGGCGATTGCTGCTAGTGGCTCACCACCTGGTGATAGACGGCGTCTCGTGGCGCGTGATCCTCGACGACCTGCAAGCGGCCTACGCGCAGTTAAGTGCAGGAAAGACAGTCGACCTACCACCGGCAACCACCTTGCTAGATGAGTGGGCGCGTGCCCTGGCCGACTATGCCAAATCGGAGGCTTTGGCTGAGCAATGCTCCTATTGGGAAAGTCTCGTCACAGCGCCAGAGCCCAGCCTACCGGCACGGAATCCCCATGGCAGCAACACCGTCGCCGATACCGCATCGCTCGTTGGCAGCTTGCCTACCGAGGCCACCACGCAACTGCTGGGGCCGGTGCATAAAGCCTATCGTACCCAGGTAGATGACCTGCTCCTCAATGCACTATCGAGCGCCCTGTGCCAATGGGCGGAGCGAGACAGTGTACTAATCGAACTGGAAGGCCATGGCCGCGAAGACCTGTTCGACGGTATCGATCTCAGTCGCAGCGTAGGTTGGTTCACCTCGCTCTACCCGGTTCGCCTGACCCCAGGTAATGCGGAGCCCGGTACAAGCCTAAAAGCAATCAAAGAGCAACTTCGCCAAGTGCCTGAAAAGGGGCTCGGCTACGGCGTGCTGCGCTATTTGAAAGAAGAGCCCGCGCTGGTCGGTGGTGCCTACCCCCAGGTCACCTTCAATTATCTAGGCCAGTTGGATCGCTCCCTACAGGGCGATGGGGCCTGGCGGCTCGCTAAAGAGAATGCAGGGCAGGCTCGCGCGCCCCAAAGCAAGCGCCGTACCTGGATTGAGGTGGTGGCCTGGGTTCAAGATGGCCAACTGCGCTTCGACTGGAATTACAGTCGTGAGATTCACAGCGAGGCAGCGATACATGCCTTGCAAGTAAGCTTCCAAGCGCAACTAGAGGCATTGATTGAGCACTGTGCTAGTGGCGTTCGTGGCGCAACACCTTCGGACTTCCCGCTGGCGGGGCTGAGTCAAGAGCAGCTTGACGGCTTGCCTGTTGACACTGMCCAGCTGGCGGATCTCTACCCACTGTCCCCGTTGCAGCAGGGCATGCTGTTCCACAGCCTTTACGATGACCAAGATTCAGCCTATCTGAACCAGTTGCAGGTAGAAATTGACGACCTGGATGTCAAACGCTTCCAGCTCGCTTGGCAAGCAGTACTCGCGCGCCATGAGGTTCTGCGCAGTGGCTTCCTGGAGAGTGCTGGAATGCCGTTGCAGTGGGTGGCGCGCAACGTTGATCTGCCGTGGTTTGAAGTGGATTGGCGCGAACGAGTGGATCTAAAAGCGGCGCTTGAGAGACTGTCCCAGGAGCAGCGGAAACCGTTCGACATGACGGCGCCGCCGCTGATGCGCTTGGCGTTGGTGCGAATTGCAGAAACCCGATACTGCTTTATCTGGACGCGCCACCATTTGCTGCTGGATGGCTGGAGTACGTCGCAACTGATGGGCGAGGTGTTGCGCTGTTACGCCGGAGAGGCCTTGCCATCTGCAGAAGGACGCTATCGTGATTACATTGCATGGTTACAGCGTCGTGACACCAATGCCAGTGAGACTTACTGGCGTGACCAGCTGCAGCGTCTCGATGCACCCACGCACCTAGTGAGCACCMCCCCTAGACCTTACGAGGCGCAAGCTGGGCATCAAGAGATAACCCTGTCACTGGATAGCACGACCACTCAACGATTGGAGGGTTTCGCCAAAGCGACTCGCATAACGCTCAATACTTTAATGCAAGGTGCCTGGGCGCTGCTGGTGGCACGTTATACGGGGCAAGATAGCATCTGTTTTGGAGCTACCGTGGCTGGACGACCCGCTGAGCTACCGGCAGCAGAAAACTTGATCGGCCCCTTTATTAATACCTTGCCAGTCATTGTTTCATTGAACCCCTCGCTTCGCGTCAACGAGTGGTTGTGCCAGTTACAGGCACAAAACTTGGCGAGTCGCGAGCATGAGCATACGCCGCTATACGAAATCCAACGCTGGGCGGGGCAGGGTGGCCAGGCACTGTTCGATAGCTTGGTGGTATTCGAGAACTATCCCGTTGATGCCGCGTTACACCAGAATTTGCCAGGCGGGCTGACGTTCGGCGAAGTGGATAACCGCGAGCAAACCAATTATCCCGTCACGCTGGTCGTCTTCCATAAGGAGGCGTTGGAGCTTTGCTGCGGCTATTCACGGTCACAGTTAGATGATGCCGCTGCCGAGATATTGATCCAGCATCTGGTGGGAGTGCTGAAACAGTTGAGTGAGTCGGCTACTCGCCGAGTCGGTGACATTGACTGGTTAAGTGACGTTGAGCAGCAACAGCTTGAGACGTGGAGCGTCAATGATGAGCATTACGAATGGGAAGCCCCGATCCATCGTTTGATTGAGCGTCGTTCCGATATGGCGCCTGGAGCTACAGCCCTCATTTTCGATGATCAGCATCTCAGCTACGCCGAGCTTAACACCCGGGCCAATCGCTTGGCCCACTATCTGATTGGTTTAGGCGTACAACCTGAGACTCGAGTAGGCATCGCTGTTGAGCGCTCCATCGAGATGGTGGTGGGGCTGCTGAGCATTCTTAAAGCGGGGGGCGCCTATGTACCGTTGGATCCGGATTACCCCAGCGAACGTCTGGCCTATATGGTTGAAGACAGCGGTATTGAGCTACTGCTTACCCAACAGCACCTTCGCAATACGTTGCCGGTGTTTGAGAGCCTTGGCGTTATCGAGCTGGATCAATTGGACGTGGCGCATCATGCGTCAACCAACCCGGAGGTGGCACTGCACGGTGAACATCTCGCTTATGTCATTTACACCTCGGGTTCTACCGGGCGTCCTAAGGGTGCGGCCAACCGTCATCACGCGCTGACCAACCGCCTGCAGTGGATGCAAGACGCCTATGGGCTGACGACCGACGGTGCGGTGCTGCAGAAAACGCCATTCAGTTTCGATGTTTCCGTGTGGGAGTTCTTCTGGCCGCTGATACAGGGGGCGCGGCTGGTGATGGCGCCGCCGGGAGCCCATCGCGAACCGGCACAATTGGTCGAGCTAATCCGTAGCCATAACATCACTACACTGCACTTTGTACCTTCAATGCTTCAGGCCTTCTTGGCTCATGGCAAGGTTGAAGACTGCACCAGTCTGACACGCTTGGTATGCAGCGGTGAGGCGCTGCCGGCCGAACTGCAGAATCAGGTATTTGCCCGCTTGCCTCATACGGAGCTCTACAACCTATACGGCCCCACCGAAGCGGCCATTGATGTCACTCACTGGGCCTGCCAAGACGATGGGCGCAACCACGTAGCTATCGGTCAACCCATCGCCGGTATCCGCACCTATGTGCTGGATGGAGATCTTAACTTAGCGCCACCGGGAGTTGCGGGGGAGCTCTATCTCGGAGGCATTGGGTTGGCACGGGGCTATCTGCACCGCCCTGACCTTACCGCAGAACGTTTTGTCGCCGATCCATTTGCGCAGGGCGAATGTCTCTACCGCACCGGCGACCTAGTGCGCTGGCGGGAGGACGGCCAGCTTGAGTACCTGGGCCGCCTCGATCACCAAGTGAAGATCCGCGGCCTGCGTATCGAGCTTGGCGAGATTGAAGCCGAACTACTCTCTCAGCCGGCGGTTCGTGAAGCGGTGGTGGTCGCTCAAGAAGGCCCCGGTGGTTCGAGGCTGGTGGCCTATGTGGTGCTCCAGGCCGACAGTAAACTCGACACTAGTTCACTGCGTGAGGCGCTGGGGCAGAGACTGCCGGACTATATGGTGCCGGGAGTCGTGGTCACGCTCGATACGTTACCACTGAACCCCAACGGCAAGGTGGATCGTAAGGCCCTGCCTGAGCCTGACTTGACCAGTGGCACACGGTACGAGCTTCCCCAGGGGCAGTCGGAAGAAACGCTAGCGGCAATCTGGGCTGAGGTTTTGGGTGTTGAGCGGGTCGGCCGCCACGACAACTTTTTTGAGCTAGGCGGTCATTCTCTGTTGGCAATGCAGGTGCTTGCACGCATACGAGCGGCAGGCCTGCATAGCTTGGCTCTTCGTGAATTATTTAAGTCCCCGGTTCTGTGCGAATTGGCCCCCCTTATCTCTACCGGTATGAATGACATGGCTGGTGGAGAGCCACTAACTTCCATCCCTCGGCGTGAGGAAATGCCATTGTCCCCGGCCCAAAAGCGGCTATGGATGGTTGATCGGCTGGCAGGCTCTACCCGCGAGCGAACTGCCTACAATATGTCCACTGCTCTAACCCTCACAGGGAGGCTTGATGCAGAAGCGATTAAGTCAACGTTTGACGTAATTGTAGATCGCCATGAAGTACTGCGTACCCGTTACCCTGAGAACGAAGAAGGKGAACCGGTTGCGGTCGTCGCATCCGGCAACCCTATGGAGGTTGAATGGGTCGACTTGGTTAACCTGGAGAGCAACCAGCAGAGTCAGCAAGCCCGGTGGCTTATGGAGGAGCATGCCCAGCGCGCATTTGATCTCTCCTCGGGGCCGCTTCTCCGTGCCGCCGTAATTAGGTTGGCACCACGGTCGCATCTGCTGCTGCTCTGTGTTCACCACATTGTATTTGATGGTTGGTCAGAAGCTGTCTTCATCAAGGAGTTCGTCACTACCTATCAGGCGCTTATCGGAGAAGGTGAAGATGTGTTGACCGATCTCCCCATCCAGTACGTGGACTACGCCGCTTGGCATGAGAAAGCATTGTCGGGAGAGGCCTTCGAGCAAAGTGCAACCTTCTGGCGTCGCTATCTAAGTGATGCTCCCCCGCTCTCAACACTACCGGGGGATTTCGCTAGGCCCAGCCAAATATCGCATGCCGGTAGTGCCCTGAGCATGACACTGAGTCCAGACCTATCACAAGCGTTGAACAAGCTTGCCGCACAGCGTGGCACCACGCTATTTACGCTTCTATTGGCGAGTTTTCAGCTGTTGATGCATCGCCAGACCCGTCAACACGACCTGATTGTGGGAACCGATGTCGCTGGCCGTAGCCATCCCGATGTTGAGCCGTTGATTGGCTTTTTTGTCAATGTAATCCCGCTGCGGTCTCGTTTGTCTGATGGCCAGATTGATTTCGGCCACTGGCTTGAGCAAGTACAGACCAGCGTGCTGGATGCCTTCGATCATCAAAATGTTCCCTTCGACAAAATTGTCGAGCTTTCGGGGATTGGTCGTGAGCGCGACCGTTCCCCCCTGATACAAACCCTCTTCGTACTACAAAACACGCCAACCGAGCGGTTCTCAATTCCGGGCTTGGAAGTGGAGGTAATGCCTCAGCCTCGGCAAGAGTCGAAGTTCGATATGGCGATATTCGTCAATGAGAGTGACACCGGACTATCAGTCGAGTGGGTCTACGCCACCGCATTGTACCGACGCGAAACCATTGAGCACTTAACCGGTGCCTGGCAGTCGCTACTAGCGCAGATCGTGGAAGCTCCCAACACGCCCGTCGAGGAGTTTCGCTTACCCCAAATGGAGAAACACGCTATGCAAAACAAGCTTTCAAAAGGTTCCAAACTCAACAAGCTTAGCAGCCTGAAATCCCAGCCAGGTGCGCGCCCCTCGACCAACAGTGACTCACCGATACGAACGGCGCTGCTCGACGAAAAAAGGGTCTTTCCTCTCGTGATCGAAGCGACGGATCCTGACCTTGATGCGGTGGCGTGGGCAACCTCCCAGCGCGACTTTATTGAGCAACACTTACGCACGCATGCAGGCATTCTGTTCCGTAACTTTGGTCTGACCACACCGCAAGAGTTTGAAGCCTTTGCCGAGGCTATCCAGCCGGGACTTTACGGCAATTATGGTGACCTGCCCAAGAAAGAAGGGGGGCGCAATACCTACCGTTCAACCCCCTATCCCGAGCGCCAGATGATTCTTTATCACAACGAAAGCTCGCATTTGGAGCGCTGGCCGCGCAAGCAACTGTTCTTTTGCGAATTCCCTTCTCCCGTGGGAGGTGCCACCCCGATCGTTGACTGCAGGGAGATGTTGCGCCAACTGCCCGCCGATGTTGTGGAGGAGTTCGAGCGTAAAGGGCTGCTTTATGTGCGCACCTTCACCCGCAACCTGGACGTGAGCTGGCAAGACTTTTTCAAAACCGATAGCAAGGAGGAAGTGGAGGCGCGGCTCAAAGAAGCGGGAATCGAGTGGCAGTGGTTTGGGGACGATGAGCTGCAGACACGCACGCGCTGCCCTGCGGTAGTCACTCATCCAGTGACCGGTGACCGGGTGTTCTTCAATCAGGTGCAGCTCCACCACGTCAGTTGCCTTGAGCCTGATGTGAAAGAAGACCTGCTTGGCATGGTTGGCCAGGAGCGCCTGCCGCGTAATGTCTATTTCGGCGACGGCTCCGTGATTAGCGACGAGATGATGAAGGTTGTCGGCGAGGCCTACGAAGCCTGTGCCGTGCGCTTCGACTGGCGCCGGGGCGATGTGGTGATGGTCGACAACATGTTAGCGGCCCATGCCCGGGATCCTTACGAGGGGCCACGCAAGATCGTGGTAGCGATGGGAGACATCTATGAGCGTTCGGCGCTGGAAGAGGCTCAAGGAGCAAGTGCCGATGCCGAGTTGGTCGGTCAATGAAGTCACGGGTATTGGGAGTCAATAAATGAATGCGATAACGGAACAGCAGAGCCTTGCCCATTGGCCGCTTAGCCCTGAACAGCGCGCGGTACTGACGGCGGCGGAAACTAATGAAGGTGGCACCCAGCAGGCAGCGTCTGCGCAGGTCGATGTCATGGTGCAAGCCAAAGTTATGGTGGCCGATATTCAAGGTGCACTTGATAGCTCACGGCTAGAAAGCGCACTGAGTAATGTTAGGCAGCAGCATGAAGCCCTATCGACGGCTCTGAAGAGCGTAGCGGGGTATCGCGGGCTGCGACACCAGGCGCTTGAAGAACTACCTGCTATTGAGTGGCGGTATGAGGACTTACGCGGCAGATATGAACAGGAACCACTGCTCGACGGTGATCTCAATGACGCTCTCAAAAACTATAGCGAGGCACTCAAGCTTCGGCCCATGGCGGTCGAGAGTGGCGAGCTGCTACGTCCAGCGCTGCTGCGTACTGGTGAAAAAAACTGGGTATTAGTGCTGGCTGTTTCGGCGTTGGTGGCGGATCGCGGCAGCCTGCAGTCGCTGTTCTCGGCGTTGGTGGAGGCTTACGATCAGAGCGGAGGAGCCGATGATGAGTCTGCGCTGCAGTATTCCCAGTTCATCGAGTGGCGCGCTTCTCTCGAAAACGACGATGACGCTGAAGAGGGCCGTGAGTATTGGCAAAGGCACCAGCAGCATGCCGAGCAGGCAGGCGCATGCTGTTTACCTGCAAGGCAAGCGAATCGCTATGGCGTGCGGGTAGAGCATGAATATGTGGCTTGTCGGCTCGAACCAGACCAAGTGGCGCGTATCGATAGCCTTGCAGACGAGCTTCAAGTATCCGCTGAGGCAGTATTGCAGGCAGCTTGGTGGGCGTTACTCGCCAGAATTAGCGGCAATGAGAGKGTGCTAGGTGGCTGGCAACACGACTGCCGTCAGGATTACGAGGTGATGCAAGGGGCGATCGGGCTCTTCGACAAGGTACTGCCGGTACTGGTTGAAGGTGTCGCTGATAGCGATTTCTCTGGCTGTATCGCCCGTTTATCAGAGCAGTTAGAAGCGCATACCCAAGCCCAAGAGTATTGGTCGATTGATGCGCTGCCTGATAAGCGCCACCTCGCAGTGGGGTTCGCATTTTCAGAAGGCGTGAATGAGTTAAATACGGCAGGTTTGCAGTGGCGCTTGCGAGAGTTGCCAGGGCCATCGGCAGAATTTGAACTTGCCTTGCAGATAGGCCGCAGTAAGAGCGGCGTGGTGGCGACGCTCTGCGCCGACCCATCTTGCTATAGCCGAGCGGCGGCTGAGTGTCTGCTGGGGCAGTACCAGGCGCTGCTACAGGCGGGCCTAGCCGACCCCGCGCAAAAACTATTTTTGGTGCCGCTTGTTTCCCCTGAAAAGCAGCGGGCATTGTTGTTGGCCGACGATGAAAAAGTTGATGTTGGGGAACGTAGCGTAGCGGCCCATATCGCTGCCTGGGCGGCTTCGGCGCCTGATGCCATTGCCATTGAAGAGCAGGGCCGCACGCTGAGCTACGCCCAATTAGAAGCCCGCATCAATGGTATCGCGCGGTGGTTGGATAATCAGGGCGTCAAACATGGAGATTATGTAGCGCTCAATTTGCCCCGTTCCACTGATTTGGTCGTGCTGCTACTGGCAGTATGGCGTGTAGGTGCCGCCTACCTGCCGCTTGATCCAGAGTGGCCCGTAGATCGTAAACGGCGGGTGCTTGAGGATGCCCAGCCCGCGCTAGTAGTAAGCGCTGAAAACGCCGAGGCGGAACCCACTTCACTGGCCCTTCCCGGCATCCGCAGTGTGGGGCTGCCAAAAGAAGTGGATGAAGCGGGTAGTGCCTTGTCGTTTCCAGAGCCTGACCTCGGCGAGGTGGCTTACCTTCTCTATACCTCTGGCTCCACCGGCACGCCAAAAGGCGTGGTAATTGAGCATGGTCAACTGCTCAATTACGTCGCCGGTGCCACAAAGGCCATGGGGCTATCGGTATGCCAGCGCTGGGCGTTGACCGGGTCGCTGGCCACCGACCTGGGCAATACGGCGCTGTTCGGCGCCTTGTTCAATGGTGCCCGCCTGGTGATCGCCGCACCTGACGATATGCAGGATGGCGACCACTTCGCGCGCTTTATGTCGGCGGCCGATATCGATGCACTCAAGATAGTGCCGTCCCATCTGGAGGCCCTGCTGGAGTGCGAAGCTCCCCGGTTGCCGAAAACACTGATTTTAGGCGGTGAGGCAACTTCATCTGCCTTACTTTCGAGCATCGCGCGGATCTCCCCCGAGTGCCAGCTATACAACCACTATGGCCCCACAGAAGCCACGGTGGGCGTTATGGTGCACCCGGTATCGCTGGCGCAAGACGTTGAGGGCCCGCTACCGCTAACCCAGTTGCTGCCGAATTGCCGCTTCCGAGTACTTGACGATAACTTGCACGCGACCCCCACTGGTGGCGTAGGTGAGCTGTATCTGGGCGGCGCCCAACTGGCGCGCGGCTATCTCAATAGCGATGCTTCCGCGTTTGTCGAAGATCCCTTTATTCCCGGTGAACGTCTCTATCGCACAGGCGATCTGGCGTGTGTGCTGCCCGAGGGKGGCGTACGCCTTATTGGGCGAGCCGACGATCAGGTCAAGCTGCGTGGTTTCCGGATCGAACCGGCGGAAATCGAAAGCATGTTGCAAGCACAGCCAGGGGTTAAACAGAGCCTGGTTCGCCTGATGGGACGGGGCGGTGATACCCAGGAACTCGTAGCGTTCCTGATCGCTGACGCCGAGGTAACGTCCGTTGAGGGCCAAGCCCAGCTTCGCGAGCAGCTGGCTGTGCTACTGCCTGAGTCCATGCTTCCTTCTCGTTTTATCCCTGTTGAGCATTTCCCGCGCCTAGGTAACGGCAAGGTAGACACCTCCGCGCTGGAAGCCTTGGCCCAAAAAACAGCGGAAAGAAAAACCTTGGTGAAGCCCCGGGATGCCGTGGAAGCCAACCTGTGTCAGGCCATGGCTGAGCTGCTTGGTCGCGATGAGGTAGGCATTGATGACGACTTCTTCGAGCTGGGTGGGCACTCCTTGCTGGTGATCAAGCTGGTGGCACGCATTCGTAAGCAGTTCGGCATCGAGATAGCCCCCGGTGTGGTGTTCGATCATCCCACCGTTGCCGAGCTGAGGGCCGCTCTACGCGAGAGTGAATACGGAATACAGGAAGAGGCACATCCTTCCTTTTCAATCGAATAGCAGCCTCTAGTTAAGGATTCATCAATGAATGGTATGAGTCAGGAATCTCTAGCCGCTAATCAGAGTGGGCGGTATCAAGAGAGTATCGTAGCGAGCACCCAGGTAGGAGAGCACGTTCCCCTCTCTTTCTCTCAGCATCAGTTATGGCTACTGCAGAACATGGAGCCAGGGTTGAGTGCCTACAATCTTCCACGGGTCTTTCACCTAAAGGGGGAAGTAAATCCTGAGGCACTGGAGCGAGCTTTTAAGGCTGTTATTGCACGACATGCCGTACTGCGTACTCATTTCGTCGAACGAAACGGCGAACCGATGCAAGTGGTTACCACCGGTGCAAAGTTCGAACTGCAGTGCGAGGATTTATCAATACTAACGCCGTCAGAGCGAGAAGCTCGGCTGGCTGTATCCATTAATGAAGTTACAAGCCATGTCTTTGACCTTACCGTCTCACCGGCCTTAGTGGCGAGATGGATAAAAGTGGGTGAGCAAGAGCAAGTGCTTGCTGTGTGTATGCACCACATCGTTTCCGATGCTTGGTCGAACCCTATTCTCGCCAAGGATTTGAAAACAGCTTACTGCTTGGCAGTGGCATCCCAGGATGAGGCCTTTCTACCAGAACTGAATATCCAATATACAGACTATGCAGCCTGGCAACGCGAGAGATATGAGCGTGGTGAGTTTGAGAAAAGTTTAGCGTATTGGAATAGTTATCTGGGTGACCAAGTACCAGACATCGAGCTCCCCACTGACTATAAGCGCCCTGGGGTG
Organism: Halomonas sp. R57-5; assembly: GCF_900070345.1. NCBI lineage: Bacteria > Pseudomonadati > Pseudomonadota > Gammaproteobacteria > Oceanospirillales > Halomonadaceae > Halomonas > Halomonas sp. R57-5. The sequence goes on along the minus strand of NZ_LN813019.1, from coordinate 3,995,221 downwards.
CAGAAGTTTTCAGGTGCCCGTTCTTCTATAGCTCTGCCTGCTGACCTTGTTGATGCGCTGCGACAACTCTGTCGGAAAGAAAAGTGTACGCCATTCATGATCCTATTAGCGGCATGGCAAGCCCTACTGGCGCGCTACAGCGATCAGATGGAGTTCGCTGTTGGAGTGCCTCATGCTGGTCGGCCGTTCGATGAGCTGCAAGACCTGATGGGCTACTTTGTATCTACTCAAGTGTTTCGCGCCAACTTATCGCCTGCTATGACGCTTCGCGATATCGTCCAGCAGGTTAGGAAAGATGCTCTCGGGTTGATGAATCATGCGGATCTGCCCCTAGAGATACTATTGGAAGCTCGTAGTGAGCAGCGCGATCCGTCACGCAATCCTCTGTTCCAGGTTATGTTTGGCGTACAGATGGATGGTGACGCCGAGCAACTGGAATTTGATGGCGTCATTGCTGAGCCAATGAGGGCAGAAAATGGCACGACTAAATTCGAGCTTTCCCTCAATTGTGTGATTGGAAAGGAAGGCGTTCAATGCGATCTGGAGTATCGTACCGATCTCTTCGAGCAGGGGACTGCTGAAAAGCTGCTCGAGCGCTACCAGCAGGTCTTGACGACACTTTGCGAGAATTACAATAGTCGCCTGGGAGAGCTTGATATTCTCGGCGCCAGTGAGAGACGAGAGTTGGCCGAGTGGGGGGATAACTCTCCGCGCTTCATAGGAATTGGTACGATCCAGCACCTGATTGAGCGGCAGACTACGGAAAATCCAGAGGCCACAGCGCTAGTATTTGAAGATCAGTCGCTTAGCTATAGCGAGCTTAATACTCGCGCCAATCGCCTCGGGCACTATCTAATCGATCTAGGCGTATGTCCCGAAACTCGAGTGGGCATTGCGATGGAGCGCTCCATTGAGATGGTGGTGGGGCTGTTGGGTATTCTCAAGGCGGGGGGCGCCTATGTACCGTTGGATCCGGATTACCCCGCCGAGCGATTGGCCTATATGGTCGAGGACAGCGGCATCGAACTGCTGCTCACCCAGCACCACTTGCGTGAATCATTGCCGGTAACCAATGCTCTGAGAGTTGTTGAGTTGGATCGGCTGGACGTTGCTCATCATGCTTTTACCAATCCAGCTGTGGCGCTGCATAGCGAGCACCTTGCCTATGTGATCTACACCTCGGGCTCTACTGGGCGACCCAAGGGCGCGGCCAATCGCCATCACGCGTTGACTAATCGCTTGCAGTGGATGCAGGAGGCCTATGGTCTAACGGCCAACGATGTGGTGTTACAGAAAACGCCGTTCAGCTTCGACGTCTCGGTGTGGGAGTTCTTCTGGCCGCTGATGCAGGGGGCGCGACTGGTGATGGCGCCACCAGGTGCCCATCGCGAACCGGCACAACTGGTCGAGCTGATCCGTACCCACAAGATCACCACGCTACACTTTGTCCCGTCGATGCTGCAGGCCTTCCTGGCGCATGGCGGKGGTGTGGGTGAGATAGAAGAAGCCTGTACGAGTCTGATGCGCGTGGTATGCAGCGGCGAAGCGCTGCCGGCGGAGTTGCAGAACCAAGTGTTTGCACGACTGCCTCACACGGGACTCTACAACCTCTATGGCCCTACCGAGGCGGCCATCGACGTTACTCACTGGACATGCCAAGACGATGGACTCAACCAAGTCGCTATAGGTCAACCGATCGCCGGTATCCGCACCTACGTACTGGATAGTGATCTCAACATGGTGCCGCCCGCGGTCGCGGGTGAACTCTATCTCGGTGGCGTGGGCTTAGCACGGGGTTACTTGAATCGCGAAGGCTTAACGGCGGAACGATTCGTCGCTGATCCCTTTGTGCAGGGAGAACGCCTCTACCGCGCCGGCGACTTGGTGCGCTGGCGGGAGGACGGTCAGCTCGAATACCTGGGCCGTCTTGATCACCAGGTAAAGATCCGCGGCCTGCGTATCGAACTAGGCGAGATCGAAGCCGAACTATTAGCTCAGCCAGAAGTTCGCGAGTCAGTAGTGGTCGCTCAAGAAGGCCCCGGTGGTTCTAGGTTGGTCGCTTATGTGGTTCCCCAAGTCGATAGTGAACTCGACACTAGCTCACTACGTGAAGCGCTAGGTCAAAAGCTACCAGATTATATGGTGCCGGGCGTTGTGGTCTCGCTTGATGCACTTCCGTTGAATGCCAACGGCAAAGTAGATCGCAAGACGCTACCAGAGCCGGACTTAGCTAGTGGCTCGCAGTATGACGCGCCTCACGGAGATGTAGAAGAAGCGTTGGCGGAAATCTGGTCGGAGATACTTGGCATCGAGCGGGTGGGTCGACACGATAATTTCTTCGAGCTGGGTGGCCATTCATTATTGGCTCTGAAGGTGTTGGAGAAAATGCGGCATCAGGGACTGACGGCGCAGGTACGCACGCTGTTCCAATGCCCAGAACTGGCGGCCTTTGCCCGGGCATTGACGCAGACATCAGAGCAGCAGGAAATCATCATTCCCCCCAACCGCATTCCAAGTGGCTGCTCGGCAATCCAACCCGAGATGCTGMCTTTGATTGAGCTCAATGGCGAAGAGATCAGCGCCATCGAAGCGGCCGTGCCGGGTGGTGCCCGCAATATCCAGGATATCTACCCGCTAGCACCATTGCAGGAAGGTATTCTCTTCCACCACCGTTTGCAGGAAGAGGGTGATGCCTATGTCACCCCGCGTCTGCTGGGGTTCGACAGCCGAGAACGTCTGGAAGCCTTTATTGATGGTTTTAACCAGCTTATTGCCCGTCACGATATTCTACGAACTGCTGTGTTATGGGAGTACCTGCGTGAGCCGGTACAGGTGGTTTACCGGTATGCCGAGTTAGCTCTCGAATGGCTAAACGTGGATGGCGCCTCATCACAAAGCGTTGCCGAACAACTGAATGCCGAGGTGAACCCTGAGCACCACCGCCTCAATGTACGTCGAGCTCCCATGCTGCGAGCAGTAGCAGCTCATTATCCTGAGCAAAAACGCTGGCTGCTGCAGCTACCTAGCCACCACCTGGTCATGGATCACACTACCCTCGAGCTATTGGTGGAAGAAATTTCCCTGATCCAGCAAGGTCGTGAAGATGAGCTGCCCAAACCACTCCCATTCCGCAATTTCGTTGCCCAGACCCGACTAGGGATAAACCAAGAAGAGCATGAGGCCTTCTTCCGTGAGCAGTTGGGCGATGTTGAAGAACCAACCGCGCCCTTCGGGATGCTAGATATTCGAGGAGATGGCGGCGAGATCGAGGAATTTCGCGTTACTTTGGAAACGGCACTGGCCCAGCAGGTGAGGCAACAGGCTCAGCGCTATGGTGTGAGCACGGCTAGCCTGTTCCACCTGGCTTGGGCCTTGGTGCTGAGCAAGACCACTGGGAGGGACGATGTGGTGTTCGGCACCGTGCTGTTCGGGCGCATGCAGGGCATCGAAGGTGCTGAGCGGGCACTGGGGATGTTTATCAATACGCTCCCTGTGCGTATCAAAATGGGCACTCAAGGTGTCGATAGATGCCTGCGTCACACCCACGATACTCTATCTGATCTAATGCACCACGAGCATGCCAGCCTTGGTCTCGCGCAGCGCTGTAGTGATCTATCTGGGGGGGCGCCTCTGTTTACCAGTTTGCTGAACTATCGTTATAGCGCTCCCCAGCAAGCAGGAAGTTCCAGCCATACCTGGGAGGGCATGGAAGTGTTGGGCGGCCAGGAGCGTACCAATTATCCTCTTGGCATGGCGGTAGACGATCTGGGAGAGGGCTTTCAGCTAGTGGGCCAGGTGAGTCGTTCGATTGGTGCCCATCGGCTGTGTGATTACATGCGTTCGGCTGTGGTCGGCATCGTAGAAAGGCTTCGAACGGCACCGCAGCAAGCGATAAGTGAGATCAGCCTGTTAGGAGAAGCAGAGCGGCGGTTGTTAAGKGAATGGGGGGTGAATTCATACCAGTATCTTGCTGCTCAGCCAATCCATCGACTGATTGAGCACAAAGTCGCGTTAACGCCAGAGTCTACTGCATTAATATTTGCAGATCAGTCAGTTGGCTACGCCCAACTCAATACCCGCGCCAACCAGTTGGCCCACTACCTTATCGGCCTAGGCGTAAAACCTGAGACCCGAGTGGGTATCGCCATGGAGCGCTCCATCGAGATGGTGGTGGGGCTACTGGCTATCCTAAAGGCGGGTGGAGCCTATGTGCCGTTAGATCCCGAGTATCCCGCAGAGCGGCTGGCCTTCATCGCCGAAGATAGTGGCATTGAACTATTGCTGACTCAGCACCACTTACGCGCGTCATTGCCGGTAGCTGATGGCCTAAGCGTTGTTGAGTTGGATCGGCTGGATGTTGCTCATCATGCCTTTACCAATCCATTGGTGACGCTGCACGGCGAAAATCTTGCCTATGTGATTTATACCYCGGGATCCACCGGGCGGCCCAAGGGCGCCGCCATCCGCCATAATGCCTTGACCAACTGCATGGTCTGGATGCAGGAGACCTATCAACTCACCGATACCGATGCCGTACTGCACAAGGCGCCGTTCGGGTTCGACGTGTCGGTATGGGAGATTTTCTGGCCGCTGAGTGTTGGGGCACGCTTGGTGATCGCCCAACCAGGCGACCACCGGGATCCAGAACGCATCATTGAGCTGATTCAGCGGCACGGCGTCACCACGCTTAATTTTGTGCCCTCCATGCTCAAGGCCTTCCTGGCCTATCCCGATGTTAAACCCAAGACGCGGCTCAAACATATCATGTGCGGTGGCGAGGCCGTTCCAGCCACGCTACAGCAGGATGTGGCTGAGTGCCTCGACGGTGCCCACCTGCATGATCTCTATGGCCCCACCGAAACTACTATTCATGTCACTCACTGGTGGTGTCGTGATGACGCTCACCGCCAGATTCCCATTGGGCGACCCATTAGCGGTACCCGCACCTACGTCTTGGATGGTGAGCTGAACCTAGTACCACAGGGCGTTGAGGGAGAGCTCTATCTCGGCGGGATAAGCCTTGCCCGTGGATATCTCAATCGCAGTGATCTGACAGCGGAGCGCTTTATCGCCGATCCGTTCATGGAGGGCGAGCGCCTCTACCGCACCGGCGATCTGGTGCGCTGGCGGGAAGATGGCCAGCTCGAGTACCTGGGCCGACTCGATCACCAGGTGAAAATACGCGGCCTGCGTATTGAACTAGGTGAGATCGAAGCTGAACTGCTATCGCAGCCGAAGGTTCGCGAGGCGGTGGTGGTAGCGCAGGAAAGCTCCACTGGTTCGAGACTGGTGGCCTACGTGGTTCCCCAGGCCGACCTTGAACTCGACACCAATTTACTACGTGAGGCGCTAGGGCAACGGTTGCCGGACTACATGGTGCCGGGAGTTGTGGTCACACTGGAGGCGCTGCCGTTGAATGCCAATGGCAAAGTAGACCGTAAAGCATTGCCTGAGCCTGATTTAGACAGTGGCTCGGAGTACGAGCCGCCTCTGGGCGGAGTGGAAGAAGTCTTAGCAGAGATCTGGTCTGAAGTGTTGAGCGTAGAGCGTGTTGGCCGATACGATAACTTCTTCGAGTTAGGCGGACATTCGCTGCTGGCTCTGAAAGTGCTGGAGAAAATGCGGTATCGAGGTCTGAAGGCCCAGGTGCGCACTTTGTTCCAATACCCGGAGTTGGAGGCTTTCGCTCAAGCGCTGATACAAGCGCCACAGCAAGCCGAGGTCGTCATCCCCATCAACCGGATTCCTTATGACTGCCAAACGCTGCAGCCTGAGATGTTGACGCTAATTGAACTCAATATTGAAGAAATCAGCGCGATTGAAGCGCTAGTGCCGAGCGGCGCTGCTAACATCCAGGATATCTACCCACTAGCACCACTACAGGAGGGAATTCTCTTCCACCATCGGCTGCAGGAGAAGGGAGATGCCTATGTGACCCCTCGGCTGTTGGGCTTTGATAGTCAGGAACGGTTGGAACAGTTTATTGCTAGTTTCAATCAGCTCATTGCGCGCCACGATATTCTTCGCACCGCCGTACTCTGGGAGGGACTTCGTGAGCCGGTGCAGGTGGTGTACCAGCATGCTGCCCTGGAGCTTGAGTGGCTGGAAGTGAGTCAAGATTCCTCTCTCAATATTGCCGAACAGCTGAACGTCGAGGTGGATCCCCAATATCACCGCCTGGATGTGCGCCGAGCACCCATGCTAAGAGCGGTTGCTGCATACGATGCCGAGCAAAACCGCTGGCTCTTGCAGTTACCTAGCCACCACTTGGTGATGGATCACACCACCCTTGAGCTATTGGTAGATGAGATCGCTCTGATTCAACAAGGCCGTGAAGACGAGTTGCCTAGACCGATCCCATTCCGCAACTTTGTAGCTCAGGCCCGGTTAGGGGTGAGCCTAGCAGAGCATGAGGCCTTTTTCCGTGCGCGGCTGGGCGATATAGATGAGCCAACAGCGCCTTTCGGATTGCTGGACGTACTCGGCGATGGTGGGGATATTGAAGAAGTGCGCGTTCCTGTGGAAACAGAGCTAGCCCAGCATGTGCGGCGACAGGCGCAGCGGCATGGTGTCAGCACGGCCAGCCTGTTCCACTTAGCCTGGGCGTTGGTTCTGAGCAAAATCACGGGGCATGACGATGTGGTATTCGGTACCGTGCTATTCGGMCGCATGCAAGGCGTGGAAGGAGCCGAACGGGCGTTGGGTATGTTTATCAATACGCTACCGGTGCGTATTAAAATGGGGCCTCAAAGTATCGGTAAGTGTCTTCGCCACACTCATGACGTTCTGTCTGAACTACTTCATCATGAGCATGCCAGCCTGGGACTGGCACAGCGCTGCAGTGGTTTACCTGGAGGGACTCCACTGTTTACCAGTTTGCTAAATTACCGTTATAGCGCCCCTCAACGAGAGGGACGTCCCGCTCATACCTGGGAAGGTATGGAAATGTTAGGTGGTCAAGAGCGTACTAACTACCCGATCACTATGTCGGTGGATGACCTGGGTAATGGCTTCCAACTGGAAGGGCAAGTTAGTCGTGTAATCGGTGCCCAGCGGCTGKGTGATTACATGAGTGCTGCGATGGCCGGGATTGTGAAGAGTCTTCAAACGGCGCCTCAGCAATCAATAAGCGAGATCAGTCTGTTAGGAAAAGACGAACGTCAATTGCTGGGCAAGTGGGGKGAGAATGCTCAACAGTATCTCAACCCTTCTCCAGTCCAACATCTGATTGAGTGTCAAGCTACGGTAACCCCCGAGAGTACAGCTCTTATCTTTGATAATCAGCATCTCAATTACGCTGATCTCAATGCTCGTGCAAACCGCTTGGCTCACTATCTGATTGGGATGGGAGTGCAACCCGAGGTTCGAGTGGGTATCGCCATGGAACGCTCCATTGATATGGTGGTGGGCCTTTTGGCTATTCTCAAGTCGGGGGGCGCCTATGTGCCGCTGGATCCTGAGTACCCCTCGGAGCGGCTGGCCTTCATCGCCGAAGATAGTGGCATTGAACTGTTGCTGACTCAGCACCACTTGCGCGCGTCATTGCCGGTAGCTGATGGACTAAGCGTTGTTGAGTTGGATCGACTAGATGTTGCGCATCATGCTTCTACCAATCCAGCGGTGACGCTGCACGGCGAGCATCTTGCCTATGTGATTTATACCTCAGGATCCACCGGGCGGCCCAAGGGCGCCGCCATCCGCCATGATGCCTTGACCAATTGCATGGTCTGGATGCAGGAGACCTATCAACTCACCAATACCGATGCCGTACTGCACAAGGCGCCGTTTGGGTTCGATGTTTCGGTATGGGAGATTTTCTGGCCGCTGAGTGTCGGGGCACGTTTGGTGATTGCCCAGCCAGGCGACCACCGGGATCCAGAACGCATCATTGAGCTAATTCAGCGGCACGGAGTCACCACGCTCAATTTTGTGCCCTCAATGCTCAAGGCCTTTCTGGCCTATCCCGATGTTAAAACCAAGACGCGGCTCAAGCATATTATGTGCGGTGGCGAGGCCGTTCCAGCGACGCTACAGCAAGATGTGGCTGAGTGTCTTGATGGTGCCCACCTGCATGATCTCTATGGCCCTACTGAAACTACTATTCATGTCACTCACTGGTGGTGTCGTGATGACGCTCACCGCCAGATTCCCATTGGGCGACCCATTAGCGGTACCCGTACCTACGTCTTGGATGGTGATCTTAACATGGCACCGCCAGGAGTCGCTGGAGAGCTCTATCTCGGCGGGGTAAGCCTGGCCCGTGGATATCTCAATCGCAGTGATCTGACAGCGGAGCGCTTTATCGCCGATCCATTCACGGAGGGTGAGCGCCTCTACCGCACCGGCGATCTGGTGCGCTGGCGGGAAGATGGCCAGCTCGAGTACCTGGGCCGCCTTGATCACCAAGTAAAAATTCGAGGATTACGCATTGAGCTAGGTGAGATTGAAGCTGAACTGCTAGCGCAGCCGGAAATTCGAGAAGCAGTAGTGGTTGCCCAAGAAGGCAACGGTAGTTCGAGTCTGGTGGCTTATGTAGTATTCCAAGCCGGTACTGAGCTAGACACAAGTGCATTACGCGAGCGACTGGGAAAACAGTTGCCGGATTATATGGTGCCGGGATACGTGGTCATGCTTGATGCACTACCGCTGAATGCAAATGGTAAAGTGGAGCGCAATGCCCTACCAAAAACTTATTTAGAAGAAACCCGTGAATACATTTCACCTTCAACTACAGAAGCTTGGCAGCTGGCTGAAATTTGGCAGGAGGTCTTGGGGGTCAAACGAGTCGGCGAAACCGACAACTTCTTTGAACTGGGTGGAGACTCCCTGTTAAGTCTAAAGGTATTAAGCCGTGTGCGGGCTCTTAAGTCTGCTAAGCTCGATTTCAAACTTCGCGACCTGATGCAGAAGCCGACCATTGCTGGCTTGTTAGGGCTGGGAGAGTCCTCGGATGCTTCGCTAGATGGTGTGGTTAAGCTCAATGGCGAAAGCCAGGGGCAGTCACCATTATTCTGTTTGCATGCAGGTATGGGCACCCTTTACGACTATCAACCGTTGGCACGGCGTCTACAGGGAGTATGCACGGTATATGGGCTACCGTGCCGAATGCTAACCGACCCTCAACATTGTGATACGTCGTTGGAAGCGATGGCTGATGATTATGCATCAACTATCCGGGGCTTGCAGTCTCAGGGCCCCTATCGATTATTGGGCTGGTCTTTAGGTGGTACCTTGGCCGCAATGATTGCGGCACGGCTTGAAAAGCAAGGCCAGGAGGTGAGCCTGTTGGCGCTGGTGGATCCCTATATCCCCGGTAGCGGCCAGAAGAGCGCTGATGATTGGCAGAAGGATTTTGTTAACTTTGCATCAGTAATATTGCCAGGTGTATCGCTTGAAACGCTCGACGGTAATGAGGCGTGCGTGAAGGAACCTAGTGAGGAGGAGTTTGCCATTAATCTGGAAAGGTTGATTGCATCATACGATGCATCTGGCCGTGAGGGTTACGCTGCATTGGGTAGCGAGGAATTAGCCCGGATATTTTGTGTAGCGCGGCACTTGAAGTTTCTTTCATTAAAAACTAGTACTTTGCCAAAACTACGCTGTACAGCAGACTGCTGGTGGGCAGATGGACGACCGAAGGAGCAGCGACAAGCTCTAGAGTATCAGTTGGGCCAGCTATTGAGGCGCACAATCAACACTTTTGATGATCATTACTCAATCGTCATTGGTAAAACATTACTTTCGCAATTAGTGGAGTTATTACAGGAAAGAGAAGCTTCACGTTATATGCCTATTGCTAATAAAGGCCTAGCCTAAGTAGCTGTTATACCATGCAACTCTCTTCCCAGCTTCATGCTGGGAAGAGTCAATTATTTATGAGCCATTACCACCATCTGTCAGTGCGGTGGTCAAAGAGTCTGCAAACCGAAGAGCGGATGGAAGAGCTCCTATTGGCCAATACTTGGCGGGAAGATAAGTAATTTTTCCTTCGCGTTGGCTAATAAGTACTCGCCAGATGCCGCTATTTTCAAGGCGATTACGGATAGTTGCCTGAAAAGCAGGGCTCTCAATAATAAGTAGGTGACCTCCTGTTCTTGCCAATTGGTCGATAGATACAAGTGAAATCCCTATATCACTTGTGGGCTGATCCCAAGCATTGGTTAACCCTAGCTCATCAATAACACCTTGTAGTAAGCTGTTTTTCCCGTAAACCCAAGCATGGCGATCATCTCTGAATTGAACAATCAGAACTGGAGTGGCTTTATCTTCTATTTTTTCCCTTAAAATCGCCATTTTTTGGCTTGCTTGCGCAGTAACTCTCTCAGCTTCTTGCAAGAGATTAAGTTGTGCTGCAATGTCGAAAGTAAAATTAATAATAGATTCCCATGGGTTTTCCTTAAAAGGGTAAAGAGAGATATTAGAAGTTGGTGCCATCTCTGAAATATGCTGTAATAAAATCGAATTATCACCAAATATAAACGTAGGGTTATAGTCTGCTACTAACTCTAAGTTGGGCATAGGTTTTAAGCCTATGTCGATAGCGTCGCCTAATGGGGTCTCATTGCCAGTCCATATATGATAGCCTCTAAGCTGAGTGATTGCTATAGGCGTTACTCCTAGCATGCTAAGTGTTTCAGCAGTAGCCCAATCGGAAGTGACAATTGCCAGTCTTTCAGAACCAGCAGAGTAGCTTGAGAATAGGCAAACAATAAAAGTAAGTAGAAGTTTTTTTAGCATGTTTTTGACATTGAATAGGTTAAATAAAAAGCCCCGAATTTAAATTCGGGGCTTTGTTTTACCAAGCGTAGGATATAGATCCTATTACGCTCCTGCCTACGCCATACTTACACGAGTTTCCGAAATATCCACAGTCACTTACGTACTCCTTATCTGTAACGTTGTTCGCATTGACCTGTGCACGCCAGCCTTCAAAGCTAGCATCGATACTTGAAAAATCATAGCTCATGGATGCATCAAAAAGTGTCGTAGAAGGTAGTGAGTTTTCATTGGCGCTATCATAGAAACTTGAGCCTATGTAGCGAACACCGGCACCCAGACCTAAACCGTTCAATGTTCCACTATTAAAGTGGTAGTTGGCCCATAGGTTCGCCATATTTTCAGGTTGTCCTGTTGGTCTTTTTCCTAGGTTGTCAGTATTGCTTTCAGTGACTTCTAGATCCAAGTAAGTGTAGCTGGCTACTAGGTCTAAACCAACTGGTAAACTTGCTCTTCCTTCAAGCTCAAGACCTCTAGAGCGCCACTCTCCGGTCTGCTGATTGAAACCTGGGTTGTTTAAATCGGAAGTCGTAACATTTTGGCGAGTCAGGTCGAATATTGAACCAGTGATTGAAATATTGCCGTCATTAGAAAGGTATTTTATGCCAGTCTCATATTGCTGGGCTGTTTCTGGTTCAAAAGTTGCACCATCAGCACCTTGGCCTACCACTGGCAAAAAAGAGGTAGAGTAGCCAATGTAGGGTGTTAATCCATTATCTGCAGTGTAAGCTAGTCCTGCTCGATATGTGAATTCTTTGTCACTTGCTTTATTTTCTGTATTTGTTAGACGATTACGATCAGTTTGACTGCTCCAGTCATGACGACCAGCAAGTGTTAAAGCCCAGCGGTCATCAATTTTTATTTGATCCTGAAGATATAAACCTGTCTGCTCTAACTCTTGTGAAGCGCTGCCTTGGGTCGTCCACGTGAGGCTGCTAGTACCATAAACGGGATTGAAGACATCTAACGGTGTGAGGCCTTGAGGTAAGTCCACAGTGAAATCGTTATTGGCTTTTTGCCAATCCACACCTACCAGAATTTTATGATCAACTCCTTGCGTATTTATATCAAATTGTAGCTGGTTATCCGTCGTGATAGCGTCAACATTTTCATCTCGTCTCAATCCATATCGTGGTACTGTACGAAGGTCATCCATCAATTGACCAACATAAATGTTTGTAATATCTGTTTCTGCTTCACGATAGCGGGTATTTTGCCGAACGGTTACTGTGTCATTGAACTTATGCTCGAATAAACTTGCCACTGAAAAATAAGTTTGTTCGAAGTTGTCAGTGCCAGGCTCACCGATGAAACGCGAGCGAGGGATTTCACCATTGGGGTTACTATCCAATGTACCTGCCTGAGGGAGTGCATAGTAAGATCCAACAGTATCCAGTTCTTTATATTCTGCTAATAAGGTGAGAGAAGTTCTATCATTCGGTGTCCAGGAGAGGCTTGGTGCAAGATAAGTACGGTCATTTTTTGTATAGTCAATTTCTGCATTCGCATCTCTTAGTAAACCTACAAAACGATACTTCAGTGCTCCCTGGTCATCTAGATAACCACTAACATCGGTAGCGATCTGATTGAGATCGTTACTTCCTGTAGAAACTCGAACTTCGCCTTGGGGTATGTCGGTGGGTTTTTTACTAACGAGATTGACGATTCCCCCTGGGCCGCCTTGTCCATAAAGAACCGAGGAAGGCCCCCTGAGAACTTCAATTCTCTCTAAACCATAAGGTTCTGAGACGGTTCTTCCCTGGTTGTTGAACGCAGTGAGCCTCAATCCGTCGCGATAAAAAAGCTCTGTAGCACTGAAACCACGTATGGAAACAAAGTCACGTCTTGGGTCTAGCCCGTTAGAGTTACCAATAACGCCTGCGGTATAACTCAAGGTGTCACCGATGGACTGAGCTCCCCGCGCTTCAACCTCATCGCGGGTAATAACAGATATTGACTGTGGCACTTCGTTAAGAGGAGTGTCAGTTTTTGTGCCAGTCGCGCTACGTGTGGCCACATAGCCATCAACTGGTCCCGTTGCTTCTTCATAGAGGCGGCTTTCGGTTACTTGTAGGGTCGGTAGTGTGGTGCTTGTATCGCTGCTTTCATTTGGCTGTAGATTAGTGTCTTGAGCGAGAGCAGCTGGTGCCACGAATAGCGTCGCAGCGCAGGCATTAGCAATGGCCACGGAGAGCAGTTTCCTGCGCAGGCCGGTACGAAATTGGTGCATGATAATCCCCTTGAATGATATTTATGTGTTAATGGTAATTGTTATTATTAGTATTATGTTCTGAATTTGTACTGTCTTGCAACACTCTGTTGCCCAAAATGGTACCTGGGGCAAGAGACGCCACAGGTACCAATCATGACGTGCCCCATGGGAGGAAATTAAAAATCAACAGGGCTGGGGTGCTTACTAAGATGGTGCTGAAGTGCTTTGGCGATATCCGCGCGTACTTGACCGGTGGCATCGGGCGTAATGCTGCCCAGGCGTGCGAAGTCGTGCACCATGCCGGGGTATATGGTCAGTTGGGTATTCACGTTCGCTTCCTGTAAGCGGTTCACGTAGGCGATGCCTTCATCGACCAGGGGGTCGTGTTCGGCCAGGGCGATAAATGCAGGTGGTAGGCTTTTGAGATCCGCAGCCTCCAGCGGCGCAAAACGCCAGTCGTGGCGTTCCTCATCGCTATTTAGATAGTGGCCAAACATCCACTGCAGGGTGTCTGCTTCCAGTAGGTAGCCTTGTGCGTATCGGCGGTGAGACTCGCTGTCCTGCCAGGCACTGGTACAGGGGTAGAGCAAAATCTGGCAGCGTGGAAGGTGCCAACCATTATCACGCGCTGACATGCAAAGAGCCGTGGCCAGGGTGCCACCTACACTGTCACCACCCACGGCGATACGTGAGGTATCGATGCCCATCGCTTCGCCATGCTTCAGCAGCCAGCAATAGGCATCTTCAGCATCGTGAAAAGCCGTCGGAAACTTGTGCTCGGGGGCCAAGCGATAGTCGACAGCCAACACTGTGTAGCCAGTTGCTTGAGCGATGCTTTGGCAGAGCGAATCGTGAGAATCCAGGCTGCCCAGTAGGTAGCCGCCACCATGGAAGTAGAGCAGGGTGGGCGCTAAAGACTGCTCGCCTTGGTAGCGGCGTAGTTCAAGAGGGTGGCCATCTCGACAGGTAATGCTCAGTGCCGTTGCATCGTTAGATATTGGCTCATCAAGCATCTGTGATGATGCCTCGTAGGCAGCGCGTGCCTGTTGTGGTGAGAGCGAGTGGAAAGGCGGATTGCTGCTATCGGCGACCAGGTCTAAGAAAGCGGCGACATCAGGATGTAAGGACATAATGGGCGTAAGTCTCGGTATTAGGGGCCGCTCTGAGAAAGCGGCCATGCGTTAATAGTGCTTGGTTAGTCCGCGCCTACTAGTGAGGGAGTTGATACTCCTGAATAGGATGTTGGCAGTGCCTCATTAAGCACTTCACAGATCTCACTTGTCCTGGCTGCCAAAATCGACAGCAGGGTATCGCTTAAACCATGGGTGGGCTCGCAGCTGCCTTGCAGGAAAATAGCCGGTTTGAACGCAGGCTTGGTGTAGAGCTGATAGTGGCGGTTAACGGCAAAGTCAGGCAGGTAGTCCGCGACGGGGGCCAATAGCTGTTTATGGGTGTCGCGTATATAGCCTGTTGCTAATACCACTGCGTCGTAGCGAGTGGAGTCCGTATGACCACTCTCTAAATCGCGAACATTTAGCTCAATACCTTCGGGGCCTGCTTGACTACCAATAACTTCATGGCGGCGGCGGAAGCGGTGGCGGGCCTGGCCGGTTACTTTTTGCTGATAGAACACATCGTAAATCTCCTGAATCAGCGCCAAGTCAGGGGCTGAGTAGTTAGTGCTTTTGTACTCCTGCAGCAGTGCTTCCCGCTGGCCGGTGGGGTTGTTGAACACGTAGTCGGTGTATTCGGGATTGAAAATCTCGTTGACGAAAGGGCTATCGTCGGAGGGTTTAAAGGCCCATGCCCGGCTAATAAGATCCACCTGAATGCCTTCACGGCCGTGTAGATCAAGGAATATCTCAGCGGCGCTCTGGCCCGCACCGATCACCGCGATGCGTTTGGGGGCGTCTTGCTTCGCCAGCTCTCTCAGATAGTGGCTGGAGTGGAAGACCCGTGGGTCGTCTTTTAGCCCGGCGAAGCATTCAGGTACATTGGGCGCGCCCCCCACGCTAATTACCAATGAACGGGTGAGCCTTTCCTGCACCGCGCCACTCTCATCCCGTGAACGCACGCGGAGGTAGGCGACCTCGTCGTTATCAGTTTCGGGCAGCACTTCAAACACATCCTCTCCATAGGTGCACTGGTGTTCAAAGTGGCTGGCAGTCCAGCTTAGGTAGTCATTGAATTCGTGGCGGCTGGGGAAGAAGGTCTGCAGATTGATAAAGTCCTGCAGGCGGCCTTTGCTGTGGAGGTAATTGAGAAAGCTGAAACGGCTTCCTGGGTTGCGCGGCGTGACCAGATCTTTGAGAAAAGAGATTTGCATATGGGCATTTTCCAGCAGCATATGCGGGTGCCAAGCAAAGCAGGGCTGGCGCTCAATAAMCAAGGCATCCTTCGCTTGCCCTGCCTGGCGCTGTTCGTCGAGAGCTATGGCCAGGGCAATATTGGAGGGGCCGAAGCCGATGCCGATCAAATCGTGAATATGCATAAGAGTCCTCGTGGCTGATGTGTCTATGGGGTGAAGCGTGGATCGGGTCGTGGCGCTGACCCAGGGTGCGAGGGCAGCGGAATCCAACTGCGCTCGTTAAAAAAGTGTTCGCGTAGCTGCATGCCGAGCATGGCCCGCTTATGGGGGAAATCGAACGCCTTCACATGGGCATAACCGCACTGTGCAAGATTGCGCAGCATCTTGGTGTTATCTACGCGGGGTTCAATCACCAGGCGCTGGGTGCGGCAGTCGTCCAGGAACAGGTAGTGCGAGATAGAGGGCAGCCAAGCGGCGACATAAGGCCGCCCGCGAAAAGCGGCTTCACCGATCAGCACGTGCCAGCCGCGGTCAAAGTCACCGACATCGTAATAAGCGCCGATGCGATCCTCCTTGGCCCAGTAGGTCTCAAAATAGCCGAAGGGCTCGCCGTCGATACAGCCGATAAGTGGTACCACACTGGGGTTTTGCAATGTGCTCTCCAGCCGTTCGCGGTGCTGTTGCAAATCACCCTGCTCTTCCCAGAAGTGAGCGACAACCGGGTCGTTCATCCAGCGGTTGAAGCGTTCAAGGTCAAGTGCAAGGTCAAGCACTCGAAAGCTCAAGGTGGCATCCAGCCAGGCAATATGACGCTGATAGACCGTGCCCCTGGGGCGCGGCGGGCGGCGTGGGTGTCGTGTTCCACTCACCATAATGGGTTGCTGCGGGTAAGGGCGCGTGGGGGGCGAGTTAAGCCAAAGCGTGGGTAACTGCCAAAATAGCTCCGCATATACCCAGAGCTCTCCATGGCTATCTTTAACCGCGATGCCGGCGGCACACAGGTTGGCGTGCAAAGCACTAGGTAGCTGAAGGCGTAATGCAACAGTGCCTGGGTAAAAGGCAAAAGCGCCTTCGATAGCGGCAAGCAGTGCCGGGAGCGGTGGTGCTGAGCGCTGCGGCCAGCGCAGCGTCAAGCAGTGGTTGTCATCCACCAGTGCCCACTCAAGGCGCTCTTGATCACCCTTCACATAAAGCGACTGTGTAGTGACCTCGTAGCTGACTTGATAGTCGTAGCCCTCGGGGCGTGAGATCAGCGAGGCCACCGCGTGGCTTTCAGAGGGTACGTGTACCTGTGGTTGTGCCTGGACAGAACTGGACACCGCTAAGCTCCTATCAATAAGAACGAATCAAAGAAACGAATTAAAATCACCCCGCCGGAGGGCGGCGTTACTGACTTCCTTATCTAATGACGAATGAGAATGAGGCTTGTTTACATAAAATTGGTTAACTTTTTACGCGAGCGGTTCGTCATTAGAGGTAGGTGCCGATTTCCAGTCGCTTTTTCTAATGGCTTTCCAATGAGGTGAATGTGCTTCCCTATCTGATTCGTCGAACTCGCGGGTTGATGACCGCTGCTGCGCTGGCCAGCATTCTCTCGGGGCTTTTCAGCGTGCTGCTGATTGCCCAAATCAATGCGGCGTTAAACAGCGATGCCGCCAGCCGTGCCAATGCGGCTTGGGGCTTCGCGGGGATTGCTGTGGCCCTAATGCTCTGTCGGATGGTGTCGACGGCGCTGTTTGAGCGGTTGGGGCAGCGTGCGCTGGCCGAGTTACGCAGTTTTGTCGCCCAGTGTGTGGCCGAGACCCCTTTTGCTCACTTCGAGCGTGTGGGCAGTGCGCGGATCCAGTCGGCACTCACCGAGCACAGCAATAACGTGGCGGTACTGTTCGTTAGCTTGCCGGTGATTTTGACCAATACGGTCATCGTGGTGGGGTGCTTGGGCTACCTGGCGATGCTCTCATGGCAGGTGTTCCTGTTTGCTTTAGGGGTGATTGGGCTGGGCGCTGTCGGCTACCATCTGGTGCACTTACGCGCTATTCATTACCTACAGTCCGCTTCATCCGAGCAGGATCGTCTGTTTGGACATTTCCGCGCGCTGACCGATGGTGCAAAAGAGCTGCGGCTACACCAACGCAAGAGCCGTGTCTTTATGGATCAGATACTGGGGGAGKCGGTTGAAGGCGTGCGGCGGCTGCGTACCTATGGCATGTCGCTGTTCGTGATCTCGACCAGTTGGGGGCAGTTCCTGATGTACGCCTTTATCGGTCTGGTGTTGTTTGTGTTGGCGGGCGATGGGCCTAACCAAACCCAGGTAATGACCGGATTTGCCCTGGTGTTTGTGTTTATGGTGACCCCCCTTGAAGGCTTGCTGATCAATATCCCGCGGATCAATATGGCGCGGGTAGCTGCTAGTCGAATTGATGACATCACACGCGAGATGCCCCAGGGGCAGGAGAGGCAGGTGTCACCTCAGGTGCCTGCCTTGCAGCGTCTCGAGTTGCGCGACGTCACCCATCAGTACTACCACGAGCAGAGCGATGACTTCTTTGAGTTGGGGCCGATTAATCTGAGTTTTACGCCGGGGGAAGTGGTTTTTCTGGTGGGGGGTAACGGTAGCGGTAAGACCACGCTGGCCAAAGTAGTGGTGGGGCTTTATCCGCCTGAAGGTGGTGAGGTATTGCTCAATGGCGAGCGGGTCGAAGCGGATGGCTTGGATGCCTACCGGCAGCTTTTCTCGGTGGTGTTCTCAGACTTCCATCTCTTTGAACGTCTGTTAGAGGCACCGCGTGATGGCCTGGACGAGGRGGGTAATCGCCTGCTGGCCAAGTTGCACCTGCAGCACAAGGTGCGGGTTGAAAACGGTGCGTTCACCACCCAAGCACTCTCTCAGGGGCAACGTAAGCGCTTGGCGCTTGTCGTGGCCTACCTTGAGGATCGGCCCTTCTTGGTGTTTGACGAGTGGGCGGCGGATCAGGATCCGTTATTCAAAGAGGTGTTTTACTGCGAGGTGTTGCCCGAGCTAAAACGCATGGGCAAAGCGGTGTTGGTCATCACCCACGATGACCGCTATTTCCACCTCGCGGATCAATTGGTGCGGCTGGAGAGCGGCAAGCTGTTGACTGCTGAGTCTGAGACTGCCGAAGAGCCGCTAGCGGAACCCTCATCGGCCACTTGCCCCCACCATACGCGCCAGTACCCGGTCTTTGAGCCAGAAGCGGTGAATCAGCGCCATCATGATGTGGCCGATGACTAATCCACATAACAGCCACGAAAGCGGGCCGTGAAGGAGCTCGGCGGGGGCGACCATCCAGGTGATGTCGCGTTCCGCTTCGGGTAGCAGCTCAATGCCATAAAAGCGTAGCGCTCCACCGCGGCCGATCTGGCGCAAAATAGCGAAAGCGGGCAGCCACAGCAGCAGCCCATAAAACGTGATATGGACAAAGCGCGCCATGCGCCCGCCTAGACCAGGTGATAGGGGCGGGCGTTGCTTGCGGTTGTTCCATGCCCAGCCAAGGCGCGCCAGGGTCACTATCAGAATCATAAAACCCAATGAGCCGTGAGGCCCGATGCTCGCCAAGAACAGCGTGATAGCGTTTTCGCCCATTCCTCTCCAGGCCAGCAACACGGTAAATTGCAGCGTGACCAGCGCGGCGGTCAACCAGTGAAGTGTACGGCTGACCCGCCCATAGCCGTTGGGGCTGTCTCGCCAGCCAATAGGCATTTGAGCTGGCTTGCTTGTGAGATCACTGTTTAACGCCGTGTTGTTTGCCGTTCCTTTAACCATTGGCCTTGCCCAGGCGCCAGTAGCCCATGCTGGTAACGTACTGCTTGGGTAGCCCGCACTCGTTGACCAAATAGCGACGCAGCTTCATGGCGACCTTGGTTTCAGCGGCGATCCATGCGTAGAAGGGCGCACTGTCATCTAGGGTGGCGGGTTCCCAGAGTGGGCCATCCTCATCGTCGCTTTCGTCGTTGGTCGTGGCGCTGGTAGTGGTGCTGGTAGTGGTATTAGCAGGCATGCCGCCTAGCGCTTGAATTTCCCTATGCAAATCGATATCACGCAGCGCCCTCATCAGCAGCTCACCGTGTTGGCAGGCGGGCTCCGCGTCGCGGGCCAGCCAGCGCAGTTTGGCGGCCTGGGGCAGCGGCTGAACGTCGTCGCCACGAGGCACTTCGAATAGCGCTTCGACCTTGGGTTTGAGCGGCAAGTCATCAAGGGTTTCCAGAATACCGGCAGCAGCGGGGAGGGCGGTTTCATCGGCGATGATCAGAATACGGCGCACGCCTTGGGGCGGCTTCCACTCGTAGCCCAGCTTTGGGCCTTCCGCACTGGCGTCGGGGGCTGTCATGGCTAGCCGGTCACCAGGGCGGGCACGCATTGCCCAGCGCGATGCGGGGCCATTATCGCCGTGGAGTACAAATTCTACGTCCACCTCGGCCTTCTCCGGGCGCAGGGCACGGATGGTGTAGGTGCGCGCTGAGGGCCTTTGGGCATCCGGCAGTGCGCGGTAGGCGCCGTACCAGTCGTGCTCTTCCAGCTTGGTAATTTCAAACAGCGGATCGAGACTACCACCGCCTTCGGGGAAGAACAGCTTGACGCGCTGATCCGGGGCATAGGTCGCCATTTGGCTGACTTCCGGGCCAGTGAAAGTAAACCTGACTAATGAGGCGCTGACTTGGGTGCGCCGGGCGAGGGTGATATCAAAAAGCTGGTAGCTCGGTTTGGCTGCCATAAGGAGGCTCCGTTACTTGTGCATCAATTAAGGAGTCAATTGTAGTGCTAATTATTATCATTTAGAATCGTTGTCAATAATTTAACTATTAACCTCCAGAACGATTAAGGCTTAGACAATGACGCTGCTGCCTATTACGCCACGCGTGGCGAGCTGTTCGGTGCTCACAAAAGGGTGCTCGCTATGCTAGGCGCCTCACAAGTTGCCCAACGAGKGGGAGGAATGTCGCCCGCGAAAGCCTGCCTGTTGCTGAGCCTGCCGATGGTCGTGCTGTTTTGGGTGGGCCTGCAGGGGCAGGGTGGTTTTACTCTGGGATTGCAGGCGTTAGTGGCGCCCTCTTTTGAAAACGTTGACGAGCTGCTGCTTTATTACGCGTGGTGGCCGCGCCTCTCGATTGCGCTGTTAGCCGGGGGGGGGTTAGGGCTAGCGGGCGTACTTATGCAGCAGGTTTTGCGCAACCCCTTGGCATCGCCCACCACCCTAGGGGTGGCATCGGGCGCTAACCTGGCGTTGATGACCGCCACCTTGCTGGCGCCGGGGCTGCTTGTCGCCGGGCGCGAATGGGTCGCCTTATTGGGTGGCGCGCTAGCGGTTGGATTAGTGTTTCTGCTCTCCTGGCGGCGCGGGCTGGCGCCGATCGTGGTGGTGCTGGCGGGCCTGGTGGTCAATCTGTACCTGGGGGCGCTGTCTACGGCGCTGCTKCTGTTTAACCACGAGGCACTCTCGGGGCTGCTGATTTGGGGGGCCGGTTCGCTGGCACAAAACGGTTGGGACGGCGTTGCAATCCTCTGGCCGCGGCTGGCGATTAGCTGCGTGGCCGCGTGGTTTTTGCTGCGCCCCTTGGCTGTGCTGGAACTGGATGATGCTAGCGCCAAGAGCCTGGGAGTCTCGCTGACCTATCTGCGCTTTGCGGGGATGGGGTTGGCAGTATTTATTACCGGCAGCATTGTCAGCGTGGTAGGCATCATCGGTTTTATCGGCTTGGCAGCGCCCAATATCGTGCGCATGACCGGTGCGCGCCGCTTAGGGCCGCGGCTAATCTGGTCGACGCTATTAGGGGCCGTGCTGCTGGCTACCACGGATCTGCTGCTGCAGCAGTTTGGTGGCATGGTGGCAGCCTTTATTCCTACCGGGGCGATTACCGGTGCCCTGGGGGCACCGCTGTTAATGTGGCTGATTCCGCGCCTGAAACTGCAGGGCGACCAGCCGCCGAAAGGGGCCGGTGTTTTCGCCCGTCGTCMCCCAGCGCCTTCACGTTTAGTTACTGGATTACTGCTTGCGTTACTGGGGGCAACGGTTCTCGGTTTGCTGTTTGGCCAGGGCGTAGATGGCTGGTATTGGCTGGCGCCCAATAACTGGAATGTCATGCAGTGGCGTATGCCCCGGGTGATGGCGGCCGCTGCCAGCGGATTGATGTTGGCGATTGCCGGGACGATACTTCAGCGGCTTTCTGCCAATCCCATGGCCAGCCCCGAAGTGCTGGGTATCAGCGGTGGCTGTGCCATTGCGCTGATTTTAGGGATTTTCCTACTGCCCGCACCCACCAATATGATGCTGATTGGCGTGGGCACCCTGGGTGCTTTCGCGACGCTGCTGGTGTTGGTGGGTATCAACCGCAAGAGCGGTTATCTCCCCGAGCGCTTGCTGCTCACCGGGGTGGCGGTCAGTGCGCTGTTTGATGCAGTGCGCAGTGTGATGCTGGCGGGCGGCGACCCTCGTGGCCAGCAGGTGATCGCTTGGCTGGCGGGCTCTACCTATTACGTGGATGTCACCAATGCGGTGGTGGTAGGGGGGATTGCCGCTGTGCTGGCGCTGGTCACGCTGCCCTTCACCCGCTGGCTGGATATCTTGCCCTTAGGCGCGCCGACGGCTAAGGCGCTTGGGGTAACCCTCAACCGTGCCCGCTTGGCGTTGCTGTTACTGGTAGCACTGCTCACCKCCTGCGCCACCCTCGTGGTGGGGCCGCTTTCGTTTATTGGCCTGCTGGCGCCGCATATGGCGCGCTTGGTGGGCTTCTCCCGTGCAGGGCAGCACCTGCTGGGTGCTGCGTTGATCGGCATGCTACTGATGGTGCTGGCCGACTGGGTGGGGCGTCAGATTATTTTCCCCTATGAGATACCGGCGGGCTTGGTCGCTTCACTGATTGGCGGTGCCTACTTTATGTGGGGGCTGCGGCGTTTGTAATCACCAGCGCTTTTAGCTGTTAAAGAAAACAGAATGCCGGGGAGTTGTGGTTATGGAGCTGTTGAGAATTGTATGGCGTGATTACCGCTGGCCTTTTGTGGCCGTAGTGCTGCTTAGCCTGACAAGCGCTGGCTTGGGCATCGGTGTCATCGCCTTTATCAATCAACGGCTGCTGGGCACCTTCACCGACCCCTGGCGCATCCTGCCCGAATTCCTGGGTCTGATAGCGCTGCTACTGGTCATTACCTTGACATCACAGTTGGCGCTGACCACGTTGGGCCACCATTTCGTCTACCGGCTGCGGGGGCAGTTGATCAAGCGAATTCTGGATACCAATATCGAACGCGCTGAGCAGATTGGCAGTGCGCGTTTGTTGGCGAGTCTCTCCACCGACGTGAGTTCAGTGACCGTTGCTTTTATACGCTTGCCGGAGCTGGTGCAGGGCGGGGTGCTGACGATAGGCGCCACGCTTTACCTGGCGTGGCTTTCGCCTGCCATGCTGGGCGTCACCGCGCTCTGGGTGATCGTGACGGTGTTGATTGGCATGCGTTTGGTGGCTCGGGTCTATGGGCATATGGCCAAACTGCGCGAAATACAGGATCGTCTCTACGCGGATTACCAGTCGGTGATCGAGGGACGCAAGGAGCTGGCGCTCAACCGTGACCGTGCCGAATGGCTGTATCGTGATGTCTATACGCCTAACGCACAGGATTGTCGGCGTCATTTTATTCTTGGTGATACCTACCATCTCAGCGCGGTGAACTGGTTCAACATCATGATGCTGGGCGCCATTGGTGTGGCGTTCTTTTTGGCCAACGGCCTGGGTTGGGCATCGGTGCAGGTAGCCACGACCTTCTCACTCACGCTGCTGTTTTTGCGCGCGCCGTTGATGCAGGCCATAGGCGCTTTCCCGACGCTGATTAACGCCCGAGTGGCGTTTGAAAAAATCAGCAGTTTAGACCTGGCCGAGCACCGCGAAGCGTTCGGCCACTCTGCGCTGCGCCACGACTGGCAGGAACTAACCCTGGAGGAGGTCAGCTATCGCTACCCGGATGAGGAGGCTCGATCAGGTTTTGCCATCGGCCCTATCGATCTGACCTTGAAGCGTGGCGAAGTGGTATTTCTGATCGGCGGTAACGGCAGCGGGAAATCGACTTTGGCGAGACTGCTAACCGGGCTTTACCAACCCCAAAGTGGATGTGTCCGAGTCGATGGCAGGCCGCTGCAGGAGGAGGACTGGACACGCTATCGCCAGCACTTCTCGGCCATTTACACCGACCTGCATCTCTTTGACCGTTTGATGGGCCCTGCGGGCGAGTCACCCGACCCCGCGCTGATGGAGGAGTGGCTTGCCGCACTGGGCATGCGCAGTAAGCTTGACTTCGACGGCGATCGCATCACCAACGTCAACCTCTCCCAGGGCCAGCGCAAACGCCTGGCGATGCTGCTGGCGGTCGCTGAACAGCGCGACCTATTGCTGCTTGACGAATGGGCCGCCGACCAAGACCCGCAGTTCCGCCGGGTCTTCTACCGTGAGCTGCTGCCGCAGTTGCGAGCGCTGGGCAAGACGCTGGTGGTGATCAGCCACGACGACCACTACTTCGACCAGGCCGACCGGCTGCTGGAAATGCGCCAGGGGCAGTTGGTTGAACTCACCGGCGAACAGCGAGAAGCCGCCAGCCGCGATGCGGTGGCTCGGGTGGCTGAGTAGCGCTGATGCGGGTAGTCAGCTTTGAGCGCGGATCTCGTTGGGTAGGGCTCTAGGACAACCATGATTCTTAACATGTTGAACCATTTTTAAAATTTAATGACTGGCTCTTCTATAAGTAAAACTAATACCCCATTAGCAGGATGATTTTTAGCAATCAGCATTCCCAGTTACTTTATTGCCAGATTAATTAACGCGACGCTAATTCCGGCAATAGGGGCAGGGCAATGTGGGAAAGTTATATTACCGGGCTGGTGGTGTGCGGTGGGATTATCATGGCGATTGGAGCGCAAAACGCCTACATCCTAGGACTGGCGATTCGTCGTGAGTACCACTGGTGGTCGGCAGGGCTGTGCATGAGTGCGGATATTATCTTGCTCACGGCGGGCATGTTTGGCGTGAGTGCTTTTCTGCTGACGATGCCCAGCGCGTTGGAGGCCATGCGCTGGGTGGGTGTAGTATTTTTAAGCTGGCTGGCGGCCCAGGCATTATTTAGAGCCTTTAGCGGACGGCAAGGGTTAAGCGCTGAGGCCGGAAAAGCGCGCAGCT
The DNA here is from genome assembly GCF_900070345.1 of Halomonas sp. R57-5. NCBI lineage: Bacteria > Pseudomonadati > Pseudomonadota > Gammaproteobacteria > Oceanospirillales > Halomonadaceae > Halomonas > Halomonas sp. R57-5. The sequence goes on along the minus strand of NZ_LN813019.1, from coordinate 3,970,751 downwards.
TAACCAAAGTGATTTTCGCCACTCTTGCCGTCACCGTGCTTAACCCCCAGGTGTATCTGGATACGCTGCTGCTAATACCCGCCATTGGCGCCCAGCAGGAGAGCGCCGGTGTGTTTGTGGCGGGGGCATCAACCGCGTCCATACTCTGGTTTAGTCTGCTGGCCTGGGGCGGCGCTGCGCTTTCGCCTTGGCTTTCAAAACCCATCGCATGGCGCATTATCGATGGCCTGATTGGCTTGATGATGGCAGGCATCGCTGTACATCTTGCTCTAGGGGCGACATCGCTTAGCTAAGCCGATCACCGGTTAATGCCGACTAAAATAAGCCTCCATCACCGCGATGACTTTGTCGATATCCGCATCATTAAGATCGCGATGGGTCACGAAGCGCGTGGCGTAAAGCAGCTCAATCAAAATGCCGTGCTCTTTTAGCCAGGCGGAGAGTGGCTTTACATGCGCATCGGGGAAATGCACGAACACCATATTGGTTGCCTGGGCGGTAATCTTGACCCCTGGCAGCTTTGCTAAGCCCTCTGCCAGGCGAGCAGCGCGGCGGTGATCGTCGGCTAAGTCGGCTACGTGATGATCTAACGCATACTGGCAGGCGGCGGCGATAATCCCTGATTGGCGCATACCGCCACCCACCACTTTACGCCAGCGCCGAGCGCGGTCGATCAATGCTTGTGAGCCCACCAGTGCCGACCCTATTGGCGTACCCAGGCCTTTTGAGAAGCACAGCGATACGCTATCGAACGGTAGGCAGAGCTGCTTGAGCGAGGTATCCGTGGCGACCGCTGCATTAAACAGTCGCGCGCCGTCTAAGTGCGTTGCCAAACCACGCTCGCGGGCAAGCTCAGTGGCTTTTAATACGTACTCTGCGGGCAGCACTTTGCCGCCAAAGGTGTTTTCTAATGCCAGCAGCTTAGTACGCGCAAAGTGAAAATCGTCGGCTTTAATCGCGGCACTGATTTTTTCCAGTGGCAGGCTACCGTCGGCGGCGTTTTCAATGGGCTGGGGCTGGATACTGCCCAGCACCGCGGCGCCACCGCCTTCCCAACGATAGGCGTGTGCGGACTGCCCAACAATGTACTCATCGCCGCGCTCGCAGTGGGCCATTAGCGCCACCAGGTTGCTTTGAGTCCCGCTAGGAAACAGCAGCGCCGCTTCTTTACCTGCCTGCTCGGCCAGGTTGGCTTGAAACGCGTTGACCGTTGGGTCATCGCCCCACACATCATCGCCAACCGGGGCGGCCATCATGGTGTCTTTCATGGCAGAGGTCGGACGGGTCACCGTATCACTGCGTAAATCAATCATGTGCATCTCCTTTATTGTGTGGGGCGATCACTCAGAAGCGTTTTCTCAAGCAAGTTCCGGGGAACCATCTATGGTTAACAGCATACTGCAAGTCTCTCAAGCAAAGGCAAACAGATGGATCTGAAAAGTGGTTATCCCTTTTGGGCGGTCAAAAATGGCCTGTTGAAAACCTTTCCTCAATTGACTCGCGATCACCAATGCGAGGTTGTGGTGATTGGTGGCGGTATTACGGGGGCGTTGATTGCTGATGAGCTAAGCCGCAGTGGCCACCATGTGGTGGTGCTTGAACGCCGGGATGTTGGGTGGGGCAGTTCAGCCGCCAGTACTGCTTTACTGCAGTACGAAATTGACACCCATATGACAGAGTTAGCCGAGCGCTACGGGGAAGGCGATGCAGTGCGTGCTTACCGCGCCTGTGCAGAGGCCATTGGTGAGCTTGAGTCCCTGGCGGCAGGGCTGGGCGATGTGGACTTTGAGCGTCAGCAAAGCCTTTACTATGCCAGTAGCGAAGAGGATGTCGCATCGCTTCAGGAGGAATTGGCGCTGCGCCAACAACACGGTTTTGAAGCCGAATGGCTTGAACGCGAGGCTATTTTGGCGGAGTACGGCTTTGAGGCACCCGGCGCTATTCTTACTCAGCTAGCCGCCACTATTGATCCTTATCGCATGGCATATCAGCTGTTTTCCAGGGTGGTCGCGCGTGGGGGAGAAGTATATGACCGCACACAGATGGAGACGATGACGCCGGATGATCAAGGCGTCACGCTCACTCTGGCCAATGGCGCCAAGCTGCGTTGCCAGTACGTAGTGATGGCCGCAGGGTATGAGTCGCAAGCCTGGCTGCCAGAAAAGGTGGCCGTCAATCGCAGTAGCTACGCGCTGATCACCGACCCACTACCGCCAGAGGCATTGGGCAAACTGCGCCACACCATGATGTGGGAATCATCGCGCCCCTACCTGTATATGCGCACTACCTGCGATGGACGACTTCTCGTAGGGGGCGACGACGACGATGAAGATATTCCCAAGCGCCGCGATGCGCGGGTAGAAGAGAAGGCCGAAGGGCTAACTGCTAAAATAGAAACGCTATGGCCTAAACTCGAGATTAATCCTACATTCTCTTGGGGTGGCACCTTTGCTGAAACCGACGACGGTCTACCTTTTTTCGGCCCGCATGACGCCCTAGGCCCTCGCGTTCATTTTGCCATGGCCTACGGCGGCAACGGCATTAGCTATAGCATGATAGGCGCCAAACTGCTGCGAGCGCTTATAGAGGGTAGAGAACACCCTTTGGCGGAGCTGTTTTCATTTAGACGCCTGGCCAAAATGGCCTAACCTAAATGCAAGAACCGGGTAGCGAGCAAGTTTAAAACGAGTATTCTTAACGGATATTCATAAGGATAGCGGGAAATGGGCCACACACTTTATTTGCGTGCATTGGAGCGCAACGACCTGCGCTTTGTGCATGAACTAAATAATAACCAGAGCATTATGTCGTATTGGTTTGAAGAGCCTTACGAGTCATTCGATGAGCTGGAAGAGCTGTATAACAAGCACATCCATGACAACGCCGAACGGCGCTTTGTCGCTGAAGATAGCCATGGAAATGCCATTGGTCTGGTAGAGCTGATTGAAATCGACTATATCCATCGCAGCGGCGAGTTTCAAATCATTATTACTCCAGAGTATCAGGGCAAGGGGTTTGCGCGCACGTTAATTCGTCAAGCGCTGCATTACTCTTTCACCATTTTAAACCTGCACAAAGTATACCTCATAGTGGCGGTGGAAAATGTTAAAGCGATTCATCTTTACGAGGCAAGTGGCTTTATAGAAGAGGGCCACTTGGTGCAGGAGTTCTTTATTAATGGCAAGTACCGTGATGTAAAGCGGATGTATATCTTGCAGGACACTTACCTAACGCAACTGTCCGAACAGCAAGAAGAGGGTGGCGAGTGGGCTTAGTGGAGGTAAGAAAAAATCTTTAAACCCTAGCAACCAATACTCCTGCCATTCATTATCAAGACTAACTTGGCAGGAGTACTGGTGCCTGAGCTTTACTGGAACGAAGCTTCTAGGCGTTCTGCACGGTCACCCGCTGCTGGGTGGCTGGAGAAGAGGCTGCTGTCGTTGCCGTATTTGGCTTCTATCTTGCGTAGGGCTGCAACTGAAGCCTCTGCATTCATGTTGTGGCGCTGCATTAGCTCAATGGCATAGTCATCAGCTTCACTCTCTTGGCTTTGCGAGAACTGGGCATTGACAAGTTTTTCGCCCAAGTCACCAAGCTCAGAGCTTGAAAGTGCGGCAGCGGTGCTGCTGCCGCTGGCAGCCGCTGCTTCACGTGCAGCAGACGCGGCATAGGCGACCTGGAATGCACGCTTGGAGTGTCCTAGTGCGACGTGTCCGATCTCGTGGGCGATAACGTAGCGCACTTCATCGTCGGTCATCTCATCCATCAGCCCGCTATGCAGCCGAATGGAGCCGTTTGGAACCGCAAAAGCGTTCACTTCGTCTAGTTGATAAACATTATAGTCAAGCGTATGGCCGTCGACTGTTTCCAAACCTTGAGTTAATTTTGCCAAACGTTCTGCGTACTGGCTGTTATCTGCTATCAGGTGATTTTGGGAGTCAAGCTGAGCAATGGTTTGATCGCCAAGTTGTTGCATTTGCTGGTCAGACATCGTAGCCGCGCCAGCGAAACCGGAGCCCGCAGATATTAGGCCGCCGAGATCAGCGCCGGATTGACAGCCGCTGAGGGCGAGTGTCGCCGCTAAACTTAAAGCATAAGATGTTTTGCGAACCAAAAAAGGTGTTTGCATCGTCCGTTCCTTCGTCAATATGCGTGCATAACAAGAAGAGTCTGCACGTTGAGTATTGCGCCTTCATTAGCCAAATTAATATTAGACTATTTCTTTATATAACTCCATACCTACTCGTGCAGAAACGATGGAGATTAACTACATTCATTGCAGGATTGCGCTAAGCGTTGTTGTTAAATCTGCACAAAGCGTAATTAATCGTAGCCGTAGCAGCATTAAAAATATTCATCTTTACGAGCATAGAAGCCTGTTAGAAGAGGGCTTTCTTGCGCAGGCGTATTTTGTCAAGGAGAGGTATGATTTTGAAACTTGGCAGTGTGAAAATCGTTGTGTAAAGCGTAGGTACAGCTTGAAGGTTGCTTATCGCATCCAGTTGTTGATGGCGGAATTTTTCTGTTCAATGGCTACAAAAGGCTTAAAAAACGCCTCGCTAAAACGAGACGTTGTGTGGGGCTGAGTAGCGTACCGCATCCAGGCTTAACGCAGATAAGCTTTAATAGCGTCAAGTGCTGCACGTTGCTGTATAGCACGCTGTGCCCATACTTCCATAACATCAACTTCCAACGTATGACCTTGGGAGGCTGCTCGTTGCATGGCGTTCACTCCTTTTTCAGGGTGTGTGTTGTGTGAAATATTTTGTTATGTACAGCTGATATTGTGCAGGGCAGCAATTTAGCTGTGGTGAGATATTAAGAGCTTTTTTTGCAGAGGGCTAGTCCTAACGATGTAGGCGATTTGCCATTTTTTGTAAGCTATAGCTTACAAATTTCAGTAGGAGGACATCAGGAACTGTCGACGTTACATTCATTGCCGCGCTGGTGAATGTTTTCAACCGCATAAAAAAGCCGGAAATTAATCCGGCTTCGGTGTTTAGCTTTGGGTCTCAAGGGGAAGAAAGCACCTGAATTAGCCTAAATAGGCTTTCACTGCTTCAACTGCGGCACGATGCCATTGAGCATTCAAGTTCCAGAACTCTAGAACTTCATTATCGTATGCAGGGGGTGTTATCAGAAAAGTCATATGTGGTCCTCCTAGTGGGACTACATTCTTAGTATAGCGCTTTTTTGTTGCAATGCAGCATAAAGTGACATTGCACCGCTGGCCTGCGACAAAATGACCTAGGCTGGATAAGATAGTTTGAATAAGTATTTGCCACGAGGAGCCCTATGCGTTTGCGTATTTTGTCTGACCTGCACCTGGAGTTTTTTGACGGAAACCGCGAGTTGCCTGAGGTGGATGTCGATGTAGTCATCCTTGCTGGAGATATTCACCGTCAGTGCGAAGGTCTTGCCTGGGCGCGTTGCCGCTTTCCGGACACGCCGATTATCTATGTATTAGGCAACCATGAGTTTTACGGTACCTGCATGCCGCTGCTGCGTGATGAGCTGGCGCTCGAAGCCGAGCGGCTCGACATTGAGCTTCTGGACAATCGTGCCATAACCCTCAATGGCGTGCGCTTTTATGGCACTACGCTATGGACAGACTTTGCACTTTACGCCGGAGACCCAACTCAAAACCCCGCCGATACAGAGGCTAAGGCACTACGATACATGCCCGACTTTAAAATCGTTCAAACGTCACCAGGCGTTACGTTCACACCACAGGCGAGCCAGCAGGTGCACGCTGAAGCACTTGCTTGGCTTGAAAACGAGCTTGCTCAACCCTTTGATGGCCCTAAGGTTGTGATTAGTCACCATGCCCCACTGCACGACTGTATTCCTGATCAATACTTGGAAGATGCGTTATCCCCGGCGTTTGCCTCCGACTTGCCCCATTTAATGGGCAAGATGGACGTTTGGGTGCATGGGCATGTGCACGAACCCGTGGATATTCTGCGTAACGGCACGCGTATCATTGCCAACCCCGGTGGATACCCTGATGAGTTTAATCCGCTGCTGTTTAAGCCAGCGTGGGTGGTTGATATCTAAAGGCTCGGTTTTTCAAAAGATTAGCTATAGGCCTAGGCTGCCTATAGCGATGTGAGCGGCATGACCGCTACTGCTACTTTGGTTTAAATTCCGCTGGTTCTGCTTGCGCTCCTACGCCCAGATACTTATCTTCTTGTTGTATGATGTATTACTTAGAGCATCAATCTGCTTATTAACTAACAGTGTAGTAGGCATATGTATCCAAAAATCAAAACAATGCGTGTAATTCCCGTCGCTGGCTATGACGGCTTCTTGCTTAACCTTAGTGGCGGCCATGCCCCTTGGTTTATTCGCTGTGTGGTCATTCTTGAGGATGATGCGGGTAATCAGGGCGTGGGTGAGATTCCTTCCAGTGGCGGTATTCTTAACAGGCTGGAGCAGTGCCGTGAGTTAGTTGAAGGTTCGCCGATCAATAATATTAAGCACACCCTCAATCAGGTTCGCCTGCGATTAGCCCAGAACGGGCGCGAAGAGCGCGGTCGTCAAACATTTGATTTGCGCGTAGCGGTGCATGTGATTACAGGTATTGAGTCGGCGCTGTTAGACCTCTATGGACAGGCGCTACAGCTGCCCGTGGCTGACCTACTCGGTCAGTACGGTCGTCAGCGTGATGAAGTCGAGGCATTGGGCTACCTATTTTTACTGGGAGACCCTGGCAAGACAGACCTGCCATACCCTAAAGCGCATAACCCCCAGGACACCTGGGACGAAATACGCTATCAAGAAGCACTAACACCCGACGCCGTGGCTAATTTGGCCAAAGCCGCCTATGAGCGCTATGGCTTTAAGGACTTCAAACTTAAAGGTGGTGTGCTGAGAGGCGAGGAAGAAGCCGACTGCATTCGCGCGCTCCACGAAGCTTTCCCTGAAGCGCGTTTGACGCTTGATCCCAACGGGGCCTGGAAACTTGATGAAGCGGTGCGCGTACTCGATCCGATTAAGCATCTACTCAGCTATGCTGAAGATCCCTGTGGTCAGGAAGAAAGCTACTCCGGTCGTGAGACCATGGCCGAGTTCAAAAAGCGCACCGGCCTGCCCACGGCTACCAATATGATTGCGACAGATTTTAAACAGCTGCAATACGCCGTCCAGCTTAATTCGGTTGATATACCTTTGGCGGACTGCCATTTCTGGACCATGCAAGGTGCTGTCAAAGTCGGTGAGCTTTGCAATGAGTGGGGCATGACCTGGGGCTCTCACAGCAATAACCACTTCGATATTTCGTTAGCCATGATGACCCACGTTGCTGCCGCCTGCCCTGGCAAGATTACCGCGATTGATACTCACTGGATTTGGCAAGATGGCCAGCGTATTACGCACAACCCTTTCCAGATTCAAGACGGCAAACTCAAGGTGCCCACAACACCAGGGTTAGGGGTTGAGCTGGATGAAGAGAAGCTTATGGAAGCGCACCATCTTTATAAGTCGTTAGGTACCATGCAGCGGAATGATGCCATGGCCATGCAGTTTTTAATTACAGGCTGGGAGTTCGATCCAAAGAAGCCTGCCTTGGTCCGTTGACCCTAGACTTTGGTTTGAATTTTGATAGTTCTGCTTGCGCCTTGGTGGAGCGGTACTTATCTTCTTTGTTGTATGATGTATTACATAATCTGTTGGTCGGTCGGTAGCGTCTACTCACCCAATGGCCAACGCATTAATAAAGAGGGCTTAAGGTGACATTTTCAAGACAAGCAGTCATAAACGCCATTGGCGATGGTTTGTTGTCGTTCCCCATCACGGACTTCGATAGTCAGGGCCGTTTTGATGAAGCGAGCTATCGCAAGCGGCTTGAGTGGTTTATTAGCCACGAGATTTCCGCGGTCTTTGTCGCGGGCGGTACGGGGGAGTTTTTCAGTCTCTCACTAGAGGAGTATCGCGAAATCGTTAGCGTGGCGGTTGAGGTGATTGACGGACGTTTGCCGGTGATCGCCAGTGCTGGCTTAAGCGTGGAGACAGGCAAAGCCTTTGCAAAAGCGGCTGAAGAGGCAGGCGCCGACGGCATTCTATTGATGCCGCCGTACCTCACCGAGTGCCCGCAGGATGGTTTGGTTGAGTATKCCCGCCAGATTTGTGATGCCACCTCAATCAACGTGATTTATTACAACCGCGGTAACGGTATTTTGAACGCCTCGTCGGTTCAGCAGTTGGCCGATCATTGCCCTAATTTAGTGGGGCTAAAAGATGGCAAAGGCGATATTCAGGCGTTAAATAAAATCGTCAAAACCGTTGGCGACAGATTGGTGTATATCGGCGGCGTGCCTACGGCTGAAATTTTTGCTGAAGCCTACGTCTCCATTGGAGTGAATACTTACTCTTCGGCCGTTTTCAACTTTGTGCCTGAAATGGCTGTGACGTTTTACAAGGAGTTGCGCAAAGGCAATAAAGAGGTTGTGAAACAGATTACCAACGACTTTTTTATTCCTTTCGTGGATCTCAGGGATCGAAAAGCAGGCTATGCCGTGAGCCTCATCAAAGCAGGCGCTGACATTGTCGGCCGTCCTGCAGGCAGTGTCCGCGCACCGCTGGCTATGCCCACTAAAGATGAGTGCCAGCAGCTTGAAGCGCTTATCAATGTAGCAAAGAAGTATTAATCCACTCTAACTATCACTAATAGTTAGTAAGCAATTGCCAATAATAAGAGGAAGTTAGACATGCGCACACACAATAACTGCATGATCGCCAGCACTATGAAAACCAGCTCTTTAAAAGCTATCCTGCCTACCGCTAGCGTAATGGCACTCATGGCGTTGGCACTGCCTGCCCAAGCTGACAACTGGCGTGGCTGGAACATTCACCCTGACGGTTATCCTAATACAGTGGCGTTAGAGGAGTTTGCTGAAGCTGTTGCGGAGCAAACAGAAGGCCGCGTCACGCCTCGCGTATATAACAATGCTGTACTAGGCGATCAATCAGACGCTATTGAGCAGACCCGCAACGGGGCGCTGGATTTTGCCAATTTCAATATGGGACCGATGGGCCCCATCGTGTCAGAAACCAATGTGTTCTCGCTGCCCTTCCTATTCAATGACGTAGAGCATATGCATACGGTAATGGACGGTGAAATTGGTGAGCGCTTTGCCGACGCCTTAGAAGATAAAGGCTTGGTAGTTCTTTCCTGGTTCGATTCGGGTGCTCGCAGCATTTACAACACTCAACGCCCTATTAAAACCCCTGAAGATGTCGAAGGCTTAAAGATTCGGGTAATGAATAACGATCTTTACGTCGATATGATCGCCGCTATGGGGGGTAATGCCACGCCGATGTCTTATGGTGAGGTGTATCAAAGCTTAACCACCGGCGTGCTCGATGGTGCTGAAAATAACTATCCCTCTTTTGAATCAAGTAACCACTATGAGACAACGGGTTACTACTCGTTAACCGAGCACTTGATTATTCCTGAATGCTTGTGTGTGGCTAAATCCAGCTGGGAAGAGCTCTCACAAGAAGATCAGGAAATTGTTCGTGAAGTAGCCGAAGAGGCTTCCAAACGTCAGCGTGAACTGTGGGTAGAAAGCTCAGAAGAGAGTCGTCAGATCGTTCTTGATTACGGTGTCGAGATTAATGAAGTTGACGATAAAGCCGCCTTCCAGGCGCTCATGGAACCCATGTATGAAGAGTTCATTGCGAATAACCCTGGCACGGGTGAGTTGATCGAGGAAATTCGCGCTACCGAGTAAAATTTGTCGCCCACACGCTTCCGGCAGTTAGCTAGGTCTTGCTTAGTCGCTGCCGGGAGTTGAAAAGGAAATGTGCCGTGAGTATCGAACTTGAATCGCAGGTCGATAAGGAAGACGCGGAAGAAAGCGGCTCGCTGAATCGAATCTTAGATGGTGTTGCCAGCTTATGTATTCTTATTGCAGGGGTCTTATTAGTCACCCTTATTATTATATTTGGGTGGTTGGTTTTCGGCCGGTATGTGCTAAACAACACCCCGACTTGGGTAGAACAAGCCTCGTTAGTGCTGGTTGTTTATATCACCTGCTTAGGCGCAGCGGCAGGGGTCAGGCATCATAGCCATCTGAATATTGATTTTATTCGTGAAAGTTTTACCGGTCCGATCCGTAGCTTAATGCATCACCTGGCTGACATTTTTATTCTTTCCTTTGGGGGGTTCATGGCTTTTCAGGGCTGGACATTAGTTATGTCAAACCTGAACAGAGCCATACCCATGATAGGTCTATCTGAGAGTTGGCGTGCAGCTCCCTTAGTAATTTGTGGGGTGCTAATCATGCTTTTTGCAGCCGCTGATATAGCGCAGCGCTTACTGTCTCGAAAAGTTAAGAGGGTATAAACGATGGGGCTTATTATTCTTTTCGGGATCTTTTTCTTAGGTCTTATCGTCGGCGCCCCGGTTGCGTTTGCCGTCGGATTGGCCGCTGTTGTTACCTTCCTGTATGAAGGCTTGCCGCTATTTGTCGCCTTTCAACGCATACTGTCTGGTATTTCGGTTTTTTCTTTGCTCGCGATTCCTTTCTTCATCTTTGCCGGTGAGTTAATGATGCACGGCGGTATCTCCACTCGCCTTGTGCGCTTAGCATCTGCAATGGTAGGTAAGGTGCGCGGTGGTTTAGGGATGGTAAATATTAGCTCTTCCATGCTGTTCGGAGGAATATCCGGCTCGGCAGTGGCGGATACTTCCGCATTGGGTTCTATCCTAATCCCGGTGATGAAAGAGAAAGGGTACGACGCCGACTATGCCGTGAATGTCACCGTGACCTCATCAATCGCAGGCGTAGTGATCCCCCCTAGTCATAACATGATTCTTTATGCCGTCGCGGCGGGTGGTGGTATCTCCGTTACCCAGCTGTTCATCGCCGGTATTGTTCCAGGCATTTTAATGTGCGTTAGCTTGGCCGTTGCGGCTTATATCGTTGCGGTGAAACGCGGTTATAAGGGTGAAGCATTCCCTGGCTGGTATGCGTTGATGATCAGTTTTTTCGCCTCCTTACCTGGGCTCATGACCGCAGTGATCATCGTCGGTGGGGTGCTGTCAGGTATTCTAACCGTCACTGAATCAGGCGCCTTCGGTGCTATCTACGCTATTGTCGTGACCGGCTTGGTTTACCGTGAATTGACCTGGGCCTCTTTCAAAGCTGCTGTTGTTCAGGCGGTAAAAACCACCTCGCTGGTGATGATTCTAGTCGGGTGTGCATCAGCGTTCTCTTACCTGCTCGCGCTCTACAATGTTCCGGAAATGCTGACCACGGGCTTGATGGCTATTTCCGATAAGCCGCTGGTTATTTTCCTTATGCTTAATATCATCCTGTTGATTTTAGGCATGATTATGGACATGGCGGCGTTAATCCTTATCTGTACGCCTATTTTCCTGCCGGTTGCTATGCAGTTCGGTATGGATCCGATCCAGTTCGGCATTATTTTGATGATGAACCTGGGGCTAGGGCTATGTACACCACCCGTCGGTGCCTGTCTGTTTGTTGGCTGTGTGATTGGCAAAATTAAAATCGAGGAGGCGGTGCGCACGATCTGGCCGTTCTTCTTAGCGCTGTTTGTGGCCTTAATGCTGGTGACTTACGTACCTGCTATCTCTTTGACGTTACCCAGTTTTTTCCAATAAGGGCACTTTCAACAAGCCGCTAAAAAGGATAGATCAATTATGAAAGTCGTCGCCGTCAAGACTCATATACTCGATTACCAGCTTGAGACAGCGTTTGAGAGCGCTTCCATGCACTTTTCGCGCCGCCAGCATTGTTTGGTCGAAATCGTCTGCGATGATGGCACCATTGGCTGGGGCGAGTGCTTAGGGCCGGCTAAGCCTAACGCAGCGATTGTGGAGGTCTACGCTCAGTCACTTATAGGCGAAGATCCACTGCAAACGGAAAAAGTTTGGTTAACGCTCTATAACCGATTACGTGATCAAGGCCAGCGCGGCTTAACGGTTACGGCATTAAGCGGTATTGATATTGCGCTGTGGGATATCAAAGGCAAGCACTTTGGCGTGCCGATCTCAACGCTGCTTGGCGGGCGCTTTCGAGATAGCGTGCGCGCTTACGCAACTGGTTCGTTCGCCCGGGCAGGTGTTGACCGGGTAACCGATATAGCTGCCGAAGTGGCCGGTTATCGCCGCGAAGGTTTTCATGCCGTCAAGATTAAAATCGGCTTTGACGTCGAGGAAGATCTGGAAGKGATTGCCGCCGTGCGTGATGCCATCGGGCCGGATATGCGCATGATGATCGATGCCAATCACGGTTACGACTACCTGGAAGCGATTGAGCTAGGGCAGCGTGCCGCGCCGTTTGGTATCGACTGGTTTGAAGAGCCTGTGTTGCCCGAACAAATTTCTACCTACGAAGCCGTTCGGGCAGGTCAGCCGATTCCTATTGCCAGCGGTGAAAACTGGCACGGTCGCTATGCCATGCATGAGCCCTTGGCCCGCCGCGCGGTGGATATTGTGCAGCCGGATATTTGTGGCGTAGGGGGTTTTAGCGAAATGCGCCGGGTCGCTGATATGGCGGCCATGCACGGCGTGCGTTTGGTGCCCCATGTATGGGGTACCGCGGTGTGTTTGGCCGCCAGCCTGCAGTTTATGGCCGCGCTACCGCCCAATCCGCCGCGCCGCAAGCCTATTGAACCTATTATGGAGTTCGACCGTACCGAAAACCCCTTCCGCCAGGCTGTTGTTCAAACGCCCCTTGAGCATCACCAGGGCGTAATGATGATTCCTGATGGCCCTGGGTTGGGTATTGAGATTAATCGCGACGCGCTGTCCACCTACGCGCTCAAGGAGAAATGACGTTGTCTATTCCCGCTAATACACGTCCGTTAACAGGACCACCACCTGCATTAAAAGCGCCTGCAGGGGCAACAGATTGCCATGTTCACCTTTATCTACCCGGCTATGAAGCGCAGCCGGGTGGCCCCAAAATCCCTGAGCTAGCCACCGTTGCTGACTACCAAAAGCTTCAGAAATGGCTCTCGTTGGAGCGCGTTGTGGTGACCCAGCCCAATGCCTACCAGTTTGATAATCGGGCGATTTTACAGGGTGTGGCGGAAATCGGGCAGGAGTCCGCCCGAGCGATTGTAGCGATAGCGCCGGATGCTGACGAATCCCAAATTGAAGCGTTTCACGCTCAAGGGGCACGCGGTGCCAGGATTATGCAGTTGCCCGGTGGTGCTGTTGGAATAGATCGATTAGCAGAGGTTGAAGCACGGATAAAAGCCTTCGGCTGGCACTTGATGGTGCAGTTCAATGGCCGTGAGCTTGATGACTATCTGGCCACGCTAAAAGCGATCGAAACCGATTACATCATCGACCATATCGGCAAATTTATGCCGCCGGTGGCCGCTGACGATCACCGCGTTGACCAACTGCTTAGCTTGCTGGATCGCGGTAATGCATGGATGAAAATCTGCGCGGGTTATGAAGCCAGCCTGAGCGGCGGACCTGAGTATGCCGATGTCGGCCCCATCGCTAAGCGGCTTATTGAGCACGCTCCTGAACGGATTATATGGGGATCCAACTGGCCGCATGTTGGCGTACCCAGAGAACAGTTTCCAAGCGATCCCGAACAGTTAGATGTTTTGTTGCATTGGGCGGATGAGAGCACTCGTCAAAAGATTTTGGTGGATAACCCTGCAGCGCTTTATGGCTTTTAACCCTTCAGTTATTAAAAGTCTGTAGCTAAAAATAGAGTAAGGAGTTTATATGTTAAACCGTATTCTCGTGACCGGTGCGGCCGGGGGGCTTGGCAAAAGCCTGCGACCTCATCTTCGTACACTCGCCAAACATGTCCGGCTATCCGATATTGCTGATTTAGGTACGGCGGGCGAGGGCGAAGAGCTGGTTCAAGCTGACTTAAGCGATGCGCAGGCTGTTGCCAGTCTAGTGCGCGATTGTGATGGTATTGTTCATTTAGGTGGGATGTCGGTAGAGAGCCCGTGGGAAGCCATTTTGCAGGCCAATATTATGGGTACTTACCACCTTTATGAAGCGGCTCGGAAGCAAGGTAAACCACGCATTGTGTTTGCCAGTTCCAACCATACCATCGGTTTTTATGAGCGCCATCAGCGTATCGACACCCAGGTAGTACAAAAGCCGGACTCCCTGTATGGCGTGTCAAAATGTTTTGGTGAAAACCTCGCTAGCCTGTATCACGACAAATTTGGTGTCGAGACACTGAGTGTTAGAATCGGCTCGTGTTTTGATAAGCCTGCTGATACCCGCATGAKGGCAACTTGGCTGAGCCTAGCCGATTTCGTCAGTCTTTTGCAGCGTGCGTTTGTAACGCCGCGTTTAGGGTATACGGTGATCTACGGAGCGTCGGATAATGCTGAGAAGTGGTGGGACAATTCTCATGCTGGCTTCTTAGGCTGGCGTCCGCAGGATAGCTCTGAGCCATGGCGGGTTGAAACGGAACAGCTTGACCGCGATATTGATAAAGATGACCTAGCCGTGAGGTATCAGGGCGGTAAATTTACTAAAATAGGCCATCCTAACGATGCTTAGTGGTGCTTATAAGACCTAGGTTGTACGATATAATACAACTAGTTGATTAATGAAGGATAGCTTCCATGGCCAAACCCAGCGCAACGGCATCTGCCCTAAAACCGCTTAAAGTAACTAAAGTGACGCAGCAGGGAAGCTTGTCCGTGCATGTGGCCGACCAACTGGAAGCGTTGATCACCCAGGGTAAAGTCGCGGTGGGGGAAAAACTCCCTACCGAGAACAGCCTGTGTGACTCCTTTGGCGTTAGCCGCACAGTGATTCGTGAAGCGATTACCCACCTGAAGTCTCTGGGGCTGGTGGAAACCCGGCGAGGTGTAGGTACCTCGGTGCTGCGCTCTTCCACAGTAGAGGCGCGTCCTGCAGAGCGTATTAACCCGACGACTGTGGAAGATATCTTGCACCTGCTGGAACTGCGGCTAACCTTAGAGCCAGCGGCAGCTGAACTGGCTGCCTTACGCCACGACGATGAAGATCGTCAGCGACTTGAGGCGCAGCACCTTGCCTTTAGTAACGCCTATGCTGCAAAAACCCAAGCCCGTGAAGAGGACTATCTGTTTCACTTTGCGATTGCCACGGCGACCAAAAATCCCTTTTTCCAATCTTTTTATAAGCAGTGGAGTCAGAGCGTGATTCCCCGCGCCAAACTGCTGAGTATTGATATTAACCCGATCTCCTCCGAGCGCTATTTAGAGCGCGTTCAGGAAGAGCACAGCTATATTCTCGAAGCCATTCTTTCCCGCGATGCGCAAGCTGCCCGCGAAACAATGTTTCAGCACCTTAACCGGGCGCGCAACACCTATGCCCAGTATCTGGAAAAGTAGTATCGCGGACAGAAGTAACGTGCACAGTAGCAACGCGACACATGATATGGCGACCAGTGATATCACTGACCATCTAAGGAGCGATGTATGACAATGCGAGGCGAAATGCTGATTGGTCAACAATCAGTGACCGGCACCCAGGCCAACATTCAAGCAGTTAATCCCGCTACCGGCGAAAAGCTTGAACCTATCTATGTCGGCGGCAGTCGTGCACACGTTGAGCAGGCTTGTGAGCTGGCGGAAGCGGCCTATACCACCTATCGTGAAACGTCCCTCGAAGAGCGGGCGACCTTTTTAGAAACTATTGCCAGTGAAATTGAAGCGATTGGTAGTGAGCTGATTGAGCGCGCCATGGCCGAAACAGGCCTGCCTCAGGCACGCATCGAGGGCGAGCGGGGCAGAACCTGCGGCCAGCTGCGCTTGTTTGCTTCAGTTGTGCGTGCCGGTGAATGGCTGGATGTACGCATTGACCCAGCGCTGCCAGAGCGCCAACCGCTACCCCGCGCTGACCTACGCCAGCGCCATATTGCCCTGGGCCCAGTGGCTGTTTTCGGTGCCAGCAACTTCCCGCTAGCATTTTCGGTAGCGGGTGGTGATACCGCTTCAGCCCTGGCGGCTGGCTGCCCGGTAGTGGTAAAAGGCCATTCTGCACACCCCGGCACCTCCGAGCTTGTTGGCAAGGCGGTTCAAAAAGCCGTGAAAGCCTGCCAGTTACCAGAAGGCGTGTTCTCGCTGCTGTTTGGTGCCGGTAACGAAATCGGCCAAGCGCTGGTGGATGATCCGCGCATTCAAGCCGTTGGTTTTACCGGCTCGCGCAGCGGCGGTATGGCACTGATGAAAACCGCCCAAGCACGGCCTCAGCCGATCCCGGTCTACGCTGAGATGAGCAGTATTAACCCTGTCTTCTTGCTACCCGCAGCACTAAAAGCGCGTGGTAAAGCGCTCGGTGAAGCGTTTGTCGGTTCGCTCAATATGGGCGCCGGCCAGTTCTGTACTAACCCGGGGCTGGTGATTGCGATAAAAGGCCCGGAGCTGGACGCCTTCATTGAGGCGGCACGTGGTGCAGTGGAAGCCAGCGGCGCACAGACCATGCTAACGCCGGGGATCCACCGTGCTTATCAAGAGGGTGTAACCAGCCTGAGCGGTGCGGCCCAGGTGCGTGAAATCGCCCGTGGTCATACCGGCAGCGAGTATCAATGCCAAACGGGGCTGTTTGCTGCATCAGCGAGTGATTTCCTTGCGTCTGAAGCGCTGCAGGCGGAAGTGTTCGGTGCCACATCGCTGGTTGTTGAGTGCGAAGATGCGGCGGATGTAAAGCGTGTTGCTGAACAGCTAGAAGGCCAACTCACCGTCACACTGCATATGGACGACGCCGACCTGGATGCCGCTAAAGCGCTGATGCCTACGCTTGAGCGTAAAGCAGGACGTATTCTCGCCAATGGTTGGCCCACGGGTGTCGAGGTTTGTCATGCCATGGTGCACGGTGGCCCGTTCCCAGCCACCTCTGATTCGCGTACGACCTCTGTCGGTTCGGCGGCCATTCACCGCTTCCTACGGCCGGTTTGTTACCAGTCACTACCGGAAGGCTTGCTGCCCGAGGCGCTTAAAGAGGGCAACCCGCTGAAAGTGTCGCGGTTAGTTGACGGCAAACGCGAACTTTAAAAGACAGCTGCCACTATTGCAGTCCAAAAGCAGGCATTGAATGCCTGCTTTTTTTAGTGCGGTTTTTAAACGAAGATTTAAATAAATAAGTAACAAAAAGAGTATTTTAGGTGATGCCATGAGTGACAATATTACTATTTCTGTACAAGAAGCCGAAGCGCTGAGTAATAAGGTGCTCACCCATAACGGCTTTAGCCAGCCCCATGCCGATGCGATTACGCGCAGCGTCATGGCGGCCCAGCGTGATGAGTGCCATTCCCACGGTTTATACCGGCTCATTGGCTGTGTCCAAACCGCCTTAAACGGCGGTGTTGATACTCAAGCCGAGCCGACGATCACTGACCAGGCAGCAAGCGTCGTCAACGTTAATGCGAATAAGGGCTGCTCGCTGCTGTCGTTTGAAATGGGTAAGCCGCATTTGATTGAGAAGGCTAAACGCAGCGGGATTGCGGCGCTTGCGATTAATAACAGTTTCCACTTTTCAGCGCTGTGGCCCGAAGTGGAAGCGATTTCAGCAGAAGGGCTGGTAGCGTTAGCGATGACCCCCAGCCACGCCTTTGTGGCTCCGGCGGGTGGTACTTCGCCCCTTTTTGGCACCAACCCAATCGCTTTCTCTTGGCCACGCCCAGGGAGTACGCCCTATACGTTTGATTTTGCCACCAGCGTGGTCGCCCGTGGCGAGATAGAGCTGCATCGGCGAGCGGGTAAATCGATCCCCGAAGGGTGGGCGATTGATAGCGAGGGGAACTCGACAACGGATCCAGTGGCAGCCCTAGCTGGTGCTATGCTGCCCTTTGGTAGTTATAAAGGCTCCGCACTTTCCACCATGGTGGAGCTGTTAGCGGGTCCGCTGATCGGCGACCTGCTAGGCCACGAAACCCAGGCAGCGAATGCTGAGAAAACCGGCAAGCCCTTTCATGGCGAGCTGATTATCGCCATGTCGCCGGAGGCTTTTTTGGGCAAGGACGCAGAGAGCCATCTCAAACACGCTGAAGTTCTTTTCGAGGGTATTCTGGGCCAAGGTGCGCGCTTGCCTTCCCAGCGCCGCTTTGAGGCAAGAGAGCGGAGCCGAGTCAATGGCTTTAGCTTTCCCAAGGCGCTATATGATGAGCTTACGCAGCTTGCAGCTGGCTAGTTTTTAATGCGTTTTTTTGGGGCGGGGTCAAAAACTGTCTAGAATCGTGGGGTGGCATCGCCATTTAGGCGAGCGGACTCAGCACCCTGAGGTAGGGTAAATACTTAGGGGTGAAGAAAAACGAACTGGAGAGTATTCCCATGGAGACCCTCGATTTACTAATTGCCCCGCTGCGCGATGGTCTCTATACCATCATGATGCCGGTCAGTAACTTTATCTGGAGCTATATTCTTGTCTATCTGCTGCTAGGTGCCGGTTTACTGTTTACTATCATGACCCGGGGCATGCAGTTTCGTCTGTTTAGGCATATGGCTTATGTGACTTTCACCGCCCGCGGCGCGGGAAGCGGCATTAGCGGTTTCCAGGCGTTCGCCACCTCAATGGCGGCGCGTGTGGGTACCGGTAATTTAGCAGGGGTGGCGCTGGCGCTGTGGGTTGGCGGGCCGGGGGCGATTTTCTGGATGTGGGTGACCGCGCTACTTGGGTTCGCTACCGCATTTATCGAATCGACGCTGGCACAGGTTTATAAGCACCGTAATGAAGATGGCGTATTCCGCGGCGGGCCTGCCTACTATATTGAACGCTGCTTGGGATGGCGCTGGCTGGGGGCGTTGTTCGCGGTGTTTTTGATTATTGCGTATGGCTTAGCGTTTAACGCTGCGCAGTCGAATACCATTGCACAAGGCATGAACGGCGCCTTTGGCATTCCTAATTGGCTCACCGGTGTGGTGATTGCCATTTTGGCAGGCTTGGTGATTTATGGCGGCCTCAAGTCGGTGGCGCGTACTGCCGAGAAAATTGTCCCCGCGATGGCGATTGCTTATTTGCTAGTGGCGTTATGGATCCTGGTAACCAATCTTTCTGCCGTGCCCGATATGCTCTCGCTGATTGTGATGAGCGCCTTTGGGCTTGGCCCCGCGGTGGGCGGCGCTGCGGGGTACGCCATTAAAGCGGCGATGGAAAATGGCGTTAAGCGCGGCCTGTTCTCCAATGAAGCGGGCATGGGTTCCACTCCTAATGCGGCGGCTCAGGCAACCGTGAAGCACCCGGCCGCCCAGGGGCTGGTGCAATCCTTTGGGGTGTTCGTTGATACCATCGTGATCTGTAGCTGTACGGCGGTGGTGATTCTGCTTTCCGGGGTGTATGAGCGGCTGATGTCGGAGTCGCCGGGAGACAGCATCGAAGGTATTCAGCTCACCCAGGATGCCATGGTCGACCACTTAGGTGGTTTTGGGGAGATATTTATCGCCCTGGCGATTCTGTTTTTTGCCTTTACGTCTATCTTGGCCAACTTCTCGTTCTCGTCGGTGAATATCGAATTTCTATTTCGCCGCCACGCCAAAAAAGCGGTCAGCGTGTTCAAGGTGATTATTATCGCCATGGTGCTGTTAGGTTCAGTCGCGGAGTTAAGCGTGGTCTGGGACTTTGCCGACCTGGCGATGGGCCTGATGGCGACCACCAACCTGTTTGCCATTCTGATCATGGGGCCGATAGCTGTCGCCGTGCTGAAAGATTATGAGCGCCAGCGCCGCGCAGGTATTCATGAACCAATATTTGACCCGGCCATTCTTAAGCGCCCTGAACTGGTGGATGCGGATGTATGGCCAGTGAAAGAAGCCAAAAAGACAGAAGCAACAGAAGGGTAAGGATTTAACTCGCTGCTTCAATAAACGCCTTCGCCCTGGGATCCTGCATATAGGCAACGTTAAGCCTCAGCCAGGGCGTCGGCTGGTGGTCAGCAAAGAATAAGTGTCCTGGCGAGAGGGTGACTTCCCAGCGGTTAGCCAGCTCGTTCAGGGTTTCAGGCGTGATGGTCGCCGGTGGTTTTGCCCACACAAACATCCCACCTGCCGGTTGGCTATAAACCACCCAGCCGGCATTTTTAAGCATCGTTAAGGCCATCGCCATTTGCTTGGCGAGCTTGGTACGTAGCCTCTCGGTGAGTTTCCGGTAGCTGCCGTTTTGCAGCATGGTAGTGACGACATGCTCGGCAAAGCGCGAAGCCGAAATACTGGTCAACATCTTGATATCCACCAAGCGCTGTACTTGCCCAGGCGGGGCGGCGATAAAACCGACTCGTAGCGAAGAGGAGAGGCTTTTTGAGAAGCTGCCCAGATAGAACACCCGGTTTAAGCCATCTAGTGCGGCCAGTCGGGTGGTGGGAGTGTGCTGAAAATCCGCGTAAATATCATCTTCAATCATCTTAAAATCGTGCTGCTCGGCGAGCTGTAACACTCGGTGCGCAACCGCCGGGGTGAGGGTACTGCCCGTGGGGTTATGAAACACGCTGTTGATATAAAACAGTTTAGGGCGGTACTCGGCTAACAACGCCTCCAGACGCTCAATATCCGGCCCGTCCGCAAGCCGCGGCACGCCAATCACGCGAACACGCTGTAAGTGCAGTAGGCCGAACAGGTTGTAATAGCCTGGCGMCTCTACAAGCACCACGTCGCCGGGCTCAAGCAGCATTCTTACCAGCAAATCCAACGAATGGCTGCCGCCGCCGGTCATCACGATCTGCTGTGCGTCAGCGGTAATCGCTAATGGGCGCAGGCGTTCCTGGATCAAACCGCGTAGATCCTGCGGCCCTTGCGGGGTGCTGTACTCGAAGATTCCAGAACGACTTTTACGTGCCACTAGGCGAATAGCATGGGTTAGGTCGTCGCCTTCGCGCCAATCGCTTGGCAGCCAGCCGCA
Organism: Halomonas sp. R57-5; assembly: GCF_900070345.1. Classification (NCBI taxonomy): domain Bacteria; kingdom Pseudomonadati; phylum Pseudomonadota; class Gammaproteobacteria; order Oceanospirillales; family Halomonadaceae; genus Halomonas; species Halomonas sp. R57-5. Next base: position 3,949,915 of record NZ_LN813019.1, on the reverse strand, counting down.
GCCGAGTTTTAGCGTGTGCTCATTAGCACTGAAAAGTCCCCACAGCCCGTTGGTGACCTCTTCCAGCCCGTTCGTTGTGGTCGATGGCGACACCAGTGCTGCTGCGCTATCCGCGACGTAAAACCCCGAGCCGGGTTGTGAGCGCACTAATCCAGCCGCCACAAGTCGCTCGTAGGCTTCAATCACTGTGTTACGGCTAATGTGATGAGTGGCCGCTAAGCGGCGAATAGAGGGCAGCCGACGGCCACCACCGGCACCGTGTGCTGCAATCCAAATACGAATGCCCGCTTCGAGCTGATGCGCGATGGGAGTTGCAGAGKGCCGATTAACCTCTAGCTGCATAACGTGCCCTGTTGTTTTCAACTGTTCGCTAAAAGGGCGGAACAGTGTCTGAAAAGTGGTGAATAAGTGTACCTTACCGCTGCCCGGTAAGCGTGCGAGCTTAGCAGTTCAACGACTCGCTTATTTAGGACTTTGCTATGAATCGCGCTGCTATTCTAACGATCAATACAAAAAGTGCCGCCTGCCTAGCGTTTGCGCTATGTACGATCACCACGGCGGTTAATTTACAGGCCCCGCTTTACGATGCGCTGGCAGCGCGGGATGGTTTGGGCGTTGGGGCCACCACCATCGCTTTCGCCTGCTATGTGTTGGGKATTGTGCCGGTGCTGCTGGGGTTAAATGGCCTGGCTGATCGGGTAGGGCGTAAGCCCCTACTCGTTACCGCACTGCTGTTATGTCTCTTGGCGACCGCGATAACCCTGATAGCACCCGGTTTATTGGCGCTAGGGGTTGCACGCTTTCTGCTGGGTATCAGCACAGGACTGACATCAGCCGTGGCGCCCGCTTATATGCAGCTGCTGTTGGGKGGGCAGGATAACCGTTTGGCGACCCACTATGTCACTGCCAGTACCGCGCTGGGGTTTGGTTTGGGGGCGGCGGTCACCAGCCTGTTTGTTTTCCACACCCCAAGCGTATCGCCTCCTAGTCTGTGGCTTTATCTCGCTATCGCTGCGCTGGCGCTGGTGGTGGTCACCACGCTTAAGGATCGTGCGCCGAATGTGACTAAAAGCCCTATGCTACGCCTTCCCAGCTACCCCAAGGGGGCGCTCTGCTATGGACTGGCGATTTTGCTCGCCTGGGCCACGGTGGGGTTGGTCATCGCGATTCTACCTTCGGCATTAAACCAACACGGTTTATCCGCCTGGAGCGGCTTCGCCACCTTCGGTATTTGCAGCTGCGGGGTGCTGTTTCAGCCTTGGGCGAGACGGCTTGAGCCACCTACCGCTACTCAGCTGGGGCTGGTGATTCTGCCGATTGCCTATGCACTGATCGCCTGGGGTGCCGTTCATGGTTATCTTACAGCGGTGCTGCTGGGCACGGTGGCCGCCAGTAGCGCCTGCTATGGGTTTATCTATTTGGGTGGGCTAAGCGGTGTATTGGCGATTGCGAATGTGTCGACTAGCCAACAAGCCAGTGCGGGCTATTTTCTGATGGCCTATCTGGGCTTTAGTATCCCGGTGATCACCACCGGGATACTGATTGATGCCGTAGGGCACACCGTGGCGTTAACACTATTTGGCCTCGCGCTACTGGGCGGTGTGATCGCCACGCTAGTTCTGTTGCGCAAGGCGCGGTAGCTAATCGCTTTCAAGCTGTTAGGCGGGATGCTTCTCTACCAACAATCCACAGGAGGGCGCCGCCCAGCGGGTATTGGTGGTAAACACCACATCACATACGACGGGGGAGTAGTAGCGGCGCACTTCGTCATCAATTCTTACCCGCAACGAATCCTGCCTGGTGACCGAAACGTCAGATGCCTCGGGAAGCACCACATGCACAATCACATACAGTAAGCGCCCGGGACGCACCATGCGCACGCGCACTTCAACGGTGTCGATATCAGCGAGACCCCGCGCTACGGCTTGGCGTACAGGCTCCGCGATAGTCTCATCTGGGGTTTTGTTGAGCAGCTCCCGAAGCGCTTGGGAGGCCATACGCACAGGCACGCCCAAGCACAGCACCACCACCGCAATCACCAACACCGAATCCACGTAGGGCAGAATAGCTTGCCAACCGAAGCGCTCAAACAGCATCACCAGGCAGAAAGCGGCTAACACGGCCGCCGAAATAACGCTGTTGACTAACCAGTTGAGTTTATCTGCCGCTACCAAGGGGCTGCTGACGTGGCGCTGGCTGCGGTGCATCACCCAGGCTGTTAGTGAACAGGCCGCGGTGGCAAACAGGGCATACAGCACTGCCAAGCCCGCTGCGATCTCACGCCCCCCGGTGAGCAGAGCCGCAATAGCATCGACCAAGGCAAAAATAGACACGCCTAAAATAAGCAGCCCTTTGCACAGATTCACCAGCGACTCAAAGTAGCTATAGCCGAACGGGTAGGATTCGCTATCGGGACGGCTGGCTAATTTGCTCACCTTGATAGTTACCAGCGCGACGCTGAAATAGATCAGATTAAACAGCCCATCCAGCAAGATCGCTTGGGAGTTAGATGCCAATGTGGCCACGATGCCAGCACAGCCAATCAGCAGCGCCATAAAGGCGGAGAAGGATAAGGTGCTTGATTCACTCTTCACGAACTTTTTCTGCTCCTATGCTTACCTAACCAAAAGGCTGACAAGCATAGCAACTTTGTTCGATAAACTTCATTTTTTAAGTCAAGACTAATGTGTTGCATATGGCCGACTGGCCGACGCTCAGCGACCATATGCCTGCATTACTTCAGTAGCATAAAAATTGAGTTACCCCTCAACCCATACCTCATCACCTTTAAATTCAATCTTCCAGGTACGCAGTTTGACCTCTTCGTCTTCTAGGCACTGGCCATCTTTGAGCCGGAAGTGCTGCTTATAGATAGGCGAGGCGACTACCGCCGCACCTTTAAGGTCGCCAACGATGCCTCGGGCGATCACGTTGGCGTTTGAGAAGGGATCATGGTGGTCTAGGGCGAAAAGCTCATCGCCCTTTCCTTGTCCCAGGCCTGGCAAGTAGAAAATAGCGACCTGGGCGGGGCCTTCGGCGGTTTCCAGCCAGGCGGCGACGCCGGAGAACGCGACTAGATCGGCTTTGGTACAGACTTTTTGCCACGCTTGGCTKTCTTGAATATCCGCCATATCCCTCTCTTTTTTCAGTGCCGTTGCGGTCATGGGTTGCCTCGTTTTTATTCAGTGTCAGTGTCGTTGTCAGTGTCAGGGCCCAGCGTCGCTTAAGCGGGGCGCAGCTGGCCGCGCTCGGAGGTCATAATGATCGACGGATCCGGGCGGTCGTCGTTGACGAAGCTGCGGAAGCGCTTGAGCTTCTCTGGGTCGCTGATCGCGTCCGCCCATTCGCATTGGTAAGTATCCACCACGGTTTGCATCTGGCGCTCTAGCTCATCATTGATGCCTAAGCTGTCTTCCAGAATCACCTCTTTGAGGTACTCCAGGCCGCCGTCGAGGTTTTCGCGCCATACCGAGGTGCGCTGCAAGCGGTCGGCGGTGCGCACGTAGAACATCAAGAAGCGGTCAATGGTGCGGTAGAGCTGCTCGTCGTCCAGGTCGGKGGCAAACAGCTCGGCGTGGCGGGGGCGCATGCCGCCGTTACCGCAAACGTAGAGGTTCCAGCCGTTTTCGGTGGCGATAATGCCGATGTCTTTGCTCTGAGCTTCGGCGCACTCGCGGGTGCAGCCGGAAACGCCAAACTTGATCTTGTGCGGTGAGCGCAGGCCCTTGTAGCGGTTTTCCAATTGAATCGCCATGCCGACGCTGTCCTGTACGCCGTAGCGACACCAGGTGCTGCCCACGCAGGATTTTACCGTGCGCAGCGATTTGCCGTAGGCGTGGCCGGTCTCGAAACCGGCGGCAATCAGCTCGCTCCAGATATCCGGCAGGTCTTCCAGGCGGGCGCCGAACMGGTCGATCCGCTGGCCGCCGGTGACTTTGGAGTAGAGGCTGTATTTTTTGGCGACTTCGCCCAGTACGATGAGTTTGTCTGGGGTAATCTCGCCACCGGCCACACGCGGCACTACCGAGTAGGTGCCGTTTTTCTGCATGTTGGCCATAAAGGTGTCGTTGGTATCCTGCAGGGGAATATGCGCTGCGTCGGTGATCGGCTCATTGAAGCAGGAGGCCAGAATGGACGCCACGGCGGGTTTGCAGATGTCGCAGCCCAGGCGGTGGGTGTCGGCGTTGCCGTGTTTTTCAATCAAGTCAGTGAAGGTTTTGATGCCTTCCACGCGCACAATATCGTAAAGCTCCTGACGGGTATGGGCGAAGTGTTCGCAAATCGATTTATCGACTTCGACGCCGCGGGCTTCCAGCTCATGATCCACCACGCTTTTAAGCAGCGCCGTACAGCCGCCGCAGCCGGTGCTGGCTTTGGTATCGCCTTTCACCCCGCCTAAATCTATCGCACCCGCATCAATGGAGGCGCAAATATCGCCCTTGGAGACGTTATGGCAGGAGCAGATAGTGGCGGTTTCCGGCAGCGCACCGGGGCCGAGGGTGGGTGCTCCGCCACTGCTTTGTGGCAGTATCAGCGAGGCGGGCTCATCGGGTAGCTCAATACCGTTGGAGTAGTACTGCAAAAGCGTGTCGTAAACGCCGTTGTCGCCCACCAGCATCGCGCCGAGCAGTTTTTTACCGTCGCTGGAAACCACCAGCTTGCGGTACTCCTGCTTGATCGGGTCGAGGTAGCGAAACATCCGCGCGCCGGGGTTCTGGTTGCCATGGGCGTCGCCAATTGAGCCTACGTCCACCCCCAGCAGCTTGAGCTTGGTGCTCATGTCGGCGCCGCCAAAATGGCTATCACCGCCGGTCAGGGTTGAAAGGGCGGTTTTGGCCATTTGGTAGCCGGGGGCCACCAGACCAAAAATGCTCTGGTTCCACAGTGCCACTTCGCCAATCGCCAGAATGGCCGGGTCGCTGGTCAGGCACTGGTTATCCACCACCACACCGCCGCGCTCGCCAATCTCCAGGCCGCAGCCCCGGGCCAACTGGTCGCGGGGGCGAATGCCTGCCGAGAACACAATCAGGTCGGTTTCCAGCACTTTGTCGTCTTGGAAGACCATGCGGTGGCGGCTGGCTTCGCCATCCTCAATACGCTGGGTGGCCCGTTCCAGGAGTACTTGTACCCCCAGTTCTTCGATTTTTTCGCGCAGCAGCTCGCCGCCTTCGTTATCCACTTGCATGGGCATCAGGCGTGAGGCGAATTCCACCACCGCCGTATCGAGATTTAAACCGCGTAGGGCGTTAGCCGCTTCCAAACCAAGCAGGCCGCCACCCACCACTACACCGGTAGTGGCGTTTTCGGCGGCAGCACGGATATCGTCTAAATCGTCCAGGGTGCGATATACCAGGCAGCCCTCGCGGTCGTTGCCGGGAATCGGCGGTACAAAGGGGAAGGAGCCGGTGGCCAGCACCAAGCGGTCGTAGGGGTAACGGCCTTGGTCGGTGATTACTTCTTGCTGGTCGCGGTCGATCTCAATCACTGCTTCACCGGTGCGCAGTGTAACGCCGCTGGTGGCGTAGTAATCAGCCTCGCAAAGCGCTAACGAGTCGGCATCGCGGCCGCTAAAGTATTCAGACAGATGCACCCGGTCGTAGGCGCGATGGCGCTCTTCGCCAAACACGGTGACCTGATAGCGCTCAAGGGCGCCGTTATCGACCAGCTGTTCGACCAAGTGGTGGCCGACCATACCGTTACCAATAATAATAAGCTGTTGTTGTGAAGCCATCGTTTGGGTAGACATCTAAGCCGCCTCCGACGTTGTATGAGAAGAGTGTTTTGAAGAAGAGCATGTGGAAGAGTGCTCAGAAGAATCAGGGGKATGGGGAGATGCCGCTTCGCGTAGCACCTCGACATCCGCCGCACCAAACAGCAACGCTTGGCGGTAAGCGTTGAGGTCGGTACCTGCAAGCGCCTGTTCGAAGTACCAGGGGCCCTGGCTGGTGTCGCCGTAAAGCACCGCGCCCTCTATCTGGCCGTTGCGCAAGAGCAGGCGGCGGTAGTCGCCGCGTTCAAGGTCGTGGTAATTCAGTACGTCATGCTCGGCGCTAGCCTCGGTGGGGCCAAAGGCATAGAGCGCTACGCCGCTGATTTTAAGTTTGGTGGCGCTGGGGGCATCTGCGTAGCCTTGGGTGGCCGCGCCGCACAGCGTTGCGGCAAGCACTTCTACCTGGCGCCAGATCGGTTCCACCAGGCCGTAGGTGGTGCCATCAAACTGGCAACACTCGCCAAGGGCGGAGATCGTTGGGTCTGAGGTGGTCAGAAATTCATCCACCATGATGGCGCGTTCGGTTTTGAGGCCCGCCTGATCACCCAGTGCTGCATTGGGTGTAATGCCTGCGGCAACGATCACGCTAGAGGCGTTCAACTGGCGGCCATCGGCAAGATGCAGCTTGGCGACCCGGCCCTGGGCGTCGCTTTCTAGTCGTGCTAGCTGGGCACCGGTGATAATGTTCAAGCCGCGTTGAGTGAGGGTGTCTTTAAGCAGGTGCGCGGCGGTGGTATCCAACTGGCGGTTCATCAACCGCTCGCTGCGCTGAAGCACGCTAACGTTGATACCGTTGCCACGCTTACGCAGCCCTTCAGCCGCTTCAAGACCGAGTAGGCCGCCACCAATCACGACAGCGTCGTCGCCGCGCTGAGCAATGGCCTCAAGTGCTTCGGCATCTTGCAGGTCGCGAAAGCCGTGTACGCCCTCAAGCTCAATACCGGRAACATCGGGCAGCGCTGGGCGCGAGCCGGTGGCGATGACCAGATGATCGTAATCAAACGATTGGCCGCTATCAGTAATCAATGTTTGGCGCGCACGATCAAGCGTCTCGACCTTTTCACCCAGTATCAGGGTGACGCCTTGATCTGCGTACCATGCGGTATCACGCAGGGTCAGCGCGTCTTGCTGCATCTCACCGGCAAGCAGTGGCGAAAGCAGAATACGGTTATAGGCAGGGTTGGGCTCGGCGCCAATCACCGTGATGCGCTGGGGGCGCGCGGGCTGTTTGACCAGCGCCTCGATGAGGCGGTGGCTGGCCATGCCATTGCCAATAATCACCAGATGGTCGTGGGGTGAGCACCGGGAAGTGGTTTCCATGGGTGGCTCCTCTTGTCGTTGCGGCTGCGTGAGCACCAAACAAAAAAACGCCCCTGTCGCGCCCTCTGTTCTGCAATTTGCAGAAGGAGAGCACAGCAGGGGCGTCGTTGCCCGATAGCGCTGTTTAAAAGCGTATGTTTTAAACGTGCGACAACCGCCATTGGCTGTCAGATGGTTAAAAACCTTGTGTTGTTTCAAGCAAGGAACTGGCCAACTGGCCATTAATCAATATTTATTCAACAACGTCAGTTGCTTAGATATAGATAAAAGATAAGCAGTAACGTGGCTCCTTGGCTTCTCTGCACAGTGATGGTGCGAGAAGTGGGGTGGTTTGCACTCTCACACACCATTTCGCCCGCGATGAGTGCTAAAACGAGCGCTTCATTACTGTTTTTTAATTTTTAAATATTTGTTTTTTATGAATTAATTTTTAATGAGGTGGTTTTAGGCTTGGCTTTTGCATCTTTACTAAGCAACAAGTTAGTTAACAAGTGATAAGCGCTCATTGTTAGGCGATGGCAGCGAACAATTCCAAAGCCGTTCGAAAAATAACTAGCCGTTAGAAAATGTGTAGCTGTTTAAATTGTAGCTGTTTGAATTAATGTAAATTTTGCACCGACGAAGGTGCGCTGCGGCAACGACGTCCAGCCCTCTTCTCTTAATGCGTTTATATAGCGCCTTAGAGAAAGGGACTGGGCGTTTTTTTATGCGTGGCGTTAATTAGCAACCCGAGGAGTAGCTATGACTCAGGCCAAAACGACTTGCCCCTATTGCGGTGTCGGCTGTGGCGTGACGGCAACCATTGAAGCGGGCACGCTAAGCGCTGTCGAGGGCGACCGCGAGCATCCGGCTAACTTCGGGCGGCTGTGTGTCAAAGGGTCTGCGCTACACGAAACCCTGGGCGAACAGGGCCGCCTGACACATCCTCGGGTCGATGGTGTTGAGGTCTCTTGGGACACCGCGCTAAGCACCACCGCCGAACGCTTAAACACCCTGCGCACCGAGCATGGTCATCACAGCGTGGCGGCCTACCTCTCGGGGCAGCTGCTGACTGAAGATTACTACGTCGCCAATAAGCTGTTTAAAGGCTTTTTGGGCACCCCCCATTTGGATACCAACTCGCGGCTGTGCATGGCCTCGGCGGTGGCGGGGTATAAGCGCGCCTTCGGTGCCGATGCGGTGCCGTGCAACTATGAAGATTTGGAAGAGGCAGAGCTGATCGTGCTGGTGGGTTCTAACCTGGCCTGGAATCACCCGGTGCTCTATCAGCGCATTAAAGTCGCTAAAGAGCGCAATCCGCTGATGCGTTTGGTGGTGATCGACCCGCGGGTGACCGACAGCTGCGAAATCGCCGACCTCTACCTGGGGATTAAACCAGGCAGCGATGCTTACCTGTTTAACGGCCTGCTGGCGTGGATGGCAAAGCGGCGCAAGCTCGATACCCTCTACCTTGAGCGCCATACCGAAGGTTTCGACGAGGCCCTGGAAGCCGCGCAACAAACGGCGGGGTCGGTGGCGGAGGTAGCGGCGGCCTGTGATGTTGACGCCGAGCGGCTGGAAACCTTCTATTACTGGTTCGCTAGCCAACTGCATGTGGTCTCACTCTACTCCCAGGGGGTTAATCAATCCGCCAGCGGAACCGATAAGTGCAACGCCATTATTAACTGCCACTTGGCCGGCGGCAAAATCGGCTTGCCGGGGGCAGGGCCGTTCTCTATTACTGGCCAGCCCAACGCCATGGGGGGCCGCGAAGTAGGCGGGTTGGCCAACCAGTTAGCCGCGCATATGGATTACCACACCCCAGGCGCCCTGGATTTGGTCAGCCGCTTCTGGGCTACCGACAGCCTTACACCGATCCTGCCGGAAGAGCCGGGCCATAAAGCCGTAGCGCTGTTTGAAGCCATCGAGCGCGGTGAAATAAAAGTGCTGTGGGTGATGGCCACCAACCCCGCCATTAGTCTGCCCGATGCGGCGCGGGTTCGCGCTGCGTTGGAAAAGTGCCCGCTGGTCATCGTTTCCGAGTGCGCCGCCCACACCGATCTGCTGCCCTACGCGGATATCGTGCTGCCCGCCTCGGGTTGGTCCGAGAAAGACGGCACCGTGACTAACTCTGAGCGGCGTATCTCTCGCCAGAGGGGCATGCTGCCGCCCCCAGGTGAAGCCCGCCACGACTGGTGGATAATGTGTGAGGTGGCGAAACGGTTGGGTTTTGCCGAGGCGTTTAACTACGCTCACCCCTGGGAGATTTTCGACGAGCACGCGCGTCTCTCTGGGTTTGAAAACGGGCTTGAAAACGGGCTTGAAAACAGTATTGATAACAGCACGGTGCCTGGCAGCCCGCAGCGGTTGTTTGATATATCGGGTTTGGTGGGTCTGGGCCAGGATGGCTACGACGCCTTAGCCCCCATTCAATGGCCGGTCACAACGGCCGCACCCCATGGCACTGCTCGACTGTTTGAGCATGGCGAGTTTGCCACCGCCAATGGTCGCGCCAAGCTGCTGGCGATCCATCCCCAAGGGCCTGAACAGGCGCTGAGTGCCGCTTACCCGCTGCGGCTGAACACCGGTCGAATTCGTGATCAGTGGCACACCATGACCCGCACCGCTCGCTCACCGCGGTTAATGAATCACCGCGCCGAACCCTTTATGGACGTGCACCCGGACGATGCCCACACCGCCGGTGTTACCGATCAGGGGTTGGCGGTGCTAACCGCCGAGAAAGGCGAATTTCGCGCCCGGGTACGGGTCTCCAACGCCCAGCGCCGCGGTGAGGTCTTCGTACCCATCCACTGGACTGACTGCTTCACCCAGCAGGCCAGAAGCAGCGCGCTGATCGACAGTATTACCGACCCGCTCTCTGGGCAGCCGGAATCGAAACACGGCGCCGTAGCGTTGGCACCCCTCGCCACTGAGTGGCAGGCGACTCTGCTGGTGGCCGATGGCGTAACGGAATTAACGCCGTGGTGCGCGAACCATTATTGGACGCGGATTCCCATGGCGGGCTGCCAGCGCTGGCAGCTTGCCGATACACAGTCGGTCAATGATTGGTTGGCGCAGATGAAAGCGTGGCTACCTGGGGACGTCTCGGTGGTCAGCCAAGACCCCACTAACGGACGGCTACGCGCTGCCTGCGTGGAAAATGGTCAGTTGCGCTGGTGGCTAATGGTTGGCCCACCCAGTGAGTTGCCAGGGTTGGCGTGGCTGCAAGCGCGCTTTAGCGATGCAGCGCTGAGCGATACTCACCGCCGGCGTCTATTGGCTGGCTGCGACGACGGCGCTGCGGATACCGGCCCGGTTGTGTGCAGTTGCCACCAGGTGGGCCAAACCACCATCGTCAATGCTATCCGAGAGGGCGACACCAGCGTAGAAACGTTGGGCGCTAGGCTCGCCTGCGGCACCCAGTGCGGTAGCTGTATTCCTGAATTGAAATCACTGATTGAAGAGGAGCGGCCCAATGCCCGCACTAAGCAACCCCTTGCTACAGAAGTGGTTTAACGCCTTTATGCGCTTGTCTCACCGCGCGCTAACGCCGTTGGTTCAGCAGGCTGCAGACATACGTTTGCCACTGCGTGGCGAGTGCCGCGCCGGGCAGGTTTACCTGGTCGGCGCGGGCAGCGGCGATGCAGAGCTGTTAACCCTCAAGGCCGCACGCTTACTGATGCAGGCCGACGCCGTCGTGTATGACCGCTTGGTAGGGGATGACGTGCTGGCGCTGATTCCTAACGGCAGCGAGCGCTACTACGTGGGKAAAGCCCGCGGTCACCACAGCGTACCCCAAGCTGAGATCGGTGAGCTGATGGTAAAACTCGCCGGCGAAGGTAAATCGGTGGTGCGCTTGAAAGGTGGCGACCCGGCGGTTTTTGCGCGGATGGGCGAAGAGCTGGATGCCCTGGCCGCCGCCCAGGTGCCCACGGCCATTGTGCCGGGGATCACCGCTGCTTCAGCCGCCGCAGCCTGTATGGGCATTCCGCTCACCGATCGCGGCCATGCGCAGCAGCTGCGCTTTGTGACGGCCCAGCTATGCCGCGAAGATGGCACTCCGGATTGGTCATCGCTAGCGCGTAAGGATGAAACTCTGGTGTTTTATATGGGACTTTCCAAGGTCGACGCGATTTGTCACGGCCTGCGCCAGGCAGGCCTGCCGGATGAGTGGCCGATCATGCTGGTGGCCAATGCCAGTCAGCCCGAGCAGCAGTCGCTGGTGGGGTCGCTTGCAGATATGCCCGAGCAACTCGCCGCCACTCCCTTGCCATCCCCCTGTTTGATTGTAGTGGGCAGCGTTGTGCAGCGAGTCGCCACCACGCCTGCTGTAAAAATCACTGATGTTTGCGCTTCACCTCTCATCTGACCCTGAAACTCACAACAAAGGAAACGCACTCTATGTCCTATTTATTGCCTGCCGAATTTGCCACCAAGATGGTCGATGCTGGCGAAGCCAAGCTGCATATGTCTACCCGCGATGCGCTGATTCGCGCCTTTATGGCGGGAGCCATTTTGGCCATTGCGGCGGTGTTTGCGGTGACCGTGGCGGTGCAAACCGGCTACCCGATTATTGGTGCGATTCTGTTTCCGGTGGGCTTCTCGATACTCTATCTAATGGGCTTTGACCTGCTGACCGGGGTATTTGTGTTAACGCCGCTGGCGTGGCTGGATAAACGGCCTGGGGTGACGATTAATCGTATTCTCAAGCACTGGGGCATTGTGTTTATCGGTAATTTTGGTGGGGCATTAACGGTCGCCTTTCTCATGGCGATTGTGTTCACCTACGGCTTTAGCACCGAACCCAGCGAAGTAGGGCGGGTGATCGGCGAAGTGGGAGAGGGGCGCACCGTCGGTTATAAAGAGTATGGCGCTGGCGGCATGGCGACGATTTTTATTCGCGGCATACTGTGCAACTGGATGGTGTCGCTGGGGGTAGTGGGGGCAATGATCTCAACCACGGTGAGCGGTAAGGTGATTGCCATGTGGATGCCGATTATGCTGTTCTTCGGTATGGGCTTTGAGCACTCGGTGGTCAACATGTTCCTGTTCCCCTCCGGGTTGATGATGGGCGGTAACTTCTCGATTATGGATTACCTGATCTGGAACGAAATTCCGGTAGTGCTGGGTAACTTGATCGGTGGCTTGGCATTAACGGGGCTCACGCTCTACACCACTCACGTGCGTACCGCGCCGCAAAAAGCCCTATGATTTGATAGGTAGCCGTTTGTCATTGACCAAGCCTTCGCTGCGGCGGAGGCTTTTTTTAGGGGAAGCATAATGGCAGCGCTGACCATTTCGCTCGGCCAGCACTCTGATAAAGGGCGCAAGCCAAGCAATCAGGATTTTTATGGCGTTTACCTGCCCACTGAACCTCAGCGTTCTACTAAAGGCATTGCGATAGCCTTGGCGGATGGGATCAGCAGCAGCGAAGTGAGCCGCGAGGCTAGCGAGGCGGCAGTGGGCGGTTTTTTGACGGATTATTACGCTACCCCGGCGACCTGGACGGTCAAAACCTCTGCCCAACGAGTACTGCAGGCCACCAATGCGTGGCTTTACGCCCAAACCCGCCAGAGCCAGTATCGCTACAACCTGGACCGTGGCTATGTGTGTACCCTGAGCGCGATGGTGATTAAGTCCACCACCGCGCMCCTTTTCCATGTTGGCGATAGCCGTATCTATCAGCTCTCTGGCAATACGCTGGAGCCGTTAACTGAGGATCACCGCTTCTGGGCCTCGCGGGAAGTCAGCCACTTAAGCCGCGCCATGGGAGCCAGCCAGCATCTGGAGCTGGATTATCGCCCGGTATCGTTAAGTGCCGGTGATGTGTTTTTACTCGCCACTGATGGTGTTTATGAGTGGCTGACCAGTGCCGAAATGGTCGCGCTGATTCATGCCCACTGGGGCGATCTGGACGCGGCGGCCGAGGCACTGATCGCTGCTGCCCTCGATAACGGCAGCGATGACAACCTCACCGTACAGATTGTGCGCATTGATAGCCTGCCTGAACGTCACTCCAATGAGCTTTACGCGCCGTTAGGCGCGTTACCGCAGCCGCCTGAGTTGCGTGAGGGAAGCGAACTGGATGGCTACCGCATTGTGCGCCAGCTGCATGCCAGCAGCCGCAGCCATGTCTTTCTGGCGGAAGAGATAGAGAGTGGTGAAAAAGTCGCGCTAAAAACGCTTTCGACTGAGCTAAGCCAAGATCCGGCAAGCATTGAMCGGTTCGTGCGCGAGGAGTGGATTGCCCGGCGTATCAATAATGTGCACGTGCTTAAAGCGCCTGCCCAACAGCGGCCACGCCACTACCTGTATACCGTGCTGGCGTATATCGAAGGGCAAACCCTGACCCAGTGGATGCGCGACCATCCGGATGCCGATTTGGCCAGTGTGCGGCCCCTCGTCGAGCAGATCGCCAAGGGGCTGCGCGCCTTTCATCGCCTGGAAATGCTGCATCAGGATTTACGCCCTGACAACGTTATGATCGACACCCAAGGTACGGTAAAGCTGATCGATTTTGGCGCTGCCAAGGTGGCGGGGATCGCTGAAGAGGGCAGTGCGGCTAGCGACGATATCCTTGGCACCGCCCAGTACACCGCGCCAGAGTACTTTCTGGGCGAAGGGGGCTCGACCCTTTCGGATCAATACTCCCTGGCGGTGATCACTTATCAGATGCTAACCGGCACGCTGCCCTATGGCACCGAGGTGGCTAAAACCCGCACCCAGGCGGCGCAGCATAAGCTTGCCTACCAATCGGCGCTTAGCGAAAACCGTGAACTGCCCGCCTGGGTGGATGAGGTGCTCAAAAAGGCATTACATCCCACTCCCCACAAACGCTTTCCGGCGCTTTCGGAGTTTATCTTCGAGCTACGCTCGCCAAGCCCAGACATGCTGAAGCGCGCCCAGTTACCGCTGCTGGAACGTGATCCGGTGCTGTTCTGGAAAAGTGTATCGCTAGCGCTGGCTATTGTGGTGATTGCTCTGTTAGTGCGTTAATGATGGTGGGATGCAGTGTTATCAGCGCGCATCGTCAAAACGGTCAACCCGGCGCAAGGTTGGGAACAGCTTCATCCAGGCGCCGACCACCGCCAAAGTGCCCACGCCGCCAATAATGGCCGCAGGCACTACGCCAAACCCTGCTGCCATGCTGCCCGCGCGGAACTCGCCTAGCTCATTGCTGGAACCGATAAACAACATGTTGACGGCATTCACGCGGCCGCGCATCTCATCTGGGGTGGCAAGCTGAATCAGCGTCATGCGCACGTAGACGCTAATCATATCGGCGGCGCCCGCCACCAACATGGCTATCAGGGAGAGCCAAAAAATCGTTGAAACGGCGAACACCAGATTGGCAATGCCAAAAATCGCCACTGCCATAAACATTACCCACCCGGCGCGGCGCTGAATGCCGCGGATGCCTAAGTAGAGCCCCATTAGGAGGGCGCCCACCGCAATAGCGCTACGCAGCGCGCCTAACCCTTCCGGCCCAACGTGCAGCACTTCCTGGGCGTAGATAGGCAGTAGCGCCACGACGCCACCCAATAACACGGCAAACAGATCCAACGAAATGGCGCCCAAAATAATCGGCTGATGGCGGATGTAACGAATACCTGCGGTAAAGCGCTTTATGGCAGTGCTTTCCAGTATTTTGGCGGTTTCAGCGTAGCGAATGGGCACCGGGAGCAGCAGCACAAGTGCCGCAATAAAACAGCCTAAGCACACGCCGTAGGCAAGGCTGCCACCGCCTAACCCATACAGAATGCCGCCCAATAACGGGCCGGCGATCACGGCAATTTTCATGATAGAGCTATTCAAGGCAATCGCAGAGGCAAGCTGCGCCCGGGGCACAATATTGGGCAGCAAGCTTTGTAAGGCAGGACCGGTAAAGGCGCGTGCGGCACCAAACAGCGCCAGAACAGCGTAATAGCCGCCCACATTATGACTTTCATTCAGCGAAAGGGTCAGCAGCAGGGCGCTGCATAGCCCTTGCACCATCCAGCTAAGTTGCAAAATACGTTTGCGCGAGAAGCGATCAACGAAATCCCCTGCAGGTAGCAGCAATAGCACCATTGGCAGGAACTGCGCCAAACCCACATAGGCCAGTGCCATCGGGTCCCTGGTGATATCGTAAACCTGCCAAGCCACTACAATGGCCTGAATCTGCATGGCAAATACCGCGGCTAATCGCGACAGCAAAAAACTTAAAAAGCCTGATTGGCGGTGAAGCGGGAGTAAGGGCGCTTCGTCGCTGGCGGATGTTTCGTTAGC
Organism: Halomonas sp. R57-5; assembly: GCF_900070345.1. Lineage (NCBI taxonomy): Bacteria > Pseudomonadati > Pseudomonadota > Gammaproteobacteria > Oceanospirillales > Halomonadaceae > Halomonas > Halomonas sp. R57-5. Next base: position 3,934,578 of record NZ_LN813019.1, on the reverse strand, counting down.
GAAGGTCATGGCGTCATCATGGTAAGAGTTTCAATAGCAAAGGGTTGAAGTGGTGCCGTAGCCACCCCATGTTAGTTAACACGCTATCAATAGAAAAGGATGTTAATGATGCAAAATGTGATGCCTAACCCCGGTTTTGGTACGTTTCGCCTGGAAGGCGATACGCTCAAACAGAGTATTCACGCGGCGCTTGAGGCCGGGTATCGCCACATCGACACGGCGCAGTTTTACGGTAACGAAACCGGTGTGGGTGAAGCAATTCGCGATAGCAGCATCCCGCGCAGCGATATTTTCCTAACCACCAAGGTGTGGTTCGATAAGCTAGAGCCCGCCACGCTGAAAGCCAGCGTGGACGAAAGTCTGCAGAAATTGGGCACTGATTATGTCGACTTGCTGTTAATCCACTGGCCGTCCCCTAAGGACGAAGTGCCAATGGTCGATTACCTGACGGCGCTTAAAGAAGTGAAAGCCGAGGGTAAGGCGCGCAACATTGGTATTTCCAACTTTACCTGCGCACAGGTGGACGAAGCGGTCAGCATTCTGGGCAAAGGTGAAATTCTCACCAACCAGATCGAGGTTCATCCTTTCTTACAGAACCGTAAACTGGTTGCTCACTGCGAGCAGCACGGTATTCAGATCACTGCGTTTATGCCACTGGCCGTGGGCAAAGTAATGGACGACCCGACCCTTAAGCAGATCGCCGAGGCGCATAACGTCACGCCCGCGCAAATTACCCTTGCTTGGGTAAAACAGCGCAATATGATTACCATTCCATCTTCCACTAAGGCGCGTAATATTCAAAGCAACATCGCCGCCTTTGATTTAGTCTTGAGCGAAAGCGAAATGGCTGAAATCGCCAAGCTGGATCGTAAAGAGCGTATTGCCAACCCGGAAATTGCGCCTGCCTGGGATGAGTAAGGGGAATGCATTACCAAGGCTTGAAACGCTAAACGATGGACGCTAATAGATGAACTTCAATTGATAGTGTGTGTCGTAGTGGATGCCTGCCAAGCAGGCATCTTTAAAAAAAGAACGGAGAAAACGATGAAACAGCGCAAGATAAAAGACAACGCTTTAAAAGCGCAGCTGCGGACGCCAATGTTTAAAATGCAGCAGCAAACCCCGAAAAAAGGTAAGGGCAGTTACTCTCGTAAAGGCCGGGTTACCGAGAAAGGAGTCAAGCAGGGATATAGCCAAGCCGCTTGAGCTTGCTTGTTTAAGCTAAGCCGTTTGAAATAAGCGATTTGGCTATATCTCTGTTATACCCTGAAACGATCGAACGCCCCGGCCACGTCCTGTGACCGGGGCGTTGGCTATGCCAAACTACTCCCGCAATGTGGACATTTTTCGTAGGCATCGCGGGTTTCAGCCTGATGGCGCTGGTTGCGTTGGCTTGGCTCCTCTACACCATGAATGGATACCAGTTGGCCCTGTTCCCAGCGTAAGCCGATATCTTTTAACAGGTGCGGATCGTGAAAGCGTGGGTCTTCATAAAAACGCCGCTGAGTGCGCGAGTGCTTTAACGCGTTGAGTAGCTTGCGAGTCATTGTTGCGATTGCCATGGGGTAGGTCTCCTGGGTTAGGAGGCCGGGCAACATCGCGATCAGGGAGTATCAAAGGTAACGATAAATCACATGGCCGCGACACCTGCCGCGGCCAATTTTCTCACTACATATCTGGCGCGCGACAACAATAAGTTGATACCGCATTATTAATAATGCGATACAGCTTATTCATTCGTGTCGCGGGGATTTGCCAGCGCATAATGAGGTTCTCTGAAAAGTCTTACTTTGAAAATCTGGTTAATAAAAAGAGCTACCTTTTTAAAGGCAGCCCTTATCTTTTAACCGATGTTTATGGGAGCGTCAAGTCTAATTAGCCACTTGTTCTATGTTGGTGGTTTGGCAGGTCTCCATGCGATACCCCGACTGGTAAACGCTGCGCAGACGCAGGCCATGACGACCATCCAACTCTAACTTTCGGCGTAGGCGGCTTACGTGGGTATCCACGGTGCGCGTCGAAACGTCCCCTTTGATGCCCCATACCAGCTCTAGCAAGTGCGCGCGGGTAATTAACTCACCAATTTTTGAGAAGAAGAGTGCAGCTAACCGATACTCACGTTCGGTTAAATCCACGGCGTTACCGGCCACGCTGATGTAATGCTCCTCGGTATGCAGGGTAAAGGTGTCGGGGCAGGTCAGCGCTGGGCGCGGTGTGGCATACCCTGAGCGCCTACCTAGTGCGCTTACTCTGGCAATAAGCTCACTGGGGCGAAGGGGTTTAGCGAGAAAGTCATCTGCGCCCTGTTCGAGTGCTTTCACGACGTCGTCTTCACCCTGACTGGCGGTAATAAACAGGATTGGCCCGCGCCAGCTGTCGTGTTGGCGCAGATGGGCAACAACATCCATACCGTCGCTGTCAGGGAGACGCCAATCGATAATCAGCAAATCAAAACTGTGTTGTTGTGTCGCGCGACGAAGCTCGCTAGCGCGAGTAAATAAAGAAACCTGGTGGCCTACCGTTAGTAAGCACTGCTCAATAAAGGCCTGCTGGTCGAGATCATCTTCAAGTACGCCAATATGCATAATGGTGATTTCCCTTATTGTCGTCTTATAAACGTCACACGCGTAGACGTGGAAAACTCATGCATAAAGTTTAGTTGATAATGATGCGTTGACACAAAGGTTTACAGTTCGCTCGCAGACGGCCGATATATACTCCTTGCACTTTCAATCGCTAATACTGAGGTGCAGCTTCATGCGTCGTTCTTTGGTTCTTAAATTTAGGACTTTTATCGTCGCGTTGAGCATTGCTCTGCCGTCGACTCATGCTATAGCCCTGGAAGCACCTGAAGGCCCGGTAATGTTAGTGGTGAGTGGTAAGGTTGGTCAGCCAAATGTGGGTGATGAAGCCCATTTTGATAAAGCGATGCTAGAGGCATTGGGGCAGCACGAAACGGTTACCCGTACGCCCTGGCACGATGGCTTGATGCGCTTCTCTGGCCCATTGGGGCGAGCTATCTTGGAAGCCGCCGGTGCCGAGGGGGCGAATGTTCGCGTAATAGCGTTGAATGAATACGCGGCGACAGTACCTCTCAGTGATTTTGAGCATTACGATGTCATTCTAGCCATGCAGGCAAACGGAGAAGTATTGCGAATTCGTGATCAGGGGCCACTATTTGTTATTTACCCCTTTGACAAGCATCCCGAGCTTCTAAATGAGGAGATATTCTCGCGCTCTGTGTGGCAGGTGGCGAGAATTGACATTGAATAATATAACCGAGTAGCTGTCATGCTGGCCTTTTTTAAGTTCTATTTTTCCCGTAGTACGAGGGTCGCTACATTCTCGGCGATCCTTTTTTTTCTTTCTGCGCTTACTACCGGTGGGGTTATTTATAACCGTCAGCATGAGCTGGAGAATCGGTTGCTCGAAAACTTATTATGGGCCGGGTATCAGTTTGATCGAGAGGTGCGCGAATTACGCCTATCGCTATTCGAAACGAGTACTGGGAAAGCTACGGTTGATGACGTGTTGCTGCGTTATGAAATCCTCTTCAGCCGACAGTCACTTTTTTTTCAAGGTGAAATAGGAAAAATCGTGGCGAAACTTGAAAATATTGAGGAGATCATTCGACAAACTCAAATCCGCATTTTAGAGATGGAAACCCTACTCGAAACGCTATGGGACAACCCTACCAATTTAAATAGCGCTTTAACGGCTACCCTCCTGCAGGAAGCGGGTGAGCTACAGCGGCTCACCGGTACCATTTTGGTCGAAACCAACGCCCATGTCTCCCATATGCATAGTGAGGAACACCGCACATTGACGCGCCTCTACGGATTGGTGCTGTTGCTTATTGTCCTGTTAATGTTGTCAGGCGGTATGCTGGTTCGCGCGCTGATTCTGGAACGTCGCTCAAGTGATCGCAAGGCTCAAGCGTTAGAAGCCAAGAGCCAAGAGTTAAATGAGGCTGCCAAGCAAGCAGAGAAAGCAAGTCTCGCAAAATCTGAGTTTATGGCCGTAATGAGTCATGAGATCCGTACCCCGTTGAATGGTGTAGTGGGTATGGCGGATTTGTTAAGCGAAGAGGTGAAAACACCCAACGCGGCGACGTATTTAGCCGCGCTAAAGCGCAGTGCGGAGAATTTGCGTGCGGTGATTAACGATATTCTTGATTACACCAAAATTGAGTCTGGACGTCTTGATCTGGACTGTCAGCCGTTTGACCTCCATCAGTGCATCGACCAGCTATGTGAAAGCTACACGCTGCGCGAGCCGAAGGCGAAGGTCACCTTTAGTTATACTATCGATCCTTTGCTACCGCGTTATGTGATGGGCGACATCGCACGGCTGCGTCAAGTCATCATGAACTTAATCAATAATGCGTTGAAGTTCACAGAAGAGGGCTTCGTTAAATGCCAAGTAAAGCCACTTGGAGACGACAATATCCTCGTCGAAGTTCACGATACCGGTTGTGGTATCGCTGACACGGATCATGCACAGCTGTTCTCGGCATTCTCCCAAGTGGATACCTCCATGGCGCGTAGGCATGAAGGTACAGGGCTTGGGCTGGCGATCTGTAAGCGCTTGGTCGAAGCCATGGGGGGGGAGATCGGGGTTAACAGCCAGCATGGGCTTGGCAGTCGGTTTTGGTTCTCCGTTAGCATGCCGGAAACCGAACTACTGACAGCTTACCAAGCCGGTGATAGCCAGCTCGCACTCACTGCTAAGCAGCATATTTTAGTGGTGGAGGATAACCCACTAAACCAAACGGTAGCACGGGTGATGCTGGAACGCCTTGGCCAGCAGGTGACCATCGCAGAGAACGGCTTGGAAGCACTTGACCAGCTTAAAGTAGACCATGGCAGGGTCGATTTGGTCTTAATGGATATGCAGATGCCTAAGCTGGATGGAACCGAAACCACCCAACGGTGGCGCGATTACGAAACCGTGCATCAGTTACCCCGGCTGCCGATTGTAGCGATGACTGCCAATGTGATGCCTGAGCACCGCGAACGCTGTATGCAAAGCGGTATGGACGATATGATCCATAAGCCCTTTACTCGGGATGAGCTGTACTTGGTGATCTGCCGCTATCTCTCTAATGCCGAAACCTTAGCGGCTGATAGCGTTCACGTTCACTCGTCTAATAGCTCCAAATCACTGGGTGACACCGCCGGCGCCGTTCAGGTGCTCGATAAGCGCCTTTGTGAAGAGCTGAAAAGCACCTTTGAGCCAAGAGCGCTGGAGGCACTGCTGACGACATTTTTAACGCGGCTTGGTGAGCGTAGTGCCCGTCTTAACGCCTACTGGCAATCAGAGGATCGTCCMGCCTTGTGCCAAGAGGCTCACTCMCTCAAGGGTGCTGCGTCTTCGCTCGGCTGTGCGGCGATTGCTGAACAAGCCAGCCAATTGGAGCAAGCGGCTTCAGACGCCCCGTTCAGCGAATTGGCTGTCTATCTGGAGCGTTTAGTGGCGCTGCATACCTCTACACAGCAAGCGTTGCAGCGGGCAAACATGCTCTCTTCTTGAGTCATCACGTCGGGCAGTGAACGTTCACACATCCAGGCATTAAAGGCAGCGGCGGTTAAAGGGCGAGAGAGAAAGTAACCTTGCCCAACCGGACACCCCGCTTCAGCGAGAAGAGCATGCTGCGCCGCTGTTTCTATACCTTCAGCGACCACGGTCAGTCCCAGTCGTTTGCCTAAGTCGATAATCGACGCTGTTATCACCAGTGCTTCTTTGTCCTGGTCGATCAGTGACACAAAGCTACGATCAATTTTGAGTTCGCTGAAAGGCAATCGATAGAGCTGAGTTAACGACGAGTGACCGGTGCCAAAATCATCTAACGCCAGTTGGCAACCGCGTTGCCGCAATGCTTTAAGCACATAGTTTGCGTAGCCCAAACACTCAACGCCGGCTGTTTCAGTGAGCTCCAGGGTAATCTTGCTAAGCACCGCATGGTGGCGTTGGGTAAGCTGATCAAACGCTTCCAGTACGCCTTCTGCTTGAATAAAGGCTGCTGGTATATTAATCGAGATGTTCAAGTGCCAGCCTTGCGCTTGCCACTGGGCTTGTTGCTGTAAGGCAAGCTCGATCACGTACCAGGTGAGTGAAMCCATCTGGTCACTCTGCTCGGCCAAGGGAATAAAGCTATCGGGGTACAGTACCCCGCGTTGGGGATCTTGCCAGCGTACCAGTGCTTCGGCCCCGATAACGTGGTTGTTTTGAAGGTCTATTTGGGGCTGATAGGCGAGAAACAGCTGGTTGTCCTGGATAGCCCTCGCCAATTCATCGCTTGTGGGGGCTTTGGGAGCTTTTTTTAATAGCTCAAGGAATGATGCTAGATCCGTGAATAGCTTGTCCTTAGCTAGAAAACCGAGCATGTGAAAACCCATTGTCTTACCCGCTGTAATCGCCAGCGCGGCGGTTTCTTGTGAACAACTGCTAATAAATAGGATTGACGCCTTTATACGCAAATCGTACAGGTAGTCGAGTATATCTAGGCCCGTAAACTCGCCCAATCCGAAATCAAGTAAAATAAGCTCCGCATTGAGTAGCGCAGGCTGGCGCACTAACTCTCCAAGGCTACCTGCCGTTAGTACCTCATAGCCGTGTTGACTGAGCAGTGTCTTGCCGAGCAGTCGAACATCCGGATCATCATCAATAATTAACGCATTCGACAGCATAGAGGTTCCTTTGATGACCCTTACTATTGGCTATTGGCTATTGGCTATTGGCTATTGGTTATCGCGTGGCGCGGTGGCTGGAAAAGCGCATGCCTTGAAAGCAAATGGTTAAACCCCTAGGGCCTTATCAAGACCCTAGGGAGAGAGAAGCCGAGAATACTTAGAAGGACTCCCACTCGGGTGGCTGGGTGCTCACCAAACGACGCGGAGCGGCAGGCGTAGTCGAGGGCTTATTAACCATTGAGGAAGGCGCTATTTTGCCAAAAAGGGCTTGTTCATCGCTATTACTGAGTTTGAAGGCGCCCACTAGAGTGCTCAACCGGTTCGCTTGATCACTGAGTTCAGCGGCGGCAGCGCTGGTCTCTTCAACCATGGAGGCATTGTGCTGGGTCATGCTGTCCAGCTCATTGACCGCGTCGTTGACTTGGCCTATACCCACGCTCTGCTCTTTAGCACCGGCACTAATTTCAGCAATCACGTCAGCCACACGTTCGATGCTTTTTACCATCTCCTGCATGGTGTTGCCGGTTTGCTTAACTTGGTCGACGCCGGATTTTGTGCGGCTTAACGACGTATTGATCAGCGTAGCTATACTCTTTGAGGCATCACTGGAACGGCTGGCCAATATACGTACTTCCTGAGCCACCACTGCAAAGCCCCGACCGTGTTCCCCGGCTCGTGCGGCTTCTACAGACGCATTCAGCGCCAGGATGTTGGTTTGAAACGCGATACTATCAATCAGGCTAACGATATTGCTGATTTCAGCTGAAGAGTCGTTAATGGTATCCATGGTCTGCTCGACGCTATGCATGGAGTGTAAGCCCTGTTGTGCGAGCTCCTTGGTTGAAAGTGCTAGTTGATCAGCTTGTTGGGCAGAGTCAGAGGCGTTGTTAACCACCGCTGCAATTTCTTCCATAGAAGCAGAGGTTTGCTGTAAATTCGCAGCGGCTTGTTCAGTGCGTGCCGAAAGTTCCTGGCTGCCTTTGGCAATTTCCGTTGAGGCATGCTGGAGGCTAACTGTACTGTTGCTAACTGACTGTAGCGTATCGTCAATGCGCTTAATAAAGCCATTAAACTGCTGAGCGAGTTCACCAATTTCATCGCGACGTTGGCTCTCAATACGGGCAGTTAAATCACCATCACCCTCGGTGATTTCTTTGATACGTCTACTAATTTGGCGAATAGCCCGGGACATCATTAATGGGCCTAGTAGAGCAATAAGCGTCGCTGCAATAAAGATGATTAATGCAACGATAATAGTGGATGTTTGCTGAACTTGGATTCTATCAACTACCGCTGCTTCCGCTTGATAAGTGGCTGTCTCAATATTTATTCCCGATACATCATATATATCACGTAGTGCATTAAAGTCGTCTAATGATGAACCAGAAAGCATCGTTAATGCTGCTGCGGTATTGCCGTTTTGGTGCAGCTCAAAAACACGCGTTGCCTCTTGTTTCCAATCGTTATACAGCGTTTCAAAGTTAGCTAGTTGCGTGGTTAACTCAGGATAGTTCTGCATCAGTTCGGCATAGAGGCCCATGCGTTCATAAGCCTGCTGAGCATTCTCTTCAAAGTCGGCAATAAGCGCAGATGCTCGCTCGGAGCTGGGGTCGGATAGCAGATATTCGATCTCAGCAACGCGTGCTTGATAAAGGTCTCGGTCGCCGTTGAGTGTGGCTGAAGTGGCCGGAATATAGTTGGTGATAAATGTATCTAAACGCTTCTTGACCATATTAACCAGCAGTGCATCGGCAACCACAATAACCAATAGTGCTAACGCAACGCTAATAAAGGCAAGAGCATACTTAACTTTTATCTGATGAAGACGGTTCATATGTGCCACTCCTGTAGTGTCAAACCATGAGAGCACATTACCCTTAAAGTATTAGAAAGGTCGATAGCTTTGTAACGCTTGTGACTTTTGTTCACGTTCCACGTTTTAATTAGCGGTGTAACGATTTAAACATGATTGTAATAAGAATTGTTTATGTTTAAGTGTTTATTTATAACCTGCCGCTTGTAGTTGAAATAGTTTCGCATAATGGCCAGCCGTGGCCAGGAGTTCTTCATGGGTGCCGCGTTCAATAATATGTCCTTGATCAATAACCAGAATGAGATCAGCACTGCGTACTGTGGAAAAACGGTGGGAGATCAATATCGCCATCTTATCGCGACTATGCTCGCGAAAGCGGGCGAATATCTCGGCTTCTGCGGCCGCATCCATGGCGGCGGTGGGTTCATCCAGCACCAAGATGTCAGCGTTTTCGCGCATATAAGCCCTTGAGAGGGCAATTTTTTGCCACTGGCCGCCGGAGAGCTCCTGACCATTTTTAAACCAGCGGCCTAGCTGCGTTTGGTAGCCGCTGGCCATGCGGGTAATAAACTCATCGGCCATACCGTGTTGGGCGGCGCGTTGCCAGCGCTGTTCGTCGTTAAAGGCGTGGGTATCGCCAACGCCCAGGTTTTCGCCCACCTGTAGTTGATAACGCACAAAATCTTGAAAGATCACGCCGGTGCGCTCACGCAGTGCTTGAGTGCTCCACTCCCGTAGGTCGCTGCCATCTAACAGAATCCGCCCCTGGGTAGGGTGATAGAGACGTGTTAGCAGTTTGATAAGGGTAGTCTTGCCTGAGCCGTTTTCGCCGACTAAAGCCAAGCTTTGACCAGGGCATAGATGCAGCGAGATATCGTGAAGAACATCGGCACCGCCGGGGTAGGAGAAGCTAACATGTTCGAAACGGAGTCCGTCGCCGGGCAGTGTACCCTGGGTGAGCGTACCGTCCCCGCCCTCCACCGGCTGCTCCAGATACTCMTAAAGATTGGAGAGGTAGAGGTTATCTTCGTACATACCACTAATGGCCGTCAGGCTGGCGGAGAGCGCTGCTTGACCCTGTTTAAAAACCATTAGGTACATGGTCATTTGACCCAGGGTAAGCGCTCCGGCAATCGTTTCAATCACTACCCAAGCGTAAGCAGCGTAGAAGGTTAAGGTGCCCAGCAAACCGAGTAGAAACCCCCAGCTTTCACGGCGTAACGTTAAGCGGCGGTCTTCGGCAAATAGCTGGGTAAAGATATCTCGATAGCGTTTGAGAAATAGCCTTTCAAGGCCAAACAGTTTGACCTCTTTAATGCTGTCTTCCCTTGCCAGCACCGTTTCTAAATAGATCTGCATACGGGTTTGCGGTGAGCGCCAGCGGAACAACCGAAAGGCATCGCCCGAAAATTTGGCTTCCGAGATAAATACTGGCAGGGCGCCTGCCACCAAGATCAGCAGCGCCCAAGGGGAAAACTGCACTAGCAGCACCCCGAAGCTGCCTAGTGAGATAGCGTTTTGCAGCAGTCCAAAGGTTTTATTCACCAGGGCAAGGGGGCGCGTAGAGGCTTCACGGCGTGCGCGCGTGAGTTGGTCGTAAAGCTCTGAATCCTCAAATTGGCTAAGTGACAGCTGGCCGGCTTTCTCCAGAATCATCACATTGACCTTCTGCCCCAGTAGCGCGCGCAACAAAGACTGCTGGGCCGAAAGGCCGCGCTGGGCAAGGGCGATGAGCGCAATAATAACGGCTTCAATACCCACTAGTTTTAGCACTGGCGTAATGGACACCAGCAGGTTGGGGTCAGTGGCTGCTTGGTGAGCCTCCATCGCGCTCACCACCCCGTCTACAATTAACTGGCCCACCCAGGCGGCCACGGCAGGCAGAACCCCGGCGACCAGGGTACACAGCGCTAAGCCCAGCATCATCCAGCGGGAGGTTTCCCAGACCAAGCCCAGGGCACGGCGACTATAGCGAAAGACGCCAAAAAAACCGCTCACAGGCGAAGAAGAGGTAGTTTCAGAAGGAGGCATAAAATGACGGGCGATTACCTAGCATAAGGGAACTGCCATGATGCGGGGATTGAGTAAGGATAGCTAGATAACAACCGCCGGTTGCCTTCAACGGCAACGCGGCGGATAACGTTTAGTGGGGCAGGATCTTGCCAGATAAACGACTTACCAAGGCAATACTGCCCCATCGGTGCGCGGCTCGGTGCCACCTTGCAGTACACCTGTATCAGGGGCGCGCAGAATGATTTGGCCACGGCCAAAACTGATGGAATCAGCAACTTTGACGATGTCGTGGCCGCGGCGGGCCAGCGCCAGGGCTAAGTGGTTGGGGAAGTCGGCTTCGACTTCAATGGTTTTGCCTTTGGTCCACTTCCAGCGTGGCATATCGAGCGCTGCCTGAGGGTTGAGCTGATCTTCAAGCATGGCCGTGACTACCTGCACATGACCCTGGGGCTGCATATAGCCGCCCATCACACCAAAAGGCCCAACGGCTTGATTATCTTTGGTGATAAAGCCTGGAATGATGGTGTGATAAGTGCGTTTGCCTGGCGCCAAGGCATTAGGATGCTGCGGATCAAGCGAGAACGACCAGCCACGGTTTTGCAGGCTGATGCCAGTGCCGGGCACTACCATGCCCGAACCAAAGCCTTTAAAGTTGCTTTGAATGAATGACACCATATTGCCTTCATCATCTGCGGTTGCCAGGTAAACGGTGCCCCCCTTGATTGGGTTGCCGTGTACGGGGTCAACGGCCTGCTCGTTGATCAGTGAGGCACGAGATTTTAAGTACTCATCGTCAAGCATCTGCGCAATGCTTGGGCGCATGGCGTCGAGATCGGTAATGTGGGCAAAGCCATCGACATAGGCCAGTTTGGTAGCTTCAATACGACGGTGCAGGATTTCGACCTGATCGCCTCCCGCTTCGCCCAGGTGCTCCAGCATCCCCAATGCTTGTAGTGCAATCATGCCGCTGCCATTGGGTGGGATTTCCCAAATGTCGTGGCCTTTGTAGCGCACGCTAATCGGGTCAACCCACTCTGGCTGATAAGCGGCCAGGTCTTCTTTGCGTAACAAGCCGCCATGCTCCCTGGAAAAAGCGTCAATGGCCTCGGCCAACTCGCCCTCGTAAAAGGCTTTGGCGTGGGTATCAGCAATCGCTTTTAGGCTTTTTGCATGGCCTTCAGATCGCCATAGATCGCCTGCTTCCGGTGCTCGTCCTTCGGGGGCGAAAGTATCAAACCAGGGTTTGAAGGCAGTCTCGTCGTAAGCCGAGTAGGTGTTGAAAGCTTCTTTCCACATCTGATGAATCACGGGAGATACCGGGAAGCCCTCATCGGCCAATGCAATCGCAGGCGCTAACAACGTTGCAAACGGCAGCTTACCGAAGCGCTCAGACAGCGCCGCCCAGGCAGCCGGGGCGCCAGGCACTGTGACAGGCAGCATGCCGTGATTAGGAATAGCGTCGTGGCCAAGTGCTTTAAGTGCTTCAATAGTGGCTGCTTGTGGGGCAGGGCCGCTGGCGTTGAGGCCATGTAGCTTGCCGTCGACCCAGACAATGGCAAAGGCGTCGCTGCCGATTCCATTAGAGGTCGGTTCAACCACGGTTAATGCAGCTGCCGTAGCAATGGCAGCGTCAATCGCATTGCCGCCTTGCTGCAATATGCTAATGCCCACCTGGGCGGCTAGCGGTTGTGAGGTCGCCACCATGCCACGCTTACCGAAGGTTGCCATTCGGCGCGAGGCGCTGGGGTAGTAGAGTGCGTCTTGTTGCATAACAGTTTCCTATTAAAAGAATGTTGTTGACTAAACTTATTTACGCATCAAATGTTCTCTTGCTGACTGGCGCTCTTTAAGCGCTGAATTTTACGATCTTGATAGAGCGAAAATAGAATAGAAGCGACAGCTAATGCTAAGAAAAGCGCAGAGAGAGGCCGAGTTAAGAACGTTAACCAGCTTTCATTAAGTTCTAAGGCCCGGAATAGTTGGCGCTCAAGATTGTCGCCAAGCACTACGCCAAGTATCAGCGGGGTGAGCGGTACTTCCGCCTTCCAGAGCAGGTAGCCGATGATTCCGAAAATGAATAGCACCCAGATATCAAACAGGTTGTTATTCAAGGCGTAGGCGCCAATGGCACACAGCATTAGCACCACGGGGACGAGGATCTGTTGGGGGATCAGCGATATTTTGGCAAACCAGCGCACCAGCAGTAGGTTGCAAAGTACCATGACAACCGCGCCAATCAGCAGGCTGGCATAAATGGCGCCGACCAATACCGGATTTTGTTCAAACATCATTGGCCCTGGCGTAATGCCATGCAGAATCAGTACCCCCATCATGATCGCCATAGGCAAATCGCCGGGTATCCCCAGCGCCAGTGTGGGCACAAAAGCGCCACCCGCCACCGCGCTATTTGAGGCTTCAGATGCCACGATGCCACTCGGGGTGCCGGTGCCAAACTCTTCAGGATGTCGAGAGAATTTCTTAGCCTGGTCGTAACTCAAGAAGTTCGCCACGGTGCCACCCGTGCCAGGTAGCGCGCCCACCAAGCTGCCAATTAAAGAAGAACGCAGCGTATTGAGCTTTTGCCCCGCCATATCTTTGAGTATTTGGCCGTAGGGAATCGTTACATTGGTATCGATTTTTTGGGCACCGCTCTTCTCATCTTTTAGCTTTTCGATATTGCCCAGTAGTTGTGAGAACGCAAAAATACCAATCATCACCGGTAGGATTTCAAACCCTGAACCTAGTGCGGGTAGGCCAAAATCAAAGCGCAGATTGCTGTTGCGGTCATAGCCCACAGTAGTGATTAAAAGCCCTAAAGCCGCGGCCATCAGGCCTTTGAGTAGTGCACCGCTGGAGAGCCCCGCCACAAGCGTTAGGGCGAACACAATCAGTGCGGTGATCTCCCACGGACGAAAGTTCATGCTAAAGCTGGCAATCAGCGGCCCGAAAAAGACGAGCACCGCCACGCTGATCAAGGTGCCTAAAAACGAAGCTGCAACACCAATCCCCAATGCACGGCCAGGCTCGCCTTTCTGCGCCATGGGGTAGCCATCATAAACAGTAGTGATGGAGGAGGGAGKGCCGGGGATGCCGAGCATTACGCCCGATACAATTCCTCCTGAGTAGCCGCCCACAAACACACCGACCATCAACGAGACCCCACTCACCGGATCCATCGCAAAAGTGAAAGGGAAGACCACCAGGATGGCCATGGTGACGGTGAAACCAGGAATGCTGCCGCCAATAATCCCAAACAGCACTCCGATAACGATCAGGCCCAAAACCGATGGCGTGCCGACCTCCGCGAGCGCCTGGAGGAAAAAGTTAGTCATTATTTACTCCACAGGTTAAGGCAGCCATACATTCAGGCCGAAGCGGAAAACCACAAAAATCACCAGCGTCAGGGTGAAACTGAGAGTGAGATTAATGATCCACTTGCGTCGTGTATTGGTGCCCATCAACAGGGCAAGAGAGGCGACTAAGAAACCTATCGTGGCCGCGATATAACCCACTAAGGGGAGTAACGCGGCATAAAGTCCAAACAGTAGGAATAGCGCGACTATAGTGCGTCGGCTCTTAAACCAATCTGTGAGAAGCTGTTTTGCGCCCGCACGCTCAGGCACTTTTACTAATAATGAGCGCACCAAAATCATTAACGACAGCCCCCCGATCACTACCAATAAAATGCGTGGGAACAGCGCCGACCCATAGGGCTGCCAACTGGTAGGAGGCGCAATGCTGCCTGATTCCATCCACATGACGGCCACAATCAAGAGCAGTACCAGCGCCAAGGCGCGGTCTTTCGTTAGTGTAAGCATTAGCGATGCCTCCGGATGGCTCTAGCCCAAGTAGCTAGCCCAAGTAGCTACGAGGGCTAGAGGGATGCGTCCTCAGTTCTGGAAATCGATGTTTTCGGCAGCAGCAGAGAGGGCCGCTTCGTTGTCATCCAAGAACGCTTGATAATCATCACCCGCTAGAAATCTCACCACAGAGCCAAATTCATTCTCGATACGGCTTTGTACCTCTTCATTCTCAAGAGCCTGCTCGTATGCATCAGCGATGGTGTCGAGAACTTCTTGAGGTGTGCCTTTGGGAGCAAAAATACCACGGCTAGTGGAGTGATCCATCTCAATGCCTTGTTCGCGCAGGGTGGCCACATCCGGCATGCTATCGAGACGCTCCGGATGAGCGATGCCTAGAGCGCGGAAGGTGCCGTCCTCAAAGAACGCGCCGCCCGAGGGAAGGTTGAACATTGCGAAATCAACCTCCTCCGCCATTAGAGCCGATACCTGCTCTCCGGTATCTGGGTAACCCACTAAGCGTACATCTGCCATATCGATGCCCGTTTCCTGGAAGAACTGCGCCCAGAAGAAGTGGTCAGTGGAGCTGGGGATCATGCTGAAACGCACTTGGCCTGGGTTTTCGCGAACAAAGTCAGCTATTTCGTCGGCGCTCTGCACAGGATGATTGGCATGGGCGGTGGGAATATTGATGGTTTGGGTGAGCAGTGCGATGGGTTCGAAGGCATCAAATGAGTAGTCGACGGKGCCCGCTAGTTTTGAAAGCGCAATGGTGTCGTGGCTGCCCAGCAGCGTGTAGCCGTCGGGGTCAGCATCTTTTACGTTACGTGACCCTAATGTTGCCCCTGCACCCGCCATATTGACCGGAACGATGGACTCTCCAAGGCTCTTTTCGGCTTCCTGAGAAATCAGCCGGAAGAGTATGTCAGTTGCTCCCCCCGGGCCGTACGGGATGATCAAGCGTACATCCTGCTCAGGATAGTCAGCTTGTACCGTGGTGGTGAACGCCATACTAGACGCAAGTCCGATGGCAGCTAATGTAGTGCTTAGAGTAAATGTTGAACGCGTCATTCTTATACACCTTTATAGATTAGGGTTGGTGTTGTGGGATGCCGCCTTTACTGCGGCGACGTTGTGAGCGCGTGGTCCCGTTGTCGGGTTCTTGTTGTCTTGCAAAAGCACCTGCAAGTGGGTGTTAGCCGAGAAGTAAGGCTCCATAAACCAGGGCGCCCATGACCACAAAGGCGGGATGTGTTTTGAAGCGAATCAGTGCAATAGCCGCCACTACACCAATAACCAGCGTGTGGATAGCACCGCTGTTGTCGAGGCTTTCGAGCAGAAACCCCAAGGTCAGCCAGGCCATCATCATGGCGATAACTGGGCGAACCCACTGGCTCATGCGCTTAACGCGGGGTGAGTCACGGTGGCGGTACAGCAGCCCCAGTGCGCCTAGCATCAAGAGCAATGTGGGGATCACGGTGGCGGCCACGGCGATGAAAGCGCCACCAGCCCCGGCTACTTCATAGCCCACATAGCCTGCCATTTTGGTGGCGATGGGGCTGGGTAGCGCATTGCCTAAGGCTAATGTTTCAGMAAAGGCCTGGGACGTCATCCAGCCATAGCGGCCCACCACCTCGGCCTCAATCAGTGGGATAATCGCTGGGCCACCGCCGTAACCAATAATGTTAGGGATAAAAAACGCTAAAAAGAGATCCCAATAAATCATGCGCGCCCCTCCGCTTTTTTAGTTCCCGAAGGTTTAGTGCCTGAGGGGCGTAGCAGGGCGGCAACGAGAATGGCGCCAATCACCCAGCCAGGGTGAATACCAAGCCAGTAAATTAGCCCAGCGGCCACGATTGCCATTATGGCGCTTGCCAGCCAGCCTAAGGCAGCCTGGGATTTATCAAAAAAATCCCACGTGAGCTGTGCCATCATAACCATGACCACGGGCACGACCGCTTGGCCCATACCGCGAATCCATGCCACATCGCGGTAGCGGCTGAAAATGCCTAACATAACAATCATCGCCACGATCATTGGCACGATGATGGCAATAACGGCGGCGATACAGCCGATTACGCCGCCTACGCGGTAGCCAATGTAGCCGGGCATTTTGGTCGCAATAGGGCCGGGTAAGGTATTGCCAATCGCCAGCACATCGGCAAACTCTTCATCAGTAAGCCAGTGGTGGCGGGTGACGACTTCGGCGCGCACTAAAGGAATCATGGCTGGACCGCCGCCGAAACCAAAAATGCCGATACGGAAAAAGGCCCAGAACAGTTGCCAGGTAACGGCGGGTGGTTTCATGGACGCATATCCCGTAAAGCCGATGAGGAGATTAAAAGCATACCCGAGCCTTATTTATCGTTTGTAGATTAAAAAATCGATTATCTTGTCTAAAATAGAATATAGGTAGTGCTCGATCCGACGTCAACAGTGGATACGGAATGGACAGCGGGAGCTGAGATGCATAAAGGACATCGTCATGAATAATTCTTTACCTAAGTCAGCAGGGCCAGCTGGGCTAGCCGGGACAGCATCAAGCCGTGTATTTGATAATTTGCGCAAAGATTTAGTCGGCGGGCGTTTTGTTGCCGGCGAAAAGCTCGCGATCAATGCGCTTAAAGATCGCTATCAGGTCGGTTTAAGCCCGTTACGTGAAGCGCTCAATAAACTGGCGGCCTATGGATTGCTGGTGCAGGAGAACCAGCGCGGCTTTCGGGTGCCGAAGTTGTCGCGTGATGAGCTGGACGATATTGCTCAGATGCGCTTGGAAATGGAGGGAATGGCGCTCGAGCGGGCTATCGCTAACGGCGACTCGCTTTGGGAGGCCGATTTGTTGGCCGCCGCGCATCGCCTGAAACGGGCCGATATTACCTTGGATAAAGGCGAGGAGTGGGAGCATCTGCATACCCAGTTTCACCGTACGTTGGTGGCGCCGTGTGGGTCGGTCTGGTTACTACGCTTTATTGAGCAGTTGCATGATCAATTTGACCGCTACCGGCGTCTGGGCCCAAAAATGCCGACGATTCGCCAGGAGCTGGATGAACAGCATCATCAACTCGTGGAGCTGGCACTGCAGCGTGATGCTAAAATGGCGCGAGAATTAATGGATGACCATATTCATAAATCTTACGAAGTCGCCCTGAAGCGTTACCAAGAGCACGTATAGTGCGTAAAGAAGCATTAGTCACACACATTAGCTGTTAACCATTGATAAACTGCCGCCCGCGGTGTGTTGGCTATCAGCCGACCTAATGGAGTAAAGAGGGTGCTATGCACGCAGACAACCAAATAGTGGTGCAAACCCTGAACTGGGTGCGCACCTTCATTGTAGCGCATGATATTTGCCCGTTCGCTCAGCGGGAGCTCTCGCGCGAAGCTGTCCGCGTTGAGGTCGTGCGCTCCAAGAAAATCGAAGTGGCGCTTGAGGAGTTAATGGTCGAGGTGCAGTGGCTGGACGAGCACCCAGCAACAGAAACCACGCTGCTGGTATTTCCAACGCTGTTCAAAAGCTTTGATCACTATCTGGATTTTGTTGAGCTGGCCGAGAGCATCCTGGTCGACCAGGGGTATGAAGGGATCTATCAGCTCGCTACCTTCCATCCCGATTACTGTTTTGACGGTGCTGAGCCGGATGACGCCGCTAACTATACCAACCGCTCCCCCTATGCCATGGTGCATCTGCTGCGCGAAGAGAGCGTCGAAAAAGCGATTGAGTTTTACGGCGATACCGACGCTATCCCTAAGCGCAATATTGCTAAGTTAACGGCAATGGGCAGCGAAGCCGCTGAGCAGCAGTTGCAGCACTGTTTTGATATGAAGGACTAGCGTTTGAGCTTTATGGCCTGGGTTTGAAATTAAAAGGGCTCAGGCTTGTGAATCACTAGCTGGTGCTTACCTTTGCTTTTGGCTGCGTACAGGGCGCTATCCGCAAGTTTTAGCACCGTCTCAATATGCAAACCGTGGTGCGGCCACCAAGCAGCGCCCAAGCTACAGCCCACGTGAGCGCGCTTATTTTCGGGTAATAAAATCGGTTGAGCGATAGCAGTAAGTAAACGCCTACTAACCTCGTGAGTAAGCATTTCCAGGTGTTCTGGCTTGGTTTTAAGTACCATGACGAATTCATCGCCACCCAGGCGTGCCACCACATCGCCACTGCGCAGAGCGTTTTTCAGCCGCTGAGTGACTTCAATGAGCAGCAGATCCCCGGCGTGGTGGCCGAGCTCATCGTTGACCTGTTTGAAACCATCCAGGTCGATGTACATCACCACCATGCTTTGCTGGTTTCTTTCAGCCTCTGGGATGGCCAGCTGCAGGTATTGATTAAGAAACGAACGGTTAGGCAGGCCTGTTAGCGGGTCGGTATTGGCTAAATCCTCCAAACGATGGATCGTTTGCCGTTGATCCAGCAAGCGGCTAACCATGTTACGCATAGAGGTCGATAGGCGTTTCATTTCAGGAGAGCCGCTTTCCGGGGGAATACAATCGGCGTGCTCACCCTCCTGTATTTGATCGGCGGCCCTGGCTAAGCGGGYGAGAGGAGCCACCATTCGAGAGGCAATCACCCAACCAATCATTGCAAATAGCAGCGCCAGTAGAATGCCTATGCCCATAATGGCTGCCTGAAGCTGCTCTACAGGGGCAAAGGCTGATGCGACGGGGTTACGGGTAATGGCTATCCATCCCAATCCAGGAAAGTCCTCAAAGCCACTGCTGCGCGCATAGCCGGTGACAAATTTCTCGCCATTGGGCCAGGTTTCAATGGCCCATTGTGGCGATGTATTGGTAGGGCTAGGTAGGTGTTCAAGGCTGCCTAACGGTTTTCCCATCAGTGCCTCTGGCCCGAGCAGTACGGTACCATTGGCTGAAAGTAGTAGTATTTCGTTATCTTGCCGCTGCTTAGCGGGCGAAAACATGGATTGCTGAATATATTCGGCCCACTCCCAACTCAAATGTACCGCCAGAACGCCCTGGAGTTCCTCATTGCGGTCATACACTGGAGTGGCAATATCGACAAATTTAAGCTCTTCGCCGCTGGGGTTAGGCAGTAGTTGAGCGAGTAGCACTGCTTCATGAACATCGCCTATCCAGAGTGCCTCGCGTCCTTCAATAAATACGGGCCTTTGCGCTATCGAAACGCCTTCTAAAATTCCTCCAGTAGCTGCTTGAACAGTACCTTCTGGGTCGGTAAAGCCAATCCACGAAACGACGTTGTGGTTGTCTTGCAGGCGCTCTAGCTGCTCCCGTAGAGCGCTAGTAGTGGTGTCATTAGTGAGCGCCTGCATACCTAATAGGAGTTTTACCTCTTTGATGCGTGCGTCCATGCTGCGATCCAGCTTATCCACCATTTGATAGGCGGCTTCAGAGGCTGCATTACCAATATTGGCTTCCATTTGCTGTGCTGATTCACGCGATGCCACCCAGCCCAGTAGCAGCGTCGTGGCAAACACCAATGTGGCAATCAGGGCAATAAACCGAGAGCGCAACGAGAAGCGTGAAAACAACCAAGTATCAACAGACATAATTTGCCATTACATAGGAAAGGAGTGACTTACTTAATTGTCATTATGTAGGAAAACGTACCTTATTCTGTCGATATTTGCATTTAACTGGTTGTTATTTTTTATTAACGTTAGTGGCAACTCAGTGGCAAAAGGGCCAGCCGAGCTGGCCCCGAAGTGTGGCCTAAAACTCTTCCCAATCGGGCGTGGCGCTAGGCAATTGTTTAGATGGATAAGCGCGAGTAGTTGCAAACTTCTGCTGCGAGCTAGTGACAGCGGGGCTTTCCGCACCACTATTAGTCACGCGCTTCAGTTTGAAGGTGGTGACTAACTCGGCCAGACGGGTGGCTTCATCCTGGAGTGATGCAGATGCCGTACTGGTTTCTTCAACCAACGAAACATTTTCCTGAGTGGCGGAATCCATTTGAGAAACTGCCGTACTCACTTGGCTAATGCCCGACTCCTGCTCTTTTGCGGCGAGAGCCAGCTCTTGCATCATTTCCGTCACTTTACGAATTGCTTCGTTAATTTCCGCCATATCATGGCCATTTTTCGCTGCTTGTTCCGCACCCACCACAATACGCTGCGAGATATCTTCAATCATGGTGCGTATTTCTTTCGAAGAGGTGGACGTTTTTGTGGCTAATGAGCGGACTTCGCTGGCCACCACTGCAAACCCTCTGCCATGTTCGCCTGCCCGGGCAGCTTCCACCGACGCATTCAACGCCAGAATATTGGTTTGAAAGGCGATCGAATCAATCACCTGCACAATATCGTTGACTTTGTGTGAGGTTTCTTCCAGTTCGCGCATCAGTAGGCTAGTGCGCTCAGAGGCCTGTTTGCCGGTATTCGCCTGTTGTGCTGCGTCTTGGGTTAGCTGCTGTGCTTGACCAGCGGTATCCGCGTTCTGCCGCACAATCGATGAAATTTCATCCATACTCGCAGCAGTTTGCTGCAAAGCCGCAGCTTGTTGCTCGGTACGTGAGGCGAGGTCTTGGCTGCCGCTAGCGATTTGCTTGGAGCTAGAGGCGACGGCTTCGCTACTTTGATTGAGTGTGCCAATCATCTCTTCCAGACGCTCTTGCATATCCTCCATGGCGCTATAAAGGCGACCGATCTCGTTACGCCCTAGGTCGTCGATATGGCTGGTCAAATCCCCCTTTGCAATGTTTTCGCAAATGCTGACTGCCCGCTGTAGGGGGCTGATAACGAGCCGATTAATAATTATTTGTACCACAATATAGAGCACAATCGCGGTTAAAGTGAGAACGCCTACGGTAATACCAAAAATGATGCTGTCGCGCTGTGCTTCTGAGAGAACTTGGTTGCCTCTGCTCAGTGCATAGTCATTAAAATTACTGATCGCAGTGCTAAAGCCGGAGAACTTCTGATTCATGGGATCACGGTATTCGTCCAGTGCCTCATAACGCTCATTGGCTAAATCACTTCGTAAGGTGTCAGTGACAATAAGGTTGTAACTATCGACAATTGCATCGATTAGCGGGCGACGATCAGAATCGCTTGGGAGTTCAAGGCGAGTAAGTTCTGCAATACGCTGGTCGGAGTTCTCCAAACCCACCAGCGCTTCTCCTAGCGCACGCTCAGCATAGTTTTCGTTGCCATTGCGGTAGTGCTGTGACATGCGCTCTAGCCTGACCCGCATTTCCATTAGATTTGTTTCTGCACGATTAGCAGCACTCGCTTGTTGAGCGCTGATCTCATTAATTTCTGCCAGCAGCTGTGCACCTTCGCGTTCTGCCATGGCGCCCATGCCACCCAAAATGATAAGCATGGCTAAAAGCACAATCAGTGCGCCAGCAATCACTCTCTTAACTGATATATTTTGCATTGATACTTCTCCTAATACTCCCCGCACCTGAATTGGTGTCTAGGGGAGTTTTAAAAGGTACCAATTGCTTGGTAAGCTGGCGGGTTAATTAAGCTGTTTTTAATGTATTATATTTTTAAATGCTTAATCACGATAAAGKTGTATAGTTAAATGTTTGCTTGCTATTTGAAGAGTTTTTGTATTAAGTTTTATTTAAAATAAAAGCTTTTAGGCTTTTTCGATGATTAAAAGAGGGGCTTTAATTTCTATAGTGAAAGAGGGTAGAGTAAAGGAGGGAAGAAACAAAGGCTGAATTAGGAGCGTAAACCCCTAACTCAAGCCAGTGCTTTCAATCGTTACCTTAAACGTAACGGTTAAAGTGTCTTATGCATCACATAAGTGTCGACAAACCCAAGGTGCGCATGACGGTAGGCATTAGGAACGGTACCGACAATGCTAAACCCAAGTTTCTGCCATAAGGCGACGGCGACTTCATTGGTGGCTACCACGGCGTTGTACTGCATGGCTAGAAACCCTAGTTCGCGTGCCTGTTGCTGGGAGTGCTCACACATGGCACGCGCTACGCCTTTGCCCCGTGCGGCAGGGGTGACCATATAGCCACAGTTGMATACATGGCCACCAGGGCCTGCCGCGTTGGCTTTTAAGTAGTAGGCACCCAGCACTTGGCCATTTTCATCTTTGGCAACCACACTCGCATTAGGCGTTTTACACCATAGCTGACGGGCAGCTTCAAAGCTGATATCGGGATCAAACGCATAGGTTTCTTGCGCTGCGACAATGGCTTKGAAAGTTGGCCAGAAAGMAGCAAAATCGTCATCCGTCATTGGAGAGAAAGCGAGTGTGGTCATAAGTATCCTGTACAGCGAAGCGCTTAACGGGCTGCCTCAGCCACAATTTCGTAGCTACGCAGGCGGTCAGCGTGGTTATAAAAATCGCTATTAATCATAAGCTCATCGGCGCCAGTGCGCGCTTGGAACTCCTCCAGCTCCGCTTTCACCGTCTCTGGCCCACCAATAATCGCCGCGCCTAAAAACTGGCTGACTTGGGCCTGCTCAACCGGGGACCAATCCAGTTGCTCAACCGGTGGCTGTGACTGAGTTGGCTTGCCGCGGATCAGGTTTAAAAACTTCTGCTGCGCGGTCGTGGCCAGGTAGTGAGCCATCGCGTCGCTCTCTGCGGCCATCACCGGTAGGCCGACCATGGCGTGGGGCTTGTCGAGGTGTTGCGATGGACGGAAGTTGTCGCGATATAAGCGCAGGGCTTCAAATAAATAACCCGGCGCAAACTGAGCAGCAAACGCAAAGGGTAGGCCCAGCTTAGCCGCCAGCTGTGCGCTGTAGCCGCTGGAGCCCAGCAACCAAATAGGCACATGGGTACCCTGGCCAGGCACCGCTTTCACGCGCTGCTGGGGCTCTGCATCGGCTAAGTAGCTGCGCAGCTCGTTAAGCAGTTGTGGAAAATCGTCGACCCCCGCATGGGCGTTGCGCCGCATCGCCTGCATGGTGGCGCCATCCGAGCCCGGCGCACGCCCTAAGCCCAGGTCAATACGGCCAGGGTAGAGCGTTTCCAGGGTGCCGAACTGCTCGGCAATCACCAGCGGCGGATGGTTAGGCAGCATAATGCCACCGCTACCTACGCGGATAGTGGACGTTTGTCCGGCAATATGACCAATCAGTACCGCGGTGGCGGCGCTGGCGATACCGGCAATATTGTGGTGCTCAGCGAGCCAGTAACGGGTAAAGCCTAGCCGCTCGGTTAATTGTGCAAGGGCAACGCTATCGCGGAAGGTCTCAGCGGCGCTGCCCCCCTGACGAATAGGTGCCAGGTCGAGGACGGAAAGTGCCGTGGAAGCGAGTTGGCTCATGGGTCACCTGCAAATAAATTCGTGGGCGCGTAGAGTGAAAAAATTACTTAGCGCGCTTGGTAATTACACGTTATGCGGCCAGTGCAGGTGAATTGCAAGGTGTGGATTGTGCAGGTGGTGTTCGCTGCACCATAAACATTCACTCAAGCGGCGGGGTGGGGCGAATAAGAATTTCATTCACATCTACATGGGCAGGCTGTGCAAGCGCGTAAACCACCGCATTGGCAATGTCGCGATCCTCTAAGGCATGTGTTGGGGGTTCATCAAAAAAGGGCGTGTCGACCATTCCCGGTTCGATCAGCGTGACGCGCATGCCTGTACCGCGGAGCTCTTCGCGCAGGTTGTAGCCGATTCCCGTGACCGCCCATTTGGTTGCGCTATACATAGAGCCTGGAATAGTCGTGCGGCCTGCCGCTGAACCGGTTAATAACACATGGCCTTTGCTACGTTTAAGGGCAGGCAAGCAAGCCTGGATAGTGAGGCCCACGCCGTAGATGTTGGTAAGGATCATCTCACGCCATGCGTTGTGGTCAGCCTCGCTAAAGCCGCCGGGTGAGCCGCCACGGCCAGCGTTGGCAAAGACGGCATCCAGCCGACCAAAGGTTTCCAGTGCCTGCTCGACCATGGCTTGTTGCTGCTCCATGTTGGTCACGTCTAGCTCGCAGGTCAGCACGTTTTCCGGCCCCAGCTCTTGAGCAAGTGCGGTGAGCTTGTCGCTAGAACGGGCGGCCAGCACCAGTTTGTAGCCTTCACGTGCGGCTGCTCGGGCGGTGGCTGCGCCAATGCCGCTGGATGCGCCGGTAATTAATAGCACGCCGTTATGCATGGGGTGCGCTCCTTGCTCGTTTAGACAGTTAAGTCTTAAGCATGGCTAACCTCATGCCATCCTGCAAACATCCCTTGATCCGCCAGGTACGGCACTGCTCATTAATCATTAACGGGAATGCCCATCAGCGTTAGGTTTTAGCATCTTTACGCTTTAGCATCGCTGAGAGATCCAGTATTGCTTGGGCCATATCCGCCATGCTTTTGCTCTGATCCATCGAGGTTTTACGCAGAAAGCGGTAGGCCTCTTCTTCGCTCATGTCCTGGTGGGCCATGATCAGCCCTTTGGCGCGTTCAATCAGTTTGCGTTCACGCAGCGCTTTGCGGGTATTTTCCAACTCATCGCTAAGCCCCTGCAAACGGCTGGCCTGGGCTTGGGTAAGTTCAATTAGCGAGCGGCCTAATGGTGAGGTGAGGGCGTTGGCGGTCAGATCGCCTAACGGTTGCCCATCATTAAGCGCCAGCAGTTGTTCGCACGGCGCAGGTGCATAAGTACAAGGCTGCGTTTTAGTTTTCTCTAAAGCGTCTTGCGCTTGGGCGATTTTGCGGTGGCACAGTACGCTCAGCTGTGAGATCAGCGCATCTTCAACCCTTTTCATTGAGTCGATACGCAGGGTGGTCAATTCGTACCAGGTTTCACCCAACGTATCAGGTGTCTCTTTGGAGGGTGATGGCGTTGTCGATGAGCGCTGGCAGGCAGTGTCTCTCAGTTGGCAGATACCTGACAGCGTGCGTGGTGAAAGCTCCTTTTGCCAGGCCTGCTGCGCTTCAGGTGTCGCGAACTCGACAAAGGKGTCAAAGCAGCGCTGTTGATCTGCCATGAGTTGATTGAGCAGCGCGCGATGGGGCTCGTCGAAGTGGCCATGGGTAAAGCCAAAAGCGCCGCAGGCGCGTTCCTGGCCAGCCAGCTCTTTGCCCTGCATCAAGTGGAAAATGGCCACTAGCGTGCGGGTAATATCAGGATCTATAGAGGTGTCTGCGGCCTCAAACACAATGGCCAGCAGCCCGCTAGTTAACTGGTTAAATGCCTGTGTCGCCGCATCGGGCGTGATGGCAAAGGTATCGATGGCCTGGCGAAGCGCGCCAAGTTCGTCTAGGGCGTACCAAACGGCAGCAATCCGGCGCAGTAAGCGCGCGGCGGCCTGAGGGCGAGCCTCCTCGCTGAGCGCTTCCAGCCGTTGGCGCATTAATGTCTCAGCCTGCTGGCTGTGCTCCCGGTAGGTGTCGCGGCGGGTTTTGAAGCGTTGACCTTGGGAGACAAGGTAAATCGTCGAGGCGCCCCGTTCACGCTGGAGCATATGAATAAAGCGGCTAATATCACCGACTATATCGGCGGTGGTGGCAAGGTGGGTAAGGTTGTCGATATCGCAACGGATGGCGGTTAAGAGCAGTTGCTGCGCTGAAGACATAGAAATTTCCTTAGTGGCTTGCCACCTAAATGAGGCTCTTCGTCATTCGGTATGGAATTATTTCTGTCAGCCTGACAGTTGACCTGTGGGAGGTAGCTTTAGCTCGCGACCGTTTAGGCTGCCAGCCTGACAACACCGGGGTACCTTCGCCCGCTGGAAGCGGCCTCCCMCAACAGACAGTTGGCTTGGTGGTTTCTGTCTGAACCGTGAAGCACAAAATGTGCCGGTTACTATTAAATCCACATTAGATGACGAATAACCCTAAATGAATACACTCCCATACTGCTAAGTAGCGAGATGGGAGTGTACGCGACTGTACTGGAAAGCGTTTAACGTAACGACAGAGCGCCTGCGCCTACGTCATCACCCACCGCGTCGCGGTAGGCTTTGGCCTCTTCTGCTTCGGTTGCATCGCTAAAGCGTACTAGCAACACACAGGAGGCCAGCACCAGTACCGTGAGGCCTAAATAGAACAGGCCTTGTTGATACGTTAGGCTTTCACTACGGAACAAAAATGCTGCGCCTACTGCGCCCACGTTACCGCCAGCACCAACAATACCCGCGACGGCCCCCAAGGCTTTTTTATTGATAAACGGCACCACACCGTAGGTAGCGCCTTCTGCCATCTGCACAAACAGGCTGAACACCAGCATGATACCTATCGCAAGGCTTAACACGTGCATCTGTGAGAATGCCACCAAGGCAATACCTTCGCAAACCAAGGCAATAAACAGCCAGCGAACGCGTCCTTTCAATCCCCCTTGCTTGGCGAAAAGGKCTGAGAAAACGCCCCCAAGGGTACGCGCAAAAATATTCATTAACCCGAACAAGCCAGCAATCAGACCAGCGGTGGCCAGGGTGAGATCAAACTTATCGAAGAAGTAGATGGCGGCAATGTTGTTGATCGTGAGTTCCACGCCAAAGCAGAGGCCATAAACGACGAACAGCGCCCAAACACGGATATCCTTGGCGGCGGCTAGAAAGCTTTGCGCGGCACCATTTTCACCCGAGGCTTCAGGCAATTCGCCGCGTGCGCGAAGTTCGCTGAAGTTACCATTGGGCGCATCTTGAGTGAAGAACCAGTAGCCAATACCGGTAAAGAACATCACGACACCAGGTACCATCATTGCCAGGCGCCAGCCAAAGGCTTCGTTAACGCCCAGCATCAGCATGCCGGAGAAGATCAGCGGCATCAGAATTTGTGTAGTGCCGCCACCTAAGTTGCCCCACCCCGCGCTGGTAGCGTTGGCGGTGCCAACCACATTGGGGGCGAACATCATCGAGGTGTGGTACTGGGTAATGACGAAGGAGGCGCCAATCGCCCCTATGGCTAAGCGTGCCAATAGAAAAGTTTCAAAACTGTCGGCTAAGCCAATGCCCATCACCGGGATAGCACCTAGCAACAGTAGCCCGGTATAGGTTTTACGCGGGCCGATGCGGTCGCACAGTACGCCAATCGCAAGGCGCACAATGACGGTAATCGCCACTGAAGCGATAATCGTATTGCCGATTTGTGTTTGAGTCAGCGAAAGGTCTTCGCGAACAATCGCCATAAGAGGGGCGATGCCGAACCAGCCGAAAAAGCAGATATGAAACGCGAACCATGAAAAGTGGAAAGCGCGCATTTGAGGGGTCGAGAAATTGAATAACCGAATGCGGTTGGCTTTGTTGCGTATGTCCATGGGATGGCCTCACGGGGCATAAAACGAGTTGATCGCTACGCAACGCAAACGAGTTAGCGCGTTACGCAAACAATTGACGAGAACATGCCTTCATCGTTGAAGGTCAGGCTCGACGCACTCGTACCCAGTTGGGCCTGGTCCACGCCTACCACCACTGGTAGGAGTTATGCAGGTAGTTTGCCAGTTGATTGTTTGTTGATAAAAATCAAAATGTTAATTTATTTTTGCTAAGCATGTGAGAATTGAAAGGCCAACAGTATGCTGCATGATTGGGCATGCAGTGCTGGTTTTGCGGCATCTTGGTGCTAGAGGAGTTTTTAACAATGGTGGTTTATGGCGCCGGTTATTCATGTAAATAGACGGCGTCTATATCCAGTGTGGAGTGGCTACCGATGGCATCGAAGTGCTCGCATAACCAGCGTTCGGCGGCGGCTTGGCCCTGCTCATATAGATGGCATAGAAAAGGCCACTCGGAATTGGATTTGCTAGAGACCGAGAGCTCCTCAAGCGCCTGCTCACCGCTGATGCGGTGGAACAGAGCCTGCTGATAACAGTTTTCAATGCCCTGCTCATCAAGGGCGTGCTTAAGTAGTGCGATCATGCGGATCTCTTTAATCAGTGCTGAATTAAAGGTGATCTCGTTAAGGCGGTTCATAATCGCCGACGCTGAGGTAGGTACTTCATTACGGCTGATAGGGTTAATTTGTATCAGCAGGATGTCCCGCGCGCTGCACTCTTCCATGAGAGGGAACAGCGCTGGATTACCCATATAGCCACCATCCCAATACGCTTCGCCGTCGATCTCCACCGCCTGGAACACAAAGGGTAAGCAGGCGGAGGCCATCACGGCGTCAACGCTCATCTCTTCACGACGGAACACGCGCTGTTTGCCCGTACGTACATTGGTGGCTGCCACAAACAGCTTGAGCTGCTGGCATTGTCTCACCCGCTCGAAATCAATGTGATCGGCCACGATATCGCGCAGCGGATTTATGTTGAGTGGGTTGAGTTGGTAGGGGGAGGCCACTCGGCTTAACAGATCCATGGCAACAAAGCCGGGCGAGTGATCCAGGCTCCAGTTGCCGGTTAAGATATCCATGGGGGAGCGGCGGATGGGGCTGGCCATGCCTGCTCGGCTCACTGCTTGCCAAAAATCGTGCAGTGCTTGCCGAGCGGTCTCTTTATCACCTCGTGTCAGCGCATCGGCCATCACCACGCCGTTCATCGCTCCGGCGCTGGTACCGCTGATACCTTCAATTTCAATACGATCATCGGCCAGTAGGCGATCAATGACACCCCAGGTATAGGCTCCGTGAGCGCCGCCGCCTTGTAACGCGAGGTCTAGCTTTTTGACCTGTGCCATATGCTTTTTCCTATTGTCACTAGTGGGAATAGTGATTGCAGTGGAAACAGCATGGCATAGGCAGCTAGAGAAGACGAAAGGCTWTTTAGCGGGCAGCTCTATGATGGGCGCTTAAGGCGCCCCTGCTAGCGGAGAGCGATGGCTGGTTGAGTAGGGCGCCTCGAATATGGCGTGCTCCATAAGTTTGTCCAGCTGCCGGGCAAGCTGCTGGCTGGCCTCTTCCATTACGCCTAAGGCAGCCAGTTGGCCATTGCGGTCGCCCAGGCGGGCAAACTTAAGTGCTTCAGCACCGCTGTCGTGCATACGACGATGGGGCGCCGCTAGCGCTCGATAAGCGTCGCTGCGTGCGTAGCGTTGGTAACCCTCTCCCTGTTGATGCCAGCGGCCTAAACGGCACTGGTGGTGATCCTCTAAGGGAGTGTCTGTGTTGGCAGACAGTAGCTGCTTATAAAGTCTGCACTTCCACACCGCATGATCAAGCTTAGCGGAGTGTAAAAATGCAGCGGTGGCGCTGTGATGAATCACCTTGTGCATATGCTGGGATTGGTCAGCCAGTTGATGCACTGCCTGCTTGGCTGTTTGCGCCGAGAGGGCAATCTCATCGTCAGCCAAGCGCTTTTTCACCACGGCCCGTGAGTGCTCTCTTACCTGGCAATTCACTTGTTCCATCAGCAGGCTGAGKTGGTGGCTCAATCGATGCATCGTAAGTGCTAAGCGGTGAACGTCATCAGCAATGGCTGCTAACCCCGGCGATGGCTGGGTTGCGGCGTCAGTGCTGCCAAGTAGACCTTGGCTATGGGCCGTTTCGAGCGCCGTGCTAACCGCTAGCGCTTGGGCGTGGCCCGCACTGCGTGCAAGACCGACCTGCATTTGGCTTAGGGCGTGTAAGGTTTTGGCGAGGACTAACGGGGGTAACGCTTCGGCATGCTCTGTGTCGTGGCAACGCTGATCAAGGGCATTGATCGCGTGTTCAGCCGCGGCAATCAAATTAACTGTCTCCGTTAGAGTAGCGCGCTCACCCGCCAACTGGTCGGCGTACTCTTGAATGCCGCTATTCAGAGAAGCCAGCATATCGGCTCCTCTTGCTTGCAGCATGCCGATGGAGTGCGCTGGTTTCATCAGGCTTAACAGGCGGCAGCTGGGAGACGGGGTAGCAGCGTCAAGCTGAGCGCGTAAGTCGGCGACTTCCTGTTCCAGGCGATGAATTTTTTGATATGGGTGCATAAAGGTGAACATGGCAGAGACACCTACGGCAGATAGCAACGTTTTGTGTTGATTTGTCACAAAGTATTGCAGAGAGTTCCGCTGTGCGCATGATTTAGCTGCCGTGAATGATGAAAATGAGCTATTGGTTGCCTGCAAGACTGAGGTTGTTAACGCTTATGCTTATTAAARGCCCGGACATTAGCGCCGGGCAAGCTGTGCGGCGGCAGCTGTGCAGCCTAGAAAGGCTGAGGTGGCAAGCCACTCGGCATCAGGATAATAAGCGAACACGTACTGATCCTCTTTTAGACTGTCAATCAGCGGGTACGTCACGTCTTCACGTACTGCCGGGCAGCCATGGCTGCGCCCGAGCCTCCCGGTTTGGGTAATAAACGCGTCACTCACATAGTCAGCGCCATGGATCACAATCGCGCGCTCGAACGCCAAGTCATTAACATTGGGCTCCAGTCCCTCTAGTCGTAGCGAATAGCCGTTGCGGCCATAATAGCTGTTCATAGTACGAAATAGACCAATGCTGGACTGGTGGCTGTCGGGGGTGTTGGAAAACGTTTCGGCTTGGGCGTCACCGGAGCCTTGGCCGTGAGAGACCAGCTCTTCGAAGAGCAGCTTATGCTGGCGCAAATCAAACACCCATAGGCGCGGCTCGGTAGACGGCAGGGAGTAATCGATCACTGCCAGACGCTCGGCATTAGGTTCGGCACAGTTAAGGGCTTGAGCGGCTAAGCGCAGTGCCTCGGGTGATGCCTGAGGGGCGAGCTGCTGCAACTGGTGGTTTAAAGGCAATACGCCGCGGGGTGGCGTTGAATCAACTTGGGCAAAGAAACTGGCAGCGTGTAGCGGTAATGTAAATAATGTAAAAGGTAAGGTGAATAATAACGAGGCAACATTTAATCGAAGAGCCATAAAAGTCGATCCTACAAGCAATATCAGTCATTATGAAGATTAGCCGACTAAGATAAAAAAACAGGGTCGGCGATGTGGAAGACTATAGTAACGCAAGGAGAGGGCGATGAACGAGATACTGCCACTAAGACGATGGGCGATAGGGGTCGCTCTAGGTCTAACGCTTACCCACAGCCCTTTAGGCATCAGCACTGTGTATGCGGATTCAGCGCCGCTACAACAGGCGCTAGCCCAGCAGTTAAGCTCGTCGGTGGAAGCGCATCGGCTCCCCATCGCTGAGTTTTATCAGCTGCGCGATGGTCAGCCCGCCTGGCAGTCGGCAGTGGCGGTTGAGTCATTGGTCGCTGGGCTAAATAGCTTGGCAATTGATGGTCTGGCACCCGAAGACTACCACGCTGATACGCTGCTGGATGAGTTTCAGCGCAGTCAGGCCGGTGATGAAGCCGCCCAGGCGTCGTTTGATGTTAAAGCGACTCGGTCGCTGCTGCTGGCGCTGGATCATTTAGAGCGCGGCAAGGTGAACCCGCGTGATGTCGAGTCCCAGTGGGATGCGCCGCGCCCTGAACGTGGCTACTCGTTGCTGCGGGTTGTGCATGCCGTCGATGACCGTGAGCTTGAAAACGCCATGGCGTTAGCTCGGCCCTCATCCGCCGAATATCAGCAGTTGCGCGCTACATTGAAGCAGCATTATCAATTGGCTAACTTGGGCAGCGTGCCCTATCTAGACGCTCGGGATGAGTCGCTGCGCCCAGGTGACGAAGCCGACGATGTAAGCGTGCTGCGCCAACGTTTAGCGCTATGGGGGGAGGCGGAGTTGCAGGTGGCCGACGGTAGTGCTTATCCAATGATTAGCGTGCAGGCGGCGTCTAACCGTCGCACCTTTGACGCACCGCTAGAGGCCGCTGTGAGACGTTTTCAACGCCGCCATCTGCTGCAGGAAGATGGCGTGGTGGGTGAGCAAACCCGTTTGGCCTTGAACACTTCGGTGGCGGCGCGAATCGACCAACTACGGGTCAATCTAGAGCGCGCGCGCTGGATTCGTCCGATGCAGTCTGCCGAACCACGGGTGTGGGTCGACATTGCGGGCTACCGGATGCACTACGTGCGGCCTAACGGCCAGCATTGGGATGCCCGGGTGGTGGTCGGTTCATCGCGCCGTGAGACGCCGATTATCCACTCCACGATCAGTCATTTAACCATTAACCCTTCCTGGACGATCCCGCCGACCATTATGCGTGAGGATGTGTTACCCCAGGTACGTGCCGATATCGATTATTTGGCGCGTAAAAACATCCAGGTGATTAGTCTGTCGGGTGAGCAGTTGGTTGCTGAGGAGATTGATTGGCAGCGCCCGGGCGGCGTTATGTTGCGTCAAGTGGCGGGCTCAGGTAACCCGCTAGGCCGTGTCGTGGTGCGGTTTCCCAACGATGACATGATCTATTTGCACGATACCCCCGCGCGGGGGTTATTCCAGCGTGAACAGCGCGCGCTCAGTTCGGGCTGTATTCGAGTTGAAGGTGTGGCTGAGCTAGCCCAGATGCTGTTGCAAGACACCGGCAGTCGTTACCAAATGAGTACGCTATTGAGTGGCGGGAGCGATCGCAACGTGAGTTTGACCCAGCGTATTCCCATTGCGCTGCACTACTTAACCGCGTGGCCGAATGCCGAAGGCGAGGTGGAGTTTAGGCCTGACATCTACCGCCGCGATGCAACGCTACTGGCCGCATTGCGGCGTCCGGTTTAAGCATCTGCAAAGTTAAAATAGTGCACCCCAACGTAACGCACCGCCCGAGGGCGGTGCGTTACTTATAAGCGCTCGTTATTGCGTAGCGAAGCGCTAGTCGTCGCTTTCCTGCTGATAGTTAGCCACATTAACCGGCCCTGTTTCGCCGCTTTCCAGTGCAGCCAGTATCGGTGAGGCCTGGGTTTGGAAGGCAATAAGCGTGTCGCCGCTCAAACTGGTGTTTTCGGGCAGAGGGACGGTCATCGCATTCACAGGCGAGTTGTTAACGATGACTTCATAGTGCAGGTGAGGGCCAGTGCTACGGCCTGTATTGCCTGAAAGGGCAATGCGCTCGCCCATGGTCACTCGTTCACCTTGCTCAACCAACGGCCGGGAGAGATGCAAGTAGCGCGTCCGGTAGCCATTGTCGTGGCGGATAACGACATAGCGACCAGCGGCGTGATGGTTGCTCACACGCTCAACGACACCATTGGCGGGAGCCGTTACCGGTGTGCCAATAGGCATGGCAAAGTCAGTGCCGTTATGGGGGCTGATGCGACCAGTGACCGGGTGCTTGCGCCGAGGATTGAAGCTAGAGCTTAAGCGGTAGCTGCCCTCAAACGGGTGGCGGGCAAAGGCAGGGTCCAGGCTACCACCCTCGGGCGTATAGAAATTATCGTCGCTGGCATTACGTACAACGGTTAAGTCCATGCGTTCGCCGTCGTAATGAACCGCCAATACGCGGGAATCCAGCGTTTCCCCATCGATCATGTCTGACTCAACCAGCACCTGAAAGCGGTCGCCACGACGGCTGTCACGCCGAAAATCGAGTTTCTTCTCAAGCAGCTTTGTCAGCTCTGTTACCGAGCCGCTGTTCAAGCCTGTCGCCTGAGCGGAACGCGCGAAACTACCGCTGACGCTGCCTGCATAGAGGCGTTGAACAGGCTCGCCCTGGCGTTCAATTGTGGTGATGGCGAAGTGGTCTGCATCTTTCTCCAACAATATGCCATCACGGGTGTTTTTCATCATGCGTAGCGATAACAAACGCCCATCTTCATCCAGCTGGTAATCAAAGCTGTGCCCGGCGCGCCAGTTCGTTAGCAAGCGCTGATCGGGTAAATCCTCAAGCAGAGCCATCACTTCGCTGTAACCAAGGCCTAATTCATTCTGTGCCAGTACCGCGAAGGTTTCGCCAGATTCGACAATGTGCGTTTCCCACTCCGGCACAAACGGCTCTTCAGCTGCCAGCTCTAAATTAAGAAACGAGATATCATCGAATAGCTCAATGCCGTAGTCCTCATAAGAGGTGGCATCGGCAATTTCAACGGAGGAGTCGTCGTGATCGACATCCAGCATACCGCTGGTCAGCGTGCCCAGCACAATCGCCATATGCAGCGCCCCACCATCAAGGCCGCCACCTGTCAGTGCGGCAGTATTCAGTGCCGTGGCATCGCCACCCAAGGCGGGTTGGACCGCCATATCGGCTTCTGCGCTAGCAATGACGTCAAGATCAACGATCTCGGTTGCGGTGAGTTCACTGAGGGGGATGTTTTCGCGGGTGGCGTCGAGGGCGCGTGAGGCGCGGTCGATCGCATCTGCCACCGGGGTGCGTTCTTGACGCAGGGAAGGAACGCCCGGAGTAGAATCACTTGGAAGCGGTACCAGCACGCTTTCAAGTGGTGTCTGTGGCTGATTTAAATCTTGGTATGTCGTCAATAATTTTTGTGTGCCCAGCACGGTGACCATTGTGGCCACGGGTAACAGTAATAATTTATGCGTGCGAGGCAGCGAATGGAGGATTCGCAACATGGGTAAATGGACCGCCGAGTTCGTGATTAAAATTAACTATTAAGTGAATAAACCCAGAAACCATACCCGATGAAGGCAGGGGTGCATAGACTGTATGCCTATACATAAAATGTAATTAAATGCGAAAATGATAATAATAAACGCAAATCACTATTTATAAACAGTGTTTGCTAACAAATGTAACCGATAAGGCGTGCTAACTAAATAGCTGATGTTAACGATAGATGAAAACAAAGCTTTTTAAGGTTTACCTATAAGAGATGTCGAGTATTTGGGCGGGCGTTGGACGCCTTTTCGCCTGTTGCCAGCGGTTATTCTCAAGCATTTTACAAGCATGGGCGGAAGTGTTGGCTATTTCCTGGCATTCTAGCCATGTTTTCGAACACAAGTTTTTTCGAACATTAAGCGCATTGTTTCGCTGTATTGCGTTGAGGAAATCGAAATGTCCCGGGTAACACTTTCACAATGGCAAATGTTGGCCGCCGTGGTTGACCACGGTGGGTTTGCGCGTGCGGCAGAGGCGGTACATAAAAGCCCTTCTACGCTGAACCATGCCGTGCATAAATTAGAAGAGCAGCTCGGCGTCCAGGTGTTAGAGCCTATTGGCCGACAGGTGCGGTTAACCGAGGCGGGGGAGCTGTTGCTTCGACGTGCGCGCCAATTAATCGAGAGCGCGGCGTCACTTGAGGATGTCGCCACCCGGCTAGCCGCAGGTTTAGAAGCAGAAGTGGTGGTGGCCATTGATCAGGTGTTTCCTGCCGCCGCTCAAGCCAAAGCGTTAGAGCGCTTCTCTGAAACCTACCCCCAGGTGCGCGTTCAGTTACACGAGAGTGTGCTCAATGGCGGCATTGAAATGCTCTACGATGGCCGCGCCGATTTAGTGGTCTCTGGCATTGAGGCGCAGGGGTTCTTGGGCGAGCCGTTAGTAACGGTGCGCTTTGTTGCCGTGGCACACCCCCAGCATGTGTTGCACCAGCTGGGGCGCTCATTAGACCTGCGCGACCTGGCCCAGCATCGGCAGTTGGTGGTGCGTGATTCAGCCCTGCGCCAATCAACCAATTCTGGCTGGTTGAAAGCGGAGCAGCGCTGGACCGTCAGCCACCTAAACACCTCGCTTGATATGCTAAGGCGTGGACTTGGCTTTGCCTGGATGCCCGAGACACGCATTGCTGATGAGTTGAAAAGCGGCCAATTAAAGCCACTGCCACTGCCCGCGGGAGGGATTCGCGAAGTGCCGGTTCAGCTGATTTTTCGCGATCGGGATCGCGCTGGGCCTGCGGCGCATGCGATGGCGGCTGCACTGAAACAAGCCGTGGTAAGCGAGTGCGTGCTGCATGATTCGACTGACTCGAATGAAAGACCGTAAAACATCCGCTTGAGCCTCCTTGAAGCGGGCGTATGCTGAAAAAAAGAATGTATTAGCTCAGCACCCCAAACAACTGTTCAGGAGACGCCCCATGGGACTACTTGTAAACGGCGAATGGCAAGACCAGTGGTATGACACCAAAAAACACGGCGGCGAATTTGTCCGGGAATCAGCTCAGCTACGCGATTGGGTGGGCGACCAGGCTGAGACCGACGGCCACTGTTACCCGGCTGAAAAAGAGCGCTACCATTTATATGTCTCGCTCGCCTGTCCCTGGGCGCATCGCACCTTGATGATGCGTAAGCTGAAAGGGCTGGAACCGTTGATCGGCACGTCCCATGTAAGCCCCTTGATGCTCGACCAAGGCTGGACATACCGCCAGGACGAAGGCGCTAGTGGTGACCCCATTAACGGCGTCGATTTCCATCACCAGCTGTATACCATGACCGACCCGCACTACACCGGTCGCGTGACCGTCCCCGTGCTATGGGACAAACAGCGCAGTGCCATCGTTAATAATGAGTCCGCGGATCTGCTACGCATATTTAATCATGGGTTTGATGCGTTGACCGGCAACGACCTGGATTTTTACCCACACGACCTGCGTGACGTTATTGATGACGTCAATGCCGATGTCTACGACCATATCAATAATGGGGTGTATAAATCAGGCTTTGCCACCGAGCAGGCGGTTTATGAGAAGCATGTGAAGGCATTGTTTGACGCCCTAGAGCGTATGGAAGCGCGCTTGGCCGGGCAGCGCTATTTGGCCGGGGAGTGGTTAACCGAGGCGGATATTCGTCTCTTTACCACGCTGATCCGGTTTGACGCGGTTTACTATGGCCACTTCAAATGCAATTTTAAGCGCATTGAAGATTATCCCAATCTTTCCAATTACGTGAGGGAAATCTATCAGTGGCCGGGAGTGGCTGAGACCGTCAATATGGATCATATCAAGCGCCACTACTACTACAGTCACGATACGATTAACCCCACGCGGATTGTGCCTGCCGGACCGCTGCTTGATTTTCAGCAGCCCCACGACCGAGAGCGTTTGCCGGGCAAAGGGGTGCGGCGTAAATAGACGTGTAGCGTAAGTAGTGAACGCGCCACTAGGCGGTTTCCATCAAAAAGGGCCACCCAAACGGGTGGCCCTTTTGCTTATAGGTGCTTACTGGCTTGGCTTAACTTTATTCGTCTGCGTTTACCGCATCACGAGTTCGCTGCCAAGCGCTCTCAGCGCCTTCTTGGGTGGTTTGCCAAGCGTCACGGGCGTTGGCTTTGGTCTGTTCCCACCAGTCATTATCATAAGCGGGGAAGGCTTCCACCTCTTCCTGGCTGGCTTCAACCATGATGCGGTGCTCGGTGTCACCGTCGCCTTCAGTCTCGGTTTCGAGAGTGAAGTAATCGGTATCGACAACGATTTCGCGACCGCCCAGGCCAAGCACTGAGCCACTTTCAATCACGATGGCGCTGATACGCATCTCTTCATCAAACAAGATGTCATCAACATCGCCGATCTCTTCACCGGAACCGCCGGCAAAATAGACCTCTGCATCCAGAATATCGTCGGCAGAATACATGCCCTGGGGCTCGTTTTGGGCATGAGCGCCCATCGCAAAGCTTCCCAGTAGGGCAGTACTGATCGCTGTAGTCAGAATTGTCTTACGCATAGCATCTCTCCATGTGGCTACGATAAAGGGTAGGTCGTTTAGCGGATATAGCTGACAATGCCGACCTACTTAAAATGGAATCTACTGCTTATCAGCCCAGTCGTCGGCTTGACGCTCTGCTTCTTCACGTTCAATGCCATATCTCTGTTGAAGCTTACCTACCAACTGGKCTTTCTTGCCGCCGATTTGATCCCATTCATCGTCAGTAATTTCGCCCCAGCTGGAACGGGCCTTGCCCTTCATTTCTGTCCATTTGCCTTCAATTTGATCCCAGTTCATCGCATCGCTCCTTGAGAATAGTGAACTTGTTTAGGCAATTCTTAGGTTAGACTATATATGCACAAGTGCAAGCTCTTGATTCATTGTGGTGCAAGATTGAGAGGTAAGAGAATGTACGTGAAAAAACTGGTCATGAGTAAAATGCGGTGTTAGGATGCGCCTTCCTCGCATGTGTTGACCCCTCCATCATGACGGTGAGTGTTTGTCTACGTAGTCGTTAGTGAGATAGTTATTAATGACATTGCTATTAATGAGTCAATATTAATAGTTACGCGTAGCGGCGCTTACGGGAACATCTCGCCAATTGCTAGATGTTCATTGCTGTGAAGATGGCGCGCCTCCAGTATTTCACCACACGGGTGAGATCGGCGCAGTAGGTCGCCACAACGGTTGGCCCGTTAACGCGGTGCTTGCCAACCGGATGCTAGGTGCGACCGGCGTCTCCGACTCCATTGATGGCTTTAACCGCTACGGCGGTGCCTGTTATCGACAACGACCACACTTTATGCCGTTGTGCGATGACAGAGTCAGAGACGCTTATGATGTTTTTTGCCGGTATTTACCGGCCTACCAAGGTGTGATTAATGACCTCGACTTCTGTCGCCTCGCCGAGCTTCGGCGATCTGGCTCTTTTGCCTGCCGTTCTGTCTGCTGTTGAATCACAGGGCTACCTAGTTCCTTCACCGATTCAGGCACAAACCATCCCTGCGCTGCTTGAAGGCCGCGATATGCTGGGCCAGGCCCAGACGGGTACCGGCAAAACTGCAGCGTTTGCATTACCGTTACTGTCACGTTTAGAACTGACCCGCCGCGAGCCGCAAGTGTTGGTGATGGCGCCAACCCGCGAGCTGGCGCAGCAAGTAGCCGCCTCTTTTAGTAAGTATGGCCAAAACCTCAAAGGCCTTGAAGTTGCCACCCTATGTGGCGGTCAAGAGTACCGTGAGCAGCTGGGCGCCCTGAAGCGTGGCGCGCAAGTGGTTGTGGGTACCCCAGGCCGTATTATCGACCACCTGGATCGCGGTAGCCTGAAGCTTGATGGCTTGTCCGCCCTGGTGCTGGACGAAGCTGATGAAATGCTGCGCATGGGCTTTATCGACGACGTAAAACGCGTGGTTGCCGATACCCCGAAAGATGCCCAGCGTGTGTTCTTCTCGGCGACACTGCCGACTGAAATTGAGCGCATCGTTAACCGCTATTTGGTTAATCCGGTGAAAGTCGCCATTGAGTCTGGCACCACTACCGGCGAGAACATCGAACAGCGCATTGTGCGCGTTGATGGCGGCGCTAAGCTGGAAGCGCTGTCGCGTATTCTTGAAGTTGAACCGGTCGATGGCGCTATCGTCTTTGTGCGTACCCGTGCTGCGTGTACCACGCTGGTTGAGCAACTGACTGCACGTGGCGTTAACGCCGCAGGCTTGTCGGGTGATCTCGATCAGAGCCTGCGTGAGCGCACCATTACGCGCTTGAAGCGTGGCAAAGTCGACGTGTTGATTGCGACTGATGTGGCTGCGCGTGGTCTAGACGTATCGCGCATTACTCACGTTATCAACTACGATCTACCCCAAGATGCGGAAGCCTACACCCACCGTATCGGTCGTACTGGTCGTGCGGGCCGCAGCGGCATCGCGATTACCTTTGCGGGTTTCCGTGAAGGCCGTAAAGTAGGCTGGATGGAGCAGGCAACCGGTCAGAAAATGACCGAAATGCCGCTGCCTGATGAAAGTGC
Organism: Halomonas sp. R57-5; assembly: GCF_900070345.1. Taxonomy (NCBI): domain Bacteria; kingdom Pseudomonadati; phylum Pseudomonadota; class Gammaproteobacteria; order Oceanospirillales; family Halomonadaceae; genus Halomonas; species Halomonas sp. R57-5. The sequence continues at coordinate 3,895,061 of NZ_LN813019.1, read as the reverse complement.
GATTCGCGCCCACCGCGATGACGTTTTCTATCAGCGCGTTATTGCCTCTTTAACCAAAGGCGCCGAAGAGCAGCGTGCGCTGATTGAGCGTCTGGTCGAAGAAGGTCATGACCCGATTGAGCTGACCTGTGCGTTTGCTGCCATGGCACGCGCTGACGAGGCGCCGATTGGTCGCCTACAGGCGCCGCGCAAAGAGAAGCCTTCGCGTGATGGCGCACCCGCCGGTAAGCCGGGCGCTCGTCGTGAACGTACTAGCGGCCCGACCGAAGGCATGACGCGCTACCGCGTTTCCGTGGGTCATAAAGATGGCGTTAAGCCGGGTCAACTAGTCGGTGCCCTGGCTAATGAAGGTGGTATTGAAGGCGCGCGTATCGGCCGTATCGATATCCGCAACGCTTTCTCTGTGGTCGAACTGCCGAGCGGCTTGCCCGCAACGATTCTGACCAAGATGGCACGTGCCCGTGTTGCCGGTCGTCCGCTGGAAATCAGCGAAGATAGCGCACCGGCAGAGCGTGCACCGCGCCGCCGTCGCGACGAAGGCGATGCGCCGGTTCGTCGTCGCGAACGCGCCTAAAGATTGATCAGTCGCCGTTAAACGGCGCCTGAGAAAATCTCAAACGCCCCCGTACCTTTCCAGGTGCGGGGGCGTTTTTTTGCTACCTTGATTACCATTCACTAGATCAAGGAGGATGATATGTCAGCACCGTTACACGAATGGAATTTGGCGCCTAAAGAGGCGAGAGCCCTGCAGACAGAGCTGGCCAAGCGCTTGGAAATGACCGACCGCCTAGCGCCGGTAACGCATATCGCTGGGGTAGATATCGGTTTTGAAGAGCGTGGCGAAATCACCCGGGCAGCGGTGGTGGTATTGAAGTGGGACCCTGCCACCGCACCCGATTTAAGCGTGGTAGAGCAGGTGATCCACCGCGAACCCACGCGCATGCCGTACATCCCTGGTTTGCTGTCGTTTCGCGAAATCCCCGCTGCGCTGGGCGCGTTTGAAAAACTCAGCGTGATGCCTGAGCTGGTGATGGTCGATGGCCAGGGTATTGCGCACCCACGCCGGTTAGGGGTGGCGGCTCATCTAGGGCTATGGCTGGATTTGCCCACCATTGGGATTGCCAAGTCGCGCCTGTGTGGTCAACACGCTGAGGTGGGCGAGCAGCGCGGTGACAGGGTGCCGCTTTACGCGGGGCAAGAGACCATTGGTGCGGTTTTGCGCTCCCGTACCAAGGTTAAACCAGTGTACGTATCGCCTGGGCACCGCATCACCTTGGAAACATCGCTTGAATGGGTGATGCGCTGCTTAGGACGTACCAAGCTGCCTGAGCCAACGCGGCTGGCGGATCGCTTGGCCTCACGTCGAGATCAGCGTCGCATTGGCTAAGGGCAGTGGCCACGCGCTATACAAACGCCAAAAAGCGCCGCAGCAAGCTGGTGGCTTCATGGCAGTCCACAATGTTCGCCAGCAGAGTATCGGGCTCTTCGCCCTGGTCGCGCAGCGCGGCACGTTGGCGCTCAATGTAGGCGCGCATCACCGGCGCAGTAAACTCAGGATGAAACTGGACGCTCCACTGGCGTGGGCCGTAGCGTAGCGCCTGGTGGGCGTCGTGGCTGTTATGGGCCAGCACTGTGCAACCGTGAGGCGCTTGCATCACCGATTGGGCATGGGTCAGGTGGGCGGAAAAACTTTCCGGTAGCTGTCTAAACAAAGGGTCTTGCTGCCCCGCTTGGGTTAGCCGCACGGTACGCGTGCCGGATTCCCTTCCCGCCGGGTGGTAGTCGCTCACGCCACCAAAAGCGGCGGCCATTAACTGGTGACCATAGCAAACGCCTAGCATCGGCGTTTCGTTTGCCAGCGCCTCTTGCAGCCATGGTTTAAGCGCCTCGCTCCAGGGTTCGGCTTCGCTGACCATGCTGTGCGAGCCGGTAATCACAATGCCCGCGGGTGCTTTAAGATCAGGTGCGCTGGGTTGGCGGGTTGCATCCCATACCTGTAAATCTAAATGTGCCGGTAGAGCCGTGCTAAGCTGCTTTTCAAATAGCGTTTCAAAATCACCGTGCTGGTCGACAMCTTCCGGAAAAGCGTCGCCGGTTTTAATGATTAATACACAGGCCATATCACTCCCTCGGTAGGATGAAACGCAAACATTGAACAAAGGCCTTTCAGGCAGAACGCAAAGGCATGAAGATAGCCTACCATGGCTTATCAAATGGCCAACACGTATTCATTATTAACCTTATAAGGAGACGAGAATGCAACAGATTACCCGCGCAGGCGAACCGCTAGATGTGGCTGGCACACTGCCTGCAAAAGGGCAGCCGGCACCTGCGATGACGCTGACCAACACTGATTTGCAAGACGTTACGCTCGATACCTATGCAGGCAAGCGTAAAGTGCTGAATATCATTCCCAGTGTAGATACGCCTACTTGTGCCATGTCTACGCGGCACTTTAACGAGCTGGCGTCTAACCTTGCGGATACCGTAGTATTGGTTGTCTCTGCGGACTTACCGTTTGCGGCCAAGCGCTTCTGTGGGGCGGAAGGTTTGGATAACGTCGAAACGCTATCGACTTTCCGTCACGCTGAGTTTCGCGAAGCCTGGGGCGTAGCGCTGTGCAACAACCCCATGGAAGGCCTTTGCGCCCGTGCAGTCGTGGTACTGGATGCCGATAACCGGGTGCTGCATAGTGAGCTGGTGAGCGAGTTGAAGAACGAGCCTGATTATGAGGCTGCCTTGGCGGTACTGAACTAGCTCGTATGCCGTTTAGCATGCCGCTCTGACGCCCTCACCAGCGCGCGAATCAAGCGCTGCTGGGGGCGATTGAAAATCAACCACTCCGGGTGCCACTGGACGCCAATCAAGAAGCCGTGTTCCCGCGACTCAATGCCCTGCACCAAACCATCCCTGTCACGTGCAACGATTTCAATCCCTTTACCCGCTTGATAAACGGCTTGATGATGCAGGCTGTTAACCCGACACCAGGTAACCCCTAGCAAGCGATGCAATTTACTCGCTCCTACGATATCAACGGTTTTGCGCGGGAGTACGGTGCGTCGCCGCTTTAGCCCTTCATGGGTCGTGTAGATGTCGGGGTCCAGGGTGCCGCCAAGGTGTACGTTGATTAATTGCGCCCCTCGGCAAATACCCAGTACAGGGGTATCCAGCGGGATAAAGCGCTCAAGTAGGGTGAGCTCCAGCTCATCCCGGGCGGGGTCAAGGCGCACATCCAGTTGGACTTCGCCGCCATAAAGGTGGGCCTGAATATCGTCGCCGCCGCCGATGATTAAACCATCAAGGCTTTCTGGCTGCGGGCGCGAAGGCGATAAACGCAGCGGTTTGCCGCCATGCCGCCAGACGGCAAACCAATCGAAACACCACGCTAAATGGCTTTTTTGGTCAGAGGTAGTAATTCCGATAAGCGGCCGAGACATGCGGGTGGTTACTCACTGTTGCGGGAAATAAAGAACGAAAAAAAACTAGTGTTTACGGCGTAGCCAGTGGGTCAGTTTCTCTTTTACACGGGTCAAAATGGGGCGGTTATGATCGGCGATGTACTCATCGCACCGGGCGAGCAAAACGTCAGCATTAGCGGCCAGTTTCTCAACCTCTACCCAGCGATTCCACTCGACCACGGAGCCCCACCCCGGCTGTGAAAGCTGGGCGTTGGGTAGGCGATAGTGAAAGGTAGGGCGCGGCTTGGTAAGCTGCTTATGCAGTAATTCATGGGCATGATCGGGTCGTAGGTAGGCAAATAGCGGCAGCATATCCAGCTCGCGGTTGCGCGTTGGATTGTAGCCCAAATAGTCGTCAATCAGCGTGTCGAGATCCGGCGAATAGCGGCTATCAAGCACTTTTAACGCATAGGCTTTGGGGAATGGATTCGCGTGGGGCAGCATCTCACGGGTAATATCGACTTTAATTTCGTCACGCAGCCAGCTAGCTAGCAGCAGGTACGCACGCAGCATGGCCAGCAAGTAGTCAACGTCGAAACGCTCCACTTCGGGGTTTAGGTGTAACCCAAACCCATACAACAGGCTGGCATCGGTGCCCTTGGCGCCATGCTTACGCAGAGCCTCGAATAGCGTGTCTAAATCTTCCAGCTCATCCCAGGGGATGGGGGGGCAAACGATTTCGGTAGGCACTAGACCGGTGACCATATCACCAATCAATTCGCGGGTTTTTTGATGAAACTCGATCCGCCGCTGATGCTGATGGCGCGCCCACTCGCTGTCTTGGGCGTGCGGGTCGTCAACGAGTGTTTTGTCAGGATGAGCGTACTGAGTGTCGAGCTCGATACCAAATTCGCCCCAGCGTGTATCCTCTACGAGTAGCCGATGAGGGCTTACCMCGTTAAGCTCCCCGCCAAACAGCTCACGTACAATCATCGCTGTGTCCCGGGGCGGCAGGCCTGCGAATTCAATTTCAACGCCAACCTGCCGAATTTTCCCATGGCTGTTTAAGCGGTTGGGTGGAGCTTGTAGCGTCATCTCGCCATCCTTGAGGTGAACGTTTAGGTTTCCAGCCTATCATAGTCACGCGTTGAGACTGTGCGTATTACTGGCGTAGCGGCAGCAGATGATAAGCAGAGCGCCATCTAAGCTAATTTTCAGGAGTAAGGCGTGCGACAGCACTGGTTAATCAACTCGCTAACAGGCCTTGTCTTGTTTGTCTTGGCAAGCCTGGTATTGACGAGTACGGCAATTACGCAGGCCCAGGCGCAAACGGTGTCGCTTCCCAGCTTGGGCGGTGGTTCTGAAGAGCAAACGGCCGAGGTCAGTGGTGAAGAGTTCCAGGCGTCCTTGAATGACGTCATCACCATGCTCGAAAGCGAGCAACAGCGCACCGAGCTGCTTAAATCGCTACGCGAGTTGCAGGTCACCGCTGACGCTGCCAGTGAGGATGAAGGCGTGGTGCGCCAAGGGCTGCTGGGGGCTCTCGCTGACACCTTAAGTGACCTGGGTGATCAGGCCCAGGCGGGGGACTCGCCGGTTGATCAGTGGTCACGCCAGTTGGTTCAAGGCGCAGATGATTTGCGCGCGCTTAACGATGATGCCGACCAGGGCGAGGCGATTCGGGCGGTGGCCGAGGGCGCCGTGCTTGCGCTGATTTGGGGCGTGCTGCTGGTCGTCATGATTGCCTTTGGACGCATGGTGGCCACCCGGCGGGAGTGGCCGCTGGATTTACCCCGGGACCCAAAAGGCTGGTTGATGGCGGTGCACTTCTTGCGCCGTATGCTGCCTTGGGCGTTGTCGTTTGCTATCACGCTGGGCATTGGTCAGGTGCTGCCTGATAGCCCTGGGCGAACGCTGGTGCTGGTGGTGGCCTATATTTGCCTGTGTGGTCGGGCGCTCTCGGTGGTATTTGAAACGGTTATCGCATTCTTTAGCCGCGGCCATCGGTTTACCGCGGTTCAACTGCTTCAACAGCACGCGCTGCGCGGCCTGTTTGTGATCGGTGCCTTAATTGCGCTTGGCGATGCGGTTAACTCCTCTCGCTTGGTCGAAATGCTTGGCAGCGAGCTATCGAGCCTAGTGTCGGTGCTTTCCAATATGTTGGCGGCGCTGCTCGCGGCGCGGTTTATTATCAAATTCAAACGCCCCGTACGCCATTTGATTTGCAATCGCCCCTTCAAGCAGCGTCGTGATGCCAGCGCCGCGGTCGAGATGATCCGCTCCCTGGGTGGGCTATGGCACATACCTGCGTTACTGATGGTGAGTGGTTCACTGTTGGCGATTTTTATCACCGTTGGCGATGTAGGCACCGCGCTGGCACGCTCAATTATTTCCGCCAGCCTGTTGGTGTTAACGCTGGTGGTCACTGGGCTGCTGCGCCGCCAAGCGGAACGGATGGGCAAGCGCCGACACCGACACCGCCAGAGCCAGTATCGTAAGCGTTTAGAGCGCTTCGGTTTTGTGCTGGCGCATATCTGTTCATGGATGGTGTTTGCCGAGCTCTCCATGCAGGTGTGGGGCAGTTCGTTCTTTGGGCTGGGCCAGCAGGCCGTGGCCAGCGCGCGGATTGGTCAAGCGCTGGTGAGCCTGGGCGCCACCGTACTATTGGCATGGCTAGTGTGGATCTTCGCTGACACCGCCATTCAGCGGGCACTTACGTCGTCGGCACGCTCTCGGGGGCGGCGGGTTAATCAGGCCCGGGCGCAAACCATCACGCCGATGATTCGCAATGTTATCTTCGTCACCATTTTGATTATTGCCTTCATCGCTGGGCTGGCGAATTTGGGTGTCAATGTCACGCCGCTGCTAGCCGGTGCGGGTGTGATCGGTCTAGCGATTGGTTTTGGCGCCCAGACGTTAGTACAGGATTTGATTACCGGTATTTTTATCTTGATTGAGGATTCGCTGGCGGTAGATGACTTTGTACAGATCAATAACCATATGGGTACGGTCGAAGGGCTGACGCTGCGCACCGTGCGGCTGCGCGATTTGGATGGGATTGTGCATATCATCACCTTTAGCCGCATTGAGTCGATTCATAACATGTCGCGCCAGTTTGGCATCGCGCTGATGCGTATCCGTATTCCGTTTGATATGAAAATCGACGATGCGATTACGCTGATGCAGGAGACCGCCCAGGAGCTGCGCCGCGATCCGATGATGCGCCACTATATTTGGTCGCCGCTGGAAATGCAGGGGGTCCAGGGCTTTGAGGATGGCTGCCCTATCCTACGCATGCGTTTTCGTACCGCACCGGAGATGCAGTGGGATGTCTCACGGGCGTTTAACCTGCTGCTGAAGCAGCGCATGGAAGCCCAAGAGATTGACCTGGGCGTGCCGCGTCTCAGTGTCAGTATGGAAGCGCGCTCCGAAGACCGTATGGAGGCTACCGCGGGGACTTCGTTCTCGCTAGACACAGACTCGCAAGAAAACGACCCACCTGAGCGTGAACAGGGCAAGGGTGAATCAGCCCAAGAAGCTACATCAAATCCAGAGGAACATAAGAAACCCGCGCCGCCGAAACCGGCGCCGCGCCCCACAAAAGCCGAGATTCGCAAGGATGAACAGGAGCGTAAACACGATAACACGGCTAATCGTGCGGCTTCACATCGGCACAAACCCCAGGCACAGGGCGAGCCCCAGAGCGATACCTATGCCAGCCCCGGCGGCGAACATGGCGATCAGTAGCCACGGCCCGCGCCAGCGGCGCCAGCGGTTGTAAAGCGAGACCGCGTGGCTAACGCGGTCAACCAGTTCGTCGTGACGGGAAATAGCGTGGTCGGGGGGCAGTGAAAAGTCGTTGGCGACATCGCCCTGCCAGTGGGCGCCGTGGCTGAGCCCCAGGCGCGCGCGTAGCCTGCCGATATCGCTGACGGTGTCGTGCAGCGTATCGTAGGKTTCACGGCGTTCGGCAACGGCGAACACCGCCTCGGCATCCTGGCGTAGAGCGCTATGCTGGCAGCTAGCAACGGCTTGGCTGATTTCTTGGTCGTTGGCCTCGGGGGAAACCGCGAGGCGCTGGTACAAATCGCGCATAGGGGGCTATCGTTTCTCTTAGGACTGTCAATTCTTGTAGGCCAAACAGGGTGTGCGAGCAGGCTAGCGTTGCATGGCTTCAATAAGTTTGCATCAAATAATCGTAGGCGTTTTTAATACGCTGAAACCGCGCTGAAGCCAGGGCTACCTGGTGCTCGCTCTCCGAATAGAAGCGGTCTGGGTGGTGGAGCTGTGCCATTCGCCGATAGGCGTGGCGCACTTCTATACGGGTGGCGCCTGGGGTAAGTCCCAGCACCGAAAGCGCCCGCGTGGTGCGGTCCGGCGGTGGCGGKGAAGCGCGTTGCTGGCGATTGCGCTGCTCTTGATGATAAGAGTCTTGCTGACGAGAGCGTTGCTGAGAAGAGTGATCGCGAGAGCGGCGTTGCTGTTCCCGCTCGGCTTGTTCGCGCTGCTGTTGTTGCCTGTGCTGCTCCTGCTGGCGCGKCTGTTCCCGCTGGCGTTGCCGTTCGTGATCGCGGGCTTGGCGAGCCTGCTCTTGGCGCTGCTGCTTCTCCTGCTGTTTTTGCTGCTTCTGTTGGTGGCGCTGTTCTTTTTTTCGCTGTTGCTGTTCGGCCTGGGCGTTGGCCTGTTGGTGCTGCCGTTCCGCCGCCTCTGCCTCGCGTGCTTTTCGGGCATGGTAATCTGGGTCGTGAGTTTTCCAGTAGGCATCACGACTGGGGTCTTCGGGGGTGGTAAGCGAGGTGCCGGTGAGCTCCTTAAACAGGGTGTTTAAGGTCATTGGGGCAACGCTTAGCAAATCGGCCAAAAAGCGCAAAATATAGTGGTTGGCCAGCGACAGCTCGCCGTCATCGGTGGCAACGGTAATCGCTTGATGAATAACGCTGAGGCAGCGCTCTGTGCCGCACTCTTTGCGAACCACCTCGGCCGCTAGTTGGATCGCTTGCAGGTCTTGGCTATGGGCAATACTCATCACCGGGCCTAACTCATGCCCGTGGCGAAACTGTGCGGTCACCTGAGCTAGGCGGCGTCGCCGCTGCCCCTCTGAGACGTGTTGGCGGTGCACCAGCACCCAGGCCAACAGCAGCAGGGTTGCCGTATCCACTTGGCTACGGCTCTTTAATAGCAGCAGCTCAAAGGGTGAAAAACGGGCAATGGGCATTTCCTAGCTCCACAGACGAAGAGGTAAACAAAGGGCGGTGGCTTTGCGCAGCCCCATGATCATTTTAGCCATGGTATATCATCACGTTAGCCAAAGGAGTAGGAGATTGATGAGTTGATCAACGTTGAGCGTAAAAACAGCTTTCAGCTGCGTCTTACCCGGCGGCTCAAGGAAGAGACATCGCATAACCTCGACGTCTATCTTTTTGTGCCTGGCGAGCTTGGATTAAGCACCCAGCTTATCTCAGAAGAAGCCTTTTATCATGCGGCCATCAATGTCTCGCGCACCTACTACAGTGACGAGTATCTCTTACCCTTGGTGCACAGTCGATTGGCCAGTCGTAACCGCCTCGGCAGCGATTCGTACCGGTTGAGTCTGAGCCTCTACGCCTACCAATACGTGGAAGCGATGGAGCGCACGACTCGAGCGATGCTGGTGAACGCCAATAAGTTGCGCCACGCTCGCCAAGAGGAGCGGGAAGAAAACCGTGAGGTGCAACAGAGTGCTGTCGCCCTACGCGACCAACTGCACGAGATGATCGACCTAAGTGACGGCATTCTCAAGCGGCTGCGACGCCATAAGCCCGATGATGAAAGCTTCAATAAGTACTTTGCCAATATCGATAACTACCTCTCCTGGTTTACCGAACAGCAGTTGCTGGCGTTGATAGCCCATATGCCCCGTGGAGGAGAGTTTACCGATATTCGTCGCCGTTTTATCAGCGTCTGCCATCGAGAGGATGAGTACCGCCGCGAGCAGCAGTACAACGCCGAGCGGGTTATGGCAGACCCAACACGCATGTCGAATAAAATGCGCCTGCTGCGGCGGCTGATTGAGCACCCGATTACCCTGAAACAAGCGGCGTTAGAGCTGGGTGGCGGTGAGCAGAAAGCGGTCAAGGCCCTGGCGACAGCCGTGGTGATGACATTTGTGACCTTGGGTGTACTGCAATTGCGCAGCGTGCTGGGCGGGATTACTGCCCTGTTCGTCTTAGCTATGGCGCTGCTCTACGCCATGCGTGAAGTGTTTAAGGATGATTTGCGCAATACCCTTTGGCGCTGGCTGCGTAAAGGACGCCCCAAGTGGCGCCGACAGTATCGCGACCCCACGCMTAACGCCTTGGTGGGGCGTCAACTGGAATGGTTCGACTACAAGCGATTTGCCTCGCTGGGCGAGGATATTCAGCAGATGCGCCGTCGCAAGGTGGCTCAGCGGGAAGAGGTGGTGCTGCATTACCGCTCAAGCTCACGTATGTCGCCCACGCGCTTTTTAAGCGGCTACGAGCACACCCGCGAAACGCTCAATCTGGATATCTCCATGCTGACGCGGCTAATGAGTAAGGGCAAGCATCATATCTACCGTTTAAAAGATGGCCAAGCGGTGCGTGAGGGCGTCGAGCGCCGCCATCTGTTCAACTTGGTGATTCGGGAGACGGGTAGTGAGGATGCGCCCTACCTCGCCCGCTGGAAGGTGGTTGTTAGCCGCTCGGGCATTGTCGATGTTGAGAAAGTCGAAGAGAGCAGTGTGGTGAAGGAGCACAAATAAGAAAGGGGCAAATAAACTGCGCCAGATCAACGCCGCCTCAATGCGTTCATTGATATCGCCTCTCGACATGGGCAAATTGCCAGCAGCGAACTAGTCTCAAAGTACAGGCAGACTAACCTGCATCTGCGGCCCAGTCTTTAAGGGTTGAGCGCAAGGAGTAGAACCATGCAAGCTATCGATATTATGACCCCCAAAGTGGTGAGTGTGGGGCCTGATACTGAAGTGCGAGAAATTGCCCAGTTGTTGCTCAGTCACCGCATCAGTGCCGTTCCCGTAGTGGATGAGGCTCACCAGGTGATTGGCATTGTCAGTGAAGGCGATTTAATGCGCCGGGTAAAAGGCGACGGTGACCATCGCGACTCCTGGTGGTTATCGCTGTTTACCGGCGGCAAGGATGCTGGCGACTACGTTAAGTCCCATGGTCGTAAAGCCCACGAGGTCATGACCCCGAATCCAATGACCGTCGAAGAGAACACGCCGCTGCACACCATTGCGCGCATGTTGGAAAAACACCATATCAAGCGGGTGCCTGTGCTGCGTGAAGGTAAACTGGTGGGCATCGTCAGCCGTGCAAACCTGCTACAAGGTATTGCCAATGCGGCGGTGGCGCCGACCCAGTCACCCACGAATGATCGGCAAATTCGCGAGGCTATTCTTAACGAGGTTGAGAATAATGCCGGCGTACAGGTTGAAGGTATTAGCGTGATTGTGGATGGCGGTGCTGTGGAGGTATGGGGGCTGGTCGAATCGCTTGAGCAGAAGCAAGCGGTGACCGTCGCTGCGGAAAACGTACCTGGGGTTACCCAAGTCGAAAACCATCTGGGTATGATGCCGCGGGGCGTGGGCTATATGTGACTTTAAGCCCGCTATTAAAATAGCGGGCTTTTCCTTCCTTGCTCTCTTAAGCACTCTCTTCAACACGCTCTTAAACCACTGCTTTAATCGCCTGCTCCAAGCTATTCACACTGCGCTCTGTGTGATGCAGTTTATCGAGGCCAAATAGACCTATGCGGAAGGTTTGGAAGTTATCGCCTTCATCGCACATCAGCGGTACGCCTCCCGCCACTTGCACGCCCGCCTGGGCAAGTTTGCCCACTAAGCCGCTATCGTCGCTATAGCACACTACTACCCCCGGGGCCTCAAAACCTTCCGCAGCAACGCTCACAAAACCGTGGCGTTTAAGCATGGCGCGGACTTCCCGGCCAATCGCCTGCTGCTCCTCTTTTACCTTGGCAAAGCCGTAAGCGCGGGTCTCCTGCATAATGTCCCTTAGCTGCCGCAGTGCATCGGTAGGCATGGTGGCGTGGTAGGCGTGCCCGCCATTTTCGTAGGCCTGCATAATGCTGTGCCACTTGCCCAAATCACAGGCAAAGCTGTTGCTCTGGGTCTCACTTAAGCGCTGTGTGGCGCGTTCTGAGAGCATTACCATGGCGCAGCAGGGCGAACCGCTCCAGCCTTTTTGCGGCGCGCTTACTACCACATCAATCCCGAGTGTCTGCATATCCACCCACAGAGTGCCCGCGGCAATGGCATCCAGCACAAACATGCCACCTACCTCGTGAGTGGCTTCGGCGAGCGCTTGAATATAGTCATCCGGAAGCAGCAAACCAGCAGAGGTTTCGACTTGCGGGGCGAACACAACGGCAGGCTTTTCGCTACGAATTTGCGCGACGGCCTCATCAATGGGAACCGGCTGAAAAGGCGAGCGAGGGTCATCGCCATTCAGGCGCCGCGCCTTAAGTACCTTGTGCTGATCGGTTAAACGGCCCATCTCGATAATTTGCGTCCAGCGGTAGCTGAACCAGCCGTTACGAATGACCAGGGTTTTCTGGTCAAGGGCAAACTGGCGCGCCACCGCTTCCATGCCAAAGGTGCCGCTGCCGGGCACGATGACCGCTGCATGGGCGTTGTACACCTCTTTCAGCGTGGCGGAAATATCCCGCATCACACCTTGAAACTGCTGCGACATGTGATTCAGCGAGCGGTCTGTGTAGACCACCGAGTACTCAAGCAAGCCGTCGGGGTCGACGTTGGGCAGTAAACCAGCCATGGCGTTCTCCTGTTTTTAGAAACAGCCTGTCGTGGAACAGCCTGTTGTTAGAAGCAAATAATTAAACACGCATTGTTAGCCACGCTAAAGCGTGAGGTAGCGTTTCAGAATACGGATAACCTCGGCGCGATGCCAATAGTGATGGTCTACATAGTCGAGGTGGGGATAGCGACTAAAGATGTAGAAAAGTAAACGTTTACGTATTTATAGTAAACGTTTACTTTGTACCTTGGGTGTCACTTAAAGCCGTTTTTACGCTGTTAGGCCGCTATGGCTAAGGAGAAAATATGACCATTAACGTCACCGTGTGGGGTGAAAACGTTCACGAGCAAACCAATGAAGTTGTAGCAAGAATTTATCCTGATGGTATGCATCACTGCATCGCCGAAGGGCTAAACGAAGCTGAAGGGCTCAATGCCCGTGCTGTCACTCTGCAAGACCCTGAACAGGGGTTAAGTGACGAGTTCCTCGACAATACCGACGTGCTGCTGTGGTGGGGCCACGCTGCCCATGGCGATGTGCTTGAGGAAACCGTCGACCGCGTGCAGGCGCGCGTGTTGCAGGGTATGGGGCTAATTGTGCTGCACTCTGGGCACTACGCAAAAATCTTCAAACGTCTGATGGGCACCACCTGCTCGCTCAAGTGGCGGGAAGCGGGAGAGCGCGAGCGGCTATGGGTCGTTAACCCTGGTCACCCTATTGTGCAGGGCCTGGGCGACTATATCGAACTGCCGCACACCGAAATGTACGGCGAGCCGTTTGCGGTACCCAACCCCGATGAAGTGGTCTTTATCAGTGCTTTTGAGGGTGGTGAGGTATTCCGTTCAGGGCTGACCTACAAACGCGGCAACGGCAAGATTTTCTACTTCCGCCCTGGTCACGAAACCTACCCAATCTACTACGACGCACAGGTGAAAACGGTACTGAAGAACGCTGTGAAATGGGCGCGCCCGGAAGGCTCCCGGTGGATCGACAGCTGCCCCAATATTCCTGCCGATCAGGCCCCCAACCCGGTGGAAATCAAAGGCGAAGGGCTGCATAAACCCGGCGAAGGGGGCTTCAAATGATCCGCTTGGCGATTATTGGCGCTGGCAGTATGGCGGGGGAACACGCCAAGCACTTTAGCCGGATCGAGGGAGTGGAAGTGGTGGCGGTGTGCGATATGGAGCTGGCCAAGGCCCGTGATTTTGCTGGCCGTTATGGTATCGCCGATGCGTATGACGACCTGAAGACTATGCTGGCGCGGAAGGATATCCAAGCCGTTAGCAACGTCACGCCGGATGGTGTTCATAAGCGCACGTCACTGGCCGCGATCACCGCAGGTAAGCACATTCTGTGCGAAAAGCCGCTGGCGACGAATGCGGATGATGCTCATGAAATGGCCCAAGCGGCGCAGGCCGCCAAGGTCATCAATATGGTCAATTTTAGCTATCGCGATGCGCCGGCCATTCAGCACGCTCGTGCACTGATTACCGCTGGGGCGATTGGTCAAGTTCGCCACGTAGATGCCAGCTACCGGCAAAGTTGGTTGGTCAGCAATGAGTGGGGGCGCTGGGATCAGGAGAGTCAGTGGCTTTGGCGGCTTTCGGAAGCCCATGGCAGCAAAGGCGTATTGGGCGATGTGGGTGTGCATATTGTCGATTTCGCCAGCTTCCCGGTCGGTGATATTAGTCGCGTGAACTGCGAACTGACCTGCTTTGAAAAAGCCCCGAATAACCGCATCGGCGATTATCTATTGGATGCCAACGATACCGCGCTAATGCGAGTGACCTTTGCCAATGGGGCCAAGGGCACCATTCAAGCCACCCGCTGGGCGACGGGGCACCATAACTCGCTAACCCTGAGCGTACACGGCGATAAAGGTGCTATTCGAATCGATTTAGATGCCTCAAAAGAGAACGTGCAGGTGTGTTTGGACGATGACGTTCACCCGGCGCGCTGGAGCACAGTGAAGGCACCGCCAACACCCAGTATCTATCAGCGTTTTGTGGAAAGCATTCGCAGTGGTGAAAACGACCAGCCGGACTTTGCCCGAGGGGCGGCGATCCAAACCGTTCTTGATGCCTGCGTTATATCCAGTCAGGAAGATCGCAGTCTGGAAATTGCAGTGTAATCAGCGTCGCAACGCCGGGCGTTTTTCGGCACACTGGAGGCATTCCAGGTGAAAAATAGGGCGGGAAATAGCCGGTGAGAGATTCGGTGATAAAGAGCAAACAAAACGCCCAAACGGCCACCATCCGAGAAATTGCCCGGCGGGCCGAAGTATCAATTGCCTCCGTGAGTCGAGCCCTAAATGGCAAACCGGGGCTCAGCGATAACCTGCGTGAGAGGATTTTGGCGATTAGCCGCGAGGTTGCTTACCAGCCCAGTGCTGCCGCGCGCCAGCTCATCAGCGGCAAAACGGCGGTAGTGGGCATATCACTGGGGCGACAGGATATCGAACTGCGTCCTTACTATATTTTGCTCTACCAACACCTTACCGTGGCCCTTCATCAGCAGGGTATGGTGCCGGTGTTCTTTAATCACCAGCAAACCGCTGAATTACCCGAACGCGCGGGGGCGGCCATTTTGCTTGGTGAAGCCCCAGACGATGAGCGCCCAGCGCTGCTTAAGGCCGCTGCGATTCCTTTTGTACGCATAGGTGACGCCGGGGAAGGCTTTTCCGTCTCCCCAGACGATAGGCAGGGTCTGTATGAAATAACGCACCACCTCATTACCCAGGGCCGCCAGCGGCTGGCCTTTATGGGCGGTGAGCTAGAGGTGCCGCGTCCCCATAGCCGTTTGGAAGGATACCGGCGTGCGTTGGAAGAGGCAGGGCTTGCCGAACGCTTGATCAGCCTACCGCACCGCCTAGCGTCAGACTCCCTTAACAGCTATCGCTATCTAAATCGCTATTTAGACGAAGAGGGCACTCAACCACTGCCTTTTGATGCGCTGGTATGCGCCACCGACGAACTAGCGTTGGGCTGTGTGGCCGCGCTGGAAGACCGCGGCATTGAAGTGCCTGTTCAGGTCGCAGTAACGGGGTTTGATGACCTGCCCACCCTCGCCACTGGGCTCACCACCGTACGGCAGAATATTGCTGAGATAGCGGCGACGAGCATGGCACTACTGGCAGAAGCAAGGGCGGGAGAAGCGCCCCGGCACGTATCGCTGCCGGTGGCGCTGGTGCTACGGGAAACGAGTTAGCGCGGCGGCAGCTGCTCTGGCCCAAAACCATCGGGTAGCAGGGCTTCCATGGTGTAGGTTTTCAGTAGTTCGCCGCCGCCGGATAGCACCTTGATTTGCGTTTCTGGCGTGGCGAACTCGCGGATGCGCTGACGGCAATCGCCGCAGGGCGTGCATAAGTGATCGCCTGGGCCCATGACGTAGACGGAGGCTAACTGGCGTTGCCCTGCGGTGATCATGGCGGAAATGGCCGAGGCTTCGGCACACAGGCCTTTGTAGTGCGCCACTTCCACATTGGTGCCCGCAAACTGCTGACCATCGGGAGTCACCATCACTGATGCCACCGGATGCGCGGAGTAGGGCACATAGGCGTTAGCCCGGGCGCTGAATAACTTCTGAACGATCTCTTCTGATACCTGTTCCATCATTTTTCCTTTTGGTTCTTCGTCATCTCCCACAGGTGCAACTATCAGGCTGGAAGCTAATTGTGGGAGGCCGCTTCCAGCGGGCGAAGGGTGCCGAAGGTACCCCGGTGTTGTCAGGCTGGCAGCCTAAGCGGTCGCGAGCTAAAGCTACCTCCCACGGGTGCAACTATCAGGCTGGTAGAGATAATTCCATACTGAGCGAAGAAGAACCTTGCTTTAGGCCATGTCAGCGCTTCAAGCGCGGGCAGCGTCGTCGCGTAACACGGTGTCCAAAGCAATCAGCATCATGTCGTCAAAGGTAGTTTGACGGTCTGCGCTGGAGAGCGAGTCGCCTTTCAGGATGTGATCCGATACGGTGCAGATGGTCATGGCGCGGGCGCCAAACTCGGCGGCGACGCCGTATAGACCAGCAGCTTCCATCTCGACGCCGACAATGCCGTAGCGCTTAAGCATTTCAGCCATTTCGGTTTGCGGGTTGTAGAACAAGTCCGCTGAGAAGATGTTGCCGACTTTGACTGGCACTTTTTTGGCTTTGGCGGCAGCAACGGCGTGCTGGGTCAGCTCAAAGTCTGCGATGGCGGCGAAGTCGTGGTCGTTGAAGCGCATACGGTTAACTTTTGAATCGGTGCTGGCGCCCATGCCGATGACCACATCGCGCACGTTGACGTCGTCGCGTACCGCGCCGCAGGAGCCCACGCGAATTAGCGATTTTACGCCGTAGTCGGTGATCAGCTCTTTGGCATAGATGGAGACCGACGGAATGCCCATGCCGTGGCCCATCACGGAAATCTCGCGGCCTTTATAGGTGCCGGTATAACCAAACATATTGCGCACGTCGTTGACCTGGCGAACATTCTCCAGGTAGGTGTCGGCAATGTACTTGGCGCGCAGCGGGTCACCGGGCATCAGTACGGTATCGGCAAAATCACCGGGGGCAGCGTTGATATGTGGGGTTGCCATCAAAGGTCTCCTTTAAGCGGCGCTCGCCTTTAAGCAGCGTCAGGTAGAAAGCTTGTGCCATCGGCCATGGCCGGAAGCAGGAAAAAGTCGGCCAGGGTTTGGCCAATATCGGCAAAGGTGCCGCGCTCACCCAGCGAGCCGGGGGTAAAGCCGGGGCCATGTACCAGAATGGGGATGTACTCGCGGGTGKGCTCGGTGCCGTGCCAGCTGGGGTCGCAGCCGTGGTCGGCGGTGAGAATCAGCAGATCATCTTCGCTTAGCGCAGCCAGCAGCTTAGGTAGCTGGGCGTCGAAATCTTCTAGTGCGGCAGCGTAGCCCGGCACATCCCGGCGGTGGCCATAGACCGAGTCAAAATCGACAAAGTTGGTCATGATCATGGCGCGCTCGCCCTGATTTTTCTTGTCAAAGCCGCGCTGGCTGGTGCGCTCGATCTCGTTGAGCGTGGCGTCCATCAGTGCATCGTGGCCGCTGGCTTTTACCTTGTGAGTAATGCCGCAGTGGGCGTAGATGTCGGCAATTTTTCCAATCGAGACCACTTCGCCACCGGCATCATCAAGCTTTTGCAGCACGGTCGGTGCCGGTGGCTCAACGCTATAGTCGCGGCGGTTGCCGGTGCGGGCGAAGGTGTTGCTGTCTTCGCCAATAAACGGACGCGCAATGACGCGGCCAATGTTATAAGGCTCCAGCAGCTCGCGGACGGTTTCGCACAGCTTATAAAGCCGCTCAAGGCCGAAATGCTCTTCGTGAGCGGCGATCTGAAAGACCGAATCCGCCGAGGTGTAAACAATTGGCTTGCCGGTGGCGATGTGCTCTTCACCCAGGCGGGCGATGATCTCGGTACCGGAGGCGTGGCAGTTGCCAATCACCCCAGTGAGGTCGGCTTCCTGAACAATGGCGTCGAGCAGCTCAAGGGGGAAGCTGTCGGTTTTATCCAGAAAGTAACCCCAGTCAAAGCGTACTGGTACGCCGGCAATTTCCCAGTGGCCGGAGGGGGTGTCTTTGCCGCTGGAAATTTCTTTGGCGTGGGCGTAAGCGCCTTCCAGGCTTTCCGGCAGCGTGACGCCTTCGGCAACGCTGCCCGTGGCATCGCGGTGGGCGTGAAATAGCCCCAACTTGGCCATGTTGGGCAGCTTGAGCGGGCCTGAGCGGTTGGCGTTATCCGCCTCGCCACGGGCGCATGCGGCGGCGATATGGCCCAGGGTATCGGAGCCTTCATCGCCGAAGGTCGCGGCATCCGGGGCGGCGCCAATCCCAAAGGAGTCAAGTACCAGTACAATCGCGCGGCTCATAAGGCTTCTCCACGGAAAGTGTCTTGTAGCAGGGTGTCGGCGTTGGCGGCACCTTCGCCAATTGTAAACGCTGCACGCAGCTGTTCGGCGGCGCGCTCGGCGGCGGCGTCACTGCGGGCGTGCACCATGGCAATGGGCCGCTGGCTATCCACGCTCTCACCGATTTCGACGATGTCGGTGAAACCGACGCTGTGATCGACGCTGGCATCGTTACGCAGGCGGCCACCACCCAGTTCCACCACGCTCATGCCCACGGCGCGGGTATCGATACTCTGGACGACACCCGATTGCTCGGCATACACGGGTTTAATCACGTCGGCTTTGGCCAGGTAGTGATCTGAGCGCTCCATAAAGTCGCTGGGGCCGCCAAGTTCGCGCACCATGCGGGCGAATACTTCCGCGGCAGCGCCGGAGGTCAGCGCTTTCTCAAGCTTAGTTAGTGCTTCTTCACGTGAGCCAGCCAGCTTGCCAGCGATCAGCATCTCTACCGCCAGCTCGCGGGTGACTTGCATCACGCGGCTGTTGGGGCGGTCGCCGCGCAGTAGCGCCAAGGTCTCGACGATTTCAACGGCGTTACCGGCGCAGGGGGCCAGCGGTTGGCTCATGTCGGTGAGCAGGGCAGTTGTGGGCGTGCCCGCTTGGGTGGCCACATTGGCGATGCTTTTTGCCAGCTCGCGGGATTTTTCCGGCGTGGGCATAAAAGCGCCGCTGCCGACTTTAACGTCCATGACCAGCGCGTCCAGGCCTGAAGCGAGCTTTTTGCCCAGGATAGAGGCGGTAATCAGCGGAATAGACTCTACCGTGGCGGTGACGTCCCGCACGCCGTAAATGCGCTTATCGGCAGGGGCAAGATCCCCGGTCTGGCCGATAATCGCCACGCCGGTGGATTTCACCACCTCGCGGAAACGCTCTGGCGCAGGGTAGGGGTCGTAGCCGGGGATCGATTCAAGCTTATCCAGCGTGCCGCCGGTGTGTCCCAGGCCGCGGCCAGAAATCATCGGTACAAAGGCGCCGCAGGCGGCGACCCAGGGGCCAAGCACCAGCGAGACCAAGTCGCCTACACCGCCAGTGGAGTGCTTATCGACAATCGGGCCGGGCAGGTTCAGGTCGCTCCACTGCATCACATGACCGGAGTCGCGGGTGGCGGTAGTCAGCGCCACGACTTCTTCACGGCTCATGCCGTTAAGAAACACCGCCATGGTGAAAGCGCCAATTTGTGCGTCGCTAATGCGATCATCGGCAATGCCTTGCACAAAGGCTTTGATCTCTTCAGCCGGCAACGGCTGGTTATCACGCTTAAGGCGAATCAGTTCCTGGGGGAGCAGGGCGTGTTTAGTCGTGTTGGCAGCCATTAGTAACCTCCGTCTGTGGCGGCGGCGTTGGTATTGCCGGTCAACGTTGCCAGCAGATTGCCCAGCAGGCTGGAAGCTCCAAAGCGGAAGTGCGCGGGCGTTGCCCAGCCTGGGCCCATAATGTTGTTGGCAAGGGCCAGATATGCTGCCGCGTCTTCGGCAGTTTTGACGCCACCCGCCGCTTTAAAACCAACATCTTGGCCGCTGGCCTTGATGGCTCTTAACATGATCTCAGCGGCTTCCAGCGTAGCGTTAACGGCTACTTTGCCGGTCGAGGTTTTAATAAAATCAGCGCCGCCTTCAATAGCGAGTTCGCTGGCGCGTTTAATCAGCTCGGGCTCTTTAAGCTCGCCGGACTCAATAATCACTTTGAGCAGCGCTTGGCCAGCACAGGCGGCTTTGCACATTTCAACCAACTCAAGGCCGGTCTCTTCGTCGCCTGCCATCAACGCGCGGTAGGGAAAGACCACATCAACTTCATGGGCGCCGGAGGCAACCGCATCGCGGGTTTCACGGGCGGCGGCCATAATGTCGTCGTCGCCGTTGGGGAAGTTGGTGACCGTGGCAATTTTAACTTGGTTATCGAGTTTATGCGCGGTAAGCGCGCGCTGGGCAGTAACGATAAACTGCGGGTAGACGCAGACCGCGGCTGGATTGCCGAAAGGCGTTTTCACCTGCTGGCAAAGCGCCTCGATGGTGCTGTCAGTGTCGCTGTCGTTCAGGCTCGTCAGGTCCATGAGGGTGAGTGCCTGTCGGGCGGCTTGGACGATATGAGGGGAGGCAGTCGCAGTCATGGAGTTCTCACAAATCAGTAAAAGATAAAAACGGGCACTGCGGATAAAACCGCAGTGCCCGATGCGTTAAGTAGCCGTCACTGCGCTAGCAATGGCAAGCGCTATGCAGACGCGCCACTTAGCGCAATAAAGAAGCCAGCAATCGAGGCCGACATCAAGTTGGATAGTGTACCGGCCAGCACGGCTTTGACACCAAAGCGGGCAATCTCTTTACGACGCGTGGGGGCAATGCTACCTAAACCGCCCAGCAGAATCGCAATGGAGGAGAGGTTAGCAAAGCCACACAGCGCAAAAGAGAGGATCGCCATAGTGTGCGGTGTCATTAACTGACCCGTGGCGGCAACAACTTGTTCCCCGTCAATGTAGGGGGCTAAATTGATGTAAGCGACAAATTCGTTGACCACCAGTTTTTGGCCAATGAATGAGCCCGCCAGGGTCGCTTCTTCCCAGGGTACACCCAACAGGAAGGCGAGTGGAGCAAACAACCAGCCCAAGATCAGCTCCAGGCTCAGCGAGTCAAAGCCCACCCAGCCGCCAATGCCACCCAGGATGCCGTTGATCAGGGCAATCAGGGCGATAAATGCCAGCAGCATCGCACCCACGTTGGCGGCCAGCATTAAACCCGAGGTGGCGCCCGATGCCGCAGCATCTAGCACATTGGCAGGTTTATCTTCCTGGGCGTCAATCTCTTCTTCCACCTTGGAAACGCTGTCGCTATCGGTTACGTCTTGGGTTTCCGGCATGATCAGCTTGGCGAACAGCAGCCCGCCCGGTGCCGCCATAAAGGAGGCCGCTACCAGGTACTCCATGGGAATCCCCAGCGCGGCGTAGCCCGCCAATACTGAACCGGCGACCGACGCCAGACCACCACACATAACGGCAAAAAGTTGCGATGGCGTCATGCGGGCGATAAACGGGCGCACCACTAGCGGTGCTTCGGTCTGGCCGACGAAAATATTTGCCGTTGCGGAGAGTGATTCCGTGCGTGAGGTGCCCAGCGCTTTTTGCAGGGCGCCACCCAGGATACGAATCACCCACTGCATAATGCCGATGTAATAAAGCACGGCAATTAGCGACGAGAAGAAGATAATGACGGGGAGTACTTTGATCGCAAATACAAAGCCGACGTTATCAACATCCGCTAAACCACCGAACAGAAAGCCGATACCGTCGTTGGCATACACCAATATTTGGCTAACACCGGACGAAATGGCCTGCAGCACCGCTTGGCCAAACGGCACGTAAAGTACAAAGGCACCGATACCCGCCTGGATAGCAAAGGCGCCCAGCACGGTACGCAGCCGGATCGATTTACGGTCATAAGAGAAGATCAGGGCAATGGCCACCAGAGKGACCATACCCACCAAGCTCATAAGGAGTGTCATATGGGGATCCTTCGCGTCAGCGCGTAAGTAACGTTTTTATAGACAGTAACGCGTTTAAAGTAAGTTGAGCTTGACGGAGTAAATCATCGCATTCTGATAATTGTTGGGGGTACCCAACTTGTTGTCAGAGTAGCGATACTGAATACCGGTGGTGATCAAATCGCTCGGATGCCACCACAGGCTCAGTGCACCGTTGGTGCCTACACTGCCTGCTGTATCGCCCACGTAGTTCTGTTCCAGATACTCATCGTCACGGCCAAACGTCTGTTCGTGCCAGTTGGTGACGCTGAAATTCTGGTTGAGCGCGGTGAAATCATAACCCGCGACCCAGCCTGCCATATAGCCGTTCATGCCGGTATAGCTATTACTTTGTACCCGCGCCGCCCCGATAAAGGGTTTAAACCACAGACCATTGTCGAAGGTAGTGCGGTAGCCCAGGCCCAGAATCTGATCCTGCTCGCGGCTGTTATAACCGTAATCGCGGAAGTCATACAGGTGGGCATAAATCGACAGCGGGCTATCGCCCAGATAAATGTGCGAGKTCACTTTACCTGCGGTGCGGAAGTTGTCCTTGCCGCCGCTGGATTCATCAAACTGGTCGTTGGTGGGGTTCTCGAAATCAAAGAAGCCATAAAACTCGCCCCAGCTAAAGCCAGCGCCGCCTTCGATTTCGAGAAACATAAAGTCGCTTTTAGCCGCATTGGAAGCGGTGCGCGCTTCGGTGCCGTTCGACCAGTCCAGATAGTTGMCCGAGACGTTGGCGAATGACCACAGCCGATCAAGCGGATGGGGCTGAGCATCATCTGCCATTAGCGGTGTGGTGAGCATCGTCGTCAATACGCCCGTTACGCCAGCGCTAAGCGCGACAAAAGACGAGGAGCGAGAAGAGTGAGAGTGTGTACGAACTGTCATAAAAGCCTCAACAAGGTTATCGCGGAGCCATTTGGGTGTGGCTATCCGAGGGTTGTAATTGTGCGGGCTGGCGTTAATGTTAAAATTATAACATTTAGTGTTATTTTTCTAACGTTGATTTGCAAGTATTGTCACATCAACGCTATTTAAATGTCATATGGCTCTCACTGTGGCACTAATAGTATCAATAGCCGTCGTAGCAGTGGAAATTACGCCGCAGCTCGCTCAGCATAGAAATTGACGCAACACCGATGCTGTCGTTGCGAAAAACACAACAAGAGGGGTTTGTCAGGAGATGCCCACCATGAATGGCCGTAGCGCTCAGCGCCTTGCCAAACTTCAGGAAGCGCTTGCCAGTGGCGGTACTCTTCATCTGCGCGATGCAGCAGAGCTGTGCGATGTTTCCGAAATGACCATCCGCCGCGACCTAACAMCCCAGGTCTCCGCCATTAGCCTGCTGGGGGGGCGCTTAGTGATGGCGAATTACCCCGGCGTCACGCCTATTTATGACCTAACCGAGCAGCAGGCCAGCCACTACCAGGCGAAGCATCGCCTGTGCCAGCGAGCACTCGCCTTTATTGAAGAGGGCGATACGCTGTTTATTGACTGCGGCTCAACGCTGATGCCGCTGTTGAGCCAATTAAGCCATTTTAATGAGCTGACGGTAGTGACCTATGCGCTTAACGTCGCCAATGCCGTCGCCGCACTCCCCAACGTGCGTTTGGTGCTGCTGGGTGGGTTATTTTATCCCGCCTCACAATCATTTGGCAGCGACAATATGGCCGCCGCTATCGAACGTTTAGGCATTAATAAAGCGTTGATATCTGCGGCGGGGGTGGATTTAGAGCGGGGGGTAAGCTGTTTCCACTTTCACGAAGTGGCACCGAAACAAGCGGCCATTGCCACCGCTATGCAGCGCCTGTTAGTGGTAGATGCCAGCAAGTTCGGCGTGGTGCGCCCGGCTTATTTCGCCGCCCTGGACGATTTTGATGTGGTGGTCACCGATGGCGAGGGGGCTCATAGCAGTCAATACCTGGGGTGCGGCAATGCGCCACTTCTTTCATGATCTCGATCAATAGAAAATACTTTAGTCTTAACTGCTTAAGCCTTTAGTGCTTAGGCCAGCGAGGCTCGTCGCCAATTCCCATCCGGCGACGCATATTTTTCCCGGAGCAATGGCGCCCAGCGTCACGTGTGCACTGTCCTTGAGAGCGTTTTCCTAGCACGTTTTCAAGAGCGTCATGCAGAGCATGTTTTGGGAAGAGTATGGGGTGGTAGTTAGCCTGCTATGTAGAAGGGCGACATGGCTAGCTAGTGTTTTAAACAACCTCTGACGAGATCACACCATGCAACGACGCTCACTTTGGCGCAGGCGAGGCACGCTAGTGCTTCTTGCGCTGTGTCTGTTTCTAGCAGGCTGTAGTTCAGCGCTGCTAGACCCAAAAGGCCAGATTGGCGCTGAGCAGCGCACACTGATTCTGACCGCCTTTGGCCTAATGTTGATTGTAGTTATTCCTGTGATTGTCATGACGCTGCTGTTTGGCTGGCGTTACCGGCGTAGTAATAGCCTGGCTAAATACACGCCTGATTGGGCGCACTCCAACGTGATTGAAGCGGTGGTGTGGATCGTGCCCTGTGCGATTATCGCGGTGCTCGCCCTGTTGACCTGGAAGACCTCCCATAGCCTTGATCCCCACAAACCGCTGGAAAGCGATGTGGCGCCGATCGAAATACAGGCGGTGGCGCTTGATTGGAAGTGGCTGTTTATCTACCCCGAGCAGGGTATTGCCAGTGTTAACGAAGTGGCCTTTCCGGTAGATACACCGGTGCGCTTTCGGGTCAGCTCAGGCTCAGTGATGAACGCTTTCTTTATCCCCCATCTTGGCAGCCAGATTTATGCCATGGCGGGCATGGATAACGATGTCCATCTCATCGCCGATGAAATTGGTAGCTACCCTGGTCGTTCCACCAACTACAGTGGCGCAGGCTTCTCTGGCATGACCTTTGAAGCCAAGGTGACCAACCCCGAGGATTTTGACGCCTGGGTGGAAACGGTACGCGCTGCTCCACAAACGCTGACCTACCCAGAAGGTTATGAAGCGTTGGCGGAACCTAGCGAATCGAATCCGGTTGAGTACTTCTCAGCCATCTCACCATCGCTGTATGAAAGCATCTTACGAAGCTTCCATACCGGCGGCGAGCATCAGATGGGCGGCGATCATGCTGACTCCCACGATGGCGAAAATGAGAAGACTGCCGATCACGCGGCCGAATCAGGTCATGTCACTAACAACCATGCTAGTCAGGATAATGCCATGCGCAGCCATTCCTCTAGCGTAGAAGTGGGAGGTTAAGCCGTGTTTGGAAAACTCACGTTAGAGTCAATTCCCTACCACGAGCCGATCATCATGGTCGTCGCGGCCTTTATGGCCATTGGTGGGATCGCACTGTTTGGTTTAATCACCTATTACCGTAAGTGGGGCTGGCTGTGGAACGAGTGGTTTACCTCCGTTGACCACAAAAAGCTCGGCATTATGTATTTCATCGTCGCCCTGGTGATGCTGCTGCGCGGCTTCTCGGATGCGATAATGATGCGCACCCAGCTGGCGATGGCCGCCGGGGATGCAGCGGGCTATTTACCCCCCGAGCACTACGACCAGATCTTTACCGCCCACGGCGTGATTATGATCTTCTTTGTCGCCATGCCCATGGTCATCGGCTTGATGAACCTGGTGGTGCCGCTGCAAATTGGTGCCCGCGRCGTTGCTTTCCCTTTCCTGAATAACTTAAGCTTTTGGCTGTTTGCGGTCTCCGCGATACTGGTCAATATCTCGCTGGTGGTGGGCGAATTCGCCAAAACCGGCTGGCTCGCTTACGCGCCGTTATCGGGGATCGAGTTTAGTCCCGGGGTGGGGGTCGACTACTGGATATGGGCGTTGCAGATATCCGGTATAGGCACCACGCTGACCGGTATTAACTTTTTCGTGACCATCATTAAAATGCGCACCAAAGGCATGACGATGTTCCGCATGCCGATCTTCACCTGGACATCGCTGTGCGCCAACGTGCTGATCATTGCTTCCTTCCCAATTTTGACCGCGACCATCGCACTGCTAACGCTGGACCGCTATTTGGGCATGCACTTCTTTACCAATGATTTTGGCGGCAACATGATGATGTACGTCAATCTCATCTGGGCCTGGGGCCACCCGGAAGTTTATATCCTGATTCTGCCAGCCTTCGGCGTGTTCTCTGAAGTGATTGCGACCTTTGCCCGTAAGCGGCTGTTCGGCTACGCCACCATGGTGTGGGCGACCATTTCGATCACCTTGCTCTCGTTTGTGGTTTGGTTGCACCACTTTTTCACCATGGGGGCGGGCGCCAACGTCAACGCCTTCTTCGGCATTATGACAATGATCATCGCCATTCCTACCGGGGTGAAAGTGTTCAACTGGCTGTTCACCATGTTCCGCGGCAGCCTGGAACTCACTTCGCCGGTGCTATGGACGCTGGGCTTTATTATCACCTTTACCCTAGGCGGTATGACCGGCGTTATGCTGGCGGTGCCCGCAGCTAACTTTGTGTTGCATAACAGCCTGTTCGTTATTGCGCACTTCCACAACGTTATTATCGGCGGCGTGGTGTTCGGCATGATGGCGGGGCTTACCTATTGGTTCCCCAAAGCGTTCGGTTTCACTTTGAACGAAAAGTGGGGCAAGCGTTCGTTCTGGTGCTGGTTTATTGGCTTCTACGTCGCCTTTATGCCGCTTTACGTACTGGCCTTCTTTGGTGCCGTACGCCGCATGCAGTCCTACGCCAACCCCGAATGGCAACCGTGGATGATTCTGGCTTGGGTAGGCGCGGTAATCATTATGCTGGGCATTGTCTGCACCATCATCCAGTTCTGGGTGAGTATTCGCGACCGCAAACAGAACGCTGATGTCACCGGCGACCCCTGGAACGGCCGCACCTTGGAGTGGTCAACCTCTTCTCCAGCGCCGTTCTACAACTTTGCACGTCTACCGGAAGTGGGCGATATCGACAGCTTCTGGTCGCAAAAGCAGCGTAGCGAAGAGCAGCTTGAAGAAGCCCCCTATACCGATATTCATATGCCGCGTAATACCGTGGCCGGGCCAGTTATCAGCTTCTTTGCGCTGGTCATCGGTTTCGCCCTGGTGTGGCATATCTGGTGGTTAGCCGGCGTCGGCGCCGTGGGTGTATTCATCAGCTTTATGGCACGGGTATTTAACGACGATATCGACTACTACGTTCCCGCTGCTGAAGTTGAGCGAATCGAACGTGAGCATCAACAACGCGTGGAGGCGCAAGCGTAATGGCAACCGATACGTTACATCACGGCGCAACGGCCGAGCCTCATGAGCATCACGATGCTTCGGGCACGAAGCTATTTGGTTTCTGGGTCTACTTAATGAGCGATTTGGTGATCTTCGGGTCACTGTTCGCCACTTACGCCGTGCTGATGAAAGGCACGGCGGGTGGGCCAACCGGCGCTGATATCTTTGAATTACCTTTGATCCTTTTCGGAACCTTTGCACTGCTGATCAGTAGTTTCACCTTCGGTATGGGCGTTTTGGCAATGCATGCCAACCGTGTTGGCCAAGTGAAAGTGTGGCTGATTATTACCTTTCTACTGGGCTTGTGCTTCCTGGGGATGGAAGTCTATGAATTCCAGCATCTGATCCATGAAGGGTACGGTCCGGACCGTAGCGGCTTTTTATCGGCCTTCTTTACCCTAGTAGGTACTCACGGGTTGCACGTTACGTTTGGCATGATCTGGATTTTGGTCATGTTGGTACAGCTGTCGACCAAAGGGTTGAACGATATGACCCGGCCGAGGATTTTGTGCCTAAGCCTGTTCTGGCACTTCCTCGATATTGTCTGGATCTGTGTCTTCTCATTCGTCTATCTGATGGGAGTGTTGTGAGATGAGTGCAAGTTCAACCAATGCCCATGGCAGCGTTAAGTCGTATGTGACAGGACTGGTATTGTCGCTGATACTGACCATTATCCCTTTTGCGGTGGTGATGAGTGGCGCTTTTAGCGTATTGGCTACCGTGATTGTGATAGCCGTGACCGCGGTGTTGCAGATACTGGTGCAACTGGTCATGTTTATGCATATGAGTACCAAAGCCGACGAGGGCTGGAATCTGATGTCCTTCGTCTTCACACTGACGATTCTCGTCCTAGTGGTAGGAGGCTCGCTGTGGATCATGCAGCATCTGCATCTCAACATGATGATCGGCTAATCTCAGCGCCCAGCCGCTGGCGGGATCTGCTCGAGCTGACCAAGCCGGGCATTATCGGCGGCAACCTGATTGCCACCCTGGGGGGCTATTTTCTCGCCGCCCAGGGGCAGTTCGAGTGGCTCAGCTTTGTCTCGGTCATGGTGGGGATTGCATTAATCATCGCGTCAGGCTGTGCGTGTAACAACGTTATTGACCGCGATATTGATGCATTGATGGCGCGTACGCGCCATCGCCCTCTGGTAAGAGGCAGCATCTCTATTACCCAGGCACTGGGCGTTTCGGCGCTGCTGGGTGTATCGGGGGTGGTGTGCCTGGCGCTGGGCACCAATGGGCTAACCGTTGCCTTGGCGGTGATTGGCTGGGGCGTGTATGTGGGGCTTTATAGCCTCTATATGAAGCGCCGCTCGGAGTACGGCACCTTGGTAGGCAGCCTCTCCGGCGCCATGCCGCCGGTGGTTGGCTACTGCGCCGTGACCGGTCAGTTCGACAGCGGTGCGATCATGCTACTGGTGATTTTCTGCCTGTGGCAGATGCCGCMCTCCTATGCCATTGCGATCTTCCGCTACGCTGATTATCAACGGGCATCGATTCCGGTGTTGCCGGTAGTGCGCGGGGTGAAAATGGCCAAACACCATATCCTTGGCTACATTGTGGCGTTTATTCCCGCCTCGCTGGCGCTAGGGTTGGCCAGTCAGGCAGGCGCTGGGTATCTGTGTGTGGCGCTGACCATGGGCGGCTACTGGCTCTACCTGGCGCTGCGCGGCTACCGTTTAGACGACGATGTGCGCTGGGCCAAGAAAGTATTTGGCGTCTCTATCCTAACCATCACCGCGATGAGCTTAGTCATGGTGCTGGAATCGATGGTGCCAATGTGGGTCTAGGCCTCACACACCGTTAAGTCGTTAATAAAACGCCCCGAGCAGTTATCTGCTCGGGGCGTTTTTATTGGCTAGGGAAAAATTCTGTAACTCAGCTTTCCCGCTGACTGGCCTGAATGGCGGTTAGCGCAATGGTGTAAACGATATCGTCGACCAGTGCGCCTCGGGAAAGGTCGTTCACCGGCTTGTTCAACCCTTGAAGCATGGGGCCAACGCTCACTACGCGGGCGCTACGCTGTACTGCTTTATAGGTGGTGTTGCCGGTGTTGAGGTCGGGGAAAATAAACACCGTCGCCTTACCGGCAACCGGGGAGTCGGGCGCTTTTTGTTTGCCTACACTCTCAATGGCGGCGGCGTCGTACTGGAGCGGGCCGTCAATGGCTAAGTGCGGTGCGCGCTGTTTAGCAATCCGGGTGGCTTCGCGGACTTTATCCACATCGGCACCGGTGCCGGAGTCACCGGTGGAGTAGCTGATCATAGCGACACGCGGTTCAATACCAAAGGCCTCCGCGGAGCGGGCGCTTTGTAGGGCGATTTCGGCCAGGGTTTCGGCGTCCGGGTCGGGATTCACCGCGCAGTCGCCGTAGACCACCACCTGTTCGGGCAGCAGCATAAAGAAGATCGACGACACCTGGCTGTATTCTGGCGCAGTTTTAATCAGCTGGAACGCGGGACGCACGGTGTTGGCGGTGGTGTGTACTGCCCCAGAGACGAGGCCGTCGACTTCATCCAGCTGCAGCATCATGGTGCCGAGCACCACGTTGTCTTGCAACTGCGCTTCGGCGGTGAGTTCGTTGAGCTTGCCACGACGACGCTCGACCATCGGGCCAATATAGCGCGCGCGGCTGCTTTCAGGATCGATAATCGTCAGCGCTTTGGGCAGCGTCAGCCCGCGGTTACGCGCCACATTTTCAATATCATCGCGCTTACCGAGTAGTACACAGTCGGCAATGCCGCGGCGCTGGCAGATAATCGCCGCTTCGACGGTGCGCGGCTCATCGCCTTCCGGCAGCACCACGCGCTTTTTGGCCAGTTGAGCAAGTTTCACCAACTGGTGGCGAAACGCCGAAGGCGACAGGCGGCGGGTATAACCGCTGCTTAGGTGGGCTTTCAGCCACTCAAGATCCATATGGGCCGCCACATAACGAGCCACCTGTTCGGCGCGCTCGAAATCGTCCATGGGAATTTCGCCGCTTAACTGGCTGAGGTGCTGGGCGGTGGTCAGGCTGTCGGTCTCTACCGCCAAAACAGGCAGGCCCGTTTTGAGCGCGGGGCGGCACATCTCAATCATATTGTCGTTGGGCATAAAGCCGTTAGTCAGCAGTACGCCCGCTAATTGAATGCCGTTCATGGTGGCCAGTGCGGAGGCCAGCACCACATCGTCGCGGTCGCCGGAGGCCACTATCAAGCTGCCAGGGGTGAAAATATGCAGCGCATTTGCAGCGCTGCGGGCGCAGAGGCTGGTGGAAAGCACCCGGCGGCTGGCCGCATCGCCTTCGTTTAGCAGTTTGGCATTGAGCGCTCGGGCTACATCCAGGGTGCGCGGCGCACTGAGTGTTTTACTGTAAGGCACCACGCCGATCAGGTGGAACTTATCCGTCGCCAGGGCCGGAGAGTATTGCCGTAGCTCGGCGAGCACCGACTCTTCCAACTGTGGTTTGAAAGTGCCCGGTGCCGCAGAAAGGTCATCTTCCTGAGCGTAGGGCAGGTTTTTCATGCGCATCAAAATGCCGCCCAGAGTGCGGCTGGAGCTAACCCCACCAAAGCTGCGGGCGTGCATATCCAGCTGGTCGGCCAGGGCCTGGGGTTCGTTTAAGTCACCGGTGCCCACCAGAATAATCCGCGCATTCAGCGCGTTGGCGAGTTGGGCATTGGTTTGCGTCGCGTAGGTGGTGTGTTGGGTGGGCACCACGCCTTCTACCACGACAAGGTCTAAGGTGCTGCCATCGCGGTGGGCCTGCTGGACAACCTGTTCATAGAGCTCGACGGCGTTTTCCATGAGCTCATCGGTTTGGTCGTCGCGCAGCAAGCGCTCCAGCCGAGCCTGGGAAATCGGCGAAGGCGGGCGCTGATTAAGTGCCCGCGAGACCAGCGCGGTGGAGCGATCCAGCCCCGGGCCGTTCAGCTCGTTCTGCATAAACGGCTTTAAAAACCCGGCTTTCAGGCCGATGGTATCCAGCGCTTGAATTAACCCCAGACAGGCGGAGGTGAGCCCGGCACCCTGGCTGGTGGGCACTAATAGAATGGCTTGTGGCTGGTCGGGGTGGGCAGTCATACACGGGTCTCTAAGCAGTGGCGGGTTTCCATGGCAATGCGGCCCTCTTCATCGGTAGGGATCACCCACACCTGGGGGCCTTGGTGGTCAGGGCTATCCAGCTTGCCCTCTTTGCCGCGAATGGTGGCTTCGTTAGCGTCGTTATCCAACGCAAAGCCGAAGTGGGGCATCAGTGACAATACATTACGGCGCACGATAGGTGAGTTTTCGCCGATTCCGCCGGTGAAAATAACCCCATCGAGCTGGGGCAGCGCGCAGGAGAGCCCCGCCAGCGATTTAGCGATCCGGTAGCAAAATACCTCCACTGCCAGCTGTGCAGTGGCGTGGCCCTGTTCGGAGGCCTCTTCAATTTCACGCATATCGTTGGTTAAGCCTGAAAGCCCCAGTAGGCCGCTGTGTTTGTTGAGCACGTCGTCGATTTTGTCTAACGACCAGCCCAATTGGCGGTGCAGGTGAGCGTGCAGGCCGGGATCAACATCGCCACTGCGGGTGCCCATCACCAAGCCTTCCAAAGGGGTAAGGCCCATGCTGGTATCCTGGCTTTGATTGTTCCACACCGCGCTGGTAGAGCAGCCATTGCCTAAGTGGGCGGTTAGCCAACCGCCTGTGCCACGGCTACTTAGTTTGCCCACCCGCTGACTAACGTAAGCGTGGCTGGTGCCATGAAAGCCATAGCGGCGAATACCATGCKCGGCGTAGAGGTTTTCAGGCAGCGCGTAACGATAGGCACGCGGCGGCATGGTTTGATGAAAAGCGGTATCAAAAACCGCCACTTGCGGCAGTTCAGGGAATACGTTTTGGGTTGCTGCGATGCCTGCTAAGTTGGCAGGGTTGTGAAGGGGGGCGAGCGCTGCGGTGGTTTCGATCGCGGTGATGACGCTATTGTCGATGAGCGCGGCTTGGGTGAAGTGCTCCCCGCCATGCACGATGCGATGGCCCACCGCCGTCGGTAAGCGGCCCTCCATCCGCTCAAGAATCGCGTTAAGTGCCTGGGTATGGTCGGCATCAGGCAGTGGTTGAGTAAAACGTTCACCGGCACTGTTTTTGCCCTTTAAACGTGCCTCCCCACTACTCAGGCGTTCAGCTATGCCTTCAAGTCGCGGTGCCTGAGGGTCTGAATCAATCAACGCGTATTTAATAGAGGAGGAACCGCAGTTAATTACCAGCACCGGTGCGTTCATAAAAACCTTTTCGCTAGGAGGTTAGTGAGCAAAGCATTGGACTTTAGTATAACATGCTGCAGTGCGGAAAAGCAGCGCTAGGATTTCGTTAGCCTTCTATGTGAAAGCTAGGCATGCTGGGCTCTAGCGACCTGCATGACCGCCACCCATCTTACACCTTAACCACTACAACGAGCCGTTTCGTTCCTATGTCAGCGCCTTCTCTGCCAAAACTACTGCCGCGCCATTTGGCCATTGTGTTAATGATGACCGTGGCCACCATGTTCGCCGCCAATCACGTCTCCGCGCGGCTGGCGTTTGATAACGGAACCGGGCTATTGCTGGCGGTATTAACCCGCTCAGGGGTTGCCTGCCTGATTTTAGTGGCGCTAGTCATCGTGCAGAGAAAGCGGCTTTGGCTGCCCGCTGGTTCTTGGCCGTGGCAGCTCGCGGTGGGTCTGCTGATCGCGATCCAGAGCGTTAGCCTCTACTCGGCGGTAGCAAGGCTACCGGTGGTGATTGCGCTGCTATTGGTCAATACCTTCCCGATTCAACTGGCGCTGCTCAGTTGGGCATTGGGCGGCCCACGCCCGACGCTACGTAGCTGTTTGATTATGGGCACTATTTTAATCGGCTTGCTGGTGGTGCTGGATATCCCTTCATGGATTGCCAGTGCTGATGGTATGGGGCCAGGCTGGATCGCGGGGAWTGGTTTTGGATTAATGGCGGCCTTCGTATTTGCCTGCGCGCTATGGGTCACTGAGCACCGCCTAGCCGGAGTGGGCAGCACATTGCGTAGCCTGCTGACCATGCAAACGGTGTTTATCGTCATGATCATTGGCGGCATCGCCGGTGTGGTGCCTGGGGGGATGAGTCTGCCGGATAACAGTACCGGCTGGCTGGGGCTTGGGCTGCTCGGGCTGCTGTATGGTTCGGCGTTCTCAACGCTGTTTATTTTTGTGCCACGACTCGATATGGCGCGTAACGCGCCAGTGATGAATATCGAACCGGTGGCCTCCCTGGTGTTGGGCTATTTCGTGCTGGGACAAATGCTTAGCCCAGGGCAGCTAGTCGGGGGAGCCGTGGTAGTCGGCGGTATTATCGTGCTGAGCCTATCCAAGGGGCGGTAAATATTTGCGTTCTTCATAGTTATGGATCACAATACAAACGTGTAAGGAAACACTGTTTTTTAACTGAGGTACAAGCTATGAAGATGTCCGTATTATCACTTACATCGGCGGTACTCCTGGTTGGCGTAGGCGCTTTCGCAACGTCTGCTCAAGCTCAACAGTCTTTCGACTATCCACAAGCTTACTTGGGTGGTGACGCCATGTTTTGGAGTCTTGACCCAGAGAGAGGCTCTTCACGTGACGACGTAGGCTTACGTCTGCGCGGTGGTGCCCAGTTCAATGACTACTTTGCCCTTGAGGGCCATTTAGGTACGGGCGGCTCGGATGGTGGTGCTGATCTAGACCATCTGGCCGGTGCTTATGCCAAAGGGATTTTCCCGGTAGCGCCTGAAGTGCGGTTATACGGTTTAGCGGGCTTCACGGAAGTTGAAGTGAGTGACAACCGGGAGAGCGATTTCTCCTACGGTGGCGGCGCTGAAATGGACATAGCACCTAATTTATCGGTGAACGCAGATTACATGCGCTACCTGGATAAATCTGACTACACCTTTGATGCGGCCAGCGTTGGTTTACGTTACCGGTTCTAATAGCGGTGTAAAATTTAACGTTAATCGCTAGTTATATCTAAAAACCCCATGGCTTCTTGCCATGGGGTTTTTGCTTCCCCCCATACTTTCCTCGCGAGCAAAGGAACGTTTTTTGCTTGAAGTTACTGTCATTATATCTCGGTGTAGGTGTGTGCTCACTTAGGTCATCAAGCATTTCTTAATTTCCAGCTTGGTGACTGTCAGAGACTCGGCATAATTTTTCGTAGTTTGGGCCAAATGCTGCAACTGCGAAGGTGATAATGTCGAAGTGACTCGTTGGCAAGAAACGAAAATATAAAGTCCAGCGCTCAACTTGATTAAGCTCCGTTCAAGAGGAAACTATCATGTATAAAATAAGCAAAATGACTGTAGCTGTAGCTGTAGGTTTATGTTCAAGTTTAATGGCAGCATCCGCTATGGTTGAAGCCGCTGAAAAAAATTGGCGTATGGCAACACCTTGGAGTGGTGGGCCGTGGCTTGAACGTGATGCACAAATGTTTGCTGATCGTGTCAATGAGCTTTCTGATGGTGAAATTGCCATTGAGGTTTATCCTGGCGGCACCTTAGGCAGTGCACTGAAGGTAACGAATACGGTCAAGTCTGGAGTTGCGGAAGTAAGCCACAACTACATTAATTATGACTATGGCACCGATCCCACTACCGCGCTTCTAGCAGGCCATTCAAGTGGTTTGACTCCTGAAGAGTTCATGATGTGGATGTACGAAGGGGGAGGCGTTGAACTGTATGAAGAGTACCGCCGCGATGTCTTTGACGTTGTCGCTTTCCCTTGTGCGATTTTGGGTACCGAAATTTTCCTGCACTCCAATAAACGTGTTGAAACTCTTGAAGACTTCCAGGGCTTACGCTTGCGTACTTCCGGTGCATGGTCTGAATTAGCTTCCCGGCTTGGTGCCTCCACGGTGGTAATGGCCGGCGGCGATATCTATAGCGCGCTTGAGCGTGGCGTAATTGATGCAGCCGAGTGGGGTAGCCCTGAAATGAATCAGCCCACGGGTTTTCAGGAAGTGGCCCAGTACGTGATTATTCCAGGCGTGCATCAGTCAGGTGGTTTTTTAGAGTGCCAGGTTAATGAAGATACCTGGAGCGAATTAAGTGAAGATGAACAGGACATGCTGCGTTTAGCGGGCAAGTTAAGTGTTTTTGAAACCTGGCTGGCAAGCTCTTTTGCTGACTTGGATGCCTATCAAGCCTTACTCGATGGCCCCAACGAAATTGTTCATCTTGATCAGGCGTTTATCGATACTATCTACGAAGAGACTGTGAAATGGGAAGACGAGTATGCGGCTGATAATGAGTGGTTTGCTCGCGTCGTTGAGTCCCAGCGCAGCTTTAAAGACACCATGAGCGTATGGCCTGAGTATCGCTTACCGATTGGCAGTATGGGTCGATAATCGAGCCATCAACGAAATGAAAGAGAGGTCTCTGGCCTCTCTTTCATACGTTCAAGTCTCTCTTTTATGACGTGTTGATGAGTAGCCATCATGAAACTAATTCAAGCGATTGAGTCGCTAACCCGTTGGGCAGGTTGGGTAGGTGCGATATTGATTTTTCCGTTAGTTGGCGCGCTAGTAGTGGAAGTATTCAGCCGCTATGTGGCCGGACGTCCAACGCTATGGGCGTTTGAAATTAGCTATATGGTCATGGGTGCCATGTTCATGCTGGGTATGGCCAATGCACTGCGAATTGGCCACCACGTCAGTGTGGATTTGGTGTCGATGCAGCTGAATGCCAAAACTAACGCGCTGCTGCGCATTATTGGCTATGTACTGTTTTTGCCCATTTTAGCGTGGCTTGTGTGGGAGCTTTTTCATTATGCACTGCAAGCGTTTAACTCTAATGAGCGCTCGGGCCGTTCCGCATGGAATCCTATTGTGTGGCCGATTTTGACGGTGTGGTGTATCGGTTTTACCTTGCTAGCACTGCAGGTGGTAGCAGAGCTATTAAAGGCGGTAGCGGTACTGCGTGGCCAGCCGCTACCTGAGGAGGATGCATCATGAGCAGTTATTTATCGTTGATGATGTTTCCGGTGTTGATGCTGTTTATCTTTTCCGGTTTTCCCATTGCATTTTCGATGATTTTGGTGGCAACAGGCTTTGGGATTATCCAGTTTGGTGATGTGGCGGCTTATCAGCTGCTGACCAAAATCGAAGATACCGCGTCTAATTCTATTCTCGCCGCCGTGCCACTCTTTATCTTTATGGGGGCAATGCTCGAGCGTTCAGGAATCGCCGAAAGGCTATTCGAAGCAATCCATATGTGGACACGTCGCTTACCCGGTGGTTTGGGTGTGGGCGCAATTATTATGGGTACGCTCTTCGCTGCCTCTAGTGGTGTAGTGGGCGCTACCGAAGCGGTTATCGGCATGCTTGCGATCCCGGTAATGCTTAAACACCACTACAACAAGAGCCTGATTTCAGGAACGATTTGTGCAAGTGGTTCGCTTGGCACCGCTATCCCGCCCTCTATTACGGTGGTGGTGTTAGGGCCTGTTGCTGGCGTTTCAGTCGGGTCGCTTTTCAGTGGCTTGCTAATTCCTGGCTTTTTAATGGCGGCGATGTTTTTGATCTACATTGTCGGCGTGGCCTACTTGAAGCCGCAGATGGCCCCTCGGGTAGACGAGAGCGAGCCAGAGGAAAGTTGGCAGGAAAAAATACGCGTCACGGCGGTTGCGTTACTGCCTACTATGCTGCTGATTTTTACCGTGCTTGGCACCATCTTAATGGGCTTAGCTACACCAACAGAGGCGGCAGCCTGTGGAGCGCTTGGCTCAGTATTATTGGCACTGGCTTATCGCAATTTAACGCGGGATGTACTGTGGCACGCAGCTATCAAAACCATGAACATCTCGGCAATGATTCTGCTGATTGTAATGGGCGGCAGTATGTTTGCGGGTGTCTTCTTTGCCTCTGGCGGTATGGCAACGGTGCAGTCGATGCTGATGGATACCGGATTAAGCCCCTGGATGATTCTCGGGTTGATTCTMCTCATCGCCTTTATTGCGGGCTTCGTGTTGGATTTGATCTCTGTCGTGCTGATCATTATCCCCGTGGCAATGCCGATTGTGCGTATGCTAGGTTTTGATGAAATATGGTTCTGCGTAGCCTTTCTGGTAGTGCTACAAACGAGCTACTTAACACCTCCGCTTGCCCCGGCAATTTTCTACTTAAGAGCCATTACTCCACCAGAAATTACCCTCAAGCATATGTATTGGGGTGTAGTGCCTTTTATCATCGCGCAGTTAGTGGTGCTGGCGCTGGTGTTGGCTTTCCCTAGTCTTGCGTTATGGCTGCCTGATTTGATGAGCGGACCATCTTGGTAATGAGTTAAGTGCGTATTGTTGTGATTGATGCCGCCTAAGGGCGGCATCGTGCGTTTTGGGAAGTGGTATTCGAATATTGTTAGCGCGCTAATTAATTGTTAGACTAACGTCTCTAATGCTATCCCCTAAACGATACGCGCCCGTATAGAGGCGCTGGCCAGGTGGTTGCCTGGTGGCAAACAAGTGAGCCCTGCATGACCCCCGATCAAACATTTGCCCGCTGGGTGAAGGTAGCCCTGGCTGCCTTTGTACTGCTTTTTATTTATTTTCTGGTGGCTGATAGCTTTATGCCCATGACCCCTGAGGCGAGGGTGCTGCGGCCGGTAACCCGTATTGCGCCCGAACTCAGTGGTCCAGTGAGCGAGGTGTTGGTGAGTGATCACCAACACGTTACCAAAGGCGATGTGCTGTTTCAGGTAGACCCCGCGCCGTTTCGATTAGCGGTTGAGCAGGCACAGCTAAATCGCGAGCAGGCCGAACGAGAGAATGCTCAGTTGGAAGCAGAGCTAGCCTCCGCACAAGCGGAATTGGCATCTGCTGAAGCCACAGCTGCAGAGCGGCGGGGTGAACTGCAGCGTGCGGAAACTCTGGTGGCGCAGCAGAGCGTATCCCGCCAGCAGTACGAACAGCAGGTGGCTGCTGAACGCACTGCACAGGCCAGCGTGGCGGCGGCCAGGGCGAAAATTGTGAGCCTGGAAGKGCAGTTGGGCGATGCTGGTGAGACGAACCTGCGTTTGCGCCAAGCGGAAAACGCGCTTTCCCAGGCGCAGTTGGATCTTGCCCATACCCAGGTACGCGCCGCGCAAGCCGGTAGCGTTGCCAATCTTCAGCTAGACGTAGGTGACTACGTTCAGGCGGGTCAACCAGCGGTAGCGGTAGTGGCGGATGCAATCGATATTATTGCCGATTTCCGTGAAAAGAGCCTGCGCCATGTGGTGCCCGGCGATGTAGCGAAAGTGGTGTTTGATGCCTGGCCGGGGCAGGTATTTGATGCGCAAGTATTCGCCATGGATGCCGGGGTTCGCGATGGGCAGTTGGCCGCCGATGGTCAATTGGCCGATATTCCTACCACTGACCGCTGGGTGCGCGATGCTCAGCGCATGCGCGTTCACTTGGAGCTAAGCCAACCAATCGCCAACTTATTGCCCAGCGGTGCCCGCGCCACCGTGCAGCTTCAACCCGGTGATGCTGCCTTGGCCAAACCCTTTGTGTGGCTACAGGCGCATATGATCAGTTGGCTGCATTATGTGTATTAAAAAGAGGTCTGCCAGGTTTATTAAAAAGAGGCTTGCCAGAGCGCGGGCGTCTAGCAGAGCGGCGCCTAAGCGTAAGCCCGAACTCTCAAAGAATGGCCTGCGTCAGTGCCTGAGAGTGGCCGGGGGAGGCGCGCTGGGGTTTGTGGTCAGCCAATTGATGGGCTGGAACTATGGGGTGTTTTTTACCGTTTTTCCAATGTTCTTGCTGGGTATGGTACCCATCTTGAACGGCCATATCGTGCGTCAGTTTTTGGCCAACGTATCTATCAATGTGCTTGAGGTGAGTCTAGTGGTCGGACTGCTCAAGCATATGCCGGTAGTGATGACCCTGGTGGTCATGGGCATATTTCTATTTCGCTTTAACTTGATGGCGAAAGGGCCGCTGTTTCTATTCGGCGCCAACGGCGTGCTGACGCTCAGCATCCTGCTCCACTTTGCCAGCTACCCCAATGTAGACTTGAGCGATTTACTGGCCTGCAACCTCGTCGCCAGTCTATTGGCGGTGTTTATTGCCATGCTGATGCATACACTGTTCCCTGACGTGGAAGCGCGTAAACCGCCACCCAGAGTGACCAAGACTTCCTCCCAGATTCGCCATGAAACCTTAATCGGCGGCCTAACCGCGACGCTCTCGTTTGTGGTATTTCAAGTTTTTGACTTGCAGGGGTCGCTTTCCGCGCAGATGGCGACCATCTTGGTGCTATTTACGCTGGGCTACTCCGGTGCGCGGGTATCAGCTGCCAAGCGAGCCGTAGGAACGCTGTTGGGGTGTAATTTAGCGCTACTCATGCAGCTACTCCTGTATACCCAGAGCCACCATTTCCTGCTGGTGGTGTTGCTCTATTGGCTGGGGCTCATGCTCTTCGCCCGGGAGCATATTCATGAAGGCGGCGGCTCGGGGATTGGCTTTGGCGGGATGACCACCCTGGGGATTCTGTTTGGCCAGTCGCTGGGCCCGCAGCAGGATCTGGTTTACAGCGCACTCTACCGGTTCTCCTCAATGAGTGTCGCGCTAGCGCTTACACTGCTGACGATGGCCTGCCTGCACTTTGCGCTGAACTGCTGGACGTCAACGCGCTTACCAGAAAGCAGCCTGTCATAAATACAGCTGCCACAAATAAATCAGCGCAACTTTTTTAATACAGGCTACTCTGATGAGTGTGTCGACGTGTGATTTGATGTGTTTCCCTACTAACGGATTAGAGGTGTTCGTCATGGCAACAGGTAAAGAAGATAAAGCAAAAGGAACGGCCAACAAAGCTGCAGGCAAAGTGAAAGAAGCCGCGGGCAAGGCAACAGGTAGCACCAAAACTGAAGCTAAAGGTAAGGCCCAGCAGGCGAAAGGCGAACTGCAAAAAGGCAAAGGCGACGCCAAGGAGAGCCAGAAAAAACAGCGCTAGTCATGTAACACAGATACCAACAGGGGGCTTCGGCCCCCTGTTGGCGTTTATGCGGTCTGGAAACTCCCGTTTCTCATCTTCAGCGCTGAAGCATGGAGAAGTTTGCTTAGTAGTGACCCAGTATTTTCCACCACAAGCCGCCGACCACCACCCAGATCGCAAGATTAACCACACTCATAATAAAGCCCGCTTTCCACCACTCGCCCAGCGTTAGATAGCCCGAGCCAAAAATGACCGGCGATGTCCCGGTCGCGTAATGAGTTAAGGTCATCATGATCGAGGAAGTGGCGGCCATGATCAGTACAAACGGCATGGGCGGTGCGCCGAGCGTTAATCCAACGGTAAGAAAAGCTGCCATCATTGCGGTGATATGTGCGGTGGTGCTGGCAAAGAAGTAATGAGTATAGAGGAAGGTCAGCACCAGCAGGGCGGATGCTCCCATCCAGCCAATGCCCATCATGGTGATCCAGTTCTGCATATTGGTAGAGAACCAGTCGATCAACCCGGTCTGGTTGAGCTGGGAGGCCATCATTATTAAGGCGCCGAACCAGAGTAGAGTATCCCAGGCGTTCTTTTCCGCCAGCACATCGTCCCAGGTTAATACGCCTGTCAGCAGTAGTATCGATAGCCCAATAAACGCTGACGTGGTGGTGTTGAGGGTGACTGCATCGCCCAGAAATAGCGCCGGGATATCTGCCCACAGCAGCAATAGCACCAAGAAGACAAACAGCATAATGCCTTCGTCTCGGCTGATCTTCCCCATTTCGGCAAGTTTATCCCGCGCCATCTGCGTGGCGTGGGGTGTCTGTTTAATATCCGGCGGATAAAGCAGGTAAAGAATATAGGGCATAGCCAGGATAGCGACCAAACCAGGCAGTAGCATAGCGAGCGCCCAGGTCATCCAGCTCAGCTGGATTTCCGCCCCGGTGGCGATAGATATCAGCTCTACGGTCAATGGGTTGGGAGCAGTGGCAGTGACAAACATCGCTGAGGTAATCGGGTTGCTGTGGTAGTTAACAAGTGCCAAATATTTGCCGATTTTGCTCGACGTGCCATCTTCCGGGCGTGAGTCAAAGCCTTTAGCGATAGAGCGCATTATGGGGTGCATGATGCCGCCACCACGGGCGGTATTGCTGGGGGTTACCGGGGCAATGGAGAGCTCTGAAAAGGCCAGGCTGTAGCCGATTCCCAGCGTCTTCTTACCAAAGATAGAGATGAAATAGTAGCCGATACGGGCGCCTAGCCCCGTTTTAATCAGCCCTCGCGAGATCATAATCGAGATAGCGATTAACCAGATCAGTGAGTTGGAGKAGCTGCTTAAAGCATCGTTAATGGCGGTGCCTGGGTTGTCGCTGGTCACCCCGCTCGCCGCCACAATCGCAATGGCAATGATTGAGATGGCCCCTATGGGCATTGCCTTACCAATAATCGCGGCAATCGTCCCCACAAAAATAGCCAGCATTAGCCAGGCATCAGAGGTGAGACCTTCTGGCAAGGGAATAGCCAGCCATATCAGTAGAGTGATCGCCACCGCAATAGCGGTTGGCCAGGGTTTGAAAGGCAGCGTCGGCATCGTGGAGCCCTATAGTAAGTAGGTGGCTGTGCAGTACGCTCACAGGCAATAAAGCAGTGCTTGAGTTGCGACTTAAGTCTAGAGCGGATGGACGATTGGCGACTTGCCCCACGTCAATTAGAAGCTTGATCTAGCGCAATCATTCACGCTGTTAGCTATGACTTAATGGTGAAGTGCCATGACTCCCCTCACTGAGGAAGCGACCCATGCCTACCATGATGAAAGCGGCCATTTTAGTTGAACCCGGCCGCATCGAGATAGATGACAAACCCATTCCCGAGATTGGCCCCAATGATGCGTTAATGCGCGTGACCACGACGACGATCTGCGGCACCGATATCCATATCTTAAAAGGCGAATACCCGGTTGAGCGCGGCTTAACCATTGGCCACGAGCCGGTGGGCGTTATTGAAAAATTGGGTGCTAACGTTAAGGGCTACCAGGAGGGGCAGCGGGKGATTGCCGGGGCAATCTGTCCGAGTTTTACCTCCTACGCTTGCCAGGATGACTGCTGCTCACAGGATGGCGGCCACCACAGCCACGGCTACAAGCCGATGGGCGGCTGGCGCTTTGGTAATACCATCGACGGCGCCCAGGCGGAATACCTTTTGGTACCCGATGCACAGGCCAATCTTTCGCCCGTGCCCGATGGCCTAACCGACGAACAAGTACTGATGTGTCCGGATATTATGTCCACCGGTTTTGCTGGCGCTGAAGCTGCCGGTATAAAAATTGGCGACACGGTGGTGGTGTTTGCCCAAGGTCCGATTGGGCTATGCGCAACTGCAGGTGCGCGGCTGCGTGGAGCGGGTTTGATTATTGCTGTCGACGGCGTTGATGAGCGCTTAGCCATGGCCAAGCAGATGGGCGCCGACGTGACGCTGGATTTTCGCAAGGTCGATGTCGTTGAGGAGATACTCAAACTCACCGGTGGGCGCGGGGTCGATTCCGCCATTGAAGCACTCGGCCTGCAACAAACGTTTGAATCAGCTTTGCGAGTACTAAAACCCGGCGGAACGCTATCCAGCCTTGGCGTTTACTCCCAAGACCTGACGATTCCGCTAGGCGCTTTCTGTGCTGGCCTTGGCGACCATAAGATCATTACCTCGCTATGCCCCGGTGGCAAAGAGCGCATGCGCAGGTTGATGAGCATCATCGCCGCGGGACGGTTGGATCTTGGCCCCATGGTCACCCATCGCTACGCGCTGGAGAATATCGTCGAAGCCTACGATCTCTTCTCCCACCAGCGCGACGGGGTACTGAAAGTGGCGCTTGAGGTTTCATAAAACTCAAGTGACATACTCAGCAGTGAGGCTATCAAAGAAAAACCCGCTAATATCAGCGGGTTTTTCGGATTGAAAGAACTATCGGGTATCAGTTCAATTCCAGTGAGAAACTCATTTCAACGCCTGCATCATCCACTCTGAGCCAGTACTCAGTGTTCTTATAAGCATCACCATATTGCTTGAGCATATCAATATCAGACGCTGCTATCTCATC
This sequence comes from Halomonas sp. R57-5, assembly GCF_900070345.1. Lineage (NCBI taxonomy): Bacteria > Pseudomonadati > Pseudomonadota > Gammaproteobacteria > Oceanospirillales > Halomonadaceae > Halomonas > Halomonas sp. R57-5. The sequence goes on along the minus strand of NZ_LN813019.1, from coordinate 3,852,202 downwards.
CGAGGGTATCTGCTCCATAACATCGGCCAGCGAATGATAAAACTCGCCTGTCATGTGGCTGTGAAACAGTAGGTCATGCTCTGAAGTAGGGGCTTGTAGCTCTGACTGCAGCGTCGCTGAATCGCTAATACCCMCGCCTAACGCAACCGCCGTGTCAGACATAGCGGCGTAAAGCGCTGGTGCGTCTGGTGGCAGCATCATGCTCTTGACTTGCTTGGCTTTTCCGCCTGGTTCAAGTCCAAGAGCCCCTAGCTCCGGCATGAAAGCGCTCACTGTAGACAGCAGCGCCAGCGGATTTTGTGAGGCGAGGGTGAGGATACCGAGACCGCTGGGCGCCCCGTTTTTCATCGTTAGACTGTCAATGCGAGCATTGAAACCAGACAACGACGGGCCAATCATCATGGTGATCGGGTTATTGAGCGCCATGTTAATTTCATTCCAAGTACCGTTTAGCTCCTGTAGTTCATCACAGCTGAACGGGTTTTGACGCACTTCCTGCGCATATTTTTGAACGGTTTGAAGCAGTACAGGCAGGTCCAGACCCAATCCAAAGCTGGCCATTCCACCGGTGCTGCCAAGGCCCGGAACCTGTGTGGTCAGGGCACGCAGATCGCTGACAATATCTTCATCGGTCTCAAGGATGAGATTCATCTCCATGCGGTCGAGGCTGTAATCACGCATGCCCATTACCAGACCAGGGAAGCGGCTGGTAATGCGGTCAATATCTGCCTGGCAGGTGGATAGATCCAGAGGTTCTGCATCGACGGCATTCATCAACGCTTGAGTACCCGAATGCGTAGGGCTACTTAGCTCATCAAACAGCCGTGAGGAGTCGATCTGCCCGGCACCGTAAGGCGTGAAGTCATGGCGCTGCTCAAGCTCTGCCAGTGCATCGGTATCACCGATGCTGCTGTCGGGCAGCGCTTTACCCAGCACCTGTGCCAGCAGCTCGTCGCTGGCATCCTGCGGCACCACCGATACCAGTAGCTGCTGGTCGTCAATGGCTAGGATGGCCTGGAGTGGGCCCTCAGGCGTCAGTACCCAGTAGTCGGTGCCGTTAGTGGTGGCCGTGCGTGGAGTGATGTCTGCTTTGGCGAGGATGCGCTGCAGCGTTTCGCGAAAGGCATCTTCATCCTGCAGTTGCATGCGCAAAACAGGCAAAATACCCAGCCCATAGAAAGCAGCCTGAGGGCTCATCTTGAGCCCCAGCGCATGCACATCTTCCAGTGACTCAACCCCGACTAACTCTTCACCCATGGCGATTAACAGCGTCATCATCGAATGCAGCACTTCATCGTCTTCTATCTGGGGCAGCGTATCGCGCAGTTCATCCAGATCAGAATCAAGGGTCGCCATGGGCTGCATACGCTGATAAAGATCAAAGACATCCTGTTCAGGCATCGCTTCGCGCGTGGCCATGAAATAAGGGGAGTTAGCCGGAACGTATTTCAGCATTGGCGCTACGTTATTTTTCGGCGCTTCCTCTTGTGTTGCCGCTTCGGTTGGCTCGTTATCATCGCTGCAGCCGCTGAGCAGGCCTGCGCTGAAGAGGGCAAGGGTAACCGCTATGGAAAGTTTGGTTTTCATCTGGAATCAGTTCTTTGAATGGTGTTGGTTTTAAATGAGCCGAGTTGGGCTGAGCGCTCTGTAAATGGGAATCATACACGAGCAATGTATAATTAATCTCTACTTGAGTGAAAATTTATCATTACTCCAAAGCGTATTGATCAATGGAGAGGTCGGAAAATCATGCGGCATAAAGGTGGCCCTTGAGTTTCGCTAAGACTCAAGAGCCACATTCCACAGCGAAGCTGTTAAGTAGGCCTACACCTCCTGATACAGCTCGCTACCTTTCTGGCGAAACTTCTCCGCCTGCTCTTCCATGCCCTTCATAACCGCTTCCTGATCGCCGTTTAGCCCGTGCTCATTAGCATAGTCACGCACCTCCTGGCTGATCTTCATGGAGCAGAACTTCGGCCCGCACATGGAGCAGAAGTGGGCCACTTTTGCGGAATCCTTGGGCAGGGTTTCGTCGTGGTATTCGCGGGCCGTATCCGGATCCAACCCCAAGTTGAACTGGTCTTCCCAGCGGAACTCGAAGCGCGCCTTGGATAGCGCATTATCGCGCCGCTGCGCCGCCGGGTGGCCTTTGGCCAAATCCGCCGCGTGGGCAGCAATCTTGTAGGTAATGATGCCGGTTTTGACGTCGTCTTTATTGGGCAGGCCCAGATGCTCTTTGGGGGTGACGTAGCAGAGCATGGCGCAGCCAAACCAGCCGATCATCGCCGCCCCAATGCCAGAAGTAATGTGGTCATAGCCGGGGGCAATATCCGTTACCAGCGGCCCTAATGTATAGAAGGGCGCTTCGTCGCAGTATTCCAACTGCTTATCCATGTTCTCTTTCACCAGGTGCATGGGCACGTGGCCGGGGCCTTCGATCATCACCTGCACATCGTGCTTCCAGGCGATATGGGTCAGCTCGCCCAAGGTTTTTAGCTCCGCCATTTGCGCTTCATCGTTGGCATCAGCCACTGAGCCGGGGCGCAGGCCATCGCCGAGGGAGAACGCCACATCGTACTGCTTGCAGATCTCGCAGATCTCTTCGAAGTGGGTGTACAGGAAGCTCTCCTGGTGATGGTACAAACACCACTTGGCCATGATTGAGCCGCCGCGGCTAACAATACCGGTGACCCGCTTAGCGGTGAGCGGCACATAGCGTAGCAGTACGCCCGCGTGAATGGTGAAGTAGTCCACCCCCTGTTCGGCCTGCTCGATCAGCGTATCGCGAAACACTTCCCAGGTGAGGTCTTCGGCCACGCCTTTGACCTTCTCCAGCGCCTGATAGATAGGCACCGTGCCAATCGGCACCGGCGAGTTGCGCAGTATCCACTCGCGGGTTTCGTGGATGTTCTGCCCAGTGGAGAGATCCATGATGGTGTCCGCGCCCCAGCGGATGCCCCAGGTCATCTTATCCACCTCTTCTTCGATAGAAGAAGTCACCGCCGAGTTACCCAGATTACCGTTAATTTTGACCAGGAAATTACGGCCAATAATCATCGGCTCGCTTTCTGGGTGGTTGATGTTATTGGGAATAATCGCCCGCCCGCGGGCCACTTCATCGCGCACAAACTCGGGGGTGATCTCTTCGGGCAGGCTGGCGCCAAAGCTCTGGCCTTTGTGCTGATGGCCCAGAATGCGCTCTACTTCAGCGGTACCCAGCGCTTGACGGCGCTGGTTTTCGCGCAAGGCGATAAACTCCATTTCCGGGGTGATAATGCCCTGGCGGGCGTAGTGCAGCTGGGTCACGTTCTTGCCCGGTTTTGCTCGGCGTGGTGTGCGGGTTAGATCAAAGCGCAGCTGGGCAAGCGTCGGGTCGTTGGCGCGGCGGTTGCCGTAATCAGACGTGGGGCCTGATAGAAATTCGGTATCGTCACGCTCTTCAATCCAGACCCGGCGCAGTGCCGGTAGGCCACGGCGTAGGTCAATCTTGGCGTCAGGGTCGGTGTAGGGGCCGGAAGTATCGTAGACCAGCAGCGGTGGGTTCTCTTCATCAATGCCGGTGGTTTTGGTCGGTGACAGTGAAATTTCCCGGAACGGCACACGGATATCCGGGCGCGAACCTTCGATATATACCTTACGTGAACCGGGCAGCGGCGCAATGGCGGCGGCATCGACCTGGGCGGTTTCGGCTAAAAAATGGCTGGTTTTGCTCATTACGGTCTCCTTACGATTGTTGTTTTGCAGGGTTAGTGAGTGGGGTCTGCGTCTATCAGCGCTAAGCCCATCTGCCAGAAATCGATTTCCAGGCGGGTGGCGTCGCGGAAGATTTTGCTCAGTTCGGCAAAGCGGGCGGGCGACACATCGGCAAGGCGGGCATTGAGCCACTCAAGCTCAGCCTGCATGGCTGCCTGAAACTCCTCGCCTTCGTACATGGCAATCCAGGCATCAAAAGGGTTTTGCGCTCCGCGCAGGGTAGAAGGCTGGTCGTTCAGCCAGTTGGCAATTTCGCCGTAGCCGACCAGGCAGGGGGCCAGCGCCACGTGCAAATCCAGCAGGTCGCCGCGGTTTCCGGTATCCAAAACATAGCGGGTGTAAGCCAAGGTGGCCCTGGCTTCGGGGAGTTCGGCCAGCTCTTGCTCGGAAATCGCCCACTCCTGACAAAAGCCCACGTGCAGGCCCAACTCCACATCCACAATGGCTTTCAAGCCTTCATGGGCCTGGCGAAGATCGGCAAGGGTGGGGCTTTTATAGACAGCCAGCGCATAGGCGCGGGCGAAGTGAATCAAAAACAGGTAGTCCTGCTTTAAATAGTGTCGAAACGACGCCTCAGGCAGCGTGGCATTGCCCAACTGACGCACGAAATCGTGCTCAATATAGGCGCGCCAATCTTGCTGGCAGGCGGTGGTGAGATCAGTAAAGCGGTAGCCCATGATGCCTCCGGTGGTAATGATCCGGGGGGTGGGCGAATAAGATCGAGGAAATGGCGCGGAAGGTGGCGTGAAATGAAGCCGTGGCCATCGCTTGATCCCTACGCCGGTACCCGCGCTGCGACTTGTGTAAGTAGCAGCGCATTAGCCGGATCAGGTTCAGCGGGACCAGCGCTCGGCAGCATTAATTGCTACGCCCTGCGCCATCTCAGCCGGATTTCACCGGCACCCCGTCAAGCTGTTCGTTGGTGGAGTGTAGGAGGCGGGCGGGGGAGATGCAAGGGGCTGGCTATTGCTCTTGGGTAAAGGTGGAAGTTGATGTGATAGTGGTAGGCCGTCGCTATGCTGAGGCTATAGCGCCTAGCCCTATGGCTGCAGAAGGCGGACTGGAGCGCGCTTGCGACATCGGAGAAGAGGTTCGTTAAATTTGCTTAACGAGCTGCAATGCACCACAAACACTTCTTAGTCGGGCTGCTTCACAGGTGTAACGGATATAGTCCAGCTATGCGCGAAGGCTTTGTTTACAGAGTTTCTAATCCTCCCTGAGGCCACGTTCATTCAATGCATCGTACTTGCGGATATCAGCGCGCATCCTCCCGCTCCATTGATGGACAAACTGTACGGTCTTGTCGGCGTTTAGGTGGGCAGTCAGTGCGGCTTGATCAACCCAGCGCTCCGAAACTATCAATCGTCCGGCGTCCGCGTCATCCACCGCAGCGTCATAAGAAATGTTTCCACCACGCCGCCGCGTGGTGGCGGCAAGTACTTTTAGGTGGGTCATAAATCGCGCTAATTCAGCCGGGGCGACGTATAAATATCCGGTAACGATGAGCATGTTTTATTCCTCATAATACCGCCGCTGGAGCAAGGAATTGCTGTGATTGGCGGCAACAATTTACTGTTTAACGACAAGCACGACCTTACCTTGAACGCCGCCTTGCATAGCTCTCTGATGCGCAGCCGATGCTTCTGCCAACGAATAGGTACTGTCGATAACGATCCGAATGGTACGGTCGTCGAGCAAGCGACCGACCTGCGCCAGCAGCATTCCGTTTGAGTGCACCTGTAGTGAGGAAACCGTAATCCCTAGCCTGTCGGCTTCATCCCTGGCAGAAAAGCCCAAGGGGTTGACCAGAAAGAGCGAGCCGCCTGGTTTAATAATGCTGAGGAAGCGTTCTATGTTCGGGCCACCCACAGCGTCAAGCACCAGATCCACGTCATGTGCGACCGTTTCGGCGGCTGCCTTGGTGTAATCAATGAAGTCGTCAGCACCCAGCTCGCGAAGAAGCTCTTCATGCTTACCTGAAGCAACCGCGATCACACGCGCCCCTTTCCATTTAGCGACTTGAACCGCTAGATGCCCCACGCCACCGCTAGCTCCATTGATCAAGACGGTCTTGCCTTCGAGTGGGACAGGCACATGCCGAAATGCCTGGAATGGATTGGGTAGGTCATTACCAGGATCAACCAGAAACTGCCAGACAGTAAGCAGTGACATTGGGGCACCTGCTGCCTCGACATGAGAAATGCCCTTTGGCTTCAACGCTAGGTGGCTTTCAGGAACGCTGACATATTCGGCATAGGTGCTGCTGCCCGTCATCAGGTCTTCGGGAAAACGCCCCATTGCAAAGACGTGGTCACCTACGCTGACTTTGGAAACCTCGTCGCCAATGGCAGCAACGACCCCTGACACATCAGTGCCCAATATCAACGGGAAATGTGGGCTAGGCTGCCATTCTGGAGGTAGCGCCCGATAGCCGTCGCGCAGGTAAAGGTCTGGTGGGTTAAGACTTGCCGCATTAACTTGGATAAGCACTTCACCGGCTTGTACTTCGGGTCGGGGCGTATCTTCGTAAAGCAAGACCTCTGGGMCACCGAAACTATGCAGCTGCACTGCTTTCATCATGTCGTTCATCACAACCTCACTCAAGAATAGTCACATGGCAAATAGTAAGGAAGTTCCTTGTCATTGATAATGGTGCGTAGATTCGTTTTAATAATTCCATGAAGGAACAAATCGGATTGGAACGCCTCACGGGGCTTATCGCATTTGCACGCGCCGGCTCCTTAGGCAGCTACACCGCTGCGGCGCGCTCGCTGTCTGTTTCGCCCTCTGCGATAAGCAAAAGCATCCAGCGGTTGGAGCGTCACTTCGGCGTCTCTCTTTTCACTCGTACGACACGATCGCTGTCTTTTACGGCCGAGGGCCGCGACTTGCATGGACGTGTGCTAGAGCTGTTGCGCCAGGCAGAAGAGATAGAGCAGGTAGTGAAGTCTGCTCGTTCCGAGCCCGCAGGCACGTTACGAATTGCGGCATCACTCCCATTGGGTCTGCATCTGATTGCTCCTGCTATTACGGATTTTCGAACGCGCTACCCGAAGGTAACGATCGACCTGCGGCTGAGCGACCATATCGTCGGTATGGTTGAAGAGAGCATTGATCTTGCAGTGCGGATCGGTGAACTTGCGGATTCGTCACTTTTATCCAGGCGGCTCTCACCTTACAGGCTCTCTTGCTACGCTTCGCCAGACTACCTGGCTAGGTATGGTGCTCCCGAGCATCCAGATGAACTGGTGGGGCACGAAACGATCAATTTGCGCTACCAAAGTACGGGGCAAATGTTTCGCTGGCCGTTCCGGATCGGCGAGAAAGAGATCGAGATAGTGCCGTCTTCCCCTGTTGTCGTTGATTCAAGCGAAGCCGTCATAGCCGCTATGACCGCGGGTGCAGGCATCGGGATGGCTGCAAGTTTCATGGCTGCCCCGCGGGTTAGGCGAAAGGAACTGGTACCAATCCTGTCCGACTTCGGCGTAGAGCGGCATAATATCGTTGCGCTATGGCCACAGAGTCGTAGCACCAACCCCGCTGTACGCGCCTTTATCGATATGTTGATCGAAAGACTTTGAATACCTAACACTTGATACACACAAACCTCTGGAATCAGCGAACAGCAGTTTTACATCGTTCAGCATAATTGACATACATACAGCTCAGTAGTGCTTGTGTTAAGTAGGATTTGTCAGTGCTTCCGGCAGCGTTTCAGTGCTTCGCAACAGTCCAGCATCGCGCTCAATAAGGGCGCGCCAATCTTGCTGGCAGGCGGCGGTGAGGTCAGTAAAGCGGTAGCTCATGTTGCCGCCGGTGGTAATGATCCGGACGGTAGGCGAGACAGATCGAGGAAATGGCGCGGAAAGGTGGCGTGCGATTGCGAGAGAGAGCTAGCCATGGCCATCGCTTGATCCCTACGCCGGTACCCGCGCCGCTCTTTATATGAGCAGCGCATTAGCCGGATCAGGTTCAGCGGAACCAGAGCGCTTGGCAGCAACATTGCTACGCCCTGCGCCATCTCAGCCGGATTCATCGGCACCCCGTCAAGCTGTTCGTTCGCGGAGTGTAGGAGGCAGGTGGGGGAGATGCAAAGGGGAGGTTGATACTGCCGAATTAGGCTTTGCTTGGTTGTGAGAGTGTGGAGTAGAGTCAAGATCGAGTTAATAGAACTTCAATGGAAGAGCCGTCAGGTGTAATAAGCTTGCCCAGCGTGCCTCATTTAATCCTATATATACCTTTGGTTTTTTAGGAGAGCTATATGCCAATCGTAACCGTTCAGCAGTCTCCAGGCAGGACTAAAGAGCAACGTGAGCTCTTAGTGCAGCGGATAACCGAAGCATTTTCAGAAGCATATGGAACCAGCCCTGAGGCAGTCACAATATTCTTGCAAGATTTTGATGATGAGCATTGGGCTAAAGGTGGGAAGCTACATTCTGATCGTTCCTGAGTAGCTTTCCCTGAATGGTCAATGGTGATCAGTGGGGAAGGTCGAGATATTGAATCCGTATAGCGTTTGATTCTGAGGGTAGCCTTCACCCGCTCCAACAGTTTCATAGGGGACGCTCCCTACAAAATGTGTGCTTATATACAGCGTTATCGAGTTGAGCAAAACGCGCAAGCACCCGAATCTTGGATGTGCTGCCGAAATTTTCTTTGCCACCTGAAGAATCAATGGGGTAGAGTTAATTTTGATGGCTACATGAGCTCAATTATGTCTCAAAAGTAGGTAAGTGCACATGGCAATGATTACTGATTTGGTAGTGTTATTGGTAGCTTTGCTCCACGGATATTTCTTGATATTGGAGATGTTTCTTTGGGATAAGCCGATGGGCTTTAAAGTCTTTGGTCATTCCAAAGAGCAAGCCGCAACGACAAAAGTTTTGGCATCGAATCAAGGTCTTTATAACGGTTTTATTGCAGCCGGTCTTTTGGTTGGTATCTTTCAAGGTGCGGCAGGATACGATTTCAAGTTATATTTCTTGGCGTGCGTTGTTGTGGCCGGAATCTACGGTGCAGCAACAGCAAACCGGAAAATTCTATTTGTCCAGGCATTGCCAGGAGCAATTGGTTTGCTTTTAGTTCTCTTCGCTAATCATTAAGTGCAGGTTCGCCATAACAACTCGCATCAGTACGCGGCCTGCGGCCGCCGGGCGCCCTTTCATGGCTCCTTCGTCACCATTTCAAGATCGCCGCTGTGCTCGGAGTTAGGAGAAATACGTGACCAAAAAAGTCACTCAGATATCGGAGTTTTTACTTCAGTTTGATGCGTTAAAATCGGTAAACCGCAAAACCTACATCAACTGCGGAGAGCGAGTTGAGAACTCAGCAGAACATTCGTGGCACTTGGCGATGGCTTGCTGGGCTTTTGCGGAGCAGTCACAGGAAGACTTTGACCTCTTAAAATTACTCAAACTGGCCCTGGTGCATGATCTTGGTGAGATTGGTGCAGGAGATACATTTCTCTATAGCGCAAACCGCAATGATGCCCACATTGAAGAGCGTAAGTATATCGAGAAACTGGCTTCTCATCCCGGTAACCCAATCGGAGATCTTCCGGAGCTCTGGGAAGAGCAAGAGACTGGGGAAACTAAGGAAGCAAGGCTTCTGAAAGTCATCGACCGTCTATTACCCTTTCTGCACAATGTAACGAGCGAGGGCCGTGCCTGGAGAGACCATGGTATACGGAAGAGCCAAGTGTTGAAAATGCATGGGTTCATAGAGCAGGAAAACCCAGAAATATACGACTGGTTTATTTCAAAGGTTGAGTACGCCGTGAACCAAGGCTGGCTAAAGGACTCCTGACAAGAGCAGGCACCGCGACGACCTTTACATTGTGCTTTGGCTCCATTCTCGGAGAAGATCAGTTTCATTCAAGAAGTTCCTTTTCCTGACCACCACCATGCTCCAGCTCGGTAACGGATTCCAGCAAAGGGCGGGCGTTCTTAGGTGCGCGCAGAAGGTAGGCTGTCTCTTGCAGCGCTTCATAATCTTCGAGAGAGATCATTACCACGGACTGCGACTTGCTCCGTGTGATGATCACCGGAGAATGGTCTTCACAGACCTGTTCCATCGTTTTTGCTAGGTTGGTTCTAGCGGCTGTGTAGCTGATGGCATCCATTAAGTCGCACCTGTACAGGATTCTAGTCATGTGCAGGACGTACCTTGGTGGGGTTAACAATCGACTGCACAGCGACCGATTTTCCGCTGCTTCGTGGCTCTAACCGGCGTGTGAGCGGGACATTAAATCTAATACCGAGTTTCGGGGGTAAATACCGTTGCGAATAGACGAAGTTCCACCTTCAGAGGTTCCGATAGACCTACTTCTTTTGGCAGATCCGTCTGAAAATGCCATCAAAGAGTACCTGAAACAGGCAAGGTGTTTTGTTGCATTTACCAACGATGAGGTGATCGGATCTTGCGTTCTAAAGCCACTCGGAGGGGGGATATTGGAATTGATGAATATTGCTGTTTATCCATCGAATCAACAGCGTGGCATCGGAACGCAGCTTCTAGAAACAGTTATCGATAAAATGAAGGAGGCTGGTGTAAAGAGCCTAGAGGTCGGAACCGGCACTTTCGGTTACCAACTGACCTTCTACCAAAGGCAGGGTTTTAGAGTGGACTGTATTGATAAGGGTTTCTTTTTGAAGAACTATCCGGAGCCAATCTTTGAAAATGGAGTTCAGCATAAAGATATGCTGAGATTGACTCTCGAGCTTTCTGACGATACGACATGCCAACGAACCGTTTAGCAATGCACGCGACAAGCGCGTAATTGTTGCTTTGCCACAAACACAATGAGCCTTCGGCGAGAATGATTAAAGCGAATGGTGGAAGCCTGGAGTCTGAGATTCTCTATGACGGAAAGGTTGTCCAGCGCTATGTGGCCATTGCTCCTTAACAATCGCAAGCAATACGGCCCTTCGGGCCCGGACGTCGCTGAGATAGATTCCCAGTGGCCTTTACAGGCTTTCAAGGAGCGGTTATTCATGGTGGTGCGAGTTACTCTACAGTAGATTTTTGTTTTCCCAGGAGGAACCATGCCCTTTCCCAAACGCGGTGCAAATCTCATCGCCACCCTGTTAGCAAGTTTGCTGGTCATCACTTTGATCACCGGCTGCTCGAACCCGTCCTCGGACGCAGAGGAAGAGGCGGCGCAACCGTCGTCGACTCCGCCGTCAGCCGAGGCACCCAATGATTCCGACAAACAGGAAAGTGCCGCTCCCGCAGGGCAGGCCCAGGGTGGTGATGGTTCCGAGATTACACTGAATGCTCTTACGGAGGAGGACATGAACGAGGCCAGCCTTCCCGGTGAGCTGGGGTGCCAATTCACCACGGATGATAGGGAGGTTTTACTGCTTGCCATGGGCAATGTGGGGTCGTCCGATGCGGCGCAGGGGGTGGTCAAGGTCGCCGGTTATGTGGAGCGCGTGTCGGCACCTGGTGGTTTTAATGGCATTACGGAGTCTCCAACCTTCAATGGCAAGGGCAAGACCGTCCACATTGAGGTCACCGGTGATCCCTCCGAAGGCGGGGAGTCGCCGCCAAGGCCGGCGACGTTGACATATGACCGGGCCGACGGCGCTCAGCGTGACTGGCAGGGCGAGTGGCGTTGTGGGCCTTAAGGCGCTGGGCGTCAAAGTGAACCGTTTTCGTTGCGGCTTCGTCCCCAGTAAAAAGACGTGCATGCTTGCAGCGTTAGATGCGGAGCTTTCAACTGTGGCGTGTCATGACACAAAAAGTATTGGCATACCCGTTGAAATGACATCGGTGCCTGACTCATGGTGCGCCGAGCCTGGAGGCTCCCGCGAGGGTTGCCTTTTTCGTCGTTACCCAAAGGCCCACTTCACAGGGCCGGTGAATCAGGTCAAGGAAGTGAATATACCCACGATTGCTGAGTAAGGTCATGAAACATCCAGATATTGGCCTGCACATACGTACCTATGATGATGAAGTGAAAAGACACTCTCACGACCATCATCAACTGTAGTGGTCAAGTAAAAACTGGCCAGCGCTTGGAAGTGAGTGCGGATGAGCGCTTAGCTATGTCCAGCACCTTTAAAACGCTGGCCTGCGGCGCGCTGCTGGAGTAGGAGGATGAAGGGTTACGTGGTTGCCGAAGGCCTGTTTCGTGACGACATGCCGGTTGACGGGTTGATCGCGGGCAGAACCAGTGCGAGGTATGGCTCGCGCCCGATTAGTGCGATTATTTGACCGCCGGAGCAAGCGCCCATCCAGATAATGCGACTGAGTTGGTTCGTTTGATCTCTTTTATTTGATAAATACTTTATATATGTCGGACTGATGATGATCTCGGGATCAAACTAGGCATAGCCACTCTACTGATCGACGAGCCAGAGTGTTTATCGTTAAGTAGTAAGTCGACAGCCTGTTGTGCAATATAGTCAAAAGGTATGTATACAGACGTAAGCGGCACAGGAAGGCGACTGGCAAGAGGGATATCGTTATATCCGACTAATGAAAGCGTTTTGCCTACCTCAATGCCAAGTCTATGTGCAGCAGCCATCACGCCAATAGCGAGGTTATCGTTGACTGCAAAAATGGCTGTTGGCTTCTCATCCTGTGAGAGCAGAGCCAGCCCTGCTTCCTCGCCAGCTTCGATTCCATAGCCTGACTCGATAATCCATGACTCACGCACAGCAATCCCAGATTCGCTCATTGCTTTGCGGAAGCCTTTTTGTCGGTCACGAGCGCTCGAGGTAAAGCTAGGCCCTGCAACAAGGCCAATGTCGCGGTGCCCTAGGTCGATGAGGTGCCGGGTAGCAAGGTATCCACCTTGAATATCGTCACCCAAGGCAGAAGGGCTTTTACCATCGGTACGAAGCACCAACGAGTGCGGAACTCCCCTTTCACGCAGTTGAGATGGCAACTGGTCATCAAGTCGGCTGGTAGCCAAAATTAGGCCATCCACACGTCGATTAAGAAGCAATTCAACCGCTTGACGCTCGCTTTCAGGATCGTCACCACTAGTTGCTACGATAGCGAAATAGTGACGTTCTTGAGCAACTTTAGAGATCGCTTCGTAGATAAGAGCCATGACTGTATCGCTCAGTCGAGGCACCAGTACACCAATAGTGCCTGTACCACCTCGCCTCAAGCTGGAGGCAAGAATGTCACGCTTATAGCCGAGTTCTTCCGCCGTTTTTTTAACCCGTTGAGCGGCTGGGCTATTGGAAGGCGGAAGGCGCTCATCAAGAACGCGAGAGACTGTAGACGTGCTGACGCCCGCGGCTTTGGCAACGTCTTGCATAGTTATAGGCTTACCGTTCATGAATATATTATTCCATGACGTGAGGTGGATTACTGAACCTCTGTGTTGGCTCGCATAAACAGGCATTTAGGCGAACCATTCTATCGGTTTTACAGCGATCTTATAAGCGATATGACGCTAACCCCACTGATTTACTATTAGTTTGCTTTCCGTAGCCACACATCATTTGTGAGTCGTAGACTAACGTCTAATTTTCGATGTGGTGTATTTGGTGAAAGGATTGCAATCGTTCCCAGGAACGATAACACAACCATATAAGAGGAATCATCATGTCTCTCGATCTCCGAGGTTTGMCCCCCGCACCGGTTACTCCTTTCACTCGCGATGGCGAGGTTGATTTTGCTGCAATCAAGAAGCTTGGCTCTTGGTTGGGCGGCATCGACGGCGTGAAAGGTCTCGTTGTTCTTGGCCACGCTGGTGAGGGTACATTCATGACCTCTGACGAGCAGAGGCGCGTTATTGAGGCATTTGTTGAATCGGTAAAAGGTGAGATACCTATTATCGCGGGCATCACTCGCGAAGGTGACCATATTGCAGCCGAAGAAGCAAAACGTGCTGTCGAGGCGGGCGCATCTGCTGGTCTAGTCTACCCATCTCATGGCTGGCTCAGGTTTGGTTATCAGGAGGGAGCGCCTCAAGAGCGCTATCGCCGCATTCATGAGGAAAGTGGGTTACCGCTGATTCTTTTCCAGTATCCGGACAACACGAAAGCCACTTACAATCTCCAGACGCAGCTTGATATTGCGGCCCAACCTGGTGTGTTTGCGATGAAAAATGGTGTTCGCAATATGAAGCGCTGGGATACTGAAATTCCTGTCATTCGCGCTGAGCATCCGGATCTACAAATTCTGACTTGTCATGATGAGTACCTGCTTCACACCATGTTTGATGTCGATGGTGCGCTAGTTGGCTATGGCTGTATTGCACCGGAGCCTTTGATCGAACTGATCAAAGCTGGAAAAGCCAAGGATTATGCTAAGGCGCGCGAATTGCATGATCGCCTCCTGCCCGTTACCAAGAATGTCTATCACCGTGGTTCGCATATGGAAGGAACTGTGGCTCTGAAGTGGGCCCTAGTAGCCCGGGGGATTCTTGATCACGCTACTGTGCGCTCTCCGCTTCGTCCGCTTGCCGAAGGCGCAGATCGTGAAATTGCTGCTGCTATGAAACAAGCCGGGTTAGCCTAACCGAGATTGACTACTCCTTAGGCGCTGGGCGTCCCCGAACGGTGATGCCAATGAGGCATCACCTTATGCATCCTAAATAACAAATTTAATAGGAGCGTAGGATGAGTATGAATACCAAACATGATTCAGGGCCACTTTCCCCTGCGACAAACAACGCTCGAAATCGGTTTTCTCTGACGTTGCCGCAAATGCTTGCGCTAATGGGGCCTGCTTTTGTCGCTGGCGCTTGGCGTTTCGGACCCGGTGCGCTGACATCCGCTGTCCAGGCAGGCAGCCAATATGGCTACATGCTGCTTTGGGTAATTCTTGTGTCTGCAGTGCTAATGTTTGTGTTTAATGATATGGCCGTGCGATTGGGCCTTGCATCTGGTGACTCGGTGGTTCAAGTCACCAAGCAAAAACTTGGTCGCCCAATCGGTGTCATGGCTGGCTTCGGTGTTTTCTCTATCACTTTGATGTTTGCTGTAGGCAATGCCGTTGGCTCTGGTTTAGCGCTAAGCCTGCTTTTAGGAGGTTCGGTAGTAGGCTGGACGCTCGCTAGCACTGTGGCGGTAGGCTTATTAATAGCCATGCGGAATACTTATAAGGCGATGGAGCGCTTGTTGGTCGCTTTGATTGGGCTTATGTCTGTAGGTTTTTTAGCATCAACCATACTGAGTGACCCAGATTGGGCGGCTGCTGCGCAAGGTCTTATTCCTAAATTTCCTGCTGAGGCCAGCGTTCTTTTAATTGCTTTGATCGGTACAAATTTCTCCATTAACTCAGCTTTTTATACTGGCTATGCCATCCATGAAAGAAAGCTGAATAGGCAGCAGTACCGAGCTATTACGTTAATGGATACTCTCCCGGGGAATGTAGCAACCGCATTTATGGCGATGCTCATCATCATTGTAGCCTCAGCGGTACTTCACTCCACTGGTACTGTAGCTACGACTTTTCCACAGCTGGCAAGCGTATTGGAGCCACTGGCTGGAAAGGTGGGTGCGGTACTGTTCAGCCTTGGGTTCTTCGCAGCAGCCTTTTCATCAATGGCGGCAAATGCTTCTGCGGGAGGAACGCTATTAGCGGATGCGTTGGGCTGGAACAGCAGTTTATCCGGATGGAGAGTCAAGCTGCTTGTATATGGGGTGTTGGCTTGGGGAGCTACGGTTGCTGTGGTGGCGAAAGGTTCTCCCATTGAGCTAATTATCATCGCTCAAGCCCTAACCGTCCTAGTAGCACCTTTTTTGGGAATTATTCTCTTTCTTTTGACAAGACGTGAAGATGTGATGGGGGATCTAAAAAATGGCCCTCTACAAACCACGCTTGCTCTAGTGGGGTTGGTGACCATTTTCGCAATGTCTTCTCAGCTTGTCTTTAGGCTCCTGGGTTAAGTTGAAAATAAAAGTATTACAAATATAGAGATAAAGATATGAATAAGTTTTTGTTGTGGCGCAGAGTGTTTCCTTTCTTAGGCTATTCTTTTCTATTCGTTACTCCTTCTGTATTTGCAATTGATTATGATGTGAATGGAACCAACGTTTCTTTATACGGTTACGCTAAGCTTGATGTGATGTATGACATTGGCGACGTTAAGACCGGGAATAGTAGTGGCATGGGCGATAGTGTGAACTTCTCTAAAATTGCTGTGGATGGCCAACCAAATACAAGTGGGCATTCGAATCTGCATGCGAATGAGTCACGCCTAGGTATCCGCACTACAACGTCGACAGAGAAAGGTGACTTGATTACCAATATCGAGGGTGATTTTTTCTTCGGTAATCTCCGGCTTCGTCAGGCCTATGGCTCATGGAACGGTATTACGGCAGGGCAAACGTGGAGCAATTTTCACACCTTTCTCAGCACTACTCCTACTCTTGATTTTACTGGCCCCGCAGGTCGCGATGCATTCCTTCGACAAGCACAATTGCGGTATTCAGTAGATAATTTTCATGTTGCTATTGAGGATCCGAGTGGTGCCATGTCTGGCAACTCTTTTGACGGAGGCTACGATGCAGTGACTGGTGGTAGATCCATTGCTGGTACTGATGTTGATCGTAAAGATGGCTTGCCAGACATTACGCTTCGGTACGAATCATTGGCTGGCGCATTACGTTGGGCATCAGCTGCCATGATTCGAGAAGTGGCCTTTGACGATGGTGCAGCAAAGGACTCAAAGATCGGGTGGGGAGCTTTTGTCGCGGCTAATTACGCTCTTACGCCAAATACGACGTTGCGTGGCCAAATAACCGGCGGTGAGGGGATTGGGGCTTACATGAAAGTAAACCCGGCACCCTCAGCTTATCGAGCAGGCAACGAGCTAGAGACCATCTTTGCATGGGGGGGAACGATTGGCATTAGTCACGATATAGGCCCTGGTGCTTTCAACGTTTCATACTCACTTGTTAATGCAGATTGGGATAATGCCGAGCGCGATGGCGTTTCTCTTGTTAATACTGGTAGTTCAAGTGAGTTTATAAGCGCTTATGATGAAGAACGTGAACTTGTGCATATTAATTACCAATGGAGTCCTGGTCAT
The DNA here is from genome assembly GCF_900070345.1 of Halomonas sp. R57-5. NCBI lineage: Bacteria > Pseudomonadati > Pseudomonadota > Gammaproteobacteria > Oceanospirillales > Halomonadaceae > Halomonas > Halomonas sp. R57-5. Next base: position 3,835,449 of record NZ_LN813019.1, on the reverse strand, counting down.
AACGTAACCTACGGAATTGAGTTGGCTCATGCTGCACGGCATACTGTGGATGGCCGTAGTGGAAGTGTCGATCGTCTACAAGGGAGTGTTATCTATCGGTTTTAACCTGCGGCTTCGGCCTGAATAAAAAGTTGTAATTGATTATATGTCTATGGCTAGTTGTGCGTATAGTGATCTGAACCTTGCTGCATCGTAAGGTTGCTTTAAGCGTTAGTATTTTTGCTAACGCTTTTTTTAGTTAAGTGGGCTAGAAAAGTCTTTAAAAAGGAGCACTGCGTTGATATAAATATCTAACATCTACGCCAACAGAGTACACCTATGAAACATGGTGTTTTGTGCGAGTGGGCGAGCAGCTAGATGAGATCATGGGGGAGCCTGGGCTTTTATTGTGTTGGGGGAGACAGCATCTCACTCAATAGCGTTTTCCTTGTCTGCTGTAGGGCGTTAATAATATGAACCATCTATTCGTACTCACCGGTGGCCCCGGTGGCGGCAAAACTGCTCTCCTTGATGCCCTAGCGGAGCGGGGCTATCGCGTTGTACCTGAGTCTGCCCGTAGCATCATCAAAGAGCGGTTGGCGGCGGAGCTATCACCTCGGCCAGACCCGGTCGCTTTCGCTCAGGATATTCTGAAATCCGATATTGAAAAGTACCGAAGTGTCGCTGTTGGCGAGCAGGCCACGTTCTTTGATCGTGGGGTGCTGGATGCGCTGTACATGCTGAATGCGGAGAGTGCGTTGTCACGGGCGGACATCGCCAACTATGTTCAAATGATCCTCTATAATCCCGTTGTCTTTCTTCTGCCGCCATGGGAAGACATTTATGCTATAGATTCAGAGCGTGATCAAACGTTTGAGGAGTCCCTTGAGGTATTCGAGGGGATGAAAAGCTGGTATTCGCAATGGGGTTACAAAACGCTGGAAGTGCCGCGTGATACTGTGGAAGAACGCGCGACGTTCATTTTGCAGCGTTTAGAAAACCTTTAGATCGTCACTGTTGGCGGCTCTGTTTCGCGCTTAACGCTATAGTAGGAACATGAAGACAGTTTATCGAAGATAAACCCACCAAGATACTCAAGCGCTGGTTCTGCTAATGGCGCAGCTTGGGTATAACACCAAGCGCCGCTTAAATATCGAACAAAACCGTTAACCAAGCGTGGCACGTAGCCCCTTTTCCTACGCGTCAACGAAATCGATGCTACGACATTATCGCTTGGGTTTGATGCTTTTCCAGACCAGCCCAACCAGAGTGATCGCCAACACGGCGAACAGCACGACGGAACCTGTTGAATCCAGTGCCTGCAGAGTCAGGCCTGAAACGACCAGCCAGAGCGCGGGAATGATGGCGGCGATCCAGAGGGCGAAACCCCGGAGTATGATAAGCACCAGGCCCAGTGTGGTCACCGCCGTGGGATCGGCATGTATGCCGAACACTTCCGCCTGATGCCAGGAACCGCCACTTAGGGGCGCCATCAGCGGCATGATGATCAGGCCGAAGAGGGTGATGGTGATGCCTGTCGCAACCGGTGGGTTTGTTGCGCGTGGCGCGTTATCCATTCCCCACCCCGTTAACGCCATCACTACCAGCAGCACGGCCTGGGCGATGAAGGCGTAGCCAACATAGCCTCCGGCCCAGTTAAGTTCTGCATAGCGCTGAAGGAAAAAAGCGACGGCGACGAAGGCCCAGAGCGGGGCGGGTAGCAGGCAGGCTGTTCGCGGGCGGTTTTTCAGCGCCAGCGCAAGGGTTGCGGCGCCGAGCCCGAGTGTCAGTAGATGCAGCGGCCAGAAGGTTTCGCCCATGCGCTCCAGTAAGCGAAAGTAAACCTCCGCCGTGAAGGGAATAAAGTCCTGCAGCTGGTAGCTTGTCCACTCGTTCATAGCGACTCGATATAGGCGATCATCCGTTGCCGGGCATTGGCCAAAGGCATGGGGGAGTGGCCGGCGCGCATGTTCTCGCGCATGTGCTCGACCTGGGTGGTGGCGGGTATCGCGCAGGTTAAAGCCGGGTGGCTGACGATAAACTTCAGCAGAAAGTCCGCCCAGGTTGTGCAGCCGCATTCCTCATTGGCCCACTCGGGCAACGGCGCGTTACGTCGCTTGAGGTTCTTGATCAGGCTGCCGCCATCGTATGGCCGATTAGCGATTATGCCGATGCCCCGTTCTTCTGCCAGGGGGAGTAGCCGGTTTTCGGCCTCGCGGTGGGTGATGTTGTAGGTGAGCTGAACGAAGTCGATATCCTCTGACGTCATGATCTGCTCGATCTCGCTGTGGCGGCATCCGTGGGAGGTGGTGATGCCGACATGGCGGATGGTGCCTTCGGCTTTCATCTCCTGTAGTGCTGCCAAGTGCTCACGCCAGTCGGTTAGGTTGTGTACCTGCACCAAATCGAACTGCTCCACCTTCCAGCGCTCTTTAAGCTCCGCCACCTGCTCGCGGGCGGAGCCACCGGCGGGGCTCCAGACCTTCTCTGCAGCAAACAGACTCTCGGGCGTGCCGAGCTGTTGCAAGGCATAGCCCATCACATCCGGCGCCGAGCCATACATGGGCGAAGAGTCGATCAGGCCACCGCCATGCTCGAAAAATGCCTTAACCACCTCGGTACGCGCATCGAGCAGCTCAGGGTCGCTGCCAACGTTGAAGGTGCGCCAGGTGCCCATGCCGATAACGGGCAGCTTTTTGTCAGTGCCCGCAAAAGCCTTCTGTTGCATCCCGACCGCGTTGGCAAGAAGTGATGCCGTTGGGAGCGTCATGGCGGCGAGCGTGGCGCCGATGAGCGTAAGGCTTTGTCTGCGCGTGATGCGATGCTTGATGTGAGGCTTCATAGCGGTCGCTCCTTCAGGTTTTTTTGAATCGGCACCGTGGCAGCCAACACCAGCACAAAGCATGTCAGCACAAATACCTTATTCACAAACCAGTTGGTGCGCCAGATCGACCACTCAGGGTCGGCGAGAAAACTGATCCAGGGGGTTGGTTTTGGGGCGGGCAGTGACATGACATCGCTCCAGTGCTGTGCCGTTAATTGCTCGGGCTCACACCATCTGAAAAGGCTGCTTGCGCGTTGGCGGAGGATAGGCGGCGTCGATCTGGGCCAGATCATCTTCATCGAGTCTGACGTTATCTGCATCAAAGTTCTGTTTGAGGTGCTCCAGATTTACGGCTTTAGGAATAGCAATCACGCCAGAGTGGCGCAGTGCCCAGGCGAGGGCGACTTGCGCGGTGGTGGCGCTGTGTTTGTCGGCTATGCGTTGCAGGGCGGCGTTATGCAATAGCGCGCCGCCTTGCCCAATGGGGCAATAGGCCATGAGCGGCATGTTGTGTTGCGCTTGCCAGGGCAGCAGGTCGTATTCAATGCCCCGTGCTTCAGGGTTATAGAGCACCTGATTGGTGGCGCAAGCTGGCGCGTCGAGCTCTACTAAGTCGTCAATATCAAAGTTCGACACGCCCCAGCGCAGTATCTTTCCCTGCTCGCGCAGCCGCTCAAACGCTTCCACTGTTTCGCTCAATGGATACTGGCCGCGCCAGTGCAGCAGGTACAGATCGATAGTGTCAGTGCCCAATCGGCGCAGGCTGCGCTCGCAGGCGGCTTGTACACCCTTAGTGCTGGCGTTGTGGGGGTAGACCTTGCTGACCAGGTACACCTCATCGCGCCGACCGTGGATAGCTTGGCCAACGATCTCCTCAGCGCCACCCTCGGCATACATCTCGGCGGTATCGATCAGCGTCATGCCCAGATCCAGCCCTTCGCGCAGCGCCCTGACCTCAGCCTGCCGCTGCCCGGCATTCTCGCCCATATGCCAGGTTCCCTGGCCTATGCGGGGTACACTTTCTCCGCCTAGTTCGATCGTCTGCATAGTCTCTTCCCGGTTGTGATGCTGTTCCGACTCATGTTCATTAAATGCAGTAACCACCCGAAGGAGTATAAGCTACCAATCAACCAACACGGCAATCCATCGGACGCTCCTTGAGTATGCTCAACGAGCGACATAATGTTGAGAATCTTATTGAGCGAGGAAATTGAAATGACGCATAGAAAGCAAGCGGTCGTTCTTATTCACGGTTTGTTTGGCTCTTTGAACGATCCGAAAATATTGGCAGAGTTCGATCAAGTAGAGGTGCATGCGCCTGACTTGATTGGCTACGGCGCGCTTTCCCAGCAAGAAACAGCAGGCATCGATTTACTCGCTCAAGCGGAACACGTTGCTAAGTACATTTTAGACGCCGGAATTGAACAGGCTCACATCGTAGGACACTCGGTAGGAGGCGCAATTGCAGTTTTGCTGGCCGATCGTTTTCCAGAGCTAGTGGCGTCTTTAATCAGCGTGGAAGGAAACCTCACTATTAAAGACGCTTTCTGGTCTGCCGAATTGGCCTCTATGCCGATAGAGAAAGTTGAAGAAATAGTGGCCGGTTATAGGCACGCGCCATCTGATTGGTTCGCGAGCGCCGGCGTGCCTATTACGGAATGGACGTCGCGTTTAGCTACCTCCTGGCTTTCCAATCAGCCAGCGACGACCATAAAAGCGCAAGCCAAAGCGGTAGTCGAAGCGACGAAGCCGAGTACGTATCTCCAAACCCTCTCTCGCCTTATCGATTCTGGCCTTGCCGTCAGTTTAATTGCTGGCTCTCGATCGCCTGATGGTTGGGACGTACCCGATTGGTTAACTCGGACATGCACGATGCGAATTAACATTGCGGACACAGGGCATCTAATGATGGCGGAGAGTCCGGCTCGATTTTCGAGTGCTGTTCAAACGTGTGTCGCGTACAACAAATCATAACGTAGTGTCTTAAACTGCCGCACTACAAAGCACGTATGGGCTGGATGATTCTCTGGTACTCGTCTTTCGGAAGCGCTTTCAACGAGGACGTTGGCGCAACGACATTGGTGGGCGAAGACATTGCCATCGTTATTTGCCCTGGTTGTCGATGAGGTGACAGATAACCTGCCGACGTTTCAGCGGGACTAGACTTCTCTATAAGTTAATAAGATTGAACTACTACAGCCGCTCGACAGTCAACGCTAAATTGAGTGCCAAGGGGAGCCGCGGTAGCAGCGTTGCCTGGTAAGCGTGGTAGAGATCGGGCTTGATGTCGCCTTCGGTAGTGTCGATCTGTAGCTTACCGTCGAGTTCCTGATACCAGCCGCCCCGCGCGCGATCTATAAAAGTGGTATCGATGAAATCCCAAAGCCGCCGATACCAGCGCTCGTAGTGGGGCTGATCTGTGCGCCGTAGAAACGCGGCAGAGGCGGCCAGTGCTTCGGCGTGAGTCCAGTGGCGACGCCGCAGGGAGTTTGGGCGACCCTCCCAATCCACGGTATACACTAGCCCCGGGGCGCCGTCGGTGGCCCAGCCGTCACGCAGGCTGGCGTCAAATAGCGCCGCGGCGTCAGCGAATAACCAAGAAGGAGCTGCGCGGCCGCGAGATTCAAGCGCTGCCTCCAGGTGTAGCATCAGTCGCGACCACCCGAAACCGTGTCCCGGCGTGGCGCCATAGGGATAGAACCCGTCGTCGGGGCGGTCGGCGTTGTGCTCCGGCCATTCTGACCAGTCGCCATGAAAATGCTCGAGGATGCGGTAATCCCGGGGAGCCGCGTGGTGGTGAATCAGCCGTTCAACGATGGCTAGCGCCCGGTMAAGCCATAGCGGTTCGTCGCGCACATCGGCTAGTGCTAAGCACAGCTCTACGCCGTGCATGTTGCTGTTACCGCCGCGGTAGTCGCTCAGTTCGCTCCAGTCCTGGCTAAAACTCTCGACAAAAGCTTGCTCATCCATCGACCAGAAGCGGGTGTCGATCACTCCAATGGCCTCTTCGAGCAGAGCCGCCGCGCCGGGAATGTCGGCGTGGGTTGCAGTGGCGGCACCGAGGGCGACGAAGTGATGGGTATAGCACTGCTTAGTGAGGTCTTCGCTGGTGGCGGGGTCGGCCCCGAACCAGCCTCCGTGATGCTCGTCGCGCAGCTTGCCAGACAACGCGCGAATGGCATGCTCGGCCAGTGCTGCAGCGCCTGGTAAGCCTTGTAGCGCCGCCAGGGCACAGCTGTGCGCCATGCGTGCGGTGAGCATGGTGTCGGCGCTGGCGCCGTCGGGAATGCGCCCGTCACCATTGAGTACTGCGAAACCGCCAGAGGCCAGACGCGCCTGGCGATGAAATTCGAACAATGCGAGCCCTTCGCGGGTCAGCCAGTGGTGATGGGTGGCACTATTAAGCCAGCGCTGGGGTTTTTGATCGGTGTCGTGGTTCATCGCAGCCATGCCTTATGTGATCGAGTGGGATCTCGCCTCAGCCATTGACGAKGGTGCCGCCGGTCTGACAGCTGGAAGACTATATTTAGCGTGTGATTGGCTCTCCTTTACGCAATCCGCCAAGTTAACCATAAAATGAACATCGTCTAATTTCTAATTGATTGATATTAAGCTTTATTAGAGTATGAGAGCGAATCGATTAGAATTGGACATATGATTAGCAACTTTACGATTGCCGGGTGGGGCAGCTATCGCCCTCGCACCCTGTTAACTTCGCGCGCCCTGGACGAGCGTCAAGGTCAATCGCCCGGCTGGACTGAACGTCAGTTTGGCATTGCCGCGCGCCATGTCGCGAGCGAGGAGGAGACTACCTCGATGATGGCGACCGAGGCCGCCCGCGAGGCGTTGAACCGCGCTGGCTGGGGCAATACACCGCCCGACGTCATCATTGGCGGTTGTGGCGTTATGGAGCAACCGATTCCGTCTACAGCCGCTTTAGTCCAGAACCGTCTCGGCTTTGGCCAGTCCGGCGTGCCTAGCTTCGACGTTAACCAGACCTGTTTATCCTTTATGGTGGCACTGGATATCGCCGCTATGGGAATTGCCTGCGGGCGCTGGCGGCGAGCGCTTGTATTTGCGAGCGATATTGCGTCGGCAGGGCTTAATCCTGAGGAACCGAAAACGCGCTCCATCTTTGGCGATGGCGCAGCGGCACTGGCGATTGAGGCGACGTCAGACCCAATCTGTGGAATGCGTTCAAGCGTTTCGGTTACCCATGGTGCTCACCATGCGCTAGCGCAGCTTCGCGCGGGCGGCACAAAGTTGCGCATCGCTGAAGGTTACCAGGCGCTGGTCGCCGGTTCCTATTTCGAGATGGACGCCTTTGGCATCTTCAAGGCCGCTGCCAAAGCGTTGCCTGGCGTCATCGAGCGTGCGCTCGAGCAGGCGGAAATAAGCAAGGATGATCTCGCCTGCGTGATTTGCCACCAGGCGAGTGCGCCAGGGGTCGAGCATATCAAGCGGCTTTTCGCGCCCAACAGTGACCGCGTGGTCAATATCTTCCCAACGACCGGTAACCAGATCGCCGCCTCAATCCCGAGCGTGCTCGCCCACGCACTCACGACGGGGGTCGCCAAGCCGGGTGACTATATCCTGCTGTTGGGCACTGCCGCGGGGATCAGTGCCAGTGCAATGGTGCTCAATCTATGAGTCAACGGCGTATCCTTATCACCGGGGCGACCGGCGGGCTGGGCATGGCGCTGGTGCGCGAGGCGCTAAAACGCGGGCATGCTGTGCGAGCCACAGGGCGTTCGCAGGCGGCGGGCGAGGCGCTTACGTCACTCGGCGCGCAGTTTGTTAGGGCGGATCTTACCCAGCCAGAAATTGATTTTCGCGGGCTCTTAAAGGATGTCGATAGCGTGATTCATGCCGCCGCCTTATCGGCCAGCTGGGGCCCCCGGCGAGCATTTGAGATTCACAACATTCAACTGACCGAACGCCTGCTTGAAGCGGCCAGCCGCTCGGGCGTTGAGCGTTTCGTGTTTGTTTCTTCGCCGTCAGTTTTTGCTGCGTATCGTGACCGGATAGCCATCGGCGAATATGACGGCCCCGCGCTTCAGCCACTTAATCATTACGCACGTACCAAGCACGCGGCGGAACGCAGCGTGCTTGCGCCGCGGGAAGACGCCATGGCCTGCTGCGCCATTCGCCCGCGGGCGCTAGKGGGGCCGGGCGATCAGGTGATCCTGCCCAAGCTGGCCGAGCTTGCGGGGCGCGAGCGGATGCCGCTTCCGCGTGGCGGCAGGGCGCTGATTGAGTTGACCGATCTGCGCGACGCCGCATGGGCTATCTGCGCCGCTGAGGAGCAGGCAGTCGGGCTTGCCGGAAAGGCAATCAACATATCGGGAGGTAGCCCCATTGCGGTACGAGAGGTGGCTGGTAAGCTCGCCGATGCGTTGGGAAAAACACCGCAGCTTGTCTCGCTGCCGGTTGGCTTGGCGCGTGCTATTGCTGTGCTCAGTGAAAACGCTGCGCTGCTGATGCGCTCTGCTCGCGAGCCGATGCTGACCCGTTACAAGCTGGCGACGCTGGCCTACTCTCAGACCTTTGATCTCGAGCCTGCTCAGCGATTACTCGGCTACCGACCCCAGCATGATGCACTGGCGACTCTGCTGGCCGAAGCGCGGCAGCTTGCCACGCAGGAAAAGCAGCCATGATCCGCGTCGGATTCCGTTGGCTTGAACGCGGTTTATGCCGCCATCCAGAGATCGCCACTCTCTCAGGTGGGAGCCTATGTGCGGTTGATTTTCCCGCCATGGTGGGGGTGATTGAGCACCCGACGCGGGATATTTTGTTGTTTGATACCGGCTATGATCCTGCTTTTATCGATGCAACCGAGACGTTTCCCGAGCGGTTCTATCGCTGGACAACGCCGGTCAAAATTGATGCACAGCAGGCGTGGAGCGCCTGGCTCGCGACCCATGGGATTGAAGACAGCGCGATTGCTGGCACCATCATCTCGCATTTTCATGGCGACCACGTCGCGGGAATGACCCACCTTGCCCAGCGGCCGGTCTATTGCGCCCGTGCGGGCCTTTCCGAATTGCGCCGACCGGGTCGCTTTGGCCGCGTGCGCCAGGGCCTGCTGCCTGCGCTGGTTCCCCAGGCAGCCGATGCAAATGCTCGCTTTTTCGAAGATGCGCCAGCAGTGGCGTTACCCAGTGGGTTCGCGCCCTTCAGCGAAGGTCGTGACATCCTGGGTGACGGTAGTCTGATCGCCGTCGAACTGCCCGGTCATTGCGTCGGCCACTGGGGGCTGGCACTGCGCACCACCGACGATCGCCAGGTCTTGCTGGCTGCTGATGCGGTGTGGCTTGGCAAATCAATCACGCAGCGCCGGCCGCCGCCGTGGCTTACCACCACGCTTCTCGGTGATACCCGTCGTTATCGAGCAACGCTAAACCTGTTGAGCGAGGGGTCGTGCTGCAATGGCGACTTGGTCATCCTACCTTCGCATTGCGCTGCCAGTGCCAAGCGTTTTGGTGACCATTATGCGAACTGACCGGGTCTTAGCCGCATGGATACGAACGCGGCGTGCGCTGAGCCTGTCGCCGGGGCAACTGGCTGCGCGGCGAGCCAGCATGTGGCGCAAGCTGCAGCCTGTCATCGCCCTTACGCCCGCACTGGCAAGATATGCCGGTCGTGATCTGGCGGAGTTTCCGGTCACTGACATCGCGGATCTTCGTGCTGATTACGGCGCTTGGAATAGCCTAGGCATGAGCGATGAGGAACTGCGCGGGTTGGCCGCCGCCTCAGAGCAAGGCACAGCCGTTGGCGAATTGTCGGCAGGCTGGTCGACCGGAACGGGAGGCGGTGCGCGAGGGCTATTTCTCTCCAGCCCCGCAGAACGTGCCGACTACATCGGCCAGAGCCTGGCCCGACTGCTACCGGCGCGTGCCTTGCTCAAGCGCCAGCGGCTCGCCCTGCATTTGCGCGCCAGTAATGCGCTCTACAGCGATGTGGGGCGAGGGCGGTTTACGTTTGCCCATTTCCCCCTCGAAGCGTCGATTGAACAGAGCGTTGCGGAATTGGCGCAATTCGAGCCGACGATCCTGATCGCACCGCCCCATCGGCTGGCCGCTTTCGCTGAAGCAGGGGCGCATTTCCCCTCGCTGCAGCATCTGTTTTGCGGCAGCGAACCCGCCGGTGAAGCTGAGCGCCACTTCTTTACTGAGCGGTTAGGGGTAAGGCCACGCCAAATATACCAAGCGACCGAAGGGTTTCTGGCCGCTGAGTGTGCCAACGGCCGGCTGCATCTCAACGATCATGCGATGGCTATCGAGCTTGAGCCGGTTCCCGGCACGCCCGGCTATCGACCGATCATTACCGACCTTCGCCGCACCAGCCAACCGATTGTCCGTGTTCGCGGCGACGATTATCTTGAGCTCGACGCTTGTTCCTGCCCGTGCGGTTTTGCGGGTCGCGTCATCCATGCGCCTCAAGGCCGGGTGAACGATATCTGGCGCTTTGCAGATCAGAGCGTTACGCCACCCCAAGTGGTAGCCGCGCTTGAGACGGTGCTGGGGGGCGACAAGATCTGGCAGGCTGAAGCGGGGCCTGAGCGCGTCGTGCTGCATTTGTCGCCGCCTTGCCCAGCCACGATTTCAACCACGGCTGCACAGGCGCTGAGCCAGGCATGGGATTTGCCGGTGCCGGTTGAGGTCTTTCATGATCTAAGCGCGTGGAGCGGCCCCAAGCGCCGTAAAGTGGTGTGGCGTGATGGCTAGACGCGTGCTTATTACCGGCGCCCGGGCGGTTGCCGCGCTGGATATTGCCCGGGATTTCGCCGCCGCCGGATGGGAGCCGCATCTGGCTGACAGCGTACCGGTGCGCATGGCGCGCTGGTCGCAAGCACCTGCGCGGGTTCACCGCTATCCCGCGCCACGGCAGCAGGGCGAAGCCTTTCGCGCGCGTATTGTCGAGCTAGTCGATACCTTCGGTTTCGAGCGGGTGGTGCCGACCTGCGAGGAGGTTTTCCATCTTGCGGCGCCCGCCCTTCAGTGCCGATTGGGTGAGCGCCTGTTTGTGCCTAACCTTGCCACGTTGCGCCAACTACACGACAAGCTCGCCTTTGCGCGCCACTGTGGCGAATGGGGCCTGCCCGTGCCGGACAGCCATCCGATAGACTCCGTAGAAGACTTGACTCGCTTCGCTAGCAGAAGTCGCGAGTGGGTGTTCAAACCGCGTTTTAGCCGATTCGGTGATAGCGCACTGGTCGCCCCAGGCCGGCGTGCGTTGTCCGCTATTACACCCAGCCACGACAACCCCTGGATGGCACAAACGCGTATTTACGGCGAAGAAGTCTGCTTTCACGGCGTGGCGCATCGGGGAGAGTTGGTTGCCTTTGCTGCCTACCGTTCCAGCTGGCGCCTGGGCGGAGGGGCTGGCTATGCTTTCGAACCTGTCGCTGATCAGCATCGCGAAGCGCTACGAAAAATAGCTGTTCGCCTGGCGCAGTGTGCCGCCATTCATGGGCAGTTCGCCTGCGATGCAATGTTCGATGAAGCTGGCGTTGCTTACTTGCTTGAGTGCAATCCGCGCGCGACCAGCGGTGTGCATCTGCTCACTGGTGCCGGTCATCTTGCCCATGCAATCGGTGACGGGATCGCCGCACCTGAAGCCGCGCCACGCACTCTTTATCTTGGCCCGGCGATGGTCGTATTTGGCCTGTCGCAGGCGGTGCGTGGTGCGCGTATGCGCGATTGGTGGCGCTGCGTTGCTACCGGGCGCGACGTGGTGTCTCGGCCTGGCGATCGCTGGCCTTTGCTTGGTGCGCTTTGCGACGCCGCCTCCTTCTCCCTGACGGGTTTCAAACACAATATCTCGACGAATGCCGCCGCCACTTACGATCTCGAGTGGAATGGTGAGGAGCTGCCTTAATGACATTCCCCCAGTCAGTCCGTGATGCCTGGCACATGGTTGCCTTATCGAAAGACCTGAAACGCGGCAAAGCGCAAAAGGTCATGTGTTGCGATACACCGATTGCACTCTTTCGCAGCGAAGAGGGGATTGGCGCCTTGGTTGATCGCTGCCCGCACCGCAATTACCCACTTTCTGAAGGGCGTGTGCACAAGGGGGCRCTCGAGTGCCCTTACCACGGCTGGCGCTTCGCAAGCGATGGAACCTGTATCGAAGTGCCCGGTTGTTTGGTCGATACGGCCCATGATCAAAAGCTGAAGGCCGACGCACTGCGCGTAGTCGAACGGCACGGCGGGATCTTTGTGGCGCTTTCTGACGCGGCACCGCCCGAGCCCGTGTTACCGCCTGATTTTGGCAACCCTGAACTTGATCATTTCTGGTGGCAACAAGGCACCTGGGTGGGTCGCGCCTACGATGCGGTTGAAAATGTGATGGATCCGTTCCACACCAATCATCTGCATCATGGTTTTATTCGTCGCCGGGATCGACGCTTGCCAGTGGAGCTGATTGTTACCAGCCACGGCGACGGGATCGATATGGCCATCGAGCAAACCCAGCCTGACTATGGTCTGATGTCGCGCTTTTTGGAGCGCGACCGCTCGCGCAGTGTATCGCGCTATTATCCGCCCACTACGGTTCAAGCGCGCTGGGAAGGTGAGACCAAGCTAACCCTGTGTGTCACCGCCATTTTCACACCAGCGACAGGAAGTAGTTTCACTCCTTTCGCGCGCTTTTCGACACCCAAGGGGTTGGCGCCAAGCTGGCTCAAACAAGCAGCCATACGATTGTTCCTGGCCCCAGTGGTCTCGCAGGATCGTCGTGCACTAGAGCGCCAGCACGAAGTGATGACTCACTTCGGACAACCTAAATTCATCTCTGGGCCTGGCGATATTCTCAAAACCAGGTTGCATCGACTCTGGGTCGGTGAGCAGTTAGAGCCCGGCACTGATCCAGCCGTGGAGGTAAGGCTTTAGCCCCCGCGTAAACCCTCGACAAGGCGGGGAGCCGGCACCTTAATTAATCCGAGCATCGTTTGACTCTGCGCGGGCTTGTATTTGTTGCCTGACGCTTTCGAGGGTGGGCCGCAATGCTGCCAGCCTGCATTGTGCTCGGTATAGACCTGTCCATGCGAGCTGTAGGACGCGTAGATAAGCCATTGTAATTCATGCTCATTGCTTACCTGAAACGCTTGGCAGGGTTCAACTTGGCTTAGGCAGGCTGAGCCCTGCTCAATTAACAAGGCGAGCAGTGGCTCGGGTAGCGTGGCGTCTTCAGGGTTCACGCTAAACTGCTGGGCGACATCATCCAGGTTGTGGGTATCCACGAGTGGATCCTGGTTCCAGCGATTGGTTTGCTTTAGCGAGAGATCAATACGCCGTATCAGCTCAGGTCGCGATTGGGCAAACTCGCTGTCAGCGAGTGCTTGTAATGCCAAACTGCCCGGCTGGCCGAGGTGAAAGCGTAGATAGCGGTAGTCGAAAGCATCCACAGTGGTGCGTCCGTCTATCAACCGCTTGACCTGATGCTGGGCCACCCAGTGGCGCATATCCGCCAGCGGCGTATTAACCACGATCAGCGCCCCGGCCACCAGCAGGGCCAAGCCAACATTGGCGCGCTGTAGATTGGGTACTGCTGCTTGCCGTTGCCAAAGCAGAATCAAACTATAGCTGAAGGTAAAGGCCGCGGTTAGCACTTGCAGCAGTGCCGCCCAGAGCCTATCCAAGCTGAGTCCATATTGGTCGATTCGTAGCCAGAGCGCCCAGGCGGCCAGCAGGCTACCTATCGGCAGCAATACGACGGCGAGCATAACGGCGCTGCGTAACCATATAGGATAGGGCAGCTTGTTATCGGTTTGATAGAAAACGGCGTTGAAGAACAGCAGCAGGGTCAGCATCAGCGCCATAAGTATTTGCGCAGCTCTGCCGGTATCCCATATCGGCTGTAGCCCGGTCCAGGGCAGCACGGCAAAGAACATCAATATGATTAGGGCGACCAGCGGCAGTAGCGCCTTGATAAGCGCTTCGCACATCAGTCTTACGCTCGCGATAAAACGAAAGCGATTGCGGATCATCACCAGCCCCATGCCAATCACCAGCCAGGTGACTGGATAGAAAAAAGCGGGTGTTTGGAACAATGTTTTGAAAAAGTCTAAGCCAATGGCTGAAAAGAGCGCTGCCCACAAAGATAGCAAGCTCCAAAAAACGCCAATGAATAGGCCTAGTTGGGCGATTGTCAGGGCGTGCTCCCATGAGTAATCCAGCATGGGCTGATAGGTTTTTGGCCAAGTGCCACTGGCGGCGCTGCTACGAAAGAGCAGCGCAAGAATAAACAAGGCAACTCCTACGGCCATGCAAAAGGCAAAGGTAAACGGGTGGCCTCCCCACTGCTGCGGCTCGGGCACCTGCTCAACCCAGCCAAGGTGCCAGCCCAGCCAAAACAGTAGGGGAGCCAGCAGCAGCGGTAGGAAGTTGATGCGATCACGCAGTCGCACGATGCTGATCAGATAAAACGCTGGCAAGGCGACTGCGACGGTGTAGAGCGCCTTAAGCCAGCGCTGGTCGGCGACCAGCCAGTACTCATGGTCGATAGCCAAATGTAGCGCATAGAGCGCACAACCCTGTACAAAGGCGAGAAAAATCAAGCCCAGACTGGTGGCCCGGTCCAGGGTATTTAGGCGATTATCGTCCATGACAGCTCTTCTACGGTTGAGTGGCGGCGTGGGGGCCGTAATTCTTCTAAGCAGCTAACGAGCCCTAAGTAACTAGCTGGCTCTAAGTAATTAACTAGCTCTAAGCAACTATAATAACGTGAGAAAGTTACAAAGGTTGCAAAGTGCAAAGATAGACGGCACGAAATACTGCTAATTAATTATGCTGTGCTTTAGGCACGTCGTAAAGCCGGGCCAGGGAGGAGCTTTGAATCTTCTGTTTATATGCAGCGCAAATAGACTCCGCAGTCCGACGGCTGAACGTATCTTTTCAGCTTACCCCGGTATTCAAGCAATCGGAGCTGGAACAAGTTCGAGTGCTAAAACGCCGGTTTCTTGGTGCTTAATTGAGTGGGCTGACATCGTCCTAGTGATGGAAAAGAGCCATCGGAATGAAGTCGCCAAGACGTACGGGGAGTTACTCAAGGGGAAGAGATTAGTCTGCCTGGATATTCCCGACCACTACGAGTTAATGCAGCCTGAACTCATCACCTTGCTCAAGGAAAGGGTTCCTGAGTATGTGCGGCTGTCGGCAGTCGAAACATAGCGAGGAGCTGGTGCGCCGTAGTATTGATCATAGCGATGAAGAGTCGTTCTCCTCCCATTTCAGGTTTATATGAAATTATACTTATAAAAAACCTGGTTTTTTAAAGCTCTGGTCAGGTAAAGTTTMCTTTGACTGCCATGAGCCATAACTAGGAGGGAAGCATGTATCGAGTAGTGATCGTTCTATGTATTTTTTTAGCGGGCTGCACCACAAAACTGTGGGAGCCCAAGCCAGAGAGAGTGATGGCCGTCAACGGCTTCTACGTTAATAAAGAAACGAACGATTTAGTGGTCACCACGCAGCGTGAAGCTTTTTTATTTCCCTCTCAGCAGCAACTTGGCCAGGCGCTGATGCTTAGCCGAGAAGTTGAGTTTCTTCCCGAATTTAGCGGCTTCTCGCTCTCTAGCTCCAATGTGGTGACCGGCAGCATTAAGCTTACACTGCATGAACAGAACCCTTCAGCCGAACTTGTCAGTCAATTAACCGCATTGGGCTTTACGAAAAACCCCGTCACCGATAGCTTCCAGTTGATACGGGAGATTAGAGGCGAGCGATATACCATTGAAGGAAGTTTGCCGCTTGAAAAGCTCGAAAAGGAGTATCAAGTCAGTATGAGCATGCCCAGGGGCCCCATCGATACAGCCGGGCGTGTTATCGCAACGCCTGTTGCCATTACATTTGATGCGGCCGCAACGGTCGTGGCAATTCCTCTCTTCGCACTCTTTGCGGTGTCACAGGGTTTGTTTGGGCCATGAGTAAACAGAGCGTCTTAACGAGCTCACAGGGGAAGTTTAAAAACAGTTGCCTATAGAGTCTGACTAATGCCTAGGATTTTTCTGAAAAGTCGGCGTGCGCAGGCCAGGTAAGGACACAGCCTATTAAAAAGAATCGGATTCGCGTGCGAAGTTACGGGTTGTAAATGAGTGCTTTGATTGGACTCGTGCACGAGCCGATTCTTAATAGAGTATGGCCAAGCGTAATAGTTAACCAGAGGTTTCCTGGTATTTATTAAAGAATAGAGGTTAAGGGTGGGGCTACTCGATAACTTTAAGAAGAAGCGTGCTATTAAAAGCTACATAGAGAAATTGCATAACGTTTTGGTCAACGATTATGGCCGCCAGAAATATTACACACAGCTGCAGGTAAAGCGGATTATTGACCCTTACTGTTTTTCCCGCCGCAACGCCCAGACAGGGTGTTCAGCGAGCCGCTCTTCTAGAAACGCCACAAACGCCCGCACCCGAGGCGGCACCAGCTGCCGCTGGGGCATCACCGCGTAGATGCCGGTTTCCGTTAACCGGTAATCCGGTAGCACCACGCTCAATTGGCCGTTGCGCAGGTATTCGTGGATGTGCCACACCGAGTGCTGCGCGATCCCCTGGCCGCCGAGTACCGCCTCGGTGAGCATTTCACCCTGATTGCTGCGTATGCGGCCGCCTACTTGTATCGCCTCGCTTTGCCCCTGGTTGTCGGTGAGGTGCCAGATATCCTGCCGACGCCGACTGCTGGAAAGTACCAGGCATTGGTGATCGGCCAGGTCGCCGGGGTGTTGTGGGGKGCCGTGGCGTTTCAGGTAGTCGGGAGAGGCGCACAGTACCCGCTCGTCGTCGGCCAGGCGTCGGGCCACCAGGCTGGAATCTTCCAGAATGCCGATGCGAATGCCCAGATCGTAGCCCTCACCCACCAGATCCACTACCTGGTCAGTCAGGCCGACACACAGATCCAGCCGGGGATAACGGTTAAGGAACTCGGGCAACAGCGGTGAAATGTACTGACGCCCGAAGGAGTGGGGCAGGGTGACGCGCAGGGTGCCGGTGACGTTGTCGGCGCTGCCGCGTAGATCCTGGGTGAGTGCTTCCAGCCCCTCCACCAACTCGCGGCCTTGTTCCGCCAGCGCGAGCCCCTCTGGGGTGGGGTGGAGGCGACGGGTTGTGCGGKGCAACAGCCGGACATTGAGACCCTTTTCCAACCGCTGTAGCCGCTGGCTGGCCACGGCCACTGACAGGTCAAGGCTGCGGGCGGCAGCGCTGATCGTGCCCAGATCCACCACGCGAAGAAAAAGGGCGATGTCGCTCAGGCGATCCATGGCCGTCTCATTATCAATTAAATCTTGAAAGTCATTGAAGATACTAAAGGTATCAAGGAGGGCGATGCGGGTCTAGCATTCGTTTCATCACTCCCTGATGGATGTTTCGATGATGACTTCAATCTCTTCGCGCCCGGTTCCCTGGGCGCTCTACGCTTTGACCATTGGTGCCTTCGGCATCGGCACCACCGAGTTCGTAATCATGGGCGTGCTGGAGCAAGTGGCCGCTGACCTGGATGTGAGCATCCGCCAAGCGGGCCTGCTGATATCCGGCTATGCCTTGGGTGTGTTCGTGGGTGCGCCGTTGCTCACCATTGCTAGCGCCCGCTGGCCTCGCAAGAGGGTGCTGGTGGCGTTGATGATTATTTTCACCCTCGGCAACCTAGCCTGCGCGCTGGCTCCGAACTACTCGATGCTGATGGTTGCCCGGGTGGCGACTTCTCTAGCACACGGCACTTTTTTCGGCGTCGGTTCGGTGGTCGCCACTGGCCTGGTAGCGCCGGACAAACGGGCCAGTGCCATCGCCACGATGTTCACCGGCTTGACCGTGGCGACGCTGCTGGGCGTGCCCGCTGGCGCTTGGCTGGGGCACGAATACGGCTGGCGCACCACCTTCTGGGCAATTACCGGTGTGGGCGTACTGGCGACCCTGGTGATCGCCCTCATGGTGCCTCGTGACAGCGGTGACGGTGAGACATTGGGTTGGCAAAAGAGTCTGGCGTCGATCGGTCGACCCACGGTGTTATTGGGGCTGTTGATGACAGCGCTTGGCATCGCCGGGGTGTTCACCGTGTTTACCTACATCCAGCCGATGCTAACGGGCATCGCCGGTTTCTCCCAGGATGTGGTGTCGCTGATTCTGCTGGTATTCGGCGTCGGCATGATCATCGGTAACCTGCTCGGCGGACGTCTCGCGGATCGTGGGCTGACACCGGCCCTGATAACCACATTGGCAGTGCTGGCGGCGGTGCTGGGCCTGTTTCCTTTTGCGCTCGGCTATCAGTGGACAACGGTGGTCTTCGTCGGCCTGCTGGGCATGGCCGGTTTCGCGACGGTGGCGCCCTTGCAACTGTGGGTACTTAACCGGGCGGAAGGCGCGGCCAGCCTGGCGTCCAGCTTCAATATCGGTGCGTTCAATCTGGGCAATGCCATTGGTGCGGGCTTGGGTGGTGTGGTGATCGAGCGAAGCGGCAGCTTTACCGCCGTGCCTGGCGCCGCCGCACTGGTTGCTCTTACCGGGCTGGCAGTGGCCGTCTGGGCAATCAAGCGTGAGCATGGCGAGTCCATTGGGCCTGCCTCGGCAATTTCCTGCGAACAGGAGCGAGTGTGATGGAATATCGTTATCTAGGGCGGTCTGGTTTCAAAGTGCCTGCATTGGGGTTTGGAGCTGGCACCTTTGGTGGCAAGGGGCCGCTGTTCAGTGCCTGGGGCAATACCGATGTTGAGCAAGCGAAGCGGCTGATCGATATATGCCTGGACGCTGGGGTCAATCTGTTCGACTCCGCAGATGTTTATTCCGATGGTGCATCGGAAGCGATCCTTGGTGCGGCGATCAAAGGCCGTCGTGACCGGGTGATCGTGTCCACGAAGCTGTCACTACGCAGCGGGGAGGACGCCAATGACGTGGGCAGCTCTCGACACCACTTGATCCGCGCCACCGAGCGCGCACTAAAAAGGCTGGGAACCGATTATATCGATGTGCTGCAACTGCATCACTTCGATGCCATGACCCCGGTGGAGGAGGTGATGTCCGCACTGGATGATCTGGTGCGGGCTGGTAAGGTTCGCTACTTAGGGGCATCCAACTTCTCTGGTTGGCAGTTGATGAAGTCCCAGAGCGTTGCCGAGCGTTATGGCTATGCGCGCTTCGTAGCGAACCAGACGTATTACTCCCTGGTGGGCAGGGATTACGAGTGGGAGCTGATGCCGTTGGGGCAGGATCAAGGCCTGGGTGCTCTGGTGTGGAGCCCGCTGGGCTGGGGCCGCCTGACCGGTAAGATTCGGCGTGGCCAACCACTGCCCGCCGGGAGCCGTCTTCACGAGACCGAAGAATTCGCGCCGCCGGTGCCGAATGAAAGACTGTACCGAGTACTGGACGTGCTATTTGAGATCGCTGAAGAAGTCGGCAAGAGCGTGCCCCAGGTAGCGATTAACTGGTTGCTGCGCCGTCCAACGGTGTCATCGGTTTTGATGGGGGCCCGGGACGAAACCCAGTTACGGCAGAATCTCGGTGCGGTTGGCTGGCGCCTTGATGAAACCCAGGTCGCACGTCTGGATGAGGCGAGTGCGGTGACTCCGCCTTACCCCTATTATCCCTATTGGAACGGCCAGTTCGCTGAGCGTAATCCACCACTGGTATGACTGACATTCACTGAAACTGAGAAAGGGGTGCTCCGGCGCCCCGCCCGAGTATTGATGTGCCATTAATGTTTTGGCATTACAAAAAATAATGTTTGGGGATCTTTAAGAGCCTAGTAAGCGTAGTCACAGTGATGGCTTTCCATTGTGGCCCAGACCCACAGCGAAGCTACGCGTATTGGCCGCATTAGACGTTGCTCATGCGGTGTCTCATCAGCGAGACCACACCTGTTGGAGATGGCGTATCATCGACTGAATGACCTGTCGCCGAGCCTCGTGCTGATCCAGCCGCACACGCTCAAGATTAATGCCTCCTCGGCCATCGCAGTATCTGGAAGGGATGCTTTCCTTGAGCGAATCGTCGGCACTTCCTTTTGGCATGCCATCTTTATCGCCGCAGGGTAACGAGACGTGGCGTTGCAAGTTCTGCTCTTTTCTTGAGTTCAACATGTTCCTGACCTCTATTGCGTCGTCCCAGGTGACGGGATGAAAGCGTGGTTTCATAGGTTCAGGTTCATGCTAATCTTGTTCTAAACTGCAAGGTATTCCATAAAAGCGAGCATTAACTTTGCAAAAACGAACAGGCAAGAATCTCCGGCAACCCCCTGCCATTCCACAGAATACAAGGAGCCATCTGGCCTGGAATGACTTTGAGGTTGTCCTGGCAATAGCGAATGCAGGCTCTTTGTCTGGTGCTTCACGCGCTCTGGGCGTCAGTCACGCCACGGTTTTCCGACGGCTGGGTGATATCGAACAGCGTCTGGGTGTTTCTCTTTTTGAAAGAAGCCGAACTGGCTACCGGCCAACGCTTGCTGGAGAAGAGCTTGCCGGCACCGCCAGAATAATGGATGAAGCAGCTTTGGACGCCGAACGTAAAGTCGCCGGGCGCGACTTGGAGCCGAAAGGGGAAATTTGGACTACCACAACGGACTCTTTGTTGATGGGACTGCTCTCTCCGCTGTTCACACAGTTTCAGCATACATATCCAGGCATCGTGCTGGATGTCGCCGTATCCAACCAGTTGTTCAACCTGACACGCAGAGAAGCTGACGTCGCCATCCGTCCATCCAACGCTCCCCCTGAAAATCTGATTGGGCGACCGCTGACCGCTATTGGACAAGCTGTCTACGGACACCGAAGCCTCAATTTGACACCAGGGGCTTCCATCAAGAGCCTTGCTAGCCAACCCTGGATTGGTGCCGGATCACGATTGCAGGATTCAGCATTGGATCAGTGGATGGATAAGCACGCGCTAAAAACGGCCTGTGTCTACCGTGTGGATACCCTGGTCAATATACTCAGCGCTGTTCGCTCCGGTATGGGGTTGGCCGTTCTGCCCTGCTATCTTGCCGACGAAGACCCAGACATTATCCAGCTCACTGATCCCATCCCCGAGCTGGAATACGGCTTGTGGTTTCTA
The DNA here is from genome assembly GCF_900070345.1 of Halomonas sp. R57-5. Classification (NCBI taxonomy): domain Bacteria; kingdom Pseudomonadati; phylum Pseudomonadota; class Gammaproteobacteria; order Oceanospirillales; family Halomonadaceae; genus Halomonas; species Halomonas sp. R57-5. Next base: position 3,814,609 of record NZ_LN813019.1, on the reverse strand, counting down.
ATGCACCCGGATCTACGTGGCGTAGTGAGGATTCATGCGTTTATGGATTTTCTAACAGAAACTGTTCGTGCACAGAAACAACGCCTGGCAGGGCCATTATTAGGCTAGCTTGGTTCGCTAATGCAATATATAAGCTGCCTGTGCATTTGTACGTAGGCAGCGGAAAACTATGAGTAATGAAAAGCAGAATAAGACGCGGGCTAGTCTCTAGCTACGTTGTTTCGCCCGATACTCCGTAGGACTGACGCCTGTCTCTGCGCGAAAGCGGTTACTGAAATGACTGCTAGAGCCAAAACCGCATTGTAATGCAATCTCGGTCATATTCAGAAATGACTCCACCAGCAAGTGGCGCGCCTGGGTAAGACGACGGTTCAGCACATAGCGATGTGGTGGGTAGCCAGTGGTTTGTTTGAACATACGGGCGAAGTGAAAGTCACTCAGGCCGGTGACGCCCGCCATGTCTGTTAGCGTAAGCGGTTGGTTCAGGTGATGCTCAATAAACTCCACCACGCGTTTTAATTGCCATGTAGGCAGGCCACCAGTGGGGCGCAAAGTCGGCAGGCGGCGCTGGCTGTAGTGGCGTAGAGTATGTATCAATGCCGTTTGGGTGGCGGAATCCAGCGCTATTTGATCTAGAGGGTCTTGCCAGTTGCTCTGGCCAAGGGTAGTGCAAAACAGCTGAGTGAGCAGGGCGTCCTCGGCAAAGTCGATTTCGTCCAGTTGTACACGTTGGCCATCTTTATCCCATACCTGTTCGATCAACTGGCTCAGGTGAGTGTCGCTGAAATAGAAATGCAGATGTGAGATAGGCCCGCGTACTTCCCAATTGGTGTCCAGGTTGGCGGGCATTAAACACACGCTGTTGCTGGTCGCGCTGGCAATGGTTTGTGAACCCTGCCAGCGCAGGGAGTTCTCTGCACCGTTAAGATAAACGCTCAGAGTGTGGTGGTTTGAGTGAATGTTCTCAATACGGTCTTTTAAGTTACTCCAACGTGCCAGCGCCATGCCGTTTTTTAGCTGGGTGCTACTCACCAGACGCGCCTGCGTCTGTCTCATCCTGGGATAGTGGTTCAAGGTATCGGTGAACATTGGCGGCTCCTGGGCACTTCGTTAACAGTACTCAGGCTCAGTTCGAAACTCAATCCAACGGATCATTCAACCGCAAGAATAGACAAACAAGGGCAATCGCTGGCAAGCCAGTCTGTACCTTGGAAGCGACACTATGGCTGACGCTAACCACTCAGGGAAGGGCAAGCCATGAATAGCTTTTTATATATCTCAACGGTTCTGATCTGGGGATCGACCTGGTTGGCTATTGCCTGGCAAGTGGGCGACGTGGCGGTGCCAGTCTCGGTGTTTTACCGCTTCCTCATCGCTGCGCTGGTGTTGCTGGGCGGGCTTGCGTTGTTTCGCAGGCGTCAGGCTCTGCAAGCCAGGGATCATCTTTTTTGCCTGTTGCAGGGTGGCTGTGTGTTTGGGCTGAATTTCTACTGCTTCTATACCGCTGCGGGTTATCTACCCAGCGGCCTGATTGCTATCCTGTTTTCGATGTCGATACTGTTTAATGCGGTCAATGGCTACCTGTTCTTTCGCACACCGGTTCCGCGGGTATTCTACCTGGCGTTGGCCCTTGGTCTGCCGGGTATGGCGCTGATTTTCTGGCAGGATCTGGTCACCGTTGAGGCTACGTGGGAACTGCTGGGCGCCATTGGCTTGGCGTTGCTGGGCACCTACGGGTTTTCGCTGGGTAACATGGTGTCGGTCAGGCACCAGCGGCGGGGTCTGAAAATCAACACTACCAACGCCTTTGCCATGCTGTATGGGGGAGTGCTAATGGGGTCGATTGCATGGTCGCAGGGGGCCAGTTTTAGCCTGCCAGCGGAACCGAGATACTTGGGAGCCTTGGTTTATTTGGCGGTAATAGGCTCGGTAGGAGGCTTTGGTGCCTACTTTATGCTGGTTGGCCGGATTGGTGCCGGTAAAGCGGCCTACGCGACGGTATTGTTTCCTTTGGTTGCGCTGGCGCTGTCAACGGTGTTCGAGGGTTACCAGTGGCATGCGGATGCACTTATAGGGTTAGCAATGATTGTGAGTGGCAACCTGCTGATGTTTAATGCCCATGGTTTAGTCTGGCGGTGGCTACAACCCGCTTAGTTGATAAGGGGGGCGCCGCTATTCACTTAAAGAGGCACTGCCACGGGTGGTTAAAGTTTACGTGTCTGGGCTTATAGTTACTGCTATATATTGTTGAATACTGGAGTGTAAAATGTCAGGAGTAGACATCCGTCAAGCGACCATTGAAGACTCGGCTTTAATCCATAAGTTTGTCGTAGAACTTGCGATTTATGAGAAAGCAGAGCATGAAGTATTAGCGACAGTCGCGGATATAGAAAACGCTTTGTTTGGTGCCAACACGACTACGAAAGCCGTTATTTGTACCTTTAATAACGAACCTATTGGTTTTGCTGTTTATTTTTTCAATTTCTCAACATGGCTTGGTAAGCATKGGTTATATCTTGAGGATTTGTATGTTTCTCCTGAACATAGGGGCGTTGGTGCTGGTAAAGCGCTTCTGAAACATCTAGCTAGTATTGCTGTATCGAAAGAGTGCGGTCGTTTTGAGTGGAGCGTACTTGATTGGAATGAACCGGCTATCCAGTTCTATGAGTCAATAGGCGCAAAGCCGCAAAATGAATGGGTTGGCTACCGATTGGCAGGCAAAGCGCTCGAAGAGTTTGCTAGTAGATAACTGTAAATAACCATGAATTCTGCAGGTATGGTGAGKATTCATACCGCTGAAAGGAGCCATCAATGTTTGCAGTCACCTCAACCCAGCATGTTCTTGCGGTCAAGGATATTGAGCGTATCGAAAGCTACTTTCTCGACAAGCTTGGCTTTTCTGTCCAATTTCGCGTGGAGGGTTGGTCGTTTTTCAGCCTTGGCAGTTTTCATATCATGTTAGGCCACTGCCCTGATGAAATTTCCGCTCGTGAAACGCAAGAACATTCGTACTTTGCCTATGTGAACTGTGTAGGTATTGACGAAATTTATAATGACTATCAGGGCCGTGGAGCTGATATTTTTCAGGCAATTGCTGGTAAATCGTGAGGCATGCGTGAGTTTGGTGTCACAACTCCCGAGGGGTATAAAATCATTTTTGGTGAAGATATCGAGCCACCAAAAAACACATAAATACTCTCTGCCCGGTCAGCTTTTTTCCATCGCCGCGTTTCATTGTTGTAGGAAGCTAAATACCAGCAAAAGTGGTGTATCCCGTGGTTCCAGACGAAGCAAGACAAGCGCAGTCCATCGTTGAAGACGTGCATGGTGAGTCGATTGTGGGTATTTATCTATTTGGTTCTGCTGTTACCGGTGGCTTAAAGCGTAATAGCGATGTCGATATTCTGGTGGTTGTTAATGATTCGCCAACCCATAAGCAGAGGGAAGCCCTCATTGCCCAGCTAATGAAGGTCTCTGGGACGATTGGAAATGCACAAGCTACCAGGCCAATAGAGCTGACGGTTATCACAGTCTCTGATGTTGTGCCCTGGCGGTTTCCGCCTCGTGCGGAACTTATATACGGTGAGTGGTTGCGGGATGAATTCGAGGCAGGGCACATCCCGAAACCAGCCTATGATCCTGACCTAGCGATTGTTCTGAAAAAAGTGGTCGATAATAGCCTGCCGCTATATGGGATCAATGCCGCTGAGGTGCTTGAGCCAGTGCCAATGGCTGATATCCAAAGAGCGATTCGTGATTCCTTGCCTACGTTGCTGTCAGAGACAGCAGGTGATGAACGCAATGTGGTCTTAACCTTGTCTCGCATGTGGCTAACGGCAGCAACGGGTGAAATTGCTTCAAAAGATGTCGCGGCTGAATGGGCAAAAGGCCAACTAGCAAAGGAACACGCAGCTTTATTGGACTACGCTAAGCAAGGTTACCTCGGAAATATTGAGGATCGCTGGGACGAGAAGCAGTGGGAGTTCAAAGCGCTCACCTGCTGTCTGCGAAAATCTATTGAGGCGTGTCTTGGTACCTGGCAGCGAGAAGGTTCTGACGATCAGAATGAATATTGCTGAAAACAGCTCACTCATCGTGCCGGTTATGGCAGATATTGCCAACAAGAAAATACATCGGAGCTTGTCGATTTCGCTCACTCTCGAACGACTAGGTAATAGTTTGACCATTCGAGTGCAGCCCAGTTTTGGGGCAGCAGCTTTCGTGAGGGAATTGATGATGATTACTATGTATGGATTTGGAAAAGTAACGTCACAGGTAATTGGGATTACAAGGGATTTACGTGTGCTGTGGGCGCTGGAAGAGTGCGAATTGCCTCATCAGGTTCATGGGCTCGATGACGTTGCTGGGGAACTACATGGCGCTGATTATTTGGCAATCAACCCATTTGGTAAAGTGCCAGCTATCGATCATAACGGCGTGATTATTTTTGAATCAGGCGCCATTGTTATCTACTTGGCGGAGCAATCAGGAAGACTTCTGCCAACGAGCGAACCAGAGCGCATCAAAGCCCTGCAATGGACATTTGCTGCGCTGGATACAGTTGAACCACCCATGACCCAAATTGCGGTGATTGACTTATTTGAAGCAGATGCAGAGTGGGCAAAATTGCGACGTCCAGCGCTCGTAGAGATGGCTAAGAACTATCTTGAGGTCATCAATGATGTGCTCATCGGCAAGCATTATTTGCTTGGCGACCAGTTCACCTATCCAGACATTTTGATGGTTGCTGCATTAAGTCAGGTACAGCATACAAACCTTCTAGATATGTTCCCTAATGTGACGGCCTACTTAACGCGCTGCCATGATCGGCCTGCGTGGCATAAATGCCTTGATGCATACAATCGCCGTTTGGCCGTGTAAGTAGCCCTTACCGTCTTGGTGAAGATAGTTAGTGCTGGTGCGACTCGAAGTCGCTCATGAAACACATAGGAGAGTGAGGTAATGGCAACCACTAAACAGCCGCTGCCAAGTATCGTATCTTCAGAAGAGTGGAAATTAGCGCTGGATCAGCTTCTTATAAAAGAGAAAGCGCTGACCCGAGCACGCGATGCTTTGAGTGCGGAGCGTAGAAAGCTACCCATGGTGAAAGTAGCAAAAAACTACGAATTCCATGGCGACGAAGGCCCCATATCCTTCCTTGAATTGTTCGGTGGGCGTCGGCAGCTCATTGTTTATCATTTTATGTACGCGCCTGATTGGAAAGCGGGGTGTGACGGGTGCTCGTGGGTTGCCGATGCCATGACTCACCCGGCTCATTTACATGCTCGTGATACTTCGCTGGTAATGGTTTCACGGGCTCCTCTAGAGAAAATCAACCAGTACAAAACGCGTATGGGTTGGACGATTCCCTGGTACTCGTCGTTTGAGAGTGACTTTAACTATGATTTTGGGGTGACGACAGCGGATGGAGAAAGGCATGGAGCCAGTGTGTTTCTCCGCGACGGAAACGACATATATCGCACCTATTTTACCGGGGCGCGTGGGGTCGAATATTTAGGTAGCTTCTGGACGTACCTGGATTTAACACCTTATGGTCGCCAGGAAACGTGGGAAGACTCTCCAGACGGCTGGCCTCAGACCAAGCCATATGAATGGAACCGCCGCCATGACGAGTATGATGTTTAAGAATACTGGCGCTCGCCAAAAGGGCAGGCGCGGTTGGTCAGGCCATTCTCGTTAAAGGTGGCTACAACCACGGCAATCCTTTGCCGCGTCCCGCTTCCTTCCAATTGACACTGTTACTGTCCATCTATTAACCGTTGTTTCAAACCAGCTCACGCTTCTCGCGCTTAGCCACGCGAATATCTTTGACGGTAGCAATGCCAATTACCGCCAAGATGACAAGTGAGATCAGCGGCCAGATCAGTACATATAATGCCAATATAAAGGTTTGCATATGCTCTCCTATTGTCTCGCTGGTGCGTAATGGCGCACCAGTTGATGAAGTGATTTCGGCTTATTTCAAAGAGCTCGCACAGGGCTTAGGCCTGAGCAGCAGGCTTGGCCGGATCGTAGTTGATCACTTTCTGATCGATCTGTGAGAAGTCGAACTTGCTCGAGCTCATCAGGCTGACCGCGATGCAGACAGCCGTGCTAACGCCGTAGGCCATCAGTGACGCCAGCAGCACTGTGTAGTCGCGCAGGAAGCCAATGCTGAAGTAGGCCAGCACGATGGCGCTGAGTGCGCCGAAGATCACACCGACCCGGCGCCCACAGAAGCCGAAGGCCATCAGACCGAGCACCACACCACCACCTACGGCAGCGAGTAATTCGAATAGCCCTCCGACCACGCCGACCAAGGGCAGCAGCTCAAAGCGTGCGACGCAGAACATCACCAGCCCCGCGATGACCGCAGAGGTGAAGGCCGTATTGGTGACTCGATCCCAGAAACAGCTGGCGATGACCGGAAACACAATCGCCCCCCAAAGTGCGCCAACGAAGACCAGCATGATCAGAATATCCATCGAGAAGCTGGCGAGAATCACCCCGATCAGCGTTGCGACGACCATGGTCAGCCTGCCGATAAACAGCATCTTGGTGGGATTAGGTTTGTTTTTAGCAATGTTCTTGCCATATACATCGGCCATCACAATCGCTGACATGGCGGAAAGATCCGAGTCGGCGGTAGAAGAGAGCGAACCGATTACCAGGATAAAGAACAGCGCGATAAACACCGGCGAGAGGTACATCGAAACCATCTGCGGGATCAGGTTGTTCATGTCGCCATCGATGGGCTCCATGCCGGTCATCAATGCCATCAAGCCGATCATGCCAAGGCCAATGACAATGGCACCGTAACCAATGGTCGCGGTGATGAAGGTTGGTTTTATATGGTCTTCACGCACGGCGAATAGGCGCTGGGAAATAGTCTGGTTGCCAATGGCGTAGGCCAGCACCGCTACAAAGAAGGGCGCACCCTGATTGAGGATCGCGTCCATCGAGAACAGGTTGGCTTGTTCTGGCGTAAGAAGACTCATGCCATCTGACAGCGTTTCTGGGCCGCCGAGGGCGAACATCACCGCTGGAATAATCAGGATGGCCACGGCCATCATCGCCATTAGCTGGGCGAAATCCGTCAGCACCGAGGCGCGGAAACCTGACCACAGCGTATAGGAGAGCACCCCGACCCCGGCAATCACCACACCGGCCTGGAACGAGAGTGGTGAAAGCACCGAGACCAGCGCGCCGGAAGCCGTGAAGTTCACCATCAGACTGATGATGCTACCCAGAATGTTGGAGGAGGCGAGAATCAACTGGCTGGAAGAGCCGTGCCGGGCATGGATAAGCTCGCCCAGGGTGTGAGCATTGGGCGCCAGTTTGCGAAAGCGGCGGCCAAAGGGGTAGATGAACAGAATCATCAGCGCACCCCACAGCCCGTAATGCAAAGGGCCGGAAATGCCGTAGGTATAGCCCGAGGTAGCAGCGCCGTAGAACGAGGCTGCCCAGATCCAGGTGGCGGTCATGCTGGCAGCGCCAAGGCCAAAGCCGATCTGGTGATTAGACACCATAAAGGCGTCGGTATTTTCCTTTTTCTTCTTAATCAGCAGGGTCAGCAGGTAAGTGCCGCCGTAAAAAAACGCCAACAAGGCGAGCACAGTCACGGTCGAGAATTGATAGAAATTTTCTTCGTTCATTGAATACCCATAGGCTTTGCAGCCCTAGCATCCTAAATAGCAACCACAGTTCCCTTGAAGGAGTGGCCGCGACAGGACGTAAGCAAAAAACAGAACATCTTTCTAGGTATGTCTGTAGCGAGATGAGATCGCGGTTGGCGATCAGGTCGTGCAAGTGTCAGGCGTTGGAAACGCCTTAAATAGGGAGGCAGATGGATTTCCACAGTGAATCGCAACAAAGCGCTGGGGGAGTCGATCCGGAGGGCTACCCTACGCCCTTAAGCGTGAACAGTACAGGTGAATACCCGCTGCACCGGGAATCGGGTGCGCCGTGCGCTTAAAAGGCTTCAGGCATGTTCAGCACTAATGTACCAGCGAAATGTAGCAAGTTTCGGGTCGGCGCCAGGTAAGCGGCTTCTTATGATCCTCGCTGTTGATGGGGAGGTTTCCCTATCTGTGAACAATGATGGAGATTACAAAGATGAATGCACTCGAAAATAAAGTCGCCATTGTTACTGGTGCCAGCGCAGGTATTGGCAGAGCGACTGCCCGGCTTTTCGCTAGGGAGGGAGCTACTGTCGTGGTAGCGGCCAGAAGAGAGTCAGAGCTGGAGGTGCTGGTCAGCGCTATAAAAGAGGAGGGTGGCCAAGCGTTAGCGGTTGCTGGCGACGTAGGTGATGAGTCTTTCGCCAAAAAGCTTGTTGACGAGACACTCGCGCGGTTTGGTCAACTGGACGTTGCGTTTAACAACGCAGGCATTTTAGGCGCGATGGGGCCGGTGCCCGAGATGTCATTGGCTGATTGGAATCAGGTAATCACGACTAATTTAACAAGCGCTTTTCTGGCAGCTAAGTATCAACTGCCTGCCATGCGGTCGGCTGGCGGTGGCTCGTTAATTTTCACTTCAACATTTGTTGGCTATAGCGCCGGAATGCCTGGCATGGCGGCTTATGCGGCCAGTAAAGCGGGACTAATAGGGTTGACGCAGGTGCTCGCCTGCGAGTATGGCCCTGATAACATTCGGGTGAATGCGTTACTGCCGGGGGGAACGGATACCGCTGCAGCCAGGGAGTTTGCCAACACTCCCGAAGCGTTAGCGTTCGTAGCCAGCCTGCATGCAATGAAGCGGACGGCAAAGCCTGAAGAGATTGCTCAATCCGCCCTCTACCTGGCTTCAGATGCATCCAGCTTTACGACCGGAACGGCACTATTGGCAGATGGTGGAGTATCAATAAATCGCGTCTGAATATAGGGCCTCACTCTGACTATAATCAGGATTAGGGGCCTTGAGCTATGCAGCAGCATGCCACAGGCAGCCCGTTCTGAAGGAGGGGCTGCCCCTTTTGATTGGAGTACTGTTAATTGCCACACTAAACATAGGATACAAAGAGCTATGACATCTCAGTTTAAAGCAACGCTTCTTCGTCCCGCCAAGCAGGATAGCGATAATTCATGGGCTTTTGTCGTGCTGCCCAAAAGCGTGAGTGAGAAGCTCCCACGGCGAGGCAGGACAACGGTAGAGGGCACTCTCAATACTTATGCCTTCCAGGCTACTCTTGAACCGGACGGCCAATTGAGCCATTGGTTGCGGGTAAGTAAAGAGCTGCTTGAATCGGCAGGCGTTAACAGTGGCGACGATGTCACCTTTGAGATTACGCCTGTAGAGCAGGAGCCTGAACCCGAGGKGCCCGCTGATTTGCAGGATGCCCTTGCAGAGTCTCCAGAAGCTCAAGCCGTTTGGAGCGATACCACGACGATTGCTCGCCTGGACTGGATTCATTGGATTACGTCCGCCAAGCAGTCCAAGACTCGAGCGAAGCGGATTCTCGATGCTTGCGACATGCTTGCTTCTGGAAAGCGCCGCGTTTGCTGCTTCGATCCATCTGGCTATTACAGTAAAGCGTTTAGCCCACCTAAAGCTAAAGCGGCCGACTAGCGCTGTAGCCTCTGCATTGCCGTTCAGATTCCGCGCTATATGGAAGACTTGTAAGTGATGAGCCGCCGCCAAAATCGGCCTAATCAATGCCCTTCCTTAGAGCATTGCCGCGGCTCCAAACTTTCATTCCGATAATTTAAAAAGCAGTCAAAGTAGGCTCCTACAACACACTGTTGGGCTCAGCCTGATAGGCTTTATGGAGCAAACTGATGAGTGGTGTTGCTTCTTCAAAAACAGTGGTAGCAATGGCAGTGACTGCGATCCCGGGKGTCCATGAATTCATCACCGCGGCACCGGACAGTTCCGAAAGACGAACAATGGTGATCTCCTCATGGCGTTGGGCAATACCAAGGCGGTTCAGTTGGCGTTGGACGATGCTCATCATGGTGCCCTGCAACATTGTCGCCTGGGGCCAGATAACCGTCTCCCCGTCCCAAAAAACAAGGTTCCAGATGGTTGCCTCGCTCAATCGCCCATGGCGGTCGACAAAGGCTGCATCGTCGAAGCCCTGGCGCAGAGCTTGATGTAGATAGTAAGTTTTGCCCGCCTCACCAACGTGCTTAATAGAAGCCAGAGGTCGCTCGTGATCTACCTTACTCAGCCTCAACGGCCCTTTAGGGCCATTAGCCGCTGCGCTGCTACGGACGAGTACGTCTGGCTCTGCATCCATGCTGGCCGCGGTGAATTCACCGTGACGGGAGAAGAGAGTAACCGTTAATGACTGGTCTTTCGGGCCTTCATCAATAGCTGTTTTGATGTAGGAGATTAGCTGCTCTTCGGGAAGCATCTTTCCAAAAAACTCTTTTGACGCTTTCTGCAGACGGGCAAGATGAAGATCTAGCCCTTTGACCTCTCGATCTCGTACCTGCATGGCCGTGAAATGGGCAAACCCTGCAAAGGCTAGGGGGATCAGCTCTGAAAGAGTGGCTGGTTGCCCATTAATATGGGCCTGAAAATTGCTGGCGTTAGTGGACATGGCATTGACTCCTGATTGAATTTGCAGTGAGGAGCCACTACCCTAAACCCTAACAGCGCTGTAAGAGTCAATAGAGTGAAATGAAAATAGGAGAACTGGCTAAACGCACCGAAGTCAGCATTCGCATGCTGCGCTACTATGAAGCGGAAGGCCTACTTAAGCCAACGCGCGCCGCCAATGGCTATCGTCATTATGGGCAGGGTGAGATCCGTACTGTCGAGCGGATCAAACTGCTCGGTTCAGCAGGCATGACTCTGGCAACCATCAAGCAATTCCTACCGTGTGTGAGAGGGGAGGGCCCAGTCTTCGAGCCCTGTGACGAACTACGCAATGTCTTGCACGAACAAATTGAGTTTGCCGACCAGAAAGCAGCCAAACTGGCCCAAAGCCGTGCCATTTTAGAAAGTTTTCTGTTCGATATAGAGCGGCAATGAAACGGTGGACAGCGGAAATTCCAAGGGGCATGTAACGCTTAAGCCATTGCGTACTCGCTTGGAGGGCTAGTCAACAGAAGAGCCGGGAGTTTCACTCACCCCGGCTCTCCTTCTACCAGGCTGGGCGTTGTGTGCGTGGCCCAAATGACAACACAAGCAATGTTCCCAGGCTGGTAGTGATCAGGGCTAATAGAGGGCCACCTAAAGCGCCGAGGTAATCCACTAATATACCACCGCCTATGGCGCCACTGGCGATAGCAACCTGAAAGGCGGCAACTATCAAGCCCCCCGCAGCTTCAACCTGATCAGGTGCGGCGCGAACAATCCAGGCTTGAAATCCGATGGGAAATGCGCCGAAAGCAAACCCCCACAATGCGATAGATACAGCAGTAACGCTGGCCAGACTACCCGCGAACAGTAGCGTAATGGTGATCGCAATAATGAGTGCCCCACCAAAGATAATGGCGTTGCGCTCGCTACGTTCTGCGATAAATGCACCGGCGAAATTGCCAAAAAAACCACCAATACCAAAGCCGAGCAGTACCGCAGAGATTGCACTGACGGATAGCTGCGCCACCTCTTCAAGGAGCGGTCGTATATAGGTAAATCCGGCAAAATGGCCTGAAATCATCAGCACTACGGCTAGCAGCACAACGCGAACCTGCGTGCGTTTAAGCAGTTGGAAGAGAATGCGCAGGCTTGGATTGTCTTTTGGCGGCATAGCGGGAATGGTGAAAAGCTGAGTCACGAGCGTTATCAGACTAAGGAAACCAGCGGCAATAAACGCACTTCGCCACCCCCAGAGACCACCGATATAGGCGCCCAGAGGCGCTGCACAAACGGTAGCGACAGATACGCCGGTCAGAACAATAGACATGGCGCGTGCAAACAGATTGTCGGGCACCATGCGCATTGCCAGAGCAGCGGCCATCGACCAGAACCCTCCCAAGGCAATTCCCAGCAGTACTCGAGCAAAAATTAAAACAAAAAAGCTATTCGCCGTCGCTGCCAACGCGTTGGAAATGACGAGCAGCAGCGATAAACCAAGCAGCACAAACCTACGATCAAAATTGCGGGTCAGGAGTGGGATTGTTAGCGCGGCAAGCGCAGCCACTGCAGCAGTAGCCGTGACGGCTTGGCCCGCGGCGCCAACGGAGATGTTGAGATCCGCTGCCATGGCCGTCAGCAGGCTGGCCGGTAAAAATTCGGCAGTCACTAAACCAAAAACCCCCAGCGCGAGGCTGACAATGCCCATCCAATTGGCTGAGGTAGGTTCAGCGGTGGGTGTTGCTGTTAGTAATGACGGGCTGGCGGAGCAAGTAGTGTTGTTCATTGCAGGCCTACTAAAGTGTTAGTTGAAGCTGCAGTGTAAAGTTAAGGTTTTGGCTTTTCTATGATATAAAAAACGTAAAGCATGACTATTTGTCCAAACCGAGTTCATTAATATGCGCGACACCTTAACTGAAATTCTGCTCGGCCTGCGCCTTGAGGGTGTGGAGTATGGACGATGCCTGCTGCGCCCCCCTTGGGCCGTCGCAACCCCTGCCCAGCCAGCAGCACATTTTCATTTTGTGGCGCAAGGCGGGTGCTGGTTGCGTACCGAGACAACCGAGTGGACATACCTGAACGCTGGCGATGCGGTGCTCTTTCCGCGCGGAGCTTCCCACGTCATGGCCAGCTCGCAGGACGTGCCTGCAGTGGGTAAGGCTACGTTGGCTCGCAGGCCGGTCTCTGAAAATATTTATCTGGTGAACAGTGGAACCAAAGAGGGCGATATTGAGCCGGATGTGCTTTTCTGTGGCGCCATGCACTTCAACCTCGACCCACTACATCCACTGATCGCGATGATGCCTGACATGATGCGCGCTAGCGATTTGGCTAAACGTGACCCATCGGTACCTGCTTTACTGGAGGCAATGGAGCGAGAAATTAGCCTGGATCGGATCGGTGCCTGCGGCATACTTGCCCGTTTGGCCGATGTGCTGGCCGCCAGTATTATTCGCGCTTGGATTGAGTGTGCCTGCAGTGACGACTCCAGCGGTTGGATTGCCGCCGTGCGCTGCCCACAGCTAGGCAAGGKGCTGGCAGCCATCCATACACAACCGGAGCGCGATTGGTCAGTCGCCGAGTTAGCGGATGTCATGGGGGCTTCGCGCTCAAGCTTTAACGATAAGTTCAGCCGGATGTTAGGTGTGACTCCCGCCAAGTATGTGGCGCGGGTAAAGATGTTTCAGGCTCGACAGTGGATAGCCCGGGACAATATGCGCATCGCCGTGGCCGCGAACCGGCTTGGCTATGACTCCGAAGCTTCATTCAGTCGCGCGTTCAAACGCATTATTGGACACCCGCCGAGTGAAGCACGTGAAGCAGAGATCTTGTGACGGTTAAAGTTTTGCTTCAACACCCGGTGAAGTTGCTGAACGGCTTTCCGATGAGATACTTGAGCAAGCACAGTCTGCGTTTACGCAAGGTATAAATATGGCCGCCGCAGTAAGTGGTGTCACCCTTTTGGCGCTTATGTTGATTAAGTCGGACTTCCAGGTTTAAAAGGGGGAACGGTTATAAATTGCTGGTTAAGCATTAAAAAAAGCCGTGTGCTCGGCCAGTACTGCTAAGCCAATTCCGATTAGCACAATACCGCCGATAAGTTCTGCCCAGTGACCGACAAACTTGCCAAGCTTATTGCCCAGAAAAGTGCCTATAGAGGCCATTACCGTAGTAGCGAGGCCGATAGCTAGGCTGGTGGCGATTATATTGGCATCGACAAAGGCGAGGCTGGCGCCCACGGCCATGGCATCAATGCTGGTTGCCGTGGCGGTCAACACCAATAACCAGAGCGTCTGTTTGCGATGCTCTATCTTGTCTTCCTTTTTGAGCCCGGCATGCATCATGTGAAGGCCGATAAGCGTCAGCAGGGTAAAGGCCACCCAGTGATCCCAGGCTTGCACATACTGCTGGGATGCCTTGCCCGCTACCCAGCCGAGTACTGGGGTAATGGCTTCGATCACACCAAAGACCAGGCCAATACTGATGGCGTGACGATMCCGTGGCTTTTGCAGCTCGGCGCCTTTGCTGATGGAGGCGGCGAAGGCATCCGCCGACATGGATACGGCCAGAAACAGCAGGGTAATCGGTGTCATGGAGTGTGAACTCGCTCGCTGGAAAAGTACCGCGCACATTTACCCAGTGGCAGAGTAGTAATACTATGCTTGAGTGTAAGAGTCGGGTATTCAATAGCGATGAATCCTACCACGATTTATTAAACAAACAAGACAGAGCTTTAAAAATAAAGTTTGTAATAGTGAACTATCATAGCCTTGGCTAACAATGTGTGTGTTAGCTGATTTTGTTTGCTTTTAATATACTTGTGTGACTTTTGATAAAGATGTGAACCTATTGTGTTCGTCATGTTTGATGACGTTGTGATGTGCTTTTAAGGTTAAAGATTTATAGTTATCTATAGCGTTATTGTTGTTGGTGATTTAGTTGCAGTGATTCAAGATTAAGTAGCTTGAAGTTATAAAAGACTAAATAGCCATTTATCAGAATCATCGGGAAAACCAGAGGCCGATCACACTGGAAGTCATGCAGTCTGCGGAGCTGTTCCCGCTGCCCGCAGTTGAATGACGTCAGCGCGAGGTGGCGCGCCGAACATGCGGCTATATTCGCGGCTGAAGTGTGAAGGGCTTTCGTAACCCACACGATAGCTGGCGGTGGCCGCTTCCAGTCCTTCGGCCAGCATTAGTCGCCGGGCCTCATGCAAGCGAAGTTTCTTCTGGTACTGCAGGGGCGACATGCGAGTGACTTGACGGAAACTGTGATAAAGCGTCGATTCGCTCATGTTGGCTGCATCTGCCAGCTCACGGATCTTAAGCGGCTGGGCAAAGTGCTCTTTAAGGGTGTAGATAACCTGCGCAATCCGATTAGCCTGGGAGTCCGAGGCGGCAAACCGGCGCATATGTGGCCCCAATGCGCCCATTAATGCCCGGTAGATCAGTTCCCGCCGGGCCAAGGGCGAAAGCACCTTAATATCTTCCGGGGAGTCGAGCAGGCTTAATAAGCGAAAGAGTGCGCCCTGCATACGGGCATCCATGGGAGCCGACTTTAATCCGCAGTCCATCTCGGAACAGATAGCATCACTCCCCGAGAGCGGTGCCTTATCACCCAGTTCCAGTATCAGCCCCGCTACTTCCTGAGGATCCACAGAGACTTTTACCGCCAGAAAGGGTTTTTCTGGGGAGGCATGGTCAATCCTGCCTACCACTGGCAAGTGAACGGCGCTCGCCATGTAGCTGGGGCCGGTGTATACGATCTCTTTGTCACCTAGTAACACAGTCTTGCTGCCTTGAATGACAAAGCACAGGCACGGTTCATAGACGGCGCAGTGAAAACTGGAAGGGGCGTCAGTGCGCACCAATTGAACTTCGGCAATCGCCGTGTCCTGAAGTGCTTCAAGGGGCGACCAGCGGCGGACGACTTGGCTCAATTGCTGCGGCAGGCTGTCGCTGAATTGGGTGATCTGTTCAGGTGCGATAACGGTCACGGGCTCTCCTCCTTAACAGTTTGCAGTATATGCCCTCGCTTGAGGAATCGAAGGTTTTTCGGCTGGTTTTGCAGAATCAGGCAAGCACCCCGTAGAAACCGACAATTCGCACCAAGTGTCATCACGTTGTCATCGTGCCTATGCACCGAAATAGGTCGTTATCTCGCCTCACCCTCTTATTTAAGCTTTTACCCGCCACGACAGAATTAGGCAATCTTCCCGCAGGAACCCGATACCTCTCCCACGCCCCCTTCACCTATGTTAGCTGATATCCGGTCGGTGCTTGGTCTCTGGTCGAATCTGGCGCTGCTCAACCGACTACATAACTACCAACGCGTTACCCATCTATATAACGAACGCCGCTACCGGATGCCGGTAGCCAGGGGAGCAAGTCATCATGGGAAGTTTGTCTCAAAGAGCCCGCTTTGCAAGCAGCCGAGCGGTGATCCCGTTTTTGCTAATAACGGTCTTACTAGCCGGCTGTGAAGCCAAAAGCGAGGAAGCGGCAGCGCCTTCGCCGCCACCAGAGGTTGACGTAGCGGAAATCGAAGCGCAGCCGGTGGTGCTGAGCGAGTCATTCACCGGGCGGGTAGAAGCCGCAGAAACGGTGGAGTTAAGAGCCCGGGTTAGCGGCTATATCCAAGAAGTGGCCTTTGAAGAGGGCGAACTGGTAGAGCAAGGAGACCTGCTGTTCCTGATCGACCAGCGCCCTTATCAGGCGCGTATAGGTGCCGCTCAAGCGGATCTTGCCCAAGCCAGGAGCCAGCTGGCTCAGGCTGGCAGTGAAGCCGAGCGTGCCCGGGTGTTGCTGGGGCGTCAGGCCATTTCTCAAGAAGTACATGATCAGCGTCAATCGGCGCTAAACAACGCACGCGCTATGGTAGATGCCGCCCAAGCGGCGTTAGATACCGCCGAGCTCGACCTTGAGTACACCCGCATTACCGCACCGGTCGGTGGCCGCGTCGGCCGGGCCATGGTGACCCGGGGTAATCTGGCCAATGCCGATCAGAGCCTGCTGACCACGCTGGTAAGCATTGATCCGGTACACGTTTACTTTGAGGCAGATGAGCAGGCCGCGTTTGCCAGTCAGACACTATTGACCGTTGACGCGACGGATAGCCTGACCATCGAGCTGGGCGGCGACCCGCAGCGGCAGTACACGGGCACCCTGGACTTTATCGACAACCGTTTAAACCCCAACACGGGCACTCTGCAATTCCGGGCGGTGCTGGCCAACCCGGAGGGTCGCATTCGGCCTGGAGAGTTTGCACGGGTCGAAATGCCGGTCGCTCGTTTAGAGCAAGCATTACTGGTCGACCGTAAGGCAGTGCTGACTAATCAGGATCGCCGCTACGTCTATGTCGTCAATGAGAATAACCTGGCAGAGCAGCGCCAGGTGACCACAGGGCGGCAGGTGGCAGAACGAACCGTTATCACCGACGGGCTTCAAGCGGGTGATCGAGTGATCGTCAATGGTGTGCAAAAAGTGTTCTTCCCCGGAATGGAAGTGAGCCCGCAAAGCGTAGCGGCCGCCCCGGCGGCTGATGGCCCTATTTCCGACGACCAGCCCACCATTGCGGCCAGGGAGGAGTAAACCGTCATGAATTTCTCCCGTTTCTTCGTTGACCGACCGATTTTTGCGGCGGTGCTGTCGATCATTATTCTTGCGGTGGGGCTGATCTCTATTCCCAACCTGCCGATCAGCGAGTACCCCGACGTGGTTCCTCCCTCGGTTGTGGTGCGCACGGTCTACCCTGGTGCCAACCCGAAGGAGATCGCCGAGACGGTAGCGACGCCGCTGGAAGAAGCCATCAATGGCGTCGAGGACATGATGTACCTCAAGTCTGTTGCGGGTTCTGATGGCGTACTGCAAATGACCATCACCTTCCGTCCCGGTACCGATGCTGAGCAGGCTGCTGTTCGCGTACAGAACCGCGTTAGCCAGGCAGAGGCTCGGTTGCCGGAAGCTGTACGCCGCCAAGGCGTCACCACCCAGAAACAGTCACCGACGTTTCTGATGGTCGTTCACCTGACTTCTCCCAGTGGTGAATACGACACTCTCTACCTACGTAACTATGTGCGGCTGAATGTTCGTGACCGCCTGGCCCGGCTCGAAGGGATTGGGGATGCGCAAATCTTCGGCGGAGGTGACTACGCCATGCGAGCATGGCTGGATCCCGATCGGATCGCTGCCCGCGGCCTAACGGCCAGCGATGTGGTGGGGGCTATGCGAGAGCAGAACGTCCAGGTGTCCGCTGGGCAGTTGGGAGCCGAACCCATCGCGGATAGTGATTTTCTCACCCTGATTAACGCCCGTGGGCGGCTTGAAACGGTGGAAGAGTTTGGTGACATCGTGCTGAGCCGCGGCGACAGCGGCGAGATACTCAGGCTTGCGGATGTGGCTCGGCTGGAAATGGGCGCCGGGGACTATACGCTGCGCTCGCAGTTGGACGGCAACAACGCGGTGGGGGTGGGAATATTCCAGGCACCGGGTGCCAATGCGCTGGATATCCGAGAGCAGGTGATAGCCACCATGGAGGAACTGTCTGAGCAGTTCCCGGAAGGTGTTGAGTACGAAGCCGTCTACGACACTACGATCTTTGTTAATGACTCTATAAAGTCAGTGATAGCCACCTTACTTGAAGCCGTGCTGCTGGTGGTGTTGGTGGTCACGCTGTTCCTGCAGACCTGGCGTGCTTCCATCATCCCATTGCTTGCGGTACCGGTCTCGGTGATAGGCACCTTTGGCGCGCTCTACCTACTGGGTTATTCCATTAACACGCTGACCCTGTTTGGCCTGGTGTTGGCCATCGGTATCGTGGTGGACGACGCCATCGTGGTGGTGGAAAACGTGGAGCGGAACATTGAGGAGGGCCTAAAACCTCAGGCCGCCGCCCATCAGGCCA
Organism: Halomonas sp. R57-5; assembly: GCF_900070345.1. Lineage (NCBI taxonomy): Bacteria > Pseudomonadati > Pseudomonadota > Gammaproteobacteria > Oceanospirillales > Halomonadaceae > Halomonas > Halomonas sp. R57-5. The sequence continues at coordinate 3,796,180 of NZ_LN813019.1, read as the reverse complement.
TGAGAGAAGTCTCCGGGCCTATCATCGCGGTGGGGCTGGTTCTGTGTGCGGTGTTTATCCCCATGGCCTTTCTCTCGGGGGTGACCGGTCAATTCTATAGCCAGTTTGCGGTGACGATTGCCATCTCCACGGTGATCTCCACCATCAACTCGCTGACCCTATCGCCTGCGTTGGCAGCGATGCTACTCAAGCCCCATGACGCGCCCAAAGATCGCCTCACCCGAGTGATCGATAAGCTGTTCGGCTGGATTTTCCGTCCTTTCAACCGTTTCTTTAACGCCAGCTCCAACAAATACCAGGGCGGCGTGGCTCGCTCCCTGAAGCATCGTGGCGCGGTGTTTGTGGTCTACGCGCTGTTGTTGCTGGGCACCGGCGTGATGTTCAAGGCGGTGCCACCCGGCTTTATTCCAGTGCAGGACAAGCTTTATCTGATCGCGGGCGTCATTCTGCCGGAAGGCGCGTCGCTGGAGAGAACCGACCAGATGCTTCAGGACGTCGTGGACATCGCCATGGAGACCGAGGGCGTGGAGCACGCCATTGCCTTTCCCGGCCTGAACGCGCTGCAGTTCACCAATACCTCCAACACCGGGGTGGCCTTTCTTACCCTCAGCGCCTTTGGTGAGCGCAGCCTTAGCGCAGCGGAGATAAACGCCCGCATTAATCAGGGCATTGGCGGCCTGAAAGAAGGCTTCGCATTCTCCTTCATGCCACCGCCGATTCTGGGGCTAGGCAATGGGTCGGGCTTCCAGCTGTTCATCGAGGATCGCGGCAATCTTGGCTATGGGGCGCTGCAGCAGGCGGTGAACCAGCTCCAGGGGGCTATTTCGCAAACACCGGGAATGGGCTTTCCGATCAGCAGCTATCAATCCAACGTGCCGCAGCTGGATGCCGAGGTGGATAGGCTGAGGGCCAAGGCTCAGGGCGTGCCGTTGACCGAGCTGTTCGACACTCTGCAGACCTATCTTGGCTCGACCTATGTGAATGACTTCAATCGCTTTGGGCGCACTTGGCAGGTGATCGCCCAGGCGGACGCTCCCTACCGGAGCAGCGKGGAAGATATCGCCCGCCTGCGCACCCGCAACGACCAGGGAGAAATGGTGCCTATCGGCACGATGGTGAACATCACGCAAACCTTTGGACCAGACCCGGTGCTGCGCTACAACGGCTACCCAGCAGCAGACCTAGCCGGCGAATTTGACCCCCGCGTGCTTTCTTCCGCCCAGGCGATGGACGCCATCAACGCTCTGGCGGAAGAGGTGCTGCCGCCGGGCATGGCGCTGGAGTGGACTGACCTGAGCTACCAGCAATCCACTCAGGGGAATGCGGCGCTGGTGGTCTTCCCGCTGTCGATTCTGCTGGTATTTCTGGTGTTAGCGGCCCTCTACGAGAGCTGGACGCTACCGCTGGCGGTGATTCTGATTGTGCCCATGTCGATGCTGGCGGCGTTGATTGGTGTCTGGTTTGGTGGGGGTGACAACAACATCTTCGTGCAGGTGGGGCTGGTGGTGCTGATTGGCTTGGCGTGCAAGAACGCCATCCTGATCGTGGAATTCGCCCGTGAGCTGGAACTGCAGGGCAAGGGCGTAGTGGAAGCGGCCCTGGAAGCCTGCCGACTGCGGCTGCGGCCGATCATCATGACCTCGATTGCCTTCACGGCGGCGGTGTTACCTTCGGTAGTGGCCACTGGCGCAGGCGCCGAGGTGCGGGCAGCGCTGGGAACTGCGGTGTTTGCCGGCATGATCGGCGTCACCCTGTTCGGCCTATTCCTCACGCCGGTGTTCTACGTGGCGCTGCGCAAGTTGTCAGGCCCACTGGTCAGCCATCACAGCACTTCTTTAGACGCCGATCAGGGTAATTTGCCTGAAGGTAGCCATGGTTAAAAACGTTTAGTTCTGCTATAAAAATCCACTGCTCCTCTTTCACTAATCAATTGGGCAGTGGGTTTCCCCTTTCCGGTTAAACGGCTGCCTGATGGCGGGTTGGATAAGTAAATCTCAAATTCTAGTGTTTAGTTTTATGCATATTTTAATGTGCTTATTTTTTTGAAAATTACTTTTGGAGTGCCCGCTTAATGGTGCGCTTTAAAAATTTAACGTGGTGTTGAGAAAAACGCTATGGGGCATGAAAAAATATTTCATTTATCCCTTGATAAAACGCTTGTTTTAGAAAAAAATGCTCAATAAGCTCGCCATGGGGAAATAAATTGCTTATTGATCGTTTCGATTTGAAAATTCTTGAACAGCTGCAGCGCGATGATACTCTTTCTATAGCACAGCTCGCAGAGGGGATTGGACTCTCTGTTACGCCATGCTGGCGGCGAATACAAAGACTGGAAAAAGACGGCGTCATTGAAAAAAGAATTGCCGTATTGAACCCTGAAAAGTTGAATCTTGGACTCACCGTGTTTGTGATGGTTAAAACGGATAAACATAATCAGGCTTGGCTTAATGCATTTCAGGAAACCGTACAGGCATTTCCTGAAATTGTAGAGGTGAATCGCCTGGCAGGTGAGTACGACTACTTACTCAAGGTCATTACGCGTGATAACCAGTCTTATGACGCCTTTTATAAAAGGCTTATTGCGAGAATAGAGCTTAGTAATGTCACATCGTGCTTCTCAATGGAACAAGTCAAGAAAACCAACGAGCTCCCCCTCGGCGATCTCTCATGAGTGGATGCAGTGCCTGCAGAGCGGGGTGATTGGTGAAGGGCGTTTGATCCCTGGCCCGTTTGGCGCATGCCCCTTGCTCTATGCCGATTACACGGCATCGGGAAGGGCGCTGGAGATAGTGGAGCGCGCAATTCAGAAAGAAGTGCTGCCTCTCTACGCCAACACCCATACCGAAACCTCTTACACCGGCAAGATGACCACGCGGCTGCGCGAAGCCGCCCGCCAGGCTGTCGCGGAATCGGTCGGTGCCAATCACGAATATGCGGTTATTTTTGCTGGCGCCGGGGCGACAGCGGCGATAGATCGCTGCTGTCGGATCCTTGAGTTGACGCCTGAGCAGAGGACTTCGCAAGCGGCCAAGCCCGTGGTGTTTGTTGGCCCCTACGAGCATCACTCCAATGACCTGATGTGGCGAGAGTGCGATGTGGACGTGGTACGCATTCCGCTTGGCGGCCATGGCCTCCCTGATCTCATGGTGCTTGAACAGGAGTTGCAGGCCTATGCTCAACGGGATGTCAAAGTGGTAGCGTTTTCGGCCGCTTCCAACGTAACGGGCATTTTGACACCGGTGCACCAAGTGGCAAGGCTAGCGCATCAATACGGCGGCTTGGCTATCTTCGACTATGCGGCGAGCGGGCCCTATGTGAAGATCAATATGGCAGGCAGCGGCCACGATGATCACCTGGATGCCATCTTCCTATCGCCCCATAAGTTTGTTGGCGGGCCGGGCAGTTCCGGCGTATTGGTGATTCGAAAAGCCCTGTGCCGCAATGCCAAGCCATCCATAGCCGGGGGCGGCACAGTCTCCTATGTGACGGCGACCCATCACCGTTATGTGCGCGATGTTGAGCGCCGGGAGGAGGCGGGAACACCGAATATCCTGGGTGATATTCGAGCCGGGCTGGCGTTTCGTATTAAGGAAAGCGTTGGGGTCGAGGCGATTGAGTCACGCGAGCAAGCGCTGGTAGCGATGGCCGTGGCACGCTGGCAAAAAGTCGCTAACGTGCGTCTGCTGGGGGCCCTTGATGTGCCCAGGCTGGCGATTTTTTCTTTCAACATTACTGCCGGTGGCAAGGCTATTCATCATAATCTGGTGGTTGCCATGTTGAATGACCTGTTTGGTATTCAGGCGAGAGGGGGGTGTTCCTGTGCAGGGCCTTATGGTCATGAACTGCTCGCCATTGATAGTGAGACCGCAGCAGAGCATGAAGCTTTAGTCCAAAAGGGTAGAAGCATATATCGCCCAGGCTGGGTAAGGCTCGGATTTAACTTCTTTTTTAGTAATGAGACGGCTAACTATATAATATCTGCAGTCGAGTTTATTGCCCGTTATGCGCCGGTATTGCTGAAATTATATTCAGTCGATGAAGCCACCGGTGTCTGGGTCGCTCAGTATCAGAAACGGCCTACTCAGCCTGAGGCGCCAGTGACACCACAACTGTTGGATACGCTTTTGCATCAGGACGCTTTAACAGAACCAGCCGAGACGCAGGAATCCGTGGATTGTTTTGCCCGAGCGCTTGCGTTGGTCGAACAGGCGAAAGTCCTTCCTTTACCCGCCAGCCGTCACGATGACGACGTACCCGTTCGCTGGTTCTGGTGGCCCCATGAAGCAGACCAGGCTGATGCACTATATTGCCATTAACGAGAATTGTTTCTCTGATGAGAATCAACAGATTATTCTCGCGGTGGCTCACCCCGCCAGCCATCCCCAAAGTTGATGATAGAGCGGAATGCCAATTAGCACATTGAAGGGGAAGGTGAGCCCCAGTGACGCCAGCATGGCAAGGCCAATGTTGGCGTCTGGAATCGCGGCACGAATGGCCACAGGCGCGGCAATGTATGACGCGCTGGCAGTAAGACTCGCCAGAATAACCGCGGAGCCTGCGGGTAGCCCAAGCCAGTACGCCATCATCAAACCTAAGCAGGAGAGCGCAATGGGCGCTGCCATAGCAAAGATGATTAGGCGGCTGTGTCCCCAGCGCAGGCTGCGCAGTGTCTCTGCCGCGACCAGACCCATCTCCAGCAGAAACAGCGCCAATATACCCTTGAAGGCGTGGGTATATAGGCCAGTCACCGATTCGCCTGCATTCGGGCCGTAAAGCCAGCCAATCAGAACACCGCCTACCAGTAGAATAACGCCGCGATTGGTCAGGGTTTCGTGCCATAGGCCCGCGGCCGAGCTGGTTGTGCCATTACGGCTAAAACGCCGGTAAATCATCAGCCCCAGCATAATGGCTGGAAGCTCCAGCAACACCAGGTAAAGGGTGACTTGCCCGCCGGTCACCAGGTTATGCGCTTCGGTATACGCTAGTGCAACAGCAAAAGTACCGGCACTCACCGAGCCATAGTGGGCCGCGAGACTGGCGCTGTCGGCAATAGACAACCGTACTAGGTAGCGGCCGACCGGAAAGATAACCAGCGGAATAATGATCCCCAATAATGTGACACCGGCCAACTCGATAAGCAGTGAAAGGCTCAAGCTGCCGTGCAACGCCATGCCGCCTTTAAGGCCGATGGTGAGCATCAGCAGTAGGCTTAGTATGTCGTAAGCGGCTTTGGGAATGCTGAGATCGGAGCGCACCACACCGGCCACCACACCTAGCACAAAGAACATGACCACAATATCCGGCACGGAAGATCTCCTTTACAGGGTTTTAAAGCGGCTACTTTAGCGACCTAAAGAGATTGATGAAAACAAATAAACTTTATACAGTCATAGATAATTATCTATGGTGTAAAGGATGAAAGTACGACAACTGACCTTCCGCCTGCTGCAGGTTTATGCCGACGTGGTACGCACAGGCTCGATTACCGCCACCGCGAATCGGCTCCACCTGACTCAACCTACGGTGTCTCAGCAGTTGAAACGGCTGCGGGAAATTGTCGGTGAACCCATTGTGCGCCAGGAGGATGGTCGCGTGGTGCCCACTGAAGTCGGACAAGCGCTCTATCAGCTAAGCCAGGACTTACTCAGCCGTGCCGATGTGTTTAGCCAGTATCTGGGCGAATACAACCGGGGTGGCCGCGGCCATTTTAGTATTGGCCTGGTCAACACAGCCCAGTACGTGCTGCCCCGTCTTTTAGGGCCCTTTAGCCAGGCTAACCCGCAGGTAGACGTCACGGTGGAGATCGGTAACCGTCAGCAGATGCTTAATCGCTTTGAGCGTCACGAAGACGATATCTATGTCTTTAGCCACCCGCCCAGCGATGACGCGGTGCTCGCTGCGCCTTTTCTGAGCAACCCGCTGGTCGTCGTGGGGCCGACGGATTGCCGTTGGGCAGGCATGGAGGGCCTCACCATGGCGTCTCTCAAAAATGAGCGATTCCTACTGCGCGAACCGGGATCCGCGACCCGGCATACCTTTGATGCCTGGTTATACAGTGCGGGTATTGAGCTGCGCTCCACTCAGCAGATCGCCAGCAACGAGGCGATCCGGCTTGCAGTGGCATCGGGAATGGGGTTGGCAGTGCTGTCGCGACATGTGGTTGCGGMCTCCCCTAAAGGTGTTCAAGAGCTGCCCTTGCAGGATTTTCCGCTGAAAAGCCGCTGGCACTTTGTGGTGCGTCGGGAGCGTCGCTTACCGCCCGCCGCCTATCGCTTTTTGAGCTTTGTGCAAGGCTCGCTGGCTCAAGCGTTTGACGAACCCGAAGGCGAATTGGCCGTGGCTGAACTGTTGCAAGCCTTAAAGGATGAGCGCTGACACGCTGACTTGCCAACAGCGTCAATCTTTCCCGTTGAAGGCGCCGGATAACCTATGCGCTAAAATGTTAAGAGAGAGCTTAAAAAGAACTTAAAAGAGAGCTGAAGACCGCACGTGGTTCATGCAGTCGCGCTTCGATACTCATGTTGAGTAACCGCTGCAAACGGAGGTAACTATGCTGCTCAAAGGATCATGTCACTGCCAGGCCGTGACGTTCAATGTAAGGTCTCAGCATCCCTATCCATTCAACCGTTGTTACTGCTCTATTTGCCGTAAAACGGCGGGCGGTGGCGGCTATGCCATCAACCTCAGCGGTGATAGTAAAACCCTAAATGTGAGTGGCGATGAGCACATCTCGGTCTATCGAGCGATCATCGATGGCGTGCAAAGCACGGGCGAGCGGCATTTTTGCAAGCATTGCGCCACGTCGCTATGGGTTTACGATCCCGACTGGCCCGAGCTTGTGCACCCTTTCGCATCAGCAATCGATACACCACTGCCGACACCACCCAAGCGAACACACATGATGTTGGGAAGCAGGGCGGATTGGGTGGAGGTAAATGCGCAGTTCCAAGACAAATGCTTTGATGAGTACCCGGATGAAAGCCTTGCTGAGTGGCACCAGCGCCTGGGGTTGGAACGCTAGGGCTAGAGGGAGGGGGGCCCGCTTGTTTCATAAGGTATCTGTACTAACCTTCTATACGAGCTCCGCAGGGAGCTCAGAGTGCAACTTGTAACTGATGTTCAGGTGACAGGTTGTGCATTCGTTGTATAAAAGGAGGTTAGGAAGATGGAATTTGAAAAATATAAGTCGTGTATCGAAGCGTGCAATATCTGTGCGGTTTATTGTGAATCTTGCGCCACTGCCTGCTTAAAGGAAGATGATGCAAAAATGATGGCCGAGTGCGTTCGTCTAGATCGCCAATGTGCTCAAATATGCCGTTTAGCGGCGTCATTCATGGCACAGGGTAGTGAATACGCCAAAGATATCTGCCGGATATGTGCTGATATTTGCAAGGCTTGCGGTGATGAGTGCTTCAAGCACGACGCCAAGCATTGTCAAGAGTGTGCCAAAGCGTGTCTGCATTGCGCTGATGAATGCACTGCTATGGCTGCCTAATATATTTAAAAACAGAAAGTTAACTACCTTAACTGAGCTAGCCAGCTTCCTATGCACACAGGAGGCTGGCTTTTTTATTGGCGGTAGCTGTTTGCTCTGACGGCGTATTCTGTCGCTGCCCTGGATAAAACTTTAGTGCAGGAGGAGGCACCAGAAATTCTGGAATAACTGCGCCCGTATGGCTTTTAACCTCCACTCGGCTACACTTTTTATGGGCCAATTGGCCCTATACCTCGAAAAGGAGGGCGTGCTATGCATATTGCAAAAGAAGACATTCCAGTCCAGATAGACTTACCCGGAGCAGTCGCCCGACAACAAAAGGATTTTGGTGATGTAACGGGGTTTGGGAAGATGGGTGCTGAGTATTTCTCATTTGGCAACGGTACTGATATCACCGATTTGTTGCACGGCCTGGAAGGGGATAGTTGTCAAAGCCCGCACTGGGGTTATGTAGTAAAAGGCTCGATTACCGCGTTGTATTCCGATCACACAGAGGAAACTTCTCGAGAAGGCGACATGTTTTACTGGCCTCCTGGGCATAGCGTTCGGGCGGAAGAAGATACGGATATCGTGATGTTTAGCCCTCAACATGAGCATGGCCTAGTCATTGACCATATCAAACGCAAAACGGCTAGTTAATCCTTGCCTAAGGCTTTGGGGCTGCGCTGTCTCTATTGACGCAGCTCCTCACAAGCACAGGATAAAATAGAGTCGTACCGACATTGCAGACACTATCTTCAGAAAAAAGCCTTCATCAACATCAGGCTTGCTTTCAAGGCTTCAAGCACATGAGCTTTTAGTTTTACCGCCCCTGTATTGTAATATTGAGTGGCTTAACGGTGGCGGTGCCGATAAAGCCACCAGATATCAAAACCAAACGAATAGGTTAAAGATATCAATGCGCTAATGGCCAGCAGGCTGGCGACAAGGTGCGAAGTAAGCGGCGTTAATGCCAGCAGCAGTGCGACTACTTGCCAAACACACACCGCCTTGCGGCGATAGCTTGCAAACAGCGGCTGTGAGAGCCACGGGAACTGCCAGCTGGCAGCGATAAACAGGTAGCGCATCCCACCGATTAACAGTACCCAAACGCCTAGTGACTCCAACCGCAGCAATCCCGCACAAAGCAGTAAAATCAGTAGGGCATCCAACTCCATATCAAAGCGGGCACCGAACGGTGTGKGGCTTTTGGTGCGCCTGGCAATCCAGCCGTCAACGCCATCCAGCAGTAGGGCGAACACCGCGATAACCAGCCACTGGCCTATAGCCCCTGTAAACGTATTATCGGCGAGCGCGCCCGCTACCAGGGCAACCAATACCGCACGGGCCAGCGTGACCCGGTTTGCCCACCCCAGTGAGCCGTAGGGCCAGAAAAATATGATCAGGGTGGATATAACGGTGTAGAAGGCAATGGCCACCCCCCAGTTAGCCGGCGTCGCCATTAATAGTGGCAGGCCTTTGCCCACGGCGATTAGCAGCAAGCCGGCCAGCAGTAGCTCTGCAGCGCTGTAAAGCCGCTTGGGCTGGGGTGAAAGGGAGGCATTAGTGAAAAGCGGCATGGTCTCTCACGAAGCGGCGTTGCTATCCGCAGTTAAAATAAATGATGCAACTATTTTTATATGTACCATTCTTGTAGAAGAAGGTAGGGTTGTCCATATGATCAAGAGTTTGACGGATTAGTTGCAACTGGTTAATCGAATATTTTCTTTTCACCCGCTAAGCTGAAGATGGTGAACCATTGAAAACTGTTCTGCCTAGGGCCATGCAATATGCGGTCAATCATTATGGTAAGTGGCCGGGCAAGAGGCTAAGACACACAGGGTCTCCCTTAGTCTTAACTTGCAGCCTAATGGTGCCACGCCACATTCAACGGAATGAAACAGAGCCCAGACTATGTGGGCTCGTAACGAAAAGGAACGCTCATGTCGGCGCCTGACGAGGTTGGCGAAACTTCCTATGATTGCCCAAAAAACTGGGCCAATGCCTTCTGGGTGACTCACCCAGCACAGGGCGAGTTGCGGCGTGAACAGCTTACTACGCCCGCTTCAGACGAGGTGTATGTGCGCACCTTGTACAGCGGTATCAGCCGCGGCACCGAGTCGCTGGTGTTCAATGGCCGCGTGCCTGAAAGCGAATTTTCGCGCATGCGGGCTCCCTTTCAGTCGGGGGAGTTCCCTGCCCCGGTTAAGTATGGCTACTGTAGCGTTGGTCGCGTTGAGCAAGGGCCAAGCGCTCTACTGAATAAAACCGTTTTCTGCCTGTTTCCCCATCAGGATCGCTACATTGTGCCTGCTTCGGCGGTGCTCGAAGTGCCCGCCAATGTACCTGCGAAACGCGCCGTATTGGCTGCTAATATGGAAACCGCCATTAACGGCGTGTGGGACGCAGAGCCCATGCTGGGTGAACGAATCTGTGTGATTGGCGCCGGTGTTGTCGGTGCACTGGTGGCTTATCTGTGCGCCCAGGTGCCCGGTGTGACCGTCCAGTTGGTCGATATTAATTCAGAGCGTCGCCCATTGGCCGAGAAACTGGGTGTGGCTTTCGCTACGCCTGAACAAGCCTCCCTTGACCAAGATTGTGTGATCCACGCCAGCGGCCAATCAGCGGGTTTACGCCAAGCGCTTGAATTAGTCGGTAGTGAAGGGCGCATTATTGAAATGAGCTGGTTTGGCGAGGGGGATGTTGCCATTCCGTTGGGCGGTGCTTTCCACTCTCAGCGACTAACGCTCAAGGCCAGCCAAGTCGGCCAGCTACCGTCCAAACTACGCCCCCGCTGGGACTACCAACGCCGCCTTCGGTTAGCGCTGAGCCTGCTGGTGGACGAGCGGTTGGATGCCTTGATCAGCGGCGAAAGTGAATTCGCGCAGCTACCAACGCTGGCCCCTAGGCTGTTTGGCCGCGGCAGCGTTGAACTCTGTCACCGCCTGCGCTATCCCGTATAACTCATTTGCTCATTTTTTGGAGACGCTATGTTTCGTTTATGTGTTCGTGACCACTTTATGATCGCCCACAGTTTTAATGGCGAGATCTTTGGCCCCGCCCAGCGCACCCATGGCGCTACCTACGTGGTGGATGTGGTCTTTCAGCGTCCTGAGCTGGATGAGGATGGCCTGGTGATCGATATCGGCCTGGCTAGCGAAACGGTGAAGGCAGTCCTCGCCGGTTATAACTTCAGCAACCTGGATGAAGTGCCTGAGTTCGCGGGTAAAAACACCACTACCGAGTTTATGGCCAAGGTGATCTTCGACCGGCTCGCTAAGGCGATCGGTGAGGGCAAAATGGGCACCACTGCTCAAGGGATTACCCATATGGAGGTCAAGCTGCATGAATCCCATGTGGCCTGGGCCAGCTACGAAGGCGCGCTATGAGTCGGCGTTTTACGTTAATCGTTGCCGGTGACCCTGCTCAACGCACCGGCGGCTATATCTACGATGCGCATATCGTCTCGGCCTTMCGTGACCAGGGCTGGGCGATTAATGTTGTCGGCTTGGCGGGTACCTTTCCTGACGCGGATGCCGAGGCAGCCGCAGCCCTTGCCCAGGCACTTAATGCGCTACCCGATCATGGGGCGGTAGTCATTGACGGCTTGGCCATGGGCGCATTGCCCGAAATAGTGGCTCAGCATGCCCAGCGGCTGGATATCACTGCCTTGCTGCATCACCCCTTAGGCGATGAATTGGGCCTGAACGAAGCCGATCAGCAGCGTTTTCATCGCAGTGAGTTAACCGCGCTTGCCCCCGTGGCGCGGATTATTGTCACCAGTCACTTTACCGCCCGACGCTTGCCCGAGCTGGCTGCCCACTACGCTCTACCCCTAAACGCTAATGTAACAGTGGTTGAGCCGGGCGTAGCCCAGGCGCCGATCAGCCCTGCAGCAGAACCCGATGAAACCCTACGTTTGCTGTGTGTGGCAACGCTAACGCCGCGCAAGGGGCAGGATGTGCTGGTGCAAGCGCTGGCGGGCGTTGCCGGTGATCACTGGCAGTGTGACTGCTACGGCGGTGCACGTGACCCTGAGTTCACTCGGCGCGTAGAGCAACTGATTGAGCAGAACGGCTTGCAGGCCAGCGTGCACCTGCATGGCGAGTGCGATAGCGAGACGCTGGAAGCGGCTTATCGTGGGGCCCACGCGCTGGTGCTGCCCTCCTGGTATGAAGGCTACGGCATGGTGGTCACCGAAGCCCTCGCTCACGGCCTGCCGGTGATTACCACCACTGGCGGGGCGCTTCGCGATACCTTGCCGGAAGGTGCAGGGTTAAACGTTGAGCCGGGCGATGCTGACGCTCTTCAAGACGCGTTGAGTCGCTTTTGCCATGATGCCAAGTTGCGCCAAAAACTGCGCCAGGGAGCTGCCCAGGCCCGCGACGGTCTTAGCGACTGGCAGCAGTCGGGTGTTGAGTTCGCCACGGCGTTAACCGCGCCAATCGATGCCCCGACTTTGCGCGCAGGCAGCCAGTTTGCGTCCGATTGGCTAACGCTGCGAGAGGCGGCAGATGTCGCTTCCCGCAGCCAGCGTCTTGCGGAGCTTGCTGCGGAGTGGCTGAGCACGCGCAACCCAACGCCACTGATCGCGGATCTTGGCTGTGGCCGGGGCAGTAATATGCGCTTTCTGGCCCCGCGCCTGAGCGGCCAACAGCGCTGGAAACTGATTGATCACGACGCCATCTTGTTAGCCCAGGCGCGCCAGCGAGCCGCCGGGCTAAGTGATCGTCAAGGGCAGCCCGTGGCGGTGGAGACCCACTGCGTATCGCTTGAACCGCTTGCCGATGTGCCGCTCGATGATGCGCATCTGGTGACCGCCTCGGCGCTGCTGGATTTGGTTTCCCAGCAGTGGATTGATGCCTTGGTGGCCAGCATTGCCGAGCAGCAGCAGGCGCTGCTGATAGCACTTAGCGTGACCGGCGAGTGGCATTTTATCGACCTGCAAGGCGCGCCGGTACTGGATGATGAAGATCACTGGCTGCGGGCCATGTTTATTGCCCATCAGCAGCGCGATAAGGGCTTGGGTGATGCGTTGGGCGGTCAGGCTCACCAGGCGTTAGTCTGCGCGCTAGAGGCAGCCCATTATCGCGTTGAACAAGCGGAAACGCCGTGGCTACTCGCCGCGGATAGCCACGCTCAGCAGCCGCTAATGATGGCGCTGCTTGAGGGCTGGGCCGAAGCCGCCACCGAACAAGCCCCGCAAGCCTCAGCACGTATTGCCACTTGGCTGCAGCTGCGTCAGCAAGCAGTGGCCAATGGCGAACTGGGTATTGGGGTAGGGCACCGCGATCTGTTTGCGACGCCTCTTTTTGCTAAGCCCAGGGAAGAGGCTTAAGCCTATGAGGCCTGTTCAGCGGATGTTCAGTGTTTCTAGAAGCATAGGCTTGCAAAGCCCATGGCTACGCCGCGTGGTGGTCAGCATGGCATTGCTGGGTGCGGTGGCGCTGTGGGTTGAGCCCCAGGCTATCGTAGCAGAGGTGCAGGGCTTCTCCGCTGAGTGGGTCGTGCTGGCGTTAGGCATCAGCACGCTACAGATTATGCTCTGCGCCTGGCGCTGGCAGTTTACTGCCGGGCTTATTGATGTGCCGCTGCGGTTTGCTTACGCCCTGCGTGAATACTACTTGGCGCTGCTGGTCAATCAGCTGTTGCCCGGCGGGGTATTAGGCGACGCCGGGCGGGCGCACCGCCATGCCACTCAAGCGCAGTCTAGGGGCCGCGCTTGGCGAGCGGTGATTATCGAGCGCGCCTCGGGGCAGGTCGCCGTGGTGGTGCTAACGCTAACGGCGCTGCTGTTTTCACCGCTCTGGCATACCGCGCTGGGTGGGTCAGTGATTACGGCGGTGGGCTTAAGCGTGATGGTAGGCCTTGCGCTGGCCATCGTCAGCGGCCTGCTGCTGCGTCAACGTTTTAGCCACTGGCTGACCAGACTKCCGAGCTGGTGCCAAGCCCTGGCTCGTGATGTACGGCGTGGCCTGTTCCAGCACGGCGTATGGCCCCTACAGTTGCTGTCATCGTTAGCGATTGTGCTGAGTTATGGCCTGGTCATGGTGTGCGCCGCCAGGGCGATTGGCGTTGAGCTACCGGCGCTGCAAGTGCTCGCGCTTACCCCGGTATTGCTGCTGGCCATGCTGATTCCGTTTTCGGTGGCTGGATGGGGGCTGCGCGAAGGCGCCGCTGCCGGTGTCTGGACGCTGGTAGGCCTGCCGTCTGCCCAAGGGGTGGCAGTCTCGTTGGCTTACGGTGTGCTGGTGCTGTTGGCGAGCCTACCGGGCATTTGGGTGGCGCTGAGCCGGCGTGAAAAAGCCCACCCGTCAGGCGGTGGTATCCCGCAGTCGCAGGTCGAACAGCGTGTCGTCGCCGCAGCGGAAAGTTCGCGAGGGCGGGCGCAGCGCACTCTCAAGGGTCTCAATGGGCGTCATTTTAAGCCCTGGCCTGCCGGAGCCAATCAGCAGCGGGGCCACCAGCAGGTGCAGTCGGTCAACGGCGCCTGCTTCGATAAATTGAGACACCGTAATGCCGCCACCTTCAATCAGCACCCGGGGCAATCCTTTGCCAGCGAGCAGAGTGATGACGTCGTGTGGGTTGAACTGACCGCTGGCATTCAGCGGCAATACGAAACGTTCAACGTGGGCCAGGCTCGTTGTCGCCTGCCACTCAGGCCCCAGAACAGGCCCCACAATATGCAGCGTTGGGGCGCTATCGGTATTCAGCAGTGCCAGGTCATTGGGAATACGGCCTCGCGGATCCAGCACCACCCGCGTCGGGTGAGTGCCGCTAACGTGACGCACGGTCAACTGCGGGTTATCGGCGCTGGCGGTGCCCGCACCGACCACCACCGCGTCGACCAAAGCGCGCAGGCGGTGCAGGTGAACCAAACTTTCATGACCGTTGATGTAGTGGGAGTGGCCGCTTTCTGTGGCAATGCGGCCATCCATACTCTGCCCCAGTTGTGCTACTACCCAGGCCGGTCTACTGGCCAGCGGGGTCAGGCAATCGAGCAATTCTCGCGCCTCAGCGGCGACCGGCTTGGCCGTATGCCACTCGCCGGTTGGCGTCAAGGTGATCGCTGCATCGCAAGAGTGCCGATGACGCAACGCCAACAGCCATTCCCAGGCATCGGCCAGCACAATAGTGTTGACATGGGGTTCGGGCATGACGCCTCCGTGCTAAAAAATCCGTCTCATCATGCGGGTGCTACTTGGTCAAGAGCAAGCAGTTCAGGGCAACCATTAGTTCAGTTTAAAACAAATAGCTCAGCGCAAGCGTGCGCCATCCCCCTCGTAAGGAAGCCTGGAGGCCTACATGTACCAGATTGAACGCGCTATTTTCGATATTCGACGTGGCTTGCCCGTGGTGGTAAATGCTGGCGAGCAACGTTTGCTCGTGCAGGCGTTGGAAGGCAGTGAGTCAGTTGAAGCGCTTGCCCTGTTAGCGGGCGAGCGACCTTCTCTGGTGCTTACCCGTCACCGTTTGGCGGCGATGGGTATGAACTTAACCGCTGAGGCTGCCAGCCTGCCGCTGGCCGCCCACGTTAGCACCGATGAACTGCATCGTCTGGCCACTTCGGAAACGTTCTCGCAACCCGCTGGTGGGCTACTCAGTGGCTTGAAACCCGCAGGGTTAGCCGAGCGAGGCGCGGTGACGCTGATGCGCCGTG
This sequence comes from Halomonas sp. R57-5, assembly GCF_900070345.1. Classification (NCBI taxonomy): domain Bacteria; kingdom Pseudomonadati; phylum Pseudomonadota; class Gammaproteobacteria; order Oceanospirillales; family Halomonadaceae; genus Halomonas; species Halomonas sp. R57-5. Next base: position 3,781,046 of record NZ_LN813019.1, on the reverse strand, counting down.
CTCTGCTGGTTCCTGCAGCGCTGTGTGCCTTTGTTAGCGAAGAGGCCACGGCGGGTATAGAACAGCAATTGGCAGCAGGGCGACTGCTGCAGGTCACCGCTGAAGACGCTGAGCAGTGCCTAGCCGGGGCGCCGGGTATGCTCAAACGGGTAAGTGAAGCGAATATTCCCCTTGAGGATGCTGCCGACAGCCGCTTTGTACTCTTCCGGGAGCCGGATGGCCTGCGCGAGCACGTTGCCGTGGTGATCGGTAAGCCGGAGCGCTGGGAAGGTGCGGTGCCGCTGCGCCTGCATTCGGCGTGTTTAACCGGCGACCTGTTTGGCAGCCTGCGCTGCGATTGTGGCGAGCAGTTGCGCAATGCCGTGGCGGATATTCAAGCCATGGGCGGTGGTGTACTGCTCTATTTGGCGCAAGAGGGCCGGGGCATTGGTTTAGCCAATAAGTTGCGCGCCTACACCTTGCAAGATGGGGGCTTGGATACCGTGGATGCGGATCAGGTACTCGGTTTTGGCGACGATGAGCGCCAGTACGCGGTGGCGGTGGATATGCTCAATGCGCTCGATATTGATCAGGTTCAACTGCTGACCAACAACCCGTTGAAGATGGAAGCGCTGCGCCAGGGGGGCATTGAGGTGGTCTCACGTCAGGCGCTGTATGGCAGTGTTACCGACCATAATCAGCGCTACCTGAATGCCAAAGCAACCCGTGGCGGGCACCTGTTGGAAGACGTGTTAAGCGATCAGCGCTGAACGCAAAACGGCCACGAGCTAAAGCTGTCTTCCATTGATAAAGCGGTTTTAGTTGGTCAGTGGCGGTAGGTGGGCGGTTTCTGTCACCACTGCCGCTAACTGACGAGCATAGTGCTGCACCAACCGCTCGCCTAATTCAGCGCTGGCGTGGCTGGCATCCCCGGCCACGCCCTGGGCACTCAGGTCTTCCGCCAACCAAGCAAATGCTGCGGCCCCTTCGGCACTGACTAATGCATCACCTTGGGGCGCCGCGGGCGGTGCCGCTTGGTAGCCGTCTAGCTGTACCAGAGTGGGGGCTAAATAGCGCATCATCGCGGTTTCGAGCAGTCCACCGTGCAAACCGTAGCGCAATTCGTCGGCATCAATAGCCGCTTCCAAAGGCGGTAGGCGGGTATAGGTGGCCTTGACCACGCGCATGGCATGCCGCCGCCGCAGGGTTAACCCCGCTAGATCCATCACCGCTTTATTGCCGCCGTGGCTGTTAAGCAGCACCAGGCGGCGAATGCCTGCCCTGGCTAAACTGTCGCCGTAGGCTTCTAGGGTGGCAATCGCCAGCGGAGCGGGCAGGCTGAGTGTGCCGGGAAAACTGGCATGCTCGTCGCTGGCTCCGACCGCCATCGGTGGTAGGCAGATAACGTTCAGGTTCGGATCTAGCTCCTTCAGCATAGCGGCCTGCAGTCCCTCGCCAATGGTCAGGTCGGTGGCTAGCGGGAGGTGAGTGCCGTGCTGTTCAATGGCGCCGAGTACCAGTATCGCTACCGGGTCGTGCTGAGCGAATTCGGCTAACTGTGGAGCGGTCAGGGTTTGCCAGTGGTGAATCATTGCGTGACGTGCCTATAGGAGTATTCAAAATAATCAAAGTAAATTCAACAGCAGCGGATGGTCTGAGCGACAGGCGTAAAGATCCCCAGAGGGCAGGTCGTCGGCCCCTGCACTTAGCCACTCGCTAATTGCTTGCGGCGTTTGCCACTCGGCCCAGCGGAATTGCCGCTGCTCACCGGCCACCACATTATAACGGTACTCGCCAAGGCGGCTTAAATGGCTCACGCAGGCGTGACTTACCTCTAATGTACCGCCTACAAACTCCACCGAAAGCGCCGCCACCGGGCAGCTTAGCCCGGCTAGAACCTCCGCTTCAAAACCCTCAACGTCGATTTTGATAAAGCTAGGTTCGCCGTACTCGTCAATTAACGCATCCAGCGTGGTCACCGGCACGCGTAATTGTTGTTCCCAGCGTACTTGGCTAAAACCTGGGTTGCGTTGGCCAATCTGCTCACGCCATTCGGTGGCAAGCGTGGCGAGGGTTGGGTTACTGGGGCTAATCGCGATCTCGGCGAAGCCCGCCGTTGGGCCAGCCGCCACTGGCAGCAGGGTGATAGTCGGCGGCTTCACAAGGCGTTTAAACCACTTGGCGAGGTCGGGCTGGGGCTCTAACGCCACCACCCTGGCGCCCAGTGCATGAAAAGCCGCGCTGCGGTCGCCTAGGTGGGCGCCAATATCAAAAGCGATATTGCCGGGCTGAATAAACGGTTGGTAAAGTCGTTTTAGCCCCCGCTGGCGCCCCGGCCGCCAATAAATAAACAGCGAGCGGGCTAGCCCACCCGCGCTACGCAGCCGTTGCAGCGCCATGCGCCGCATTAGCTGGGCTCTCTGAATGGGCGTGCCTTTATCCGCACAGACGCTGGCGATATAGGGAGTGCTTTATCAGTGCTATTGGTCATCGGGATACCACACGTAATTCCAGGTTTCGCTAATCGGTTCTCCGTTTAAGGTGAGCCTTAGGCGAACATCACTGGGCTGGTCGCTAGCGGGCAGCCGGAAACTAGCCCGCCAGCCATTGTCGTCAGGTAACGCGGTGACCTGAGGCAACAGAACCTCACCGGGTTGGGAACTGATAGCTAACTCCACGGGCTGGTCGGCGCTAATATCCGCTAACGCTCCGCCCTGAAAATCGACGATAAACTGGCGTTGATCTTGTGAAGGGGAGTCCGCTTGCCCCGGCACGCCTGCGCTGCCATGACGAGTGCGAATGGCACGGCCAAGGTTATGCGCGTCAGGCTGGGTATTCAGCGTGTGGGTGAGGTAGTGCAGGCGGCGGGACTCGCCTGCATCTAGCGTGTCGYCCGCGACCCAATAGGCGACGATATTGTCGTGGGTCTCATCGGGGGTAGGAATCTCGACTAGCTCCACGTGACCCGGTCCCCACTCATCCAGCGGGACAACCCACTGGCTGGGGCGGCGGTTGTACTGGGCTTCGGTGTCCAAATAGCGGTTAAAGTCACGCTCCCGCTGCATCAAACCAAAGCCTTGGGGAGAGTCGTCGATAAAGGCCGATGTATGTAAGTGAGCCGGGTTGCTCAGCGGGCGCCAGATCCATTCGCCGCTGCCGGTATGCATCAGCAGACCGTCGGAGTCGTGCACTTGGGGGCGAAAATCGTCCGGCCGTTCGCGGCTTGCTTCACCGTAAGTGAACATACTGGTGAGCGGGGCGACGCCAAGCTTGGCAATATCTTCCCGGGCAAATAGTTCGGCTTCTACTTCAACCTGGGTGTTTTCGCCGGGTTGGATGATAAACCGGTAGGCTCCGCTAACCGAAGGGCTGTCCATTAACGCCAACAGCTCAATCTGTTTGGCATCAGCGTCGGGTTTATACAGCCAAAACTCGCGGAATGCTGGGAACTCTTCGCCTTCAGGGGAGGCGGTATCGATCGCCAGCCCCCGGGTCGAAAGCCCGTAAGCCTGTCCCTGCCCAACGATGCGAAAATAACTGGCGCCGAGAAAAACGCCAAACTCATCGTCATACTCGTTGCTGTTAAGGGGGTAGTGAAGACGAAACCCTGCGTGGCCGCTGCCGGTTAAGTCTTGCTCTTTCAGCGTCGCGGCATTGCCATCGTAGGTGTAATCCTGTGCTGAAAAGGGCAGCGGCGCTACCGTATCGTTGTCGATAACGTTCAAGGTAATCGGGGTTTGAAACAGAAAGCCGCTGTGAAATAGCTGCAAGCTAAAGGGGCTCTCATCTTTCCAGTAGGCGTGTTCTGGGTTAAAACGGATTTGCCGGTAGGTATCGTAGTTAAGCTCACGTAATACCTGGGGCAGTGTTTCTTCCGGGGCTTGATAAGCTTCTTCGGCCAGCTGTTGGGCGCGTTCAATGACCATGCTGAAATGTTGATCGTCTTCGGCAAACGCCGGTAAGGCTAGCGTACAACTGAGTAAAACTATCCATTTATCGGCCCGCCACCTACCAACCAGCCTTCTAGCAACCAGCTTTCTAGCAAAATAGTTACAACGCATACGCGAAATCCTTTCCGGTGAAGGCCTGCAAAACGCATGATCAAGCAAAGCGTGAAATTTTTACACAATAACTATACGATAAAATATTACAGTACATGATTGTTGTGTTTTTCAGCAGCCTTATTCCTTGCTCTCTTGTCTTGCGACTGGGTACAGCTTTGCTTTGAGACTAAAGGTTATATCTTTGAAACTGTTCGCTAAAGCAGGCACACAGAGGGTGCAATGAGTCGATTATTACTAACGCTGCTAATGCTGAATCTCCTACTCATCGTGCCACTTTGGTGGCGCTTTGGCGATATCAGTACACACTTGCTCGCTTGGGAGGCGCTGATCATCACGCCAATCATGTTACTGCTTCCCGCTGGAAAAGCGCGCCGCATCGTGGCGATTGGGCTGGTCAGTTGGGTGATGCTGGCAACCGCCGCGAATCTTGGCACTGCCGCCACCCAAATGGCCTTTGCCCGGCCACTTAATCTCTATCTTGACGTACCTTTGCTGCGCTCAATTTATCACCTATTAGTAGGTAATGTAGGCCAACTGTTGGCAGTTTGCGCAATGCTGGTAGGAGCGGCCGTGCTAATCGCCATTACCCTGGGTTTGGCGCGCCTGCTGCTTCCACCAGTCGCTTACTCGATCAAACGGCTGCCTGGAGCGGCCGCATTAACGCTGCTGGTTATTGCCACCACCTGCGCGGCGCTTGAACTCAATGGGGTGCGGCTGATCGATAGCGCGCGGTTGCCGATGGTGAACACTACGCGCTTTCAGTGGCAGCAAGTGACCGATACCCACGCTGCACGCCTCGCCTTTACCGCCCAGCTGGAAGCCGCACCGTTGGAAGCCCAGCCGCTACCGGGACTTGAGGGCCGCAACGTACTGCTCACCTTTATTGAGTCCTACGGTATCTCGGCGCTGGAAAAACCACGCTATGCAGAGGTTCTGCTGCCTACTTTAGCTGAGATGCAGCAGCGGCTAGGCGAGCGTGACCTCCACGTGGTTTCTGGTCTGATGGCGTCGCCGATTAGCGGTGGGCAGTCCTGGCTGGCCCATGCGACGGCCCTCAGTGGCCGCTGGATCGATAATCAGCTGTGGTATCAGTTGATGTTAGACAGTGGTCACTCGACTTTAATCGATGATTTTCGCGCTACCGGCCAACGCACCCTTGGTGTGATGCCCGCCATTACGATGGCGTGGCCGGAAGGGGAGGCCTATGGTTTCGATGAAATTGCCGCAGCGAGAGATATCGCCTACGCCGGCCCCGCACTGAACTGGGTCACCATGCCGGATCAATTCACCCTCGATTACMCCCAGCGTTACTTGCTAGGCGAGACACCGGTGTTTGCCCAATTGGCACTGATCTCCAGTCATGCCCCCTGGACGCCGATCCTGCCGGTGCTGGATGATTGGTCATCCATTGGTGATGGGCGTATTTTTGCCCCCTGGGAAGACGCAGGCGATCCGCCCGAAGTATTGTGGCAGGAGGTGGAACGTATTCGCGATCACTATGCCTGGTCTGTTGACTACGCTGTGAAAGTCACTGGCCGCTGGGCCGAGCGCGTAGTGGATGATAATACCCTGATGATTGTGCTGGGCGACCATCAGGCCGCGCCTTTGATTACCGGCGACGAGGCCAGCGCGGCCGTCCCGGTGCATATTATCAGCGGTGACCCGGCATTATTGGCGCCCTTTATAAAGCGCGGCTTCGTTCCCGGCACCCTGCCTGCGCTCGAACAGGCGAGTACTGCGCCCAGGATGAGCCAACTTCGCCACTGGTTGCAGGCTGATTTTGGTGAGTTAACGGTTGGCCTAGGCACTGGTTCAGCAACAGGGATAGCCTCTGAGGAAAGAGAGTTTTCTGATTCAAGGACAACGACAAGGACGCAGTAATGATTCAGCCAGTGATTTTAAGCGGTGGCAGCGGCACGCGGCTCTGGCCGCTCTCCCGCGAGCAGATGCCGAAACAGTTTTTGCGTTTAACTTCATCACAAAGCCTGCTTCAGCAAACGCTGAGCCGTCTAGAGGGGCTCCACGCCGCTGCGCCAATGCTGATGGGTCACCATAGCCATCGCTTTTTAATGGCTGAACAGCTGCGAGAAATGGATCAAACCGCCACTCTGGTACTTGAACCCGAGGGCCGCAATACCGCCCCGGCGATTGCCTGTGCCGCGCTTCTGGCACGTCAAACTGGCGATGACCCGCTACTGCTAGTACTCCCGGCAGACCATGCGATTGGCGATGTTCAAGCGTTTGAACACAGTGTTTCAGCCGCCGTGCCGTTGGCCGAAGCAGGCTATCTCGTCACCTTTGGGGTCGTTCCGACACAGCCTGAAACGGGTTATGGCTATATTGCCTGCGGCGAGCCGCTGGAAGGGGGCCACCACCTGGCGGCCTTCATTGAAAAACCTGATGCCAAGTGTGCGGCAGTGCTGGTTGAAAGCGGCGATTACCTGTGGAACAGCGGTATGTTTTTGCTGCGTGCCTCAAGCTATCTGGATCAGCTAACGCGCCTGCAGCCAGCAATGCTTAAAGCCTGCGAGGAAGCGGTAAGCAGCGCGCATCGCGACTTGGATTTTCTACGCTTGGGTGAAGAAGCATTTCGTCGCTGCTCGGCGGACTCTATCGACTACGCGGTCATGGAGCACTGCGACCACGCTGCGGTAGTGCCTTTGGTCGCCCAGTGGAGCGATATCGGCAGTTTTGATGCGCTGAGGGCCATAGCGTCGCTCGACGCGGCGGGTAACGCCACTAAAGGCGATACGTGGCTGACCGATACCCAGGATTCATTGGTGTTTGCCGAGCACCGTTTGGTGGCTACGTTGGGCGTGCAACATCTTATTGTGGTGGAGACTTCTGACAGCGTGCTGGTGGCCCACCGTCATCAGGCACAGCAGGTAAAGCAACTGGTGGCATCGCTTTCCCAGGCGGGGCGCAACGAACCGTGCTCGGCACCCCAGGTGCAGCGTCCTTGGGGCAGCTTTCAGGCGATGGACAGCGGTGAGCGCTATCAGGTCAAACACATTACGGTGAAGCCTGGCGGGCGGCTATCGCTGCAGCGCCATCATCACCGCGCTGAGCACTGGGTTGTGGTAAGAGGTACTGCGCGGGTAACGCTTGAGGAGCGAAGCTTCTTGGTAAGTGAAAATCAGTCGACCTATATCCCCATTGGGGCATTACATCGGCTGGAAAACACCGGAAAAATCCCTCTGGAACTGATCGAAGTCCAGTCGGGTAGCTATCTGGGTGAAGACGATATCGAGCGTTTAGATGATGTTTATGCTCGCGATAACGATGAGTGACGAGCGAATTACCACAGCCAACTGGCGGGACGTGCAGGGGGCTGGCCCTTGCGTACATTGATCCAGCCCAGCAGGCAACGCACGCCTAACCATACCGCTAGCAGCGGCCAGAGTAGGGTGCCAACAATCACAATACTGAGTAGAAAGGCGATGCAGGCATACAGCGTACCGATCCAGAAGGTGCGTATCAGGTAACGGTAGTGTTGCTGCAGCCAGGGCGCCGCTTCCTTGCGGTAAACATAAGCAATCACCACGCCGATCAGCAGGGTGATATTAGCAGTGACGATGCCCGCTAGGTAAAGCGCGTAAATAATCTGCGGTGGGCGTGTTTCATCGCCCGATTGGTCGTTTTGCATCATCAGTAAGCCCTTGTTAGTAAAGACGATAGTCGCGAAAGTTGGCGAGGTTTTGCTGCTCTTGCGCCACTTTGCGGTAACGTTTGTATTCCCACTGATACTGCGCAGGCGCCAAGTTGATCGCGGCCTCCACGCTGGCATTCACACCGGTGGCAGACTGCACATCATCGTCGCTATAGACCCGCTCGTCGGCATCCAAAAAATGGATTTCAAATCCTTGACCAGGGATACGTAGCGCGACGCCTGTGACCACGCGTGCCTGAGTCCGGGCGACCAGTTTCGGTAGCAGGGTGGCGGTGTAGGCCTCGCGGCCAAAGAACGGTGCAAAAACGCCGCTGCCCCAGTCGGGTTCCTGGTCGGGGAGTATGCCAATCGCTTCGCTGCGTTTCAGCGCTTTAAGCAGCGCCGCCACACCGCGGGGGTTGGTGGGCACCAGGCTAGCCCCCATGCGCTCGCGACCATGGCGAATCACAGGATCGAGGGCAGTGATTTTGGGTGGCTCGTACATGGCGGTGAAAGGGAAATGGCTCGAGAGCCAAAAGTTAAGCACCTCCCAGTTGCCGAAGTGGGGGGCAAGCACAATCACGCCGCGGCCTTCGGTGCGGGCGTTATCGAGCTTGTCGCGACCGTGTACCGCTAAAATGCTGGTCTCTACCTTGTTTGGTTCCGCCATCCAGGCGTGCCCCAGCTCCAGCATCGTAGCCGTTGAGTGGCGTAAACTGTGCTGACCAAGGGTTTTACGTTCAGCAATGGAGAGGTCTGGGTAAACAACCGCTAAGTTGCGATCGGTTACCCAGCGCTCACGCTTATTAAAGCGGTAAACCAGGGGGCCGAGCGCCGAAGCAATACGCCATAGGCGCGCAAGTGGCCAGCGTGACAACTGACGCCATAGCCAGCTGATCGCGCTGGCTTTGGAAAAACGCCGAGCGTTATTAGCCCCCTGTGGTGCCATCGTTAAATCAACCAAGTGTCTACGCTGGAGGGCGCGCGTTGCTCTTGTAGCCCTTTAAAGCCTTTAACGCAGCGGATAATAAACCATATAGCTAGTGCCACAAAAAGTGGGAAACCAATCACTGCAAAGAGCAACACCGTGCAAATAGTGCCGTATACAAAACCTATCCAAAACGTACGAATCTGATAGCGGTAGTGTTCGTCCAACCACGTAGGGCCTTTGCCTTTATAGACGTAAGCAATAACCACACCAATAATCGACGTAACGCCAAGGAGAAAACTGGCCAGGTAGAGCGCATAGATAACCATCGCCATGGTGGTGTCGGGCTGAGATTTTTGCTCTTCGCTGACGACGTTGCCTTCGAGTGGGGAATCAGTTTCGTTATCAAGCATAATGTTTCCTTTCGTTCAATCTGTATAAATACTTAAGTGGGTGAAGATGCCTATGGCACATCAGTTCGCGCTGTTTAAGCGCGACATATAATACCTTGATTCATTAGACTTAGCATTAGCGTGAGGCGGGGCGGCAAATCTCTAGCAAATTGCCATCCGGGTCGCGTAGGTAGATCGACTCGATCGGCCCATTGGCGCCTTGGCGGGCGACTGGGCCCAACTCAACCTCAATCGCCAGGGCATCCAAATGCTGCTTGAACTCATCCAGCGGCAATTGGCAACGCAGGCATAGATCCAGACTGCCAGGCGTAGGCGTTGCTGAAATGGGGGCAATGTCGGTATCGGTTTGATGCAGGCGTAACGCCGTATCTCCGAGCATTAAATCGACCCGTTGAGCATCGCGATAGCGGACGTCTAAGCCAAGAACACGTGAATAAAAATCGACTGCGCGACCCATGTCGGTCACGGTAACAACAAGATGATCCAGACCTGATAGCATGCCACCTTCCTTAATACCTAACGATAAACCAGAGAATACGATGATGCGTCGCTGCCCGCTATGCGCGGAATCCACTACTGCGCTCTACCACCAGGATAGGCGTCGTGACTACTACCAGTGTGCCACGTGCGAGCTGGTATTTGTCCCCCCCGAGCATCATTTGAGCGCCGCTGCAGAAAAGGCCGAATACGATAAACATCAAAACTCGCCGCATGATACGGGATACCGACGCTTCTTAGGGCGTTTATTTACCCCGCTGTTAGCGAAGCTTGCACCTAACGCCCGCGGCCTCGATTTTGGCTCTGGACCGGGGCCAGCGCTGTCGGTGATGTTCGCCGAGCGGGGCCTCCCGATGGCCATCTACGACCCTTTTTATGCCCCTGATGCCTCGGTTCTCACCCAGACGTTTGATTTTATCACCGCCACAGAAGTTGTTGAGCACTTGGCGCAGCCCGGCAAGGTGCTTACGCAGTTGGCGGCTCAGCTCTCGCCAGGTGGCTATCTGGGCTTAATGACCAAGCGCGTCACTTCGCCGGAGGCGTTTGCCCGCTGGCACTATATTAGCGACCCCACCCATATCAGCTTTTTTAGTGAGGAGACCTTTCGTTGGTGGGCACAAAAGAATAGTTTAGTAGTGGAATTTCCTGGGCCTGACACGGTTATTCTACACAAAACGCTATCGTGAATAATTGTAACGTTAGAAAAGCATTGACTTTGCCCGCTTGGGGGCAATAATTGCGCGCCGCTATCCCGGCCTGACTCGATGTGCCAGGTGAGATGACGGTTTCTGTGGACACGCTTAGTAGCGTTTTTACGCCTGTTTTCAGCCCTTTGTTTCACCACTTTTAGGCAAGACGAGGTTTTCATGTCGCGGCAACTGCTAGCCATGGCGCTGGCGCCCCTTTTAGGGCTCTTTATTCTCGGGATTGGCAACGGTTTTCTCGCCACCTTAATTACCGTGCGTCTGGATGCCGCTGGTGAGTCGGCCACGGTCATCGGCATTGTCTCGTCGGCTTACTTTATCGGCTTGGCCTTAGGCGCAATGGTGAATGACCGCTTGTTGCTGCGCATTGGCCATATTCGCGCTTACGGCAGTTTTGCCTCACTAGTGGCCGTCACGGTGCTGCTGCAGGGATTGTTCTTCGACCCCTGGGCCTGGTTTGTACTGCGCCTAATTGGCGGTTGGGCCACGGTAGGGGTTTATCTCGTTATTGAGAGCTGGCTACTCACCTCCGGTGATCAAAAAGTCCGTGGCCGCCTGCTGGCGCTGTATATGATTTCGCTCTATGCCGCTGGTGTGTTGGGTCAGCTGCTGCTGGGGGTAACCAACGCTATGGGCGTCACCGCGCCCTTTATGGTGATCGGCCTGCTGGCCTCGCTCTCTGTGCTGCCCATGGCGATGATTCCTCGCGTATCGCCAATTATGGAACATGCCGAACCGCTTCCTCCGCATCGCCTGATTACCCTGACGCCCACCGGTGTAATGGGCAGCTTAGGCTCTGGGATGGTGGTTGCCGCGGCGTATACGCTACTGCCACTCTACCTACAGCGAAATGGCATGAGTGTCAGCCAGGTTGGGCAGATGATGGCCGTGGTGATTATGGGGGCCATGCTGCTGCAGTACCCGATTGGCCGCTGGTCGGATCGCCATGATCGGCAAATGGTGCTGATCGGTATTAGCGGTTTCTGTGTGCTTATCTCCGCGGCGATGCTTTGGCTGCCGCTCTCGACGCCACTGCTGGCGCTGCTGCTGTTCTTGCTCGGCGGTGGAGTATTCGCGCTCTACCCGGTGGCAGTGAGTCACGCCGCCGACCGTGCCCCCGCAGGGGCACTCGTGCGCATGAGTCAGGGGCTACTGCTGATCAACTCCATTGGCGCCACGATCAGCCCGCTGATGATCTCCCCGGTGATGACCGTGATGGGCGATGCGGGCCTGTTCTGGGCTTTCGGTTCACTCAGCCTATTCTTCTTAATGTTCTTCTCCTGGCGCCGCAGCGTGCGCCCAGCGCCGGTGCCCGTGGCGCCGTTTACGCCTACGACGCCGATGACCGCTGCAGGTGCTGAGCTGGTGGTGACCGAAGAGTTGATGCAGGGCGCGTTGGAGCATGAGCACTTGGAGGACCTGTCCGATGCCGTATGGGACGTCGACGCCGCCGAACCGGTGGTGGGGCCGCCCGCAGAAGATGAAAGCCATATCACCTACTATGATGATGTGGAGCAAGCAAATGAGCGAAAATAAAACCGAGTGGAGACGTTATTGGTAGCGGGTGATACCTTGGGCTAATGGTGCACGTGAGAGAGTATTACTACTATCTAGGGCATACTTTCAAACAATTGTTTAACTTTCAGCCCGAGGTTCGCCATGAATGTTTACGTCGCACCGGTACGCGATTTGCGCTTTGTACTCGAAGAGCTATTAGCGCACCGTTCGCTCAGCCTGCCGGGCTTTGAAGAAGCCACGCCGGATTTGGTCGAGGCGGTGCTTGAAGAGGCCGCAAAGCTAGCCGGCGACGTCTGGGGCCCGCTCAATAAGAGTGGTGATCACCAGGGAGCTAAGCGCCTTAGCGATGGCAGTGTAACGACCCCGGAAGGCTTCGCGGCGGCTTATCAGGCGTATGTCGACGGCGGCTGGAACGGGATTGGCGTCTCCGAGGCGTTGGGCGGTCAGAACCTGCCTGAAGTCGTCGCCAGCGCCGTTCAAGAGATGCTTCACGGCGCCAATATGGCGCTAGGGCTCTGCCCTATGCTGACCGCCGGAGCCATTGAGGCGCTGGCCCACCACGGCAGCGATGAATTAAAAGCGACTTACTTGCCCAAGCTGGTGGAAGGTACCTGGACGGGCACCATGAACCTTACCGAATCCCAAGCGGGCTCGGACCTCTCCCAAGTGCGCACCCGCGCCGTACCTGAAAACGACCACTACCGCATCAGTGGTCAGAAGATCTATATCACCTGGGGCGAGCACGACGCCGCCGAAAACATTATCCATCTGGTACTGGCCCGCAAGCCTGACGCACCGGAAGGCAACAAAGGCATCTCGCTGTTTCTGGTGCCCAAGTTTCTAGTTAACGACGACGGCTCTCTGGGTGAGCGAAACGACGTCACCTGCGCCTCAATTGAGCACAAGTTGGGCATTCATGGCTCGCCTACCTGCACCCTAAGCTTTGGCGAAAATGGTGGCGCCATTGGCTATTTAGTCGGTGAAGAGGGGCGTGGCCTGAACCATATGTTCACCATGATGAACGAAGCGCGTCACAAAGTCGGTATTCAGGGCATTGGCGTGGCCGAACGCGCCTGCCAGCACGCCTTTGCCTACGCGCTGGAGCGTCGTCAGGGGCGCTCTCCAAAAACGCGGGGCGGCGCTGAATGCACCATCAGCGATCATTTAGACGTGCGCCGTATGCTGCTCTCCATGCGCTCACGCACCGATGCGCTGCGTGCCCTGGCGTTGTACTGCGCCGCCGAGCTGGATACCGCCCGCCACGCTGAAAGTAACGATGCTCGCCAGGCTGCCCAAGCCTGCGCCGATATTCTTATTCCGGTGATCAAAAGCTTTTCTACCGATCAAGCGGTAGACATCGCCTCCATGGGGATTCAGGTACACGGTGGGATGGGCTACGTGGAAGAGACCGGCGCCGCCCAACTGCTGCGCGATGCGCGCATTGCCCCCATCTATGAAGGCACGAATGGTATCCAGGCGCTCGATTTGGCAGGCCGTAAACTCCAGCGCGACAACGGCGAAGCGCTCACTGCACTATTGCATGAGGTTGCCGCCACCGTGGAGCAGTTAAACGCCGACCCGGCACTTAAAGCGTTGGGCCGCGGCTTGGACGCAGGTTTGAAAGATTTAAAAGCCGCCCAAGCGATGGTGCTGGAACAAGGCAGCGATCCTGACAACGGTGCGGATGCGGTGCAGGCCTACGCCACACCGTTTCTCACTTTGGCAGGTCACGTGCTGTGTGCATGGCAAATGGGTCAGGCGGCGCTTAGTGCCCAAGCAGCCCTTAACAACGGCAGCGATGATCCCTTCTATACGGCCAAGATGCGCAGCGCAGAATTTGCGATCACTCAATGGCTGCCGGTAGGCCGTGCTCAGCGCGCCGTGATTGAGGCGGGTATACAGTGTTTAAGCGATTTTKAGGTTCATTAACGCTAATGTTTAGCTTCGCGCCGCCGCCCCTTGAGGCGGCGGTGTTGTTTCCAAACGATCAAAACGACTATTTAAAACGATCGCTTTTAATAACAACGATTTCCACAATGCCAGGAGCCGACCATGACCGCTATTTTCGAGCAAGGCTTACCCAAAACCGTAGCCAACCATGTACCCCTTTCCCCGCTGACCTTTATCGAGCGCTCGGCGTCGATCTATCCCGATTACCCGGCGGTGGTACATGGCAGCACGCGACGCACCTGGGGCGAAACCTGGTCGCGCTGCCGCCAGCTTGCCTCTGCACTCGAAAAGCGGGGCATTCAGCCGGGCCAAACCGTCGCGGCGATGCTGCCCAATATTCCCGCCATGTTTGAAGCGCACTTCGGTGTGCCGCTGGCTGGCTGTGTATTAAACACGCTGAATATTCGCCTGGATGCCGAGGCGATCAGCTATATGCTCGAGCACGGCGAGGCGAAAGCTATTCTGGTCGACCCCGAATTTGCCGAGGTCATCCAACAAGCGGTTGCCAAGCTAGAGCAAAAGCCGCTGATCATTGATGTGGCTGACAGTGAGTTTCTTGGCGAGGCTAAGGGCATCGGGGAAATTGAGTACGAGGCGTTGCTTAACGAGGGCGATGCTGACTTTGCCTATCAACTGCCTGCCGATGAGTGGGATGCGATCTCGCTCAACTACACTTCTGGCACCACCGGCAAGCCCAAGGGCGTGGTTTATCACCACCGCGGCGCTTATCTCAATGCGGTGAGCAATATCATGGAGTGGGCAATGCCCCACCACCCGATCTACCTGTGGACGCTGCCGATGTTCCACTGCAACGGCTGGTGCTTTCCCTGGACGATTGCCGCCAACGCCGGGGTGAATGTCTGCCTTCGCCGCGTTGATCCCAAAAAGATCATGCAGTTGATCGCCGATGAAAAGGTCACCCACTTCAGCGGGGCGCCGATTATTCTTAATGGCCTGGTGAATCTACCGGCTGAAGAMAAATGCGAGTTTAATCACCCGGTGAAAGTGACCACCGCCGGTGCTGCGCCGCCAGCCTCAGTGATTTCAGGGGTCGAAAAGCTAGGCATTGAGGTCACCCACGTATACGGCCTGACCGAAGTATACGGCCCGGTAACGGTGTGCGCCTGGCGTGAGGCGTGGGATGAACTACCCATTGAAGCGCGGGCCAAAATTAAGGCCCGCCAGGGCGTGCGCTACCATATGCTCGAAGCGCTCTGCGTTGCCGATCCGCTGACCATGGAGCCCGTCCCCAAAGATGGCAAAACCATGGGCGAGATACTGATGCGCGGCAACAATGTCATGAAAGGATACTTAAAGAATTCTGAGGCCACCGAACAGGCACTGGCCGGTGGCTGGTATCACACCGGCGATTTGGCGGTGTGGCACACGGATGGTTATATCGAGATTAAAGACCGCTCTAAGGACATTATTATTTCCGGCGGTGAAAATATCTCCACCATTGAAGTAGAAGACGCGATTTACGGCCATCCTGCGGTTGAAGAGGCGGCGGTAGTGGCCAAACCTGATGAGAAGTGGGGGGAGACGCCCTGTGCCTTTGTGAAGCTTAAAGTCGGTTATGGCGAAGTCACCGAGGCGGATATTATCGCCCACTGTCGCGAACMCCTGGCGGGCTACAAAGTCCCCAAAACGGTCATCTTCAGCGAGCTGCCGAAAACCTCAACGGGCAAGATCCAAAAATTCGTTTTGCGCGAAGAAGCCAAGCAGCATGGATAATCGCCTAATGTTGATAATCGATAGAGGAGAGAGTGTATGAGCGACCAACTTATTGGCGTTGTAGGCGCAGGCACCATGGGGCAGGGGATTGCCCAAGTGGCGATTGTTAGTGGCTTTCACGTGCGCCTTTACGATGTGGCCGAGGAGCAGCTTGGCCGTGCTAAAGCGAATATCGATAAAGGCTTGGGCAAGCTCGTCACTAAAGACAAGCTTAGCGAGGCGGATAAAGACGCCGCGCTGGCACGACTCTCCACCACCACCGAGCTGGACGCGCTAAGCGACTGCGCGGTGATTATCGAAGCAGCTCCAGAACAACCCGAACTCAAAGAGAAGCTGTTTCGTGACCTCAGCCAGTTGAGCAGTACCGCCATTCTGGCCTCCAACACTTCTTCGCTATCACTCACCCGTCTAGCGGCAGTGTGCGAGCACCGCGAGCGCGTAGTGGGTATGCACTTCTTTAATCCGGTGCCGGTGCTCAAGCTTGTGGAAGTCATTCGTGCGGAGCAGACCTCGGACGCGACCGTGGCTGAAATTGAAACGCTCGCTACGGCGCTGGGCAAAACCGCCGTGCCGGTTGGCGATGCCCCGGGTTTTGCGGTCAATCGCCTGTTGGTGCCCATGATCAACGAAGCCGCGTTTATCGTGCAGGAAGGCACCGCGACCCCTGAAGCGGTTGATAACGCCATGAAGCTCGGCGCGGCTCACCCCATGGGGCCGTTAGCGCTGGCGGACTTGATCGGCCTGGATGTCTGCCTGGCGATTATGGAGGTGCTTCAAGAGGGCTTTGGCGACCCCAAATATCGCCCTTGCCCCTTGCTCAAACGCATGGTTGCAGCGGGCTACCTAGGGCGTAAAAGCGGGCGTGGTTTTTATCACTACGATTAGCTTGCGCTGACGTAAAGAGCGTGGCGTAAAGAAGTTATTGCCACTCAACCAAGCGTTCGCTAGGGTTGGGTGGTGTTCACTTAATGTTCAATAACAAATCAAATAAGGAGTCCGCTATGAGCGAAGCAGTCATCGAGAAGGTTGATAACGATGGGATGGTACAGCTGACCATCAATCGTCCTAAAGCGCTAAATGCCCTTAACAGTGAAGTGCTTGCCGCGCTGGAAGCGCACTTAGTAGAACTTGAGTCTCACCCCAGCCTACGCGGTGTAGTGATTACCGGCGCGGGCGAGAAGTCCTTCGTAGCCGGTGCTGATATCACCGAAATGCGTGATAAAACGCCAGAAGAGGCGCGGGCCTTTGCCAGCCAGGCGCTGCGTACCATTAAACGCCTAGAGACACTGCCCGTGCCGGTGGTCGCGCTGGTGAACGGGTTTTGCCTTGGCGGCGGCTGCGAACTGGCGCTGGCCTGCGACTGGGCGGTAGCCAGCGAGAACGCCGTCTTCGGCCAGCCGGAAGTGCTGCTGGGCGTCATTCCTGGCTTTGGGGGTACACAACGCCTGCCACGCCGCGTCGGGCCTGCCATGGCGATTGATCTGGTCACCACCGGGCGCAAAATCGACGCCCAAGAGGCGCTACGTATCGGTTTGGTGAACCGGGTAATGCCGCAAGCGGAGCTAGAAAACTACGTTGAAGAGTTAACCAAGCAGCTCAAGGGTAACGGCCCGCAATCGGTGCGTGGCGCCAAGCAAGCTGTTCACGACGGGTTAGATCAAGACCTGGACAGCGCGCTAGCGCTGGAAACCAGCCTGTTCGCCTTCTGCTTTGCCGGTAACGAGCAGAAAGAGGGCATGTCGGCCTTTATCGAGAAGCGTAAAGCTAACTTCTAGGCTTTTATTAATTACAGCTTTATTCGTTCCAGTTTTGCTTATTTAGGGGGTGGCGCTTGCGCCMCCCCCGTTTTATTCTCAAAGGCTTCTTACTACTAATCTCTTCGGAGTTGCCACGATGCAATGGGCCGCATTTATCTTCGCCGCGCTTGGTTTTGCCTATCTTCCAGGGCCTGCGATGCTATACACCGCAGCGCAAACCCTAGGGCGTGGCCGACGAGCAGGGTGGTTAGCGGTTCTGGGRGTGCATATAGGCTKCTATGTCCACGTTATTGCCGCCGCTCTTGGCCTGGCGCTGCTGTTTGCGGCGATTCCGCCTGCCTATATCGCCATGAAAATTATCGGTGGGCTTTACTTGCTGTGGATGGGGCTGCGCCTATGGCAGCAGGGTATCCGTGCCCAAGGCGATGAAGTTCCGTTGGCCACCACTAAACGCGTGCTGCGCGATAGCTTTCTAGTGGAAGTGCTCAACCCTAAAACAGCGCTCTTCTTTGTCGCTTTTCTGCCCCAGTTTGTGCAGCCCGAAAGCGCGATGCCGGTGGCCTGGCAACTGCTCTGGCTAGGGATTGCCACCAATGTGCTGTTTTCATCTGCGGATGTCGTGGTGGTGCTACTGGCGAGCCCCTTACGTAAATGGCTACAAAAATCCCACGGCTCTTCCCGGCTGATTCAGCGCATTGGCGGTGGCGTATTAATGGGGCTGGGCGGTAACACGCTGGCGCAAGTGGCGCGTTAAGGATGCCTGCCCAAACCGGCGAATTGTTTACCCTCATATAAGGAGCGCTGCATGTTTGATTTGTATATTGCCAACAAGAATTACTCGTCCTGGTCGCTGCGCCCTTGGGTGCTGATGAAGGCMCTGGAAATTCCGTTTAACGAGCATCTAATGCCCTTTGAAGGGGGCACCGGTGCGAGCCACGACACCTTTATCCGCTTTTCACCCTCGGGCTTAGTGCCTTGTTTAGTGGATGACGAGCTGGCGGTATGGGACTCCTTGGCGATTGTCGAGTATCTGGCTGAGCAATACCCTAACGTCTGGCCGAGCGATAAGGGCGCCCGCGCTTGGGCGCGCTCAGCTACTGCCGAAATGCACAGCGGGTTTAGTGCTCTGCGTGACGAATGCTCAATGAACTGTGGCATGCGAGTGGCGTTAAATAGCTTGTCGGCCAAGCTCAAAGCCGACGTGGCTCGCCTGGATACGCTATGGCAGCAGGGGCTTGAACGCTTTGGTGGGCCGTTTTTAGCAGGCAAAGGCTTCACTGCGGTCGATGCGTTTTATGCGCCCGTGGCGTTTCGCGTGCAGACGTTCAACTTACCGCTCAGTGACGCTTCCCAGGCGTATGTTGAGCMCTTATTAGCACTGCCTGCCATGCAAGCCTGGTATCAAGCCGCGCTTGAGGAGCCCTGGCGCGAGCCCATGCATGAGACTGATACGCTGAAAAATGGCCAAGCAACAGCTGATCACCGTAAACTTTAACCCACTTGGCAATTCACCAGGGGTACCCAGCATCGGGTACACTGACGCAAATTTCGTTTGGAAACGTCCATGGCTCTTAGCGCAACGCCCTACAAAGTTGATATTAATCTGACCGACCTGGATCGCGGGGTATATGAAACGCTGCGCTTTACCGTGGCTCGTCATCCCTCAGAGACCGAAGAGCGCATGACCGCCCGCTTACTGGCTTATGTGTTGTGGTACAGCGAAACGCTGGCCTTCGGGCGCGGGCTTTCCGATGTGGACGAGCCAGCGCTATGGGAGAAAAGCTTAGATGGGCGTTTGCTGCACTGGATTGAAGTAGGCTTGCCGGATGCTGAGCGTATCACCTGGTGCTCGCGCCGGGCCGAGCGCGTGACGCTGCTAGCCTACGGTCGGGTAGACCTATGGGAGAGCAAAGTACTCGCCAATGTGGCATCGCTGAAAAATGTGCACGTGGCGGGGCTGCCCCAAGAGGCGCTCGCAACCATCGCTAAAGATTTGCCAAGGGCTATCAATTGGGCGGTAATGATCAGCGAAGGCTCGCTGTTTATTACCGATGAAAACGGTCAGCATGAAATTACCCCGCAGTGGCTGCTGCGTGACAGATAGTGATTATTCTTGATCATTAGCCTACCAACTTTCGTCTAGTCGACTACGCTATAAATCTAAGCAATCAACAGCATAAGGGTGGCCTATGAGCCATCCTTAATTTTTAGTGTTTTAGCCTTTTTGCGTAGAAATTTGCAAAAGTATGCTTGCTATCTTTTTGCACAATTACATACAATCAACAATGTTTGTTGATATTCATCAAAAAGCAGCCTCCAAAAACGCTCCCTAGAAAAATCTCAAGGAACGAGTAATGAAAGCAATGACCCCTTTACGATGGCAGCTATTCCCGCTAGTGGCTGTCGTAAGCTTGCTGTCGACGCTGGCGCAGGCCAACGATAGCGTCCTCTCGATTAAGCACGAAAATGATGGCATGGCCAGTAGTGATGATGGCCACTTTACCAGCGGTTTTGAGCTCAATTGGGCGTTTGAACCCGAAGCGCAAAGCTGGACACAGCGCCTGGCGACTGCTTTGCCCGATAGCCTCATTGGCAACGCTGATATGGCCGCTTTCCGGCTCGTGCATCAAATTTATACGCCCAACAATATTGAGCAGCGTGGGTTGATCGAAGATGATCGCCCCTACGCAGGGATTGTTTACGGAGGTATATCGCTCTATGAAGATGTGCCCATGGGGAGCTGGCGACAAGCGACTGACCTGCATCTGGATATTGGTTTGGTTGGGCCCTCGTCACTTGCCGATAGTATTCAGCGTGAGGTACACAGGGTGACCGATAGTGATCGCCCCAATGGCTGGAAGAATCAGCTTGGCGATGAAGCGATCGTCAACGTAGCCATGCGGCGCCAGTGGTGGCACAGCTCCCCATTAATCGGCAAGCAGTTTGCCCATGGCCCTAGTGTCAGCGCCGCTTTGGGCAACCTCTACACCTACGCAAGTGCTGGGTATAGCGTTCGCTGGGGCGATGAGGCGCCCGGCATACCTACGCTGACGCCAAACCCCGGCAGTCGCTACCATTTGACCGCTAAAGAGGGCTGGCAGTGGTACCTGTTTGCCAGCGTCGATGGTTACTATATGGCGCAAAACCTGACGCTTGATGGCAATACGTTCAGAAATAGCCACTCGGTTGATCGCAAAGAGTGGGTAGGCGACGTATCAGCAGGGCTGGCGTTGGCCTGGGAAGATTGGCAGGTGACTTACGCGGCTGTTCAACGCTCTCGGGAATTCGATGGCCAGGAAGAGCAGGATAAATTCGGTTCTATCACCCTATCTAAGCGCTTCTAAACGGTTAGGTGAGGTGAGTAGAAGCGCCCAACGGGAAAGGAGTATTTCTTATGGCTAACAAGTACCCCCACACCCCTGATGGGCGCTATTTTGTCGCCAAAAACCGGCTTTGGCGCTGCACCGACCCGGGCTTAGGTGAAGATGAAAAGCGCATCCATATCAAAGCATTGATGAAAGCCCGTCGAGCGGTTAGATCAGCCCAGCAGCAAGATGATGAAGACGCGCTGCGCCAAGCCCGCAACGCGGTGCAAATCGCTAAAGAAGCCCTTGGAGAGCGTGGCCCGGTATGGTGGGATGATGACGCCCCCGATGAAGGCGGTTTGGCGCCCCATAACAGTTCCTATGCCGAGTGGTGGGGGCAGCTCCCCTAATTTATATTAATTTATAATTCACGGTTGGGGCTTGCGGTGTTACTCTCTGCCGCTTTCCACGCATACTAAGGGCAACCTGTGAAGATCAAAGCAGACCTCTCCATTCTAGATATCATTGGCCATCTACTTGTCTGGGTGGTGTTGAGTATTATCACGCTTGGCATAGCGCTATTTTTCTTCCCTTATTCGTTTGCGCGGTTCGTCATTAATCGCACGTCGGTAGTGGATGCCAGCACTGGCGTCGAGCGAAAAATGGTCTGCGATATCAATCTATTCAGCAATGTCGGCCACATCATCCTATGGATGCTGATTTCACTGGTCACCTTTGGCTTAGGGTATATTTTCTACTTCTATCGGGTTTGGAACTATGCTTTGAATAATTCGCGCTTTGAATAACTCGCGCTTTGAATAACTCGCGGGTTGAATAGCGTTAAAGAGAGCAACCCCGTGTTTAGCATCCATGAGGGCCTACGTTGAGAGATCAAGCGTAGGCCCTTTTTTTTGGTGGCTACTTACTCGCTATCAGTCAGTTTGTCCTGCGTTTTGAGCTCGAAGTCGCTGGCATCATGGCGTTCGTGCAACTGCTCGTGTGGCTCGCCAAAGGAGCGGTTGACCATCCGACCGCGTTTAACGGCTGGGCGCTCATCAATCTCTTCAGTCCAGCGTAGAACGTTCTTGTAAGTGTGGGCTTCCAAGAATTCAGCCGCTTCATAGACGCGATTTTTCACCAGCGCGCCGTACCAAGGGTGAATCGCCATGTCGGCAATGGTGTACTCATCGCCCGCCATAAAGCGGTTTTCCGCCAAATGGCGATCAAGTACATCAAGCTGGCGCTTTACTTCCATGGTGTAGCGGTCAATCGGGTACTGATATTTCTCCGGCGCGTAGGCGTAAAAATGGCCAAAGCCACCGCCTAGCATCGGGGCGCTGCCCATTTGCCAGAACAGCCAGGAGAGGCACTCGGTACGTTTCGCCGGGTCGCTGGGTAAAAATTCGCCAAACTTTTCAGCCAAGTAAAGCAGGATAGCGCCGGACTCAAATACCCGTTGAGGTGGATGAGTAGAGKGATCCATGAGTGCGGGGATTTTGGAGTTGGGGTTCACCTCGACAAAGCCGCTGCTGAACTGATCGCCTTCGCCAATTTGGATCAGGTAAGCGTCGTACTCGGCGCCTGTTACACCTCTTTCCAGCAGTTCTTCCAGCATCACGGTGACCTTGACGCCGTTAGGCGTGGCAAGGGAGTAAAGCTGCAGAGGATGTTTACCCACCGGCAGTGCTTTTTCATGGGTCGGGCCGGCAATGGGGCGATTGATGTTGGCAAATTTACCGCCGTTGCCAGGTTCCCATTTCCAAACGCTCGGGGGAGTATAGGTGTTGTCGCTCATTAGTTTCCTCGCTATAAATATTCTATCGGTGACAAAGCGGCTACAAGGGTTAGCTAGTGCTTAGCCTGATAATAAAGTAGTTCATTTTCCCAAATGAGGTGGCGGATGCGTGTTATTGGTGTGCTAGGCGGCATGAGCTGGGAATCTMCCCAAGGCTACTACCGAGCCTTAAATGAGGGCGTAAAAGCAGCGCTAGGTGGCTTTCATTCGGCTAAGATCGTGATGGTTAGCGTCGATTTTGCCGAAATTGAAGCACTGCAGCAGCAGGGTGATTGGTACGCTGCTGGAAATCTGCTGGCCAGCGCTGCCCAAAGCATCGAGCGAGCGGGCGCCGACTGTCTGCTGATTGCCACCAACACCATGCACAAGGTATCACCCGCTATTGAACAGGCGATTACGATTCCGTTGCTGCATATTGCCGATGCCACTGCTGAACAACTCACCGCGGACGGCATTACGCGCGTCGGTTTATTAGGTACGCGCTTTACCATGGAGCAGAACTTTTATACCGGCCGCTTAGAAGAACAGTTCGGCATTGAGGTCGTCGTGCCGGATCAGACCGAGCGCGATGTCGTTCATCAGATCATTTACCAAGAGCTCTGCCAGGGCCGCATTGAAGATGACTCACGACAGCGCTATTTGGCCATCATCGATTCACTGCATGCCCAAGGAGCCCAGGCGGTAATTTTAGGCTGTACCGAAATCGCCATGCTGGTGAGCCAGCGCGATACCTCAGTGCCGCTTTACGACACCACCGCTCTGCATGCTCAGAAAGCGGTGGTGTGGGCACTCAGTGATTAATCCAACTAATAACGCTTAGACCAGTGTCAGGGTGACGTTAATATTGCCACGGGTGGCGTTGGAGTAAGGGCAGACAACATGGGCTTTATCGACCAACTGCTGGGCAACGTCTTGCTCAAGACCGGGCAGGCTGATTTTTAGCTCAACTTCGATACCAAAGCCGGTCGGAATGGCACCGATACCCACATGGCCATCAATCTTCGTGTCCTGGGGAAGCGTTACTTTTTCCTGGCTCGCCACGTGTTTTAGGGCGCCTAAAAAACAGGCCGAGTAGCCAGCGGCAAAGAGTTGCTCGGGGTTAGTGCCATCACCGCCTGCACCGCCCAGTTCTTTAGGCGTACTGAGTTTGACATCCAGCGCGCCGTCGGATGATTTGGCGTGACCTTCACGGCCACCCGTAGCGGTAGCATGGGCACGGTAAACAACGTTCTCGATAGTGGTCGTCGTCATTCTGAATCTCCTGTTAGCTTTAATAATTATGAACTTGCGCTTTTAATTTAGCGCAGCTTTATTTTGCGCGCAATATAAATGACAAATAAAAATCGAAGCCCTTCGCCAAGAAACGAAGGGTTACTGGTTTTTTTGGAGGCTATCGCGTAGTAGCACCAAATCCTCTTTCAGCGTGGTCAGTGCCTCAATCGACTGCTCACTGGCATGCACTACACAGCTAGGAATATGGTATGCCTGTTCGCGCAATGCTTTGCCTTTGTCGGTGAGATAAAGCTCAACCACGCGTTCGTCTTCATGGCTGCGTTTGCGATTCAACAACTGATCGGCTTCAAGACGCTTTAGCAGCGGCGTCAGTGAGCCAGGATCGGTTAGTAGGCGCTTACTCATAGTGCCTACTGTGATGCCATCGTTTTGCCACAATACCAGCATGGCCAGGTATTGCGGGTAAGTAAGCCCCAGCTCTTTGAGTAGGGGCTTATAAACTTTGGTCATCATCAACGAGGTTGAATAGAGCGCAAAGCAAAGCTGGTGATCGAGCTCTAATTCGCTACAAGATGGTTGCACAAGTATGGTTTCCGATCCGAAATACATCGCCTAATGTAGCGCGGGAAGCAGTTAGTGGCTATCCCTAGACGTTGGTCGTAAGTTGGCAGTTTTGTTTTGACACGCACAGGGCAGGTGGCTAGCCTTCGCTTACTGAATGTTACCGGTAACAATTTACCGGTCTTTAAGTTTTGCTATAAACAACAATGAGTATTTGGAGATAACGCTATGACCGCTATTTGGCGCAACACACTGACCTTCGTCGGCGCGACCACGCTGACATTGGGTATGGCTCATGCTCAAAGCCCTGAGCTCTCTGATCCGCCTGAGATAGAAGGCGATGTAGTCGGCGATCACGGTTCGCATACTTTGCGCATGGGCATTGGTCTTGCGGAAAGCTCACCTCAGTTCCTCTCCAGTCAATACTTTGGTGAGATTCTGGAGCAGCGCACCGACGGCCGTATCACGGTTAACGTTTTCCCTAACAGCCAGTTAGGTGACGACGTGCAAATGCTGGAAATGCTGCAAACCGGCACGCTGGACATGACCTATCCATCTAGCTCAGCGACTACGGGCTATGTCGAAGCGCTGGCGGCCTTCGACCTGCCTTTCCTGCTGCCTAGCCGTGAAGCCGCCGTGGCGGTTATGCAGAGCGATGTGGCTCAGGGCATGCTAGACGCCTTTGAAGGTACCGGTCTGAAGGCGCTGGCCTTCTCTGAAAATGGCTATCGTCAGCTCTCTAACAGCGCTCGCCCGGTGTCTAGCCCTGACGACGTTGCCGGTCTTGATGTGCGCGGTTTAAGCGTTCGCACTATGGAAAACCCGGTGCACTTGGCGATTTGGGAAGCGTTAGGCGCTAACCCCACGCCAATGGCGTTTGGTGAACTGTTCTCCGCGATGGAGCAGGGCGTTGTTGATGGCCAGGAAAATCCTTGGAGCACCATCCTGACCTCTAATTTTAACGAAGTGCAGGATTACGGCACCGAGACGCGTCATGTCTATACTCCCTTTATCATGATGCTTTCCGAGCGTACCTGGGATCGTATGGCGCCTGAGTATCAAGCACTTGTGCAGGAAGCCGCGCGCCAGTCCGCAGAGTACGAAATTCAGCTCTCTGCTGAATACGATGATTGGTCTCGCGACCAGCTAGCAGAGCGTGGTATGGAAATTACCCGCCTGGACGACGAGCAGTTAGCCGCGTTCCAAGACGCCGTTCAGCCGGTATACGAAGAGTGGGCGCCGCGCATTGGTGAAGACCTGATCGCCGACATTCAAAAGATTGTTGAAGAGAGCAGCAACTAAACCTTACGTTTAGCGCACGACTCGGGCAGGCCGTTGCGCCTGCCCGACGCGTCAGTGCCCTGGAGTTCCTATGTCACTCTCCTCTACACCCCCCAATACGTCTACGCCGATTGAAGACCCCTCGGTGTATCTGGATGATCCCAACCGCAAATCACTGGAAATCGATACCGACACCCGGCAAGGGCCAGCCCTGTTCCGCTGGCTGACCTTAGGGATGGAGTATCTGATCGGCGCTATTTTAGTGGCGTTGATTGTGTCCGTTTCCTGCAATGTGGTGGGGCGTGCGCTGTTTAATTACTCGCTGCCCTGGGCGGATGAGCTAGCGCGCATGCTGTTTATATGGCTGGTGTTTATCGGCGCCGCTGCCGCTTTTTCCCGCTACGAGCATATTGCCGTTGACGCACTGGTGCGGCGCCTGCCGCTGCGTTTGGCGCATATGCTCTATCTGCTGCAGCACCTGATTATTACCGGCCTGATGGTGGTAATGATTTGGGGCGGCTACCAAGTGCTGGCACGCTCTAGTGGGCGTTCAGCGATTATGAACGTGCCGCTGAGTTTGATCAGCCTTTCGCTGGTGCTGTGCGTTATCTTTATTGCGGTGGTTTCGATGTGGCGGATGTGGGTCAGCCTGAACGTTATTCGCCACCCTGAGCGGGAGCGCTAATCATGTTATGGATTTTTCTGGCCATTTTATTGGCCTCCATCGTTATTGGGCTGCCGATTGCCTTTGGTTTAGGCGTTGCAGCGTTGGTGATGGCAGTACTCTCTGATATTCCACTGTCGATCATGATCGAACAGTCTATTCGCGGGGTGAACAGCTTTCCGCTGCTGGCGATCCCGTTCTTTATTTTAGTTGGCGAGGTGATGAGTAATGGCGGTATCGCGCGTCGCTTGATGGAACTGGCGGCTGCCTTGGTCGGCTTTATGCGCGGCGGGTTGGGACAGGTAGCGATTACCGGCTCGATGTTCTTTGGCGGTATCAGTGGCTCTGCAGTGGCCGATACGGCTGCCACTGGTGCGATGATGATTCCCTCTATGAAAGAGCAGGGCTACACGGCGGCCAATGCCACCGCGATTAATACCGTCTCGTCGGTGATCGGGATCATTATTCCACCCTCAATTCCACTGATTCTCTACGGCATTGTCACCGAAACCTCCATTAGCCGCCTGTTTATCGCCGGTATCATCCCCGGCCTGTTGATTGGCTTTGCACTCATGGTGACCACCTATATTCTTGCTAAAAAGGATGGTGGTGGCGTGCAGCAGTTTCGCTGGGATCGTCTCTGGAAAGCCTTTAAAGCTGCCTGGCTGGCACTAGTGCTTCCGGTTATTGTGATTGGCGGTATCATTTTTGGCGTGTTTACCGCGACCGAGGCGGCCGTTGCGGCCCTGCTCTATGCGCTGGCTATTTCGCTGGTGGTCTATCGCGAATTCAAGCTTAAAGAGCTGGTCGGTATGCTGATTCGCACTGCTCGTTTGACCGGTATGGTGATGATGCTGCTGGCGTTCGCGACGGTTATTGCTTGGTTTCTTACCATCAATATGGTGCCGCAGACCCTGGTCAGCCAAGTGCAGGCGATCACCCAGGACCCATTTATGCTGCTACTGATTGTGGCAACTTTGCTACTTTTGGTGGGATTCGTAATGGACTTAACCCCGGCGATGGTGATCATGGCGCCTATGCTTGCACCCATTGTGACCTCAGTGGGCGTCGATGCCGCTTACTTCGGTGTTCTGATGGCCTTTGTATTGGGCATCGGGCTATTAACGCCACCGGTGGGTACTTGCCTCTATGTGGGTTGCGGTGTAGGTAAAGTCTCCATGGAGTCGCTGGTCAAAGCCATGCTGCCCTACTACGCGGCGCTTTTGGTCGTGCTAGTGATCCTGATTGCTTTCCCCGGTATCGTCACTTGGCTGCCTGATCTTACTGCCGTACGCGGCAATTAAATAATAGGAGAGCCTCTGTGAAGAACCTCTCGCAGCGTATTTTAGTGATGGGCGTGTCTGGTTGTGGGAAGTCACATGTTGGGCAGCAGCTGGCAGACMCCCTGGGCTCGACCTTTATTGACGGTGACGATTATCACTCACCGGCCAACGTGGCCAAAATGGCCAGTGGTACGCCGCTTAACGACGATGACCGGAGCGAGTGGCTGGATACCTTGGCAGCGCTGTTCGCCGAGTATCGGGCAAGGGGAGAGTCGCTGGTGATTGCCTGCTCGGGGTTGAAAAAACGCTACCGCGATCGGCTGAGACAAGGCGACCCCGCCCTGCAGATACTCTATTTAGCGGGCAGCCGGGAGCTACTGCTTGAAAGGCTTGAAACCCGAGCAGGCCACTTCTTTAAAGGCGATACCATGTTGGCCAGTCAACTGGCCGACCTGGAGCCGCCTAGTGAAGAGGAGGCCTTCAATGCCTCAATCGCCTTATCACCCCAAGAGATCGTGACGCAATTTGCTGCTACGCTGCCGCCGCCCAGCCGCTCGTCCGTTTAGAGGAAAATAAGCGCAAGGGAGGTAAGTTAAAGGACAGTAAATTAAAGGAGATAATGGGCATTGGGGTCGCCTCTTTCAGGTAGGCCACAATGCTTACACCTTGCATAAGGCAGTCACTTTTTGAAGAAAAAACGCCCCACCCTACAGGATATAGCCGACCACGTAGGGGCTACCAAAATGACGGTAAGCCGCTGCCTGCGTGATCCTGAAACCGTCTCGGAAGGCCTGCGTGAACACATCTTCTCGATTGCCGAACAGATTGGCTATATTCCCAACCGCGCGCCGGATTTACTCTCCAGGTCGACCAGCCACTCCATCGGAGTTCTGGTGCCGTCGCTCACCAACCAGGTATTCGCCGATGTGATCCTCGGTATCGAAACGCTAACGGAACCGGCAGGCTATCACCTGATGCTTTCTCACTATGGCTATAGCCCCGAGCTTGAAGAGCGCAGCCTCGCCTCGTTGCTCTCCTATAACGTCGACGGAATCATTCTTTCGGATCGCGACCATACCCCGCGCAGCCTGAGGATGCTGGAAACCGCCGGTATCCCGATTGTGGAAATCATGGACACCCACCGCCCGCCACTGCAGCAGGCCGTAGGCTACGACAATGTCCAAGCCGCGTACGACATGGTGAGTGAGATGATCAGACGCGGTCGCCGCCAGGTGATTTATCTAGCGGTGCGCTTGGATGAGCGTACCCGCCAGCGCGAACTGGGCTATCGCCAAGCCATGCAAGAGCATTCATTAACGCCCGTTACTCTGCAAAGCACTCAGCGCTCCTCGTACAGCGTAGGGGCGGCGCTGCTGCAACAGGTGATTGCCGATTACCCTACTGCGGATGGACTATTCTGTACTAACGATGACGTCGCGGTAGGCGCCTACTTCGAGTGCCTGCGGCGCGGCATTGATGTGCCTGGGAGAATGGCACTGGCCGGCTTCCACGGCCACGATGTAGGGCACGTGATGACCCCTCGGCTCGCCAGCGTGGTCACCCCGCGTCAGGCTATTGGTGAAGCTGCAGCGGGGGAGCTGCTTGCTCGGCTTCGCGGTGAGCCGTTGACCCAACAAGTAGTAGACTTGGGCTATCGCATCGAAGCAGGCATGACGCTCTAGTACAGCGGTGTTAGCAAAGCGGCGCGTTTTCGAGTAGCCGCGAATGTTGGGAGTGGCTAAAGTAGTGTTTTACATATGTCGCGAGGCCACCGTGCAGATTACTCAACTCAACATCTACCCCGTTAAATCGCTCAAGGGCATCAGCCTTGCCCACAGTGCTGTGCATGAGCACGGACTAGCCTGGGATCGGCGCTGGATGCTGGTGGATGCGCAGCAGCGTTTCGTTACTCAGCGCCAACTCCCGGCGCTGGCCACCGTCGAGGTCGCGCTGACCGACGAACACTTAGTGTTGTCACATCCCAATGTCGAGCCGTTGAACGTGCCACTGACCCAGCCTGAGGGAAATCTGCGCTTGGTTAGCGTGTGGAATGACCACTGCAAAGCGCTGCCGGAGAGCGAAGAAGTCTCGCGCTGGCTGGTTGCCGCCTTGGGCGAACAGGCCCAAGGGCTTAGCATGGTGCGTTTTGCCACCGAGTTTACCCGTGCCGTTGAAGAGGATTTTCTGGATGGCGGCGCGGCGCATACCTACTTCTCCGACGGCTACCCCTTTTTGATTGCCACCACGGGCTCATTAGATGCTCTTAATCAAGCTTTGGTAGCGAAGGGACAGGCGCCGGTACCCATGAACCGCTTTCGGCCCAATATCGTGATAAAGAGCGATGAGGCGTGGGCGGAGGATCGTTGGGCAACGCTGGCCGAGCAAAGCGGAGCCTTTCAGTTGGCGCTGCGTAAGCCCTGTAAACGCTGCAAAGTCACCACCATTGATCAGCATACGGCGGCAGTGCCTGCCCCTGCAGAGCCGCTGAAAACGTTGATTGAGCTCAATACTCAACCCACCCAAAAAGGTGCGTACTTTGGCCAAAACGCCACGCTGCTTGAAGGTGCAGACAGCGTTATTCGTGTGGGGGATAGACTGGTGGTGACGATTCGCGACGCCTGATACGCAGTAATTTGGTGGCGATGGCCGTGCCGATCAGGGTAATCACCATCCCGGCGATAATCTGTAGGTTCAGGGTTTCGCCAAGCAATAAATAGCCCCATATCAGCGCACTAACCGGTACCAGAAAGGTCACCGTTGAGGTAGCCGTGGCGCCCGCGCTGGCGAGCAAGCCAAAGTAGAGCAGGAAGGCCAGCGTGGTACTGAGCCCAGCCAGAGCCAGGGCGTTACCCCACGCCAAAGGGCTGATCGGGTCGTTTGGCCACAGCAATATGCCGGGAATCAGCAGCACAAGTGCCGACATGGCACTACTGCCTGCGGCTAGCACACGCGCCGGTAGGTGGCTCAGGCGCGTTTTGGAGTAGTTACTCGCAATGCCGTAGCAAAACGTCGCCCCCAGGGCGGCTAAAATAAACCAGCCGTCCCCGCCCAGGGCAAAGTCGAGCCGATTGGCAGACAGTATGTAAACACCCAGTAGCGCCAAGGCGAGCCCCACGTACTGCTGGCGCTGTATCGCGGTAGCGAAGAACAGCGCGCCAAGCAGCGCAGTGAAAATCGGCGTGGTGGCGTTAATCAGTGAAGTGAAGCCCGCCTCAAGTTGTGTGGTGGCGAGCGCCAGTAGTGAAAAAGGCAATACATGATTGACCACCCCTAACAATAACAGCGGCCCCTTATGCTGCCAGATGAGTCGCAGATAGTGCAGGCTGATCAGCAGCGGCACCAAGAGCAGGGCACCAATCCCCATGCGCACAAACACTAGCGGCACTGCGCCAAACTCGGGGGCGGCCACGCGCATAAAGATAAATGACAACCCCCATAGCGAAGAGAGCAGTATCAAGCGCAGCGTATCAGCCGACGACATGGTGAGTCCTTAACGTCTAATCAATTAGGTAGCTAACTAGCTTACGGCTGAATAGAGGGGGATGGAAGCTATTGAGCATGCGGGGACAGCAAAACCGTAAAAAATCAGCTACGCTGGTTAGGKGGTCGAGCGGCAACCGTCGTTAGGCCCTGTCTGACAACATGTCTATGCATATTGGCACACACAAGGAGTTGTTCATGGATCGTAAAGCTAGCGCACGTTGGGAAGGTGGTCTCAAGGATGGTAAAGGCACCGTTTCAACCGAAAGTGGCGTTTTAGATGCCAAGTACTCCTTCAGCAAGCGCTTTGAAGATGAAAAAGGTACCAACCCCGAAGAGCTGATTGGCGCGGCGCACGCCAGCTGTTTCTCAATGGCCCTGTCAATGATTTTGGGCGAGAAAGGCTACACCGCTGATTCTATCGAAACCAGCGCCAAAGTGACTCTTTCCCAAAGCGATGCCGGGTTTGATATCTCGAAAATTCACTTGGACGTTGTGGCTGAGATAAGCGGCGCCGACGATGCCGCTTTTCAGGAAGCAGCGGAAACGGCTAAAGCTAACTGTCCTGTTTCCAAGGTTCTTAATGCAGATGTAAGTATGACGGCTAAATTAAAAGGCTGACGATAAGCTTTTTGATAGCTTACGTTTTTTAATAGCATAAGTTATGGTGCCGCCACATTGATTGATGTGGCGGCATTTTTAATTATTTTTTATTGTCTTAACGAGTAGGAAAGAGTGTTGATAATAAAAAAGCCTTGGCAAATGCCAAGGCTTTTTTAGAACTAATTAGCATTTACTCATCTTCGCTTTTATCTTCGCTACGGTGATACTCTTCAGCAGCTTCAAGTGCATCTTCTGACGCATTAACGGTAATGACATAATCTTCGCCATCTTCTTCTTTGGTCAACTCAAGTGAGTCCCATTCGATAGCGACGTTTTTCTCACCCATCCCAAGGAAACCACCGACACCAACGACAACAGCATTAATTTGGCCATCTTCATCGATCACCAAGTCAGTGATGGTGCCGATATCTTCATCATCTTCGACGCTGCTTTTGACTTGGTTGCCGGTTAAAGCATCGGAATGGAAAGTACCTGCTGGCGTTTCCGTCAGGTAAGTCGCTTCCATGGTGGTGGTATTTTCTTCGGCGTTAACAGTGCCTACGGCGAACATAACGGCCGGCACCATGAGAGTACCTAGAATAGCGGGTTTGATCATTTTCATTTTGCTTGCTCCTTGCGATTTTATTGGGGCTTAACGACTCCGCGTCACAACCCAAATAAATCGATAGCGACGGTACTGACTTCGTTTAATAGAAGCGATATCAACGCCGGTGCTATCATTCCTGATTGTGTTAATTGCGCCTATGCACTTTATGCTTGGTATTTGATACAGAGTATTTAATACATAGCATTTAATGCATTGGCTTAATTAACGCTATCTTGCGCGTCACTGCGCTAAGACAAATATTAGACTAGTCGCTGTGCTCAGAAATACAACAAATAATGTGAATTTTTAGGTATCAGAATCGCTTTGAGCCCACTCCTAACGGCGCCACTGGGCCGCCGTGCGACAGTCTGTCGAGTTGACCTGCTTCCGTCCAGTGTTCATATTCGTCTCCAAATGGCTCGCTTTTCATCCCCGCCTTGAGAAAAGTGAGGTCGCATAAAAAGGAGACTCCCTGACCATGACTTCCCACCCTTTGCAGACGTTAAAACAGCTCTGCGTCAGCAGCGTTGCGCTAGGCGCGTGGCTGTTAGCCTTGAGCGCTACAGCTGATAGCAGCGAGCTGCCCAAAGGTCATTTTCTGCTGCCTGAAGAGGGCAATATTGTGGGCCAAGTGTATACCATCACGGCGACCGAAGAGGACACGCTGCTGGATATTGCTAAAGCACACAATGTGGGTTACGAAGAAATTCGTATGGCTAATCCGGATACCAGCCTGTGGGTGCCGGGAGAGGGAACCGAGGTGACGATTCCCGGGCAGTTTATTTTGCCCGATGAGGCGCGAACCGGGATTGTCATCAACGTGGCGGAGCTGCGCCTTTATTATTACCCAGAGGTAGAGGCGGGCGAGACGCCGCGTGTTGAGACGTACCCCATTGGTATTGGGCGCGATGCCTATAATACGCCGCTGGGGATTACCGAAACCACCATGCGGCTTGAAAACCCGGCCTGGTACCCACCTGAGTCGATTCGGCGTGAAGCCGCTGAGCGTGGTGATCCCGCCCCTGCGGTTGTGCCCCCCGGTGCCGATAACCCCTTAGGTAAATACGCTATTTTGCTGGATATCCCCGGTTATCTGATTCACGGCACTAACCAGCCGGACGGCATTGGTATGCGTGCCAGCCGCGGCTGTATCCGTATGCATCCAGAGGATATTGAATCAGTTTTCTGGCGTGTGCCGGTGGGCACTCAGGTCAATATTATCGATTCACCGATCAAAGTAGGCTGGAGTGAAAGCGGGACAAATTACATCCAAGCCTTTACCGCAACGGATGAACAGGCATTTGGCATGGATATGCTGTTAAACGTTGTGGGCTTGATTGAGCAACACGAAGGTGGCAATTCATCTAGCGTTGACTACGAACAGGTGCGCGAAGTGCTGGAGCAGGCCAACGGTCAAATCGTTCCGCTTAGTTAGTCTATTGGGGTTAGCCTGTTGGGGGGCTGAAAACGCTAGCGGGCTGGATCTAGCACGCCACCCAGCGAGGCATTGCGCCGGAACCAGCCCGCAATGCTGGTACGCGGGTGGCGGGTAGGCAGTACTTCGTGGGGAATGGTTTCCGATAAGAAGCAGGCGAAAGTGCCTGCCTCGGGTACTACGCGGGCGACCTCCTGGTTGGGGGCGTCCGGGTGGTAAACCACCATTTCACCGCCGCCGTCGCTTGGCCAGTCTGGTGTCAAATAACCAACGGTGGAGATGACGCGGTTAGCGCGACCACGAAAGCTATCCAGGTGGCGCTGATAAAAAGCCCCCGGCGGGTAGTGGGCAAAGTGGGCTTCGTACTCAAATAAGCCCAAAAACAGCGCATGGTTAAGCGCTTGCTGTAGCTCGCTCATGGTATCTAAGTAACGCCGTTGGGCAGCGCTCTCGCGATCAAGCCAGTGAATGGCGTCACCACGAATATCTTTACGCAGCAGGTGCTGCTGGCCACGACCGATCCCCGCTTCATCCAGACCGTTATAGGCCGCCCGATGCAGAAGTTCGTGATTCAGCGCCTCGCATAGCCCAAGGTCAATGACCCCGCGGCCCACATACCAGCCTTGTTCAACCAGTGCATCCACAAGGGCGACCTGAGTCGCTGGCTGCAGTGCAGGTGACGAAGTAGCAACACTGGGGGTCATTTGCTGGTTCTCGATGGCGCCGGGCGCGAAGTATTCGTGGAGGATTTTGAGAGTCGGCTTGTGCGTTCAGGGTAGTGGTGCAGCGGCCCAGCAGGTCGCTGATACAAATCAATCGGCATACCAAAGCCTTCGGCCAGTAACTCCACTAACATCATCGCCGAGAGCCCCCAGATAACGTGGCCGTCTACGTGGTAGCTGGGCACGTAGTGGGCAACGCCATCGACGGTAATCACATCGGTATGCGTTCGGTGGTCGTCTAAAAAGTGACTCAGCGGCACTTCAAAAATGGCGTCTAGCTCGCCGGGGTCGGCAATCAGCGGTAAGTCGGGTGGAATAATGCCGACCCAGGGAGTAACGCGAATACCGTGCAACGAAATGACATCCGACAGCCGTCCCAGGGGTTGCACCAGACCGGGGTCGAGGGCAATCTCCTCTTCTGCCTCGCGCAGTGCCGTGGCGTATAGGTCGCTGTCAAAGGGCTCGCGCTTGCCACCTGGGAACGCCACTTGGCCACTGTGGGTGCTCAAGTGGCTGGCCCGGCGAGTAAACAGTAAGGTAGGCGCTGGACGTTCGACAATCGGCAACAGCACGGCGGCCTCGGGCATCACGATGTGATCCAAGCGTTGAGGCGTCAGTTGTTGCAGCTGTTTACGCAGTTTCTCTAACATGGGGCATCCAGTTACTTTGTTCTCTTTTACCCAGCAGCGGTCGTTGACGTCAAGCGCGTCGAGGCTTCTATTCACTAGCCGTTGAGAATACGCGATGAACTTTTGCAGCCAGTGTGGTGATAAAGTACGTTTTGCTGTCCCAGAAGGCGATGACCGCCCGCGTTACCTGTGCGATGCCTGCGGTACGATTCACTATCAGAACCCGCGCATCGTGGCCGGTACGCTGCCCGTTAGCGGTAGTAAAGTGCTGCTCTGTAAGCGGGCGATTTCACCGCGCAAAGGCTACTGGACGCTGCCCGCTGGCTATATGGAAAACGCCGAATCAACTCAGCAGGCGGCCTCCAGAGAAACCCGTGAAGAGGCCTGTGCGGAGGTCGAACTGGCCAACCTGTACACGCTAATCGACCTGCCGCATATCAATCAGGTGTATATGATCTTTCGCGCCGAGTTAATCGGTGGCTTCAGCGCCGGGCCGGAAAGCCTGGAAGTCGCGCTGTTTGAAGAGCACGAAATTCCCTGGGATGAACTGGCCTTCACCACCATTGAACGCACGCTACGCCACTTCTACGCCGACCGCGCCCACAACGAATTTCCGCTGCATATCAGCATGGTGACTCCCGAAGATCGGGAGCGCTATTTTGGCAGTGCGTAAGACGTTAACCAGCTGATTATAGATCGGCTAACGGCCACACATCATAAGCGACTTCTTCGTAGGGGTGGGCAAGTTTCAAGGCGGCGATGGCGCCATGGATATGCGCTTCATCGCACAACAATTCGACTTTGAACTCTTCGACTGTTTCCAGACTGCCCACCGAGCCGATATGCGGGTGGGCACCTTCCGTAGGGCGAAACTGCCCTGTGCCTCGGGTTTGAAAACAGACATTTTCATAATCGCCAATACGTCCTGCACCAGCTTCAAATACGGCTCGCTTAACGCTTTCGGCATCTTCCACAGGAACAAAAAAAGCCAGTTTGTACATGCTGTATCTCCAAACGGTCGATCCATTGTGAAACGCGTAATTCTGGCTATGTTAGCGGATAGGCGACTATTGGTCGCGGGGTTAGCTTTGTATGATGATGCCTGATCAACAATACGGGAACCATCGAATGGATAAATTTGAGGTAAAGCTGGATCAAGCAGCCAGAGCCGCTTGGATGTCCTATGTCGGTGGCATGACCCAGGATGAGATTGCCAGCCAGTTGGGCGTTTCGCGGCCAGGGGTGCAGCGCCTATTGGCGTTGGCTCGCCAGGAAGGGCTGGTGAAAGTGCATATAGATCACCCCATTTCGAACTGCATGGCGCTGGGCAGCACGCTGCGCGATCACTTTGGTTTGACCTACTGCGAAGTGGTGCCCGCCGATAACCACGCCGCCGACAGTGCCGCCGCTTACTTGGCCGTGGCTGCCGCTGAGCGCATTGCCCAACTGGTTGAACGCAGCGAACCGTTGACGCTTTCGTTAGGCACCGGGCGTTCGGTGCGGGCAGCGGTTGAAGCGCTGAGCCGCGTTGAGCGGCCTCAGCACCGCTTTGTGTCGCTGGTGGGGAATGTTGCCAGGGATGGCTCAGCTAACCGCTACGATGCGGTGATGGTGATGGCGGATAAAACCGGCGGCGAACGCTTTTTACTGCCCGCGCCGGTAGTCGCCGAGTCGCTGGCTGAAAAACAGGCGATGCTAGCGCAACGCCTGTTTAAGGCGATTGCTGATGTGGCCAGAGAGTCAGAGGCTGCCTTTATCGGCATCGGGCGTATTGACCGCCAGGCCACGCTGTTCCAAGACCACTTTATTAGCGAAAGCGAGCTGGATGAATTGCTGAACCTAAAAGCGGTGGGAGAGTTGCTTGGCTGGCCGCTTAACCGCGACGGTGAGGTGATCGACTGCTCAATTACGCGACGGGTCMCTAGCCTGCCTCTGGAGCGCTTTGGGAAGCACCATATGGTAGCCATTGCGGGAGGGCACGAAAAAGCCCCGGCGATACACGCCGCGCTGCGTGGCGGTTGGCTGAAAGGGTTAGTCACCGACGAAATAGCCGCACGGCAGATTGTTGAGGCGCTATAAGTTGAGAGGGGTTGGAGTGGTAGCGCGTGCGCTGCAACATGCGTCAAAGGTGATAAGTTAGCGTAAAGTCTAAGTTAATCGGCTTTGCTTTTTTTTGGCTTACGTACGATCATTTGTTCGATAGATGATCAATAAGATCAAGGCGACAACAATGCCAATACCAGCCCACTAGGAGTTCTTTATGCGACTCGCACGTCACTTGCCCGTCTCCACGCTAGCGGCCGCCATTGCCATGTCAGGCCATGCCCAGGCGCAGACCGAAATTACCGTGGCCACGGTTAATAACAACGACATGGTGATAATGCAGAGCCTCACCGAGGCTTTTGAAGAAGCTCACCCCGATATCACCCTGGACTGGGTGGTGCTCGAGGAGAACGTGCTACGTCAGCGGATGACCACCGATATTGCCACCGATGGTGGCCAGTTCGACGTGATGACCATCGGCACCTACGAAGTACCTATCTGGGCAGAGCGCGGCTGGCTGTCTCCCCTGGATAACCTGCCCGACGACTATAACGAAGACGATCTGCTGGCCTCGGTGCGCGATGGTTTGAGCTTGGACGGCACGCTCCACGCTCTGCCGTTTTATGCCGAAAGCTCGATGATGTACTACCGCCAGGATCTGTTTGAGAAAGCGGGTATTGAGATGAGCGAGCAGCCCACCTGGGAAGAGGTACGCGAGTGGGCAGGCGAGCTGCACGGCAGCGAAGAGGGGGTGGCGGGAATCTGCCTGCGCGGAAAACCCGGCTGGGGCGAGAACATGGCCTTTGTTTCCACCCTGGTGAATACCTATGGTGGCCGCTGGTTTGACGAAGAGTGGAACCCCGAGCTCAACTCTGAGGCGTGGGTTAACGCTATCCAGTTTTATGTCGACTTGCTCAATGACTACGGCCCGCCAGGCGCAAGCTCCAATGGCTTTAACGAGAACCTGGCGCTGTTCTCCCGCGGCAATTGCGCGATGTGGGTAGATGCCACCTCAGCAGCGGGCAAGCTGTATGACGGCAATGAGTCCGATGTGGCGGATAGCTTAGGCTTTGCTCCAGCACCCGTGGCCGAAACGCCGAAAGGTTCACACTGGTTGTGGTCCTGGGCGTTAGCAATACCGGCTTCTTCAGAAAACCAGGAAGCGGCGCTTGAGTTTGTTACCTGGGCCACTTCGCAAGAGTACATTGAGTTGGTCGGTGAAACCGAAGGCTGGACCAGCGTGCCCCCAGGCACCCGTGAGTCGACCTACGCCAACGAGCAGTACACCGAAGCAGCCCCCTTTGCAGACTTCGTGCTGAAGGCTATTCAAGACGCCGMCCCTACCGACTCCACCCTGGAACCCAATCCCTATGTGGGCGTGCAGTTTGTGGGCATTCCAGAGTTTCAGTCGATCGGCACCCAGGTTGGCCAAACCATTGCCGCGGCGCTAACCGGTGACACCACGGTGGAGCAGGCGCTAGACAGTGCTCAGCGTGCCACCGAACGCACCATGCAGCGGGCTGGTTATCTAGACTGATGGCCGCAATGCCTGCCTTGGCTAGCCAGGCAGGCATTGCACCCACACTGTTTCTGCAGGTATTCCCATGAATAAAACACGTGCTTCTGGCCGGACGGTCGGCGGGCTAAGGACGCTTTCACTTCAAGCGCCTGCTGTAACGCTGTTATTGCTTTGGATGATTGTGCCTCTGGGCATGACGCTATGGTTCTCCTTCCAGCGTTATAACCTGCTAATGCCGGGCATGACCGGCTTTGCCGGACTTGAAAACTACCAATATTTGCTCACTGATCCAGCCCTTTGGGCGGCCATGGGTAACACGCTGCTGCTGGTGGGCTGGGTGCTGGCGATTACCGTTGTTGGCGGCACCCTGCTGGCGGTGCTGTTCCAGCAGGAGTTTGCCGGGCGCGGGATCGCTCGGGTGCTGGCGATCTCGCCATTTTTTGTGATGCCCACCGTGAGTGCCTTGGTGTGGAAAAACATGATGATGCATCCCTCCAATGGGGTGCTGGCGTGGCTGTCTGAGTCTATCGGCCTGCCCGCCGTCGACTGGTTCTCCTCGCTGCCGCTGACCTCGATTGTGATCATCGTAGCGTGGCAGTGGCTGCCGTTCGCGCTGCTGATTCTGCTAACCGCTATGCAGTCGCTGGATGAGGATCAGGKGGAAGCCGCAAGAATGGACGGCGCGGGGCCGGTGGCGATTTTCTTCTTCATTACGTTACCGCATCTTAAACGCGCCATCAGCGTGGTCATCATGATCGAGATGATCTTCCTGCTGACCATTTTTGCCGAGATTTTTGTCACCACCTCCGGTGGCCCGGGCTTGGCGACCACCAATCTGGCCTACTTGATTTACATTCGTGCGCTGCTCGATTTTGACGTGGGCACTGCCTCCGCCGGTGGGGTGATCGCGATCATTCTCGCTAATATCGTGGCGATCTTCCTGGTCCGTATGGTGGCCAAAAACCTGGAAGAGTAGACCGGCACTTGTGTCCTGGGAGTACTTCGATGACAACATTAAATTCCAAACCCGCAGCGCCCCGCTCGGTGTCGGGATGGCGGTCGGCGCAAAGCAAGCGAGCCATGATAACGGTACTGGGCTGGTCGGTAGCGTTAGTGATCTTCTTTCCGATTTTCTGGATGATCCTGACTGGCTTTAAAACGGAAACCGCGGCGATTGCCGACCCCACGCTAATTTTTTCGCCCACCCTGGAAAGCTATCAGGCGGTACACGCGCGTTCTGGCTATACCCGCTTTGCGCTTAACAGCGTCGCGGTGGCCTTTGGCTCCACGTTCTTTGCGCTGCTGATTGCGATTCCCTCAGCCTACGCCATGGCCTTTTTGCCGACTAAGCGCACTAAGGGCACGTTGCTGTGGATGCTCTCTACCAAAATGCTGCCCTCGGTAGGTGTGCTGGTGCCGATTTMCCTGATTTTTCGCGACGTTGGGCTACTCGATACCCGCACCGGTCTGATCATCGTCTATACGTTGATGAACCTGCCGATTGTGGTGTGGATGCTCTACACCTTCTTTAAAGATATGCCTAAAGACATTCTTGAAGCGGGGCGGATGGACGGTGCTTCCACCCTCCAGGAAGTGTTCTTCCTGCTGCTGCCGCTCACGCTGCCGGGTATCGCGTCCACAGGGTTGCTATCGGTCATTTTGAGCTGGAACGAGGCGTTCTGGAGTCTCAATCTCACTACCTCAAAAGCCGCGCCATTAACTGCCTATATCGCCTCATTCTCAAGCCCTGAGGGGCTGTTCTGGGCCAAGCTGTCTGCCGCTTCCACCATGGCCATTGCGCCGATTTTGATACTCGGTTGGATGACACAAAAACAGATGGTGCGTGGCCTGACCTTTGGTGCCGTCAAGTAAAGGATCTTCCTCATGGCAACACTACAACTACACAATATTACCAAGCGTTTCGGCGACACCGAGGTCATCAAGGGTATCGACCTTGAGGTTAATGACCGAGAATTTGTGGTCTTCGTTGGCCCCTCCGGCTGCGGTAAATCGACCCTGATGCGCATGATCGCTGGGCTTGAGAGCGCGACGGATGGCGATATCTTGATCGACGGTCAGCGTATTAATGACGTTGGGCCCGCAGACCGAGGCCTCGCCATGGTGTTTCAAAGCTATGCGCTTTACCCGCACATGACGGTAGAGGGCAACATGGGCTTTAGCATGCGCCTGGCGGGGGTATCCAAAGAGGAGCGGCGCGCCAAGGTACTGGAAGCAGCCAAGATTCTACAGCTCGAACCGCTGTTGGACCGCAAGCCCAAAGCGCTTTCCGGCGGTCAGCGCCAGCGGGTCGCGATTGGCCGGGCGATTGTGCGTAACCCCAGCATCTTCCTGTTCGATGAGCCGCTCTCCAATCTGGATGCCGCGCTGCGTGTGCAGATGCGTATTGAGTTAGCGCGCCTGCACGATGAGCTGGACGCTACCATGATCTACGTCACCCACGACCAGATCGAAGCGATGACCATGGCGGATAAAATCGTTGTGCTCCACGACGGCGTCGTCGAGCAGGTGGGCTCGCCCATGGCGCTCTACCATCATCCGCGCAATCGCTTTGTAGCGGGTTTTATCGGCTCGCCGAAAATGAACTTTCTGCCGGTAACGCTGACCAGCGTTTCGCCTGAAGGCGTGGGGATTCGTATGCCCGGCGGCGGTGAACGCAGCGTTCCGGTGGACGGTCAGCACCTGGAGGCCAACGCCCCCCTTGAGCTGGGTGTTCGCCCGGAACACTTAGTACTCGAAGAGCAGGGGCCCCTGAGTGGCGAGATCAAAGTGCTGGAGCGGCTAGGTGGCCAAACCTCGCTTTATGTCCAGATGGACGACGAACTCATCACGATTATGGCCGATGGCGACGTGGCCTATCGGGTTAACGATACGGTGCATTTCGGCTTTGCCCCCGAGCGCGCCCACC
This sequence comes from Halomonas sp. R57-5, assembly GCF_900070345.1. Taxonomy (NCBI): domain Bacteria; kingdom Pseudomonadati; phylum Pseudomonadota; class Gammaproteobacteria; order Oceanospirillales; family Halomonadaceae; genus Halomonas; species Halomonas sp. R57-5. The sequence continues at coordinate 3,739,766 of NZ_LN813019.1, read as the reverse complement.
TGTTTGACGCTGGCGGCCTGGCCTTGCCCAGCTTGCAACAGCACCCCTTGGCAGGGCTAACCCGACACGATAACCGCGCGCCCGGTTCGCCTTCTGAGGAGCCTGCATGAGGACACTCATCTTTGACTGTGATGGCGTGCTGGTCGACAGCGAGGCGCTGGCTGAAGGTACGCTGGTGGAGTACCTCTCCCGCTGGCTGCCCGATCTGAATATCGACCAGGAACTAGGCCAAGCGCTGGGGATGACCACGGCGGCTATTCTTGCTCATCTTGAAGCGTTAAGCGCCCACACGCTGCCGTCTGATGCCACCGAGCAGGTGGATACTGCTATCGAGGCCCGTTTGGCGCAGGAGCTTAAAGCTATAGACGGCGCCGACAAGGCGATTCGTGGCATTACCTTGGAAAAGGCGGTGGTTTCCAACAGTCGACGCAGTCGTGTATTGGCATCACTGGCCAGCACAGGGTTGGCCGATGCGTTTGGCGAGGTGCCTATTTTTACCGCTGATCAGGTAGCGCATCCCAAGCCCGACCCCGCACTCTACCGATTGGCGGCATCCCATTTAGGCCAAGTGCCGCGTGATTGTCTAGTGGTAGAAGATAGCGTGGCCGGGGTGACGGCCGCCCGTGCTGCAGGTATGTGCGTGATTGGGTTTATCGGCGCCAGCCATGTGGATGTTGATCAAGCGGCGCGCCTTACTCAAGTCGGTGCCTGGCGTATTTTAGAGCATATGCACGGCCTGGAAGCCTTGGTGGATGAGTGGCAAGCCAATGGCCATTTATCCACTTGATAAAGGCTTCTTGCCCATAATAGTGCAGTTAACAGTGAGAGCATGACAATGAAACTAAATAGCAAAATCGCGGTGATTACCGGCGGCGCTCGGGGCATCGGCTTGGCCATTGCTCAGCGTTATTTAAGCGAAGGTGCCAGTGTGGTGGTGGCTGATATTGATGGTGCCGCCATTGAGGCGGCTTTGGCAACATTGGGCCAGCAAGCCCCCGCCGAAAAAGCCATGGGCATTGAGCTGAATGTCTGTGATCAGGCATCGATTAACGCCATGGTCGACGCGGTGACGCAGCGCTTCGGCGGCATCGATATTTTGGTCAATAACGCCGCTGTTTTTGATATGGCGCCGGTGCTGGAGGTGACTGAAGCCAGCTTCGACAAGCAGTTTGCGGTCAATACCAAAGGTATGTTTTTTACTTTGCAAGCGGTTGCCCGGTCTATGGTGGCTCGCGGGCAGGGGGGCAAAATTATCAATATGGCCTCCCAGGCAGGCCGTCGCGGTGAAGCGCTAGTAAGCGTTTACTGCGCCAGTAAAGCCGCGGTGATAAGCCTCACTCAATCCAGCGGGCTTGATCTCATCAAACACCGCATCAATGTTAACGGCATCGCCCCCGGCGTGGTGGATACGCCAATGTGGGAAGAAGTCGACGCGCTGTTCGCCCGTTTTGAGGGCCGCCCACTCGGCGAGAAGAAGCGCTTAGTGGGCGAGGCGGTGCCGTTTGGGCGAATGGGCCTGCCCGAAGACCACACCGGCGCGGCGGTGTTTTTGGCCAGCCAAGACAGTGATTACGTGGTCGCCCAGACGCTCAATGTGGATGGCGGCAACTGGATGAGCTGAGATGGCCATGACCCCTGATTTTGATACGTTAGCCCATCAGATTATTCGCGCCGCCGAAGGCGCCTCACGCTATCTGGTAGCGCTGGCAGGGCCGCCGGGGGCGGGGAAATCCTATCGCAGCGCCCAGCTCTGTGATGCCATTAATCAGCACCTACCAGGCCAGGCTGGACTAGTGCCCATGGATGGCTACCACTTCGATAACGCTGTGTTGGGCGAGCAACAGGTGCCGGTAAAAGGCGCGCCCCATACCTTCGATGTAGAGGGTTTGCGCTGCGACCTCGAGCGCATCCGCCAAGGGGTTCATCCGGTAGCGGTGCCGGTTTTTGACCGCCCACTGGATCTAGCCCGTGCCGGTGGACGACTGATCACCCTTGAACAGCGCATCGTCATTGTCGAGGGCAACTACCTGCTGCTTGACCGTTCCCCCTGGCGCGAACTGCGACCGCTGTTTGATTGGACGCTATTTCTAGACGTCGATGACGTCGTGCTGGTTGAGCGGCTGATCAATCGCTGGCTTGAGATGGGCGAGGATCGCACCGGTGCGCTGGAACGCACCCACCACAAAGACATGCTTAACGCTCAATTAGTGAAGAGTTGCTGTTTACCGCCTGACCAGCGCTGGCGCTAGTACTGTGTGTTAGCCCATTGATAGCGCCGCTTGTTACCTGCCTTTATTCACCCCATCGCGCCAAGAAGGCCTTGGCTGGAGAGTCCCATGACCCGTCTTAATAATCACAACCTGGGCAAGCTAACCGACGATGTTGCCAAACCTCAGTATGACCGCCAAACGCTCACCCCCGGCATCGTGCATATCGGGGTAGGCGGCTTTCACCGCGCCCACCAAGCGATGTATCTGGATGCCTTGATGAACCAGGGCGAAGCGCTGGATTGGGGCATTGTTGGTGTGGGCGTGATGCCCGGCGACAAACGCATGCAGCAGGCACTGGCAGCGCAGGACTATCTCTACACGTTGGTGGTCAAACATCCAGACGGCCAGTATGAGCCCAGGGTGATCGGTAGCATGCTGAATTATCTGTTTGCGCCTGAAGAAACAGAGGCCGTGATCGAGCAGATGGCCGATCCGGCGATTCGCATTGTGTCGCTAACGGTAACCGAAGGTGGCTATAACTTTCACCCGGTGAACGGTGAATTCGATCTCGACAACCCTCAAGTGCGCGCCGATCTTGCCAATCCTACCCAGCCCACCACCAGCTTCGGGCTGGTGGTGGAAGCGCTCGCTCGCCGTCGCGCCCGGGGCATCGCACCGTTCACCGTAATGTCCTGTGATAATATTCAAGGTAATGGTGACGTGGCCAAACGCATGTTCGGCGCCTATGCCCAGGCGCGGGATGCGGAGCTAGGCGCCTGGCTGGAAGCAGAGGTGGCCTTCCCCAACGCTATGGTGGATCGTATTACCCCGGTAACGTCGACCACGGATATTGATGAGCTGACCCAGCGCTTTGACGTTGAAGATGCTTGGCCGGTGGTCTGTGAGCCCTTCACCCAGTGGGTATTGGAGGATCACTTTCCCCTTGGCCGCCCGGCGTTTGATAAAGTGGGTGTCCAAGTCGTCAAGGATGTCGAACCCTACGAGCTGATGAAGCTGCGTCTGCTCAACGCCAGCCACCAGGCGTTGACCTATTTTGGCTATTTAGCCGGATACCGCTACGCCCATGAGGTGTGCCAAGATCCGCTATTCGTTGATTTTTTACTGGGTTATATGCGCGAAGAGGGCACGCCGACCTTGGCTCCAGTGCCGGGGGTTGATTTGGAAACCTACCGCTTAACGCTGATTGAGCGCTTCGCCAACCCGCAAATCAAAGATACCTTGGCACGCCTCTGCGCCGAGAGCTCTGACCGCATTCCTAAGTGGCTAGTGCCGGTGATTCGGCAGCAGTTGGCGCAAGGTGGCGAGATAGAGCGCAGCGCCGCTGTGGTGGCCAGCTGGGCACGCTACGCTGAAGGGGTAGACGAGCAGGGCGAGTCGATTGACATCGTTGACCGCTTGAAGGCCCCGCTGATGGTGATTGCCGCTGAGAACCGCGCTCGMCCCACGGCCTTTATCGAAAATCGTGAGCTGTTTGGCGACTTAATCGACAGCACCCGTTTTGTAGAAGCCTATTTAGCGGCTCTAAGTTCACTGCACGAACGCGGCGCACGCGCTACGCTAGAGGGTCTGGCGTCGTCCAAAGGAACATTGTGATGTATATCGGGGTAGATTGCGGTACCCAGAGTACCAAGGTAGTGGTAGTAGACGTTGAGCAGGGCAAAATTCTTGCGGAAGCAAGCCGTGCTCATCACCTGGATGAAGGCGAGAATGGCCGTCGCGAGCAGGCGCCTGCTGAATGGCTGGCGGCCTTGAAAGCGGCGTTTTTTGCCGCACTCGACAAAGCCGGTGTCTCGGCTAGCCAAGTGCAAGGTATAGGCGTTTCCGGCCAGCAGCACGGTATGGTGGCTCTCGATGCAGAGGGCGTGCCGGTCTACCCCGCCAAGCTTTGGTGCGACACCGAAACCAGTGCCCAGAACGCCGCTTTAGTCGCCCGCTTGGGCGGCGAAGCGGGCTGCCTGGAGAAGCTGGGGCTGGTACTGCAAACCGGCTATACCGCCTCCAAAGTCGCCTGGCTGCGCGAGCAGCAGCCGGACGCCTATCAGCGTATCGAGAGCCTGCTACTGCCTCACGACTACCTCAATTTCTGGCTCACCGGTGAACGCGTCACCGAAGCGGGCGACGCTTCAGGCACCGGCTACTTCGATACCCGCAAGCGCTGCTGGCAGCTAGACGTATTTGCTGAAATTGCCCCTGAATTAGACCCCACGCGGGTTCTTCCCCGGGTGCTGGAAGCCCATGAGCCAGTAGGCATCGTGCGTTCAGCCGTGGCCCGCGAGTTGGGGCTGACTGATCAGGTGGTTGTCTCCTCCGGCGGCGGCGACAATATGCTCGGCGCTATTGGCACCGGCAATATTACCCCAGGGCTGATCACGCTGAGTTTGGGCACCTCCGGCACCGTTTGCGCCTACTCAGCGACCCCCGTGGAGTGCGATAGCGCCATGGTCGCCAACTTCTGCTCCAGCACCGGCGGCTGGCTGCCGCTGATTTGCACCATGAATGTCACTTCCGCCACAACTCGGGTGCGCGAGCTGTTTGGTTTGGACTTGGCGGCCTTTAGCGGGAAAGTGGCCAACGCGCCAATCGGCGCCGAGGGCGTTACCGTACTGCCATTTTTCAACGGCGAACGGGTGCCTATGCTGCCGAATGCCTCAGCGGACTTCCTGGGTCTGACCAGTCTTAATACCACCCAGGCTAATATGTGCCGGGCGGTGGTGGAGGGGGCCACTTTCGGGCTACGCTACGGGCTGGAATTGCTGGGTGATTTAACCGCCGGGGCTAGCCAGATTCGCCTGATCGGTGGCGGCGCTAACAGCCCCGTATGGCGGCAGATGGTCGCGGATATTACCGACACCCAGGTGATTTGCCCCGAGATTACCGACGCGGCCGCCCTGGGCGCGGCGATACAGGCGGCCTGGTGCGACCAGCGTTCAGAGGGGGTCACCCTGGAAGCGCTGTGCGAAAAATTAGTCCATCTGGATACGCAGTCGCTGGCCGACCCCCATCCAGAACGGGTGGCCGCCTACCAACCGATTTATGCGCGTTATTGCGCAGCACTTGAACAACGCCATGGCGGCGTGAAGTGATTATTAAGAATTAGACGGATATTAAGGAGATGTTATGACCAGTCAGCTGCAGCAGTTAAAGCAACATTCGCTTGTCGTCGCCGACACCGGTGATCTGGACGCTATTCGTCGGTATCAGCCTCAGGATGCCACCACCAATCCCTCGTTGCTGCTTAAGGCGTTTAGCCTGTCCGGTTACCAAGCGCTGATTGACGAAGAGCTCAGCAGTGTAAAAGCCTCCGGCGGCAGCCGTGAAGAGCAGGTCAAATATGCCGTTGACCGCTTAGCGGTGGCCATGGGCAGCGAGATTTCTGCCGTTGTTCCGGGGCGTGTTTCCACCGAAGTGGCTGCGCGGTTGTCGTTTGATACCCAGGCCAGCATAGCCAAGGCCCACGAGTTAATCGAGCTGTATGATGCCCGCGGGGTGTCTCGTGACCGCGTGTTGATCAAGCTGGCCTCTACCTGGGAAGGCATTCGTGCCGCCGAGGTGCTTGAGCGTGAGGGTATTCAGTGCAACCTGACGCTGCTGTTCAGCGAAGCCCAGGCCCAGGCCTGCTTTGATGCTGGAGTGTTTCTGATCTCGCCCTTCGTGGGGCGCGTGACCGATTGGTACAAAAAAGCGACCGGCAACGACTACACGCCAGAAAACGACCCGGGCGTTCAGTTTGTTCAAGGCGTTTGCCAGCGTGCCAACCAAGGTGGCTACGACACCGTGGTAATGGGCGCGAGCTTCCGCACTACCGGCCAAGTACTGGCCTTGGCGGGCTGCCCACGGCTGACGATTTCGCCGGCGTTGCTGGAGGAGCTGGAAGCAACAGAAGGCAGCGTCAATGCGCAGATTCAATCTGGCGAAGGTCGCGGCAAACCGACTGAACCGTTAAGTGAATCGGCCTTCCGCTGGGGCCACAATCAAGACGCCATGGCTAATGACAAGCTGGCCGAAGGCATCCGCCGCTTCCACGATGACCAGCTTGAGCTAGAGAGCCTGATCGATAAACGACTAGGCTAAGCGCCATAAGTCAGTCGATCGAGCTAAATTCGAGCAACGGGGAGAGTGACATGGATGCCACCCTAATCCAGCTGTTAGAGTCCATCTCGTTAACCCCTGCTGGAGACTTGCAGTCGCTAAGTGGGGGGGATATCGCCGCCGTATACCGCCTGGAGACGCGCCAGGGGCAGGTGGTGATTAAACACGACGACGCGACACAACTGCGCGGTGAAGCCGAAGGGCTACGTGCCCTGCGCAGCGCCTCTGCGCAGTTGGTGGTGCCTGAAGTGTTAGGTTTGTCAGCGGGCTGGCTAGTCATTGAGTCGCTGGATACCGTGCCAGGTGGGCCGCAGAGCGAAGCCGCGCTAGGTGAAGGGCTGCGCGGGCTGCACGGTGTGATTGGCGACGCCCACGGCTGGCATCAGGATAATGCCTGTGGGCGCACGCCCCAGCCTAATGCAGCGCTTAGTGACGGGCGGGCCTTCCAGCGTGAGCGGCGTTTATTACCCCTGTGTGAGGCGTGTCACCAGCGTGGGCTATTGGACGGCGAGTTGCGGAGGCGTATCGAGCGTTTGGCTCACGATTTGGAGAGTTGGCTGCCGGATGCGCCGCCCAGCTTGCTCCATGGTGACCTATGGTCGGGGAATGTGCTCTTCACGACAAAGGGGCCCGCGGTTATCGACCCCGCGGTGTACCGTCACTACGCGGAAGTAGATTTGGCAATGCTAACGCTATTTGGCTCGCCGGGGGAGGCGTTTTTTGATGCTTACTGGAATGGCGACGCCCCGACCGATTGGCCGAGGCGTGAAGCGCTGTTTCAGCTTTACCCGCTGCTGAATCACCTGCTGCTGTTCGGTGCCGGTTATCGTTCGGCGGTTGAGCGCAGCGTGGCGAGGCTCGAGTCTTTCGCCTGACTTGCCAGGACTTACGTTTTACCAAGATTTATAGGGCAAAAACTTACCATTCAAAGTTAATAGTACCCGGTCACCTTTGGGGTCTTCGATTTTATCGACTTCCATGGTGAAGTCGATGGCGCTCATAATGCCGTCGCCAAATTTCTCCTGCACCACGTCTTTCAGGGTCTCCCCGTAAACGCCAACGACTTCATACAGGCGGTAGATGAAGGGGTCTTGGGGGATCGCTTCGTCCCAGGCTTTGGTGGGGAAAGCCACTAAAGCTTCGGCGACATCGCTGTCCACGCCGAGGGAGTCACAAAGCTTATCGGCAATCGCTTGGCTGGCGCTGTTCATGCCGTAACAGGCGGAAGCGACCCACACCGGCGACATACCCACCGCGTTGCCAATATCGTCCCAGCTCATCTTTTTACGCGCTTTGGCGGCGAGCAGAGTGTGACGCATTTCGAGCTTATCCATGATGGTTCTCCTTTGGAGTGGAGGGCGTTTGAGGCCCTTTTTTGGCTAATAGGCAGTAATCAAGAAAAGACTTTTTTGGCTTGAGTGCGGACGTGGGTGGTGTAGAGCACCAAACCAACCAGTGTCAGACCGCCAACCAGGTTACCCAGCACCGTGGGGATCTCGTTCCACATAATGTATTGATACAGGGTGAAGTCAGCGCCCATCATGAGGCCAATCGGGAACAAGAACATGTTGACCACGGAGTGCTCAAAACCGAGATAGAAGAAGACAATAATCGGCATCCACATGGCCATGATTTTGCCAGAAACCGTTGTGGAGATAGCAGCACCTACCACGCCCATTGAGACCATCCAGTTGCAGAACATGCCTCTCATGAAGAGCACAATCCAACCGGCAAGTCCCGCGTCCTGGTAACCCACCGTGCGACTTTCACCCACAGTCATCATCGTTTGGCCGACAGCGTTGATCTCCTCGGTTCCGCCCATAGTGAAATTCAGGTAGCCAAAGGTGGCGATAAACAGGGCGCCCCCAAGATTGCCGAGCCCCACCAGCGCCCAGCACTTGAGCATTCGAGGTAGTGTGACGCCAGGCCGCTTGTCGAGCCATGCAAGGGGCACCAGCGTGAAAACACCTGTGAGCAGGTCATAACCCATCAGATAAAGCATCACAAAGCCGACAGGAAAAAGCAGCGCCCCGATCAAAAAGTTGCCTGTTTGTGTCGCTATGGTAATGGCAAAAATAACTGCCAACGCTAGGGTCGCCCCTGCCATAAAGGAACGGATAAGCGTATCCCGGGTGCCCATATAGACTTTTGACTCACCCTGATCCACCAACTTGGTGACAAATTCACTGGGCATTAAATAAGACATAAGTATGTCTCCTGTGTCATTTCGGTTAATTAACGCCTAACCCAAAAGTTTTAGTGTTTCCTGGTAGGAGCAATAAATAGAAGCAATAAAACCGATGGCTGCGCCGTCCTGGTGCAAAAGAGATTAGGCGTGTGGCGCTATCGCACTATCCTCACTACCGTTGCTATTTGTGTGCCAACTCGCGCGTATTTTTTATAAATATCTGTTTTTAATATATTTATTTTTTATTTCACGAGTCTTTTTGGAGCGTTTTGTGTGTTACGAAAAATCGTAATTCACGATATTCCGTTGTTTTATTGACGAAATGTCGTGAATGGCGCGGGAATTGAATGGTTAAGGGACAACTAACTCGAGCCTAACGCCAATGGATGAGCCAGCAAGCCTTCACACCGCCGCACTAATGGGCCGCATCTCCCCCCTTGCGATGCTCGTGGTCGACCCTTTTGCCGACCAACTACTCGACGCAAACCCTGCCGCCTGCGAGATGCTCAATATTGATGAAGCACTACCGCTGAGGGCTCCCTTTAGCCATCGCTTGAGCGCTTCACTGCCGCTATGGGTGAACTTCACCGGTGAGGCGTTGGCACAGAAAGCGGCCTGGTCAGATGACTTGGTGATGCTCGACATGCTGCGCCAGCCGTATCGGGTCGAGGTATATGCTCAACATATTGAAGACTCTTCGCAGCTTTTATTGACGTTGATTGATCGCAATAAAGCCGAACAGCGGCGGGCAAAAGCGGAGCTAGGCCGCCAGCACCGCCAGGGCGAAGTGGGCTGGCAGCGGGTCGAGCAGGTGTTTGAGCGGATTGAGAAGCAGAACCAGCTTATTCTTGGCGCAGCGGGGGAGGGCATTTACGGCCTGGATGCCGAAGGCAAAACCACCTTTGTGAATCCTGCTGCCGAGCGCATTTTAGGCTGGAGCACCGAGGATATGGTGGGCCACGACGCCCACCTGATGTTCCATCACACCCACGCCGATGGCAGCCACTTTCCGGTACAGCAGTGCCCGATCCATGCCTCGTTTAGCGACGGCCAAGTACATCACGTCGATAACGAAGTGTTCTGGCATAAAAATAGCGAAGCGATTCCGGTTGAATACACCAGTACGCCGATTTTCGAAATGGGCAGGTTGGTCGGGGCGGTAGTGCTGTTTCGCGATATTCGCGAGCGCAAGCGCGCTGAGCAGCAACTGCGCGATGCTCTTGCTGAAGTGGAGTCGCTCAAGCAGCGTTTGGAATTGGAAAATGAGTACCTTCAAGAAGAGATAAAAGCGGAGCTTAACCACCGTGATATTGTCGGCAACAGCCCGGCGGTGGCAAAGTTAATCCAGCAGATTGAACTGGTCGCTCCCACCAGCGCCAACGTGCTGATCAGCGGCGAGTCGGGCACCGGTAAAGAGCTGATTGCCCGCGCCATTCATGCTGGCAGTACGCGTAGCGACCGGCCGCTGATCCGGGTGAACTGTGCGGCTATTCCACGGGACTTATTTGAAAGCGAGTTTTTTGGCCATGTTAAAGGGGCGTTTACCGGTGCTGTTCAAGATCGCACCGGGCGCTTTGAACTGGCCCACGGTGGCACGCTGTTTTTGGATGAGGTTGGTGAAATACCTCTGGAGCTTCAGAGCAAGCTGCTGCGGGTGTTGCAGGATCAGCAGTTTGAGCGGGTGGGCGATAACCGTACTCGGAAGGTCGATGTTCGTGTGATCGCCGCCACTAACCGTGAGCTGCGCGAGATGATTGACGCGGGCCATTTTCGCGAAGATCTCTATTTCCGTCTCAATGTGTTTCCAATCGATTCGGTGCCGCTGCGTAAGCGAATTGAGGATGTGCCGCTGTTGGCGCGACACTTTTTACAGCGCGCCTGCCTGAAGTTTAATAAGCCAGGGGTGCGCATTCCCCCCGCCCAGCTGGAGATTCTTCAGCACTACCCCTGGCCAGGCAATATTCGTGAACTGGAGAACATTATTGAGCGCCAAGTTATCGTGACCCAGGATAGGCGCTTGATGTTTGATGACCTGCTGTTAGGGGACTCGCCGCGTTCAATAGGCTCTGCTAACCCGGTGCCTGCGCCGGTTCACGCCAGCGTGGAGCAAAGTGAAGCAACGCTGCTCACCGAGCATGCGCTGAGCCAGCGCCAGCGTGAAAGCACGATTGCCGCTCTGGAACAGGCGGGGGGAAAGGTCTCGGGGGCGGGGGGCGCGGCGGAGCTGCTTGGCATTAAGCCTACGACGTTGGCTTCTCGGCTAAATAAATGGGGCATCGACACTCGGCAATTTCGTAAAAGAGCGCCGCATTAATCGCCAAGCCATCATGCTTTGGACTAAGGTAAGCTGGAAGCGACTTGACAATAGGCTGTACACACATTTTTAGATTGTTCAAGGCTAGCATACATACATGAATGTAACTATAATGCTCATCTTTCTGAGTGGCACCGTACTTTGAGTGACACCGTGCTTTGATTGAATAAGTGCGCTGATTGATTGAGTGCGTTCGCCAACCTGACGCTGATACCTAGAGGCAATCCCATGCGACTGGCACACTGGGCAGTCAATGCCCCTTTACGACCCCTACTGTTAGCGGTATTTACCGCTTCTTTTGTATTGCCTGCTCAAGCTGCCGATCTCATCACGATTACCCGTGATGCGTTAGACAATAACGCTGAGCTTGCCTCGGCACGTTCCGAATATTTGGGCGTTGAAGCAGGTCGAGATGTTGCACGAGGTGGGCTGCTTCCCCAAATCAATGCGTCGGGCAGTGTGACGCATAACGAGCAGTATGAAAGTCAGGKTTCATCCCAAGCGGGAGCAGGTACTGGCGCAGGGAATGTGAGTGCCGGTGATGACCGTTACAACACGGTATCGCTCTCTCTTGAAGCCACCCAGGCGCTTTATAATGAAGTGACCCGCCGGGAAGTTACCCAGGCCGACCGACAGATCGACCAGCAGGTCTATTTGCTAGCGGCGACCGAACAGCAGCTGTTAATTGATGTGGCTAGCGCCTATTTCGACATTTTGCGTGCTTACGAGGTCCTAGAGGCGCGTCTTGCTCAAGAACGTGCCATCGGCCGCCAGCTTGAGCAAGCAGGCGAGCAGTTTGAGGTTGGTTTGATTGCGATTACTGAAGTCGAAGAGGCTCGCGCCACCTTTGATCAGTCACGTGCTGACCGGATTGCCGCTGAGAGCAATCTACAGGTGGCTTTTGAGGCACTAGAGCAGTTGACCGGGCAGCGCTATGCCAGCATCGAAGCGCTGGGTGACAGCATGCCGATTGCACTGCCTGAGCCCAGCAGCCGCGACTACTGGGTAGAGCAAGCCCTTGAGCTTAATCCGCAAGTATTGGCCCAACAGGCGGCCATTGAGGTTTCCCGTAGCGGCGTAGACATTGCCCGCGCGGGTCGTTTGCCGACTCTGCAAGCCTTTGGTAACTATCAATTTGGCGACAGCGATATTGATAATACCACCGGGAATGATTCTTCTAGCCAGGTGGGTATAAGCGCTAATTTACCGATTTACACCGGTGGTAGTACCAGCGCCAGCATTCGCCAGGGAACCTATCAACTGGAGAGTAGCCAGTACGATTTCGAGTCTCAGCGTCGCTCGTCGATCCAGCAGGTACGCTCGCTGTATACCCAAGTCAGTAATGACGTGGAAACCGTCGAGGCTCGGGAGCAGGCCATCGTTTCTAACCGAAGTGCGTTGGAAGCTACCCGCGCCGGTTACGAAGTCGGCACCCGGAATATTGTGGATGTTTTGAACGCTGAGCAGAATTTGTATAACGCCATCGCTAATTACGCCGAGGCTCGCTACGACTATGTGGTGAACCTGCTCTCGCTGCGCCAGCAGGCCGGGCGCCTGGATGTAGACGCCATTGAGGAAGTCAATGCGTGGCTAACCGGCGATGAGGTGAACTTTACCTTGCCCGAAAGCGGCGGCAACGACCGCTATGAACCCGCGCTCAACATCGGTGCGCCGCCCCAGCCCGGCGCTTAATTGCTTGTCGATTGGGAGTGCTCCAGGTGCGCGCGTGCTATCGGTCACCTTAAAAAAGATATATGGGAATTCAACGTATGAAGAAGATGATTCACTCACGCCGAGCGAGTCTGGTGACGCTGGTAGCTGCGTTGGCACTTTCAGCCTGTGGTCAGGAGCAAGCCGAGGCGCCCCAGCAGGGTGGCGGTCAAGAAGCTCCGCCCCATAAGGTCGAAGTGGCTGAAATGGCGCGTCAGGATATACCGCTGGATAAGTCGTACCCCTCGCTGCTGCGCAGTGATGATGAGGTCACCTTGGTTGCCCGTGTAAATGGTTTTCTTGAGGAGCGCCACTTCGAACCCGGTCAGCTAGTCGAGGAGGGTGATCTCCTCTACACCATCGAGCCAGACCTTTACCAGGCAACGGTTAACCAGCGTGACGCGGATCTACAGAGCGCCCGTGCCGAGCTTTCCCGGGCCCAGCGTGATGCCCAGCGTTTTGAGCAGCTACTCAGCCAAAACTCGGTGAGCCGTCAACAGTATGACCAGGCGTTGGCAGACCAACGCGTCGCCCAGGCCAACGTAGCACAGGCAGAAGCGGCACTCTCCAGCGCTAACCTGGATCTAGGCTACTCCCAGGTGACTGCCCCCGTATCGGGCATGATTGGGTTGAGCCAAATTAACGTGGGCAATCTGGTTACCTCCGGTACAGAATTAGCGACGATCACCCCGCTGGATCCACTGGAAGTGCGTTTCCAGCTGCCCCAGCGTGATGCTTTTGAACTGCGTCGCCAGTTGAGTGACAGCGGTGATACCTCGGATATTCGTGCGCGGTTGAGCATCCCTGGCGTCAGTGGCGGCAGCGATTCAGAACTGGAAGGGCATTTAGACTTCCTGGGCTCGCGGGTCGATAGCGGCACCAGCACCGTGCAAGCGTCAGCCACCTTTGAAAATCCCGACGCAAGCATACTGCCCGGTCAATTTGTGCGTGTGCGTATTGAGGGCCTGAAACGTTTTGATGTCATGGCAGTGCCAGAGATCGCGGTGACGCAAGGATTGATGGGCCCGCAAGTGTTTGTCCTGGATGAAGATAACAAAGCCCGCGAAAGAACTGTTTCATTGGGCGAAGTCGCTGGCCCTTGGCAGTTGATTCGTGAAGGCATTGAGCCGGGCGATCGTGTGATTGTCGGTGATCCGGCAGGTTTGGAGCCGGGTATGGCGATTGATCCCCAGCCGTTTAGTGGTGATGCGGAGGCAGTGGTCGAAGAGGCCGAGCAAGAAGAAGCGCAAGAGCAGGCAGAAGCGGCGCAAGAGATGGAAGAGGGGGCAGCCGATGGTCAGCCCGCTGAAGGGGAAGAGGGTGCGCAATAATGAACTTCTCTAACTTCTTCATCAGCCGCCCGATATTTGCCACAGTGTTGGCAGTTATCGTGACGCTGGTGGGCGTTATGTCGATGCGTATACTGCCTATTGAGCAGTACCCCAGCGTTGTGCCGCCGACGGTTTCCGTTCAGGCCCAATTCCCGGGCGCAGATGCAGAGACTGTTGCACAAACGGTGGCGGCACCCATCGCAGAAGCGATCAACGGCGTTGAGGACATGCTTTACATGACCTCCAACAGCTCTGATAACGGCACCATGAGTTTAAGCGTGGCATTTAATATCGGTACCAGTGGCGATATTAATACCATTAACGTCAATAACCGCGTTCAGGGGGCGCTCTCCCAGCTACCTGAAGCCGTACAGTCGCAAGGCGTCACCGTTGAGCTTCGCTCCGACTCTATTTTGATGTTTATCGCGTTGACCTCGCCGAGCGGCGACTACGACAAAATTTTCATGCAGAACTACGCCACCTTGAACGTCCTTGATGAACTGCGTCAGGTGCCCGGGGTGGGTAATGCAGAGGTGTTGGGCGGTGGTGAGTTCGCCATGCGCATCTGGATGGATCCGGATAAATTAGCTCAGTACGACCTGACGCCTAGCGAAGTGGCGAGTGCGATTAGAGCGCAAAACACTGAGATTCCGGCCGGTAGCTTGGCATCAACGCCGCAAAGTGAACCGCGCGCTTACACCTATACGATTACCGCTGGAGGTCGCCTTAATGATGTCGACGACTTCCGTAATATCTACCTGCGTACCAATAACGACGGCTCTTCGCTTCGCTTGGAAGACGTTGCACGCATTGAGCTTGGGGCCTCTTCTTACGGTGTCGACGCACGTTTGAACGGCTCAAGTATGGCGCCGATTATTATTAACCAACAGCCCGGCGCAAATGCGCTGGAAACTGCTCAGGGTGTGCGTACTGCGATGGAAGATTTGTCCACTCGCTTCCCACCCGGGCTTGAGTATGTAGCGCCTTACGACACCACGCTGTTTATTGATGCGTCGGTAGAAACGGTTATAAAAACGTTTATTGAAGCTTTTCTAATCGTAATCGTCATTCTGTTTATCTTTCTACAGAATTGGCGCTTTACCGTGATTGCCATGTCGGTCGTGCCCGTCGCGGTAGTGGGTACGTTTGCAGGCTTCTACGTATTTGGCTTTTCGATCAACCTGCTGACGCTGTTTGCGCTGGTGCTCTCAATAGGGATAGTCGTCGATGATGCGATTCTGGTGGTGGAGAACGTCGAGCGCGTGCTGAGTGAAGAGGAAGATATCAGCGTGCGCGACGCCACTATCCGGGCGATGAAAGAAGTTGGCGGGCCGGTTATTGCGACCTCGCTGATTATGGCCGCAGTGTTTGTACCAGTGGCTTTCCTGGGCGGCTTTACCGGGCAAATTTACCAGCAGTTTGCGATCACCGTGGCGATCTCGGTGGCGCTCTCTGCGGTAATGGCGTTGACCTTTACACCGGCCCTATCGGCGATCTTTATTAAACATAAAATCGCTGGTGCCGGTCAGTCCAAGTTTAAGCGCGCTTTAAACACACCGTTCCGACTGTTCGATCGCATGTTCGCAGGGATTACCGCCGCTTACATGTGGGTCGTAAAAGGCCTGGTGCGATTCTGGGTGTTGGCGCTGGCGCTCACGGTGCTGACAGGGGTGGGGTCGTACTGGCTATACGCTAATACACCCTCAACGTTGGTGCCTGAAACGGACCAGGGGGTTGTGCTGGTGAGTGTGTCCTTGCCGGATGCGGCGTCGCTTGACCGTACGCAACGCTATATGGCGAAACTCAGTTCGGCGATTGAAGATATTCCCGGGGTGGAGTACTCATCGGCGGTGGCGGGTTATGACATCCTTTCAAGTGCTGTGAATACTGCTCGCGGGGTAATGTTTATCAATCTTAGCCCTTGGTCGGAGCGTGAACTGACAGCCACTGAGCTGGTCGGGCGTATTATGGGGTTAGGCGCCAGTATTGATGGCGGCTCTGCCATGGCCTTTAACTTGCCGCCTATCATGGGGCTTTCGACCACCGGCGGGTTTACCGGTTACCTTCAGTCCTTTGACGGGGCGTCGACGCGCGAGCTCTATGAAGCTTCGTTGCAAATAATGCAAAAAGCTAACCAGCATCCCGCCTTGAACCGGGTTTTCAGCACCTTTAACGTTAATGTGCCGTCATACCGTGCCAATATCGACCAGCAGAAAGCGTTGAGTTATGGCGTGGAGTTGGGGAATATTAACTCGGCCTTAGGCAATACGTTTGGTAATGGTTTTGTGAATTACTTTAGCTATCAAAACCGCAACTTCCAGGTGTATCTGCAAAACGAGGACGAATTTCGTAAAACGCCGGAAGACGTCAGCAGTGTCTATGTCCGTGGCGGCAACGGCGAACGTATTCCCCTTTCCGAGTTTGTCGAGCTTGAGCGCCAAACCGGCCCGGCGGTAGTATCGCGGTTTGGGGTTTACGCGGGTGCTCAGTTCCAGGGTGAACCTGCGGCTGGCTACAGTTCCGCCCAAGCGATTGAAGCGATGGAAAGCATCGTACAAGAGACGCTAGGCTCTAACTGGGGCATGGGCTGGACCGGCACGGCTTATCAAGAGTCCAACATGGGCAGCGCCGCGACTCTGGCGATTGTCTTCGGGCTGTTGATGGTGTTCCTGATTCTGGCGGCTCAGTATGAAAGTTGGTCGTTACCGCTGGCGGTACTGACGGCAACGCCCTTTGCCTTCCTCGGCGGTATTGGCGGGATAGTTCTACGTGGGCTGGATACCAGTGTGTATGTCCAGATAGGCATGCTGGTGGTGGTCGGGCTTGCGGCGAAGAACGCGATCCTAATTGTGGAATTTGCTGAGCTGCAGCGTAAGGAACAGGGCAAATCCATTCGTGAAGCGGCTATTACCGCAGCTGAACTGCGTTTCCGCCCCATTGTAATGACCTCCTTGGCGTTTATCTTCGGCACTTTGCCGTTGGCCTTAGCCACCGGTGCCAGCGATGTGAGTAGCCACCATATCGGCACCACAGTGGCGATGGGTATGTTCTCGGTGGCTACTTTGGGTAGTCTGTTTATTCCCAGCTTCTATGCCATGATTGCGACGGCATCTGATTGGCTAGGTCGTAAGATGAAAGGGAACAAACATGAGTCTGCTAAGCCCGCACTGGAGCATGACAAGCACTAGCCTTTAGCGATTTACCAAGGGTGATAATAAGCGGGTGCTACCTTCGGGTGGCACCCGTTTTTTTTAGTGCGATGATCCAGGTCAAAGTAGAAGTGGCATTCMAAAGCTAACCTGGACTAAGCTGGAAGTAACAACACATCACCGGCTAAGTACCGGGGGAGAACACGCCATGCAATCGCTACTGCACGCTGCTACGCAATTTCCGAGCATTGTTTTTACCCTATTACTCGGACTATTAGCCCTCTACTGGCTATTAGTGATTATCCGCTTAGCGCCCTTAGAGCTTTTTGAGCGCGATAGTCTAAAAGAGGATCATCTTGCCAGCACGCTGGTCTCTTTAGGCTTCGCGGGTGTTCCCGCTACGCTGGCATTAACGGTAATTTTAACCATTGCCGCGGTGATCACACTGGCGATCGAACTGCTGGTGCTGCGTTGGTTGCCTCTCGGCTTGATACGTATCCCGGTAGGGGTGCTGGTGTTATGGGGCTCGCTGGTGGCTGCCTCCCCCGTAGCGTCGATGCTCTGCCAAGCATTGCACCGCGGGCTACACCGTTACCGCCCCTTCACCCGGCGCTGCTTACTGGGCCAAACGGTCGTAGTGACTGAGCGCCAAGGCGCGGGGGAGCAGGCGTTTGCAGTGATTGATGATGAGCCCAATAGCACGGTGAAGCTGCTTAGCAAAAGCGATGCCCTGCCTGTGCAGGGGGAGCGCCGGGTGCTGGTGAAGTACTTGCCTGAAGAAGGGGCTTACCGTAGCGTCTCTGAACAGGCGTATCTCGAAACGCGGATACGTTTGAACAGACTGCGGCTCAATCAGAAAAACCGCACTTCAGCCCATTACTCTGCCTCGCACTGATACGCCATTTTGCTGGAGATAGTGACCGGGAGGCACAAATTTTAAGCATTCCGGTCTACTTCCACCACCGACGCCACTTCTGCGCCAGCCACTGCACTGCAAGCTGCCAGCCTGTGGCGTTTTGCGTTTTATTACTTGGCGTTGGGCGAGGAGCGGGACGGTTTAAAAAGTGGCGAATGGGATCAACCTGTGCCGGTTTATCCAGCATGGGGGCGTGACCGCAGTTAGGCACGCTAAGCGTTACCAGCTTAGGCTGTGCCTCGGCCATCTTTGGTAGAGTTTCCGGGTCTAATAGCGTTGATTCTTCCCCGCGAATGACCATCACTGGGCAGCGAATATTCGCCCAGTCGGCCCACATGTCTCGGGGCGTATCATGCACAAACTGTTCACCGATGCGCGGATCGAAGTGGTACGTCCAACTGCCATCCGGCAACCGACGGGCACTGTTGAGTGCGAGCTCGCGGCGTGCCGCTTCAGCGGTAATGCCGAAGCTGGCGTAGTGCTGGTTGAGCTCTTGCTGGAGTTCGCTAAAGGTAGAAAACCGGTGGGTAACGCCGAAATAACTGGAAAGACCAATCAGGCCCTGTGTGTTCAGTTCGGGGCCGACGTCGTTAAGAATTAGCCGGGAAATACGCGCGCTATGCTGTGGGTCCGCGGCGATCAGCATGCCAAGCAGGCCTCCCATTGAGGTGCCCAGCCAATCAACGTAATCAAGTTCAAAGTGATCGAGCAGCGCGATCGCAACGGTTATGTAATGGCTATAAAGGTAGTCGTGGGCAGGGAATAGCGACCAGCTTGATAACCCGCGGCCTGGAGKGTCTGGGGCTAGAATCCGCCATTCACTACCGAGCTCCCGCGCCAGCGCACTAAAATCGCCTCCATGGCGAGCAAGGCCATGCCAGGCGATAAGGGTGCGGGGCGCGGTAGGGTTCCAAATACGTACGGCCACTTCTAATTCGCGTACGCGGATAAACGCTAAGGCATCCATAGTTGGCTCACACGACTAAAACGATATGGCCAGTATTAGCATACTTGCTGCATTGCAGCGAGAGCTGGATGAGGTGTTTAGCGCTGCATCATACGGATAGAGGCATCGATTAGCTCTCCACCGCGTTCGCGAATCGAAAAAGCCTCGGGGTTACGTAGCCAGTCGTGGAATACTCCACCCATCATTGATTGCATCAAGCGTGCTGCTACTTGAGGGCTTAAATCTTCGCGCAGCAGCGCCTGCTGTTTAGCAAGGATAAATACGTCGAGCATTTCTTCAAAGCACTCGTTGCCAATCTCTTCCTGCATTTCCAGCGGGTTGATATCACTGAAAAACTCACAGCGATGCAACAAAATCGACAGTACCCGTTGGTAAGACGGTTGCTCAATGCGCACCAAGCCAGCATGGCAGGCTAGGCGTATGGCTTCTAGCGGTGATAGTTCGGGGTCAGCTTTGTCGACCTCATCCATCAACGACTGAAACGGCATGCGCACCTTTTCAACCAGCGCCATGAAAAGATCGCCTTTATTCTTAAAATGCCAATAAACGGCGCCGCGGGTAAGGCCTGCATGGCGAGCAATTTGCTCTAGAGAGGTGCGCGCCACGCCTTTGGCAAAAAATACCTCTTCAGCAGCTTCAAGCAGCGCTTCGCGAGTAGCGGCGGCTTCAGCTTTGGTCTTTCTTGCCATGAAAGTGCAACCTCATAATCGACACAGTATGGTCATATTTTAACCTAAGCTGAAGCACATTTACATTCAAAACTGTATGGATAAATGTCCTACCTCATAACGTGGGTTAACAAATTCGTCATTTGGCCACTGAAAGCGTATAAACAGGCAATGAGACTGGCCCACCTCGTACTAATGACGTGAGCATAACGGATTAAAAAAAACAGGATATAAAGCATGGCGCGAGCTCCTTTTCAGCTGGGCGAACATACCATTATGCCCGGTCAGCGTTTACAAATTGATGTGCCGGTAGCGCGTTTGTATACCCATACCCCCCTGCATATTCCTGTCGAAGTCGTTCACGGTCGCAAGGATGGCCCGGTGCTGTTGGTCTGTGGTGGCATTCACGGTGATGAAATCAATGGGGTGGAAATTGTCCGTCGGGTGCTGCGCGCGAAAGCGATCAATAGTATCCGCGGCACCTTGATCGCTGTACCGGTGGTGAATGTGTTCGGCTTCTTACAGCAAACGCGCTATTTACCTGATCGGCGTGATCTCAATCGCTGTTTTCCGGGCAGTGAGTCGGGCTCTTTAGGCGGGCGCATCGCAGCGCTATTTCGCGAAAAAATTGTCGATCACGCCMCGCACATTATTGACCTGCACACCGGAGCTATTCATCGCACCAACCTGCCGCAAATTCGTGCTCAGCTGCAAACCGGCAGCGAAACGCAGCGTATGGCCGATGCTTTTGGTGCGCCGGTGGTGCTGAATGCGGAACTGCGTGAAGGTAGCCTGCGCCACTACGCCCAGACGCGTGGGATTCCGGTGCTCACCTATGAAGCAGGCGAAGCGCTGCGTTTTGACGAGTGGGCGATTGCCCCAGGGGTGCGCGGCGTGCTGCGGGTGATGCGCCGCTTAGGCATGCTGACCGGCGAGCAGCGCCGCCGCACACCTGCGCCTGCGGAACTGGCCAAAGGGTCAAGCTGGGCGCGCGCGCCTATCGACGGTATTTTGCGCCCCAAGGTGCGCCTGGGTGCCCGCGTTGCCAAAGGTGAAGTGCTGGGCAAAGTCGCTGACCCTTTTGGCAATGACGAGGGCGAAGTGCGCGCCGTTGCCGATGGCATTGTGATTGGTATGAGCCGCTTACCGCTAGCCAACGAAGGCGAAGCGTTGTTCCATATTGCCCGCTTTGATGAAATTGATGAAGCTGAAACTGCCGTTGAAAGCTTTAACTCAAGCTTGGTGCCGCCCCCTGATTCGTTTTATTAATCGTTATTCATAGCTAACAACTATCGCTGTGATAGTTAAGGATTAGCTACTGTAAATGGCAAGTTGGCAGCGGTTTGACTATACCTAGTGGTGGGCTTTGTTAGCGGCTGCAAAAATGATAGGAACTAAAACAAACAGCTAAGCTTTCATCGTACTCGAACGAGTGGCGATCCAGCGCCACGTCTACCGTGACATGGAGGAAAAGCGATGACGAGCGATAAACCTAAGCACACCACAACGGATGCGGGCATAGCAGTCAACAGTGATGAACACTCACTTTCAGTAGGCCCCGATGGGCCGATCGTTCTACATGATCACTACTTGATGGAGCAGATGGCTGCCTTTAACCGGGAAATGATTCCGGATCGTCAGCCCCATGCAAAAGGGAGCGGCGCCTTTGGCCACTTCCAAGTAACTCACGACGTCAGCCGATACACTAAGGCGGATTTTCTCCAGCCGGGTAAAAAAACCGAGATGTTGGCGCGTTTCTCGACGGTGGCCGGTGAGTCGGGTAGCCCAGACACTTGGCGCGACCCCCGTGGCTTCTCGCTGAAGTTCTACACCGAAGAGGGCAACTTCGACATGGTGGGTAATAATACCCCTGTGTTCTTTGTTCGCGATCCGCTCAAATTCCAGCACTTTATCCACTCACAAAAGCGTCGAGCGGATAACGGCTTGCGTGATCACGATATGCAGTGGGACTTCTGGACGCTTTCTCCGCAATCTGCCCACCAAGTCACTTGGCTAATGGGTGATCGTGGTATCCCCGCCACTTGGCGCCACATGAACGGCTATTCAAGCCATACCTATATGTGGGTGAACGCTGAAGGCGAGCGCTTTTGGGTGAAGTATCACTTCAAGACTGATCAGGGCATTAAGTGCATGACCCAGGAACAGGCCGATAAGATGGCGGGTGCGGATGCCGACTACCATCGCCGTGACCTGTTTGACGCCATCAAACGCGGCGATTATCCCACCTGGACACTGCAAGTTCAGATTATGCCGTTCGAAGATGCGAAGACCTACCACATCAACCCCTTCGATTTGACCAAGGTGTGGCCCCACGCCGACTACCCGCTGCAAGAAGTCGGTAAGATGACGCTGGATCGCAACCCCGTCGATTTCCACAGCCAAATCGAACAGGCAGCGTTTCAGCCCAGCAATGCCGTACCGGGCACCGGTTTCTCGCCGGATAAAATGCTGTTGGCGCGGGTAATATCCTACGCTGATGCGCACCGTGCGCGTTTAGGGGTGAACTACCAACATATCCCCGTTAACGCACCCAAGGKCCCGGTTAACAGCTACAGCCAGGGTGGTCAGATGCGTATTGCCCACTCCMCCGACCCGGTGTACGCACCTAATAGCAAAGGGGGTGCGCACGCCAACCCTGAAAAGTACCCGGAAGATGCGGTATGGGAGACTGACGGCGAGTTGGTTCGCGCCGCCTACACGCTGCGCCCGGGCGATGGCGATTTCAACCAAGCCAATGACCTAGTCAATAAGGTAATGGATGATGCTGCCCGCGACCGATTGGTAAACAACATTGTGGGCCACGTTTCCGACGGTGTTGAAGAGCCGGTGCTATCACGGGTATTTGAGTATTGGAAAAACGTCGACCAAACTATCGGCGAGCGTGTCGAGCAGGGCGTAATGGCGAACCGCCGGGAAAACGGTCAGTAAGCTTACGCTATTAGGAACACGAACCCGCTACGCCTGCGTAGCGGGTTTTTTATACAACGCACTCGGGTTCGTTCACCAAGCTAAGCGCGTCATCAAATAGGCGCAATCCTGCACCTTCTTTATGCGCGTGTTCTGACAAATGGCGCCGGAAGCGCCTGCCTCCAGGGCAMCCCTGAAACAATCCCAGTAGGTGGCGGGTAATATGATTCAGCTTCGCGCCTTCATCTAAGCGCTGCTGAATATAAGGCCGGAAAGCAATCGCGGCATCCAAGCGGCTTGCCGCCGGGCCTTTTTCACCAAATAGCTGCTCATCGACACCGGCGAGTAGCCACGGGTTTTGGTACGCCTCACGCCCCACCATCACACTATCCACCTGAGTGAGCTGTTCACGGCACTCGGCTAGCGTTTTAATGCCGCCATTAATGCCGATATGTAGCTCAGGATGMCTCTGCTTTAAACGATGAACGCGGGGGTAGTTAAGKGGCGGCACATCGCGGTTTTGCTTGGGCGACAAGCCCTGCAGCCACGCCTTACGGGCGTGAACGGTAAACACTTCGCAGCCTGCGTCCGCGACGATAGCGATAAACCGCTCAAGGTCGGCGTCCTCATCCTGGTCATCGATGCCAATACGGCACTTCACCGTGACCGGTATAGACACCGCCGCCTGCATCGCCCGCACGGCATCGGCCACCTTTTCGGGGTAGCCCATCAAGCATGCGCCAATCATATTGTTCTGCACGCGGTCGCTCGGGCAACCCACGTTCAGATTCACCTCATCATAACCCCACGCCTCGGCAATCGCCGCGCACTCCGCCAGCTCACCGGCATCGCTGCCGCCCAACTGCAGTGCAAGCGGATGCTCCACCTCGCTATAGCCCAAAAAGCGCTCACGGGGCGTCCCGTGCAAAATCGCACCGGTAGTGACCATCTCGGTGTACAGCAGCGTTCGCTTGGTTAAAGTACGTGCGAATGCTCTGTAGTCCTTTGTGGTCCAATCCATCATGGGCGCGACTGAAAACAGCCTGCCTCGATCTGCACTATTTTCTTTAAATAAATTAGTCATTTATTAACACTGTTAGCTGCAATGAATGCAGTCATATTGCCTCTTAATTCCGTAATTAACGCACCTGATGTGCCCAAAGTTTACCCAATAGCGGTAGTGGACTGATGTCTCAAAATCTGGGTACTTCTTGAGAGCTTTCTCACAGGTAGCGTGTTGTATGCGCGCTATTGTACGTAAGAAAGGGCGCGCAGCACATAGCAGGGTAGTTGCCATAGCGCTTACGTCGCAGATCAGGCTGGGTATCACCCAAAATGAAATAAAAAAAGAGCCGTAAATGGGCATTAGGTGAATGGTGCTAGCCGTATCGATGGGTTAGGCTTTCTTAAGGTTAGTAAATGGATGTTACAAAATGCTGCGACCCAAAACAGAAAGGCGTGTTTTTGCTGCTGGTGAGCGGTGAGCGGTGAGCGGTGAGCGAAGAATTAAACGGGTACAGCGTCTGGCGGGCGGCGCGCTGTACTTGATCAGCGACAACGACCACTACCAGCCGGAAATGATCAAGCCGCAGGATATGCACGATGTGGAGATTCTGGGGCGGTGTGAGATTTGGATTGGGCGGGTGGTATAGCTCATTTTTATTTTGATTGATTTAAAGGAAAAGAAAATGACTAAGAAATTCGTAGTCGGGGATATCGTTCAGCTCAAATCTGGTGGCCCGGGAATGGCTGTTAGTGATTATGACGAAGAGCGTCAAAGATGTAGGTGCCAATGGTTTGCAGGAAAGAAGTTGGAGCAGGGTGTTTTTCCTACAGATTCCCTCGAAAAGGTTGAGCAACCCTCATCATGAAGCCAAACGATGTAGCGGCGTGGATGCTGGCTTTAATTGAGCGGGAAGGCTGCTTATATCAGGACGACGTGGTCGATTATTTGGTAAAGCAGGACGCAGAGGAACTGCTGCGTGAAAACGCGGATGGAAATCTTGTCGTTGGAACACAGGTGCTGACGGCTTTCCGTAAGCTGACAGAGTCAGACGTTGTTTGGGTAAAGCCTGATCGGTATTGGCGGTTTCGCGTAGCAGAAGATGAGCCTGGCAGAGAGGCTCGAGGATAGGTTGTATTCGGCGGTTTATTAAACGCCGCAGAGTTAGCCAGCATATTTGCTAAACCTCGTAATACTCGAGGTTATGTGGTGTGACCGGCGCAGGAAACACAAAAATAAGGGGATTCGGAATGGCAGGACAACAATTAGAAGGCGTTCTTACGCAGGGCCAACGCGATACCCTAGAGATCGTCGAATTTATCTTTCATATCATTGATCCTGATGCGCCAGGTAAGGTCATAAAGCTTGATGAAGTTCAGTTGCAGGAAAAACAGAAATCGTTTTTTCTTGACCGGCTGCGTGATATAGCTGAAGGAACTCAGTATCTTTTTGATCCTGATGCGCCCAACCTTCAGGAACAAAGCCAACGATTAGTTGAAGACCGAGATGGGTTTGTAGACCTTTCTTACCAGATGACCCAAGAGTTTGCGCGCCTACATGGTGGTAACATGTCGGCAGGTGTTTTTATCGTATCGGTCGTTAAGTATTTAGCCAAGGCTCATGATTGGCAGCAACTTGTATTTTTGGTCAAGATGGATCAGCAGGAATCGTTTACCTATAACTATGAGGATATACAGGGACGAAAGGTTGCTGTTGTTGATGAGATTCCGAATGCCTTGAATGAAAACAAAAAAGCGGTGCAGAAAAGTGCTTTAATAGATACTAGCAATCAGTTTGCATGGGATGTACTGGCTTTCGATCGAGTTAAGAAACCTGTGCTAGGTGATTATTATCAAGCTTTTCTGGGTGTGATCGAGCGTCAGCAAGATTCAGTACTGACAAGGTCGACAGATCAGGCAGTAAGGAAGTGGGCGAAAGATATACCACAAGATCAATTGCCTCCTGGTGAGGATTTGAACACCTATCGAGGTCGTGCTCTCAACTATCTCAGGGACCATGATACCTTCGATACGGATACGTTCCTGGACACAGTAGTACGAGATGAAAACCCAGAAAGGAAGGTTGCGCTGGTGCGGTCTCTACGTGATGCCCTGGAAGAGGCAGGCATAGCGGGGCAAACATTCCGGCCGCGCCCTGATTCCCTTCCCAAGGCGCAGCGCAAGCATATTTACGAAACTTCGGAGGGAATCACGATCTCCTATGAAGGCACCCCAGAACAAGTAGGTATGCTGATTGAAAATTTGGATGGCGGTAGGTCGCGGGTTACCATTGAAACCCATAACTTAATACCGAAAGGCTAGTCGCCATGACCGCCGTAGTGGATCTGCTACAGGCCATTGAAGCTCTTCGCCCTCATGCTGCGAAGGCGGTTGAAGAGAGCTTTCGCTTGATTATAGAAGGTGATTCGCTGAACGAGTCGATTCGAGCGAAGCTATCCCATACCTTAGCACTTAGCGAGCAATTGGAAATATCACCTCCAACGATCTGGGCGGCCGATACTAACGACAGGATTGATGTCGATGACCTGTCAGGTGACGATTTCGATAATAGTCCCTGGCGCTTGGTTCTTGGAAAGACGCCTATCTCTGAATTTTTGAAGGCAAGGGATGACGAAACCACGTTGGTATTTTTCAGCGTGGATGGATTCCATCAATGGCTCAAAAACTGGGATCCGTTTCTGTATCCTACTGGCAATATCCCTGACTTGGCCAACCCAACAACGGTGCGTGTTCATGGGCTTTCTAATGGCGTTGGTGGCCCGCTGCTTTGGGTTATGCCGCCAGAGGGTGAGCCCCCAAGCATCGATGAAGTGATACTACCAGAACATGCGGATGTGCATCGCTTGATACATACCAATGCCACGAAGGCATTGCGGGTTTGCCCGAAAGCATATGCCCTCACCTGGGGGGACCTCGATAGCGCCGAGACTGCTCCCTTGGTCACATTAAGTGCAAGCGTATTCTCGGCCTGTTTAGTCCAAGAACTACGATGTGTCGATGGTATCTACGAAGCCACGTTGCAGGGCACTAAGCGCCTTTCATTACCACTGCTCGACACCAGTCCAGCAGCGAGTTCAGAGACGCTGAAACGAATGATCGAAGCGGTTTCCTGGGTATATGATGAGCGACCTGAGACGCGGTTAGGGTTGTTGATGGATCGGCTGTCGATCGATATCGAAAGAGGCCAGTCTCTTTCATCAGGCATGGAGCATCATCTTTCAGCTGCCTTACAGCAGGCGCGGGACAGCTACGCTTTTGTGATTCTAGACCGTAAGGATGCATACCATAAAGAAATCCGTGAACTCATGAAAGATATGAAATCTCAGGCGGATCTTTATGCTCAAAAAGTTAGAGATTTAGTAAGCTCTATCGCTCGTGATGCTCTTGGTATATTGATATTTATAACTTTTTCTTTTGTTGCTAGGTTTGATAAGGATAATTTTTCAGAGCTTCTTGGTAGCGCTGGGCTGTCTGTTATATCTAAAGTTTTAGCATGTTATTTGATCTTGTCTTTAATGATCCAATCTGCAGCTCATTTTCGTGATATCGCTTTGTCTGACCAAGAAAGCGAAAAGTGGCTTGATGTACTTCAACATTATTCCTCTAGTGACGATAAAGAGAGCCGGTTTTTAGAGCCTATAAAGAAGAGAAGAAATACCTTCTATTTTGCTCTAGCGATAGCGGCTTTTATTTATATCATGCTTGCCGTTTGTACTTGGAATTTACCTTCTCTTATAGGCTGGTTAATTTCAATTTCTTCTGATGGTAGTTGATCTTTTAGCCGCCCCCTCATCCGTATATGCCACCATCAACTCATCCCAATGCGTCGTATAGCGCGGGCTTCGGTTCGCGCAGCGTAGGTGCTAGGGGCGTTCTTTTCCGCTAGCCTAGACGTACCGTTTGCTTTCCCATTTTCTCGTTTAGCGCGTCCATAGTGGGCATTAGCTTTTGGCTGCGTTGATGTTCTTCTTCCGTTTGTGGTGTACCCATCAAACTGAGCTGTTGGCGCTTCTCGTCGGTGAGATTGATCAGCATCACGCCTTGTAGCGTATTTGGGCCGGTAGATCTTTGCCAGTGCTTGCTGGGCGGCGTGTAGGATCACGCGAGTGTTTTTGGGGCGTTCCATTTCGACCACTAGCGGGGCGAGTACTGCGAATGTGGAGCAAGCACATGGCAACAGAATGCGTGTAAATTACTTAGGGCCAGCAGCGGTGGGCGTGGAGCACCCAGCGGTAGCCGAAATGGATAATCGAAAATTTTCACCCAGCTGCTTTCTGGKGGAGATAAGCGAGGACGCCCGCCTAGGCGGGCCGTGCATGGAAGGCGATGTGCTGCTGGTAGATGAAGCGCGATCGTTCGGCTCCGCCGATCTGGTAGTGGCGGAGGTGGAAGGGGAGTACCGATTGTTTAAAGCCCACCGTGTGGGCAGCCGTTGCCGATTGTTGACACCGGATGGTGGCCAGGGCTACTTCGTGAACACGCAGCAGTTCAAGTGTGTGGTGGTCAGGCAGACGAGATGCTGGGCGGTGTAAGCGATCTCGTACAAATTGTGTCGGAGTTGGCTTACATTCATTTAGGTAGAAACTTGCCAAGCTGGAAATGTCGCTTAGTTGCACGCGTTTCCTCAGGGTTTCGCTAGAAGATTGCGGCAACGGGATATCCTCAGCCATGGATGGGTGGGGGATTGCGCAGGGTGGAAATATCACTTAATATCTATGAACGTCAACAAATCTTGACGAAGCTCACTCATCTGGCTAAGCTTTCACAGAAAGCTTAGCCAGATGAGTGAGCATCACTACCTTCTATAACCAACTGATTTTACTGGTGAAAATCATGGTTTCTTATATTAGCGCAAATCAAAAGAATGGTTTCGTGCTACGTCTTCAAGAGAAAGAACGCAACCGTTTCCAAGAATATGCAGAAATGCAGGTTTCTAAGGAAGCAATCGAGCGTGCTTCTCAGTTCAAGGGCGCACGTCAGCATGCCCGAATTATTCGTGGCGCTCCAGCTCCTGCGCCGCTCTGAGCCTACCTAAATTTATTACTTATCTGTAGTGAGTTTGGATGGAAGATAGTCTTTCAATACAGCCTATTCTGAAACTTATTGCAGAGCTTCCCCCAGAATATCAAGAACGCCTGGTGCTCATTGGAGGCCAGGCAATTGCTTTTTGGGGTGCTTATTTTTTGGAAGGGCAGTTAGATCAAGTACATACTGCTGCTTTGACTTCATCAGACCTCGACATTGTAGCAGGGACTGTTGAAGGGGTCAGGGTATTAGCAGAGCAGTGGAAAGGAGTGCCACGCTTTCCTACGCCAGATGACCATGTACCCAACATGGCATTGATAGAGCTTTATCGCCCTGAAATATTGGCTGACGGGCATTTCGTAGTAGATGTTATGAACCAGGTGTATGGTGGGCTTGATGCTGATAGCATGCGCGCCAAGGCAAGGCTGGTAGAGTGGGATCTACACCAAGACGGTAAAGAAATTCTACGTTTTTATGTTTTAAATCCAGCCGCGCTGTTATGGACGCGCATCGCTAATTTGAAACACCGGCGTATGAGGCCGATAGCGGTTGAACGTGAGCTAGTGCGTACAGAAGTCTTATGCCGAATCGTGCGTGAAGATCTGTGGAACCAAGCACTTGAAATATTCTCAGACCCCGCTGCTAGGCGGCCTAGCCTGGATTATGCCAAGTATGTTTACCGTGACATATCAAGGCATAAAGACACGCGTAGTGTATTAGCTCAGTACCCCTCTCTTATTCACCCTTTTCTTTCTACCATACCTGAGTCGCCTCATTGGCCTGAGTATTTCATGCGAGGCGTGGGCGTATGGCAAGGTCGATTGATCAGGCATGTGAATGCGATCATTAATCACAAAGTCAGGCGCGATCAGATACGTGCGACGTCACCCACCCGCTGATTGAGCAGCGCTACCCTTTAGGGTCTGTCCCTATCCGATTGTTTTAGCTATTAGCTAAGAATAATCGCTTTAGGCTTTGCTGCTCGCACCCCCTCAAGCCGTAAACACTGCATAAACCATCTGCAGTGCCAACCCCATCAGCATAAAAGCGAATACTCGTTTGAGGAGTTTAACGGGCAGCTTGTGCGCTAGCTTTGCCCCGATAGGGGCGGTAAGAATACTGAAGGGTGCCATTAATAGTAGCGCGGGTAGGTAAACGTAGCCGAGCGCTGCACTGGGCAGGCCTTGGGTAGACCAGCCGTTGATGACGTAGCCTAGCGCCCCGGCAACCGCAATCGGTAGCCCTACGGCTGCGGAGGTGCCAATCGCGCGGGGAAGTTTGACATTGCACCAAGTGAGGAAGGGGACTGTTAGTGAGCCACCGCCAATGGCAACGAGCGCAGAAATACCGCCGATGCCGAGGCCGACGCCGCTGACCCCAAGAGGACCAGGTAAGCTGCGGTTGGGTTTGGGCTTGATATTCGCCAGCATCTGCAGCGACATTAGCAGCATAAAACAGGCGAAAAAGATGGCTAGGCCGCGGGTGGGAATCAGGGCAGCGATAAAGGTCGCCAAAAAGGTGCCGGTTAATATGCCTGGGGTGATAAAACGCACGATATCCCAACGAACCGCCCCATGGCGGTGGTGGGAAAGCAGGCTGGAGGCGGAGGCGGGAATGATAGCCGCCATGGCGGTGCCTAAGGCCAGGTGGGCAAGGTGCTCATAAGATACGCCTTGCAGTACAAAAAGGGACGTTAGGATAGGCACCATAATGCCCCCACCGCCAATCCCCAATAAGCCCGCCATCAGACCCACGAAACCGCCCAGTGCTATATAGGCCAACCACCAAATGATCTCCAAAGCCGCTGCTCCTGAAAGTGTCTTGTTAGCATGATAAGCATATTGTACCGGAAGCGAGGGCTTGCGCGGGGCCAAAAATGAGTATTCCACTGTGGTAGCGGCTATGCAGTGGTAAGCTGCAGAACAAGTAATATTTCGGAGTGTGTATGCGCAATGTAATGAGCAGTGTTGGCGTGTTAATAGTGTCTGTTGCGCTACTGGCAGGGTGTGGCGGAACAGATGAACCAAGKGAACCGTCCTCAACCGCAGCACAAACGTCAGCCCCTGAACCGACAGCTGCCGAGACAGAAGCAGATGAGGAGGAAGAAGTAGCGCCGCTGGTGGTCGAGATATTTGCGCATGTATCACTGCGCAGCGATAGGCGTTTAATGGTGGAAGGCGAGAGCAACTTACCTGACGAAACACTGGTGCAGATTATCGTCGAGCGCGAGATTAGCAGCGTGCGTTGGCGGGAGCGGACACGCATACAAAATGGCGTGTTTGCAGCGGGGCCATTTGGTCCAGGCAGTGGCTTACCCGATGGTGGCTATATAGTGCAGGTTGAGGTTTCCGAAGGCAGTGTGCAGCCGGAAGCCGTTCAGGCGCGTATTGGCCACGAGGGCCAGCACCTGGCGGGAGAGCTGGTAAATCAATCCCGCCATGGGCTGGGCCAAGTGGCCACCTACTCACGGCGCTTCTTGGTGGGGAGTGAGCCAAGGCAAACGCGTGACCAGGTGGAGGTGCTAGAGAGTCCGGGGAGGTAGACGCTTTAGGCAGGATGCCAATGGGCTAACAGTACTGCATGAATCGATGTGTCGCTTGGGGCTTTGGCGAAGTGCTCAATGACGAAACGATCGTCGCGTTGCACTACATAGTGGCCCGCTTTGTGAAACACATGTGTTGGCCCAAGCAGCAGAAGGTCACCAGCATTAACGGGTGAAAAATCTGTACCTTGGCCGGGTGTTGCCATCACGCACGGTGCTTTCCAGTCGATGTGCAGCGGCAGATGACTGGGCACTTTAATGGTCGTTGCCTGTACCTGTTCCCAGGGGAGGGGGCCAGTGTGGGTCAACGTTAACAGCTCGGGGGCGCTGTCACCTTCCAGCAGTGTTGCCAGGGAGCAGTCGAGGGCGTCGGCGAGCGCAACAAGGCGTTCGTGACCGATCTGTTTGATCGCCCCAGATTCCCAATAAGAAATGGTGACATCTGACACGCCAACTTTGCGTGCGAGGGCAGCTTTGTTGAGCTTGGCCCTAAGCCGCAGTTGCTTGATACGTGAGCCTAGCGATTCCATTTCGTCTTCCTAATGATGAGCTAAACAAGCTCGTTGGCTGTTTTCCACTATGGTATGTCTTTCAACAAACAAAAATAGTGGCGCTATGAACATACGTTATTGGTCTGTCTCAAACTTGGGGTATGCGCCCAAGGTGTTGCTGCAGAGCCATACTAAGCGATTGTGCTTTAGCGCGCATTAGTGGACAAATAACGTTGAGTTAATTTCTCTGACGCTTTCTTGCGCTAGTTGTTCCCTGAGCAACGCTGTTGGTTGCGCCTAAGGTGCGTATAATATTGCCATGCATTTTTGCCAATAGGACGTTTTCATGACCGTACGTACTCGCATCGCCCCTTCTCCCACTGGAGACCCCCACGTTGGTACGGCTTACATTGCGCTTTTTAACCTCTGTTTTGCGCGTCAGCATGGTGGCCAATTTATTCTGCGTATTGAAGACACTGATCGGGTGCGTTCTACGCCTGAGTCGGAGCAGATGATTCTCGATTCGCTGCGTTGGCTGGGGCTTGAGTGGGATGAAGGCCCGGATGTTGGCGGGCCTCACGGCCCTTATCGGCAAAGCGAACGTGGCGATATTTATGCCCAATACGCCCAGCAGCTGTTGGATGCCGGGCATGCGTTTAAATGCTACCGCACCAGTGAAGAGTTGGATGAGCTGCGCGAGACGCGTAAAGCCGCAGGGCTGCAGCTGGCATTGAAGCCCGCTGATTTAGCGCTGGATAGCCAAGAGCAAGCACGCCGTGAGCAGGAAAGCTGGCCTTACGTGGTGCGCATGAACGTGCCTGCTGAAGGTGTTTGTGTCGTCAATGACATGCTGCGTGGCACTATTGAAGTGGAATGGGCGCAGGTGGATGCGCAAATTCTGCTTAAATCAGACGGTATGCCTACTTATCACCTAGCAAACGTTGTTGATGACCACTTAATGCAAATTACCCATGTGTTGCGTGGGGAAGAGTGGATTAACTCCGCACCAAAACATCAACTGCTGTATGAGTATTTTGGTTGGCAAATGCCGCAACTTTGTCACATGCCGCTGCTGCGCAACCCGGATAAATCCAAACTCTCCAAGCGCAAGAACCCGACTTCGATCAATTATTATCGCCGGATGGGCTTTTTACCCCAGGCCGTTACCAACTATTTGGGGCGGATGGGCTGGTCGATGCCCGACGAGCGCGAGAAATTCAGCCTGCAAGAAATGATGGCAGAGTTCGATGTTCAGCGTGTCTCCCTAGGTGGTCCGGTGTTCGACCTGGAGAAACTGACGTGGTTGAACGGCGTGTATATCCGTGAAGACCTCGACGACGATGCACTGTTGAGCGCGCTGCGCGATTGGGCCTTCAATGAAGCCTACGTTAAGCAGATACTGCCACAGGTACGCCCACGGGTAGAGACGCTCTCCCAAGTGATGCCGTTGGCAGGGCACTTCTTTTCGGGTTTGCCGACGCTAACAAAAGCGTCGTTCGATAGCGTGAAGCTCGAGGAGGAGGAACTGGTCAAACTGCTCCAGTTTCTTGTCTGGCGGTTTGAAGGCGTTGCGGCTTGGCATAAAGAGGCATTGCTGAGCGAAGTCAAGATACTGGCTGAGTATTTTGATTTGAAAATGAAGGCCTTCTTGGCACCGGTGTTTATTGCCATTACCGGTAGCAGCTCAAGCACCT
Source organism: Halomonas sp. R57-5 (assembly GCF_900070345.1). Lineage (NCBI taxonomy): Bacteria > Pseudomonadati > Pseudomonadota > Gammaproteobacteria > Oceanospirillales > Halomonadaceae > Halomonas > Halomonas sp. R57-5. The sequence goes on along the minus strand of NZ_LN813019.1, from coordinate 3,706,500 downwards.
CAGTGATGGACGCCATGGCAATTCTTGGCTCCGACGTTACTCGCGCACGTTTGCGCAGTGCGATAGAGGTCTTAGGCGGCGTCTCCAAAAAACAGGCCAAGCGCTTTGAAAAAGAGTTTCGTGAAATCGCTTCGTGAAATCGCTTAACCGTGATTGATATAGCGCTAGCGCCAATTTCTTACCCTTAGGAATTGGCGTTTTTTCTATTGACGAAGACCCGCATAATCAGTATTATACGCTCCGTCTTCGCGACATGTGGGGCCTTAGCTCAGCTGGGAGAGCGCAACACTGGCAGTGTTGAGGTCAGCGGTTCGATCCCGCTAGGCTCCACCAATTAGTGATAACTTTTAAGTAACGGTTTTTCAGTAATGGTTTTTGCGAAGCGGCTCAATTACGTCCCATTCGTCTAGTGGTCTAGGACACCGCCCTTTCACGGCGGTAACAGGGGTTCGAACCCCCTATGGGACGCCACTACTTCAGTACCCTTCCTAATCGTTTATTTCCTCTAGCAATGAGCTCCTCTCATATGCTGGTTTTTGCATGTCTGTCATTCACAAAAGAGCTACAAATCGACAATTTTTGGACGATTTTGTGCTTGACTTGTCCACTTTTGCGTTTCTGGTTTTAGGGTTGTGCACAACCCCTTGTTGTTGACGCAAAAAATCTTGAACAGAACTTAAACCCTTTAAAAACAATCAGTTATGTTAGGTTAAAAAATAACCAATTTAAGGCTGGCCCACTGCCCATGGCGATTTCGGGACGTTTTGAAGTGGTTGTGAACAGGGTTATCCACAGATAGTGTGGAAAACCTTGATCAATACCCGGCAGCAAAAAAGTCAAGCGATATTAGCAGCTGTTTAGGCGTTCTATAGTGGGGCGATGGTCCAATGAATGATTCCCCAAGGCGGCGTTAAATGCTATCGAGCGTGCCTCCTCGGTAGGCACGCTAGCTATCATCAAGCTATCCCATCAAGCGATCACTACAAGCGATCACTACAAGGGGCCTAAGAGGCTTCTGGGCTGCTGTCTTGCCTTGCAGGGCACTAGGCATGGGATCAATCGTTTGCGACATGTTGCTGCCTTGGTGGCCTAAGTCAGGGTTATACGCAAAAGGCCACCCGGAGGTGGCCTTTGGTCGTGCTATAAAGCGGGGGATTTATTTTTTCGGATAGTCACGCTGGTCGTGACCAATATAGAGCTGMCGCGGACGGCCGATTTTGTAGCTTTCGCTGAGCATTTCGTGCCAATGAGAGATCCAGCCAATGGTGCGTGAGACCGCGAAAATCACGGTGAACATATTGGTCGGGATGCCCATCGCTTTCAAGATGATGCCGGAGTAGAAATCGACGTTCGGGTACAACTTGCGCTCAATGAAGTACTCATCTTCTAGGGCGATCTGCTCAAGACGCTTGGCAATTTTAAGCTGGGGGTCATCAGCCATGCCGAGCTCTGCGAGGACTTCGTCGCAGGTCTCCTTCATCACTTTGGCGCGCGGGTCAAAGTTGCGATAAACGCGGTGACCAAAGCCCATTAGCTTGAACGGGTCATCCTTGTCCTTGGCTTTATCGACAAAGCGCTGGATGTTCTCTTCGGAGTCTTCGCCGATTTCGTCAAGCATAGCTAGCACGGCTTCGTTGGCGCCGCCGTGAGCAGGGCCCCAGAGTGCCGCGATACCTGCGCTAATACAGGCGAATGGATTGGCGCCGGTAGAGCCTGCCAAGCGTACTGTCGAGGTAGAGGCGTTCTGCTCGTGATCCGCATGCAGCATAAAGATGCGGTCCATAGCTTTCGCGTATACCGGGTTGATTTTGTACTCTTCGCACGGGTTGCTGAACATCATGTAGAGGAAGTTCTCTGCATAGCTCAGGTCGTTGCGCGGGTAGTTGAACGGCTGGCCGACATTATACTTGTGCGACATGGCCGCCAGAGTCGGCATTTTGGCAATTAGGCGAATCGCGCTGATCTCGCGATCTTCTTCTTTAGTGATGTCCATATGGTCATGGTAGAAGGCCGCTAAGCCGCCTACTACGCCACACAAGATGGACATCGGGTGCGCATCGCGGCGGAACCCTTTAAAGAAGTTATTGATTTGATCGTGAACCATGGTGTGGTTACGAATGCGCGATTCAAATTCTGCGTACTGTTCGTCGTTGGGTAGCTCGCCAAACAGCAGGGTGTAGCACACCTCCACGAAATTGGACTCTTTGGCCAGTTGGTCAATGGGGTAACCGCGGTGAAGCAGTACGCCCTTGCCACCATCAATATAGGTGATGGCAGACTGGCAAGAAGAGGTGGCCATAAAGCCGGGGTCGTAGGTAAACAGGCCTTCAGCACCTAAGCCGCGTACGTCGATGACGTCGGGGCCAAGTGTGCCGGAATACATGGGTAGCTCGATCGGTTTATCCAGACCGTCTACCGTCAATGTCGCTTTCCTGTCAGCCATGCTGGCCTCCTTTCGAATTCGGGTTGGGACGTAAAGTCATTGCTGCGCATACCGCGCCGGCGAAAAGGCTTGCCCACTATAGAAGCGTGCGACATTTTGTCAATTAGCCTAAGCGCTAGCCGAATGTTGTACAAGAATTGTTGTTGTGGGTAATTTTTGTATATGATGAGAGGGCGTGCAGTGTAGCAAAACGCCAGAGATTTTTGCCTGTATTCTAACATAATATGTTAACAGGCTTATCAAACTGCTAGTCTCTTGCCACTATAACCATGCTGCAGCGCAAAATCGACTCAGGATGAAGACAATTTTCTTGCACCATAGTCGAGTTAGGCCTGAGTTCGGTTTGTAAGCGAGGGCGAAGGTTCTTATAATCCACGTCGCGCGACCGGCAGGTAGGTGGTCGTGCCCGACTTGGCAACGGCCGAGCCCCTTCCAGCAACCACCGCCCGCTCGGGCCATGCCCGACCTGTCGCAGAGCGGGCCAAGAGAGTGTGTACAAAGCCGTGAATAGCAAACGACCCGTAAACCTAGACCTTACTACGATACATTTCCCACTGCCGGCGCTGACGTCGATCACACACCGCATCACGGGTGTCATCCTGTTCGTTGGCCTGATTTTCGCTTTTTGGGCGCTGGGCAAATCCTTGTCATCTCCTGCGGGTTTCGACGCCGTTAGCGATGCGCTGGCCAATAATTTTTTGGCTAAGCTGATTGCTTGGGGGCTGTTGTCTGCACTGGCATTTCACTTTGTAGCAGGTATCAAGCACCTGCTGATGGATGCCGACATTGGAGTAACCCTTGAGGGTGGCGTTAAAAAAGCGCAGATCACCGTGGTGGTCAGCGCCGTTCTGATTATTCTGGCAGGAGTTTGGGTATGGTAACTAACATTACAAGTTTTGGCCGTAGTGGGCTTTCTGACTGGCTGATGCAGCGCGTTTCTGCTGTTATTTTGGCCCTCTACACGGTCTTTATCGTTGCCTTCCTGCTGTTTAATCCGAACCTCGATTACTACGCGTGGAGCGGCCTATTCAGCCAGACGTGGATGCGCATTTTCTCGCTTTTGGCCTTTGTCGCCATAGCGGCACACGCCTGGATCGGTCTGTGGACCGTCACCACCGACTATCTCAAGTCCACTCGCCTGCGCGTGGGTGCCCAAGCTGTCATCATCCTGGGCATTTTCGTGTACTTGGTGTGGGGCATTCAAATTTTGTGGGGAGCTTGATTACATGTCTAATCTGCGTAGCCTGACGTTTGACGCCATTATTATTGGTGGCGGTGGCTCTGGCCTGCGAGCCGCTCTGGAACTGGCGAAGTCCGGTAAAAAGACGGCCGTGTTATCGAAAGTTTTCCCGACCCGCTCTCACACCGTTTCTGCTCAGGGTGGTATCACCTGTGCAATCGCGTCTGATGACCCGAACGACGACTGGCGCTGGCACATGTACGACACCGTTAAAGGCGGCGACTATATCGCTGACCAGGACGCGGCGGAGTATATGTGTTCTGAAGGCCCGAAAGCGGTATTTGAGCTTGAACACATGGGCCTGCCGTTCTCGCGTTTAGACAACGGTCGCATCTATCAGCGCCCGTTTGGTGGTCAGTCGAAGAACTTTGGTGAAGGCGGTCAGGCAGCACGTACCTGTGCCGCGGCTGACCGTACCGGCCACGCGCTGCTGCACACGCTTTATCAGAACAACCTGAAGAACAACACCGTGTTCCTCAATGAGTGGTACGCGGTGGATCTGGTCAAAAACGCCAGCGGTGACGTGGTCGGCTGTATTGCCATGTGCATCGAAACCGGCGAAGTGGTTCACGTTAAGTCCAAGGCCACGGTACTGGCCACCGGTGGTGCAGGGCGTATTTACGCCTCTACGACCAACGCCTTGATCAACACTGGCGACGGCATTGGCATGGCGCTGCGTGCGGGCTTCCCGATGCAAGACATGGAAATGTGGCAGTTCCACCCGACCGGTATTTACGGTGCGGGCACGCTGGTCACAGAAGGTTGCCGCGGTGAAGGTGGCTACCTGATCAACAAAGACGGCGAGCGCTTTATGGAGCGTTATGCGCCGAACGCCAAAGATTTGGCGGGCCGTGATGTTGTCGCCCGTTCGATGGTCATGGAAATTCTGGAAGGTCGCGGCTGTGGCGAGAAGGGCGATCACGTCTTCCTGAAGCTTGATCACTTGGGTGAAGAAGTGCTTGGTAAGCGCCTGCCCGGTATCGTTGAGCTTTCTAAGACCTTTGCTCACGTTGACCCGGCGAAAGATCCGATCCCGGTTGTACCCACCTGCCACTACATGATGGGCGGTATTCCGACCAATATTCATGGTCAGGCCATTACCATGGACGAAAGCGGTAAGGATCATATCGTTAACGGCCTGTTTGCCTGTGGTGAAGCAGCGTGTGTATCTGTTCACGGTGCCAACCGCTTGGGCGGTAACTCGCTGCTGGATCTGGTAGTGTTTGGTCGTGCCGCGGGTATGTTTATCGAAGGTGCGCTGAACGAAGGCATTGAGTATCTGGACGCTTCTGAGTCTGACATTGAGTCGGCCATGAAGCGGATCACGCGCTGGAACGAGTCTAAAGGCGGCGAAAGCATTCCTGAACTGAAGGCTGAGCTTCAGGAAATCATGCAAACCTCCTTCGGCGTATTCCGCGAAGAGAAAAACATGCTGGAAGGCGTCGACAAGCTAGCGCTGCTGCGTGAGCGTATCGCCAATGCCCACCTGCCTGACAAGTCCAATGCCTTTAACACTGCCCGTGTAGAAGCGCTGGAACTCGATAACTTGATGGAAGTGGCTGAAGCGACGGCGATCGCTGCCCTTGAGCGTAAAGAGAGCCGCGGCGCCCACTCGCGCTACGACTATCCAGACCGTGATGACGTCAACTGGCTGAAGCACTCGCTGTTCTTCCCGGCGACGAAAGAGCTGAAAAAACGCGACGTTAACTTCAAGCCGAAAACTGTTGATACGTTCGAGCCTAAGGTTCGTACCTACTAAACGCCGCATAGACGAGAGGGAGTCACTATGTCCAATCTTCAGGTATCCGTATACCGCTACAATCCGGAAACCGACTCCGCACCTTACATGCAGGAGTTTCAGGTCGATACCAAAGGCCGCGATGTGATGGTGCTGGATGTCCTTCATATGATGAAGGAGCAAGACAGCGGTTTGGCGTTTCGTCGCAGCTGCCGTGAAGGCGTCTGCGGTTCAGACGGCATGAACATGAACGGCAAAAACGGCTTGGCCTGTATCACGCCGCTGTCAGACGTTGTCAAAAACAACAAGCTGACCCTGCGCCCGCTACCGGGCTTGCCGGTTATTCGCGATATGGTCGTCGATATGGGGCTGTTCTATAAGCAGTACGAGCGTATTCAGCCGTACCTGCAGAACGACACGCCTGCGCCGGCCATTGAGCGCCTGCAGTCGCCAGAAGAACGCGACAAGCTTGATGGCTTGTATGAGTGTATTCTGTGCGCATGCTGTTCAACGTCTTGCCCGTCGTTCTGGTGGAACCCCGAGAAGTTCGTTGGCCCGGCGGGTCTGCTGCAGTCATACCGCTTCCTGGCCGATTCACGTGACACGGCCACCAGCGAGCGGTTGAGCAACCTGGAAGATCCGTTCTCGGTATTCCGTTGCCGTGGCATTATGAACTGTGTAGCGGTGTGCCCAAAAGGGCTTAACCCTACCCGGGCAATTGGTAAAATTCGCGAAATGTTACTCGCTGATGCTACCTAAGCCTATGACATCTTAGTAAAAAAGCGTCTGCCACTTAAGTTGGGTGATAATGCCACTTAAATCATGGCGCTTCGCTTGTTATCATAGGGTTTGTCACGCGGTGCGGCGTCACGTCGCACCGCTGATCAGACAAGTTTGAAAGCCGGTGCCTGGGGTACCGGCTTTCGAGCATGAACTGAAGACGAAACACCGTATGAAAAGTTTGAGAACGAATAGCTAGATGAACAGGGTTTCCGGCCGTTGGCCGGCGCCGCCGGCAAATGTCCCGCCCCGCCGGCAGGGCAATAGCGATGTCGCCGCACGTTTGCGACGATACCGATACCACCCCATCAGTGCAGGGTGAACGAGAGATGCAACAAGGCATAATGGAGTTGATGTGGCGTTCCTCTCACGTTAGTGGCGGCAATGTTCACTACGTGGAAGCGCTTTACGAGCAGTACCTCGCCGATCCTGAGTCTGTCCCTGACGAATGGCGCAGCTATTTTGACCAGTTGCCGCGCCCCGAGGGCAGTGCCTCCCACGATGTTCCACTAAGCCCAGTCCGTGATCAGTTCTACCAGTTGGGGCGCGAAAGCCGCCCGGGCCGTGTAGTCGCCGCTGCCGATAGCGGTGAAAACAAGAAGCAGGTAAAAGTCCTGCAGCTGATTAACGCTTACCGCTTCCGTGGCCATCAAAAGGCCAATATCGACCCGCTAGGACTGCGTAATCCCACCCCCGTCCCCGACCTCGATCTGTCCTTTCATCAGCTTTCAAAAGCTGATCTGGACACCGAGTTCCAAACCGGTTCTTTCTTTTTAGGTATCGACAAAGCGCCACTGCGTGACATCGTGGATGCGTTGGAGCGTACTTATTGCCGCTCCATCGGCTGCGAGATCATGCATATCGTCGATACGGAAGAGAAACGCTGGTTACAGCGGCGTTTCGAGTCGGTACGCAGTGCGCCTGATTTCAGCGCCGATGTGCGTAAGCACGTGCTGGAGCGTTTGACGGCCGCCGAAGGTTTGGAGAATTACCTGGCATCCAAGTATCCAGGTACCAAGCGTTTTGGTCTTGAAGGCGGTGAAACCTTTGTGCCGATGATGGATGAACTTATCCAGCGTGCTGGCGGTTATGGCACCAAGGAAGTGGTCATCGGCATGGCGCMCCGTGGTCGACTCAACCTGTTGGTCAATATATTGGGTAAAAACCCAGCTGACTTGATTGATGAGTTCGACGGTAAGAAAGTCATTGAACGCGGCTCAGGCGATGTGAAGTACCACCAGGGCTTCAGTTCAAACGTCATGTCACCGGGCGGCGAAGTCCATTTGGCGATGTCGTTTAATCCGTCGCACCTGGAAATTGTCGCGCCAGTCGTAGAGGGCTCTGTGCGTGCCCGCCAAGATCGTCGTAACGACGAAGAGGGCAGCAAAGTGCTGCCGATCAACGTCCACGGTGACGCGGCTTTTGCTGGTCAGGGTGTGGTGATGGAGACATTCCAGATGTCCCAGACCCGTGCTTATAAAACCGGTGGCACAGTCCACATTGTGATTAACAACCAAGTGGGCTTCACCACCTCGCATCCGCTGGATGCTCGCTCTACCGAATACTGCACTGATATTGCCAAGATGGTTCAAGCGCCAATTTTCCACGTCAATGGCGATGACCCGGACGCAGTGCTGCACGCCACCCAAGTGGCTCTCGACTATCGCCAGCAGTTCAAAAAGGACGTGGTGATCGATCTGGTTTGCTATCGTCGTCGTGGCCATAACGAAGCTGACGAGCCGTCAGGCACGCAGCCGATGATGTATGCCAAGATCAAAGATCATCCCTCCGCGCGGTCGCTGTATGCCAAGCGCTTGGTTGAACAGGGCGTGCTCTCTGACGAAGACGCCAAAGCGATGATAGAGACCTATCGTGATGATCTAGTGGCAGGCAATCACGTGGCCAATGCATTGGTGCAAGAGCCCAATGCTTCTCTATTCGTTGACTGGGCGCCTTACCTGGGCCACGAATGGTCGGGCGATGCCGATACGACCTTCGATATGAAGCGTCTGCAGCAGCTAGCCGCTCGAATGTGTGAGGTGCCGGATGGCGTCGACGTACAGCGCCAGGTGGCCAAGATTTATGATGACCGGCGTAAGATGCAGGCTGGCGGTCTGGCGCTTAACTGGGGCTTTGCGGAAACGCTGGCCTACGCCACTCTGCTAGAGCAGGGCCMCCCGATTCGGATTACCGGGCAAGACGTTGGTCGCGGTACTTTCTCCCACCGTCATGCGGTGGTGCATAACCAGAAAGACGGCACCACCTATGTGCCGCTGCAGAACATGGCCGATGGTCAGCCGCGTTTCACCATTCATGACTCTATCCTTTCGGAAGAAGCGGTTTTGGCGTTTGAGTACGGTTACTCAACCACCGCGCCGAATGACTTGGTGATCTGGGAAGCCCAGTTCGGTGACTTCTTCAACGGTGCCCAGGTGGTCGTCGACCAGTTCATCTCTTCAGGTGAAACGAAGTGGGGTCGTGTGTGTGGTTTAACCATGCTGCTGCCACACGGCTACGAGGGCCAAGGCCCAGAGCACTCTTCGGCACGCTTGGAGCGCTTCCTGCAAATGTGTGCCGAGCACAACATGCAGGTTTGTGTACCGACCACGCCCGCGCAGATTTATCATCTACTGCGTCGTCAGGTGATTCGTCCGCTGCGTAAGCCGCTGGTGGTCATGACACCTAAATCGCTGCTGCGCCATAAAGAAGCGACGTCGAGCCTTGAAGATCTCGCCCACGGTAAGTTCCACATGGTACTTGCTGACCAGGCGGATCTTGTGCCAGAGAAGGTCACCCGCGTGGTGCTATGTGCTGGCAAGGTCTACTACGATTTGGCTGCGTGGCGCGCTGAGAATGAGCGTCATGACACAGCAATCTTACGTGTTGAGCAGCTCTACCCCTTCCCGAAAGAAGAGCTTCTGGAAGCGCTGCAAGACTACACCAACATAGAAGACATTGTGTGGTGCCAGGAAGAGCCGCTTAATCAGGGCGCTTGGTATTCCAGTCAGCACAATATGCGTGCAGTGGCCGATATGCTGAAAGATGGCCTCGGACGCGACTTGAAATTTGCTGGACGTCCCGCCTCTGCTGCTCCTGCAGCTGGCTATATGTCCGTCCACACTGAACAGCAGCGCCAGCTGGTGGAAGACGCTTTTAATTTATAAGCGACCACCGGATTTAGAGAACACATAAGGGAAACGACATGGCTACTGAGATCAAAGCGCCAACCTTTCCGGAATCCGTTGCCGAAGGCACAGTGGCGGCGTGGCATAAAAAGCCGGGTGACAGCGTTGAGCGTGACGAGCTGATTGTTGAAATCGAAACCGACAAAGTAGTACTCGAAGTTGTCGCACCGGAAGCGGGTACCCTGACCGACGTAATGGCCGAAGAGGGCGATACCGTTCAGTCAGAGCAAGTATTAGGCAAGATTGGTGAAGGCAGTGCTTCTAGCGACAGCGGCAAGAAAGAAGAAAGTGCTTCTGAAGCGCCGAAAGAAGAAGCAGACAGCAAACCATCCGAAGACAAGCCAGCCAGCAGCGGTAACGGTGGCGGCAAACAGCACGATGTAAAAGCCCCCAGCTTCCCTGAGTCGATACAGGAAGGCACCGTGGCTACCTGGCACAAAAAAGTCGGTGAAGCGGTCAAGCGCGATGAGGTGCTGGCCGATATCGAAACCGACAAAGTCGTGTTGGAAGTCGTGGCGCCGGCCGATGGCGCCCTGGCTGAAATTAAAGCCGAAGAGGGCAGCCAGGTGGAATCTGAAGCCATTCTAGCGACCTTCACTGAAGGCGCTGGTGGTGACAGCAGTGGTGGCGATAGCGGCGGCGATTCAGCACCCGCTAAAGCAGGCAGCAGCGATGACGATGGCGCCGATGAGAAAGTGGGCGGCAAGATCCTCGCCCCGGCTGCGCGTAAAATGGTTGCCGAGCACGACCTGGACGTTGCCAAGATAGAGGGCACCGGCAAAGGTGGCCGTATCTTGAAAGAAGATGTTCAGAAAGCGGTCAAAGATGGCTCCGCCAAGAAAGCAGCGAAATCGGCTGCACCGGCGAAAGCAGCCGCTGCACCGGCTGCCGAAGGTGAGCGCATCGAGAAGCGCGTACCCATGAGTCGCCTGCGTCAGACAATCGCCAAGCGCCTGGTACAGGCGCAGCAAACCGCGGCGATGCTGMCCACGTACAACGAAGTGGACATGACCGAGATCATGGCCCTGCGTGCGCAGTACAAAGAGACGTTCCTAAAAGCTCACGATATCAAGCTGGGCTTTATGGGCTTCTTTGTCAAAGCAGMTTCAGAAGCGCTCAAGCGTTATCCGGATGTGAACGCCTCTATCGACGGCACCGACATTGTCTATCACGGTTACCAGGATATCGGTGTTGCTGTATCCACCGACCGTGGTCTGGTCGTGCCGGTACTGCGTGACACCGACAGCATGAAAATTGCTGACGTTGAACGTACGATTGTTGATTTCGGTAAGCGTGGCCGCGACGGTAAGCTGGGCATGGACGACATGATTGGTGGTACTTTCACAATCACCAATGGCGGCACCTTTGGTTCCTTGATGTCGACCCCGATCATCAACCCGCCGCAAACCGCCATTCTGGGCATGCACAAAATCCAGGATCGTCCGATGGCAATTAACGGCAAGGTCGAGATTCGCCCGATGATGTATCTGGCGCTCTCTTACGACCACCGTATGATCGACGGCAAAGACGCCGTTCAATTCTTGGTTACCCTTAAAGAATTGCTGGAAGACCCGGCACGTCTGTTGCTGGATGTCTAAAGCACCAACGTCGTACTGAATGAAATAATGATTCAGTACGCTACTGCTTAACCAGGATTTATCTGCAATTGCACACAGCCTCGCGCCCGGTTTGAGTTATCGCGGCGTGAGGTCAGCAAGCTAAAGGAGCCAACATGGCTGATAAGTTTGATGTGATCGTTATCGGTGCCGGCCCTGGCGGTTACGTCGCCGCCATTCGCGCTGCACAAATGGGCCTAAAAGCGGCCTGTATCGAAAAATGGATCGGTAAAGAAGGCAACGTTGTCCACGGTGGCACCTGCTTGAACGTGGGCTGTATCCCGTCTAAAGCGCTGCTTGAAGCATCCCACAAGTTCGTTGAAGCCAAGCACGATTTCGACGATATGGGCATTCAGGCCGGCGMCGTCTCCATGGACGTTACCAAGATGATGGCGCGCAAGGACAAGATCGTTAAGAACTTGACCGGCGGCATCTCTGGCTTGTTTAAGGCCAATGGCGTTACTGCGATCGAAGGTACCGGTAAAGTGGTGTCTGGCAAGCAGGTTGAGGTCACTGACAACGACGGCAATACCACCGCCTATGATGCCGATAACATCGTTATCGCTGCGGGCTCAGTACCGGTGGAAATTCCGCCGACCCCGTTGACCGAAGGCTTGATTGTCGACTCTACCGGCGCGCTGGAATTCACCGAAACACCCAAGCGTTTGGGCGTGATTGGTGCTGGCATCATCGGTCTTGAGCTGGGCAGCGTATGGAACCGTCTGGGCTCAGAAGTCACCGTGCTTGAAGCAATGGACGGCTTTCTGCCGATGGTAGACGCCACAGTCGCCAAAGAGACGCAGAAGCTGCTCAAGAAGCAGGGACTGGATATCAAACTGGGCGCTCGCGTCACCGGTTCTGAAGTCAAAGGCGAAGAAGTCGTTGTGAAGTACAGCGATGCCAACGGCGAACAAGAGATGACCTTTGATAAGCTCATCGTCTGTGTTGGTCGTCGTCCCTACACCAAAGGTGTCATCGCCGACGGTGTCAGCATTGAGCTGGATGAACGCGGCTTTATCTTTGTCGACGACCAGTGCCGTACCAACGTGCCGGGCGTTTACGCCATCGGTGACTGTGTACGCGGCCCGATGCTGGCGCACAAAGCATCTGAAGAAGGCATCATGGTGGCGGATATTATCGCTGGCCATAAAGCTGAGATGAACTACGACACTATTCCTAGCGTCATCTATACCTACCCGGAAGTGGCGTGGGTCGGTATGACCGAGCAAGATGCCAAAGCGAAAGGCATCGAAGTCAAAACCGGCACCTTCCCGTTTGCGGCAAGTGGTCGCGCGATGGCTAATAACGCCACCGAAGGCAGTGCCAAAATTATCGCTGATGCGGAAACTGACCGTATTCTCGGTATGCATATCGTGGGTCAACACGCTGGCGAGATGATCGCCCAAGGCGTGATTGCCATGGAATTCGGCTCTAGCGCCGAAGACCTGGCCCTGACCTGCTACGCGCACCCGACCATGTCGGAAGCTGTTCACGAAGCAGCGCTTGCGGTAGATGGCCACGCGATTCATATGGCCAATCGCAAGAAGCGTAAGTAATTTAGTTAAACAACGAAGCGCCACCTTTTAAGGGTGGCGCAAACTTTCGGCTTTGTCTTAATCCACAAAGATCGAAAGAACGGGGATGGCCAGTTCTTTTAAGACTGTTCTTAAAAAAAGCTGATCATCGTTCGAGTCACATGCAACCAATGGCATGAATCGATGAATCTTCACGAGTATCAAGGTAAACAGCTGTTTGCCGATTATGGTCTACCAGTGTCTAAAGGCTTTGCTGTCGACACTCCCGAAGAAGCCGAAGAGGCTTGCAAAAAAATCGGTGGTGACATGTGGGTGGTTAAAGCTCAGGTGCACGCCGGTGGCCGTGGTAAAGCGGGTGGCGTTAAGCTGATCAAAGACCCGGCTGAAGCTAAAGCCTTTGCTGAAAAGTGGCTGGGCAAGAACTTGGTTACCTTCCAGACTGACGAAAAAGGTCAGCCGGTTGCCAAGATTCTAGTTGAAACCTGCACTGACATCGCCGACGAGCTGTATCTCGGTGCCGTTGTCGACCGTACTACCCGTCGCGTGGTCTTCATGGCCTCTACCGAAGGTGGTGTAGAGATCGAGACGGTTGCGGAAGAGACCCCGGAAAAGATTCTCAAAGCCGAAATCGATCCGCTTGTCGGCGCACAGCCGTACCAAGCGCGTGAGCTAGCCTTTGCTCTGGGCCTGAAAGGCGACCAGATCAAGCAGTTCACCAAGATTTTCTTAGGCCTGTCTCAGCTGTTCCACGACAAAGACCTGGCACTGCTAGAAATCAACCCGCTGGTTATTACCGACGAAGGCAACCTACACTGCCTCGACGCCAAGCTGGGTCTGGATAGCAACGCGCTATACCGTCACCCTGATCTGCAGGCAATGCGTGATCCTTCGCAAGAAGATCAGCGCGAAGCCGATGCGGCGAAGTGGGAACTTAACTATGTCGCACTTGATGGCAACATCGGCTGCATGGTTAACGGCGCAGGCTTGGCCATGGGCACCATGGACATCGTCAACCTAAGCGGCGGCAAGCCCGCTAACTTCTTGGACGTTGGCGGCGGCGCCACCAAGGAGCGCGTGGCAGAAGCGTTCAAAATCATCCTGTCGGATGACAATGTTAAAGCCGTACTGGTTAACATTTTCGGCGGTATCGTACGTTGCGACATGATTGCTGAAGGCATTATCGGTGCCGTTGAGCAAGTGGGCGTCAATGTACCGGTTGTCGTACGTCTGGAAGGTAACAACGCCGAACTGGGTGCTGAAAAACTAGCATCTAGCGGTTTGAACATCATCGCGGCTACTAGTCTGACCGACGCGGCTCAGCAGGTCGTTAAAGCGGCGGAGGGCAAGTAATGAGCATCCTGATCGATAAGAACACCAAGGTCATCTGCCAGGGCTTTACCGGTGGCCAAGGCACGTTCCACTCCGAGCAGGCGATTGCCTACGGTACGCAAATGGTCGGTGGTGTTACACCGGGTAAAGGCGGCCAGGAGCACCTCGGTCTGCCCGTTTTCAACACCGTGAAAGAAGCGGTAGCGAAAACCGGCGCGGAAGCCAGCGTTATCTACGTACCGGCGCCGTTCTGTAAAGACTCAATCCTTGAAGCGGCCAATGCCGGTATCAAGCTGATTGTGTGCATCACTGAAGGCATCGCTACGCTAGACATGCTCGAAGCAAAAGTGAAATGTGACGAGCTAGGCGTACGCCTGATCGGCCCGAACTGCCCCGGTGTTATCACCCCAGGCGAATGCAAAATCGGCATCATGCCGGGTCACATTCACCAGCCGGGCCGCGTAGGTATCGTATCTCGTTCTGGTACCTTGACCTATGAAGCCGTTAAGCAGACCACTGATCACGGTTTTGGTCAGTCTACCTGTGTGGGCATCGGTGGCGACCCGATTCCGGGCTCTAACTTCATCGACATCCTTGAGATGTTCGAGAAGGATCCGAAAACCGAAGCTATCGTTATGATCGGTGAAATCGGTGGTACAGCTGAAGAAGAAGCGGCAGCTTACATCAAAGCCAACGTTTCCAAGCCCGTGGTTTCCTACATTGCCGGTGTGACTGCGCCTCCTGGCAAGCGTATGGGCCACGCGGGCGCGATCATCTCTGGCGGTAAAGGCACCGCTGACGAGAAGTTTGCTGCTCTAGAAGACGCCGGTGTTAAAACTGTGCGCTCTTTGGCTGAAATCGGCGATGCGCTGAAAGAAGTCACTGGCTGGTAAGTCACTGACGTTTAGCTGCACGCGATAAGGGCGCCCCTCGGGGCGCCCTTATTTATTGGGGCCATGTTATTAAGGGCCATGTTATTAAGGGCTATGGCGTCGGTGAACGGCGTAGCATTCGGTAGCTATATAGAATAAACAGCGGTGCGCCTGCCGCCAAATAAAGATGATAGCTGACCAACCGCCATACCAATACTGCTGCAGCGGCCTGCTCGCGTTCCATCAACGGCAGTAACAGGCCACCCACGCCCACCTCCGCAGCACCCGCGCCGCCGGGCAGAAAGCTGAACTGACTGGCAGCCATGGCCAGCATTTGGGTTAGAAACGTCCACATCCAATCTGCATGACCGCCCACCCCTAGCACTGCCAAATAGAGCAAGCTATAGCGCATCAGCCAATGCGCCGTGGTCAGTAATAGCATCGCGAATAGCGTAGTGCGCGGCAGCTCAAGCGTCACCTTTAACGCATGCCGMCAGCGCAACAAACGCCGTGCTAGCCAGCGCCGCCGATAACGGCTTGGCCATGGCGTGTTCACACTGGGTGAGCGTAATAGGCTGGGTAAATAGCGCATGACCACAATCACCAACGTTGCCATAAAGGCTAAGCCGGCCAGCGCCCACTGTACCAACGATTGATGTGGCCATTGGGTGTCGCTAAGCAGCGAAAACAGCACCAGGCCGCTCAGCATCGCCAGGAAGAACAGTAAGTCGCAGCCTTGGTCGATCAAGAACACCGCCGCGCCTTTGGCGGGCGGGAAGCCGCGCTGGGCAAGCAGCATCAGTAGGGTGACTGGGCCACCGCTGCCGCCTGGGGTGGCGCACAGGGCAAATTTAGACGCCAGTTCAATGCCCAGAGCGCCGCCTTGGCCTAGCTTGCCTGCACGGCCACCCAGCATCAAACGTAGCCTTGCCGCATTGAGATTCCAGCACACAAAGGCCATTACCAGCATCAATAGTAACAGCCCGAGCGGAAAGTGTTTGACGCGCAGCAGTGCCTCAGCGCCACCCAGCCAGGCGGTGAGCACCAGCGGCGCACTCAGCGCCAAGACAATCATCACGCCGTGGATGGGTCGCCACTTGAGTAGCTGGCGACGATTAGTGGTGTTGGTTGAGTGCATACGGTTGACTGCCGTGGCAAAGGTACTGGTAGTGCTCAAGCAGTGAGTGCATGACGCCATCCCAGTTGAAATGGCGCTCTACATGGCGGCGCGCATAGCGCCCGCTGGAGGCCACGTCATTACTAAACAGTGCCACACACGCCTCAGCCATGGCAGTTGGATCAAGCGGTTTGCATAAAATACCCGCCCCCAGCGGCACATTTTCTGCCAGTGCACCTGCATTGGCTGCTATTACCGGAAGGCCACTGGCCATCGCTTCCTGGGCAATTAAACCGAAGGTTTCGCGGGTGCCAGCGTGCAGCAGTGCATCGCTACTGGCCAGGGCTTTAGCCACCTCATGGGCGCCACAACATCGGTCCACAATGGTGACGTTGCTGGGAACGTGATGCGGCATGCCGGGGCCCATCAGCAACAAATGATAATCGCTACCTAGCTGGCGCATCGTCGCCAGCAGCACATCAATATTTTTCTCACGGGAGTTACGTCCCACAAAGATCAGCAGCTTCTTATCGTTGGCTATACCCATGGTTTGGCGGAAAGCCGGGTCATGCTGCTGGGGATTAAATTGCGTCAAATCGACGCCTAGTGACTGCACGCGAACGTTATCAACGCCCCAATCCCGAAGCCGGTTCGCCATAGCATGACAGGGCGCTAGCACGCTATCGAACTGGCTATAAAGCTCAGTGACATAGCGTGTTAAGCGCTTTTCAACGTAGTGCCCAAAGCGGTCACCCATCAAGCGTGGAAGGTCGGAGTGATAGAAGCCTACCACTGGCACGCCAAGGCGCTGACCCGCGGCCAGCGCTGCCCACGCCGTTACATACGGGTCGCCAGCCTCAATAAGATCAGGCTTTAGATCAATCAAGGTATCTCGCCAGGGCGACCCACGCAGCGGAAAACGGTAGCCCTGACCCAAGGGCAGATGTAGTGCCGGTAAGGTGTGGTGATCGCCGAGGCTATCGCGCTCCGCCCCCGGCACAAGCAGGCTGGTACGCAGCTGTGGAATGCGCGAAAAAACGCGGTGTTTGGCCTGCAAATAAGTACGCACGCCGCCGCTGGCGGGGGCATGAAACATCGTCACATCGGCAATGTGCAAGCTAACCTCCAGTCCTACCCAGTGTCATCGTTTCACCATAAAGGAGAAATAAGTCAGTTCGACGACACTTGAACCGATGCGCTGGACTATTTATGAGACTAAACTATTATAAATACCATCCACATGGATGGTATGTGGAGTCTATTTAGATGCTATAGTGCCAATGGGATGTTCAATGACGAGCACAACGAGGCTTCACACATGAGCGTGCACGAACTGCGCCGCAAGAGCGGCGACTCTAGCGAGAAGATTACTATCAATCTGGGGGTCGTTGATCTGGGGCAGATCGACCTGCTGGTTCAGGAGGGTTTTTACTCCAACCGAACCGATCTGATCCGGACGGCTATCCGCAATCAGTTGGCAAACCATGCTGATGTGGTGAGAGAGACCGTCACCCGCAAATCGTTTGTGCTAGGGCTTGAGCACTACAGTCGCGCGGATTTAGAGGCCCTGCAGTCGGCAGGGGAGATGTTGCAGATTCAGGTGCTGGGTATGGCCAGCATTGCCGACGATGTAACGCCGGAGCTTGCCCTTGCCACCATCGAGTCGGTGGTCGTATTGGGGGCACTTAATGCTAGCAAAGCGGTTAAAGCCGCTCTGGCGGATCGAATCCACTGAAGCGCCTGCCACTCAACAGGCAACCACTGCATCACTAAATAGGGACTTTGATCATGATTGACGCCACTGTGACGAAACGAATGGAAGAAGCAACGCGACTCACCCGTGCAGGGAAACTTCACGAGGCCATGGCCCTTCTCCAGGGCAGCGTGCCCGAAGCTGGGCGTGATGCAACACCGGATAACGCTTATCGAGGKGGCAATACCTTCGACGGAGCCTGCGAGGTTATCGACGAAGAAGCAACTGTATCCAAGCCAGAGCCTGCTGATTCGCCAGCCGGAGCATTCACGCCCAACGATATTAAGGTGCCTGCTGCATGGCGGGATAAGTGGATGAAGTTTCGCGGTGGGATGGCGCAACCCGAGCAAGCACCTAGTGTCAGTGAGGAAGCACAGCCCGGGGCGTTCACTGCTGGTCGGTTTACCAACCATGTGGGAGCACGTGATTACAAACTGTATATCCCTAGCGGCTATACCGGTCAGGCACTGCCGCTGGTGGTGATGCTGCATGGCTGTACGCAAAACCCCGATGACTTCGCTGCAGGCACCGGTATGAACCGGCTGGCCGAAGACCAGCTATTTTGTGTGCTCTATCCAGCTCAGCCGATGACCGCCAATAATTCCAAGTGCTGGAACTGGTTTAAAGCCGAAGACCAGCAGCGGGAGGGCGGTGAACCGGCGATTTTGACTGGCATGACTCGCCAGATCATCGACACCTATGGACTCGATGCCACCCGTGTCTATGTGGCAGGGCTCTCGGCCGGCGCTGCCATGGCAACCACCCTGGCAATGACCTACCCGGATCTCTTTGCCGCGGTGGGCGTGCACTCCGGGTTGCCCCATGGCGTAGCCAAGAGTCTTCCCGATGCTTTAGGGGCAATGCAGGGCGGCACTGGCCCCCTGGGAGGCGGTAACAACGCCAAACAAGCTAGATGGGCGTCGGATGTGCCAGCGATTATCTTTCATGGTGATCGTGACACCACCGTGCACCCCAGCAATGCGGATCGCGTAGCCGCCCAGTACAGCACGTCGTATCAAGCAGGGGCGACAGTGGAGAAGGGGAAGGTAGCCAATGGCCACGGCTATACCTGTACCACGCACCATAATGCGAAAGGCGAAACTCATCTGGAGCAGTGGCAGGTACACGGGGCGGGCCACGCTTGGTCGGGCGGCAGCACGAAAGGAAGCTATACCGACCCGAAAGGCCCCAATGCCACCAAGGAAATGCTGCGTTTCTTCTGTCAGCATCGGCAGATAGTGTCATAGAGCTGGCCGATATCCGCTCAGGTTATGTCTAGTCTGTCAGTAAGTTAGCGAGGTGAGACGCGCTGGTATAGTAGATACTCTTTGATTATGTATAAAAGTTGACAATAGTTTGCAAAGGTTGAGTTACAGTTTTCATTCTTGTTGCCTAAAATCCTAGCTCTTTCACTTGTTAGGATTTGGCAATGCTTTCACGGTTCAAGATCGGTACACGGCTCGCACTGGCTTTTGGCTTGGTCTCGCTATTTCTTTTGGGCACTTTAATAGCGGGAATTATGGGCATCACCTTCACCAAAGATACTGCCCAAAAAACCCTGGACACGGACGTAGCTCTAGCAAGCAATGCCGCTGAAATTCAGCGTCTGGCATTGCAAGCGCGGCGCTTTGAAAAAGATATCTTCATCAATATTGACAGTCGTGATCGTGTAGCGGCTTATCAGCAAAGTTGGGCGGCGACCATCGAAGAAATACAGGCCGCTTTCCAGGCGGGTAGCCAAATTGCCGATAAAGATAGCCTCAATGCTTTGTACCAACAGGCAGGAAGCGCCCTCCAGGGGTATGAAGAGGGTTTTCTGTCAGTCTATCGCCAAATTGAGTTAGGCAGTATTACCGAAACCTCTCAAGCCAATCTGGCTTTCGGTGAGCATAAAGATAGTATCTACCAGCTTGAGGAGTTGGCTGATGAAATTAGCCTAGTGGCTGCTGAAGGGGTCAAGACGGCTAATGAGGCGATAAATGCTGAGTATCGTTTGGCTATTTGGCAGCTTTGTATTTTTTCGGGGGTGGCGTTGTTGATGGCGCTGGCGCTGGCAATTGCCATTACGCGTAGCATCGTTCTGCCTTTGCGGCGGGCCGTTGAGGTTGCCCAGCGCGTAGCGGAAGGAGATCTGCGACACGATATCGTAGCCACAGGGCGTGATGAAACGGCTCAGTTATTAACCTCCATGGCCGAAATGAGTAAAGCGCTCACTACTCTGGTCGCATCACTACGTGACTCCAGTGAGAATGTCTTGAACGGAGCCAATGAGATTGCCCAAGGTGGGCAGGAGCTCGCCGCTCGCACTGAGCAGCAGGCAGCTGCCTTGCAGGAAACGGCTTCTAGTATGGAGGAGATGACGGCAACGGTTCGTCAGAATAGCGATTCAACCAAAGAGGCTGATACGCTGGCCCATAATGCTTCGCAACAGATGCAAAGCAGTGGCGAAGAAGTTTCCCGAAGTGKGGAATTAATGCGCGAAGTGACAGCCGCATCGCTTAGCATGGATAAGATCGTTGAGGCCATCGATACGATTGCATTTCAAACTAATATCCTGGCTTTAAACGCCTCCGTTGAAGCGGCGCGTGCTGGTGATAAAGGCCGTGGGTTTGCGGTGGTGGCAACAGAAGTGCGTGCGTTAGMAAGCCGCAGTGCCGCTTCAGCAGGTGAGATTCGCACTATGCTGGACGATACGCGTAGCAAAATAAAGCTATGTTCTGACCAAGCGGAGCGAGGCGCTGCGACTATTGGTGAGACGGAAGCGGTGATCCAGCGCCTTGCTATGCTGATGGTCGAGGTCTCTTCTGCCACTCGGGAGCAAAGTAGTGGTATCGAGCAGATCAATACGGCTATTACTGAAATGGATTCTACTACTCAGCAAAACAGCACCCTGGTTCAGCAATCGACTAATGCAGCCTTTTCCTTGGAAGATCAGGCTGGGCGTCTTCGCGAGCTGGTAGCTGCCTTTCAGATAGATGAAGCTGTCGTGCAAAAGGCATCAGAGTACAAACCTGCCAAGGCCTTACCCACGGCAGCAAGACAAGCAGAATTCTAGTAAGTTGATAGAAGCAGCGGCGTCTCAAGTGCGCTGCTGCTTTTGTAACGGCCTAATAAAATTTAACTGCTAGGCTGGGCCATCAGCAAACGGACCTATTCCCAAGCTTATACGCTCTTCAACTTCGACTTGGATACGCCTTTTTTGTTATCAATTACTACGGGCATAAACTCCGACGCTCCCTCAACTGCTTGGTGAGCTGCTGGGTAAGGAAGCCCTCGTGAACTGAGTGCTACTCGATTGCGACTGCCACTTGGTTGCCGTCAGAATCTATATCAAACCGATAGCTGAAAAAAAGAAGGAGTGACCGAAAAGGCACTCCTTTTGCCGTGTTGTCGGATGAAAAAAATAGTACCGCAGACTAGATTTTTAACCCGCCTTTGCTCTTGACAGTAAAAGAGCCGTCTCTTATTTTGAATGTAAGTTTTGGTATTTTTTTTGTTTCAAATTGTGAGTGTTTAGTGGCATAGTTTGTGAGGAATAATGATTAGTGCATAGGGAATTCATAAACAGGTAATCAATAAGTGACTAGTAAGAAATAGCTCTTAAAGAAAGCTGGTTATTAGTAGTAACAGAGTTCTAATGTTTTATTCGGAGAAATAACCAGTTTTATAGTGATAATAATTATTGATGAGGTGGTGTTTTGAAAATCTTAATTGTGGGGAATATGGGTTATKTTGGCTCCGTTGTGGTGCGGGAGTTAGCTTTACGTCACCCAGCCGCCACTCTTCATGGGTACGACACTGCCTACTTCGCACACTGTTTGACGGGGGCCGAACTGTTTCCCGAGCGTTATCTCGACCAACAGTTTATGGGGGATGTGCGAGATATTCCGGATGATTTTTTTGCAGGCTATACGGCAGTGGTTCAACTGGCAGCGATTTCCAATGACCCTATGGGAGACCGTTTTGCCGTAGTGACAGATGAGGTCAATCACCAGGCGACGTTTGATATTGCCATGGCAGCGGCTCAGGCGGGGGTAAAAAACTTCGTTTTTGCCTCAAGCTGCAGKATTTATGGTGTCGCTCTGGGGGCACCGCGTAGTGAAGTGGATCCCGTGGCACCCGTTACCGCTTATGCCTGTTCGAAAATAGCGGCTGAAAAAGCGTTAGCCGGCATCGAGGGCGACATGGTGATTACTAGCTTGCGCTTTGCGACTGCCTGCGGAATGTCAGAACGTTTACGGCTCGATTTGGTGCTCAATGATTTTGTTGCCGGTGCCCTGAGTCAGCAGCATATTAGCGTGCTTAGCGATGGATCACCCTGGCGGCCCTTGATCGACGTTTCTGATATGGCCCGCGCTGTCGACTGGGCAATACAGCGCAAGCCTGAAAATGGCGGACGCATACTCAATATCAACACCGGCTCGAATGCACGCAATCATCAAGTGCGAGACTTAGCCGCGGCGGTTGCCCAGGCAATCCCCGGTACCACGCTGAGTATCAATACCCAAGCCCCGGCGGACAGCCGTTCCTACCAAGTGGATTTCAGCCTGTTTGCAAAATTGGCACCCGAGTACCAACCCCAGATGACACTTCTCGATTCGATCATGGGGTTGATCAATGGGCTCAAAAGCATGGAGTTCTCGGATACCCAGTTCCGCGCCTCGCGCTATATGCGTCTGCATGCGCTACAGGCCCATATCGCTGCGGAACGGCTATCTGAAAGCCTACGCTGGAAAATTTGTGATGCAGTCACTCCGGGTGCTTTGCCTGCCACTACCCACGTTAACCTTGAGGCCTGAAACGGAGGCTTGACTATGAAAGTCGCAATTTTCGCAGGAGGGTTTGGAACGCGCTTAAGTGAAGAAACCGCCATTCGCCCCAAGCCCATGGTGGAAGTAGGTGGTCGGCCTATCCTTTGGCATATCATGAAGATGTACGCCCATCATGGCTTAAAGGAGTTTATCGTCCTGGGTGGCTATAAGGTGGAGTACATTCGCGACTATTTCCTCAATTATCGCGGTAATCGAACCGATTACACCATAGATCTGAAGACAGGCAACGTCGACTGGCTGCAGAGTGTTAACGATGATTGGAAAATCACCGTGCTGGATACAGGCGCCGATGCCATGACCGGTGGACGTCTCAAAAAGGCTATGTCTTACCTGGCAGATGAACCTTTTTGTTTGACCTATGGTGATGGGTTAAGTGATCTGAATATTAATGCACTGATCGACTCACATCTGGCCTCGAATAATTGGTGCACACTGACGGCAGTAACGCAGCCGGGCCGCTATGGCGCGCTACGCTTGAAAGAGGGCAATAGCCAGGTAGAGGGCTTCCGTGAAAAGGGCGAAATCGATGGAGGGCTTATCAATGGCGGCTTCTTCGTCTGTCATCCGGAAGTGTTTGAGACGATCGATGATAGCCAGACCGTATGGGAAAACGGGCCCATGAACCGGATGATTGAGATGGGGAAATTAGGCTACTTCCATCATAACGGTTACTGGCAAAGTATGGATACGCTGAGAGACAGAATGGTGCTTGAGACCGCCTGGGCAGAAGGCGCCCCCTGGAAGCTTTGGAAGGAATGAACCAACAATGATTATTGTTGATACAGCGCTTGCCAAACGAGAGGCGCAGGGTAATCCCATTCGTGTGGGGATTATAGGGGCGGGGTTTCAAGCGGGTGGTATCGCTCTGCAAATTATGACCGCGACGCCCGGAATGCGCCTTTGTGCCGTTGCCAATCGCCATATGGCTGCCGCGGTCAAGGTCTTCCAGCAAATCGGGATTGAGCCAGTCGCTTGTGACACCCAGCAGCAACTGGAAGCGGCGATTGCGGCTGGGCGACCGGCGGTCACCGAAGATGCTGTGGCACTGGCGAGGGCTGAAGGGTTGGATGCGATCATTGAAGTCACCGGGTCGTTGGAGTTCGCGGCACATGCTGTTCTGGCGGCGCTGGAGAGTGGTAAAGACGTCATCCAAATGAATGCGGAACTCGACGGCACGATCGGCCCTATCTTGAAAGTGAAAGCTGATCAGATGGGGGTTGTCTATAGCTTTGCCGATGGCGACCAGCCTGGCGTGCAGATGAACCTCTATCGGTTTGTCGCCGGGCTAGGCATTAAGCCTGTGCTGTGTGGCAACATTAAAGGCTTGCATGACCCTTATCGCAATCCGGCTACCCAGGAAAGCTTTGCCAAACGCTGGGGGCAAAAGCCGGCAATGGTGGCCTCTTTTGCTGATGGCACCAAGATATCGTTCGAACAGGCGATCGTCGCCAATGGAACCGGTATGCAAGTGGCGCAACGCGGTATGTTGGGCCCTGATTTCTCCGGTGGCGTAGCCGGTGGCCCTTTACTGCCCATCGAACAGGCGGTGTCGGCATTTGAGCCCTACTTGAACCCAGAGGAACCGGGTTTGGTTGATTATGTTGTTGGAGCGCAGCCAGGGCCGGGCGTATTTGTGCTCGGGACAATTGATAGCCCCCGCCAGCGCCACTATCTCGAACTCTACAAGTTGGGCGAGGGGCCATATTACTGCTTCACAACGCCCTACCACCTTTGCCATTTCGAAGTGCCCACGTCCGTTGCCCGTGCCGTGCTTTTCCGTGATCCAGTGTTATCCCCCTTAGAGGGCCCGAGGGTGGGCGTTATCGCCATAGCCAAAAAAGCGTTGCGAGAGGGGGAAACAATAGAAGAACTCGGCGGTTTTGAAGTCTATGGTGTGGCGGAAAACATTGAGGTAATACGCAGGGAACGGCTGTTGCCTATCGGGCTAGCGCTAGGCTGTCAGGTAGTGAGGCATGTGGAAAAGGATGCGGCGCTAACCTTTGATGATGTGCGTATACCGCCCGGGCGGCTGATCGMCCGTCTATATGCTGAACAGGAAGCTATGTTTGCCCTGGAGCCGATGTCGGTCGTTGCTGCCACTTTCACGGAGTAAGACATGCATTTTCATCAAACGAACCTCAAGGATGCCCGCCTGATAGAGCTTGAACCACATGGTGATGAACGCGGTTTTTTTGCCCGCACCATGTGCCGTGCGGAGTTTGAGCGCCATGGCCTGCTGAGTGATTTTGTGCAGCAGAATACCTCCTTTTCTGCTCAGCGAGGCACCTTAAGGGGATTGCATTATCAGCGCCAGCCCCATGCCGAAGCCAAACTGGTGCGCTGCATTCGAGGCGCGATTGTCGATGTCATCGTGGATATCCGTGAAGAGTCGGAAACCTACTTGCAGCATCAGTTGTTTGAATTAACCGCTGCAAACCGGCATCAGCTTTATGTCCCGCCAGGCTTTGCGCACTCCTTTCAGACACTGACCGACGATGTTGAAGTCAGCTATCTGGTCTCGGCGGCCTATCATCCTGAGTCTGAAAGTGGTTTGCGCTATAACGATGAACGTCTCGCAATTGAGTGGCCGATTCCACACACAGTGGTATCTGAAAAAGATGCTAGCTGGCCCTTAATCAGTGAGCGAAACGAAGCACTTTTTTAGTTATTGGCGAATAACTAGCAGCGAATCCAGGTATCAACCAAACACACACTAAAAAAGGGGCAGCGTGATCGCTGCCCCTTTGGGTAATACCTAGCTAGTGATGACTTATCAATCAGCTGGCTTTGCCACCAGCGAGCGAGTCTCTTCGCGAGCTTCGGTGAGCACTACGCGCAGCGGATCGCCAAGCTTATAACGCTCTTCGCCCTCGATCTGAATACGCCCCTCTTTATCATCAATGACCACTTTGCTGCGGTCACTGTGCATCAAGGGAGCAGGTACAAACGCCGTCGCGCCATTTTCCAGCAGACGAACGCGCATACCACCACGGTTGATGGCCATGATCTCGGCCTCAAAGGTGTCCTGGTTCTGCGCTGAGGGGGTCAGGTAACGCACGTAGAGCCAATCTTTCACATCACGTTCGGCCATACGGTTCAGGCGGCGACGCTCAGTCAGCTGCTCGGTGAGCTGCTGGGTAGCCTCGGCGGGCGCCTGTTCGCCTTTCAACACGCGCTTGATCAAGCGGTGGTTGACCATATCGCCATACTTACGAATCGGCGATGTCCAGGTAGCGTAGGCAGCCAAGCCTAAACCAAAGTGCGGGCCGGGCTGTGCGGACATCATGGTGAAGCCCTGGAAACGGCGCAGACGCGCATCCAGCCAAGCGTCATCGCGGCTTTCCAGCGCACGCTTAAGCTCGGTGTAGCGGGCAAGCTCAGTCAACGCCTCACGCTCGACCACAATTTCCTGACCTGCCAGGAACTCCTGGGCGGCTTCGGCTTTTTCCGGCTCGAACGCACGGTGCACGTTAAAGATACCGTGGCCGATATGCTGGGCCAGGAAGTCCGCGCAGCAGGCGTTGGCCACAATCATCGACTCTTCGATCATGCGGTTAGCAATCCGGCGCTCTTCGGTGCGCACCGCCAAGACATTACCGGCAGGATCGAGATCGAACACATAGTCGGGGCGGTCTTTAAACACCAGCGCGTGTTCGTTACGCCAAGCAGTACGTGCCTCGGTCAAATCACGCAGCGCGGTGAGCTGCTCGGCAATATCATCTGCGGGCGCCCAATCGCCTTGGCCTTCGATCCAGTCGGAGACGTTGTCGTAAACGAGCTTGGCGTGAGACTTAACGTTGGCCGCAAAAAAGCGATACTCGCCCATGCTGCCGTCGGCATTGATATCCAGCGTACAGGCCAGCGCGGGGCGATCCTTACCTTCCCACAGCGAGCAGAGATCATCTGCCAACTGCTCTGGCAGCATAGTGACGTTCTGGCCAGGCAGGTAAACGGTAAAGGCGCGCGTGCGGGCTTCTAAATCAGCCGCATGGCCCTCTTCCACGTAAGCAGTGGGGTCGGCAATCGCGACACTCAACTGCCAGCCGCCTTCAGCGCGGGTGGCCACGTGCAGCGCATCGTCCATATCGCGGGTCTTCTCACCATCAATGGTGAAGAAGGGCGTAGCGGTCAGGTCTTCGCGGGTCAGACCTTCATCCATCAGCGGCCAGTCGGTGCCCGCGTCGGGGCACTCTTGTTCCAGCGCATGGCGTGCCAGCGTAACGCGCCACGGCACCGCAGGGTCGTCGCTTTTAGCCACCAGCTCATCAATCTGGGCAAAGAAGGCGCGGTCGTCGGCTTTTAGCGGATGACGTACCAGCCGAGCGACGATCCAATCGCCATCAGCAATGCTCTCTTCATCAAGGCTGTTCTTTATCCGCGCCTTGATAATATTTTTAATCGACGGATGGTCGGGGACGACAGATAGGCGACCTTCGCGCTTCTGCACCCGGGCGACAAACCGATCAAGACCCGCTTCAATCAGCTTTTCCGGCTCAATGGACTTTTTGTCACCGTTCTCGTGAATCACACCTTCCACGCGATCACCGTGAATCACCTGCTTCATGGCGGGCGGCGGCACGAAATAGGATTCACCGTCGTCGGTTTCGAGAAACCCGAAACCTTTGTCGGTGGCTTTGATCACCCCTTCAGCACGGGGGGTGGTTTGACGAATCTGTTGCTTGAGCTGGGCAAGCATGGCGTTGTTCTGAAGCATGAGCTCAATCAGTTGGCGAGAGTTAGGGTGCCACTATACGGATTCCCGCAGGCTGCGCCAATTGTCGCTATGTGAAGTTCTTTTTGTTCTCGATTTATCAATAACCTACATCTTCCCTGTTAGCTGGGTAATTACCCTGTGGGCAGAGTGGAGTGGGGCTATTCGGTTGTGGTAGTTGTTAATTGGCACTTGATTGGTATTGAATTATGTCTATATTGGTATTCAATTGGTATTGTTTGTCGTACGGAGATATCCATGGATCCACGCTTTACCCACCTGCGCCTTGACCCGCAGGGAGCGACACCGCTCTACCAGCAGTTAGCCCGTCAGTTGGAGCATGCCATCGAGACAGGCGCTTGGGAGACCGGCGAGGCGCTGCCTTCAGAGCGGAGCTTGGCCGATACCCTCAATGTCTCGCGTATTACCGCGCGCAAGGCTTTGGATTGTTTGGCTGAGCTGGGGCTCATTCGCCGTAGCCGTGGTTCTGGCACCTTCATCACGCCGAGACTTAATCAGTCGTTAACCCGATTGGTGAGTTTCACCGAGCTACTGACTCAGCGTGGTTTTACGCCAAGTTCTCAATGGTTAGAGCGCAGGCTGGCAACTCCCAACGCGGAAGAGAGTATGCGTCTTGGCTTGGGTGCCGATGCCCAGGTGGCGCGCCTTAAGCGTTTACGTTTGGCTGATGAGGTGGTGATGGCGGTAGAGGATAGCTGCCTACCTGTATCGGTGCTGCCCGATCCTCAATCAGTAGAAACGTCTCTCTATGCGGTACTGGAAGCCAGCGGTAAGTCAATGGCTCGAGCCCTGCAGCATGTCACCGCCATCAACGCTGACGCAGAGCTAGCGGTGCTCGCCGAAGTGCCCGAGGGGCAGGCGTTGCTTAAGATCACTCGGCTAGGGTATCTGGCCGATGGCACGCCAGCAGAGCTTACGGTGACTTACTGCCGCACCGATTACTACGACTTTATGGTCGAACTGACTCGCTAGGAAACGTTATGCAATTTGGCAATATCCTGACCGCCGAGGGCTGGCGCCTGGGCGAGATTCACTGGGAGGGGGAGCGTATCAAGCGTATCAGCGGCGAGCCGGTAGACCCTGATTCCAATGATCATCCTCGCATACTCCCCGGCTTTATCGATTTACATGTGCATGGTGGCGGTGGCGCTGATGTTATGGAGGGAGGCGAGGCACTGGCTACCTTGGCCCGCACCCATGTTCGCTTCGGAACCACTCGGCTGCTTGCCACTACCATGACTGCGCCAGACGACCACATCAGAAGGACACTACGGGATATCGCAGCTTATATGCAGGCACCCGCACCTCTGGCAGCCAAAGTACTGGGCGTGCATCTGGAAGGGCCTTATATCAACCCTGGTAAGTTAGGTGCCCAGCCATCCTATGCCCGGACTGGGTTGATCGAGGAGCTAGACGAGCTTTGTAATCTGGCGCCGATTCACTTGATTACCCTCGCTCCAGAACTCTCCGGTCATATGGCACTGATTCGCCACCTTAGCGATCGAGGCGTGCGGGTGCAGTTGGGGCATACCCTAGGCAGCTATGAAGAAGGGGTCGAGGCTCTGGCTCATGGTGCCTGCGGATTCACCCACCTATTCAATGCCATGACCGGCCTGCACCACCGTAAGCCAGGTATGGTCGGAGCCGCGTTGGCCCATGCCCAGTATGCCGAGCTGATTCCCGACCTGCTGCATGTCCACCCTGGCGCCATCCTTACTGCCTTGCGCTGCATCCCTAATCTCTATGCGGTGACTGATTCCACCGCTGCTGCTGGCATGCCTGACGGCGATTACCGCCTGGGTGAGCAGACCGTCACCAAATGCTTAGGTGGGGTACGTTTGGCCGATGGCACCTTGGCCGGTAGCACGCTGACCATGGATCAAGCGCTGCGTAACTTCGTAAGCCTCGGACTTTCGCTGGCTGAGGCTTCTGACCGCCTATCCCGCATTCCCGCTGATTTTCTGGGGCTTGGCGATATTGGTCGCCTTGCGGAAGGCGCAGTGGCTGATCTGGTTGTTCTTGACCCTCAACTCCAACTTCAAGCGGTCTTCGTAGAGGGCCGCTTTATCCACGGAGATGCCTGATGTCCCTGATGCTCGATGAAGCCCGCAGCGCTCCGGAAATTATCCGGAGTCAACTGCGGCGAAATGCACCCATGATGGCTGATTTGGGCCAGCAACTGCGTCAGTCGCCGCCGGTTTCAGCGGTAACCGTGGCCCGCGGGAGCTCCGACCATGCCGCTAGTTACTTTGCCTACTTGTGCATGAAGCAACGCGGCCTACCGGTGGCTTCGCTGCCGCCTTCATTGACGACACTGGCCAAGGCCCCTTGGCGGGCTAGTGGCCATCTGGCCCTGGCGGTCTCCCAGTCAGGGCAGAGCCCTGATTTGATTGCTACCCAGCAGGCGTTAGCGACCGGCGGTGCCCATACGTTGGCGCTGCTCAATACGGCGGGGTCGCCGCTGGGTGCAGTCAGTGACACTGAGATCCCTCTCCATGCCGGGGAAGAAAAGAGCGTTGCGGCCACCAAAAGTTACCTAGCGACCCTCTCTGCCATGGCTCAACTACTGGGTCACTGGAGCGAGGATCGCAGCTTATTAACCGCCCTGGAGGGATTGCCAGAGCGCCTGGAAAAAGCGCTTGAGCAAGATTGGACGCCTGCGGTAGAGGCATTTCAGACAGCCGACAGGATGATGGTCATTGGCCGGGGGGCCGGGCTGGCGGTTGCCCAAGAAGCGGCGCTTAAATTCAAAGAGMCCTGTGCCATTCAGGCCGAGGCCTTTAGCGGAGCAGAAGTTCGCCATGGCCCGATGGCATTGATAGGCCCTGGCTACCCAGTGCTGGTACTCGCGCCGCCCGGCCCGGAGCAGGCCGGATTGCTAACGCTGGCCGAATGGCTAGAGGGCGTCGGGGCGCAGGTATTACTGGCGGCTGATGCGAGCGTGGCTAAACGCCAACTAACGTTGGTGGACGCGGGCCACGACGACCTGCAGCCGCTGTCCGTCATCCAAAGCTTCTACGTCATGGTGGCAGCCCTAGCGGCGGCCCGGGGTAGTGACCCGGATCGACCCCGGCACCTTAACAAGGTCACCTGCACCCTTTAATAGCTGATAGCTGATAGCTGATAGCTAATAACAAAGACAAAGCGGGAGTCTTCCCATGTCCGATGCAAGTCAAACCCTAACCCTACTGGCCCCCGTAGAGGGGGTGGTGATCCCCCTCAACGAGGTGCCTGACCCTGTTTTCGCTGGCTTAGCGCTAGGCGAGGGCATTGCCCTCGACCCCCTCGGCGAGTGCCTGCATGCTCCCTGCGACGGAGAGGTAGTGCAATGTGCCCGCACTCGCCACGCCCTGACTTTACGAACCGACGCTGGCTTAGAGCTGCTGATTCACCTGGGACTGGACACGGTTGAATTACAGGGCCGGGGCATCGAACTATTGGTGACGGTGGGTGACCAAGTCCGCGCCGGTGAGCCGCTGTGCCGTTTTGACGCCGATGTATTGGCGCTAGGCGCCTCTGCGCTGATCACGCCCATAGTGGTCACCGAAACCGCTGGCTGGCGCCTATTGCCGCTTCGCTATGCGAAGGGGGAGCGAGTTGCCCTAGGCGAAACGCTGATGGTGCTTACGCGCACCTCAGCGGAGCAGGGCGAAGCCGCAACGACCAAAGGCCCGTTAGTGGAGCGTTGCATAACGCTTGCTCTCGCGGCAGGGCTGCATGCCCGTCCTGCGGCGCGGCTAAGAGCCATCGCACGGGAGCACGATGTTAATTTGGAAGTGCACCGTGAACCAGCGGCAGAAGGTGCTAGCGCGAATGCTGAAAGCTTAAGTGCGCTAATGAACCTTGGCTTAGTCGCAGGCAGCCCTTTGCGTCTGATTGCCCAGGGAGCTCGGGGGGAAGTCGCTTTGGACGCTGCTGAAGCGTTGCTGACTACTCCCGAAGCCGAGGAGCACGCTGCTGGCACAACCCCGGCGGTACCGACCCAAGCACTTGAGAAAGAGCTTGAGAAAGAACTTGGAGCAGGAGAGCTGGCCGGTTTGATCGCCAGTCAGGGCTTGGCGACTGGCCCGCTGATAGTTTACCGACCGCCACTGCCTAGCGTGCCTTATGACGGGGAAGGTGAAAGCGTAGAGTCCCCCCGCCTTAAACAGGCGCTGAACCGTATCGGCGAAGACTTAGCAAAGGCAGAGGCGCAGGCAACACGTCAAGGGCAGGTCGCGGAGGCGGAAATCTTCGCCGCCCATGGCGCCTGGTTGGAAGACCCGAACCTAGAAGCAGCGGCAGAGGCGCGTATTGGTGATGGCCGCAGTGCTGGCCAAGCTTGGCGCGAGGCGTTAGACGTTGAAGCCGAGCGGCTTGTCGCTAGCGGTAATGACTTGATGGCCGCCCGCGTCGCGGATCTGCGTGACCTGCAACGACGTGTGATGGCGGCGCTGAGTAACGACCATCAAGAGGCAGCTCCTGAGCTGCCTGAAGGCGCCGTCTTGGTGGCGGAGGATTTAACCCCTTCGGAATTGGTGGCCGTGGCTGACCAGCACCCCGCTGGGCTTTGTCTTGCTGGCGGTGGCACCACTTCTCATGTGGCTATTCTGGCGCGGGCACGGAGTATCCCTTGTCTAGTGGCCATGGGGCAGGGGCTATTGGAAGCAGCTCATGAGGCCTCCCTTGAAAGCGTCATTCTAGATGCCGAGAACGGCTGCTTGGCGCTGAAGCCAACGCCGATACAACAGGCCGAGATGGCTGACCGGGTTGAGGTTCGCCGACAGCAAGCCGAAACGGCGCGGGCCGCAGCTCATGAGCCAGCCATTACCTTAGACGGACGTACTGTTGAGGTGCGCGCTAATATTGGTGGCGCCGAGGAGGCGCGCCTAGCGGCAGCATCAGGCGCTGATGGCGTAGGCCTACTACGCAGCGAGTTTCTGTTCCTAGAGCGAGATAGCGCCCCGGACGAGGAATTTCAGCGTAAAGAGTATCAAGCCGCTCTAAAGGCTTTAGACGGTAAACCAGTGATTATTCGCACGCTGGATATTGGCGCCGACAAGCAGCTTCCTTATCTGCGTTTGCCAAATGTGCCTAATCCAGCGTTGGGAGTACGCGGTGTGCGCCTTTGGCAAAGCCAGCCCAAGCTTTTGGAGACACAGCTAAGAGCGTTACTGGGTGTTACCCCGTTGAAAGCGCTGCATATCATGCTGCCTATGGTGAGCGAGGCCTCCGAACTACGCGAAGTGCGCCAGCGTTTAGAGACGCTGGCCGTTGAGTTAGGGCTGAGTGAACGGCCGCGTTTAGGGGCCATGATCGAAGTGCCCAGCGCCGCACTCTGCGCTGCCAGTCTTGCCGACGAGGCCGATTTCCTCTCCATTGGCACCAACGACTTAACCCAGTACACCCTCGCCATGGATCGTGAAGATCCAGCGCTTGCCAGCCGGGCTGATGTACTCCACCCGGCGGTACTGCGTCTGATCCAAGCGACGGTCGATGGCGCTGAGGGGCGTTGCTCGGTCGGCGTATGTGGCAGTGCTGCCAGTGACGAACTGGCCGCTCCTTTGCTAGTGGCCCTGGGTGTCGATGAACTCTCAGTAGAGCCTGCACAAATACCGGCGGTGAAGGCTACTTTGCGCCGTCTGGACACCGCCGTCTTGGCAGCCAAGCTCCCCGAGTTACTGGCTCTTCACGACGCTGTCGCGGTGCGTCGGCGCCTCGGCGAGCTGTTGGCGCTTAACGATGCAGCTCCATTAGCCACAAGTTCCACAACGACAACTCCCACAACAACAACTCCCCTCACGAGGTGCTGATATGCCTGTCATGACCCTGGGATCCCGTCTGATGGGCGGTCTACAGCAACTTGGCCGCTCCCTGATGCTGCCGATTGCCGTGCTGCCTATTGCTGGTCTGCTATTACGTTTAGGTCAGCCAGATCTACTCGATATCGCCTTTATCGCTAGTGCGGGTGAGGCGATCTTCGCCAATTTAGCGCTGATCTTTGCCATTGGTTTGGCGGTGGGCTTTGCCAATGACAGCAATGGCGCAGCGGGTCTGGCCGGTGTCATTGGTTATTTGGTTCTAGATGCCGTGCTGAACTCTCTTAATCCAGAGATTAATATGGGTGTGCTGGCAGGCATCATCATCGGCAGCGTGGCGGGCTTGCTTTATAACCGCTACCAAGCAATCCAACTGCCAGACTACTTGGCTTTCTTCGGCGGGCGGCGCTTTGTGCCTATTGTCACCGGCCTTGCCGCTGTGGTTCTGGGGTTCGCCTTCGGGGCTATCTGGCCTCCCATCCAGCACGGTATTGATTTGCTGGGCCAATGGCTCATTGATGCTGGTGAGTTAGGGCTATTCGTCTATGGAGTGCTCAATCGGCTACTGATCGTTACTGGTCTGCACCATGTGCTCAACAGCTTGGTATGGTTTGTTTTTGGCAGCTTTGAAACGGCATCTGGGGCGGTAGTTAGCGGGGATCTTAATCGCTTCTTCGCAGGTGATCCTACCGCAGGCCGCTTTATGGCGGGCTTTTTCCCGGTGATGATGTTCGGCCTGCCAGCCGCAGCGCTGGCCATGTACCACGCCGCACCGAAAGGGCGACGTGCCCAGGTAGGTGGCCTGCTGTTGTCGCTGGCGTTGACCGCTTTTCTGACCGGCGTCACCGAACCCATTGAATTTACTTTTATGTTTTTGGCGCCGTTGCTCTATGTCATGCACGCTTTGCTGACCGGTATCTCAGTAGCTCTGCTGCACTGGCTTGACGTTAAACTGGGCTTCACTTTTTCCGCTGGGGCCTTCGACTTCGCACTTTCCTACGGTCTTTCTACCAACGGCTGGCTGATGTTGCCGGTAGGGTTGGTCTACGCTGGCATCTACTACACAGTATTTCGCTGGGCGATTGTGCGCTTCGACCTACCAACGCCGGGCCGTGACCCAGAGACAATAGCACCCGTTGGGGCAGAAGCTACTCCCAGTGAGCGAGGCCCTGCCTTCGTTGCCGCTCTGGGGGGCGCAGCAAACCTGCAAAGCGTTGGCGCCTGTACTACTCGTCTCCGCTTAGTATTGGACAACCCTGATGCTATCGACGAGGCGGCTCTCAAGACGCTGGGATCACGAGGGCTCCTGCGCCTTCAGGGCGGTGGACTTCAGGTCATTGTAGGGCCTATCGCCGACGCCGTAGTTGATGATATACGCGCTGCGCTAAGCGCCACTGGKGAGGCACCGGAGCAACTTGCCGAACCAGGGCCGTCTAATGCCGTAGCGTCCTCTGTAGCTGCCATAGAGCCCCTAACACCTCAGCGTCGTCAGGCTTGGCAGCAAGCGCTGGGCGGCGAGAGCAATGTGCATAGTGCGACGGCGGTGGCATCCACGCGGCTGCGCTTGGAACTAACCAATGTCTCTATGCTAGACGAGAGGGCCCTGGCTAGCCTGGGAGCCCACGGCGTGCAGCGGCTGCAGCGAGGCGTGATTCATGTCATCTTGGATGAACAAGCAAAGGCGGTAGCCTTGGGGCTGTCATCCCATTGATGTTGCCCAATGGCCGAACCCGCGAGGTGGAGTGGCCATTGTGCCTGGCGTCCTAGCCGGTTGCGGCTAGGCGTCCGAGGAATCAATCGGTTAAGCTAAAACATCCACACTCACGGAGCGCGCTATGACACCTCGCTTAATTGTTTCTGACCTGGATGGAACCCTATTAGGAAGCGACCACACGCTGCACGCAAGCACCGTAGAGGTGCTCAGAGCATTGGTGAAGCAAGGTCATCATGTCGCGCTCGCCTCTGGCCGCCACTACTACGATATGAAGGTGTTTCGTGATCAGTTGGATATTCCTGCGCACTTGATCAGCACTAACGGTGCCTATGTTCACGATCCTGAAGATGCCTTGCTGGCGGCTAATCACCTTGAGCCTGAACATGCMAAGACGCTGATCAATCTTCCGCGCCCGCCTCAAGTGCGGCTTAACCTTTATCGCGAAAGCGGTTGGCATATTGATTCAGAGGCCCCGCACTTATTATCACTTCACGCCTCCACAGGGTTTGGCTATGAAGTCGTGCCCCCCGCGCAAATGGACGCTAATGGTGTAGGCAAAGTGCTCTATCTAGGCGATCCAAACGCGCTAAAACAGCTAGAAGCCCAGGCACAAGAGGCCCACGGCGACGGGCTGCATATTACCTATTCCACCATTGATTCTCTGGAAATCATGGCCGGCGGGGTCAACAAAGGTGTGGCGCTGTCATCACTGCTGGAACGGTTGGGCTTAACGCCCGCAGATTGTTTAGCGTTTGGCGATAACCTTAACGATACAGAAATGCTCGATTTAGCAGGGGAGGCCCAGGTAATGGCTAATGCCCACCCGGCACTATTTGATCGTCTCTCAGGCGCTGAACGCATTGGCCACCACGGTGAAGCTGCCGTTGCCGAGTGGCTTAAGCAGCGGTTTGGGCTTTAAGCGTCGAAGAACATTAATCTAATGCAACCTTGGTCGTAGCGGTATTGCTACTGCTTGGCCCCTCGATCATCATCAAAGCCCAATAAAACGACAACAATGTAGGGCGACAACTGCTGCGATGACGACACCCCCTGCTACCTTGATTGTGGTCGACGATGATCCGGAAATTTGTGAACTGCTCGCGGACTACCTGGGGCGTCATGGCTACCGGGTATTGACGGCGGAGGGTGCCGAAGCGCTGCATGTTCTGCGCGCTGAACATGCACCTGACTTGCTGATTGTCGATTTAATGCTTCCGGGAGATGACGGCTTTACCATCTGCCGCGACGTTAGAAAACACAGCGATGTACCGATTATTATGCTGACCGCCAGTGCCGATGAGACCGACCGTATTCTTGGCCTTGAGCTAGGCGCTGATGACTATTTGGGCAAGCCGTTTAATCCCCGTGAGCTGCTGGCGCGGATTAAAGCGGTGCTGCGGCGTACCCGCTGTGCACCGCCTGAGCTGCCCGCTGGGCAGGCACGCTGGGTCAGTTTTGGTAACTGGCAACTCGACCGAATGACCCGTGAGTTGATTGACCTGCAGGGCGAGCGCGCCGCGCTTTCAGGGGCTGATTTTCAGCTATTGCAGGTGTTTTTAGAGCATCCGGCGAAGGTGCTCACTCGGGATGATCTCTACGCGCTTACCCGTGGGCGGGACGCGCCGCCGCTTGATCGCTCCATTGATGTCCACGTTTGCCGCCTGCGCCAACGGCTGGGGGAAGACGCCCAGCACTCCCAACTGATTCGTACGGTGCGCGGGGCGGGCTACGTATTAACCGCTCAGGKAGACGCATTAACGTGAGACGCATGGAGTGGGCAAAAATACATCGACGCTTATCACGACGAGCGGCCCGCTGGTTACCAGCATCCCTGCGCGGGCGCTTTGTGATCATTATGATCGCCGGAGTGCTGGTCGCCCAAGGGGCCAGCTACGCGATCTGGACTTCCCAGGTGCGCYCCAGCCACTTGGCACAGCTTGATGAGCTGTCCACCAATATGGCGTTTAGCATCGCCTCCACCATGAAGTTTTTCCGCTCACTGCCCGTTGACTACCGCCACATCGTGCTGGATCAGCTGCGTAATATGGGCGGCACGCGCTTTTTTGTTAGCGTCAACGAACGCAGGCTGGCCATCGACGATATCGGCTCGGGGCCGGAAAAACAGGTGGTGGTGAACAATGTGCGCTCGGTGCTCACCCAGCAGCTCAATATTGACGACGTGATTGTCGAGTTCTCCCGCCCGGAAAACCTGCGAGTGCTCAATAACGAAGTACTGCTTTACGATCTGCCGCCCCGCTGGGGGCAGCACAGCCTGCTGATGGAACCGCTCTCGCCGCCAATTCTAGTGGTTCAACTGGAGCTTGCCCCAGGCACCTGGCTGTATGTGGCCACGCTGCTGGGCGTACCCGATATTTTCAGCGGCTATCGCTGGCTTTCTGAGGAGCGCTTGCTGGTCGGGTTGCTGGTGCTGCTGAGTGTGCTGGCGCTTTCGCTGTTAGGAATTACCAGCGTGACCCGACCATTGGCGCGGCTTTCACGGGCAGCGAATCAGTTGGGCGATGATTTGGATATGCCGCCACTACGGGAGAGCGGCCCTAAGGAGGTTGCCGCCACCGCCGCAGCGTTCAATCGTATGCAGCGGCGTATTCGTGAGCAGATTGAGGAGCGCGAACGGCTGTTTTCGGCGATTTCCCATGATTTAAAGACCCCCTTAACCCGCATGCGCCTGCGCGCCGAGATGCTCGATGACGACTATCAGCGCGAGCGTTTTTGCGCCTCACTGGATGAGCTGGATAGCTTGGTTAAAGGTGCCTTGGCCTCGGTAAAAGGCTTAGACCTGCATGAAGAGCCCGAGCCCGTTGATCTAACACACCTGCTCGAAGAGCTGGCCGAAGAGCTTAGCCTTCAGGGGGGTAAGGTCACTATTGAGATTAAAAGTGGTTCTCTTATCGCGCCGCTGATTGTCAAACCGGTAGCGCTTAAACGCTGCCTGGCAAACCTGCTTGAGAACGCGGTGTTCTATGGCAAGCAGGCCGATGTGCAGCTAATCGATCACGGTAATGTTGTCACCATGCGTATTCGTGACCACGGCCCAGGTATACCCGAAGAGCAATTGGGGCGGGTGKTTTCGCCCTTTGTGCGCCTGGAGCCCTCACGCAGTCGACACACGGGTGGTAGCGGCCTCGGGTTGGGTATTGCTCGGCATATTGCCCGTGCCCATGGCGGCGATATCACGCTCGCCAACCATGCTGATGGTGGGCTGGTGGTGACTCTCTCGCTACCCCGCCAGGAAACTATTACAGGTTTGTAATAAAACCCCAACACTATGCAGTACTCGGTAACTCCCGTTGACGCTCACCTTGGCGTAACCTCTTGGATGTCGAACGTCCGAGAGGACAATAACAATATAAGGAGTTACTCCATGTCGACGTTAAAGAAAACGACCCTCGCGCTTGCTCTGGCAGGTGCCACGCTAGCCACCACCGCTCAAGCGAATGAAGTTGAAGTGCTGCACTGGTGGACTTCTGGTGGTGAAGCTCGCGCTGCCAACGTGCTTAAAGAGTTAATGGAAGCTGAAGGCTACGGTTGGCAAGATTTCGCCGTGGCAGGCGGCGGCGGTGAAACCGCCATGACGGTGCTTAAATCCCGTGCCATGTCGGGCAACCCGCCCTCCGCCGCCCAAATCAAAGGCCCCGAGATTCAGGAGTGGGGTGAGCTTGGCTTGCTCGGTGACCTGAACGGCGTTGCCGATGCGGAAGGTTGGGATGAACTGCTGCCGGAAGTCGTGGCCGATATCATGCGTCACGACGGCCAATACGTGGCGGTACCCGTCAACGTGCACCGGGTAAACTGGCTGTGGGCCAACCCCGAAGTGCTCGAAGCGGCTGGAGTTGAGATGCCCACCACGCTGGATGAGTTGTTCGAGGCAGGCGAGGCTATCCGCGAAGCGGGCTTCGTACCGCTGGCTCATGGCGGCCAATCCTGGCAGGACGCTACGGTCTTCGAAAGCGTGCTGTTAGGTGGTCAGGGTAGCGAGTTTTATCAGCAGGCATTGGTAGAACTAGACCCTGAAGCCCTGGGCGGCGAACAAATGATCGATGCCCTTGAAGACTTCAAACGTACCCGCGAGCTGATGGATGAAGGCATGCCTGGGCGCGACTGGAATGTTGCCACGGCAATGGTGATTGAAGGAGTGGCTGGGTTTCAGCTCATGGGCGATTGGGCCAAAGGTGAGTTCACTGCGGCTGGACTGACCGCCGGGGAAGATTACCTCTGTGCCGCAGCGCCGGGCACCGAAGATGCGTTCACCTTCAATATCGATAGTCTGGCCATGTTCCGCGTCACCGACGACGAGGAGCGCGAGGCGCAGCAAGCGTTAGCCCGTCTGGTGCTTGAGCCTACTTTCCAGGAAGCGTTTAACCTTGCCAAAGGCTCGATTCCTGCGCGGCCTGATCTGGACATGAGCGAATTCGATAGCTGTGCCCAGCAGTCGTTGGCTGATTTTCAGCGCACCGCCGAAGAGGGTGGCCTAGTTCCGAGTATGGCTCACGGTATGGCCGTACGTGCGGATGTACAGGGTGCCATTTTTGATGTGGTTACCAACTACTTCAACGACGCCGATATGCCTGCTGAAGAAGCGGCAGAACGCATGGTGAGCGCTGCCGAAGCGGCCTCTTTCTAGGCTTTTCTAGCGTTAGCGTTCTTCAGGCGCCGCTGCAACGGCGGCGCCTTCGTTGCTTGGCAAGGATACTTCTCCATGAGAGATTCCCTCCCCATGAAAAATACCTCTGCGACGCCTTTAGGGGCTGGCGCTAAGCGGACGACGCCATCCGGCGGTTTGCAGGCGTGGCTGCCACGCCTGGTGCTGGCGCCATCAGTGGCCATTTCGCTGTTCTTTGTTTATGGCTTCATGCTGTGGACGKTCGTGCTCTCGCTAACCAGCTCGCGCATGCTGCCCAGCTATGACTTTGTCGGCTTTGGTCAATATGCACGCTTAATGGCCAATGAGCGCTGGTGGGTCGCCTCAACCAACCTGATGATTTTTGGTGTGCTGTTCGTAACGGTTTGCCTGGTGATTGGTGCGCTGCTGGCGATTTTGCTCGATCAGAAAATTCGCCAGGAGGGCGCGCTGCGCACCATCTACCTCTACCCTATGGCGCTGTCGTTTATCGTTACCGGTGTGGTGTGGAAATGGTTGCTCAACCCGCAGCTGGGCATTCAAGCGATGGTTCAGGGCTGGGGCTTTGAGTCGTTTCGCTTTGACTGGATTGTCGMCCCGGATATGGCCATCTACACCCTGGTGATTGCCGCCGTATGGCAGGCGTCAGGCTTTGTGATGGCGCTGTTTTTAGCCGGGCTGCGGGGTATCGACGACAGCATTATCAAAGCCGCGCAACTAGATGGCGCTAGCCTACCGCGGATTTATTGGCGCGTAGTGATGCCCTGCCTGCGTCCGGTAGTGTTTAGCGCCGTGATGATTTTGGCCCATATTGCGATCAAGAGCTTTGACCTGGTCGTTGCGCTCACCGGCGGCGGGCCTGGCTATGCCACCGATTTACCCGCCACCTTTATGTACGCCCACGCCTTCACCCGGGCGCAGATAGGTTTGGGCTCCGCCAGCGCTATGCTGATGTTGGGCGGCGTGCTGGCGATTTTGATTCCTTACCTCTACTCCGAATTAAGGAGCCGCAAGCATGGCTAATGTGATTCGTCGTCAGACGCCCGCTGCGCGGCTCGGCCGTGGCCTGCTCTACGGCGTGCTGTTACTCGCCGCGCTGTTCTATATTCTCCCGCTGGTAGTCATGCTGATGACCTCGGTGAAGCCGCTGAGCGAAATCAGCGCCGGGTCGCTGCTCTCATTTCCGCAAAATCCCACTTTCGCGCCGTGGACAAAAGCCTGGGGTGAAGCCTGTACCGGCATGCGCTGTGATGGCGTAGGCGGCTATTTCTGGAACTCCTTTGCGATTGTGATTCCAGCGGTGCTGATCTCAACCACTATCGGAGCCCTTAACGGCTATGCGCTGACCAAATGGCGCTTCAAAGGCTCTGAATTAGTCTTCGCGCTAATGCTGTTTGGCTGTTTTATTCCTTTCCAGGTGGTGCTGTTGCCCATGGCGCAAACCCTCGGCTGGCTGGGTATCTCCAGCTCCCGCGCCGGGTTGATTCTGGTTCACGTGGTCTTTGGCATCGCTTTTACTACGCTGTTTTTCCGCAACTTCTACGTGGGTATCCCCAACGAGCTGGTATCGGCGGCGAAGTTGGATGGTGCGGGCTTTTTCCGCATCTTCTGGCGCATTCTACTGCCGGTTTCCGCACCCATTATCGTGGTTTCGGTGATCTGGCAGTTCACCCAAATCTGGAACGACTTCCTGTTTGGCGTGGCGTTTTCGGCCCATAACACCCAGCCCGTTACCGTGGCGCTAAACAACCTGGTGAATACTTCCACTGGTGTACGCGAGTACAACGTGGATATGGCGGCGGCGATGATTGCCGCGCTGCCCACTCTAGTGGTGTACGTGCTGGCGGGAAAATACTTCGTGCGCGGGCTGACTGCGGGCTCCGTTAAAGGCTAATAACAACTAGGTGAGTGGCAACCATATCTAGAAGGTCAGAAGCAGCCCGTAGCGGGGGTCTTTCGCCAGGGCCGGAAAATGTTCCCAACAATTCCGGCATTTCCGCCATCCGTGGCGGYCAGATGGCGAAAGTAGCGCCCAGGGAAGGGTTCACAGCGCCCCCGCGGAGGGCTGCTTCTGACCAACCCAGATGAATGGAGTTTGTCAGTCGCTTTAGAATAGGATTTTCATTATGGCAGCGTTAGAAATCCACAACGTGCGCAAAGAGTTCGGTAGCGAGCGGGTGCTCAAAGACGTCAGCATCTCGATCGATTCCGGCGAGTTCCTGATTCTGGTTGGCCCCTCGGGCTGCGGTAAGTCCACGCTGATGAATGCCATTGCCGGGCTAGAGCCGGTGACCTCTGGCAATATTTATATCGATGGTGAAGACGTGACCTGGCGTACCCCCGCGGATCGGGATATCGCCATGGTGTTTCAGTCCTACGCGCTTTACCCCAGTATGACCGTCCGCCAGAACATCAGCTTCGGGCTTGAGATGCGCAAGGTGCCCAAAGCCGAGAGGGAAGCCGCCGTGGAGCGGGTGGCTGATCTTCTGCAGATCACTCACCTGCTGGAACGCAAGCCTGCACAGCTCTCCGGCGGGCAGCGTCAGCGGGTAGCCATGGGGCGTGCGCTGGCCCGGGAGCCAAAGGTCTACCTGTTTGATGAGCCGCTCTCAAACCTGGATGCAAAACTGC
Source organism: Halomonas sp. R57-5 (assembly GCF_900070345.1). Taxonomy (NCBI): domain Bacteria; kingdom Pseudomonadati; phylum Pseudomonadota; class Gammaproteobacteria; order Oceanospirillales; family Halomonadaceae; genus Halomonas; species Halomonas sp. R57-5. The sequence continues at coordinate 3,664,546 of NZ_LN813019.1, read as the reverse complement.
GCGTGGATATGCGCACCGAGATCAAAAAGCTTCACCAGCGCCTGGGCACCACCATTGTTTACGTCACCCACGACCAGGTCGAAGCCATGACCCTTGCAGACTGCATCGCAGTGATGCGCGATGGCCATATTCTGCAGCTGGGCACCCCGGATGAGGTCTACAACAACCCGGTGGATATGTTTGTGGCCGGCTTTATGGGCTCGCCGTCGATGAACTTTATTCGCGCCTCTTTGGAAGATAACAATGGCGGTTATCAACTGCGAATTGCCACACCGGGGGAGGAGGAACTGGTGCTGCCCTGGCCAGAAGCGCGTATCGCACCAGACATGGCCGAGCGGTTGAATCAGCCGGTGATTCTTGGCCTGCGCCCGGAGCACTTCAGCGAAGAGGATGAGCGGTTAACCTCCCAAGCCGAAGGAACGCTGCTCAGCGCCAGCGTGGCGGTGGTAGAACCTACCGGGGCGGATATCTTGCTGCGGTTACCCCTGGGCGAACAGGAAGTTACCGCCCGTGTTGGGCCTAAATGCGCGGTAACGGCGGGGGAGCGCTTAGCGCTGCGTGTTGATATGGGCCGCGCGATTCTATTTGATGCGGAGACCGAGCAGCGTATTGCTTAAGCGCCCGCGTATGAGCTTGTTGAAATAAGAGGCCCCCTGCTGATTTAGCAGGGGGCCTCTTTTTACCATGGCTTATATGTTGGTGTTATTTACGTAGAAGCCGCAGCTCGCCATTGAGCGCCTTGATGATCGAGTAGCACATCAGCAGTAGCACAATAGAGAAGGGTATCGCTGTGGCGGTGACCCCCGCTTGAAGCGCTGTTAGGCCACCGCCGATTAGCAGCACAATGGCGATCAGGCCCTCCACAATTGCCCAGAACATCCGCTGAGGCCGCGGAGCGTCGATTTTGCCACCGGCGGTGATGGTGTCGATCACTAGTGAGCCGGAATCAGAGGAGGTGACAAAGAAAATCAGCGCCAGAACGATTCCCAGCGTCGACATCAATCCTGTCAACGGCAGTTCATTCAGCATGCCAAATAGCGAAAGCTCGGGTCTGTAGTTGTCGATCACATACTCTTTAACCAGGCTGCCAGCAGGGTTGGCGTAGAGCTGTTCAAGCGCGGTTGAACCAAAGACGCCCATCCAGATAAAGATAAACAGGCTGGGAACCAGCAGTACGCAGAGGACGAACTCACGCACGGTACGGCCCTTCGACACCCGAGCGATGAACATGCCGACGAAAGGTGCCCAACTGATCCACCAAGCCCAGTAGAAAATGGTCCAGGCTTGACGAAAGGAGTCATCGTCACGGCCAAAGGGCGCCGATAACGGTAGAAAGTCTGTCACATAGGTTGTTAGACCCGCCCAGAATCCGCTTAACGCCAGCAGGGTGGGGCCAGCGAACAGCACGAAAAAGAAGAACAGTACGGCCAGCACCATATTAATCTCGGAGAGCTTCTTAMCGCCCCCCTCGAGCCCGCGCCACACCGATATGAGCGCCACCGCCGTGACCAGTACGATAACGATGACCTGGGTGGTGGTGCTTACCTCCAGACCGAAAACAAAGTTCATCCCCGCATTGGCCTGCTGCGCCCCAAGCCCTAGCGATGTCGCCAGTCCAAATAGAGTCGAAAATACGGCAAGGATGTCGATCGCATGTCCCCACCAGCCCCAGACACGGTCACCGAGAATAGGAAAAAATGCCGAGCGGATCGAGAAGGGCAGGCCTTTGTTATAGGTAAAAATACCCAGTCCTAGCGCCATGACGACATAAACCGCCCAGCCATGGATACCCCAGTGGAGATAGGTGCCCGCAAGGCCTAGTGCACTGGCGTCAGCAATAGCATCAGGATTCAGCTCGCCATCGGCACCGAAGGGAGATTCAACGCCCAGCGGTAGCGAAACATTGGCGTGATAAACCGGTTCTAGCACGCCGAAGAACAGTAGGCCAATGCCAATGCCTGCAGTGAACAGCAGCGCAAACCAGGAGAGGTAGCTGTGCTCTGGCCTAGCGTCGGGGCCGCCCAATCTGACCGAGCCGTGAGGAAGTACCACCAGGGCTAAGCAGAACAAAATGAAGAAATCCACCAGGATCATGAAATACCAATCCAGCGTTCCTGTAGAGAAGGCAACGATAGACTGGAAAACGCTGCTCGCGCGTTCAGGAAACACCAGGGTGAGGACGATAAAAATTGCCGAGGCAACCGCAGAGACCACGAAGACGCGGTTGTGGATATCAAAACCGAAGGGGCCAAGCTGCCCCTTTATATTATCCTGGCCGACGACATAGTCGGTCTGCATGTCGCTGGCTATCGGGGGCGAGTCAGAATCATTAGGGGTGTTCATAAACAGTTTCTCCGCACTGGAGGATGTTATGCCAAACTCCCATCATGAGGACAAACAGCGTTGAATCGCAAATTGTGACCGAAAACAGACTTGGCGGCGTCGCGTCTACTTCATTAGCGGCTCTGTGGGGCCTTATCCTTGTCGAGACGCTTGATTTGCCGCCATAGGTCTTGGCGCAGGTCGGCGATCTTGGGCTGTTCATCGGCAGTGAAAGGCACCGGGCGGCATAGGCGCTGGGCGCGGAGCCCCAGGCGTGCGCTAAGCAGACCGGTGGCCAGGCCCTGGCCTGCGCGTGCAGAGAGTCGCCCGGCTAAATCCAGCGAGAGCATATCCATGCTGGCGTCGGTGGCCAGTTCGCTGGCCCCGGCAAACGCCATATTGTGCAGCACATTGCGAAATAGCCGCAGGCGGCTGGCGTAGCCCAGCTCCAGCCCGTAAAGGCGGCAGAGCCGATCGACCATCGCCAAGCTGCGCCAGGCCACCAGCGCCATATCCACCAGGGTTAGCGGGCTGATCGCGACCATAATCGCGGTTTCGCCGGACATGCGGGTAATCAGGCGCTGGGCTTCGCGGTCACGCGGTGCTAGCAAATGATAACGCAGCAGCGTCTGAATCTCCTCGCCGCTATGGTGGGGCTGGCTAGCGCGTTGAAAAGCTAGCCAGTGCGGATCATCGTCGGCGAGCTTAAGTTGGCGCCTCAACTGCTCGGCCATGGCCCGGGCCTGCTTGGGCGAGCGTAGCGGCAGCTCGGCCAGATCGCCGCGCAGTTTGTCGTGGCGCTTGAGACGGCGCAAACGGCCCAACTCTTTGAGCAGGGAGATCCCCCCTAGCCCGATCAAACTGATCCCGAAGGCCTGCCAGGCCATGGTCAACCACTGGGATTGGGCCAACGCATCGGGTATGCCGGTGACCAGCTCCGCGGTGCCCAAAATGGCGCCGCCTACCAGGGCGAATATTAGCCCCCAGCGGCGTTTGCGCGGCGCACCCAAACTGGCGGCGGGCAGGGCTTTGTCTTCTGGAAGAGGCGCTAGCGGATGGTGCTCGCTGGCGCCTGCAAAGGCTTCGCGCTGGCGAAGCGGTGTTTCAGCAGCAGCGACCTCTGCGGGCTTGTCGTCCAGGGTAAAGTGACGGCGTGGCTGTGGGGTTGTCATGTCAGTTTGTCTCCAATCAGCCAGTCGATGGCGGCGTCCATGCGAATATGATCCAGCGCTTCTGAGGGCGTCGGCATCGGGCGAAAAGCGGGGAAGTCGAAGCCCTGCTGCTGCCAGAAATCCGCAGCGGGCAGTCGAGCGGGCACATCGCCGGGGTAGACCAGCACGTCTTCGCCTTCTAGCGTAGTGCCGCGCAGCGCGGGTGAGCGCTTACCTTCTTGGGTCACCTCGCGGGCTTCAGTGGCGCGAATCGCTGCCAGCGAGAGCGCTTTAACCGGCACGTTGGCAAAGCGTAGGTCTTTAAGTGGCTCTGCCAGCAGTGCTTCAAGCAACTGCACCAGATTGCCGTGCTGGTCAGGTGTCACGTGATCCGCTTTGGTGGCGGCAATCGCCAGCCGATCAATTTTGGGCGCAAACAGGCGCGTGAGAAGGCTACGCTGGCCATAGTCAAAGCTGTGCATTAACTGGCGCAGTGCCCGGGAAAGATCTTCAAAACGCTCGGGMCCCGCATTGAGTGCGCCAAGCACATCTACCAATACAATCTGGCGGTCAAAGCGGCGGAAGTGGTCGCGGTAAAAAGGCTTAACCACCTGCTGCTGATAGTAGCGAAAGCGCGCCGTCAGGGTGGCGTAAAGGCTATTGGCGGGCAGTGCTTCCAACGCCTCTCTAGAAGTATTGGGTTGAGACGCATTAAGCTGTGGCAGTGGGAAAAACTGTAGTACCGGGGCGCCTTCCAGCTCGCCCGGCAGCAAAAAGCGCCCAGGCTGCAGGTCGGAAAAACCCGCCTGCTTGGCGCGACGTAGGCCTTGAGCATACTCTTCTGCCAGGGCAGCCAGTTGAGCCTCATCGGCTTCGCCTGCCGGGTCGAGCTTCTCCACCGCCGCTAGCCACTCGCTAAACAGGCCACGGCGCTGTTCGCCTGCGTACAGCGCCTGCGCTTGGCTCCAGCTGTAGAAGTCGTGCTGCAGTAGCGGCAGGTCGAGCAGCCACTCGCCGGGATAATCAAACAGGTCGAGAGTGAGGTGGGCTATTTCCGGTGTCAGCCATCCGCTGCGGGCAGGGCGGTAGCGTAACTGTAAGCGTAACTCGCTGATCCCGCGGGTGGGTTCGGGCCAGCGCGGCGGGGTATCACGCAGGGCGGCCATGCCGGGGTCGTAGGGGAACCGCGGCACGCCCAGGTCGGGCTGGTTAAGCCGCTGGGCGCCGAGCAGGCGGCCTTCCCGGGCGGCGGGCAGTAAATCGAGCTGCGCCTCTACGCCAGCATGGCGCAGCTGGTTGACCAGTGAGGTCAAAAACGCGGTTTTCCCCGCTTGGGAGAGGCCGGTGACCGCTAAGCGCAACTGGCGATCTCGCCCGCGCTCTAATAAATTGCTCAGTTCGCGACTTAACGGCTGGCGCATCCTATTGATCCTTTTGTGGCAATTGATCACTATCCATTAACAGCGCTAACTCACGACAGTGAAAAGGGCTGATTGACCAGTGCCAGCATCATATTAACGAAACACTAATAGTAGCTGCGAAAACATAGGCAGGGTGGCAATCAAAAAGCCAACCCCCGCCAGAGTGTAACCGGGCCAGCGGCGGGTCATCTTCTGTGCCAGGGTCAGGCCGACCAAGCACACCACCATACCGATTAAATTAAAGGCGAGCGTGGCTGCCTCTAGCCATTGCTGCGGATCCATCGGGTCTCCCTAGCTCAAATAGCAGTGAGCGCATAATAACAAAGCATTGATGAACCGAAGATTAACCGCGGCTGAGGGTGGTGCCTAACAGGTGCTGAGCGCCAGGTACCAACCACACTGGATCCAGACGCGTATTGGCAGCCTCAACGCAGATAAAGTGGCGCGCTACGTCGGCGGGCGTGTCGCTGGGCAGGTCGTTGTTGGGGTGCCACACCACGGTAGAGTCGCTGGACTGCTTGCCGATGCGCAAGCTGCGCTCGCCATCGCTGAGTAGTACGGCTTCATTGGTGTGGTAAATGCGGTCAACGGCACCCTGAACGGCTAGCGTACCCTGCTGTTCMCTCTCGGCAAAGTCACGCAGTTTGTCGAGGTAACGTGCGCCGGAGAGGCCTTCCAGGCGGCACTGATGGGTGTCAGCAACGGCTAAGTAGGTGTGCAGTGCGCCGCTGGTTTTGATCGGCGTTTCGCCGATGTTTTCGCTAATCAGCTCAACGTTTAAGCGCTGGGCGTTGGCTTGTACCACCAAGCGCGCGGTGAGCAGTGTATGAAGGGGCTGCGCGGGGGAGAGGTGGAGTTCAATTCCCTCGGCGTGCTCATCAACAGCGTCCAAATGCCAGTCGGCGTGGCGGGCTAGGCCATGGAAGGGGCCATCGCGATTGGGGCTCTCGTCGGCATAACGCTCGTCGGCAAACCATGGCCAGCAGAGTGGAATACCCCCACGAATAGCGCCTGGCAGCGACTGGGGCGTAGGCGTTAGCCATAACCAATCGGTATCCCCCTCTGGGCAGAAGTGCAGCACTTGCGCGCCCTGGAGACTAATCACCAACTCGCCCCAAGGCATATTGAAAAGCACCACGTCGCGGCCTTCCCACTGAGCCGTTTGCTGGCCTTGAGTGCTTTTAATCAGTTGATTTAGCGAGCTGGGGATCATGAATTTTCCTTTAAGAGTAACCAAACATCGATACCTAGAGGCACCGAAAAGTAACGCTATGTGCTATGGTAGAACAAGCGTGACTGGTAGGTAAAACGCCTATCAACATACTTAGCTAAAACCCGTTATTGAAATAGTAAGGAGACTATATGGGCTTTATTGCATGGTTAATCATTGGTGGTTTGGCTGGTTGGATTGCTGGCAACATCATGCGCGGCGGCGGTTTCGGCGTCCTGGGTAATATCGGCGTCGGTATTGTGGGGGCGCTTATCGGTGGGTTTTTGTTTAGCCTTTTAGGCCTCTCGGCGGGTGGTTTTATCGGTTCGCTGGTAACCGCGACCGTGGGTGCCGTGGTGCTCCTTTGGGTGATAAGCAAAGTGAAACAATCTTAACGATTGAGTAGCTAACCGCATGACACCGCCCGGCCTTGTGCCGGGCGGTGTCGTTTTGTGCCTACCGTCGCCCAGGGCTATCGGTGTTAGCGCCACTTTCCGTTACACTAGGCAGCTTTACTCCGGCTTTTTGCTGGTGACATTGTGCTTTTTCGAGGTGCCTCTTGATCGACGCGTTAAATGCCTGGTGGGCCCAACAGCTGGTGCTGTGTGATTGGGCGTTTACTCCTCATCCGTTGGCGGTCGATGCAGGGGCGGCGGAGCAGCGCCTGTTACAGCTGGGGATTACCAGTCGTGGCGAGCTTGCTGAGCAGCTGTTCCATGGGCTGGGTGCGCCCGCAGGCAGTGCCGACCGTTTGCTAGGCGCCCTAGAGTGGGCCGCACTGGCGGGGGCCGCAGGCTGGTTAGACGCTGATCAAGCCCGCCATTGGGCGCACCATCTGACTCGTCGCATCACGAGTGATTACAGCGATCTGCGCGCCTGGCTGGCGGATCTACGTCGCGCGTTAGGCGCCCGGGGTTGGGAAGTCGGTGCCGATGACCGTTTTATCGACGCCTGTCAGGCGCTGGCCAACCTTGAAACCGATGGCGAGGGCATTACCTGGGATGCACTCGAAAACGCCCTGGCTGAAATGCCGGCTCCTGCCTCGCTATGGCCTCAACAACCTGAAGCGCAGAGCTGGCGGCTATGCGCGCTATTCCGGCCGATTATTGCCTATCCTGCCAGCCAAACTGACTGGCCTGAAGCCACCGAGTGGCTGGCTCACGCATGGGATGTCCGTGATCGAGATGGGCTAATCGGGGTGATGCTGTGGTTAGGCGCGCAAGGCGAGCGTCAGCGCTGGGATATCGAAGCCCGCGAACTATTGAGTATGGATAACGCCCAGCGTATGGAGTGGCAGCGGAGTGTGGTAGAAGAGTCGCCCTATGCGCCGGTGCTGAATAAATTCGTCACCCAGGGCGAGCCCCTGGAGTGGGCGGCTTGGGATTGGCTGCGGATTGTGGAACTCGCCTGGGCCGGTGCTTGCTGTGGTTGGCTTAGCCAGGAAGAGGCCGRTGATTTAGCGGGGCACGCCGCTGATTTGATCAGTCGTCGCTATCATGACTGGTACGCCGTCCTTAACGCCTACGGGCGCGGGCAGAGTCTGTTTGACGGCATTGACCGGCGGGGGAAAACACCCAGCGAGCGGCATCGGTTACTGCTGCATAGTAGCCATAGCCCCTGGAAGCGCCCTCCGCGGGAGCTGTTAGACGAGCCCACGCTCAACGCGTCTCAGGTGCGCATTCGACAATGGCGTAACACGCCCCATCACTGGCTGTTGGCGCTGGCCAGCGTTCGCGAGCCGGATGCCATGCTGCGCCAGATAGACCCCTCCGCGGCGCTGCCGGAAGAGCAGCGTGCCGATGCAGCGCTGTATTTGCAGGAGTCACTGGGCCTGCATGCCGATGAAGGCGCTCATGCGCTCGCCCGCTACTGGCTACCCGCCCAGGCGCACCACCTTAATCAGTTGGCGGCCGACGCGGTGCACGGCGTTTTGCCGCCGTCGCAAAGCTGGTTCGGTCAGCCGACGCCGGAAGAGCTGAAGCAGCGCAACGCGATTAAGGGCGTGAGCCGCCATGCGGCGACTATTCATATGGCTGAAAAATTCGCCTTCTATCTACATATGTCCCTCGACAGCGGCTTATTGGATCGTGCCCCGTTAATGGCCTATGCCAGCGCACTGCGTAGCTGCCTATGTCGTTTTTACCCCAATGCCAAACGTCTGTTAGAGGCGTGGTTTGCCTGGGAGAGCTGCCTGCCGGAGCCGGAGCATGCCTCGCTGGTGAATGAAATTATTTGGCACATCGAAGATCCTGGTAGCCTGTTTCACTGGCTGGATTGGCAMCACGACGCTTGGCGCGAGCCGGGTAATCGCCCCACTTTGAGCCACTTTACCGCTATGTCGTTGGTGGGCCCGCTGAACAGTGCGGTGTGGAGTGAACCCCAGCCCGAGAGTGCCCGTGAGTGCGCCGAGATCCGCGAATGGGTGGAGAGCCACTACCATTTGAGCAACGGCGAAGATATGCAGGAGTTTTTGACCTACATGCTCGAAGCGGGGGATCGTCAGGAGTATCAGATTAACTATGCGCCCTATACCCTTAATACTGAGCGCTTAAGCGCAGAGATCGCCATTCTTGAATCCGGCGACTGTGCTGACGACGAACGCCACCATCTGCTGCGCTTGCGCCGTGTGCGCGACAACGAAGATGGCTGTAATGAGGTGGATATGGCGGCCTGGGATATTGCCCAACTGGTCGATTTGGCCATTGCCGCTCGGCAGCTAGGCTGGCTGGACAGCGCGGCCTTTGCCAAGGTGTTGGATCGAGCTTATCAATTGGCGGCGGACCACTATGCCGGGTGGCAGGAGTATGCCATGGGGATGTATGCAGGGTTCTCGTTTTTTATGGGCGAAACCCCTGAGCGGGAGAGCTTTCTAGCTGGTTTTCGTCAGGCACTGGTGGCTTGGGTATGCGGTGCGCCGGTCTTGGCTGGCCCATGGGTAAGCTTGGATTTTCCGGGCAATAAACCGCGCCATTTCGCGCCACTGCATATTGATACACTGCCGGGCGATCAACGCACGTTACATTGATGCTCGCCAAACCTATGAGAATTAGCTTATAGTCATGCTTATTAGAAAAATTAGTTTTGTCATACCGCCTTCTTATCGATGTCACGAGGTTAATCGCATGGTTGCGTTGCCACGCCCCGCTGTGACCGCTGTCCGTGTTGTAAGTGTTTGTTGTTTAGTTGCATTGGTCGCTGGTTGCGCAGGTTCGGCGCGACAGAGCAATATGCAGGCACCGGAGGATTATTTCTCGATGACGTTGCCTGGAATGGGGGCGAACCCGCAAATGTCCCCGGTTGACCCCATCGATGCGCATCTGCGCAGTTTGCAAGTACCGCCACCAACAGTGATTCGCGAGGCGCTGCTGGCACAACACCAGCGCTGGGCAGGAACGCCATACCGGATTGGCGGCACCTCAGAGAGAGGTATTGACTGTTCGGCCCTGGTGCGCAATGTTTATCGTGACACCTTCAATTTAGAGCTTCCGCGCTCCACCCGTGGTCAAGTACACGAGGGACGCCCGATCGACCGCCAAGAGCTGCAGGCGGGCGATCTGGTGTTCTTCCAGCCGCCGGGTCGCTATAACCATGTGGGTATCTACGTGGGCAATGGCTATTTTCTCCACGCTTCGACCTCGAAAGGGGTGATTATTTCCAGCTTGGATAACAGCTACTGGCAGCGTTACTACTGGCAGTCACGGCGGGCGCTGGAGCCGACGCATCTAGCCCAATTGGGTGGCAGTGTTTTCCAGTAGCCTGACGTCATTAATCTAGGAATGGCATGATTGAAGCCAAATCGCGCGCCTGGTGGCGCGCCACCTTGGCGCTTTGCCTCGGCTCATTTCTTGTTTTTATTAATCTCTATGCACCGCAGCCGCTGCTGCCAGGGTTAAAGGAGACTTACGCTGTCTCCACCCTTGGCGTCAGCCTGCTGATGTCGGTGTCGMCCCTCTCCTTAGCCATTGCGCTGCTGGTCTTCGGGCCACTCTCTGATGCTATTGGTCGCGAAGGTATTATGCGCATCACCCTGCTGTTAGCAGGCGGCTGCTCCATTGCCTTGGCATTTGCCCCCACCTTCGAAAGCTTGCTGCTACTGCGCCTGGTGCAGGGCTTTGTGCTGGGCGGGCTACCGGCAGTCGCCATCGCCTGGATGGGGGATGAGTTTGAAAAGCCTGCGCTGTTAAGTGCTGTAGGGCTCTATATTGGTGCCAACTCCCTCGGTGGTATTAGCGGGCGTATTGTCGGCGGCGGCGCCGCTGAAATAGGTGGTCCCACCGCGGCATTCCTAGCGGTAGGCCTTATGACGCTGGTCGGCTGTGCGGTGTTTTGGCGCTTGCTGCCCAATAGCCGCGCTTTTACTCCCCAGCGCTTTGAGCTACGCAAAGCGGCTAGCGATTTAGTCAGTCATTTACGCAACCCGGTATTGCTCGCCGCCTACTGCTTGGGTGGTATCAACTTCCTGATTTTTATTAACCAATACAGCTATATCACCTTTCGGTTGGCGGCAGCGCCCTATCAACTAGCCGCTAGCGGCTTGGGGCTGATTTTCTTGACCTATCTCGGCGGCACCTTTGGTTCAATGATTTCCGGGCGTTTGGCCAAACGCTTTTCTCCCGCGGCGTGCATGATGGTGGGGGTCGTAATTTTAATGCTGGGCACGGCGATCACCTTGGCGGATTCGCTGCCGGTGATTATCATCGGCTTAACCGTCAACGCCTTTGGCTTTTTTCTGGCCCATTCGTTGGCGTCTAGCTGGGTGGGGCGTTATGCACTGGGGGCTCGGGGCAGCGCCTCGGCGCTCTATCTGGTGTTTTACTATGTGGGCGCCAGTTTGGGTGGCTTCTGGCTGGAGCCGTTCTGGCAATGGGCCGGGTGGGCAGGGGTGAGTATTGGCTCGTGGCTACTGCTGAGTATCACGCTGATCATTGCTTTCGGTCTATGGCGCTTTGAGCGTCGCCAGTCAGTTAGCTAATTTCAACCTTCCCTGGCATCAGTTATCGTTTTGTCTATTAATTGACCTGCGCTTAAGTGTAAGCGCTGCGGGCAGAGGCGTTCCAGCAGCGCGCTGTCGTGGCTAATCACGAGGACGCCAAGCTGGCGTTTCTCGGTCTCCTGTTTTAACGCCTGCCAAAGCTCTACCTGGGTGATCGGGTCGAGCATGGTAGAGATCTCATCGGCGACCAGAAAGCGCACTTCTGGCGCGAGCGCTCGCAACACGCATACGCGCTGTAACTCTCCCCCCGATAACGACTGTGGAAAGCGCGATAGCCAGTTTGCCTGTACACCAAACGCTTGGCACTGGGCGTCAGAAGGTGCCCAGGCTTCACGTAATATGTTGCCTACCCGCCAGCGGGGGTTAACCGCCAGCTCTGGCGATTGTGGCAGCCMCTGCACAGGCTGCACGCCGCTGTTAGGTAGCGCCGCGCCATCCAGGGTGATCGCACCCGACTGGGGAGCTAAATAGCCGGCCAGCAGTTTGCCCAGCGTTGATTTACCTGCCCCAGAGTCACCGCTTAGTCCTAGCCACTGACCTGCTTTCAGCGTGAGTGAAACGTCCCGCAGCAGTGGGGAGCTGTTAGCAAACTGAAAGCCAAGTTGGCACGCTTCAAGCAACGTCTGCCTCCTGTTGCAGCTGTGGTGCCTGGCGTGTCGCGCTGGTCGAAAAGTGATTGTCCGGCAGCGCCAACCATAGTGCCTGTGAATAGTCATGGACCAGCAAGTCGCCGGTACCTTGAAAAGCATGGGCGGGCGCGGTTTCAACCCGCTTGCCGTCACGCATAATGGTCACGCGGTCAGCAATCGGTAGGGCGTGGCGTAGGTCGTGGGTAATTAACATCACGCTTTTGCCCTGGTCGGCCAGCTCCCGCAACGCCGCCAGCACTCGCTGGCGCTGGTGCGGGTCAAGGCCCACGGTAGGCTCATCGGCAATCACCAGCCGGGCCTGACTCACGTGGGCCATGGCCGTCAACACGCGGCGGGCCATACCACCGGAAAGCTCGTGGGCGTAGGCCTGCTGTGCGTGGGCGTCTAGCTGGTAATGATTTAGGGCTTGCTGAGCAGAGTGCCAAGCATTCGCCGGGGCATGACCTGCGCGCTGGGCCGCCCAGGTCACTTGGCGCTGGGTGCGCACCAGCGGGTCCAGCGCGCTAAGCGACTGGGGGATCAGTGCTAGTTCACGGCCGCGAAGCTGGCGTTGGCGTTGTTCATCAAGCGGCTTTCCTTGATAGCAAAGCTGCCCGTTCAAACGCGCAGGTGTTGGCAGTAACCCCATCACTGCGTAGGCCAACAGGCTTTTGCCAGCACCGGATGCGCCCACCACCGCATGCACTTCGCCTGCCGAGAACTGCAACGAGAGCTCATCCAGGCAGGTGGCCCAGCGACGTTTCCACCATGAGGCATGCCCATGGGCATAATAAGGCAGCTGTAGCGTTAAACGCTCAATGGTTAACATATCTGTGGTTCCTCGCTATAACGCACGACGCAGGTGAGTGGAAAGGCGCTCGAAGCCCAGCACCATCACTAACAGCCCCAAGCCTGGAAATACCCCTAGCCACCAGTAGCCACCGCTTAGGTAACGCATGGCATCCGCCAGCAGTACGCCAATGGCCGGTTGACTGGGGCTTAGGCCAAAGCCCAGAAAGGTTAACGCGGCTTCGTGAAGAATCGCGTGGGGGAACAGCAGCAGCGCGCCGACCAAGCAGTGAGGGAGCAAATGGGGGAGCAAGTGGCCATGGAGCACAAACCAGCGCGACTTACCCAGCGCACGAGAGATTCGCACATAGGGTGCCTGGCGCAGTTGCAACAGCTCGGCGCGTAGCACCCGGGCCAAACTCGGCCAGTGGGTGACGGCTACGGCAATAATCACTGCCTGGGTGCCGCCGCCCAGGGCAAAGGCGATCAACATCAATAAAATCAGGTGGGGCACACTGAGTAGCGTATCAATCAGTAGACTTACCAGCGCATCCAGCCGCGCTGATAGCGTGGCCAGTGCCGCCAGGCTCAGTGCAATCAGAGTGCTTAGTAGCGCCGCCAGGCAGCCCACCCAAAAGCTGAGTGCCAGCCCGGCCAGGGTTCTTGCCCAAAGTTCCCGACCTAGCGCGTCGGTACCTAACCAGTGGTCAAGGCTGGGCGGGGCCAAGCGGGCGTCAAACTGCATCTGCTGAGCTGAATCACCCAGCAGCCACTGGCTGGCGACCAGCCCCGTCACCAGCAGAACGGTGACGCCCAGGCTGAAAGCGGCACGCAGGCGTGGTTGAGCATCGCGGCTTGTTAGGGCGAGTCTCATAGGCCGCCCTGCTTAATGCGAGGGTCGATAACGTCATAGAGCGTATCAGCGATCATATTGCCGACGCTGACAAACAGCGCGGTAAAGAGGGCAATGCCTAGCAGCAGGGGAACGTCACTGCGCAGTCCCGCTGCCACCGTGGCCTGACCTAAACCGGGGTAGGCAAATACCTGTTCAATAAGGATAGAGCCGCCGAATAGCTCGCCCAGTGAAGCAAACGCCAGCGTCATCGCTGGTAGGCTGGCATGGCGCAGGCCGTGGCGCCAGGCCACATCAATTCGGCTGGCACCCTGGGCGAAAGCATGAGTGGCCACCTCTGAGCGCATTAGCTCAAGCATGCGAGCGCGGGTGTGAAGAGTGACATTGGCAATGCCCAGCAACGCCAGGGTGGCGATCGGCAGTATCAGATGGTGCAGGCGCGTAGCGAGAGTGACATCTTGGCTTAAGGTGCCCGTTGGGCCAGCGCAGCAAGTGGGTGTCCAGCCTAGCGTTACTGAAAAAAGCAGCACGGCAAGTATCGCCAGCCAGAAGGCGGGCGTGGAGGCGGTAATGAAGGCGTAGGTGCTGATAATGTTATCCAGCGTTGAGCCCTCTTTGGCTCCGGCTACAACGCCAAGGCTAAATCCCAGTAGCGCCGAGAGTAGCCAGGCGCCGCCCAGCAGCACAATGGAGCGCTGAAAGCGCTGGCCAATTACCTCGCTAACCGGCTGGTTATACACATGGCTCCAGCCCAGATCACCGCTCGCTAATTGACGTAGCCAGTGGCCAAACTGGACAGCAGGAGGCTCATCAAACCCCCAGCGCTGGGCAATTAATTCACGTTGCTCAGGGCTAACCTGGGCCATCTGCGGGCCTAGGTAGGCATCGATTGGGTCGATAGGCGAGGCCATCATCAGCCCAAACGAGACCACTGCCACACACAGCAGCACCAGGATTAGGCGTGACAGCCGCGTCGCGATACGCGCTATTACTCGCACGTCCAGCGCCACTCAAGCAGGTTAGCGGTAATCGGCCAGCCGTGGCCGTGGGGCGCCACGCCCAGCTCGCCAACGTCTAAGCAAGTGTTGGCAAAATAGACGTGCTCCAGGTTGACCAGCCAGGCCCAGCTACTGTCGCCGCGCAGACCATAGCCAGTCGTGCCATCCCACTGCGCTGCTTGCCAGTACTGGTTGGCTTGTTCGATGCTGTGAGCCGCCTGGGCGTCGTCAAGGTGGGCGTCCACCTCTGGGTTGGCATAAAAGCCGCTATTATAGAAACCGTTGCCCGCATACTGACTGTGGAAGAGGTAGTAAATCTCTTGCGGACTGTGGCTGCCAAACCCGAACATAATCGCGTCCTGATGCAGCGCTTCGCGCTGGATTTCGTCCCAGTGGCGGCCTGTGGGCTGCATTTCAATACCCAGTGGGCGTACCATCTCGGCGCTTACCTCCGCGAGCAGCTGTCGGGTGGTATCGCTGGCGGGGTAGGTGAGCCGAAAGCGCGCGGGCAGGCCATCTTTGTAGCGCAGGCCATCTTCACCAAGTTCCCAACCAGCGCTTTCAAGTATTTTTTCTGCCTGAGTCAAGTCGGGTGCGACGACGTTCTCTTCCGGGCCACTCCAAGGAAGGCCGTCGGCTGGGCCAAATGCGGGGCGGCCAAAACCGTGCAACGCTACCTCCACCAAGGTTTCACGGTCGACCGCAAGGTTGATGGCTTGGCGAATGGCAAGGTCGGCGGTGACGTCGTTGCCAATCAATGTTCCCGACGCTGCTTGCTCACCATTGGCAGGCTGCATGGGGAAAAGGATGCCACGGTTATCGACGCTCTCCATGATGACCCGCTGCATCTGCGCCGGTACATTGTCCGCCAGCGCTGGCGGAACCGAGGCAATATCCACCTGACCAGCATGGGCGGCACTGAGGGTGGCGTCTTCACCGGTAAACAGAAACACCAGCCGTTCAAAGACGGGCGTAGGGCCGTAGAAGTAGGGATTACGTTCTACAATCAGCTGTTCGCCTTCCTGCCACTCGACCAGTTGATAGGGGCCTGAGCCAAGGGGGTGGCGACCATAATGTTCGCTATAGCCGTTGTCACGCTCGGCGCTTGGCACAATACCCAGCGTCATGAGCTGGTCAGCAAAAGTGATGTGTGGGGCGCGTAGATGAAGCGTGACGGTATACGCATCCACGGCTTGGGCTTGATCAAGGGCGCTTAGATCGGCACGCCCACCCGCCTTGGCCGCTGCGTTGAAGGTATAGGCCACATCTTCAGCGGTCAGCAGCGTACCGTCGGCAAAGCGGGCATCGTCACGCAGGGTGAGTGTCCACGTTAGACGATCTTCAGAAAGTGACCACTGGGTAGCCAATTCAGGCTGTGGCGTAAGGTCTCTGCCCCGAGAGAGTAGCGTCGACTGAAACAGCGGATTGCCGTATTGCCCCCAGCCCAGTAGCGGGTCGAAGCCCTGCTCGGGCTCGCCACCAACGGCGAGCACCAGCTGCTCCTTCGCCTGCACGGCGCTAGCGGCCCCTAAACAACTGAGTGCAATACCCAGTAAGATAGGCCGAGGTAATCCAGGCATCGCTTTATCCTTGCTGTTACTAGTATGATCTTTTTTAAATAACATCATACTAGCGGCATGGGCGACACATGAAAAGTGAATCAATTGAGGGGGCGTGAATGCAGCGTGTAACGGTTACGCTTGATGAAGAGCTGCTGGCGGAGGTAGATACGCTAATGCGTGAGCGCGGCTATCAGAATCGCTCAGAGGCGATTCGCGACCTGACCCGCAGTGGTTTAAAGCAGGTGAGGGAGGAGGTCGCACCGGACTCACCCTGCATGGGCGCGCTGGTATATGTCTATGATCACGCCGCCCGTGAGTTGTCCAAGCGCTTAACGCGCCACTCCCACGACCATCATGATCTAACGCTGTCGACCCTACATGTGCATATTAACCACGACAGTTGCCTGGAAGTGGCGCTGCTCAAAGGCCAGGGGCGGGCGCTCAAACAGTTTGCCGCCGAAGTAACGTCGTCACGCAGCGTGCGTCATGGGCAGTTAGTGCTGATACCTGACGAGTAGGCATAAAAAAGGTGACCCTGAGGTCACCTTTTCTGATCGGTAGCGCGAGCGTCTTAGTGCTCAACGCCGCCTTCGCCGTGCACGTGGCCGTGCTCAACTTCTTCAGCGCTGGCTTCGCGTACTTCAGCGATCTCAACATCAAAGTTGAGCTGCTGGCCTGCCAGCGGGTGGTTGCCATCGACAACAACCGTATCGCCTTCGACTTTCTTGACGGTAACCATCAGCGGGCCGCCTTGGGTCTGGGCTTGGAACTGCATGCCCGGCTCAATGCTTTCAACGCCTTGGAACGCATCGCGCGGTACTTCTTGCATTAGCTGCTCTTGCAGCTCGCCGTAACCTTCTTCAGGCGATACGGCAACGTTCAGTTTTTCACCCGCAGCACGACCTTCCAGCTCTTTCTCAAGGCCCGGAATGATATTACCGGCGCCATGGAGGTAGGTAAGCGGCTCACGGCCTTCGGAACTGTCTAGCACTTCACCTGCATCGTTGGTCAGGGTGTAGTGAAACGCGACAACCGAGTTTTGCGCAATTTGCATGGAATAACCTTTCGGTGAGTGCATGTCCCAATATGGTAACGCGTGTGGGCTGGCTTGTCAGGGGGTAGCAGCGCTTTTTCCTACTCACCACTTTCGACGGTATTGCGCACCAGGGTGACCAGGGATACCCTACAACCATCATTTTTTCCTTTGCCCTATCACTTTTGGAGCATGCAATGACGATCTTAATTATTTGGCTTGTCGCATTTTGCCTGATTGCTTACTTTGTGCATCAGCGCTGGAATAGCGGCGTGAGCGAGGGATTAGATAAGGTGTTGCCCGGTTTTTTGAAAAGCCATGGCGATAACCGTTATCTATGGGTAATTACGCTGGGAGTATTGGGCTCGACCACGTTAGTGAAGCCGGTTGATATGCTGCTGGTCGTTATTCTGTTGGGCCTCATTGGCTGGGCAGTTATGGCGCTGGTTAACTGGGCGGGCAGCAAAGCTCACTGATTTCGTCGACAGCAATAAAGTCGGCGGCAATAAAATAGTCATAAAAAAAGCCCGACCATCATGGTAGATGGTCGGGCTTTTTCGTGGCGATTAAACGCTATCCATGAACGCTGCTTACATTAATAAGGTGCAACGCTCACGCTAGCACCACTACCAATCAGGCGAACACGCTGACCGGCTTGGAATTGTTGGTCTGCGCGCTGAACGACAACGATGTCAGAGCCGTCGTCACGACGAATTTCCATTTCCAGCGCATTGACGCGGTTAGTCGCATCTTCAGCGGCGGTGCCTGCCACCGCACCGCCGAGTGCACCAGCAACCGTTGCCAATTGACGACCCGAGCCACCGCCGACTTGGTTGCCCAGAAGACCACCAATGATCGCGCCACCACCACTGCCTAAAAGGCCGCCTGCACGGCTTTCCGCTTGAATCTGTACCGGGCGAACCGCCACGATCGTGCCATAAGTGACGCTTTGGCTTGTTTTGGCCTGATTACCGCTATAGACATCGCCAGAGTAGCCGGATGTGTTGGCGCAGCCAGCTAGGGTGAGAATGCTTAGTGCGGCAACGGGTAAAAGAAGACGTTTCATTAAAACCTCCAGTGTGTCTATTTTGATAACTGTCGCCCACATGGCTGTCATTAAGATGACGGTTTGAGGAGCAATTACAGTTATAGAACAGTGTTCGTTAAAGATAGCTGATGCCACCGCTTTTGACCAGTGATCGTTTAAAAAGATCACAACTGGTAGCGCAGGCGCTACCAAATAGCTTACGCCAGAGTGTAACAGCGTATTAAGAAAACAGTGTGCAAATACCGCTAGACAAGCAAAAACAGGAGGCCTGTAAGGCCYCCTGTTGCAGGGTTTGCATGGCGAGTTAAGGCAGTTTAAAACCTGCTAATTAGCCAAACTGGTTCATGGTGTTGTCTTTGCCACCGGCTTTGAGCGCGGCATCGCCGTGGAAGAACTCTTTGTGGTCATCACCGATATTGGAGCCCGCCATATCCTGGTGACGAACTGTGGCGATCCCCTGGCGAATTTCCTGGCGCTGGACGCCTTTCACGTAAGCCAGCATGCCTTCGTCGCCGAAGTAGCCTTTCGCCAGATTATCGGTGGACAGGGCGGCGGTGTGGTAAGTCGGCAGGGTGATCAAGTGGTGGAAGATCCCTGCTTCGCGAGATGAGTCGCGTTGGAAGTTACGCGTCCACTCATCGGCCAACTGACCAAGCTCTGTTTCGTCGTATTCGGCGCTCATCAGCTTGTCACGCTGGTAAGCCGATACATCTTTACCCTCTTCCTGCCAGGCATCGAACACCTGCTGGCGGAAGTTCAGCGTCCAGTTAAAGGACGGTGAGTTGTTGTAGACCAGCTTGGCATCCGGCACGACTTCACGAATCCGGTTAACCATGCTGGCGATCTGGCCAACGTGAGGCTTCTCGGTTTCGATCCATAGCAGGTCGGCGCCGTTTTGCAGACTGGTGATGCAGTCCAGAATGACACGATCTTCGCCAGTACCGGGTTTGAACTGGTAGAGGCCCGACGCGAGGCGCTTGGGTTTCACCAGCTTGCCGTTCTGCTTGATAACCACATCGCCGTTATTGATGTCGGCGGCGTTCTCAATCGTATCGCCGTCCAGGAAGCTGTTGTACTGATCGCCTAGATCACCTGGCTCATTGGTGACGGCAATTTTTTGCGTCAAACCAGCGCCGAGTGAGTCGGTGCGCGCCACGATAACGCCATCTTCAATGCCGAGTTCCAAAAAGGCATAACGCACGGCGTTAATTTTGGCCAGAAAGTCCTCATGGGGCACGGTGACTTTACCGTCCTGGTGGCCGCACTGTTTTTCGTCAGAGACCTGGTTTTCCAGCTGGATACAGCAAGCGCCGGCTTGAATAAACTTCTTGGCCAGCAGATAGGTGGCTTCTGCGTTACCAAAGCCCGCGTCGATATCGGCAATGATCGGCACGATATGGGTCTCGTAATTATCGATTTTGCTGATCAACTCCTGCTCTTTGCCGCTGTCGCCGGCCTCTTTAGCCTCATCCAGGGCGCGGAACAGGTGGTTAAGTTCCCAGGCATCGGCTTGCTTTAGGAAGGTGTAGAGCTCTTCAATCAGGTCCGCGACGGAGGTTTTCTCGTGCATTGACTGGTCGGGGAGCGGGCCGAACTCGGAGCGCAGCGCGGCAACCATCCAGCCAGAAAGGTAGAGGTAGCTACGTTTGGTGGTGCCAAAGTGCTTTTTGATTGAGATAAGCTTCTGCTGACCAATAAAGCCGTGCCAGCAGCCTAGTGACTGGGTGTACTGTGCGGTATCAGCATCGTAAGCAGCCATATCTTCACGCATGACTTTGGCGGTATAGCGAGCAATGTCCAGGCCGGTGTGAAAGCGGTTTTGAGCACGCATGCGGGCGGCGTACTCAGGTTTGATGGCTTCCCATTTGCCGCCTTGTGCTTCGCGGAGCTGGGCCATGGCTTTGATATCGTCGAGCAGTCCTGACATGAGCTTACCCTCTTTGGTCTTGATGTTGTTTCGCAAATCAGCGCTTGCTTATGCTGCACCTGCGAAGTTGTATTCAGCATCATTGAATTTCGCGTTACTGTCTTTAAGCCAATCGTCTCTAAGTCAATCGTCTCTAAGCCCATTGTCTTGGGTGCTAGAGACATCAGTGCTAGAGGCATCTGATACAGCGTTGCGGGCTTGAAGCCTTAACCACATCGCCATAACGCTGCAATGCAATAACTATCCACGAGGATGGCGTATTCAACAATTGACACTTGGGGGCACAGTGGGTTGTAACCCGACTACAGCGGGTAATACAGCGGTGGGTTTGTGTAGTGGTTTTTCGTCAGGAGGGCATAAAAAAGCACTGCCGGAGCAGTGCTAGAGATCAAACAAGAGTATCTATTACGCGAGTGAAAGCGTCATTTCTCGATGGGGAATACCTGCATCGAGAAACTCCTCGCCGTGGGCAACGAAGCCTAGCCGCTGATAAAACGCCAACGCGTGAACTTGGGCGCTCAGCACGACTTGAGGGTGTCCTGCATGGCGAGCCGCCTCAATGGCGGCCTGCATCAGCAGCACGCCGATGCCGGTGCCGCGGGCATCACTAAGTACTGCAACACGGCCAATATGGGCATCGGGCAGCAGCCGTGCGGTGCCTACCGGCTGCCCGTCGAGGAGTGCCAAAAAGTGCTGGCACTCAGGATCCAAGCCATCCCACTCCTCTTCCTGAGGCACGCTCTGCTCTTCAATAAATACTCGGCGCCGGATCTCGCTGGCAGCCTGGCCAAGCGTTTCCCAGTTGCCGGTGCTAATGTGGGTAATCGCCATTAATACGCCTCGTCGTCATCACCTTCATCGCTCATAAAACCCAGGCTGCCGGTATTGACCAGTTGCGTGATGAGCGCAGCAGCACCGTCAAGCTCAAGGTCGTCGGCGTAGAGCGGGGTAGTGTCGGCAAGGCGTTTAGCCAATTCAGCCGAGCAAGCGTGGCCGTCGCCATCAACAAATAGCGTGGTGCCGCTGGCGTCGCTACGCCAGGCAAAGCGTGAGCCCGGCATATGATAAAGCGGTTCGTCGTCTTGTAGCTGAGCAACAAGCGCCGCCTCGGTCATCGGTGTTTCAAGCGGTACCACTTGATCGACATATTTTGGCTGGGTCATCACCCGGCCAAACCACTGAGCGACTTGGGTTGGGTTATCCAGCGTCGACATAATCAGCTGACGCATCCGTTCCACTGCGGCGTCATCCAGTTCACCGGGCTGCTGAGCAGGCGCCATGCCTGCATCGCTGTAACGCTGAGAGGCCGGTAGCTGCTCGCCGAGGTAGTCCGCATAGGAGGKGATCGCCTCATCGGCGGAAGGTGCGCGAAAACCCACCGAAATGGTCATGCAGTCATCGCTCTGACTGACGCCGTGATGTGCCCAACCGGGAGGAAGATAGAGCATATCGCCGGGGTCAAGCACCCAGTCGGAGTCTGGCTCTACGCTGAATTCTTTCAGAATGCGCAGATCAATGCCTTGGATAATCGGCGCATCTTCGGTCAGTTTGCCACCCAGCTGCCAGCGGCGGTGGCCGCTGGCTTGGAGTAGGAAAACGTCGTACTGGTCGATATGCGCGCCCACATTGCCGCCAGGAGGTGCGTAGCTGATCATCACGTCATCGAGCCGCCAGCGGGGTAGGAAGTCAAACTCATCCATCAGTGCTGCCACCGCGGGCACATAGTGGTCAACCGCCTGCACCAGCAGACTCCAGTTGTTTTCCGGTAGCCGTTCGAAGGTGGCTTCATCGAAGGGGCCGTGAGAGACCTGCCAGGGGCCGYCCGGGCCTTCTTCTTCGACCAGACGTGCTTCCACGCCAGGCTCGCAGGCAAGGCCCGCCAGTTCATCGGCTTCAATGGGGCTGATGAAGTCGGGCATCGCGCCACGAATCAGCAGCGGCTTTTGCTGCCAATAATGGGCCAGAAAGTCGGCGGCGGTAAGATCGCCCAGCAGGGTTAACGGCTTATCGTGATGGTTCATGGCATGCCCTGGCGTTAGTAAGTTGGCGATATAAGGTGTCGTTATAGATGTCTTTATAGACAGTTTAATTGTTGCGTCAATGCTTCGGCCTGGGCCTGAGCATTACCAATATAGTTGGCCGGTGAAAGCGCCTTCAACTCGGTTTTAACCTCGCTGGGCAATTCCAGTGTATCAATAAACGCCGCAAAGCCCGCTTGGTCAATACGTTTGCCGCGGGTCAGTTGCTTAAGTTTTTCGTAGGGCTTTTCGATGCCGTAGCGACGCATCACCGTTTGAATCGGCTCGGCGAGCACTTCCCAACTGTTATCCAGGTCGGCGTTTAAACGCTCGGGATTGGCTTCCAGCTTGCTGACGCCTTTTAAGCTGGCGTGGTAAGCAATTAAACCATAGGCCAAGCCTACGCCCAGATTACGCAGTACGGTGGAGTCGGTGAGGTCACGCTGCCAGCGGGAAATCGGCAGCTTTTGGGCAAGATGACTCAGTACCGCATTGGCCAGACCCAGGTTGCCCTCGGAGTTTTCAAAGTCGATCGGGTTCACTTTGTGCGGCATGGTCGATGAGCCAATTTCGCCCTCAACCGTGCGCTGCTTGAAGTAACCCAATGAAATATAGCCCCATACGTCGCGATCGAAGTCGATCAAGATCGTATTGAAGCGGCAGATAGCATCGAACAGTTCGGCGATATAGTCGTGGGGCTCGATCTGGGTGGTGTAAGGGTTGAACGTTAGCCCTAGGCCTTCCACAAAGGTACGTGCGTTGGCTTCCCAATCGATCTCTGGGTAGGTGGTCAGGTGGGCGTTGTAATTGCCCACGGCGCCGTTGATTTTGCCCAGCACTTCCACCGCTTCAATCTGCTTCAACTGGCGCTTAAGGCGGTAGGCCACATTGGCCATCTCTTTGCCCAGCGTGGTTGGCGTCGCCGTTTGGCCATGGGTACGGGATAGCATCGGCTGGGCGGCGTGGGCGATGGCCAGCTTGGCGATTTCGTCGGCCACTTCGTGCATGGTGGGCAGCATGGCGGTTAGGCCATCGCTGAGCATCACGCCGTAAGAGAGGTTGTTGATATCTTCACTGGTGCAGGCAAAGTGAATAAACTCGGTGACCGCATGTAGCTCGGCTTGATCGGCAATTTTCTCTTTGAGGAAATACTCCACCGCTTTGACATCGTGGTTGGTAGTGCGCTCGATCTCTTTGATGCGCTCGGCATCGCTGATTGAAAACTCACGAATCAGCTGCTCAAGAAACGCGGTTGCCTCAGCGGAGAGCGGCGGCACTTCGATTATTTGGGTGTGCTCGGCCAGGCGCTGAAGCCAGCGAACTTCCACAATCACACGGGCGCGAATCAGGCCGAATTCACTGAAGTGTTCGCGCAGGGCGGCGGCTTTAGAAGCGTAGCGGCCGTCAACGGGGGAGAGGGCGGTCAAAGCGGAGAGTTGCATGGCATGGTTTCCAGGTGGTTCGAGAGCAAATTAATCGAGAGCAAATTAATCAAGAACAAGTCAAACGAGAACAGAGTAGTCGATTGGGTGGCGGTCAGCTGAGGCTGTCCAGCGCCCGGCGTAGCGCTTTGCGCTGGAATACCAGCTTCCAACGCCGCCCGCCTTGTTGATGCCACAATAACCCAAAGCGAATCCCTGCCATCAGGCAGGCGCGCACACGCTCGGGCATCATGCGGCTTTGCAATAGCGAGGGGTCACCTTGCACCACAATGCGGGTTTTAAAGGTGGAAATGGTCTCTTGGTAGGCTTCCCCCAGGCTGGCGACCACGTTTTCATGGGTAGCACCGAAATGCTCGGCCTGTCCCTGAATGCGGGTGAGCTTTTGGCCCAGAGCGTCCATCATGTCGTTGCTGGTGCGCAGTTTATTCATCAGCATCAGCAGCGAAAAACCGTAACGCAGCACCACCGGGTTCGCCTGCTTGCGGCCCACCAGGGCTTCTAAGGTATCCAGGCCACGGCGTAAGTTGTTGGGGTGCCCGCCGTAAATAGCTTCAAAGCTCTCCGGGTTGGTATCCACGGTGGCTTCAATCAGCGTTTCCCAGGCGCGCGGGTCGACTTGCCCGGTGCGGGCGAGTTCGTCCACCAGACTGGCGGCTTGGAACACGCCTGCTAACGCAAGCGCTTGGCGGGCAGACGGCGAGTCGGGCGCGCGATGGATCGGCGTGGTGGGATTCATGCAGCAGCCTCCGCGGCTTTCTTCCAGGTGGCGCGAATAACGCCGCCGCCCAAGCAAATGTCGCCATCGTAAAGTACCAACGATTGGCCGGGGGTGACGGCCCACTGCGGGTCATCGAAGGTAACCTCGACACCGCCGTCGGGCAGCACACGCATTTCGCAGCGGCAGTCGCTTTGCCGGTAACGCGTCTTGGCAGTAAAGCGACCCTGCTGAATCGGCGGCTCGCCCGCCACCCAATCCATGGCTTCCGTGGCCAGAGTGTCGGAGTAGAGCAATTGATCGTGCTTGCCCTGCACCGCGACCAGTACGTTGCGATCAAGGTCTTTCGCTGCCACGTACCAGGGCTCTTCTGAGTAGTTGGCCAGTCCGCCTATGCCTAAGCCTTGGCGCTGACCCAGGGTGTAGTACATCAGTCCCATATGTTGGCCAATCACATCGCCGTCCGGCGTTTCAATGCTGCCGGGTTGGGCGGGTAGGTACTGCTGCAGGAAGTCGCGAAAACGCCGCTCGCCAATAAAGCAGATCCCGGTGGAGTCTTTTTTCTTGGCGGTAATCAGCTCGTGCTGTTCCGCTAACGCACGCACGGCGGGTTTTTCCAGCTCGCCCACGGGAAACAGAGTGCGCGCGATCGCGGCTTCCGGCACCGCATGCAGGAAGTAGCTTTGATCTTTATTGCCATCCAGCCCTTTAAGCAGGCGCGGACGACTTTCGCTCATGCCTTGGCGGACATGCCCTTGACGAACATAGTGCCCGGTGGCGATTTTATCGGCACCCAGCATTTCGGCGTATTCAAGGAACACCTTAAACTTGATTTCCCGGTTACACAGAATATCCGGGTTGGGCGTACGGCCCGCTTTGTATTCGGCTAAAAAGTGCTCAAAGACATTATCCCAGTACTCCGCGGCAAAATTGGCGGTGTGCAGTTTAATGCCCAGCTTGGCGCAGACCGCTTCGGCGTCGGCGAGATCTTCTTTAGCGGTGCAGTATTCGGTGCCGTCGTCTTCGTCCCAGTTCTTCATAAACAGACCTTCCACCTCATAGCCTTGTTGCATGAGGAGAAGGGCAGAAACGGACGAGTCGACACCGCCGGACATACCGACAATGACTTTGCCGCTAGTAGAGGGCTCGGTAGTGGTTGAACCATCGCTGGCTGGCTGGGTATTGGATGACATTGGCATCCTCAGTAAGAAATAGTGTGCAAAAGGTGGTTTGCTAAAAAGTGTTATGCAATTGGGCGGGGATTATACACGATGGGGGGTGATGGCTTCGAGTGCTTCACTCGCGAATCACCGCCAGCGGATAACTCGTCCCGCTGAGCGCATCCTCAATACGTTTGAGTACTAGTGGGCTGCGTAGACGTGACTGGTGATCTAAGGCGCGTATTTGCTCAAGTGTGAGCCAATGGGTGGCGAAAATATCGGGGTCAAGGGCGAGATCAAGCTTATCAAGCGGCTTGGCAATAAAACCGTGGCTATGAAACGTCTGTCCTGCGTCGCTATGGAATACGTATAGGCCCAGGTAACCGGTGAGTGATACCTGCCAAGCGGTCTCTTCCTGCACCTCACGCAGAATTGCCGCGATAGGCCCCTCGCCGGGTTCGATATGACCGGCGGGCTGGTTAAACACGCTCTGAGGGCCGCCGCGCTGCTCTTCTACCATCAAAAAGCGCTCACCCTGCTGAATCACGCAGGCTGCGGTGCTGCGAATAAGGCTCATCAGGGCTTCCTGCGTTTTGTGGTGGGTCGCGCTCGCTGGCGAGCAGGCGTATTGGCGGGTCGAGGAGCGTGTAGCGCTTCCTTACGCCATTCGCCAGGGGCCAAACCGTCCAGCTTCCATGGGCCAATGGCGATGCGAATCAAGCGCAGGGTGGGAAAGCCCACGTGGGCCGTCATGCGGCGCACCTGTCGGTTACGCCCTTCGCTGAGGGTTAGCTCCAGCCAGCTAGTCGAGGGATGGCGCTTGGGGTCGATGGCCGGGTGGCGCGGCGCGGTAGTGGGAGGACCTATTCGCCGCGCCTTAGCGGGCTGGGTGGGGCCGTCTTTAAGGGTAATGCCCTGGCGTAACGCCTTGAGCGCCGTGTCATCAATGTGCCCTTCGAGCTGAGCCCAGTAGGTTTTGGGCTGCTTATGGCGGGGGTGAGAGATGCGGTGAATCAATTCACCGTCATCGCTGAGCAGCAGCAGGCCTTCAGAGTCGTAATCTAACCGGCCGGCGGGGTAAACATTATTGACATCAATATAGTCCGCCAGCGTGGGGCGACCCTCACGGTCAGTGAACTGGCTCAGTACCTGGAAAGGCTTATGCAGTAGATAGAGGTTGCTCATGAAGTCTCGTTGCTGTTCTTTACTCGGTGCCTTTGGCATGTCGACCATGCGCATGGAGGGCAGCGCTGGTATACTCCGGCTACCTGATGGGGCGCCCATCGTTGAGCTCGCGCTCCGCTCAAGATTTCTTGCCACCGCAGCGAAAAGAGAGAGGTTAACGCAAAAATGACCAAAACGCCGAAGATCATCTATACGCTCACCGACGAAGCGCCCGCGCTCGCGACACACTCCCTGCTACCCATTATCGACGCATTCACCGATTCTGCTGGTATTCAGGTAGAGACCCGCGATATTTCCCTGGCCGCTCGAATCATCGCTCAGTTTCCCGACTATCTGAGTAAAGAGCAGCAGATCGGCGATCACCTGGCGGAGCTTGGCGAACTGACCAAGACCCCAGAAGCTAATATTATTAAATTGCCTAATATCAGCGCCTCACTGCCCCAGTTAAAGGCGGTGATCAAAGAATTGCAGCAGCAGGGCTACAAACTTCCCAACTACCCGGAAACGCCCCAAACTGACGAAGAAAAAGATATCCAGGCCCGCTACGACAAAACCAAAGGCAGTGCCGTCAATCCCGTACTGCGTGAAGGTAACTCTGACCGCCGCGCGCCCTTGTCAGTTAAAAATTACGCCCGCAAATATCCTCACCGTATGGGTGAATGGAGCAGCGACTCCAAATCTCATGTCGCGCATATGCGTGAAGGCGACTTCTACGGCAGTGAAAAGTCGGCGCTAATTGAAAAGGCCACCGATCTTAAGATTGAGCTGGTCGCGAAAGATGGCAGCACGACGGTACTCAAGCCGAAAACCTCGGTGCTGGAAAGCGAAGTGGTCGATGGTGCGGTGATGAGCCGTAACGCGCTGCGCCGTTTTGTGGCCGAAGAAGTCGCTGACGCCAAAGCGAAAGACGTGCTGTTCTCGCTGCACCTTAAAGCGACCATGATGAAAGTCTCTGATCCGATCATGTTCGGCATGGTGGTCAGCGAGTTTTATCAGGACGTGCTGAGCAAGCATGCTGATGATCTTCAGCAGGCGGGTTTCGATGCCAATAACGGTATCGGTGACCTCTACTCGGCGATTAAATCGCTGCCAGAAGAGCGTCAGACCCAGATTCAGGATGAGATACAGGCGCTGTATGCCGAGCGTCCGCGTTTGGCGATGGTGAACTCCCACAAAGGAATCACCAACCTACACGTGCCCAGCGACGTGATCATCGACGCCTCTATGCCCGCGATGATCCGCGACTCTGGTAAAATGTGGGGGGCCGACGACCAGCTACACGACGTTAAAGCAGTGATTCCTGATCGCTGCTACGCCGGTATCTATCAAACCGTGATTGAAGATTGCAAACAGCACGGTGCCTTTGATCCGACCACCATGGGCAGCGTGCCCAATGTGGGTCTAATGGCGCAGAAAGCTGAAGAGTACGGCTCTCACGATAAGACCTTCCAAATCCCCACTGACGGTACGGTGCGCGTTACCGATGCCAGCGGCAATGTCGTGTTAGAGCACAGCGTTGAACAGGGCGACATTTGGCGGATGTGCCAGACCAAAGATGCCCCGGTGCGCGATTGGGTGAAGCTGGCGGTTAACCGTGCCCGTGAAAGCGCCACGCCCGCTATCTTCTGGCTGGATGCCCAGCGCGCTCACGATGCTCAGTTGATCAAGAAAGTCGAAAGCTACTTGAAAGATCACGATACCACTGGCCTGGATATTCGTATCATGGCGCCGGAAGACGCCATGCGCTTCTCCCTGGAGCGTATCCGTAAGGGCGAAGACACCATCTCCGTCACTGGCAACGTACTGCGCGACTACTTGACCGATCTGTTCCCGATTATGGAGCTGGGCACCAGTGCCAAAATGCTCTCAATCGTACCGTTGATGAATGGCGGTGGTTTGTTTGAAACCGGCGCTGGCGGCTCTGCGCCCAAGCACGTTCAACAGTTGCTGGAAGAGAACCACCTGCGCTGGGATTCGCTGGGCGAGTTCCTGGCTCTGGCGGCATCCCTTGAGCACCTGGGCAGCACCTTCGATAACGCCCGGGCGAAAATGCTGGCTAAAGCCCTCGATCAGGCGAACGGTAAGTTCCTGGATAGCAATAAGTCGCCGTCGCGCAAAGTGGGTGAGCTCGACAACCGCGGCAGCCMCTTCTATTTGGCGCTATACTGGGCAGAAGCCTTGGCTGAGCAGAGTGAAGATGCCGAGATGCAAGCCTTATTCGGTCGTTTGGCCGACGCGCTAACGGCCAAAGAGGCGACCATTGTCGATGAACTGAACAGCGTTCAGGGGCAGTCTGTCGATATTCGTGGCTATTTCCACCCAGATCTTGAGTTGGCTGGTCAGGTTATGCGCCCCAGCAAGACTCTTAACGAAACGCTGGCCATGGTCGCTAAGAGCTAATAGCAACCGCCCGCGATGAGGCTTGTTAACCCCCGTCCGCTCGGCGGGCGGGGGTTTCGTATTAAGTTCTCTATTCCACCCGCTCTTGCACTCCCTGTTACACCCTGTGATATTTTAATTTTTCCATGAACCCTTGCTGATCGAAAGCGTCTTAGCTAATAGTGAAAGTTAATAGCCAATTAGCCATCGTGAGACCTGTAGACGCTTCCAGCGGTCAGTGTTGAGACAACCACCGTGCTGCTTATGCCCAACCTAGATAGTTCATGCTTGGCCATGCTACCCGTACAAACGGGGATGACACGGCCAAATATGCCCGATGAAGATGGCGATATCGCGGTGCAGTCAGCAGAACCGGCGCTGGCGCAACCGCCGCTTTATAAGGTGGTGCTTCACAATGACGATTACACGCCGATGGAGTTCGTCATTGAAGTGCTGCAAGATTTTTTCAACATGGACAGCGAGACAGCCGTTCAGGTTATGCTCGCCGTACATACCCAAGGAAAGGGCACCTGCGGCGTATTTACGCGGGATATAGCTGAAACCAAAAGCTATCAGGTAAACGAATATGCCCGGGAGTGTGAGCACCCGTTGATAAGTGATATTGAGGCCGCCAATTAAAAACGTTGAGAAATAATTGGCGGTGAGGCTTGCAACCGTGCCATTTGTACCCGATGTTGAGAGTGCCGGTCGATTAAACTGATCCGACGCAAGCCCTAGGTGGCGATACGCCCTAGGTAGTAGCGAAAAGGGGACTGCCATGCTGAGCAAAGAACTTGAAATGACCCTGAACACGGCCTTCACCGTGGCGCGCTCAAAGCGCCATGAGTTTATGACCGTTGAGCACCTGCTGCTAGCGTTGCTAGATAATGCCTCAGCGGTAGACGTACTGAAGGCCTGCGGGGCGAACCTCGACAAGCTGCGGTCCGATCTGCAGGATTTTATTAACTCGACCACGCCACTGATTCCAGAAGGCCAGGGTGATCGCGAGACCCAGCCCACGCTTGGTTTTCAGCGTGTTTTACAGCGGGCGGTCTTCCACGTTCAGTCATCGGGTAAAAGTGAAGTATCCGGCGCTAATGTGCTGGTAGCGATCTTCTCCGAGCAAGAGAGCCAAGCGGTTTACTTCCTTAAACAGCAGAGTGTTGCGCGGGTTGATGCGGTCAACTACATCGCCCATGGTATCTCCAAAGTGGCTGGTCACGGGCCGTCTCCCGCTCCTTCTTCGTCAGAGAGCGAAGACGCGGAAGAGGGTGGCAATGAGGGCGCTGCTCATCCGCTCACGGGCTACGCAACCAACCTGAATGAGCAGGCGCGGCTGGGCAAAATTGATCCGCTGATTGGCCGTGACCACGAGCTTGAGCGCGTGGTGCAAATTCTGGCCCGGCGGCGCAAGAATAATCCGCTGTTGGTCGGTGAGGCAGGCGTGGGTAAAACCGCGGTGGCCGAAGGCTTGGCCAAGCGTATCGTTGAAGAAGATGTTCCCGACGTTATTGCCGATGCGGTGGTCTATTCGCTGGATATGGGCGCGCTACTGGCCGGTACCAAGTACCGTGGCGACTTTGAAAAACGCCTCAAAAGCCTGCTGAGCGAGCTACGCAAGCAGCCTAACGCGGTGCTATTCATCGATGAGATCCACACGGTGATTGGCGCAGGCGCCGCCTCTGGTGGTGTGATGGATGCGTCTAACCTGCTTAAGCCACTACTCTCTTCGGGCGAGCTGCGCTGCATTGGTTCGACCACGTTCCAAGAATTCCGCGGTATCTTCGAGAAAGATCGTGCCCTGGCGCGGCGCTTCCAGAAAGTGGATGTGATGGCGCCGKCGGTCGACGACACCATCAAAATCCTCAAAGGGCTGCGTTCTCGCTTTGAAGAGCACCACGAACTGAAGTATACCGATGGCGCGCTTGAGAGCGCGGCACGTTTAGCGGATCGCTACATCAACGATCGCTTCCTGCCCGACAAAGCGATTGACGTGATTGACGAGGCGGGCGCTCACCAGCGTCTATTGCCGCCGGAAGTGCGTCTTAAGACCATCGACGTCGAGCAAGTGGAAGCCGTGGTGGCATCGATTGCGCGTATTCCGCCGAAGAGTGTTTCAAGCTCTGACCGCAAGCTGCTAGAGAAGCTGGATCGTGACCTGAAGATGCTGGTGTTTGGGCAGGATGAAGCAATCGATAGCCTCTCGGCGGCCATTAAGCTCTCCCGGGCAGGGCTTAAATCCCCCGATAAGCCCGTCGGTAGCTTCCTGTTTGCTGGCCCCACGGGGGTGGGTAAAACCGAAGTGGCCAAGCAGCTTGCGCATATTATGGGCATCGAGTTGGTGCGCTTTGATATGTCGGAGTATATGGAGCGTCACACCGTATCGCGCTTGATCGGTGCGCCCCCGGGTTACGTCGGTTACGACCAGGGTGGTCTGCTGACGGAAGCGGTCACTAAGCAGCCGCACTGTGTGCTGCTGCTGGATGAGATCGAGAAAGCTCATCCGGAAGTCTTTAACCTGCTGCTGCAGGTCATGGATCACGGTCGTTTAACGGATAACAACGGCCGCGAAGCCGATTTCCGCCACGTTATCGTGATCATGACCTCTAACGCCGGTGCTGAGCAGGCGTCGCGCCGCTCCATTGGCTTCCAGCATCAAGACCACTCCACCGATGCCATGGAAGTGATTCGTCGGACCTTCTCGCCGGAGTTCCGCAACCGTCTGGATGGCATTATTCAGTTCCATTCGCTGCCGGTTTCGGTGGTGCGCAACGTCGTCGACAAGTTCTTGATCGAGCTGCAGGCGCAGCTGGATGAGAAGCGTGTTCAGCTGGATGTGGACGACATGGCACGAGATTGGCTGGCCGATAAAGGCTATGATCCTGATATGGGTGCACGCCCAATGGCGCGCCTCATTCAAGAGAAGCTGAAAAAGCCATTAGCCGAGATGATTCTGTTTGGCGAGCTGGCTGACCAGGGCGGCATTGTTCACGTTAGCCTGGAGGAGGGCGAGTTGCACCTTTCCACAGAGACTGAAATGGCAGATGCGCCCTGAAAAGGGCGCTAAGCCGCATTAAAGCCCATCACTTATGTTGTACCCATAAAAACGCAGCGCCCTGTCTTTGACGGGGCGTTGTCGTTCTTAGTCAGCAGTCATTGACACTGATCGGCGCTGTCCTAGAAGCAATTCTTCGAAACAGTTCTTAGCAGCAGTCGAAGCCAGCCCAACGCGTTAGTATCAGCTATCAACAAGCTGAGGGCTTAGCGCGAACGGTAAACGATACGGCCTTTGGACAGGTCGTACGGTGTCAGCTCTACTTTTACCTTGTCGCCGGTCAGAATGCGGATATAATTTTTGCGCATTTTGCCGGAGATGTGAGCGGTAACAACGTGACCGTTTTCCAGCTCAACCCGAAACATGGTGTTCGGAAGGGTATCGACGATAACGCCTTCCATTTCAATATGATCTTCGCGTGCCATATAGGCATGTCCTCACTTATGAGTTAGTGATGTAATAATCGGTCAGAATTTGAGTGCCGCTAGGTGGGCGCTCAAGAAACAGCGCTATATTGTGCCGTAAGCCCGCCGTCAAGGCAAAAAAGCTGGCATGTTTAGCGAATTAACGGCCGCCAATGGCGCCCATCAAGGATTTCCAACGGCGCAAACGCCTGCTTGTAGCGCATCTTACGGCACTCTTCGATCCAATACCCTAAATAAAGGTGCGGCAGCGCTTTTTCTCGGCTGAGTTCAATAAGCTGGAGAATAGCAAAAGTGCCTAGCGAACGCTTGTCCAAGGCCTCGCTCACGGCAAAGAAGGTGTAGATTGCCGAGAGCCCATGCTCCAGCTGGTCAAAAGCGGCTACCCCGACCAGTTCGTCGTCGAGGTACATCTCCATTAGATGGGCATAGGGCTCATCAAGGGTGAGAAAAGTGCGATACTGTTCACGGCTGGGCGGGTACATATCGCCGTCGGCATGGCGCTGACGAATGTAGTTAGCGTAGAGCGAGTAGTGGCTTGATGCAAAGTGAGCGGGCACGATACGCACGCTAATATCGGCGKTGCGGCGCCAAATTTTGCGTTGCGTGCGGTTAGCCGCAAACTGTTCAACGGGAATACGCACCGAGCGGCAGGCGTTGCATCCCTCACAGTGAGGGCGGTATAAATGGCGCCCGCTGCGACGAAACCCTAACAGCGCCAGCGAGTCATAGACACCTGGGACTGGCGACTCCTGAGGGTCGAGAAACAGTGTCGTCGCCTCTCGGCCGGGTAGGTAGCTACAGGCATGCGGCACGGTAAGGAAGAAGCGTAAATCCCGCACCGGGCGACGCGGAGTGTTACTGCTCACGGCTTGCCTCCTTGTTGAAAGAAAGGGTTGAAACAGAATAAGTTCGTCACTATGCATTACCCTCAGCGGCAATCGCGTTTAGCCACAGCGATGCGGGAACAGTGGGTGTCTCAGTGGTTGGTGAAGGGAACGTAAACGCCTTATCGGGCAACCAGTTTTTAAGATAGTTGATGAATGCCTCGCGGGCGACTGTAATAGCGCCCAGGCTCTCCAGGTGGGGCGTATGCATTTGGCAGTCGATGAGTTTGCCACCGTGCTCGCGCATGGCCCTGGCAAGGTGGGCCAGCGCTACCTTTGAGGCATCCGGGGCGCGGGAGAACATCGACTCGCCGAAAAACACTGGGCCCATGGCAATGCCATACAGCCCGCCCACTAATTGGCTGTTTTGATGGACTTCAATGCTATGGGCAATGCCCAAGGCATGCAGCAGGCTGTAAGCGTCGCACATGTCATCCGTGATCCAGGTGCCAGCCTCTTCGCCACGTGGGGCGGCACAGGCCTGAATCACCTGGTCGAAGTGTTGATCCAGGGTGACATGGAAGCCACCATGGCGTAATCGTTTGGTTAGGCTACGACGCTGCTTAAATTGCTCTGGTAGGAGTATCATGCGCGGGTCTGGACTCCACCACAGAATGGGGTCGTCGTCGCTGAACCAGGGAAATATGCCCTGCCGATAGGCTTCTMCCAGCCAGGTGGGGGAGAGCTCACCGCCAGCGGCCAGCAGGCCATTGGGCGCCTCTAGGGCGTTATGCGTAGCTGGAAATGTAGGATGTGGCGAGGAAAGCCAAGGTAGCATTACTTGCTCCTGTTGCAGCGTGCTCTGTGACGGCGGAAGGATGCTCGGTATCATGCAAACTCGCAAGTGGATTAAAGACGCCATTGAGGTGTAAAGGGAGAGTCGCTTGAAAGTGAATAAAGCAGTAAACAAGCGAACGCAGCGTAGCGCGCGTCAAACACCATCATCGGCTTCTTCTGCGCGTGTTAACGCCGCAAAGGATAAGGCTCGTCGTTTTGGCCTGCGCTTACAAGGCTCCGTACGCGAAGGCGTAGTGGTGATACTGCTTGCGCTGTGTGTGTTTTTATTATTAGCACTATTTAGCTACCACCCGTCTGATCCAGGCTGGTCTTATCAGGGCCCGGAAACCGATGTTCGTAACTGGATGGGCCAAGTAGGCGCCTGGCTAGCCGATGTCCTCTATTCACTGCTTGGCGCCAGCGCATTGTGGTGGCCAGGCATGTTTGGTTTTGCCGCCTGGTGGCTGATTCGCTCGCGTCAGGTGCGTTTTGAGCTTGACCCGGTGGCGATTGCCGTGCACGCGGGCGGCTTGATGCTGCTTATTTTTGGCACGACCATGCTGGGTGCGCTGCACTTTTATCACCCTGAAAGCATGCTGCCCTACGCCTCTGGCGGTATTTTGGGCGAAGGCCTGGTCGGCGCGCTTAGGCCGCTGGTAAGCAGTGGCGGCGTGGGGCTAATCGCCGCGGCGTTAATTTTAAGCGGCTTTCCGCTGTTTAGCGGTATGTCATGGCTGCAGGTGGCGGATGAGCTCGGCAAGCGACTATGTCGCCTGGGCAGCTGGTTATCGGCACGTCGGCAGTCTCGCCGCATGCGCGCAGCGCAACGTGCGGCTGCTAAAGCCGCCGCTAAGCCTACGCCGAAACCAGAAGCTAAGTCTCCAGTACAGCCTGAAGCTAAGTCCCCACTAGCGCCTGAAAGTAAGTCTCCAGTAGCGCCTGAAGCCGCAACCGCGGAGATTAAGCCCGACGCTGTGCCTGCGGCGGAGCCAGTCGGTAAAAGCCCGAGCGGTCGCGAGCGCCGTGAGCCCGGCTTGTCTATGCCGCTTTCGGGCAGCACGTCAGAGAGCAGCTCTTTAGCGAATAGTTCTTTAGCGAACAGTTCTTCAGAAACGACTCCTTCCGAAGTGAGTCCTTCAGAAAACAGCCTTTCAGAAAGCAGCGAGACCACGGACACTTCGATTCCCTGGGAAGCGGCGGCTTTTTCAAGCAATAAGCATGTGCCAGCTAAAACACCCGCACCTATCACTTCTACTCCTAACGCGGAGTCAGCCGATAGCAGCGCGCAAAAGGTAGCAGCGCCGCGCGAAAATGCCTTTGTCCAGGCTGAGAAACCGGCCGCAGTGCCTGAGAAGCAGACACCTGCGTTTGAAGAGCCCAAAGAAGCCGACACTGCCTTCCCGCTGCGTGCGACGCGTCAAGAAGAGCCGCCCACGCCTGCGGAAAGCCGCTTTTTTGTCAACGACGAAGCCCCCACCGAGGCCGAACAACGTGTTAGCGAGGCTGAGCGTGTGCCTGAGCGCATTGCTGCACCTGAGTCTGCCCGTAGACCTGAACGGGTGGCTGAGGTCGTCCCGGAGCCGGTGTGGGATGATGAAGAACTGGATGATGAAGAGCTGAACGATGACGAGATAGGCAATGCGCCGCCTACGCCAACCCCGGCAGCCCGTCAGGAGCCCACCTTCGCGCCCGACGAGAGCACGCCAGAAGCGGATGAAGGCCCTGCACTATGGACCGTGGAGCATTTGCAGAGCCAGCGGCCTGCTTTTGAGACGTTGGATGAGCCCGAAGGCGACGTGCCGAGCCTGCAACTGCTGACACCCGCAGAGCCTTATCAGCCCAACTACAGCGACCAGCAGTTGGCCGATATGGCTGAGTTGCTTGAAGTGCGGCTACGCGAATACGGCGTCAAGGCAGAAGTCGTCGATACCTGGCCTGGGCCGGTCATTACGCGCTTTGAGATTAAGCCCGCCGCGGGCGTCAAAGTGTCTAAGATCAGTAACCTCGCCAAAGACCTGGCACGCTCACTGATGGTCAAAAGCGTGCGTGTGGTCGAGGTGATACCCGGTCGCCCCACGGTGGGGATCGAAATACCCAACCCCAACCGTGCCATGATCCGGCTGCGCGAAGTCATCGACTCCGACCGCTATCAACAGGAGACCTCGCCACTAACCATGGCGCTTGGCCAGGATATTGGCGGCAGTCCCGTGGTCGCTAACCTGGGCAAGATGCCCCATCTGCTAGTCGCGGGTACCACCGGGTCGGGTAAATCAGTGGGCGTTAACGCCATGCTGATTTCGATGCTGCTGAAAGCGAAGCCCAGCGAGCTGAAGCTGATTATGGTCGACCCGAAAATGTTGGAGCTGTCGGTGTATGACGGTATTCCCCACCTGCTGGCGCCCGTGGTTACCGATATGAAAGAGGCGGCCAACAGTCTGCGCTGGTGTGTCGCTGAAATGGAGCGCCGCTACAAGCTAATGGCAGCCATGGGGGTGCGCAACATTGCGGGCTTCAATGGCCGCTTGGACGAAGCGGAGCGCGCCGGTGCTCAAGTGGCCGACCCGCTCTGGGAGCCGCAGCCTTGGGAAGTGCATCAGCCGCATCCGGTGTTGGAGAAGTTGCCTTACATCGTCGTGGTGATCGACGAGTTTGCCGATATGTTTATGATTGTCGGTAAAAAGGTGGAAGAGCTGATTGCGCGCCTGGCACAAAAAGCCCGCGCTGCCGGTATCCATTTGATTCTGGCGACTCAGCGCCCCTCGGTGGATGTAGTGACGGGCTTGATTAAAGCCAACATCCCATCAAGGATGGCGTTTCAGGTCTCATCTCGAATCGATTCGCGCACCATTCTTGACCAGGGCGGCGCCGAAAGCCTGCTGGGGCATGGCGATATGCTCTATCTGCCCGCGGGCTCTGGGCCGCCTAACCGCATCCATGGTGCCTTTGTGGATGATGACGAAGTGCATCGGGTGGTCGATGACTGGAAGCGTCGTGGTGCGCCGGAGTATATCGAAGAGATTCTTTCTGGCGGCGTCTCTGCCGATGCCCTAACTGGCCTTGAGGCTGAAGGGGGCGATGGCGACGATGCAGAGCAGGACGCGCTCTACGATGAGGCCGTCCAGTTTGTCACCGAAACACGCAAAGCCTCGATTTCTGCGGTGCAGCGGCGCTTTAAAATTGGCTACAACCGAGCTGCGCGCTTGGTTGAGGCTATGGAGGGCGCTGGCGTAGTGACGTCCATGGGTTCCAACGGGGCGCGGGAAGTGCTGGCGCCGCCGCCGGTGGGCCACTAACCGCGCGCAATTATGCAATAAGCGTGAAAGTAACGCCGTAGGTGAAACCCCACGGCGTTTTTCACGTCTGATTGTTACGTTTCCGAGTGAGGCATGAGCGGTTACACCGGCCTCAGTTATTTTTAACAAGCTTCGTTATTTAGCAACGGTTATCTGTCAACGGTTGCCTAGGGAGATCATATGCGCGATACGCAAACAAAACGTCCTTCACAACTGGCATTTGCGGCCAGCGCTTTGGGGTTAACATTTGGTGCTCCCGCTTTTGCGGATGACGCGGCCGAACGTTTGACCGAGCGGCTGGATCCGCTTGAGCGCTATCAAGCCGACTTTGAACAGCAGATTCTGGATGGAAGTGGCGAGCGGATGCAGAGCGCGCGGGGGCAGATGTGGTTGTCCCGCCCAGGCATGCTGCGTTGGGAAGTGGAAGCGCCGTACTCTCAAACCGTGGTGTCCGACGGTGAAGATGTGTATATGTACGACCCTGACCTTGAACAGGTCACCGTTCAAGAGATGGATGATCGGGTCACCCATACCCCAGCGTTGCTGCTGTCGGGAAGCGTGGATGATTTAGCCGAAAGCTATGAGGTTTTCTACGAGCAGGATGAGGGAGACGATGTCTTTACTCTAGTGCCTATCTCTGCCGACACGCTGTTTGAAGAGTTGAGCATGGTGTTTGAAGGTGAAGAGCTAAGCGAGCTGTGGATGATGGACAGCACCGGCCAGCGCACCTCGATTACGTTTAGCAATATT
Source organism: Halomonas sp. R57-5 (assembly GCF_900070345.1). Taxonomy (NCBI): domain Bacteria; kingdom Pseudomonadati; phylum Pseudomonadota; class Gammaproteobacteria; order Oceanospirillales; family Halomonadaceae; genus Halomonas; species Halomonas sp. R57-5. Next base: position 3,626,527 of record NZ_LN813019.1, on the reverse strand, counting down.
ACCCTCAATGGTGATATCGCCCCGGATATGTTTGATTTCGAGATCCCCGAAGGCACCGATGTTATCCGCGAAGAGCTTTAAGGGTGAAGCGTGAATGGTCAGGTGTAAGGAGTCAGTCGTTAAAGATAAGTAATTGCTGGAGAGTGGCAGTTAAACCTGCCACTGGTTGAACCATCAGGCGCCTTAGGGCGCCTGATCTGCTTCCTGATCAAGATTTTCCCGCCACGCCATAATTTCCCCAAAGCGCTTCTCCTGACCGATGGCGCTTGGCTTGAAAAAGTCGGCCTTAGGTAGCTCTTCAGGCCAACAGTCGTGGGCACTGCCCGCCGGGTAGCCGTTTGGTTCATTATGGGCATAGCGGTAGCCCTCGCCGTGGCCTAACTGCTCCATCAGCTTGGTCGGCGCGTTTCTCAGGTAAGTGGGCACGTCCACCTGGGGCTGCTGGCGCACGTACTGTTTAGCTTCACTCCAGGCGCGGTCGATGCGGTTGCTTTTGGGCGCCACTGCCAAATGAATCGCCGCATGGGCAATCGCCCGCTGGCCTTCGTAATCCCCCAAGCGTAAGTAAGCATCCCATGCCGCAATCACCAGCGGTAGCGCGCGGGGGTCGGCGTTGCCGACATCTTCTGAGGCAATGGCGGTTAGCCTGCGCACCACATCCAGTGGGTCGCCGCCGCCCTGCATAAAGCGCGCCATATACAGCAGCGCGGCATTGGGGCGCGAAGAGCGTATCGACTTATGAATCGCTGAAAGCAGGTCGTAATAAGCATCCCCCTGCTTATCAAAGGCGCTGGCCTGGTGGCCAATCACATCGGCGAGTACCGCTTTATGCAGCACTTCGCGGCCAGCTTCCTGGGTAGCGAAATCGCAGGCGGTTTCTAAAAGCCCCAGTGCCCGTCGGGCGTCGCCTGCGCTGGCGTGGGCCAGGGCGGTTAATACCTCGTCATCAACCTGGATATCGCGCTTGCCCAGCCCACGCTCAACGTCGTTAAGGGCCTGGCGCATCACCGTGGTCAGTTCGTCTTGAGTGAGCGATTTCAGCACGTAAACCCGCGCGCGGGAAAGTAGCGCCGAATTGACTTCGAAGGAGGGGTTTTCGGTAGTGGCACCTATTAGCGTCAGCAGGCCCGACTCCACATGGGGCAGTAGGGCATCCTGCTGGCTCTTGTTAAGGCGATGAATCTCGTCTAAAAAGAGGATAACCGTGGATGACATCTGCTGGGCGCGCTCGACTACGGCGCGAATCTCTTTAACCCCAGCCATTACCGCGCTGAGCTGTTCTAGGTGAGCCTGGGAAGCCCGTGCCAATAGCTCCGCCAGCGTGGTTTTGCCAACCCCCGGCGGGCCCCATAGAATCATTGAGCGCACGACGCCTGATTCCGCCATGCGGCGTAAGGGTTTATCTGGCCCCACCAGCGCCTGCTGACCCACGTAATCATTTAACTGACGTGGACGCATACGAAAGGCTAACGGGGCGTCGTCGGCAGGTGTCGCCTGGGCGCTATCAAAAAGATCCATGTAAGCTTCCGTTATAAATCAAACCATTGAGCAACAAATTACCAACAAGTGTGAGTGGTAAGCCGCGCCTTAGCGAACTACCTTTGGCGTAACCTATCAGAAAGATACACTTGCTAGGATAACGCTAGAGGGGCATTGTTTATGATAACCCCCTACCGTTACGACAAGCTCAGGTTACGATACGTTGTAGCGACACAACATGCTTGTTACCGCGCTTATGATCGCATGCTGTCAATCACCAAGGCTCGATGGTAGGCATGACACAATAAAGGAGACGGTTCGATGTTAAACCAACTGCGTCTAGATCATGCCAACATGGCGAGATTACTCCATGTGCTGCAGTTAAAGCAGAAAACCCTTGTCCAGGGAGAGCGACCCAATTTTCAGCTGATGCGCGAGGTCGTCGACTATATTTTATCCTATATGGATGGTTTCGCAGCGCCGCTGGAGCGTGTCTGTGTGGAGCGGCTGCAAACCCAGGCGCCGGAGCATGTTGCGCTTACCGAGCAGATGGCGGAGGACTACCGTGAATTAAAGCCGCGTTTGCAGCGCTTATCCAACGATATCGACATGATACTGATGGATAATGTTCTGCCAATGGATCGCTTTGCCGATGATTTGAAAGCCTATTTAGAAGCCCACCGAGCCTATCTGCGCCATGAGCGTGAAGGCCTATTCCCGCTGATTGATGAACACTTTGGCCCCGAGGACATGGAAGAGCTGCGTCAGGCGCTCCCAGCAGGCGCTGAGCAGGAGTTAGAGCGTTTGCAGCAAGCCTACCCCGAACTCTACGCCGAGCTGCGCGGGGCCGACGTGCCCGTGTTATAGCGCTAGCGGCATTCGCAGCGCACTAACGGCCATTAATAAAATGACGGAGCATGCTAAACTAGCGGCTCCGTTTTTTTCAGGCAGAGTCATGAAAGGGCCCGTGTTAATTTTTGATTCCGGCGTTGGCGGCCTGTCGGTGGCGCAGTCCCTGCGCCAACACTACCCTGATGCGGCGCTGTGTTACGCCTGCGACAACGCTTGGTTGCCTTATGGGCTGCGCGAAGACGCAGCGCTGACTGATCGTATCGTGGCAGTGTGTTGCGCCGCAGTGGCGGCATGCCAGCCGAGCGTTTTGATCGTTGCCTGTAATACCGCAAGTACCCTGGCGTTGGAAAATTTGCGCGAACGATTAGCGATCCCCGTTGTGGGCACCGTGCCCGCGATCAAACCTGCCGCGGCGATCAGCCAGACACGCCATATTGGGCTGCTTGCCACCAAAGCCACGGTTGGCCGGCCCTATACCCAGCGCTTGATTGATAGCTTTGCCAGTGATTGCGTCATTACTCGCGTCGCCGCTGATGCCTTGGTCGTCGAAGCAGAAGCGTACTTGGCGGGTATAAGCCCCAATACTGACCGTATGCAGGCGGCCCTGGCGCCGTTATGGCACGCCTCGACACCTTCGTCTGCCCTCCGTTTATCTTCTGACTGCTTATCTTCTGACGATCGGGCCCTGGATACCGTGGTGCTGGGCTGTACCCATTTCCCGCTGCTAAAGCCCTGGCTGACCAAGCTGGCCCCTGTGCCGCTGCACTGGATCGATTCCGGCGACGCGATTGCCCGCCGGGTCGCGCAAGTGGTTGATGAGCTCTATAGCGGTCAACAGGATGGCCGCTGCTTTACCACGGCACCCGCTGCCAACCTGACCGCTGGTTTCGCCCGCTATGGGTTTAAGGCGTCCCAATGGCTGGATATGGACGACTGAACGTTATTTACTTCTGATCAAAATATTAAGAGGAGCAGCCTTGGCTATCCCCGTTGTAGAACCTGAGCGCTACGCTGAGCAGCTAGCCGCCAAGCGCGATTACCTGGAAAGTACCTTTGCCCCTTTCCAGCCACCGGCGTTAGAGGTGTTTGAATCGCCGCCGGGTTATTACCGCCAGCGCTGCGAGTTTCGCATATGGCACGAAGAGGACGATCTCTTCTACGCCATGTTCGAGGTAGACCCTGAGAATCCGAAGAACAAGCGGGTGATTCGGCTAGATCAGTACGCGGTGGCCAGCGAGCGCATTAACCAGCTCATGCCGCAACTGCGCGAGGCCTGCCTTAAGTCTAGCGAGCTACGCCGCAAGCTGTTTCAGGTCGAGTTTTTAACCACGCTATCGGGGGAGGCGCTGGTAACGCTGATTTATCACCGCCCGTTAGGCGAAGAGTGGGAGCAAGAAGCGCGGGCGCTGGAAGCACAGTTGGGTATTATGATTATGGGTCGTTCCCGCAAGCAGCGCCTTGTGTTGACCCGTGACCACGTCTGGGAGCGGCTAGAGGTGGATGGCCGAACGCTACACTACCAACAGGTCGAAAACAGCTTTACCCAGCCCAATGCGCATATCTGCCAGAAAATGCTCCGCTGGGCACGGGATGTCACCGCCGACCAGCCAGAGCAGGGCTTAAACAAAGATCTGGTTGAGCTCTATTGCGGCAATGGAAATTTCACCATCGCCCTGGCGGACAACTTCCGCCGCGTGCTGGCCACCGAAATCTCTCGCACCTCGGTGGCCAGCGCCAACGTCAACCTGGAAGCTAATGGGGTAACGAACGCACAGATTGGGCGCATGTCAGCTGAAGAGTTTTCTCAGGCACTGAAGGGCGAAAAAGCCGGGCGTCGCGTGGCGGAAATGGCCTTGGATGAGTACGATTTTTCTACCGTGCTGGTCGATCCGCCGCGTGCTGGTTTAGACGCGCAGAGCTGTGAGCAACTCAGCGAGTACGCCCAGATCGTCTATATTTCATGCAACCCAGCCACGTTAGCTGAAAACTTGACCATACTGACCAACACCCATCGGATAGAACGCTTTGCGCTGTTTGACCAGTTTCCGTTTACCGACCACTGTGAGTGTGGGGTGCTGTTAAAGCGGCGCGAGGTCGAGTAAGCGTCGACCTAATGCGTAAACGGTATGCGTCATGAACAACACGTCAGGTGATTAGGGCCGTGACGATAGGTAGCGTAAGCTAGCCGTTATGTTGGCCTAAAGGCCTATTGTCCTTCGTTTTTTGGCCGGTTAATGGCCCAGGCAGTCGAGGTGATGGATGCACTACGTTGCGATTGAAGAGAGTCGGCAAGATCTTTTGAAGCAGCTTCAGGAGCGGCTACACGCGCGGTTAGACCCCGCACGCGCCGCCACTGTGGACGCCTTTGCTCGACACTTTTATGCCACCGTGCCGGTGGAAGACCTGGTAGATCGTCGCCTGGACGATCTGTATGGCGCAACGCTGTCGATCTGGCAGTTTTTGCAGCACCACGACTCGCAAAGCCCCAAGGTACGGGTATTTAATCCAGATTTTGAAGAGCACGGCTGGCAGTCGACGCATACTTTCGTCGCCGTTCTCCACGCAGATATGCCGTTTTTGGTCGATTCGGTGCGTATCGAGCTCAACCGCCGCGGCTTGACGGTGCACGCGATTCAAAATGCCGTGCTGGCGGTCGCTCGTGATGAGCGTCACCAGCTACAGGCACTGGCCTCGCCCAGGGATGAAAACGCGCCTGAAGCCCGCGAGTCGCTGATCGTGATTGAGGTAGACCGGCACACCGATGTGGCGCTGCTTGAGAAGATTGAGCACAACCTGCACGAAGTGCTCCGCGATGTACGTACCGCCGTAGGCGATTTCGACGCCATGTGCTCGCAAATTACCGCATCGATTCAAGAGCTGGAGAAAAACTGCCCGCCGCAGATCGACCCCGACGACCACGAAGAGGCGATTGCCTTTTTGGAGTGGATGCTCAAAGATAACTTCACTTTCCTGGGCTACGACGAGTACCTGCTGGAAGGCCACGAACTGCAGCGCGATGCCGATAGCGTGTTAGGCGTGTTCCGCCTGGATCAGCCGCGCTACTGCGAGCGCATTCGTACCGAAGAGGGCGTGGATGAGCACAACGATTATGTGCTGGTGCCGCAACTACTGTCGTTTGCCAAAAGCGCCCATCATTCCCGGGTGCACCGTCCTACCTACCCAGACTATATCACCATTGACCGCTACGACGACGACGGCAATGTGATCGGCGAGCGGCGCTTCTTTGGTCTGTTTACCTCTACGGTGTATAACGAGTCACCGCGCAATATTCCGCTGCTGCGCCGCAAACTTAAAGCGGTAATGGATATTGCTGGGTTTAACCCCCAAGGCCACAACGGCAAGCAGCTGCTCCAGGTGCTGGAAGTCTACCCCCGCGATGACCTGTTCCAGATTGATMCCGAGTCGCTGGCGAGTACCGCGCTGGGCATTCTCAATATCCGCGAGCGCCGCCAGGTGCGGCTGTTTATTCGCGCCGATATCAGCGGCAAGTTTTATTCCTGCCTGGTGTTTGTGCCCCGCGACGTGTTCTCTACGGACCTGCGTCAGCGCATCCAAAACGTACTGTGCGACGAGCTGGACGCCCACTTTGGCGACTTCAATACCTATTTATCCGAGTCGGTGCTGGCGCGTATTCAATTGATTCTGCGCTTTAATGGCGACGCGCCCAGCGACTACGACCTCAAACGCCTTGAGAGTAAAGTGGCGCGGCTGGCGCGCAGCTGGCGCGACGAGCTGCAGAGCGCGATGATTGAAGGCTTCGGTGAAGAGCGCGCTAATCTGCTTATGGATCAGTTCCGCGAGGCGTTCTCTGCCAGCTACCGGGAAGACTTCTCCGCGCGTACCGCGGKGTTTGATGTTCAGCACCTGCTGACGCTGAACAACGGCGACGATTTATCGCTGTCGCTCTATCGCCCGCTGGAAGAGCAGGGCGGCGGGGTTAATCTGAAGCTGTTCCACCGCGGTACGCAGATACCTCTCTCTGACGTGCTGCCGATGATGGAAAATCTTGGCCTGCGCGTGATTGGCGAGCGTCCCTACGATATCAACGCCCCTGAACAGCGCTACTGGATCCACGATTTCGAGCTTGAGCACAGCGGTGCGGATGTCAGTCTGGGCGATAKGCGCGATGTGTTCACCGAAGCCTTTAAGCGCATCTGGACCGGCGAAGCCGATAACGATGCCTTTAACCGCCTGATTATCGGCGCCGGGCTGGATTGGCGCGAAGTGGCCATGCTGCGCGGCTACGCCCGCTATTTAAAGCAGATCCGCTTCGGCATGTCCCAGGACTATATTGCCGCCACGCTGGCCAACTACCCGGCCATTACCCGCGAGCTGGTTGAGCTATTCCGGCTGCGTTTTGATCCTGAGCAGCAGAGCCACGCCACCGACGAGTGTATTGCCAGCTTGAACGAGCGCCTTGAAGGTGTCGCCAGCCTTAACGACGACCAGCTGCTGCGCCGCTTTATGGAGCTGATCCTCGCCACCCTGCGGACCAACTACTACCAGCTTGCCGAGGGTGGGCGCTTTAAAGACTACATCGCCTACAAGCTCGAGCCCTCTAAAGTCACCGGTATGCCCAAGCCGCGGCCGATGTTTGAGATTTTTGTCTGCTCGCCGCGGGTAGAAGGCGTGCACCTGCGTGGCGGCAAAGTGGCCCGCGGTGGTCTGCGCTGGTCGGATCGCTTTGAAGATTACCGCACCGAAGTGCTGGGGCTAGTGAAAGCCCAGCAGGTGAAGAATGCGGTTATCGTGCCGGTCGGCGCCAAAGGCGGTTTTGTGTGTAAACGCATGCCGGAAAATGCCAGCCGTGACGTTGTCCAGAAAGAAGGTATTGCCTGCTATCAACTCTTTATCCGTGCGCTATTGGATGTCACCGACAATTTGGTGGGGGGGGACGTAGTCCCGCCGGAAAATGTGGTTCGCCACGATGCGGATGATGCGTATCTGGTGGTGGCCGCCGATAAAGGCACCGCTACCTTCTCGGATATCGCTAACGAAATTTCCATTGAGTATGGCCACTGGCTGGGTGRTGCCTTTGCCTCTGGCGGCGCCAATGGCTATGACCACAAGAAAATGGGTATCACCGCGCGCGGTGCCTGGGAATCGGTTAAACGCCACTTCAAAAATCTTGATCTCGACACCCAACGCGACCTGTTTAGCGTGGTGGGGATCGGCGATATGGCTGGCGATGTGTTTGGTAACGGCATGCTGCTTTCTGACAAGATTCAGCTAGTCGGCGCCTTCAACCACCTGCATATCTTTGTCGACCCCAACCCGGATGCAGAGGCCTCCTTTGCCGAGCGTAAGCGATTGTTTGCATTGCCACGTTCAAGCTGGGAAGACTACAGCCAGGAGCTGATCTCCGCCGGTGGCGGCATCTTTAGCCGTAGCGCCAAGTCAATTGCCATCACGCCGGAGATGCAGCAGGTATTTGGCATTCATGAAGAGCGCCTGTCGCCCAATGAACTGATCCGCGCCATGCTCAAATCCAAGGTGGATTTGATCTGGAACGGCGGTATCGGTACCTACGTGAAAGGTTCTGAAGAGACTGACGCTGATGTAGGCGATAAAGCTAACGACACGCTGCGCATTAACGGTAATGACTTAAACTGCCGTGTGGTCGGCGAGGGCGGTAACCTCGGTTTGACCCAGCGCGGGCGTATGGAAGCCGCCGCCAAGGGTGTACGGGTGTATACCGACTTTATTGACAATGCCGGTGGGGTGAACTGCTCTGACCATGAGGTCAATATCAAAATCCTGATCGATGAAGTGGTCAAGCGTGGCGATATGACCGACAAGCAGCGCAATGAACTGCTGGCGGACATGACCGATGAGGTAGGTGATCTGGTGATCCTGGATAACTACCGCCAGAGTCAGGCGCTGGATCTATCGGCCATCCTCTCCGATTATTCGATGGGCCCTTACCGCCGTTTTATCAGCGAACTGGAAGCCGCAGGACAAATTGATCGCGAGTTGGAGTTCCTGCCCACCGATGAGGTGCTCAAAGAGCGCACCAGTAATGGCCAAGGGATGCGTTTGCCAGAGCTTTCGGTGCTGATCTCCTACGCCAAGAGCACCTTGAAGGGCGACTTGATCACCTCTGAAGTGCCGGACGATCACTACATTCACCGGCATCTGGAGCGGCTGTTCCCATCAGTGCTGGTTGAGCGCTTTAAAGACGAGATGTACGAGCACCGTCTGAAGCGGGAGATTGTCGCCMCCCAGGTCGCCAATGACTTGGTTGACCATATGGGCATCGTCTTTGTACGCCGCCTGATGGACTCCACCGGCGCTGGGCGTGCCGATATCGCGCGGGCCTATATCGTGGCCCGCGATAGCTTCAACTTGCCCGGCCTATGGGCACAGATTGAAGCCCTCGATAATCAGGTGCCCAACCGTATTCAGMCCTCAATGATGCTCGATCTGATGCGCTTGATCCGCCGTGCCACGCGCTGGTTTGTGCGTCAGCATTTGGGGCTCTCGACCCAGGATACCATTGAGTACTTTGCTCCCCGCTTAGCGCAGCTGCAGGAAGGTATAGGTGAGTTGCTCAGCGGCGAAGAGCTGAGCGCTTGGAATAACCGCCGCGACGAGCTGCTGGAAGCGGGTGTGCCCGAGGCCTTGGCGTCCACCGTGGCAGCGTCATCAAGCCTCTACGCTGGGCTGGGTATTATCCAAGCGGCGCGCCTGACCAATGAAAAACCGCAGCGGGTAGCGGAGGTGCTGTATGAAATTGGCAGCCGCCTGGAACTGCCGTGGATGATTCAGCAGGTAACCCAGCTGGAAGTGCGCGACGCCTGGCAGGCCCAGGCGCGGGAAACCTTCCGTGACGATATTGAGCGCCAGCAGTTGGCGCTGACCACCAGCGTACTGAAGTTGGATGCCGGAAGCCGCGATACCCAGGAGCGGGTGGCGCAGTGGCTGGATCAGCACGCTGACCTGCACCGCCGCTGGTGCCGTCTTATCGAAGAGGTGCGTGGCGGCAGTGAAGGCGGCTTTGCGCTGTTTGCCGTCGCGGTACGCGAGCTGGTTGATCTTGCCGAGAGCGATAGCGAGGCGTAGGTTCGCCTAGCTTTTTCATACGCCACTGTAAAGCGTGTTCCGGTTCTCCACCGGGGCGCGCTTTATTGCGTTATACTGGCGCCCGTTTTCAGCCCCGCACCCGTTTTTAGAGACCCGCTATGTATAACCTTGCCCGTTCGCTGTTCTTTCGCGTTGATCCAGAAACGTCCCATGGCATGGCGCTAAGCGCGCTGGAGACACTGCATCGCATGGGCGGCGTAACGCGGCTATTTGGACAGCCGGTCAATGATCCCGTCGAGCTGATGGGGCTGCGGTTTGCCAATCGCGTCGGGCTCGCCGCCGGGTTGGATAAGAACGCCGACCATTTGGATGCCCTGGGTGCGCTGGGCTTTGGCTTTGTCGAAGTGGGCACCGTCACGCCCAAATCCCAGCCGGGCAATCCCAAGCCCCGGCTGTTTCGTCTGGCGCAGCACGAGGCGATCATCAACCGCTTTGGTTTTAACAACAAAGGGGTGGAGCATCTGATTCAGCAGGTTAAACAGCGCCATTACGCTGGCATAGTGGGTATCAATATTGGTAAGAACCTCACCACGTCAGTAGAGCAGGCGTTGGATGACTACCTGGTGTGTTTAGACGCGGTGCACCCTTATGCGGACTACATTGCCGTTAATGTCTCGTCACCCAATACCCCCGGGCTGCGCAGTCTGCAGTTTGGCGAGCAGTTGGACGCGCTGTTGGCGCCTATTCGTGCCCGCGCTATAGAGCTTGATGCCCAAGCGGGCCGCAAGGTGCCGTTGCTCATTAAGATCGCTCCGGATATGAGTGCTGAAGAAGTAGCGTTGATGGCGGGAAGTATTGAGCGCAACCACCTTGATGGTGTGATTGCCACCAATACCACGGTATCCCGTGAAGCGGTGCAGGACGACCCCCAAGCGAAGGAGGCCGGTGGACTTTCTGGTAAGCCGGTCTTCGAAGCATCCAATCGCGTGATTCGACAACTGCGTGAGCACCTCCCCGCGTTGCCGATTATTGGCGTAGGCGGTATTGATAGCGCCGCTGCCGCCCAGGCCAAAATCGCAGCTGGCGCGGACTTAGTGCAACTCTACTCAGGTTTGATCTACCAAGGGCCTAAACTAGTCGGCGAGTGTGCGAGGGCACTGAAAGCTAGCTAAAAAGCCCACTTAAAAAGTGGGCTCACTTATAACCTTTTGTTTAAAAGTTAGCTTACATTTAAACATCAGAGAGTCTAAAAACGTTAAGTCATGACCATGGGGTTTTTATGGATACCGGAAATGCCGGTCATCCCATCCCACTGGTCGCCGCGACCTTCACGCCAACCGCTCATCCAGTATTCGCGTAAATTGATATCTTGACTGGGACAGTCATCACGAGAACGACCCGATACACCCGCTTTGTAGCCGTGGACATAAGCCCGCTGGAAGCGATCACGTTTTTGCCGTTTCATTGGCTAACCTCTTTTCACGAAAGCCTTTGATAAGAAATAGGATGTTGACGACACTATTGGTAATACATGTTCGAAAACACCATTATTCCGAGAGCTTGCTTCAAGAGCGAGACGCCGCCTCAACTCAAATGTCTAGCACTCACGAGCTGAACGGGTCGAGCGGCGATCTCTTTCAAATCATAGGCCGAGTCATAAACCGGCCCTGACAGGCAACGCATGCGTTTTTCAGTAGCTACTCTCTTATTGTTAGACCATGATGGGGTCATCTGTCGACTACCAATTTGTCATAAAACGTAAACTCATTTGTTATATACAGGAATATCGCGCCTTTCAGCGCCGCTATTATCATGATCGAGTCGAACCAAACTGCTCCGCTAAATTTGCTAGCCACCTGCCCCAAAGGCATCGAAGGCCTGCTCCACGATGAACTCATAGCGCTGGGCGCTACGCCGGGCAAAACCACGGTGGCTGGGGTGTACTTCACTGCCAGTCAGGCCATCGCCTACCGCGTATGCCTATGGTCGCGATTAGCTAACCGGGTGATTTTAACCCTGGTGCGCGAATCGATGATCGACACCGCCGAGCAGGTGCGCGATGTGGTCGCCCGCATCGCCTGGACGCAACACCTGGCACCGGGTAACACGCTGGCGGTGGATTTCCACGGCCGCAGCGAGCATATTCGCCATACCCGCTTTGGCGCGCAAACCGTTAAAGACGGCGTGGTCGATGCCCTGCAGCTGGCCGGGCAGGAACGTCCCAACGTGGATACCAAAACCCCGCATTTGCGCATCTACGCCCATCTGCACCGGATGAACTTGACCATTGGCCTGGATCTCTCTGGTGAAAGCCTGCACCGCCGGGGCTATCGCCGTGACGTAGGCCACGCGCCGCTAAAAGAGAACTTGGCCGCAGCGCTATTGGTGCGCGCGGGCTGGCCCGAGCGCTTAAAAGCGGGTGAGCCGCTGATTGATCCGCTATGTGGTGCGGGCACGCTACTCATCGAAGCCGCCATGATGGCCGCCGACCAAGCGCCAAACCTTAATCGTGAGCGCTTCGGCTTTCACGGCTGGGCAGGGCATGATGACGAGGCGTGGCGGGAGCAGAAGCGCGAAGCCGAAGCGCGCGCGTCGATTGGCCGCAAGCGCTGCAAAGCGCAACTCTTAGGTTTCGACCAGAGCCCGGCGGCCCTCAATGCGGCGAAAGCCAATGCCATGCGAGCGGGTATTCCTGCGCTGATTTCCCTGCATGGGCAGAGTCTGGCCCAACTGACCCGGCCAGAAACGCTCAGCGCTGAAAGCGGCCTGCTGATCACCAATCCTCCTTACGGCGAACGGCTGGGCGAGCTGCCTGAGCTGGTGCGTCTCTACGCCCAGCTGGGTGAGAAAGCCAAAGCGCTGTTTCCCGGCTGGACGCTGGCGGTCTTTACCGGCAACCCGGATCTCGGCCACCGGCTGGCTATGCGGGCGCACAAACAGTATGCGCTCAAAAACGGCGCCTTGGATGCTAAGCTGCTGCTAATGGAGATTGGTGGTGCCGAGCACTCGCCTGCCGTTAGCGATGCGCCCCAGGCCAGCGTTGAGAGCGGTGCTGCGCCGACTGCTGAAGATCGCCAAGAAACGCCTCACGCACCAGCCTCAAAAGGCTCAGACAATGCGCAGATGTTTGCCAATCGACTGATTAAAAATCAGAAGCGCTTGAAGAAATGGCTTAAACAGAGCGGTGAAACCAGCTATCGCATCTATGACGCTGATATGCCCGAGTACGCCCTGGCGGTGGATCGTTACGGTGATCGCGTGCACGTGCAAGAGTACGCGGCGCCCAGTTCGATCAATCCGGCTCAGGCGCAAAAGCGCTTGTACGATGCCTTGGAAGTCATGCCCGAGGCGCTTAACGTTGATGCCAGCAAAATCTATATCAAACGCCGCGAGCGCCAAACTGGCAGCGCTCAGTACCAGAAGCGAGCCGCCAGCGGTGAACGCTTTGAGGTGCAGGAGGGCGCAGCACGGCTATGGGTCAACCTGCGCGACTACCTGGATACCGGGCTGTTCCTTGACCATCGGCCGGTACGGCGCATGCTGGGCGAAATGGCCAGCGGTAAGCGCTTTTTAAATCTGTTCTGTTATACCGCCACAGCGACGGTACAGGCGGCCTTGGGTGGCGCTAGCGACAGCGTGAGCGTGGATATGTCCAACACCTACCTGGAGTGGGCGAAAGACAACTTTGCGCTAAATAAACTTGATACGCGACTGCACCGGGTGGTGCGCGACGACTGTTTCCGCTGGCTGGAAACCGCCAACGCCGAGTTCGACCTGATCTTTATGGATCCGCCGACGTTCTCTAACTCCAAGAAGATGCGCGACACCCTCGACGTGCAGCGTGACCACCCGCGGCTTGTGGAGCTCGCAATGGCGCGCCTGGCACCCGGTGGAACCTTGGTATTTTCTAATAACCAGCGGCGCTTTAAACTGGATGAGGCGCTTAGCGAGCAATTTGCCGTAGAGGACATTACCGGGCGTAGCTTCGACCCCGATTTCCAGCGGCGTACAAACTTGCACCATGTGTTTCTACTTCGCCATAAGGCGTCATAGGAGAGCTGTAGTATGAAGAGAGCTTCAGTATGATCCAGCTATCGCTTTACACGACCATGGGCTGCCACCTGTGTACCCAATTAGAGTCACTGGTGGCCACGCTCGCGAACCAAAAGGTATGGTTGCACCATATCGAGATTAGCGACGACGATGCCTTGGTGGAGCGCTACGGCGTGCGTATCCCGGTGCTGATGGACAGTGACGGTAAGGAGCTGGATCGTGGTTTTGAGCTGGAGCGCTTAAGTGCCTGGCTGCGCGAACGCGGCTGGCTGGATGAATCGGCGCTGGCGGCGTTTACCGCACCGCCAGAAAGCACAGCGCCTAAAGGCGCCCATGAGCGTGACGGGCGGCGCTTCTTAGGCTAAAAGTGTATGGCTAAAAGTGCGCGGTTAACAAGCATGGCTAAACGTGGTGGCTAAAGCACATCCAGCAGTGAAAGCTGGCGCATGGCTTCCTGGCCTTCTGGCGTATGGTCGGCCACTTCCAGCACCTTGCGAAACCCCCGTGAAGACTGGATGGTGGCCTCATCCTCCAGCCACATATGGGCTTGATCCAGCGTATCGGCTAGTTGATGTTTCAGGCCGCCAAACTGAGTGCCGATTTGGCCCCAAGCGCGGCTGAAAATCCAGTCACCAAACATATCCTGGTGAATATGAACCAACACATAGTCATGGTTGGTTTCCCAGCGTACGATCACAACACTCTCCTTACTTAGCCCTTAAAAGATAGCCTTTAAACACGCCTGCCCATCAGCCGTCGCGGGCGTATTGTAAAGCCCGGATACCCAAACGCCTATGAAACTTGTCATCGACGCTAACATCCCTGCTGCAGACACCTGCTTTGGCTCCTTGGGTACGCTAACCCGCGTACCCGGGCGGGAGATAAACGCCGTTCATCTTCACGCCGCCGACGCGCTGATTGTGCGCTCCATTACCCACGTTAACGATAAGTTGCTTACTGATAGCCCCGTGCGCTTTATTGGCACCTGCACCATCGGCACCGATCATATCGATCAGGTGGCGCTCGCTAAGCGCGATATCGCTTTCGCCAGTGCCCCCGGCTGCAATGCCGAAGCGGTGGTCGACTACGTATTAAGCAGCCTGCTGACGCTGGCAGAACGCGATGGCTGGCTGCTTAGCGAGCGTACCGTGGGTATTGTGGGAGTGGGTAATGTGGGCAGCCACTTGCAAGCACGGCTAACCGCCATGGGCATAGCAACGCTGGCCTGTGACCCGCCCCGGGCTGAGGAGGAGGGGGTGAGAGGGTTTCACTCTCTAGACGCCCTCATTGAACGCTGTGATGTGCTCTGCCTGCATACGCCGCTGACCCGGGAAGGCCCTCACGCCTCTTACCAACTACTCAACGCCCAGCGCATCGAAGAGCTGATGCCGGGTTGCGTTGTTCTGAATGCTGGGCGTGGGGACTGCCTGGATGGCTTGGCGTTGCGCAGCCGGTTGGCGGGGAAGGGCGATATCAGCGCAATATTGGATGTATGGGAAGATGAGCCGGACATCGACGCTGGACTGCGCGATCTGGTCTCGTTGGCAACGCCGCATATTGCCGGGCATAGCCTGGATGGCAAGCTGCGCGGCACCTGGATGATACGGCAAGCGCTGGCGCACCACTGCGGCCAACCCAGCGAGCTGACGTTTGCTGATATTTGCCCACCGCCCGCCCTCGCGTCGCTGCATTTGCAGCACGCACTCCCCCCGGAAGACGCCCTGCGACTCTGCATGCGAGCAGTTTACGACGTACGCCGCGACCACGATGCGCTAGAGCGTCAAACGCTGCATCACGGTATGCGCAAAGGCTTTGACGACTGCCGCGCCAACTACCCGCTACGCCGCGAGTTCGCTACCCTCAACGTGCAGCTATCAGGGGAGGCGGTAGCGCTAGAGGGTATACTGCGTGGTGCAGGGTTTGCGGTAACACTAGCTAGATTGTGAAAAACAGCTATTGAAAACCGATGGCGAAAAACAGTAAGGCCCGCATATGCGGGCCTTAAACGTATGAAATTGCGGAAAAACTTACTGACGATAAGCGGCTTCTTTTAGTGCGCGGATGCGCTCATCCAGCGGCGGGTGGCTGGCAAATAGCTTTTCCACCAGCGAGCGTGTTTGGCCTTTKGTGATGGCCATGGCGCGCAGCGTATCAGGCATTTGGTCGGGCATTTCGGTTTCGGTTTTCAAGCGTGCCAGCGCGCTGACCATGGCGTTGGTGCCCGCCAAGCGTGCACCTGCTTCGTCGGCGCGGTATTCGCGGTAGCGCGAGAACCAGGCGACGATCGCCGAGGCCAAAATACCAAATACAATCTCAGCGACCATAACCACTGCGAAGTAACCCATAAAGCCCAGGCCGCCACCGCCCTCGCTACGGCTGCGCAGGAAGTTATCCACTAGGTGCGCCGCCACCCGGGCAAAGAACATGACAAAGGTGTTCMCCACGCCTTGAATCAGTGCCAGCGTTACCATATCGCCGTTAGCGACGTGACCTATTTCGTGAGCCAGTACTGCGCGCMCTTCTTCCGGGCGCATACGGTTCATTAAGCCCGCTGAAACAGCGACTAACGCATCATCTTTATTCCAGCCAGTCGCAAAGGCGTTGGACTGCTGGGCGGGGAAGATGCCCACTTCCGGCGTTTTGATACCCGCTTCACGGGAAAGCTCCGCAACGGTATCCAGCAACCACTGCTCTGTGGAGTTGGAAGGCGTTTCAATAATCACCGTGCCGGTGCTGCGCTTGGCCATCCATTTGGAGATGAACAGCGAAATAATCGAGCCCGCCATACCGAAGATAAAGCAGAAAATCAGCAGGCTGGTGAAGTTGATCCCCTGGCCGCGCAGATACCCTTCAACGCCCAGCAGGCGCAGGGTAATACTGGCGACCAACAATACCGCTATATTGGTGCCTAAAAACAGTAGAATTCGCATCATGGTGCAGGTTCTCCCTAAGCGTTTATAAAACGGTTTAACAGCAGCCAGTGAAATGGGTCACGGAATAGTTGCTTAGATACGTACTGTTCATGGCAGTTTCAAGTCATGGAGGCTGTTAAATCTTCCTGACTTACTGACGGTAACGGGACAAAAAGTTAGCAAAGCGGTCCAGCGCATCGCCAAGCTGGTCGGCCCAGGGTAGCGTGACGATGCGTACATGGTCCGGCTCGGGCCAGTTAAAGGCGGTGCCCTGCACCAGCAATATTTTTTCCTGTAGCAGCAGATCCAACACCATCTGCTGGTCATCTTTAATGTTGAACACTTTCGGGTCGAGGCGTGGAAAGGCGTAGAGCGCGCCTTTGGGTTTCACGCAGGAGACCCCGGGAATAGCGTTCAGCTTCTCCACGGTAATATCGCGCTGGGCCAGCAGTCGCCCGCCGGGCAGGATCAGATCATTGATCGACTGATAGCCCCCCAGCGCGGTTTGAATCGCGTGCTGGGCGGGCACGTTAGCGCACAGCCGCATAGAGGCCAGCATATTCAGCCCCTGGATATAGTCCTGGGCGTTTAGCTTGGCCAGGGTGCCGGAAATAATCATCCAGCCTGAGCGGAAGCCGGCGCAACGGTAGCTTTTGGAGAGACCGTTCATAGTGATGACTAACTGATCATCGTCCGCCAGTGCCCCGGTAGCGGTGTGCTCAACGCCGTCATACAAAATCTTGTCGTAGATCTCATCAGAGAACACCACTAGATTGTGCTGCTTGGCGATTGCCAATACCTCTTTAACCACGGCAGGCGGATATACCGCACCCGTTGGGTTATTGGGGTTGATCAGTACAATGGCCCGGGTGTGGCTGGTGATTTTGGCGCGAATATCCGCCATGTCGGGCGTCCAGTCGGCTTGTTCGTCGCACAGGTAGTGCACCGCATGGCCACCGGAAAGGTGGGCGGCCGCGGTCCATAGCGGGTAGTCCGGCGCTGGAATCAGTACCTCATCGCCGTCATTGAGCAGCGCCTGCATGGCCATCACAATCAGCTCGGAGACGCCGTTACCGATGAAGATATCCTCAATGCCCACGTTGGGAATCTGCTTACGCTGGCACTCCTGCATTATTGCTTTACGGGCGGAGTAGAGGCCCTTGGAGTCGCAGTAGCCCTGGGCGGTGGGCAGATTACGCATCACATCCTGGAGAATCTCTTCCGGCGCCTCGAAGCCGAACGGCGCAGGATTGCCGATGTTGAGCTTGAGAATCCGCTGGCCTTCCTCTTCCAGGCGCTTGGCATGGTCGAGTACCGGGCCACGAATGTCATAGCAGACATTGTGCAGCTTATGAGATTTCTTCAGCGGTTGTGATTCGTGCGACTGCGGGGTATCCATGAGGTGTCTGTCCAAAAGTAGCGAGAGGCCCAAAGTATCCAAAAGGTAAGCGCCTACGAGCCGTCATCGGCTAACAGGCTGCCAAACC
Source organism: Halomonas sp. R57-5 (assembly GCF_900070345.1). Lineage (NCBI taxonomy): Bacteria > Pseudomonadati > Pseudomonadota > Gammaproteobacteria > Oceanospirillales > Halomonadaceae > Halomonas > Halomonas sp. R57-5. The sequence goes on along the minus strand of NZ_LN813019.1, from coordinate 3,608,700 downwards.
ATTATGCGTCGGAAAGGTCTTGATTGTCTTCGTTGTTTTGCTCGGGCGGTGGGGGAATATCCGCCGGAGTTTCAAGGGTTAGTCGGCCTAGCTTGCCATCGCGCAGTTCGTGAAGCAGTACTTCCGCGCCGCGATGCAGATCGACGGCACCGCCGGGGCGCAGTCCGCCACGGCGAGCAGCAATATCTTTCAAAATGGCGTTGCCGTCAAAGCCAGCAATAGCGAGGAAGTCAGGCTTTTTGGGGCCGTCCGCATCAATGTCGTGGGGAATATCGGGCGCCGCGTAGGGCGGCAGCTCTTTGAGCTTATAGCGCTCGGTGAGCGCTTCAGGGTAGCGTTTGGCAAGCTCCGCGCTGGTCACAATCGCCACGTCTGTGTACTCAATGGCCGTGTCGCGAATGGCACCGGTGGCGGCGAGGCGATAGGCGCTGGCCTGGTCTTCAATTTTGGGCCACAGTACCCCAGGGGTATCGGTAAGCGCCACACGCCCATCAATACGTACCTTTTGCTGGCGCTTGGTCACCGCAGGCTCGTTGCCGGTTTTGGCGATTTTTCGCCCTGCTAAGCCGTTAATCAGCGTGGACTTACCGACATTCGGTATGCCCATCACCATTACGCGGACATCGCGATCAGCACGCACGGCACCGGCCAGCTCATGGCATAGCTTGGGGATTTTCTTTAGTTCGCGGGTATTGGTGGTGGTCACCGCCAGGGCGCGCATATTCTCTTGGGCATCGAAAAAAGCCACCCACTCGGCCGTTCGCTCAGGGTCGGCGAGATCGGCGCGGGAGAGAATTTTCAACACCGGCTTATGGCGGGTTAGCTCGGCCAGCATCGGGTTGGCGCTGGAGTAGGGCAGACGCGCGTCGAGTACCTCGATCACGACATCGATCTCTGGCAGCACCTCCGCAATCTGGCGGCGGGCCTTGTTCATATGTCCTGGAAACCAGCCGAGCATGAATCTCTCCTACAAGCACAAAAAAAGCGGGCTGCCATTATAGCAGCCCGCCGGACTTAACGCTGATTACTCGTCGGGGTGAAATTCCAGTGACACGGAGTTAATGCAGTAGCGTAAACCGGTGGTATCTGGAGGCCCATCGGGGAATACATGACCCAGGTGGGCATCGCAGTGGGAGCAGACCMCCTCGGTTCGCTGCATGCCGTGCGTGGTGTCGGTATGCTCCTCCACACAGCGGGTGCCCAGCGGCCGGTCGAAGCTTGGCCAACCGCAGCCAGCGTCAAACTTGTGCTCGTTTTCAAACAGCGGCGCATGACAGCAGACACAGTGGTAAATACCCTGCGCATCGCGCACCTGATAGTCGCCGGTGAACGGTCGTTCCGTGCCTTTTTCACGCGCAACACGGTACTGCTCTGGGGTTAGCTGTTGTTGCCATTCGTCGGGGGATTTTTCTATTTTCGCCATGGGGTTCTCCTTTCCCTCTGGTTTCAATCATTCAGAGGCTTATTAGGCAGACTAGCTTATCACTTGTGTAAGTGACAGCTAGCCACCTGCCCAAGTTCAGCCTGTGCGAAGGCTGAGAAAGCCGCCAGTCTGCTTCTTATAAGCTTGCCSCCCCGCCATTACTGCGCGGGTCGTGGGCGCTTTCTATTAATCCATCGGGGTGGTGCACAATCCCACCTGCATGCCCCATGGTGTCGCTGAATGCCTCTGGGAGTACTTCCACATCATGGCCCGCCGTGACTAAGGCGGTGATCAGCGCGTCGTCAAAGCGCGCTTCCAGCTTTAAGTTCGTGCTGCTTTCTCCCCAGGTACGACCCAGCAACCAGCGGGGGGCGGTAATCGCCTGCTGGAGCGGCATGCCGTGCATTGCATAGCGTGAAAATACGGCCGCCTGGGTTTGCGGCTGGCCTTCACCGCCCATAGTGCCGTAAACCATGGTGCGGCCATCGTTAAATTTGGCCAGCGCCGGGTTCAACGTGTGGAAGGGTTTGCGACCAGGGGCTAAGCTGCGCAGGTCGTCGGGGTTAAGCGAGAAGCTGATGCCGCGGTTTTGCCACAGCACGCCGCTTTCCGGTAACACCACGCCGCTGCCAAACTCCCAGTAGATGCTCTGAATAAAGCTCACCGAACGTCCTTCGCTATCCACGGTGCCCATCCAAATGGTGTCGCCTGGCGCTGGTTCGTGGGGCCAGGGTAGGGCGTGCTGCGGGTCGATCTGAGCCGCTTCTAAGCCAATGTTCTCTTCGCTGAGCAAATCTTGCAGCGGTGTTGGCACACGGCCGGGGTCGGTGACGTTTTGGTCGCGCAGGATAAAGGCGCGTTTGGTGGCTTCAATTAAACCATGCAGGTGGTCAAAACCGTTGGGCTCGGCGGCTTTTAGGCGCTCGTAGATACCTAAAATCATTAACGAGGCCATGCCTTGGGTCGGCGCAGGCAGGTTATACAGCGTGGCATCCTGAAGCGTTACTTCCAGCGGTGTGACCCGTTGGGCGCGATAAGCGTGAAAGTCTGCCAGGCGCAGCGGACTGCCGACGGCCTCTAAATCCCGCGCCATACTGGCGGCCAGCTCGCCGCGGTAGAAGTCATCTAATCCTGCTTCTGCCAAACGCTTGAGTGTGGCGGCCAAACGCGGCTGGCGCAGCCGTTCGCCTTCACGGGGTACCTGGCCGTTAAGCAGAAGGGCATCGCTAAAGCCAGGGCTTTGGGATAAACGCTCTACGTGTTTGGCAGTGAGCGCCTCTTGGCTTTGGGAAACCGCAATGCCCGTTTCGGCATGATGAATGGCATCGGCCAGTAGGGTGGTAAGCGGAAGTGACTTACCCCATGTTGATGCCACGTTCAGTGCTTCATGCCAGCCGCCAATGGTGCCCGCCATGGTAAGCGCAGCTTTAGGGCCACGCTCGGGAATCTGCGTTTCACCGGCGTAGAAATCCGCGCTGGCCAAGCCTGCCGCCGGGCCGCATGCGTCGATAGCTACCGGCGCTTTGCCCGGCTCATGAATTAACCAGAAACCGTCGCCGCCCAAGGCGTTCATATGCGGATAAACCACGGCAATGGCCGCGGCAGCGGCAACCATGGCTTCTACCGCATTACCACCCTGTTTAAGCACATCGCGCCCGGCGCTGGCAGCTAGGTGATGAGGGGCGACACAACTGCCGCCATAACTACGTTGAGTGTGGAGCATATCCAGCGTCCTTTTTAATTATGATTACCAGCCAATCGCGTTCGGTAGCCAAGTGGCAATGCTCGGAAAGATAAACACCAGCGCCACGGCCAGAAACTGTAAGCCGATAAAGGGCAGTGCGCCTTTGTAAATATCCAGTGTCGAGACTTCTTTAGGCGCCACGCCTTTAAGGAAAAACAGCGACCAACCAAAGGGAGGGGTAAGAAACGAGGTTKGCAGCACCAGCCCCACCAAAATACCCAGCCACACCATATCAACGCCCATCTGGACAAAGAAGGGTAGAAACAGCGGTAGGGCAATATAGCTGATCTCGATCCACTCCAGGAAGAAGCCCAAGACAAACATTAGTAGCAGCATAAACAGCATCGCGCCTAGCTCACCACCGGGCACCCAATCAAACATACGGGCAACCAAGTGCTCGCCGCCTAAACCACGAAATGCCAGGCCAAACACCTGGGCGCTGATTAAAATAAAGAACACCATCGCCGAGATTACCAGCGTGGCTTTGGCAACCTCTTTGAGCAGCGCAAAGGTTAACCGCCCGGAGCAAGTCACAATGACTAACGCCCCCAGTGCGCCCATGGAGGCCGCTTCGGTAGGCGCCGCAATACCGCCAATAATCGAACCCAATACTGCAAACACCAAGCCCACAGGCGGTCCCACTACGGTAACGACTTTACGAATCAGTTGGCGCCTCCCCATATCCGCACGCTCTTCAGCCGGAATTGGCGGCATTAGGTGGGGGTAGAGTTTGGCGATCATCAGAATGGCAATAATATAGACCGCCGCCAGCGTCAGCCCCGGCACCATGGCCGCGGCGAACATCGTGCCGACCGATTCACCCAGAATTTCCGCGAGTAAAATCAGCACCAGGCTGGGCGGAATAATTTGCCCCAAGGTACCCGAGGCGCAAATCATGCCGGTGGCCAGGGTTTTGGGGTAACCGCGGCGTAGCAGTGTGGGCAGGGTGAGCAGGCCCAGGGTGACGATGGKGGCGCCGACAATGCCCGTCGCGGCGCCTAACAAAACGCCAACTAAAATAATCGCCACCCCCATGCCGCCTGAAACGCCGCCAAACAAGTGGCCGATCACATCGATCAGCTCTTCAGCCAATTTCGACTTCTCCAGCATCACCCCCATAAACACAAACAGCGGTATCGCCATAAAAGTGTAATTGGTCACCACCCCGTAGATACGCGATGGCAGCAGATTAAACAGCATCGGTCCGAAGCCGATATAGCCAAAGAAGAAGGCTGTAGCGGCGATGCTTATACCTACCGGTATACCAATCAGCAGAAACACGAAAAAAGCCACGATCATGCCGATCGCTAGCCATTCATTGGGAGACATGCGTTATTCACCTCGTGTGGGCAGGGCGAACGCCTGACGCAGCGCGTGGGCCAACCCTTGCAGCGCGAGAAGGACAAAACCAAACGGAATCAGCGATTTGAGTAGCCAGCGCAGAGGTAGGCCACCGGGGTTGGGTGACGCCTCGCCGCGGGCGAACGACTGGGCGATCCAGGGCAGCGTCAGCCAGGCGATATACAGCCCCATGACTAGCAGTAATAGCCCACCGATCACCTCAATTACTCGCTGCAGACTCGCGGGGAAGCGTTCGTAGAAGACGTCCACGCGAACTTGCTCACCCATCAGCAGTAGATACGACATGCCAAACAGTGCGATAGGTGAGATCAAGTGCCACTGCAGCTCCTGCAGCCATACCGCGCCAACGCTAAATGCATAGCGCATCAATACGTCACCAGCGACTAATCCGACTAATACCACGCAGGTCCAGGCGGCGATCCAGCCAAAAAGCCGAACCACCGCCTCAACTCCGTGGACAAAACATGCCACGGCGCGCATATCAGACTCCGATAATGTCGTTTAACCAAGCGCGTTCACTGGCGCCTGCCCAGCGGTCATGATTGGCTTTAAACGCCATATAGCTATCGTGCACTTTACGCACCAGCGGGTCGGCGTCGGCTTCGGTAGAAAGCGTGTCCATCGTTGCCTCACGCAGCGCATCAATGACGGGTTGTGGCAGCATGCTGGCAGTGACGCCTTCGTTTTCTACCAGGTCGGTCATGGCTTCACCATTAACGGCTTCCGACCAGGTCACGCTCTCCAAGCAGGCAGCCATACAGGCGCTTTTCACAATCATCTGCAGATCTTCAGGCAGGCTGTCCCAGTGTGATTTCGAGATCAGCAGTTCGCCAGTGGTAGAAGGTTCATGCCAGCCAGTGGTGTGGTAGAACTTGGCAGCGTTGTGTAGGCCCATGCGGCGGTCTTGGAACGGGCCAACAAACTCGGCGGCATCGATAACGCCGCGCTCCAGCGCCGGGAAGATTTCGCCACCGGGCAGCACGCGGGCATCCACGCCAAGCGAGGAGTAGACCTGACCCGCTAAGCCAGGAACGCGCATGCGCAGACCGTTTAGCTGGCTAATATCCTCAATGGGTTCGCGGAACCAGCCGGTCATTTGTACGCCGGTGTTATTCAGCGGGAAGGCCACCATTCCGTAGGGTTCATACACTTCGTGCCAAAGCTCCAAACCGCCACCGTGGTAAAGCCACGCCATATGGCCCATAAAGCTCATGCCAAATGGCACGGTGGTGAAGTACTGGGCGGCAAAGGTAGTGCCCGACCAAAAGTAGCTGTTGGCGGCGTTCATTTCGATGGTGCCGCTTTGGACGGCTTCGAAGCCTTCAAAGGCGGGAATCAGCTCGCCGGATGAGAAGTGTTGAATGTTGAGTCGACCGCCTGACATGGCGTTAATTTTGGCGATTACATCGGTGGGGCTGCCAGGACCTTCCACGTAAAAGGGCGAGCCGGGTGGATAAGCATTGGTCATACGCCAGTTAAAACTCTCGGCGGATTGCGCACGGGCAATTGACGGCGCCCCTAATACCAAGCCGGCCGTGGAGGAGACCGCGGCTGTAGTGAGAAACTTGCGACGGGATAAGGACATAGCACACCTCATTAATTGGGAAGTAGGTCAGCAAGGGAACACAATGAAGTAGCAAGGGGTGTGCCATAAAAAATCGATTTTTTTATAAATAAAAGATTTTAAAGGGTTTTGTAGGTTGCAAGTTGGCAAGGTAAGCACAACAAAATTAACGGTTTGCACCGTTATGCAGCTTGTTGATCTCAAATGGCACTCTTGGTGTGCACTTGATATCGCTCTCTATTGTCTGAGCGTGTAGGTGGTTGAAAGCAGGTCAGTTAGCTTGATGAGGGCTGAGTGCTTGACAGCTTAAGGCGGTCTGAGTAACATACGCGCCACCTCGACGAGGCAATGCAACGTCCCATTCGTCTAGTGGTCTAGGACACCGCCCTTTCACGGCGGTAACAGGGGTTCGAACCCCCTATGGGACGCCACTTATTTTGAGGCTAAGCCTTTAAAGATAAGAGGTCGTCAGGGTTATCGGAATGCGGGAATAGCTCAGTGGTAGAGCATCGCCTTGCCAAGGCGAGGGTCGGGAGTTCGAATCTCCTTTCCCGCTCCAAGTAKGTGTTAGGTGTGTGGTAAGTCAGGCGAGGTCGGGAGCTGGAACGCCAGCCCGGTCGAATCTCCTTTCCCGCTCCAAGCAGAAATTGCTTAWAKTGTCCCATTCGTCTAGTGGYCTAGGACACCGCCCTTTCACGGCGGTAACAGGGGTTCGAACCCCCTATGGGACGCCACTTTCGGTACTTTAGGTAAGCGTTAAGTAAGAGCAAGCGTTTTATAAGCGGGAATAGCTCAGTGGTAGAGCATCGCCTTGCCAAGGCGAGGGTCGGGAGTTCGAATCTCCTTTCCCGCTCCAGGTTTGATGGTGTGGTAAAGAGTATCGCCTTGCCAAGGCGAGGGTCGGGATCTGGTGCGCCAGTCCGATCGAATCTCCTTTCCCGCTCCAGTTTCGATATATWGTCCCATTCGTCTAGTGGYCTAGGACACCGCCCTTTCACGGCGGTAACAGGGGTTCGAACCCCCTATGGGACGCCATCAAGCGTTATAAGCAGTTGTGTGTGCGTTGCGGGAATAGCTCAGTGGTAGAGCATCGCCTTGCCAAGGCGAGGGTCGGGAGTTCGAATCTCCTTTCCCGCTCCAGTTTTGTTGGTGTGGAAGAGTATCGCCTTGCCAAGGCGAGGGTCGTGAGCTGGAAGGCCAGTCACGTCGAATCTCCTTTCCCMCTCCGTGTAAGCAGTCGTACTCCTTCGTTATCCTCTCTGCCGTCATTCTCTTTGTATTCAAGCTTTTAGCTTTTTTAATAATCGCCTGTTTTTGTGCGATTTTTTTCGTGCGCTTAAATAGTTGCCACACCCAATACGCTCAAGCCAACAGGCTTGAGCGCAGAAAAGCGTTTCTGAATGGTTAGTGGGTGAGTGTGAAGTGGCTGACGACATCGTTTAGCGACTGTGAACGCTTGGTTAGGTCATGGGCGGACGTTGCCGTTTGCTGAACCATGGATGCATTATCCTGGGTAGCCTGATCTAATTGAGCAATCGCAACGTTGATCTGTTCAATGCCCCGCGTCTGTTCGTGGGTGGCCGCGGTAATGTCGGTAAACAAGTCATTAACCTGCTGGATCTGCTGATCAATTTTTTGCATCCGCTCTTTCGCCGTGCCGACCAGCGTAGCGCCATTGCTCACTTGTGTGTTCGATGTGTCGATCAGCGTTTTGATCTCCTGAGCGGCGTTGGCTGAACGATTCGCTAGCTGGCGCACTTCGCCAGCGACGACGGCAAAGCCTCGCCCATGTTCGCCCGCCCGAGCGGCTTCCACGGAAGCATTGAGTGCCAAAATATTGGTTTGAAACGCAATGCCATCAATCAGAGTCACGATCTCGGTGATTTTGGCGGCTTCTGCGTTAATAGCCTGCATGGAGGTGACCGCTTCCCCAATCGCCTGTTGGCCTGCTTGGGACGTTTCGCCGGCATTGCGTACCAGCTCTTTGGCTTGTTCTACGCTGTCGGCATTTTGTCGCACTGTGGCGGTGACCTCTTCCATGCTGGAAGAAGTTTGTTGAAGCGCTGCAKCCTGTTGCTCGGTGCGCGAGGAGAGTTCTTGATTGCCTGAGGCGATCTCGCCGGCATTATGATCAACGGCGCTACTGGTGGTCTGTATTTCCTGCATGGTTTCGCGCAGCTTGTCACGCATTGCTTGGATATCGTGCAATAAGCTGCTGGTGTCGTTCTGGCTGAGCAGCACTGTTGCGGATAAATCGCCTTGAGCAATACGGCCAACGACGCTTGCGGCGTAGCTAGGCTCGCCGCCAAGACGACGTAGGATTAACGAGATCATGCTCCAGAAAGCGATGGTGACTAGCACGCCAGCGAGTATGCCCACTACTACGCTTTCGATAAGCTGACCCATGATCGCGCTGTTAACATCCCCCATAAAAACACCGCTGGCAATGTACATATCCCAAGGCCCGTAAGCCTCGGCGTAAGTACGTACCAACGGTTGCGCATCGTTTCCTCTGGCAAAATTTGAGTAATACTCAGTGAAACTGCTTCCCGTGCCGCGGGTGTTATCTAGAATGGCTTGGAAAATACGCGTGCCTTCAGGATCAGTGACCTGGGCCAGATCGTCTCCTCGTTCCCGTTTAGGGTGGGCAAGCATTTTCAGGTCGCCACTAAACGCAAATAGATAATTATCTTCTTCCCCGAAACGCACATCGCGAATGGTGTCCAAGGCGAGGGTTTTAGCTTCATCCAGCGTGATATCGCCCTGCTGGGCCAGCATGTCAAAATGTTCCATGGTCGAAACCGCGATATCCACGGCGGTGACCATGCGTTGTTCGCGTTCGGTATACAGTAAGGCACGACTTTGCCATGCGTTAACGACAATCATGATGGCAAGGATCAACCAGAGCACAACAACTCCAATAAGCCGCTGTCGACGAAGGGGTAAAGCGGCTAAGCTCTTCTTTGTCTTAGGCGAAGCGACTGGCGGTAAGCTGGCTAAGGCCTTTGGGTGGTGAGTAACAGTGGCGCTCATTATGTGATTAGCTCTCTTATGTGTTTTCTTGATTCCCTTGTATGCCAAGCGGTGGTTATCCCGACTCCCTACATAGCACGGCGCTAATACTAAAGTATTAGTTCGCGGGCTTCTGCCCCAAAAGCGTGGCAAAGTGTCATTAAATGTACATATGCGCTTGAATCGATAGCGCGCTAGCCAATAGCAGGCTATGTGTGGCAGTGGGTGGCTTGAAAAAACATATGATTGCCCCGATATCTCTCCTTCTAACGCACTTTTTCGTGCTTCTCATTTTGCTGACAGGACATTTTCATGGCCGAACCGGCATTGTCGATCCGTGGCCTTACCAAAGTGTATGGCAATGGTTTTCAGGCGCTCAAAGGTATTGATCTCGACGTCCAGCAGGGCGATTTTTTTGCTTTGTTGGGCCCCAATGGCGCCGGTAAATCCACCACCTTGGGGGTGGTTTGTTCGCTGGTGCAAAAGACGGCGGGCAAGGTCTCCATATTCGGCATTGATGTGGATAAAGACTTCGCTAAAGCCAAGTACCAGCTAGGCGTAGTGCCTCAAGAGTTCAACTTCAATCAATTTGAGAAAGTGCTCGATATCGTACTGGCCCAGGCGGGCTACTACGGTATGACTAGCCGTGAGGCCTTGCCCCGCGCTAAACAGCTGCTGACCGATCTGGGCCTATGGGAAAAGCGCAACGGCAGCGCGCGCATGCTGTCAGGTGGCATGAAGCGCCGCCTGATGATCGCTCGAGCGCTGATGCATCGTCCCAAACTGCTGATTCTGGATGAGCCAACCGCCGGGGTGGATATCGAGCTGCGGCGCAGTATGTGGGAGTATATGCGGCGAATTAACCAAGACGAAGGCACCACCATCATCCTGACGACGCACTACCTGGAAGAGGCTGAGAGCCTGTGCCGTAATGTGGCGATTATCAATAATGGCGACATTGTGCGGAACACTAGCGTGCGGGAGCTGCTGGCTGAGCTTGATACCGAGACCTTCTTGATTGATTTGGCTGAGCCAGTTGTAGAAGTGCCCAGAATCGAAGGCTTTGAGCTGCACCAGTTAGAACCCACCCAGCTTTCGTTGTTAGTGCATCGCGGACAGCGCTTGAACGATGTCTTCAATGCGTTGAGCGAGCAGGGCGTGCAGGTGGTTTCCATGCGTAATCGCGCCAACCGTCTTGAGGAGATGTTTGTGTCAATGGTGGAAAGCAGTGGCCAAGGAGCGATTGACCAGCGCGTAGCAAGCTCAAGTGATGAAACCAAAGAGGTGCGCGCATGAATTTCAGCCAGACACTCATCGCGCTCTGGACCCTGGTGCTAAAAGAGATCAAACGCTTCACCCGCATTTGGCCACAAACGCTACTGCCGCCCTCAATCACCATGGCGATGTACTTCATCATCTTCGGTAATCTAATTGGTTCGCGGATTGGCGATATGGACGGCTTCAGTTACATGGACTTTATCGTCCCTGGACTGATCATGATGTCGGTGATTACCAACAGCTACTCCAACGTGGCATCGAGTTTCTTTTCAAACAAGTTCCAGCGCTCGATTGAAGAGATGATGGTATCGCCGATGCCCAACTGGGTGATTTTGGCCGGCTTTATTCTAGGCGGTATGGCGCGTGGGCTGGGCGTAGGGTTGATTGTGACCGTGGTATCGCTGTTCTTTACCCGCCTGACCATGGAACATCCGCTGCTCACGGTGTTGGTCGTTGTGCTCACCTCTGCGCTATTTTCTATTGGCGGCTTTATTAATGCCTTGCTGGCGAATAAGTTCGACGATATTTCTATCGTGCCGACCTTTATTCTCACGCCGCTTACCTATCTGGGTGGCGTGTTTTACTCAATCTCAATGCTGCCTGACTTCTGGCAGGGCGTTTCCATGCTCAATCCGATTTTGTACATGGTGAATGTTTTCCGTTACGGCTTCTTGGGAGTGTCGGATATTCCCGTTGGCTGGGCGCTTGCCGCCATTTTCGCCTTTATTATTGTGCTGTTTAGCATTGCGCTAGCGATGCTAGAGCGAGGCAAAGGCATTCGCAGCTAAGCGCATAACAACTTGATTGAGAAGAGAGCTTTTATACCATGGCACATCGCCCTGATACCTTAGAACATGCGCCGTTAGGGCGCGATTCCGCCTATCCTGAACAGTATAACGCGGGGCTTCTCTACCCGATTCCCCGCGCGGCTAACCGGGCGCCACTAGGGATTGAAGAGGGCGCTTTGCCGTTTGTGGGGGAGGATGAGTGGCACGCCTTTGAAGTCTCCTGGCTGAACAGCCGCGGTAAGCCTATCGTAGCCGTGGCGCGCTTTCGCCTGCCTGCAAGCTCCCCCCATCTGATTGAGTCTAAATCCTGGAAGCTCTACCTCAACAGCTTCAACCAAACCCGTTTTTATACTCGTCAGGAAGTGATGGAAACGCTTGCCAATGACCTCGCGGTTGCGGCAGGGGCTGAGGTGAGCGTTGAGTTGTTTGATGTGGATGCCCCTGAGCTTTCAGCGCAGCGCTTGCCAGGCGAATGCTTGGACGATTTAGATATCGCAGTAAGCGATTACACGCCTAGTAGCGCCCACTTAACGGTAGGCGATGAGGTCGTTGAAGAGACGCTCTACTCCCACCTGCTGAAATCTAACTGCCCCGTTACCGGCCAGCCGGACTGGGGCAGCGTGCTGATTTGTTATAAAGGGCCCAAAATCGACCGCGAAGGGCTGCTGCGCTACCTGATTGGGTTTCGTCAGCACCAGGATTTCCACGAACACTGCGTTGAGCATATCTTTACCGACTTAATGGCCCAGGTACAGCCTACTCAGTTGCTGGTGCTGGCGCGTTACGTGCGCCGCGGCGGGTTGGACATTAGCCCCTGGCGCGCAACGCCCGGGCTAACGCCGCCCGCCCCGCTGCGCCTAGCAAGGCAGTAAACGGCAATGTTGTAAATGACAGTGTTATTAAGGACAGTGTTATAAATGACGGTGCTACAGTAGCCTCACACGATTGGATTTGGAGTCATTAATGGACGCACTTACGCTGCTTCACGAACGTAGCTCAATGGGCAAGCTGATGGAGCCAGCACCCAGCGGCGAACAACTCAGCGCCATTTATCAGGCCGCGCTACGAGCGCCCGACCATAAAGAGCTGCGTCCCTGGCGCTTTATCGAGTTCAGCGGGGAAGGGCGTGAACGGTTAGGCGAGCTATTTGCCGAGGCGGAGTTTCAGGAGGATCCCAGCGCCGACGACGAAACGCTCAACTCAGCGCGCAAAAAACCGCTGCGAGCGCCGATGATTATCGCCGTAATCGCCAAGGTCACGCCCGAACTCGAAAAAGTACCCAAAATGGAGCAGGTGATCTCCGCTGGGTGCGCCGCCCACGGCATACTGCTAGCCGCCCACGCGCTAGGCTTAGGCGCTATGTGGCGCAGCGGGAAATATGCTTTCGACCCTGTGGTTCGCAAAGGGCTGAGCCTGGATGAAGATGATGAAGTCGTCGCGTTTATCTATCTGGGCACCTTAGGGGGTCGCCACAAACCCGTACCACAGCATAACGTTGCTGACTTTGTTGAGCGTTGGGGCTAGGTATGAATCTGCCCCGCCAGCCAAGCATACCCCACCCCCGTTTGCCGCTGCCAGAGAGCCAACCGGAGGACCTGGCCGTCTTTCAGCAGTGGCTAAGTGATGCCATCCCCATGGTAAGCGCGCTAGGCATTCACGAAGTCTCACGCCAGGACGATTCGCTAACCTGGCAGTTAGCGTTATCGCCTAACCTTAACGATAAGGGCACGGGGTTTGGCGGTGCACTCACGGCGCAGACTACGCTGCAAGGTTGGTGCTGGCTAACGCTATGGCTGCGCGAGCGGGGCATTGCGCGGGATGTGGTCGTTGCCGAGGCTAGCCAGCGTTTTCTTGCGCCGGTAACGAGTGACTACCGCTTGGTATGCACGCCAGCTCTACCAGAAGGCCCCGCACAGCTTGCCAACAAGCTCGCAGAGCGCGGTAAAGGGCGTATAGAGCTAACCCAGCGGCTCTATTGTGGTGAGACACTCTGCCTGGAAGCCAACGGCAGTTACGCGGTGTTGCCGTCCCGCTAACCGAATGGGTAATCGGCCTGAAAAGGCTTGCTATTTCGAGGCTTAGCCCATAGTATGTGCGCCGTTCTGTCGCGAAAGGTATAGCCTTTCAACAGCGCCAAAACGCGGAGGGGTGTCCGAGTGGTCGAAGGAGCACGCCTGGAAAGTGTGTAAGCCGCAAGGCTTCGAGGGTTCGAATCCCTCCCCCTCCGCCACAGAATTTTCAAGGCCGTCAAGTGCTTAGCTTGGCGGCCTTTTTGTTTCTGGCTGTTGGGAACAGTTTTGGGAAAATAAAGGGGGCTATTAAAAAGGCAGCACGCCGCCGAAGCCAATACCTAACACGGCAACGATAACAACAACGATAACGACGATAGTGGTAGTAGACATATTCTCTTCCTTTGAGTAGTGAACGTTGCTATAGCGTAGTCGCGATTGTGCTTTTTCGCACACAGCACAATAGGCTGAGTCTCTTCCTTTGAGTCCAGAGTGCAGCCGTGTCCCTGCTGCGATGTCATTGCGCTTCGGATGGCCAACGATTATTTTTCTTCGCTTTTCAACGCCTTTCCTAGCCCGCCAAAATAGTCGCTAAACGCGCGGTTAATTCTCTCCCGCTGCTCGCCCTGCGGGTAAAGCCCCATTTCCGCTTCGGGGGAGGCTTTGGTGCCTTTGACTAGGAAGTGATTGGTAATGGCGGCATCTTGCACAAACGCTTCAAAAGCGCGGGCGCAGAGCTCTTCGGGCTTGCTGTAGTAGAGCTGGCCAAGCTTTTTGTCCATGTGTGCCGAGTGCTTAAATAGCTTGCTTGGCTGTTCACCCGCTGGCTGTAGCAAAATTTCCTTGAAGCAGCGTATCAGTAACTGGTTGAGCGGATGGGGAATAGGCGCCACATCGGCAAGCCAAGCGGTAGAAGCGAACATACCGTTGGGCGCACCGCGAAAGCACTTACTGGCGATATAATGGTCGAAAGCATGAAACCACTCATGGGCAATACTGCCGGGGCCAGCATTTTTAGCCAGCGCAAAGCTGCGTTGGCTGGGGTTATAGTGGGCAGAAATGCCCGGCTGACCACCGCTGCCATATTGCAACGCTATTGAGCCGCGTAGCGAAATCAACGCCTCTGGCCCCTGTAAGATCATCATAAGATCGCATAGCGCATCGTGAAAAAGCTCAGCGGCCCGGTCACGCTCGGTACTGGTAACCCAGCGGCCAATCTCAATGGAACGAAAATCAAACTGGCGCCGAATCAAGGCAAAGCTACTGGCTTCCCCCTGGCGATGGTCTGGCCCGCTGCGGTAAAAATCCCGCGCTTCAATGCTCACTTATCGTTTCTCCTTGTATTCCGCCACCCAGGCCCCCACTAACTAACCGTAACGCATTTTAATAGCCTCATTTTCCACCGCCAGGAGAGAGATATGAGCAAGCGTATTTTAGTGGTACTGACGTCTCACGATCAGTTGGGTGATACCGGCAATAAAACCGGTTTTTGGCTCGAAGAGCTGGCCGCCCCTTATTATGTCTTTAAAGACGCGGGTGCTGAAGTAACGTTGGCATCGCCCAAGGGAGGGCAGCCGCCGCTGGATCCCAAAAGTGATGCAGAGGATAGCCAAACTGATGAAACGCGCCGCTTCAAGCAAGATGAAAAAGCTAACGCGGAGCTTGCCGCTACCCATCGCTTGAGCGATATGAAGGCCGATGACTTCGATGCGGTATTTTACCCCGGTGGCCATGGCCCGCTATGGGATCTCGTCGACGATGCGGACTCTATTCGCCTGATCGAAACTTTTATCGCCCAAGGCAAGCCGGTTGCCACGGTTTGCCACGCGCCGATTGTACTGGTGAATGCCAAAGACAGCGCAGGCGAGCCACTAGTGAAAGGCCGCCAAGTAACGGGCTTTACCAACGGCGAAGAAGAGGCCGTTGGCTTGACCAATATCGTGCCACATCTCGTTGAAGATGCCTTACAAAAGTGCGGCGGGATTTATAGCAAAGCGGATGATTTCACTCCTTACGTACGTGAAGATGGCCAGTTGATCACAGGGCAGAACCCGCCTTCCTCGGCGCTCACAGCTGAGACGCTGATGGCATGGCTGGCGAAATAATCGCTTAGGCACTAATGAAATAGACACTCATATCTACCCAGCGGCAACGGCGAGGCGRCCCCTCGCCKTTGCTACTTTGGTGATCAGCTTTTTTTGCCTTTCTCTATAAGACGGTAGGGGGTTAAAAGCTAAAAAGCCGTTAAAAAACAATTTATTTGCCGCTACATATCATAGGTTAGATAAACCTACTGTTATAAAGCGCACTGTGTGCACACAGCGAAGGGAACTCGCGAAAGGGAAGAACAAGCAAGGATTGCTTGTGTAACACAAGGATGCACAAACAGGATGTTTGTGGTGCAAGATCAGGGAAGACCCGATGAAAACCCGGCCAAGGAGKGGCCGGGTTTTTTTACCTCGACATAAATAACAAGTTAATTAAGCTCTTATGACGTTTTTATTAACAATGCATTGCTTATGATAATAAAAGGACAGTGGTGATGAAATAAGCCTTTTTATAACAAGCGCTAAAGTTAGCAAGTGCTTACTTTAGCAAGCATAATGATAATAAAGCGAGCTTAACTCATTCAGAGGTACTTCAACCGCGGTTTGACAGTTCAGGCAGCGTACGGTGGTACTGTTTTTACCGGTGCCTTCTAAACGGAAGCGGTTCAAGAATGGATTTCTGGGTGACTCTGAGTTGCCACAATGACGACAGATGACATCCAGGCCATTGACTTTATTGGTAATTATAATATCGCGCACGCTGACCTCCTACCATTAGGTTCGATGATGGTTCAGGCGTGGTAACGTCCATGTAGAGCAGTATCGTTGCCGACACTTTTAAAAGTATAGCGCTGCTGGGTATATGTGCCATATGAAAAAGATAAAAAGCGTGCTTTAAATAGCTATCCCTGAGATTGTGAAAAAAAGATAAATTTTTTTCCGTTTTAATAACATAGGTTAGATAAATAGACCGTTTTAAGGTTCACTGTGAGCATACACCACACGGAAGTGGCAACAGGGAAGATTAAGCTAGGAAGGCTTATGCTCATGGAAGCACAAACAGGATGTTTGTGAAGATGAATCAAGGAAGGTTTGATAAAGCCCCAGCCAGGGAATGGCCGGGGCTTCTTTTTTATACGCTTGTTTTATTTTTTAGCTTTCTTCTTGTTTTTCTTACTGTGATTACTTTCTTTACTTTGAGTACTCGCAGCGCTTTGGTCACTTTCTGTATTCTCATCTTTACTGTCATCGCCCTCGCTGTCCGGCTTGTCGCTGCCTTGGTGAGTGAGCGGGCTCGCTTGGTCTAAGCGCGGGTGGTTATCCAGGAATTCACGCTGTAGATCGGGTATGGCATCCAAGGCTTGCAGGGTATGGGTGAGGGCATGAATCGCCGCCAGCACATCCTGGGTATGACCGGTTTCTGAGATGGTGTGCATATTACGGATGGGGAAACCAATCGAGGTAGCGGCACTGTCGATAGACGCCAATACGCCTGCCATGCCATCGGTACCCGTATCGATACCCACAATATCGCGCTGCAGCGGAATATCCTGCTCTTTAGCGGCAGTGGCGATAATGCGGTTGAGCTGTTCACTGGCAATAGAGCCCACCGCCATGGTGAAGCCTTTGCCCATCTCCAGCGGCTGCATGCGCTTGTCGCCAATACCGGGCGCAGCCACATAGTCGTGGTTGACGTCCACGCCAATCAAAGCATCCGGCTTCATTTCGCCCGCCATCACACGGCTACCGAAACGGCCAATCTCTTCATAGCTGGCAATCGCAAACAGCACGCGCACGTTTTGGGTGCCGCCTGCTTCGGCGATCAGGCGCGCCACTTCGGCGGCCACAAAACAGCCCAGTCCGTTATCCAGGTAAGCGCCGTAGAAGGTATTAGGGCTAAAGCCGGGGCGGATAGGGCGGTCGAAAATAATCGAATCACCAGGGCGAACACCCAAGTTCAGCACCTGTTGCTTTTTATTCTCACCGTGAATCTGCAGATCCAGGTAGATCTGCTCTTTTTTCAGCCCTTTGCTGCCATCGCGCTGGGCAGGGTCAGAGAAGTGAATCGCGCCCAGTGCCTCGACCGTGCCGCCTTCAATGCAGCGGTAGCTACCGGGGGCGTCCGGGTCTTCGCTAAACAGCTTCACTTCATGGCCGATCAGTACCGTCGGCAGGAACGAATCGGTATTGATCCAGATCTTGCCGTCTTCGCCAATCGAGCGCACCTGCATGCGGATTTTGTCCGCATGGCCGATCAGCATGACCTTGAACATGTCGTCGCGGCCGGGGTGAGTGTCCAGCACAACGCCCGCGTTGCCCTTAAACTGGTGAAGGTGCCAGCTTTTAGGCGCGAAGCTCTCAAAATGCGGCTTGAGTACGCCGTAGGTCATGGCAGCTTCCAGGCCTACAGGGCTGGGGGCGGCAAGAATATCGCGCATCAGTTTGAACTGCGCGTCGGGCATTGGCTGTGTCCAGGGTTTTGCACTATCGCTCATCGTTGTCGCTCACTCATTTTTAGGTGGATGTTAATCACCTCTAGTCTGCCAGATTCCCGCACTGTGTGTAGAGAAAGCCGCTTATTCATGGTGATGAATTAGCTCGCGCAGGGCGCTGGTGGCGGCGGAAGGAGGGTGACGGCGGCTCAATATAATGCCCAGCTCACGACGAATGGTTGGCTCGMCCAACGGGCGGTATTCAATCCCATCAGCGGCAATTTGACGAAAACTGAGCGAGGGCAGCACGCTAATGCCTAACCCCGCAGCTACCATGCGGCCTACTGTGGCGATCTGGCGCGCATCGCACAAGATATCCAGCCGTTCTCCTACGCTCTGCATAATGCGGTCAATATCCTGGCGCGAGCTGGAAAGGCGATTGATACCAATAAACGGATAAGCTGCAAGTTGGCTCCAGGCGACGGCTGATTGCGCCAGCAACGGATGCCCGCAGGGGCAAACGACCACATAGCTGTCTTCGAGGACGGGTTCAAACGTTAAGTCGTCTGCGTCGCTTGGCGGCACTGAAAGACCCAGATCGGCGCGGCCTTCGCGCACCATTTGATTGATTTGATCGGCCAGCACATCGTGCAGGCTGAGGTTAATTCGTGGGTAGGCCTCATGAAAAAGCTTAATGACGCGCGGAAATAGTCCTGCCGCCAGAGTGGGTAGGGCGGCCACCGTTACCTTTCCGCGCTGTTTTGAAAACTGGTCGTTGAGATCTTCAAAGGCTTCGTTCCAATCATTCAGGAGCCGCACGGCAACGGGCAGAAAAGCTTCGCCTTCCGGTGTTAACACGAGCTGGCGCGTGGTGCGGGCAAACAGTGCACCACCGACGTTCTCCTCAAGTTTACGCAGCGCAATAGAGATCGCCGGTTGGGAAAGATGTACTCGCTCGCTGGCCTCTGCAAGGCTGCGCGAGTGGGCGACGGCAACAAAAACACGCAATTGCTGGATGCTTGGATTCATTTAGAAAGTAAAACATAAATTAAAAACTATTCAATATACAAAATTAAACCGGAGCACCATGCTTGGCTTATCGCGATTAGATTCGTCGCGATCACCGTTTTAGATAAAAAACCGCTCTACAATAACAATAGCTCGCTTAGCGAGCTTCGGAGACACAATGAAAACGCTACTGACCGCCATGGTGGCAAGCGCCGCTATGCTAGCCGCTGCGACCTCTCATGCCGATGAACGCCTGTTGATTGGCTCTACCTCAAGCTCCTCCAGCCACTACAGCTACTTTGTGGCCGTCAATCAGATTATTAATAACCAAGTTGAAGGGATCAGTTCTTCGGTTGCCGAAACCGGTGCCACTGTGGATAACCTGCGCCGTTTAGGCCGCAACCAAATCGATATGGGCCTGGTGACCACCAATACGGGTTATCACGCCTACGCGGGCGAGGAGGATTTTGAAGGCCGCCCCGTCGATAACCGCCTGCTGTGGGTCTACACCGTGGCACCGCAGAATACCGTAATGCGCCAGGATGCAGGGGTGGAAACCTTCGCTGACTTAAACGGTGTGCGCTTCAATCCAGGCATTACGGGGTCAGCCACCGAGAAAACCACCGAAGCGGTAATGCGCACGCTAGGTATTGAGCCTGACTATGTGCGTGGTTCAACGACCGATATGGTCGACGCTATGAAAGATGGCCGGGTGATGGGATCCGTTAAGTCGGGTGTCGGAGAACGCCTGGATGGCTCCTCTATGGATATCGCCACTTTCACACCGATAAGCGTGCTGTCGCTTGACCAAGAGCAGGCCGACGCACTGCGCAACGAAATGCCCGACGTGGCGATTGTCGATGTACCTGAAGGGGCTGCAGAGGGTATTCCTGCCTACACCACTTGGGCCTTTGGGGTTGCCGTGCACGCCCATCCGGATATGGATGAAGAAACCGCTTATCAAATCGTCAAAGCGGTGATGGAAAACCCAGAACCGCAGGTTAACGCCTTTGCGGCCATGCAGGATGCGGATATGGCGAAGATGACCCTGGAGGTTGGCACCGTGCCACTGCATGCCGGTGCTGCGCGCTATTTCGAAGAGCAGGGGCATGACATCCCCGATACCTTGCAGCCTGTCCAGTAAGGCCCATTGGAGAAGATGATCATGCGCGAGACACTCACCAAAGGCTTGGCGCTCCTGCTGGGCTGGCTAATCCTGTATACCTCCGCCACTGGGCCTTTCGAGAGTTTGATTCAGCGGAGCATTTTTCTCGCGCTGGTCATCCTGCTAGGGCTTGCCGTTTATCCGTTAGGCGCAGGCAAGCGCTGGCGCCCGCTGGGTATCGCTATTGATGTGGTGCTGGCAGTGGGGGTGGTAGTTGCCTGCAGCTATGTGGCGCTTAACTACGAACAAATTCTGGTCGAACTACCCTGGGCAACGCCTCGGGATATGTTGCTGACCGGCGTACTGCTAGTGGCTATTTTGGAACTGTCACGCCGTGCCATCGGCGTGATCTTTCCACTGTTGGTGTTAGTGGGATTAGCCTACGCGTGGTTTGGGGCCGCCATTCCAGGGCCGCTTGGCCACCGCGGGTTTGATCTTTACTACATGACCGAAACCATTTACCTCGGTGACTTAGGCGTGTGGGGCATGCTGGTGGGCGTCGCTGCGACGACAATTGCCGCTTTCGTACTGTTCGGCTGTTTGCTGCTACATACCGGAGGCGGCAATACCTTTATGGATCTGGCGTTGCGTATTAGCGGCCGTTCACCGGGTGGTGCTGCCAAAGTGGCCACTGTAGCCTCGGGGCTATTCGGCATGGTCAGCGGTAGCGCGGKGGCCAATGTCGCCACCACAGGCAACTTCACCATTCCGATGATGAAGCGCTTGAACTACCCACGCCCCTTCGCGGCTGGGGTAGAAGCAGTCGCCTCGACCGGCGGCCAAATCGCACCGCCGATCCTGGGCGCTGCGGCATTTATCATGGCGGAAATTCTAGGCGAAAGTTACTTACGTATCGCCTTAGCGGCCTTGTTGCCCGCAATTCTTTTCTACCTGGGCGTATTTGTCACCATTCATCTCGTCGCCAAGCGCCGCCAACTGCAGGTAGTGCCCGATGATGAGCTGCCCAGCTGGTCAGACGTGATACGCCCTGAACGTATTATTCCCATTCTGGCTGCATTAGGCGGGCTGTTTTACGGCGTGCTTAGCGGCCGCTCGATTCAAATGTCGGCGTTCTACGGCATCTTGATGACCGTGCTAACGTTCGTGCCTTTTGCGCTGCTGGCCAAGATGCCGCTGCGCGAGATCCTCGGCAAACTGGTGGCTGGTCTGGTCGATGCAGGCAAGGGCATGGTGATTATTGGCGTGCTGCTGGCCGGGGCGCAGATATTGGTGGCGATGATCGGTATGACGGGCATCGGTGTGACGTTAGCCAGCTTGATCGTCACGGTAGGCGGCGAATCGCTGTTCCTGGTCGCTTTTATCGTCGGCGGCGTGTGCCTGATTTTGGGCATGGGGATCCCGACCACGGCAGCGTATGTTCTGGTGGCATCAGTGCTGGCGCCTGCGCTCACCACCATCGGCGTTGAGCCGTTGATTGCCCACCTGTTCGTTTTCTACTTCGCGACACTCTCTGTTATTACACCGCCTGTCTGCATTGCGGTATTCGTGGCCTCAGGCATTGCCGACACCAACTGGCTGCCTGCGGCTATTGAATCAGTGCGCTTGGCGGCGGCTATCTATGTCATTCCATTCCTGCTGCTGATCTACCCAGCCCTGGCAGGGTTTGGTTCTGCCCTGGAGGTTGTCTTGGCCAGCTGTCAGGGGGTCGTGTTTGTGATGGCCTTTGCCGCGCTGATGTCCCGGGTAGCCATGACGGGTAAGCGTTTGATCGATGTCGTAGCGCTGATCGCAGTGATTGGGCTGGCGCTGACGCCCGGCTGGCTGACCACACTGGCAGCGCTAGCCCTAATCATTGGGCTATTTATACGCCGCCGCTCTCTGCTGAGAGACGAGCAGGGGGCCGTCGCGGGCGACCACCACTCTCTTCAGGCCAAGGAGACCCAGCTATGAGCTTTTTATTAGGCAGCGGTGCGGGTTTTTCTGGCGACCGTACCGATGCGGCCGTGGCGGTGGTGGCAGAGTTGATCAAGCGACAGCAGCCCTCCGCTTTAGTATTTGAAACCCTGGGTGAACGGACATTAGCGGCAGCTCACCGCGCGATGCGTGATGATCCCGAAAGCGGGTTTGAACCGCTGTTAGACGAGCTGCTGGCGCCGGTGCTGCGCGACTGCCTGGATCACGACATTAAGATTTTAGGCAACTTTGGTGCGGCGAACCCCAGTGGTGCTTGTCAGGTAATTGCTGACTTGGCTACGCAGCTTGGGCGCGGGGATGTATGCATTGCCCAGGTGCATGGTGACGATATCCGTCAGCAGCTACATAGCCTGGACTTACAGCGCTGGGAGGCCGAACGGCTGGATATGCCGGGCGATGACGCCCTGATTTCAGCCAATGTCTACCTGGGGGCCAAGGCGCTGGTTGAGGCGTTGGCCATGCAGGCGGATGTGGTGGTTACAGGCCGTGTTGCCGACCCGGCGCTGTTTTTAGCGCCGCTGATGCACCACTTCGATTGGCGTTGGGACGATTGGGATCGCCTGGCTTGCGGCATGATGGCGGGGCATTTGGCTGAGTGTGGCGCCCAGGTAAGCGGCGGCTATTTTGCCGATCCGGGCTTTAAAGACGTGCCCGGGCTCGCCACGGTGGGCTATCCGATTATTGAAGTGGAGCAGGATGGCAGCCTTATTATTTCCAAGCCTGCCAATACCGGCGGCTGTGTTACCGAGCAAACGGTGAAAGAACAGCTGCTTTACGAAGTGCATGACCCGGCGAATTATCTGACTCCGGATGTCACGGTGGATCTTTCCCACGCAGAGGTGCGTCAGTTGTCACCCAATCGCGTGGCGGTGACAGGAATTCGCGGCAAGCCTGCGCCTGAGCGGCTAAAAACCACCGTGTGCTATGAAGGCGGTTGGCAGGGCGAGGCGGAAATTTCCTATGCAGGCCCCAACGCGTTGGCACGAGCCCAGCTTGCAGCGCAGGTACTGCGTGAACGATTGGTGTTTCGAGCCCCTGCCGAGCTGCGTACCCGCTTGGATATCATTGGCTTGGCCAGCGTATTCGATAGCGATAGCGGTGAGCTGCAGCGTAGCGCTTCAGGGTCTGCCAGCGGCGATTATCGGTTGCGGCTGGCGGCCGAGCACAGCGAGCGGCGCTGGGTAGCCCGTGCCACCCAGGAGCTATTGGCGCTTTATTGTGCCGGGCCTGCGGGCGGCGGCGGCGTGCGGCGTCAATTTCAAAGGCGAGTGTTTACCGCTTCTTATTTGGTAAAGCGTAGCGATATTCATCCCCATGCCAGTCTGTTTGAATCATCGCCGCTCGGCGAACGCAGGAGTGAACGCTATGTTGCAAACTGAACACACGCAAACAGCGGTAAGCCCGCATTCCTCAATCGCTCTTCATCAACTCGCCCATGCCCGTGCTGGTGACAAAGGTGAGCGGCTTAACGTGGCACTGTTTGCCTATGACCCAAACCACTACGCCACCTTGCTGGAGCAGGTAACCGAAGAGCGTGTGCTGGCGCTGTTTGCTCATCGCGGTGCCAGCCGAGTGCGACGCTACCCTTTGCCCAATTTGGCGGGCATGAACTTCGTGATTGATGATGTGCTGCAGGGTGGTGTTAATGGCGCGCTCAATTTGGACGGGCATGGCAAAACGCTATCGTTTTTGCTTTTAAGCATGGAGGTTGATGCGAGCTAGACCTTTTTAACCTAGCCCCTCGACTTAGGTGGTCATGACCCGCTGCCCGAAAGGCCTTACTATGACGATAAAATACGCACGCTAATTAATATAACGCTCGCTAAGTCGTCGTTAAAGAGCCGTTCAGGAGCC
The DNA here is from genome assembly GCF_900070345.1 of Halomonas sp. R57-5. Lineage (NCBI taxonomy): Bacteria > Pseudomonadati > Pseudomonadota > Gammaproteobacteria > Oceanospirillales > Halomonadaceae > Halomonas > Halomonas sp. R57-5. The sequence goes on along the minus strand of NZ_LN813019.1, from coordinate 3,585,078 downwards.
GCCCCATGACCGTTGCAACGCTAGGTGCCCAGCGCTTCAAAGTGCTGCTGGCGGGCGTTTTTAGCCAAATATTATGTGTTGGCATCGCGCGCTTTGCCTATACCCCATTGCTACCGGTCATGCAGCAGCAGACCTGGATGGGCGATGCCGATGGCGGCTGGCTGGCCGCACTTAACTACGCGGGCTATATGCTGGGGGCAGTGCTGGCCGCCTCTATTCACACTGTTTATATTAAAGACACGCTATTTCGCTGTGGGTTAATCCTGGCGGTAATCACGACTGCGGGTATGGCGCTTACCGATCACTTCTGGGTTTGGGCAGGGTTACGCTTTCTGGCCGGTCTTTCAAGCAGCGCTTCCATGCTATTAGCGTCAGGGCTGATTCTTCACTGGTTAATCCAACATCGCCAACGTGGCGAGCTGGGTATTCATTTTGCCGGTGTGGGCTTAGGCATGATTGTTGCGGCGGTCGCGGTGGAAATGATGCTGCAGCTGTCGTTTAGCTGGCAGACCCAGTGGTGGGGCTTTAGCTTGCTGGGTGCCGCGCTGCTCGTGCCTGCCTGGCGGTGGCTGCCGCGCCCGGCAAAACCGCTAGTGGGAGCGAACGCAGCCAGTAGTAAGCCAGTTATGCCGCCCACCCGCACCTTTATGCGCTGGATGCTGGCCGCTTACTTCTGTGCCGGTTACGGCTATGTGATCAGCGCTACTTTCTTAGTCGCCATCGTGGAGCGTGAACCGTTGCTGGCGGGCATGGGCAACTGGACGTTCGCCTTGGCCGGTTTGGCCGCCGCACCTGCGGTCATGCTATGGGATTTAGTTGCTCGTCGGGTGGGCTACCTAGGGGCGCTGATTATCGCCATGGCGATTCAAGTGGTGGGCATAGTGCTGCCGGCTATTACCGCCAATGCCGCGGTGGTGCTGTTAAGCGCTGTGCTCTACGGTGGCACCTTTCTTGGCTGCGTCAGTCTGGTGCTGACCATGGCAGGCAGGCTCTATCCTTCAAGCCCTGCGCGGTTAATGGGGCAGATGACGCTGGCATACGGTGCCGCTCAAATATGCGCCCCGGCGTTAACCGGTATGTTGGCGGAAGCCTCTGGCCATTATGGCGTTGGGCTTTGGCTTGCGGGCGGCTTTGTGACCCTCGGCGCGGTGCTGCTGGCCTGCTTGCGTAAGGTAGACCAAACTGCCCAGCGTTTGGATGCCGCTGCCAAAGCTAGCGTCTACACCTAGGAACTGGGGTCCAGTGGGCATTGCCCACGAAATCCTCTAGGATAGGCGCCTTTTTCAGACAGGATAACTGGGCAAATGACCTCTTCTAGGCAACCTCGCACTCAGTGGCTAGGCCGCTGGGGCTTTATGTTGGCAGCCACCGGTTCCGCGGTGGGGCTGGGCAATATTTGGAAATTCCCCTACATGACCGGGGAGTTCGGCGGCGGCGCCTTCGTATTGGTTTATCTAGCGTGCATCTTTGCTGTCGGTGTGCCGGTAATGATGGCAGAAATCGCCTTTGGACGGCGTGGCCGCGGCAGTCCGGTGGACGCCATTCGCCGTGTGGTCAACGAGTCTGGCCGATCGTCGGCGTGGTCGCTGGTTGGCTGGATGGCCATGCTGTGCGGCTTTATGATTCTGTCGTTTTACGTGGTGGTAGCGGGATGGTCGTTCTCGTACCTATGGAAGATGCTGACTGGTGGCCTCGCGGGCACCAGCGTGGATGAGATGGCCGCCGTGTTTGGGGCCAATAACGCCAACCCGCTGAACCTCGGTTTCTGGAGCACTCTCGTTACGCTGGTTACTATGCTGATTGTGGGCAAGGGCGTGCAAAAGGGTATCGAGAAAAGCGTTAGTTGGATGATGCCGGGGCTGGTGATCATGCTGGTCGTGCTGATCGGTTTTGGCATTTTCTCAGGTGGTTTTGGCGCAGCGGTGAACTTCCTGTTTTCGTTCAATGCGGGAAGCCTCTCTAGCGAGGGCATGCTAGCAGCGCTGGGCCATGCATTTTTTACTCTCTCGCTGGCCTCCGGGGCGATTCTGACCTACGGCAGCTACTTACCCAAAGACGCCTCAATTGGCCGCACCACGGTCAGTGTGGCAGTAGCGGATACCGTCGTTGCCTTGATGGCGGGGCTGGCGATCTTCCCGGTGATTTTTGCTAACGGTATGAACCCCGGCGAAGGCCCTGGGCTAATTTTTATGAGCCTGCCGCTGGCTTTCCAGGCGATGCCGCTGGGCACCCTGTTTGGCATTCTCTTCTTCCTGATGCTCTCTATGGCAGCGCTGACCTCTTCGATCTCTATGGTCGAAGCCACGGTTTCCTGGCTGTGCGACAACAAAGGTATCTCGCGTCCGGCAGCCGCCTGGGGCACCGGTATTGTGCTGTGGTTGATTAGCACACTGGCGATGCTGTCGTTTAACCTGGGCGCGGACTGGACACTGGGCGGTAAGCATTTCTTTGATTGGCTGGATTATTTAACCTCACGCTGGATGATGCCGCTGGGTGGCTTGGGCACGGTGGTGTTGGCTGGGTTTGTGCTGAAAAGTAGCACTTTCCGTGACGAGCTAGGGCTTGCCCCCTTGCCTTATGCGCTATGGCTGACCATGGTGCGCTACGTTAGCCCGTTGGGGATTGTGGTGATTTTCGTCGACGCGCTGGGGATCTATCAGGTTTCATTTGCCGCTCACTGGCCCTGGCTGCTGGTGATTCTAGTCGTCATGGCAGCGATTGGCGAAACCCTCAGCCCACGGCTGCGTCACGCGCTGAGGGCAGCGTAATACGTTACGGCACCTGTCCCGATAACAAACGCTGCTGCTGAGCTTTTACCTCATCGCTGCACAGCGGCGTTTGGCAGGTCGCAAACACCTCTGTTAAAAATCGCTTGCGTGAACCTCGATAGGTGCCGCTAAGTAGCGTCACCTGGGTCAGCGTATTCAGCAATGTTTTACGTGACTCGCCCGTCAGTTGCGCATAGCCCTGTAGAGCAGTTGGCCAATCAATGTCAATCGCCGGAGGTTTTTCAGGCAGGCTATTCAGCAGGCGAGCCAACAGCAGCACCAAGTTGGGATGAGGGTGCTGGTTGCGCATAATAAGCTCGCCGACCCCCTGGGCTACCAGACGGCGGGTGTGTGCGTCGCTGTCCGTCAGTGTTTCCATCAAGTGCTTAACCAGGGCGGGGCCTCGCGCCTGCAGATAAGCTTCTTGAATAATCCGTGCCGCAATCCAGGCGTTCCACACGGCGTATAGCGGGCCGGTTAATACGGGTAGAAAGCCGCGCAGCGTCAGTCGTCCCAATAACCGACGCAGCAGTAAACGCAGTAGAAAGCTGCTTAAGCTGATTTTTAAGCGATAAAGTAGCGCTCAAAGTGTTAGCTTCCAGCCATGCAGGTAGGCGTGGGGGTCTACGCCATAAATAAGACTACCAGGGCTGGGGTACTCCAATGCCGACCGGGAAACGCCGTGAACGGTCAGCTGAATATCGGGTTCCAACGCGTCTGTTTGACCGTAACGTAAGCCCGCCAAACGGGTAATATTCGCCACACCGCGCAGCGCATTCCAGTATAAAAAGCCGATTTCCAGCGCGGTAACACAGCCTGCAACGGCCAGATAGCCGGCCCAGTAGGGAAGTTGCTCTCTAAGGCTCATGGCTTCCCAGGGGCTAGTGGCAAACTCACGCATCCACCATTCGGCGCTGCCAATCAGCGTGCCGGAAATCAAACCAGCGAGCGCTGCCCAGGCGATGATCCAGCGCCGTGCGCGCTTCAGGGCCTGCGGGTCAGGGGAATCAAGTGCCGGGTGGCGGCGTAAATAGCCCTGTACATAGCGACTAGCCCAGCGCTGCGCTAGGCCAGGGGCTGGGGCGTACTCTTTATCTGGCCGAGAGAGGGTCATAAAAACAGCGTTTCCTACGCAATTGACGCCTTAGGGTAGCGGTTCTGTTCGCGAAGTACACGCTTGGGTAGCGCCGGGGTGAGTGCCCACTTTCATCAGCTCATCCCAGCGCGTGGTATAGCGGTCTGAGCGATGGGCGCAGCGTAACTGCCAGGCGGCAGGTGCGTTCGTCATGCCAAAGCTGATCGTGCCTTGCCCCATGCGCTGGTTAATCTGATCCACCGTTGCCATCAAAAACGGATGACGATTCCGTGTGGGCGGATGTAGCAACGAAAGTTGATGCTGCTCAGCGTCCACCAAATCCAGCAGCATCACGCCAGCCTTCATAAACCGGTAGCGAGGACGATAAATCTGCTCAAGCCCTTGGCGAACGGCGTCAAGGATCACTCGGGTGTCGTCGCTAGGTGAGGGCAGGGGGATTAGCGCCTGCGGGAAATACTGCAACTGGTCGCGGCGGTGGCGGTTGGTATGCAGAAACACCATTACCGCACGGGCCAGACTCTGCTGTTCGCGCAGTTTTTCAGCGCTGCGCTGGGCGTGGCGGCGCAGGGCATTATGTACTTCTGCAAAAACGCCGGTGGGTTGGCCGAAGGAGCGCGAGGTCATAATGCGTTGGCGCGGTTGCTCCAGCGCGTTCATCTCCATACAAGGCGTGCCGCGCAGCTCGAGCGCGGTACGTGCCAGTACCACCGAGAAGCCCTTGCGCAGCTGCTTTTCGTCGCTTTCACGCAAGTCCCAAGCAGTAGTCACGCCGCCAATCGCTAAACGCTCGGCAAGCCGATGGCCGACGCCCCATACGCTGCCTACCGCCGTACGTTTGAGCAATGCCTCAGTGGTGTGATCCTGCCCATTGAGCAAGCAAACGCCTTGGTAGCGAGGGTCTTGCTTGGCAAGATGATTGGCCAGTTTGGCGAGCGTATGAGTGGGTGCCAGCCCCACACACACCGGCAGACCCAAGTGGCGGCGAATAAGCTGGCGCAGGCGTTGCCCTAGCGCCGCACATTGTGCTGTGGTGAAACCTTCCAAGTAGACGAACATCTCATCGATTGAATAGGGCGCGACCGCAGGGCAGGCATCGCGTAGCAGTTGGGCCAGCCGTGCCGACATATCGCCGTAGAGCTCGTAGTTAGATGACAGCAGGTGAATATCGCCGCGCTGACGCAGTCCTTCAAGCTTGAAAGCTGGCGTTCCCATAGGGATATCCAGCGCTTTCAACTCCGTTGAGCGGGCGATTACACAGCCGTCGTTGTTTGACATCACGCCGACAGGTCTACCTTCCAGCTTGGGCTGAAAAACCCGCTCGCAGCTGACATAAAAGTTGTTGGCATCGACTAATCCGATCATCGCCACCCCTCAGTCAACGTCAGTAGCTTGTTCAACGTAAGTACTCATGCACCACCGCGCGTACCACGCCCCATAGCTGGCAGTCGCTGCCTTCAAGAAGCAGCGGCGGGTAGTTTGGGTGGCTCGAACATAGATGGGGTGAGCCCCGATAAAGCGCGTAGCGTTTAATTAATGCCTCGCCCTCCAGCATAGCGATCAAAATATGTCCTAGGCGCGGTTCAATACTGCGATCAACAATCAGCAGATCGCCCTCAAAAATCCCCCAACCTTCCATGCTGTCGCCGGTGGCAGTGACATAAAAGGTCGCGGTGGGGTTTTTAACCAGCCTTGTATTGAGATCCAGCGTGCATGGCTCGTAATCCTGCGCAGGCGAAGGAAAACCGCTGAAGCCAGCGCGGCCCAAAAAGGTTAAGTAAGGCAGTGGCTGGGAAGTTAACGGCAAGGCGGAGATAAAGTGAGCTGACTGGCCCGGCATCGTCGGCATCCTGATTTTAAAATATTGTATAAATATACAGTATTTTTTAGGGCGAAGGAAAATGCAAATGATCGGGGGATGAAACTGCTTTGCTCTGCTCAATGACATCCGCAGGGACGCACGCGGTGACATTGAAGGATTGCGAGATAAGGCAGCCTAGTTATCCATTTGGTCAGCATTTAGTGAACAGAACAACATGAAGCACGTTCATGTACGACCTGACGCGGATGCGATGAAAGTCGCGTCAGGCTGCGTTATGATAGCGTCCTCGCTTCTTCCATGATGACCCTTTCTCGTTACGAGGTTCCCGCCGATGTTCAGCCGCGATATGACAATTGCCGGATTTGATGATGTGCTGTTTGATGCCATGCAGAAAGAAGTGGCACGCCAGGAAGCCCACATCGAACTGATCGCTTCCGAAAACTATGCTAGCCCCCGCGTACTCGAAGCCCAGGGCAGCCAACTGACTAATAAGTACGCCGAAGGCTACCCCGGAAAGCGCTACTACGGCGGCTGCGAGTTCGTCGATATTGCTGAAAACCTGGCCATTGATTACGCCAAAAAGCTGTTCGGCGCTACCTATGTTAACGTTCAGCCGCACTCCGGGTCACAGGCTAACAGCGCGGTATTCCAGGCGCTGGTCAAGCCCGGCGATACCATTTTGGGTATGAGTCTGGACGCGGGCGGCCACCTGACCCACGGAGCCAAGCCCAACTTTTCGGGTAAGCACTATAACGCCATTCAGTACGGTTTGAACGATCAAGAACTGATCGATTACGACCAGGTGGCTCAGCTTGCTCGTGAACATAAGCCCAAAATGATCATCGCTGGTTTTTCTGCCTACTCGCAAATTATTGATTGGGMCAAGTTCCGTGAAATCGCCGATGAAGTGGGCGCTTACTTACTTGTTGATATGGCCCATGTATCTGGTTTGGTCGCGGCGGGCGTCTACCCCAGTCCCTTGCCCTATGCCCACGTGGTTACCTCCACCACCCACAAAACCCTACGCGGCCCCCGCAGCGGTGTGATTCTCTCGGCAGAAAACGACGCTGAGATTGAGAAAAAGCTGCAATCAGCGGTTTTCCCCGGTGGTCAGGGCGGCCCGTTGATGCATGTTATCGCGGCTAAAGCTATCTGCTTCAAAGAAGCCATGGCGCCGGAGTTTAAAACCTACCAGCAGCAGGTGGTTAAAAACGCCAAGGCTATGGCTAAGGTGTTTATCGATCGCGGTTACGACATTGTTTCCGGCGGCACCGAAGACCACCTCTTCCTGCTCTCGCTGATCAAACAGGGCGTAACCGGTAAGGATGCCGATGCTGCACTGGGGCGTGCCCACATCACCGTCAACAAGAATGCCGTGCCTAATGACCCGCAAAGCCCGTTTGTCACCTCCGGCCTGCGCATTGGCACGCCGGCAGTGACCACGCGCGGCTTCAGTGAGCAGGAGTGTACCGAGCTAGCTGGCTGGATCTGTGACATTCTCGATGTACTGGCCAAAGGCGAAGACACCAGCGCCATCGAAGCCCAGGTGTTAGATAAAGTAGCCGAAGTTTGCGCGCGGCTGCCGGTTTATGAGTAACGAAACTAGTACTTAAATACCAAAAATACCCTTTATCACTAACGCCTCTACACTCTGTAGAGGCGTTTCTGTTAATGTGTGTAACATATTGTTACGTGCTTAGCGTCTTATTGATTTAAGGGAGGCTCGCCATGGCAAAACAACAAGAAAAAACCGATTTGCAGCGTGCATTAAAAGATTGTAAAGGTTCATTTTTTTCGGTGGGTTTTTTCAGTATGTTTGTTAACTTACTGATGCTTGTGCCGCCAATGTACATGCTGCAAGTGTATGACCGTGTGCTCACCACCCAAAGTCTAGACACGTTATTAATGCTTACCCTTGTCGTCGTGTTCTTTTTTATGATCATGGGAGGGTTAGAGCTGGTGCGCTCACGCATATTGGTGCGCGTTGGCAATCGGTTAGACACCAGTATTAACGAGCGGCTTTATAGCGCGATGTTCCGCCGTAGCTTGGTGGTTCAGGGCAGTCAAAGCGCACAACCTCTCAGTGACTTGACCAGCTTGCGCCAGTTTCTAACCGGGAATGGCCTGTTTGCTTTTTTTGATGCCCCTTGGGTGCCTGTTTATCTCGGCGTACTCTTTCTATTTCACCCTTGGCTTGGGGTATTTGCTACCTGTGCTGGGTTGATTTTGCTAACACTAGCGATTGCCAACGAGAAGTCGACCAAAAGGCTATTGGCAGAAGCCAATAGCGAACATATTCAGGCGCAAAATCTTGCCAACTCTAATCTGCGCAATGCCGAGGTGCTGCATGCCATGGGCATGTTGCCGGGCATTATGGGGCGCTGGTCGAAGCGTCACCATGAGTTTTTGTCCAAGCAGTCCCAGGCGAGTGATCGCGCTGGAGCGCTAACCAATACCTCCAAAGTTATGCGCCTGTTCTTTCAATCTTTAATTTTAGGCTTGGGTGCGCTACTGGTGCTAAGGGGGGAAATGACCCCCGGCATGATGATTGCCGGTTCTATCTTGATGGGCCGTGCGCTTGCGCCGATCGACCAAATGATCGGTGGCTGGAAAGGTTTTGTAGGCGCGCGCGGTGCCTATGAGCGGTTAAATGAACTGATGACTCAAATACCGGATGAGCAGCGTAAGATGTCGCTGCCTGCACCAAGAGGTGAAGTTGCACTTGAAGGGGTCGCCGCTGCACCGCCTGGTACGCGTATGGCAACCATCCGCGGCATTGAGTTTCGAGTCGCTAAGGGGGAACACGTTGGCATTATCGGCCCTAGTGCCGCGGGTAAGTCGACGCTAGCGCGAGTGCTATTGGGTATATGGCCAACCCAAGTGGGTGACGTACGTCTAGATGGCGGGGTGATCACTCAATACAACCGAGATGAAATTGGTCCCTATATTGGCTACTTACCTCAAGACATTGAGCTGTTTGACGGCACCATTAGTGAAAATATTGCTCGTTTTGGCAATCTCGACCCCAAAAAGGTGGTTGATGCGGCGAAAAAAGCCGACGTGCATAAAATGATTTTGGAATTACCCAACGGTTACGACACGGTGATTTCTTCCACGAGTGGTGGTCTCTCGGGAGGCCAGCGCCAGCGGGTTGGGTTAGCGCGCGCTCTGTATGACAACCCGGTATTGGTGGTGCTAGACGAGCCCAATGCAAACTTAGATGATGCTGGCGAACGGGCATTGGCGATGGCTATCGCCCAGCTTAAAGCCGAGGGAGCGACGCTTTTTGTTATAAGCCATCGCACCAGTGTTTTGAAAAGTATGGACAAACTCCTTGTGATGAAAGAGGGGCAAATAAGCATGTTTGGGCCACGTGACCAAATTATCGCTCAGTTTGCTAAAAAACCGCGCGGGCAAGTAAGCCAGCAAGGGACAGCGCGCCTCTCAGCCATCTCGGGTGGCCGTGGCACTGAGGAGAAATAGCATGAGCGACGAGAAACGTAACCCTCCCACCTCCGAGATCGATATCACCCCCAATCGCCCTTTGACAATTGACGGCGAGGCCTGCGAATCACTACCCATCAGTGATAAAGGCTACCGTAAGCTGGGCTTTGCGATTCTCATCTTTGCCTTGGGCGGCTTTGTTCTATGGGCCGCCACCGCTTCCCTAGCGATTGCGGTTGTTGCGCCGGGCAGTGTCTCGATCGAGTCATTCAAGCGCACCGTGCAGCACTTGGAAGGCGGTATTGTTGAGCAGTTGCTGGTCGAAGATGGTGACCAAGTTGCGGTAGGAGACACCTTAATAGTGTTGAGTGATACTCAAGCCAGCTCTCAACTAGCCATTGCCCGTTCCCAATATTTGATTAATCGAGCCATGGAAGCCCGCCTGCTCGCCGAGCAGCAAGGGGCGGAGGCCATGGTAATACCTGACGATCTTCAAGACACTGATAACATGCGTGTTCAGCAAGTGGTTGCTGTACAGCAGAGTCTATTTACCGCACGTCGCCAGTCGCTTAAAAGCACTTTAGAAGCATTGGATGAGCAGATTGTGCAAATGCGTGAACAGATTGTCGGCTTGGAGCAGCGGATTAGCGTTAACACCAGCCGTAACAGCTCATTAAATACCGAGGCAGGTGCCTTTCGTTCCCTTTATCGGGAGGGCTTAGGAGATAGCCAGCGCTTGCGTGAATTAGAGCGGCAGGTGCTTCAGTACGAAGGCGATAACGCCGAGTTTCGCGCTAATATCGCCCAGTTGCGATCACAAATAAGCGAAAATCGTATGCAGCGCGAGATTCAGCAGCAAGAGTTTCAGAAAGAGGTTGGCGAGCAGTTGCGCGAAGCGCAAGCACAAATTGCTGAGGCAGAAGAGCGCATTATTTCACTGAGTGATCAGGTAGAGCGAGCCATCGTTACGGCTCCTGTCTCGGGGATTGTGGTGGGCCGCCAAATTCATACCGTCGGTGCTGTTATCCGTGCGGGCGATACCATTATGGATATCGTGCCCTCTAATGACGGTTTTGTAGTAGAAGCCCGCATCCCAACGCGCGATATCGACAATATTCATATTGGTCAGTTTGCTGAAATTCGCTTTAGCGCTTTCAATCAACGGCTAACCGATGTGATTGATGGTGAGGTCATTCACGTGAGTGCGGACAGCTTTGAAGATGAAGCTACAGGGCAACATTATTACCGTACCCGAATACGTGTAACAGAACAGGGTTACACGCAAATGAATGAACAGATGCAACTGCTTTCAGGTATGCCCGCAGAAGTGATGCTTCGTACCGGTGAGAGAACATTCGCAAGCTATATTGCCAAACCAATTACCGACATGCTGGCGCGGGCCCTGCGGGAGGACTAATGCCAAAAATATCTCTCGATACAATAACGGTAAGCGCCATGCAGTGGAGGTCGCTACGCCTAGCGGCTATTGTGATTGCGTTGAGTATTTTATCTCCGTCGATTTATGCGCAACAGGAATTACGAGCGGGCAATGCCCCCGCAGCAGAGCTGGCGGCGCTTGAATCACATTCCACATTTCCTGTGGCCCTGCCATCCTTGCCAGAACTATTTGCCCGTGCACTTGAAAATGATGCCGACCTTTTGCGTCAACGTTACGAATTAGAGGCCACGCGTGAAGAAATTCCTATGGCGCGTTCACAGTTGATGCCCCAAGTCAGCGCTACCGGTTCGTACTTATGGCAAGACTCGACCAATATTCAAACTTCGCCCGATGACTTTGGTCTCGATCAACGTGCTCAGCGGCCTGGGGAAATTGATGAAACCTTGTGGCAGCTACAATTGCAGCAGCCCCTATTTAGCTTAGAACGCTGGCGGGGTGTTGGCGTTGCCAATGCCCAGGTCAGCGCCGCTGTCTTACAGCTAGCGGTAGTCGAGCGCGATCTAGCGCTCCAGGTCAGTGAAGCCTATGTGCAAGCTTATCTAGCCTCCCTGCGTCTCGGCTTACTAGAAACGCAGCAGACTTCACTAGATTTGCAAGTTCGCCAAGCTCAGCGAGCATTTGATCTTGGTATTGGTGACCGGATAAATTTACTGGAAGCGCAGTCACGCTTAGATCAAGCAATATCAGACGCCGTTCAAGCAGAAAATGAACTGGATAATGCTCTCAGCACTCTAGAGCGTTTAACCGGCACGCTGCCCGAGTTCCATGGCCTAGCCGTTGGCGAGCTAACTGACATTACATTGCAAAGTGAATGGGGAGAGCAGGAGGACTGGGTAATGCAAGCCGGGCGGAACCTGAATGTTTTGTTGGCGGGTCAAGAGCTGCGCATTGCAGAAGAAAATGCTAATGTTCGTCGGGCGGGCTATTACCCAGAGATTAATTTAAATTTGAGCTATTCAGATCGACAAAGCGATGACCAGCTACGTGAAAGCGAGGACTACCGCGCCAGTATTGAAGTGAGCATGCCCATCTATCGTGGCGGCTATACGACCGCAAGCGTTAGGCAGGGGGAAAATCGCATCGACGCTAATAAAGCTGCGTTTGATAATCAGCGTAATCTTGCGATGCAGGAAGTGCGTCAACGGTTACGCTCACTCAAAGGGCATGTGCGTCGAATTGAAGCCGTCAAGCAGGCTATTGCTTCAAGCCAATTGTTTCTAAACGCCGCCGAGCGCGGAGAGCAGTTTGGCCTACGCGATTTAGTAGATGTGCTTGATGCCCGCGCTAGCCTCTATGATCAACGCATTCAATATGTTGACGTCATTGGTGAATACGCACTAGATAGCTTAGCGCTACAGTCAGCGGTAGGTGAGCTAGAGAGTAATGATCTAGTGGCAACCATGTCGTTACTCTCTTCTATACAATAATCACCAACCCCCCTGGCCCTCTAACAAACTGCGGGTGTTGTTATTGAGCGGTAAGCGGAAATCGGCGCTGCCGAGCACCATGGCATCCCCTGCCCGCACCACCCGAGCACTCACATAGACGTAGTCTTGGCCTTGCGCGTAGGTGCCCATCAATATTGATCGGGCGTTGTGTTGGGCGGTTAAGCGCTGAACTTGCCGTGAAAGAATTAGCTCGCCCACGCTCTCTTCAATAAACATGCTGTCGCGCATTTTAACTTCGCGCACCTGCATGCCCTGGCGGGATAGCGCTGAGGCCATAATTTCTGAGCTCATACGCCCCAGCGTGGAGGATTGGCTTAAATTATCGATGCTGACAAAGGTAGCGGCAATCATGGGACTATAGCGCGTTAGCTCTGGATTGCTGGCAACCATCTGCTCGGCAGCAGTATGAACCAATTCCGAAAGATCGGGTTCCGGTTCGGCGGGCATGTTGTTAGCATTGCCCAGCGCACCGCAGCCAGCCATTAACAGTAGCGTCATGCCAATGGTCACCGCTCGGGTGGTATGGCTAATAGAGCGAGTGCGCCGTGTAGCGAAAAGTGTCATCAGCATGAAATTACCACGTATCAGTAAGCGGAACGGAAGGGGTGGTAGGTGCCTGGGGCACGCGGTTTGGCGCATATTGACGACGATCACCGGCATTAATGTAGTAAATGTTGGACGAAGAGTAGAGAATTCGCTCGCCGTCGATAATCTGCGTGGTCACGATGATCTCTTCGTTGCCCGTATTCGTCCAGCTACCGCTGGTGGTATCGGCGAGCATACCCGCGGGGATTAACCCCAGTGCAGGTTCGGCCCACTGGTTATACGGAATGGTGGCTACAGCGATGCCCGCGGTGAGGGCGGTAAAAGCACCGACGGGGGGGCGTATAAAGCCGCGATCGCGGTGTTCGACGACCTCGACATTAAACGTGATGTTGGCGCTGTTCGCAGTGGGAACGGKGGTGAGGTTGGCACCTCTGGACACCAGTTCGCTGGTCAGTAGGGCGCGAAAGCCGCGGCCAAATTCGCCGCCGCTATAAGCATGCAGTGCTTCACTGTCGGGTTCGCTGATGTGTAAATCGCGATTGCGAACACGCTCACGCTTCAAAATGCTGGTAGCTTCGTGGCGGGCCAGTACATCCCAGTGATGGGCGGCCTGCATACGCTGCTGTTCGCTATAGGGATAAGTGGTGGCAATCGGCGCTTGGGAGGTATTGGCATAAAAGCAGCCGCTGAGCATTAAGCTTGCCAGCCCCAAACTGACAGGGCGTATAAAATAGGGCAATGGAGATAATCTGGGACGGGTGCGCACCTGCGGGTTCCTTTTTTGCTACAAAACGGCTTTTGATAGACTGTTAGCCATGCGTAATATGGCATCTTAGTTTGCCATGCCTAATTCGACTCACCTAATTTGACTCACTTAGCTAGATCGGCCACGAGGTTAAAAACTTGAATGAGCGATGATAATAATGCTTGAAGATCACCGCAGCGGTCCGCGCCATGATTCGCTAATGTCGGCTTACCATGAAAGCGATAGCGGTAGCGGATGGATGATTAGTTACCTCGATATTATGACGCTGCTGGTAGCGCTATTTGTGGTCATTATCGCTGCCGCTGGGCCGGTAATTCCTCAGTGGAACCAGGAGGATACTCAGAAAGATAGCGCGAGCGAATACGCCTACACATCAGTACCCGCTTTGGAAGTCCCCCTGCCCGAGTCGTTGGCCCAGGTAAGCGATGAGCGTGCCAGCGTTGCTCGGTGGCACGGGGCAGGGTTAAGCCCTGTGGCCGTTAGTGCGGCACTCGGCGTGGCTGGGCTGCCCAAGTTAACGGATTTCCCGCGGCGTAGAACAAGCTTCGGTGTTCCGCCGCTTTTGGCAGCGCCACCGCCCCTCGCCGAACCTGCGATCACTCTGCCAAAGCTGCTGATGCCCGCGGGCAGCGATGATTTTACATCGCCCTTAGCTGACTACATGGTGGTGTTGACTGATCGCCCTCCGGTGAATGTGCAAGCAGTGAGTGATGAGTCGGTCTCGGGGGCACTTGCGCTAAACCAGGCGCTTTCAGAACGCGTAGAAGAGTCTACCTACCTGCCCGACCTTGAGGGGGTTGAAGTCTCCCGGGTGGCCGAGGGGATTAGTCTTCGCGTGCAGGACCAACTGCTGTTTCCTTCAGCAACGGCTGAGCTAACCACTGACGGATCGTCACTAGTGGGCAGTTTATTGGAAACTATTCAGCGCTATGAAGGCGAAGTATGGGTTGAGGGGCACTCGGATAGCCAGACCATTAGCACTGATGAGTTCTCGTCTAACTGGGCATTGTCTAGCGCTCGAGCCATTGCCATTGTGGAAGCACTTGAAGCCGCCGGAGTAGATGCTGAGCGGCTACGCGCCGTAGGCCTGGCGGCCACAAAACCATTGGAAAGCAATGCCACAGCGGAAGGGCGTGCGCGTAACCGGCGGGTTGAGGTGGTTATTCACGTCGAGTAACGGTTAATGTAGACGCTATTCGAAGGGAGGGCGTCATAACACTAGAAGCCCAGTGGTCTGGAGCTAAATCGACCTCCAGCCGACGCACCCCTCTATGACAGTGGCCCATAAAAAAAGCCCGCCGGGGGAAGGGCGGGCATTAAAGGGCTTGGCTCACTGCAGCCCACTGGTATCAGGTGAGGGGTGTACAAGACCACCAGTGGGTACAATTTCAGTATAGCTATTTATGCGTCGTTGCCAAGCACTGTGACACTTTTTTATAACTTTATTTTCATCTTAGTTAGTTCTAATGCGCCTTTTTTGATAGGAAACAGCACTAAAGCGCACCGATCTGTTTCATGCACTTTTTTGGTGCGCTTTGTTTGCCTCTTTTTGGTGCTAACAGATATTCCGATTTATTTATTCCGTAAGACGTTCTGTAACCCTCTGCTGAGTCGGAACTTCTCTGTTTTGGCTTATAAATTGCTATGTTCTTGATAGCCAATTAATAGCTGGTCATCGCTCACATCAGGTGTTCTAGACATAATGCCTAAATAATGCGTTAAGGCCGAAAAGAGGTAGTGCCATGCCTGAATCCGCTCGTCTCTCCGCATCAACGCCTTCGGCAGCGTCAATCTCTTCGATTGATCCCGCTCTGCAGCCTCGGCTAGTAGTGACCGATCTCGATGGGTCGCTGCTCGACCATCACAGTTATGACTTCAGCCCTGCGGCCCCCTGGCTTGCCCGTTTAAAGCAGATGGGGGTGCCGGTCATTCCGGTGACCAGTAAAACCCGCGCCGAACTGATTCCCCTGCGCGAAGCCCTAGGCCTTACAGCAACGCCGTTTATTGCTGAAAATGGAGCAGTGATTGGTTTGCCGCCAGGCTGGTGCCATGCGCGCTTAGACCGTCCAGGAAGTGGCCGCGATGGCGTTGTTATCAAGCATCCTGGTGTGGATGTTGGCTTTATTCGTGCCCGATTGAAGGTATGGCGCGAACGTCTGGATATTCGTTTCACTCGCATGGGGGAGTTGAGTGTACCTGAGGTGATGGAGCTTACTGGGCTTGACGCAGTTCGCGCCCGCGATGCAAGACAGCGGGAAGGCAGTGAGCCGCTGCTGTGGCAGGACTCCGAAGCAGCTTTGGAGGCATTTCGCGCCGCTTTAGAAGGGGATGGGCTACAGCTGACTCAAGGCGGGCGCTTTTGGCATGTCATGGGGCTCTCCGCCGATAAGGGTAATGCCGTCGAGTGGCTGGTTAAGCGCTTTACGGCGTTAAGAGGTCGAACGCCTCTTTCACTAGGGTTAGGAGACGGGCCGAACGATATCACTATGCTCGAAGCAGTCGATCAAGCCGTCGTGATCCGAGGTTGCCACGATTTAGCTGTAGAGCCCCGCAACGCTTCGCTCTATCGCACCGAGGCAACAGGGCCGACCGGCTGGGCCGAGGGGGTGGACTACTGGTGGGGGCGAGACGACCGCCGTTTAGCGACGGCGGAGAAAGATGCGGCTGTGTTCTTGGAATCTTGTTCTTTGAGTACAGTTCTTTGAATTCAGGGAGGTAAGTGCATGAGTGACTTTCATCAAAACGGAATTATTACCGACTTTCACAATCTTACCCGGCGCTCGGTAGAAGCGCTTGAACAAGAGCTGTGCCAGTTTGCTCGACGACGCCCCATGGGGCTGATTCTGCCGTCGCTGTTTTCGGAGCTGGAAGGGCCTGCACTGTCGGCGATTGTCGATGAGTTGGTTAAAGTCCCGTATCTCAATGAAATTGTCATCGGCCTGGACCGCGCCGATCGGGAGCAGTTTTTGTACGCTCGCGATTTCTTCTCTCGCCTTCCCCTGCATACGCGCATTTTATGGAACGATGGCCCACGGCTGCGCGCCCTGGACGCAGAGTTGGAAGAGCACGGGCTAGGCTCGCTGGAGCCCGGCAAGGGGCGCAACGTATGGTACTGCGCCGGTTATATGTTGTCGTCTGGGCGTTCGAAGGTAGTGGGGTTGCACGACTGCGATATTCTGACCTACGAGCGGGGGCTACTGGCACGCTTAATGTATCCGGTTGCCCACCCCAATTTTAACTACAGTTTCTGCAAAGGCTATTACCCGCGCATTGCCGAGGGCAAACTGAACGGTCGCGTCTCTCGACTGTTAGTCACGCCGTTACTGCGGGCGCTGAAAACCGTCTGTGGGCCAATGCCTTATCTCGATTACCTGGATAGCTTTCGTTATCCGTTGTCGGGAGAGTTTGCGATGCGTAGCGAAGTGCTTGAAGGAATCCGTATGCCAGCGGACTGGGGGTTGGAGATTGGCGTATTGTCGGAGTTGCAGCGTAATTACTCTCTGCGCCAGCTTTGCCAGGTCGATATTGCCGATGCCTACGACCACAAGCATCAACCGGTTAGCGAAGAGGACCCCAACGGCGGCTTAAACCGCATGAGCCTGGATATCTCAAAAGCGCTCTACCGTAAACTAGCCACCCAGGGCATTACCTTTAGCAGCGAAGATTTCCGCACCCTTAAAGCCACCTATTACCGCTTTGCGCTGGATTTGATTGAAGCCTACGATCACGATGCCACCATGAACGGGCTGAGCCTTGACCGCCACAGTGAAGAGCAGGCAGTAGAGCTGTTTGCCAGCAACCTACTCGAAGCCGGCAATCTGTTTATGGATAACCCGCGAGAGCGCCCCTTTATTCCTAGTTGGAACCGGGTGCAGGCCGCAGTGCCGGATCTGCTCACGCGGATGCACGAGGCGGTAGAACTGGATAACCAGGGTAAGGTTTAACGGCCCAGGTGTTTAAGTCATCATTTCTTAAAAACCGTTCATCCATTAAAAAGGCCAGCTACCTTAAGGTAGCTGGCCTTGTACTTAGAGCAGTCTTTTAGCGTTCGGTTTTTTAGCCCATGATTTTCAATACTTAGCTTTCGCTAGTGCTAAAAATCACTGTGTTGATGAGCCGCCCGCTTGGCAGAAGAGGCGGCGGGTAAGCTTGCCTGTGCATGCCCCGCGCTCTTCTGGTTAATGCGGAAGTGTGCGACCAGTTGGCGCAGCTGATCGCTGAGCTGTGCAAGCGCCTGGGTGGCGTGGTTGCTCTCTTGTACCAGGCTGGAATTTTGCTGGGTCATTTGATCCATTTGGGTTACCGCCTGGTTGACCTGCTCAATACCGCTGCTCTGCTCAATGGTGGCCGCAGAAATCTCCTGAACCAGTGTGCTGAGCTGCTTGATGTCATCGACCATGCTATTGATCACATCGCCGGTATCACGCACTTGACGGCTGCCTTCCATCACTTTGCTATCCGACGCTTCGATCAAGGTTTTGATCTCTTGGGCGGCAGCCGCCGAACGGCTGGCGAGTTGGCGAACCTCATTGGCGACAACAGCAAAGCCGCGCCCTTGTTCACCGGCGCGTGCAGCTTCCACCGAGGCGTTAAGCGCTAAAATATTGGTTTGAAAGGCAATGCCATCAATGGTGTTAACGATACTGCTCATCTGGGTGGCGCTTTCGTTAATCGTCGCCATGGTGGTAATCACCGTGGACATAGAGTCACTGCCGCGCTGGGCGCTGTCCGCAGTGCGGGTAGCAAGCGTACGCGCATGATCGGCGTGTTCGGCATTTTGCTTAACCGTGGCGGTGAGCTGCTCCATGCTGGAGGCTGTTTCGGCCAATGAAGCAGCCTGCTCTTCGGTACGCGTGGATAGTTCTTCGTTTACCCCGACGATCTGCTCTACGCCGCTGTTGACCTGATTGGCGCCGTGGTGAATATCGCCAATGGTATTGGCCAGGGTTTCGCGCATGCGGTTGATATCGAACAGTAAGCTCTGCTGATCCTTCGGCGAAAGCTGGGTGGTTTGGGTCAAGTCACCGTCAGCAATATGGCGTACTACGCTGGCTGCATAACGTGGGTCGCCCCCCAACCTGCGCGCGACATCACGAATAACCCAGCCCATCAGCAGCGTTACCGGAAGGCCAATGATCAGCAGTATGATGACCGAACGAATCAAACCGGCAATAAAGGCTTCATTAATATCGTCGACATAAACGCCCGCCGCGAGTGACCACTGCCACTCCGGAAGGTAGGCAACATAACTGATTTTCGGTACCTGCTCATCGCCAGTGATACGGCGGGAATAGTAGTCAACGTGCCCGCCACCGGCCTGAGCTGCCTCTCGAAAAGCGGCGTAGAGATCCATCCCGCTGGCATCCTGGTAGGCGCTCATATCTTCACCGCGGGGACGGTTGGGGTGGGAAACAATTCTCAGGTCGTCATCAAAGGAGAAAATATACTCACCGCCGCCAAAGCTGACGCTGGACATATTATCGATGGCGCGCTGCTGAGCTTCTTCAAGGCTAAGCTCACCGGCGGCTACCCGTTCTTGCAGGGCTTCAAGCTGGCCATGCACGCTTTCCACTACGTATTGGATGCTGTCGCGGCGTTCGTTCTCAATCGTCTGGCGATTCTCCAGAGCCAACCAGCCTACTAGCAGCAGCATGGCAACCCAGATAATGCCCAGTGTTCCCCAGAGTTTCTGTGTCGTCGTTAAGCGTGTCATGTTTATCCTAGCCGATGTAAGTAAGCAACGTAGTTTTCTATCGGCTTAGGGCGCTAATACCTTAGCGAAATTTAAAGCAAATGCTGCCGCGGCAATTTCGCTTGCCGCGGCAGCATAGCTCTATAGCGTTTCGCTAGTGATAACAGGCACTAAAAATCACTATGCTGATGGGTTGCCCGAGGTGCCGGAGAGGAGGCGGGCAAGTTAGCCTGAACATGGTCCGCGTTCTGGTTAATGCGGAAGTGGGCGACCAGTTGGCGCAGCTGGGCACTGAGCTGTGCAAGCGCTTGGGTGGCGTGGTTACTCTCTTGCACCAGGCTGGCATTTTGCTGGGTCATTTGATCCATTTGCGTTACTGCTAGGTTGACCTGCTCAATGCCGCTGCTCTGCTCCGTGGTGGCGGCAGAAATTTCCTGAACGATTGTGCTGAGCTGTTTGATGTCATCAACCATGCCATTGATCACATCGCCGGTGTCACGCACTTGGCGGCTGCCTTCCACCACTTTGCTATCCGACGCTTCGATCAAGGTTTTGATCTCTTGCGCAGCGGAGGCCGAACGGCTGGCTAGTTGGCGAACTTCATTGGCAACGACGGCAAAGCCGCGCCCTTGCTCGCCTGCGCGTGCCGCTTCCACCGAGGCGTTCAGTGCCAAGATATTGGTTTGGAAGGCGATGCCGTCAATGGTGTTAACGATGCTGCTCATTTGGGTGGCGCTTTCGTTAATCGTCGCCATAGTGGTGATCACCGTCGACATAGAGTCACTGCCGCGCTGTGCGCTGTCGGCCGCTCGGGTGGCAAGCGTACGCGCATGATCCGTGTGTTCGGCATTTTGCTTAACCGTGGCGGTAAGCTGTTCCATGCTAGAGGCCGTTTCAGCCAACGAAGCCGCCTGCTGTTCGGTACGTGTGGAAAGCTCTTCGTTAACGCCCACAATTTGCTCTACACCACTATTCACCTGATCTGCCCCTTGGTGAATGTCGCCAATGGTTGCGGCCAGGGTTTCACGCATACGATTGATATTAAAAAGTAAGCTCTGCTGATCCTTCGCCGAAAGCTGCGTGGTTTGGGTCAAATCTCCGTCAGCAATATGGCGTACAACGCTGGCTGCATAGCGTGGGTCGCCCCCCAGTCTGCGTGCGACATCACGAATAACCCAGCCCATTAGCAGCGTTACCGGTAGGCCAATGATCAGCAGTATCACGATCGAGCGAATCAAACCGTCAATAAAGGCAGCGTTAATATCATCGACATAAACGCCTGTCGCCAGTGACCAACCCCACTCGGGAAGGTGCGCGACGTAACTGGTTTTCGGCAGCTGCTCATCGCCACCCGCGCGGGTGGAGTAGTAGTTAACGTGACCACCGCCTGCTTGGGCAACTCGTAGTAATTCCGGATAGAGCGCCATGCCGCTGGCGTCTAGATAGTCGGTCATATCTGTGCCGGCTTCGCGGCTGGGGTGAGAAATGACGAGCAAGTCATCGTTGAAAGAGAAAATATACTCGCCAGCCCCAAAGCTAACGGTGGACATATTATCGATGGCCCGCTGTTGCGCTTCTTCCAGGCTTAGCTCACCGGCGGCGACCCGCTCTTGCAGGGCTTCAATTTGGCTTTGCACGCTTTCTACCACGTACTGAATGCTGTCGCGGCGTTCATTCTCGATTGTC
This sequence comes from Halomonas sp. R57-5, assembly GCF_900070345.1. NCBI lineage: Bacteria > Pseudomonadati > Pseudomonadota > Gammaproteobacteria > Oceanospirillales > Halomonadaceae > Halomonas > Halomonas sp. R57-5. The sequence goes on along the minus strand of NZ_LN813019.1, from coordinate 3,564,354 downwards.
TGGCGGTTCTCCCAGGCCAGCCAGCCAACCAGGAGCAGCATGGCAACCCAGATAATACCCAGCGTTCCCCAGAGTTTTTGTGTGGTTGTTAAGTGAGTCATGTTCTTCCTAGTTGTTGTAATGAGGTAAGGAACCCGTTCCCTATTCGTTCACTATCGGCCTAAACAGGACAGACCTTAGCGAAATATTTGGTGGAGGTGCTTTTTGCATCAACGCTATATTGCGGATAGTAGCACCTTTTTATTCTAAAATGATCTAAATATAGAACGAAAAATGAACTATGCTGTCCCTACAGTATGAGAAAGACATTTCCACCCATGGGAGGCAGCGATGCAACGCCCAATCGTTACGCACTTTTTTGATGAGCCCACGAACACTTTTAGCTATGTCGTTCAAGATCCCGATAGCCGTGCCTGCGCAATTATAGATTCGGTACTCGACTTTGATTATGCCGCTGGGCATACGGACGTGCGATCCGCTGACAACATCATCGCCTTTATTCGCGAACACGATCTCGATGTTGTCTGGATTTTGGAGACCCATGTGCATGCCGACCACCTCTCGGCTGCGCCATACCTGCATGAGCAGTTAGGCGGTAAAACCGGCATTGGCGCCAACATAGTGAAGGTGCAGGAGATATTCGGTAAGGCGTTCAATGCGGGCAGTGAGTTCGCTCGGGATGGCAGCCAATTTGATGCGCTGTTTGAAGAAGGCGATACGTTCACGATTGGCCAAATACAAGGCCGTGTGCTGCATACCCCAGGGCATACGCCTGCTTGTTTAACCTACGTAATGGGCGATGCCGCTTTTGTAGGCGATACGCTGTTTATGCCGGATTATGGTACCGCGCGGTGTGACTTTCCCGGTGGTGATGCGCGCACCTTGTATCACTCTATTCAAAAAGTGCTGGCGCTTCCCGAGCAGACGCGGCTGTTCTTATGCCACGACTATAAAGCCCCCGGCCGCGATACCTTTGAGCATGAAACCAGCGTTGCGGAACAGCGCAGTGAGAATGTCCATGTTCATGAAGGTGTCAGCGAAGACGAGTTCGTGAAGATGCGCACAGAGCGCGACGCCACCTTAGGCATGCCGAAGCTCATTATTCCCTCTGTGCAGGTCAATATGCGTGCGGGGGAGCTGCCTCCGGCGGAAGAGAACGGCACCGTCTATCTCAAAGTGCCGATTAATTTTTTCTAACGGTTTAAGTGCGAGTTGAGGAGTGACCAGTGGATTGGACAGCAGGCTTACAAGGGCTGGTTGGGGGTGTGTTGATCGGGCTTTCCGCTACCTGGCTGATGGCAACGCTGGGGCGTATCGCGGGTATCAGTGGCATCGTGGGCAACTTGATAACCCAACGCCCTAAGGGCGATAGCGCTTGGCGAGTGGCTTTTCTGTTAGGGCTGATTAGCGGCCCGCTTTTGCTTATGGCGTTTGGTGGTGGTTTGGGCAACGTTGCCGGTAGTCCTGGCGAGGTGATTGGCGCACCGGTGGGAGGCGTAGGGTTAATGCTAGTGGCTGGGCTGTTAGTGGGCGTAGGCACGGGGCTGGGCAGTGGCTGTACCAGCGGCCATGGCGTATGCGGGCTGGCGCGCTTGGCGCCACGCTCGATGGCGGCCACCGGTATGTTTTTAGTGACGGGGCTAGTGACCGTTTATATCTCGCGCCACTTGCTAGGTTTAGGTGGCGTTCAATGAATAGTTCAATGAGTCAGTCAAACAAGAGCAGTTGGATGAAAACGGCGGCAGGCTATGCGGCGGGACTACTTTTCGGCATCGGTTTGGCTGTTTCAGGTATGACCGACCCCGCGCGAGTAGTGGGGTTTCTAGACGTAGCGGGTGCCTGGGATCCAACGCTGATGTTCGTATTGGGTGGGGCCGTCGTCACCACCTTTATCGGCTATCGGCTGGTATTCAAGCGTACTGCTCCACTGTTGGGTGGCGTCTTTCAGTTACCGACCAAACGAGAGTTAGACGCAAAGTTGTTAGGGGGCGCGGCCCTGTTTGGCATTGGCTGGGGACTTTCCGGCTACTGCCCAGGGCCAGCGATAGCCTCCATCGGCGGTCTTTCCTTACCGCTATTGGCCATGCTGGTGACCATGGTGTTGGGGTGGTTTGCTGCTAAGCGTCTCGCCTAGCCATTCGTCCTTATTCGGCGATTGCCATGCCCACGCTCTTGCCTTCACAGCAAGGGCGTTTTTATTTGTCTTAACGCTGGGTTAATACCCATCAGCCATGCTGATGGGTAATAAATAGGAAACCGCTATGCACGTCTTGTTGATTGAAGATGACCCGCTGGTTGCTTCGGGTATTCGCGCTGGATTAATGACCTACGATTTTGTGGTCGATCACGTCTCCACGGTGAACGCCGCCCGTCAGGCGATGCGAACGGTGGCCAGTGATGTGGTCATTCTTGATCGCGGATTGCCCGATGGCGATGGTCTTCAATTGCTGGCCGAATGGCGTGAGCAGGGCAACGACGTTCCCGTGCTGGTGTTAACCGCCAGGGATGCGGTGCGTGACCGGGTGGATGGACTGCAGGGCGGCGCTGACGACTATTTGGTAAAACCCTTCGATTTAGATGAGCTGGTAGCGCGTTTGCACGCCTTGTTACGCCGAGTAGCAGGGCGCAGCAGCGGTCTGATTGCCCACGGCGCCCTCTGCTTAGATCCAACGGCTAGGGAGGTCTACGTCGATGAACAGCTGATTATGCTGTCTCGCCGGGAACTGGTGCTGCTTGAAACCTTCCTGCAATCGCCACGCAGCGTCCTTTCCGCCGACCAGCTCAAAGATAGCCTTTACGGTATGAACGACGATGTGGAGAGCAATGCGCTGAATGTGCATATCCACCACCTGCGCCGCAAGCTGGGTAGCGGCGTGATCGAGACAGTGCGAGGACTTGGCTATCGGTTGGGCAAACCCGAATCGGTACATGCGGCTGGTACGCCCTACAAGGGGCAGTTATGAGTTTACGTGCGCGCTTGCTGCTGACTCTGGGATTAACGCTGGCACTGCTCTGGGGGGTGGCAGCGGCGTGGCTGATGCGCGACCTGGAAGAGAAGTTTGTAGACACCCTGGATCAGCGCTTAGCGCAGTCGGCAAGAATGGTGGCCGGGTTAGTCCTGCAGCTGCCGTTTGACGTATGGGAAGACGCCGAGCACCCGGTGCTGTCTATTCCACCCATTGAGGGGCTGGCCTGCCAAGTGCACTCGCCCCAAGGTGAGATCATGGCGCGTACCCATGCCGATATGGACGCTATTCTCGCCCCGGGAGAGGGCGGCCACACTTATCGTCAGGCAGGCGACGTGACTTGGCGGGTGTTTACCTACGAGCGCGCTGGCATCGTGATTACCACCGCTGACCGTATGGATGAGCGCGATATGCTGCTCAGCGGCGTTATACGCATGACCGTGGTGCCCTTTATCGTAGCGCTGGTAGGCAGCATGTTTGCGCTCTGGCTGGGGGTTTGGCGTGGCTTAGCACCGCTAACACGGCTGCGCGAATCGCTGGCCAATCGCCACCCTGATGCGCTGGCCCCGGTCGCTACCTACGGCTTACCCAAAGAGATACGGCCGCTGATTGAGACCCTCAATGCCCTCTTGGCGCGCGTACAGCAAACCATTATCCGCGAGCAGCGCTTTACCAACGATGCCGCCCACGAACTGCGCACACCGCTTACTGCAATCAAAMCCCACCTGCAAGTGGCCCGTCGGGTCGAAGGGCAGGCTGCAATAACATCGCTCAACTATGCTGAAGAAGGTGTGGTGCGGTTGAGCTCAACCCTTGACCAGCTGCTCACGTTGGCCCGCGTAGAGGGGCGTGTGCGCTTTGACGATGGCGAGGCTAGCCGCGTTGCGGACGTGGCCGAGCACGCCCTGGCGGATAGCCAACACGACAAATCAGCGCGATTTATAGTCCCGCCCCACTGGCCTGATGTCGCCCTTGCGATGCCCCGCGAACTGGCCATCACCGCGCTGCGTAATTTGCTCGATAACGCTATTAGCCATGGGCCCGCCGATGCCGAAGTTACCTTTAATGCGCAGTGGGGGCCAGGGGAGCGTCACCTTACCTTTAGCGTTAGCGACCAAGGCCCAGGTGTTGATGGCGCGACGCTTGAACAATTAACGCAACGATTTTGGCGCGCCAGTAAACAGCAGGGCAGTGGGCTGGGGCTAGCCATTGTGGCCGCTATCGCCGAACGCTTCGGTGGCGAAGTGACGTTTTCCAGCCCAGCAGAAGGTGGTTTTACCGCCTGCCTGGTGGTGCCAGTGGCGGGTAGCTAACAACGATAATGCAAGGGAGGAACCGAGATGAATAAAAAATGCTTAAGCAGGTTTGGCCTGCTGATGGGGATTGGCTTAGCCGCTGGAGGTGCACTGGCGCAGCAGGGTGACGCAGAGCGAGGCCAGGCAGCAGCGGCTACCTGCACAGCCTGTCACCAGGCCGATGGCAGCGGTATGAATGTGCCCAATGGTGAGTCATGGCCGCGCTTAGCTGGGCTGAATGCCGACTATATCGCCAAGCAGTTACACGACTTTAAAGCCGGGCAGCGTCAAAATGCGACCATGGTGACATTTGCCAATATGCTCGATGACCAGCAAATAGCCGATGTAGCCGAATACTATAGCCAAATGCCGCTAACGCCGGGGCAAGGCGGCGATGAGGCCGACGAAGCTCTGCTGGCGCGTGGTCAACAGCTTGCCGAACGTGGCGATTGGAACGCCTATATTGTTTCCTGCCAAAGCTGCCACGGGCCTGGTGGTACGGGCGTTGGCAGTACCTTCCCAGGTGTCGCCAGCCAGCATGCTGGCTATATCAGCGCTCAGTTGACGGCGTGGAAAAACGAGACACGCAGCAACGACCCGCAGAATCTCATGGGGGCCATTGCCAAACGCATGAGCGATAACGACATTCAGGCGGTGTCTGCCTGGTATGCCACGCAACCCGGTTCAGAAGAGCAGGAGACAGCACAATGATTACCTGTCGTCGCCCCCTCGTTATAGCACTGACCGGCTGCTCGCTTGCGTTCGGTGCCCTTTATGCAGCCACGGTTTTTGCCCAGCCAGAAGAGCGCCCAGATGCCGCGCTGAATATGCTTGTCCACGAGCCCCCCACCATGGAAGACCTTGAGAATTCCGAACTTCATCCGGAGCTGAAAAAAGTCATCCGCTACGGGCACGATCTATTCACCAATACGCAGCAGTTGCGTGGAGAGAACGTGTTCAATGACATGAACTGCTCAAGCTGTCATTTGGGTGAAGGGCGGGTGCCGTTCAGCGCGCCGGTGTGGGCGGCGGCCATCACGCTGCCGGACTTCCGGGGTAAAAACCAGCATGTAAATAACCTGGAAGAGCGTATCGCAGGCTGCTTTGCTTACTCCATGAACGGCGTGCCACCGGAGTATGGCAGCGATGAAATGCTGGCGCTAAGCGCCTACCATCAGTGGCTGGCCACCGGTGCGCCGATGTATCCAGACAAACCGATCTATGGGCGTGGCTTCCCCGCGCCGGATGAGCCAACTGAAGAGCCCGACTACGCTAGAGGCGAAGCGGCTTACCAGGAAAACTGTTCGGTATGTCATCAGGAAGATGGCTCGGGTCACTATGAAAACGGCGAATACGTATTTCCAGCCCCCTGGGGCGACGGCTCTAATAATTGGGGGGCGGGAATCGCACGAGTAGAAACCATGGCGGGCTTTATTTACCAAAACATGCCGCTTGGTCAGCCGCGGTCGCTCAGCGCTCAAGACACCTGGGATATTGCTTACTTCATAAGCAGCCAAGAGCGCCCCCAAGACCCCCGCTMCACGGGCGATGTCGCCGAGACAGCCGAGCGCTTCGGCCCGACCTTCCATAACCGCTCACTGTACGGGCAAACCCGCGAACACGACGGCCACGTACTCGGTGACCACGACAACTTCGGGGAGAAGGGCGACATTAAACCCTGGAACGTCGGCATGCCGCGGTTTGAAAACCTTTCCGAGGAGTAAGCTAGGGAGACGAATGTAGCATTGAGGAGGCCGCTTTAGCGGCCTCCTGCAACCCTCTATGGCGCTTCGCTGCCCATCATGTCGATCAGCCGCTCATCACTGGGCATGCCCTGAATGCGGTCAAGGCGTACGCTGCCATTCTCTGTTTCACGCTGAAAAACCGAGGTGGGCGTGGCATACAGCCCTAACTCCTCGAACAGCTGGTTATTGGCATACACCTGCTCTTCAATTTCCCTTGGTTGGGCGCTGGCTTCGATTTCTTGCTGGCCACTTTCATGGGCATGCAGCGTCGCTGCCGGGTCATCGGCTCCGAGTATGGCGGCTGCTTTTCCAGGGCTGTCGGGCGCTAAGATACCTACCATAATATGACGTAGCTGCACTTCACCTGCTTCCACCCAGGGGCGAACGTCTTGCCACATTTGACGGCAGTAGGGGCAGTTGGCATCTGTAAAGGTGTAAATCACCCGGGGAGCATCAACGTCGCCATCTTGAACCCAGTGGCTTTCGCTTAATAGTTGCCAGGTTTGTGCCTCTAGCGGTGCACGTACATGCTCATCCAACTGCGCTTCGGTAAGGTCATTGCCCTCGCTATCCATTAACGTACCCACTACGGCGTGCTCGCCATCTGGCGTCAGATAAATCGCCATGTCCTGGCCCTGCACGCTGGCGCCATAGCCGCGCAACCCGCCGGGGGCATCGAATTGGCCATGAATCTCCAAGCCTTGGTTGGCAAGCGCCTGGATAGGGGCGGGGAGCTCGTCGGCAGCGCTCGCAGAGGTGCCTACCAATCCTGCCAGTAACAAAAAGCCGCTAATGGTGTTTCGGGTTAATTGCATTACAACGTCCTGTTTTAATGATATGGCGTTAAAAAAATGGGGTGAAAAAAGTAGCAGAAGGCGCTTGATAAGAGAGCAGGTCAGCGCAAACGTTCTAACCCACGCCGCAAAGTAGCGCTGGAAAGCTCGCCAAAGTGCGTATTGACTAGGTTTCCATCCGCATCATAAAAAAGCGTGGTTGGCATGGCGTGAGCCCCGGTGGCTTGGCCAACCGCATTGCGGGGGTCAAGCCATATGTTGTCCAGCGAGAAGTCGTGTTCACTCATAAACGCCTCAATATGGGCAGCTGACTCCCCTTGATTCACGAATACGAAGGTGATGTCTGTTTCATTAGTTTGGGCCTGTTCAAAAACCGGCATTTCGCGGATGCACGGCGGGCACCAACTGGCCCATAGGTTTACCACCATAGGTTGTTGGTTTTGTCGCGACATTTGCGGTAGATCGATGGACTCACCTGCGTGGGTAGTCAGCGCGATATCCGGTAACGGGCGAGATTGGTGCTCTATTAGGGTAGCGCTACCCGCAGCCAGCCCCCACACAAGGCCGCCAGCCAATAGTGCGCCAGTCAGCGGAAACCGCTGGTGTGGTGAGCGCCATAAAACCCAACTGGCATACGCAAGGCCGATAACGATACCGCCAACAATATCAAAACCGCCATCGCGAATATCCAGGCGGGAAAGCAGGCCGTCATACTCGCCCCAGTAACGCACCACGAAGACCAGGCGGGCGCCTATAAAAGCGACAAACAGCAGAGTGAATAGCGTATCGCTAACAGACACCCCATGACGGCGCCCCAGCAGCGCACCGGCAAGCAGCGCCAATAAAAAAGCCAAGCCAATCAAGAGCTGGTGGATACTAAAGCCCATTGGGCCCAGGGCAACACTCTGTTGCAACATAAGAAAAAATAACCCCTAGAATAAAGCTGTGCGGGCATTGTCGCAGCACGACATTATTTAGGGATTAGGTGTTTTATACCTGGGGCGATATGTCGCAATTGGCGGTTTTTGAAGCTTTAGGCTTCTCGACGGTATTAACGATCAGCCACTAACCAGCGTACGGCGTAAGGCGGCAGCGAACCTTCGGCGCTCCAGGGGTTAGCAGGATCCAGCGCTTGCCAGGCGTGTTTTTCAAGTGCCTGGGTAACTGCCTCACCCATATTCTCTAAAGGAAGCGGTAGGTCGGTGACGTTATACAGCGCTAGCAGCCGGCGACCATCGTGGAGCGGGCCGCGCTCTACTGCCAACAGTTCCGGTGCTGAGACCACAACCCGTTGAGCGGCATTGGGGTGAAAGCAGGGCTCCTTGCGGCGCTGGTCTAATAGCCGGTTTAAGGCGTGGAAAACATCGTGAGTGGGCGTCGACGGGCTATCGAGTAGGAGGTCAAGCTCGCTGCGCTGCCAGCGCCGACGGTTGATCGAGCGCAGGCGCCCGCTGCGCTCAACGCCTTCCACGTCATTGAGGGTGCCTGTCAGGGTGTGAATATACAGCGCGGGTATGCCCTGCAAACTCAACATAATCGCCTGGCTGCATAGAAAGCGCGCAATCTGCCATGGGTCGGGACCACGGCGGGTGCCGCGCATGGCTTCAAACCAGGTGATATTGATCTCATAGGGCGTATCGCTGCCATCCGGGTTACTGCGCATGCTGACAAAGCCGCCGAATTTGTGCATCAGCTCCAGCAGTGCATCGCGCTCGTGATCGGGCAGCAAGCCTTCCAGTGGGCGCACGCCGATTCCGTCGTGACTGGCGGTAAAGTTGAGGTAGGTGCAGTGGTCAGGCAGGACGGGAAGGCTGGCAAGCCAAGTTTGCAGGGTGCTCGCTTCACCACGGGTGAGGGTATGCAACAGCAGGGGAGGAAGGGCAAATTGATACACCATATGGGCTTCGTCGGGCTCTCCTTCCGCAAGACGATCTAAGCCAAAATAACTGATGTTTTCCTGGTGGGGCACATTGGTTTCGGTAATCAGCAGAGTGCCTGGCGCCACGTGATCCACAATCGCCCGCAGCAGCCGCACCACGGTGTGGGTTTCCGGCAGATGAATGCAGGCGGTACCCAATTTCTTCCACAGAAAGGCCACCGCATCCAGACGCACAATCCGCGTGCCTTGCTCCAGGTAGAACAGCAAAATACCCACGAACTCGAGCAGCACATCCGGGTTTTCAAAGTTTAGATCAAGCTGGTCTTCGGAGAATGTCGCCCACAGATAGCGAGTGCCGCGCCGGGTGGAAATAGGGACTAGCAGTGGGCTGCTGCGTGGTCGCACCACCTGGGAGACATCGGTATCCGGGTCGACCTCGATAAAGTAGTCGCGCCCCGGCAGGCTGCCGCTCAGGTAATCGACAAACCAGAGAGACTCCCTTGAAACGTGGTTGAGCACCAGGTCGGCCATTAAGTGATAATGGCTGGCCAGCTCGCGGATATGCGACCAGTCGCCGAGATCGGTGTTCACTTCCCGATAGTGGATCACCGAAAAACCGTCGTCGCTGCTCCAAGGAAAGAAAGGCAAAACGTGCACGCCGCTGATGCGATCGCCCAGCCGGGCTTGAAGAAAATCGCTAAGCACTGCCAGCGGTGGCTCGCCCTCTTCAATAATCGAGTCCCCATAGCTGATCACCCACTGGTCCTTTTCGCTCCAGGAAGGTGCGTTATTAGCGTTGGCTTCCACGGCGTTGGGTGAAAATGGGGCAAGCGACTGGAAATGTGCCAGGCGCTGGTTTAAACGGCGCTGCACTTCGCCTGCACGGGGCCCGTAAAGGTGGCTGAGATAGGCGTGAACGGTCTGCTCAAAGGGGGGCATGGGTGACTCCTGATAAACAATCTGCCACAAACGCTGCAGCTTGTGTGCCAAATCGTTACAATACGAGGTTGATACCGCGTTTAAACGCTAAGATATATTAGCTTGTGGCAGTTGCTACTGCGAAACGCCATTAATAGCACACACATTGACAGGTTATAACACGCTAACTCGTGGGGCACGCCGACACGAGCTGACAACAGGTTGACCGCCATGCATTGCCCTTTTTGTGGTGCAAACGATACTCGAGTGACCGATTCGCGGCTGGTAGCCGATGGCGACCAGGTGCGCCGTCGCCGCCAGTGTGCGAGCTGCCAAGAGCGCTTTACCACCTACGAAACCGCTGAATTGGTCATGCCGCGAGTGGTGAAGTCTGACGACTCACGGGAGAGCTTTAACGAAGCCAAATTGCGGGCAGGCATGCTGCGCGCACTGGAAAAACGCCCGGTCAGTGCTGAAGCCATTGAAGCGGCGGTGGAGCGCATTCGTCAAACGCTGCGCGCTCGGGGCGATCGTGAGATCAACGCCCGGGATATCGGTGAGTCGGTCATGCAAGCGCTTAAAACCCTTGATCACGTGGCTTATATCCGCTTTGCCTCGGTGTATCGCAAGTTCCAGGATCTGGATGAATTTCGCGCTGAGATTGATCGGCTTTCCCAAGAGCCCTCAAACAAGAGCGGACCGTCAAAATGAGCAGCGATTTTAGCCACGCCGACCACCGCTATATGGCGCGGGCGCTGCAACTGGCGCAAAAGGGCTTATACACTACTGATCCGAACCCGCGGGTCGGCTGTGTGATTGTGCGTGATGAGCAGATTGTCGGTGAAGGCTTTCATCGGTGTGCCGGTGAMCCCCATGCCGAAATCCACGCTTTAAATGCCGCCGGTGAGCGGGCCCAGGGGGCGACCGCCTACGTGACTCTGGAGCCCTGTTCCCACACCGGGCGCACCGGGCCCTGTGCGGTAGCATTGAAGGAGGCCAGCGTGTCACGGGTAGTGATCGCGATGGTGGATCCTAACCCCCAGGTGAGCGGTCGCGGCATTCGCATGCTTGAAGAGGGCGGTGTCGAGGTTGCTGTGGGCTTGCTTGAGAGTGAAGCGCGCGGGTTAAACCCCGGCTTTATTGCTCGCATGACCCAACAGCGTCCCTTTGTGCGCCTGAAAATGGCGATGAGTTTAGACGGCCGTACCGCCATGGGATCCGGGGAGTCCCAGTGGATTACCGGGCCCGAAGCGCGAACACAGGTGCAGCGGCTGCGGGCGCGCTCCAGCGCCATATTGAGCGGTGTGGAGTCGCTTATTATGGACGACTCACGGCTAACGCTACGCAAAGAGCAGCTGCACCTCGATAATGTTGACGACGTGGTTCGCCGCCAGCCTCTGCGGGTGATTTTAGATACCCACTTGCGCTTACCCCTGGCGGCGGCCTGTTTAAGCGAACCAGGGCGGACGCTAGTGATCACCACGCCAGAGCACGCGGAGGAGAAGCGCGAACGGCTAATCCAAGCGGGTGCGGAAGTTCAGATAGTGCCCGCTGGGAGCGATGGTCGTATCGATCTAGTGGCAATGCTGCAGTGGTTAGCAGAAAATGAGCAGGTTAACGAACTGCTGGTGGAAACCGGTGCGACGCTGGCAGGCGCTATGCTTGACGCGGCGCTGGTCGATGAACTGCAGCTGTTTGTCGCCCCCACGCTGTTAGGTGGCGAAGCACGGCCGCTTTTTGCGCTGCCAGGGCTCTCGCGTATGGCCGACCAGCGGCGTTTAACCATTCATGATATGCGAGCGGTGGGGCGTGATTGGCGCATTATCGCCTCTCCTCAGGCGACTAGCGCATTGAACGAGAGCAAGGTACCCTGACGCGCAAAATCATGACTAATTTTTCGCGGGACGTTTTCTTTGCGACAACTGCTCACGGCAATTGTTTGTGATAATTGTTAATGACAACCGCTCATGAGAACCGTTCGTGACAACTGTTCATGAAAACATTGACTGGAGATTCCATGGCGCACCCCACCTCTAGAGGCTTAGCCCCTATCGCCGAGCTGGTTGAAGATATTCGCCAGGGCAAAATGGTGATTCTCATGGACGATGAGGATCGCGAAAATGAAGGTGATATCATCATGGCCGCCGAAAAAGTGCAGGCCGAACATATCAACTTTATGGCCCGTTTCGCCCGTGGCTTGATCTGTATGCCAATGACCCGTGCCCGTTGTGAGCAGCTTAATTTGCCATTGATGGTGCGTGATAACGGCTCCGGTTTTGGTACCAAATTTACGCTTTCGATTGAGGCAACCGAAGGGGTCACGACCGGTATTTCCGCGGCGGATCGAGCGCGCACAGTACAGGCAGCGGCGGCGCCCCATGCCAAGCCGTCGGATATCGTGCAGCCGGGCCATATCTTTCCGCTGATGGCAGAACCGGGCGGTGTGCTGCGTCGTGCCGGGCATACCGAAGCGGCGTGTGACTTGGCGGCTCTGGCAGGCTGTGACCCCAGCGGTGTGATCTGCGAAGTCATGAATGATGATGGCAGCATGGCGCGCCGCCCGGAACTCGAAGCCTTTGCTCATGAGCACGGTATTAAAATTGGCACCATTGCGGATTTGATTCACTACCGCATCGTCAATGAGCAGACCATCGACCATCTAGAAGCGTCAACGGTGATGACCTCCCATGGCGAGCTGACGTTGCACGTTTTCCGTGATCGTATACAGGGCGCCCATCACCTGGCATTGGTGAACGGCCAGCCCACGCCTGAGCAAGCCACCACGGTGCGCGTGCATCTTAGCGATACGCTACGCGACGTGATGGGCTTGATGAAAGACGAGCAGTGCCGTTGGGATGCTCATCGGGCGCTGGAAGAGATTGCCGGTGCCGCGCCGGGTGTGTTTGTGCTGATTGATGACGGCCGCCCTCATCAGGATTTAAAAGATCAGTTGGATATCTTTTTGGATCGTGTGCGTCAGCCGCGTACTAGCGATTCCGACGGCGCCGGTAACTACTTAACCATCGGCACCGGTTCGCAGATTCTGCGCTATTTAGGCGTGGGTAAAATGCGCTTACTTAGTTCACCGTGGAAGTTCTCCGCGCTGTCCGGCTTTGACCTTGAAGTCGTCGAGCGACTGGGYCCTAACGACACGGCGTACGAGCCAACTTCTCAGCAAGACTAATTTAGCAGGAATAAATTGATGCACTCCCTCACTCAAGTTGAAGGTACCTTTGTTGACGTCGATGGCCACTATGTCATTGTGGTCGGCCGTTTTAACCATCACGTGGTGGATAGCCTGGTGGAAGGCGCCGTCGACAGCTTGACCCGCCACGGCGTAGACGCCGAGCACATTCATATTGTTCACGTGCCAGGTGCCTGGGAACTGCCGTTGGCGGTGAAGCGCGTGCTAAAGGTGATGAAACCCGATGCAGTAATTGCCCTGGGCGCAGTCATTCGCGGTGGAACGCCTCACTTTGAGTATGTGGCGGGCGGCTGCAATACGGCGATCAATCACTTGCAGCTTGAGTTTGATACCCCGGTGGCTAACGGCGTATTAACCGTTGAAAACATCGAACAGGCGATTGAGCGTGCGGGCACCAAAGCCGGTAACAAAGGCACCGAAGCGGCCATGGCGGCCATGGAAATGGTCTCTCTGCTGCGCGCGCTGCCGTTAGGAGATAACCAATGAGCGAGCGTAAACCTTCTGCCGCTCAGCAGGGCCGCCACGCAGCGCGTGAGTTAACCGTGCAGGGGCTTTATCAGTGGCACATGACGGGTAAATCCATCACCACTATTGAAGCCGAGTTTCGTAGCCAGGTGGCTGATGATGATCTGGAAGATCATGAAAACTGGGTCAAGGTGATGGAGATKGCCGACAAGGCACTGTTTCACGAGCTGCTCCATAATACCGTACGTTTTAAGGTGGAACTGGACCGTGAAATCTCTCCCCTGTTAGACCGCCGCCTGGAAGATCTTGATGCGGTCGAGTTGGCAATTCTGCGATTGGGCGCTTACGAGCTTTCCCGGCGCATGGAAGTACCCTATCGTGTAGTGATTAACGAAGGCGTTGAGCTGGCTAAGTCATTTGGCGCCACCGACGGCCATAAATACGTGAACGGTATTCTCGACAAGCTGGCTATTCGCTTGCGTAGTGCCGAGGTCACCGCTCGTCGTCTCTGAACGCGAGCGGTATGACAATGCGTTTAAGGGGCCTTTGTGCTTGCCGAATTTGATTTGATTCGACGCTACTTTATGTCGTCGCAGGAGGCGTCGACCGCGTCAAATGGCGTCACACTAGGATGTGGAGACGATGCCACGCTACTGGTACCGCCAGCAGGTCAACAGCTGGCCGTAAGCGTTGATACCTCGGTGGTGAATGTACACTTTCCCCGCGAAGCCCCGGCATTTGCGGTGGGCCACCGTGCCTTGGCCGTTGCGCTGAGCGATTTGGCCGCCATGGGGGCGACTTCACGCTGGTGCTTAATGGCGTTGACCCTGGATCAGCGTCAATTTGCCGATGATGAAGCTGTCCATGCTTGGCTGGCAGACTATGCGCGTGGCTTTCATTCCCTCAACCAGCAGCACGACACAACGCTGGTGGGGGGGGATGTCACTTCTGGTGCGCTCTCCATCGGCGTCACCGTGATGGGCGAAGTCCCAGTGGGTGAAGCCTTGACCCGTGGCGGTGCCCGGGCGGGTGACCTGATCGCCGTCACCGGCGCATTGGGCGGCGGGGCAGGCGGGCTGGTGCTTTGGCAGCGGGGCGAGCGTGATGTAGCGCATCCGCTGCTAAGTCGCTATCTGTTGCCGCAGCCGCGCTTAGCCGCGGGCTTGGCGCTACGTGGCCTAGCCACCGCGGCGCTGGATATTTCCGACGGCCTGCTGGCGGATCTAGCCCATCTTCGCGAGGCTTCGCAAGTAGGGGCCGTCATCGCGTTAGACGCGCTGCCATTAGCTGATGAGCTGGAAAGCACGCTAGGTCGGGAGGCTGCTTTACAGGCGGCGCTTTCCGGCGGCGATGATTATGAGCTGCTAGTGACATTGCGTGCTAACGATGTAGCCACGGCGCAGCAGCGCCTTGCGCCATTAGGCTTGACGCTGACCGTCATTGGTCACTGTTGCGAATCGCTCGGCGTGAGGGCCTCTGACCAGAGTGACCTAAGCAGCTACGCCGGCTGGCAGCATTTTAGTGGGGAAGCGCCATGAATCGTGCACCTAAAAGTGTCTGGCGCCGTCCAACACATTTTTTTGCCTTTGGCTTAGGCAGCGGCGCTGTGCCTTGGGCACCCGGTACCTTTGGCACCCTGGCAGCCATTCCGTTCTACTGGATGATGGCGGAACTGCCCCTGGGGTGGTACCTGAGTATTTGTTTTGTCACCTTTGTTATTGGCGTTTGGCTGTGCGATAAAACATCTCACGATCTAGGTGTCCACGATCACTCTGGCATCGTTTGGGACGAGTTTGTGGGTTACTGGCTGACCATGGCGGCGGTGCCTTTTTCGTGGGAAGCTGCGCTATGGGGGTTTGTGGTATTTCGCATCTTCGATGTCTTTAAACCCTGGCCGATACGCTGGGCAGACCGCCGCGTAGCGGGCGGTTTTGGTATTATGATCGATGATGTGATGGCCGGGGCCTACGCCTGGAGTACTATGCACCTGTGGTTCTGGCTTCACTAAACTTGGTAAGTGGTAAGTGGTAAATAGAGATCAGGAGCGGTTGATAACTTTTTTCGAGTGCATTGACTGCAAGGCGTTGGCTTCAAGGAGGTAGCATGCGCAAGGAACGTCTGATTGTCCCCACACTGGCAATTATCGCGGTGGTGTGGATGGCAGCGCAGCTCCTCTCCAGCGTGCTTTTTGAGCGCAGCCTGCGCCAAGCGCTCGAAGATTTGGAGGCGCGGGGAGAGTGGCGCGTCAATCGTACTGAGAGTCATCAGGGCTGGCTAAGCTCCCAAGGTAGGCTGATTCTTTCACCGCTATTGGGTCGCCCCTGGCGTCTTGAGCTGACCTATAATGCGCGTCACGGTATCTTAACCACAGATGTCGAAGGCACTGTGTTACCGCGCCTGGATACTGTGTTGCAGCAAGCCTTGGGCGAAGTCACTGCCCCCTCTGTGCCGCGCTGGCAAGGGCGTTACCACACCCTGAGCGGTCATAGCGAGCTGCGCCTGGCGCTTGCTCCCTTCGTTATTCAACAAAATGGCCGCGACTTAGCCGTTCGCGGCGGTCGGCTACGCCTGGAAGGCGTGTTTGGCGATTGGCGGCTACGCGCGCTGTTTGACCAACTCACCCTCACCGATGGCATGGCCCAGCTAGCGCTAGGCCCCACGGCGTTGGAAAGCCGCTACACCTATACCGACGGTGCCTACCACTTTGCTCAGCGCGATCACCTGCATATTGAAACAATGACGCTGAGCTACCCCTCCTACGATATCCAACTTTCGCCCCTCGACCTGAATAGTCATATGGTGCTGGATGAGAGCGAGCTGCGTATCAAAGGTGACTTAGAGGTAGGTGATGTGATGGTGCCTTCTGAAGCGCCGGACATGCCGCTACTTAATGGCCGCATAGAGATGGAACTCTCCCGCCTGAATGCCGATGCGGTACGCCACGTGATTCGCCGTTTGCGGCAGGAAGCCGCTTGGGGAGACGCTAGCCTACCCATGGCCGAAGGCTTGCTGGCACGCCTTGAGCCGGATTTGCGCAAAGTGCTTAGCGACTCGCCGCGTTTAGATGTGATGACCGTTGCCATCGACAGTCCGCTGCTAGGTATTCGCCTGGATGCGGATGGCGCACTGTTTTTTGATGCCCGCCAGTTGGATGAGCTGAGTGTGGTTAATCTGGATAATAAGAAAGAGCAGGCGAAGTGGTTGGAGCGTATTGATGGCGATTTCACCTGGCACGATGCGCCTACCGTCGCTGCGCTATGGTTAGGGCTGCCGCTCGGCACCCGTGAGCTGCAATTTGATGTGGTACGCGGCGTATGGCGAATCAATGGTCGCCCAATGCCCGAGCTTTGGCCTCAATAATTTAAAAGCAACGCTTACCTACGCTCGCAGGTAGCGCTGTTAAGCAGGCTGTTCTACTCCCCAAGGGTTGAAGTTTAGCTGCACTGCCCGCATTCCATGGACAMCGCTAGGCGGTTCTCACCGCCAGTACCGGTTCATTGGAGGATGCATGAGCGACCAGGATTACGAACGTGATAATGAACACCTTGACTGGCAAACTGATGATGAACAGTCATCCTCAACGACGGCTGATGAGAAGGGCAGTGAAGATTTTCGCTCTGACGGCGAACGAGTAAACTCCCTCGTGCCCGCCAGCGAAATGCTGCCTGAACGTATTTATCTCTTGCCTATCCATAATCGACCTTTCTTCCCTGCCCAGGTGCAACCCCTGGTGGTCAATCGTGAGCGCTGGGAAGAGACCATGCGCCGCGTGGGCAACACGCCGCACCACACCCTAGGCGTTGCCTTTGTGGGTGAACAGGGCGTTACCTCTCTTGACCACGAAGGTTTCCCCGAAATCGGTACCGCGGTCAAAGTGCATAAACTCAAGGGCGAAGATGATCAAATTCAGTTTATCGCCCAAGGTCTTCAGCGCTTTAAGATTACCCGTTGGTTGTCTAAAGAGCCGCCTTATCTCGTCGAAGTCACTTATCCGAAAGAGCCGGTTGACGCGGAGAATGAAGAGACCCGCGCCTACGCCATGGCGATTATCAACGGCATTAAGGAACTGCTGCCGATTAATCCGCTGTATGGGGAAGAGCTCAAACACTACCTCAACCGCTTCAGCCCCCATCAGCCGGGGCCGTTGACCGATTTTGCCGCCGCGATCACCTCCGCCAAAGGCCCCGAACTGCAGGATGTGCTGGCCACCCTGTCGGTGGAAGAGCGGATGCAGAAAGTGCTGCCGCTGCTGCGCAAAGAGATCGATGTGGCGCTGCTGCAGGGCGAGATCAGCGAGCAGGTCAACGCGCAAATGCAGGATCGCCAGCGCGAGTTTTTCCTGCGTGAGCAGCTCAAGGTCATCCAGCGTGAACTGGGTATCTCCAAAGATGATCGCGAAAACGATGTGGATACCTTTAGAGCGCGTCTTGAATCGCTGGTCGTGCCCGAGCGCGTGCAATCGCGCATTGACGATGAGCTCAACAAACTCAGCGTGCTGGAGACCGGTTCGCCGGAGTACGGCACCACGCGCAACTACCTGGATTGGCTCACCTCACTGCCCTGGGGGGTGACCAGCCAAGATCAGTTGGACCTACCCCACGCCCGCCAAGTGCTGGATCGTGACCACGACGGCTTGAAAGACGTTAAAGAGCGCATCATCGAATTTCTGGCCGAGGGCACTTTTAAAGGCGACGTAGGCGGCTCGATTGTGCTGTTGGTCGGCCCGCCGGGGGTAGGTAAAACCTCCATCGGGCGTTCGATCGCCGAAGCCCTGGGGCGCCAGTTCTACCGCTTCTCGGTGGGCGGCATGCGCGATGAAGCGGAAATCAAAGGCCATCGGCGTACCTATGTGGGCGCTATGCCCGGCAAATTGGTGCAGGCCTTTAAAGAGGTCGAGGTCGAAAACCCCGTTATCATGTTGGATGAGATCGACAAGCTAGGGCAGTCCTTCCAGGGCGACCCCGCCTCGGCACTGCTGGAGGTGCTCGACCCTGAGCAAAACGTCGACTTTCTTGATCACTACCTCGACGTGCGCATGGATCTCTCCAAGGTGCTGTTCATATGCACCGCCAACACCCTGGACTCGATTCCTGGGCCACTGCTGGATCGCATGGAGCAGATACGTCTTTCCGGCTATATCGCCGAAGAAAAACTGGCGATAGCTAAGAACCACCTATGGCCGAAACTGCTCAAGCGCGACAATCTGACGAAAAAACGCATCAGCTTGTCCGATGCGGCCTTAAAGCAGGTAATTGAAGGCTACGCCCGGGAAGCCGGCGTACGCCAGTTGGAGAAACAGCTGCACCGCATTGTGCGTAAATCGGCCGTTAAACTGCTCGAAGAAGAGGGCGAGACGGTCAAGATATCGGTTAAAAATCTTGAGGAGTTCTTAGGTGCGCCGATTTTCCGTAAGGAAAAGGTGCTTACCGGCGAAGGGGTGGTGACCGGTCTGGCGTGGACCTCCATGGGAGGGGCGACGCTGCCCATCGAAGCGGGCAAAGTACACTCGCTGGATCGTGGCTTTAAGCTCACCGGCAAGCTCGGCGAAGTGATGCAGGAGTCCGCTAACATCGCTTACAGCTATACTTTAGGTCATCTACAGGAGTATGGCGCCGATGCAGACTTCTTTGACTCGGCGTTTGTGCATTTGCATGTGCCCGAAGGCGCCACGCCCAAAGATGGCCCCTCGGCTGGTGTCACCATGACCACCGCACTGCTCTCGCTGGCCAAGCACCATGCGATCGATCGGCCACTGGCAATGACCGGCGAGTTAACCCTAACCGGCCAGGTGCTACCCGTGGGGGGGATCCGCGAGAAAGTGATTGCCGCAAGGCGCAGCGATATTTTTGAATTAATTCTGCCCGATGCCAATAAACGCGATTATCAAGAGCTGCCCGACTACCTAAAAGAGGGCATGACGGTGCACTTTGCGAAACGCTACCGTGATGTGGCCAATGTGGTGTTTGGCCGCTGATAGAACGTTTATTTAATTCCTTGCAGAGGCTATTTGCCCTTTTATTAAGCGTCTTACCAAAGTAAGGCGCTTTTTTTACATTTGTTCACTGGTTTGCTGACAAGAACCCTAGCGATAATAGCGTATGATTGAATAAAAATTAAGAATATCTAATTCTTGGAGAACTGATGCGCAATAACCAGCCTGTGACGCAACGCGAGTATGTCCTGAGCGAAGAGGCGGTATTGATCTCCCGCTCGGATCTAAAAGGCAATGTCACTTATGCCAATCCCACCTTCGTTGAGGTCAGTGGCTATAGCCGTGAAGAGCTAATCGGCTCTCCTCACAACCTTCTTCGTCATCCAGATATGCCTGAAGCCGCGTATGCAGACTTCTGGAAAACGATTCAAGCGGGGACAACGTGGCAAGGCGTAGTCAAAAACCGACGTAAAAACGGCGATCACTACTGGGTGCATGCTACGGTCGCGCCACTGCGGGACGGTGAGCGTATCGTTGGCTACACTTCTGTGCGCCGCAAAGCTGCCGGTAAAGCCGTTGCCCGGGCAGAAAAAGTCTACGCCGACATTCGCGAAAAGGGCAAGTCCCGCCATTATAAGCTGGCTCAAGGCACACTGCGGCGTAAAGGCTTGACAGGTATGCTGTCGCGCTTTCAGTTCTCTAGCTTGAAAGCCAAGCTCACCAGCATGGTCGTGGCATCGCTGCTGCTGCTCTGCCTTTCGGGTGGATTAGGCGTATACGCGGTGATGATCTCCGGTGAACGGCTAGAAACCATTAATCGCTCCGGATTGGGTGATGTCGCCTCGTTGCAGCATATCGAACGCCATATTGGCCAAACGCTTGAGACGCTTGAGCCTGCAGTGCGCAGCCCCCGCCGCGCTGACCTGGATGCCGTCAACGCAGACATAGGCCAATACACCGAAGCCATGCAAACGCTGTGGGCGGATTACTACGCGGGTGATGCGGTGACGGATGAGTCCGCCCAGGTCTTTGACAGTACGTTGGCTACCTGGATAAACGGGGTGCAAACAACCCTTGAAGCGATTCAAGTGGGCAATGGGTTTGCGGCCTTTGAAGCCTTTAATGACACAGTGGTGCCGACGACTGAATCACTACGTGAGATGAACAGCACGCTGGTCGAAAAGGTGCGCGCCGATGCCGAAGCGTTGGTCGCCAACGCGCAAGGCGGGCGTCAACAGCTGCTAATAGCGCAATTGGTGCTACTGGCAGTGGGCTTTTTAGTCATGATCGGCCTAAGCGTGATGATTCTGAAGTCGGTGTTTCGCAGTTTGTCCGGCGCGCGCTATATCACTTTCCAAATTGCCGCGGGTAACCTGGCCGCCCGTGAGCGGCGTCAAACCAACGATGAACTGGGCGAGCTGCTTTACTCCTTGGACACCATGCGTTTTAGCCTTTCCAGCATCGTGGGTGATGTAGAGAATCGTGTCTCTGTGGTCACTCCGGCAATTCAGCAGATAGCTGCTGAAAACGAAGAGCTCTCTTCGCGTACCGAGCAGCAGGCATCGTCGCTTCAGCAGACCGCCTCGAGTATGGAGGAGATGACCTCGACGGTTCAGCAGAATACTGAGAATGCCCGTCAGGCTACCGACCTGGCGGTGCAAAATGCGGCAAGTACTCGGGAGACCGGTCAGCAAATGCAAAAGCTGGTGGAGCGCATGCAGCGTATCGCCCAGAGTGCTGAAAAGATGACCGAGATGATCAGCGTGATCGACGGTATTGCCTTCCAAACCAATATCCTGGCGCTGAATGCGTCGGTTGAAGCTGCGCGCGCGGGCGAACACGGCCGCGGCTTTGCGGTTGTCGCCAGTGAAGTGCGCAATCTAGCTGGTCGTAGCGCGGATGCCGCCCAGGAAATCCGTAAGATGATTGATAGCACCACCCAGGAAGTCAGCGGTGGCCGCAGTGCGGTGGAGCAGGCGGAGCGGGCAATTGAAGAGGTCTCTAAGCAGGTCAGCCGGGTCAGTGAGCTGATGGAATCGATTAGCACGGCTTCCAGTGAGCAGAGCAGCGGGATAGGGCAAATTAACTCGGCGATTGCCGAAATGGATCTTGTCACCCAGCAGAATGCCTCTAAAGTGCAGTCGATTGCGGCGTCAGCCGACAACCTCTCCCTTGAAGCCTATGAACTCGCCAACGTGGTTGATGCGTTCCGTTTGGAAGGTGCCCAAGATGAGAGCATCAAAGAGGCGCGAGCGAAGTTACAGCGCGCCAACCAAGCCCTCAGCAAAGCAGCCCAAAGTTTGCCCGGGCCTGCCGAGCAGCGTGGCGCTAAGCCACCCGCAACGCAACCACGCGCCGACCAATGGGAAGAATTCTAGTACCCCAGGCAACGCGGTTAGGTGATTGATTTGCCTTTATTCGTTTTAATCATATGCCACCCTTTGCGGTGGCATATTTCATGCATCACCTCTAATTGAAAAGGCTTAGTGTTAGGGAACCGCTAAGCCTAAAGATGGCGCAAGCCTTCAATAAAAAGTAGGGGTTCTAAATGCAAAATGCCGAACAAGCAGCATCCGCTGTTTATGAGCTAGCCGATGACGAAGTGTTGATCTCACGCTCGGATCTTCAGGGCAGAATCACCTACGTCAACCAGACCTTTGTGGAGGTGAGCGGTTATTCGCTGGAAGAGATAATGGGCGAAGCCCATAGCTTGTTCCGCCACCCGACAATGCCAACAGGCGTTTTTCAAAATCTATGGTCAACCATTGAAGCCGGTAAAAGCTGGCAAGGACTGATCAAAAATCGCCGTAAAAGTGGAGAGGCGTATTGGATACATACCACCATTGCACCGCTGCTCGATGGTGAGCGTGTTGTGGGCTATACCTCTATCCGGCGCAAAGCCTCGGCTAAGGCCGTTGCCCGGGCTGAGCGCGTGTACACTGCAATGCAACAGGGCAAAATACGTGGCTTTAAGCTTCATTATGGTGCGTTACGCCGCACGGGGCTGCGGGGTTGGGCGCAACGTTTTAGTTTCAGCAGTATCCAGGCCAAGCTAATCGGCATGGTGTTGGCGTCTATTATCTTATTGGTAATGGCGGGGGCAGCAGGGGTTTATGGCTTAACCAGTTCCGCTGAACGGCTGCGAACGCTCAATCAAACCGGTCTTGAAGGCATCACCGATCTTCAGCAGATTGGTCAGCGCGTTAGCCAAGTGATCCAGGTGTTAGAGCCTGCGGTGCGTAACCCGCGGCGTGCAGATCTCGATGTGCTGGATACACAACTAGCCACCATGAGCACCGCTATTGAAGCGTCATGGCAAGGCTATAGCGCGCAACGCGAAACAAGCAGTGTGCAGGAAGGGCTAACAGCGCACCTCACCACCTTTAACGAAAGTGCCGATACCACCCTAACCGCTATCCGTGATGGCAACGGCTTTGCCGCTTTTGAAGCCTTTAATGACACCGTGCAACCTACCTCTGAGAGTATTAGTGCCACTATCAATGTATTGGTGGACCAGGAGCGAGCGGCCGCTCAAACCTTGATGGAAAACGCCGAGCAGCAACAGCAAGGGCTCTTATACGGCCAGTTAGGTGTTCTCCTGCTAGGTATCATATTAATGGTCGGCCTCAGCATGGCAGTCCTTAAATCGCTGATTAAATCGCTCAACGAGGCGCGCCGGGTAACGTTCCAAATCGCTGCGGGTAACCTCGCCAACCGAGTGACTTTAAAGCGTAATGACGAGTTAGGCGAGTTGCTGAGTTCGCTGGAAACCATGCGTGCCAGCTTGTCGGGGCTGATTACCGAGGTGGGCAACAAAGTCGATGTGGTGACACCTGCGTCCGAACACATCAAACAGCAGAATGAAGACCTGGCGTCGCGCACCGAGCAGCAGGCGTCCTCGCTGCAGCAAACCGCTTCGAGCATGGATCAAATGACCGCAACCGTGCAGCAAAACACTGAAAACGCCCGCCAGGCCAATCAGTTGGCCATGCAAAATGCGACGACCAGCCGGGAAACTGGCGAGCGCATGCAGGCGCTGGTTGAGCGTATGGAGCGCATTGCTGCTAGCGCCAATAAAATGACCGATATCATTAGTGTGATTGACGGCATCGCTTTTCAAACCAATATTTTGGCGCTGAATGCCTCGGTGGAAGCCGCAAGGGCCGGCGAGCAGGGGCGTGGCTTTGCGGTAGTGGCTAACGAAGTGCGTAACTTAGCCGGGCGAAGTGCCGATGCCGCAGGCGAAATTCGCCGCTTAATCGACGCCTCCYCCGAGGAGATTAACGGCGGCGCCCAGGCTGTGAGAGAGGCCGAAGCCGCGATTGAGCAGGTCGTTACTCAGGTGATGAAAGTCAGTGATATTATGGAAGAGATCAGCACCGCGTCCGATGAACAGAGCAGCGGTATCGCGCAAATAAATACCGCCGTCTCGGAAATGGATCACGTTACCCAACAGAACGCCTCCAAGGTACAGTCGATTTCCAGCGCCGCCCAGAACCTCACCCAGGAAGCCCTGGAACTGGCTAATGTGATTGCCGCCTTCCGCTTAGAGGGCGCAGCAGATGAGAGCAGCGAGACCGCCCGCGAGCGCTTGCTTAAACTTACACCTACTCCATTATCAGCACCAGCTCCCCAAGCACTAGCCGCACCTCAGCACAGCTCTCCGCAACGCACTGCCCAGGCACAACCAACGGAAGAGGCGTGGGAAACGTTTTAACTCTTCGGCGCCATGGAGGGCGCTAAATCTCGTCTTTGCCCTACTCTCTGCATCTCGCCTCTGCATCTAGTCTCTACGCAGCACCCATGCCACAATCTAAGGCCGTTGGATTAACACCAGCCCACGCCCTTTTATGCTGTGGTCTGATAAATAATAGACAGTAAAAAGTAGACAGTAGAGGACGCCATGCCAGAGTATCGCTCACGTACCACCACCGCTGGCCGCAATATGGCCGGTGCCCGCGCCCTGTGGCGTGCCACGGGTATGCAGGACGGCGACTTTCAAAAACCGATTATTGCGGTCGCCAACTCCTTTACCCAGTTTGTGCCGGGCCATGTTCACTTAAAAGATATGGGCCAGCTGGTGGCGCGAGAGATTGAGAAAGCCGGTGGTGTTGCCAAAGAGTTTAATACCATCGCGGTGGACGACGGCATCGCCATGGGCCACGACGGCATGCTCTACTCACTGCCCAGCCGTGATCTGATCGCTGACAGTGTCGAGTATATGTGCAACGCCCACTGCGCCGATGCGCTGGTTTGTATTTCCAACTGCGACAAAATCACTCCTGGGATGCTGATGGCGGCTCTGCGCCTCAATATTCCGGTTGTCTTTGTTTCCGGCGGCCCCATGGAAGCGGGTAAAACCAAGCTGCTTAACCATGGGCTGGATCTCGTCGATGCCATGGTCATGGCCGCTGACGACAGCGTAGACGATGAGACTTTGGCGGAAGTAGAGCGCAGCGCCTGCCCCACCTGCGGCAGCTGTTCGGGTATGTTTACCGCCAACTCAATGAACTGCCTGACTGAAGCGCTGGGCTTGGCGCTGCCGGGCAACGGCACGGTGCTGGCCACTCACTCGGATCGCCGCCGCTTGTTTGAAACCGCGGGGCATCGCATTGTCGAGCTGGCCAAGCGCTACTACGAAGGCGACGAGGCGCACCTGCTGCCCCGTGCCATTGCCTCCAAGGCAGCGTTTAAAAATGCCATGACCCTGGATATCGCCATGGGCGGCTCGACCAATACCATCCTGCACTTCCTGGCGGCGGCCCAGGAAGCCGAGGKGGACTTTACCATGTCGGATATAGACCGCCTCTCCCGTGAAGTGCCTCAGCTATGTAAAGTGGCGCCCAATACCCAGAAGTATCACATCGAAGACGTTCACCGGGCCGGTGGTATCATGGCCATTCTAGGCGAGCTGGATCGTGCCGGGGTGCTGGATACGTCGGTACCCACCGTGTACGGCGATAGCCTCAAAGCCGCGCTGGATGAGTGGGATATCATGCGCTCGCCAAGCGCTGAAGTGGTTGAGTTCTTTAAAGCCGGGCCGGGTGGCATTCCCACCCAAACGGCGTTTTCCCAAAGTGCTCGCTGGCCGAGTCTGGATGGCGACCGCGCTACCGGCTGTATTCGTGACCTTGAACACGCTTTCTCACAGCAGGGCGGCTTGGCGGTGCTCTACGGCAATATCGCGCTGGATGGCTGTGTGGTCAAAACCGCCGGTGTCGATGACTCAATCCTGGTGTTTGAAGGCCCCGCCCATGTGGTGGAGTCCCAGGATCAGGCCGTTGCCGATGTGCTGGCGGATAAAGTCAAAGAGGGCGATGTGGTAGTGATTCGCTACGAAGGCCCCAAAGGCGGCCCCGGTATGCAGGAAATGCTCTACCCGACCTCTTACCTAAAATCCAAAGGGCTAGGCAAGGCCTGCGCGCTGCTGACCGATGGACGCTTCTCGGGGGGCACCTCAGGGCTCTCCATTGGCCATGTCTCCCCGGAGGCCGCGGCGGGTGGCGCGATTGGTTTGATTGAGCAGGGCGACCTGATCCGTATCGATATCCCCAACCGGGCGATCAACGTCAAACTGACCGACGCTGAGCTAGCGGCTCGCCGCGAAGCGATGGACGCCAAAGGTGTCACAGCCTGGAAGCCAGKTGAACAGCGCCCCCGCAAGATTACTCCAGCGCTTAAAGCCTATGCCCTATTGGCGACCTCCGCCGACAAAGGGGCGGTTCGGGATCTAAGCAAGCTCGATTGATACTCACAGCTGATACACGCAATCGACATTCGCAACAATCCGAGTAAGGAATCAAATGAAGGCGATTATTAACGTTGGGTTAGTGGGCTACGGTTTCGCTAGCCAAACCTTCCACGCACCGCTGATCCAGGCCACGGAAGGCCTGGATTTGGTGGCAGTGTCGTCAAGCAATGCGGCCAAGGTAGAGGCGTCTCTTCCCAATGTTGAGGTTGAGAGCCAAGCGCTGGACCTCTGTAAGCGTAGCGATATTGATCTGATCGTAATTCCCACGCCCAACGATACTCATTTTTCGCTCGCTAAAGCGGCCCTAACGGCGGGCAAGCACGTCGTGGTTGATAAGCCGTTTACGGTCACGCTTTCAGAAGGCAAACTGCTCAAAAAGTTAGCAGATGACAAAGAGTGTCTGCTGTCGGTGTTCCATAATCGCCGCTGGGATAGCGATTTCTTGACCGTTAAAGATCTGCTGGCGGCGGGAACATTAGGTCGGCTGGTGAATTTTGAATCCCATTTTGACCGCTTTCGCCCGGAAGTTCGCGACCGCTGGCGCGAGAAAGCCACCCCCGGTGGTGGTATCTGGTACGACCTGGGCCCACACCTTCTGGATCAAGCCTGCGAACTGTTTGGCATGCCCCACGCAATCCTGCTGGAGCTTGGCGCACTGCGGGATGGCGCCAAGGCCGACGATGACTTCCTCGCGCTGCTCGACTACGAAAGCTTTCGCGTTACCTTGGCGGCGGGCACGCTGGTGGCGGAACCGACGCCACGCTTTCGGATTAATGGCACCCAAGGCAGCTTCATAAAATACGGCTTAGACCCTCAAGAGGATCGCTTAAAAGCAGGCGAAGTGCCGACATCCCAATGGGGCGAAGATACCCAAAATGGCACCCTGACACTGCGCGAAGGAGAGGGCGAAAACGCGCCGCTAACGCGCCGTGAGCTTCCTACCCTGCCGGGCGATTATCTGGCGTATTATCAAGGCATCACCGCTGCTATCCGCGATAAAGCACCGCTACCGGTCAGCGTCGACGACGCCCTGCGCTCAATGGTCTTGCTGGAAGCAGGCTTAGACAGCCACCGTCAACGGCGCTGGATCGCATTGAAGAACCATTGATGTGAGGGGGGAGGGGTGAGGGGTGAGGGGTGAGGGGTGAGGGGTGAATCGTGAGTGGGTTTTCGTAGCGCGGCGTAAGCGTCAGCGCACCCGCGGAAGCAGCGCGAAGCGGTGCCGGGGTTGGGGTGGCAAGGCCTCTGGGCGGCTTGCTACTCCGCGCACTATTCACTCCTTTCTTCTCACGCTTCACCACCCAATCAAAGCAAATCCGTCGCGCTATTGCGTTTCTCTTCCCGCAACCTATCCCGGGCGATATAGAGCGCGGCGATAGCGCGGGCTTCGTGAAAATCTTCGCGCAGTAGTAGGGCGGGGAGCTCCTCAATGGCGTGGGTTTCCACAATCAACGGCTCTGGCTCATCCCCTGGCAGGCGCTTGGGGTACAGGTCGGTGGCGAGGAGTACCTGCATACGGTGGCGCATATAGTTGGGCGCCAGCGAAAGCTCGACCAGCGGTTCAATGCGGTGAGCGCCAACGCCACACTCTTCCATCAGTTCGCGGTTGGCTGCGGTGATAATATCTTCACCGGGGTCGACCAATCCCTTTGGAAGGGTCAGCACATAATCTTCAAACCCTGCGGCATATTCCCGGATCAGCAGCACATGGTCGGGATCGGGCATCGCCACCATCATCACCGCACCGCGATCAGCGCCGGTTAAGCGCTCAAATTGGCGCTCCTCGCCATTAGAAAAGCGCAAATCCAATGACTCAATCTGGAATAAGCGACTTTCGGCAACGCGCTTGCGCGCCAAAATCTGTGGCTTTTGCTGGTACCCGGAGCGGTTAATGTTGGCATCGTCGGGGTGATTGAAGGGGTTGTGCGTTGGCGGGAACGTCGACATAACAGTGGGCCTCCATGGCTGGTAAAAGGCGGTTACGCTACAATAGCACGCTTACTCCTAACGTGACTGGAGCGGCAATGATTGATTGGCGCGAGATAGACACCGTCCTCTTAGACATGGACGGCACGCTGCTGGATTTACACTTCGACAGCCACTTTTGGCTGGAGCATCTGCCGCGGCGCTACCGTGAGTTGCACCAACTGGATGAAGCCTCTCAAGAAGCCCTGCGTGCACGTATTATCGGCGAGCAGGGCACCTTGAACTGGTACAGCCTGGCGTACTGGAGCCGCGAGCTGGGTGTGGATATCGTCGCTCTGAAGCGCGAAGTCCAACACTTGATAGGCCTGCGCAGCGACGCGCTGGATTTTCTCAAATGGCTAAAACAGGCCCACCCGCGGGTAGTGCTCGCCACTAACGCCGATCGCGCCAGTCTTGCCCTGAAGCTACCCCTCACCGGCCTAGAAGGCTACCTGGACGCTATCGTCTCTTCCGAGGACGTGGGGGCTGCCAAAGAGGAACAAGCATTCTGGTTTGCCCTGCAGGAAATTGAGGCCTTTGATCCCGCGCGTACGCTGTTTATCGATGATAACGCCCGCGTGTTAGAGAGCGCTCGTGAGTTTGGGATTAAGCATCTACTGGGCATTAAACAGCCAGACAGCCAGCGGCCTGAAAAAGAGTTACAGGAATTTATTGCCCTAGACCGCTTTGCGCATCTGTTTCCCGAGCAACTGCCACATCAGTTTTCAGCAACGCAAGGAGAGCGTTCATGAGCGACAGCGTACGCTTGGATAAATGGCTGTGGGCCGCACGATTTTTTAAGACCCGCGCACTGGCTAAAAAAGCCATTGAGGGCGGGAAAGTGAATTACGACGGTGGCCGCGCTAAAACCAGCAAGCAGGTGGAAATCGGTGCACTTATTCGCGTGCCCCAGGGCTGGGAGATATTGGAGGTAGAGGTCTTATCGCTTTCGGATCAACGCCGCGGGGCACCAGAAGCGCGCACGCTCTATGCGGAAACCGCAGAGAGCGCGCAGCGTCGTGCTAAAGAGGCCGAAGCAAGACGCCTCACTAACGAAGCGATGCAGCACCCGCTCAAGCGCCCCGACAAAAAGCAGCGCCGCGATATCCAGCGCTTCCAGCGCCATCAGGGTGAGTAACGAGACTATCGTAGGTGAGTGACTCCCTTTAATTACTCCCCCATAACGGGATCCGAGAGCAGGTTGAAGCGAGGGTCTTTTGACAAGGATGTCAAAAGTAGCGCCCATGGATGGGTTCACAGCGCCCTCGCGTAAACCTGCCCTCGGCACTGAGGAGCGCGGATTGTCAACTGCGATAMCCCTGAGCCAAGTAGCCCTTAGCCACTAATAAACTAGTTAAACCTTAGGTTGCCAAATTATGTCCGATCAAATTCAACGTTTTATGTTCGATCACACCAATGTCCGCGGCGAGATCGTCACCCTGGCTGCCGCCTATCACGAAGTGTTGGATCGCCACGCCTACCCTCCGGCGGTCAATGAGCTGCTGGGCGAGCTGTTAGCCGCCGTGGCGCTGCTCACCGACACGGTTAAGTTAGATGGCACGCTGAGTATCGAAGTGCGCGGGCGCGGCGTTCTTTCATTGCTGATGGCCGAATCCAATCCCGGTGGCGAACTGCGCGCGATTGCCCGCATAGCAGAAGACGCCGCGCTGCCTAGTGAGCGTGCCAGCTTCCGCGAGCTGGTGGGCGAAGGCCAGATCGTGATTACCCTTGATCCCCGCGAAGGTAATCGCTATCAAGGCATCGTGGCGCTGGACCAAGCGTCACTGGGTGGCTGCCTGGAAGCCTATTTCAGCCAATCCGAGCAGTTGCCAACCCGCCTGTGGTTAGCGGCCGATGAGAAGCGCGCGGGTGGGTTACTGCTACAGCGGCTGCCAGAAGAGTCACAAAACCAGGATGTCGATGCCTGGGATCGCAGCGTACAGCTAGCCGATACGATCAAAACAGAAGAGTTGCTGGGTCTTGAGCAACGCGAAGTACTGCATCGCCTCTACCACGAAGAGACCGTGCGTGTTTTTGAGCCCAAAGCCCTGCGCTTTGGCTGCACCTGCTCTCGGGAACGTATGAGCTACGCGCTGCACTCTCTAGGCAAGGATGAACTGCGCGATATTCTCCACGAACAGGGTGCTATCGATACCCAATGCCACTTTTGCCACACGAAATATCACTACACAGCAGCGGATATTGAAACTTTGTTGGACGACCCCGAAGCGCCATCGCCCACGATTCACTAAGTATGTAGTCGAGGTCGCGGGGTAGGGCAGTTCCCAGCAGTGCTAGGAGGGCCAGTGGATTCAATGAATTTGCAATTTCTTGCAAACGGCTGTTTGAATTATTACTGCGCCGCAACACAAAATGTAGTGCCTTTGTAGTAGTTTAACTACAAGATATTTGATCTTCGCCCCCGTTTCCTGGGGGCTTTCTTTTTGCCATAATGCGCCGAACTTCAGCGCGCCCAGCCGGTTTTGTAGTGGCKGGGATGACTTTAAGGCGTCGGTGACGCCCGGTAACTCGAGAGAAGCCCAGGAATCGACATGACCACGACTCAAGCCGCTCCCCAAACCCACGTTAATCTCAGCAGCGCCGAACTAATCGAGCGTGCGGTGGCACGTGGCGAAGGCCGCCTCTCAGCCAACGGTGCCTTGGTAGTCAAGACCGGCGTACGTACCGGCCGTTCACCGAAAGATCGTTATATCGTCGACGAGCCCTCCACCAGCAGCCAAATCGACTGGGGCAATGTGAACCAGCCCTTCGACGCAGGTAAGTTCAACGCCTTGTGGGATCGGGTCAATGAGTACCTGGCCAGCCAAGAGCATTTTGTTGCTGAGCTGCACGTTGGCAGCGATTCCGCTCACTACCTGCCGGTACGTGTTACCACCGAAACCGCTTGGCAAAATCTGTTTGGCCGTACCATGTTTGTTCGCCCCCAGGCTTACAACACAGCGGTTAAAGACGAGTGGACGATTGTTAACGCCCCAGGCTTTGAGTGTGACCCATCGCGCGATGGCACTAACTCTGACGGCTGCGTGATTATCAACTTCGCCGACAAAAAAGTGCTGATCGCGGGTATGCGCTACGCCGGTGAAATGAAAAAAGCTATGTTCTCGGTGCAGAACTTCCTGCTACCGGCCGCAGACGTACTCCCCATGCACTGCTCGGCTAACGTCGGTGAAGATGGCGAAACCTGCCTGTTCTTCGGCCTCTCCGGTACTGGTAAAACGACACTCTCGGCGGATCAGGCGCGCTTCTTGATCGGTGACGACGAGCACGCGTGGGGTGACGGCATCGTCTTCAATATGGAAGGAGGCTGCTATGCCAAGTGCATCGACCTCTCCGAGAAAAACGAGCCGGTTATCTGGAACGCCATCAAGTTTGGTACCGTGCTGGAAAACGTGGTGTTGGATGACCGCCGCGAGCCTGACTACGCCGACGACAGCCTGACCCAGAACTCCCGCGCCGCTTACCCGCTAGAGCACGTTGAAAAACGCGTAGCGGAAAACCTGGCCAGCGAGCCGAATGCCATCGTGTTCCTGACCTGCGATATGTCCGGCGTACTGCCCCCGGTGTCGATTCTTTCCAAAGAAGCCGCGGCATACCACTTCCTGTCTGGCTACACCGCCAAAGTGGGCTCTACCGAAATGGGCTCCTCTGAAGGCCTGGCGGCCACGTTCTCCACCTGCTTCGGCGCACCGTTCTTCCCGCGTCCTGCCCGTGAGTACGCTGACCTGCTGATTAAGCGCGTTGAGAAGAAAGATGCCCAGGTCTATCTGGTCAATACCGGCTGGACCGGCGGTGCCTACGGCGAAGGTGGTGCACGCTTCTCCAYCCCCACCACCCGTGCCATCATCAGTGCGATTCAATCCGGTGTTCTGCGCGACATCGACACCAAGCATATCGACGGCCTAAACCTGCAAGTACCGCTCGCTGTGCCGGGCGTCGACTCTAGCCTGCTCGACCCGCGCGAGACCTGGCAAGACCGTGATGCCTATGACCGCCATCTAAAAGAGCTGGCGACCAAATTCGTCGATAACTTCAAGAAGTTTGAAGGCGTCAACGAAGCAATCATCAAGGCGGGCCCTCAGCTAGGCTAAACGTTAGCGGATATAAAGATGCACGCTGATGTAAGGAATCGAATGCAGGGGCGACAAAGGCGTTAGAAGCGATGGAAGTCAGAATGGGACAGTGCTCAGGCGCTGTCCCATTTTTTTATTGGCTATTTTCCTTGCCAATTACGACGGGAGCAACACCATGAAAAGACGTCAATTTTTAGGCCTAGCAGGACTCACCAGCGTAGTAGGGGCAATTCCCGGTTTTTCGTTTGGCTTTCCACGCTTAGACCTTGAGGCTGCCCCTGGATTGGAAACACTGGATCTGAGTGAAGCTGAGTGGCGCGAACGGCTCTCTGATGAGGCCTTTAATGTGCTCCGTAAGCACGGGACTGAACCTGCCTTCTCTAGCCCCTTGGATAAAGAGTGGGGAGAGGGCGAATACCATTGCGCTGGTTGTGACCTATTACTTTTCACCAGTGAAATGAAATATGATTCTGGCACTGGTTGGCCAAGCTTTTTTGAGCATGTAGAAGGACATATGCTGACAGAGCTGGATTTCAAATTGGTTTGGCCTCGCATCGAATACCACTGCGCCCGCTGCGGCGGTCATCAAGGCCATGTATTTGAAGATGGCCCTGACCCCACCGGCCTGCGCTGGTGTAATAACGGAGTGGCCCTGCGCTTCATGCCGGCTTGAATGGGTGAGCCTGTTAACTGGAGCGATATAAAACAATGATTAGGAGCGCTGTGTGAAAGGATGGTTTCAACGACTGAGTACTCAAAAAAAACTCGCCAGCATCCATAACCTGCACGATGTTGAGAGACTGGCGCGGCGCAAACTGCCCAGGCCGATTTTTGGCTATATCGACCATGTCGCCGAGGATGGGCGAACCCAGCGCGCTAATCTGAGCGCCTTTGATGAGTACCGATTTTTGCCCAAAGCGTTTGTTAACGTTGCGCAAATTGATCTGCACACCGAGCTTTATGGCAAACGCTACGCGGTACCTTTCGGCATCGCCCCTATGGGCATCAGTGCGCTCTCGGCTTACCGGGGTGACTTAGTGCTGGCGCGGGCAGCGGCTGAGCGTAACCTACCGATGATTATGAGCGGTTCGTCGCTGATACCCATGGAAGAGGTGGCCAAAGTGGAGGGCGCCGACTGGTTCCAGGCGTATTTGCCGGGAACCCCGGAAGGTATCGAAGCGCTGCTGGCACGTATTCAGCGGGCTGGCTTCAAGAAGCTGGTAGTAACGCTTGATTACCCGGTACCGCCCAATCCTGATAATTTTCGCCGCTCGGGGTTTGCCTCCCCGCTGGAACCAAGCCTGCGTTTAGCGTTTGATGGATTGATGCGCCCAGACTGGCTGATTAATACCTTCCTGCGCACCCTGCGTAAGCATGGCATGCCACACTTTGAGAACAATTATGCCGAACGGGGTGCCCCCGTCATATCTCGCCAAGCCGCGCGGGATTTTTCGGGGCGGCGTCATTTTGACTGGGGCTATCTCGATCTGGTGCGGCGCCTTTGGCCCGATACCTTGATCGTCAAAGGAATACTCAACCCGGAAGATGCCGTTCGTGCACATCAAGCGGGTGTCGATGGCATTATCCTTTCCAATCACGGCGCCCGCCAGTTGGATTGCACCATCTCGCCGCTCGAAGTCTTGCCAGAAATTAAGCGCCGGGTCAGTGATATTCCAATTATGATCGACAGCGGCTTCCGACGTGGCAGCGATGTTATCAAGGCGCTAGCGCTGGGGGCTGACTTTGTCTTTGTCGGGCGGCCCTTCAACTACGCAGCCGCCTGCGCGGGGCAGGCCGGAGTAGAGCATGTCGCCGATCTTTTGCAGCGTGAAATTGAACGCAATATGGCCCTGCTAGGGCTGACCAGCCTTTCACAGCTTGATCGTACCTGCCTATACCAGCAGGCGGCAAGCGACTCATCTCAGCCAATTAAAGCCTAAACCCTTCAACAATATGCTCTGCCAAGCTATCGATGATCGGTGACTGGGTGGAGGCGGTGCGCAGTAGCACGATGGATGATTCGGGTAATTCGGGAAACCCCTCTTTTACCCCCAATATCTGCATATCGGGGGTAACTAGACTGCGCATCCAGGCAGACACAGCCAGCCCCGCCCCAACAACGGCTTGCAGCGTTGCCAGGCTGGGGCTGCTGTAAGCAATTCGATAAGCCCGGTCTGCGCGGTCAAGCGCGTTGCAGGCATGGCGGCGACAAAAGCAGGGGGCTTCAAACAGGGCAAGCGGTACCGGTGTCTGTAAATGGGTGCAGTGACTCTCCGCCGATACCCACACGGTCGCCTCACGCCTTAAGATGGTGCCAATCTCATCGCCTATCTCCCGCGTCATAATAATCAGATCCAGGCTTCCTTGCGGCTGCTGGGAAAGCACTGACGAGGGGGCGCAGTGGACATCCACATCCACCAACGGCCAGGCCTGGGAAAAGGTTTTCAGAATGCCGGGCAGAAAGCGCATTACATAGTCATCTGGTACGCCCAAGCGTACGCGGCCCACCATATCGGGTTGGCGCAGAAGCGTTAGCGCCTCTCCCTGCAGCGATAAAATTTTACGCGCATAGCCAAGCAGCGTGTGGCCTTCGCTGGTCAGTTGCAGCGGCTTGCTCTGGCGCACAAACAGCGGACGCTGAATAACGTCCTCTTCAAGCCGCTTGATCTGCATACTCACGGCCGATTGGGTGCGGTTCACCGTCTGAGCGGCGCGGGTGAAGCCGCCTTGGTCAACTATGGCAACAAAGGKACGCAGCAGCTCGTGATCGATGGTGGGTAGTGTGGCCATGGGTATCAATATTTCTGATGTTGTTTATAAAGAGTATTCGTTGGATTGATTGTAGGCGCTGTTCAATACTTCCTTCAACACTTATTCATGCCGCCGTATCTAGCGGCGAAGGGAGGTTGAAATGGAGCGCTCGTTACACTGCTTGCAAAACCAACAGTGCCAGTCGATTGAGAAACGGCAACCGAGAGTCACCTGGCGAGAAAGGCTCTATCGCTGGCAGCAACTGCGTCGTGAGCGTGAGACCTTGCGTCATTTAAGCGACGATATGCTTAAAGATATTGGCATTAGTCGCGAAGCGGTTCAGCGTGAATCACGTCGGCCGTTTTGGGACGACCACGGGTGGCGCCGCTAATGCCTCAAGCTATGCCAGCCGTGGCGGGTTTGTGATACCTTGTGGACACTTAAAAATGCTGCATGAGTTAGTTGCAATTTATGGATGTCAATCAGCGTATTATTTCCCGCCTAGCCACTGAGCTTGGCGTACGTCCCGAGCAAGTATCGGCTACGGTGGAGCTGCTGGATGGTGGCGCCACCGTGCCGTTCATTGCCCGCTACCGTAAAGAAGTCACCGGCGCGTTGGACGATATCCAGCTGCGCCAGCTCGATGAGCGCCTGCGCTACCTGCGTGAGTTGGAAGAGCGCCGAGCCGCCGTACTGGCCGCCATCGACGAGCAAGGCAAGCTAGACGGCCCGCTTAAAGCGAGTATTGACGCCGCCGAGACCAAGCAGCGGCTGGAAGATCTATACCTGCCGTTTAAGAAAAAGCGCCGCACCAAAGCACAAATCGCCCGCGAAGCAGGGCTTGAGCCGTTGGCGGATGCGCTGCTGGCCGATCCATCCCTTGATCCTGACAGCGAAGCGGCGAGCTATTTACGCCCAGCAGAGGGCGATATTCCCGCCATTGAAGATGCCAAGGCCGCCCTGGATGGCGCAAAGCAGATTTTGATGGAGCGCTTCGCCGAAGATCCCGAGCTCATTGGCCAACTGCGTGAACGACTATGGCAAGAGGGCGAACTAAGCGCCCGGGTGCTGGAAGGCAAGCAGCAGGAGGGCGCCAAGTTCTCCGACTACTTTGAGCACGATGAAAAACTCGCCAAAGCGCCGTCACACCGTGCCCTGGCCATGTTCCGTGCGCGCAATGAAGGGGTGTTAAGCCTGTCAATCCGGCTGCCCGGCGAAGAGGAGGCTCCCGTTCATCCCGCTCAAGTCACGATTGCCAAGCAGTTTGGTATCAGTGATCAGGGCCGCCCGGCGGATAAATGGTTGGCCGAAGTGGTGCGCTGGACATGGCGGGTAAAGCTCTACACCGCCCTGGAAACCGAGCTGCTGGGGCGTCTACGCGAGCAGGCCGAATTAACCGCGATTGAAGTGTTTGCCGCCAACTTGAAAGACCTGCTGCTGGCGGCACCGGCGGGTCAGAAAGTCACTCTGGCCATCGMCCCCGGCCAGCGTACCGGCTGTAAAGTCGCGGTCATCGATGCCACTGGGCAGTTTGTCGATCACACCACGATTTACCCGCACGCGCCGCAAAATCGCTGGGATGAGTCACTGGCCGTGCTAGCCAAGCTGGCCAAACAGCATGGCGTCGAGCTGATTGCGGTGGGCAACGGCACCGCCAGTAGGGAAACCGATAAGCTGGCGGGTGAACTGCTCAAAGCACTGGCCCCCAAACACCGCTTAAGCAAAGTGATGGTCTCTGAGGCGGGCGCTTCGGTTTACTCCGCCTCTGAGTACGCCTCGCGTGAAATGCCCGATCTCGATGTCACGGTACGCGGTGCGGTCTCTATCGGCCGTCGCCTGCAAGACCCGCTTGCCGAACTGGTGAAAATCGAGCCCAAATCCATCGGCGTTGGCCAGTATCAGCACGATGTCTCCCAGGTGCAGCTCTCCCGCAGCCTGGAAGTGGTGATTGAAGACTGTGTTAACGCCGTAGGCGTCGATCTCAACACCGCCTCCAGCGCGTTGCTTTCCCGGGTGGCGGGGCTGAGTGCTGCACTGGCCGAAAATATCGTTGCCCAGCGCAATGCCAAAGGCGCCTTTAAAAGCCGTAAAGAGCTGTTAGAAGTCAGCCGACTGGGCGCAAAGMCTTTTGAGCAGTGTGCGGGTTTCTTGCGCATCCATAATGCCAATAACCCCTTGGATGCCAGCGCCGTACACCCTGAAGCCTACCCACTGGTAGAGCGTATCGCTAAGCAGAGCGGCCGTGAAGTGCGCGGCTTGATTGGCGATAGCGCTGCGCTGAAAGCGTTAAAGCCAGCCGACTTTGCCGATGAGCGCTTTGGGGTGCCCACGGTCAGCGATATTCTCAAAGAGCTGGATAAACCCGGCCGCGACCCGCGCCCAGAGTTTAAAGCTGCCGAGTTCCGCGAAGGGGTCGAAACCCTCAACGATCTCAAGCTTTCCATGGTGCTCGAAGGCACAGTTACCAACGTGACACATTTTGGTGCTTTTGTGGATATCGGTGTCCATCAGGACGGCCTGGTACATATTTCAGCGCTGTCGGATCGCTTTATCGACGATCCACGCAGCGTGGTTAAGGCGGGGGATATTGTGACTGTCAAAGTCATGAGTGTGGACATACCCCGCAAGCGGGTGGGGCTTTCAATGCGCCTGGATGACCAGCCAGAGGCAGAAAACGATGCTAATAAGCACGATGGCTCAACTAGAGATCAGCGGAACGCCAACCGCAAGCCGTCTCGGAACCAACGTAATAGCGCCAAGACCGACGAACCAGCGCCCATGGGCGCGCTGGGGGCTGCTTTGCTAAAAGCACGTGGCGGCAAATAGTCGCGCGCCTTGAAAAAATGATSGTTGCCGCCATATCCTGTTGTCTACTTTCGAACAGCGATGATGGCGATGCCACCTGACTACAACAAGGCCCGCTTACGGCGGGCTTTACTGACAAGGAGTGTTCATCTTGCCTGAACCACTCACTGTGCCATCTGCGCTGACCGCGCAAGTCGAGCGCCTGATCCCCAGTGCGCGCCTTGGTCGGTTGGGCCGCCTGCGTCGTGGACTTGAGAAAGAGGGGCTACGGGTTGATGCCAAGGGCCACATTGCGCAAACGCCGCACCCCCACGCGCTGGGCTCCAAGTTAACCCACCCGCATATCACCACGGATTATTCAGAGTCACTGTTAGAGTACATTACGCCGGTTTATTCGCTGCCGGGTGAAGCGCTGTGCTTTCTTTCTGACCTGCACACCTTCACCTATCACCATCTTGAAAATGAGTGGATCTGGCCGGGCAGCATGCCCTCCAGGCTTTCCGGTAACGACAGCGTGCCGATTGCCGACTACGGCAGCTCCAATGTGGGCACCATGAAGCATGTTTACCGTAAAGGGTTGGATATGCGCTATGGCCGCATCATGCAGGCGATTGCAGGCGTTCACTACAACGTATCGCTGCCGGATGATATGTGGCACGCCCTGCGTGAAATGGAAAAAGCCACCAATATCCCGTTCAACGATTACCGCTCTACCCGTTATTTCGGCATGATTCGCCACTTCCGTCGCCATAGCTGGTTACTGCTTTATTTGTTTGGCGCATCCCCGGCCATCGATAAGAGCTTTTTGCCCGACGACAAAAAAGTGCCTGAAAAGCTGCACTCCCTCAGTGACGATACCTACTACGCGCCTTACGCGACAACCCTACGCATGTCGGATCTGGGCTATCAAAACAAGGTGCAGTCGCAGCTTAAAATCTGTTTTAACTCGCTATCTAACTACGTTAACACCCTTCGCCACGCCATCTCTTCGCCGTGGCCCGACTATGAAAAAATGGGTGTTCACGTGGATGGTGAGTGGCGCCAGCTAAACGCCAATATTCTTCAAATCGAAAACGAATACTACAGCGATATTCGCCCCAAGCGGGTCGCCAAGCACAACGAAACGCCCAGCCAGGCGCTCGAAGCACGCGGTGTGGAGTACATCGAAGTGCGCTGTTTGGATCTGAATCCTTTCGACCCTCTCGGCGTCACTGAAGAGCAGATGCGCTTTGTGGACACCTTCTTGATGTGGTGCTTGCTCAGCGACAGCCCATGGATCTCCGATGAAGAGTGTGACCGTCTGGACGACAACCGTCGCTGGGTGGTCGAGCGCGGCCGTGACCCTGAACTCACGCTGTTTAACCACGGTGAATCCACCTCGGTACGTGAGTGGGGCGAGCAGATATTCGCAGAGATGGGAGAAGTCGCCCGACTGTTGGATGCGGTCGAGGAGGGAGCCCCTCATGCTGACGCGCTGGCAAGCCTTGCTCCACGCCTGGCAGACCCTTCGCTAACGCCATCGGCGCAAGTGCTTCAACGGCTGAAGGAGAATGGCGGATCGCTTAGCGATTTGATGTTAAGCCTTGCTCAAGAGCAGGCCGCACAATTGAAAGCCGAGCCGATGCAGCGTAGTCGCGAAGCGTTACTTGCCCAGTTAATCGAGACCTCCCACCAGCAGCAGCACGATATTGAAGCCGCTGACCAAGAGACCTTT
This sequence comes from Halomonas sp. R57-5, assembly GCF_900070345.1. NCBI lineage: Bacteria > Pseudomonadati > Pseudomonadota > Gammaproteobacteria > Oceanospirillales > Halomonadaceae > Halomonas > Halomonas sp. R57-5. Next base: position 3,525,078 of record NZ_LN813019.1, on the reverse strand, counting down.
GAAGAGTTTTTACAGGTCTACTTCACTAAAGCCCGTGAGTCCCGCGCCATGTCGGCGCTGCCATCTGAGGTTCGTCAATGATTTTGCACTCCTTTCGCTCGGTAGCCCTGGCCGGTTTAGCCTTCTGCGTTTTGATGATGGCGGTAGCCCTTGGGCTAGAGCACATCGGCGGTTATGAACCTTGCCCGCTGTGTATCTTTCAGCGCGTAGCGGTGATCGCCGCGGGCATCGTGTTTGCGATTGCGGCTATCCACAGCCCCGCTGGGCGTGCGGGTAAAGTCATTTATGGCCTGCTGTCGCTCATTGCGGTGGGAACGGGTGCCTTTATCGCCGGACGCCATGTGTGGCTACAAGGCTTGCCAGCCGATGAAGTCCCTTCCTGTGGCCCTGGGCTCGATTACATGATGGATATCCTGCCCATGCAGGATGTGGTTTCCATGGTGTTAACCGGCTCGGGGGAGTGCGCCAATATCGATTTCTCGTTGCTCGGCCTATCACTGCCCGCCTGGACGCTAATCGGATTTGCCATTCTGGCAATCGCACCGCTGCGTATGCTGTTGATGAAAAGTCGGGGTTAGTAGGGCGTCAGCGATAAGGAGACGTACATGCTTTATCAACACTTTACGACTCAAGAAGAGATCGATCGCGCCTACGACCCGATGATGGGTCGTGACCCGGCGGTGTTGGTAAAGGATTGGCGTGAGCGCAGCGAAGCATCAAGAATTAACCACCGCACAACGCTCGATCTGCCTTATGGCTCAACGCTTGCTGAGCGCATGGATATCTTTCATGCCGATGCACCTGATACCGATAGCCCAAAAGCGCCGGTGCATGTGTTCTTCCACGGCGGCTACTGGCGCTCGCTGAGCCATCGTGAATTTAGTTTTATCGTCGATGGCTTGGTCAACGCTGGTATCACCGTCGCGGTGGTCAACTACGCGCTCTGCCCACAGGTTCGCTTTAGCGAACTGGTGCGGCAGAGCCAAGCAGCGGTGGCCTACATTTATTGCCATGCCGCTGAGTTGGAAGTTGATCCTGAGCAGCTGAGTGTTTCGGGGCACTCGGCGGGCGGGCATTTATGCGCGATGTTAATGTCGACGGATTGGCAAGGCACCTTTGGCTTACCCAACCAGTTGATTCGCGGCGCGCTCTGTATCAGCGGTTTATACGACCTGCGGCCATTTCCTTGGTCATGGCTGCAGCCCAAGCTTCAGCTCAGCGGGCGCGATGTGCAGGAGTTCAGCCCCTTATGGCTGCCGTGCCGAGTATCTGCGCCTATACAGCTGGTAGCAGGGAACCTGGAGTCTGAAGAGTTCGAGCGCCAGATGAGCAGCTATGCTGAGCATTTAAGCCAGCAAGGCCAAACAGTGACTCAGCAGCTACTTCCCAACGTAGACCACTTCTCGATTCTTGAGCACTATCTTAACGATGGTTGTTTTGTTGAGTGGATTAAAGGGTTTCACTGCTAATACCAAGCAGCGTCCAGTTAGGGCGCTGAAAGTTCGGCTTCCAGCGAGGGGCTGGGGCAGGGTATAGCGGGGGTCTTTTTCCAGGGCCGGAAAATGTTCCCGACAATTCCGGCATTTCCGCCATCCATGGCGGTCAGATGGAAAAAGTAGCGCCCATGGATGGGTTCACAGCGCCCCCGCGGCACCCTGCCGCTGCCCCGTACTCATAACGCTATACGGCCGGAATCACCGCAGTCGCTTCGATTTCTACCTTGGCCTGATCTTCGACAAGTCCCGCCACCTGAACCATAGTCATCGCCGGGAAATGCTTGCCCAGCACTTCGCGATAGGCTGCGCCCACCTCCTTAAGCCGCGCCAGATACTCCTGCTTATCCGTCACATACCAAGTTAACCGCACGATATGCTCCGGGCCTGCATTAGCCTCTTTTAAGATCGCCACGATATTTTGCAGCGCCTGGTTCACTTGCACGACAAAGTCATCACTTTCAAATACCTGGTCGGCATTCCAGCCAATCTGGCCGCCTACAAACACAGTTTGGCCCGAAGCCAGCACGCCGTTAGCGTAGCCAATGGCCGGTTTCCAGTGGGAAGGGTGAAGAAGCTGATGAAAGTTGGCGTCACTCATTATGGCTATCCTTATAGGTTATCAACGGTAATATGCTGGCGTATTGCCTCTGTCCATGGCATCGGCTTACCGCTACTTAAATCCACAAATACCAGGGTTGAATCACTGGTTAAGCGCTTTTGCTCTCCGCAATAAGCGACAATCTGCAGCGTTAAACTGCTGCGCCCCATGGACTGAACCCTTAATTCAAAGGTCAGCCGTTCGCCTAATCGGCTAGGTGCATGAAACTGGGTCTCGATAGCAGCAGTGGGCACGCCCGTACCGGTCTCCACATGCAGTTGGTTAAAGTCGTGGTGCACGACCTCCTCAAACCAATCCTCTACCACCGAGTTGATCATCTCGAAATAGCGAGGGTAAAAAACGATACCGGCCGGGTCACAGTGCTGAAAACGAACCTTCCGCTGCGTGGTAAACGCCATTATTATTTTCCTCCCTACACACCCAGGTAACGGTCACGCACAGCACTGTCCAGTGCCGCTGGTTTCCCATCCCACACTGTGCTGCCCTTTTCAAGAATGGTGCAGCGGTCAGCGATAGGCAGAATCTCGCTTAACGACTTATCCACCAACAGCGTGGCCTGGCCTTGCTCCTTAAGCAGCCGAATCGCTCGCCAAATCTCCTGACGAATAACCGGCGCCAAGCCTTCGGTGGCTTCATCAAGTACTAGCAAGCGCGGATTGGTCATCAATGCCCGACCAATGGCCAGCATCTGCTGCTCACCGCCAGAAAGGGTTTTGGCCATTTGCGCCCGGCGCTCCTCCAAACGCGGAAACAGCGTTGCCACTTTTTCCAGCGTCCACTCGCCAGGGCGAGCGGTGACCAGCAGGTTTTCGCGTACGGATAAATTGGGAAAGCAGCGGCGCCCTTCTGGCACCAAACCCAACCCCGCCTTAGCGATGCGGTAAGCGGGCAAACGGCGTATCTCTTGAGATTCAAATTCAATAGTGCCGCGGCTAGCTTGCGTCAGACCAAATATCGAGCGAATGGTGGTGGTTTTACCCATACCATTACGGCCCATCAACGCCACCATTTCCCCGGCGTTCACCTCAAGGTTGACGCCAAAGAGCGCCTGGGAGGGGCCATAAAACGTTTCAATGTCAGCAACCTTAAGCATCAGAATCTCCCAGGTAGGCTTCACGAACGCGCGGATCCTGCCTAATCGCCTGGCTATCGCCGTGGGCGATAACGCTGCCAGAGACCAGCACCGAGATGCGATCGGCAAGCCGAAACACCGCTTCCATATCGTGCTCGATTAGCAAAATGGGCACTTCCAGCTTTAGCGTTTCCAGCAGCTCAGTAAGCTTCGCCGAACCTTCCGGGCCCAGACCAGCCATGGGCTCATCCAGCAAAAGGGCGCGGGGCTTAAGGGCCAGGGCGCAAGCCACCTCCACTTGACGGCGCTCACCATGGGAAAGCTCAAAGACCGGCGTCCAGGCGCGATGGCTAAGCTGCATGCGCTCCAGCGCCGCATAAGCGGGTTCAAGCAAGTGCCGGTCACGGGCGACGGGTTTCCAGAAGCGAAAGCTATGACTCTGCAGCGCCTGAACGCCCATCATCACATTACGCATCACGGAAAGCGGCTCGGCCAGCGAGGAGACCTGAAAACTACGTCCCAGCCCCAAACGGGCGCGTTGGGCAATGCTCATACCGGTGATTTCGGTATCAGCTAGAAAAACGCGGCCCTCATCCGGGCGTATATTGCCGGCAATTTGGCCTATCAACGTCGATTTACCCGCTCCATTGGGCCCAATCAGTGCGTGGATTTCTCCTGGCTTAAGATCCAGCGAGACATCACCGGTTGCCTGCAACGCCCCAAAACGTTTATTCAGGTTTTGCAGTGAAAGAACGATATCACTCATTGCGCTCCCTCCCAGCTAACCAACCCATCACCCCGTGTTTGGCGAACAGCACCACGCCAAGCAGGACTAAACCCAGGAATAGCTGCCAATACTGGGTAACGCCTCCGAGGAATGTCTCCATCATTACAAACAGCACTGCACCGGCCAGCGGGCCATACAGGCGCCCTACGCCGCCCAGAATCACAATCACCATCAGTTCACCGGAGAAATGCCAACTGAGCATGGTGGGGCTAACAAAGCCGTTTAGATCCGCATAGAGCGCACCGGCAAGCCCGGTAATTGCCGCAGAAATCACAAACGCCACCAGGCGAATGGGGTAGGGGCTAATCCCAGCAGTGGCCAAACGCACATCGTTAAGCCGCGCCATGGTGAGTGCTGCACCAAAACGTGATTTCATCAGCCGTGAGGTGATCGCCATCGCCAGTATTAACCCGGTGAAGCAGATCAAAAAATAGGTTAGCGCATTGCTGCTATCGACCAGCGGCAGGGTATTGCGTATGTAAATCGGCAGGCCMTCCTCGCCGCCATAGGTGGGSCAGGAGTTGGCAAAGTAGTAAATCATCTGCGCAAAGGCGAGGGTGATCATAATGAAATACACCCCGGTGGTGCGCAGTGAAATAGCGCCGATCGCCAGCGCCAGCAGTCCGCACAGTACGGCGGCGGCCAGCCATACCACCAGCAGGCTATCGCTGCCCGGAATGCTAATGGGCCAGGTCATAAACGGTGTAACATCAAAGGCGTGATAGGCGCTGATGCCTGCCACGTAGCCACCCAGGCCAAAGTAGGCCGCATGGCCAAAACTCACCATGCCGCCATAGCCAATTGCCAGATTAAGTCCAACGGCGGCCATGGCAATGATGGTCATCCGTGAAGCCAAATTGACGTAGTAGGTATGGCCCAGAAAATAAGCCGCAACAGGTAGCAAAAATAGCAGCCCGAGCAGGGTTATCTGCACCAGCCCTTTGCGATCAAAGTGGCTATCCGTCTTGGTGGCAAGGGAAGCGTTGGTAACGCCCTGGGGGCCGTTCTTAGCCAAGCCGTTCTTAGACAGGTAAGTGTTATTAGTCATGAGCAGAAAACAGTCCCTTTGGCTTGAACGCGAGAATAACGGCCATGAGGATATAGATCAGCATCGCAGCCAGCGCCGCGCCGACACCTGTCGCCTCAGAGGGCGGCATAAACGCACGGAAAAAGATCGGCAAATAGACCCGTCCCAATGTATCGACCACACCCACCAACAGCGCACCCAGTAGCGCCCCTTTAATGGAGCCGATACCACCAATCACGATCACGACGAAGGCCAAAATCAGCACCGGTTCACCCATGCCTACCTGTACAGACTGTAGCGCCCCCACCAATGCACCGGCTAAGCCTGCCAACCCCGCGCCCAACGCAAAGACCACGGTATACAGCTTGGAAATATTCACCCCAAGTGCACCAATCATTTCGCGGTCACTTTCTCCGGCCCGAATACGCATGCCTAAGCGTGTTTTAGAAATCAGCAAGTAAAGCGCGATGGAAATGACAATCCCCACGCCAATCAGCATCAGTCGATAGATGGGATAGCGGGTATCGCCGGGCAGCGTGACGAACCCGGTTAACCAGGTGGGCGGGCTAAGCCGCATGGGCGACGAGCCGAAAACCCAGCGCGTACCTTCCGAAAAAATCAAAATAAGCGCAAAGGTCGCCAATACCTGGTCAAGGTGAGGGCGGTGATAGAGTCGGCGTATGACCAGTAACTCCACCAGCGCGCCGACCATGGCGGCCGCAGCCATACCGGCCCCCAGGCCAACCAAAAAAGAGCCGGTTGAGGCAGTCACAGCGGCGGTGGCATAGGCCCCCACCATGTAAAACGAACCGTGGGCAAGGTTGATTAGCCCCATCACCCCGAACACCAGGGTGAGGCCGCTGGCCATCAAAAACAGCATGGTGCCGAGCTGCACGCCGTTAAGTAGTTGCTCAATTAGCAGAGTAACGGACACGTCAAACATCCTTTGCGAAGGAAAAGAGCAAAGGCCGGGCGATCACGCCCAGCCGCAGCGGTATTACATCTTGCACTCTTCGAAGTAGACGTCCTGGATATCTTCAATCGCGATACCAATTAGGCGATTGGTAGGCTCACCATCGTCACCTTCCACGACTTCACGAACGTAGATGTCCTGGATAGGGTGATGGTTAGGGCCAAAACGGAACTCGCCGCGCACGCTATCAAAATCAGCGGCACGTAGTGCTTCGCGGAAGGCGTCTTTATCATCGGGGTGGGCAACGTCAAGCGCACTAAGAATCAGGTTGGCGGTGTCATAACCCTGTGCAGCGTAAAGCGTCGGCATGCGGTCATAGGCGGCCTGGAAACCCTCTACAAAGCGGGCGTTGGTGTCATTTTCGAGGTCATAAGCCCATAGCGAGGTATTGCGTGCGCCAATGGCTGCACTGCCTACCGCTTTGATCAGAATTTCGTCAAACGAGAAGGCGGCGCCAAAGATCGGCATATCAACGCCGGAGCTCTCCCACTGCTTCATAAACGAGATACCCATCCCGCCGGGCAAGAAGAAGAACAGGCTGTCGGCATCGCTGTCACGAATCTGGGCAATTTCCGCAGCGTAGTCAGTCTGCCCCATTTGGGTGTAAAGCTCACCGACAACCTCACCTTCATAAAGGTGTTTGAAGCCCGCCAACGCATCGGTGCCAGCCGGGTAGTTGGGCGCCATGATGATCGGGCGCTCATAACCCTCCTCGCGCATGTAAGCACCCATCGCGCCGTGCAGGTTATCGTTCTGGTAGGCCACGTTGAAGTAGTTCTCATGGCACATGCGACCCGCTAAGTCGGAAGGTCCGGCATTGGGTGAGAGATAGAACGTGCCCTGGCGCGTCACAGTGGGGACCACTGCCATCGCCAGGTTAGACCAGATAATGCCGGTCAGAATATCGACCTCATCACGCTGCATAAACTCATTGGCCAAGCTGCGCGCCAAGTCAGGACGGTTAGCGTCATCCTGGATCAGCACTTCCACATCGTCACGGCCAGCCTGCTCAAGAGCGAGCATAAAGCCATCGCGAACGTCCACGCCCAGGTGCGAACCGCCACCTGACAGGGTGGTAATCATACCGATTTTAACGTCGTCGGCGTGAGCGGTTACCAGGCTGGAGGAGAGCAGTAAGCCAAGGCCAAAGCGGGATATCATTTTCATGGATCATTCCTCATTTTTAATCGTTTTATTGCTTAGAGGGTTATACGTTGGTGCTATTTATATTGGTGCAGGGAGAGCCAGCGCTGGGGTAATGTTCCTGGCTCAGCCGAAAGCGCTGAACCTTACCCGTGGTTGTTTTAGGCAGTGCCTCGATAAAACGTATGGAGCGAGGGTACTTATACGGCGCAATGGACTGCTTCACGAAGTCTTGCAACATTTGCTGACACTCTTCATCTTGCTGAAATCCATCGTTTAGAACAACAAAAGCCTCGACAATCTGCCCCCGCTCTTCGCTGGGTGCGCCAATCACCGCGCACTCTTTAACAGCGGGATGGGCCAGTAGCGCCGCCTCCACTTCAGGGCCTGCGATGTTATAGCCCGCCGAGACAATCATATCGTCATTGCGGGCGGCGAAATGAAAGTAACCCTCTTCATCTTGATAAAACGCATCGCCGGTAATATTCCAGCCATCTTTGACGTATTTTTGCTGGCGCTGATCGGCTAGATAGCGGCAGCCGGTAGGGCCACGTACGGCAAGCTTACCCACCGTGCCGCGAGGTACATCATTCATCGCGTCATCAACAATACGTGCTTGGTAGCCTGTTACCGGTCTGCCGGTGCAATTGGGGCGATGGTCATCCAGGCGGTTGGAGATAAAGATATGCAGCATTTCCGTCGCACCAATGCCGTCAATGATGGGCGTGCCGGTTTGCTTGATCCAGTCATGATAAATCGGCGCGGGCAGGGTTTCACCAGCGGAAACCGCGACGCGCAGGCTGCTTAAATCCTCATGACGAGTGGGTGCGGAGAGCATGGCGCGATATGCCGTGGGTGCGGTAAATACTACCGTGGCCTGATACTCGCGGATAATGTCCATCATATTGGGTGGGGAGGCGTGTTCGAGCAGCACGGCGGTGGCGCCAAAGCGCAGCGGAAAGATCGCCAATCCACCCAGGCCGAAGGTAAACGCCAATGGGGGGGAGCCGACAAATACATCCTTCGGCGTTACCTGCAGCACCTCTTTAGCGTAGCCATCGGCAATCACCAGCAGGTCACGGTGAAAATGCATGGTCGCTTTAGGTGAGCCGGTGGTGCCCGAGGTAAAACCGAGCAGCGCCACATCGTCGGCGGCGGTATCCACGGCATCAAAGGTGGCGGGTTTACTGAGTGCCAAGCGGTCAAGCTCGGCGTCGTGGTTGGCGGTGCCATCAAAGCCAACGATCCGTTTGAGCTCCGGGCTATGTTGTTGGCACTCAACCAGTTCATCGAGCAGGCGGGTATCGCAGAGGGCGAGACTGATTTCCGCTTTATCAATGACCTGGCATAGCTCTTTGGCGCGCAGCATTGGCATGGTGTTGACGACAACAGCGCCTGCCTTGGTGGCGGCTAACCAGCAGGCCACCATAGCCGGGTTATTGGCCGAACGAATCAATACTCGCTGGCCGGGAATCACGCCAAGGTCTTCGACCAGCACGTGGGCAAGGCGGTTGGTCCACTCGGTGAGTTCTTGATAGGTTCGCCGTCGGCCATTGCCCGCTAAGGCAATCCGTTCACCGTGGCCCAGGTTGAGCAGCCGATCGCACAGTTCTACGCCTGCGTTCAGGCGTTCAGGATAATCGTAGCCCGCGAGCAGAAACTCAGGCTGACCATCAGTGGGTGGCAGGTTATCCCGCGCAAAAGTATCAGCATGAGCCGACTGGATGTACATGACCAACCTCCGTATTTAGAGTCGTTGTTTATTCCTGCCCGAGCCATATAGAAATCAGGTCTTTCTCAGATGGAGATCTGCACCGCTTTGGTCTCGAGAGCAGGCTTCCGCGAGGGCGCTGTGAACCCTTCCTTGGGCGCTACTTTTGACATCCCTGTCAAAAGACCCTCGCTCCAACCTGCTCTCTTCTCCCGTTAACGGAGATATTCAAAGAAGTCATTTCCAACTGTGATAGCCCTGGGGCAGGGATACGGTGTCTGGCGTTGTGTTTTATTGTTTGGTGTAAAACCTTGTTCGACTTTTTGCTGCTTACTCTTCCGCGAGCATGCTGCGGGCGATGACTACTTTCTGGACGTCTGATGCCCCTTCATAAATACGCAGCGCGCGGATTTCCCGGTAGAGGCTCTCGATAATGTGGCCTTTGCGCACCCCGTCACCGCCATGTAGCTGCACGGCTTGATCGATCACCTGCTGGGCTTGATCGGTGGCAAACAGCTTGGCCATCGCGGCTTCTCGGGTGACGCGCTCCGCGCCTTGGTCTTTGGTCCAAGCGGCGCGGTAAACCAGCAGGGCAGCGGCATCTACATTCAGCGCCATATCGGCCAAGTGGCCCTGCACCATTTGCAGATCAGAAAGGGTTGCGCCAAACAGCTCCCGGGAGCGGCTGCGGGAGAGCGACTCTTCCAGCGCCCGGCGGGCGAAGCCAAGGGCTGCTGCTCCAACCGTGGAGCGGAAAACGTCCAGCACCGACATGGCAATCCGAAAGCCTTGCCCAGGCTTGCCGATCAGCGCGCTGGCAGGCAGCACCATATCGTTGAAGCCCAGCCGTGCCAGCGGGTGAGGTGCCACAGACTCTAGGCGCTCACGAATTTCCAGCCCTGGGGTGTCGGCAGGCACTAAAAAGGCTGAAAGCCCTTTAGCGCCGGGCCCTTCACCGGTGCGGGCGAAGACCGTATAGATATCGGCAATGCCGCCGTTAGAGATCCAGGTTTTTTCGCCATTCAACCGGTAGCTATCGCCGTCACGCTCGGCGGTGGTATCCAGTTGGGCCACATCAGACCCCGAGCGGGGCTCGCTCAGGGCAAACGCAGAAATGGCTTCACCCCGGCGGGTTTTATCCAGCCACTGCTTCTGTTCGTCACTGCCATACAGGCTAATTGCGCCGGTTCCCAACCCCTGCATGGCAAAGGCGAAATCGGCCAAGCCGTCGTGGCGGGCAAGGGTTTCGCGAATGAGGCACAGGCTGCGCACATCGATATGCTCGCCAGCGGTGCCTTGCAAAAAGCCCGCTTTGCCCAGGTCGCGCACTAGCTGGATGCAGGTGGCATCCACATCGCTGTGATCGCGGGGTAGTTCAGCATGACACCACGCCTCAAGCTGCTCGGAAAGTTCGCGATGCTGGGCCTCAAAAAAGGGCCACGCTAGAAAACTCTTGTCGCTCATCAGTCCCCCTTAAACTCAGGTTTTTGTTTGGCTACAAAGGCGTGGTAGGCGCGCTCGAAATCGTTGGTTTGCATGCAGATTGCCTGGGCCTGGGCTTCCGATTCGATAGCCTGCTCCAGGCTCATCGACCACTCCTGATTTAGCTGGGTTTTGGTAATGCTGTGGGCAAAGGTGGGCCCATTGGCCAGGCGGGTGGCGTAGGCGATGGCGTCTTCTTCAAGAGCGTCCGGCTCGACCACGCGGTTGTAAAAACCCCACTGCAGGCCTTCCTCGGCACTCATGCTGCGGCCGCTGTAGAGCAGGTCTGCGGCGCGGCCTTGACCGATAATGCGTGGAAGAATCGCGCAGGCGCCCATATCGCAGCCCGCCAGGCCCACCCGGGTAAACAGGAACGCCGTGCTGGCGCGAGGGGTGGCAAAGCGAATATCCGAGGACATGGCGATAATCGCCCCCGCCCCCACACAAATGCCGTCTACGGCGGCGATAATGGGCTTGCCGCAGTTCAGCATGGCCTTGACCAGATCCCCGGTCATGCGGGTGAATTCGAGCAGGCCCTTCATATCTTTGCCCACTAGCGGGCCGATAATTTCATGTACATCGCCGCCGGAGCAGAAGTTCTCGCCGTTGGCGGTAAATACCACGGCATGCACATCCGAGGCGTAGGCCAGATCACGAAAGGTATCGCGCAGCTCTGCGTAGCTCTCAAAGGTCAGCGGATTTTTGCGCTCAGGGCGATTGAGCCGAATAACGGCAACATCACCGCGCATTTCCCAGATAAAGTGCTCGGGGGTTAAGCCTGCCATGCTCTTCATAATATTGTTCTCGCCTATCAGTGATTAATCGGCATTGTTAGGAGAAGCGGGTAAGCGGTGGAGCAGCTCGCCTATGTGGTGGGCGTCCTCTTCGTTTACCCCCTCAAATAGCGCATTGATCCAGCGTTCATGCTCAACGGCCATTCCTCTAAAGTTTTCCCGACCAACCACCGTTAAGCACACCCGCGTGGCGCGCCGGTCGCCCTCAATGGCAATACGCTCCACGGCACCATCCTCTACCAGTCGATCGATAATGCCGGTGACATTGCCATTGGAAACCCGCAGTCGTTTGGAGAGCTCGTTCATTTTTAGGCCCTCCTCAGCGGCATACAGCGCGGCCATCACATCAAAGCGCGGCAGCGTAGAGTCATGCTCGGTGCGCAGGCGCTCACGCAGTTCGGCTTCCACCTGGCGGGTAACCCTCAACATGCGCAACCATAAGCGCAGGCGTTCCTTACTTAAGCTGTTTCCAGCCACATTCCCAGCCGTCATACTTCACCCCCTGAAATTGAGATTGCTTGGCCGTTAATCGCGCCGCTATTAGGGCCGCATAGCCATAAAGCCGTTGCGGTGACCTCGGCGGGAGTGACTAAGCGCCCGGTGGGGTTGGTGGACTCAAAATGAGAGGTCGCCTGTTCGGCGGACTGGCCGGTTTTAGCCACAATGTTGTCGACGCTGGCCGCCAATAAGGGTGTGTCGGTAAACCCAGGGCAGAGCGCATTAACCGTCATGTTGCGGGTCGCTGTCTCAGCCGCCAGCGAACGCACCAACCCCACCACGCCATGTTTTGCCGCGCAGTAAGCGCCCACATAAGCGTAACCCTTCAGGCCAGCGGTGGAGGCAACGGCGATTAGTCGACCTCCGTCATTTAGCTGCTTTAAGCCTTCGCGTAGGGTTAGAAATACCCCGCTTAGATTTACATTAAGCATGCGCTGCCACTGCTCGAACGATGCCTTGGCAAATGGCGCGCTTTCCGCCGCTCCGGCGTTGGCGATAACAATATCGACCCTGCCGATGTTCTCGAAAAACGCCACCATGGCGGCTTCGTCGGTAACATCGACCACTGCGAAGCTGATGGCATCATGTTGGTCAGCTACCGTTTGAAGGGCAGCCTCCCGGCGGCCAGTAATGGTCACGTCAGCGCCCGCCTGGGCAAAGGCCAGCGCCATATCCGCACCAATACCGCTGCCGCCGCCGGTAATCACGGCGCGTTTTCCCATCAAACTCATATCCAACCCTCGCCACGCTCAGCTAAACGTTGCAGCTGGTCCGCCCCTGCTCGGTAGGGCGCTGACCACTCGACTTCTCTATCACCTAAGCCAGCAGCAACGTGCAACAACCAGTAAGGGTCAGCCAGGTGAGGGCGGGCGATACAGACCAAGTCGGCGCGGCCAGCCATTAGAATCGAGTTCACATGGTCGGCCTGATAAATATTACCCACCGCCATGGTGGCAATTGATGCTTCGTTACGGATCCGGTCAGAGAAGGGCGTTTGGAACATACGACCATACACCGGCTTGGCTTKGGTCGAGGTTTGCCCAGCTGRGACATCCACAATATCCACCTCAGCCTCCCGCAGCCGCTTGGCGATCTCAACCGCATCATCAGGGGTAATGCCTTCATCGCCGCACCAGTCGTTGGCGGAAATACGCACCGAAAGCGGTTTATGGGCAGGCCAAACGCTGCGTACGGCGTTGATAACTTCCAGCGGGTAACGCAGCCGATTATCTAAAGCATCGCCATACTCATCGTTACGATGGTTGGTCAGGGGGGTAATAAACGAAGAGAGCAGGTAGCCGTGGGCGGCGTGAATCTCGACCATATCGAAGCCCGCGCGGTCAGCCATTTGCGCTGCGCTGACGAACTCGTCGCGGATGCGATCCATATCCTCGCGATCCATCGCCTTCGGCACCTGGTTGCGCGCTGCCCAAGGTTGAGCAGAGGCTGACAGTATTGGCCAATTTCCCTCCGCCAGCGGGGCATCCATCTCCTGCCAACCCAGCTGGGTAGAGCCTTTAGGGCCGGAGTGACCGATTTGGGCACACAGCTTGGCGTTGGTTTCCGCGTGAACAAAATCACACAGGCGCTTCCAGGCTACTTCATGCTCGGGGGCGTACAGCCCTGGGCAGCCGGGGGTAATACGCCCAGTGGGGCTGACGCAGGTCATTTCGGTATACACCAGTCCCGCACCGCCTTTGGCCCGCTCTGCGTAGTGGCTAAAGTGCCAATCGGTTGGGCAGCCATCCACGGCTTTGTACTGGGCCATGGGCGAGACCACGACGCGATTAATCAGCGTCATTTCTCGCAGTTGGTAGGGGGCAAACATCGGTGCGCGGGCGCTGTCTGGATTGCCCGCCTGGGTTTGAAACCAGCGCTCGGCGCTCTCCAGCCACTCGGGGTCGCGCACCCGTAGGTTTTCGTGACTGATGCGCTGGGAGCGGGTCAGTAACGAGTAGTTGAACTGCACCGGGTCGAGATCCAGGTAGCGCTCTACCTGCTCAAACCACTCGGTGGAGTTACGCGCTGCGGACTGTAAGCGCAGCACCTCGAAACGGCGGTCTTCTTCGTAGCGGGCGATGGCAGCTTCCATACTGCTTTCACTGTGTAAGCAGTTAGCCAGCGTTATGGCGCTTTCCAGGGCGAGTTTGGAGCCCGAGCCAATCGAGAAGTGGGCAGTCGCTGCGGCATCGCCCATCAGTACTACATTCTCATAGCTCCAACGCTCGCAAAGCACCCGTGGAAAGTTGATCCACGCCGAGCCGCGTATATGGTTGGCGTTGGTCATCAGCGCATGGCCATCAAGATGCTTGGCAAAAATACGCTCGCAGACCGCAATCGATTCCTGCTGGCTCAGCTCACCAAAGCCAAACGCCTGCCAGGTGGCTTCACTGCACTCGACAATAAAAGTCGCCGTATCGTTATCAAACTGGTAAGCGTGGGCCCACACCCAGCCATGCTCGGTGTGCTCGAAAATAAAGGTGAAAGCGTCGTTAAAGGTCTGGTGCGTGCCCAACCAAACAAATTTACACGCCCGCACATCAATATCGGGTTTGAAATGCTCAGCATAGGTTTGGCGGGTGCGGGAGTTCAGGCCATCGGCCGCCAACACCAAGTCATATTCTTGCCGGTACTGTTCAATGGCGTCTTCTGTGGCATCGGTTTCAAAACGCATGTCTACGCCGAGTTCGCGGGCGCGCTCCTGGAGCAGAATTAACAGCTGGCGGCGGCCAATACCGCAAAAGCCGTGGCCGGTGGAGACGGTTTTGACGCCTTTATGAACAACTGCAATATCATCCCAATAGGCGAAGTGCTCACGAATTCGCTCTGCGCTAACCGGGTCGTTGGCTGCCAGGTTGTCGAGGGTTTCGTCGGACAGCACCACGCCCCAACCGAAGGTATCGTCGGCACGGTTACGTTCAAGCACCACGATCTCATGGGAAGGGTCCTGCAGCTTCATGCTGATCGCAAAATAGAGGCCGGCAGGCCCTCCACCCAGGCAGGCGATTCTCATTATTTTTCTCCACGGGAAAATACACTCTGTTTTGAAGATAGGAGAGGTATGTATAAAATTCAAGCTTAAAATGTTTAGGCTTAAAATATATTTTGACGAGCATTTGATACCCGACAGTCGCCTTTACACCCAATGGCGACCGGAAGTTGAGAGCATAAATATAATTAATGTAATGCTAGCGCTAGCCGCTTGAGAGCAGTGTTTATGCGGCGTATTCAAAAGCGTTATTAGCAGTGAACGTTAAGTACCAAAGAAACCGTACCCGCTGGGATTGACAGCGGTAGGAGGAGGCGCGAACCTAGGCCTACCGTTGTTCTGAGCGGCTAAGCACAGTCAAAAGTAGTGTCGTTAAAAGTTGCTTAGTCAAAAGGTGAGTTTAAGGAGAAAGCCCCATGCTCGAAGATTGCAAAAATGCCCTGGAGCGCTGGGGTGGCGTGCATACGTTGATCGACCGCTGGCTGGATCAACGTCGTCATCTATTGGTCAGCTTTATTGAGCTAAAAGAAGCGTGTGATGCTGAACTGGAAGCGGTGAGCAAAGCACCCATCGATACCTTCAGTGAGCAGTTGATGGATTACATCAGCGCCGGACACTTTGAGATCTATCCGCAGCTTTCAGAAGAGGCGCAGGCCTTTGGTGATGAAAGCGCGCTTGTCATTGCGGAAAAATTGCTCGAACGTTTAGAAATGTCCACCGAGATGGTATTGGAGTTTGATACCGATTTTGGCTCCACGCTTAGCTGCGAGCAAAATATTGCCCGCCTGCCTGCCTGGATCGACCGCCTAGCCCGCGGMCTCACCGAACGCTTTGCCCTGGAAGACCAGCTAATCGCTCGCTTACATGCCGCCCACAGCCCTGAGCACAACAAAGCTCCCGCTTAAGTCCGCTATTAAACAGGCGCCGCCACGCGGCGCTTCTGCACCATGGTAATCCCGCTTCAACCCCGGCACCGCTTCGCGCTGCTTTCGCGCCGGGCCGCCGTCGCGGGTGCGCTAACGCTTACGCCGCGCTACTAAATCACGCATGTACATAAAACGGTGGGCGCCCAATACCCCATAATCGATTCACCATTCACCATTCACCATTCACCATTCACCCCCTGCGCCGCAGCTTCCCGCCAATTACCAACATACACGGCGTGAGCAGCAGCGTGAGAGCGGTGGCGAAGGTGAGCCCCCCGGCGATGGCGCTCGACATCTGCGTCCACCACTGGGCAGAAGGGGCATTGAAACCCAGGGCAGGGGTGAACAGGTCTACATTGATCCCCAGCACCATCGGCATTAACCCCAGCACCGTGGTAATCGCGGTTAGCAGCACAGGGCGTAGGCGCAAACAGCCCGCTTCCAGCGCCGCCTCGCCGGGKGTCATACCCTGGCCGCGTAGCTCGTTGTAGGTATCGATCAAGACGATATTGTTATTAACCACAATGCCCGCCAGAGCAATCACCCCCATCCCCACCATGACAATGCCGAACGCCTGACCGGTGATCAGCAGACCCATCAGCACCCCGGCGGTAGAGAACACAATCGCCGACAGCACCAAGCCCGCCTGATAGAAGCTATTGAACTGCGTGACCAGAATCAGCGCCATCAAACCGATAGCAATCAAGAACGCGCTGGCCAGGAACTGCATCGATTCCTGTTGATCCTCCTGCTCTCCGGCCACATTAACCATTAAGCCGTCAGGCAGGCTGTCGCTGCCAGCTTCCAGCAGGGCACCCAGGCGCTCATCAGCGAGATAGCCGGGGGCAAGGTCGGCGTCTATCGTAATGGCACGTCGGCCATCAATGCGGTTGAGCGTACCGACTTTAGGTGCCGGTTCCAGGGTCACAAAATGCGAGATGGGCACCTGGCCCCGCTGGGTATTGATCGTCAAGCGCTCGAGTTGATCCAGTGAACGCCAGTTTTGCGGCAGACGCACGCGGATATCCACTTCATCGCTGACTTCCGGCGGCCGATAGCTCGCTACCTGAAGGCCGGTAGTAAGCAGCTGTACCGCGCTACCAATGGTGGTGACATCGGTGCCCATGCGCGCCGCGGCTTCCCGGTCCACGTTAACCTGCCACTCCACGCCGGGCAGACTGCGGTTATCCTGAATGTCGGTAAAACCACCCAGCTCGCGCATTAACTGGGTAAGTTGGTTAACCCCTGCATCGGCAACGTCAGGATTCGTGGCGCTCACTTCCAGCACAATCGGTTTGCCGCCGCCAGGGCCCATCTCCTGCTCCTGAAACTCAAGCGTAATACCGGGAATATCCCCTGCACGCTCGGCCATATCGTCCAAAATAGCCTGGGCGGGACGGCGCTCATGCCAGTCGATAAACTGGAACTGCAGCATGCCGATCACGTCATTGCCCATCTGTTCGTTGGGCACCGCAAACGAACGCGCATACAGCGCCCTCACTTCGCTCATGCCAGATAGCTGCGCTTCCACCCGCTGAACGATGGCATCGGTCTCGACGGCAGAAAAATCGCCGCGGGCGCGCACCAGCACCTGGGCGCTGTCAGGTTCCACGCTGGGGAAGAAGTCGACGCCGTGGTTGAAGCGTGCATAGCCGGTATACAGCAGCGCCATTAACAGCATCGTCACCAGCAGTACCCAGGCAGGGTGCTTGAGTAGCCTGGACAATAGATGGCGATAACCCCGCCCAAACGACGTCGTCGCTTCTTCCTCATGGTTGCTATCTGCATGTGTCGCGTCTGTTTGTTTGGCCTCCGAGCGCGTAAACAAGCGCCCCAGCGTGGGCAAAAACACCAGCGCCATGGCCAAGGATGCTAAAAGGCACAAAATCACCGTGGCGGGCAGGTACTTCATAAACTGGCCGACCACGCCGGGCCAGAACAGCAGGGGAATAAACACCGCGAGCGTAGTGGCGGTCGAGGCGATGACCGGCCAGCTCATGCGCGAAGCCGCGTTAAGCCACGCCTGATGGGGTGTTTGACCATCACGTAAATGGCGATCAGCAAGCTCGCTGACCACGATCGCGCCATCCACTAGCATGCCCGCCACCAGAATCAGCGCGAACAGCACCACGATATTGAGCGTAAAACCGAATGCCCACACCAGCAGGATGCCGGTTAAAAACGCGCCGGGAATGGTAAGCCCGACTAACAGCGCCATGCGCCAGCCCATGGCCGCGACCACCACGATCAGCACCAGCACCACGGCAGTCAGCACGTTGTTGAGTAGCTCGGAGAGCATATTCTCCACGGTGGTCGACTCATCCAGAATGGTGGTGAAACGCAACTGCTCGGGAAGCAGGTCATCGGCTTCGGCCAATCGTTCACGTACCGCGCCAATGGTGGCGATAATATTCGCCCCCGCGCGTTTGGAAATTTCCAGCACCACCGCGGGCTGGCCATCAATGCGGGCGAAGCCTTCCGGCTCTTTATAAGTGGGGTTGATCCACGCCACATCGCCAAAAGTGACCACGCGATCCTCATCGACCTTGACCGGCATATTCATGACGTCCTCAAGGGACTCAATAATGCCGGGGACTTTTAACGCCAGGCGCCCCGCGCCGGTATCCAAGCTGCCCGCTGCCACCAAGCGGTTATTGCGCGATACCTGATTAAACAACGCATCAAAATCGACCCCGTAGCTCTCCAGCACCAGCGGATCAACGACGATTTCCAGCAAGTCTTCCCGCTCACCGGCGATGTCGACTTCCAGTACATCGGCGATGCCTTCGATCTCTTCCTGCAGGCGCCGGGCAATCGACATCCGTTCCCGGGTGTCCAACTGCCCCGAAAGGCCGATGGTCAACACCGGAAACTCCGATACATTGACCTCCATCACCCGCGGCTCATCGGCTTCTGAAGGCAGCTCGCTGCGGGCAATATCCACCCGGTCGCGCACGTCGGTCAGTGCGGTATCGGGGTTAAAGCCAGGGTCGAACTCCAGTGTAATCGAGCCATGGCCTTCGCTGGACTGGGCGGTAAACTTGCGCAGTCCTTCAATGCCGCGCAGTTCCTGCTCCATGGGGCGGATCAGCAGCCGCTCGCCATCCTCGGGGCTCACACCCTCCAACGACAGCGAAACGTAAATCATTGGAATGGTGACGTCGGGGTTGGCTTCTTTAGGGATCATCTGCCAGGCAGCGATGCCCGCCAGCAGTAGGCTCACCAACAGAAGAAGTGTCGTGCGGGTGTGGTCTAGCGCCGCATTAATCAATTGGCGCATGAACGCTATCCTGCCCGGCTTGCGGTTGCGAAATAATGGCGTCTTCAGCAGGCACCGGTGTCACCGTTTCGCCGATATCCACCATGCCCGCGCCTAGCGTAATGAGGCGCAGCGGATCGGGTAGGCCGGTCACATAGGCGCGCTGTATATCGGCGCTCACCAGTTCGACGGCGGTCTGCTGTACCTGATCGTCCTCATCCAGGTGCTTGACGGCCAGTTGGCCCTCACTGTTCAAGCTGAGCAGGGCAGGCGACAGAGTGTGCACCTGGCGGGGTGGCAGCGTAATCGTCAGTTCCGCACTACCACCGGCAAGACGTTTACCCGCCGGGTTATCCAGCGTAGCTTCGATGTAAAAAGTGCGCGTGGCCTCTTCGGCGCGGTGGCTGATAAAGGTCAGCTCGCCTTCAAGGTGGTCTCCATTGAGTAATCGTGCGGTGACCGGCAACCCCTCGCTTAAATCGCCTACTTGCTGCTGGGATACCCAGGCGGCACCCTTCAAGCGGCGGTCGTCCACCAACTGGGCCCACTCTTCTCCGGGCTGTAACAGGTCGCCTACCTCTACCTGCACACGATCGATCACACCATCAAAAGGCGCAGTGGGGCGGCTGTCATCCAGTTGCTTCTGCAGTTGGGCCACCGAGGCGGCGCTGGCACTGAGTGAACTCTGCAGGCGCAAAAGCTCGGGCTGCGAAATCAGCTCCCGCTGGCGCAGGTTGCGTGCCCCGGCATACTCCGCCTCAGCCACCGCTAACTCGTCCCGGGCCTGCTGCAGTTGTTCCGGCAGGGCGTCGTTATCCAGGACCAGCAGCGTATCGCCCGCCTCAACGCGGCTGCCCTGGGCAACCGGCTTTTCGGCCACAAAGCCTGCGACGTTGGCCCGCAGGGTGGTTTCGCGTTCAGCGGTCAACTGGCCTTGGATAATCTGTTGGGGAATAAACGGCGTACTCTGCTGCACCGCAATTTCGACCCGTGGCTCCGTGTCGTTGCGGGGAGAGGCTTCCGGTGCACTGGTTTGGAAGCGCTGGAAATTACCAAAGGCGAGCCATATCACCAGCGCCAGCACCAGTAAGCTAGCCAATGCATAAGAGAACGGGATTTTTCGCATGGAGCGTCCATGTCCTTAGCAAAACAAGAAAGGTGGGCATAAAATGGAAGATACCATAGCGCAACTCAATCTTTTCAGCGAGTAGCAAGCCGCTGAGTGAATGGCAAGTATGGTAAATGGGTAGTAGTCTCTTGTCTGATTGAGTTTTTCCCCGGCTGGGCATACCATCTTCGCGTCTTGAGTTCTGTTGAGCCACTCCTCAGGCGAGAACCAACCCTAGGCGAATCTATCAAGGAGCAATGATGAAAGATCCAGTACGTATTGCGATTACCGGCGGCGCCGGTCAGATCAGCTACTCACTTATTTTCCGCATCGCTGCAGGCGACATGTTGGGGCCGGATCAGCCAGTCATTCTCCAGCTGCTCGAAATTCCCCAGGCAATGGACGCCCTGAACGGCGTGGTAATGGAAGTTAACGACTGTGCTTTCCCGCTGGTTCAAGACATCGTCGCAACTGATGACCCGAACGTCGCGTTCAAAGACGCTGACTTCGCTCTGCTGGTAGGTGCACGTCCGCGTGGCCCAGGCATGGAGCGTAAAGATCTGCTGGAAGCCAACGCCGCGATCTTCTCCGTACAAGGTAAAGCATTGAACGATCACGCTAGCCGTGATGTGAAAGTGCTGGTCGTGGGTAACCCGGCTAACACCAACGCGCTGATAGCTTCCTGCAACGCGCCAGATCTGGACGCAGGCCAGTTCACCGCGATGACGCGTTTGGACCACAACCGCGCCCTGACCCAGCTGGCACAGAAAACCGGCAAGCACGTCACTGACGTTGAAAACATGATCATCTGGGGCAACCACAGTGCCACCCAGTATCCGGATCTGGCCCAGTGCAAAGTCGACGGCAAAGCAGCGTTCGATCTGGTTGAGCGCGACTGGTACGAAAACGACTTCATCCCCACTGTGCAACAGCGCGGCGCGGCAATCATCAAAGCACGTGGCGCCTCTTCAGCCGCTTCTGCTGCTTCTTCCGCCATCGACCACATGCACGACTGGGCGCTGGGCTCCAAAGGCATCGTCAGCATGGCAATTCCGTCTGACGGCAGCTACGGCATCGAAGAAGGCATCATCTACTCCTACCCAGTGCGTTGCCAGGGTGGCAAGTATGAAATCGTTCAAGGCTTCGAAATTGACGAATTCAGCCAAGAGAAGATGAAAGCCACCGAGAAAGAACTGCGCGAAGAGCGTGCAGCCGTCGAGCACCTGCTCGGCTAAACGCGCCCGCTGACGCTTACACAAGCGCCAGTAAACGCAAAACCCCGCAAGCCAAGCTTGCGGGGTTTTTTATTGGGTGAGATTTAGCAGCGGTGCTTGTGTTGGTGCGGTGCCCTTGGGCGTCGTACCGCCGCCACTCGCGGGTGCCTCGTTGCTCGTCCCTCGCAGACTCGTTACCACGCGCTACGGTTCGTGCATGCATCTGATTTTGTGGGTTTCGTAGCGCGTGGTAAGCGGAGCGCAGCCGCGAAGCGGTACCGAGGCCATGAACCTCTTATTTAGTTACTCGAATTTTTGGTAGAAAGAGTGTCAAATGGCTGTGCAAGTCATTTGGGTGTAAGGGGGTTAAAATGCAGGCGATTGAGTTTGAGGCAGATATTCAGAATGGGGTAGTTAAAATCCCCGATGAGTATGCGCATTTAAAGAACAGGCATGCCCGAATCGTTGTTTTGTATGAAAATACAGCGGATGAGGAGAGCTCTTCTGTTAGGCAAGTTGGAATAGATTTTGGGCCTGTCAAAGCACCGTCCTTAGCCGCTCATGACGGAGTCGAGTACCAAAGGAACCTACGGGATGAGTGGTAGCTATCTCCTCGATACCAATGTTTTCATTAATGCCATTGAACGCAAGTTGCGTCTACCTGCTGCTCATTATGCCTATTCTGTTATCACAGAACTCGAGCTTCTGGCCTTCCCCAGTTTACTCCCAGAAGATGAGCAGGCGATAAAGCAATATTGGCCCAGCTAACAAGAGTGGAGCTGGATCATCGGGTCAAAAACGAAACCATCAAGGTAAGACGAAGTACTCAGATGAAACTGCCGGATAGTATTATCTCTGCTTCCGCATCTGTAGCAGCTACGTTGGTCACAGACGATGTCAAGTTGGCAGCTAAACATACTGGCAGTGTGATTTCGCTAGATGCTCTGCTAAGCAACTAAATATTTACCTACGTGGTGTGGCAAGTATTGATGCCAGCTCGCGCGGTGCCTTTGGGCGTCGTTCCGCCGCCTCCCGCGGGTGCCTCGGCATGTTAGTTTCCTCACATACCTCGTTACCACGCGCTACGTATGTGCACGCATCTGATTTTGTGGGGTTTCGTAGCGCGTGGTAAGCGGAGCGCACCCGCGATGCAGCGCGGAGCGGTGCTGGGGTTTGGTGAGGTGCCAAGGGGCGTCGTCCCGCCGCCACCCGCGGGTGCCTCGTTTGTTCGTTTCTCTCACAAACGTGTTACCACGCGCTACGTACCCGCATACTCTTCACCACTCACCACTCACCACTCACCACTCACCACTCACCACTCACCTCAATCCCGCAAACTCATAATCCGCCATTGGCGCTCTTCGGCGACTTTTCGCAGGGTGTCGTCGGGGTCTACCGCGACGGGGTGGTCGACTTTCTCGAGCAGGGGGAGGTCATTGTGGGAGTCGCTGTAAAACCAAGCGCCTTCCATTGAAATGTCCTGTTGTTCAAGCCATTGGTTCAAACGGGTGACTTTGCCTTCGCGATAGCTCGGAATACCCGAAACACGGCCCGTGTAGCGGCCCGCATGCACTTCCGGGTTAACGGCGATCAGGTGATCAACCCCTAAACGCTCGGCAATCGGCGCGGTAATAAAACGGTTCGTAGCGGTAATGATCAGCAGGGTATCGCCTTTGGTGCGGTGGCGCGCCAGCAGCTCTTCCGCTTTGGGCAGAATGTTTGGCTCGATCTTGCTGGCCATAAACTGCTGGTGCCACGCCGAAAGCTGTTCAGGTGGATTGTCAGCCAATGGCTTAAGCGCCATTTCCAAAAAGGCGGCCATATCCAGAGTGCCCGCATTGTAATCGGCCATGAAGCGCTCATTGGCTTCCCGGTAAGCGATCGGGTCAACCGCCCCTTGTTCGAGTAAAAACTCGCCCCAGGCGTGATCGCTGTCGATGGATAGCAGCGTATTATCCAAATCGAATATGGCCAGACTCACGGCGCTCCCCTTTATTAGTCGTTGGTCATTGACGGTCAGTAATGCTTTATAAAGACGCTAGATAGGCAAATAGCGGACGCGGATTATCGCAGAGTCACCGTGCCATTCCCACCAACGATGAGGGTTAGACAACGTAAGCATTCAGCACTTAGCGTTATATTGTATTGATACGCTTGTCTCCCTTGTGGAAAAATGGGGATAACTGAAAATTTATGAAGGTGATGTCCGTGATCGACGCTGACGGCTTTCGCCCCAATGTTGGCATCATCATTGCCAATAGCCAGGGGCAGCTGCTTTGGGCGCGTCGGGTAGGACAAAATGCGTGGCAATTTCCCCAGGGGGGCATCAATGCAAGCGAGACGCCACAACAAGCACTTTTTCGTGAGCTTTACGAAGAGATCGGCCTAACCGCCGACGATGTTGATATTGTTGCCTGCACCCGGGGCTGGCTACGCTACCGTCTGCCACGACGTATGGTTCGCACACATTCGCGTCCGGTCTGTATAGGCCAGAAGCAGAAGTGGTTTTTACTTAAAATCCGTTGCCAGGAAAGCCAAATCTGTATGACGGCAACCCCAACACCCGAATTTGATGGGTGGCGCTGGGTAAGCTACTGGTACCCGCTAGGGCAAGTAGTGCCTTTTAAACGAGAGGTATATCGGCGCGCGCTGCGAGAGTTGTCTCCCCGCGTTCAGCGCCTGGCACAGGATGACGATTAGGGCGACACGCCGCTGCCAAGGTAGGGCAGCGGCAGTCTGCCAAGAAATTCCTCAGCGAGGCAAATAACAGTGAAAAGTAAAACGTCCATGCTTGAGGTGCTGCGCAGGGTGATTCAGGAAGTGAATGGCGCGCGCAACCTCGACGCCGCGCTGTCCACCATGGTACGCCGAATTCGGAAAGCGATGCAGACCGATGTGTGCTCCTTCTACCTCTACGATAAAGAGCTTGAGTCGTTGGTATTGATGGAGACCATTGGTCTACGCACCCAGGCAGTCGGGCGTGTAGTGCTGCCGCTTGGCGAAGGTTTGGTGGGGTTGGTGGGCAAACGCAGTGAGCCTTTAAACCTTGAAGATGCCCAGACCCACCCGCAATTCCGCTACTTTGAAGCCACCGGTGAAGAGCGTTACTCCAGCTTTTTAGGCGTACCGATTATTCACCAGCGCCATATGCTGGGCGTACTGGTGGTGCAGCAAGCCGAAAAGCGCCGCTACGATGATGAAGACGAAGCCTTTCTGGTCACTATGGCGGCGCAGTTAGCAGGGGTCTTGGCCCACGCCCTGGCCACGGGCAATCTCATGCGCCCGGCGCTAGCCGGTGGTCAGGCAATGTTTAAAGGCGTGCCCGCATCACCCGGCATGGCCATGGGCGAAGCGGTGGTGATTACGCCCCCGGCTGACCTCAATAGCGTTCCCGATTTAGTGCCCAGCGACCAGGACTACGAGGTTGCTCGCCTCATGGAGGCCATTGGCAAAACCCGCAATGAAATTCGTGCGGCGGCCGAACGGTTGGCGAGCCGGATTTCCGCCCAAGAGTTGGCGCTGTTCGATGTGTATCAACAGATGTTGGGCGAAGCAGCGCTGGCAGATGAAGTCGAAAAGCGTATTCGTGAAGGGCAGTGGGCCCCAGGCGCGCTCGCCGACGTAGTGCGCCGCCACGTGCAGTACTTAGAGCGGGTCGACGATAACTACCTGCGAGAGCGCGCCGCCGATATTCGCGATTTGGGCCGCCGAGTGCTGGCGCACCTGCAGGAAGGCACCCCCTCGACGCCGGAAACCTMCCCGGATAACGCCATTTTGGTCGGTGATGAGATCAGCGTGGCCATGCTGGGTGAAGTCCCCCGAGACAAGCTTAAAGGGCTGGTTTCGGTGCGGGGCTCCAGTACCTCCCACGTGGCGATTGTCGCTCGCGCCATGGGCATCCCGACGGTGCTGGGTATGGTGGATTTACCGCTACCCCGCATGGGCGGCGCCCCCGTAGTGTTGGATGGCCACCGTGGCCGACTGTTTGTACGCCCTGCGCCTGAACTTACTGCGCGTTATGCAAGTCTGATCGCCGAAGAAGAGGCGCTCAGCGAACTGCTTGAGCACGAACAGGATCTGCCCAGCGCCACGCCCGATGGTCATACCATGCCGCTCATGGTGAACACCGGGTTGGCCGTCGATGCCACTGCGCTTCTGAAAAGCCGCATCGGTGGGGTGGGGCTCTACCGCACCGAAGTGCCTTTTATGATTACCGAACGTTTCCCCGGCGAGAAAGAGCAAACCAAACTCTACCGCGACCAGTTAGAAGGCTTTGCGCCGCTGCCGGTCGTGATGCGTACCTTGGATATTGGGGGCGACAAGGATCTACCCTATTTCCCCATCGAAGAGGCCAATCCATTCCTTGGCTGGCGCGGTATGCGGGTAACGCTGGATCACCCTGAAGTGTTGATGGTGCAACTACGCGCCATGCTTAAAGCGTCAATCGATCTAGACAACCTCTACGTGCTGTTCCCGATGATCACCAACGTAGAAGAAGTAGATGAAGCCCTGCGCCTGCTGGACCGCGCCATTTTAGAGTTAGGTGAAGAGGGCATTACCGTCGTCAGGCCAAAAGTGGGTGTGATGATCGAAGTGCCCGCCACCATCTATCAAATGGATGCACTGGCGAAGCGTGTCGACTTCTTCTCTGTGGGTAGCAACGACCTTACCCAGTACCTGCTGGCGGTGGACCGCAATAACCCGCGAGTATCGAGCCTTTACGATGCGCTGCACCCAGCGCTGCTCGGCGCCCTGCTAGAGCTTGCCAATGACGCCACGCGGCTGAATAAACCGATTTCGCTATGCGGTGAGTTAGCCGGAGATCCGGCCGGGGCGCTGCTGCTGATGGCCATGGGCTTTACCAGTCTCTCGATGAACGCACCTAGCCTGCCCAAAGTGCGCGCGGCCATTCGCCGGGTGCCGTTTAGCGATGCCCAGCAACTGCTGAAAGAAGTCATGGAGCTGGACACGCCTGCTCAGGTGCATGCCCATTTAGATCAGCGTTTGGATGAGTGGCAGCTGTCGCACTTGATGCCGCCCCGCGACTAAAAATACTTGTTATCAACTGCTGGGAAGCGCTAAGGAGGTTTCACCTTCGAAGCGCCCCAGCGGTCCAAAGCGCTGCTCGGTAATGTCGATGTTCCCCTGGGCATCTAACGTCAGCCACGAAGTAGCCCGGGTGCCGTAGCGCTCGCCAACGATAAACGCCGCCGATAGCTGGCGCTCTAATTCAAGCCCCACGCCGGTGTCCGGCAACTCCTCCAAGGCCGCTTCCTGCGGATTCTGCATGGCACGCTGAACGACGGTTGGCCATGTGGGTTGTAAACCAGCAGGTAATAACTGTTGCTCAAGCGCACTGCGAACATGTAACAGTTTTGGCCAGGGGGAGKTTAAATCAGCGTTGGATAGCCCGTGGACGCCAGGCGGCACGTCGCTTAGGGCCAAATGATCACGGCCACGGTGTAAGTGCCAAAGCCGCTGTGGGGTCGCCACTAACAAATTAAAACCCGCGTAGCGCAATGCCTCGCCCTGACTGAGCGCGGTTAGCCACGCCTCAATATCGTCACACTGCAGGGCACCGGCGACCAGCTCGCCACGGCTTGGCGCACCGGGCGGCGTGGCCAATTGCAAGTCGCGTACGTTGGTCAAAGCTGCCACCACACCGCCACGCTTGGCAGCCAGCCACGAGCCCCCGGCTTCTAAATCACGGCCTCCGACAATCACTGGGTTATCTTTCCACTCAGCCAGTGGGGCGGTCGGGCGCGCATGGAACTCATCACGGTTGCCAATCAGCCGTAAAGGGGTAGGCGAGCCAGGTTGCCAAGCAAATGAAATCAAACACATAACAAACTCTTAGGCGAAAAGGGTGAAAAACGTTCAACGGAAGAGCAGCATGACAGTAACGAAGTGTAGACGTACACTTATATAAGTATCATGTTTGTAGCACTAAGCATCACCTTAAAGGGTGTGATGGCAGCCATACGGGTAGTTGCCTCAGGGGTAAAACAGCGGTCACGTTATCAGCGGCTATTCGGCCAAGAGGAAGGCGAGATCATGCAACGCTATCAAAGGGAGCACTTTTGGAATGCCATCGTGTGGCCTCTTCTGTGGCCTCTGCTGCTTGTACAAGCAGCATTGGTCGTGCTCTGCCTGGTCGTTGGGGCAATGGTGTGGTGGATGTCCCCCAATTACGCCTCCTGGAGCACCACGCTGTGGTTAATGGCGGCACTGCTGATCGGCAGTAGTTTGAATGTCTGCGCCTTTCTTATGCTGGTTAAAGCGCGCGCCCGGCGTAAAGATAGCCGTTTTATGCAAGAGCTCGCCGAACTTGAACGGCATAGTCATGCCCTGTGCGCCACCGCTGCACGTTCGCTATCCCAACATAAATGTTCTCCACCAGACACTGCTGACGAATCCCACCTACCCCTTCAGCGCCTGGCCAMCGTTAATGAAGTGCTAGCCGGTCTTGAGCGCTGCATGCACTGCTCGCAAGTAGCCACTGCCGCGACTAAGAACACCCAGCAGGAGCATGAGCAAACCCTGTTGGACGACCTTCAGCACCAGCAGCGTCAGCTCAAACTGTTAATGGCAGGCCGCGAAAGAGCGCGGGAAGAGTCGCGTTTGAAATCAGGCTATTTAACGCTGCTGCAGCGTGAAACAGATAACTTGCTAGATCATTTAAGTGCTATGGCTGAAAAAGAGATTACCGATGGCTTTCGACAAAATGTCATGGAAGTGTACGAGCACGTCTCGGATATCCGTGCGCTATTGGTGAATCTCGTTCAGCAAGGTGCTGAGCAGGATGCTGGACAAGCTGCTGTAATCAGTGGAGCGGAGGTGGAGAACGGTGAGCATGCCGGAGCCCAGCGCAACTTACGTGTATTAGTCGTCGATGATGGCCCGGTCAATTTGATGTTGGCGCGGCAAATGCTGGAATCCCAAGGCCTAAAGGTGGAAGGCGTCAGCAGCGGCGAGCAAGCGTTGGAGCGCCAAAAAAGCATCCGCTTTGATCTGGTGTTTATGGATATCTTTATGCCCACTCTGGACGGGCTTGAAACTACCCGGCGCTGGCGCGAGTACGAGCGCAAAAGTGGCGGCAGTCCAAGCGTGCTGGTCGCGTTAACGGCCAATATCGACAATGCCGGGCGCGATGCCTGTTTAGCTGCAGGTATGGATGACCTGCTCGCCAAGCCCTATCAACCTGAAACTCTTCTTAATATGATTGTCCGCTGGTTTCCAGGTGCGCAGGATTAAAGCGCCGCCGCCTAAATGACGATAAAGGTGGCTTTCTGAGTATGCCGACTTATCATTGCCCCCGTGACATTGGCGCACGCCTCGTAGCGGTGGCCTGTGGTGACGATGTACGGTTGCTAAATGCCTACCTCCGCGAGAAGGCCTCATTAATTCCTTTGGTCAGATTAGAGAGTTTAAATGATTAATTACCCAACGATTGACCCAGTGGCAATCTCCTTAGGACCACTGCAAGTCCATTGGTATGGCCTGATGTACGTTGTGGGGTTTGTAGCGGCCTGGTGGCTCGGCTGTCGGCGCGCATCGCGTATCGGCCTCAATAATGACGATATCGGCGATTTWCTTTTCTATTGTGCGATCGGTGTCGTGGCCGGTGGGCGTTTAGGGTACGCGCTGTTCTACGGGCTTGGGCAGTGGTCAGCCGATCCGCTCTGGATCTTCCGCGTATGGGATGGCGGCATGAGCTTTCACGGCGGCCTGCTCGGCGTACTGCTCGCATCCTGGATATTTGCCCGCCGTAAACAGCTGGCTTTCTTAACCCTGACCGACTTCATTGCTCCCTTGGTTCCCATCGGTTTGGGGGCAGGGCGCATCGGCAATTTCATCAACCATGAGCTGCCGGGGCGCATCACATCGCTACCCTGGGGTATGCCGTTTCCCGGCATGGGCCCTGAACCGCGGCATCCATCTGCACTTTATGAAGCCTTGCTAGAAGGTGTCGTGCTGTTCGCCATCCTCTGGTGGGTCTCCTCCAAGCCCACATCCCGCGGCTTCATATCCGGGTTGTTTTTAGTCTGCTACGGCGTTTTCCGTTTCATGGTCGAGTTTGTCCGTATGCCCGACGCCCATATTGGCTATCTTGCGTTTGGCTGGTTCACCATGGGCATGCTACTCACCCTCCCCATGATCGCCCTGGGTCTAATCATCATCGCCTGGTCACGCTCTCAGCCAATAGATGTAAAAGCCGCAAGCTAAACATTTGCCTCGTCACGCGCCACGATTCATGCACTTGCGGGTTTCGTAGCGCGAGGTAAGCGGAGCGCACCCGCGATGCAGCGCGGAGCGGTGCTGGGGTTTGGTGCKGTGCCCTTGGGCGTCGTTCCGCCGCCACCCGCGGGTGCCTCGTTGCTCGTTCCTCGCAGACTCGTTGCCACGCGCTACGGTTCGTGCACGCATATGATTTTGTGGGGTTCGTAGCGCGTGGTAAGCGGAGCGCACCCGCGATGCAGCGCGGAGCGGTGCTGGGGGTTGGTGCGGTGCCACCGGGCGTCGTTCCGACGCCACCCGCGGGTGCCTCGTTTGTTCGTTTCTCTCACAAACTCGTTACCACGCGCTACGGTATGTGCAGGCATTTGGTTGGGTGGGTTTCGTAGCGCGTGGTAAGCGGAGCGCACCCGCGATGCAGCGCGAAGCGGTGCTGGGGTTGGTGCGGTGTCACCGGGCGCCGTCCTGCCGCCTTCGCTGATGTTGTGGTTTTCGTACCGCGTGGTAAGCGCTTTCACACCCGCGAAACCTTGCTGTGCTGGGGTGAATGTCGTTAACCGGGCGGCACCGCTAGACCAAGCAGCTACGGGGGCCTAGAATAAACCGCTACACCGCCTGTTAATTTGGAAATTCTGTGACTGCTACAACGCCCGCGCTTGAGCAACCTTATTTAGACTTGATGCAAACCGTTTTGGAGCATGGCGTTGATCGCCACGACCGCACAGGCGTGGGTACGCGCTCCGTGTTTGGCCATCAAATGCGTTTCGATTTATCCCGTGGTTTTCCGCTCATTACCACCAAGAAGCTGCACCTGCGCTCTATCATTCATGAACTCCTATGGTTCCTGAAGGGCGACACTAACATCGCCTACTTGAAAGAGAACGGCGTGCGGATATGGGATGAATGGGCAGATGAAAACGGCGACCTAGGCCCCGTTTACGGCTACCAGTGGCGTAGCTGGCCAGACCCTAAAGGTGGCAGCGTTGACCAAATTGCCAAGGTGCTCGAGCAAATTCGCACCTCACCACAGTCGCGCCGCCTGATCGTTTCCGCCTGGAACCCAGCCCAGGTCGATGAAATGAAACTGCCTCCGTGTCACTGCCTGTTCCAGTTTTACGTTGCCAATGGAAAACTGTCGTGCCAGCTCTATCAGCGCAGCGCCGACATTTTCCTCGGCGTGCCGTTTAACATCGCCAGCTACGCCTTGCTACTGACCATGGTCGCGCAGGTAACCGGCCTGCAGCCGGGTGAGTTTATCCACACCCTAGGCGATGCGCACTTATACAGTAACCACCTGGAACAGGCCGAAGAACAGCTCGCGCGCACCCCGAAGACCGCGCCAAAGCTGGTGCTTAACCMAGAAATAGATGACCTGTTCGCGTTCCGTTTCGAAGATATTGAGATTGAGGCTTACGAGCCGCACCCCCACATCAAAGCTGAGGTGGCGGTATGAGCCAGCAAAACGATAGCTTCGACTCCCTGGTGCCGGTGGCTATGATTGTCGCCATGGCAAAAAACCGAGTGATCGGCGTCGACGGCAAGCTACCCTGGTACTTGCCCGAAGATTTGAAGTTCTTTAAGCGTATTACCCAGGCAAAACCGCTGGTGATGGGGCGTAAAACTTACGCCTCCATTGGCAAGCCGCTACCGAATCGGCTTAATGTAGTGGTTACCCGCAACACCGAGTTTTCTCACGAAGGCGTACGTGTGTGTCACGACCTGCCAGCAGCGCTCGCGCTCGCTGACCAGCACGCCACCATAGAGGCGGCAGAAGAGATCATGGTAATGGGAGGCGGTGAAATCTACCGTCAGGCGCTACCCTTTGCTCAGCGGCTCTACATAACGGAAGTGGACATTGACGTAGAAGGCGACGCAACGTTTCCAGACTTCGAACCCAGCGAATGGCAAGAAGTACAGCGCGTAGCGGGGCAGCCAGCAGAAGGGCAGCCAAATTACGATTTCGTGGTCTACGAGCGTATCGCCGACTAAAAAGGTCAAAGGAGAAGGCTATGGCCGCCAGCTTAACGAACTTGTTGGATGATTTAGAAGCGCGTCTTGAACGCACACAAGCTGAGCTGCAAACCCTGCGCGAAGAGAATCAGCGGCTAAAGCAGCAATTGGCCCTGCAAGGTACTCAAGAACAAGGTACTCAAGAGCAAGCTGCCCAAGAGCCAAGCGTGCCAAGCCAGGACAGGGCGACCATAGCAGAGACTCACAGCGAAACTGCCCCTGAACCAGTTGCCCCTGAACATGAAGCGCCCAAGGGCGAAGCGCTTGAACAGGCAGCACCTGAAGAAATAGAAGTGCGCGATCAAGCAGTGCACGTTCAAGAAACACACGACCAAGAAACAATCGAGAAACCTGAGCCTGAAGCACTCGCTCAACAAGCTAAAGAATCAGGCCATCGTGAACAAGGCGCACCTAGCGAAATAGCGGAAGCAGGGCACACGACTGCACCTGATCAAGTACCTTCGCCCCATGCACTACTTAATCAATGGTATGAACGCTACCCACAAGCGTTCTTTAAAGGCCATACTAAACCGCTCAAAGTCGGCATTCATCAAGACCTGGCAGAGCGCGAAGAGTGGCCCAGCAAGCTCATTCGTCGCGCATTGGCCAACTACGTAAACCTTCCGCGCTACATAAAAGCTGTGCGTGCGGGAGCAGAAAGAGTAGATTTAGACGGTCAGCCTGCTGGCAAGGTCGATAAAGAAGCCGCACAGCATGCGTCAGAAAAACGCGGTGATAAGAAAGAGCATGGGGATAAAAAAGAGAGTTCTCAGCACCAAAAAGCTCAGTCGAAACCGAAGCCAATAGTACCAAAGCCCCGCCAGGCGGCGGCAGAGCAGGCTAAGAGTGAAAAAAGTGAGCCGCATAAGTCGCTTAGCATGGAAGACAAATTGCTAGGCTTGCAGCAGAAATTCAAAGGCCGCTGAGACCGGGCTTGAGAGCGTGGGTTCCATAAAAAAGTGCAAATAGTAAAAAAACACTGTTTTTTTCTATTGCGTTCACTGGAATCCCGGTATAGAGTTTGTCCTGCGAGCATTGGACTATAACAAGGCTTAGTTGAGGACATGCCGCATACCACCGGGAAAAACCGGCGGATGGGAAAAGAGCATGGCCCGCAAGCCACCTGCCGGCTTATTAAGAGTCGAGCAGCAACGATCGAAACAGTATACGAGTTAAGGAACTTACATCATGAAAAAAACACTTTTAGCGACTGCTATCGTTGGCGCCCTGGGTGCCTCAGCTGCAGCACAAGCTGCAACTGTCTATGACCAAGACGGCACCAAGCTGGACATCTATGGCCGTATCGCCATGGGTATCGCTGGCGGCGGCCCTGAGTTCAACAGCGATGGTCAAGAAATTGATGACGGTGCTGAGTTCGTAGACGTTTTCTCACGTCTTGGTCTGCGCATGAGCCATGAAGTTTCACGTGACCTGACTGCTTTCGGTCGTCTCGAGTGGCGTTTCAGCGGTGACGAGCGCAACACTGACCAAGGTTTCAACGAAATCCGTCAGAGCTACATCGGTCTGCAAAGCGACCAGTTCGGTACTTTCCAAGCGGGTAACTTCGACAGCTTCTACAACCAGTTCGTTTCTTTGCCCTTTGATTGGGAAATCGATCGTGGTTTAGAATTCGCAGGTCACCCGAAGCAGTCACGTGGCGACTCTATCGGTTACTACACGCCTGACCTGAGTGGCTTCACTGCTTACCTGCAAGCGAAGCACTACAGCGAGCGCGGCCTGACTGAAGCTCAGCAATCTTCAGAAGGTGAAGTTGTTGCAGCTCAGGGTGGCGTACGTTATGCACAAGGCCCTGTGACTGTTGGTCTTGGCTTCGTTGATGACGTGCAGCGCGGCGGCGGTAACGGCGAAGTGCTGTACGGCCTGATCGGTTCTTACGATTTCACTGACCAGTTCTCTGCACGTCTGGGCTATGAAACTCGTGACAACAACGACAGCTACGCGCTTCGTGGTGCTAACGACGAAAATGGCTACGATAAAGTTGGTGTAGGTGGTACTTTCACCACTGGTCCTTGGGCATTCGCTGCTGACTATTACAACGTAGACCGCGAAGAGTTAGACGACAGTAACGCTTGGGTTCTAGGTACTTATTACAATGTATCCAGTAACTTCGACGTGTTCCTCGAGCTTAACGATGGCGACGCACCAACTGTTGATCGTGACGTTACCCTTGGTGACCTGACTGACGACGTATACTGGCTGACAGGCGCTCGTTACCACTTCTAAGCTTGGTTTAAACACCACGCTTAAAGGGTAACTGCCTAGCAGAACCAATAGAACCGGCCTCTTRGGAGGCCGGTTTTTTTATTGACCTGAATATTCCATTGATGATTTATCCTAAGTAATCAATCTATAAATTAACTACTTAGGTGCATTGATCAGAAGATTGCCTTCCCTTATTAATTGTTATCTTATAACATTGCAATAGATGCGTACATCAACTGCATCACATGCGTGTGTGGGTAAAATAATGTAAGGGATAAAAGATGAAAAAAACGCTGTTAACAGGCGCAGTTATCGCCGCACTTTCGGCTTCAGTAGCGCAAGCAACAACGCTATATCACCAAGAGGGTACAAAGTTCGATATTTATGGACGTATTGCCATGGGGATCGCTGGCGGTGGGCCGGACTTCGATAGCTCGGGCAATAAGGTGGATAACGGGGCAGAGTTTGTCGATGTTTACTCACGGCTAGGGTTTCGCATGAGCCATGCCGTCAACAATGGTCTAAACGCTTTTGGGCGTCTAGAGTGGCGCTTTAGCGGTGATGAACGCAACACGCAGAAAGGCTTTAATGAGATTCGTCAAAGCTATATCGGGCTAACCAGCAAGCAGTACGGCACGGTTCAGGCAGGCAGCTTCGACAGCCTTTATTATCAATTTGTATCGGCACCCTTTGATGTCTATCTCGATAAAGGCCTGCTCTTCAACTCAACCGGGCTACAGTCGCGAGGCGATTCCATTGGTTACTACACACCGGAGTTAAATGGCTTTMCCTCCTTCCTACAGTTCAAACACTACAGTGAGCGTGGGTTCACCCTTGCCGAACAGAGTGGAGAGGGCGAAGTCGTCGCAGCCCAGGGCGGTATCCGCTATCAACAAGGGCCATTCAAGATTGGCTTTGGCGCGGTGGAAAATGTAGTGCGTGGCGGTGGCAACGGCGAAATGCTCTATGGGTTGATGGGGGCCTACTCACTGAGCGATCAATTTACCCTGCGCTTAGGTGCTGAAACGCAAGATAACAGCGATAGCTACGGCGGAGGATTCGAGACACTTGGCCTAGGTGGAACCTATACAGTTGGGCAGTGGGCCTTTACCGCAGACTACTACAACGTAGAGCGGGATGAGAACGAAGAGAGCAATGCCTGGGCAGCGGGGGCGTATTACAAGATATCCAGCGCATTTGATCTGTTCTTGGAGCTAGCCGATGGCTACGCACCCAGCGTACGGCAGGGGGGCTCTTCTGACAAAGCATATTGGCTGACTGGGGTAAGGTACCATTTTTAAAATGACTTGATAATCAGAAAGTTAGAGGTAAAAAAGGTGAGCTAATTTTCTTACCTTCACTCATTCGTGAAGGTTTTTTTATACTTAGTTAAAGAAAAAAGATTATGAGAGGTAATATACAAAAAATAAATAATAATTAATATCATCTAGGCATTGTAGAAAAGACAATATTTGGGTGAACGGATGAATTACTACAGATTGTGTTAACAAATGAATCAATATAGAATCATCGGTTTTGTCAATTAAGGCATCATGCGCTGCCTATCTGGGCTAAAATATGATGTTACAATATATCTTGTGATCACTAGTAATTGTCTATTAATGAATAAAATAGGAAAAATTCGAAAATGGCAATGGAATCAAATACTCAATTTGAAAATTCGTATGAAATTGATTTGAGAGAGGTAGCACTTTCAATTTTAGGTGCTTGGTATTGGATTGTTGGTACATTAGTACTATGTGTATCCCTCGCATTAGTATATTTATCGCTAGTAACCCCTGTATACGAAGCCCGTTTTCGCGCTGCTCCTGCAGCAGCATCAAATTTTKCAGTATTTAACCACTTTAATGATTTTCAAATTTCTCCAGAAGATGCATATAGGGCATTAGGAAACAGGCTGACTAGTTATCAGAACTTTGAAGCTTTTATTGAAGAAAGAGAAGGTGAGTTTAACTTTGACACAGAGGTGTCTTTAATAGAACTCTTTCAAAATAGATTTACCATTGAAGGCTTGGTTGAAGATCGGGCTGGAAATATGACTCTGAGTGTAAAGTATCAGTATCCAGAAGGTGAAAATGGGGATGAGCTATTAAATTCTTACATAGCAGATACTTCAAACACGGTTTGGTCTACTTTGCATTCGAGGTTTACGGCTTATAACCAAGCGCAGCTAATGCGTTTAAATATAAATCTTGATTTAGAGCAAGCAGCGCTTCGCTCTGAACGGGAAGAAGAGATATTTGAAGTTGAACGAGCGATAACAGTTGCACGTAATTTGAATATTCAAATGCCAACGATGCCTTATCAACTAGATGGCGAACAGAGCGGTAGCCAAATAATATATTCTAGTGAAGAAAACTTGCCTAAATATTTCATGGGCTATCAAACGCTTGAGTCTGAGAGAGACGCATTAATTAGTTCTTTAAATGAAGGGTTAAGCAATGAAGACGTAAGAGATAATCAGCAAAGTATAGACGCAAGACAACAGATTAGTGAGTCTATAGATGAAAATGAATCTTCAATAAATTTATTAGATGATTTTATAGTTACCGAAAGAGTAGTGGACGTAATTGAGTATGCTTTTCCTGGAGAGCGTACTGTATCACCTAATAAACCTCTAATACTTGCACTATCAATTATTGTAGGTGGTATCTTCGGTATTGTTATAGCATTGATTTCAGTCTCATTTAGTAATATGAAACGCCGTGATTTAAAGAAGCACTAAGTAATGATTTATTTTAAAGTGAGCCGAGGGTTAGGAGCGGAATGATTTTATTAAAACGTGAGGCTATAAAAGCCGTTTCTTCTCTTTGGCTTGCAACGCTAACTGGTGCAGGTTTAGCTTTTATTACACAAGCTATTCTTGCTCGTTCATTGCTTCCAGAAGCGTATGGTGTTTTTTCCTCTTCATTGTCTTTTGTAATGCTTTTCGTTCCTCTTGCTGGTTTTGGAGTTGCCCAATTCTGGCTAAAAGCGTTTGGCCAAGAAGGCTGGGCTGCAAAGCGATGGCTAAACGGTTCCATAAGGTTTACATCTTATTCGACAGGATTAGTTTATTGCGGATTAATTGTTTGGGCAGTAATTGGCCCTCATAATTATATAACAAGCTTAGTGTTATGCTTGTTAGCTTTTCATGTGCTGGCGCAAGTGGTTTTGGAGTTGGTTAGTAGTCGGTTGCAGCTTGAAGAAAGGTTTCTGTCTTTAGCTATATGGCAACTTTTTCCACATTTATTACGCTTCTTCTTGGTTGCTGCATTGGCTTTATTTTTAAGCGAAAAGATTAATGTAGTATTAGGGTCCCTGATGTATGCAGTAGTTGCTCTAGTAATGATTCCAATCGGCTATTTTATGCTTAAACCAATGTTTAATAATAAATTTGGTTTGGTAGGCCACGAAAAACACTTTAAAGAATTTTGTGAGAATAAAAAAAGCTGGAAAGCTGTTATTAACTCATCATGGCCTTTCGGCTTAGCTGCATTTGCTCACTTGATATATTACCAAAGTGATATAGTCTTGCTTAAATACTTGGACAGCGATGCAAGTGCTGGTATATACAATATCGCTTTTCTGGTTATTTCAGCAATATATCTTTTGCCTGGCGTTATATATCAGAAGTACTTTTTACCTAAGATTCATCGTTGGTCAATCCAGGATCCCTCTCGAGTCAAAAAGGTATTTGAACAAGGTAACATTGCGATGCTGCTTCTTGGACTCCTTTTTCTTGTAGGTATTTGGGTTGCATCGGACTGGATGGTTTTATTGCTTTTCGGGGATACCTATTCTTCAGCATCTTCTGTTTTAAAGATGCTTTCTTTTTCTGTCCCATTTATGTTCGTGGCTTTTAGTGCGGGCGCTGTTCTTGTTACTCAAAATCATATGAAGCTGAAAGTTAAGCTGATGATGTCAGTGGCATTAATGAATGTATTGCTCAACACTATATTAATACCGGTTTATGGAATGATGGGTGCTGCAATTGCAACTATTTTGAGTAATGCTCTTCTTGCATTACTATATTTCATCACAGCTAAGCGGCTGGTTGTCAAGAATTAATGGAGAGTTTGATGAATATGTTAAAGTCATTTGGTCGTTTGATTTTTTGCTTATTTTGTATGCTTTACGATTTCTTTAGATTTACACGTTATGGTGGATGGCGTCAAAATATGCGTGACAAACAGGAAAGAAACTACGCTTCTGTGCGCGTTTACCATAGTTTGGAGAAAAGCCTTAGTCTGACAGAGCGTAACCCTTCGGCCGGTGGAAGTAATGCAAAATTATTAAAAAAAATTCTGGATAGAGCGGAAGAGTCTAATGACTATGGTTTTCAAGATCGTGTTGCTCTGAAAGTCCTCAGCGACTTTTCTGCACAGATTGCGGATAGTGGTGAAGGGATAGCGCTGCATCATGACTTACAGCACATAGCTCATGAAGCAAGCAAAGAAGGTGGGATATTAGAAGTAGAGTTGCCAACCTTCCGTTTAGAAAATCCGGAAAGTTTTTTCTTAGGACGTCATTCAATACGTGAATTCAGTGATCATATTGTGGAAGATGATCAGCTAAAACGAGCCATACACATGGCCATGAAGGCTCCATCAGTGTGTAATCGGCAAGCATGGCATATTTATGATATAGATAAGCCTGAGCTAATCAAAGCAGCGTTGTCTTTGCAGAATGGCAATCGCGGGTTTGGACATAAAGTAAGTCGACTGTTAATTATTAGTAGTGATTTAAAAGCTTTCGTCTCTTATAAAGAGCGGTATCAACATTGGATAGATGGTGGTATTTTTTCAATGTCTTTAATTCTCACATTACATTCTCTGGGCATTGGTTCTTGCTGCCTTAATTGGAGCCAGGACGCTACAACAGACTTAAAATTGAGGAAATCATTACCTATCAATCCTGAACATTCAGTAATGATGATGCTTGCAATTGGCTATCCAAAAGAAATGAACAAGGTATGCCAGTCAGCCAGACGGCCAATTGAAGAAATTTATACTAAACTTTAGTAAAGGACTACAAATGAAGAAGATAGCTCTTATTACGATACACTATGCTAATAGTTATGGTGGATGTTTGCAGGCATTAGCCTCTCAGAAAATTCTTTCGAATTTTGGCGAAGTGTCAATTATTGATTATAAAACGCCTCAGTTAGCAAATACAATGAAGCTTTTACGGTTCAGTAAAAGCCCACGTACCGGTTTGCATTTAATCAAAGATATAGGACGCTATTTTCCCCGGAAGCGCCTTATAGAAAGGTTTCATCAGTTTATGCAAGAGAACTATAACCTTACTAAATCTTGCACCTCACAAGCTGACCTGCATAAGCTAAATAACGATTTTGACATCTTCGTGTGTGGTAGTGACCAGATTTGGAACCCGGTCATCATAGGCTCGTTCGATAAAAACTATATGCTTGATTTTGTCAAAGACAAGCAGAAAGTAGCTTTCTCTACTAGCTCGGGTTCATACGTGCATACTGGGGAAAGTAAGGATTATCTACAAGCATCTCTTAACACATATTCTTCATTATCTTTTCGTGAAGAAGATACTGCCGAACGAATGAAAGTCCTTTCTGGTCGAGATGACATAGAGTGCACGCTGGACCCTACGCTGATGCTCACACGAGATGAGKGGAGTGAGTTACTCAATTTAACTGACCAAGAACCTCTTCATGAACGCTATATTTTTGTTTATACATTGAAAAAAGATCGCTTAGTGTATGAGATTGTTAATAAAGTAGCTAAAAAGTTTAATTTGAAAATTGTGGCGATTGATCAAGACCCTTTCCTACTCTATAAGACGGATCATCATTATCGTGATGCGAGCCCGCTTGAGTATATGTCATTGATGAACAATGCATCGTTTGTAGTCACAAACTCTTTTCATGGTACAGCTTTTGCCACGAATTTTGGAATTCCTTTTGTCTCCATTAAGCCTGAATCAGGTACTAATCGCATCAAAGGATTTTTAGATAGTCTGGGCTTGGGGGAACGTCTTGTCGAAAACACCAAGGACTTAGATAATATTTTGCCGAAAGAGATAGATTTTGAAGTAGCCAATTTAAAATTAGAGAAGCTTAAAAAAGATACATTAAAATATTTAGAGAAAGCGCTGGCTTAGTTATTAGTGAAGTCATTAATTAATGAGAGGAAGTTTTCTTTGAGTACGAGAAAGGCTTCTTCTTGTTATGGAAAGATTCATGTTTATATAAATATGTATTAAAGGTTTAACTCGGAAATGTTTTTTAAATAGAGTGGTTCTATATGTATCTACGCAATGGTATCGTTGATTTACGGTTGTTATTAATATTTCTAACTGTATTGCTAATGCCAAGCTTTATTTTCGTG
The DNA here is from genome assembly GCF_900070345.1 of Halomonas sp. R57-5. Classification (NCBI taxonomy): domain Bacteria; kingdom Pseudomonadati; phylum Pseudomonadota; class Gammaproteobacteria; order Oceanospirillales; family Halomonadaceae; genus Halomonas; species Halomonas sp. R57-5. The sequence continues at coordinate 3,485,147 of NZ_LN813019.1, read as the reverse complement.
ACCTTGGATACTAGCTCATTAGCAATAGGCATGCTTGTATCATCCTTTTTGATACAAGCTGTTTTGACGACCTCTCGAGGTGCTTTTAAAATTGATGCTGAGCTACTGTTTCTTTTCTCAATTATTTTACTATTAGTTGCGATCAACTGTGCAGTTATTTGCTTTATTTATCAGGATATTAAGCCCCTTTTATCACTAATATGGTTTTATGTGGCTTTTACGGCAATGCTGCTCGGGCGTTACGTTTTTTATATGAGCTTTGATAGGCTTTATGCTACTTTATTTTATTCTATTGTTTTATTGCTTATTATCGGGTGGGTTGAAATTCTTTTTGGTATGCATTGGGGAGGATATGGCACTCTTGAAAAATCTGTCTTTCCTTTTTCAGAGGAAAGTCATTATGCGTTAGCATTATGCATGATGATTTTGCCTTATGTTCTGATTAGTAACAGCTTTAAAGTTGTTGTTATTTTTTTGTTAAATGTATTATTTCTGGCTCTGCTTTTTCCAAATTTAACATTGCTAGTCGTTTTTTGCTTGTCATGTCTCATGTATGTGTTGCGCATGAAGCCAGTTTATTTGTTTTTTTGTGCTGGCTTTCTAATTATTATCGGATTAGTTTTTTTTATTTTTTTACTCGATTATTTTCCTTACTTTCAAAGTCGGCTAACATTCGAAAACTCAGATAATTTGACCACGTTGGTTTTTCTTCAGGGCTGGATTATGGCCTATACTAATTTAGTGGAAACGTATGGGCTGGGTATTGGATTTCAAATGCTGGGAACTGAGGCAACCTATTTCCCTGATGTTTCTGAACGTATTTATTATTTAACAGGTAAATACTTCAATATTTATGATGGTGGCTTTTTGTTGGCTAAAATAGTGGCAGAGTTTGGTATATTAGGGCTTTTGCTGGTTTTATTTTATTTGTTTTCATTGTTGAAAATTTCCTTTTATATTAATCGTTACTTTAGATCGGCGAAAGAGAATGCTCCTCATGAAGCACAGCTCAAAAAGAAAATATTGGTTTACGGCTTCTTTATTGCTTTTTCAATAGAGTTTTTTCTCAGAGGATATGGCTATTTTTCACCCGGAGTGTTTCTTGTTATAGCAGCAATTTATGTGTCTTTTTTAAACAAGCGGCGGATAATGGAATGAGTGACGAGAAGCTTTGTAACGTAGTCATCATTAATGATTATGCAAGAGTTGAAGGTGGGGCTGCTAAAGTCGCTATTGCCAGTGCGCGAGGCCTTGCCCTTGCGGGATATAATGTTACCTATATTTTTGCAGTAGGTCCTGCTAGTGAGGATTTGATACATTCAAACATTGAACTGATAGATTTAAAACAGTATGACTTGCTAGATAACCCTAATCGTTTTGAAGCCTCTTTTCAGGGTATATGGAATACTCGCTCTTATAAAGTGATAAAAAATTATTTGTCTGATTTTAATCCGAATAACACGATTGTACATATTCATACTTGGGTAAAGTCTCTTAGTGTTAGTGCTGTCTCGGCTGTTGTAAGTTCTAATATTCCCAGAGTTTTAACATTACATGATTATTTTTCGGTCTGCCCGAACGGCGGGCTTTATAATTATCAGCAAGAAGGCATATGCCATAAAGTGCCTATGTCCATAGATTGTATTACTACTAATTGTGATGCCCGTAGTTATTCACATAAGGCTTGGCGAGTGCTGAGACAATTAGTTTATAAACCTGCTGGCTTTTATAAAGGGATTAAGAACTTCATTAGTGTGTCTGATTATAGTGAGACAGTATTAAAACCATTACTTCCAAATGATTCCATATTTTGGCGAGTCGGTAATCCAATCGATATCCAAAAAGTTTCACCTGCAACGCCAGCAAATGCACGTTATTATACTTTCATTGGAAGGTTGTCTGCAGAAAAGGGAGCGCTTCTATTGTCCAAAGTTAAGAATATAGCTCCTGATAGGCTGCGCTTCATTGGAAGTGGAGAAATCTCAGATCAGCTGAGAGAATTGTTGCCTGAGGCTGAATTTGTTGGCTGGGTAGATGCTGAGCAGGTGAAAAAATACTTACAGGATACTAGGGCTCTTTTATTTACTTCTCGTTCCTATGAAACCCAGGGCCTAGTTGTGTTAGAAGCTGCTGCATTAGGCGTGCCTGCAATTGTGGCGTCTCAGACGGCAGCGACTGATTATGTTATACATAATGAGACGGGTTTAATATTTGAAACCGGTGATAGTAGCAGTTTAGATGGACAGCTTGCAGTGTTAGAGTGCGATGAAACTGTTAATCGATTGGGTGTGCAGGCCTATCAAAAATTCTGGGAAAGTCAGCCTAATCTTGAAAGCCATGTAACTGCTCTCGTGACCTGCTACACGTCTATTTTAACTAACGAAACGGATTGATTTTAAAGGTAAGGAATACCGTATGGTAAGTGGTCTTAAAGTAGCATGCGTAATACCTGTTTATAATGGCAAATCCGATTTATTGAGGCTTCTTGACTCTTTAGATCAGCAAACTGCTGCTTTTGATATTGTAGTGGTTGACTCATCATCCAAAGATGGATCTCAGCAGTTGGCATTTGAGAGGGCGGATAAGGTCATAGTTATCGATACTAAAGACTTTAATCATGGAGGTACTAGGCAGAAAATAGTTAATGAGCACTCTGAATACGAAATTTTCGTTTTTCTAACTCAGGATGCCTATCTTGATGATGTCTTAGCTGTTGAAAAAATTATAAGTTATTTTGAAAGCAGTGCAGTAGGAGCGGTGTGTGGAAGACAGCTTCCTCACCATGACGCTAATTTATTGGCAGCACACGCACGCCTCTTTAACTATCCAGATAAGACTATACATAAGTCACTAAAAGATGCACCTGTGTTAGGTATTAAAACCCCATTTATGTCCAATTCTTTTGCCGCGTATCGTAGGGAGGCTTTAGTTGAGGTAGGTGGGTTTCCCAACGATGTTATCTTATCGGAAGATATGTACGCGACTGCCAAAATGTTAATGGCAGGTTATAATGTCGTTTACGCCGGTAATGCTTGTTGTCGTCACTCCCATAACTATACGATGCTAGAAGAATTCCGGCGTTATTTTGATGTTGGTGTATTCCATGCTGAGCAACCTTGGATCAGAGAAACTTTCGGTGGTGCGGGTGGAGAAGGTTTTAGATATGTTAAATCTGAACTTCGTTATATTGGATTAGAGCGGTTCTACCTTTGGCCCTCTTGCTTTATTCGTAATGCTTTAAAATTGATTGGTTACAAATTGGGGCAACATTCTCACAAAATACCTGTTTCTATAAATAAAAAGCTCTCAATGCACTCCCGGTATTGGGTTGAATGATTTTATAATTGAACAGAGTATGTTGAATATGGAAAATAGTGAAGGGGTTCCAAATGTCTAGCAAAACACAAGGTTTAACTGAGCGTTATCCCGCGCAACTTATAGTGCCGGTCTTTGATTTTTTTGCGATTGTATGTGCTTGTGTTATTGCTTTTAATTTCCGGTTTGGAACTTTTCATCTTCATGAGCGCTATGTTTTGGCGACTTCATTAATTGCTCTTTTTGCTATTCTACTTAACAGCATGTTTGGTGGCTATAGTCGATGGCGTATTACACCCGTTTCTACATTGGTGGCCCGACTTTTAATGGTCTGGGTAGCTGTTGGATTACTGGCGACATCGTTGATTTTTTTAGCGGATGCCTCTGTTCGGTTTTCAAGGTTGTGGGTAGCCTCCTCTTTGCTTCTCTCTTATATCATAGCGGGAGGAGGGCGTGTTCTGGCGCAAATTATTTTAAGAAAAGCTCGTATGAAGGGGCGTGCGAGACGATCCATATTTCTGGTTGGTCCTAGTAGCCAGTTGCTGCAAGTCGCGAGAAGTATGCGCGTAGCCAAAGGCGAAGGTTATTCTATCGTGGGGGTCGAAAGGCTGCATGCTGGGTTTAATAATGAGAGCTTATCTAACATTGCATCAAGAATTGAGGTGTCAGGTGCACGTGAAGTTTGGATTTGTGTTCCTTTAGAAATGGGCGGAGCTGTTCGTTCTATCTTTTATGCATTGAGAAATCACACTGCGGAAGTGCGTTTCATACCTGATTTTCAGGGTATGCAATTGCTCAACCACAGGTTTAGCGAGGTGGCAGGGCATTTCGCTATTGACCTTAGTGTTACGCCACTCAGTGGTATGGCGCGTATCATAAAACGTGGTGAGGATTTGGTTGTAGGTGGTCTTATCGCTTTACTGATTACTCCAGTTTGTATAGCCATCGCAGTGGGCATCAAAATTACCTCTCCAGGGCCAATTCTTTTTAAGCAGTATCGCACTGGTGCAAACGGACGCCGTGTGAAGGTATATAAATTTAGATCTATGCGTGTCCATAAGGAAAAAGCAGGCCAGGTTACTCAGGCGACAAAGAATGATCAGCGAATAACTCCGATAGGTGCTTTTTTGCGTAGAACGTCACTTGATGAGCTGCCTCAATTTTACAATGTATTACAAGGTCGTATGTCCATAGTTGGCCCGCGACCACATGCGTTAGCGCATAATGATTATTACAAAGATCTTGTCGAATCTTATATGCGGCGACACAAAGTCAAGCCAGGTATTACTGGGTGGGCCCAGGTTAATGGCTTKCGTGGTGAAACAGACACACTTGATAAAATGCAACGTCGTGTCGAGTATGACCTGTGGTATATCGATAACTGGTCTCTGTGGCTTGATCTACGTATTATTTTTCTAACTATTTTTAAAGGTTTTACCAATAAAAATGCCTACTAGTCTGCCTTGTTGATGTTTTGGGTAAGCCCTAAACAGCAAATACATATATTATATGGCCCTTAAAACTACCGTTAATGAGGCAAAAGTGCCATTTACTATTTTAGAAGATTCTAAATCTATTTTTTATGCAAGTGCTTCTGTGTTTATTTTTGGGGCACTTTCATTGGTGGTACCTTCTGGTTACTCGTTTGGTGCTGTGCTTCTTCTGATAGGAGGGTTAGCTCTCCCTCTGCTAAGGCCGCAATTTTTTATAAGTCGTCGTGACTGCTTCGTCATGACTACTATGGCACTTTATGCTTTCACCATCATCTTGTTGGCATGGTTTTATGATGAAGGCTCTCGTGCTTATGATCGACCAAGTCGATTATTGCTAGCTATCCCTGCATTATTATTTTTGCTTGCAAATCCACCACGCTTATCGGCAATGTGGAGTGGCTTTGCATTGGGCGCCATTGGTGCGGGTGGCTGGGCTTTATGCCAGAAACTGCTATTAAATACTGTGCGTGCGGGTGGCTATACCCACGTTATCCAGTTCGGCAATTTGAGTATGCTATTGGGCATTCTCTGCCTTGCAGGTATGGGATGGGCCATATTACAACCGCATAGAAAGCGCTGGTTGGTACTGCTTGCCCTGGGTGCTGTTATGGGGATACTGGGATCACTCCTTTCAGGGAGTCGAGGTGGCTGGGTTGGTTTTCCTTTGATTCTACTCGTTCTTTACCGTAGCTACGGCAAAGAGTGGCCACTTAAATGGAAAGGAGCATTGGCTTTCGGCCTTGTACTAGGGGGCGTAACGGTCTTTGCTTTACCCCAAACAGGTGTTCAGGAACGAGTATTTCAGGCGGTTGATGATATTTCACTTTATGTTTCTGGTGAATCACAAGACACCTCTGTGGGCGCCAGGTTTGAAATGTGGAAAGGTGCCAGTCATTTAATTTCAGATAGGCCAATACTAGGCTGGGGTCAGAATGGCTATTTGAAAGGCATGACTACGCTGGCAGAAGATGGCATCGTCAGTGCTGGTATTTTGCAGTTTGACCATGCACACAATGAATTTCTTGACACTTTTGCAAAGCGAGGTCTGATCGGTCTTGCCGTACTTCTATTGCTCTATTTAGTGCCGATGAAGCTATTTAGCGAGTATTTAAGGCATAGCAACCTAGAAATACGTGCGGTGGCAGTTGCCGGGTTTTTGTTGCCCGTGGCCTATATCGATTTTGGGATAACCCAAACCTTTTTGGGACATAACAGTGGAGTAATGATGTATGCCTTTCTGTTGGCTATTTTGTGGGGAATTCACTCACGTCACCGCAAACAGCTAAACTAATAATTTTGAATTAATATGCCGAATATTGTTCTTAGCATATTTTAAACGATTGTTTATATTTTGTTAGCAAAGCTTGTCCACACATCAATCCGCCGACCTATTTATTTCCTCTCGATGGTCGCACTGTCATAATTGTTCTAGGGCTTATCTGGACAATCTATCGGTACCCAAAGCAAAAAAGTACACAAGAGCCGGTGCAAGGGATGTAATGAATGATCTATAAGGAACCTTAAATGAATATTTTAGTAACAGGTGGAGCAGGGTTTATCGGTTCAGCGGTGATCCGCTACCTGATCGAGCAGACCGAACACGCCGTGGTGAATGTCGATGCATTGACCTACGCCGGTAATTTAGAGTCGCTAACATCGGTGGAAAGCAACGAACGCTACACCTTTGAAAAGGCCGATATTGGCGATGCCGACAGCATGGCGGCTATTTTCGAACGCCATCAGCCTGATGCCGTGATGCACTTGGCCGCAGAGTCACACGTAGACCGCTCCATCGATGGCCCCGCCGCTTTTATTCAAACCAATATTGTCGGCACCTACACGCTGCTGGAAGCGGTGCGTCACTACTGGAAAGGCCTGCAAGCAAGCGCCCCTGAAAAAGCCAGCGCTTTCCGCTTCCACCACATCTCGACCGATGAAGTGTATGGCGACCTGGGAGGCCCGGAAGACCTGTTTACCGAAGAAACCCCCTACGCCCCCAGCTCGCCTTACTCCGCCAGCAAGGCAAGTTCAGACCATCTGGTCCGCGCATGGCACCGTACTTACGGTCTGCCGGTATTGGTCACCAACTGCTCCAACAACTATGGCCCTTACCACTTCCCTGAAAAACTCATCCCGCTGATGATCCTTAACGCCCTGGCAGGTAAGCCACTGCCGGTGTATGGCAATGGTCAACAGGTACGCGACTGGCTATACGTAGAAGACCACGCCCGCGCGCTGATCAAAGTTGTCACGGAAGGCGTTGTGGGTGAAACCTATAACATCGGTGGGCATAACGAGAAGGCCAATCTAGAAGTGGTTGAAACGCTATGTGACCTGCTGCAAGAGCTGGTGCCAGCGGAAAGTAACTACCGCGACCTGATTACCTTCGTACAAGACCGCCCGGGCCACGACCTACGCTACGCCATCGACGCCAGCAAGATCGAAAGCGAGCTAGGCTGGAAGCCAGAAGAAMCCTTCGAAACTGGGCTACGCAAAACCGTCCAGTGGTATCTCGCCAACGAATCCTGGTGGAAACGCGTACAAGACGGCAGCTACCAGGGCCAGCGCCTAGGCAGTTTGTAAGAGGTAAGGGGTAAGCGCTTCGCTTGTAAGGGGGGAGGGGAATGGTCATGAGAAAGCACCAGCAACTGCGTGTATGGCAAGAAGCGATGGATCTCGTTGTTTCTATTTACACAATGACCTCGACCTTTCCCTCAACTGAGCGCTTTGGCCTTGCTAGCCAAATGCAGCGTGCCGCTGTCTCGGTGCCGAGCAACATAGCTGAAGGCGCGGCACGAGGCAGTAAACCTGACTTCTTAAGATTTTTGCATATAGCGCGGGGATCGCTCAGTGAGCTTGAAACTCAGTGCCAAATTGCCCAACGCTTAGGGTATACGGCTGATATTTCAACTCTCGAAATAGCGATTAACTCTGTATTTTCACAGCTAGGCGGGCTGATCAAGCATTTAAAGGCGTCACTATGAACTCTGAACACTCACACCTCACACCTCTCATTTCACGCCTCACTATTTTAATTACCGGCGGCAATGGTCAGGTGGGCTTTGAACTGCGTCGTCAATTGGCAACGCTGGGTGAAATTCTAGCGCCCAATCGCGCTAAGTTAGATCTGGCTGACACCGATGCTGTTAGTGCTTACCTAGATCAACACCAACCAGACCTAATCGTTAACGCGGCAGCCTACACCGCCGTCGATAACGCCGAATCCGACCAGGCCATGGCAACGCGCCTAAACGCCGAAGTGCCTGCGCAGTTGGCAGAATATTGCCAGCAGCGGGGCAGTTGGCTAATCCACTACTCCTCGGATTATGTTTACAACGGTGAAGGCATCGCCCCCTGGCAGGAAAACGATGCCACCGGGCCATGCAATGCTTACGGCGCGACCAAGCTGGCTGGTGATGAAGCGGTGGCCAATAGCGGCTGCAAACACCTTATTTTCCGCACCAGCTGGGTTTATAGCGCGTTTGGCAAAAGCTTTTTAGGCACCATGCTACGGCTAGGGGCTGAGCGCCCAGCATTAAGCATTGTGAGTGACCAGATGGGCGCACCCACACCGGCACGCCTGATTGCACTCGTCACCCAACAAGCGTTAGCGACGCTGAACAACCCGAAAACCGCCAACGACCTGGCAAGCGGTGTGTATCATCTTGCCCCCAGGGGCGAAACCAGCTGGCACGGGTTTGCCTGCGAGATATTCCAGGTAGCCAAGCAGGCCGAATTGCCGCTAGCGATTAGCCCGGAAGGCGTCTCCGCAATCCCCACCGCTGACTACCCAACCCCGGCAGCCCGCCCACTGAATTCTCGGCTAGCGGTGGAAAAGTTAGAAGCAGCATTGGGAATTCAGATGCCCACTTGGCAAAGCCAGTTGGCGCTTACCGTGGAAGAAATAGCAAGCTCGCGTTAGTCGTCGAGCAACGAGCAAGGAGCAACAACGATGCAACGTAAAGGCATAATTTTAGCGGGAGGCAGCGGAACCCGCCTGCACCCCATCACGCGCGGCGTTTCCAAACAGCTGCTGCCGATTTACGACAAACCGATGATCTATTACCCCATCTCGGTATTGATGCTGGCAGGTATTCGCGAAATCCTGATTATCTCCACGCCGGAAGACCTGCCCCAATACGAGAACCTATTGGGTAATGGCGACTCCTTCGGCGTGCGCTTTGAATACGCCGTACAGCCCAGCCCGGATGGCCTCGCCCAGGCGTTCCTCATTGGCGAAGAGTTCATTGGCGATGCGCCGGTCTGCCTGGTGCTAGGCGACAACATCTTCCACGGCCAGCACTTCTCGGAGCAGCTCAAGCGCGCCTCTGACCAAGCCAGCGGCGCCACGGTGTTTGGTTACTTGGTCAAAGACCCCGAGCGCTTCGGCGTGGTGGAGTTCGATGAAAGCGGCACCGCTGTTTCCATTGAAGAGAAGCCCGCCAAGCCCAAATCGCCCTATGCGGTGACCGGCCTCTACTTCTACGACAACGACGTAGTGGAAATTGCCCGCCAAGTGAAGCCTTCTGAGCGCGGCGAGTTGGAAATCACCAGCGTCAACAACGCCTATCTAGAGCGCGGCGACCTGCGCGTTGAACGGCTAGGCCGCGGCTTCGCGTGGCTGGATACCGGTACCCACGACAGCCTGCTTGAAGCCAGCCAGTACGTGCAAACCATCGAACGCCGCCAAGGTCTGAAAGTCGCCTGCCTTGAAGAGATCGCTTGGCAGCATGGTTGGCTAACCGATGAAGCCCTGCGTGAAAGCGCTAACGCACTGGCCAAAACCGGCTACGGCCAATACCTGCTGCACCGTTTAGATGCGAAAGGAGGCCACTAATGCTCGTTGAAAAAACCTCCCTACCCGAGGTGGTGATTTTGACCCCCAAGGTATTCGGCGACGAACGCGGCTTCTTCATGGAAAGCTTCAACCAGCAGGCGTTCGAAGATGCCACCGGCTGCAAGCGCAACTTCGTGCAAGACAACCACTCACGTTCACGCCAAGGCGTGCTGCGCGGCATTCACTACCAGCTAGAACAGCCCCAGGGCAAACTGGTACGTGTCGTGCACGGCAGCGTATGGGATGTGGCCGTCGATTTACGCCGCGATTCCGCGCAGTTCGGCCAGTGGGTAGGGGTCGAGCTCTCTGCTGAAAACAACCGCCAGCTATGGGTGCCCGAAGGCTTTGGGCACGCGTTTGTGGTGATGTCTGAAACGGCTGACTTCCTTTATAAGACAACCGATTTCTACCACCCAGAATCAGAGCGCTGCATTCGATTTGACGACCCGGAACTGGGTATCGAATGGCCCGAACTGCCGGTGCCGTTTGCGCTCTCTGAAAAAGACCAAGCGGGCAGCGCTTTTGCATCAGCGGATGTATACAGCTAGTCACCACCGCCATCGCTAAAAAGCGGAAAGGTGCGTTACGCCTACGCCACGCTGGCTTGCCAGTGTGGCGTTTTTTATACCTATTTATTCATACCTTTTTGTTTATACCTTCTATATCCCTTTGGCTCACGCCGTTAAGCCGATGAAAACTAACCTTTTCAGCTCATAAGTTAAATTAGCGAGTTGTACAAGAGTTGTCGATGTAGAGGCGACAACGGTATTCCCCTACAATGGCGGCCTGGTGTAAAGAGTGTTCGTTCAACGCACCACCACATTCATCCGCACAGAAGAGTAGGGCAAGGGAATACGCCCGTAACGATCCCTGGGCGGTAGCGTGCCTTTAATTTGGAATTTACTATGCCATTATCACAACGTTCATTGGTGTCGCCAGCTCGCATGCTGCTGGCGGCGCTCAGTTTAGTCATGGTCAGCGGTTGCGCCAGTTACCCCTCCGGCTCTGGCCAGCAAGAAGCGCAATACGTGCTCAACAACGACCCCGCCACACTGCTGCAAGATGAAAGCCTCAACGACTTCCTATCAAAAGCGCCCGCCGGTGCCATCATTAACGTGACCCGTAGCCCCTGGGGCGACAACGTTGAAGTCGTCGCCGATGCGGCTTACCTGGCCGCCAGTGGTCGCGAATGCCGTAAGCTGCGAGTCGTCGAAGCAGGCACCAACGCCGCAGGCGCCGCGCTGGTGTGCAAAACGCCAAACGGCTGGGTTAATCAACGCGTTGTGGCGCAAACATCACAAGGGCGCATGTAATGAACGTTATCGCCAAATTTACCCCCGCTTCACTCAAGCAAACCCTGGCCGTTGCCTCGCTGGCACTCGTCAGTAGTTTCACGGTAACCAACGCCTGGGCGCAGTCACTCAGCCTTTCCGACAGTATTTTGCCCCAGCAAAGCGGCCAGCAGGGTGCTGGCGCTAATGCCCAGCAGCAGGAAGAAGTTAACGACACGCCCCGTGCAGACTGGCGCAGCGGCACCTATGGCCCGGTATCGCAAACCCCGCAAAACCCGGATGCGTTACCCCCGTTTGGCGCCAACCTGTTTACCGGCGGCTTTCGGGGCGCCATGGGCGACGGCCTAAACCCGGATTACCGCATCAAGCCCGGCGACCAAGTCACCGTGCGCGCCTGGGGTGCGTTCGAGTTTGACCGTGTGCTACCGGTGGATGCCCAAGGCAACATCTTCATTCCCGGCTCCGGCCCGCTGAATGKAGAAGGCCAAAGCAGTCAGCAAGTCGATAACAGCGTGCGCAGCGCGATTACCTCCGTTTATCCGGATAACGTAGAGGTCTACACCAACCTGCAAGGCGTTCAGCCTGTTGCGGTGTACGTCACCGGCTACGTTGAAAACCCAGGCCGTTATGCGGGCACGCCGAACGATTCATTGCTCTACTTCCTAGACCAGGCCGGCGGCATTGACCAAGATCTAGGCAGCTATCGCCAAGTGCGCGTGGTTCGCAACGACACAACCGTCGCCACGGTCGATCTTTACGACTTCCTGCTCAATGGCAGCATTGCCCGCCCGCAGTTTCAGGATGGCGACACCATCGTGATCGAAGAGCGCGGCCCGGCCATTGCCGTCGGAGGGGATGTACACCGTGAGCATCGCTACGAGCTAATTGGCAACCAGCTAAGCGGCGCCGAGTTAGTGAATCTGGCACGGCTGAAAAGCGGCGTCTCCCACGTACTTTTGCGCGGCGACCGTGAAGATGGCCCCATTGCGCAATACTTCCCCATTGATATGTTCGCAGGCCAAATTATTCGCAGCGGGGACGAAGTACTGTTCAGCTCCGACCAGCGTAGTGAAACCATCGTGGTGGAGGTCGAAGGCAGCTACTACGGCCCCTCTCGCTACGCGCTGCCCAGGGATGCCCGCCTGAGCGAACTGTTGGATGCCATCGCGGTGCCGGAAAGCATGACCGCCGTGGAAAGCATTTCAATTAAACGGGAAAGCGTTAAAGAGCAGCAAGCACAATCCCTTGAAGACAGCTTGCGCCGCCTGGAAACCACCTACCTCGGTGCGCCTTCCAATACCAACGAAGAGGCCGCCATTCGAGTTCAGGAAGCCCAGTTGATTCAAGACTTCATCACCCGTGCCAGCGAACTGGAACCCAGTGGCCGTCTGGTCGTGGCCTACGACGGTCGCATTTCCGATATTCGCCTTCAGGATGGCGATGTGGTCACCATTCCTGAAGTCAGCGACTCCATGTTGATCAGCGGGGAAGTGCTGGTGCCCCAGGCAGCGGTCTACCGCCCCGGCATGAGCGTGATTGACTACATCGAAGGCGCAGGCGGCTTTACCGAGCGCGCCGATGACGACCACATTCTTATCGTTCGCCAAAACGGCGCGGTTGAAAACGCCCGTAACGTGAACCTACGCCCCGGCGACGAAATCCTGGTCATGCCCGCAGCACCCACCCACAACCTGCAGCTAGCTTCTACGCTTACCCAAATACTATTCCAGGTAGCCGTCGCCACCCGCGTCGCGCTTGATCTGTAAGAGTGTTGAATGGACTCTCGTAGCGCGTGGTAACGAATGACGCGAGGAACGAGCAAGTGAGGCACCCGCGAAGGGCGGCGACGCCGCCCAATCGTGCTGACCCCCAATGCGCAGGAACACGCTTTGTCTATTTCTAAAGAATTAACGCTATGGATAACGTAAACCACGGCCCACGGCGCGCCCGCACACCGTGGCAGGTAACACGCAGCGTGTGGTACGCCATGTTCATGCGCGAAGCCATTTCACGCACCATGTCGGACCGCATGGGCTGGTTCTGGATGATTTTTGAGCCAGTTGCTTTTATTGGGATTATGGTCGGTATACGGAGCTTTGTGAGTGGCGATAAACTCATCGTTAACGCTCCTTTTATACCCTGGATGATCGCTGGTTTAATGGGATTTTCACTCGCCAGGGAAGGGATGTTACGTGGCATGGGCGCAGTAGAGGCTAACAGTGCTTTATTTGCGTACCGTCAAGTGCAACCAGTTGATCCTGTATTGGTGCGTAATTTTCTTGAAGGAATGTTGCGTAGCTTTGTTTTTTTACTCTTTATATGTGGTGGTTTGTTACTAAGTCTGGATATCTATCCGGATAATGCATTACGTGCAATATATGCATGGTTATCACTCTGGAGTTTAGGTATAGGAGCTGGATTAGTTACATCAGTAGCTGCCACACTGGTGCCAGAAGTAGGTAGGGTAATCAGGATGCTCTCTTTGCCTTTATTAATAATATCAGGTGTTATTTTTCCCTTAAATAACCTGCCGCATTGGTTGCTTGAATATCTCATGTACAACCCTATTCCTCATGGTCTAGAAACCTTGCGCCTTGGTTTCTTTGAAAATTACAAAACAATTCACGACACCAGCATGCTTTATTTCTGGCTGGTCACGCTTTCTCTTAATGCCCTGGGGCTGTTGATGCACCTGCGCTTTATCGATCGTTTAAAGGCAAAATAATCTATGAACCAACCGTTACGCCGATTTTTAGTTAAGTCCCCTCAGTGGGCGTTAGCTTTTGCCGCTATTTTACTGGTCTCGTTTTATTGGTTTGTAATTGCTGAGGAGCGCTATGTATCCCGCGCTACGGTCGTATTGGAAAGCCCTCAGGTAGCAACCCCTGAAATCAGCTTATCCTCAATTATGGGTGGCGGCGGTGGCAATACCCAGGATCTGCTACTACTGCGTGAGCACCTGCTCTCCGTGGACATGCTGCGCCGGCTGGATGAAGAGCTCGACATTCGCGGACACTACAGCGAGCATGGCGATATTTTTGCCAAGCTTGGCGATAAAGAAGCTCCAATCGAAGACCTGCACAAATACTATCTACGTCGTGTGGAAGTCGAGCTAGACGAGTACGCAGGTGTATTAAATATTGAAGKGCAGGGCTATACGCCCGAATTTGCCCATCAAATGACCACGCTGCTGCTGGAAGCAGGCGAAAACCATATGAACGAAATGGGACACCGTCTGGCCGACGAGCAGGTACGCTTTCTGGAGAGGCAAATGGTGCGCCTGGATGAGCGCTTCACCGAAACCCGCCAGGCATTATTGGAGTATCAGAACGAGTACGGGCTAGTATCACCGACGGATACCGTGGCGAGCATCAACCAGGTGGTGGCAACGTTGGAAGCGGACCTTGCGCGCCTTCAAGCACAGCGCAATGCGCTTTCCAGCTTTCAAAGTGCGCAATCGCCCGAGCTGCGCCAAGTCGAGCGCAATATCACTGCGCTTCGCGACCAAATCATTGAGCAGCGGGACCGTATCGCCCAAGCATCAGGTGACTCACTCAACAGCGTTTCCGCCGAATATGAAACGCTGGAGCTACAGGCCCAGTTCGCCCAGGAAACCTACTCCAGCGCACTCGCCGCACTGGAAAACACCCGCTTAGAAGCCGCCCGCCAGCTCAAGCAAGTAAGCGTACTGCAAAGCCCGCTAATGCCGGAATACCCCACAGAACCAAACCGGCTCTACAACAGCAGCGTATTCGCCATCATCACCATCTTCCTAGCCTTCATCCTCAGCATGCTAATCATGATCATCAAGGATCACAGAGACTAGATGAGCCGTGAATGGTGAAGGGGTTCGTAGCGCGTGGTAAATAGTCKGCGAGGAACGAGCAACGAGGCACCCGCGGAGGGCGGCGCTAGCCGCCCCGATAACGCCACCGAATGCCAAAACGCCACCGCTCACCCCGTGCCATCATCGGCAACGCTCTCGCGTTGCTTCGCGGGAGCGCTATCGCTTACACCGCGCTACGAATACTCAGCAAACTCAGAAGCGCGCCAGAGACCCCGTAGCGCGGCGTAACGACGCCCAAAGGCACGTTACTCCGCTCTGCCATAACTAAATGCATCACTTTGAGTGGGAGGATAAGTAATGCGAACTACCTACGATGAAGCAGATGATATCTTGGTTCTGCACCTATCTGATAAACCTACCGTAAAGGAGGTTTCCCAAGATTGGAACACACATATTAGTTACGCAGAGGATGGCACAATCAATGAAATCGTCATTCTGGAGGCCTCGAAGCAAGGTGCATGGCCACTTTTAAAAAGCCAAGCCGCTTAACTAACCCAGCACCGCACCTGCGCTGCTCCCGCGGGTGCTACAGATACTTCGCAAACACAGAAGCGCGGCAGAAACCCCGTAGCGCGGCGTAACGAAAGAGCGAGAGCAACGAGCGAAAGAGGCACCCGCAGCGGCGGCCCGGCGCGAAGGGCGGCGCTAGCCGCCCCGATAACGCCACCAAATGCTAAAACGCCACCGCTCACCCCGGTGCCACCATCGGCAACGCTAACGCACTGCTCCCGCGGGTGCACTTACAGATATTCCGCAAACTAAGAAGCGTGCCACAGAACCCGTAGCGCGTGGTAACGAGTCTGCGAGGAACGAGCAACGAGGCACCCGCGGATGGCGTCTGCAAGACGCCCAATGGCACACAACCCAACCCCGGCACCGCCTCAAACTGCTCACAAATCACTACCCAAAATCCCGGTTTCAAATGCTCGAAATTCTCCACCACGGCGGCGCCACCGGCGTCACCGGCAGCTGCCACCAACTGATTCTGAATCAAAACGAATCCCTACTGGTAGATTGCGGCCTCTTCCAAGGCGAAGACGCCACAGAAGACACCTTCGAGCTGCTACAAATTGAATTTGATATCAGCACCGTAAAAGCCCTAATCATCACCCACGTACACATTGATCACGTAGGCAGGCTGCCTTATCTGTTGGCCGCAGGCTTCACCGGCCCCATCATCTGTTCGATCCCCACAGCCAAACTGCTACCACTGGTCATTGAAGACGCGCTAAAAATCGGCTTTACCCGCAACACCCAACTAATCGAGCGCTTTCAAGCCCAGCTCGAAAAGCAGATTGTTAGCGTGCCTTACGGAAAATGGCACAACATAGAGTCAGCAAGCGACGTAAGCGGTCACTCCGGTATTAGCTCAGGCATTGGCGGAAAAGGAACCACCCGTGTCAAACTCAAACGGGCGGGGCACATTCTGGGTTCAAGCTACGTAGAAGTAAGCTACCAGGATGCCGTCACCAACGATAAAGAGCGCGTGGTGTTTTCAGGTGATCTAGGCGCACCTTATGCACCATTACTACCCGCGCCCAAATCACCCTACGGTTGCGACCAACTGGTGCTCGAAAGTACCTACGGCAACCGCAACCACCCGGATCGTCGCCACCGCCGCTCCACACTAAAAGCAGCCATAGAGCAAGCACTCGCTAACGGCGGCACGGTGATGGTGCCTGCGTTCAGCATTGGCCGCACCCAAGAATTGCTCTACGAACTGGAAACCATTATTCACCAGTCTCGTTCACCACAATGGCAGTCGCTGGAAATCATTGTAGATTCACCGCTGGCCGCACGCTTTMCCCAGGTGTACCGCGAGCTAAAACCCTACTGGGATAAAGAAGCCCAACGCCGCCTGCGTAGTGGCCGTCATCCGCTCAACTTTGCCAACCTCTACACGGTGGATAGCCACGAAGAGCACGAACAAACCGTGGCGTACCTGGCCAAAACAGGTCGCCCAGCAATAGTCATTGCCGCCAGCGGCATGTGTGCAGGCGGGCGCATCATGAACTACCTCAAAGCCATGTTGGGCGATGAACGCCACCAAGTGCTCTTTGTAGGCTACCAAGGCGCAGGCACCCCAGGGCGAGATATTCAGCAGTACGGCCCCCAGGGCGGTTGGGTAAGCATCGATGGCGAACGAATCGATATCAAAGCAGGCGTGACCTCTATAAGCGGCTACTCCGCCCACGCCGATCAAAAAGACCTGCTCAACTTCGTCAAACGCATGCGCCGCTGGCCGCACACCATTCGTTTAGTGCATGGGGAACAAACAGCGCGCACAGCGCTCAAACATAAGCTAGAAACGATATACGCACGCAAGCGCAGGAGTGTAAGTGTGGTGAATGGCGACTAGCATCCTTGTAGCGCGGCGTAACGAATCTCGCGAGGTACGAGCGAATGAGGCACCCGCGAAGGCGGCGAAGCCGCCCGAAGTTGCCACCTGAACCATGCATTGCGAAGTGGCTTTCGAAAATGAAAAGACACCAATGGCTTCTAAAACTTAATGATTGAAATAAAAAACCTCTACAAACGCTACCACAATCACCACGGCAGCGATTGGGTACTCAAGGACATCAACCTGACGATCCCCACCGGGGTAAGCGTGGGGTTGATCGGCCCCAACGGCGCAGGTAAATCCACCCTGCTGCGTCTGATCGCTGGTATGGATACCCCCGATAGGGGTGAGGTAATACGCCACAGCCGTGTATCGTGGCCGGTGGGGCTATCGGGTGGCATGCAAGGCAACATGACAGGGCGCCAAAACGTAAAGTTTGTAGCGCGAGCTCAAGGKAGTAGCCCCGCGGAAATAAAGCGAGTGATTGCATTCGTTGAAGAGTTTGCAGAAATAGGAGGAGCCTTTGATGAMCCTGTTCGTACTTACTCATCTGGTATGAATTCAAGATTATCCTTTGGCTTGTCACTCGCATTTGATTTTGATATTTACATTTCGGATGAAGCGACAGCCGTAGGTGATAGGGCATTCAAGGCGAAAGCTCAGGCCTTATTTAAGGAACGTGTTGGTCGTGCATCTTTAATTATGGTGTCACATGGTGAAGGTATATTGCGTGACTTATGTCAATCGGCAATATACTTACAAGGCGGAGCTGCTGTTTGGTATGATGATATAGGAGAGGCAATTTCTGATTATCATCAAGATACAGATGATAAAACGCTAATAAATGCATTAAACGAGAAAACGTTTGATATTGATCCGCTCTTGCTAAGTGCTGTGCAAATTAGTTCGTTAAGAAAAGAGCTGTCAAAGGTGCGTCAAATATTTAATGGTTTGCATGTTATTATACATGCAGCTAAAGAGAATGATTGGAATAAAAAAGAGTTAGACGTTTTGCGTAGAGCTAATCAGTATGCTAAAAAACGAATAGAAGAGTTGGTGGGTATAATTACATCGACGCCTGATGGAATGCATAAAGAAGCTAAAGCCGAAGTGACTAAATATGAACGCAGTGTTCTAGGTGTTGAATATGGTATGAGTTTGGCGGAAAGAGAGGGATGGCCTGAAGAAGAATATAGTGTTCTGGAGAAGGCTAAAGTACTTGCCTATAGATACAAAAGCGATAAAGAAGCAGCCCTTGAGTATATTGTAGGAGATGATTAAGCCCGCCATGTTATTGGTTTTAAATTTTTAATAAATGGTTATTTATGAAGCCTGTTCTAGTTGTATGTCGTGCCGAAAGCTATCAAAAAGCTCCTGAATGGCTTTTAGCTAGTACTAGCGAATATGATGTGTTAATTAGCCAATATGGGGTAGATGCTGATGAAAAACATCATGTTTGTAATGGCGGTAAATGGATAGGGATATGTGATCTATTTAAGTCTAATCCTTCGCTGCTTGAGAAATATGACTATTTCTGGTTTCCAGACGATGATATTCAAACTGATCCAAGTGACGTCTTAGCTTTCTTCAGGATTGTGAAAACTCACGGTTTTCAGTTGTCCCAGCCATCACTGACCCCTCAAAGTGTCTATGCCTACCGTCTTACTATTAGCAATCCGCGTTTTAATTTTCGGCTAACAAACTTTGTAGAGCTTATGATGCCGTTAGTGCATACAGATTTGTTACATAAGCTACTGCCAATAATGGAAGGAAAACACGCAGCACTTGGTGTTGATTGGATGTGGCATAAGCTGGTAGAAGATCCGCGAAAACAAGTGGCCATTATTGACAAAGTTGCAATGGGACATTATCGGCCACGAAATACACATCTTGTCTCTCGTATGAAAGAAAAGTCGATCGATCTTTATCGAGAACGAGACGAGACTGTTAAAAGTTTGCATGTTGAACCATATCATCAGTTTGCGCATGAGGGGGAGCTGTTGGCTGGTTCAAAGGTGACGGGTGGTCGTTTAAAATTTCATATGGTAATGGGGTATTTTTCAATACGGCATGAAGTTACTCAACAGCGTTGGGGGCTTAAGCATTATATGTCATTTTTACGTGAGAACTAGATCTTACGAAACTTTGAATAACTTAGAAGGTGAACGAATATGAAGCGCATATGTATAGTTGGAGCAGGCTTTAGTGGTGCTGTGATTGCGCGCAGTTTATCCGAGGAAGGTTATGAGTGCTTAGTTGTAGATGAACGACAGCACTCAGCAGGTAACTGTCACACTGAGCGCGATGCTGAAAGTGGTGTAATGGTCCATAAGTATGGGCCTCATATTTTCCATACAAACGATGAACGGGTATGGAATTATATAAATCGCTTTGGTGAGATGATGCCCTATGTTAACCGTGTAAAAGCAACGGTAAAAGGGCAGGTATATTCGATGCCTATCAACCTACATACTATTAATCAGTTTTTTGGTAAAAGTATGTCTCCTGCCGAAGCGAAGTCCTTCATTGAAGGTAAGGCAAGGATGGATATACAAGAGCCTGAAACATTTGAAGAACAGGGTTTGCGTTTTGTAGGGGATGATATTTATCAAGGTTTCTTTGCTGGTTATACTCGAAAGCAGTGGGGAGTTGAGCCTAGTCAATTACCAGCATCTATATTGAAGCGCTTGCCACTCCGTTTCAATTATGATGATAATTATTTTAATCACCCCTATCAAGGAATGCCACGTCATGGTTATACAGCCATAGTGGAAAATATTTTGGATCATGAAAATATTGAGGTGCGCCTTGACACTAAATATGAAAGACTTAATGAAGAGTTCGAACATATTTTTTATTCTGGCCCTCTCGACCGTTACTTTAATTATGAACTAGGCCGCTTAGGTTATCGTACACTTGACTTTGAGCCAGTACGCGCAGAAGGTGACTATCAAGGCACAGCTGTAATGAATTATCCAGATGCCGATATACCTTTTACACGTATAGCTGAGCACAAGCACTTTGCTCCCTGGGAAAGCGGTAACTTTACAAAGACAATTGCATTTCGTGAATATAGTCGCTCATGTGGCCCTGATGATATTCCATACTATCCAATTCGGCTGGTTGAAGAGACACAGCTACTAGAGCGCTATCAAGAACGTGCAGCAAAAGAAAAGAACGTAACTTTTGTAGGACGCTTAGGAACATATCAGTATTTAGATATGGATATAACAATTGGGCTTGCATTGGATGTTGCAGAAAAATATCTAGCGAGTGCTAAGCAATGAGCGATGTACCCGATGTTATAGTTAATGAGCAGATAGGAAATGATATGCAATTGGTAAACCTTGTTCAACGCCTAGTGATGCCTGAGCCAGGTATTAATAGCGAGTACCCCCTGTTTTTTCATCATCATGGTGGAGTTGCAGGGTTTGATACCCTGAAAAAAGCGTACTTTGCTCAGCGTGGCGCTACCATAAGTTTTAATAGCTATTTCAATTCATTTCCTGTGCATTTATACGATTTAGATGAACATGCGGTAGATGTTGAAATAAAAGCATCAGGCACTTTTATCGTACAAATTGTGATGGCAAGGCATGGCCGTAGTTGGGAGCAACTATATCAAAGCAGAGTTGAGCTAACTGACGGTGAAGTAGAAAAAATTCGTCTGCCCACGATGCTGCTTGATGGGTTGATATATGTAGAAATAATATCTCTGCGGGATACTCTTATATATGACGTAGATTATAGTATTGTCGGTGAAATACATCAGAGTGTTTCATTAACAGCAGTAATCACAACTTTTAAGCGCGACGAAGCTGTGCAGGAAACAGGACGTCGCATGCAATCATATTTTGAGAATAACGTTGATTTACTAGATAAGTTCAAGTTGTTAGTGATTGATAATGGTGGTGATACTGATTCAATTCCGTTTGAAAAGTCAACAGTAATAAAGAATCGTAATTTAGGTGGTGCGGGTGGCTTTACTCGTGGCCTAATGGAGGTCGTTGAAAATCAACTGTCGTCACATGTTCTATTTATGGATGATGATGCAAGTTTTTTCCCTGAGTCACTAAGAAGAACTATGTCAGTTTTGCAGTATTCAAAAACTGATAACAGGGCAGTTTGTGGTGCCATGATCACAGAATCCCATAAATGGCGCATGTGGGAGAACGGTGCTACGTTTGATCAGCGTTGTAAACCTATCGATAATGGCCGAGATCTTGGTGATTTTGGTGAGGTGGTTGCGATGTCTATCGGGCAGCCCCGTAACATAGATAATAAATATGCGGGCTGGTGGTATTTTTGTTTTCCTATTGCATCAGTGAATGTTTGGCCGTTTCCATTCTTTGTCAGAGGAGATGATAGTTATTTCTCACTTGCAAACGATTTTGACATTATTACGATGCCAGGAGTTGTTGCAATTCAAGAAGACTTCTTTACTAAGCAAACACCGCTAACGCTATATTTGGACATGCGTTATCATCTTGTGCATCATTTAACATTCGAAAATATTGAGATTGGTCAAAAATCGTTAAGTCGTTTGATGTCCAAGTTTTTCAATCGATTTAATAATAGCTACCACTATGAATCTGCTGATGCTATTTGCCAAGCAATTGAGGATGTATTGGCCGGAGATTCATTTTGGGAGCAGAATGTTGATATGGCTGAACGAAGAAAGCTGATCAATAGCAATACACAAAATGAAAAAATTCAAAATGCCATTTCTATGAATCTTGGCAATGTTACTCACCATGCACCTCAACGCAATAAAGGCCGTTGGAAGAGTTTGCTACGTCGGTTTAGTTATAATGGCCACTTACTGCCAGACTCATTACAATATCAAAAAGGCGTTGTTTTCCCCTTGGATGTAAGGGCTATTGAACACGACACATTCTTACGCCCTTATACGATAACAGTAGACCCTGCCTCAGGTAAAGGTTACATCTGTAAAATAGATAAACAAGCCTATTTTGACAACCGTAAACGTTTTAAAGACTTAGTGCGTAAGCTGGAAGCTAATTACGAACAGTTGAGCAATCAGTACAAAGAATTATCTAAAACCCTTGCTGCAAAAGCTGCTTGGGAAGAACGGTTTAAATCGGAGTGAAAGTAATGAGCACGAAGCATGAATATGATGTAGCTATCTTGGGTTGGTGGTACGGTGCTAATTATGGCTCTATGACTACCTATTACGGATTGCACCGTGCGATTTCTAATTTAGGCTACAGTGTGCTTATGGTTCACGAACCTTTAGGTTATAACGGTTATCGTGTGGAGTGGCCACATGACTTACTATCTATAAAATTTGCGGATCGCATGGGGTATGAGTATACGAACCAGTTCCATTTTAGCGAACTGCCGAGTTACAACATGAAAGTTAACACTTTTATTGTGGGCAGCGATCAGCTTTGGAACCCACTGATCGGGCGCGTTAACGATGATCTGTTTCTTGATTTCGTATCGGACAAAAACGGTCGCATTGCCTATGCAACTTCGTTTGGCAACAAGGGTACCAAGAAATTCGATGGTGAGTTCCGTGAAAAGCATTCGAAAAATTTGCAGAAGTTCGATGCCGTTTCGGTGCGCGAAGAATATGCCGTAGATGTTGCGCGCGATGTCTTCGGCGTTGAGGCTCATAAAGTTGTAGACCCTGTATTCCTATTGGAAAAGGCCGAGTACGAGAAGCTTGCCGATAGCGCCAGCTGGCAGCCCGAGGGCGATTATCTGAATGTCTTCTACCTTGATCCGACACCTGAAAAGCGTCGGGTCGCTGAGGCTGTTGCCGACAAGCTGGGTCTGTCGAAGATTGTCATTGTACCCAATCCCGACAAGGGACGTGCGCTTTCAATGGAGATATTCTCGGGCGACCGATTTGAATTCGTACCAGAGGATGCGGTAGAGAATTTCCTGGCCGCTTACAAAAATGCGAATTATGTAATCACTGACAGCTTTCACGGCACAGCCTTCAGTATTATTTTTGAGCGTCCGTTTTCATCAATCTACAATACAAAACGTGGCGCTGATCGCTTTGTAAACATTCTGAAGCATTTCAAGTTTGGCGAAAGTCGTCGATTGTATGAAACTGATGATGAGACTACGGTTGCTCAGAACAGTAATGTATCGGCTACATTGGATTTCACGGCTGCAAATGATGTCTTGGAAGTGGATCGTGAAGCATCGGTGGCTTGGCTAAAAGATGCGCTTGCGACGACTGTAGCACGTGTTCAGAGCGGTGCCCTGCGCGTGGGTATTGAGGCAAGTGGGCAGAGGCAGCCGCATTTTTCGCCGCCATCTGATAGAGCAATCACAATCGAAGCGCCCGAGTTTCATGCCAGCAGCAATGCTTGGCATGTCGCTAAGGCAACTGGTGAGACTTCCATTACGGTTACACCGGGTGGTTCAGTCAAGGGTAATCGGGTTTGGTGCGACTTGCCCCAGTCTTTAGTGAAAGGCCATGCTTATCGGCTTACATTTGATTGGGCACCGATTACCACTGCGCGTGCGATTAATATTCATTTGAGGAATGCAAAGACTGGTACTTTTAATGTTATCGGAACATTGCCTGGTGGACGTAAAGGTAGCAATGAGCAGAATTTCATCGACTTTATTGTGCCCCAGGATAACCTTTCGCAAATAATGTTAGGGGCTGTCCATTTTGTGGGCGTTAATCCGGGCGCACGCTTTTATAAAATTGTGCTTGATCCGATTGATAAAGCCGACATGAGTAGGCCTCAGCTGATAAAAGCTCCTACGCCTGCTGAAAAAGTTAAAAGGTTGTCTGAAGCAGATAGCGACCGCTATATAAAGTTCTACGCCCAGAACATGGTATCAAATAGCGAAGGCAACGCACGCAGCGTAATTATGTTCAATGCACATGCTGTTGAAAAGGGGCTGAGCCGTGCAAACTTTCGTCCTGGGTTTGGTAAGATAGCAATACCAAAGCTTGCAGCAGAGATGAACAGTTGGGTCGAAAGCGGCAAATCGACAGATGATAGCTTTTTTAAAATAGGCGCGGCTGTCATGCGGGCTTATTTCGATCATCATAAAACAATAGGTTATAATGTTTCCGAGTTTAGGGCTTTGTTTAAGCCGGAAGTTCTAGAACATGTTGAAAAGGCTGATGCTCAGGCGGGAGGTGTGCAAGCTGCACACTTGGAGCGTGCCACGTCTGAAGCAGAATATTACGAGAAATCCTTTTCCTCAGTTGCATTCGGGCGTCGTAGTGTCCGTGAGTTTCTGGATCAAAAAATTGACAACACTCACATTCTGAATGCGATCAAAGTTGCTGCACAAGCGCCTTCTGTTTGTAATCGACAGCCAGCTCGGGTTTTCCAGTTCGATGATAAACAGCTGATGCAAAATGCCTTAAAGCTACAGGGGGGCTGGTCTGGCTATGACATGCCGCCCAAATTACTCTTGGTAACTAGTGACTTGTCTGCGTATGTGTTCGCGGACGAACGTAACCAGGCGTTTATCGATGGGGGATTGTTCTTGATGAACCTGCTTCTAGGCCTTGAGAATGTGGGTCTTGGTGCATGTCCGCTTAATACAGCCATGAGCACTGATCAGGTCAACCAAGCACGCAAGCTGCTAGGCATCCCAGAATCCCACGTATTCATAGCATTTGTTGCGGTTGGCTACCATGATAGTGACGCTCTTGTACCGAAATCCATGCGTTTGGATGTAACTGATATCTTGTTGAACTAGGTAGCGATCTTACATAGAGAGCTTTGAAAGCTAGCTGTGAAGCGCATGGCCACCTAAATTTTTCGTAAAATGTATTTTCAACTCGATAGTATGTGGGTTTTAAGGTTAAGCCATCTGACTGTGTTGGTCTCTCGGGGTGCCGATCAGGCACTTCGAGTCACAGCCAAACTCCTTAAAACGTTTCATTCCCTATACGCTGGAACTTGTCTGATTGCTCTAAGTTGTAGTAAGCGCATCATGGGTATAGCCAAATTAGTCCTTGCTTGATCCAAGGTACAAATCAGTTTGGCACTCATCAGGTTGAGATTGACAACCATAATCTCAATTTTCTTAGATTTTTGCAATTCGCTGATTGTATCGTTGCTGTTAGATTGATAACGGTTTGTAGGGGGGCTCCTTGCTGAGTGTGGCTGCTATAGCTCTGTTCTTTGAGCCAGATAGACAATGTTCTACGGAATTTCTTCGTTTCGAACCTAGAAGGCAATCTGAGGCTAAGTTTAAGCATATTGCTATGAATGATGATAACTTCATTCTGTAGCTGATAAAGCAGCAGTGCTGCAAAGCTGCGCTATTATATTTACCAGCATATAATTATGGCGTTTTCGAAGACACAATGTTGCCCAGGTAAATGGATACTGTCTAGGGCGACGATAAATCGAGGTAAGTTAGCGTCCGGACCTAGTGATAAGATAAAGCTCCGGGGTAGCTTGCCGGTCGTGTACCAAGTAAAATTTTGTTTTCAATTGGCCACTGTTGAGACCCAATGAATGATCTTGAGGTTCGCTGGGGCTTCACTTGTTGTCTCTTCCCGAGGCAGCCCCCGTAGCACTAATGGAAGTGGAGTCGAACATCCATGCATCTAAACCAATCATGCTGTCTTCTTACAATTAAAGATGCAATCACTGGAGAACGGTATCGAAGGTGACGTCTTCATGCCAGCGGGGAAAGCGATCGTAGAACCTGGTTCACGGGGCATAGCTATTAGGCACATCTTGCCATTTCGCACCGGAGCACAGCACCCAGAAAATACCATTGAGTATTTTCTGATCGTCCTTTCTGGGTCTTTCAATGCGTTGGGGCAGAGAAATGATATCGTCAATCAACGACTAACCGTACCTTGAAATCTCGTAACGGCCTGCAATTCGTCACTTATTCATACAAAACCTAGGAAAGCTGTGATCAAGTCTTCAGGGTGAAATACTGAATCCCCAGATACGGTCGAGAACGAAGGTGTGAATCAACGGCTCTCATTCGCGAACAGCGAGTTCGGCAATCAACACCGTTAAACTCGCAAGAAAATGCTCCTGGGCTGATATTCAAAGAAGCTAGGGATAATTTGAATATTCTATCTACTGTTCTGCTTTCGCGAACCTATATGACTCTTTTTCAAGTTATGGAAAATGAGCTTGTGCCATATTTTAATAGATCTTGATTGACTGGATTTATGAATTTCCTGAGTTTGGGAAAAGGTCTGGTGCGTATAAGGAGTGATTACACTTTAACTCCTTGGTCGCCAAAGTAATGTGAGCTACACCTTTGATTTGCTTGCTTGGCAGTTTTTTATATTTGATATAAGTATTTTGTGGAGGGGATATGGGTCAGATTATAAATGTTTTTTCTTCTGGAGATTCCAGGTATTTCAAACTGGCACCAACATTGTTGGTGAATTTGTATGAAATGCACAAAGACTTGAGAGTTAATTATTATGCTCTTTCAGATTACATCGAGCCGGATGTTCTTGAATCTCTGAATAAAATAGCAGAGTATTATAATCAAAATTTTAGATATATACTGGTTTCTGAAGAAGATTTTGAATATATCGATAAAATGAAGAAAGGAAGTTCTCGGTGGGGTAAACAGGCTTTTTATTGGATGATTGCCCATGAGTACCTTCCAGATGATATTGAAGTAGCTCTATTTTTGGATTTAGATGTTGTCGTGCTTCAGGATCTAACAAAGTATATATTTTCGGAATCTTTTGATGACCAAACCTTGCTGGTATCTTTTAATCATAACCCAAAACGGGCAGAGCTATTAGAAAAACCTATGTCTGATGAGCAGAAGCAACTGGGTAGAGTTTTTAACTCAGGGGTTTTATTGCTTAATTTAAAAGAAATGAAAGCTCGTTCGATGAATAGTGAATATTATCAAACTATTGCAAATGACGTGGCCTCATTGCCGCCTGTTAAATCTTTTATGGGTGAGGTTCAAATATTTGGAGATCAAGGTCTTGCAGGGTTTGTTTTCGAAGGTAGGTTTAGAGAAGTCTTGGGAGATATTGTTCTACAAGGGCTGGGTAATGTAAGTTATCAGTACTATAGTGATAGGACGAGCGTAATACACTATGCTGGCACTTCTCCGGCTGCTAAGCATCATTTGGACTCAGATGAAAAGCTTCTGTTTGGGCCTTACCAAGAGATAAGTGTTCCTTATTTAGCTCATAGGTTAATGGCGCAAAGCATAATGAGTGTTGAGGGCGGCGTAGCTCTGTTAAGTAGAATGAAATCTGTTTTTGAAGGCAAGAGATTGAATTTTGAAAATCTATCCAGTTTTCCAATATACCATGATGGGTTCTGGCATGAGGAAAGGTGTAAAGAATTCACAAAGCTGACTCTAGTGAAAAATAAAGTGGCAAGGCAGTTGTTCTTTAATGTCAAGACACTGTGCTTTGCTCGTGCTGTTATAAATAAGAAAGTCAAGGTGTATGGCAGGATTAGAACCAACTTTTCGACAAGTAAAGGTATTCGAGTTATTGTTGAAGGGGTTTCAAAAAGTGACTCTAAAGTTCTAGGTGCTGTTTTCTTAAAAGCGTTTGAATTTGTCGAGTTTGATTTTGAGTTTGAAGCTGATTTTGAGGTGAGAAGTGTCTTTGTGACCTCGACGGATTTTGGAGCTCAGAATCGCTTTATTGAAGTTTATGATTTGGGGCTTGAAGTTATTGGCCTTTGAGTCAAATATGGTGTTGGTTCTGTATGGGTAAGTTTTGTCAGTTTGTGGCATTTTGAAGCTTAATAGAAATAGTTCTATAGGAGAGGAGATGGTGATATTAGTTGTTGGCGGAGCAGGCTACATCGGCTCCCATATGGTCAAGCAACTCTCAAAAGCCGGTAAGCAGGTGGTGGTACTTGATAACCTAAGCACGGGCTTTCGTGAACTCGCCTGTTACGGCCAGTTAGTGGTCGGGGATTTGGCGGATACCGTTCTGTTGGAACGGCTGTTTCGCGAACACCAGTTTGATGCGGTCATGCATTTTGCAGCGTGTAGTTTGGTGGGAGAATCCGTGGGCGACCCCGCCAAATATTATCGCAACAATGTTTCCAATACGCTGAACTTATTGGATGTAATGGTACGCCACCATGTGCGCCATTTCATTTTCTCTTCCACTGCCGCTACCTTTGGCGAGCCGGAATACACGCCGATAGACGAAGCGCATCCGCAAGCGCCCATTAACCCTTATGGTGCCAGCAAGTTAATGGTAGAGCGGGCATTGCAGGATTACGCCACTGCGTATGGACTGAACTCGGTTTCCCTGCGTTATTTCAACGCCTGCGGCGCGGACCCGGAAGGGGTGCTGGGCGAATGTCACGACCCGGAAACCCACTTGATTCCGTTGATTCTGCAAGCGGCTTCCGGTCGGCGTAAAAGCATTACGGTTTTCGGGCGAGATTACCCAACCGAAGATGGTACTTGTATCCGAGACTATATCCACATTGAAGATTTGTGTTCAGCCCATGCACTAGCTTTACAGGCGCTGGTAGATGGTGAGTTGTCTGGCGCGCTTGGTTTTAATCTAGGCAACGGACAAGGATATTCGGTACAAGAAGTCATCGACGTTGTGAAAGATATTGTGGCAGAAGATAGTTGCGAATTGGCAGTAGAGGAAGGTGAGCGACGCGCAGGGGATCCAGCTCGACTAGTCGCAGATGCCACACAGGCAAAGAAAGCCTTGGGTTGGCAGCCTCAATATGCAGACCTAATTACTATTGTTCGCCATGCATGGGCATGGGAGAAAAAGCTCGCGCGTATTCAGTAATGTATAAGTTGATCTAAACGGCGAAATGAGTAGGGAGACGCAAATCCAAGCCACCGTGGCCCCGCTACCGAGCGCAGGTTCAACGAAGCGCACATTATCGCCATCACGCAGGCGGTGGTGGATTATGCAAAGAAGAAGACTACCAAGGGCCGCTGTTTTTAGGCGTGGACACCCATGCGCTTTCACGCCCCGCCTGAGAGTGTGCGCTGAGGGTGCTGGTCGCTAATAGAGTGCCGGTGATGATCGAAAAGGGCCATAGCTACACGGCTACTCCCTTAGTCAGCCACGCCATTTTTCAGCACATCGCTCAGCAGCGCCAGGCCATGCCTGCCATGAAAGCGGACGGCCTGATTATTACGCCTAGTCATAACCCGCCAGAAGATGGCGGTATTAAGTACAACCCCCTACCACGGTGGCCCCGCTGATACTGAAGCCACCAAGTGGATCGAGCTACGCGCCAATGCGTACCTGCTTCGTCAGCTAAGTGATATCACGCTGGTACCGTTGGAAGAAGCGCTTGCTCATGCCCAAGAGTATGACTACACCGCGCATTATTTAGCGTAGTTGGGTAGCGTGGTGGATATGATGGTGATTCAAAAGCCAACTTAACGCTGGGCGTAGACCCCATGGGCGGCACGGCGCTGCCCGTGTGGCAGGCGATTGTTGAGCATTTCGGCCTGAACCTGGAAGTAGTGAACACCACCATTGATGCCAACTTCAGCTTTATACCGCCCGATCACGACGGCAAGATCCGCATGGATTGTTCCAGCGCGTATGCCATGGCGAACCTACTGAAGATTAAAGACCGCTTCGATATCGCCTTTGGCAACGACCCTGACGCCGACCGCCACGGCATTGTGGATGCCAACGGGTTGATGAACCCGAATCACTTCTTGGCGGTGTGTGTAGATTACCTGATTAGCCATCGCCCGCAGTGGAGCGATTCGCTGAAAATAGGTAAAACGCTCGTCTCATCTTCCATGATCGACCGCGTTGTGGCTTCGCACAACCGTGAGTTGTTTGAAGTGCCGGTCGGTTTCAAGTGGTTCGTGGATGGCCTGCACGAAGGCTGGCTCGCCTTCGGCGGCGAGGAGAGCGCTGGCGCAAGCCTACTCACCCAAGCAGGCGAGGCGTGGTCGACCGATAAAGACGGAATCGCACTGTGCTTGCTAGCCGCTGAGATTATGGCCGTTACCGGTAAAACGCCTAGCGAGTATTACCAAACTCTCACAGAACGCTTTGGCGAGCCGTTCTACAAACGGGTCGATACCGCCTGCAGCGCAGAAGAGAAAGCCGCGTTCAAAAGCCTCACCGCCGAGAGCATCACCGACACCACCTTGGCCGGAGACCTCATCACCGCCTTAGTGGTAAAAGCATTGGGTGATCAAGTAGCCATTGGTGGTTTAAAAGTCACCACCGAAAACGGTTGGTTCGCCGCACTCCCCAGCGGCACGTAATCGCTCTACAAAGTGTAAGCCGAAAGCTTCAAAGGCCCGCAGCATTTGGATGAGTTGATTGAGATTGTCACCGCGCTTTTAACTGGGTTGTTGAAAGGGKAAGTAGTTCACGTGCCGATGGTGGCACAGAGGTTTGATGATTCACGGTGGCCTGACCCAGGCGGCTACTCGCCGCCTGCCTTCGCGGGTGCCTCTTTCGCTCGTTGCTCTCGCTCTTTCGTCACGCCGCGCTACATGGCTCCCAGGCAGTTTTAGATAGGCACCCGCGAAGCACTCCGCTAGGAGTGCCGACGGTGGCTCCCAGGTTTAATGGTGCAGGGTAGCATTGTACGCTTTTCCAGTGCCTAGTTATGCCGTACTACGTGTGCTTTTCATGATGTTGTAAACTATATGATTAACACTGAATTGATAGGGGCTGGCATGAAGTTTGCTTAATAAATGTAGGCCACAACGCCTTTTGTATATCAAGGAAGACATATGTACACACCGTTATCAGCTGCGACTCAGCGTGTTTATACCCCTTTGAATGCTCTGGCCGTTCATGCTGAGCGCTTACAGGCTCAATCGCTCAGTGATTTGCTGTGTACTACTGAGTCTGCGCAACGTCGGGCAGAGTCTCTTGCATTCACCTTTGGCGCGCTACATCTGGATTTCAGCAAGCAGCGCTTAACCAATGAAACGCTCTCTTTGCTGGTGGAGTGGGCCCATAGCTGTGGGTTGGAAACGAAGCGCCACGCATTTTTCGCCGGTGCTGAGGTGAATCCTTCCGAAAAACGCCCTGCGCTGCACATGGCGGCGCGGTGGCCTGCTGGTTCTACACCCCCTAAAGGGATGGAAGCTGCCGCGACTTTTTGCCAGCAACAGCGGATGAAAATGGCAGACTTTGTGCAACGTGTGCACAGTGGGGAATGGTTTGGTGCTACTGGGCAAGCCATCACTGATATTGTGCATATTGGCGTGGGTGGCTCTGATTTAGGCCCCGAATTGGTGAGTGAGGCACTGGCTGATCGCCCCAGCAGTGTCAAAGTGGGCGTGCACTATGTCTCGACCATGGATGGGTCACAGTTACTGCCCTTAATGGAAACATTGAACCCTGCCACAACGCTGCTGGTGCTGGCGTCAAAATCTTTCACCACCGCCGATACTCAATTTAATGTCCGTACGGCGCTGTTATGGCTCAGCGATGCGCTTGAAGTAGAAGAGGAGACCATTCGCCGTTACCAACTGCTGGGTGTGTCGTCTAAACCCGATAAAATGAGCGAGTTCGGTATTCCCAACGCGCATCAGTTGGAATTCAAAGAGTGGATTGGTGGGCGGTTTTCATTGTGGTCCCCGATTGGCGTGAGTGTTGCCATGCAGCTTGGGATAGAGCACTTTGATGCTCTATTGGAAGGCGCGCATGCGATGGATCAACATTTCATGGCCGCGCCACTGGAAGCAAACTTACCTACGTTAATGGCCCTTGTGGGGGCTTGGAATAGCCAGTTTTTAAATATCCCTACTCACGCCGTACTGCCCTATGATGGCCGCCTTAAAAGCTTGGCTGCTTACTTGCAGCAGTTAGAGATGGAATCGAACGGTAAAAGCGTTAGTTTGGATGGGCGCTCCATCAACCATGCGACTTGCCCTATTTTGTGGGGCGATGTAGGGCCTAACGCTCAGCATGCGTTTTATCAGTTGCTTCATCAGGGTGGGCATACCGTCAGTGCAGATTTTGTGGCGGTGGCAGACCGTGCAGCTAGCGCTTTCGAGCGCGCTAATACGGCGTTAAACGACCAAGAGGCGCTGACGCTGGCGAACTGTTTGGCGCAGTCACAGCTATTTGCATTAGGAGACGATGCGATACCGCCCGCGTTACGTGGTTACATGGCACAGGGGTATCGAGGCAACCAGCCTAACTCCGTTATACTCCTTAAATCGCTAGATGCGTGGTCGATAGGCGCGTTACTAGCGCTATATGAACACAAAGTGTTTGTTCAATCGGTGTTGTGGAACATCAACCCGTTTGACCAGCCTGGTGTCGAGCTAGGTAAGCAATTAGCCAATAGCTTATATCAAACCCTGGCGGGCCAGCCGATTGAACACCAGAATGTAGAAGATCCCGGTACTGCTCAGCTGCTGCGTAAAGTGAGTGAGTGGCGTCAGCAATGTAACGAAAAAGGAAGTGGTAAATGACTCAAGTACGCAAAGCGATTATTCCGGTAGCTGGTTTTGGTACGCGCCTGCTGCCGATCAGCAAGGCGATTCCTAAAGAGATGGTGCCGGTGGTGGATCGCCCTCTTATCCAACACGTGGTGGAGGAAGCGCTGGCCGCGGGCATCAACGAAATTATTTTGGTCACGCGTGCTGGAAAGTCGGCCATTGAAGACCACTTCGATGCTCACTTTGAGCTTGAGCATTCACTGGCCAGCAAGGGTAAAGATGCACTTCTGGAAACCCTTTCCGCTATTTCGCCGAAACAACTGAAAGTGACCAGTGTTCGTCAGCCCAATGCAAAAGGGTTAGGCCATGCGATTTTCTGTGCAGCCCATCTGCTAGACAAAGACGAGCCATTCGCAGTTATACTGCCGGATGTATTAGTAAAGCCGCAGTTAGGCAGCACCGCTTGTGATTTAGGCAGTATGGTAGAGCGTTGGGACGCGAACGATGCTTCCCAAATTATGGTAGAAGCGGTGCCACAAGAAGACGTTTACCGTTACGGCATTGTGGATTGCGACGAGCCCGCCGCAGGCGAGAGCGCCACTATGCGTGGCGTAGTGGAAAAGCCTAAGCCGGAAGAGGCGCCTTCACGCCTTTCCGTGATTGGCCGTTATGTATTGCCGTACCGCATTATGGAGCTGCTACGCGACCAGCCGCCGGGCGCAGGCAACGAAATCCAGCTGACTGATGCCATCGACCGGTTAATGCAGGAAGGTAATATTGTGCAGGCTTTTCGAATGCATGGTCGCACTTTTGATTGCGGACATATTGAAGGTTGGTTACAAGCTAATAATATTTTAGCTCGCGAAGCGGGTTATGACGTATAAGAGGCCTCAACAGGCGGCTGATGTCTTCACTGATGCATCTTTTTTTAGTAGACTTTGAAATTAATATATTGATCAATTTTTTTAAACAAATCAAAGAACTTTTCCGCCAACTCTTTCTAAACAATCTCTACGACATAAAAGACCCGCTGCGGTGAGCTGAAAAATCTCACTGGTATTAATTTCGTTTATGAAACGCCGTATTTTCATTTGAAAGCATTCGAAATGAACCCAGAAGAAGCAGCCGAAGCTTTGATCGCAGCCTTATGTGAACGTGGAATTATTAGCTGATTTTAAGGCACTAGCTGTCAAGTGGTGGATGGGTTGTTGGCTGCTTCTTGGCTTTTTTATACAAGGACTAGATATTAAAGACAATCTTTAAAATTTAGTCTTATAGAGTTTTGGAGTATGGCGGTTATTAACCAAGCACTGCTGGATGCCGTCGAACGAATTGCCTATGAAGCTGGCGAGGCAATTATGAGCATTTACGCTCGCGATTTCAGCGTGGAAAAAAAGGCGGATAAAAGCCCGTTAACCGAAGCTGATAAAGCTGCTCACTCGATTATCGTGCGCGGCTTGCAGGCATTGCCGGAGCAATTTCCGATTCTCTCGGAAGAAGATATCGAAGGCTTTACTGGGGTTGATCCGAATGGCCGCTACTGGCTAGTGGACCCGCTGGATGGCACCAAGGAGTTCATCAAGCGCAACGACGAGTTCACCGTCAATATCGCCCTGATCGAAAACGGCAAGCCGGTGCTGGGCGTGGTGACCGCCCCGGCGTTGGATGTTGGCTACGTGGCTGCCCAGGGGCTGGGCGCGTTTAAGGTGGAAGCCAATGGTGAGCGTAAGGCTATTTCTGTCGCCGGTAAGCCTAAAGCGGGCGTGGCGTGGCGGGTAATGGGCAGCCGTTCACATGCCAGCCCCGATTTAGCTGCGTGGCTTGAGCAGTTGGGTGAGCACACCATGTTGCCCATGGGCAGTTCTTTGAAGATGTGCATCATCGCCGAAGGCTTTGCCGATGCCTACCCGCGTTTAGGCCCCACCTCTTTATGGGATACCGGAGCGGCCCATGCGGTGTTGCTCCAGGCGGGCGGCCGGATAGAAAACCTGGAAGGCACTGAGCTCAGCTACGCCAACCCTCGTGAAATCCTCAACCCTAACTTTGTTGCGTGGGGGCATGAGCCGGTGAAGCACGCCGATCGATGAAAGTTTGCCCGCTCCTGCGCTTTCTGATTAGCTGATTTGTTACCATTGGTTTTATGGTCAGCTTTTAGAAACATCTTAGGGATTGATTCGCATGAAAATTGCCGTTGCAGGAACGGGCTATGTAGGGCTTTCCAACGCGATGCTGCTTGCGCAGCACCACGAAGTGGTCGCGGTGGATATTGTTCCCGAGAAAGTCGAGCTGCTGAATAATCGCCGCTCACCGATCGAAGATACGGAAATTGCGGCGTTTTTAAATCGTGATGATTTGAATTTTACGGCCACCTTGGATGCTGAGCAGGCCTACGCCGATGCGCAGTTCGTGATCATTGCTACCCCCACCGATTACGATCCCCAAACCAACTATTTCGATACMAAAAGCGTTGAAGCCGTTATTGAGCAGGTCATGCGCATTAATCCTGATGCGGTGATGGTGATTAAATCCACCGTGCCAGTGGGCTATACCAAGGGTGCTTCAGAGCGCTTCAAAACCCAGAACCTACTTTTCTCGCCTGAGTTTTTGCGCGAAGGTAAGGCGCTTTATGACAACCTTTACCCATCGCGCATTATTGTGGGCGAGCGTTCCGAGCGCGGCGAAACGTTTGCTGAACTTCTCAAGCAGGGGGCGATGGCAGAAGAGGTTGAGGTGCTGCTAACCAACAGCACCGAAGCCGAGGCGATCAAGCTGTTTGCGAATACCTACCTGGCCATGCGGGTTGCCTACTTCAATGAATTAGACAGCTACGCTGAAACCCACGGCCTGGATGCTAAGCAGATTATCCAGGGCGTGGGTCTCGACCCGCGTATCGGTAAGCACTACAACAACCCGAGCTTTGGGTACGGCGGCTACTGCCTGCCGAAAGATACCAAGCAACTCCTGGCCAACTACGCCGATGTACCCAGTAACATGGTTCAGGCGATTGTGGATGCGAACCGCACGCGGAAAGATTTCATCGCGGAATCGGTGCTGCGCCGCAACCCGAGCGTGGTGGGGGTGTACCGGCTGATCATGAAAACGGGTTCGGATAACTTCCGCGCCAGTGCCATGCAGGGCGTGATGAAGCGTATCAAGGCGAAAGGGGTGGAAGTGGTGGTTTACGAGCCGGTGTTAGAAGACGATAAGTTTTTCGGCTCGACCGTCATGCGTGACCTGGATGCGTTCAAGGAGAAGTGCGATGTCATCCTGGCGAACCGCATGGTCGCTGAGTTGAGCGATGTAGAAGCCAAGGTGTATACCCGTGACCTGTTTGGTAGTGATTGATGACAAGTGCCATTGGGCGTCGTTCCGCCGCTATCCGTGCCGGGCTGCCGCTGCAGGTGCCTCGGATGTTCGTTTCTCTCACAACCTCGTTACCACGCGCTACGGTATGTGCACGCACTTGGTTTGTGGTTTTCGTAGCGCGTGGTAAGCGATAGCGCACCCGCGATGCAGCGCGGAGCGGTGCTGGGGTTGGTTTTGTGCCATTGGGCGTCGTTCCGCCGCCACCCGCGGGTGCCTCGTTGCTCGTCCCTCGCAGACTCGTTACCACGCGCTACGGTATGTGCAAGCACTTGGTTTTGTGCTTTTCGTAGCGCGTGGTAAGCGGAGCGCACCCGCGATGCAGTGCGGAGCGGTGCTGTAGAAACACTCATGGTTCTAAGCCCCTATCATTGGGGCTTTCTTTTTTTGGCCCTAGCGCTTACAGACTTGAGTCTTATAGACTTAGGTGTTGAGGCCGCTGGTCGTAGGTTTTGTTGTTAAAAGGAGTTTACAAATGGAAGCCATTTTAAAAGCATTTTACGAACAACAACCGAGTGCCAGCGTTCCCAAGGAGCGGGTGACGTTTGGCACCTCCGGCCACCGGGGCCGTTCCCTAGAGCGTACTTTTAACGCGGCGCATATTTATGCGATCACCCAGGCGGTGGTCGATTACCGCACTGAGACGGGCTATCAGGGGCCGCTGTTTTTAGGGTTTGATACCCATGCGCTTTCTCGTCCCGCCTGGGAGTGCGTGCTGCAAGTGCTGGCCGCAAACAGGGTGCCGGTATTCGTCGAGAAAGATCACGGCTACACCGCGACGCCGTTGATTAGCCAGGCAATCTTGCACCATAACCGTCCTCAAGATCAGGCGGGAACTGAGGTGGCGCTGGCGGATGGCTTGATCATCACGCCTTCGCATAATCCACCGGAAGATGGCGGCATCAAGTACAACCCTTACCACGGCGGCCCGGCAGATACCGACGCCACGGGCTGGATCGAGCTGCGCGCCAATGCTTACCTGCTGCGCCAGTTGGAAGATGTGCCCACCGTGCCAGTTGACGAGGCGATTGCCCACGCACAAGAGTTCGATTTTACGGCGCATTACGTTGCCAAGCTGGGCAGCGTGGTGGATATTGCCGCGATTCAGGAAGCCAACCTGACCTTGGGCGCCGACCCCATGGGCGGCACCGCACTGCCGGTGTGGCAGGCAATCGCGGCGCACTACAACCTTAATCTTGAAGTGGTGAATACCACGGTCGATCCTGAATTTGCGTTTATGCCGCCGGATCACGACGGCAAAATCCGTATGGATTGTTCAAGCCCTGCGGCGATGGCCAATCTGCTCAAGATTAAAGACCGCTTCGATATCGCTTTTGGTAATGATCCGGATGCCGACCGCCACGGTATTGTCGATGCCAACGGCTTGATGAACCCGAACCACTTTTTGGCCGTGTGCATCGATTACCTGATTACTCATCGCCCGGCGTGGGCGGCTAGCCTGAAAATTGGCAAGACGCTGGTGTCGTCCTCCATGATCGACCGAGTAGTGGCTTCCCACCAGCGCGAGCTTTATGAGGTGCCGGTAGGCTTCAAGTGGTTTGTAGAGGGCCTGCACCAGGGCTGGCTGGCGTTTGGTGGTGAAGAGAGCGCTGGCGCTAGTTTGCTAACCCGTGACGGTAAGGCGTGGTCCACCGATAAAGATGGCATCGTGCTGTGTTTGCTGGCGGCTGAAATCATGTCGGTGACCGGTAAGACGCCTAGCGAGTACTACCGCACGCTGACTGAGCGTTTCGGCGAGCCTTTCTATAAGCGTGTGGATACGGCTTGTTCACCGGAAGAGAAGGCAGCGTTCAAGAAACTGACCGCCGAGAGTGTGACTGAGCAGCAGCTTGCTGGTGATCCGATTACTGCGGTGTTGGTCAATGCGCCCGGCAATGGTGCCGCCATTGGTGGTATCAAAGTCACCACCGAAAACGGTTGGTTTGCCGCTCGGCCAAGTGGCACAGAATCGCTTTATAAGGTGTATGCCGAAAGCTTCAAAGGTGAGCAGCACCTGGATGAATTGATTGAAAACGCTAAAGCGCTGTTAGCGGGGGTGTTGAAAAGTACGGGGTCGTAGTCAGTAGAGGGGCACTTGTGATGCTAAGTTTGAAGTCGGGCTGGGATCAACAATAGCTTAACAACAAAAGGGAAATGGGAATGATACAAAAAATAAAGCTAACCTCTATTTTGTCTGCTACGGCTTTTGCTCTGCTGCTATCTTCCTCTGCCTTGGCGGAGGAGGAAGTGTTTAGCGAGACAGCAACAGGGATGGTGAATGCTGCTGTTCAGGCGATCTGTGATGGTGATAAAGACAGACACCTTGCAATGCATTATCGAAAAATAGAACCAGATCCCTATTATGATGAAAAGTTTGCTGCTTTTCATGAGGCGTGCAAAGAGAACGGTATCGCGGATATTGAAATAATAACCGAGCTTGATGATGAATTAATGCAAGAGCAGAAGCGTCGCTTTCATATGGATGCGAACATCGTTATGGGAGATGGGGCTTTGTACGCAACCACGTTTCGAGTGGTTTGGGGGGCATTCGGGGGTACAGATGGCAGTAGCCCCGTTGAGGGATGGAGGTTGGGTGGACTTAGTAGAGTCGAAGTGCCCATCCTTAGAGAAGTCCGGGTTGTAGATTAGCTTTACCTTAATAAATATTAATTTAAGGTCGTCACCACCGTTCCTCGGTTTTTCGATCGTGCACAAACCTTGTAGCGCCAGGTAAGCCTAAAGCGCATCCGTGGGGCAGCGCGCAGCGGAGTGTGGTAATGCTCGAATTTATAATAAAAAAGGTGTCCAATGGTCAGTCAAGATATGTGAGCAAAAGGGGGTGTGATGTACGCGATTGAATTTGAAACCGATATCCAGAATGGGGTGGTCAATATTCCTGACGAGTACAAGGCGCTTGCCAACAGACATGCGCGTGTTGTTATCTTGCTGGAAGATGACTCCGAAAGCTCGGATCTGCGAGCATTTTCTGAACATTCAGCGGGATTGGTAGATGAGTGGAGCAGTGCAGCTGAGGACGCAATATGGAAGTGAGGCGAGGTGAACTTGTGTTGTGTGAGTTCTACTTCTCCGACTCCAAACAGCGCAAACTCAGGCCTGTGATCGTTTTTAAGGATAATCTGCCTTTTGATGATTTTGTTGGGGTTCCTGTCAGTAGCCAATTACATAGGCTGCATGAAGATGAGTCACTGCTTGAAGAAGCTGATTTAGGAGAAGGTGGTCTGCCAAAGCGTTCTAAAATTATGGTACGAAAAACATTTGTCATTTCAAAGCAGGTTGTTGTAAAGAAATATGGCTCTTTAACGGCCGTACGCTTTCAACAACTACATCAAGATTTTTGTCGTTATTTTGATTGCTGCTGACCTAACTTGTGGCTGACATTTTGCAATTTGTTATCTTTACATAAGTTTGATGACCCCACGGAAGCAGTAGCGCGCAGCATTGCTGGGGTTTGGTTGGGTGCCATTGGGCGGCTTGCGCCGCCTCCCGCGGGTGCCTCATTCGCTCGTGCCTCGCGAGATTCGTTACCACGCGCTACGGTGCGTGCTCGAAGCTGAACCTTTGGATTTTCCTAGCGCGGCGTAAGCGTTAGCGCACCCGCGGGAGCAGCGCGCAGCGGTGCCGGG
This sequence comes from Halomonas sp. R57-5, assembly GCF_900070345.1. Lineage (NCBI taxonomy): Bacteria > Pseudomonadati > Pseudomonadota > Gammaproteobacteria > Oceanospirillales > Halomonadaceae > Halomonas > Halomonas sp. R57-5. The sequence goes on along the minus strand of NZ_LN813019.1, from coordinate 3,445,673 downwards.
TTGATTCCGCGCCACAGGGCGTCGTTCCTCCGCCACCCGCGGGTACTTCATTTGCTCTTGCCTCGCGAGACTCGTTACCACGCGCCACGGGGGCTTTATTCCCAATTCATGTCGGCGACATCGGGTACTTGTTGGGTGCCCCAGTCGGGGTCGTACCAGCCTTTCTGTACGCATTGTCGAAAGCTCGACCATTCCCAATCGCGTGGGGCTTTCGTCCAGCCGTGTTTGACGGGGTTGTAATGGATGTAATCCATATGCTGCTGCCAGTCGTTGTCGTCGCGAATGACGTGTTCCCAGAAGCCGCGCTGCCAGGCGTTCTGGGTGCCGGGTGGAAATAGAAATTCCTGCGAGGCGTATTTTTTGATGTCCCTCCAGCGCGAGGAGTAGTCGGCGTCGCCTTCGGGGAGTGTCCATAGGCAGTGGAGGTGGTCGGGGAGGAGCACAAACGCATCCATGACGAAGGGGCGTTCTTCTCGAACTCTGCTGAAGGCTCGCCCGAGGGCGTTAATATTTAGGCGATCCGCCAACAGGGGTTGTCGTGCGTAGGTGACGACTGTGAAAAAGTAGCAGCCGCCAGGTATATGCGCGCGTTGATAGGTTGCCACCCGTGCCTCCATGCAGAATGATTGGGTTATAAAAACCTGGGTTATAAAAACCTATTGTAGCGCATCGTTATTGGCGTGGGGCGTCGTTACTTCTTGCTTAAGGTGGCTAGCGGTATTTCCAGATGCTGTGGCCGGTTGAGTACATTCAGCAGCACGATGGCGCGTTCTTCGCCTTTAAGGCGGGTAAAGATGGCTTCCAGGTCTTTGAAGGGGCCGTCGGTGATGGTGACTTTTTCACCGGCGCTGAAATAGCTGTGAATGCCTTCCTGTCGGTGCGGCTGCGCACGCAGGGTTTCGACCAGTTGAGAGGGTACGGCGACGGGCCTATCGCCGAAGGTAAGCAAACGCAGAACGCCGCGGGTGGAGCGAATCGGTCGCCAGTTACTGACCAGTTGATCCAAATAGATAAACAGGTAGTAGGGGAATAGCGGTTCGGTCACCGTGGTGAGCTTGCCCTGGCGCTTGCGCTGGCTATTCAGCACCGGGTGAAACACCTCGTAACCTTGGTTGGCGAGGTGTTCAGCGGCGCGAAATGATTCGCCCCCTTTGCAATGAATAACGTACCAGGCGGGCGTTGCTGCACTTTCCTGGTCGTTGAAAACGTCCATGCCATCATCCTTGTGTCGAGAAAAGCGTTACAAAATTATGGCAGTAGTCTGGTGAGTGCATCAAGGGTTTGGTCAATGTGTGCCTGGGTGTGGTCACAGGAGAGAAAGAAGCGTAACCGTGCGCTTTTTTCGGGTACCGCCGGGTGCAGGATTGGCTGTACGTTAATCTGTTGTTCTAACAGGGCGTTGGAAAGCCGGGCGGCTGCGGCGGAGCTGCCGATAATCACCGGTACCACCGCGGCGCCAATGCTATTGCCAGTGTCTAACCCGCGGGCAGTGGCCTGTTCGAGGAAGTAGCGCGAAATAGCGTGCAGGCGCTGAACCCGTTCGGGCTCTTGCTGCATTAGCTGCAGCGCGGCTAGCGAAGGCGCGGCGACCTGCGCGGGCATGCCCACGCTGTAGAGAAAGCCGGGGGCGAGGTAGCGTAGCGTTTCCACCAGCGGTTTGCTGCCTGCGATATAGCCGCCGCAGCCAGCCATGGCTTTGCTCATGGTGCCCATCCAGATATCCACATCACGCGGGTCGATATCAAAATGCTCGCGCAGCCCCAGGCCGGTTTCGCCCATCACCCCGAAGGAGTGGGCTTCATCGACCATTAGCCACGCTTGATAGCGCTGCTTGAGCTCGATAAAACGCGGCAGCTCAGGGATGTCGCCATCCATGCTGTAGAGCCCTTCGATCACCACCAGCACGCGTTCAAACTGATGCCGATGGCGGGCCAGCAGGGCTTCCAGCGCGGCGGGGTCGTTATGGCTAAACGACATACGCTTGGCGCCGGAAAGCTGCGCGCCGACCAGCGAGCTGTTATGGATATACTCGTCGTGGAGCACTAAATCTTTGGGCCCCAGCAGGTGGCCCAACGTAGAGACATTGGTGGCATGGCCACTGACAAACACTACCGCGTCTTCGACGTCGTAGGCAGKGGCCAGGGCTTGTTCCAGCTCCTGATGAATGGGCCGTTCGCCGGAGACCACACGACTGGCGGAAACCGAGGTGCCGTAGCGGGCCACGGCATCGCAGGCGGCCTGGTTGATACGCGGGTCGCCTGAGAAGCCAAGGTAGTTATAGCTGGCAAAGTTGATGCAGGTCTGCCCGTTGATCACGCTAGTCGCCCCGGCGGTGCCTTCGTGCACCTTGAAAAACGGGTCGACCAAGCCTAACTGGTCGGCGGCCTGGCGCATCATGGCAATTTGCTGATAGCCGGGCTGGGCGTCAAAACGCGTGAAGCGCTCCGGCACCGTGCGCTGCTCACTCCCCTGGCCATTGGCGGCGGGAGCGGTGGCGCTGGCAGCACGCGGCGCGGTGCGCTGGCGTGCTTTTTCCAGTAGTTGCTGTTTCAGTTCAGAGCGCTTGGCAGTCATGGTGTCTCGGTCGCGGGTGATGAGGAGGCAGACGCAGGCTCGGTGGTGAACCCTTCGGCCCCGTGTTGAGCGGCCAGTGAGGCTATCGCATCCTGAGGAGCGTCTTCAACATCGTCATGCTGATGCAATTTCTGAATCAGCACGCCCGCCAGTTTGTCGAGGGTCGATGCTTCACTGAGCACCATCACTGACACCTGAACGCCTAAGCGGTTCTCGATAGCGGTCATGAGTTCAACCCCCATTAGGGAGTCAAAGCCCATATCGTAAACCGAACGGTGAATATCGAGCTTCTCTTCATCCACCAGCAGAATGCTGGCCAGTTCAGCGCGCAACAGCTCGGTGACCGTGCTGTGCAACTCTTCGGGCGAGAGCTCGGCCAGCAGGGCGCTGATGTCGTCATCGGCATCGGCGCTGCCGTCGTCGTCGCTGGCGCGGGCTATTTCGTTAAAGCGCGGTGCTTCGGCAGTCGGTAAGAAGCGGGCAAGTGCGCCCCACTCCAGTTCCAGCACGCCCAGGCTTGGCCCTGGCGTCAGCAGCATCTGTTCGAGTACTTTCAGCGCGTCCTCCGAGCGCAGCGCGGAGCCGCCCAGGCGCTCTTGCAGCGCATCCCGGGTGCGGGTGTTGCGGGCCAGGAAACCGACATCTTCAATGGCGCCCCAGCGTACACAGGTGGCCGGTAAGCCCGCGGCACGGCGGTTGGCGGCAAACGCTTCCAGCCAGTGGTTGGCGGCGACGTAGTTAGCCTGGCCGGGGTTGCCGAACAGCGTAGTGGCCGACGAGTAGAGCACGAAGAAGTCCAGCTCGCTTTCGCGGGTGAGCGCATCGAGATGACGGGCACCGTCGATTTTTGGCGCTAGCACTTTCTGAATGCGTTCGGCATCCAGGTTGCGAATAAGGCCGTCGTCAATCACCGTGGCGGCGTGGACGATGCCACGCAGCGGCGCGAGCTCGCCCTTGGCGCGTTCCAGCACATCGGCCAGCGCAGCGCGGTCGGTAATGTCGCAGGCGGCGGCGAGTACCGTAACGCCTTGCTGTTCAAATGCCGCAATGGCTGCTTGGGCCTCTTCACTGGCCGCGCCGCTGCGGCTGAGCAGTATCAGTTGCCGGGCGCCTTTGTCTACCAGCCACTGGGCAGTCCTTAACCCAAAGCCTCCCAGGCCGCCGGTGACCAGGTAGCTGGCCTCCGAGGACAGCTGCATCGTTGCCGTGCCCAATACTTCGTTCTGGGGCGGCGCGATGGGCTGTTCGTAAGTCACCACGMCTTTGCCGATCTGGCGCGCCTGCTGCATATAGCGGAAGGCGTCGATCACCTGGGTGTGGCTGAACGAAGTAAATGGCAGCGGGCTTAAAGTACCGTCGTTAAACAGCGCCATCATTTCGCCAAACAGGCGCTGGGTGAGCGCGGGCTGCACCTTCATGAGCTGGTCGGAGTCGATACCGAAGTAGCTTAAGTTGTTGCGGAACGGGCGCAGGCCGATATGGGTGTTTTCGTAGAAATCACGTTTACCCAGTTCCAGGAAGCGGCCAAACGGGCGCAGTGCGCGCAGGTTCTGGTTGATTGCTTCCCCGGCCAGGGAGTTAAGCACCACATCGACGCCTTCGCCATTAGTGTCTTCAAGGATCTCTTCGGCGAAGGTGAGCGAACGCGAGTCGTAAAGTCGCTCGATCCCCATCAAACGCAGGAAGTCGCGCTTCTCTTCAGAGCCTACGGTGGCGTAAATGTCGGCCCCCAGCCACTGGGCGATTTGTAGCGCGGCGATCCCCACGCCGCCTGCAGCGCCGTGAATAAGCACTTTCTCGCCGGGCTCTACCCGCGCCAGATGCTTAAGCGCGTAGTAAACCGTAAAGAAGGTAGTTGGGATTGTCGCCGCGGCGGCAAAGCTAATGCCTTCCGGCAGCGGCGCCACGGCGTGCTGGCTGGCGATAACTTTATCGCTGAAGCTGGCGGGGCCGAAGCCGACCACGGCTTGCCCTGGGGTTAGGTGGGTAACGTTGCTACCCACGCTTTCTACCACGCCTGAAAATTCAAGGCCCAAGGTTGGCCCGGCAAAGCCGTTCTCAATTGCTTCATCGGAGAGCAGGCCGAGGGTGTACATCACATCGCGGAAGTTAAGCCCGGTGGCCTTAACGCGAATGGCCACTTCGTCGGCATTGGCTTCGGGTAGCGGGCGCGGGCGCCAGGTTAACTGGCGCAGCTGGCCGGGCATAGCAAAGCCTAGCGTCATCGCTTGATGAGATCGCTTGGTTTTAGCGGCTTCCGCCTGTGTTGGGCGGGGCGCTGGCAGGGTGCGCAGCCGGGTGGCAAAGCGGTGGCCCTGGTTATCAATCAGCGCTTCGTTTTCGCCATCCGGTTGGGCAAGCAGCATCGCCCAGGCGCTAAGCGCGGGTTCGCTCACCGCCGCGGGTACATCCAGCAGGTAGACGTTATGGCCTACCGCTTCGTTGGCCAGCGAACGGCCAAAGCCCCATAAGGCCGCATCGCCAGGGACATCGCTATCGCTAAGGCCGGAGGCAGGCGTTGCCTGCCAGAGTGTGCTCAGGCCGTTGGTCACCAGCCACAGGGAAGCAGCAAGGCCGTGCTGCTCCAGGGCTAGCGTCCACTGTAGGGCGTGCTCACAGCGTGCGGTTTGCTCTGCGGTGGTGCTGGCGCCGAGGCCGCGCAGATCAATCACATTGAGCGTTAGCTCGGCTTGACTGTCGAGTGCCGATTGAGCCAGCAGTTCAGCGGGGGCGGCTTGGCTAACGCTGAGTAGGGCTGAATCTCCCCGCTGTTGCAGGGCCTCGACCAGTTTGGCGGCAAGCGCTTCACTGTTGTGATCCGCAACGACCAGGTGCCGCCGCTGCGCCGCGCTGGCCTCAATGTCGACTGATGGCGTATCTAGCGGATAGTGGGCGTGGAGTAAATAAGCGCCGCTGTCACTCTCTTCCAATGCCATCGGCGTGGAAACCACAAAGCCTTGGTCGTTGAGCCAGCCGATCAGCGTCTCTTGCTCCAGGGCGGTTTGATCGACGCCGGGTGTGGCCAGCAGATCATCTAACCAGCGGCTGGGCGCAATGCCGATCAGCATGACCTGAGCACCAGGGGCTAGCTGATCAGGTAAGGCTTCAATCAACTGACGCGTAGCGGCAGGCTGGGTGATATCCACGCTGACAAACGCCAATTGGGCTTTTTCAACACGGGTGGGGGCGGTCAACGCGGTGGCGTCATCTTGCCCCAGGTGCTGCATATCCATCAGCGGGAAGCGCTCTTGCAGCTGCTCGGCCTGATGGCGCGTGCTATCGAGGGTGGTGATAACACGGTAATGGGTAAGGTCGTGGTAAAGCGCCTGGGCGCTGCGCTCCAGCAGTCGCTCGCCCAACGCAGGCGCGCTGGGGCCCGCTTCCAGCAGTTGCAAGCGCTGTCCGGCGGGAAGCTCTGCTATCAGGGCATCGATCAACTCGGCTAACTCGCCTGCCAACGCCTGCCAGCCGCTTTCACCCACCAGCACACGGTTTAAGCGCGCCAACTGGTCGCGGCTAATGCCCAGTGCTTCCAGGTCACTTGTGCCGCTGCGTAACGCCTGCTGGTGAAACCCTAAGCGGCCCACCAGGTGAATGGGCGCAAAGTAGTCGGGGTAGTCCTGCACCAGCAGTTGCCAGATAACGTCTGGCGAGTGCTGKGCGTCATCGGTTGCCTGATCTTGGTCTTTAACCACAGCGTTTTGCTGGGCAAACGCTTCGCTAAGCGTGTCGAGTAGCGGCGCCACTTCATTGCCGTAACGCTGCCCGGTGCTGGCGGCGTAAACGCTCGCGATATCGGCCAGCCGAGCGAGCGCATCGCCGGGCAGTGCCAGCGGTTCTGGCTGCAGCGGCGCTGGGGTGAGCTGCACATCCAGATAGCTAAAGTGTTGATGATGGGCGCGGTTGAGACGAATTGCTTTGAAGCGGGTTTTGCTTAAAACGGCGACGGCATTACCGGCGGCGTCATACAGCTCAAAGTCGGCGGTGAAGGAGTGCGGCGCACGCTTGCCCATAACGGCGCGGGCGAGTACCGGCGCACCGGCCTGAGTGTTGACCTGAATGCGTCCCACGCGAACCGGCACGAAGGCGAGCTGTGTTGCAAACTCGCTGTGTTGCGCCAGCAGCGGGATAAACATTTGGAAGGCGCTATCCAGAATGCCGGGGTGCACGTGCAATGTGCTGAGCTGCGCTTGAACTTCGTCTGACAGCGCGATTGCGCCAATTACCGCATCGCCTTCAATCCAGCCGTGGGAAATCGCCTGGAAAGCGGGCCCGTAATGCAGGCCAATGCGCTCGGCCATTTCCAAGTGGTCTGCCAGCGTGTAGTCCGGCGCACGGGAGGGCAGCACTGGCGCTGTGCGGTTGAGCAGAAAGCCACGGCTTTCGCGCATGGTGCGGGCCACGGCATTTAGCTGCCACTCAACGCCGGTAGCTGGTTCGCGGGAGTGGATCTCCAGGCGCCCGTCTACTGGCAGGTAGGTCAACCGCATGGCGCGACCATGGGGGCCATCCAGCAGCAGCGGGGCACGGATTTCCAGCTCTTCGATATCCAGCAGCGGGGTGTCTTTTAGCTGCAGTGCCGCTGCCAGGGTGAGTTCCACAAAACCGGCACCAGGGAACACCGCACTTTCACCCACGACGTGGTCGGCCAGCCAGGGCTGGCGCTGGGTGTCGAGCTGACTTTCCCAGGTGTGTTCGTGCTGCGCCATCGCGTACCCCAGCAGCGGGTGCTGGTAGTAGCGCGAAAGCAGGCCCTGACTGTCGTTGGTGCCGTGCACCCAGTGGTGGCTACGCTGCCAGGCATAGCGGGGTAGCGGCACGCGCTGTCCTACCACGGGTAACTGGTCGCTAGCCAAGGTAAGGCCACTCAGCAGCAGTTGGCTTAGGCAGCGTTGTAAACCCTCAATTCCCGGTTTATGGCGCTCAATGGTGCCAAATACCAGTCCTGGGCGTTCCACTTGGCGGAGTGACTCATTGAGATAGCGGCGCAAAATGGGGTGGGCGCCAATCTCGATAAAGACGTTGCTGCCCTGCTCGATTAACGCGCTAGCGGCGGCGTCAAACAGCACCGGCTCACGGATGTTTTTCCACCAGTAGGTGGCATCCAGTTCAAGCCCGTCGCTTAGCGCACCGGTCACGGTGGAGTAGTAGGGGATCTGCGTGGCCCGTGGGGTAATGTCGGCTAACGCATCGATGACGCCTGCTTCAATACTGTCCATCGCGGGGCTGTGGAAGGCATAGTCCAGCGGCAGGCGCTTGGCAAAAATATCCTGCTCGCTCAGAGCGGCTTCCAGAATGCCTAGCTGTTGGCTATCACCCGCCAGGGTAATGCCTTTGGGGCTGTTAATGCCGGCCAGGMAAACCTGATTGAACTCGGGCTTTTCGAGCCACTCGGCGATGTCGTCGGCGCTCATGGCCACGGCGGTCATTTCGCCTTGGCCACGGGTTTTGCCCTGGTAGTCACTGCGGTAGTAAATCACTTTTACCGCATCTTCCAGGCTAAGCGCTCCGCTGGCCCAGGCAGCGGCCACTTCACCCACGCTATGGCCAAAGACCGCCGTGGGGGCAATGCCTTGATCGCGCAGCCACTCGGTCAGCGCTACCTGTAGTGCAAATAGCGCAGGCTGGGCGATTTCGGTCAGCGCGAAGCGGTTGTCATCACTTTCCTGTTCACTATTACGACCTTCAAGCTCGGCACGTAGCGAGAAATTACCGTGCTGCTGAAAAAGTGCGTCAACGCGATCAATGGCTTCAGCGAAAACTGGCGAATCATTAAGCAGATCGCGGCCCATGGTTTCCCACTGGCAGCCGTTGCCATCGTAAACGAACACTGGACCTACCGGGGTGGGCAGGCGCTCCAGCGTAGTAACGCCGTTTGCTTCACCGGCGGCAAATTCGCTCAGCTTTGCAGCGGCTTCTTCCGCGGTTTGGGCAAACAGCAGCGCGCCATGGCTATGCCGGTCACGGTGGTTAAACAGCGTGTAGGCGATATCGTAAAAGCTGGCGCTGTCGTTTTCGCGCAAGTCATTTTCACGCAAATAGCTAGCCAGGGTTTCGGCGCTTTGGGTGAGCGCGGCTTCGCTGCGGGCGCTAAGGCGAATCGGTAGCGGTGAGTTTGGTGCCTGCGGTTCGGGTTTGACCCGCTCGGGTGGGCTTTCCAGAATAACGTGGGCGTTAGCGCCACCAAAACCGAAGGAGTTAATGCCGATGACCAAACGGCCCTGTTTTTTCAGCGGTTGGCCTTTGGTGACCACCGAGATATTCCACTCATCAAACTTGATGCGCGAGTTAAGCTTGCGAATGCCAATCGTGGCCGGGACTTCCCGGTGCTGAATGCTGTAGAGCGCCTTGGCAAGCCCTGCCACGCCGGAAGCGGTTTCCAGGTGGCCCAGGTTGCTTTTTACCGAGCCGATGAGCAGCGGCGTTTTACGCTGCTGGCCAAGCGCTTCGCCAATCGCACGGGCCTCAATCGGGTCACCAACGGCGGTACCGGTGCCGTGGGCTTCCAGGTAGTCGATCTCGTCCGGCGAGATGCCTGCCTGCTGATAAGCGCGGCGCATCAGGTCAATCTGAGCGCTGGGGTTAGGTACCGTCAGGCCGGATTTGTGACCATCGGTGTTGACCGCGGAGCCAGCCACCACGGCAATAATATCATCGCCATCGGCTACCGCCTGGTCGTAATCTTTGAGCAGGAAAATGCCTGCCCCTTCCGAGCGTACATAGCCGTTGCCTGCTTCATCAAATACCTGACAGCGGCCCGTCGGCGAGAGCATGCTGGCTTTGGAGAAGATGATGAAGCCGTAAGGGTGCAGATGCAGGCTAATACCGCCCGCCAGCGCCATCGTGGTTTCACCACTGCGAATCGATTGGCAGGCCTGGTGAAAGGCCACCATGGAAGACGAACAGGCGGTATCCAGCGACATGCTGGGGCCGTGTAGGTCGAACACATACGACAATCGATTAGAGGCGATGCTCGAAGTGTTGCCGGTGGCGGTGGAGGCATCAATCGCCGCCAAATCGTCCGCGATTCGATAAGAGTAGTCGAGGCTGGCAACGCCTAAAAACACCCCACACTGGCTGCCACGCAGGGAGCTGGGCGGAATGCTGGCATTTTCCATGGCTTCCCAGGCGAGCTCTAGGAGCATGCGCTGCTGGGGATCCATGTTGGCCGCTTCGCGGGGCGAAATGCCAAAAAACTCGGCGTCAAAGCCGCTAATATCGCCCAGGCTACCGGCGGCAAAGGTCACGCTGGTGCCGGGGTGACGCTTATCTGGATGCTGGTAGACGTCGTGGCTCCAGCGGTCAGCGGCCACTTCGGTAACTAAATCTTTTTCGGCTTGCAGGTCCTGCCAGAACGTTTCAGGGGTGGTGCCGGGGAAACGATGGGCGGCGCCGATGATGGCAACGCGTTTAGTCATTCTTGCTCCTGAGGTTCTGGTTCTGCCTTGATCACATCGTTACTTATATCGTGTCCAAACACATGTTTGAATAACTGGACACCAAGTTCGTTTGCGGCCAATTCCTGTGACTCATGGTTCTTTGCGAAATGGTTCTTCGCAACATGGTTTTTTGCAAAATGATTATTTGCATAATGCTCCGTCGCCAACTGCTCACCTGCGGCTGCCTTCTCACCCGTTGACCATACCATGTAGGGGGTGCGGCTATCAGGAGGCGTAAAGTGTGCATACGCCTCAGGCAGAATTGGTACATGATCCCCATACCAGCCTAGCAGCCCCGGTCGTTTTGCAGTATTCAGCGAATTTTTAACGCCTGCCAACATCTTGTCGGATTCACTTAAATGCTGCAAATAGACCGCAAGGTCACGCAAATGGTTGGGCAGCGGCCAGGGTGCACGGGGCAGCGTGGTGGCTAACGTTGCCTGGCGTGGAGCTTCTAAATGCAGTGGGCCGTGATTTTCCATGGTGATAACAAATACAAATAGCGGTCTATTATCGTCATCTTCAAGCAGCCGTCCAATCTTTCGTGCCACCGCTTGGTCACTAACGTATTGGCCGCTTTTGTCGCTGCTCTGGAAGGCATTGATATCTATAAACTGATCAAAGCCTAACTGGGGCATTACCTTGTGGCGAAAATAGAAGCTCGCCAAGTATGGATGCACACACACTGTGCGATAGCCCGCGGCTTTTAGCGCGCTCGCCAGGCTGGGCATTGGGTGGCGTGACAGGGTGCGGTAAGGGTTGAACTGGCGCGCGCCCCACTGGTTGGGGGCAATGCCGGTTAACACGGCGCACTCGGTACGCACGGTGTTGGCGCCCCAGGCGGGCACGTTTAATGTGCCGTGCAGGCTGGCACTCGCGCGGGTGGCATCAAAATCGGGCAGTAGGTCGGCATTTACCTCATGACACCAGGGGCGCGGGTCGAAAAACGACTCGCTCTGCACCAGCACTACGTTGGGCAGTGGCTGCTCGCTTTGATGCGCGCTCGCGACCGGCGTTAAAGCGTGAAAGGGGGACTGCTCAGGTGCTGGCACGGGGGAGCGCATCAGCGCCACACCGTAAGCCCATAAGCTGGCGAAAAGCCCTAAGCGGTGCATATCATCGATGGGTCGCAAAGCGATGGGGGGCAACCTGCGTAGGCTGAGGGTGAGCAGCAGGGCGCCTGCTGCGATTAATCCCAATACTGTGGTTAAAAAGCGGCTAGCGCCCTCGCTGGTGACCAGCGAGCCTTCCCAGTAGAAGAACGCACCAATCGCAACGGCAGCGGCGCTGCTGGCGGCGATTGCCAAGCCAACGCCAAAAAAAGGCACGTACAGGCGAGGATGCAGAATGGCGTCCCAAAAGTACTCGAAGTCGTGGCAGATAAACGGCTCGTTGAGGGTATGTGATTTGGCGTTGCTCGACTGCACGACGACCAGTTGCAGTGAGAGAAACACCATCAGCGCAAACCAGGGGCGCTGAAGTAGCAATACCAAGATGCCGAAAAGCAGTAGCCATGAGCCGATATGCACGCAATTAGCCGCACGGCCGCGCTGCCAAAACGGGCGCGGTCGTGGGCTAAGCAGGGCTTCAAACACGCCGCTGATCAATAGCCCCAGGAGCAGCGGCCATACCAGCGCGTTAGTCATGGGGCGAGTCTCCCGGGKGGTTAAAGCCCAGGCGTTTGATTAACCATTGAGAAATCCCTGCAGGCAGTACCGCCAGCCACCAGGTACCAAAATTGAGCGGAAAGGGGAAGCTGATACGTGCGCGGTTGGCAGTGATGCCGCGTTTGATTACCTTGGCTGCGCGCTCGGGCGGCCACTCCCAGGGTTTGGGGCCGGGCATGGCTTCGCACATGGGTGAGGTGACATAGCCGGGCATAACCACCGTTACGCCAATGCCATGGGGCGCGAGTAGGCCACGCAACCCTTCGCCATAGGCTTTAATACCCGCCTTGCTGGCGCTATAGCTGGGCGTGGTGGGTAAGCCGTGCCAGGCAGCAAGGGAGCTAATCAGCACCAGCTGGCCGCTGCCGCGGGCCTGCATGGCCGGTACTAGGTGCTGCACCATAGCCATAGGCGTTTTCAGGTTAATATCCAGCAGCGCTTGCACGTCTGCCCAGGGCTCTAAGATAGCGGGCCCTTGGGGGTGGGTGTTTTTGCCTGCGTTGGCGATCACAATATCCGGCACCTGCTGAGCGCAGAGTTCGGCTAGCCAGCTTTGCAGGGTGTGATCATCGGTCAGGTTGATGGTTGAGAGCGTGACTTGGGCACCTTGCTGGCGGCAGGTCTCGGCAAGTGCCTCTAGCTTCTCCTGCTGTCGCCCGTGCAACACCAAGTGGGTGCCAGGGGTGGCATAAGCGTTTGCCAGGGCACCCCCAATCGCGCCGGTGGCGCCGGTGATCAGCACGCAGCGGTTCTGAGTAGGCTTATTCACCGTTGCTTTCTCAGGGGCTTTCTCAAGGGCTTTCTCTGGGGGGCTCTCAGTGGCTCTCTCCGGAGCTGTTTCAGTAACTGTCACAGTAACTTCTCCAGCGGCGACGGGCAGGCTTCGAGTATGCGGGCGGCGTTCTCTACGGCTAAATCGATACCGGGCTGGCAGTAGTAGCCACCGTTAACCTGAACGGCGTGCATCACGGTCTTTTGAAAATAGCCAAATAGCTCGCTGTTAGGCGGCTGCGGCTGCTGCCAAAAATCCGCTAAGTCGCCTTGGTAGGTCAGCCCGTCCAGATTGTAGATTGGGTCGCTAAGCGCGAAGGTGGGGCAGTTTTTCTCCAGCGATACGATGCCCACGGTGCTGTTAACGGTCACATTGCCGTTGGCGTGTTTTAGCAGGGCGTTGAGATCCCCCGACTCCAAATAGACGATACGGCCTTGCAGGCCGTGGCGCTCTTCAAGCTGTTTGATGATCTTGGGGTAGTTGACCAGCCCCATATCCAGCGGGTGGTTCTTAATGCATAGCTGTGTATCGCTGGGCGCGTGCTGGGCAAACGAGGCCATCACATCGTCCATCACTTGCTGCATATTGGCGTAGGGGGAGTGGTCGCGAATCTGCGCATCGCTATTCAACTGCAGCGGCAGCATAAAGTAAGGGCGACGGCTTTCGATCAGCGTTTTGATGCGCTCAGCATCGCGCTTTTTCCAAACCGCCTTTAATTGAGCAAAACGCTTGAGGTAGCCCGCGTATTCAACGGGGGCTGTGATCGGCGCATGATTGCGGTAGTGCGGTGCCACCAGCGGGTTGGTTAGCCCGGCCAAGTGGTAGCCGACATCATGCATTGCGCGAATTTTAAACGAGGAGCGAAAGCGCACCGGCGCAGCGGGTTCGGGCAGCGCTTTGCCAGTCTCATAAAACCAACTTGGGTCACGGGGCAGCAGCGAGTGGCCGTTAACGCCTTCGCGCTCCAGGGTGATCCAGAAGGGGCGAAAGTAGCCCTCTTCAAACACATGGGTGCGAACACCGGCTGCAGCGGCATTGTCGACCGCGGGGCGGTGAATAGGGCGACGGTCGCCGAACACAACCTGATCGGTAATGCCGTATTGATCCCACAGCGCTTTAATATAGCCGGGTAACTCGGACGTGGGGCCACGGAACAGGTGGCTTTCGCCGTGGGTGCGCTGCCAGTAGACGATATCGCCCGCATTAAAGTTGACCTTAACGACGCGGTGTCCATCGTTGACCAGGCGCTTGGCTAAACGCTGGTAAAACGGTGAGCATACGCCCTGCAAAAATAAGAATGCACGCTTCTGATCCTTCAACTCAATGCCTTCCGATCAACAAGTTACGATAACAGCGGTAGAGTTGCTGTTTCCATGTAAGGGTGTTTTTTTGTGCTCTTGCCTGTTCCAACAGGCTGACGACGGTTTCAGCATTGCATAGCTGGCGGGTCGTGGGATCTACATAGCCGGGATAGAGAATCAGGGTGCCGGCAACCAGCGCATCCAGCGAGAGTGAGCGCTTACGGCGTGGGCAGCTAAGCGCATCCTGGGTTAGCCCCCAGCCAGCATAAAAAGGCAGGCCGTAGGTGCTGACTTCTCGCTGACGTAACAGTGCTTCAAACCCGGTTAAGGAGCTCATCGTGTGCACGGCATCGACACGCTCTAACAGGGTGGCAATGTCGATAGCGCTGGCATCCAGATCATACAGGCGTTTAGCGTTAGTATCGAGTGCTCCGACACGCGCACCACTCAGCACATCCGGGTGGGCCTTGTAGACTATGTAGGCATCCGGGTGTGCTTCTCGTACGGCGCTCAGCAGTCCGCTATTGGTGTTGATGCGCGGAGAGCCGGTGGCAATCGAGGCGTCGCTCTCTACCTGGCCGGGCACCAGTATGGTGTAACGCCCTTTGGGCAGATCGATATCTGCCGTGCCGCGTACATTGTACTTGGAGAGCTTGAGTGCCACTAGCCGTTCACGTAGATGCTTGGCGCGTAGCAGTAGGTCGTCGCTGAACGAGGTGTCGTTGAACAACGCTTCCAAATCGCTGGGCTGGCTGGGGTCGTAATAGATGCCTTGAGAGTCAATGACCAGTGACAGCGGTTGCGTGAGATCCACCCCCAGGCCTACCGAGCGGATAAAGCCATCTTCCATGCGCCACAGCTTGGCCATGTGCTGGGCGTACTGACGTTTAAAATCGGCATCAATGCGGCTCGACCACACCAGTAGCCGCTCGTCGGGCTGCTCGTGGGAAGGCAGTTCGGGCTCATACTTCACTTGGGCGGCGATGCCTAAAAAATCGCCAATAAAGCGCCGTTTCCATGAGGAGAAACCACACGCCCGCCAGTTGCCCCGGTAGCGCTCCTGCTGGCGCTTTTGGTCGGCGATTAAGGCAATCGTCTCTTCCAGCGTGGCGGACTGCCGGGTGTAGGGGTTGGCGTAGCGGCAGTAGCGTAAATAGGCGGCAGCAAACACTTCCGTTAACGTGCGTTGAGTGCGACGTCGGTGGCAGGGCAGTTGGTCATGGGTCAGCCCCCATCCTGCATAAAACGGAATGCCAAAGCAGTGCACCTGTTTGCCGGCAAGCAGTGCTTCAAAGCCAAGTTGGCTGGTTACGACATAGACATGGTCGACCTGATCAAATAGCGCCCAGGGGTTAAGGTCTTCACCGATTACCTGACAGCGCGGGTGGTCTGCGGCGTTAAGCAGGTGGCCCTGTTTTTTGCCTGCGATCACATCCGGATGAATCTTGACCAGGATGTCGTCGTCGGGGTGCTCTGCTAACGCTGCCTCAAGCATCTGATCGAAGCTATTACCGCTGGCGCCGCCGTAGTGTATAGAGGCATCCCCAGCGGTTTGGTCAACAACCAGCACGCGTCCCCGGTTGTTAATAGGTTGATCTGGGGCGTGGTTATATTTGGAGAGCCGGTAGTGGGCAATCAGTGCTATACAGCGCTCTGCTTGGGCTAACTCCTCAGCGTCGAAAGTGGCTGAGTTGAGCCAGTTTTCTAAATCCGAAGGTCGCGATGCATCGTAATAAATACCGGTTTCATCGACGACCATGCTGTGCGGTTGAAAGCCGTTTACGCCTAAGCCTAACGAGCGTATGAAGCCATCTTCCAAGGCGATATAGGCTAGCTGGCGACGCTGAGCATACTGCCTGGCGCGGACGCTGGTGGGCTTTAACCCCCAGCCAATTACTGCGTCGGGGGGCGGCCTAAGTGAACTTATACGGACGAATTGGTCAAATTCGGGCAGCAGCGCAGGCAGGGCAGCCAGCTTGCGAATACCTGAGGATGTGTAACCTGCCGTTCGTTTCGCCATAAATAAGGCCGCAGTGAGGTAACAGGACAAGGAGTAGGCGGGCGAACATACGTTAATTGGCTAGGGTAATCAATTCATCCTCCTTTAAGTGATAGGCTAGATCATGTAAAGGGCACGCTTAGTTGATAAGTGAAACGCTCGTTAGGCCACAAGTTTGGTAAATTAGTGTTTGAAGTGGCTTGAGCGATACGCTCATCACCCCCAACAACAGCAAATGGATACAAATGCTGCCGTTATTCTATAGATTCAGGGGCTCCTCGTGCGTCTGGCTGCCCTGCTGAAAAAAATGCATATTTCCCGCTCATTAAGAGGCCGGCTACTGCTGGGTCTTGCCGCTACTTGGTTTTTGGTCGTTACCCTGGTGCTGGGCATGTCCTGGCAGTTGGGTAAAACCATGGTGCAAGAAACCAATATGTCGCACCTGCGCTATGAAGCTACTCTGCTGGCTGATGAAGTCACTCAACAGGTTGAGCTGCGTTTCCAGGCATTGGAGCGCCTACGCGGAATGATTGGTAACACCGATGATGCGTCTTGGATCAGCTATCAACTGCAGCAAAACGATAGTTTGCTGGCCTGGTTCGAGGGCATTGTCGTGGCTGATCGCGAGGGGAGAATAGTGGCCGATTGGCCCGCCATTGTTGGCCGGGTAGGGCTGGAAACCTCACAGCTTGAGTATTTCCGCATGTTGCGCGGTACTCGTCGGCCCTATGTGAGCGAGCCATTTAAAGGGCGGGCGAGCGGTATGCCGATGGTGTTAGTAAGTGTGCCGCGCTTCACCGAACAGGGCGAGTTCGATGGCTTTGTGGGGGGAATTCTTAGTCTTGATTCAGGGGGCATCTTCAGCCGTTTAGCCAAGGTGCGTTTGGGTGAGAATGGCTATGCGGGTATTGCCACTGCGTCAGGGAAAGTGTTGTATCACCCGGATCGCACCTTAATTAATGGCCCTGTTCCCGACAAGTCATTTAACCCGTGGTTAGACCTTGCGCTGGATGGCTGGGAGGGAGATGGTTTAGGCAAACTATTAAATGGTCAAATGGCGCTTCAGTCTTATGCTCAGGTATGGCCTGCAGGCTGGGTGGTGGGTCTCTACTTGCCGGTTCATCAAGCGCAACTTCCGCTGGCTAGCTTTATTCAGAAACTGTGGTGGTTGTGGGTACTGTTTGCGCTCTCCATGCTGCCTTTGCTGTGGTGGATGTTAGGCCAAGTGCTTTCGCCCCTGAAGCATTTGGAAAGGCAAATTGGCGAGGTGGGGCTCGGCTATCGTGAGAATGTAACCCTGGCGACGAATATGCAGGAGTTGCAGCAGGTAGCGGGTACCTTCAACCGAGTAGAAGAAGAACGGCAGCTATTGCTCGGTTATCTTCAAGAGCGTGAGGCGTTTCTAGACTCGGTGTTGAGCGCCGCACCGCAAGGTATGTTTGTCGCCAATATTAAGGGCAGCATTACTTATATGAATCCTGCGCTTTTAGAGATGCTGGGGGTTTCTGCTGACGCGCCAATGGAGACATGGCTGCCCCAGATCCATAGTGACGMCCTCGCCGATGCCAAGGATATGTGGCTGCATAGCCTTAACAGCGGCAGCGATTTCATCCGACAGTTGCGTTTTTTGCGCAGCGATAAAGAGCTGCTGTGGCTGGATATTCATGCCCGTGTGGTGATGCTTTCCCAGGATGGCCATACCCTTGGGTTGGTCGGGGTGGTAAAAGACATTACCGAGCGCCGCGAGCAGGAAGCTATTCAGCGCTGGGAAGCAGAACATGATCCGTTAACGGGCTTGTTGAATCGCCGTGGTTTCGAGCGTCGCCTGGACGAAGCCTTTGCCGACTTCCAAAAAACCAGTACACCTTCAGCCCTATTGTTGTTCGATTTGGACCACTTCAAGCCTATCAATGATGAAGGTGGCCACGCGTTAGGCGATGAAATGCTGCGCCGTATTGCCCAGGTGGTCGCCTGGGAAGTTCGCCGCAGCGACCATGTGGCACGTCAGGGAGGAGACGAGTTTGGCGTGTTGCTGCCCAGTTGCACCCTGGCTCAAGCGAGAAGGATCGCCGAGTCATTACGTCAATCGGTCAGTGAAATCTCTGTTACCCATGAAGGTAAAGAGTACATGGTGACGCTCAGTATCGGTGTCACCACCTTTGATGAAGTTGACTCCAACGTGGCCGATGTCCTGGCGCGGGCCGATGCCGGTAGTTATAAAGCCAAGGGGTTGGGTCGTGATGGTGTGGTGGTTAATATGCCCAATGATGGTGTGGTGGAGCTCTTTGACCAATCCACATAACGTCTGGCAAGCGCGTGTTCTGTTCTACACTCAGGGGCGCTTGCCAGTCGACAAACGTCGTCCGGCAGTACAGTATAAGCAGGTGCTAAATTTGTTGTTGGAAGCCAGTTTTTAAATCAAAGCTGACCGAGATACTGTTGTGAACCTACTTGAACTGTTTGCCCGCACGCTTGATGTCACGCTGCCTGTCTTCGCGATGGTATTTCTTGGCCTGGGTCTTAAGCGCTTGAAATGGATCGATAGCGCTTTTGTCTCGACCGCTTCCGCACTGGTATTTAGAGCAACGCTCCCCACACTGATCTTCCTTAGTTTGATTAAAGCCGACCTAAGCGTTGCTTTAGACGTCTCGCTGATGGTGTTTTTTGCCGTGGCTACGCTGGGGCAGTTTTTATTGAGCTGGGTATGGGCGCGATACCGTGTAGTGCATCATGATCGCGGCATTTACGTTCAGGGGGCGTTTCGCGGCAACTGCGGGATAGTAGGGCTGGCGTTGGCAGCGGGGATGTACGGTAACTATGGCCTTTCAGCGGGTAGTCTTCTACTGGGCGTGGTGATAGTGATGTATAACGCGTTTTCGGTTGTGGTGTTGGCCTTCTACCAACCGGGCCAGTCCACCGATTGGCGCAGCCTGCTTAAGCATGTCGCCAAAAATCCGCTGATTATTTCTGTGTTTGCGGCGTTACCCTTTACGGCACTTTCTATTCCGCTACCCAGTTGGGTGATTACCTCCGGGGACTATTTTGCCTCGTTAACACTGCCGCTGGCGTTGATTTGCATTGGGGCGACGCTCTCCGTGTCGAGCATGCGCGACAGCAGTCAGGTGGCTCTCGGCGCTAGCTTGATGAAGATGGTCACGCTCCCAATACTCTCTACTGTGGCGGCTTGGCTAGTGGGGTTTTCAGGCGAGCAGTTGGGCCTGCTGTTCCTGTTCTTCGCCAGCCCCACTGCCGCCGCCAGCTTTGTAATGGTGAAAGCGATAGGCGGCAATGTGGCCCTGGCAGCCAATATCATCGCCATCACCACGCTGATGGCGAGCATTACCGTTACGCTAGGCATCTTCGCGCTGCGTTTGCTGGGCTGGATATAGCCATTCGGTTGGCCCTACCTAAGTCGACGCGTTATACTACGCGCCCGCAAGTTTAAGACCACGTTTGTCCCTGTAGCTCAGTAGGATAGAGCAGCCGCCTCCTAAGCGGCAGGTCGCAGGTTCGACTCCTGCCAGGGACGCCAACGGGCAATCTTGAGTAGTCCTGACAAGGCCAAAATAGAAGTCTAACACTCTGAAAGACTTTAATTTTTTGCCCCTCACAGTTCCTCAGCATTCCTTCCAAAGCCAGCCGCAAAGTGGTATACAGTAGGGTATAGACCCCTATTCGAGGATTCTCGATATACCCTCATGGCGCTAACTACCCGTCAGATAAACGCAACTAAGCCAGGCACGAAAATTGTTACCCTCTCCGATGGCATGGGATTAGAMCTTAGGATCACAACCAACGGCAGCCGTGGATGGCGTTTGCGCTACACCCGCCCCAACGGCAAGCGCAACATGATCAGCCTGGGCAAATACCCCGAAGTGACCCTTGCAGAGGCGCGAGAGAAGCGAACCGACTTAAGACGGTTGATTGCTAAGGGTATTGATCCTGTCGAGCACAAACAGAACGAAAAGCGCGCTCTAAAATACGCGTCAGAGAACACTTTCAAAGTGCTGGCGATGGAGTGGCATGCCGCCATGGTGCCGCGCTGGAAAGAAGGCTCTAAACGTGTCAACGACAGCAGACGTGTGCTTGAAATGTACGTGTTTCCGAAGGTTGGAGACCGCGCTATTGAGAGCATTTTACCGCTGGAGTGGTTGGAGATCCTGCGCACGCTAGAGGATGCAGGCAAATTCGAGCAGAGACGCCGCCTACACGCCTTTTGTCGTGACATCTATCGCTTTGCCATCATTACGGGCAGAGCCAGCTACAACCCCCTTACCGACCTTCAAACGGCGCTCAAGCCCTACAAGCGGGGTAGCTTCCACCATCTCCCGCAAAGTGAATTACCACAGCTTGTGCGCGATATTCAGGCGTACGATAAAAGCCCCATGGTACGTATTGGACTAAAGTTACTGCTACTGACAGCCGTTCGCCCTGGAGAGCTGCGCAGGGCAGAGTGGGCTGAATTCGACTTAGATGCAGCCGTTTGGAAGATCCCCGCCGAGCGCATGAAGATGGGCAGGGCGCACCAAGTGCCCCTGCCTGCTCAGGCGGTGGACGAGCTGCGCTACCTTCACAAGCTAACAGGCCCCTTCAAACTGCTATTCCCAGGCCGAAACGACCCCAGAAAGCCCATATCAGATGCAGCCTTTGGTATGGCCCTCAAGCGTATGGGTTATGAGGGCAGGCACGTTCCCCACGGCACCCGCCATGTGGTGGCCACCGGCTTAAAAGAGCTGGGCTACCCCAGAGAATGGATAGAGCTACAGCTATCGCACAAGCTGCCAGGGATCGAGGGCGTTTACACCCATGCCCAGCACATGGCCCCGGATCAAAGGCCCGCCATGATGCAGTTTTGGGCGGATCACCTCTTTGGCACTGAGAGGAGAAGCGAAGGGCTAGCGATATGAAAGGGATAGGGGAGAAGTGTCTAGCGTGTGGGTCCATAATGAGAACCAAGGAGCGCCGCAGGATAACCTACCAGCACCAAGAGGCCGTGTTGCAGTGCTTCGGCTGTCGTCGTCTTTGGTATGTTGACCTACATTTCTCCCCTGTTAGGGCTTATAAGCGCTCAAAGGCTGAGAGTGAAATAAGCGAGAAAGAGCCTGAAGCTAGCTGCATACTTATTGACGAAAAGGTCTGCTATCCAGATGAATTGTGCTTTTTTGGCGACATGTGTGGCAAATGCGGGTCGTATTTTCGTGTCAGAACCAGTAGGCGCGTTTCTGAATATTTCAAGGCGTTCTATCTAAGCTGTACTGGCCCCAGCTGTGGGGCCAAGATGAAAGTAGAGATGAGTATTACGTTAATTAGAGGTGCGTGATTTTAATTTATGCTTGTTGAATTTAGCCAGCGCTGATGACTTGCATCAATGCAGCTATAGCAAGTATTACGAACCCAAGGGCCATGTTTAAGTTAACAGTAGTATCAGGTTTTAAGATGTTCCCGCTTTCTTCTGATAATTCTTTATTTTTTATTTTGACTTTGTCTTCTAATTCCTTTTTTTGTTGCGCGGAGTGTAAGTTATAGCTTTCTATATCGATTTCTAAGAGTAGCTTGTGTTTTTCGATATTGATTTTTTCTTCTTGCTTTTTATATCTGTGAAATTGTAGAAAATGATATGATAGTAGAAGTGCACCAATAAAGCTTAATAATGCTGCGGCCTGACCGAAACGTCTTTTCATTTCATCTGATAACTCAGGTATGGTGAGATCAAAACCTAATAGTATGGGTAGTATAGTTAGCAATGTGATTGTTAAGTTAATTGTTAGAGCCTGTAGTGGGCTTTTGATTTTTGTTTTCATTTAATGATTATTCTTTGTCTGTTGATTGTGTAAGCTGACGCTTGTTATGGGTTTCTGTGATAAAGTCTATAAATATTATTGCGGCACCAACTGCAAGGCGTGCATGCCTGATTTCAAGCCCTTTATGCTGTCCATCCCTGCCATGCCCAGTGCCATAAAGCCCCCTAAGCTCAGCGATGTTTTTGGTGATGTTGCTCAGATTTCTAAGAATTAATTTTATATTTTCTGCACCCCTGGCTGAGTCAGGAACATCATTTGCAACCAGCTTTAATTCTTTAGTTAATAGCTTGGTCAGAGTTGGTATATCCGCTGATCTAGGGTATTCGACTTCCCTTTTCTTCAAAATTGTTTTACAACAAGTTTCCACTAAATCTTTAGCTGTGCCGATAGCTAGAATTGGATCTGTTTCCACCGCATATTCAAGCCGTTCAATCTCTTTTTGCATCCATCCTGCATCTAAAGAATCTGCTACAGCTTTTCCTCTTGATATGGAACGATTCTTAGTAGCTGTTTTTTCGCCTTGGAATCTAGGGCGGCCCGCAATTTTCTCTATTTCAATCAACTCCCAACCACAGCTCTTTAGTTGATCGTTTATATGCTGGACTAAACTTAATGTTTCGTTCCTGTCCGGCCTGACAATTGGGTTTAGAGCCTCCGAAATGAATTTTATGAAGACCTCTTCATCACAGCTCGATAGATTGAATCGCTCGTCAGTAAACACCCAGTTAAGTGGGTAATCATCGTTATTGACTGTATGCTGCCAGATGTCTCCGGCTGCTGTGCTATATCTTGAATCATAAGAGGGAAGTGTTTCTAGGTCGAATATTCTCTGAAGGAACTCAACATCGTTTAATGCTCCGGCATAATGAATATTATCCATTGTAAAACAATCAAAAATGTTTTTTCGCTTATCTTTTGGTATCTCACCGTTGGTTGTGGTTATTTCTTTTTTGACAACTTTTGGTACAAATTTTATTGTAAAGTTATCGCTACTATATTGCTCTATAGTGAGATTGAATCTTTTTGATATTTGTTTTTCGAAAACTTCTTTTTTTCTAGAAAGTTGTGAATAAGTTTGAGGGTCTAGGTTTAAGTAAATTGTCCATAAGGTGGTGCCTCCATTCCAGTTGTCGAAACCAGTTTCTTTAATTTCAATATATGAGCTTTGGAGAGCAGCTAGTGCCTCATACATTCTATCTGCTTCAAGTAGCTGTTCTGTTGTTAATAAAATTTCTCTAATAGCAGCAGAGTCGAGATTTGAATTCACATTTTATCCTTCTGATTATTGCTAATAGCTGTGTTTTGATTTTTAGCTTCTATTAAACTGGCATTGGTAACTCTGACATTCCTAAATGTATTGAATATCTATATATCTTACTGCGCTAAGTCAAATGTTGTATCTCGGTGTGAGTGAGTCTACTTACACCCGGCTCTGATGGAAAGGTTTTGGTATGGGCGTCAAGCTTAGTCGGGCTACTGGAGCATTTGCTGGGAACGAGACCGCGAGGACATAAACCCATGACCGACACCACACACCAACCCACTTTCAAAACGGTGAACCAGATCGCGCTAGGCAATCGCCTGTTGCGCCGTAAAGACGTGGAGCAGAAAACCGGAAAGAGCCGTTCGGCCATTTATGAGGGTATTCGCCAGGGTACTTTTCCGGCCCCGGTGCCCATCGGTGGAAAGAGTGTGGCGTGGCTAGAAGAGGAGGTGGATAGCTGGATTGCCCACTGCCTGGAAGCGCGCAAACGTCAACGCCTGGAAAACTGCCCCACACCGCTACGCATGACCACTCAACCGCAGGAGCAACGCGCATGAACCAGTTTGAAGTCACTATCAACGGCACCACGCTGCAACTGACCGCTGAGGATGTGGTGGTCATGTCTACCGCCATGATGGAGGCGATGCGTAACCCTAGCGAAAAAACGTTTCGTAAGGGCACCTCAGGAAACATCTACGCCAAGGTGTTGAACGACCAGAGTGGTACGCAGCGTTTCAGCAAGCACTCATCTGCTGGTGTCGTCGAAACCGACTGCTAACCCCCTAAACCCTTTCCGCAAGTAGTAACGCTGCTGGGCTAATGCCCAGTGGGTAGGGGGAAGTTTTGCCCAAAAAACGAAAAAGGCTCCAAAGCTGGGGGGCGATGGAGCCGAAGCAAAGCAAAAGAAAGGTGCCCATGAAGTCTATCAAAGTATGTGAAATTTGCTGCCTCGAAAGCTTGCGAGGAACGCTAGGGAATGCTTATCATGGTATTGCTGTAGCAAAATCTACAGCCGGGCGTGAGAACCCGAGTTCAAATAGGCGCTACAGCGCCCCTATCATTGCAGGCGCTTTTTTTCCGCCTGTAGTGCGTCGTTATGGCGGCTGTGCGTGGGCACGCTTCGGCGTGGCCGGTTTCCTATTTGACCGGTTTCTCACCCTGCGTACGGTCGCCTCCAATCGCGTGAGAACGGTTGTTGGTGACTCCAAAAATCAAATAGGAGTCTCACCCATGGCCAATCAAAGCCAAGGTGCGTATACGCACACCCAAATTTCCCCCTCGCAAGTTTCTACCGCGCTTATCGGTGCAAAACTGATTGCTTACCGTGTGAACCGTAAGCCTGAACAGCTTCACCAGTTGTTAGGCATGGCTCGCATGGCCTGCGCACTTAACGCCCTTTCTTACCAAGAACACGACCAACTTCTCATCGAGCTAGAGCGCCTGTGCGTCGAGGAGGTGGATCATGCCTAATTTCACCCAGACCCCACGCCTAGAAGATGCGCTTTGCCTGACTGATGCTGAGTGCCTATTAATCGACCCCCGCGCCGATCACGACGCACTGTTTGACCAAGCGGAAGCCCGCCTGGAAGCCGCTAGCAATTTAATGTTTACGCTTTGCCAACTGGATACGCCAGGAGCCAGCGCTGATGCCCGCGATTTAGCCAATGTGGCGATTGCGTCGCGCTTTCTGCTAGCTGACTCCCATGACCTACTCATGGCTGCCCGCCTAGTCGCAAAACGTCAACAAGCGCCTGCCAGGAAGGGGGTGCGCCATGGCTAAAGCGACTATCCAAAAGATTCAGCAGGTCGCGGCGGTGGCACTAAACAGTGCTGAAATTCTATTGGTTGAGTGGCTGCCCGATGGGCAGCGCCAGGGGAGCGAGTGGGTAGCCCTGAACACGGCACGCGCCGATGCCTGCCCAGGTTCCTTTGGCGTGTCGCTCGTCTCTGGCAAGTGGAATGACTTTGCCGACCAAGACGCCCACGGCGGGGATCTGGTTTCCTTACTGAGCTACCTACGTAACTGTCGGCAAGTCGACGCCGCTATGCTGATTGATGAGCAGCTTGGGCTAGGCATTTTTCAACGTGCATGCGCGTCTACCGCGCCGTTACCCAAGCCCTACGATGTGCCCACCAAAACCCAGCTACGCCAGCAGGCAGACGCCGAGCGTTTAGCTGCCCATGAACGCGCTGCCCTGGCAGCTAAACGGCTTTGGCACTCAGCAGGCCCTGCTAACCCTGCACACCCGTACTTGGTGGAAAAGGGGATCGAGCCTTACCACCTTCGCCAATCCGCACAGGGCCAATTGCTTGTGCCGCTGTATGCAGATGGGCAATTGGTCAATGTGCAGTGCATCGACCAGCAAGGCCACAAGCGGTTTTTGAAAGGTGGCCGTGTGCGGGGCGCTTATGCGCCCCTTGGCAGGGTGCAGGCAGGCCGCCAGCTTTTTATTTGTGAGGGCTGGGCCACTGGCGCAACCCTTCACGCTCACACCCGCGAGCCGGTGGCGTGTGCCATGAACGCGGGCAACCTTGCCGCCGTGGCCGAAACCCTACGCGACCGATACGACGCCCTGGATTTGGTTATTGCTGGGGATGACGACCGCTTAACCCCCGGCAACCCAGGCCGCACCGCCGCCAACGCGGCAGCGCTGGCAGTGGGTGCCCTGGTGCTATTTCCCGTATGGCCACAAGAAGCCCCCACCACACTCAGCGACTTTAACGACTTAGCTCGCTGGTATCGCCAGCAAAGGAACGCCACATGAGCGAGCAAACGACACGCGAACAGCAAGCGCACCTAGCCCTGGTGGGCAAGCCGACCGCGCCCAAGATCGACACCTTAGAGCGCCCGAGCTACGCCGTTTATGAAGGGCCAACCATGGTGGAAGGCAAGCAGTACCGGGCGGGCACTTGGTATCACGGCATCAAGCACACCAACAGCGACGAGGCAGGCCAGCCGTTTGACCTATGGCTATGCGCACCGCTGTACGTCAAAGCGGAAACGATCAATAGCGACGATGGCAGCGTGGGCCGCCTGTTGCGCTTCAAGCACCGCGGCCACGCCATTGAGTACGTCATGCCCATGGAAGCCCTAGCGGGCAAAGGGGAGGAAGTGCTGAAAGCCTTGCTACGCCAAGGGCTAGAGGTGGATTACCACCAGCGCCGCTATGTGCCTGCCTACATTGCTAGCTACCACGGCTTAACTCGCATCCTAGCCACAACCACAAAGCCAGGGTGGCACGAGCGAAGCGGGGCCTTTGTGCTTCCGAGTCGGGTTTTAGGCGGTGAAGATGTGCGCTATCAGGATAGCGGCAAGGGCGCGCTGCTGTTTTCAGAGCGGGGCACCTTGGAAGGCTGGAAAAGCGAGCTGGCTTACTACTGCCAGGGCAACCCGGTACTGATCCTTTCGGTTTGCTGCGCATTGGCAGGCCCGCTGCTTTCAAAAGTAGGCGTGAATGGGGGCGGTGTGCATCTGGTGGGCGACTCCTCAAGCGGTAAGTCACTGGCTCAAGCACTCGCCGCCACGGTGTGGGGCGACCCCAGCCGCTTTGCCGCCTCGTGGGATATGTCAAAGGGTGGTATCGAGATCGAGGCATCGTCACGCAATGACACGGTGCTGATTCTGGACGAGATCAAGCGCGCCGATCCGAAGCGGGTACAAGAAATGGCCTACGCCATCGCTAACGGTACGGGCAAGGGCACCATGACCCGCGAACGGGAAGGGCGGCCCAAGCTATATTGGCGGGTTTTGGCGCTTTCCAGTGGTGAACGATCGCTGACAGAACACGCAGCCATTTCTGGCAATGCCGCCCATGCCGGGGCAGAACTGCGCATGGTGGATGTGAATGCAGGCACCCGCACTTATCGCGCCTTTGACGACGTACACGGCATGAGCGGGGCCACCTTCCATAGAAGGCTAACCACGGCCACAGCGCACCACTTTGGCATGATTGGCCCCGCCTTCGTGGAGCAGATACTCAAGGAAACCGATCCCGACTACTTTTATCGCCGGTTTGCTGAGGTACGGTAAGGATTCAATTCTGAAGGCCCCCAGGCGGGCAGGGTAGCGGATCGCTTCGCCATCATTGGGCTAGCAGGTGAGCTGGCGACCACTTACGGAATTTTGCCGTGGGAAGAAGGCACCGCCGCCAATGCAAGCCGCCAGCTTTTCCGCGAGTGGATCGCCAGGGTAGGCGACGGTAACGCAGAAGATCGGCAAATACTTAGCGCGCTATCGGATTTTATCGCTATGCACGGTGATAGCCGCTTTTCCAATATTGCTGCTGAGCTACCCAACTCCAACATTAAGCACCGAGCAGGTTACTTCGAGATCGAGGACGGCAAGCGTCTTTACCTATTCAACCGTGCCTCACTGACTGAGGCGGCAGCGGGGTATGGCCGTGACCGAGTGATACGCACCCTGGAAACCTACAACGTGCTAGCCAAAACCGACAGTGGCCGCCGCCAGAAAAACTACCGCCTGCCAGGAGGAGGGAGCACGCGCTTTTTCGTCATTGATCCCGACAAGCTGGATGCAGAGCGAGGGGGCGAATGATGGATAGGCTTTTTACGCGTGAACCTAGTTTCTGTGGCAACACTGGCTACAACGGCAACACCCAGCAACCATGCGGCTTGCAGCCGTTGCCTATTAATAAGAGAGGTGGCAACAAAGGCAACACATATCTTTATATCTATAGAGCACCTGATTTTGTCTGTTGCCGTTTTAAAAAAGCGGCTACAGGTTGCCAAAAAAAATATCAATTAAATCAATGGTGTTACCGGTGTTGCCTCGTTGCCCGCGTTTTTGAAATCAGTCAGGGGAATTATAGGGGAATGGTTGCGTTCGTTATGCGAACACTTCCTGGTTGTCTCCTTGCCGTGACCCATCCCCCTTTCTGGCAGGCGCTTTTCTTCTTTCTCCCGTTTTCCCAACCGTGGGGCTTCAGCTCCACATCCTCACCCTGCACCCCAACCGCCCAATGGAGGGCCTGATGAACCAACCAGCCACTACCACTCAACAGACCGACCGTAACAGCAACGAGGGCCAAACCATGGAAACCGCACAACTGGAAGCACAAGCACCCGCCAAAGGGGGCAAAGCGCCTGGACGTTCACTTACTTACTTCGATGCGCCCTACATAGCGAGTTGTATCTCAGAAGAAGATCTGCGCGAGAATGTTGAGAAGGGCTTGAAGAGATACCTCACGCGTCGCCGGAAGCTGACAGAGGTATGCAATGAACTGGATCGGCTGAAAAAAACGCTAAGCGCGCTAGAACAGCAGGGCGAAGAAGCCGATGGAGAGTGGAAGCAGAGCTTTTTGAAAGGCTTTGGCAAACAGACTAAATCGATGCGCGATAAGGTCAAACAGAAAACCCAAGCTAAGCTAGAGGCCGAGCAGATCAAGGAAATGATCGAGTTACTTGAGCCACAGGCCCAGTGGATCAAAATGTATACCTATCTGGCGCGTAATGCCTTAGTGGACAATAAAAGCAGGCTCATCGACTTGGTGACGCATAATCGCCTAATTGAAGCTGTGGACGAGCTTTCCCGTAACACAGAGTGCATGGCCAAGTTAGGGGAGGTTGTGAAGTACCTGTTCGAGCGCATCGAAACAGATACCTGCAACGATCATGCTTACATGGCCACGTTAGGGATCGATGCCTGGAAGCAAAAAGGAGCGGCCTATAAGGCGGTAATGAACTACGAAGACACCGCTCAACTGAATCGCGAGGTGAGCAGGCGTCAAATGTCGGCACTTGGCGATCTGTTCCTCAGTCGCATACCAGTCGATCACAAGCGGATAAAGCTCCCAGGCACCGAGATCCCTGAGCGCCTGCCGTTTGAAGACTATAAAGATGGCGGCTATTACTCACCCATCCGCTTCCCACGTGAGCTGAAAGAGCTTGAAGAAAAAATGGGCTTCGTACCAAGCCTTGATGAGCTGGATAGCGACGATACAGCCGCCTAGCGCTCAATCACGCCCCTCAAGCCAAAGCCTCGCCCTGTGCGGGGCTTTCTCGTTTCAAAGCATTAGCAGGGCTTACAGCGGCACACAGCGGCTATATGGGATGGTTGCCAAGGGGTAGGCCCCCCAGGCCGCCGCACCCAACGGCGCGTTGTCCCCCACCCGCCTGCGGTGTTCGCTTGTGGGGCAATTCTTCATGCACACCGCAAAACGGCCCAAAGCCCGCTATTGCTGGGCTGTAGGCGGGTTTTGGGTGCGTTGGAGGCATGCGAAATCATGCGGATTTGTGAACGTTGAATATCAAACATGTTGGTGGTGATCAGGTAGCAACAGTAAATGAGCTTGGCTGCTGAATTGGTTGGTATTGATAAAGCTAGGTAAGGCCTAAGTATTCCCAAGAGCATGAAAAATGAGCTAAAGTAGATTTTATTTTTAGCTAACACTGAATTTGGTGGGGTATGAACAGACAAGAATTACAAAAGTCGATAATATCCTCATTGTCTTGGCTTTCTATCCAAGTCGATATTAGTAATAAGCTAAATTTAACTGATATCAATGTTCATGCGGAAAATTTCTATCGAGATTTGTTAAATCTAGCGTTTGGCTATAATTTTATTAATATTAATAGTATCGATGGTAATGCTGCTGCTATTGATCTTGGTGACGAGAATGAACGAATTGCTATACAAGTAACATCAACATCTGCGCTCGCAAAATCAAGGCATACTGTTAGTAAATTTATTGAAAAAGAACTTTATTTGAAGTATGACAAGCTGATCATTTTGAATATTGCTAAGAAGGAGAAGCACAAATTAAAAGAGCTTGGAAATGAAAACTTTATTTTTAAAATAACTGATTGTGTTTGGGATGTTGGAGATCTTTGTGCCAAAATTAACAATTTGGATTTAAAAAATATTGAGTTTATTAATGAGTTTTTAAATGATCAGTTGCATGTTAAGCCTAAAGAAAAATTAGCCAGAAATGTTGAAACTATCCTGAAAATTGTTGAGTTACTAAGTGATGAAAACCACCCGGCTATCGGAGAGGGCTTTCTTGATGAACCTTTTCCACAGGAAAAAATTAATAAAAGATTTGCTGATCATGCTGAGTTTTTAAAAAGAGAGTATATTGAGCTATACCGTGACTATGGTGCAGTACTTGATGCTGTTGAGAAAAATTCAGATATAAGCCCAGTTAAAATACGTAGAGTAGCTCAGCATTTAAGAGTTACGAGCGATAAAGTTCTTACTGAGTGCGGTGGTGATCCTACTACAGCACTGCAGAAAATGCTAAGTGATTTTCTATTATTGATTCAGAGTAATGGTTTTGAAGCTGATACGGGTGCTGCATATTTTTATATAATTAAGCAGCTTATTAAGTGTAATGTTTTTCCTAATAAAGAGGTGCGAGATGAGCAATTTATTCACCAAGGATGAAGAGTTTAAAAATACCGCGCCTATTATTGGTTTTGAAATATTACAGCTAATTCGAAATAGCGAAGATAAGAGGGTAAGTATTTTTGAGGTTGCTAAAGTATTAAGAAAGAAGAGTAATACTTCTGCAAGAGGGGTGTACTACGGAATGATTTTTCTTTTTTCTTTAGGTATTGTAGATTTTAATGAACCATATGTGGTTGTAGCTAATGAAGATCAATAAGTTATATAGTGAACCAAAAGTTTTTGATCCTATTTGTTTTTACGAAGGGTTTAATCTTATCCTAGGAGAAACAAAAGATGGGAATGTAAAAACCAACGGTGTAGGTAAGTCTATTGCTATAGATTTTATTAGCTTTGGGCTTTTGAAAAGATATGCTGACTGCCGTATTTCATTAATACCTGAAAAAAAATTATCGCATGATACTACTATTTGCTTAGACTTTGAAATAAATGGGCACTCTGTCATATCGAAACGAAAAATCGAAAATCCAGACTCTCCAACTCTAATAATTGATGGTAAAGCAAAAAGCTACTCTCGTCTTTCTGATGCTCACGAACACATAAATGCTTTACTATTTCCTAGTAGCGAATTTTTTAGCGTGCCATCTTTCAGGTCTATGATGGGGCCATTAATTAGAGAGGAAGGTTCAGAGTTCAAATCAATAATACATTGCTTTGATACTAGGAAAAGTATTCCTCCTGACTACACCCCCCACCTTTTCCTTTTGGGTATAGATCCCTCTCCTTATGTTAGTGCAAAATCACTTTCAAAGGAGTTGGATAGCATATCTAAAGCTAGGAAAAAAATGGAGGAAAATGTAACTGTTTTAACAGGCAAGAATTTGTCTGAATCTAAGTCAGAGCTGAATGAGTTAGAGAGCCAAGTAAAAAAAATAAAAGAAAGTATCGATAGATTAGAGAACATTGAAGGTTTTGATATTGTAAAAAATGAAATTATTGATTTAGAGAATGTGATTGAGAAAGAGCGAGCAACGCAATCCGTTCTAAAGTCAGAACTCTCAAAATTAAAATTATTTCGTGGTGAAAATTATATTGATAGCGATGAAGTGGCAGAGCTTTATAATCAGTTTCAAGAGGGTTTAGGCGATCTTGTTAAAAAAAGCTTAGATGAGGTTTCTGAGTTTAAGAAAAAAATAGACGAATTCCAAAGAAATATTATTGAAGGAAGGAGAGAAGAGCTGGAGTCTGAATTGAAGGATATCGAAGAGCGTGTTTTATTATTGGATAAAGACTATAAAGAAAAGCTTTTTCTATTAGACCAAGATGGTTTGCTCATAAGCCTTAAACAAACGATTTATGTTCATGAGAAAAAAGCTCAAGAGTTTTCTGCGTTATCTTCATTTTTGAAAAAATATTCAGAGTACGATGCTGAACATAAAAATAAGAAACGCGAGAGAGAAAATGAAATATACTTGTTGCAAAGCTTCGTAAATGATGCAGCTGAGACTATTGAGTCATTTGAAAATACCTTGCTTGATATGCATCAATATATTTTTGGAAATAGAAAAAGCTCATTTTCAATAGATGTATCGAATAAGAAAGAGATATTGAAATTTGAGCTTAGAATTGATTCTGATGGTAGCCACAGTATAAATAGGGAGAAAGTGTTTCTATATGATCTTGGATTGTTGATAAATCCTGATACTGCTAGTCGGCATCCTGGCTTTTTAGTACATGATAATATCTTTGACGTTGATCAAGATACATTGGTAAAAAGCATAAATTTCATTGGTAACAATTCTAATGATTTAATAGGTAAGCAATACATACTGACTCTTAATAGAGATAAGCTGAGTCGTGAAGATATGGACTCACTTGAAATTGATATCAAAAAATATACACGCGCCGCATTTACAAAGGAAAATCGTTTTCTGAAAATGGAATATCAAGAAATTTAACTCAATAGCTAGGTTTTGATAAGGATATCCTGCAGTCTTCATGTTCTAGATGTCTGGCTGGTCAGCAGTGCTGCGCATCAATCGCTTCACGAGGTCTTTACCATGCCAGTTCTTTAGGGTGGATAGTCTGTTTAAACTATTTTTTCAGAGTAGTGGTATATTCATTGGTATACAAAGAGAATGGTTTTTTGATTTCTTATAATAAAAACATATATTTATCGTGTCTGTGCTGCTCCTGCCAGGGACGCCAAACTCTATCTGCTAATAGATGCCATTGACATCCATCACGCCCGAACGATGTAGATCGAACTGGAGTGGCAGTCACGTCGTGTGCGCTTGGTTATTGAGACCGCCTTCTATACCAGTGGATGAAATACAGTGACTGCCTTTAAGTGCTTATCGTTTGTTTGGTCGTCTGTGCTGCTGAGTAACACGGCTGGACATCTGTACGTCACGAAAACTATGGCTACCAACTTACGATTTTATTAAAGACAATTTCCACCACTTGATTTTTTCTTGCACGAATAAGTTCCCAGTCATTTAAAAGGGCTAATACATACACTCGCTTAAACAATGCTTTGTTCAAACGAGGTGGTCAAATGTATTTCCTCGGTTATTCAGTTGTTTAAAATAAAGCAAGGGAAGCTTTCTTGATTGATTTTATTAATAAGAAATCAGTGAATTAGCTTCTGGATGTGGCCTGGAATGGTATGTTTTTAGTCCTTGATAGTTAGGTTTCTACTGTAAAAAAGCATTAGTTGGCGTCATTTTTTAAACGGAAAATGTATTATTTTTAATGTTTCTTTTGCTTGGTAACAGTAAAAAATAAAACCTAAACTTTGTTTTCTTGGTTAGTTGGCCTGATTTTTATAATAAGTCTGTTGATGTTTTTTTTTATCCGAACTATTTTTTAACCAGTGCGTGGCTTTGCGTGGAAGCTATGCAGCAGCGTTTGTTGCCGCGTAGCTTTAGCATTGTTGATAAAACTAATGAAGCTGAAAATTGCTTGCAGATTAAAGTTCATGATGCGAAGTAGGGCTTGCGTTCTGTTTTAGTAATTTTTAGTTAATTTGTTGCCCGAAAGCTGTTTTAAAATAATCAGTTAAAAGGATCCTCCCATCATGGTTACGAATAATTTTTCTCAAAGCAGTTTAGATCTCAACGGAAAAATTACCTTGTCCCAACCTACCGCACTGGTGTGGGGGGCAGATGGTCGCCTCTATATCACTGAGCAGAGTGGTGATGTCAAGGTTTTAACCGTAGCATTTGGAGATCCTAATACAGCAGATAGTGACAGTACGGCAAGTTTCTATGTCGTTGAAGCTGAAACTGTTTTTTTAGTAAAGGAATTACCTAACCATAACGATGATGGTACCGAGGGGGGATCTAACAATCGTCAAGTTACGGGTATTGATGTAACCCCGCAATATGATGAAAACGGTGACCCGGTCATAATTAATGGAAAGCCGGCAGTCAATATCTATGTGACATCTAGTGATAATCGCATTGGTGCTGGGAGTAGTGGCTCTGACACAGGTCTCGATACAAACTCTGGCATCATTACGCGCCTAACGCAGACAGTAGATGGATGGGAAGCACTAGATCTTGTCCGGGGACTTGCTCGTTCCGAAGAGAATCACTCTCTTAATGGTTTGGAAGTCATACAAGAGTTTGACGATAACGGTCGTTTACTAAGTGAGAGGCTCATCGTTGCTAACGGGGGTAATGCCAATGCTGGTGCACCTTCGAATAATTTTTCTGGACAGCAGGAAACGGCCTATAGTGCGGCGATTTTAGAGGTCGATCTTGATCAACTTAAATCCATGGAGATCAAAAACGATGATGGCCGCAATTACGTCTATGACATTCCTACCTTAAACGACCCCTCACGCTCCCCGAGCGAAGAAGCGCTCACTGACCCCTTTGGTGGTAATGATGGCTTCAACGGGGGAAAAATAGATCCTAACGGCCCAGTGCAGATTTATTCTGCGGGGTATCGTAATGCCTATGATGTAGAAGTTACCGAAGATGGACGCGTCTGGACTTATGATAACGGCGCTAATAATAGCTGGGGCGGTCGCCCTGTTGGCGAGGCGGGGGATAATGGTGGCAATATCGATGCTGAACAAGATGAAAACTATATAGCTACCAATCTTAATAACGGTGATGGTAGTGGTAGTGACAGCATCAATACTGAAGCTTGGAATCCTAAAAACCTCGATCAGTTTCACGAAATCACTCGATCAGACGATCTCGCTGGCCGGGTTCTTTCCGCTGGTCAGGCGGGCGCCGCCACCTACGTAATGGCGCATCCTGACTTTGACGATCCTTTAACCCTGGTTTACGGCGGTCACCCGAACCCGACACGTGCCAGTGGCGGTGAAGCTGGGCTCCTCTTTACGCCCAAGAATGGGGTTGAGGATGCTTTCCTGCTGGTATCTGAAGAGCACTACGACAGTGTTATCGACTGGCTGGTAACTGTTGAGGATGAGTCTAACGGCGTGTCTTCTGGGGATCTTACAAGCCGCGTTATTAGCTTAGTTCCTGGAGAGCTGTATTACATTACCGAAAATGGTGAGGCGTACCTGACTAGCGACTATACCCAGACGCCGTCGAGTATCGGAGGATCCGGTGTACTCGGAACCGCTGGGGTGCCGGCAGATATTGATGACGTGGTGGCCACACTTAACGTTATAGAAGGCAACTATCTCGAAGGGGGATATAACGATGGCGCAATTGACTCAGGTACGGGGTCGATCAATGGTTTGACCGAATATACGTCGACCGTTTTTGATGATGGTGAGACGAAGATGTCCGGCGCTCTTATGGCAGTACAGTTGGGCGGTGGCAACCTCATCGTGATGGGACGGGATGAGAATGGCGTCATGCAAACCGCTAGCGGTAGCGGTGGGGTAAAAGCTGCTGAGAGGATCACATTGGCGTTGTCAGGCAGTCCTCTTGGGCTGGCTTCTATTGGCGATGACCTATCTGCATGGGATAACCAGGCAGCGTTTCGTGGTTCTGTTTGGGCAACTGTTTACAGCGGAAGTGGTACCAAAATCGAAATCCTCCAGCCCAATAATGGGGCTGTTCCTCTCGCCGGCAGTGAAGCCGCTGATCCGACTGATCATGATCTTGACGGCATTAACCATATTCATGACCCATTTGAGTACAGCGCCGCAAATGGTCTCGCGCTGACGCCAGGCGAAGCCATCGTCATGAATTTTCAGCCTACCGAGGCTCCCTATCCCGGCACCATCGGTGATACTGGTTTGATGGGCGCAGCACTTGATGGTGCGACGCCGAATCAGGATGCCAACCCGGATCAGGGGCTTCCCGGCCTTTATGATATCGGCGGTAATATCATTCCCGGTGCCAATGCCGCACTGTTCCAAATCAAGGAGGTTGTGCCGGGCACTGTGGTCGGTCCTGCAAATAGCGTTCGTGATGCTATGCATGTAGGTGTCAATCCCAGCAGTGATGTTCAGCGTCTGGTGGCAACAACACAGGTGCTCAACTGGGTTGCCGATAATGGCGGTGTTGCAGATGGCCAACTGACTGGACTCATGTTTGGCGATGGTACTCAGGCCAACTTCGTACGCCTTGTGTTTGGAGAGGTAAACGGAGAAGCTGGCTTTGAAGTTGGTTATGAAATCAACGACAACAATTATCAGGCGTTGGCTCAAGTGGCGGTGCCAGCACTCACAGATACTGCTGTGACGCAGGTTGAATTATACCTAGAGATTGATATGGCTGACGGCTTCGCCCTCTACGCGGGCTACCGTTTCAATAGCCAGGATGCCTTTACCGAACTGCCTCTGAATGGTTTTACGCTGCCTGAGGGTGTTTTACGTGACGTCCTGACAGGTAATCATACCATCAGCGATGGTGATTCCCAGGCCCCCTCTGGAGCTGCTTTTGGCTTCCTAGCTGAAACCAGTGAAGGTGCGCCTCTTGCACCGGTTAACTTCGAAAACCTCAAAATAAATGGCTTCGGTAATGAGATTGAGGCAGATTCGGCTGGCGGTGTGGGGGCCGAAGGCTCTAATGGTATTGACACTATTATCTATACCGGAACCGATACCGTACTGTCGCCGCTGGATGACAGCGTCGAGAACTTCGATGGCTCCGGCACCATGGCAGATTTTCATGCCACTGGTAATGGCGGCGACAACGTGATGATCGCCGGGAGTGGCAATAATACGTTTACAGGGGGCGGTGGAGCCGACAGCTTCCAAGGTACGCTCGATACTATAAACGGTACTGAAATCACCGACTTCACACCCGACGATGAAGTCGTTGTTCAGGGTGCTTCGTTCGATGCCAGCGACGTAACCTATCAAGCTGGATCCGCGATCATTACTATCAATAACGAAACGGCAATCACTTTTAGTGGTGAGGGTTTTGAAGACTTCGATCCCAGTACTGGCGAGTCAGTATTCAGCTTCACGTCCACCGCTAACGGGACGCGCATTACCACTGTACCTGCGTTGACTGCGGTTGCCGCGATCAGCTCGGGGGGGCCCGATATTAACAACGTCMCCGTACGTGACCAGACAATTGATTTCCTCTCAGACATGACCAACGCTGAGGTTAATGGCTGGGTTAGCGGTGTCACCTCCAAAGATTATGTCAACGTAGTCGACATCGACGGCAGTGTCCCCGATGAGCTGCATCAGTCTGAGCGCTCGGCAGAAGATGCCGGCGAATGGGGCTACTCGATTCCGGTCGAGAACGGTGAATACCTGATCGATATGTATTTCGCCGAGATTTACCATGGTGTGGAAAACAGCAGCGGTACTGGGGCGCGTGTCTTTGACATTAGCATTGAGGATGCGCTGGTGGAAGATGACTATGACATCATTGGCGATGTTGGTAGCGCAGCAACCGAAGTGATCAAGACCTACGCCGTTACCGTCACTGATGGTGTTCTCAACATTGGCTTCGATGCCTCGGTCAACCAGGCCAAAATCAGCGGTTTGGTGGTCTGGCAAGTTGGTGGAACCTATGTGCCACCTGAAGATGTAACACCACCGGAAGTAGTGTCGATAATGATCGATCAACCTTTCGATAACGACAGTGACATCTTGGCCACAGTAGTGGTTACCGATAACGCTGGAATTAATGTTGATTCTATCAATGGTGATGAGCTGATTTTTACCGGTTATGAGCCTGGTGCCGTCTCCCTGGCTGATAACGATGCTATTACACTCAGCAATGATGGCAAGACCGCTACTATCCAGTACACCATTTCCCCGCCGACAGGTTCTAATGCTTGGGAAAATGGTGCTTTCAAGGTTGGCGTTGCTGCAGGTAGCTTTACTGATACGACAGGCCTTGGTGTCGCCGCTTTTGAAACGGATGTCATTATTGCCCGGAACCTTGAACAGCTCGTCAAGGGGGCGTTACAAAGAGCGATAAACGTCGGACCAACCAGCAACACTATCGATAATAGTCTCGAGGGTGATGATAAAAATACTTATGGCGGTGCCATCACTAATGATCCGATCCTGGGTATCGATCTTGAGGCGGATGACCCCGCGTATTACTCGCCGAGTACAAAAACAGTCAGTAATATTGATGGTAAAGCCGGAGCAACCGGTAGCAACAGTGGTGGGGTCGATCTGGATGGTTCTGCCTACCACACCTATCGTGACTCTGCTGCTGGCTCATACACAGCAACCTATGAAGTGCCCAATGGTTTATATGTGGTGGAGCTGCATTTTGCTGAGCTTTATCAAACCCAGGGCGGCCAGCGCCAGGGTGACTACACGATACAAGGCGAGTTGTTTGCTGAGAACTTTGATGCCTTTATAGCAGCGGGAGGAGCCGACAAGCCAACCGTTCTTACCAAAAACGTTATAGTGACAGATGGCAAGATCGTTATTGATGTCAATGCGGATAACGGCGAGCCGGGCTTCAACGCCATAGCTATTTATCAGGCAGTCGACAGCGGTATACCGATTGCCAGCATTCTTTCGATTGAAGCGCCGGAGTCGAGCGATGGACAGGTTATTGTCACTGTCCAGTACACTGACGATGGCAACATTTCCGGCACACAGATCGGTGCTACCGATGTCACTGTTTCCTCTGCCGCTGGTGCGTTAGTTACTCCTTCGCTGGTGGCTTATGATAGCGCCAGTGGCATTGCCACCTATACCTTTGACGCCCCTGAGAGCGGCTGGCAAACCGGGACAATCACCGCTTCAGTCGCCGCCAATGCAGTACTCGATAGCGATAACAATGGCAACAGCGCAACGGCTAGTTCGGTTTATGTGAATTACTCGAGCGATGGAGTCATCCTCGAACTTGATTTCGAGAATCCCGGGTCGCCGCTTGAGGAAGGCGGTTTTGATGGCACGCTGGGTGACGTTGTAGATGATACGGTCTTCACTACTGTGGAGGGTGGCGAACTGATCGTCTGGACATCCAATGGCGACATTTCACAAGCGGCTGACCCGAGTGCGAATGACTTTATCAAGTATGTGGCACTGGGCGATCCAGCGTTAGAGACGATAAACATTACCTCGCGCTTTGATAATCCCTTCCCTGCCGCTCTCGCAGCCCAAGAGCTACCAACTGATACTGTCCCGAACTTTGCCCAGCAAGGCATAGTCTTCGGTCTTGGCAGTCAGGGCAATAATGAGCTCGTCAAGCTAGTGTTCGGTGGTAATGGCGGTAACGGGGTGCAAATCTGGTCCAAAAGCGCCATTGATACAGTCATTCCGCTTGCGAATATGCTGAGTAATGCCTCAACAACCCTGAATGATATTGCCTCTGTAGAACTGACGCTAGTCGTCAACAAGACAGCCGGTACTGTGACTCCTATCGTTACTTTCTTCGATACTAACGAAAATGTTCTGGGGGGCTTGCGTGCCGAGGCAACCGATGGTTTCGCAACGGCGTCCCCTGAGGTGTTGCCACCCGCAGTGCTAAGTAATCTTACTGATCTGAACTCAACAACGGCAGTTGGGGTCACTTCAACTGATTACAACAATCCCATAGAGTCGTTCATGGCTAGTTGGGATTATCTCAACGTTACCTCGCCGGATCTCATTTCAGAGCCAACGGATCCCACCACTACTCTGGCTATCGTTAATGCTCCTGACATCATCGAGAATGGAGACGATGGCTTCACGACACTGAACTTCGGCCTCACCGCTTCAGATGGCTTTAGTGGCGAGGTGGAATTGACCCTGAGCATCGATGGCGTGACCGTGACGGATACGTTGAACTTCAGCGACGGCACCGCCATCCTGTCGGTTGATGTGCCTAATGACGATGTGGCTAATGGTACCAACGAAATTTCAGTCACTTTGGTCGCAGTCAATAGCACAGGGTTGTTTGAAATTGATGCATCGGCGGCCACAGCAACGGGCAGTGTGACCGAAGACGATGAGGGCTCTGTGCCCAATCCGGACGACCTGGATGAGGACGGCGTTAATAATGATGACGACCTTTTCCCATACGATGCTGCTAATGGCATGATTTTAGCGGCTGGCGAAACCTTCTTGCTTGACTTTGAAGAAGACACCGCGAGTCCCTATGAGGCTGGCCTGACGGGGTTAATGGGCCGGGCAAATGAGAGTAATTCTGCTGGAGCTGTCGAGAGCGGTACAGCAAGTGTCGAGAATGGCACACTTAATATTGTAGCCGATACAGGTGATCACTATACCAACAACAATTCTCAGAAGGATGCATATGCGGTAGGGGTGAAGAATCCTGGTGGCTTTATCGTTGAGACAAGTTTTGCTATGCCGGACTTCGATGATCAGCAAGAGGGCCTGCAGGCACCACTTAACTACCAGGCTGGTGGTGTTGCGGTCAGTCTTTCGGAAGACAATCTAGTGAAATGGATTTTCGGTGCGAACGGTACCGCTGCTTTCCAGCTCGCCCATGAAAATAAACAGGTAGAGGGAGCAACACCTGCTGTTCCAGGCGCGACCTTTGCCTTACCGAGTGGTGTTGTCTACAGCGACATAGCTTCAGTGAAGCTGATGCTTGAAATAGTCGTAGATACTACATCCGGCGAAGTTAAGGCACTCACTCGCTCTGTATTGACGTTGAATAATACCAATATAATTGACGGTGCTTCGGGAGAAATAACGCTGACTGATCCGTTGGCTTCAGCAATTAAGGATGAAGCTCAGGGCGTCAGCGTAGGCTTTATACAAACATCCACCGGTGGCCAGTCGCCTGATACTTTCGACATTTCTTACGACTATCTCCAGGTGTCCTCGACCGAAGAGGCCGAACCTCAGGTACTGATTGGCATAACAGATGCTGTTCCGATGGTCGAAAACGGCGATGAGGGCACTACCACGCTAAGCTTCGGCCTTACCGCCTCGGAAAGCTTTAGCGGCGAGGTGGCTCTGAGCGTGGATATTGATGGGGTGGTCGAGCCCCGCACGGTGGTCTTCACSGGCGGCGTTGGCAGTTTGACGGTTGACGTCGCCAAM
This sequence comes from Halomonas sp. R57-5, assembly GCF_900070345.1. Classification (NCBI taxonomy): domain Bacteria; kingdom Pseudomonadati; phylum Pseudomonadota; class Gammaproteobacteria; order Oceanospirillales; family Halomonadaceae; genus Halomonas; species Halomonas sp. R57-5. The sequence continues at coordinate 3,405,076 of NZ_LN813019.1, read as the reverse complement.
GATGATCAAGCCAATGGCCCGGAGCAAGTCAGTGTCATCCTAGCCGGGATTGCAGACGCGGCGTTTGCTATCGATCCCGCTGCTGCAACGGCAACGGGCACAGTGACAGAAGATGATGTTGGCCAAACGGTAATCGGTATTACCGACGCCGATTCAATGGTCGAAAACGGCGACGAGGGCTCCACCACGCTAAGCTTCGGCCTTACCGCCTCGGAAGGCTTTAGCGGCGAGGTGGCTCTGGATCTCACTATTAATGGTACATCCGAGCCCCGCACGGTGGTCTTCACCGGCGGCGTTGGCAGTTTGACGGTTGACGTCGCCAACGATGATCAAGCCAATGGCCCGGAGCAAGTCAGTGTCATCCTAGCCGGGATTGCAGATGAGGCGTTTGCTATCGATCCCGCTGCTGCAACGGCAACGGGCACAGTGACAGAGGATGACGAGGTCGCGCCAACAACACCCGTACGCCTCCAGGCCGAGGACTTTACCACGGCAACCAATTACACCGTCGAGAACATCGGCGCAGCGGATGAGGGTCAAGGCATCCGGCTGCAGGGCGGTGAGTCGGGCACGGCCAGCTACGCGCTAGCCGGTGCGGTTGCGGCGGGCACTTACACCGTGATTGTCGGGTATTTTGACGAAAACGACGGCGAAAGTACGGCGCAGTTGAGCATCGGTAATGCCCARGGCCAGAGCTTTAGCGGYGACTGGATCTTYGATAACGACGCCACCAGTGGCAATGCTGCTCAGGCAGCAAGCTTCCGCACGGTGACTTTCGAAAACGTCACGGTGGGTGACGACGCTACTCTGGACCTGGCAAGCACGGCGGCACCCTTTGAATATGCGCGTATCGACTATATCGAGTTTGTGCCCGCGGGAATTGTCGAGCCACCGGCGCCGACCTTGATCGGTATTTCCGATGCTGATCCGATGGTCGAAAGCGGCGACGAGGGCTCCACCACGCTAAGCTTCGGCCTTACCGCCTCGGAAGGCTTTAGCGGCGAGGARGCTCTGGATCTCACTATTAATGGTACATCCGAGCCCCGCACGGTGGTCTTCACCGGCGGCATCGGCAGTTTGACGGTTGACGTCGCCAACGATGATCAAGCTAATGGCCCGGAGCAGGTCAGTGTCATCCTAGCCGGGATTGCAGACGAGGCGTTTGCTATCGATCCCGCGGCTGCGACGGCAACGGGCACAGTGACAGAAGATGATGTTGGCCAAACGGTAATCGGTATTACCGACGCCGATTCAATGGTCGAAAACGGCGACGAGGGGACCACCACGCTAAGCTTCGGCCTTACCGCCTCGGAAGGCTTTAGCGGCGAGGTAGCTCTGAGCGTGGATATTGATGGGGTGGTCGAGCCCCGTACGGTGGTCTTCACCGGCGGCGTCGGCAGTTTGACGGTTGACGTCGCCAACGATGATCAAGCCAATGGTCCGGAGCAGGTCAGTGTCATCCTGAATGGGATTGCAGACGAGRCGTTTGCTATCGATCCCGCTGCTGCGACGGCAACGGGCACAGTGACAGAGGATGACGAGGTCGCGCCAACAACACCCGTACGCCTCCAGGCCGAGGACTTTACCGCAGCGACCAATTACACCGTCGAGAACATCGGCGCAGCGGATGAGGGTCAAGGCATCCGGCTGCAGGGCGGTGAGTCGGGCACGGCCAGCTACGCGCTAGCCGGTGCGGTTGCGGCGGGCACTTACACCGTGATTGTCGGGTATTTTGACGAAAACGACGGCGAAAGTACGGCGCAGTTGAGCATCGGTAATGCCCAGGGCCAGAGCTTTAGCGGTGACTGGATCTTCGATAACGACGCCACCAGTGGCAATGCTGCTCAGGCAGCAAGCTTCCGCACGGTGACTTTCGAAAACGTCACGGTGGGTGACGACGCCACTCTGGACCTGGCAAGCACGGCGGCACCCTTCGAATATGCGCGCATCGACTATATCGAGKTTGTGCCCGCGGGAATTGTCGAGCCACCGGCGCCGACATTGATTGGTATTACCGACGCCGATTCAATGGTCGAAAACGGCGACGAGGGGGCCACCACGCTAAGCTTCGGCCTTACCGCCTCGGAAGGCTTCAGCGGCGAGGTGGCTCTGGATCTCATTATTAATGGTACATCCGAGCCCCGCACGGTGGTCTTCACCGGCGGCGTTGGCAGTTTGACGGTTGACGTCGCCAACGATGATCAAGCCAACGGCCCGGAGCAGGTCAGTGTCATCCTGAATGGGATTGCAGATGAGGCGTTTGCTATCGATCCCGCGGCTGCGACGGCAACGGGCACAGTGACAGAGGATGATGATGTCGCGCCAACAACACCCGTACGCCTCCAGGCCGAGGACTTTACCACGGCGACCAATTACACCGTCGAGAACATCGGCGCAGCGGATGAGGGGCAAGGCATCCGGCTTCAGGGCGGTGAGTCGGGCACGGCCAGCTACGCGCTAGCCGGTGCGGTTGCGGCGGGCACTTACACCGTGATTGTCGGGTATTTTGACGAAAACGACGGCGAAAGTACGGCGCAGTTGAGCATCGGTAATGCCCAGGGCCAGAGCTTTAGCGGTGACTGGATCTTCGATAACGACGCCACCAGTGGCAATGCTGCTCAGGCAGCAAGCTTCCGCACGGTGACTTTCGAAAACGTCACGGTGGGTGACGACGCCACTCTGGACCTGGCAAGCACGGCGGCACCCTTCGAATATGCGCGCATCGACTATATCGAGTTTGTGCCCGCGGGAATTGTCGAGCCACCGGCGCCGACCTTGATCGGTATTTCCGATGCTGATCCGATGGTCGAAAACGGCGACGAGGGCACCACCACGCTAAGCTTCGGCCTTACCGCCTCGGAAGGCTTCAGCGGCGAGGTGGCTCTGGATCTCATTATTAATGGTACATCCGAGCCCCGCACGGTGGTCTTCACCGGCGGCGTTGGCAGTTTGACGGTTGACGTCGCCAACGATGATCAAGCCAATGGCCCGGAGCAGGTCAGTGTCATCCTAGCCGGGATTGCAGACGCGGCGTTTGCTATCGATCCCGCTGCTGCAACGGCAACGGGCACAGTGACAGAAGATGATGTTGGCCAAACGGTAATCGGTATTACCGACGCCGACCCAATGGTCGAAAACGGCGACGAGGGCTCCACCACGCTAAGCTTCGGCCTTACCGCTTCGGAAGGCTTTAGCGGCGAGGTGGCCCTGAGCGTGGATATTGATGGGGTGGTCGAGCCCCGCACGGTGGTCTTCACCGGCGGCGTTGGCAGTTTGACGGTTGACGTCGCCAACGATGATCAAGCCAACGGCCCTGAGCAAGTCAGTGTCATCCTAGCTGGGATTGCAGATGAGGCGTTTGCTATCGATCCCGCTGCTGTGACGGCAACGGGCACAGTGACAGAGGATGACGAGGTCGCGCCAACAACGCCCGTMCGCCTCCAGGCCGAGGACTTTACCACGGCAACCAATTACACCGTCGAGAACATCGGCGCAGCGGATGAGGGTCAAGGCATCCGGCTGCAGGGTGGCGAGTCGGGCACGGCCAGTTACGCGCTAGCCGGTGCGGTTGCGGCAGGCACTTACACCGTGATTGTCGGGTATTTTGACGAAAGCGACGGCGAAAGTACGGCGCAGTTGAGCATCGGTAATGCCCAGGGTCAGAGCTTCATCGGCGACTGGATCTTCGATAACGACGCCACCAGTGGCAATGCTGCCCAGGCAGCAAGCTTCCGTACGGTGACTTTCGAAAACGTCACGGTGGGCGACGATGCTACTCTGGCGCTCTCTGCAACTGCGGCTACGCTGGAATACGCACGTATCGACTATATCGAGTTCGTGCCCGCGGGAATCGTCGAGCCACCGGCGCCGACCTTGATCGGYATTTCCGATGCTGATCCGATGGTCGAAAGCGGCGACGAGGGTGCCACCACGCTAAGTTTCGGCCTCACCGCTTCGGAAGGCTTCAGCGGCGAGATGGCATTGGATCTCACTATTAATGGTACATCCGAGCCCCGCACGGTGGTCTTCACAGGCGGCGTTGGCAGTTTGACGGTTGACGTCGCCAACGATGATCAAGCCAACGGCCCGGAGCAGGTCAGTGTCATCCTAGCCGGGATTGCAGACGMGGCGTTTGCTATCGATCCCGCTGCTGCAACGGCAACGGGCACAGTGACAGAGGATGACGAGGTCGCGCCAACAACGCCCGTACGCCTTCAGGCCGAGGACTTTACCACGGCAACCAATTACACCGTCGAGAACATCGGCGCAGCGGATGAGGGTCAAGGTATCCGGCTGCAGGGTGGCGAGTCGGGCACGGCCAGTTACGCGCTAGCCGGTGCGGTTGCGGCGGGCACTTACACCGTGATTGTCGGGTATTTTGACGAAAACGACGGCGAAAGTACGGCGCAGTTGAGCATCGGTAATGCCCAGGGCCAGAGCTTYAGCGGYGACTGGATCTTCGATAACGACGCCACCAGTGGCAATGCTGCCCAAGCGTCAAGCTTCCGCACAGTGACTTTCGAAAATGTCACAGTGGGCGACGATGCTACTCTGGCGCTCTCTGCAACTGCGGCTACGCTGGAATACGCACGTATCGACTATATCGAGTTTGTGCCCGCGGGAATCGTCGAGCCACCCGCGCCGACCTTGATCGGCATTTCCGATGCTGATCCGATGGTCGAAAGCGGCGACGAGGGTGCCACCACGCTAAGTTTCGGCCTCACCGCTTCGGAAGGCTTCAGCGGCGAGGTGGCATTGGATCTCACTATTAATGGTACATCCGAGCCCCGCACGGTGGTCTTCACCGGCGGCGTCGGCAGTTTGACGGTTGACGTCGCCAACGATGATCAAGCCAACGGCCCGGAGCAGGTCAGTGTCATCCTGAATGGGATTGCAGATGAGGCGTTTGCTATCGATCCCGCTGCTGCGACGGCAATGGGAACGGTGACGGAGGATGATATTACCAGCACCGATCCTGCGACGATCAATCTTGAATTCGATGAAGGTGAGACTCTACAAGGCTTATTTGACGGAGTGACTGAAGGTTCGGGTACTGACACAGAGGAAACCGGTACAGCTGAAATCATTAATGGAAATTTGGTTATTTCGGCCAGTGAGGGTGATGCTGGAGGCAGTAATAACGCCAATGATAATTACTATACTAATGTGTCTGGAGGTGATGGTTTTACTGCTGAGCTTAAATTTGGCAACCCTTTCCCTTCGCTGCCTGCACAGTATTCGCAGCTGGGTCTTAATATAAGCCTCAGCCAGGACGAATATCTGAAGGTAACCTTCGGCAACGTCGGAGGCGGGCAAATTGAATACTCCTATGAGCTAGGAGGTTCACAAAGCAAACAGACCTTCAGCCTGCCGCCAAGCATCAGCTTCGCGCAGATTGCTGATGTTGTTGTGGCTATCGAAGCCAGTGTTGATGGTGGCATGGCAAGTTTCTCGGGCACCATGACCTTCCTTGATGCATCAGGACAAAGTTTGGGAGATACGGCTCTGCCAGCACTGCTCCTACCGGATGGCCCTTTGAATACAGCCATTACTAGTGCGGGAGAAGAGTTCGGTGTTGGCGTAACCCAGACCTCGTTTGGTTCCGGTCCAGTTTTTGTTGCTAATTATGACTACTTGCGTATTCAGCAACAGGGCGAAGAATCCACTGACGATAACGACAAGCCGGTCGCGACGATTGCTATCCTACAGCCAGTCAACACCGACGCGGAACTTACGGTTGTTGTCACTTACGCTGATGCCTCGGGCATCGCTACGGAGACGCTTGATAACAGTGACATCGCACTCATGCTGGATGGGGTTCCAGTTGCTGCCACGATCAGCTTCGATGGCTTCAACGCAACGACGGGCGAAGCAACTTATGCGATCTCGTCTCCAGCTGGAGGTTGGAATGAAAATGGTAGTTATACGGTCTGGGTGGCTCAGGGGGCGGTCTCAGATGCCTCAGAGAATGCCAACCTTGTCGATTCAACGCCATCGACGAGCTTCATGATTGACTTTGATGAGGGCAGCCCGCTTGGCGGTTATGCCCCGGGTGATGACCTGGACGAAGATGGCACTGCCAATCAGGCGGATGAAGATATTGATGGTGATGGTGATGCCAATGTAGATGATGTCTTTGCTTATGACGCCCAAAATGGGCAGCCTTTGGCCGACGGCGAAAGCATACGCCTTAATTTCGAAGTAAACGGCACTCCCTATCAGAACGGTTTCACCGGGGTTATGGCCAGTTCTGATGCGGCATTCCAGGACGAAGATACCGGCGCCGGCATCGTTGCCGATAATCAACTCAGGGTCACGACAACGAGTGGTGATACGGGGTCTGCAAATACGCCACAGAATGATTATCACTTGGGCATTATTCGTGATGGAGGCTTCATCCTGGAGTCCGTGGTGGATAACCCCTTTGCTTCGGCGCCCGGTAGTTATTCGCAGCTAGGGCTGGCGGTTAGTGTGAACAGTAATGATTTTGCCAAGTTGGTATTTGGCAGTGTTGGTCAGGACATTGAGTTTTCCTCGCGCGACAACAACGCCGAAACCAAACTTGGGGCTGACTTCCCAGATGGTTATGGCTTTGGTGATTTTGCAAAAGCGAAGCTAGTACTCGATGTCAGTGTCAATAACGTCGGCAATACTATGGCGACGGCGACAGTCACTTTACTGGACGCATCAGGTGAACCTTTACCGGGTAATGCCAGCGTGACCATTAGCGGGTTGGAACTCACCGGAGCCCTTAAGGAGGCGATACTAGACCCTGCAGCTTCGGTCGGCGTAGGGATTACCCACACGCATGGTGCGGCGGAAGCCTTTACCGCTGCCTATGACTACTTCGAGGKAAGTGCCAAGGAAGACACTAGCACTCCTTTGCCGGTGCCGGCGACCGAGATCGAAGAAATTTTTGCTGGTGCTAACCTCGAATTATCGGATAGCTATGATCAAGGTGATGTTGGCTCTGCATTGGTCACTGTGACTCCTGGCGGGAATGACGTACAGAGTTCCAATTACGGCAGTAACTCGTTCCAGGTGCAAAATACCGGAGATAAGAAGATCGCCGCGGTTTTCTTTGATGTGACGACAGCCCTCTATGGCGATAGCGTGTTTGATCCCGATGGCAAAGGTGGGGATGCGACAGCCAAGGAGTGGGCGATCAACAGTGCCGGTAACACCGGGGCAATTCAGCCTGTGGGGTCGTCTGGCTACGAGCATTATTTCCTGCCGGGAATCGATCCTGAGCCTGAGAATTCAGATAATAATGGTGGTTACCGTGGGGCCTTGGTGAAATTTTCGGCCACTGCCAACGGTGGATTTACTAACGGTGAAACAGTTGGTTTCAGTGGTGATATGGATCCTAACTCGATTGCTGGCTTTACCAAATCCAGTGTCGATACGGGATCGATTCCCTTCTGGGATGTGGGGGGGATCTCAGGGGCGGAACTTATCGGCTCCAATGTGTATATCAAGTTTACTGATGGTAGTACTGCCAGCGGACAATTGATGAGCGATGGCAGCCAGGCTGGAGCACAAGTGCTGGTGAGTGAAACGCCACCTAACCTAGTTGCCGAATTGAGTGTCAACGGGCTTTCTGCCGGTAGTCAAGGGACCTACGGTGGTGAAGTACCTTCGGTAATTGTTAGCGGGCCAGCTGGTGAATGGGTGCGAGTCGTCATGACTAAAGGGCACCAGCCAGTAACCAATAATCAGGATGGCATTGCCGATACTGTAAATGCCCGTCTAGCGGATAAGAATTTCCCTGCTAACAATGCTGCAGAGTTCCAGTTTGTAGATGTACAGCTGGGCGCCAGTGGCACAGCCGATGTTTCGCAGGAGTTTACCTATGGGGATTTCCTGAACGACACCTCCAGCTTCGATGGAGATGACACACTTCCGCTTGGTTTTGTTGCATCCGTCATTGATAACCCGAATACCTCTGATGGCTTGGGATTGGGGCCGGTATCGCAGCCGATCTATCTAATTTCGAATGGTACGCCTGTTGTGGATGGCGATACGACAATCCCGTCGGAAGGTTATTACCTTATGGAGGACAGTCGTCTTAAAGTACAGTTTGAGGATATAAATGGACCTGGTGGAGTAAACCCTCCTGGCAAATGGCAGTTCTTCGATGAGGCAGACGAAAATGGTAACCAGGCGAACTTCCAGGGAGTTGGTTACTATCTCTGGGGCGATGAGGACAGTGAGGCTCTTAATGGGCCGCAGGCAGAACTGACCTATACATTCGTCATTCCTGAGTCGGCAGCAGGGGAGTTTACCTTGCGAGTTCGGGGGACACGGGATCCAGGTGGGGCCAGCGATGCCCAGAATGATGTCTGGGTGAAGATAGATGACAATGCTGAAGAGCTTCTCGTTAGTAATGTCAATGCGATAGATAATAGTGGGTTTATAAAGCTGTATGGTAATGCAACAGGCGATTTTGGCTTCGCGAACTTTATCGATAGCACCTCGGATTCGGTACCGAATTTCCCAGCGGAGTTTGTGCTTGACGCCGGTGTTCATACGATTACTTTCGCAGGCCGTTCCGAAGGCTTCCATATTGACTTCTTTGAGCTTTACCAAGGCAATGCGCCAAGTATAAACGCGACGAACTCTACCTTTATACTTAGTGGTGATACCGAGCCTTTCGTTAATAACCCTCTTGAAGATCAGACGATCGAAGCTGAAGATGAGTTTTTCTTCGAGATTCCTGATGATACCTTTCGCGACCTGGATGGCGATATATTGACCTATGAAGCCCTAAACATACCTGATGGAGTCTTCTTCGACGCACAAACGAAGACTTTCTCGGGGAGCCCTAGTGCAGGGGTAGGTAATTACGCGCTGGAAGTTCAGGTAACCGATGAAGATGGTGCTACTGCGACAGCAGGTTTTGAGTTGGTGGTGGTGCCAGAGGATCAAAACGAGCCAGATACTTACTTTGTCGCCATGGTCGAGAGTGCTAATGGCGACATTGAACAGGGTTCATCTCTGTCTAGTCCTGATTTAGAGATAGGCTCATATGTTGTCGGTATTCAATTTACCGTGCCTGATAATATTAATCTTGATGATAGTGAAACTATTGATAGTGCGATTATCAGTTGGGTATCTGATAGGACGCATTCTGCCAACTCGACGATGACTTTCTCCGTAGAGAACTCACTCAACGGAGCGGGCTTCGGCTCAGTCACTAACCGCAATTATCTCTCTGAAGAGGAAGTGTGGCAGTCTACAGGTACATGGCAGGATGGTGAAAATATAACTGTAGGTATTAACTTGGCAAATCAACTTAATTCGCTTATTGCTCAGGAGGGGCTTAACTCAGGAGATCTGATCACGGTCAAAATAGAAGGAACTGGTGGGACTCGCTTTGTCGAGGCGGCTGGAGGAGACCGGACTGCTCCAACGCTTGCTATTACTGTGGCTGATAACGCCAGTGCTAGCCAACTAAGTAATGATGCAACCCTTCTGTTCGAGAGTAACTCTATAAGTGATATGCCGGGAGATGATGAGTTTGGAACTCTCAATCCCTCATCAATGAGCCAAGAAGTTGGCCTAGTTGGTATTAATGATGAGTCAACGGTAGGAAGTTTTTGATAAGTTAGTAGCTTAGTAGCATGAGGGGCTGGTTTCACCAGCCCCTTTTTTTTGAAGAACAGTAGGTGCACTCATGCTTGAATGGATCGCCATATCACGTACTCAGCATGTCAATAAACGATTCTGGTCACGTCAAGGCTATTTCTTTTCTGCAGAATATCACTTGGCTCCCATTCTTCTGGAAGAGCTAGCCAGTCTGGTACCCCATTATGTATTGGGCTTTATTTACCAGAATGAGGGTTATCACCCAGTAGCAGTACTGGGATTTAACGAATGCAACTTGTATTTGCATCGCGATGGTCGTTGGCTGGGTGATTACGTGCCCGCGTCGCTGCGAGAGTATCCGTTTACCTTGGCAAAGGCCGAGACGAATAAAAAAGTATTCTGCATAGAACGGCAGCACCTCACTGACGATTTGAGCGCCGAGCCACTTTTTGGAGGGAAGGGAAATCTTGCTAATCAAGTCGAACTAACACTGAGTTTTCTCAAACAAAGCGAGTGTAACCGACACTTAACGACTGCTGCCTGCCAAGTGTTAAGTGAAGCAGGCCTAATCGAGCCTTGGCCTCTACAGCTGACCTGGGGTGACAAGCAGGCGTCACTGCATATGCAGGGTTTACATTGTATTAATCAGCAAGCTCTGAACCAATTAGGAGAAGGAACGTTAGCTGATTTACATCGCCGTGGTGCCTTGCCGTTAGCCTACGCTCAACTATTCTCAATGAGTCAAGTAATTCAGTTAACAGAACGAGTGAAATTCCATGCGCAAGAGCAGGCTAAACAGTCACAGCTTGAAAATGATATTGATCTATTTTACGAAGACGGAGATGAGTTTAAATTTTGATTTTATTACGTAGTTGTTGGCTTCATTCTATCGAGCATCGAATTCAGCACCTCGTAACAATAAATAGCACTTAGTTAATGTGTCCCTGTAATTTGATAATCGCTGAGCTTTCTCCTGGATTAACGTATCCTCTAGGCTTGATCATCGCTCGACTGACTATTATCCTGAATTCAACTAATAAGTGCAGCACCTGCGGTTTCTAGTGCTCCTGAGTATTCACCTAAGAACACCTGGGCTGGGGTTCGGTATCCCAGCCGTTTTCTTGGTCTATCGTTTAGCTTATTGACGACTCTTCGTAGCTCGGCATTGGTCACTTTGCGGAAGTCAGTACCTTTAGGAAAATACTGCCTAATCAGACCATTGGTGTTTTCATTAGTACCACGCTGGCATGAGCGGTACGGGTCGCAAAAATAGGTCTTGGCCGAGACGGACTTGGCAACCTTCCGATGCTCGGCGAATTCCGACCCATTATCCAAAGTGATGGTGTGCACTGCCCCTCGGCGTGGTGCCAATAACCGCGTCATCGCCTGTGCCGTTCTAGTGGCGGTGATTGTTGGCAGCCGCGCTGTCAAGAGGTAGCCMCTGCGTCTTTCGACCAGGGTCACCAGCCCGGATTCTTTGTGGCCCTTAAGCACCGTGTCGCCTTCCCAATGTCCGATATGGCGACGTTCTTCCAACTTGGCAGGGCGCTGCTCGATGCCTACTCGGTGCGGGATTTTGCCTAACCCCGCCCGCTTAGCCAATTGGCGCTGATAGCGCCGCTGGCGTGACAGCTGGAGCCGTTTCCATAAGGTTCCACCGTGCTTCTTGTCGTCCCAGATTAACGCATAGATCCACTCATGGCTTACGCAGACTCCGTTGGCATTGGCCATAAAACCACTGATTTGTTGAGGACTCCATTCGTCCATCAATTGGCCAGTGACCCAGCGAACCAGGCTTGGTAGTCGTTTAGTCACTTTCCAGGCAGTGCGTCGGCGCTGATCACTTGCCAATTGGGATAACCACGGGGCAGACCGTTATGTTTTATCTCGCGGCTAATGGTGCTGCTGTGGACACCAATGGCCTTGGCGATCTGTCGCTGGCTGATGCCGGTCTCAAGATAGGCAAAAATTTGGTATCGTTGGACTTGGGTCAGTTGTCGGTATCCCATGCTCTGCTTCACTTTGGTAGGTAAGGCAGAGAGGGTACTGGCGCTGGCCCTCCTGCCTCTACCTTGTGATCCAAAGTGCTGCGCTTATTCTATGAATCCAGGAGGTGCTAGTGTCGCACCCGCAAGTGGTGTGCCAACGCCAGGCGTCTCCACGGTTGCTTAAAGGGCCTACGGCTTTAATTCTGATGTTCTAAATTGGGTATCAATAGATGTCCAACTTACAGGCATGCGACGTGAGCCTCGACTATCCTTAAGTCATTTACTGCTTGTTACCCGGGATACTTGGCGGAACAATGCCTGGAGCCCATTCCGACTGCGGGAGGCTCTCAACGTGGAGTTTAAGGATTATTATCAGATGCTCGGCGTGAAGAAGACCGCAACGTCCGAGGAGATTAAAAAAGCCTACCGCAAGCTGGCTCGCAAGTTTCATCCCGATGTGAGCAAAGAGCCAGATGCCGAGCAGCGCATGCAGGAAATCAATGAGGCCAAGGCAGTGCTGTCTGATCCCGAGAAGCGTCTCGCCTATGACCAACTGGCTGAGCAGTATCACTCKGGCCAGGATTTCCATCCCCCTCCGGACTGGGATGCAGGTTTTGAGTTCAGCGGCCGTGGCTTCGAGGAGGCTGACCTCGGTGAATTCAGTGATTTCTTTGCGAATATTTTCGGCCATGCACGTCGCCCAAGAAGAGGCGCCGGCGGCTATCAAATGCGCGGCGAAGACCGTCACGCGAAAGTTGTTATTGATCTCAAGGATGCCTACTTCGGGGCTACCCGGTCGATCACGCTGCTTGTGCCACAGGCCGATGCCCAAGGCCGCGTCAGTTCCAGGGAACATACCCTTAGCGTAAGAATTCCCAAGGGCGTTAAAACCGGCCAGCATATCCGTCTCACGGGGCAGGGGAGCCCCGGTGTGGGCGGGGGGCCTCCGGGGGATCTGTTCCTTGAGATTCGCTTTACCCCCCACTCGCGTTACCGTGTTGAAGGGCGTGATGTGCATCAGACAGTACCGGTAACGCCCTGGGAGGCTGCGTTAGGAGCCAGCATTGAAACTCCCACCCCTTCTGGGGTCGTGAAATTGAAGGTGCCTGCTGGCTCTCAATCAGGGCGTCGGTTGCGCTTGAAGGGGCGTGGTATTCCCGGGCCTGAGCCGGGTGATCTGTATGTGGAATTAGAGGTCGTACTGCCCCCGGCCGATAGCTATAAGGCACGGGAGCTCTATGAAACCATGGCGCGGGAACTGGCTTTTGATCCGCGCCAACGGAAGGGAGGCTAAGCCATGGTACAGCGAGCTATTATTAGCGGTGATTTGATTGATGAGGCGACCCTGACACTTGATGAGTTGGCGCGTGCCTGCTCAGTGGAAACCGACTGGGTCATCGAGCGTATTGAGAGCGGGTTATTGGCTGATGGTTCCCCTTATGTGGCGAGCTGGCGCTTCACCAGTCAAGATCTGATACGTGCTCGGCGGATGTACCAGTTGGAGCGCGATTTTGAGGCTGCACCCGAACTTGCCGCATTGACGACCGATTTAATTGAGGAAAACCAGCGACTAAAAGATAGATTGCGCGCTGCTGGGCTTTGAAAATACACTACCCAATGAGGTGTTTTTTAATAAAGGTTTTACCTGTGTAGTTTAGTGCTTTTGTTTATACGGAATTTCAATATTAGCTTTTATTAAATAATGTTAATTTTATTAAAAATAACTTAGCGTTAGTGGATTAGCTTGTTAATTCGTTTTTTGTATATTTTTAATTGCGCTATAAAAATTGACGAATATCAAGGAAAGTAGGCTTTATCATGCTCTAGTATGCACCTGTGGGCCCCGCTCTGATCCTTTTTTTATTGCCCAAAGGTTCGTTATCATGAATAACTTGGCAGCTCTTTCTCTTCTACCTCAAGAACAGTTGAATTTAGCCTATTCTAATGAAGCTTCTGAGCTAAAACGGTATCGATGGCTAGCACTTACCTTCCTACCTTTTGATTCATCGGTTAGTCGTTTGATGACCGCAATTAGCATGGAGTGCATGCATCGCCTTTGCAATTTGCAAGAAGTGGCTAGGAAAATGGAGCTTGGCGCTTGCATTAATACTGAGCAAAAAGGGAACATACATTTGCTCAATACAAAAGAACAGCATTTTTTTGTTGTGGACGATCAAATAGGGCATCAAATCCTCGCCAAAGCTGAAGAAGCTGCTGAAGTGTCATGGACATTTTTTTGCTGGCTGCTAGAAACTAATGCCACTCCTGAGTTACACAATACCTTATTCGACTTCGTAACGCAGAAAAATAATGAGTTTCGCGTCATACAGGAGTGTCGCGAACAACGGGCTATAGGTTTTTATAAGTAGCTTGTCGTAGTCAAAGCCGAAGTAGTGTGTTGTACATATATGTGCTCATATCATTGAGGTGTGTTCATGCTTACTTCAGTATGTAATAAACCGGATTTTTTTAGCTGTCTTAATAGCGATTTGAATTTAGTGGCAAAAAGCCTTTGGGAGTGTTTTCCTAAAGAGATGATAATCGTTCGTGTTACTGAGCGAAATCACTATATTATTGAAGAGATTAAGCATCTGCAATCTGCTGAATTTAGCAACCATCTAATAAGTGTGGGTAAACCTTTCAGAAATCTACTTCCATCACCCCTAGCCGAGGAGTTGATCGTAAACTGCACACGCTGTGTTAAAGGGGAAGTGCCTGTTCATTTTGAAGTGGCGGATGGTTGCTTCAACAAAGGGGGGGACCAGCATAGCTTTAAGCTGCTTCTATTTCCTGTCATGCACCAACCAGGGGTAGTGTCGCATCTACTCTGCATCGTGTTGAGCTCAAATATGACCAACATTACGCAGGTTGCGAAATACTCCGAGCAAGAAGTGGAACGCCGGGTGATAGAGCGCACCGCTGAGTTGGTGGCTACGAATTTGCACCTGACCTACCTGGCTACCCATGATGGCCTCACTGAAACGTATAATCGACGCCATCTCCTTGATTTGGCTAACACTGAGTTCAAGCGGGCTGCTCGTTATGGCTTATCGCTCTGTGTGATGATGTTGGATATTGACCACTTCAAGACTATCAATGATGAGCAGGGGCACGCGGCGGGTGATCATATGCTGAAAACTTTAGCCCATGCGATGCGTTCCACGGTGCGCGATTGGGATTTATTGGGTCGTTATGGTGGGGACGAATTTATCATCATATTACCTGAAACAGATATCCAAGGCGCCCAGGTTATAGCAGAGCGACTGAGTAACACTCTGCAGAGCGCCAGGCTGTCTGTTAGCATTGGCATCGCCACGCTTGAACTGAATGATCGCTGCATTGATAATTTGATTAACCGTGCCGATCACTTGCTATTGAATGCCAAGCGAAACGGCCGTAACCGCATCGAATGTACTTCTTTTGCTCTCACAGCCTGATGATTACTGAATTAATAGCGCATCACTTTATGGAATAGCGCACTCATTGCAACGTGTCGCGTAAGGTAAGGCCTGGAGGCGGTGAATATCGATCACTCCGCCACACACCTCACAGAGCTCTCCCACGTTGGCGTCAATACGAGTGAGGGCTTTTTCAATTTGCGTAAGCTTTGCACGTGCTTCATTTTCCAAAAGGTCGACGACATCATCACTCTGAATTTCAAGCGCCTGTTCTTCCAAATCTTTATCTAAGGCACCACTTCGCTGGTGCTGATGTGCTTCGTAGCGTTGTATACGTTCGAGTAATTCTACTCGGAGCTCCACAAGCTGTATTCTTCTGTCATTTGCAATCATGGTACACCCTCAGTGCTTGATAAAAAGTAAAATGAAGCGCTCTTTATTTAGCATAATGGTCTAATGTTCAGTCTCTACGGCTAGAAAGTATTTGAATGCAAGGTGGGCTTTGGTAATTGTTAAACCTCGTGAGTGCCTTTAGTTAGAGCGCTAAAGATCTTCAAGCTCTTGCGCGTCACGAACCATGCGCATTGCTTCATGCTGTTCAAGAGTGAGGAGGTTGTTAAGTAGCTCATTTGCAACTACTGTTTCTGCACGCAGCGCCAAATAGCGATAAAGCTCAATGATCTTGTTATGTATTGTTACGATTGAGCACATGATTTCTGCGAAGGTCATGTTGCTGTAATCAATATTTTCGAGTGTGATAAAGTTCTTGTCGAAGTGCTCAMCACACCATGTGTGAATAGCAGCTGATTGAGCATCTTGCTCACTCAGCGCCAAGACACGACTCAGCTCTTTTTCATGCAGTGATAGGTAATCAAGCAGCATGCGCACTTTTTCTTTTTTTGTTGAAAGGGATGCTTTGTTTAAGCTATAAGCTAAGTTGGTGTGTAATAAACGCGTCATCTTCAACATTTGTTGAATAGTTTCGACTGACATTGTCTATCCAGCTTTGGTTAGAGTTTTATTTTTGTAGGTTTTCGGTGTGCTATATTTCGCACCAGAGAAGTTCTTTGAAGTCTTCGTTAAGCTCAGACACCTTATGCATTCGCCTCATGGTTACGTCAGCCATGTCACTCGCTACTTTATGGTAGCAAGACGCCATCGATAGCGGTGTCTGTATTCCTTCAAGCCCAAGTAGACAGCTCGTTAGCTTGCTATAAGAATCGGCCATGGTCGAAAACAGTTCGAGTTCATGGCGCATGGTATCATTGAGGGAATCAAACAAAATACCCTGTAMCTTGGCAGCCGAGCCATTGGTTGTCATCCAGGGCTGGTACCACCATATAAAAACGTTATCATAATTGAATGCGTTCAAAGCCTTTTTGGGGTGTTTTGATTGTAAAGTTGTCATGGTTGTCATTTTTTTACCTCCTAAGGACTAAAAGGAAGTATAGAAGCAAATAGGCCCCTTGGCTTACCCATTAATCAATGCTTTGATGTTGTAGATCAATATTTTTGCTGTTAATAAGTTAATAAACAGTTACTGCAAAAAGTAGCGTCATACAATGAGTAGTCCACGTCATTTCTCGCTCAAGGCCAGTGCGAGCTTCAATTTACTTGGTTCAGGTGACTTTAAACACGATGTGAGGCGTCCCGAAATCCCACCATGATCGGAGATGTTAGATGTCGATTCGCAATTTAGATGTACTGTTCTCTCCTGAAACAATTGCGCTCATTGGTGCTAGCAACCAGCCTGGGTCGGTGGGTGCCGTGTTGGCACGAAATTTACTCAGTGCTGGTTTTGCAGGGCCGGTGCTCACCGTCAACCCTAGTGAGCGTGCCATTCGATCAACCCTAAACTACCACTCTGTTAGTGAATTGCCGCTCACTCCTGATCTGGCGATCATCGCAACCCCGCCGGAGAGCGTTCCGGGCCTGATAAAGGAACTTGGTGAGCAGGGCTGTCGTGCGGCGGTGGTTATCACCGCAGGCTTTGGCGAAGGAGAGCAGTCAGATGGAAAGGCGCTCCAGCAGGCAATGCTCGAGGCGGCACGACCTTATCTAATGCGTATTGTAGGGCCCAACTGTTTGGGTGTTTTGGCTCCTCACAAGGGTATCAATGCCAGTTTCGCTCATCTTACCCCCTTGAAGGGCGATATCGCTTTCGTTACCCAGTCGGGGGCTGTGGCAACATCGATGCTCGACTGGGCGTCAGCGCGAGGTATCGGCTTCTCGTATATTATTTCGCTAGGCGCAATGAGCGATGTTGATTTTGGCGATKTGCTCGACTTCCTGGCGCTTGACCCAAAAACGCATTCCATTCTGCTCTACGTCGAGGCCATTTCCGACGCACGTAAATTCTTGTCGGCGGCGCGCATGGCTTCACGAAACAAGCCGGTCGTCGTGGTGAAAGCCGGCCGTAGCGATGCAGGTGCCAAAGCGGCGCTTTCGCATACTGGGGCTCTGGCGGGATCCGATGCTATCTATGACGCTGCCTTTAGGCGTGCGGGAATGCTTCGGGTGAAAACCCTAGATGAGCTATTTCAGGCGGCAGGAACGCTCGCCACGGGCATCCGCGTGCAGGGAGATCGGCTGGCTATACTCACCAACGGTGGTGGAGTCGGTGTGTTAGCCGTGGATGAATTGATCGATTTGGGCGGCCACTTGGCAGAGCTCTCCGAGGCGACCTTGGCGCGTTTGAATGCCGTGTTACCCAAGGCTTGGTCACACGCTAATCCCGTTGATATTCTCGGCGATGCGTTGGGCCAACGCTATGCTGAGGCGCTTGACGTACTGCTTGATGAACGCGGTGCTGATGCACTCTTCGTTATTAATTGCCCAGTAGCGGTTACCGACAGCCTGGATGCTGCTCAAACGGTAATGACGACACTTGAGAAACATCGGCTACCCGTTTTGACCTGTTGGCTCGGCGAAGGCGCGCCCGCAGAAGCCCGACGACTGTTTGCGGAGAAACGTATTCCCTCATATGGCACGCCGGAGCAGGCGGTTCGTGCCTTTTTGCACCTCTCCAGCTACTGGCGCAATCAGCGGGCCCTTATGGAGACGCCTGCGGCTGTTTCCGATCTCATTACCATCGATATGGCTAGCGCGAACGCGATTATTGATCGTGTTACTGATGAGGGCCGCAGCGTACTGACGGAGCCCGAAGCATCAGCTGTCTTGGCTGCCTATGGCATACCTACGGTGCCGGCCATGTTGGCTCGCACGCCGGAGGAGGCCTGTCACGTAGCAGAGCAGCTGGGCTTCCCGGTCGTGCTGAAAATTTTGTCGCGCGATATTTCTCACAAGTCTGATGTCGGGGGTGTGCAATTAAACTTGGCTTCGTCCGAGGCCGTGTATCTGGCGGCCGAGAATATGCTTAGGGTAGTCCATCAGGAGGCCCCCTCGGCACGGGTCGATGGTTTCAATGTGCAACCGATGATTCGTCGTCCAGGTGCGCATGAGCTCATTCTAGGCGTCGCTGAAGACCGCGTTTTTGGCCCCATTATTCTGTTTGGGCAGGGGGGTAAAGCCGTTGAAGTCATTGGTGATCGCGTGGTTGGCTTACCCCCGCTTAACTCACTGCTGGCTCAAGATATGATCAGATCGACACGCATATCGCGTATGTTGCAAGGCTATCGTGATCGTCCAGCAGCTGATTTGGATGCGATCACGCTCACGCTTATAAAATTGTCGCAACTGGCCAGCGACTTGGAACGCGTAGTCGAACTTGATATCAACCCGCTGTTGGCTGACGCTTCTGGTGTGATGGCTTTGGATGCGCGCATCGTGATTAGATCCGGTCAGCAACAACGGCTGCCAATGGCCATCCGCCCTTATCCCAAGCAGCTCGCCCAAACAATCACGACACGCAGTGGCCAAGCCTATTTCTTGCGTCCCATMCGCCCCGAAGACGAAGCGGCGCTGGTCAACATGCTGGGCCATTCCTCTCCCAGTGATGTGCGATTGCGCTTCTTTGCAGCCATCAAAAAGTTCGACCATGCCTTTGCGGCGCGACTAACCCAGATAGACTACGACCGGGAAATGGCTTTTGTAGCGATACCTTCTGGCTGCGACGAGATTGTGGGGGTAGTGCGCCTGTCTGCCGATCCCGATAAAGAGAAAGCGGAGTTTGCGGTCATGGTGCGTAGTGATTTTAAAGGAACCGGACTGGGTTATAGCCTTATGCAGCAGATTATTGATTTTGCCCGCATGAACGCGATTAAGCAGCTATTTGCGGATGTGCTGCGCGAGAATCACCCAATGCTCAAGATGGTAAAAGAGTTTGGATTTCTGGTGATGCCAACGGATCATCAGGCGGATAGCGTCACCGTCGTGCTAAATCTGTAATGGGAACTCGTCGCCGAACCGAATGTTATGCGCTGTCAGGCCAGCACAGCAAGGCTTGCTCACTGCTTTTCCTGTCTGGCGGATGGTTAAGCCTTTCGCATGGCCAATGGCGATAAAAGTGTGTTTAAGTTGAGGAAACGAGATGGCCAAGATGTTGTTTTTTATTATAATGCGTACTGTGTAAAAGGAGAGCGATAGAGCGCGCCTGTTCCTAAGATAGAAACGGTCGCTTAGGAGAATGTCGTCTGCGATAAATTCACTTCCTTTTTACAACTATAGACGCTAATGCATCAGGGTTTACTATGCAGTACTCATGACCACGTGCTGTTAATATTTCTTGTTGCTGAAAGCGGCTGATGAGGCGACTGAGCGTCTCTACTGCCATACAGAGATAATCGGCCATTTCATGTCGTGACATGGCAAGCCTGAAAGAGTAGGGCGAATAGCCCCGAGCAAAAAAACTCCTCGACATTGCAGCAAAAAAACAGGCTAATCTGACGTCTGCAGGCTGGCTAATCATTTGCCACATTCGTGAGTGCTCTAGGCTCATAGCCCGACTCAAACAGCGCAGCAATTGCATATGGCTAGCTTGAAGGTTGGGAAACTCTTCAATTCGTCTAAAGGGAATGTGCAGTAAGCCTGATGTTTCAATGGCAATCACGGTGCCTGCATAAAATCCCTCGCCAATAGCATCTAGGCCAATAATTTCGCCAGGTAGAAAAAAGTGTGTGAGCTGCTCATTGTCGTTTTTAGACTGAAGCATTTGTTTTAGCATGCCACATTGCACGATGTATAAGCCTTGAAAAGGATCTCCTTGGTATAATAGTGTGTTTTTTCTACGCAAAGTTAATATGTATTGAGACAGGTTTTTCAATTCTTGTACAAATAAGAGAGAGGAATGACTGTAAAGCACTCCTTGTTCGACATATGGCTTATCCAAACCAGTTGACTTCTCCATACGTTTATCCTAGGTTCCCCAATAAAATTTTTGTGTAACTCTATGAGCCACGAACGATTTTTAAAGAAGGTTCTCTTGAAAGTATTATAATTCAGATAGTTATGTGGTTTTTGGTTTTTTTAGACGTTGGGGAAGTTAAGCGTAGCAGATGTTGTGAGTTATACAGTGATAAAAGCTAGTTATTTTTATATTTAAAGCCTATGTCAGTAACAAAATGACTTGTAAGATGATTTTTAGGTTAGGAAAGAGGGGGAGGTGCCATCAATATTAGTTAGCATCCTGAAGGTGCTTTTTTGCCAGTTTATTTAGTCTTCGCGTTTCGCTGGCGAACTGGTGTCCAATTTATCTCGCCGAAAAGAAAACCTTGTTCATGGCTGCTTCACATAGCTCCCCGGTGCATCTTCTAATGGCGGGTAGTCGCTTGAACCCAGAGCTGGCTTGCTAACCAGAGGCCCTGAGTGTTTCTCCAGCCAGATTTGCCACTCCTTCCACCAGGAGCCTGGCTGTATAGTTGTGCTCTCTAGCCAAGTGTCAGGGTCAATATAACTATCGTTTTCATGCGCCACTGTCATTCGGTAGTGCCGATGAGAGTGCTCTGGAGGGCTAATAATCCCCGCATTATGGCCACCGCTGGTGAGTAGGAAAGTGGTTTCAGGTGCATCAGAAAGCAAGTTCAGCCTGTAAGTGGATCGCCAAGGTGCAACGTGATCCCATTCGGTGCCGACACAGAAGATCGGCACCTGTATATCGCTAAGCGCTACTGGGCGGTCATCCACCCGCAAGCGACCTTCGGCTAAATCGTTATTTAAAAATAGGTTGCGCAGGTATTCAGAATGCATACGGTAGGGCATGCGCGTTGCATCTGTGTTCCAGGCCATTAAGTCGTTTACGGGTTGTCGTGTGCCTAGCAGGTATTCATTTATCATTCGAGACCATATTAAATCGTTAGACCGAAGGATCTGAAATACTCCCGACATTTGCTTGGTATCAAGAATGCCCTGAGCCCACATCATATCCTCAAGGAAAGCGAGTTGCTTATCATCGATAAATAGCATGAGCTCACCAGCTTCCCGAAAATCGGTTTGTGCAGCCAAAAGTGTCATGGATGCTAAGCGATCATCTTTATTTCGAGCCATAGCCGCAGCAGTGATAGCTAATAGCGTTCCGCCTAAACAGTAGCCAACGCCATGTATCTTCTGATTGGGCATTAATTGCGCGATGGTGTCGAGACTCGCGAGAATACCTTGCTGGCGATAGTCATCCATGCCGATATCACGATCCTCGGCGGTAGGGTTACGCCAGGAAATCATAAACACGGTTTGCCCATGATCAACCAGATACTTGACTAGCGAATTATGTGGTGAGAGGTCAAGAATGTAATACTTCATGATCCAAGCAGGCACTATCAGCGTAGGTATGGCATGCACTTTGTCGGTCGTAGGCGTGTACTGAATAAGCTCGATCAAATGGTTGCGGTAAACGACCTTGCCAGGTGTGATCGCCACATCCTTTCCTACTACATAAGTGTCGGTGCCAACGGGAGGTTTGCCGAGTAAATGGTTCTGAATATCTTCATAGTAGTGTTGCATTCCCTGAAGCAGATTGGCTCCGCCGCTGAAGAAAGTTTTGTTTAATACGACAGGGTTGGTCAGCAGGTAGTTGGAGGGCGACAGCACATCAAGCCATTGCCGAGCCCCGAACTCTAAGGCTTGTTCGTGATGAGGTGAGAGGCCGCGTAAGCCTGTTGTGGCGTTATACCACCACTGCTGTTGCAATAAGAAACTTTGATAAAGCACATTGTAAGGGTAGCTGCGCCAGCTAGGGTCGCGAAAACGACGATCCTGAGGTAAGGGGGTAATACAAGGGGCAGCATTGGGATCAAAAGCCGAGTGGCTAGCCCAAGAAAACAAGCGCAGCTGTTTTTTTTAAGGCTTTTTGTAGCAAATGAGCCTGGGTTCCTGGAGATAGTACCATGCTGGATAACCAGTCCAAATATGTAAGCATAACCGACATAGGGGAAATACCCATTGTCATCCCCGCCAGTGAGGCACGCACTAGTCTATCAAAATCTTGATGCTGAGAATTTCCGAAAAACATATATCTCATGCCTCACAAAGGGTTATTAAAATAGCTTTATTAATACCTATTTAGACTCAGTGACCTTTTCCTCGCCAGTGTGGCTGTTAACGATGAATACTTAAGTTACAAATTTTGCATGTGGCTAAGAGAAACTGTTAAGAGGTTTAGATGGTTTTTTTAATATTTTAAAATAGTTTTTTGAATATGATGCTTTATTTTGACATAGGTCAAAATTTACGTATGTTAACACTTTTTAATGATCCCAATAATCTACTCTCCATGCAAAGTTAAGCTATAACTAACCAAGTGGTTTTTATAACCATTGGGAAAAGCTATCAAAACTAAGGTAAGTAATATATTTGTATTTCTTATTATAAGGGTCCTAAAAAGGAGTGATAACATGAGCAAGACAGCCATCAAGTCTTCAGTAGAGGGTAAAAACGATACCCAGACTTCTAGCCGTGCATTGAGTCCCCTGGAGGAGTTTGACCGAATGATGGAAGGGTTTTTTGAACGCAGTTGGATGAAGCCTTTCTTTAAAGACGATTCAGTCAAAGAGCGGTTGGGATTGTTCTCTCAACGCAATCCTAAGGTTGATATTATTGATCGCGAAAAAGAGATCATAGTACGCGCTGAAATTACCGGAATTGATCGAAAAGAATTAGAGGTTGAAGTCACTGAGCATGCGGTAACGTTAAAAGGGCATCGCTCTGGTGAGACCGAAGAAAAAAAGGATGAATATTTTTATTCGGAAATATGGCAAGGCTCTTTTTCTAGGACCGTGGCTTTGCCAGCTGAGGTGGATGCACAAAATGCTGACGCTAAGTTTAAGGATGGTATCTTAACAATTACTCTGCCAAAAACGAAAAAGACTTCGCGACGCAAGTTAGAAGTTAAATGAGTCAACTAAGGCAGGTAAGCAATTGTTGATATGTAATGAGGTGCTAACTGAAAGTGTATGTTATGTGCCTAAAGATCACTCATGCGTTTAAGGGAGATGTAGACATGTTTAAGTCAGATACTCAAATTCAGCAAGATGTGCTTGCTGAACTCAAATGGGAACCTTCCGTTCGCGCTACAGATATTGGAGTGGAGGTGAAAGACGGCATTGTGACATTGGCTGGGCATGTCGATAGCTATGCGGAGAAGTGGCATGCAGAAACCGCAGCACAGAGAGTCAGCGGTGTGAAGGGGGTTGCGGTAGAAATTGACGTGAAGTTGCCAGGAAGTAATCAGCGTACCGATGCCGATATCGCACGAGCGGTGAAGAACACGCTGGAGTGGAATGTATTTATACCCAATGATCCGTTGAAAGTAATGGTCGAGGATGGTTGGGTGACGCTGACTGGCGAAGTTCCCTGGGAGTATCAACGCCGTTTGGCTGCTAGTTCTATTCGTTACCTGGCCGGTGTTACCGGTGTTAGCAATCAAATCATTCTAAAACCTAAGCCGACAGCGGCGGCTGTCAAGGCCGATATTGAAGCCTCACTGAAACGTAGGGCTGTTCAGGATGCTAACGCCATCAAAGTAGAAGTGCATGATCATGATGTAACACTGAGTGGAAAGGTACACAGCCTCGCCGAAAAAAGCTTAATACATAATGCGGTCTGGAACTCACCCGGTGTTTGGAAGGTTACAGATAATATAAAAGCTTAATGCGTTGGCTGTTGAGAAGGGTGAAGGGTCGTCGAATCCCAGGGATGCTTTCGACGACCCTTTGCCTTTGTGGCTTCCCTTTTCTGAAATGTAGCGGGGGTGGTGGGTAGATTGATGGTGACGCTGGAGTTATGAGCGCCCCGACTTTGAGTAGGGCGTTAGCGTGTTGTATTCCTCAATGCTGCTGCCATGTTCGCCGATAAAACAGAGTGCCACAGTATTAATTAGTATAACGTCTGTGAATCCACTCTCTTTAGGCTCAATGTTGCCAGTAGTACTCTATTCACAACCTGGTTGATAGTTGGAGGACATGCACACACTTGCACGCCGTTCAGCTTCAGCTATGTCTTCGTCTGTCATTATTTCGGCGAAATCTGTTTTATTTCCATTTGTTCTATCACTGTCGGCTTCAAAAATGGTTTAACACATGTACGCGGTTACATCGTCCTGATTTACGCCCCTCCCAAATTCGTACTGGGCCCCGAGAGCAAACTGTGCCTCTGGATACCCTTGCACCGCCGCGAGACGAAACCACCTTGTGGCTTCTACGTCGTCTTCTGGTACGCCCCAGCCATGCTCATAATGCGCAATATTACGTTTCAGAAGTAAAAAGGGAAGTGGGATTCTGCCTGCTGATGGTTCTCCAGGAAGTTTGTACATCATGTATCCTTAGCGCTTGCCTGTCTCTTAGTCTGACTAATCCCAAGGAAGTTACCCATGCTTTTCCCAAAACGCGCTGCCCTCACGTTGCTCATTGCTATGGTTGCGCTATTGCCGCCCACGCTATTCGCTCAGGATGCTCATATCGGCAGCGTGCGTACCGAGTTCAAGCTGCTGGGCCCGAACAATACCATTGAAGTGGAACGCTTCGATGACCCGAAGGTTCAGGGTATCTCCTGTTATCTCTCTTACTCACAGATTGGCGGGATTTCCGGTGCGGTGGGGTTGGCTGAGGAAGCCAGTGAGGCGAGCGTGGCGTGTCGGCAGACGGGGGAGATTGTCTTCGACCCTGCAGAAGTAGACGAGCAAGAGGTGATTTTTAGCCAACGTCGCTCTGCGCTTTTCAAGAATATGCGCGTTGTGCGCATGCATGACGCCGAAACCCAGACCTTTGTGTACCTGACCTATAGCACCAAGCTGGTAGACGGCTCACCTAAAAATGCAATTACGGCCGTTAACTATGGTGGCATTAGGGAAGGTGAAATAGAGGAGTGACCTGTAATCGATTTGTGGGCGATTAGCGGGGTTTGCCGAGTGTTTGTGTCCAGTAGGTTGAGTAGCGCGACTCTGAACCCTCGGCTTTTGCCATGCCCATCTCGGTAAAGGCGTCATTCATGATGTTGCGGCAGTGGCCGGGGCTGTCTAGCCAGCCTTCAACCGCGGCGGAAACAGTGGTGTGGCCAGCGGCGATATTTTCTCCCACGGCTTGCCATGCGTAATCCTGATTGCCCACCCGTTGCTCAATTCCCGCGCCATCCGGGCCGGTATGGCTAAAGTAGTCATTCTCGGCCATGTCCTGGGAGTGGCTCTTGGCCGCTGCTTCAAGCTTGCAGCTCCATGCTAACGACTCTACGGCCTCAAACGGCTGGTCGCCGCATTGTCGTGCTTGGCTACGCGCTTCGTTAACCAGCGACAGCATTGCCTGCTGTTGGTCGGTAAGTTCGCACTTATCCTGACTGATAGCATCGTCACTCGGGGGCTGATCATTGGCCCAAGCGCCGCTTGAACCCAGGAGCATGACAACTATCAGGCTGGAAAGCGCCCCGGTAGCGGGGCGCTTGGGTAGGACGTTACCCACCGAACTTCTCATTCTCACCAAGGTTCGGGGTGGCATCCTGTTTGAGGTTAGCTTTGGCGATTTCGTAAAGCTGGAACGTCTTGCTCTCTTTGGCTTTCCAGTGCTCACCCATCTGCACTTTAATTTCCAGCAGTGCAACGTCTGGGTCGTCTTTACCTTCAGGGAACCAGGCCGCGATGAAAGGATTCCAGTATTTCTCGATCAGTTCGCGGTTATCGGTAAGGTTGGCTTTGCCCGATAGGGAAACGTAGACGCCATCTTCCTGGTCGGAGAAACTAAGGCACACATCGTGGTCGCTTTGGGTTTCAAATACCTTTTCGGCACTGCGGCGGGTGAAGAACCACAGGGTGCCATCGTACTCATCTTGCACCAGATGCATGGGGCGCGCTCGGGGTGTGTCGTTATCCAACGTCACGAGCATGCCCACTTTGATATCTTTGATCATCTTCCAGATCTTTTGCTTATGTTCCGGGCTGGACATAGCTTCACTCTCCATATGAATTCGGTACTAAAAATAGCCATAGACAATGCTTGTACATCGAAGATGACTAGCTACAGCCTAGCTACCATTTTCGACATCAGCAAACGCTCTATTAAATAATCATACCTCTCGCCAGGTAACATCCTGCTTGATGTGCACGCGGTTACTCACCAAAATCAAACTGACGCTGAACTGTATGCGCAGGGAGGGAGGTTCCAATGCTAACAAGATTTATATACCGCTACGGTGCAATAACAGTGCTACTCATGCTCGGCGGCTGTGCCTCGGGCGGGGGTGGCCCGGATTCTGACAATCAGATGACGCAATACGCGGCTGAATACTGTAGAAGCCTCGGCGGGGAGAATGAAATTCGCGAAAGCAGCTTAGGCACTGGCCGCTATTGCCGCTTGCCTGATGGCCGGGTTGAAAATGAGTGGCAGCTTTATCGTAAAGAGCGCCTTGATAATGACTAGTCGTCACCTTTTATCGCACTTGGGCCAGTCACTCCTAGTCCAAGGGGCTTAGCTGTTCTTGGTTTTATGGCTTTTTTTAAGGCCAACCATAACCGCTAGCAGCCCGCACGCCAGTGCTGGCAGCAGCACATCAAACACTGAGTCTAACGTCCACCCGCGCCAGACGCCTTCAAACATACCGACTGGTAGCGTTTCGCTCCACGCCCATCCACGTTGAATGCCTAGCCTGTATTCGTGCTGCGCGATCTCGCGACCAAGCAGTATCGCCACCGGTATAACCCCCGCCACGCGTGCAGAAACAAACGGTAATAGTGAGAGCTGAATGACCAAAGCGATAATGACGTGCTCTAAATGTGTGACGTCCATCTCTGCGCTCCCATAGCCTTTCTTCCGTGAGCCGAAAGGGCTCTGGGGCAATTGGCATCATGTTCCCACATTCATCGTGGTAGGGCACGGGACATCGCGATAATGCTCGGCCTAACGCTTACCCGCTTTGGTTTTAATTTTGGGGGGCGTATCGGAAAGCTCTTTCTCTTTGGTGCGCCACTTAATCTTTATTTCCACCTCTTGCTTATCGCCTTCATCGCTGGCGCGTAGGGAGACTTGCAGCAACTGCTGGGGTGTCAGCACTAGCTCGCCTTCGCTCTCCTGGAAGGCCAGCTCGCCTTTATTGATCGCGTTTGCCAGGGTGATCAACAGCTCCTGGGTTGCCTGACGATCCAGCAGCGAGTCGTGACTGAATTTAGTTTTGGACTTCATTTAGTGGGCTCCTACCCGTTTCCTTTTGAGGCTGGGTTTGAACACTTTTATCTGAGGGTAGTCACAGCTCAGGCCGATCACCCCGCGTTTTTTGTCGATTAACGTTACCCCCACACCACAGCCGTCGAGCCCCTCATTTTTACGCGAGTGAGCGTCCAAGGTGATATCGGCTTCGATATGGATAAGGCCGTTTTTAAGCGTCACCCGCTGGCCAAAGTGTTGGTTGATATGGCCGTGAACCAGCACCTGAATGCCTGCCTGTCGGGCAACGTAAGCGCCGCGGGGCGTAAGGGGCAGGTCGGCTTTACGGTATTTCGTTCTAAAGGTGTTGGCCAAAGAGCCGTAATAAAAACTGAACAGATTCTGGTTCATCAGGTTTTGTTTGAAGGCGCGGTTGGCATACTTGACGCCGTGATTGGCGAGCAGTTCGGCCATATGGTCATCGAGGCCCGCATGCAGAAACAGAAAGGAACCGCGCTTTTTGACCAGCCGCATGCGGCGGAAAAACCAGCTAAATTCCCCCGACTTTTTGAGAAACAGCGAACGACACTTCATGGCGGCGGCGTAGACCTGGGAGAGCGACAGGCCGTTTTTTGCACAGTGCGCTTCAAAGTTCTGGGCCTTGGTCGTCATCTTGCTAATTTCACGCGCTATGCCTTCATCAGTCAGAAACCCGGCGGCATAGAAGGGGAAGTTCTCGAACCAGTCACTGCCTGGAAACAGCGCCTGTCGGCACGCCTCCTCCGACGGTAACCCTTTGTCCCACTGGGTATCGGCCAGGTATTGATCGAAGACCTCTTTGAACAGCGGTATCACCTTTTTACCCATGCGTACAAAGAGGTGCTGGCTACCGGCGTCAGTGTCGCGTTCCAGGGAAAGCAGCCCCATCAGCAGGCGTAGGTCATGGTTGCCGGCCAGCAGGGTGACCTTGGCGTTAAGGCGGTATAAGTGGGCCAGGCTGCGCAGCATCATCAGATTACTGGGGCCTTTATCCAGACAGTCGCCGCCCACAACGATGTCGGCTTTTTTGCCGAATTTTGTCAGCGCATACTCACATAGGTGGTCACCGTCACGCTCGATCACCCCGGCAGCAATTAGGGATGCCTCAAAGGCTTCGGCATCCGCATGGGGGTCTGAAATAAACACCACCGGTTTTTTGGGCCAAGTGAAGCCCTTTTTCTGCGCACGCTTAACAAAGGTGCTTAGCGCTTCGTCGTGATTGACCGAGGTGGCATCATCGGGCCAGGGCGCCCACTCCGTTGGCAGGCGAGCCAAGATGGCGTTGTGATAGGGGTGGTCGTTAATTTGCGGAATAACATTGGACGCTGTCATGGAAGCCATCTTATAGGTCGCTATCGTTTAATCGAGTGGGTCTGCCGGCTGGCGCTGTTTCCAGTTGCCGTATAGTCGGCTCCAGCCTTGGTGATGTCGCTCGAAAACGACCGGATGACCATGAAACATACTTAACCGTTTAATATCGCTGAAGGGGATGACATCTAAATGATAGCTCGCATGGCGAATGGAGGCGCCGTGGCCCACGACCAATTGCAGTTGTTTCGCTGCTTCAAGCCCTGGCGATGGCGCTAACAGGGCTTGTAAATGGGCAGCGACCCGCTCACCAGCTTCTAACAGTGACTCCGCGCCATCGAAGGGCAGTTTAAATTCGCTGGCCGATTTCCAGCCCGCTGGAAGAGGTTCAAGGCGGGGGTCAAGGGCAACGATGCGTTCTATTTCCTGAACACTAAGGTTGGCTAGTGCCCCAACGCTGCGTTCACATAGGGCTGAGAAACTGCGCAAGCGGGGTGGCTCAGCAAACAGTGGTGTGAGCTCTTCGCGGTATATGTCGGCCGTTTGCCAGGCTCTTAACAGCGTCGAGCAGTGAATCTCGGCATGAAGTTGATAGCCTGAAGTCGCTAGCCATTCACCGAATTGCCGCGCTTGCTCTCGAACGTCTTGTGCACCCTTTTCAGTGAGGGGGTAGGGCTGCAGGGCACTGGGCGTATTCGCCAACTGTGCATAAGCCCCGTGGCGAATCAGTGCCAGCGCCGCCATCAGAGAATGCCTCTGTCGTTGAAAAGTTCGATTGCCCGTGCAAAGTCGATGGCGCCGGTGAGGCGCAGTACGTCAACGCCCGCTAGGTATTCGGCATAGGCCTGGGCAGATTGGGCTTGTTCGGCTGGGAAATGGCCATCCGCGCGCTGAAAAAACGGCCCTGGGCTTTTGCGTAAGCCCTCCAGGGCCTCAGGTGTGGTGGCGATATCCACGCTGCTCAGCGCGGTGGGGGCCGTCGAGTCTAATGCCCAGTCCAGCAGAACCAGGTGTTTAAGCGTGCCGGATAGGGCGGTTTTGTCTGCGCCGTAGGCGTTGGGAATCAGTACATCGTACTTCTGCTCAATATCCCATAGCTGGCTGCTGGGCATGTGCTCAAAACGGGCACGCTCATGGGCAGGCAGTATGTCGATCAAGCGCGGGGAGTGGATCAGCGTGCCCGGATTAACCCGGGGGTGTTTGGCGACTCCGAGAATGTTTATCTGGCCGTTGTCGGGTTTAAACAGAACCCGGTCATTGGAGAGAAAGCGCGCCTGTGCGGTTTCCAGCGCTTTCAGCATCAGCGTCGATTTACCGCCACCGGAACTGGCGGCAATGGCCGTAACGTTGCCATCAATATCGAAAGCCGAGGCGTGGCCGAGCAGGTAACCGCCGCGTTGATGATGATTAAGAAACTGGTTGTTAATAAAGTTGATGACTTGTGAGTGATGCTTGTTTAACTCGCCCACCGCGACCGGCGCCGTTAATGACTGGAACAGCACCATGCCCGTGCGTACTTTATGAATCCAGCGCCCTTGGGGCGTATCCACGTAGGCCTCTTTCAGGCCTAGCGCGCTGGTTTTAGCACGCTTGACCGCTGTCCACTCGCGGCCGCTGGTATCCACCTGCTGATCCAGTAGCCATACCGGTAGTTCTGGCTGGTCAATGGTATGGACTTCTTTCGGGAGTAAACCTGACGCCGTTAAACCAGCATAGTAAACCTCTAGATGGTCAAGAATGGCCGGTTGGTCGGCCAATACGCGCACCGTTAAGCCATTAAACGTCAGCGGTAGCGTGTAGCGACAGGCGGCCTTGGCCTGAATGATTTGCTGGTTGTCAAAAAGGTTGATCATTAGCCTGCCTCTGCTGTCGCTGCCTCTAATTGGCCCAGTACATAATCACCCAGTTTTTCGGCGGCATCGATACCACAGCCTTTTTTTGCGCCGCTAAACCCGCCAAAGGCGGAAACCTCAAACACCACGGGGCCTTCATCGGTCAAGGCAATGTCTACAGTGGTAAAGCTTAGATCGAAGCATGACTGGGCTTTGCGGCCCAGCTCAATCAACTCAGGGCTGGCATCAAAGGGTTGATATTTGCCCCCGCTGTGTATCGTTGTGTTCCAGGCTTTGCCATCGCTAACACGGGCATAGGTGCACAGGTACTCGCCGCCGAGAAACACCATGCCTAAATCCTGACCGCCCAGGTTCACGAACTGCTGAAGGTAAAACAGACCGTGCTTAGCCTTAAATTTATCCAGCTTTTGGGTGTTGGCTTTTACACCGTCTGCTGCTTGTAACACCATCATGCCGCGAGCTTTGGTTGAGTAGAGCGGTTTTAGGATCGCCTTGCCGAACGCGTGGATAGCCGCCAGCGCTGCATCAGTGCTCTCGGTAACTCGCGTTGCGGGAAGCGGGACGCCGCCTGCTGCCAGGGCGGCGGTGCCCTCAAGGCGATTAATCAAACGGCTTACCTGGTGTGGGCTGCTAAAACAGCGCACACCGTCCGCTTCGAGGCTGCTGAGCATACGGAGTCGGTCGTCTGCGGCAGGGGAGTAGGTTTCGCTTATTTTTTTGATGATCACGCCGTCAAGGGCGTTGAGCAGGGTGTCCTGATAGCGCAACTGGCCGCTTTCAAGTTCCAGCACGACGTCTGCCATATCAACGACGCAGCGGTAGCCGGTGCGCTGTTCTAAATGATTCGCCAAGACCTCGGTTGACCATTTGCCCGGTATCCCGATGACCGCAATCCGCTTATTAATCACTAAAAATATCCTCTAGGGGAAGCCTGTACTGCTCAATTTTTTCCGGGTTTAGAAGCGTTATGGCTTCTAACAAATAGCTCGCTCTAAGGGCGAGCCGGTTGGCAAAAGGTTTGTCATAAATAAAGCGCGTGGAGGTAGCAAAGGAGCGCCCCAAGGCGATGGCTAGCCGGGCGTCAAAACGTGTATCGTTATTCTCTTTGGCAAACCGTCGAGCAAACTGATAGAGCTGCCTGATCAATGCCATTAGTTCGGCTCTAGGGGGCTCATCCATAATGGGCAGCCGATAAATCGACGCCATCAGTACCGATAGATCCTGAACATAGTCAGAGTAGGAGGCTCGGTGGAGATCGATGAAGTAGATGCGATTTTTGAGTTCGTCGTAGATTAGGTTATCGACGTTAAAGTCGCCGTGGATCAGCACGGAAAATGGCGCTCTAAGCTGGCCCTCAAGGGGCTCAACCCTATCGATCAGCTGATCAAAACTGGGGCGGGGCAGTCCACAAATAGTCTGGCGCTCATTAAACAGTGTCGGGTGCGTTTGGCGGGTTTCCGGCATGCGTTTACGCAGCTGCTGCATATATTCGGCCTGAGCGGGTTCAGGGGTGCGTGAACTCTTCCAGATTTTTCTCAACGTTCGTTGGAGGGTGTGGGTAAGTTGCTTGGCTGATTTCCACTGGCCGTTTAACAGCAGTGATTCAAGCGTTTGACCTGGTAGGTGTTCGATGACCATCGAGCCCAGTTCATCGCCTTGCTCCACATGGTGGGAGAGCACCGTGGGCGCCACCTTGGGGTAGACCCGCTTCCATTGATCTACCCCGTACAGCTCTTCAATGACTTTCTGACTTTCACCCTCTTTGTAGACGGCCATCATATTGCCAGAAGCGGCATGCTCGGCTTTCAATGTAGCGATGGTGCTGCCGCTGCGGGTAAGCGCCAGCCGCTCAACGCTAAAGTCTTCACTCTGGGCGGTCATCGCGTGGGCGGCGTTTTGCAGCTGCTTATAGTTTTGCAGCCGTACGGCGGGGCCAAAGTTGGCGGCGAGTAGGGCGTCGGCAAGTTCTGAAAGCAGATGAATCATGCGGTGAAGTTGAAAATCTACCACGGCGCTGTTTTTGACGGCTGAATTGTCAGGACCGAAAGCAGCCGTTAAGCGAGCGGCTATATTGGGTATCCGTCGGCCTATTTTTAGGCCTTGGCGAATATTTGCGTCATCGATGTTAATGATCACCAGCTTCAATGATTTGCCTACCAACCGAATCAGCTTGGCGTACTCTTTTCGCGACTTATCAGGAAGCTGTTTTAGCGCCTTAATGGCGGTGAATTCAAGGCAGGCTTGGCCGAGCTGGTCAAGCAAACGGGCTAAGCGTTCAAGGGATTTAGATTGTTGAAAACCCTGGCCATCGATTTTGCGTCGCTGCACATCCATAGCGACGGCGAGCTCTACTTTCTCCAGCAGCGTGCTTCTATAGCCCTTGCGATTGATGAGGCGCTGAACAAGAGGTTCACTGGGCTTAGTCACATAAGCTTCAACTAACTCGAAGTGATTTTCGACTTCGAATCGTAGAAAATAGAAATGCTCCAAAATCGACGTATTGATACGCTGCCTCACCGAGATAAAGTGCGCTTGGATAGCCACTGTATTTTAGTGTAACTAGTATAAATAACCGGGCCGTCATTTACGTTACACGTTTCTTACAGTTCAAAGAGTTGTATGAAAAAAAGACGTTTTACCTATACTCGAATGTGCCTGCCCCGTGACCTTGGCAGGGGGCGGGAACTGCGCTTGGCCAGATACCGAAAAGCCCCCGAGCTGGGGCCGAAAATCCTCTTTTTCAGCGGTGGTACAGCACTGAAACGCTTTTCTGAGGTGTTGACAGACTATACCCATAATTCCATTCATCTGGTTACCCCCTTTGATTCAGGCGGCAGCTCGGCAGAATTGCGCCGGGCCTTTGCGATGCCTGCCGTGGGCGACCTGAGAGCACGCCTGCTGGCGCTGGCTGACGACTCAGTCACCGGGCACCCAGAGGTAGCTGCGCTTTTTTCCCATCGGTTAGCCGCCCAGGGGCGGGACAACACAGCGGCAAAGGCCGCCCTTGAGCAAAGCCTGCAGGCCCTTGTTAGCGCTAAGCACCCGCTGCTTAAGGCGATCGCTGAACCCATGCGGTCGCTCATTCAGAGCTATATCGCCGCTTTTTATAAACACATGCCCCAGGACTTTAACCTCAATGGTGCCAGTGTCGGGAACCTTATCTTGACCGGCGGCTATCTAATTCATGATCGCTCCCTGGACCCAATCGCCTTTCTATTTGGCCAGCTGATCAAAACCCGCGGTACCGTTCGCACCACGACAGACGCCGACCTTCAACTGGAGGTGTTGCTAGAGAATGGGCGAAAAATTATTGGCCAGCACCGCTTTACCGGCAAAGAGACGGCTGAAATCGACTCGCCTATCCAGGCGATAAAATTATCCGGTGATGCGGATGATATCGAGACCTTGGATGCCTCCAAGGTGCGCAAGGAGACCCGTAAACTTATCGATTCGGCAGAGTTGATCGTCTTCCCGCCAGGCAGCTTTTACAGCAGCATCATTGCCAACCTACTGCCCAAAGGGGTGGATAGGGCGTTGGCTAAGAACCCTTCAGCTAAGGTCTATGTGCCGAGTCTAGGCGCTGACCTTGAAACCCGAGGCATGACACTGGTAGACCAGGTTCAAGTGCTCAATGCGCACTTGTCTTGCACACTTGAGCCCCTATCGTCTAAGCGGTCTTCCATTGATTTTTTACTGTTTGATTCGCAGCTGCTGAGTGTTTCTCCCCAACAGATTGAGACAATCCGTGATGCAATGGGGATACAAGTGATTGACCTGGATCTTGCGCCGGAGAACACTGACAGCCACCGTTATGATGACGTTAAGCTGGCTGAAGCGCTGCTTGGGCTGACCTGATATCCACACACTAGAAATGTTAGGCATTGCTATGCGTCTTAGTTATCAGGGCCCGCTGCCTGAAATGGTCGGATTTTTACTGCTGCCGCAGTTTTCCATGATGGCCTTTTTTGCGGCAGTGGAGCCGCTGCGAATTGCCAACCGCATAGCCAATAGTCCGTTGTTCGACTGGACGCTAATCAGTGCGGATGGCGGGCCGGTCACGGCGTCTAACGGCATGACCCTGATGACCGATCAGGCAACGGCGGATGTCCACCATCTACCCTCACTGGCGGTATGCAGTGGCTTCACTCCTGAGGCGCATCTTACCCGGCCGTTAATGGCCTGGCTGCATCAGTTGGATCAGGCGGGCTGCTGTTTAGGCGGCATTGATACCGGCGCGTTTTTGTTGGCTGCCACCGGGTTGTTAAAGCACCAGCGGGTGGCGCTGCACTGGGAGAGCCTGCCCGCCTTTCGTGAGCGCTTTCCGGGTATTGATACTACCGATGAGCTGTATGAGTTGGGCGAACGGCGTTTCTCCTGCGCGGGTGGGGCGGCAGCGATGGATATGGCGCTGGAAGTGATCGCACGGCGGCATGGGGCGAAGCTGGCCATCGATGTTTCCGAGCAACTTATTCATGACCGAATTCGCACTCGCAGCGACCAGCAGCGTATGGCGCTGGTGAAACGCTTAGGCACTCACAACAGGCGCGTTGTGGAGGCGGTGGCGCTGATGGAGCAGAACCTTGAAGAGCCGCTCGCCCTTGACGAGATAGCCAGCCGGGTAGATGTATCGGTTCGCCAGTTGCAGCGCTTGTTCGAGCAGGAACTGAACGTGACCCCGCGGCAGTGGTATTTGCAGCTGCGCATCAAGCGCGCCCGGCGGCTGCTAGCGGAGACAGATCTCGCGGTGCTG
This sequence comes from Halomonas sp. R57-5, assembly GCF_900070345.1. Taxonomy (NCBI): domain Bacteria; kingdom Pseudomonadati; phylum Pseudomonadota; class Gammaproteobacteria; order Oceanospirillales; family Halomonadaceae; genus Halomonas; species Halomonas sp. R57-5. Next base: position 3,369,640 of record NZ_LN813019.1, on the reverse strand, counting down.
GCGGTGGGTTTAGCCTGCGGGTTCAGTTCGTCGTCTAGCTTTGCGCGTTCGTTTCGAACTCATTATGGCTATTCACCTCGGCAGGTGCGGGAGAAAGGCGTTTAAGGCTCAATAATTGTCGTGTAATGCCTGGTAATCGTCGCCTTACGCCTAGTAGTGGGGAGGCAGCCGCGCATACTAACTAAACCCAACGAATAAGAGGTTTAGCTAAATGTCTCCCACTACCATTTCTCCCACCACCAAGTCATTGACGTTAACAGCAGGGTTTTTACTCTCTGCGTTTGCCGCCACCCCTGCCATGGCGGAGCTTGATGAGCTACGTTTTGGGGTACCGCCGTGGCCTGGCGTAACGGTAAAATCAGAAGTTGCAGCCCAGCTACTGGAGACGATGGGTTACGAGACGCGGCAGCAGGATTTAGCCGTGAGCGTCATTCTGGAAGGTTTGTCGCGTAACGACCTGGAAATCTATTTGGGCGGCTGGTATCCCGTTCAGACCGATATGGTCGAGCCCTTGGTGGCCGACGGGAAAGTAGAAAAAGTGGTTTCCAATATCCGCGGCGCCAATTCCGGGCTGGTGGTTCCCCAGTATGTTTACGATGCGGGTGTCACCACAGTGTCCGAGCTGGCAGAACACCACGACCGTTTTGATGGTGAAATCCAGGGCATTGAAGCGGGCACCGGCATCAACGATGCCATTCTCAACGCCATTGATAACGACCTTGCAGGACTGGGCGATTGGCAGCTTCGCGAAAGCTCAACCTCGGCCATGCTGGCCCAGGCCGAGCAGAAAATGGCCGATGAAGAGTGGGTGACCTTTGTTGGCTGGGAGCCTCACTGGATGAACGTGAGCTTCGATTTGGCCTATTTAGCCGATAGCGATGATGCAGGCGTGGCCTCCATTGAAAGTACGGTATGGACGATTACTCCTGCCAGCCTGGTGGACGAAGCGCCGGAAGTTCACCGCTTCCTGTCGCAGTATGTGATCGATATCGAAGACCAGAACGACTGGGTACACGAGTACAGCTATGAAGAGCGTCCAGCAGATGAAGTAGCGAACGAGTGGATCGGCAACAATCTGGATACTGTGGCTGAGTGGCTAGAGGGCGTTGAAACTCGCGATGGCGAATCCGCCATTGAGCAGGTGCGGGCCCAGTTCGGTTCTTAACCCAGTTCTGTTCTTAAATAGTTTATTTATCCATCAAGGCGTTGCTTGAGCGCGTGGCAAAACGCCTGCCACGCGCTGCCCATATCGGATAGCTGCGATTGGGCGTGCAGAGCGGCGTGGACCATCTGCGGCGCACAGCGGTAGCCCACGGAGGCGCCTGCTGCTCGCCAGTTTGCCAATGCAGCTTCGATAGGCCGCGTTAATGGGTCTCGCTCCACCGTCAGTACTTCAATGCTATTGGCAGGAGGGGTGCTATCTCGATGCGTGGCAATGATTTCAGGGCAATGTTGACGAATGCTCAGTACATCGTTGCGCGCAAGCAGTGGGGCATCTTCGCCTAGGCAGGCTGGCGAAAGCTCGCCAACGGGTGGGTAGATTAACCCCAACGGCGGCGCTTCACTCAGTGGGTGGGCAAGGTCGATAGCTAATCGTCCACCCGCGCTATCACCCACCAGAGCAACAGGTTGAACGGCTGCTAACACCGCTTTGCAGTCTTCCAGCATGGCGGGGTACTTCACCTCCGGTGCCAGCCGGTAGTTAACGCTGACCACTTCACGCTCAAGCTGCTGTGCCAAGCTGGCGGCGGGGCCATGGTGGCTATCGGTTGAACCGATGGTAAAGCCGCCACCATGGATAAAAAGCACACATCCCGGTGATGGCTGCTGGGGATTAAAACGACGCACGCTAACGCCGTTTATAGCGCTATCTTCAATATGCATGCCGGCTGGGTTGGCCGGAGCGAATGTGCGGCAAAGCTTATCGTAGGCGCGCCGAGCCTCGGGGAAAGGCAGTGCCTCGATATCGCTTAGCCCTGCGCTAAAGCGATCAATAAAAGCGTCTATGTGCATAGCGTTAGCCTGTTTTTAATAGCTCAGCGCCGTATTCCGATGGTGCGGCCCGCTAACGTCGGCCACGCCTGACTATTTGCTTTGGGCAGTTCTTCGATGCAGTTCGCAATCTTCGCTGGAAACGGACTTGGCCGTCCTGACGCTTTTTTCATACCCATCAGCATCTGCTCGCTGGTCGCCAGCAGGTTGCCTTCATCATCGAACATGGCGAAAAACACATGCAGCCGTTTTGCATCGCTATCAAGCAATGTAAGGTCTACGTTGAGCGGCTGGCCTTGGTGCGCCTCGCGGCGGTAGCAAAGGTGGGTTTCCAGGGTATAAACCGTGTAGCCGTAGTGCTCGCGACCCGCTTCATCCAGCCCGATGTGATCAATAAGCGCTTCGCAGGCCTGAGAGAAGACGCGGGCGTACTCCGCGTCGTTCATATGCCCGTTGTAGTCGACCCACTCGGGAGCGACCTGGGTCTCATAAATGATCATTAAATGCGTCCTTTTAAGCCTTCGGCTTCCGGCCAGTATTTCTGTACCACCTCCAGCAGCTCGACTAAAAAGTCATCCCGACGGCGGTCAAGCGTGGCCACTGAGCGGCCTGCGGCCTGGTGCTCACAGCCTTCTACCACCTTATCAATCAATTCGTCGGTGAGCTCTGGGGCTTCCAGTTTTGTCCAGGGCAGTTTTAGCGCCGGGCCGAACTGCTCCAGCATATGTCGCATGCCGGGCTCGCCGCCCGCAAGGKGGAAGGTGAGAAAGGTGCCCATCAACGGCCAGCGTAGTCCACAGCCGTAAACTACTGCAGCGTCGATCTCTTCAGTGGTGGCCACGCCATCGTTGACCAGATGCAGGGCTTCCCGCCACAGCGCTTCCATCAAACGGTCGGCGATATGGCCCTCAATTTCCCGGCAAACTACCAGCGGGCGCATGGCGAGCGACTGGTAGAGTTCCTGGGCGGTGGCAATCTGTGCGGGCTGAGTAGCTTCGCCGCCAACAAGCTCCACCAGCGGTAGTAAATAGACTGGGTTGAAGGGGTGGGCAACGATCACCCGACCTGGCGCTTGTTGGCACTGCTGCTGCAGATCAGTGGGCTTAAAGCCAGAGGTGGACGAGCCGATGATGACGTCTGGTGCGGCAGCGGCGTCAATTGCGGCTAGGATCTCTTGTTTTAGCTCAAGGCGCTCAGGGACGTTTTCCTGAATCAGATCAGCGCCGTTCACGGCCTCTTCAATCGTTGCTACAAACGTTAGCCGTTCAGGACTAGCGTTGGGCGCCAGGCCGAGCTGGGTTAACGAAGGCCAGGCGTTGTCGATAAACGACTGGGTGCGCGCTGGCGCTGTAGGGTCTGGATCAAAGGCCACTACATCCCAGCCTTGGGCGAGAGCGCGGGCAATCCAGCCGTTGCCGATCACGCCGGTACCAATGATGGCTAAACGGCTCATGCGTCACCTCCTGCCGGGTTGCGCAGCTCTGGGTCACGCAGTTTGAGATGCGCGCGGGTTTCTGCAGGCGTCATCACGCGGGCGCCGAGATTCTCAATAATCGTCGAGGCCTTTTCGACCAGTTGGCCGTTAGTGGCCAGCACGCCTTTCTTCAAGAACAGGTTATCTTCCAAGCCAACCCGGGCGTGGCCGCCGAGCAGCACCGCTTGGGCGACCATGGGCATTTGATGACGACCAATGCCGAAGGCGGCCCAGTTGGCGTTGGCAGGTAATTTGTTGCGCATGGCCAGCATGGTTTCGGTATCGGCTTCGGCGCCCCAGGGAATGCCCAGGCAGAGCTGATAGAGCGGGTCGCCGTCGATCAGGCCCTCCTGCTGAAGCTGGCGGGCAAACCAGACGTGGCCCAGATCAAAGCACTCCAGCTCCGGCTTAACGCCGGCGGCTTGCACCAAACGGGCGTGTTCGCGTAGCCAGTCGGCTGGGTTCACGTAGACCATATCGCCAAAGTTAAGGCTGCCGCAGTCCAGCGTGCACAATTCTGGAAGCAGTTCAGCTACCGGCGCATGACGTTCAGCGGGCGTTTGAATATCGGTGCCGGGGCCGCCGCGCGTAGGATCTAGGGCATCGGGTATCCAGTCGCCACCACCGCCAGCGGTGATGTTCATCACGATATCAACATCGGCCTCACGAACGCGCTCCATCACTTCGCGGAACTGTTCAGTCGAGTGGCTAATGCCGCCAGTTTCCGAGTCGCGAACATGGATATGCGCGATGCTGGCCCCGGCACGAGCAGCTTCGATGCAGGACGCCGCAATGGCCTTGGGCGTGATGGGAACGTTGGGGTTTTTAGCGGTGGTATCCCCCGCGCCAGTGACGGCACAGGTTAGGATGACATTGCGGTTCATGGCGTGCTCTCTAGTCAGCGGTTTATTCGCTTACTAGTGTGTCGCGGTGGGCAAATATTAGTTGTCGTAAAGCGACATTCGCTATACATAGCTGGCTATTCACAATCATCTATGGGGGGATGGCGCAAAGTGTGGAGCGTCAGCCAGCATGGGAGGTCGCATCCACTGAGTAGCGGCTACCCAGACGATAGCGCATGGAGGGATGGAGAAACTTAACGTAAGTAACGACCCGTGAGGCACTCCAGGTACGGCGCATAAGTGCTAAACAGGGCTCGTTGACATCAATATCTAGCGCTTTGGCATCTTCTTCCGAGGGCAATAGCGCATCGMCGATATGCTCTATTTCGTCTACGGGGATGGTGTTCAATAAGTAGCGTGAAGGCTGCAATGTGTCATCAAATTGCTGGTGAATAAAATCCGGGGCCATGGCAGGCGAAACGKAGCGATCCTCAAGCTGTACAGCGAGCTCTTCCTCGTAGTGAACACAGCGCAGATGATAGACCGAGCTACCGGTGGTCAGCTCAAGCGCTGAAGCAATGGAGAACGGTGCGGCTACACGACCAAGTTCGAGTACTTCGCAATGGTAACGATGGCCACGGGAGGCTATTTCGTCAGCAATATTGGCTATCTGCAATAAATTGGAGTGTGGTTTGCGCTCAGCAATAAAAGTACCTACACCGCTGGTACGTTCTAAGAAACCCTCGTTAGTCAGTTCCCTCAGCGCCCGGTTTATCGTCATACGCGACATGCCGAGCTCATTAACTAATTGATTTTCAGATGGAATCATGTCGCCAGGTTTCCAAAAACCTGAGGCGGCGCGTTCCAATACAAACTGTTTGGCCTGTAAATAAAGTGCTTTTGGTGCGGTGACGCTATCGGTGCCGGATTTTTTCATCCACTACTCCAGTGATGGCTTAGAGCTAATCGCTAGTGACGTCATAATAAGGCAATCAGCTAGGGCTAGGTTAGTGTGGCATTGAAGCCGCTAGTGCGGCCAAGAACTGGTCGTTCTCCTCTCGGCTGCCGATTGAAACACGTACCCAATGGGTGTATCCCGGCTCTAGCCAAGGTTTAACGATCACTCCGTGAGCCAGCAGCGCCTCATGCACCTGCTCTGATGGCTGGGTCGTTTCGAAGAACAGAAAATTAGCCAGTGACGGTACCACTGTCAGCCCCATATCCTTCAGTGCTTGCGCCACGCGACTGCGCTCGCTCATTGTCAGCTCAAGGCTTGTTTCAAGGTGCGTCGTGTCCTGGAGTGCTGCCACCGCCGCCACTTGCGCGAGGCGGTTGACGTTGAATGGCGTACGCAGGCGGTCGATTAAGTCGGCAAGGGCGGGGCTGCTGACAATGCCATAACCAATCCGCAAACCAGCGAGTGCGTAGGCTTTTGAGAAGGTGCGCAGTACGATCCAGGGAATTTGCTGGTGAGCCAGCTGGGCCAGCACGTCTGGGTAATCGGGGCTCGTTTTGGCGTATTCATAATAAGCTTCGTCGAAGACCAGCAGGGTGGAGGGGGTGAGCGCATTAAGCAATTGATCAAGCTGAGCGGCGGATAAAGCGCTGCCAGCCGGATTGGAGGGCGACGAGAACATCAGCACGCGTGGCGGCTCGACCAGTGCCTCCAGCAACCCATCGATATCGAAACGCCCCCCATCAAGCAATGGCACCGAGTGGATATGGGCCCCTAGCGAGTGCGGGTAGAGTGTGTGCAGGCCAAAGGCGGGGGTGATCGTCACCAGGCTGTCGCCGTGGTCGAGAAATACCCGGCACAAAATCGCAATCAGATCCTCAGAGCCATTGCCAAATACCAGCCGTTCAGGGGCTATATCCAGTTGCGCCGCGAGCGCTCCACGTAACAGACTGCAGGATGCATCGGGATACAGGCCGCTATCCATCAAGGCTTTAGAGAGCGCAGCGGCTACTTGTGGAGAGGGGCCGTGAGGGTTTTCGTTGCTACCCAGTTTGGCGATACGTGTTACGCCGAAGCGCTTGCTGACCTGCTCGCTTGAGAGTCCGGCGTTGTAACCCTTGAGTTCGCGAACTTCCCGGCGCGCCAGATGGGTCGGGTCGAGGTTGGGCATCAGCTCGTTTGCTCCGGGGTCGTATGCCAAAAGGCGTTGCGGTCAAGGTAGTTCTGTAGGAACTGGCGTAGACGTGGATGGTTGGTATCACGGAATACTTCATTGGGGGTGCCGCGGGTAACGATGCTGCCCTGATCCAGGAAAACGACGCTGTCGGCAACTTGGGCTGCAAAGCCCATCTCGTGGGTCACCACCACCATGGTCATGCCTTCCTGGGCGAGCTGTTTCATCACGGCCAGCACTTCACCCACCAGTTCCGGGTCGAGGGCCGAAGTAGGTTCATCAAACAGCATGATTTTGGGTTCCATCGCCAGTGCCCGGGCGATCGCCACGCGTTGTTGTTGGCCACCGGAAAGGCGTGCGGGATACTCCTTGGCTTTTTCACTGAGGCCAACTTTGTCTAACGCCTTCATCGCCTTTTTTTCAGCCTCCTGTCGCGGTAAGCGCCTTACCCTGACTAACGCTTCCGTGACATTGCCCAGCGCTGTCATATGTGGCCACAGGTTGAACTGCTGAAAGACGATGCCCAGGTTGCGTCGGGCCTGATTGAGGCGGTTGCGTCCGGCGTGTTGACGGCGCCCCCGGTCATCGATTTCCCAGCCGAGTAGGCGCCCCTCGATATGAATCTCCCCTTCGTCATACTCCTCAAGAAAGGCCATGCTGCGCAGCAGCGTACTTTTACCCGACCCCGATGGGCCAATCAGGCAGACTACCTCCGAGTGATGCACATCAAGGTTGATATCAGTGAGTACTTGATGCTCGCCGAAACGCTTGCCGACGGCGGAGAGATGGATAATGGGGGGCGTCTTATCACCCCCTTTTTGCGTAGCTTCGACTAAAGCCGCAGCAGGGGTAGATGTGGACGAAGATAGGGAAAGCGACATAGCTAGCTCCTGTTCAGCGCTGCAAGTAGATGCCGACGCGGTGCTCAAGCCACCTGCCTGCGCGTGAGGTGATCTCGATCAGTAATAGATAGGCGATGCAGAGCACTAATAACGTTTCAATAAAGGTAAAGGTGCGGGTGCCAATACCGGTGAGCACCGCGGTTAGCTCCGGCACAGTGATAATCGACAGTACGGCGGTTTCCTTGCACAGAATGGTCAGCATATTGACGATTGCTGGCAGGATAAGGACGAGCATCTGCGGTAGTTGTACGCGCCACAGTAGCTGAAGGCGGCCAAGCCCCAGGCACTCGCCTGCTTCCAGCTGCCCACGTGGCACCGCGGCAAAACCGCTACGAAAAATTTCCGCAAAATAGACACTGCTATAGAAGGCGATGCAGAGCACCCCAGCCGTCATCGCGCCGAGCCGCAGGCCAAATGAGGGGCCGCCGTAGTAGACCAGGAACAGGATCACCAGAAAGGGGGTGCCGCGTACCAGCTCAATGAATACTCTTAGTAACAGCTGTAATGGCCGCCCACCAAAGAGCATCAGCGCAGCAATCAGTAATCCCGCCATAAGGCCCAGCACGCTACCTGCCAACCAGGTATAAATGGTGACTAAAAATGCGTTCCAGATTGCTCCGGCATTGGCAGTGATAATGGATAGATCGAAAGTCACGCCAGACTCCTCTCTAAATGACGCTCAAGTCGGCGCCCGAACATGGTCAGCGGTATGTTAATCAGGCAGTAGATCCCCGCTAGCACCAGGTAATGCTGGAAGAATAAGTAGTCTGACGAGGCGAGGTTCTGGGCCACCCGGGTAAGGTCCGCCAGGCCGACCACCGACACTAACGCTGAGGCCTTAATCAGCAATACCAGCTCGTTGACCAGTGAAGGGAGGGTGCTTTGAACCGCTTGGGGCAGCTCAATACGCAGCAAAATAGCCGGACGGCTCATGCCTAGTAGATGTGCCGCTTCACTCTGCCCTGAGGGGATTGCCATCAGGCCACCGCGTAATATTTCTGCGATATAGGCGCCTGAGCAGAGCGAGAGCGCCATCACCGCGGCGACCATAGGGGAAAGGTTGGGTAGGCCAAACATAGGCGCCAAATAGTAGATGACCAATAGCTGCACGAGCAGCGGTACACCCCGAAAGATAAAGATATAGCTGCCACCGAGGCGCCGTAGTAGTGGCATTTTTGCCAGTTGCATGCTGGAAATAAGTATCGCGATGACAAAGCCAAAGGTATTACCCAGCAACGACGTCTGTAGCGTGATAAGCAGTGCCTTGCCAAGCAACGGAAGGCTGAAAAGAAAGGTTGGCCAGTCGAACATTGGCAATATCCCTGGAGGTGAGGGAGAGCATACCGGGCGGTATCTAGCTCAATGACCGCCCGAACACGTCACAAGCTGATTAGATCTCCGGTTCAAAATCTTCGCTGGGAACATCCATCGGCTCGCCGAACCATTTGGTTTGCAGCTCAGCTAGGCTGCCATCCTCGTGCATCGATAACAGCACCTCGTTGATGGCTTCCACCAGTGAGGCGGACTCCTCATCGTTGCGCGCCATATAGCCGAAGTAGGCGGGTTGCCCAAAGGGGGGATGGACCACCTCAAACATTGGCCGTTGGGTAGCGGTGTAAGCAATATTGGGGAGTGAGTTGGCTACTGCATCAATCCGACCCGCGGCAAGATCAGCGTAGGTTTGGCTATAATCAACGTACTCGGTAATCGTTGGGGGCTCGGGCAATTCAGCGGCAAACGCTTTTAGCTGCTCAAGCTGCGCAGTGCCGCGACCACCACCGGCCGCTTTGCCGGAGATATCTTCGGGTGTTTGTATAGAGTCGTCGTCAGCACGCTTTAAGATGGCGACGGTGGCATCAGCGATGGGCAGGGTGAAGTTGTAACGTAGCTTGCGCTCTTGAGTAATCATCGCCGGACCAGCTACGAAGTCATAGTTTCCAGCCTCAAGGCCTGGCAGTACGCTGGGCCAGGGCAGATCGATCCAATTGATACTTACCTCTAGCTCTTCAGCCACACGCTCCATAAGTTCAAGGTTGAGTCCGCTCTGCTGGCCATTGTCTAGATAAGCGAATGGGGCGAAATGAAATTCAGTACCTACATTGAGAACCCCCCGTTCTTGAACCTCTTCAAGCAGATCCGCAGAGGCGGTGCTGGCTGCAAAAGAAGTACCAAGGCTTATCGCCAGGTAAGAGAGTGAATGCTTGAGTAGATTGGATTTTTTCATCGAGTCATGACTCCATCGGGATGATTAAGAAACTGTCAGGGCGCCTGGATCTGTTGGAGGCGAAACTGACAATGCGTACCAGTACGTCAGCTTTATAAAAGCAAACTGCATGCCAAAAAGTACTTACCTGTATATACATAATGGTTTTGCAAATTTTGGCACTAAAGGGCGAATTAACTTCGCCCTGTTTGAGTGCGGTTGTTGGTGAATAAAGGTGGCTTAACTGAGCACCTTGCCGGGATTGAGAATGTTGTTTGGATCAAATGTTTGCTTGAGGGCATGCATAACGTTCAACGCTTCGGGGCGGACACTGTGATGCAGGAATTCACGCTTAAGCAGACCAATGCCATGCTCGGCAGAAATGGAGCCGCGGTATTCACCGACCAGCCCGTAGATATCAGTTTCGATAGCGTGGTGAGTCGCCGAGGTGTTCTCAGTTAGCGAGTTACTATCTACAGTGAGATGCAGGTTGCTGTCGCCAATATGGCCGAAATTGACGATGCGGATGCCTGACCAGCGGTGCGTGAGCAGCTTGCCTGCCGCTTCAACAAAGTCGCCAATTTTTGCAATGGGTAAACTGATGTCGAAGTTGATCGGTGCCAACTTGACGGGAAATTCGCCAGTCGCCTCCCGAATTGCCCATAGTTCTTGGGCCTGTTTGATCGTGCTTGCCATGACGGCATCTTGCACTTCGCCAGTTTCCAGAGCGGCTTCCAGGACCATCTCTAGGTGGCTTGCATCGCCTTCGACCTCACACAGCACGTAAAGAGGGTAGCTTGATGGGAGAGGCGACTGGTTGCTCTGCCACTCGCAACTCATCGCATAGAAGTCCTGCCACATCACCTCGAATGCCTCTAGGGCTAGTCCGGTGCCACGCAGTCGATGCAGCAGACTGACCGCCGCCGGGTAGKCGCGTAGCGCGCACAAAAGCGTGCGGGACTCCCTCTGGGGCGGGGCAAGACGCAGTACAGCGCGGGTGATGACGCCTAGTGTTCCCTCGGCACCGATAAAACAGTGCTTAAGGTCGTAGCCGGTATTATTTTTGATCATGCTGTTCATCAAATCGAGAATCCGCCCGTCGGCTAGCACTACTTCAAGGCCGAGCACACGGTCACGTGTCATGCCGTGACGAATCACGCCATGGCCGCCCGCATTGGKGGATAAGGTGCCGCCGATCTGGCAAGTGCCTCGGGCGCCAAAATCAATTGGATAGCAAAAGCCTGCTTCTATAGCCGCGTCTTGGACGGCCTGAAGTGTAGTGCCCGCTCGCACCGTCAGTGTGGCGGCAACTTGGTCAACGTTCTCCACGCCGCTGAGCTTGATTAATGACAGCGCGACACTCTCAGCCGTGGGTACGGCGCCACCGGCTAAACCCGTCATGCCACCCTGGGGGACGATGGCGCGACGGTGCTGGTTGCAAAGTTGCAGCAGCTTGGAGACTTCCTGTGTGCTGGTTGGACGTACCAGCGCCAGTGGACGACAGGCGGCGTGGCCGGTCCAATCGCTATGACAAGACGCCGGGATTGACTCGCCCAGCAGCACGTTGTCGCCAAAGGCGCTTAGCAACAGATCTAGGAAGGCATCGTCTTTACTGGGTTTAATGCTCACGATAGATCTCCCATAGTCGGCTGCACGGTTTGTGTGGGCGAATCCACCGAATTAGCCGTGAGGTAATGTGAGTTGTCGTGTGAAAGATGGAGGGGAAGACCCAGACAGTCGCGGTCGAGTTGGGACACGCATGGGCGACCCAGCAGAGCAAGCGTATTGTGTAACTGTTGCTGGAGTAGCGTCAGGGCATGATTAGCGCCTGCCTCGCCGCCAACCGCGAGACCATATAGCGTGGCCCTTCCACTGAGTACGCCATTGGCGCCTAGAGCTAGCGCTTTGGCAATATCGCTACCTCGGCGAATGCCGCTATCGAGCAGAACCTCAAGTTCTTTTCCCACCGCATCGACGATGGGTGGCAAGCAGTCGAGGCTGGCAGGCGAGCCATCCAGTTGGCGTCCACCATGGTTGGTAACCACGATGGCGTTGGCCCCTAGCCGCTGGCAGTGGCGGGCATCCTCAGCATTGAGAATACCCTTGATGATCAGCTTGCCCGACCACTGCTGGCGAATCTCGGCTAGCGCTTCCCACGTTAAGTCGGTCGCCATTTGTTGACTGATGTAGGTAGCTGCGCTGGCCGCACTGTGCTCCCCTGCGGGCAAGTATTTGAGCAGGTTACCCAGTGTCGGTAGGCCGTTGGGCCAGAGTGCCTGGGCGGCCCAGCGTGGGTGGCACAAAGCATCTAGCGTATGGCCCATGGTCAGGCGTCGAGGGTTCAGGTAGCTGCGGCTGTCCCACTCGCGTCGACCGAGCACCACTGCATCGGTAGTGACTACAAGAGCCTCTGCATTAGCTGCTTGAGCGCGTTCGATCAGATCCTGGGTCGCTGATTTATCGCGTAGTGGATAGAGCTGAAACCACAGCCGACCGGTTGGGACAGCGGCGGCAACCTCCTCAAGGCTATTGCAGGATACGGTACTCAGCGTGAAGGGCACGTCGTGMCGTTGCGCCGCTCGGGCTAGGGCGATATCAGCGTCACGCCACAGCATGCCGTTGTAGCCGGTGGGGGCGATTGCCAGGGGTATTGCGCACTCCTGGCCCAAAAGGGTGGTGCGGCTGTCGATCTCACTTAGGTCAACCAGCGTGCGTGGTCGCCACTGCCAGCGTTGAAATGCTCTGCGATTGTCGTTGAGGGTGTGCTCGTCCTCGGCACCTGCATTGAGATATTCCCAGGCAAAGGCGGGCAGTCGGCTACTGGCCATCGTGGCCAGTTCATCGATACTTTGGGCGTGTCGCCAGCGGTGGCTTGGGGCGTAGCGTCGTTTCATATCAACCTTCGGCGTAGAGGCGTGGGCGGGGCAGCAGTGGTTCGAAGATAGCCTCGTCAACAAAGCGCTGGGCGGCAACGAGATCGGGGGCAAAGTAGCGATCCCGGTCGTAATGTTTAACGTCGCGCCGAATCAGTGCCAGCGCTTCTTCGAGGGAAGGTGACGTGGTCATGGGGCGGTGGAATTCCACCCCTTGGGCCGCCGCCAGTAGCTCAATGGCGACTACCGCGCTGGAGTTAAACGCCATGTCGGCCAGTCGCCTTGCCGCAAACGTCGCCATTGATACGTGGTCTTCTTGATTGGCGGAGGTCGGCAGGCTGTCTACTGAGGCGGGGTGGGCCAGGGTTTTGTTCTCGGACGCCAGTGCCGCCGCACTAACTTGGGCGATCATGAAGCCAGAGTTAAGGCCACTGTCGTTGACCAAGAACGCCGGTAGCCCTGAGAGGGCGGGGTCGACGAGTTGGGCGATACGTCTTTCCGACAGCGCGCCGATTTCTGAGATCACCAGCGCCAGCACATCGGAGGCCATGGCAACCGGCTCAGCATGGAAGTTGCCGCCGGAAAGGACGTCACCGTTGTCAAAGATCAGCGGATTATCAGAAACGGCGTTAGCTTCACGTAGAAATACGCCCGCTGCAAAGCGTAAGTGGTCGAGGCAGGCGCCCATCACCTGGGGCTGGCAGCGCAGCGAGTAGGGATCCTGAACCCGCGGGCAGTCGCGGTGGGATTCGCGCACCCGGCTGCCCGCTAGCAGCTCGCGGTAGAAACCAGCGACATCACACTGACCGGGGTGGCCGCGAACGGCCTGGATGCGCTCGTCAAACGGGGTGTCTGAGCCTTTTAAAGCATCCACTGTCAGGCTACCGGCGACCACGGCAGCGGTGAATAGTTTTTCGGTGGCGAACAGGCCGCGCAACGCAAGTGCAGTGGAAACTTGTGTTCCGTTGATGAGTGCCAGCCCCTCCTTGGGCGCTAGTGTCAGCGGTGCCAGACCCGCTAGGGCAAGTCCTTCAACGGCTGGCATCTCGCGTCCCTTATGGCGCATACGGCCTTCGCCGAGCAGGGTGGCGGCTAAATGCGCTAGCGGCGCAAGATCCCCTGAGGCGCCTACTGAGCCTTTAGCGGGAATACAGGGGTAGACCTGGGCGTTGTAAAGCGCCAGCAATGCGTCAATGATCAGCCAGCGTACGCCGGAGTGGCCACGGGCCAGCGAGGCGGCCTTAAGCGCCAGTATCAAACCAACGGTGGCATCGTCTAAGTTGTCACCAACCCCTGTGCTGTGTGACAGCACTAAGTTTCGCTGGAGCTCTGTGAGTGACGCGCGTGGTATTGAGGTCTGGGCGAGCACGCCAAAGCCGGTGTTAATACCGTAAACGGTGCGGCCACTATCCAGAATGTCGCTAACCGTTGCTTCGGCCCGAGCGACTCTAGCCCTGCTCTCCTCATCGAGCTCGATAGTGGGGCTGTCCTCAAAAAGCGCGCGAAGTGTGGCAAGCGTAAGTTGGCCTGGGGAGAGTCGTTGTACTGATGTCATGGTGACCTCTGAAGTGCTTTACGGGCATCATTTGGGAGCATCTAAACAGTCTTTTTCTCACTCAGCGGGTGTTGAAAATGGTTTTTAGATCTTCCCAGCTGTCGTTGAGAATCTGTGTCTATGAAATCGGACGCTGCTATTATGTATATACAGGTAGGTGGTGTTTATGCAAGTTCTATTGGTTAAGTTTCCTGGCGCTGTTAGAGATTATTTTAAAATGATAATTTTTAGTGCATTAATGGTGCTTTTTGTGTGATTTTGGTGCGTTTTAGGCGAAATTTTATAGGATTTGTTTTAATGACATGGATAGATAAAAGTATTTTTATATGTATATACTTATTGCTTGTGGCTGTTCTTGTTTATAGCCGCTACCGATAGCCTAAGTGGACTAACACGGGTAAGGATTGGGCTGGCTTTTCGTTGACAGTGGAGACTCAAGTAATGACAACTTCAGCAATGACCATACCGCTGGTTGATATGCAGGGCGTGCGTGAGGGCGACCCTGATAGCCTCGCGCGGGCGGGGGAGGCGATACACAACGCCTGTACCCAGGTGGGGTTCTTTTACATCATCAACCATGGTTTATCACAGGCAGTAATAGACGATGCTATGCAGGCCGCTCAGCGCTTCTTTGCTGAGCCACTGGAGCGCAAGGCGCAGGTGGCGGTTAATAAGCACCACCGTGGTTTTCATCGGCGCGGTGGTGCCACTATGTATCAGGCAACCCGACCTGATGAGAAGGAGTTCTATGGTTTTGGGCTGGACTTGGCCGAGGATGACCCAAGCGTACTGGCAGGCGAGGCACTGCGTGGGCCGAACCAGTGGCCAGACTTTATGCCGGAGTTTCAGCCAGCAATGGATCGCTACTTTGTTGAGGTAGGTCGCTGTGGCGCAGATCTGTTGCGTGCGATTGCGGTGAGCCTAGGAATCGACCCTGAGTTCTTCGCGGCAAAATACACTAAGCCGTTGCAGCGCACCCAGGCGGTCTATTACCCCGTGCAGGCTGATGATCGACCGGCGGATCAATTTGGCGTTGCGCCGCATACTGATTATGGCTGCGTGACGCTGCTCTACCAAGACGCCGTCGGTGGTTTACAGGTGCGCGAGCTGGGTAGCGAGCGCTGGGTTGACGCCCCCTTTATTGAGGGCTCGTTGGTGGTTAATGTCGGTGATCTGTTGGCGCGATGGTCAAATGACCGCTTTCGCTCTACGTTGCATCGTGTCATCAATACCAGTGGCCGGGAACGCTMCTCCATAGCGACCTTTTATGACCCCGACTATACGGCTCGCGTTGATCCTGCCGACCTTGGTGTCTCAGCAGCAGAAGCTCAATATCCGCCGGTAGCCGCGGGTGACTACATCTTGGGTCGCATTGATGCCTCAATGAGCTACCGCAAGGCTGCCGCATCCTGATGAGGAGCAATCAATGAAGCTACCCGAAAGGTTACGCTTTACCGATCTTTTGCCCGTCGCTTGGCAAAATGGCGGTGGAGTAACACGTGAAGTGGCTCGCCAGGAGGGAGAAGGTGAGTCGCCGGGTTGGCGGGTTTCGGTGGCTGAACTTGACAGGGAAGGGCCATTCTCGATTATTGCTGGGGTCAGGCGTCACTTTACGGTGATAGGCGAGCATCCGGTCACACTTGTTTTGCCTGATCAGCGTGCTGTTTTGGTGGCTCGGGAAAGCTTTATCTTCGAAGGCGAAGCTGCGGTGAATTGCTTGTTGCCTGAAGGGCCGAGCCGGGCACTGAATTTAATGTACAATCCAGCAAACTGGCAGGCTTCTGTTCGCTGGCTAACGTCTGGGGAGTCGCTAAGGCAAGCCCCGAACGCTGAGGCACTTATCTTAGCTTTTGGTGGGCAGGCGTGGTTGGTCAGTGAGCCGTCACTGCCCCTTAATGGTGGCGATATTTGGCACTGGCCCAGGCCCATCGCTGATGACGAGTTAGCGACCGAAAGCTGTCACACAATGACATTTGAGACGCTGCCTGCAACGCGCCTGATTAGGATCGACCTGTTTCCGCGGGTTTGATAATTCTTTTCAGAGTGCTAATAAAGCGGGGTGGTGAAAGGGATTTGAGGAGAGCACGTGGGACGCCAACCGCCCCGGTATCAACAGATCAAACAGTACTTGCTGGATAATATCCAAACAGGTCATTTTCCCGTCGACCATAAGATCCCGCCTGAGGAGCAGCTTGCGGTTACCTTCGGTGTCAGCAGGATGACGGCCAACAAGGCCATTCGCGACCTAGTGCAGGAAGGCTATCTGGTGCGTCAATCGGGGATCGGCACTTTTGTGACGGATCGTCGCTCTGAGTCGCCATTGGCCGAAATTAATAATATCGCTGATGAGGTACGCAGCCGTGGCCACGAATACGCTAATCGTGTGGTGAGTTGCGAAGCGCTGAATGCTGACGATGAGATTGCCCTGCGGATGGGTGTGCGTATTGGGACTAGGTTATTTCATTCGATTCTTATTCACCTGGAAAATGGCCAGCCGATCCAGCTCGAAGAGCGCTTCGTCAATCCACGCTGGGTGCCTGACTATCTGGAGGCAGACTTCAATCGCCAAACGCCCAACGAGGTGTTGGTTGCCGCCTGCCCGATTACTGATATGGAGCACGTGGTAGAGGCGGTGCTGCCTGAGGCGGGTGCGGCAGAGTGGCTAGAAATTGATGCTGCGCTACCCTGCCTTAGTGTTCGTCGGCGCACTTGGTCAGGCGACCGCCTAATTAGTTATGCTCACCTGCTGCATCCCGGTGACCGCTATAAATTGCGCACCATGGCGCACTCTTCTAAGTAGTCGTTCTCGCGAAACAACAACTAGCCTATCTCACGAAACAGCCTGGTCATCGCGGCATTGTTTGACTCGTCGAGGGCGTGACGCCACTGCTGAATAACCCAGCGGCCTGCGACCATGACATCGCGTATCTGATGCTTGAAACCGCCAAACAGCCAATGGCCTAGCCGCGTTGCTTGCCAGGAATTAAGTCATTTCTATGATCATTGATAGAGCAGCTTAGGGTATGCGTATGCGGCATTTGGCTGGAATAATTGATTTTATAAATAATACAGGTACCATACAGGTGTTTTTAATGTATTCATAAGGTGCTGATAAAATAGAATTTTACGCTCTTTAAATAGATGATTAGTAATTTTTTGTGATATTCCTGACTAGACCTGTATAGTATGGTGAATAGAAAAGGAGGCTGCATGATACAGGCTGCACCAAAGTCCAAATCCGAAAGAATTGCCCGTGTGCTGGAGGCGGAAATTCGCTCTGGCTCGCTGCATGATGGAGCGGCGCTGTCTAGTGAAAGCTCCCTGGTGGAGCGTTTTGCCGTCTCGCGTACAACAGTACGCAAGGGGCTGGGTATCCTCGTCGCCAAGGGGCTCATCCGAACCAGGGTCGGAATTGGCTCCTTTGTGACCTATGGCGGTGCGGTGATTGATAACGGGCCGGGCTGGAGCCTTGCCCTATCGGATACTGGCACGCAGATGGGCGCGCGGATTCTGCAGATCGTGCGGCAACCGATGGATCTAGACGTCCAGCAGTTCACAGCAGAGTACGTGCTTGCCGTTGACCGTATCCGCTTTCGGAAAGATACAGGCCGCGCGCTGACACTAGAGCGATCCCGTGTGCCGTGGCGCGACGACTTTGCTCCGATTTTGGCAGAAGGGCTGGAGAACGGTTCGCTCAGTCAGACGTTGGAGGCGCGGAACCTATCGCCTGCCTCGGGCGAGGAGTGGGCCAATGTGTTGCCCGCTCTTACGCCTGAGGACGCAGCGCTGATGGGGCGTGCAGTGGGCGAGCCGATGCTGCGCTTGCGTCGGCTGACGCGCACGGTGTCTGGTGACATTGTCGAATATGTGGAAAGCCTTCTTGATCCGGGACTTTTTGGTCTGCACTTGGAGTTCTGAAGATGAGCGTAACGAATGCGATATTGAACCGGGCTCGCGCGACGCTAATGGGTCTCGCAATGGGCGATGCGCTTGGGATGCCGGCACAGACTTTGACGCGCAGCGCCATCCAGGCCCATTACGGCCGGATTGAAGGGTTCGTCGCCCCGTTTCAAGGGCACCCAGTTTCCCACGGGCTGCGCGCCGCGCAGGTGACCGATGACACCGAACAGACGCTGCTGCTGGCCCGAAGGCTTATCGCCCACCCCGAGGGGTTCGACCATGAGGCCTGGGCGCACGACCTACTGGAGTGGGAAGCGGCTATTCGCGCCAAGGGACTGTCGGATCTGCTTGGTCCGTCCTCCCGCACGGCGATTGACGCGCTGTTAGCCGGAGCTTCGTCCGAAGAGTCCGGGTGGCGTGGGACAACCAATGGCGCAGCAATGCGGGTTGCGCCTGTTGGAATCATGACTCCACCAGAGGTAGAAACAGTGGTTGCACGGGTTGCACTGACCTGCCGGGTAACCCATAACACTGGAGAGGCCATCGCCGCGGCGTCAGCCGTCGCCATGATGGTTAGCTGCGGGATCGCTGGGCGCGATCTGGACGCGGCGCTGAATTATGCACTGGAGGCGTGCCGCTTAGGGCAGACCGCTGGCCATGCCGTGGGTGAAACTGACATGGCCGGGCGTATCGAAACCGCTCTGTACCTGGCCGAAGGCGGCGACGAAGAAGCTCTTATCGCCGGGATCGGCACCTCTGTCGCCAGCCGCGAAAGTGTTCCGGCGGCTTTCGGCATCCTGCGTCTGGCGCAGGGCGATCTATGGCGGGGGCTGTTGATTGCCGCAAATGCAGGCGACGACACCGATACCATTGGGGCGATAGTGGGAGCCATGGCTGGTGCTTTGGGCGGTGATGTTCCTCCCGCGGCAGAGGCGCAAGTCATGGCGGCCAACGATCTGGACATCGACGCAGTCGCGCGGGGTTTGCTGGCGCTGCGCGGTGTAGATTGCGAAGAGGTCATAGGATGAGCCTGCTGCTGCAGATGACTGGGCCGGTGATGGACTTGACCTACAATGTCCGCGCCATGCCCGCCTCGGGTACGGAGGCGGAGGTTACGGGCTTTGCCATGGTTGTTGGCGGTGGATTCAATGCGATGGCCGCGGCGCATGCAGCCGGAATGGCGGTGCGCCTGGGTGGATCAATCGGCACTGGGCCGCTGGCAGGGATCGTGGCAGAACGACTGAAGGAGCTGGGCATCGACTGTGCCCGCCCGGCAGTCCCAGGACACGATCAGGGGTGTTGCACCGTGCTGCTGGAACCGGATGGAGAACGCAGCTTTGTTGGATATCCCGGTGCTGAAGGACAGATCACGGCCTCGGACTTGGCGAAGATCGAGTTGTCAGGTGTCACTCATGTGATGCTCTCGGGCTATACCCTTTACTACCCCGCAGCACGGGTTGCCTTGGCCGACTGGGTTGCCGGTCTGCAGGCGGATATCACGGTGATCTTCGATCCCTCGCCCGTCGTAGCGTTGTTGTCCGAAGTGATCCTGCGCACGGTCATGTCCCGTGCCGATTGGATCAGTGCCAATGCCGCCGAGGCAGCAGTGCTGACCGGTAAGTCCGATCCGGCGGAGGCCGCTAGCGCCCTGGCCCAAGACCGCCAGGGCGCTGTTCTGCGCAGCGGGGCGGCAGGTTGTGTGCTGGCCACTGACGGTCAGGTGCACCGGATTGAGCCTCATAGGGTTGAGGCCATTGACACCAACGGCGCGGGGGATTGCCACATTGGCTGTTTTATCGCCGAGCTTGCCCGATCCGGCGACGCTCTGCGTGCCGCGCGTTACGCCAACATCGCTGCGGCCCTGTCCACGACACGGGCCGGTTCGGCGACCCCKCCAGAGCATAGGCAGGTTTTGGCTCTGGTCTGATCTCATACCACCAATAACAAGGAGTATCTGTGATGAAGACAACATTGCTTTCCCTTTCCGCGCTTGCTCTGACGACGGGTACCGCCCTGGCGGATGAAATTCGCGTTTTAAACTGGCAGGGCTACGGCACTGACCAGAGCTTTTCCATCGAGCCCTTTGAAGAGGCGACCGGCCATACCGTTGTGCATGAATATTTCAACTCCGAGCAGGAGATGCTGACAAAGCTGCGAACCAACCCTGGCGCTTATGACGTGGTAATGATTAATGCCGTCTTCACTCCGCAGGCCATTGAGGAAGAGTTGCTGGCGCCCATTGACGCTTCGGTCATCGAAAATTATGCGGGTGTGCCGGAGCGCTTTGCGCAGGACTCAAAACTGGTTTCAGATAATGACGTCTACGGTGTGCCATGGACATGGGGCCTGACATCCTTTGCTTTCAACACATCGGTGATTGAGGAAGCGCCCGACAGCATCGAGGCGCTGTGGAATCCTGCCTATGCAGGTCGCATTTCGATCCGCGACGATGCGCTTGAGGCGATGCAACTGGCTGCGCTCGCGACCGGGCAGGACATCAATAATATTGAAGACCTGGACGCGGCGGAAGAAAAGCTCGCGGCGCTGATGCCCAACTTACGAACCTTCTGGAGCAGCGAAAACGACTGGAACCAGTACATGGCCGCAGGCGAGTTGGACATTGCTAGCTATTGGTCCGGTTCGGCCGCCCGCTCCGCCTCCCTTGGCTTGCCGGTTGAATTCGTGGTGCCGAAAGAGGGTGCGATTGGCTGGCTCGATGCCTTGTCGATCCCCGCGACCTCTGAACACAGGGAGGCTGCGCAGCAGTTCATTGACTGGATGATTGATCCTGAATTCTACACCCGCTGGGATCAGGAGGGCGCGCCTGCCTCCGCTAACGCAGATGCGGCGGCGGCTCTGCCAGAAGATGCGTTCAACAAACGCGTTCTGGGAGATCCGGAGGTGGTTGCGCGAGCGAAGTTCCAAGCGCCCGTCACGGATGAGTCGCGCGAGGCCTATTTAGAAATATGGCAGGGACTGAAAGCCGCCCAGTAAATGTCAAAATTGACCCCGATACAGGGTCCGGCAATCGCTATGCTTCCGTAGAATATAAAAAGGAAGGAGATTGGAATGGCTCAACCCACTGCTCCGATGGATCGAAGGCGCCTGTTCGCGCTTCTGTCGCCCGCCTATCTTTGGTTGCTGGTCGCGGTGTTCCTGCCTCTTTCGGCCATGCTGTTCTTCAGCTTTCTGACCGACCTGCCACAGGATACCCCGGACTGGCGGATCACGCTGGGCAATTACAACCAGTTCCTGACGAACCCGACTTACGCCACGCTGTTGTGGAAATCGCTGAAGCTGGGTTTTACCGTCACTCTGGTCTGCATCCTGATCGGCTATCCCTGCGCGTTGGTGCTGGCTCGGACTATCAAGGGACGCGCGCGCGAAACCCTGTTCCTGCTGGTGATCCTGCCGTTCTGGTCCAATTCGCTTGTCCGGATCTTCTCATGGGCCATCGTGCTGCGTGGCAACGGCGTGCTGGAACGAAGCCTTGAATTCATCCTGCCCTTCGACATCCAACTGAATCTGATGTTCACGACCGAAGCCGTGGTGATCGGGCTGGTGCACAGTTTCCTGCCATATGTGATTCTGACCTCGTATCTCGCGCTGCAGGCCATTGACGACGATATTGTGGATGCGGCTCGCTCCATGGGCGCATCGCGGATCACGATCTTGTGGCGGCTGTTGTTGCCACTGTCGCTGCCGGGACTGCTGGCGGGCGCCGTTTTGGTCTTCGTACCGGTGGTCGGATCGTTCATGGAGCCGCGCATTCTGGGTGGCCGGATGGGAACCTATTTCGGCACGGTGATCGAGGATCAATTCGTTGCCGTCTACAACTGGCCACTGGGCGCGGCGCTGTCGTTCATCCTGTTGGCCGTGGTTCTGCTGGTTCTTGCGCTGTCCAGCCCGATCCTGAAAAGGGCAAGAACATGAAAAGTTCCATTCTTTCGCTAATCGGCCGCTTCTGGCTGGTGCTGATCCTCGTGTTCCTTTATGCGCCGATCCTTGTCATGGCGACGATGTCCTTTAACGCCTCGCCGTTCTATCAACTGCCGTTCAAATTCTCGACGGAATGGTATGAACAGATGAGCGGGAACCAGCAGATCATCGCGGCTGCCGTCCGGTCGGTGCTGATCGCGCTGGCAACGACGGTGATCGCCACGGCGCTTGGCACGGCCGCCTCGATCGCGTTGTTCCKCTATGACTTTCCGGGCAAACGCGTATTTCAGGTGTTGTTGTTCCCGCCGATCGCCATTCCGTGGCTGATCACGGGCACCGCCATGCTTATCTTCTTCTTCGCCATCGGCATAGGGCGGGGCACGCCTGCGGTCATCATTGGCCACGTCGCGCTTGCCCTGCCGTATGTCATCGTCACCGTCACCGCGCGCCTGTCGAGCTTTGACATCACGCTGGAAGAAGCCGCCCGTTCCATGGGGGCTTCTGGCTGGACAGTGTTGCGGCGCGTAACTCTGCCATGGATAGCACCGGGTGTCGTGGCAGGGTCGCTTTTTGCTTTTGCCGTCAGCTTTGACCAGTTCGTGGTCAGCTATTTCCTGTCGGAACCGGGCGACAGCACGTTGCCTGTCCTGATCTACACCGCCATCCGCAAGGGGTTCACCCCGGAGATCAACGCGATTTCTACCATCATCATCACCCTGTCGATGCTGATCATGTTCCTTGCCACCCGCTATTCCAAGTTCGGAGGAGAACGCTGATGTCGCTCGTCGATGTGCGGAACGTCACGAAAAAATTCGGCCAGGCGATTGCACTGGACGAAGTGTCGATCACTTTTGAAGATGGCGGTTTCTTTGGCCTGCTTGGTCCGTCGGGATCGGGCAAGACGACGCTGCTGCGCACTATCGCCGGGTTCCATTATCCCGAAGGCGGCAGCATCCGCATCGGGGATCGGAACGTGGAAAAGATCCCGGTGGAAGAGCGCGACATCGGCATGATGTTCCAGAACTATGCGCTGTTTCCCAATATGAGCGTCGCGGACAACGTGGGTTTCGGCCTGCGGGTTCGTAAAGTGGGCGCAGCAGAGGAAAAACGGCGGATCGCCGAGGTGCTGGATCTCGTGCAGCTTGGTGCGATGGCCGGACGACGCCCGAGCCAGCTTTCGGGCGGGCAGCGGCAGAGGGTGGCGCTGGCACGGGCCATCGTGACCAACCCCAAGGTTCTGCTGCTGGATGAACCGCTGTCGGCTCTGGACAAATCGCTGCGGATCGACATGCAGATCGAGCTTAAACGCATCCAGCGTGAAATCGGCATCACCACGATTTTTGTCACCCACGATCAGGAAGAGGCGCTGACATTGTCGGATCGCATCGGCATCCTGCGGGCAGGGCGTATCGTGCAGTCAGGTCCCCCGCGAGAGGTGTATGATCATCCCAAAGACGCCTTTGCCGCAGGGTTCCTGGGAGAAGCGAATTGGCTGCCGGAAAGCCGTCTGGGCAGCCTTGCCCTCCCGGGTGGTCGCGTTGGGCGCAGCTTTGCCGTTCGGCCCGAAGCGCTGACAATCGGCGCGGTGCCAGAGGATGGGCGCAATTCTATTCGGGGGCGGCTGACTCAGCGCATTTTTGCCGGAGCTATGGCCACCTGTCTGATTGATGTCGATGGGCAGCAGTGGAAACTGGTCGCGCGGGATAGGGATATCCCCGAACTGCCACGGGATGGCAATGTCTGGCTAAGTTGGTCGCCAGAAGACACGATTGCGGTGTCAGCATGAACGATTGGCTTCTCGTCATCGGCATTCAGCCAGGCTTTCTAGTTCAAAATATCGCCACCAAAACAGACGTTACCCCAAGCCCGCCACCCAACAGCAGTACAAACAACACCCCAGCATGTGCTACCGGGCGCCAGCCAGCGGCTTTCAGGTCTGACCAGCAGGCTTTGATACCGAGGGCGACCATCGCCAAAGCCAGTGCCGCCTGGGCCAGCCATTGCAGAGCGGTAATGACCACGGGCGGCAACCAGCCCAGGCTGCCGATGCCAGCGGCGAGCATGAAACCGAAAACGAACCAGGGGATAGGCAAGCGGGTTTGGGTGGTGTCTGTTGTTTCGTTTTGACGCAATCGGATGAAGACTTGCGCCAGCACCAGCACAACGGGTGCCAGCATCATGACGCGTACCAGCTTGGTGACGACCGCGAACTCCATCGTTTCCGGACCCATGGACTGCCCAGCAGCGACCGCCTGGGCGACTTCATGGGCCGTGCTGCCTATGTAAATGCCGAACCAGGCCGGGTCCAGCCCGGAATAGGCGAACAGCAGAGGGTAGCTGAACATGGCCAGTGTGCCGAAAATAACGACCAGTGCCACGGCTAGTGTAACGTCCTGATCACGGCCCTTGATCACCGGGTTGGCGGCCATGATGGCAGCGGCACCGCAGACGGCGCTGCCGACCGAGGTCAGTGAAGCAAGCTCCGGGCTCATCTTCAGGCAGCGAATGCCAAACCAGATGCCGAAACTCAGCACCACCACGATCATAATGGCATCGGCCACCAGGGCAGGCCAGCCGACGGCGACGAGCTGGGTTAGGCTCAGGTTAAAACCAAACAGAATAATACCCAGGCGCAGCAGCTTTTGCTGAGCAAACCCCAGAACGTCTTTAGATTTTGCAGTTGGTTCGGTCGCCAGCGGTGAATTGCCATAAAGCGCACCAATCAGCACGGCCAACGGCAGGGCGCTCAGGCCTATGCCCGCCAGCAACGGCAGTTGAGACAGCAACAAGGCCGCGCCTGCCAAACCTACCAGTATCCACACCATCACATAGCTCCTGTTCAAGTGCGATTACTGTAGTTTGGTGACTATGATAAGTATAATGGATATAACTTAACTAAAAGTTCGGTTTAACTTATGAATTTTACCTTGCGCCAACTGGCCATATTCGAGGCGACAGCCCGTCTTGGGCGTCTCACACTGGCGGCCGAAGAACAGGCGATCAGCCAGTCTGCCGCGAGCCAGGCGGTAACGGAGCTGGAGCGACAAATGGGGCTGGCTTTGTTTGAGCGGAGAGGTCGAGAGTTAGTGCTTACTCCTGCCGGACGTGATCGTTTGCCGCAGGTGCGGTTGATCCTCAGCGATTGCCAGCGGCTGGCTGAAGGGTCGGGCGATGAGCTGGCAGGTCAGCTTAGAATTGCCGCCAGTACCACTATTGCCTGTTATGTAGTCCCCGGCGTACTGGCCCGGCTGACGGGCCAGTACCCGGGCATCCGCCCGACCATCGATATTCAAAACACCCGGGGCGTGTTGCAACAACTGGAAACCGGACAGGCGCAGATCGGCCTGATAGAAGGGCCGGCGGTGCACGACTATTTGCAGATTCGGCGCTGGCAGGAGGATCGGTTGGCGTTGTTTGTAACCCGGGATCACCCGTTGGCAAAAGAAAACCAGGTGTCGGCCGAGCAACTGGGAACCCTGGACTGGATTGTCCGCGAACCGGGTTCCGGCACACGGGAAGTGTTTGATACCGCCATGCAGGCGGTAGGCGTTCAGCCGAAGATACGCTTAACCCTGAGCCGTCAGGAGGCTATTAAACAAGCTGTGCTCAGTGGGCTGGGGGCAGGGTGTTTATCACACCTCTCCCTAGATGCTGATGGGTCTGGCCGTTTTGTACCGCTTAACACCGACCTGACATTAGTGCGGTCATTCTCATGGATATGTTCGCCTGAGGCGATTAAATCACCCTTGGTGCAGGCGTTTATGGAGGCTTTGACTTAGTGTCCTGAGTTAGAAATTCGAAGGACATCAGCCATAAAAAAGCCGCCAGGCCCAAAAGGCGGGAGGCGACAGACTGCTGATTGCCAACCGCATTGCCCACTGCCCGGTGATCACCGGATAGAGGGCGCCTGCGACGATCACCGCCATGACGTAGTAGGCCGCTGTACCCCCAAGCATGCTGCGCACGGCGGTTTTACCACCAATGGGCAATGGTACAAAGAATACCAATATGCCTAACAGACTGGGCACCAGTAGCTTACACAGAACGGTTGGTGTGGCTTTGAGGGTGTAGTTTGCGTCAGGCATAGGAGCTCCAAGGGCAGTTGGAGAGTTTTGGTCAGCGGGGCGCTTGTTGGTTAGCCGATATCGCGAAACAGCCTGGTCATCGCGGCATTATTTGATTCATCGAGGGCGTGACGCTGCTGCTGGATAACCCAGCGGCCTGCGACCATCACATCGCGTATCTGCTGCTTTGAACCGCCAAACAGCCAACGTCCTAGCCGTGTTTCGTCGTTACTCGTGGCGAGGTAGGGATCGCTGCCATCGAGGACGACTATATCGGCTCGTTTGCCCGCTTCGAGCGCGCCGATGGGTTGGCCAGAGGCCTGGGCGCCTCCCGCTAAGGCCTGGCGATAAAGCCAGTCGCCCACCGGGCGTATGTCGCTATTGTGCAGGCAGTTGCGTTGTTGCGTGGCAAGGCGCTGGCCATACTCAAGTAGCCGTAGCTCTTCAACCACATCGAGTGAGACATGGCTGTCGGAGCCAATGCCCAGACGCCCACCCTGGGCGGCATACTCCACTGCGCGGAAGATGCCGTCGCCCAGATTGGCCTCGGTGGTCGGACAGAGCCCTGCCACGGCGCCGCTAGTGGCGAGGTCACGTATCTCTGCATCGTCCAGGTGTGTGGCATGAATCAAACACCAGCGCTCATCCACCTCAACGTTATCCAGTAGCCAGCGCACAGGGCGTTTGCCTGAATAGGCGAGGCTGTCTTCCACTTCGCGTTGCTGCTCGGCGACATGAATGKGGCGTGGCCCGACAGGGTTCGTCGCCAGCACCGCCTGGATCTCTTCCAATGTCACCGCGCGCAGGGAATGAAACGCCATGCCTAGTGCCTGTGTGGAGTGGTCGGCAAAGCTTGGCTTCAACGTCTCAAGCAATTTCAAAAAATCTGGTACGGCGTGGATAAAACGTCTTTGCCCATGATTGGGTGGCTGGCCGCCAAAGCCGCTGTGGGCGTAAAGCACCGGTAGCAAGGTAAGCGCAATGCCACTGCGCTCGGCCGCTTGGCTAATCGCCCAGGCCATCTCAGCAGGATCGCTATGGGCCTTGCCCGATAGATCGTGGTGCAAATAATGAAACTCGCTGACCTGGGTATAGCCGCCCTTAAGCATTTCGACATACAGCGATTGGGCAATAGTGCCCACTTGATTCGGTGTCAGGCGGTCAACMAAGCCGTACATGCGGTCTCGCCAGCTCCAGAAGCTGTCTGGCTGGGGGCTACCGATTTCTGCCAGGCCCGCCATGGCGCGCTGAAAAGCGTGTGAATGTAGGTTAGGCATACCGGGTAGCGCTGGCCCGGCTAAGCGCTGGGCGTTGCCGGGCGAGCTGTTGGGCAGTACCGATATAAGCATGCCGGTGGCATCGACTTCGAACAGCACCTGAGAGGCCCATCCAGTCGGGAGTAGGGCATGATCAGCAAAATAGCAGTGGGTCATCGGGGCTCCTTTTTGTTAACGAATAACGGCTAATGTATATACATATAGCGAAGTCCGCTTCTTAGGTAAAGAAGAGAGTTGGAATTTCCTCGTAAAGTCCATTTTGGTGCGTAATTTCGCCCTATTGTTGGCGTTTGCACTATGTTGGCGAATATTTAGGGCTGAGTTGTTTTTTTGCTAAAAAGGGCGATTTAGGTGATTGCGCAGAAGCGTTTGTTGTCATAATGTATATACAAACTTTGACAGCAAACAGGAGTTACCATGTCTCTTTCACGCTTTCGCGATACCGAAATTCGGGCACCTCATGGAGCCGAGCTCTCCTGCAAGAGCTGGCTGACGGAAGCACCGCTGCGCATGCTGATGAATAACCTTGATCCAGATGTGGCCGAGAACCCCAAAGAGTTAGTGGTGTATGGCGGTATCGGTCGCGCCGCCCGTAACTGGGAGTGCTTCGATGCCATCGTTGAGACCCTCAAGCGCTTGGAAGATAACCAGTCGCTGCTGATCCAGTCCGGCAAGCCGGTGGGGGTGTTTGAGACCCATAAGGATGCGCCACGGGTATTAATCGCCAACTCCAACCTGGTGCCCGCCTGGGCCAACTGGGAGCACTTCAACGAGCTGGATAAGAAAGGCCTGATGATGTACGGCCAGATGACGGCTGGCTCATGGATCTACATCGGTTCTCAGGGCATTGTTCAGGGCACCTACGAGACCTTTGTTGAGGCTGGTCGCCAGCACTACGATGGCAAGCTAGCCGGGCGCTGGATTCTGACGGCTGGTCTTGGCGGTATGGGCGGGGCGCAACCATTGGCGGCAACGCTGGCGGGGGCCTGCAGCCTTAATATTGAGTGTCAGCAGAGCCGCATTGATATGCGTCTGCGTACCCGCTATGTGGATGAGCAGGCGAGTGATCTCGACGATGCCCTGGCGCGCCTGGAGCGCTATACCTCAGAAAGTAAAGCCGTCTCGATTGCGCTGCATGGTAATGCGGCTGAGATTCTGCCGGAACTGATTAAGCGTGGCATCAAGCCGGATATGGTGACTGACCAGACCAGCGCTCACGACCCACTGCACGGTTATCTGCCGGCAGGCTGGACTTGGGATGAGTATTTGGCACGCGGGAAGACCGAACCCGAGGTGGTGGTCAAGGCGGCTAAGCGCTCCATGGCGGTGCATGTGCAGGCCATGCTCGACTTCCAGGCAATGGGTATACCTACCTTCGATTATGGCAATAACATTCGCCAGATGGCTCAGGAGGAGGGCGTTTCTAATGCTTTCGGCTTCCCCGGCTTTGTGCCTGCCTACATTCGCCCACTGTTCTGCCAGGGAATTGGCCCATTCCGCTGGGTGGCGCTCTCCGGTGATCCAGAAGATATCTACAAGACCGACCAGAAAGTCAAAGAACTCATCCCAGATGATCCGCATCTGCATAACTGGCTGGATATGGCCAAGGAGCGTATCAGCTTCCAGGGCTTACCGGCGCGCATCTGCTGGGTGGGCTTAAAGGATCGTGCGCGTTTGGGGCAGGCGTTTAACGCCATGGTCGCCAGTGGTGAGCTCAAAGCACCCATTGTGATTGGTCGCGACCACCTGGACTCCGGCTCGGTGGCCAGCCCCAATCGTGAGACTGAATCAATGCAGGATGGCTCGGATGCCGTCTCCGACTGGCCGCTGCTCAATGCGCTGCTCAACACTGCCGGGGGCGCTACCTGGGTTTCTCTTCACCATGGCGGTGGAGTGGGCATGGGTTACTCCCAGCATGCAGGGGTGGTGATCGTCGCCGATGGCACGGATGACGCTCATGCCCGATTGGGCCGCGTGCTGCGTAATGATCCGGCCACTGGGGTCATGCGTCATGCCGATGCTGGCTACGACATCGCCAAACAGAGTGCCAGTGAGCAGGGGCTCGATTTGCCGATGGTTAAGTAATCTTCCTTATCAACTACCTCCCTCCCTTTAACGTTGCTGGATACACAGATACGGGTGTCGACAGACAGCATGTCGGCACCTAATAAAAAAGCGTTATAAGAATAAACCTCGACAGGAGACATACAATGTCACAAACAGACAGGAAACAGTTAAAGCGAAGCGTCTTTATACCGGCCTTCGTGATTATTATGCTGGCCGTCATCATTGGCTTGGTTAATAACGAACTACTGGTCAGCGTTGCCAGGCAGTTGTTCTATCTTTCGCTTTCCGACTTTGGTTGGCTTTATCAGTTGTTGGCTATCTCGACGCTGGGTGTCACGGCGTTTATCTTCTTTTCCAAGGCAGGCAATATCCGTTTGGGTGGGGCGAACGCTAAACCCACGTTTTCGTTGGCGGCGACTTTTGCCATGGCGCTAACCGGCGGGATAGCGACGGGGGTGGTGACCTACTCGGTCAATGAGCCCATCATCTATCTGGGCAATGTCTATGGCGAGATCGCCAATCAATCTTTTGAGCCCAACAGTGGCGAAGCGGCCATCTTTGCACTGGCAAGAAGCTTCCATAACTGGAGCTTTATTCCCTACGCCATGTACTCCATCGTTGGCTTGATGATTGGATATATGCACTTTAATCGCAAAGAGCGTTTCTCGATCTCTTCGACGCTGTCCCCGCTCTTAGGGAGTCGCGAGCGAAGCCCTACCGTACGAGCCGTGGTCGATATTATCTCTATTCTTGCCATTGCGCTTGGGCTGGCATCATCGTTAGGGGCGGGCCTCGCACTGATCAGTTCCGGCATTGAGGCTGAGTACGGTATCGCTTCGAGCCCCATGACGTGGCTGATTTTAACGCTGGTTATTTCGGCGATCTTTATTACCTCTGCGTTATCTGGGCTTAAGCGGGGCATCCGCTTCCTCTCATCGGTCAATGCTTACATCTTCTACGCTTTTGTCGTCATTCTGCTGATCATTGGCCCAGTGAGCTACATCCTGAGTCTGTCGGTAACCAGCTTGGGTTACTGGTTCGATAACTTCTTCCTGTGGTCATTCGATACCAAAGAGTCTGGCGGTGAAGCGCTGGTCACCTGGTGGACGATGTACGACTGGTCGATCTGGATCGCCTACGCCCCGTTGATGGGTCTGTTTTTGGCGCGGATCTCCTATGGCAGAACGCTACGTGAGTTTTTGGTAATTAACTGGATCCTGCCTTCCGTGTTCGGCATCGTTTGGTTCGCTATCTGGGGCGGGTCGGCGATCAAGTGGCAGATGGATGGCACTCTCGATCTGGTTAGCGTGGTGACCGAGAACGGCGCAGTTTCGGGACTTTGGGGCTTCCTGCAAAACCTGCCAATGTCCGCTTTGCTGATCCCGTTAGCTATTTTTACGCTGATTATTTCCTTCTCTACGGCCGCAGACTCTATGTCATCGACCATCGCTACCATCTGCACTAGAAACATGACGGCGGAGGAGGAAGCTCCCCGCAAGCAGAAGATCCTCTGGGGGCTATCAATCGCTATTATCGCCTATGTCATGGTGGCCTTTGGCGGCGGTGCTCAGGGGGTAGACGGTATTAAGTTCCTGGCGGCAGCGGGGGGCTTTATCGTGCTGTTTCTGTTTTTGCTGATTGTGGCTTCTGCGGTGAAGGTTTTCATCTTGGATGGCGCTAATAACCCCCAAGAGAGCCAGGCGCGTGTTAAACCCGCCGAGGATGTTTATGAGTGAGTTGTCTCGCTACGTGGAAATTGGCAATACGCCTCCAGCTTGGCTGGAGGTGGTCAGGGTCGCCCGCGACGGGTATCCGATGTCGCTGTCGCCCTCGGCCTGGGAGAAGGTTCGCTGCGCCCGCGAAGCCGTCGAGAAGATTGCCGCTTCGAGCGTGCCCCATTACGGTATCAATACCGGGTTAGGCGCGCTGTGCGATGTAGTGCTCAAGCAGGATGAGCTGCAACGTCTCTCGCACCACACCTTGATGAGCCATGCCTGTGGTGTTGGTAGCCCGCTGCGAACGGAGCAAGTTCGCGCCATTATGTGCAGCGCGGTGATCAACTACAGTCACGGCTACTCCGGTATCAGTCCGGCCGTGGTGGAGGGGCTGATAAGGCTGCTCAATGAGCAGATTATTCCCGTCGTACCCTCACGCGGCTCGGTGGGTTATCTCACTCATATGGCACACATTGGCTTGGCGCTAATCGGTCACGGCGATGTTGAGTTTCGTGGCCAACGGATGCCTGCCAAGCAGGCGCTGGAGGCCATCGGTATGGTGCCGGTAACGCTTGGGCCCAAGGATGGGCTGAGCCTGGTGAACGGCACCCCCGCGATGACCGGGCTGGCCTGTTTGGCGCTTGACGATGCAGCGCGCCTCTCCGCCTGGGCAGATATTATCGGTGCCATGAGCTTTGAGGCATTGGGCGGGCAGTTGAATGCGTTTATGGCCGAGGTGACGGCCCTCAAATGCCACCCAGGCGTTCAGCAAACTGGCGACAACTTGCGCCGGCTTCTTGCGGACAGTGCGCACCTGGCGCGTCATAAAGGGCAGCGGCTACAGGATGCGCTAAGCCTGCGTTCCATGCCCCAGGTACATGGTGCTTGCCGCGACCAGCTCGACCATGCGGCAAAGCAGGTAGAGAAAGAGCTTAATTCCGCCACCGATAATCCGTTAGTGATTCCCGTTGAAGATGGCTATCAGGTTGTGTCTCAGGCTAATCCTCACGGCGCCTCGGTGGCGATGGCCTGCGATCTGTTGGCCATCGCGGCCTGTGAGTGGAGTTCGATCTCCGAGCGGCGCGCTTACCGTTTAGTGACCCCCCAGGCAAATCAGCTGCCACCTTTCTTGACCACTGAAAGCGGCGTCAAGTCCGGCATGATGATCGCCCACTACTCGGCGGCTTCCCTGGTGGCGGATAACAAACGTCTGGCGCAGCCCGCAGTGACCGACAATTTTATCACCTCAGGCCTCCAGGAAGACCATCTAAGCTTTGGCGAAAGTGCTGCCCTGAAACTGGACAAGAGCCTCGACAATGCTTTCTACGTTCTTGCGATCGAATATCTACTCGCCTCTCAGGCCCTTGATTTAATTGGCAGCGATGAGTTTGCCAAGGGCACATCGTTGGCTTGGAAATCACTGCGAGAAGTGTTGCCTGCCTACCAGGAAGAGCATGCGCTGCACCTGGATATTGAGGCGGCTTACCAGCGCCTAAAGGAGACTCAAGTGATCGATAAGCTCCTGTCTATTGCCCCGAACTTACTGCCGAGTCGGCAGCCTAGCGATTAGGAGGAAGCATGAAACAGCTATGGCACCACTGCCATGCGGTGACCCTGGCGGGTGGCCGCTACGGAATTGTGCGCGATGCGGCGCTGATTATAGACGCGGGACGCATCGCCTGGATTGGCACTGAGGCGCAACTTGACCGCGATGTGGCATTCGATGAAGTGCGTGACCTGGGTGGGCGCTGGCTAACGCCGGGGTTGATCGACTGCCACACGCACCTGGTGTTTGGCGGTGACCGCAGTAATGAGTTTGAGCAGCGCCTGGAGGGCGTGAGCTATAGCGAGATAGCTAAACAGGGCGGTGGGATCGTTAGCAGCGTGCGGGCAACTCGCGAGGCCAACTTTGACGAATTACTGGCCAGCGCCGAGAAGCGCGCCAAAGTACTGCTGCGTGAAGGCGTCACCACGCTAGAGGTCAAGTCGGGGTATGGGCTTGATCTGGAGAGCGAGCGCAAAATGCTCAAGGTGGCCCGGGCGCTGGGGGAACGGCTACCTGCCGAAGTGCTCACGACGTGCCTTGCGGCTCACGCGCTGCCGCCCGAATACCGCGAACGTAGCGATGAGTATATTGATCTAGTCTGCGAGGAAATTCTGCCGACGCTGGCGAAGGAAGGTCTTGTCGACGCCGTCGATGGCTTCTGTGAAGGTATCGCCTTCTCTGTGGAACAGATGCGGCGCGTATTTGAAACTGCAAAGCAATTGGGCCTGCCGCTCAAGCTACATGCTGAGCAGTTGTCGCGTCTTGGCGGTTGCCAACTGGCTGCGGAGTTTGGCGCGCTTTCTGCGGACCACGTCGAATACGCCGATAAAGCGGATGCCCGTGCGATGGCACAAAGCAGTACTGCCGCCGTGTTGCTGCCGGGGGCTTTTCTGACCCTGCGTGAAACCCAGCTACCGCCGGTTGCAGACTTTCGTGAGCAGGGCGTCACCATGGCGCTGGCCAGCGACCTTAACCCCGGGACGTCACCCGTACTGTCGTTACGACTGATGATGAATCTGGGCTGCACGCTGTTTCGCCTTACCCCTGAAGAAGCGCTGGCAGGCGTGACCATCAATGCCGCTAAAGCGCTGGGTATTGATGCCACTCACGGTTCGCTAGAAGTAGGTAAATGGGCAGACGCGGTCGTCTGGGAGATTACCGGGCCAGCGGAGCTTAGCTACTGGCTGGGCGGGCAATTGCCGGTCACGGTATTCAAAGCAGGTAAGGAGCTAGAGGCATGATCGAAAGTTACCAACTCACCCAGGGCGATACGCCGCTATTGGTTTCAATGCCTCACGCAGGCACCGCGCTAACGCCGGAGGTAGAGGCGGGGCTTAATAAAGCTGCGCTCAGCCTTGCCGACACCGACTGGCATATACCCAAGCTTTACGACTTCGCCGCCGAGCTTGGGGCGAGCCGACTTGAGGCGCGCTATTCGCGCTACGTTATCGACCTTAATCGGCCTGAGAATGACGCGCCGCTCTACGCGGGTGCGACGACTGGATTATTTCCCGACATCGACTTCGACGGTGACCCACTGTTTCGAGACGGACAAGTACCGAGCAAGGAAGAGCGCGAGTGGGCAAAGGAGCATGTTTGGCGCCCTTACCACAATGCCCTGGCGAGGGAGCTTGCGCGGCTAAAGACGCGCTTCGGCTATGCGCTGCTGTTCGACGCCCACTCTATCCGCTCTCGCATCCCGCGGCTCTTCGACGACCAACTGCCGGATATCAACCTGGGTACCTTTGAGGAGCAGAGCTGTGACCCTGAGCTTAGCAAGTCGTTACAAGCCGTCTGTGCTGCTCAGTCGCGTTTTACGCATGTGATCAATGGCCGCTTTAAAGGCGGGCATATTACGCGCGGCTATGGCGATCCCGCCAACCATATTCACGCGGCGCAGCTCGAACTCTCCCAGCGCACCTATATGAACGAACCCGATGATGACCAGCCTATCTTCGCCTATCGCGAAGATCGCGCCGCCGAGGTACGACCGGTGCTGCGTGAAGTGCTTGAGGCGATGCAGCGATGGGGGGAGGCTCGCTACGCAAAGGGTTAATGTGTTTGTTAGCTCAATACCCGGTCATTTCCAGGTAGCCCTCGCCCAGCGGCTCGCCGCTGGCGCGGTCGTTGACCACTACTTCGCCTTCCCAGTAGGGCACGCTGGTGGTCATCCAGCGGTTGGCGTGAGGGGCTTCAATGTTGATATCGATTTCCACTGACGGTATTTCCAACCGCCATTGGGTGGGTACCTCGCGCCCGCCGACTGCCGAGCTTGCCAGCGGTGTGAGTGTGATGTCGTTGTTGGCTAAGGGGGTGGCTCGGCCTTCAGGCGTTATCAAGGTGCCAGAGCGGTAGTCGGCATTTTGGGCGGAGCCGCCACGCAGCTGAAAGGCCATTAGCTTGTGGCCGTCATCAAAGTGAATCGAGAACCAGTCCCAGCCAGATTGGCGGGCATCCAGTAGTTGGCTGCTCCATTCCCGGTCTAACCAACCGCGCCCGCTGACCGTTTTGGTTTCTCCATTGAGCGTGACGTCGCCCTCTATCTGCCAGAAGGGTTGGCTGTAGTACATCGAGCCCTGGCCATTGGCGGCTTTCTGGCTAAACCCCTTGTCGCCATGCAGCACCAGCGGCCCCTCGGCGGTAAGTTCCAGCGTATAACCAAACCGCGACGCGCCTTCGCCGCTGTAGGCGGTGAGCGTTAGGCTATTGAAATCGCTGCTATCGGCCTGCTCGTTTGCTTTAAGCTGCCAATCATCCAGCCAAGCGTGGAAGGGTGAAGCGATAACCCCCGCCTGGCTGTCCTGGGGAGTGCTCAATGGGGCCTGTGAGTGGCTGCGCCCAAAGCGCTCAGCAACGTAGTGCTGCTCGCCTTGTGAGATTGCCATATGGGCCATCCAGAGTTGATCCGCTGCCCAGGGCGTGGGTTCGGGTCGCTCGTTGGGTGGCATCAGCGCCTGACGAAATAGTGTCCACTGCAGGCCGAGTGGCTCGCCGGATTCATCTTCCAAATTGGCGGTTAAATACCACCATTCGATACGGTAATCCGGGTGTGCTGAGTGATCCGTTGGGAATGTCAGTAATTGGTTTGGCACGGCGTGTTGGAAGCCGTCGGCGTCCTGGCCCAACCCGGCAAACCCCGCACTGCTGGCTGAGGTTACGTCTTCATCGCCGCAGCCTTGAAGCATCAAAGCAACGATGGCTATCAGTAGAAGTGGCAGGTTTAGCCGTCGGCGTATGCTCATTGATTGGCCTCTTCCGCCAGCAATGCACGCGGTGATGCGCGCCAGAAACGCAGCGCGGGCAGGGCAGCAGCCAGCAGCGCCACGACGACTGCCGTGGCGAGTGTCACGGACATTTCCCAAGGGAATAGGTAGAGCGGCAGACGCCAGCCGAAGGCGGCCACATTGATAATCGCCACTAAGCCCCAGGTAATCGCAATGCCCAGTGGTACGGCCAGCAGGCCGGTGACGAATGCCGCGCCACCCAGCTGCGCTAAGTTTAGCCATGCTAGCTGTGACCGGGGGACGCCCAGCGCCCAGAGTGGGGCTAACTGCTGGCGCCGGCTGCGTGCCTGGGCCAGCAGGCTAGCGAATAGTGCCAGGGCAGCGACGGCTAGGGTTAGTGCATTAAGCGCGCGGGTAATGGTAAAGGTGCGCTCAAAAATCTCGGTGGCAATGCGCTTGATTTCGGCTTGATCGGTAAGTGCATCGCTGCCTAAATCGAAACGCACGGTAAGGGCTGCTCGTAGAGCACCCACATCGGCATCGTCATGTAGCACCAAGCCTATCGAGCTAGGCGGTGCATTAAACCGTGCGGCGAGCTGGGGCGACGCCATTAACACTTGGCCGCTGGGGTTGCCGTAATCGGGATAGACAGCGGCTATGATCAGGTTTTCGCTTACCCCTGGCGCGCTCAATGCTAGCCGATCACCGGGGGCAAGGTTTTCAGCCGTGGCTAACTGTTCGTTAACAAAAACCGCTCCGTGGTCGAAAGCTGCCCAGGCTGCGGCGCGACCTGATTGTGTCTCCAGCAGCGGCCAGTGAGGTGTCAGCGATACGCCAGGGGTAATACCATAAAGCTCGATAGGCGTGCCTAAAGAGCGGTTGCTTTCGGGTGTGCTAACTGTTTGAAGGGTTGCGTCGCTGCGCCGAGTGAGCAGGCGCTCAAAGACCTCCGGGCGATCCGCCAGCCAGGCATCAATGTCTGCATATTGCTCGGCGGGTGCATTTAAATAGAGKGGGGCGACTAAGCGCTGATCAAGCCAGTCTAAAAAGGTCAAACGAAAGCCGCCTACCATACTGCCGACACCCAGATTGGTTGCCAGCGCGATGAGCAAGGCCATCATGGCCAGCGAAAGCTTGGGTAGCTGAAGCTGCATATCCGCGACTGCCCAGTGAATAAGCGGCCGCCGCCGGGCAAGGTGCGCCAGCACTTTCAATACCAACGCTAACAAGGGTGGCAACCACAGGGCGCTGGCCAGCAGTAGGGCTGCGATTAGTCCAAAACCTGCCACTAAGCCATCGCCAGGGGGCTGTAAACGTAACCAGGCGTATAGCGCTAACGCAATACTCAAGGCGAGTGCACCGCCCATGCTCATTAGCGTTAATTGCCGACGGTAACCACTACGCCAGGCCTGCATCTGGCCTAACTCCAGCATGTTTAAACGGGCGGCACGCCATAGCACGCCACTGCCCGCCAGCACTAGCCCGCCAAGGCTAACTGCCAGCCCGCCGACCCAGTAATGCCAGGGTAGATTGAGTTCTTGACCCACGCCTGCACCATAAAGTGAGCCCAGGGTGGCCGCCACATCGGGTAGCAGCAGGCGTGCCAGCCAGACGCCGCTGGCAATACCGGCAAGCGCGCCGATCAGGCCGAGCAGGAGTAACTCTAAACTGAGTGTCACGACTAAACTGCGCCCTGATACACCCAGCACCCTGAGGGTGCGCAGCATACCCAAACGTTGCTCTAAGGCTAGACCCAGCGCTGCTTGAACGATAAATAGCCCCACCACCCAGGCCAGTAGCCCCAAGGCGGTAAGGTTTAGGTGAAAGCTTTCAGTCAGTTGGCCCGGGGTGGCTAAGTTGCTGGCACGGGTGAGGGTCAATCCTGCGGGCGCTTTCGCAAGTGCCCCCGGTGCGCTAACGATTCGGGTAATCTCGTCGCCGCTTTCCAGTAACTGTGCCGCTGCGGCAATATCCATGATCAGAGTGTCCGGCGGCAACGCTGGCGCTAAAACGAGCGGAGGTAGCGTTTTGCCATCTGCCAACGTTGGGCTAGCACCCGGTGCATTGTCGCGCTCTATCCCCAGGGCTGCCAAGGCATCAGGCGCTAGGCG
This sequence comes from Halomonas sp. R57-5, assembly GCF_900070345.1. Taxonomy (NCBI): domain Bacteria; kingdom Pseudomonadati; phylum Pseudomonadota; class Gammaproteobacteria; order Oceanospirillales; family Halomonadaceae; genus Halomonas; species Halomonas sp. R57-5. The sequence continues at coordinate 3,331,827 of NZ_LN813019.1, read as the reverse complement.
TGTTTGCCACGGCGGCGTTAGAAAGTCGCTTAACGACGCGGAGGTGTTTGCTTGAGCCAGCGCGTTATCGCTGGAAAGGGTAAGCGGGTCAATGCCGATCAGCGTTAGTCGGGTGCCATCTTGGGTAACGACTTCACCCTCTAGCATAGGCGAAACAGGCAGGCCTGTTTGGCGCAGAGCGTGATACTCGGCGCGGGTGAGTGGGGCGCCATCGCGGCGCTCAAACTGGTCCAGTTGGGTGGCAAACAGTGCATCGGCGCGGGCGTAGCTGTCTCTTGCTGTGGCGTTGATCGCTTGAATACCGCTCCATAAAGCGCTGGCAACCCAAAGACCAAGTAGCAGCATGGCCAGTTGCCCAGGGTGACGCCGGTAGTGGCTAAGGAGCGTGGCCAGAACGGTGGGCATTGCTCTAAACATGTGCGCTATTGATCAGTTGGCCATGGCGTAAATGCAGACAGCGATCAAGTGGCGCGGCGACCTGCTGGCTGTGAGTCACGACTAACAGCGCACATTGCGTTTCGCGAACCAGGCTCAATAGCAGTTCAAGCACTTCGCCAGCGGTGTTTTCATCCAAATTGCCTGTGGGTTCATCGGCCAGTAGCAGAGGCGGGCGCGGGGCCAAAGCGCGGCCAATGGCCAGGCGCTGCTGTTGACCACCGGAGAGCTGTTCCGGGTAACGTTTTTCCATGCTCGTCAGCCCTAGCCGCTCGAGTAAGTGCGCTGTCCAGCCGGCATTGTCGCGACCAGCGAGGCGCGCCTGAAGGCGCAGGTTATCGATGACGGTCAAGCTAGGCACTAGATGGAACTGCTGAAAGACCAGACCCAGGTTTTCTCGGCGCAGCTTGGCACGGGAGGGTTCAGATAGAGAGGCGATGTTGTTTCCTGCCAGGGTGATGTTTCCCTGGTCAGGCAGATCTAATCCGGCGGCTAGGTGTAATAGAGTGGATTTGCCGCTGCCGGATACACCCATTAGCGCCATACTTTGCCCTGACGCTAGGCGAAAGGAGACATCTTCAAGTACCTTCAGCGGGCCTTGTGGCGTCGCGTAGGTTTTGTGTATCTGGTGAAGTTCCAGCATGGCTGCTCTTGTCGTCAACTGAAGGGCTAAACAATAAGCATACGCTAGTCGATGCTAGGAGGTGCGCCTGGAGCACCACGCTCGCCATACACCGCTATTCCCCCCCGGCCTGTGCGTTTAATGAAGTACATACTTTTATCAGCGGCATCTATAAGCTCGCCTGCATCGCCAAATCCGCCATCATCCAAGCAGGCAATGCCAATCGAGACGGATACATGGATGGGTTGCTGGTCATCGTGAGCCATGGGTGTTTTTTCTAAACGCTGGGCAATTCGTTTGGCGAATAGCTGGGCTGCCTGGGCATCTTCATCGGGCAAAATGACCAGAAACTCTTCGCCGCCCCAGCGCCCTGCAAGGTCACCTTCGCGAATAAGTGCCTGTAGCGTTTTACCAAATTTTTGCAGCACATGGTCACCCATTTGGTGGCCGTATTGATCGTTTAGCTTCTTGAAGTGGTCAAGATCAATAAACACCACCGACATGATGCGAGCCTGTTCCTTGCAAAGTATAAAGCGCTGATGCGTCTGCTCTTCAAGCCAGGATCGGTTGGCAAGCCCGGTAAGCATATCTGTTCGTGAGCGCTCTTCTAACTCATCTTGGCGCTGACGCAGGGAGCCGAGTTCTGCTTGCTGGGTATCAAGGCGCGCCTTGAGCTGTAGCGTTTGCTGAAACAGCAGTTGCTGGGCCTCGGCAAGCAGCGACTCGTTATCCTGTAAAGGGGGCGCCGTCATTTGCAGCATATCTGCCAGCGCAGGCAACTGTTCTTGAATATTCTCGAGTAAATGCCGTAACGAGATCGAGTGGGCCCCCTGATAGGTTTCAAACTCTCGCACCACGGCGACTAGCGACTGCGCAGGGTGAGACGAGAGCCAGGCATCGGCGATGGGGCCAGAGAGCTGAATGCACAGCCTGTCCAGGGCTGTAATATCAGGTTCGCCGTGACTATCGCAGATACGCTGAGCAAGCGGTGTCGGAACGCCCCACTTGGCGGCAAGCCAAGCGCCCACTTGAGAGTGATCGCAGCCAAAAAGCCGCTGTTCAGACTCGGATAACTGTCGATGAGATAAGGCCACCTCGGTATATATCTCATTACTCTCTTTAGGGTATGTCGCCCTTAGGGCCATGATGCCAATGTCTTGTAGTAAGGCGGCGGTGAACACGGGCCCTGCTATATCGGGGCAGAGCTGTATGGCCAGGTGTCGTGCTGCTAACGAGGCGATGATAGAACGCATCCATACCCGTTGGTAATGGGCATCAATCCCCCTGTTTTGCAGCAGACTAAAGCTCATTACCGCTGCCAGCGTGGTGTCTAGCCCCAGGCGAGCCGTCGCTTCCTGACACCCGTGTACCTTCGTATGGCTACGCGAAAAAAAGGCGCTGTTGGCAAGGGTAATGATACGCATAGTCAAAGCTGGGTCACGCTCAATGGCATTCGCGTAGTCGTTAACCGAAGGACGCTCTGTACGTGCCATTTTCAAGACATTAACAGCAACAGTGGGCAGGGTAGGTAAGTTTGGGCACTTGAGTAGATCCGCTACCAAAAATGACGGAAGTTCCTTCGTTAAGACCAGGTCTTTCGAATTATCCCTTGCCTGGATGGCCTGCATTACTCTCTCCTAACTGGTATTGGCTCGCAGCAGCCCTCGGCCGTCCATGGCAATTGCCGTACTGGGCAGTGGTCATCGTATTCAGTCGTTTGTATCAAAGCATGTTAAGCGATTAGGTTGCGAAATACTTAATTTTAGCTGGCGATTTTTTTGCAGAGCAATGCTCAAAAAATAACCCAAAACGGGTTGTTATGTAAGATATTTCTTACAAGGTATGTATGAATTTGGCTAGTGGGCGTTAATCGTGAATGCGACTAAAGAGTGACGCATTCGGGCTTTTTTTATCTTAAGTCAACTACCATACTAGTCATATCAGTTCTCGCAGCTAACCTACACGCACTTCTCTATCAGGATCAGGTGCCATGCCCACAACATTACAAACGCTTTGGCAGGAAACCCACGATGGAGAATCGGTTCGCCAACGGCTATTTCACGTGCTGAGGCAGTCGATTATCCAAATGGTGCTGGCGCCGGGTCAGGTGTTATCTGAAAAGGAGATAGCCGATACCTTTTCGGTTAGCCGTCAGCCGGTGAGGGAGGCTTTCATAAGGCTCTCTGAGGCTGGGCTGGTGGAGGTTAAACCTCAGCGTGGCACCTATGTGGTCAAAATATCCCAGCGGGCGGTGCTTGAGGCACGCTTTGTACGTGAAGCCGTTGAAGTAGCCGTAGTGAAATTGGCGGCAGAGAAGGGGATTGAGCCAGCGATGCTGACGGAGCTGCATGATTTGCTAGCGCGGCAGCGTCGCTGTATTGAGCCTAATGATAATGACCGATTTTATCGTCTTGACGAAGCTTTCCACCGGACGCTTTCGCTGGGGGTAAAGCAGCATGCAGCCTGGAAAGTCATTGAAGAAGTCCGCGCTCAGCTTGACCGGGTGCGCTACCTCAGTGTGCCCCATAGCACCCCGCTCGAACGGCTTGTGGVCCAGCATGCCAGCATCGTGGCGGCCATTGAGGCGCGAGACGTTCAGCAAGCTGAAGAGACGATGATGCTTCATCTGCGTGAAATTTTGGTCTCTATGCCTGATCTGGTGCGCCGTTTCCCCGCCATGTTCGAAGAACAAGAAAATCAACAGCTAAAGCAGGAGTCGATGCGATGAAAATTGAGCACGCCTATACCATTGTGACCTCGCCGGGGCGCAATTTTGTGACGCTAAAGATTGTGACCGATCAGGGCGAGTACGGCATTGGTGATGCAACGCTCAATGGCCGTGAAATGGCCGTAGTGGCTTATTTGGAAGAGCATGTAATCCCGACCTTGATCGGCCGAGACCCTCAGCGTATTGAAGATATCTGGCACTACCTTTACCGCGGCGCTTACTGGCGGCGTGGGCCTGTCACCATGAGTGCGATTGCCGCCGTTGATATGGCGCTTTGGGATATTAAAGCAAAGCTCGCGGGCATGCCGCTGTACCAGTTGTTAGGTGGTAAAAGCCGAGACCGCGTCATGGTTTACGGCCATGCAACGGGGCGTGATATTGACGCCTGCCTGGAAGAGGTCGCCCGTCATGTGGATGAGGGCTACAAAGCGGTACGTGTGCAGGCCGGTGTGCCCGGCATTGCGAGCATTTATGGTGTTGCCAAAAAAGATGGCGAGCCCTATGAGCCAGCCGATTCTGATTTACCCGCCGAGCACGTTTGGAGTACCAGCAAATATTTAAATCATGTGCCCAAGCTGTTTGCCGCCGTGCGTGAGCGCTTCGGTGAAGACCTGCATGTTCTACACGATGTTCACCACCGCCTGACGCCCATCGAGGCCGCCCGCTTAGGCAAAGAGGTTGAGCCCTACCATCTATTTTGGCTTGAAGACTGCGTACCGGCTGAAAATCAGGAGGCGTTTGGGCTTATCCGCCAGCACACCACCACACCGCTGGCCGTCGGCGAAGTTTTCAACAGTCTGTTTGATGCCAAAGCGCTGATTGAAAATCAGTGGATCGACTATATCCGCGCCACGCTAACCCATGCGGGTGGTATTACCCATGTGCGCCGAATCGCCGATTTAGCAGGCCTTTATCACGTGCGTACCGGCTTCCACGGGCCGACGGACCTTTCTCCGGTGTGTCTGGGTGCGGCGATTCACTTTGACACTTGGGTGCCCAACTTCGGTATCCAGGAGTATATGCCCCATTCCCGTGCCACTGACGAGGTCTTCCCCCACGACTATCGCTTTGAAGATGGGCATTTCATTGTCGGCGAAAAGCCGGGGCATGGTGTTGATATCGATGAACGGCTAGCCAAGCAGTACCCCTATAAGCGCGCAAGCTTGCCGGTTAACCGGTTGGAAGATGGCACGCTCTGGCATTGGTGAATTAGGGGCATTGGTAACTTAACGCACGGGTAAAGGAGATTTACATCAATGAAAGCATTCCAGGTGAAGGCGCCTCACGACTATCAGGTAGCGGACGTTGAAACGCCCAAGGCTGCCACTGGTGAAACACTGGTGCGTGTGGCATTTGCCGGCATTTGCGGCTCGGACATGCATATTATCCATGGCGATAACGCTTTTGTACGCTTTCCGCGTATCACCGGTCACGAGTTTGCCGGGGTAGTCGAAGCAGTGGGGGAAGGCGTGCTCGGCGTTTCCGTCGGGGATCGCGTATGCGTTGACCCCGTGATTAGCTGCGGCGAGTGCTACCCGTGCCGGATTGGCCGTCCCAACGTGTGCAGTACGCTTGAGGTGATCGGCGTGCATCGCAATGGCGGTTTTGAAGAGTTAGTCGCCGTGCCCGCTGAAAATCTGCACCAGCTACCTGATCACATTGGGCTAGATGCTGCGGCCTTGGTTGAGCCCTACACCATCGCCGCTAACGTGCTTGATCGTATGCAGCCGCATCCCGGCGACCGACTGATGATTTTGGGCGCTGGCGTTATTGGCCTGACGATTCTGCAGATGGCTCTGGCCAAGGGTATCGAAGAGGTCATCGTCACGGACGTTATTAATGAGCGATTAGCGGCGGCAAAACAGCTGGGGGCAACGCAGGTCTTTAACAGCCGCGAGCAGGATGTGGAAAAAGAGGTGCTTGCCTTAACCCAGGGTGAAGGTGTGCCGCTGATTGCCGATGCGGCCTGCGTGCCCGCGCTGCTACCGCAAATGCTGCGCTTAGCATCGCCGGCAGGGCGCATTGGTCTGCTGGGCTTTAGCGTTCAGCCCAGCGAGCTAGTGCAGTTAGAGGTGATTAAGAAAGAGCTGACCCTGGTCGGCTCGCGACTTAACAACCGTAAGTTTCCGGAGGTGCTTAAGCTAATGGCAAGTGGGCAATTGGATCCGTTGGCGTTAGTCAGCCATCGGTTGCCGCTAAGCGACATGCCCAGCGCTATTGACATGCTTGAACACCGCCCAGAAGAGGCCCGCAAGGTGCTGATTCAAATCGGTGCTTGAGGGGCTACACCCACCCACGCCAACCCACGTGCAATTAGAAGCTGCAATTAACAACTAACAACACCCGCGTGCAGGAGAAAGACAATGATTAAACAACTGATCACCAGCGCTGTTCTTGGGGCCGCCATGCTAGGCAGCCACTCATTAATGGCGGCAGATTACACGCTGCGTTTTGGCCATTTAGCCAACGAGCAGAATATTTGGCACCAGGCCGCCGAGAAATTTAAACAGGAGGTCGAAGCGAACTCCGAGGGGCAGATTGAGGTGCGTCTCTACCCCAGTGAGCAACTGGGTAACGAGATGGACGTGATCAACAGTATCCAGCTAGGTACGGCGGATATGACGATCACCGGTGAAAGCTTACAGAATTGGGCGCCTAAAGCCGCGATGATGGCGGTTCCTTACGCCTTTCGAGATTCCGAACATCTTCATGCGGCGGTGAATGGTGATATTGGTGCTGAAATTGAAGCGCAAATCACTGAGCGTACTAACCTGGTGCCCTTGGCGTGGTTTGAGCGTGGGCCCCGTGAGCTGACCTCCAATCGTCCTATCCGAACGCCTGATGAGCTGGATGGGTTACGTCTACGCGTGCCGAACGTGCCGCTGTTCGTTGATACCTGGCAGGCAATGGGGGCACGTCCAACCCCAATGGCGTTTAGCGAAGTGTTCACCGCGCTACAGCAAAATACCCTGGAAGGTCAGGAGAACCCGCTTAGTCTGATCGAAAGCGCCAGCTTCAATGAGGTCCAGGACTACGTCAACATGACCGGCCATGTGCGCAGCTGGATCTATGTAGTGATTGGCCGTAACCAGCTGGAAAGCATGCCGGATGAGCTTCAGCAGGTGGTTCGTGATGCCGCCCAAACAATGCAAACGTATCAGGCCGAGCTTTTTGTTGATGACCAGGCACGTCTTGAGCAAGCGCTTCAGGAGCGTGGCATGGAGTTCGTGGAAGTCGACGTTGATGCGTTCGCAGAGAAAGCTCGCCCCGCCGTGCTTGAGGCCTTAACCGAAGAGCAGCGCGAACTCTTCGACGCTATCCAGGATTTGTAAGGTCGTATTTGCAGTGAATTGGTAATGGCGATGGGCTGGCATCTTGCTGGCCCATCTTCGAACTGCACATGCAGCTTGCCTATAAGGATACGGTTATGAACTCGGATCACAAAGCGCTTGAACAGGAAGCGTTGGATAGCCTGGATTCAATGTCGGCGGTGCCTAAGCTAAAGGGCCCCATCGGACGCGTGATTGGCTGGGTGGATAGGTGCTTTCTGACCTTGGCTGTTGTGGCACTTGTAGCGATTGCCGCCACGGTACTGCTGCAAATTTGTTCGCGGCTTTTTTTGCCGTTTTCGATAGCTTGGACCGAAGAACTTTCGCGCTATCTGTTTATTTATATGGTGGCGCTATCCGCTGGCGTGGTACTGCGCCAGAACCGCAACATTAGCGTCGAGCTTTTTCATCACCTGCTAGGGCCGCGTATGCAGGCGGCTTTTCAAGTGTTGATCTGTGCGCTGATTGGCCTGTTTGCCTTTCTGGTGCTGCCTTACGCTTGGCAGTATGCGCAAAACGGCGCCTGGCAGACCTCGCCCACGCTGCATGTTCCCATGCTGTATATCTTTTTCTCAACGGTAGTCACCTTTGCGCTACTCCTGGTTTACAGCTTACTAGGGTGTCTTGAGGGAATTATCGCAATGTGTCGCTCCTCTGCCTCCCTTCAGGAGTCGTAAGCATGGAAGTTATTATCCTCTTTAGCGTTTTCTTGGTTTTGCTGTTGGTGGGCATGCCCATTGCGTTTGCGTTGGGGTTAGCGTCGCTCTCTTATCTTCTGCTTGAAGGCATTTCATTAACCATTGTGCCGCAGCGTATGTATGCGGGTATCGATACCTTCGTGCTGCTGTGTATCCCCGGTTTCGTGCTGGCTGGCAATTTAATGAATGTGGGCAATATTACGGATCATATTGTGCGCTTTTCCAACGCTCTGTTAGGCCATATTCGCGGCGGTCTTGGCTTGGCCAACGTGGCCGGATCGATGATTTTTGGCGGTATCTCCGGTACGGCCGTAGCCGATTCCGCCAGCATCGGCTCGGTGATGATTCCCGGTATGGCGCGCTCGGGTTATGACAAGCCGTTTGCTGCTGCGGTTACCGCCGCCTCGTCAACCGTTGGGCCGATTATACCGCCCAGCGTACCGATGATTATTGCCGGTTCACTTAGCGGTATTTCGGTCGGGCGGATGTTCCTAGCCGGTGCAGTTCCGGGGCTTTTAATGGGCCTCGCCATGATGATCACGGTGTACATTCTGGCCGTTCGGCGTGGCTATCCAAAAGAGCAGCGGGTACCTTTTTTGCAACTGCTGCGCGAAGCCAAAACAGCCTTCTGGGCACTACTGATGACCGTGATTATTCTGTACGGCATTATTGGCGGGTTCTTTACCCCCACCGAAGCGTCCATTGTGGCTTGCCTGTATGCCTTGGTCGTGGGGATGTTTGTGTATAAAGGGTTGTCGTGGAAAAAGCTCCCGGCGATTTTGTCGGATACTGTATTAACCTCTTCGGCACTCCTGCTGATGGTAGGGTTGGCTAACTTGTTTGGCTGGATACTCACCAGTGAGCAGATCCCGCAGATGATCGCTGCGCTTATTCTCTCCATCAGCGATAACCCGCTCATTGTTTTACTTATTCTCAACCTGATTCTGCTATTTGTCGGCGCTTTTATGGAGACCATCGCCGCGCTGATTATTCTTTTCCCGGCCTTAGTGGGGGTAGCCACTGGCGTGGGTGTCGATCCGGTTCACTTTGCGGTGATCGCGGTGTTGAACCTGATGATTGGTTTAACCACACCGCCGGTAGGGGTATGCCTGTTTGTGGTGGCCGGCATTGGCAAAATTCCGATGTTGACCGTTGCCAGAGCCATCGTGCCCTTTTTGCTCTGCAACTTAGCGGTGCTGCTGTTGGTGACCTATGTCCCCGCGATTTCGCTTTGGTTGCCTAACTTGCTGATGGGAGAGTAGTGACTATGGACCAGCAACGTCTTGACGCCATGCCTAAAAGCGGCCAGATCGGGTTTGTCCATTTAGGCTTAGGCGCTTTTCACCGCGCCCATCAGGCTGTCTATTTAGAGCGCTATCGTCAGCGCAGCGGCGATACTGCCTGGGGTATATGCAGCGCTAACCTACGCGCTAGCATTGGTTTAGTCGATGGATTGAGCGCGGCTGGGCATCGTTATCATGTAGCAGAGTACGCTGATAGCGATAACATCACGCTGCGTGAAGTAGGCGTGATTGAAGAGACGCTGTTCTCGGGCCGTGATGGCGCGGGTAACTGGAGCCGCGACAGGGRGGCTTTGCTGGTGCGAATGGCTTCTGCGGATACCCGTATCGTTACTTTAACGGTGACCGAAAAGGGCTACTTTCTAAACCCCGCCAACGGTGAACTAAGAGTCGATGACCCGATGATCATCGGTGATATAGCTTCGCCCCAACAGCCGCGTACTGCCCCTGGGCTATTGGTGGAAGCGTTAGCTAGGCGGCGCGAGACAGGCATAGCCCCCTTTACCGTGCTCTCTTGCGACAACATGCCGGATAACGGTAAGCGAACACGTCAAGCGGTGATGCAACTGGCCGAACATCGAGACGCAGAATTGGCCAGCTGGATCGCCAATAAGGTGGCATTTCCCTGCAGCATGGTGGATCGCATTGTGCCCGCGATGACCGACGCGGACTTCGGGCGTTTAGCGGCACTGGACGTTACTGATCCCAATGCGGTGGTATGTGAGGCTTTCTCTCAGTGGGTAGTGGAGGATCACTTTCCTATGGGGCGCCCAAGCTGGGAAGCCGAGGGCGTTGAAATGGTCGCCGATGTGGCGCCGTTTGAAACCATGAAGCTACGCATGCTGAATGGCAGCCACTCTTTACTCGCTTACCTGGGCGCATTGGCGGGCATTGAAACCGTGTTTGACGGCGTCAATCACGCCGAACTTCGCGCGCTACTGCGTCGTTATATGCTTGAAGAGGCGGCGCCTACCCTTGAGTTGCCCGCAGGAATCGATTTAGACGCCTATGCCGACTCGCTGCTGGCACGCTTTGCTAATGACAGCCTGCGCCATCGCCTGCAGCAAATCGCCATGGATGGCAGCCAAAAGCTCCCGCAGCGCTGGCTCTCCGGCGCACTAAAACGCAGCGCCGCTGGTCAATCATCGCCTTGCGTGGCGTTGGGGATGGCGGCCTGGATTCGCTATACCGCAGGCGAAGATCTGCTTGGGAATCGTTACACCGTCGACGACCCGTTGGCCGCGCGGTTTGCCTCGCTGCACCAAGCACAGGGTTCCGATAGCGCTGCACTAGTGGCTGCCTTTTTGGCTATGGACGATGTGGTGCCGAGGGAACTGGCAGCGAATAAGGGATTTGTCCAGGCGGTGGTGGTCGCCTATCAGACGTTGACCCATGATGGGCTGCGCGGGGCGCTCGCGGCGCTTGATCACAACTAATATAAGGAGATCCCAATGGAGCATACTTGGCGCTGGTTCGGCCCTAATGATGCGATTAGCCTAGAAGAGATCCGCCAGACAGGCGCTACCGGTATCGTGACGGCACTGCATGAGGTGCCCAATGATCAGGTTTGGTCGGTCGAGGCGATTCGTGAGCGCCAGCAAATGATCCAAGCGGCTGGTCTGACATGGTCGGTGGTGGAGAGTGTGCCGGTACATGAGTCGATTAAAAAAGGCTTGCCCGAACGTGACGGGTTAATTGCCACCTACTGCCAGACCCTGCGCAATTTAGCTGCCTGTGGCGTCGATACTGTTTGCTACAATTTCATGCCTGTCCTTGATTGGACGCGCACCGATCTGACCTATGAGCTATCCGATGGCGCTTTGGCGCTGCGCTTTGAGCAGGTGGCGTTTGCAGCTTTTGACTTGTATCTGCTTCAACGCCCTGGTGCTGAGAACGAGTACAGTACCGAGGAAAAAAGTCAGGCAGCTCGCTATTTAGACGGGTTGGATAAAGCCCGTCGTGACAAGCTGGTCAATACGCTGATCGCTGGGCTACCGGGCGCCGAAGAGCACTACACCCTTGAGCAGTTTCGCACTGTATTGGAAGGGTACGCTGATATTGACGCCGCCAGGCTGCGGGAAAACCTTGGCTACTTTCTGCAGGCGGTGATTCCGGTGGCAGAAGAGGTGGGTGTCCGAATGGCTATCCACCCGGATGACCCACCGCGGCCACTGCTGGGCCTGCCCCGGGTTGTGTCGACGCGGCAGGATGCCCAATGGATTGTCGATCACGTGCCCAGCCCGGCCAATGGCTTGACGTTTTGCACAGGCTCTTACGGTGTTCGTGACGATAATGATTTGGTGGCGATGGCCCGCCACTTTGCCGCGCATATACACTTTATTCATCTACGCGCCACGCAGCGTGAAGCGGATACGCTCTCTTTCCACGAGGCGCCGCACTTGGCCGGCGATGTGGATATGGKGGGGGTGATACATGCCTTGGTGGAGGAAGAGCGGCGACGCGAACGAGAGGGCGGGGCGCGCTTACCACTGCGCCCGGATCATGGTCACCAACTGCTTGATGATCAACGACGCAATACGGCTCCCGGCTACCCGCTTTATGGCCGTATGCGCGGCCTTGCCGAACTGCGCGGTGTGGAGTTGGCAGTGCGGCAGTTAACCTAATTACCTATCAAGACACTACCTTCATATAGAAACCCCCGCTGATTGATTCAATCAGCGGGGGTTTTGTGTACGAATGGCTAACCGTTAGCGCGAAGTAGACGGCGCTTCTGCACCGGTCAGTGTCGGCTCGGGCACTTGCTCCATACGTTTWCGTTCTTGGTCAAGAATCGCCAGGGCCTGGGCAGAAGTGACGCGGGAAGCGGGTGTTGCCAGGCTGACGACCACACCGGCTACCAGCGCTACTAGCACCGCGGGGATGCTGGGGTTACCCCAGAAGGCTGTCCAATCGCTATTGGCGATAATCGTCAAGGAAGTCACCGACGCGCAAATAAGCGTCGCAATAGCGCCCTGCCAATTATAACGTGGCCAGAAGCGGCCCAGCATGGCGCTGACAAACAGCCCTGAAAGAATCGTCGAGATCATGCGGGTGATGTAGGTGATCACATTGTCCGAGGCGAGTGCGAACAGCAGCGCCAAGCCTATGGTAGCCACCAGCGCAATACGCGAGAAGCGCACCACGTTACGCGCGGATGGCGTGCGGCCCGTGGCCAGCACATAGAGATCTCGAATCAGGGTGGAAACACCGGCGATGGCATCGGAGCTGGCGCTGGACATGGTGGCGGAGAGGCCCGCTACCAATAGCAGCAATCCTAACCCCAGCGGCATAATTTCAGTCGCCAAAAAAGGGAAGGCGTAGTTGCTATTGTCGAGCCCAGGATTAAGCGCGTGGGTGGCCATACCGATAATCGCGGGGATAATCGAGAAGCCCAGGTATAGCACGCCGGTGATTAAGAACGAACGGCGTACCGACTTGACTGATTCGCCAGAGTATATACGTTGGCGGAAAGAGGGCGTTGCCAGCACACCAATAGCGATAACAGCCGCCAACGATAGTGCCGGGAGCGCGCCTATTTGACCAATACCTAAAAAGCTAGTGGCGCCCGCATCCATACCCTCCGTAAGACCTGGGAGGCCGCCCACCTCTATCAGCGCCAATATTGCCATTAAAATAAAGCCCGCGAAGAGCACAACGGCTTGAATAGTATCGGTCCAGATAACCGCAAAATAACCGCCGACGACGCAGTAGATGCCGAAGCCCAGTGCCACCAAAATACGCGCCGTGGTCAGGTCGATGCCCGCCATCCAAGAGAGGTAGAGACCGCCACCCAGAATGTGCGCACCCAGCCAGCCGATGCAGGCGATATAGATAAGTAGCGCGACAACGTTGCGCACCAGCCGGTTAGCGCCGACGTAATAGGCCAGTTCTTCGCTCATGGTCATAAAACGAAACTGACGTACTGGGGCAAAACAGACCGCGAGCAGTAAAATACCCACTGCGCCGCCAAGCCCGTATAAAGCACCGGCCCAGCCGTTGGCGTAACCAAAGCCGACGGCGCCCATACTGGAGCCGGTGCCGACCATGGTCGCGACGGTGGTGCCCACGGTTAAAAAGAGCGGCACGCTTCGCCCGCCAAGTAGAAAGTCGTCACCGCTACCGCGCTTATGCCTGGACMCCCACCAGCCAAACGCGATCATGGCGACAATGTAGAGCACGAAGGTAATAAGGAATAGTTGACTGTTCATGTTAACCTCTTGTCGTTGTGTATCCGGCCGTTGCCGCGGCCGAAGGTAGGCAATGGAAGCGATTACCGCGGGGCTTTATTATCCTAATCACGCGGTAATCTGGCGCTGCGCCCTTGCCGGGGCGCGGCGCTTTTTTTAGAGCCGGTGTTTAAACGCGATCCGCTCTGAAACACTTCACGTCAACTTCTACTTTGCAATCCACCACTAGGTCTTGAACGCTACAGATACGTGCCGGTGGGTTGTCGCCAAAGACCTCCTTAAACACCTTGTTGAACGAGGTGAAATAGCGCGCATCGGTGAGCACGGTGGTGACATGTACGACGTCTTCAACGCCATACCCGGCTTCCTGCATAATGGCCAGGCAGTTGTCGAAGGCGAGGCGGGTCTGCTCCACAATGCCGCCTTCCACCACTTCGCCATCGGTCATCGGCGTTTGGCCAGAGACGTATAGCCAGCCACCTGCTTCTACGGCGCGCGCAAAGGGCAGCTTCTGACCGCCGGTGCCTACGCCGCCTTCGGTGCCGTATCGAGTAATACTCATGGGGTTTGCTCCTGGTTGGGTTGTGAGGGAGTGAGGGTTTGAGAAATACGCGCTGTTCTGCGCAGCATTCGGCCAGCGCGTTGGTCGGTAATCGCGCCTTGGTAGTAGGCGAGCTGGCCGTTCACCACGACCATATCGATGCCCTTTGCGGCGGCGATAGGAGTCTCGTAATTCGCGGTATCTTCCAGCACCGCGAGATCAAACAGGGTGAGATCTGCGTAAGCACCGATGCGGATCACGCCGCGATCGGTTAAGCCAAAATTGGCCGCCGAGAGGCTGGTCATTTTGCGCACCGCTTCTGCCAGTGGCATTAAATTTAAATCGCGACTGTAGTGGGCCAGTACACGCGGGAATGCACCCCAAAGGCGCGGATGTGGATGCGGATCGTTCGGCAGGCCATCAGATCCCACCATGGAGAGCGGGTGCGCTAACACCTGCTGCATATCCGCTTCGCTCATGTTGTGGTAAACCGCGCCCGCAGGCTGTAGCTGCTTGGCAGCTTCTAGCAGCGATAAACCCCACTCAGCGGCGATCTCTTTGAGTGGGCGGCGTGCTTGCTCTGGGTGGGGCTGAGACCAGGTAATGGTGATCTCAATCTCGTGCGTGACCTGGCCCAAATCGAGGGTGGAAGAGCCCGCGGTGTAGGGGTAGCAGTCGCAGTGGGCATGCTGATGCTGTGCGGCCGCTTCCAACTTGCTCAGCGCCTTACCCGCTCCTCCCCAGTTGCCTGCCCCAGCGCATTTCAGGTGCGAGATGACTAGCGGCACCTTGCCCTCCCGCGCAGTGGTAAAGGCTTCATCCATGGCACCCAGTAAACCCGCAAATTCATCGCGAAGATGAGTGGTATAGACACCGCCTGACTCCCCAACAGCCGCCACCAGTGGCCCCATTTCGCTGGTGGGCGCCTGAATCGCATTGCGATAGGCAAGCCCCGAGCTAAGCCCTAACGAGCCCTCACTCAGCGCTTGGCGTAGCAGAGCCTCCATCGCGGATATTTCTTGCTGTGTGGCGGGGCGGGCAAAGCTGTCCATTACCTGGCTGCGTAGGCTGGTATGCCCCACCAAGGCGGCGACGTTAATACTTGGCGTAGCGGCGTCTACGGCGTTGGCATAGTCAGCGAAGCTGGGATAACGAAAGTTTTCTAGATTGCCCAATAGATTCATTGGGTCGGGCACTTCGTCAGCAAGCGTTACAGGGCTTGCGCTAATACCACAGTTACCTACTACCACTGTGGTTACCCCTTGGGTCAACTTCGGCAGCATCTCGGGGGTACGAATGACGTTGGTATCGTCGTGGGTGTGGACATCGATAAAGCCAGGGGCCAGATAGCGCTCTTGGGCGTCAATGATAGTGGTGGCAGTGGCGTCGGGCATATCGCCGATGGCGCAGATACGTTCGCCCTGAATAGCTACATCGGCACGAAAATGGGCAGCGCCTGAGCCATCCAGCACGTTGGCATTACGAATCAGTAAGTCGTAAACCATCTTAATCTCCTAGAGGCTGGCGGTTATCACCACCGCGATGGTCATCCAGACTCAGCTTGAGGCGGCGCAATTTAGTCCGCGAGCGCTCGCGGTGGCGCATGGCGAGTTCAAGCGCTAATACATCGATAACGGCGAGCATCGCGTAGCGGGAGGCGGAAGGATGGAAAATGAAGTCGGTTTCGCGGGAGGTCACTGGCAGCACGATATCGGATGTGTCGGCTAGCGGAGAATTCATCGCGGTGATCGCAATCACCTTAGCGCCGTACTGCTTGGCAATCTGAGCAGACTCCACCATTTCAGGGGTGTAGCCGGTGGCGGAGAGTACAACCACTACATCTTCGGGCTCAAGGGTGGATGCCACCATGCGGGGCAACAGTGCTTGCGGGTAAGCACTGATCGCATAGCCAAGGCGTACCAAACGAAACTGGAGCTCCTGGCTAAGCATGCTGGAACCGCCGCCAGCACCAAACACCAGTATCTGGCGGGCTTTATCTAGCTGTTCAACCGCGCCTGCTACGTCGGCTTGGGCAAGTAGGTCACGGTTAAGCGCCAGGGTTTGGGTGGCAATGTCATACACCACGCTTGAGTTGTCTTCTGGCGTTGCTTCTTGAATAAAACGACGGCCAGCAGCTAAGGCGCGGGTTAAGCGTGTTTTTAAGTCGCGCACGTTAGTACAGCCGATGGCGCGGGCAAAGCGGGTGACGCTGGCGTCGCTCACCCCGGCGCGCTGGGCAATATCACCGATGCTGGCTTCGGTAACAAACTCAATGTCAGCGAATATCAGCTCAGCAACTTTCTTTTCAGCGTCGCGCAGCGCGGCAAAGTCAGTGGTAATGCGTGACAAAATGTCAATTTCTTGGCTCACCGTGGACTCCTATGATTGCCTTCCTTAGAAAATATGTTAGTTTCTAACTTGAAGTCAATGCTTGTGAAAGTAACTAACATGCGTGCTTTACGCTAAAGAGGAAATGGGCGAATGCAGACAATGGCGTTAGCGTTGGACAAAGGTGGTATCGAAGTGGGGCCCAATATGCTGTCCGGTGTCAGCCTGCCCGCCGCGGTGGTGCATGAAGGCCCGCTGGCGCATAACATCGAGTGGATGCAACGCTTTGCGGAAGCCCATGGTGCCCGTTTGGCCCCTCACGGCAAGACCACCATGACCCCGGCACTTTTCCATCGCCAGCTTCAGGCGGGTGCGTGGGGCATCACCCTGGCGACGGCGCCCCAGTGTCGTGCGGCCTTTGCTAATGGTGTTACCCAGCTATTAATGGCTAACCAATTAGTCGGTCAGGCTAATATGGCCATCATCGCTAGCCTGATTGAGCAGGGCGCGACGTTTTACTGTGTGGTTGACAGTCAGGAAAACGTGCGCCAGCTCGGGCGTTTCTTTGCTGAGCGTGATTTGAATTTGGCGCTACTTATTGAGGTGGGTGTCACCGGTGGCCGTTGCGGCTGCCGCAATAAGCAGCAGATTCTCTCGCTGGCGGAGACAATTGCTAATGAGCCAGCGCTTTCCCTGGTGGGGCTAGAGGGCTATGAAGGTGTGGTTCACGGGGATAACCCTGAATCTGGCATTCGTGCTTATGCTCAATACCTGGTGGATGTTGCAGTAGAGCTCGAAGCTGCTGGACGCTTTGCGGAGGAAAACCCGATCGTAACGGCCTCAGGTTCTGCCTGGTATGACGTGATTGCGGAAGCCTTTCAAGGCGCGCCGCTACAGGGTCGTTTTACCCCGGTGCTAAGGCCTGGGTGCTATGTGGTCCACGACCATGGGCTCTATCGTGAAGCGCAGTCCGCCGTGCTAAACCGTCGACCAGATTTGCACCAGGGGCTTGAGCCTGCCCTGGAAGTTTTTGCCCAGGTGCAGTCGCTGCCTGAACCTGGACTGGCTATTGTGGCCCTAGGTAAGCGTGATATTGGTCATGACCAGTTACCTATTGCGCTACGTCGGTTCCGGGAAGCAGGTGACCCCGCGCAGCCCTTGTCGGTGGGTGGTTGGGAAGTGACGAAAATCATGGATCAACATACATTCGTGCGGCTTCCCGATGAGGCGCAGGACGTTGAGGTGGGTGATATCGTCGCATTTGGCGCCTCTCATCCGTGTTTGACCTTTGATAAGTGGCGCCAGCTATTGCTCGTCGATGATCAATTAAACGTTAAAGAGCGCTTGGTGACCTGCTTTTAAAAATCGCCCGCGCCTTCCCGCCGCTAAGCGGTAGTGGCTGTCGCTAAGCGTAAGATTGCCGCGGGCAGCTCGCTGGCGTGGTGAATACCCACCGCGCCTTCGGGCGTGCTTTCTTCATTCGGAAAGTGGTTGAGATGAATCACATGCATGCCTGCCGCTAGCCCCGCTTCCACACCCACTGCCGCATCATCGATCACAACACACGCTTGTGGTAAGTAGCCCATGGCAGTGGCTGCTTTTCGATACAGTTCTGGGTCGGGTTTCCAGACGTTGAGGGTATAGGCGCTAAACAGCCTGTCGGCAAAATGGTGGCCTAGATCAGTGCTTTCCAGGGCGCAGCGAATTTTGCGCTCAGGGCCATTGGATACCACGGCCTTGGGATGGCTGCTTAGCTGTTCCAGCGCATTGGACATGCCGGGTATTGCCACTAGTTCGGCACGCATCCGGGCTTCCATACGGGTTCGCATACCTGCTTCAAGCTGGGAAAACGTGTCTTCTTCCAATGCCTGAAAACGGCTTTCTAGCGTTTGCACGATGGTCTGGAAACGTACCCCGCGAAATTCATCCATATATTGCCGTGCTGAGAAAGGTAAGCCGAACTCAGGAAGAATGTCGCCCATCACCTCGGCAAGCAGTATTTCGCTATCCACCAGGGTGCCATCGCAGTCAAACAGCAGGCAGAGAGGTGTGGCCGTGTTCATCGCAGAGTTCATTGATAGGCGTCCTCGTTGACTAAGCTAATCGGCCGCTTGCCCTGAAGCGCTAGGCGAATATTATCCACCGCCCGCTGGGCCATGGCGTCGCGGGTTTCATGGGTAGCAGAGCCGATATGGGGCAGGGCGACGACATTGGCCATCTTCGGCAGCGGTGACGAAGCGGGTAGTGGCTCCTGCTCAAAGACATCCAGCCCGGCCGCGTGAATAACTCCGTTCTCCAGTGCGTGTATCAAGGCGCGCTCATCGACCACTTTGCCGCGGGCAATATTGATAAAAATGCTGGAAGGCTTCATCAGCGCGAACTCTTGGGTACCGATCAAATGCTCGGTTTCGGCGGTAAGCGGTACAGTGACACAGACGAAATCGGCCTCGGCCAATAGCTCGCTGAGTTCGCGGCGCTGCGCGCCAAGTTCACTCTCTAAATCGGGCTTGGGTGAAGCGTTGGAGTAGAGCACCTGCATGCCAAAGCCTAGCGCACCGCGCCTGGCAACGGCTTGACCAATGCGTCCAAACCCCACCATGCCCAGTGTTTTGCCGTGTACATCGCTGCCAAACAGTGCGGGGCCAATGCTGGCTTGCCATTCACCGGCTTTCACCCACTCGGCTAGTTCAACCACCCGGCGCGCCGCGGCCATGATCAACGCAAAGCCGGTGTCGGCGGTGGTTTCGGTAAGCACATCAGGCGTATTGCACAGCATAATGCCGCGCTTAGTCAGTTCATCAACAGGGATGTTGTCGTAGCCAACCGAGATGGTGGCGATGACTTTCAAGTTGGGTGCTGCGTCCAGCAACTGGGGAGTGATCGCCAAGCCGGAGCCGATAATGCCTTGAGCGTCAGCTAACAGCGCGCGATTTTCAGGGGCATCAAGCGCGGTGGTCTTCGGCAGTACGTCTACCTCAAACAAGTCATTAAGCGCCGCTAGTTGGGCGTCGCTGAGTCGTCCTTGAACCACTAGGCGTTTTTTCATTGTTATCTCCTGGGTAAAAGCCTGTTATTAAAGGTCGTTTATTAAAAGCCATATATTAAGAACCATATACTAAGAACATCGGAGGCGAATTAGGCAGAGGGTTGCTCTGCTTCAAGCGCTTGTAACCGCTTGCGATTAGGAAGGCCTTCCATATCACCAATGACTTGAATTGCCTGAGCGCCGATTAGATTTCCCCGCTGGGCGGCTTGGCGTGCTGTAAAGCCATCAAGCAGGGCGCTAATCACTCCGACGGCAAAGCCATCGCCTGCGCCCACGGTATCCACCACCTCAGCGACAGGGCAACCGCTGACTGTAAAACTCTCCTCTTGCCCATCCAGATTGCCACGATAATAGCTGCCCTCCGGCCCCAGCTTGATGATCACCGCGGAGGCGCCTTGATCCAGATAGTAGCCTGCTATGTCGTAAGGTGTCTTCTGCCCGGTGAGCAGCTGGCCCTCGGAAAGCCCTGGTAGAACCCAGTCAGCACGGCCGGCAAGTTCATTGAGGGTCGAACGCATAACACTCTCGCTGGGCCAAAGTGATGGTCGCAAATTAGGGTCAAAGGAAATAGTGGCGCCATGGGCGCGGGCCTGTTCCATCAAATGATGGCTCAGCTGGCAGGCGCTTTCAGATAACGCCGGGGTAATGCCCGTCGCGTGAAGGTGTTTCAGCGCCTGAAAGTCGACACTCTGGGCGTCGTCAATAGTAAGGTGGCTGGCGGCACTGCCACGCCTGAAATACTCGACTCGCGGGTCGGCGCCGTCTTGGGCGCGCTCTTTAAAAAGCAGCCCGGTGGGGTGCTGGGCATCGGCGTGGATATAGCGGTCATCGATACCTTCCTCTGTTAATGCCGCCTGGATAAAACCTCCAAAGCTATCGGTTCCCACTCGGCTTAACCAGCCGACGTGAAAACCTAGCCTTGAGAGGCCGATAGCGACATTGTTATCGGCACCGGCCAAGCGTCGGTGGAAACGCTCAATGCTGGATAAGTCGCCCGGCGTATCCGCCACAAACATGGCCATGGCTTCGCCAAAGGTGAGAATTTCGGGTGGGCTAGAGATGGAGTGGGGCATGGTCGATACTCTCTTTGTGCTGTCTTGGTGCTGTTTGTTGTCATTCAATGGGAACGATACCATTTTTGCGACTCTTTTCTAGCGGTGCCTTAAAAATTAGCGCTGGGTGGAGCCTCGTTCAATCAGGCTAGGGGCAAAACTTACCGTGGTCGGCATTGCCGATGTATGCGGCGCAATGCGATGCATCAAGCACTCAACCGCCGTTTTGCTGATCGCATCGGTGGGCTGGGCAAGCGTGGTAATGCCGGGGGAGACTAAGGCGCACCAATCGAGCTCGTCGATTCCCATCAAGCCTACCTTGCCAAGCGTTAAGCCCAACTGCTGAAACAGGCGGGTCACTGCTAGGGTGGCGGTGCCGTTACCACACAAAACCGCGCAGGCGTGCTGTTGATGGGCGGCTAAAAAGTCGCTTAGCGTTTGCTGCGCTGCCGTGCCATTTGGGGCGGCGAGTAGTAATGTCGCGTTATGCAGACCTCGCTGCTCGGCAGCTTGGTGAAAGCGGGACAAACGCCTTTGCCGTGTGCTTGATTGTTCAGGCGCTTCGCTAACATACAGCACGGCTTGGTAGCCCTGACCGGCTAAGTATTTGAGCGCCATATCAATGGCTAGGTGATTATCGAGCCCGACCACTTCCGCCTCTACATGGTCGACTTCCCGGTCTAGCAACACGATGGGTGTCCCCAGACTAATAAAGGTGTGCAGTTGGCGTTCTGGGTTGCCGGACGCATTGACCACGAGACCTTCCACTTGATAGGCGCCAAGCAGGTCTAAGTGCTGGCGCTCCTGTTCCGGGTCATTGTCGGTATTACACACGACCAACGAGTAGCCGTATTGGCGGCACGCTTGCTCAACACCGTGGGTGATGGCCACTGAAAATGGATTGCGGATATCGGCGACCAGCATGCCGATCAATTTAGATCGACCACCTTTTAAGCCGCGTGCCATTTGATTTGGCTGGTAGCCAAGGGTGCCTGCCGCATGGGCTATGCGCGCCTGAAGTGAAGGCGAGAGCCGGTCACGCTCTTCGCCAAAATAGCGCGAAACGCTGGTTTTAGAGGCGCCAGCGAGACGGGCTACTTCAACAATGGTGGAGCGACGTGAGATAGACGACATAAACCACTTAAAGTAATGGTATCGGTTCCATTTTGAGCAATCACTTATTACTTAGCAACGACCTTTTGAAGGTAGCTATGTTTGAGAACGGTAAGCCTAGCTATGCTTTTTTCATGCTGACATTATAATCGCTAGGGTTGACCGTCCCCTCGAGTCGACCAATCTGGTTAAAGTCGTTACTGAACAGCACTGTATCAATGGACGTATCCCTAAAAGCCAAATTTTTAACAACGTCTACCTTACAAGGCATGCCCTTTGCATCTACATCCACAATCCAGGCTAGAAAACCGTTTGAAAACTTAGCCAGGCTGCCGATAGGGTAAAGGCCAAAGTGTTGGATATACTCGACCAACAATGACTTTTCATATTTCTCTGGACGGCTATTAACCCACCGGTAAGCATCCAGAGGTTGCTGTGGGTGTTGCCCATTGCGTTCATGTGTCAGCTTGTTGATTATTTTGATAACACTCATTAAGCGAACAACTTCTGATAGCGCCTCTGCTTGCATTCCCGTGGGGTAGCCACTGCCATCGAGCCTTTCGTTTGCATTGAGGATAATGTCGCTGCACGTTGGGCTAGGTGTCCAGTCGAGAACCGACAGTTTTTTGCTAAGGGCATGTACATGCTGCTTGAGTATCTCCGCGTGTGGCGGTGACATGTGTATTTTCAGTGAGGGCAACTGCTCACTAATGAGCAGTGGTTTGCCCATGGTATGAAGCAAGGCGCCCGCTACTGCTTCCCGCGTTTTGTAGGCGTAGGGGTCGCGGCTAATCAGCATCATGGCGAGCTGGCTACCCACTTGGATGGCGTGGCGTACCCACTCCGGCTCATCGTGCAAATACGTCAGGGCATACTGTAGGGCTTTGCGGTCATGGTTGACCATATACAGGATGCTATCCACGCACTCATATAAAATTTCTGCTGGTAATAAATGTTTATTTTTCATAAACATCAACATGATTTGGAGCTGCTGGGCTATTTCGAGGACGCCTCGCAGTAAGGGGGTATGTTGCGCACTTACTAGCTGGTCATGCTCTTCTTGACGCTGCATTTTTTTCTCTTTCGCATCGGCTATAAACAGTTTTGATCTTGCCCGCGCGTTATGTTGAGTACCCGAGCGTAAAGCGGCCTCAAATTCAGCTTCAGCAACGTAATGGAACAGCGTTTCCGTTGCGGCGGGGCTCATATCAATGAACTCTATGCCAACGGCGGCATGACCATGATTGCCAAAAGGGCGCATATGACGTATGCGGCCTTGGGTACTAAATGCCTCTCCATTTGGAAATTTTAGCGTTACGCCTGGAAGTATCTGATCGACAGAAAGCGCAATGCTGTCTTCTAGGCGCACATCCACCATACAGCCACCCACTGAAAGGTTTCGTATTTTCCCCTCTATATTGAGCTCGTGGGCAAACACTTCCAGGTAAACGCGGGCGTGCATGCCAAGAACAAAAGGGACTCTTAATGCACCACGGTTATCAGAGGAAAAAATGGAGTTGGGTAATTGGCACGTTAGGTGGTAAGTGTGGGTGTCTATTTGAATAATATGAGCAGGAACGTGCTCGATATTATAAATTTCTTCAGCATCATGCCCATGCCGCGAAGCCTCTATATCAAACGATATGGTGTCGTTATTTAGGTAAGGAGACAGCGAAAGACCCGCGTACTTTATCTCTAACGTAATTTTTCTATTATCGGGCTCAACTTTAATAGCTGTCGCCGCTATGGATTGGGCAGCTTCCTTAGAAAAAATCGTAATGGTGTGGTCTTTATCGAACAACGATTTCATTATTTGGCTGGTAGTATTTTGAATGGCTGTGTCGATAAGCATGTCAATCCCACCTTTTGTATTGTTTTTGTAAAGTTAGGTGATTTTATTTGTCGATTTTTAGTAAGCACCTGTCGGGAATGTGTATAAAATATCTGCCAATAAACTATCAGTTTATTAGCTAGTATTCCGAAAGCATTTGCAAACACATATCAATTTATTTTGTTTATCATGAAATGTTCCTTGATAGCCTTTTTGTTGTGGTGGCGTGGGCTTAGGTGACATTGAAAACCAGTACTTGCTGAGCATGGTCAATGTTTTTGGGCAAAAATGGCTACCAGCGTTAGATGGTGGGGCTAAGGGGCATGTTGCTGGAGTGCTGATAGGCACGATATGTATGCTGTCTGCTAGGCTGGGAAAAAAATATGAGGCGACTACCATGCATCTTGACGAGTACCAGCAGTATGACGCGGTGGGCTTGGCCGAGCTGATTTGCCGCCGTGAAGTCAGTCGGGATGAGGTGTTGGAAGCTGCCCTAACGGCTATTGAGAAACTTAATCCTGCCTTGAACGCTGTGGTACGAACGCGTTATGAGCGTGCCCGGCAAGAGAGTCAAAAACTCCCGGCTGATACTCCGTTCGGTGGGGTGCCCACCTTAAGTAAAGACCTTTTAATGGGGCTGGCCGGTGAGCCGCTGGCCTTTGGTAGTGCGTCGCTGGCGAAATGGTGCCCCAAGGAAGATGCGTTACTGATTCAGCGTGCAAGAGCTGCTGGCTTGGTATTCGTAGGGCAGACAGCCACCCCTGAGCTTGGTTTGATGGGGATTACTGAGCCGAAAGCTTATCCGCACCCCCAAAACCCGTGGCGGGCTGGGTACTCCCCTGGCGGTTCCAGCGGTGGCGCCGCGTCAGCAGTGGCCGGCGGTATCGTGCCGATGGCCCTCGCTGGGGACGGTGGAGGTTCTATTCGCATTCCTGCCAGTTACTGTGGATTGTTTGGCTTTAAACCTTCGCGTGGACGGATTCCCCTTGCGCCTGCCCATGGTGAGGTATGGCAAGGTGCGGTCATTGAGCATGCCGTGACGCGTAGCGTACGTGATAGTGCCTCTCTCCTTGAACAGATCAACGGTATGGCGGCGTCGGGGCCCTMCCCGGTGCCGAGGGAAACCGGCTATGTGGCAGCGTTGTCAGTTCCGCCTCCACCGTTGCGCATTGCCATCTCGCTGGGCGAGCCACTAAGCCAAGGCCTGGGAACGACGTTAAGTTGTGAGGTTCGCTTGGCGGTTGAGAAGGCGGCTGTGGCGCTGGCAGCGATGGGTCATGAGGTCGAGTGGTGTGACCCGCCCGTTGATGGAGRGGCGCTAGCCGATAGTTATCTCACCCTATATTTGGGCCATTTGGCCGCGGACCTGGCTTGGGTTAGTCAGCAAACCGGGATATCTGTCCGCAAGCTCGATATTGAGCCTTCAACCCGCGCCATTGGACGATTGGGAGCAAAGCTCTCCGCGCGGGATTACGAATTGGCGAAACGTTACTGGCATATGGCGGCCGAGCAGATGAGCCTGTTTCATCAGCGCTATGATGCACTGGTGATGCCAGTAGCCGCTGATTCAGCCCCAAAGATTGGCGAGCTATACCCTTCAGAAGCGCGAGAGCGGATGATGAGCCTGTTGGCGATCCCGGGGGTACCATCGTTGGCGTTGAAGGCGGGGATGCTAAAACGTTTGGCGGTAGACGCGCTCAGCCGTACGCCGTTTACCCAACTAGCCAATCTTACCGGGCAGCCTGCCATGTCAGTGCCTATGCATATTGGGGGCAATGGCTTGCCGGTTGGTGTTCAGGTGGTGGGCCGCCTTGGGCAGGACAAGCAACTGCTTCAGCTCGCTGCTGCCATGGAACAGCACGATGATTGGCAACACTTCTTACCCCCGCAGGCGTTCCACGCGCAAGCAGGGTAAACTACGCCGCTTTGATGCGACGCTTGGTCTTATGCATGCACCCCAACGATAAATTAATAAATCCCGAATTTAAAAACTATCAATTAACCCAGGCTGGCGATCGCTATTTTGACGGGTTAGTCGATAAGTTTTCGCGTTCGCTCTATCAAGCGCCGCGTGGCGAGCTGCGTTTAGCAATGCTGGACTACCTGTTGCCGCAAATGCTTACTTTGAGCCGCCAGAAAGTGCTCGATGTCGGTGGTGGCCTGGGCCAACAAGCGGCATGGTTTGCTGAGCGGGGCCATAGCGTTGTGATGGCGGAGCCCTCAGCAGATATGCTGGATTATGCGAAAACCTGGCACCAGGGTACTAAGACGTTGCCGGAAGCGGCGCTCACTTATCTGCAGGCGCCCCTGCAAGAACTGGCCGATCAGGCCCCTGGCCCATGGCTTTTAATCACTTGCCACGCAGTGTTGGAATGGCTGGGCGATCCTCAGACAGCGCTAGCTACTTTGAGTCAGTTACTGGCACCGGGCGGCCAGTTGAGCTTGATGGTGTTTAATCGCGATGCACTGCGCTTTTCCAACGCGGTCAAAGGCAATCTGGAGAAGGCGTTGAGTGACCGCTTAGCGGGGAAGGGCAAACGCCAACGATTGACGCCTATTTCGCCCGTTAGCCACGCGGAGATTGAACAGTGGAGCGCAGAGAGCGGTTTGCGAATAGACGCCGTTGCCGGTATCCGCGYCTTTCAAGATTACTTACGCCAACCACCCGCCACGCCAGCAGAAAATGCCACGCTGCTGGCGCTGGAAAAGCAGTACTGTCGCCAAGACCCCCACTGGCGCCTGGGCCGTTACCTACTTTACACATTAACTAAACCGGAGTTCGCTGAATGAGTGCCCAAGCACCCGCATGCCAGCTGTTAGAGCGTCAAAATGATACCTATACAGCGCTGTGGGCCATTGGCCCACCCACTGATAGCTGGCTTATCGATCAATCGATGGGCGTGATCAGTGGTGACTTAGACGTACTGCGTGAGTGGCAGGCGAAAGGCAAGCAGGCCCGAACGCCTTTTGACTTGGCGGCGGGGGAGCCCTTAAGCAAAGAGATTGTGCTGTTTTGGCCGAAGGCCCACCAACTGGGAATTTGGTGGCTCAAGTGGCTATGTGAACAGCTACCCGACGGCACACCCATTGAAATTGTCGGTGAACACCAAGGGGGGATCAAACGCGTTCCCAAGATGCTTGATGAGCTGGGTATGCCTTGGGATAAGCGCGACAACGCCCGGCGCTGTTCACTCTTTGCCACCCAAACCGTTGCATTGGATTCGACTAGCGATAGCGCTTGGCAGCAATTCGAGACATTAGGACTGACGCTGAACAGTCACCCGGGCGTTTTTGGTCACGGCAAAGTCGATGAAGGCACGCTATTACTGTTGGAGAGTTTGGAAAGTAGTTTGCCGAAAAAACCGCTCAAAGTGCTGGATATGGGCTGTGGCGACGGCATCATTAGCGCCTGGTTGGCTCAGCGTGGTCACCATGTGACTGCTGTGGACGTTAGCGCCTTTGCAGTGGAGGCGTGTAAGCGCAGCTTAGCAGCCAATGGACTAGCGGGGCGGGTACTCTGCAGTGATGTTTTTAGCGCCCTTGAAGGTGAGCAGTTTGACTGGATCGTCAGCAATCCGCCGTTCCATAAAGAGCGCGATATTAGCTATGGTCCCAGCCAACGCTTGATTAGCCAAGCGCCCGAGCACCTAAACACAGGTGGGCGTCTAGTCATTGTTGCCAATGGTTTTTTACCCTATCCAGATCACTTGCAGCGGGCGTTTCAGGATTTCCAGACCCTGGCGGATAATCGTCGCTTCAAGGTTTACGGTGCGATTAAGTCAGGGCGTTAGAGCTAACGCATAGATATTTCCTCAAACTTGCCACAATCAGCCGCCGACGACCCTACCTTTAAGGGCTATGATGCAAATAAGTAGTCGTTAATTTAACGAACGTTAGTGGGAGTGGCCGAAATGGCGGGAAACATTCGTAATACAGCGGTATTGGGCAGCGCTATTTTGCTGGGCGGGCTGCTGGCGCTGGGGCTGGTATGGAGCGGTAGTTATATCAAGGGCGCTGCGGAAGTATGGCAGCAGTCGTCACGTAGCGTCACGGTGCGAGGTTTAGCTGAGCGAGAAGTACCTGCTGATTTGGTGCTGTGGCCGTTCAACTACAGTGTCAGCGCCAACAGCTTGGGCGACCTTGAGCAGCAGTTGTCCAGGGATGAGCAGGCGATTCGCGATTTTCTTGAGGCCCAGGGCTTTGCCCCAGAGCATGTTAGCTCGACACCGCCACGAATTACCGATCAATTTAGCAACCAATACGGCGGTCAGCGCCCGGATGAACGCTACCGTGCCGAAGCGACGCTGCTACTGCGCTCCCCCAATGTTGAGGGCGTAATTGAGGCGATCCCTAGTGCGACGTCACTGGTGCGCGAGGGTGTACTGCTCTCGCCAAGCTATGAGTACCGTACGGAGTTTCTATTTACCGGTCTTGACGCGATCAAGCCCGAAATGATCGCGGCAGCCACTGCTGATGCGCGCAACGCCGCACAGCAGTTTGCCGAAGACTCCGGTAGCCAAGTGGGCCAAATTCGCCAAGCAACACAAGGCTACTTTTCCATCGAAGACTTGGATAGCTACACGCCGCAAACCAAGCGTGTCCGCGTTGTCACCACGGTAGACTATGCCTTACAAGATTAGGTGCAGCAGGATTAAGTGTTAAAGGAGCAGCAGTTAGGCGGTGTAATCGATGGCGGTGATGGTATAAAACGTATCACCGTTAGGCGTGAGCACCTTTGCTTCATCACCCACTTGTTTACCCAGCAGTGCTTTGGCCATGGGCGCATCGATACTGATCCAGCGCTTTTTGGTGTCGATTTCGTCGTGGCCCACAATTCTAAGATGCACCTGCTCGCCGTTGCCATCTTCCAGGCTGACATACGCACCGAAAAACACCTTGCTGGTGTCAGCGGGTAGGCGGTCAACGATTTGCAGTTCGTCCAAGCGTTTTGTCAGGTAGGTGGTCCGGGCAATAACGCGGTTCAGCTCTTTTTTGTTATAGGTGTAATCGGCATTTTCACTGCGGTCACCCTGGGCGGCTGCTTCGCCGACCTTCGCTGAAATAGCCGGACGTTTAACCCGCGAGAGGTGATCTAAAATAGCGCGCAAGCGGGCCGCCCCTTCTGGCGTAATCAGGTTGCTCTTAGGGGCTTGACGCGGATCTTTGGCTGGATCGCGCCAGCGGGTCATGTTGCGGCCTTTCATTACCTGTTCCCCATTATGTTTCGAGCTATCTACCTTACGTTAATTGCGCCAAGCAACCAAGCAGCATGCCGCTGATGAATCATTCAAACGTTCGTTAGATTTTTTGCTATATTGGGGGAGAGGCCCGCCATGGGTGGGTATAAGCCGGACAACAATAATTTAGGAGCAACTATGCGAACGCCCTCTTTTTTATCTATCTCTTTACCACGCTCATTAATTGCCGCCGCCATTGGCAGCGCGCTGGTGCTGTCGCCGCTAGCCGCTTCGGCCTTTGAAAGCGAGCTCTTCTCGCTGAAAAACAGGTGGGAGCATAGCGTGGCGGAACTGCCCGACAACGAGCGGGAAAGCACGTTAAAAGCATTGGCGGGTGAAGCGAAGMAGTTAGCCGAGCAGTACAGTGACGAAGCTGATGTATTGGTCTGGGAAGGGATCGTGCTGGCCTCCTATGCTCGTGAGCGCGGTGGCTTAGGCGCGTTAGGCACCGCTGGTGATGCGCGCGAGGCGCTGGAAAAGGCGATTGAAATCGACCCTCAAGGGCTGAATGGCTCGGCTTACGTCACGCTAGGCGCGCTCTATGATCGTGTTCCAGGCCGTCCGCTTGGTTTTGGCAATAGCGATACCGCTGAACGCATGTTCCAGCGTGCTCTGGAAATTCGTCCGGACGGTATTGATGTGAACTACTATTATGCCGCCTTTTTGCAAGAGGAGGGCAACGGGCAGGCCGCCCGTGAGCACGCCCAGCGGGCGGTTAACGGTACCGCCCGCGATAACCGACAACTCTCTGATGAGGCGCTGCGCCGCGATGCCGAGGCGTTGCTTAATCAGCTTTAATCCTTCCGCTGAATTGGCATTCCCGGTGGCAAGCATTGATAATAGAGCGATTATCACCACCGGGAGTGCCGCATGTCGACGAGTCCCACTGCCCCATCGCTTAGCGTTCCGCCGTTAAAGCTCGACGATGTTGAGCTGCACAAGCGTGAGACGCTGCACCAGGGGTTTTTCCGTTTGGAAGCGTTAGAGCTTCGCCACCGGCTATTTGAAGGCGGTTGGAGCGAACCTATGCGGCGTGAAGTGCATAATCGCTTTGATGCGGTGGGCGTACTGCTGTACGACCCCGAACGCGACTCACTGGTGCTTATTGAGCAGTTTCGCGCTGGCGCTATTGATGACGCCATATCGCCCTGGAAATTGGAAATCGTCGCCGGTTTGGCAGAAAAAGATGAATCGCTGGAAGACGTGGCGCGTCGCGAGGCGTGGGAAGAGGCCGGTTGTAAAGTGGCCCAACTGACCAAACTTCACACTTATTATCCCAGTCCTGGCGCCTGCAACGAGCAAGTGACACTGTTTTGTGGTTTGGTAGATACCCAAGGCTTAGGCGGGATTCATGGCTTAGACGAAGAGCATGAGGACATTCGTGTTCACGTGGTGTCTTTTCCAGATGCCTGGGAACTCTTAACCCAAGGACGACTCGACAACGCCATGTGTTTGATTGGGCTACATTGGCTGAATAACCAGCGAGCGTCACTGCGTGCCGCCTCTCAGCGCGCGGTAACGAAAAGCGAAACGACGCAAAGCGAAACAGATAAGGAGTGATCATGGCGAGAACGGCCTATGTCACCGATTTAAAATCGCTCCAAGGGGAGTGCAGCGCCAACTATTTACGTTTGGTGCGCCTGGTGGGCGATATGGAGACCGGCCAGCGCCGTGATATTGCCCTGCGCGGTAATAAACAGCATTTCGGCGATTTGCATCTCTATATTCAACAGCAGGCGCCTTACACCACTATGGTGGATGTTTCTCAGACCGGTCCGCTAGATACTGTTCTGGAAGGGCCGCGTATGCGGGTGCACCTCTATCACGATGTCCGTATGGCGGAAGTGACCGATTTTCAGCGCGAGCGCCACTTTAGTGGCCGCTACCGCTATCCCAATGCCCGCATGCATCAGCCCGATGAGAAGCTGCAGCTCAACCGTTTCCTAGGCGAGTGGCTGGCTCACGGCCTTGCCCACGGCCATACCGCTGATGTTCCGGAGATGCCCTAATGCGGGTGGTGCAGATTACCGACGCTCATCTCTATGCAGATACCCAAGCGCGCTCCCGAGCGGGCATCCCTTGGCGTCAGTTTCAGCAGGTATTAAGTGCCGTTGTTGCCGCCAAACCCGATCTTGTGCTGTTTACCGGTGATATCAGTCAGGATGAATCGGCCGCTTCTTATGCCTTGGCAGCTCAAGCGATGGAGCAATTGCCTTGCCCCTGGTACTGGCTGCCGGGTAACCACGACCAGCCCGAATTTATGGCTGCTGAGCGCCCGATGGTCGATCAAGTGGACGTGGGTGCGTGGCGTATAGTGCTGCTTAATACCCAGGTAGAAGGCAAGCCTTTTGGGGAGCTGGGAAGCGAGCGGCTAACCAAGCTTGCTGAGCAGCTAGAGAAGGACGATCGCCCCACGCTGATTGCCATGCACCATCCGCCGGTTGATGTAGGCGCGGTGTGGATGGATGCCATTGGGTTGCAAGATCGCGAAGCGTTTTGGCAGCTGCTAAGCAGGCACCCACAGGTCAAAATCATCGTGTTTGGTCACGCGCATCAAGCCTACGCCGAGCAGCATGTTTTGAGCGAAGGTACAGGTGAAGGCTTAGGCGAAACCACGATTGATGTGTATGGCTGCCCGGCGATGGCGGATCAGTTTCTACCCGGCGCCGAACAGTTCGCCATTGATGAAGCCTCTCGGCCTGGCTATCGCATTGTTGATTTGACCGGGAGCGATGCCCAACGAGGCGAGTGGCAGAGCTGGATTGAGCGCATCGATTAGAAGATTATCTCTGTTTCATTCTTGGATAGGTGATTTAGGAATAAAAAGATAGTTATTAATTCTTTTGGGTTATTATCAGCTTGGCGTTACCCTACCTGCATTCGAACGTACAATATTTAGAACGTACACTGTTTCTAGCTTGTGTGACGAGCATGTTTTTGTGAGGTAAGGGGCCATGACCCAATTGTCTACTATTTCTTCAAAGGAGCGGTCTTCAGCGCCACCGGGAGAGGCTTTTAACACCCCTGATGCTGCGCGTTTGACCCATCTCAAGCAGTTAGAAGCCGAGTCTATTCATATTATTCGTGAAGTCGCCGCGGAGTTCTCCAACCCGGTGATGATGTACTCCATTGGTAAAGACTCTTCGGTCATGCTGCATCTGGCGCGTAAAGCCTTTTACCCCGGTACGCCGCCATTCCCGCTGATGCATGTGGACACCACGTGGAAATTTCGCGAGATGATCGAGTTCCGCAACCGCATGGCGGCAGAGGCGGGGATGGAGCTGATCGTGCATACCAATGAAGAGGGGCGGGCAGCCAATATCAATCCCTTCGATCATGGCAGCGCCAAATACACCGATATCATGAAAACCCAAGCGCTCAAGCAGGCGCTGGATAAACATGGGTTTGATGCGGCCTTCGGCGGCGCCCGCCGTGATGAAGAGGCGTCCCGGGCCAAAGAGCGCGTCTACTCCTTCCGCGATAAGTATCACCGCTGGGATCCCAAGAATCAGCGCCCTGAGCTGTGGAATGTGTATAACGCCAAGGTCAATAAAGGCGAATCGATCCGCGTGTTTCCGCTCTCCAACTGGACCGAGCTGGATATCTGGCAGTACATCTACCTAGAGTCGATCCCTATCGTGCCGCTCTACTACTCGGCCAAGCGCCCGGTGGTCGAGCGCGACGGTATGCAAATTATGGTGGATGACGACCGCATGCCGTTGGCGCCTGGCGAAGTCCCGGAAGAGAAATCGGTGCGGTTTAGAACGCTGGGCTGCTACCCCTTAACCGGCGCTGTGGAATCCGAAGCCGCGACGCTGCCGGAAATTATTCAAGAGATGTTGCTGACCCGAACCAGCGAGCGTAGTGGCCGCGCCATTGATCGCGACCAAGTGGGCTCCATGGAGAAGAAAAAGCGCGAGGGGTACTTCTAATATGTCTCATCAATCCAATTTAATCGCCGATAATATCGAAGAGTACCTGCACGAGCACGAGAACAAGGATCTGCTGCGTTTTATTACCTGCGGTAGCGTCGACGACGGTAAGTCGACGCTGATTGGTCGCATGCTCCACGACTCGAAAATGATTTTTGAAGATCAGCTGGCGGCGATCACCCAGGCCTCTAAAACCAGTGGTACTACCGGTGATACGGTTGATCTGGCGCTATTGGTGGATGGCCTGCAGTCGGAGCGKGAGCAGGGCATTACCATCGATGTGGCATACCGCTTTTTCTCCACTGATAAGCGCAAGTTTATTATCGCCGATACGCCGGGGCACGAGCAGTACACCCGCAATATGGCCACTGGCGCTTCAACGGCCAGTTTGGCGATTATCCTGATCGATGCTCGCTACGGCGTGCAGACGCAAACGCGCCGACACAGTTTTATTGCCGATTTGCTGGGGATTCAGCACTTGTTGATTGCGGTCAACAAGATGGACCTGGTGGACTTCTCCGAGCAGCGCTTTAATGAGATAGTCGATGAGTACCGCGCTTTTGCCACTAACCTCCAAGCACCGGACATTCGCTTCGTGCCGATGTCGGCGCTGAATGGTGACAACGTGGTGAATCGCAGCGAGCAAACGCCCTGGTACTTTACCGATAGTTACCAGGGTAAAACGCTGATCGAGTTATTGGAAAGTGTCGAGATCACCCGCGATCAAAACCTTAGCGATCTGCGCTTGCCGGTGCAGTACGTCAACCGCCCGAACCTTGATTTCCGTGGTTATTGCGGCACCTTAGCCGCGGGTGTGTTGCGCCCAGGGCAAGCCGTTAAAGTGCTGCCATCGGGTAAAACGTCGCGGGTTGCACGGGTTGTTACTTATGATGGTGACCTTGACGCGGCGTATCCAGGTCAGGCGATCACGGTGACCTTGGAAGACGAGATCGATATCTCCCGTGGCGATTGGCTGGTGGCGGCGGATAGCGAGTTGCCGCTCTCCAACACCTTTAAAGCCGATATTGTCTGGATGCAGGAAGAGGCGTTAACCCCGGGTAAGCTATATGATTTCAAGCTAGCGACCCGCGATCTTTCCGGCCAGGTAAGCGCGATAGATTACCAAATCGACGTCAATACCTTGGAGAAACATGCCACGCATTCGCTGGGCTTAAATGCCATTGCCCGCTGCGACGTGGAGCTGACTGCTGCGATTCCTGTGGATGACTACCGCACCAGCCCGGGCACCGGCAGCTTTATTATTATTGATCGGCTGACCAATGTGACCGTAGGCGCGGGCATGATTCGCGGCACCGCAAGCGCCCCAGGCACTGCTTCAAACACCACTGATTGGGCGGCGTTTGAGCGTGACCTGAATGCCCTGGTGCGTAAGCATTTCCCCCACTGGGAAGCGAAAGATATTAGCGGCTTGTTTAACCGCTAAATATAATCGCTTAAAGCAAAACGGCACGCCTTCAAGGCGTGCCGTTACTATTTTGGGGGCTTGCAAGATTACTCAGCGTTAGGGAAAAACAGCTGCTGGCCATCCACTTCATAATCCGCAATCGCTTGCTGTCCCTGTTCAGACACCAGCCATTCGTGCCACTGGGCGGCGAGCTCATGCTTTAGGTGTGGGAAGCGCTCGGTTGAGAGCAGTAGGCTGCCGTACTGATTAAATAGCGCTTGATCGCCTTCAAACAGCAGGGTTAAGTCTTGCGGGTTGTCAAAGGCAACCCAGGTAGCGCGGTCGGTAAACGTATAGGCATCCATGCCCGCGGCGGTATTCAGCGTGGGGCCCATGCCGCTGCCCAGTTCACGGTACCACTCGCCCTGGGGCGTGATGCCCGCATCTTCCCACAAGCGCAGCTCAGCGCGGTTGGTGCCGCTATCGTCGCCCCGTGAAGCAAAGGGCGACTCGCTCTCGGCTATGCGTTGCATGGCATCGGTTACTGATTCACTGTCACTGATGCCAGCAGGATCATCGCTGGGGCCAACGATCACAAAATCGTTGTACATCACATTAAGGCGCTCGGTGGCGTAGCCATCGGCCACGAACTGCTCTTCACCCGCGGTGTCGTGAACCAGCAGGCTATCGGCATCGCCACGGCGGCCAATTTCAAACGCCTGGCCGGTGCCTACGGCCACTACGCGTACATCAATCCCTGTTGCTTCAGTGAAGGKAGGAATAATCGCGTCAAACAGGCCTGAGTTTTCGGTAGAAGTGGTCGACGCCAGGGTAATGTAGTCATCCGCTGCCAGCAGTGTGCCGCTCCAGGTCAGCCCTAGCGCGCCTGCGGTTAACCATGCGGTGGTCTTATTCATGTGATTGCTCCTTGATCGTTTGGCATTAATCATTTTTCTTCAGTGCTTTTGCTTCAGTACTTTTTCTTCATACCCAGGGTTCGCCCACTTTGGGACTACCAAACCAGCTCACCGCGAATAAACGCGCCTGCCTCACGAGAGGTGGGGGCGGTAAAAAAGTCGCTGGCGGAGGTGTGTTCAAGTAATTCGCCGTTATGCAAAAACAGCACGTCATTGGCTAAGCGGCGTGCTTGGTGCAAGTCGTGGGTGGTCATCACAATGCGCGTGCCGCTGTGATGAAACTCAAGCACCGCATCTTCAACGGCCTTAATGGCGGCGGGGTCGAGTGCCGAAGTGGGTTCATCTAAAAACAGCACCTGGGGATTGAGTAGCCAAGCCCGCGCCAGTGCTAAACGTTGCTGTTCGCCTCCAGAAAGCACCCGTGCTGGACGTTTGGCGAGATGCGCCAGGCCGAACTTCTCAAGGGCACTCATGGCCTGTGCTTTCCGGGTTAATGTTTTAGGTTCTGATCGCGACGCTTTGTTGATGGCTAACACATAGGTCAGATTATCCAGCGCCGAGCGGCGCAGCAGCACAGGGCGCTGGAAAACCATGGCTTGTGCGGGCGGTGCGCCTTGCCAACGAACCGTGCCGCTGGTAGGCGTTAATAGGCCGTGGGCCAGGCGCATAAGCAGGCTTTTGCCCGCGCCGTTGGGGCCCATAATTAGCGTTCGCTGGCAGCCCGCCAGACGCAGTGAGGTGGGCTTAAGCAGCGTATGGCCGCGATGGATAAAGCCCACGTTGTCTAACTCAAGAGTGGCGACGGGAGGCATGTGGTGTGCGTTCATCCCAGCCGCCTCTTCGATGTTTCGCCGATTATATGGGCGATAGCGTTAATCATGGTGACCAGGACAAGTAGAATAATCCCCAACCCTAGTGCTATGGGTAGGTTGCCCTTGCTGGTTTCCAGCACAATGCTGGTGGTCATGACGCGGGTAACGCCATCGATATTGCCGCCGACAATCATCACCGCGCCAACCTCGGCGCTGGCACGGCCAAAGCCGGCAAGAATCACCGTGAGGAGCCCAAAGCGCGCATCCCAAAGCAGGGTGGGGATCATGCGAAAGCGTGTTAGCCCTAGTGAGTTCAGCTGTTCAGCATACTCACTGTGAAGCGCTTCAACTTGCTGGCGGGTGAGGGCGGCAATAATCGGGAGTACCAGGATGACCTGGGCGATCACCATCGCCGTCGGCGTAAATAGCAGCCCCCATTCGCCCAGTGGACCCGCGCGTGAAAGCAGTAGGTACACGCAAAGCCCGGCGACGACAGGCGGTAAGCCCATTAAGGCATTAAGGGCAACAATGACGATGTTACGCCCGGGAAAGCACCATAGCGCCAGAGCCGCGCCTAAGGGGAGGGCTATCAGGCTGGCAATCATCACCGCCATTAGCGATACCTGCAGCGATAGCGCCACGATGGAAATTAACGCGCTATCCATACTCAGGATTAGTGCGAGGGCGGTACTAAAGGGGTTGTCACTGGTTAGCATTGAGCATCGGCGTCATTATTATGTGATATTGAGCATAATGTACTGAAAAGTGACTTAATGCACTTGAGGCTGAAATTAGTGCAGCCTTATGCAGTAAATTGTTTATTGCTTATACTCAGCGGAGGGGCTCATTGTGATGGCTGAACAATATGCTTACCTGACCACCGCAGAAGTCGCTGACTATTTGCGCTTAAAAGAGCGCAAAGTCTACGACCTGGTGCGCCAAGGCCAGATCCCCTGTAGTCGGGTAACGGGAAAGCTGCTGTTTCCCCGTCAACAGATTGATTTATGGGTGCTGAGCCATTTGGAGGGCGATCAGGCGCAGCGTTTATCGGTACCACTGGTCGTCGCGGGGAGCCAGGATCCGCTGCTGGAGTGGTCGATTCGAGAGAGTGGCTCTGACTTGGCGATGCTCTGCCAGGGCAGTGGCGATGGTGTACGGCGCTTGATTGATGGCAAGGCGATGCTGGCGGGTATTCACCTCCTAGATGCTTCATCCCAACGCTACAACGAGCCCAGCCTGCTCGGTTTAAGCGGCATGCGTGACCTGTTGATAGTGCACTGGGCCAAACGTCGCCAGGGGCTGCTCTTACCCGTTGATAACCCGCTGAAAATCACCGGGCTGAGCGATTTAAAGCGGCCCGATGTTCGCGTGGCGCACCGCCAGCCAGATGCGGGGGCAGCAAGGCTGCTGAGCTGTTTGCTACAGCAAGCAGGGATAGAGAGCTCGGCGCTTAACTGGGCGCCGCACGCATCCTTAAGTGAAGATGATTTGGCACTCAGTATTGGTCAGGGCGAGGCCGATGTGGGTCTGGGCGTTGAAGCCGCCGCCCATCGCCAGCAATTGGGCTTCATTCCACTCTGCGACGAGCCGTTTGATTTAATTATGCAGCGGCGCAGCTATTTCGAACCTGCCTTGCAGCGGTTGTTGGCTTTCACGCAACAAGCGCGCTTTGCCGAGAGGGCTGCCATGCTAGGTGGCTATGATATCGGAGAGGCCGGAAAAATTGTCTATAACGCTTAAGGCACTCGCTTACATCGTTAGCAGGTTAGCTTGACGCTGTTACTGTATGCGCCACAATGGTGGAGCGTTACTAACGCAAATCATCACGAAAAGGAGAGCATGATGAAACAAGCATTAAACGGTAAACGCGTGGCGATTTTAGCCGCCGATGGTTTTGAAGAGTCTGAACTGAGTGTGCCGCGCGCTGCTCTGCAAAAAGAGGGTGTTGAGGTTCACGTAGTGACCCCGGAAGGCAAAGGAATTCGCGCGTGGGCGGAAACCGACTGGGGCGACACTTATGAAGCTGATAAAGCCCTTGCTGATGCCAGTGAGTCTGATTACCACGCACTGGTACTTCCAGGTGGCTTATTCAATCCCGATGCATTGCGCATTAACGACGATGCCCTGAACTTCGTAAAGGCGTTTTTCAAGACAGGCAAGCCTGTCGCGGCTATTTGCCATGCCCCCTGGATTTTAATTAACGCGGGTGTGGTTGAAGGCCGTCGCATGACCTCCGTGCCAAGCGTTGCACAAGATTTACGCAATGCCGGCGTTGAATGGGTCGACGAGCCGGTTGTTGTGGATAGCGGACTCGTGACTAGCCGTACGCCGAAAGACTTGGATGCCTTTAATGCCAAGTTACTTGAAGAGCTGCAGGAAGGACGTCACTCCGGCCAGCACGCTTGATGGCGCTAATTCGTCAGTGGGCAAGCTTTGTAAAAAGGCTTGTCCACGTCATCGCCAAACCCATTAAAGGAGACAGTAGCCGCGGTGGCATGGTGGTGCACCCTTACCGCGGCTATGGCTCCCAGCGTGAAGTATTTGTCATGGGCCGGGTGTTTCGCCAAGCTGCGCTAGGTCGAGCCATCCCACGCCATGGCATGTTGCGAGATACGGCAGATGTGGCGCGGCGAATTTTGCGCCGCGGGTTGGCCGATGCACAGGTAGAAATTCATATCGGCGAAAATCAGCTCTGCGTGGGTACGGATCGCGATGGCTATTTCGACGTGCATTTGCCGATTAGTCACACGCTACCCATTGATGTCTCCTGGCACCGCGCCGATATTGTGGTGCATTGCCCCAATCAAACGCCAGTGCGTACTCACGTAGAAGTTTACATACCGCCCCCCGAAGCCGATTTGCTGGTGATCAGTGATATCGATGACACCGTGATGTTTACCGGCGTGGCGGAAAAGCTCAAAATGCTGTATCGCTTATTTGTTAAAAAACCCCATCGCCGCACCGCTTTTCCCGGTGTAGCATCGCTTTATCAGGCGCTGCATCGTGGCGTGAGTGAACGCGCCGAACGGCCTATTTTGTATGTCTCCCGGGGGCCCTGGGCCATTTATGAAATGCTCGAAACCTTTTTTCAGATCAATCGCATTCCTGTCGGGCCGATTATTTTTTTACGCGAGTGGGGCATCTCTTTGCGCCGCCCGTGGCCGCGCCGTGCCGAAGAGCATAAGCGCGATCTGATTGATCGCATGTTGACCCTCTACAACGAGCTGCCGTGCATACTGATTGGCGACAGCGGTCAGCACGATCCAGAAGTGTATATCGAGATCGTCAAGGCCTACCCAAACCGTATTAAAGCTATCTATATACGTCGGGTGGATAAAAATCCCAAGCGCGAGCAGGCGATTCAGCGCCTGCGCGATGAGTTAGTAGGTACCCAATGTGAGTTGGTGTTAGCCGCTGATAGCGTGCTGATTGCCGAACACGCCCACGCCCAGGGCGATATCTCTGCTCACGGCTTGCAGGCGGTTCAGCGCGACGTAGAAGAGCACCGCAACCATCCTACCTAACTCATACCTGTATAACGCTGTTGCCAAGTCAGTCCCCATGGTAAAACAGCCCTTCGGGCTATGAGTAAATAGTTGCGTGTGGCTATTTACCTACGTTTGCTTATCAACAGGGGCTGCCATGGTTGTTCTGCTGATCATTTTTGCGCTGGCGGTTTTTGTGCTCCCCAATGTGTGGGCCAAATGGGTACTCAAACGCCACACCCGCGGTCGTGACGACTACCCCGGTACAGGGGCCGAGTTGGCCGATCATTTGCTGCGTCGGTTGGGCATTGAGGGCGCAAGCGTAGAGCGCACCGAGTTTGGCGATCATTACGACCCCGAAACACGTTGCGTGAGGCTCTCCCCGGACAACTATGATGGCCGTTCGCTAACTGCCGTCACCGTGGCCGCTCATGAGGTCGGTCACGCTATTCAGCATCATCAGGGCTACGCGCCACTGCTGGCGCGCAGCCGGTTAGTCGGCGTCGCTCAAAAAGCCGAAAAACTCGGCGCTCTATTGATGATGGCCGCGCCTTTTCTTTTTCTATTGACCCGTTTGCCAGGTGGCCTGGCGATCGTGGTTGCCATGGCGGTCATCAGCTTTGGCACGGCGGCGTTGGTGCATTTGGTGACCCTACCTGTAGAGTTCGATGCCAGCTTTAATCGCGCACTGCCGCTGCTAAAAGAGTATGTGCCACCCTACGATATGCCCGGTGCCCGGCATGTACTCACCGCCTGCGCCTTCACCTACGTAGCCGCCTCGCTCGCCAGCGTCATGAATTTGGGCCGTTGGCTGGTGATTTTGCGGCGGTAAGTGTGTATTGCATCTTTGTTGCTGAATTCAGGTTTTCAGTGCCACTGATGACTACAAAGCTATAGCTCAATGTTGGTCTGCTATTGCTAAAAAGCACTACTAAGTGAGGGAGTGCTGAGATTTCTGTAAGCCATCGCTTAAAGTTTTGTAAGAGATCTCTTACATGCGTGTAAGAGATCTCTGTGACTTGCCCTGCAAGGGTTGCGCTTCGCTTTTGGCTCGCTATGCTGAGCGTTTCTCATTAGCGAATGATGGTCCAGGGAGCGGCATTATGTCTGACAGGATGGGGGCGGATAAGACAGGCCTTCAATTCACCCTAACGCTACCGGGGGTGGATGACGTGGCGGTGATTGACTTCACCTACCATGAAGCGCTCTCCCAGCCTTTCGAGCTGGCGCTCAACCTTGCCAGCCGCGATGGCAGCCTGGACGCCGCGGAGCTGCTGGATCGTGAGGCAGAACTGACTATTTGGCAGGATGGCGAACCGCTGCGCCGAGTGCACGGTATCGTTAGTGAATTTGGCCAGGGCGACCGCGGCCATCGCCGTACCTTCTACTCGCTGGGGCTGCGCCCAGCGTTCTGGCGGCTTTCGCTGCGTCAGAACTCGCGTATTTTCCAAAAGGTCGACCCGCTCACCATCATTAATACCCTGTGCGATGAGCGGGGTATTACCGATGTTGGATTTGCGGTAAACCGCGACCTAGCCGAGCGTGAGTACTGCGTCCAGTACCGTGAAACCGACCTCACCTTTATCGAGCGCCTGGCCGCCGAAGAGGGCCTGTTTTACTTCCATGAATTTGCAGAGGGTAGCCATCGGCTGATCTTCGCCGATGACCCGCAGGTACTGACCAACCTCGGCGAACGCACTTACCACAGCCGTGCAGGCGGCACCGCCCCCAGCCGCCATGTGCGCAAACTCAGCCATACTGCCCGTGTTGCGACCGCGTCCGCCACGCTGAAAGACTATAGCTTTAAAAACCCCGCCTATGCACAGCTGCACGACTACCAGGGCCGAGGTGTAGAAGCTAGTGGGCAGCAAGCTGACTACGAGCATTACGACTACCCCGGTCGCTATAAGCAGGACGCCTCTGGCGAGCCGTTTGCCCGCATTCGCCTGGAGCAGCTGCGCCGGGAAGCGATCACCGCCAGCGCCGAAAGCGACCTTCCCGAACTGGCCCCCGGCCTGCGCTTTGCTCTGACTAATCATGACACCGACAGTCTAAACCGCGACTGGCAAGCCATTGAAGTGAGACACTTTGGTGAGCAACCCCAGGCGCTGGAAGAGGACGGGATGACCGCTTCTGACAGCGCTGGGATGACCCGTTATCACAATCAGGTCACGCTGATCCCCGGAGATGCCCCCTGGCGAGCCACGCCTAATCCCAAGCCCCGCGTCGATGGGCCCCAGGTGGCTTTTGTCGTGGGCCCCGAAGGCGAAGAGATCCACTGCGACGAGCACGGCCGGGTGAAAGTGCAGTTCCCCTGGGATCGCTACGCCGAACCTAATGAAACGGCGAGCTGCTGGGTGCGTGTTGCCCAAGGCTGGGCAGGTGGCGGCTATGGCAGTATCGCCATTCCGCGTATTGGTCATGAAGTGATTATCTCGTTTTTAGAGGGTGACCCAGATCAGCCGCTGGTTACCGGGCGTACCTACCACGCGGTGAATACGGCGCCTTACCCGCTGCCGGAACACAAAACCCGCACCGTCATCCGTACCCAAAGCCACAAGGCCGAAGGCTTCAACGAACTGCGCTTTGARGAYGAAGCRGGCGAAGAGCARATYTGGCTCCAYGCCCAGAAAGACCTGGASCTGTTAACVCTYAACGACCGCAYYGAAGAGATCCGSMGCGACAGCCAYCTCAAGGTGCACAATGACCGCATCAGCGAGATTGATAACGACGATCACCACACGGTGCATAACAACCGCCATACCCAAGTCGATGGTGACGACCACCTGAGAATCGACGGCACCCGCCATGAAAAAGTTGGCCAGGCGCAGCTGATGGAAGCGGGGCAGGAAGTGCATCAAAAATCAGGCAGCAAAACGGTGATCGATGCCGGAGCAGAGATCACCCTCAAAGCCGGGGGCAGCTTCGTAAAACTTGATCTTAGCGGCATTACCATCGTTGGTGCTCAGGTCAAGTTCAACTCTGGGGGTAGCCCCGGCTTGGGGAGTGGACAGGCGGTCTTAGACCCTTTGCGGCCTAGTGGCAGTGAAAGTGACGCTGGTAGCTATAACCAAGCCTTTGTCGCTAAATGGAGCGGTACGAATATACCTGCCGCCAATATGCGCTATCGCATTACCGATGCGCAGGGTGGCGTCGTAAAAGAAGGGCGCACTAATGAACTGGGTGAAACCGAGCTCACCGAAAGCGACGTACCTGGCCGCTTGCATATCGATATCTTAGGAGTCTAAGGGTGTCTACGAATGATGATGTTCTAGGTGCTGCTGATGCGGCCTATACCCCCACCGATGACACACAGCCTGYCACCGTTAATCTTCATGTCTGTAACAAGCAGGTGCCACCCGCCAATGAGGCCTTTTTAGGCAACTGCGAGTGGTATTATCGTCCTCTTCACGATGAGTTTATTGATAAAAGCGGCGTTGCAAGCTGGGAAGCTCTTAAAGCCTGGGCCACCACCTGGAACCCTTTTGACAATGTTGACGTATTCCTCCGTTTTCTAGCTAACCGGGATGAAATTATTGCACCCGATAGCGCCCATTCTCACTGGTCGCGGCACGCCAATTTTATGATGCGCCATATTGGCTGCGGGCATCTGCCACCGGGTTATTACATCAGCTACGGATATTACTACTGTTATACCTATGGGGAGCGACTTCAACCTCGTTTAAGCGATGCTGGGAAAGGGTGGTTAGCAGAAGCGCGATATTTGCTACAGAAGAATATAGAAACTGGTCTTGAAGACAATATGGATGGCGATTACATCTCTGTGGTCTGCCGCCGCTACCCCAACCGCAGCGTTCAGATGGAAGTCACCCAGTATGAGCTGGAAGTCGATCCCATCACCTTCAAAACTTTTGCTTTCAATACCCATGTACCTGCCTATCTTGATGCGGGCCTTGCTGATTTACCGATCACCGACCTGATGCGAATTGGCACCCAGCCCAATGCTGAAGAGTGGTTGGATGGCGAGACGTGGAAGCAGGCTTGGGACAGCGCTGTTGAAGTCGGCTGGGACAAAGCTAACAGTGCCAAGGATGCTGTCTCAAGCCGAGCACAAGCGGCGGCCGAGGCGGCGAATGAGGGTCTCAGTGCTGTGGAGCAGGCGCTTTCGCGGCTGATGAATCATATACGCTAGGAGCCACTATGCGCCGATATCAGTGGGCAGCAGCAACATTGGTCATTTTGATAGCAGGATACGTGATAGGGAGTGGTGGTATGTGGGAGCGCATTAGTAACGATTTTATGAAGGAAGACACCCCTTACGGGCCGGGGGATTTTCGAATGCGTGGTGAGCAGATATTGTCAATGAAGCTCACGAATCCTGAAATAACGTTTAAGCCACGTGATGAGTGGAGTGATCCTAATAGAGCAGAACCTGCGGAGGCGTGGATGGGGAAACCCGGTGAGTCCGCCAACCGCCGCACGGTACGCATTCTCGCGGGTTCGCTTGAGGAGGGCGTCGAGCGGCGCTTTGAAGAACCTGCCCAGCAGGCCGACTGGTGGCTGTCTCCAGATTGGAATACTTTATACCTAGCGACAGGCTGGTCAGACCGTACTGCTAATAAGCCTGCAGGTGAGCGTTACCACCCTCAGGCGACCCAACTCTTTAAATCTACCGACCAGGGCGAGTCCTGGGAGAAGTTACGCTGGCCCGAAGATCAGAATATTTCGGCATTTCGGTTTCTCGACGCCCAGCGGGGCTATCTGATTGGCTGGGGACCCCACATTTGGCGCACAGAGGATGGTGGTGAGCACTGGGAGGAAATCCCTGTGCCAGCAGAAGCGCGTGATCCGGAAAATGAACGGGAGCGTTTCGATCTAGTTGCCCTTGGCCAGGATAACGTTCTGCGGATGGCATTCTTCGATCAAGCTCGTGGCGAAAGCGTTATCTACTCACTGCCCTGGGGKGAAACCGAGCCACGCTTCGAGGTCGCCATCGGCGATTACGGCGTGAATGATATTGCCGCTAATGAACAGGGTGAGGTCTATATTCTGGCCCGCAAAGGACGCCCGACGTCCCTGATGCCCAAGGAACAGTTGGTACATCACCCTACATCTATCTGGCACTGGAATGGCAGTCAACTGACGGAACTACATGAGTTCGACAGCGACTTGGTGGGCTATGCACTCTACATCACGCCGGAAGAGGGATTATTGTTCGATGGGGTTAACGAAGGCAGCCTGCTGGGTAAAGACGTTACGGCCGTTAGCTACGACGGCGGTGCTGACTGGCGGATAGAGAATGAAGGCCGCAGCGCCCAAGGAGGCTACTACGATACACGCACGGGCGAACGCTGGCGGGTGGCTGGCTATTCGCTTTACCGACGCGAAATTCCCTAAATGAAAAAGCGCTATGGCTTCCTATTAGGGAGCGTGCTATTTGCATACTGGGCCTTCACCCATGGCACGGAGTGGGAGCGTGTTAGTAACGACTTTATGAAGGAAGATACGCCCTACGGGCCAGGGGACTTTAGGATGAGTGGAGAGCAAGTGCTGTCCATGAAGCTTACAAATCCTGAAGTAACCACGAAGTCGCGTGAAGAGCGAAGCGACCCAACACGGGCTGAGTTTACTGAACAGTGGATGTATAGCCCAAGCGAAACAGCTAATCGCCGTACGGTACGTATTCTTGGTGGCTCGCTTGAAGAAGGCGTTGAACGGCGCTTTGAAGAGCCTGCCCAGCAGGCCGACTGGTGGCTGTCTCCAGATTGGAATACCTTATATCTAGCGACAGGCTGGTCAGACCGTACTGCTAATAAGCCTGTAGGTCAGCGCTATCGCCCTCAAGCAACTCAACTCTTTAAATCCACCGACCAGGGCGAGTCCTGGGAGAAGTTACGCTGGCCAGAAGACCAAAATATTTCGGCATTTCGGTTTCTCGACGCCCAGCGAGGCTACCTGATTGGTTGGGG
This sequence comes from Halomonas sp. R57-5, assembly GCF_900070345.1. Lineage (NCBI taxonomy): Bacteria > Pseudomonadati > Pseudomonadota > Gammaproteobacteria > Oceanospirillales > Halomonadaceae > Halomonas > Halomonas sp. R57-5. The sequence goes on along the minus strand of NZ_LN813019.1, from coordinate 3,286,898 downwards.
ACCACATATATGGCGTACCGAGAATGGTGGTGAGCACTGGGAGGAAATCCCTGTGCCAGCAGAAGCGCGTGATCCGGAAAATGAACGGGAGCGTTTCGATCTAGTTGCCCTTGGCCAGGATAACGTTCTGCGGATGACATTCTTCGATCAAGCTCGTGGCGAAAGCGTTATCTACTCACTACCGTGGGGAGAAACCGAGCCACGCTTCGAGGTCGCCATCGGCGATTACGGCGTGAATGATATTGCCGCTAATGAACAGGGTGAGGTCTATATTCTGGCCCGCAAAGGACGCCCGACGTCCCTGATGCCCAAGGAACAGTTGGTACATCACCCTACATCTATCTGGCACTGGAATGGCAGTCAACTGACGGAACTACATGAGTTCGACAGCGACTTGGTGGGCTATGCACTCTACATCACGCCGGAAGAGGGATTATTGTTCGATGGGGTTAACGAAGGCAGCCTGCTGGGTAAAGACGTTACGGCCGTTAACTACGATGGTGGTGCTGACTGGCGTATAGAGGATGAAGGTCGCAGCGCTCAGGGAGGTTACTACGACACCCGCACAGGCGAACGTTGGCGGGTGGCTGGCTATTCACTCTATCGGCGAGAGATTCCCTAAATAGTATGGTGTTACAACTGTTAGAAACGCCTGATGAAGCAGGGGTAATATAGCTTTTGCTACTCAATAGTAGATGTAGTGACTATAAGACAATATAAGCAAGGAGATGATTGGAGCTGCGGTTGTTGTATTAACCCTCTTAGTTTTGGAGGGCAGGAGTAGGCATGTGAAGGGCTCTATTTTTTCCGGAAGATTAAAGCTTAAAATGATAGTAAGCTAGAGATATTATGACTGATAAAATTGAAGACGAGAAATTACTCTCAGAGAAAGAGTATTCACCTAATGGTTGTAAGTCTGGGTATTCAGAAACGGCGTTTAGATTAGACTCTATCCCTGCTCAAGAAAATGCGTATGCGGATTTTAGACTTAAGAAAAAGAAGCTTGTAAAACGTCTTGGGTGGTCTTCTTACCTAGGAGTGCACCCTACGTCATATCAGTATTCTGAAACTCCCTCAGCGTTTTTTATGGATCCCCAACGAAGAAAAGATTGCGAAGTGAACGACACGCGTTGGTTAATGAGAATAAATGAGGCGTTTAATGATTTTGACGTCATTAAAAGTTATTTTGGAAGATTATATAATGACTGGTTTAGGTTTTGGGGTAGTGCAAGTTCATCTGAGAAGTTTTTTTATTGCATATTTTCGATTTCTGTAATCATTGCTTATAAGATGGATCCATACTCTCTGCTAGCAGTGCTAATAAGCCCTATAGGCTGGATAGTTGTATTTATGACAGGAGCGTATTTAGTAGTTAAGTGGGTGGAAAATGATCATAAATACCATCGGTTGTCTCTACGCGGTTTGAACGAATTTTATTTTTCACGCAAGACTGGAAAAGTTGTTGCACCGTGGGGAGAGTTTTTGTTTTATGAATTTGATGCTTATATTGTCAGGAAAGTAAGCTTATTAGGTGACCACAAATACGCTTTAAATATAATTCATCGTTATCCTAATGATAGCCGTTCACCTACCGCTTATCAGCCACTTGATTTTATATTAGAAGTAGATGGAGGTGTCGCGGAGCATCAGGCGGCATGGGATATGTTATGTCGTTATATGGATGTATCTCAACCTCTTCCAGACATTCCTCAGTTAGAGCCATTTCGCGATTTAGATTTTACTACCAGGCTTCATGATAAAGAAGGAAAGAGAATAGTCGAAAGCGCTCATTGGAAAAAATTTTACGAGCAGGTTAGCTGGAAAGAGCTAGAGGAGGCGAGGGCTTCTCATCGATCAGTTGTCAAAAATACAAAATGGAAAGGAAGAGAAAACCTAATGGTAAGTTTGGTTCCTAATTATTTAGCGATAGAAGAAGAGCTAAACCTGGAAATAAAAAGTGATGGAACACCATGAGGGCGAGCATGATGGCTTAAAACTATGGCTTTCGGCTAAGCCCCATTTTGAAGTTGCCGCTGGGGCGGGCGACATGTTATCTACCCCGCCTTATTCGCCAAAATCACCGCCCGCCGCGGTGCTGGGTAACCTTCGATTGTGCGGCTGCGATCGTTCGGGTCAAGAAAATCGGCCAACGATTGGTAAGTCATCCACTCCGTCGATCGCTGCTCGTCTAACGTGGTAACGGCTTCGTCAACCACGCGCACGTTGGTAAAACCGCAGCGCTCCAGCCAGTGGCAGAGCGCTTGAGAAGAGGGCAGGAAGTAGACGTTGGGCATGGCGGCGTAACGTTCGCCGGGCACAAATACGGTCTGTTCGTCGCCTTCGACTACCAGGGTCTCCAGCACCAGCTCGCCGTCCGGTGCCAAGGCGGCTTTTAGCTGCTGAAGATGTTCCAGCGGGGCAGGGCGGTGATAGAGCACGCCCATGGAAAATACCGTATCAAAAAAGCCCAGATTCTCAGGCACATCTTCAATGCCCACGGGTAAAAACTGCGTTCTGCCGCCATCCGCATCACCCACAAAGTGGCGTACTGCCTGAAACTGCCAGTAGAAACGTGGCGAAGGGTCGATGATTAGCACAAAAGCAGCCCCTGCCCCGGCCATCCGCCAAGCGTGGTAACCGCTGCCGCCACCCACATCGAGCACTTTGCGATATTTTAGCGGTGCCAGGTGTGGCGCCACTCTTTGCCACTTCCAGTCAGAGCGCCACTCGGTGTCGATATAAATGCCGCCTAGCTGAAAAGGGCCTTTACGCCACGGGGCAAGCTTTCTAAGCAGGTTAAAGCATTGGCGCTGCTGGCTATCGCTAAGGTCGAGCTCAACGCTGACGGTATCACTGTTTAAATCCACGCGCCGCTCAGAGGGCAGCGTGGGCAGTTTGGCCACAGCTTTTTCCCAGGCAGACAAGTCGCCGTGGCGGTTGCGGTCAAGCCCATAAGCTAGCTGCTCAGGCAGCTTCGCTAGCCAGGGKGTTAGCGAGGCATCCAGTGTAGCTTGATCTAAAAACGCCTGATAAATTGCGCGATGATCGTCGGATAACGGTGCCACCTTTAGCCCTCCTTAAACGCAATCAGCGAGGCAAAGTTGAGGTACTGGAACCAAGTCATTGAGCGCGGAAAGCCTGCCTGCTTTAGCCGCCCATGCAGTGCGTCCAGTGTGTCCGGTACCAGCACGTTTTCCAGGGCAGTGCGCTTTTGGCTGATTTCTAAATCGCTGTAGCCATTGGCGCGCTTAAAGTCGTGGTAGCGTTCGACCCGCCAGGCGTTATCGCGCTCGTCGGCATCGACGGTTTTCTCGGAAAGAATCAGCACGCCGCCGGGTTCCAGTGCTGCATAAAGCCGCGCCAGTAGCGCATCGCGGTCAGCGGCGGGTAGAAACTGTAGGGTAAAATTGAGAATGATCATGCCCGAAGGCGCATACTCTAGGGTACGAATGTCGGCTTCTTCGACCTGCATAGCGTACGCTGGGCACTCGTCAGCGAAGGTTTGCCGTGCCTGAGTCACCATGGCGGGGGAAAGATCGACACCTGTGTAGCGAAAAGCATCAGGCGGCAGCGCGCCCGCCAGTGCAAGCCCGGAGGCGCCAAGGGAGCAGCCCAGGTCATATACATGGGCACCGTGGCGAAGGTGGCGCTGGGCAATTAAACTCAGCATGCCCAGAATTTGCCCGTATCCAGGCACTGATCGACGGATCATATCAGGAAAGCATGCGACGACCTTCTCATCGAAAGAGAACCGCGCTACGCGGTCAAGGGGTGTCGAAAAGATAGCGTCACGGTAAGATGCATCACTCATGGGCAAGCCGGTATTGTTAATGAGGCTGCGTAGTTTACGCGTCCTTCGTAAGTCAGAACAGTACGCCAGAACAGACCTTGCATGGAACGACGCCACTGGAGATGCCACATGGCCTCAGCATCAAGCGCTACCCCCGATACGTTACCCGCGTGGCAGACGTTAAAGCATCACGCTGAAACGCTGCAGCACGTTCACCTAAAAACGCTGTTTGGCACCGAGCCCTCGCGCTGGGAGAGTTTTACTCGCCAGGTGGCGGGCTTGACGCTGGATCTCTCCAAACAGCGCTGGGATGACGATACGCTCGAGCATCTGTTTACGCTGGCGACTGAAGCGGGGGTGCCCTCGGCGATTGAGGCACTGCTAAGCGGTAAGCGAGTGAATGTTAGCGAAAACCGTCCGGCGTTACATACAGCGTTGCGTTTGCCCGCCGATGCCTCGCTTGATGTTGAAGGTGAAGATATCGTCGCTGCCGTGCACGAAAGCCTTGCCCAAATGGAGCGCTTGGTGAGCCGGCTGCACGCAGGGCAGTGGCGCGGTGCCACCGGCAAGCCGATTCGCCATGTGGTGAATCTGGGCGTTGGCGGTTCAGATCTGGGACCCTTGATGGTCACCCATGCGTTGGCGGATTTCCGTCCCAAAGATATTCACCCGGTTGAGGTGCATTTTGCTTCCACCATGGATGGCTCGCAGTTAGCGGATTATCTGAGTCGGTTGAATCCTGAAACCACCATCTTTGTGCTGTCGTCCAAATCATTCACGACCATTGATACGCTCTCCAACGCTAACACTGCCCGGGAGTGGCTGCTGGGTCGTTTGACTCAGCATGGCGCGACGCCGATCAGCGCAGAGTTAGTTGTTCGCCAGCACTTTATCGGGGTGTCGGCGAGCCCCGAGAAAATGACCGAGTGGGGCATTGCGGACGACCATCAGTTAACTTTTTGGGAGTGGGTCGGCGGGCGCTACTCGCTGTGGGGCACTATCGGCTTGCCGATTGCACTGGTGGTGGGGATGGCGAATTTCCGCGAATTTTTAGCCGGTGCGCACGCCATGGATCACCATTTCGCCAAGGCAGAAATGTCGGAGAACCTGCCCGTGCTGCTAGCGTTAGCAGGAATCTGGAACGTTAATTTTCTGGATATCCGCGCGCACTCCATACTGCCCTACGATGGACGATTGGAGTATTTTGCCGCCTACCTTGAACAGCTTGAGATGGAGTCCAACGGCAAGTCGGTCACCCGCCAAGGCCAGCCGGTTAACTACTCCACATGCCCGGTACTTTGGGGCCAGCTTGGCCCTAATGCCCAGCATGCTTTTTACCAGTTGCTGCACCAAGGCACCCAGCCGGTAGTATGCGATTTCATCGCGCCGCTCAAGCGTTATGATGAGGTGGAAGACCCGGATACCCGTCGCCACCTTAAAACCCAGCACCGCCTGGCGCTGGCTAACTGCTTTGCCCAGTCCCGTGTGTTGATGCTCGGTGACGATGCTTTGGAAGATGACGGCCCACGACCGGAGCATAAACGTTATCGGGGCAATCAGCCCTCCACCACGGTGCTGCTTGATCAACTGACGCCCTCTACGCTGGGGGCGCTCATTGCGCTTTACGAGCACAAGGTATTTGTTCAAGCGGTGATTTGGGATATCAACCCGTTCGATCAATGGGGCGTTGAGTTGGGTAAACAGATTGCCACCGATACCCAGAAAATCATCGACGGTGAAGGAGACCTATCGCGGATGGATGCCTCAAGCCGTGGGTTGATTGAGGCATTTTGGGCGGCGGAGCAAGAGTGATCTGTCCTGTCCCCGGCGCCCCTGGTAATAAGCATGGCTAGATATACAGCTTTTTGCTTTTCCGCTATCCTGTGCTTCTTTGCCAGCCGCCAATTACTCGATTCAGCATTCAATATGGCTGCCAGTACGATTTTTCAGGGAACCGACGTTACATGACCCAGTTTGATGCCTCTCAGTACGGCGCGAGTTCCATCGAAGTCCTGTCGGGCCTCGAGCCGGTACGTAAGCGTCCCGGTATGTATACCGACACCACTCGCCCCAACCACCTTGCCCAGGAAGTCATTGATAACAGTGTCGATGAGGCTCTAGCAGGCCACGCCACCGAGATCCACGTCGTGCTGCATAGCGACGGCGGGATCGAAGTGCAGGACAATGGCCGCGGCATGCCTATCGACCTGCACCCTGAGCACGGGGTATCCGGCGTTGAGCTGATCTTTACCAAACTGCACTCGGGAGGAAAGTTCTCCTCCACCAGCTACCGCTTCTCCGGCGGCCTGCACGGTGTCGGTGTTTCGGTGGTGAATGCGCTATCGCGCCGACTGGATGTCGAAGTCACCCGCGACGGTGCACGCCATGCCATGGCCTTCGAGTTCGGTGAAAAAGTCGAAGAGCTGCATGAAATTGGTAAAGCGCCCAAGCGGACGAGTGGCACCCTGGTACGTTTCTGGCCCGATGAGAGCTACTTCGATAGTCCCAAACTAGCGCTAACGCGGCTCAAACACCTGCTGCGTGCCAAAGCGGTGCTTTGCCCTGGGCTCAAGGTCAAGCTGGTAGAGCCCGAGGGCACCACCACTGAGTGGGAGTTCGCCGACGGCCTACGCGACTATTTGGTAGAAGCCACCGATGGCTATGAAGTGCTGCCCCCCGAGCCGTTTGTCGGCCACTTTAGCGACGACGAACACGGCGTGGACTGGGCCATCCAGTGGCTACCCGAAGGCGGCGAAGCGCTGCTGGAGAGCTACGTTAACCTAATTCCTACCCCCCAGGGCGGCACCCACGTCAACGGTTTCCGTTCCGGGCTCTTGGATGCCCTGCGCGAGTTCTGCGAATACCGCAACCTGTTGCCCCGCGGCATCAAGCTCACCGCCGATGATTTATGGGAGCGCACTTCCTTTGTGCTCTCGGTAAAAATGCTCGACCCACAGTTTGCCGGGCAAACCAAAGAACGGCTTTCATCGCGCACGATTGCTGGTTTTGTTTCCGGCGTGGTTAAAGACGCTTTCTCGCTATGGCTAAACCATCATGTGGATCAAGCCGAAGCGATTGCCGAACTGGTCATCAGCGCGGCGCAGAATCGCCAGAAAAAAGCCAAGAAGGTCGCTCGTAAAAAGGTCACGTCCGGCCCGGCATTGCCCGGTAAGCTGGCCGACTGCTCCGGCCAAGACCCCGCGCAAAGCGAGCTGTTTTTGGTCGAAGGGGACTCTGCCGGCGGCAGTGCCAAACAGGCCCGCAACCGCGAAACGCAGGCGATACTGCCGCTGCGCGGTAAGATCCTGAATACCTGGGAAGTAGAAACGCACGATATCTACGGCTCCCAGGAAGTCCATGATATCGCCGTGGCCATCGGCGCCGACCCCGGCAGCGCTGATCTGGAAAAACTGCGCTACCACAAGATCTGTATTCTCGCCGATGCCGACTCCGACGGCCTGCACATCGCCACGCTGCTGTGCGCGCTGTTCGTGCGCCATTTCCCGAGCTTGGTCGATGCCGGCCACGTCTATGTGGCGATGCCGCCCCTCTACCGGATTGATCTGGGTAAAGAAGTGCACTACGCCCTGGATGAGAGCGAAAAAGCCGCCATTCTCAAGCAACTGGCCAGTAAGCGCGGCACGCCTAATGTGCAGCGTTTCAAGGGCCTGGGGGAGATGAGCCCGCTGCAGCTGCGTGAAACCACCATGTCGACGGAAACCCGGCGCCTGGTGCAGCTCACCTTGACCGATGGCGATGGCACCATGGAAATGATGGATATGCTGCTGGCCAAAAAACGTGCCGGTGATCGCAAAAAGTGGCTGGAAGATTACGGCAACCTCGCTGATATCGAGGTATAAATAAAATAGATAAGCGTTAACAAGGCGTTGTTACAGTAACTCGTGCTTTAGCCGATAGTTGAATGTAGGGCTTACAAACTCTAAAAACCGCACATTCAAGGGGAAAACGTTGTTTAAAACCATATCTAGGCAGCTAACGCTGGCCGCACTCGCACTTATGCTACTGATGGCCGCCAGTATCTACGCCGTGATGGCGTGGCGTGGCCAMCCGCTGGKGATTGAAGCAAGCCAGTCGTTGGTGGATCGAACAGGCGGTTCGATAGTCAACGCTTTGGACGCGCAGTTATCGCGGGTTGAAGGCAATACCTCGAGTCTTGCCGCCTTGGCTGAGTCGTTACCTCGCGAAGAAGAACTTTATTTGCAAGCCTTCCCAAGAGTGGTGGATGACAATAGTAACAGCGTCATTGTTGGCGGTGGCATCTGGCCAGAGCCCAATGCATTTGAAGAGGGGGTTGAGCGTTTTAGTTTCTTCTGGGCAAGAAACGAGCAAGGCGGGCTTGAGTTTTTAGATGATTATAATGCCCCCGGTATGTCGCCTTATCAGGATGAAGAGTGGTACAGCAGCGCCCGTGGTGCCGAACCGGGGCAATGCGTATGGTCAACGGCGTATCGTGACCCTGCCACGGGCGTGGCAATGGTGACGTGTAGCGTCCCTTACTATCTTGATGATGAGTTTGCGGGCGTGGCCACTATTGATATGCAGCTAGAAGGTGTTGCCGAGTTCTTAACCGAAAACGGCGGTGCTACCGGTGGCTATGCGTTTGTGCTTGATAGTGCGGGTAATGTAATTCATTTCCCAGGTGCTGACCTGGAAACGGATGAAATGCAGGGCTTAGCGAATTTAACCAGCAATATGCCTTGGTTGCAGCCCGTTATTGATGGCCTCAATGAAGGGCGCGACGAAATCAGCGTTGAGACAGCAGGAGTGCTGGATSCTCCCGCCTCGGTGCGCTTGTTTGATATGCAGGATACCGGTTGGACGCTTGGGTTAATGACGCCGCAAGAAGAAGTGACGGCGCTGGCGCGAACCTTAACGCGTGATTTGCTGGTTGTCATTCTGCCCCTGTTAGCGCTGTTGCTTGCACTGGGTTGGTGGGGTGGACGCATCCTGTTGCGGCAAATTCGCAGTACCACGCTGCAGATTGATCAGTTAGGGCAGGGTGGCTCTAGCCGKGAGCTGACTATTTATCGCGACGATGAAATTGGCGAGCTACGCAGCGCTGTAAACCGCTACTCGGATAAACTGCAGCATCTGTTCGGCGACGTGCGCAGCGTAGCTGATGCTATCGCCAGTGAATCGACGGAAATTGCCGCGGGCAATACCGAGCTTTCTAGCCGCACCGAGCAGCAGGCGGCTTCTTTGCAAGAGACCTCTTCCACGATGGAAGAGATGGCCGCGACGGTGAAGCGCAACGCTGACAACGCCCAAGAGGCGGATCAGCGAGCGAAAGAGTCAGCGGAAAAAGTTAAGCAAGGTGGTGAACAGGTATCGCGGCTGGCGCAATCCATGGAGGCGATCAACGAAAGCTCCGGTGAAGTGTCTACCATTGTTAGTGTGATTGAGAATATTGCTTTCCAAACCAATATATTGGCGCTAAACGCCTCAGTTGAGGCAGCGCGTGCGGGTGAGCATGGCCGTGGGTTCGCTGTGGTGGCTAGCGAAGTTCGCGAGCTGGCGTCACGCAGTGCTGCCTCTGCCAGAAACATTAATGGGCTGATTAAAACCACTTCTGAGCAGATTGCGACCGGTAGTGGCTATGCTCAGGCAGCTGAATCTGCCATGAAAGACATAGTGGTGGCGATTGAAGAGGTGACCGCACGGATCAGTGAAATCAGCCAAGCGTCTGGCGAGCAGACTAACGGCATTGACGAGATCAACCGGGCGGTTACCCAAATGGATACGGTAACTCAACAGAACGCTGGCTTGGTCAGCCAGGCCGCTGGTGCTGCCAATGAGCTGTCGCTCCAGGCCCAGCGCTTGAAAGGATTGCTTGATGAGTTTCATGGCAGTTCTCAAGCGGCTGCACTGTCACACGAGACGAAGGCACCAAACGAAAGGTATCAATTAACATAGCGAGCCATGTTAAGTGGCCGCGCGTCCGCTTATCAGCCGCCCCGACTGGGGCGGTTTTGTTGTCAAGGTAGGATATAATCGACATGGATATTCAAGTAGCGGAGGGCGACGTCGAACGTCTCTCCCTGCGCGACTACACTGAAAAAGCGTACCTCGACTACTCGATGTACGTCATTCTCGACCGCGCCTTACCCAATATCGGCGACGGCATGAAACCCGTGCAGCGGCGAATCATTTACGCCATGCGCGAGCTGGCGCTGCACGCTAACGCCAAGTACAAAAAGTCGGCGCGTACCGTCGGTGACGTACTGGGTAAGTTCCACCCCCATGGCGATAGCGCCTGCTACGAAGCCATGGTGCTGATGGCGCAGCCATTTAGCTACCGCTATCCGCTGGTTGACGGCCAGGGCAACTGGGGTAGCCCCGACGACCCTAAATCCTTCGCCGCCATGCGTTACACCGAGGCCAAACTTTCCAAGTTTGCCGAAGTGCTGCTCGGCGAACTGGGCCAAGGCACCGTTGACTGGGCGCCTAATTTCGATGGCACCATGCAGGAGCCACTGGTTCTACCTGCCAAGCTCCCCCATGTGCTGCTTAACGGCGGCACTGGGATTGCCGTGGGCATGGCTACCGATATTCCACCCCATAACGTCTCGGAAATCGTCGAAGCCMCCTGCCACCTGTTGCGCAACCCCAAGGCCACCACCMCCGATTTGATGGAATTCGTGCCCGCGCCGGACTTCCCCACCGATGCGGAAATTATTACCCCGCCCGCGGATCTGCGTAAGCTCTACGAATCCGGCCGTGGCTCGGTCAAGCTGCGCGCGCGCTATATCCGCGAAGAAGCCAATATTGTTATCACCGCTGTGCCGTATCAGGTCAGCGGCGCCAAGGTGCTGGAGCAGATTGCCGCGCAAATGCAGGCCAAAAAGCTGCCCATGGTGGCCGACCTGCGCGATGAGTCGACCCACGAAGAGCCAACGCGCCTGGTCATTGAGCCACGCTCCAACCGCATTGACGTTGAGTCGTTGATGGCGCACCTGTTCGCTACCACCGACTTGGAAAAGAACGTGCGGGTGAACATGAACGTGATCGGCCTGGATGGGCGCCCACGGGTGATGCCGCTGCCCGAAATGCTGGGCGAGTGGCTGCAGTTCCGACGCAGCACAGTGCGCCGCCGGTTAGAGCACCGCCTGGGTAAAGTCGAAGACCGCCTGCATATCCTGGAAGGCCTGCTGATCGCCTACCTCGATCTGGACGAAGTGATCCGCATCATCCGTGAAGAGGATGACCCGAAAGCCTCGCTGATCGCGACTTTTAGTCTCTCCGAGCGTCAAGCGGAAGCGATTCTAGAGCTGCGCCTGCGTCACCTTGCCAAGCTCGAAGAGATGAAAATTCGCGGAGAGCAGGACGAACTGGAAAAAGAGCGCAAGTATTTAGAAGGCCTGCTAGGCAGCGAAGCCAAGCTCACCACCCTGATCGAAAAAGAGATTCGCGCCGCGGGTAAAGAGCACGGCGACGAACGCCGTTCACCACTGGTGGAACGTGAAGAGTCCAAAGCGCTGTCTGAAGTGGAGCTGTTGGGCGCTGACCCGATTACCGTGGTGTTGTCGGACAAAGGCTGGATTCGTGCCGCCAAAGGGCATGATATTGATCCCGAAGGGCTCTCCTACAAAGCTGGGGATAGCTTCCAGCTAGCGGCCAAAGGTAAAACCAACCAACCGCTGGTGTTGTTGGATGACACCGGGCGTGCCTATACGCTATCGGCGCATAACCTGCCCAGTGCCCGGGGCCAGGGTGAGCCGGTTACCGGGCGTGCTAATGTCGCCGCCGGGGCAAAAATGGCGGGGCTGATGTTTGCGCCGCCCGAACGCCGCTTTGTGCTCGCTACCGACGGTGGCTATGGCTTTGTGGCGCGCCTTGATACGCTCACCGGTAAAAATAAAGCCGGTAAAGCGGTGCTTAGCCTGCCCAAAGGCTGCAATGTGATGGCGCCGGTTGAAGTGCCTGAGGGCGACGAGTTGTGGGTGGCCTCGGTTTCAAACGAAGGCCGACTGCTGCTGTTCCCGCTAGATCAACTGCCTGAGATGTCCAAAGGCAAAGGCAATAAAATGCTCGATATACCCGGCCCAAGGGCTGCGCGCAGAGAAGAGTTTGTCTGCGGTCTTACCGTGCTGGCGTCTAACGATGCACTAATGATTCATGCCGGTAAGCGCAAGCTAACCCTAAAAGCCGACGATCTGGCCTATTATCGTGGCGAGCGTGGCCGACGCGGCAGCAAGCTGCCCCGCGGCTTCCAAAAAGTTGACCGTTTAGAGGCAGGGGAATAAATAATGGTAGGAGTTAAGTGATGGCAAACGGTGACTTGATCCTAACCGTTTTAGCGCCGCGACTCACCGCGGATATTCAGGCTCAGATAGACGCGCTTATCGTGCAATTTGGTCTACAGCAAAAGAGCACCCAGCGCCTTGCTGATATACAGCAGGGCGAGAGTATCGACTGTGTTGAGCAGCGTCTGGTAGGCGAGGTAGATGTTGAGGCCGTGCGCAATGCCGCACTGGTACTGAGCGAAACCCTGGGCGTGGATATTGTTATCCAAGCAGATACGCGAGATCACGTTCAGCCCCGTTTGGTCTGTTTCGACATGGACTCCACGCTGATCAAAGCCGAAGTGATTGACGAACTGGCGCGCCGCCATGGCGTTGGTGAAGAGGTCGCAGAAGTCACCGAGCGGGCCATGCGCGGCGAACTTGATTTTAAAGCAAGTTTCCGCGAGCGGATGAGTAAGCTGGGCGGTTTGGATGAGTCGGTGCTGGCGGAAATCGCTGCGGAGCTTCCGCTGATGGACGGCGTTGAACGGCTGATGGTCAATCTAAAACGCTTGGGCTATCGAACCGCAATTCTCTCTGGCGGCTTTACCTACTTTGCTCTTCACTTGCAGGAAAAGCTGGGTTTTGACGAGATACATGCTAATGAGCTGATCATCGAGGAGGGCAAGGTCACAGGCGCAGTTAGCGAACCGATTGTCGATGCCGAACGCAAAGCCGCACTATTAGAGTCCATTGCTTTGCGGGAAGGTTTTAGCCTGGGTCAAACGATTGCGGTGGGTGACGGCGCCAACGATCTAAAAATGCTTGCCAAAGCGGGGATGGGGGTCGCGTTTCGCGCCAAACCTCTGGTACGTGCCCAGGCACGCCAAGCGATATCGTCGGTGGGTCTTGACGGTGTGCTCTATCTGCTGGGCTACCATCAGCAGGATTTAACGCCGTAAAAAAAGGCGGTGCCACTGGGCGCCGCCTTGTTTTATATTTTTTAGTGCCTCTATTCGTTTTTAGCCATGACCTTTATCCGGATGCGGTACTGGTTTGTCGCCTACTTCCTCAGGGCGCAGCTCTACCGGCTTACCCTGGGTTTTATCAGCGTGTTTTAAGCGCAGGTGCAGGCCTGACTTGGCCAACAGGTGGGCGCTGACGGGGGCGGTAATAAACAGGAATAGCGTAATCAGCAGCTCTTGAGCATCCGGTTTGCCGTCAATGCTCCAGAAATACAGCATTGAAGCGATCAGCATGCAGCCGATGCCCAAGGTGGTGGCCTTGGTAGGGCCATGCAGACGCATATAGAAATCGCGCAGGTGCGCCATCCCCAGCGAACCGATGAAAACGAAGATACCGCCAGCGATCAGCAGCAGTGAAATAAGCGCTTCAATGATTACTGACATAGCTCCCCCTGACCTAGATTCATCATTCGATAGTTCATGTTAATCATTCGATGATGTCTCCGCGTAGAATATATTTGCATACCGCCACGGTGCTGATAAAACCTAGCATCGCGATCAGCAGCGCCGACTCGAAGTAGGTTTTGCTGTTCAGCCACAGCCCTAACAACACAATGAGTGCAATCGAGTTGACGTACATGGTGTCTAGAGCCAGTACTCGGTCGGGCAGGCTAGGGCCGATGGTCAGCCGATATAGGTTCATCAACAGTGCCATCACCACCAGCGCTAAGGTGATATAAAGCGCAATGCTCAGCATTCGTAAATCTCCTTGAGCGGGCGTTCGTAGCGCTCACGAATCTGGTTAATCAGCGCCTCTTCATCGTCGACATTTAAGGCGTGAATCAGCAGTGACTTACCATCCATACGCAGATTGGCCGACACGGTACCCGGTGTCAGGCTGATGGTGCTGGCGAGTAACGTGATGGTGAAGCGCTCTTCGAGCATTAGCGGGTATTCGATAAAGTGAGGCTTTAGTTTGCGCCAGGGGTTGGCGATCAAATAAGCCACTTCAAAGTTGGCGGTGATAATGTCTCCCAGTACCCGGAAGATAAACCGCAGTAGGGCGAAAGGCTTAGCGATCAGAGGCCGTGCATCCCAAAAGCGGTGGGTCAGCAGGGGAATCAGGATAGCTAACGAGCCGCCCAACACGAATTGTCCAAAGGCGTAGCTGCGTACTAACAGCAGCCACACGACCAGCAAAAGTAGCGATAATACAGGCGTGGGTAGCCAGGAACGCGGGGCGATCATTGGGCATCTCCAGCATCAGGTAGTAGCGTGCGAATCAGCACCTGGGGGTTGGCTAATTGCTCAGCTGTGGCTTGAGTGTAGCCGCTCACAGGCCCTGCAAGTGCGACTAATAGCGGCGCTGCGCTCAGCAGCCAGATAACCCCAAACCACTGGCAAGCGGGTAGTGAGCTACCGCTGGTGGTGCCCCGGTGGCTACGCCAAAATAGCGTAGAGCCAGCCCGGGAGAGGGCGATCAGCGAGGCCAGGCTGGTCAGCAGCAGTAGTGGCCAGAGCCATAAGCGCTGGGTGCCCTCGGCGGCATTAAGCATCAACGCCTTGCCGAAAGCGCCGGAAAACGGTGGAATGCCCGCGACGGCGATAGCGCCGACAAAAAACAGCATGGCGAGTACGGCGCCTTGCACCATAGGGCGACCCTTGACCAAACGGGTGCCTGCTTTACCGCGTTGTAGGCCAATCATTTCCGCTAGCAGGAATAGACCACCAGTGATTAGCGTGGTGTGGATCAGGTAATAGAGTAGCGCAGAGACCGCCTGAGGTGAGCGCATGCCAATACCTGCCAGCAGCGTGCCCACCGACACCAACACCAGGTAAGCCACCAGCAAGCGCAGATCTCGCGCGGCCATTACCCCAACGCCTGCGGCTGCCAGAGTGCCGAGCGATAGCCACCATACCCAGGGCTGCTCCAGCGCCTCCAAGCCGCCAGCGCTATCGCCAAAAATAAGTGAGTAAACGCGCAGAATGGCGTAAATCCCCACTTTGGTCATAATCGCAAACAGTGCAGCCACCGGGGCCGGGGCGGAGGCGTAGGCCTTGGGCAGCCAAAAGTAGAGCGGTAGAATCGCCGCTTTTAACCCAAACACCACCAGCAGCATTAGTGCACCGGCGGTCACTAAACCGTCGCGTTCTGTCGGTAGGTCAGCGACCCGGATGGCCATATCGGCCATATTCAGCGTGCCCGTGGCGCCGTAGAGAATTCCCACCGCAATCAGAAACAGCGAAGAGCCCGCCAGGTTGAGCACCACATAGTGGACGCTTGCCTGAATGCGCGCTTTGCCGCCACCGTGCAGTAGCAGGGCGTAAGAAGCTAGCAGCAGTACTTCAAAGAAGACGAACAGGTTGAACAAATCGCCGGTTAAAAAAGCCCCATTAATGCCCAGCAACTGCCACTGAAAAAGGCCGTGGAAGTTACTGCCTTTTTCGTCGTCACCCGCACAGGCAAAGACCACTGCGCCAACGGCTAATACAGCGGTCAGCAGCAGCATTAACGCCGAGAGGCGATCAAGTACCAGTACGATGCCAAACGGGGCTTGCCAGTCACCGAGTGCGTAGTAAGTGATTTCACCGCTAGCGGCTTGGCGTAACAAGCCAATCGCTACCAGCAGCAGTAGCGCAGTGGCGGCAACGCTGACAATACGCTTATAGCGCACCAGTCCTTGGCGTTGATAGAGCAGTAAGATGCCCGCCACTAACGGTAGAACAACAGGAAAAACAATCAGGTGCTGCATCATTCTCGGTCTTCCTTTTTACCGTCGACGTGGTCGTTACCCACTTCACTACGCGCCCGCATCGCCAGGATCACCACAAAGGCCGTCATCGCAAAGCCGATCACAATGGCAGTGAGCACCAGCGCCTGGGGGAGCGGGTCGGCGTAGTCAGTTCCCTCAGACACAATAGCGGGGCCATCAGTGGTTAAGCCGCCCATCGAAAACAGGAATAGATTCACGGCGTAAGAGAGCAGCGTAAGGCCCACCACTACTGGAAAGGTGCGGCCTCGCAACGTCAAGTACAGGCCACAGGCGGTCAATACACCGGTGGTCATCGCATAGAGCAGTTCCATTAGCGAGGCTCCTTGGCAGAGGGCGTTGCCGCGCTGGCGTCGGCATCTTTTTCTGAAGCTTCAGTAACCGGGCGGTGGGCGGTGGTGACCTTGCCCAGATTGGCAAGAATCATCAGCGTGGCACCCACTACCGCTAAATAAACGCCCAGGTCAAAGAGCAACGCGGTGGCAAGTTCAAAGGTACCGATCAGTGGTAGCGAGAAGTAACCGAAGGCCGAAGTTAAGAACGGATGGCCGAATAGCCAACTACCCAGCCCGGTTAGAGTGGCTATCGCCACCCCAATGACGGCTACCGGTTGGAACGGGAAGTCCAAACGTTCTTGCGCCCACGCCACACCCCGGGCCATGTACAGCAGGATCAAGGCGACCGCAGTAATCAACCCGGCGATAAAGCCACCCCCAGGCTGATTATGGCCGCGCAGGAAGATAAAGGCAGATACCAACAGKGCCAGTGGCAGCAGCGTCATTGAAATTGACGTGAGTACCGCTGGGTAGCGGTCAGGTGACCATACCCGGCCTTCGCCGTCACTGTGCGGCATAAACAGGCGTAAGCGGTTGAGTAGCTTAAAGATCGCCAGGCCAGCGATGGCCAGTACGGTGATTTCACCTAGGGTGTCAAATCCCCGGAAATCGACCAGAATCACGTTGACCACATTGTAGCCGCCACCACCGGGCTTGCTGTTCTCCACAAAGAAACTGGAAATCGACAGCGTCTCGCGGGTCATGACCGCGTAGTTAAGGCTGGCAATCACCAAGCCTAGCGTGCCTGCCAGCAGCATATCGCGAACGTTGCGCAGTGGGCTGGATTCCCGTGGGGTCTTCTGCGGCAGGAAAAACAGCGCCAGCATCAGCAGAATCATGGTCACCACTTCCACCGAAAGCTGTGTCAGCGCTAAATCGGGTGCTGAGAAGCGGGCAAAGGTGAGCGCCACAAATAGCCCGACGACCGATAGCATCAGCAGTGAAATCAGCCGGTAGCGGTGAGTGGCAGCAGTGGCTACGCCGCCAAACATCAACATCCCCGCCCCAAGTATAAGGATACCATCCAGCTCTTGATTGCCAGCAGCTCCCGTTAAGTCGGTGATCTGGACCAGACCGATCCCACCCATGACTAGTGCGCCCAGCCACAGCCAGCCCACATAGCGCTGTAGCGAATTGCCTTCAAGCGCGGCGATAAGCTGCTCGGCGCGATAGCCCATGGAAACAAGAATACGTTCAAACACGCGCCGAGCATCCACTCCGGCAAACTGCTGGGTAAATCGACGCACCTCGGCATGGCGCCAATAGAGTGCAATACCCACTATGAAGGCGAGCAAACTCATGATGAGTGGCAGATTTACGCCGTGCCAGATAGCCAGGTGGAAATCGAGCGGACTACCGATCACCGCTTGGCTGGCGAGTTCAAGTAAGCCTGTTGCCATAAAGGCCGGGAACAGGCCCACTACCACGCACAGGACTACCAATATTTCTACCGGCAACCGCATGAGGTGTGGCGGCTCGTGAGGAGATTTCGGAGGGGCTTCACGGGCGGGTTTAAAGAAAACGGCGTGTGCTAAACGCAGTGAATAGGCCACGGAAAGAATGCCGCCAAGCGCCGCTAATGCGGGTAATAACCAGCTTAGGCCACCTAAAACGGGTGTCGCCAGCGCCTCGGTGAAGAACATCTCTTTGGATAAGAAGCCATTAAATAGCGGTACGCCCGCCATTGCTGCCGCAGCCAGGGTGGTCAGTAGCGCCGTCACAGGCATGGCTTTTCTCAGCCCCCCCAACTGCTTCAACTCCCGAGTGCCGGTTTCGTGATCGATAATGCCGGCACTCATAAACAGGGCGGCTTTAAAGGTGGCGTGATTCAGAATGTGAAACAGGGCAGCCAAAATGGCCATGGGGCTACCGATGCCCAACAGCACGGTGATCAAGCCTAAATGACTAACGGTGGAGAACGCCAAAATGCCCTTGAGGTCGGTTTTCATCAGCGCAAACCAGGCGCCATAAAGCATGGTGATGATACCCACCAACGAGACCACCACGCTCCATAGCTCGCTGCCCGCAATAGCGGGGTGTAGCCGTGCCATCAGGAAAATGCCTGCTTTCACCATGGTGGCCGAGTGTAGATAGGCTGATACCGGCGTGGGGGCCGCCATGGCATGAGGTAACCAAAAATGAAACGGGAACTGGGCTGATTTGGTAAAGGCACCCAACAGGACTAACCCCAACATAAGCGGATAGCGCGGGTCGGCAAGAATAACGTCTCCGCTGGCCAATACATCGCCCATGTTGAAGCTGCCTGCCATATCGCCCAGTAGCAGTAAGCCTGCCAACAGTGCCAGGCCGCCTGCGCCCGTTACGGTTAGCGCCATACGTGCGCCTTTGCGAGCGTCGCTGCGGTAGGACCAAAAGCCAATTAACAGAAAAGATGACAGACTGGTTAATTCCCAAAACAGCCAAAGCAGTATCAGGTTGTCTGATATTGAAATACCCACCATTGACGCCATAAAAAGCATCAGGAAGGCGTAGAATCGGCCATAGGGTTCATCTTTGGCTAAATAGTAGTGTGCATAGAGAATAATCAACAGGCCAATGCCGAGTATCAGCAGGTTGAACAGTAGCGACAGTCCATCCAGGCGAAACGCTAGGTTCAGTGCCAGTTCAGGCATCCAGGTGGCCGAAAAACGCAGCTGCTCGCCGTCTAGCAGAGCCGGCACGTTGAGTAGCGTCATTACTAAGGCAGTCGCCGGCAGCACAGCCGTCGCAAGTGAGCAGAAACCGCGCCCGCGCTGTGCGGTGAGTGCCGGCACCAGTACGCCTAGCAGAGGCAATAAGGCTATCCAAAGCAGTGTCATGGGGTCATCCAGCGTCTAAACAAAAGAGTACCGACAGGGCGCCTATAGAGGCGTTCTGGTGGCGTAGGATACATCAAGTGAAACAACAGGATATCACTTGTGTAGCAGGTGTGTAATTTTAGTATAAAGTGTGCGGATTAACCGTTAAGAGATTTTTTGTTACATGAGTAACTCCTTTACTACCTGGCAGTCCCGTTTTGAAAAGCTGCGCTCGAATAAGTTTTTTGAAGCGGTGGTGATTGCCATTATCGTCCTTTCCGCCCTGGTGATAGGGGCCAAGACCTACGACGAAACTTCCCAGGTTGAGCAGTGGCTGCTCTATCTCGATATCGCAGTGACGATTTTTTTCCTGATTGAGATTTTAATCAGAATGGCCGCAGAACGCAGCCTGCTTAGCTTTTTTAAAAAGGGCTGGAATGTTTTTGACTTCCTGATTGTCACCGCCAGCCTAATTCCCATGGACGACTCGGAAATGGTGCTGCTGGCACGGCTGCTGCGTATTTTCCGGGTACTCCGCTTGGTATCAATGATACCTGAACTACAGATGCTCCTTAGCGCTTTGGTGAAATCGGTGCCGCGGATGGGCTATGTGGTCCTGCTGATGTTTATCATCTTCTATATTTACGCCGCCATTGGCAGTTTTCTGTTCCACAATGTCGACGAGGGCCTATGGGGTAACATCTCCCTGGCCATGCTGACGCTATTTCAGGTGGCGACGTTTGAGAGCTGGGCCACTGCGGTGCTCTATCCGGCCATGGAGGTTTATCCCTATGCCTGGATCTATTTTTTAACCTTTATCTTTTTGAATGCCTTTATCTTTCTCAATATGATGATTGGTATTGTGCTGGATGTGATGCAGAAAGAGAGCGCGCAAATGGCGCTGGACAACGGCGAAGGCGAAGAAGCCGAGCTGCAGTCGCTACGCAATGATGTTCGCGGGCTGAAAGCACAGCTTGACCGCATGGAGTCAGCCCTCGCTCAAGCCTACTCGACAGCCCCCACACACCAGAATGACGCGGGCGGTAAAGCACACTGACAAACCCACAACTGACTGATTTTAGGAGAGCCGCCATGATGTTGACTGATCCTGCCAAAAAGTACCGCCCCTTTGTGGCCGTTGATCTACCGGMCCGTCAGTGGCCGAGCCAGCGCATTGAATCAGCGCCTATCTGGTGCAGTGTTGACCTGCGCGACGGCAATCAATCGCTGATCGACCCTATGGATCAGGAGCGTAAACAGCGCTTATTCGACATGCTACTCAGCGTTGGTTTTAAACAGATAGAGGTAGGGTTTCCGTCAGCATCGCAAACGGACTTCGACTTTGTGCGCTCGCTGATTGAGCAGGATAAAATCCCTGAGGATGTGACCATTCAGGTGCTGACCCAGGCGCGCCCGCACTTGATTGAACGCACCTTTGAAGCCTTGAAAGGCGCCAAGAACGCCATTGTCCACGTTTATAACGCCACTGATCCCATGTTTCGCCGGGTGGTGTTTAACGTCGATAAGCCTGAGTGCGTGCAAATCGCCGTAGAGGCGACCCAGCAGATACGCGCGCAGATGGACGCTGCACCGGAAACTAACTGGACGTTTCAATACTCGCCTGAGCTGTTCACCACTACCGAGATGGATTTTGCCGTTGAGATCGTCGAAGCGGTCATGGCGGCTTATGGTTCCAGCGCTGATAAGCGCATGATCGTGAACCTCCCGGCCACGGTAGAAGTTGCCACGCCGAATAACTATGCCGATCAAATTGAGTGGTTCTGCCGCCACGTCAAAAACCGTGATCATCTGATCGTCAGCGTTCACCCCCATAACGACCGCGGCACCGGCGTAGCGGCAGCCGAGTTAACGCTGATGGCTGGGGCCGACCGGGTTGAGGGTACTCTCTTTGGTAACGGCGAGCGTACTGGCAATGTGGATATCGTTACTCTGGCAATGAATATGTACACTCAGGGCGTTCACCCTGCGCTCGATTTCTCCAATATCACTCCCATCATGCGTGAAGTGGAGTACTGCAATCAGCTACCGGTCCATCCCCGTCACCCCTATGTGGGCGATTTGGTGTTTACCGCCTTCTCTGGCTCCCACCAGGACGCGATCAAAAAAGGCATGGCGGATCGGCGCGCAAATCCTGATGCCGTTTGGGACGTCCCTTATTTGCCCATCGACCCGCTGGACGTGGGCCGCAGCTATGAAGCTGTGATCCGGGTTAACAGCCAGTCGGGCAAAGGCGGGGTGTCTTACCTGCTAGAGCAGGAACACGGTATTGAGCTACCTCGTCGGCTCTCCATCGAGTTTAGCCAGGTGGTGCAGGAAGTGGCTGAGCGCACCGGTAAAGAAATTACCTCGCAGATGATTTATCAGGCCTTTGCCGATGAGTATTTAGAGCAGCGCTCACCTTTCGCGCTAGTGAGCCATCGTTTGTCGTCGGAGCCCGACAGCCCTAAAATCACCTTGGATGCCGTGGTCGAACAAAACGGTGAGCGGCAAACGCTTACTGGTGAGGGCAACGGCCCGCTAGCGGCCTTTATTAAAGCGTTGGCCGCCGCTGGGCACGATGTGGAAATCATCGACTACCACGAGCACGCCCGTGGCCAGGGCGCCGACGCTGAAGCTATTGCCTATGTCGAAGTGCGCATCGATGGCAAAGCGGTGTTTGGTGTAGGCACCGATGAGAGCATTACCAGTGCCTCCATGAAAGGCGTCCTTAGCGCGATCAATCGCCACCACTCCACCCAGCCTGCGGCGGCGAACGTGACGGCGGAGACGTTGGGCTAGTAGTCGATTGCCAACATAACAAGGTGGAAAGCGATGCGGCCCTGGCAGATCATAGTGTTAATCGCGTTAGTGCTGGCTGGGTTAGCATCAGCCGTGGCTTCCCACGAG
The DNA here is from genome assembly GCF_900070345.1 of Halomonas sp. R57-5. Taxonomy (NCBI): domain Bacteria; kingdom Pseudomonadati; phylum Pseudomonadota; class Gammaproteobacteria; order Oceanospirillales; family Halomonadaceae; genus Halomonas; species Halomonas sp. R57-5. The sequence continues at coordinate 3,265,089 of NZ_LN813019.1, read as the reverse complement.
CCGTTTGAGTCCAAGCTGGTACGCCTGGAAGCTCAGCGGGCGCTGCCCGCTCTAGAGGCATCGCTTAAGCAGGAGTCGCCAGAGCTCAACGCGCTTTTTCTCAGCTACGCCGCCGATCAGGCGCTGTGGATGAGCGCTTCGCTGGCGATGTTACGCCATGGTGATATAGCCCGCGATGTGCTGGTGGAGTACGGTTTATCGCCTCAGTTTCAGCAGGTGCTGGTGCGCTTTGGCGCCGACGCCGTACTGCCTATCAGCTACTTTCGCAGCCACGATGTAGCGACGCTAAGGGCGCAGCACTGGGTTGGTGAGCGCTATCAGCAGCTTAGTCATTGGTGGAGCGATGAAGAGGGCGACGCGGATTCGGCGCTCACCCCTTACCGCCGCGGGCAGATGGGTATTGCGCTGCTGGATGCCAATGGTCACGCGCTGCTCAACCAGTTTGTAGTCAGTGAACAAGGCGACGTGGAGTGGCTACAGGGCGAACGGCTGGTCTCGGGCGTTGGCGATTTCTTTACCAGCGGCCTGCGCGATCTCGAAAGCCAGTGGCGGCGGGGCGACGCTATTGGCGCAGCCGATTTGGGCTGGGCCGGTGTCGATCTACTGGTCATGGCCAGCACCGTTAAGGTGCTGCGGGCGGGCAAGGCCGCTCGTGCTGCGCGGGTAGGGAGCGTTGAAGCCCAGGGCGCTCGTGTTGGCTTGCGCCAGGGAGTTGTTGCCACCAGCGGGCGTTTTGCGACTCTGCCGCGTATGGCCAAGATTGCAGCGGTAGCGGGCACCGCCTATGTGGTGGTTCGCCACCCAAGCCTAGTTAGCGCGCTGGGCGCCAACCTTTCTACCTGGCTAGGCTGGCCGGTATGGTTGGGCCAGTTTCTTATTTGGCTGGTTGTGCTACTGCCGGTGCTGATAGTGGCGCGATTTGCCTATCGCTGGCTGTTGACGCCGCTGCTGTGGCTGCTAGTGCCGTTGATGCGGGTATGTTTTAAAACTGCTAACCATGCGTTAGCCAAACGTACTCCAAGGCAAGTCGACGAGACTAACTAAGAAGATGGGATGTAACATAAACGGGGCGGCCTTAAGGCCGCCCCGTTTGTTTTCTATTGATCAACCGCAAGCGTTATTCCGGCAAGGCATAAACGGCAACCTGATCACCTACCTGATCTTTCAAGATGCTGTTGCCACCGGAAACAAAGGCGACGTATTGGCGACCGTTGTACTCGTAGACAGCAGGGTTCGAGACGGAGGGGGCTTCGGTCTGATCTGACCACAGCTCCTCACCGGTTTCCAGCGAGTAGGCACGCACCTTGGCATCCATGGAAGCGCCAATAAAGATAACGTCGCCAGCGGTTACCGCTGGGCCGCCAATGGTGGGCGAGCCCCAACTCTCTGGCATATAGAAACCGTACTGTTGCGATGCGCCGATGGGACGACGCCATTTGATATCACCTGTCGTCATGTCGAGGGCAACAAGCTCACCAAAGGGTGGTTCCCAGCAGGGCATGCCCAACCGATTGAGCGCGACCTCTAAACGCATCCCATAGGGCGCGCCTTCCTGTGGGGCAAAACCGCTTTCATTGCCGGATCCGCTATCCGCTTTGTCATAATCTTCGCGATTATAGAGTTTTATGTACTGCACAATGTGCGAGGTATTGACGATCGCTGTCTGGCTTTCGGGGTCGAAGGCTACGCCGCCCCACTGAACGCCACCCGCGCTGATGGGAAAGCCAAGGGTGCCTTCGCCTTGGGTCGTCGGTGGGGTGTACATGCCTTCATAGCTGAGATCGTCCCACAGTGCAGAGCACTCCCCAAAGCTAACCGCATCAGCCAGCGCCCAGACGTTGGGTTTCTCGGACTGATCTAACAGTGGCGCGGGTTTGGTGGGGAAGGGTTGAGTCGGCGCATAGACTTCGCCCTCAACACTACCGTCGCCGCTGGGTACTGGGCGCTCCTCAATCGGCCAAACATCTTCACCGGTTTCTCGATTGACCACAAACAGAAAGCCCATTTTGGTCGCCTGAATCAGCGCCGGGATCTCTTCGCCATCGACGGTAATGTCCATCAGCGTTGGGGCTGCGTTAATGTCGTAATCCCAAATATCGTGGTGAACCCACTGCCGCGACCAAGCCACTTCGCCGGTCTCGATATCCACCGCGGTGGTCGATGTGCCTAGCGGCACTTCTTCGCTGCGGTTACCGCCCCAGTAGTTCGGTGAAGGGGAGGAGACCGGTAAATAGACTAGGCCAAGCTCTTCATCGGCGGACATATGCGTCCAGACATTGGCGGTGCCGCTCTGCTCGCGCATCTCATCAGACAGCGCCTGGAACGTCCATTCGAGCTCGCCGGTGCGGGCATTGATTGAAAATACGGTGCCAGGGGGAGCCTCTTCATAGGCCCAGTCCATGCCTGCCCAGCCAAGAATTAGATGGTCGCCCACCACAGTGGGTGGCTGTAGCAGCGACAACGGCCATTTTTCATTGGTGTCATTCCACTGGTTGACGTCCAACACGCCGTTATCGGCAAAGTTTGCGCACTGTTCACCGCTATCGGCATCGACCGCGAACAGTTGCGCATCCATGGTGCCCATGTAGATGATCTTTTGGCAGGGCTCGCCTGCTTCCGGGGTATCCGCTTCCCAATAAGCCACACCGCGATTCTTCAGGGCGGGCTGGGTCAGCGCTTCGAGAGAGGACTGCGTATCGAAGCTCCATTTCTCTTCGCCATTCGCGGGGTCTAGGGCCAGAATCCGGTAGAAGGGGGTGCCGATATACAGCGTGTCGTTGGCAAACACCGGAGTGGCAGACCAAACGGTCGCTGGTAAATCACCTGAACCATCCGCTACATCGCCGGTATGCACTTCCCAGACTTTTTCCAATTCGCCAACGTTGTGGGCATTAATCTGATCAAGCGGGCTATATTTCTGGGCGTTGAGCTGACCATGAAAACTGTCCCAGGTCGGCTCTCCAGGCACCAGCGGAATGGGGGCGGCGCTAGTCGATTCTTCCGGTGTGTCGTTCTCTTGCTCCCCTGGCGATGCCTGTTCACCTGACTGTTCTTGAGCAGTGGGTTGCTGTGTATCTACTGACGGCTCCTGAGCGAGTAGCGGCAAGGGCGTAAAGCAAATAGCCAGAGCGGTAATCGCGCCTAAGCCCGATGTGACAAATTTAAACGGAGTGCTCGGGGCGGATAATAAAGTTGGCATGGGCAGCTCCTTAGTTGTGAGTGAGGCGTGCGTGAGGCGCTGGGCGAACCATGTCCACAATCAAACCGATCAGGCCGAGCACCATGGCAACGCCAATCCACCACTGATGGAGCAGCATTGCGGCGAAAAATGTACCGGCGAGCCCTAGCAGAATAAGCCCTCTCAGTGKGAGGGAGGCCCCGCGTGTTTTGACTTTCATGAGCAATAGCGCCATCACCGCAAGAACGCAACAGGCCACAATGGCAACCAGTGCCCCGAGTGTTCCCGTGACCCCGGTAAGTGGTGTGAAATAGGCATATAGAGCGATTGCAAGCCCGGCGAGTGAGGCTATCAGAAGGACGATAGCGCCCGATTTTGATGAGAGGGGTGACGACATAACGTGTTGGCCTCCTGCTGAGTGGAAAGCCTGACATTGAGGCTAATTCAACGTCAGAAATCGTTAGCACTATAACTTTAGCAGAAAACGGTACCTTTATGATCTGGGGGCCGTAACCTGATCAAATGTCGCAACACGTCGCACTGTTTTTTTTCAGTGGAGGTAAGGCATTGCAAAATTGCCTATCTCGAATAAACTAAACTAATTGAACTAAGTCGTGTTTCTCGGGAGAACTTCATATGGAAGCTATCAACATACACGAAGCCAAAACGCGCTTGTCGCAGCTAGTCGCGCGGGCTGCCGAGGGCGAGGGGTTTATTATCGCCAAAGCGGGTAAGCCGATGGCGCGGGTAACGGCGATTGACAGCCCTCTGCCTGGTCAGCAGAAGCGGCTAGGTTTTTTGGCAGGCCAGTTTAAAGTGCCTAATGACTTTGATCGGATGGGGCAGGAGGAAATAGCTGAGATGTTTGGAGGCTGATGTGAATCTGCTTCTGGACACGCATGTTTTGCTCTGGGCAGCGGCGTCACCGGAGCAACTCCCGGCGGATGCGCTATCGCTGATCAATGACGAGAATAATAGGCTCTACTTTAGCGCCGCCAGCATCTGGGAAGTGGTGATCAAGAACAGCCTGCAGCGCCCTGATTTTCAAGTTGACCCGCACTTATTGCGAAGAGGGTTGGTGGATAATGGCTATTTAGAACTCCCCATCAGTTCACTGCATACACTTAACGTCGCTCATTTACCTAGCATTCATAAAGACCCCTTTGATCGGATTTTGGTGGCCCAGGCAGAGGCTGAAGGTTTTTTGCTAATCACAGCGGATGAGCTGGTGGCTCAGTACGCTGGCCCAATTAGAAAAGTATGAGCGTTTCGTTCGTGAGCCGTAGGTTAAAAATCTGTTTCGCTTAAAAGCCCATCGACTAGATGGGCCTGATATGTTGGCGCTATGAACGACTCGCCAGCCATCCGCGCCAACCGCCAAATTCGCTGATGTCTTGTGCTTCGCCACCTTCATTAAGCGCTCCGGCGGTGCAAATAAAGCCACACTTCCAGCTACCGTCGGCAAGCTCCACTTGGCCTAAACCGAGCGGGGCGGGAATGCCTGCTAAAAAGCTGCCCACGCTTTCGATGGGCAGGTGCCACMCTTCCACTTCAATGGCTTGGCCGTTTTCGTCGCGTAGCAATGCTGGGCGTTTGGGCGGCCCGCCTGCCAGGGCAAACAGCTTATAGCGCGGCGCGCTTTGGGTGGTGCTCACTAATACGCCGCCGCGTTCGGTCAATTGGTGGTTAAGCGGCAGTCCTTGCAGGTGTGCACCGCACACTACCAGCTCCATGGTGCCGTCTTGGGCATTGGTTAAGGGCTCAGATAACGCCGGATGGGCAACGCCTGTGGCACCTAACGGCAGCATTAAGCGGGCTTCTATGGCACGGGCGAGGGAGAGCAGCGTTAAGTCAGCAAACACCGGCCCAAACAGTGTCACGCCCACTGGTAAATCGCGCTCGCTAAAGCCTACAGGCACGGCCAGAGCACTGTAGTCGAGCAGGTTCATAAAGTTAGTCCAGGTGCCCAGGCGGGAGTTAACGCCGATGGGGTCCGCCGCTACTTCGGCCTTGCTTGGGTGCGTGACTGTGGTGGGCGAAAGCATGATATCGACGTTAGCGATTAACGCGTCGGCTTGGCGCTTAAATTCGGCGAGCTTATAGCGCGCATCGAAGGCGTCCACGGCCAGTGGTGTAGCGCCGCCTTGGGTAATTTCAAACGTTACCGGGTGGATAGCGTCAGGATGTGATTGCATCAACTCGCGAATAACATGGTAGCGTTCCGCCACCCAAGGGCCTTCGTAAAGCAGGCGTGCTGCTGCGAGTAATGGCGAGCAGTCCAACTCGACTTTCTCACCGCCGAGAGCTTCCAGTTCGGCAATCGCGTGGTGCATTCCCTTGGTATACGCCTCATCGGTTTGCCACTGGGATTCCAGCGGCACGCCGAAGCGGAACGCCGCAGGGGCTTTGCCATAGCGTTTACCGTGCACAGCAAAGTCATGCTTCCGCGACCAAGCGCACTGATCATCATAGGCAGCGGTAATGCCGAGCACTTTAGCGGCATCGTCGGCAGTGAAGGTAAACAGGCTAATGGTGTCTAGCGTCGCGCAGGCAGGTACTACGCCTCGGGTGCTAAGCAGCCCCAGGCTTGGCTTGACCCCGTAAAGGTTATGGAAGCAGGCGGGCACGCGCCCAGAACCAGCGGTATCGGTGCCCAGCGCAAAGCTGACCATCCCCGCCGCAGTGACCACCGCCGAACCGCTGCTGGAGCCGCCGGGTACCAGCTTAGGATCGAAGGCATTAGCAGGCGTACCGTATACATCCAGCGCTCGTTCACCCACCAGACCAGTGGCAAATTGATCCAGGTTGGTTTTACCCATCGGGATCGCGCCCGCACCGATCAACTGCTGCACCACAAAAGCATTTTCGGTTGGCGTATAGGCATACGCCGGGCTACCTGCCGTGGTGGGAATTCCCGCCAAGTCGATATTGTCTTTCATCGCAAAGGGAATGCCGTAAAGCGGCAGTGTGTCTGGTGATTCGCCTTCCAAGCGCTGTAGGTAAGGCTCCAGTTGCTCTCGCGTTAAACGAGTAATCCAGGCGGGCTCTTTGCCGTGGCTTTCAGCTTGGGCCAGCAGCTCGTCGATTAACGCAGCGGGGGTAAGCTCACCCTGTTGGTAGGCGGTGTGAAGGGTCGCAATATCCAGTGATGCGATGGGTAACATTATTAAACTCCTATCTGTGAACGGTGACCGTCATTAAACGTTGATACTGAAAGTAGCTCACCCACCCGCCAGGGGTGAGTCGAAAGCACTATCTGCCAACCGTTTTGGCTGCGCTCTAAGTAGTCGAAGCAAAGGCTGGCGCGCCAGCGTAAAGCGCCTTCAGTTAAGTCACTTACTGGTTCAAATAAAGCTGCTAGATTGGCCGTTGCGGAGCGAGGGGTAATCGCTATGGCGTATTCGCCCAGCTGCAGCCAGCGAAGGTGGCCTTGCTCATCGCAACGAACTACTTCTTCAACGGCGTTACCGGAAAGCCGCTGCCAGTGCTCAACGTAGAGCCCATGGGGGGGCCGCTCTTCTAGGGTGGTGTCATCAAGCCAGCGTAGTAGGCCAACATCACGCTCTAAACTGGGGCAAAGATCCTGATAGCGGTGCCATATGCATAGCCCTTCTTCGGTTTGGGTAACGCCCGCAAAGGCGGTCAGGCTTGCCAACCACTCAAGCTGTGATCGGTTGCACGCTTCTAGGCCGGTAATGCCGGAAAAATCCGGGCCGTTGGCAGGTAGGCGTAAATCAGCATGCCAGTGCTCGCCCTGGAGCCAGACAACCTGGCTGGTACTATCGGCCTGTTGGTAGGGCTCGGTGGCGGGCTCGGCATAAAGCGTGCGCTGCCAACCCCCACGAAATTCGCGCGGGATACTGGGTAAGGAAACGCTCATTATGGGGTTTCCTTATGCTTGCCGTGCTGGCCAAGGCTGCCCACTTCGCGGGCGCCATCGGGCAGCGCGATTTCTCCCTGGGCTAGCCGTTCACGCAGGTATTTAAAGGTTTGAATCGTTTGCGCGTAGAGATGATCCCCCGCTTTAAGCGGTGGGTAATATGCTTGGCCGTGGCGGGTCACCAGCTCGGGCAGCGGGGCGACCACGGTGTGATAATCGCAGGCGAAAAACAGCGGGAAAGAGTAGCGTTCTTCCTTTACTTTACGCACCCGATGAGAGGTGGCGACAAACTCGCCGTTGCTCCATATCTCCAGCATATCGCCGATATTGACCACCAAGGCGTCGTCTCGAAACGGCACATCAATCCATTCACCTGCGCCGTTCATCACCTCAAGACCCGGTGCGGTGGGGAGCAATAGGGTGAAACACTCATAATCTGTATGGGCACCAATGCCCTGAGCATCTTCGGCATCGGGGTTATAGGGGTAGTGAATCAGGCGCAGCTGGCTGGGCGGTTTAGTCACATGGTGAAGTAGGTGGTTCTCTTTAAGCCCTAACGCTAGGGCAAAGCCGCCCATCAGTGTGCGGCCAACCTGGTAGGCCGCGTCATAATAGGCTGCGACCGGCTCGCGAAAGTGCTCAAGGTCGGGCCAGGGATTGGGGCCGAGCAGGGGAGTGCCTGCCAAGACCTCAGGATCATCGCTGGGGAGTTCAAAGGCAAGATCGAAGGCCTCTTTCATATCCGGCTTTTTGGGATCCGGCGACTCTTCACCGGGCGGCACATAGCCCCGGTGGTGGTGGTAAAGACCAATATAGCGCTCCATTTTGGTCTCGGTTGGCTGGGCAAAGAAGCGCTTGGCTTGGCTGATTAGCCCTTCGCGAAGGGGGCGATCAATGCCGTGCCCCMCCATTTGAAAGAAACCCACCTCTCGGGCGGCGCGGCCAAGTTGCTCGGCAACGGCTTGGCGCGCGCTTACATCTCCATGTAGCAGGTCATGAATATCGATCACTGGGATCGCCTGAAAATCGGCGAGGCGCTGATCGTTCGTTGATTGGCTCATGGGGTTGCCTCCGCTTCACTGCTAAGCACCACGATGGGCTGCCCGGGGGCAATCGATGCTCCCTCTGTAAGCGGCAGGCGAACGACGCGGCCACCACAGTGGGCGGTGATCTCAACTTCCATTTTCATCGATTCCACCAGTGCCACCGGTTGGCCAGCGGTTACCTGCTCACCTTCTGCAACCAGTAACTTCCAAAGGCTGCCGGTGACGGGGCTTTCGATGCCTAGCTCGTTGTCATCCAGCGCTGTTACTTCGGCGCTTTCCGGTGCCTGATCTTCGAATGTGAATTGGCCATTGGCCCGCCAAGCGGCTATTTCTGCCTGGAAAGCAGCTTCGCGCTTGGTGCGGAAGGTCTCAATCGCTTCAGCATTTTTATCGATCTCGGCTTGGTAGTCCGCTAGGCGAAAACGTGCGGTTTCAATAGATAGGTCATATCGACCATGGGGAAAGTCGCGGCGAATTTGCTCAAGCTCTTCGTGGCTGACTTCATGAAAACGCAGTTGATCAAAAAAGCGCAGCAGCCAAGGGGTCTCGAAGTGTGCCGTGGTGCGGTAGCGGTTCCACATTTGCAGCGTACGGCCAACAAACTGGTAGCCGCCGGGGCCTTCCATACCGTAAACGCACAGGTAAGCGCCGCCAATGCCCACGGAGTTTTCAGCTGTCCAGGTGCGAGCGGGGTTGTACTTGGTGGTCACCAGCCGCTGGCACGGGTCAAGAGGAGTCGCCACAGGCGCACCCAGGTAGACATCCCCCAGCCCCATTACCAGGTAGCGGGCATCGAAGACGATATCGCGCACTTGCTGTTCGCTTTCAAGCGCATTGATACGGCGAATGAAATCCAGGTTGCTGGGGCACCAGGGCGCATCCGGGCGCACGCTGCGCTGGTATTTATCGATGGCTTCCTGACAGGCGGGGTCGTCCCAGGAGAGCGGTAGATGCACCACCCGCGACTCCACTTCCAGCGATTCCACATCTATTAGCGCCTGCTCGGCTTTTTGCAGATGGGCGAGCAGCTTATCCAAGGACAGTGCTAATGGCTCATAGTGAATCTGCAGCGAGCGAATACCGGGGGTTAATTCCCGCAGACCGGGCAGCGAGTGTTCCCGTAGCCACAGCATCCAGGCGTGAACCCGAAAGCGCAGCGCGATATCCAGCTCCATGGCGCCGAACTCGATCAGCAGGAAATCATCCCCGGCGCGGCGGTAGACAATTCGCTCACCGGCTTGCTCGGCGGGTACGTCGCGCACAACAGGGGTGTCACGCTCTGGCTGAATCTCTTCGACGGGCGCTGCTGTGAGAGACGCCAGTTGGTCTAGCTGGCGCTCTTCCAGGGTGCGAGCGGTGTTAAGACTGACCGGGACAAAGCGTACTTTATCGCCCGCGGCGAGCTGTCCCAGCTTCCAGCGTTCGGCGCGGATTACGGTGGCGGGGCAGACAAAGCCGCCAAGTGAAGGCCCATCGGGGCCCAGAATAACCGGCATATCGCCGGTAAAGTCGATAGTGCCAAAGGCATAGGCGTTATCGTGAATATTGGAGGGGTGTAGTCCCGCCTCGCCGCCGTCGGCTCGCGCCCACTCGGGGCGTGGACCAATCAGCCGGATCCCTGTGCGGCTGGAGTTGTAGTGCACCTCCCATTCGTGATCGAAAAAGCGCTCGATATCGTCATCGGTGAAAAAGTCCGGCGCGCCGTGGGGGCCGTAAAGTACCGCCACTCGCCAGGTTTTACCGCTGCCTTGATTGCCAAAGGTCGGGATGAGCGTCTTATCAAGCTGAGCCGCCGAGGTAGGCGAGAGCAGAGGTAAATCTAGCATATCGCCGCTTCTTAGCGCGCGGCCGCCGTGGCCGCCAAACTGGCCCAGGGTAAAGGTACTGCGGGAGCCCAGGTAACGAGGGCAGGCAATACCGCCGCGTACCAATAGATAGGCGCGAGCGCCCGCCGCGGCCTTGCCCAACGTCAGCGTGGAACCGGCAGGAATATCCACTACCTGCCAAAAGGCTACTTCTTCTCCATCTAGCGTAGCGGGGAGCCTGGCACCTGCCAGCACGATCTGGGTCGCACGGTGAAAGCGTAGCGTTGGACCGGTGAGGGTGATTTCAAGCCCGGCGGCATCGGTGGGGTTATCCAGCAGGCGGTTGCCCAGGCGAAATGACCAGTCATCAAATGGCCCGGAAGGCGGCACACCCACATCCCAGTGGCCCTGGCGGCCTGGGAAGTCCTGAATCGTCGTCATTGTGCCAGGAGCGATCACCTCTACGACGGGGGGCGCCCACTCAAGGGTAGCAAGCCAGTGCGTATCCAGGTCGGCATGTTGAAAACGCTCGGCACGCAGCACATGGGCCAGCCAGATGCGGTTAGTAGTGATGCCATAAACACTGGCGGTATCAAGCGTTGCAGCTAACTGCTCAATAGCAGCGTCGCGGCTGTTGGCGTGAGCGATTACTTTGGCTAGCATGGGGTCGAAGAGCGCTGAGATCTCCAGCCCGGCTTCTATGGCGTGGTCGATACGCAGGCCGTCAGCCTGTGGGAAATCAACTTCAGTCAGCAAACCTGCGCTGGGGCGAAAATCGTGGGCGGGGTCTTCGGCGTAGAGGCGTGCTTGCACTGCGTGACCGCTGGGGGCGAGATCTTTTGTCAGTGTTTCAAGCGTGGGCAGTTGATTTGCGCCCAGTTTTACCATCCACTCAACGATATCAATGCCATACACCATCTCGGTGACGCCGTGCTCAACCTGGAGCCGGGTATTCACTTCAAGAAAATAAAATGCCTCGCGCTGGGTATCGTAAATAAACTCAACGGTACCGGCGCTGCGGTAGTTGACCGCTTTGCCCAACTGAACAGCGGTGGCGTGCAGCGCCTGGCGAACATGTTCCGGTAGATTAGGGGCCGGGCACTCTTCGAGCACTTTTTGGTGGCGGCGCTGGGTCGAGCAATCACGCTCGCCCAGGGCAACGACATTGCCCTGGCCATCGCCAAAGAGCTGCACTTCGATATGGCGGGCGCGGGCGATATAGGCCTCGAGAAACACGCCGCCGTCACCGAAGTTGCGCTCGCCCAGACCTTTGACCGAGTCAAAGGCGCGCTCAAGTTCGGCGGCGTTTTGACATACCTGCATGCCGATGCCGCCACCACCGGCGGTGGATTTGAGCATCACCGGGTAGCCAATCTGCTCGGCGCTTTTGAGTGCTTCATCAACGCTTGCAAGCAGCTCGGAGCCGGGTACTAGCGGTACACCGGCTTTTTCGGCCAGCGCACGCGCTTGGTGTTTAAGACCAAACTGCTCAATCTGTTCGACGGTTGGGCCTAAAAAGGTCAGCCCTGCGGCATCGCAGGCAGCGATAAAGCGGGTGTTCTCTGACAAGAAGCCGTAGCCGGGGTGCACTGCCTGGGCGCCGCTCTGTTGGGCAATGGCGATCAACTTATCGATATTAAGATAGGTATCGCTGGCGCCGCCTTCGCCGAGAGAGTAAGCCTCATCGGCCTGGTGGACGTAGGGGGCGTCGCGATCCGCATCTGCGTAAACCACCACGCTGCCCACACCGAGGGCTTTCAGCGTGTGTAAAATGCGTGCGGTAATGGCGCCGCGATTGGCAATCAGAACTTTGCTAAACGTTGTATTGATGGACATGGCACTGCCTGCAAACAAAGGCGGGTCGTCCCGCAGGTTGCTTGGCCTTCTAGGGTCGTCCCTAGGGCGAAGTACTTATTCCCAAACCAATAGCTCGATGGGCGTTGGGTTGTATCCGTTGCAGGGGTTGTTGAGCTGAGGGCAGTTGGAGACCAGCACGATCACATCCATCTCAGCGATCATCTCCACATMCTTGCCCGGCGCGGAGATGCCGTCTTCAAAGGTCAGCCCGCCGTCGGCAGTGACCGGCACGTTCATAAAGAAGTTGATGTTGTGGGTGATATCGCGCTTGGTCAGGCCGAACTCTGGAAAGTTGGCGATGGCCTGCATCCAGTTATCTCGGCAGGAGTGCATATGACGCTTTTCCAGGTCGTAACGCACGGTGTTGCTTTCGCTGGCGCAGGCGCCGCCCAGGGTGTCGTGACGGCCGCAGGTATCGGCGCTGATCGTCAGCATGGCGCGGCCTTCACTGGACATTAGCGTCGTGCCTGCGGTGAGATAAACCGCGCCCTGTTCGCGTACCGTATCCATAGCGCTGTAGCGTTCGCTGGTATCGTCAGCGCTAAAGAACAGCGTGTCGGCGGCCTGGTTACCCTCTAAATCGAGAATGCGCAGGGTTTGGCCGCGCTTGACTGTGCCAATGTAGTGATCACCTGCGTTCACCGTTGTGCGGCTCAAGGCGTTTTCGGGGCGTAGAGTGCTTTCAATAATCATGCGGTGTCTCCCTTATAAGCCGAGGTGGTAAAGGCGGTTATTGGCAAAACCACGCGCGTTTTCAGGCCGCGAGCGGTAGCAGGGGTCGTCTTCTGTCACCGGCTCGGCGGTGCCGAGGGCAATGTCCACGCCACGGTGGGGGTAGTCAGCACTGGGATCGAGGGGGTGAGGGCAAGTATGCAACAGGACAAGCGTGTCCATCTCAAAGCGCAGCGTGACGCTTTTGCCCGGCTGGCAGTGGCCGGGCACATAGCGCAGCTTGCCTTCGTCGTCGCTTTCTACCCGAGAAAACAGGTTGAGGTTGGCCGCCATATCCCGACGGCCCAGGCCGTACTTGGCAAGCTCAACCAAAAAGGCGTCGAAGCCAGTAAGCGTCCAGTCGTTGTGAGCCTGCTGATAGCTGACCGGCTGCCAGCCTTTCTTTAGCAAGTGATGGGGCATCAGGTTGCCGCCAACGCTATCGTGCCAGCCCAGGTCGTCATGAGTGATAGAGGCGAAAATGCGCCCCATATCTGAGTAAAGGCAGTGACCCTGGGTAAGCTTAAAGGTGTGCTGGCCCTTCAAGGTATCGGGCAGGTTTAAGCGTTCCAGCAGGTTTTCCGGGTTATAGCACAAAAGCCCCACGTTGCTGTCGGCCTCTTTGGCCGTCAGCGTGAGGGTGGTGCCGCGGCGCAGGCGCAGCGACCAGTGATGCCCGCCGGGTAAGKGGGTGGTGTAAGCGGGTTGGCTATTCATAACAGCGTCTGTCATAGCAGCGTCTCCTGGGTGTGAGTTTGCAGGCCGCCCTGGTGAAGCGCTTCTTTAAGTTCGTTCGAAGGACGATCGCGTGAAATAGGTAAGTCGTAAGTAATCGTGGCGCCATAGGCTTCCGGCGCCTGGGGATCGTGGCGGGTTTTATCAAATACCCACAGCCGTGTGCCCAGCTCAAAGGCTTCTTTAAGGTCGTGGGTGATCATAAAGATGGTCAGCTGCTGCTCTTGCCACAGGCGGTTGATCAGCACGTGCATATCCTGGCGAATGCCGGGATCTAACGCACCGAAAGGCTCATCGAGTAATAAAATGCGTGGCCGCATCATCAGCGCCTGGGCAATGGCCAGGCGCTGTTGCATACCGCCGGAAAGCTCATGAGGGTATTTATTAAGCGCGTGGCCCAGGCCGACTTCTTCAATCCGAGCGCGCGCTTTTTCTATTGCGCGGCGCTTGGCGGCACCGAAGCTTTTGCCCAGCAGTTTTGAGCTGTGTAACTCATCGGCAATCATTACGTTGCCGAGCACGGTTAAGTGGGGGAACACCGAGTACTTCTGAAACACCACGCCGCGATCTGGTCCTGGCTCATTGGGAATGGGCTGATCATCCAGGGTTAAGCTGCCGCGCGAAATGGCTTCGGTACCTAACAGCATTTTCAGAAAAGTCGTTTTACCGCAGCCTGAAGCACCCACTAAGGTGACAAATTCTCCAGGCTCAACGCTGAAATTAAGATTTTCGAGCACCACATGATTGCCGTAGTGCTTTTCTAGCCGTTTGGCCGCTAGCAGGCTCATGAGTTATCTCCTTCGCCAGCGTGGTACCAAGGGAATGCCAGCCGCGATACCCAGGCCAACAGCTGGTCAAGCAAAAACGCCAGCAGGGTGATCCAGGCCACGTAGGGCAGAATCACGTCCATGGAGAGGTAGCGGCGTACCAAAAAGATGCGGTAGCCAAGCCCTTCCTGGGCGGCAATGGCTTCGGCGGCGATCAAAAACAGCCAAGCGGTGCCCAGTGCCAAACGGGTGGCGTTTAATAGCCGTGGGGTAAGTTGTGGCAGCAGAACTCTTAACAACACCTGCCAGGAGCTGGCGCCTAAGGTTTGCGCTTTGATCAACTGCTCGTCGGGTAGCCGCAAGGCGTGGCCTTGTAGGTCACGAATAAGGAAGGGCGTTACCCCAATCACAATCAGTGCAATCTTGGCGGCTTCGCCGGTACCAAAGGCGATAAATAGAATCGGCAGTATCGCCATGGGAGGAATCAGTGAGGCGMCGGTGACCAGCGGCGAGAACTTGGCACGAAGGATGGGAATGCCGCCGTTTAAGATGCCCACGACCAAGCCAATCAACGCGCTGATCCCCACTCCAATGACGATGCGCTCCAGGCTTGCAAAGGTGTCTGTCCACAGCACCACCTCCCCTGTACGCACGTTCTCAGCGGTGGCCAAATGGTAAAAAGTGCTGGCCATGGTCGAGGGCGTAGGCAGCAGGCGGTCATCAGGGTTTTCCGCCAGCCTTGCATTGGAGAAGCTCATATACAGCATCGCCAATAGCAAAAAAGGCAGTAGGCCTAAAAGCCAGCGGCTGCCCCGGGAGGGCGCTAGGTTAATCAATCGCTTCATGGCGGTTGTCCACAGAAGATGAGTGCAGAGGGAGCGGCAGGCGCCGCTCCCATCGCGCTAATGCAGGAGGACCCCGTTACTGAGTGTCGAGGTAAGCTTGGGTAAAGCTAGGGTCGAAGCGCAGTTGCACATTGCTCTCATCGCCGAATACGCCACTGGGGGTTTCGATGCCGACCACGCCTGCATTGGGTGCAATATCGCCGAGTAGACCGTGCTCAAAACTGAATTCGGCTACGCGCTCCATGGTGTCAAGCAGTTCGGGGTTCTCCATCAACTCGATAGCTTCGGCAGGGKCGGTGTAGAGGTAGGTGGCGTCTAACTGATTACGATAGCCCTCCACATCAGTGCCTGCAGCGTCAGCCATAATACTCAGCGCGTTCTCGTCGTCTGCTTCGATCAAGTCCATCACTTCGTACCAAGCGCCTACCAGGGCATGACCAAGTTCTGGGTTGTCCGCCAGGGTTTGGGTGTTGACGACCATCATGTCGAGGATTTCACCGGGAATTTCCGCTGAGGTGTACACCACGTTACTGTCGGGCATCTCAGCAATAGCGCTTAGCTGTGGGTTCCAGGCGGCCACGGCTTCGGTGGTGTCGCTAGAGAACAGGCCAACAATATCCGCATCGGAGGTGTTGACTGTTTCGATGTCGCGTTCGGTTAAGCCGACGCTCTGAAGGGCGCGAGCGAGAAAGTAATGGGAGACGCTGAACTGAACGAGATTGACCTCGCGGCCTTCGATATCGGCTAGATCGTCGCTGCCTTTGAGCACTATGCCGTCGTTACCGTTGGAGTAGTCGTTAATAATCAGTGCGGTGGAGTCAACCCCACTGGCGGCGGGGATTGTCAGCGCATCCATATTGGTCATGGCGCAGCCGTCAACATTGCCCGAGGTAAACTGGTTAATTGACTCAACGTAGTCGTTGACCTGCACCACATCGATGCTGATGCCGTACTCGTCGGCCCATTTGTCGACGACGCCTTCAACATCGGCGTAGGCCCAGGGCATCCAGCCAGCATAAATCGACCAGCAGACGCTGAATTCATCGCGCTCTTGGGCCTGGGCAGAAGTAACCGAGAGKGGGGAGGTAAGAGCGGCTATCACCAGGGCAGCCGATAGCGGCGCAAGGGATAGGCTTTTCGAAGTACGGTTTGGGGATACACGATTTGGGGAAATGCGCTTGCAACGGGTCATGGCAGCCTCCAGCGGCTAAGAGAAAACTCGGGGGCATCGGCGCATCACTGCACCTTATCCTCCCGGGCTTTTGTCCCGCCGTGTAACCTAACGCCTTAGCGTTAGGTCGATTGCTCTCGGACCAGCCACAGCCATCAGGGGGCGTACGTTGATGGTGTCGGAACCCTAGCGATCTATTGGAAACTAAATTGTGTGGCAGCGTTAGCCACCGATACCCCGTTTGTTACGCTTAGATACAAGGCAAAATCGTGGCCGATTCAATCTAAATCTTTCCGTTTCAGATAATTACAGTGCAAAATCCTGCAGAGCGGCAGGGGCATGGGCCCGCTTCATGCATCTTAATAGTGCGAAAAAGTGGGCTTCTGCACTGATTTGTGTCGCTTGGTCAGCGTCAAAGAGGTGTTTTACTGCCCTTACCAGGAATTTCCCGCACCAGGCGTGGCATCAAGAACCCCGGTAAATGATCGCGCAGTTGAGCAACGAGTTCACTGGCTTCACTATCCGGCACATCAAAATGCGCAGCGCCCTGCACGGGGTCTAATACATGTAGGTAATAGGGCAAAATGCCCGCTTCAAATAGCCGCTCAGATAGCGCTGCAAGCGCACTGACGCTATCGTTCACTCGGCGCAGCAGTACGCTCTGATTGAGTAGCGTCGCCCCGGCTTGTTTAAGCCGCGTGCAGCCATCAACGACTGCCTGGTCAATCTCGTTGGCGTGGTTAATATGCAGCACCACGACTTTTTGTAGTCGGGTGGTGGATAACCAATTGAGTAGGGCGTCATCAATGCGGTCAGGAACCACGACCGGTAGGCGGGTATGAATGCGTAGCCGCTTAAGGTGCGGGATGCTTTCTAGCTGTTCCACCAGCCATGCCAATTGGCGGTCATTGGCGGCCAGCGGGTCGCCGCCAGAAAGAATCGCCTCGTGGATAGTGGTGTCGTTGTGTAAGTAGTCGAGGGCTTCCTGCCACTGGGCTCTGGAAGGTGAATTGTCGCTGTAGGGAAAATGGCGGCGAAAGCAGTAGCGGCAGTTAATGGCACAGTTAGGGCTGGCGATCAGCAGCACCCGGCCCGCATACTTATGAATCAACCCTTTAGCGGGCCGGTGATCGGCCTCTTCCAGGGGGTCGACAACGTAGCCCTGAGGCGTAAGCGCTTCCTCGCCTAGCGGTATTACTTGGCGCAGCAGCGGGTCGTTTATGTCGCCATAGGCTATTCTGGTGAGATACGCTTCAGGCACGCATACCTCAAACAGTTCGTGGCCTAACTTGGCGCCGGGCAACCATTCGCGGCTGAGCCCCAGCCGTTGGCATAGTGCCTGAGGGTCGCGAATGGCATGGGAAAGTTGCTGCTGCCAAGTGGGTCGTGCCATTGAGCTGCCATGGCTTTGCGTTTCAGACGCGGCAATAATGATGTTCTCCTGCAAAAAAGCCCTCCTTCGGGTTATCATGCGGCGCACTGATCACAAGCGTGAAGCTGCGGCTTCGCAGACAAAGTCGTTAAGAATAGGTAATTGAGAGGCAATATGGCGAACTATTCTACCAATGAATTTAAAGGCGGTCTGAAAGTAATGCTCGACGGCGATCCTTGTTCGATCGTTGAAAATGAGCTGGTCAAGCCGGGTAAGGGGCAGGCGTT
The DNA here is from genome assembly GCF_900070345.1 of Halomonas sp. R57-5. Taxonomy (NCBI): domain Bacteria; kingdom Pseudomonadati; phylum Pseudomonadota; class Gammaproteobacteria; order Oceanospirillales; family Halomonadaceae; genus Halomonas; species Halomonas sp. R57-5. The sequence continues at coordinate 3,247,435 of NZ_LN813019.1, read as the reverse complement.
TAACCGCGTTAAGCTGCGCAACCTGATGACCGGCCGCGTGGGTGAGAAGACTTTCAAGTCCGGTGACTCGCTGGAAGGTGCTGATGTCATGGATTTGGAGATGGAATATCTCTACACCGACGGCGACATGTGGCACTTTATGAAAACCGATGGCTCCTTCGAGCAGTACGCGGTGGAGAAGAAAGCCTTGGGTGACACCGAGAAATGGCTCAAGGAGCAGGTGCCCTACATTATTACGCTTTGGAATGACAAGGCGATCTCTGTGACGCCGCCCAATTTCATTGAGTTGGAAGTCGTTGAAACAGATCCTGGCTTGAAAGGCGATACTGCGCAGGGCGGTTCTAAACCTGCGACGCTGTCGTCTGGCGCTGTTGTCCGCGTACCGCTATTTATCAATCAGGGCGAAGTATTGAAAATTGATACCCGCAGTGGCGACTACGTCTCCCGCGCTTAATCACTTTTTACTCGCACTTTTTGATGGCCACGCCTTGTGCGKGGCCATTTTTACTTGTGAATCGTGTGTCTAAGGAGTAGTGATGGCCATTGACTGGCAACCCTCGGCGTCAATTGAAACGCTCCGCGCTCGTGCGCGGTTAATGGCCAAAGTGCGAGCTTTTTTTGCCCAGCGTGACGTGTTGGAAGTAGAAACACCGGTGCTGGGGCAGGGGGGCAGTACGGATGTGCATTTGGTGTCGCTGCACACCTTGGCGCGGACGGATAAAGGTCAGCGCCGTCTGTGGCTGCAAACCTCCCCTGAATTTCATATGAAGCGGCTGTTAGCGGCTGGCAGTGGGCCGATCTTTCAGCTCGCCAGAAGTTTTCGCGACGCTGAAATCGGCGCCCGCCACAATATCGAATTCACCATGCTGGAGTGGTATCGACCACAGTTTACGCTGGAAAAGCTGATTAATGAGGCCGCTACCCTGGTCATGTCGCTGCTACCCAGTTTCCCGGGACCGCTTGTGCATTACCGCTACCGGGAGCTGTTTCATACTCACTTAGAGGTTGACCCTTTTACCACCTCGCTGGAAAAGCTGCGCTCATTGGCCGCTAAGCGGGCGCAAATGACTGCCCAGTCCTTAGCTGGCGAAGGCCGTGATACCTGCCTTGACCTGTTGATGAGCATGGTGATCGAGCCGCAGCTAGGCCAGCATGAGCTAAGTGTGGTGATTGATTACCCGGCAAGCCAAGCAGCCTTGGCGCGCCGCCACCAAGATGCCGACGGTGAATGGGTAGCGTCCCGCTTTGAACTGTATCTAAACGGTATTGAGTTGGCCAACGGCTACGATGAGCTGACCGATGCGGCTGAGCAGCGCGCCCGCTTTGCTGAAGATAACGCCGAGCGCCGCCGGTTAGGTTTACCGGAAGTGGATATCGATGAGCGCCTGCTGGCCGCCCTTGAACACGGGATGCCGGCAGGTGCCGGGGTGGCGCTGGGGATTGATCGTTTGATTCAACTGGCACTAGGTAAGGCGCGTCTGGAAGAGGTGCTGGCGTTCTCGACACCCAATTGCTAGGGGCGGCGTAAGCCTAGGGCCTAAGCCTCGATGCGTTTAAGTAAGAACACCAACGGCACCGTGGCGATGTAGATTAGCCCCAGCCAGGTAAAAATGTCGTTAAAGGCCAGTACTTGGGCCTGCTGTGAGACTCTCTGGGCCAGCATCGCGACGGCGGCGTGGTAGGCATCGGGCACCGAGCCGGCGAGCATCGTCTGGTACTTGGCGATCTCTGCCACCACCACTTCACGGCTGGTATCGATGGCCGGAATCAGTTGGTTCCAGTGAAAGTCCTCGCGAATATCGCGCACGGTATCAAGCAGCGCCAGCCCAATAGCGCCACCCAGGTTGCGCATTACACTGAACAGCCCGCTGGCGTTGCCCACCTCGCTGGGCGGCAGCGTGCCCATGGCGATACGTGAGGCTGGGATGATACACATGATCAGCCCCATGCCGCGTACGATCTGGGGCACGCAGAACTGCCAGAAACCCGACTCTACGGTGAGGTTGCTGTTCATCATGGTGCCCACGCCAACCAGCAGCTGGCCAATGAACAGCATAATGCGTAGGTCAAGGCGGTTGGTCAGCTGACCGACGACCGGTGCACACAGAAACATCGTTACCCCGGTGACAAACATCACTTGGCCGATCTGCAGGCTCGAATAGCCGCGCACAAAACCGAAGAACAGCGGCATGATGTAGACCAGCCCATAGAGCGCAATGCCGATGATAAAACCCATTCCCGCGCCGATCGCGAAGTTGCGGTTGGCAAAAGCGCGCAGATCGACAATCGGATGGTCGTGGCGCAAGGTGCGGGTAAAAAACCACACCCCCGCTACCAGACAAGTCAGGCTGAACAGTATTATCCGCTGGCTGGCGAACCAGTCGTCGCCGGGCCCCTCCTCAAGCACAAACTCCAGCGAGCCGAGAAACAAGGCGATCAGTATCAGCCCGATGACGTCCAGGTTGCGCGCTACCGCGTGGTTAGGCTTGTCGATATCTAAGTAAGACCACGCCAGCCAGCAGACCAGTACGCCGGGAATCACGTTGGCCAGGAACAGCCAGTGCCAGCTCAGTGTGTCGGTAATATAGCCGCCTACCGTGGGGCCGACCGAGGGTGCCATGGTCACCACCATACCGATCACTGCCTGGACGCTGCCCATCACGCGCCGGGGAAAAATTGAAAAGCTCACCGCCTGGGTAATGGGAATCATCGCCCCGCCCATAAAGCCTTGAATGGCCCGCAGCACGATGAGTTGCTCAATCGAAGTGGCCAGCGCGCAGCCGAGGCTCGCCAGGGTGAAGCCGACGCAGGAGAGGGTGAAGGCGACTCGGGTCGAGAGGATCCGCATCAGCATGCCCGATAGCGGGATCATCACAATCTCGGCGATCAGGTAGGCGGTCTGCACCCAGGAGATCTGGTCTTCGCTAGCCGACAGACCCGCTTGGATCTCGTTGAGCGAACTGGCGACAATCTGAATATCCAGAATCGCCATAAACATGCCAAACACTGCGGCGATGAAGCCGATGCGCTGCGGCCAGGGTGGCATATCGCTGACGCCTGCGACTGAACCTGCGGCCACGTTGCTCACGAATCGGCCAGAGTGCCGGAAGATGTGGCCATCGGACGATGACTCTCTTCGGTCGCATCATCCTTTCGAGGGTTCAAATCACGGGTATCGACTTCGGGCACTGCGGATAACCCTGCGCGCAAACTGCCTAGCGCCTCGGCGGGGCCGGTAACACGAATTTTGACCGGTACTCGCTGGACGATTTTGTTGAAGTTGCCGGTGGCATTGTCCTGGGGCAGCAGGCTGAACTCGGTACCGGTGGCTGGCGACAAGCTGTCGACCACCCCCTGGTAAGTGATGTCCGGGTAGGCATCAAGGTGCACTTCGACCGGCTGGCCGACACGGATCCGGGTGAGCTGGGTTTCCTTAAAGTTGGCCGCCACGTAGGCCGAATCAATCGGCACTAACTGCAGAAGTGTCAACGATGGCTGTGCCAGCGTACCGGTCTCGACCCTCAGGTTACCGATCACCCCATCGCGAGGGGCGACGATTTGGGTCTTGTCCAGTTGGTGGCGAGCATAGTCAAGATCGGCGCTGGCAGCATCTAGATTAGCCTCGGCGCGGGTTACATCGCTCTCGGCGACGGCCAACTGTCGCCGGGCCGATACGACGGCGGCACGGCTTTTAGCCAGGTTGGCTTCGGCAACCCGCAGTGTGGCTTGGTCGTCCTCGTGCTGCTGGCGTGAGGCATAGTTGTTGGCAGCCAGGGAGGAGGAGCGTTCGAGGTGCTGACGCGCCTGATCAACGTTAGCCTGGGTGGCCTGCTGCTCCGCTATAGCTTGATCGATAGCTGCTTGTTGGAGTTCCACCTGACGACGGGACTGAGCAATAGAGGCCGCCGCCACGGCCTGCTGCGCCTCAGCCTGGGTGACTTGGTCGTGGTAGCTTTCGGCGTCCAGGCGTACGAGCAAATCGCCTTGTTTCACTATCTGGTTGTCGTCCACCGCTACTTCGGCGACCCGCGCTGAAAGCTCGGTGCGCACCGCGACACTGTCGGTGCGCACATAGGCGTTGTCGGTTTCTTCGATAAAACGGCCGGTTTGCCACCAGCCCAGCCCCCACCAGGCTAACGCCGACAAGGCAGTGAGCCCGACCAGTACGATGAGTAGTTTACGCTTAGCTTTTCCTTTGGATCCTGCCTTTCGACCTGTGACTGAATCGTCGCGCTGGTGTTTGGCCTGAGCCTCGCTGCGCTTGCCATCCGTTGTCATGGCCACTCCTCAATACCTACCGTCACAAAGGGGCTTTCCTGGGAGGTGCAGACACCACCCTTGGAAGTGAAGATACATAGTGTAATGAATGCTACACTACATATCTAGCACTAACACATGTCATTCACGCTTAGCGCCTCTATCATTGACGATTACTCGGATGCTTCAACGGGAGTGGAAATGCCTCGTTCAACAATATCAGGTCCGCCCGATTGCCCTAATAGGGCGGATGCCATAGTGACTTCACGGGGTATGGCGCGTCGCGAACGCCTGTTGGACGCTGCCCGAGATGTCTTTCTTGAACAGGGCTATGCAGGCGCTAGTGTTAATGAAGTGGTTGCCCGCGCGGGTGGGTCACTGGCGACACTGTACAAGCAGTTTGGCAGCAAGGAGGGGTTATTTACCGCGGCCATGGAGCGCCATATCTCTACCGCCTGGGCCGTGCTGGAAGAGGGGCGGCGGGATCATCATGCCCTAGAGCAGGTGCTTTATGAGCTGGGACGCCGCATGTTGACGCTGGTGTGTGACCCCGGTGTGATTCGTCTGGTTCGCGGCTTGGCCTTTGAGGCCGAGCGGTCCCCCGAGCTTTGCGAGCTGTTCCTTACTCGCGGCCCCGACCAGACGCGTCAGGCGTTAGCGATGTATCTTGGCGAACAGGCCGCCGCCGGTCGCCTTAACCTCGATAATCCCCGCGAAGCAGCCGGTATGTTTATGGGTATGTTGCTCGGTGAGTGGCATATTGACGCGCTGCTTGGCCGCAGTTTGTGCCTTGACGAGGCGCAGTGCAGCGCCCGGGCAAGGCGCTGTGTCGCGATTTTTCTATCGGGTGTGGCCCGCTCCTAGCGTCTGCCCCATTTGCACCATGGTGGCAGGGGGAAGCTGTGCGAAATTGACCTGGTTGGCGAAGCACATGACGACCGTGGAGCCGAGCTTGAAACGGCCCATCTCGGCGCCTTTTTCTAGTGTGATCGGTTGGCCAAACTGCATGCGCTGAGGGTAACCCGAGAGTGGTGTTACCTGCCCAGACCAGACGGTCTCAATGGCGGCGACAATCATGGCACCGACCAATACCATTGCCATGGGGCCTTGCTCGGTATCAAAGATACAGACTAATCGTTCATTGCGGGCAAACAGACCTGGCACGTAGTTGGCGGTGGCTTGGTTGACCGAGAACAATCGCCCAGGGACGTAGATCATTTCTCGCAGGGTGCCGGTTACCGGCATATGCACCCGGTGGTAGTCCCGTGGCGATAGGTAAACCGTTGCAAAGCTGCCATCCAGAAACTCTTCTGCCAGAGCGGTATCGCCGCCGMGCAGGGTTTGGGCGGAGTAGGTGTGGCCTTTTGCCTGTACCAGTTGCCCAGCCTGTAGCAGCCCGTATTGGGAGAGCGTGCCGTCGGCGGGGCTCAGGATGCCATCGCCCAGTGGGCGCGCATCGGCTTTTAGCGCGCGGGTGAAAAAGTCGTTAAACGTGGCGTAGGCGGTGGGGTCGGGCTCCAGCGCTTGGCTCATATCCACATTAAAGCGTTTGATAAAGGCGTTAATCAGGGTGTTTTTCACCCACGGATTGTCGCACTGGGCGAACTTGCCAGTCAGGCGCGAGAGCGCGTGGTGAGGCAGCGGATATTGGAGTAGCGAAAAGGCTTTTTGGGAAAGAGTCACAGTAATATTTTCACTTCTCAATCGGTGTGTCGTCGCGGTTGCCCCATTCACCCCAGGAGCCCGCGTAGCCGCGCATATTGAAGCCCAAGGCTTTACCTACCAGCCAGGTAAAGCTGCTGCGGTGGTGGCTCTGGCAGTGGGTGGCAATTTCCATGTCGGGCGTGAGGCCGAGTGCGCCTAGCTCGGTGATAAGCTCGGCGTAATCGCGGATGCGCAGCGCGCGGTAGCGATCCATGGCCTGCAGCCAGTCCATGTTGACCGCGCCGGGAATGTGGCCCAGGTGCTTATTGTTACCGCGTACGCCATCGTACTCATCTTTGGAGCGTGCATCCCATACCGCGAACTGCTTATCGCTGAGCTTCTCTTTGATCTCTTCACAAGTGATCAGGGCATCGGGGTTGAGGATCTCAGCATGGTAATCGCTGGGTGTCGGGGCTGTCGGTTCGATGCTCTCGTCGAATTCTGCATCGCGCCAAGCGTGAATACCACCGTTTAAGTAGGAGTAGCGGGTGTGGCCGATCAGGTCTAGCGTCCACAGTAGCCGTGCCGCCCAGCCGCCGCCTTCGTCATCGTAAGCCACTACATGGGTATCGCGTGTCAGGCCTAAGGCACTAAATAGTCTTGATAGCGCATCCACATCGGGAACATCGCTGGGCACCGGCCCTTCGCCGCGCATCAAGTAGCGGAAGTCGAGGAATATAGCGCCGGGTACATGGCCCTGGCGATAGCTGTCGCCGTTGACCGGCACATCGATAATCAGTAGCTGTGAATCACCCAAATGCTCCTGCAGCTGTTCGGGTTCAACGATCAGCGGCAGCAGGTTGGCTTCCGACGATTGGCTTGCTGTGCTCATGACTAACTCCTGTAAATCCTAGCTATCCAAACTATCGAGAATGCGCCGATAGCTGGTAAAGCGTGCTGGATGAATCTTGCCTGCCTCAACCGCTGCAAGTAAAGCGCAGCCGGGCTCATTGCGGTGGCGGCAGTCACGAAAACGGCAGTGGCCAATATAGTCGTGAAACTCAATAAAGCCGTCGGTGACTTCCTGCTCATTAAGGTGCACCAAGCCAAACTCGCGAATACCTGGAGAATCGATGAGATCGCCGTCAGCCACTTCAGCGCGGCTCATGGTGTAGAGGCGTGCCGTGGTTGTGGTATGGGTACCTTTACGGGAATCTTCCGAAAGCGCGCCAATGCGCAGGGTTTCGTCGGGTAGCAAAAGGTCGATCAGCGATGACTTGCCGACGCCGCTCTGGCCAACAAACACCGACGTACGCCCTTCAAGCTGGCTGCGCAGCTCGTCTAGCCCCGTTTCTGTGGCGGTGGTGGTGCGCACCACGGGATAGCCCAACTCACGATAGCGCTCGAGTAGTTTACCCAGCTCGCCACCATCTTCCGGCAGCAAATCGGTTTTATTGAGCACCAGCACCGGCGCTATACCGGTGGCTTCGGCAGCCACCAGATAGCGATCAATAAGGTTGGCGTGGGGCGCGGGTTCCACTGCGAACACAATCAACAGCTGATCAATATTGGCAGCTACCGGTTTGAGCAGGCCGCGGGCGTCAGGGCGCTTGAGCACGCTGTCTCGCTCCTCTCGAGCGACGACCACGCCGGAGCCTTCTTGCCCGGCGCGCCAAATCACCCGGTCACCGGTGACCAGGCCGTCCAAATTGGCGCGTAAGTGGCAGCGAACCGGTTCATTGTCGCTGTTGCGCACCTCTAGAGTGCGCCCAAAGTGAGCAACGACACGGCCCGGCTGTTCTGCGCCGTATTCGCCCGCGGCAAGTTTTTCAGCGTCTTGTACGTCGCGCTTTTCCGCACGCTGGGCACGTTCCGCCTGGACTTTCTCGACTCGCCACTGCTGCTGGCGACTTAATTTACGTTTGCTCATGATCACCTGATGATCGTTACAATGGCGGTCATTGTACCTACCAACTAGCCAAGCTGTCCTGTATAGCTGCTTGATGGGCTTATTTAAGGCACACTTGGATGATATTAATGGCCATTTGGGCAAAGGAAGAACGGTAATGAGCAACGAAAAGACGGATTCAGCGGTGCCACGGGATGATCTGCTGGTGTGGATTGATCTAGAGATGACCGGTCTGGATCCTAATATAGAGCGCATCATTGAAGTGGCCACACTGATTACTGACGCGGATTTAAACGTGGTCGCGGAAGGGCCGGTGATTGCGGTGAAACAGCCGGACAGCTTGCTGGCGCAGATGGATGACTGGAATCAGAAAACCCACGGCGAGTCGGGCTTAGTTGCCCGTGTTAAAGCCAGCCAAGTGGAAACTGCTGAAGCCGAGCAGCAAACCCTGGCGTTTTTACAGCAGTACGCGGTGGCAGGCTCGTCGCCGATGTGCGGTAACAGTATCCATCAGGATCGGCGTTTTCTGGAGCGTGAGATGCCTGCGCTGCTTAACTTTTTCCACTACCGCAATCTCGATGTGTCGACACTTAAAGAGGTCGCCAAACGCTGGAACCCCGGCGCGCTGGCCGGCTTTAGTAAGCAAAATGTGCACTTGGCCATGGACGATATTAAAGAGTCGATTGCCGAGCTCGCTCATTATCGCAATACGTTTTTGCGCGTTGATCAGCGCAGCGACGAAGAAGAATAGCTAAGAAGAGTAGCGTTTAAGACGCGTCAGTGGCAATGCGCTCACTGCGTTTAAGGCGCTGCTCCTCAAGCGACCAGGCGACGTGTTCGCGTACCAGGGCACTTGGGTAGGCTCTGCGTGCCCACAGTGCGGCCTCTACGGCTTCGCTCCAGGGTGCATTGCCCAGGCCAACGGCGATATTGCGCAGCCAGCGCTCGTAGCCAATGCGCCGGATTGGGCTGCCGGCGGTTTTATCCAGAAACTCCGCTTCACCCCAGCAAAACAGGCTGATAAGCGTTGCGCGGTCTAGATCGTAGCGCGGTGCAAAGTCATCTTCCTGGGTAATATGGGTAAAGCGAGTGAACGGGCACACAAGCTGGCAGTCGTCACAGCCGTAAATACGATTACCCATGGCGCGACGGTACTCAACCGGAATAGCGCCGTGCAGTTCAATGGTGAGGTAGGAAATGCACTTGCGTGAGTCGACCACTTTGTCGTCCACGATGGCGCCGGTGGGGCAGGCCGTTCGGCAGGCACTACAGCTTCCGCAGTGTTCATGCTCAAAGGGTGCATCAATGGGTAGCGGGAGGTCGGTATAGAGTTCGCCCAGAAAGAATAGCGAGCCCGCCTTGGGGTTGAGTAGCATGGCGTTTTTGCCGAACCAACCGAGCCCGGCTTTTTGCGCTAGGGCGCGCTCCATGACCGGCGCGGAGTCGACAAAGGCGCGATAACCGAAGTCGCCGACTTCCTGCTCAATTTTTTTTGCTAATAGGGCTAACCGTTTGCGTATTAGCTTGTGATAATCACGCCCTAAAGCGTAGCGCGAAACATAGGCGCGGCTGGGCTGGCCAAGCACCTTGGTGCTCTCCMCTTCGGCAGGCAGGTAATCCATGCGCACGCTGATAATGCGCTGAGTGCCGGGTTCAAGTTCTGCAGGACGGGTACGCTTGGTGCCATGCTTGGCCATAAAGCCCATTTCGCCGTGATGGCCGTTTTCCAGCCATGCGTCGAGGTGGGCTTCATGAGCGGACAGTTCAGTATCGGTAATACCTACCTGCTGGAAGCCCAGCTCGCGTCCCCAGGTTTTAATCAGGTCGGCAAGATCGGTAAGAGTGTTTTCTGAAAGCATGGGCGCCGTTTTGTCGCGAAAAATGAAAAGCCAAAGGAATTGGAAGTTGATACTCAACGGCTAGACGTTAGCCGCGCTATGCTAACGCATTGGCAGCCATCAAAACATGTGAAAGGAGCGATCGTGTCGATCCCGAATACTTCCATGCTACGCCCATTATATAAAGCCGCCCAGGTGCAGGAGCTCGATCGCCGCACCATTGCCGGTGGTATCGATGGATTTGCGTTGATGCAACGCGCCGCCTCGAGCGCTTGGCACAGCTTCCGCTCGCGCTGGCCCCAAGCGCGTGGCATCACCGTGATGTGTGGCAGCGGGAACAACGGCGGCGATGGTCATGTGCTGGCAGCGCTGGCCATGCAGTCTGGCCTTAAAGTGCAGCGGGTAACCCTTAAACCCCTTGAGGAACTAAGCGGCGACGCGGCGCGTGCAGCAGCGCTGGCGACATCCGCAGGCGTAGGCTGCGAAGAGTGGAGCGCCGGGATAGTGCTTACTGGCGAAATAATTGTCGATGCACTGCTAGGTACCGGTTTGACCGGTGAGGTAGAAGGGCGCTTCAAGCGGGCTATTGAAATGATTAACGCCGCAGATCAGCCGGTACTGGCGATTGATATTCCTTCTGGGTTAGTGGCTGATACTGGCGCCGTGCTGGGTATTGCCGTTAAAGCCGCCTGCACGGTGACGTTTATTGGCGATAAGGTGGGTTTGCACACAGGGAATGCGCCGGCCTATACCGGCGAAATAGATTTTCGCCCCCTAGGCGTCAAGGCTCAGGCCTATTTTGATATTCCGCCCACGGCTTGGCGGCTGGATGATTCGTTACTGGAAGAGGCCTTTGCGCCCCGCCTGCGTACCCACCATAAAGGGGATATGGGCCACGTACTGGTGATGGGCGGGGCTCCTGGATTTGGCGGGGCGGCGCTACTTGCCTGCCAGGCCGCCGCGCGGTTGGGGGCGGGTAAAGTGAGTTTGGCAACGGCGCCTGAACATATTGCCGCCAGCTTGGTGCGCTGCCCGGAAGTGATGGCCCATGGCGTTCGCGGTGGCGCTGAGGCCGCTGAGTTGCCCAACAACGTTGACGTTGTGGTGGTCGGGCCAGGGCTGGGTCAGGCTGCTTGGGGGCAGGCGGTGCTACAGAGTGCGCTGCAGTCAGACGCGCCCTTGGTGGTTGATGCCGATGGCTTGAATCTTTTGGCGCGCCAGTGGCCGGATGTTCGCCGCGATAACTGGGTATTGACGCCGCACCCCGGTGAAGCCGCGCGACTGCTGGGCTGTGAAGTGGCCGATATTCAGGCGGATCGGCCTGCCGCCGCCCTGGCACTGCAACGTGCCCGGGGGGGCGTGGTGATTCTAAAAGGTGCAGGCAGTTTAATTGCTGGCCCCAGTGGCTTGGTGGTGTGCCCTTACGGTAACCCAGGCATGGCCAGCGGGGGTATGGGCGATGTGCTCAGCGGCATGCTGGGGGCACTGATGGCGCAGCGTGGTGACGTGGAGTTTAGCGCTTGGCTGGGTACCATGGTGCACGCGCTAGCGGCAGATCGCGCAGCCGAGGAAGAAGGCGAGCGTGGCCTGCTGGCCAGCGATCTGGCATCCTATGCGCGAAAATTGATTAATCCGTGAAGGCAGCCCACATGCAGGTGCGATTAGACAGTGAAGAGGCCCAGGTAGCTTTTGGCGAAGCATTAGGGCAAGTGTTGCAAGGACGCGGACGGGTGTATCTAGAGGGTGAACTGGGTGCCGGTAAAACGACACTAACACGTGGCATTCTGCGCGCTTACGGGCATCAAGGGGCGGTTAAAAGTCCTACCTATACGCTGGTGGAGCCTTACGAACTAGGCTCCCAGCGGATCTATCATCTAGATTTGTACCGTTTGTCTGATCCAGAAGAGCTAGAGTTTATCGGTGGTCGTGACGTGCTGGCCGACGATGCGATTTGCATTATTGAGTGGCCCAGCCGCGGTGAAGGATGGCTGCCAGTGCCGGATCTTCGTCTGGTGCTGGAAGTGGCTGATCCAGGGCGTTTGGTCTCCTTGGCCGCGGGTAGTGAGCAAGGTGAACGCATATTGACCTCCTTGCAACGTCAGCTAAGTAACGCAAGTAAGCTAAGTTCCGACCAGTTGGAGAGTGGTGTGATTCAATGGAAATAAAGGGCATAGCGGCACGCGTATATCGTTTATTGGCCGCCAGTTTTTTTGCCCTAGCGGCGGTTAATGTTCAAGCGTCCAGCGTCGAAAGTATGCGTTTGTGGGCGGCGCCGGATCATGCCCGGCTGGTATTTGATCTCTCCGCTGCCACCAATGCCAACGTGTTTTCGCTGGAGAATCCTGCGCGTTTGGTGATTGATTTAGATGATACCCAAATGGGTACCGACCCAAGCACGCTGCCTTTGAATGACAGTGCGATTGAATCGGTACGCACAGGCGTACGGGAGGGAGGTGGCCTGCGGGTGGTGCTTGAACTTAACCGTGAGATTGAGCCGCGTCATTTCACCCTGACGCCCAATGATCAATACGGGCACCGCCTGGTAGTGGATCTCGAATATCCCGGTGAAAGCGCCGTTGAGAACCCGATCGACCCTATCGAGGCGATGATTCGGGATCAGGAAATTCAGGCCCAGCGGGCATCGGCGCAAAACCAGTTGCCGGGCACAGCAGAGCCACCCAGTGACTCAGTACCGGTTGAGGTTCAGGAAGCCAAGCCGCATCCGCGTAGAGACATTATTATCGCCGTCGATGCCGGTCACGGTGGCGAAGACCCAGGGGCCATCGGCCCTTCAGGTACCCGTGAAAAAGACGTGGTGCTGGAAATTGCCCGTCGTTTGGCCTCGGAGGTCAATGACACGCCGGGCTTCAAGGCGGTGCTAACGCGCGACGGCGACTACTATATAGGGTTGCGCCAGCGTACCGCATTGGCGCGGGAGCAGAAGGCGGACTTCTTCGTCTCCATTCATGCCGATGCCTTTACTAGCCCACGCCCTCAAGGCAGTTCGGTGTATGCGCTCTCCCAGCGCGGCGCTACCTCGGAAACCGCCCAGTGGCTGGCGGATAGCGAGAACCGCTCCGACTTGATTGGCGGCGTTGATGGCAACCTCTCTTTGCGCGATAAAGATCAGGTGCTGCGCGGGGTATTGTTGGACTTAACCATGACCGCTACCTTAAACGATTCGCTGTCTATCGGCGGGCAGGTGTTGGAACAGTTAGGGCGAATTAATCGGCTACATAAGTCCCGCGTCGAGCAGGCTGGGTTTATGGTATTAAAGTCTCCCGATATCCCCTCGCTGTTGATTGAGGTGGGGTTTATCTCGAACCCCGACGAAGAGCGTCGTCTACGCGACCCTGTGCACCAGTCGGGGCTTTCGCAAGCAATTTTCAGTGGGCTGCGCGATCACTTTGAGCGCTTCCCACCGCCGGCCAGCCTGCTTGCCTGGCAGCGTGATAACCAACGCCAGCCGTCGGGTAATGAGTACCGTATTCAGTCGGGAGATACCCTGTCGGCGATTGCCGTGCGCCACGGCGTACCGGTGAATCAGTTGAAGCAGGCCAACGACCTGAATGGTGACGTGATCCGCGTTGGCCAAGTGTTACAGATTCCCCGTTCATGAGGTGTCGTGTTGACTGATGTGMCCGCTACTGCACCGCGTATTCATGTGCTCGACCCGCGGCTGGCTAACCAGATAGCCGCCGGTGAGGTGGTTGAGCGCCCCTCATCGGTAACCAAAGAGCTGATTGAAAACGCTATCGATGCCGGTAGCCAGCGCATCGAGGTGGAAATTGAGCAGGGTGGCGCGCGGCTGATTAAGGTGCGCGATGATGGTATCGGCATTGGCGAACAGGACTTGCCGCTGGCCTTGGCCCGCCACGCCACCAGCAAGATTGGCAGTCTGGAAGATTTAGAGGGTGTCAGCTCACTAGGTTTTCGCGGCGAAGCGTTGGCCTCAATTAGCTCCGTTTCACGGCTGGAGCTGATCTCCAATGCCGAAGAGGATCCCCGTCACGGCTGGCGAGTGGTAGCCGAAGGGCGGGGTATGGACGCCAGAGTGACGCCAGCACCGCACCCCCGTGGCACCAGCGTCGGCGTGCGCGATCTGTTTTTTAATACCCCCGCTCGGCGCAAGTTCCTGCGGACTGAAAAGACCGAGTTTGCCCACGTGGAAGAGGCGTTTCGTCGCCAGGCGCTATCGCGTTACGACATCACCTGGGTATTGCGCCATAACCAAAAAGTCATTCACCAACTGCCTGCCGGTCACTCAGCGTCGGCCCGGGAGCGGCGGATTGCCTCGCTGCTAGGCAAAAATTTTATCGAGCACGCCCGCTATATCGAGCGCGAAGCGGGCGGTTTGCGGCTAAGCGGCTGGGTGGGTCTACCCACCCATTCGCGTTCCCAGGCCGACCAGCAGTACTTTTTTGTTAACGGGCGGGTGGTGCGTGACCGTTTGGTTGCCCACGCGGTGCGCCAGGCCTATCGCGACGTGTTGTTTAACGGCCGTCATCCGGTGTTTGTGCTCTATCTGGAGCTCGAACCGGATGTGGTGGACGTCAACGTTCACCCCACCAAGCACGAAGTGCGCTTTCGCGATGGCCGCATGGTGCATGATTTTCTCTATTCGAGCCTCCACCACTGCCTGGCCTCCGCTAAACCTGCTGAGAGTTCAGGAGATAGTTCAGGAGATAGTTCGGGCGATAGTTCAGACGAGGGGGTTGCCGATGAGGCCAATACGCCAGGCGCATCGCCACAGGGCGTGGCTTCAGAGGCGAGCGCCGAGCAGCCCCGATGGCAGCAGCAGGGCATCGCATTAACCCACTCGCCGGATCGCCACCCAGGTGCGGCGCGCGTGCGGCGCTTTATGCAGGGCTATCAGGCGCTTCACCCCGATCATGAAGAGACGCTATTAACGCCTCAGCCGAATGTCCCCAGTGGGCGGGGCAGTGAGGTGCGTGAAGCGCCCCTTGCAATGCCCGACAACGACCCCACTGCAGCGCCGCCGCTAGGTTTTGCGCTAGGGCAGTTGCACGGTATCTATGTTCTGGCCCAGAACGCCGAAGGGCTGGTGCTGGTGGATATGCATGCCGCCCACGAGCGCATTGTCTATGAGCGTATGAAAACACAGCTGGCCGCTGCTAAAGGGTTGGATGCGCAACCGTTGCTGGTGCCCGTCTCCATTGCCGCTAGCCGGGCAGAGGTGGCCACTGCTGAGAGCGAGCAACAGGCGATCTCCCAGCTGGGCATTGAGCTCGATATTGCCGGGCCAGAGACGCTGCTGGTGCGCCAATTGCCCGCCTTGCTTGCCCAGGCTGACCCTGAAGCGCTGGTGCGTCAGATGCTGGAGGAGCTGGCGCGTTATGGACGTACCCATCAAGTCGAGGCGCGCTTGCATGAGCTGCTTTCCACCATGGCGTGCCACGGCAGCGTACGTGCCAACCGACGGCTGACGATCGACGAAATGAACGCGCTGCTGCGGGATATGGAGCGCACCGAGCGCAGCGACCAATGCAATCATGGCCGCCCTACCTGGACACAGATGGGGCTTAAAGCGCTCGATCGGCTCTTCTTGCGCGGGCAATAGTCACTACTCTTTTACAGCTACTCTTTTCTTACCTGATGGAACCGCGCATGGCTGATACGCGCCCCTGGGCGATTTTTTTGATGGGCCCAACGGCCGCCGGGAAAACCGATACCGCGATGGCGCTCCACGAGCGGCTGGGGCACGAGCTGATCAGCGTTGACTCGGCGATGGTGTATCGCGGCATGGATATTGGCAGCGCCAAACCCAGCGCGGCTGAGATTGCCCGAGCGCCCCATCACTTGATCGATATCCGTGATCCTGCCGAACCCTATTCCGCCGCCGACTTCCGTGAAGATGCGCTACGGCTAATGCGACAAATGAGCGCGGCGGGCAGAGTTCCTCTCCTGGTCGGCGGTACCATGCTTTATTACAAGCGGCTAATCGAAGGTGTGGCGAATTTACCCTCTGCTGACCCGGTCATTCGTCAGCGGCTCGAAGCGCAATGGCAAAGTGAAGGGCTATCGTCGCTGCATAAGCAGTTGGCTGAGGTGGACGCGATCTCTGCTCAGCGTATCCATCCCAATGACCCCCAGCGCATAATGCGTGCGCTGGAAGTGTACTACGCCAGTGGGCGTCCAATGAGTGAGCTATGGGCGGAACAACAGCCGGAAACCTTTCCCTGGCGTGTGTTGTCGATAGCATTGGCACCTAATGATCGGGCGCTTTTGCATCAACGCATTGCCCAGCGTTTCGAAGTAATGTTGGGTGAGGGCTTGATAAATGAAGTCGCCGCCCTCAAAAAGCGTAATGACTTACATTTAGGCCTGCCGGCGATGAAGAGTGTTGGTTATCGCCAAGTGTGGGAGTACCTGGAAGGTGAGTATGACTATTCCTCGCTCGTTGAGCGAGGCGTGATCGCAACTCGTCAGCTAGCCAAGCGTCAATTAACCTGGTTAAGAAGCTGGCCAGAGCTTAATTGGGTTGATTCACAGCGTTCAGACGCGCTGGATCAGGTGCTGAAACTCGTGCGTGACAGCGGTGCTTAGCGTAAGATAGTCCGCTAAGATAGTAACTTAGTAAGTGTGTTTTCGATTGGCTGAGTGATTGGGCCTGTCGCGAACCTCAAAGCTCTTCGGGCATCACTCGGCCTTTCGGGCAGTAATAAATAGTGCGGCGTAGCACCAGTAGGGCACGCCATTTGATAATTAACCCCAACGACAGTTTTAGGGAGAGCAACATGTCCAAAGGGCAGTCCCTTCAAGACCCGTACTTGAACATTCTGCGCAAGGAGCGCATTCCGGTCTCTATCTTTTTGGTCAACGGCATTAAGCTGCAGGGCCAGATCGAATCGTTTGACCAGTTTGTTATCCTGTTGCGTAACACCGTCAGTCAGATGGTTTATAAACACGCTATTTCTACGGTTGTTCCATCTCGCAACGTACGCCTGCCTGCGCAAGACCCGGCAGAGCAAGATGCGGAGATTTAACACCGCTGAAGCAGCAAGAGAGTCCACGAGGTATTGATTGTTTTTCGAACGCCCAGACGCCGGTGAAACGGCAGTTCTTGTTCATGTCGATTTTCATGATGAACAAAAACGTGAAGACCCGGGTGAGTTTTTAGAGCTCGTACGCTCTGCGGGTGCAGAGCCTGCGACTCTACTCACTGCTAGCCGCCACCGACCTGACTCGCGCACCTTTATTGGGTCAGGTAAGTTGGAAGAGCTGCGGGCATTGCTCGCGGCTCACGAGGCTGAGCTGGTGATCTTCAACCATAGCTTAAGTCCCTCTCAAGAGCGCAATGTTGAGCAAGAGCTCAAATGCCGAGTGCTTGACCGTACCGGTCTGATTCTCGATATCTTTGCGCAGCGGGCTCGAACGCATGAGGGTAAGCTGCAAGTAGAGCTTGCTCAGCTTGAATATATGTCGACTCGCTTGGTTCGTGGGTGGACACACCTTGAACGCCAAAAAGGCGGGATTGGCCTGCGCGGCCCGGGTGAGACGCAGCTTGAAACGGATCGCCGCCTGCTGCGCGGGCGAATTAAATCGATTCATAAACGCCTCGATAAAGTACGTAGCCAGCGCGACCAGAATCGCCGTGCGCGTGCGCGCGCGGAAATTCATAGCGTATCGCTGGTCGGTTACACCAACGCCGGGAAGTCGACGCTGTTTAACGCCTTGACCAACGCCGAGGTGTATGCCGCCGACCAGCTGTTTGCGACACTTGACCCCACGCTGCGACGGCTTGAGATTGAAGACGTTGGCGCCGTCGTGATGGCCGATACCGTGGGCTTTATTCGCCATTTGCCACACAAGTTAGTTGAGGCATTTCAAGCCACGCTTCAAGAAGCATCGGAAGCGTCGCTGTTGGTGCACGTCATTGATGCCGCAGACCCTGACCGCGAGTTAAACGTGGAGCAGGTGGAGTTAGTGCTCAAAGAGATCGGCGCGGATGATGTGCCGGTACTCAAGGTCATGAACAAAATTGATAAGCTCGATAGTGCCCCACGCATAGAGCGTGATGGCCATGGCGTACCCGAAGTGGTTTGGCTCTCGGCCCAGCAGGGGCAGGGCCTTGAGCTACTCCATGAAGCATTAACCGAGCGCCTGGCCAACGATGTCATTGGCTTTTCGCTGACACTCACTCCTGAGCAAGGTAAGCTGCGCGCTGGCCTTCACGAGTTGAATGCTGTTCGCGAAGAGGCTTTTGACGAGCAGGGGCAGTCGGTGCTGGATGTGCGTTTGCCGCGGCGCGATTTCAACCAGCTAATGGCTCAGCTAGGCGAGCGTGCCAATACCTATTTACCTGCAGCGTTGCAGGAAACTGAAGATTGGTAGCCTCACCGTTTAATGTCTAGTACGCTGTCAGTATCTGCTTTTGTATAAAAACGGTACAAGATTTACATAGCAATAATATCAAAACGCCAGCGCTTCGTTGATTTACGAAGCCAGATGCGCGAGCGAATACCCTTAGTGGAGAAGAAGTATGGCCTGGAATGAGCCTGGTGGTGGCAACCAGCACGACCCTTGGAGTAGCGGCGGCCGACGCGGTGGAAATGATGGTGATGGAAACCGTGGCAATAACAATGGCAACGGCGGCGGCAATAACGGTAATAAAGGGGGCAACAACCAAGGGCCTCCTGACCTGGATGAAGCGCTGAAAAAGTTTCAGGACAAGCTCAACGGTATGTTGGGTGGTGGTAAAAAAGGCGGTGGTAAAAAAACCGGCGGTGGCGGTAGTGATAAAAACCGCAACCCCTTTGCGCTGCCAGGCTTGCTGATTATCGTGGCACTGGCTATCTGGGCGGCCATGGGCTTCTATCTGGTTGACCAATCCGAACGTGGTGTTGTACTCCGCTTTGGTGAATACCAAGGCGTTGTCAACCCCGGTCTCCAGTGGAATCCGCCGTTGATTGATGATGTCCGCATGGTCAACGTGACACGTGTGCGTTCGCTGTCACAAACGCAGTCGATGCTGACCCGCGACGAAAACATCGTCGAAGTGGAAATTTCTGCCCAGTACCAAGTGGCTAATCCGGGCGATTTCGTACTTAACGTACGTGATCCTGCCATCTCGATTGAGAACGCACTGGATTCGGCGCTCCGTCACGTCGTTGGTGGTACCGATATGATCGATATCCTGACCTCGGGTCGTGAAATTCTGGGTAGCTCGGTCGCTAGTCGTCTGCAGTCCTATCTCGACAACTATGGTGCCGGTATTCGTCTACAAACCATCAACATTGAGTCTACCTCGGCGCCCGCGCCAGTGATTGACGCATTCGATGATGTTATTCGTGCTCGTGAAGATCGCCAGCGTACCATCAACCAAGGTATTGCTTACGCCAATGCGATCATTCCTGAAGCGCAAGGTCAGGCGCAGCGTATTGTTGAGCAGGGCCAGGGTTATCGTGAGTCGGTCGTCGCTGAAGCGCAGGGTCAAGCCAACCGCTTTAACTCGCTGTTGACCGAGTACAGCAATGCGCCTGATATCATGCGCGAGCGTATGTATCTGGACACGATGGAAGAGGTGTTTGGCAAAACGCCGAAGGTACTGCTGGATGTAAGCGAAAATGCGCCGTTGATGTACCTGCCCCTCGATCAGCTAAGCGGTGGAAGCAGTAATCGAAATAACTCTTCCAGCGGAAGCGACAACAGCGATGAACAGCTAGACCCGAGTGTGCTTGAGCGGTTACGCAACACCCAGGGCAGCTCCAGTTCTTCATCGAATAGCAATAGTAGCTCCATCCGCAGGGAGGGCCGGTAAATGATTAATAATCGATCCCTGCTGATTGTTGGTGGTCTGGCTGCCGTGGCGTGGCTGGCGAGCAACACTCTGTATGTCGTAGACGAAACCGAGCGCGCCGTTAAGCTGCGTTTTGGTGAGGTCATTGAAGAGAATATTCAGGCTGGCCTGCACGCCAAGGTGCCGATCGCGCAAACGATCCGTAAGTTTGATGTTCGATTGCTGACGCTGGACACCGATACCAGCCGTTATCTGACCCTTGAGCAGAAAGCGGTGATCGTCGATTCCTACGTTAAGTGGCAGGTGGTGAATCCCACGCGCTACTACGAAGCGACGGCGGGTGATGAATTGATGGCTATCCGCTTGATTCAGCCGCGGGTGGATGAAAGCCTGCGTAATGAATTTGGCCGCCTCAACCTTCAGGAGATTATTGCTGAGCGCCGTGATGATCTAATGACGGGCCCCACCGAAGAACTCGACGCGCTTATGCGCGAAGAGCTCGGGGTGGCCATTCGTGATATTCGTATTAAGCGCATCGACTTGCCGGAAGATGTGTCGGCCGCGGTATTTGAGCGGATGCGTTCTGAGCGTGAGCGTGAAGCCCGTGAATGGCGCGCGCAGGGTCAGGAAGAGGCCGAGCGTATTCGCGCCAATGCGGATCGTCGGCGTCAGGTTCTACTTGCTCAGGCCAATGAGCGCTCAGAGACACTGCGCGGTGAGGGTGATGCCCAGGCCGCTGCGATCTTCTCTGAAGCGTATGGTCAGGATCAGGAGTTCTACTCTTTCTGGCGTAGCCTGAATGCCTATAGCGAAAGCTTTGCTGGCGATGGCAACCTGATGGTGCTGGAACCGAGTAGCGATTTCTTCCGCTATTTGCGCAGCGCTGAACCAGAAAGCGGTGAAGACAACGGCGAGTAAACCGCCGTTGGCCGGTGCTCCTCGTCTTGGTTGGCTGACAGCCAAGCGGGGTTCACCCGGCCCATAAACGTGATAGAATTTACTAAC
The DNA here is from genome assembly GCF_900070345.1 of Halomonas sp. R57-5. Classification (NCBI taxonomy): domain Bacteria; kingdom Pseudomonadati; phylum Pseudomonadota; class Gammaproteobacteria; order Oceanospirillales; family Halomonadaceae; genus Halomonas; species Halomonas sp. R57-5. Next base: position 3,227,022 of record NZ_LN813019.1, on the reverse strand, counting down.
CGGGCGTCGCCCGGTTTTTTTGTGGCCCTCGTTTAACGCTAATGTCGCCCATGACCATGCTACGTTACTGATTGAATTTGTTGGGCCTTCATCGTCTTGCAGGATTGTTTACATGACCATTGCTGACCGCTGGCTGCTGCCCGACGGCATGGATGAGGTGCTTCCGCCTCAGGCAAGCCGTATGGAAGAGCTGCGCCGTGCGCTGCTCGATCTTTACCACTGCTGGGGTTATGACCAGGTCATGCCGCCGCCAGTGGAGTTTCTGGACTCGCTGCTAACGGGTACCGGTACGGATCTGGATCTTCAGACCTTCAAACTGACCGACCAGTTAACGGGGCGCATGATGGGCGCCTCGGCTGACGTTACGCCGCAAGTCGCACGTATGGATGCCCACTCGCTAAAGCGTCAGGGGCCGGTACGGCTGTGCTATTGCACCAACGTATTGCGCGCTAAGGCGGATCAGCATCAAGGGGGGCGTAGCCCGGTGCAGGTGGGTGCTGAGCTGTTTGGTCATGCAGGGCTTGAGGCGGATAGTGAAATTATTCACTTGGCGCTGGCCAGCATGAAAGCCGCAGGCGCCGAAGAGATTCACTTGGCGCTGGGGCATATCGGTATTTACCGCAGCCTGGTAGAGGCCGCAGCGCTCAGCGACGAACAAGAGCGTGCGTTATTTGAGGCGCTGGCGCTAAAATCACCGAGTCAACTGGCGCAGCTTGTAGACGCCAGTGTCAGCGACCCGGCATTAGCGGATATGCTGCTGGCGCTGGGTGAGCTGCACGGTGGCGCAGATATTCTACGCCAGGCGCGGGAGCGGTTTGCCGGCGCACCCGCTTCAGTCACGGCGGCACTGGATCAGTTGGATGCCCTTTATCAGGGAGTGCTGGCACGCTTTGATGTATCGCTCTACTTTGACCTGGCGGAGCTGCGCGGCTATCAGTACCACACGGGTATGATGTTTGCCGCCTACGTGCCAGGCTACGGCCATGCGCTGGCGAAAGGCGGGCGCTATGATGATACGGGGCGGGCCTTTGGGCGTGCGCGTCCGGCCACCGGCTTCTCGATGGACCTGAAACAGCTGGCATCGCTGGCGCTGGCATCCCCAAGCCATGGGGCAATTTGGGCGCCCGCTACGCAGGATGAGTCGCTTAACGCTGCCATTGTCGCGCTGCGTGAGCAGGGGGAACGCGTGATTCAAGCGCTGCCAGGGCAGCGTACTGGGCCGGCGGAGCATGAGTGTGACCGCCGTCTTGAGCTTATCGATGGTCGTTGGCAGCCAACGGCCCTGACACAAGAGACGAGTGCATCATAATGGGTAAGAATGTCGTAGTGCTGGGCACCCAATGGGGTGACGAGGGCAAGGGTAAAATCGTTGACCTGCTCACCGAATCAGCATCCGCCGTGGTGCGTTTTCAAGGTGGTCATAATGCCGGTCATACGCTGGTCATCGACGGTGAAAAGACCGTTCTCCACCTGATACCTTCCGGCGTTTTGCGTCCAGGTAAAACCTGCGTGATTGGTAATGGTGTGGTGCTTTCACCTGAAGCGCTGATCAAAGAGATCCGTGAGCTGGAAGCCAAAGGCGTTCCGGTGCGTGAGCGTCTGCGTCTTTCGCCGGCCTGTCCGCTGATCCTGCCTTACCATGTGCGTCTGGATCAGGCCCGTGAAAAAGCCCGTGGCATCGCCAAAATTGGCACCACAGGCCGGGGCATTGGGCCCGCCTACGAAGACAAAGYCGCCCGCCGCGGCCTGCGCCTGGGTGATATGCTGCATCGCGAACGTTTCGCCTCCAAATTGGGCGAAGTGCTCGACTACCACAACTTCGTATTGGTGAATTACCACGGCGAACCGGCAGTCGACTTCCAGGAAGTGCTGGACACCGCGATGCAGATGGCCGAAGAGCTGCGCCCCATGGTATGCGATACCGTGAGTATGGTGCACGACCTGCGTAAGGCGGGTGAGAACATCCTGTTTGAGGGTGCCCAGGGCTCGCTGCTGGATATCGACCACGGTACTTACCCGTACGTGACCAGCTCGAATACCACCGCAGGCGGCACAGCGACAGGCTCTGGCGTCGGCCCGCTCTATTTGGACTACGTGCTGGGTATCACCAAGGCGTATACAACACGCGTGGGTTCAGGCCCGTTCCCCACGGAGCTGTTTGACGTCGATGGCCGCCATCTTGCCGAGCGTGGCCATGAGTTTGGCGCTACCACTGGCCGTGCCCGCCGCTGCGGTTGGTTTGACGCCGTGGCACTGCGTCACGCGGTGCAAATCAACTCGGTCTCAGGTATCTGCTTGACCAAGCTGGATGTGCTGGATGGACTGGAAAATATTCGCGTCTGCGTGGGTTATCGCAGTAAAGATGGTGAAGTGCTGGAAACCCCGGTGGATTCAGAAGGTTATGAAGCGGTCGAACCTCTCTACGAAGACCTGCCAGGCTGGAAAGAGTCTACCTTAGGCGCTAAAAAGGTAGAGGATTTGCCTGCCAACGCCCGCGCTTATATCAGCTATCTCGAACAGCAGGTAGGTACCAGCATCGATATTATCTCCACCGGCCCAGACCGCATGGAAACCATCGTACTGCGTAACCCCTTCGATAGTTAAGATTGGTTCGCACGCTGGTCATTGTGAGTATGCAGATGGGCAGATGAACAATAAGGGGCAACTTAGTTGCCCCTTTTGCTATTTAAAAGTCGATGCCACGGCGTGCCTTAAGACCATTGTTGAAGGCGTGGCGAACTTCCTGCATCTCGGTCACCGTATCGGCCATAGCGACGAGCTCGCGGTGAGCGTTGCGGCCAGTAATAATCACCGTCTGTTCTTGAGGTCTATTCTCCAATGCTTGCTTAACTGTGGCGATGTCCAAATAGCCAAACTTGAGCATATAAGTGATTTCGTCGAGTACTACCAGATAGGTCTCTGGATCGGCCAGCATGTGCTCAGCCTCTTTCCACACCGCCTGGCAGGCGTCAGTATCCGCTTGGCGATTTTGTGTATCCCAGGTAAATCCAGTGGCCATTATCGCCACCTCTAGGTTGGCATCATCTTCCAATCGATTGCGTTCGCCGCACTCCCACAGGCCCTTAATAAACTGCACCACGCCCACTTTGTAGCCGTAGCCCAAGGCGCGTGTAACCGTGCCCCAGGCAGCCGTTGTTTTGCCTTTTCCATTACCGGTGTTAATAATGATTAGGCCGCGCTGCTCGTTGGCACTGGCGACTTTCTCCTCTACGCGCGCTTTGAGCTTCTCCATAGAGGCTTTGTGGCGGGTGTCGCGGTCRCTCATGATATCTCCTGGTAAAAGCAGCAAGCTAAAAAATAACCAAAATTCATAATCCGTTAGCCTAAGCCATCCGCCGAGGGTTGAACATCTCTATGGTCGTACTTTGAGATAATTTTTGTATAGATATTTTCTATGCCTTGTGAACCTTTGTCTTAGTAATTCATTCTGAAAACCAACAAAAAACAACAGAATTGGCCCCTAGGGGTCTGGCTGCTCTAGAATAGGAGCCATCTCTTATCAGGAATTACATCATGCCCTCATTTGATATTGTCTCAGAGTTCGATAAACACGAAGGCGCTAACGCCGTTGATCAAGCCAACCGAGAAGTGCAGTCGCGGTTTGATTTTAAAGGTGTTGATGCCAGCTTCACCCTTGAAGGCGACAAAGTGCAGCTCGAGGCGGAAGTTGATTTCCAGCTTAAGCAAATGCTCGATGTGCTGCGCGCACGTCTCATCGCCCGGGGCATCGATGCCCGCTGTATGGATGTGCAAGACCCGCTACTCTCCGGCGTGAAAGCGCGCCAGGAAGTCGCTCTCAAGGAGGGGCTCGACGCGGCGGAAGCCAAAGATGTGGTCAAGCGCATTAAAGCCAGCAAGCTGAAAGTACAGGCGCAAATTCAGGGTGAGAAGGTGCGTGTGACGGGCAAAAATCGCGACGATTTACAAGCGGTTATGGCGTTGCTGCGCGGCGAAGAGGGGCCGGATCTGCCACTCCAGTTTGATAATTTCCGCGACTAGGCGATGGTGTTCAGCTGTCGAACATTTTAATTATGTAACATTCGTTTTATACAGGAGTCACGCACTATGTCTGATCCGCAGCCGGTTTATTTAAGCGACTACCAGCCACCCGCCTACCGGGTAACTCATACCGAGCTGACGTTTGATCTTGACCCCGCCGCGACCCGTGTGAAAGCGCGACTGTTGATGGAGCGACATCCAGAGGCTGACGTTAATGCCCCGCTGGTCTTAAATGGCGAGCACCTGACGCTGATCTCCCTGGCTATTGATGAAACGCCGCTGGAAGCCTCGGCATATGCACTCGATGATGAAGGCCTGCGCATTGCTCAGGTGCCCGAGCGATTTGCATTGGAAAGCGAGGTGGAGATCGCTCCGCAGGAGAATACCGCGTTAGAGGGGCTATATCAGTCCAACGCTATGTACTGCACCCAGTGTGAAGCTGAAGGCTTTCGTCGGATTACTTTTTACCCCGACCGCCCGGACGTTATGGCGACCTTTAAGGTCACCGTGATCGGTGATCAGCAGCGCGAGCCGATTTTGCTGGCAAACGGTAACCCAATAGAGCGCGGCGAGGTGGAAGGCGGTCGTCATTTTGTCACTTGGGAAGACCCGCACCCCAAGCCCTGCTACCTGTTTGCCCTGGTGGCAGGTAATCTGCATAGTGTAGAGGATCACTTCACCACCATGAGCGGGCGTGACGTGACGCTGCAGATTTGGGTGGAAAAAGACAACCTGGATAAAACCGAACATGCCATGGCCGCGTTAAAGAGGGCGATGGAGTGGGATGAGCAGGCGTATGGCCGCGAGTACGACCTGGATCTATTTATGATCGTGGCCGTCAACGATTTCAATATGGGGGCGATGGAGAACAAGGGCCTCAATATCTTTAACTCTGCGGCGGTACTGACCCATCCTCAGACGGCCACTGACGCTGCTTTTCAGAGTGTCGAAGGGATCGTTGCCCACGAATATTTTCATAACTGGTCGGGCAATCGTGTCACCTGTCGCGACTGGTTCCAGCTCTCGCTGAAAGAGGGCTTTACGGTCTTTCGTGACCAGTGCTTTTCGGCGGATACCAATTCAGCGCCGGTTAAGCGCATCCAGGATGTGTCTTTTTTCCGTACTGCCCAGTTTGCCGAAGATGCCGGTCCCACGGCGCATCCGATTCGCCCCGACCACTATATTGAAATCACCAACTTCTACACCCTGACGATTTATGAGAAGGGGGCTGAAGTTGTCCGCATGCTGCGTAATTTGGTGGGAGAGGAGAATTTTCGCCGCGGCTCAGACCTTTACTTTGAACGCTTCGATGGCCAAGCGGTGACCATTGAAGACTTCGTCGGCTGTATGGCGGAAGTCTCCGGTGAAGATTTTAGCCAGTTTATGCGCTGGTACTCCCAGGCGGGAACGCCGGACATTGATGCCCACGGCGAGTATGACTACGTGCACGGTGAGTACCACTTAACGCTGCGTCAGCGCACGCCTGCAACGCCAGGCCAGCCGGATAAGCTACCGTTGCATATTCCGGTGCGTATGGGGTTGGTGGGTACCAAGTCGGGCCAGGATCTCACCCTGACACTCAATGGCGAAAAAATAGGCAAAGATGCGGTCATTCACCTGCGTGATGACGAGCAGACGTTTGTGTTTACCGATGTTGCCGAAGCGCCGGTGCCCTCGTTGCTACGCGAATTCTCAGCGCCGGTGAAGATCCATTACCCATACTCACGGGAAGACCTTGCCTTCTTGTTGACCCACGACAGCGATGGTTTCAATCGCTGGGATGCGGGCCAACGCCTGGCACTACTGGCCTTGGATGACTTGATTGCCGCCCATCGCAATGGGGTTGAAAAGGTCATGGACAGCCGCGTTGTGGATGCCTTTAAAGCCCTGCTGAACGGGCCAATGAGTGATAAAGCGGTATTGGCTGAGATGTTGACGCTGCCCTCTGAAGCCTATATCGCCGAGCAGCAGCCTATTGTTGATGTTGATGCCATACACGCTGCGCGTGAATTTGTCCGCCAGTCGTTGGCCGTAGCCCTGCGCGATGAGTTTCTGGCTGTCTATGAGGCCAATGTGGCGGAGGAGCCCTACGCGCCGACAGCGGAGCAAATTGCTCAGCGTAGCCTGAAAAACGTGGCGCTTGCTTATCTGATGTCGATTGAGGATGAGCAGGGCTTGGCCTTGTGTGAGGCGCAGTTTGCTGCTGATCACAATATGACCGATGTGCGTCAAGCGCTAACCCAGCTGGTGCATAGTGATCGTGATGATTTGGCGTCACCCGCCTTGAAGGCATTCGGAGAGAAGTGGGCCCATGACCCGCTGGTGATGGATCAATGGTTCACGGTTCAGGTATCGCGTCCCCAGCCGGATGTGCTTGAGCGGGTGAAGTATCTGATGCAGCACCCCGCCTTCTCACTCAAAAATCCCAACCGAGTCCGCGCGCTAGTGGGGGCCTTTGCTCAGAACCGAGTGAATTTCCACCGCCTGGATGGCCAAGGCTACCAACTGCTGGCCGATGTGGTCATTGAGCTTAATCGGCTCAACCCAGAGATTGCCGCACGGCTTATCACGCCGCTAACCCGCTGGCAGCGCTTTGATGAAACCCGCCAAGCATTGATGCGGTCTGAGCTTGAACGCATTAAGCAACAGCCGCTATCGGCAAATGTTTACGAGGTGGTCGAGAAGGCATTGGCATAAGGTATTGCTATTAAACGTGTATCCTAAGGAAAGGAATAACAACAGTGACAGATTCTCAGCAACACTATTTACTGATTATTAATGGWAAATCCGCCGGTAATCCGGCATTGCGTGAAGCAGTCGACGAACAACGTCGGGCAGGGATGCTGATTACTGTTCGCGCCACCTGGGAAGGGGGCGACGCTGCTGATATTGCTGAGCAATCTGACGCCATGGGGATCACCCATGTGATTGCCTGTGGCGGTGATGGCACCGTTAGCGAAGTCATGAATGGGCTGATGCGTCTGCCCCATGATCGACGGCCTGCATTGGGCATTGTGCCACTAGGCAGTGCCAATGACTTTGCGACTTCGGTCGGCCTGCCGCTGGAGCCAAGCGCCGCTTTGGCTGCGGCAAGGGAATTGAACGCCTATCCCATTGATGTTGTGCGCGTGACCGCAGGCGCTGGTGGTGAATCAGCCACCAGCTACTATATCAATATGACCACCGGTGGGTTTGGCGCTGAAATCACCTCATCGACACCGAAAACCTTAAAGCGGTTGCTCGGGGGCGGGGCATACTCCGTGATGGGGGCGCTAAAAGCGTGGCGCCATCGCAGCTATCGCGGCACGCTGCATTGGGACGAGAAAGAGGAGAGCGCCTCGTTATTGCTATTGGCACTGGGCAATGGGCGTCAATCAGGCGGCGGCCAAGTGCTAGGGCCCCGTGCCAAGCTGGATGATGGTCGCTTGGACGTGCTGCTGGTTAAAGACTTCAGCTCGGTAACGGAACTGACCAAGCTCATCAGCGAGCTGCAAAGCTTTCCCTATGACGGGCGATTCGTGCGCTATTTCACCACTACCCAACTGACGGTGACCACTCAGCCAAATGAGTCACCTTGGCCACTCACGCTCGATGGCGAGGCGCGCTACTATGATCAGTTTTGCGCGGAAGTAGTGCCCCTTGCGTTGCGCGTATTGCTACCTGAGGAGTGCCCGTTGCTCTCCTCCAATCATCCATGACAGGCTGGATTTAGATTTTTAACGTTACAAAGGAGAAGAATCAAATGGCAAATCGCGTGTGGATACCCGCACTCGCCGCCGTGGCACTGTTGCTGAGTGCCTGCGGAGACTCCCAGGATGATCCCAGCGTGACACCTGATGATAATGCTGCGGTGACGGATGAAGAGCCGACTCGTGATGAGGGGGCGGGCGAGGAAGAGGTTCCAGACGCCGCTGAAAATGCGGCAGATATGTCCAGTCCCGAAGAGGTAGAGGATGACATTGAAGCGCGCCAAGCCGCTGAAGAGCTTGAGCGAGCGGAAGCATTACGCGAGGACGATACCCAGTCTAGTGGCGTCAGTGGCAATGCGACGGCAGACGGTGAAGAGGTTGAAGCGGGAGAAGATACGCTGGCGGCTAATCCTGAAGATGTGCTCGATGAAGAGGGTGCTATGCCGGGTGAGGCTACACGCTCTGATGTGGATGAGATCATTGCCGAAACTGAACGCCGCTTCGAAGAAGCGGAGCAGCGTTTAGAAGAGCAGTTTCAGGAGGTGGAGCAGCAGGCGCCATCATTAGAGCCGATGGAAAGTGAGGATGTCTCGCCGAGTTGGGACACCGAAAGCAGTTTGCCAGAGCGCACGCCGTTGCAGGATGATCGCGAGGCAACCGATGTTGATGCCTTGATTGAAGATACCGAACGCCGCTTTGAAGAAGCACAGCAGCGGCTTGAAGAGCAGTATCAAGAGTTAGAAAATCGAGAGGCTGAGAGTGGCGCGGTTGTTGAGCCATCAAGCGAACTTGGCAGCGATGTTGAAAGCAGTGAAAATAGCCAGGAAAGCGGTGCGAACGGTGATTCTCGCAGTGATGAAGGGTGATCGCTGAGGGCTCGATTAGCGTTATCGATCAGCAATAAAAAAGGCCCGCAAATGCGGGCCTTTGTCCATCCGTTAGCAATTAAGCTGGGCGGATGTTGGAAGCCTGAAGGCCTTTTTTACCCTGAGTCACTTCAAAGCTGACTTTTTGACCGTCTTGCAGGGTCTTGAAGCCTTCAGCTTGAATTTCGGAGAAGTGGGCGAACAGATCGTCTCCGCCGTCATCAGGAGAGATGAAGCCGAAGCCTTTAGTGTCGTTGAACCACTTAACAGTGCCAGTTGCCATTTTCTATTTCCTTAACATGCTTAGTAATCACGGGCAACTCAATTGTCCACCCGCTACAATTACTCTAGATGCAAACGCGGCTGTCGTCCAGCGACATTCCTAAGATTTTTTATTTCGTTGCGAGTAAGCACTCATGATGCAGTTAGGTTTCATTGATGCACAGTTTATTTCCTTTCTAGTAGCGATCACGCTGCTAACGATTAGCCCCGGTGTTGACACCCTGTTGGTGATTCGTAATACGGCGCGTGGGGGGATTAGGGATGGGGTTACCACCAGTCTTGCTATCTGCTGTGGCCTGTTTGTGCATGCCACGATCTCGGCGTTGGGCATCTCGCTGATCTTGCTGCAATCCGCCTGGGCGTTTCATATGCTGAAACTAGTGGGGGCGGGCTACCTCATTTGGCTGGGGATCACCAGCTTGTTGGCGGCGCGGAAAGGCCAGCCGCTGCCGGTTAATGGCGTGCTAGAGGGCACATCGGCTGTTTCTCGCTGGCAGCCGGTCAAAGAGGGCTTTTTGTCCAATGTGTTGAATCCTAAAACAGTGGTGTTCTATATGGCCTTTTTGCCTCAGTTCATCGCGCCCGGCGAGCCTGCTTTACTGAAGTCGCTGTGGTTGGCGGGGGTGCACTTTATCATCGCCAATATCTGGCAAATCGGCGTAGTGCTAATGGTGGGGAGTGCCGGTAAGTGGTTGGCCAGTGCGCGCTTTGCGCAAACGCTAAACGCCGCTACGGGGGCGGTATTGGTGGTGTTTGGTATTCGGCTGGCATTAACACAACGCCCGGTATAAACCGGGCGTTGGCGTCAATCTAAAGCAGAGGATGCGGTTTAGCGGCGGGCAAGTAGCGCCCGGTSGTAGCGCACCTGCTGTTCGTTATCGCTTAGCAGCGAAACGCCTTCGCTACTGCCGCCGTTGGCAAGGCTCTCAAAAATCACCCGATAGCTGAGCACCGCTTGGACGTAGTCGCGGGTCTCGCGGAAGGGGATGCTCTCCACAAACAGAYCGAAGGCTTCTACGCCATCGCCAAGCCACTGGTCGACGCGGCCAGGGCCTGCGTTATAGGCCGCCGCGGCGGCTAGGCGATTACCCTGATAGCGTTGCAGTTTATCGCGCAGGTAGGTGCTGCCCAGGCGGATATTAAGCTCGGGGTCGAGTACGCCGTAGGGGCCAGGGTCGTTAATACCCAGTTCGCGGCTGACTTGGCTAGCGGTGCCGGGCATCAACTGCATAAGCCCGCGGGCTCCTGCAGGTGATAGGGCGTTGGGGTTGTAAGCGCTTTCACGCCGGGTAATCGCCATCAATAAGTAGGGATCAACGCCCGTCATTCGGCCCCAATGCTGAAAACTGTCGTGGTAAGCCTGAGGGAAGCGCCAGTCCAAGGCGTCCCACATCTCGGCGGCAATGGTGGTCTGCACTAAGCGCGCATGCCACTGCTGCTGAGCGGCGTAGTCGGCTAATGCGCGCGCCTGCTGGGGAGAGCCGCTCTGTACCGCGTGTAACCACTCGCTGTTGGCCAGCCCATCTTCGCCAATGCGTAGCAAGGCCTCGGTGCGCTGTACGGCGGGGAGTTGGGCAACACGTTGGCGCGACGCTGCGTCAAAATGGTTGCGCTCAAGATTCAGTTGATAGGGTTGGCCAAGCTTTTCTGCTGCCGCAAAGCCGTAAAAACTGCGATCCTGGGAAGCCTGCTGGTAGCGCGCTTCTGCCGCTGCTTGATTGCCAAGCTGTCCGTTGGCGCGGCCCAGCCAATACTGCCAACGGCTATTCTCCTGCTGGCTAGCGGGCATTTCAGCGATCCAGTGGATAACCCCATTCCAGTCACGGCTGGCCAGCGCATGGCGGACCCGCAGCTCTAACACCCGCTCGCTGTCAAGTGTCGGTAATACGCCGTCGACCCAGCTAAGCGTGCCTGGGACATCCCGCACCAGAGCGTAAAAGGCAAGCTCTTCTTCGATGGCTGCACGGTCACTGGGCAGCAGGTTTAAGCGTGGTGATAGTGTTTGCCAAGCGGCAAAGGCTGCCGATGTATCTTCGCGGGTATAGCGCTGCATGGCAGCCTGGTAGAAGCTTGCCGTGGCGGCGCACTCCGGGCCTAGGCAAGCGGGCGCCTGGGTAATCGCGCTGCTGCGCGCTGCCACGCTATCGACCGTATCCAGGGCAGTTTGCCATTGGCCGCTTAATAACCCGCCAAGATAGCTTGAGAGGCGTGTTTCTCCTGCCTGCCAGGCGAGCATTTTGCGCTCCCAGATAGCCGTAGCGTCAATAGTGCCATTGGCCCGCAGACGCTCAAATAGCGGGTCGCAGGCGTCAGGTTGAGAGCTGCCTACACGCCATAAAGCTAACCCTGCCTCGCTCGCCAGTTGGGGTTGACTAGCGAGCAACGCCGTGTAGTAGTGGCATTGGCGAGCGGTGCCCGCCGGTTCACCGTCGGCTACCGCGAGCAGGTCGCTATAGCGCCCCGCGTGACCATACTTGGCAATGGCTTGACCGCGTATCCAGCCCGCTAACGGAGAGTCGGCGTATTGATCAATAAATTGCTGCACTCGGTCAGGGGAGACATTCGGCAGTTGTCCCCTTATGCGGTGGTATTCCACGTAGCCACGCAGCGTGTGGTCTTCAATGGCGCGTTCATCTACCCGCGCCCACTGCTGCTCCCTTGCGGCAGCGAGGGCATCACGTAACTCACTGTCTGAAGCCGCCCAGGAAAGCGCGGGTAACCCAGCCAGCAGTGCTGTACACAGCAGACGAGCGATATGGCGAAATGGCGAAACCAACATGGTGCTCTCTCTCTATCAATCGGTGGCACGTTATCTGGGCTCGGGAGCAGCCCACCTAGTTTGCTGAGCAACCGCTATACTGAACGAATACCCGCAGTCATGATCTGACCGCCCAGATACTTAAAGGATCTAATTACGATGGCCCCATTATCCACTTGGTGGTTCTTACGTCGACTCAAATCCCGCCTTTGGGCGACAAAACGCATTGTACGTGCGTTAAAACTGTTTATACCCATGACCCGCGATGTGCTCCGCGGTGATTTTCGGCCTATCCCCTGGTCAGCATTTGGCATGATGGCATTAGCGCTGGGCTATTTGATAATGCCCTTCGATCTGATTCCCGATTTTCTGATGCTAATCGGTGTGGTGGACGATGTACTGATTGTCGGCTGGCTGCTAAATCGTATCGATCAGCGCTTAGAGGGCTATCGGGCCTGGAAATATACCGATCCCGATATGACACCTTCTTAATACCCACGATTTGTTAACATTCCGCTGCTTGAAAAATCCCTGCTTAGCCCCATATCAAGTTCACGAAACCACTTTAAGCCCCTGCAGGTATCACGCAGGGGTACATGACTCAACGTGATTGATAAGGGCTAAGCGCATGACGACAGCTACCCACGAACAAGCGACCGACAAACCAGCCAACCACGAAGAAACCCTTGGCTTTCAAACCGAAGTTAAGCAACTGCTGAATTTAATGATTAMCTCCCTGTACTCCAACCGGGAGATATTCTTACGCGAGCTTATTTCAAACGCGGCAGATGCCTGCGACAAGCTGCGCTACGCGGCGCTTGATAACGATGCACTTTACGAAGGCGACAGCGAACTACGTATCGAAATCGAGCACGACAGTGAAGCCAACACCATCACGCTACGTGATAATGGTGTCGGTATGAACCGCGAAGACGTGATTGCCAACTTGGGTACCATCGCGCGCTCCGGTACCGCTGAGTTTCTCAAGCAGCTTTCCGGCGAGCAGCAGAAAGATGCCAAGCTGATCGGCCAGTTCGGCGTTGGCTTCTACTCGGGCTTTATTGTCGCTGATGAAATTTCGGTACGTACCCGCAAAGCGGGCACGCCAGCCGCCGAGGGCGTTGAATGGCGTTCAAAAGGGGAAGGCGAGTTTACCGTAGCCGATATCGAGCGTGCCCAGCACGGCACCGAAATTACCCTGCACCTGAAAGACGACGCCAAAGAGTTTGCCGACGATTATCGCCTGCAAGGCTTGGTGCGCAAGTACTCGGACCATATTGAAGTGCCTGTGCGCATGCCGAAAACGGAAACGGCGAAAGATGACGAAGGCAATCCCATCGAAGGTAGTGAAGTGACTACCTGGGAAACCGTAAACGAAGCGACGGCGCTTTGGTCGCGCCCCAAGAGCGAGGTTTCCGACGATGAGTACAAGGCGTTCTATAAGCACGTTGCGCACGATTTCTCTGACCCGCTGACCTGGAGCCACAACAAGGTCGAAGGCAAGCTTGAGTACACCAGCCTACTCTATGTGCCGGGTCGTGCGCCCTTTGATATGTTTGACCGCGACGGCGCCCGGGGCGTTAAGCTCTACGTCCAACGCGTGTTCATTATGGACGACGCTGAGCAGTTCCTGCCGCTCTATCTGCGCTTTGTCAAAGGCGTGCTGGATACCCGCGAACTGTCGCTCAACGTATCCCGCGAATTGCTCCAGCAAGMCCCCAATGTGGATAAGATCAAAGCGGCGCTCACCAAACGCGGCTTGGATATGCTCAAAAAGCTCGCCAAGGATAAAGAGCAGTATCAAACCTTTTGGAATACCTTCGGCAGCGTCCTTAAAGAAGGGCCGGGTGAAGATCCATCCAACCGCGAAAAAATTGCTGGTTTGCTGCGCTTTGCCTCAACCCACACCGATACAGCTACCCAAGAGCATGCGCTGGCAGACTACGTAGAGCGTATGAAAGAGGGTCAGCAGAAGATTTACTACGTGGTGGCGGATAGCTTCAATGCGGCCAAAAACAGCCCGCACCTGGAGATCTTCCGCAAAAAAGGCATCGAAGTGCTGCTGCTGTCTGATCGTATTGATGACTGGCTAATGAGCCATCTCACCGAGTTCGACGGCAAAACCTTTGCCGATGTGGCCAAGGGCGAGCTTGACCTTGGCGATGTGGAAAACGAAGAAGAGAAGAAAGCCCAGGAAGAGACCGCTAAAGCCAAAGAAGATTTGGTCAAGCGTGTTAAAGAAGCCCTGGGCGATGGCGTTCAAGAGGTCAAAGTGACCCACCGTCTTACCGATTCACCGGCCTGCGTGGTGCTGCCCGAGCATGAGATGGGCTACCAGATGCGCCGCATTATGGAGGCCGCTGGTCAGCCGCTGCCCGAGGTGAAGCCGATCCTTGAGCTTAACCCCAGCCATGCGCTGGTAGCCCGTTTGGAAGGTGCTGAAGGCGATCTGTTTACCCAGCTAGCCTACATCTTGCTGGATCAAGCGATCATCGCCGAGGGTGGCCACTTGGATGACCCTGCTGCCTACGTGAAGCGCCTGAATAGCGTTCTAACGGCTTAATAAAATACGCTGCGTTAACGACGACGGCCCGCTGGTTACCCCAGCGGGCCGTCTGTTTTGATAGAGTAGGGTTTACGTTCTGCAAGACTTCTTAGGACACTATTATTATGGCTGAGCAGCAAATCAACGTAGCGGTGCTGGGGGGCGGTAGTTTTGGTACGGCGCTGGCGAGTATTGCCGCTGACAACGGCGCCCGTGTTCGCCAGTGGATGCGTGATGAAACGCTGGTCACGCAAATCAACCAAGAGCACCGTAACGGACGTTATCTGCCGCATTACGCAATGAATCCGGCCATGGAGGCCTCAACCGACCTTCAAGCCGTGCTGGCCGACGCCGAGCTAGTGCTGATCGCGATTCCCTCCAAGGCTTTTCGCAGCGTCGTGCAAGCTGCGAAAGCATGGCTGAGGCCCGAGCAGATCCTGGTCAGTACGACTAAGGGAATTGAGCAGGATGGGTTTCTGCTGATGAGCCAAGTGCTTGAGCAGGAGACGGGCTTTAGCCATATTGGCGTGATTGCTGGCCCCAATCTGGCCTCTGAAATCGCCGATAAACAGCTAACCGCCACGGTGATTGCCAGTGCAGATCCGTTAACCCGCACTCGGGTTCAGCAGGCATTGGGCTGCCGCTATTTCCGCGTTTACGCCAGCGATGACCGCCACGGCGTTGAGCTGGGTGGTGCGCTGAAGAATATTTATGCCATTGCTGCCGGTATGGCGGCAGCGCTGGGCATGGGGGAAAACACCCGCAGCATGCTGATGACCCGCGCTTTAGCGGAAATGAGCCGCTTTGCCGTCGCCCAGGGGGCTAACCCGATGACCTTTTTAGGTCTAGCGGGGGTGGGGGATTTGATTGTTACCTGCTCGTCTAACCTGTCGCGCAATTACCGGGTCGGCTACGCCATGGGGGAAGGCCGCACGCTGGAAGAAGCGGTTGATGCGCTTGGTCAAGTCGCAGAAGGGGTGAATACCGTTAAGCTGGTATGCGCTAAAGCGAGTGAAATGGGCGTTTACATGCCGCTTGCTGAGGGCCTTAATCACGTGCTGTTTGACGGCGTACCTGCCCAGGATATGGCGCGTACCTTAATGATGGGTGAGCAGAGCAGTGACGTAGAGTTTATTCTGCCCCGTGAAGCGGTGCAGCAGGCGCATAGAGAAAATGGAGGCTGGCATGCCTGATATGCTAATGATGCGCCACGGCGAGGCCGCGCCGGGGTATCCCGACCRGGCGCGCCGGTTGACGCCTCACGGCGAGCTGGAAGCCGAAAAAATGGCGCGCTGGCTGGCCGAGCGTATTGCTGCGGGTGAGTTGCCAGTGCCGAGGGTTTATGCCAGCCCCTATGCCCGCGCGCAGCAGACCGCGCAAACGCTCTGTGACGCGCTGAAAACATCACTTGAGACGCTTGATTTTATTACCCCGGATGATTCCCCCGGTGCAGTAAGCGACTGGCTACTTGAGCAGCCTGAGGGCGCGCCAATTATGCTGGTCAGCCATATGCCGCTGGTGGGAGAGTTGGCCGGATTATTAGTCGAGGGTAGCCCAGCCCAGGGAGTTGGCTTCCCTACCGCCGCTATCGCCGAGCTTGAGGCTGACGTATGGGCGGCGGGGTGTGCACAGTTGAAGCGCTTTACCCAGCCCAGCCAGCTTTAAGAACCTTAAATGCCAAAAAAAGCGGSTGCCAATGCAGCCGCTAGTATTTGCAAGCTTTCAGATCCGAATCAGCTCGTAGCGGGGGTCTTTCGCCAGGGATGGCGAAAGTAGCGCCCAGGGAGGGGTTCACAGCGCCACCGCGAAGAGTTGTTCGGATCGTCTCCCTGTTACAACAACGCGTCGAGCTTCTCTTTTAGCAAGCCGTTAACCTGCTGGGGGTTGGCGGTGCCCCGTGATGCTTTCATCACCTGACCCACAAAGTAGCCAATCATCTTGCCGCGTTTTTCCGGCTCCGAGTCGCGGTACTGGGCGACCTGGGCGGGGCTGTCGGCAATCACTTGATCAATCATTGCTTCAATAGCGCCGGTGTCAGTCACCTGCTTGAGACCTTTGGCGTCAATCACCTCATCAGCGCTTTCACCCTGGCCATTCCACAATGCCTGGAAGACCTCTTTTGCGGCTTTGCCGTTAATGGTGTCATCCAACACGCGGCTGATCAGCTCGCCTAGCTGGCGGGCAGAAATCGGGCTATTGGCAATGCTTAGGTTTTCGCGGTTAAGTGCCCCGGAAAGCTCACCCTGAACCCAGTTGGCTGCTTGCTTGGCATCGCCACACTCGCTATGTACGGCTTCAAAAAATTCGGCCATATCGCGGCTGGCGGAGATGACGTTGGCGTCATAAGCAGACAGCCCCAGCGCATTCTGGAAGCGCTCGCGCTTATCCGCAGGCAGTTCGGGCAACTGGCCACGCAGGTGATCCAGGTAGGCTTGGTCAAGCACCACCGGCAGTAGGTCAGGACAGGGGAAGTAGCGGTAGTCGTTGGCCTCCTCCTTGGTGCGCATGCTGCGGGTTTCATCACGGTCAGGGTCGAACAGGCGGGTCTCTTGAACCACGCTGCCGCCATCTTCGATCAGTTCAATCTGGCGCTCAACCTCAAAGGCAATCGCACGTTCGACAAACCGGAATGAGTTAACGTTTTTAATTTCTGCACGGGTGCCAAAGGCTTCCTGACCTTTGGGGCGTACCGAGACGTTAACGTCGCAACGCATGGAGCCTTCCGCCATATTGCCGTCGGAAATGCCCAGGTAGGTCACGATGGAGTGAATCGCCTTGAGGTACGCCGCGGCTTCCTTGGCATTGCGCATATCCGGCTCAGAGACAATCTCCAGCAGCGGCGTGCCCGCCCGATTTAAGTCGATACCGGTCATGCCGTGAAAATCTTCATGCAGTGACTTGCCGGCATCCTCTTCCAGGTGAGCATGGTGGATGCGGATACGCTTGGTGCTGCCATCCTCCAGGGTAATCTCAACGTCGCCAGGGCCGACGATGGGGTGGTACATCTGGCTGGTTTGATAACCCTTGGGCAAGTCGGGGTAGAAGTAGTTTTTCCGGTCAAACACCGAGACTTCGGCGATATCCGCATGCACTGCCAGGCCAAACTGCACGGCCATGGCCACGGCCTGCTCATTGAGTACTGGCAGCACGCCGGGTAGGCCTAAATCCACTGCGCAGGCCTGGGTGTTTGGCTCAGCGCCAAACGCCGTGGAGGCACCGGAGAATATTTTTGAACGCGTTGCGAGCTGAACGTGGACTTCAAGCCCAATCACGGTTTCCCATTGCATTAGGCGTACTCCTCGGCAAAGGCAGGACGTTGTAAGTGCCAGTCGGTCGCTTGCTGAAACTGGTGTGCGACGTTAAGCAGCTGCGCTTCGGCAAAGTGGGTGCCCAGAATCTGGAGGCCGACGGGGCGGCCACCGGCAAACCCTGCCGGTACGCTGATGCCGGGAATGCCCGCCAGGTTCACCGCGATAGTGTAGATATCCTGCAGGTACATCGACACCGGGTCTTTTTTGGCCCCCAGGTCAAAGGCTGGCGTAGGCGAAGCGGGGCCCATCAGTACATCGACGTCTTCAAAGGCGTCCAGGAAGTCCTGACGGATCAAACGGCGCACCTGCTGGGCTTTGGTGTAGTAGGCGTCAAAGAAGCCTTCAGAGAGCGTGTGAGTGCCGATGAGAATGCGTCGTTTGACCTCTTCGCCAAAGCCCTCTGCACGGGAGCGGGTATACAGGTCAATCAAATCGCTGGGGTTGTCGCAGCGGTGACCAAAGCGCACGCCGTCGTAGCGGGACAGGTTCGACGAGGCCTCCGCGGGGGCGATGACGTAGTAGGCCGGAATCGCATAGTGGGTATGCGGCAGGCTAACTTCGCGCACCGTGGCGCCTAGTGACTCGTAGACTTTCACTGCTTCGCGGACGGCTTTTTCGACTTCCGGGGCTAAACCATCTCCAAAGTATTCTTTGGGAAGACCGATTTTAAGGCCTGAGAGCGGGGCGTTTAGGCCTTCCACATAGTCGGGCACGCCGCGGGCAACGCTGGTGGAGTCGCGGCCATCGTGACCCGCAATAACGCCTAACAGGTGGGCACAATCTTCAGCGCTGCGCGCCATTGGACCTGCCTGATCAAGGCTTGAGGCGTAGGCAATGATGCCAAAGCGCGAGACGCGACCATAGGTGGGCTTTAGGCCGGTAATGCCACAAAACGCCGCCGGTTGGCGAATAGAGCCGCCGGTGTCGGTGCCCATGGCGGCAGGCACCAAGCCTGCCGCCACTGCGGCCGCGCTGCCGCCTGAGCTGCCGCCGGGCACGGCTTGAAGATCCCAGGGGTTCTTAACCGGGCCGTAGTAGCTGTTTTCGTTGGAGGAGCCCATGGCGAACTCATCCATATTGGTTTTACCCAGGCTGATCGTGCCCGCTGCGTTGAGCTTTTCAACCACGGTGGCGTTATAGGGGGCGATAAAATTATCCAGCATTTTCGAGCCGCAGCTGGTTTTTACACCCTGAGTGCAAAAAATATCTTTCAGCGCCAGAGGAATGCCCGCCAGCGGCCCGGCGTTGCCCGCCGCTCTGGCGTTGTCGGCGACTTCAGCCTGTTTCAGCGCCTGCTCAGCGGTCACGCTGATAAAACTGTTCAGCTTGCCGTCAGCCTTGTCAATGCGCTGTAAATAGTGAGCGGTCAGCTCGCGGCTGGAAAACTCGCCGCTTTTCAAGGCGGCAGCGAGTTGCGTTAAGGTTTTCTCATGCATGACCCAGAAGCTCCGTTCAGGGGAGAAAAAAAGTGGCAATAGTGGTGGCTGCCAATGCTCGTATGCCGTTACTCAGCGTGTTTGTTCACTGAGTTTATTCAACGACGCGGGGCACCAGATACAGGCCATTTTCCACTGCCGGAGCACAGCGCTGAAAGGTGTCGCGCTGGTTGGTTTCCGTTACTTCATCGGCGCGCAGTCGCTGGGTCGCATCGAGCGGGTGGGCGAGCGGCATAACGCCTTCAGTATCGAGGCTTTGTAGCTGGTCGACCATGTCCAGAATCCGGCTTAGGTCGTCTACAAAGCCGCTGGCTTGGTCATCGCTGACGGCGAGTCGGGCCAAGTGAGCGGCCCGGCGCACATGAGATTCTTCAAGCGCCATGATCGAGTCTTCCTCGTAAATGTGATGGAACATAATCCGCTTTAAGCGGTATACATACCGATATCAAAAAATACGTCTTGTGTCGCAGACGTGGAAAATAGCCGCAAAAGGTACCACATCTTGGCCTTAACGGGCAGTGTTAGGCGCGACTCGTGCTTGCTGCCAGGGGGTTGCGGTGATACCGTTTGCATCCGCACAGGGTTCCCGGTCTGCACTAGGTAACAACATCCATGTTTAAACGTTTGAGGGGGCTGTTTTCCAGCGATCTATCGATCGACTTGGGTACGGCCAACACACTGATTTATGTACGCGGTCGCGGTATCGTGCTCGATGAGCCGTCCGTGGTTGCTATCCGCCAGTCTGGCAATATGCGCAGCGTCGCGGCAGTCGGTACCGATGCCAAGCGAATGCTGGGGCGCACGCCGGGTAATATTACCGCGATTCGGCCGATGAAAGATGGCGTTATTGCCGACTTCACCGTCACCGAACAGATGCTCCAGCATTTTATTCGCAAAGTTCACCAAAGCACCTTCTTGACCCCCAGCCCGCGTGTGCTGGTGTGCGTTCCTTGCATGTCAACGCAAGTAGAGCGTCGGGCGATTCGTGAGTCAGCAGAAGGTGCCGGTGCCCGCGAGGTGTTCTTGATTGAAGAACCCATGGCGGCGGCGATTGGCGCAGGCCTTCCAGTTGATGAAGCACAGGGGTCGATGGTGGTGGATATCGGTGGTGGTACCACCGAGATCGCGATCATTTCACTTAACGGCGTCGTCTACTCCGAATCTATTCGGGTGGGTGGCGACCGCTTTGATGAAGCCATTACCGCCTACGTGCGTCGTCACTACGGCAGCCTGATTGGTGAGGCAACGGCTGAGCGCATTAAGGAAGAAATTGGCTGCGCCTACCCCGGTGGCGAACTGCGCGAAATTGACGTGCGCGGGCGCAATCTGGCCGAAGGCATTCCACGTAGCTTTACGCTCAACTCCCACGAAACCCTGGAAGCGCTGCAAGAAACCTTGGGGTCTATCGTGGCCGCGATTAAGAGCGCTCTTGAACAGTCACCGCCTGAATTGGCGTCTGATATCGCCGAGCGAGGCTTGGTGTTAACGGGCGGTGGTGCGCTGTTGCGCGATCTGGACAAGCTGATTGCTGAAGAGACAGGTCTGCCGGTGATCGTTGCCGAAGATCCGTTGACCTGCGTTGCTCGCGGCGGTGGTAAAGCGCTGGAAATGATTGATCAGCACACCTTTGAGTTGCTGTCGAGCGACTAATCGCAGCGGTTAATTGCGGGGGGATTGCCTATTAAMCCGCTGTTTTCGCACGGGCCACTGCCGGGCTACCGGCTGTTTTTTTGTGTCCTGGCTGCCAGTGCATTGATGTTTGTCGACCAGAACTTCACGCGTATGGAGCAAGTCCGTGCGCAGATGTCGATGGTCGTTGCTCCTATTCAATGGGTCGTTAGTGTGCCTAGCGACCTGTTGAACTGGGGGTCGCTTGCGCTCTCTGATCAACAGGCGCTGGTGGATGAGAACCGCCGCCTGCGTGAGCAGATTCTCACCCTTTCCCATCGTGGTCAGCGGATGGCCAACCTGACGGCGGAAAACAGCGAACTGCGCGATTTGCTGAAGGCGGCGAAGCGGCGTGATATTCCCTATATCACGGCTGAGCTGCTGTCGCTGGATAATGACCCCTTTAGTCATCAGATGGTGGTTAACCGTGGCCATCGTAACGGCGCCTATGTAGGTCAGCCGGTCATCGATGCTTCTGGATTGGTGGGGCAAATTACCGCAGTCTCTGCTTACTCCAGCCGTGTGCTGCTATTGGCCGATGCCAGTCACGCCTTGCCGGTTCAGTTAAACCGCAATGGGCTGCGCTTTATTGTCCAGGGGGCGGGGCGTTACAGTAGCGTTAATGTGATGCACGTGCCTGATACGGCGGATATTCGCGAAGGTGATTTGTTGACCACATCGGGCTTGGCTGGGCGCTTTCCTCCGGGTTACCCCGTGGCGCGCGTTACTGAGGTGTACCACGATCCAGGCCAGCCATTTGCGCGCGTAACGGCCGAACCCATGGCGCAGTTGCAGCGTTCACGTCACTTCTTGTTGCTTTTCCCACCTCTGCGAGAGGAAGTGGAAGAGAGTGCCTGGGATGATACGCTGGATATCTCGGCAGAGGCATTGCGCTCCTCTCTTCAGCTCGCCAGTCCTGAAGAAGCGCTTCCCGCACAAAATGCATCATCTCCAGAGGTGCCCTGATGCCGCGAGCACCGATTGTTCCATTAGTGGTTATTTGGTTTAGTCTCATCCTAGCCCTCTGCTTGCAAGTTATGCCGCTAGCCGATGGCTGGCAGGTATATCGCCCTGAGTGGCTGGGGTTGATGCTGATCTACTGGTGTATGCGTACTCCCGACAGAGTGGGTGTTTTTCACGGCTTTGTACTGGGTATTTTGATGGATTTAATTGAAGGCACCGTGTTGGGGCAGCATGCGCTTATCTATGCGCTGTTGGCGTTTTTGTGTGCTCTGGTCTACCCCCGTTTTCGGGCCTATTCGCTGGTACAGCAGTCGGCACTGGTGCTGGTACTGTTGGGCTTGATGCAGCTAGTCGCCCAGTGGCTGCGCACTATCGTGGGTGATTTTTCAATTCATTTAGCGTTTTTGATTCCCGCGCTGATCAGTGCATTGCTATGGCCGTGGCTGGCGACGATGTTCCAGGCGTTAGAGCGCCGGTTGGCGGCTTCATGACGACGCCTGTTTTGTGCTTAGCGTCTGCTTCTCCACGCCGTCGGGCCTTGCTGGCTTCTATTGGGGTGCCGGTCAAGGTGTATCCCTGTGATATTGATGAGACGCCGCTGGTCGGTGAGTCGGCTCAAGCCTATGTACAGCGCTTAGCGATGGCCAAAGCTGAGGCGGCAGTGCCATTCACTGACCTGCCTACGCTAGGTTCAGATACCGCAGTGGTGGTCGATGGGCGTATTCTAGGTAAACCGGCGAATGCAGGGGAGGGCGCTGAAATGCTGGGGCTGCTTTCGGGTCGGTGCCATCAGGTGCTTACCGCCGTGGCAGTGAGTGGGCCGGCGGGGATGCTCTCTTGCTGTGTGGCCACTCAGGTGACGATGCGTGAGATAAGCGCCGATGAAATTGCTGCCTACTGGTGTACCGGTGAACCTGCTGATAAGGCCGGTGGTTACGCCATACAGGGATTGGCATCCATATTTGTAAAACAGATTCAAGGCAGTCACTCGGCAGTGGTAGGGCTACCGCTGTTTGAGACGACGCACTTGCTATGCCGACAGGGAGTTCCTATCTGGCAGCGTGTCTGACACCTTTGGATTGAAGGTATCGAGCACCTGTATCGCTGGCAAGGAATACGTCAACCAACAAGGAATTTTGCATGAGCGGTGAAGTTCTCATCAATTTAACGCCAATGGAAACCCGCGTCGCGCTGGTTGAAAATGGCGTTTTGCAAGAGGCACTGATCGAGCGTTCCCGTCGGCGTGGCATCGTGGGCAATATCTACAAAGGCAAAGTGGTTCGTGTACTGCCTGGCATGCAGGCTGCTTTTGTTGATATTGGCTTAGATCGGGCAGCGTTTATTCACGCCCACGAAGTGATGCCACCCGGCACACCGCTCGATGAGCAGCAGACCATCGGCCAGTTACTCCATGAGGGCCAGGCGTTAGTGGTACAAGCGACCAAAGACCCTATCGGTAGCAAAGGGGCGCGCTTAACCACGCACCTGTCGATCCCTTCTCGCTATCTGGTCTATATGCCCGATTCGCCGCATCACGGCGTTTCGCAGCGTATTGAGGATGAGCGCGAACGCGAACGGTTAAAAGCTCTGCTGGATAATAGCGTGGCGGAGCAGACGCTGGAAGTGACGGGGGGCTTTATTGTTCGTACGGCCGCGGAAGGCGTGGGTGACGAAGAGCTAAAAGGCGATATGCACTTTCTGCTGCGGCTGTGGCGTAAGGTTAGCGAGCGTAAAGTGACCGCGACGCCGCAAAGCGTGATTTACGATGATTTGCCGCTCTTTATGCGTACCCTGCGCGACGTAATGCGCGACGATATCGAAAAAGTGCGCATCGATTCGCGGGAAAACTTCGTCAAGCTGGTGGAGTTTGCCGAAGAGTTTATGCCCGACGCGGTGGAGCGGATTGAATACTACCCCGGCGAGCGGCCCATCTTTGATCTCTACAGCGTCGAAGATGAGATCCAAAAAGCCTTGGGGCGCAAGGTACAGCTGAAATCCGGTGGCTATCTGGTGATTGACCCCACTGAGGCAATGACCACCATTGATGTCAATACCGGGGGCTATGTTGGTCACCGCAACCTTGAAGAGACTATTTTCAAAACCAACCTTGAAGCAGCTACGGCCATTGCCCGCCAGCTTCGGTTGCGCAATCTGGGCGGCATTATCATTATCGACTTTATCGATATGGTCGATGTTGAGCATCAGCGTCAGGTGTTGCGGGTATTGGAAAAAGCCTTAGAGCGTGATCATGCCAAAACCAAGTGTACCGGCGTTACCGAGCTTGGCCTTGTTCAGCTTACCCGGAAACGCACCCGGGAGAGCCTAGAGCAAACGATGTGTGAAGCGTGCCCCACCTGCAGTGGGCGGGGCACGCTTAAAACGCCAGAAACCGTCTGCTACGAAATCTTTCGTGAGATACTGCGCGAAGAGCGCGCCTATAGTGCTGAAACCTACATGGTGCTTGCATCACAACCTGTCGTTGATCGTTTATTGGATGAAGAGTCAGCCGCGGTGGCTGACCTGGAGACGTTTATCAATAAAACCATCCGCTTTCAGGTTGAACAGCACTACTCCCAAGAGCAGTACGATATTGTGCTGATGTAACCATGCTAACGCGTTCGCTGGTGCGTTGGAGTTTGCTGATCGCAGCCTGGCTACTGGGCAGCACGGCTGTGCTGCTGTTGCTGCTGCGCTTGGCGATTAGCCAATCCGATGCCCTAACCCCACGTATTGAAGCGCTGCTAGAGGCGCGCATTGGCGTGCCGGTCACCATCGAGCGGCTATCGCTTTCGCTCGCCCGGAGCGATCTTCTATTACGCCTTGATGGCGTAAACGCGGAAACCCCGGATGGCCAAGCGCTGTTTTCCCTGGAGCATGCGGGGCTACGTTTGGATACCTGGGCGTCGCTTGTCAACATGGCGCCGATTTTTAGCGACGCACGCATCAGCGGTACCCAGTTTCATCTTTATCAAGGCTCGGGGGCGTCTTTGCAGTGGCCTGAGCCCGCAGAGTTACCGCTATTGATGGCGGCGGAGCCAGACGTGGATCTGGCCACGATTGATAATTGGGCAGGCTTGATTTTGCGTCAACGTCTCTGGGTGGATGACACCCGCGTGGTGCTGCACGGCAAGCAAGACACCGTGATGCTCCATGCGCAGACACTGCTGCTGACCGGCGATGAGCGGCGGACACGGCTGGAAGGCGCTATCAATATCGCAGAATCGCTACAGCAGGCGCGCGAGGTGGATCTGCCCGCGGTTGAAATGAAGGTCGAAATGCAGCCCGGCCGACGGGGCTTCAGCGATTTTTCGGCAGCGTTGCAACTGGATGTTCAGCTTGATCAGTTAGTCGTCTTGGCGGATATGTTCCGGCCGGATCATGCCGCTTATTTAGAGCAAGCCGGCGGCAGTGCGCGGCTGTGGGGGCGCTGGAGCGCCGGACGCCTTGAGGAGTCTCGCATTGCTGTCGATGTTCCCCAGTTGACGCTACGCCATCAGGTTCAGTACGCGGTGTTAAGGGACATCAAGGCTAACGGTTTATGGCAGCGCGACGGCGACGGCGGTGAAGCGTGGCTAAGCGGTGATGCCGACAGTGTAGAGTGGGCGCAGCCCCCCGGTGGCAGCGTCGGGCCTGCCTTGCCACGCCACTGGCACGCCACCCACCAGCCTGGGCAGTGGGAAGTGCGCACCAGTGCCTTTGAGCTCGCCTCGCTGACTGCTTGGCGTGACTACGTATTGCTCCCTGAATCCGTCACCCGGGTATTGCAAACCCTGGCCCCCCGCGGGCAAGTCGAAGGGTTACACGTGGGGCAGCAGGATGGCCACTGGGGGGTGGACGCGGCGCTAACCGGCGTAGAGGTTTCACCGTGGCAGCAGGCGCCGGGCGGTGGCCCGCTGGATGCCTGGGTGCAGGCGCGGGATTTCCGCGGCCGCGTGCTGTTTAGCAGCAACGGCGATAGCACCCTCTACTTTCCTGAGTTTTTTGCCGCTCCCATGCAGCTACGGCGTGCTGAAGGGGAAGTGGAGTGGGTATATGACGGCCCCAATACCATGGTGAGTGGCAAGCGGCTAAGCGTCGACTGGGACGGTGCCCAGATAGCGGGTGGCTTCGGTTTGGTGACCGGCAATCAGCGTGGTCATTTTGGTTTAGACCTAACTTTTAGCGACGTGGATGCTCTTGAGCGTCCGCTTGCCCAGTGGTTGCCGCTCAGCGTGATGGACGATGAGCTGCGCGAATGGCTGCTTAATGATATGGGTGGTTACGTCAGCGAAGGCTCGCTGCAGCTAAGCCAGCCGTTAGGCGAAGGGGCGACTGCCCAAGACTTTACAGCAACGCTTGCCTTGGCGGTGACGCAAGGGCATTTGCCGATCGCGCCAGGCTGGCCACGCCTTGACGATGTCGAGGGGCGACTGAAGTGGCAAAACAGGGTGTTAGAGGCTGAAATTGATAACGCCCAGAGCCATGGTGTTACGGCTTCAGAGGGCGAGGTGGTGATGGAGGATGAGACGCTCAACCTTTCGGGGCAGTTAATCTCGGATGGGCCAGCGCTTATATCATTTTTACAGGCGATGCCTGAGGTCGACCTTTCCCAACTAAGTGATTTGCGCGTGACGGGGGATGTTAACGGCGATATTGCGCTGTCATTGCCATTGGCAAACCCTGAGGCGCTGCAGCTGGAAATTAATGCTCAGCCGCGCTTCTCGGAAGTGGTTTATCAACCGCTCGACTTACGTCTTCAATCGGTTGAGGGGGATCTCGCCTGGCTTCAAGATGGGGAGAGTTCGGGGCTCGTCGGCGAGGCTAAAGGGCAGTTGCTGGGGGGGGCTATCAACGCTGATATTGATACTCAAAGCGACGGCATACAACTGCAAGGGAGTGTCGCTACCGCGGCGCTGTTCGGGCTTGCCGGGTTAGACAGTAGCCAAGGACGTCTGCCCTTAGAAGGGCCGATAGAGTGGCAGGGCCTTGTCAGCATAGTCCCGACGCCCACCCTTCGCCTTGAGAGCCGCTTGCTCGGTGTTACTAGCCACCTGCCCGAACCGTTTGCCAAATCTCCACAGCAGCCCTGGCCCTGGACTTTGACCGCTGATTTAGATGCCAAACGGCTTGAAACACAGCTGGCCGATATCGTCGCAGCCCGAATTCAGCAGCGTAATGGCGAGTTTGCCGGGTCGCTAAATTTAGGCAGCCAAGCGGAGCGTCTGCCCGGCTGGCCCACCCAACCTGGGTTTAGCCTTAACGCTGCCGTGCCAAGGCTTGACCCGCTAGCGTGGCAGCGGGCGATTGCACCGCTAATGGCTGGTGGGGCACCCGGGGAGTCAAGCGCAGGCACTCAAACGCCGCTGGCGGTCTCGTTAACCACCCCCTGCGTGGTTTACCAAGGCGAGTGTTTAGGCTCTCTAAACGCATCTGGAGGCATTAACGCTGGCCTGATCGATTTGGGCCTAAGCGGTAACCTGGTCACCGGGCGTGTAAACTACGATGCTCAATCATCACAACCTTTAGATATGGCCATTGAAGCGCTGGCGCTTGATCGCTTGCTGGCGTTAGCCAATGTTGAGCATGACAGCGATGCACCGATGCCAGACTCCTGGATGGGATCGGTCGAAACGCAGCGTCAGGCGCCGTTGGCCATTCCTGACTGGCTAGCCGATGTGCCCAATGGGCGATTGCGTTTAGCCGAAATTGCGATGGGGCCGCGTCGTTTTGGTCCCTTGACGGCCTATTGGAAAACCGACGGTGAGCGTTTTTCGCTTACCCCCGTTGGCTTAACCCTGGGCCAGCTCTCTGCGCGAGGCGAGCTTTACTGGGAAGGGGACGCTGTTTCCAGTCATACTCGTGCGGACATTACCATTCAGGGGGGCGACATTGGGACCGCCCTTGAACGTCTTGACCAACCGGTGGCCATGCGCAGCCGTAGTACCGATGTGGCCGCCTCGCTTGATTGGCCGGGAGCTCCCTGGCAGTTGGAGCTAAGCCGCTCGGATGGCACTATCAGTACCGACATTCGCGATGGCCGTTTTGTTACCCTGGAATCGGCGCCTGCGCGTTTAATCGGCTTGCTTAATTTCGATAATATTTTACGTCGTCTGCGCCYGGATTTTTCTGACGTTACCGGCCGGGGCACGGCATTTGATCGTGTCCAGGGCACCGCCGACGTTACCGGTGGGTTGCTGACGCTACGCGGGCCATTGCAAATTGATGCGCCGGCCACCACCCTAACGCTTACCGGCAGTGTCGACCTGGTGTCGCGTGAACTTGACCAGCGGCTTGGCGTCACMCTACCAGTGACGCAAAGTTTACCGATCGCGGCGATCGCCGTTGGCGCGCCCATCGTGGGCGGCGCGCTGTTCCTTGCTGACCAGATGTTTGGCGACGCTTTAGATCGTGCCACAACACTCCATTATCGCGTGCGAGGCCCTTGGACCTCGCCGCAGGTTACTTTAGAAGGCCCCCAATGACCGCATATAAAAGTGATGTAGATACGGCTGCTGCCATTCTGTTGACCCCTGGAGGACTCGATTTAGAGGCTCTGGAAACGGGGTTGGGCTACGCCATGGGCGCGGGCATTGACTACGCGGATCTCTATTTTCAGCGTACTTGGCAAGAGGGCTGGGTGCTGGAAGATAGTGAGGTGAAAGAGGCCAGCTACAATATTGACGGCGGTGTCGGCGTGCGCTCACTGGCCGGTGAAAAAACCGGCTTTGCCTACTCCAACCAAATTACGGCCGATGCGCTAATGGACACTGGCCGCACCGCGGCAGGTATTGTGCGCAGCGGTCAACGTTTACCTGGGCAATTGGTTCGGCCCGTTTCCGCTATGTCGCGCTATGCAGGGATTGATCCCTTAGCCGGGCTAAGCGCCGAAGAGAAAGTGGCCATGCTCAAACAGGCTGACCGTGTGGCGCGTGCGGCTGATCCGAGCATTAGCCAAGTGAGCGCTTCTCTGTCGGGTACTTATGAAGTGGTGTTGGTGCGGGCCAGCGACGGCACTCTGGCTGCCGATATTCGCCCCCTGGTACGCTTTAATGTCAGCGTTATTGCGGTTAAGAATGGTCGCCGTGAGCGCGGCAGCGCAGGCGGTGGTGGCCGTTATTCCATGGCTAAGCTGCGCGATGATCAAGTCGCCGAGCAGTACGCCAAAGAAGCGGTGCGTCAGGCGCTGGTTAATCTGGAAGCCGTCGATGCGCCCGCGGGTCAAATGCCCGTAGTGCTGGCGTCTGGGTGGCCGGGTATTTTGCTCCACGAAGCAGTGGGGCATGGCCTTGAAGGCGATTTCAACCGTAAGGGCAGCTCCGCCTTTGCAGGCAAGATGGGCGAGCGCGTGGCCGCTAAAGGCGTAACGATTGTTGATGATGCAACTTTATCGGATTGCCGTGGCTCCATGAGCGTGGATGACGAGGGCACGCCGGGGCAATACACGCCGCTTATCGAAGACGGCATTTTGACCGGCTATATGCAGGACAAGCTAAATGCTCGCTTAATGGGCATGGCACCCACAGGCAACGCGCGGCGAGAATCCTTTGCTCACCTGCCGATGCCGCGTATGACCAATACCGTTATGCTTGCGGGCCAAGATGAGCCCAGCGATATTATCAAAAGCGTTAAGCGCGGTATTTATGCGGTCAGCTTTGGCGGCGGTCAGGTGGATATCACCTCGGGTAAATTCGTGTTCTCCGCCAGCGAAGCCTACCTGATTGAAGATGGTAAGGTGACGGCGCCGGTAAAAGGGGCCACCTTGATTGGTAACGGGCCAGAAGCGATGCAGCGGGTCTCCATGATTGGCCACGATATGGCGCTGGATACCGGTATTGGCGTGTGTGGTAAAGAGGGGCAGGGCGTACCGGTGGGTGTCGGCCAGCCCACCCTGAAATTGGATGAGCTGACCGTCGGCGGCACGCAGTCTTAATGAGCCGCCTTTAAAGAGCGAGCGTTTCGCGCAGGTGTTTGAATAGCTTGCGCGAGCTGGTCGGCGGTTTGCCCTGCTCGCGTTCCCGCTGGGCGTTGCGAATCAATTGACGCAGGGTCTGGCGATCGGCATCGGGGTGCTCCGCCATAAACAGGTCGACAGCAGGATCGCCCTCGTCAATTAAGCGTTCCCGCCATTTTTCCAGTCGGTGGAACGCGTGGTCGCGCTGCTCCTGCTCCTGGTCGATGGAATCGAATACGCCTTGAATGGCGGTGAGATCCTCTTTACGGATTAGCTTACCGACATACTGCATATGGCGGCGGCGACCTTCATGGGAACGGATGCGCGAGGTTTCCTCGATAGCGCGCAGCATATCGTCAGAGAGGGGGAATCGGGCGCGTTCCGCCGGTCGCATGGCGATTAAGGTTTCCCCAAGTGCCTGTAAGGCATGCATTTCGCGTTTGAGTTGCGACTTGCTAGGGCGTTCTTCCTGCTCTTCTACTTCATTAGTACTTGAGACGGTATCGGGACGTTGCTTACGCATAGTGTGACTCACAGACAAGATTCGTAGCGGCATTATACCAGCTGCGAGTACAACATTGATTCGCCGAAGACACTCTCTTGAAAGACATTCGCTTGAGAGACATGCGGTTGAAAAAGGAGGCCATATGGCACAGGCATTTAATGCATCCGCGCAGCAGTCGTTATTGACCGCGCGTGCCGAAGAAGCGCTAGCGCTGGCCAAGCGCTTGGGCGCAGATGCTGCTGAGGTGGGCGCAAGTGTAGACCAGGGCATCGGTGTCAGCGTGCGCCTGGGCGAAGTTGAAACGGTTGAGTTATCCCGTGACCAGGGCATTGCCGTCACGCTTTACGTAGGTCAGCGTAAAGGCAGTGCTTCGTCCACAGACGCCAGCAGCGCCTCAATTCAGGCCGCCGTGGAGAAAGCCCTGGCGATTGCCCGCTATACCGGCGAAGACCCTGCCGCTGGGCTGGCCGATGCATCGTTGATGGCCACCGAGCAGCCCGATTTAAAAGTGCACTACCCCTGGTCCCTGACAACGGATGAGGCGATTGAGCTGGCGCTTGCCTGTGAGCAGGCGGGAAGCGACGTTGAGGGCATCTCTCAGTCGGATGGCGCGTCACTCTCCAGCGGCGAAGGGGTACGCGTTTACGCCAATAGCCACGGTTTTTTAGGTACCCAAAAAGGCAGTAGTCACTCTCTTTCGTGCATGCTGATTGCCCAAGACGCGGCCGGTATGCAGCGCGACTACGACTACACTTCTGCCCGCGACCCCAAGGCACTGCGAGACCCTGCCGAAGTGGGCCGCGAGGCCGCCGCGCGAACGCTGCGCAGGCTCGGTGCTAAACGCCCGCCCACGGGCACTTTTCCGGTACTGTTTGATCCCTCGCTGGCCAGTGGCTTAATCGGCCACCTTCTCAGTGGTTTGGCCGGTGGCGCGCTCTACCGGCAGGCCTCGTTTTTGTGCGACCGGCTCGGCACGCCGCTGTTTCCCGACTGGTTTAGCTTAGAAGAGCGTCCCATGGAGGKCGGTGCCACGGCGAGCTCGCCGTTTGATGGCGAGGGCGTGCAAACCCGTAATAATCGCTTTATCGATCAGGGCAGCATTGCCAGCTATATGCTCTCTTCTTACAGCGCTCGTCGTCTCGATATGCAAACCACGGGCAATGCCGGTGGCGCACGTAATGTGCGTTTAGCGGCGCCGCTGCAATCACGCGAAAGCCTGCTGCAGGAGATGGGGCGGGGGATTTGGGTAACTGAACTGATGGGCCAAGGCGTTAACGGTGTGACTGGCGACTACTCCCGCGGTGCCGCAGGCTTTTGGGTCGAAAACGGTAAGGKGCAGTACCCGGTCGAAGAGTTCACCATTGCCGGTAATCTAGAGCGGATGTTTGCTGGGCTAGTCGGTATCGGCGATGACACCGATACCCGTGGCAGTGTTCACACGGGTAGCTGGTTAATCGATGCCATGACGGTAGCCGGTGACTAAGTCCAAATAGCCAAGTGCGGCTACTGATCTTCCTCGAAACGCGCGTCGAACAGCGCTTGAATAGCTTCAAGTGCCTGTTCGGCGTCATCACCTTCGGCGCTGATCGTTAGCTCGGTACCGCAAGGGGCGGCGAGCATCAGCAGCGACATGATGTTGGCGGCGTCGGCAACCTGTTGCTGTTTGTAAACACGTATTTTAGCCGAGAACTGTTGGCCGCATTTGACCAGTTTTGTCGCTGCGCGCGCGTGTAGCCCGCGTTGATTGGTGAGTGTAAGTATTCTTTCTGGCACCCTGGTTCCTTTTCGCCGAGTGGTGTCATTAATGGATAGGCGCTCTTAAGAAGTCTCTTCTCGCTCGTTGTTTGGAGTAGCGCTGAGGAGAGGGGCCGCCGACTGATCGCTTAAGGTGTAGTGCAGCCCCAGCTCACGGTGGCGTAATTGAACGTCGCCCATGCTGGTGGCCAGCCTTTCTGCCAGCTTCTCGACCATATAGACCGAGCGGTGTTGGCCACCGGTGCAGCCAATCGCGATAGTCATGTAGCTGCGTTGGCTATTCTGGTAAGCGGGTAGCCAACGCTCTAGCCAAGCCAGAATGTCGTCGCTCATGGCGTCAACAATGGGATAGCCGCTCAAAAAAGCCACAATCTCAGCGTCGCGGCCGGTGAACTGGCGTAGCGTTGGGTCCCAGTAAGGGTTCGGCAGACAGCGCACGTCGAAGACCAAATCAGCGTCTAACGGCACGCCGCGTTTATAACCAAACGACTCAAGGGTCAGCGTTAGCTTATCGCGGCGCTGGTGCGCTACCTGGTCGGTAATGCGACGGCGCAAATCGTGTACCGATAAGCGAGATGTATCGATCAATAGATCGGCTAGATCGCGAATATCCTCCAGCGTCTCCTCTTCTTTATTGATCGCCTCTTCCAGGGTCATCTCGCTATCCCGAGTCAGCGGATGGCGTCGCCGGGTAGCGGAGTAACGCTCAAGCAGGATACGGGCATCGGTGGTCAAGTAAATAACTTGAAAATCGATTTTACGCTGGCGCAACTCTTCTAACAAAGACGGTAGGCGCTCCAGCGCTCCCGGCAAATTACGGGCATCGATACTGACCGCCAAGTGAGCGCGGTCACCCTGGTCGCGTAATTCGTCCACCAACGAGCCCAGCAGCATAGCGGGGAGGTTATCAATCGCATAATAGCCAAGGTCCTCCAGCGCCTGTAGAGCGATAGATTTGCCTGACCCGGAGCGGCCGCTAATGATCACCAGTTGCATAGAGTCTCTCTTTGCTTTGGTCAAGCTGCGTTGAGGGTGGTGAGCGAAACATTACCTGCCGTAACGAACCTTAAAACAGGTTTGAAGACCGTTAGGCCGCGGATTGCTCACGAATTTTGGCGGTAATCAGCTCAAGTAGCTCGCGCTGACTGGCTGCTTTACGCAGCTGCTGGCGTGTATCCGCATCATTCATGATGGTCGCTACTTGGCCGAGCAGAGAGAGGTGTGTGTCATCTGCTTCTTCAGGTACCAGCAGGACAAACACCAGATCTACCGGGTCTCCGTCGATAGCGTCAAAATCAATCGCTTCTGAGAGTTTTAAAAAACCAGCGATAGGGGCGGTGCAGTGGGGGCTGCGCGCATGGGGAATAGCCACGCCGTTACCGATACCGGTACTGCCTAAGCGCTCGCGGCCGATTAGACGGCTAAACACTTCTTGGCTGTCCAGGCTGGGGATATTTTGCGCGATAAAGGTGCTGTAAAACTCCAGCACCCTTTTTTTGCTGCCCCCGGGTACGTCAAAAAGAACGCGCTCCGGGGGGAGTATGGTTTCCAACGTCATTGAATTAACGCACACCTGCGCCTTGGGCGCGAGCTTGTGCTTTTTCCTTGTGTTTAACGAGTTGACGGTCGATTTTATCCGCTAGGGCGTCGATAGCGGCGTACATATCACTGTCGAGGGCTTCCGCATGTAAGTCAGCACCTGCGGCGTGCAGCGTACAAGCGGCCTGCTGGCGCTCTTTCTCCACTGATAAGGTGACTTGCACCGTGGTTATATTGTCGTAATGGCGCTCTACACGCTCAAGCTTTTCGTTGACATAGTCACGCAAGGCGTCAGTCAGTTCTACGTGATGACCAGTGATATTTACTTGCATTGACGTGCTCCTTATCCATCGGACTGTACTTCGATTGTAACCCTTTTTGCCGCGTTGCAAAGCCCTTGTCGAGAGATTCGCTGCAACGTCGACAGAACCTAGCGTAAACGACGTCGCTCACTGGAGGAAGGAATGCCCATGGCCTCGCGATATTTAGCCACCGTACGCCGCGCTACTTGAATCCCTCCTTCGCCTAATAGCGTGACTAGGCGGCTGTCTGAGAGCGGCTTGCCGGGTGGCTCCTCTTGAATCAATTTCTTGAGTCGCGCGCGGATGGCGGTGCTGGAGTGACTGTCGCCATCTTGACCGCTCACCTGACTTGAGAAAAAGTACTTGAGCTCGAACACGCCCCGGGGGGTATGGATATATTTTTGCGTCGTGACCCGTGAAATCGTCGATTCGTGCATCTCCACAGCTTCGGCAATATCGGCCAGTATCAGCGGTTTCATGGCTTCTTCGCCGTGCTCTAAAAAGCCAATCTGGCGGGTGATGATTTCGCGCCCCACGCGTAGCAGCGTATCGTTACGGCTCGAGAGGCTCTTAATCAGCCAGCGCGCTTCCTGTAGGTGCTCTTTGAGAAACTGGTTGTCATCGCTTTTGTCCGCACGCTTAATCAAACTGGCGTAGTCGGGCTGAATGCGCAGCCGTGGCAGGGCCTCTGGGTTGAGTTCTAAATGCCAGCCTTCGTGGTCGTGGCGGACGACCAGGTCGGGGGTTACATAGCTGTCATCGGTGTCGCCGTAGGCGCTGCCTGGGCGGGGGTCGAGGCTGCGAATAAGTAGGATAACATCGGCCAGCTGTTGGTCATCGAGCCCCAGGCGGCGCTTTAGCAGGCGCATGTCATCCTTACCAAGCGCTTCGAGGAACTGCCGCACTAGGCGGCGGGCGGGAACCAGTAGCGGCGTATCATCGGGCAGGGCGGCGAGCTGCAGCATCAGGCATTCACGCAGGTCGCGGGCAAAGATACCGGTTGGCTCAAACTGCTGGAGTTTGAGCAGAATGGTTTCTACCTCGCGTTGGCTAAGCCCGTCAATGCCCTGGGCACGCAGGCCCTCACGAATATCGTTAAGCGGCTGGGTTAAGTAGCCGTTGGCGTCGAGCGCGTCGATTAAGCTCTCTGCGACAAGCTGTTCGCGGGCGCTAAAGTCGGTCATGGCAAGCTGCCATAGTAGGTGCCCATGCAGGCTCTGCCCGGCTGCCTGACGCTCAAAATCAGGGCCTTCGCTGCTGCCGCCCTGGCTACCCATATCTTGATAGGTATCTGACCAGTCGCTATCTACTGAGAGTTCAGTGGGGATGCCCTCTGACCACTCTTCTTCCTTAGGCTCGCTGACAGCCTGCTCACCAAATTCATCTTCCTGCTCCAGCATGGGATTGGCATCTAGGGCCTGCTGAATTTCTTGACGAAGGTCCAGCGTCGAGAGTTGCAACAGCGCAATCGCCTGTTGCAACTGGGGCGTCATGGTCAGCTGTGTGCCGATACGCAGTTGGAGAGAAGCTTTCATGACCATCTGAGAACCACTCGTTAATCAGAATGCTCCACCCTAGTGCGAGTGAGTGTCTGGTGCAAGTGCAATAAGCATGCCATTGGTAGTAAAGTTGTTGCAGAGCGCTATTTACAGAACCAAAAAATAGGTTTATGGGCAGGCGGTGATTGTAGGCATAGCTGATCAGTTTAAAGGCGAAAATCAGCACCCAGATATACGTCTCTGACCTTCTGATTATCGAGAATGGCACTGGGTGAACCGCTGGCAATGATTTGCCCATCACCAACGATATAGGCGATATCGCAAATATCGAGGGTTTCACGCACGTTGTGATCGGTGATCAGTACGCCAATATGACGTTGCTTCAGCGCACGAATGATGGTTTTGATCTCGCCTACCGAAATAGGGTCGACGCCAGCAAAGGGCTCATCCAGTAAAATAAAGGCAGGGTCAGTGGCCAGCGAGCGGGCAATTTCTACACGCCTGCGCTCACCGCCCGAAAGGCTCATGCCAAGGTTGTCGCGGATGTGGGTGATATGAAAGTCTTCGAGTAGCGCTTCCAGGCGCTGTTCGCGTCCTGTGCGGTCAAGTTCTTTGCGCGTCTCGAGTATCGCCATAATGTTATCGGCAACCGATAGTTTGCGAAAAATAGACGCCTCTTGGGGGAGGTAGCCAATACCCGCCGCTGCGCGCTCGTGCATCGGCGCACGGGTTAAATCCACCGCATCGATTCCGACCTTGCCAGCATCGGATTTCACCAGCCCGACAATCATGTAGAACGAGGTGGTTTTACCTGCGCCGTTGGGGCCCAGTAGGCCAACAATGCTGCCTTGGGAGATCTCTAAATTGATGTCTTTGACCACTCGGCGGCGCTTGTAGCTTTTCGCCAGGTGGTGGGCATACAGGGTTTTGATCGGCGCAGTGTCAGCAGTTGCCACAGCTTGGCTCCCTATTGTTCAGGCTGAATAGTCATACGAATGCGCTGGGGCTCACTGCCGTCAACGTCAGAGCGCGCTTGAATCACTTCGCGGTCAATAAAATACTCAAGGCGCCCACCGCTAAAGGTATCTTCTTGTTGGATCAGTTCGGCTTGGTCGATTAGCTCTACGCGGCGCTCGGCGACGTGGTAAATAATCCGTCGCGCCCAACCTTCCGTCGGGCCATCTTGCCCTTCGGCTTGATGGCGCAGGTAGGCGCGCTCGCCGGTGGCTGTTGCCGTCGAGAGTTCGCCAGCCGCGTTGCGTTCGATCTCTACCCGCTCGCCGCGCAGCTGCATCTCGCCCTGACGAATATCCACATTCCCGGTATAAACGGCGGTGCCCGCCCGTTGGTCGAGATCTAAACGGTCGGCTTCGACTTCCACCGGAGCCTGTTGTGAGGTTTGGGCCAGTGCCAGTAGCGGCATCGCGAGCGCAAAAAGGGCTGTGTAAATAAGTGCTTTCATGACAATTCCTATTAGCGTTGCGTGGCCGGGGGGTGCGTGCCGCGCACATTATCAGTTAGCCGAACCTGGCTATTGTTAAGCCACACATCCATGCGTGAGGCACTCATTTGCTGGGGCGGTTGCTGCAGCATTACCGGTGTTTCACTCCAGGCATGCTGAGTTAGGCCATCATAATGCAATAGCTCGGTGTCTAGCTGCCAGCCTTCATCCGGCGCGACCAGGCGAGCTGAACCTGACAGCAGCAGGGCTTGGGTAGCGGTATTGAGCGTGCCGACATCGGCGCTGGCCAGCCACTGACGGTTTTCGCTGTCGTATAGTACGGCTTCGGGCTCTTCGGTCCAGGTTTCGCTTCGCTGAGGGGTATGAATTAGGCGCGGCGTTTTTAGCGACTGCAACACCTTGCCGTTATCACCAAACAGGGTAATTTCAGCGTTTTCGAGTACGTGGCCTGGCTCCTGAGCCTGTGCTTCAGGGTCGATAGCGGTATCTTGAGGCCCGCCTGGGTCAAGCCACACCAACAGCGCGCCTAGCGCGATAACAAGCCCGCCGAGCCAGAGGCGTAGGTTAAGCCGTTTCAACATTTATGGTCGACCGTGCAGATAGGTGTCAAGCACCGCGCCCCAGTGCCCTTGAGATTCAAGCAGCGTGTCGCAAATTTCACGCACGGCGCCGTGGCCACCCAGACGTTCGGTGGTCCAGTCAGCGTGGGTGTGCATATAATCCGGCGCGTTAGGAACCGTAATGCCGACGCCGCAGCGCTTAATCGCCGCTAGATCGGGCAGGTCGTCGCCGCAATAGGCCACTTGCTCCAGCTCGATATCAAGGCGCTGGCAGAGCCCGCGCAGGGTCGCCAGTTTGTCCTCACAGCCTTGATGGACATGGTCGATACCCAGAGCGGCAGCGCGTTGACTTACCATAGGTGAATCGCGGCCGGTAATCAGCGCAACATGCACGCCCACGCGTTTGAGAAGTTTTAGCCCATGGCCATCCTGGGTATGGAAGGCTTTGATTTCGATTCCATCGGCCTGAAAGTAGAGGCGGCCATCGGTGAGTACGCCGTCAACATCCAGCGCCAATAGGCGTACGCGGCGGAGTCGATCAAGTAGCGCAGCAGGTAGGGTCATAGAGCCTCCATATCAGTCATTTTTAAAACCAGTCGGCGTAGAACGGTGATGGGTTAAATAACGCCGCTAGCGAGCAGGTCGTGCATATGTAGAGCCCCAATAGGGCGCTGTTGTTCATCCACCACCGCTAGCGCGGTAATCCGGCTCTCTTCCATAATGCGTACCGCTTCGGCCGCCAGGATGTCGGGGCCGATGCGTTTGCCTGGCCGGGTCATAACGTCGTCAACGCGGACATCGCGCAGGTTGTGAAACTGATCCAGCGTACGGCGCAAGTCGCCATCGGTGTAGACTCCGGCGAGGCGTCCATCGCTATCCACCACACAGGTAAAGCCAAGCCCTTGCCGGGTAATCTCCAATAACGCATCGCGCAG
Organism: Halomonas sp. R57-5; assembly: GCF_900070345.1. Lineage (NCBI taxonomy): Bacteria > Pseudomonadati > Pseudomonadota > Gammaproteobacteria > Oceanospirillales > Halomonadaceae > Halomonas > Halomonas sp. R57-5. Next base: position 3,188,997 of record NZ_LN813019.1, on the reverse strand, counting down.
CGGGCTGCCCAGCGCGACCTGGGGCAGGCGCGAGCCGTCGTGCATCAGGTCTCTAACGCGCAGTAGCAGGCGTTTGCCTAAACTGCCACCCGGGTGGGAAAGGGCAAAATCTTCAGCGGTAAATCCACGGGCTTCCAGTAACGCCACCGCCAGTGCATCGCCTAGGGCGAGAGCGGCGGTAGTGGAGCTGGTAGGGGCCAGATCGAGCGGGCACGCTTCGCGCTCAACGCCGCTGTTAAGATGTGCATCAGCGTGTTTGGCAAGCGTCGAGTGGGGACGCCCCGTCATGCTGACCAGTGGCGTACCCAAGCGTTTAAGCAGCGGCAGTAGGGCGGTGACTTCGGCCGTTTCACCCGAGTTAGAGAGCGCCAGTACTACATCAGCGCGGGTGATCATGCCCAAATCGCCATGACTGGCTTCACCGGGGTGAACGAAAAAGGCCGGTGTGCCCGTGCTGGCAAGCGTTGCTGCCAGCTTGCCAGCAATATGCCCCGACTTGCCCATGCCAGTCACCACCACCCGCCCTTGGCAGGCGAGGATTAATTCGCAGGCGCGGTCAAAGCTTTCGTCTAGTTTAGCCTGGAGACCGCCAATCGCTGCCTGCTCAATTTGCAGCGTACGCAGTGCGCTTTCGCGTAATAGGCTGGATGAAGCGAGAGGCTGGCGCATAGCGTTTTCTCTTAACGATTGAAAATATAAAAAGTGGTAACCGCCAAGAATAACATCTCGACACCGCTTATAGGCAGTAATTGCGCTCGTTATCCCTGGTGGCTTGAGCGGTAAGCTGGCCTAGTCTAGGGATTAGCTCACCAGTGATGTTATTAATCAACAGGAAGGCCCGCTCGCGCCGTAATGTTTTGTGGCGTTATAGTACAATGTTCGATAATGTTTTAGAAACACTGTTTTCTAACTGCGGTAGCAGCAAGTAGGGTATGATAATTAGTCCTAGCTGCGCCTTGTTAAGAGTCAACTGATCCATGACTGATGCACCCTTTATAGAAATTGAAGACCTTTATTTCTCTCGTGGCGATCACGAGATTTTCCGTGGTGTGAATATGACTATACCGCGGGGTAAAGTGACGGCGATCATGGGGCCAAGCGGCACCGGTAAAACAACGCTGTTGAAACTGATTGGTGGCCAGTTGACCCCGGAGAGCGGGCGCATCCTCATTGATGGTCAGGATGTTCATCGGCTATCCCGGAAGGCGCTATTTACGCTGCGCAAGCGGATGGGAATGCTGTTTCAGAGTGGCGCACTGTTTTCCGATTTGGATGTGTTCGAGAACGTAGCTTTCCCGCTGCGCGTGCATACTGATTTGCCTGACACCATGGTGCGCGATCTGGTGTTGTTAAAGCTACAGGCCGTGGGACTGCGCGGCGCGCGCCACTTAACGCCCGCGGAACTTTCCGGGGGGATGGCTCKCCGGGTGGCGTTGGCCCGTGCGGTAGCGCTGGATCCGGAGCTGATTCTGTATGACGAGCCGTTTGTGGGTCAGGATCCTATTTCTATGGGTGTGTTGGTGCAGCTCATCAAGCGCCTGAATCAAGCGCTGCAGCTAACCTCCGTGGTGGTCTCCCATGATATCAAAGAGACCTTGAGCATTGCGGATTACCTCTATTTAATTGCCGATGGTCAGGTGGTCGCCCATGGCACGCCGCAAACGTTGGACACTAACCAAGATCCGCGGGTTAGCCAGTTTATTCATGGCGAACCAGATGGCCCGGTGCCGTTTCACTACCCCGCTGAAGCGTTTTATCGCGACATTCTGGGTGACGCCCCGGTGACACCGTAGGGATAGGCGACAACGTTAGCTTAAATGCACACATGCAGGGCAAATAAAGGGCAGGGTTAATGCAGTCAAAGTTCTCTAGTAGCACCGCGCGTATCACCCGGCTAGGGCGTCGAGGGTGCGATTTAATGGAAGCATTAGGCCGTGCCGGGGTGTTTCTATTCCAGTCAGCGATTGGCGTGCCTTCCCGGGAAGGTTGGCGTTTGTGGTTGCACCAGATGCACTTTGTTGGCGTGCTTTCGCTGGCCATTGTGTTGGTGTCTGGGCTGTTTATCGGCATGGTGCTGGCGCTGCAGGGCTATACCATTCTGGTTGATTTCGGGGCTGAGCAGGCGCTGGGTCAAATGGTAGCGCTTTCGCTATTGCGTGAGCTTGCCCCAGTAGTGGCGGCGCTGCTGTTTGCTGGCCGGGCAGGCTCAGCGCTTACCGCCGAGATTGGTTTGATGAAAGCCACCGAGCAGCTCACCAGCATGGAAATGATCGGGGTTGATCCGCTACGCCGCGTGGTGGCCCCACGCCTGTGGGCTGGCTTTGTGTCGCTGCCTATCCTAACGGTAGGTTTTAGCGTGGTGGGTATTTGGGGCGGCTACCTGGTGGGCGTCGAGTGGTTAGGCGTTTTCGAGGGCTCCTACTGGAGCAATATGCAAGCCAACGTGGCCTTTCTCAGTGATATTGGTAACGGCATGATCAAAAGCGCCGTATTTGCCCTGGTGGTAACCTGGATTGCGGTGTTCCAGGGTTATGATTTGGTGCCCACTTCGGAAGGTATCTCGCGTGCTACTACGCGCACGGTAGTGTATTCGTCGCTTGCAGTATTGGGGCTTGATTTTGTGTTGACCGCCATGATGTTTGGCGGCCTTTAATGGCTGGAGCAGTTTCATGAAACGCAGTAAAACCATGGAGTTCGGTGTAGGCCTGTTTATGGTGGCAGGCATCCTGGGGCTTGTGTTCCTCGGCTTGCGGGTTAGTGGACTGACGCTCTCTGCACCCACACAGTCATTTCAGCTAGAGGCCAACTTTGCCAATATTGGCAGTTTAAAGCCCCGTGCCAGGGTCACTATGGCGGGCGTAACGGTGGGGCGAGTAGAAGCGAKTGAACTAGATACCGAGTGGTTCGATGCGCGGGTGGTGCTCAGCCTGGATAGCGAACTTGAAGGCCAGCTCTCAAGAGACTCGATTGCCTCTATTCTGACTGCAGGCTTATTAGGCGAGCAGTACATTGGCCTAAGCGTGGGCGGCGACCCCGAGATGCTGGAGAATGGCGACACCATTCGCGACACCCAGTCGGCGCTGGTGCTGGAAGAACTTATCCAGCAATTTGTGTCCAATATGGCAAGTAACTGATGTTTCAAGTAGCGAATGTGTTAAATAGCTACTGTGTTAAATAGCTAATGTTTCAAATTGCAGGCACTAACCCTGTGTAATCACGGGTAGGGAGATAAGCGTTATGAATGGAGTGAACTTGATGTGGGGGCGTTGGTTATGGGTCGTCGTAATGATGGCAGCGTTAATGGTGCCATTGCAGTCGCATGCGCAGTCTCAGACGCCAGAAGAGATGGTTCGCGATAACGTTGAGTCGCTGATGGCAGATCTTCAGGGCCGCAAGGATTACTATGCCAATAACCTTAGCGAGCTTGAGGCGTTGGTGGATAGCAATCTCGACCAGGTGGCAGATTTTCGCTATATCGGTGCCAGCGTGATGGGCAACTATTTCCGCAATGCTTCACCGGAGCAGCGCCGTCGTTTTGTCGATGTGTTTCGGCAAACGCTGATTGATACCTATACCCGCGGGTTGGTGACGTTTGATTACGATGAGCTGCGGGTGTTGGATACCCAGCAGGCACAGCGCTATGACGACCAGGCCAGCGTTGCCATGGAAGTCGTGGCCAGTGACGGGCAAGTATATCCCGTTAGCTATAGTCTAAGGCTCTCTGACGGCGAATGGCGGGTGGTGAATGTGATCGTTAATGGTATTAATCTGGGGCTAACCTTCCGCAATCAGTTTGACCAAGCCATGCGCGATAACAACCGCGATTACGATGCGGTAATTGATGGGTGGTCGCCAGAGGTGGGCGTTGAAGAGCTGGAGCAGGGAGGCGATGCGTGACAGCGCTGTTTTCACACCCTAGCGTCACCGTTAGCGTAGATGATGCCACCCTGCTGGTAGTGGGGGATGTGGAGGTAACCGTGGCGGCCGATTTGGCCGCCAGTGGCGTTAAATGGCTCAAACACACCGAGCTCACCACCATCAGCTTTGATTTCAGCCGCGTTGAAAAGGCCAGCAGCGTTGCTATTAGCGTGCTGTTTGAATGGCTTCGCATCTGCCAGCAGCGCGGTATCCAGGTTCAATCCATTCACTTTTCAGCTCCGCTGCGCCGCCTTGCCTCACTGGCTGAATTGGATGCGTTGATTGAGCAACCCACCGCTACCTTGGCAGTTTAAAAGTACGGCATCGCCAAGCGCGCTGCTTTTCTTTATTATGTCGACCCAATTACGCTCAATGATAACGATGACCCCAAAGGAGTTTTTGCGCCATGCAACCCAACGAGGTAAAAGCACTGCTTGAATCCCGTATTGACGGATGTCAGTTCCATATCCAGGGTGAAGGCTGTAACTTTCAGGTGATTGCGGTTGGCGATGCCTTTGAAGGTCTCTCTCCGGTCAAACGTCAGCAGCTGGTTTATGCAGCGCTGAGTGATGAGATCGCCTCGGGCGCGCTCCACGCTATTAGCATCAAAACGTTTACTCCGGCGCAGTGGCAAACTGCACCGGAAAACGTTCAATAACGGTCGCCCCATGGATAAATTAATTATTACCGGCAATGGGTCGGTAGACGGTGAAGTGTGGGTGAGCGGCGCCAAAAACGCGGCGTTACCAATCCTGTGTGCCAGCCTGCTGGCCGATGGTCCTGTGGTAATTGGTAACTTGCCCCACCTACAGGATATTACCACCACGCTAGAGCTGCTTGGCCGCATGGGCGTTGAGCCGGTGATGGGCGAAAAACTGAGTATTCAGTTGGATGGCTCCCAGGTGACCCAGTGCCACGCGCCATATGAGCTCGTGAAGAAAATGCGTGCCTCCATCCTGGTGCTGGGCCCTCTGCTTGCCCACTTCGGTAAAGCCGATGTGTCCCTGCCCGGCGGTTGTGCCATCGGCTCGCGGCCGGTGGATCTCCACATTCGCGGTTTAGAAGCCATGGGGGCGGAGATTCGCGTTGAGGCGGGTTATATCCGCGCGCGGGTCGACGGTCGCCTGAAAGGCGCAACTATCTACTTTGATACCGTGACGGTGACCGGTACCGAAAACCTGCTAATGGCGGCGACCTTGGCCGAAGGCAAAACCGTTCTAGAAAACGCTGCCCGCGAGCCTGAAATCGTCGACTTGGCAGAGTGCTTGATCAAAATGGGCGCTAAAATCAGCGGCCAGGGTACTGACACCATTACTATCGAAGGTGTCGAGAAGCTGCACGGCTGCGAACACGATGTCATGCCCGATCGTATCGAGACCGGCACGTTTCTAGTCGCCGCCGCCATGACCGGCGGCCGGGTCAAGGTCAAGCGTACCCGGGCCGATATCCTGGATGCGGTCATCGCTAAGCTGGAAGAGGCGGGGGCCGAAGTCACTAGTGGCGACGACTGGATTGCCCTGGATATGCACGGCAAGCGCCCTAAGGCGGTAAATATTCGTACCGCGCCTTATCCTGCGTTCCCTACCGACATGCAGGCGCAGTTCGTGGCCATGAACGCAGTGGCCGTGGGGCACTCTCGGGTAGTCGAGACTATCTTCGAGAACCGCTTTATGCACGTTCAAGAGCTAAACCGCATGGGCGCCAATATTGTGCTGGAAGGCAACACCGCCTTGATCGAGGGGGTCGAGAAACTTTCCGGTGCGCCGGTAATGGCAACCGATCTGCGCGCGTCGGCTTCGCTGGTGATTGCGGCCATGATGGCCGAGGGCGAAACCCTTGTAGACCGCATCTATCACATTGACCGCGGCTACGAGTGTATCGAAGAGAAATTGCAGCTACTGGGTGCGCGCATTCGCCGTATTCCTGGCTAGACCATTTCTGCTGAGCCCCTGCTGCTAAGCCCCTGTATGCTAATAACCACTGGGCGACATGATGAGTAAGCAACTGATTTTAGCCCTCTCGAAGGGCCGTATTCTGGAAGAGACGCTGCCACTGCTAGCCGATGCGGGCATTACGCCTGCAGAGGATTTAAGCAAAAGCCGTAAGCTGCTATTTGATACCAACTTGCCCGACGTAAAACTGGTGATTATCCGCGCCACCGATGTGCCCACCTACGTTCAGCTAGGGGCAGCCGATGTCGGTATTGCGGGTAAAGATGTACTGCTTGAGCACGGTGCCGAAGGGCTTTACGAGCCGCTGGATTTGGAGATTGCCCGCTGTAAGTTGATGACTGCGGGAGTGACCGGCCAATTGCCAGCCCGCGCCCGGCGTCGGGTGGCAACGAAGTTTGTTAACGTGGCGCGCCGCTACTACGCCGAACAGGGGATTCAGGCCGAAGTGATCAAGCTCTACGGCGCTATGGAACTTGCGCCCCTGATGAACCTAGCCGATGAGATTGTCGATATCGTCGATACTGGCAATACCCTGCGGGCAAATGGCATGGAGCCCCGCGAGCTTATTGCCCATATCAGCACCCGGCTAGTGGTCAATAAGGCCGCCATGACCATGAAGCATGAGCGTATTAAGCCGTTACTCGACCGCTTAGCCAGTGCGGTCAAAAAGCGTCAGACCCAGCTTGCCGAATGATCTGAGGTGACCCCCATGAGCAAACAGACGACTGCGACGATTTCACGCCTATCGACAAGCGATGCTGCCTTTAACCATCGGCTTGATGCGCTGTTGGATTGGGAAGGGGTGTCTGATAAAGCGGTACAGACGCGAGTAGAAGAAATCCTTGCCAGCGTAAAGCAGCGGGGCGATGCGGCGGTGGTGGAAGCCACCAATCGTTTTGACCGGCTTTCTGCTACCTCGATGGATGAGCTGCAGTTGACGCCCGAGCAGTTGAAAAGGGCGTTTGMCAACTTGCCTGCTGAGCAGCGAGAGGCGCTCTCCAGTGCCGCCGAGCGGATTAAGCGCTACCACGAGCGCCAAAAGCCCAACTCCTGGCAGTATGAAGAGGCTGATGGCACGGTGCTGGGGCAGAAAGTCACCCCTCTGGATCGCGCCGGCATTTATGTGCCGGGCGGAAAAGCGGCTTATCCATCCTCTGTACTGATGAATGCCATTCCTGCCCATGTGGCCGGCGKGCGTGAAATCGTTATGGTCGTGCCTACCCCCGATGGCGTGCTCAATGAGCTGGTGCTGGCAGCGGCTCACCTGGCAGGTGTCGACTATGTGTTTACCATAGGTGGCGCTCAGGCCGTCGCAGCGCTGGCTTACGGCACGGAAAGTGTCCCCCGAGTCGATAAAATAGTTGGGCCGGGCAATATTTATGTGGCCACAGCCAAACGTGCGGTATTTGGTCAAGTGGGCATCGATATGATTGCCGGGCCTTCGGAAATTATGGTGGTTTCCGATGGTCAGACCGATCCTGATTGGCTGGCGATGGACCTGTTTTCTCAAGCCGAGCACGACGAAGATGCCCAGGCGATTTTGGTGAGCTGGGATGCTGAGCACTTAGAGGCCGTCGAAGAGGCGATTGAGCGGCTGCTGCCCACCTTGGAGCGCGAAGAAATCGTGCGTGAGTCGCTGCGTAAGCGAGGAGCGTTGGTGCTCTGCCAGGACGCCCAAGAGGCGATTACGCTGATTAACCGGATCGCCCCTGAACACCTGGAGCTTTCGGTGGCTGCCCCGGAAACGTGGTTAGACGATATTCGCCATGCTGGTGCCATCTTTATGGGGCGTTACACCGCCGAAGCGCTAGGTGACTACTGTGCTGGTCCCAACCACGTGCTGCCTACCTCTGGCACAGCGCGCTTCTCTTCACCGCTGGGCGTTTACGATTTCCAAAAGCGCTCTTCGATTATTCACTGCTCGGCAGAGGGAGCCTCCGAGCTGGGTAAAATAGCTTCGGTGTTAGCGCGGGGAGAGTCATTAACCGCTCACGCCCGCTCAGCGGAGTACCGGATTCGCGATTGATAACTTAGATAGATAACGACAGCGTCTAACAAAGCGCCTAGCAGACATGCTGACTTAGGCGCTTATGTGAGGCCTTTATGAGTCGCGTTGGCTGGGAGTCTCTTCATTAATCGGAGTGGTGGGCAGTGGACGCTCTCCCACTTCCAGCGTCATTTCCATGCGTTCGCCGCTGCGTACGATGGTGAGCGGTAGCGAAGTGCCGGGGGCTATAGAGGCGATTTCGCTCATCGTGTTACGGGCATCCAAAATAGGCTGACCGTCGACGGAGAGTAGTACATCGCCCGGCTCCAGCCCCGCTTTCTCGGCGGGCCCGCCGCTGACAACGCCGGCGACGATGACGCCTTGGGGCGTTTGCAGCCCAAAGGAAGCCGCCAGTTCGCGGGATAGCGCCTGCGCTTCAATACCCAGCCAGCCACGAATCACCCGTCCCTGAGTGACCAATTCATCGAGAATGCTGTGGGCAAGGTTGGCGGGAATGGCAAAGCCAATGCCTTGAGAGCCACCTGAGCGCGAGAAGATCGCCGTATTAATCCCGACCATAGCGCCTTCGGGGTTGATCAACGCGCCGCCTGAATTGCCCGGATTAATGGCCGCATCAGTTTGAATAAAGTCTTCGTAGGCATTGAGCCCTAAATGATTGCGCCCCGTGGCGCTAATGATGCCCATGGTGACCGTCTGGCCGACGCCAAAAGGGTTGCCAATGGCGAGCGCGACATCGCCTACTGCCACATCGGCAGAATCCGCCAGTTCAATTACCGGCAGATCGTCCAGAGTTATTCTCAGCACGGCTAAATCACTCTCTGGGTCTGTACCAATAACTTCCGCCAGGGTTTCGCGCCCATCACGCAGGGCGACCTGGATTTCATCGGCGCCGTTGATAACATGGTGATTGGTCAGTACGTAGCCGTCCTCGCTGACGATAACGCCAGAGCCTAAACTAGACAGCATCCGCTGGTGGGTGGTGGCGTCGTCACCCTGATTATCAAAAAATTGCTGAAAAAACGGATCCGACATCAGCGGGTGCTGGTCGCGCTCAACAATGCGTGACGAGTAAATGTTAACCACTGCAGGCGCGGCCTGCTCGACTGCCTGTGCGTAACTAGCGGGGCCTTCGTTGCGAGATAGTGGCGCCGCTTGATGAATTTCTGGCGCGGGGCGGTTGGGATTGGGCTCTACCAGTGTCGGGGTCGTAGAAATCACCGGGGCTGGCGTCTGAGGGGCTTGTGGCGATGAGCCACGAAACGGGTTGGGTAGCTGCTCGGGAAGTGCAAAAAGGATCACCACCGCGAGCAGTACGCCTGTGATAACAGGCCAGAGGTAAGGCAGCACGTAGCGTCGCATGCGATCATTTCCTTAGCGGGTCGGTCTTGCTGTTCGCGATAAAAAGCAGCAAGTTTTACAATGGTTTTATGGTAACACTTTCTTAGCAACTTCCTCACGGGTGCAGTTAAATCAATAAAGGATGCAATATGATTCATCGTGACCAATTAGTGGCGGCCTGTGACCATCAGTTACGTGCGGCGGAATTTAAAGATTTTACCATTAACGGCTTGCAGGTAGCTGGCGGCGAGCACGTCAAGCGTATCATGACGGGGGTGACTGCCTGTCAGGCGCTACTGGATGAGGCGGTCGCTTGGCAGGCGGATATGGTGCTGGTGCATCATGGCTACTTTTGGAAGAATGAGCCCGTAGCGATTACTGGCATGAAACAGAAGCGGATTAAAACGCTGCTTGATAATGATATCAGCCTGTTAGCTTATCATCTGCCCTTGGATGCGCATGCAGAAATGGGCAATAACGCCGAGTTGGCCCGTCGCCTGGGGTGGAAGGTAGAAGGGTGTATTGATGGCGAGCTGGGGGAGGGGCTTTTGTGGTCAGGGCGTTTAGCGCAGTCGCAGTCGGTTAGCGCTCTAGCCGCGCAAATAGCGCAAACCTTGCAGCGTGAGCCTTTGGTCATTGAAGCCCCGCAGGTGGGAGATATCGAACGCATTGCTTGGTGTACCGGTGGGGCGCAAGACATGATTACCGCTGCCTTCGATGCTGGCGCGCAGGTATTCGTATCGGGTGAGATTTCCGAACGGACTACTCATCTGGCGCGGGAAATGGGCATTCACTATATCGCTGCCGGGCACCACGCCACTGAACGCTATGGGATTCAGGCGCTGGGCGAGTGGTTAAGCGATGAGTACGACGTTGAGCATCGTTTTGTGAATATTGATAACCCTGCTTAACATTCAATGCCCCGGATCGCTGATAGCAGAAGCCGGGGCTGATTAATTATTATTGGGGGCTAGTAGCGCGGCGGCGGCTGGGGTGTCGTCGCCTCATTGCCTTTCAGGCCAAAGTCTTCAGACAGCGTGCCGCCTTTGCCATCCGCGTAGTCGCGGGGCGTAGCAGGCGTGTTGGTGTCAGCCGTTGTCTGCTGCTCTTGGGCTGAATCGACGCCCGAAAGATCGAGGCTGGGTTGATGAATGGCTGCATCGCGAATATTCCACTCCGCTGCGTCCTCTTTGAGCTGAAGCTCAAGCTGGTTGGCTTCATCACGAATATTGCTTAAACGTTGATAAATGCCCGTTAAATGACTGCCCACGCTGCTCTTCATCTCGGCAATCTGATGCTCGCGCTCGAGTAGCTTTTGGCGCATGGAAGAGGCCTCGCGCTGGCTTTTGCTGAACAGCCGATATGCGACCGCTCCAACGATTAGGCCGACAATAAACCCGATGATGGCAAACGTTAATGGTGAGCTTGCGTCCACAGTGTTCTCCCTGGCGCCTTGAATATAACAGTTAGGCTGCATTAGCTAGCAGCTTAAGAATCGAACAGGCTGCTATTATAGGCGTCAGTCAGCCGGTTGGGTCAATCCACTCATGCGCTTAGATGTCTCTACAGGTATAATCACTGCCTTCTTAAGGTTGCCAGTGGTTGTGCTGGCTACTGCCTTATATGCTGTAGGAGGCGAGTGCATGTCATCAACATCTGCGGGTGGGGCAGCGATAAAGACGCGCCCTGCATCGCCTATAGAGCGCTATCGGGCGGACTTAGAGCGCGATGATTTTCAATATGATGCCGCTCAGGAGTTGGCGGTAAAGCATCTTCAGCGGCTCTACGATGAGCTTGTTGCCGCGCCTACGACGGTCCCCAAAGCGTTGGTCGCTAATAAAGGCCTGCATAAAGGGTTAAAAGCCAAAATGGCGGGGTTTATGGGTAAGAAATCCTCGTCGCCTGAGGAGCCTGTTTTGCCTCAAGTTAAGGGTCTCTATTTTTGGGGCGGAGTAGGGCGTGGCAAAACTTACCTAGTCGATACCTTTTATGAAGCCTTGCCCTTTCCCGATAAAATGCGCACCCATTTTCACCGCTTTATGCAGCGGGTTCATAACGAGCTGACCCACTATAAAGGTGAAAAGAATCCGCTCACGCTAATCGCCGGCAAGTTTGCCACTGAGGCGCGGGTTATTTGCTTTGATGAGTTTTTTGTTAAAGATATTACCGACGCCATGATTCTCGCCAATTTGCTGGAAGCGCTGTTCGAGCGTGGAGTGGTGCTGGTGGCGACCTCCAACATTGTGCCTGATGATTTATATAAAGATGGCCTGCAACGGGCGCGCTTTTTGCCGGCTATTGAGCTTGTGAACCGCCACTGTGAAGTGGTTAACGTCGATTCTGGGGTGGACTATCGGCTGCGCGCCTTAGAGCGAGCCGCCATCTTTTACTCACCGTTGGATGCGTCCGCTGAGCGTGAACTGTCGCGCAGCTTTCGGGAAATAGCGGGGAACGAAGGGGAGTCGGAGGCATCGCTGGAGGTCAACCACCGGGTGCTAAAAACGCGCCGTCTGCATGATGACGTTGCCTGGTTTGAATTTTTGGAGCTCTGCGATGGGCCGCGCAGTCAAAACGACTATATTGAGCTGGCCCGGGAGTTCCATACAGTGTTGGTTTCCAATGTCAGGCGTATGGATGCCAAGCAGGATGATCAGGCGCGTCGCTTCATTAATATGGTCGATGAGTTTTATGACCGCGGCGTGAAGCTGCTGATGTCAGCAGAAGCGCCGATTGAAGAGCTGTATAGCGATGGCAAGCTGACGTTTGAGTTCCAGCGAACCCTTTCACGCCTGCAAGAGATGCAGTCCAAAGAGTACCTGGCGCTGGCGCATAAACCTTAAGAGCCGGGGTGTGCGTCGMCCCAATAAAAAAGTCGCGAAACGGCTTAACTTGTAAGTAGCCTTACTGTAGAATGCCGCCTCGCTGCATGTTGCTGGCGTAAACCAGCAACCAAAAAGAATAGGGATGGTGCTTCGCCGTGTAACGGTGTGAGTCACCCAATACATTTAATCTGGTGATTTTTATCCATGAAGACGTTCAGTGCTAAGCCGCAGTCCGTCCAGCGCGACTGGTATGTTGTCGACGCTAAGGACAAAACGCTCGGTCGTCTGGCAACCGAGATTGCTCGCCGCTTACGTGGCAAGCATAAGCCCGAATTTACCCCTCACGTTGATACCGGTGACTACATCGTCGTTATCAACGCAGAGAAAGTCCATGTGACCGGCAACAAGGCGAAGGCTAAAMCCTATTACCGCCACACTGGTTACCCGGGCGGTCTGCGCTCTATGACATTCGACAAAATGCTTGATCATGCGCCTGAGCGTATTATTGAGTCAGCCGTTAAAGGCATGTTGCCGAAAGGTCCTTTGGGTCGCGCCATGTACACTAAATTAAAAGTGTACGCCGGTGCCGAGCATCCGCATGCTGCCCAACAGCCGCTTGAACTAGACATCTGAGGAAATCTTCGCCATGACACAGCAGTATTACGGTACCGGGCGCCGCAAGACTTCCACCGCTCGCGTGTTTATGAAGCCGGGCTCTGGCAAAATTACTGTCAACAGCCAAGACCTTGACCTCTACTTTGGTCKTGTTACCGGTCGCATGGTTGTTCGCCAGCCGCTTGAGTTGACTGAAACCCTGAACCAGTTTGACATCTTCGTGACTGTCGCTGGCGGTGGTGGCTCCTCTCAAGCCGGCGCTATTCGTCACGGCATTACCCGCGCCCTGATGAACTACAATGAAGACCTGCGTCCTTCGCTACGTGCCGCTGGCTACGTAACGCGTGATGCGCGTCAAGTTGAACGTAAGAAAGTCGGCCTGCGCAAAGCACGTCGTCGTCCGCAGTTCTCTAAGCGTTAATTTCCACGCTATGCGGCAAAACGCCCAGGTCATCGACCTGGGCGTTTTTTATTGGAATATCAAAAAATTATATTGCTTGTACCACTATGGTCACGAGCGGTTGTTCTTGTGCACAGCGCTTTGTTTTTTTACCATAGAGCGTAATTAATATTCGTCGCCGCGGGATCTCTTTGCGGCGGAACGGGTAAGCTGATGGGAGAAACCTGAAATGGCAGATAACGGCGTAAACAAAGGCCGACGCCGTTTCCTCGTAGGCGCCACCTCCGTAGTAGGTGCGGTAGGTGCTGTCGGGGTAGCGGTACCCTTTGTGGCTTCTTGGCAGCCTAGTGCCAGGGCAAGAGCAGCGGGTGCTCCCGTTCAAGCAGATATATCCAAGCTTGAGCCTGGGCAGCGTATGACTGTTGAGTGGCGTGGTCGCCCAATCTGGATTATCAATCGCACGCCGGAGATGATCGAGCGAACTGAGTCGCTTGGGGAGGGCGTGCTCGCGGATCCAGAATCAACAGAGCCTCAGCAGCCACCTTATATTGAAGGGCATATGCGCTCTATCAAGCCTGAAATTGGGGTGTTGATCGGTATCTGTACGCATTTGGGCTGTTCGCCGCTTTTCCGTCCCGAGCCCGACGCTGAAGGTGTCGGTGTTGATAACTGGCCGGGTGGTTTCTTCTGTCCTTGCCACGGTTCTCGCTTTGACTTGGCGGGTCGCGTGTTCAGTAACGTCCCTGCGCCGACCAATCTTGAGGTTCCMCCCTACCGCTTTGAGAATGACGATATCATTGTCATCGGCGAAGATGAGGAGGCTGCCTAATGGGTAATCCGAATAAAGCCAAAGCGGAAAAAGGCCTCATGCGTTGGGTGGATGACCGCTTCCCTGCGACACAAATGTGGCAAGAGCACCTTTCCAAATACTATGCGCCGAAAAACTTTAACTTTTGGTATTTCTTTGGTTCGTTAGCGCTGCTGGCACTGGTTAATCAAATCCTGACCGGGGTTTGGCTAACCATGAGCTTTAACCCCTCTGCTGAAGGTGCATTCGATTCCGTCGAATACATAATGCGAGATGTGGAGTGGGGGTGGCTGATTCGCTATATGCACACCACCGGTGCCTCTGCTTTCTTCCTCGTCGTCTATCTGCACATGTTCCGCGGCCTTTTATACGGATCTTATAAAGCCCCTCGTGAGCTGGTGTGGGTCTTTGGTATGACGATTTACCTGGTGCTTATGGCGGAAGCCTTTATGGGCTATTTGCTACCATGGGGGCAAATGTCCTACTGGGGCGCGCAGGTTATTATCTCGCTATTCTCGGCTATTCCGGCAATCGGGCCCGATCTGGCGCAGTGGGTACGTGGTGATTTCCTGATTTCAGGTATTACCCTTAACCGCTTCTTTGCTCTGCATGTGGTCGCCTTGCCGATCGTTATTCTGGCGCTTGTTGTGCTGCATATCATTGCCCTGCATGAGGTGGGTTCTAACAACCCAGACGGCATTGATATCAAACAGAAGAAAGATGAGGCGGGTATACCGCTGGACGGAATTCCTTTCCACCCCTACTACACGGTGAAAGACCTTGTTGGCGTGGCCGTCTTCCTGTTTGTTTTCTGTGTGGTGGTATTCTACTTCCCAGAAGGCGGCGGCTATTTCATTGAGCGGCCTAACTTTGACCAGGCGAACCCGCTGCAGACGCCCGATCACATTGCGCCCGTTTGGTATATGACGCCGTTTTACGCCATTTTGCGCGCGATAACCTTCTCGGTGTTTGGCTTAGACGCTAAGTTCCTGGGGGTTATATTTATGGGGGCGGCGATTGCCATACTGTTTGTTCTGCCCTGGCTGGATCGTAGTCCGGTGCGCTCTATGCGTTACAAAGGCTGGATGTCGAGAGTAATGCTGCTGCTATTTGCTATCAGCTTTGTCATTCTGGGTGTATTGGGTGTATTGCCATCGACAGAGGGTAGGACGCTCCTAGCCCAGGCGTGCACCGTGATTTATTTCGCCTTCTTTGTCTTGATGCCGTTCTACACCAAGCTGGAGAAGACTAAACCCGTTCCGGAAAGGGTGACTGGCTAATGAAAAAGTATCTATTTGGACTCCTTTTCGCCTTAGTGCCAGTAACCGCGATGGCTGCAGGGGGCGCAAGCGTGCCCCACTCGATGGATCCTGATCTGCAAGATCAAGCCTCGCTGCAAAATGGCATGAAGCTTTATGTTAACTACTGCATGGGCTGCCACTCGCTTCAGTACCAACGTTTTTCGCGTGCGGCAGACGACTTGGGAATGCCTCAGGATCTGGTTGAAGAGAATCTGATTTTCTCACCTGATTTGGCCTATAACGATCAGATGCATAACGCCATGAACAGTGGCGATGCAGAGGGTTGGTTCGGAGCGCCGCCGCCTGATCTGTCGCTAAAAACGCGTGTGCGTGGAACTGATTGGATCTACTCCTATCTGCTGGGTTTCTACAAAGACCCTAGCCGTCCCACGGGCGTTAACAACACGGTGTTTGACTTAGTCGCAATGCCGAACGTGTTGGAGCCTCTGCAGGGCGTGCAGGAGCTGGTGTGTGCTGAAACGGATCACCCGGTAGAAGGCCAAGAGCCGGATGCGTTATCGGGCAAGTACCAGTCGTGTGATGTGCTGCAGGTGACCGAACCGGGTGAGCTCGAACCAGCTGAGTTTGAGGAAGCGATGTATGATCTTACTAACTTCCTGGCTTACGTAGGCGAGCCCTCCAAGCTTCAGGCCCAGACGCTGGCGCCTAAAGTACTGATCTTTATTTTCATTTTTGGTGTGATTGCTTACCTGCTCAAGCGTGAGTACTGGCGAGATATCCACTAATTAGCAGTAGCTGATGGTCAGTAGGGCGCACGGCGTAAGCCGTGCGCCTTTTGCTTGTCGGCATGGCAATAAAGCAAAGCAGGCTAGCTTCCCCTAAGGTAGCGCTGGCGTGTTATTATCCAAGATTGTTTTGATGTGAGGATGCTTTCATGGGTGTTGTGGCCAAGCGGTCGTCGATGATCTTTTACTCAGGTAGTGATGATCATTTCAGTCATCGTGTGCGCATTGTGTTGGCCGAGAAGGGGGTTGCCGTCGATATTGTCGATGTGCTCGACGAAAAACCACCGGAAGAGCTGGCAGACCTCAACCCGTACAACAGCGTGCCAACGCTGTTAGATCGTGACTTGGTGCTGTATGAATCCAAAGTCATGATGGAGTACTTGGATGAGCGTTTTCCGCATCCTCCGCTGTTGCCTGTTTATCCAGTAGCGCGTGCGCAAAGCCGCCTTTGGATGCACCGCATTGAGCGCGAGTGGTGCCCAATGGTCGACCTGATTCGTAGCGGTGGAAAGAAAGAGGCAGATAAGGCACGTAAAGAGTTGCGTGAAAGTCTGATTGGCATATCGCCAATTTTCGAGGACATGCCTTTCTTTATGAGCGAAGAGTTTACGCTGGTGGACTGCTGTTTGGCGCCTTTATTATGGCGTTTGCCGGAGCTCAATATCGAGTTGCCTGAAAAACAGGTCAAGCCGCTGCTGTCGTACATGTCGCGAGTATTCGAGCGTGAAGCATTTAAGGCATCTTTAAGTGAGCGTGAAAAAGAGATGCGCGCTTGAATTCATTCGGCTCCCTTGCGCGTGATAAGGGCAGGGAGCCTTTCTTGTAAGGAGGAGGGAGTCTAGATGAAATCGAGTCGCCCCTATCTCGCCCGAGCCCTCTATGAGTGGTTGTTGGACAATGAGTTGACGCCTTACCTAGTGGTTGACGCTACCTTGCCAGGCGTGGAAGTACCTCGCCAGTTTGTTCAGAACGGTCAGATCGTTTTGAACGTAGCGCCGACCGCTGTGCGTGATCTCTTTATGGAGAATCAGGCGATAGGTTTTAATGCGCGCTTTGGCGGGCAGCCTATGCAGGTGATGATACCGACCGAGGCCTTAATCGCTATCTATGCCCGAGAAAATGGCGCTGGAATGGTCTTTGGCCATGAGCCTGAACTGGGCGAAGGTGCCGAATCCTTTGGTGATATTGAGGATGAGGAGAAGTCCTCTACCAAGCCTGAGCTGTCGGTGACTGAGCCGGTTGCTGAAAAGCCTGGCGGCGATTCTAACGCTTCAAGCGAAGACGCTGATAAAGAGGCGCAAGCAAAGAGCAAGGCGAAGAAAAAGCCAACCCTGCGGGTTGTTAAATAACCCCCAGCGGTAGCCGCACAAAAAAGCCTCGCTTATTAAGCGAGGCTTTTTTGTGGCTAATAGAGTGCCTTGGCGTGATGCTTAGTCGAGGTAATCAAATACCTTTACGATACGCTGTACGCCGCCCACCGAGGAGGCTGCGTTGACAATGCGATCAGCCTCTTCGCGGGTAACGCGGCCCATTAGATAAACGCTGGCATTTTCAGAAGTGACTTTTATTTTTGAAGAGTCGATGCGGTCATTGGTGGCTAGTTGGCTAACTACATTGGTGGTGAGCCAGGTGTCGGCTAGGCGTTGGCTTGTGGGTAGATTAGCGGCGATGGTTAGCTCGTTATGAACCCGATTAACGCCGCGTAACTGGCTAGTGACGTCTTCCGCCATATCGCGAAGCTCTTCGCTAGGCACTTGCCCCACCAGTAGTACAACCCCGTTATAGCTATGGGCATGAATGCGGGCATCGGCTAGACGTGCATCGGCGCGTTCCAGAGCGCGACCGACTTCACGTTCGATGGTGGTATCGACGGCTTCAACATCGTCACTACGTTGGGCATAGTTGGACTGATTGGAGGCTGAGTTATTGGCGCAGCCAGTGATGAAGAGTGCTGCGCAAAGCACAGCGACCAGTAAGCCGCGGGGGGAGAGGCGTTGGGTCATCGGTATGACTCCTTAGTGCTGGCAGATAGAGCATGGGTTGTAAAAACGTTCAGTTAAACAATATCCTGCGTGACAACGCGCTAATAAAGTGATTAGGCGCTGCCAAACAGCTGTTCATCGATAAGATCGCATAAACAGTGAATCACCAGTAGGTGAACCTCCTGAATGCGCGCCGTCGATGTTGCCGGGACGCGAATCTCGCAGTCATCCTGGCCTAATAGCGACGCCATATCGCCACCATCGCGGCCAGTAAGCGCAACCACGGTCATGTCGCGATCATGGGCGGCTTGAATGGCCTGCACAATGTTGCCTGAATTACCGCTGGTGGAGATAGCCAACAATACATCACCTGGCTGCCCTAAGGCGCGAATTTGCTTTGAAAACACCTCATTATAGCTATAGTCGTTGGCAATTGAGGTTAGCGTAGAGGTGTCGGTAGTCAGGGCCAGTGCGGGTAGGCTGGGGCGTTCACGTTCAAAACGGTTGAGCAGTTCTGAGGAGAAGTGCTGGCTGTCACCGGCGCTGCCGCCATTGCCGCAGGTGAGAATTTTTCCTTCGCTGACAAGGCACTGCACCATCATTTGGCTGGCCACTTCAATAAACGGCGGAAGTACTTCGCTGGCGTAGGTCTTGGTGTCGATGCTGGCGTTGAAGTGGTCGAGTATCCGAGATTGAAAGTCCATCAGGGGCTTCCTGGTAAAATGAGAGTGTTAATGAGTGTTTTTAAAGGCAGCTTTTAAAAAAATGGTTATTACAAATAGTTTTAAAAACAGCTTTTAAAAACCGTCAAAAGGCATCAAAGGCAGCTTTCACCCAGTCAAATTCAAGGTTGGGTGGCTTGCCCGTTATCGCCAGAATATCAAAGCGGCAAGGCGATGAAAGCCCGCCGCGGGCGATATAAAGCCGTGCCGCACGCACCAGGCGCTGCTGTTTTTGGTAAGTGACGGTTTCCAGTGGATGCCCGTAGCGCGTCGTCGTACGGTGTTTGACCTCAATAAAGACAAGAATATCGCCATCTCGCATTATCAAGTCAAGCTCACCCCCTTTCACGTAATGATTCTGCGTGATCAGGGTGAGCCCCTGCTGGCGCAGCCATTGAGCGGCAATTTGCTCAATGGCTGCACCGCGGGCGCGGGCAGTGTGGGCGTTAGTCGTCACTGTCGACCAGGTTTGGGATTAAAATGGGCGAAGGCACACCGTTCTGGAATTTGGCCCAGGGCAACTCGCGGTAGATGCGCCCGTCGCCACTCAGGTAGAGAGTACCGGTGCTACCATTAAGGCCATTAAGCTCGCCCAGATCGGAAAAGCGGATGGCCAGTTCGTAAGCATCTACGCCCATGGCCATTAGGCGGAACATAGAAGCATCGGATTCGTCGCGCAGGCTTTGATAGGTAGATGCAAAGGGCAGGGCCTCTTCGCCGCCCACAGCGGCATCGGGGATCTGCCAGGGGATATCCACAAACATGACATCGTTTAGATCTTGGTCAAGGCGCGTCTGCAAGCGTCCTTCATGCAAGTGTGAGGTAGCATAGATAGGTAGGTCGGGGGCGTAGTAGTAATCCATGGTCGGGGGCACCTGGCGGGCATACTCAGGCAAGGCGAGCAGGAACAGAGCGTCAATATTGCTTAGGCGAGCACGATCACCGCTGACATTGAGAGCCGTTTGTACGGCATTGGAGACCGAGCTCTCGGGGTTGTAGCGTACGGCGTTAGTGATCTCGCCGCCCTGGCTGTGCCACTCATTCCAGAAGGCTTCACCTACGCGGCGACCCCAGCCGTTATCCGGTACCATCATGGACATTTGGCGGTGTCCATCCTGCCAGGCGCGGCGAGCGACTTGACGCGCTTCGTCTTCAGCCGAAAGGCCGTACTGGAACAGGCGCTGGGCTTGGTTGCTTTCGCCGCTGCCATAGTTGAGTGCCAGTGTCGGGAGCGGTACGCTATCGCGCTGCTCTAGCTGGGTGACTTGATCCTTGTCTAGCGGGCCAATAATCAGTTGCGCATTCATCTGCTGGGCGCGGTCATAAAGCTCATCCATCGAGTAGCGCGAGGCGTCCAGAAAGCTCAACTCGACATTGCTACCTTTGACATCATGGTGCTGACGCATGGCCGTGGCGATCGTGTTGGCAACACTACTCAGCGGGCCTGATTCAGGCAGCGCAACCACAATGCGGCGTATTTCCTGGCCCTCGAGCTCTGGTAGCGCAACGCTAACGGCATCGCTGGGCTGATCAAGTGCCTCGCGGGCCCAGCGTTGGCGCTCTGCAAGCCTCTCTTGCTGATTGGCCTGCATCGGTAGTTCGTCGTCAAGCACTTGTGCTGCACGAAGTACGGCGCGCGGCTCATTCAGGGCGCGGGCGAGTTCGGAAAAGAGCAGCGCCCAACGGACACGATCCGGTTCTGATAGCAGGCTTTCATCGATCCCGTCGGCGGTTTCAAAGGCTCTGTCGCGCTCACCTTGGCGGGCCAGAATATTAGCCGCTTCCAAGCGTGTCTTGGCGGCCTGTTCTGGTGCTTGCTGTTCGGCTTGGCTGAGTAGCTGGCCGGGATCTTCATCGGGCGCACGATCTACCACGCTAGGCGATTGCATCGCACAGCCAGCAACCAGAAATGCCATGAGGGCAGCGGCGAGTAAGCCACGTAATGACTGTTTCATGTATCCTTCCTTAGGTTTCCATTTGCGCTGTCGCTGCTTGTCAGCGATTGACAAAGCCACTGCACAAGCATAGCGCACCAGCAGGGCAAGCCATCAACGAATTGAGAGTCAACAATGACAGACGATAATCCGGGCACATTGTACGTGGTTGCCACGCCAATTGGGAATTTGGATGACTTAACCGCGCGTGCCGCTCGGGTGTTAGGACAAGTTTCGCGTATTGCGGCTGAAGATACCCGCCACAGTGGGCGCCTGTTGGCGCACTTGGGGCTGAATAAGCCCATGCTTTCTTTGCACGAGCACAACGAAGCGCGCCGGGTGGATACCCTGGATAGTTACCTTGCAGCAGGTGAGGATATTGCCCTGATCAGCGATGCCGGAACACCGTTAATTAGCGACCCAGGTTTTGTGTTGGTGCGCGAGTTACGGGCACGCAATCGCCATATAGTGCCCATTCCGGGCCCCTGCGCGCTGATTACTGCACTTTCAGGCGCGGGCTTGCCGACAGACCGCTTTGTGTTTGCGGGTTTTCTGCCCGCCAAGCCAGGCGCGCGTCGCCAAGCGTTGGACGGTTGGAAAACCCGCGAAGAGACGCTGGTGTTTTATGAATCACCTCACCGTATCGTGCACACTCTTGAGGCACTGCAGGAGCAAATGGCGGATCGCGATGTGGTATTGGCGCGTGAGCTAACCAAAACCTTCGAAACGTTTCTGCACGGTACCCCTGCGTCGCTATTGGCGCAGTTGACCGCTGATCCTAATCAGGCTCGCGGCGAATTTGTGGTCATTGTCGCCGGCGCCCCGCCGGTCGAGCAGAGTGAGCATCAGGCTATATCAGCGGATGCGTTGTTAGAAACGCTGTTGGCCGAGGGGGTTGGCGTCAAACAGGGCGCTGCAATTGCGGCGCGAATGCTCGGTGGTCGCAAGCAGACTTGGTACGCGCGCTTGCAAGCAATTAAAGGTGAGCATTGAGGCTAGTCGAGGGCGCTGGTATGCTTGCCGCCGGAGTTGGCCAGACAGTCGCCGCTAATACCCCTCAAAAGGTGTTGGGGGAGGAAAGTCCGGGCTCCATAGGGCAGAGTGCCAGGTAACGCCTGGGCGGCGTGAGCCGACGGAAAGTGCAGCAGAGAGTAGACCGCCTAAGCCCTCCGGGGCCGGTAAGGGTGAAAGGGTGCGGTAAGAGCGCACCGCGCGCCTGGCAACAGTGCGTGGCATGGTAAACCCCACTCGGAGCAAGACCAAATAGGGATCCAATGGCGTGGCCCGCGCTGGATCCGGGTAGGTTGCTTGAGCGCTGTGGTAACGCAGCGCCTAGAGGAATGGCTGTCCACGACAGAACCCGGCTTATCGGCCGACTCCCCCATATTACGTACCAGAGCGTGCACCCACGCTCTTTATTACGCTGTCACTATCATCTTGTGTGAGAAAAACATGCCTTCTCCTGACGCTGAACAGGTTGCTCCCCGCTTTCGCCATACCAGCGTACTACTGGAGGGTGCTGTCGATACCTTGGTTCATGATGCGCAGGGCATCTATCTGGACGGTACTTTCGGGAGGGGCGGTCACTCACGGGTTATTCTTGATCGTCTGGATGCCCAGGGCCAGCTACTGGCTATGGATCGTGATCCCCAGGCGATTGCCGCCGCTGCTGAAATAGCCGATCCACGCTTCCTGATTACCCAGCGCGAATTTGCTCAGCTTGCCGAGTTTGCCCGCGAACAGGGCGTGTTCGGCAAGCTTTCTGGGGTGCTGCTTGATGTCGGCGTTTCGTCTCCCCAGCTTGATGACCCCGAGCGCGGCTTCAGCTTTATGCGTGATGGCCCGCTGGATATGCGTATGGATCCTACCCAGGGGCAAAGCGTGGCTGATTTTCTGGCCCGTGCCAGCGAAGCAGATATTGCCTATGTGTTGAAAACTTACGGCGAAGAGCGCTATGCCAAGCGTTTGGCCCGCGCCGTTGTGACTCGTCGGGTTGAGAAGCCGTTTACCCATACGGTGGATTTAGCGGAAGTATTAAAAGTTGCCCACCCCGCCTGGGAGAAGGGACGCCACCCAGCAACCAAGGCGTTTCAGGGCCTGCGTATTTTCGTCAACGGCGAGTTGGAGCAGTTAGACAGTGCTTTAGACGCCGCGCTTGAGGCGTTGGCGCCGGGTGGTCACTTAGTGGTGATCAGTTTTCATTCCCTGGAAGATCGCCGTGTGAAGCGCTTTATTCGCCATCATGTGCGCGGCGATACCGACCTACCGCGTGGAGTGCCTATTCGCGACGATCAGCTGAATCGGCGGCTTGAAGCGCTGGGCAAAGGCGTGCGTCCCAGCGAGGAGGAAGTGGATGCAAACCCTCGCGCACGCAGTGCTGTCATGCGGGCTGCACGCAAACGGATGTAAATATCATCATGAGCATGGATCGGATTGAGCAGTGGGCGACCACGCTACGCACCGAATGGCCTTTCAGGCTGCGCCTACGCACCTGGCCGGTAGTTATTACGCTGTTGTTTCTACTCTGCATGGCTTCCGGGCTAGGTGTGGTCGTCACTACCCATATGACGCGGGTTCAATTTGCTCAGCTGCAACAGCTGGAGCAGGAAGAGAACCAGCTGCAAACGGAGTGGGGACAGCTGCTGCTTGAGGAGGGCGCATGGTCAACGCCTGCCCGCATTGAACAAATTGCCACTGATCGCCTGGGTATGCGAATCCCCGACGTCCATGATGTTGAGGTGATTCGGCCATGAGAAACGAACGTCGAGGCGGTACCTCCCGCCAGGCTCCGATTGCGCCCCCTCTCGGCGGCGGGCGGTTCATGTTTATGCTGGTTGCCATTGGCTTGGCATCTATTATTTTGATTGGCCGCATTACCTTGCTTCAGGTCATTGACCGCCCCTTTCTGCAAAGCCAGGGTGACGCACGTACCCTCCGTCACGAAACGATCCCCGCCCACCGCGGCATGATTACTGACCGTAATGGCGAGCCGTTGGCTATTTCCACGCCAGTGGTGACTCTTTGGGCCAACCCGCAAGAATTACCCGATGATGCCATTCAGCGCGTTATGTTAGCCCAGGCGTTGGGTATGACGTTAAGCGACTTTGAGTCTCGGGTGGCGCGCTTTAGTGAACATGAGTTCATGTATTTGCGCCGTCAGATGACCCCCGCGGCGGCCCAGCAGATACTTAACCTGCGCACGCCCGGCGTATATCCGCAACGCGAATATAAACGCTACTATCCTGCCGGTGAGGTCGCCGCCCAGTTGCTGGGGGTTACCAATGTGGATGATGTCGGTCAGGAGGGGCTAGAGCTCTCCTATCAGCCTTACCTAGCGGGCCGCCCAGGTCAACGGCGGGTTATTAAGGATCGCCGTGGGCGGCTGGTGCGCGAGCTGGGAGTGATTAACGAAGCCCAGCCGGGGGGCGAACTGACCCTCTCCATTGATCAGCGTATTCAATATATGGCCTACCGTGAGCTGCGCGCCGCGGTGGCTGAGAATGAGGCTGATGGCGGCGTGCTGGTAATGATGGATGCCCGCACCGGGGAAGTTTTGGCCATGGCTAACTTACCCTCCTATAACCCTAATAATCGAGCGGGGCTTGATCCACGCGGGTTACGTAATCAGGCGCTGGTAGATGTGTTCGMGCCGGGCTCGGTGATGAAGCCATTGGCCATGGCCGCCGTGTTGGAAAGTGGGGTGGTGGATCGTAACGCTATCGTGGACACCTCGCCCGGCTGGATGCGGCTGGATCAGTTCACCATCCGCGATTTCCGTAATTATGGCGAATTGGATTTGGCTGGCATTCTGGAACACTCTTCAAATGTGGGTATGTCCCGCCTGGCGCTGCGGTTAAGCGATACGGCGATTTGGGAAAAGTATAATCAGCTAGGTTTGGGCCAGGCGCCCGGAACCGGCTTTCCAGGCGAGTCTACGGGGAGCCTGCCGTCGCCGGTTCGCTGGTCGCGCAGCGAGCGAGCGACCCTCGCCTATGGTTACGGCTTGTCTGTGTCAGCGGTACAACTGGCCAGTGCTTACACGGCGTTAGCCAATGATGGCATGCGTTTGCCACCCTCGTTGCTGCGCCTTTCTGAGCCACCCCAGGGTATTCCTGCGATCGAACCGACGGTTGCCAATGATCTGCTGAATATTCTCGAAACGTCGGTGGCGGCCTATACCGGTGGCCGCAGAGCCCGTGTAGAGGGCTATCGCGTTGGCGGTAAAACGGGCACAGTGCGTAAAGTAGGCCTGCAAGGTTATACCACCGATGCTTACCGCAGCGTTTTTGCCGG
This sequence comes from Halomonas sp. R57-5, assembly GCF_900070345.1. NCBI lineage: Bacteria > Pseudomonadati > Pseudomonadota > Gammaproteobacteria > Oceanospirillales > Halomonadaceae > Halomonas > Halomonas sp. R57-5. The sequence continues at coordinate 3,164,158 of NZ_LN813019.1, read as the reverse complement.
GATAGCCCCCATCTCTGATCCGCGTATTGTCACTGTGGTAATGATTGATCATCCCAAGGCGGGCGAGTTCTACGGCGGCGCTGTCGCCGCACCGGTTTTTTCCAGTGTGACAGGGAATGCTTTACGCTTGTTAGACGTTCCGCCGGATCACGAGGCGGAGTAGCTTTTAAAGGAGATTGCATGACGCTGAGTCCAGGCGATGTATTAACGGCGCTTGCGAAAGTATGGCCCAAGTTACCACTGCCCGCTGATCTGCCTAAGCTGCCGGATCAGGTGCGCATTGAGATGAACTCGCGCAAGCTTGCCAAAGGGGATATTTTCGTCGCCGTGCCGGGCAGCCAGCGTGATGGCCGCGACTTTATCGAGCAAGCGCTTGAGGCCGGTGCGGCGCTTGTTTTAGCGCAGGGGGCGCACAGTGATGTTCAGCTCGATGGGCGGGTGCTGACATTGCCGCATCTGTCATCACGCTTGGGAGAGCTAGGGCGAGCGTTGTTTAAGGTGCCCGGTGAGCTGGAAGTCATTGCCGTAACGGGGACGAATGGTAAAAGTTCGGTGACCCATTACATCGCAGCCCTTAGCGAGGCCCTGGGCACACCTGCCGGCCTCGTCGGCACCTTGGGTGTGGGGCGCCCCGGCGAGTTGAACGACAGCGGGCTAACCACGCCTGGGCCCCTGGCGCTGCAGGCGACGTTGGGAGAGCTGGCGCAGCAGGGGGTAACACGTGTTGCTCTGGAGGCCTCTTCCCATGCCCTGGATCAGTACCGTTTGGAAGCGGTCAACGTCAGCGTAGGGGTGTTTACCAACCTGACCCGTGACCACTTGGATTACCACGGCAGCATGGCCGCCTACGCCGCTTCAAAGGCCAAGCTGTTTAGACGCTCTGAGCTTAGCTTGGCGGTGGTCAACGGTGATGATCCCTTGGCGCGTTTAATGCTGGCCGGCTGCAGCAACCGCGTACGCGTGCTGGCCACCGGGCAAGACGAAGCCGTGACATTGCGGGTGCTCGATTGGCAGGCGTTTGAGCAGGGGCAGCAGGCGATGATTGCGACCCCAGACGGCGAGAAAATACTGCGCTTAAAGTTAATCGGGCGGTTTAATTTAGATAACGTGTTACTGGCAATGGCCGTGTTGTACGGATTAGGCGAACCCCTTGATGCGCTGTTTGATGCAGCGATGGCGCTGACGCCGGTGCCGGGGCGCATGGAGCTGTATGGCGATGTTGGCGCTCCCAGCGTAGTGGTTGATTACGCCCACACGCCGGATGCCCTGAAAAGTGCCCTGCAGGCGCTACGCGCTCACCTGGGTGATGCGGGTCAATTATGGTGCGTTTTTGGCTGCGGCGGTGAACGCGATACAGGTAAGCGCGCCGAAATGGCCAGGGCCGCCGAGCCGCTGGCGGATCGCATAGTGATCACCGATGATAACCCGCGCCACGAGCCCGCCGCGCAAATCCGTGAGCAGATTTTGGCGGGCTTCTCGGCTAGCGCGCATCCCATTGAAATCGGTGATCGCCGCGAAGCCTTGGCAGCGGCCATTAAACAAGCTGGTGCCCAGGATGTGGTGCTGATCGCTGGCAAAGGGCATGAGGCGTATCAGGAGATCGAAGGTGTCCGCCACCCCTACACCGATAGTGAAGAGATTCAGCGTGCCTTTGCCCTGCGGAGAGCCCAATAATGCACTGGGATCTTGGTCAAGTAGCCGCGGCGCTCGGTATTGAAGCACCGTCAGAAAGCGCCCGGTTAACTATCTCTGCGGTGATTACCGATAGCCGTAAAATTGAGGCGGGTTGCCTGTTTGTTGCCTTAAAAGGTGGCAATTTTGACGGTCATGATTTTGTTGAGCGTGCTCACGCGCTGGGCGCGGTGGCAGCGTTGGTTGACACACCTGTTGCCAGTGACCTACCCCAACTGGTGTGCCCCGATACGCGCTTAGCTCTAGGGCTACTGGCCGGCGCGCACCGGCGTGCATGGCAAGGCCCCTTAGTCGCAGTCACCGGCAACAGCGGTAAAACCACCGTGAAGGAGATGTGCGCTGCACTGTTGACGCCTTTAGGGGAGGTGCTAGCCACCGAGGGGAATCTGAACAATGATTTCGGCGCGCCGATGACCCTGTTGCGATTGCGTCAGCAGCATAAAGCCGCCGTGATAGAGCTAGGGGCTAATCATTTGGGTGAGATCGCCTGGACAGCGCCGCTGGCACACCCCGATATTGCGATTATTACCAATGTGACCGGTGCCCATGTGGGTGAGTTTGGCGGCATGGGGCAGATCGCCCAGGCGAAAAGTGAACTGCTGGCTGGGCTGAACGGGCAGGGTACGGCCATATTGAATCGCGATGATCACTACTACACCTTCTGGGCCTCTCGGGCGGCCCCAAGGCGAGTTGTCAGTTTTGGCTTTCACTCCCAGGCTGATGTGAGTGCCTCAGCGCTTTCCTGTGATCCTCAAGGGCGGTATGCTTTCACGCTACTGCAGCATGGTCAGGCGCTGGGCCAGGTGCGTTTGCCGCTACTCGGCAAACATAATGTCAGTAATGCCTTGGCCGCCGCCGCAGCAGCATTAGCGCTGGGTGTGTCGGCAGAGCAAATTATTGCGCGCCTGGCAGCGCTGCCTGCGCTAGCGGGTAGGTTAACCGTGGTACCTGGCTTGCGGGGGGCCAAGTTGCTGGATGACACTTACAATGCCAACCCTGGGGCGGTCAAAGCAGCCCTGGATACCCTGGCAAGTTTCCCAGCCCCACGCTGGTGTGCGTTAGGGGCGATGGGTGAGCTGGGGGACGAGTCGGCAGCGCTGCACGCGGAAATTGGCCGCTACGCCGCTGAGCTAGGGATTGATCAGTTTTTAACGCTGGGTGATGCCGCAGGTCCCGCCAGCGAGGCCTTTGGTCGTGGGCTGCATTTTAACGATCACGAGGCGCTAACGCGTCATGTCACTAATACTTTGCCGCCGGACACCACCTTGCTGGTGAAAGGGTCGCGCAGTGCGGGCATGGAACATGTCATCAATGCACTGCGTTCGGATAAATAAGGTAAACGCCGTTCATGTTACTTCACTTGGCGAATTTTCTGTCGCAATACCAATCTGATTTTCAGGTAGTCAACTATTTAACCCTGCGCGTGATTTTAGGCGCTCTCACTTCGTTAATGCTCTGCTTATGGCTGGGGCCATGGRTGATCAGGCGTCTGGTCGAAGGCCAAATCGGCCAATCCGTGCGTGACGATGGTCCTCAGTCGCACCTTTCCAAGGCGGGTACTCCGACCATGGGTGGGGCGATGATCCTGTTGGCTATCGCCATAAGTACCTTGCTATGGGGTGACCTCACCAATCTGTATATTTGGGTGGTATTAGGCGTCACGCTTGGCTTTGGTGCCATTGGCTGGGTCGATGATTACCGCAAAGTGGTAGAGAAAAACCCCCGTGGCTTGCCCGCTCGCTGGAAGTATTTCTGGCAGTCAGTCGTTGGCCTGGGGGCGGCAGTGCTGCTTTATTTGAGCGCCTCAACGCCGGTCGAAACCAGTTTGTTAGTGCCGATGTTCAAAGAGGTTGCACTACCGTTGGGCGTTTTCTATATCGTGCTTAGCTACTTTGTGATTGTGGGCAGTTCCAATGCGGTTAATTTGACCGATGGTCTTGATGGCTTGGCGATTATGCCCACGGTACTGGTCGCTATGGGCTTGTCGGTGTTTGCTTATGCGAGTGGCAATACCCTGTTTGCTGAGTACCTGCATATTCCGTTTATTGCCGGTACCGGCGAGTTGGCGGTTTTTTGTGCCACTATTGCCGGTGCCGGGCTGGGTTTTTTATGGTTCAACACTTATCCCGCCCAGGTCTTTATGGGCGACGTAGGCGCCTTGTCGCTGGGAGCTGCGTTGGGCGTGGTGGCTGTGATCGTGCGTCAGGAGATCGTGCTGTTTATCATGGGCGGTATTTTTGTCATGGAGACGGTATCGGTCATTCTTCAGGTGGGCTCCTATAAACTCACTGGGCGACGCATCTTCCGCATGGCGCCATTGCATCACCACTATGAATTAAAAGGCTGGCCCGAGCCGCGGGTTATCGTGCGCTTTTGGATTATTACCGTGGTGCTGGTGCTGCTTGGCCTCGCAACGCTCAAAATTCGTTAATGCAGGTGACCATGTGTGCCGCTATTGGTCGTGAGCATGAGGCGAGAGGAAGCCTGTGATGGTTCAAGTTGCTAAAGGTTTAACGTTGGTGGTGGGGCTAGGGCTGTCGGGTCGTGCCATTTGTCGCCATTTAAGCCGCTTAAAGGTGCCTTACATGGTGGCGGATACACGTGCCGAGCCACCGGGGTTGGATGACTTTAAAGCCGCTCATCCGGGTGTTGAAGTTCACTGTGGCCCGTTAACGTCGCTGGATCTACGTGATGTTGAAGAGGTAGTCGTTAGCCCTGGTCTTGATCCGAGAATGCCGGGCTTGATAGAGCTGGTGGATCAGCTTAATCCGCGCACCGGCGAGCCGAGGGTGGTGGGCGAAATTGCCCTCTTTGTACGTGCCGCTAACGCCCCCATCGCCGCTATCACCGGGTCTAATGCCAAATCCACGGTCACCACGCTACTGGGAGAAATGGCCGCTTCCGCCGGTGTCAACGCGGCGGTGGGCGGTAATCTGGGTACGCCTGCTCTGGATCTATTGGCCAGTCATCCTGGTGCTGCGCTGTATATTCTTGAGCTCTCAAGCTTTCAGCTTGAGACGACTCCCTCTCTTGGTGCGAGCTGTGCGGCTTTTCTGAACTTATCCGAAGATCACCTTGATCGTCATGGGGATATGCATGGCTATCGCGCCGCAAAACAACGTATTTTTATCGGTGCAGAGAGTGCCGTGGTGAATGCCGATGAGCCCCTGACATGGCCTGAGCAGTCAGTGGCACAAGTGGCTTACTTTACTCAAGCTGCCCCTAAGGGGGGCGAGTGGGGGCTGGCGCTTCACCACGATAAGTTGACATTAATGCAGGGTAAAACACCCTGGCTGGCCATTGATGAGTTAAACATGGCCGGGCAGCACCATTACCTGAATGCCCTGGCGGCACTGGCCATGGGCCAGGCGTTGGGTTTCGCGGCTGGGCCCATGTGCAGCGCGCTGCGCGCATTTAAAGGCTTGGAGCACCGCAGTGAAGTGATTGCGCAAATTAACGGCGTCACCTGGGTTAATGACACTAAAGGTACTAATGTGGGCGCTACCTTAGCGGCCATTAATGGCATTGGCGCTACGCTGGAAGGGCGGTTGATTTTATTGGCGGGCGGGGTCGGCAAGGGCGCCGATTTTTCTCCCTTGGCCGAGCCTCTTTCAAAATGCGCACGTCACGTGCTGTTATTCGGGTTAGATGCCCCACGGCTAGCCGACGCATTGATTGAACACGTTAGTATTCAGCAGGTAGAGGATTTAACCCAGGCGATGCAGACAGCCTTTGAGCTTGCCCAGCCTGGTGACTGCGTGCTGCTTTCGCCCGCCTGCGCAAGCCTGGATCAGTTTGCCAACTACCAGCAGCGCGGCAACGTATTTCGCCGTTGGGTGCAGCAAAAGGCATCACCAACAGGCGAGGGGGCACTATGAGTCGACTTCAACGTCTTCGCGCGACGCTTTCAACGCGCGATTTACCCTGCGATGTCTGGCTCATCGTGGCAGCGGTTGCCTTGGCAGGTTTGGGTTGGGTCATGGTTAGTTCGGCGTCGATTGGCTTGCTGGAAGATACCTATCACTACTCACGTCAGCACGGCGTTTTCCTGGTGCTTGCCATCATCGCCTGCGTATTTATGCTCTGTGTGCCGCTTGAAGTGTGGCGCCAAAACGCAGCGCTAATTCTACTCGCCACTATTTTTCTATTGGTTTTGGTGCTGATTGTTGGCCAGGAGATCAATGGTAGTAAGCGCTGGATAGCGTTGCCGGGGCCCTTGCCGAGTTTACAGGTCTCTGAATTTGCCAAAGTCGGGCTGATTTTCTATATGGCGGCGTTTATGTCGCGTTTTACCTACGATTTGCGTCGCCGAGCGTTCAGCATGTGGCGCCCTCTGGCCGTGCTGGCCGTACCGGTTGGGCTGCTATTTTTAGCACCTGATTTCGGCGGGATGGTGGTCTTTACCGTCTGCGTGATTGGCATGCTGATGATGTGCGGTGCCTCGCTGGTGCTGCTGGTTGGCAGCGGGCTGCTGCTCGGCTCCGGGGCGGTTGTAATGGTGTTGATAGAACCCTACCGGCTGGCCCGGTGGACCAGTTTTTTAGACCCCTGGGCCGATCAGTTTGCAACCGGCTACCAGTTAACCCAAGCGTTAATCGCCTTCGGACGGGGGCACGTCACCGGTACTGGCTTGGGTAACAGTGTGCAAAAACTGCATTACCTGCCCGAAGCGCATACCGACTTTATCTTTGCCGTAATCGCTGAAGAGTTGGGCATGATCGGCGCGATTATCGTCGTGCTGTTGTTCACGCTGTTTATTACCCGCGCTATGTGGATAGGGCGCAAAGCTGAACTGGCAGGGCATCTATTTGGCGCTTATGTAAGCTACGGGGTCGGTTTTGTCGTAGCCGCCCAGGCGTTTATTAACATGGCGGTCAGTTCTGGCCTGTTGCCGACTAAAGGGCTAACGTTGCCGCTGATGAGCTATGGCGGCTCTAGCCTCCTCGTGACGGGGATTATGGTCGGTCTGCTGCTGCGTACAGATGCCGAAACACGCCATCGGCCCCGGCGCGCCTCCACCCCGTATAAATCGCGCCATGAACCGCGTTTATCGTAACGCTATGCCGCTGGGTGTTATCAGGAGTTTGATGTGACGACGAACGTAAGGCGACGAGTACTGATTATGGCCGGTGGTACCGGCGGCCACGTGTTCCCGGCGCTGTCGCTTGCCAAGGCTTTGCAGGCACAGCAGGTCGATGTTGAGTGGTTGGGTAGCCCGCGGGGAATTGAAAACCGTCTGGTGCCCGAGGCAGGAATTAAGTTACATACCATTGCAGTGAGTGGGCTGCGCGGCAACGGTTTAACGGGCTGGCTAAAAGCACCACTGAACCTTAGCCGCGCGATTTTGCAGGCGCGCACTGTTATTGGTGACTTCAAGCCCCATGTCGTGGTCGGCCTGGGCGGTTTTGCCAGTGGGCCGGGGGGGCTAGCTGCATGGTTGGCCCGTGTTCCTCTGGTGATCCATGAGCAGAACGCCGTAGCCGGTCTGACCAACCGGGTGCTGTCGCGGCTGGCAAAGCGCACCTACGCTGCCTTCCCTGAGGCTTTTGGGGCGCGCGCCGAAGTGGTCGGTAACCCAGTGCGGGAGGATATCGCCGCCTTGGGGAGCACGCCGAGGGATGAGAAAACACTCTCTTCTCGGCCTCTACGTTTGCTGGTGGTGGGTGGTTCGCTCGGCGCTGTCGCGCTTAACGAGCGCTTGGCCCCCGCACTGGCTGCACTGCCTATCGAACAGCGTCCCCAGGTGCGCCATCAGGCGGGTAAGGAGCGTGAAACGGCCACTGCTGAAAATTATCAGCAGCACGGCGTGAGCGCTGAGGTTAGCCCTTTTATTGACGATATGGCCGCCGCCTACGAGTGGGCTGACTTAGTGGTGTGCCGCGCTGGTGCGCTGACAGTGGCTGAATTAGCGGCTGCGGCTAAGCCCGCGCTACTGGTGCCGTTCCCGTTTGCTGTGGATGACCATCAGCGCATCAACGCCCAGGTACTCGTCAAGGCAGGTGCTGCCCAGTGCGTTGTTCAGTCTGAGCTAACCGTTGAGCGGTTAAGTGAATTTTTAAATCAATTGCTCGTCCCAAACACCCTGGCTGCGATGGCGTCAAAAGCACGCCAGGCCGCGCATCTAGACGCGACGAAGCGCTTGGCTGAAGGGTGTTTGGCGATGGTGCCGGTAGGAGACTCTGTGTGATCGATTCAGACCAAACCATGACACCTTCACGGACTGCTGCGGGCCCTGGCATGCGTCGGATACGCCGACTCCATTTTGTTGGCATTGGTGGCGCGGGCATGTGTGGTATTGCGGAGGTGCTGGCGAATCAGGGCTATACCGTGAGCGGTAGTGATGCCAAAAACTCTTCGGTCTTGGAGCGCCTGCGTCAATGTGGTGTCAGTGTGGCGATCGGGCACGCCGAGGCCAATGTGGAAGGCGCCGATGTGGTGGTCGTGTCCAGCGCCATTGATGAAACCAACCCGGAAATACGCTGGGCTCATGAACACCGCGTGCCGGTAGTGCGTCGGGCTGAAATGCTTGCTGAACTGATGCGCTTTCGTCACGGCATCGCCGTGGCGGGCACCCATGGCAAAACCACCACGACTAGTTTAACGGCGACACTGCTGGCCGAAGGTGGGCTCGATCCGACCTTTGTGATTGGCGGCAAACTGACCAGCGCCGGTGCTAATGCCCGCTTGGGGGAGGGTGACTATTTAGTCGCCGAGGCCGATGAGTCTGATGCATCGTTTTTGCACTTGCAGCCGATGGTCTCGATTGTCACCAATATCGATGCAGACCATATGGCTACCTACGGTGGTGATTTTGAGCGGCTGAAAAGTACCTTTATCGAATTTCTGCACAACTTGCCGTTCTATGGGTTGGCAGTGCTGTGTATCGATGACCCTCACGTGCGTGTGCTATGCGAACAGGTGAAACGGCAGTTTGTGACCTATGGGTTTGACAGCGATGCCGATTACCGCATTGTGGATTTTGCCCAGCAAGGCGGTGAAGTATCGTTTACAGCCCTACGCCCTGGTGGCGCCGCGCCGTTAGACGTGCGTTTGGCCATGCCGGGCCGCCATAACGCCTTAAACGCCATGGCGGCGATCGTGGTGGCCACCGATGCCGGGGTGAGTGATAGGGCTATTTTGAGCGGTTTGGCAGGCTTTGCCGGGGTGGGGCGTCGCTTTCAGGTGCACGGCCACTTTCCTGCGCCTAAAGGTGGCGGCGACATCATGCTGGTGGACGACTATGGTCACCATCCTCGCGAAGTTGATATGGTCATTCAAGCGATTCGTGCAGGCTGGCCTGAGCGTCGGCTGGTCATGCTGTACCAGCCCCATCGCTACAGCCGTACCCGCGATTTGTACGAAGATTTTGTGCGCGTGCTTTCTCAAGTCGATACGCTGGTGTTGCTTGATGTTTACAGTGCCGGTGAAGCGGTGATTCCTGGCGCAGAGGGGCGCACCTTGGCGGGCTCTATCCGCCAGCGCGGTGACGTCGATCCGCTGTTTGTCGAGAATAAACATGAATTGCCTGCGCTGTTAACCAACGTATTACGCCCAGGTGATATTTTAATTACCCAGGGCGCCGGTGATGTGGGGGGGATCTCCCTGCGTCTGGCTCAGGCACAGCTAGCGATGAACGAGGTGGATCTGTGAGCGTCGACGTAGCAACTCCCCACTCTGTTGGAAAAGTCGTGGTTGTTTACGGCGGCACCTCCGCGGAACGCGAGGTCTCGCTGAAAAGCGGTGCGGCGGTACTTGAAGCGCTGCAGCGTAAAGGTGTCGATGCCTGCGGCTACGACCCCCGAGACAACGGCTTGGTAGGCTTAGAGCAACTGGCTCCCTCGGTGGTCTTCGTTGCCCTGCATGGTCGCGGCGGGGAAGACGGCACCCTGCAGGGGGCATTAGAGCTGCTGGGTATTGCTTATACCGGTAGCGGGGTGCTGGCCTCGGCGCTGGGGATGGATAAGCAGCGCACCAAACAGGTGTGGAGTGCAGTTGGCCTGCCTACCCCTGAAAGCATTATGCTGGATCAAACAGCGGACTGGTCAGCGGTCGTCGCGCAGCTCGGCTTACCGCTGATCGTGAAGCCGGTACACGAAGGCTCGACGCTGGGAATTAGCATCGTAAAAAGTCAGGCAGCGCTTGAGGCGGCCTACCGCGAGGCAGCCCAGTTCGACGCCCGCGTGATGGCGGAGCGCTTTGTAGTGGGCGACGAGTATACGGTCGCGCTGCTAGGTGACCAGGTGTTGCCCGCCATCCGTGTTGAAGTGCCCGGCGGCTTCTACGACTACGAAGCCAAATATATCGCTAATACCACCCAGTACCACTTGCCTTGCGGCTTATCTGCCGAGGATGAAGCAGCACTGGCTGAGCTGTGCCAGCAGGCGTTTACAGCCATAGGCGGGGTAGGCTGGGGCCGGGTTGATGTCATGCGCGATAGCGAAGGGCGTTTTTGGTTATTGGAAGTCAATACGGTGCCAGGCATGACCGATCATAGTTTAGTGCCTCAAGCAGCGGCGCATGCGGGTATTGGCTTTGATGATCTAGTGCTGCACATACTCAACACCGCAGGCGAGCCGTTCACCGCATGAGCAATAACTTATTTAAAAGCGCCTTATTAAAAGTGCCTTATGAAAAGGCGTAATGCTTGGTTGGGAGTTATCCTGCTGGCGCTGCTGATGGGGGCAGGCGGGCGTGCGCTTTGGCTGTGGCTAGATCGCCCTATTGAGCGGGTGTCTATTCGTGGCGAATGGGAGTACGTCAGCGCCGACTATCTGCGCACTCAACTGGCCCCACTGGTGGTCGATGCCACTTGGCTGTCGGCAGATCTGGGAGAGCTGCGCGACCGGGCTCTACAGGTAGGCTGGTTAAACGAAGTGCGCATCTCCCGTGAGTGGCCTAACGCCCTGGTGTTTGAGCTCATTGAGCAGCAGCCCGTCGCGCGCTGGAATGATGATTTCTTGCTTAACCCTGATGGCGAGCCTTTCGCCTTTGCGCCTTTAACGCCACCGTCAGGCATGCCTGATCTGGCAGGCCCCGCTGGTAGCAGCGAAGAAGTGTTGAACTATTACCATCGGCTAAAATCCCACTTCGAACAATTATCGCTCGAACTCACTCAGCTTCGTTTAGAGCCACGCGGTGCTTGGCGGCTGCAATTAAACGATGGCGCTTGGGTGATGTTGGGGAGGCGACAGCATGAAGTACGCTTAGCACGTTTATCGGCTTCATGGCAGCGGGAGTTAAGTTCTCTTAGCGAACAGATTCGCTATATTGATCTACGCTACCCTAACGGTGTTGCTGTTGCGTGGCATGGAGAAAGTGAATTTGCGGTGCAAGATGAGTAACTTTTCTATTACTTGATGCAAATAAGGTGTAAAAGTGAGTGGTTGCCATCGTTGAAAAAGCCAATAATCGGCTTTAAATTGCTTTTCAAGCCTATTATTGTGGTTTTGTACTAGTCGTATTGCGACTATTGTTTCTATACTATGGGCCAGACACGAGTTAAATAGTTTTTAATTTCGACTATCGACAATTAGCGAGTGTCTGAGAAACAGCACTGATTATTTCGGGTAGTACGCCTTCAATGTTAAGCGTCACCCTATTTATATTTATTTTTAACAATGACGCAAGGAGATTTCCCGACTCATGGCAGGCTCACCCAACGCATCCAATATGGTGGTCGGGCTGGACATTGGAACGTCCAAGGTCGTCGCGATAGTCGGTCAACCTACCGATGATGGCGGAATTGAAATTGCTGGTATTGGTTCGCACCCTTCGCGTGGTATGAAACGTGGCGTGGTGATCAATATTGAATCAACGGTACAGTCTATCCAGCGGGCGGTTGAAGAAGCAGAGTTAATGGCCGGGTGTGATATCCACTCGGTATACGTTGGCGTCGCCGGTAGCCATATTAGTTCAATGAATTCGGATGGCGTTGTGGCCATTAAAGAGCGTGAAGTAACGCCCTCCGATATTGAACGCGTGATTGACTCAGCAAGGGCGCGCGCCATTTCAGAAGGTCAGCGTGTGCTGCATGTGCTGCCCCAGGAGTTCTCGATTGATGCTCAAGGCGGTATACGTGAGCCGCTAGGTATGTCCGGAGTGCGCTTGGAAGCGCAGGTGCACTTAGTGACGGCCGCATTAAACGCGGTGCAAAATATTGAGAAGTGTGTACGCCGCTGCGGTTTAGAAGTTGATGCTATTATCTTAGAGCAGCTGGCCTCAAGCATGGCAGTGCTCACTGAAGATGAGCGTGAACTTGGCGTCTGTATGGTAGATATTGGCGGCGGAACGACCGATATGGCTATCTTCAGTGAAGGCGCCATACGCCACACGGCGGTTATTCCTATCGCGGGTGACCAAGTCACTAACGATATTGCCATGGCGCTGCGCACACCAACGCAGCACGCTGAAGAGATCAAAGTTAAATACGCTTGCGCGCTTACCCATTTAGCCGCAAGCGATGAAATGATTAAAGTACCTAGCGTAGGCGATCGTCCTGCGCGTGATCTATCGCGTCAAGCGCTCGCTGAAGTGGTAGAACCGCGCTATGAGGAGCTGTTTACGCTAATAAGAGACGAATTGCGCCGTAGTGGCTATGAAGACATGGTGGCTGCTGGGATAGTGCTTACTGGTGGTACCTCGCGCATGGAGGGGGTTAGCGAATTGGCGGAAGAGATTTTCCATATGCCCGTTCGTATCGCATGTCCGCAAAATGTAAGAGGTTTGGCGGATGTCGTTCATAACCCCATTTATGCAACAGGCGTCGGGCTACTGCATTATGCCTTGCAGGAAACGCGTCATGGGCAAGGTCTAAGAAGCCACGGGGGAGTGGTTGCAGCTCATAAGGGCCGCAACGAGCTTGCCCGGCGTGATATCAAGGAAGACCATTCGGCGCTGGCAAGAATTAAAGGCTGGTTCAAAGGAAATTTCTGACAGGGCCGCAAGCGCGGTTCAGGAGACGGGGCTTATGTTCGAATTAGTAGATAACGCACCCTCGAGCAGTGCGGTCATCAAAGTGGTTGGTGTTGGCGGCGGTGGCGGCAATGCTGTTAACCACATGGTCGAGAGTAATATTGAAGGCGTTGAGTTTATCTGCGCTAACACGGACGCCCAGGCGCTGAAACGCTGTGCAGCGAAGACGGTGTTGCAATTGGGTAGCGAAATCACTAAAGGATTAGGCGCAGGTGCCAATCCCGACGTGGGACGCCAGGCAGCAATGGAAGACCGCGAACGGATTGCGGAATTGCTGGTGGGGGCCGATATGGTCTTTATCACTGCTGGCATGGGTGGTGGTACCGGTACCGGAGGCGCCCCGGTTGTGGCTCAGGTCGCCAAAGAGCTGGGGATTCTCACCGTCGCGGTAGTGACGCGCCCCTTCCCCTTTGAAGGGCCAAAGCGTATGCGCGCTGCTGAAGAGGGCATGAAAGAGCTCTCTGAGCACGTGGATTCGTTGATCACTATTCCCAATGAAAAACTGCTTTCCGTGCTGGGCAAGAATGCTACGTTGCTAACGGCATTCAGTGCGGCGAACGATGTGCTGCTGGGCGCTGTGCAAGGTATTGCAGAGCTGATTACCAGCCCAGGCATCATCAACGTCGACTTTGCCGATGTGCGCACCGTTATGTCTGAAATGGGCATGGCGATGATGGGTACCGGTGGGGCCACGGGCGAAAATCGTGCTCGTGAAGCTGCTGAGAAGGCTATCCGTAGCCCGCTATTGGAAGATATCGATCTTCACGGCGCGCGCGGTATCTTGGTCAACATCACTGCTGGTCCCGATTTGTCGATCGGTGAGTTCAACGATGTGGGCGCTACCGTGCAGGAGTTCGCTTCTCCAGACGCCACTATCGTTGTGGGCACCTCCATTGATATGGAAATGTCCGATGAACTGCGTGTCACCGTTGTGGCTGCTGGTTTAGATGGACAAAAACCTAAAACGGCCGCCCGCGAGCCAGCGCGTCGTTCGGCGACGGAGTCGTCGGATTACCGCAAGCTGCAGCAGCCGACGGTGATGCGTCAGCAGGCAACGGCCCGCTCTGAAGCACCTGAAACGGCCGCAAAACCTCGTCCTGAAAAGCGTCGCGCTGCTGAAGCCGATGACTATCTGGACATACCCGCGTTTCTACGCCGCCAGGCGGATTGATTCTCGATATCTGGCTCACTGCAGCAGCGAGCGAGCGTTTTATTGGCTAAAACGCTCGTTTGCTGTTAAAGTGAACACTGTTTGATAACTTTTTCCCCTGCGGTTATTACCGTCATCAGAGCTCGGCTACTATCCATGATCAGACAACGCACCCTGCAAAACGTCATTCGCGCCACCGGAGTGGGCCTGCATTCTGGCAAAAAAGTCCATCTGGCTCTGCGTCCGGCGCCGCCCAATACGGGGATTGTGTTTGTTAGAACCGATCTGGATCCCGTTGCACACGTGCCCGCGCGGGCAGCATTGGTGGAAGACACTAAATTGTGTACTGCGCTGGTTCTGGATGGGGTCAAGGTAGCCACCGTCGAGCATCTGATGTCGGCCTTTGCTGGATTGGGTATCGATAACGCCTATGTGGACGTTAGCGAACCTGAAGTGCCCATTATGGATGGTAGCGCTAGCCCGTTTGTGTTTTTGATTCAGTCGGCGGGTATCCTGGAACAGGACGCTGCGAAGAAATTTATTCGTATCAAGCACCGCGTGGCGGTGACCGATGGCGATAAAGAAGCTGTTTTCTTACCCCATCAAGGGTTCAAGGTCTCGTTTGCTATCGACTTCGATCACCCGGTTTTTGAGCAGCAGAAGCAAACCGCACTGATCGATTTTTCGACGACCTCTTTCGTCAAGGAAGTTTCCCGAGCGCGTACTTTTGGTTTTATGCGCGACTTAGAGTTTTTGCGCTCAAACAACCTGGCGTTAGGCGGAAGTTTAGATAACGCTATTGTGGTGGACGATTACCGCATTGTTAATGAAGGCGGTCTACGCTACGAGGATGAGTTTGTTAAGCATAAAGTGTTAGACGCGATTGGCGACTTGTACCAGTTGGGTTATAGCTTAATCGGGGAGTTCCGTGGGGTGAAGTCTGGCCACGCGCTAAACAACCAGCTGTGTCGCGAATTATTGGCGCAGCCAGAGGCGTATGAAATCGTTACCTTTGAAGAAGACAAGGCTGTGGCGCCGATCTCTTATGCAGCGCCTGCTATGGCCTGATGTTGTGCCAGCTAATCCGAGCGCTATGAGCCAGATCATTTGAGCTAAGTTATATGCATCAAATCATACGAGCTAGTTTATAGGAATCAAGTCGCTTGGGCAGGTAAGTTAATAAAGCATCGCTTAGGCGGTGCTTTATGCGTTTAAAATCGACCACAAGTAACGTCGGTCGGTACGCTGATTATTTAGCCGGTCGCGCGTGAGAGGCAAGACGTTCAAGCGCCCGTTTAAGCGCGGGGTTGGTGGTGTCTTCAGCGCACTCCGCCAGTGTTTTGCCCGCGTCGGCTGATAGGCTGCGTGTGTTGCGCTGGGGAGCCACAATAGGGCGCACAGGGCGCACTTTAAAGGTGAAGCCGCTGACCCCTTCAAAGCCGGGTAACTGGTGAAGCAGTTCCAGCAGCCGCCGCTGTTCAAAGCGTAGCCATGTCAACCAGCTCGCCTGGCCGCTAATCAGGGTTAAGCGACCTTCGCTAAAGCCACCCACAAAGATATGCTCACGCATCTCTTCGGGCAGGTGGGCGCGCAGGTGACGCTGCGCCTGATCGATTAACCGAGATAGGCGCATTAGCTTATTAATATCGCCCGACTTCGAGAGCAGGCGGGCAATGGGCTGTGCGCGAGAACGCTTAACCTTTATACTCATACGCTTAATTCCTAGGGTACCGCTATCCTAGGGTACCGCTAATGACGATGTCGGAAATGTTAGCCGATTTCACTTTAGCCGATTTTACCACGCTCAGGAGCCGGTCTACAGCATGCCACCTACGCTTGATGTTCAATCAGCTTTGCCGCGGCGCCAACGCCGTTACGGTATAGCGCGTTGGTGGCTGGCCGGTTTGCTAGTGAGCTGCCTATTGCCCGCCAGTTTAGGCCCTGCAGATGCGTTGCGCAGTGGCGAGCGTAGCGTGGCTATCTGTTTTTGGGTGCCCGCGATTTTACGCGCCCAGTCGCACTGGATTGCCAAGCGACGGCGTGCCCTGCAGCGCTGGGCGCAAAGCCCCCGGCGATTTGCGCCTATTCGGCGCCTATGCCTCTGGTTTGCCCCAATGGCTATGCTGGTCGCTGCACGGGATGTCTTGACCCAGCGCGGCCCACCTTCCCAACGAGTCTGTCGTTAATACACCTACATTGGGCATGCTCTGCAGAGAAAGAGKGTGCGGTGAAAAGCCTGTCGTAAAAGGGCAATGTCCGCTAGGACGCTCGTGAATACTTGGATATTTCATGCTTAATAATTTATTACGTAAAGTCGTGGGTTCTAAAAATGACCGCGATGTTAAACGCATGCACAAAAATGTGCCGCAGATTAACGCCTTAGAAGCAGAGCTTGAGGCGATTAGCGATGCGGAGTTGCAGGGAAAGACGGCCGAACTGCGCCAACGTTTAGAGGCTGGTGAGTCCCTTGATGCGCTGCTAGCGCCCGCCTTTGCGATCGTTCGAGAAGCCAGTAAACGCGTTATGGGCATGCGCCACTTTGACGTGCAAATGGTGGGGGGCATGACCCTGCACCGTGGTCGTATTGCTGAAATGAAAACCGGTGAGGGTAAAACGCTGGTAGCGACGCTGGCGGTGTACCTGAATGCGCTGCCGGCTAAGGGCGTGCACGTGGTCACGGTAAACGACTACCTGGCTCGGCGCGATGCCGAGTGGATGCGCCCGCTGTATGAGTTTCTAGGCCTGACCATTGGCGTTATCTTCTCCGGCCAGACTGGCGAAGAGAAGCGTCATGCCTATCATTGCGATATTACCTACGGTACCAACAACGAATTCGGCTTCGATTATCTGCGCGATAACATGGCGTTTTCGTTAGAAGATAAAGTCCAGCGTGGACTGCATTATGCAATTGTCGACGAAGTTGACTCGATTCTGATCGATGAAGCGCGTACGCCGCTGATTATTTCCGGCGCGGTGGATGAGAATACCGACCTTTATAAAGTCGTTAATCAACTTGCCCAACAGCTTGAGAAAGGCGAGGAGATTGAAGATGAAGAGGCCGCCGTGGTCGGTGACTTTTTAGTCGACGAGAAGCAGAAACAGGTAGAGCTAACAGAGCAGGGGCATAATAAAGTTGAAGAGCTGATGCGCGCTGAGGGTTTGTTGGGCGATGAAGAGTCGCTCTATGCCGCGCAAAATCTTAACTTGCTTCAGCATATGCACTCAGCCCTGCGTGCCCGCTATCTCTATAACCGGGATGTCGACTACATTGTCTCTGAAGGTCAGGTGGTGATCGTCGATGAGCACACTGGCCGTTCGATGCCAGGGCGCCGCTGGTCGGAAGGGTTGCACCAGGCTGTTGAGGCCAAAGAGGGCGTCACGGTGCAGCGTGAAAGCCAGACACTGGCCTCCACGACGTTCCAGAACTACTTCCGTTTGTATGAAAAATTAGCTGGGATGACCGGTACGGCAGATACCGAAGCTTTTGAGTTTAGGCAAATCTACGGCCTCGACGTGGTGGTGATTCCCACCAACCGGCCATTGGCCCGTAAAGACCTCAACGATTTGGTTTACTTGAGCGCGGAAGAGAAGTACGAAGCGATCATTAAAGATGTCAAAACCGAGACTGAAGCCGGTCGCCCGGTACTGGTGGGTMCGGCTTCCATTGAGACATCCGAGTACCTTGCCAAGCTGATGCGTGAAGCGGGCCTGACGTTCAGCGTGCTGAACGCCAAGCAGCACCAGAGCGAAGCCGAAATTATTGCCCAGGCGGGCCGTCCAGGGGCGATTACCATCGCCACCAATATGGCCGGTCGTGGTACCGATATTGTTCTGGGCGGCAACTGGGAAGCCGAAGTCGCCAAGCTGCAAAACCCAAGCCAAGAGCAGGTTGATGCACTTAAAGCCGAGTGGCAAGCGCGTCACGATGGTGTGCTGGCCGCGGGCGGCCTGCACGTAGTGGGCTCTGAGCGCCACGAGTCCAGGCGGATCGATAATCAGCTGCGTGGCCGTGCTGGGCGCCAGGGTGACCCTGGCTCGACGCGGTTCTTCCTGTCGCTTGAAGATAGTCTGATGCGGCTGTTTGGCTCTGATCGTGTCAAGCGCCTGATGCAGGCATTGGGACTTGAGCACGGCGAAGCCATTGAGCATAAGATGGTCTCTAACGCCGTTGAGCGCGCCCAGAAGAAAGTCGAAGGACGTAACTTCGATATTCGTAAGCAGCTGCTTGAGTATGATGACGTTGCCAACGACCAGCGCCGGGTGATCTACGACCAGCGCAATGAAATTCTGGCTGCGGACGATGTTGCCGATGCTGTCATCGGTATCCGTGAAGAGGTAATGGAGACGGCTATCAGCGATTACGTGCCGCCCCAGAGCCTGCCTGAACAGTGGGATCTGCCCGGCTTGGAAGCGCACCTGAAGACCGAGTTCAACCTTGATGCGCCCGTGGTTAAATGGGCCGCTGAGGATGACCGTTTCAGTGAAGAGCAGCTGCGCAAGCGTCTGCAGACGATGCATCGCGAGGCCTATGCAGCCAAAATCGAGGCGGCGGGTGAGAAGCTGATTCGTCGCTTTGAGAAGCAGGTCATGCTGCAAGTGCTGGATACGCGTTGGAAAGAGCACCTTCAATCGATGGATCATCTGCGTCGCGGTATCCACCTACGCGGCTATGCGCAGAAAAACCCCAAGCAAGAGTACAAGCGTGAGTCCTTTGAGCTCTTCCAGCACTTACTAGAGCATATTAAAGCCGATGTAACGCGCATTCTGAGCCACGTTCAGGTTCGTCAGCCCGAGGAAGTAGACGCCCTTGAGCAACAGCGCCGCGAAGCGCTGGCGCGGGAAACCGCCACGGCGGCAAGCCGTCATGACACCCCGAGCCCGGAGCCGTCCACAGCCGAGCAGGAAGCACCGGGTGTAGATGGTCGCCCTGTGCGGCGCGAAGGCCCCAAGGTTGGCCGCAACGATCCATGTTTTTGTGGTTCGGGTAAAAAATATAAGCAGTGCTGCGGAAAATTAAGTTAACGGCGAGTATGTCTGATCCAGCGTGCCTGAACACTCAGCGAGCGTAGCGGGTGGTCAGGCATCGCCTAAGCGTCTGCCTGAAGGAGAAGAATCATGGCGGTAGGAAACACTCCCTTTCCAGCGATGCCCCCCTTAGCAGGGGTGCGCCTGGGGGTTGCAATGGCAGGTATCAAAAAGCCGGATCGCCGTGATGTGGTGGTGATTGAGTTGCCCGATACCGCGACAGTGTCAGGGGTTTTTACCCGTAATGCATTTTGTGCAGCGCCCGTGGTGGTGGCTAAGCAGCACCTTGAACAGTGCCGTGCAGAAAAGCGTTCGCCGCGTTTTTGGCTGATCAATACCGGCAATGCCAACGCAGGCACTGGCGATGCTGGCTTGCGTGATGCCCATACAAGCTGTGCAGAACTGGCTAAGCAGGTCGGCGTGACGGAGCAGGACGTGCTGCCGTTTTCGACCGGTGTGATTGGTGAGCCGCTACCCATGGAGCGGCTGTTAGCGGGTTTGGCGCCAGCGATCGAAAGTTTAGCCAGTGACGCTGCCGCCTGGCAGCACGCAGGCCAAGGCATTCTAACTACCGATACCCGGGCCAAAGGCGCGACTGTGACGCTGGAAATGGATGGCCAGCCGGTGACGATTAACGGTATCGCCAAAGGTTCGGGCATGATCAAGCCCAATATGGCGACCATGTTAGGGTTTGTGGTGACTGACGCGGCTATCGAAGCACCGCTGCTGGATCGCCTGCTGCGGGAAACGGTCGACCGCTCGTTTAACTGCATTACCGTGGACAGCGATACCTCGACCAATGATGCTTGTATGCTAGCGGCAACCGGGACAGGCCCTCGCATCGCCGATGATGAGCAGATAGCGGTGTTCAGCAACGCTCTACAGCGGGTAATGACCGAACTGGCACAAGCGATTATTCGCGACGCAGAAGGCGCAACCAAGTTCGTTACCCTGCAGGTGGGCGAAGCTAAAAGCCGTCAAGAGGCGCTTGATGTGGCCTTTACCGTTGCGCACTCGCCGCTGGTTAAAACCGCGCTTTACGCCTCAGATGCTAACTGGGGGCGTATTTTGGCGGCTGTCGGGCGAGCGCCGGTGAGTGACTTTGATGTGAATCGTGTGGTGATTGATTTAGGTGATGTACGTTTAGTCGAGCAGGGTGGACGTGCAGCGGGCTACACCGAAGCGGCAGGAAGCGCCGTGATGGCGCAGTCAGAAATTACCATTCGCATTAACTTGGGGCGCGGTGAGGAGAGTGCCACGGTATGGACTTCCGACCTCTCCCATGACTATGTGTCGATCAACGCGGATTATCGCAGCTAGTCATGTTGCCCTAAGAGGGGACTGATTAGCGGTGGTAATGGGCAAACGCAGCGAGATAGCGCCGTCATGCAGAATGGCGGCGCGCAGACAGTGGATAAAGACGTAATGAGTGTAAAGGTAAAACGACGGGTTCACGTCGCGGCGGCTGCGATTATCAGCGCCGATCAACAGCAAGTACTGATTGCTCGTCGGCCGTCAAACGTTGACCATGGCGGACTGTGGGAGTTTCCAGGCGGCAAGCTGGCCCCTTATGAAACCGGTCTAGAAGGGTTAAAGCGAGAGCTGCACGAAGAGCTGGGCGTCGAGATTGTGTGCGCCCAGCCATTGATTCGCGTCCACCATGAGTACCCCGACAAGCACATCCTGCTCGATGTATGGCAGGTACACGAGTTTGCTGGCGAGCCCTTTGGTCGTGAAGGGCAGGCGGTGCGCTGGGTGCCCATGAGTGAGCTCTCCAATTACCCTTTCCCGGCGGCGAATTTGCCGATTCTGCGCGCAGTAAGGCTGCCTACCGAGTATTTAATTACCGGGGAAGAGTCGGATGAGGCGCGTTTCGATGCGTTCCTGGAGCGTGCGCTGCGTGAAGACAAGATTCGCCTGGTACAGCTGCGTGCCAAGCAGTTGGATGAGGCGGCTTATCTGGCCCGTGCCCAGCGTGCCTTGAGTCTGTGTCGTGAGCATGGCGCGCGACTGCTGCTCAATGGTGAGCCAACGCTGCTTGATCACATTGACGCCGATGGTATTCATTTGACCAGCGAGCGTTTGATGCAGCTTGAGCGTCGCCCGATTGCCGAAAACAAGTGGTTGTCGGCATCGACCCACAACCAAACGCAGCTTACCCAGGCGGCGGTGTTAGGCTGCGACTTTGTTAGCCTGTCGCCTTTGCGCACTACGCCGTCACACCCAGAAGTGTTCCCGCTCGGCTGGCATGATTTCCAGCAGTTGGTCGAGCGCGCCGGTATGCCAGTGTTTGCATTGGGCGGTATGACGCGCTTTGACGCTAACCACGCCCGCGCCGTGGGCGCCCAAGGGATCGCCTCAATCCGTGATTTCTGGAAGTAAACCGGCCAAGCCAGAACGCATAAAAAGCGCTATGTAATGAAAAACGCCTGCCTCGGTAGTTATCCAAGGCAGGCGTTTTTTTCTTTAACAAGCCTAGTCGCGGTAGCGGCGGGTTAGATCGCCATACGCGTCCACGCGGCGATCACGCAGATAGGGCCAGATGCGCCGGGTGTTTTCACTGCGCGCCATATCAAGTTGTACAACAAGCTGCTCTGTCTCTTCTCCTGCATGGGCTAATAGTTCACCTTGCGGCCCGCAGACAAAACTGCCGCCCCAGAACTGAATGCCATCGCCGACCCCGGAGTGATCTGCCTCAAAGCCCACCCGATTGGCCACCACTACCGGCAAGCCGTTAGCCACGCCGTGGGCGCGCTGAATCACCGTCCAGGCATCTTTCTGGCGGGTCTTTTCTGCGTTGTCGTCGTTCGGGTCCCAGCCAATCGCCGTCGGGTAGAGCAGTAAGTCCGCGCCGGCCAGTGCCATTAGGCGGGCGGCTTCGGGATACCACTGATCCCAGCAGACCAGTACGCCGAGACGGCCCAGCGAGGTTTCAATCGGCGTAAAGCCTTCTCCGCGGGCGCTGTCATGATCACCCGGCGTGAAGTAAAACTTCTCATAAAACCCCGGATCATCGGGAATATGCATCTTACGATACTGCCCGACGCGGCCTTTAGCACGGTCATAGACCACAGCGGTATTGTGATAGAGCCCGGGGGCGCGGCGCTCAAATAGCGACCCGACCAAGACGATATCCAGCTCTTTAGCGAGCGCCGCCAGGCGCTGGCCGGATGGGCCGTCGAGGGGCTCCGCGAGATCAAACAGCGCGGGATCTTCAAATTGGCAAAAGTAGTGGGTGGCGTGCAGTTCTTGCAGCAGTACCAACTGCGCGCCTTGTTTAGCGGCGCTACGGATACCTTCTTCGCTTGCTGACAGGCTTTGGGCTTTGTCCGGCCAGGCGGGTTGCTGCACAACACCGACGGTTAGCGTCGAACGGGATTTAATCGACATAATGGCTCCTTTATTTCGTCAGTATTATCTAATCAGTACCAGCCGAGTGCTGGACAAGCGTGTCCCGGACAAGCGTGCCTTGTGGAAGCTGCATGGTTAAACAGTGCAGGCTGCCGTGCTGGCGAATAACGCTGACGCACTCAATAGGGATAAGCGTGTGTTCAGGAAAAGCAACCGCCAGTGCGTTTAGCGCGGTGACATCCGCTGGATCGCCGTAAGTGGGCACCAACACGGCCTGATTAATGATCAGAAAATTGGCGTAGGTGGCGGGCAGGCGGTGACCATCTTCCGGGTCAAAGCAAGGCTGGGGCCAGGGCAGGGCGATAAGCCGGTAAGGTTCGCCATTGCGCTGGCGGAAAGCCTGCAGCTCCCGCTCCATGGCTGCCAAGGCCGGGTAGTGCGGGTCGTTGGGGTCATCGCAGCGCACGTAAGCTATGGTGGATGGATCGCAGAAGCGCGCCAGGGTATCAATATGGCTGTCGGTATCGTCGCCTTCTAAATGGCCGTTGGCCAGCCACAATACGCGGTCAACGCCGAAATCTTGGGCTAGCCGTGCTTCTACCTCAACTCGAGATTGCATGGGGTTACGGTTGGGGTTTAGCAGGCATGCTTCGGTGGTCAGCAGGGTGCCTTCACCATCGGTTTCGATGGCACCGCCCTCCAGCACAAAATCCCGACTTACCACCGGGCAGGCCCATACGCCTGCATCAGCAAGCCGCTGGGTGAGTCGATTATCACGCTCGGCGGGGAATTTGCCACCCCAGCCGGTAAAGGTGTAATCGAGCATGACGCATTGGCCATCTTCATCGACCACGCTGATCGGTCCATGATCCCGCGCCCAGGTATCGTCGGTAGGTGCGACAATAAGCTGCAGGCGTTCAGCGGGCACGCCGTAGGCGTCAAAAGTGACCGCTAAACGCTGTTTTGTGGCCTCATCGGGGATACATATAAGTAGCCGCTGGTAGTGAGCCGTGGCCATCACAATGCGTTCGAGAGTGGCTTCGATGCGCTCGATCAGTGGCGCCCAATCGCCGTCATGGCGAGGCCAGGTCAGTTGTATCCCGTCTTGGGGATGCCATTCGGGTAGCAAACGATAGGTCATAGTCGCCAATGTCATGAAGGCCTTTTGGAGTAAATAAACCTAACCGAGGCTAAGACACAAAGGTAGCCACACGGTCAGCAGTAAATCGGCGCAATGTAGGGTGTGGCGGGGCAAGTTGCAAGCGTAACGTTTTTATTATGAACGCTCACGGCGAAGGCCGCTCTAATGGCCGTTTGGAACATGCAGAGAGACTAAAAAAACCGTACCATGAGCGCTTATTGATAAGGAATGACGCCATGCTTGATCGTTTGCCTTTTCTGGTGGGGCTGCGCTACGTGCGCGCTAAACGCCGGAATCACTTTATTTCGTTTATTTCACTTACCTCGATGCTGGGGCTAATGCTGGGGGTCGCGGTACTTATTCTGGTGCTGTCGGTGATGAACGGCTTCGACCATGAGCTGCGCACGCGTATTTTAGGTATGGTGCCCCACGCTAAAATCGAGTCCCGTGTGGGGATGGTCGAATGGGAGTCCCTGGCTGAAGAGTTAATGCAGCGCGAGCGCGTCATTGGCGCGGCTCCCTACGTTGAGCAGCAGGGCATGTTCTCCGTGGGGGGGCGCAATCAGGGCGCTATGGTGACCGGTATTAATCCTGACTGGGAAGGACGGGTGTCTATCATCGGCGAGCATATGCGCCAAGGCGAGCTGGCCGATCTGGTGCCCGGTGAGTGGAATGTGGTGCTAGGGTCGATGCTGGCGCGCAACTTGGGGGTTGGCGTGGGGGATCGGGTGACACTGTTAGTGCCGGAAGCATCCATTACCCCCGCCGGCGTATTCCCGCGCTTAAAGCGCTTTACCGTTAGCGGTATTTTTAGCGTTGGCGCCGAACTTGATGCCAATTTGGCCTACGCAAGTATCGAAGATATGCAGACCCTTGCACGGATGGGCGATGCGGTAGGCGGACTTCGCCTGCAGTTGGATGACTTATTTGCCGCCAGTAGCGAAACCCAGGCAATTCTCAATGAACTTGGCCCTGAGTATCGCGGCAGCGACTGGACCTTCTCCCAAGGTAACCTTTTCCAGGCGATACAGATGGAAAAGCGCATGATCGCGCTGCTGCTAACCGTGATTATCGCCGTGGCGGCGTTTAATATCGTCTCCACGCTGGTCATGGTGGTTACCGACAAGCGTGCGGATATCGCTATTCTGCGTACGATCGGCGCTAAACCGAGCTCGATTATGGGCATTTTTATTGTCCAGGGCATGGCCATCGGGCTTATCGGTATCGCCATCGGGGTGGCTGTGGGTGTGTTGCTGGCGCTCACCATTGCCGATCTCATCGGCTGGGTTGAGGGAACGATAGGTATCCAGTTCTTGGATGCCGGGGTCTACTTCATCAGCGATCTACCCTCTCAACTGCAGTGGGGCGATGTTATTCGGATCGTTTTGGCAGCCTTTGGTCTGACGTTCCTGTCGACACTCTATCCTGCTTGGCGGGCAGCAAAAGTTCAGCCGGCGGATGTGTTGCGCTATGAATAATGGCTTCCGGAATGATGACTTCAGGAATAAGGATGACTCGATGTCTATGAATTCGGCGACTATAAACGCTACGTCTACCCACGGTGGGCAAGAGGCGGCGGTGATGCTCGATTGCCAAGCGTTGACACGAACCTACAGTGAGGGCCCTCAGGATCTCACGGTGCTGGATAAGCTCAACTTGCAGGTGCGTGCCGGGGAACGGGTGGCCATCGTAGGTAGCTCGGGGTCGGGTAAGACGACGCTACTCAACTTGCTGGGGGGGCTGGATCGTCCCAGCGAAGGCAGGGTGGTGATCGCCGGTGAGCCGCTTTCGGGCTTAAATGAAGCGGCGCTGGGKAGCTTCCGTAACCGCTACATTGGCTTTGTGTATCAATTTCACCATCTGTTGGCGGAATTCACCGCCGTCGAAAATGCTGCGTTGCCGCTGATTATTCGCGGCCAGTCGAAAAAGGCAGCCGAGCAGCGGGCGATGCAGATACTCGAGCGGGTAGGCATGCAGCCCCGTGCGGATCATAAGCCGGGAGAGCTTTCCGGCGGGGAGCGCCAGCGCGTGGCTATCGCCCGCGCGCTGGTCACCGATCCTAGCCTGGTGCTTATGGATGAGCCGACGGGTAACCTGGACCAGACCACGGCGGCGACTATTTTGGCGCTGATGGACGAACTGGCCAAAGAGAGCGCCTGCGCCTTTGTGATTGTGACCCACGACGTGAGCCTTGCGGCCCATCAAGACCGGGTGCTTAAACTGGATGCGGGTAAGTTGGTAGAGCAGGCTCCAGCGCTCTAACCGTCGAGCTCAATCATCCATCATTACTCATCAAATTCCGCTTCAATCTGTGCGCGCCGCTGCCGACGTTTCTGGCGGCGGCGTTTCCAGTTATGGGAGACGTGCCAGCGCCAGATTAATCGAATGCCAATATTAGCGACGATGGCCAATACGACCGCCGTTACCAATGAGCCGACGATCAGTGGCGGCATAATGTCGTGCATCTGTTCGGCGATCCAGCGTGAAGAGATACGCGAGGGGGCTTCCCGCACGGGCGCGCCGAGTATAAAGGTGCCAATCCAGTAGTTGCCGTAAAAAATCAGCGGCATTGTTAAGGGGTTGGTAATCCATACCAAACCCACCGAGAGGGCTAAGTTGCAGCGTGTTATGCGCGCGCCCAGCGCGGCGACCACCATTTGAAAGGGGATAGGCAGCATCGCGCAAAACACGCCCACGCTAAATGCATTGGCAACGCTTCGGCGAGTTAAAAGCCACAAACCTGGATCGGCAATCAGCGGTGCCATAAAGCGTAGCGAGCGCTGCTTCCTGATGGTGTCGGGTTTGGGCATGTAGCGCTGCAGGAACCGGCGCGGCATGATGGATACTCTTACCTATCGATGTGGCCCATTATCCATATCGAGCTGCCTTTCGGCTATGCTAGGCCATCAATGATGCGTCACCAGGGAGGGTTCTATGCGCTTAGGTGTTGCCATGCCAGCGGCACTTGCAGCACTCGCCGGAGGCACTTTTGCTTGGTATAGCCACACTGCCGCGCTGAGCCAACGTGGGTTTGAGTGGGGGTTGGTAGCTGCTTTGCTGGTAATGGTGTGGCGGCCGCGCTCAGGTCGATGGCTGCTAATCGGGGCGTGGGTCTTCATTGGCGTACAAAGTGAGTGGGGAAGTCGCTTGCCGGCGGGACTCAGCGGTGAAGATATTACCGTGGAGGCGACCGTGTTGACCGCTCAGCCGTTGGGCAATGCAACGCGCCTGTTGTTAAGCGTTGATAAGTGCCACAGTGCTGTAAATAGCCCAGCCCGGCCCAGCTGTTCGGCGCTCTCCAAGGTGCGCATAACCGCTTATAGCGATGAGCGATTTAAGCCCGGAGAAGCGTGGCAAATGACGCTGCGTTTGCGCCCTCCAAGCGGCTTTGCCAATCCTGATACCTTCAATTATGCGCAGTGGCTATGGCGTGAGGGAATCCACGCCACGGGCTACCTGCGCCAGGACCCTGCACCGGTGCGGCTCTCTCCCGCCAGCACTTCGCTGCGCCAACTGGCGCTGAATTTTTTAGCCCAGCAAACAATTGACGAGCGTACGAAGCGTTGGTTAGCGGCGCTAACACTGGGAGATAGCGAACAGCTTACCCAGGATGACTGGTCGCTGCTGAATGCTACCGGCACCACGCATCTGGTAGTGATTTCAGGCTTGCATGTCGGTCTGGTGGCGTCGTTTGCGCTGCTACTCGCCAAGTTAGCCGCGCGTTTGACGACGCCCACCCACTGGCGCATGCGTACCTGGCCATGGTGGTTGGCGGCAGTAGCCTGCGTCGGTTACGCCGCCCTTGCCGGAATGGCGCCTCCCGCCATGCGCGCGATGGTAATGACGCTGATAGGGCTGTGGGTGCTCAGCGGGCGTCATGCGCCAGGGCCGTGGCAAGCGTGGTGGCTGGCCCTTGCGCTGGTGCTGATCGTTGATCCGCTGGCTTTATGGCGCCCTGGCATGTGGCTGTCGTTCGTAGCCGTAGCGTGGTTAATCCTTATTTGGCAGGGGCGGCAGCGACCCAAAGGGGTGAAAGGCTGGTGCTGGGCGCTGGTGAGATCTCAGCTACTGCTCGCCCCGTTAATGGCCGCTGCGGTACTGGTGGCCTTTGGACGGGKGGCGCCCGCCGCGCCGTTAATCAATTTAGTCGCCGTGCCCTGGGTGAGTTCGGTGATGGTACCCTCGGCGCTGCTGGGGTGGCTGCTGTCCCCGATACCTGGGGTGGGAGAAGCGCTGTGGTGGTTGTTTGAGCAGGCACTTGACGTTTTCCATCTGCTGTTGGCGCTTGCTGTGCAGCACTGGCCATTGTGGGAGCCTGATCGGCCGTTAACTTACCCGCTCGCTTTTGCATTGTTATTACTGTCGTTATGCTGGGGGCTGCCTGCCGTGCTGCCGGGGCTGCGGTTGTCTGCTACCGCGCTGGTTCTAGCGCTGCCCTGGTGGTCGCTGCCGTCATCGATTCCTCCCAATACGCTCAGAGTTAGTGTGTATGACGTTGGGCAGGGGCAGTTGATAGAGCTGCGCAGCGAACATTATCGCCTGCTCTACGACACCGGGCCGCGCTTTCGTAGCGGCTTTATGCCGCTAGAGACGCTTTGGTCGCCGGGGCAGCGGTTTGATCAAGTGATTGTTAGCCACGCTGATAATGACCATGCGGGCGGTATTCGCGCGTTGCTAGCCGATCATCGGGTCAGGCAGTGGATGGCGCCCGCGGGTGAGGCGCTGCCTGTTTCAAGCCATGACTGCCAGCGTGGTCAACGCTGGCAGCGCGACGGCGTAAATTACCGCATCCTTTGGCCGCCCGCGGGAGATAACGATTTTTCTGCCAACGATCGCTCCTGCGTACTTGAGGTGAGCGTTGGTGAGCAGCGTCTGCTGATTACCGGGGATGTGGGCACGCAGGTAGAGCGGCGCTTTCTGGGTGAGGTAGAGCGGCCCGTTAGCGTGCTGGTTGCTGGGCACCATGGCAGCGGCACTAGTTCGGGTATCCAGTTTGTGCGCCATGCCGCACCTCGACATGTGATATTTAGCGCCGGGCGGGGTAACGCTTTTCAGCATCCGGTCGATGATGTTGTGCGCCGTTTTCGCCAGCAGGGAAGCTGTCTATGGAACACGGTGCATGACGGAGCACTGCGTTTTTGGCTAAACGCGGCCCATCCCGTTCAGGTTGAAACAACGCGACCATTGCCGGGACGACGTAACCAGTGTTGAAGCGCGCCGCCATCAGGTAGAATTCCCGACACTGCACACTATGGCCAGGAGCGCGTGTGACTGATTCAGGTTGGGTTATCTATAAACGGTTGTTGGGCTATGTTAAGCCGCATTGGCGTGCTTTTGCACTGGCGGTGGTGGGGTTTGTGGTGTATGCCGCATCGAGTACGGCGCTTGCGGAAATGATGAAGCGTCTAATTGATGGCATTCAAAACCCGGATGCGGCCTTTCGGCTATTTCTACCGCTGTTTGTGATTATTATGTTTTCCGCCCGGGGGCTAGGTACTTTTTTAAGCACCTATTTTATGGCCTATGTGGGCCGCTACGTGATTCATACCCTGCGCTGCGACGTGTTTGCCCATCTTCTCCATCTGCCCGGCTGGTTTTTTGACCACCACTCCAGCGGTCAACTGGTGTCGCGGGTGACCTACCACGTGGAGCAAGTTGCCGGGGCGGCCACCAAAGCGGTGACGATTATTCTGCGTGAGGGACTGTTCGTCGTCGGTCTGGTGCTCTATTTGCTGTGGACTAACTGGATGTTAACGCTGCTGTTCTTGGGTGTAACGCCGATCATCGCGGTAGTGGTGAGCTACGTGAGTAAACGATTTCGGCGCATTTCAAAGCGTATTCAGCACTCCATGGGCGATGTCACCCATATTGCCTCTGAGGCGCTGTCGGGCTACCGGGTAGTGCGAACCCACGGCGCGGAAGATTATGAAAAGCAGCGCTTCGAGCGGGTCAGTGAAGAGAATCGCCGCCAAAGCATGAAAGAGGCCATGACCCGTGCGGTCAGTTCCCCAGTGATTCTGATGCTGGTGGCTATCTCCATGGCTATCCTGGTCTGGCTGGCCATGGCGCCTTCGCTGATGGAGAACATGACGCCCGGTGAGTTTGTGGCTTTTATTACCGCAGCCGCCCTGATGATCAAG
Organism: Halomonas sp. R57-5; assembly: GCF_900070345.1. Classification (NCBI taxonomy): domain Bacteria; kingdom Pseudomonadati; phylum Pseudomonadota; class Gammaproteobacteria; order Oceanospirillales; family Halomonadaceae; genus Halomonas; species Halomonas sp. R57-5. The sequence goes on along the minus strand of NZ_LN813019.1, from coordinate 3,134,688 downwards.
CCAGTGCGCCAACTGACTGAGATTAATGGTGAGATCCAGAAAGGCCTAGCGGCCGCGTCAGAACTTTTCGGGTTACTGGATATGACCCCTGAAGAGGATAGCGGTAAGCGCATCGCCAGCCGTTTAAGCGGCGAGGTAGTGATTGATAAGGTTAGCTTCCGCTACGCTGACGACCAGCCCGAAGTGTTGCACGATATTAATCTGCGCCTAGCGCCGGGTGAACTGGTGGCGATTGTCGGGCGTTCGGGAAGTGGCAAGTCCACCCTGGTCAGCCTGCTGCCGCGTTTCTACCGGCCCAGCCAGGGCCGTATTAGCATCGATGGCATTAACGTTGATGAGTACGCGCTGGGGCCACTACGCCAGCAAATTGCCCTGGTGTCCCAGCAGGTGACGCTATTCAACGCCTCGATCGCCGATAACATTGCCTATGGGGTGGACAATCCTGATCCCCAGGCCATTCAGGCGGCGGCAGAGGCTGCCTATGCCCATGAGTTTATCGACAAGCTTCCCAATGGCTATGCCACCACCGTGGGCGAAAACGGTGTGATGCTCTCGGGCGGGCAGCGCCAGCGGCTGGCGATAGCTCGGGCGATCTTTAAGGATGCGCCGTTGCTGGTGTTGGATGAGGCGACGTCAGCGCTGGATACGGAGTCCGAGCGCTATATCCAAAAAGCCCTTGAGCGGGTTTGTGAAGGGCGTACTACGCTGGTTATCGCTCACCGCCTGTCTACCATTGAAAGAGCCGACCGAATTGTGGTGATGGATCAGGGGCGCATTATCGAAGAGGGTTCGCATCAGGCGCTGCTGGATGCCGAGGGCGCCTACGCGGCACTGCACCAGCTACAGTTCCAAGAGGTGCTATGACACTGTCGCAGCGCTGGTTGAAGGGCGCCTATCAAGGCAGTTGCTGGCTATTGCCACTGAGGCCATTAGGGGCGTTGTACCAGTGGGCCATGGTGCGTCGGGAGCAGGCATATCAGCGTGGCAGCAAGGCCGCCTGGGAAGCCCCCGTGCCGGTTATTGTGGTCGGTAATATTACCTTGGGGGGAACGGGAAAATCGCCGCTGGTGGCGTGGTTGGCTAGCTGGCTGGTGGCTCAAGGCTGGTCGCCAGGCATTGTTAGTCGCGGCTATGGCGGAAAAGCGCTGCACTACCCATTATTTGTTACCGCCAGCAGCAACGTTGCCGAAAGCGGCGATGAGCCGCTGATGCTGGCACAGCAAACCGGCTTGCCAGTGGTGGCGGATCCCCAGCGCGTGCGGGGTGTTCAGGCATTGGTTGATGCGGGATGCGATATTATCCTTAGCGACGACGGTTTGCAGCATCTGGCGCTGGCCCGGGATATTGAGCTGGTCGTTGTTGATGGTGCCCGCGGGCTGGGTAACGGCCGCTGCCTGCCCGCGGGGCCACTGCGCGAGTCGTCTAGCCGGTTGCAGCGTGTTGATGCGGTAATCGTCAACGGCGACTCACCGCCGTCGTTGCCGGTCGCCTCGGTCACTACCATGCAACTAGCGCCGCTGCGCTGGCGCCGCCTTGACGATGGCGTGCATTTTCCTCTTGCGCCACTGCCGTTTACGCTGCCGGTGCACGCGGTCGCCGGTATCGGTCATCCCGAACGCTTTTTTCGTACCCTTTCTGCGCTGGGTATTGAGGGCGAGTGGCACCCGCTAGCTGATCACCAGCATTTTGATGCAGACGCGCTAAGCTTTGCAGAGTCGCGCCCGGTGATTATGACCGCCAAAGACGCCGTTAAGTGTTACGCCCTGGCGCCGCCGAATAGCTGGGTACTAGACGTGGAAGCAACCCTTCCACCCGAATTTGAGCACTGGCTGGCAGCGCGGCTGTCGGCTCTTTCCTAAAGGAGATATGCGCATGGATAAGGAACTGCTGGCAATGCTGGTATGCCCATTGTGTAACGGTAAGCTGAAATATGACCGCGACGCTCAAGAGCTGCGCTGCCACTACGATGGACTCGCCTATCCCATTCAAGAGGGGATTCCAGTGATGTTGCCTGAAGAGGCCCGCACAATGGATGCCGATGAAAAGTTACCCAGTTCTTCAGGACGCTCTCCAGGACATTCAGGAGGCGCTTAATGGCTTTTCCTGAATATACGGTTGTCGTACCCGCGCGCTATGGCTCTACCCGGTTACCCGGCAAGCCGCTGCTTGAGATTGCCGGGGAGCCAATGATTGCCCACGTATGGCGTCGCGCCTGGCAGAGCCACGCCGCCAGAGTGGTAGTGGCGACAGACGATAGCCGCATTCGCGATGCCATGCTGCCTTACGGTGCCGAGGTGATCATGACCCGTGACGATCACCCATCGGGCACCGACCGTTTAGCCGAGGTGGCTGCTAGCTTAGCGTTGGCGGATGATGCGCTGCTGGTCAATGTGCAGGGTGACGAGCCGTTAATTCCCCCCGCGCTGATTGACCAGGTGGCGCTGCGTTTGGCCGACGATCCCGAGGCATCGATAGCCACGCTCGCCGAGCCTATCAATGATGTGGACACGCTGTTTAATCCTAATGTGGTTAAGGTGGTGCGTACGCTTCAGGGGCGCGCGCTGTATTTTTCCCGGGCGCCAATTCCCTGGGATCGTGAACAGTTCAAAGCGCCGCCCACCATGCTGGCAACCGATGCTTGGCTGCGTCATATCGGCCTGTATGCCTACCGGGCTAGTTTTCTAGCCGCCTACCGGGACTGGCCCGCTTCAAGCCTTGAGCAACTTGAACAGCTCGAACAGCTGCGTGCACTGCAGAACGGCCACGTGATTCAGGTGGCATTGGCCTGCGAAGTCAACCCTGCTGGGGTCGATACGGCTGAGGATCTAGCGCGGGTTCGGGCGCTGCTGGCTTAGCGCGCTATTAACATAGCCTGTGGTTAATGACGAGTGACGCTAATAAGTTGTAAAGGAGCGCTACTGTGAAAGTGTTATTTGTGTGTTTAGGCAATATTTGCCGCTCACCCACCGCGGAGGGTGTTTTTCGTCGTGCTGTTGAACAAGCGGGGTTGGCCGGGCAGGTTAAAATTGACTCCTGCGGCGTCGGCAGTTGGCATTTAGGCAAAGCGCCGGACGCCCGTGCCCAGCAGGCAGCGCGACTGCGCGGTATCGATTTAAGTGACCTGCGGGCCCGTAAGCTAAGCGAGCAGGATTTCCGTGAATTCGATTACGTGCTGGGTATGGATCAGGACAATTTACGCGCCATGCGCGAGCTGAAGCCCGCCAATAGCCAGGCGCATGTGGGGCTTTTTTTGGATTTTGCCGGTTCCGCGGGTGCCGAAGTTCCAGATCCTTACTATGGCGGTGATGAGGGGTTTGAGAACGTGCTGAATATGATTGAGGCCGCATCAGATGGGTTGATTCAACACCTCAAGCGTGGGCTTTAATGGGGCTGATGGTGTGGCTAAATAAATGACTATTTTCAGCAATGTCGATCTGTCCGCGGCGAACACGCTTCGGCTTCCCTGCCAAGCAGAGCGCTTCGCAGCGCCAACGACATTAACAGCCTTACGCCAAACGCTAGCGGAGGCTTGCCGTAAGGGCTGGCCGGTCACGCTGCTGGGCGGCGGTAGCAATGTGCTGCTGCCCGAAACGTTACCAGGGTTGGTGGTGCGTCCTGCTTTGCAGCAGTACTGGCTTAGTCAGCGTCCAGGGGATGTATTGGCCCACGTGGGGGCTGGCGTTAATTGGCATACGCTGGTGATGACCACAGCTGCACGCGGCCTATGGGGCATTGAAAATCTGGCGCTGATACCCGGTAGTTGTGGTGCCGCACCGGTGCAGAACATTGGTGCCTACGGCGTTGAGCTTGCCGATACGCTGCAAGCGGTACAGGTAATGGAACTTGCCACCGGGCAGGTTGATTGGTTGAGCTCTCAGCAGTGTGCTTTTGGTTACCGTGACAGCCTATTTAAAGGTGAATTGGCGGGTAGTGTGGTGATCACCCAGTTGGTTTTGCGTTTGTCACGTACGCCAGCACCCCGGCTCGGCTATGGCGATCTCGCTGCACGCTTAGCGAACTCTCTCACTCCCACGCCGCTTGCCGTCGCCGAAGCGGTATGCGCTATTCGGCGCGAGAAGTTGCCCGACCCTCAGGTGCTGGCCAACGCGGGAAGTTTCTTCAAAAACCCACTCGTTAGCCATCAATGGGCAGCACAGCTGCTGAAAGAACACCCGTCCATGCCGCACTTCCCCCAGGAGGGCGGTCAAACAAAGCTGGCGGCGGGTTGGTTAATCGATCAGTGCGGCTTGAAAGGGATGCGCGATGGCGCCTTCGGGGTGCACCAGCATCAAGCGCTGGTGCTGGTGCACTTTGGCGGCGGAGATCGTCAGGGGCTGATGAAAACAGCCGACTATATCGCCGCCCAAGTGGAAGCACGCTTTGGACTACGTTTAGAACCTGAGCCGCGGTTGGTTAATCCCTAATGCTTATTACTAACGGGTGCTAACGGTGCCGATAACGTAAAAAACCCCGCCGAAGCGGGGTTTTTTGCTGTTGCAACACGCTGACCGATTTACTCGGAGTGGGTGTCTTGCTGCGCCTGTTTACGCTTCTCGCGCGGGTCGTTGTGGGCCCGGGTGCGACGACGCGGTTTAGGCATATCTTCATTAACCGTTTCTGCAGGCTCCTCTTTAGCAGGTGCTTCGTTGGCGACCGACTGAGCGGGCTGAGGCTCAGCTTCAGCCGCAGGGGCTTCTAGATCGCTGCTCTTCTTTTCAGTGCTGTTATCTTCAGTACTGCTCTCTTCCGTATTATTCAGTTCAACGCTACTCTCTTCAACGTTCTGTGGCTCATCGTTTTTTGCTTCGGCGCTTGGCTTTAGCTCGCTGCTGGATGGCTCTTCAGTTGAGGGCTCAGCGTCGACACTCTCAGCAGCACTGGGAGTGCCAGTTTCCTGGACGTTGGTTGACGCTTCAGGCTGACGCTCGTCTGAACCAGCGCTATGGAAAGGCGCAGAGGAGGCGGCCTCTTCAATTGCTTCTGCTGGATCAACAGCGTTGGCCGCAGGCGGTTCGATGGCTTCAGGCGCTACCGGTTCGCTAGCACTGGGCTGGCTATCGCCAGTTTGCTCAGTGTCAGCAGGCTCCGCGTTGGCTTCAGCCAGGGGCGCTTCAGCAGCGGGGGCTGCCTGCTGCTCAGCGCTATCCTCGGTGGTTTCCCCAGGTGCCGCTTTAGGCTGACGACGCTGGTGCGTCGACTTGCGCGCTTTAGCGTTCTCTGCCACGGGCTGGTCGGTGGTTGTAACGTTGTCCGCTTGCTCTGGCGCACTCTTAGCCTCGGGCTCCGTTGTGGTATCGGGCTCTACAGCTGCTGTCGGTTCTGGCTGAGCGGTGTCGGCTGTTGGCGCGGGGTTACGATCATCCGATTCCGGTCCCGATGTCGGTTCGGGAGTAATCGGTGTCTCATTTGTCGCTGCCTTAGCCTCCGGTGCCTGTGCTTCTGTAGCAGGTGCTTCACTCGGCGCTTGCGCGGCTGCTGGCGCGTCATCCTGGGCTTGGGCCTGCAGCTTTAACTGCTCAGCTTCTGCTTGGGGATTAATCGCCTGGGTACGCGTGCGGTTACGCGGGTTGTTACGGGTACGCTTCGGCTTGCCGTCGTCCTGCTTAGCCGTTTCATCGCGCTGATTGTCGCTTGCTTTTTCAGCACCGCTATCACGGCGTGGCTCTTTTTGCCCTGCGCTTTTACTGTTGTTGCTCTCTTTAGAGCTCTCTTTGGCAGTACTGCCTTTGGAGGCGCCGTCTTTAGAAGAGTTATCAGCCTGGGACTCTTTACGAGGTGCCTTGGCCGAATCTTGACCATTGGCATCCTCCTGCTGAGGATGACGACGGCGGTTGCGGGTACGGTTAGGGCCGCTGCGCTTTTCGCTATTGTCGTCATTGGCTGGGCGCGGTGTGCTGCTGCGCTGCTCAGTTTTCTGGTCGGCTTTTTGTTCAGCCTTTTGCTCAGTTCTGGCACTGCTATCGCCGCGCTCGCTGCGCGAAGACTTCTGCCGCGACTCGCTGCTGCGCTGAGTAGTTTTACGCTCGCTCGGCTTGCGTGGCGCCGGGGTTTCAGCCTTTGGCGCTGGTGTGGCTTCGGTTGTATTTTCGTCGCTGCCAAGCAGTTTGGCGAAACCGCGGATAAAGCGACCAATAACGCTGGGTTGCTCGCTGGTCGCCGGTGTTGGTTGGGCCGCAGGAGCTGGGGCAGCCGCAGGCGCTTTCTCTTCGGTTTGCAGCGAAGCGGGTGCTGGCGCGTTGTGGGTGACGCTTTTAACCGCCGCTTCTGCCCGCATGGCGGGTGGCACAAAGCTGGGTGTCGGCTCTTTGCCCACTTCGGTATCGGTCGAGAGTTCAAAGCTCGAAAGGCTTTGAGTGTCATCCTCGTCCAGATGGTCGTCGCGCAGGCGTTGTACGTCGTAGTGGGGCGTATCCATTTCAGGATTGGGCAGCAGTACGACGCGAACATTCTGACGAGACTCAAGATCAGCCAGCACGCTGCGTTTTTCATTGAGCAGGTAAGTGGCCACCGGTACCGGCAGAATGGCGCGAATCTGTGCGCTATTCTCTTTCATGGCCTCTTCTTCAATCAGGCGCATGATGGAGAGCGACAGCGAGCGCACATCGCGAATGGTGCCCTGTCCATTACAGCGCGGGCAAACCACGCCACTGGTCTCACCTAGTGAAGGGCGTAGACGCTGACGGGACATCTCCATCAGGCCAAAGCGGGAAATGCGGCCAATCTGTACCCGTGCACGATCCAGCTTTAGGGCATCGCGCATGCGGTTTTCAACTTCACGCTGGTTGCGCGCGGGCCCCATGTCGATAAAGTCGATCACCACCAGGCCGCCAATATCGCGCAGGCGTAGCTGGCGGGCGATCTCATCGGCGGCTTCAGAGTTGGTCTGTAGGGCGGTCTCTTCAATATCGCTACCGCGGGTAGCGCGCGCGGAGTTGATATCGATAGAAACCAGCGCTTCAGTGTGATCAATGACAATCGAGCCGCCCGAAGGCAGCTTCACTTCACGCTGATAGGCGGTTTCGATTTGCGATTCAATCTGGAAGCGCGAGAACAGCGGCACTTCGTCCGCGTAGAGTTTGATCTTCTGCTGATACGAGGGCATGACCTGACGAATAAAGCCCAGCGCCTCGGCGTGAATCTCGGGGCTGTCGATCAATACTTCGCCGATGTCCTGACGAAGATAGTCGCGCATGGCGCGGATGATGACGTTGGATTCACGATAAATCAGGAAGGGGGCAGGTCGCTTGGCAGCCTCGGTGGTAATCGATTCCCACACCTGAACGAGGTAATCCAAATCCCACTGTAGCTCTTCTGGGTTACGACCGATGCCAGCGGTGCGCACAATCAGGCCCATTTTATCGGGCACGGTCAGCTGGCCCATGGCGTCTTTGAGCTGGCTGCGCTCGTCGCCTTCGATGCGGCGTGAAATGCCACCCGCCCGCGGATTGTTTGGCATCAGCACCAAAAAGCGGCCCGCAAGGCTAACAAAGGTGGTTAGCGCGGCGCCTTTATTGCCACGCTCCTCTTTATCAACCTGAACGATGACCTCTTGGCCCTCTTTAAGCACTTCTTTAATGCTTGGACGCCCGGAAACGTCTTTGACAAAGTACTCACGGGAAATTTCTTTCAGAGGCAAGAAGCCGTGGCGATCCGCACCGTAGTCAACAAAGGCGGCTTCCAGGGAGGGTTCTACGCGGGTGATTTTGCCGCGATAGATATTGGCTTTTTTCTGTTCTCTTGCGCCGGATTCGATGTCTAAATCGTAAAGGCGTTGTCCATCAACTAAAGCGACACGCAGCTCTTCGGGCTGGGTCGCATTAATAAGCATCCGTTTCATAGTGTCTCGCATAGCGTTGCGTACCGGCGAACGGCCTATGGGGTGACGTAGGCGAACCGCTGGGTGCTGCGTGCTTGTGCTCGGCGCATTGCTATGCTGACGCGTCAAGCCGGGAGGGCGTCATCGCCGACCCGGCCAATAGGGCGTTGAGTACGTGGCGGAGGCAGGACGTGTTCCGGTGGTTCTGTCACGTCCATCCGGCCCTGCTGACACCGCCAACACCTGGCATTCATCGATTCACCAACGCCGGCCACCGGCACAGCGTTGAACTTTTCGCCCGGAGTCAGCCAGCGCCTTGTGACGAATAAGGAGGGGCTGCTCAGGGCGTGGCGTTGTTTAGTTACTGCCTGCCGTTGAGGGCTAGGCTTACTTTCATCTGCCGGCATAAAACGGGCGGCAGAGTTACTGCATTTTTAAGATCAGTTTTTAATACTGGAAAAACGGCCAATGCGTACACTGGTGCCGTTTTGTGTTCAGGCCTGCGTGTTAGTCGGGCAGGCGCATTAACCAAGCTCAGCGGTGATGCTCTTTGCTAACAAATTTAATCAATTAGCTATCATTCAGCTAGTCACTAGCGCTAGACAAGGAAGCTTTCGGCGCTTAGCTGGTGAACAACTTTGAATATAACAGTAAAGACAACGACCAGCAATTGACGCAATGCCCTTGGGTCTACGTTAGAATGCCGTTTTTAGCGTCACAGCAGAGCAGGAGTAAGCGGTAATGTCCGAAGGGCGTGAAGTGCAGTGGGTGGATATCGCCCCGGAACAGGCTGGGCAGCGAATTGATAATTTTCTCATGACGCGTCTTAAGGGGGCGCCACGCGCGCTTATCTATCGCATCGTGCGTAAAGGCGAAGTGCGCGTTAATAAAAAGCGCGTAAAGGTCGATTACCGCTTACAGGCGGGCGRTTTAGTCCGCGTTCCGCCGCTACGCTTGGCGCCTCGCGAAGCCGTTAAGGAAGTCAGCGATAATTTGCGCGACCTGTTGGTAGGGAGCGTCATTATGGAAGGCCCAGACTGGATGGTGCTTAACAAGCCCTCTGGTTTGGCCGTACATGGCGGCAGTGGAGTTAAAATTGGGTTAATAGAAGCTCTACGTCAGGTGCGTGATGATCTGAGCTTCCTGGAACTGGTTCACCGCTTGGATCGCGATACGTCCGGTTGTTTACTGCTGGCCAAATCTCGTGATGCGCTGGTGACCCTTAACGAGTCGCTGAAAAAACACGGTATGGATAAGCGCTACCTAGCCTTGGTGAGTGGGCGTTGGCCAGCCCGAAAAACCTATGAGAGCGCCCGTTTGGATCGCTTTGATGCGGGCAATGGTGAGCGGCGGGTAAGGGTGGACCCTAATGGTAAAGTGTCGCGTACCCATTTTTCGGTGGTCGAAACCTTCGAAAAAGTAACCTTGATAGAGGCTGAGCCGGTCACCGGGCGAACCCATCAAATTCGCGTTCATGCCGCCCATGCCGGGCATGCCCTGTTAGGTGACGACAAGTACGCTACCCGCGAAAGCGGGTTTCTCACTAAGCAGTTGGGCTTGGGGCGGCTGTTTTTGCATGCCCGAGCGTTGACCTTTCCAGAGCCTGGTAACGGACGTCCAGTCACCGTTAAAGCACCGCTGCCTGACGCCTTGGAAGAGACGCTTAGGCGCGCCCGGCAAAATGCCCTTCGCTGATACGACCTTATAAGTGTGTCCAGCAACAAGGAGTTGCCATGCAGTACGAGCTGATTATATTTGATTGGGATGGGACGTTAATGGACTCCGTGCCGCGCATCGTGTCCTGCATGCAGGCGGCGGCTGTAGAGGCCGAGTGGGGCGATCTTTCAGCGCCGGAGGTGGAAGATATTATTGGCCTGGGGCTGCCAGAGGCGATTGCACAGCTTTGCCCAGGCATTTTGCCTGCCCAGGCTGAGCGGCTTCGCGAGCGTTATGCGCACCATTTTGTACATGCTGACGCTACGCCGATGGCTTTTTTTGGCGGCGTAGAGGTGCAAATTGCCCGTTTGCGCGGGCGTGAGCAGCAGCGTTTAGCGGTGGCGACAGGTAAGAGCCGGCGTGGTTTGGATCGCATTTTTGCTGAAACAGGCAGTGGTGGGTGGTTTCATGCCAGCCGCACTGCGGATGAAACCCGCTCTAAGCCGCATCCGCAAATGCTGTCTGAGCTGTTGGCAGAACTTGAGGTTCCAGTAGAGCGGGCGGTGATGGTTGGCGATACCGAGTACGACCTTGAAATGGCCCGCGCAATCGGTATGGACCGAGTGGGAGTCACATACGGGGTTCATGCCCCGGAGCGGTTAGCGCTGAGCCGCCCGAAGTGGATTGCCCATAGCGTCGACGAGCTTTTTGACCGGTTATAAGGATATTTTATGAGTGACGATCCAACCCGCCCAGGTGGTTCAGATGAAGGGCATGATGGCCCGGCCAGCGGCTACCGCCGTAGCGACGCTGATAATAGTGGCCAGTCCAGTGAGCTAAATGAGGATCCCTGGACTGAAGGGCCTGAGGTTCCGCCCGGGAAAGGGGCTAAGCAGGGGTATGGGGCGTCAGGCGACGATGCCGAAACCCTGCGCGAACGCCAGCGACTCGCCCAGCTGGAAATGATGGATCACTGGATAGGTGGCGTCTTGACCGAACAGCGGCGTACTCGTCGCTGGAAGCTGTTTTTCCGGCTGATGTTTCTCGCTGTTGTGCTGGTGGCGCTGTCTGCCGCGCTGTATAGCCTGTTCTGGGGCTCGCCGACTGTCGCAACGCCCGCCCAGCGCCACTTGGGCATTGTTGAGGTTAATGGAGTAATCGCCAGCGATTCGCCAGCCAATGCGGAGCGCATCATCCAAGGGTTAAACCGAGCCTGGGATGCCGAAAGCGCGGCTGCCGTGGTGCTGCACATTAATAGCCCCGGCGGTAGCCCTGTGCAGTCTCAGCGGATTTATGCAGAAATCATGCGCCTGCGCGAGCAGGGCGATAAGCCGATTATTGCGGTGATTGAAGATATCGGTGCCAGCGGTGCCTATTATATTGCGGCGGCGGCGGATGAAATTGTTGCCTCACCAGTGAGTTTGGTGGGCTCAATTGGTGTTATCTACGCAGGATTTGGTTTTGAAGAGGCGATAGCGCGTATTGGTGTTGAGCGCCGTGTGCTCACGGCCGGGGAGAATAAAGCCTTTTTAGACCCGTTCCAGCCGCTGGATAACGATGCAGAGGCATTTTGGCAAGGTGTGCTCAGCCAAACCCATCGCCAGTTTATCGATGATGTGCGCGCCGGTCGCGGCGAAAGGCTCAGCGATAGTGCGGACATTTTCTCAGGGCTGATCTGGAGTGGCGAGCAAAGCATCGGGCTAGGTTTAGTCGATCAATTGGGTAGCCTCGAACAGCTGTCTCGCGATCAGGTCGGTAACACCGACTGGGTAGACTATACGCCGAGCCTTGATCCATTTGAGCGCTTTACGCGGCGTTTTACCCAGGTTGCCGCCGAGGTGTTGGGTATTAGTGCGCCCAACACCCCGCTGCGCTTCTAGGTTGGCATAGCCTCTCATGGTTAGTGGGCGGCGCCAAGCGGGTCGAGACCCGCTTGGCGCAACATCTCGCAGAGCGCAATCAGCGGCAGGCCAATCAGCGCGTTGGGATCGCGGCCTTCCAGTTTTTCAAACAGCGCAATGCCGAGGCCTTCCATGCGAAAGCTGCCAGCGCTGTCTAAAGGCTGCTCTTTAGCGACATAGTTTTCGATCTCTTGGTTGCTCAAGGGGCGAAAGMCCACTTCAAAAGGCTCTACATGAACCTGATGGCGCTGGTGGCGGGTATCCAGTAGCGCTAAGCCGGTCAGAAAGGTGACACGCTGACCAGAGAAGCGAGCAAGGTTGGCGCAGGCTTTTTCGGCGCTATGGGGTTTGCCCAGAATGTCGCCTTCAAATACCGCCACCTGGTCAGAGCCTATAATGAGGTGGTGAGTGAAATGCTGCGCAACGGCGTTGGCTTTGCTTAGCGCTAGCCGATGCACTAATGCCTGGGGCGTTTCGCCACGCTGGGGCGTTTCATCAATATCCGGTGAGAGACACTGATAGGGGAGTTGTAGGCGGTTCAGTAGCTCGCGCCGCGAGCGTGAGCTTGAAGCAAGTACCAGTTCTGCCGTTGATAGCTGGTTGCTTGATGGCTCTGTTGGTAATGAGGACGTCACAAATAGCTCCTGGCAACGGGGTTACACGTATCGAAATCTAAAGCAGTAGAGTGTAGCGAAAGCCAACACAAGTGCCTATGTTGGCTGTTTATTGTCGCCTATGTGGATTATTTGCTGAGGTAGGCATGAAGAAATATACCGACAGCTTTGACACCAGCRGGGGGAGTGCCTATCATTGCGCGCCTAKGTTGACCTCACAACTCCCCAGTCGGGTGGAGCCTTATAAGCTCGCAGCCCGCCACGAACGAATCGAAGGCTTGGTAGCGCTTGATAAGCTGCCACGTCTTGCCGAAGAAGCGGGTGTCCAAACCGGCGACTGTCAAGTCGTGCTTGAGTTTGGCGTCGACGCTCAAGGTCGTCGTGAAATTCGTGGCCACTTGMAAGCGACGTTGGCGCTTGCCTGCCGACGCTGCCTGGTGCCGCTGCCTCAAGAGGTTAGCAGTGACTTTTTGCTTGGAATGGTCACTGACGAAGCCTTAGCGGCCGAGTTGCCTGCTAGTCATGAACCGGTGCTGGTGGAAAAGGAACAGCTGGATCTCCTGACGGTGGTTGAAGATGAGTTAATTCTCAGCCTGCCCCAGGTGGTCTATCACGATGAAGCCGAATGTCATGTCTCGGCGGAGCAGCTGGTCAGCAAAACAGAAGGCGCGGCGTCGGAAACAACGCCAGCGACGAACCCTTTCGCGGTGCTCAATGTCTTGAAAGGCAAAAAATAAGCACCCTTTACCTTAAATACCTTGGAGTAAACACCCATGGCAGTTCAACAGAACCGTAAAACTCGTTCCAAGCGCGGCATGCGTCGCAGCCACGATGCGCTGACCGCTCCGACGCTGTCCCAGGACAAAGAAACCGGTACCACTCACCTGCGTCACCACGTTTCTCCAGACGGTTTCTACCGTGGTCGTAAAGTGGTTGAGGTATAAACCTCAATTGCGTTACTAAGCGGCTAAACGGACTCAGTGCGGTATGCGCTTAGCGATTGATGTGATGGGGGGTGACCAAGGCCCTCGTGCGATGATCGCAGGCTCCGCAAAGGCGGTGGTGGAATACCCCGACCTTGAGCTGATTCTGTTTGGCCCGCGTCAGCAGATTCTTGCTGAGCTTTCGCGCTTGCCGCAGCCTCTGGCTGCGGCAACGTCACGTTTGGTGGCGCGTGATGCMCCCGATAGCGTGGCGCCCGGATCAACGGCTGCCTGGGCATTGCGCAGAGGCCATGCCACTAGCATGGTGCACATGCTGCAGTGTGTCGCTCAGGGTGAAGCGGTTGCCGGCGTTAGCGCAGGCAATACGGCGGCGCTTGTTGCTTTGGCAAGGCGCGAGCTGGGCATGGTTGAGGGGATTTCTCGACCGGCGATCAGTACTGCGATTCCCGCACGCCAAGGGCGCCGCTGTTATCTGCTGGACTTGGGCGCCAACGTGGATTCCCCCGCTCATCGATTAGTCGATTTTGCGCTGATGGGGGCGGCGATGGCGCAGTGTATAGATGGCACCGCGGTGCCCCGTGTGGCGCTGCTCAATGTTGGTGCCGAAGCCACCAAAGGGAGTATTAGCGTGCGTGAGGCTGACCGTCTGCTGCGCGAGTATGCCAAGGCGAGTGCTTTCGACTATCAGGGCTATGCTGAAGGTGGTGATCTGTTTAAAGGCCAGTTGGATGTGGTGGTGTGTGATGGCTTTGTGGGCAATGCTGTGCTCAAGGCGAGCGAAGGCTTGACCAGTATGTTGGTTGAACGTGTGCAGATGGCATTTGAATCGCGTCTAAGCGGACGTTTAGCAAGTCTACTGGCCAAGCCTGTGTTGAAGCGCTTAAAGCAAGAGCTTGATCCCGTGCGCTACAACGGGGCCAGCTTATTAGGGTTGCGCGGCATCGTGGTAAAAAGTCACGGCAGTACTCACGCCGATGGTTTTTACTACGCTATCCGGCGTGCCCTGCAAGAGGTAGAACATGATTTACCTGCGCGGATCGCAGGCCGCTGGCAGACGTCATCAAGTGAAGGCGATGGCGCACGTCAGCCATGGAGATAATAAATAGCTAATTTTTTGCGGGTTTATAGGTGGCATCAGGATGTGCCAATAATCTCGCCTATCGCTCATATGAGCAAATGCCTACAAGAGCAAAGGTGAACGACATGTCTCAACCCCTTGCCCTCATTTTTCCCGGGCAAGGCTCTCAGCAGCTTGGAATGCTGCGAGAGCTTGCCGAGCGCTACAGTGTGGTGGGAACGACATTTGAGGAAGCGTCGGATGCTTTGGGCTACGATTTGTGGAAAGTCGTCCAAGAAGGCCCCGAAGAGTCGCTTAATGCAACCGCCTGCACCCAGCCTGCGCTACTCTCTGCAAGCGTCGCTATTTGGCGCGTGTGGCAAGAGTTAGAAGGGCCGCGGCCGACAGTGATGGCGGGCCATAGCCTGGGTGAATACAGCGCCATGGTATGCGCAGGCGTTATGAGTTTTGCCGAGGGCGTCAACTTAGTGCGTCTACGCGGGGAGGCCATGCAGACGGCGGTGCCCGCAGGTGAAGGCGGTATGGCGGCGATCTTGGGCCTGGCAGACGATGCGGTTGAAGCCGCCTGTGAAAAGGCTGCCCAGGGCGACGTTGTGTCAGCGGTTAACTACAACTCCCCAGGGCAAGTGGTGATAGCGGGCTCTAAAGTAGCCGTCGACCGTGCGATCGTTGCCTGTCAAGAGGCCGGTGCCAGGCGTGCCGTGGCGTTGCCGGTTTCCGTGCCCTCGCACTGCGCGCTAATGCGCCCTGCGGCCGAGCGCCTGGCAGCGGCTATGCAAAGCATTGAGCTGCGGGCGCCGCGCTATACGGTCATCCAGAATGTCGATGCACAGGCCCATGCCGATACCGCAACACTCAGCACACGGTTAATCGAACAGCTCTATCAGCCGGTACGCTGGAGCGCCTGCGTTGAAGCAATGGCGGGTCAGGGCGTGGAGGTATTTATTGAGTGCGGGCCAGGAAAGGTGTTGACTGGCCTCAATAAGCGTATCGTAAAGGGTAGCAGAGGGTTGGCGGTAAATGATCCTGACAGCCTGGAGGCGGCGCTTGAGCTGGCACGTGAAACCTTGGCTGATAAGGCGTGACCAAGGGGCTCTTTATTTCGCTATCCAGGCTTGATTACACGGTTAGAGGCAGAACGTTATGACACAAGAGAGTAGAGTTGCCCTGGTGACAGGGGCGAGTCGCGGCATTGGCCAAGCCATTGCTCGCGAGTTAGGTCGCCAAGGCCGTACGGTTATTGGTACCGCGACCAGCGAGTCAGGTGCTGAAAAAATTGATGCCGATTTGAAAGAGCACGGCATTGAAGGGGCCGGTTTGTGTCTTAATGTGACCGACCAGGCCAGCATTGATAGTGTGCTGAAAACCATCACTGAGCGCTTTGGTGCGCCCACTATTTTGGTCAACAATGCTGGCATCACCCGAGATAATCTGCTGATGCGCATGAAAGAGGACGAGTGGGACTCCGTTGTGGATACCAACTTGAAATCGGTCTATCGTGTGAGCAAGGCGTGTTTGCGCGGTATGACCAAGGCGCGTTTTGGGCGTATTGTGTCAATTAGTTCTGTTGTGGCAACCATGGGCAACCTGGGCCAAACTAACTATGCTGCAGCTAAGGCCGGTATGGAAGGTTTTAGCCGCGCTCTGGCCCGCGAGGTCTCTTCACGGGCGATTACGGTCAATGCTGTGGCCCCGGGCTTTATCGCCACCGACATGACCGAGGCACTGCCTGAAGCACAGCACGAGATGTTGCTTAAGCAAATTCCGTTGGCCCGTTTAGGGGCGCCGGAAGAGATCGCCGCCGCGGTAGGCTTTTTGACCAGTGATGCAGCCGGTTATATCACKGGCGAGACGCTTCACGTCAATGGCGGCATGAATATGCGTTGATGGCCTTGGGCTTGGCGGTTGCGTCTGTCCAAGGGCGTCTATAAACTACCCCGCAGCTTTTGGCTTGCGGTTTCCAAATAGCTGGTTATCAAAAACGGCTAATGTGAACGACTGGAGTACGTTAATGAGTACTATTGAAGAGCGCGTGAAGAAAGTTGTAGCAGAGCGCCTGAACGTTAAAGAAGAAGACATCCAAAACAGCTCTTCTTTTACAGAAGACTTGGGTGCTGATTCGCTCGACACCGTTGAGCTGGTCATGGCTTTGGAAGAGGAATTCGATACTGAAATTCCTGATGAAGAAGCTGAGAAGATCACCACGGTTCAAGAAGCCATCGATTACGTGAACGCCCACCAGTAAGGGTTGTGTCGATGCATCGAACCAGGGKGGGGTGCTAGCCACCCGCCTTAAGAGCCGTCCTTTTCCAGGGCGGCTTTTTTGCTTTGCTGCCACAATGCTTATAACGTTCAATCTCCGTTATACTGTTGACCAAATTTAAGCAGCAAATGACCCAAGTGGGTCGCGTCACCATGGATGCCTGGAGGAAAGCTGATGGCACGGAAAAGGGTAGTGGTAACTGGGTTAGGCCTGGTGACCCCAGTGGGTAATAGCGTTGATGAGTCATGGGCTAACATCGTGGCCGGTAAAAGCGGTATTACGCCCATAGAGCATTTTGACACCAGCGGCTTTAACACCCGCTTTGGTGGATCGATTAAAAACTTTGATATTAGCCCGTATCTGAATCCTAAAGATGCCCGCAAGATGGATCTGTTTATTCAGTACGGCATGGCGGCGGGCGCCCAGGCAGTAGAAGATTCCGGTATCGAGTGCACTGAGGAGAATGCCGACCGTATCGGTGTGGCTATCGGTTCAGGCATTGGTGGTCTCCCCATGATTGAGCATAACCACAACGCGCTGAACAAAGGCGGTGCTCGTAAGGTGTCGCCATTCTTCGTGCCGGGCTCCATCATTAATATGATCTCCGGCAATATGGCGATCCAGCACGGCTTCAGAGGTCCCAATATCGCCATTACCACAGCTTGCACGACGGGTACCCACAATATTGGTTACAGCGCGCGGACGATTGCCTATGGTGATGCTGACGTGATGATCTGCGGGGGCGCTGAAATGGCCACCACGCCGCTGGGCCTGGGCGGCTTTTCGGCTGCTCGTGCACTCTCTACACGTAATGATGATCCGGAAGCGGCAAGCCGCCCGTGGGATACTGACCGCGATGGCTTTGTGCTCTCCGATGGTGCGGGTGTGCTGGTGCTTGAAGAGTATGAGCATGCTAAGGCGCGGGGCGCCAATATCTACGCCGAGCTGGTGGGCTTTGGTATGAGCGATGATGCTTATCACATGACGTCGCCGCCGGAAGATGGGCGTGGCGCAGCGCTCTCTATGCGCAATGCGATCAAAGATGCCCAGATAGATGTTTCTAAAGTGCATTACATTAATGCGCATGGCACATCGACGGCTGCAGGAGATTTGGCGGAAAGTCGCGCTATTGAAAACGTCTTAGGCGATGCCGCTGCTAAGGTGGCAGTAAGCTCCACCAAGTCGATGATTGGCCACCTTTTGGGTGCAGCAGGCGCTGTAGAGGCAGTATTTTGTATTTTGGCAATACGCGATCAGGTTGCACCACCCACGATTAACCTGGATAACCCCCAGGCAGGCTGCAACCTGGATTACGTGCCGCATACAGCGCGTGATATGCCTATTGATATGGCGCTATCGAACTCCTTCGGCTTTGGTGGCACTAACGGTTCGCTGCTGTTTAAGAAGGTGTAGTTGACCATGCTGCCGCCCGCGCTATCTGACGAACAGTCTGTGCCGTTTGATGACCGTGGGCTGGCGTATGGTGACGGTCTGTTTGAGACGGTACTGCTGCGTGCTGGGTCACCCGTGCTGTGGCGCTATCACGTGGCCCGTTTGGCGCAGGGCTGTCATCGTCTGGGAATACCGCTACCTTGCCAGCAGGCGCTTGACGCCGCTTGGCAGGGAGACCCCACGGCTGAATTCGAAGTGCTTAAGCTGATACTGACCCGTGGCAGTGGCGGGCGTGGCTATGCCCAGCCGGATCAGATGGCACCGCGACTGCTTAGCCGTCGAGCGCCGTTTCAACCGTCGGTTGAGCGCTGGCAGAAGGGAGTGGCGGTACGGCTTTGCGACTTGCAGCTTGCTCGTCAGCCTCGGTTGGCGGGTATCAAGCACCTAAATCGACTGGAAAACGTACTGGCCCGCCAAGAGTGGAGCGATAGCGCTATTGCCGAAGGGGTGCTGGCCGATAGCGAAGGTTTTGTCGTAGAAGCCACCAGTATGAATGTTTTTTGGCAGCAGGCGGGGGAGGTGTTGACACCTCCGCTTGACCAGTGCGGAGTGGCGGGAACGCTGCGTGCTGCAATGCTTGAACAAGGTGCCGTTGCTCAAGCTTCGCTTTTGCTTCATCAACTCGCGGATGTCGAACGGCTATGGGTGGCAAACTCTGTCCAGGGGGTATGGCCAGTGACTACGCTACTTGCAGCGGATGGCTCGCTGTTGCAGCGCTGGCCCTTATTTCAGTCTGACCCGTTCCAACGCTTGGCACATCAGCTATTGGGTGTTGCTTAAACACCAACGTTTGTTTAGATATCGTTTGTTCAGATATCGCCTGGTAATTTTCTTAGAGGTGTCATGGTGAAACGGTTATTAACCGCTTTATTGGTGTTAGTGGTGGTCGGCGCTGCAGCTGCAGCAGGCGGTTATTTCTATTGGCAGAGCCGATTAGAGGCACCGCTTGCGCTTGATGAGCCAATGCTTTACCAGGTGCCATCTGGCGCGGGCTTTAATCAGGTTGTGGCGCAATTGGAAGAGCAGGGTGTGCTGGAAGATGCCTGGGCGTTTCGTCTGCTCGCACGGGTTGAGCCAGAACGCGTGCCACGGCTGCGTACCGGCGAGTACCAGCTATTGCCGGATATGAGCGGTCTGGAAATGATGGCACTGTTAGGCAGCAATAAGGTGGTCACCTACTCGCTGACGATTCCTGAGGGGTGGTCTTTTCGACAGATGCGCGAGTTGCTCAATGCCGCACCGAAACTCGACCATCGTACCGCTGAGTTGAGCGACGCCGAGGTAATGACGCTCCTTGACCGCGAAGACACCTTTCCCGAAGGCTGGTTCTTCCCCGATACCTATCGTTACCACCTGGGGATGAGCGACGTCGATATCCTGCGCCAATCACTTACGCGGATGGAGCGCATCCTTGAAGAGGTATGGGAAGAGCGCGCGGACGACCTAACCATTGAGTCCCCCTACGAGGCGCTAATCATGGCCTCGTTGATCGAGCGGGAAACCGGTGCACCTGAGGAGCGGCGCGAAATTGCCGGGGTGTTTAAGCGCCGCATGGAGCAGGGCATGCGCCTGCAAACGGACCCGACGATTATTTACGGTATGGGCGAGCGTTATGACGGGCGGATTACTCGCGCCGATATCCGCGAGGCCACGCCGTATAACACCTACGTGATTGACGGGATGCCACCCACGCCGATCGCCATGCCGGGGCGGGCCTCGCTAGAAGCGGCTGTGAACCCGTTGCCCGGAGAAACACTCTATTTCGTCGCCCGTGGTGATGGTACGCACCACTTCTCGCGTACCCTGCGAGAGCATAACAATGCCGTTAATCGCTATATCCGCAACCGATAATAGCCATGACTGATTACCACATTAAGGGAGCATGATGAGTAAGCGTGGACGCTTCATTACGCTAGAAGGCGGCGAAGGTGTCGGAAAGTCCACCAATGTGGGCTTTGTCGCCGAGTGTCTGGAAGCCCAAGGGCTGGAAGTGGTGCGCACCCGCGAGCCGGGCGGCACCGCCCGTGGCGAAGCGATTCGCGCACTGCTGCTGGATCCCGCCCCCCAAGAGCCGCTGCATGTGGATGCTGAGCTGTTGCTGATGTTCGCCGCCCGCGCGCAGCACTTAGCGGAAAAAATTCTGCCCGCCCTGGCCAGAGGGGCGTGGGTGGTGTGTGATCGTTTCACTGATGCCACCTTTGCCTATCAGGGCGGCGGACGGGGCATTGCAAAGGAGCGTATAGCCGTGCTGGAAAACTTTGTTCAGCAGGGGCTTTCGCCGGACTTAACCCTACTGCTCGATATGCCCAAAGAGGCGGCAAAACAGCGCTTAGAGTCACGCCTGCGTGATCGCCATGAACAGCGTGATCGCTTTGAGCAGGAGCAGGCCGAGTTCTTCCAGGCGGTGCGTGATGGCTATTTAGCGCGAGCAAAAGAAGCACCGGAGCGCTTTGCGTTGATCGACGCCCAGCACCCGCTAGAAGAAGTACAAACGCAAATTCATCAAGCCCTGCTCACACGGGTCGCGGCATGGCGTTAACCGGCGTAATGCCGTGGCACCAGGCCACGTGGCAACAGTTAACCCGCCTGGCCAATAGCGGACGCATGCCCCATGCGCTACTTATTCACGGCGCTCACGGCGTGGGTAAGCAGCAGTTGGCAGAGGCGTTAATTGCCCGGACGCTATGTGCATCGCCTGCCGACCAGGCCTGTGGCCACTGCCATAGCTGTGCCATGCTGGCTTCGGGTTACCACCCGGACTTACTGCGCGTTTCGCCGGAAGAGGGGAAGCGCCAAATCCGTATTGACCCGATTCGCGAGGTTAATCGCTTTGTTTCGCAAACGGCCCAGCAGGGTGGTTACCGGGTGATTGTGATTTCGCCCGCCGAGGCAATGAACGTTGCCGCCGCCAATGCGCTACTCAAAAGCCTAGAAGAGCCTGGCGATAAAACGCTGTTTATTCTGCTCTCAGACGTGCCTTCACGGATGCTGGCGACGATCCGTTCCCGTTGCCAGCAGTGGTCGCTGCCAAGCGTTGCTTATGAGGCGTGTCGCGGCTGGTTAATTGAGCAGTTGGGCAGCGCCGATGAAGCCTATTTCTGGTGGCAGGTGGCTGGCGGTCTGCCGCTGCTTGCGGTGGAGCTGGCCGTCCCGGAAGAGCGTGCATTGCGCCACCAGATTCACGACAGTTTTGAGCAGCTAGTGCGCGGCGCTGAGCCTGTTTCAGAGGCGGCTCGCCTGGATCGCCAGGCGATTGATGCCATCTTATGGTACGGTATCGCCTGGCTGGAAGACCTGATTCGACTGGGCTTATCCGGTGAAGCAGAGGTGTTGCATAACCCCGATCTTGAGCCGCTCTATCGCCAGGCGGTTAAAAATGGTCGTGTGCAGGATTGGTTTCGCCTGCTGGATTACGCCCGCGAGCAGCGGCGGTTGTTGGCGGTGGGGGCCAACCCCAATCCGCAGTTAGTGCTTGAAGCATGGTTGGTGCGCTGGGCGGCGCTGCTGCGCTCATAGCGGCATATCTTAACGTTTTGCAGCGAGGTCGTTATGGCAGCTCAAAAAGCGCTCTCTCTTACTGTTCCGGATGTGCCGACACTGCTCTCCGCGTATATGCCTTTTCTGGATCATGGGGGTATGTTTGTGCCCACTCAAACCCCTTACGCCCTTGGCCAGCAAGTGTTTTTACTGCTCACGCTACCGGGTGAAAGTGAACGCCTTTCGGTCACCGGTCAGGTGGCGTGGGTATCACCAGAGGGGGKGAGTGGCCGCCGTATGCCAGGTATTGGCCTGCACTTCAGCCAGCAAGATTACCCGGTGCGTGACCGCATTGAGACGCTGCTTGCCGGTCAATTAGATAAAGCAGCCCCGTCGTTTACGCTCTAAATCAGACGGTTAAAACGCTTATAGCCCACCTGTTGTCGAGACCTGCATGTTTGTTGATTCACACTGCCACTTAGACCGTTTATCCGACCAGACCCATGAGGGCGATATCGCCGCTACCCTGGCCGCTGCTCGTGCTGCCCACGTCAGCCAATTTCTTGCTGTGGCGGTGACGTTAGAGGATATGCCGCAGCTGGCGGCCATTGCCCGTGCCCATCACGATGTGGCAATTTCCGCTGGGTTACACCCTTTATATAGCGTTGAGCGCGAACCCAGTGTTGCGGATATTAAAGAGGCCGCTGGACAGTATGGCGCCGTAGCGATTGGCGAAACCGGCCTGGATTATCACTACAGTGACAGCGTACCTGTAGAGATTCAGCATGAGCGCTTCAAGCGGCATTTGATCGCGGCGCAAGAGCTGGAGTTGCCGGTGATTATTCATACCCGCGAAGCCAAACAAGAAACCCTGGCGCTGCTGCGTGAATATAGCGACTCCCGCGTGGGCGGTGTATTACACTGTTTTACAGAAGACTTGGCGATGGCCCGTGAGGCGGTGAGGCTGGGGTTTTATATTTCGCTGTCGGGTATTATTACTTTTCGCAACGCTGCTGCGCTGCGTGAACTTGCTCGTCAGCTGCCGCTGGACCGCCTGCTGATTGAGACCGATAGCCCTTATCTAGCGCCCGTTCCATATCGCGGCAAGCCCAATGAGCCAGCCTGGGTGGCGCAAGTGGCAGAGTGCATCGCCAAGCAACGGGGGATCAGTGTCGATGAAGTTGCCATGCAAACCACCGCCAACTTTTACCAGCTCTTTCGTGCCGCCGCGCCGGATGCCCCAGAACACGTTAAACAGGCACTGGCAAACGCTGGGCTTTTATAGCGAATACGCTTAAGCGAGGTGGGCGAGATGAATATTGACCGATTGCTGCAGCAAGGTAGTGGAGAGCAAGAGCGCGCTGGCGCTATTCCGCCGCTTGATGAGTGGCAGCCGGCGCTCTCTGGCGATATGAATATAAGCATTCGCGCTGACGGTAGCTGGTGGCACGAAGGTCAGCCGTTTGCCCGCCCCAAGGTGGCGCGCTTGTTGGCCACGCTGCTGCGCTTTGATGACCAGGGTTACTGCCTGGTCACGCCGGTGGAGCGCTGGCGTGTTCAGGTTGAAGACCTGCCGCTGGTCGCGGTAGAAGCCGACTTTCGTGATAATGCCTGGTGGTTTACCACCCAGTTTGACGACGTTATTCGCTTAGATGCCGAACATCCGCTCTCCGTTACGTTAACGCCGCAAGGAGAGGCGGTGCCGCAACTGCCGGTACGTTTTGGACTGGCTGCGCGCTTGCACCGTAATGTCTATTACCAACTGGTAGAGGCCGCCGAAACCCGTGATTTAGGCAATGGCACTAGCGAAATTGGGCTGATGAGCGCCGGGCACTGGTTTGCGCTGGGGCAACTCGACGACGATTCATTGGGCGAGGCGCCGTGAAGTTAACCGCTGAACAGCAGGCTGTGGTTAATCACCAAGCTGGGCACGCGCGGGTGGCGGCAGTGGCTGGGGCCGGTAAAACGACCACTATGGCTGCCCGGGTACTGCATCTATTGGCTAGCGGTGTGCCGCCAAAGCGTATCCTGGTGCTGATGTTCAACCGCTCCGCCAAGGATGATTTTCAACGCCGGTTAGCCTCAATGGCACCCGCTGGGCAGGCGCTGCCGGATGTGCGCACTTTTCACTCCCTGGGCCACCGTTTAACCCAAAGCTTATGTCGATGGGGTGCGCTGGCGCCACGCCAGCTACTGTCCGCTGATTGGCAGCTGGAAAGGCTGCTTCGCCAAGCGAGTCTCAATGTGCTGCGTGACGCAGTTGAACGCCGCGATGCTGCACTGGAAGGGGATCGTCTTGAAACCCTGGCCCACTTTTGCGGCTTAGTGAAGGCGGAAATGATCACCCCGGAAGCGCTCTATGAGCGGCTCAATTTAGACCCCGACACGGACTATTTTCCGGCGGCCTTTGCCGAGGGCGAGCGGCTGCTAGCAACCGAAGGGGTGATGACCTATGCCGATCTGCTCTACCGCCCGCTGTTGGCTTTAGAGGGAGATATTGACCTGCGTGGTCGCGTGGAAGGGTTTCTCGATCATGTCATTATTGACGAGTATCAGGACATTAACGCCGCGCAGCAACGGCTTTTATCCGTGCTGGTGGGCCGCACGGCCGAGGTAATGGCGGTGGGCGACGCTAACCAGTGTATTTATGAGTGGCGCGGCGCCAAACCCGACACCATGCTGGAAAATTTTACGGCCACCTTCGGCAGTGCTACCGACTATCCGCTATCGACAACCTTTCGCCACGGTCACGCCTTAGCGCTCGCCGCTAATCATGCCATTGCCGCTAACCAGCGGCGCCCTAACCAGCTGTGTTTAGCCGCGGCCAATAACCCCGAAACTCGCGTTGCGGTGGGGCAGGGCAGCCGCCTGCTACTCGATGCATTAATGGATTGGCAGGCCCAGGGGCGAGCGTTTAACGAGGCCAGCCTGCTGGTGCGTAGCTGGGCACTCTCGGTGCCATTTCAACTGGCGCTGCTCCAGGCAGGCATTCCGTTTCGGCTGCAGCGCGAGGATCGCTTTGTGTTTCGTTTGCCGCTGGTGCAGGCCTTGGCGGGCTATTTAAAGCTGTCGCGTCGGCCTGACCTGCTACGCGACCCCCAGCAGTTGCTACTGCTGCTTTCCCAGCCGACGCCCTTCGTTGCCCGTGAGCGGCTGCAGCGGCTAGCCTATCAGTTGGCTGCTACTCAGCAGKGGCCCGAACGGCACGATCCCATGTTGACGGAGCTAAAGCCGATTCAGCGCCGTACGCTGAAAAAACGTTGGGTACTGCTTTGCGAACTGCCGCAATTAAGTGCCTGGCCACCCGCCAAGCTATTACGTCACGTGGTGGAAAGTATCGATGCTGAAAAGACGCTGAAGCGCGCGGCGGCGCGACGGGATAAAGGCGAAGAGGATGTTCGCTTACTCGACGTGCTGATTGAACAAGCACAAAGCGTGCAAGACCCCGACGCTTTTATCGAGCTATTGGAACGCCCAGTAGAGAACCAGGCGGGCGGCGTGCTGATCAGTACTGTGCACGGTGCCAAGGGGCTTGAATGGCCACTGGTAGCGGTGGCCGGGGTCAATGAGGAAGATTTCCCCCACTATAGCCGCGATAACCCGCTCAGCGATGAGCGTTTGGAGGAGGAGCGACGGCTTTTCTATGTAGCGATCACCCGCGCCCAAGAGCAACTGCTGGTGCTGCATGACGGCGGCGTGCACCGTCCTAGCCGTTTTATCGCCGAAAGCGCCTGGCAAGATAGCATGCGCGTCGCTGCCTGCCTGGTTGCTGAAAGCTCAACTGCTGCTTCGCTACAGGTGACCTCGGTGGCGCTGGTAGAGCGCTATCTGGCGCGTCTTGGGCGCGACGACATTGTGCTTGCCCCGGCGCAGGTTGAAGAGACCAAAGCCGGTTATTCAGGCGCGGGCTCTTCCGGAGAGACGCACTTTTATCCTGGCCAGCGGCTGCTTCATGCGGTGTTTGGCGAGGGCGAAGTAGCGGCGGTAGAGGGAAGTGCCAGCGACCCGGTGATTGATGTGCGCTTTGATCAGGCGGGAAGACGGCGGCTGATTGCCCGTCGGGCACCCATTGAAGTGTTGAAAAATGGCTCAACGCTTGTTGGGTAAGTAGTTGATTCAACGCCAAGACACACTCTTTCACACTTGCCGTCAAATTAAGCTTTAGGGCGGTTTGACTTAGCATGGCCCTGCCGATTTAATACCCACAAGCCTACCGAGCTAATACTCAGCAGCTCATCGCATAATAACTGATGAAATAGGGAACGGGCATGGTAAGGMAAGCCACTTGGCTCTGCGCCATTTTGATTGTCACCCAAAGCGGCGCCTTGCTGGCCGATAGCGGTATGCCGAACTTGGAATTTAATGGTTTTGGCACGCTAGGGGTCGTTCACTCTGATGAGCGTGACGCTGACTTCGTTGCTGACCCCTTTGCCTCAGAAGGTGCGGGGTATAGTAATGACTGGAGCGCTGAAGTTGATAGCCGCTTAGGGCTTCAAGCAACGCTACGAATGACGCCTCAGCTCTCCTCTGTTGTGCAGGTGGTCAGCGAGAAGCGACACGACGGCTCATTCGCACCTGATATTGAATGGGCGAATGTCCAATACGATGTTACCCCTGATCTTAGTCTGCGCGTTGGGCGTATGGTGCAGAGCTCTTTTATGGCCTCTGAGCACCGCAAGGTTAATTACGCCACCCCGTGGGTTAGACCACCACAAGAAGTTTACCGTTTAATCCCTGTGGCTAATTTCGATGGTGTTGATGTGCGCTATCGATACCACCGCGGAAGTGCCACCAATGAGCTGCAGATGAATTTTGGGGGTGGCAGCGCTGATTATCAAACTGGAAGTATCGACGCCAGCGATTCATGGGGTGTGTCTCATCGCACGCATTGGGGGAGTACCACCCTGTTTGCCAGCTACGGCGAACTGAAAGTAAGCGCTGATGAGCTCACACAATTCTTCGATATTTACCGTCTCTTTGGTCTGCCTGGCGAAGAGCTTGCTAGCCGTTACGAAGTTGATGGTAAGCGTGCGCGCCTGCTGAGTTTAGGGGCGAGTTATGACCCCGGTTCATGGTTTGTGATGGGAGAGTGGGCGCACTTTTCGTCGTCGTCTCTGTTAGGCAAAAGTGAAGGAGCCTACATGACTTTCGGCTATCGTATCGCCGACTGGACGCCTTATGTGGGTGTGGCGCGGGCAAAAATCACCAGTAGCACCTCAGAACCGGGCTTGAATGCTGCCCTCTACCCATCGCCCTATGCAGAAGGCGCGCAGCTTCTTAATGGTGTGTTAAATGAGACTCTATCCAGCAGAATGCAGCAAGACAGTATTACGGTTGGGGCTCGCTGGGATTTCAGGCCGGGCATGGCACTTACAGCCCAGTATGATCATATCGATATGCGTTCAGGGTCATCCGGGGGGCTGATTAATCAACAGTCCGAGTTTACCCCAGGTGAACGTATTAACTTGTTCAGCCTTGCGCTCGACTTTGTGTTTTAAGGAGAGTGACAATGGTTAAACGTCTTATTGCGCCTGGAATCAGCCTCTTATTGGGGGCAATGCTGAGCCTGATTTATAACCCCGCTTTAGCTGAGGTGTTGGTGGTTGTATCAGCGGACGCGCCTTTTTCTCGCCTCACAAGCAGTGATCTAAGGGATATTTATTTAGGACGCCGTACGCAAATAGCCGATGGGATGATGGTGGTACCTTTGGATCAGTCTGAAGGTACGGCGGCGAGAAGCGAGTTTTACACTCACTTCACGGGGCAAACCCCCGCGCAGATCAAGGCGCACTGGGCCAGGCAGATATTTACCGGACGGGGGCAGCCGCCCCAAGCGCTCGCTAATAGTCGTGCTGTGGTAGAGCGGCTGGTCAGTGATACAAAAGCACTGGGTTATATAGACCCTGCTTTTCTTGATGAGCGTTTAAGAGTGTTGACAATTGAGTAGTCTCAATGAGCAGAGAAGTCCTCACCGGTTCAGCTCAACCAAAGCCTTTATTAAGCGATGGCCTCATCATCTTGTAGAGCCACTGGTGCTATTCAGCATAGTAGCTTTTATGATGCTGTTGGTTGTCTGGGGGAGTACTTATTTTTTAGTTAATAAAGAGCGTGTGGCCATTGAGCGTCAGGCAGAGCTCTCCGTTGGGGAAATTACCGACACCTATGAAGCACGCGTTGTAAGAGCTCTCAGGGAAATTGACACGGCATTGAAATTAGTCCGTTTCACCGCCAACAACACCGGCCACGCGAACGTGCTCAATGCATTAAATGAACAGCGCTTATTGCCACCTGCGTTGCTATTTACCATCAGTCTTGTTGATGCCCAGGGTATGGTGGTTGAGTCGACTGATTCAGAGCTGCTTGGGCTGCGCTTGAGGCCTCCTTTGCAAGCCACGCAAGAGGGTGATTACTTAGCTGTGGGTGAAGCACAGACTGAACAAGAGAAGCAGCTTACCTTTACCCGGCCACTACTGCCGGGGCAAGCGCCAACGCAAGAGATAGGCTCGGGCTGGGTCGTTATTGCTATTGATGCCAATTATTTTGTGAGCAGCTATGAAGCTCGTTCTTTGGGCCAGCAGGGTATGCTGGCGCTAGTCGGCGAGGATGGCATCGTCCGCGTCAGGCGTACCGGGGAGTCTATTAATTCAGGCGAGTTGATGGAGTTAGCGGCTTGGCAAAGTAGTACGCTGGATGCTGTTAGTGTCCCCTTTCTGACCCACTGGCAAGGTGTGGAACGCTACACACTGGTGCGCAAACTCTATGATTTTCCACTATCAATCGTCGTAGGGCTTTCGGCCCAGGAGCAGTTGGCAGAGGCTCAACTGCTAGTGCAAAAGTATTGGCAGCGAGCCGCGTGGACAAGTGCTCTGTTGCTCATGATTCTGGTGATACTCGGCCGCCTGAGCTGGCAGCTTCAGCGGGAGCGGCAGCGGGTAATGGACGAGCGTGTATTGCATGCTCAGCAAGTGGAGCACTTGGCTTTTCATGACACGCTAACCGATTTGCCTAATCGCGCTTTTTTGAGTCATCTAGTGAGCCAGGAAGTTGTCCTTTGTGGTCGCCATGGCGAATCTTTCGCACTACTTTTCTTGGATCTTGATCGGTTTAAATTAATCAATGATTCTTTGGGGCATGCTGTGGGCGATTATCTACTGCAAGAAGCGGCTAAGCGGCTGACTGGAGCGGTACGCGAAAGTGATGTGGTAGCCCGACTGGGGGGTGACGAGTTTATTATTCTATTACGCAAAGTAAGTCGAACCGAGCAAATTGTACCGATTGCTAACGAATTACTATCCTCCATGAGGCAGCCATTTATCTTAGCGGGTCAAGAGTGTCATATATCGGTAAGCATCGGGGTGTCGCTGTTCCCCGCTGATGGACTCGATGAACAAAGCTTAATGAAAAATGCGGATGTGGCGATGTATCAAGCCAAGCAAGCGGGTAAAAACAATGTGCACTTCTGTAGCATAGCGCTGAGTTAAGTACCAAACTCTCAAGCTGGTTTCATCATCTTAAATGGCGTCGGCGAGCGCCGACGCCTTAAGTATCAGTCGTCTCTACGACATACTGGGGTGCTACATATTGGGGTAGTTGGGTCCGCCGCCGCCCTCGGGGGCTACCCAGGTAATATTCTGCGCCGGGTCTTTAATATCACAGGTTTTGCAGTGCACGCAGTTCTGGAAATTGATCTGAAAGCGTGGCTGTCCTGCACTATCTTCCACCACTTCGTAAACACCGGCCGGGCAGTAGCGCTGTGCCGGTTCGGCGTATTCGGGCAGGTTTTCGCGGATCGGCAGGTCAGGATCATCAAGGTGCAGGTGGCACGGCTGATCCTCTTCATGGTTGGTGTTCGACAGAAATACCGAGGTCGGCTTGTCGAAGGAGAGCTTGCCGTCCGGTTTGGGATAGTTAATCTTTTCAAACTCGGCCGCAGGCTTAAGGGCGCCGTGGTCGGTAGTGGTGTCGTGGACGTTAGGCAGCTTGTTGCCCAGCAACTGGTGGGCAAAGTTATATGCTCCACCGCCCACAGTGCCATATTTATGGATCGCGGGGCCGAAGCTGGCGCTCTCTTTAAGCTCCTGATATGCCCAACTCGCTTCCCATTTCTGGGTAAAACTCGTTAGCTCCTGCGCACCCTCATCGCCAGCTTTGATCGCCTCAAATACGCTCTCTGCCGCGACCAAGCCTGACTTCATGGCGGTGTGCAGACCCTTGATCTTGGAGAAGTTGAGGGTGCCTGCATCGCAACCAATCAATAGCCCCCCTGGGAAGGTCATTTTAGGCAGGCTGTTAAAGCCCCCTTTGGTAATCGCCCGGGCGCCGTAAGCCACGCGCTTGCCACCCTCCAGGTACTGGCTAAGGACTGGATGATGCTTCATGCGCTGGAACTCGTCGAAGGGCGAGAGCCATGGGTTCTGGTAGCCCAAGTCCATAATTAGACCAACGACGACCTGCTGGTTTTCCGCGTGATAGAGAAACCAACCGCCGTGAGTGTTTTTGTCCAGTGGCCAGCCTGAGCCGTGGAGTACAAGCCCTGGTTCGTGTTGTTCAGCAGGTACATCCCACAGCTCCTTGAGACCGATCCCGTAGTGTTGCGGGTCGCGGCCTGCATCCAGGGAGAAGTCTTTAATTAGGCGTTTGCCCAAATGCCCGCGCGCACCTTCAGCAAACAGCGTGTACTTGGCGCGAAGCTCCATACCCGGCATATGGCCATCTTTGGGGGTGCCATCTGCGGCGACGCCCATATCGCCAATCAAAATGCCGCGCACGGCGTCATCTTCAATGATAACGTCCTGGGCGGCAAAGCCTGGAAAGATCTCAACGCCGAGGGCTTCGGCCTGTTCGGCCAACCAGCGGCACAGATTGCCAGCACTGATCACATAGCGGGTAAGGTCGCCGCCGGTGTTGTGCATGCTTTTAGGCACTAAGGCGTTGGGCACTTTCTGCGCTTTTTCGGCGTCTTTGAGCAAAAAAACATCGTCGCGAATCGCCGGCGTATTGAGCGGTGCGCCGCGCTCTTCCCAGTCAGGGAATAGCTCTGCCAGGGCGCGGGGTTCAAATACCGCCCCTGACAATATATGCGCGCCCACTTCCGAGCCTTTTTCAACTACGCAGACGGTAAGCTCTTGCTCAGCTTCGTTGGCTTGCTGCATTAGGCGGCATGCGGCGGAAAGCCCGGATGGGCCCGCACCGACAATGACGACATCAAAGTCCATTACATCGCGTTCAACAGTTTCCACCCGGTTTCTCCTTATTCTCTTTAAGTGCCATTATTTATACACACTAGCGAATGAGAACTAGCTTATAAAAAATCGGCCTTAATTTAAAACGGTCGTTTGCTTCTGGTTATATGCCATGATAGGCATAATACCTGTGTCAGGTCACGCCTACGATGGTGAAAGAGGCATTTATTGGCTGTATGCTTCGCTAATCAGCGTTCAGTGCTACGACTAAGGCCGTAGTGGTTGTTTAGGCATTAGGTGTTGTCGTTTTGCAGCAGGCTATGGCAAATTGGTAGGGTTTCTCAATTGCGCACCTATCAAACGCTTGATTGAATTTAATCCATTGAATTTAAACGCGCCACCATTGCTGTTGGCAGTAGCTGTGTTAAGGCAGGTGGGTCGCTGTTAGGAAGTGGCCAGTCAGTCTTCACGACACGTCTTAAATTAAGGGGTATCCGCCGGGCGGGTGCCGTCTCAGGGTAACGGCTTTACGACAAGCCAAGCGAGGAACCTATGAAAGTACTCGTCGCGGTTAAACGCGTCATCGACTACAACGTCAAAATCCGCGTTAAAGCGGATCACTCGGACGTCGACCTTACCAACGTCAAAATGGCCATGAACCCGTTCTGCGAAATTGCCGTGGAAGAAGCGGTACGCCTGAAAGAGAAGGGTGTGGCCACCGAAGTGGTTGCTGTCACCGTTGGCCCCAAAGCCGCCCAAGAGCAGCTGCGTACGGCACTGGCGCTGGGCGCCGACCGTGCTATTCATATCGAAACCGACGAGCGCGCCGAATCCCTGGCCGTTGCCAAGCTACTGGCTAAAGTGGTCGAGGAAGAGCAGCCGGGCTTAGTGATTCTCGGCAAACAGGCCATCGACACCGACAACAACCAGACCGGCCAGATGCTTGCCGCGTTGACCGGCCTGCCCCAGGGCACCTTTGCGTCAGAAGTGGCGGTGGACGGTGACAAGGTGCATGTGACCCGTGAAATCGACGGCGGTCTGCAAACCATTGCCCTGACGCTGCCGGCGATTGTGACCACCGACCTGCGCCTCAACGAGCCGCGCTACGCCAAGCTCCCCGATATCATGAAGGCCAAGAAAAAGCCGCTGGATGTGAAAACCCCCGCCGACTACGGCGTCGAGGTTGCCTCCAAGGTGAGCCTGCTAAAAGTCGAATCGCCAGCGGAGCGCAAGGGTGGCGTTAAAGTCGCCTCGGTAGACGAGCTGATCGACAAACTGAAAAACGAAGCCAAAGTTCTCTGAAGTCGGTTGTTTACCCCCGTACGTTGAGATAAGCGCTTTTGAAGGAGCTGATTTTATGAGCATTTTGGTACTTGCCGATCTGCATGAAGGCCAACTGGCCGGTGCGACGGCTCACGTGATTGCGGCCGCCCAACAAATCGGCGGCGATATCGACGTTCTCGTTGCCGGTGAAGGCGTGCAAGCCGCGGCCGAGTCTGCCGCCAAGCTCGACGGCGTGAGTAAAGTGCGCGTCGCCGATAACGCCGTTTACGCCCACCAGCTGGCCGAGCCCATGGGTACTCTACTGGTCGAACTGGCAGGTGATTACACCCACGTACTTGCCAGCGCCTCCACCACTGGCAAAAACGTGCTGCCGCGCCTGGCGGCGCTAAAGGACGTCAGCCAACTGTCGGATGTACTTGGTGTAGAAAGTGCCGACACCTTCCTGCGCCCGATCTATGCCGGTAATGCCATTGCCACGGTCAAAAGTGACGACGCGCTAAAAGTCATCACCATCCGCACGACCGGCTTTGATGCTGTGGGCACAAACGGCAGTGCCACCATCGAAGTGGTCAACACTGTGGTAGAAAACAGCCAATCCAGCTTTGTTAAAGAAGAGCTGGCGGCATCGGATCGCCCCGAGCTGGGCGGCGCCAAGGTGGTGATCTCCGGTGGTCGCGGCATGGGCAACGGCGAAAACTTCAAGCTGCTTGACGGCATTGCCGACAAACTAGGCGCGGCCATTGGCGCCTCCCGCGCCGCGGTGGATGCAGGCTTTGTGCCCAACGATATGCAGGTCGGCCAGACTGGCAAGATCGTTGCTCCGGATCTCTACATTGCCGTGGGTATCTCCGGTGCCATCCAGCACCTGGCGGGCATGAAGGATTCCAAGGTGATCGTCGCGATCAACAAAGACGACGAAGCGCCGATTTTTCAGGTCGCGGACTACGGCCTGGTGGGGGATCTGTTTGAGATCCTGCCGGAGCTCGAGAGCAAGCTGTAAGCGGTTGAACAGCTAAGTCTTAAAAGCCGACTTCGCCAGAAGTCGGCTTTTTTGTGCCGGGTCTATTAGGTAAACTGCCAATAGTTGACTAAAGTACTGGGGCAAAAGGTAAGAAAATCCACCCCGGTGGTTGAAAAAGCTGCGGGCTGACCGCACATAGTTAAGTGAAAGCAACGAAAGCCACTCAAGGAGATGATGATATGGCACATACATTACCCGAATTGCCGTACGCATATGACGCTCTCGAACCAAACATCGATGCGATGACGATGGAAATTCACCACTCTCGTCACCATCAAACCTACATCAACAACCTGAACGCCACGCTGGAAGGCACGGGTCTTGAAGATGTACCCGTTGAAGAGCTGGTCGCCAATCTAGATCGCGTTCCAGAAGCCAAGCGTCAAGCCGTTATCAATAACGGTGGCGGTCATGCCAACCACTCCATGTTTTGGCAAATGATGTCGCCTAACGGCGGTGGTAACCCCCAGGGCGATGTTGCAAAAGCCATCGATTCTGAGCTGGGCGGTTTGGAAGCTTTTAAAGAAGAGTTCAAAAAAGCAGCCGTTGGCCGTTTCGGCAGTGGTTGGGCATGGCTATCCATTACCCCTGAAAAGAAATTGGTAGTAGAAAATACCCTGAACCAAGACAGCCCGTTGATGCACGGCAACACGCCGTTGCTGGGTCTGGATGTTTGGGAACATGCCTACTACCTGAAGTATCAAAATAAGCGTCCTGACTATATTGCAGCGTTCTTTAACGTTGTTAACTGGGAAGACGTTGAGCGTCGTTACCAGGCGGCGATTAGCTAATATTGCTATGATCCGCTAGCTGCGCCGCTTTGCGGCGTTGTGAAAAAACCGTCCACTTTTAGTGGGCGGTTTTTTTATTGCCTGGGATAACGTGGGGCATTAGTTGTCAATATCCTGTGGATGAAAAATACCACATATGCTTGAATTGATTTTCTATTGGTCTATATATAGTATGCGTTGTATCTTCTAGAGGGGGCGGGCACTAGATGTGCTCTACCCGAAAAATGCCGCTATGAAAAGGAAAATAGCCATGGAAATCCAAATTTATAGCAAGCCAGCTTGTGTTCAGTGTACCGCGACTTACCGCGCGCTAGACAAGCAGGGGCTTGAGTACACCGTCATCGATATTACCGCTGAATCTGGTGCCCAAGAAGAAGTTGAAGCGCTGGGCTATCGCCAGCTTCCCGTCGTGGTAGTCGGCGAAGATCACTGGTCGGGTTTCCGTCCAGACCGTATTCAAGCGCTGGCTTAAGTCATCTAAATGCTGGCAAGTTGCACATCCGCGCCTGCGGCCGGCAGTTTGGTGTACTTCTCTACTAAATCAGGCAATACCCATCGTTTTGTAGAAAAGCTTGGTTTTGCCGCAAAGCGACTGCCGCTGAATCGAGACGAGCCTGTTCCACGTGTCACCCAGCCGTATATTTTAATTACCCCTACTTATGGTGGGGGAAGTGAGCAGGGTGCGGTGCCCAAACAGGTAATCCACTTTCTCAACGACACGCATAATCGGGGCCTCCTGCGGGGGGTCATTGCAGCGGGCAATACTAATTTTGGCGAAGCCTATGGCCTTGCTGGTCGCATTATCGCCAAAAAGTGCAACGTGCCGCTGCTGTATCGATTCGAACTGTTTGGCACCGACGACGACGTGGCCAACGTCCGCAAAGGAGTAGAAGAGTTTTGGAAACGACAAGCCTAGCCTCTAAAGACACAGCCTCTAAAGATTTAGCCCCTAAAAATGTTGAGGCAAAACGGCCTGCGGCTACTTCTGAAGCGCGCACGCTGGATTACCACGCCCTCAATGCCATGCTCAACCTGTACGGGGCCAATGGCGAGCTGCAGCTGGATAAAGATCGTGAAGCGGCGCGGCAGTACTTTTTGCAACACGTTAACCAGAACACAGTGTTTTTCCACTCGTTAGAGGAAAAGCTCGATTACTTAGTAGAAGAGCAGTACTACGAAGCAGAAATGCTAGCCCAGTACAGCTTCGCCTTTATCAAGGCGCTGTTCGAGCAGGCCTATGCGTATAAGTTTCGCTTCCCCAGTTTTTTGGGCGCTTTTAAGTACTACACCAGCTATACGCTGAAGACGTTTGACGGCAAGCGCTACTTAGAGCGTTACGAAGACCGCGTCTGCATGGTCGCGCTGACCCTGGCGCGGGGTGACGAAACGCTGGCGAAGTCGCTGGTGGATGAAATTATTAGCGGCCGTTTCCAGCCTGCGACGCCGACCTTTTTGAACTGTGGTAAGCAGCAGCGCGGTGAGCTGGTGTCGTGCTTTCTGCTGCGTATTGAAGACAATATGGAGTCGATTGGCCGGGCGATTAACTCCGCCCTGCAGCTCTCCAAGCGTGGCGGCGGCGTGGCGTTCCTGCTCAGCAATATTCGTGAGTCGGGTGCCCCCATCAAGCGCATCGAAAACCAATCGTCGGGCATCATCCCGATTATGAAATTGCTGGAAGATGCGTTCTCCTATGCTAACCAGCTGGGGGCGCGTCAGGGTGCCGGGGCGGTGTATCTCAACGCTCACCATCCGGATATCCTGCGCTTTTTGGATACCAAGCGTGAAAACGCTGATGAGAAAATTCGTATCAAAACGCTTTCGCTGGGCGTGACGATTCCGGATATTACCTTTGAGCTCGCCAAGCGTAACGACGATATGTACCTGTTCTCGCCCTACGATGTCGAGCGCGTTTACGGCGTCCCCTTTGGCGATATCAGCGTTACCGAGAAGTACCATGAAATGGTCGCCGATGCGCGTATCCGTAAGCACAAGATTAATGCGCGGGCATTTTTCCAGGTGCTGGCCGAGCTGCAGTTTGAGTCGGGCTACCCCTACCTGATGTTCGAAGATACGGTTAACCGCGCCAATCCAATTGCTGGCCGCATTAACATGAGTAACCTGTGCTCTGAAATACTTCAGGTGAATACGCCTACGGAGTATGACGACGACTTGGGTTACCGCCATATTGGCCAGGATATCTCCTGCAACCTGGGCTCCATGAACATAGCCAAAGTCATGGACTCAGGCGATCTCGGCACCAGCGTGGATATCGCCATTCGCGGCCTTACCGCCGTTTCGGAAATGAGCAATCTGCGCAGCGTTCCGTCGATTGCCGAAGGCAATGCGAAGTCCCGGGCGATCGGCTTGGGCCAGATGAACCTGCACGGCTATTTGGCGCGTGAACATATCTACTACGGTTCTGATGAGGGCTTGGATTTTACCAATCTCTATTTCTATTGCGTGGCCTTCCATGCAATCCGCGCGTCGAACCGATTGGCCATTGAGCATAAAGACACCTTCGCAGGTTTTGCCGATTCTACCTACGCCTCGGGTAGCTTCTTTGATAAGTACACCGATCAGGCGTGGTTGCCGCGTACCGAAAAAGTACGTGGGCTGTTCGAGCGCAGCGGTATCGCGCTGCCGACTCAAGACGATTGGCAGGAGCTTAAAACCTCGGTCATGGCCCACGGTTTATACAATCGTAACCTGCAGGCGGTGCCGCCGACGGGCTCGATCTCCTATATCAACAACTCCACCTCCAGTATTCATCCGGTGGCGGCGAGAATCGAGATTCGTAAAGAGGGCAAATTAGGGCGTGTTTACTATCCCGCGCCTTTCCTGGATGAAGCCAATTTTGACTATTTCCAGGACGCCTACGAAATTGGCCCGGAAAAGATCATCGACACCTATGCGGAAGCTTCGCAGCACGTCGATCAAGGCCTATCGCTGACGCTGTTCTTCCCGGACACCGCAAGCACCCGGGATATCAATAAGGCGCAAATTTACGCCTGGCGAAAGGGTATCAAAACGCTTTACTACATCCGCTTGCGTCAAAGTGCGCTAGAAGGCACCGAGGTGGAAGGCTGTGTGTCGTGCACGCTGTAATCGCGCCGACGCGTTAGGTTTTTTTGAGCGTTAGTTTTTATAACCCTGCTTATATAACCAAGCTTTGCTAGCCCGGCTGTGATGGCCGGGCTTTGAGAGAGTGATATGAACACCATGCAACGTTTATCGCGGGTTGACGCGATTAACTGGAACCGACTCCAGGATGATAAAGACCTGGAAGTGTGGAACCGCTTAACGAGTAATTTTTGGTTGCCCGAAAAGGTGCCGCTGTCTAACGATATTCAGTCATGGAACACGCTGACAGAAAAAGAAAAACAGCTGACGATTCGCGTGTTTACGGGTCTCACACTGCTCGATACCATTCAGAGCAGCGTCGGTGCACCGGTATTAATGGAAGATGCCCGCACGCCTCACGAAGAGGCGGTTTATACCAACATCGCCTTTATGGAGTCGGTGCACGCGCGCTCCTACAGCTCGATTTTCTCGACACTCTGCACCACCCGCGATGTGGATGATGCCTTTCGCTGGAGCGAAGAGAATCCCACGCTGCAGGCAAAATCCCAGCTGATTCTGGAGCGCTACCGCTCGGATGACCCGCTGATGCGCAAAGTTGCCAGCGTTTTCCTTGAGTCGTTTCTGTTCTATTCTGGCTTCTACCTGCCGATGTACTGGTCAAGCCATGCCAAGTTGACCAACACCGCTGACCTGATCCGTCTCATCATTCGCGATGAAGCGGTACACGGCTACTACATTGGCTACAAATTCCAGCAGGCAATGGCGGAAGCGACACCCGCGCGTCAGCAGGAAGTGAAAGATTATGCCTACGAGCTGCTGTTGGAACTGTACGACAACGAAGTGCGTTATACCGAGTCGCTGTATGACGAGGTAGGCCTGAGTGAAGACGTGAAAAAATTCCTTCACTACAACGCCAACAAAGCGCTGATGAACCTAGGCTTCGAGCCGCTGTTCCCCAGCAGCGTCACCGATGTGGATCCGACCATCATGGCGGCGCTGTCACCCAACGCCGATGAGAACCACGACTTCTTCTCCGGCTCCGGTTCCTCCTACGTCATCGGCAAAGCCGTCGCCACCGAAGACGACGACTGGGCGTTTTAATATCACCGGAAGTTATGGGCATGAAGTCATGGTCATAGAGGAGGATGTATGTCAGCTAGCGAAGCTAACCTATTGAAGATCGCCGCTGCCGTAGTGAGCGACCCCGATGGGCGTTTGCTATTAGTGCGTAAGCACAATACGTCTTTCTTTATGCAGCCCGGCGGCAAGATCGATGCGGGGGAAACCGCTCTAAGGGCGCTGTGCCGTGAGCTGAAGGAGGAGTTGGGCTTGCAGGTTAATGAAGATCAACTGATTCCGCTAGGCGTGCACAGCGCTCCCGCCGCCAATGAGCCGGGCATGGCGCTTGAAGCGCACCTGTTTAGCCTGGTTATTGATGAGCCTGTCGAAGCGGCGGCTGAAATCGCCGAAGCAAGATGGGTCACCCGTGAAGAGGCTTGGCAGCTACCGCTGGCGCCGCTGACAAAAGAGTACGTAGTAGTGAAGCATTGAAGTTGAATATTGTGATAAAGGGCGCCGATGGGCGCCTTTTTTGTGCGAGCAAGGTAAGCAAAATCGATT
The DNA here is from genome assembly GCF_900070345.1 of Halomonas sp. R57-5. Lineage (NCBI taxonomy): Bacteria > Pseudomonadati > Pseudomonadota > Gammaproteobacteria > Oceanospirillales > Halomonadaceae > Halomonas > Halomonas sp. R57-5. The sequence continues at coordinate 3,096,508 of NZ_LN813019.1, read as the reverse complement.
GATTGTTAATGATAAATATTGTCATTTCTTCTATTAGTGGTAGGCTATGGCCCGTAAAAGATAAACGCAAATCGTTCTGATACCCAATTAGTTTCTAGTTGGGCGGTGTCCGCCGCCCGCTACTCAGTGACGGAGAGTCGACGTGCTGAACAGGCCTTTCTTTGCCTTGCGTGGATGGTGGCTAGCGGGAGTGCTGGCCAGTGGCACGCTGTTGGCAAGTGAACAAGCAGTGGCTCAAGCGGCCGAAAGTGTCGAAGCCCAGCAAACCCAGGCAGCGCTTCAAGAGCAGATAGACGCTGCCGATGAGCAAACCCGCGAACAGTTGGAAGAGCTACGTCGTTTAGAGCGTGAAACCCGCCAGTTAGAGGCTGATAATGCTTCGCTGACAGGACGCTTGGCGGAAGAGGCTGAGCGCCAGCAGCGGCTGGCGACTGCGCTGGATACGTTGGAAGAGACCCGTGCCGCGCTGCCTGTCATTGAACAAAATATGTCGGTGCAGCTTAGCCAGTGGATCGAACGTGACCTGCCATTTCTGCGCGAAGAGCGGTTGGCACGGGTTGAGCGTCAGCCCGACGAGCAGGGTCAAAATACCATTGAACGTATCAACGGACTGCTCGAAGCGTGGCGAGTTGAGCTTGATTATGGTGAGGAGATGGACAGCTGGCGGGGGCGTCTAAGTCAGGATAGCCGCGAACGCGAAGTGGATTTCTTGCGCATTGGGCGTATCGGCTTTTATTACCTAACCCCTGACGGCCGTGAAGGCGGTGTGTGGAATGCTGAAAGTGGCGCATGGGAGCCGCTGGAAGATGAATACCTGCGTGAAGTGCGCAGTGGGTTGCGCATGGCGGAAGATCAGCGCGCTCCGGATCTACTCACCTTGCCGTTCTCGATCAGTGCCAATGACCTGCAGGGAGAGCAGCCATGAGTCGTTTCAGCCTAACACTTAACCGCCAACCCGCTAGTCGCCTATCCATGCGTCGGCTAACGCTTCGCCAACTTGGCTATGCCTGCGTTGTATTGGGGCTGGTAGCGGTCAGTGGCGTATCAATGGCGCAAACCGAGAGCGCGACTTCGCTGCGGGAAGCCCGTGAGGCGGCGCAAGCGCGAGACCAGCAGCGGTTAATGCGCTTTCTTGATGATCAGCAAGCATTAGAGTCCGCACTGGAAGAGGCGCGCGCCGAGCATGAAGAGGCCCAGCAGCAGCATGATACGTTAGCGGCTCAGCAGGCAGAGCAAACAGATCAAGCCAGCGAGCTAAGCGAGCGCCAAGCGGAGCAGGGCGAGGCGCTTTCAGGTCTGCTCGCAAATCTTGCCCGGCATAGCTCCGAGATTCGTAATTCGCTGGGTGAAGAGAGCCTGCTCACCTTAGAGGTGGGGTCACTGCCGCCGCGCTTGGATGAAGTCGAAGTGCTGGAACGCCACCAGTTGGAAGATGTAGTGGATCATTTAGCGGCGTTAACCGCGCGCACCGGGCGCGCCGAGCGGCTTTCAATGCCGGTCGCTGATGCTAGCGGTGAAGTGACCACCCGCGAGTTGGTGAGGCTGGGCAATTTCGCTGCCTTTACCGCGAGCGAGCTTTTAGAACGTGGTGAAAGCGATGGCAATCTCGTCGTGTTGCCGCGTACGCCCGATGCCATTGGCGGTTTACTGGCGAATTACTACCAAGGCGAAAGTAACGTGATGGCGTTGGATCCTACCCAGGGCAGCGTACTGGAAGCTTTGGCCCAGCAGCCCAGCCTATGGGAGCGCTTCCAGCAGGGCGGCTATGTCGGCTACGTGGTCGTGGCACTGGGTGTTTTGGGGATGATAATTGGGCTTGGCCAATACCTCTATCTGGTGCTGGTCAGTCTGCGTGTTAAACGTCAGCGTCACTCCCTTGATCAACTGCAGGCCAATAACCCGCTGGGGCGGGTACTGCTACGCTTTGAAGGCATGGACAAGCATCAAACCCCTGAAGCGCTAGAAGCGCGGCTGGACGAAGCAGTATTGGCCGAGCTACCCAAGCTAGAGCGCAGTCAGCCGATGGTGAAACTGCTTGCAGCTATTGCTCCTCTGCTCGGTCTGCTGGGGACAGTGACCGGCATGATCGTTACCTTTCAGGCTATTACCGTGTTTGGCACCGGCGACCCGCAGCTAATGGCGGGCGGTATTAGCCAGGCGCTGGTTACCACCGTGTTGGGTCTAATTACCGCTGTGCCGTTGCTGTTCGTGCAAACAGCGCTGGCAGGCCGCAGCCGCTACTTAACCCACGTGATTGAAGGGCAGGCGAGCGCCACATTGGCGGATCACCTGGAATCACACACACCTGTGGTGAACTAACATGTCCACACTTCCTCTCTGGCTCGAACCCGTTGAGCGCTTAGTGGAGGCGGGTGGTGCGGTACTGGTGGTTTTGGCCGTCGTGGCCGTATTGGTGTTTGCCATGGCCATGGAGCGATGGTGGTACTACCGGATTACCTGGCGTATAGCGCGGCGACAATTGCTACGTCGCTGGGCGGCGCGCAGCGATCACACCAGTTGGAGTGCGCGTACGCTGCGCCAGGTTTGGGCAGAAGCATTGGTCGCTAGGCTGCGCAAACCCTTGCCATGGTTAAAGCTGTTGGTCGCGTTGTGCCCTTTGCTGGGGTTGTTAGGCACGGTAACGGGCATGATTAGCGTGTTTGATAGCCTTTCGCTGAGCGAGACCCATCAAGCCCGTGCCATGGCAGACGGCGTCGCCCGGGCGACGCTGCCGACCTTAACCGGCATGGCCATTGCCGTGGTAGGACTGTTATTTATTAGTCGTTTAGAGCACGTCATTCGTCGCGAAGACCAGCGGCTGCATGATCGCTTGGCGCGGGCACTGGAGGAAAGTGATGCGTAGACGCCGTTCCATAGATGCGACCGCTGAGAGTAATGAGGTGAACCTGACGCCCATGCTCGACGTGGTTTTTATCATGCTGATTTTCTTTATCGTCACCACCAGCTTCGTCAAAGAGAGTGGTGTCGAAATTGAGCGACCTGAATCCAGTGCCGCCACGCCGCGCCCTGATGCTCAGGTGCTTGTCGCGGTTTCCTCCGAGGGCGCTGTGTGGGTGGATGGTAGCCCGGTAGATGTTCACCGGGTTGGGCAGCAGGTGGCCGATATGCTGAGTGAAGATGGCTCAGTGGTTATCCAGGCGGATCGCGAATCGACCMCGGGCTTGCTGATCGAAGTGATGGATCGCCTACGTGAGGCGGGGGTTGACCAAGTGGCGGTGGCGGCGAGTCGGAGTGGGTCATGATGCGCCACCTTCTGTCGTTGTTGGGGGGCGTTGTGCTGGCGGTGGGCTTATTCTGGCTGCTGGCGCAGCTGGTTGCCCCCCCTGAGCGGGAGCCCGAAGAGCTGACCATGAGTATGGCGATGAAGATGGTTGAAGCGCCGGAAGTTGCCCCTGAGCAGGAGGCGCCCACGCCGCAGCCTGTAGAAGCGGCACCCCAGCAGGCGCCGCCGCCCATGCCAGCCCCCAAGCCACCGCCAGTCACTGAGAGCACGATTAGCTTGCCGGAAGTAGAGCTGCCGGATGAGCCCGTTGAGCCGGTTGAAATGGATAGTCAGCTCCCCGAACTGACGGAAGTGACGCCGGAGCCTCGGCCAGAGCCTACTCCCGAGCCTGCGCCGGAACCGCCGCCACAAGAAGTGCCCGCTGAGCCAGCGCCTGCTTCAGACGCAGTAGAGAGTGAGCCCGCCGAGCGCGAAGCCGCGCCGGAAGCTGAGCCTGCTCCTTCTAACGAGCCGGTCAGCGTTGGCCAAGCGACGCCGACCAGCCGGGTCAACCCAAGCTATCCGCCACGTGCACAGCGGCGGGGTATGGAGGGTTATGTAGAAGTGGCCTTTACGATTCAGCGCGATGGCAGTGTTGATAGTTCCTCCATTCGCGTCACCAATGCGCAGCCAAGCCGGGTGTTTGATGATGCCGCGCGTGACGCGATTGCTAAGTGGCAATTTGAACCCAGTGATCGGTTACGCAATGCCACCCAGCGGATCGAGTTTCAGTTGAGGTAGCGGTATGCAGCGTCATTTATCGGTTTTATTGCTCAGCATGTGTTTAATACTAACCACGTGGTCCTTCTCGGCGCTGGCCAGCCCTGCGCTACAAGGCGGTGTGATTGACGATCTCAATACGCTCCAGGCCCAGCTACAAGATGGAGCGTTATCCAGCGTTGTAGAGCGGGCGACCGCACAGGCCGAGCGCCTGGCGCCGGGGAACCAATCGGATCAATGGGCCAGCGCGCTCTATCAACAGCTGGCGGCAGGCGCCTTGGCGCGCCAGGATCAGCACGCAGCGGCAGCAGATCGGTTGGCGATTGCCCGTGGTTTAAATGGTGTTGATGACGCCCAGGCGGCTCGCTGGCTACGTGAGGAGGCCTCCCTGCGACGTGCTGCGGGCCAGCGTGATCATGCCATTGATCTGCTCAGTGAGTGGTTATCCAGCCATCAGGATAGTGATGCCACCTGGCAGTTAACCCGGCTGCTGGCGCAGCAGGAGCGCTGGGACGAAGCCGCGCAGTGGCTTGATCAGGCGCTTGAGCAAGAGCCTGCCATTAATGAAGGGCTAAGCGAAGCGCAACAGGCGCTGGCGCTTGTCATCTATCGCAACGCTGGGCAAGGTGGTCGGGCCCTAGGGTGGTTGCTTGACGGTTTAAATACGCAGAGTGAAGCCGCCGAATGGCGTCAAGCCGCGGGGCTTGCCCAGCAGGCTGGTCAGTCGGGTGTAGCCGCTGGCCTGTGGGAGACAGCATGGCAATTAGGTAAATTAACCGAGCAGGAAGATTTTTGGCTGTTGATTCAACTCCATCTGGCGGCAGGTACGCCCGCCCGCGCGGCTGAACACCTAGAACTGGCGTTGAATGAGGGCGATATTGTTCGCGATGAGTCCAATCTACGCATGCTGGCCAGCGCCTGGCGACAGGCTAAAGACATTGAGAAGGCTTTGAGTGCTTGGCAGACGTTAGCGTTGCATACCCAAACAGCCGCTGACTGGCGAAGCTATGGCCAGCTCGCTTATGCCTGGGGTGAAAATAACCAGGCAAAGCAGGCGTTTGCCCGCGCCTCGTCGTTAGGTGACGAGGAGGCGGAGCAGTGGCTGGCCAGTTTCAAGTAGGTAAGGCTAATGTAGGAAGTGCTATGTCTCAGGTGCTATGTCTCAAGTGCTATGTCTCAAGTGCTATGTCTTAAGCGTAAGAGCGAAGTCACTCCAAGTAGGCGCATGATCGGAAGGCCGCTCCATGCCGCGCAGGTCGTAGTCGATGCCCGCGTTGGTGGTCTGCTCGGCTAGCGGCTTGGTAACTAGAATATAGTCGATACGTAGGCCGCGCTTGGGCTCCTGGTTAAACCCTTTTGAGCGGTAGTCGAACCAACTGAAGCGGTCATCGCTGTGTGGATGGCAGAGACGATAGCTGTCGGATAGTCCCCAGGCTTTAATGCCTTCCAGCCACTCGCGCTCAATGGGCTGAAAGCTGGTTTTGCCTTCGCGCAGCCAGCGCTTACGGTTGGCATCACCAATGCCGATATCCTGGTCTTGCGGTGAAATATTAAAATCGCCCATGATCGCCAGCCGCTCGTCAGGGCGGTGCTGTTCGTTAAGCAGCCGCGCTAGCTGACCATAAAAGTGCTCTTTATGGGGAAATTTGGTCGGGTGAGTGACGTTTTCGCCCTGCGGGAAGTAGCCGTTCCACACCGTCACCGGTTCGCCATCTTCGGCCAGCAGGCGGACGCCAATCATGCGGCGCTGGGCGTCTTCCTCATCGTCGGGGAAACCGTAGAGCACCTCTTGGGGCGCCTGACGGCACATTAGGGCAACGCCATAGTGGCCTTTTTGGCCGTAATAAAAGACGTGGTAGCCCATGGCTTCCACGTCTGCGATAGGAAACTCGCTGTCTTGTACTTTGGTTTCCTGCAGGCCAATTACGTCAGGCTGCTGGGTGTCGATCAATGCCTGTAACTGGTGAAGACGGGCACGAATACCGTTAATATTGAACGAAACCAAGCGCATTACGAGTCGTCCCCCTGAGGCTTGTTAGCACCGCTATCCGTTTTGTCAGGGTGAATAGCGATATCTTGACCACTCTGCTGACGGGCGAGTTTTCGCACTGCCTGCAGTTTGCGCTGTTGCTGCTTTTTAGCCACAAAACGGCGCGAAGGGGCGACTTGATCAGGGTTGTCGTGGCGCCATTTTTTGTAATCCTTGCGTCGACCGGTACGAATAGTCACCTTGTCGGCCAGTGAACGAGTTTTTTTCTTACGCGTCATGTCGCGCTCCTTACGTCGATTTAACGGCTATTCTAACAGGCCTTGGGACTCCTTCGACAGCAGGACGCGCTCTTATCGCCAAGCCCTGGTACAATGCGCGCTTCATGATGCCAACTTCCACAGCAATGGACAGATAGACAGCCTATGAGCGAGTCGGAACAGACCACAGCCCCGGCCCAGAATCGCAAGCCAAAACGCCGCCGTCGTAAACCGCGTCGTCGCCAGTCGAACTGGGATCTTCGTCAGTTTCAGGTGCCTGCCGTGGCCGGCAAGTGGCGCTTTCATGACTTTGATCTGCCGCTGCCCTTAATGCGCGCGATTCATGCCCAAGGGTTTGAATACTGCACGCCTATTCAAGCTGAGGCCCTGCGCCAAACGCTGCTAGGTGGCGACATTGTCGGCAAAGCGCAAACCGGAACCGGTAAAACCGCGGCCTTTTTGATCTCGGTGATGGCCTACTTCCTGGAAGAGCCAACGCCCAATGGGCAAAAGCCGGGCGCGCCGCGGGCGTTGATTATTGCGCCTACCCGCGAGCTGGCACTGCAGATCGAAAAAGATGCCAAAGCGTTAGCACGGTTCACACAGCTCAACGTGGCGAGTGTGGTCGGCGGCATGGACTACCAGAAGCAGCGTGAAAGCCTGGGCAGCAAGATCGATATTCTGGTGGCAACGCCAGGGCGGTTGTTGGATTTCCACCAGAAGCGCGATATCGACCTCAATGAAGTTGAAGTATTGGTGCTGGATGAAGCTGACCGGATGTTGTCGATGGGCTTTATTCCCGACGTGAAGCGGATTATTCGCTACACGCCGAAAAAAGAGGAGCGTCAGACCTTCCTCTTCTCGGCCACCTTTACCGAAGACATCTTGAATCTTGCCAGTCAGTGGACGTTAGACCCAGCCCACGTCGAGATCGAAGTGACCGTTGAGAACCAGGCGGATATCGATCAGCGGGTGTACTTGGTGTCCGATGACGACAAGCAGCGCTTACTGGTGAATCTGCTTCAGCAGGAGAGCTTTGAGCGTGTCATGGTGTTTGGCAACCGCCGTGATTTGGTGCGTAAGCTGGATGACCTGCTTAAAAAAGCCGGTGTCAGTGCTGCGATGCTGTCGGGTGATGTGCCCCAGAATCAGCGCATCAAAACCCTGGAAAGCTTCCGCGAAGGCGAAATTCAGGTATTGGTCGCCACCGACGTGGCTGGCCGTGGGATCCATATTGAAGACGTTAGCCACGTGATCAATTACACCCTGCCCGAAGACCCGGAAGACTACGTGCACCGTATTGGTCGTACCGGCCGTGCTGGCGCCAAGGGTGTGTCGATCAGCTTCGTCGGTGAAGAGGATGCCTTCTCGCTGCCGGAAATCGAACGCTATATCAACGACAAGCTGCCCTGCGTGCATCCGCCGGAAGGTATGCTCTAAGTCGCATGCTCGATACAGCCCTCAAAAGCGAGATTCAAGACGCTTACCGTCGCGTGGTGGACACCCTTGAGCTGACCCCACGCTACGGACAGCGCATGATGATCGCCGAAATCGCCCGGACGCTGGGTAATATAGAGAGCGACGGCGAGGGTAAGCGAACCAGCGATACCCATGTCTGTGTGCTTGAAGCAGGCACCGGTACTGGCAAAACGCTGGCTTATCTGATCGCCGCCTTGCCGATCGCGAAAGCGCGCGGCAAGCGGCTAATCATCTCGACCGCGACGGTTGCGCTTCAAGAGCAGGTGCTCAACCAGGATCTACCTTCGCTGGCCAGCCATAGTGGCCTTGCCTTTCGCTACGCGTTAGCCAAAGGGCGGGGGCGTTATGTGTGTGTCGCGCGGTTAGATCAGGCGCTGGAGGGGAGTGAACCCAACCCGACGCTGTCACTGTTTGAGCAGTCTCTGCAAACCCAAAGTAGCGACTTCAATGTCATTGCCAGTGATATGGCGCAAGCCTATGGGCAGGGTGAGTGGGAAGGGGATCGCGACAACTGGCCCGAGGCGATTGAGGATGCCCACTGGCGCAGGCTGACGGTGGATCACCGCCAGTGCACGGGACGACGCTGCGGGCACTTTGGCGCCTGCGCGTTTTTTCGTTCCCGCCGGGAGCTTGAAAATGCCGATGTAATCGTCGCCAACCACGATCTTGTGCTGGCTGATTTGGCCTTGGGTGGCGGCGCGATTCTGCCTGACCCAGCAGACTGCATTTTCGTGTTTGACGAAGGTCACCACCTGCCGGAGAAGGCGCTTTCTCACTTTGCCCACCGCTTTGCGGTGCACGGCTGTTTGCGCTGGCTGAAAACGCTGAGAAGCAGTTTGACCGACCTTCACCAAGCGTTGGCCATTCAGCCAACGGTGTCTCGCCTGTTGGTAAGCTTGCCAGAGCTGATCCATAACCTGGAGCCCGCTCTGGGTGATGTATTTAGCATGGGGCATCAGCTGGCGGGGCGGCCCAACGGTTTGGCTGATGAAGAGGCTACCCATCAATCGCGCTTTGAGAAGGGCCAAGTGCCCGATGCTTTGCGTGAGCAGGCGCAGCAGCTATTGGTGATGTTTGCTTCGCTAGCGCGCTGTCTGGAAAGCATCAGCGATATTCTGCGTGAAAGCCTTGATCCCGATAAGCAGACCGGCCTTGACCGTGAGCAGGCGGAAACCTGGCTGCCGTTGGTGGCACTGCTACACGGGCGAGCGTTAGAGGCGCATGCACTGTGGCAGGCGTTTAGCGAGCAGGACGTAGCTAATGAAGCGCCTAGCGCCCGCTGGGTCACGCTAAGCCGCGTAGCCGGCGAGCCGGAGGTTGAGTTTTCAGCCAGCCCGGTGTCGGCGGCGCATACTCTGGCCAAGCACTTATGGGGGCGCTGCCATGGCGCCGTCGTCACCTCGGCGMCCTTGACCGCCCTGGGACGCTTCGAGCGTCTTCAGGAACGGGCAGGGTTGGCCAATCGCTACCGCTACCAGGCGTTGCCTAGCCCCTTTGATTACGCCAATGCGGTGTTGCGCGTGCCCAAAGAGGCCACCGACCCCAGTGATAGGGACGCACACGAACGCGCCATCGTCACGTTTGTGTCGCAACTCGCCGACACCGAGGCGGCACTGGTGCTGTTCTCTTCCCGAGCTCAACTGCGGGCGGTGGATAAAGCGCTGCCCGCAAGTGTGAAGGAACGCGTGCTTGCCCAGGATGCGCTGCCTAAGCGTGAGCTTATTGAGCGCCATCGGGCGGCGGTGGATAAAGGGGCTGGTAGTATTATCTTTGGTTTGGCGAGCTTCGCCGAAGGAATCGATCTACCTGGTGATTACCTGACCCATGTGGTGATTACGCGACTGCCCTTTGCAGTGCCCGACGACCCCGTGGGCGCGACACTAGCCGAGTGGATAGAGAGCCAGGGCGGCAATGCGTTTATGCGCATTAGCGTGCCCGATGCGTCTATCAAACTGGTACAGGCTTGCGGGCGTTTGATTCGCAAAGAGAGTGATCGCGGGACGATCACAATATTGGATAAACGGGTGATTACCCGCCGCTACGGGCAAGCACTGTTGGATGCGTTGCCGCCGTTTCGGCGCGAAATTAGCCGGTAATGAAAAACCCCGCCGTAGCGGGGTTTTGCAGGTGTTGAACGCAGTGTTATTTGGCAATGCGCTTAGCCAGGGTGGCGGCCAGCTTCTCGTTCATGCGATTGAAGGTTTCCACCGTGGTGTCCCAGTCGATGCAGGCATCGGTAATCGACACACCATACTGCAGTTGGCTGAGGTCTGCGGTTAGTTTCTGATTGCCCCAGCCAATGTTGGATTCAACCATCAAGCCGATAATGGAAGTGTTGCCTTCCAAAATCTGGTTGGTGACGTTTTCAAGTACCAGCGGCTGTAGCGCCGCGTCTTTATTAGAGTTGGCGTGGGAGCAGTCGATCATAATGTTGGGCGATAGCTTGGCCTTCTCAAGCTCTTTCTCAGAAAGGGCAACGCTTACACTATCGTAGTTGGGCTTGCCGTTGCCGCCGCGCAGGACGACGTGGCCGTAGGCATTGCCGCGGGTGCGAATGATCGCCACCTGGCCTGCCTGGTTAATGCCCAGGAAGTTGTGTGGGCTGGCCACGGACTGGAGTGCATTGATCGCCACATCCAGGCTGCCGTCGGTGCCGTTTTTAAAGCCGACCGGGCAGGAGAGGCCAGACGCCATTTCCCGGTGAGTCTGCGACTCAGTGGTGCGGGCGCCAATTGCTGACCAACTGATGCAGTCTTGTAGGTACTGGGGCGAGATGGGGTCGAGTGCTTCGGTGGCTAGCGGTAAGCCCATTTCGGCCAGATCGACCAGCAGTTTGCGGGCGATATGCAGGCCCTCATCGATCTCAAAAGAGTCGTTGAGGTGCGGGTCGTTGATCAGACCTTTCCAGCCCACTGTTGTGCGCGGCTTTTCAAAATAGACGCGCATCACGATATACAGGCTGTCGCTGACTTGATCAGCCAGCGCGCGCAGGCGGCGGGCGTAATCAAGCGCGGCTTCCACATCGTGGATTGAGCACGGGCCGACGACGACTAAGAGTCGCGGGTCGTTGCCATCCAGGATATTCTGAATGGTTTGACGACCTTCAATTACGCTGCGCTCTGCCGCATCGGTTAACGGCACGGCATTTTTGAGCGCTTCTGGGGTGGTGAGAACGTCTTGAGCGAGGACGTTAAGGTTATTAACCTGCTGTTCTGACATCTTGCTACCTGTGCTTGCGCGATGGCTGAAAAAAAGTGAGGGGCGATAAAAGTGGCACCTACTATCGCTTGTCGAGCAGGTAAAAATCAATTGCTGTGGAACTATAGCGGCATTAAAAGTGTCAGCCGCAGGGTTTTGCGAAAGGGGCTAAGCGCTTGATACGCTGCAAAGAACGCGCAACACTGGCCGCATATCGTTATAAAATGCAGCAACATACTCGGGCGATGTATTCGCTCTTTTACTAACTCTATTATTAATCAATGCCCAAGGGACGCTATGCTGCTTGCTGTGAACGCCCATTTGTCAGGGCTAATAGGAATGGGGCTCGGCGCACGCCGTACGAGCTGGAGGAGCGTGTGAATGGGCACTCGGGAAACAGACCAACAGCTTGTTGAACGTGCCCAAAAAGGTGATACGCGCGCTTTCGATCTGCTGGTAAAAAAGTACCAGCATAAAATTATCGGCCTGATTGGTCGTTACGTTCATGATCACTCTGAAGTTCAGGATGTGGCCCAGGAGGCATTTATTAAGGCATATCGCGCCTTGGGCAAGTTTCGCTCAGAGAGTGCGTTCTATACCTGGATGTACCGCATCGCGATTAACACGGCGAAAAACTATCTGGTCTCACGGGGAAGGCGCCCGCCGGGAAGTGATCTGGATATCGTCGATGCTGAAATTATCGACCAAAGCGGAAGGCTGGCCGATTCAGAGTCGCCGGAAGCGGCGATTGCCAGAGACCAGCTAGAAGCTGCGGTTTATCAAGCAATTGAAAACCTGCCGGATGATCTACGCACGGCGATTACTCTGCGTGAGCTGGATGGCCTTGCTTACGAAGATATAGCGCAGGTCATGCAATGCCCGGTGGGCACCGTGCGTTCGCGGATTTTCCGCGCTCGCGAGGCGGTTGATGAACATATCCGGCCATTAGTATCCACCGCGCGGAACAGTCGCGATGAGTAGTGGTCAGTAGAGGGTAGGCAGCATGGTCGCCATAGGACGCCGAAATAAAGGTTTTATCTTTTTTTGTGAACTGTCTGGCATGTAAGGCGTCATAAAGCCTGACTATCTTGATGAGTACGTTCGATGTATCGATAAATGATATATCAATGTGCAAAGCGTCATGAGCTTAGCGTTGCAGACTAATGGGGGTTGGTAATTTATTAGTGTGTGGCGGAGTCTTGGCCTTGGAAGTCGTCGGAGTGGTGGTGCGCAGAATGATGGCCCATCACCCCAGTACTTCTTTTAAACAGTGTGAGGGTGTGAAGTATGAGTCAAAACACACGGGAATCACTTTCGGTGTTAATGGATGGCGAAAGTGATGAGCTTGAGCTTCGCCGAGTGTTGAAGGCACTGCCTAATGATGACGATGCCGCAGATACTTGGCGCCGTTATCACCTTGCCCGCAGTATGATGCAGCGCGAGCAAGGCGTAGATGTAAGCGTTGACCTTTCGGCGGGTATTATGGCCCGTTTGCGCGACGAGACTGCGCCAATGATGCAAGACGCTGAGCCTGTGGCTCACCGTGCGGGAGGTATATCGTTTGCCCGAGGTGCCGGGGTTGCGGCTGCAGTATCATTGATGGTGATCACTGGCGTTCAGTTCTTTGGCAATGACTCATCCGTTCGCCAGGGCAGTAGTGACATTGCGACGACAGCGTCTGGTTCCAACGGAGCTACCCAAGTGCAGCCCGTTAGTCTGGCGTCTCAGTCGGCAATGGCTACGCGTGCTGACATGCCCATGTTTGAGCCAACGCCGTTTCGGCTTAGCGGCCAATCAGGTCAAAGTGGTCTAATGAATATTAGCGAAAGTGGCTTCTCGGCTCAGACGCCTCAGGGAGTAACCGCTTCCCAAGGTACTAATATTGATATCGAGCAGATTGGCTTACTGCAGTCTTATTTAGAGCAGCACACTCAGAGTGCCGCCTACGGCAGTGGCGACAGTTGGATGCCGCTGATGCGTTCATCGGCAGTTACTGAGCCTTTAGGCCAGCGCTAAACCGAATGTCGCTCTATTTTGATGGTGCATGTTAGGTGAGTAGGGAGTGCGCAACATGATGGTTCCCCAGCGAGCTAAGCGCGCATGGGTGCTGGCAGTCGTCATCGGTACGCTCCCTTTTCAAACGCATGCGGAAAACGCCGATAGTGCTTCATCGGCCAATAGTCCCTCAGCAACCAGCACGCCTTCTGGCAACCATGCGGGCTACGAGTGTGCATTGGAACCCGAAGCGCAGCCCAGCAGCCCAACGCAGTGGCTGGAGCGTGGTTTGTGGGCCAGCCACTGTTATGCCTTTCAGGCCAGAGCGGTGGCTATCGATGCCGTTGATGTGCGCACGCTGGCGCTTTCACACCGTATTCAAGACGGCATTCGTCAACAGGTGGTTCAGTATTTAGACGGCCCCTCTGTCAGCATTGAGCGCCGCTCGCCAGTGGGTCGGTTGGCCTGGACCGAAGAGCATAGCAACGGTGAATTACCTTCGCCTGCAAGGTGGGCGGCTCATCTTGAGAAATATTACGCTATTGAGCTAGAGGATGACGCCCGGGTAGCTGGTCGAGACGCCGTCAAACTGGTTTTTAAGCCTGTCGATCAATGGCGTTTTTCTCATGAGTGGTGGTTAGACCGGGATACCAGCCTGCTGCTTAAGCATGTGCTCAGTGATCAGCAAGGCCAGATCATTGAAACCTTCCAAATTACCCAGCTCCAATCACCCCAAAAGTATACCGGTAGTGTTAGAGCGAGTACGCCCAACGTTATTCCCAATACTCCTTGGCATGCCACTTGGTTGCCCGATGGCTTTGTTGCGCAGCCGGTTTCCTTGGCTGGTGATAAGGGCCATCAGCGTGTCTACAGCGATGGTTTAGCCACGGTGAGTATTTTTGTAGAGCCTCTCGCCTCTGAAGAAACGACCGCCTTGCAAGAAGGGGTGCAGCAGTTGGGCGTGTCGGCCGTTGCTATTGAGCACACTATTACCGCTGAAGGGCGCTGGCAACTGATAGCCATTGGTGAGCTGCCGGTAGCAACATTGCAGCGAATTGTACGCTCAATTACCTTCGACCTCCTTGAAGGTGAAGTTCATGAGAGTGACGATGAGGCTGAACAGTAGTGTTGGTTATTGTTTCATGGCGAGAAGATAGCTGATGACTTCCGTACACTGTGCTTCTCAGCTGAGTACCCCTCTGCTTCGCATGGGCACGACTGTTGACTATTTCCCTTTCGGTTGTGCACCGAGAGGACTTATCGTAGAAATTTCCGCCCAACAGGGCTGTGAGCAGTGTGCTCAAGGGCGAGGGTGCGGCATTGGGTTGCTGGCGCGCCAGCGCAGCCAGCGCATTGCCGTCACGCTTCCCCCCAACGTGCACAGCGCTGAGCAAAGCTATCCGTTAGGCAGCCAAGTCACTATCAGCCTGCCGCGTGCCTCTGTCACGCTGCTGGCTTTTTGTGTTTATGGGCTGCCGTTATTGTTAGCCCTGTTGCTATCCGGCCTGGTCTCGTTCGTCAGTACCGCAATCTGGCTGGCGCCGCTGGTCTTTTTTATTGCCTTGGCGGGCGGAGCGTTGAGTATTAAATGTCTAATGCGTGAGCGTGGGGAACGCTTTCGCCCACGCTTGGTCAATTAGTTCGTCAATTTGGTTCTCCAGCATCTCGCTGTGAGTTGTTGATCTGCCTTCGATTACTATTACATTAAGTAGGAGCTCTTGCATGAAGCGCTTGATTCTCCCTTCCACGCTCTGGATCTGTGTGGTGGCCTTGCTAACGTTTGGCCAAGCCGCCAGCGCACAAGGTTTACCTGATTTCACCGAGTTAGTTGAAGACGCCGCCCCAGGGGKGGTGAATATCTCGACCAGCCGAACGATTCAGCGCAGTAGCGCGCCTAGTTTCGGTGGGCAGGAAATTCCGGAAATTTTCCGCCATTTTTTTGGAGAGAGCTTTGGTGACAGCTTTCCAGCACCACCTGGCAACGGGCAAGGGCGGACGGAAGAGCGTCAATCGTTAGGTTCGGGGTTCGTTATCAGCGAAGATGGCTACGTGATGACAAACGCTCACGTGGTGCAAGATGCCGATGAGATACTGGTGCGCCTCAATGATCGTCGCGAATTGAGTGCGGAAGTGGTCGGCAGCGATCCGCAAACCGATGTGGCATTGCTTAAAATTGACGCAGATGACTTGCCTACGCTCAATCTAGGCGACTCGGACGAGCTCAAAGTCGGCGAGTGGGTGGCGGCTATCGGTTCCCCCTTCGGATTTGATCACTCGGTTACTGCGGGCATCGTTAGTGCGATTAATCGCACCTTGCCGCGGGATGCGTATGTACCTTTTATTCAAACCGATGTGGCGATCAACCCCGGCAACTCCGGTGGCCCGCTGTTTAACTTAGACGGGGAAGTGGTCGGTATTAACTCGCAAATCTTTACCCGTAGCGGCGGCTTTATGGGCGTGTCGTTTGCTATCCCTATCAATGTGGCTATGGATGTGGCCGAACAGCTGCGTGAAGGCGGACGGGTGGATCGTGGTTGGTTAGGCGTCATGATTCAGCCTGTGTCTGAGGATCTGGCCGAATCTTTTGGGATGGAGAGTGCGATTGGCGCTTTGATTGCTGACCTTGATCCCGAAGGCCCCGCGGCCCAAGGTGGGCTGCAGGCCGGCGACGTGATTCTTGAGGTCAATGGCGAAGAGGTTGAGCGTTCAAGCTCACTGCCGCGCCTAATCGGTAAAGGCGCACCAGGCACCGAGGTGGAACTCACCTTAATGCGTGACGGCGAAGAGCTGACCGAGTCAGTCGAGTTGGGTAGCTGGCCAGATGCCGAGCAACAGCCAGGGCAGGCCAGCAGCAATAATCAAGCCCGGCTTGGCGTGATGGTCGCTGAAATTGATGACGCAACGCGCGAGCAGCTGAATATTCCCGGCGGCGTAGTCGTCCGCCAGGTAGAGTCCGGCAGCGTGGCCGCTGACGCAGGTATTCGCTCAGGAGATGTGTTGGTGAGCATCGATCATCGCAGCGTTTCCTCGTCCGATGAACTGGTAGAGATTGTCGAGGCGTTGCCCACTGATCGCGCTATACCAGTACGTCTGTTCCGTGATGGGCGTTCACTTTTCGTAGCGCTGCGTCTGGAATAACCCGCCTATTTTCACTCCTGGTTCGGCGGTTCTCGCCGGACCGCTGTTCCTAGCCTGCGCATATCGCTACAATAGCGGATATCTTTTTGTCGGAAATGGCCCTTATTTTTAAACGGCAGCTGTTTTCGAGCTTTGAACTCTCGAAGCGGCCTGCTAATGCGGTCGCTTGCGTACCACTAAGGCAGAACAGACTCGATGTCCCAAGACGTTCCCAACGGAAAGCTTAAGCACATACGCAATTTCTCTATTATCGCCCACATCGACCACGGTAAATCGACGCTCTCTGACCGCTTGATTCAGACTTGCGAAGGGTTAACCGAGCGTGAGCTTAAAGAGCAAGTGCTCGATTCTATGGACATCGAGCGCGAACGTGGTATTACCATCAAAGCGCAGTCGGTTACGCTGGATTACACCGCTGCAGACGGTCAGGTTTACCAGCTGAACTTTATCGATACGCCAGGGCATGTTGACTTCTCTTATGAAGTCTCGCGTTCGCTATACGCCTGTGAAGGGGCGTTGTTGGTTGTCGATGCCGCACAAGGGGTAGAGGCACAGTCGGTGGCCAACTGTTATACCGCTATCGAACAGGGACTAGAAGTTCTGCCGGTACTCAATAAAATCGATTTGCCTCAGGCGGATTGCGACAAGGTTTCCCAGGAGATTGAAGAGATTATCGGCCTGGATGCCACCGACGCCTGCCAGGTCTCGGCCAAAAGTGGCTTGGGCATTGATGCCTTGCTAGAGCGCTTGGTGCGCGATATTCCGCCGCCCAAGGGCGACCCGGAAGCGCCGCTGCAAGCACTAATTATCGATTCCTGGTTTGATAACTACCTTGGTGTAGTTTCGCTGGTTCGTCTGTTTGATGGCACGCTGCGCAAAGGCGATAAGATCCGTATTAAATCGACGGGCCGCGATTGGGGCACCACTGAGGTGGGGATTTTTACCCCGCAGCGTAAGCAGACCGGTATTCTGCGTGCAGGTGAAGTCGGCTTTATTGTCGCCGGTATCAAAGAGATTCACGGCGCACCGGTGGGCGATACCATTACCCACACCAAAACGCCAGATGTCGCGCGTCTGCCTGGTTTCCAAAAAGTAAAACCGCAGGTGTATGCCGGCATGTTCCCGGTCAGTGCGGATGATTACGAAGACTTCCGCGATGCGCTTGAGAAGCTGGCACTTAACGATGCCTCGCTTGCCTACGAGCCGGAAAACTCCGATGCCCTTGGCTTTGGCTTCCGGGTGGGCTTTCTGGGCACGCTGCATATGGAGATCGTCCAGGAACGTTTGGAGCGTGAGTATGATATTGATCTGCTTACCACCGCGCCGACGGTTGTCTATGAGCTGGCGATGAAAAATGGCGATATTACCTATGTCTCCAMCCCCTCAAAGCTACCCGACATGGCCGACGTAGATGAAATGCGTGAGCCGGTGGTGCGCGCCAGTATTCTGGTTCCCCAGGAGTATGTGGGGAACGTGATCACCGAGTGTGAGCAGCGCCGGGGTACGCAACTGGATATGCAGTTCCTGGGCAACCAAATTCAGCTAGCGTACGAGTTGCCCATGTCGGAAGTGGTCATGGACTTCTTTGACCGCTTGAAATCGATCTCCAAGGGCTACGCTTCGCTTGAGTACAACTTCGAGCGCTTTGAAGAGGCCAAATTGGTGCGTCTCGACGTGCTGATTAATGGCGACAAAGTCGACGCGTTAGCGGTGATTATTCACCGCGATCATGCCCACCAGCGTGGTCGTCTCCTGGTCGAAAAAATGAAAGAGCTGATTCCACGGCAGATGTTTGACGTGGCGATTCAGGCGGCGATTGGTGGCCAAGTGGTGGCACGATCCACCGTGAAAGCGCTGCGCAAAAACGTGACGGCTAAGTGTTACGGCGGTGATGTCAGCCGTAAGAAAAAACTGCTCGAGAAACAGAAAGCGGGTAAGAAACGCATGAAACAAGTGGGGCGCGTGGAAATTCCCCAGGATGCCTTCCTTGCTGTGCTCAAGGTTAACGACTAGGAAAGAACGCCACTCATGGATTTTTCATTACTGCTGGTACTTGCCGTTGCGCTTTCGGGCGTTATTTACCTGTTGGACGTGTGGCTATTAAAGCCCAAACGCCGCCAACGCTTCGCCACAGCGGAGGCCAAGACCCCGGAAGGTCTGGACCCAGTTACCAGCGAAAAGCTGCTTAAAGAGCCTTGGCCGGTCGACTATGCGCGCTCGTTTTTCCCGGTGCTACTGGTGGTGCTGGTGGTGCGTAGCTTTATCATTGAACCCTTTCAGATTCCTTCGGGTTCAATGCGGCCGACGCTTGAAGTGGGTGACTTTATTCTGGTCAACAAGTTTGCCTACGGCCTACGCCTGCCGGTGATTAACACCCGCTTTATCGAAGTCGATGACCCTGAGCGGGGTGATGTGATGGTGTTCCGTTTCCCAGAAGAGCCCTCGGTCAATTTCATCAAGCGGGTAGTGGGTATGCCCGGAGACCGTATTCGCTACGAAGGCAAGCAGCTTTACGTTAACGGTGAGCCGGTGGCCAAGGAGTTGATCGAAGAGGGGCCCGATGGCTCGCCACAGCAGCTACTGTTAGAAGAGCAGCTGGGCGAAGCCGAGCACTTTATTTATAACAACCCCCGCGACCCTGGGCCGCAAATGCGTGAAGTGGAAGTCCCTGAAGGGCACTATTTCATGATGGGTGACAATCGTGATCACTCCAACGACAGCCGCTACTGGGGTTTCGTGCCGGAAGAGAATATTGTGGGGCGTGCGTTTGCGGTATGGATGCATTGGGATGGTGGGTTGCCAAGCTTTACCAGCGTGCGGCGGATTGAATGAAAGCGCTGCTTAGACTGAATTTAGTTAGTTATGTCACTTTAGTTAACGTCAATGACGTAGGAGAGCTGTGAGTAATTCCTTGAACGCTTTTTGCCGACGAATCGGCCATACCTTTGGCGATGATACGCTATTGGAATTGGCCTTGACCCACCGTAGCTTCGGTGGTCGTAACAATGAGCGCCTGGAGTTTCTGGGTGACTCCATCGTCAACTTTGTGATCGCTGAAGCGCTATTTCAGCGGTTCCCCCAAGCCCGTGAAGGGCAGCTTTCGCGCCTGCGTGCGCGGTTGGTGAAGGGGCAAACCCTGGCAGAATTAGCCCGGGAAATGGAGTTCGGTGAATGCTTGCGGCTAGGCTCTGGTGAGATGAAAAGCGGCGGGCACCGGCGCGAATCAATTCTAGCGGATGCGGTAGAAGCCATCATTGGCGCCATTTATCTGGATGCCGGGATGGATGTGGTGCGCGAGCGTGTGTTGGATTGGTACTTCGAGCGGCTGGGTAATATCTCACTGCAAGATACGCAAAAAGATCCTAAAACGCGGTTGCAGGAGTTTTTGCAGTCACGCCAAGCGGCGTTACCGCGGTATGAAGTTGTCTGCGTAAAGGGTGAGGCGCATGCCCAGACCTTTACCGTGGAGTGCTACATTGACCTGTTGGCTGAGCATACCACCGGTAAAGGCCCTAGCCGCCGCCATGCTGAGCAGCAAGCGGCAGAAGAAGCGCTGTCCTACCTCGAAAAAAGCCCTGGAGATAAATCATGAGCCAAACCTGCGGATTCGTTGCCATCGTTGGCCGACCCAACGTGGGCAAATCGACCCTCATGAACCGTATTCTGGGGCAGAAAATATCGATTACCTCACGGCGCCCACAAACCACGCGCCACCAGGTCATGGGTATTAAAACGGTTGATGAAACACAGTTTATCTATGTGGATACGCCGGGCATGCACATCATGTCCAAGGACCGCAATAAAGCCATTAACCGCTTTATGAACCAGGCGGCCACCCAGGCGCTGCGCGATGTCGATTGTGTGGTATTTATTATCGACCGCACCCGCTGGACGGAAGAAGACCAGGCGGTGTTAAAGCGCTTGGAGCATGTTAAAGCGCCGGTGATTCTGGCGGTTAATAAAGTCGACCGCCTGGGCGAAAAAGGCGATTTGCTGCCATGGCTGGCAGAGGTTGGTGCACGCCGCGATTTTGCCGCTATCGTACCGATTTCAGCGAAGCACGGCACCCAGGTAGATACCCTGGAAGAGGAGGTGGCCAAACACCTGCCCGAAAGCGTCCACTTCTTCCCCGAAGACCAAATTACCGATAAAAGCCTGCGCTTTATGGCCGCGGAGCTGGTGCGTGAAAAGGTCATGCGCCAGTTGGGCGATGAGCTCCCTTACCAGATGACCGTCGAAATTGAAGAGTTTCGCGAGACTGAACGGGTGACTCATATCAGCGCCTTGATCCTGGTCGAGCGCCAGGGGCAAAAGGTCATTTTGATCGGTGAAAACGGTGACCGCCTCAAAAGCATAGGTCGCGAGGCGCGCCTGGATATGGAGCGCGCCCTGGGTACCAAGGTGATGCTCAATTTATGGGTGAAAGTAAAACGCGGTTGGTCGGATGACGAGCGCGCCTTGAAAAGCTTGGGTTACGACCTCGATTGAAGGTAACGATGTCGCCAGAGCCGGCCTTTTTGCTTCACCGTCGGCCCTACCGTGAAACCAGTGCGCTGGTGGATCTATTAACGCTTGATCACGGTAGGGTGCGTGCTGTGGCCCATGGCGGGCAACGGCCTGGCYCAAAATCACGCCAGCGCCTGCAGCCGTTTACACCGCTGTTTGTGACCTGGCAGGGCAGCCGCGACTTAAAGCGGCTCACGTTAATGGAGTCCCGCGGCCAGACGGCGCTGCTGGCTGGGGAAGGCCTGCTATGCGGGCTCTACGCCAATGAGATCGCCACCCGGCTGCTGCCGTTAGAGCTGCCTGCACCCGAACTGTTTGCGTTTTATACGGCGCTACTTGAGGCGTTGCCAGCCCCTGCCGAGCGAGCGCTGGCGCTTCGCCGCTATGAGTGGGCGCTGCTAGAGGCGCTTGAGGCCACGCCACAGTTCACGACGCCAGAGGGTAGCGTTTTGGACCCTCAACTCCGCTACCGTTTTGACACCGACAGCCGGGCATTTATGCCTGCTGAGCGTGGGCTCGATGGCAGAACGCTACGTTACATTGAACAGGGTGACTGGCAGCATGAAGGGCTTGCCAATGCGCTCAAAGCGGTAATGCGCGCGGCGCTTGCGCCCCATCTGGGGACTACCGTTTTACGTTCACGGGAACTGATGCTTGATTTAGCGCGGCGTCGTCATCGGTCCTGATTTGTTTTAAATTTTGTGTTCACAAACTCTTATTTTATCGCTGCGCTGGAGGCTCTATGCACCCCCCTCGGATACTGTTAGGCGTCAATATTGATCACATCGCGACACTTCGCCAAGCCCGAGATACTCGCTATCCCGATCCCGTACAGGCGGCCTTAGTCGCTGAAGAGGCGGGCGCCGATGGCATTACGGTGCATTTGCGTGAAGACCGGCGGCATATCCAGCCCCGCGATGTGCGCATTCTGGCCGAAGTGCTGAACACGCGCATGAATCTGGAAATGGCCGTCACTGAAGAAATGCTGGCCCTGGCTGAAGACGTTCGCCCCGCACATGTCTGTTTAGTGCCGGAAAAACGCGAAGAGCTAACCACCGAAGGCGGTCTGGATGTCGTTGGCGGTTTTGACGCCATTGCCAGCGCCTGTCAGCGGTTGAGCGCGGCGGGTTGCGATGTATCCTTGTTTATCGACCCTGATATTGAGCAGATTGACGCTGCTCAGCGCGCCGGGGCGCCGACGATTGAACTGCACACCGGGGCTTACGCCGAAGCGCGTTCCGGCAGCGATGCCGCCAATGCGGAGTATCATCGCTTAACCACCGCTGCGACTCACGCTATCTCACTAGGCTTGGTGGTTAACGCTGGCCACGGTTTGCACTATCACAACGTGGAAGCGATTGCGGCACTGCCGGGCGTTAACGAACTCAATATTGGCCATGCCATTATCGCCCGTGCGTTGTTTGTTGGCCTGAAAGAGGCTGTGCAGGAGATGAAGCGCTTGATCGTCGCTGGCCAAGAGGCAGGGTTAATGGCGGCCTTAGATGCCCACGATCATGATCATGCAGACCACGCTGAGCATATTCATAATGGCTGCTGCGGGCATTAATCAGCAGTTTTCTACTGAGAGGTTGTTTAGGCGATGATCGTGGGAATCGGTTCTGATATTGCCCGCGTTGAGCGTTTTACGCGGGCCATGCAGCGGCACGGCCCACGCTTTGCCCAGCGTATTTTAGGCCCCGATGAGCAGACGCTTTGGCTGCAGAAATCCCAACCCGCGGCGTTTCTGGCCAAACGCTTTGCTGCCAAGGAGGCCTTTGTAAAAGCCCTGGGTCTAGGCCTGCGCCAGGGATTGCAGTGGAGTGATATTCAGGTGCTGAACGATGCCTTGGGTAAGCCCTATTTCCTGCTCAGCGGCGAAGCCGAACGGCTGTTGCAAGCCGCCGGTGTGATCAACAGCCATGTGACCTTGAGCGATGAAGCTGAGTACGCGGTGGCTTTTGTGGTGCTTGAGCGATAATTTCAAGATTAACGTTAAGGATTGCTGGGTGCTCGATTTACTTAACGCCCAAATGATTTAATGGCCGGTAATTTAATGTCCGGTAATTTAATGTCTAAGTAGCTGTGGTCGGTGCGCACGTAGCCGCGCCATTGCTTGGTATAGCTCGTCCAATAGCCCCTCAACATGGTCTAAACCGCTGGTACGAAGGCGGGTTTCCAAGGCCTCGACCAGCAAAGCTAACTCCGGCGCGCCGCAGTAACGGCTGGCACCATTGAGTCCATGTACCCAGTCGAGCAGTGTGGGTAAGTGTTGTTGGCTAAAAGCGGTGCGCATATGCTGTTCGCTTTCATCCAAACTGTCGATCAGGCGTTTGAGCTGCTCTCGCGCCAAGTCCTCTTTCCCCCCTGCTAGGCGCGCCCCAATCTCAAGATCAACGACAGGTAGCTTAGCGGGTGCCGTGTGGCTGAAGCGTGGCTTGGTGGGGGTTTTGCTATCGCGCTGAGAGTCGGTCGGTGCAGGGTTGCTGGCGGTTAGCCGATGGGTAACCCCCAAAAAGCGCTTTAGCAACTGTTCGAGCTGCTCCTCATCAATCGGTTTTATCAGCACGTCATCAAGGCCTTCCGCGAGCCATTGCTGGCGTTCGCTGCTGAGCACGTGGGCGGTGACGGCAATAATCGGGCAGCGGGCCCAGGTGCTACTGATTCGGCGCAGCGCTTGGGTGGTCTGGACGCCATCCATCCGCGGCATACGAATGTCCATTAACACCATGTCAACATTATGGGTGCGGGCGTACTCAAGCGCCTGATGGCCGCTTTCTAGCGTGGTGACATGCAGAGCTGGGGTTTCAAGCATGCTTTTGAGCAGCTCCCGGTTCGGCGCATTATCGTCGACAATCAGTAGCTTGAGTGGTGGAGTCGCGGCTGGAAGCGCTAGTTGTTCCTGGTCGATGTTAGTAGGTGTAAACGCAGATAATAGTAGCTGCTTGAGGGAGGCCACCAACTGAGCGCGGGAAAAAGGTTTGTAGAGAGTCTCGCCGCCATGGGTTAAGTGCAGCGGTGGCAGATCAAAGCTGTTGCCATTGGCTAAAATGAGTGTGGGGCAGGGCGTTTGATCAATCACCGTTTGCCAATGGGCGTGCCATTCGGGGTTAAAGTCGCCGTGCTCCAACCCTAATATGAGTAATTGCGCTGGTTCAGAGGCATCAAAGGCGATCGGCTGTGCTTCCCAGCGCTGCAGTAAATGCTCGAGTACGTGTCGGGTCGGTGCGTGAGTCTCATATAAACGAATAGCCGGATTGGCAAGGCTGATTTCCGCTGGCCGTTCGATGGCTTTGTGCGCCAGCATGGGCAGTGTAAAGGAGAACGTCGTGCCTTTGCCCAGCTCGCTTTCGACGCCAATCTCTCCGCCCATGCGCTCAATCAATTGTCGGCAGATAGTAAGGCCAAGGCCGCTGCCGCCAAATTGCCGCGAATGGCTGGGCTCTGCTTGAGAAAAGGCGCTAAACAGTGCTTCCTGATGGGCCTCGCTTAGGCCAATCCCCGTGTCACTGACACTGAGATTGAGCACCACATGCTGGCCTTCCAGGTTGTCCAGCATGACGCGCACAATCACGTCGCCTTCATGAGTGAACTTGAGCGCATTGCCAATTAAGTTATTCAACACCTGATGAATGCGCAGCGGGTCGCCGGTCAGCGGTGTGGGTACGTCGTCATACACCATGGCCACCAAGTGCAGCTGCTTGCGCTGGGCTTCTGGGGCGTGCAGCCCCACCACTTCGTCGACCAGGGCGACGATATCGATATCCGTCTCTTCCAGAGTGAGGCGGTTGGCTTCAAGCTTGGAGAAGTCGAGTACATCGTTAACCAGTATCAGCAGATTGTCGCAAGCGCGGTGCACATGCTGCAGCCACTCCTGCTGTCGTGTATCCAGCGMCGAGCGCCCGAGCAAACGGCAGAAGCCGATAATGCCGTTTAGCGGCGTGCGAATCTCATGGCTCATATTGGCTAAAAATTCAGACTTCACGGCGTTAGCTCGCAGAGAACTGCGGTGAGCCAAATCGAGCTTGATATTCTGCTCCTCAATGGTTTCCATTGACTCTTGCAGCTCGCTGGTGGCCTGCTCGATTTGCGTTTGCATATCCCGCTGGGCCTGCTGAAAGTGCTCGGCCAGGGCGTTGATATAGCTACTTAAGTGGTGAAACTCTGTTGTATTAGAGGGCGCCAGGCGTAGCCGATAGTCACCGCGGGATAGACGATAAAGGGCCTGGTTGGCTTCCTCTATAGGGCGGGTGGTATAGCGGCTGATGGCAAACGCAACTAAAAACAGCAGCAGGCCAAGTAGCATGCCGCCTAAGCTTAGACTAGCGATCAGTTTATAGCGTCCTAGGGTTAACGCCCGGGTGTCCATTTCGATATCTAGCCAGCCAACGCTGCTATTGTCTGCTTGGCTGGCATTGGTCTGGGGAGTGCTTAGTGGCAAACGCAGTCGCCAAGCCTCTTGCTCCTTAATCAATTGCTGATCAGCGGGGGCGGTTAGCGGTGGTGGGTTGGATTGACCCATTAATAAAAGACGATTGCCTTGTTGATTAAAGAGCGCAACCGTACGCAGCCCTTGCATATTGAGCAGTTGGCGGGCCAAGGTCTCCAAGCGCTGGGTATCAGCCGTTTCGACCGCATCAGCAAGGCTTGGGGCCAGCAACTCGCCGACGCTGACTAAACGCTCTTGGTGGGCCGCGCGCGCTTGCGTATCACTCAATATGACCAGCATTACCGCCATCAGGGCGTACACCAGGAGTGGAAAACCGAGTAAGGCAAATAGAAGACGGGTATTCAATGACATGAAAAGAAGCTCGTTGATTCAATAAGGTTGCCTGTCCAGTCCAAGGCAGCACCGATATAATGCAGCATAACGGTGACGATAAGGAACATTCATGAATGATCTCAAGGGCTATCTCAAGAGCTATCCCACGTTAGAAGATGTGGTTGGTAACACGCCCCTGGTACGCCTGAAGCGCATTAGCGCTGGACGTAACAATACACTGTTGGCCAAGCTCGAAGGCAATAATCCTGCCGGGTCGGTCAAAGACCGCCCCGCGCTCTCCATGATTAATGAAGCAGAAGCGCGGGGCGATATTACCCCTGGCGATACGCTGATTGAGGCGACTTCGGGCAATACCGGGATTGCGCTTGCCATGGCGGCGGCGATTAAAGGCTACCAGATGGTGCTGATAATGCCGGAAAACGCCTCAGATGAGCGTAAGCAGGCGATGGCAGCTTTTGGGGCTAAATTAATTTCTGCCAGCAAATCCGGGGGCATGGAGGAGGCTCGGGATATCGCGGATGGCATGATTGCCAGAGGCGAGGGGAAGCCGCTCAATCAGTTCGCCAACCCGGATAACCCCCTGGCGCACTACCGCACCACCGGCCCGGAGGTATGGCAACAGACGGGCGGCGAGGTGACTCACTTTGTTAGCTCCATGGGTACCACGGGTACCATTATGGGTGTGTCGCGCTATTTGAAAGAGCAAAATCCAGCCATTCAAATTGTCGGCTTGCAGCCTGCCGATGGCGCGAGTATTCCCGGCATCCGCCGCTGGCCACAAGCTTACCTGCCGGCTATTTTTGAGGCGCCGCGAGTGGATGTCACCCTGGATATTGGCCAACAGGAAGCCGAAGAGCACATGCGACGTCTGGCCCGCGAAGAGGGTATTCTGGCCGGAGTGTCGTCGGGTGGCAGCCTCGCGGGCGCGCTGCGCATCGCTGAGCAAACCGAAAATGCAGTGATTGTGTTTATTGTCTGTGACCGTGGTGACCGCTATCTCTCCACTGGCCTTTTTGCCCCAGGAGTATAACCATGGCCATGTTGGGAAAACGGCGGCCACCCAGGCCTGCGTCAGGTCATTCTGGTCTAGCGGGCACGCCAGGCGGCAAAACGCGGCATACCGCGACGGATGATACATCGCCCCTGGTGATTGAGCGCTTGGCCCACGATGGCCGTGGCGTTGCCCACGCTGCCAACGGTAAAACCGTGTTTGTTGATCAGGCGCTGCCCGGTGAACAGGTGGAAGTAGCCGTTCACCTCACTCGCAAGCGCTTTGATGAAGCGCATATCAAGTCATTGCTAACGACGTCGGAGCAGCGCGTTACACCGCCGTGCCCGCATTTTGGCCACTGCGGTGGTTGCGATTTGCAGCATTTAAATATCGATGCCCAGCGTGCCCATAAGCGCGAAGTAGTGCGCGACCTCTTTGCGCGTCAAGGCATCACGCTGGATCAGATCGCCTCGATTCAGGGGGATGATCAAGGCTACCGTCGCCGAGCGCGGTTGGGTGTCAAAGTCGATAGCCAGGGTAATACGCGGCTTGGCTTTCGCGCTGCCCACAGCCACCGCCTGGTGGATATCGAACGCTGCCCGGTATTGGTGAATCCCCTGCAGCAGTTGCTAGCGCCCCTGCGCGAGTTGCTGGAAACCCTGGAGGCCCCGCGCCAGGTAGGCCATATAGAGCTGCTGGCAACGCCTGCAACACAGGTGGTGTTGGTGCGTCAGTTAAAGGAGCATGGTAAAGACGCCGAACGCTGGCAAGCCTTTGCACAGCAGCAGGCAGTAGCGCTGGGCACTTGGTTGGGGCGTGAATCGCCCACACTGCACTGGCATGGCGCACCGCCGACGCTAGAAGAGTCGTTAACCGTTAACGGCCAGCCACCGCTGAGTTTAAGTTTTGCGCCGGGGGACTTTTTACAGGTCAACGCCCAGGTTAATCAGCAAATGGTCGCTCAGGTCATCCAGTGGTTAGCGCCTAAGTCAGGACAAAAGCTACTCGACCTGTTTGCCGGTATCGGTAATTTCAGCCTGCCCATCGCGGCCGCGGGAGCTGAGGTGCATGCGGTGGAGGGKAACCCCGCCATGGTGGCGCGCATTGCCATTAATGCCAAGCGTAACCAGCTAATGGTCAGCGGCCAGCAGGCCGATTTAAACAGCACTGTCAGCGTTAAGGAGCTGTTAAACGATCACGGCGATAGTGATGCGCTGGTCCTCGACCCGCCGCGTAGTGGCGCTGAAGTCATTTGTCAGGCGTTGGCGCAGCACCCTGTGCCCAGGGTGGTCTATATTTCCTGTGATCCAGCGACGCTTGCCCGGGATGCGGCACATCTTGTGCATGCAGGTTACCGGGTCAAGCAAGTAGCAGTGGCGGATATGTTCCTTCACACTGCGCATATGGAAACGCTGATGCTGTTTGAAACTGATGTTAAAAGCTGATGTTAAAAGTTGGGGGGCTAGTGTTGCCCCATCGCATCAAGCCACGGTGACGGCCGTGTAGAGACCGTCTTCCTGAAAGGATAAGTGATTGTCATGGTGAAAGTGCGTGAAGACCAGCCGCTAACCGCAAGCGGAAAGGTGGACATACAGCAGTGGTTAACGCGCCTGCAGGAGGATGTGCGCCTACCTGAGCCTGAGCGTTTAGTCGAGGCCTGTGAGCTCGCTGAGCAGTTAGAGCTTGAGGCGCCGCGTACTCATCGTGTATGGCTGTCGCCAGGTTCTAGCTTTCGCATGGGCCTGGAAATGGCCGATATCCTTGGCGAATTAAAGCTCGATCAAGCGACGCTAGAGGCCGCCGTTCTCTACCGTGGCGTGCGGGAAGGGTTGTTGAGCCTTGAGTCGGTGTCAAAGCGCTTTGGCGAAGAAGTGGCCAGCCTGATTGATGGCGTGCTGCAAATGGCCGCTATCAGCTATCCGCTGGCGCCTGATCACGGTATGGGCCAGCACAACCAGCAGGAAAACCTACGCAAGATGCTGGTCAATATGGTCGGCGATGTGCGCGTGGCGCTGATCAAAATTGCCGAGCGCACCTGTGCCCTGCGCCAGGTAAAAGACGCTCCCCGGGAAAAAAGTTTACAAGTGGCCAGGGAAGTCGCCGATATTTACGCACCGCTGGCTCACCGCCTGGGCATCGGTCAGCTTAAGTGGGAGCTGGAAGATCTATCGTTTCGGTATTTGCACGAAGACGAGTACAAAGCGATAGCCAAGCTGCTGGCGGAGAAGCGTCTTGACCGCGACCGCTACATCCACGATGTCGTCGAAACCATCAAAGCTTTGATGGAAGCCCAGCACATCCACCGCTATGACGTGGATGGTCGGGCCAAACATATCTACTCGATCTGGCGCAAAATGAAGCGTAAGCGGATCGACTTCTCACAGGTACACGACGTACGCGCGGTGCGCATTCTGGTGCCGGAAGTAGCCGACTGCTACACCGTGCTGGGGATTATCCACTCGCGCTGGCACCACGTGCCCAACGAGTTTGACGACTATATCGCCAACCCCAAAAAGAACGGCTATCAGTCGCTGCATACCGCCGTAATGGGGCCGGAAAATAAGGTGCTCGAAATCCAGATTCGTACCTTCGCTATGCACGACGAAGCGGAGCTGGGCGTGTGCGCCCACTGGCGTTACAAAGGCCACGATACCAACGCCAAAAGCCGTAGCTACGAAGAGAAAATTGCTTGGTTGCGCCAAGTGTTGGAGTGGCAGGACGAAGTGGGCGGCTTTGGCGATTTGCGCGAAGGGCTCTCCAGCGATGTAGCGCCTGATCGTATCTACGTATTTACCCCCGACGGCCACGTGATTGATCTGCCGCGGATTGCCACACCGATCGATTTCGCCTACCGGGTGCATACCGAAATTGGTCACCGCTGCCGAGGCGCCAAGATTAATGGGCGCATTGTGCCGCTCACCTACAAGTTAAAGACCGGCCAGCAGATAGAAATTCTTACCGCCACCAAGGGKGGGCCAAGCCGCGACTGGTTAAACCCCAGCCTGGGCTATGTGCGCACTTCCCGGGCTCGGGCCAAAATCCAGGCGTGGTTTAAACATCAGGCGCGGGATCAAAACCTGGACGAGGGGCGCGTGCTGTTTGACCGTGAAATGCGCCGCCTGGATGTCGAGGGTCTCGATCTGCCCAAGCTGGCCAAGGCCGTCAACTACCAAAATGCCGAGGACATGTACGCCGCCATCGGCGCCGGTGACCTGCGTATCGGCCAGGTGTTGCACCAGGCTCAGCAGCTGTTTGGTGAAACTGACGACCAAGAGCAGCTCGACCGCCTGCTCGCCAAGCCAAAACGCCAATCCAGCAAAGCCACCAAAAGCGATATTACCGTGCTGGGTGTCGGCAACCTGAAAACCAGTATGGCCAACTGCTGCCGTCCGGTGCCTGGCGAACCGATTATCGGGTTTATTACCCAGGGGCGCGGCGTTACTGTTCACCGTCAAGATTGCAGCAATATTCTGCAATTGCGCCTGGATGAGCCCCAACGCATTATCGAAGTAGAGTGGGGCGAACGTGCTCAAACCCGCTACCCGGTGACCATCGAGATTCAGGCCTGGGATCGCTCCGGCCTATTGCGTGATGTCACTGGTTTGCTGGGTAATGAAAAAGTTAACGTGCTGGCGGTGAACACGCTAACCGATACTGATGAGGGTATTGCCCGGCTGCGTATCACGCTGGAAGTCGACGGTCTGGAGTCCCTGGGGAGGCTGTTCTCGCGTATTCAGCAGTTGCCCAACGTTACCGAAGTGCGCCGTTTGCGCAACGCCGACCCGGATCAACAAGTTCGCAAGGGAGGAGCATAATGCGCCATGGTATCGACGACCTGCTGACGCTCATGCAGGTGCTGCGTAACCAGGAGCAGGGCTGCCCTTGGGATCTCCAGCAGAATTGGGACAGCATTGTGCCCCACACCCTGGAAGAGGCCTACGAGGTCGCCGACGCCATTGAGCGACGCGCTTTTGACGAGCTACCCGGAGAGCTAGGCGATCTGCTTTTTCAAGTGGTTTACTACGCCCAGTTCGGGGCGGAGGAGCAGCGCTTCGACTTTGCTGATATCGTCGATACCCTGACCGCCAAGATGTTGCGTCGCCATCCCCACGTATTTCCGGAGGGCACCCTGGCCTCACGCCGCCCGCCGGGAGTGAGCGCCGAGGAAGTGCAAACCCAGCAGGTCAACAGCCGCTGGGAGTCGTTGAAAGCCGAGGAGCGTGCTGAAAGGGCCATTGAGGCGCCCTCTGTGCTCGACGATGTACCGCGCACGCTACCTGCGCTAAGCCGCGCTGCCAAGCTGTCTAAACGCGCCGCGCGGGTAGGCTTTGACTGGCCCGATGCCCGCGGTGTCATTGACAAAATTCGTGAAGAGTTGGCCGAGGTCGAAGAAGCGCTTGCCGCTGGCGACCAGCAGCACGCCCAGGAAGAAGTCGGCGATTTGCTGTTTGCGGTCACCAACCTTGCCCGCACGCTGAGTGCCGACCCGGAGCAGTGCCTGCGCGCTACCAATGCCAAGTTCGAGCGCCGTTTTCGTTTTGTTGAGCGCGAGCTGAGCGCTGCCCAGCGGCCATTAACGGAGGCTTCTCTAGACGAGATGGAAGCCCACTGGCAGGCGGCGAAAGCAGAAGAAAAACAACCTACCCATCCCTGATTTAATAATGATGCGACCCCTGCAAGGAGGCCATGCCAATGAGTCACGACCTACACGAATCTCTGCGCGATAACGTGCGTATTCTAGGCGACAGCCTGGGGCGCACCATTGCCGATGATTTGGGCCAAGCATTTGTCGATAAAATTGAAACCATCCGCGCCCACGCCAAGCGCGGGCGCCAGGGCGACTCGCTGCAACAGCGCGAGTTGATCGAGTATCTGCGTGAGCTCCCGGAGAGCGACCTGCTGCCGGTCACCCGAGCCTTTAACCAGTTTTTAAACCTCGCCAATATTGCCGAACAGCACTATCGGGCGCGCTTTCGCCGGGTAGAGGACTACAAACCCGGCTCTCAGCCGGTGCTGGGGGAGCTGCTTGAGCGCGCCCAGCAGGCGGGCAACTCACCGCGTAATCTGGTCGAGGCCCTCGCCAATATGCGCGTAGAGTTGGTGCTCACCGCGCACCCCACCGAAGTTATTCGCCGCACCTTGATCCAAAAATATGACGCCATTGATGAGTGTTTAACCGCCATCGAGAGCTCTGAAGATTATCCCGAGCGTGGCACCCGTGCCCAAGGGCGTCTGGAAGAGCTGATTAGTCAGGCATGGCACACTGACGAGATCCGCCACGAGCGGCCCACCCCGGTAGACGAAGCCAAATGGGGCTTTGCAGTGATCGAAAACTCGCTGTGGCAGGCGGTGCCTGACTTCCACCGCGATCTGGATAACCTGCTGCTGGATACCGCCGGCGAGCGCTTGCCCCTGGACGCCGCACCGATACGCTACGCCTCCTGGATGGGCGGTGACCGCGACGGTAACCCCAACGTGACCGCCCGAGTAACCCGCGAAGTTCTGCTGTTAGGCCGCTGGATGGCCGCCGACCTCTATCTGCGCGATCTTGAGCAGCTCAAAACCGAGCTCTCCATGTGGAAGGCTAATAGTGCACTTAAAGCCGAAGCGGGCGATGTCGCTGAGCCTTACCGCGAAGKGCTGAAGCGGTTGCTTGCGAAGATGGAGTCGACCCGGGATTGGGCCAAGGCCGAACTGGAAGGGCGCAACTACGACGGCGGGCCGATTATCGAAACCCGCGATCAGCTCTATTCGCCACTGCTCGCCTGCTACCGCTCGCTGTGCGATGTAGGTCTCGACACCATCGCCAATGGCGCACTGCTGGACACCCTGCGCCGGGTAGCCGTGTTTGGCGTCACGCTGACCAAGCTCGACCTACGCCAAGAAGCCAGCCGCCATGCCCAGGTGATAGAAGAGCTGACCAGCACGCTGGGCCTTGGCCACTACCGCGAATGGGACGAGGCTCAGCGCCAAGAGTTTCTGCTCGCCGAGCTTTCCTCGCGTCGCCCGCTGATTCCACGCCGCTGGGAGTGCTCCGCCGAGTCCCGGGAGGTGCTGGACACCTTCAAAGTCATCGCCCAGGAGCATTCTGAAGCGCTGGGGACGTACATTATCTCCATGGCCGCTGAGCCCTCAGACGTGCTCACCGTCGCGCTGCTCATGAAAGAGGTTGGGGGACAGGTAACGCTACCTATTGCGCCGCTATTTGAAACCCTTAACGACCTGGATCACGCAGGCGACGTTGTCGATAAACTGCTCTCAATTCCTGGCTATCGCTCGCTGATCGATGACCGTCAGGAGGTCATGATTGGCTACTCCGACTCGGCAAAAGATGCCGGCCAGCTGGCCGCTGCCTGGGCGCAGTACCGTGCACAGGAGKCGCTGGTGAATGTGTGTAATCGACACGGCGTCGATTTAACCCTGTTCCACGGCCGCGGCGGCACCGTCGGCCGCGGTGGCGGCCCGGCCCACGCGGCTATTCTCTCCCAGCCCCCTGGTTCGGTAAACGGCAGCCTCAGGGTTACTGAGCAGGGCGAGATGATTCGTTTCAAGTTTGGCCAGCCGGATATTGCCCTGCGTTCCATGGAGATCTACGCCTGTGCAGTACTGGAGGCCACGCTATTGCCTCCACGCACACCAGAACCTCACTGGCGCGAGGAGATGGATCAGCTCGCCAAGGTAGCGCACGCGGCTTACGTAGGCGTAGTGCGGGAAGACCCGGACTTTGTGCCTTATTTCCGGGCGGTCACCCCGGAGGGCGCTCTGGGCAGGTTGCCACTAGGCTCCCGCCCCACCAAGCGGCGTCAGGATGGCGGGGTGGAAACCCTGCGCGCCATTCCATGGATTTTCGCCTGGACGCAGATTCGCCTGATGCTACCCGCGTGGCTGGGCAGCGGCGAAGCCTTCTCGCGGCGCTTGGAACAGCCCGGTGGCCGTGATGTGCTGCAGGAGATGCGCAACGAGTGGCCCTTCTTCGGCACCTACCTGGACATGCTTGAGATGCTGCTGGCCAAAGCCGATGTGGCCATTGCTGCCTACTACGAGCACCGCTTAGTCGACGAGCCCTCGTTGAAGGCGTTGGGTAAACAGTTACGCCAGCGGTTCGCGTCGTTGGAAGAAGCAGTGCTGGATATTCTTCAGCAGGAGAAGCTGCTGGAGAACACCCCGCTGATTCGCCAGGCAATCGATGTTCGCAATCCCTACATTGATCCGCTGCACGGTTTGCAGGCGGAGCTGCTGCAGCGTAATCGCGATGCCGATGGGGCGATTAGCGCCGACCTTTCTCGGGCGTTGATGGTCACTATGGCGGGCATAGCGGCAGGGCTGCGCAACACCGGCTAGGCTGTTTTGATACGATTTTTACCGTGATTTTTAACCGTAACGTTCTACTACAACGTTCTACTACTACAGAGAGGCGCCAATGTCCTCAGATGCTCAAGCGGTACTCGACTTTTGGTTTGAGGAGTTGACGGCTGCTCAGTGGTTTAAAAAAGACGCTGAGTTGGATCGTACAATCTCGCAGAGGTTTGGCGCGCTGCATGTCCAGGCCGCACAGTGCGAGTGCTACGCTTGGCGGCAAACAGCCGAAGGGCGGCTCGCGGAGATCATTGTGTTGGATCAGTTCTCGCGCAATATCTACCGCGACGACGCCCGCGCCTTTGCCACCGATACCTTAGCGCTGGCGCTGGCCCAAGAGGCAGTGGCCGTTGGAGCCGATGCTCCGCTTTCCAGAGTGCAGCGGGCGTTTTTGTATATGCCCTATATGCATAGCGAGTCTGTGGTCATTCATGAGCTGGCGATGCAGCTGTTTGACCAGCCGGGACTAGAGAATAATCTCGATTTTGAAGTACGCCACAAGGCGATTATTGATCGTTACGGGCGTTATCCGCACCGCAATGCATTGCTGGGGCGGGCCTCTAGCGACGAGGAGCTGGACTTTCTAAAGCAGCCCGGCTCCTCTTTTTAAGCGTATATTTATTCCCTTTTAGCCCTATGGCGTTATATGTCGTTGCGAAAATCTACCCGGATCAATAAGTACATTAGCGAAAGTGGCATGTGCTCGCGCCGCGAGGCCGRCCGCTTTGTGGAGCAGGGCAACGTGTGGATAAACGGTCGCCGCGCGACCACCGGTGATCAAGTGTTGGCAGGTGACTTGGTTAAAGTAAACGGCCAGGAGATTGAGCCTCAAGAAGAGGAGGATCTGGTACTGATCGCGCTGAACAAACCGGTGGGCATTGTCAGTACCACTGAATCCAGCGAAAAGGACAATATCGTTGAGTTTGTGAAGCATGGCGTGCGTATTTTCCCCATTGGGCGGCTCGATAAAGACTCCCAGGGACTGATTTTTTTAACCAATAACGGCGATCTGGTTAATAAGATTCTGCGCGCCAATAACAACCACGAAAAAGAGTACCAGGTGACGGTGAACAAGCCGATCACCGACG
The DNA here is from genome assembly GCF_900070345.1 of Halomonas sp. R57-5. Lineage (NCBI taxonomy): Bacteria > Pseudomonadati > Pseudomonadota > Gammaproteobacteria > Oceanospirillales > Halomonadaceae > Halomonas > Halomonas sp. R57-5. Next base: position 3,061,727 of record NZ_LN813019.1, on the reverse strand, counting down.
AGTTTATAGAGGGCATGCAGAGCGGCGTGCCGATTCTTGGCAAGGTGACCAAGCGCTGCAAGGTGCAAAAAGAGTCCACCTTTGTGTTCACCATTACCCTGGTGCAGGGGCTCAATCGGCAAATTCGCCGTATGTGCGAATACTTCGGCTATGAAGTTACCCAGCTTATTCGCACGCGCATTATGAATGTGCCCCTCAAAGGCTTGGCCTTGGGCGACTGGCGCGATCTCACTGCCAAAGAGATCGATACCATTATCGCGTTGACCGAACGCTCAGAGGCGGCACCCGAGAAGAAAAGTAAAGCTAAGCCTGAAAGACCCAACTACAGCTCAGGCGCAGGAAAGGCAAAGCCGCCCGCTGCGAAAGGGCGCCCGGCCAAAGCCGGCTCGAAGGCGACTGGTGCCAAGGCCGCCGGAGCTAAACCGCTTCCCAAAGGTAAAAAAGCTGCCAGCGGAAAAGTCAGTACCGGCCCGAAGGGCAGTGCCGGTAAACCGCACCCCAAAGGTAAAGCCCCCGGCAAGCCCGGTGTTAAAAGCAAGCCTGGTGCTAAAGGTAAGCCCGTGGGTAAAGGCCGCGGCAAGCCAGCGGTGGGCGGCAAACCTTCTCAGCGACGCAAGTAGCTGCTAACCATTCAAGAGTTTCCACTGTGATTCCAATCGTCGCTTTTTACTCTGTGATTAGCGTTATCGCTTATATCACTTACGCTATCGACAAAAAGGCGGCTATTAATAACCGCCGTCGGGTGAGTGAGAAATCGCTACATCTGCTTGGGGTAGTGGGGGGCTGGCCGGGTGCGCTACTGGCCCAACAGCAACTGAGACATAAAACCCAGAAAACCGCTTTTCAAGTTACGTTCTGGCTGACAGTTGTCGTAAATCTGGTCTGTGTAGGGTGGCTAATGGTTTCATTGAGTCTCATTTAGCCACCCTATGCTGGGTACCTACGCTCTGGCGTGGTTGCTGGGCGCGAAAAGAAAATTAGCGATTAGCTCTTTACCGCCCTCGGTGGCAAACGATTCCGGGTGAAACTGGATGCCATGAATCGGGTACTCCCGATGTTTAACGCCCATTAGTTCGAATTCGCCCAGTGCCTGCCAGCGGCTGCGCTGCTCAAAGCTATCGGCTGCAAGTGCGCCTACGGTGGCGGTTACTTCCAGGCACTCGGGTAGAGTGATCGCATCGGMAATTAGCGAGTGGTAGCGCATCACTTCAAGCTGGTCAGGCACGCCGTTAAACACCGATGCGTTATTGTGGTTGATCGGGCTGATCTTGCCATGCATCGGCAGCGGCGCTTTGACTACCTTGCCGCCAAACACGTGCACGATGCCCTGCATGCCCAGGCATACTCCCAGCAGCGGCGTGGTTTTGCCCAGTTTTTCGATCACTTCTGCACACACACCAAAGTAGCGCGGGTCATCCGGCGAGCCGGGGCCGGGGGAGATAATAATGCGATCCGGTGCCATGGCTTCGATGGCGTGGAAATCGATTTGATTATTGCGCTTAACGAGTATCTCGAAATTGGCCAGCCCGCCGCGATTCTTCTCCGTGGTTAGAATCTCTCCAATAAACTGGTAGAGGTTATAGGTGAAGGAGTCGTAATTATCGATGATCAGTACCTTCATGCTTGGCTCTCCATGTCCGTCTCCATAAAGGGGGTAAGGGCTTTGCGTGTACCGGCAAACTTGCGGCGGATCTCCTCGTACTCATCGGCAGCGTTGCTATCAAACACATTGCCACCGCAGGTTTGCACGTAGGCACGTTCACCATTCACAAACACGGTGCGAATGGGAATCGCAAAGGTGCAGTCGCCGTTAAACGAGAACTGGCCCACTGCGCCGCCGTAGGGGCCCCGACCGTCAGTTTCCAGGTCATCGATAATTTTCATCGCCTCGATTTTGGGGGCGCCGGTGAGAGTGCCCGCGGGAAAGTTGCTGGCCAGCGCGGTAAACATATCTTCACCTTCGGCGATAATGCCGACGATCTCGCTGGAAATATGCTGAACGTGGCTGAAGCGTTTGATATCCATCAGGCTGCGCACTTTGACGGTGCCAAATTGCGCCACACGACCAATATCATTGCGGTGTAGATCCACAATCATATTGTGCTCGGCGATCTCTTTGGGGTCGTTGAGCAGCGCCCGGGCGAGCTGGGTATCCTCCTGGGGCGTTTGGCCACGCAGCGTGGTGCCCGCCAGGGGGAAGGTTTCCATTTCCCCTTGGCGCAGCCGGAATAGAAGCTCGGGGCTGGCGCCAATCAGCTTCTGTTCACCAAATTTGACGTAGTACATCTGCGGCGAGGGGTTAATGGTGCGTAGCTGGTCGTACAGCGCCAAGGTATCGCCTTTGATACTAAAACGCTTTTTAAAGCCGACTTCACACTGGAACACCTTACCGTCGATAATATCCTGCTTCACCTTGGCCACCGCCTCGGCGTGCTCTGCCTGACTCATGGTGTCGCCCAGAGCGGTGATTTGCAGCGGGCCTGCTGGCTCATCGTTTGCATTGATCAGTGTCTGCAGAAAGTCGTAGCGGCTATTATCGTAGTAGAAGTAGGTGACTTCCCCGGTCATCTTGTCGAGGATAAGACCATCTTTGTAGAGCCCAAAGCGGAAGGTGTCGAAATCATCGCTGGCTTTTAACGTAAGCGAGGGCTCGAAGTACTGCATGGCGTCGTAACCAAGGTAACCGCTTAACCCACCGGCATACTTGCGGGAAATAATATTCTGCGGGATCAGACTGCGCAGCAGCTCATAGGGGTTATCGCTGGGGTAGTGTTTGGCGTTGCCTTTGCGGTCTTCGATCGTCAGCGTGTTGCCGTTGGCGTAAAGCGTGTACTCGGGATCAAAGCCAATGATCGAGTGGCGCGCCATATGGCTATCTTCGCCCAATGACTCCAGCATGTAGCAGGTATCAAACCGGCGCTCGATTTTCTGAAACAGGGCAAAGAAGTCGCAGTCCGCCGCCAAGGTCACATAGTGAGGTTTGCGTGGCAGCGTAAAAGGCTGCGGGCCTGATGAGGCCTGTGTATTGGCAGTGGTCATGATGCATCATTCCGTGAAGAAGGGCTTGAAGAGGGTAACGTGGTCAGCGCGCGGGAACCCCGCGAAACCGTAGCGATGCCCACGCCCAGGGTTTCGGCTATTTTGCGGTGAGGCACGCCTTCCTGCAGCAGTTTAAAAATCTGTAGGCGTTTACTGATTTCTTGGTACTCTGCAGGAGTCAGCAGGCTGGCCAGCGCCTCATCCATTGCGTCCGGCGAGTCGATGGCGAGCAGGTGACGAATGAGCTCAGCCTGGTAGTGTTCGTTTGTGAGCATGGTCAAGGCCGGTTAATAAGCGTGTACTAGCGTACTAGTACGGTATATTGTTGGCCAGAAAAGTCAAGCAATGCGTGTTGATTTACGTTAAGGGAATTCGATGACCGGATACTTTATTCAAGCTTTTATTTACCTTGTCGCCGCGGTGATTGCGGTACCGCTGGCCAAGCGCTTTGGCCTGGGGTCAGTGCTGGGTTATTTGGTTGCTGGGGTGGTGATTGGCCCCATTTTTGGGCTAGTGGGGCAGGAGACCACCACCATTCAGCACTTTGCCGAGTTTGGCGTGGTGATGATGCTGTTTTTGGTGGGCATGGAGCTTGACCCCAAGGGCCTTTGGGCGATGCGCGTTAGGCTGATCGGTCTGGGTGGGCTTCAGGTAGTGCTAACGGCCGCTGCTGGCACTGCCATTGCTTGGTGGCTGGGGCTTGTGTGGCAAACCGCTCTGGCGGTGGGGCTGATTTTTGCGCTCTCCTCCACGGCCATTGTATTGCAAACACTCAATGAGAAGGGGCTCGCCAAAACAGAAGGCGGGCGCAGCGCTTTCTCGGTACTGCTATTCCAGGATATTGCGGTGATCCCAATGCTGGCGTTGATTCCGCTGCTGGCGCTGCCGGAATTAATGGGCGCGGGCGGCGATGATGGCCATGCCAGCTTAAGCCTGGTAGCCCACTTGCCCGGCTGGGCGCACGCTTTAGTGGTCGTGGCAGCTATCGCAAGCGTTATTGCCGCTGGCTACTATTTGATGCCGCTGTTGTTTCGCTATGTGATTGGCTCTGGCCTGCGTGAAGTATTTACCGCTACTGCGCTGATGCTGGTGATTGGCATCGCCGCACTGATGAGTGTGGTCAATTTATCCCCCGCCCTGGGGGCCTTCCTGGCGGGGGTGGTGCTCGCCAACAGTGAATTTAAGCACGAGCTGGAAGCCAATATTGAGCCCTTCAAAGGACTACTACTGGGGCTGTTTTTTATTACCGTAGGGGCGGGCATCAACTTCTCAGTGTTAGCAGCGGAGTGGGGCACGGTGCTGTCGCTAGGCGTGGCGGTTATCGTTGTTAAAGGTGTGATTCTGCTGGGCTTGGCGCTGCTATTTCGAGTGCATGGTAGCAACGGCTGGCTGTTTACTTTAAGCCTTGCCCAAGCCGGKGAATTCGGCTTTGTGCTGCTAACCTACAGTGTTCAAAACAACGTGATTCCTACTGATATCTCTCAGATTCTCTCACTGGTGGTGGCGCTATCAATGTTCTTAACGCCGTTGCTATTTATTGCCTACGACCGGCTGGTGCTACCGCGGTACCTTATCGCTAAAAACGATGATCGCGAAGCCGATGCTATTGAGGAGCAGGCACCGGTTATCGTTGCGGGAGTAGGCCGGTTTGGACAAATTATCTGCCGCTTGCTGCGCGCCAATAATATTCCCATCGTGGCGCTGGATCTGGAGATTGAGCAGATCGAGAACCTGCGCAAAATTAACATCAAAAGCTACTTTGGCGATGCCAGCCGCTCCGACTTGCTAGAGACCGCAGGGATTGAGCACGCTAGGTTACTGGTTATCGCGTTAGACGATCGTGATCGTGCCGTACAAATGGTTAAGCATGTGAAGCATGCCTACCCCCAAGTGTGGGTGCTGGCCCGTGCATTCGACCGGGGACACGGCTATCAGCTACGTGACGCAGGGGCCGACGACGTTATCAGTGAAACCTACCACTCAGCGCTGGAACTGGGCGGGCACGCACTGACTGCCATGGGCGTGCATCCCATGCGTGCCAAGCAGATGACTTGGGCGTTTGTACAGAACGAAGATGCCCATGAGGATGAATTGTTTGCAACATGGAAGGATATTGAGGGAGGGAGTGCTTTCGGCCCTCGCTATAGTGAGCTGTTCATGAAACTCGAAGAAGCGCTCAATACCGCTATGCAGCAGGATTGGCCCGAGCCGCAACGGCAGGATGTTCCTATCTGGACACCGCCAGACCAAAGTCGCGATGCAGTTTAAAACGGCAGATGTAAGGAAGCGCTTAACATATTGAGATGACTGAGGGATGGGGCGTCGATGCGTTCGTACTCTAGGCGGCTAACGAGTCGGTTGATGGTCATGGTGGCGCCGAAACCTTGCAGCATCGCGGTGCCGCTTTCATCGGCGCCTTCCAGGTCGCTTTCACCACGCCACTCAGTGATGCCGGACTTCGCATAGACGCTGAAGGCGCCCATGCGAACACCGGCAACAATGGCACCGCCTAAACTCAGTGTATCCATAATCAGCGGATTAATGCTGGAGGATGTGGCGATTTCTTCGCTTTCCCGGTAGGCGATTTCAGCGCCAATATCGATTTGGGGGAGGCGCCAGGGGCTGTAGCCTGCGGTTACTCGAAAACCGCTGGTATAGTTATCAAGGCTTTGAAGGTCACTGCCTTCTAAGATAACGCCGTTATCCAGCTGCATGAGTTCGCTATTGGGAGCGGTATAAGCCATGACCGGCGGGGTATCGTCGGCGTAGCTGCTAAACCAAGGAACGGAGCAGCAGAGCAGGGTGCTTGCCAAGCGTTTGGTTGGCATTTTTCGTACACCTATTGTTTTATACCCATATATTGTCGTATACCCATGGGGTGTGAGAATACGGGCCGGGAGAAAAAGCTATCCCATTCAGACTAGCAACTGGCTTGGATTTCCACCACTTTAATTGCGCCCTCTGCTAAGTTATCGACTAAATTTTTACCCATTGTGATAAAGCGCTCGCCAAATACCCACTGTGGAGATAGCACCGCTTGGCGTGGCGTCTGCTCTTTTTGCCGCTGTCGCTGGCGCCACTCCAAGGCTATTTTGCTCCAGTCTTCCGTGTGTTCAAGTCGAAAACCGCCTGTTTCCAGCAATTGAGTCAGCTCCGCAATGGTCATTAGATGGGAGTGCTCAGAAGAGGCCGCCCAAGGCACTGGATAGCGAAGCTGTGCCACGTTGGGGCCGCTGATGACTTCATGCATCACTAGCTGCCCGCCAGGGCGCAGAACACGCTGGCTTTCTGCGATTACCTTGGTGGCATCGGGCATATTGAGTAGGCTGTGCTGAAAGAGCACGGCATCAAAGCTGCTATTGGCAAATGGCAGGGCGCTCGCGTTACCGGTTACCCAGATGAGTGGTAACGAGTCAGCCTGGTTAACCCGTAAACTCAGCGCTTTGTTCAGTGCACTGAAGCCATGCGTAATATCCAGCCCAGTCATCTTAAAACCCAGCGAAGCACCCTGGCGCATTAATCCGCCCAGTCCTGCGCCGATATCCAGTACCTTGCTGTGGGTGTCAGGGTTGAGGCGTGCAAGCAGCCGAGTAGAGGCCGCCACGCCACCAATATGCAGCTGATCCAAAGGGGCCAGTTGATGCAGCGTGGGGCCAGCGGGGTAGTGGGCGTCAATCTGTGCCAATACCTCATCAGCGCGCAGGGCACGCTGATAGTGATCGGCTAAAGGGTTGGAAGGGGTCATCGCTTACGATTCTTGATCCAAGCCCAGCTCTTGAATGGAAATTTCACGCATTTTAAATTTCTGAATCTTGCCGGTGACGGTCATCGGGAACTCGTCAACGAACTTAAAGTAGCGCGGAATTTTGAAGTGGGTGATCTTGCCTTTGCAGTACTCGCGCAGCGCTTCGCCGGTCACCTCATCCGCGGTGTTGTTGAGTTTTACCCAGGCAATCAGCTCTTCGCCATACTTCTTATCCGGCACGCCGGTGACCTGTACTTCTGAGATGGCCGGGTGAGCGTAGAGGAATTCCTCAATCTCTTTGGGATAAACGTTTTCGCCGCCGCGAATGACCATATCTTTGATGCGGCCTACGATCTGGATGTAACCCTCTTCATCCATGGTGGCGAGGTCGCCGGTATGCATCCAGCCCGCTTCGTCGATGGCCTCTGCGGTGGCTTTATCGTTGTTCCAGTACTTCAGCATTACGCTATAGCCGCGGGTACACAGCTCGCCGATTTCGCCCCGAGGCAGAATGCCTCCGTTGCCAGGGTCGACAATTTTGTTCTCTAAGTGAGGCTGGGTGCGGCCCACGGTGGAAACGCGTTTCTCAATACTGTCGTTGGCACCCGTTTGAGTGGAGACCGGGCTGGTTTCCGTCATGCCGTAGGCGATCTGCACGCCCTTCATATTCATCTTGTTGATCACCTGCTTCATGATTTCCGCAGGGCAGATCGAGCCCGCCATAATCCCGGTGCGCAGTGTGGAGAAGTCAGTGCTAGCAAAACCCTCGTGTTCAAGCTCGGCGATAAACATGGTGGGCACGCCGTAGAGCGCGGTGGCTTTCTGCTCGTGAACCGCTTTAAGTACTTTGCCGGGATCGAAGCCCTCATCCGGATAGATCATAGTGGCGCCGTGGGTAACACAGCCTAAGTTGCCCATTACCATGCCAAAGCAGTGATAGAGCGGTACCGGAATCACCAAACGGTCTTCGCTGGTAAAGCCCATGCTTTCCGCCACAAAAAAACCGTTATTGAGAATATTGTGGTGGGAAAGCGTTGCGCCTTTAGGAAAGCCCGTGGTGCCCGAGGTGTACTGGATATTGATCGCATCATCAAACTGCAGCGTCGCCTGCAGGTCGTCAACGTCAGTTTGGCTAACTTTGTTGGCTTCTTTCATCAGGTCAGACCAGCGCCACATGCCGCTGAGCTTTTCGCTGCTTAAATTAATAATGCACTCAAGGTCGGGCAGCTTTTGTGACTTCAGCTCGCCATCGTTACTGGCTTTTAATTCGGGTGCCAGCTCATACAGCATGGCGCTGTAGTCAGAGCTTTTAAAGCTGTTGGCAGTGACCAGAAAGCGCGCGCCAGACTGGTTCAGTGCGTATTCCAGCTCATGGGTACGGTAAGAGGGATTAATGTTGACCAGGATGGCGCCAATTTTGGCGGTGGCAAACTGGGTTAACGTCCACTCGCTGCAGTTAGGCGCCCACATGGCAACGCGGTCACCCTTATTAACGCCAATGGAGAGCAGCGCGCGGGCACAGCGGTTAACCTCTTCGTGAAGCTGGCGATAGCTCCAGTGAATATTCTGGTGCAGCACAATCAGGGCGTCGTTATCAGCATGCTGTGTCGCGATTTGATCAAATTTATCGCCAATCGTCATACCTAGAAGCGGCTTGTCTGCCATGCTGCTGGAGTAGCTGGGTTGGGTAAGGGTAGATGATGCCATGGTGTATCTCTCCGAGATTTTTTTTGTCCGAACGGGAAGGCAGAGGATAGTTAGCTGCTTTTAATTTTTATTATTCACTTCTCATTTCAACGGCTAGGGCCTTTTGCCAGGGCGACTTTGGAACTGGGCTTGCGGCCTAGCTCGCCGGTGATCCAAAAGCCGGTATCGATCACTGCCTGCAGGTCGATACCCGTTTCAATCCCCAGCCCTTCAAGCATGTAGAGCACGTCTTCGGTGGCCACATTGCCGGAGGCGCCCTTGGCGTAGGGGCAGCCGCCGAGGCCTGCCGTGGCAGCGTCAATAACGCTGACGCCTTCTTCCATTACCGCGTACAGATTGGCCAGCGCCATGCCGTAGGTATCGTGAAAGTGGGCCGCCAGGAACTCAATGGGCACCTGCTGCTGAACGGCTTCAATCATGCGCTTGGCAGCCAGCGGTGTACCGACGCCAATGGTGTCCCCTAGCGACACTTCGTAGCAGCCCATCTCATAAAGTGCCTTGGTGACTTCGGCTACTTTGCCAGGCGCGATTTCGCCCTCATAAGGGCAGCCCAATACGCAGGAGACGTAGCCGCGTACACGTACGCCCGCATCGCCTGCGCGCTTGAGCACCGGTTCAAAGCGTGCCAGCGATTCGGCAATTGAGCAGTTGATGTTCTTTTGCGAGAAAGCTTCAGATGCAGCACCAAATACTGCGACCTCTTCAACGCCAACGGATAAGGCGTTTTCAAGCCCTTTCAGGTTAGGCGTGAGCGCTGAGTAAACCACGCCGGGTTGGCGCTTAATACCAGCCATCACTTCGATGGCGTCACCCATTTGCGGCACCCATTTGGGTGACACAAAGCTGGCGGCTTCAATATGCGTCATACCCGCCTTGGCAAGCCGCTCGATCAGGGCAATTTTGGTCGCCGTGGGTACAATCCCCCCTGGCTCGTTTTGTAGGCCGTCCCGGGGGGCCATTTCAAACAGGCGAACTTGCTGAGGTAAGGTAGATTGGCGCAGTGTCATGGAGAGCTCCTTATTCGTTGGCCGCAAAGTCGAGCAGCACGGCGCCTTGGCTCACGGTGTCACCGGCTTGGAAGTGGAAGGTTTCCACGCTGCCGTCCGTCGGAGCGGTCATGGTGTGCTCCATTTTCATGGCTTCCATCACCATTAGCGGCATGCCTTTTTCAACATTAACGCCGGGCTCTACCAGCAATGCAACGACCGTGCCGTTCATGGGTGCGGTTAGCGTGGATTCTGCCTCGTGGTGACCGTGATCAATGGCATCGATGCGCCGCCAGAACAGGCGGGTTTCACCGCTGGGGTCGGCCATGACCACCACATGACCGTCGCGGCGGGCCTGCAGGCGACGGCGGTGGCCATTCAAGGTAACTGCTACCGCATCGCCGGTGAGCGGCTGCAAACTCGCGGTAAGGGTTTCATCACCAATAGTGAGATTCCACAGCGACTCGCCAGGGCTGCGTTTACCTTCGACGATCACTACCGCTTCATCGCTATCCGGCGCTTGTGCACTTGCCGGGTCACACAGGGCAATGCGAATGGTGTGCGGGGCGTTGAGGCGGAAGCCGTCGTGGCGATCCCAGGGCGAGTCGCTTTCGCACTCCTGGGTAAGTTGATTCAGGCCAATCAGCGCGGCACTCGCGTAGGCCTCCATGCTGTAAGTACGGGCTGCAAACAGCGTCGCTTCGTTGCGCTCGATAAAGCGGGTATCCAGCTCCACGTTCTTAAAGCCCGGATGCGTTGCCAGGCGCATTAGGAAGGCGCGGTTAGTCACGACTCCTTGGACATCTAAAGCTGCCAGCGCACGATTAAGGGTAGCCAGCGCGGCATCACGATCGGCGCCGTGAACGATTAGCTTGGCGAGCATGGGGTCGTAGTGCATCGACACCGCATCGCCGCTCTCTACACCGCTATCCAAACGTACCTGGTCGCCGCTTAGACCAGCGCCTTCTAAATCCAGTGCAAAGCGAGTGAGCAGGCCGGTAGCGGGCAGGAAATCCTGGTCCGGGTCTTCGGCGTAGATACGCGCTTCAAAGCTATGGCCGGTAATCGTTAGTTCGTTCTGGGTGCAAGGCAGCGGCTCGCCCATGGCGACGCGCAGCTGCCACTCGACCAAATCCTGGCCGGTGATCATCTCAGTGACGGGGTGTTCGACCTGGAGGCGAGTGTTCATCTCCATAAAGTAGAACGAACCATCAATGTCTAAAAGAAACTCGACGGTGCCTGCGCCTACGTAGCCGATCTCCTGGGCGGCGCGTACGGCAGCATCGCCCATGGCGCTACGTAGCTCCGCGGTCATGCCGGGGGCGGGGGCTTCTTCGATCACCTTTTGATGACGGCGCTGAACGCTGCAGTCCCGCTCGAACAGGTAAACGCCGTTGCCATGGCGGTCGCAAAATACCTGCACTTCCACATGGCGGGGCTGCACCAGATACTTCTCGATCAGCATCCGGTCATCACTAAAAGCAGCTTTGGATTCACGGCGGCAGCCATCCAATGCGGCCTGAAAACTATTACCAGACTCAACCACGCGCATCCCTTTACCACCGCCGCCGGCGCTGGCTTTGAGCATCACCGGGTAGCCGATTTTGTCGGCTTCGCTGCGCAGCAGGGCGTCGTCCTGATCGTCGCCGTGATAGCCCGGCACCAGCGGCACGCCCGCATTGGCCATACGCGCTTTAGCAGCGGATTTATCGCCCATGGCAGCAATTGCTGAGGCGGGCGGGCCGACGAAGGTAATGCCCGCTTCTTCAAGGGCTTTGACGAAGGTACCGTTTTCGGAAAGAAAGCCGTAGCCGGGGTGAATAGCGCCGGTGCCGGTGCGCTTGGCAGCTTCGATCACCGCATCAATATTGAGATAGCTTTCCCGCGCGGCGGCAGGCCCCAGACGAACGGCCTCGTCGGCCTCACGCACGTGGCGTGCGCTGGCATCGGCGTCAGAGTAAACCGCGACGGTTTTCAGGCCCATACGGCGGGCAGTGCGCATCACGCGGCAGGCGATTTCACCGCGGTTGGCGACCAGAAGCGTGTCAAAAGGCGTCGTGCGAGCGGCTTTTTCGGCTCTTTCGTTTTTATCAATTGGGGGTGAATGACTCATGAGCGACGCTCCGAAGCGTGGGGTGTGTTATTAGAATCGGCCCAGGCGGGGCGGCGCTTTTCAAAGAAACTGGATAAGCCCTCTTGGCCCTCTTGGCTTACCCGCAGTTTGGCGATCACCTGACAGGTATGTTCGCGGGTGGCGTCACTGTCAGGCGCTTGAGCGACCGAGGCCATCAGCGCTTTGGTGGCGCGCTGGGCTTGGGGCGAGCCGGCTAACAGGGTTGCCAGCAGGGCGTCCACTTCGTCGTCTAGCTTATCGTGCTCCACCACCAGATGGACTAAACCCAGCGCGAGCGCTATTTCGGCGTCCATGACTTCTGCGGTTAACGCATAGCGGCGCATCTGTCGCTCGCCCAGAGCCCGCTGCACGTAAGGGCTGATGACTGCGGGCGATAGGCCAATTTTGACTTCCGAAAGGCAGAATTTGGCTTTGCCCGAGGCGATCACCACATCGCAGCAAGCAGCCAAGCCCACCGCGCCGCCAAAGGCTGCGCCTTGCACACGGCAGAGGGTAGGGCAGGGCAGCGTATCCAGGCCATGCATTAGCGCGGCGAGCTTGCGGGAATCGGCGAGGTTATCTTCCAGGTCGTAATCGACCATGCGCTTCATCCAGTTCAGATCGGCACCCGCGGAGAAGCTTTTGCCTTCTGAACCCAGCACTACCGCGCGCACGTCGCCTGATTCGGCCAACGAATGCAACTGGTCAAGGTGCGCGTTTAGCTCAGCAATCAGGCTGTCATCAAAAGCGTTATGCACTTCGGGGCGGTTTAAGGTCAGGCGCGCCACACCCTCTTCTATATTCAGTGTTGAGTAAGCCATGGTAAGACCCCCTTACATCCGGAACACGCCGAAGCGTGTCTCTTCGATTTCTGCGTTCATCGCGGCAGCTAAAGAAAGCCCTAACACATCGCGGGTTTGCAGCGGATCAATCACGCCGTCGTCCCATAAGCGGGCGCTGGCGTAGTAGGGGTGGCCCTGATGCTCGTACTGGTCGCGGGTGGGCTGCTTAAAGGCTTCTTCGTCCGCTTTACTCCACTCGCGGCCTTCGCGCTCATGTTGCTCGCGCTTAACCTGGGCCAGCACGCCCGCCGCCTGCTCGCCGCCCATCACTGAAATGCGCGCGTTGGGCCACATAAACAGCAGGTTGGGGTCGTAAGCGCGGCCACACATACCGTAGTTACCGGCGCCGAAGCTGCCGCCAATCAGAACGGTGTATTTGGGCACCTTGGCGCAGGCTACGGCAGTCACAAGTTTGGCGCCGTGCTTGGCGATGCCTTCGTGCTCGTATTTGGAGCCGACCATAAAGCCGGTAATGTTCTGCAGGAAGATCAGCGGGATCTTGCGCTGGGCGCAAAGCTCGATAAAGTGCGCGCCTTTCACCGCACTTTCGGAAAACAGCACGCCGTTATTGGCCACAATACCCACTGGGTAGCCGTGAATATGGGCAAAGCCGGTGACCAGGGTTTCACCGTAGTAGCGCTTGAACTCGTCAAAGTCGGAGTCATCGACGATGCGGCCAATCACTTCCCGCACGTCGTAGGGCTTTTTCAGGTCGGTACCGACAATGCCGTACAGCTCAGCAGGGTCAAGCTTGGGTGGCTTGGGTGCCTGCATGGCGAGCTTGCCACGCTTTTGCCAGTTCAGCCGCGACACACAGGCGCGAGCCAACTGTAGCGCATGGGCGTCGTTTTCCGCGTAGTGGTCGGCGACACCGCTGACCTTGGCGTGAACATCTGCACCGCCCAGATCTTCAGCGCTAATGCTTTCACCGGTGGCGGCTTTTACCAAGGGCGGGCCACCCAGGAAAATCGTTCCCTGTTCTTTGACGATGATCGACTCATCCGCCATTGCAGGCACATAAGCGCCACCTGCGGTACACGACCCCATCACCACGGCGATTTGCGGGATGCCCTCGGCGGACATGGTCGCCTGATTATAGAAAATGCGCCCGAAGTGATCACGGTCGGGGAAGACTTCATCCTGGCGGGGCAGAAAGGCACCGCCGGAATCGACTAAATAGATACACGGCAGGCGATGCTTGCGGGCAATCTCCTGGGCGCGAATATGCTTTTTCACCGTGAGCGGAAAGTAGGTGCCGCCTTTCACCGTGGCATCGTTAGCGACGATCACGCACTCCACGCCGGAAACACGGCCAATACCAGTGACCACACCAGCGGCAGGGATCTCGCTATCGTATATGTTGTGCGCCGCAAGGGCGGAAAACTCTAGAAATGGCGAACCTTCATCAATCAAGTGATCGATGCGGTCGCGTACAAACAGCTTGCCGCGGCTTTCGTGACGCTCGCGGGCTTTGGCACCGCCACCCTGGGCGACGGCAGCGGTCAGTTCACGCAGTTTGTTCACTTCACCGAGCATTGAGGCTTCGTTGGCTTGAAACACATCGCTGCGCGGGTTGATCTGAGTGGAAATGGAGCTCATGACAGGACCCTTACTTACTTTCGGTGAAGAGTTCGCGACCAATTAGCATCCGCCGAATCTCGCTGGTGCCTGCGCCGATCTCATACAGCTTGGCGTCGCGCAGTAGGCGCCCGGTGGGGTATTCGTTGATATAGCCGTTGCCGCCGAGCAGTTGAATGGAGTCCAGCGCTACCTGAGTGGCTTTTTCGGCGCAGTAGAGAATCACCCCGGCAGCGTCTTTGCGGGACGTTTGGCCACGGTCACAGGCACCGGCTACGGCGTATAAATAGGCGCGGCAGGCGTTCAGGGTGGTGTACATATCCGCCACTTTGCCCTGCACCAGCTGGAACTCACCGATTGACTGGTTGAACTGCTTGCGCTCGTGGATATAGGGCATCACCACATCCATGGCGGCCTGCATAATGCCGATCGGGCCAGCTGCAAGCACTGTGCGCTCGTAATCCAAGCCGCTCATGAGTACGCGTACGCCTTTGCCTTCCCCACCGAGAATGTTTTCAGCGGGAACGGCGCAATCCTGGAATACCAGCTCACAAGTGTTGGAACCGCGCATGCCTAGCTTGTCGAGCTTCTGGGCGGTGGAGAAACCGGGCATGCCTTTTTCGATAATAAACGCAGTGATGCCTTTGGAACCGGCGTCTGGATCTGTTTTGGCGTACACCACCAGTACGTCCGCATCCGGACCGTTGGTGATCCACATTTTATTACCGTTAAGGATGTAGTGATCGCCATTCTGCTTGGCACGCAGCTGCATCGAGACCACATCCGAGCCTGCGCCGGGTTCCGACATGGCTAAAGCGCCCACGTGGTCGCCGCTGATCAGTTTGGGGAGGTACTTGGCTTTCTGCTCGGGGGAGGCGTTGATCTTGATCTGGTTAACACACAAGTTGGAGTGGGCGCCGTAAGAGAGCGCTACCGATGCGCTGGCCCGGGAGATCTCTTCCATGGCGATGCAGTGGGCCAGATAGCCCATGCCGCTGCCGCCATCCTCTTCAGAGACGGTAATCCCCAATAGCCCCATATCGCCAAACTTCTTCCACAGGTCGTTAGGGAACTCGTTGTTGCGGTCGATTTCGGCCGCACGGGGGGCAATCTCGCTGGCAGCAAAGGCGTTGACCTGCTCGCGTAACATGTTCAGTTCGTCTTCGAGGCCAAAATTGAGTTCTGAGTAGTGTGAAAACATGGTCAATCACCTGTGCTGATTATTTGTGTTTGCTATCTGTAATTAGCCATCTGGGCTGGCGTAGCTGTGTCGGCTAATCGAGCTGGCGGACGCGTCAGTGCATAGTGGCGGAAGAGGGGGCTGAGGCTTTATCGGCCGAACTCGCGTGCTCTTCTTCGTTTTGTGTTTCTTGAGGCTCTTTTTCGAGTAGTTCTTCGAGCGCTTGGCGGCAGCGGATCTCAGCGCTTTCAAGCTCTAGCTGAACCATGGTGATGTCTTTCATTTGTTGATCCAGCGCCGCACGGCGCTCGCCTATTTTGCTAAGCATTAGATGCAGCTGTTTTTTGCTGCCGCTGCGGGTTTCGTCCCAAAGTTCGAACAGTTCGCGTATCTCTGCCAATGAAAACCCCAGCCGCTTACCGCGAATGGTGAGCTTCAGACGTACACGGTCTTTGCTGCTGTAAACCCTGGTTTGCCCGCGGCGCGTAGGGTGGAGCAGCTCCTGATCTTCATAGAAGCGGATGCTACGGGTGGTTAAATCAAACTCGTTGGCTAGTTCACTGATCGAGTAAGTTTTGCTCATGGTGACGTTCTCTCACAAAGTCGTTGTTCCCAATATATGACGCCTATGGAACACTGCCACTGAGGCTAAAACAAGTTTACGTTAACGTAAAGCAATTGTTGCTAGCAGTTGAAAAGCGTTGAAATCAGGTAAGTCGTTGATATTTATGTTTTGAAGACAGTTGTTAATTCAGGAGAATGTCGTCGATAGACCAAAGTTGTAATTGTATTGCTATAGCGACAGTTGCTAGTTTGCACATACACCTTACGTTCAGGTAAGGCAGTAGCAGCCGCTTTTGCCATGCCTGTAAAGAATTAGCACAACAACAATAAGAGGCTTGCCACTCTATGAGTGCAAACGATGTCCTTCAGGGACCTGTCCTCGAAACCCGAGGGCTGACCAAAGAGTTTCGCGGCTTCACCGCCGTGGACGATGTCAACCTCCAGGTACAGGAAGGGCATATTCACGCACTGATTGGCCCCAATGGTGCTGGTAAAACCACCGTATTTAACTTATTGACCAAATTTCTGCCGCCTACCCGCGGCGATATTTTGTATCGCGGCAACTCAATCACCAGTAAAAAATCCAACGAAATAGCTCAGTTAGGGTTGGTGCGTTCGTTTCAGATTTCTGCGGTATTCGCCCACATGACCGCGTTGGAGAATGTTCGAGTGGCCCTGCAGCGTAAACTGGGTACCTCGTTTCATTTCTGGAAATCTGAGAAATCCCTGGATCACCTTAATGAGCGCGCGCTTGAGCTACTGGAAGAAGTGGGGTTGCGGGAATATGCCGATACGCTAACGGTAGAGATGCCCTACGGTCGTAAACGAGCACTTGAACTGGCCACTACCCTTGCGCTTGACCCCACCATGATGCTGCTTGATGAACCTACCCAAGGCATGGGCGCAGAAGACGTCGACCGCATCGTGGCGCTGATTAAGCGTGTCTCCCAGGGGCGCACCGTATTAATGGTGGAGCACAACCTGAGCGTGGTTAGCCGCCTATGTGACCGCATCACCGTGTTGGCGCGAGGCGCTGTTTTGGCTGAGGGCGATTACGACGCTGTCTCTCGGAATCCATTGGTACGCGAAGCCTATATGGGCAGCGATGCCGCGGAAGAGGATGGTTCTGAAAAAGAGGGAGCTGCCGTATGAATATCGCTGAGGCCGAAGTGCCGGTTGAAAACACGCAAAGCCTGGAAATGTTGCGCGTGCAGGATCTACACGCCTTTTATGGCGAGTCGCACATCCTGCACGGCGTCAATTTTGATGTGAAGCGTGGCGAGCTGGTAACGCTGCTGGGGCGTAACGGCGCCGGGCGAAGTACCACGTTGAAATCGATCATGAACATGGTGGGGCGCAGAACGGGCTCTATTGTGATTAACGGTAATGAAACGCTGCATATGAAGCCGCACCATATCCCGCGTCTCGGAGTGGGTTACTGCCCGGAAGAGCGCGGCATTTTTGCAAGCTTGGATGTGCACGAGAACCTATTGCTTCCACCCACTGTGCGTTCCGGCGGTATGAGCCTGGACGAAATCTACGCCATGTTCCCGAACCTTTATGAGCGGCGTAGAAGCCAGGGGACGCGGCTTTCCGGGGGTGAACAGCAGATGTTAGCCATGGCGCGTATCTTGCGCACCGGAGCGCGCATGCTGCTGCTCGATGAAATTACCGAGGGGTTGGCCCCGGTGATAGTGCAGAAGCTTGCCGAAGTGCTGGTTCAGTTGAAAGAGCGCGGTATGACCATTGTGCTTGTGGAGCAGAACTTTCGCTTTGCGGCGCCGCTTGCGGATCGCCACTTCGTGATGGATCACGGTCAGATTGTCGAAGAAATCAGCGCCGCGCAGCTGCCATCGCGTCGGGAACATCTCAACTCAATGCTAGGGGTATAACACACGGCTAGACACTTAAATGTTCATTCCGCCAACAGTTTCGCTGCTCACAAAACAACAATATTAATCAGTAATTTGCAGTACGCACTTTCACGACAGCTCAAAGACTACACAACAGCTCAAAAACAACACAACAACAAAGGCCTCCGGGCCAGGAGACGAATATGACCTTTATGAAAAAAACGCTGGCCGTCAGCATCGCCGTTGCGGCCGCTTCAAGCCTCGCCGTGTCTACCGCCCAGGCTGATATGAGTGATGGTGAAGTCCGCATTGGTTACCTGGCCGATATGTCCGGCACTTATCGCGACCTCGCAGGCCCCGGCGGCTTAACCGCCATGGAGATGGCGGTGGCCGATTTTGGCGGCAGTGTAGATGGCGCGCCCATCGTTATTTCCAGTGCAGATGATCGCAACAGCGCTGACGTCGGCGCGAATACCGTGCGTGGTTGGATCGATCAGGATAACGTCGATATGGTGGGCGGCTTAGTAGCGTCTTCTGTGTCCATTGCAGTGACCAAAGTGCTGGAAGAGAACAATGGCCTGGGTATCGTGTCCGGCTCGGCGGCTTCTAGCATTACCAACGAACACTGTACCCCTAATCACATCCACTGGGTGTACGACACCTATCCGCTCGCTAACGGTACCGCCAAAGCTGTCGTAGAGCAGGGCGGCGACAGCTGGTTTATGCTGACCGCAGACTACGCCTTCGGTCATGCGCTTGAAGCTGACGTCACCAAAGTAGTGGAAGAGAGCGGCGGTGAAATTGTGGGCGGCGTTCGTCATCCCTTCCCGACTAACGACTTCTCTTCGTACATTCTTCAGGCTCAGGGCTCCGGCGCGAAAATTATTGGCTTKGCCAACGCCGGTGCCGATACCGTTAACGCGATCACGACGGCCAGCCAGTTTGGCTTGACTCAATCTGGGCAGCAGCTAGCAGGCCTGTTGATTTTCTTGAATGACGTTCACGCCCTTGGCCTGGAAGCCACTCAGAACCTGCTGCTAACTACCGGCTGGTACTGGGATATGGATGAGCAGTCCCGCGAATGGGCACAGCGCTATTTCGATGAAGTAGGCCGCATGCCGACCATGGTACAAGCGGGTATCTACTCCAGCACCATGCACTACCTGAAAGCCGTTGAAGCCGCTGGCACCGACGACCCTGAAACCGTACGTGCACAAATGGCCGAGATGCCTATCGAGGACTTCTTTGCCCGTAACGGCAGCATTCGTGAAGATGGCCGCATGATCCACGACATGTACCTGGCCCAGGTGAAAACACCGGATGAGTCCACCGGTGAGTGGGATCTTTACGAAATCCTCAGCACCATTCCCGCCGAAGAAGCCTACCGCCCGCTATCTGAAAGCCAGTGCAAATTGGTGCAAAACTAATTTCCCGGCTGAGCTTGAACCAGATAGCCATAGCAAGTGATGTGTAGAACCGGTTGGCGGCAAGTTGCCGCCAACTGTTTGAGGGCGAGGGGAGTCGCGTTATGACGATGATATTCGGCGTGCCAATGGCCGTCTTCATGGGCCAGCTAACGCTGGGCCTGGTGAATGGCGCCTTTTACGCACTGCTTAGCCTGGGCCTGGCGGTCATCTTCGGCCTGTTGAAGATCGTCAACTTTGCCCATGGGGCGCAATACATGCTGGGAGCCTTCGCCGCGCTGTTAGGCTTTCGCTATTTGGGCATTAATTACTGGCTGGCGCTGCTGTTAGTGCCGCTAGTGGTTGGTGCTTTTGGGGTACTGCTGGAGCGCTTTTTGCTGCGCCGTATTGCCCATCTGGATCACCTCTATGGGCTGCTGCTCACCTTTGGTTTAGCGCTCATTTTTGAGGGCACGCTGGTCAACTTCTTCGGTGTTTCCGGGGCGCGTTACGCTACACCGGAGATCCTTCAGGGCGGTTTGAACCTGGGCTTTATGTTCCTACCGACATACCGTGCTTGGGTACTGGTGGCAGCGCTGGCGATGTGCCTGTTTACCTGGTTTATGATCGAGCGTACGCGGTTGGGTGCTTACCTTCGCGCGGGTACTGAAAACTCGCAGCTGATGCAGGCTTTTGGCGTTAATGTGCCGCTGCTGATCACGCTCACCTATGGGTTTGGGGTTGGTCTTGCTGCGTTTGCCGGCGTGTTAGCAGCGCCGCTCTATCCGGTATCGCCGACCATGGGGTCGAGTTTGTTAATCGTGGTGTTTGCGGTGGTGGTCATCGGGGGAATGGGGTCGATTCTAGGTGCCATTATTACCGGGCTTTCCATGGGCATCATCGAAGGGCTGACCAAGGTGTACTACCCCGAAGCCTCTAATACGGTGATCTTTCTTGTCATGATCCTCGTGCTCATGTTGCGCCCCGTTGGGCTGTTCGGTAAGGAGGCATGAACATGGCAGAATCTCAATCAATGGCGGCGCCATCCGCGGTGCTGGAACGTCAGAAACGGGCCAAGTTTCGCCGCAATATGTTCTATCTGGCGCTAATCGTGGTGGGGCTGGTAGCGCCGTTTTTGGCCTATCCCGTGTTCTTGATGAAAGTGCTCTGTTTTGCGCTGTTTGCCTGTGCGTTCAACCTGTTGCTTGGCTATGCGGGTCTGTTGTCTTTCGGCCATGCGGCTTTCTTGGCCACTGGTGGTTACGTAACCGGCTACCTGTTGGCGAGCTACCCTGGATTAACCCCGGAGCTGGGTATTATCGCCGGTACTGTTTTGGCCACGCTGCTTGGGGTGGTGTTTGGGGTGCTCTCCATCAGGCGTCAGGGCATCTATTTTGCCATGGTGACTTTAGCGATCGCCCAGCTTGTGTACTTCATGTTTGTACAGGCACCGTTTACCGGCGGTGAGGATGGCTTGCACGGCGTGCCCCGTGGCGAACTATTTGGGTTTATCAGCCTAAGCAGCAACCTGGCGATGTACTACTTTGTGTTCGCGATTTTCATCTTCGGCTTCGCGCTGATTCAGCGCACGGTGCACTCGCCGTTTGGCCAGGTACTAAAAGCGATTCGTGAAAACGAGCCCCGCGCGGTATCGCTGGGCTACAACGCCGATGCCTATAAGCTAGTGGCGTTCGTGATCTCTGCAGGTTTAGCGGGCTTGGCGGGTTCGACCAAAACCGTGGTTTTCCAGCTGGCTTCGCTGACCGATGCGCACTGGCATATGTCCGGTGAGGTGATTTTGATGACCCTGCTGGGCGGTGTGGGCACCTTGCTGGGGCCGTTAATGGGTGCGGGAATCGTGGTCAGCCTTCAGCATATCCTGGCGCAGTCGCCGCTGGGGAATTGGGTTAGCGTTATTCTCGGTATCATCTTTGTGGTCTGTGTACTCAGTTTCCGTAGCGGAATAATCGGTGAGCTGGACAAGATGTATCGCAAAAACTTTAAGTAACCGTTTTTATTAAATAGCACTCTCTCTGTCCGATTTTGGGSGCCGTTTGGCGCCCTTTTTTTGATTCTTTTATAAGGCCTACGCCTAAGGTAGCAAGCGTTGGCAGGTTGCTTGTAGCCGAGTAAATGGATAAGTTAACGTTAACGTCAATTATAACGACAACAGCAGTGCGCACGCGCATCTGCGGAGATACGCCATGAATTTTGAACTCAACGAAGACCAGGTGGCCTTTGCCGATATGGCGCGGGCCTTTGCCCAAAACGAATTCGAGCCCCACGCTGCCGAGTGGGATCAAACCTCCTTCTTTCCCGTCGATGTGATTCGTAAAGCAGGCGAGCTGGGCTTCTGCTCTCTTTATGCACCTGAAAGCGTGGGTGGGCTAGGCCTCTCGCGGTTGGACGCCAGCATCATTTTCGAACAGCTCTCCATGGGCTGCACCTCTACCACGGCCTACCTAACCATTCACAATATGGTCACCTGGATGCTGGCGGATTTCGGTACTCCGGAAGCGGTCGAGCAGTGGGGCGCAAAACTGGCCACGGGCGAGCTGCTGGGTTCTTACTGTTTAACCGAGCCTAACTCAGGCTCCGACGCCGCCTCGCTGAAAACCACTGCCAAGCGCGACGGCGACCATTACGTATTGACCGGCAGCAAGATGTTTATTTCCGGCGCCGGAAGCACCGATTTTCTCGTGGTGATGGCGCGCACCGGCGGTGAGGGCGCCAGCGGCGTTTCGGCGTTTGCGGTTGATGCCAAGAGTGACGGCATTAGCTATGGGCGCAAGGAAGAGAAAATGGGCTGGAACAGCCAGCCCACCCGCATGATTACCTTTGAAGAGGTGCGGGTACCCGCCAATCATCTGCTCGGCAATGAAGGCGACGGTTTTAAAATCGCCATGAAGGGCCTCGACGGCGGGCGTATCAATATTGCTACCTGCTCTATCGGCACCGCCCAGCAGGCGATCAACAAAGCGCGGGAGTATATGCTGGAGCGCAAACAGTTCGGTAAGCGCTTAGCCGAGTTTCAGGCGCTGCAGTTCCGCCTAGCCGATATGGTCACTGAGCTGGTCGCTGCACGGCAGTTGGTGCGCATGGCCGCTACCAAGCTGGACGCAGGCCACGCCGATGCACCGACCTACTGTGCCATGGCTAAACGCTTTGCTACCGATGTGGGCTTCAAGGTGTGCGACGAAGCGCTTCAACTTTACGGCGGCAACGGCTATATCAAGGAGTACCCGATGGAGCGCTACGTGCGCGATACCCGGGTACACCGGATTCTTGAAGGCACCAACGAAATCATGCGACTGATCATCTCCCGCCGGGTGCTGGCAGACGGTGCCACCGAGCTGTAAATGACGATGAATAAGATTACGGTGGATACGATAGCGACGGATAAGGAATGCCAATGAGCAGCGTACTGTTTACCGAACACGCCACCCAAGACGGCCACGTAATTGCTGAGGTTAAGCTCAATGCCGAGCGCTCGCTGAACGCTTTAACGCTTGAAATGTGTGAAGAGATGCTGCCCCGCCTGCGCGCCTGGGCCACCGACGAGCGGGTGGTGGCGGTTGTGCTGGATAGCGCAGGCGAAAAAGCCTTTTGTGCCGGTGGCGACGTGGTGAATCTATATAAAACGATTACCGGCGAGGGCGACCCCAGCTTTCCGGAGCGCTTTTTCGAGACCGAGTATCGACTCGATTTTCTACTCCATACATACCCCAAACCAGTGATCTGCTGGGGCAATGGTATTGTGATGGGCGGCGGCATGGGGCTGTTAAGCGCCAGCAGCCACCGTGTCGTGACCGAGACCTCGCGTTTGGCCATGCCAGAAGTCACCATCGGCCTCTACCCGGATGTAGGCGCCAGCTGGTTTTTAAACCGGCTTCCCAACGGCGCAGGGCGCTTTCTAGCCATGACCGGCTGCCAGATCAATGCGCCAGATGCTGTACATCTAGGCTTGGCAGACCGCTGTATCGCCAGCCACCACCGTGATGCCATGCTGCAGCAGCTGACCGACGCACAATGGGGAGCCGGGGAGAATACCGATGCCAACGGTGTGGTTAACCGCATCATGCGTGAGCTTGAGCAAACATCCCAGCCTGTATTTGCCGAGTTGGAAGCGCCCGTTTACCAGCACTCGCCGCTGATTCGCGAGTTGATGGATCACGACAGCGKGGAGCAAATTGTCGCCGCCATTACGGCGGTAAAAAGCGACAATCAGTGGTTTGGCAAGGCACAGAAAACGCTGGCCCACGGTAGCCCGGTGTCAGTGAAATTGATTGATGAGCAGCTAAAGCGGGCTAAACATATGTCGCTGGCAGAGGTTTTCCAATCCGAAATGTCGCTCTCGGTGCAGTGCTGCCGCCACCGCGAGTTCCCCGAGGGTGTGCGCGCACTGCTGGTCGATAAAGACGGGCAACCGAACTGGACGTATCCCGATGTGGCCTCGGTAGAGGAGAGCTTTATCAACGAGCTACTATCTTCCGCATGGTCGCAAAATCCGCTGGCGGATCTACGCTAATATAATCTTCCCATTACCGGCTAATAAGGATAATAAAATGAACACCATCGCATTTATCGGCCTGGGCAATATGGGCGGCCCCATGGCTGCCAATCTAGTAAAAGCGGGCTTTGACGTGCGCGCCTTTGATCTTTCTCAAGAGGCGCAAGAGACCGCCAAGGCGAATGGTTGTGAAGTGGCTTTCTCGGCCCAGGAAGCTGCCACCGACGCCGATTTTATTATTTCAATGCTGCCCGCCGGAAAGCATGTACGCGGGCTATATATTGAAGACGATGCGCCGCTGTTTGAAGTGATCAAACGTGGAGCGCTGGTCATCGACTGCTCTACCATTGACGGTGCCACTGCCCGAGGCGTTGCTGAGGAGGGCGAGAAGCTGGGTATCGGCTTTATCGATGCGCCGGTTTCCGGTGGCGTGGGCGGCGCTCAAGCGGGCACCTTGACCTTTATTGTGGGCGGCAGCGAGGTCGAGTTCAGGCTGGCCAAGCCGGTGCTGGAAGCCATGGGCAAAAATATCTTCCACGCCGGAGATCACGGCGCAGGGCAGGTGGCCAAAGCCTGCAACAACATGCTGCTCTCTATCCTGATGGCGGGCACCTGCGAAGCGATCAATATGGGCGTCAAAAACGGCCTGGATCCCGCGGTGCTTTCGGAAATCATGAAGCAGAGCTCCGGCGGTAACTGGGCGCTCAATGTTTACAATCCCTACCCAGGCGTCATGGAAAACGCACCGGCCTCCAAAAACTATCAGGGTGGCTTCCAGGTCGACCTGATGATCAAAGACTTAGGCCTTGCCATGGATGTCAGCCAGCAAAGCGCCTCCGCAGTCCCCATGGGCTCCGCCGCCCGCTCACTGTTCACCCTGCATAAAGCCAAAGGCAACGGTAAACTCGACTTCTCAAGCCTGATGCAGTTTTATCAGGATAAAGAGTGAGGCGTGAGGTGTGAGGTGTGAGGTGTGAATCGTGAGGTATGAATCGTAAGTGGTGAGGAGCGGGGTTTTGTAGCGCGTGGTAACGAGTTTTGCGAGGAACGAGCAACACGAGGCACCCGTATGGACGGCCCCGCGCGAAAGGGCGGCGAAGCCGCCCCAGCTATCCCACCAAAGCCACAGCTTGTCTCCGATCTCAAGGGCGGGCAAACTTAAAGAAACTGCTCATATACAAGGACTACCATGATCACGCTTTGGGGCCGCAACAACTCCACCAACGTCAAGAAAGTGCGCTGGGTGCTAGAAGAGCTGGAACTACCGTTCGAGCAGATCCAGGCTGGCTTGGAGCACGGCGTTAACAATACGCCGGAATACCTGGCCATGAACCCCACCGGCCTAGTGCCGCTACTCAAAGATGACGCCACCAACAGCGTGCTGTGGGAATCCAATACGATTATTCGCTACCTTGCCGCGCAGTACGGGCAAAGCAAGCTATGGATCGAAGCCCCCGCCGAACGGGCGCAGGCAGAAAAGTGGATGGATTGGTCGAACAGCACCCTGTCACCCAGGCACCGCACGATCCTAATGGGCTATGTCAGAACCCCACCCGAAAAACGCGATAACGCTGCCATTGAAGCGGGTATGCAGGCGTGTGAAGAGCTGTTTGAGTTGATGGATAACGTGCTGGCCAAGCAAACGTTCTTCTCGGGCAATGAGTTTGGCCTGGGTGATATTGCCGTTGCACCCTTTATCTACAACTTATGGCATATCGGCTTAACCTGGCAGCCACGCCCCAATCTAGAACGCTGGTACCAACAAATCGCTGAACGCCCCGCCTACCAAAAAGTGGTGGTGATTCCTGTAACGTGATGCTTGAATGTAAATGAGGTAAGCGTACTTGTAGCGCGTGGTAACGAGTAGCGAGCGCAGCGAGAAACGAGGCACCCGCGGGAGGGCAGCGAAGCTGCCCCAGGGTAATGCCTAAAAGCTCGCCTCAACCTCCGCCAACTCATCATCCAACCCCTGCAATACCTCACACGCCAACCCATAGCGCTGGGCACTCTCAATCAACGGCCCCAAGATCGCCCCGCGCTCGGTGGGGCGTTTAGCCTCTACATCCTGCAACATCGAAGCCTTATTGTTTGCCGTGTTTTCCACCACCTGCCACACCAACGCCAACCATGCATCTTCACCGTTGCCATCATTAGGCGGCGCAATGCCCTCGGCTATCATAATCGCCGCGACTTCCTTTACCACAGCCAACACACGGCCCGCATAAGCTTCACCGCGCAATTCACCATTACGCACACCATTTAATGCCACCAACGGATTAATCGCCGCGTTCACCGCCAGCTTCTGCCATAAGCGCTGGCGAATATCACACACCTTTGTGGCGGCAAGCCCTGCCTGGGTTAATGTTTGCGCTAATTCTTCCGCCAGCGCACCGTGGTGGTTATGCAAATCACCCACAAAGGTATGCCCACGCCCCGCATGCACCACGCCATCATCACCGGTTAGATAAGCACCTTCGGTTGTTGTCGCGCACAGCACCGGCCCCGGCCACGCCTGGGTAATACGCGGTTGCGCCAAAAAACCGTTTTGCCACAGCACTAGCGGTGTAGCAGGGGAAATGCAGTCAGTAATGCCAGCCAACGCCGACTCAGCCACCATGGCTTTGGTAGTGATATGCACAAAGGCGGGCGGTACCAGCGTCTTTAATGCCAGTTGATCTATCGTCAACGAGTTTAACGGCAGCACGAGCTGTTCGCCTTCCGGCGTGGTCAGCATCTGGCGCGCAGTCAGCGCACGGCGACCGAGTAGCGTGGTGGCCGCTATGGGTGAAAGCGAATGGGCCAGCAGGCGGCCAATGGCACCCGGGCCGAGTATCCAGTGGGTAGTCATATCAAGCATGTACTCTACAGCGGCGTTGCCGCCAAGCTTACCGCGTTTGGTTTAGGGTCGCGAAGGTAAAAAAGCCGAGCAAAGGGGACTAATGGCTAGTGACGGTGGTAAATAATGTCTGATAAGTTTGAAGCTAAGTGAATTTGGTGGTGAAGTGGTCAATGTGTGACGGCGTATGATGCCCGATGTTGTCATGAAGAATTATTAGATGGCTGTTTTCGACCCTTTGCAGACATTCGCGCTACCTTGCACGTCCTTCGAAAGGCAATACCTAGCAGCAAAATAATGGAGCTTTCCATTAAAATCGTCATTGTCATCCTTAGCAAACAGCGGCTCAATTCATAGTTCGACCAAGGAATAGCGAGAAATGCCCCAAGCCTCTGACTCACTTTTGAACAACACCGTCGCTCCAGGCAATTTTGATGATCAGAGCCTAGCTGTCTGGCTGGATGCCTGTTTGGCCCAAGAGCATCGTGTGGCATATGTCCACGCTGGGTACCTGAGCAAGGTGGTTGATCTTGAAGAGTCCGCCCCCGTTCTCCATCCAGCTGATCCAGGATCAGAGGCCAAGGCTCGTCTAAAGAAGCTAGTCGGCAAGAAGCTGCTATTCAGCCTTGAGGTTTCGAGTGAAGCGCTGAGTAACGCGCGGGTTGCCGACAGCACTTGGATATATGACCAAGTGAAAAGCAAGCCCTGTGTAGATTTGCTCATTGCCACACGAGATGGGCTGCTCGGCAAAGCCAGAGGTAGAGGGCCAGAGATTTCCAAGCAAACAGCACAGAAAGTGTGGGCTGACGCAGGTGGGAGATGCATGTTCCAAGGCTGTAGCAAGGATTTGTCAGAGATCCATCTCTGGACAAAAGCCGCCCAGGTTGGATATTTAGCCCATATCGTTGCATCTGACCCCGAAGGGCCTCGGGGGAACCAAGAGGACTCTCATCGGCTCGCAAATAACCCAGACAACATCATGTTGATGTGCGATGAACACCATCGCTTGATCGACTCGTTCGCGCCTGAGCACTACACCGAAGAAATCCTTTACGAGATGCGCAAGTCTCATCGGGATATGGTTCGAAACTACTTGGATTCTTTGGCATTCCCCCCTACGAAAGCAGTCACTTTGCATGCCAATCTAGCAAACGTACCAACCTACTTCCACGACTCCGAGCTCATTGAAGCCATCATTGCAACGAGACGAGCGATGCTGCCAGGGGTGGTCCACTATGTTCGACGGAAATCGCAGAGAGATGATCGTCATTTGCCAGGATTTTGGCATCAGTATTTAAGAGAACATGAACACCATATTCGCCAATTAGTTACTGGATTTGAATCGTGCAGTGGGTCTGTTACTGAAAACTTGGCCGTTTTTCCCTTACACCACATCCCGACGCTTGTTTTAGCAGGACGCATAATGGGGGAGGCACAGGCCATTCAGATATTTCAGTACGACAGGCATCGGAAGACATGGGCTTGGAACCCTCAGGTTGCTCCTCATTCCAGAGACACCTTTAACGTTGATTCACTTTCGCTGGACCACGCCATAGAGGTTCTTATTACTCTTGAGCTAACGGCTCACGTGGATGAAGGGGCCCTACCTGCCGACCTTAAAACTCGTATAGATAATGGTCATCTGCCCTGGATTCGCGTTACAAGTTCGAATACAGGAATCAATTGTATCGGGCACCCTGATGATCTTGACCAGTTCGCAGAGGTTGCCCGTAAAGCAATCATGCATGTTCAGGATGTGATGAGGGTTCAGAAGGTACACCTTATCGCCGTAAGTCCCGCCAGCACAGTGTTCCGTTTCGGGCAGATGCTGCAGGCGGGGCACCATCCCGAATACATCATCTATGACCGAGCAGGKCGTGACTACGAATTCATACCTGCTTTGTCGATTACTGGCCATCACGTTTCGGCCACTGACGGTCAGCAGACCTACATAGTTAATCTGCGATAAGCAGCCCAAATGAGTTTGATACCATGATCACTAAAAGCGCAGAATTGGTAAAGCATGCTGAACAAAAATGTCCTACTCGTTTAACGCAGTCGCTTGAATCGTTTGCGGCTCTCAGAGAGGGCTACATAGCTGGTGCTATAAATAGGCTGGAAGAATATGGTCTTTGGGCTAAGGCGCTTAGTGAAGCGAATTCGCATATCGCTGTGGATAAGGAAGAAATCGCGGCTGCAACTGACGCATACAATGAAGTTGCAGATTATTTAGCCACTAACCTCTCTTGGCCCCCCGAATCTATTTCGATCAAGCCACAAGGCTCGGTGAGCACTAAGACTTTGATTCGCTCCCCCTATGGAAGTGAAAAATTCGACATTGATGCTGTATGCAAAATCGACATCTCTCACATTGAGGCGGATAATCCCGTGTCATTTTTTGAGTCAATAGGTCAGGCTTTGAAAGAGCTAGAGGCTCAACCCAAACGGCGCTGCTGGAAGATACCTTTCACCGGACGGAAATTTTATCTCGAATTTACCCCTTCTATACCGTTGAATACTATATCGGAGCAAACCCTACATTCTATGGCGCCGCGCTATAGCGTAGCGCGATATGGAGAAACCGCGCTTGCGGTCGTTGATATGCCCACCGAAAGCTGGAAAACCTCTAATTCTGAGGGTATGAGCAAGTGGGTTAACGACACGTCGGAGCGCCGCCTCCTTTGGTCAAATGTGATGGAAGCGCATGCATATGATAGGGCTGCAGCAAGCATTTCTCCGGTGCCGGATCAGACCGTAGACATCACAGACACACTTCGGGTTGCTATCCGGTTGTTTAAMCGCCACCGAGATATGTGCGCTAGGCGTGGGATAATTGATGCGGCTACCAAGCCAATCTCAGTCATTATCGTGACATTACTCACCAGTTGCTATGAGGGTCTGGCGGACTTAGGTCGATCATTTGAACACCCAATAGAGTTGCTGGATGAACTCGCTACCCTTATGCCGCACCTCGTGCTGGAACTCGATGGTAAATACCGGGTTGATAACCCAACAGTCGAGGGAGAGAACTTCGCTGAGAAATGGAATGATGATAACGGCGAGCGTTATAAATCATTCATGACTTGGACAAACGCACTATCTGCTGATCTCCAATCCATTCTTGCTCTGAAAGACCCTCAGGCTATTTCCATACGTGTGCGCGATGTTTTTGGGATTGCTGCCCCAACAGGTGGGGGCAACGGCTTGACTACAATTCAGCCTCCAGCTCCTAGAGCCACTCCAGCAAGTCGCGGTTTGGCTTAAAAAATGGAGGATTAATGGCGCTGGATTCGAGCTTTTTGTGCGAGCAATTCCCTGAGCTTCAGCTATCAGCTTTGCACCGGGAGGGAGGAGTCACTGCCTACCAATTGCGGCTACCTCCTTTTCAAGAGGGAAGAGAATTTAAGTGGGCTGAGCTGCGTTTGCCCAAGGGGTTTCCTGAGTATGGCAAAGCATTCATTCAGTTATCTCCAGATGCTGTCTTGCGTATACCGCATCTCGATAGAGCTGGAGTGCTTTGCATTGAAGGCGACCCAGGCCCTGGCCTCGGATATTCMCCAGAGGACAGGGTTAAGTTAACCTTGCATGGCTATGTTGAACAGTTCCTGAGGCCTTGGCTGAATGGTGAACTCGATGGTGACTTCGAAAATGAGGCACTGAATTATTGGGCTATAGCGGTAACTAAGGCACGTTCAAAGTTCGATGCCGTTAGAGGTTTATGGACAGTTGATTCGCCTCCACCAAAGGCACGAGTTAGAAGCGGACTGCTCTTGATTCCAAATAGGGTCATTATTGCGGCAGATGAGCAGTTGCCTATCACCAATCGTTTAGTGCAGTCCATGGGGCTTGCAGCGAAGCAGCGTGTTCGCGTGCTAGTGGCAGATATTCCGATTTCACATTCATTTACGCCGTCTACTTGGCCAAGCTCTATGTCTGATCTGGAGCGCATTCTACAGGGTAGGCTTCTTCCTGCAGAGTATTTGAGGCTTAAAAATTGCCGCAGTCGCAAAGGGCGAGGCATATACTGCGTTGTTCTTTTAAGAAATAATGAAGTGTCCTTTGCCTATTTGCTTCCCGGTGGTCCGCCAACCGTTCTAGACGTATACCGAGGAAAGAAAGCTAGGCCTTCTCTTCCTAAACCGCTACCACTGATGACATCCCGCTTAGATCCAGATTGGACGGTCGGGCGAGATCAGCATCCTCAGATTAGTGGGCGTCAAAGTAAGCACGTTCTGGTTTTGGGGGCCGGGGCTCTCGGCAGCCCGATCGTAGATCATATCGCCAAGGCAGGTGTTGGTCGGATATCCGTGGTAGATGCTGACACCATGTCTTCTGCGAACATTGGGCGGCACCTGCTTGGGGCTGACTCTATAGGTCAAAATAAGGTGGATGCAATTGCTAGGCGGATTAACTTGGCTTACCCGGCTACAGAAGTGACTCCGTATGCGATGAGCACAGCAGAGTGGTTAAAGAAAAACACTTTGGTAGATGTAGACGTGGTGCTCGATCTCACTGGCGAGCCTGATGTACGAGTGCAGATTGAACAAGTCCGCTTAAGTTACCCACGCCCCTTGCTGATCGGGTGGATGGAACCTTATGTGGCTGCCGCTCATGCTTGCATGCTGCCTGCAGGTCAGAAATGGTTGAAGGGAGCACAAGATCCATTGTCTTATTTAGAAGCAGTGGTATGGCCAAGTGAAGTGATTATACAAGAGCCTGGGTGCAGTAGCCGCTTCCAAAGCTATACGGCTGCGGCTGCAGAGCATGCGGTTGCATTGGTGGCTGAGTGCTCGCTGGAGATGATCGACAATTCAGCAACAGTTACTACCGATTCATCAGTACGGAGTTGGGTACGTGGGCAACGCTTTTTAGACAAGCACTGGCCTGGGCTTACGCATAAAGAATGGGCAAAGGATGCTAGCGTTCACGATGGGTTGATCTTGAACAGGCAATTTCCATGATCAGGATATTCTTCTATCCCGATAATACCCGTTATGTCCTGTTTACTGAGCAAGCCTTGTCTCATATGTATGCTCATGCCCAAAGGAGACTATGGCAGAAAGAAGCTGGCGGTGAGGTATTCAGTTCAGAGCCGGGCTCCAGCGGCCTTGTCATCCACACCGCTACTGGTCCCAACCGCGCTGATTACCGACGTAGATGCGCCTGGAACCCTGATATAAAAGCCTCCGATAGAAATAGACAGATCGAATTCTCGCACAACAGGCATGTGGTTGGTTTGTGGCATACACATCCAGAGATATATCCGTCGCCCTCAGCTCGGGATCAAAAGACTACGTGGGAATATCTCGACTCATTCCATGGAGAGAGATCTCGTTATCTCATGGTGATAATAGGTAATCATGGTGGCGTGCCTAACATGGGTGTATGGCTGGCCTCATGCCAACCATCTCGTGAGTGGACACAACTTTGTGAAGCTACGATTGCCTGTGGCAAGACGAATCTCCAGTTTAAGGGGGCAGCACGAACTATCGGAGATCTCCAAAACGGGTCATGTAAATCAGAGTGAAAGATCAGTTCTTCGTTTGCTGTATGATTTCCCTGATCATGCGAAACAGCTCGGCCTGGTATTGAGCATCATGCAGTGCCTGATGGTCCGGTTGTAATTTGGGTTGGAGTCGAGCGGCCATTTGGCTAGAGCGGGTATTTATCCAATTTGACCCAGTTGCTCCCATGTACAGTGCCTTAATGTCTAGCGCGGTAAAGCCAAAGGGATTTGTCTGGAGATAGCGGTGGAAGTAATAGTTTACGAAGGACCAGTCAAATGGCGCATTGAGCCCGACGAATACGGGCAAGTTTTCAGTACCAACAACTTCCCCGACCCAGCTCTGGAACTGTGCCATCGCAATTTCTGGATTGAGTCCCTCAATTTCTAGGGCCTCCAAAGAAAGTCCCGTCACCGCTAGTGCTTCAGGATCTGCATTGGTCGATATTGGCTTCAGCTTACATGAGAACACCTGCTCAGGTTTATCTACATTGCACGCTCCAATTGTGAGCATGCTGTACTCTCCAGGAATCGGGCCTGAGGTCTCGACGTCAATTGAAATATAAACTTCGTGTTTCTTGCTCATGGGCCGAGGTGCTCCGGTTGTAAAAAGGGAGAAATTCTTTGTGGCTTTTCGGCTATCGCTTGGTGGCCTTCGTCCCGCCCTGAAGTGTTTGATCGATCCTGAGCTGTGGTAAAAGCATCATCTTAGTTGCCATCGACAGCTTAAAGCGTCCGCTCCTGGCCGATTTCAGCCAAGCGCGATAGGCTTCTCTCTGCTAGGTAATGCCAGTACTCGTGACGAGTACTGGCATTTTTTGTAGAGCAGAGTCAGTTATGGTTGAGAGGAGGCACAATGACAGTTGTTATGGGCCTATCGTCCGGAGATGTTGCTGCAGCGTTCACAATGGTCGATGGGATCTGTACCTGCTTCCCGTTGGAGAGCTTCCGAAGGTGAGCATTTCGGGCATGTGTGCGCTTGGATTGGCTAGTGCCGCCGCCCTGCTTTTCGTCACCAGCTTTAGATGAGGTGGGGCGTTTGCGAAGTTGGCGGGTTCGAGTTTCAACATCCCAGGCGGTGATTTCCTTTGGAGGAATCATCTGGAATCCAGATGGGGTCCGCTTGGGCTTTGGGGTAGAAGGCCTACTTGCAGGGGGTACCTCAGCTGTTATGGCACAAAGCCGATAAAGCAAGCCCGCGATGGGAAGGATATCTTCCTCCAGGGTGCTTTTCAGGATTTCGAGGAGTTCCTCAGGATGTTTTTGGCTCTCATTTAGAAGTGGTGGGCGCTTCCTATAATCCCTTAGAACCGTTGCCTGGAAGAGGTTTCGATCATTGTTGTTCATTCCCCACCAAGACGCGCCCTTCTTCCAGTTTCGAATGATGTCGGCACGTGAGTTCATGGGCTCGCGCACCTTGTGAATCTGGTATTCGATCCGCACATGGACGATATCGGTCAGCGAATGAAAAAGCGGCTCGYCACGGTCCATCAATAGAATCAGTCCCAACTCTCCATCGAGATGGTCGTCGAGATAGGCAAAGAAACCGGACAAGGGATCTCCCAGCCATGAAAACCCCGGTGTAGGCACGTAGATACATGGTTGTGGAAGGTGAAGGAACATTTTGGGATCAGGATCGCTAGGAATACCGTTCTCACGGGCGTCCGTAACGTCCTCATCGCTCATCACAAATATCCCTTTCGTGAGGCGCCAAGAAGCTAGGCCGGCAATGACATCGATGTCATTTAAGCGCTTTCTCTGTTCCAGTTTGCCTGGTCGGCTGTAGCGACCGCGCGCAGGGAAGGGGTCTTGAAACTCGTGATTCAAAAATCTGGTGGGAATGAAGCAACGCCGGTCCCACTTGGTATCATGCTCATGAGCGAGCTGGCGGACACCGTCAATCTGCTGCCAGATGCCTTCATGTCGTTTGCTTATTTTGGTAAGAAATGATTGCGCACGAGCAGATGCTACCGCAATTAGAGAGGATTGTGTCATAAGGACTCCATACCAATGATGAGTCATATCCAGGTTCCCGCCTGGTCAGGGCACAGGGTGTGCCGGCGCTGAGTCCGGTTGACTCAAACACCCATTTTCATGCCTCGACAGGCACCTTTTCAGGCTATTCCAAGTCGGGGCACAATGTAAAGAAGGATATGCGGCAGTTCCGTTGACAGAGCGGGTGATCAAGGGAGTAGTCAGTGGTCGTGCTTCGTCAGATTTAAAGCGAGCATGAGGCTGTCGATTGGCTAGAGCCACGCACCTACTGACCGAGTGTTTAGTATTTAGGGTCGCCTAGGACAATTCTCGAACGACTGCAATTGGCCGAATGGGGTAGCTTCAGGCTATGCTGATGTAACGGCCGCAGCATCGGTCGCTGGAGCCGATCGGCCACCGATTATCGTCAGACCAAAGGATATTGGCGCCTGTGATATTTGAAACATTAGCAACTCGATTGGGTGGGTCCGCTTTCTTAGCGGGAGTCAAGTATCTTTACGGCCGACTCGTTCCCCATAGAATCAAAGCTAAGAAGACTCCGCGGAATTTTTTCGAGCACATAGGCCCTGGGGTTTCCAAAGAGTTCGTGGTTGCATCACTAGGTCCGCCGCACCGGCAGTGCGAGGAGATATGGCAATATAATTTTGGGGACGCGCTAGCGCAGATCGAATTCTATGTGGATGGGGCTGCTCGCTCAGTGGCCCTTGCCATCACTAATGACAGCCCGAAGCAGGGCTTCAAGCTGCCGACTCTTGAGGTTCCACTCGGGAAGCTGACATTTAACGAATTTCTTGTTTGCCCAGAAGGACACTTTAGGTACCGATCGACATTGAGAACGTGTGAACTTCTATATGAAGTAAAGTTTCCACCTTCATGGACGAGCAACCATTACACTTTTGGAGCACTTTGCGTACTCACACCAGGAGCACTAGCGGAATCCGCTTTTAATACCCAACTGGCCGAGGCGAATGCGAGCTCTGCCGCGAAAGATGTCCGGGTAAACTGGATCGGTCTTTCTAATAGCTCCGAGGAGCTTTGGTTTGATTGGTCTATTGCATTGCCGGTGTCGGCTTAACGATCGACTATGTTTAGATTAGGCTATGCTCAACGCTTGCTTTTGGCCGAAAAAAAAGCCAGATTAATGAAACTTTGAAGCGCAGAGAAATATATGACATATGGATACAGGCTCAATGTTGAGCAGCTCATGCTAAGGAGAGCAAACAATAGTTTTGATGAAGCTAAGAAGAAGATGGTTGAGGTTCCTGATTCTGTGCCAGAGTCTGGAAAACCTTATTCCTTTAAAGGTCCAGGGTTTGAAGATGATGAAACTATTGCTCTCTGCATTGAAGCTATTCTTGGCTGGGCAATTTCATTTGAGGCATTTGTAAATTTAGTTTGGCATGCTCATCCAATAGCTAAAGAAGAGAATGAGAGAAGCTATGGAAGCACAACAGCCAAGCTAAAAAAATTGTACAAAATCTCTCGATTGCCTTATGGCGATTCAAGTTGGAGAGCTGGCATCCAGGATCTTTTTGATATGCGAAACTATCTTGTTCATTATAAGGATCCGGTAGTTTATATAGGTTTCAGTTTTGCAGCTAAGTTTCAGCACGATTTCTCAGAAAGAAGCATGCAGAAGATTCAACGAGACGTTCTCTGTGCGATAAAAGAAATTGGAGTCCTGTTTGGTGTTAAATCTGGATTTATTGATGTTGATTATGATCACTTGGTGTATAGATATTAATTCAGTTTGGTAGCATGGCTGCGCAGGCCAAGATCGGCGATAGCGGGCGAGCAGCCTAGTGAACGACTGCGATTTAGCCCTAGCTTACAATTGCAGATAACGGTTTCGCTGTGGCTGTATTACTTGTTATTTCAGTTGTGCTGAATGTCTGCTTCTGGCCGATAACGGCAATCCAGCTAGGGCCAGCAGTGTCAGTCCCTGCGATCAATGAGCATCAGGATCGCTAACAAGTTCTCCAGGTCATGGCAACCCCGGGCATTGGACGCCAAATCACGACGAGTCTCAGCTCGACAGCCCTTCGTGACCAGGCACGAAACCGCCCAGCAGGCGGTCGATTTCCTTGGCAGGCATTGGACGGTAGAAGAAGAACCCCTGGATGAGGTCGCAATGCATTTCGCGAAGCAATGACAACTGTTCGGCGTTCTCGACGCCCTCGGCCACCACTTCCAATCCCAACCGATGACCAATGAAGATGGCACCTTCCAGGATGGCCCTATCCTTCGGCTGTGTGGGAGCGTCGTGGATGAAGGAGCGATCTATCTTCAGGGCGGTGACTGGAAAGTGCTTGAGATAGCTCAGGGAGGAATAACCGGTTCCGAAATCGTCGATAGCAATGTGAATACCGCGATGATAGAGGCGCCGCAGATCCTCGAGGACGGTCTCGTCGGCTTCTATCAGGACATTCTCGGTCAATTCGATGCCGATATCCCGCGGGCCTAAGCCGTGGCGCTGCAGCGAGTCCTCGAAGCTCTTGAGGGCATCGGGACGCACCAGTTGACGCCCCGAGACATTGATATCGATGCGGTGCTCATGAAATCCCTTGGCACGCCATTCCACCTGCTGGCGGCAAGCCTCTTCGATGACCCAGTCGCCCAGACGATGGATCACACCGGAACGCTCGGCCAGCGGGATAAACTCGGCAGGCGAGATCGGCGGGCCCTCGGCAGGCTCCCAGCGTATCAAGGCCTCGAGATTCTCTATTCTCCCACTGGCCGCCGAGACCTGGGGTTGGTAGTGGAGGGAGAATTCACCGTTATCAAGGGCTTCCTCGAGTCGCGCCGAGAGATAGTGTTGGCGAACCAGCTCATCATGGAGCTTCTGTTGGAAGAAACGTACAGCACCCCGGCCCTCCAGTTTGGCACGATTCTTGGCAACATCGGCATTACGGATCAATTCGCGTGACGATTCACCATTCTCGGGAAAGAGTGCCACACCCAGGCAGGCCGTGACCTGACGCTCTCGACCATCCAGGACGAAAGGTTCCCGAAAGACATTCTGGACATGGCGAACGACCCGTCTGACATCGGGGGGCAAGTGGACGCCGGGAAAGGCCAGCACGAATTCATCGCTAGAAACACGGGACACCAGGTCAGTGACCCGCTGGCACTCTCTTAGTCGCCGAGTCAGCTCAATGAGCAGGCGGTCGCCCTGATCATAGCCAAGGGCATCATTGATTTCGACGAAGTGATCGATGTCCAGGTAGATGGTTGCCAGGCCATGACCCTGGCGTCGACAGGAATCCAACAGACTGTTCAGATCGACTTCGAAGGTCTGGCGGTTAGGGAGATGGGTGAGCCTGTCGAAACGGGTGGCGAATTCCAGGTCACGGTGGGCGCGCTTTTGGTCGGAAAGATCGACATCCACGCAGAACATCAGGGGGGAGTCGGTATGCTCATTGAGCATCAGATGCTGCGAAAAGACCGATACCAGTTCACCGGTTTTGTGTTTGAGCTGGAGTTCATCGGCGGGTATATCGACCCCTTCTTTGATCCAGGCATCATGCGCCTGGATCACCCCGTCACGCATGAAGGCAGGAATGATCAGATCTTCCAGTAACTGTCCTTGGGCTTCCTCAGCGGTATAGCCATAGAGACGAGTGCTACCCTCATTCCAGTAAATCACCCGCCGATCGCGATCATAACCCTGAACTGCCACTTTCGGCAGACTCTCCAGCAGGGAGCGGAATTGCTGCTCACTCTCCAGATACTGGCGGCGTACTAACTCGACTTCTTCCCTACCGGCATCATGCGAATCGATGCCATCAGTTGAAGGTGTCTTTGACATCTTCAACACGAGTGCACCGGAAAACTTCCTGCGGTTCTCCTTCAGGCGTTTCGGATCTCTGTGAAGTCGGGGATCGCTGGCAGTCATGGGATCCACTTAAAGAAAAAACACTGTCAAGAACCATCATAATGGCAACGAGAGGGGCACTTTGTTGTGATTATCCTACACCTATTTGTAGGAGATAACCTACAAATACGTCATCAACGGTCTGATCCTGTTTTCAAAAAAATCACTCTTTTTAGTACATTTCTTTGACATATCGTTGCAAATCTTTTCATTTTCTACCTGTTGACCTCAGTGTTTACACCGGCAACACCGGGCAATTCAGCCCAGTTAACAGGAGAATACCAACATGAAACTCGATACTCTCAAGCACGGTTTCGACCTCACCTCCATGCCTGCCGATTCACTCGCCGATTATTGGAATCCGGGAGTGATAGAGGCGCTGAGGCATCAGGATTGGGCGAAAACCAATATTCGGGAGCGAATCGATCTGACTGCCTGGCAGGGGTTTACCGCTGACCTGCCGCGCGATCCCTACGTTAACCAGCGATGGAAGCGGATGTCATGGCTCGCCCTGAATGATCAGGGTGATGTCGAGGATATGGGCCAATGCCCCATGGCCCAGGGGGGTGCCTTCAACGACGCGGAAAGCATGGCGGATCGCCTGCGGTACTATGATCCGCTGACTCGGGAATTTATGGCACGCCCCGATGTGAAAGCCTTCGTTCGCGCCTGGGCAAGGCTGTGGAGTATCGGTGCGCACGAACCCATCCTGATGCAGATCACCGGGGTTCGCGGGGAAGGCAGCATCGACCCCCTTCAGGGACAGGGAATTCATGCCGATGGCTGCAAGGCCCTAAGCATTCTGGTCATCAATCGGGAAAACGTGGCGGGCGCCGAAAACCACCTCTACGCAGACAAGGCTGGCACGCAACCCTTGGTCGATATCACCCTGAATCCGGGTGATATCCTTCATCTGAACGATGACCGGCTATTCCACAGTGTCGACGGGATCGAACAGCTCGACAGCGAGTCACCCTTCGAGCGGTTCATTATCATCATCAATAGTCGCTTCGTGGACGACTTCCAAAACCGGATGTTGCGTCGCTACTTCCCGGAAGCGGTCCTCAATGAGAGCTAATGACACTCTCGGTAAATTGAGAACCTAGCAACACCCACGCCCCCGGAACTCCGGGGGCGTTTTGGTTGTGCGCCCGGCAAGGGGAAGTGCTGGCCGACGGCAAGGGTGTCTGTCTCCACTGGCCAACGCTGTGTGAGCGGCTGCTGGCAACGGCTGAGTAAACGTGTCCCTTTTAAGTCGGCTTTGTCTGGGCAAGGCCCCGAAGGTTAACGAGCGATGCGGTTACTGGCGTCAGTAAAGCCGAGCAGTGAAATATCTATGTCCATGCGTTCACCGCGTGGACTAATCATGCTGAGGGTTGCTGTATTGCCACTGCGGAGTTGCTGCAACATCGACGACTCAATGGGCACGTCAGCACGGCACCCTTGCTCCTGGCATACCTGATAGGGGAATTGGACTGGCTCAGCGTTATCCACACTGAATTGCAAGCCCGGGGCCAGACGTACCCCCAGCGGCACGAAGAAGCTCATCACCGGGTCATCGATCTGAGGCGGGTAGTCGAGAATTACCTGCATCAAGGGCTGGTCGCTGTCAGGTTGAGTGATCAATTGCGACATCGCACAAGGGCTCGGGCCCTCGGCACTACGCTGGCAACGGACTTCCCAGTCCTGGAACGACTCGGTAGTGACATCATTACCGGAGGCTGCCCCCGGTTGTTGTTGGCTGAAGGCATTGGGGGACAACGCCAAGAGCGATAATAGCCCCATCCTGCATAGGTTTTGAGACAGGTTTTGAGACAGGTTTTGAGTAAGAGAGTGCGGCATTTGAGTAACCTCCTGTTGGTTCGCTGATGGTGGATGATAATACTCACCATGCCTGCTTGTTCGCTTGAGGTCGAGCCCTTGATTTACGAGAGCGTGGTTGGGCGGTTTACTTTCCTCTCCAACCGGTTTTCCTGAGCGCTTTTTTATTTAAGGTAAATATAGATTTTATGTGTAAAACCATTCGCTATATAGGTGAACTCCGGAGTGGCGATTAAGGCTTACACAGGACGCTTGGCAGGCGTGTTGCCGCGTATAGCGGTGCAACTGCTGCTGAGTCTCCCTAAGCTGAAAAACACCGTCAGATATCCTGCCGATATAAATCTGGCATTATACCCTGAGCAATATTCTGATATACCCAGGCTGTATTTATATGTCCGCTTACCTTTGCAGTTTTTATTGGCGTGTTTTGTGTAGTGGTCAATTAAAAGTGAAAGGCAAGAGTGTGAAGGGGCTGTTTGAAATTATGTAAGGTAACAAAGTTTCGTTCTATCAAAAGCAACGCCTAACACTACTGTATTTTGCTATTTAGTCTTAGCAGTGAGCGGTAGTGCTGAGTTAGGCTCGCTTAGTTACCTAGTACGTTGGTTTCGCTTTTCTTTGATGATTTAGCAGCTTTCTTTTCTTTCGCTGTTAGAAGGGGTTTCTTTTTAGTGTCTTTTTTACTGTCTTTTCCTTTGCTCATGCTATTTGCCTCTATTAATCCATTAGTTGACCCGTTAAGCTGTATGAAACCAGCTTCGGAGAGCTGATGTTAGCGCATAAAGTGTCGACGCGCATTGTATATAGTTAATACCCTGCTAAAACGTAAAAGCTGGCCTCATCCTGGCCTTATGAAATCCTCAGGAAGTAGCAAGGTGACTGATAGACCGCACCTTGCTCCAATACAACCTAATTCTTTGTTTCTATAGGGTTAAGCTTATTTGTTAGCTTTGACTAAAGTTATTTTTTTGTCCGATAATTGAACCGCGCAATATTCTACGCTGGCTTTTAAGC
Organism: Halomonas sp. R57-5; assembly: GCF_900070345.1. Taxonomy (NCBI): domain Bacteria; kingdom Pseudomonadati; phylum Pseudomonadota; class Gammaproteobacteria; order Oceanospirillales; family Halomonadaceae; genus Halomonas; species Halomonas sp. R57-5. The sequence continues at coordinate 3,021,164 of NZ_LN813019.1, read as the reverse complement.
GGCTATTTGCCTCCCAGAACGCCCCAAAAGCGCTGATTTTGCAAGTATTGCTCTGGTGTGACTGGCTGGTCTGGATGTCATCAGCCTCTTTTAATCGGCTTCGAGCTAAATATGCGTTCTTCCAGTTGGCTGGGCAACACCCTCTGTGTTGCCCAGCGCTGTTTGAGCCACGTTATTCGGTGCCCGAACTGCTCTCTTCCGGCTCTAACTGCCCATGCCGCTGCATCCAGCGCATCACGATCCAGCACAGCGCTGCCCAGCTCGCCCCGGCCGTCCAGCCCGCAAGCACATCGGTCGGCCAATGAACTCCAAGGTAAACGCGGCTTATGCCCACCAGCAGGGTCAACAATATCGCCAGTATCAAAAGGTAAGCCTTTAGCCTCAGCGCGGGCTGTACGCGGATGAGCAGCGCGGCCAGGGTGAGGTAGGTCACGGCAGACATCATTGAGTGGCCGCTGGGAAAGCTCGCGGTGTAGACCATAGCTTCATGAGGCACGAGATCTGGGCGAGGGCGGTCAAAGCCTAGCTTCATCACGGTGCTGAGTAGTATGCCGCCGGGCACCGCGATTGAGGCAAAGAGAGCCGCGCGATAGTATCTGGCAAGTAACAGGTAGCCCAGGGCGCCCAATGTGATGAGTACTAGCACGCCGACACCGCCCAGTGCGGTGAAGTCCCGGCCCATTTCCTCAACCCAGCCCGGCCCGATTGGGTCGCTAAGATCTGCGGGGTTGCGAAGGGCGAGCAGTAGGCTCTCATCAATGCTATGGGTGTCCCCCTCGATAACTTCGTCGGCCAGCGCGACGAACCCCCAAATCCCACCGGAAAGTACCGCGACGCATAGCAGCATCGCTAGTTCGTAGCGGCCGAGCCGAGCCAGTAGGGAAAAGCTTTGGCGCCCAACTTGGCCAAGTTTTCCATGGTGCTTCATTGGCAACTCCTTTGCTTTGATAAGTGATACGCAACGTCGGTTATGACGGCTTATTGTGCCTGCGTTATCAATAGCGCGGAAAACCGCTTACTTCTAGGGCTTGTTGACGTTTTATAGGAGACGTTTGGCAGGATAGTCAGACATTGTCGCCGAAGATCTTGCGCCAGTCGCGGGGGCTGACCTGATGGCGCTGCCTGAAATGTTGCCAAAACGAAGTTGCCGTGTGGCATTCGCGATTTTGGCTTCATCCTTGGGAGCGGCGTTGCCGCCAAGCTTATTGTGTTCACTGCCTATAAATGAAGGTGGTATAAAAGGCTAATTTCCAGCGATGGCAGCAATCATTATCTGGAAGCGTTGACGCTAAGAAGATTTTGAAAATCTGCGCGTAGAGTGGGTGAAGGTAAGCGCAGATTATTGCTCTAGATGCACCTGGTTGGAGGGCTGATTTCGACCCAATCCGGATATCGGTGAGACCAGACGGCCACTACTGCGGCAGTAGATCGAGACAACTGGTATTGCCGGACACGGCCAAGAAATTGATAGCCTCCGCGATCACAGCACTCGCACCATCGCCGCATAATCACTCCGAGCCTGCAGGCTCAGCGCTCGTCCCGATCTACCTGACATCACCAACCCAGCTCTCGTTGCCCGTAAATTTTGCGACAGCCTAACAGGTGCTTTAGCGTGGCTTGATGATGTCAGATGCTGCGAGGCGTCGGTCAGCCTCATCGATTAGCGCATCGAATGTCGCCAAAACAATATTGCGTAGCCACCGGGTGGCGGGGTCACCATCAAGTTCTGATTTCCACATCACCCGAAAAGACACGTCAGGCAAGGGTTCGGGAGGCTCAAATACCTGAATATCTTCACCCTGAGCGCCTCCCAATAGACACAGCGCGACAAAATTACCCAGCATGTCGGTATTGTTCAAGACCGCACCAATGCCTGACCAACTGGCAGCGTGTAACCCAATCCGGCGTTTCAGACCTAAGCTGTCGAACCGCTCTTCTACGGTTCCATGTGTTGCACCTGGAGCGCGCACAACGACATGAGGCCAACTCATCCAACTTTCCGTTGTCCAGTCATTTGAAGCTGGGTGTCCATGACGAGCGAAGACATAGCGTTTTAATGGGGGGAGAGCCTTAGCCTTCAATCCTGCCGGGAGAGGGAAGTTTGCGTTCCCAAAAGCAATGTCTATTTCGCCACTTACGATCTGACCCATGGTCTCCTTTGACAGGGGCTGCCATGCAAGGCCGGACTCTGGKGCTTCTCTGTGCATCCTTCTGACAACTTCTGTGGCCACAATGTCCAAGCCGGGGCCGGCTATTTTGAAAATACGTGTGCTTTTCGAGGGATTAAATTCTGCTGGCGGCTGCACGGCGCGTTCAATCCGGGCGAGGATCGGCTGTATCTCTTGGTAAAGTGCGAGAGCCCTTGGACTGGGCTGCATAATTCCACCAACACGAACCAAAAGCGGATCACCAAGCTGGTCGCGCAACCGACCTAAAGCATGGCTGACTGCCGAAGGCGTCCGGCCGAGTTGTTCTGCGGCCCGATTGACACTGCCCTCATCCATCAACACACGGAAGACCAAAAGCAGGTTAAGGTCCAGGTTTCTAATCTGAATTTCATTCATGCTAAATGAATACTATTTGCTTTTATGACACGGAATTCCCAGCATAATGGCCCCGTATCGGTCAAAGATCAATATACAGCTGAAAGGAATTCACGATGGCACTCTCGTTACCAAACGCAAAGACTCTATTTGTTGATACTGGCCCAAGACTGGTGCTTGGAGGCATCTTCCTGACCGGCGCAATTGATGGGTTTTGGTACATATTCACTGGATCGCACCTCATCCACCCACCGACATCAGTAGATGGTCTGGCTTTTGAAGCCGCTCTCAAAGAGGTTGGATTTTTCTGGCCCTTGATGAAAGTTATCGAACTGATCGGCGCTTCGTTGTTGCTGAGCAATCGAGCGCCTGCACTAGGGTTGGCATTGCTTGCGCCTGTGATGGCGGTGATTGTGGCGTTTCATGTGGTGTTGAATCCCGCCGGACTGCCGCTCGCTGCCATCTTGGTGGCAACCGGCGGAATGACCCTTTGGGCCCAGTTTGAGCGTTTCAAACCGCTGACAGCTTCTGGAACACCTAAGCATCCAACCAACGACGCCGACGGCCAGTATACGTGACCGGGAGAACTTCTATCTGGGACCTGAAGATGTGGCCTGCCATAGCTTCAGGCTCTTATACCCAGACGACTAAAACCGTGAGGCGATCCTCGGCGTAGGGATACCCAAGAACGTAATCGCCAAGCGCCGCAAAGACTGCAGTCGTCGGTGTCCGACCTGCTATTTTCCGTCTCTACCTGCCCATGCCGCTTCATCCAGCGCTGCCCAGCTCACCTCGGCCGTCCAGTTGGCAAGCACATCGGTCGGCCAATGAACCCCAAGGTAAACTCGGCTTATAGCCACCGGCAGGGAAAAGCTTTTGCACCCAACTTGTCCAAGTTTTCCATGGTGCTTCATTTGCAACTCCTTTGCTTTGAGAAGGGGTACGCAGCGTCAATTCTGACGTTTTGACACGAGAAGTTTGGCAGGATAGTCAGGCATTGTCGCCGAAGGTCTTGCCCCAGTCGCGAGGGCTGACCTGATGGTGCTGCCTGAAATGTTGCCAAAACGAAGTTGCCGTGTGGCATTCGGGAACCAGGGCATCCCTATAGGATTCATGCAACCATTTGATAACAAGCATAATTCATAACCTACGTTAGGTTAGTGAGGTCGGCAAATGTTTTAGAATGACGCTAATAAACCATTTGCCTGAGGGGTAACAGAGTGTCTCTCATCGATACAGTAGTGATGCGGGGCCTTAGTACTCAAGGTGCGCTGTCTCAGGAAGACAAAGCGCTATTGCTGGGTCTTGAACTCAGCCCTAGATACATGTCAGCTAGTGAGGTGCTCTGGCAAGAGAGCGAGGATGCTGATCTGTTCTGCGTGGTCAAGGAGGGCTGGGCATACTCCTATCGTAACTTGAAAAATGGTTCAAAGCAGATCCTCAAGTTCTACCTTCCTGGCGATATAATAGGTATTCGTGATTTTGGCTTCACCCGCCGCCTGGCAAGTGCGGCAATGATTAATAAAGGTGTGATCTGTCCTTTCTCCTATCAGCAGCTTTTTGAGCTCTTTGGGCGTTCAAGCCTAGCTGCCGGTATCGTGGCCACAGCAACGCGTCAGCAGGCGCAACTCTCCGAGCGGCTGATCTACCTCGGCAAGTATTCAGCCCACGAGCAACTGGCGCACTTTCTCTACGAAATTTATCTGCGACTCAAGCGGATCAAGGCTGTTAGGGATAATAGCTTCTTCATGCCGCTCACGCAGGAGCTGATTAGCGATGCGCTGGGGATGAGCCCGGTACACGTAAGCCGGACTTTCTCGATGCTGCGTGATGAGGGGCTGGTGATCCGAAACCGCCAGCACGTGAAGCTGCCCGACCCCGAAGCGTTGGCGCGGTTAGTCGAATTCAATGATAGCTATATCGATGAATTCCTACCTCCCTCGTTTTCTGAACTTTTAAAAGCGAGCCCGTAAAGCGCTGGTAGCCTCTATTGGCTGATCAAGCCCCCACCAAAGCCCCAGCTTCCACGAGAAGCTGGTTTCACCAAAAGCTACTTTTCCTCTATCACTTCCTCGACCCATTCCACCCAGGTTTCGGTAAGGCGTTGTCCAAGTCGCAATGTGTGCCAGGGCGCACGCTGGGCTGGTTCCCTCGCATCGGGGCGCTGAATCGTCGTTCAGCTGGATATATGGTGATAGTTAAAAGCAAGCTTGATAGCTAGAGCCGCTTAGCTTCTAACAGAGCATTCCAATCATTGTTGAGCTTATGCTAACTTAGCATTAACAACCTGTGAGGTAGCTTTCCATGTCTATTGAAATCTGGTTCGCCTTTGCTCTTGCGTCCGTGGCGTTGCTCGCCATCCCCGGGCCAACGATTTTGACCGTGGTTAGCTACTCCATTGCTCAAGGTAGGCGCGCCAATATTCCGCTTGTCGCTGCGGTGGCATTGGGTGACTCAACGGCGCTGCTCTTTTCACTGCTTGGCCTGGGAGCGGTGTTAGCCACCTCGGCATTTTGGTTCACCGTGATCAAGTGGATCGGCGGTTTATACCTTCTCTATATGGGCATCAAGCTGTTGCGTGCCGGTATATCGTCGGTGCAGCCAGTAACACCGGCGGTATCGGGTTCGCGCTGGAAGCTTTTCACCAATACCTATCTCGTTACTGCGCTCAACCCGAAGGGCATTATCTTCTTCGTCGCCTTTTTGCCGCAATTCGTCAGCCCGAATGCCGATGCTGGGCAACAACTGTGGATACTTGCGATCACGTTTGTGGTGTTGGCAACGCTGAATGCCACTCTCTACGCCGTATTCGCAACGTCGGTGCGTAAGATGCTGGCATCGCGTCGTGCCCAGCGTCGCTTCAACTTGGTTGGCGGAACGTTACTCTCTTCAGCGGGTGTCTGGGCGCTGCTTGCCAAGCGGCCTGCGTAAGCAAAGGCCGCTAAATTTGATGATGGAAATGCTGAGCCTAGCGGGAGACAACTGTGAGTGAAACCCTTAAAGAACTGCTAACGGAACTTGAGCAATTTGGCCAACAAAACGATGCTGCCATTTCTGAACGCCCAAGACGAATGCTCAATATTACTCGTGATACGGGTGAGTTTTTATCGGTACTTGTTCAAGCAACCAATGCCCAGCGAGTGCTGGAAATTGGCACCTCGAATGGGTACTCCACCTTGTGGCTGGCCCAGGCAGTTCAGAGGGTTGGTGGGCAAGTTACCACTGTTGAGCTTTCCGAATACAAGCTTGAGATGGCCGCGAGAAATTTTGAGCGCTCCGGCCTCTCTAAGGTCATCACTCAGCAGCGAGGGGAAGCAGGAGGGCTTCTTGAAAGCCTGGACGATGCCTGTTTCGATCTGCTCTTTTTAGACTCAAAACGCTCTGATTATGTGCAGTGGTGGCCGAATATCCAGCGAGTTTTATGCAAGGGCGGGCTGCTTGTGGTTGATAACGCCACTTCCCATGCAGATGAAATGGCTGATTTTATGGCGCTGGTATCGGCAGACCCCGATTTCACCACGTGCACTGTACCTGTCGGCAATGGCGAGTTTCTGGCAACGCGGTGCGATGGTTAGAGGGCGGCTCTTATCGTGGCTTGGCTTAACCAGGATGAGCGGGAGAGAACACTATGTTTCCAGTATCAATAAAAGGTGTTTTGGTCTTGCCATCTGATGAGGTGGTGCTGGCGCTCAATGACCGCGATGAGTGGGAGCTGCCCGGTGGACGCATTGAGATTGGAGAGAGCTCTACCGAGTGCCTGATTAGAGAGTTTAAAGAAGAGCTTGCTATAGATGTTGAGGCAAACGGCCTTATTGATACCTATCTCTTTGAGGTGATTCCGAGCAAACATGTATTCATCGTCACTTATAGCTGCTGCTTAATTGGGCGGTTTAACCCTGTAGTGAGTCACGAGCACAGCAATATTGAAACGTTTCCAGTCAATGAATTGCCAGATAATTTGCCCATAGGCTATGCGAAAGCTATTCAAAAGTCGTTTTCGATGAACGTAAACCGTCAGAATATAAATGGAATAAMCCATGATCAGAGATGCCGCAAAGGGTGATTCGGAAGCCATAGCGCACATTTATAACTACTACATCGAAAATACCGCTATTTCATTTGAAGAAAAGCCAGTATTGGGTTCAGACATCCAAGGCCGGATTGAAAACGTCCAGGGGGCAGGTTTGCCTTGGTTGGTGGCAGTGGAAGATGGTGCTGTGGTGGGCTATGCCTACGCGACAAAATGGAAAGAGAGAAGCGCTTATCGATTTTCAGTCGAAGTCAGCGTCTACCTTTCCAACCAGGCGCATGGTAGGGGCTTGGGTGCAAAGCTGTACGAAACACTCTTTACCAAGCTCAAAGAGAGCGGGATTTATGCGGTGATGGGCGGCATCACGCTTCCCAACCCTGCCAGCGTTGCACTGCATGAAAAAATGGGCATGAAAAAAGTGGCCCATTTTGAAATGGTAGGGTTTAAGTTCGATCAGTGGCACGACGTTGGCTATTGGCAGCTAAATCTGAATGCCTAATTGTCACTCAACACATTAAGGCCAGCTTCAAAGATAAACTTAGGCGACGTAATGATATTCGCTGCTTTTTTCGATATTTTTATTTATTGTTATTTATATCAAGCTTTTATCTTAATAGTCGATAGCTGGCTAATCTAATTTATTGCCCTATTGGTTTGTTAAGCAATTGATTTATATCAAGCTGGAACCATCGCCACCATCTGAAAAGTAAATTAATAAATTGACCTGGATCAATATATTGAAATTAACGTTTTTGAAAGCTAAATGTCGGGTTACTGCTGCCGATAATTTATAGCACTTACCTATAACAAGTAGTTAGCTTGCTTGTTATGGAGTAACACCCTCCCCGTGGCTGGAATCATTCGTTAACGATTGATTCTCTACATAAGAGTAGACAATGCATAACCTATTGAAAAACCTATCCGTTAAGGCAGGCTTAACGGCTGTTCTGGGCTTGTTTACAGCCTTGATCCTCCTTGTCGCGGCTTTGGGCTACCAATCCAGCACTCTGGGAGCGAGTTCGATAGATGAACTTAACCGTATTAACGTTGAGCAACTGAACGCGCTTAACCGTGCGCAAGTGAATATCGCTGACACTCAGCTGTTTTTCCTTAATCATCTCGACGCATTGAACGAAGGGGAGCAGGCGCTGGCAGAAGCCCATCTTGAAAAAGCAGGCCAAATGCTGCAAACGGCGCAGCAGCGTTTTGAAGCATTTGTAGCGGCACCAAAGTCTGAGCAAGGAAAGCCCTTTGCAGATGCGATAGAAGCCGCCTTTACTCAACTTGTATCACGCGGTATAGAACCACAATATCAGGCCCTACTGAGCAATAATGAAAGTGCCTTTCGTACAGCCAAACGTGAAGGTGACCAGCTCAACCTAGCCTATATCCAGGCGAATGTAGCCTTCAATGACTATGCCAGTACACGTGGTCAAAATTTGATGGCCGATTATCAATCGACCATGACAACATCTGGTTATATAGGATTGGCTGCATTGCTTCTGGTTTTTCTTTGTGTCGCTTTCGTTCGAATGGGGATGATGCGAGTTGTCATTCGTCCTATTGAGGAAGCCGTCCATCACTTTGAGCGCATTGCCCAAGGTGACTTGTCGCATAAAATCGCAGACCGGGGACGAAACGAAATTGGCCAACTGTTCGCGGCTATGAAATATATGCAGACAGGTCTTTCACAAACTGTCTCATCCGTGCGTGATAGCAGTGGTTCCATCCATATTGGCGCGAGAGAAATTTCCGGAGGCAATGCCGATCTCTCCTCCCGTACAGAGCAACAGGCCGCTTCACTACAAGAGACAGCTGCCAGCATGGAACAGCTCACCGCCACCGTGAAGCAAAACTCAGATAATGCGCGGCAGGGCAGCACCCTAGCGAGTGATGCGTCTACAACGGCAGCACGTGGTGGTGAAGCCGTAGGCGAAGTAGTTGCGACAATGCATGGTATAGCGGAAAGCTCTAAAAAGATTAGCGACATCATTGGTGTGATCGATTCGATTGCCTTCCAGACTAATATTCTGGCACTTAATGCGTCTGTTGAGGCTGCCCGTGCGGGTGAGCAAGGACGCGGCTTCGCCGTAGTAGCCACTGAAGTACGCAATTTGGCAAGTCGTAGCGCTGATGCGTCTAAGGAGATTAGAGCATTAATTGAAACATCAGCGGGCCAGGTTCAGCAGGGCTCTAACCTTGTAGAGGGGGCTGGCCGAACAATGGAAGATATAATGGCTTCCGTGAAGCGTGTTGCCGATATTATGGATGAAATCTCCGCTGCTTCCTCGGAGCAAAGTGATGGTATTGAGCAGGTCAATCAAGCCGTTTCGCAGATGGATGAGGTGACACAGCAGAACGCAGCCCTAGTACAAGAAGCTGCTACAGCAGCAGCTTCACTCGAAGAGCAAGCAGCCCAACTTGAATCGGCTGTGGCTACCTTCAAATTGGCTGATGGCGAGAACCGTGGGTCTCTGCCCATCGGCAATTCTGCACCCAAGGCAGTGCCTTCTATAAAACAGGCTCGGCCTGCAAGAGGGAGGGCGCCCAGCTCCAAAGTAGCAGAAGTCGAGTGGGAAGCGTTTTGAATAGGCGCTCATTTCAGGAGTAGATTATTATTCAATCGTGTTTTAAACCCGGCCAAAACGGCCGGGTTTTGCTTTCTGAAAATAGTAGTCTCCAAGGCAGTGAGTGCCTGATTACTAGCTTGAAATATCATGTAAAACAAACGAGCGTGTTTTAACGCCACATTTTTATAAATGGCTGCTCCTAGCCCAATTAGAAACTTTCCTCCATATTAACAACAGGCCAGACAACAAGCGCTGAAGTAGATGCGTTATCTACTAAATTAGCTTTACTAATAAAGCGAGAGGATTGCACCAATGACAGGGACAAATAAACCATCAACGATAGCATTGCTGAGTGATAATCGGGTAAAGGTACTCTTGGTCATCGCGGTTATTGCGGTGGTCTGGGCCATCGTGGCGCACACCATTGCAGGGGCGCGGGGAGACAGTATGGAAGCGCTCGAAGCGCAGCTGGCTGAAACTGAGCGAGAGCATCAACAGATTCAGGCGGAGATGTCTGAGGTTGAAGCCGCGGAGCTTGATTTAGCAACACTGCAGCAGAGAATGAGCGCCCTTGAGGTTGAGCAAGCTGATGCTGAAGCCGAGCTAGCTTCAACCCGATCAGACATTGCCCACGCTGAAGAAGATTTGAATGCTTTACAGGGCGAGCGTGAAACCCGTGAAGAAGAAGTAGAGACCCTCAATGAGCAGGTCGACAAACGGCAGAGCAGCCTTGAAGAGCTGAATGAGACCTACGCCGAGGTAGAAAAAGAGAAAGAAGAGGCCGAGGCCGCCCGTGATGCCGCTCAACAGTCTCGTCAAGACGCAGAAGACGCTCGCAGCGAGGCTGAAGCAGATCTTGAAGCGCTCAACACAGAGATTGAAGAGGCCGAAGCCGCCAGCGATACCGCGCAACAGGCTCGTCAAGAGGCAGAAGATGCCCGCAGTCAGGTTGAAGCTGACCTGGAAGCGCTAAATACTCAGATTGAAGAGGCCAATAACCAACTTTCAGCGGTCGGTGATCGGGTAAGTGAGTTAGAAACAACGCGTGATGCGCTCACCGTTGAAATCACTTCGCTCGAAGTGATGCGCGACGAAGCGCAAACGCCTGAGTGATTTACAGCCTTAACGCATAACATCTTGCAGCACAGCGATATAGGCGTGCCTCCCCGCTACTGGAACGGGGAGGTCATCGACGGTATCTACCGCCCCATAAGGTGCGGAAGGCTCGTTATAGCTTAGTACTGAGTTGGATCATGACCGCCTGTTTGTAGCCTACGATAACGACCGGCACCTTGGGCTGGGTAGCGTTGATGAACGCGACGAGCGCCACGCCTGCGAAGCGCCTTACACTCTACTGCACATTTCTTAATCCAGGCGATACTATCCGATGCATCGGCGATTTCTGTTACCTCTTTTTCTTTTGATGTTGCTGGCCTCTTTGGCAGGCTGCGGGGAAACGCCCACCGGGCGCTCCCAATTGGCGTTAGTACCGAACGCGTTAATGGCTGACATGGGGGAAGATGCCTTTAATCAGCTGCGCAATAGCCAGCCGATCAATCGCGATACGCAGGCTAATCAATTAGTGCAGTGCGTGGCCGAAAAAGTGGTGGCTGGCGCTAAGGCGAGCTACCCAGGGCTCGCTTTCCCTGAACGCTGGGAAGTGGTGGTATTTGAGGATGCTTCCCCCAATGCGTTTGCTCTGCCGGGTGGACGCATCGGGGTGCATAGCGGGCTACTGCGGGTGGCCGAGACGCCAGCCCAGCTAGCGGCGGTGATTGGGCACGAGGTGGGGCATGTGTTGGCGGATCATGGCAATGAGCGGCTTACCCAGCAGCTTGGCATTAAAGCCGTGTTATTGGTGGTGGGGTTATTAGGGGAAGAGGAATTTGGCAACCAGCAATTGATGCAGGCCTTGGGTATCGGTGCCCAGTTGGGGATTAGCCTGCCTTTCAGCCGCACCCATGAGGAGGAGGCCGATTTGATGGGCTTGGAAATTATGGCCCGTGCGGGGTTTGACCCGCAGCAGAGCGTGACCCTGTGGCGCAACATGGCTGCTAGCGGTGGTGGTCAGCCCCCTGAATTTCTTTCTACGCATCCTGCCCATGAATCGCGCATTCGGGCATTACAGCAAGGGCTGGAAAAGGCCACGGCCAGCTATCGTACGGTTACGCCTGCTGAATGTTGAGGTGAGTGGCATCGCGTTATTGATAAAATAAGAAAAATTGCCACGTGACGTCGGGAGTGTGTGGGGCTGTGCCATTACAGAAACAACAGTATCAGGTGCATGGGTTAACGGGGCAGTTTTGCGATGCCAGCCGTGAGTTGATGTATCGCCGCTCTATCCAGGAAAGCGTGCGGCTTGAGTTTAGCTTTGCTGTGAGCGTTGCGGCATGTGTCTTTGGCATGTTCGCGATTGCGGATTACTACCTGCTGGGCCTTACCAGGGAGTTCTATCTGCTGCTTACCATGCGAATAGTGGTGGTGAGCATTTGCCTGTTGGTGGCACTCGTTGTGCGGCGCTGGGGTGGCAATGATTACCGTGCTTGGTTGCACGCCTTACCGCTGTGGGTATTTGCCACGGGCATTATATTGATTGTCCCCCTACGACCCGAAAGCCTCCCCACTCAAATCACCGCGGTGGTGGTGGCTACCATGGCGTTTTATCTTCTGATTCCCAATCCGCTAACAGTCGTGACAGCGGCCAGCCTCTATTTAAATATTGGCTTTTTAGTGGCTGCGGTACTGTTTGCGGGGCTTAGCCCGATAGCGACGCTGCTGGTCGCACTGTTGCTGATTATGGGCAGCGKTGTAGGGTTTTTCGCCCTGCTGCGCTTGGAATGCCTGCAACGTAAGCAATATGCACTGCTTCAAGAAGAGCGAGAGAATAACCACCAATTACACAAAGAGATCGCGCACCGAAAATCACTGGAAGAACAGCTGAGGGTAGTCGCTGAGCAGGACGCGCTGACCAGCCTGAATAATCGCGGCCATTTTATAAAACTGGCTAAAGATCTGTTGCAGCACTCGCAATCCCACAAGGTGCCATTTAGCCTGTTTATGATCGATGTGGATCACTTCAAACACATTAACGACACCTGGGGGCATAGCCACGGGGATTGGGTGCTAACCAAAATTGCCGAAGTCTGTGCCGAGTCGCTGCGCCCAACGGATGTGATAGGACGTTTTGGTGGTGAAGAGTTTGTCGTTGCATTGCCGGACACCAGCTCGCACGATGCGCAAATGGTAGCAGAGCGTTTGAAAAAGAAGGTGGCTGAACTTTCGTTAACAGAAGAGATGGGCAAACTGCGCCCCAGCGTCACCGTTGGCGTTGCGGCTACCGATTCAGAGGAAGCCGATCTGGAGTCTTTAATTAAACGAGCGGATGAGATGCTTTATGTTGGCAAGCGCGCTGGGAGGAACCAAGTCGTCGTCTGCAGCGATGTCGTCGAAGCACCAGATTCACCCGTTGGCAGCAAGTAGCGCTTTCCTATGCCCCCATCACTGCTGCTAATGCTCGCCGACACCCTTCTAATTCTCCACGTGCTGTTTGTGGCCTTCGTGGTGTTAGGCCTGGTCGCCATTTACGCAGGCTATTTCTTCAACTGGCGGTGGGTTCGCAATAAAACCTTCCGCATCGTACATCTTTGCGCCATTGGCTATGTGGTGGTTCAGGCTTGGCTCGGGGTGGTTTGCCCGTTAACCACCTGGGAAATGGCGCTGAGGGCGGAGGCGGGCGCCGCTACTTATTCGGGCTCGTTTATTCAGTACTGGCTGCATAGCCTGCTCTATTTCACTTTGCCGGAGTGGGTGTTTGTGGTGGTGTACACGCTATTCGGTAGCCTGGTGTTGGCCAGTTGGTTTGTGGTGAAGCCTCGTCAGCACTCTTCCTAGAAGATGGGCGTGTACTAAACTTTGCGTATCATACTGTGCTTGGGAGCGAACCCATGCGGCACCTATACCTAATGCGGCACGCCAAAGCTAAACAGCCCAGTGGCGACATGACCGACCACCAACGGCCGTTGCGAAAGCGTGGTAAACGTCAGGCAGCGGCTATGGCGCATGTACTTCAGCACTGGCAAGCGTTAGAAGGGGGGATTTACGTCAGTACAGCGGCTCGCACGCGGGAAACCTTCGACAAGATCGCAGGCCAACTGCCTGATCATACCCTGGTCAACCAGGKTCACTTTGATGAAGACCTTTATACGTTCGATGGTGGCGGGCTGCAGGCCTGGGTCGAATCGTTGCCAAACGAAGCCGAAAGAGTCCTGGTGATTGGGCATAACCCGGCGCTGCATGATCTGGCTCGTTGGCTCGMCCAGACAGCGCCGCATTCGCTGCCCACCGGGAGTGTGCTGCATTTCACGCTGTCCGGCTCTTCTTGGAAAAGCGTGGGGCATAACGGAGCCAAACTGGCAGGGTGCCTGACCCCGGAAACGGCCAGCTATCCTCTTTTTCAGCGCCTTGCCCCCCAACCACCCAAACGCAATAACGACACCGCCAGCCGCATGCGTGACATGCTGGAGCACCAGTATCAGATGATCCGTGCCTTGGAAGCCGGTGTCATCGCAGGCATTGATCCTGAGTTCCTGCACCAGTACCGGGTTAATCTGCGTCGTAGCCGGGCAGTGGGTGAATCCGTGCGCGCCATTACCCGAGTGCCTGGCCTGAAAAAGATGCTTAAGCGGCTCAAGCAACGTGCCCAGGCTACCAGTGACCTGCGTGATATTGATGTGTTTCTGGAGGATATAGCCAAGACGCCCCCGCCGCTCACTTCTGGTAGTCGCCAGGGATTGATGCAGTGGCTCCAGGCTTGCCAGCGGGAGCGCCACCAGGCGCTATGTCAGCAGTTAAATGCACCGGCTTATGCTGAGGAGATGGAGGCATGGCAGTACTTTATCGCTTCCGATGACGTTGGTAAGGCACTTTCGAAACTGACGCCAAAGCGTATCCGTACGGTACTGAATGAGCGTATCGCACGCCACGATGAAGACCAGGCGGCACTCTCGCTGGATACCCATGACACCGGGTTCCATGAACTGCGGAAGGGCGTGAAGCGGATTCGTTACCTGGCTGATCTGAATCCAGAGACCCCTGAGCCGTTTCTATCTCAATTGAAGCACCGCCAGCGCCTGCTCGGCGAGTATCAAGACCTGTGTTCCCGTCAGGCCTGGCTGGATGCCTTTGGCGCAAGCCCCGATAACGACCCGCAGCAACAGCAGGAGTGTGTTCAGTGGCGTGATTCGTTAGAGAAGCCGAAGCTTGTGCTGCGCAAAGAAGTATTGGCGTTGGAACCTATGGCCAACGTGTCCCCGTAACAACGTAATCAGGTAGCCTTGCCGCCAATCGTTACGCGATATATGATTCGTATATGTTTCATATTCGTTTCATATATTAGGTGGTGTGATGGGTATCGTTAAGATCAATGACCAGTTGCATGAGGATATTCGCAAGGCAAGCACTGTCATGGTGCGCTCAATCAATGCCCAGGCAGAGTACTGGATAAAGGTGGGCATGCTGGCTGAGGCCAATCCGGGCATGACCTTCTCTGACATCATGCGTGAGCAAATGAAGCAAGCCGACGTTGAAGTAAGGAAGGTGGCCGGTGAGTGAGCTGACGTTAAAAAGCGAGGAGGAGTTGCGTTTGATGCGGGAAGCAGGACGGCTACTCGGATTGGTGTTCAGTCATCTCGACCATCGGATAGCGCCCGGCGTATCCACCATGGCTATTAACGATTGGGCCGAGCGTTATATCGTCGATCAATTGCAGGCTCGCCCGGCCAGTAAGGGGCAATACGGTTACCAGTACGTATTGAATGCCTCAGTCAACCACGTGGTGTGCCATGGCATTCCATCCGACAAGCAAATACTCAAAACAGGCGATATCGTCAATGTCGACATTACCCTGGAGAAAGACGGCTTTATTGCTGACTCCAGCAAGATGTATCTGATTGGCGATGTGACTCCCTATGCCAAGCGCCTGGTCGATAAAACCTACGAGGCCATGTGGCAAGGAATACAAGCGGTTAAGCCCGGTGCCACGTTGGGTGATGTAGGCTATGCAATTCAGCAATATGCCGAAAAACACGGATACTCTGTCGTTCGTGAGTATTGTGGCCATGGCATTGGTCGCGAAATGCATGAAGAGCCGCAAGTGCTGCATTACGGGAAGAGAGGCAGAGGCCTGGCGTTGAAAGAAGGGATGGTGTTTACCATCGAGCCCATGATTAATCAGGGCAGGGCCAAAATAAAAACCAAGCGGGATGGCTGGACGGTAGTGACCAGTGACAAGAAATTGTCTGCTCAGTGGGAGCATACGGTAGCGGTCACAGCCTCTGGTGTCGAAGTGCTAACACTCCGCGATAACGAGTGCATCCCTACTGAGATTAACCAATAACGACCATGCTCCATCCTCCTTCGTTTAAGCGCCCTGTATGTTTAAGGATCGTAGCCTGAAATCGATCTGGCGAAGCACATCAGGTGCGTTAAGCTGAAATGGTGGGTGCTACATAGATAGGCATGCTTTCCCTTGCATGGAGTCTATGATTCACCTATTCCATATCGCTTAACAGCTAAATGAAAAGGATGTCTACGATGGCGAAAAAACCGACAGGTAAAGGTAAAGGCAATACGCCAGCGGGTGAGTCACTCGCCACTGTTTCATGCGGCACCGAAAAATTGCTATTGGCGGCCTTAGAGCGGGGCGGCAGTTGCCTTGAAACCGGGCGCTTTCTGATTAGCTATCGTGAGGGGCGGGTAGAAGAAGGCATTAAGTCGCTAAAAGCCCAGAAATTTCGCATCGCTGATGCGCGAGATTTCACCGATCAAGCCGTTAGTCTGGAAGATGCCGGAGATGCTGAGGCAATGGTATTTCCGGAGCTTGGAGTGGCACTGGTAGGCGGCGATGCCCTGCAGCAGCATGGCATGAGTGCGCTGGGTAAGGTCGCTGCGGATAGTCCCATCGAAATTATTGAGCCAGAGTATTTCGCCTTTTCTGAAAATTCTGAATATCTACGTGGTTTTTTGCGTGCAGCCAGCACCATCGCTCGTGATCTTGGCGTTGAGCTGGAGTTGGAAGAAGGCGAAGAGAACCTTGAAGAGGACGCCCTTCGGCCAACTTGGGGGCTAAAACGCTGTAAGGTGCCGCAAAGTAGCTGGAGTGGCGCGGGTATAAAAGTCGCCGTGCTGGATACCGGGATGGATCTTGGCCACCCGGATTTCGAGGGTAGGGAGTTCGTTACCCGCTCATTCATTGGGGAGCCGGTGCAGGATATCAACGGGCACGGTACTCACTGTATCGGCACGGCCTGTGGCCCCCAGGCGCCCGGTGAAAACACACAGCGTTACGGGATCGCGTATGAGGCGCAGGTCTTCGTCGGCAAGGTGCTGACCAACTCGGGCAGCAGTACCGGGGCGGGCGTTCTCGCTGGCCTGAACTGGGCCATCGCCAACCGCTGTGAGGTGATCTCGATGTCGCTTGGCAGCCAGAGCCCGGTGCAGGCCGCTTACACCCATGCTGGTGAAGCGGCACTGCGTAATGGGTGTCTCGTTATCGCTGCAGCGGGTAATTCAGCTACCAATACAGGGGCGCCTGCCAACTCGCCTACTGTAATGTCGGTGGCATCACTCGATCCGAACCTGAAGCCCTCCAGCTTTTCCAATCATGGCAAGATCGAGATTGCCGCGCCTGGGCGCGATATCTTCTCCTCATGGCCTCGGCCCACTCGCCATAAAACGATCAGTGGCACCAGCATGGCGGCGCCACATGTGGCAGGTTGCGCGGCACTGTGGGCGCAATCAGATGCCTCGCTGCGGGGCAGGAAACTTTGGGAGCAGCTGGTGGCTTCGGTGCAAGAGCTGCCGTTGCCTGAATCCGGCGTAGGAGCAGGGTTGGTGCAAGCGCCCTAATGTTAGACGACGCGCTGGGCAGGCGCTCCTTTCTGGTCGCCCAGTGCTCTTGCTATGGAGATATGCCAGATGCCAACGGTAGCGTTATGGTTGATCACTATTTCCAGCGATCAACCGATAAATGAAATGGCCACGCGCCTCAGCGCTGAAGGATTAACCATCCAGGAGGTGCTGGAGGAGATCGGCTGTATTACCGGCTCGGCTGACGATGCCACGGCGGAACGGCTGAAAAAGATCAAAGGCGTAGTGGATATAGCGCCTGATATGCAGATCGATATGGGGCCACCGGGCTCTGAGGAGACTTGGTAAGCTCGGTAAATATTTCACTGGGCTTGATGACGCGATGGTTTTAGTGGAGATGTGACATGGCAATACCCGCAAAGAACACTGTTTGCCTTTGGTACGATGGTGGTGCAGAAGAGGCAGCGCGCTTTTACGCTGATACCTTTCCTGATTCGTTTGTCAGGGCGGTTCATCACGCACCGGGAGACTTTCCATCGGGTAAGCAGGGGGATGTATTGACCGTCGAGTTTACCGTGTTGGGCATTCCGTGCCTTGGGCTCAACGGCGGGCCTGGGGTTGCGCATAATGAGTCGTTCTCTTTTCAGGTCTCAACGAATGACCAAGCCGAAACGGATCGCTATTGGAATGCCATTGTTAGTAATGGTGGCAAGGAAAGCGCCTGTGGCTGGTGCAAGGATAAATGGGGACTATCGTGGCAGATAACGCCTGCTGTGCTGATTAAGGCCGTTACCAATCCCGATCCTGCCGTCGCTAAGCGCGCATTCGACGCGATGATGCAGATGAGAAAAATCAACATCGCGGACATTGAGGCGGCGCTTCACGGTTGAGATAGGATTGGTTGACTCTTCGTTTAAAGTAATAAGATTTCGAAAATCGGCTTAACTTGGGCATTATGAGCATTGAAACTCAATATGTTACAATATGTAATCGCCCATTAGCCACGTCAGAAGATCCTGATCTCACCGGTGTTTCCCGGTAGGKGGTGGGTGGTGTAAAACTATCCAGTTCCGGAAACAGGTGATGATGAGAAAGCATGCGTCAATCCCCGCCGAATGGTGGGCCGATTTTCTTCTTAATCAATACTCACGGTCGCGCCGACTTGGCTACTTGCTGTCTGGCGTAGTGTTAGTGTTGTTACCCGTTTTCACCATTTTGGATGCGACTCTGGTCAGCTACTCTAATGGGGAGTTGATATGGAAACATATTCTCCTCCGCCTGCCCGCCGCTATTCTGGCGATTACTTTTTTGCTGCTCCATCGTAAGAAAGACCCAGGCTTTTGGGCTTATCCGCTATTGCTGATGTTGAACCTTTCAATAGTGGGAATGATGGCTGCCATGTTCGTATTGCACTATTCGGAGCAGGGCGGGCACCTTCTCTACATCACTCAGGGGCTAACCTTGGCCATCATTGCTGTGGCTACAGCGACCGTCTACGGTGTTAGAGATCTGGTTTTGATATACGGCTTGCCGCTTATGGCAGTAATCGCTTTCATTGTTTTTTCAGGTAGCCCGTTTCCAGATAACCTCATTCATTTGATCTTCATTCCCGCTGCGATGGGCATAGGCGTCGTCATTGCTACTATGCTTTACCAGGAACACCAGCGTACCTTTATTGCCAGCCAGCAACTTGAGCATAGTGCTTTGACCGATGCGCTGACCGGCTTGCCCAACCGGCGCTCGATGCAAACAGACTTGCAGGCAGAATGGAGCCGCTCTAAACGCGACGAACAGTGCTTTGCTGTGTTGATGACCGACTTGGATCACTTCAAGGCAGTTAATGACCAGTATGGCCATGAAGTGGGTGATGAAGTGCTCACCATTCTTGCTACTCGGTTCACCACTACGCTTCGCGGTGGTGATCGGGTTGCCCGCTGGGGKGGAGAGGAGTTTTTGCTACTGATTCCAAGTGCCACCGTTGAGAGCGCTATGGCCGTCGCCGAAAAGGTACGTCGAGCCGTTGCTGAGCCGACTTTTGCCACCTCAGCAGGCAACTTGGCGGTTACATTGAGCCTGGGTGTTGCGCTTCACCGCCAGACCGAGAGCATTGATGAAGTGATCAGCCGCGCCGACAAGGCGCTTTACCGTGCCAAGCTAGAAGGCCGCAACCGTGCGGTACTGGCAGGCGATTGATCGGGCACCGTGTTTTCTGCAATTGCTTCAAACTCATAACGCATCTAACACATCAAAGTGATCGCAGTAAGCTATATCCACGAGCTCGACTTGGATATGGCTAGTCTTTAACGCTGCGACAAAATCGTGTGCTTGTTGGCGGAAAGAGGGCGGATCATTTTCGGCGATCACCACTTGGCATGAGGGTAGTTTGCTGGAATCGGCAAATATAGGACTTAACGCAAGCGCTTGGGGTGGAGTGAGCTCCAGCGCTTCGTTAACGTAGGTATCCACCAATGGCGTGAGGTCATAAACGCCGCTAACCAGTATCAACTTATCAATGGGTATATCACCACTGGCGGCTACCCAGTAGGCTAGCTGGGCACCGGCGCTATGGCCGCCTAATACAATCGACCACACGCCACCGTTATCCGCGAGGGCGTCACATGCGGCCGCCATTCCCTCAATGCACTGGTTCACCATGGTATGAATGGAGGTTTCCGGTGCTAAACCGAAACCCAGGGAAGCGAAGGCCATACCACGGGCCAGGTAGCGTTCAGCCAGAAAGTCCGTCGCGGTATTATCCAGCTCCTGCCAGTAGCCGCCGTGAATAAATAGCATCAGCGGCCAGGGGCCCGCGGTACTTTCCGGGACGAACAGGTTGAGGCGGGCCGCCGGATCTTCACCGTAGCGCAGGGTAATCGGCTGGTGGCGTGCCACCAGGTCGATACCTAAAGCTGCCTGGCGCGTTAAAGTGGCTTCGTAATCCCGAGCGAAATGGCTCGGCGAGTAGGCGAGGTTCAGGGGTATTTCAGTCATAACATACCTCTATTAGGTAACAGCATCACGCACATGAAACTGCGGATCCTGGTACTCACCGTTTTCCATTACCGCGCGGAAGTGCTGAGCGGCCTGCCAAACATCTTCAAAACTGAGATACAGTGGGGTAAAACCAAAACGCATTAGGCCGGGTTCCCGGTAGTCGCCGATCACACCGCGGGCAATCAAGGCTTGAACGATAGCGTAGCCGTTTTGACTATCCACCAGTGATACCTGGCTGCCACGCTGACTGGCTGATGGGGTTATATCGTCAATATTATGAGTGGTAAAAATATCGCTTAAACACTCTCGAAATAGGTCGCTCATGGTCAGACTTTTTTCTCTCAGCGCCTGCATGTCCACCTCGCTCCATAGAGCGAGTGAGGCTTCCAGAGCGGCGTAGGCAAGTGCCGAATGGGTGCCAGTGCGAAAGCGGGAAATATCCCCTGCTGGGGTATAATCCGCTTCAAAAGCGAAGGGCGCTGCATGGCCGTGCCAGCCGGAAAGCGGCTGCCAACCTTTGTCTTGGTGATCGCTATGCACGTATAAAAAAGCTGGCGCGCCAGGGCCGCCGTTAAGGTACTTGTACGTACAGCCTACGGCGTAGCGAGCGCCGCAACCGTTTAGATCAATGGGCAGTGCGCCTGCGGAATGGGCCAAATCCCAGATGACTTCTGCGCCGTGGTCGTGCACCAGTTTCGTGGTGGTAGCCATATCGCGTAATTTGCCAGTACGGTAGTTAACTTGACTCAGTACCACCACGGCTACACCGTCGAGGTGTTCGGCCAAGTTGCCTCCTTCTGGCAGGAAGCGGTGCTCTGCGCCACTCACCCGGCAATAGCCTTGGGCGATGTAGCCATCGGTCGGGAAGTTGCCGCCTTCGCTAAGAACCGCCTGGCGACCCTCCTTGCCTTGGCCGAGGATATACCCCAGCAGCTTGAAGATATTTAGCGTGATATTGTCAGTGACGCTCACTTCACCGCGTTGCGCACCAATCACCGGGGCTAGTAGATTGCCCAAGCGTTCTGGGGCGTCGAACCAGCCCTGGTTCCAGCCTTTGATCAACTGGTCGCGCCACTGATCCAGAGTCTCATCGACCGCTTGTTTGGCGGCCTTCGGTTGGGCGCCTAGTGAGTTCCCATCAAGATAAAGCACGCCTTCGGGCAAGGCGAAATGGCCTTTAAAGTCTGCCAATGGGTCTTGGCGGTCACGCTTACGAACACTATCCAGGCTTACAGGCATATGGCTGCTCCGAAAAATTGTATGTCGCTGTTTTGAATATCATGACGGTAGTTCAACTGGGTGCGTAGTAGTGCGCCAAGTGCTTATATCGTCGTCCGAACACTCCACAGTTCCGGGAAGAATTGAAGATCCAGCGCTTTGACCAGATAATTCACCCCAGCCGTTCCCCCTGTGCCGCGTCTATAACCAATGATACGTTCGACTGTTTTCATGTGGCTGAATCGCCAGCGCTGAAAGTTGAATTCGACATCCACCAGTTTTTCAGCGAGCTCGTATAGATCCCAGTGCTGTTCGCTGTTGCGGTAGATTTCCGTCCAGACCGCTTCCACCTCGCTACTGGCGGTGTAGGGGATACTCCAATCGCGTTGGGTTTTGCTTTCCGGAATGCTGAAACCGCGTTTGGCAAGCAGCTGCAGTACGATATCGTAAAGACTGGGCGCGTGGAGGGATTCCTGAAGTTTTTGGTAGTGTTTGGGTTTTGATCGGTGAGCTTCGATTAGCTTGGCGTTCTTGTTACCCAACAGGAATTCCATTTCCCGATATTGATAGGACTGAAACCCAGAGCTTTGGCCAAGGCTGTCTCGGAAGCTGGCATAGTCGGCGGGGGTCATGGTGACCAACACTTCCCAGGCCTTGATAAGCTGTTCTTGAATTCTGGAAACCCGCGCTAGCATCTTGAAAGCAGGGCGCAGGTTATCTTCTTGAATATGCGCTGCGGCACCATGAGCTTCGTGAAGGCACAGTTTGATCCATAGCTCCGATACTTGATGGATAACGATAAAGAGTAATTCATCGTGTTCATCAGAAGCCGGATTTTGGCAAGCAAGCAAGGGTTCCAGATCCAGGTACTGACCGTAGCTAATATCCTGATCCCAATGAATGGCTTCATTATCGACGCTGTTTTCTTCAGGAGTCGTCATTTTATTCTGCCTTGGTGGCTGTGCGATGTGTGGTTGTTGTCGTTGGTTTGAAAGCCTGTTCTTTAGGCTCACCTAAGTCCCAGAGTATACCGGCGGCGAGCTTCAGACCCTGCTCGATAATCGTTTCGAGCAGGTGTTCATCTGGGGCGTGCTGATTGCACGATGCATAGGAGTGAGGCAACCATACCGTGGGAAGGTTGAGTACATCTGAAAAACAGTGGTTGGGGATCGTCCCGCCCAGGTTGGGAAGGATATGCACCGCCTGGCCCAAGCTGTTCTCTGCAGACTGGGCCACAAAGGAAACCCAAGGGTGGCTGGGTTCAAGCCGGGTGGCGGCGTAGCCACCCATAAACTGAATTTGAATATCCTCTAAGCCATGGGCGTTAAGATGCTGGCGCAGGTTCTCTTCCACTGCTTGCCAATCGGTGCCTTTGACGAAGCGAAGCTGCAAAATGGCTTCAGCACTTTCAGAAATGGCGCCCACCGGCTTGTCGGTTCTCCCTGCGCTCAAACCCAGAATTTCCAATGTATTGGCACCATACAGGCGCTCGCCATCGGTTAGCTGTTTTTCGCCCCAGGCGGGATTGATGGCTGGGTCATTGCCGCCGCCGCCCACCGGGAGATTGCGCACCAATTGGGCTACTTCGTCAGGAATTGCGGGTGATTTAAGAAAGTCGACCAGAATTTTTCCTTCGCTGGAGAGTAGCGTACTAAGCGCGTTACACAGCACTACCGCGGGGTTGGTGATGATGCCACCCCAGTTGCCGGAATGTCGGCCGCCATTGCCAGTGTTCAAAGCAAGTTTGAGCTGAACAACACCCCGTGAGCCGAGAAACAGGGTGGGCATGTCATGGCGGATTCGAGGGCCGTCAGATGCCAAGAAAAGATCGGACTTAAGCGCTTCTTTATAGGTTTTGCAGGTTTCTTCTAACCCTGGGGAGCCTATTTCCTCGCTCATCTCAAAGAGGATCTTGACGTTATAGCCAAGTTGACCCTCGCGGGCTTTGATAACGGCCTCCAGCGCTGCCAGGTTGATGCTGTGTTGGCCTTTGTTATCAGCTGTGCCGCGCCCATAAACGCGGCCATCAACAAACGTCAGTTCCCAGGGTGCGATGCCGTCAGTCCATTTATCTTCTTGCCCATCGGTGACATCTCCATGGCCGTAAAGCAGCAGTGTAGAAAGCGTGCGATTTTCAATACGTTGGCTGATCAATAAAGGCGGGTGATCGGATTTAGGGTTTTCGATCACTTGGCTGTCGAAGCCTAATTTAGAGAGGTGCGGGACTATTTCTTCCGTTAAGTAGTCACGTAGCGTATCGCTACGTTCAGGATCTTGGCTAACCGTTCTAAGGCCGACGCGTCTTGCCAACGTCTGGTAAAAGTTGCCACTGGAGAGTTCGTTGCTCGCCAGTTGAAGAGCGAGTTCACGCCCTGAAAGCTGCGTTGTATCCATTGCCTGCCTTTTTTATTGACCGTTATGGTATTTGGACATAGTTATGGTGTCTGGAGGTAGTAGGAAGAAAGTCGTTAGAAAAAGAGTAGTCCTTGCCTATGTTTGCAACCATCATTAATATTTCAAATAATCTTTCTAATTATAAGAAACCAGGCGCAAACAAGTGGCGCAGGTAACTCGCTCAAACTTGTTGTTGTTGGGCAAAAAGAGGCCGCTATGCAGGAACTCAATTTACGTTACTTTCAAAGCGTCGCTAAAACGGGCTCTCTGTCGGCCGCGGCGGAAGAACTGCACGTCGCGGTTTCAGCGGTGAGTCGCCAAATTACCAATTTGGAACAACGGCTGGCTATCAAGCTGTTTAACCGACAACCGCGCGGGATGCAGTTAACGGAAGCGGGCAGGGTGCTGCAGGCCTATGCATTGCGTAATCAGCTGGAAATCAGCAGTGTGATTGCGGAAATGCAGGACGTAATGACGCGGCAAATGCGCAAAATTACCGTGGCGTGCCCGGATGGTATGGCCTGGCACTTCCTTCCCAGCGTTATATCCAGCTTTATTATTCAATGTCCTGATACCCGATTTGATCTGCACGTGGTCGAGTCAACCCGGGCCTCCGAGCTGGTGAAAGAGGGCGAGGCCGATATTGCCTTAACCTTTAGCCTCTCGCCAGATATCGGCGTGAAGGTGATCTCAAGTCACAATGCCGCGATCAGTGCGCTGATGGCTAAGAGTCATCCTCTGGCAAGCAAAGATGTCCTACAGGTAAAAGATTTAAGCCACTACCCATTAACCATGTCGCTAAACGGCTCGACCATGCGCTACTTATTTGATGTGGCGTGTAGCTTGTCGGGTATAAAAGTGCTTCCTAGCTTCTCTTGTGACTCCCTTGGGGCAACCTACACCATGGTATGCGAGCACCCTAATATGATTGGGCTGTGTAGCGCCGTGGCCGTTAGCGGTAAAACTCAACAAGAGGGCCTTGTACTGAAGCCGATTCAAGAGTCTCAGCTCTCCCTTCGTAGTCTTCAGGTGCAAGTGATGGCAGAGCGTCATTTGCCTGCCCATTTGGAAGCGTTTGTCGAGTATCTGGAGAAGAAATTGGTAGCCGCCGTTCAGTAAAGCCGCGTACTTGTGCCATGGTTGATTGAACCATCATTCACGAATACGCGGGTTTCTGTCATCAAGCCGTGGGCTTAAAATGGGCCGTAATTGATGCCGACGGCAATAGCGACAAATACTCCGCCAACCACTACCCAGATCATTACCAGCGGTAGTACAAATTTAAACCACTCTACATAGGAGATACGTGCAATGGCCAAGCAGGCCATCAGCGTGCCCGAAAGGGGGGTGATAATGTTCGTCACCGCATCACCCAGTTTAAAGGTGATAAAGGTAGACTGACGGGTCACCTCTAGCATATCGCCAATCGGCACCATAATTGGCATCACAATGGCCGCTTGGCCGGTACCCGAGGTGATAATTCCGTTAAACGTCAAATTGAACAGGTACAGCAACTGCATCGCCATTATTTGGCCGTGGCCATCTAAAGAGCTGGCAACGCTATGCACAATCGTATCGATCAGTTGGGCTTGCTTGAGGAGCACGATAACCGCCGCTGCAACTCCCACTACCAGTGCGCCATACATCACTTCGCTTGCGCCGCTCATCAGCCGCTTTACGAAGTCATTAGGGTTGATTCTGCATAGCATGGCCGTAACGACGCCGAGTATAAGAAAGATGGCGGAAAGTTCGGTAATACCCCAACCCAGGTTGAAGCCTCCATAGAGGAAAAAGCCAATAAAGCCGACAAATAAGCCCAGCACTAGCTTGTGGGAAAGCGTGAACGTCGCGGGCTCCTCAAGAGGAGTGTTTGCGTCATTACTCGTAAAGGTGTGTTGCCCCATAAAGCTATTTGTGGGGTTGTCTTTTACTCTGGCGGCGTAGCGACAGATATAAGCGGTGGTAATGGCCAGGAATGTAATGAAGATAACGCCGCGATAAACAAAACCTGAAAACAGCGGTAGCTCGGCAAGCGTTTGCCCCGTAACGGTCACCACGGGGTCGAATACGCCGCCAGCAAAGCCCGCATAGGCGCCCAGGAAAATCATGGCCATGCCTACGATGGGATCCAGGTTCAGCGACCGGGCAAGCAAAAGCCCAATGGGTATAAAAGCAATCGCTAAATTTGGCGCAATGCCTACAGAGGACAGCACTGCAAAAGTGGTGCAGAAAACCAAAATAAGGATGTTCTGTTTGCCCTTGGCAAGATTAATCAGGCGGTGTATGCCTGAGCTAATAGCGCCCGTTGATTCGATAACTTTAAGCACACCGCCAACCACCAAAATCAAAAAGATAATGCTCGATGCGCCTACCAGCCCCTTATGAATGGCAGTGAACAGATCCAAAAAGCCCAGCGGCTCCGCGCTTATATAGCGAAAGCTATCGGTATCTACCTGGGTGAGCCCATTATTGATGACCCTCTCGTAGCTACCGGCGGGGATAATATAAGAAGCCAGTACAATCAGAATCATGAAGCCGAACAAGATGACGAACACATCCGGCATCGGCAGTTTTTTGCGCTCTATGTTGTCGGAACTACGTATTCTATCGGGGTTATGCTCGTTGGAACGGGTTTTTGTTGACATTATCATCTCCGCTGTAAAAAGTTTTTTAAATTTAATGAAGCTCTTGCCGCAGATTTAATGTCACTTTTCGAAGGAAGCAGCTGCCATTGGCAGTGGAAAATAGACGGATTGTCATCTCTCTAAAGACCTTTGTTATTGATAAAGCTTACCCAAACATTGCATTGGCAAGTAGTACCATGCGTTAGGGGGTGACTGGAAAACTGGGGCGTGGTCTCACCTGGCGGTATCTTACTGATAATGCCTTGCTATTCTTATTTGAATTCAAGCTAGCAAGGAACGTACTGGCAAACAATTGTGGATTTTTCAAACGTAGTTTCTATTTTTGGTAAGGGGGCTTGCAGCTGACGTGACGTTAGTGACTGGACGCCCTCAAAGAGTAAATGAATTGCTGCCGGCGTTAGCCGCTTTGAAACAGGGCATTACTGGTAAATTATCCTGAGTGGGTGCGATGATGAAGGTAGGGTACCCGCAATCTATCTTGATTGGTGGCAAAACAGCCTATTTAAATAAGGAAGATTTAGTGCAGGCATCGCGAAAGTTTGAGGATTATCTGGTTAAGCGGCCAAAGCCTAACGGTATAGATGTGCTGTGTGGTCTTAAGCACTTTGCGATTATTACCTATGCTGTGCCGGCAAGCCGATTCGAGGGACTTTTCCCTGGAAGGTTTGTGTTGGACGCTGTTGAGATTGATGGCCAGGCAATGGGGCTTATCTCCGTGGTGCCTTTTGTCGATGTGGACTTCACCTCTGCCGTATTTCCTTTCCCAAAATTTACTATGGGGCAAACCAACTACCGTATCTATATCATCGACAAGCATACGGGGGAGCGATGTGTATGGTTTTTGGGTACAACTTTAGATTCATGGACGTTGGTTGTTCCCAGATATCTTTGGAATTTACCTTGGCATGCAGGCAAAGTCTCTTTCGATTGCAAGTACGATGAGACAACCGGTCTGTATAGCCATTATCGTATGGAAACGGCGTCTAAATGGGCTGAAGCTTCCGTTGAGCTTGCGCAATCATCTGAGTCAAATTTTAACTTTCCTGGGTTTCCCGATACTGAATCAGCATTGGTTTATCTTACCCATCCGCTTGCCGGTTTTTACTATCGACGCGACGGCAAGTTAGGTAGCTATCGTGTTTGGCATAAAGAGTTGGCGGTGAAGCCTGCTACGTTAAAATCCGCTCAATTTAAATTGTTATCTGACCTGGGTATTGTTCATGCAGCTGAGCAAAGCTCCCCGTACAGCGTATTAATTGAGCCTATCAACGAGTTCACCATATATTTGCCGCCTGCCGTGATCGGCTGATTTTTCTCCTTGCATGTATCTATTAAGCGTTGTGACTGAGAACGTTTCCCATTTGACGTGCGTGTGGTTTTTTCTTAAGCTAAAGCTAATAAACCGGTTAGTCTATATAAGGCTGTCCTAGCTCTAGGCTGCGAAGCCGACCTGAATTTCTCCAAGGAGTGGAAGTGAAAACACTTTTCTTTGTAAAGCTAACGTCGTTAGTGGTTGGTATTGCCTTGCTAGTCGCTTCTGCATTTCTATTGCTTAATACAAGAGACTTTCTTTCAGAGGCCGTTATCACCGAAGGTACGGTGCTTGAGCTGGTTGAGTCTCGCTCAACTGATTCGATCACTTATCGCCCTTTGGTTCAATTTCAAAATGAGAGCGGACAGGTGGTGAATTTTGCATCATCAACAAGTAGCAATCCGCCGAGCTACTCACCAGGACAGCAGGTGGAGGTTTTATACCAGCCAGGTGAGCGAAATAGCGCTCGAATCAATAGCTTTTTTTCACTATGGGGCGCAGAGTCGATTCTTGCCGGTATAGGCATCGTGTTCTTGCTGGCAGGCGCTATTCTTATGTTCGTGCCTGAGTTTAGGCATCGCAAAGGCGAATCTTTAAAGCAAAATGGTGTGCCTATCGATACCCACTATCAGGGGGTAGAGTTAAATACACGCTTCTCAGTGAATGGCAGGCATCCATTCCAGGTAATAACTCAATGGCAAAATCCTGCAACCTCTGAAGTGCATGTGTTTAAAAGCAATAATATTTGGTTTGATCCATCGAGCTACATTCATACTGATACGATTACAGTGTTTTGTGAGAAAGATGATCTTAGTGAATACTATGTCGACATTTCCTTTCTCCCTAAGCTTGCAAAGTGACGTGTTAACGTCTGATATTGAACAGGTGTGCTATTTTTTTCACTGGCTAGCTTTTCAAAGACCGGCTTTTACTGACGAATGCCGACTAACAAGGAAGAACCATGCTGCTCACTATCATCATCATCGTGGCGATCATCGCCGTTATTGCCTTTTACGTCATCGGTATCTACAACCGGCTTGTGTCGTTGAAAAATCGGTTTGAGAACGCCTTTGCTCAAATTGAAGTGCAACTTAAGCGTCGGCATGACCTGATTCCTAATCTGGTAGAGACCGCAAAAGGTTACCTCAGCCATGAACGGGAGACGCTCCAGTCGGTCATCGAGGCTCGTAATACAGCGGCCGCTGGGCTAAAAGCGGCCGCGGCAAACCCAGGCAGTGCCAAAGCCATGGCAGACCTGGGCGGTGCAGAGGGCGCGCTGACACAGGCGATGGGGCGGCTCAATGTGGTCATGGAAGCCTACCCGGATCTAAAAGCCTCAGAAAATATGCAGCAATTGTCAGAAGAGCTAACCAGCACTGAAAACAAAGTGGCCTTTGCGCGGCAGTCATTTAATGATGCGGTGATGCACTACAACACCTATCGGCAGAGCTTCCCGCCGGTAGCAGTGGCTGGCATGTTCGGCCATGGGCAGGATGCCTCGTTGTTAGAGTTTGAAGACAGCGCCCAGATTCAAGCGGCGCCGAAGGTGTCGTTCTAATTTCAGGGAAAACGCGACATGGATTTTTTTACCGCGCAGGATCACGCTCGTCGTAAAACCGGGCGTCTGGTTGTTTTGATGGTACTGGCAGTACTCGCCTTGATTGTTGTTACCACGCTGGCAATTGCCATCGCGCTGCATCTAATGGGGGAACAATCTGCTACGCAAACCAATCTTTCTGCTCAGGGAATGTGGTCGGCACTCTCGATTGAACTTGTCATTGGCGTTGCTATTGCAGTGTTGGCCGTCGTGGTGCTGGGTGGTCTATTCAAACGCAGTCAGCTAAGGCGTGGTGGCCGGGTAGTGGCAGAAGCCCTTGGTGGACGCGAGATCAATCTTAATACCCGTGATGCTGATGAGCGACGTATTCTCAATGTGGTTGAAGAGATGGCGATTGCCTCTGGAACGCCAGTGCCCTCCGTGTATGTGCTGGAGGAGGAGAGCATCAATGCCTTCGCCGCCGGTTATCAAACCAATGACGCAGTGATCGGGATTACTCGTGGCACGATCCGAAACCTGACGCGGGATGAGCTGCAGGGCGTCGTAGCTCATGAGTTTAGCCATATTCTGCATGGTGATATGCGGTTGAATATGCGCCTGATCAGCATCCTCCATGGCATTCTAATCATTGGCTTATTGGGCGGTACACTACTGCGCAGTATGCGTTTTCGACGGGTGGGCGGTGGAAAACGTGACAACTCAGGCGCTGTCGTTTTAGCGCTGGGGGCGGCGCTAATGCTGATCGGCTACGCGGGTACCTTTTTTGGCAATTTGATCAAATCGGCGGTCAGTCGGCAGCGTGAATATCTGGCGGATGCCTCTGCGGTGCAGTTTACCCGCAACCCTAAGGGGATTGGTAATGCGCTGGTTAAAATCGGCTCGCACAGCCAGGGTTCTCAACTGCAAGCGACACAGGCGGCGGAATTCAGCCACCTGTTCTTCGGTCAAGGCGTACGGCAGGGGTTTAGCCAAATGATGGCCACCCATCCGCCGATTAAAGATCGTATCAAGCGGGTCATGCCTGATTGGAATGGCCGCTTTGAAGTCACTTGGCCCATCCAGCAAGCCGAGAATGACGCAACAGAACCAGAAGGCAACGGTGAGCGGTCTGAAGCGGAGCCCAGATTTGGCTCGGGAACAGCAACTGGAACGGGGGCAATGGCTGCTGTGTTAACCGGTGCCTCTGCTCAAACTGCCATTAACACCATGGGCCAGCCTGACCAGCGCCATCTTAACCAGGCTAGAGCGACACTAGATGCGCTGCCTGAGCGGATTAAAATCGCCGCCCATGAGCCCCATGCCGCTCGTGCTCTGATCTATTCACTACTGCTCAGCCAGGATAAAACAATGCGTAAGCATCAGCTTAAGGCGTTGCATCAAGTTGCACTGCCAGATGTTTACCGAGCGCTGATGGATTATGGCCCTGAAATGTTGAGGCTGGATGTACAGTTACGCTTGCCACTGATTGAACTGGCGCTGCCAGCGTTACGCTCGCTCTCGATGGAGCAGGCCCAACACTTTCGCCTCTGTATGGAACGGTTGATCGAGGCAGATGGTAAGGTCAGCCTGTTGGAGTGGACGCTATATCAGTTGGTGTTGAATAACATCAGCAAGCAAGGCAGTGGGCCTGCAAACCTCAAGATAAACGACCTGCAGCGGGAGTGTCAGATGCTACTGACGGTGCTTGCAACCGCCGGGCAAGATGACCCGGTTGAGATAAGCGCCGCGCTCAATGCCGCTGAGAGTGAGCTGCCGTTCTCATTGAGGGTCACTGACGATATAAGTGATATGCGTGCACTCAGCCTGGCGGTTGAGCGTTTGCGGCGCTTAAAGCCTCTGCAAAAGCCTACGCTGTTGCAAGCGATGGCGCGCTGTATTGAGCACAGCGGACGTATTTTGCCTGCCGAAGCCGAGCTGTTCCGTGCTATGGCCGATATTCTCGATTGCCCCATGCCGCCACTGTTATCAGATGATGCATAGCCAACAATTCTCGCTACAGGGGAACCTCAACCATGGATGAAACGGAATCTTTGAATCGAGCCATCCATGAGGAGGTCGCGCTATTTGCATACGATACCACTTGGCCAGCTCTATTCGAGAAGGAGCGAGACCGGCTACTAGGATTATTTCCAGATGAATTTCTAGCCGTTGAGCACATCGGAAGTACCGCTGTTCATGGTCTCTCGGCCAAGCCAATCATCGATATACTGGCAGGCGTTGACTCAATATCCCGGGCTGATGAGTTATTGGAGCCGTTATGCCGTGCCCAATATGCTACATCAATGGAGTACAACGCTTCTTTGGTGGGGCGACGTTGGTTAATGCGCTGGGCTGACGGGCGTAGGACGCATCATTTGCATCTTATGGTACATGGCAGCGAGGAGTGGCATCGTCGGTTGGCTTTTCGCAATAGCTTGCGCGTGGATACTGAACTGGCGCAGCGGTATGAGAAAAAGAAGCGCCTGTGGGTGGCGGAATTTGCATCAGATCGAGAAGCCTATACGGCGGCTAAAGGGGATTTCATTAAAGAGGCGCTCAAGAATGCCTTTTAGTCAAGGTAGTCAATGTCGCGTCTGTTTTCTACAGTAACGCTTAGCGGGTCGAATGAAATGGGGGGCTAAAATGAAAGCTATCAAAACATCTCTGATGTTTGTAGGTGATCAGGCAGGTAAAGCCGAAGAAGCTATCAAGTTTTACACTTCGCTATTTGCGAACTCGAAGATCATCGATATCGAGCGTGTCGAAGCTGGGGAGCATGACCCCAAAGGGGCCGTTAAGCTCGCCCGCTTCTCGATAAACGGCACTCTCTTCCTGGCAATGGATAGCTATTACGACCACCCGTTCAGCTTTACGCCATCAATGTCATTACACGTTGAGTGCGACTCAGAGAAAGAAATAGAAGACGTATTTAAAGCATTGAGTGATGGCGGGAACGTGTTGATGCCTCTAGATAATTACGGCTTTAGTGAAAACTTTGGGTGGTTGAATGATAAATATGGCGTTTCTTGGCAGCTTAACCTTTCAAGCTAGCGCTTTAATATTCTTTTAGCTTGGCAACGGAAAAATACAAGAGAGTGTTTATGTTTGAGTATACATTGCTTCACTGGATGACGTTTTTCTCTGCTGCCGTGCTTTTGAACTTATCGCCGGGGCCAGATATTGCCTATATATTGGGGCAAACATTACGTAGTGGGCGACGGCAAGGGTTTGCCGCTATGTTTGGGATTTGGACAGGAGCGGTGCTGCATGTAGCAATGGCCGCAGTTGGTCTTTCAGCAATTCTGGCGACATCCGCTCTGGCGTTTTCGATTGTTAAATGG
Organism: Halomonas sp. R57-5; assembly: GCF_900070345.1. Classification (NCBI taxonomy): domain Bacteria; kingdom Pseudomonadati; phylum Pseudomonadota; class Gammaproteobacteria; order Oceanospirillales; family Halomonadaceae; genus Halomonas; species Halomonas sp. R57-5. The sequence goes on along the minus strand of NZ_LN813019.1, from coordinate 2,988,714 downwards.
GTCGGGGCGGCGTATCTGATCTGGCTTGGCGTTAAAATGTTACTGTCTCGAGGCGATCAATTTGTGGCAGCGGAACAACAACCGAGTCGCAAGAGCTTATCCTCTGTTTATTGGCAGGGCATGCTGGTATCAGCGCTAAACCCAAAAGTGGCAATTTTCTTCCTGGCTTTCTTGCCGCAATTTATCGTGGAAGGCGCTGGCCCAGCGGAGGCACAGCTTTTATTGCATGGCAGTCTTATTATTGCAGTTGCTGCCGTAATAGAGCCCCCTTTGGTTCTGGCGGGCGCTAAGTTGGGTGCTTACCTAAAGAGAAAGCCACGCGTTGGGTTGTGGATGGATAGAAGCTTGGGGGCACTGTTTGTAGCTCTCGGTGCACGGCTGGCTGCTAGTGCAAGGTAGGTTGAATATGTCACGCGTTTTAAAAGCACCTCCGCGCCGCCGTATGAATGGTCAACAGGTGATGTAAGTGGTAAATTAAAATTAGTAAATAAGCTTGAGCTCTTGCTCGAAAGTTGGAAGCAATCAATTTGAAATAACAGCGTTGAGGTAGGTCATGGATTTTGAAAGCACTTGGGGAAACATCTGTAGACAGCTATGCCCGCGAGATGATGAACTCGTGGTTGAAGTCAATTTGGCGCTTTCAGATCCAGAGAGCTACTTCGAAAAATACAGCGATGATCTCATGGAGCGCGGGATAGAAGATCCATCTGAGGTTACTCCTTGGATAGCGCTGGTTGATGGACTAACTCGTAGCGCCTCATTAGTAGAACTTGATTGGAAATTCGACGCTGCAGATTTGGTCTGGAATCTTGAACAGCTTCAAATTTGCAAAGCTAATGCGATCGATTTTTCTAAAATTAACGAAAGTGATGAATATTCCGAGGACTTATTTAAGTTGGTGGCTATTGTCTTAGACAGTTACTCAATGAATTTGATCATTCTAGATATTGATTCTGATTCATACCCCCTTATGGTAATTCCAAGAGATAGTGTTGGCCAAGTGAAAAGATCTGCGCAGGCGCTTATGCAAAAAGTCGATGTCATCGAAAGAACGTGACAGTGTAACAGCGTATTGCCCACGCCCATGGGAGCATATTTACAATGTCTTCAGGAAAAAGCTCGAGCGGGCTGAATTTCGGTGCAGTGGTATCTGAGTTTCGCTCAGAGCAAAGGCTGGCAGTTCTTAACCAGTTTGAGGCACGAGACGGAACGGTACTGAGATATCGTCATTACCCAAGCGTATCGAGCACTGCGCTAATCCTGTTGCATGGATCCGCCACAGACAGCAAATACTTGGCAAATTTCGCACATGGATTAGCTGAGGCTGGCGTCGCTACCGTATACACGCCTGATATGCGCGGACACGGAAGCTTTCCCGCTCGGCGAGGCGATATCGACTATATTGAGCAGCTTGAAGATGACCTTGCTGATCTTATCGGCCATATTGAAGCCAATGTCGAGTTAGCCCGTGTCGTTGTGGGTGGTCATTCATCAGGTGGAGGGTTTGCAGTACGCTTTGCCGGTGGTCAATATGGAAACTTGGTTTCCGCCTATCTGCTGCTTGCTCCATTTCTTGGACATAATGCGCCAACCGTTCGCGGTAAGTCAGGCGGGTGGGTAAATGCCAATGTAGGCAAGATTATTGCGTTATCTATTCTGAATAAATTCGGTGTTACTCGCTTTAATCAGACGCGCGTGCTGCAGTTCAATATGCCATCTGAATATCGTGATGGTTCGGAGACGCTCGCATACTCTTACCGACTTATGACAGGCTTTAATCCCGTTAACTTCCAGAAAGAACTAAGGTTAATTCAAACTCCTGTGCTGCTCATTGCCGGTTCTGAGGATGAGGCGTTCTTTGCTGATCGCTTTGAGTCTACTGTCAGACCGTGTATTCCGCATGCAGAGATTGACATAGTAAAGGGCGCATCGCATTTGGGACTCGTTATAAACAACGAGGCTAGTGCGACAGCTTGCCAGTGGATTCAACAGCTGAAGCTTGAAGAGGGTAGCCATGCGGCAGTGTTCTGACGGCTCAGTCCGATAAATAGTTAAGCGAATATCTATGGGAGGTGATTATGTCTGCCTACGCCGTTGCTCTTATCCGCGAAACCCGATTCGATCCTGAAATTAAACAATATTTAGAAGGCATTGATGCAACCCTCGCGCCATTCTCGGGCAAATACCTCGTGCATGGTGGGCCATACGTTCCGCTTGAGGGGGCATGGGCAGGCGATATGGTGGTGATTGAGTTTCCTTCCATGGAGCATGCGCAAGGTTGGTATGACTCGGCTGCTTATAAAGCGATCCGCCCATTTCGTACCCGGAATACAGAGGGCGATGTGCTATTAGTGCAAGGCGTACCAGAAGGGCATAAAGGAGCGGACATCCTTGGGTAGCGATAGTCGCTCCTTATATTTCAGCGTATTTACGATAAAAGACTATTAGCTATCATTTAGGCCGGTTGAGGTGATGGCGCACTTTCCAACGCTACCTGCAACTCTTCAACAAGCGTTTCGACTTTATGTATCGCGTCAGCAACCGATTTGGCCAATACCTCGCCGCCCACTTCCTGGCCTTCGATAGCAATGTAGTGAAGGCGGGTAATACCGATAAAACCAAGCGCTGTGGCCAGATTTGGCTCCAAGTGATTCATATGTGCCATCTCTCCACCGGGGTCAAAGCCTATGCCGCCTCTGGCTGTAAGAATAATCGCATGCCTTGTTCGATCATCCAGTTTTGGAATGTAAGGATCGGTCGGGTTGCTCTCATCAATATCCACTGTTCGGCCAGCGCGCACTACTTGGTCGATCCACGCCTTAAGGGCGGCAGGCATACCGAAGTTGTATAGCGGCGTTCCTATCACCAGAATATCTGCTGCAATTAGCTCATCAACTAGCTGATTGCTTTCTGCAAGCGCGTCCTTCATCCAGGGTTCTAGGCTTAACTCGGGGGTGAAAGCAGACGCAATCCAGTCGTGGTTAATTATAGAAGGCGGGTTTTGACCTATATCGCGATAGTTAACCGTGTCTTGTGGTCGGCCTGATTGCCACTGGCTGACAAACTGATCAGTCAGATGGCGGCTATGCGAACCGTGGTTATCTGTGCCAGCAATGCCGGGGCGGGCGCTAGCGTCTATATGCAGGATGTGTGTCATGGTGGTCTCCTAATCTGAGTTTAACTCATCTATGATTAACAACAGGCTTAGCTTAGGCTTTGCCTTTCAGCCTGAACAAACGATCTTTTCTTGCAGCTATAGATGAGCAAAACTCATTCATGAACCATCGCCGATTACCCTCTCTTTCGTCGCTTCGCGCTTTTGAAGCGGCTGCCCGCCATGAAAGCGCCAAGCAGGCCGCACGAGAGCTGTCGGTGACTGCCACTGCCATTAGCCACCAAGTCCGAGGCCTCGAAGAGGCGCTGGGCGTTTCGCTATTTTTGCGTAAACCTCGTCAATTGGAGCTGACACCTCAGGGCCGGGAGCTGCAGCAGGTGTTGGAAACAGCCTTTGATAGCATCAGCCATGTCGTCGAACGACTGAGCGCTGTACCTGTCCGCCAAACCGTTACGCTGTCTACAACGCCAGCCGTGGCGGTCCGCTGGTTGCTGCCCTGGGTATGCCTGCTACGCGACTCGTATCCCGATATTGATCTGCGCATTCATGCGTCCCATGAGCCGGTTCCGCTGGATGGGGTAACGGCAGACATTGCCATTCGCTATGGCGATGGCCGTTGGCCGGGGTTGGTAGCGGAGAAACTTTTTGATAACACCTTTGTCCCGGCCTGTAGCCCGCGCCTTGGCCTGCGTGATGTAGCAAAGTTGCCTCTGCATCCGTTGATTCATTTTCGCCCTCAGGGAGAAGTGTCTGCGCCACTGAATTGGAGCTTCTGGCAGAAACACGCAAAGGTGCCTGGGTTGGATGTTAGTGCCGGGCTGGTGTTTTCCGATGAGACCCACGCGATTTCTGCTGCCGTTGGAGAGCAGGGCGTAGCGCTGATGAGCCGTCAGTTGATTAAGGATGAATTAGAGGAGGGGCGCTTAGTGCAACCGTTCGGCCCGGAATTGGTAGGCAAGCCGTTCTTTTTGGTTTACCCGGAAAGTCGTCAGCATGATCCAACGATTCTGGCTATACGTGAGTGGGTAGTGGCGGTGCCGGGTGGGTTGTGTGCTCAAGCGCACTAACGTGTGGGTATGATGGACTATCAGACAGGACGTATAGGAGCTAAAAGGTGCAAGAAATCAAAGAGATTATAATCTCAGAGTTTTCAGATTTTAACGATGTGGGTGAGCTCATCATTGTGGTAATCCGGCTACTGCTGGCGGCTATTCTCGGGGGCCTGTTGGGGCTCGAGCGAGAGCAGCGAGGCAAGCCGGCCGGTATACGGACCCATATGCTGGTCTGCATGGGGGCTGCTTTATTCATCTTTATACCCGAGCAAGCGGGTATTTCTGATTCAGAGATGAGTCGTGTTATTCAAGGTGTCATTGCAGGCATCGGTTTTCTTTGTGCGGGCACTATCATTACTCGAAAAGATGAGCAGGCGACTTCAGGGCTCACCACGGCGGCCGGTATTTGGCTGACTGCCGCCATTGGGGTAGCGGTTGGTCTGGGGCGCGAGCAGACAGCCGTTTTGTGTACGTTGCTGGCCTGGATGGTGCTTTATGTGGTGCCTTTCTTTTCGCGCCCCATCAGCAAGAAAAAAGCTTCCCACTCAGGGCATGATGAAGATAGTTCCGATGTTTAATGGCTTTGATGTAAGGGCGTGGTTATTTATTGCTAGTGCCCCATTTGGATTGAAAGTTACTCCTTGCGATATAGCACCATACCGGCGTGATACAGCACGCCATCTATAAATTCGCCGTCTGCAGTAAAGCCGGTGTCGTCCCAGTATTCGATATAGTTACCCGTCACCTGATAGCGTCCTTGGTAAGCGCTTTCACGCTCACCGCGGGCCTCGTCGTAACGATTGTTGGCTAAAAGTTGATGGCGAATGCGACCATCTTTAGTGACCCACATTCCAACATACGGGTGGTCTGTCATGGGGGCATTTCCTTCGTTCGGGGTGGTTTGAGCAGAGGTGGCCGCTGGAAAAATAGTGATAATGCCAGCGACCACCAGTGCCCGTGTCCAGTATATGGAAGGCTTGGTTTCTTGCATGTGAAGTCACTCGTGCTTAGGCGCACACCCGGCAACCGCTCGGGCGTGACGCAAGGGGTGTTATTGGCTGGCGGTAGGCCGCACCACGATGTCGCTGGTGTCGACGTCATCGGGCTGGTTGATGGCATGGGCTATGGCTGAAGCGATCGCCTCGGGCTTGAGCGCAATCTGGCGGTAAATGTCGATTGCTTTTGCGGTTTCAGCATCGGTGATGGTATGGGCCAGTTCCGATTCCACCACACCTGGGTAGACACAGGTCACGCGTATATTGTCGGTTTCCTGGCGTAGGCCATCGGAAATAGCGCGAACCGCATATTTGGTGGCGCAATAAACGGCGGCGGTGGGCATAACGGTGAGGCCGCCGATGGAAGAAATATTGATCACCTGACCGCTCTTCTGGGCCTGCATCGTCGGCAGAATGGCAGCAATGCCATTGAGTACGCCGCGAATATTAACGTCGATCATGCGGTTCCACTCATCAACCTTGAGCGCCGCTAAAGGGGAGAGTGGCATCACGCCAGCGTTGTTGATGATCACATCAATGCGGCCATGGGTATTGATCGCGAAATCCGCAAACACCTGCATGTCTTCAAGGTTGGTGACATCCAGCGCCTGAAAATCCACTGTGCCACCCTCTGCGCGCAGGGAGTGGGTCAATGCTTCCAGCCGGTCGGTGCGGCGTGCACCAATGATCAAGCGGTGCCCTTGGCCTGCCAGCCAGCGGGCAGTGGCTTCACCGATACCGCTGCTGGCACCGGTTAATAAAACAACTTTAGAAGATGGGGTTGATAACGCCGTCATTGGATAATCCTCTCGGTGGTTGACCTTGAGAAGAATAAGCTGCCACGGCGGGCATCAGTATAGGCGTTCCTATTGCATCATTGCCTAATCCTATTTGATTGTTAATAGCGTGCGGCGCGTTAAGTCACCCAGCATGTATATTACTCTTAAGAGGTGCCCGGCGCGGCGAGTTAATTCCGGTGCGGCATGCATATACAGAGGTGGTTAACATGACATTGAAGAGCGATGCTGAGGTTTACCGTAAGATCGTCGAGTGCTTATACCAACTGGCACCCCACGAAGGCTATACCCAGTCGTTATTGGATGGCGTGCGCTTTATGCGCTCTAACCGCCCACTGCAAAATACCTCGGTGCTTTACGAGCCGAGTATTGTCATTATCTGCCAGGGCCGAAAGCGTGGTTATTTGGGTAATGAGGTCTATATCTACGATGCACAGCATTACTTGGTGTTATCGGTGCCCCTGCCATTTACGTCGGAAACAGAAGCCAGCCCTGAAGAGCCAATGCTAGGGATTGCGATCCGCCTGGATGCAGTAGTGATCGCTGAGTTGGTGACGATGCTGGAAGCATCGGGAGGGCCATTAGAGGCGCCGCGTGGAATGCTTTCCAGCCCGCTGGAAGCGCCGCTGGCCGATGCAACGTTACGGCTGCTGAGTGCGCTTGCCTCCCCAACGGATGCGCATATACTCGCCCCTTTTATCGTCAGGGAGATCTGCTACCGGGTATTGACGGGAGAGCAGGGGGGCAGTGTTCGAACAGCACTCTCCCACTATGGCCAATTTGGCAAAATCGCTAAGGCGCTCAACCGTATTCATGCCCACTATGCGGATCCGCTGGAAATCGCCAGCCTGGCCAATGAAGCAGGCATGAGTGCGCCAGCCTTTCACGTTCACTTCAAGGCGGTGACCCAAACCTCGCCTATCCAGTACATTAAATCCACCCGTTTGCACCATGCGCGGCTGCTAATGATACGTGACGGGGTAACGGCAGCCGTCGCCGCTAGCCGGGTCGGCTATGAGAGCCCCTCCCAGTTTAGCCGCGAATTTAAGCGTTTTTTTGGCCGCCCGCCAGCAGAGGAAGTGCGCACCATGAAAGCGAGCCTTGATCTATTGCCGCCGACTCACCTGGTCGATATCGCTGTGCCTCACTGACTTTAAGTCTAAAAATACCCCTCAATCGCTACTCATATACCCTTTACTGCGCTTGCCTGGCTTACTCGAGCGGGTTCCCGTACTTTTCCTTTTCGCATAGCTCTTTCTCGGCTTACCCGTGCGTTTCGGCGGGCTMCCAGCCTCTCCCTGGGCGGTTTGCAGGCTCTGCCTCAATTTGGCGGCGTCGCTATGGGTGAGCAGCCCACGTAAGTCGTCCAGTAACGCTTGCTGAAACGCGCCAGGATCATCCTGCTGTTCAGAAATCGCCCGCAGCCGCTGCTCCCATAGCGCGGTGCGCTCCGGTGTGCTTACCGCGCTGGGCAGGGCGGCGATTAACGCGCAGCCGAGTTTGGTGGCGCGTAGGGCCTTTTGCTGGCGTACCAGGTAGCCGCGCTGTACCAGGGTTTCGATAATGCCTGCCCGGGTGGCTTCGGTGCCCAGGCCGTCGGTGTCGCGCAGGGTGCGGCGAACGGCGGGGTCATCCACGTAGCGGCCGATATTCATCATCGCTTTGATCAGGCTGGCATCGGTGAAGGGCTCCGGCGGGCGGGTTTCTTTCTCTTCCACGCCTGCGCCTAACGCTTGGCAGGGCTCGCCTTGGGTGAGCGGTGGTAGCGGTGGCGTTTCATCGCGGGTGGTAAATAGCGGCTTCCAGCCGAGGTCGAGAATACTTTGCCCACGGGCACGGAAGGCTTCATTTAGCAGCGTAAATTCTGCTTTTACTTCAAAGGTGCGCAGGGGCCGGTAGAACTGCGCCATGACGTTGCGCACGATCAGCCTAAACACATGGCCTTCAGTATCGGAAAGCTGACCAAAATCAGCAGGTTTGCCGGTGGGGGCGATGGCGTGGTGGGCGCCGMCCTGCTTATCGTTCCACGCTTTGGAGCGCAGGGTGAAGTCCGCTCCATTTAGCCACTGCTGAAGCCCTTCATCATTTTGGCACGCACTGCTTAGATTTCGCTGGGCAAGTTGAAGGTGCTCTTCGGGCAAGTAGCGGCAATCTGAACGCGGGTAGGTGATCAGCTTGTGGCGCTCGTACAGCCGCTGACAAATATCCAGCACCATCTGCGCGGAAAGCCCGTGACGGCGGGCGGCATCTACCTGAAGGGCAGAGAGCGAGTAGGGCAGTGGCGGCGCCTGGCGTTTCTCCTGCTGGTCGAGCTTGGTGAGCTGCCCCGTTGCGCCGGGCAACTGAGCCGCTAAAGCGTCGGCGGGGGTACGGTCAATTAAGCGGCCTTGGTCATCCAGTGGTGCGTGCTCTTTGGGTGCCCACCAGGCGCGCAATTGGCCTTGGGCAACCTTCAAATCCACCCATAGCGGATAAAACGGATGGGGCACAAAATCACGGATAGCGTTGTCGCGGCGCACGATTAAGCCGAGTACCGGTGTCTGAACGCGGCCAACAGAGAGCACGCCATCATGGCCTGCTTGACGGCCGGTGAGTGTCCAGGCGCGGGTTAAGTTAATGCCATACAGCCAGTCGGCGCGGGAGCGGGCCTGGGCGGCTTGAAACAGCGGCTGATACTCGGCGTTAGAGCGCAGTTTTGCCAGCGCCCGACTTACCGCGGGCTTGTTAAGGTCGCTAATTAGCAGCCGCTGAACCGGGCCGCGATACTTCATATGCTCAATGACTTCTTGCACCAGCAACTGGCCTTCGCGATCAGGGTCGCCTGCGTGCACTACATCCGTTGCTTGCTTGATCAGTTTGCGAATCACCGCGAGCTGGCCACGCGCTTTAGAGCGCGGCATCAGTTTCCACTGTTGCGGCACGATGGGTAGCCGATCCAGCCGCCACTGTTTGTCGGCGGGGTCATAGGCCTCTGGCGGTGCCTGCTCTAATAAGTGCCCCAGGCACCAGGTGACGGTAGTGTCACCACAGTTAATGGCGCCATCCTGGCGCTTGCTAGTGCCCGGCAACGCCTCGGCAATGGCTTGGGCGAGGCTGGGTTTTTCGGCAATTATCAGGCGCATAGCAGCGAAGCCTTCATCGTATCCATCGGTGGCCGCTATGGTAGCAGACGCTCTAAAGATTAGCTGGAGCGGCGCAGGATAATGATGCGGTAAGTGGTCAATGCTGTTAAGTTGTATAAATTGTGTATAAATAATTTGGTGTGGTGAAATTCAAGGGGATAGCCAATGCGTGAGCGAGGCAGGACACGACGATTAATGGGCTTGGGCGCGCGCACCGGCGGCGCGCTGCTGAAAACCCGTTTAGGCGGCCAAGCGGATTGGCGTGCCTTGGGCGAAGCGCTGTTTGAGGGGCTTTCAGAGCTTAAAGGCCCGGCCATGAAGCTGGCGCAAATTATGTCCCAGTGGGATGACCTGCTGCCCCCGGATCTCGCTGAGGAGCTTGCCCGCCTGCAGCGTCAGGCCGAGCCGATGCCGTGGCCAAAAATTCGTGAAGCGCTGGTGCTGCAATACGCTGATATCGACTACTACTTCAGTGAAATCGAGGAGCGCCCGTTTGCCAGCGCCTCCATGGGGCAGGTGCACCGTGCCACCACCCATGAAGGTGAAACGGTGGTGCTTAAAGTGCAGTACCCAGGCTTGGCGGATGTGCTGGAGAGTGATTTGATCCAAGTGCGGCGCATTATGCGTTTAGGCCGCTGGTTTAAGGTTCCCCAGGCGCGCTTGGATGCGCTGTTTGAAGAGCTCGCCGAAAGCCTGCGTGGGGAGTTGGATTACCACGCTGAAGCGGATGCCCTCGCCCGCTACCGCGAGCGTTATAAAGATGATCCCCGACTGGTGATTCCTGAGGCGCTGCCGAAGCTCTCGGGGCCTTATGTGTTGGCAATGCGCTATGTTGACGGCACGCCGCTGCGAGAACTGGCAGACGCCGATGATGCAACGCGCCAAGGCATAGCCCAAACGTTAGCCGACTGGATCACCCAAGAGCTATTTACTTACGGCGAACTGCACGCCGACCCTCACGCCGGTAACTTTGCCGCTGATGCTCAAGGGCGGCTGGTGATTTATGATTTAGGGGCGGTTATTGCCGTGCCTGAGGCGCGTATAAAAGCCATGATGCAACTGCTCGATGCCACCTTAAAGCATGATGCGATGGGAATGGACGAAGCGCTGATGAAAATGGGCGGGCGCCAGGGGCAGGGCGCGCCGTTGGCACTGTATCGTGAGTCGGCGGAGTGTATTGCGCCGCTGTTCGAGCCGGGTGAGCAGGACTTTAGCGATGTGCGAGTGCACCGGCGATTGCGCGAATTAACCCCTAAAGTGTGGGCAGCGATGGACCGCCTGCAGCCCCCTGCAGATACACTGCTGCTCTCCCGCGCGCTGAACGGCCACTACTGGAATCTGGTGCGCTTGGGCGCGCGGCTGGATATGCATGGGCGTACGCGTCCACTCTTGGAACGAGCCCATTAACGATCAACCGATTGCCGCTGCGGTAGCGCCCCACTGCATGCTAGACTATGTCGCTTTTCAATAGGGTCTTTTATAAGTGGAGACGGCAATGCTGGCGGTATGGGTCGATCAGCTGCTGGGATTCGCCTCCGGGGCACTCTCGGCAATCAGGCAACAAGAACACTATCCGGACTTCATGACCTGGGTGCGCGCCAAAGGTGCGGACGCCTTTGAAGGTGATGTGACCATGGCCCAGGCGCTAGCGCCGTTGCTGTGGTCGCAAACACCGCTGGAACGGCTCGATTTTGCCTGCGAGCCCCTCGCCACGCCAGGGCGTAACGAGCCCTGCTGGTGCGATTCCGGGCGCAAATTTAAGCAGTGCTGCTACCAGGTCGAGTTTCCCACCGAAATTCCCGATCAGATGATGTGGATGCTCTCGCTGCGCGAATGGAAGGGCGCGACCCTGAAAGCCGCGCTGGATAGCCAGCAGGCACCGGCTCAAGCGCTGCTGGAAGCCGGGCTGATCGCCGCGGAAAGTGGCCAGACGGGGCGCGCTATGCAAATCCTCGAGTCGCTGTTCGATGGCAGCGACTGGTCGCGGCTGCCCGAGCAGGCCGAACCCGCCTTTGAAATCCTGCTGGATATTTATCAAGAGCGTGGTTTTAGTCGTAAACGCGCCGACCTGCTTGATGAAGTGATGGAGCGCGGACCGCTGTTTCTGCGCGGTGTGGCCCTTGAGCGGCTTTGTTTGATGCATCTGGATAACGATGATTTGGACAGTGCCCGTGGCGCCTTTGTAAAAGCCCAGCAGGCGCTACCCGATTCGCCTACCTTGGCTTACATTGAAGCCATGCTGTTGCTGCATGAAGGCCATGAGCAGGAAGCCAAAGAGCGCGCCAACTTCTGGTATCGCCGCCTGGTTCGCCAGGGCGAGCTGGACGAAGACCAGCTGGATTTTTTGGCCGCGCTAGCGGATAACCCTGGTGCAACGCTGGCTGATCAGTTGCTCAGCGCCGAAGAGGATCTGGCCACGCCGTTGGTGGCACTGCAGGCATTGCTGGCTGCGCTGCCCACCGCCCCCAAAATCGATATCAGCGCCGATGCTGAAACCGGCCGATTGTTTTATAACACCAGTGCCCGCGAGGCGACGCTATTTGCCGCCTGGCATGAGCAGTTCCAGGTGCTGGTGGATGAAGACGTAGCGCTGGGCTTTCGCGATGATCCCTGGGGCAACGCCATTGAGTGGATGTCGGCACTGTGTGCACACCCGGAGTGGTTGGACGCGCCTCAGGTGGTGCAAGATTTGACGCTGGCGCTCACCAGCCGTTTTGGCAGCCTGCCGTGGATGGCGCCGAGCCTGCTGGAACCGCTGGCGCTGCGCCTCTCACGCTGGTTGGAACAAGCCCGCGCCGAAGGCGACGGCAGCCTGTGCTGGGACGATGCTAACAACGCCATGTTGCTACGCACAGGGCTAGCGCTGGTGGTGGGTATGGAGCGCGGCGCCCGCCAGCACTCTCGCGAGTTGGCCGAAGAGCTATTGCTGATTGACCAAGAGGATAGCCTGGGTCTGCGTGAGCTGGTGCTGGATCAACTGCTGCGCGATGACCGCAATGAAGAAGCGTTGGCGTTAGCGGAAGAGAATGACGACGACGGCTCGCTGGTGCTTGGTCTACTAATGGGCAAAACCCTGGCGCTGTATCGATTAGAGCAGCGTGAAGCCGCTGAGACCGCGCTTGTCGATGTGCTCGGCCATAACCGCTATGCGTTGGAGCTGATTTGTGCCGAAAACCCCCGGCCCTCCATGCCCCACCCAGATGGCCAGGTTGACCCCGGCTCCCGGGCGGAAGCGTGGCAGTACCGAACGCTGATGCGCGATCAGTGGCGCACGACGCCAGGGGCGTTGGACTGGCTGGAAGCACACCGCTAGTTCTAAACCTTCACTCGGCTAATCCTTCAAGCCTGGCCTTCAAGCCTGTTTAAGCAGGCTTGGGGGTGGGCACTAATTGTTTGTCTCGGCTGATCCAGACCGCCAGTAAAATAGCCGGTAAGCCGAGCAGGGTGGCGATAACAAAAAAGCTTGGGTAGCCCTGGGCGTTAACGACCAGCCCGCCAAAGCCGCTTAAAAATTTCCCTGGTAGCGTCATTAATGACGAGAACAGCGCGTACTGCGTCGCGGTGTAGGCCCGTGATGTGAGGCTGGAGAGAAAAGCGATAAACACTGCGCTGGCTAAGCCATTGGCAAGGTTGTCACCAATAATCGTCACCACCAGCATGGGTAGCTGATTGCCCACTAAGGCAAGCAAGGCAAACAGTAAATTGGTGACCATCACCAACCCCGCACCGAAAATCAGCAGCGGTCCAATGCCGTAGCGCGCCACGCAAAGCCCGCCTAAAATTCCGCCGGTAATGCTCATGGCAATGCCAAATATATTGGTGACGCTGGCAATCTCGGCCAGTGAAAAGCCCAGGTCGATATACAGCGGGTTGGCCATGGAGGCCATGGCTAAATCGCTGATTCTAAACACTGCAATAAACACCAAAATCCACAGTGCTTTCACTCCATAGCGGCTAAAGAAATCGGTAAACGGGCAGACCAGCGCGCCAATGCTCCAGGCACCCAGGCGGCGTAGCACTTTAGGTTTGCCCCGGCTGGCGCGAATAAACGCCCGCACCTTTGGCTCGTGTATAAGCTGGATGGAGAGCGAGGCGCGTTTGGGCTCCGGGCGTACTAACACGGTAAGCACGCCAATGCTCATAAGCGCTGCCATGCTGAGATACGCCACATCCCAAGAGGCCGACGCCGCGATATACAGCGCACCGGCACCGGCGGCCAGTAAGCCACCGCGATAGCCAATAATATAGGTCGAGGCCATAGCCGCCTGAACATCGTCATCGGCGGACTCAATACGGTAGGCGTCAATGGCAATATCCTGGGTCGCCGAGCCAAAGGCCACCAGCAGTGCAAACAGGGCCACCCAACCGAGGTTACCCACCGGGCTCAAACCCGCGAGTCCCACTAGCCCCGCAGCAATGGTCGCTTGAGCCAGTAGCATCCAGCCACGACGTTGCCCAAAGGCGCGGGTCAAAATCGGTAGCGCTAGCCGATCCACCACCGGCGCCCAGAAAAATTTGATTGAGTAGAGCATGCCTATCCAGGCAAAAAAGCCAATCGCCGCGACCTCAACGCCATCGCTGCGCAGCCAGGCTGAGAGCGTTGAAAACACCAGCAAAAATGGTAAGCCAGCGGAAAACCCCAAAAACAGCATGGTAATAACGGGCGCACGACAATAAACAGCCAGCGCGGCAAGCCAACTGCGCTGGGGGGTGGGGCTTAACATGAAACGCTACTCCTGGTGGAAAGACGCTGGCGATGGCCAGGTGGTAAACTAGGCTTTGTACGAAAACTGCCTGCGCTCGGCCATGCTGCGTTAAAAAACGGCTCAAAATGCTCATTTACACCCCGTAAACTCCGCTTTTTCGCCGTTTTTTGCCTTACCTGACCTTCGCTCGCCGACTTTTCGTACAAAGCCTAAGACAGTGTTCTAATACAAAGTTTTATCACAAAACCGACAGCTTACCGGAGAGGAGTTTTCCATGTCGATTACGGCGCATCAGGTCGTTACCTTGCACTATGTCCTTAGCGACGTGCTCAACGATGGCAGCAAGCAGGTATTGGATGACTCCCAGGCGCGCAATAAGCCGCTAGAGTATTTGCATGGTCACGACAATATCGTGCCAGGGCTAGAGAGTGCCTTATCAGGCCAAACGGCTGGGGCCGAGTTAAGCGTTCAACTAATGCCTGCCGATGCCTATGGCGTGCGCAACGAAGACCTGGTTCAAGAAGTCAGCCGCGGCTCTTTTGGGAACGCTGAGTTAGCGCCGGGCAGCCGCTTTCAAACCGAAGGCGAAGCCGGGCCGCAAATTGTCACGGTACTCGAAGTTGATGGCGACCGGGTCACCGTTGATACCAACCACCCCCTGGCCGGGCGCACGCTAAACTATAAAGTGACCATTTTAGACGTACGCGAAGCTACCCGTGCAGAGTTAGCCAAAGGCCACCCGTTACCGCCAGGTACCGAGCACAGCAAAGTCGAAGACCGCAAGGTGCTTTAGTGCTCATCACGCCCAAAAATTGATCGGTATCAATTTCCTGTTTAACCGCCTTCCCCCGCCTGCCGTAACTTGACCTAGGTCAGTATTCTCCCGCCATTGAGTGACTAGTATGAACGCATACATCACGGCGGGAGGATTCACCATGTATTGGGATGACACAATTATCTTCGGCTTATCCACCGTCGCGTTAGTAATCGCATTTATGGTGGGCTGGGTGGGCTTCGTGATTCGCGATCATCTACGTAAAGATGAGCGCAAGAAGTAGCTTACCCAATTCATGTAAACCTTGTCAGGGGAGGGGGTTTGCTAGCGTAGTAAGCCTCCTGTTGCCAGCCCATAATGGGCTGGCTTTTTTTTGAAATATCAAAATCGGCTGGGTTGAAAACACGTAGCGTGCGTTTAAGAGCAATGTAAAGCTTGCTCTGGTAAAGTTCTTTAAAAGAATGCACACACCAGGAAGCTTTGCCATGAACGCAGTTGCCTTACACCGCAGCCCATGGGGGCGTGTACGTGATCGATTGGCGTGTACGTTAATTGTCGTGGGCATAACACTTCCAACGACTGTCTTTGCCCAGGCATTGAATATGATCAACGGCGATGTCACTGAAAAGGTCGCCCTTAGTGATTTACGCGCCATGTCCGACGAGACGTTTACGCTCTACGATCCCTATCAGGGGCGCGAAGTGGAGATGCAGGGAGTCGCTTTTCGTACCTTTCTGATTGAACAGTTTGGCGAAGTACCCCCAGCACTTCACTTTACCGCCTGGGATGACTACGAGGTTACCTTAGAAGGCTGGAATGACCCTAATTGGTACCTGGTTAGCTCTGAGGATGGCGATCCGCTCACCATCCGCACGCGAGGCCCTGTGCGTCTGGTGGAACGTGACTATGGTGATCGCGACGTAGAAAMCCTGCGTGAGTTTAACGACTGGATCTGGATGATTCGTAGCATAGAGGCGAAGTGGTGACATCCAAACCCAAGCTAGCTGCGCAGCCAACGATGCAACCACGGCCTCTAGCGCGCCAGCATCGCTACATTACGTGGTTGTCGCTGAGCTTGATGAGCTTTTTGGCGCTTATGGTGTTGATAGTTTATGAATCGCGCTGGGTCTACCCCGAAATACAGGCGTACTTCAGCCAGACGGGGAGTCTTACAGGCCAGCAGCTCTCTACGCGGGCACGGGTCTACCTACAAAATGCCCAGTCCGAGCTCTTGAGCGATCAGCCAGAGCTAGAAGCGCTGGATGCTGCCACCATGGATATTGACTTGGCCTACGGTTTAGCCGATATGCACATATATCGGCGTGAATATGCTTGTTCCGAGCCTAGTTTGACGGAGTTAGATCGGCTGGTGGCTTCGTTAGCGGCACGCGACATTGACCGTGTCGCTGCGGCGATGGCGTTGTTCGCACCGATTCAATGCTTAACCCACATTGAGATGGATCAGCTTGATCGCCGGGGTGCGGCGATTAATGATTTTTCAGAAAGTACCCGCCAGCATAGCCTAGTGCTGACTTACTCCAGTTTATTAATCTTTGTGATGGGGTTGTTATTTTGGTGGCTTCACGAGCGCCAGCTGCGGCGCACGGATCGCGCCACTCAGGAGACCTTCGAGTGGATGCAGCGTGCCATGCGCGACCCGCTCACTGGGATAGGCAATCGCAGCGCTTTGCACCAGGATGTGTTGGCGAAGCAGCATCAATCGTTGGGGCTGATTCTGGTCGATATCGACTTTTTTAAACAGTACAACGATGCCTACGGGCACCCGCAAGGCGATACCCTGTTGCGCCAGTTGGCTGCATTGATTGGTAAAACGCTGAATGATAAAGCGCAGCTCTATCGCTTGGGAGGTGATGAGTTCGCGGCACTACTCCATTGCCCAGACATTGATACGCTAAAGAGCTACTGTCATCAGTTAATTGAAGGGCTGCGTGAAGCTGACTTTACGCATCCCGCCCATCCGGATAAAAAAGGCGTGACGTTAAGCGTGGGCGGCAGCTGTTTTGTGGCCGATGAAGCAACGTTTTCCTACGCCTACGAAGCCGCTGACAAAGCACTCTACCGGGTAAAAACGATGGGCCGTGACGGCTGGCAGGTTACTGAAGACGCATAACGTCGGCGTACATGGGCGCGAGTCTGCCAAGTAGTTCATTACGCGCGCCAAGGGCAATGTCTTCCTCCTGCATGGCGGCATCAAGATGTTCCACTAAGCGATTAAAATGCACATCCGTCAGCCCCATATGTTGATGAGCTCGATCCATTGGCGGGCCATCGTAATGGCAGGGGCCGTCGCTGACATCGCACAGCTGGCTGGCTAGCGATTCGGCAAACAGATCTATGTTGGTGTTAGCAAAAAACACCACTACCTCAGGGTCATCCGCAATTCGGTATAACAGGTTCTCAACCACTGCATCAATCGTAGTTTCACCGCCCAGGCGCTCGTAGAGCGTCGTTTGAGTTGGCTGATGAACACAGCCAGCGAGTGTCAATGTGAGCGCGGCAAACGTAAGCGCTATTAAACAACCACGTGCACGAGTGTATTTGCTTTGATAGCTTTTGTTTTGATAGGTGCTGCGTTGATCAATCATAGCGCCCCGCTTAAAAAGCTGCCTGGAGKGAAAGATAGCCGCCGTGCTGAGAAGGTAGACCGGCAATGTCGCCTAAATCCAACCAGGCGCCCGTCAGTGATAAGTGCTTATTGAAGAAGTAGGCAGTGTAGAGGCTTTGCCAATCGTCCTCTTTAGCCACACTTAGGTTATCGGGTTTCTGGCGATACTCGGCTCCGACAACCCACTGCGGGGTCATAAAGACGCCCACGCTGCCCTCGGCTACCCACGAGCGGCTACCCTGATCACCGCCAAAGCCGAGCAGGCCGCCCTGGTTGGCGTCGGTGTTGCGCAAGGTGGCGTTGAGCAGAACATTGCGTCCAGCAACCGCACTAAACAGCAGCTTGCTGGCGCTAAGGTATACATCGGTACCGCGCGTTTCATCGGCCCCCAGGGCGGTGGGAATAGTGCCATCCACCAGTCGTTTATGCTGTACGCCAGCACTCCAAATGCCCCAAGGGTGGTAGAGCACATCGCCGAATAAGCGCACCTTTGCGCCGTAAATATCCTGGCCTAGCTCGCCACCCAGGGTTTCTAAGTCAAGGGTTTGACGAGCCGCTGAGACTTCAACACGATCATAAATATTCACGCTGGCGCTGGTCACCGTTAGCCGGTAGTCGTCCACCCAGGCACGAGTGGCGGCAGCCGTTACGCCTATTTCCTGCTCGCTTGCGGTGCTGGATAGCACGGCCCAAGGCGATAATCCGCCTCCTGCGGCCCCTTCAATAGCACTTACCCCACCCGTACCTACAATACGGCTACCGGCAAACGATGGAGCGGCCGCAAGCGCTAAATAGACCGCTAAGCACGGGGCTAATCGCAGGGCTAGGCAGGGCGCCAGGCAGCCGGAAAGGAAGTGCCGAAAGGTTGAACGGTGCAGTGAACACACCGATTGAAATAACATCATGGCTTTCTCTGGAGCATCTTTAGTATGGAAGACATCGGGTGGGGCAACGACAGCGAGGTGAAATTATCCAACCAAGCGGGGAGCTCGTCAGCGGGCATTGGTTTGGCAATCCAATAGCCCTGCAAATAGTCACAGCCGAGCTTGCTCAGCAGCTCTGCGCTGGCGAGATTCTCAACGCCTTCGGCCACTAAACGCAGTCCTAAACTGTGGCCCATTTCGATGGTCGAGCTGACAATGGTTAAGTCATCTTTTTGCGAATCAATCGCCAATACAAAGGATTTGTCGATCTTGAGTTCGTCTACGGGAAGGCGTTTGATTTGCGCCAGAGAGGAGTAGCCAGTGCCGTAATCATCGATGGCGATACGCAGCCCCAACTGGTTAAGCTCCGTCAACGTGGCCATGGCGGCATCTACATCCTGCATGACAGCGCTTTCAGTGACCTCGATACTCAGGCGGGCGGGGGCAAGGCGGTAGCGTTCAAGTAGGTTAGCCAGATAAGTCGTTAATTGGCGATCCATCACATCACTGGCGGAGAGGTTAACGGCTACCGATAAGTGGTAACCACGCTGCTGCCAGGCCTGCAGCTGGGCGCAGACATTGGCCAACATCCACTGACTGAGCATGCGGATGCTTCCCGAGCGCTCAGCTAAGCCAATAAATTCATCAGGTGGTACAAAGCCCAGCGACGGGTGGCGCCAACGCATCAACGCTTCACACTGATTAACATGGCCGCTGCGTGTGTCTACTTTAGGCTGGTAGGCCATCCATAGCTCACCGTTGCTCACCGCGTCCTGTAGGTCACGAATCAAGGTGAGCTGGCGTAAATGGTGCTCATCCTGACCCTCTAAGTAACGTTGGTGGGGCTGGCGCTGGCGGCGCGCCATATCCAGTGCGATATCGGCCCGACGCAGCAGCAGTTGCGGGCTGTCGCCGTGGTCGGGGTAGTTGGTTTCACCCGCCGAGAGTGACGGCGTGACGGGGGATTTATCAAGGTCGATAGGCTGGTGCAAGGTGGTGAAAAGGCGTGTCCGCCAGGCAAAGTCAGTTCTCGACTGCTTCACCAGGAGCAGCAGTTCATCACCATCAAGCCGGTAGGCTGTGCTATCAGCATCTAAGTGCTGTAAGCGCTTGGCCAGGGTGACCAGCATATGATCCCCCAGCGCGTAGCCGAAGGTGTCGTTAATATCGCGGAAGTTATTAATCGCCAGACGCAGCAGGGTAAAAGGCTCGCCGCGTTGGATCAAAAGGCTAATATCCTCCTGGGCGCTGATGCGGTTGGGCAGGTCGGTGAGTAAGTCGTGGCGGGACTGGTGATGCAGCGTGGCCTCGCGCTGAGCGATGCCCTCCTGCATAGCGAGTAGTGTCGACGCCAGTAGCCCGGTTTCGCTGCGCTCAGTACCGATCGGTAACTCGGTGAAACGCTCGCCGCGTCCAATGCGCTGTGCCGCTTTCGCCAGCTCCATTAGCGGTTTGCTCATGCTCCGTGCACTCCACATGGCAATCAGCACGGTAAACAGTAAGATCAGGGCAATAATGCCCAGCAGCTGCCACTGTAATGAACGGTAAGCGCCGAGTAGCTCGTTGCGGGAGAGTTGCAGCAGCGCATAGGTGTGATTAGCGTCGTCGGAATAGAGCTGGCTCGCATAGGAGAGGTACTCAGCATCCGGCGTCATCTGGCTGTGTAGGGTGTAGTCGCCTTCGATGAGCTCACTCCCACGCCCGCTGATTAACTGCTGGGCTAACTGCTCATCGTGGGTGCTTGCCAGGTAGCTGATCTCACGGTTAGCGCGGAAGTTAACCACGCTAATGTCCAGCCCGGTTAATGCATTAATCTCTTCCGTCACCGCCTGATTGATTAGAAACCCCATGCCGACCCAGCCAATCAGGTTGGGCGCACGTACGGGTAGCAGGGCAAACTCATAAGGTTGCCCATCTGCTATGACGACACTAACCGCCTCGCCCTCTTGGCGAGCTCGTTCGAATAGCTGCTGGAAAGGCATGGGGCTGTTTTGTGCGTGATGGCTGCTGGCTAAAATATGTCCATCGAGACCGCTGAGCAACACGATATCGGCCTTGGCACGCTCACCGTGATTGGCCAGCACAGAGTAGAGGGTCTCGGTATCCTGAGTGGAAACAGCGCTTTTAAAACCGAAGTCATCGGCGAGGATCGCGACATTATTGGCTAGCTGTTCACCACGGGCGTCCAGCAGTTGTGCCAATACATTGGCGCCCACCTCTAAACGTTGGGAGCCTTTCGCAATGACGTCATTTTGGGTCGCGCGAAGAAATGCCACGCCGGTGGCGAGCTGCGAGACAATCACCACGGTCAGTAGCACTAGCATCAGGCGCGTTCTAAAGCGCATAGCAACCTCACTAAGTGGCGGATCGCCATTTCCCGAACGTTGGTAGGGGCTTAATTGGCATCTTTAAATCGCTGCTGAAGGGGCGAGAGCGTTGGCGCTGGGGGAGGGAGCGCGTTGAGTTCCAAACTGACGTCTAGTTGGTCGGTATCGCTAACGTTGCCTTCCCACCAGAGTTGCTGGCTATCATCGAGTTGAGGGTGCCAAACGCGCACGCGATGCTCGCCAGATGGCAGCGTAGGCAGGGCAAGCGAGCCTTCAGCATTGGTTGTCGCCGCATAGGGGGCGTCGCTGACAACAATAAAAGCCTGCATATGGTCGTGGATATTGCACCCCAAAACGACAATGCCGGGTTGGTCAAATTGAACCGGCGGCGGCGTTTCTTGCAGGTAGAGATTTAAATCAAAGGTTTTGGCGGATGAAAAAGAGTAGACGTGATGACGGGTTGTATCCTGATTGGGAAAGGCGACATAGCTGCCGGTAGGCACCGTGAGTACCTTGGGGTGAAAGGCGGCATCGCGCTGATAGATGTTCTCTTCTTGAGGAGGGTTGCCTGCCGCTGTGTCGTAGTAAACCTCAACGACGGCGTCCTCAAGCGGTTGGCCGTCAGCACTGCGAACCGTTATCTGCGCGGCGTTAGCGGTGGAGCCAAGTAGGGGGATTATCGCCAGTGCAATTAGCGGGGCTGCGTATGTACTGATAAAACCCATACATGGGCGACATTGTTGTTTTGGCATTGAGACAGGCATCCCCTTATTAAGCTAGCTCGTAGTTCGCCAGCACTGTGTTGGGCTTAATAGTGGATGGATTAGCCAAGAAAGTCATGCGTTTGGCTTAACGGTAAGCTAACACTTTTGCTTTTGTTTTTGCTAAGCACCGTTCCAGCTACTGGCACCAGCTCTCAAGTTAGCTTTTATCGATGAAGAGTGCGTTGCTTAACGTTGTGTTGATTAGCGCCAGGTATCCCGCCAGGCATGCATCACCCGCTCCGGGTACCAGGTTTGCCCCAAGCTACCGTTGTAGCGTGCCAGTGCCCGGGTAAAGTCGCCATTCTCAATGGCCAGGTAGTGGGCCAAAATCGTACAGCCATAGCGCAGATTGCGCGGCGGGTCGGTCAAGTCGTCAATTGGCAGCCCTAGCTCGCTGACCCAGAAAGGCATGATTTGCATCAAACCGACGGCGCCTGCCGAGGAGACAGCATCCGCTTTGAAGGCGCTCTCCMCCTGTATCAACGCTAACACCAAATCCGGCGGTAAGCCTGCCAGCCTGGCTTCTTGATAGAGGCGTGTTAGTAGCGTCTGACGCTGCGCGGCATCCTCCATAAAACTCGCCAGTGGCGTGTCCATACGTTCACGCCACTGACGCGCTACCCAGCGTTGTTGGGGCGTTTGATGCTGCTGATTAGCGGCTTCAAGGGTAGGGCGCAGGGTTTGGGGTAGAGCAGCAACTGGGCTTGTCGCTACAAACCCAGCGCCGCTCAGCAAGACCCCGCTAAGCGTTACTACCTTAGCTAGCTTTCTCACGCAAAAAGTCGATGATTTGATCCGCAGGCACCATGGTGGCTTCGCTATCTCGGCGACCTTTATATTCCAGTTCGCCGTTGTCCAGGCCGCGGTCGCCGATCACAAGGCGATGAGGAACGCCCATCAGTTCCAAATCGGCAAATTTAACGCCGGGACGGGTGTCGCGGTCATCCAGTAAGACGTCTAAGCCTGCGGCAGTGAGCGCTTGGTAAAGACGTTCAGACTCTTCGCGTACACGCTGGGATTTGTGCGCATTCATTGGCACCAGTGCCACCTGGAAGGGCGCAATAGCGTTGGGCCAGATAATGCCGGATTCATCGTGGTTCTGTTCAATGGCGGCGGCGACCACACGGGTCACACCGATGCCGTAGCAACCCATCCACGGGTGGCTGGTTTTGCCGTTGTCGCCCAGTACGCTGGCGTTCATGGCCTGGGAGTACTTTTGGCCAAGCTGGAAGACGTGACCAACCTCAATCCCGCGCTTGATAGAGAGCGTGCCTTGGCCATCGGGAGAAGGGTCGCCTTCCACCACATTGCGCAGGTCGGCCACTTCGGGCAGGGCCACATCGCGCTCCCAATTAATGCCGAAGTAGTGCTTGTGATCCACATTGGCACCCGCGCCGAAGTCGCTCATCAGCGCTACGCTACGGTCGATAATCACCGGCATTTTCAAGCCCACCGGGCCAAGTGAACCGGGGCCAGCGCCAACCACAGCGCGAATCTCTTCTTCACTGGCCATGGTTAGCGGCGCGGCGACCTGGGGTAGGTTTTCGGCTTTTACCTCGTTTAACTCATGATCACCGCGAACCAGTAGCGCAATCAAGCCGCCTTCAGCCGAGTGGACCATTAAGGTTTTAATCGTTTTCTCAATCGGTAGCTCGAACTGCTCAACCAATGCTGCGATGGTTTTGGCATCGGGGGTGTCAACGAGGTGCATCTCTTCGCTGGGCTCAGCGCGGGCTGCCTGGCTGCCAAGCGGTGCTGGCAGAGCCTCGGCTTTTTCCATATTGGCCGCGTAGTCGGAAGAGGTGGAGAACACGATATCGTCTTCGCCGGAATCCGCGAGCACGTGGAATTCGTGGGAGCCAGTACCCCCAATGGAACCGTTGTCGGCGATTACCGGACGGAAGTCGAGGCCAAGGCGCGTGAAAATGCGCGTGTAGGCGTCGTACATATCCTGATAGGTCTGCTTCAGCGAGGCTTCATCCAAGTGGAAGGAGTAAGCGTCCTTCATGATGAACTCGCGTGAGCGCATTACCCCAAAGCGCGGACGAATCTCGTCGCGGAATTTGGTTTGGATCTGGTAGAAATTAACCGGCAGCTGCTTGTAGCTGGCGATCTCTTTACGTACCAGGTCGGTGATGACCTCTTCGTGGGTCGGGCCGACGCAGTAGTCGCGATCGTGGCGATCTTTGAGGCGTAACAGCTCGGGACCGTATTGCTCCCAACGGCCAGACTCTTGCCATAGCTCGGCGGGCTGCACGGCGGGCATGAGTACCTCTTGAGCACCTGCGCGGTTCATCTCTTCACGCACAATGGCTTCCACTTTGCGCAGCGTGCGCAGGCCCAGTGGCAGCCAGGTGTAAAGCCCCGAGGTTAAACGGCGAATCATCCCGGCGCGGAGCATTAGCTGGTGGCTAATGACTTCGGCGTCAGCCGGGGTTTCTTTTAGAGTGGCAATCAGTAATTGGCTGGCGCGCATGGGCGTGAGCATTCCTTAGTTCTTGAAAAAAGTTCTTGAGAATTAGTTCTTGAAAAAGTGCTTAAAAGCGTTGAATGCAGGCATTGTACGGCCTAGCGGTTAAAGCGGCAAAATAGTCCTTATCGCCAAATCATCTATGCTTTGAAATGGCTGTGCTAAACTTATCGAGTTTTATGGCGCGATAGTCGGCAAAAAAACCAAGCGCAATGCGCTATATCGACGACTATCGTTACTTTTTTGTTTGAGGGAACCTTCATGCATCAAGCAGTTCGTCGCTGGTTGACTGGCGCCGTGGTTGGCGCTTCCATCGTGTCACTGAGTGGTTGTGGTACGCTTTTTCATCCTGAGCGTAAAGGCCAATTAAGCGGTGATATTGATCCGGTGATTGCTATCGCCAATGGGGTGGGTTTGCTGTTCTTTATCGTACCCGGAGTGATTGCCTACGCCGTGGATTTCTCTAATGGCACCATCTACCTGCCGGGCCGCAACAGCGCCTCAGTGGATGTTCACCAATTGGACGACGCTATGGATGTCGCTTCTCTGGAAAAACTGCTGTCTGAAACAGCCGGTCAGCCGGTGAGTTTAGAGAGCGAACTGGTAATGATGGAAGAAGTGGGCAGCCTGGATGAAGCGCTCGCCATGGTGCGCATGTCAGGCGTACTGGATGAAGAGAAGCTTTCAGCGATGTAAGACTACGCTGCGAAAGCATAAACCCCAGCCCGGCGTTATGCCCGGCTGGGTTTTTTTATGCACATCTGTGGCGCTGCAATTTAAGCGTACTGGGCAGGGTTGGGAACGCTAGGAAAACGCGGGGGGTGCGCTTCCATGTAGGCATGGCAGGCACGCAAAACGCGCACATCATCATATTTGCCGCCCGCGAGCTGGAAGCCCACCGGTAAACCGTTGTCGGTAAAGCCACAGGGCACTGACGCGGCGGGTTGCTGGCTCAGGTTAAAGGGATAGCTAAAGGGCGCCCACTCTTCCCAGTCGCGCATATCGCTGCCTGGCGGAACTTCTTGGTTTATTTCAAACGGCTGTATCGCCACCGAGGGCGTCATCAGCAGATGGTACTCTTGGTTAAAGTGCTCAAGGCGCTGGGTTAATTCCGCGCGATCTGCCAAGGCACGAAACAGTTCAACGGCTTTCCAGGGTTCGGCTTTACGGGCATTGGCTATCATGCCTGAATCTAGCAGCGTACGCTGGTGGTCATCCATTTGTGACCACTGTTCTAAAGAGGCGGTAAACCATAGCTTGCGAAAGGTATCCAGCGGTGAGGAAAAGCCGGGATGCACGTCGACCACTTCAGCGCCTAATGCCTCCAACCGATTGGCCGCTTCGCGCACGCGTTCGGCAATTTGCGGGTCTACCTTCGCGTAGCCAAGATCAGTTGAGTAGCCAATCCTCAGCCCGGTTAAGCCTTTATCTAAATCGACACCCCAGTCTTCAGGCTGTCCGCGGGTGGCGTAAGGGTCCCGGTAATCATAGCGGCCCATCACGTTTAACATACTCACCGCATCTCGAACGGTGCGCGTTAATGGCCCCAGGTGCGATAGGCTGGGCTCTTTAGCTGGCGGCCATTGGGGCGTCCAGCCAAAGGTAGGCTTAAAGCCAAAAACCCCGGTGAATGCAGCGGGAATCCGGATAGAACCGCCTGAGTCGCCGCCCTGGTGCAGCACCCCCATATTGAGCGCCGCGGCCGCGSCGGCCCCGCCGGAAGAGCCTCCGGGGGTTAAACGCGTATCCCAGGGGTTGGCCGTGGCGCCAAAAACACGGTTATCCGTTACTGCTTTCCAGCCAAATTCGGGCGTGTTGGTTTTGCCTAGCAGGATGGCGCCCGCTTCACGCAGCATGCGCGCGGGTGGCGCATCGGTGTCGCATAGCGCTTCAGAAGAGGTTAACGATCCTTCTCGGCAGGGCATGCCCGCCACCTGGGTCAGGTCTTTAAGCGATACCGGCACCCCGTCGATGGGGCTTAGCGGCTTGCCTTGCCCCCAGCGCCGCGCCGAGGCTTTGGCCGCCGATTCCGCACCTTCAGCATCGACATACACATAGGCGTTAACGTCTGGGTTGAAGCGCTCGATTCGATCAAGAGCGGCGCGGGTGACTTCTAGCGGGGAGGCCTCGCGGCTTTCAAACAAGTGAGCTAGGGTCTGGGCATCTAAACTGCCGAGATCGGTATCGCTCATTGCACACTCCTTACGTAGGCTGGGGCTTGGGTAAAGGAGTTTAAGCGTAGGCAAGCATTACCGGGCGTGCAAAAACCGCTGAACGCTGAGTACATTATTTAGCTATCGCTCTGGATGCTTGAGCGCGCAGCCAAGCGATTTCATCAGTCCAGATCTCCGGTTCAATAGTCTCCAGGATCATCGGAATGCCGTTAATCCGTGGCTCCTGCATGATAGCGGTAAAAGCGGGCAGGCCAATGTTGCCTTTGCCCAGGCTATGGTGGCGATCCACGCGGCTGGCAAGGTTGCTTTTGGCATCGTTTAAATGCATGCCGCGCAGATACTCAAAGCCCACAACGCTGCCTAGCTCATCGAGCGTTGCTTGGGTGGCCTCTGTCGTGCGCAAATCATAGCCCGCCGCAAAGGCGTGGCAGGTATCAATACACACCCCAACGCGTGTTTTATCGTCTACGTGGGCAATGATTTCGGCCAAATGTTCAAAGCGCCAGCCCAAGTTAGTGCCTTGCCCCGCGGTATTTTCGATCACCGCCGTGACGCCTTGGGTATGCGCTAGTGCTTCATTAACGGATTCCGCAATACGCTTTAAACAGTCGCTTTCGCTGATTTTATTTAAGTGGCTGCCGGGGTGAAAATTAAGCAGCGTCAGCCCCAATTGCTCGCAGCGCTGCATCTCATCCAGAAAGGCATCCCGGGATTTGCGTAGACCTTCCTCCTCCGGGTGGCCAAGATTAATCAGATAGCTGTCATGGGGCAGAATCTGCTCGGGGGCGAAGCTATGCTCGGCGCAGGCATCGCGAAAGGCTTGGATCGCTTCATCGGTGAGTGGCTTGCCTTGCCACTGGCGTTGATTTTTAGTGAATAGCGCAAAGGCGTCTGCGCCGATTGCCACCGCCCGGTGTACGGCTTGGTCTGCGCCGCCAGCAGCGCTCACATGGGCTCCTAGGTACTTCACGGTCGACTCCTGTCAGTGTTTGAGTTTATCAGTGACTATCTAAAAAGCGCTTAAACGCGGCGGGTTCATCGGTGATGACACTGCCGATACCCCACGCCCAGCGGCTATGAAAGGCGCTGGGGTCATTGGCGGTATAGCACAATATTTGATAGCCATCGCGCTGCATGGCGTCGGCTTGGGCACGTTTTAAGCGTGGCCAGTGAGGGTGCACGCTGAACGCCTCAATGGCCTCGCACTGCTCACGCCAGCTTTTCGGCACGCTGCCGAATAGCACGCCCAGGGCCAGCCGTTCTGTGCTGGCGAACTGACGGCAATGGGTAAGGGCGCTGGCATTGAAGGAGGAAATAATCAAACGCTCGGGGGGGAGCGTGTCCAGCATTTCCGGCAGCGCGCGTTCAACCAGCGCGATGGGGTCGCGGCCCTTGTTGACCTTTATTTCCATATTCACGCCCATTTCCAGCTCGTTGAGCAGTGCCAGCATTTGCGCCAAGCTGGGCATTTTCTCACCCGCAAAATGGTCGTCAAACCAACTTCCTGCATCCAGGGTTTGCGCCTTGGTCCAATCCATGGAGGCCAGCCCGCCGCGGCCGTTTGAGCAACGTGCGACATCGCTGTCGTGCCAAATTACCGGGGTGCCGTCACCCAGTAGTTGCACATCCAGCTCGACCCATGTGGCCCCCGCTTGGTGGGCTGCGCGCACCGCTGCTAGGGTGTTTTCTGGGGCGGCGGCGGAGTAGCCGCGGTGGGCAATGAGTGTGGGTACTTGAATGGCGGGATGCGTCATGACAAATCTCTAAGCCTTAGACGATAAAAGAGCGCTAATACTAGCATGAGTGCATGACAGCAGGATTTCATCGCCTTCGTGGCTTGATCTTTAAGTCCTGATCCTTAGACCCTGATCCTTAAAACCTAGCCCTTAAATTCTGCTCATTAAAAGATAGAGGTAAAAAAACGCTAGCGTGCTAGCTTGATTTAAACGCCGCGACACGCTTGTATAACGACACCTGTTGCCATGTTAACCATGAACAAACTCAATAATTCATAAGGAAATACTCATGTCTAAGCGAATCCAATTTGCCAGTACCGGCGGTTCTGAGGTGCTTGAACTGGTCGACGTTACTCCCGCTGAACCCGGCCAGGGAGAAGTGCGTATTGCCAATAAGGCTGTCGGCCTTAATTTTATCGATATCTATTTTCGCACCGGGCTTTATCCAGCGCCCTCTATGCCGTCTGGGCTAGGCACCGAAGGCGCCGGTGTTGTCGATGCGGTTGGCGAAGGTGTCACACATCTAAACGTGGGTGACCGCGTGGCCTATGCCCAAGGCCCTTTGGGCGCCTATGCCGAACTGCATACGTTGCCTGCGGCTAAAGTGGTCAAACTCCCCGATTTCGTTGATTTCGACACCGCAGCGGCGAGTATGCTGAAAGGCCTAACCGTGCAGTATCTGCTGCGCCAAACCTATGAACTAAAAGGGGGCGAGACCATTCTGTTTCACGCCGCGGCTGGTGGGGTGGGGTCGATTGCCTGCCAGTGGGCGAAGTCGCTGGGTGTTAAGCTGATCGGTACCGTTAGCTCCCAGGAGAAAGCGGATCTAGCCATGGCCAACGGCGCCTGGGCGACGATCAACTACAGCGAAGAGAGTGTGGTTGAGCGTGTACGCGAGCTCACCAACGGCGATATGTGCGATGTAGTGTATGACTCGGTGGGTAAAGACACTTGGGAAATGTCGCTGGACTGCTTAAAACCCCGTGGGCTGATGGTCAGCTTTGGCAACGCCTCTGGCCCGGTGGATGGCGTTAATATCGGTATTCTCAACCAGAAGGGCGCGCTCTACGTGACTCGCCCCAGCCTTAACGGTTACGCCGACACCCGCGAGCGGTTGGAGATGATGTGCGAAGAGTTCTTCGCCATGCTTGAAAGTGGCAAAGTTAACATCGATATCGCCAATCGGTACTCGCTGGCAGAAGCCGGAAAAGCTCAAGATGCGCTGCAAAGCCGTAAAACCACAGGGTCTACTATTTTACTGCCGTAGCCTTATATTAGCCCTGCTAAAATAGCTGATTTGGAAGCCGCTTAGGCGGCTTCTGCTATTTTACCTTCACATAAGCGCCCAGCTTGCGCATACGTGTTTCAAAATTGGCCACATTGTCGACCAGATTGTCGGGCCCGAACGCGACGCACTCGGCCAAGATTGCTTCGCATAAGGTAATCGCCGCAAGCAGCGAAGGGAAAAAGTGCGGCGTGGCGTTGGCAACGTTAAAGGTGATGCGCGCGCCGGGGACTAAAGGCGAACGTAAGGTGTCGGTCACCACAATAGCCTTTACGCCGTTAGCGCGGGTGATCTCAAGCGCCTTGACCGTTTCAGCACAGTAGGGCTCAAAGCCAAAGATCACCACCACATCCTGCTCATTAAAACGATCCAGCTCGGTGAGTAAACCTCCCTCTAAACCGCGAATCAGCGTTACCCCTGGCATGGCGATTTGCCCCACGTAAGCAAAGTGATAAGCGCAGGCAAAGGTGTCGCGAAATCCCACCACGGCAACACTACGCGCCGCCAATATCAGTTGGGCGGCTTCGCGTACTCGCGCTTGATTATCGACGGTAAACAGCCGACCAATATTATCCAGTGCGGCGTCCCCTACCTCTAAAAATAACGGGTCATCCGGCAGGTTCGCCTGATCGCGCAATTTATTAGCCCGGCCGGTGAATTCGACGGGAGCGGCCTGAACGGCAGACTGGAACACCTCACGAAACTGCTCGTAGCTCTCAAAGCCAAGCCGCTTAGCTAAACGCACCAGCGTGGAAGGCGTCACGTTCGCGGCGCTGGCGGTTTTACGGATCGACTGAAACGCAATCTCCATGCGGTGTTCCAGTACATAGCCCGCGGCCAATTTTAGCTGCGGGCTAAGCGCTGGGTAGGTCTCGGCAAGCTGATGATTGATATCAGCCAAGCGCGCATTTGGCTGCGTGCTATCGGCATCCTGTGACAAATGTTTAGAGGAGGGCACGTCTTGCTCCTTAAAAATGGACTGTCGTGAGTACGATTGTGCCAATAGTAACGTATCTCGGTACGTATGTATTGACGGCGGGTTCAGCATTGCTTTATGGTTATTTAAAACGTATGTGCCTTTCAGTGTTGTTTTTAGAAACGTATGTTTCTATTTCTCTCGTTTAATAGCCCTTCCACGCTTTAGGTTGAAAATTTTTATGTCGACTGACACCGCGGCGATTGCGCAACTGCCGAGTTACCCAACGCTGATTGTTACCCTGCACGATCGTGTTTTAGAAATACGCTTCAATCGACCCCATCGGCTAAACGCGGTGGTGGAGGCGCTGTATACCGATTTAATCGACGTGCTGGCGTTTGCTGATTGGTCGCCAAAGGTGCGCGCCGTTGTGTTAACCGGCGAAGGGCGAGCGTTTTGCGTGGGTGCGGATATGAAAGAGCATGGCGGCGCAGACCGCACGCTTTATCAGCGGCGGCAGTATCTTCAGCTGGGCAACGATGTATGCGACGCCATTCTTCGCCTCAAGAAACCTGTTATCGCGGCAATTAATGGCTACGCCCTCGGGGCGGGGGCTGAAATGGCCGTGGCCTGTGACTTTATCCTTATGGCAGATAACGCCGAGATCGGCTTTCCCGAAACCAGCATTGGCACCTGTGTCGGCGGCGGGGTTTCCAAGCTGCTGCCCCAACTGGTGGGCTTAAGCCAAGCCCGACGGCTGCTGTTTACCGGTGAGAAAATAGCCGGCAAAGAGGCTAAACGCATTAGCCTTGCGCTTGGCCACTATCCCCTGGCGCAGTTAATGCCCGAAGCGCTGGCCTTGGGAGGGCGCTTAGCCCAACAGGCGCCGGTTTCCATGGCGCTGCTTAAGCCGCTGGTAAATCGTGGTGGGCATACCGATCTGGAAAGCCAGCTTCAGCAAGAACTGGATGCCGTCTTTACCTGTTCCACCACCCAGGATTGGCAAGAGGGCGTAGATGCCTTTGCCGAGCGACGAGTGCCGAATTTCAAAGGTCAGTAGCCCCTATTAGCTGGGCTCCTTCACGCTCTCGTATATTAAGTAGGTAACTATCATGAACCCTATTGAAGGCCACCTTCCTTCACGTAGCCCGCTGCACGCTATCTTGGCGCCTCAAAGTATCGCGGTGATCGGTGCCTCTGCTGATCCCACTAAGCGCGGCTACAAAGCCATGGTGGGGCTCATAAAAGGCGGTTATCGCGGTGCGATCTATCCGGTAAACCCCAAAGCCACGATGATTTTAGGCATTAAAGCCTGGTCCTCCATCGCTGCGATTCCTGATACCCCTGCGCTGGCATTGCTGTGTACACCTGCAGTGAGCGTGCCTGGGCTAATTGCCGAATGTGGCCGACAGGGCATTAAAGGTGCGGTGGTGCTTGCCAGCGGTTTTGCGGAGACGGGGCCTGCGGGCGTGTTGCTGGAACAGGCTATGATGGCGCAAGCCCAGGCACACGGCGTGCGTATTATTGGCCCTAATACCTCCGGTATGTTTAACCTTCATCACGCTATTAATTTGCTGGCGCTGGATAACGTTAAACCCGGTGGTATCGGCATTGTGTCGCAATCGGGAAATATGCTGCTTGCGCTGGCGCTTGAGGCGCAACACAACGGCCAGGTGGGCTTTAGCACCTATATAGGCCCCGGTAACCAGAGTGATATTGGCTTTAACGATTATCTGCGCTACTTAGGTGAAGACGAAAATACCCGCGTGGCCACCCTGTATGTGGAGGGCTTTCGCGATGGCCGCAAGTTTTTAGACGTTGCCCGGGAGGTCACGGCAGTAAAACCGGTGGTGGTGTATAAATCCGGCGCTACCGAGCAGGGCCAACAAGCGGCTAGCTCGCATACCGGCGCGCTGGCGGGCAGTTACCAAATGAGCGTGGATCTGCTTCGCCAGGCAGGCGTGAGCGTTGTCCAGTACTCCGATGAAATATTACCCGTGGCAGAAGGCCTGGGATTATTGCAAAAAGCAGCGGGAAAGCGCGTGGCAGTGATTGCCGATGGCGGCGGGCAGGCCACGATTGCGGCTGACCGCTTGGCTGAAGCCGGTCTGGTTCTGGCGGAGCTGGCAGAGAGCACCCGCGCTAAGCTGCGCGAAATTCTGTTCCCACAGGCTTCGACAGCGAACCCTGTCGACGTGGCAGGCTCTTCCGATAGCCATCCTTCACTGCTCGCAATGTGTATGCAGGCTGTGGCGGAAGATGACAACGTTGATAGCCTCTTCCTGGTCGGCATGTTTGGCGGCTACGGCCTGCGCTTTGATGAATCGCTGCACGCGGATGAAATGCGCGGCGCCGAAATGATGATTGAACTCGCCCAAGCTACCCAAAAACCGTTAGTGATTTACAGCCTTTATGCACCGATAAAACCACCCGCATTGCGGCGCTTGCACGCAGCAGGTCTACCCATCTATGCCTCTATTGAGCATGCAGTGCGCGTGTTGGCGGCCTTAGCTGAGCGCGGCGCCTATCTAGCTCAGTACCAACATACTCAAAACGAGCGCACTCCAAACGGACGTGGCGAACGTGCCCATGCTACCAACGCGGCGCCCCGGGTACTCGGGCAACGGTTGATAGATACGGCAAAACTCCAGCAACGAGACTTGCTGGAGTTTGAAGCCAAGGCGCTATTGCTGGAACACGGTATCCAAGTGCCTACCGAGCGCGTCGCTGTTAGCGCCGATGAGCTGACACAGATCGCCGCTGAGTTCGGCCAGCAGCCGCTAGCCATGAAAGTGGTTTCCAGAGATATTTTGCACAAATCTGATGCTGGCGGCGTCATGCTCAACCTTCGCGGTGAAGCCGAACTACGCGCTGCCTATCACACCATAATGGGCGCAGCTCACGCTTATAATGCTCAAGCCAATATAGAAGGCGTGTTAGTCACGCCAATGGCCGAGAAGGGCGTCGAGGTGATCATTGGTATGCTGCGCGACCCAATTTTTGGCCCGGTACTAATGTTTGGGTTGGGCGGTATTTTCGTTGAAGTACTTGAGGATGTAGCGTTTCGCGCATTGCCGATGACGCGCTCGAACGCTGTGTCCATGGTGGCGCAGATTAAAGCCCAGAAGGTCTTAAAGGGTGTTCGCGGCGCTGCGGCGATTGATAACAACGCGTTAGTTGAGCTGTTGATGCGAGTCGCCCACATTGTGGAAGCGTATCCAGCGATCAAGGAGCTGGATTTGAACCCGGTGGTTCTATACCCCGCAGACCATGCCCAACCCTATGCGATTGTCGACGCCCGCATTATTGTCGAGCGTGAGCAGTAAAGACATAGATAGCCTCGCGTTATTCCTCGTATATCACCGCTATACATTAGCTCGGCCTCGCCGGGCTTTTTTGTATTTGGCGGTTTGGCCTTGAAGTGATGTCTTTATAGGCTAGCGTATGCAGGGGCTATACCTGTGTATAGTAAACGTCTAATGTGCAGTAGAAATGTCATGCTGTGGGCGTGGCGTGCATCAACCGTAGGCTGCCCCTATCAAACGGGGGCAAGGGAGTAGGAAAAGGATGTCGGCTGAGGACTTAAGTGTTGAAAGCTCAGGTGCACAGGGCTCTGGGGTTGAGAATTCAGGCATTGAAACGTTAGATCTTGGCTGGTTAACGCTCGCGCCGAGCACGCTGGTGTTTATTGTGCTTGGGCTAACGCTTGCCGCTTTCATATGGGGTCGCTTTCGTTATGACTTAGTAGCGCTGGCGGCGTTGCTGGGTTCGGTCATGCTGGGGCTTGTGCCGGCCGAAAGCGCTTTCGCCGGTTTTGGCCACCCGGCGGTGATTACCGTGGCTGCTGTGCTGGTGCTTAGCCGTGGCTTTGAGCGCTCGGGGGTCGTCGATATCATCGCCAACCAAGTGCTTAAAGTGGGGGAGAACCTGCTGCTCCAACTCTTGGTGCTGGTAGGTACCATTGTTTTGCTGTCGGGCATTATGAATAACGTGGGCGCCCTGGCACTGCTGCTACCGGTGGCTATGCGGCTAGCTCGCGAACATAATACCTCGCCTTCTTTACTGTTGATGCCGCTAGCGTTTGGCTCTTTGCTCGGTGGCCTGACCACCTTGATTGGCACCCCACCCAATATCATTATTTCCAGCTATCGCCGGGAAGTGACGGATGAGGCGTTTAGCATGTTTAGCTTTTCGCCTGTTGGCATTGTGGTAGCGCTGGCGGGGCTGGCGTTTATTGTTTTAGTAGGCTGGCGGTTGACGCCCAAGCGTAGTGGCCAGGCCTCTACCGATGAAATGTTCGATACCGCCAACTATTTAGTCGAATTGAAAGTAGGCGAAGAGTCGAAAGCTAAAGGCTTAACGCTACAGCAGCTGCGCGACGAGTTGGACGAAACTATTCCCGTGTTAGCGGTGGTGCGCGATGACAACCGCCGGGCGGGGTATAACTTCCACGGCGCCTTGGAAGATGGCGATATTCTGCTATTAGAAGCAGGGCCTGATGAACTCCAAATGCTGGAAGACAAAGTGGGGCTTAGCGCGATTGCTGAGCTGGATGAAGAGGCCGAAGCAGATTCAGAAGKGGAAGACGCTGAGCATCCAGCCAGTGACAAAGAGGCAGATAAGGCTAAAAAGAAAGACGCTACACAGGATCAACAGCGTGTGGATACCGAAGGCCTGCAGTTGATCGAGGCCGTGGTGCGCAATGACTCTATGATGATTAACCGCAGCGTGCGAGAGCTACGATTAAACCATCAGTTTGGGCTGCATTTGGTGGCCGTTGCACGGGATGGCGGGCGCCTGAAGCAGCGGTTGCGGGATATCCGCTTTAAGAACGGCGACGTTTTGCTATTGCAGGGCAGTGAAAATGAAATCTCTGACAGCTTGGCCTCGCTGGGCTGCTTACCCCTGGCTAGCCGCGAGTTGCACCTGGGGCAGCCGCGCAAGCTTGCCGTGTCGATTGCCATTTTTGCTTTGGCGATTATGGCCATGCTGTTTGACCTACTCCCGGCCGCAGTGGCCATGAGCGTTGCAGCACTGATTTCGCTGCTGATTGGCGTGTTACCGTTACGCGAAGGGTATCAAGCGATTGATGGCCCTGTGATCGTGCTGCTAGCAGCGATGATACCCGTGGGTGAAGCATTAGAAACCAGCGGTGGTGCGGATTTGATTGCTAACGCGCTGCTTAGCTTTGGCAGCGACTGGCCGGTGGTCGTTACCATGGTCGGGCTGTTTTTACTCTCTATGCTGCTCTCTAACGTGGTCAACAATGCGGCGGCGGCGCTGCTGATGGCGCCTATTGCGGTGAGCTTAGCCAATGGCTTCGATGTCTCACTCGACCCGTTCTTGATGGTGGTGGCTGTCAGCGCTTCCTGTGCGTTTTTAACCCCTATCGGGCACCAATCCAATACGTTGGTGCTAGGGCCGGGCGGTTACCGCTTTGGCGACTATTGGAAGCTGGGCCTGCCGCTTTCGCTTGTGGTACTGATCGTGGCCATGCCAATGATTCTTTTGGTGTGGCCGCTATGATGTGAAATAAACGCTCGGTCTGTCGATTTGGCACCTGCTGAATTGTTTGAAGAGTGCTATTAGATTTCGAAAATTTTGCTAGATTATGTTCAGATATCAATAAAAATCGAACAGGCCGGGCTTATGAATCAACAATTTCGTCAGGATGCCATTGTCGAGCTGGTTCGCCAGCACGGTTACATGAGTATCGAACAGCTCACCGAGCATTTTGCCGTTACACCGCAAACCATTCGTCGCGATTTGAATACCCTGGCCGATGAAGGCCGGGTCCGGCGTGTCCATGGCGGGGTAGGCATTGAGTCAAGCACGGTAAATACCGCTTACAGCACGCGTAAGACGCTCCATCTGGAAGAGAAAGAGCGCATTGCCCGTTGTTTAGCCCAGCACATCCCTAATCACTCCTCACTGTTTATTAATATCGGCACCAGTAATGAAGTGATTGCTCAAGCGTTGTTAGAGCATCAGGGCCTTGAGATTATTACTAACAACCTTAATGTTGCTGCCATCCTGCAGCATAAAGAGGATTTCACTGTGATTATCGCCGGTGGTCAGGTGCGCTCCCGGGACGGCGGCATTATCGGTGAAGCAACGATCGACTTCATCAATCAGTTCAAAGTGGACTACGGCATTATCGGCATCAGTGGTATCGACGAGGATGGCTCGCTGCTGGAGTTTGACTACCAGGAAGTACGCGTTGCACAGGCGATTATTGCTAATTCGCGGCGCATTTATCTGGCGGCAGACTACTCTAAATTTCACCGTAACCCGGTCGTGCGGCAAGGTAATCTGGAGCAGCTGGATGCGTTGTTTACTGACCGCAAACCACCGGAAGCGATCCAGCGGTTGCTCAATCAACACGATGTTGCGCTTTACATCGCCTAGCCTGAGCGTCGCTCGCTGACTTTTCAGACACTCCTTCTATAGTCTCTGTAGCCGTTTCATCCTTGAGCATTTTGGATGGCTGGAGTAGCCTTAGATGATAATAAAGCGAAAGTAAGTATACAAAATCGAAAGACAATACAACAAAGCGAACTCGATATGTCCTCTTTTATACTCGCCATTGATCAAGGCACTACCAGTTCCCGCGCTATTCTGTTCGACCGCCAAGGCCAGGTGGCCGCCGTTGCCCAGCAGGAATTTAAGCAGCACTTTCCCCATGACGGTTGGATTGAGCACGACCCTGAAGATATTTGGGAAACCGTGGTGGCGACCTGCCGGGACGTAATGAGCACCGCTGAGGTTTCCGCCGACCAAATAGCCGGTATCGGCATTACCAATCAGCGGGAAACCACCATTTTATGGGATCGGGAAACCGATAAGCCACTCTATAATGCCATCGTTTGGCAGGATCGACGCACCTCAGATTTGTGCCAGTCGTTGCGCGATAAAGGCCACACTGATGTCGTTCAAGCTAAAACGGGGCTTTTAATTGACCCCTATTTCTCGGCAACGAAACTCGCCTGGATGCTAGACAACGTAGAGGGCGCTCGCGAGCGCGCTGAGCAGGGCGAATTGGCCTTTGGGACGGTGGATAGCTTTTTAATCTGGCGGCTGACGGGTGGCCAGCAGCACGTTACCGATGCCACCAACGCTTCACGCACGGCGCTGTTTAATATCCATACCCAAGAGTGGGATGAAGAGCTGCTGGAGTTATTTAATATACCCGCCAATCTTATGCCTGAAGTGAAAGACTCCAGCGATGATTTTGGCACTACCGAGGCGCACTGGCTGGGCGCCGCGCTGCCCATTGCCGGTGTGGCAGGCGACCAGCAGGCGGCTTTGGTGGGGCAGGCGTGCTTTCAGCCGGGGATGGGTAAGAGTACCTATGGCACCGGCTGTTTTATGATAGTGAATACCGGTGAAACGCCGTCGCTATCGCGTAATCGCCTGCTGACTACTATTGGCTACCGGCTAAACGGCAAGCCGACCTACGCCATGGAGGGTAGTATTTTTGTGGCTGGGGCGACGGTGCAGTGGTTGCGCGATGGTCTGAACCTGTTTGCCGACGCATCGGAAACCGAAGCCTTGGCCCAGCAGACCCGTAGCGGCCACAGTGTTTATTTGGTGCCCGCTTTTACCGGCTTAGGTGCTCCCCACTGGGACCCGAAAGCACGTGGCGCCATTTTTGGTTTAACCCGTGATACCGGCATTGCTGAAATAGTCGCTGCGGGCCTGCAAGCGGTGTGCTATCAAACCCGCGATTTACAGCACTGTATGAACGACGATATGGAGGCCCCACCGGGCACTTTGCGCGTCGACGGTGGCATGGTGAAGAACAGCTGGGTGATGCAGTTTCTGGCCGATATGCTGGGTGTCCAGGTGGATCGCCCCACGATTTTGGAGACCACCGCGCTGGGCGCTGCTTACCTAGCCGGGCTACGTTTAGGTTGGTATCAAACGCTGGAAGAGATCGAGCAGCTGTGGCGCTGTGAGAAAAGCTTTATGCCGACGATGGAGGAGGCCACCCGGGAGCAGCTTTATCAAGGCTGGCTAGACGCCGTTTCGCGCGTTCGCTCTACTCCTTAGCCCCCCCTACTTAAGCACACTATCGCTTTGCGCTAGCGATTTCTTATAATGCGGCGGCCAATTAAGCAATTGGCCGCCTTTCTTCGCTTTTAGCGCCCCTCATGAAAGTCTTTAACACACTTAACCGCCAATAAGCGGTTATGTAGTCGAGTTACAACCACCCCTGCGGCCAATGACGCATTGTGGGCATAGCTCCCGTGAACCATAGTAAAGCCATGGATCAGGAGGGCGCTTCGTTATCCCGAATCACTGAACTGATCCCTGCTACAGAACCATAGCGCTTCAGTATTACCCAAGCGCTAAAGGCGAAGGTCTTGCAAAGCTTGTGACCGTTTCGCAGTTACCGAACTGGGCACTTACCCGGCCCAGCATGAGTAGCAACGTCACCATACGTCGTTAATTAAGATGGCTGCATTTAAACCGATAGGCGGTTAGGCAGCGGATGACCATACCATGAGGTATTACTAATGAACTGCATCGAATTGAGCCAACAAGCCGACAGCATCGCCAGCTCCTTCAGCAAGCAAGATCTCGCCAGACTCGTTGTGGCGTTGAAGGGCAACCGTGAATCACTGCAGCATGCCGTTGAGGTTATCGACACCGTGGACAGCCGCGCAGGCTGCACAGTGGAAGAAGCCTGGGATGAAGTGCTCTCAGGGGATTCTCAACTGCGCATTGAAGATGAAGAGTAGGGCACGACTTACTGAACGATTATTTGATGAGCTTGTTTGATAATAGCGTTTAATGAATAAGTCATCGTCAGCCCCCTCATTTAGGTGAGGGGGCTTTTTTATCTTAAAGCGCTGACGCTGAAGTCGGCGGTAGCGCCGTATCGCGGT
The DNA here is from genome assembly GCF_900070345.1 of Halomonas sp. R57-5. NCBI lineage: Bacteria > Pseudomonadati > Pseudomonadota > Gammaproteobacteria > Oceanospirillales > Halomonadaceae > Halomonas > Halomonas sp. R57-5. The sequence goes on along the minus strand of NZ_LN813019.1, from coordinate 2,950,040 downwards.
TTTGTTCAAAGTACTGATTAAATCGCGCTTCAGCATTGTTGCCAAAGAGAACTCGACACGCTTCTTTTAAGCCGGTGGAGTGGCGTAACTGCTCGTGCGGTACCACCAGTGAGACTTTGGCACGGCGGCGCAGGAAATCCTCAAGCTGGGTGATCATTTCGTGGTCGCGGGCATGCTCAATCTCACAGCGGATATACTCAGTGCCTTCAATTAAGATTTCGCCCTGAGCGGGATCCTGACGAATTTTCTCAAGCATCTGGATGGCTTGATCAGCGTAGCGCCGCCACAGCCGAGTAGAGAGCAGCTCCGATGAGGTAGAAGCGGTCATGGCATCCAGGTTCATACGCTTGGCTTGATCCATAAACTGCTGTTTCACGGGCTTGGGTGGTTCGCCGTACCACTGAAAGTCGGGGTCTGAAAGGGAAACGCCTAGGCGGCTCATTTCTTCGGCAATCTCATCGCCAACGTTCAAACAGTCGGTGAGCTTGCCGCCAAAGATGCTGATATGGGCGCTTTCGGTATTGGTATCGACCACGTGCTTGCGCGATAGCTGAAGAAAGTCACGGTCGCTACCCTGATCATCTTTGATGGCTAACGGCCGTACGCCGCAGCGCGTTGAGATAATGTCGTCCTGGGTGAGCGGTTTATCTAAAGTGAGCCGCTTATTGATATTTTCCAGCACAAAGGTGATATCGTCAGCGGTAACGTCTACCTCAGGGTGCTCCATATGGGTATCGGTGGTGCCGATACAGGTTCGATTACCCATGGGAATGACGAAGAACAGCCTTCCATCGTCGGCAAAAAATGCCAACACCCGCTGAGAGTCGGTTAGCTGTGGAACAATGAGGTGAATGCCCTTGGAGTAGAGGTGATGATGGGTGGTTTTCTGGCCGGTCAGCTCGTTATGTTGATCTACCCAAGGGCCTGCGGCGTTGATCAACACTTTGGCACGGATATCGAAGGTGCTGCCATCCATCACGTTGCGCGCTTTGGTTACCCATAGGTCGCCGTCACGCTCGGCACCGAGTGATTCAACATAGTTGGCGGCAATTGCTCCATAGTTGAGCGCATGACGGACAAAGTTGAAAACAAACCGGGCGTCGTTGTCGTGGAGGTAGGCGTCGGAGTATTCGAAGCCACCAACGGCGCCCTCAACATCAATAATCGGCTCTTGCTGCTTAATCTTGTTCGGCGTGAGCAGGCGCGGCAATTTGGTAAAGCCGTTGCCCATCAGCCAGTAAAGCCAGGTGCCCGCCCACAGGTAGCGTGGTGAGTGGCGGAAACCTTTTGAAATAGTGGTCAGGAAGCGAATCTCCTGTACCGTAGAAGGGTAGCTCTTTATTAAGTGGTTGCGGCTTTTGCACAGTTTGCGAACCAGCGCAAAATCCTTACTTTCCATGTACTTAATGCCTCCCCATACTAGGTTGGAGGAGTGCATGCTGGTGCTGCCAGCAAAGTCGCCGCGATCAATCAACGCGACTTTGGCTCCTTTACCCGCCAGCGCCGCTGCGGTGGCTGCGCCATTAATACCGCCCCCGATAATCAGGGCATCAAAGGTCTCGGTAGGTAATTTTTCGATGTTTCGATTTCGCAGTTTCATAGCGGATCCAATTAACAAATAAATAGCCCTATTGCAGTGGGGGTTTTCTCTTGTGCTATGGCCTGCCGCCAATGAAACCCTTGCAGGGCGGTTGCCCACCCTGCAAGCGTTACGCGTGGTTACTCTTGGCGCGTACCGGCTTCCATCCAGGCTTCCATCATTTCGTCATAAGGAACGGTGGTGCCTTGGGGCATTTCATTATCTAGCTTGGGTTTGGGTGAGCCTTCTTGATCCAACCAGACTTGCGGATCCTGCTCTTCGTTGAGCACGGGCGCATAACTGTCGAAGACGTTGGCCCGRGCCAAGCGGTTCATCGTGCTGTCCATATCCGCCGCCAGTTTATCGAGACCTTCCTGAGGCGTGACTTCACCGCTCATAACAGGCGCTAGGTTCTGCCACCACAGGGGGGCCATGCGCGGATAGTCGGGTACGTTGGTACCGGTAGGCGTCCAGTTCGACTCGTTGGGGCTGCGGTAAAACTCAACTAAGCCMCCCAGCTTCGGCGCCATCTCGGTCATCTGCTCAGAAAAGATGTCAGATTCACGAATCGGCGTTAGACCGTGCATGAGTTTTTCCAGCGACACCGTTTTAGACACGGTGAACTGGCCGAACAGCCACGCTGCGGTGCGACGATCTTCTGGCGTTGAGTCAAAGAACGTCCATGCACCCACGTCCTGATAACCAACTTTCATACCTTCTTCCCAGTAAGGGCCGGTGGGGGAAGGTGCCATGCGCCACAGCGGATTACCCTCGTCATCGGTCACTGCGACCGCAGGGTCAGTCATGTCGGCGGTAAAGGCGGTATACCAGAAAATTTGCTGAGCAATATGTCCTTGTGCAGGCACGGGTCCCGCTTCACCAAAGGTCATGCCCTGGGCTTCTTCAGGGGCATAGTCACGCAGCCAATCGACGGCTTTTTGCATTGCAAATACTGAGGCCGGTGAGTTGGTAGCACCACCTCGACTTACGCTTGCGCCAACAGGCTGGCTATCTTCATTGACACGGATACCCCAGTCATCCACCGGATTGCCGGAAGGTACGCCGGGGCTGCCCATGCCTGCCATGGAGAGCCAGGAGTCGTGGAAACGCCAGCCCAGCGACGGATCTCGGCGGCCGTAATCCATGTGGCCATACACCTTGGTGCCGTCTATCTCACCCACATGTTCGGAAAAGAACTCGGCGATGTCTTGATAGGCCGTCCAGTTAGTGGGCACCCCTAAGTCATAGCCGTAAATCTCCCGGAACTGCTCCTGCAGGTCTTCGCGCTGGAACCAGTCATAGCGGAACCAGTAAAGGTTAGCGAACTGTTGAGTGGGCAGTTGATAGAGGCTGCCGTCTGGCCCAGTGCCGTACTGCAGGCCAATAAAGTCATCTAGATCCAGCGTTGGCAGAGTGTAGTCGGCCCACTCGTTCTCCATTGCTTCAGACAGGTTGATGGTGGTGCCGTAACGGATATGCGTGCCGATGGAGTCGGTATCGTTGACGAAGCCGTCGTAGATACTGTTCCCCGACTGCATCTGGTTCTGCATGGTATCGACAACATCGCCTTCACCGATGATGTTATGGGTCAGATTGATACCGGTAAGCTCGCTAAAGGCTTCCGCCAACACTTCACTTTCATAAACGTGGGTAGTGAGACCTTCGGCGACGGTTTGAATATCCATGTCGCGGAACGGCTCAGCGGCTTTGGCAAACCACATCAGCTCTTCGATCTGCTCTTCGCGGCTTAGCGTTGAGTTTTGGAAGTGCTCATCGACCAAGCGTTCAGCGATGGCGCGGGTATCCTCTTCCTGCGCTGACAGCGTACCCGATGCCAGCAGCAAGCTGGCGGCGAGGGTAGTCAGTTTGAACTTAGTCAGTTTGGATTTATTGTAGCGCTTTTGCATGTTGACCTCGTTTTGTTGTGTTCTTCCTTGATGGCTTGGCCGTCCTTGATACCGATTAAACGCTGGTGGCATTTCCCCAAGGGCTATCCCCAGCGCATTAAAACCAGCAGCCATACGGCTGATACTGCTAGTGCTATCCAAATGGAGAGTGAGGTGAAGCCAATCACACCCAGGTGGATAAAGGCCGCTGAGAGCAGGCCGATAAACAGCCGGTCTCCGCGGGTGGTGGCAATGGGTAAAAACCCTTTGCGCTCGATTGTGGGCGACAAAATCTCCCACACCGTCATACCTGCCAGCATGGCCGCAATTGATGAAAAGAATATGGCGGKGGGCACTGTCCATACCATCCAAGACATAGTGAGATCTCCTCAGGTACGGCCCAGGGCAAAGCCCTTGGCGATATGGTTACGAACGAAGTAGACCACCAGAATACCGGGAATGATGGTGAGTACACCGGCGGCGGCCAAAGTGCCCCAGTCAATCCCAGAAGCAGTCGATGTGCGCGTCATGATCATGCCAATGGGCTGGGCGTCAGTGGCTGTCAACGTGCGGGCCAGCAACAGCTCCACCCAGGAGAACATGAACAGGAAGAACAGCGTGACGCCAATACCTGAGCGGATCATGGGGATAAAAATCTTGACGAAAAAGCGCGGAAAGCTATAGCCGTCGATATAAGCGGTTTCATCGATCTCTTTAGGCACGCTGCTCATAAAGCCCTCCAAAATCCAGATAGCCAGCGGGATATTGAACAGGCAGTGAGCCAGCGCGACGGCGATGTGGGTATCGAACAGGCCTACCGAGTAGTAGAGCTGGAAGTAGGGCAGCAGGAACACCGCGGGCGGTGCCATTAGGTTGGTCAACAGCCAGAAAAATAGATGCTTGTCGCCAATAAAGGTGTAGCGGCTAAAGGCGTAGGCGGCGGGTAGCGCGACGCAGATGGTGATGAGCATATTCATCGCCACGTAGAGCATCGAGTTGACGTAGCCCATGTACCAGCTTGAGTTGGTGAAAAKGCCGATGTAGTTATCAAAAGTAATGTTCTGGGGCCACAACGTCATCGAGCCGAGAATTTCGCTATTGGTCTGTAGCGACATATTGATCAGCCAGTAAATGGGCAGAATCATCAGAGCCAGATACAGGCCAAGCAAGAGACGCGAGCGCCAGTGTGCACGGGCGGTGCGGTTACGCCGCTTGGCCGGTGACACCTTGCTAAAAATCGTGTTGTACTTTTCACCGCGCTGGGTGTTTTCGAGTTGATAGCTCATGTTAAGCACCTCCATGCGGCGGTTTGTCTTTCTGCATATTCATAATGGTGGTGTAGAACACCCAACTCACCAGCAGAATCACCAGGAAGTAGATAAGCGAGAACGCTGCAGAAGGGCCTAAGTCCTGTTGGCCGACCGCCATGGTGGTCAAGGATTGGCTTAAGAAGGTGGTTGCACTGCCTGGCCCGCCACCCGTCAATACAAAGGGCTCGGCGTAGATCATAAAGGAGTGCATAAAGCGCAACAGTACGGCGATAACCAGTACGTTGGTAAGCTTAGGCAGCTGGATATAGCGGAACACAGCCCATTTCGAGGCCCGGTCGATACGCGCTGCCTGATAGTAAGCTTCGGGAATCGAGCGCAGGCCGCTATAGCACAGCATGGCCACCAGCGGCGTCCAGTGCCAAACGTCCATTAAAATGATGGTTACCCAGGCATCGCCCGCATTGCGGGTAATATTGTATTCGACGCCTAATTCGCGCAGACCCCAGCCCATTAAGCCGATATCGCCACGGGTAAAGATTTGCCAAATACTGCCCACCACGTTCCAAGGGATTAGTAGCGGGAGGGTAATCAGGATCAACACCGCCGAGGCCTGCCAGCCGCGTTTGGGCATAATGAGCGCGATGCCAATCCCTAGCGGAATCTGAATAGCCAGAATAATCAGCGAGAACGAAATTTGGCGCAGAAACGCTGCCTGCAGCGCGTCGTCGTTGAGCATGCTTTGAAACCACTCAGTGCCGGTAAAAAAGCGTGCGTTCGGCCCGAGCACGTCCTGCACCGAGTAGTTGACCACGGTCATTAGTGGAATGATGGCAGAGAAGGCTACCAACACCAGCATGGGAAGCACCAGTAGCCAGGCTCTGTTATTGGGTACTTTGTTATTCATGGCCAGCCTCCACCAGATATTCATCGATATATAGCGCTACATGGGCAGCATCGAAGTGCGCAAACGCCGCTTCACTCACCGGTGAGTGTCCTTCAGGCAGGCGGGCTTTAAAGGTTTGCTCGTTGAGCTTGAAGGTCAGCAGGGAGTAGGTGCCCAGGTCTTGCACGCTAATTACTTGAATCGGCACGCTGTTGGCTGAAGAGCTTGAGGAAATCGCAATAAACTCGGGGCGAATACCTAGCTTGATATTGGCTGAGCTAGCGTTGGCGACGGCGTGCTTCATGTGCTCGCTAACCGGTAGCGGCTGTGCGCCGAACATTACCTGATCGTCGCGGTGTTCGACGGCCATAAAATTCATGCCGGGGCTGCCAATAAAGTAACCTACAAAAGTATGCGCCGGGCGCTCAAACAGCTCTCGCGGGGTGCCAAACTGCACCACCTGACCTTCATACATCACAGCAATTTTATCGGCGAAGGTAGAGGCTTCTAACTGATCGTGGGTCACGTAGATCATGGTGATGTTAAAGCGCTCGTGAATCTCTTTGAGCTTGCGGCGAAGCTTCCACTTAAGCTGCGGGTCGATAACGGTTAGCGGTTCATCAAACAAAATGGCCGTGACGTCATCGCGCACCAAACCACGGCCCATGGAGACTTTCTGCTTCTCATCGGCGGTTAGGTTTTTGGCTTTGCGATCTAACAGCGGGGTTAGCTCAAGAATATCGGCGACTTCGAGCACCTTGGGTTTCACCCGGTACTCGGGGGTGTTCATATTGCGCAGGGGGAAGGCGAGATTGTCAAACACCGTCATGGTGTCGTAGATCACCGGGAACTGAAACACCTGGGCAATATTGCGCTCTTCCGGCGGCAGCTCGTTCACTCGCTGATCGTCGAAAAGTACCTCACCCTCCGACGGCTCCAGCAGGCCAGAGATAATGTTCAGCAGGGTCGATTTACCGCAGCCCGATGGGCCCAGCAGCGCATAGGCGCCACCCTGGTGCCATACGTGATCCATCTGCCGGATGGCGTAATCCGCCGCGCCCTTGGGCGTTTTCTCATAGGAGTGCGCCAAGCCTTTTAAGGTGATCTCAGCCATGGGCAGCTCCTCCCTGACGCGCAGGAATATGTACCGTATGGCCCTGCTTGTCAAAGGCGTAAAGTTGGTGGGTAGGGAAGTACACTTTCAAGGGTTGATTAACACTAAACTGGTGAATGCCTGCTAAGTGCAGAACGAGAGGAAAGCGTTCGTGATGAACATGCAGGAAGGTTTCTGAACCGCTGATTTCTGCTACATCTACATGCACATCCAGCGCCAGGTCATCGGTCTGCTGGGGTTGCAGAGTAAGGTGCGACGCCCGCACGCCAAAGTCGTAATCCCCGGGTTTAAGGCGCTTTAGGTCATCATCGCAGGGGAAATGCAGCGATTGGTCGAAGGTGATTTCGTTTTCGGTAAGCTGACCGGGAACAATATTGATCGGTGGCTCGGAGAACATTTCGGCGCTAAAGCGGCCATTAGGCTCGCGATAGACCTGCTCGGTAGGGCCGTATTGAAGCAGTTTCCCTTCATGGAGTACCGCCGTGTTGCCCCCCAGCGCTAGCGCTTCATTGGGCTCGGTGGTGGCGTATACGGCGATGCAGTTACGCGCTTTAAACAGCTCGCGCAGTTCATCGCGCAGCTCTTCGCGGAGTTTGTAATCCAGGTTGACCAGCGGCTCATCAAACAGAATCAAATCGGCGTCTTTGACCAGTGCCCGCCCCATGGCAGTGCGCTGCTGTTGGCCGCCGGAGAGCTCCTGGGGGTAACGATTAAGTAGCTGCTCGATATGCAGCATTTCAGCGATTTCGCCAACCCGCTTATCAATTTCGTGTTTAGGCTGCTTGGCCAGTTTGAGAGGGGAGGCAATGTTGTCGTAAACGGTAAGGCTGGGGTAGTTAATAAACTGCTGGTACACCATGGAGACATTGCGTTTACGCACTGAGACGTTCGTTACGTCTTTGCCATCCATAATCACTTTGCCGCGGGTGGGTGGCTCCAGCCCCGCCATTAAGCGCATCAACGTGGTTTTCCCGGCCAGCGTTCGACCCAACAGTACGTTGAAAGAGCCTGGCTCAAGGGCCAAGTCTATTCCGCTGATATGCGGCACACCGTTAACGATGTGATCGATATTTTGCAAATGTAAGGACATGCCGATCTCGCTAGCGTCATTGTTGTTGGAAAGTTTTGTAGATTTATTGAATAGTGCAGATCGTTTTCGTTTACGAAAGGCTAGTTGATCGTTTGCGAACTTGCAACGCGTTTTTGGCGCATTTGACTACGCATTTAGGCGTAGAAAGTGAACAMAAAAAAGCCGGCTCCTGGGCACAGGAGTCGGCTTTTTTTACAGGTAATACCTTGAAAAATAAGTATTACTTAACGTTTTCTTGTTCCCGCCTAGGCGCTGGTTCAGATTTCGCGTTGTGATCGATCAGCGTGGTTTTGTTCTTGGCAAAGGCATCGTAGGCGAAATCGTCCACGGTGAGCATTTCCAGAACTTCGGTCTCGAAGGTGCGCATAAACTCGGCATCCTCGGCACTGATCAAGCCTTTTTCCAAGCCAGCCTCAACGCGTGCTTCAGGGTGAAGCGCCGTCTGCGGTAGCTCGCCTTTGGCATAGGCCTTGTTGACGGTGCGATAGATTTTCTCGGCGCGGTCATAATCCACCAGCAGGGCGTTGTAGCGTGCCAGCGGGTTGCGCTGTTCACCGTCGTCCGCATCCCAGGTGTTTTCCAGCAGTTTGGTACGCAGGGCACTGTGAGTAGACACACGCTTAGCGATATCGCGAGCCAGATCGTCGTGTGGTTTGTTCCAGCGGCGGCCGGTGGGCATCACTACGGCGTTGAGCGTTTTGCCCAGCGCACGGTTGGGTAAATTATCAAAAATCTCTACAAACGCCTGCTCGGCACGCTGGAGCAAGAAACGGCAGCTGTAGTGCAGCAACGCTTCTTCGCCTTCTACCTTGCTGCCTGCTTGCCACTGTTTGAGCACCATGGAGGTGAGGTAGAGGTTAGACAGCACGTCCCCCAGCCGCGCGGAGATCATTTCGCGTTTTTTAAGTGCTGAGCCCAAGCTCGCCATGGCGGCGTCGGCACACAGGCCAAAGCCAGCGGAGAGGCGGGCAATATCCTGAGCATAGACGGCGGCGGGGCCATCGAAGGGCACGCTGGCTTTGCCGATGCCAAAGCCCAAAGTAAAGGCGCGGGCCGCGTTACCAAAGATTAAGCCCGCGTGGCCGAAGAAGGCTTTATCAAACGCCTGCATATCATTGGCGTCTTTCGCCGCCAGCTCGTCCAGCACGTAGGGATGGCAGCGGATAGCACCCTGACCAAAGATCATCAGGTTGCGGGTCATGATGTTGGCGCCTTCCACGGTAATCGCCACTGGGTTGGCGCTGTAGCCGATGCCCAGGTAGTTACGTGGGCCAAGGGTCACCGCCTTGCCGCCGTGAACGTCCATGGCGTCGCTAAGCAGCACGCGCTGGAACTCGGTCAGCTGGCTTTTCAGGATCGCCGAGGGTACGGCGGGTTTTTCTCCGTGATCAATCATATTGGCGGTTTGATACACGGTGGCCTGGGAGATGTAAGCCAATGCCGCCATACGAGCGAGAGGCTCTTGCACACCTTCCATCTCGGCAACCGGCACATTGAACTGGCGACGAACGCGGGTGAAGCCGCCGCTCCAGCCCAGGGCGTAGCGGGCGGTGCCGGTAGCACCGGATGGCAGCGTGATGCAGCGGCCGATAGACAGACACTCCACCAGCATGCGCCAACCTTGGCCGATCATATCTGGGCCACCAATAATGGTGTCCAGCGGTACGAATACGTCTTTACCGATAATCGGGCCGTTCATAAACGGGCTGCCGATAGGGTGATGGCGGCGGCCGATTTCCATACCGGCAGTATCGCGGGGGATTAGCGCCAGGGTAATGCCACGATCCTCTTCGTCACCCAACAGTTTTTCCGGGTCAAACAGACGGAAGGCCAAGCCTACGACGGTGGCAATCGGTGCTAGGGTGATCCAGCGCTTTTCGAAGTTAAGGCGCAGGCCAAGCACTTCTTCACCATTGATCGTCTGTTTGCAGACGACGCCGGTATCGGGCAGCGAGGTAGCGTCTGAACCGGCACGGGGTCCGGTGAGGCCAAAGCAGGGGATTTCACGACCATCGGACAGGCGCGGCAGGTAGTGATCTTTCTGTTCTTGGGTGCCGTATTTGAGCAGTAGCTCGCCAGGGCCTAATGAGTTAGGCACACCCACGGTGACCATCAAGGTTTCGTTGGCAGAGAGCTTTTGCAGCACCATTGACTGCGCTTTGGCCGAGAAGCCAAGGCCGCCGTACTCCTTCGGAATAATCATGCCGAAGAAGCCCTCTTTCTTCAGAAAATCCCACAGCTGCTGGGGCAGGTCGGCGCGCTCTTGGGCGATATCCCAGGCGTTGCACATACCCGCGGCTTTGGCGCACTGATTATCCAGAAAGGCTTGCTCATCGTCGCGCAGGCCATCGTCTTTAAAGGCGAGCAGCTTTTCCCACTGGGGCTTGCCTGAAAATAGCTCGCCGTCCCAAGAGACGCTGCCTGCCTCCAGAGCCGTGCGCTCGGTAGCGGACACTTTGGGAGCGACTTTTTTAAAGGTGGCGAATAAACGCGGTGTAAGCCACTTGCGACGCAGCGCGGGCAGGCCTGCCACGGCTACTGCCGCAGCGCCAAGAAGCAGCAGACCACCAATGATTTCCGCGTCAAACAGTAGGCCAACAAGGCCTAATACGCCAAACACAGCTAGCGCCGCGGGGGCGCCTGCTTCGCGACGCATGACCACGAGCAAGCCGACAATGGCGAGCACGATCAGAAGTAGGGTGAGCATAGGTTATCTCTCTTTTTGCTGGCCACTGTTGCAGGCCGACTGTTGTTAATAAAACGCGAGTAACATCGTTGTTGAGATATTGAGTCGAACACTTGTTTGAATATTGGCAGATGGGGGCTATCACACGCAAGTTTTTAGGCACGTTTGGCGCAGCTTGTTCCTTTAACGTAGCCAAAAAAAACGCCATGGCGGCAAGCCATAGCGTTTGGAGTGGTAAACAGACTAAATGTTCAAGCGCGTTTGGCCGGTGCACCGTTTGCCACATAGTAGTCAACGCTGGCGCGGGGAAGCGGCTCGTGTCCCTTGATGCGGTCGGCGATTTTCTCCGCTAGCATAATCGTCGGCGCGTTCAGGTTGCCGGTGGGGATCACCGGGAAGAGTGAGGCATCGACTACGCGTAGTCCCTCAATGCCATGAACGCGGCCCTGACCATCGGTGACTGCCATATCGTCATCGCCCATTCGGCAGCTGCCGCAGGGATGGTAGGCGGTTTCGGCGTGCTGTTTGACGAAAGCATCCAGCTCCGCATCGGTCTGGACGCCTGGGCCAGGGGCTATTTCACGGCCACGATATTTATCAAACGCTGGTTGGGCGATGATATCGCGGGTGAGGCGAATGGCATCGCGGAACTCTTGCCAATCTTTCTCTTTGGCCATGTAGTTGAACAGTATGCTGGGTGCGGCGTGAGGGTCTTTCGAGGTTAACCGAATACGACCGCGGCTTTCCGAGCGCATAGAGCCAACATGGGCCTGGAAGCCGTGGGCTTGCACCGCGCTTTTGCCGTTGTAGCTAATCGCGATGGGTAGAAAGTGGTATTGCAGATTGGGCCACTCTTCTTCATCGCGGCTGCGGATAAAACCACAGGATTCAAACTGGTTGCTGGCACCCACGCCAGTCCCTCTAAACAGCCACTCGGCGCCAATTTTGGGCTGGTTGTACCACTTCAGCGCCGGGTAGAGCGAGATAGGCTCTTTGCACTCGTACTGAATGTACATTTCCAGGTGATCCTGGAGGTTTTCACCTACGCCGGGCAGGGCATGTACCGTCTCGATATCGAGCTCTTTAAGCAGTTCTGGGTTGCCGATGCCGGAGCGCTGAAGAATTTGCGGGGAGGCGATAGCGCCACCGCACAGCAGTACTTCACGACGGGCGTAGGCCTGCTGCTTTTCGCCCTTTTGTTCATAGCGCACGCCGACTGCCCGCTTACCTTCAAACTCAATGATGTCGGTGACGGCATGGGTTTCGATGGTGAGGTTGTGGCGCTGCTTTGCGGTATCCAGGTAGCCGCGGGCCGTTGAGGCGCGGCGGCCTTTGGGCGTAACGAAGCGGTCCATGGGGCCGAAGCCCTCTTGCTGGTAGCCGTTAACGTCTTCGGTTTCCGGGTAGCCCGCCTGTTTTCCCGCTTCAATAAAGGTGCGGTAAAGCGGATTGTTATCTGTTTTTGGCGTGGTAACGCTGACCGGGCCGTCGCCACCGTGGTAGCTGTTGGCACCGATGTCGCGGGTTTCGCACTTTTTGAAGTAGGGCAGGCAGCTAAGGTAATCCCAATCCTCAAGACCGGGCTGTTTGGCCCAGTTGTCGTAATCCAGGGCGTTGCCGCGGATATAGCACATGCCGTTAATCAGTGAGGAGCCGCCCAGACCTTTGCCGCGACCACACTCCATGCGGCGACCATCCATATGCGGCTCGGGGTCGGTTTCAAATGCCCAATTGTAGCGCTTGCCCTGTAGCGGAAATGCCAGGGCAGCGGGCATTTGGGTGCGGAAATCGAAGCGGTAGTCAGGGCCGCCCGCTTCTAACAGTAGTACGCTGACGCTGCTGTCTTCGGTGAGGCGGGTAGCGAGCACGTTGCCCGCCGAGCCTGCGCCGATAATGATGTAATCAAATTCGCGTGGTTGAGACATAGTGAATTACCGAGTCTGAAGATGGGGCGGGGCTTCCTGGCGGTAGCTTTACGCGAGGGCGCTGTGAACCCATCCCTGGGCGCTACTTTTCCCATCTGACCGCCACGGATGGCGGGAATGCCGAAACTGAAGGGACCAGGTTTCGGCCATGGGAAAAGACCCTCGCTACAAGCCACCCCCAGCGCCCTGGTCGGTTAGTGCGCAAAAAGTGGTGCTTTGATTTAAAACACTGACTCGAACGGCCCCATCTCGATTTGTACTGACTTGGTCTGGGTATAGTGGTTTAGCGTCTCGATACCGTTTTCACGACCAATGCCAGACTCTTTGTAACCGCCTACCGGCATTTCGGAAGGTGACTCACCCCAGGTGTTGATCCAGCAGATACCCGCTTCCAACTGATGAATCACGCGGTGGGCGCGATTCAGGCTTTCGCTGAAGACACCGGCGGCCAGGCCATAGGTGGTGTCATTGGCGCGACGAATGACTTCTGCCTCGTCGTCAAAGGCGAGTACCGACATCACTGGGCCGAAAATCTCTTCGCGCACGATACGCATTTCGTCGGTGCAGTCGGTAAACACCGTGGGAGCAGCCCAGGCGCCATCGGCAAAGCTGCCGCTGTTCCAGTCGTCGCCACCCACGAGCAGGCGAGCGCCTTGCTCTTTGCCCAGGGCAATATAGGAGAGCACTTTCTCCTGATGCTCGAAGCTGACCAGCGGGCCAAAGTTAACGCTTGGGTCCATGGGGTCGCCTGCCTTGATACGCTTGACGCGTTCCACCAACTTGGCTTCAAAGGCATCTTTAACGCTGCGTTCAACAAACACCCGTGTGCCGTTGGTGCAAATTTGGCCGCTGGAGTAGAAGTTGGCCATCATGGCGGCGTCGGCAGCGCGATCAAGGTCGGCATCTGCAAAGACCAGGAGCGGCGATTTGCCGCCCAGTTCCATGGTGACGTCTTTTAACGTCGAGCTAGCGGCGGCGGCCATCACTTTCTTACCGGTGCCCGCTTCGCCGGTGAACGAGACTTTAGCGATGCCTGGATGCTCGGTAAGCATGGCGCCCACGCTGCCGTCACCCTGTACCACGTTAAAGACGCCGTTAGGCAGGCCGGCTTCTGTGAATATTTCCGCCAGTTTCATCACGGTAAGCGGGGTCACTTCGCTGGGCTTAAACACCACCGCGTTGCCTGCCGCCAGCGCGGGGGCAGCTTTCCAGCAGGCAATTTGAATGGGGTAGTTCCAGGCGCCAATCGCGCCGATCACGCCCAGCGGCTCACGGCGGGTGTACACAAACGAGCTATCACGCAGAGGAATCTGGCTGCCTTCAATAGCAGGTGCTAAACCTGCGTAGTACTCCAACGCATCCGCGCCGGTCACGATATCGACACTGGCGGTTTCGCTGATCGGTTTGCCGGTGTTGCGGGTTTCCAGTTCGGCAAGTTCGTCATTGCGCTCTCTTAATAGCGCAACGGCGCGCAGCATGATGCGTGAACGCTCCATGCCGGTCATCGCCGCCCACTCGCGCTGGCCGCGCTGGGCTGCGGCGACGGCTGAATCGACATCGGCTTGACTGGCTTGGCCGATAGTGGCCAGCAGGCTGCCATCAAAAGGGTTGGTAACGGTAAACGTATCGCTTGAAGTGGCGTCTACCTGGCGACCATCAATATAGAGTGGCTGTACATCTTGAGCGGCCATGTAGGACTCCTTAAATAAGATAAAAATTAGCTGTAAGTGTTGGATGCGGGTTGTTGGCATCCATAGTGAGCAAAAAGCTGATCGAGATGGGTGTGGGCAAGAAAGCGCGCTTCTTCAGCATCAAGGCCTTCTGGCGTTAGTGCGCCGCGTAGCCATAGCCCATCAATCATGGCGGCCAGACCGCGGGCGGCGTTACGGGCCTCTAAGCGAGGCATCACACGTCGAAACTGGTGACATAAATTGCTGTAAAGGCGTCGATCATTAACGTTTTGCAGCCGTTGCAGCATCGGCTTGTGCATGCTGCTGGCCCAGAACGCTAACCAGGTCTTGGCGGCGGGGCCGGTGACCTGAGTGCGGTCAAAGTTACCTTCAATAATGGCACCGATATGGGCGCGCGGAGAGTCGTCTTCTAACGCATGGCGGCGCACCGCAACAGCCGTGGTTAGGTCGGTCAGGATTTGCCGCATGGTCGCTTCCAGCAGGCCATCTTTACCGCCAAAGTAGTGGCTGATAATGCCCGCTGAAACGCCCGCATGACGCGCAATGCGCATCACGGTGGTTTCGGCTAGGCCGACTTCATCAATGGCTGCCATGGTCGCATTTATTAACTGCTGGCGGCGTATCGGTTCCATTCCCACCTTTGGCACAGTGTTCTCCTAGAGATGTTCTCCCAATTCGTTGAATGTCTGACGCGGGTCGATGCTTGAAACCCGGGCGTAGACATGATTACCTAACCATGATGGCATTTTTTTATTGAACGTTCAATCAATAAAAAGACGTCGACAATATTTATCGCTTTAAGGGGACAACGATGATGAGCAGAATTTCTTCACGCTACGCGGGTGCTTTATTACTGGCAGCGGGTTTGCCAACGGCGGCTTATGCCAATGAGTGCAGCAGCGTGCGCTTTGCCGAAGTGGGTTGGACGGATATCACCGCCACCACTGCGCTCGCCAGCGAAGTCCTCGAGGGGTTGGGTTACGAGCCGAGCGTGGATACAGTTTCCGTACCGATTGCCTACGCCGGTATGCGCAACAATGATTTCGATGTCTTCCTGGGTAACTGGATGCCCTCCATGGCCTCCATTAGTGATCCTTACATCGAGCGCGGTGAAGTCGAACGTCTGGTAGCCAACCTGGAAGGGGCCAAGTACACACTGGCAGTGCCTCAATATGTTTACGATGCAGGCGTAACGTCGGTTAACGATTTAGCAGAGCACGCAGATCAGTTTGATAGCAGCGTGCACGGCATCGAAGCGGGTAACGACGGCAACGAGCTCATCGAGCAGATGATCGATGACGATGCTTACGGGTTAGGCGATTGGCAGGTGATCGATTCCAGTGAAGCCGGCATGTTGGCAGAACTGCGCGCTCGGGTGCCTAATGAGCAGTGGATGGTGTTTTTAGGTTGGGAGCCGCACCCCATGAACTCCAACTTTGATATGGCCTATCTTTCTGATGCCGATGACTATTTTGGCCCCGATTTAGGCGGCGCGACGGTGCATACCAATACCCGTGCCGGTTTCGTGGATGAGTGCCCCAATGTGGGAGCGTTATTACGCAATATGACGTTTACACTGGAAATGGAAAACCAATTGATGAGCGCGATCATGGATGATGGTGAAGACCCTCGTGATGCCGCTCGGGAATACTTGAACGCCAACGATGGTGTGCTGGATGAGTGGTTGGAAGGTGKGACAACCCGCGATGGCGAGCCTGGAGCAGAGGCTGTTCGCGCCGCTATTCAGTAAGCCAATTTCGGTACGCTTTTTGACTAGCAGGGCAAGCCGGAATCCGGCTTGCCTTTCGTCATTAAGGTAGGCATAATCTGCACCCGTTGATGAGGAAAAGGCTACGTAGCTCAGCTGGTTAGAGCACATCACTCATAATGATGGGGTCCCCTGTTCAAATCAGGGCGTAGCCACCACATCAACCTCAGCACACTCGCTACTGCCTGTAAGCAGTAGGATAAATCACAGAGTGTGCCGTTATGGTGGCCCCTTAGGTCCTCCCGCAACGCTAAACTGCGAACCCCGCCAGGCCCGGAAGGGAGCAACGGTAGTGGTGGCTGCGTGTGCCGGGATGTGGCTTTTGGGGCCGCCTCCATTTCTTGTCGTTTCCAGTCTGTTGTGACATAAATTCCAGCCAAAATGACATAATTTGCGGTTTGTCGTGACATAACCGATTTTTGTAGTAATCCTACGAAATGGTGTGGTGTCATGTATAGGCGCAAAGTCTGCCACTCTCGTGTCAAAAATCTCTATAAATTTGCAGCGCAAAAAATTATAACTTAATAATTGTTGAGTCTTCGCAGAGGGTTTATGCATCCGCCATTTTTTCATTCTTCAATTTTACCTAGCGGCATAAATAAGAGGCCTATTTCCTAAATTAAATATTAAGTTTGTTAATTCAATAAATATAAAGCTATAAAGCTATAAAGCTATTAAGGTTCCAACTCCTGCAGCTCCTAAAGCGTCAAGCGTTTCTATTAACTCAATTTCTACTATTTTTAATACATTGTAAGAAAATAGCGACTGAGCAACTGTGATATACCAGCTGACATTACACTTAGTGAGGCGATGATAATCTCGATTTTTTCTATTCCCGTCATCCATAGAAGAAGCGTTAGTAAAGTGACTAAAACAACGCTGGCTCTAATGGTAGGCCATTCAGCAGAATGAATAGATGTATTGATGCCGCCTACCAAGTCCTCCGAGGTTGCCATTTTTTTGGGTAGCAGCCGTCTCCAAAAAACTTGGCTGGAGTCCAATAAATGCGATAAAACCATGTGCATACACCAGAATAGTTGAGCAGAGTGGATAGCAGCTTGCCATGGAATACTTAACGATCACTTAAGCATTTATTAATTGGTGAGACTCCGGCACGTTTGGCTAATATCTTTTGCCTGCTGGTAAACGTCCGTTGCTACGTTAAGCAAACCCAGCACGCTGTGAAATAAGTTATCGTGCGAGGCAGTTTCATCAGCGACTTGGCGTAAGCAGTCCGTATTAAGCCCTTGCTGCTGTGAGAATGAACTGGACAGCCACCAAACCATAGGCACATGCGTCTGTTCGTCTGGGGCAATGGCGTAGGGAATGCCGTGCAAATAAAACCCCTTTTCGCCTAATGATTCACCATGATCAGAGAGATAGATCATCGCAGTTGCGTAGTCATCCTGACGCTTTAACATCTCAATCACCTGATCCAACACAGTGTCGGTATACAGAATGGCATTGTCGTAGCTGTTGGTAATAGCATCACTTGAGCACTTGGCTAAATCCGCAGTGGTACAAGAGGGAACAAAACGTTCGTAGTCATCAGGGTAACGTTGGTAATAGCTGGGGCCATGGTTGCCTAGCTGATGCAGCACGACCACCTGATCAGCTGAGGTACCGCTAATTTGCTTGTTCAAGGCTTGAACCAGTGCTTCATCCAAGCATCGCCCTTCTGGACACAAAGACGCATACTCCTCTGGCGAGAGCGCTTTTGTTGTCACTCCGTCGCAGACACCTTTACAGCCTGACTGGTTATCAAGCCAGGTGACCTCTAACCCGGCGTGGGCTAATACGTCCAGCAAGGATTCATGTTGCTGAGCATAAGATTTATCGTAATCAGCACGCCCTGGTAATGAAAACATGCAGGGTAATGAAACTGCAGTGCTTGTGCCGCATGAGGAAACATCTGAAAAATTGATAACGTCAGGCTGCAGGGCAAGTTTAGGTGTGGTTTGGCGTTCATAACCATTTAACCCCCAATTCGCCGCCCGTACCGTTTCGCCCACCACGATGACGAGCAGTGTGGGTTTGTCACCCGCTTGTGAACTGATACTGGCGTCCTCACCCACTGGGGAACGCACCGTATTCGCGGAAGCGTGTTGGCTGGAAAGCGCCTGCGCCATCGAAACAATATAATTACCTGGGGTCACCAAGTAGCGAAGCTCTTTATTGTTGCGCATGAGTGACGACACTTCTTGATAAGATAAAAAGAGCGCTAACAGCAATATAACAGTGCTGGCAAGGCAATAAGCCAAGCGACGCAATATTGCCTTCTTCCAGGATGAAGGTGTGATGTTAACGCGCCAAATCATGACGGTAGGCAAGCCAAAAAAGATGGCCAAATGAATCAGTAAACCAGCTGTGAAAAGTTCCTGTGCTTCGTTAGTATCCGTTTGAAGCACGTTGTCTAACATTGAAGTATCAAAATAGGTGCCGTAATAGCTAGTAAAGTAACTGACGAAGGCGGCAATCAGAAACAGTAAGATTAATAAGGGTTTTACCAGCGTTCGAAAAGCAAGGCTAATGAAGACCAAATAGTTAAGGCAGGTCATCACCAAAAACATATTGGCAAAGGTTAGCCATGTCTGGACGGCAAGAAGGTCATAGCCAGCAAAGGCTTGTTGCCAAAAAGGCATATTGTAAAAAACACTGAATATGACAACGACCCATAAGACAAGCTGCTCCGTGCTTAATGTCGGGCGATAATGCCAAGCGGTGCCAACAATTTTTGAAGGCAATGATAGTAAAGGGGGCATCGAAAGGCTCTCTGTACGAAAAGATTAATGAACGCTGGGGGTTAATAAAAATCTTGAAAGGACAAAGCTTACGGTCCAACAAATCATGACGGTCCAGAGGTCGTGAGAGAGAAAGTGCGCCCCGCGTAACTGTTGAGTGATCCCAAACGTAAGGCCAAGCCCTAAACCCAGTGCAAGCCCTGCCCATCGCCAGTTGGGCCGTATGGCGGCAAAAAAGAAGTAGAAGGCTATCCACGTATAGCCTGCGCTGGCATGCCCGGCGGGAAAGCAGGCGGACGCTGGTATTGAAGAAGGCCGGTTGTTGAGCAAGCCAATAAAGTCTCGTGCCCCACCATAGCGATCTAAATCCCAAGGGCATTCCATGCTCACCAAGTGCTTAATTGTTGCGACAAGCAGCGTTGAAATAAGCGTTGCGGAAAAAAGATATAAAAGCGGCGTGCGATACGCTTTAAGATGCGTCACCATGGTACTTAGTATCAATAGGAGTAATGTGGCTAAACCCATCGTCAAGCTTAGCCATTTGCCGCCTTTGTGAAGTATTTTTTGGGTAATTAAGGTATCTTTCCATGCCCAGAAATTTCCCTGAAGACGGTATATAAAGTCAGTTAACGTGAAATCTATATTTAAAATGCTGAAAACTGACATGGCGATTAGAAATAAAATCCATGTGGATGCTACGGGTTTGAGAACATTTAGTAGAGTAGTACGCATAGCCACACACCCATCATCATAAAAAGGGTCATCATGACGGCGGCAGCCCCCATGTCTTTAGCACGTCCGCTAAGTTCGTTATGTTCTAGTCCGATACGGTCAATGGTGCTTTCTATGGCGGAGTTAATGAGCTCCACTATCAATACAAGTGTGAGTGAAGAAAACAGCAATGCTTTTTCCACAGAAGTGACATTAACAAAAAATACAAAAGGGTAGAGGATGAGACAGAGCATTACCTCTTGTCGAAAGGCAGATTCATTTATCCAGCAAGCTTTTAAACCCGATGCTGCATTTCTAGAGGCGCGGAATATGCGTTTAACACCCGTGCCATTGGGTTTTGACGTCGTTGAAATAGGCAAGGCAGTACTCTCGATAACGTAACAGTAGGGTCACTATAAAGTGCAAAACTTAACGAACAGTTATGCACTTTAATTCAGTAGCTAGAATACAAAGGGTCAGCACTGGGTGGTGGTGTTACCCACTGTGTTAGTTGGTTTGTTGCCGAGGCCGATTGAACGGGAGCCGTTGAGTTTTGGCCATCAAGATTAGCGCGTATGGCTTCTATTACCGTGCTGATTTCTGGGCGCCACAGAATAGTGTCATAGGCTTCTCGTGGTACGAAAGCGAGTGATTTTTTCTGACGTACTAGGGAAATGGTGGCGACATCGAGTGCTGCCGCTAAGTGCATAGGCCCCGAGTCTGGCGTCACGAGTAACCGCGCACGTTCCAAAACGGCGGCAAATTGGCGGATAGGAAGTGGTGGGCATAAGCTGCCATAAAGTGATGACATCAAACGCCGCTCAATAGGTGCTAGAAGCCTAAACTCCTCCGGTCCAAGAAATACGACATAGCGTATTTTACTGGCTTCCATGGCATCGATGAGCATTAACCAAAATTCCAACGGCCAACGTTTGTTTTGATGCCCACCAACGAAGATGGCAATAAAATTTGTATCTGATGGATGATCGCTATGAAGGCTGACAAGCTGCTGTATTTTCGTCATTGCCTAATTGCGTTCCTGCTCTGTTGGCTGGAGCAATGGCCGRTTACGGCAGTCAACRCCRAGCGGRCGTGTCAARTTGACGATGGCATCRTAGGCRTGTGATGACTTACCTTCMGCCTCAATGCTGTACCASCGCTGGTGACCTTTRCGYGAMCCCATGCTGTACCGYGCCCCTATTAACCGGGTCACKATAAAGCCGCTCGTTGATCCTCCGCTCACTTGTACCGCCAGGTCATAGCGTTGTGCTCGTAAACGTCGTAATAATGTCACACACTGCCAAGGTCGAAGAATGGCGCTTCTAGACAGTAAAAAGAAATAATCAACAGGTCGTTGTTGCAACAGTGGCCATGTTTTATCAGTCGCTAAATAGTCTATGCGCGCGCAAGGAAAACGTTCACGAAAAGCATCGATGACAGGGGTACTAATTAGCGCGTTGCCTAGACGAAAATTGGGGCGAATAATTAGGATTTTTTCTATGCCCACAAGGCTGTCAATGGTTTCTGGTTCAGGCGCTTTGACGATATACTTTATGCCTCCCAGTAAATATCGCTTCATTTTTTTTCTAAAAAACGGGCCATTATTTTTAAATAATAGTTTGTTCTAATRAGKGTTAGTAAGTGCATACTMTGGCGCTCTGTTCARTTAATWGAMAATGWYCTGCCCAYGGYAGCGAYARGGCAGATTCAAAATGACCGCCATTGAAGGCGCTGCTTTGGCTTTGCCCATGGCGAAAGAGGMAGCTTGAGCCTAAATAACTTAAAGAAGAGTTAARCYGCGYAAGAGRTTYGCAAAAATAGAGTGTTAGGCTTGTTGATTGAATTCAGATGAGGTCGCTTTTTGGGAAGTAAGTTGCCGCATTTAAGAAAAGCTTAAGTTTTGGTAGCCAAGATAGCGGCTTGTCGATTGAGGGAATCAGCATGCGTGCACTGCTCATAGAAGATGACCCCTTGCTTGGGGATGGCATTAAGACGGCGCTAGAGCGCGAGGGCTACGCGGTCGATTGGTTTATGCTTGGCCGCGAGGCAATTAGTGCTATCGGCAGCGAGACCTTCAGCGTGATTATTTTGGATCTTGGACTGCCTGATATGGACGGTATGCAGGTACTGCATTTACTCCGACAGCAATCTACTCTGCCTATTCTGATTTTGACGGCCCGCGATGCGATGGAAGACCGTATTGGCGGTTTAGATGCGGGGGCGGATGACTATGTGCTCAAGCCTTTCAATTTGCAGGAGCTACTTGCCCGTTTGCGTGTCGTCATGCGACGCGCAGAGGGGCGTGCCTCACAAATATTGACGCTGGGTGCACTGAGTATTGATGAGGCTCGCCATGCGGTGAGTTGGCGGGGCAAAGACGTAAAGTTGGGCCGACGCGAGTATGCCTTATTGCTAGAGCTAGCTAGGCACCCTGACAGGGTGCTATCTCGCCCTCGTTTAGAAAATTTGCTTTACGGCTGGGGCGAAGAGGTAGAGTCCAACACGGTGGAAGTTCACATTCATCATCTGCGTAAAAAGCTTGAAAAGCATCTGATTATTAACGTGCGTGGGATTGGCTACCGGCTGGATAGCCAGGCGCAATGAGATCGATACGGCGTTATCTTCTTCGCACGCTAGCCATTACCATGGTTGTCGCCGGGGGCGTGGCGGTTACCGCGGCTTACTTAATTACCGATCACGAGTTAGAAGAAATTCTCGATACACAGCTCAGTCTGCACAGCCGGATTGTGGCTGGCCAGCTCGATCCCAACGCGACCATTGACGACTATGCTCGCTTGGCTTCACGCATGGGCCTACCAGAACATCCGGCCCAGCTATATCGCGACGGTAACGCAGTCCCCGTGAGCAGCTCTGTATCAGGTCCCAAGCTTTACCACGAGGAAGAGCTTAAATTAGTACTGGGTTTTTGGAATCCCGATGGCTCACCCAGGCTATTAGGGGGCAAATGGAGTGATGCAGGGCCTTTCCCCGCGCCTTTAGAGGAGGGTTTTCGCTGGGAAAGCTACGATGGCCATCGTTGGCGGGTTTTCAGCATGTTCGATGTTGCCAGCGATACCTGGATCAGCATGGGGCTGCGAGGGTCGTTTCATGATGAAGTGGTGGAGCGCATCACCTGGAACAACGTGTTGCCGATGCTCCTGTTGCTGCCACTCCTTCTTTGGCTGATGAGTCGAATTATTCGTTGGGGTATTGCACCCATCCAAGCGCTTTCCAGCCAGGTACAAGGCCGCTCCGCCCACGACCTGCGTCAAATTGATAATTCGGTTCCTCAAGAGCTTAATGGATTACGTCAATCGCTAAACGACTTTATCGCCCGGTTGAAAGCAACGTTAGAACGTGAGCGGCGCTTCACTGCAGATGCGGCCCATGAATTACGCACGCCCTTGGCAGCGCTGAGAATCCACTTAGATAATGCGCAGGCAGGGGGCGAGCAATCATTACAAAAGGCTTATGTCGGGGTTGAGCGGCTTCAGCGGGTGGTAGAGCAACTGCTTATTTTGGCTCGATTGGATCAAGTTGCCACAACCTCACCGGCCACTATCGACCTCTATCCGATTATTGCTGAACTGGTAGCTGAGCTGTGGCCACTCGCTGAAGAGCGAGATCAGCACTTGAGGCTAACCGGCTTAACCCGGTTGGAGGTTCGCGCCGACGAAGTCGAGGTGGGAATTCTCTTCCGTAATCTACTGGATAACGCCTTGCGCTATACGCCAGAAGGCGGTCAAGTAGAGGTAGAGTTGGCGCTTTGGGAGGGGTTGCCTCAACTCACGGTGAGAGACACTGGCCCCGGGCTCCCCGAGGCACTGTTGGATAAAGTCACGGAGCGCTTTCGGCGCGCGTCTGGCCAGGGCACCACCGGTAGCGGATTGGGTTTATCGATTGTCTCGGAGTTGGCTCAGCGCCAAAACGCACACCTTACGCTTAATAATCGCACACCCAATGGGCTGGCGGTCAGTGTGACGTGGGAGAAAACCAGCATCAAGATCGTTGATTAGCTTGCTGGCCTTGGGTGCGGATCTGAGGCGACGGATGACTAGCGCCATGAGACGGGAAGGGGGCATGCACTCCCGTGGTTAGCCGGTGCGTCGCACCGGCCATCACGATCTCTTCATCAGTGGGAATGACCAGCACGTCAACGCTTGATGCCGTCGAACTGATGCGGACGGCATCACGTTCGTTGGCGTCAGTGTCCAACGCCACCCCCATCCATTCGAGCTGCTGACAGATAAGACGACGGACCAGTGCCGAGTGCTCGCCAATACCGGCGGTGAACACGATGGTATCGAGCCCCTTGATGGCCGTTGCCAGCATGGCCAGTTCGCCTGCCGCGCGATAGCAAAACAACTCGATGGCCTCGCGCGCTTCGACAGCAGGGCTTGATTGCAGTATCGCCATATCATTACTGATACCCGATACGCCTAACAGCCCCGACGCTTCATAAAGTAGGTGCCCGACCTCCTGAGTGGTCATCCCCAAACAGTCAAGCAGATGCAAGAGAACGCCGGGGTCAATGGTGCCGCAGCGCTGGCCCATCATGAGCCCATCAAGCGCAGTGAAGCCCATGCTAGTGGCCACGCTGCGGCGAGCCTGCATGGCACACATGCTGGCGCCATTGCCTAAGTGAGCCACGATAACGCGTCCATCCGCCCTGGCGCCGAGATGGTGAGGCAGTGTGCTGGCAATGTAGTCGTAGGACAGGCCGTGAAAGCCATAGCGAATAATCCCCGCATCGGTCAGTGCGCGCGGCAGTGCGAAMAGCTGGGCAAGCCGGTCTTGGGTGCGGTGAAAGCTGGTGTCAAAGCAGGCGACCTGAGGCAGACCGGGGAGAGCAGCGGCCACGGCGCGAATCGCCTTTACATTGTGGACTTGATGAAGCGGCGCCAGCGGTTCGAGGGTTGTCAGTTCATCAAGCAGGGCCTCAGTCACCCTGGCGGGGCCGGTGTGGTGGCGCCCGCCATGCACGACGCGGTGACCGGCCGCGAGGATATTGACACCCCCACGGTGATTTTTTAGCCACTCAAGCAGCGTAGGGATCAGATCATCAAGCGCTGCCACAGCGTCGACAGACATCCCTTCGCTTGGCGGTAGGGCTCGGCCTTCGCCATCACGCGCTGAAAACACACAGCGGCTGCCAACGCCGGTAATCTTGCCTCGCAAGAGGGCCGCTGTAGGGTTGGAACTCTCTGGGTAGAGGGCAAACTTGAGGCTCGATGAGCCCGCGTTCACCACCAGAATCGCGTCTGTCATGGCGCTGTTTTCTCCCCGCTAGAGCCATTGTTCCCGTAGCTGATAAAGCACTGTGCCAGGGCACATGAGGCCAGTCGCGCCATCGGGCTATCTGCTCGGCTGGTCAGAATAATCGGCACGCGCGCGCCCAGCACAATGCCCGCCGCATCAGCACCGGCCAAATAGATCAGCTGCTTTGCCATCATGTTCGCTGCTTCGAGATCAGGGGCGACCAATATGTCGGCATCACCCGCCACGTCAGACACGATCCCTTTGGTGGCCGCTGCCGAGGCAGAAATGGCGTTGTCGAAGGCCAGCGGACCATCGAGCAAACCGCCGGTGATTTGCCCTCGATCGGCCATTTTGCACAACGCTGCAGCATCCAGCGTTGAGGTGATGTGGGGGTTGACGGTTTCGACCGCAGATAATATCGCCACCTTGGGTTGTGGGATGCCTAGGGTATGCGCAAGATCGATAGCGTTCTGCACGATGTCACGCTTAGTCGCGATATCAGGGTAAATATTGATCGCCGCATCGGTAATGAAAAGGGGTTTGGGGTAGGGCGGAGCATCCAGCACATAGACATGGCTCATTCGTCGTTCAGTGCGCAGGCCCGTGTCGGTGTTCACGACCGCGTTCATGAGTTCGTCAGTATGCAGCGACCCCTTCATGAGCGCGGCCACGTGCGAGGCCCGGACAAGCGCCACGGCGGCATCCGCGGCGGCATGACTATGCGCCGCATCGACGATTTCTATGCCAGCCAGGCTCTCCCCGGCAGCCTTGGCCGCTGCGTGAATCTTGGCCGTGGGCCCCACCAGGATGGGCACAATCATGCCCTGGCGAGCGGCTTCCAGCGCGCCAGTGATCGACAGTTCATCGCAGGGGTGAACGACAGCGGTTCGGATGGGGGATAGGTGATGCGTTGCGGCGATCAGCTTGGCATAGTGTGCGCCTTGCACGTGCAGGTGTACTTCGGGCAACACAACCCGAGGGCGGCGCACTTTTTCACGCGGTGCGATGACTTCCGCGGTGCCGTTAATCACCAGCGTGTTGTGCTCGTTGAAGCACGTGCAGGCGAGGGTCAAGCGGCCTTTGGGGTGTTTCTCGGTGACTTCCACTCTCACTTTGACCGTATCGCCTAGGCCGACCGGGGCTAGGAAGTTCAGGCTCTGTGTCAGGAAAATGGTACCGGGGCCGGGTAGCTGAGTGCCCAGAACCGCCGAGATCAAGGCACCGCCCCACATGCCATGGGCAATGACCCCATGAAACATATCGGTTTTAGCGTATTCAGAATCCACGTGGGCGGGGTTAACGTCGCCTGACATGACCGCAAAGAGTTCAATGTCCTGCGTTTTTAACCTCCGGGTCAGTTGTGCGCTGTCCCCGATCGAAATCTCGTCGTAGGTTTTGTTCTCTATATAGGTAGGTGTCGCCTCGACATGCTCAAGCTCGGACATGAAAACCTCCATCTACATAGGCGGTATCGCCTGACACGCAGCGTGCGTTATCACTGGAAAGCATTACCGCCATATGGCCGACATCCTCAATCGTCACCAGCGCTTGTTCCGGCGCCCGTAACCGCGCTGCGTCTATGAGCTCATCGAAGTGCGCAATCCCAGAGCCTGCTCTGGTGTTAAGCGGCCCTGGCGAGATGGCGTTGACGCGAATTCGTTTGGGGCCCAGCTCAACGGCCAGCGAACGCATGGTGCCCTCCAGCGCCGCTTTGACGGGCCCCATGATGTTGTAATGATCGATGACCTTCTCACCCCCGTAGTAGGTCATGGTCAGGATTGAGCCACCCTGTACCATCAGTGGCTCGGCCAGGCGCGCCATACGTATCAGTGAGTGGACGGATATATCCATGGCCTGGGCAAAGCCAGCGCGTGAACAATCGGTGACGCGCCCATGCAGATCCCCGGCAGGACAATAAGCGATGGAGTGGACCAGGATGTCGAGTCGTCCCCAGCGCTGGGCAATGGCGCTAAAGACCGCCTCCATTTCGCCCTCAACGTCTACGTCCATGGGCAGCAGCAACGCCGCGCCGATGGCATCAGCCACGGGCATCACAAAGGGCTTTGCCTGTTCAGTGGCATAGGTCAGCGCAACGTCGGCACCCGCTAAGCGAAACGCTTGCGCGCAGCCGGTGGCGATGGAGTGCTCGTTGGCGACACCGACCACCAGCGCGACCTTGTCTTTAAGAGCAAGCGCTGGAAGCTCCTCGTCTTTCCGATCGTTTTCCAGGCCGTTGTGGAGGGCGGTCATGTTTGCTTCACATAGGTGCCAGGCGCATCGCACAGTGCCGCATACCGGCCTGAGCGGGCACCCAGTGGGGGAGGCGCGATGGGATCGCCCGACTGTTTTTCAAGCCAATCAGTGAACGCAGGCCACCACGATCCCGCCTGTGTCTCGGTATCTGAGCACCAGGTATCAGGTGAACGGTAAGAGGCATCTGCATCGGTGTCGGCGATGCGGAAATGGCGGTTGTGATGACCCGGTTCCGACACAATCCCCGCATTGTGCCCGCCACTGGTGAGCACGAAGGTCACATCAGCATTCACTAATAGGTGAAGTTTGTAGACGGAACGCCAGGGCGCCACATGATCGTCTTCAGTGCCAACGGCAAAGATGGGGGCACGAATGTCGGTAACCGCAATCGCTTTGCTATCCACCTGGTAGCGACCTTCGGCCAGGTCATTGTTCAGGAACAGCCAGCGTAGGTACTCTGAGTGCATCCGGGAGGGCATACGCGTTGCGTCCGCATTCCACGCCATCAGGTCGAAGGAGTGGCCCTGCAACCCCAGCAAATAACGCTGAATGGCAGGGGCCCAGATCAAATCGCGAGCGCGCAACAAGGCAAAGGCGCCGGCCATCTGATCCGATGACAGATAGCCGGTCTCGGACATCATGTCTTCAATCATGGTCACCTGGGCGTCGTTGATGAACAGACGCAACGGTCCCGCCTCGGTGAAATCGATTTGAGCGGCCAGGAAAGTGACGGTCGCGAAACGCTCATCGCCGTCGCGCGCCATCGTTGCCGCCGCGATAGCCAGGAGCGTTCCACCTAAACAATACCCGACGGCATGGAGTTTGGGAGCATGGGTGATCGCTTGAACGGCATCGATGGCTTCCATAATGCCCAGCTGACGATACTCATCCATGCCCAGTTCACGGTCTTCTGCGTCGGGGTTCTTCCAAGAGACGATGAACACGGTGAAGCCCTGGGCCACCAAAAATTGAACCAGTGAATTCGTCTTTGACAAATCAAGAATGTAGTACTTCATGATCCAGGCAGGCACGATAAAAATCGGTTCAGGGCGAACCGTCTCGGTGCTGGGTGTGTATTGAATTAACTCTATCAAATCGTTACGAAAGACGACCTTGCCGGGGGTAACCGCAAGATTGCGCCCTACTTCAAAGGGCTGCGGGCCCGCAGGCTGTGCTTTGCCGGTCTTGCGGTAGACATCCTCGGCCAGTTGCTTGGCACCACGTACAACGTTTTGTCCTTTCTCCTCCACCGTAGCGGCGATGACTTGCGGATTGGTAAAGGCGAAATTGGACGGCGAGGCTGTGTCAATCATAAGGCCGGTGACAAACGCCATGAGGTCTTCATGCGCAGGGGCCACACCATGGACCCCGGTCATGGCCTCTTGCCACCATTGCCAGTATTGGCGGTGCGCCTGCGACAAAATGTTAAAGGGGTATTGCCGCCAGCGTTGATCAGCAAATCGCCGGTCCAAGGTGTCGGGCTCGTCGCCTGATGCTTGGGAGGCCAACATTTGAGGCCCGCGCATTGGTGATGCGAGTACCTGTGTCCACAGCGTCTGCGCATTTCGCATCGCTGAGGACATCAGCTGCAACTGCTTTCCCGGTGAAACAGACAGGTGGACTGCCCAATCGATCCACGCTACCGCCAGCACCGAAGGGGCAAGCCCTGACGTTGCTTTCGCCACTGCCCGGTGGGCGGACTGGTCGATGGTTTGATAAAAGGTCGATACCGCGTTGTCTTCGGCCGCTGTGTCGCTTTCGGTAACGGTCCTATCGGTATCCGTGGTTGCCGGACGTTTTAACATCGTTGCTCCTTTATGAATTCAATCGCCGTTACCTCCAAACGATTTCACCCAAACTGTTCCATCCGCTAGATGTAAAGAGGATAGCCCTTGCACGCATGTGACAAGCTGATCAGCATCAGTTATTCCGGTTAAAAGTCGGTGTTTTTTGCCTCTCTCTGGGCCGTACAGATGCCTGAGGTAGATGTTCAGGGGCGTGTCGCCTTACGAACACGCACCCTCAATTTGTGGATACTTAAAGGKGTGAAAGTGGGCCAGCCGGGCCAGCATGTTCGACTCTCGGAAGAAGGCAGCCCAGGACCCAAAGGGGGGGGGAGCTGACGCTTAGCAACCCGTTGTCTTAAAGCCGCCGTACCGAGTTGCCGCCGCTGATGATGGCGTTGATTAACGCGGCCACCCCTACGTGTGTCTCCGACTCGTCATCCAGGCCCACTGCATTCTCATGGGTGTTGGCGGCATCCGTGAGCACACCGATGATTTCGCTTTCCGATAATAGCTGGTGATCGTTGATGGCCAGCAACAGCGATTCGCAGATAGCCAGTGCGGCCAACCCTGCGAACTCCTTATCTTTTGATACATGATGTGACATCTGAGTTTCTCCATTCCGTTAAGTGGCGAGCGTTAAATCAATGCGTCTCACATATGAGTTGCAGCAGATTGGCACAAAGCCCGTTATGCTGAGCTAATCGAAAGCAGTCAGCGCTTTGGACTTCTGCTTTTTTTCTCCCATTGGGAAACGTTATGACGGCGATTGAAACGACGCCGCTTGCTCGCAAACTGGGGGCATTTGTGGCTCTGTCGGAGGTCGAGCTTACGGTTATCTCGCGTTTACACCAGCGGCGTAAGGCCGTGTTAGCAGGAAGAGATCTCGTCCATCAGGGCCAGTCAGACCAAAAAGCCTACATTTTGGCCGCAGGCTGGGTTTGCTCGTATAAGATTCTGCTGGATGGCTCACGTCAGATCGTCGATTTCCAAATCCCGGGCGATTTTCTAGGCCTGAGAAGTGCCTTGCTTCACACCTCTGATCACAGTATTGAGGCCATCTCGGATATTGAAGTATCTGAAGTGTTGGTGAGTGATTTATTGGACATTTTTGCCCAACACCTGCGGTTAGCTACGGCGGTTTTATGGGCAGCATCGCGTGATGAGGCCATGGTGGTTGAACACCTGGTGAATATCGGTCGACGAAGTGCCATAGAGCGCATGGCGCATTTTCTACTTGAACTCGGCGCTCGACTGACACTGGTCGGGATGGGCAATAAACAAGGCTATTACTGCCCGTTAACGCAGTACCATTTGGCGGATGCATTAGGGCTGACGGCGGTTCACGTTAACCGTTTGCTTAGACAACTACGCGAAAAAGGACTGATGACGTTTCGCCATGGTGTGGTGACTTTTGATGATTACCATGGGTTGACCACGCTGGTCGGTTTTGATCCTACCTATCTGGATCAAACGGGGCCGCTGCTGTTGTGAAAAGGCAGAACTGATGACGACGCATCAGGCTAAGTTTGGAAAGAAAGGCGAGATTAATCACGAGGTGAAGCTATGCAACATACAGAACACCATCGATCTAACCGTTCAGGTTGGCTGCGCGCAGCCGTCATGGGCGCGAATGATGGCCTTGTCTCGACTAGCAGCCTGATCCTCGGTGTGGCGGCAGCGAGCACCGCGCATAGCGACATTATGTTAGCGGGTATTGCTGGTCTAGTGGCCGGGGCTATGTCGATGGCCGCCGGTGAATACGTCTCCGTTAGCTCACAGTCTGACACCGAGCATGCGGATCTTGCGCTTGAAAGCCAAGCGTTGATGGAGCATTTTGATGCTGAACTGGAAGAGCTGGCAGCGATTTATGAAGCGCGTGGGTTAACACCGGCGCTGGCCACTCAAGTCGCTGAACAGCTGATGGCAAGCGATGCGCTAGGCGCTCACGCCAGAGATGAGATTGGCATTACCGAGACAAGCCAAGCTCGCCCACTCCAGGCGGCCTTTTCATCGGCTGTGACCTTCACGGCTGGCGCCCTGTTGCCGTTGCTGATCGCTTGGTGGGCGCCGCCGTCCTTGCTGATTCTTCTGGTGGCGCTCTTCTCGCTAGTGTTTTTGGCCTTTCTGGGGGCGGCAGCTGCCCGTGTAGGTGGCGCGCCGATACTCAAAGCCTCGTTGCGCGTAATGTTCTGGGGCGCACTGGCGATGGTCTTGACCTTCGGCATAGGCCGCTTGTTCGGCGTCGTGGCATAAATAAGAGATAGCGCAGCCATCGCGCTGTGTCAGGCAGGCCTTAAAAGGCCACTCGTGCAAAATTAAGGAGTGGCCACAATCATGGTATCGTCTTAACAGTACCTTTTAAGACTGTACATCGTGAGCCTTAGCGTTGGGGTTAGAGGTAGGGCGGCGGCGATAGCCATGCAACATGCTAGCGATCAAATTATCGCCTTGCTTGAGGCTTCCTACCACAGCACCCAATACATGCAGTGGTACTAGAAAAAGAAACGCGTTGGCCATGAGTTCGTGGGTTTCTTCAACCCAGCCAACCCCCCAGAAACGATCCGTTTCTTCCATCATGTAGCCAGTAAGTCCCAGACCGAGGATTAGCCCAAGCAGCACCAGCATCATGATGGCCCCCAGCGGTGTATGGGTAATGCCGGTTTGCACTGTCTTGCTGTCGCGACCGCGCAGCGCACATTGAAGTCGGCTCACCGTAGGCCAAAAGCTCCGCCAGCGTGCGCTCCAGGGACCGATAAACCCCCAAAGGATGCGTACGACGATTAATGCCACCAAGGCATAACCGACCCATTGGTGTATATCGCCCCCTTCTTCGGTTACCCATAGGTTAACGCCTACGCCAGCGACCAAAGCCCAATGTACCAACCTGACCAACGGATCCCAAACACGGATACGGGTATTATCGGCCATGGTAAACTCCTGATCAGTCTTCGACTTCCTGCTTCACGATGCTGGCATCTACGGGGTTGAAATAGATCTCTACCCGGCGTTCCTGCTCGTCCCAGCCGTATATCTCGTAGCAGTTTCCCTCGGTGACCTTAAATTCTTTGATTTTGTAACCCATCTCGCTGATACGTTCCTGCATATCAGCTTGGCTGATCCATTCGTCACTGGGGGCATCAGTACAATGAGTCTCGGCCAGCGCAGCCGTGCTAGCCGTCAGTAACAAAGCTGACGTTATAATCTTAGTGATGTGAGTTCGCATACGTAATACCTCTTTTCGATGATGGTTGGCTGTGCAAGACATATTTGTCGATTGGCACAAGGATCATCCTAAATGAGGTGACTTATGGCAGGCTTAAAAAAAGGTAAGCACCAAAAAAATGATTATTGAGAACGTTTCTCTGGCGCCTGATAGGCAGATAAATGAATAGCTAAAGCATTGCGGCTCTATTCCAACAAGTATTAAGCGAGCACTGCATTAATCAGCATTACCTGCGTTGGCAGAGTAGACCTGCGTGCCGGCACTTCCTTCGAGCATGCCCTCAATCTGTTCTAGCGAGCCGATTACCGCGCGTTTACCGGTAGCGAGAACAAAGGCTTGCGCTGCTTCGACTTTTGGTCCCATTGATCCCGCGGCGAAGTCGTATTGGCTTAAATTCTGGGGCGTTACTTTTTCGAGGGCGTTCTGGGTAGGTTTTCCCCAATCTAGAAAAACCGCTGATACATCGGTGGCGATGACTAACAGATCCGCCTGCAATTCACGTGCAAGTAGGCTACTGCATAGGTCCTTATCGATCACAGCCTCAACGCCCTGGAGGTCGTTAGTACCCATGTTGCGTGCCACTGGTATGCCTCCGCCCCCAGCGGCTATGACCACAGCGCCACGTTCCAGCAACCAGCGAATTGCTTGTATTCCGAGTACCCGGACTGGTTTTGGGGACGCAACTACGCGCCTAAACGCACTGCCATCCGGCGCCATACTCCAGCCCTTGGCAATGGCTATTTGCTCAGATTCTACCTTTTCGTAGACTGGGCCGATTGGCTTGCTTGGATGTTTAAAGGCGGGGTCCTTTGGGTCGACCTCTACGCGGGTTATCAGCGTCGCCACTTCCCGAGTGGCAGGTAGCCGATTAGCCAGCTCTTGCTCTAACAGGTAACCGATCATGCCATCCGTCTGGGCGCCCAATACGTCCAGCGGGTAGGCATCCACTTTTATATAGGCATCAGCCTGCAGTGCCAATAGACCGACCTGCGGACCATTTCCGTGCGTTAGCACCAGATCGTGTTTTTCGGCCACGCGCGCCAGTTGAGAAGCTGCACTACGAATATTCTCCAACTGGTTTTCCGCCGTGGGTGGTTGATCGCGGCGCAGGAGTGCATTGCCGCCCAGCGCAACGACAATCCTCATGATTCGGCTCCGTTAGGTCTCATCCGAGGGTCGCTACCAGCACGGCCTTGATGGTGTGCATACGGTTCTCGGCTTGGGTGAAGACAATCGAGGCGTCTGATTCGAATACCTCATCGGTGACTTCTATCTCGCTGAGGCCATATTTCTCATGGACCTGGCGACCCACCTCAGTTTCTAGGCTATGGAAGGCTGGCAGACAGTGCATGAATCGGCTGGTGGGTTTGCCAGTTGCCTGCATCAGTGCGGTATTGACCTGATAGGGCAGCAATTGGTCGATGCGTTTCTGCCAGACCTCGTCGTCCTGACCCATTGAGACCCAGACGTCGGTATAGAGAAAGTCCGCGCCGGTCACCGCCTTCAATGGATCGGTCTCCAGTGTGATGCGTGCGCCGGTGGCGCGGGCTAGTTCGCGCATTTGGGCGACCAGCTCGGCGGGTGGTTGTAGTTCTGCGGGCGAACAGATGCGGACGTCCATGCCCATAAGGGTGCCGCCGACCAGTAGCGAACTGCCCATATTGAAACTGGCGTCTCCGAGATAGCAGAAACTGAGTTCGTGCAGTGGCTTCTCGCCGAACTCCTGCATTGTCAGTAGATCGGCGAGTATCTGTGTGGGATGCATTTCATCCGTCAGGCCGTTCCATACAGGCACTCCAGCATATTGCGCTAGCTCTTCAACCACGCTTTGGTGAAACCCGCGGTACTCGATGCCGTCGTAGTAGCGCCCAAGTACTCGTGCGGTGTCTTTCAGCGATTCCTTGTGGCCTAGCTGCGAGGCGCCAGAATCGAGGTAGGTAACGTGACCACCCTGATCGTGCACCGCGACTTCGAAGGCGCAGCGGGTGCGGGTTGATGGCTTCTCGAAGATCAGGACGATATTTTTGCCCTTTAAGCGCGGCACTTCATTGCCCACCGCTTTAGAGCGCTTTAGTTCGGCAGACAGATCCAGAAGGAAACGGATTTCATCTGGAGTGAAGTCCTTTAGCGCCAATAGGCTACGATTGTGTAGATTAAAACTCATGATATCGTCTCATCAGGGGTTAGGATCAGAGCGCGTCGCGCTCAATCGGGCAGGACATGCAGTGGCTGCCGCCTCGTCCACGCCCCAGCTCGGAGCCTGGCACTGTGATAACTTCCACACCTGCCTTACGCAACAAGGTATTGGTGTGGGTATTGCGGGCATAGCCCATCACCACCCCAGGCGACAGTGCCAGCAGGTTGTTGCCGTCGTCCCACTGTTCCCGCTCTGATTGCCAAGCATTCCCGCCAGTAGCCACCGAACGTAGCTTGGCCAACCCCAGCGCCTCAGCGACTACTTCGAGGAAGGGCTTTGTTTCAGTACGTACATCCAGACTGCCTTCTTTTTCACCCGGCCGGAGACTGTGTACACGGATTTCATCGACCATTTCTGGGAAGCTAGTGACTAAGTCTACGTCGCAGAAGGTAAATACTGTGTCCAGATGCATGGCGCCGCGAGATTTTGGTATCTGTGCTGCCAGCACGCGGGTAGCCGCGCCCTTTGCAAACAGGCTGCGGGCAAGTTGGCTCACGGCCTGTGGTGACGTACGCTCACCCATGCCTATCATCMCCACGCCATTGCCTAGGGGCATCACATCGCCCCCTTCCATTGTCGCACCGCCGTGCTCTTCGTCCGGGTCACCCCACCAGGTTGTTACCTGACCGGCGAATAATGGATGGAAGCGATACACTGCTGCCGTTAGCAGTGTTTCCTGCCGGCGTGCGGGCCAGTACATTGGGCACAGAACCACGCCCTTACCGATCCAACAACTACTGTCACGGCTGAACAGCGTGTTGGGTAGCGGCGGCAGCAGAAAATCGTTTGCGGCAACGTATTTCGCCAACAGGCCCGCTGGTTCGAACGTCAGTTCGGCGCGTGCCAAACCGCCGATCAGGTGTTCCGCCAAGCGTTGTGGTGGCAGCTCTTCTAGCCAGGGGCGGAGCTCCTGGACCAGCTCACTATCAACGGTTCCTGGGCCTAATTTACGATCTAGCAACCAGGTGCGGGCTATCGGGTCGGCCATGGTCGTGGCCAGAAGATCATGCAACTCCAGTACTTCGACATCGTGGCTCACCATGGCATTGGTGAACGCGTCGTGGTCATTGCGCGCCTGCTCAACCCAGATAACGTCATCGAACAATAAGTCGTGGCAATTAGCTGGCGTCAGGCGTTGTTGCGCTAGGCCGGGCCGGCATACCAGTACCCGGCGAAGACGGCCAACTTCAGAATGTACACCTTGAGACGTCATCGCATCGTTCTCCTGTTCAAGCAGAGAGAGGGTGAAAGTGGGTACGTGTTCACAGGCTGAGTCGCCCCATGGCTAGMAGCGTGGCTGCCACGCTGGCCAGTACGACCAAGGCCGCCAATACTAGCCACTCCCAAGTAGTAAACACTTGTTCCTTGCGCTGGCGCTTGGCCCAGGCATACAGCAGCACGCCAGGCGCGTAGAGCATGGCGCTCAGCAGCAAGTACTTGAAACCGGCGGCGTATAGCAGCCACAAGCAGTACATTGTGGCCAGCGCTGCAACAGGAACATCCGCACGCCCGATTGCTGCCTTGACACCTTCACCACGCAACGCCAGTGAAAGGCCATAAGCGGCACTGAAAAGGTAGGGCAGCAGGATCATCGCGGTAGATAGCGAGATCAGCGCCAAATAGGAAGCTTCGGAGAATAACGTCAGTATCAGGAATAGCTGCACCATGCCATTCGTCAGCCAAAGGGCGTTGGCAGGCACGTGTTTTGTATTTGTCTGCCCCAGCCATTTTGGCATTACGCCGCCACCGGCAGGGGTGAACAGGGATTCAGCAGCGAGCAGCATCCAGGCCAGGAATCCACCGCCCACCGAGACGATCAAACCTACGTAGATCAGGACGGCACCCCAGGTGCCAACAGCATTTTCAAGCACGCCCGCCATTGATGGGTTTTTGAGACCGGCCAGTGTCGGTTGATTGAACACTCCCAACGATAATAACGAAACCGCCATCAGCAACAGCAGGCAAATTAGAAAGCCGATGATAGTCGCGCGACCTACATCCTCACGGTTGCGTGCTCTTGCCGAATAGACGCTGGCACCTTCGATGCCTATAAACACCCAGACGGTCACCAGCATGGTGCTCTTGACCTGGTCGAGCACGGAACCGAGACCCGCGTCTCCCCAGAAATCGAGACGGAAAGTGTCTATCTCAAAGGCCATTGCTACCAGTGCAATGAACAGCAGCAAAGGCACTATCTTGGCTAACGTGATCACCGCGTTAAGTACTGCTGCACCTTGTATGCCGCGCAGTACCAATAGATGTATGACCCACAAAACGATGGAGGCGCCAGCGATGGCGGCCGGAGAGTTGCCATCACCAAATATAGGGAAGAAGTAACCAAGCGCACTGAAGGCAGCCACCAGATAACCGACATTGCCAATCCAGGCGCTTACCCAGTAGCCCCAGGCAGAGTTGAAGCCCACGTATTCACCTGACAGCGCGCGGGCATAGGCATAAACGCCATTGTTCAGTTCGGGTTTGCGCATCGAGAGCATCTGATAAACCCTTACCAGCAGGAGCATACCGATACCGGTAATGGTCCAGCCGATCAGGATAGCGCCAGCACCTGCACCGGCGGCCATATTTTGCGGAAGCCCAAATATGCCGCTGCCGATGATCGAACCGACCACAAGCGCCMCCAGCAGGCTGAGCCCCAATTTGGCAGGCGAGGCGGCACTGGCTTGGACGTGGGGCGTGGTGACGTCATCGACGCTAGTTGCTGCGAATGTTGCGGAGTGAACTGCGCTAGGCTTCTTCATGTGAACGCACGCGCTGAAGTCTGTAGATGGCATTGTCGCTTGAGCTTTGCCTGAAGAGCATCAGCGATGATCGAGGCTTGGCCTAGCTCATTGTCTGTGGGCGCGAGTTCATTGGTAGAGCGGTAATCGTCAGACTGTGGCTGAGTCATCTCAGATACCTGTACGGGTTGCTGCCAGCGACTGGGATTTAGGTTGGCTGGAGTCTCTGCTTAGTCTCTTCCCAGTATCTAAGCCTGTCTGTACGTCAACGCACGCAGCATCGTCATGACTTGAGGCTGGTACCGTCGCTGGGCATTAAAGCGTCGAAACCGGAGATAACGTCGAACAGCTCCTCGTCGATGCCCGCTTGGCGTAGGCGATGAAAGCGGGCGTGCAGTGACTGCAGCAGCTCGGCGATATTGCGGTCAGCGCGCTGCATAGCGGCCAGTCGGCTAGCATTTTCACTGGCTAACGACTCAGCGCTGGCGCGAAACAGCGAGACGAAGAGGTGCTCGCGGATAAAGGCGCGCAGTGTCTGCGCAGAGATGTCCAGTACTTCGGGTATCTGGGGGGTGGGCCACGGTTGCTTGGCGAGCCCATGCTGCCATTGAGTATCCAGGGGCAGCAGGCGCTGGCTTACTGGGGCATAGCCAGCAGCATTTGGCCGGTTGTAGAAGAGGGTCAGCGCGGTGCTTTGCGTGGCAAAATGCCCTTCGTCCTCCGTTGTGATGTCTGAGCTTTGAACGTTTAGCAAAATATCGCCGACCAATCGGCTGATCAGTTCCACCGATCCAGGAACCGCAAAGAGGCCCTCGGGCGAAATGCCAGCATCGACAAGACGCGCATGCGCGCGCTCGCCAACAGCCCAAACCTTGGCTTCCGTATTCGCCAGTGCTTGCACCGCATAGTCGACAGCCACCTCGTTGAATCGTCCCACCAGCCCTTGATCAGAGCCGAATACTACAACGTGCTGCCGACTTGAATGGGTTCGTGGTGGCAATGTTTGCGTCTTTAAACCGCGCTGCTCGGCTGAGCGAAGACACACACCTAGCCCAAGTTCGACCGTGTGTGCGTAATCGGCCAAGGCTGCTACTGAGCGTTCATACTGCCCAATGGCCGATGCGGCGGATGCCTTCATCGTACTGACGACGGACTTGAGGTCTCCGGCGCTATCAATCTGACGGCGTAGGGCAATGAGGGTGGTGGCCATTAAGGCTGCGCTTCATTGGCGTTATTATAGGGACTGTTAACGCTGTGCCTTTTCATGGGTGGGCACTGATTTCAGTATGAGCAGTCGTCGCTTGTGGTAGCGCGTTATCAATTGGGGGCAGGAAAGTTGCAAGKGCTAGACGGGCTGCTTCGATGATCTGCAGACGATCCGTGTCGGTCAACTTATCGCCTGCGGTGAGACGTTTGCTAAGGTCATCAGGCAGGTCATTGGCCATCTCTTCCACGGCGTGTTGTGCTGCCGACATGTGCTTAAGTGGAACGGCGTCAAACAAGGCTGCGTTCAATACCAGCAGGATGGCGATCTGGGCGGGCACGGATACCGGCGAAAATTCGGCCTGGCCGAGGCAGGCGCGAATGCGTTTCCCGTGCTCGATGGATTGCCGCGTATCTTCATCCAGGCGAGCGCCAAAACGGGCAAAGGTTTCAAGTTCTTCAAACTGTGCATAGGCCAGCTTAAGGTCGCCTGCCACTGCGCGATAGGCCGCACGCTGTGCCTTGCCACCCACACGCGATACCGACTGACCCACGTCAATGGCCGGTAAAATGCCGAGTTCGAACAGCGATGGCGACAGCACTATCTGCCCATCGGTAATAGAAATCAGGTTGGTCGGAATGTAGGCCGAGATATTTTGTGCCTCGGTTTCGATAATGGGCAGCGCGGTCAACGAACCGCCCCCACGCTCTTTGTTTAAGCGGGTGGCGCGTTCGAGCATGCGTGAATGGATATAGAAGATGTCGCCGGGAAAGGCTTCTCGCCCCGGTGGCCGACGCAGTAACAGCGACAATTCGCGGTAGGCGCGGGCGTGGTGGGTGAGGTCGTCGTAAACGATCAGTACGTCGCGGCCCTGTTCCATGAAGTGCTCGGCGATACTCGTGGCGGCGTAGGGCGCAATGTAGGCCAAACCAGGGGCCTCGTTACCTTCGGCGACAACGACCACGGTGTAGGAAAGCGCCTCTTTCTCGCGCAGGTTAGCGACTGCCTTCGCCACCGCAGACGCCCGTTGACCAATGGCGCAATACACACAAAGAACGTCTTTACCGCGCTGATTAAAAATAGTGTCGATGGCAATCGCCGTCTTGCCCGTCTGGCGGTCACCCAGGATCAGTTCACGCTGGCCGCGACCAATTGGAATCAGCGCGTCTATGACTTTCAGTCCGGTCTGCAGCGGCTCTGTCACCGGGGCGCGATCCATGATGGCGGTCGCGGGCCGTTCGATGGGCAGCCGCTGATGTGTCATCACCGGCCCCAGACCATCCAATGGTCGCCCAAGCGGGTCGATCATTCTGCCCAGCAAGGCGTCGCCCACGGCCACGTCCATTACCCGGCCGGTACGCTGAACTTC
This sequence comes from Halomonas sp. R57-5, assembly GCF_900070345.1. Lineage (NCBI taxonomy): Bacteria > Pseudomonadati > Pseudomonadota > Gammaproteobacteria > Oceanospirillales > Halomonadaceae > Halomonas > Halomonas sp. R57-5. Next base: position 2,910,665 of record NZ_LN813019.1, on the reverse strand, counting down.
TTGCCCCGCATGAAGGTGTGCGTAGTCACCTAGCAGTACCACATCAATGCTGTCTTCATTGAGATTGAATGCGATACCGAATAGTCCGCCGGGAAATATCAGCAGCTCCTCGGAGCTGGCTTGCTGTAGCCCATGGACACGTGCAATGCCGGTGGAGACACTGTTGATCGTGCCCACCTCGCGTAGTGTTAGTTGCGGTTCGAATGTCTGCAAACGCTGCTGGATAGCTGCGAACGCGCTTTCGACAGCGCGCTGTAGGCTTGTTTTGTCGGATATTGCGGCGGTCATGCAGCCTCCGTCGCATCGGACTTGGCGTGCGCCGTAGGCGGAATTGAGGACAAGGCACTCAAGTAGTCTGCAATACTCCATGCCAGTTTCTGTCCTTGGACACTGATTTCAATGCCTGCTATCAGATCAGGGGTGGTCTCGAACCTAAGTGCAATGGAATGGCCGATCTTATTCTCCAGTGCAGTTTGGATGGCCATCTGCTGAGCTGCTGGGAGTATGAAAGCGCTGCGCAGTAGGGCGGGATTAGATTCGGAAGTGTCCGTGAGTGCCTTGCTTAGTGATGCCAATGTCTCGCCGTCGGCGTTTTGTAAGCGCTGAATAAAGACGTCGCTTGTTCGTTGCTCCAGGCTAGTGTTTGCAAGGTCGCTTAGCACGCGGCGTGCGATATCAAAGACCTGTTGCTGGGTCTGGCGAACGATCTCTGCATGCAGATGTTGGGTGTCCGTCGATAATGCCTTCGCGCGCGCTGCGCTCGCTTTATCGGCGGCCTGGGTTGCCTCGGTACGCAGGCGTTCACCCTCCGCCGCTGCTGAATCCGTGGCTTGCTGCAATAAATCTGTACGCTGTTGCTCGAACGCTAGATTTTTTTGCTTAAAGTCGCTTTTTTGCTTGTGCGCTTCTGCCTTGGTATTGGCGGCGTCCGCCAGTGCGGCAGCAATCTTTTGCTCACGCGCAGCAATGGCGTTCAGTACCGGCTGGTAAAGAAAGCGCTTCATCAACCACACCAGAATAATGAAATTCAGCACCTGGGCGCCGACAGTAAACCAATCGATGAGCATGGTTTATTCGCCTATTGCCTGACTGGCCGCCGCCAGTGCGGCATTCCAGAAGGGATTGGCAAAGATAAGAATCATCGACACCACGAAACAATAAATGGCGGTGGATTCGATCATCGCCAAGCCGACGAATAGCGTGCGCGTGATGGTTGCAGAAGCATCGGGCTGCTGGGCCAATGAGGTAAGCGCAACGGCGACCGCTCTGCCCTCGGCCAAAGCCGGCCCCATGGTACCGAAGCCCGTGGTCAAGCCTGCCATGACGATGGAAGCGACGGCGATCCAGGTGAGAGCGTCCATAAAGTGTACCTTTGTGGTGGTGGATTGGGGGTAGGGCAGAGGTTCATGTTACTGGCGTCGGTGGAAGTGCCTTGACCGCCTTACTACTGCGGGTGGCTGCAGCAATGTACACCGCTGCCAAGATGGTGAAGATGTAGGCTTGCACCATGCCGGTTAGCAAACCCAACAGCGTCATCACAATGGGAAAGAAAAAAGGCGTGATGGCTAAAAGAATGGCGATGATCATAGCGCCACTCATCATGTTACCGAATAAGCGCACGGCCAGTGCCATGGTGCGTGACGCTTCACTGATCAGGTTAAAAGGCAGCATGAGCGGTGTTGGCTGTATATACGTTTTCAGGTAACCCAAAAGCCCTTGGCTGGAAATACCAAACAGAGGGACGGATACCAGCACACAAAGCGCCAGTGCAACAGTGGTGGATAGCGATGCGGTGGGTGGCTCGAAGCCGGGTATCATGGTGGAAAGCGCCGCAGCGGCCACGAACAGAAATAGCGTGCCAAGAAAACCAAGGTAGTGATGTGGATTTTTCAGGCCGACATCTTTTATCTGACCCATGATCGAAGTCACCACGATCTCCAGCAGATTCTGCCAGCTTGTGCGTTCGTGGTCGGTGGTCAGGCGGCGAGTGATTAAAAAAGCGCCTAGCGTCAGCACTGCCATCAATACCCAGGTGAACACAATGGTGGCATTGAGCGTAAAAACACCGTACTGCCAGAAGATCCAGGTATCAGGGGTCATGCGCATGGCGGGTTTCCTGGTGGGCTTGCCATTGCGGGTACGGTGGCGGCATAGAGGCCACTTGTTATACGCAAGACAACCGTTCGCGCTAGCAGAAACCCCAGCATGCAAAAGCCCAAATAGAGTAGTTGGCTGGCACCAATGAGATAGAAGCCGCTCAGTACGATACCGATGCGTAGGATCAGACTACTGATGAACCACCGCGCCGGGTTTTTTGATGCGGCACCACGCTGCACCGTCCACCAGAGGCCGCCAAAGAAAAATGCGCCTAGCGTGCAGCCAGCAAGCAGTGCTAACCCTCCTAACACCCAGTTAATGTTTTCAGACATCATCGTCCTCCTGTTCCTGATGTATCGACTGGTTCTCTTTCGATACCCAATGCCAGGCATTGAGGCAGCCGATGGTGAGCCCACCCATCAGCAGCGCTAGCGTCCATGAACGGCCTCCGGGGTAGTGTTGATCGAGCCATAGGCCTAGGGCAGCCCCCAGCAGCGTGGGCACGGCCACCGACCATCCGACCAGACCCATCATCCCCAGCCCGAACCAGACTCCGGGCGTACCGTTTCGGCGCGCCTTGAGTTTGCGGGCAGCCTTGACGCCTACCTGTCGTGAAAATGCTTCTGGTGCTGAAGTGAGTGGTTTACGCTTCGGTTCCTGACTCATGATGAACGTTCACTCATAGAAGCAAACCGTCGCATGAAGCCCGCTTCCACCTTAGCCATCGCTGCTTGCATGGCCTCTTCTTGAGCATCACGGATTAGAAACTGCTGCTCGATCGCTTCGTGAAGGTGAGCCAAATCTTTCCCTCGCAGCGCTTGTCGCACTGAAATCACGACATCGCGACCTGTCTTAACCAATACCCCTGCATCCAAGGCCACAAAAACTTCGTTTTTCGTGTTGTCTTCAAAACTCAGGATGCCCGGTACCACCGCTGCCACACAGTCCAGGCGCTGTGGCAGTAAGCCAAAGGATCCCTGTACGGTTTCAACCACGATGTTGGAGACGCGGGTTTCGTTGATGAATACCTCGAAGGGCAGTAGCACCTTAAGCGTCATCAACAGCATGCGTGGTCTCTTTAGATGGTTGTTCTTTTGCCTGGGTGCTGAGAGTGGCTTTTTCCTGTGCCTCGCTGATTGCCCCGATCATGTAGAGCGCGCTTTCGGGCATATCCTTGAACTCGTCGGCCAGAATACGTTCACAGCCATCAAGGGCGTCTTTCAGACTAACTAATTTGCCGCTTAGGTTAGTGAACTGCTCCGTGGTGAAGAAGGGTTGGGTAAGAAAACGCTCCAACCTGCGGGCACGAGCGACGACCTTGCGATCCTCCGGCGACAACTGCTCCAACCCGAGCATCGCGATGATGTCCTTTAACTCAGCGTACTGTGCCAGCGTGCGCCGAATCGCTTGCGCTATCGCATAGTGATAATCGCCAACGATGCCGGGTGTGATCATTTTTGAGCTGGATTGTAGCGGGTCGATGGCTGGGAAAAGGCCTTCACTCGCCCGTTTGCGTGACAGGACAATCGACGCTGACAGATGCGAAAACGTATGTACGGCGGCAGGATCGGTAAAGTCGTCCGCTGGCACGTAAACCGCCTGCAGTGAGGTGATAGCGCCGCTATCGGTGTTAGCGATCCGCTCTTCCAATGCCGCCAGTTCAGTACTCATGGTGGGTTGGTACCCTAGGCGCGAGGGCATCTGGCCCATCAGCCCAGACACTTCCGAGCCCGCCTGGATAAAACGGAAAATGTTGTCGATGAGTAGCAGTACATCGCGATGCTCGTCATCACGGAAGTACTCCGCCATGGTCAGCGCCGCATGCCCTACTCGAAAGCGGGCACCGGGTGGTTCGTTCATCTGGGCGAAAATCATCACCATGTTGGGCAACACACCGGCGGCTTCCATCTCACGGTGAAGCTCTTCGCCTTCACGTGAGCGCTCGCCGATCCCACAGAAGATACTGACGCCCTGTTGATGGCCGATCATGTTATGGATCATTTCCGTCAACAACACCGTTTTGCCGACGCCAGCACCACCGAATAGGCCAGCTTTTCCACCGCGCTCCAGTGGCGTGAGCACATCGATCGCCTTGATGCCAGTTTCAAATACCTTGGATTGGGTCAAACGGCGTACTAATGGCGGCGGCTCATTGTGAACCGAGCGCCATTGCACACCTTCCAGCGGTGCACCGCGGTCAACCGTGTTGCCGAAAACATCGAACATGCGCGACAAAATGGGTTTGCCAATGGGTACCTTTAGCGGTCCTCCGCTATCTTTTACCGGCATTCCGCGGGCCAAGCCTTGCGTTGGGGTTAGGGCGATTCCTCGAACGTGATGCTCATCGCGCTGGGCCAGTACCTCGATAGCCACCCGATCACCTGCACCCGCGTGAAGCAGGTTGTGAATTGAGGGCAATGCCCCTTCAAAGCGGATATCAATGACGCTGCCTCGAACCGTTACAACAGTGCCGATATTGTCCGTTTCTGCCTTACCACCCGCTTGGCTTTCTGGCACCTTTGACCCCCGTCAGTTGTCGCGCATGGAATCTGTACACTTAAATCAGAGGTATATACAAAATCATGGCGACTGACATCGTGCCTGTAGTGCGTCCTAATCACCGTGCGCTAACGAACACATAGGTAAGGTGATTGCTGGGTAAGAGCATCGCTAAGGGTGCTGGCAATTTGAAAAAAGCTGAGGGAATGAAAAGGCCAGTATGGCCACAGGCAGCATGTGATTGAAGGCGAATACTCTTGGGGTCAGTTCAAGTGACTGAATTTGCCCGGACTAGCTTCGTGAAGTCTGCGCCCGCTATGCCGCCACTAAACAAATAGCCTTGCCCTTCGTTACAGTTCTGGATACGCAGAAAATCCAGCTGTGCTGGGGTTTCTACCCCTTCTGCGACTACCTTGTAGCCAAAGCTATCGGCCATTGCAATGACAGCACTGGCGACTTTACTGCCGTCATTTCGTGCGCTAATGGTGTGGATGAACGAATTATCAATCTTCAGCACATCAATGGGGTACTTCAAAAGAGCACCCAGGCTAGAATAACCCGTGCCAAAATTATCCACGGCTAGCTGCACACCTAGTCCTTTGAGCTTGTTGAGAATATCAGTGCTGGTATTGGCATCTTGCATCAATACTCGCTCGGTGATGTCCAACTGAAGCCAACCTGGTTCCAAGCCAGTTTCGCTGAGAATAGTGCCAACGCCATCTACAAAATCAGGGTGGAAGAACTCTCGTTCTGAAATATTGACTGCAATTGAACTCAACACCAGACCTTCGTCACGCCAGCGACGGCCCTGCAAACAGGCTTTCCTTAATATCCAGCGGCCAATGGGCAGTATCAAACTACTCTCTTCAGCCACGATCATAAAACGCTCAGGCAGGGTCTTCCCCCATTCAGGGTGCTCCCAGCGTAGCAAGGCTTCGGCCCCTATAATTGCTCCGGTTTGCAGGTTGATAAGAGGCTGATAATCCACCTTGAATTCTTGTAGTTCTAGCGCCTGCCTCAGACTTTTTTCGATAGACTCCCTTTCAAGTGCCCGAATATTCATGTCCTGCCTGAAGAAATGGTAGTTATTACGTCCAGCTTGCTTGGCGCGGTACATCGCAGTGTCTGCGTTCTTAATCAGGGCTTCTGCATTAAGGGCATCGGCGGGATAAACGCTAATGCCAATGCTGCTAGTCATCTGCAAATTGTGCTGATCTATCTGATACGGAGCAGCCACTGCTGTGAGTAGTTTCTGTGCCGTTATGGCAGCATTCTGGGTATTGTGGCATTCAGTTAGCAGGAGGACGAACTCATCTCCACCGATGCGACTGACTGTGTCTGTGCGCCTGACAGACGCAGTTAATCGTTGCGCCACTGATTGAAGAAGGCTGTCACCCACAGCGTGCCCAAGCGAATCGTTGATGTTCTTGAAGTTGTCTAAGTCGAGGAACATGACGGCCAGCGAATTGCCTTGTCTCTCGGCAAAGCTAATGGCTTGGTCTAAGCGGTCGTAAAGCAATACACGGTTAGGCAGTTGTGTAAGGGCGTCATGGTGCGCCTGATGGGCCATATTAATGGCTAGGTCACGAGCCACAGTGACATCATGAAATACGATAACCGCGCCGCTGATCTCACCGTTGGAGTCTCTGATAGGTGCTGCCGAATCGTCAATCGCCACTGTGCTACCGTTACGTCGCACTAGCATAGTGCCGGGCACCATGCTGACCGGCTTGTTGTGCTGCAGAACCAGATTGATCGGATTCTGACAAACCGTAGAACTATTGCTGTGAATCAGTGGCATTACCGTGTCTATCGGTTTTCCCTGAACCTGATTCAGTTTCCACCCCGTCATGAGTTCTGCCGTAAGGTTCAGGTAGTCGACATTGCCCTTAAGATCTGTGCTGATAAGCGCATCACTGATTGAGTTGAGAATAGACTCGGCCCGAGTGATGCTGCTTTTTGATGTGTCAGCTTCTGTTGATTGCAGGGCAACCCGCTCAACGACCATTGAGTCACCCTGTGGCCCTTTTAACGACATGCCTTACTCCCAGTCAACGATCAGTATTCGACAAGCAATGCCGTCGAGTCGAAAATGCATAATCCGCTACCTGAGGGTTCTCAGAATTCAACCGAATGCCGTGTTTTTACACAAAATATGAACCAGTGTAAGAAGATTAACCGGTGTACAGTCGGCTGTCGGTGCGATACCGCGCATAGGCTTTGCAATCGGTGATGAGCGAAGCAGTGGTGAAAACGCTGCGAGCTCTAAGTGCATCACTTCATATTTAGTGTGATCGACAGCTAAATTTGCTGCTAGGTGCTATAACGAACAGACCCACCCGGATGCTATCCACGAATATAGCAAACGTATAAATGTTCAAAATATGTCTAAAAAATCTCCTCTCTTGGAGCTTCTTATAAGTGGAATTCAAGGATTACTACCAGGTGCTTGGGGTGTCGAAGACCGCGACGGCCGAGGAGATCAAGAAAGCTTATCGCAAGCTGGCGCGTAAGTTTCACCCTGATGTCAGCAAGGAGCCTGAAGCCGAACAGCGTATGCAAGAGGTCAATGAGGCCAAGGCGGTGCTGTACGACCCGGAGAAGCGCGTCGCCTATGACCAACTGGCGCAGCAGTATCAGTCGGGACAGGATTTCCATCCACCCCCTGATTGGGATGCAGGTTTCGAGTTCAGTGGTCGTGGTTTTGAGAAGGCTGACCTCGGCGAGTTCAGTGACTTCTTCGCCAATCTTTTTGGTCAAGGTGGGCGAGCAGGGCAATCCGGGAGCGGCTATCAGATACGCGGTGAGGATCGTCATGCCAAGGTTATCATCGACCTTGCGGATGCCTTCCTAGGCGCAACTCGTAAGATTACCCTGCAAGTGCCCCAGGTCGACGCGCATGACCGTGTGACTTCTCGTGAACACACTCTCAGCGTACTAATACCTAAAGGCATCAAAGCGGGCCAGCATATCCGTCTGACAGGGCAGGGCAGCCCAGGTGTTGGAGGTGGCCCGGCTGGTGACCTTTACTTGGAAATTCACTTCACACCGGATTCGAGATATCGGGTCGAAGGGCGGGATGTACATCAAACCGTACCGGTCACCCCTTGGGAAGCCGCTTTGGGAGCGAACATCGAAACCCCAACCCCTTCAGGGACAGTGAAGCTTAAGATCCCAGCTGGGTCACAGACGGGTCGGCGATTGCGCCTTAAGGGCAGAGGTATACCTGGGCAGGAGCCTGGCGATCTTTATGTAGAACTTGAAGTGGTGCTACCCCTGGCCAATACAGATAAAGCACGGGAACTGTATGAGACTATGGCGCAAGAACTCGCTTTTGATCCGCGCCAACGGAAGGGAGTTTAGACATGGCGCAACAGCATTGTGTTAACGGCGAACTAATCGACGAGGCGACATTAACGCTTGAAGAGCTGGCGCGCGCTTGCTCGGTAGAAACCAATTGGGTGATCGAGAGGATTGAGAGTGGCCTATTGGCTGATGGTTCACCCTATGTGGCGAGCTGGCGTTTTACCAGTTATGACCTAACCCGTGCTCGACGAATGTGTCAGTTGGAGCGGGATTTCGAGGCAGTACCCGAGCTTGCCGCTCTAGCGACTGACCTGATCGAGGAGAATCAGCGCCTTAGAAGTCGTTTACAGGCCGCAGGAATAGCTGAGGACTAGCACTACTATTTGATAGGGGCAGTTTGAGTCCATGACAGATATTTGGTCATGTGGAACAGCATGCATTATTCCATGTATTTTAATAACGTAATTTTATAACCAGAATGAACGATCGTTTTACTTTATGTCATTAAGAAGTGGAAAGTTTATGTCATTTTGAGGTGGAGAACGTGATGTAAGTTACTGTTTTTTCGTTTCGGCTATGTCAGGTTGAAGTGGAAACGACAATTTCTATTGTAGGTTTCACCTATACCCTCACCCTCGGCATATTTTCCAAAAACTTGGCATATGCTATTGCTTTGTCCTATTACTACGAAAATAGTAATGCTATGTATCCCCGCAAGCTTCGTCATGCCCGAGTCAAAAACCTCTAGACATTTTCTAGCGCTTAAAACCACAACGTGTTGACCGTTGGGTCGTCGCTGGCATTCTTGTTTTTACTACACTGGGTTGAACCGTAAGGCCCACATTAAAAGACCAATGCAACAACTGCCTGGGCACCCTGTGGGTGTGTAGAATGTTGAGAGTGATTTCTACCGCTGATCGTGGAGCTGCTTTGGACAGATTCGAAGAGATGCGTGTTTTTGCTTCCGTGGCGCAGCTGGAAAGCTTTTCGGTCGCCGCGCGGCAGCTTGAGCTGTCGCCTCCTCGTGTTACGCGGGCGGTGGCGGCACTTGAAGCGCGTTTGGGCGTTGCGTTATTACAGCGCACTACGCGGCAGGTGCGTGTGACCGAGGCGGGACGTCGTTATCTGGAGGATGCTCAGCAGGTACTTGCGCAACTTTCTGAGGCCGAAGCCTCCGCTACCGGCAGCTATCTCACTCCACGTGGCCTTTTAAGCGTGACTGCGCCTGTGCTGTTCGGCGAGTACTTCGTTACGCTGCAGATCGTTAACTACTTAGAACACTACCCTGACGTGCAGGTTCGCGCCGAACTGATTGATCGGCCGGTTAACCTGCAGGAGGAGGGCATTGATGTGGCGGTGCGTATCGGGCATGTGCCCGAGGATTGCCAGCACATAATCGTGCCTGTCGGCGAAGTGCGGCAGGTAGTCTGCGCCAGCCCTGACTGGTTAGCACAGCATGGCGAGCCGCAGCACCCGCATGAGTTGGAGGCGCTGCCCACGGTGGTGGCTGAAGGCAGCCATTTCGGCAACCATTGGTGGTTTGAGGAGAAGGGCAAACGCATTGAGGTGACGCCATCGCCACGGCTGCGCATCAGCGCCATTCACGCGGCGTTAACGGCGGTCGAGGCGGGCGCTGGACTTACTCGGCTGTTGTCCTATCAGGTAGCTGCTAGCGAAGTGGAAGGCAGAGTGCGGCGAGTGCTAACGCGTTTTGAGCCACCGGCCATTCCCATCAATATTTGGGTAACGGCGGGCCGTGGGCGCGCCGCCAGCGTACGTACCTTCGTTGATTTGCTTGCCGAGCGGCTACGAGCCGACCCGGCACTCGGCTATCGTGCCTGACCATGGCGCTCTCCCCAGAATCACCGCTGCGTTTTGAGGCCTTGATGGCGCTGTCTGCCGTTGCTAAATACGGCAGTGTGCAGGCCGCAACTGACGCGAGTAGCTTCTCGGCAGCTAAACTTCATCGCCTGCTTCGTGCGCAGGAGCAGCGCCTGGGTGTCGCTTTAGTCACTAGCTCAGCTAAAGGCAGTTCATTGACGCCAGCGGGCCAGCGATTACACGCACATGCCGACGCGCTGATTCACGCCGTGGCCGACGCTGAAACCAACGCCCGCCAGGAGCACCTTGAACTCAGCGGCACGTTACATTTGCAGGCGCCTCAGGCGTTGATGGAGCCACTACTGTTGCCGTTAGTGCTGAGGGTGCAAGCGGCGTATCCGGCGTTGCAGGTCTGCCTACTCGCTGATGAGCATCCCCATCGGATAGACGCAGTGGCTCCTGCTCACATCCGCCTAATGCAGGGGCCCCTGCCTGAAACGGTATACGCCAGATCCCTTGGTGACCTGCGCATTGGCCTGTTTGCCAGCTCCCGTTATCTGAACAAAGCAGGGCGGCCTGATAGCCTGCAAAGTTTGGCTCGCCACGCGCTAATTCACTGCACAGAAGCGGGGCAGGCACCGGTTTGGCGGTTGGCCGAAGGCCAATCCCTTCGCTTTCAGCCTAGGTTGAGTATCAGCACCAGTACCGGGGCACTGCGGGCGGCCATTGAGGGCGCGGGCGTCGTGCGCTGCTACCAATTAGAGGCGCGTCGCGCTTGCGCCCAGGGCCTGCTTGAACCCGTCCTCGCACCCCTTTGGCCAGCGGCTGATTCTCTGGCGTTAACCTACGCTCTTGGCCTAAGGGCGCCCGCCAGCGTGATGGCTTTTTTGGAGCTAGCGACCCCCTGGTTGCGGGCACAGTTGTTAGATTGATTATTTCATCTCACGCAATTTTCTATTGATTGAAATCGTTATTCTTGTCGTTCCTGTTTTGGCTCAGGATAGGTGATGTTGCTTCCTTCACTGAAGCCCACCTGTTCTTGAAGATGCTAATTAAGGAGCCGATCATGTCCAAAGTTATTAAGGTCCATCGTCACGCACTTTCAGGCCACTGCCACCGCATCGAGTTAATGCTTTCGCTGCTCGGTTTGCCCGCCACCTTTATCGATGTCGATCTCGCTGCAGGCGAGCATAAGGCACCGCCTTTCTTAAATCTGAACGCCTTCGCTCAGGTACCGGTGTTGGATGACCAAGGCGTCATTCTGTCGGATTCTAATGCCATTTTGGTCTATCTCGAACGTCGCTATGGTTCTGGTCGCTGGCTGCCAAATGACCCGTTGAAACAAGCCCAGGTTCAGCGCTGGCTGTCCGTCGCGGCAGGCCCGTTGGCGAACTCTGCTATGAAGGCTCGCTTGGTCACCGTCTTTAATGCCCCTTTCGACCCTGCACCGCTAATTGCCGATGCGCATGAGCTATTTGCAATTGTTGATGCGCATTTGGCGCAGCAGCCCTTTCTGGCGGGCGACCAAGCCACCCTGGCTGAGGTTTCTCTTTACAGCTACATCGCTCACGCGCCGGAAGGCAATGTATCGCTGGAACCTTACCCGCATATACGCGCCTGGCTGAAGCGCATCGAAGCGCTGAAAGGCTTCGTGCCAATGGGCGTTACCAAGGTAGGGCTACTTAGCTAAGTCACACTAAATAGCTAAGCCAGCCTAAAAAACGTCTCAGCACGGAGCGGGTTACCTTCCCGTCAGGAGTCGAGAGTGAATGATGCCGACACCAATAGCCCATGGCATGCGGGCGAGCTCGCCCTACAGCGCTTAGTCGGGGCGGAGCAACAAATGGCAGAGATTGGCAGCAAAGTGATGCGGCCTTTCTTAACACCACAGCTTCAGCACTTCTTTCCTCAGTTGCCGTTTGTGGCGGCAGCTGCGGTGGATGCTGAGGGCTGGCCTTGGGTGACTCTCCTGGAGGGCGCGCCGGGGTTTGTTGATGCGCATGATGAAGGTCGGCTCGAATTAAACGCAGCGCCGCCCTCGGGTGATCCCCTTGCTCCGTTGCTTAGCAGCGGCGCCAGCCTGGGGCTGCTGGGTATCGAGCTGCACACGCGCCGCCGTAATCGGGTAAACGGCTTGTTGCGAGGCTCAAACGGCCAATGGCATTTAGAGGTAACTCATGCCTTTGGCAATTGCCCCCAGTACATTCATGACTGGTCAGCGATGAAGTCGGTGCTGCCTCAGCCGGGCACCGTGCTTACCATGCGCGACTCGATTCTTGATCAGTTGCCTGAGCCGGTGCTAGCGCATATTGATCGGGCACTCACGGCTTTCGTAGGCAGCTACGCGCATACCGAACAGGGCCTGCAGGTGGATGCTTCCCATCGCGGTGGGCGAGCAGGCTTTATTCGTCGTCAGGGGGCTGACCTGATCTTGCCAGACTTTTCGGGCAACCGCTTCTTCAACACGCTGGGCAATGTGTTGGCTAGCGGTCGCGCTGCCTTGGTAATACCTGATTTCGCCAGTGGAGATATGCTGCACCTCTCCGGCGAGGCGCGGCTTGTGGATGAGGAAACAGCGGGGGCGCATTACCTCGGTGCTGAGCGTTACTGGTGCCTGACGCCGAGACATATCGTGTGGCGGCCGGGCATCATGCGCTGGCGTAGCCATGCCAGTGGAGTAGCGGTTGAAGCGGATCCTCTTGGGCCTTGGCAGATGCTTGCCCCTTCCACTCAGCAGCGAGTTCAGGTGGTGGACGTGGTGCAGGAGACGCCTGAGATTCGTTCCTTCTATTTACAGGGCGAAGCGCTGGCACCCTTTAACGCGGGGCAGTTCATTACGCTGCGTGTGCCGCGCTTGGATGGAACCCCGCTTGTGCGTAGCTATACGCTATCAGGCAGTAGCAGCCAAGCAAGCTATCGCATCAGTATCAAGGCAGACGGTGAAGGCTCGCGTTACTTACATAAAGCGCTGAAGGTGGGTTCGGAGCTAGCCGTCAGTCAGCCAACGGGTTCGTTTACAGCGACGGCCAGCGGCTCGAAGCGTGCCCATTGGGTGCTGCTGGGTGGTGGTATCGGGATTACGCCTTTAGTAAGCCTAGCCCATGAGTTAACCGATGCAGGTCGTGGCCCAGTGACGTTGATTCAGAGCGTGCGCGATGTTGCCGAGGCCCCTTTCGGCAGGGAGCTGCTCGACCTCCAGGCACGAGGAGTGCATTTGCGGCGTCACGTGACGGGGTCAGAGGTTGCACCTAATGGTTGGATTGCTGGACGGGTTTCGTTGAAACAGGTTGTTGCTGATCAGCAGCTGTCGGCGTTGCAGCTGTATCTTTGTGGCCCCGCCGCTTTTGTTCAGCGCTACCATCAGGAGGCGCTAGAGCTTGGGTTTTCGACGGAGCAGATACATACGGAAGCGTTCGGCCCTTCGGCGCTAACGCAGGCATACGCAGCGCCTGTCGCCGAGCAACCGATAGACGTTAGCTTTACCCATCAATGCGTGGTTGCCCAATGGCAGCCGGGCGAAAGCCTGTTAGAAACCGCCGAAAAAGCAGGGCTTCACCCTGCCTATGGATGTCGCAGCGGTAGCTGTGGAGAATGCGCCTGCACAATGACAGCGGGTGAAGTGACCTACCCAGAAGGAATATCACCACCAGAGGGGAAGGTTTTATTGTGCAGCGCCCGTCCAGCAGCGCACTCGGGGAAACTTGCGATTGAACTTTCGTAGGGTATTTCCAGTGTTGGAAGTGGTTTTTTTCCAACACGTGGGTGTTTAGTAAAAAGCAGTGAAGCCCATTACGATCCCAAAAGCCATTAACACTCCTCCGGCCGCGCGCTTACCCCAAACGGCGGCACCTGGTTTCGCCAGTTTCGTGACCACTGTTTGGGCGGCTAATGCGTAAGCGCTCGAAACGATCAGTTTGATAAACACAAATAACAGGATTAGAGGAAGCAACGCAGAAATGTGCGAGTCTTGCTGGGTACTTACAAATTGCGGCAATAGCGATGAGAAAAATAGAATCGCCTTGGGATTGCTGAGCCCAACCATAAACGATTGTCGCCAAAGCACGGGAATGCTTTGCAATGTTGTAGGCTGACCGCTACTCATAGGAATCGCTTGTGCCATAAGAAACTGCTGCATACCTAGCCATAAAAGATAAACAGCACCGATAACTTTGATAGCCATAAATACATTTGGATTTGCCTCCAGCAACGCCCCGACTCCCAGGAGTGAGCAAGCCGCGAGCCCGGCAATAGCCACCAAATCTCCAGTGAGTATCAAGATGGCCCGGCTGGGGCCATGCACCAGCGCGTTGTTCATCAAAAGAATTGTTGAAGGACCCGGCGAGCCAACTTGCATCGCAGCAATCGGCGGGCTAAGTACTAAGCTTAGTGCTAATTTTAAGTACAGGTCTTAAGTACAGGTCTTAAGTGCTATTGAAAGAAAAGGCTCCTGATAACTATTAAGTTATAGAAACACATACTGAGTTGTTTGCTGAGTAATACGATAAGGAGAAAGCAATGTCTGGTACACCTGAAGCTTCTTTTACCATTGAGCATGAAACCAGTGATACCAAGGGGCGCTATGTAGTTGAGCTCAATGGGGCTAAAGCAGAGATGACCTATTCGAAAGCGGGTGATTCGATGATCATCATTGATAGCACTGAAGTGCCTGATGCCATGCGCGGACAAAAAGTGGGTGTTGCGTTAGTCGCAAAAGCAGTCGAAGACGTTCGCTCCTCGGGCAAGAAAATCATGCCGTTATGCCCATTTGCAAAAGCACAATTTGCACGCCACTCAGAGTGGCACGATGTGCTCTTGTAAGGTGCGCACTCCATTTTCCTACCTCTCACTTCTGGAGAAAACCTATGAGTTGGATGCCTGATTTAGAGCCAAAATGCCCCTCCGCCGGTAGCTTGAATGATATAGAGACACTGATCGTTCCACGCGCTCGGGATTTAGGTGGTTTCGAGGTGCGCCGTGCACTGCCTGCCCCAAAACGGCAGATGGTGGGGCCGTTCATCTTTTTTGATCAGATGGGGCCCGTTGAGTTTCTTAACGACGAAGGCATTGATGTTCGCCCACATCCCCATATTGGGCTTGCCACTGTTACGTATCTATATCAAGGGGAGTTCCAACACCGCGATAGCCTGGGCACCAACCAAATGATTCATCCTGGCGCGGTTAATTGGATGGTAGCTGGTAATGGGGTCACCCATTCGGAGCGCACCAGTGCTATTACTCGTCAGAACAAGCACTCTGTGTTGGGGATACAGACGTGGATAGCGCTCCCTGAAGCTTATGAAGACCAGCCTGCCAGCTTTGAGCATCATAGCGAGGAGTCACTACCGATGCTGGAAGGCGAGGGCAAGGAAGTGCGTTTGATCCTGGGCACGGCCTGGGGAGAGCGGGCCCCAGTAAAGACCTTCTCTGAAATGTTTTATGCAGATGCGATACTGCAGCCAGGGGCAAAGCTTCCTTTGCCGGATGGCCATGAGGATCGTGGTATTTATGTCATGTCCGGTAGTGTCATTATCGCAGGGGAAACCTTTGAAGCTGGCTGCATGATGGTGTTCAGACCAGGCGACCCGATAACGGTGGTAGCGGGCGAATCCGGAACTCGGCTGATGCTACTGGGCGGTGAAACGCTGAATGGCCCCCGTTATATATCCTGGAACTTCGTTGCCTCTTCGCGAGAAAAGCTAGAGGCCGCCAAACAGGCTTGGGTAGAGGCAGATTTTGAGAATGGTCGCTTTCGTCTTCCCCCCGGAGACGATGCTGAGTTCATTCCTTTTCCTGGAGAACCTGCTAAATAACGCCTTCACAAAGCTGGCCGCCTCAGGCAGCCAGCTTACTCCATCCATTGGATCAATAACGATTAGCTAGACATTTCATCCGCAAACGACTGCAGCTTGGTACCGTTCACAGCGCCGATGGCTATGTCGATCAGCACTTGTACATAAAGCTGGCTGTACTAGCGTGATTTGCACGTTTCCACTGACGCATCTCAGGTATTCTTATTATGGGCATTGTGGCTGGCATCAGGGGCTGATGCCAAAAGCACGAATGTCCCGCACGTGGCGGGGCATTCGTAGACATAACTTAGCCTTCGCCGAGTTCACGCATGACCGCGTACAGTGCGGACTTGGCTTCAAAGCCCACGCCCGGTACATCAGGTAAAGCGACATAGCCGTTCTCTACCTTGATGCCATCAGCAAAACCACCGAATGGCTGGAACACATCCGGATAAGACTCGTTGCCGCCCAGGTGCAATCCAGCAGCGATGTTCAGCGACATCTGGTGACCACCGTGCGGTACAACGCGGCGCGACGACCAGCCAAGTTCTTTCATTACATCCAGAGTGCGCATGTATTCCACCAGGCCGTAGGACAGTGCGCAGTCGAACTGCAGGAAGTCGCGATCAGGACGCATACCGCCGTGACGCAACAGGTTGCGGGCATCTTGGTGGGAGAACAGGTTTTCACCGGTGGCCATCGGTAGCTCGTAGTGATTCGCCATCTCGGCCTGCAAGGCATAGTCGAGTGGGTCACCGATCTCTTCGTACCAGAACAGGTTGTACTTCTTGATGGCCTCGGCGTAAGCGATGGCTGTTTTCAGATCGAAGCGACCGTTGGCATCAACGGCCAGGCGGCGACCGTCACCAACGACTTCTAGCACGGCCTCAATGCGACGAATGTCTTCATCCAGAGGAACGGCACCGATCTTCATTTTTACAACGTCATAGCCGCGATCCAGATAGCTCTGCATCTCAGCTTTGAGCCTGGATTGGTCTTTACCGGGATAGTAATAACCCCCCGCTGCATAAACCCAGACCTTGTCATCGGCCACGCCGTCACGATAACGGTCAGCCAGCAAGCGGTATAAAGGCTTACCTTCGATCTTGGCAACAGCATCCCAGACAGCCATATCAATGGTGCCAACAGCGACCGAACGCTCACCATGGCCACCCGGCTTCTCGTTGGTCATCAAGGTCTTCCAGATGGCGAATGGATCGAGGTTATCGTTCTCTTGGTCGATCAGCGATTCCGGATCCGCTTCGCTGATGCGATCCAGGAAACGATCCCGCATCAACGCGCCTTGGCCGTAACGGCCGTTGGAATTGAAGCCATAGCCGATGACAGGCTTTCCATCACGAATGACATCGGTAATGACAGCTACGACCGAGCAGGTCATTTTGGAGAAATCGATGTAGGCGTTAGCGATAGGTGAGGCAATAGAAACAGTTTTTTCTCGGATTTCTACGATACGCATGACGTGCTCCTCTTGTGGTTGACGCGACCATGGTAAGGTTGGCGAGGAGGCGCGCCCAATGCTATAAATGCCGCGCCCTATACTGAGACGGCATTGCCCTATGGAACTCGTTTGGTTGGAAGATTTTGAAGCGTTGGCCGAGTACGGCAGCTTCGTCCGTGCCGCAGAAGCTAGGCACATCACTCAGCCAGCATTCAGCCGACGAATACGTTCATTGGAGAATTGGATTGGAGCAGATCTGTTCATCCGCACCCCCCAAGGCGCCACGTTGACCGAAGCTGGCAAGCATATTCTGACTAGCGCGCAAGATGCGGCTAGCAGGCTCTATCGTATCAGAGCCGAGGCGCAAGAAGTTGCAGGCACGGCCGCTAAAACACTTCACTTTGCGGCAACCCATTCACTGTCGTTTACGTTCTTTCCACGTTGGATCAGAAGCACAGAAAAGGGCGCACCCATCGAATCCGTTCGGTTGCACTCCGACAGTATGGCCACTTGCGAGCAAATGTTGGTGCATGGCCAAGTACAGTTTTTACTCTGCCACCGTCACCCGGATGTTCCCCCGCGTTTAACGGCTGATCAGTTCGTCAGTAAAGAAATTGGTCGCGACACTCTACTTGCCTTAGTTGGAGGATCAGCGCAGTTCGACGCCTCGCCTGAGTCATTGCCTTACCTTGCCTACACCGAAGAATCAGGGCTAGGGCGTATCGTTTCGCATAGGCTTCAAGGAAAAGAAGCGTTATTGCACCTGAAACCGCGCTTTAGCAGTCATTTAGCGGCGGTTCTAATGTCGATGGCTTTGGAGAACAAAGGGGGCGCTTGGCTGCCCAGAAGTCTTACCGAGCAGGAGATCTCGGATGGGCGGCTGCATCGTGTTTTGGATCAGAGCTGGGATATCCCGCTGGAGATTCACCTCACCAGACCTGTCGCTCCGCTGAGCCCCTATGCAGAGGCGTTCTGGGCTGGGCTGCAATAAAAGATTCAGTACAAGGGGATGGAGCCTGTGGCTCTGATCGCCTAAGCGTTGTCGCAGGTTACGAAAGCCATGCTGCTTGATAAAGCGCGCCTGCCAGATCCCTGTTCTGGGGAGCAATTCGCCAGTGTTAGGCTAGCGTATTACATCTGATAAATAGCTGCCGACCTCAGAGGCTGTTGTATGGCCTAAGTGGGTTAAATTAGTTCTGGAGCAGTCAGCCTTATAGGTTGACTGCTTCATTTTTAAAAATGAACTAATGATTAAGTTTAGGGGCATAAATGAGACGGTCCGCGCTGGACATATCACACCAATTTATTGATACGTGTCTCGCTCATTAGCTAGTCCTGGTTTTGCAGTTCTTCCTCGCCTTGTGTCTCTGCACGTCTATTAAGAAAATCCGAATTAGTGGTGGATTGGCTACCCTCAGAGCTCTGACTAGACTCTACGTCTAGTGCGGCTTCTGCATTGTCTCCTAGTGTCATTTCGATCTGCTGCCAGTTGTTCGCTGAAATCGACGTATTGCTGTAAATCGTGGTTGCACCCACGCCTTGTCCTAGGTTACCGCTCCGCTTGTTCTCATAGAGAATCAGGGCAGACTGAGCGCTACGTGCCGGAAAAGTATAAGGTTTCGGTCCGATTAGCGAGCCGTCACTGGCCATGGCGAGCGTGGGCATTAACAACATGGCCAACATAAAGCAGCAGAGAGTTAAGTCAAATCGAAAAGAGTAAAGCTTCATGATGCCTCCTTTACTCCAGAGGGCTGAAGCCAGCCCTCTGGATCCTTGATGTTGAAAATTACTAATTGCCTAGATTTCCCACGCTAACGTTGACGTTGTTGCCCACTGCGGTAGCAACTGAGCTGATATGAGGGCCTTCGAAGCCGCTAGGAGCTGCGACACTTAGATCCACATCGTTTACGGTAGAGAAGGCTGACACTGTACCGGTACCTGTTTGTACAATGTTTGCCAACAATATGGAGTCTGAACCATAGGTAGGCTGTACATCCACAGACAGATTATTGGCGACTGCCGTTGCAGCGCTATCAACTGTCATGTTGTCGATGTTCCCCACGTAAGATGTAGCTGTAACGGTTCCCGAGCCATTCCAAATCTGACTGGCATCTAGGTTAGTCATTGCATCCGTCACAAGGTTGCCGTTATTGGCGACCGCCGTTGCGGTGCTCTCAATCGCGCCTAGCTCTCCTAGCCCCCAATCCGAGTTATCGATATGTAAATTAGCATCTCCCTCGACTTTGCCAAAAATAGGGAGTTTAGCTTCCCAGTCGAATTCGATATCAGTGTCGGGTTTCGACATATTATCGATATCCGTTACCGTGCTGACCGAGTTCACACTCCCGTTGAAAGTTTGGTCAATTTCGACCAATGTAAGACCGTCAGGGTCAATCTCGTGAGCATCAATATCAATATCGATGTACTGATCTACATCAGTCTTTACGTTTAGATCCCATTTCCAGTGGGACTGATCGAAAGCCTGCGCTTGTGAGATGCCCAACATCAGGGCGCTTGCTGCGCCGATAGATATGGTGAGTTTGTTAAGTTTCATTGTGGCTTACCTCATGGTTAGCGACTACAGGATACCCGGCTTCCGGTTCACACGATTTGCCATCGGGGAGCGGGAGGCCCAGGCCTTCGGTCAGGATCTGAAAAGCACTCATCTCCACGACCGATCGAACACCGAGCTGTAGCGGTTCATTCCTCACAGCGCCGGTATCGAACTCGATAAGTTGGTTGCCAAAGAAGCGATAGATGCCCGATTCCACCTCATAGCCAACGACCTGCTTTTGCAGGCTCGATACGTATAAGGTGCTGAATGTCCTGACATCGACCAGGCGAAGATCCAGGCCGACATTGATGACGGCGGTGCGAATACCGGCTCCAATTCCGCTCACGAAAAGGCGCGCACCTCCAGTGGAAATATTGTAATTGAGCTCAGTTAAAGCGCCTAAAATTACAAAGTTAGCCGGCATTACCGCAATGGGTTTTGGTGCGAATGCCAGTGCGTTCTGT
This sequence comes from Halomonas sp. R57-5, assembly GCF_900070345.1. Lineage (NCBI taxonomy): Bacteria > Pseudomonadati > Pseudomonadota > Gammaproteobacteria > Oceanospirillales > Halomonadaceae > Halomonas > Halomonas sp. R57-5. Next base: position 2,890,676 of record NZ_LN813019.1, on the reverse strand, counting down.
TCGAATAGTTGTTGCTCTGCCAGAGGAACCCTGACGTCCAAGCGTTCAGTTAGATTGACCTTGCCGGTCTTATAGAAGGCGCTAATCAGCATTTCTGAAACGCCTTGAGTCAAGGCGCTGCTTTCAGTAACGGTGGAGTAAGTCCGTTGACCGGTTTTATCGCTGATCTGCCCAACTGCTATGACGGGGAGATTGCTAGCCTCGTAGCTATTACGCAGAGCAGTCAGGCACTGCGAGTAAGGCGTATCGTTCGATGTTACAGGTGGCCCTGCAAGCGGATGTACGGTATTTACGTTTGGCTCAATAGATGCGCAACCACTAATGATGCTTATTAAGCAGCAAGCAAAACTGTACTTATACATTTTCATTATAATGTGCCCTGGCTTGTTCCCTGGTGTTATCAAGGCAGGACGTATGCCAAAAGCTGAATTTACCTTTATTTATAATAAGGTATCTGTTTGGTTCCTTTCTGTGTTTTTTTTGTTTTTTCATTTTGCATTTCGTTTTAGTATAAATTTTTTGAAATGCGGCATTTATAAGCGATAAATCTGTAGGTTGGGTAGATTAAGCACCCAGAGTATTATTTTTTTATCCCTTAGAATATTAGAAAATAAATTAAAATATATTAGCTTAGATGGTAAAAATGGCTACCTTTCTTTAGTCAATAATAAGTATGACTTTAATATTAAAAAAATTAAAAATAAGTATTCGATTTGTTTTTTTTTGGCTATAAAAATAGACTCATTTAAAGCGTATTTTTTTTATTCATTTTATATTTGATTGTGTATGCTAAGGTAGGGCTTTGTTTATATAGGTGATGAATCAGAGGAGTTAATAATGAATCAGTACATTTGCCGAAATAAGAGTATTGAACACTATGATAAGAACATAAATAAACAATATTTTACTGGAAGCTCAGCAGGGATGTGCACGCTCTACGAGACTCTTGAACGTTTGGCTAAATCTGATGTTCCAGTTTTTCTAACTGGAGAGAGTGGAACTGGAAAAGAGCTTTGCGCTACGGTACTGCATGAAAAGGGTGCTAGGTGTGACAAGCCTTTTATTGCTGTTAATTGCGCGGCAATACCGTTTGATATTTTTGAATCTCAATTTTTCGGTCATTTGAAAGGCACCTTTACCGGAGCCACATGCGACACTATCGGCTATGCAAGAGCTGCGGATGGAGGAACCCTTTTTCTCGATGAAATTTCTGAGTTAGACCTATCCATGCAAAGTAAGTTGCTTCGTTTTCTTCAGACGGGACAAGTTATGCCAGTCGGGTCGACGACTGCCCATACAGTAAACTGTCGTATTGTATGCGCAACAAATGTAAATCCTTTGGAGCAAGTTAGTAAGGGGTTGTTTCGATCAGATCTTTATTATCGTTTGAATGTAGTGCCCGTAAAGCTATTGCCTTTACGGGAGAGAGGGCGCGATGTCATCGAGATCGCAGAGAATCTGTTGAAGCGTTATTCGTCCGAGGAGAAGAAAAAATTTCAGCATTTTTCGGCGAATGCTAAAAAAGCATTACTTGATTACTCGTGGCCTGGAAACGTTAGAGAACTTCAAAATGTTATAAGAAGGTCGGTGATAATGCACGATGGTGTTATGCTTACTTTAGAAATGTTGGATCTAGAGGAAAGTTTAGAAAAGCATTTAAGTAAATGCACTCAAGATGAGGGCGAGGCTTGGCCTCATTCGGTTACACCGCTGTGGCAGGTAGAGCAGAAGGCCATTGAAAATGCTATTAGAATATGTAATGGAAATATTCAGCGCGCAGCGTCGTTGCTAGAAGTTGCACCTTCAACACTCTACCGTAAACGTCAGGCTTGGAAATTCTGCCCCGACAATTCTATAAGTTAAAAAGTAACTGTCTAAAGTAGCTATGTACTCTAGATTTCTTTATAAATTAGTATTAATGGTTCGATTGTATTTAAAGCTGACTTCTGTCAATAATACCTTGTTTTTTATAAAATAACGCATATTAGTGAAAAGTACTCTTGGTTACTTTTTGCTTAATTTCTAGTTAGCAAGGGTAGTAAAATAGTATGGTAAAGCTCTCTGAGGTTATTAGGTTAACCGTTATGGCTATATAGGCAGTCTGTTTATATACTTCTCATCGATATCGCTACTCTTTGAATTCCTTCGTTTGGGCGAAAAAATGCATATTGTTGTGGAATTAGACGTTGCCAAGACCTAATTTTTATATGGCAATGCTTGTGACTTAACCCTGTGGGCTTTGACATCATGACTAAAATATTACGATTTTTTGACATTCTATTTGCTGCCACGGGCCTGCTCATAGGTATGCCATTACTGTTTATATTAGCCCTAATCGGCTACTGGGACACGGGTTCCCCTCTATTTTTACAAGAGCGTGTGGGATATCGTGGCCAACCGTTTGTATTGATCAAGTTTCGTACCATGAAGCTTGATACCGCTTGGGTTGCTTCACATCTTGCAGACTCTTCCTCAATTACCAAATTCGGTCATTTCTTACGCCGTACCAAGCTGGATGAGTTACCCCAGCTATGGAATGTATTGAAGGGGGATATGAGCCTTGTGGGGCCTCGTCCGTGCTTATACACGCAAGATGAGTTGATCAAAGAGCGTACCGAGCGTGGTGTATACAATGTTCGCCCGGGAATTACCGGACTGGCGCAACTTAACGATATTGATATGTCTACGCCTCAGTTACTGGCAGAAACGGATCAGAAAATGATGGCGACTATGGCGGTGCCGACGTATTTTCGCTWCCTGTTCCTAACGGTGATGGGTAGAGGAAGCGGAGATCGGGTGAGGCAATAAAGCATACGTACTTCCGTGACCTACAAGGCAAACACTGCATGCAGGCTTTAGCAATCACTGTGTTACCGCTATTGGCTCCCTTTGGCTATTGGCTTKGATTGGGGGGCGCCGTCATATGGGCGATTATTACCAGGGATGAACGACGAGAGTATAGCTTTTTTAAAAAAACAATGGGGCGTGGGGATAGCCTTCTGTTGGCATTGCTATTAGGCGTAGGCATTGTCGAAATAACGGCTGGCGCTTGGCATTCAAGTTTGAATAAAGCCATGCCGCTTGCGGGTGCCGCCTGGCTTGCGGCATTGGCCTTTGTAATAATCCGCTCTGTACCACCAAGGCCTTCCGCGTGGTGGTTTGGTTTAGCGTTGAGTGGATTGGGTACGGGGGGATGGGCAGCCTGGCAAAAATGGGTAGTTGGTTTAACCCGTGCCACAGGGCACCCGCCGTTACATTCGATCTTTTTCGGCAATCTTGCGCTGTTGGTGGCGCTGTTATGTTTGGCCGGGCTGGGTTGGGCTTGGCAAAAGCGTTCAACACGTTTTTTTTGGGTAGCGCTTTTGCTGAGTGGCGCAATGGGAGGCGGCCTAGCCTCGGCACTTTCTGGCACGCGGGGCGGATGGTTGGCATTGCCGCTAGTGATATGGGTGTTTTATTGCGGATATGCGCGTCGATGGCGAGCGATTTGGCGATGGCTGGCACTGAGTGCTGCAATAGCTGTGATGATAGGTGTGTATGCGACGCCATATAGCGGTGTAGAAAAACGCGTGGATAAGGCGGTGGCTGAGGTGCATCGCTATATGGAAGGCGGTGACTATGGCTCCGTCGGGGCTCGCTTAGAAATGTATCGCGGTGCATTCTGGCTGATTTATGAACGTCCTTTTATGGGTTACGGGCATCAGGGTTATCTACCCGCCATGCAAAGACTAGAGGCACAAGGCGTGCTAAGTCCTGAGCTAGGCAATTACTGGCATGCACATAACGATCTGCTGGATGCCTGGGTGAGAAGAGGGCTGCCAGGTTTTCTTATAGTAGTGAGCCTCTATCTCATTCCCTTATGGCTTTTTTTTCCAGGTTTGCGCGCTGAAAGCCCTATTCAGCGCTCTTATGCTGTAGCTGGAATGTTGTTGCCAATCGCTTTTATGAGTTTCGGTTTAAGCTATTCTTTTTTTGCATATCCGGCAGGTATAGCAGTGTATGCTAGCTGGCTGATTTTCCTTTGGGTTCACGTTGCCGAGCAAGTCCCGCAAGATGGTCGCCATGTATACACTAATAAAAAGCCTGACGGCGATATTGCTGATGCCAATGTCACTGATGGCAGTCACTTTTACAATCGGATGGTCGATTCGAAAGCTGGGTCGGCATCGCCTGGGTGACAGCATAATGACGTTGGCAATGCTTTTGCTATTGCTGGCAGCTTGGGCACCAGTGGCAGATAACTTGCTGGGGCCGTTAGAGTCGAAATATGCCGCCTGGGAAAAATGGCCTGAAGAGAGTGACATCGAAGCAGTGGTAGTACTCGGGGGTGGTTGGCAGCCAGATCGCCCTTGGTCGATCACTGGTAGGTTCAGCGAAGGTTCGGGCTTGCGTCTGATGGAAGGCTTGCGGCTATGGCATCAGCGTCCAGACTTGCTGCTGGTAGTATCAGGTGGAGGGAAAGATCCGGAAATGACCATCGCTCATGGCTACGCTGAAGCTGCCAAGGCATTGGGGGTGCCCTCGGAGAGTATCGTGACGCTCGTGTCGCCCAATGATACGGCTGAAGAGGCCAAGGCGGTGCAGTCACTACTCGGTGAAGGTGCTCAAGTATTGGTGGTGACATCAGCGTCGCATATGCCGCGCGCGATGCGTCATTTCGAGGCGGCAGGCCTAGCCCCAGTGGCTGCACCTACTCATTATTTGGCTGATCGAACGGAGGGCTCAGCGCTAGCTTATTGGCTACCCTCTGCGCGTGAGCTACGCAAGACCGAAAGGGCGATCTACGAAACCCTTGGGTTGCTTGCTATTCAGTGGGAGCATTGAATGTGTCACATTTGAAAACGTGCGCCTCTGCTTACCTAGGAGATAAGTAAGACATGTTCAAGCGTATTTTAGTGGTGTGTACCGGTAATATCTGTCGTAGCCCCGTCGCTGAAGCATTGCTTAAACAGCAGCTACCCGATCGTCATATCAGTTCCGCTGGCTTAGGCGCCTTACAAGGTGAACCTGTAGCATCGTTTGCACGTCAACTGGCCGAGGCCGATGGCTTGGATGTTACTAATCACCAGGCACGGCAACTAACCGCGACAATGATACAGGAAGCCGATCTTATACTGGTGATGTCCGAGGGCCAGCGCCGTGCCGTTGGGCAGCAGGCACCTCAAGCCTTGGGCAAGACGCTACTGCTAGGTCGTTGGCTAGACAGTGGCAAAGGACGCAATATTCCCGATCCGTACCGAAAATCCATGGAAGTTTTCGAACATATTCATATGTTACTCAAAGACGCGACCCTCACGTGGTCGAAGAAACTCTAGAGACATCGCCTTCGTCTCTTTTTTACTTTTTATATCTACTTTACCTTATATATCTTTTTGCGATATGACCGATTGGGCATATCAAAGATAGTTTTTATTTATTATTTAAAAAATAGTTCATATATCTTGCTATTTAGTTTTTTAAAGATTAAGTGCTAGTGGCTAGTATTATTTTTTTTKCTTTATACGATTTTTTGGACTTATTTTATACTACCTCATAATGTTATTTGTGCAGTGTTTGTTGAGCTATCATTTAAGTGACACGATTATGTCATTTAATAACATTACCGTTGCACAGTGAGTCGTGATCGCCAGTTTTGTTGATACATACAATTATCTATGATGGCTGTGCAACCCTAGTCACGATGCTTCGTATTAAGAATATGGAGGTGACGTATCCTGGGCTGAAAACACCGGTATGTTCTCGCACATAAGGTTATCACTGCTGAGTATTTATAAAGTCGTTCCTAGATGGCTACTGACTACACAAATTTATTGGACGATCCTGATAAAAGGAGAGGTTAGACAATGAATTATAAATCCTATGGTGATTTAAGTGAAGACATCGCTGCGTCCTTGTTCAAAGTTCACGGAAAGGGTTACGACTTGGTGGTGGGTATCCCCCGTAGCGGCATGATCCCGGCCAGCATGATTGCGTTGGGCTTGCATATCGATGTGGTAGGGCTCCCAGAATTCATTGCCAACCGACCGCTGAAAACCCGCTTGCGCAGAAAGGCTGAGAGTGGGCCGGGCGTTGCGTGGGATGCGAAAAAAGTGCTGCTAGTCGATGATAGTGTCATAACAGGGAAGACTGCGCAGGAAGCACGGGATGCTATCCCCGACAACTGCCCTTGCTTAATTGATACCTTGGCGATCTATGCAGATCCGGACGGTAAGCAATACGTCGATATTCATTTTTACACTCTCGAATCACCCCGGGCTTTCCAGTGGAACCTGTTTACCCCCGTCATGCTTTCCCGAGCGTGTGTCGATATCGATGGTGTGCTGTGCGTCGATCCTACCGCTTACCAGAACGATGATGGAGCGCAGTACATTGCATTTTTGAAAAACGCTGAGCTGCTTTTCCTGCCTGCAGGTCGAATTGGCTGCTTGGTAACCAACCGGCTCGAGAAATACCGTCGCCAGACAGAGACGTGGCTTAAGCAGCAGGGCATTGAGTATGAACGCTTGGTCATGCTGGATCTGCCTTCGAAGGAGGAGCGTCAGCGCCAGGGTGTTCACTCTACGCATAAGGGCCTGTTCTACAAGAACTCCGATTACACTTTCTTTATTGAAAGTGGTGCCAGCCAGGCTACGAGTATTGCCAAAATATCGGGGAAAGCCGTTTATTGCTGTGAAGATAACCGAGTCTATACGGCGGCCAGTAACACTTCCGCCAAAAAGGAACAACACGGCTACACCAAACGCCTTCTCCGCGCCGCTAAACGAAGGATCGCGTCTGGCCTTCCACGTCCCCTAAAGACGGCGCTGAAGGAGCGGTGGAAACCTAACAAGGCGTGAACTGATTCAAAGACCGACTAGTGGGTGCCCCTCAAGGGGGGCTTTTTTCTGTGTCTCCACTGTCACTATGACCTCTCCCCATTTTGGAGTATTACAATTGTTCTGCGCTTGTAACTTGCGATTGCTTCTTATGTTATTTTTTACAACTCCTTAATTTTAAATATAAATTTTTTATTAGTATTACAAAAGGTAATGTCACCTACCTGCTAGGCATGATGTTGTTTCCTCATTTCCCTAACGCCAATCTCATTTCTGCACGCCTAAATAGCGTTAGCTATCTCACCCTCATCAATTAAGTAAATCAAAGTATCTGTTTTGTTTTTTTATGTAACCTTATATTTGTCTGCCGTACATGGCATTCATKTCTTATGGCGGTTCGAAAACTGAACCGCCAAGACGAGTTTCCAAATAAGGCTCAGGGAAATGCCATTTACTATCCCCGGGCGGTAGCGTGGTAAGACACAAAACAAAGGGAACAAAAAATGACTAATTTCAAAGCAATAGCAGGTATAGAAACTAGAAAAAGCCCAGTGCGGTTGGTTCGCTATCTGACGTTTTTTATGCTTCTAGGGGCATTGAGTGGTTGCGCCATGGCCCCTGGTGGACACATTGATGACAGCGAGCTCGACCAGTCGCTGGACGGTCGAGTGGACGTACAGCCAATCACGCCGGAGTTTGTAGATACATTGTATGTCCCGCAAGCGCCTACCACGCAAGCAACATCTCAGGCATTGAATCAAGAAGTACAAGGTTATGAGTATCGAGTAGGGCCTGGGGATATTTTAAGCGTGATTGTCTACGACCATCCCGAATTGACTATTCCAGCTGGCGCCGAACGCTCCGCTGCGGAAACCGGTAACCGGATACGGCCCAATGGCACGATGTTCTATCCCTACGTGGGGCGCGTGAGGGTTGAGGGTATGACGCTTGACGAGGTGCGTGAGTTAATCGCACGGCGACTTTCCGAAGTGATCAACGAGCCTCAGGTAGAGGTAGGCATCGCGGCTTTTAACTCTCAGAAAGTTTATATCAGCGGCGCCGTGGAAACCCCCGGTACTCTGCCATTGACTATTTCGCCGATGACGATACTTGATGCCATTAGTGCAGTAGGTGGAGCGCGTGATAATGCGGATTGGCGCAACGTAAAACTAAGCCGCAATGGAGGCGAAGAGGTGATATCGCTTTACGCCATGATGCGTCAAGGGGATATGACACAGAATCGGTTACTGCGTGATGGTGATTTGCTTCACGTACCCACCATGGAAAATCAAAACGTTGTTGTTCTGGGCCAAGTCAGTCGCCCCGGTGCCATTGCCTTGGGTAATGAGCGCATCACGTTAACGGATGCATTGGGCAGAGCTGGTGGTGTTAATGAAAATCGTGCCGAGCCGTCGGGTATTTTCGTAGTGCGAGGAAACCCGCCTGGTAGCGAGAAACTTGCCACTGTCTATCAGTTGGATATTCAGGATGCCACACGCTTATTGCTGGGAACACGTTTTCCTCTTGAGCCGCAGGATGTGGTTTACGTGACGTCAGCACCGCTGGCTCGCTGGAACTCTGTGATCTCACTACTGCTGCCATCAGTTAGTTTGCCTGGCGATTTTGCAACGTCAGCAATCGATGCCGGTGAGCTGTAAGCATCAATTTTGCAATATATCTTAAGAGTGATGAGGCATCACCATGACTAATTTCCCTTCACCACCTTCGTCGCCATCCCCCCAAGAGAGCGATGACCTTAATCTGCGTAAGTTGGTAGATACGCTTTCCGATCATCGCTGGTTTATTGTGTCTGTGACGGGATTTTTTCTGCTGGCGGGCTATTTTAATGCCAGTTCTCAGCCGAGAATATATCAGGCTGATGCCTTGGTTCAGATAGAGACCAGAGGGTCGAACTTGGCGTTCATGGAGTCACTGGGAGAGCCGCAACAAGGTAATCCCACCTCTGCTGAGCTCGAAATTCTGCAGTCACGTATGGTGCTGGGGGAAACCGCAGACCGTCTTGACCTTGCTATTCAGGTTGAACCGCGTCGGTTGCCGTTGGTAGGAGACTTCCTGGTGCATCATGGCGTTAACCAAGAGTGGTTTGAAAGCCTTACGCCGAATTTCATTCTCCAGTGGTTGGCAGATTCCGAAGATGATTGGAACAATCCTTATGTATGGGCCGGCGAGTCGCTGCGAGTCGCCCGTTTTGATGTTCCAGAGGAAAATGTGGGAAGTGAGCATGTGCTGCGCCTCATCGAAGGCGGTGAATTCGAGCTACTGTTAGATGAGCAAACGCTGCTGACGGGCAGCGTTGGGGAAACCGCCCAGAATGATGAATTGGGATATCGTCTGTTTGTTAGTCAGGCAGAAGCACACCCCGGTGCAGAATTCACATTAGTGCGGACGTCCGCGCTTAGCGCCATCGGAGAGCTGAAGAATCGCTTTGAAATCATCCCGCGCGGGTTAGAGTCGGGGGTCTATGAACTGACGTTGAATGGTTCTGACCAGAGCCAGATTCAGCCTACGCTAGATACGTTGACCAGCGTCTTTTTGACCCAGAATGTTCAGCGTCATTCGGAAGAAGCAGAAAACCAGATCGCCTTTCTCGATGAGCAAATTCCCCAGGTTAGCAACCAACTGTCAGATGCCGAAGGAATGCTTAACGACTACCGAGCACAACGTGACTCTGTGGATCTGACGTTCGAGACACAGAACCTGCTTACTCGGGTAGTCGATGTGGAGAATCAGCTCAGTGAACTGGCGATGCGAGAAGCAGATTTGGCTGAAAGGTACCGTCCCTCGCATCCCAACTACCAAACGTTATTGAGGCAACGCGGTCAGCTTGAAGCCGAGCGTGACCGACTAAACACCTTGGTGAATGAGCTACCCGAGACGCAGCAGGAAGTGCTGCGTCTTACCCGGGACACCCAGGTTAATCAGCAAGTGTATGTGCAACTGCTCAACCAACTTCAAGAGATGCGTTTGGTGAAGGCTGGTACCGTGGGCAATGTACGTATCTTGGATGCGGCCATGCTAAGCCCTGGCACTATTGCGCCGCGTATTGCTCTAATAACTGCTGTCAGTGGCTTGATTGGTGCACTGTTGGCGATGCTAGTACTAGTTGTTCGTATTTTGCTCAGCCGAGCGATTAAAACTCCCGAACAGCTTGAAGAACTGGGGTTGCCTGTCTATGCCACATTACCGAATTCCGGCGAACAGGCTGGGCTTACCGAACGGATTCGCCCGCGTCGTTCCAAAAAAGCCCAAGAAGTTTTTCGCGGCTTGCTGGCCATMAAAAAACCAGCCGAAATCGCGGTGGAAGCATTGCGTGGGCTGCGTACCAGTCTCTATTTCGCCATGCTGGAGTCCGACAATAATCGGTTAATGATTACTGGTGCGAGCCCAGGGGTAGGTAAGAGCTTTATAGCCGCTAACTTGGCGGCGGTATGTGCCCAAGCGGGGCAAAAAGTGTTGTTAATTGATGCGGATATGCGCCGCGGCCATTTGCACCATGCCTTTCACGGCAAGGGCGTAAAGGGGCTCTCAGAGTTATTGGCACGACGTATCAGCCTAGAAGAGGCCATTCGGCATAGTGATCTAGATGGGCTTGATTATGTGGCAAGAGGGAGTGTGCCGCCTAATCCATCAGAGCTTTTGATGCAGCAAAGTTTTCACGAATTTCTAGACACTATAAGTAAAAGCTATGATCTGGTAATCGTGGATACACCTCCGATACTGGCGGTTACCGATGCTTCGGTGGTAGGCAAATTGGTAGGTACCAGTTTAATGGTGGTGCGTTTCGATACTAACCCGCCTGGCGAAATCAAAGCCGCTAAGCGTCGTCTTGAGAGTGCTGGTGTGAGACTCAAAGGTGGGATTCTAAACGGCGTGAAGAAACCGACCAGCAGCCGCCATGGATATTACGGCAGCTACCTCTATGCTTACCGGTGAACCAATATGCTTAATCAATTGCGTGAATTTTATTCCTTACTAACGCAACAACAGCGTCGCCGATTGCTAAGCCTCCAGGTACTGATCATTATTATGGCGTTAGCGCAGATCGCTAGTGTGATCGCCATTGGGCCTTTCATGGCAGTGGTTGGTGACATGAGCAAACTCCAGGGTGATGGCTGGTTAGCCTGGGCTTATACCTATAGCGGGGCGCAAAGCCACAAATCCTTTTTAAGTCTATTAGGCGGTTTGGTGCTTGGGGTTTTGCTAATGGCGGCACTCATTTCCATGTATACCACTTGGCGTCTTTCGCTTTATAGCGAGCAAGTGGGGGCGGAACTCTCTAGTCGCCTATATCGCTATTACCTGCACCAGCCTTGGCTGTTTCATTCCAACCAAAACACCAGCAACCTGATCAGCAAGGTCTCGGTTGAAGTCCAGCGCGTGACCACTAAAGTGATCAACCCAGCGATGGAGCTCAACGCTAAGACGGTCATGGTGACCTTGATGAGCCTGGCTATCTTTATCTACAACCCCGTTGTAGCGATATCCGGGTTGGTGATATTCCTCGCCACTTATCTGTTGCTTTATCAAACGGTGCGTCGCTTTCTTAGCATTAATGGCAAGCGTATATCGGAGGCTCAATCTAAACGCTTCAAACTGATGACCGAAGGATTTGGAGGTATTAAGGATCTCCTTTTATTGCATCGTCAGGCGAATTTTMCCTCGCGTTTTGAAAAGGCCAGCAATCGCATAGCGCGGGGCCAAGGCGTGACACAAGGATTAAGTGAAGCCCCCCGTTACGCGATCGAACTGGTGGCCTTTGGCTCGGTAATCCTGTTGGTTCTCTACCTGCTTAACCTCTACGAAGGCAACCTGGGCGCCATTCTACCGGCACTTTCAATCTACGCCCTGGCCGGCTTCAAGATGTTACCTGGCTTTCAGAAAATCTATACCTCTATTACTAAAATACGCGGCAACTTAGCGGCTTATGATGCGATCCGAGAAGATCTAATGGCTAGCCGTGGTGAAACCAAAAAATTAAATGCAGGTAGTGAATCTCAGCCGGAGGCTCAATCAGCGCCGTGGGTGCCTCAGCGAGAGATAACGATACAGGAGGTAGCCTTCGACTACCCTGGAACGCGGGCATTGGCACTGGATGGGCTGACGTTGACAATTCCGGCGAACAAAATGGTCGGCTTAGTCGGCGCTTCAGGCAGTGGCAAGAGCACTGCAGTGGACTTATTGCTGGGTCTGATTGAGCCTCAGCAAGGTCAAATACTCATTGATGGTGTGGCTCTAACGCAGGAAAACTTGCGCAATTGGCATGCGGGTGTGGGGTTTGTGCCGCAACAGATATTTCTTGCCGATGGTTCCATTCTCGAAAACGTCGCCTTTGCCATTGAACGCGAAAATATTGACGTTGAGAGGGTCAAGGAAGCTCTGCATATGGCGCAACTTGATGAGCTGATCGAGCGATTTCCCGAAGGGCTCGAAACCCGAATCGGCGAGCGAGGAGTTCAGATATCAGGAGGGCAGCGCCAGCGTCTGGGTATTGCTCGTGCCCTTTATCAGCAAGCCAGAGTATTGGTCTTTGATGAAGCCACCAGCGCTCTGGATGGGATTACCGAGCGGCGTGTAATGGAAGATATTCAGCGCTTTGCAGGCCAGATGACAGTAGTGCTTATTGCCCACCGTCTGGCCACGGTCAAAGAGTGCGACATCATTTATATGCTTGAAAACGGACGAGTGAGTGATGCTGGTACTTATGATGATTTGGCCAGCCGCAATCATACCTTCCAAATGATGGCTAACCTCTAGCCACAGTAGAAAAAAGGTATCGCCATGAACTTGATTGGTGCGCTATTGCTGTTTGTGGGTCTTGCGTTAAGCAGCCTTTATTTGTTTCCCAGTGGTGGCCCACAGCTGGCTGACTTTGTGCTGATCGTTTTTGCTGGCGTGATGCTTTTGATGTCACTAGGAGATAAACACCTGAAAGTTTCTGCCTTCGCTATGTGTTGGGGGTTAATGGTGTTATGGGTGGTAATGGTATGTCTTAGTTGGACGTTAGTGATGCAAACGACGGACTTTTTTATGCCTGCTCTGTTCTTCTTGTTCAACTTTTTAATTGGTATGGGCTTGCTGCGTTTCCTGAGCGTTTATGGTGAGCGTGCTAATAGCCTGATTCGCAATAGCGTGTCTATTGCGCTATTGGTCGCCGGTGGCTTTGTGCTAGTGCAACTAGCCTTGGGCATTAACCGCACCACTGGAAGCTTTAATAACCCCAACCAGCTGGCTTATTTTTCGCTATGTGGTGTGGTGGTATTGTTAATGCTCGATGATTTTCACCCGAAAATGAGGCCTTTGGCATTGGCCGGGCTGGCTAGCGGCGTACTAGGGATTTTATCGGCGTCTTCGTTGGCCGCTATGGGGGGAGGCGTCATGGTAATGGTCGGTTGGGCCATAGCAAATGCCAAGCAAGTCAAATATTTTGCGCGCCTGCTGTTGGTAGTCCCACTGCTATTGGGAGGCATTGTAATAGCTAATATCAGTTCGGAGGGGCAAGTATTGCGCAACCTTGAGGCACGAATGGATCGGGCACCAAGCAAAGTGGATAGKGTTTATGAGGAGCGCAAGTTTGACCGGCTAACAAACTTTCCCGCCTACGCCATATTGGGGGCAGGGGAAGCTAAACGAGAGCGTTTTGCTCCTTATGATGGGGCCGAAATTCATTCTTCCTTCGTTAATATGCTGTTTGCCTATGGTTTACCAGGGCTAGTACTTTTTCTGTCGATGATAGCCACCGTATTGCGGCGAGCTCCGCTCTATATCTGGGCGGGAGTAGCGGGACCATTGATCTATTCCACTACCCATAACGGTTTACGCTCGACGCTATTCTGGATACTACTTGTGATCTGTTGGCATCTCTACCGGCAAGGCTCGATCGCGGCTTCCCGTCGAGGCTTCGCTTTTAATCCCCCTTCTGAAATGACGTGATTGCCAGCGCTGTAATCTGATAACCCGCGAGAATGGATAGAGATAACTTATGGCTAGTTTAATGAAGTCGCTATCGATGACGCCGCGTTGCATAAAGCGCAGGGTGCTTGTAGCACTAGATGGTTTGATTATCGCGGGCAGCTTGCAGCTTGCAACAATGACTCATGTGGAAAGCCTACAACCGCTAAGCAGTGTTGTCTTGTGGATGACCATCGGCCTGTTGGTTCCGGTGAGTCTCTTGCTCTTCCGTTGGCTAGGGCTTTATCGCGTCGTCATTCGCTACATGAGCCATGCCACTGTATCGACGATTGTTATGGCTGTGCTGGCATCGAGTTTGTTAGTCGCACCGGCCAGTTACATGACGGCCTCACCCATTGGGTTATCGATTATCGTTATCTATGCGCTGTTCTTGTTGTTGGGTATCGGCAGCCTGCGTTTTGTTTTACGTGAATTGTATCGCCATAGTCAGCTGCGTCAGCGCAAGCCGGTGGTGATCTATGGGGCAGGAGCCGCTGGTTGCGAGCTGGTAGCGGCGCTTCGAAACGGAGAAGAGTACCAACCGGTGGCCTTCGTTGACGATTGGCGCGGGTTGGAAGGTGCCATGGTAGAAGGACTGCGGGTACATCAACCGGTCGCGTTGGCGGCCCTGATCCAAGAATATCAGGCCGCTATGGTTCTTCTGGCCATTCCCAGCGCTCCCCGTTGGCGTCGACGCGAGATATTGCATTGGCTTTCGGGACTTTCCGTGCCTCTCAAAACAATTCCCGGAAGTGCCGATGTGATCGCCGGGAGGGCCAAAATCAGCGAACTTCGCGATGTGGCGCTTGAGGATTTATTGGGTAGGGAGTCGGTGCCTGCTTTCCCCGAATTGCTGGAGGCCAATATCCGTGATAAAGCGGTCATGGTGACGGGGGCGGGAGGCTCGATAGGTAGCGAGCTGTGTCGTCAGATTCTAAATCAGAATCCTGTTCGGCTACTTTTGGTAGACAATTGCGAATTCGCACTATACGCCATTGAGCAAGAGCTGAAGCAATATATTGAAAGTACGTTGTCTCGGTGCGATCTAAAACCATTACTTATCTCAGTGCAGCATGCGGGCAGTCTTAAGGCCGTATTCGAATGCTTCGAGGTGCATACTGTCTACCACGCTGCCGCTTATAAGCATGTGCCAATGGTTGAGTTCAATCTCGTGCAGGGAGTGAGCAATAACGTCTTAGGCACCTTAAATCTAGCCAAGGCGGCAATGGCGGCGGATGTAGAAACTTTTGTTGTGGTATCCACCGACAAAGCCGTTCGCCCCACTAATGCCATGGGAGCATCCAAACGTTTAACTGAGCTTATCTGTCAAGCTTTCGCCCATGCCCAGTCCAACACACGATTCTGCATGGTGCGCTTTGGCAATGTTTTAGGCTCAAGCGGCTCAGTTGTCCCAGTGTTCCGTCAACAGATTGAGCAAGGCGGCCCCATTAAGGTGACTCACCCTGATATCACCCGCTATTTCATGACGATTCCCGAAGCTGCGCAACTGGTTATCCAGGCCGGTGCTATGGGTGAGGGKGGGGAGGTTTTCGTGCTCGATATGGGCGAGCCAGTACGTATTCATGATCTGGCCATGAATATGATTCGTCTTTCGGGGCTGGAAGTAAAAGACGCTGCCCATCCTGATGGGGATATCGAAATCATCTATTCCGGCTTGCGGCCTGGTGAAAAACTGTACGAGGAATTGTTGATAGGTCATGACGTCAGCAAGACGCGCCATGATCGTATCATGACGTCACAAGAGCGATTCTGGGAATGGTCGAGGCTCGAAGCCTTTTTACAGCAACTGGAGCAGGCGTTTATTGCTACTGATCATCTGCGTATCCGCCAACTGCTGCAGTCGGCCCCCCTGGACTACAACCCCTTGGATGAAATAGCCGATCTGGTATGGAAAGCACGCCAGGCAATGCCTTTAGATACGCAACGTCAACCCATTGATGCAACGAACTTGGCCTTAAGGTCGGTCACACGACTAGGTCCTATATTAAGCCCGGTATCCAAGGAAGGCTGAGCAGCCGAGTGACCGCCTGACGTTTACCCCCATCCTGCCACAACCTGTTCTTACGGTGCCTATGCCATAGGGTCTGAGCTTCTCAATCCTCGCTCTGATCACCATTTTTTCGTGCTTGAGTGATGCGAAAAGCATTATTGAGCATGTCATCAATGCTTATTCAATAAAAAGTGCTCTCTTTAGCACAAGGAGGCAAGTCATGACGAACAAACAATCTAATGGCGAACAACAAGAGTGGCTATCCGGGATTACCGTTTTTCTGATCAGAGATTGTCAACTGGCGTATTTGGATACCCTCCGCAATTTGCTTGATCACCATGGATTTAATGTGCTGTATGGCGTGCCAATTGAAGGCAAGCAACAACAGGCACTTGCTCAGTGGATTATTGATGATGAACAGGCGCCAGGAAAATATTCCAGCGGTGGGTACCTACCTGTTTTTCTCCTGGTGGTACAGGATGTCCATCCATTAACGGAGAAGCAGATTTCAAGTGACGCTCCTGAAAAGGTTAACAATCTACGCGTACCTATTATCAAGGCAGCGTTCAGTGCCATGGTCCATCAAGGGGAGAGCAAGGAAGAACTGCTTAGTCCGATACATTGTTCCCGCGATGCTGGCCAAGCGCTCGAGTATCTCAATACGTTGGTACCCAAGCAGGCTGGTGAAATACGTGCAGTAGCTCTAAGCAACGAGGCTGCATTTCGCACACCTTATCCGGTTCTGGCCGACCTAAGTAAAGAGGTTTGTCGAGCCAAGGTAGAGCTGGTGGATTTTCATGGCTCTGAGGCGATTTGCAAGACGTTTCGACCTGGGCGTGAGCGCTATCTAGAGCGTGAAGTAAAGGCGCGTGAGCTCGGTGCGTCACTGCCAGAAGTATCTCGGCTGCTAGAAGTCGGGCCTCATTACCTAGTGTTTGAGCGCTATGCCAATTGTATGGAACGCATTTTATCGCCTCGTGCGCCTTTTTCTCGTCATGGTTTGCTGCCTATCTGGACCATTGAGCGCGTGAGAGCAGTGATTTTGCACTATCGCCGTCTTGGCTACGAATGCATCGACCTTAATCCGCAAGATCTTATCTATGACCCTTGTCAGGGGTTAAAGATTATTGATTTCGAATTTCTACAGCCCGGTCCTAATGAAATAAAGACGTTGAAAGGCAACTATGCCTGGTACGAAGTGCCTTCGCTTTTTACCGGCGACTTGCCGCTTTCAGCTCGTCATAGCTCCTATCGACATCGTTGGTTTCCCTATACCGGGCTGCCGCGAACCTTATGCCTGAGTGAACTTCCGCGTCCATTACTTGCCATGGTGCGTTCAGTGGCCTTGGTGCCCTTGACGTTGGATGGCTTGAGGCGAGTGAGCTGGCGCCATATTCAGCGCTTTGTACGCAACTGAGTTTAGTGCTGTTAATAGTTCCCACTCCTGCCTAATGCCCTCTATTTCCCCGTCATGGAGTCATTAAATGAAGATTCTTGTTACCGGCCATGCCGGATTCATCGGCTTTCACACAGCCAAACGGTTGCTGGAGCGCGGCGATAGTGTCGTCGGCTTTGATAGCGTGAATGACTATTATGACCCCGCTATTAAGGAGGCGCGTCTGAAAATTCTTGAGCAGACGGCGTTAGCAACGAGGGGCGACTATCTTTCAATTCGCGCTAATCTAGCGGATCAACAGGCGGTGGCAGAGTGCTTTAATGAGCACCGCTTTGACCGGGTCATTCATCTGGCTGCCCAAGCGGGGGTGCGTTATTCGCTGGAAAACCCACTGAGTTATGTGGAAAGCAACTTGATTGGATTTACTAATGTGTTGGAGGCGTGCCGCCACTCCAATATAGCGCACCTGACTTATGCCAGTACCAGTAGTGTTTATGGCGCTAATACTCTAATGCCATTTTCCGAACATGAAGGTGCTAATCACCCACTGCAATTTTATGCCGCCACCAAGAAAGCGAATGAAATGATGGCTCACAGCTATAGTCATTTGTTTGGATTACCGACCACCGGACTGAGGTTTTTCACCGTCTATGGCCCCTGGGGGCGACCAGATATGGCACTTTTTAAATTCACCAAAAGTATTTTGGCCAATGAGCCTATTGATGTTTTCAATTATGGCTGTCATACGCGTGACTTTACCTATGTGGATGACATCGTGGAAGGTGTTATTCGCGCCAGCGATGATATAGCTACTCCTGCTTATCAGTGGAATAGCGATAGTCCTGATCCTGCTACCAGCAATGCTCCTTTTCGTATCTTCAATATTGGCAATAATGATCCTGTTACGGTCAACGTCTATATAGAAGCTATTGAAAAAGCGTTAGGTAGAAAAGCCATCAAGAACCTGTTGCCTTTACAGCCTGGCGATGTCCCAGACACTTATGCGGATTCAGGTGAATTAGAAAGAATGGTTGGTTATAAACCCACTACACCAGTAGTTCAAGGCGTTGAAAATTTTGTCGAATGGTATCGTAATTACTACTCGTTAAATAAACCAAACACCGTCTTGAGTGAAATACATAGTCCGTCTGAGTAACCCCTTTCTTCATATTCTTCTCATTACTCTACTCTACATTTAGGTAATTCAATGAACGTTACAGTTTTCGGAACCGGTTATGTAGGCCTGGTTCAAGGCACTATTCTAGCTGAAGTTGGCCATCACGTTGTTTGTATTGATCTGGATGATAATAAGGTCGAACAACTTAGGCAGGGTAACATCCCTATTTATGAACCTGGTCTTGAGTCTTTGGTAAAAGAAAACCACGCCGCTGGACGGCTTGAGTTTACCACCGACGCAGTAGCCGGGGTCAAACATGGTCAAGTACAGTTTATTGCTGTGGGGACTCCACCGGATGAAGACGGTAGTGCTGACCTTAAGTACGTTCTAACTGTGGCTGCAACCATTGCTGAACATATGGAACAGAGCCAAGTTATCATTAACAAATCCACCGTGCCTGTAGGTAGTGCGGACAGAGTACGAACTGAGGTGGAAAAAATTCTAGCAAGACGCGGCCGTGATGATATTGCGTTTGACGTGGTGTCTAATCCTGAGTTCTTAAAAGAAGGTAGTGCGGTCGCCGACTGTCAAAAACCTGATCGTATTATTATCGGTACCGAGTGCGATGCCACGATCGAAGTAATGCGCGAGTTATACGCTCCCTTTAATCGTAATCACGACAAGATTATCGTGATGGACGTAAAAAGTGCCGAATTGACTAAGTATGCAGCCAACTGCATGTTGGCTACTAAGATAAGTTTTATGAACGAGATGGCAAATTTGGCTGAGCGTTTGGGTGCCGATATCGAGTCGGTGCGTAAAGGAATAGGCTCGGACCCACGTATTGGTTACGACTTCATTTACCCTGGCGTGGGGTATGGTGGTTCTTGCTTTCCAAAAGATCTCCAGGCACTTATACACGTCTCAAATGCTATCGATTTTGATGCCAAATTACTGAAAGCAGTGGAGTCACGTAATAAAGAGCAAAAAAACACGTTATTCAACAAGATAAGTCAGCACTTCAATGCGGAACTAAAGGGAAAAACCTTCGCCATTTGGGGGCTTTCATTCAAGCCTAATACTGATGATATGCGTGATGCTCCGAGCAGGGTGCTTATGGAAGCACTTTGGGCTGCCGGTGCCAAGGTTAAGGCGTATGACCCGGAAGCCATGGAAGAAGCACAGCGTCTTTATGAGCGGCATGATCACTTGGTTCTTTGTGGCACCAAAGAAGCTGCTTTAAAGCATGCCGACGCTTTGATTATTGTCACCGAGTGGCAAAATTTTCGGGCGCCTGATTTTGATCTTATTAAATCACAACTTACTGAACCCACTATCTTTGATGGACGTAATATTTATGAGCCACGTCGCATGAAGGAGAAAGGATTTACTTACTACTCAGTGGGTAGGCCTAGCCCGTTACTATCTTCACCCACTCCCCACTAAAAGCACACTTTCATAACCTGTTTGATATTCTCTGATAGACAGCACATCTCATTAAATATATTAATTTTATGCCAGTTTTAAAGAGCAAAATTATTAATCTGTCTGGTACTTTTTGAGGAGGCATTATGAACGCTAAGTCTGATAAACCAAATCGCCGTTTTCTGCTGGTGTCGGGCTCAAGTTATTCCTTGGTTAATTTTCGCGGCCCGCTAGTACGCAGTCTGATTAATGCAGGATTAGAAGTTCATGCGGCTTCTCCAGGGCTTCGTGATGATCCTGCCACATGTCGGCAGCTCGAATCCTGGGGGGTGTTTATTCATGATATCCCTATGCAACGAACAGGACTGAATCCTTGGCACGATTTCCTTACCCTGAAGGCACTTTATCGCTTGATGAACGATATTCGTCCCGATGCTGTTCTGGGATATACCATCAAGCCGGTGGTGTATGGAATGTTAGCGGCTTGGTTGGCGAAGGTTCCTCAGCGCTACGCATTAATCACTGGGCTGGGGTATGCCTTTGCCGGAGAGGCTCGTGGCAAGCGTGCTCTGCTTTTTCATTTGGTGTGCAGACTGTATTCGGCAGCTCTGAATAAGGTAGATAGAGTATTTTTTCAGAACCCTGATGACGAAACTTTATTTCGTGATTTGGGGATACTACGCGCTCACATCCCTTCGCAAGTACTCAATGGGTCAGGGGTAGATATGGCTCATTTTGCAGCGGGTCCTTTACCTGAAGGACCGCCACGGTTTTTATTAGTTGCTCGCTTGCTGGCCGACAAGGGCGTGCGTCAGTACGCTAAGGCCGCTAGGCAAATCAAACAGCAGCATCCTGAGGTCGTATTTCAATTGGCCGGTGATATCGATAGCAATCCCGATACGATTACGCAACAAGAATTGGATACCTGGGTAGGGGAAGGATTCCTTGAACATTTAGGTTGGCTAAGTGATGTGCGACCGGCACTAGCCGAGAGCAGCGTTTTTGTACTGCCTAGTTATTACCGGGAAGGCACGCCACGCTCAATTTTGGAAGCTATGTCTATGGGGCGAGCGGTGATCACCACCGATGCACCGGGCTGTCGAGAAACCGTAATTGATGGCGAAAATGGCTACTTGATACCCGTGAAAGATGTTGATGCGCTGGTTAAAGCCATGCAGCATTTTATTGACCGCCCCGCTTTAATGCAAAGTATGGGGAGACGCTCCAACGAGATTGCTAAAGATAAATACGATGTGCATAAAGTAAATGCCGTTATGCTTGAAGCAATGGGTATAGGAAAACCAGAGGTTCGGAATATGGTGGCAAAACCATTTGATACTATTTCGGCTAAATAGAATATATAAAACATTGCTGTGCGTTATTTACATTATACCCTCAAAAAAGCATTAACAGCCTCAATGCTCATGTTCTAAGTGTCTCTCATTTTAGAGCTGCTGTCTCTGATGCAATAGGTATTTTTGACCGGTGATACACCAAGTATCTATATGTATCAGCTAAATGGGTGGTAGATAGCTGTTGCTGGATATATTAAGCAAGTTATCGGAGAAAACTTAATGCAGATTCAGTTTAAGTCATATGGTGATTTAGGCAGAGATATTACAAAAAATTTTGAAAAATTTTCTGGTGACTGGGACTTAGTTGTCGGGGTACCGAGAAGTGGTATGGTTCCCGCTTACATGATTGCACTTGCACTGAATGTGAACTGCACGGATATCTCATCTTGGGTGAATAATTATCCATTGAAAAGAGGGCTTACCCGAGGAGTGAGAAAAGAATTGAGCTCTCCTTGGGAGGCAAAAAAGGTTCTCATTGTGGACGACAGCATAATGAGKGGCAAATCAATAAGAAGCGAGATTGACGCGCTTCCTGAGTGGTTAGCATCTCGTGCAACTACTCTGGCCGTTTATTCCGGCAAGCCAATCAGAAGTGATATAGATATCATTCTTGAATTCCTTCCACACCCTAGGGCTTTCGAATGGAACATATTCCATCACAATGTCATGAATAGATCGTGTATTTGTCTCGAGGGTATGATTATCGAAGGCGAGGCAGGCAGCGACAAGCGCACAGCACGCTTTCGTTATATTCCATCAAGGTACATCAATACAATTGTTTCTTGCCAACATGAATCAAGCCGCCATGAGGTAGAAATTTTACTTGTGAACAATGGAATTTCATATCGAAACCTTGTCATGGCTAACAACGATAAAGATGTGATGGAAATGGATTCTCTTGTGAGGTTCAAAGTCAAGACGTTCATAGATTCAACGGCGGATTTATTTGTCGAAGCGAATTCTGATCAAGCAAAACTTATTTGTCGGGAAGCAAGGAAGCCAGTTTTCTGTTCTAGTGATAACTGTATATATAATCCCGGTGATGAACTTGGGACTCGTTTTGTTAAGAATAAGATAAAGTTATTGGTGTGGAAAATCGTTAATAGCAAGGCGTGGTAGCAAGGGATATTTCCAGATTACTGTTTATGTAGAACACATCAAAACCTGTTGCTAAAAACTAATGAATTGCATCACCAGAGTCCGAAGATTAATTTTATTTGGCTTTCTGGGGTTCATCAATAAGCTTATTTGACGCCATGGAGATGACTGATGGATCAGATTCACATCTCAGTCATTATGACTGTTAAGAATGGTTCTAAATACTTGGAATCTAGTCTTTTATCCGTTTTTTCTCAGACCTATCCGGCTAAAGAAGTCGTTGTGGTCAATGATGGATCTGACGATGATACCTGGGAAGTGCTCAAGCGATTACGCCATACGGCTCCCATCCAGGTCCAGTTAGTGAATACGCAAGGTGTTGGGCGCTCGCAGGCGCTTAATCTTGCCGTCAGCCAAGCTCGCTATCCATGGCTAGCCAATATCGATGCAGACGATAAATGGCTACCCGAGAAGTTATCGCAGCAGGTCGCTACTTTGAGTCTGTTTCCAGACGTAGAACTTGTCGTTACAGCTAGTCAGATCGTTTATGGAGAAGAAGAGGGTGAAGGAGAGTCGATTCTCAGAGGGGGATTCTCAGTGACGCCAATGGGGTGTGACAGTTTCTATGTTCATAATCCGATAAATCATAGTTCTATACTGTTCTCTCGACGATTTTTTGATCAGGTTGGGGGGTACGATGAAACATTATTTAGGCAGGTCGATATTGACCTTTGGGTACGCGCTCTTAGCCAAGGTTTTATATTTTACCGAGTGGATTTACCGTTAACGATTAAACGTCTTCATGACGAACAAAGCTTTGAAGTTGGAAATCGATTGGGTTATACATATAATTCATTAAAAGTAAGCTTAAGAAAATTACGACAGCTTAAAGCTCCTTTTTACTACTTTCCAATTGCATTTGTTAAATTTTTTTATAATAACATACCAAGAAGCATCCGTCGTCGCTTAAAAAGGGTGGGGCTTTAATAGCTACGATAATGACTTAGTAACGTGATTAGGGTTGTCGTCTGAAAGGGAGTAACTATAAGCTGTGAGCTAGATAAGTTATGTGTGTTATCTATTTGGGTTTGTAAGAATCGCTATTATCTCTAGCTTATATTTATTACCAGCAACAACGATTAAACTAAGGCGATACATAATAGCAGACGCTGTTTTATTAAATTTATGAAGCGTTAGCTAATAAATAAACGCCATATTCATTTCTCAAGGGCACAATTTTTAGGGGACACTATGAACAAGGTGATCGCGGTGATACTCACCTACAATCGGCAGGATTTGCTGCAGCTATGTTTAGCATCCATTTATTCACAAACACGTATTTGTGACCAGGTGATTGTAGTCGACAATGCTAGCAATGATAATACACAAAAAATGCTAAATGAATTGGACTACCCGAATCTAAAAGTGTATTTATTGTCGCAGAATGTCGGTGCTGCAGGTGGGTTCAATACTGGGTTTCGTCTTGCATATCAGGAAGGTGCTGATTTTATTTGGATGATGGACGATGATGTGATCCCGGAACCGTCTGCCTTGCAACGGTTGATTGAAGCAGATCATACCCTCGATGAAAATGGCATTGACAGAGCTTATCTGATCTCTACTGCTTTTACAGAAAATGGCTATGTAACTAACTCACCCTCTATCAATAAAAAAATGAATCATATTGGATATAAGGATTGGCCTAAGTTCACTCAATATGGTGTGGTCTCCGTGGATCGAGCAACTTTTGTATCCATTCTTGTTCCCCGCGCTACGCTTGATAAATATGGTTTACCTATTTCTGATATGTTTATATGGGGTGAAGATACTGAATATACATTAAGAATAACGAAAGATGTTCCTGGATTTATTGTTGGTTCCAGTAGGGTGATGCATTTACGTCAGGAGAAAGGAGTGCTGAACATCATTTCTGAAAATAGTGATGTACGTCTCAAATATTATAAGTACTTAATAAGAAATAGAATATTTGTTACCAAAAAATATCGTCCTGCTCGTGTAGTAATAAAAGTGATGTGTTTGGATTTATATATGATATTAAAGTTATTACGAAGGTGGGAGTTAAAAAAAGCTAGTATTGTAACAACAGGCTTGATTGAAGGTTTTTTATTTTCTCCTGGGATTGAATATATTGATTCTCCGGTTAATAGTCAGTGCCTCCCTTTGAGAATTTATAAATGTGAAAGTTTATAAATTTTTGGTTAAAAGATGTTAATGGCTTAAAGTGAGGTGAGTTTATGTATAAGTTTTCTGTTATCATGCCTGTTCATAACAAGGCTGCAACTTTATTGGACTCCCTCGCGTGTCTTTATAACCAAACATTTAAGAATTTTGAAATTATTGTGGTTGATGATGCCTCTACGGATGGGTCTCTACAGATTTTATTGCAAGAGGAGCGTAAGGGTAAGCTGCGATTGTACCACCGAGATAAACCCGGTCCAGGTGGGTACGCAGCGCGCAATTATGGGGCACAGCAGGCAACATCTGAATGGTTGGTTTTTTTTGATGCTGATGATCTGCTTGTGTATGACCATCTATCGAGATTTGCTAATGCTATTTCGGAAAACCCATCTATTAATTTTTTTGTAAATGCATTTAGGAAGATGGAAGGAAATATAGTACTTCCGCGAAGTGAATTTTTAAAAAACGGAGTTTTGAGTCGACAGGAAGCTTTAGCAGCGTTCGCTCGTTCTGACTTCATTCATATGAACGGCGCTTGCATACATAGAAATACATTCAAGGCTCTTGGTGGATTTCCTGTTGATCGGTATCTGCGTGCAGGGGATGTTTATTTTTGGTTAAAAGTGATATGCAGTCTCAAAATGGTTCACTATGATCCCACTGTTACGAGCATGTGGTTACTTCATAACAGCGGTGTGGTAAGCAATAAAAATAATATAATTCAAACTCATCCATGTTTAGATTTAAAGAGGGAGTTTAATGTTGGGCTGAATTGGTTTGAAAAACATTATCTCAATGCCGCTATCAATCGTAAAATATTGTCATGGGCAGTCGAGAAAAAGATAGTTGGAAGGTCGGTTGAGAAAGATATTCGCTCATTAACGCTTTTTAGTATGCGCCCCCGTCAGTGGATGACCTTAATAACTCTAATAATACCTCAGCCCTATTACGGTAGATTACGGGATCGTGTTTTAAGTGGATAAGAAAATTTTTTATTTACGGTAATTGTTCGAAATGAAAGTATAAGATAGATCACCTAAATAATCATACAACTACAGAGGATTTGTAGAATTTTCCGCATGCTGATATGAATGATGTCTGTATATCTTAGCTAACAAAAATAAATCTATGCAATGATTTACTTGTAAAGGTAATGAGCCATGACCCAATTAGTATTAACTGCCAAAAATTTATTAGATCGATTTTATGGTTGTGAGTATAGAGCACATTTTTTAGTTAAAGGTGTTTTTGATTACCAGATAGATAACGCAAATAAATCACTTTTTATAGAGATTATAGGATGCCCAGGTGTGGGGAAGAGTACGCTGATAGACTATATGGAAGAAAAGGAATTAATTAAAGGCTTGATTTGTACAAAATTATGGGCAACCAGGCTGCAACGTAATAATAAAATAGCCAGTGCATATACAAGTATTTTAGATTATAAAATAATGAGTTTGGAGGATGAGAGAGTAAGGTCTAGATATTTGCGGCACGCTATTATTCCAAGAGCAATGGATAAATATATTGAAAATAACAAAAATCCTACTGTATTACTAATAGACGAAGGGCTTTTTCACCATTTCAAATATGAAATTAGTGATAATTGGGAACAAAATAAGTTTATATTTAGTAAGTTGATGGAGAAAAGGATTCTTGTACATATGATCGCTCGGCCAGAAATTATAGCGGAACGTATTCTGAAACGTTACAGGGAAACTGGTAATCTTTTGCCATATTATAAAAACAAACAAGAATGTGAAATTATTGAATACTGTAGAAAGGCTCAAGAAAAAAGAAAAAAAGTGATTAGGAAATTTAAAACAAGAGGAGTGCCGGTGTTAACGATAAATGCTGAAGATAGTAGTCAAGAAAACACGAAATATATAGATGATTTTGTCAAAAAAAAAGGTCAATAATTAATTATTATGAATCTAATTGTTTGGGTTGAGAGAGCTTGAAAATATTTTGATAAAGTAATGAATTGCCGATTATTTGTCCTTAATCACTTTATATAGACGTTGAGTTTTCCTCTTGAGGGGCTTCAGGGGATACCTATGACTAGGTTTTTTGAATGTTTTTGCTATTTATCAAGGAGGATAAAAGTGAACAAAATATTTGATGTTTATACTCTAAATAATAAGTATCGTGAAGATATTCAAGGAGTTCGTGCCATCGGCGCGATGCTTGTACTTGTTTTCCATATCTGGTTTCAGAAGGTATCTGGAGGTGTCGATGTATTTTTCGTTGTATCTGGGTTTCTAATGACAGGCATGTTGCTTCGCCAGTATGGAAAGGAAGGGAGTATAAAGCCTTTTCATTTTTGGGGAGGAATTATTAAGCGTGTAGCTCCATCTGCTTACGTTGTACTCTTGGCTACTTTTATTCTTAGTTACTTCTTCGTGCCTCCTGTATACTGGGTGGCTACAATACATGAATTTATTTTTAGTGCCGGACATCTAGAAAACCTATTGTTAATAAGAAGAGAGGTTGACTACTTACAGATTGGCGACCCGGCTAGTCCCTTCCAACAGTACTGGGCTCTCTCAATGCAAGTACAGTTCTATGCTTTTTTTCCTTTTTTAATTGGGCCGTTATTGTATATTTCAAGCAGAATAAAATCATTGATGCCCTTGATATTGGGTGTTTCTGCTGTTGTGCTTTTCTCTTTTATATACTCCCTCATCTCTACGCACTATACTCCAGATACGGCTTATTTTAATCCTATAGCAAGAGTGTGGGAGTTTTTAATAGGTGCACTTGCTGCTATATTTATACCTTATATAAATCTGAGTAAAAAACATGCTTCGGCTCTCTCTTTGCTAGGTGTTCTAGTGCTTTTTAGTGTAGGCATATTTTTGCCTAGAGAATGGAATTTTCCCGGATATGTCTCACTATTTCCTGTCATATCAGCCGTGTTTCTGATAATTTCAGGAGATAAATCTGAATATACGACGCTGATGAATAGGCTTTTGTCAAATCGATATCTTGTTATGTTTGGTGCAATGTCTTTTACCATTTATCTTTGGCATTGGCCAATATTGGTTTTCTTCCAGCATTATTATGAAACGACAAGTTTAGGAGTGATAAAGGGTTTTTTAGTCGTGATATTAAGTGTTTTGCTAGCTATTATTACAACCTGGTTAGTTGAAAAACCTTTTAGAAGAATACCAAAGTCTAAAATATGGATTTCTTATATGGCGGGATTTTTGTTCTTTATTCCTTCTGTGACGCTTGGTCTAGGAGCGAAATATTATATTGAAAATCTTCATGATGTAAGCGTTGTTTTTAAAGACTCTTTTTTTAATGGCTCTAAAATTTCTATACAAAATAATGCTTCAAGTTTAAATTATAGTTATGTTACGGCAATATCTAATGATTTAGGTGAAGCCATGGCTAGAGACAATGATTGTGCTGCAACGGTTGCTGAGTCTGAAATCTCAACTTGTGAGTTTGGAGATGTTACATCTGACAGCGTTGTTGCATTAGTGGGTGGTTCACATATAGGACAATGGGAGCCTTTTTTTACGAACTTAGCAGAAGAATATGGATTCAAGATAGTAAGTATAATAAAACAATCCTGTTCCCTTGGTTATGAAATTGTGGAGGACAATGATACTTGTAAACTGTGGAATGAAAGCATTGTTGAGTATTTGAGTGAGCTATCACCTGACCTTGTTATAACGAATTCTACGAGATCTAATCGGCCACGCGACAACAGATTAGTAGCAGACAATGTTATTGAATTTGTTCCTACTGGGCATGTGGAGAAATGGAGAGAAATAACCAACCTGGGTATTCCAGTAATGGGGATAAGAGATAATCCGTGGTTTGAAAGTGATCCAAGCTATTGCGTGKGGAAGAATCGTCAAGAAGCGAGCCAATGCGCTCGACCAATTGACGAAGTGCTACTAGAAGACAATCCTATAGAGGCGTATGTAGGTGAAATTCCTCTTTTCATCTCTATAGACTTTACTGAATTAATATGTGTTGATGGGTTGTGTCCAGCATATTTTGATGGAAGGTTAATGTGGTCTGATACTCACCACCTGACACGAAATTATCTTGAATATATTACCCCAAGTCTGAAAGCGTCACTTGAGCACCAAACATCCATTTTTCAGACTTTTAATAACCATGGGGAGAGCGATTAAATGTCTTTTTATAGATTTGAAAAAGAGGTGAAATATAAAAGTGCCAGAGAAAATGCAGGAGGGGTTATGAAAATTAGCAACCCAAGAGCTTCAGTTATTGTGCCTACCTATTATGATTGGGCACGTTTAAAACTGTGTGTTACTGCATTGGAAAATCAATCATATCCACAAAATGATTTTGAAGTCATCATTGTAAATAATGCACCAGAAGATACGTTGCCTCTTGATTTTCACTTGCCCAATAATTTTCGTGTAATTACTGAGGTTAAACCAGGGTCATACGCTGCTAGAAATGCTGCTTTAAAATTGGCCAAAGGTGAAATTATTGCCTTTACAGATTCTGATTGTATTCCTGATCCTTACTGGTTGGAAGCTGCAGTTAATCGATTTGATAAAGGTGTAGAGCGAATTGCTGGCAGGATAGAGCTTTTTTTTAAGTCTGATAAGCTCACTCTTGTTGAAATTTATGAAAAAGCTTTTTCTTTCGATCAGGAAAAATATGCAAAGACTGGTGGCGCCGCAACTGCCAACATGATCACATTGGCTAAACATTTTAAAACGGTTGGTTTTTTTAATGATGCATTAATGTCCGGAGGTGATAATGAGTGGGGCTGGAGGGCAATGGCTAAAGGTATACCAATAGAATACGCTCCAGAGGTTATTGTGAACCATCCTGCTCGTGCCGATATCAAAGCCATGCTTAAAAAACGTAAGAGAGTGCTCGGTGGTGAAGTAAATAAGGAAAATGAGAGTGTTAAAAAAAGTTTTTTTTTAACACTGCTTAAAGGTTATTTTCCTCCGCGAAGGCAGTTGAGTCTTTTTTTTAAAAAGGGTCTCCCTTTTTCTAAAAAGCTCTTGGCTTATTTGTTATGTTATTATTTTAAGATTTATTCGACTACCTATAAACTAGCCTTGCTAATTGGCATTGCTAAACCTGAAAGGTCTTGATAAATAATTATAGATTTTTCTATGTTATGCTAATTTTAATAAGCAGAACATTCTGAGTGGTTGTTGTTTTTTAACAGAGTTTTATTGAAATCTTCAGCTGACATTAAGGTTTATAAAAGATAGTCACTGTAAACTTGAAATCAGTATAGATATAGAGTTTAGAAACCCTCCTGAATTTTTTGGAGGGTTTTTTTTATGTAAATATTTCTTATATTTCATGTCTCGATTAGAACGGATTTTACTGCACGATTATCCATACCCCTGCAGAACCCATGACGCCGTTGAAACCCGTGCTTGCACCATGTGAGCTATCGAGGTACTAAACAGATAACTTTCAGCTACGGATAAAGCGATGAAAATGTTACTGCGTTGGCTGCTTATTTTTGTAGCGCTTGTAGCGCTGCTGTTGGCGGGGCCTGTTTGGATATTGGCGAGTAATCAAGTAGTGACTGATAGCCCTTGGTCATCACTGGATCGCTCATCCGCGGGCATAGCGCCTGACCCAGCGGTAAGTTCTGAAGCCGTTGTTCAGGTCTATTCAGCACGAGCTTATAATTGGCGCGGGGCGTTTGGCGAACATATCTGGATTGCGACTAAGGCGGAAGACGCTGATAGCTACCGACTCCATCAAGTATTGAGCTGGCGGCGTCCCACCGTGGTGTCTTCTATCGATACGCCTGATCGAGCCTGGTTTGGCAATCCACCTACACTACTGGCCGACTATCGCGGCGATGCGGCTACGCAGATGATACCGCAGATAGAGGTCGCTGCCGCTGACTACCCCCAAGCTGAGCTTTATCGAGTGTGGCCTGGCCCGAACAGCAATAGCTTTATTGTTTGGGTAATACGCGAAGTGCCAGGATTTGAGGTGACGCTACCGGTAACCGCTATCGGCAAGGATTATATTTTCAATGGCGTCTTTGCGGCTGCGCCAAGCGGCACTGGTTATCAGGTGTCATTGGGTGGGGTGGTGGGCATTATGTTGGCATTGGAGGAGGGGATTGAACTCAATCTCCTCGGCCTGAGCTTTGGTCTCGATGTTATGCGACCTGCTCTGAAACTGCCGGGTATAGGGCGGTTGGGGATGCCTGCTAAAGTATTGGGAGGCTAATTATAAAAGTAACAGCCATGAGGAGTCGTCGGTGTGTGTGGGCTTCGCGATCACTCTGCACGCAAGCTTAATGCACACTGTTGGGCGCTGATGACACCAAACAGTGKGGCCGACAGTATCCAAACCACTCAACTGGAAATGATTTCGAACGGTACAATTACCCAAGTGACTCATCTGCGGTTTTCCCACCGATGACGAGACGCGGGTTTAGTCGTTTTGCTGCTGCTCGGTAAAGCGCTGCATGATGGCGAGGGTTTCGTCGCTTACATGATGCTCCATGCCTTCGGCGTCAATACGTGCAGTCGCATCTCTTACCCCAAGGGCACGTAAAAAGTGCAGCACGATATCGTGGCGGGCGCGTGAMGTTTCTGCCATTTTTTGGCCCGCTTCGGTTAGAAACAGCGAGCGATAGGGCTTACTAGTGACCAGCTCCAGCTCATTTAAACGCCGAATCATTTTTGAGACTGTGGCCTGGCTGACCGCCATTCGGTTGGCAATGTCCGCTGCACGCGCTTCGCCGCGGTGCGCCAGCAGGTCGCCAATTAGCTCAACGTAGTCTTCGATCAGTTCGGTTTCGTGGGCATTTCGCACCGTTGCATACTGCTGGGCATGCTGCTCCACGGGGGGCAGTGCATCTCCAGGAATGCTTGGGGTAGTCAATGAGGCGTTCGGATTAGAATCAGTCATTGGTAAATTATATCGGAAGCAGTGGGAACAATCATTGGATAGTCGGAGGGATAGTAACGTATTTTTGTGCAATATTGTTAGCCAAGGCTAAACTGTTTGCACAAAGCTTTCTTGCGGAGCTAAAGTCCACTTATCGCTCATTAACAAAAAGTGAGAGGCAACGAGTAAGCGCAATCTAGATATGGCTCTGTTAGTTCTTTATGGCGCTGCTGTTCTCGCCCAAGCAAGGGGGGGACTGATGCGGTTTTGGCGGCATCGTCAAATTGGTTAATACCACTTACCCAAACGTTTACAGCGGCGGTGACTGCAGGCTTTCCCAGGTTTTTTCGGCAATACCGATGCCTGCACCGGTCATTAGCAAATATGTTTGATCTACTCCAGCGGCATGCAGCGGGTCGGCTTCATCCTGGAAGTGGATGCCCGCAATAATGTGGCCAGTGAAGCCCGCTTCGCGTAGTTCGCGGGTTGCAATAAGCTTGCTCTCAAGTTCCGGAGTGGCTAGCGTAACAGCTGTTATTTGCGCAATATCAAGGTGGTGCCAAAAGCCCACATCCTCGATATCACCATAAAAAACATGCCGTTCAGTATTTATTTTATTGGGATCTGAATCAATGCCCACTGCCGCCATGCCCTTATCGGTAAAAAAATCGTAGGCGGCGTTACCTGTTCTACCCATGCCCAACACCAGAATGGTAGCGCTACCTAAATCTACCGGCTGCTCGTCAGGATGTCGGGCGTGCCGTTCAAAACGGAGCAGGTTATTCTCCCAACGATCAAAAAGTTGATGGGCGATGCGGTTAAGCGGTGCAGCGATAACAAAGGATAGGGCAACGGTAATTGCCAGCGGAACAAGCCACTCTGGCAAAATGCTCGCAGCGACAATCAAACCAAACTCACTATAGGCCGTCAGGCTCAAGCCACCCAGAAAGGCGTTACGCGCTCTGATACGGAAGGCAATCAGTAGGGCAAAAAACAGCACCCCTTTAAGTGGAAGCAGAATAGCCATGATCACTGCAAAGATAAGTGCTTCTTTATCGGGTAATCCTGCCATGCCAATTTGCAGAAAGAAGCTGACTAACAGCACTTCTTTAACTCCCCACAGCGCCTTAGATAACTCCTGAGCGCGGGGGTGCTTGGCAAGCAGAAGTCCCATCACCAAAGCGCCTACTTCAGAGCTTAAACCCACGGCCTCAAAGCCCATGCCGCCAACGGCAATGGCTAACACGGTACCTAATAGCACCAGCAGTTCATCGTGCTGCGCCGCGTTCATAAGCCAATAAAGAACAGGCCTTAATAGTGGCAGCAGAAAAACCAACACGGCCCATGGGCTGGGGGAATCACCGCCATAAACGCTAAGAACCACTAAGGCAACTAGATCCTGAATGATTAATATGCCAATCGCAATCCGACCGTGCAGGGCACGTAATTCGCGTTTGCTTTCGAGTACTTTGGCCGCTAATACCGTACTTGAAAAAGACAGCGCAATGGCGAGCAGTATCGCTTTATCAAGGGGTAGCGAWAARAAAATGACAAAACCCGCCGTAAACAACACGCAGGTAAACGCCAAGTGTATAAATGAGCTTCCCAGTACAACGGGTTCTGCCAAACTACGTATATTGAGCTTCAGGCCAATAGTAAACAGCAGTAGCAGCACTCCTAAATGAGCAAGATGCTCAAGTAGTGGGCCCGCATCTGCTGGTAGGCCAATATTGGGGCCAAAAGCATTGAGTGCAAACCCTGCTGCTAAGAACCCTACAAGGGGCGGTAAACTTAGCTGTCGCGCAGCGATGCCAAAAACAAACGCTACCGATAGAATAACCACTTCAAACATGCCGGATCCCTAGAGCGACGGTGCTGACTATCTGCCAACCCGCCAGTGCTTTTGCATTTCTATAAAAGTGAACGATGCCGACCACGTGATCAGAACGAAGCCTGTTAAGGC
Source organism: Halomonas sp. R57-5 (assembly GCF_900070345.1). Lineage (NCBI taxonomy): Bacteria > Pseudomonadati > Pseudomonadota > Gammaproteobacteria > Oceanospirillales > Halomonadaceae > Halomonas > Halomonas sp. R57-5. The sequence continues at coordinate 2,857,449 of NZ_LN813019.1, read as the reverse complement.
CAACGTGCCGTACAGAAAGCGCACCGGCCCCATGGCATAAATATCGCCATAGCCCACGGTGGTATAGGTCACCGCAGAGAAAAAGATGTAATCAAGTACGTTAAAGCTGTCGTACCCGTGTAAAGCACCGATACTTAGCTGATCGGTTAGCCACCAGCCAGTAACCCCGAACAGCCAAATTTCAACAATGTGGGTCATTAATACGCCAAACGCCATCCCCAGGATGCGTTGTCGGTGCGGGCGTCGAGATTTTTCTATTTGGCGCGAGATAAGCCACAGGGCTTCATAGTGAAGCAGTACCGCAATGACCACGGTAACAAAGGTGGTTACCACAACCGCGATATGCTCGGGGTAAGGAATCGTCATCTTAACAAGTCATCAACTTAATCGGCCTTTGTTCGTTAGCATAACCGGGTTCCAATCAGTAGCAAGGCAGCATCCATATGCTGCCAGCCCCACCATGCGAGCATTAAACAGGTAAGCAGCAGAATGGCCGCCATGGCTTTGAGTAAATGATTGATTGTCATGGGATCACTGTTGTTGACTGCGAGCGCTCGAGCGGCTTTTCACTGATAAACCAATGTAGTGCGGCAGCGACGACCGAGAGCACTATCGCAATTTGCCAGACTGTATTGTAGTGCCCGGTAAGATCATAAAAATAGCCGCCCAGCCAGACGCCCATAAAGGAGCCTAACTGGTGAAATAGAAACACGATGCCGCCCAGCATAGAGAGGTGACGAACACCAAACACGGACGCCACAATGCCGTTGGTTAACGGCACAGTGGAGAGCCATAGCAACCCCATGGCGATACCGAATAAATAAGCGCTAACAGGGCTTAACGGCAAATAAACAAACGCTGTAATCACTACGCCGCGAATCAAGTAGAGCCAGGTTAGCAGCTTGGGTTTTGACCAGATGCCACCCATCCACCCCGCGGTATAAGTGCCGACAATATTAAACAGCCCCACTAACGCTAATACTGTCGTGCCCACCTGTACCGCTAGGCCGTTATCGAATAAGTAGCCGGGGAGGTGAACGGCAATGAAAACCACTTGAAAGCCGCAGACAAAAAAACCTAAACAGAGTAGCCAGAAGCCTTTTTGGCCTGCTGCTTCGTTGAGCGCATCTTTGAGGCTTAAATCGGATGTGGTTTTGGCGGATGGCTTATCGCGCAGCATTGCCCCCAGGGGAATGATGATGGTTGCAATAGCCGCCATCGCCATCAGCGCTGCCGCCCAGCCAAGCCACTCGAGCAAGCCAAGAGTGCCGGGCAGCATGGCGAATTGCCCGAACGAGCCCGCCGCGCTAACAATGCCCATCGCCATACTGCGTTTTTCGGGCGCCACAGCGCGGCCCACAGCGCCTAAAATGACCGAGAATGTGGTGCCAGAGAGGCCCAGACCAATCAACAGCCCAGCGCTCATCGTCATGCCTAGTTCTGACGTAGAGAGGCTCATAAACAGCAGCCCCAAGGCATACAGCAAGCCGCCAACCACGATAATTCTGGCCGCGCCGAAACGATCCGCGAGTGCACCGGTAAAGGGTTGCGATAAGCCCCAAACCAGGTTTTGTAAGGCTAATGCAAAAGCAAATACGCCACGCCCCCAGCCGAGCTCGCTGCTAAGGGGCTCCATAAAGAGCCCGAAACCATGGCGTAAGCCCATGGCCGTGGAAATAACCAGGCTTCCCAATATAATCAGCAGCAGCGAGTGGCGAAGAACGAAGGCCATGATGTTCTCTTTATTGGCAGGCTAACAATTAGCTCACTATCGCATGCGTTGTGCGCTTTTAGAAGCTGCCAAAAAGGGTACCCAAAGTAATTACGCTGATGAGCGCAATGATCGGCAGAGCAATGGTGACCATGGCGACGTTGCCATAAGATTGGCGATGGGTAAGGCCGCAGATAGCCAGTAGGGTGATAACCGCGCCTGAGTGGGGAAGCGTATCCATGCCACCAGCAGCAAGCGTTGCGACGCGGTGCATTAGCTCTGGGCTAATACCTGCTTGTTGGGCCATGGCCATGTATTCACTACCCAGAGKCTCTAGCGCAATTGAGAGCCCGCCGGAAGAGGAGCCAGTGATCCCCGCCAGCACGCTCATTGCCATGGCTTCTGAAATCAATGGGTTGCCAGGTGAAGCTGTAAGCACGGCATCACGGATAATCGCAAAGCCCGCCAAACTGGCAATGACGGCACCGTAGCCTACCTCTGAAGCCGTGTTGAAAATCGGCAGCAGCGAGCCCAAACAGCCTTTATTGACACTCTCTTTAAGATCCAGCCAATGCTTCCAGCGGGTAATAATCAGCCATGCAGATGCGCTGAGCAGGGCGATCAGAATAGCCCAAAGCCCGCTCTGTCCCGATGGCGATACATTTTCAAACTCCTCGCTGATAAAGCTTAAATCAAGGGCAGGAAACACACCGTAGGTAAACAGAGCATTCAAACCAATCACCATAATGATCGGTATCAGTGCCAGCCACAGCGGGAGGCTAGTGGGTGCTTGTTCTTGCTCTTCATTGGCAACTGCTTCGCGCTCAGTATGTTGACCGTATCCTTCACCCTTAGATGCGGCTTTTTTTACCCGTGACTGAAGATAGAAAGTCCCTAGCCCAAGCATAATCAGTCCGGCGATAATACCGAGACCAGGGGCTGCAAAGCTGTTGGTTTCATAATAAGGAATGGGAATCGCGTTCTGTATCGAAGGTGTCCCCGGTAGGGCTGTCATGGTGAAGGTGAAAGAGCCAAGCGCGATGGAAGCTGGAATTAGCCGCTTGGGCACATTGGCGCTGCGAAACAGTTCACGGCTGATCGGATAAATGGCAAAAGCAACGACGAACAGCGATACGCCGCCATAGGTGAGCACCGCGCAGGCCATGACGACGGTGAGCACAACATGGTGAGTGCCCAGTTTTTTGACAATTCCGTTGGCAATCGATTGGGCGGCACCAGAATCGGCCATCAACTGCCCAAACAGAGCGCCTAACAAGAATAACGGGAAGAACTGGATGACGTAATTACCCAGCGCGCGCATAAAGGTATCGGTGTAGATCGGCAATAAAAAGGCGGCATCGCCAGAGAGCAACACCGCTAAACACGCCATAAGAGGAGCCAGCAGCAGCACCGAAATGCCGCGATAAGCGAGGAACATTAATAAAAGCAGTGAAGTGACAATCGCAACTATGCTCATGCGAGCTCCTAAGCAGACCGTAAAGTAGCCAGCGCTGAAATTAAGCCAGAGAGCGATGTTAGGTAGTGTGGTGCAATGCAGTAATGGTATCGCGACTAAAGTAGCAATGCTTTAAGCATGAACTGTGGCCTTAGGTTTACCTATTTAATCTGCTAAAATCCGCCCCCTTCGCCGTTAATGACCTTTCAATTGCTCTAGGAAACTTCATGAATGCAGTAATTCTTGCGGTGCTGGTGATGGTGGCGCTATCGCTGGCGCGTGTCTCGGTTGTATTTGCTTTAGTGGTGGGTGCTTTAGTCGGCGGTTTAGTGGGTGGGTTGTCACTAGAACAAACGCTGGACGCCTTTAATACAGGCGTTGGCGGCGGGGCCCAGGTAGCACTGGCCTACGCCACCTTGGGGGCCTTTGCGGTGGCGATCTCCCGCTCTGGCCTACCGGATATGCTGGCTAATCGGTTGATTACGTTATTGGGTAAAGAAGAGGCCAGCGTTGCGCAACAGACGCGGGTCAAAATGCTGTTGCTAACGGCAGTGCTGTTGGTGGCTATTTCTTCTCAGAACGCGATCCCGGTGCATATTGCCTTTATACCGGTGCTGATTCCACCGCTGCTAACCGTGATGAATCGCTTAAAGCTGGATCGACGCGCAGTAGCATGTGCGCTTACGTTTGGTTTAACGGCGCCGTATATGCTGCTTCCGGTAGGGTTTGGGGCGATTTTTCTAAATGATATTCTTTTGGCCAACTTAAATAGCGCTGGGGAACCGCTAGGTTTAGAGATTACCCGTGGCATGGTGCCGCTGGCCATGGCGGTGCCGGTAGGGGGCATGGCGCTGGGGCTAATCGTTGCGCTATTTTGGAGTTACCGCCGCCCGCGTGAGTATCAAGCCGAAGATATCGCTAACGCCAACGTTACCGCAGGCCATACGCCCGCCAAACCGCATATGCTGGGGCTTGTTATGTCGGGGGTGGCGATCGTCGCAGCACTCGGTCTCCAGCTTTATAGCGGTTCAATGATACTGGGTGGTTTGGTGGGGATTGGTCTGCTTTCAATGGGCGGCATCTTTAAGTGGCGCGAAGCGGACGATCTATTTACTAGCGGTATGCGCATGATGGCGCTGATCGGTTTTATCATGATCTCCGCGGCGGGCTTTGCCGAAGTCATGAAAACCACGGGAGAGATTGATGCATTGGTATCGGGGGCCTTTGCACTCTTTGGCGATAACCGTGGGTTAGCGGCACTGGTGATGCTGCTGGTAGGGCTATTTATTACGCTGGGTATCGGCTCATCGTTCTCAACCATCCCAATTATCGCCGCGATCTTCGTGCCCTTGGCGGTACAGTTTGGCTTTTCCCCTATGGCCACGGTGGTGCTGGTGGGTACGGCTGCGGCATTGGGTGATGCTGGCTCGCCTGCCTCTGACTCTACCTTGGGGCCAACATCTGGCCTAAACGTTGATCGTCAGCACGATCATATGTGGGACAGCGTGGTGCCGACGTTTCTACACTATAACATTCCGTTAGTCGGCTTTGGCTGGCTAGCGGCAATGATGCTCTAAAAGCTCTATCTGCAAACTCAAAAGGGACAACGCTGTTGTCCCTTTTTTATAGCTATTCAATACTTCACTGTTTAGGCAGATGGCTTTCAAACGCGCTTAATAGCCCTCGCAGAAGCGAAAGTTCTTTGCGGCTGGGTTGGGCGCGGGCGAAGAGGGCTTGAAGCTGCTCTTCAGTGCGGGCATGTGGCTGGGTTAAAAAGCCGCTCTCCTGCATTAAGCGACCCAGATGCGCCTGAAAGTGTAAGAACTGTTCGCGGCTGGGCGGCGTTGCCTCCAGCGGGCGCTGATAAGCAAAGCCGCTATCCTCACCTTTACGCCAGGCGCGGTGCACTTCGTAAGCCAGTATCTGTACCGCCTGAGATAAATTTAGAATGCCGTAATCAGGATTGGCGGGAATGCTGACTTGGTGCGTGCAACAGCGAATCTCATCGTTAGTCAGCCCCGAGCGTTCACGCCCAAACACTAGCGCTACCGGCGCCGTTTGCGCATTCTGAATGACGTCTGCCGCCATATCATCGGGTTCGTCAAAATGGGGCAAGGGTAGGCTACGTAGTCGCGCGCTGGCMCCGACTACCTGAACACAATCGTTAACGGCTTCCTCCAGCGAGTTAACCACGCGGGCGCTCTCTAGAACATCAGTGGCGCCTGCCGCTAGTCGAGTTGCTTCTTCATCGGGAAACAGACGTGGATTAACCAGCACCAGCTCGGTTAAACCCATGGTTTTCATGGCTCGTGCCGCAGCGCCGATATTGCCGGGGTGGAAGGTCTGAACGAGTACGATACGGATATGCTGCAACATGCGCTGGTTTTGCCCTATAGCCTTATAAAAATCCGCGCTGATAGTACCACGTTCGCTCTACCCGATGGGGCAAGGAGATATTGGGTTGCAATGAATCTAGTGATCTTTCAAAACGCAACAACCCCGCACGAGGCGGGGTTGTTGGTGACTGCATTGCAACTAGTAACAGCTAGCAGTCTTGAGCAGAGGGCTCAGGGGTGCATGTCGGGTAGCAGAGACGCATTGCTACGTCTCCGCCCCCTAAGAACCGTACATGCGAGTTTCCCCGCATACGGCTCAAGCCTTTATAAGCCCTTTTAAGCTTTAAGGGCCAGCGACTAGTCTTTGAGGATCTTTACCTGCCCAACTGATTGAAACGCTATAACGATCCGTTGTAGTTGAGAGTTCTGTCACATAACCCTTTTCTTGCAGAAATGAGACAAACATCTTTAACGTACTCTGGTCGACAGTGTTTAGATTTCCACTTAAATCCGGCGCCAAACTAGTTGAGCCGATTGAAGCATAATTTCTAATTTCCCTGTCAGCCAGAGATAACAGCTCGCCAAGGTCTTTTTGGGTTGAGCCTGCAATTTTTCTTGCTTCACTTGCGGTAATAAAGTCATCAGTCATTACACACCTCATCAACAAGATCATAGCTACTGTCTTAATTTACAGTTTTTATGATTGATTGTCAATATATCGTGCTTTATTAGACAGAATCTACCACATGTAGAGCGTTATAATTGCATTATTAAGTAGCCCTCGAATGCCACTGCCGATGGCAGTTAGGGTGTAACAACACTAAATTACTCAGCTCGTCACCGCCACCTTTATGCCGTTCCATCACATGGTGAACATTCCAGCCCGTTTCCCAGGTGATAACACTACGGCACATCGGGCAGCGTTTACCTTGCCGAGTCCAGAGCGTTTGCAGTTTCTTACGACCTTTCGTCGACGACTTCCAAGAACGCTCCAGCCTGTCCTCAAAATACTGCTCGTCTCTAGGGTCATAAGGGTTCGCTTCCGCCCTGATCTTAGTATGTCGCACAATTGGGATGTCCTTACTGCTCAACAACCTCACTGGCTTGCCGGGCAATAAGGTGCTTTGGAAAACCCAGTTCTCGCTTTTGACTGAGTGAAAATACTTCTTTTTCACCCAGCGTTTTTGACGATTACCGTGACGCCGACAGCTCCAGCGCCACAAGAGTTTCCAAACACGGTAGTCAACATAGCCAAATGTCTCCTTGGCCACGACATGACGATGATAGTTAGCCCAACCGAGTAGGACTGGATTGAGCTGCTTTATCAATATGTCTTGTCGTGACGTACGGTTCACTTTGACGATGTCCTTGATTTTGCTCAGGTGTCTTTGCAGGTTCTTACGGCTAGGCTTAATCAACAGCTTACCGTTGTATTTCCGCAGGTTCTGCCCAAGAAAATCAAATCCTTCTGTAATGTGCGTGACCAAGGTTTTGCTGGTCGACAATGTTAGTCCGCGCTCTGCCATGAAGGCAGTAACGACAGGTAGAACATCATTTTCTAACAGCTCTTTTGAGATGCCAGTAATGATGAAATCATCGGCGTATCGCACATAATTAACTTTGGTCTTGTAGCTGGCTTTGGTATTTTTCTTCCCAAAATGGGATTCCAACACTTTTTCCAGCCCATCAAGCGCCAAGTTGGCTAATACCGGAGAGATAATCCCACCCTGAGGTGTTCCTGCCTCTGTCGGATACAGTTGTCTGGACTCCATGAATCCCGCTTTCAGCCACATCTTGAGTACGTGCTTGTCCATAGGGACGTTAGCTAGTAGCCAGTCGTGACTGATATTGTCAAAGCACCCCTTGATATCGCCTTCCAGCACCCATTCAGCAGAGTGATTACGGCTCAAATTGACAAAGCATTGCTCTATCGCATCGGCCGTTGAGCGCCAGGGACGAAATCCATAGCTATTACGATCAGCTACCGTTTCCGACACTGGTTCGAGCGCCAGCAAATATAGTGCTTGCATGGCTCGATCCCGCATCGTAGGTATCCCTAGTGGGCGGCGTGAGCCGTCCGTTTTGGGAATATAGACACGGCGTAGTGGGGCAGGGCGATAGCCCTTCCTTTTTAGCCTGCCTAACGCTAACCACTTGGCTTGTGGAGTACTCCACAATTCACCATCAACACCGGGCGTTTTCTTGCCCCGGTTTTCAGTGACACGTCTAACGGCCAATGTTCTGGCCGCAAACGAGTGGGTAAGTAGTCGTTGCAGGGCTTTCACCTTGCGCCAACGTTTTTCCCGAGTCGCCTTCGCGATCCGCACTTGTAGCCCTCTCACCTGCCTATTAACGACAGACCAATCAATGGTGTGCCAGCTTTCGGGCGGGTGGGAGAACGCAGGTACTTGGTTAAAGTCAGTACTCATCTTGCTATCCTCCGAAATGCCGATAGGACGACCCTCGGAGAACAAATACATTAGTCCCTTGCGGGAGTGTATTTGCTCCCGCAAGGGTATTGGTAAGGCTCTGGAAGAGCCTATACCTTTATCGTCATGTCTGCATGAAGAGCGCTTTACAGCACTATCACACGATTAAAGACCAGTTGGACGTGGGCCCCGTTTCCGGTAGAGGAACGTTTAACCTCTTATCCATCCCGTTACAGGATGGCATTCGCTTTTTCCAACATCCTAAGCCTGCACCTCCTACAGCATCGATTGCTCTTTGCCTGCCCAAGAAGGGCGGAGATACAGGGTTTCCGAGTTCCGTGTCGATGACATGAGTCACTTAGGTTCTGCCAATACACCGAAGGCTGAATAGCAACGTATCCCCAGATGTAAGAGGGATAGCTAGCCTTATACCTTTTGGTCAGAGCGCATCAGCAGCTTGCGCTCATTGCGGCTGACGGTGCTTTTTAGCAGTTCACATAAGTTAACCATATGACTCAGCCTAGCCTCTCAACCGCCTGCTACTGGCGGTATCCTTGATCCACCTCACGATGAAATTCAAGCCCTTATGGGGAGTACATTGTCAGGAAGCTTCGAACCCCGCCGTTACCAGCGACGCACTATCCCTAGACTACCGTTGGTTGCACAACGGGTTCCTCTCGCTATCTCGTCCAAGTTACTTTTGGACAAGACAACGTGGAACAATCATCAGACACAGCTTCACACCGGCAGGTGCTTAGCTTTCTTTAAACGTAGATATCCCCGTTGCATCACAGCTTGAAGATTTAAAGCTGCTTCAACGTGTATCCTTCATAGGAGGGGTACAGGCTTAAGCCAATACTCGCGATCGAATACTCCATTAAGGAGTCCCGATACCCGAGCTGGTGTTCAGCCCGGATATCGGGTTTATAGAATGCTATTTTCTGCTGGAAAAGGGGCACTTACCTATTTAAAGTAAGTGCTCCCAGAGGACGTAACCCAGCCAGGCTAGCTACCTGCGCGACTCTCGTCGCACTACATCATGCCGCCCATGCCACCCATTCCGCCCATGCCACCCATATCGGGGGCTGAGTCTTTCTCTTCCGGATCTTCAGCGATCATGCACTCGGTGGTGATCATTAGACCGGCAACCGAACCAGCGGACTGCAGCGCAGTACGGGTAACTTTCGCCGGATCCAGAACGCCCATTTCGAACAGGTCGCCATATTCACCGGTTTGAGCGTTATAACCGAAGTTGCCGGTTTCATCTTTCACGCGGTTGATGACCACAGCGGGCTCTTCACCGGCGTTAGCAACGATTTGACGCAGCGGAGACTGCATAGCGCGTAGCGCCATGTTGATACCGTGGTTCTGGTCTTCGTTGTCGCCCGTCAGGCCTTGTACTTTTGCCATAACGCGAACCAGTGCGGTACCACCACCAGGTACGACGCCTTCTTCAACGGCTGCACGAGTAGAGTGCAGGGCGTCTTCAACGCGGGCTTTCTTCTCTTTCATTTCCACTTCGGTGGCAGCACCGACGCGGATAACGGCAACACCGCCTGCCAGTTTGGCAACGCGCTCTTGCAGCTTCTCTTTGTCGTAGTCAGACGAGGTGTCTTCGATTTGCGCGCGGATCTGGTTAACGCGTGCTTCGATATCGCCTTCTGCACCAGCGCCATCGATGATGGTGGTGTTCTCTTTAGACATGGTCATGCGCTTAGCGGTACCCAGGTGATCCAGGTTCGCTTGCTCAAGCGTCAGGCCTACTTCTTCAGAGATAACCGTGCCGTTGGTCAGGATAGCGATATCCTGCAGCATGGATTTACGACGGTCACCGAAACCAGGCGCTTTAGCAGCGGCTACTTTAACGATACCGCGCATGTTGTTCACAACCAGTGTTGCCAGTGCTTCGCCTTCGATATCTTCAGCGATGATGGCTAGCGGCTTGCCTTGTTTAGCAACGGCTTCGAGAACCGGCAGCAGCTCACGGATGTTKGAGATCTTTTTATCCACTAACAGGATGTAAGGATCTTCCAGTTCAACCGTCATGGTGTCCTGGTTGGTAACGAAGTAAGGAGAGAGGTAGCCGCGATCAAACTGCATACCTTCAACAACTTCGAGTTCGTCTTCAAAGCCACGGCCTTCATCAACAGTGATGACGCCTTCTTTGCCAACTTTTTCCATCGCTTCGGCAATGATTTCACCGATGCGCTTGTCGCCATTAGCAGAAATTGTGCCTACTTGAGCAATCGACTTGGTGTCAGTGCAGGGGACAGACATTGCTTTGATTTCTTTGACGGCAGCGTTAACGGCTTGGTCGATGCCGCGCTTAAGATCCATCGGGTTCATGCCCGCTGTCACGCCTTTCAGGCCTTCAGCGATAATGGCTTGGGCCAGAACTGTAGCGGTAGTGGTACCGTCACCTGCAGCGTCAGAAGTCTGTGAAGCGACTTCTTTAACCATTTGGGCGCCCATGTTTTCGAACTTGTCTTTCAGTTCGATCTCTTTGGCGACAGAAACACCGTCTTTAGTAACGGTGGGGGAGCCGAAAGATTTTTCCAGTACTACGTTACGGCCTTTCGGGCCGAGGGTAACTTTTACCGCGTTGGCGAGAACGTCGACACCGCGGGCCATGCGTTTACGAGCATCATCGGAGAACTTAACTTGTTTAGCTGACATATCTGCTACTTCCTAATATTGAATGCAAAAACGTGAAAGTAAATAGTCGAAGCACTGGTTAAATAAGTACCAGCTGCAACGATGCTTAGCCTTCAACAACGGCAAGAATATCGGCTTCGCTCATGATCAAGACTTCTTCGCCGTCGATTTTTTGCTTCTCGACGCCATAGCCATCTTTAAAGATCACGTTATCGCCAACCTTAACGTCTAGCGGACGGACATCGCCATTTTCCAGAATGCGACCATTACCGACGGCGAGTATTTCACCGCGTGTCGGTTTTTCTGCTGCATTGCCCGGAAGCACGATGCCGCCTGCGGTTTTTTGCTCTTCTTCAACGCGACGGACGATGACACGATCGTGCAAAGGACGGATATTCATTCACGTTCTCCTGAGTATGGTTGAAGCCCTGATAAGGGCGGTTAGCTAAAAAGTGTTCTCGAGGGATTAACCCGCGAGAGGTGAAGACTTCACAGTCTTCATTGTTAATGGCAGCTACCGTTTAGATCGCCGCCGAATTTGTGTGCTGAATGAAAAATGGGGGCTGCGGATGACCTTTCAAGGGGGCGGGTAATAAAAAAATTGCTTTTTCGTTGATTTTCTACCGAGGGAAACCTTAACGACGGCGTCGGGGCTCATCTCGACTGATAAAATCTCCCTCAATCGGGCCATCCTGTTGTGACGATTGGCGATTTTGATTTTGATTAGTCTGGTCTGATGAATCACTCGGGCCTGGCTGTTGCCCGGCAATTTTTTTAAGCCCCAGCCAGGTTAGGGCCTTGAACATCAACTGGCGTGCGCTGGGAATTAAGCACGCCAAGCCTAGCGCATCAGACAAAAAGCCTGGTGCCATTAATAAGGCGCCGCCAAAGATAAGCGCAGCGCCGGTTAATAGCTCGCTGGAAGGGATTTCACCGGCCTGCATGCGCTGGCGTGCCCGGGCAAACGTGGAGACACCCTCTTTGCGAATCAGGTGTAGCCCGACAAAGCCGGTGCCGAGCACCAAAAGTAGCGTCGTGAGCAGGCCAATCTGGCTGCCAATCGAAAACAGAACCACAAAATCAAGTAGAGTGAAGAGTGATATGAAAATAAGGATTGGCATGGCTAACTCCTAGCAAAAGCGACTCGAAAACCGTCGTAATTGCGTAATATGGTGACATAAATATAAATAGCAAGCAGCTAGCATGGCGTATTTCAGCGCTGATGGAGCTCGATTTATACCAATAATTCTTCTATGCTGCAGTGCACAATGACGCTGGTTTAATCTGTTGTAAGGAGTCACGAATGGTACTTACCGATAAAGTAATTGCAGTTACGGGTGGGGCGCGTGGGTTGGGGTATGCCATGGCGCTCCGGTTGGGCAAGCATGGCGCACGCATGGCGCTATTGGATATGAGCACTGAAGCGCTTGATCAGGCGGTATCGCAGCTTTCCGCTGAAGGTATCGATGCTCAGGCGTTTGTGGTCAACGTCGCCGAGGAGGCTTCTGTAACTCAGGCGTTTGCCGATATAGCACAACGCATGGGACCGATCAGCGGCTGTGTTAATAATGCGGGCATCACCCAGGATGCTCTGCTGGTAAAGGCCAAAGAGGGGCAAGTGGAAAAACGCATGTCCTTAGAGGCGTGGCAAAACGTCATAAATGTTAATTTAACTGGCGTTTTCCTATGTGGTCGCGAGGCCGCTACCCAGATGATTGAAGCTGGGCATGAAGGTGTGATCGTCAATATCTCGAGTATTTCCCGGGCGGGCAATATGGGGCAAAGCAACTACGCTGCCGCTAAAGCGGGCGTGCATGCGCTGACAGTAACTTGGAGCCAGGAGTTGGCTCGCTATGGTATTCGTACCGGCACCGTAGCGCCTGGGTTTGTAGCGACCGAAATGACCGCTGCGATGCGCCCTGATATGTTGGAGCGTATCTCGTCAAGCGTGCCGTTAAAGCGTTTGGGTGAGCCGGATAATATTGCCCAAAGCGTCGCCTTTATTATTGAGAACGACTACTTCACCGGACGCATCATTGAGTGCGATGGTGGGTTGCGGCTATAGGGTTGTCATTGAGGCCACGCAGGGATTTGCTAAATAAGTAGGCGGCCCACTAAGGCCGCCCGCAAGGAATGCTTCATTAGCTTAAAAATAGTCGCGGCTGATTTTGCGTTGAAAGTACATCTCCAGACGCAGTGTCATTGCCCAGCGTGGGTCGTAGCTAACGTCGCGCTGGAAGTGTAGCTCTGGGATCACATCGGCGAATAAAATGCCTTTATGAATATCGCGGCGGTAGCGGGTTTGTAGGTAGTAATTGGTCATGCGCGGATTTGAGGCGCTTTCGCCGATGGCTATCGCCGAGTAGCGCAGTGCGCTGCGCCGGTTGATGCGGTGATTGATTTCGGCAATTTCACTGTACTCCAGCTTGTCCTCTTCCTCGCGCCACTGAACTGTCGTTATAAAGCGTAAGTGGCGGCGTTCGCTCAACGGCCGGCCGACATCCCAGCGAGTGCGCGCTGAGTAGCCTTCATTATTGAACCATGAAACGCGGTTATTCGATTCAAGTTGCCACGGCCCTTCGCCCAGTTGCCACAGGCGCTCGCTGGTAAAGCGCACGTAAGGGTCAAGAGGGAGGCGCAGGCGAACACCGGCACCTACTCGATTACTCCAGTTTTCGCGTTTATCGCGGCTTTCTAGCCAATCCAGGCCTAATGTAGAGCTGCGACGGTCACGCTGATCATTGGCAAGGCGTCCAGAACCTTGCTCTTCTAGGGTGCCCTGTGACTCTTCCGGGTCACTCTCGATCACCAGTCGCAGACGATCCTCGGAGGTAGGCAGGTCAATACGGTAACGAAGGGTGGTGTCGCCGCGGGTACCGTCGCCCTCCATCCAGTCAATCTCTTGGCCGAAACGAAGATAGGACTCGTTATTGACCTGCATATGGTCGTCAGTGCCAAAGAACCCATCAATGCGGCGTGACGTGTTATCTACCCAGTTGCCGACGCTTTCACGAAACGGCTCAATGCGCTCTTCTGCCCACTCGGGTAAGTCACTATCCTCCTCTTCAGCATACACATTCGTCGATACCGTCGTGAGTATGCCAAGCCAACAGAGGGTTACAAGTTTATGCATAGTGGGTAGTCTCGGTAATGGGGCGCGTTGCCGCTTAGCATTAGCGTTGATTCAGCGTGCTTTGTGGGTCTCGATCTCTTTCGCCCACTCCAGAACACGCTTACGTTGGCCTCGGTTATTGAGTCGATCCGTATCGACGCTCGCCGGGATAAGCTGGTGATTGGGTGATGCGTTCAAGTCAAGGTTAAAGGTTCGCGATGCGCCGGTAGGCATATCCTCGGATCCGTAAATGGCGATAACGCGAATTTCAAGTTGTATGTTCTGCTCTTGCAACAGATTATCATCAATTTCCCAATAATCTTTAACTTGCTTAACAATATCGCCAAACGATTGAATATTTAGGTAATCACCGGAAGCTAGCGGGCCTTGATGAGTGCGATAGTCGGCTTCTTGATGTTTGCCACCATGCTGCTGATACTCTACTACATCCAGGGAGTAGCTGCGTTTTTGGGTGTGTAAAACCGCTACCAGGTGCTGTACGTAGATCGCTTCACTGCTCATATTGCTGATTAAGCAGATAGCGTCCACGCCAATTCCCTTGCCGCGATTAATAATCACGCGAGGACGGCGTTGCCGTACGTAACCGTTATAGAGCAACTGGGCGTAAAATACCCACACGAAAAGCGTGCAAATGCTCGCTACAGCTGAAATTGCTTGAGCGTTATCGTTGAGCCATTCCATTATGTGAGATCCTTCTCATGTTATTAGCGATAATCTCTGTAGAGGGCTTTTAGGCAATAGCCATCTAGGGAAGCTTCGGCGCGTTTTTTTGAAGCATTATTTAGCATAGAGACTAGCGGAAAAGCGGGGGCAAGTCAGGGGTAATAGAAATAAATTCAGTAGATGACAAGCACACAAAAACATGGCGATAAGCCATTTATGTTTTTTAATTTAAGGGGGGATGCTGACAAAAAGCTAGTAATATAATGCCTGAGACAGGCTATATAATGACTAATTCAAGGGGGTAGGGTAACTCTAATATCTTGAAAACTAACAAGTAATTGGTGCGGATGGGGAGACTCGAACTCCCMCACCTTACGGCACTAGAACCTAAATCTAGCGTGTCTACCAATTCCACCACATCCGCTAAGACGAGACGTATAGTATCAAATTTTTGGTGTAAGTCAATCAATGATTTGATATTTATGCAGCTAGCCGTAAGGAGAGGGCATGGCATTAAAGCAGTGGATACAGCGGGGAGGGCATTGGATCAAGCAGGCCATGCCTGGCTACTGCGCATTTTGCCTGGCACCGGCTTTAGCGGGGCAGGGGTGGTGCGCAACCTGTTTAGATGAGCTGCCGTGGAATCTACATGCCTGTCGTCAATGCGGCGACCCTGTCACTCATGGAGCAAGCTTGTGTGGGCACTGCTTAGTTGCCCCGCCGGCATTCTCGACTACTCAGGCAGGGCTGCTGTATCAAGGGGCGATCAAACAGCTGGTGCATGATTTTAAATTTCATGCTTCTCCACGGGCGGGCATGCTATTAGCTGAATTGATGCTATTAACCCCACCGGCCACCCAGGGTAGCGTGCTGTTGTCGGTGCCTATGACCCCTGCACATGCCCGCACGCGAGGGTTCAACCAATCGAGCTGGTTGGCCGAACAGCTTAGCCGCCAGCTTGGAATTCCCATGGTATCTGCCAAACGGATAAAAAACTCTCCATCCCAGCGCACCTTGAATCGCCGTCAACGGGCCGCCAACCTGGCGGGTGTCTTTGTATTTGAATCACCGCCCCCGGCACATGTGGTCATGGTGGATGACGTGGTCACCACTGGCGCCACTGGCCATGCATTGGCGTGCGCTGCACTCGATGCGGGCGCAAAGCGCGTTGATATTTGGGCGGCCGCGCGGACACCGTTAGGCAAGGATTGATAGAATAGCCCTTTCGTTGATTCAACAGCCTTTTTGCCAACCCAGGAGTGACCGATGTCACACCCGTTTAGCTCTCTTTCGCCTGATTTAGTGATGTCTGCAGTGGAGTCGCTGGACATTTGGCCTGCAGGTGAGCCTTTTGCGCTAAATAGCTATGAAAACCGTGTGCTGATGTTTCGTGATGACGACGGTAAAAACTGGATCGTTAAGTTTTATCGGCCAGACCGTTGGTCGGATAGTGCGATCCAGGAAGAACACGATTTTCTGCAGGAGCTGGCTGATCAGCAGGTGCCGGTCGTTGCCCCTTGGCGTGATAAGGCGGGTACGTCGTTACACTATTTTAAAGCCTTTCGGTTTACGCTGTTTCCCCACTGCCCCGGCCAGGCGCCGGAGTTGGATAACCCTTCGCACCTGTTTGCCATGGGGGAGTTGCTGGGGCGGTTACACGAAGTGGCGGCTAAAAAAACCTTTCAGCACCGCCCGCGATTAGAGATGGCTAGCGGTATTCTTGATGCTCAGCAGCGCGTGCTGACCAGTCATTGGATGAATCGTCATCAGCGCCGGGCCTATGATGGTGTGATAGAGAAGGTGTATCAGCAGCTTATTAAACATGACGTGCCTGCTAGCAGTATGATTCGATGCCATGGCGACTGCCATTTGGGCAATGTGCTGGGGCGTGACGAGCACTTTACGCTGGTCGATTTTGACGACTGCACCATGGCCCCTGCCATGCAGGATATCTGGATGCTACTGCCCACCGATGACCCTCAGGGGTGGCGATCCTACTTGAGTGAAATTACCGAAGGGTATGAAGAGACGCGCCCATTTCCTACCGAGCAGATGTCGCTTATTGAGCCGCTTAGAAGTTATCGGCTGATCAGGCACTCAGCGTGGCTGGTATCACGCTGGGACGATCCTGCTTTTCCACGAGCGTTTCCGTGGCTGGCGGACAGCGGCTATTGGGATCAGCATATCCGCCAATTAGAGCAGCAGTGCCTTCAGTTAGACAATCCGCGCTGGTTGGCATAGCTGCCCTTGATATACCAACAGCATCCAATCAATTACCTACTCAACTTCCGGGTCAGCATCTTCACGCGGTATGGGATTTGCGACCCCTTCGCCATTGGCCTGCTGGCGCTGCTGATTAAGCGCTTCAGAAGGGKTGTCCAGCTCTTCAATCTCAACGGGTTGGTTCAGCGTGAGAAGGAATGGCTGGCCTGGGGAGAGGGTGCACGCGGCATCCTCGCAGGCAATGCCGTATTGACCATCTTCGCCATAGGCGCTGGCACTAAATTCACCGGTGAAGATATTGCTGTCAGCGTCGTGTGTTTCAATGCACGTTGCTTCTTGGGTGGTCACGCGAATACGCTCATCGACCCGTTGCGCGCTGCCTACAATGACACAGTATTCGGGTAAAGAGTGCGAGGCGCTGGCGGCTTGAGTAGGGTGCAGCAAAATATCGTTCAGGCGCGCTTGGTTTGACTCAAACGCAAGCTCTTCAACAACTTCGACGCCGACGGTTGCTTCATTGGGCAGAGAAAGCGTGGCTTCAGAAGCTATGGCCACTAGCGGCGTAGCAAAAAAGGGGGCCACGAGGGCGGTTAACCAAAAAGGCGTTGGCTTAAATGACATGGCGAGCTCTCAATGTGGGCGCCTGCAATAAAGGCAGTAAAATAAAAACGCTTAATTATATCACAGGCCCCTAGGCTGCAAAGTTAACGACGCGGCGCTCTGCCGCAGGTAAACGGGCCACAGGCAGCCGAGATGCGGTAAAATACATGCTTTGCTTAATACTCGTTGTGCGGACTCTAGTGAAGGTATATCTTTTGTACAATGTTTGCAGAGGAAGCGTTGTTTAACGTCGCTTCTACAATGGTCTTACTTTTCAAGCGCAAGGGGATAGACCTTGGCAACCGCCTGGACGCGATTGCGCATAGCTTTTGAGATAGTTTTTAAGATGGTTTTTGATCTAGTTTTTGATGAGGCTAAATATGTCCGATGATATCGCTGAGCACTACCGCCAGATAATCTCAGCACTTGGCGAAGACCCTGAACGCGAAGGGCTACGAGATACGCCGAAGCGTGCGGCCAAGGCCATGCAGTTTCTCAATGCGGGCTACACTCAGTCATTGGACGACATTATTAATGGTGCGGTGTTTGAGTCGCAAACGGATGAAATGGTGCTGGTAAAAGACATTGAGCTCTACTCAATGTGTGAGCATCATCTGCTGCCGTTTATCGGCAAATGCCATATTGCCTATTTGCCCAACGGTAAAGTGTTAGGACTGTCTAAATTTGCGCGGATTGTCGATATGTTTGCCCGCCGTATGCAGATTCAGGAGAACCTCACCCGCGAGATCGCCGAGGCCGTGCAGGACGTTACCCAGGCCAAAGGCGTTGCCGTCGTCATTGAGGCGCGACACCTTTGCATGATGATGCGTGGCGTAGAGAAGCAAAACTCCAGCATGACATCATCGGTAATGCTAGGCGGGTTTCGCAGCAATCAAGCGACTCGGCAAGAGKTTTTAATGCTTATTAGCTAAATTTGCCGGTAGTCTGTGGCCACTAGAACACGCCGGAAATTTGGTTTGAAGGGGTGTTTCGTCTTAGCATGAAGACGTTAATGAGCCTAGAAGGCCATCATTTTGGTCAGGAGCCTGTCATGGAAGCGCTTAAAGAAACACAGCTATATTGCCCCTTTGCCTATATTGACGGCAGTTGGGTTGCGGCTGATAGCGGTGAGCAGATTACCGTATTAAACCCGGCCACCGGTGAATCGATTGGCGACATTCCTCGCCTGGGTAAAGCCGAGACCGAGCGGGCCATTGATGCGGCGGATGCTGCACTACCGGCTTGGCGAGCGATGACTGCCCAAGAACGCGCTGATTTGCTGTTGAAGTGGCACGATTTGATGCTGGAGCACCAGCAGGATCTGGCCATGCTGATGACCTATGAGCAGGGCAAGCCACTTAAGGAAGCCGCCGGTGAAATCGCTTACGCGGCCAGCTTTTTACGCTGGTTTGCCGAAGAAGCGCGGCGCGTTTACGGCGAAACGATTCCCGCAGCAAAAGCTAATCAACGTATCGTCGTTACCAAACAGCCGGTGGGGGTTGTCGGCGCTATAACGCCGTGGAATTTTCCCGCTGCGATGATTACCCGCAAAGCCGGGGCGGCATTGGCAGCTGGCTGCACAATAGTCGTTAAGCCTGCTAGCCAGACGCCGTTTTCTGCTACGGCCCTGGCACTGTTGGCCGAACGTGCAGGCATCCCGCGTGGGGTTTTTAACGTGGTGCCGGGTAGCGCTAGCGATATTGCCCAGGCGATGACGCAGTCGCCCAAAGTGCGCAAAATCACCTTCACCGGTTCGACCGAAGTGGGTCGCAAGCTGATGGCCCAAGCGGCGGAACATATCCAGAAAATCTCGTTAGAGCTGGGCGGTAATGCGCCCTTTATCGTGTTTGAGGATGCAGATTTAGACGCCGCCGTGGAAGGCGCCATGGCCGCTAAATTCCGCAACGCCGGGCAAACCTGTGTCTGCACTAATCGCTTCCTCGTCCAGTCCAGCGTGATTAATGCCTTTTGTGAAAAATTAGCGGTCGCCATGAATAGCGAGCTGCATGTGGGGGATGGCACCAAACCCAACATTAATATCGGCCCGTTAATCGATGATAACGCAGTAAAAAAAGTCAGCGAGCATGTGCAGGACGCCATTGATAATGGCGCTGAGCTGCTGCTGGGCGGCCACCCGCATCCGCTGGGCGGCAATTTCTTTACCCCGACGCTGATTAGTTTTGCCACAGACAAAATGAAAGTGGCCCACGAAGAGACCTTCGGGCCCCTGGCCGCTGTCTTCCCGTTTGACGATGAAGAGACTGCGATTGAGATGGCCAATGACACCCAGTATGGCTTGGCGTCCTATTTCTACTCCCGTGATCTTGCCCGCGTATGGCGCGTAGCTGAGGCGCTGGAGTACGGTATGGTGGGCATAAATACTGGCGCCATTTCCAACGCTGCTGCACCTTTTGGGGGGGTAAAAGCCTCGGGGCTAGGCCGCGAGGGTGGTCATCAGGGCTTGGAAGAGTACTTGGAAACCAAGTATCTGTGTATTGACCTTGGCTAAGCTTTATAGCGTCGCTTACTGAAAAGCAACGTAAAAAAAGGAGCGTGAAAAAGCCCCGCTGGCACAGTGCCGGTGGGGCTTTGGCGTTTTTGTAGGCGTTAAAAAATGCCTTTAGKGGCGGAAGTGGCGCATGCCGGTAAACACCATGGCAATGCCTGCTTCGTTGGCTGCATCAATGACTTCCTGGTCGCGCATGGAGCCGCCGGGCTGAATAACGGCGGTAATGCCTGCCGCTGCGGCGGCATCAATACCATCACGGAAGGGGAAGAAGGCGTCAGAGGCCATTACCGAACCGGGAACCGAAAGCCCTTCATCAGCGGCTTTAATGCCGGCGATCTTGGCCGAGTAAACACGGCTCATTTGCCCGGCGCCAACGCCCACGGTTTGGCCCTCTTTGGCGTACACAATGGCGTTAGATTTAACAAATTTGGCTACCCGCCAGGCAAAGGCCAGATCACGCAGCTCCTGTTCGCTGGGCGCACGCTGGCTAACCACGGTCAGATCGTCGCGGGATACCATGCCGTCGTCGCGCTGTTGTACCAGCAAGCCGCCGTTGACGCGCTTAAAGTCCAGCGCTGGCTGCTGCTCACCGGGCCAGTGAGCGCTGACGTCCAACAAGCGTACGTTTTGCTTGTTCGCCACAATGGCGACGGCTTCGTCGCTGACGCCTGGGGCAATAATTACCTCGACAAACTGGCGGTCGATAATCGCCTGGGCGGTTTCCGCGTCCAGCGGCGTATTGAAGGCGATAATGCCGCCAAACGCGCTGGTAGGATCCGTGGCAAATGCTTTGTCATAGGCCGCAAGCGCGGTGGCGCCAATAGCGACACCGCAGGGGTTGGCGTGCTTAACGATAACGCAGGCTGTCTCGTTAAAGGCCTTGACGCACTCAAAGGCGGCGTCGGTATCAGCCACATTGTTATAAGAAAGCGGTTTGCCCTGGAGCATTTTTGCAGTCGCAACGCTGGGTTCGCTAGCCTGAGGGTCTACGTAGAAGGCCGCCTGCTGATGAGGGTTTTCGCCGTAACGCATATCCTGCTTTTTAGCTAGCTGCAGGTTAAAGGTGCGCGGGAAAGCTTCATCGGCAGTCGATACTTTGCGGCCTAGATAGTCAGCAATGGCGCCATCGTAGCCAGCGGTGTGCTCAAAGGCTTTTACTGCTAAATCAAAACGCGTGGCGCGACTGACCTGGCCATCTTGAGCGGCCAGCTCGCCAAGCACTCGCGGGTAATCGCTGCTATTGACCACAATGGTGGTGTAGGCATGGTTTTTGGCGCAGGCGCGAACCATAGTGGGGCCGCCGATATCGATATTCTCGATGGCATCTTCTAGCGTGCAGTCGGGCTTGGCGACGGTGGCCGCAAACGGGTAAAGATTGACCACCACCATATCGATCGGGGTGATGTCGTTCTCGGCCATTACCGCATCATCCTGGCCACGACGGGCTAAAATGCCGCCGTGAATTTTCGGGTGCAGCGTTTTAACCCGGCCATCCATAATTTCGGGGAAGCCGGTGTGCTCAGAGACTTCTTTCACTGGGATGGCATTTTCTTGCAGCAAGCGGAAAGTACCACCGGTGGAGAGCAGTTCAATACCCTGCTCAGTGAGGCCGCGGGCGAATTCCACAATGCCGGTTTTATCCGAAACGCTCAGCAGGGCGTGGCGGACGGGGGTAGCGTTGCGGTCAGTCAGGGGAGGATTATCAGCCATAACAGGGGTATCAGCCTTTAGAGTGCTCGTGTGCAGAGTCGAGAATTAAAAACAACAACGCCCCTGGGTTTATGGGGCGTCACCTTCGATAAGTCCGTATAGCTTGAGTTTCTTGCGCAGCGTGCCTCGGTTCAGCCCCAGCACATCTGCGGCCCGGGTCTGGTTGCCGTCGGTGTGCTCTAGGACGCAGGCAAGTAAAGGCGCCTCTACTTCAGCCATCACCATGGCGTAAAGATCGCTAGCCTGGCTACCGTCCAGATGTTCAAAGTAGCGGCGCATGGCCGCTTCCACGGCCTCGCGAAGGGGCTGTGGCGGTGCGTTAGCCGCAGGATCCGCGAGCGTGCCCGCTAAATGAGCGTTGCTTTTGTAGAAGGCGTCGCTGGAATAAGCGTCGCTGGAGTAGCTGTCGCTAGAGAGAAGATCGCGTTCGGTCATGCAGCATGGCTTCCTTTGGCTAGCAAACGCGTGGCGGCGCCCGGGGCCATCGCGTCGTTGATCCAATCAAATTGCGTCTCAGGTGTCGCTAACGCATTGAACTGCTGCTTAAGCGCGCGCTGTTGAGGCGGCGTAAAGCGTTGGTCATCGCTGAGGTACCAGCCGACATGCTTGCGGGCAATACGCACACCCATGGTGGTGCCATAAAACTCATGCAACGCTTCGACGTGCCCGTGCAGCACTTGGTGGCGCTCCGTAAGGCTGGGTAGCGCCATCCGCTCTCCATGTTGGAGGTAGTGGCTGATCTGTTGAAAGATCCACGGGTTGCCCTGGGCGCCACGGCCGACCATTACGGCATCAGCGCCGGTATATGCGAGAACTTCGGCGGCTTTTTCGGGACTTGTTATGTCGCCATTAGCAATCACTGGGATCGATAGGTGAGACTTGATCTCAGCAATCGTGTCGTACTCTGCCTGTCCAGTATAGCGCTGTTGACGATGTCGGCCATGTACAGCGAGCGATTGAATACCGGCTGACTCGGCGAGCCGGGCAATACGCAGGGCATTGTTTGATTCGGCGCACCAGCCCGTGCGTATTTTTAGCGTCACGGGTATATCAACCGCTGCCACCACCGCTTCAAGAATCTCGGCCACCAGGGCTTCATCGCGAAGTAACGCCGATCCGGCTGCTTTGTTGCATACTTTTTTGGCCGGGCAGCCCATATTGATATCAATAATCTGCGCGCCCAGCTCGGCATTCAAGCGTGCCGCTTGGGCGAGCATGTCAGCGTCGCCACCGGCGATTTGCACCACCCTCGGGTCGGGCTCACCTTGGTGGTCCATGCGCAGCTGAGATTTACGAGTATGCCATAAGCTAGGGTCTGAAGTGACCATTTCGCCCACTACCCAGCCAGCCCCAAGCCGCCGACATAGCTGGCGAAAAGGCCGGTCGGTGACGCCGGCCATTGGCGCAAGCATTACCCTATTAGGTAATGCAAAGGCCCCAATGGTGGGTAATGTATCGATTGAGGTCATGGCGTCAGGCTTTGTTGGTTATCAGCTGTGAGTACTGGTGTGTGAGTACGCTCTGGCGGCGAGTAGGCGTTTCAAGGGGGCGTATGATACGCCTACTCGGTGATGGGGTGAAGGCCAATTGCCGCTTTAACGCGGCCGTACGCCACTAAGCCGCACCCAGCCTTCACGAATCACCGGCTCATCCATAGCGAGCCCCTGGGCCACATAGGCCTCGTAAACCTCATCGGCCTGGTTGGCCAAAATCCCTGATAGCGCAATGCGACCACCAGAAGCCAAGTGGCCGGCAATCATTGGCGCTAGCTCAACCAGCGGGCCCGCTAAAATATTCGCGGTCACGATAGGGTAGCCGCCGCTATCGCTTAACTGCTCAGGGTAGTAGAGGTTTAAATCCGACTCGGCGATACCGTTGCGCTCGGCATTATCGCGGCTGGCCTGTAGCGCCTGGGGGTCAATATCGGTGGCGTCGGCGTGACTAGCCCCCAGCTTGAGCGCGGCGATAGCGAGAATGCCTGAGCCGCAGCCCACATCAAGTACGGGGTGCTGGGCTAAGTGACCGGCTACGGCCAGTTCATCCAGCCACTCAAGGCAGAGTGCTGTGGTCGGGTGCGTACCGGTACCAAAGGCAAGGCCGGGGTCGAGAATCAGGTTGACGGCGTCGGCTTGAGGTGGCTCGTGCCAGCTAGGCACAATCCACAGGCGTTGGCCCATGCGCAGCGGCGTGAAGTCATCCATCCACTCGCGCTCCCAATCTCGATCGGCGAGCAGTTCATACTCTATGGTGGGACAGGGCTCGCCAGGCATCTGTTCGGACCAAGCGGCCTCAATACGCTCCAGCATGCTCTCGACGCCCTCCAGGTCATCGTACAGGCCGGTGAGAATGGTATCTTCCCATAGCGGCGTGGTGCCACGCTCTGGCTCAAATACCGGATCATCGTGGGCGTCCTGAAGGCCAATGGCCGTCGCACCTTCGTCAAGCAGCAGTTCTTCGAGGAACTCTGCCTGTTCGGGAGCGACGTGGGCTTTGAGTTGAAGCCAGGGCATGGAGAGTCTCCGCGGGGCAAATAAAAGGCAAATACAGTAAAGACAAAAACGGGGTGGACATGGCCACCCCGCTGGGCATCAAGCATAGCGCTGGAAGACGTTAACTGCTGAGTTTCTTTTCCAGATAGTGAATGTTGACACCGCCTTGACGGAAATAGCTGTCGCGAACCAAATCCTTTTGCAGGTCGATATTGGTTTTAATGCCTTCCACCAATAGCTCGTCGAGGGCATTGCGCATCCGCGTCAAGGCTATTTCACGATCCGCGCCCCAGGTGATCAGCTTGCCGATCAGGGAGTCATAGTGCGGAGGCACGGTGTAGCCGGTATACAGGTGAGAGTCCATACGAACGCCCAAACCACCCGGAGCGTGAAACAACGTTACCTTGCCGGGCGAAGGCATAAAGGTGCGCGAGTCTTCGGCATTAATCCGGCACTCAAAAGAGTGGCCGTTGAGCTGCACATCCTCCTGGCGAATCGACAGCGGCAGACCCGAGGCAATACGTAGCTGCTCTTTGACGATATCCACGCCGGTGACCATTTCGGTGACCGGGTGTTCAACCTGAACGCGGGTATTCATCTCGATGAAGAAGTATTCACCGTCTTCGTACAAGAACTCGAAGGTGCCCGCACCGCGGTAGTTGATCTTGATACAGGCCTGGCGGCACGCTTCAAGCACCTGGGCGCGGGCATCTGGGTCGAGGCCTGGTGCCGGGGCTTCTTCAAGCACCTTTTGGTGACGACGTTGCAGTGAGCAGTCGCGGTCATAGAGATGAATCGCGTTACCCTGACCGTCGGCTAGCACCTGTACTTCGACGTGGCGCGGCTTCTCAAGGAATTTTTCCATGTAGACCGTGCCATCACCAAAGGCGGCGTGGGCTTCCGTGCGGGTAACGGTAATCGCCGAGAGCAGATGGCCTTCCGTGTGCACTACGCGCATACCGCGACCACCGCCGCCAGAGGCCGCTTTGATGATGACCGGGTAGCCAATGCGACGCGCGGTGGCGAGATTAGTGGCGTCATCGTCACCCAAGGGGCCGTCTGAGCCTGGCACCGTGGGAACGCCTGCTTCCTTCATCGACTGGATGGCGCTGACTTTGTCGCCCATTAGGCGAATCGTCTCGGCGCGGGGGCCAATAAAGGTAAAACCCGAGCGCTCAACCTGTTCGGCAAAGTTGGCATTTTCAGACAAAAAGCCGTAGCCAGGGTGAATAGCGGTTGAGTCGGTGACTTCGGCCGCACTAATCAGGGCCGGAATATTTAAATAAGATTGCGCTGACGACGCCGGGCCAATACACACGGCTTCATCCGCCAGGCGAACGTGCATTAGTTCACGATCAGCTTTGGAGTGTACCGCTACGGTTTTAATGCCCAGTTCTTTACAGGCCCGCAGGATACGGAGGGCAATCTCGCCGCGGTTGGCGATAAGTACCTTGTCCAGCATGGGAGAGTCCACCCGTGTTGAAAATGAAAGATTAAGCGATAACGATCATGGGTTGATCGAATTCTACTGGCTCGCCATCTTCCACCAGGATGGCTTCCACCACACCGTCACGGTCAGCTTCAATCTGGTTCATCATTTTCATGGCTTCAATGATGCATATGGTGTCGCCTTGCTTGACGCTATCGCCGACTTCGACAAACGACTTGGCGCCCGGCGCAGGGCTACGGTAGAAGGTGCCTACCATGGGAGAGTTGACCGCTTCACCGCGGTAGCTAACGCCCTGGGGTTCTGCTTCAGCAGCAGGCGCTGCCGCCGGAGCACCCGCTGCAGGGGCTGGAGCGTAGCCAGGCTGCTGAGCATATTGCGGCATGGGCTGTGGCTGCCACGAGGCGCCATTAGGGTGGCGGCTGATACGTACTGACTCTTCACCTTCCTGAATTTCAATCTCGCTAATATTGGATTCTTCGAGCAGCTCAATCAGTTTCTTAACTTTGCGGATATCCATGGCATAGCCCCATCAATGTCATAACAGAAGATTATGAAAAATAGTCACAGAGCTAACCCTAGCCAGCAGGCAAGGGTGCTGTGCGGCACTTATGTAAGCGCAGTAAACCAAATGTAAAAATGAAGAGAACGCTGCATGTTAGCGAACGTTACCCCGTTCTCACCGTTAAAAAGCAAGTTTTTAGCTAATATGGCAGCGGAGTTTGCCGAAAAAGTGCCAGGATGTCCAGCAACAGCCTAAGTCAACGTCTATATCTGCTTGCCGCTAAGAATTAAACAACTGTTTGACGATGTTCGCTGCAAAAAGCCGTTTTAGCGCTTCAACGTGCTGCTATGACAGGTATTGAAATCAACGGTTCACTAGCCATTGGCTGACTGTTTCGAGATGCTCGTGCAGTTGGTCGGCAGTCACTTCACCTTGGATGCGTGCAGGACGGATCTCTTCMCCCTGGCTAAAAAACAGCAGACTGGGAGGGCCGAAAAGATTGAATTGGTCAAGCAACTCACGACTCTGGGCGTTAGTGTGGGTAACATCGGCGGCGATCAAGGTGTAATTACTTAGCGCTGCGGAAACCTGTGGGTCGGGATAAACATCCCGCTCCAGCAACTTGCAGGAAATGCACCAGTCGGCGGTAAAGTGAACAAACGCCGGCTGATTAGCGCCTTCAGCTTGGGCAATTGCCGCTTCAAGCTCGGTTAAGCTGCTTACCTCAGTAAAGTCGAGTGTTGCTGCTTGCTGCTCGCCGGAAAGGCTGGACGTTGCCGCGAGAGGGCGCAGGGGGTTGCTGCCGCCTTGAGCGGCACCAATTACCAGCACTATTCCCCAGACCAACAGCATTAGCCCCAGCGTTTGGCGTGCCCGCGGCCACCCCTGTGGCTGATTGAAATTTAACGCCCCCAAGGCGAGCGCTGTGCCAAGCGCAAGCGCTGCCCATAGCAACAGCGCAATGGGCGCGGCCACTAAACGCTCGATCATCCAAATCGCGACGCCCAACAGCAAAAGGCCAAAGGCAATTTTCACCCCATTCATCCAGGCGCCCGAGCGGGGCAGCAGCGTGGTACCAAAGGTGCCGACTAACAGTAGCGGTACGCCCATACCCATGCCCAACGCAAACAGCACCGCGCCGCCCATCGCCGCATCACCGGTCGACGAGATAAACACCAGCGCGCCCGCTAAGGGTGCTGTTACACAGGGTGACACCACCAGCACCGAGAGGGCGCCAGCCAAGGCTAAGCCCGCCGGTCCACTGCGCTGTGCTCGGGCCTGCCAAGCGTCGATACGGTTGGCTAGACGGGGCGACAGGTTAAGGTTAAAGGCCCCGAACATGGCCAACGCGAAGAGCGTGAACAGCACGGCAAAGGTGATTAATACCGGGGCTGACTGTAGACGCGCTTGAAGATTAAGCCCGGCACCAAACAATCCCATTAACACCCCGACCAGCGCGTAGGTCAGCGCCATGCCCATTACGTAACTGAACGAGAGTGCAAAGGCGCGAGGGCGGGTAGGGTTTTGACCCACCACGATCGATGACAAAATCGGAATCATCGGCAGCACGCAGGGGGTAAAGGTAAGCCCCAGGCCAGCAATAAAAAACAGCCCCAGCCCTAGCGGCAAGCTGGCATCGCTGATCAAAGCGCTAAAGCGGCTGTCTTCGCTTTGGGGGGCGGCGAAACCATTCTGTTCAGAGGTGTTAGCGGCTGAAGTGTTGGCTGCTGGACTGGATGCCGTACTATCGGCTTGCCAATCGGCAAACTGGCTGGGGGGTTGGGTTTCGCTGGCCTCTAGGGTTGTTTGCTCTGGAGGGTAGCAGAGCCCGGCATCTGCGCAGCCTTGAAAGGTCAGGGCAATATTGAGCGGGCCTGAGTAGGGTGCTTCCAGCGGTACTTCAAACACTACCTGATCGCGGAACACATACACATCGCCCATAAACTCATCGTTGGTAAAGATGCCTTGGGGGATAATGGGGTCGCCGAGACTGACATCCTCCGTTTGGCTGACTACCGCGAACTGGTGGCGATATAGGTAGTACTCATCTGCGATATCCATGCCGATATAGAGCGTATTGCCATCATGCCAAGCAGTCGGCTGAAAGGCTTCCATCACTGGCAAAAATTCGTCTTGGTTGCTAGATGATGAAAACCATTGGGCGTTTGCACTTAGCGGTAGCAAGCCAAGAAAGAAAATCAATAATGTAAACAGGCTCAGGCGTTTAAGAGATAACACGGTGCGTCCTTAATCAATGGCATCGCAATGAAAGGCGAACAGCATACCGCAACCTTAAGCCCCTGGCGTATACGCTGCGGTGACGTGACGCGGCCGTTAATAATGCGTTAATCCTACGCATATAAAAAGACCGCCCGAAGGCGGCCTCTTATCCCATTGGCGGCGGGTAGATACACCGCAAGGAGATTGTTACGCTTTTTGATAGGCAGTAACGGACTTTTCAATCGCCTTACGTGCGGCATCTGCGCCTTCCCAGGACTCGACTTTTACCCATTTGCCTTTTTCGAGATCTTTGTAGTTCTCGAAGAAGTGTGCAATTTGCTGGCGCAGTAGCTCAGGCAGGTCAGTTACTTCATGGACATCGTCGTAGAGCGAGCTGAGCTTGGCATGGGGCACGCAGATTAACTTGGCATCTTCACCGGCTTCGTCGGTCATGTTCAGAATGCCGACCGGACGTGCGCGAATAATGCTGCCAGGTTGAACTGGGTGCGGGGTAACCACCAAGGCGTCCAGGGCATCGCCATCATCGGCCAGAGTGTGTGGGATAAAGCCATAGTTGGCGGGGTAGAACATGGGGGTGGCCATAAAGCGGTCAACGAGGAGTGCGCCCATGTCCTTATCAATTTCATATTTAATTGGGTCGTGGTTAGCTGGAATTTCGATCACCACGTAAACGTCGTTGGGGAGATCCTTTCCAGCGGGGATATTATCGAAGTTCATCGTTGATTCCTTGATAGTGCTGTGGCTAAAGTCGTGCAGTGATTAGGCAATCGTTTCAAAGTCGTTTATGGCGAAGAATTATACGAACATGGCTGCCCGATTACCAATGCGACATAGGTTGGCCGCTAGGAGCCCTTCAAATTAGATGAATACGATAGAGACGTTTGGTGGGCATCGTTTCTGCTCTGCTGCGTGTATCATAGGCAGAGTTTATTGACAGTATTGGTTGACAGTGATGTCCCTCGATCGAGTCGGCAGCCTAGGAGGATGACTTGTCGCACGCCCAATTGCTCATCAGTTATGGTCAAGCGTTTGTCGCGCCCGATAGGCGCCTGCACCGCAGTTCAATGTCGGTTCGCTTTCCTGAAGCGCCGCTGCTTCGCGCCAAAGGCGGCTGCGCGGTGATTAGCGACTCCATTTCACGCAATACCATGGCCAAGCAGGCGGGGGATATAAGTGTACGCGGCTTCCTGGCCGACTATTTTTCTACCCCCGACCACTGGGATGTTAAAACGTCGGCCACCCGCGTACTACGCGCGCTCAACAGCTGGTGTTACAGCCAAAGCCAGCATGTTAAAGAGGGCAGTTTTGTCTCCTCTATGTCAGCGATGGTATTTCGTGGTCGCGAAGCCCACCTGTTTCATATGGGCGATACGTTGGTGTTTCGTTTACGCGGCGCGGAGTTTGAGCAATTGAGCCGTGACCATGTAACCGACTTGGGCGGCTATCGCTACCCTTCACGGGCACTGGGTATGGACGGCAGTGTCGATATCGATTACACCCACGTTGCGCTTAAACAGGGCGATTTGTTCCTGTTCACCACCCAGGGCGTGCGCGGCACGCTGTTGCCATCCGACTATGTGCGCCTGATTCGTCAGGACGCCAGTGATCTGGATGCCGCCTGCGAGCGCTTAGCCGATGAGGCCAAGCAGCGCGCCCAGGAGCGCGGCTATGGGGGGGATCAGTTCTGTTTCCAGCTGGTACGTATAGATGAACTACCCGATGAGGTCACCGAGCACCCGGGGCAGCTATACGGCGATCTGCCGATTCCCCCTGAGCTGGCACCGGGTGAGCGTTTAGACGGCCTGGAGATTCTCGCCGTGCTATCGCGAACGGCCCAGTCGCGGGTTTATCGGGTCCGTGATGTGCATAGCGAACGGGAAATGGTGATGAAAGCGCCTAGCCCTGAGCTTTCGCTGCGCAATGCTTATCTTGAGCACTTCCTGCTCCAGCAGTGGGTAGTGGAGCGCGTTAATTCGCCCTTTGTGGTGAAGGTGATGGAGCCATCCCGGCCACGCCGCTACCTGTATTATTTGATGCAACATATTGAAGGCGAGACGCTGCGGCAATGGGCGGAGCGCCATCCTCAGGCGAGCCTGACCCAGCGCCTGGATATCGCCAATCAGCTGGGGAAAGCGGTGCAGGCGCTGCATCATCGGGACATTATTCATCAGCAGATCAATCCCGATAACATCTTGATTGACCCCCACGGCAAGCTAGTGCTCACTGATTTTAGTGCTTGCCATATGCGCGATGGTGAAGGCCACCGTCACTCCGGTGAATTGCTCCGCCAAATTGGCTTTAACGAGCACACCGCCCCTGAATATGCCTTGGGCGACAGCATCGGTCGACGCAGCGATCAGTACTCGCTAGCCTCGACGGCTTACTGGCTGTTAACCGGTGCTTTGCCCTATACGTTGACACCCAATCGTTTGCGCAGTCATACCGACCTTGAAGAGTTGACCTATCGCAGTGCGCGTACCACTAACCCGGAAATCACGCCAGAACTAGACGATGCGCTTCGCCGTGCCTTGGACCCTCAAAGGGCACTGCGGTTTAGGCGCATGTCCGAGTTTTTGCATGCGTTGAGGGTGCCGCTTGGGCGGTTGCCCCATCGGGAAGAGAACCGCCAGGAGCCGCGGCGTTTCTGGCAGGGCGTGGCGGGCATTCTGTTACTGCTGCTAGTGCTTTCCTGGTTGTTGCGCTAAGCCCAAGCAGCGAACTGGACATAAAACGGGGCGATKAATCACTTCATCGCCCCGTTTTTTTATTGCCGCTATTTTTAGCCTTGCTGGGTTAGCTGTTTACAGCGTAAAAATAGGCAGCTTGCGCTCTGCTTTGGCCAGTTTTAGCTTAGCCACTTTAGGCAGGCCGTTTTCAAACGGCGGAAAGTCCTCGCCCTGAATCAGCGGTGAGAGATAGTCACGGCAGGTCTGGGTAATCGCAAAGCCGTTTTCGCTGATAAAGTCCCGGGGCATAAACTTCTCTTGGTTAGCCACCTGGGAGAGCGGGGCGGAGATCACGTCCCACTGGTAGGGCGTCTGGGAGATACGGCGAATAGCGGGCATCATGGCGTTTTTACCCGCCAGCGCCAAGGTGACCGCTTCGCGGCCCACCGCATAGGCTTGTTCAACGTCAGTTTTAGACGCCAGGTGACGCGCCGCACGCTGGAGGTAGTCAGCCACCGCCCAGTGATACTTGTAGCCCAAATCCTGCTTGATCATACCGGCAAGCGTCGGGGCTACGCCGCCAAGCTGACGGTGGCCGAAGGCATCGGTATTACCCGCATCGGCCAGGAAGGTGCCATCTTCATAGCGAGCGCCTTCAGAAACCACAATAACGCAGTAGCCATACTGCTTAACGCTCTCTTCAACCCGCGCCATGGCCGCTTTACGGTTAAACGGAATTTCCGGGAAGATAATCATATGTGGCGGCTCGCCTTCGGCTTCGCCTGCTAAGCCACCCGCGGCGGCGATCCAGCCCGCGTGGCGGCCCATGACTTCAAGTACAAATACCTTGGTGGACGTTGCACACATGGAGGCGATATCCAGCGAGGCTTCCAGGGTCGAGGTGGCAATATACTTTGCCACGCTGCCAAAGCCTGGGCTGTTATCGGTAATCGGCAGGTCGTTGTCCACGGTTTTAGGCACGTGGATAGCGGTCAGCGGATAGCCCAGCTTCTCGGAAAGCTGCGAGACCTTTAAGCAGGTGTCGGCGCTGTCACCGCCACCGTTGTAAAAGAAGTAGCGAATATCGTGGGCCTTGAATACCTCGATCAAGCGCTCGTACTGGGCGCGATGGGTATCAATATCTTTCAGCTTATAGCGGCAGGAGCCGAAAGCGCCGCCCGGTGTATGGCGTAGAGCGGCAATCGCTTCATCGCTCTCCTGGGTAACGTCGATCAGGTCTTCCGTTAAGGCACCGATAATGCCGTTATGACCGGCGTAAACCTTGCCAATCTGATCGGGTGCTTGACGGCAGGCTTCGATAACGCCACAGGCGCTGGCATTGATCACGGCGGTGACGCCACCGGATTGGGCGTAAAAGGCATTATGCTGGGCCATGGAAACGTCTCATCTCCTGAAAACGGTTGGGTAAATCGGCAACAATCTCCCACTGCTAGGTATGCTCTGGTTACAGGCGGCAGTGGGGTTACAAAATGGCGCTACTGCAATGTCGCAAAGTTTAGCGTAAAGCCCTGTTGACTGCATTAGCTGCGGCGGTCTGTTAATCCCCGCCGTCCATCTCCTGTTCACGCTGGGCGAGCTGCCAGCCACCCAGGTCTTTATAGCGATTGACCATGGCGCAAAATAACTCTGCAGTGCGCTCGGTGTCGTAGCGAGCGGAGTGGGCAGCCTTGTTGTCAAACTCAATGCCCGCGGCACGACAGGCACGGGCAAGCACCGTTTGGCCATAGACCAGACCTGCAAGTGTGGCGGTGTCAAAGCTTGAGAACGGGTGAAAAGGATTGCGCTTAATGCCGCAGCGATTGACTGCTGCGTTCAAGAAACCCTGATCGAACGCCGCATTATGGCCGACTAAAATAGCTCGGGTGCAGTCGTGGGCCTTGATCGATTTTCGGATCGGGCGGAAAATTTCTCCCAGCGCTTCCGATTCACTCAGTGCTACCTGACGGCGCAGGGGGTCGTCCAGGTTAATACCGGTAAAATCGAGCGCGGACTGCTCCACGTTCGCCCCTTCAAAGGGCTGAATGTGGTAAGCATAGGTAGCATCAGGAAGCAGGTTGCCCTCCGGATCCATGGTCAGCGTGACGGCGGCTATCTCAAGTACGGCGTCGCCTTGGGCATTAAATCCCCCGGTTTCTAAATCAACGACCACGGGCAGGTAACTGCGAAAACGTTGGGCCATTAATTCGCGGGCAATTGCCTCGCTCATGCAGCTCTCCTCAGTGTAAAGCGAGTAATCAGTCAACATCAGCGGCAAACCACCGCTTTGAGTGGTGTGATTCTAGCAGCTTTAGCCCCCAGGCGTCGTTGACGGTATTCGCTGGGCATTGAGAACGCTATACTCAAGGTCTGTTTCAAAGGGCTATCTCAAAGGTCTAGCCCCGAGAGCGATCGCATTAGCCGAGCGCTAATGGCAGATGTGGTTTTTACTCATGAATTTCTTATCGTCAACGAGGAGCAAAGAATGTCCGATGTCAAAAAGGTTGTGCTGGCGTATTCAGGCGGCCTGGACACATCCGTAATCGTTAAGTGGTTGCAAGAGACCTACAACTGCGAGGTAGTGACTTTTACTGCCGACATCGGTCAGGGCGAAGAAGTCGAACCGGCGCGAACAAAAGCGCAAGCGCTTGGCGTAAAAGAGATTTATATTGAAGATCTGCGCGAAGAGTTCGTGCGTGACTACGTCTACCCGATGTTCCGCGCCAACACTATTTATGAAGGCGAATACCTGCTGGGCACCTCTATCGCTCGGCCGCTAATTGCCAAGCGCTTGATCGAAATTGCCAATGAAACCGGTGCCGACGCTATTTCCCATGGTGCGACGGGTAAAGGCAACGACCAGGTACGCTTTGAGCTCGGTGGCTATGCTCTGAAGCCCGGCGTCAAAGTGATCGCCCCTTGGCGTGAATGGGACCTAACCTCCCGCGAAAAGCTGATGGCTTACTGCGAAGAGCACAAAATCCCCGTCGATTTTGCCAATAAAAAGAAAAAGTCGCCCTACTCAATGGATGCCAACCTGCTGCATATCTCCTACGAGGGTGGCATCTTGGAAGATCCGTGGGCCGAAGCGGAAGACGATATGTGGCGCTGGAGCGTTTCTCCTGAAGCCGCACCTGATACCCCGACTTACGTTGAGCTGACGTATGAAAAGGGCGATATCGTGGCCATCGACGGCGAGCCGTTGAAAGCGCATGAAGTGCTCGAAAAACTCAACAAACTAGGTGGCGACAACGGTATCGGCCGGCTGGATATTGTTGAAAACCGCTACGTGGGTATGAAATCCCGCGGCTGTTACGAAACTCCAGGGGGCACCATTATGTTGCGTGCCCACCGCGCGATTGAGTCGCTAACCCTAGACCGCGAAGAAGCCCACCTGAAAGATCAACTGATGCCTAAATACGCGGAAGTGATCTACAACGGTTATTGGTGGAGCCCCGAGCGCCGCATGCTGCAGGTGGCGATTGACGAGACCCAAAAGAATGTATCGGGCGTCGTGCGTATGAAACTCTATAAAGGCAACGCTATCGTGGTGGGGCGTAAATCTGATGAGTCGCTATTTGATGAATCAATCGCTACCTTCGAAGATGATGCGGGCGCTTACGACCAGAAAGATGCGGAAGGCTTTATCAAGCTGAACGCGCTGCGGTTACGCATTGCCGCAGGTAAAGGGCGTAAACAGAGCTAATAAAAAGAGCACTGCAAACCTTGCTAGAGCGGCAGGCAATTACTGCCGCTCTACAAGAAAAGGAGCCAATGTGTTTAAAAAGGAGCCATTATGCTAAAAAAAATACTTTCCGGTCTCTTTGGTAGTGATCGTCAGGCTGAGCCAGGCGCTACCACCAAAGCTGCTGAACCGGTGGAATACAAGGGCTACGAAATTGTCTCTCAGCCAGATGATCAGAGCGGTCAGTACCGCGTCAGCGGCTGGATTCGTAAGGCGGATGCCAGCGGTGAAACCCTGGAACACCGCTTTGAGCGTTCCGATATGCTGCCAGGGCGAGATGCCTGCGATACCATGATGGTCACCAAAGCGCAGCGCTATATCGATGAAGTCGGCGAAGCGATGTTTGAGCCCGACCCTCGCCGGGCAGGCGATAGCGAGTAGTTATGCCGCCAAACACATTGAGTAAAGGAGAGGCGTATGCGTGTAGTACACCAAGCCTCGCCCTGGCGCTCTCTATTCCATGAGAATGGAACGCTTAATACCTCGGCGCTCAACGCGCCGTTAGACCATCTGTTCTCTAAACTCTTCGCAAAGCTCTCCTCGCCGAACACCTCATTAGCGGACGCCTACGCTTGGCAACTGTCGCTGGTGGAAACATTGGTGCATTACGACCTGCCCGCCTGGCGTATTAGCCAGATTATCAGTGACCACAATGCTTCACTGTATCGCCAAGCTGTTGCGCTATCCCTGGACGAAATGCAGGCGCAAGGGTGGGGCCCACCGCCAGTCGGCTACTGTGTTCTGATGTTAGGCTCTGCGGCGCGTTTCGAAAGCCTGCTAGGCCCCGACCAGGATAATGCGCTGATTATTGATGACTATCCGGATTACCGCCATGTGGAGATTGACGGCTACTTTCAAGCGCTAGGCGAACGGTTTACTCAACGCCTGGATGAAGCAGGCATTCCACTCTGCCATGGTCATGTCATGGCGCGTTGGCCGATGTGGCGCAAACGGCTTAGCGAATGGCAGGCACAGCTTGAGATATGGAGCGCCGACCGACAGGTAAAGCGCGTACAGCAGACCAATATTTTGCTCGATTTTGCCCCGGTAGCGGGTAACCCAGTGCTTGCCGAGCAATTGGGTAATAGCATTGCTTCAATACTTCCCAAAGCGTCACTGTTTATGAACGAAATGGCGGCGCTACTGGAAGAACTGCCGGTGGCACTGGATCGTTTTGGCCGCCTCGCCTCAAGCCCGGGCCTGGATGCTCCCCACGAGCACGCCATTAACCTTAAACATCAAGGCTTGCTGCCATTGATCAGCGCTGCGCGCTTGCTCTGTCTGCGCTATGGGCTAGCCAACATAGCGACACGCGAACGCTTGATCGCGCTTAGTCATAGGGCAGATGTGCTAACCTCGGCTGAATCAGAGCTGCTGGTGGCCGCTTTTGAGCGTCTGCAGCAGCGTCTATTGGATCAGCAGCGGTATAACAAAGCCCGTGGTCAAACCGCCGATGGCTGGGTTGACCTGCGGCGCCTGCGCGAAGATGAGCGTCTATTGCTGAAGTTTGACCTGCAGCAGGTTCGATCCTTTGTTCAGAGAGTGAAAAACGCCTAGCCTGAGTCGGGGGGAGAAGCGTCATCCGGTGCCGCGGGGAGTTCTAGCGTTAAGCAGGCGCCGCCTAAGGTTTTGGCATCCTCGACCCATAGCCGCCCCCCCAGGTGGGCAATAATGCCCCGACTAATCGGCAACCCTAAGCCGCTGCCTCTTGGCCGACCCCTAGGAATATCGTCGTCCTGCTGAATTTGATGAAATTTTTCAAACACGCGTTCACGCTCGTCTTCGCTAATCCCCGCGCCGTTATCCTCCACGCTTAGCCGGAAATGACGGCGATGGCGATAAAGCGTGAGGCGTACTTTTGGCTGCTCTCGGTCAGCAAACTTGCCCGCGTTATCAAGCAGATTAATAATCACCTGCTCCAAGCGGTCATGATCGCCGACTACCATCGCAGGGTCAGCTGCTAAGCTAACGTCTAGTGCAATGCCGCGCTCTTCATGCAGATGGGCAATGGCATCAATGCTGTGCCGCGTCAGGGCGGCAAGGTCGAGGGGCACGGGATTAAGCGTTAAACGGCCGCTCTCCAGGCGGGCAAGGTCCAGGATCTCCTCAATTAAACGCGACAGCCGCTGGCTCTCGTGAACGATGACACCCAGAAAATGCTGGCGCTTCTCATCAGGTAGTTGCCCGCTATCGCGCAAAATTTCGGCAAAGGCACGTATGGAGGTGAGGGGGGTACGTAGTTCGTGGCTGACCATGGCGACAAACTCATCTTTCAAGCGATCCAGCTCGCGTAGTCGTTCATTGGCGCTACGCAACTCTTCGCCGATTTGCACCAGTTCCTGGGACTTCTGCTCCAAACGGCGGTTGTACTCCAGGGTTTGTGAGGTGGTGTCCAGAATGCTCAGAATCGACTCAATATCCAGTGCCTCGCCGCGTACCACCGAGTTGATGAGTACTCGCGCTGAGGAGCTGCCCAGCGCCCCCGCCAGCGCCTGTTCGGCACGGGTGATCAGCTCGGCAGTGGCGGGCTCATCCGCTGCATAAGCGCTTTTACTTCCGCTATGGCTGAATACACGGCGGGTGGTCTGGGTACCCAAATAGCGAACAAGCAGCTCTTTGAGTGCCCCCTGGGTAGTCTGCCCGCGCCATAGTGATGTCGATAGCGAGGTGATTTGCAGGTTGGGGTGCATCGCCTCTGTGAACAGCGCTGCCTGGGTTTGCTCAAGGGGCGTGGGGCGGGTAAATAGCGATACACCCACCAATAACCCCACGTTGGCCAACATGCTCCAGAGCAACGAATGGGTGTAAATGTCCCAGTTCTCCAGACCGAATAAACCATAGGGCATCAGCCAGGCAATTCCCCAGGGGCCTTCAGTGAGCAGCGAGGCATCTAGCCAGCCGGACTGGGCAAMCCCGGGAAGCAGCAGCGTATAACACCAGATTAAGAAGCCGGCGATTAAGCCAACAGTGGCGCCTTGGCGAGTAGCGCCGCGCCAATACAGGCCAATTAACAGCGCCGGGGCGAACTGGGCCGCTCCGGCAAAGGAGACCAGCCCAATCGTCACTAAACTATAGGAGTCACCAATCAGCGCATGGTAGAGATATCCGAGCAGTAGAATCAGCACGATAGCGATGCGGCGAATACCCAGCAGCCAACCGGCAAGCTCGCCTTTGGTACTTAGGTGCAGCCGCCTTGAGCGCAGTAACAGCGGCATCACCAGCTGGTTGCTCACCATGGTGGAGAGCGCGATGGTCTCGACAATCACCATACCTGTCGCCGCAGACAGGCCACCAATAAACACCAGTAGCGGCAGCCCTTCTAAACCGGCTGAAAGKGGTAGCGTCAGCACAAAGCTGTCCGGGTCACCCGCGCTTACGCCTAGCAGCAGGCCCGCCAAAGCAATGGGGATAACGAATAGGTTAATCAGCAGCATGTAAAGGGGAAATAGCCAGCTCGCTCGAGCCAAGTGCTGCTCGTCGACATTTTCGACCACCAATACCTGGAATTGCCGGGGCAGCGTTAGAAAAGCCAGAAAGGCCAGCACCAGCATACCTACCCAGCCGGTGGCGCCACCAGGAACGCTGTCCAAACGCATGCTATCGACAAGGGCGGGCGTGGCTGCTACCTGGGCAAATAGCGCGGCGGGGCCTTCAAACATCACGAATACGACAAACACGCCAACGGCCATAAAGGCGACTAGTTTGACTATTGATTCCACCGCGATTGCCGCCACCATGCCTTCATGACGCTCACTGGCATCCAGGTGGCGCGTGCCAAATAGAATAATAAACACTGCCAATACCAGGGCGACCCAGAGGGATTTATCCATCCAGAAGTGTTCATCTACCAAGGTGGTGTCGGCCGCGCGAGGATAATTAATCAGCACCGCGTGGCTCACGGTAATGGCTTTTAACTGCAGGGCGATATAGGGGGTGATGCTAATGAGGGCCATCAGTGCCACCAGCGCGCCTAAACTGGTGCTTTTGCCATAGCGGGCGCTGATAAAGTCGGCAATGGAAGTGATTCGCTGCCGCGCGGCGATGCGCACCATCTTGCGGATGACAAAAGGAGCCAGCAGCATCGCAAGCGTCGGCCCCAGGTAGATGAGTAAAAAGCTGGGGCCATACTCGGCTGCGCGGCCAACGCTGCCGTAGAACGTCCAAGCCGTGCAGTAAACAGCGATGGAGAGGGCATAGACCGKTGGCGAGCCAATGATTGAGCGGCCCTGCTCCGCTCGCCGGTCACCCCAGGCGGCGACCACAAACAGCAGCGCCAGGTAGCCAAAGGCGGTGCCGAGGATAACGGCCTCACTACGCACGGTTAGTGGCCCGCTCGCTGTTCCATTAGCCAAGCGGTTAGGCCAATCACCACTGCCCAGGCGATAAATAGATAGAGCGGTAACCAGCCCACGCTAAAAGCCGGCAGGCGGTCTACGACAATAATCAGCGGAGGACAGAATAGCAGCAGGGCGATAGCCACTAGCGCTATCAGGCGCTCATTGCGTCGCGATTTCAGGCCCGATGGTTTCATAACGCACTGGCGTCCTGTCGATCAAAGGCGTTGGCTTGCAGCGCTAACAACTGCTCAAGCGTATCGACGCCGCGGGCTTCTAGCCGTGGCAGCAGGGCTAGCCATAGCTCAGCGGTCACACGGGCATCGCCTAATGCAGTGTGGCGGGTGCCCGGCGGAAAAGCCAGGTCATAGCGCTGGGCCAGGCTATCCAGATCATGCCCATCGAGCGCTTCGTCCAGTGCCCGCGAAATCAACAGGGTGTCGATGATGGGAATATCAAAGGCGACCCCCTTGTGGCTGATGGCGAGCAGATCAAAGGCAGCGTTATGGGCCAGTAATACCGCTTCGCCGACATAATCACGAAAGCGAGTAAGTACAATGTCCAGCGGCGGCGCACCGGCCACATCGGCATCGGTCAGGCCGTGAATTGCCGTGCTAGCGGGGGGGATTGGACGCTGCGGATCAACTTTTTGATCGAAGACCTCGCTGGCCAATAAGCGTGCGTTGACCACGCGGCAAGCGCCAAGACTGATCACCGTGTCACCTCGGCGCAGCTCAAGCCCAGTGGTTTCCGTATCAAAGGCGACAATTTCCAGGCTGCGCAGCGTTCGGCTGGCCAGCGCTTCATCCGGTGGTGGCAGGTCGGCAATGCCAAAGTCATGGAATTCAGGGCGCGGCGGTGCGGTTTCGCGTGGGGCGCCGACGCGTTCCATGGCGGGTAGGGGAAGTCGTAGGCGTGAATAAACGCCATTATCGTCAGCCAGACTCCAGATGTCACTGGCGTGTTGACGTAGCACATCGGCGACGCTGGGCGTCAACGGCAGTGAGTTGAGCGGCTGCTGGCGCCACTCCCCCAGTTCATGCTCGGGGATCGCCTTGCCACGCCAAATAAGGTCGAGGTAGACGCGTTTGTTACCCAGGCATATCTCACCTTCAAAGCCACTGTCAGGCAGATGGGTATTGAGGTGTTTGACCAGCGAGTCAAACAGCGCGATCAACGCAGGTGCGTCGCCTTTAAACCAGGCGGGCATGCCCACCGGGGTGATCAAGCGGTGCTCCGGGTCAAGGCGCTCATCCAGCGCTTGCCAGAAGTCGTTTGACCACATAGGCGTTAAGCGCTCGCCCTGGTGTTGCATATCGTCGAGCAATTGGCCGATTTTCGCCACGTTGTCGCCGAGTGTAGCGCCTTCTTCTTGGATAACCCGCTCAAAACGCTGGCGCAAAGCAGACGTGCTGGCATCGTTTTGATTGCGCAGTTGAATCAATGCATCGGCGGCGCTGGTCAGGCTGGCGGTATGCTGACGCAGCGGTGTCAGCATATCGGCCAATTCCGCCCTAACGCCCATTTCATTCGACCAGGAAGCGGTGGCGTCACTAAAGGTCAGCAGTGTTTCGCCATCGCTACCCGGCACGCGGCGTAAAATCACCTTGAGCCAACGATCATCACAGGGCGCTAGCAGCTCTCTGGGAGAACCGTCGTTGGGCAGTTGGCTGAGCACTTGCTGTAAGCTCGCGACCGGCAGCAGCGCCTCCAAGCGTTTGCCCAGCCCTAGCCCGGTGTTACCCTCAAAAAAGTCCTCGGCCGCCTGATTGAACAGCATGAGACGGCGGTGGTGATCGCACAGTAGCAGCGGTGTTTCGAGTACTTGCAGCAGCGTTTCCAGCTCTTGGCGAATGCGTGCCGCGCTGCGGGCGCCGTCTGCATGGGCGGTGGCTAAACGGCTACGATCCGAACGCCAGCTTTCGCGCACCCGGCGTAGGTCGGGTCCCAGCCCTTTGAGCCAGCCTTCGGGTGGATGTTCGTCCCGGGCATCGGGGTTGGCGACTAAGCGCGCCAGCTGCACCTGTAAATGGCGCAGCGGGGTAAACAGCATGCGTTCAAGCAGCAAGCCGACTAAAAAAATCGTTGCGCCACCGGAGAAACTGCCTAGCCAAAGGGCAATGCGCGTTACCCCAGTAGGGGCGAGCTGGGCATCCAGCCAAGCGGCAAAAATGGCCCCACCCAGCAGGCTGATGCCGCTAAGCAGTAGCCACAGACCCATCAGGCGCTGACGTTTGGGTAGCCCGCCCCGGGTCATGGCTGCTCCTCAGTCAGTAGCGCTTTGACTTTTTCCACCAGCGACTGGGTTGAGAAGGGTTTGGTGATGTAATCATCGGCGCCCAGCGCCATGCCTTTCTCCCGCTCAACATCACGCCCGTGAGCGGTCAGCATGATAATCGGCAGTTGGGCAGTGGCCTCTTTGCCACGCAGCTGTTCTAACACGTCAAAACCGCTAATTCCCGGCAGGCTAATATCGAGGAGCAGTAGATCGGGCTGGCTATCATTCACTCTTGCCAGGGCCTGTTCACCGTCTTCGGCAGTGACGACCTCGAACCCCGCTTGCTCCATCAGGAATTCCAGCGATAAAACAATGTTGGGTTCGTCATCGACAACGAGCACTTTAGCCATGGAGCTCTCCTGCTTTTATTTGTTTTAACATTGCATGGAGTCTAGTTAGATCTAACCGGTCAGCCAAGACGACCTTGGCCGAATGCAGGCAAGATAAGGGGCTGTCTCGACAGGGGTATTTCTATAGGGCCATTTCAACAGGGCAATCAGGAGCGCTTTGTTACACTATTGGCCTCTTTGCCATGGCTTGACGAGTGATGGCTGTTCTCTGATCTGTTTGCTAAGGCTACCAATGCGCGTACTCCTGTTATCCGCCTACGAAGCGGTGAGCCACAGCTACTGGGCACAAAGTTTGATGGCGCAGCTTAATGAGGTGTCATGGACGCTTTTGAGCCTGCCGCCGCGCCATTTCGCCTGGCGTATTCGCGGTAACCCGCTGAGCTGGATGCTAAAAGAGCATGACACTCTCAGTCAGTCGTTTGATGTAGTGCTGGCCACATCAATGGTGGATCTGGCCACGCTGGTGGGGCTTTTTCCGCATCTTGGCCGAGCAAAAAAGGTCGTCTACTTTCATGAAAACCAGTTCGCCTATCCTGAATCGAGCGATCAGATGCCACAAGTAGAGGCCAAGATGGTTAACCTCTATACGGCGCTGGCAGCGGATAGCGTGGTGTTTAACAGCGCCTATAACCGCGACTCCTTTATTGATGGTGCGCGAGCCTTTCTGAAAAAAATGCCCGAAAACCTCCCAGCAGCTAAGCC
Source organism: Halomonas sp. R57-5 (assembly GCF_900070345.1). Lineage (NCBI taxonomy): Bacteria > Pseudomonadati > Pseudomonadota > Gammaproteobacteria > Oceanospirillales > Halomonadaceae > Halomonas > Halomonas sp. R57-5. The sequence continues at coordinate 2,815,270 of NZ_LN813019.1, read as the reverse complement.
ACTTGAAGCGCTACGCGAGCGGGCCATGGTAATGCCGGTGCCCATTGGTGACAGTTCAGAACCTGGCCACCACACGGCTTTTAAAAAAACAATGCCGCAGCGAATTGTTTGGAACCATCGCTGGGAGTATGACAAAAACCCGGACGACTTCTTTGCCGTGTTGTTTGCGTTAAGCGAAGCAGGCATCTCATTTGAGCTGGCGGTGCTTGGCCAGCGTTTTCGCCAAGGTCCCGCTATTTTTGCCGAGGCTGAGCAGCGTTTAGCCAGGCATATTGTGGCTTGGGGGCCGCAGCCGGAGGAGGCGTACCGCGAACTATTGGATAGCGCGGGCATTGTGGTCTCGACCACTTGGCATGAGTTTCAAGGCTTGGCGATAATGGAAGCGGCCCAGCGCGGGGCGTTACCACTGGTGCCCGATCGGCTCTGCTTCCCGGCGCTTTACCCTGCAGCCTATCGCTATGACGGCTCTCGGGAAGGGCTTTATGACCGGCTTAGTGCTTGGCTCACCGATCCTGCGGCTCGCCCTGAACGCCTTGATACCGCCGTTTGGGAGTGGCCCGCTTGGCGTGAGGCTTATCGGCAGCTTTTATTAGTCGAGCCGGTCTAAGCGCCGCGTCGGCCAGTGAACCACGGCGGTGTGACGACGCATCTTTTGCGCAAGTGCTGGGTGTTCCCGGCGAATCACCTGCTCGGCAAACTCGGATAGAAAGTGTGATTTTAGCTCCGCCCGGGCGCGGTCTACTCCGCTATGTTGATAGGGCGTCGAAGCCAGCAGCATAAAGCCATCGTCTGGAATGCGTCCGGCGCGCATATTGGCGTCAATAATAGTGGCCGCGGTGCCAATGGGTACCGCTAAATCAGGGCCGTAGGGGCCTATGATCAAGGCAGTATTGGGCAGGTGCAGAAAATCAAAGCCCCGGCCAATGCAGATTACCTATTCACGGTGTTCGATATCCAGTTCCCGCTCAACACCCTGGAGTTCGCTAACGTGGGCAAGGTTGCCTTCCAGCAGGGGTAGCAGATCTCGTAGCATGTCATGAGGCATATCCGGGCAAATAGCGTTCAGTTGACTGCTCAGCCCCTCGGCAGCTCTCCCTACCCAGTCGCTTACATCCAGGGTCGCACCCTCTTTGCCGTGAATAATTAGCGCATCGCTGTCGGTTTCAAAGCCACATACCAGCGGATAAACCTGCTGATGATCGTGACCGAATAGCTTGCCCGCCTGTTCGGCAATGGCATAGGCGTGGGCTTTCGCCGCTTGGGTGTCGCAGTTGAAACCGGCGCAGCCGCGGGCCTGGTTGCCACGGGAAAAGTGGTAGGTGATCAGCATCAGGGTGGCGCGCCCGGCCTGAGCTGTATCGACTACTGTATCGGTCAGTAGCTCACCCAAGTAAGGCCAACCCAGATCGAAAATGCCGCCGAGATTACGAAACGGGGTAATAATCCCTAACGGCGTGCGCGTGGCGTGGGGAATATGAATCCGCCCATCCATACACTTCATTACCACGATGGAGGTTGGGTGCTCGGCCGTATAACGTTGCCGCGCCAGCCAGGCCCCTGGGCTACAGAAGTGCTCGGCGTGTTGCCGTGACAAATCCAGCAGCGCATCAATTCGCCGTGCAATCGGCTGATCGTGGAGTAGCGTGGCGGGGCTAGGCATGGCGGGTTCCATCAGCTAAGTTTTTTGTCGACTATGCGAGCTCGGTTTTGTCTTTATAGTCGCACAGATCCTCGATAATGCAGCTACCACAGCGGGGTTTGCGTGCGATACAGGTGTAGCGGCCGTGCAGAATCAGCCAGTGGTGAGCATCGTGAAGAAACCCTTTTGGCACATGGCGTAGCAGTTTCTGCTCCACCTCAACGACATCTTTGCCTTTAGCGATGCCGGTGCGATTGGATACCCTGAAAATATGCGTATCCACCGCCATGGTGGGCTGACCAAACGCCGTATTGAGTATTACATTGGCCGTTTTACGGCCTACGCCGGGCAAGGCCTCCAGCGCTTGGCGGGTATTGGGCACTTCACCACCGTGCAGATTAACGAGCATGTGGCAGGTTTTCATCAGGTTTTCGGCTTTGGTGTTGTATAAGCCAATGGTTTTGATATGTGCTTTAAGCGCGTCGATACCTAAATCAATGATCGCTTGGGGCGTGTTAGCGACTGGGTAGAGCCGCGCCGTGGCTTTATTGACCCCTACATCGGTGGCTTGAGCAGAAAGCAACACGGCGGCCAGTAGCTCAAAAGGCGTGTTCCAATTAAGCTCGGTAGTCGGGTGCGGGTTCTCTGCCTGAAGGCGAGTGAAAATTTCATGACGCTTTTGGGCATTCATGGCGGGTCTCTTAATAATTACGTTATAAAGACGAGCAGTTGTTTACATGTGCACTTTCGGCATTTTGCCAGCTATTTTATCGTGCCGGTAACCCGCACGCGGCGCTCAGTTCTAGGTGTTGTCGCCACTGGCTTGGCACGGGCCGCATTGCGTTGATCGATAACGTTTTTCAGCGCAATCAACAGACCCGCCACAAAGAATGCGCCGGGCGGCAGCACGAAAAACAGGAACTGGTAGTCGTCGGCAATCGTCAGCTGCCAACTGGCTGCTTGCGGCCCGAACAGTAGCGCCATATCGCTAAACAGCGTGCCTTGGCCCAGTAACTCGCGAAGAGCGCCTAGTAATACCAGCACAGCACCAAAACCTAACCCCATCATAAAGCCATCAATGGCTGCTGGTAATACCGGCTGGCGGGAGGCAAAGGCATCGGCTCGGCCAAGAATGGCGCAGTTGGTCACGATCAGCGGAATAAAAATCCCCAACACCTGATAGAGCGGGTAGGCGTAGGCGGCCATCAGCAGTTCAGCGCAGGTAACAAAAGCCGCAATCACCATCACGAAAGCGGGCAGACGCACTGCGCTGGGCACCTGGTGACGAATCAGCGAAATCGCCGTGCTGGCMCCGACCATGACCAGCAACGTGGCCAGCGCCAGCCCCAGCGCATTGACTACGCTGCCGCTTACCGCTAGCAGCGGGCAGAGCCCCAACAGCTGAACCAGCGCGGGGTTATTCGACCAAAGACCGCTTCGAGCGAGTTCGCGCCACTGGCTCATTGGGTGGGCTCCTTAAATGATATCGGTAGCGGTGTATCGTTGGCGTACTGAAGCGCTTTATGGACAGCGTTAACCACGGCCCTGGGCGTAATCGTCGCGCCGGTAAACGCATCAAAGTGACCACCGTCTTTGGTCACCGCCCAGCCTTCTGGCGGGAAGCTATCTAACCTTAAACCATTAAACTCGGTGATCCAGTCGCTACGGCTGCGCTCAATGTCATCGCCTAGCCCAGGCGTTTCCTGATGCTGGGTAACGCGTACGCCACTGATACGCTGCTGCTCGTCAATGCCAATCAGCAGGCGGATTTCGCCGTTATATCCCTGCCGGGTTACCACCGGTAAGATCMCCGCGCTGCTACCTTGAGCGTTTACCCACCAGCCTTGGCTATCGCTTGCAAGCCCCAGCGCTTCTGGATTGGGAAGCGCAAAAGTGCTCTCCAACACCTGGGTGACGGGCGTATTCGCCAGCGCTTGGGGCAGTACTTCCTGCAGCTGACGGTGTTGGTAAGCCAGCTGATGTGTCTCTATCCGTTCGGCGGTTAGCGCGCGGGTAAGCGCGACGCTGCCTGCCGTTACTAGCGCAAAGGTCCCCAGGGCAAGCGCGCCGCGCTGCATGGCCTGGAACAGCGTCATGGCTGTTCTCCTGGCTTACCCGGTGAGGCTTTTTGCTGGCCAGTGGGCCGCGGCACGCTATAAAGATCCAGTAAGGGTACGCACAGGTTCATCAGTAAGACCGCAAACGCCACCGCATCTGGGTAGCCGCCAAAGGTGCGAATGATGATGACCAGCGCGCCAATCCCAGCGCCATAGAGTAGCTTGCCGCGTTGGCTGGTGGCAGCGGAGACCGGGTCGGTGGCAATAAAGAACGCCCCGAATAGCGTTGCCCCGGTGAGCAGGTGAAACAGCGGTGAAGCGAAGTGGCTGGGGTCGCTGAGATAAAACAGCGTGGCCAGTAGTAGTAGGCTGCCAAGCATCGCTACTGGGATGTGCCAGCTAATAATCCGCTTCGCTAACAACACCGCACCACCCGCTAGCCAAGCAAGCGCTACCCATCGCCAGGCGCTTAGGGTGCCCTCCGGCAGTGGGTTGGTCGCCCAGAACTCGCTGGCCAGCACCGCTTCGCCTTTGTGCTTAAAAGCATCAAGGGGCGTTGCGCCGCTCAAGCTATCTAGTTGGGCGGTTGGCAACGTTCCGGCGATTTGTGTCCATAAACCATTAGGCAGCAGTTCCTGGGGCGGTGCCCACAGCGTCATGTAGGTAGGAAACGACACCAACAGCAGCGCATAGCCCACCATGGCGGGGTTAAAAGGGTTATGGCCCAAGCCGCCGTATAGCTGCTTGGCGACCACAATCGCCGCGATCATACCCACGCCGATAAGCCACCAGGGGCTAGCGGGCGGCAGTGACGCGCCTAGCAAAACGCCGGTAAGCAGAGCGCTTGAGTCATTCAGCGTCACACGGATAGGGCGCTTGCGTAGCCGAAGCACGACGGCTTCAAGCGCAATACCAAAAGCGGCAGCTAGCAGTACATTGCTGATAACACCCAGGCCGAAGAAGTAGCTCATGGTGGCGATGCCTGGCAGGGTTGCCGCAATGACCCAGCGCATTAAGCTCGCCGTTGGCGGCACAGACGTTGCCGTGTTGGCATCTTTAACCCCTGAAGCGTGCATCATGCTCATGACGACTCCTCGCTAGACGGCTGTTCGCGCGCCTGGGCAAGCTGCAACTCGGCTGCTTTTAAGTTCTCCTGGGCGGTGGCAAGCTGCATTTCTAAGTCATCCAGGGATTGTTTGGGGTCTTCTTGAGCGACTCGCGCTAAGGTTTTTTCAGCCTTTTTGACCGATGCTTTGGCGGCGGCATGGGCGATGCGCAGACCGCGTAAGTCGACCTTTTCGCTGCTGGCGGCGGTACTGGTCGAGCGACGTTGTTGCGCCTGGCGGGCTTGCTTGCGTGCCTGTTTTTCAGCCTCTTCTCGAGCGAGCCGCGCTTGGCGAAACTCAAAACGGTGCTTGGCGTGTTCTGCTTTTACTGCCTCAATCCGCTGCAGGCGTAACCGGCTTTTCGCTTCCCGGTAATCCGCCACTAGCGGAATATGGCTGGGGCAAACATAGCTACAGGCGCCGCACTCAATACAGTCAAACAGATGATAGCGCTCTAACTTGGCATCGTCTTGAGCGCGAGCGTACCAGTGCAGCTGTTGCGGCAGCAGCGCGACCGGGCAAACGCTTTCGCACTCACCGCAGCGAATGCAGGGTGATTCTTTTGGGGGCAGCGGCAACTCTTCAAGCGTGGCCGCGATTAAACAGTTGGTAAGCTTTGTGACCGGCGTATCGAGCGTTAGCCGTGGCGTGCCCATCATGGGGCCACCCTGAATCACTTGGTGTAACTCTGGGGTATTCAGCCCTGCCTGCTCCAGCAGCTCTCTAACAGAAGTGCCTAGACGCACCCAGCGATTGCCGGGCTGGGTAATCGCCTCTCCAGTCAGTGTGACGACCCTGGAAACCAGCGGCTGCCCATCACGCACTGCATTGAGTATCGCCAGTAGCGTGCCTGGGTTATGGCAAAGCACGCCCACATCAGCGGGCAGCCCGCCGCTGGGTACATCAAGGTTTAGCAGCCTTTTAATTAGCTGGCGCTCGCCGCCGCTGGGGTAGCGGGTGGGYATTACTTTCAGCTCAATGTTGATCGGCTGGCAATTTGAAAGGGCGTGTTTCAGGGCTTCTATGGCATCGGGCTTGTTATCCTCGATGCCAATAATTATATGCTGCGCGCCGCATAGCTTGGCGACTATCTGCGCACCTTCGAGCACTTCGTTAGCGTGGTGGCGCAGGGTAAGGTCATCGGCGGTGATATAAGGCTCGCACTCGGCGGCGTTAATCACCAGGGTGTTAATCGCATGACGTTCGACCACACGCGCTTTAATATGGGKGGGAAACCCAGCGCCACCTAAGCCGACGATGCCGCTCTCGTTTAACCGCTCGAGCAGCGCATCGGGTTCGACATGTCGCCACGCCAAGGGTGGCAGTCGAAGCCACTCATCTTGCCCATCTCCATCAATGCAGATTTGGGTAGCGCTAACCTCGCTCACCGTGCCGCTAATGCTGGCGTGCAGGTTGCTAGAGATCATACCTTCGCGTTTGGCAATCACGCTGCCCACTTTCACCGCATCTCCATGCGCCACACAGGGCGTGGCGGCCTGGCCGCTGTGCTGCTGCAGGGGGAGAGTGACCCTACGGGGCAGTGGCGCTTCAATTAGTGCGGTTTGGTTGGAGCGCTGTTTGCGCTCAGGCGGATAAATGCCACCGGGGAAGTCAAAGGCGTTCGACATCAAGACACCCCTGAAGCGGGTTGGCGGTCGCTGGCAATCATGTTTGATGAGTGCGCTACTACCGGTTGCCACTGGGTGATCGGAGTGGAGCGCGGCAGCATATCAATGCAGTCCACGGGGCAGGGGTCTAAGCACAGATCGCAGCCGGTGCACTCGTCTTCAATCACGGTATGCATTAATTTAGCTGCGCCGATAATTGCATCGACCGGACAGGCTTGGATGCACTTGGTGCAGCCAATGCACTCTGCTTCGCGAATAAACGCCACCTTGGCTTCGCTCTGGGCTTCGCCATCCAGGGGCTCCGGTTCGCGACCAAGCAGATCGGCAAGGGCATGAATCGTCGCTTCGCCACCGGGTGGGCATTTATTCAGCGCATCGCCCTGGTTAATCGCTTCAGCGTAAGGGCGGCAGCCTGGGTAGCCGCACTGGCCGCACTGGGTTTGCGGCAGTAGCGCATCAATTTGTTCAACTAGCGGGTTATCCTCGCGCTTAAAGCGCTCGCTAACCACGCCCAGCAGGGCACCAAATCCGATACCCAAGCCGGTTAATACCGCGATAGCGCTAAGGATTGCTATGACATCACTGGGGCTATTCATCGCGCGCTGCCTTCATCCCTGCACCAACCCTGAAAACCCTAAAAATGCTAACGACATAAGGCTGGCGGTGACCATAGCAATCGCGGCACCTTGGAAGGGTTTGGGAATATCCGCCCCCGCTAAACGTTCACGCATGGCGGCAAACAGCACCAAAATAAGTGAGAAGCCTAGCGCTGCGCCCAACCCATAAAGGGTGGTGTGAAAAAAGCTTAACTCACGGTTTAACGACAGCAGCGCTACGCCCAATACTGCGCAGTTGGTTGTGATAAGGGGCAGGAAAATGCCCAGCACCTGGTGCAGCAGCGGACTCAGCTGGCGCACCATGATTTCGGTAAACTGCACCACAGCGGCGATCACCACGATAAAGCTAATGGTGCGCAGATACGTGACATCCAGCGGCACAAGCAGACCATGATAAACCACGAAACTAGCAGCCGACGCCAGGGTCAGCACAAAGGTAGTGGCCAGGGACATGCCCATGGCCGACTCCAGTTTATTAGAGACACCCATAAATGGGCACAGGCCCAGAAACTGAACCAGTACGAAGTTGTTGACCAGGGCAGTGCTGATCAAAATGATAAATAGCTCACTCATGGCTGCATATTTTGCGAAGAAAAGGCGGCGCTGGCTAGTGGGAGGTAAGGGAGTTTGATGTTTGAAACACCTGTGCAGTGAGAAGTTTGAATAACAGAGCCGCTTTAATAAAAATGCAAAGGGCAGAGCGCTTTGAGTCTCTGCCCTTTAACTTGCTTACCGCTTATGCGACGGATTAAGTTACCCGCTGGCCCGGTTCTGCCCCCGTGTCAGGGGAGAGCAGGTAGATGCCATCTTCGTTGGCAGAGGCCAATACCATGCCTTCCGAAACGCCAAAGCGCATTTTGCGCGGTGCCAAGTTGGCGACCATCACGGTCAAGCGGCCTTCCAGAGCTTCCGGCGCGTAGGCAGAGCGAATGCCGGAGAACACATTGCGGGTTTCGCCACCCAGGTCGAGGGTGAGTTGCAGCAGCTTGTCGGCGCCTTCGACGTATTCGGCTTTGGCAATGCGCGCAATTCTTAGGTCGACCTTGGCAAAAGCGGCAAAGTCGATTTCTTCGGCGATAGGCTCTTCCGCCAGCGGGCCTTTGGGCGCTTCTTTCAATTTTTGCTCTTCCACGAGATCTTCCTTCGACGCTTCAATCATGGCATCGATTTTGTCGCGTTCAACGCGGGTCATCAGCGGCTTGAATTTGTTGATTGTGTGCTCGGTGAGCACACTCTGTCGAGTGTGCCAATCCAGCGACTCAACGTTAAGAAACTCACGCGCTTGCTCGGCCATGGCGGGTACCACGGGCGTTAGATAGACCATCAACTGGCGGAACAGGTTTATGCCGACCGAACATATGTCTAGGACTTCAGCATCTCGGCCATCCTGCTTGGCCAGTGCCCAGGGCTCTTTATCGGCAATGTAGGTGTTGGCTTCGTCTGCCAGATCCATAATTTTGCGCATTGCGCGGCTAAATTCACGGGCTTCAAAGTCTTCGGCGATATGGTCACCGGCGGCTATAAAACGTGCCACCATCTGTGGTTCAGCGCAGTGGCTGGAAAGATTTCCACCACCGAGCTTTTTAACAAACCCGGCGCAGCGGCTGGCAATATTGACCACTTTGCCGACCAGGTCAGCGTTTACCCGTGCGGCAAAATCTTCCAAATTCAGATCCAGGTCATCGACTTTGGAAGTGAGTTTGGCGGCAAAATAGTAGCGCAAGTATTCTGGGTTCAGGTGATCGGCGTAGGTGGCGGCTTTAATAAAGGTGCCGCGGGATTTCGACATCTTGGCGCCGTCTACCGTCAGGAAGCCGTGGCAGTTGACAGCGGTGGGCGTGCGCAGGTCTGCGCCATGCAGCATGGCGGGCCAGAACAACGCATGGAAGTAGACGATATCCTTGCCGATAAAGTGATATACCTCGGCATCGGAATCTTTGTTCCAATAGCTGTCGAAGTCGATGCCTTCCCGGTCGCATAGATTTTTGAAACTGGCCAAATAGCCAATCGGCGCATCCAGCCAGACATAGAAGTACTTGCCGGGGGCGTCGGGAATTTCGAAGCCGAAATAGGGCGCATCGCGGGAGATATCCCACTCGTTAAAGCCGGACTCAAACCATTCCATCAACTTATTGCGGATCTGCGGCTGCACATGGCCGTCGTCAATCCAGCGCTGTAAGAAGTCGGCAAAATCGGGCAGCTTGAAGAAGTAGTGGGTCGAGGTGCGTACTTCGGGGGTGGCGCCTGAAATTGCTGAAACCGGGTTGATCAAGTCGGCTGGCGTGTAGGTAGCGCCACACTTTTCACAGTTATCGCCATACTGGTCATCGGCGCCGCACTTGGGGCAGGTGCCTTTAATAAAGCGATCCGCCAGAAATAGACCTTTTTGCGGGTCGAACATCTGCTCGATATCACGGGTAGCGATATGGCCTTTATCACGTAGGCGCTTATAAATCATTTCGCTGAAGTGGCGGTTTTCAGCGGAGTGGGTGGAGTGATAATTGTCGAATCCGACGCCGAAACGGGAAAAATCTGTTTGGTGGTCGTTGGATACCCGCTCAATGAGCGCTTCAGAGGTAATCCCTTCCTGCTCGGCACGCAGCATAATGGCAGTGCCATGGGCGTCATCGGCACACACGTAGTAGCACTGTTGGCCACGGCTTTTCTGGAAACGCACCCAGATATCAGTCTGGATATACTCAAGCAAGTGACCGAGGTGAATAGCTCCGTTGGCATAAGGGAGCGCGCTAGTCACCAAAATGTTGCGCGTGGCGGTAGTAGACATGGTGAAGATTAATTCCGAGTGAATAGGGGTGCCGGTTCGGCAATAACAAAAACACGGCGAAGTTTCAAAAGACTTCGCCGCTGACGCGGTTGGCGATACTGACTAGTAGAGTGCTTGCTCCTCTTGAACGACTTCGCGCAGTAGTTCTAAAAAGAGTTTATCTGCCTCAGAGTGCTCGGCTGGGTCTTCCGGGATGTGCACACTGGTGGTATCGGAAATTTCGTTGGCAATCCTGGCCATTGCTGCTGGGCTATTGCCTTCTGTTAACTGCTGTCTGGCAACCGCCAGGGACTGCTCGAGAATTTTTGGGTCTTGCAGCAGTTTGCGAATAAAACCACGTAGCTCATTGATGACACGTGTTTTCTGAATTTCTGAACCGGACATGGGAATCTCCTCAGGGTCGCAATTGACGACAGCGCCAAGCGAAACCAATCAATGCCTTGACCATAGCATTTTTTCCGCCAACGGGCATGCGTTGCACGGCTTTAAAAAAGCTAAATTAAAGCGTAGGTTTACAGCGTCAATCGACCGGCCTTGTGTTTAACGGGATTCGCGTACTGGGCAAGCCAATAAGGACGCAACGGCTCCGGTACTTCGGCAAGCCTGGCATTAAAGCGCTCTCTGTCTTGACGTGTGATCGACTTGCGCGCTACCAGTTCAGGTGCTTCCCCCAACGCCTCTAAGGCCAAATAGTGGCTGGGGAATAAGCGATAGCCACCAATCACCTGACGGTCAATCTCAGCAGCGACTTCGTCGGGGGTGGCCATATCGGATCCTACCGGTGTGCCAAAATGTAGCCGCACGCGGCCTTTAGAGCCAGTAATGCCCGCGACAATAGAGCGAATATCTTCAAACTCACTTTTGGCGTAGCTGCCTTGCGTATCGATATCGTGCAGTTCCTGGGCTTTTTGTACATCGCAGGGATCATATTCATAGCTAATCGATACCGGCACCAGTTTTAGTTCGGCAATCGCCTCGCCAAACACCATGTCCCGTTCTGCGGCTCGCCTGGCCATGATCAACATTTTGATGATGGCGGGCTCAGTGTGGTCGATGCCGTTCTTGGCACGGCCTTCGCGTTGGGCCATCCAGATAGAGTGCTGATCTTCGGTAATGGTATGGCGAATATAGGCGGACAACTGCTGGTACGCTGCGAGCATAGCCCGCTTGCCCCGTGCACTGCGTGGCACAATAAAACTTTTATTAAGCCGCATTAGATCGGTGACATAGGGCTTTTTAAGCAGATTGTCACCGATTGCGATACGCACGGTGTCGCGGTTTGCTTGATACAGCGCATAGTTGACGAACGCGGGATCCAGCGAGATATCGCGGTGGTTACCTATGAACAGGTAAGCGCCGTTGGCGTCGAGTTTGTCGAGGCCGGTAACTTCAAAGGCATCCGTGGTGGTGCGAATCATGCGCTCCATGTAGTGGGCAATGCGCATTTGAAACTCGTAAACCGACGAGACGCCTTTGACTTCACGACGCACGGCACGGCTGGCAAAAACACGCGCCAGTGACGGCGCCCAGCGTGCCATACGCGGCAGCCGAAAGCGGGTCAGCGCATCCAGCAGCTCGTTATCCCGTGAGAGCCTGGCAAGCACGTCGGCCACTTCATGATCCATAAAGGGCCGAATATCGGCCCACGGGTCTGTCTCGGTAGAGACGTTGGTAGCGTTATTGTGTTGAGTCATGCGAACCGTTGGATGGTAAATAATAAATATCGATTAATAACATCGAGGCGAAGGTCTATAGAACCACTTATTGAGCCGCAGGTTCCCGCTGCGTCTCGCCGCCGAGCCACTCTATCAAGCGCGGAATATCCGTGGATAGCGCCTGGGCCATTAAAATAAAGTCTGTTTCCAGGCGAGCAAGGGCATCATCGCCATCGTCCGCATGGTCGGCTTCTTCAATCAAAGCATCGCCAAAGCGTAACGATTTCAGGGCCAAATCATCGTGCAATACAAAGCTTAGCCGGCCTTCCAGGCTAACAGCGAGTTTACTGGCTTGGCGGCCGCTCTCCAGCAGTTGCTGAATTTCATCGCTGTCTAAATCGACCTGACGAGCACGCAACACGCCATCATCACCTTTGGCTTTAAGCTCAACCTGATCACCCAGCTGCAGATCGGCAGGCCGGCTAGCCGTGTCGCCTAGCCAGGTGGTCATGGCGCGGATAGGTAGTGTTTGGGAGCTTAACGGGGTGGCTTTTAAGCTGCCCAAGGTTTCGCGCAGCAGATCCAGAATATCTTCGGCGCGGGTACGTGAACTGGCATTGATGCCAATCATCTGGCCGCGGGTATCCCACCACAGATCAATTTTCTGGCTGCGCACAAAGGCACGGGGTAATAAATTCTCGGTGACCTGCTCTTTTAGCGCGGTTTTTTCTTTGCGGGTTACTTTGCGGCCTTCACTGGCCTCAATGTCGGCGACCTGTTCATCAACTTCTTCTTTGACCACAGAAGCAGGCAGTAAGCGTTCTTGGCGCAGGGCTGAAAGCAGCCGGTGCCCTTGGATTTCGTGAACGAGCTGACCGCCGCCAAGACGACCCGCTGGTGCAGTCCAGCCCAGGCGTCGCGCATCGGCGTTGCCGAGTGGTTTAGCGGAATGCTCGTCTAAAGCGCTAGCGAGCGCATCGCTGGATAATTCGGGCGCGTCGTGCAGGCGGTATAAATGCAAGTGCTTAAACCACATGGAGCCAATCCTGTTCAAAAGGTGGCACATTATGTCGAAAGCGGGGCCTTCCTACCAGCGGCGGCCACCAATCGTCTCTGTTGCGCACGTTTCAAACTTGTGTTTGATTGAGTCGTTGGCTAATTCATAAAGAAGGAACTGTTATGACTGCATCACTTTCACGGGTTCAATTACGTGTTCGCGGTTTTCACTTAGATGGCTACGGCCATGTCAATAACGCCCGCTATCTTGAGTTTATGGAGGAGGGGCGGTGGGATTTTTTTGATCAGCACCCCGCAATGATCAAAGAGCTCCATCAAGCCGGGCGGGCGTTTGTCGTTGTCAATTTGAATATTGATTATTTGGCGGCAGCGGGGCACGGCGACGACCTGGAGATTATGACCGGGATTGTTGATATAGGTGAACGCAGTGGCGTGTGCCACCACCGTATTGTGCGTAAAGATGGCACCGTCATCGCCCGTGCGGATTTAACCTTCGTGCTGCTTGATATCCGCGCCAATAAGGCCGCTGCCATAGAGGGAGAGCTGCGTGAGGCGTTAGCCGCGTTAACCTCGGCGAAAGAGGCATTTAGCCCCTAAACGGCTTTGCTGAGCTCCCTGGCTGCCCTTGCTGCTTTTGCAGTGGTATGATGGCGAAGTATTTGCGCGCCGTTCTGCTCTAATTTCAGAGCGGTGTTTACAAGCGCTTTCAACTCTCGCAGTGCCAATGCAGTGCAAAGGATCTGACTTTCATGGGTGACATCGCCAGAGAAATCTTGCCCGTCAATATTGAAGACGAGCTCAAACAGTCGTACCTCGACTATGCGATGAGCGTCATTATCGGCCGCGCGCTTCCAGATGTGCGGGATGGCCTTAAACCGGTTCACCGGCGTGTGCTGTTTGCCATGCATGAACTGGGTAATGATTGGAATAAACCGTACAAGAAGTCGGCGCGTGTCGTCGGCGATGTCATCGGTAAATACCATCCGCACGGTGATAGCGCGGTATACGACACCATCGTACGTATGGCGCAGCACTTTTCGATGCGTCATGTGCTGGTCGACGGCCAGGGTAACTTCGGTTCGATTGATGGGGATAACGCGGCTGCCATGCGTTATACCGAGGTGCGTATGTCGCGCCTCGCCCACGAGCTGCTAGCTGACCTGGAAAAAGATACCGTTGATTGGGTCGATAACTACGACGGTACCGAGCGTATTCCCGCCGTATTGCCTACCAAAGTGCCCAACCTGTTGATCAACGGCTCGTCGGGTATCGCGGTGGGTATGGCGACCAATATTCCGCCGCACAATATGCGTGAAGTGATTGACGGCTGCTTGGCGTTAATCGACGACTACACGCTGTCGGTGGATGACTTGATGGAGTATATCCCCGGCCCTGACTTCCCAACCGGCGCGATTATTAACGGCCGCGCGGGTATTTTGTCGGCGTATCGCACCGGTCGCGGGCGTATTTATGTGCGCGCTTGCCATACCATCGAGCACCACGACAAAACCGGTCGCGATCACATCATCATTACCGAGCTGCCCTATCAGGTGAACAAGGCGCGGTTGATCGAGAAAATCGCCGAGCTGGTGAAAGAGAAGAAGATTGAAGGCATCGCCGAACTGCGTGACGAGTCGGATAAAGACGGCCTGCGTGTGGTGATTGAGATCAAGCGCGGTGAGTCCGGCGAAGTCGTGGTCAATAACCTGTTTGCCCAGACACAGCTACAAAATGTGTTCGGCATTAACATGGTGGCGCTGGAAAACGGCCAGCCGCGTACGCTCAACCTCAAAGAGATGCTGGAAGCCTTTATTCGCCACCGCCGCGAAGTGGTGACCCGGCGCACGCTGTATGAGCTGAAAAAAGCCCGTGAGCGTGGTCACTTGTTGGAAGGCTTGGCCGTTGCTATCTCCAATATTGACCAAGTGATTGAGCTGATCAAAGCCTCGCCGAATGCGGCAGAAGCGCGCGAAAAGCTGCTCGCCAAGACATGGCAGCCCGGCCAGGTAACCGCCATGCTGGAGCGGGCTGGCGCCACATCGTGTAAACCAGAAGAGCTGGAAGAGGGCTTTGGTTTAAATACTGCGGCCACTTCTTATCGGCTTTCACCTGCCCAGGCTCAGGCAATTCTTGAGCTGCGCCTGCACCGCTTGACAGGTCTTGAAACCGAGAAGCTGCTCGATGAATACTTAAATATTCTTGAGAAAATTGCCGAGCTCACTGAAATTCTGGCTTCAGCCGATCGCTTGATGGAAGTGATTCGTGAAGAGCTGCACGCCGTGCGTGATCAGTTTGGCGATGACCGTCGTACGGAAATTCAGGCCAGCCACCTGGATCTCTCCATTGAAGATTTGATTGCTGAGGAAGACATGGTGGTCACCGTGTCCCGCTCTGGCTACGCCAAGACCCAGCCGCTGTCGGATTATCAAGCCCAGCGTCGTGGTGGTCGCGGTAAGTCTGCCACCGCAATGAAAGACGAAGATGTGATTGAGCACCTGCTGGTGGCCTCGACTCACGATACCGTGTTGCTGTTCTCTAATCGCGGCAAGGTTTACTGGTTGAAAGTCTACGAAATGCCCAATGCCAGCCGCGGCTCTCGCGGTAAGCCGTTGGTTAATATGCTGCCTTTGGAAGAGGGTGAGGCGGTTAACGCCATCTTACCGGTGCGCGACTACAATCCCGATAACTACATCTTCTTTGCCACGGCCAAAGGCACCGTCAAGCGCACTAGCCTTGAGCAGTTCTCGCGCCCACGTAGTGTTGGTTTGATTGCGATTGACCTGGAAGAGGGTGACCGCTTAGTCGGCGCGGCGATTACCACCGGTAACGATCACGCTATGCTGCTGTCGTCTAACGGCAAAGCGATCCGCTTTGAAGAGGGCAAAGCCCGCGCCATGGGGCGTACTGCCCGCGGCGTGCGTGGTATGCGTCTGGCAGGCGACGCGGAAGTCATTAGCTTGATTATTCCCAAGAGTCAGCAGATCGACGCTGAAGCGGATGCCGAAGAGGAAATGCAGGATGGCGCCCAAGAGGGCGTTGTGGCCGAAACCACCGATGGTCAAATCTACATTATGACCGCCAGTGAAAATGGTTACGGCAAACGCACCCGCTTGGAAGAGTTCCCGCTGCGTGGCCGTGGTGGCCAGGGTGTTATCGCCATGCAAACCAGCGAGCGTAATGGTTCTCTGGTGGCGGCAATGCAGGTCTACGACAGCGACGAGATGATGCTGATCACTGACCGCGGCACGCTGGTGCGCACCCGCGTGGAAGAGGTCTCTACCACATCGCGTAATACCCAGGGTGTGATGCTGATTCGTCTCGGCAAAGAAGAGAAGCTGGTCAAGACGGTTCGCGTTGACGAACCCGAAGAGAGCGATGAACTCACTGCTCTTGAAGGAACCGATCTTGAAGAAGGTAGCCTTGATACCCAGCCGAGCGAATCACCCGATGACGGAGAGGAAGCGGGGACCGATGACACGTCACTATAATTTCTGCGCAGGGCCAGCGGCCCTGCCAGTCGCTGTGCTGGAACGTGCCCGTGAAGAGCTGCTGGACTACCAGGGGCGCGGCCTTTCCGTGATGGAAATGAGCCACCGCAGCGATGAATTTATCGCCATTGCTGAGCGCGCTGAAGCTGATTTTCGTCAGCTTTTAGGCGTGCCGGATAATTATAAAGTGCTGTTCTTGCAGGGCGGTGCCAGCATGCAGTTTGCCATGCTGCCGATGAATCTATTGGGACAGGGCGGTAGCGGCAACTTTATCCAGACCGGCATCTGGGGCAAGAAGGCTCTCGCTGAGGCCAAACACCTTGGTTTTGACTGCCATGTGGTGGCCAGCAGTGAGCCCAACGGCCATACGGCGGTGCCTGCACGTGATGCGCTTCAGGTAAGCGCTGACGCTGCCTATTTGCACTACACCTCTAACGAAACGATTGGTGGTCTGGAGTTTGACTATACGCCCCATGTCCAGCGAGCCGATGGCGCTAATGTGCCACTGGTCTGCGATATGTCGTCGAATATCCTTTCTGGGCCCATCGACGTTAGCGAGTTTGGTGTGATTTATGCCGGGGCGCAGAAGAATATTGGCCCCGCTGGGTTAACACTGGTGGTCGTGCGTGACGACCTATTAGGCAAAGCCCAGGCCAATACGCCTTCGCTGTTTGACTATCAAATGCTGGCAGACGCGGGGTCGATGGTGAATACGCCGCCTACTTACGCCTGGTATTTGGCCGGCCTGGTTTTCCAGTGGCTGAAAGACGATATCGGTGGACTGGCGGCGATGGATGCCATCAATCAGCGTAAAGCCGAGAAGCTTTATGCAGCGATTGATGCCAGCGAGTTGTATAGCAACCCGATTGCCAAACATAACCGCTCGCGGATGAACGTGCCTTTTGTCTTAGCCGATGCGGCGCTGGATAAGGCGTTCTTACAACAAGCCAATGCGGCGGGGCTGCTTAACTTAAAAGGCCACCGCAGCGTGGGCGGTATGCGTGCCAGCCTATACAACGCGGTGCCTGAGTCTGCGGTAGATGCCTTAGTTGCATTTATGGCTGATTTCGAGAAAACAAGAGGCTAATCACCATGTCCGATACGTCGATCAACCTGGACGAACTGCGCCAGCGTATCGATCAGCTTGATAGCGATATTCTGAATCTGATCAGCGAGCGAGCTAGCTGTGCCCAGCAGGTGGCGCATGTGAAGCTGGCTGAAGACAAAGACGCGGTATTTTATCGCCCTGAGCGGGAAGCCCAGGTGCTTCGGCGCATTATGGCGTTGAATAAAGGCCCGCTTGATTCCGAAGAGATGGCACGCCTGTTCCGCGAAATCATGTCGGCGTGTTTGGCGCTTGAGCAGCCAGTTAAAGTGGCCTATTTAGGCCCAGAGGGCACTTTTACTCAGCAGGCGGCGCTCAAGCATTTTGGTGAAAGCGCGGTTAGCCTGCCCATGGCAGCCATTGACGAGGTGTTTCGCGAAGTAGAGGCGGGCGCCGTGCATTACGGTGTGGTGCCGGTGGAAAACTCCACCGAAGGGGTGGTCAATCACACCCTGGATACTTTCATGGACTCCTCGATCAAAATTTGTGGCGAGGTGGTGCTGCGTATCCACCACCACTTGCTGGTCAGTGAAAACACTCGCCGCGATAAAGTCTCGCGTATCTATTCGCACCCGCAGTCTTTTGCCCAGTGTCGCAAATGGTTGGACGCACATTTCCCCCATGCGGAGCGCGTGCCGGTTTCCTCGAATGCGGAAGCGGCCAAGTTAGTTAAAACCGAGTGGCATAGCGCTGCCATCGCGGGCGATATGGCGGCCAAGCTCTATGGTCTAGAGCATATCGCCGAAAAAATTGAGGACAGCCCAGATAACTCCACGCGGTTTTTGATTATTGGTAACCAGGATGTGCCCATGGCGGGGGAGGATAAAACCTCCATCGTGGTCGCTATGCGTAACCAGCCAGGTACCTTGCACGCATTGCTGGAGCCGTTTCATCGCCACCAGATTGATTTAACCCGTCTTGAAACGCGTCCTTCCCGCACCGGGGTGTGGAACTACGTCTTTTTTATTGATTTTAAAGGCCATCGTGATGAGCCTAAGGTCGCGGCAGTGCTTGAAGAAGTGCAACTGCGGGCGGCGGATCTGCGCGTGCTGGGTTCCTACCCCATAGGCGTGCTGTGACATTAATGGTCGGAGACAGTGTAAAAACATCGGGCTGTCATGAGTCGCGGTTATTAATTGTTGGCTTGGGTTTAATTGGTGGTTCGCTAGCGGCAGCGCTGCGCGCGGTAAGGTTTCAGGGTCAAATTGTTGCCTGTGACCCTGACGAAGCTGAGATTGCACGCGGTATTGAGATGGGGCTGATCGACTCAGGCGGTACCCACCTTGATGAGCAAGTCAATGACGCCACAATGGTAGTGCTAGCGGTGCCGGTGCTCGCCATGGAGAGCGTGATGGCAAGCTTGGCCGAAGCGCTACCTAACGCGTCGGCTGACGTTGTGATTACCGATGTTGGTAGTACCAAGGCGACTATCCGCGCCTGCGCTCAGCGTGTATTTGGCCAGGTACCCACTAATATGGTGCTGGGGCACCCTATTGCCGGTTCAGAAAAAAGCGGTGTGGCAGCGGCGAATCCGCGTTTGTATGTAGACCACAAGGTTATTTTGACACCTGAGCTGAACGTCGACCGTGAAGCTTTGCAGCGCGTGCGCTGCTTATGGGAAGCCTGTGGTGCCGATGTGCTGGAAATGGATGTAGAGCGCCATGACCAGGTGCTGGCGCGTACCAGCCATTTGCCGCACCTGCTAGCTTTTTCACTGGTGGATACGCTGGCCCGCCAGGATGAGCGCCTCGATATTTTCCGTTACGCAGCGGGCGGTTTTCGCGATTTTACCCGTATTGCGGGAAGCGACCCGGTGATGTGGCGGGATATTTTCATTGCCAATAAGCAGGCGGTTTTAGCCTCCCTGGATGATTTTGAAGCGGGGCTTTCGCGCTTGCGTCAAGCGGTAGAAGCCGGTGACAGCGATGCGCTGATTGCCACCTTTGATCGGGCCAGCCATGCCCGGCACTATTTCGACTCCTTATTGAATAAAACCAGTTATCAGGCGGAATATCATATGCAACCACAAGGTAAGGTCACCTACCGTGTGCAGCCGGGCGGTCAAGCCCAGGGGCGCTTGCGCGTACCGGGCGATAAATCCATGTCGCACCGCTCTATTATGTTGGGCGCGTTGGCGGAAGGCGTCACTGAAGTAAAAGGCTTTCTGGAAGGTGAAGATAGTCTGGCGACTCTGCAGGCATTTCGTGAAATGGGCGTGGCGATTGAAGGGCCGCATCAGGGTAAGGTCACCATTCATGGTGTCGGTATGCATGGCTTAAAAGCCCCCGCTGGCCCGCTCTATGTGGGTAACTCGGGCACCGCGATGCGGCTGTTTTCAGGGCTGCTGGCAGGCCAGGCGTTTGATAGCGAGCTGACCGGCGATGAATCACTAACCAAGCGGCCTATGGGGCGTGTGGCTGACCCGCTGCGCTTGATGGGCGCAACCATTGATACCGCTGAGGGCGGGCGCCCGCCACTGAAGATTCGCGGTGGCGCCAAGCTTAAAGGCATCCATTACGATATGCCCATGGCCAGTGCACAGGTAAAATCTTGCCTGTTGCTGGCGGGGCTTTACGCCGAAGGCGAAACTCGGGTGCGCGAACCTGCGCCGACCCGCGACCACACCGAGCGTATGCTCAATGGTTTTGGCTATGCAGTTTCCCGTGAAGGTGATACCTGCTGGCTCAAAGGGGGCGGCAAACTCACCGCAGGCCCCATTGATGTGCCTTCGGATATCTCATCCGCTACCTTCTTCTTAGTGGCCGCTGCCATTACCCCAGGCGCTGATATTACCCTTGAGCACGTAGGTATTAACCCCACTCGGATTGGCGTGATCAATATTCTTACCCTGATGGGGGCGAATTTAGCGCTAGAGAACGAGCGCGAAGTGGGTGGGGAGCCGGTGGCTGATATTCGTATCCGCTATGCACCGTTGAAAGGTATTGATATTCCCGAAGATCAAGTGCCGTTAGCGATTGATGAATTCCCTGCACTGTTTATTGCCGCCGCTAACGCTGAAGGCGTGACACGTCTTAGAGGTGCCGAAGAGCTACGCGTCAAAGAGTCTGATCGCATTCAGGCCATGGCCGATGGCTTGGTTGTGTTAGGTGTGCAGCACACTGTTGTTGAAGACGGCATTGATATCGTCGGCAATGGCGATGGTCAAAAAGCGAGTTACGGCGGTGGGCGTGTCGATAGCCTGGGCGATCACCGTATTGCCATGGCGTTTGCGATTTCATCGCTACGCGCAAGTGCAGAAATTGTGATTGAAGACTGCGCTAATGTGGCGACCTCATTCCCTGACTTTGTCGAATTAGCCACGCGTATTGGCATGGGCGTTAGTGTGGAGGGCGCGCATGAGTGATCGTGTTGCTACTGCTCCTGTTCTCACCATTGATGGCCCTGGCGGCGCAGGTAAAGGTACGATCAGTGGCTTGGTGGCAGAGCGCTTAGGCTGGCATCTTCTCGATAGTGGTGCACTTTATCGACTGACGGCTCAAGCTGCGGTTAAGCACAACGTAGCCGTTGACGATGAGTTGGGTCTGGCACGTTTGGCAGAACAGCTAGATGTGGCGTTTCCTGTTGAAGAGGGGCAGCCACGTACGCTGCTTGAAGGTGAAGATGTTGGCCAGGTTATTCGCACCGAACAGGCCGGCGAGCGCGCTTCCCAAGTGGCGGCACTGCCTGCAGTGCGACAAGCCCTGCTACAGCGGCAGCGTGATTTTTGCCAAGCGCCAGGTTTGGTGGCGGATGGCCGTGATATGGGAACGGTGGTCTTTCCCGATGCCCCACTAAAGATTTTTTTGACGGCCAGTGCCGATGAAAGGGCACGTCGCCGTCATCTGCAGTTGCAGGAAGCCGGGGTGGATGCTAGTCTTTCGAGTCTTTTAAAGGAGATTCAGGCACGCGATGCACGCGACACGCAACGTAGTGTGGCTCCTCTCAAGCCGGCAGATGATGCCATTACGCTTGATACCACGCGCCTGAGCATACCGGAAGTGGTTGATCGACTGACCGAACTGCTCGCCCAAAGAGGGCTGGTAAGCGGCGTGTGATTCTCCCTTG
Source organism: Halomonas sp. R57-5 (assembly GCF_900070345.1). Taxonomy (NCBI): domain Bacteria; kingdom Pseudomonadati; phylum Pseudomonadota; class Gammaproteobacteria; order Oceanospirillales; family Halomonadaceae; genus Halomonas; species Halomonas sp. R57-5. Next base: position 2,794,108 of record NZ_LN813019.1, on the reverse strand, counting down.
CGGCGTTTTTGGATAGGTGTCACGACGTGGCAGGGCACTAAACTCACATCGGTGAGCCCGGTCAGGTCTAACCAGCGTTAACACCTCCAAAAGCTGAGTGACATTAGGCCCGCACTTGCTGGTGGTGCGGAGAAGGCATTTATGCCTCAACAACGTAATTACGTAGGAACACCATGAGCGAAAGCTTTGCTGAGCTGTTTGAACAGTCTCTTAACGACATCAACATGGAGCCAGGCGCTATTGTCGCGGCCCAGGTTGTCGACATTGACGGTGACTGGGTTACTGTCAACGCTGGTCTGAAATCTGAAGGTCAGATCCCTGCGTCACAATTCCGCGATGAACACGGTAATCTGAACATCGCTATCGGTGACGACGTGCACGTTGCACTTGAAGCCGTAGAAGATGGTTTCGGTGAAACGCGTCTGTCTCGTGAAAAAGCCAAGCGTGCAGAAGCTTGGAAGATTCTTGAAGCAGCCTTCGAGAAAGACGAAATCATTAAGGGCGTTATTAACGGTAAGGTTAAAGGCGGCTTCACGGTCGAAGTTGACTCTATCCGCGCCTTCCTTCCGGGCTCGCTGGTTGATGTTCGTCCAGTTCGTGACACTGCGCACCTGGAAAACAAAGAGCTGGACTTCAAAGTCATCAAGCTCGATCCGAAACGCAACAACGTTGTAGTATCACGTCGTGCGGTTCTGGAAGCAGAGAACAGTGCCGAGCGCGAAGCGCTGCTGGCAACTCTGCAAGAAGGTCAGCAAATCAAGGGTATCGTTAAGAACCTGACAGACTACGGCGCTTTCGTAGACCTGGGTGGTGTTGACGGCCTGCTGCATATTACAGACATGGCGTGGAAGCGTATCAAGCATCCGTCCGAAATCGTTGCCGTTGGCGACGAGATCAACGTCAAAGTTCTGAAGTTTGACCGTGAGCGCAATCGCGTTTCACTGGGTCTGAAGCAGTTGGGCGAAGATCCGTGGGTCAACATTAAAGAGCGTTACCCGGAAGGCATGAAAGTGCACGCGGTCGTCACTAACTTGACTGACTACGGCTGCTTTGCCGAGCTGGAAGAGGGTGTTGAAGGTCTGGTTCACGTGTCTGAAATGGACTGGACTAACAAAAACATCCATCCGTCTAAAGTCGTGCAAGTTGGCGATGATGTTGACGTCATGGTGTTGGATATCGACGAAGAGCGTCGTCGTATTTCTCTGGGTATCAAGCAGTGTACTGCTAACCCGTGGGAAACCTTCAACACTGACTACAACAAGGGCGATCGCGTTTCCGGTACCATTAAGTCAATTACTGACTTCGGTATCTTTATCGGCCTAGAAGGCGGTATTGACGGTCTGGTTCACTTGTCTGACATTTCTTGGACTGATACTGGCGAAGAAGCCGTACGCAGCTTTAAGAAAGGCGACGAAGCTGAAGCCGTTATTCTATCTATTGATCCTGAGCGTGAGCGCATCTCGCTGGGCATCAAGCAGATGGATTCTGACCCCGTTGCTGAGTACCTGTCAGTCAACGATAAGGGCAGCATTGTAACGGGTCGCGTTATTGAAGTTGATGCTAAAGAAGCTCAAGTTGAATTGGCGACTGACGTTATTGCTGTGCTGAAAGCCTCTGAAATCAGTGCTGACCGCGTAGAAGACGCGCGCAATGTGCTGAATGAAGGCGACAGCGTCGAAGCTCGTATTGTCAGCGTTGATCGCAAGAGCCGTCAGATTAATCTGTCGGTAAAAGCGAAAGACCAGGACGATACGCGTCAGAACCTGAAGAAAATGCGTGAGCAAGAGCCGGAAACAGCGGGTGGCCCGACCACCATCGGTGATTTGATCAAGCAGCAAATGGGCCAAGACTAATTATCGATTAGTTATTGGTTTGTAAAAGCGCCGCCCTTATGGGCGGCGCTTTTGTTTGTGGTGGTTGACCGCTTTGTAGTAATTGAACGCATGTAATAGCTCGGCAGATTGGTTCGCATAGTCGTCATATGCTAGTTGGGTTAATCTCTTTAAACGGCAATTGAGTTTTAAAAAAACGATTAGTAATTGAGTGAAAATCAACTAGACTGTTGTCAGTTACTCTTTTTACAGGAATAATGTCCCTGCATTCTGAACTAGTGGGTGCAAAGGCTGTCAATCTGCACCTAAGCCAGTTGGATCTCATTCAGTTGAACCCCGTTCAGTTGGATACGATATTAAAGGAACCCCGATGTCATTACTTAACGAATATATCCAAAAAGAACAGCAGCTAAAGCAGCTTCAAGAAGATCTACAGCGCTTAGAAGGCGATCAGCGCCTAAAAAGCGAGTTGGAATTTAAGGCCAAACTTGAAGCGCTAATGACTGAGTTCGGCAAACGTCCGGGCGATGTCATTGCCTTATTAGATCCTGCTGCTGACCAGCGCAATACTAAAACCACGGCGAGTGGCAATGCCCGCCGTAAGCGTCGTCTTAAGATTTACAAAAACCCCAAGACAGGGGAAGTGATCGAAACTCGCGGTGGCAACCATAAAGGCCTGCGTAGCTGGAAAGACCAGTATGGCGATGAAACCGTCGAATCTTGGTTGGAGCGTATGGAAGACTAAGTTAGCTAAAAACCGGCATTTCTGTATAGAAATGCCGGTTTTTTATTGGTATATGCTTTAGCTATGCCTCAGTGCCGGTATCAACGCTGCTAGCTTATTAATGGGATGCGAAGTTCTAAATGATTTGCTTTCCATAATACCTGAGGTGGGTGGCCGCTAACGTGGTAAGCGTTTTGCCTGTGTAGTAGATACATGATGGTCTGCGTCAAAGCGCCATACAGATCCGCTAAAGTATCAAAGCACGTGCTTGCGTAGTAATGGGTGGGAATGTCGACCCGTCGATAGGGAACGGGCAGGGCAATATCTTGTGCATTGTCCGTCTCCGCCAGGTAAAGGCCAAAGTCGGTACGGTAAGCATGAAACGATTCATTATTAAGCGCACTAATTCTATCTGCGAGTATGTCGGGTAGTGCAATGATGGTCTTTGATAGCCGCAGGCGCGCCTGTATGCACGCTAGCTGCTTATTATGATAGCTGGCTTCCCCTAGCCCCTTAATAAGCTCGGGAGCTTTGTAGAGGCGCATTAGGATCATTTGGCGGCCATTACTTTTTTCGATACGCGTGTTAAAGCCATGACCAGGCGTCGGGTTGTGGAGAGTCGCTTTCAGTGTTTGCCGAAAGTTGCGCGGACTCAACTGGTAACGACGTTGAAACGCCCGTGAAAACGATGAGTGGTTATGATAACCACAGCGGATCGCAATTTGCGCTATATTGAGAGGAGTAAGCCCTAGCAACACCGCCGCGCGCTCCAGCCGCCTTATTTCACGATAGGCGCTAGGTGATATGTGGAAGCTTTGGCGAAATTGGCGCCGAACTTGGGAAGACGAATACCCTATGTGATTAGCAAGGTCTTCGATACCGAGCGGCTTATCCAGTGTATCCTGCAGCCAGATCTCAGCTCGTGTCATTGCGTTGAACATTATCTGGCCTCTCATGCGTGAATCGTACAGGTCGTGCTTATCTCGCCTGTAGTGCACTCTCCCAGTGCGTTAGTGTTGGTAACCTGGCTGAAAGGAATACAGTTCAGCCTACAGATGAGCGTTGAATCTCTATTCAGGCTACTTGTAGGTAATGTTGATGCTAAGCATCGATTAATAAGTTGTCGCTGACTGTGCCGTGTTTGATAAGTGTGCTTGTTACCCTTATATACCTATTGATGCTGCCTTTATGCTTGCAATTGGGTAACAAAGGCAAGTTTGCTCGCTATCTTTACGCGTTTGTGCACAGTTTTTGCCAAAAAAAGCTATATTGGCAGTCATATCGACCATTTCAAGCAAGGTGTAAATGAAACATCGATGAAATATCAAAAGGTTCAAAAGCCGGTAGATGAGCGTGAAAAGCTACGTAAGTTTCGTGAATTAGACGATGCCTTTGCGGAGGCTTTACGCCAATTAGATGACCCAGAGAGCAATTTCGATATACCGACCGGCCCACCGGTTCGCTCGCTTGCTGCATTGGAACAAGAAGATGTAGAAACCCAGCAGAAGGAGCACCAACAAGAGCAGGAGCGCATGTTCAGACAGCGTTTTGAGGCTTTGTTGAGCGAGTACGGTGTGGATCATTTGGATCTGGCCGAGCTGATTGAAACGCTACTTGGTTGTGGGCTATGGCAGCAGGATGTCGTGCCGGGTAGCTAGTTCTACTGTGTCACCCAACATCGCAGATGCGCTTCTGCGCTAACGGTAGCGATAAACTCGCAAGCTGGGCAAAAACACATCTTGCTCTAGTTTCTCGTCTCGTCGTCGTGCCCGTGTGCGGGTGGTGGGGGGCTCTTGTGCAGGTAGGTTAATATGGGGCAGCCGTTGGTTATTGTCAGGCACAAAGATCGGCATGGCGGCGTTCAATGCCCGTCGTGTATGCCCATCATCAAGTGGCTCGGTAAAAAACAGGTTAGCCCGCATTAGCGGGGCCTGAGTTTGTACCTGAGCGAGTGCTTCGTCGCTTGGTATGCCAGCGAGTTTGCGTAGCTGAATACGAATATGCGGCGCATCGGTATCAAGCTGCAAAAGCTTATGTTCAGCCTCTTGCACGGACAGGCGTTTAATAGAGCGACCGCTGCTGTACCAAGCAAAACGAACCCGTGAAACAGGCGCCTGTGCGATAGGTAACTGCCGCCAGCTCTGTTTAAGGTGCAAGCGGGCAAGCCCATTGCGGCGTAACACTTCATCAACGTGAGGATGGCGTTGAGGCAAACGGCTTTTGGCATCGCTAAGTGCCTGTGGGAATGCCTGTTTAATATGCTGCAGTAGCTCGCTAAAGCTGGCTTTGGCTTGATTAACGGCGCCTATTGCCTTTAGCAGTTCGTCATTAGCAGCCACTACGGCAATATAATTGCGTGTCTCACGGCCATCTTGATCCTGCTCATGCCACATATCGAACAGGGCTTTACGCAGCCAGTCGCTAGACGGTTTCGTTTGATGAAAGACCCACGTAGCCAATGGCTGCTGTTCATATAGCAAGACAGCGGTTTCAATGGTTTCAAGTAGATGATCAAACTGCTGCTCTAATTGAAGCAGCAGTTGATAGGCCGAAGGCGATGATGGATTAACGTGTTTATCGGCCATAGTCAGTGCCTTTAGGTGAGCGGTGCATCCTTGTCGGCCTGCGCCAGCAGTGTTTCTATATCGGCTTCATCCATTGCGGATTCGCCCGATATGCGGTGCGACTCATCTGCCCAGGCGCCCAAATCTAACAGTTGGCAGCGCTTGCTGCAGAATGGTCGATAAGTGCTTTCTGGTAACCAGGGCACGCGCTTAGCGCACTGCGGGCAATTAACTTCTAGCGGGGAATCGTTTGCAGGGCGAGCCATAAAAAACTCCAATTGCGTTAACAAGCGCGATATTTCAGTAGTTGAGCTGTCGACGGTAACTTTTATCAAGCAGTGCCACTTGTTTCATCATGCTGGCGTGGTCACCGCTGTTATCTATCACGTCATCTGCCTTTGCTAGCCGTTGTTCGCGGGAAAGTTGGGCGGCGAGAATAGCACGCACCTGGCTTTCACTCACCCCATCACGCTGCTGGGTTCTGGATAATTGTAGCGCTTGTGGCACGTCGACAACCACTGCACGATTAACTAGCGCATTTTGTCCCGACTCAAACAGTAATGGTGACACAAGCAGCGCATAGGGTGCGCCCTGGGTTTTAAGTCGCTCTAAATGCTGCAATAGTCGCTGCCTTATTTCGGGGTGTGTGACAGATTCTAGCCACTCCCGCTGTGCTGGATCGTTAAAAATAATCTCGCGTAGGGCGGCACGATTAAGGGTGCCATCCTCATGCATAACCCGATCACCGAAGCGTTTTTTAATGGCTAATAGTGCCGGTTCCCCAGGTAAGACTATCTCCCTGGCGACATCGTCGGCATCGACCCAGGCGGCGCCTAGTGTTTCGAAGGCGCGTGCAACGGTCGATTTACCCGACCCAATGCCACCCGTTAATCCGATAATCATCTGCTGCCTCGCTTAGCTAACTTTTACATAGCTAAATTTTATATAGCTGAGTTTTTATATAGTTGAGCTTCACATCGCTTATATTTACATAAGCAGGCTGAGATATAGCACCATTATTTCATCACCGACTAGCAACGCAACCCAGCCCGCGAGGGCAAGAAAAGGACCAAAGGGAAACGGTGTGCCGCGCAAGCGTGGTGAACAGGCTTGGGCAACCAGTCCAACAATGGCCCCAAGGCCTGCGGAAAGTAGCAAAATCAGCGGTAAAAAACTCCATCCCAGCCAGGCGCCTAGCGCTGCTAGGAGCTTAAAGTCGCCATAGCCCATTCCCTCTTTGCCGGTGACCAGTTTGAATAGCCAATAAAAACTCCACAGTGAAAGATAGCCTACCATTGCGCCGATAACGGCACTCTGTAGCATAAGTGGCTGGAAGAGGAGCTGAAACAGTAACCCTGCCCAAAGTAAGGGGAGGGTGATGACATCGGGCAGTAGCTGGGTGCGAAAGTCGATCACGGCGAGCACTAACAGCATCAGGCAGGCGCCATAAACGAAGACTGATTCTGCAGAAAGCCCGTGGAGCGCTAGCACTGCCATGGCCAGTAAGCCACCGGCTATTTCTACCAGCGGGTATTGAATGCTAATAGGCGTTTGGCACGCAGCACAGCGCCCGCGGCGCTTTATCCAGCCGATCAGCGGTAGGTTGTCGTGCCATGCTATAGGGGTTTCGCAGCGTGGGCACATGGAGCCAGGCGTAGTCAAATTAAAGCGTGGTGAGTGTTCGGCGCTAAGCTCAAGTGCTTCGCGGGCTTCGTTACGCCAGCCGCGCATCAGCATCACCGGCAGGCGCGTAATCACCACATTTAGAAAACTGCCCAGGCATAGTCCCATCAATAAAACGATTAACCACAGAATAAACGGAGGGTGATGCATGGAGCTCCTTAGGCTTCTTGAAATTAGCGTTGTTTAAGCATTTGACGCTTAGAGGGCAGAGCCCAAGTCGAAGATGGGTAAATACATAGAGACAACCACACCGCCGACGAGTACTCCAAGTACCACAATAATAACCGGTTCCATCAGCGAGGTGAGGGCATCGACTTTATTGTCGACTTCTTCTTCGTAATAATCAGCCACGCGATTGAGCATGGCATCAAGCGACCCCGCTTCTTCACCGATGCTGACCATTTGAACCGCTAAGGGGGGGAAGCGGTTGGTCATCCGCATGGCGAAGTGTAGCTGTTGCCCGGTGGCTACGTCCTGGCGCGTTTGTATTACTGCGCGCTCGTAAACTTTATTGCCTGTGGCGCCCGCGGCGGTGTCTAAGCCTTCAACGAGCGGTACGCCGGAGGCAAAGGTGGTCGCTAACGTGCGCGAAAAACGGGCGATGGCAGATTTATGCATGATATCGCCAATGATCGGTAACCGAAGCAGCAGTGCGTGCATCCGGTAGGCGACATTAGGTGAGCGCTGAATACTTAGTGTGAGCAGAAGCCCAGCGGCAACCACTGCGACGAGCGCTGCTAGCCAATAATGCTGGGCAAGCTCGGATAAATTCACGGTCATCTGGGTCAATGCAGGCAGTTCAGCGCCAAAACTTTGGAACATACTTTCAAATTCAGGTACCACTTTGATTAACAGCAGCATGGTCACTGCAATACCGATCGTCATAACGGCGGTGGGATACCAAAGTGCTTTCTTGACCCGCGCCTTCAGCGACTCAACCTTCTCTTTATAGGTCGCAATACGATCAAGCATCTGATCCAGCGCACCCGACTGTTCGCCAGCGTCGACAAGGTTAACAAACAGCCGATCAAACTGCTTTGGGTGGCGGCGCAAGGCGTCAGAGAAGCTTGAGCCCGACGAGACATCGCTCATCATATGCTGAACCAGGGCGACCATGGCGGGCTTTTTGAGACTCTCAGCCACCACCTGAAGCGCCTGCAGTAAGGGAATGCTCGCGCGAATCATAGTGGCCATTTGGCGCGCAAAGACCATGACATCGTTGGGATTAATGCGACCGCTGCCACCCAGGGTGCCCTTTTTACTAATCCGGCGGATAACAATACCCTGCTTGGTTAGCTCAGCGGCTACTTCAGCTTTACTGCGGCCAATCATCTCTCCGCTTAGCGGCCTATTCCGCGGGCCTTTACCACTCCATTTCCAGCGTACTAGCTTGATGGCGGGCGTTTGGCGACGACGTGCCGTTTTAGCCATGCCTTACTCCTTGCTTACTCGGTTAACCTCTTCCAGGCTGGTAATACCCTGCATGACTTTTAATAACCCGCTGCGGTGAAGGCTTGGATAGCCCTCCTTGCGCGCCTGTTGGTCAATATCGAGTGCATTGGCATCACGCATAATCAACTGGCGCATCGCTTCCGTAATGGGTACTACCTCATAAATACCAATGCGGCCTTTGTAGCCTTGGGTGCAGCGTTTGCAACCGACCGGTTTGTAAGTAGTCGACTGGTGGAGCTCTGCGMTGCTAAAGCCTTCTTTACGCAGCGCTTCGTGGGGAATCTCAATGGGCTCTTTGCAGTATGTACATAGTTTGCGCGCCAGCCGTTGAGCAATAATCAAACTTACGGCGCTGGCAATGTTAAACGAGGAGACGCCCATATTAGCCAGTCGCGTCAGTGTTTCTGCCGCGGAGTTAGTATGTACCGTGGAGAGCACCAAGTGTCCTGTCTGGGCTGCTTTAACGGCAATTTCGGCTGTCTCAAGGTCGCGAATCTCCCCGACCATGACTACATCAGGATCTTGGCGCAGAAACGCTCTGAGCGCGCTGGCAAAATCGAGGCCGATTTTAGGTAATACGCTCACCTGGTTGATGCCGGCGACTTTGATCTCAACCGGATCTTCGGCGGTGCATATATTGCGCTCAACTTTATTAAGAATATTAATGCCGGTATACAGCGAAACGGTCTTGCCGCTACCGGTGGGGCCGGTGACCAGGATCATGCCTTGGGGCTGTTTTAGCGCTCGTTCATAATGGCCACGCTGTTCGTCGGTGAAGCCTAATTGCTCAATACCCAGCTGCGCTGTGGTGGGGTCTAAAATCCGCAGCACCAGCTTTTCGCCATAGACGGTAGGCAGTGAGTTAACCCGGAAATCCAGCGAGCGGGTGCGGGAAAGCTTAATTTTTATCGTTCCATCCTGGGGTAAGCGGCGCTCGGCAATATCGAGGTGCGCCATGATTTTCAGACGGGCCGCGATACGGTTGCGCATGGCGAAGGGAGGCCGAGCCACTTCTGTTAGCATACCGTCAACACGGAAACGCACCCGGTAGAGTGTTTCGTAGGACTCGAAATGGATATCGGAGGCGCCCCGGCGGATAGCGTCCAACAGAATCTTATTCACAAATTTGACGATAGGCGCGTCGTCGCTATTTTGGGAAGACTCTTCCAGCAGCGGGGCCTCGCTACCGTCGTTATTCTGAACAATGCTCAACGAGCTAACCACATCATCAATATCGTCGAGCTCATCCAACATGCCGCGCTCGTTTTGCGCCAGGTAGCTATTGAGGGCGACGGTGATTTGATCAACGGGCGCAAGGATGCCCTCAACGCCAAGGCCCGTGGCAATCTGCAATTCATCCAGTTGCGTCAACGTGGCCGGGTAGGGTACCGCGACCGTGAGTCGATGACCGTGCCGTGCTAAAGGCAGAACGTTAAGGCTCTGCAGCACTTTGGTGGGGTAGTCAGAGGCCGGGGGCAGGGCGGCAAGCCGCACAGTCTCCAAGTCAATGACCGGCAACCCATACTCCCAGCCTGCGGCCAGTGTGGCTTTTATAGGGTCGACCAGTCCACTTTCGATAACATGCTGAAGTAGCGAGATTTCCAAATCCGACGCGGTTGTTTCTGCCGTGGCGGCCTGTGCGCCGGTCAGCAAGTCGTGCTTAACCAAGCGCTGGGCAATGCCGCGCAGGCCGCCACGCGCGGCGGCGTGACTTAACGAGGGGGGCTGGCTCATCCAAAAAACCTGTTTCACATCAATGTAGGCATGTTGCTTGTACTATAAACCAGCGTTTACAGGCATTAAATGGCTAATCCGGCCAAGCCGATAAAGTTAATAGTGTGCGTTGAAAAAATAGTTAGCGTAAGCTAATGTAATTGCAATTATTTGTAATTCTTTTGAAGGATTACAGCTCCTTATAAAGGCTTATCTTTTCCTCACTCAGGAGATGCCTTCATGCCGAATGCTGCACAACCTATTACACATAACGCCAAACAAGGCGGCTTCACGTTGATTGAGTTGCTGATCGTTATCGCTATTATTGGCGTTCTATCGGCTGTGGCTGTGCCGCAGTATCAGTCTTATATCCAGCGGGCTGAAGCGACATCAGCATATTCCACCTTAAAATCTTTACAAACAGGATTTGATGCTGCGGTGGCTTCGGGGGTGAATCCTTCTACCGAATTTCAAACAGGGGATGGAGACAATGCGTTCATAGACTATGTCGGTTTTAATGAAGATGATCTGACTGGTGGAAATACCGTCACTTATTCAGACTTAAATACCAATGCTCCTACAATTACCTTCAATTTTGGATCAATAGGGGACGCTGCATCTGGTGAGGATAGCGCATCAAACACAATGTCACTAAGTAGAAATGCGAGCAGCGGAAGCTGGACCTGTGACGCAACTATTTCTGACAATATCCTTCCGCGCGGCTGCCAAGACTAAACCGATTCAGACTACAGTCGACAAGTTTTCTTTTACTTTTCAGCCGCTCTTTGGAGCGACTGTTTTATTTCCATACTTCCTCCGCATTTGTTCTTTACACTGAAATCTCTGACCTTAAGCGAGGAGCTTACAGTGAACCCTATCAAACTGATTGCCATGAGTGCGCTTGGCGCGCTGCTACTCAATAGCGCTGCCTTTGCCCAGCCTGACCATGCCCCGGCCCACGGTGCCCGTGATAAGGGGCAGCACCAGCAGCATGAGTCTAACCGACCTAGCCAATCCCGCGATGAGCGAGTCGATCTGCCACGTATCAACGAGCGTGAGCTACGCCAACTGCTGCGTCGGCATGACGCACCGCGAGCCGAATCGTTGCCGCCAGGTATTCAGCGCAACCTTGAGCGTGGCAAACCCTTACCCCCGGGTATCGCCAAGCGATTTGATGGCCAGTTAGCGTCTCAATTGCCGCACTACCCAGGCTATGAGTGGGAGCGTGTTGGTGCCGATGTGGTACTAATTGAAGCCGCCACGCGCATCGTGGTAGATGTGTTAGTAGACGTATTGCGCTAACTCCTGCCCCCGGAAGTCGGTTTGACTCGAAAATTACATCTCGGCGGCTTATGGTAGAGGCTCACAGCATCATCGCGTTCAAAAGGGAGATTCAATGAGCGMCCACACACTAGCCGCACGTCTTGAAATTACTATCGCTATTGCCGAAGAAGCCGGGCAGATGATCATCAAGGCGCGGGAGCAGCAGGACTTTGCCCAGCGCTTAAAAAAGGATAATGAGCTGGTCACCGATGTGGATGTGGCCGTGGATAAGCTTATTAGTCAGCGCCTGGAGGAGCACTTCCCGGGTGAAGCGCGGCTGAGTGAAGAGCTTGCCCCAGAGAGCGCTTTACATGAAGCGGCGCCGAAGCTGTGGGTGGTAGATCCTATTGATGGCACGGTTAATTTTGCCCAAGGGCTGCGCCATGTAGCGGTCTCCATTGGCTGGATGGAAGAGGGTGTTGCCAAGGTGGGCGTTGTGCATGCGCCGTTTTTAGGCGAAACTTTTAGCGCAGCCGAAGGGACAGGAGCTTTCTGCAACGGTAAAGCCATACAGCCCAGTAGTGCAGACTCACTGGCCCACACCTTGGTAGGTACGGGGTTTCCCTATCGTAAAGAGGAGCGTAAGCACCTTTTGAAGCGGTTGGAAGCCGTGTTATTTGAGTGCCAAGATGTTCGTCGTAATGGCGCTGCAGCGCTCGATTTGTGCGATGTGGCCTGTGGACGCCTAGATGCGTACTACGAAAGTGTTTCGCCCTGGGATTTTGTTGCAGGCTGGGTTATTGCACGGGAAGCCGGCGCGCGAGTAGGGCACTTATACCCTGTGCCCCCAGCGGTACCAGAAGACCTTTATCCGGATCATTTAATCGTAACGGCCCCCGGCGTATATGACGCCATGGCCTATCTGTTGCTTGAGGCTGATCAACGCAAGCCCTAAAGGCTGGCGAGATTTATAGCGGTGTGTGACAAATACTTGAAAAGAAAGCGCTATAAGGGCTTTTCATTTATCTAAGAAACCGCTAGTATACGCACCGTCTTGAGGCAAAGATGTAGCGGCTAATAAAGACAGCGGAGCGTGGCGCAGCTTGGTAGCGCGTTGCAATGGGGTTGCAAAGGTCGCAGGTTCGAATCCTGTCGCTCCGACCAAAGATTATTAAAAACCGCCGATTTGGGTAAAACCAATCGGCGGTTTTTTGTTTGAGATAAAACTGGCTTACGATTTCAGCCACTTCAGCTTATTCTTAGTCGCATTAGCAAAGACTGACCTCTCCATTTTCGTCATTAAACATCCTCCAGGCCTAAGCGACCTGGAGTGTGTCTGTTATTTACAGATGGCCTGAGCACTCAGGGCTTGGCATTCTGTAGGGCTTGCTCTTCGATGTCTCTATCGACTGAAGAGACGTAGTATTCGTCATCGAAAGCGCCTTCTGGCTCCTTGAGCCACACTAGGCAGATAACCCAACTGATGAAGGCGCCGGTCGCGATGATGTAGAAGAACTGCGACGGTGTGACAAACGTAAAGATGGTTAGGTAAACCACCGCGCCAACATTACCGTAAGCACCGGCCATGCCCGAGATTTGCCCAGTGATGCGGCGCTTGATGGAGGGAATGATACCGAAGGTTGCCCCCTCAGCCCCTTGCACGAAAATCGAGGTGCCGATGGTTACCGCAATGGCCAGAATGAGTGGCCAACTCGAATTTAGCATGGCCATCAGCAAGAACCCCACGCTAATGCCAAACATGTAGCACAGCATCACAAAGCGCCTGTTACCCATGCGGTCGGAAACCATGCCGCCCATGGGGCGCGCCACCAGATTGACGAACGCGAATGACGCAGCGATCAGGCCGGCCGTAGCGGCATTCAGGCCCCAGGTCTCCTCAAAGAACATGGGCAGCATCGATACCACTGCTAGCTCAGCGCCGAAGTTGGCAAAATAGGTGCTGTTAAGCGCCGCCACACTGTTGAACGAGTATTTATCATCTTCGGGTACCCCCTTACGCAGGATTGGCAGGTTGACCCGCAGGATCTGTACGATCTGATAAATAACGATCGCCACAATGACGAGATAGGCGATGACCGCACCGGTGATTGATAGATAGCCCATATACTGAATACGCCAAACCAGGATAGCGAGTACGCCGACCAGTGGAACCGTCCAGATGATCAGCTTGATCATATCGCCCCAGGAGCTCACTTCCATGGCAGCGGATTTGCGTGGCTTCCTGTGAGCCTGGGCATCCGGGCCATCGGTAATCGCGAACCAGTAGTAAACGCCGTAAGCGGCCATAACAATAGCGCTCTGGGCGATTGCCCAGCGCCAGCCATCGGGGCCGCCGTACATGCTCAGGGCGATGGTTGGCAGCGACATGGCGGCTACGGCGGAGCCGAAGTTACCCCAACCAGCGTAGAAGCCTTCGGCGAAGCCGATGTCCTTAGGCTTGAACCACAGCGCCGTCATGTGGATACCGACCACGAAGCTGGCGCCAATCGAGCTCAGTACCAGGCGCGCCACCAGCAGCTGCGTCATGCTGTTACCGAAAGCAAACGCCAGCGCCGGTAGCGACATAGTGACCATGAGCACCGAGAACACCCGTCGCGGGCCGAACCGATCCAGTGCCATGCCAACGATGATGCGCGCGGGAATGGTCAGGGCGACGTTGCAGATGGCGAACAGCTTGAGATCATCTGTGGTCAGCCAGTCGACGCTCTTGAGCATGCTCGACGCGAGCGGCGCCATGTTGAACCACACGTAAAAGGTAATAAAGAAGGCAATCCAGGTCAGGTGCAAGGCCCGGATCTCGGGGCTGCGAAACTTGAATACAGCGGAAACTTTCATGGTCGTATCGTCCTGTGTCCCAAAGGTGGTCTTTACCAAAGGAGGGGTAGGGGCTGCTCAAGGGCTGGGTAGGATCAATAAGGGACATTCGGCGCGCCGGGCCAGGAATGAGCTGACGCTGCCGAAAGTCATGTAATCGAGTTCATCGACGAAATAAGTCAATGACTTGGCGATGATGCCGCCGTCCGGTTGATGGCTATGGCGGGCAATCACCAGTAGGTCTGGCGAGAGTTTGCGAGTGGCCTGCAGCAACATCTTGCGCGCATCCCCATCGGCGAGAAGCTGCTCGGCTTGGAAGCCCTCGCCGATGGCGAATGCCACACCCTCTTGAAGGTGCTGTTTAACCTCATCGTGCTCCTGCTGGAAAAGCGCCTCGTTGTTATCGGTAGCGTCGAGTGGGTTCTCCACCACGCCGACCAGTACCAGCAATGGTTGGTTACAGCGGAACATAGTGACGACCTGAGCGAGAGCCAGTTTGGCGTTTCGCGAACCGTCATAGGCGATCATGATTTTCATGGTGTCCTCCCGCAGTGGGGTAGGGGGTGAAGACCCGGAGCTTGGCTCCGGGCGTAAAGAAGCAAGCCCTATTTAGGGGTTCTTAACGTAGGCACCTTTGCGTAGGTAGAACCACCAGTTGATGGCCAAGCAGATGGCGTAGAAGACCGCAAAGCCGTACATGGCAAGTTCCGGTGTACCGGCCTGGATTTGCTCACCCATTACCCGCGGGGCGATGAAGGCGCCATAGGCAGCGACGGCTGAGGTCCAGCCAAGTACCGGGCCTTTCTGCTGCTGGTCGAAAATCACGCCGATGCTGCGGAAGGTAGAGCCGTTGCCGATACCACTGGCGGCGAATAACACGATGAATAGCAGCAGGAATAGCCAGAAGAATTGATTGGGATCGGTGGCGTTATAGGCCTGCATCATCACGTAGCCGGTGGCGATAGAGGCGACCACCATGACCGCAGAGATTATTTGGGTGACGATGGAGCCACCCACTTTGTCGGAAATCCATCCGCCCAGCGGACGGATCAGGGCGCCCACGAAGGGGCCTATCCAGGCCCAGGTTAAAGCGCTGGGCGCCTCTGGGTTGGCCACGCGAATCAGCGTACCGTCTGCTGTGGCTTCCATCATGTTGCCGAAGATGACGTTGATGGAGAGCGGCAGGGCTGCAGAGAAGCCGATAAAGGAGCCGAAGGTCAGAATGTAGAGGATGGTCATTGACCAAGTGTGCTTATTGGAAAATATCGCGAACTGCTTCTGGATATTAGGCTTGATGTCGCCAGGAATCAGGCGCAACAACACCAGAGCCAGAACAATGGTTAGCGGCAGGGCAACCCACATATTAAGCCAGCTGAGAGCCAGCATGCCGACGATGGCAGTTACCATGCCGACGCCGTAGAGGCCTAATATTTTGCTGAAAGCCGCCAGCGGCGAACCAGGGTTGGGTGTAATAGTGCGAAGATTGTTCATACCGAACCAACCGGCGAACGCTAATGGAACCAGGAATACAAGCCAGATAAAGCCAGCATTCTGGATCCAGGTATCGGTACCTGCTTCGATCCGGCCGATCAACGTACCGCTAGCGCTTTGCAATTCCATCGGCGAACCGGCTATAGCGCCGAAAATGCCGACGGTCATTACCAGCGGGATGACAATTTGCATGGTAGTGACGCCGAAATTACCGAGGCCAGCATTCATGCCCAGGGCGTAACCTTGCTGTTTGCTGGGATAAAAGGTGGAAATGTTGCTCATCGAGCAAGCGAAGTTACCACCGCCGATACCGGAAAGTAGCGCTAAAGCCTGGAATGCCCAGAACGGCGTGTCTGGGTTCATCAAGGCGATACCAGTACCGGCAGCGGGGATCATCAATAGCGCGGTGGTCAGGAAGATGGTGTTACGCCCGCCAGCGATGCGGATCATGAACGATGCTGGGATGCGCAGTGTGGCACCTGCTAGACCGGCAAGCGCCGTCAGGGAAAATAGCTGGTTAACCGTGAACGAAAAACCCAGGTTCTGCATCTGGGTGGTAATCATTCCCCACATCATCCAGACAGCGAATCCCATCAGCAGACTGGGAATGGATATCCATAGATTGCGGTTGGCAATGTGCTTGCCTTCCTGTTCCCAGAATTGGGCGTCTTCGACATCCCACTTTTCAATGTCGGTATTTCTCTTACTCATGGCGATTTCCCCTTGGCATCAAACCTATCTGCATCTAGCAGTTAGAAAGCAAGATACGCTTGAGGAAGAAGTTGGGGAATAGGTGTAAATGGCAGTAAAATCAGCGACATACCTCTTGAGAGGTAGTCGCTGAAAAGCCTGGATTCGTTGATTTTAAAGAGAAAAAATCGGGCGGGGGTAAAGGCGGGTCAGGGCAGAAGTACTCTGTGAGTCTTTGGAGGTAACCACACAGAACCGACTAGCGCTCGATACCTTCCTGGACTGCCCAGACGGCGGCTTCGACACGTGAGCGTAGGTTGAGCTTTTTGAGTAGGTGCTTGACGTGAACCTTGACCGTGCCTTCGGTAATATCCAGCTTGCGCGCGATGAGCTTGTTGGAGAGTCCGCCAGCAAGCTGTTGCAGAATTTCACGTTCACGCTGCGTTAGGCTATGAATGTCGGGAGTGGTGGGCGCATTGCGCTGATTACGCAGGGCTTCAGCGAGTAGGGCGGTCAGGCTTTCGCTGATGACCATGCGCCCCAAAGCAGCCTGACGCAGCTGGCGAACCATGTCTTCAGGCTCCATATCCTTAAGCAGGTAACCGTCGGCACCGTTGCGCAGTGCCGCGACCACATCATCCTCATGGTCAGAAACAGTGAACATCACCACACGTCCGCTATAGTTAGCTTCCCGAAGGCGGCGTAACGCTTCTAATCCATTGACGCCCGGCATGTTTAAATCCAGTAGAACCAAGTCAGGCTCAAGTTTGAGAGCCAGTGCAATGCCTTCTTCCGGGTCGCCCGTCTCGCCAACTAATTCAAGGTCGTCTTCTAGCTCAAGCAGCTGTATCACGCCACGCCGTAGTAGCGGGTGGTCATCGATAATCATCAGACTGGCGGGTGTATCGTTGGCGGTGGTCAGCGTCATTTAGAGGTCTCTATGCCTAAGTGAGAGTTGGAAGCGGCCGGAGCAGGCTGCTGCTGAATTAAGCGGGCGGTCAATGGCGTAAACACAATCTCAACACCGGTTCCCCCCGTGGGGCGATTGGCGATGCTCAGCTCCCCATTCAGAGTGGTGGTTCGGTCACGAATGATCACCAAACCGTAGTGCATCGGCGGCGAACTGTCGTCTTCCAGGCCGATGCCGTCATCCTCAATACGCACCAGCAGGCGAGCATCGGCGAAGCGCACAGTGACCCCGGCCCAGTGGGCCTGGGCGTGCTTGTGGGTATTGGCCAGCGCCTCGCGAATGATCTGCAGCACGTGTATCTCTTCATTGGGGTTAAGTAGGTAAGGCGGCACATCGTAGTCAAGCTCGACCGTTACCCCCATGCGCTGACTGAACTCCTCGACGGTCTGGCGCAAGGCAAATTGCAGCCCCGGCCCCTCAAGTTTGAGTCGGAAAGTGGTGAGTAGCTCACGCAGTTGACGATAGGCGCTGTTCAACCCGGTACGCAGTTCATCGAATACCGCGGACTGCGCCTCGCGGGTTGCCTCTTTTTGCTGCATGCGTTCGAGTCGGGCGACCTGCATCTTGAGATAAGAGAGTGACTGAGCCAAGGAGTCGTGCAGTTCGCGCGCAATAATGGTTCGCTCATTGATCAGCGTTACGTGTTGCTGCTCCTCGATACGCCGCTGTAGGTACACCGCCGTGGCAAGCTGGTCGGCTAACATGGTGAGCAACCGCCGAGTGCTATCGTTGAGGCGCTCCTGGGGATACCACACTTCCAGGGTACCTAGCAGCGTATCGCCTACGCTAATCGGTAGCAGTAAGCACTGTGACTGGTTGTTGGACACCATCTCCAAGGGGCGAGGATCGATCAGGCAGGCGTGACACTCCTGGTCACGGCAATACTCTGGTCGGGTACGCGAGTGGGTTTCTAATACCGGCATTTCCCGTTGATCGAAAGGGTCGTTTAGGGAAAGCCGTATCGGCCCGATATCCAGCAGCTTTTCCAATTCGCGCAACATGGGCGCTGCGCTGGAACAGAGGTCGTTACCGCCCCCATACAGCGAGCGGCTGGCATCGTGCATTACCTGCAGCGCCTGATTGCTGCGCTCAAGCTCCTGCTTCTTGCGCGATACCTTGTCTTCCAATGCGGCGTAGCTTGTTGCCAGCTCGGTAGACATCTTGTTAAAGGTGTGGCCTAACGATGCCAACTCGTCGCTGCCGCGGAGCTGTGAACGTGGCTTGAAGTTACGCTGCGCCGCCTCGCGGGCAAGTACCATCAGCTGGCGCAGCGGCACTACCAGATTATGGCGAACATCGTAGAGGGCGATCGAGACCACAATTGCGATCAGTACCAAAAAGAGCAACTGCATCATGCCCAGCAGCCGCACCTTGGCCTCGGTGCTCTGTTCCAAATACGTTACTAGCACTTCAATGTCATTGACCATCGCCACGATCATCACTTCTAGCGTATCCAGATCAAGCTCTGCGGCTGTGGAAGGAACCTGTAGTGCCGGGCGAAGCGTGTGTTGCCAGTAGGTTTGAAGCTTTTCCAATTGACGGCGACGCTCATGTCGATCATCGGCGGGGATCGTTTGTTGTAACGTTGTGCCATGCAAACGCTGATCGAAGCGCGTTATCAGACCTTCGAGCTGTTCTTCACTTGCCTCTGCAGGGGAATACTCCAGGCGCTGCAAGGCCCCCATGATCTGATAAGCATTCATGCGTAATGAGCCAGCGACATTGATCGCGGCCGCATCGCCACGGCTGCTGTTAGACATTGCCATGGTTAGAGTGATGCTGATGAGGGCCATACCGCTAATGGCAAGCAGGGACGCAATGATGCGAGCAACCAGGGAACGTTGAAGTAATTTCATGCTTGTTCCGATAGCGCGTTAGAGGTAGGAGAGTGTGGCACTGTCTGCATCTTGATACGAGGGCTATTCCTTTGTGGTTAGCCGACCTACCTCCGATGCTTTTTGACCTACACCCGGTATTTACCGACAATTCTGGCATGTCTTCCGATGTCTTTATACCTTCGCTGGGAAACGCCATGCCGTCATCTGTGCCGCCTCCAGCGTTGGAGACATCAACACAGCCAGTCAATGGTTATCAGTTGCTGGTGGCTATGCTGCTAATGCCTTTGGCAAGCGCTTTAGCAGTGGCTAGCTGGACACTTTATGCCTTGCTCGCAAAACAACCCCTCTATGTGCTGGTGCCGTTGAGTAGCGGTGCACTGCTCGCATGGCCGTCTTGGTGTATTGCCAGGCGAGGCGACACCTGTCGCTTGATGCAGTGGCTATTGCTGGGGCTAGCGCTGGCGCTGGGTGGGTTTGGGATGGCTAGCCAGCCCTGGGAGTTTTTATTGGTGGGGTCTGGTCTTGGGTTGGGAGGTGCGGTGATTACCACTGGCATTGCCCACGCCAAAGGCTGGATGCCTGGTCGATGGGCGCTTCTTTTTGTCGCCCTTTTTCTGGCTTTAGCGGCGGGGGTAGGGCTTTCCCTTCGGATGGCCCCCCTGGTAGTTCAAGCCTATGGTTGGCGTGCAGCGCCACTTAGCCTGCTGATCCCTCTATTCATGGTAATGCTGCTGCTGTGGCTTTTCGTAGAGTCACCCGAGTAACGTCGCCTATTAGTCTCACCTGTTCATTCTTACCTACTCTCTCTCACCTTCTGATTCTAAACCACTAGCGATAAGGCCCATTTTATGACCATAGCGACGTTTGCCGATTTACTGCAGGAAGCACGTAAACAACCTAAGTCCCAGCGACTGCTGTTTGTGTTCGTTCGCGCAGAGCTGCCTGATTTCCCTGATGCTGACCAGCGTCTTCGCTTCGAACAGGGTGAAGGGGGTGTGTTGGTGCCTGTGGTATGCGTAGATAAGTCGACGGAGGAATTGACCAGCATGGCGGCGTTGGTCGAAGAATCACGCCGTACCGAGATCGAATGGGATCTAGTTTTCACAGCTGCCATGGACGACCCAAAAGATGACGCTGAGGTTGAACGGCAGCTCCAGCGTATGATGGAGTCGCTGCAAATGGGTAATATCACCGCCTATCTTGCCTTCGACCATCACGGCAATGCGGTTAACGTCGGCTAGGGACGGTTACCATGGAGCACTATTTCCTCATCAAGCACCTGCACATGACGGCCGCTGCGCTGAGCATCACGCTCTTCGTAGTGCGCGCCTGGTGGTCGGTGCAGGAAAGCCCGCGGCTCAACGCCCGTTGGGTCAAGGTATTGCCTCACCTCATCGATACGGCTTTGCTGGGGTTGGGGGTGACTTTAATGGTATTGCTTTCTGTATGGCCCTGGCAGCTTCCCTGGCTTGGCGCCAAGTTACTGGCGCTGCTGGCCTATATCGGTATTGGCACCATTGCGATTAAGCGCGGGGCGAAGCCAACGGTGCGAGCCCTAGCCGCGGTAGTGGCGGTGGCTATCTTTGCCTATATGGTGGGGGCCGCTGTTCGCCACAGTCCTCTCTCCTGGTTGGCCTGAGACGCGGTTATTTTGGGCGTTTACTCCTTTCTTTAGTGAGCGCTATGACTTCTCTAGGCATGGGTCGGGCCGATTATTTCAACATGTTCAAGTATTGGCGCAGCACCTCGGCATTGTTATGGCGCTCTTCCTTAGAGGCGAACACCAGCGTGAGTTGCTCTTTCCTGGCACGCTGTGCAAGGTCACGCAGGGACTCGCGATAGGGCGTTAACTCTTTGAGATAGCGTCGGCGGAAGTCATTCCAGTTGAGTGAGCCATTATGAAATGCTTTGCGAAGTTCGCTGCTCGGTGCGATCTCCTTGCGCCACTCATCGATTTTGGCTTCTTCCTTGGACACACCGCGCGGCCAGATCCCGTCGACTAGGACACGATAACCATCCTTGCTGTGAGGTGAGTCGTAGGCACGTTTTAATTCGATTTTCATAGCCACCTCCGTATTACCTTGGTTTCTCTTTAAGGCTAGTAAAGTTGAGCAGGGGGTCATGGGATCCCCTGCCTTTAATAGGTAGCCTAAAAGTCGTTACCCTAACCGGCCATTATCAAGCTGCGTCGAGCGGGCGTGAGGGGCCAAAGTGCTCAAAGTGTCGACGATCCTCGTCGACACCCAGTTCAGACAAAGCGCTGTTAATCGCTGTCATAAACCCTTGGGGGCCGACGAAATAGCAGCGTGTCTTGAGATCAGGCAGGTAGTGAGCTAATAAACTGCGGTCGATACGACCAATATGTTCGGCTTCGTTACCGCGTTCATGAATTCGGGCAGCCTGAAGGCGTTGAGGATACTCGCTCTTCAGCGCCTCTAATTCGTCTTTAAAGGCCTGATGGTCGGCATCCAGGGCGGCGTGTAGATAGATAACTTGCCGTCCAAGAGATAAGGCATGGCGCGCCATGGGGAGCAGGGGCGTTTGACCAACGCCGCCGCTGGCAAGCAGAAGAGGCTCATCACCCTCAACCAACGTGAGGTCTCCTGCTGGCGGTAACAGCTCCAAGGTGTCGCCGGGTTGTAAGACATCGTGGAAGTGGCGGCTGACTTGGCCCTGTTCTTCGCGTTTKATCGAGATTCGATAGCTTTGGCCATTTGGGGTGTCTGAGAGGCTGTAATGTCGATAAACCAGCTCGCCATTAATGGTTAGACGTATACCGATATACTGACCTGGCTCATGGTCAGCCACACGACCTTCATCCTCGGGCTCAAGGATAAAAGAGCGAATTAAAGCACTTTCCTGCTGGGTACTGGCAATTTTGAAACGGCGTGTGCCGCGCCATCCGCCCGGGCGCTGCTCAAACTCACGATAGCGCTGGTCTTCGAGGTCGATTAACAGTGCGGCAAGCTCGTTATATAGAGCGCCCCAGGCATCGGCGATTTCCGGGGTGACAGCTTCACCCAGCACTTCACCAATTGCTGCCAGCAAGCACTCACCGACAATAGGGTACTGCTCGGGAAGAATGCCTAGCGAGATATGTTTACTGACCACAACATCCAGAGTAGCACGCGCCTGACCTGGGTTGCTGCGCAGTTGGACATAGGCCAAAACAGCGTTGGCCAGGGCACGGGGCTGACCACCGCTTTGCTGATGAACCTCATTAAAGAGGGGCTTGACCTCTGGGTAGCGAGTAAACATCAGCGGATAGAAGCGCTGGGTAATCGCATTGAGGTGTTCGGCCACGACGGGAGCGGTTGCGTTGATTAGTGTTTCTTGCTGATGAGTTAGCACTGTTATTTCCTCGATACATTAAGATGCATTTATAGTGCATCTTAATGCTGTGAGTCTTTGGGTGCTAGCCATAAGATGTATTTTTGATGCATGTCATGGTTTTTGTTGATGGCTAGGCGCAAAATCATATTTCCAAGTAATTTAGTCAGGATTACGCCATGCCAACGACCAACTCATCCCAGCCTGCTTCTAAGCTTGAGCATCTGCCATTAATGCGCCTGGCTTTTAGGCCTTTCTTTCTGCTGGCCGCGCTGTTTAGCGTGGCGTCTCTATTGGTGTGGTTGGGCTTCTGGCACGGCAATATTTTGCTGCGACCTTATGGCGGCTTGGTGTTCTGGCATCAGCATGAAATGTTGTTTGGCTTTGCCGCGGCGGTGGTCGCGGGATTTTTGCTTACCGCTGTGCGTAACTGGACAGGATTGCCGAGTTTAAACAGCGGGCCGTTACTGGGTCTGGTGGTGCTATGGCTATTAGGTAGGGTGCTGATGGCTTTCCCCATGGAGATGCCGGAGTGGATATTGCTGGCGGTTGACCTTGCGTTTCTGCCAATGGTCGCCATTGTTATGGCGCGTCTAGTTATCACCGCAAAGCGTTGGCGCAACTTGGTCTTTATACCCGTGCTGTTGCTGTTTGCCATTGCTAACCTGGCGATGCACTTAGGAGTGATGCAGGGTAACGCCGAGTTAATTCGCCAAGCTGCCTACTTAGCCGTGCTGTTAATCACACTAATGATGACAGTCGTTGGCGGGCGCGTGATTGCCATGTTTACCGCCAACCGTTTGGGACGAACCAAACCTGACCCTATTCCTTTACTCGAAGGAGTGACGTTGGTTAGCACGGCTGGCGTAGTCGTGCTGCAGCTGGTCGTCATGCTGGGTGTTGCCATGCCTGCTGCATTCATGGGTGGGGTAATGCTCTTAGCAGCGCTGGCCAATACTGTTCGCATGGCGCGCTGGGGTGGGCTGCACAGTTGGCGCGAACCTTTACTTTGGGGGCTCCACGGTAGCTACGCCTGCATTCCGCTAGGGTTTATTATGTGGGTCTTGGCATTTATGGGACTGATGCGTACAGAGCTAGCCGTGCACGCCCTGACGATTGGTGGCATGGGTACCATGATGCTGGCCATGATGGCCAGGGTTTCGCTAGGTCATACGGGCCGACCCATACGCACTTTGCCAGGTATGGGTGTGGCGCTAGGCTTAATGCTAATAGCCGCCTTAGTGCGCTCACCCGTTTTGGGGTTATTTCCCCAGATCACCCACTGGACTTACACGCTCAGCATCATCTTCTGGTGCGTAGCCTACGCAATATTCCTCGCGCACTACACTTGGCCGTTGATGCAGGCGCGCGTTGACGGGCAGGATGGCTAGAAAGTGCTAAGCGCTAACGGTAGGAATGCGCATAAGTTGCGCCAATTGAGATTGTTGACTGCCCAGCAGGTCGGCCAATGTGTAGTGGTCGAGTACACCTAGAAATGCTGACAGTGCATCATTAAGTATCGGTTGAAGGCGACATGCCGACGTAATGATGCAGGCATTGTCGCTATGAAAGCACTCCACTAACGCCATGTCATGCTCCATCTCGCGTACCAGCTCGCCTAACCCAATGGTTGCAGGGGCACGTGTCAGCAGTAAGCCGCCATTCTTGCCACGAATAGCGGTAACGTAGTTCTTTTGACTTAGCTCCTGAACAATTTTCATCAAATGATTGCGTGAGATATTAAACGTCTCGGCAATTTCATTAATCGTCGAACGCTCCTCCCCCTTGGCCGCAAGAAAGATCAATACGCGTATCGAATAATCTGTGAATCGGGTGAGATGCATGGAGTGCGTTTTGCTCCGAGAGTAATCCAGCTATAAGAAGCATGTTGTATGAATGTTCAGTAGGTTGCAATGATAACGGGATCAAACGTTGATGATCACTCAATAGTGAGTCTCCTTTGAAAGCTCCTTTTCTGTCTGCGTGCATATCCCTTTTTTCAAAAACCAGCACTCGCGCACGGTGTAATTTCAACAGCGCCAACCGTCTATTCCTTTACGTTGGCCGTTCTATCACCTTGGGGGTAGACAGGGTGTATATGGAGGTAATCACGCAGTAATTCGCTTGTCGATCACGCAGAATCCACTCCATGGAACCCGCACTGTCGGGTATGCAAATTTCCGAGGAGCCTGGAGATCGACCATGAGTCACTTCATAGATCGGCTGAATTTCTTCCGCAAGTCCCGCGAGCCTTTTGCCAACGAACACGGTGAGCTACGCAGCGAATCCCGCCAGTGGGAAGATAGTTATCGTGCCCGCTGGCAACACGACAAGGTAGTGCGTAGCACCCACGGGGTGAACTGCACCGGCTCCTGTAGCTGGAAGATCTACGTCAAAAACGGTTTAGTTACCTGGGAAACCCAGCAGACTGACTACCCCCGTACCCGTCCCGMCCTGCCTAACCATGAGCCGCGTGGCTGCCCTCGCGGCGCCAGCTACTCCTGGTATCTGTACAGCGCTAACCGCCTCAAGTACCCGTTGATCCGCAAGCCGCTGCTGGCGCTATGGCGCGAAGCGCTCAAGGCTAACCCAGACCCGGTCGACGCCTGGGCGTCTATTGTCGAAGACCCCGCCAAGACCAAACAGTACAAGCGTGCTCGCGGCATGGGCGGCTTCGTTCGCGGTAACTGGGACGAGCTCAACGAGCTGGTCGCTGCCTCTAACGTTTACACCGCCAAGCAGTACGGCCCCGACCGTATTCTCGGCTTCTCGCCGATTCCTGCCATGTCGATGGTCAGCTACGCCGCGGGTAGCCGCTACCTGTCGCTGATTGGCGGCGTCTGCATGAGCTTCTACGACTGGTACTGTGACTTGCCGCCGGCCTCGCCAATGACCTGGGGCGAGCAGACCGACGTTCCCGAGTCCGCAGACTGGTACAACTCCGGCTACATCATCGCCTGGGGCTCCAACGTGCCCCAGACGCGTACCCCGGATGCCCACTTCTTTACCGAAGTACGTTACAAGGGTACCAAGACGGTCTCGATCACCCCGGATTATGCCGAAGTCTCCAAACTTACCGACGAGTGGCTGTCCGCCAAACAGGGCACCGATGCCGCCCTGGCGATGGCCATGGGCCATGTCATCCTCAAGGAATTCCACCT
This sequence comes from Halomonas sp. R57-5, assembly GCF_900070345.1. Lineage (NCBI taxonomy): Bacteria > Pseudomonadati > Pseudomonadota > Gammaproteobacteria > Oceanospirillales > Halomonadaceae > Halomonas > Halomonas sp. R57-5. The sequence continues at coordinate 2,768,562 of NZ_LN813019.1, read as the reverse complement.
TGAGAACCCCAGTGCTTACTTTACTGACTATGTGCGCCGCTATACCGACATGCCGTTCCTGGTGGAACTGGAAGTGCGTGAAGATGGCAGCTTCGCACCGGGTCGCCAACTGCGTGCCAGTGATTTTGATGCTGCCCTGGGTCAGGAAAACAATCCCGAGTGGAAAACCGTTGCCTGGGACGAAACCCGTGACCAGCTGGTGGTGCCACGCGGTTCCATCGGTTTCCGCTGGGGCGAAACCGGCGACGAAGTGGGCAAGTGGAACCTGGAATCGCTGGACGCCGCAGGCACCGAGATCAAGCCGTTGCTAAGTTTGGTCAATCACCACGATAGCGTCGCGCGCGTTGCGTTTCCTTACTTTGGTGGTATCGAACACGAACACTTTGAGCACGTAAAAGGAGCCGGTGTAGGTGCCGCCGATGACCTACTGTTCCACAATTTGCCCGCCAAACGCTTGAAGAGAGCCGATGGCAGCGAAATGCTGGCGGTCACCGTTTTTGATCTGATGTGTGCCAACTACGGTATCGACCGTGGCTTTGTCGGCGACGGCGAAGATGATGGCGCGACCTCGTTTGATCAGATTCGTCCCTATACCCCCGCGTGGCAGGAGAAAATCACCGGCGTCCCTGCAGAGCAGTGCACCCGCATTGCCCGTGAATTTGCCGATAATGCCAATAAAACCAACGGCCGTAGCATGATCATCGTTGGTGCCGGTATGAACCACTGGTACCACATGGACATGAACTACCGCGGCCTGATTAACATGCTGGTCATGTGTGGTTGTATCGGTCAGAGCGGTGGCGGCTGGGCCCACTACGTTGGTCAGGAAAAACTGCGTCCGCAGACTGGCTGGACGCCTTTGGCCTTTGGCCTCGACTGGCAGCGCCCGCCGCGCCATATGAACTCTACTTCCTTCTTCTATAGTCACTCCTCCCAGTGGCGCTACGAGAAGCTCGAGATTAAAGAAATTCTTTCGCCGTTGGCCAAGGCCGAGGATTACCCCGGTAGCCTGATTGACTTTAACGTGCGTGCTGAGCGCATGGGCTGGCTGCCGTCAGCACCACAACTGGACACTAACCCGCTACGCCTAGCGAAAAAAGCCGAAGCCGCGGGTATGACGACAGCTGACTATGCCGTTCAGCAGCTCAAGAACGGTGAACTGCGCTTTGCCGCGGAAGACCCGGATGCGCCAGAGAACTTCCCGCGCAATATGTTCATCTGGCGCTCCAACCTGCTGGGTAGTTCCGGTAAGGGCCATGAGTACATGCTCAAGTACCTGCTGGGTACTCGCCACGGTATTCAGGGTAAAGATCTGGGCGACTTCGGCGGCCAGAAGCCCGAAGAAGTCGTATGGCGTGACGAGGCGCCGGAAGGCAAGCTCGACCTGCTGGTGACGCTGGATTTCCGCATGTCCACCACCTGCCTCTACTCGGATATCGTGCTGCCTACGGCAACCTGGTATGAGAAGGACGACCTTAACACTTCTGACATGCACCCCTTTATTCACCCCTTGACTGCCGCCACCGATCCGGCCTGGGAATCGCGCAGCGACTGGGATATTTACAAGGGTATTGCCAAGGCGTTTTCCAAGGTGTGTGTAGGCCACCTGGGCGAAGAGACCGACCTGGTCACGCTGCCGATGCAGCACGACTCGCCAGGAGAGTTGGCCCAGCCGGCGGTGATGGATTGGAAGAAGGGCGAATGCGCGCCGATTCCCGGTAAGACCATGCCATCGCTGATTGAGGTTAAGCGCAACTATCCTGAAACCTATGAGCGCTTCACCTCCGTAGGGCCGCTGCTGGAAAGCATCGGTAACGGCGGCAAGGGCATCGCTTGGAATACCGATGCGGAAGTCGAGCTGCTGGGCAAACTCAACCATTGCAAGCTGGATGGCCCGCATAAAGGGCGCCCGTTGATCGACAGCGCCATCGATGCTGCCGAAATGATTTTGACCCTGGCACCGGAAACCAACGGCGCCGTGGCTGTGAAAGCGTGGGAAGCGCTCTCCAAAATTACCGGGCGTGACCATACCCACCTGGCAAGGCCCAAACATGACGAAAAAATCCGCTTTCTCGATGTCGTCGCCCAGCCACGCAAGATTATCTCCAGCCCGACTTGGTCCGGCCTCGAAGATGAGCATGTCTCCTATAACGCCGGTTACACCAACGTTCACGAGCTGATCCCCTGGCGCACCGTGAGTGGTCGTCAGCAGTTCTATCAGGATCATGCCTGGATGCGCGCTTTCGGCGAAAGCCTGCTGGTCTATCGCCCGCCCATCGATACCAAGGCAGCCAAAGGCTTCACGCTGCCTGCCGACAACGGTTTTAAAACGAAGGCGCTGAACTTTCTCACGCCGCACCAGAAGTGGGGCATCCACTCTACTTACTCGGACAACCTGCTGATGTTGACGCTTAACCGAGGCGGCCCGGTGGTGTGGCTCTCCGAGGCGGACGCGGCTGAGATCGATATCGAGGACAACGACTGGATCGAGGTCTACAACGCCAACGGCTCGATTGCCGCGCGGGCAGTGGTCAGCCAGCGGGTCAAAGCGGGCATGGTGATGATGTACCACGCCCAGGAGCGCAACGTGAACGTCCCTGGCTCTGAGGTCACCGGCACGCGGGGCGGTATTCACAACTCGGTCACCCGTGTCTGCCCCAAGCCAACCCATATGATCGGCGGCTACGCGCAGCTCTCTTACAGTTTTAATTATTACGGCACTGTCGGCTCAAATCGCGATGAGTTCGTGTTAGTGCGCAAGATGAAACACGTTGACTGGCTGGATGGTGAAGGMAATGACAGTGTTCAGAAGAACAGTGCTCAGGAGGCCGTGAAATGAAAATTCGTTCCCAGGTAGGCATGGTTCTCAACCTTGATAAGTGTATTGGTTGCCACACCTGTTCAGTGACCTGCAAAAATGTCTGGACCAGTCGCGAAGGTATGGAGTACGCCTGGTTCAACAATGTCGAGACCAAGCCCGGTATCGGCTATCCCAAAGAGTGGGAGAACCAGGCCAAGTGGAAGGGCGGCTGGATGCGCCGTAACGACGGTCGGATTGAACCGCGTATTGGTGGCAAATGGCGGGTGCTGGCGAACATTTTCGCCAACCCCGACCTGCCCGAGATGGATGACTATTATGAGCCGTTCACTTTCGACTACCAACACTTGCATACCGCCAAGATCGGTGAGCACCAGCCGGTGGCGCGTCCGCGCTCGCTGATTTCCGGTCAGCGTATGAAAAAGATCGAATGGGGCCCGAACTGGGAAGAGATTCTTGGCACCGAGTTCGCCAAGCGGCGCAAAGACGCCAACTTCGACAAGGTGCAGGCAGATATTTACGGCCAGTTCGAAAACACCTTCATGATGTATCTGCCGCGTCTGTGCGAGCACTGCTTGAACCCAACCTGTGTAGCGGCTTGCCCCAGTGGTGCGATCTACAAGCGGGAAGAGGACGGCATCGTTCTAATCGACCAGGACAAGTGCCGTGGCTGGCGTATGTGTATCTCCGGCTGCCCCTACAAGAAGATCTACTACAACTGGAAAAGCGGTAAGTCCGAGAAGTGTATCTTCTGCTACCCGCGTATCGAGGCCGGTCAGCCGACCATCTGCTCCGAGACCTGTGTGGGCCGCATTCGCTATCTCGGCGTGCTGCTGTATGACGCTGACCGTATAGAGGAAGTGGCAAGCTCCCCTGACGAGCGTGATCTCTACCACCGCCAGTGCGAGATTTTCCTAGATCCCAACGATCCGGAAGTAATTGCCCAGGCCAAGCGGGATGGCATCCAGGATAACGTCATCAAAGCCGCCCAGGCCTCACCGGTTTACAAGATGGCTATCGACTGGGGATTGGCGCTGCCGCTGCACCCGGAATACCGCACGCTGCCGATGGTGTGGTACGTGCCGCCGCTGTCGCCGATTCAGTCCGCCGCTGAGGCGGGGCATGTAGAGTTCGATGGCATCCTGCCCAAGATCGAATCACTGCGTATCCCGGTGAAGTACCTGGCTAACCTGTTGACAGCCGGTGAAGAGGAGCCCGTGGTATTGGCACTCAAGCGCTTGATGGCGATGCGTGTCTACATGCGCGGCAAGCACGTGGAGGGTGCCCCCAACGCCGAAGTGCTTGATGCCGTGGGGCTGAGCGTGGCCCAAGTAGAGGAGATGTACCGCTACCTGGCCATTGCCAACTACGAGGATCGGTTTGTGATCCCCACCAGCCATCGGGAAATGGCCACCGAAGCCTTCCCTGAACGGGGAGGATGCGGCTTTACCTTTGGTGATGGTTGCCACGGTGAGAGCCAGCCCAACCTGTTCAATGGCCGTAAGCAGACCAGCGTGTTGGTGAAACCGGTAGAGGTCTTCGACCCGCAGCCACAACTTGAGGAGTCTCGTCATGACTGAAGCCACTACCCAATCGCCGATCCCGGTAGAGCCGTCGTTCGAGCCGCTACAGGGTATGCGTAGCCTACGCGTACTGGCCCGCCTGCTCGATTACCCGACACAGGAACTGCAGGATGCCAGCGGCGAGCTCATCGAAATTATCAATGCCGAGCGCCGCCTGGGGGCGGCTCTCAAATCGTCGCTAATGGAGTGGTGTCAGCGTCTCCAAGAGGGCGACCTGCTTGAGCTGCAGGCCGAGTATGTCGCTATGTTCGATAAGGGACGGGCTACGTCGCTGCTGCTATTTGAGCACGTTCACGGCGAGTCCCGTGACCGTGGTCAGGCCATGGTAGATCTTATGGCCGAGTACAGCGCGGCCGGGTTCGAGCTGGATGCCCGTGAACTGCCCGATCATCTACCGGTATTTCTTGAATACCTTTCAATGTGCGATGAAGCCGAGATCGGCCGCTGGCTGGGCGAAATACGCCATATTCTGGCGCTGCTGACTGCGCGGCTGGAGGAGCGGGGAGCGGATCACGCGCTGGTACCGTTGTCACTATTGGCGTTAATCGGGGCCGAGGACGATGTCGAAGAGCATCGGCCCCAGGTCAAAAAAGAAGCGCCTGACAACACGCCCGAAGCATTGGACGCCGTGTGGGAAGAAGAAGCAGTACGCTTTTCGGCCACTTCTGACGAAGACTGCGCGCTGCAGTCGGCGGAAGGACGGCGGCTTGCCGAGCGCAAAAAAGCAGTGCACAGCGACCCCGTCAAAATCATGCCGTCCGCCTGGAGCGCTTCGCCTTCCTCAACCGTGGCCGATCGCTAAAAGGAGAATCGCCATGTTCATAGAATATCTGCAACATCTTATCTACGGCTATTATCCCTATCTGGCCGGTACGGTGTTCTTGGTCGGCAGTCTCGTGCGTTACGACCAAGGCCAGTTCACCTGGAAGACCGGCTCCAGCCAAATGCTGTCCTCGAAAAACATGCGTCTGGCCAGCAACCTGTTCCATATCGGCATTATCGTGATTTTCTTCGGTCATTTGGTGGGCATGCTCACGCCGCACTGGGTCTACGCACCTTTCCTGCATGCCGGTACCAAGCAGCTGATTGCCATCGTGGTGGGGGGTATCGCCGGTGCCATGTGCGTGGTGGGCGGCGCCATGTTGCTCTATCGGCGATTGTTCAATCCTCGCGTAAAGGCATCGTCGAGCTTGATGGATACCTTGATCCTGGGTTTGATCGTCTTACAGGCATGCCTTGGCATGGTGACCATCATCTTCTCGCTAGGCCATATGGACGGTGAAATGATGCTGACGCTCTCCAGCTGGGCGCAGTCGATTGTCTTCTTCAGCGGCGGTGCGGCGGATTACATGCAGGAAGTGTCGTGGATCTACAAACTGCATATCTTTATTGGCCTAACTATCATTTTGCTGTTCCCGTTTTCGCGCTTGGTGCATGTGTGGAGCGTGCCTTTCGGCTATGTGACTCGTCGCTATCAGATTGTCCGTCGGCGCAGTTAAAAACCGGCTTGTGCACGTCCAGGACCAGAGGAGAAATAAGATGCAGATGATTGATATCGTGCAACTACCTGGAGGCATCGCTCCGCCTCCGGTACGCGTCGGCGGCGCTAGTATCGATGAAGAAACGATTGCGTTAGAGATGCAGTATCACCCCGCTGAAACGGCGGGGGAGGCCCAGCTTCAGGCGGCTCGCGCGCTGGTGGTTAGGGAACTGCTGCGCCAGCGGGCGAACATGCTCGGCCTGCTGTCGCTGCAGGCAGCCAGCGAAGCACAGGAAGATGCGGCAATTGCTGCACTGCTCGAACAGGAGCTAGAGGTGCCCGAACCGGGGGAAACCGATTGCCAGCGCTTTTTTGACACCCACCGTGAACGCTTCAGCGAMCCGACCCAGTTACGCGTTCGGCATATCCTGCTTGCGGCCGCACCCGATGACTCCTTGGGTCGCGATGAAGAGTACCAGCTTGGCGAAAAGCTGGTCGAACAGCTTAATCAGATACCCGAACGGTTTGCCGAATTTGCTCAACACCACTCCGCTTGCCCTTCAAAAGAGCTGGATGGTGATTTGGGCTGGTTGGTTCCAGGGCAGACCGTTCCAGAGTTGGATCGCGCTTTGCAGCACTTGCCCGAAGGTCTGCACGAGCGGCCCTTGGCGTCTCGCTATGGCTGGCATGTGGTGAGTATTGACGAGCGCAGAGAAGGTAGGGCGTTACCTTTCGATCAAGTTATTGACCGGGTGCGCCATAGCCTACGGGAGCAGGCAACTCGACGCGCGCTGCGTCACTATTTGCTGGCGTTAGAGAGTGAAATAGGCGTCGAAGGAATTGTTCTGGATGACGATGCTGGCGGCAGCTTGATGCAATAGCTTGAAGCAATAGCAAAGCTAATAGGAGAGGCTTGATGTCCCATGTTCCTGTAGATGCTCTTTTCACTCCGCTCGGCATCGCGGTGCTAACGGTTTCCGATACCCGTGGTTTCGACGAGGATGGTAGCGGTGACCTGCTGGTTGAACATCTGAGCGAAAGCGGCCATATCTTGGTCGAGAGGCGCATCGTTTCTGATGATATCTACCAGGTTCGTGCTGTGGTCTCGGAGTGGATTGCGCGAACGGATGTCCACGCGATTCTGGTTAATGGCGGCACTGGCTTTACCGCCCGGGATACCACTCCCGAGGCGTTGATACCGCTGTTCGACAAAGCGATTGAGGGGTATGGCGAGCTGTTCCGCCACTACTCTCTGAAAACAATCGGCACAGCGACGATCCAGTCTCGCGCCGTAGCGGGGGTGGCCAACCGAACGATGATATTTGCGATGCCCGGTTCGCCCAAAGCGTGTGCCTTGGCGTGGGACAGGATTATTGCTTTGCAGCTGGACTCCCGCACTCGGCCCTGCAACTTCGCCGCCATGGTGCTGCCTTCAGCGACCCCGTGCAGTGGACGTCACACAGCGACTTCTTCCAATGAGGTGGAGCGCTTATGAACTGTCACTGCGTAGAAATAGTCACGCCCGGCTTGTTAGATCTGTTTGATGCGCGCCAACGGCTTATCGACGCAGCCACGTCCATTAATGCAGTAGAAACCATCACCCTAGAACAATCGACAGGGCGAGTGCTGGCAGAAACGCTGGTCGCACCTCTCGATATGCCGGGCGTGGACAATAGCGCTATGGATGGTTACGCGCTGTGTCTGGCTGATTACCAAGCGGCMCCTCGCGGCGCAGGCTTACCCATTCTCCAACGCGTACCAGCTGGCGCAGGCGTCATGCCGCTACCGGAAGGAGGCTGCGCGCGTATTTTTACCGGCGCGCCGATGCCCATGGGGGCAGATATTGTGGTGCCTCAAGAGCGGGTGGCTCTTGATCCGCGCGGGCATATACACCTCGAGGGTAGCTTGGTGCTAGGCGCTAACATTCGTCGCCAAGGCGAGGAGACTCGCATAGGCACCCCGCTGCTCGCTGTGGGTAAGCTTCTTGATGCCGCGTCGATTGCGCTGCTGGCAAGCCATGGAATCAATGCCGTGACTGTCAAACGGCGTCTGAGGGTGGCGCTGCTTTCCACCGGCGATGAGCTGATTGCCCCAGGTACAGTGCGATCACCGGGGCAGGTATACGACAGCAACCGCGCCATGCTTAACGTACTGCTAGCGCAAGCTCAGTGCGACGTGCTGGATTTGGGCGTCATCGCTGATTCACCGCAGTCATTGCATCAGGCCTTTGAGCACGCACAAACCGTTGCGGATGTGGTGATGTGCACCGGAGGCGTTTCGGTAGGCGAGGAGGATCATGTACGCCCAGTGATCGAGCAGCGCGGTGGCTTACATTTTCATGGTGTCGCCATGAAGCCAGGGAAGCCCTTTGCGTTCGGTTATCTGGGCGCGGAGCCTGCCTCTTCCACACCGTTAATGGCGCTGCCGGGTAATCCTGTGGCCTCCCTGGTGGGCTGGCAACTGCTGGCGCTGCCGTTTATCCATGCCATGCAAGGTAGAGCCGTAGCGGCTCTACAGCGTTACCCGGTAAAAGCGGGCTTTTCTCAGCGTGGCCCCCAGGGGCGCTGCGAGCTACTACGGGTGGTGATGGATTGGTCACAGGGGGCTCCCGTGGCGCAGCTAGCGGGCGGGCAGGGCTCACATATGCTCAGCGCGGCTAGCCAGGCCCATGGTTATTTAATGATTAACCCCGCCACGCAGGTAACTGAAGGGGCCACCTATCACTATTACCCCATCAATCAGTTCGCCGCTTGAACAGCTTTTCCTATCGTGGCCACTGACCTCGTTTGTTTTTCATAGGAGAGGGTATGTCTTCACAATACAAACCCCGCACACTGATTTATGCCTGCTCCGGCTGCTCTGATGTGGCGCAACTTGCCAATAGCGTTGCCCTGCGACTTGACCATGCAGGAGAGGCGGAAATGTCCTGCATTGCCGGTGTGGGCGGTGGTGTGCCCGGTCTGGTGCGCATTGCCCGCTCCGGGCGCCCTATTGTAGCCATTGACGGGTGCCAGATGCACTGCGCCAGCCACTGTCTCGCCAAAGCGGATGTGATACCCACAGAGCACGTAAAGCTATATGGAAACGGCCTGCGCAAGCGGCGGGGCCAGTTTTATGATGAGCAAACAATCATCGACGTCACTGCAGAAGTAAAAGAACTCATTGCACGGCTGCCCGTTAATGCCAATACCCAAGAGGAACCCATGGAATGAGTGCGCTAGTCGATGGGTATGGCCGTACGGTGCGTTACCTGCGTATATCGGTAACTGATCGTTGTGATTTTCGCTGTGTGTACTGCATGGCTGAGGAAATGACCTTTCTGCCACGCGCCCAACTGCTTACCCTTGAGGAGATAGCCGCGCTTTCACAGGCATTTGTCGAGCTGGGCGTGGAGAAAATCCGTCTAACTGGCGGTGAGCCGCTGGTACGCCAGGGCGTACTCACGTTAGTGCAAAAACTCGGTGCATTGGAAGGCCTGCGCGAGCTGGCGATGACCACCAACGGCTCAGGGTTGGTCAAGCATGCCGATGCTTTGCGGCAAGGCGGGCTACATCGACTCAATATTAGCCTCGACTCGCTAAAGCCCGAACGCTTTAAAGCATTAACCCGGACGGGGGATCTTGATCAGGTGGTCGCGGGTATCCGTGCAGCGCGTCGCGCTGGCTTTCAGTCGATTAAGCTCAACGCCGTATTGCTCAAGGGGCGCAATGACGACGAAATTATCGACTTGGTAAACTTTGCCCGGGATGAACAAGTCGATATCAGCTTTATCGAGGAGATGCCGCTGGGCGCTATCAGCGAGCATAACCGTGGTGAAACCTTTCTTTCCACTGATGCGGTACGCGAGACCATAGAAAACCACTATCAACTCTTACCCACCACCGAGACCACACTAGATCCATCCCACTATTACCGTATGGCAGACAGCCAGTCGCGGATTGGCTTTATCTCTCCCCATAGCCACAATTTCTGTGCTGCCTGTAATCGTGTTCGAGTGACGGCTGAAGGGCGGCTACTGCTTTGTCTGGGCAATGAGCACTCGGTAGATTTACGCGCCGTCATGCGACGTTATCCAGGGGATACTCAGCGGCTTAAAACGAACATTGTGGCTGCCATGGAGAAGAAGCCAGAGCGTCATCACTTCACGACTGATGGTGAAGTTCAGATAGTGCGATTTATGAATGCAACAGGCGGCTAACCCATTTTGCCGGTTAGCTTCATTTTTCCCGTGGTTGCCATGTGTGGTCTCTTATTTTCTAGATAGCAAATAGGTAGCAGAAGAAGAGTACACTGGGAGACAACGGAAAAACTATGACTCATGATTAATTTAATATTTTTCAATGTTTTAATTTTGTTTCTGTTTGTTTCTGCTTGAATGTGGGGTAAATGGAATGAGGTTGCAAAGGTCGCAGGTTCGAATCCTGTCGCTCCGACCAAAGATTATTAAAAACCGCCGATTTGGGTAAAACCAAGCGGCGGTTTTTTGTTGGTTGGTGAAATGTTGGCAAAACGAATAGGCCTAAGGGTACTGAACTTAGCTCTCTGTATTCCTACGCTGATCCTGATTGATAAGGGGCGGAAGTTTCGCGCCTCGCTGGTGCAGTGTCTGGGACTCGGCTTAAGGCATGGATTCAGCCACAATTGCGGAAATAATGAAAAGGGTCGTGAATCCTATAGAGCAGTTGATGGCAATGTTGGCCTCGATTTGATGCTGCTATGTATCAACATAAAGGTGCGTAATAGCCAGTCAGTACGCATTTAAGCGGGTTGTAGCGAAGCCTAGCAGTCGCATGCCAGCTTACTTCAATTATGTATAAACATTGAACGTATGGTGTAATATGTGCTTGGAATACAATCGTTGATTATTCAAAATAAAGGATATTACGCATGTCGTCAGTGCTGAGTGATTACATCAAAAAAGAACAGATGTTGAAGCAGTTACAAGCAGAGTTAAAAGCGCTTGAAGATAACAGTGAGTTGAAAAAAGAGATTGAATTTAAAGAAAAATTACAAGCGCTCATGACGGAGTATGGAAAATTAGCGCAAGATGTGTGCGCCATGCTTGATCCTTCCTACCGTAAAGCTTCAAACAAGAGCACCAAGACAAGCAGTACGGATGGACGTAAGAAGCGTCCCTTGAAGGTCTATAAAAATCCGCATTCGGGCGAAGTGGTCGAAACCCGTGGAGGGAACCACAAGGTGATCCAGGAATGGAAAGCGAAATTTGGCAATGAAGAGGTGGTGAGTTGGGTTGTAGAGGAGCGGGTGTAGTTGACGTTTTAAATATAAAAATGCCCCATATTGGGGCATTTTTGTTGTAACTTCAGCCTCTTACCTGCCTATTTTACCAATAGCGAGGATAGCGTCGGTGGCGGGCAAGGTTGTTAATCGTAATGGCCACTGCAAGCATAATGATGCAACCAACCCCAATGGGGAAAATGGGAAATAACCAGCCTAATTGGTGCACATTTTCCCCACCCGCTATGGCAGTCAATGCAGCCGCGGCACCTGGTGGGTGAACCGTATGGGTGATTTGCATAACCAGAATTGATAATGACACAGCGAGTGCCATGGCAATGGGGGAGGCTCCAAGCCATTGGTAGCAAGCCACACCTACTAGCGCAGACAGCATGCTGCCAAAGAGTACATGACTCGGCTGCGCAAAAGGGCTTTCAGGAGCCGCATAGATCAAAACAGAAGTGGCGCCAAAAGAGCCCACAATTAACAATTCTTTTGATAGCCAGCCTACACTCAACCAGCAAATTAACACCATCCCACTAAAGGCACCGAGCCACGACCAGAAAGCATCCTTCCAACCGACAAATGAACGCTGAACACGCTCACCGCGCATCTTATTTAAATAGGTCTTCATATTACGCTCAAATGCACCAATTGAGCGCGAATGATTGCAAAATGCACCGTATTAATGCAAATGAATGTTTGTAATGCTTTTATGCAAGCGGCTCAAGGTGCACCTCAAACCGCCTGTCTATAGGGGTGCAAGGGCTGCACCGTGTGCATAAGCAATTAGCTAATTGGCTTAAAGACGACTACTCGGTACTAGGTTTTCAGTCAGCAATGGAGCATATCTCTCTGTACATCACATCCAAATAATTGTTACCAAGGTGGCCCCAAGGCAGAGTATCCATAGCGCTGTAGTGATACCGGATATCAACTTTCGCTGTGGCGCTAAGAGTTCGCGCCGGATCGTCGGCCCAAACTGACAGCGACGCAGCAAGGCAACGTGTGATATCCAAGCAGCGCAGTTCGCTGTGAATGTATTCGTTCGCATAAGGGGGGCAATTAGCATCATCCCAGTGTGGTTTGGCTGACCAAATATAACGGGCTTGAGAGAGTAATCGAAAATGCTCAACAAACGGTTGGGGTCGAAGGGGGTAGTGGTTAATAGCGCTTTCCGTTAAGCTCCTCAGCAATTTTTATTTGCCTGCTTTGAGGTGATTGTATGAGGAGCCTGCTAAGGCTGTCTGCTATATCACTATCAGTACTCATGATAGCTGGTTGCTCAGATCCCAAAATTGATACTAGCTCCATGCCTGCGTCGGTTGTCTCTGTTGAAGAAGTGCGTAACTCGTTGCCTTCCTACAAGCGCGATGAGTTTGATCAAGGATTGATCATCATCGCCACGTCAACGTCGTTTAGTGGTATCGATATTCTCAACCCTCACCGCATGAATGCTGCTGAGATTGCCGAAACAGCCAATGCGCAAATGCACGGGTTAACGGGGGATCAGGTGATCCAGCGTGCCGATCAGATCCTGCGCGAACGCCGTGCGCGCGAGCGCGAGCAGGCGATTCGTACTTTAAGGCGTCTGGAAGAGAAGCAAGCACAAGCCGCCAGTGATCAGCAGCAGCTAGCGCGGTTCACCATTGATAGTGCTCGCTATTACATCGGCGCAAGCCCCTATGGCGCCCCAGAGCCAGTGATTGATCTTGAAGTGACCAATGGCACGGATCAGGCTATTGCTGAGCTGCTGTTGAGGGGCGTTGTGACTAGCTCTGACCGCTCGGTGCCTTGGGTTGATGAGTCTTTCTACTACGTTGTTCCTAGTGGCATTGAGCCGGGGGAAACGCTGGAGTGGAGCTTGGCACCCAACCGATTTGGCCCCTGGGGAAATGCCCAAATACCCACTGATGCAGAACTGACAGTAACCCTGGAAGGGCTGAAGGGGGGTGATGAGCAGCTTCTATGGAGCTCCCCTGAGCTAACAGAGCGTGAAATGGCCAAGCTTGAACGATTGCGGGAGGAGTATGGCGGCGTTGCGCTGTCGGGTGTGGAGTAAGCATCGTGCGAAGTAAACGATGCCAAACAAAGCGCCCCATCGGTTGTCCGATAGGGCGCATGCATAGATATTGTTAAGGTGGTCTTTAAATAGTTTTGTTAATTAGCTTTGTTACAAAGCCGCGGTGTTACCTACTCTTTGGCTTCATGGTCGGCGAGAGCGGCAACAACTGCCTCTTCCCACTGCCCTTCGGTTAGCCCCCAGTGCTCCATTTCTGCCTGATCGGCGCTGCCTTCCGACGCCTCGCGCAGTTTATCGACGCTGCTGCTTTCATAGCAGTGCTTGGCGAAATCTTTGGTTTTTACATCTTTTAACTGGTTAATCATCGACATATTGAGTTCCTTTCAAGGTCAATAGTGAGGTGTTGCCTGATAAGTGTAGCTATTCTGGCCACTTTTACCTGACTTGGTTCCCTGCACTGTTTAGCTGTCGTGAGAAAAAGGTAGAGAAGGCTTTCCGTGGGGTTAGGCGGCTATCAGCGCATCGATAAAAATCTTACCGGCGATACTCGCTAGCAGCAGCATAACCAAATTATCGAACCAGTAGTGGGGCAGCCGATTGCCCAGGCGAGCGCCGAGTGGCATGGCGGCAAGTATGATTACCAGGGCCAGGATACTAAAAAGGAAGCGTTCTAGGGTTAAAATACCTGCGTTTAAAAGCGCCGGTATTTGAACGATGGTAATGGCGACGAAGAAAACCGAGATTGAACCAATAAATACGTTACGTTTTAACTGCATCGCATTGAGAAACGTAACCGAAGCGGGCGCTGACATGCCTGCCGCACCTTGAAGTACGCCAGCGAGTAGCCCAATGGGAATCACTAGGCGCGCAGCGATATTAAAAGGCAGGGCGATGCGACGTTTCATGACTTTGATGATCAGGTAAAGCACGATCACACCCGCGACACCCAGTGATAGTATATCGGGAGATAAAACGATTAATCCCCAGGTGCCCAGAACAATGCCTAGCCCGCCTGCAATAGAGAAAGCCGCTAAAAAACGCAGGGGCAATAAGTGGCGTCGATATTGCCATACCTGTAAGGCATTGCTAAATAGGTTAGGCGCGACTAGTAGGGCGATTGCGAGTTGAACGTCGTACAGCATGGTGAGAACGGGCACGACAATCACTGGCACGCCTGAGCCGATGGCCCCTTTGACGATGCCTGCAACTAGCAGGGCTATAAATGCAATCGATAGCATAAAAGACTACTCGGCCCACCTTTAGCGCACAGCCGCCATTCTAATGGCAGCTGTGCGTATTGTTTATTCAGGATTTAGCGCCGTTAGTTGAGTACGTAGCAAGGCGTATAGTGCTGACCATCAAGCTTCATCCGGCCTTGGGCCACGAAAGAGGTCAGTAGCTCATCCAGGCGTTGCATCAATTCGGGTTCGGCGGTCAGTAGAAAGGGACCATGAGCTTCGATGGCACGAATACCGGGCTCTTTGACGTTGCCCGCTACAATTCCCGAGAAAGCGCGGCGCAGATTGGCGGCGAGCTCGTGGGTGGGCTGCTGGCGGTGCAGGGCCAAGGCGCGCATAGCTTCGTGCGTCGGCTCAAAGGTGGCCTGAAAGTCACGCGCAATGGTCAATCGCCAGTTGTAGTAGAAGGCATCCTGATGGGTGCGCCGGAATTCAGCGATTTCATCGATACCGTGACGCATGGCGCGCGCTACCGCGACCGGGTCGCCAGTAATAATGGTGTAGTAGCGGCGAATGTCTTCACCCAGGGTATAGACCAGGAACTCATCAATTTTCTGAAAGTAGGCCGCAGAATTGGCGGGGCCGGTGAAGATTAACGGGAAGGGAATATCCTTGTTGCTGGGGTGGAGCAGAATGCCCAGTAAATAGAGAATCTCTTCCGCAGTGCCGACTCCACCGGGGAACACGATAATCCCATGGCCTAGGCGCACAAAGGCTTCTAGCCGCTTTTCAATATCTGGCATCACCACCAGTTCATTGACGATGGGATTGGGCGCTTCGGCAGCGATAATGCCGGGCTCTGAAATACCTAAATAGCGGCCTTCCTTGCGCCGCTGCTTAGCATGGGCAACGTTAGCGCCTTTCATGGGGCCTTTCATTGCGCCAGGTCCACAGCCGGTACAAATGTCCAAATCGCGTAGGCCTAAGTGGTAACCCACATCTTTGGTATATTCGTACTCTTCCCGGGAAATAGAGTGACCGCCCCAACACACCACCAGGCTAGGATCGCGGCCAGGTTTTAGCGTGCCCGCTTTGCGCAGAATGTGGAAAACCGCATTGGTGGTACCTTCGCCCGTGCTAAGGTCAAAACGATTGTGGTGTTGAATCTCATTGTAGACGTAAACAATATCGCGAATGATCGAGGACAGATGCTCACGAATACCGCGAATCATACGGCCATCAACAAAGGCTTCGGCGGGCGCGTTGGTTAGTTTTAAGCGAATACCCCGGTCTTGCTGTAGCACTTCAATATCAAAATCTTTATAGGCTTCTAAAATCGCCAGGCTATCATCGCTGGGATTACCGCAATTAAGTACTGCCAACGCGCAGCGCCGAAGCAGATCGTGTAGGCCGCTTTGAGAAGTTTTGTGCAGCCGATTAACTTCATGCTGAGAGAGTACTTCGAGGCTTCCTTCGGGAGAAATGATGCTGGAGAGGGTGGCGCGAGGTTGAACGTTTTCGGTCATTAGCGGGGCTGTCCCTAATCGTGTGATGTCTTCTTGCATACTACCATGACCACGCGGCGGGTACAGCGCAGCGGCTGGCCTCCTCGGCTGTGCTATTATGAGGCATATTTTCAAGGGCGGCGGCAGTAGAGAGTTAACCGTTAAAGACCGTTACCCAAGACCATGGCGCTTCATTATGTTTAATGCCCACTATTTTCGTACCTTTATTACGCTTGTTGAAACAGGCAGTTTTACCCGCACAGCTCAGCGGTTAGAAATGACCCAGCCGGGCGTCAGCCAGCATGTTCGTAAGTTGGAAGGGTATTTAAATAAAGAGTTGCTAGAGCGTAAGGGGCGTAGCTTTACGTTAACCGAATCGGGGCGGCGTGCTTACGATTACGCCTTAAAACTATTTGCTGAACATGAGCAGTTCCGTCACGGACTAGACGATGACTCTTTGGATAGCGGTGACTGCCGTATTGCCTCACCAGGCAGCGTTGGCCTGATGTTTTATCCGTATATATTGGGGCAGCAGCAAATGCACCCTAATCTAACGGTTAACTATAGCTTTGCGTTTAATCACGAAATCGTCAATGACCTGCTCGAAGGGCGCTATGACATCGGTATAGTCACCGAGGCAATGCGCCACCCCGAGCTTGATTGCACAATCTGGCACCAAGAGCCTCTCTGCCTCGTGGTGCCAGCTGATTTTGCGGGTAACACGCTGTCCGATTTAATGGGTATTGGTTTTCTCAATTATTACGACGGGATTAACCACGCCAATGCGCTGCTGCGCGCGAATTACCCCGACGAGTTTCGCTCAATGACGCATTTCCGACATCAAGGCTTTACCAATGAAGTCAGTATGGTGCTGGATGCGGTGGCAAGGGGGTTGGGGTTTACCGTGGTCTCGCGGCTGGTATTGGAGACCTCGCCCTGGCAGCGTCAGGTCAAAGCGCTGAACCTGCCTAACGCGGTCAATGAAGTGCTTTATTTGTTGCGCCGCCGCGACTCGGTGCTGCCTAAGCGCTACGAGAAGTTGCTAGATGGTTTTTACGCTCAGCGCCTGCAAGAAAAAACGCCCCCAGTACCATCGAATAGTTAGGTTCCAGAGGCGTTTATATTTTCTCAGACGTTACTGCTTTACGGCCTGCTGATCAGTCGCGATATTCATCGATGCTCGGGCAAGAGCAGATCAGTTGGCGGTCGCCAAAGACGTTATCGACACGGTTAACGGCTGGCCAGTACTTAGCGGCCTGGACAGCTGCGGTCGGGAAAGCGGCTAACTGACGGTCATAAGGCCGCGGCCAGTCGTTATCCATTAGATCCGCCTGGGTGTGCGGCGCATTGACCAGCGGGTTATTGTCCAGCGGCCATTCACCGCTCTCCACTCGGGCGATCTCTGCCCGGATAGCAATCATCGCATCGCAGAAGCGATCAATTTCATACAGCGACTCCGACTCGGTTGGTTCGATCATTAGCGTGCCCGGCACCGGGAACGACATGGTCGGCGCGTGGAAGCCGTAATCCATCAGGCGTTTGGCAATATCCTCCTCACTAATCCCAGAGGCCGCTTTGAGCGGACGAATATCGATAATGCATTCGTGGGCGACGGTGCCGTTCTGGCCGCGGTAAAGAATCGGGAATGATGCTTCCAGTCGCTTGGCAATGTAGTTGGCATTCAGGATGGCAAGTTCGGTGGCTTCACGCAGCCCCCGCGCGCCCATCATCTTAATGTAGGCCCAGGAGATGGGTAGGATTGAGGCACTGCCAAACGCTGCCGCGGACACTGCGCCGCTATCAGCGTTAACGCCGTTGATCGGTGTCACCACATGATTAGACACATAAGGCGCGAGGTGCGCTTTAACGCCGATAGGCCCCATGCCTGGGCCACCGCCACCGTGGGGAATACAGAACGTTTTATGCAGGTTAAGGTGAGATACATCGCCGCCAAAATCGCCGGGGCGGGTCAAGCCGACCTGAGCGTTCATGTTGGCGCCATCGATATACACCTGGCCACCGTTGTCGTGAACGACCTTGCATGCTTCGCGCACACTGGTTTCAAACACGCCGTGTGTGGACGGGTAGGTCAGCATGATGGCTGAGAGCTGATCGCGATGTTGCTCGGCTTTAGCGCGCAGATCTGCCATATCGATATTGCCGTTTTGGTCGCACTCGACCACCACCACCTTCATCTGAACCATCGCCGCCGAGGCTGGATTGGTGCCGTGGGCGGAACTGGGAATCAAACAGACATCGCGATGGCCTTCACCCTGGGCCGCCTGGTAGCGACGAATCGCTACTAGGCCAGCGTATTCCCCCTGAGCGCCGGAGTTGGGCTGCATCGAGAGATGATCATAGCCGGTGACTTCGACCAGGAAGGCCGAGAGCTCGTCGATCATTTGCTGATAGCCAGCAACCTGGTCGCGGGGCGCGAAGGGGTGCAGATGCGCAAACGAAGGCCAGGAGACCGGGATCATTTCGCTGGTGGCGTTAAGCTTCATGGTGCAGGAGCCAAGCGGGATCATCGCATGGGCAAGCGACAGATCCTTATTTTCCAGACGCTTTAAGTAGCGCAGCATTTCGGTTTCGCTGCGGTAGCGGTTAAAGGTAGGGTGGCTCAAAAAGTCGCTTTCGCGCTGGCAGGCAGCGGGAATGCCTAAAGCGCCGTCAGCCACTACCTGCTCGTCCAGCACTGCGATGGAAAGGCCGTGCTCATCGCCCAGTAGAACGTCAAACAGCGCTGCCACATCGTGGGCGGTGGTGGTTTCATCCAGGCTGATGCCCACATCGCCATTGGCGAAGTAGTGCAGGTTAATATCGTGGGTCATGGCGCGGCCATGAATCTTGCCTGCGTCAACGCCGGTCAAGCGCAGCGTATCAAACCAGCTGTCATGGGCGAGCGTTACGCCTGCCTGCTTAAGGCCCTCGGCAAGCAGCGTGGCTAGGCGGTGAACGCGACCGGCAATTTTGCGCAGCCCTTCAGCGCCGTGATAAGTAGCGTAGAAGCCTGCGATATTGGCCAGCAGCGCCTGGGCAGTACAGATGTTGGAGGTCGCTTTTTCGCGGCGGATATGCTGCTCGCGAGTCTGCATTGCCATGCGCAGGGCGGTATTGCCGCGGCTATCTTTTGATACGCCGATGATACGCCCAGGAATCGAACGCTTGAGCTTGTCGGAAGTCGCAAAGAACGCCGCATGGGGGCCGCCAAAGCCCATGGGTACACCAAAGCGTTGGGAGTTGCCGACGACAATGTCAGCGCCCAGTTTGCCGGGTTCTTTAAGCAGCACCAGGCTTAAAAGATCGCTGGCCACACAGGTCATGATATTGCGTTCAGCCGCGGCGCTTAATAGCGGTGCCAGCTCGCGCACTTCACCACTGGCAGAGGGGTACTGGACAAGTGCCCCAAATACATCGTGCTTCGCCAACTCTTCAGCCGGGCCGGTGATTAGCTCAAAACCAAAAAACTCGGCGCGGGTTTTAACCACGTCTAGGGTTTGCGGGAAAACGTCGTCGGCGACGAAGAAAGCGTTGGATTTACTTTTTTTATTGCCACGCTTGCACAGGGCCATGGCTTCGGCGGCAGCGGTGGCTTCGTCGAGCAGTGAAGCGTTTGCCAGCTCCATGCCGGTTAGATCCATCACTACCTGCTGAAAGTTCAGCAGGCCTTCTAAGCGGCCTTGCGAAATCTCCGGTTGGTAAGGCGTATAAGCCGTATACCAGCCTGGATTTTCCAGCACGTTACGCTGAATCACCGCGGGCATATGGGTGCCATAGTAGCCCTGACCAATATAACTTTTGGCTACCCGGTTTTGCCGCGCTAGCTGCGCCAAGTAATCAAGTGCCTCGGCTTCGCTACGTGGCTCATCGAGCGCTAGCTCGCGGTTAAGGCGGATATCGCTCGGCACGGTCTGTTCTATCAGATCTTCCATGTGCTGCATGTTGAGCGCTTTTAACATGGTGGCCACGTCATCTTGACTTGGACCATTATGACGTTTGATAAAAGCATCGTGATCGGCCAGCTCGGCCAGACGGCGTGTTTCAAAAGACATGAAGAAGATTCCGGACGTTAAGAGAGAACCGTGCAGGAGCAAACAGCGCAAAGCCTGCCGTTAAGGGCAGGCTCAAGAATGCAAAACTTACTCGTCGGCGCTTAGCGTTGCTTGATAGGCGTCTGCGTCTAGCAGGCCATCAAGGGCGTCGCCTTCTAAGCGCACTTTCATGATCCAACCACCTTCGTAAGGCGCTTCATTGACTGTTTCAGGGGCGTCTTCAAGGGCTTCATTGACTTCGACGACTTCGCCCACCACTGGCGAGTAGAGATCAGAGGCGGCTTTGACCGATTCGATAACGCCAAACTCTTGACCTTTGCTCAGCGCGGTACCCACTTCGGGCAGCTCTACAAACACAACATCACCTAGCGCCTGCTGGGCGTGATCAGTAATGCCCACGGTAACGGTGCCGTCTTGATTATCAAGCACCCACTCGTGGCTTTCAGCGTAACGAAGATTGGCAGGAAGATTGCTCATGATGTTTTCCTATATGAAACAGTTTTCTGGACTCGAGCATACTAGCGGTTGTCGATCGCCTTGGCGACTAGTCACTGGTGCTGGCCAAGCGAATAAGCAAGCATGTTAACGTGTTTCCAATCGGAAACAAATTTCTCCGTTGCTTCTTTTGGGACGCCATGGCTTGCACCACAGCGTAATCTGTTGAGGTGCTTTTGCGCAGCAAATGGGTTATGAAAAAAGCGGTATCCTCTATGCACAAGCGACATCACCCTAGATGCTTGCTAAGTTTATGGTGTAAAACATTCAAATCGTGCGCTAACCAACAATAGCGACGTTAGGGCTAGCCCGTAATCGCAACAAGCCAATAATACACACCAATATTGCATACCAACAAAGTGAGGAGATGGACATGGAAGCATTAACTAGCCTCTTGGGGGCGATCAACGGCGTGGTCTGGGGGCCCGTCATGTTGGTTCTGCTGCTCGGTGTGGGGATTTACCTGCAGCTTGGCTTGAAACTGATGCCGATTAGAAAGCTCGGCATGGGTTTCAAGCTAATGTGGGCGGGACGTGATGCTAAGCCGGGTGTGGGTAAAGCGGCGCCGGCTAAAGAGGGTGACGAAGGGGAAATATCCCCCTTTGATGCTTTGATGACCGCACTCTCGGCGACCATCGGCACCGGTAATATTGCCGGTGTCGCCACGGCCATTGCGTTAGGTGGCCCTGGCGCTGTGTTTTGGATGTGGATTACCGCGCTGGTGGGGATGGCAACAAAATTTGCCGAAGCGGTGCTGGCGGTACGTTACCGTGAAACTGATAGCACCGGTTTCCACGTGGGCGGGCCGATGTTCTACATCAAAAATGGCCTGGGTAAAAAATGGCTATGGTTGGGCGGATTATTCGCTTTCTTTGGTGCCGTGGCAGCGTTCGGCATTGGTAATACCGTCCAGTCCAATTCCGTTGCTGATGCCATGGACGCCACCTTCGGTGTGCCGCACTGGCTAACGGGCGTGATCATTATGGTGTTGGCGGGCGCGGTGATTCTGGGCGGCATCAAGCGCATCGCTAAAGTGGCGGGTAAGCTGGTGCCTATTATGGGCATTGCCTATGTAGTGGCTGGCCTGCTGGTCTTGATCATCAATGCCGGGCAGATCGGTGAGGCCTTTGGCTTAATCTTCTACTACGCCTTTAACCCCATGGCGGCAGCCGGTGGTTTTGCCGGGGCAGCGGTTATGGCGGCGATTCGTTTTGGTGTAGCACGCGGTATCTTCTCTAATGAGGCGGGTTTGGGTAGCGCGCCTATCGCTCACGCGGCGGCCAAAACCAAAAACCCGGTGCGTCAGGGCTTGATCGCGATGCTGGGTACCTTTATCGATACCATCGTTGTGTGCACGATTACCGCACTGGTGATTTTGACCTCCACGGTATGGATCGAAGGCGAAGCCGGGGCGTCGCTCACCGCGCTCTCGTTCGATGCAGCGCTGCCAGGTTTTGGTAATCAGATCGTGGCGGTTGCGTTAGCCATTTTTGCCTTTACCACCATCCTGGGCTGGTCATTTTACGGTGAGAAGTGCTGCCAGTTCCTGTTTGGCACCCGCTCAATTATGATCTATCGGGTGCTGTTCGTGCTGGCTATCCCATTGGGCGCTATCGCGCAACTGGGCTTTATCTGGCTGATGGCGGATACCTTCAATGCCATGATGGCGATCCCTAACCTGATTGCCTTGGCACTGCTTTCGCCGGTAGTCTTTAAGCTAACCAAGGACTATTTCGACGGCAAAGACGTATTGCCGGGTGAAGAGCTGGATCACGATCAATAAATACCGCAGCGCGTTAATCGGCGCTATAGGTGGACGTGAATAACAGTAGAGTCGGGAAGGCACTAATCAGGTGGCTTCCCGTCTTATTTTTGAACGAACAGTTTTTAAGTCAGCAATTTTAAGTGAGGAAAGCCCCCCATGTCCGAATTAAAGCAAACGCCGCTGCACGCGCTGCACCTTAAGCTGGGCGCCAAAATGGTCCCTTTTGCAGGCTACGATATGCCGGTTCAGTATCCGCTGGGGGTCAAAAAAGAGCACGAGCACACCCGTCAAAAGTGCGGCCTGTTTGATGTCTCCCATATGGGGCAGATTAGCGTTTCCGGTGACAACACGGCCGAAGCCCTAGAAACCCTGATACCCGCTGATTTAGTGGGGCTTGAAAAGGGCGCCCAGCGTTACGGGCTTTTCACCAATTCCGAAGGTGGCATCATTGACGACCTGATGGTGGTCAACGCAGGCGATCACTTCTATTTGGTGGTGAACGCCGCCTGCAAAGATCAGGATTTGGCGCACCTGCGTCTTAATTTGGCATCAAGCCACACGATTGAGCCGCTAGATCGCGGCTTGCTGGCGCTGCAGGGGCCTCAGGCGCGTGAGGTGATGCAACGGCTTTGCCCTGCAGCCTGCGAGCTGGTGTTTATGCAGCATGGCCGCTTTACCATTGCTGGGCAGGAAGTGTGGGTGAGCCGCAGTGGCTATACCGGTGAAGATGGTTTTGAGATTTCAGTCGCCGCCGATGGCTGTGAAGCCTTCGCCGAGCAGCTGCTAGCCGAGCCCGAAGTAGAGGCCATTGGCCTGGGCGCGCGGGACTCGTTGCGGCTAGAGGCCGGTTTATGCCTCTACGGCCACGATATGGATGAGCAAACCACGCCAGTCGAAGCGGGGTTGATCTGGGCGATAGGCAAGCCGCGTCGCCGCGACGGTGATCGGCCAGGAGGTTTTCCAGGCGCTGACGTGATTCTTCATCAGGTCGATGCCAAAGATCACACCCGCAAGCGTGTTGGGCTATTAGCTGAAGGCCGAGCGCCGGTCCGCGAGGGTGCACCCCTGGTAGATGAAGCAGGCAATGAGATTGGGATTGTGACCTCCGGCAGTTTTGGCCCCAGTGTCGGCAAACCAGTGGCGATGGGCTATGTCAGTCGTGAACTGGAAACGCCGCAAAGTGCTGTGTCCGCGGTAGTGCGCGGTAAGCAGTTACCCATGGTGGTAACCCCCATGCCATTTGTAAAACCTGGCTACTATCGCGGCTAGAAGCGTGTCCCTATACCTGCGGCCCCCGCATAGCTAGGGCCGCTGTTATATAAAGTACAGCATTACGAAGGACAGCGTTATCAACCGAGTGTTTTAGCGCAGTACCTGTTTGGGATCGATGGGTTTACCGCCTTGGCGTAGGTCAAAGAGTAGATCATAGCGTTGTGTGGAACTGCTTTGACCTACCTCGCA
The DNA here is from genome assembly GCF_900070345.1 of Halomonas sp. R57-5. Classification (NCBI taxonomy): domain Bacteria; kingdom Pseudomonadati; phylum Pseudomonadota; class Gammaproteobacteria; order Oceanospirillales; family Halomonadaceae; genus Halomonas; species Halomonas sp. R57-5. The sequence continues at coordinate 2,744,964 of NZ_LN813019.1, read as the reverse complement.
CAGCGGATCTCCTGCGCTCACCTGCTTGCCTACCTCGACCAAAATGCGCTCGCAAAGGGCGTATACGGTCTGTAAGTTATCGGCATGATGCACAATCACCACTTCACCTAACTGGCGCATGCCATCGGCAAAGCGTACCTCGCCGGGGGCGACGGATTTAGCCTGAGCACCGGCTTGAGTAGCCAGCAGCATGGGTTGCAGAGTGCCCCGGCTGTCCGGTCCAAAGCGGCGAACCACGCGATAATCATCCAGCGGCCAGGGCCAGCGCCTGGCGGAAGAGGGCAGTGCCTGGCTGGGCGCACTACTGGTGGGCGCGGCGGCGGGCTTGTTAGCGCTTGATGAACCACTGCTACTCGCCGCCTGCCGTTGCGATGAGCTGCGCGGCGCAGAACCGCCAAGAGGCAGGCTGACCACTTGACCGATTCTCAAGCTAGTGGGCGAGGCGCTAGGATTGGCGCTCTGAATGCGGCCACTGGTAGTGCCAAAATGTCGGGCGATGCTCGAGAACGTATCACCAGGACGGATTTGATAGCGGTAGGGGCCACCTGAAGGTGCCCGCTCCTGCTGGGTAGGAATTAATAGACGTTGCCCAATTTCCAGGCGCCGCGTATCGGCACCTGGGTTAAAGCGCTCCAAGCGTTCCAGTGGCACGTTAGCCCGAGCCGCCAGCTTACCCAGCGTGTCACCACGCTGTACCTGTMCCCAATCGCCACTAATCTGGCTGGCGCTTGGGGATGCCGCTCGTTGGGATGACGATGGAGGRGCACTGGCGCAGCCGGTCAGTAATCCCGCTAACAACCAGGCCGTTAGCCAGCCGGTTAGTCGTGATCGGTGCGGCTGTCCAGCATGCCATCTTTTTCCAACCAGAGTGAATTGATCCATGTGTGGAAGCGTTCCTTATGCTGCTTTTCTTCGTGGTTATCTGGTGCGTACATCCACTCAGGAATGCTGAGTTGCCGTGCCTGCAACGTAACGGGCGCTTCCTTGCCGCACAAAAAACCCCAAAATGTCGGCGAGGGGTTGGCGTAGCTGATCGTCACATCCAGGATACCATCCAATTGGTTCCCTAGCAGACTAAGTACCTGGGCAACGCCGCCCGCCTTGGGGCGAAGTAAGTGGCGGTAGGGGCTTTGCTGGGCGTCGCGCTTGGCAACTGAGAAGCGGGTGCCCTCGACAAAATTAAAAATCGCAATGGGCGAAAGGCGCGCCTGCTGACACATCCGTTCAGTAGCGGCACGATCAATGCTGGCCAGTTTAGGATTTTTAGCGATTTGCTCGCGGCTAAAGCGGCGCATAAAGGGAAACTCTAGTGCCCAAAAAGCCAGCCCCACAATGGGAATCCAGATTAATTGACGCTTTAGGAAAAAGCGTGGCATAGGGATGCGCCGATGCAGCGCCATTAGTAGCATAAAAATATCGGTCCAGCTGCGATGGTTGGAGATTACCAGCCACCACTGCTGCGGGCTCAAGKGGTCGGGTACGCTGGCGTGGAGCACTGGCTTCAGCCAGTGGCGCATCCACCATAGGTTTACCCCTATCCAGTTCAGCGCGACGCCATTCAGCCCCTGCAGCACGAACTGTTTCAGCCGTTGCCCTGGGGCAATGACTTTAAGTAGCGTCAGGAGAATGAGAGGTACGCCCCAGAACAGCGTGTTGAGCGTTAGCAGCAGTGCGCTAACTAGCCCCTTTAAAATAGGCATACCGTGTTTCCTTACCGTCAGACCCATAGCGTAATACTGAATGCTAAATGATCCTAGCCACGCTGCCCAGCAGAAACCCTGTGTATCTCATCAACTTAGTATGAAACTAGTCGAGAGCGAGGGCGCTTGAACGGTATCAAGCAGTACGGTGCGTAGTGCATGTGCGGCGACGGAAAGTTCTTGGTGGGTCAAAATGCCGACTCGGCAGGAAATGGCGGGCGCCGTTAGTGGTATGCAGCGGGCGCCCAGTTCGTGCATTTGGCGAATACACATGGAAGGTACCGCGCTGACGCCCAGGCCGTCGGCCACCATCCTACCCACGGTGGAGAGCTGGTGGCTCTCAAAGGCCACCGTTAGCTCCATCTGCTGCTTACCCAGCTCCTGCTCCAGTAAACGCCGCACCATAGAGGGGCGCTGCAGGGTAATGAAATCGTGGTTGAGCAGGGTCGTCCAGTCGAGCTGGGTGGCCTGGATTAACCCAGATCCAGGCGGCACAACGGCCACAAAATGATCCTCAAATAGCGGCGTAAACAGCAGGCTGCCAGTACCTTCGGGTGAAAAAGCGATCCCCATTTCGACCTGACGGGAGCGCACCATGGCGGTGACCTCCTCATTGATCACATCGTGAACGGTAATGTTGATCTTGGGATACTGCTGGCGAAATTTAACCAGCGCTGCAGGGAGCAGGTTGCAGGCAAACGCGGGCATCGCCGCGACGCTGAGTCGCCCTAATTGAAGGGTGAAGCGTTGGCGCAGACGCTCCTCGGTATTGTCCCACTGGGCCAGCAGATGTTTGGCTAGCGGTAGCAGTGACTCGCCTTCTGGGGTTAATCTGACGCTACGGGTGCTACGAATCAGCAGTTTGCCACCCAGGGACTCCTCCAGGCCCTTAATCGCCAGGCTGAGTGCCGGTTGAGAGAGGTGCAGCCGCTCGCAGGCTTGGGTAAAACTGAGGGTTTGGGCGACCGCCAGAAAGGCGCGTAGCTGTTTGACGGTCATAAAGTGCCTTTTATAAGTTTTAAAAATAAATTGATAAGAAAAACAAACTTAACAAATATATCATCTCGCACAACACTGGCACTATCGTAAGATTCAGTTCACGTATCACCTACAACACGTATTACCTACAACAATGTGAGGTACCACAATGGCAGGATTCGATAAGCGTGTAGCTTCCTACGAAGAGGCAATGGAAGGCATCGAGAGCGGTATGACCGTAATCGCTGGTGGCTTCGGTCTTTGCGGTATTCCCGAAAACCTGATTGCCGAAATCAAACGCCGCGGTGTCAATGATCTCACCGTGGTGTCCAATAACTGCGGTGTCGATGGCTTTGGCTTGGGGATACTGCTTGAAGATCGTCAAATCAGTAAGATTCTGGCCTCTTATGTAGGTGAAAATGCCTTATTTGAGAAGCAGATGCTCAACGATGAAATTGAGGTGGTGCTAACGCCGCAAGGTACGCTAGCTGAAAAAATGCGCGCGGGCGGCGCGGGCATTCCCGCTTTTTACACCGCCACTGGCTACGGCACGCCGATTGGTGACGGCAAAGAGGTTCGCGAGTTTAACGGGCGTCACTGTATTTTAGAGGAAGCCATTGTCGGTGACTTCGCCATAGTAAAAGGCTGGAAGGCGGATCGCTATGGCAATGTGATGTATCGCCATACGGCCCAAAATTTTAACCCCATGGCCGCCACCGCGGGAAAAATCACCGTGGTGGAAGTTGAAGAAATCGTTGAGCCGGGTGAGCTTGAGCCTAGCCAGATCCATACCCCAGGCATTTATGTGGATCGGATTATTCAAGGCACGTTTGAAAAGCGGATTGAAAAACGCACGGTGCGCAGTTAACGCACCACGGCTTCAAACGTCTCATTCGCTTCTCATTTAACGATTTAGTAAGAGGAAATCACCATGGCTTTAACACGAGAACAGATGGCTCAGCGTGTCGCCCGCGAACTTCAAGATGGTTTTTACGTTAACTTGGGCATTGGCATTCCTACCCTGGTTGCCAACTACATCCCGGATGGCATTGATGTCATGCTGCAATCCGAAAACGGGCTGCTGGGGATGGGTCGTTATCCCAGCGAAGAAGAACTCGATTCAGATATGATTAATGCGGGTAAAGAGACCGTCACAGCCCGTCCCGGAGCAGCGATTTTTTCTTCAGCAGAATCGTTTGCCATGATTCGCGGCGGTCATGTCGATCTCACTGTGCTGGGTGCTTTTGAGGTGGATCAGCAGGGCAATATCGCCTCATGGATGATTCCCGGTAAATTGATCAAAGGCATGGGCGGCGCCATGGACTTGGTTGCCGGTGCTGAAAACATTATTTGTACCATGACGCACGCCTCCAAGCATGGCGAGTCCAAACTGTTGGAAAAATGCGAACTGCCGCTAACCGGCGCAGGCTGCATTAACCGCGTCTTGACGGATCTCGCCTATCTTGAAATCAAAGACGGTGCCTTTATTCTCAAGGAGCGCGCCCCGGGCGTAAGCGTTGAGGAGATCGTCGAGAAAACGGCGGGCAAGTTAATTGTGCCTGACAATGTTCCTGAAATGACGTTTGATGCCGAATAAGCCCCTCCTCTATTGGCGTAGCGCTTGAATAGGCAGCTCTGTGAGACGCTAGCGTTTTTGTCGCTAGCGTCTTATGCCATCTCGCAGCGCGTGTGGTGGGGTAGCAAGACATCGGCAATACGCTCGTGGTTATCTTCAACGTGTTTTTGGACTAATGCCAGGCCGCCCAGGCAGAGACGGTGTTCATCACCATCGGCGAACACCATTTTTTGCGGCGTAGTGGGGTAGAAGCGGTGATCAAGCAGTGAAGATACTGTAAAAACGCCGTTCTGCTGCCCCTGTAGGCTGGGCATGCCTACCTCGTTGAGGCGTTGATCCAAGACTGCCAAGGGTTCGCCAAGCTGGCCACAATCAAAGCCGGCGTGATGCAGGCGGGGACCCATGACGGCTATCCAGGCAGCCAAGGGGTGCGCTTGCTGCAGCTGTTGATAAAGCGCCCAGCTAGGCATTGGCCAAGGGCGACCCCGGCAGAGTAAGTTATGGCCCTTGCAATCCTGGGGATGCGATTGCCGTACGAGTCCTTCGATGGCTTCCCGTGGCGCCTTGGATAATGTGCCAATTTGCAGTTCTGCCAGCACCAGCCAGCTACCGCCGTCACTCGGCGCGAGTAAATGCACCAGCAAACCCTTGTCAGCCATGGCGTAGTGGCCGATAGCGCGGTAACCCATATGGGCTAAGTTGCCGCTGACTGCGGTGGCGGCAAAGGGGCCGTAATTAAGCGTGACTAAGGTTAGATATTCGGCTGCGGTTGCTAGTGGCCACAGCCGAAGAGCGCCGACATCGGGATGGGTATGTACATAGTMAAGCCACAGCTGCTGAACAAACTCCTGACGCTGCATGGTGAACTCCTTGCCCAAGGTGGCACACCTAGCGTGAGCCATTTAATAACTGCTAAGTATAGGCAAGCGAGATAAGCAAGGGTTCAACGGGTATTAACGAGCGGTTAAACGGCAAGCAACTGCTGGTCGCGCACAAACTGATCAAATTCAGTAAAGCCGCCCACATGGGCTTGATCGACAAACACCTGCGGCACTGTGTGAATGGGTTTGCCTGCCGTTTTGGCGATATCTTCCTTAGTTACGCCTTCTGAAGGCATATCGACATAGCGATAACCCTCAATTTTGCCGACTTTTTCCAAGTGCTCGGCAAGTTGTTTTGCACGCACACAGAAGGGGCATGACATTCGACCAAAAATAACCACAAACATAGCTGGCGCTCCTTTACGATAAGCAGATTAAGTTACCAAGTGGGCAGTAACTGAGTGGAAAATAGCCGTTGGCTAAGCGATAAATTTGCGCCCATTGTGGCTGAGCAGAGCACGTTTCGCCAATAGCAGCTCGCTACATGAACCATTAATGCCCGTTATCATCTGGAAAAACGAACAAGTCTATGCAAATGCTTACCACTGACGAATACACTTTCCTTACTGCACTGGCGAAGGCGTACCGCGATGTCCACTTACCCGCCATTAAACAAAGGAGTGGCTGGAACCCGCGTTTAGGGGTTGATGCGCTATGCTTTCAGCATCATGGCGCTGAGCATAGGGTGGGGGCGTTGATTACGCCTTGTGAGCTGTGGTTAGTCTTGTTACCTGATCAATCGCTGCTTACTGAGCCTTTGGCGGATACGCTAACGCTCTCGCTACCGTCAGGTGCCTATAAAGTATCCCTAGAGCGTTTGCCAGGCGGTTATAAGCTCTATAAGCGCGCCATTTTGCATGATTTGGGCGAACTTGAGAGCATGCAGGAGGCTGCAAGGCTGGCACAGCAAATGATGGCGCGTTTAATGCAACCTGCCAAAGAGCTCAACGCCTAAGTGTAGGCAGCTATACTGACAGGGTTTCTACAGACAGTACCTTCCATCTACGTAGTGAAAAAGGAATGGCCTATGACTTCCCAAGCCGTTACAACGCCGCGAGTTGCGCTAGTCACCGGTACCAGCAGTGGCATCGGTGCCGCCGTGGTTAAGCACTTTTGCGAACTGGGCCATCAAGTGCTCGCCGTCGACTTTAATCCGGCGGGTAAGGCGATCGCAGAAAAAGCCGGAGCGGCTTTTTTTGAAGCTGACCTAACCGACCCTGATGCCTGCCGTGCGGCGGTGGCCGATGCGGTTAAGCGTTTTGGCGGCGTAGATATCTTGGTCAATAATGCTGGGATTCAGCATGTTGCTTCAATCGAGACCTTCCCTGAAGAGAAGTGGCGTCAAATCATCGATCTGATGCTGACGGCGCCTTTCTTGCTGACCCAGGCGGCATGGCCGCATATGCGTGAAAAAGGCTGGGGGCGAGTTGTTAACGTGGCCTCGATACATGCCCAAGTGGCTTCGCCGGGTAAAGCGGCGTATATCAGTGCCAAGCACGGTATGATCGGTTTGACCAAAACGGCGGCGCTGGAGGGCGGTGAGCAAGGCATTACTGCTAATGCCGTGTGTCCTGCCTATGTTAAAACCCCGCTGGTGGACAACCAAATCGCCGACCAAGCTAAATTGCACGGTATGGATGAGCAGGAAGTGATCGAAAAGGTCATGCTCAAACAGGCGGCGATCAAGCGCTTGATCGAGCCTGAAGAAGTGGCGCAGTTAGTCGCTTACCTGGCATCTGACGCTGCCGGCGCCGTGACCGGATCGAGCTTTAATATCGATTTAGGCTGGACGGCACATTAAGTCATCAGCCTGGCCTCGCCAATGACCTTGTGTGGTTGGCGAGATGGCTTTTTTCAGGCTTTAACGACGTACGGGGCGTTTTTGTAATTTGCGCTGAAGGGTGCGGCGGTGCATGCCCAGCGCCCGTGCGGTGGCAGATATATTGCCATCATGCTCCTGCAGCACTTTCTGAATATGCTCCCAGGTGATGCGGTTAATCGAGGGCGGGTTGTCAGCGAGCTCAATATCCGGGTCGCCAGTTTGGCGCTCAAAAGCGATTAAAACATCATCGGCATCCACCGGTTTACACAAGTAATTAACCGCGCCAAGTTTCATTGCCTCAACGGCTGTGGCAATGCTTGAGTAGCCCGTTAGCACCACAATGCGACACTGGGGTACGGTGGCAAGCAGCTCGGGAAGCAGCTTTAAGCCTGAGCTGTTTTCCAGCTTTAAATCAAGGGTCGCCATGGCAGGTGAATACTGCGCTGCCAGGGTCAGAGCCTGCTCTGCATCGTGGGCAACGATGACGTCGTAACCACGGCGCGTTAGGGCACGATTCAGCACATGGCAAAACATTTCATCGTCATCAATGATCAGCAGGCGTTGCTCTCGCGTTTGCATGTTGTCCTCAATCCTTACTGGCGGTGCTTGGGGCGGGCGCGTCTAATTGGGTGCCGCGCAGCGAGGCAGCGTAACTTCTGTTAGCGTACCCCCTTCCGGGTGATTATACAGGCTAACACCGCCACCAAAGCGATTGATGGTGGCATGGGTTAAAAACAAGCCGATACCCATGCCCTTGCTTTTAGTCGAAATAAACGTCTCACCCAACTGATCGGCAATTGACATGGCAACGCCTGGGCCGTGATCTCTAATATCGATCACCACGCTCTCCCCCTGCCAGTCTAAGCGAATAGCAATGTGCTCTGGGTTGGCGTCAGCGGCGTTGTTGAGCAAATTGGTCAACGCTTGGTCGAGGGTGGCGTCGACAGCAAGCCAGGGCCTGCCGCGCTTCTCCGCCACATCGAATTGATGGCTCACATCCGGGCGAAGCACCAGCCAGCGCTGCGCAACGCCTGCTAGCCACACTTCCGCGTCGAGTACCTCGGGTTCGGCCATGCGTCGCCGATCAGCGTTAGAAACCAAATTTTGCAGGCGTGATTTGCATACGTCTACCTGCTGGCGCAATAAGTTAATGTCCTGATCAAGCACCGAATCGGCGGGGGCGTCAGCCTGCATTTCTTTGAGAAGGACAGCCATAGTAGACAATGGGGTGCCCAGTTCATGGGCGGTGCCTGCGGCTTGTGTAGCCACCGCTAGCACTTGCTCATTACGTAGGGCGGCTTCCCTCGTGCGGGAGAGCGCTTGATCACGGCTACGCAGCGCGTGCGCCATTTTATAAATAAAGAACGTCACCAGGCCCGCAGAGAGACCAAAGTTAAGCCACATGCCTAATATATGCAGGCTTAGGGGGCTGTCACTGTTGATATGGCCCAGCTGAGGGATGGGGTGATAGGAAAACATTAAAAAGGTGTAACCCGCCATGGAGCAGGCGGCAATGATCCAGGCATGGCGCCAGGGCAGTGTGGCGGCAGCGATGGTAACCGGCACCAGATAGTAGGTAATAAAGGGGTTGGTAGAGCCACCCGAGAAGTAGAACAGCAGCGTCAAGCCGGTAATGTCGGCTAGTAAGTGTAACAAGTACTCAAGATGCGTCACCGCGCGGGGGCGGCCCAGGCGCCACCAGGTGGCGATATTGAGTACGCCCATGGAAATGACCACACTCACCACGGCCGTCACTGGCAAGTCGAAAGCAAGTAGTTCAACGCCGACCACAATGGCCAGTAAAAAACCAGTCCAGGTGATGCCGCGCACAATCGTTAGCCGCACCAAGTTGCGGTTAGGCGTAGACAGCGGAAGGGGGAGGGCGGTCGGCATGTTAGGCTTGCTTCTTCTTGGCTTTAAAGCCATGAATGACAAATTTAATTAAGAGGGTCATGACGTAGGTTGTCCAGCCTGCAGACGCCAAAATATTGAACAGCAACATTTTAGGTGGTAACCAAGCACCACCCAGTAAAGCGTCAATCATTATGTGGAAGAACATCGCCAGCAGCAGCGGCAAAGCCAGGGTGTGGATCCACATATCGGTGCGACGTTTGCGGATATGGTAGCGGCGCAGCAAATAACGCAAGGGCCGATGAGCCCAGCAGAAAACCACCAAAGCACCAATCACCAGTAAACTGGCGAGAGTGGGTTCGGTACTGCCGATATGAACGGAGAGCGAAATCGACCAAGCGAGGCTTAGCCACATCAATCCTTCCAGGCTGGCAATAATGTCCGCATAGCGCCGCACGTTCTGCATAAACAACCGAATCCTTAGCGTCAAAAACTAGTGGTGTGACCTGGGTCTTAGAACAGCGCCGTAATGATACGACACTTGGGCATAGGTGTGGACGCATGAGTAGCGGATTTATCCCCTCGCACAATTGCGTATACTGTGCGCACTGCATTTTACCCGATTTAACACCACTACAGGACTTGCCGTGGACACTGTGACACTGACCCGCCCCGACGATTGGCACCTTCACTTGCGCGATGGTGAGGCGCTAAAAGCAGTCGTCGGCCATACCGCTGCGCAGATGGGGCGGGCGATCATTATGCCCAATCTCACTCCGCCGATTACCACGACGGCCCAGGCGCTTGAATACCGACAGCGGATTCTCGCAGCCTTGCCCGCGGGCAGTGCCTTCGAACCCTTAATGGTGCTCTATCTGACCGATACAACACCACCCGAAGAGATTGAGCGTGCGGCGCAAAGTGGCATTGTTAAAGCGGTGAAGCTTTATCCTGCTGGGGCAACCACTAATTCTGACTCTGGGGTAACCGATTTGGCGCATTGTGACGCCACTATCAAGATGATGGCTAAGGTCGGTATGCCTCTCTTGGTGCACGGTGAGGTCACCCATGCCGAGATCGATATTTTTGATCGCGAAGCGGTGTTTATTGAAACCGTGATGAAACCGTTGTTGGAGCGTCACCCGACGCTGAAAGTAGTGTGTGAGCATATTACCACCCAGCAGGCCGCTGAGTTTGTTGCCCAGGCACCGGATAACGTGGCCGCCACCATTACCGCCCATCACTTGCTGTTTAACCGTAACAAGATGCTGGTAGGGGGTATTCGTCCTCACTACTACTGTCTGCCGATTCTAAAGCGTGAGCAGCATCGCCAGGCGCTGCTAAAAGCAGCCACCAGCGGCAGCCACAAATTCTTTTTGGGCACCGATAGCGCGCCCCACTCCCAGGGTGCTAAAGAGTCAAGCTGCGGTTGTGCCGGTGCCTATACCGCTCCCGCGGCCATTGAGCTTTACACCGCCGCTTTCGATGAAATGGATGCTTTGGATAAGCTGGAAGCCTTTGCCAGTCTTAATGGGCCGCGCTTTTATGGGCTATCGCCTAATCCCGACACCATTACGCTGGAGCGCCGCGCGTGGACGTTGCCGGAAAGCTACGCTTACGCCCAGGGGGAAACAATTATTCCCCTACTGGCGGGGGAGTCGCTGGGCTGGGCGATTAAGTCTTAGGGAGATGGCTGCCGTCGACGCTTTAACCGTCGACGGCATCAAGCGTTTAGCGCCCTGTTAGACGTTACCGAGCTGCTTTAGCATTTGATCCACCATGCGTGACGAGTGGTCAGCAGCCACCTCCAGAAACTCATCGAAGGAGAGGTGGTTGTCGCCACTGCCGGGAATGTCAGAGAGCGCGCGGATAACCACGAAAGGGCACTGGTAGAGGTGGCACGTTTGGGCAATGGCGGCGCCCTCCATCTCTACCGCCAGCATGCTGGGGAACAGGGCGCGGGTCGCGTCTACCCGGGCAGGGTCGGACATAAAGGCGTCGCCAGTGGCAATCAAGCCTTCGCGCACTTGGACTTCGCCTAACGAGGCGATGGCGTTACGCGCGACTTCTCGCAGCGCTGTGTCGGCTAAATAGGCGGCGGGCATCCCTGGCACTTGGCCTATTTCATACCCAAACACCACGGCGTCAACGTCATGGTGACGCACTTCATCTGAAATAATTACATCGCCAATGTTTAAATCGGTGGCAAAGCCTCCGGCTGAACCGGTGTTGATAATAGCGTCGGGCTGGTGGCGCTCTAATAGAATAGCCGTGCCCACCGCGGCATTGACTTTGCCAATCCCTGACTGCAGCACAATGACTTCGAGGCCGTAACGCATGCCGGTATGAAAGACAAAACCGGCGTGCTCATAGCGTTGGGGGGCGTCCAACTGACCCACCAGGGTGCTCACTTCCTGCGCCATTGCGCCAATAATACCAATACGCTTCACTGCGCCATGCTCCTAGATAAATGATTTGATAATGCCGGAATTGGCTATGCCTGTTGGGCTAAATCGTGCTGCTCAGCGGCTTCCAGGGTATTTTCCAGCAGCGTTGCCACCGTCATCGGCCCCACACCACCCGGTACCGGGGTGATAAAGCTGGCGCGTTCGGCAGCAGCAGCAAAGTCGAGGTCGCCTTTTAGCGTGCCATCTTCTTGGCGATTGATACCCACGTCGATCACGATAGCGCCCGGCTTAATCCACTCACTTTTGACGATGCCGGGCTTACCGACAGCCACAATCAAAATATCGGCGCGGCCTACGTGGGCTTCAAGATTTTGGGTAAAGCGGTGACAGACGGTAGTGGTACAGCCTGCCAGCATCAGTTCCAGCGCCATGGGGCGGCCTACGATGTTAGAGGCGCCTACGACGGTAGCGTCTAAGCCACGTAGCGCAATATCGCTCTGTGCCAGCAGGGTCATGATGCCTTTCGGCGTGCAAGGGCGTAGGGCGGGCATACGCTGCGCTAGACGGCCAATGTTGTAAGGGTGAAAGCCATCGACGTCTTTGCCAGGAAGAATACGCTCTAAAATAGGCTCTGCATCCAGGTGCTTGGGCAGCGGCAATTGAACCAAGATGCCATCCACGGCAGGATCGCTGTTGAGCTGGTCAACCAGGGCTTCCAGCTCATGCTGTGAGGTCGTGGCGGGCAGGGCATGCTGAAAGGAAAGAATACCTGCCTGTTCGCAGGCGCGGTGCTTGTTACTGACATACACTTGAGAGGCGGGATCGTCCCCGACCACAACCACGGCTAGTCCCGGTGCCCGCCCGCCGGCTTGACGGCGTGCAGCGATCTTTTCGGCAACCTGTTGGCGGACAGTAGCAGCGATGGCTTTGCCATCGATTAGTTGGGCGGTCATGTAATGGAATCCCTGTGGATGTTAAAAGAGCTAAGGCTAGGTCTTAAGAGCCATGTCTGAAAGCTAGCGGCGTTCGCTAACACTTCAGACAAAAACTGGTACCAAGCGCTCATACAGCAGCGCGTAGAGATGCTAATTTTCGCACGCTGGGGCATCCAGGCAAAGCGCCTTCACTAACAATCACTTTAATGGTTGACTTTAAAATTAAAAATAGTAATATATGCCTCGCTTGAGACGGGCCATGCGGTAGCGTCTAGAGTGAGAAATCGGGATGTAGCGCAGTCTGGTAGCGCGCCTGCTTTGGGAGCAGGATGTCGGGGGTTCGAATCCCTCCATCCCGACCACACTTAACTAGCGCGAAAGGTAGCAGTTTGCTTTTCCAAGCTTTGGTTGTGGTCTAGTGCTCATCAGTATTCGTTTCTTCCGAATTCTTTATGTGCGCCCATAGCTCAACCGGATAGAGCAACGGCCTTCTAAGCCGTAGGTTGCGGGTTCGATTCCTGCTGGGCGTGCCACCTAATTCAGTGGTAACAACCTGTCAGAATCATCTCTTCAAGCATGTTTCGCAAGTTTGTCTATGGTGGGTGTAGCTCAGGGGTAGAGCCCCGGATTGTGACTCCGGTGGTCGTGGGTTCAAATCCCATCATCCACCCCAGTGACAATATTTGCGTTTCCAGTTTTAGGTTGTGGTGGGTGTAGCTCAGKGGTAGAGCCCCGGATTGTGACTCCGGTGGTCGTGGGTTCAAGTCCCATCATCCACCCCATTAGCCGGTATATCCTCCAGTATTTATCCTAGCCTATTTTAGTGACTGCCTTCCTTCTCTTAGAGACGATGCCCATCTTGGGTTTTTTTGCGTTTCTGGCATTTAGATTTCCCTGCCGCTAGCGTGGCATCACCTTAATGCGGTGGTTCGCCATATGGGTGAGTGGTTCAGGTCTGCCGAGTAAATTCCCCTGTGCGTAGTCGATGCCCATTTGGTGCAGCGTGTCCAGCGTTGCTTGGGTCTCCACAAATTCAGCAATTGTCTGAATCGCCAACGCCTTGCCAACGGCATGAATCGCCTCAACCATTGCCCGGTCAATGGGGTCCTGATGCACATTGCGGATAAAGCTACCGTCAATTTTTAGATAATCGACGGGCAACTGCTTTAGGTAGCTAAAAGAGGAGACGCCGGTGCCAAAGTCATCCAGTGCAAAGCGGCAGCCATACTCTTTCAGGGTGACAATTAATTCACTGACATTGGAGAGTTGGGCAATAGCGGTGCTTTCGGTAATTTCAAAACACAGCGTGCCGTGGGGTAGCTCTGCCTTGGCAACTTGGCTAATAAGGTCCTGGCAAAAATCAGCATCAGAAAGCGAATCGCCCGAAAGATTGATACCCCACAGGCTATGTGACGGCAGTGCTGCGTGGCGGTTTTGATCCCCTAGCCAGGCCAGGGTGTTACGGATAACCCAGCGGTCAATACGCACCATAAAGTGATATCGCTCAGCGGCGGGGAGAAAGCTACCCGGCGCGATGACCTCTCCCTGCTCTTCGAGGCGGAGCAGAATTTCGCGGTAGCCAGGGCTGTCGGCACAAACGGCTGTAATGGGTTGGGCGAAAAGGCGGAAAGCGTCGTTATCCAAGCCATTTTGCAGGCGTTGTGCCCACTGAAGTTCGCCGTGCTTTTCCAGTAACGAATGATCGTCAGGCTGATAGCAGTGGATGCGATTACGGCCGGTCTCTTTTGCGACGTAGCACGCTGCATCAGAAGCGTGGAGTGCCTGGCTCAACTGCATGGGCTGAGCAGGGTTTAATTCAACMAAGCCAATGCTCACACCGATACCAAAGGTGTGTCCCTGCCAGGCAAAACGGTACTGTTCGATATCGCAGCGCAGCGCTTCTGCAATTGTCAAAGCGCGCTCTAAAGTGCAATCAGGTAGCAACAAAGCAAATTCATCGCCACCCAGGCGTGCGGCGATATCGCTGCTGCGCACGTGGCCTTTTAATTTTAACGCGACCTGGCGCAGCAGTTCGTCTCCCGCGAGATGGCCGCAGCTGTCATTGACGATTTTGAATTGATCAAGATCCAGGTAGCACAGCACATGTTGACCATCGTCGCGGTTGAGTAGCGCGGTGAGCGCTGATTCGAAGGCGCGGCGATTGAGCAGGTCGGTTAGGTTATCGTGGCTGACCTGATAGCTGAGCTGTTCGGTCAGTTGGCGAGTGAGGCTGACATCCTGAAAAACGACCACTGCGCCGAGGGTAATGCCGCTGCGTGAACGTATCGGTGAGGCGCTGTGTTGGATGGGAGTGCGCGCGTGCTCACGATTAACCAGCAGGCAGTGTTCGGTGGAGTGTACCGAGGTTAGTTGGGTGAGCACTTGCCTGGCTGGATTGCTTAGCGGCTCACCGCTGGCTTCTTCGCGTAATTGGTACACCAGATAGATGGGCTTATCCATGGCCTCTTCGGGTGTCCATCCAGTTAAACGCGTAGCCTCGGTATTGATAAACGTCACGTTGCCACTGGCGTCGCAGGTAATCACGCCATCCCCGATAGAGGCCAGCGTGGTGCGGGCTAGATCCCGCTCGCGGTTTAGCTGCTCTTGTAACTGTTTACGCTCGGTGATATCGCGCACCATGCCCGAGCGTTCTGATGCGGAGCCGCTGGCACCCTCGCTCACCTGTATTTCCAGATAGCGCACCTGCATATCTGTAGAGCGTCGTTTGATTTCATGGCGCTCCCCAGGAATAAGGGAGCGCCCCGGCAATAGCTGCGTAACAGGTTGGCCAATAAGTTGTAAGGCCTCTACCTCAAAGAGTTGCTCAGCGCCGGGGTTGAGGCTTGTCAGGGTGCCGTCTGCCTGCCAGGTAATCACACCGTCGCGCAGATTGCGCAGCATGACGCGGGTATGCCCAACGGCGCGTTCAAGGGCGGCGGTGACGCGATTATAGCTCGCCGCTATTTCGCCCACTTCGGTGAACGGGTCGGCGTCAATTCGCTGGCGCATATCGCCCTGCTGTTCATGCTGACGCATATGCTCAAGCAGTTGGTTCAACTCATTCTTAGCGCCATGTTCGGCGAGGTTAAGGCCCATCTTTTCTGCTTCAGGTGAGACGCGAATGGGTAAGAAGCGCCGGGTAATACGAAACAGCAGCCAGGCGCTGCCAAAGCTCCAGACACCGCATACCACAACGCCCAGCAGCTGGGCGCCAAACTGAGCTGCTCGAGACAGGCCGCTATCCAGCAGCGTTAAGTCAGCCACCCAAGGCAGGGCTAGCGTCCCCCATATGCCCGCTACGAGGTGTGAGGGTATGGCGCTGACGGCATCATCAATATGCTTGCTTAGCAGCCATTCACTGGTCAGCACCATCAGGACGCCGCTAACTGCACCCAGCCCAAATGCCGCCGATAAAGAGATCACGTGAGCGCTGGCGGTGACGGCAACCAAGCCCGCAATGGCGCCATTAATCGCATACATCACGTCCGCGTAGCGCCGCGTTCTTAGGCCCATTAACATGCCCGAAAGAATGCCGCCAACGGCGCCCAAAACAGTATTGGCTATTATGCCGGGTATTTGCGCGGTAACCGCCAGGGTGCTGCCGCCGTTAAAACCAAACCAGCCTAAAATCATAAACAGCGCGCCGAGCATGGCGAGGGGGAGGTTGCCAGAGGGAAAGGCGGTAGGTGGTTTGCCATGGGTGAAGCGCCCAGTGCGTGGG
The DNA here is from genome assembly GCF_900070345.1 of Halomonas sp. R57-5. Classification (NCBI taxonomy): domain Bacteria; kingdom Pseudomonadati; phylum Pseudomonadota; class Gammaproteobacteria; order Oceanospirillales; family Halomonadaceae; genus Halomonas; species Halomonas sp. R57-5. The sequence continues at coordinate 2,729,092 of NZ_LN813019.1, read as the reverse complement.
CCAATACAGAGTACGGCTGCCAGCGCTACCCAGCCGCCCACGCTATGCACCACCGTCGAGCCCGCAAAATCGACAAACCCAAGCGACCCTAGCCAGCCCTTTGCGCCGCCCAAAAGCCCGCCCCATGCCCAATGGCCAAATACCGGGTAGATCAGTAGGGCGATCCAGAGAGCCGTCCATGTGTAGGCTAAAAAGGGCATGCGTTCTGCCACCGAGCCCGACACAATGGTCGCGGCGGTAGCACAAAACATTGCCTGGAAAATAAAAACGGTAATCACCCAGCTACTGGAAGCTTCTAGCTGCCAACCAAACAGCGTCGTACCGATTAAGCCGTGGTGGGCGTCGCCAAACATGATGCCAAAGCCGACTAACCAAAAAACACTGACGGCAATGGCAAAGTCCGCTACGTTTTTCATAGCGACGTTGATAGCGTTCTTGGTGCGCGTAGTACCCGCCTCTAGGCAGAGAAAGCCAGCTTGCATCACAAATACCAGAGCAGCGGCCCATAGCACCCAGAGTGTGTCGAGCAGCGAGCTATGCAAATCTAGCGTGGCAGGCATGATGTTTTCCTTAGCAACTTTTGGTGCACATGCGCTTCTTTTTGGTGCTTTATTGGATTTGCGCGGTAGGAGAAGAAACCGTTACGGCGGCGCTAGCTGAATGCCATTTAGGTTTCCTAATAGAAACTAAGCAATTGTTATGCCGCTAATAGTGAAGTCATCGTTTTTGACGCTTATAGCAGTGTTAATTGCTGTTTATTGATGTAAAAATAGCGTTTACGACTATATAAATGCGGATGAATTGGTGATATTTTTCAAATGGTTATCGATCTTCAAATGTGGTTCTAAATCCGTGAAAGGGAGTGCATCAAAATGGCGCGTCAAACGGTAGTTTTGGGAGCAGGCATGGTGGGTGTCAGCATTGCCTGGCATCTGCGCCAGCGGGGGCATGAGGTCACCCTGGTGGACCGCCTTCAGCCTGGCCGTGAAACCTCGTTTGGCAATGCGGGTATCATTCAGCGTGAAGCGGTTAGGCCGTACCCTTTTCCCCGCGACGTCAAAACGCTACTTAGCGTCTTACCTAATCGCCGGGTAGATATTCGTTATCGCACGGCGGGGATGGTTAACGCTGCCTCCCCGTTATTGCGCTACTGGATGAACTCGGCGCCGAAGGCTTACCAGAAAATTGTCCCGGAATACGCCTCACTTATTCAGCTTTCGCTAAAAACCCACGGCCCGATGATTGATGCCGCAGGCGCCGAGCACCTGGTGCGCAGGCAGGGGTGGCTTGAGCTTTATCGCACTCCTGAAAAGCTGGCGGCGCGGATAAAAGAGGCTGAAGAAGCGCGGCGTCTTTATGGCGTGGAGTTCGCGCAGTTGGATAGGGCGGCTCTTGTGGATAAAGAGCCTTCCCTGAGCGATACCATTATCGGTGCGATTCACTGGCTGGATCCCTGGACCGTTGCTGATCCCGGTGCGCTGGTTGCGGCTTACGCGGAGGCGTTTAGCAACGACGACGGACGCATTTTGCAGGCGGATATTAAGTCAGTTAAGCAGGTGGGGGAGCGCTGGCAGGTTAATACCGCCTCCGAAACATTAGAAGTAGATGAGGTCGTGGTGGCGCTAGGTCCATGGGCGGGAAGCTGGCTAAAAGAGCTTGGCTATCACTTTCCTACCTTTGTTAAGCGTGGCTATCACATGCACTACGTACCTCAGGCGTCGGCAAAGCTCAATTTTTGGGTTATGGATGCCGAGGTCGGCTATCTGCTGGCGCCGATGAACGCTGGCGTTCGTTTGACCACAGGTGCCGAATTGGACCGCTTGGATGCGCCTGCGGATGTTAATCAATTAGCAGCAGCTGAGAAAGTCGCGCGCAGCGTATTCCCGCTAGGCGAGCGCTGCGATGACGCCGCTTGGAAGGGCGCACGGCCCTGTTTGCCCGATATGAAGCCGGTAATTGGGCCTGCGCCGCGGCACCCAGGGCTATGGCTGGCCTTTGGCCATGGCCACCAAGGATTTACCTTAGGGCCTGCTACAGGCCATCTGCTGGCGGATATGATGGAAGGGCAACCTACCGCCATTGATATGGCGCCCTTTCGCGCTGATAGGTTCTAACTAGCGCTATATTCATTAATGATCAGGATGATTAAGCCGATAGTATTAGAGAGCGTCAGGTGTAAGCACACGTAGTAATGATGATTTTTTTGCGTGTGACCTAATGCTTTGCTAATTTGTAGGTACATTCGCACGCCATGAGGKGGAAATATGGATGTTGGTATCAGTAGTTCAGTAAGCGCATCGCTGTATATGAACCAGGCGCAAACCGCTGAACAGGCTCAAATGCAGGTGTTCAAAGAAGCTTTGGATACGCAAGCTGATCAAGTAACGGAAATAATGGCCTCCGCTGACACTGGCGCTCAGCCAGACTTGGCGAAAGAGGGCAATGTAGGCACGCAGGTAAATACCTACGCTTAATAAATCCTATGCTGAATAAGCTATGGGTGCCTTAAATAAAAAACGCTGACCTGGTCAGCGTTTTTTTTGGTCTTTCTTTCAGGGTCCGCGTTTGACGCCACCCGCGACAAAAGCCGCTCCCAGGCGTTACAATTGCCGCAATGGACATTGCTCAACGCGCGGCGGCTAGTTGGTCGAGAACTACTAATTGAGTGCTGCGCTGAGTACCTATATTTGAAGAGGCACAATGAAAGAGACTCAATTAGCCCGTGAAGCCGAGCTTCGCAGGACATTCGCTATTATTTCGCACCCTGATGCTGGTAAAACCACGATCACCGAAAAGATGCTGCTGTTTGGTAATGCCATTCAGTTAGCCGGTTCGGTAAAGAGCAAGCGTAACGATCGCCACGCTACCTCGGACTGGATGAAGATGGAGCAGGAGCGGGGGATCTCGGTAACGACCTCGGTGATGCAGTTCCCCTACGGGGGGCGCATCGTTAACCTGCTGGACACGCCCGGTCACGAAGACTTCTCTGAAGATACCTACCGTACGCTTACGGCAGTTGACTCAGCCTTGATGGTCATCGACGGCGCCAAAGGCGTTGAGGATCGGACCATTAAGTTGATGGAAGTGTGTCGTCTGCGTACCACGCCGATCCTCACCTTTATCAACAAAATGGACCGCGATATCCGCGACCCCATTGAGGTGATGGATGAAGTCGAGACCGTCCTAAACATTCAATGTGCGCCGATGACCTGGCCGATTGGCATGGGGCGTCACTTCAAGGGCGTTTATCACCTCTATAACGACGTGATTCATCTTTATACCCAGGGCCAGGGCAGCCGAATCCCTGATGATAGGCGCATTGAGGGCTTGGATAGCCCTGAAGTGGATGCCGTGCTGGGAGAAGATCAGGCCGAAGAGCTGCGTATGGAAGTCGAGCTGGTGCGCGGTGCCTCCCATGAGTTTGATCTAGACGCCTATCGTCGTGGTGAGCTTTCACCGGTCTATTTCGGAACCGCCATGGGCAACTTTGGCGTGCGTGAAATGCTCGACGGTTTTGTCGAGTACGCGCCGCCACCCCAGGCCCACGAAACCGATACGCGGGTAGTTACGTCTGACGATGAGCGCTTCACCGGTTTCGTGTTTAAAATCCAGGCCAACATGGATCCCAATCACCGCGACCGCATCGCTTTTTTGCGGGTCTGTTCAGGCAAGTACGAAAAGAACATGAAGATGCGCCATGTACGTATCGGCAAGGACGTTAAGATTGCCGATGCGTTGACCTTTATGGCCTCCGACCGTTCCCAGGTAGAAGAGGCCTGGCCCGGCGATATTATCGGCCTGCACAATCACGGTACGATCCAGATCGGCGATACTTTTACCGTGGGTGAGGATATGCGCTTTACCGGCATCCCCCACTTTGCGCCTGAACTCTTTAAGCGCGTGCGGCTGAAAGACCCGCTGAAAATGAAGGCGCTACAAAAGGGCTTGCAGCAGCTTTCCGAAGAGGGCGCTACCCAGGTCTTTATGCCCATGGACAACAACGACCTGATTCTCGGCGCAGTGGGTACCCTGCAGTTCGATGTGGTCGCCCACCGCTTGAAAGAGGAGTACAAGGTCGACTGCTTGTACGAAGGGGTCAACGTTCAGACCGCCCGCTGGGTCTACTGTGAAGATGCTAAAAAACTCGAAGAGTTTAAGCGTAAAGCCAGTACTAACCTGGCAATTGATGGCGGTGGTTACCTCACCTATATCGCGCCTACCCGGGTTAACTTACAGATGACCCAGGAGCGCTGGCCGGACATTCGCTTCCAGCCAACCCGCGAGCACTAACGTTTATAGGTAGGCCCCATGCTGGTTGATGCCCACTGCCATCTCGACTTTGCCCAGTTTGATAAGGATCGAACTGAGGTATTTGAGAGCGCCAAGGCAGTGGGTGTGGCGCACTTTGTGGTGCCGGGCACCACCCGTTCCCGCTGGCAGCAGGTGCTGGCGCTTGGCGCACGAGCGGACACCTCGGTATGCCTGGGCTTACACCCTTACTTTATGGATCAGCATCAAGAGGCGGATATTGCCGCGCTGGACAACCTGCTCAGTGAGCACCCTAAGGTGGTGGCCGTGGGCGAGTGCGGTATCGATGGTCGCTTTACCGACACCCTTGAAGCCCAGTGGCACTACTTTGATGCCCAATTGAAGCTAGCCAAACAGCATGCGCTGCCGGTGGTGGTGCACTGCGTCCACGCCAACGACAAGGTCGCTAAGCGCCTTCGCCAGTTGGCGCTGCCCAAGGCGGGGCTGATTCATGCCTTCTCAGGCTCCATTGAGCAAGCAACGAAGTTTCTCGACTTGGGATTCAAACTGGGGTTGGGTGGCGCCGTCACCTATGAGCGAGCCAAGCGGCTACGGCGAACCGCTGCGGCGCTGCCTGACGAGGCCTTTGTGCTGGAAACCGACAGCCCCGACATGCCGCTTAGCGGCTATCAGGGGGGGCGGAACGAGCCGTGCCGAGTGGCCGAGGTGTGTGACATTGTGGCCACTCTGCGTGGACAAACAGTGGAACATGTTGCGGCCCAGAGCAGTGAAACCGCTGCAACGTTGTTTGGCTTATCCTAAAACGTAAGCCTTAGCCGTTGAGGCTAACCGCCAGCTGCTCGGGATCAACGCGCTCAATCGCATAAGGTAATAGAAGCAGGGTGGCTGGCGTCCCAGCTAAAAACAGCGGCGTCATTGCTTCGGCCACTTTGGTGCTCATGACCGCTAGCAGCTCGATGTCGCCTTGCGGGGTCGTCGCGCTGGCTACCACTTCACCCACTGATTTATCGTCACAATTAACGATGCTGGCGCCCACCTCGGGCAGCGATGTGGTTTCTACACTGATGTGCATCAGGCGCTTTTTCACTTGGCCACGAAAGTGTGCCCGGGCAACAACTTCCTGACCGGTATAGCAGCCTTTTTTAAAGCTAATGCCACCCAGCGCTTCCCAGTTAAGCATCTGGGGCAGGAAATGATCCTGCTGGGCATCGGTAAGCCACGCCAGGCCGCTACGAATATCCTCAAGCTGCCAAGCGTTGCGGCTCACTGCATCATCCTTAACCGATGCCGGGGTATCGTGATCGAAACACAACAGCCAGCGCGGTGTCTCACCGGGGTAGCGGAGTACGCAGGCTTGATCGTTGTTACTGTGGGTACCCACTTGATCAGGTAGTGATAAAGCAAATTGATCCGCAATCGATTGGGCATCATCGCTTGAACCCACGACGATAAGATCGGGCAGCGAGACCAACTCAGTCTTATAGAAGGCGGCGAATTTTTTAAGATGGCTGGCTAAACTGTCAAGTAGGGTAACGCTCAGTAGCAAACGAAAATGCTCATCCCCCAAGCGCATCAGTTGAGCGTTGGCTAACATCCGCCCCTTAGGCGTACAAAAACAGGTGAGCGGCGCGAAGTGTCCATCGGCCAAGCTGACCTGAGCGCTGGTCTGGCCCTGAAGGAACTTTTCGGCATCCGCCCCCTTCACATCCAGCGCGGCTAAATGATTAAGGCGGACGCTGCCAAGGGCGGGGGTGCTAGCGGTAACGGTCGCCATAAAAACTCCTGAAAAAGTGGGAAAGCGTTCGGTAGTGATGTATTCAGTACGTAAGAGTCAAAAGTAACGTTAGTACTATTAGGTGTGGGCGGTCAGCGCTGATTGCAAGGCACCATTAGCGTGCTAGACTCTTTCTCTTGTATCAGTTTTGCACAGGTCAACAGGCAGGGAAACGCTATGGCGCAGCAGTCGTTAACATTCCAAGGTGTTAAATCGGTCGATCAGGTCAACAAAATCACCACGGCGCTGATGATGCTTGATGGCGTTGATAGTGCCGAAGTGGGGCGCCATGGCGCCGATGTAGACGGCCGGGCAAGGCGCGAAACGCTGATTAATGCCATTGAAAAACTCAAGCTAGGCGTAAAGGTATCCTAATGCACCCACCGATTACCGTGATCAGTGAACGCAACCATGTCTTTAGGCAGCGAGTTGAAGTCAATGGCTTGGAAGATCTATACGCTGATGTGCCACCGATAGTAGGKGGCGAGGGCAGTGCCCCTGATCCCCACGACTATTTCGATATTGCTCTGGGTACCTGCAAGGCGATTACTGTGCAGATGTACGCCAAGCGTAAAGAGTGGCCGCTCGAGGGTATTACTGTCACGGTGCAGCGTGACGATAGCCAGGAAAAAAAGGGCATCTACAAGCTAGACGTGGCATTAACGCTGCACGGTATTGAAGACCCGGAGCAGCGCGCCCGGCTGGAAGATATTAGCCACCGCTGCCCCATTCAACGCCTGATGACCCAGTCTACGGTCGAGATCGCCACCCGGTTAGTTTAAATTATATCTTTTATAGGAGCACCGATGAGCAAAGCCTTTCGATTGCAGTCAAAATTTCAGCCCGCTGGCGACCAGCCTGCTGCTATTAAAGGGCTGATTAGTGGCCTGGAATCTGGGCTTGCTCACCAAACGCTGCTTGGCGTGACCGGGTCGGGTAAAACCTTCACCATGGCCAATGTGGTGGAACAGCAGCAGCGTCCTACCATTGTGATGGCGCCGAACAAGACGCTTGCGGCCCAGCTTTACGGCGAATTCAAGGCATTCTTCCCGGATAACGCCGTAGAGTATTTCGTCTCCTACTACGACTACTACCAGCCGGAAGCCTATGTGCCTTCCTCGGATACCTTTATCGAGAAAGATGCCTCGATAAACGACCATATCGAGCAGATGCGGCTTTCGGCCACCAAGGCACTGCTAGAACGCCGCGACGCGCTGATTGTGGTGTCAGTCTCGGCGATTTATGGCCTCGGTGACCCTGACCAGTACCTTAAAATGCGCCTCCATTTCACCCGCGGTGAGCTGATTGATCAGCGCGCCTTTTTGCGCCGCTTAGCGGAGCTACAATATACCCGCAATGATATGGATTTCCGCCGCGGTACCTACCGGGTGCGCGGGGATGTGATCGATATTTTCCCTGCTGATTCCGACGAAGAGGCGGTTCGGGTAGAGCTGTTCGATAGCGAGATCGACACCATTCGCCTGTTCGATCCGCTCACCGGTGCCGTGCGCGGGGAAGTGCCGCGGATGACCATCTATCCCAAGTCCCACTACGTTACCCCGCGGGAAACGATTCTAGGCGCCATTGATGACATTAAACAGGAGCTCAAAGAGCGCCTTGAATGGATGCGTAAGCACGAGCGGCTGGTAGAAGCGCAGCGTTTAGAGCAGCGCACCCTCTATGATATCGAAATGATGCTGGAGCTGGGTTACTGCAATGGTATCGAAAACTACTCCCGCTATCTCTCTGGCCGTGCGCCGGGCGAGCCACCGCCGACCTTCTTCGACTACTTGCCCGACGACGCGCTGCTGTTTATCGACGAGTCACATGTCAGCGTGCCCCAGGTAGGCGGCATGTATAAAGGCGACCGCTCGCGTAAAGAGACGTTGGTCGAGTATGGTTTTCGGCTGCCCTCGGCGCTGGACAACAGGCCCATGAAGTTTGAGGAGTGGGAGTCAATCTCCCCGCAAACGATCTTTGTCTCCGCCACCCCAGGCCGTTATGAGGGCGAGCACGCCAGCCAAACGGTAGAGCAGGTGGTGCGTCCCACCGGGCTGCTGGACCCTGAAATTGAGGTGCGCCCGGCCAGCACTCAGGTAGACGATCTGCTCTCGGAGATTGGTCTGCGCACTGCGGTAGGCGAACGGGTGCTGGTAACCACGCTAACCAAGCGCATGGCGGAAGACCTGACCGAGTATTTTGACGAGCACGGCATTCGGGKGCGCTACTTGCATTCGGATATCGACACCGTCGAGCGGGTTGAGATTATTCGTGATTTACGCCTAGGCAAGTTTGATGTGTTGGTAGGTATCAACCTACTGCGCGAAGGCTTGGATATTCCCGAAGTGTCGCTGGTGGCGATTCTCGATGCTGATAAAGAGGGTTTTCTGCGCGCCGAGCGCTCGTTGATCCAAACAATTGGCCGAGCGGCCCGTAACGCCCACGGCAAGGCGATTCTCTATGGTGACCGGATTACTGACTCGATGCGCAAAGCGATCGATGAGACCGAGCGGCGGCGGGCGAAGMAAACCGAACACAACCTTGAGCATGGCATTACACCGACCACCGTGACGCGGTCGGTGGCCGATATACTTGAAGCCGCCCAGGCGCCAGGCAGCAAGAAGAGCAGCCGTCGCCGTGGCAACGAGCGTAAAGTGGCGGAAAGCGCTGCAGAGTACGATATCACCACCATGAGCAACCAAGACCTGCTGGGTGCCATCAGTAAGCTTGAGGATGCCATGTTTGAAGCCGCACAAAATCTCGAGTTTGAAGAGGCCGCGCGGCTGCGTGATCAACTCCACCAGATGAAAGAAAAACAGCTGGCGCTGGGCTAACGGTATGCCGGAAGGCCCAGAAATTCGCCGCGCGGCGGATCGTATTGAACAGCAAATAGGCGGGCGGGTGATTGACGATGCTTGGTTCGCCTTTCCAGAGCTTGCCGAGCAGGCCGCGTCACTGATCGGTATTCGGGTTTCTCGGGTAGATACCTGGGGCAAAGCAATGTTGATCCGTTTTGCCGACCAGCGCGTGCTTTACTCCCACAATCAGCTTTATGGGGTTTGGAAGCTGCATAGTGAGGATAAACCGCCCAACACCAAGCGCACCCTGCGTGTTCGACTTACAGCAGAAGGGCGTAGCGCCAGTCTCTATAGCGCATCGGATATTTCCCTCTGGCATGCAGACAATCTCACCGAGCACCCTTTCTTAGCCCGCTTGGGCCCTGATTTGTTGAGCCAAGATGTGGCTCCATCCGATGTGCAGCAGCGCCTGAATTTGAAGCGATTTCATAAACGCAGCCTGGGGGCACTGCTGCTCGACCAGGGGTTGGTCGCCGGGCTGGGTAATTATTTGCGCTCTGAAATCCTGTTTTTCTCTCAACTGCCGCCAAGCGCTCGACCGGTGGATTTGACCCCAGAACAGCAGCAAACCCTGGCTGAGTGCATCATTGACATTACCCGCCAAGCCTACCAAACCGCAGGCGTCACCAATCGTGAGGCCTGGATCTCCCAGGCCAAAGCTGCAGGCGAGGCGCGCAGACAGTGGCGTTTCGCGGTTTTCGATCGGGCAGGTCTTGAGTGCCACCGCTGTGGATCGGTGATTGAGCGCAAAATGATCGGTTCGCGGCGGCTCTATCTCTGCCCTCACTGCCAGTCAGGATAAGCAGCGCCAAAGCGCGTCGCAGCGCTGGCTTTAATATTTATACCGTTATCTTGCTGGTAGAAACACACCTGGATCAAGATTTGCTGAAGTAATCAGTTCTACACCGCAGAGTGCTGCTGCGTAAGGGCCAATACGGTATACTGGGTTCACGCTAAGACGGCACTTCCGCAGGCGCGGACGAAAGCCGCTAACTAGACGATAACCTAGGAGCAATTAGTCCATGACCGTGATTCGCCAGGACGACGTTATTCAAAGCGTTGCCGATGCTCTGCAGTACATCTCTTATTACCATCCCAAAGATTTTATCGACGCCATGGCGGCTGCCTACGAGCGCGAAGAGAACCCCGCCGCCAAAGACGCCATTGCTCAGATATTGATTAACTCGCGTATGTGTGCCACCGGGCATCGCCCGATTTGCCAGGATACCGGCATCGTCACCGTGTTCGTTCACGTGGGTATGAACGTTACCTGGGAAGCGGACATGAGCCTGGACGACATGATCAATGAAGGTGTTCGTCGCGCTTACCTGCTGCCGGATAATATCCTCCGTGCCTCGGTGCTGGCGGATCCCGACGGCAAGCGGGCCAACACCAAAGACAACACGCCGGCGATTATTCACCACTCAATTGTGCCCGGTGACAGCGTCGATATTCACGTTGCCGCGAAGGGCGGTGGCAGCGAGGCAAAATCCAAGTTTGCCATGCTTAACCCCTCCGACAGCGTGGTTGATTGGGTGATGGAGCAACTGCCGAAGATGGGCGCTGGCTGGTGTCCGCCCGGTATGCTGGGGATTGGTATCGGCGGCACCGCTGAAAAGGCCATGCTGATTGCCAAAGAGGCGCTGCTGGATCCTATCGATATTCAGGATCTGCAGGCTCGCGGGCCCAGCAACCGTGCTGAAGAGCTGCGTTTAGAGCTGTTTGATAAGGTCAACAAGAGCGGTATTGGTGCCCAGGGGCTAGGCGGCTTAACCACCGTGCTGGATATTAAAGTTAAAGACTATCCGACCCATGCGGCCAACAAGCCTGTAGCGATTATTCCCAACTGCGCGGCGACCCGTCACGCCCACTTTACGCTGGATGGATCTGGCCCCGCAGCGCTAAAAGCGCCGAAGCTTGAGGACTGGCCGGAAATTACCCGCGAGGCGGGCGAGAACGTAAAACGTGTCAACCTTGATACGGTGACGCCCGCCGAAGTCAAAACCTGGCAGCCCGGTGATACCCTGCTGTTAAATGGCAAGCTGCTAACTGGCCGCGATGCGGCCCATAAGCGCATGATCGATATGCTGGCCAAAGGCGAGCCATTGCCCGTCGATATGAAAGGTCGCTTTATCTACTACGTCGGCCCGGTTGATCCGATTGGCGATGAAGTAGTGGGACCTGCTGGCCCGACTACCGCCACACGAATGGATAAATTTACCCGCACCATGCTGGAAGAGACTGGACTGCTGGGCATGGTAGGTAAAGCAGAGCGTGGGCAGCTCGCCATAGATGCTATTCGTGATAATGAAGCTGTCTACTTAATGGCCGTCGGTGGCGCTGCCTATCTTGTAGCACAGGCGATTAAAAAATCGCGGGTAGTGGGCTTCGAAGATCTGGGTATGGAAGCGATCTACGAATTTGAGGTCGAAGATATGCCAGTGACCGTGGCTGTTGATAGCCTGGGCACATCGGTACATCAAACCGGTCCGGCGAAGTGGAAAGAGATTATTGCCCAGTCGGCATGATGGAGTGGTAAGGTTGATTAGGCTTTAAACGCATAAGGGCCTCGCTGACGGCGAGGCCCTTGCTTTATGAGGACGTTGATATGACCTCCTGGTTGCTAGGGACCGGCATCTTACTGATACACCTGCTAGGCTTTGTCTCCGCGATTATGGCACTGATGTCCAGCCGCACCTCCCAGGGGGCCGTGGCATGGATCATATCGCTACTGACGTTCCCCTATGTGGCGCTTCCTGCTTACTGGTTTTTCGGGCGACCGCGTTTTTATGGCTATGTATCTGCCCGAGGCCAGCGAGACACCGTTCTACGCCGAGTGCTCGTGCGCTACCGGGCCAATGTTCAGCCTTATGTGGCCCCCTCCAGCAGTGCGGATATTCAGGCGGTGGAACAGCTTGCCATGATGCCGCTTACCCATGGCAATCAAGCGACACTGCTCATCGATGGGACCGCGACCTTCGAAAGCTTGTTTGACGGTATTGATCGCGCTGAGCAGTATGTTTTGCTGCAGTTTTTTATTGTTCGCAATGATGCCCTTGGGCAGCGCCTGAAGCATCATTTACAGCGTGCTGCGCAGCGTGGCGTGCGGGTGTATTTTCTCTATGATGAGGKGGGCAGCCGTAAATTAGCCGATAGCTACCTCAATGATTTAATCACTGATGAGGTAGCCGTGAGTGCCTTTCGCTCATCGCGAGGCCTTAAGCATCGTTTTCAGCTTAACTTCCGCAACCATCGTAAAGTGACCGTGATAGATGGTAAGGAGGGCTGGGTAGGAGGTTTTAATGTTGGGGTCGAGTATCTCGGTGAGAATCCGCGCCATGGGCCTTGGCGGGATACTCATCTTAAGCTGGAAGGGCCCAGTGTATTGGGCTTGCAGGAGGCTTTTTGGGAAGATTGGCATTGGGCCACCGATGAAGTGATTAGCCTGAACTGGTCCCCGGATACATCGCCCACCACCGACCATCACGTGGTTATTGTGCCTTCTGGCCCCGCTGACCGCCAGGACACCGCCAGCCTGCTAGTGCAGCAGGTTATTCATAGCGCCAAGCAGCGGCTATGGGTGACCAGCCCCTATTTTGTTCCCGACCAGGGAGTTCAGGACGCGCTGCGCCTTGCGGCGATGCGCGGTGTCGACGTTCGGGTCATGATCCCCGAGCGTCCCGACCACTTGCTAGTTTTCCTCTCGGCGTTCTCATTCCTACCCGATATGTTAAGGGCTGGTGTAAAAATATACCGTTATCTTCCGGGGTTTTTACATCAAAAAGTCATGCTGGTAGATAGCGAGGCAGCGACGGTGGGTACTGTCAATTTGGATAATCGCTCGTTTCGGTTAAATTTTGAGATTACCGCGTTTATACCAAGCCGCGATTTTGCGACCAGCGTTGAAGAGATGCTGGAAAAAGACTTTTCACACTGTCGGCGTGTGACCATCGATGAAATTAACCAGCGTCCGGTGTGGATGAAAGTCGTCTCGCGTGCGGCCTATTTAATGGCCCCGGTTCAATAATTAAGTTAGCCCAAAAGGAAAGCCAACATGCGTGAAAGCAGGGTGATACAAGGAGTCATGGGGTGAATCTTGAAACAAAATGGCTGGAAGATTTTGTAGCGCTGGCCAATACGCGCAGCTTTTCTGCGTCAGCACGCCAGCGACACGTTACCCAACCGGCATTTAGTCGTCGTATTCGAGCGCTGGAGCAGGCCGTTGATGTCACTTTGGTGGACCGTTCGACGACCCCCGTTGGGTTAACGCCAGAAGGGCAGTTGTTTCTGGTCACTGCGCGCAACCTGGTCGAGCAATTAAACGAATCGCTTAGCCATTTGCGCGGCCTGTCGATTGCTAACGAGGCGCTGGATATTGTCGCCGCGCACTCTTTGGCGCTGAGTTTTTATCCGCCGTGGATCTCTCGCCTGCAGCAGGGCTTGGGTGAGCTGCCGACTCGCTTGGTCGCCATGAATGTGGGCGAAGCGATTCATGTGCTGCGGGAGGGCAACTGCGATCTGATGCTCGCTTATTACGACCCTTTTGCCACTATGCAGCTAGATGCCGAGGTCTTCCCCTCGTTCTCGATTGGTAAGGTCAATATGCTGCCCGTTTCGTTGCCAGACGAGCATGGCAAAGCAAAATTTTCACTCCAGCACGACACCTCCATTCCCTATCTTTCTTACACCCAGGGGGCTTTCTTAGGACGCAGCGTGCGTATGCTGCTCAAGAATGACCCGTTGCGCATGAAGCTACGCACCGTGTACGAAACCGCCATGGCCGAAGGCTTAAAAGGAATGGTGCTACAAGGCGTTGGGGTGGCGTGGATACCCGATTTTTGTATTCGCGAGGAGTTAAAAAGTGGCCGCTTGGTAAGGGCAGGCGCCCCGAGTTGGGATATACCCTTGGAAATTCGTTTATATCGCTGCTCTATGGTGCATAAACCGGGTGTGGAGCGTTTGTGGCGGCAGATGATGAAGCTGCCGCGAGACTTTCTTCAGGCCTAATTAGTTAATGGTGAATGGTGAATGGTGAATGGTGAATGGTGAATGGTGAATGGTGAATGGTGAATGTTAGTAGTCTAGCCACTGCCGAAATCGGCAGGCAACCCCAGGAAGTTCTGAATAATGAAAAAGTGGTCTTCAAACAAGCTGTCGGGCTCAAGGTCGGCAAGCGCTACCCAGCGTGCATGATCGCCGCCTTTCACGGGCTTTAAGCGCGGCAACTGCTGATCAGGGCGTAGCGCAAAGTAGAAAGCTTCTGCCAAGGTGCGACCACGCCAACTGCGATGGGGCTCATCAAACAGGCGTTGACCACGCAGCGAGCCTTTGAGCACCGGTTCGGGAACCTTCAAGCGGATGCGCTCGCGAAGTTCGCGCAAACAGGCGTCCAGCAGTCGCTCGTGAGGGTTAATAAATCCCCCTGGCAGGGCATAAAGGCCTTTTCCCGGTGCCGCGGTGCGCCGCACCAGCAGCACATGGCCAGACTGTACTACCACCGCATTGACCGTGACAAAAATAGGTGGATAAGGCGCGTGAGCCCATGCCTGACGGTACTGATCCAATAATTGCTGCTCTTCCAGCAGTCGTTGATAGGCGCGCTCATTGCAAAAGTGTTTGACGCTCGCCACAACGCCCGGCGGTAAATCGTGATACGCACCGGTACTCAGGTAATCATCCGTTGAGCTAGGAGAGCGAAACAGGCGCTCGCGTATTTGACTGGCTGAAATCCCCTCCACCGACGGAACGCTGACCGACTCCCACTGAGGAAACAGTGACAAGTAGTAGCTTGATTGGCCTCGACTGGCTCCAATCAAGCCAATGCGCGGTAGGCGGGCATTGGCAGGCGCAGCTAAATCTCGCACCTTGCGCTGCACGTCGCGCACCCACACGTCGTCGTTATAGAGTGCATCAAGTAGCGGGGTAATTTCCAAACGTTGATTATCGGTGTCGTCAAAGCCCGCGCGCAGCATGGCTTGACGCTCATCGAAGCGCCAGGGGTTACGCAGTGAGCGTGCTTGCCACGAAGAGCCTACCAGCACAATCACTTGCCGTGCGCGTTTAAGCGCCTCACGGATTATCGCCAGGTGCCCCAGGKGCGGTGGCTGAAAACGGCCAATGAACACCAAACAGTCGAAGTCGAAGTTGCAGGCGGTCACGGGGCGCGAAGTGTCAGTGGCCATCCAAGCTTCCTTTTGGGTGTGGTGATCTCAAAGATGCAACGTACCAGAAAACTGCGCTAAACGCTGTGGTTAGGTATGCTAGAAAAAAATAGGCTATTGATAACGTTTGTAAAACGCCTCGATATCCAGCACCGGCACCCGGTACACAGGGAGTGAACATGATCAAACGCACTGCTATCTTTTGGTGGAAAGTAGTCCAAGACGCCACGTCACTATGGTTGGAGCGCAATGCCTTTAGCTACGCTGGCTCGCTAGCGTTCTATACACTTTTCTCACTGGCGCCTACGATCATTATTGCCGTCACAGTGATCGGGGTTGTTATGGGTGAAGAGGCGGCTCAAGGGCAGATTGTTGCTCAGTTGCAAGGTACCTTGGGGGTGGACGCAGCGGTCGCTATTCAAGAAGCCGTCGCTCAGTCGAGAATTGAAGAGTCCGGTATTTTGCCAACACTATTAGGCGTGGGGGCGCTGGTGATCGGGGCGACAACGGTGTTTGCCCAGATGCAGTTCTCGCTTAATACCATTTGGGGGGTAACGGCAAAGCCTACCTCTAATAGTGCTTTACGATTTATTAAAAGTCGCTTGCTATCACTAACGGTGGTGCTCTCTATTGGGTTTATATTACTGGTCTCACTGGTGATGGGCGTCGTGCTGCGAGGCATGTTGCAAGCAGCCGATAATTTAGTTCCCTATGCCAGCTTGTTAACGACATCCGTAGAGTCGCTGATCTCGCTGGGCGTTGTCACCTTGCTGTTTGCCACCATTTTTAAAGTCCTGCCTGACGTAGTGCTACGCTGGCAGGATGTGCTGATTGGCGCTGTTGTAACCGCCGTGTTGTTTACCCTAGGCCGCAGCGTGATTGCGATTTATCTAGCCTATACGGCAACAGCATCCACGTATGGCGCCGCCGGGTCAGTGGTAATGATTCTACTCTGGGTCTATTACAGTTCGCTTATTCTTTTGTTTGGAGCAGCGTTTACCCGTTCATTGCTGCTGCGCCGTGGGCGCCCGCTTATCCCGCGCAATAGTGCCGTGGTTGTCAAACGCGAGTTTGTTTAGCATTTTGCTAAGAAGTGAAAGCTAAGGAGGAGAGTATGAGCGATTGCTGTGTACGTGCTCTAGTGACCGGTAAGGTGCAGGGTGTTTGGTATCGCCGTGCTACTCAAGAGAAAGCCCTTCAACATAGCATCACCGGCTACGCCAAGAACTTGCCCGATGGCCGGGTTGAAGTATTGATGTGCGGCCACTCTGATGCGGTCAAGCTGCTGAGTGAGTGGCTATGGCAGGGCTCAGAGGGGGCGCGGGTTACCCACGTCGAACTCGACGTACTGGATGGTTGCCACGCCCCGGATCACTTTGCGACCCAGTGATGTTAAGAGGCTTTCCAATGGGCAATATTGTTCGCCGTTAGGCTGACAATATTCTGGCGTGCCTCTGGGGTGATCCAGGCATTGTGAGGGGTGACGATTAAGTTGAGTGGCTCGCTGAGCGCATCCAGCAGCGGGTGGCCATCTCTGGGCGGCTCGGCGGGCAGAACATCAACCCCTAATCCACCTAGTTTGCCACTGCGTAGCGCTGCCAGCGCGGCTACTTCATCAATCACACCGCCGCGGGCGCAGTTCAATAGTATCAGCGACGGTTTGGCGCGCGCTAAACGCTCGCGATTGATCAGGTGCTTGGTAGCCTCGCTTAGCGGGCAGTGCAAGCTGATCACATCTGCATCGGGTAACAGATCATCCAGGGCAGGGCGCTTATCATTCGTTTCATTACCGGGACGGGCGGCAAAGGTGACCTGCATGCCAAAAGCCTCCGCCAAGCGTGCTACTTCAGTGCCAAGCTCACCTTGCCCGACCATCACTAACTGTTTGCCTGACAGCTGGAGTGTTGGGTAGTCCTGCAGACAGAAGAAAGCACTGCGCTGCCACTCGCCTGCGGCGACATCGCGTTGGTAGAGGGGAAGGCGATTGGCTAATGTCAGCATTAGCATCATGGTGTGCTGGGAAACGCTGGCGGTGCCGTAAGCCGCAACGTTTTTTACTGTAATGTTCTGCTGTTTTGCGGTTTCAAGATCAATGTTATTGAGGCCTGTTGCCAATACGCATATCAGCCGCAGGTTGGGTAGCTGTTGCAAGGTCTCGGCATCCAGCACCACCTTGTTCACAATCGCTATGTCTGCACCGGCCAGGCGCTCCCGCGCTTGCTGGGTCGTGCTTTGCTCAAACACCTCCAGGTGTGTGACCGACTCTCGGATAGCGTCTAAATTGATCTCCGGGCCGAGGCTTTCTGCATCCAGTATCACCGCATGGGGCATTTTCTTCTCTCCATTAACTGCCTGGGGCTGTATAACCTTGCTCGCCAGGGGGCACAAAAGGGTATAATGGTGGCGCTTTATCAACCGCAGCCTTGGAATTTACCCCGACTGGCCACATATTGCAGCCTGGCAGCGTTTGTGTTCGCCATTGTTCTTTTTCTTTCAGAACTGAGCCTTCAGAGCTGGGTTATTAAAAACTGGGTCATTCAGAGCTTAGTCTTTAAAAACTTAGCTTTAAGAACCAGGCTTGTTAGGGTTGAGCTTATTAGGAGTCATTAAGATGCCCATCTATGAATATGAGTGCAAGGCCTGCGGCCATCGCATGGAAAAATTGCAGAAAATTAGCGCCGATCCTCTCAAGGATTGTCCTGCATGCCAAAGCGATGGCTTGGAACGGCTTGTCTCGGCCGCGGGTTTCCGTCTGGCCGGCGGCGGTTGGTACGAAACCGATTTCAAAACGGGTAGCAAAAAGAACCTCGTCGCTGATGGCAAAACTGCCTCTGCAGATGCCGGAAAATCCAGCGATTCCAGCGCTACCGCTAAGAGCATTACTCCCAAAGACAAGGGCGCCGCGGCATAGCCGCGGCAATCAGGGTCGAAACGACCCGCGACACTTACATTGCCACGCAACAGAACAGGATTTGACATGCGCAGCCATTATTGCGGCCAGCTGAACGAAACTTTGGTGGATCAAACGGTTACGGTATGCGGATGGGTTCATCGCCGCCGTGACCACGGTGGGGTAATTTTCCTCGATATGCGCGATCGCGATGGTATCGCTCAATTCGTGGTTGATCCTGATACCGCCGAGGCGTTCGCTAATGCCGACCGTGCCCGCAGTGAATTTGTCCTGCGTATTACTGGTCGCGTTCGGCTGCGCCCAGAAGGCACTCAAAACCCCAACATGCCGACGGGCATGATTGAGGTGTTGGCAAAAGATGTCGAAGTCCTCAACACCGCTGTTACCCCGCCATTCCAGTTGGACGAGCATAACAAAGTGGGTGAAGAGGTGCGCTTAAAGCATCGCTACATCGACCTGCGTCGCCCGGATATGATTGAGAAGCTGCGGCTGCGCTCGCGTATTTCTCACAACGTGCGGGCGTATCTCGAAAACCAGGGCTTCCTGGATATCGAAACGCCGGTACTCACTCGCGCCACGCCAGAAGGTGCTCGGGATTACCTGGTGCCCAGCCGTACCCACGCGGGTAGTTTCTTTGCGCTGCCCCAGTCACCGCAGCTGTTTAAGCAGCTATTGATGGTGGCGGGTTTTGACCGTTACTACCAAATTGCCAAGTGCTTTCGCGATGAAGACCTGCGCGCCGACCGTCAGCCTGAGTTTACCCAGATTGATATCGAGGCGTCGTTTGTGGAAGAGAGCGACATCATGGGCATTACTGAAGCCATGATTCGTCAGCTTTTCCAGGACGTACTAAAAGCTGAACTGCCTGAGTTTCCCCGCATGACCTGGCAGGAAGCGATGGATCGTTTCGGTTCCGACAAGCCGGATCTACGTATCCCGCTGGAACTGACCGATGTGGACGACCTGATGCAGCAGGTTGACTTCAAAGTCTTCTCTGGCCCCGCTAGCGCAGATGATGGTCGCGTCGCGGCATTGAAAGTACCCGGCGGTGCCAAGCTGTCGCGTAAAGAGATTGATGAATATACCAAGTTTGTTGGCATCTACGGTGCCAAAGGCTTGGCGTGGATTAAGGTCAACGAGCGTGCCAAAGGGCTTGAAGGTCTGCAGTCACCGATCGTCAAGTTTATGGAAAACATCGTTGAAGAGCTGCTCGACCGCGTGGGCGCAGAAGATGGTGACATTATCTTCTTCGGTGCCGATAAAGCGCGTATTGTCAACGAAGCCATTGGCGCGCTGCGCGTTAAGCTGGGTGCTGACCTTGAACTCTACACCCAGGAGTGGGCGCCGCTGTGGGTGGTCGACTTCCCGATGTTTGAAGCCGACGATAATGGTCGCCTGAGCCCGCTGCACCACCCCTTTACCGCGCCTTCCTGTACGCCGGAAGAGCTGAAGGCAGATCCTGCCAATGCGCTTTCCCGCGCTTACGACATGGTGCTCAACGGGACCGAGTTGGGCGGCGGCTCTATTCGTATCCACGACCAAACCATGCAGAGTACAGTGTTTGAGATTCTAGGCATTGGTGAAGAAGAAGCCCAACAGAAATTCGGCTTCCTGCTGGATGCGCTGCAGTACGGTGCGCCCCCCCATGGTGGCTTAGCTTTTGGCTTGGATCGCCTGGTAATGCTGATGGTTGGTGCTAAGACGATTCGTGAAGTGATCGCCTTCCCGAAAACCCAGAGCGCTGCCTGTTTGATGACCAACGCGCCGGGCGAAGTCAGCCCCGAGCAGTTGAAAGATTTGAACATTCGCCTGCGCCAAAAAGCTAAAGCAGAAACAGCCGCCGAATAAGTCGGTTGGTTGACTGCCTAACACCGACGCTACGGCGTCGGTGTTTTTATAGGTTAATGCTATGGATGCAACACCGCCCGCCGTACCTATCCGCATTTTAGGCATTGACCCAGGGTCCCGGGTGACTGGCTATGGGGTGATTGATGTGGTCGGGGTTAAACCTTGCTATGTAGCGAGTGGCTGTATTCGTACCGCGGAAGGGGCGTTAGAGCAGCGCTTGGCGCAAATCTACGCCGGTTTAAGTGAAGTCGTCGGTTTGCATCGGCCCAGCGAGGTCGCTATTGAGCGGGTCTTTATGGCCAAAAACCCTGATTCAGCGCTGAAGCTTGGTCAGGCTCGCGGTGCGGCCATGGTGTGCATGGCCAACCATGGTTTAAGCCTGGCTGAATACGCTGCGCGTCAAATTAAACAGGCAGTTACCGGTCAGGGCGGCGCGGATAAAGAGCAGGTGCAGCATATGGTTACCGCGATACTGCAGCTCTCTGCTACTCCTCAAGCCGACGCTGCGGATGCGTTAGCCATTGCGCTAACCCATGCCTATAACGGCCACGCCTTTAGCGGCCAGGGTCTACCCGCCGCACCATCTCGGGGACGGCGTCGCTCCACTGGCCGCTGGCGGCTTTAAATGACGCTTAGACAATGTGCCCATAGCCGTGTCTGAGGGCAGATTGAAGCGAGGGTCTTTTGACCAGGGCCGGAAAGTGTTCCCAACAATTTCGGCATTTCCGCCATCCATGGCGGTCAGATGGCGAAAGTAGCGCCCTCGCGGAAATCTGGCCTCACCACTCACCTTGAACTACTGGTCACCTGTACAGAGTCGCTTTATAGTAATCATCTGTTTTTCACTCTTTTTCACCCCTGTGCGAGCGAATTTATGATTGGACGTCTGAGTGGCCAGCTAGTGGCGAAGCAACCACCCTGGATTGTGATTGATGTTCACGGTGTAGGTTATGAGCTGGAAACCTCAATGAATACCCTGGTCGCGCTCCCGGCGGTGAACGAGAGCGTTTCATTATTCACTCATCTGACCATTCGTGATGATGCACACCTACTGTATGGGTTTGGTCGTGAGCACGAGCGTGCACTGTTCCGCGCCTTGATCAAGGTCAATGGCGTAGGGCCCAAGCTGGCACTGGCCATCCTGTCAGGTATGGACGAAGACGCCTTTATGCGCTGCGTGCGTGATGACGACAGTAAAGCGCTGACAACGCTGCCAGGGGTGGGTAAGAAAACCGCTGAGCGGCTGATAATTGAAATGCGAGACCGTTTTCCAGAATGGGAAGACGGCAGCAACGCGCTACTCCCCCTTGAAGCAACCAATGGCCGTGCCTCTGCCCGCAATAATCTTGCCGATGCGGAAGCCGCTTTGGTTAGCTTGGGGTATAAACTGACTGAGGCGTCGAAAATGCTCGCCGACATCGACCCCAATCAGTCCACCGAAGCACTGATCAAAGCCGCCCTTACCCAGCGCATGAGTTGCTAACCAGACAGTGATATAAGTCCGATGTTGCGGATAACGAGTAGACCTTTTGCAATCGCCATAAAGAAGAGCACCTATGCTAGAACACGATCGGCTGATCGCCGCAGAGCCTGAACAGGGTGAGGGGCGCATTGATTACGCTATTCGTCCTAAGCGGCTGGATGACTATATTGGCCAGCCGCGTGTACGGGAACAGTTGGAAATCTTTATTGGTGCTGCCCGGCAGCGCGAAGAGAGTCTGGATCACACCCTGGTATTCGGCCCCCCAGGGTTAGGTAAAACGACCCTCGCGCATATTATTGCCACTGAGATGGGGGTCGGTATGAAATCGACTTCCGGCCCAGTGCTCGAGCGGGCCGGCGATTTAGCCGCCATGTTGACTAATTTAGAGCCTGGCGACGTACTGTTTATTGACGAAATTCATCGGCTGTCGCCGGTAGTTGAAGAAGTGCTCTATCCTGCCATGGAAGATTTTCAGCTCGATATCATGATTGGTGAAGGGCCTGCAGCACGTTCGATTAAGCTGGACCTTCCCCGCTTTACCCTGGTGGGCGCGACTACCCGGGCAGGATTATTAACCTCTCCACTGCGTGATCGGTTTGGTATCGTTCAGCGGCTTGAGTTTTATAATCTTGAAGAATTAACGGAAATTGTTTCGCGTTCAGCGCGTTTGTTAGGGGTTGAGACCAGCCACGATGGCGCCATTGAAATAGCCCGACGCTCCCGCGGCACGCCGCGAATAGCCAACCGGTTGCTACGCCGGGTGCGCGATTATGCCGAAATGAAAGGTAACGGCGTCGTCGATGTGGCCATGGCTGATGCCGCCCTTAATATGCTTAATGTGGATCACCACGGTTTGGATCATATGGATCGACGGCTGCTACTGGCCATGATCGATAAATTTGATGGCGGGCCGGTGGGCATTGACTCGCTCGCCGCTGCCATCAGCGAAGAGCGTGACACTATCGAAGATGTGATTGAGCCCTATCTTATTCAACAAGGCTTGATGATGCGCACCCCTCGTGGGCGGGTGGTTACCCGTCAAGCGTGGCTGCACTTTGAGCGTGTGCCCCACGAACAGGCAACCGACATGGAAGGAGAGCGCCGTCCGTGAGCCGTTACATAAGCGAAGGCTACCGACTGCCGCTGCGTGTTTATATGGAAGATACTGACGCGGGAGGTATTGTCTACTACGTTAACTACTTGAAGTTTATGGAGCGTGCGCGCAGCGAATGGCTCCGCCAGTTGGGCCTGGATCAGCAAACGCTGCTAGACGAAGGTACACAGCTAGTGGTATACCGCTTGGCCTGTCACTATGCGAAACCGGCTTGTTTAGACGATGCGTTGGAAATTAGCGCCAACGTTAGCGATGTTGGGCGCTGTCGGATGACATTTGAACAGCAGGTTTGGCGTGCTGAGGAACTCCTTTGCTCTGCCACAGTCGAGATAGCCTGCTTGAGCACCGAGCGTTTGCGACCCAAAGCATGGCCAGCAGCGCTTAACGTTTTGACCCGGGCCTCTTAACCAAGAGGTCATTCACTGTGTCGGCAATACCGACCCTAATAGATTGATGAGGGCACCTGTGAACGATAACACCATGTCCATTCCCCATTTGATAATGAATGCCAGTACGGTAGTGCAACTGGTAATGCTACTACTGCTGGTGGGGTCGATCCTCTCTTGGGTAGTGATTTTTCAGCGCAGTATTGCGCTGGGCCGTGCCAAGAAAGAGTACAACCAATTTGAGGAATCTTTTTGGTCAGGTGTCGACTTAAACGAGCTCTACCGTGAGATCCCTACTGATGACCCGCGCCACGGCGCCGAGCATATTTTTCAAGCCGGTTTTCGCGAATTTAACCGTTTGATGCCTAAAACCCGCGACCCGGATACCGTGCTGGAAGGTGTGCAGCGCAGTATGCGCGTGGCGTGGTCGCGGGAAGAGGATCGCTTAACCCAACACTTGGTCTTTCTTGCCACAGTGGCCTCTGCGAGCCCCTATATCGGCCTATTCGGCACCGTGTGGGGCATCATGGGCTCGTTTCAGGCCCTATCGCTCACCCAGCAAGCCACTCTTGCCACGGTGGCTCCTTGGATTGCCGAAGCGCTAATCGCAACGGCCATGGGGCTATTTGCGGCGATTCCTGCGGTGATTTTCTATAACCGCCTGTCCAACTCATCCTCTCGTCTGCTGGGCAAATACGAAGACTTTGCCGAAGAGTTTCACGCGATCCTGCACCGCAATTTGCAAGGTCGTGACGGCAAACCGAGCGCCAGCTAAGGGAGAGAGCCATGCAAGGACCGTTCAATCGCAGTAATAAAAGCAAGCCGATGGGGGAGATTAACGTCGTCCCTTTTATCGACGTCATGCTGGTACTGCTAGTGGTTTTTATGATCACCGCGCCGATGTTGACCCAGGGCGTACAAGTAGAGTTGCCGCAAGTCACCTCCCAACCCATTGAGACCCAGGAAGATAATGATCCCATCGTTATCTCGGTGGACAGCGACGGGGGCTACTTCATCACGCTGGGAGAAGACTCCACATCGGTTACCCTGGACGAGATGTCCCAGCGGGTGACGACGATTCTTGAGCGCCGTCCGGGTACACCGGTCATGGTGCGCGGTGACCGTAATGTGGCCTATGGGCAGATTGTCGTCTTGATGAGTACCCTGCAAGGCGCCGGTGTGGCTAATGKGGGGCTGCTTTCCGAGCCGCCGCAAGATGGGTAAGGGTAAGCTGCACATGGCACCGAAAGCCCCGCGCGATCCTCAAGATGTCGGCTATAAATGGCCGACTGTGCTGGCGATAGGCGTGCACGTCGCGATTGTAGCGTTTAGCTTGATCAGCCTGCCTAGTCGAGACGCAGAGCCCGATAGCTCCTCGATTGTTCAGGCGACACTGGTCAGTACCGAAACGTTTACCGATCAGGCTCAGCAGGCCACAGAAGAGCAAGCGGCATTGAATGCGCCCGCCGAAGCCCCTACCGAGCCGGAAGAGTCTTCAGCTAGTGAGGAGCCTTCAGCCAGTGAACAGCAGGCTGCTGCCGAGCAGCAAGCAGCAGAAGAGGCCGCCCAGCAGGCGGCGGAAGCTGAAGAGCAAGCATTAGAAGAAGCGCGTGCTACTGCAGAGGCTGAAGCCCAGCGCAGAGCAGAAGAGGCGGCTGAGCAGGCTGAACAGCAAGCGGCCGAAACAGCTGAACGTGAAGCCGAAGCGGAAGCTGCCGCACAGCGCCAACGTGAAGTGGAAGAGGCGCAGCGCCAGCAGGAAGCCACAGAGCAACAGCAACGCGAAGAGGCCGAAGCAGAACGCCAGCGCGAAGCGGAAGAGCAACAGCGCCGGGAAGCGGAAGAAGCTGAACGTCAGCGTGAAGCGGCAGAACAGCAGCAGCGCGAAGAAGCAGAAGCCGAACGCCAGCGTGAAGCTGAAGAGCAGCGTCTTCGTGAGCAAGAGGAGGCTCAACGGGAGCGCGAGGCTGAGGCGCAGCGACAACGTGAAGCTGAAGAGCAGCAACGTCGTGAAGCGGAGGCAGAGCGTCAACGTCAAGCGGAAGCAGCCGCAGAGGCAGCCATGCAGCGCCAGCTTGAAGGGGAAGCCGAAGCAGCTGCCAATGCCCAACAAGCGGAGCAGGCTGCGAATAATTTTAGTAACTTAATGAAACGCGCCATTGAACAAGCCTGGATAATTCCCGGCGGATCAAGTGATAGTATGCGGGCTTCTGTGAATGTGCGCCTGGGGCCGTCAGGGGAGGTATTATTAGTAAACGTAACATCATCAAGTGGCGATAGTGCCTTTGATCAATCAATTGTTCAGGCGGTTGAGCAAGCGGCACCGTTTTCTGAGCTACTACAATTGTCAGAAGATCAACAGCGCGAAGTCCGACGCAATATCACTTTGAACTTTTCCCCAGGGGGAGTCCGTTGATGCAAACTCAAGTGTTAAAGAAATTTTGGTTATTTTGCTTGCTGATCACTTTTAGCAGTGTGGCAAGTGCTAACTTAACCATTGAAATCACGCGAGGCAGCGATCAAGCACTGCCGATAGGTGTTGTGCCATTCGCAGGCTCAGACGGCCTGCCTGAAGATGTTGCACAGATTGTTCAAGATGATCTTGAGCGCAGTGGATACTTTGACCCATTGGCGCGCGGCGATATGTTTGAGCAGCCTAGCGAGTCCGGCGACGTTGAGTTCGGCACTTGGCGTTCGCTAGACGTGCGCTATTTGGTGGTAGGTACGGCCGAACAGACGGATGGCGGCTTTGAGCTGCAGTTTGAGCTAATGGATATTAGCGGCCAACGCCGGATGATGGGTGAAACCGTCACCGTCAGGGGCAATGATCTGCGCGGTGCTGCTCACTACATCAGCGACCAAATCTTTGAAGAGATTACCGATATTCGTGGTGCCTTCTCGACCAAGATTGCTTACGTCACGGCCCAGGGTATAGGGGACGACATGCAGTTTGGCCTGTACGTTGCCGACGCCGATGGTCGCCGTAGCGAGCAGGTGTTGACCTCTGACGAACCGATCATGTCACCGGCGTGGTCGCCAGATGGCACTAAGCTCGCCTATGTCTCATTTGAAACTGAGCGTCCTGCTATTTACATCCAAGATGTAGCGACTGGCCAGCGCGTGCAAGCAACCTCGTTCGAAGGCATTAACGGCGCGCCAGCGTGGTCACCCGACGGGCGGCGTATCGCTATGTCGCTGTCTAAAGATGGTCAGCCTGAAATTTATATTATGGATGTCGGCAGCCGTTCTGTAGAGCGCATTACTAATAACAACAGCATCGATACGGAACCCGCATGGGCACCGGATGGACGCAGCCTGCTGTTTACCTCGGATCGTAGCGGTGGCCCCCAGCTCTATCAATATGCATTGGGTGGTGGCGAGGCCCAACGGCTGACGTTTACCGGAAACTACAACGCTCGCGGTCGCTACTCACCCGAGGGCGAGCAGATATTCCTGATCCACCGTTCTAGCCGTGGCTATCAAGTAGCGAGGCAAGATCTAAGCGGCGACCGCTTGGTAGTATTAAGTGAATCAACAAGAGATGAATCTCCTAGTGTTGCGCCGAACGGGACCATGGTAATCTTCGCTACCCAGCAGGGTAACAGTGGGGTGCTAAGTGCTGTTTCTGCCGATGGCCGTTCATCATTCAGGCTGCCATCAGCACAAGGCGATGTTCGTGATCCAGCTTGGTCACCCTTCTTAAATTGATTAACATTGAAATTTTAGTTTTCAGGCAAGGAGTCTGATTATGCAACTTAAACCGTTGGCTCGCTCATTAGCAGCAGCGCTATCTATCGTAGTAATCGCTGGCTGTTCCAGCAC
Organism: Halomonas sp. R57-5; assembly: GCF_900070345.1. NCBI lineage: Bacteria > Pseudomonadati > Pseudomonadota > Gammaproteobacteria > Oceanospirillales > Halomonadaceae > Halomonas > Halomonas sp. R57-5. Next base: position 2,702,466 of record NZ_LN813019.1, on the reverse strand, counting down.
CGGCGGAACCCAAGACGGTGACTCGTACGGTAGCCAGGATGGCAGCACGACCGGTTCCAGCACCTCAGGTACAGGCACGGGCAGTCAGTATGGTTCCACTTCTGGTTCAGGCGCTGGTCAGCAGGCTGATTCACGCATTCCAGAAGTACGCACGATCTATTTCGATTACGATCGCGATACGATTAAAAGCGAGTACGAGTCTGTGGTCATGGCTCATGCGCGCTATTTACGTGCCAACCCTAATGCCCAGGTGGTTCTCCACGGGCATACGGATGAGCGCGGTACCCGTGAATACAACATGGCGCTGGGTGAGCGTCGTGCCGGTGCAGTAGAGCGCTTCCTGAATATTCAAGGCGTCTCTTCTTCACAAATGAGCGTTGTTAGCTATGGCGAAGAGCGTCCAGCCGTTAATGGCCAAGACGAGAGCGCCTACGCTCAGAACCGTCGCGTCGTATTTAACTACTGATGAATCCGGCGTGCGGCTAACCGCACGCCGTTTACGTCTCCGGAGTCATCATGAATTACAGTCTCAAGCGTTACGTTGAGAGGCTGTGCGGTGCGGGAGCCTTAGTGCTCCCGCTGTCCGTATTGCCCCTAACGGCCATCGCCCAACAGCCGCTCGTTCAAGACCTTTCCAACGATTCCAACAGCAGCTTCTATCAGCAGACGCAGCGTCAGGAAGCGTCCAGTGGCAATCTTGTACTGTTTAACCAAGTACAGGAGCACCAGCAGGAAATCCAGCAGCTACGTGGTCAGATTGAAGAGTTACGTCACCAGTTGGAGCAGTTGCGTCGCCAGTCGCAGCAGCAATATCTCGATATTGAAGATCGTCTGATGAGCAGCGGTCCAACCCAGATTGAGCAGTCCACCCCAGCGGTAGAGCCTGAAGCTGCCGAGGAAGTGGTCAATGCACCCTCAAGTCGCAATGTCAGTGAGGATGCCCAGGCCGACTATCAAGCGGCTTTTGCGCATGTTCAGGCGCGCCGTTTTGACGAAGCGATTGCGGCCTTTGAAGCTTTTGTTAGCGACCACCCTGATACTAGTCTAACGGCTAATGGTCACTACTGGCTCGGTGAACTATATGCTGCAGAGGGCGAGCTGGATGCTGCTGATCAAGCGTTTAGCCGTGTAATCGATGAGTATAGCGGCAGCAGTAAAGTGCCGGATGCGATCTATAAGCTAGGCTTGGTGAAAGCGCGTAAAGGCGAAGCAGAGCGAAGTAGAGAGCTGCTTGAGCAAGTACGTGATGACTACCCGCAAAGCAGTGCCGCGGGCCTTGCCAATGACTTTTTACGTCAATCAGCAAGTTAATATTTTTTGCTCTTTTTTTGCTTCAGGGAATCACCATGAGCTGCAAGATCGACTATCAACCAGCGCCCAACCTGTTGGAAAATCGCATCGTGTTGGTAACCGGCGCAGGGGACGGCATTGGCCGTGCCGCGGCATTAAGCTATGCCCAGCACGGGGCCACTGTGATTCTATTGGGGCGTACCATTGCCAAGCTAGAGCGCGTTTACGATGAAATCGAAGCGGCCGGAGGCCCCCAGCCTGCGATTTTTCCGCTCAACTTTGAAGGCGCCACGCTCAAAGATTTTCATGAGATGGCGGAAACCTTGGATAAAGAGTTTGGCCGCTTGGATGGCTTACTGCATAACGCCGGACTGTTAGGTCGCATCACGCCCTTTGAGCAGTATAACCCTGAGCTTTGGCAGCAGGTGATGCAGGTGAATATTAACGGGCCTATCTGGATGACCCAGGCGCTATTGCCACTGCTACAAGCGTCTGAGGATGCTTCGGTGATTTTTACCTCATCAAGCGTTGGCCGCAAAGGTCGCGCCTACTGGGGCGCTTACTCTGTGTCTAAGTTCGCCACCGAAGGGTTTGTTGAGGTATTGGCCGACGAGCTGGATAACCAACCCAATATCCGGGTTAATTCGCTCAACCCAGGGGCAACGCGTACCCAAATGCGGCGTACCGCGTTTCCCGGCGAAGATCCTTTAGCGCTACGCACCCCGGAAGACATCATGCCTACCTACTTATGGCTGATGGGGCGCGACAGTACAGGCACGAGCGGCCAAAAGTTTGATGCCCAGCCGCCCAGGGTATAAACACTCAAATGTCGATGTGCTCGGCGGCTAGCGTTTAAACGCCCCGAGGGCATCGACGAGTGCCTCGCACTCTGCAAACCATAAATCGGCAGGCCACTGCTGGTAGTCATCCTCTTCGCTGATATAGCCATAGCCCACCGCTACGGCGGTCATGCCTGCAGCGATGGCGGCTTCGATATCCCGCGCATGATCGCCGATATACCAGCACTGTGCAGGCTCAACGCCTAGGCGGCGAGCAGCCTCCCAAAGTGGCTCAGGTGCTGGCTTTTTCACGTTTAGATCATCTGCACACAGCAGCGCACCGGGCTGAAGAGCCAAGGCTTCCAGCAGTGGTAAGGTATAGCGGCGCGGTTTGTTGGTCACAATTCCCCAGGGACGCTGGTCGCCATGCCACTCCTTCAGCCATACATCGAGTGGTGAGAAAACCCGACTGTGAACGGCAACTGCCTGCTCATAGGCGTCAAGCAAAAACTGACGCGCTTGAGAATGCCCGTCTGATGTGGATTCTAACCCCAGTGCCAGGGTGACCAGGGCACTACCGCCGTTAGAGACCTGGCGACGAATGACTTCAAAAGGGAGCGGGGCTAAGCCATGATGAACACGCAGCGCATTGGTTGCTTGAGCTAAGTCGGGAGCGGTGTCGACCAGGGTGCCGTCTAGATCGAAGAGTATCGCTTGAGGCGCTTGGATCGGCATTTATTCACTCACCTTGCGGCAGTACATCATGTAGTTAACCGAAACGTCATGGCTAACCAAGCGGTAGTGGCGGGTTAACGGGTTATAGGTAAGACCTGTCTGCTCACGTACTTCCAAGCCACTGTCGCGAGACCAGGCGGCCATTTCTGAAGGGCGAATAAATTTTGCATAGTTATGCGTGCCCCGGGGCAGCAGTCTAAGCACGTACTCGGCCCCTAAAATGGCGAAAGCGTAAGACTTGGCGGTGCGATTTAGCGTAGAGAAAAATACATAGCCACCTGGGCGAACCAGGGCACTGCAGGCACGAATGACAGATGCCGGGTCGGGCACGTGCTCAAGCATTTCCATGCAGGTCACCGCATCGTAAAAACCGGGCTTTTGAACCGCCATGGCTTCTACGCTGATGTGCTGATAATCAACCTCAACGCCACGCTCTTCCGCATGTAGCCTGGCTACTGCTAACGGTGCTTCACCAAGATCAATACCGGTGACGTTAGCCCCTCGCTTAGCCATCGATTCGCTTAAAATACCGCCGCCACAGCCCACATCAAGCACCTTTTTACCCGCCAGGCCTGCCCGGGCATCGATGAAGTCGAGGCGCAAAGGGTTTATCTCATGGAGCGGTTTAAATTCACCCTGCGGATCCCACCAGCGGCTAGCGAGTGCTTCAAATTTAGCGACTTCGGCTGCATCGACGTTGCCTTGATAGTGACCAGCAGTGCTATCCTGTGGTGTCGCTTGCATGTTGTGACTCCCATTGTCATTGAGTATTAAGCAAAAAGTTGACGCCTAATCACTGGTTATTAACCATTAACACTCGTTATCGTCCATTGGCGAGGTGGCATCCATCCGCGCCTTCAGTATTATGGACATTCTAACCACTCCTGTGTCGGAACGCATGAAAAGGACCTCTCTATGATTCGCAAGGCCGTACTTCCTGTCGCTGGGTTTGGCACTCGCTGCTTGCCTGCATCTAAGGCCATTCCCAAGGAGATGATTACGATTGTCGATAGGCCCGTCATTCAATATGTGGTCGAAGAGGCGATTGCCGCAGGCATTCGTGAAATTGTACTGGTCACCAGTAGCAATAAAAGCGCGATTGAAAACCACTTCGATACCCACGCCGAGCTGGAAGCTAGCCTGGAAGCGAAAGGTAAGCACGAGCTTTTGGAGATGCTGCGCAACCTGGTGCCGGATAACGTTAGCATTATCAGTATTCGCCAGGGTGTACCGCTAGGACTGGGGCATGCGGTGCTATGTGCTCGCCCGATCATTGGCGACGACGAACCTTTTGCGGTGCTGCTTCCCGATGTGTTGGTCGATAATAGTGCCAATTCAGCAACGGATTTAGCCGGTATGTTAGCGGCGTATGATCAGCAGCAAACGGCGCAGCTGATGGTGGAAGAGGTGGCTTGGGAACAAGTTGAAAAATATGGCATCGTGGCGCCAGCCGGTGACGTGCCCGCACCGAATCAGTCGGCAGATTTAGTGGGTATGGTGGAAAAGCCTAAGCGCGATGCCGCGCCCTCAAATCTGGCGGTGATTGGTCGTTACGCGCTGCCAGGGAATATTTTCTCCATTTTAGAAGCTACGCCGCCGGGCGCCGGGGGTGAAATACAGCTCACCGATGCGCTGGAAACATTGCGCGAGCAGTCGGGCGTTCAGGCCTACCGTATGCAGGGCACTACCTACGATTGTGGCCAACCGCTGGGTTACCTTGAAGCGACGCTTGCTTATGCTCGTCGTCATCCCGAGTTTGGCGAGGGTTTCAAAGCCCTGCTATCACGTTACCACCAAGGAGAGTAACCCATGCGGGTGTTACTTTACGGTAGCGAATTAAGCGCGGCGACAGCGGCGGCGGCGTTGGCCTGGGTGGGACATCAGGTGCAGTGGTTACCGCACGCTGATGCCCCCTGGTCCGCACTTTCCCAGGTGGACTGGCTACGCAGCGAACCCCTTCTGATGGCACATCTGGAACAAGGCTTGGCGGAGGGGACGCTTCAAGTCATAGAACAGCTTCAGGAGGCTGCCACACCTGAAGTGATTTGGCTGGCGTTATCTCCCGCGCAGCGCAATTCGGCGAGTGCTCTGGTTGAAGATCCGCTGTTAGCTGAGCAGCAGGGCATTGTGCTTATCAATAACTCAACGTTTCCGGTCGGCGAAACCGAGCGCCTGCATGCCCTGATGGGAGCACAACACACCAGTGTGGCGCTTCCCGATACGCTGGAAGAGGGCCGCGCGTGGGACTCTTTTACTCGCCCCACCAGGCGTCTGCTGGGTTGTGATGATGCAACGGGAGAGCAGGTCACCAGAGAGCTGTTACGCGCGTTTAATCGCCGCAGCGAAGTATTTCAGTGTATGCCACGCCGCGCGGCAGAGCTCACTAAGCTGGCCATTAACGGCATGCTCGCTACGCGCATCAGTTATATGAATGAAATTGCTGGCTTGGCTGATACCCTGGGGGTAGATGTTGAACATGTTCGACAGGGAATGGGCGCCGACTCACGCATCGGTTTTGAGTACCTCTACCCAGGGTGTGGCTTTGGCGGGCCGAATTTCTCCCGGGATTTGATGCGCCTGGCCGATGTTCAACTGCAAAGTGGCCGTTACTCCGCGCTGCTTGAGCAGGTGATGGATATTAACGAGCAGAAAAAAGAGACCCTGTTTCGCAAGCTGTGGGCTCACTTTGCTGGCGAAATGGCGGGTAAAACCGTGGCGATTTGGGGGGCTGCGTTTAAGCCCGGCACTGCACGTATTGACCATGCGCCGGTATTAACGCTGCTCGAGGCGCTATGGGCGCAGGGTATTAAGGTTCAGCTCCATGACCCCGCGGCGGTGCCTGCTCTGCGCGCCTTGGTAGGCGAGCGCGACGACCTGCGCACCTATACTCATGACCCCTATCAAGCCTGTGAAGGGGCCGATGTGCTGATGCTGGTGACCGAATGGAAAACGTATTGGAACCCTGACTGGCACCGGCTCGGTTCGCTATTAAACGCTAAACTCGTATTAGATGGGCGCAATATTTACGATCCCGAGTTTGTTGCCAGCTGTGGATTAATGTACCGAGGTATTGGCCGTCGTGCCGMCCCGAAGACTCTTTGAGGAAATGTCATGCCAGACGCCACCGGATCCTCTCGTATCGTGCCCGATGTGGATCAAAGCTTGACGGCGCAACACTTGCGCCACCGAAAGGGGCCCACCCTATGGCCGCTATGGTTATGTTTGCTACTGATCATTGCGCTATTGGGCGCCTCGGCGGCAGGACTTTGGTACGAGCGTGAACGACTGTTAGCTGAGCTGCACCGAGTGAGTGGAGAGGTTTCCAATGTGCATGCTCGCCTGGATTCGGATGACACTGACGTACAAGATACGATAACCTTTGTACAAGCTCAGATGTCGACGCTTTTCCAAGAGCAGGAGCAGCTCTCTATGTCGTTGGCCACTACCCGCGAAGAGTTATACAGTTTGCTCACCACTAACGAGGATATGGTTTCCAGTGATTCGATCAATACGCTGATGCAACAGTTGACCCAGCTCAGGGAACAGGCCGAGTCGCGCGACGGACAGCTCATGGCGATGCGGGAATCTCTCGATGCATTGGAACAAACGGGTACATCCGGTCGTCAAAACCTTGTGGAGGAAGTGTCCCACCTGGAGCAATTGACCGAACAGCGTCTCTCGGTACTGGATAGTCAGATCAACGATGTTAGCAGTGACTGGGAAGAGCAGCTGTCAGCGCAAAGAACCGCGATAGAGGCTCGTTTTGATGAGCTGGAAACATCTTTTTCAGCGTCACTGGCGGAGGTAGAAGCGCCGGCGGATCAAGAGGCCTTGGAAGCATTGGAGCAAGAGTGGGCTCAACGCCTAAATTCGCTAGAAAGCGATGTGCGCCAAGTACGCCAAGCACAGCTTGCCTTCAGTGCTCAGCTAGAAATGTTGCGTTAATAAGCTGTGTTGCGTCGTAAGTATGAGAGTGACTGCTTAATCTTTAAATATGGTAATGCGTTGGGCTTAGTCGATGAAGCCGCTGATTTAGGTTGGGATAAAAATGTATGGGAAGACAACGGCGATGGACATCAGCCACAGGACGCTCGTTTATTGTAGTGCTACCGATGTTGTGCGTATCACCTGGAACATGGGCACTAGAGGCAACGATTACGGGTGTTTCCGATGAGGTTGAAGGCAACATCCAAGCCTATTTACAGAATATCGATGCAACGCAATATACTGAGGTGCGTTTAGAAGGTGAAATTCGCCGTCGCACCCAGGAAGCCATGCGCGTTTATGGCTATTACGAACCTGAGATAACCCTTGAAAGCGCCACTGACGAGCGTGTGCAGCTTGAAATTGAGCCTGGGCCTCAGGTTGAAATTGAAATTCTGTCCATCAATGTGGCAGGCGATGCCAGTGAAGATCGGCCTTTTCAGCAGGCCGTAGAAGACTTTCCTCTGGAAGAGGGGGATGTGCTGCGACATGCCCCTTGGGATCGACTCAGCAGCCAATTTTCCGGATTGGCTATCGAGCGAGGTTACTTTGACTGGGGATTTACCGATCGGCGTATGGAAGTACGCCCGTATTTGCAAAGTGCCCGCCTCTATATGGATTTTGATAGCGGCCCTCGCTATCAGTTTGGTGAAACCTCGATCACCGGCAGCCATATTGAACTAGATCGATTGCTCCGCATGCAACCCTTTGAAAGCGGTGATCCCTATTTGGCGCAAACCCTAGCCGACTATAATCAATCGCTTGCGGAAACCGGCTGGTTTAGCTCAGTTTCCGTGCGTCCACGCCTTGAAACTGCTCAAGAGCTGGTGATTGCTCCTGCCGGCGGCGGAGCCCCTTGGTGGAGTGAAGCAACGGCTTCACAGCCAGAGCGCCCACGCGTTACCAGCGCTGCTTTGGCTAGCGCGCTAAGCCTTAATAAACCCAGTGATACCCAGTTGCCTATTGATGTCAGCGTTGAACCGGCTGACCGTCATCAGTTTGAAGTGGGTATTGGCTACGCCACTGATGTCGGGCCGCGACTGCGCTTTGGTTGGGAGCAGCCGTGGATTAATCGCTATGGCCATAGCCTTGATCATGATCTCTATTTATCCGCCCCGGAGCAGCGTTTTACCGGCGTGTATAACGTACCGCTTGAAGACCCGTTGCGCGATAGCTACCGGCTTCAATACGGCATCCGTAATATCGACGATAGCGATACTCAGTCAATAGAAGGCACTGTCGAACTAGCTCGGCGATGGCAATTCGATAACGACTGGGTTCAAACACTCTATTTCCGCACTACCTACGAGGACTTCGAGCAGGGCGGTGAAGCGGATCAAGTATGGTTATTCTATCCAGGTATCCAGTGGTCTCGCACCCGAACACGCCCTCAGCGCTTTCCATTATGGGGTGACCGCCAGCAGCTTTCTGTAGAGTACTCGGACACCGTCTGGGGCTCGGATKCTAAGTTCGCGCGCATCACGGGGGATACGGAGTGGATTCGTATGATCGGCAACGATAACCGCTTCTTGGCGAGAATTAGTTTGGGCGCTATTGAAACGGATGACTTTGCTAAAATACCGCCATCGCTGCGTTTTTTCGCGGGCGGCGACCGTAGTGTACGCGGCTACTCCTATGAGAGCTTATCCCCCCGCAACGAAGAGGGTCGACTGCGCGGCGGCCAACAAATGCTCACCTCAACCCTTGAGTATCAGCGCCGGGTGACGGGAAATTGGTGGGGGGCCACTTTCGTGGATAACGGCGACGCCTTTGATAACTGGGGCCCCAATGATTTGAAAACCGGTGCTGGGGCCGGGGTGCGCTGGGTCTCACCGGTAGGGCCGATTCGTTTTGACATTGCCCACCCCTTTGACCATGAAGACGATTGGCGTTTGCACTTTTCTATCGGCCCGGAATTCTAGGAGAAAGATTTGTCCCAGGTTGCACCAGCTTCATCTGATAAACGCCGTATATTGTCTCCCCGGTATCGCGCTTGGCTTCTGTTCTGGAGCTTTGTGCGTTTAGTTATCGTGCTACCGATTTGGCTGTTCGGCATTGTGGCGCTGATTGTTGGGGTGGCGTTATCTCCCTGGGGCACCGGGGTGTTGCTTTCACAGGGTGAGCAGCGTGATTTTTTTTCCTACGCTCATCATGAAGGCGGGTTGCTCGACCATTTTCAGCTCGAAGATTTCCAACTACAGCTGGGTGAAACCCGCGTCAGCGTGGATGAGTTTGAGCTCCAGTGGGCGGATGACTGTGTACTGTCAGGGCGCTTATGTATCGACACCCTGCGTGTAGTGGGCGCCGACATCCGCTTAGGTTCATCCAGCGAGCAGCCACCACCTCCCGAAGAGGAAGGAGCGCCGTTGGCTATTCATTTTCCTTTTCCCATCGAACTGCGTTCGCTACTACTGGACGATGTCAGCTTGCGGTTAGCCGATGGTACCGAGATAGCGTGGCAATCTTTAAGCTCGGCGGCCATTGCTGAAGGCACCCAAGTGCGCCTCTCGCCAACGCACCTGGAGCAGCCCCGCGTTTATTTACCCCCATCGGCGGGTACCCTGCTAACGCAAGGCATACAAACGCCGCTTGATGCCGCAACCATCGATGCCGCTATATTGCTCAACCAGCCGCAACAAGAGGCCGTGGCAGCAGTTGAATCGTTAGAAGAGCAGCTCGAAGCACGCGAGCGCCTGGAATTACCCGAAATCACGCTACCGATCGATATTCAGCTACCTGAATTCACGCTCAACGATTTTCGTCTTGAAGGGGCCACCGAGTATCGCGTTGAGCGTCTGCGGCTAGGGTTGCTAACCGAGGGAAATAACGTTGAGTTAACCGAGCTTTCCTTGGTTACCCCGGATGCTGAGGCTGAGTTAACGGCTAACGCAACCTTAAGCGGCAACTATCCACTCGATGCCCGCTTAAACGTAGCGTTGTTTTTACCTGAGATTTATCCTCAACTTAGTGGCGAGACGTTAACGTTAACGCTGTCCGGCACACTGGATGCACTTGAAGCGCAGTTGGAGGCATCCGGTGCGGTCAATGCGTCACTAAGCGGTCAAGTCGACGCACTAGCACCAACGCTACCGTTTCAACTACAGTTGCAAAGCGATCAAGTTCAGTGGCCGCTGCCTGCAAGCGAAACTGACAGCAGCGATGAGCGTATAGATGACAGCAGCGAAGAAGAGACTGCCCAAGCCGATGGCGATGTTGCCCCCGCCCCCTATATAGTTGATGACCTGAATCTACAAATAACCGGAAGCCTTAGCGATTATAGCGCGCAACTTGCTATGGCGGTTGAGGGCCCCAGCCTGCCGCGTACGCAAATTAACGTCGACGGAGAGGGTGATCTTGAGCAGTTTAGCTGGCAACCTCTCACCCTCGTGGTCGACGAAAGCTCCCTGCGCAGCGAAGGCAATATCAGCTGGGCAGCACCGCTACAGGTCAACACGACCATTCGTTTGGATCAGTTTAATCCGGCCCACTTCGTCGATCAGCTAGAGGGCGATTTAAACGGCGACATTGAGCTTAGGCTGCGCCAGCAAGGGGAACTGTGGGCCATTAGCGTGCCCAACTTAGCGATCGACGGTGAACTGCGTGACTACCCGTTAACCCTGCAAGCGGCCTTTGACGCTAACAGCAACCTGGAACTGGATATTGATGAACTGCTGTTCACCCAGGGGGATAATCGCCTAGAAGCAGCCGGTCAAGTCAGCGAACAGGCCATGTCGTTAAATGCGGATATTGCACTACGCCAGCTGCAAACCCTCTCACCAGACTTGGCTGGCACTGTCGTGGGTACGCTAGAGGCTAGTGGCAGTTTTAATCAGCCCCAGTTACTTGCCAATTTACAGGGTGATGGCGTGCGTTTTGGCGAGAACCGGGTTGAACGGTTGACGCTGGATGCCGATGTACAGGGCATCGATGACCCCACGCTTGACGTACAACTGGCGCTACAAAACGTCAATGCCGGTGGGCAGTCGCTGGCAAACATTGAGGCAAACCTTTCCGGGCGCCTCTCTGAACATCAGCTTGAGCTGTCTGCCCTGGGGGCAGACAATAATGTTTTAAGCCGTGCACTGATTGCCTTGGATGGCCGTTTTGACCAGCCGGGCCAGGTGTATCAAGCTCGCGTAACACCGCTGGAAATCGATTCTGACGCTGGAGATATACGCTTGGAAGCCCCCCTGGACGTGCGCTACAACCTAGCGAATGGCGCGGCACGTCTATCGTCGTTCTGTCTGCGCCGTGAGCAGGGCGGGCTGGTCTGTTCTGAAGAGGAAATCAATGCCTCTGCGCAGCAGGGCAATGCTGTGCTTTCGGTACGTGAAGTGCCGATGGAAATGCTGGAGCCTTTTTTGCCGGAAGAGTGGCAGTTAGAGGGCGATACAACGGCGGATCTTGCTGCTAACTGGCGCCAGGGTGGCGCCCAATGGCAGGCCGATCTGCAAATTCTTAGCGAACTTGCGATTACCGCCGTTAATGATTATGGTCAGCCTGTTCCACTGCCGGAGATTAGTTTAGACGCGCAGATTGAAGCCACCCAAGCCCGGGCAGACACCAATGTATCGCTTTCGCTTGCCGAGGCGGGCGATCTCAATTTAGACCTAACCATTAATGATCCCTTGGGGGCCGGTGCACTGTCAGGTGAACTACGCGCCAATGATGTGTCGCTGCAGCCCTATCGGCCCATGTTGGTAGGCATGGACCGATTGGAGGGGGATCTTAGTGGCAGTGTGCAAATTTCCGGCTCGACCGCTCAGCCTGATTTACAGGGTCAGCTTGGGCTACGCGGTATAGGGGTGAGTGGTCCGGATATTCCTGTCGATGTTCAGGGTGGCGAAATGGTGGTCTCTTTCGACGGTGAACAGGGCGATATAGATGGCTACCTGGCCGCCGAGCGGGGCCGCCTGGAAATTACCGGTGATGCGTATTGGCCAAGCGGCGATGATTGGCGGATAGGCGTTGACCTGAATGCCGTTCAAGAGCCTATCTTGGTGGTACTCCCCCAGTTTGGCCGTCTTGAGGTAGCGCCGGATATCCGTATCCGGGTCACGCCGGAAAGGCTACAAGTAAGAGGGGATGTCAATTTACCCTGGGCGCGGCTTGAAATTGGCGATATGCCCTCATCAGCCGTCACGCCGAGTGGCGACGAAGTCATTATTACCGAACGCGACGATCGTCAGGCGGAAATAGAGGCCCAGCGCGCGGCTGCCAATGAAGACGGGCCCAGCGCTGCTGATGAGCTTGCCGCCAGCGGCATGGCCATTGATGTGCTGGTAACCTTAACCCTGGGCCGTGATATGCAAATTTCAGCCTACGGTCTTGAGTCGGGATTAGGAGGCGCGCTGGAAATTCGCCAAAGCAGCGGGGCGTTGCAGCTGTTTGGCGATGTTAATTTGGTTGATGGACGTTTCCAGGCGTTCGGCCAAGACCTGGTTATTCGTCGCGGTGAACTGCTGTTTAGCGGCCCGCCAGGTCTGCCGACACTCGACTTCGAGGCTATTCGCAACCCTGACGTGACCGAAGATGATGTGATCGCGGGCTTGCGGGTGACGGGCAGTGCTGAAGCACCGAACGTCCTGATCTTTTCTGAACCGGCGATGGATGAATCTCGTGCACTCTCCTATCTGTTACGGGGGCGCGCGCCGGATGCTTCAGGGGGCGGTGTTGATAGCGCGCTAACAACAGCACTAATAGGTATGTCATTAGGGCGCACCGGTGGGGCGGTGGGCTCCATTGGCGAAGCCTTCGGTATTGACGACTTAACGCTGGATACCGCCGGTGCCGGTGACGACAGTCAAGTCGCCGTTAGTGGCCAACTCACCGATGATTTAAGGATTAGTTACGGCGTGGGAATTTTCTCGCCGATTGCCGAACTAACACTACGCTACACGCTGTGGCGCAACCTCTATGTACAGGCCGTATCGGGTACCAACCAAGCGGTGGATTTAATCTACACCTTCACCCGATCCGGTGATCCTGAAATCATACAGCAGCAATAAGTGAGGGCGATATGTCATTGTTTTCAAATACATTTTCCAATACGGCTTCAAATGCGAGCCGTGTACTACCGGGGCGCGATATGCCTATAAAGACAAGCGATGTACATACCATTAACGGCCATTCGCTACATCCGCCATTTCCCGAAGGTCACGAGGAGATCGTGCTGGGTATGGGCTGTTTCTGGGGCGTTGAGCGTCTGTTTTGGCAGTTGCCCGGAGTCTTCGTCACCGCGGCAGGTTATGCTGGCGGCGAGACGCCTAACCCCACCTACGATGAGACATGCACAGGGCGTACTGGCCACACAGAAGTGGTGCGGGTAATTTATGACCCTAAGCAAGTAGAGCTGGAAACGCTGCTGCAGGTTTTTTGGGAACAGCACGATCCGACCCAGGGCAACCGTCAGGGTAATGATGTTGGCTCCCAGTACCGCTCCGCCATTTTCACCACCAGCGAAGCGCAGCAAGCGGCAGCCGAGCAGAGTGCGGCTACCTATCAGCAGGCGCTCGACAAAGCGGGTAGGGGAGCGATCACCACTGAGATTAAGCCACTCGAAGCGTTTTATTATGCAGAGGCTTATCATCAGCAGTACCTTGATAAAAATCCCCATGGTTACTGCGGCTTAAAAGGCACAGGTGTCACGTGCCCCATCGGTTAACAACGCTTGTTAAAATTGTTTATCAGCGAATCATCGACAGGAAGCCAGTATGCAGCAACGTCATCGCTTGAAAAGGGCTTCTGGTCACGCCGCGGTGGGCAGTGCCTTGGCGTTACTAATTTGCACGCCGCTGGCCTGGGCTGGKGAGGAGCTAAATGCGTTAGCCATGCCGCAGGCCGTTAGCGACACGCCATTCGCAAGCGAACGCGAAGCCGTGATTTGGCGCCGTGAGGAGCTTAAAGATATTGAAAGTCTGGTGCGTCAGCTGCGCTTTGACCTGGTTAATAACCAGGATTTTGAGGTCGCCACGCCACGCCTAATGGAGCTTCAAGAGCGCGCCAGTGCAGAGCATTTACTGCCAGCCTTTATCAACGGGACACATGGTAGTGGTTCCGAGGCGCGGGCCTCTATTTGGGAGGAGTGGGATCAGTTCGCTGCCGGTTTTACCGACCTTGAGGATAAAATCGCCAATTTGATAGACGTGGCCGAGCAACAGAATCCCCGTGACACTGCTAGCGCGCTTTCAGAGGTAGGGGCAAGCTGTAAGAGCTGTCATCGTACCTACCGCTACGACTAGCGTAGCGGTAGGTATCGGAGAATAGCGACTTGAAAAGTAGACGCTGGGGGAGGGCGCTTAGTCGCCCTGCTGGATACGATCAATACGGTAAAGCGTTTCCACTTGTTCTAGGCCACTTACGGTGCAATTCAGGTCTTTAACGCGACCATCGCTTAACCCATACACCCAGCCATGCACGGAGATTTGCTGGCCACGCTGCCAGGCGCGCTGCAAAATCTTGGTGCGGCATAAGCTATTCACCTGGGCTTTAACGTTGAGTTCGCACATGCGATCGATTTGATCCTCCAGCGGGAGATGATCCAACGAGCTCCGGTGGTGGTTGTACTGTTCGCGCACCGAATGCAGCCAGTAATCCACCACGCCGCATTCACCTCCCATCATGGCGGCCTTAATGCCCCCGCAACCGTAATGGCCGACAATCATGATATGGCTGACTTTAAGGACATCCACCGCGAATTGAACCACCGAGAGGGCATTCATATCGGTATGGTGAAGCAGGTTGGCGACGTTACGATGGACAAATACCTCTCCAGGCGGGAGAGCGATAATTTGGTTCGCAGGCACGCGGCTATCGGAGCAGCCAATCCATAAATAATCCGGGTTTTGCTGGTTCGAGAGGCGTTTAAAGTAGTCGGGGTCTTCTTCGCACATGCGCTCAGCCCAGGCGCGATTATTATCAAGTAGTGTGGCTATAGGGTCAGACATAGCGTCTCCAGTAAGGTTGAGGGGTTTCAAATTGCTGGTAGGTAAACGGAATATCAAACCCTACGCAGTATAAAATTAGGGACTGTATAAAATATGAGCTAGTTCAAAATAGCCGCAGAAGGTTTTAACCTCCCTTGGCAGTCAGGTCAACCACCGCACTTGGCCCATGGGCACTACGACTATTGATTAATACAAATTCTAACTCCCCAGGAGCAAAGCATGGCAGACGTTTCTGAATACGAATATGACCTTCTGGTGATCGGCGCAGGCTCAGGGGGTGTGCGCGCGGCGCGTATGGCTGCCGCCACCGGCGCCAAGGTGGCGATCGCCGAAGACCGCTACCTGGGCGGAACCTGCGTCAACGTTGGTTGTGTGCCCAAAAAGCTCTACTCGTACGCTGCTCATTTTCATGACAGCTTTGACGATGCAGTAGGTTTTGGTTGGCAGCTACCAGGCCCTGCCAGCTTTGACTGGGCCACGCTGCGTGATAATAAGATCAGCGAAATTAAACGCCTCAATGGCATTTATCAGCGCATGCTGGAAGGTGCTGGGGTCACGCTGTTCAACGCCCGAGCACGCTTGGCTGACGCTCATACGGTAACGTTGAGTGGCGAGCAAGGCGATATATCGGTAACGGCGCAAAAAATCCTCCTCGCTACCGGTGGATGGCCCTGGGTACCCGATTTTCCTGGCAGTGAGCACGCCTTGGATTCCAATCAGATTTTTGATCTGGATACCTTCCCCAAGCGTTTTCTAGTGCTGGGCGGTGGCTATATTGCGGTGGAATTTTCCAGTATCTTTAATGGGCTGGGCAGTGAGACACATCTCATCTACCGCGGCGAAATGTTTTTGAAAGGCTTTGATCAGCAGGTTCGCGAGTTTACCTGCGCTGAAATGCAAAGGAAGGGCGTCAATATTCACTTCAACACCAACATTGAGCGCATTGAGCCCAGCCACGATGCCTACAACGTGCATCTTACCAACGGTGATGTGCTTGAAGTCGATGTGGTGCTCGCAGCCACTGGGCGAAAAGCCAACATTGGTGATTTAGGGCTTGAAGCGTTGGGGTTGAGCTTGGATGAATCGGGAAAAGTCCCTGTTAATGAGCGATTTGAAACAGCGCTGCCTTCTGTTCTCGCGCTAGGCGATCTAATCGCTGGGCCTGAACTAACCCCGGTAGCCTTGGCAGAGGCGATGCAGCTTGTTGATGTTCACTTTGCCGATACGACCCCGCAGCCGTTGGATTACACCACGATTCCAACCGCTGTTTTTTGCCATCCCAATATTGGTACCGTAGGGCTTTCTGAACAGGCTGCGCGGGATAAATTTACCCATATACGCGTGTATAGCACCGATTTTCGTGCCATGAAGCATACGCTGTCGGGTAGCCAAGAGCGTACGCTAATGAAACTGATCGTGGATGATGCGACAGACGTGGTGGTGGGAGCTCATATGGTCGGTGACGATGCGGGGGAAATCATTCAGGGCATTGCCATTGCGGTTAGAGCAGGCCTTACCAAGCAGGACTTTGATCGCACCGTGGGCATTCACCCAACCGGGGCTGAAGAGTTTGTCACGCTACGTACGCTCACCCGCCGGTAATAGCTTAAAGACCGTGAGGCGTGCCCGTAGGCACGCTTTTTTCCCGGCTACTTGCACTATTCTATAAGTGAGAGCGGCGAAGTGGTTGGCGTGAACGGGCATTTTGGATTATCCGCTCATAACAAAAAATTATGGAAAGTGAGTTGGAGAATAATATGGTTTTTGAATTGCTCATAATCAGCTGTTATAATGATCATCAAATTCGCTACAGCGAAGCATAACTATGAGTACGCCGACACAACCGTTTACCCCCTCTGCCGACCTTGCACGGCCGACAGTCGCTGATGCCGTTGTCGGTCATGCAGAGACACCACTATTTATTCGCAAACCMAATGCGGATGATGGCTGGGGAGTTTACGAGCTTATTAAAGCCTGCCCGCCGCTGGACGTTAATTCAGCCTACGCCTACCTGCTACTCGCCACCCAGTTTCGTGATACCTGTGCAGTCGCTACCAATGAAGAGGGTGAAGTCGTGGGTTTTGTGTCTGGTTATGTCAAGGACAATGCCCCCGATACCTACTTTTTATGGCAAGTGGCTGTTGGTGAAAAAGCCCGTGGCACTGGGTTAGCGCGCCGCTTGGTCGAGGCTATTATGTCGCGCCCCGAACTTGACGATGTGCATCACCTTGAAACCACCATCACACCTGACAATCTAGCCTCTTGGGGCTTGTTTCGCCGTTTGGCGGCGCGCTGGCATGCGCCGCTCAATAGCCGCGAATACTTCTCTACCGAACAGCTCGGAGGGGAGCATGACCCGGAAAACCTGGTGCGTATTGGCCCGTTCCAAACTGACCGCATCTAATACGTGGTTTTGTGGATTGACGGTTTTCCCGCTTATGTTGCTCCGGGCAAGTAACGCTTAACGCCTAAAGGCAAAATGATCAACCAAGGAGGTCGCAATGCAGACCCAGACGCTTGAACGCATGGAATCCAATGTACGTACTTATTCTCGTTCATTTCCGGTGGTGTTTACCAAAGCGCAAAATGCGCGCTTAACCGATGAGAACGGCCGTGAGTATATTGATTTCCTCGCCGGCGCGGGCACGCTTAACTACGGCCATAATAATCCGCACATGAAGCAGGCGATGATCGATTACCTGTCGACTGACGGTGTCGTTCACGGTTTGGACATGTGGACCAATGCTAAGCGTGATTATTTAGAAACGCTTGAAGAAGTTATTTTTAAGCCCCGTGGGCTTGACTACAAAGTACACCTACCTGGCCCAMCCGGTMCCAATGCTGTAGAAGCCGCTATTCGCCTAGCCCGAGTAGCTAAAGGTCGGCATAATATTGTCACCTTCACCAATGGTTTCCACGGTGTCACCATGGGCGCTCTGGCGACCACGGGTAATCGTAAATTCCGTGAAGCCACTGGTGGCATACCCACTCAGGGCGCTAGCTTCCTGCCTTTCGATGGCTACATGGGTGAACATACCGATACCCTGGACTATTTTGAAAAGCTGCTCGGCGATAAATCTGGCGGTCTGGATATTCCAGCGGGTGTCATCATTGAAACCGTGCAGGGCGAGGGCGGTATTAACGTGGCAGGCCTGGAGTGGCTGAAGCGTCTTGAAGGTATCTGCCGTGCCCACGACATTCTGCTGATTATTGATGATATCCAGGCAGGCTGTGGTCGCACCGGTAAGTTCTTTAGTTTCGAGCATGCGGGTATTACGCCTGACATTATCACCAACTCGAAATCACTCTCCGGGTTCGGCTTGCCATTTGCGCATGTGCTGATGCGCCCAGAGCTGGATAAATGGAAGCCGGGCCAATATAACGGCACTTTCCGTGGTTTCAGCCTGGCAATGGTGACCGCCACCGCAGCGTTGAAAAAATACTGGTCTAATGACACCTTTGAACGCGATGTTCAGCGTAAAGGACGTATTGTAGAAGAGCGTTTTCAGAAGCTAGCGGCGCTGTTGACCGAGCACGGCATGCCCGCCACTGAGCGTGGTCGTGGTCTGATGCGCGGGATTGACGTCGTATCGGGTGACATTGCCGATAAGATTACCAGCAAAGCCTTTGAGCATGGACTGGTGATTGAAACCAGTGGTCAGGACGGCGAAGTGGTTAAGTGTCTGTGCCCGCTAACCATCAGCGATGAAGACCTGCTGGAAGGCTTGGATATCCTCGAAACGTGCGTCAAGGCTGTTGCTAGCGAGTAACTTGGCACTAGAATTAGGTGTTACGCTGAAACAGTAAGCTCACAGGTTTTTTTAGTTAGGGATATAGCGGCTGGTAGTCGCCAGCCGTTTTCAATGGAGTACTCCTATGATCGTTCGTAATCTTGAAGAAGCGCGTAAAACAGAGCGTCTAGTGACCGCTGAAAATGGTAACTGGGACAGCACGCGCCTTGTTCTGGCCAATGACAATGCCGGTTTTTCGTTCCATATTACCCGCATTTTTCCTGGCACTGAGACGCATATTCACTACAAAAATCACTATGAAGCAGTGTTCTGCTATGAAGGTGAAGGTGAAGTTGAAACCCTGGCCGACGGCAAAATCTGGCCCATCAAAGCAGGTGATATTTATCTGCTAGACCAGCATGACGAACACCTGCTGCGCGGTAAAGAGAAAGGCATGACCGTTGCCTGTGTCTTCACACCGCCGATCACCGGTAATGAAGTTCACCAGGAAGATGGCTCATACGCAGCCCCAGAGTAAGCATAGCGCTAGCATGAGATAACAAAAGCAGCCTGCTAAATGAAGCGGGCTGCTTTTTTGTTGAGCCTGGGTTTTATGCAGAGAAATTTACTATGGGCTTATATTTTCTCAAACACCAGGGTAATTTCACCCAGCGTGAAGCCGAATTTGCGCATGGCGGTTCGATTGATCAAACGGCCATCTGGCTGAAGGTACATCCAGTCATCCATGGTAAATGAGATCATTCGGCCATCAATTTCGATATCTAACGGATAGCGCATGTGGAAGACATGACCGTATTGGTGTGCTTCAACTTGGCCATCTACATCGTTGGCGGTGCCAATCCAGCGGTGCTCATCAACGCGTTCAAATGTCCAAACGCGGCGATCGGTTTCACCGTCTGAAAAAACGAAAGACTCATCCAGTGTGAGAGTGTCATTTTCGTAGGTGCCTTGGATATCTACGGTGAAACGTCGCTGTACCTCGCCGGAGTAATCCTGCACCATGCCCCAGGCTCGGGTGGTGCCCGCAAAGTATTCGGCGATATCCAGGCGGGGTTCAGAATCAGCGTAGTCTTCAACATCAACGCCAGCACAACCAGCCAGCAAGAAAAGCAGTGTGAAAAAACTAATGCGCAGGGAGCGGGTCATGGAGATATTTCCTATATTGAAATGGAAGTCGGTACAACTATGGTAAAGTATTTCTATAGCATAGAGCACCTAAGTGGCTGTGACTACTGCGCACCACCGGGTTCGCTTAATATATATTATGTTAAATAGGGTGTTCTGGTCGTCTTTAATAGGTGTCCGAAAAGCTGTGATGGCGTTGGACACTCGCCCCCCATCTCCTTATCATTCCCCAACCTATTGTCCAAGGATATCTCTCGTTATGCGCCCAGGTGTTTTGTGGCTTATAGCTGGCTTGTCGCTCGCGATCACAGGCTGTGCAGCAACCCAGCCGGAAACGAATCAACCGCCCCCTTTAAGCGAAGCCTCATTCAACTCCCGTATCCTGGAATTAGAGAGCCAGCTAACCCAGCAATGCGACACCCAGTCGGCACTGCAGGAACGCCAGCTTGACCACCAAGAGGCACTGACTGCCGACATGCGTGAAGTGGGCAGTTTGCTGCGCTACCTTCGTCAAGATGTGCAGCAGTTGGAAGCCCGCGGTGAAGAGCCTGTCATCATTCGCGAAGAGTGTGAAATTGATGAGAGCTTAACCACCAAAACACTGCTGGGTCGCAGTGAATGGATAGGGCTACCGAGTCTGGGTACCTATCTCAAAGCGCGTGTCGATTCCGGTGCCAACACGTCGTCACTTTCTGCTGAAGAGATCACCCGTTTCGAACGTGATGGTGAAAACTGGGTGCGTTTCAAGTTGGCATTAAACGAAGATGATGTGGCCGTTGAATCACAGCGTGATGAATGGATTGAAGCGCCCATTGTTCGCCGAGTGCGTATTGTTCAAGCCTCAGGTGAAGAGTCGCGGCCGGTCATTTCGCTATTAATGACCTTAGGGCCAATTCGTGAAAATGTCGAATTCACGCTCAATGATCGCTCCCATTTAGATTATCCAGTGCTGCTTGGGCGGCGCTTTTTAATGGATATTGCGGTGATTGATGTGGCCGATACATATTTGCATGACCGCCCCGAGTTTCCTGGCGGTGAGCCAGCCGATCAAGCTGCTGAAGATGAAGCAGTTGATGAAGACGATACTGAAGAGTAACTACTCTCCCCTGGCGTTTTACGTAGAAAGGAATCTCCATGTCACGGTTAATGTTTTATATTATTGTCGGCTTTTTGCTGATCGCAGGTATTGCGACCAGCGTGCATCGCCATGTGCAGTTTGAAATTCCTTGGCTGCCCGGCGAACAACGCCAGGTGTGGGAAATTGAGGCGGGCATTAACTTCAATGCGCAAGACGGTCCTGTTCAGGTCGATTTGGCACTGCCCTCTCATCAGGCAGGCTACCGGGTACTGACTGAAAACACCGCATCGTCAGGCTATGGACTTGCTTATCAAGCGGATGAATTAGGCCGCACTGCCCGCTGGACAATTCGTCAAGCAGTGGGTAGCCAAACGCTCTACTACTCGGTGCAAATGTTGGTGTCGGAAGACGCTCGCTCACCGGTACAAACAGCCCCTGAAGTACCCATTACCACGCCCTGGGAAAGCCCCTACGACACGGCGGCCAACCAGCTGATTGAACAAGCCTGGGCACGCAGCGCCAACAATGCCACCTTCGCCCGCGAGCTAATTCGCGATATTAATGGTGAGCGTCAGGAGGAAAATGCACGTCTGTTGCTGACGCAAGAAAATCCGGCGGCACTGGTGGTGCGGTTACTGAACCAGGCGGGCGTTCAGGCACGTGAGGTGAGCGGCTTGCTGTTGGAAGATGGCCGTCGTCGCCAAACGCTCAGCAGTTGGATCCAGGTGTTTGATCAGTCCGGCGAAGAGTGGACCATTTTTCACCCACTGACGGGCGAACAAGGCAAGCCTGACAATTTATTGTTGTGGGAAACCGGTGGTCGAGCGGTACTGGAGGTTCAAGGCGGTACCAACTCACGGGTTACGTTCTCCATGATGACCCACGACCAGCCGGCTTCGGCGGCGGTGCGCAACCACTACTCTGAAGACACGCTGCTGAATTTCTCTATTCACAGCCTGCCTCTGGAAGAGCAAGCACTGTTCCAAACTATCTTGCTGATTCCCATTGGCGCGTTAATGGTGGTGTTTTTGCGTGTATTGGTGGGTATTAAAACGTCCGGTACCTTTATGCCGGTGTTGATCGCCCTCGCCTTCATTCAAACCACCCTGCCAACCGGTTTGATTGGCTTCCTGCTTATCGTTGCTGTGGGTTTGATTATTCGTAACTATCTCTCTTACTTGAATTTATTGCTGGTAGCCAGGGTCTCTGCGGTGATTATTACGGTGATTGCGATTATCTCGATCTTCACTGTGCTGGCCTACCGCATGGGGCTTAGTGCGGGCTTAACGATTACCTTCTTCCCAATGATTATCCTGGCCTGGACGATCGAGCGGATGTCGATTCTATGGGAAGAGGAAGGCCCCAAGCAGGTGCTAATCCAGGGTGGCGGTAGTTTGGTCACGGCCATTCTTGCCTACCTGGCGATGAATAACCCCTGGGTGCGCCACATAACGTTCAACTTCCTGGGTGTGCAGTTGATATTGATGGCGCTGATCTTGCTGCTGGGTAATTACACCGGCTACCGTTTACTGGAACTGCGCCGCTTCAAGCCAATCACTGATGATGAGAAACCCTCATGAGTTGGCTGAAGAACTGGACCTGGCCCACACGGTTGCGGGATAAAGGCATCATTGGTATGAATCGGCGCAATATTCGCTATATTGGTCGATACAATAAGCGCCGCCTTTACCCTCTGGTCGATGACAAGCTTAAAACCAAGTTGCTGGCTCAGCAGTATGGAATTACCAGCCCCGAACTGATTGGCACCGTGACCACTCAGTTTGGCGTTAAGCACATTGGCGAAATGCTCACCGGCCACGCAGGCTTTGTTATCAAGCCTGCCAAAGGGAGCGGTGGCAAAGGCATTCTGGTGGTTGAAAAAGTCGAAGATAACGCCTTTATCAAGCCAAGTGGTGCCAAGCTCTCTCTTACCGATGTTGAGCGGCACGTGTCGAATATTTTGTCGGGGTTGTACTCGTTAGGCGGCTCGCCCGACGTGGCGGTGATTGAAACGCTGATTAATTTCGATGAAAGCCTAATGGATTACACCTATGAAGGGGTTCCCGATATACGGGTAATTGTTTTTAAAGGTTACCCCGTTATGGCCATGATGCGCCTCTCCACCGCGGCATCTGACGGCAAAGCTAACCTACACCAGGGTGCGGTGGGCGTGGGTTTAAACATAGCCACCGGGGCGGCCCTGCGTGCCGTCCAGTTTGACCGGCCCTGCTTTAGCCATCCGGATACCGGTCACGACCTGGCAAGTTTGGTCGTGCCCCAGTGGGAAACGCTGCTTAATTTGGCAGCGGGCTGTTATGAGATGACCGGGCTTGGCTACCTGGGTACCGATATGGTGCTGGATCGCAAGTACGGCCCGATGCTGCTTGAGCTAAACGCGCGTCCTGGCTTGGCCATTCAAATGACCAATGGCGAAGGCTTGCGCCGCCGCCTGGATCTTATTGAGCGTCAACCCGATGGCGTGCCGGCTAAGCAGCGTGTGGCCTTTGCCCAGCACCATTTCGCGCGGCAGAGTGAACTGGTAGATAGCGAGCGGGTAGAAAGCCCTGACACCCCTTCCACCGGCGCGTAGACTACTATCGAGTAGGCTAATCACGTTCAACCGAGTTGCCCATGACCCAAGCGAGTACACTACTACAGCAGGCGGAGTCTCAGTGCCATATCCGCGGCGTGCGTTTCACTCCTATTCGCCGACGCGTGCTTGAGATGATTGCTGAAAATGGCGGTGGGCTAAAAGCCTACGATTTGCTCGATAAGCTCTCTACTGAGCACGCAGCCGCCCGTCCCCCGACCGTATACCGGGCGCTGGAGTTCTTAATTGATCAAGGGCTGGTGCATCGGATTGAGTCGCAGAACTCTTATGTGGCCTGTGCTTGCCCAGAGCATGCTCACGGTTTTCAGCTGCTTATTTGCCGCCAATGCGGTTATGTTGAAGAGCTGCATTTGGACGAGATCAGCGACCAACTGGCAGCGCTGGCAAAAAGCCAAGGCTTTAACGTTGAGCGCCAAACCATTGAGCTCCAAGGGCTCTGCCAGGATTGTCGATCGAACTGAGTCTGAGCCAGCTAATCGCGAACAGCTAATTTTTTCGTATAGTCAGCGAGTAAATCATGTCCCGTTTTGATCAAGTCGCGCCGGAGGCGTTGTTTAAACAACTAGAGCGTGCCACCCCCGAAGATAGCCTGCCTGCAGTTTCCACTCTGCTGGCGGCTGTGCGCTTTAATGCCGACGGTTTAATTCCGGCAATTGCGCAGCAGCACGACTCAAAAGAAGTGTTGATGATGGCGTGGATGAATCGCGAGGCACTTGAAGAGACCTTAGCCACCCAGCGTGTTTGCTACTATTCGCGCTCGCGGGGAACGCTGTGGCGGAAGGGAGAGACGTCGGGTCAGCAGCAGCAGCTTATCTCCGCCGCGCTTGACTGCGATGGCGATACGCTACTGTTGCACGTCGAGCAAACCGGGCCTGCCTGCCACACTGGGCGGCGCAGCTGTTTCTATATTGCCGTTAACGAAGAGCAGGCTTCGATCACCAGTAATCCGCTGATTGATCCTGACACGCTCTACGGCAAGAAAACCTAGCTCTACACATGAAATGCTTAGCCATGACTCGATTTATTTCAACGCTGTGCTCAGCTTCACGCTGGGCGGTGATGAAAGTGATGATTGGCTGCGTCAGGGTCTATCAATATACGCTTAGTCCGTTGCTGGGCCCCCGCTGCCGCTTCTGGCCCAGCTGCTCGTCATACACCATTGAAGCAATTCAGGTGCATGGACCCTTAAAAGGGGGTTGGATGGCGCTTAAACGCATCGTCAAATGCCACCCAGGCAATCCCGGCGGTATGGATCCGGTGCCCGGCGGCCGTAGCGAGCAGCTGTGCCGCGAGGATGATGAACAGGCGCCGTCCTCCTGCTGTGACCATCATCCTCGTTAATGCGTTTACCTGCTTCTGTTTTGGCTATTTCTGCTGTGCAACTGCGTAGATCTTCTCTAGCATGGCGTGCAAACCGTTGCTACGCGTTGGCGAGAGGTGTTTGTCCAGGCCTAAATCAGCCAAGAAATGTGGTTCAGTGGCACGGATTTCAGCGGCTGTTCGCTCGCTGTAAATACGCAGCAGTACGGCGATCAGGCCAGACACGATGGCTGCATCAGACGTCGCTTTAAAAACCAGCTTATCGCCCTCCTCTTCATGGCGCAGCCACACATTGGACTGACAGCCCTGAATTTTAAACTCCTCGATTTTCCACTCATCGGGAAAGTCAGGCAGCTGTTTACCCATATCGATAATGTACTGGTAACGGTCCATCCAGTTATCAAATATCTCGAAATCTTCGATCAGCTCTTGCTGGGCCTGTTCGGCGCCGGAAGTGCTCATGGTGCTTCCTTTTCGGTGGTATCTGCATGTTTATGAATCTACCTCATTATAACGACTCAAAGGCGGCTTGAGGGAGCTATCAGGAAGTGAATTGTTTAATCGATGCCGCTGCTGCTCACGGTGCCACTCAGCGTCTTCGCTATGGAGATAGCGCGAAGTGGTATCCAGTCGCGCATGACGTGCGCTCTCGGCCAAATGGCGCAGGCTAATACCCGACTGGGCCTGGTGGGTGATCGAGGTATGCCGCAACCAGTGCGGCGTTGCTTGGTGAAGTGCGGCAATATGTTCAGGTGCGCCGCCGCTAGCCTCAAGTGCTTGCGCCGCCTGCTGAAACGTCTCTCGAATAAGTCGATAAAGCTGGTTATGACCCAGGCCGCGCTGACCATCCAGGGCGCGAAGCAACGGCATAGCGGTTTCCAGCTGACTGTGGGTGTCAGGCAGCCCCAGTGCTTGGCGCCACTGCTGAAGGCAGTTCAGCATATCCTCAGGCAGCGGAATGCGTGCCATCTTGCTGCCTTTGCCCACCACATGCCACCACCAGCGGCCTTCACTGCGCTGGAAATCGCCCATGCGTGCATCGGCCATCTCGCTAATGCGCGGTGCCAGCAAATAGGCAAAGCCAAAGATAAAGCGCCGTCGTGCATGTTCAAAACGGGCGCGACTCCCCTCCCCAGCCGCTAACGGTGTATTCAGCCACGTCCATAGCCACGCCCATAGATCGCTTTCCAGGTACCGCTCTATACGCGGCGTCTGGTTATTCAGTCGACGCGATTTATCGCGCATCAAACGAAACGGGTTGTGGTTAACCCACCCGGCTTCCACCAGCCAAGCAAACATACCCTGCAGTATCACCAGACTTTGGCGTCGACTGGCAGGCGACAGCACGCCGCGAAATGGCTTCCACGCCGGATGCGAGCGGGGTTTTGATGGCCCGACCCATTGCTCGCAGGGCTGTGGGTCGGTGAGAAAGGCTTCGAATTGGCGCAGCGTTTCGCGGTTTATGTCGGCCAGTGTAAGCCCTTGGCTAGCCAGCCACAGCAGCAGGCGCTCCGACTCACGGCGGTAAGCTTTCCAGGTTTGCGGGCTATCCACGTACTCCTCCAGCCACGCCATCACCGCCTGGGCATCATTTTGGGCGCTAATGCGTCCGTCATTGGGCAAGGTGTTTAGCGGCAATAGCAGGTCAGTGGGTGTAATAACATTATTCGCCATACCTTTCTCTACCCTTATCCAAGCCCTTGTTTATAGGGTTTATTGACACTCTATAGGTCGTAAGTGTGCCGCTGTAGCTGAATAAATTCAAGATAATACGGGTAATCTTGAATTTATACGCAATATCATAAATAATTTTACGTATTACATAATACGTAATTATTGCCTTTTGAATCATTAATGCCGACAATGGCGACGACAAATCCGGTAAGAAAAGCCCGCAAGGAAGGAGCGCTTCATGGCCCGCAACGGCATTCAGTACAGCGATGTGCAACAAGCGATAGATACCCTGCAGGCTCGCGGCGACACGCCCAGCGTGCAGCGCATCCGCGATGTGCTGGGCACCGGKAGCTTCACCACGATTAGTGATCACTTTCGCCAGTGGCGCAGCGAGCGGGAGCAAAATCGCGACGTGCCACCACCCAGAGGGGTGCCGGAAGTCGTGGTGACTATGGCCAGCGAGCTATGGCGCGAAGCCCAAGAGGTAGCGAATCAAACGCTGCTCCACTATCGCGAAGATGCAGACCGTCAAGTGGCAGATGCCCAGCAGCTTGCTGAGGAGGCTAAACAGCAGGCGGCCAACGCCGAACAGCGTGAAAGCGCCCTCGCCGAGCATTTACGCCATATTGATCAGCGCATGGAGGCGTTAAACCGGGAATTAGCTGCGAGTCAAACCAGTGAGCGCCACTGGCACCAGCTTGCCGAAGCGTCACACAGTGAAGTCAATCAACTGAAGCAGGCGCAACAGCAGCTAAAGAGCCAGATAGAGGAGCAGCGAGATACGCATAGCCAAGCCCTTAGTGAGCAGCAGGTGGCGTGGGAGCAGCGGCTGGCACAAGAAGAGCAGCGTCATGAGGCAGCGGAAGGCAGGCTGATGGCGATGCTGGATAGTGCTCAACAGGCACGCGCCCAGGAGGAGAAGAGTTACCAAAAACGTCAGCTGCAGTCTGAGCAGCGTGTGGAGACATTAAGTCAGGAGTTAAAAACAAAGCAGCAGGCCCTGCATCAACTGCAGCTGGAAGGCAACGAACGCGAGCAGCGGCTTAGTGACCAGGCGCAACAAATCACATCTCTGGAAAAGCAGTTGAAGGCGCTTACCCTACAGCTGGATGAGTCGAAGGTGGCGCTCAAGAAGCAGGCCCAACAGCATGCCGATCGCGAAACCGCGCTACAGCAAGCGTGGCAAGAGAAGTTGTGGAACCGTATGGAGGCGTTGCAAACACAGCTAACGGCACTTCCCGACGCGCTTTCACATCAGAGTGCCAAGGGTAATGAACCAGAACAGTGATCAAAGCTGCGTTCTTAAAAGACTGGTCTTAAAACGGAGAATATAAAAAAGCCCAGCTGTTAAAGGCTGGGCTTTTGGTGCGATACCGTTGGTTTAACGGTAGTAAGCGTTGGTCGTATCGGTATGGTCGGTGACGTCGCGAATGCCGGCAAGCTCGGGAATGCGCTCCATCAGGGTTTTCTCAACGCCATCTTTCAGCGTTAAATCGACCGCTGCACAGCCCTGGCAACCACCGCCAAAGGCTAATACCGCATACTGCTGCTCGGTGAGCTCAACCAGCTTGATTTCACCGCCATGGGCCGCCAGCCCAGGGTTGATTTCGCTGTAAAGTACGTAGTTAATACGGTCTTCCAGCGGGCTATCGGCATTGACCTTAGGCATCTTGGCGTTGGGCGCTTTGATCGTCAGCTGACCACCCATGCGGTCGGCGTTGAAATCCACCACCGCTTCTTCCAAAAACGCTAAGCTGTTTTTATCGAGAAATACATTGATTTTCTCGAGCTCCAGCGTGACATCGGTCGGCTCTTCTTCGCCGGGACGGCAGTAAGCTAGGCAGGTTTCCGCGTAGGGTGTGCCCGGCTGGGTAATGAAAATGCGTACGGCAATACCCTCAACGTTCTGCTTTTCCAGCAGTTCTGCCAAGTATTCTTGCGCACTGTTCGTAATATCAATACCTTGGGTATCAACACTGGTTTCTTTTTCGCTAGTCGTGGTCATGAGGGCTGTCTTCCTCCCGTGGTAGTGGCGGCGCCACTTCACATGTCATTTGTGTCTATGGTAAGCAAAACAGCGCGCTGACACAATCCCGACTGTTTTAGTCGGCTATTTTAAACAGCTCTTTTTACGGGCGACTATTAATTATCTTTCCTTATCTTGCGTATAGCCTCCGTAGGGGCGCCTTTTGCCATCCCTTTTGTTATCATTATGCGCCTTATAACGACAGATGCTGCTTTTCCGACGATAACAACATCCCCTTTGACGACTGTGACGCTGGAGAACTCCCCCTGCCATGGCTGATAGTGCTTTGATCGCAACCCTCACCCAACGCCTTGCTGAACGCATCCTGATTCTGGATGGCGGCATGGGCACCATGCTGCAGAATGCCCAGTTGATCGAGGAAGATTTTCGCGGCGAACGGTTTAGCGACTGGCCCTCGGATCTCAAAGGCAATAATGATCTGCTCGCGCTTACCTGCCCCGAAGTGGTCACGCGGATTCACCGTGACTACCTGGAAGCCGGTGCCGATATTATTGAGACCAACACCTTTAATAGCACTCAGCTGTCACAGTCTGATTACGGCATGGAATCGCTGGTGGTTGAGCTTAACCGCGAATCAGCACGCCTGGCCCGCGAGGTGTGTGATGCGGTGGCCGCCGAAACCGGCGTGCCCCGCTATGTTGCCGGTGTGTTAGGCCCCACCTCGCGCACCGCCTCGCTATCGCCGGATGTGAATGATCCCGCTAAGCGTAACGTCACCTTTGATGAGCTGCGCGAGAATTACTATGAAGCCGCCGAGGCGCTGATTGCAGGTGGTGCCGATCTAATCATGATCGAAACCATCTTCGATACGCTTAACGCCAAGGCAGCGATTTATGCCCTGGAAGAGCTATTCGATGACCGCGGTGAGCGCCTGCCGGTAATGATCTCCGGCACCATTACCGATGCCTCTGGCCGCACGCTTTCGGGTCAAACCACAGAAGCGTTCTGGAATTCGGTGCGCCACGCTCAGCCACTCTCGGTGGGCTTAAACTGCGCCCTGGGCGCCGAGGAGCTTCGCCCCTATCTGGAAGAGCTCTCTACCAAGGCCGACACCTTTGTCTCCGCCCACCCCAACGCGGGGCTGCCCAACGAGTTTGGTGAGTACGACCAAACACCGGAAGAGATGTCGGAGATCGTCAGCGAGTTTGCCTCAAGCGGATTGGTCAATATTATCGGCGGCTGCTGCGGCTCCACGCCCGAGCATATTCGCGCCATTGCTGATTCTGTTCGCGATATGGCGCCCCGGGTCATTCCTGAGCGCAGCCGCGCCTGCCGTTTATCCGGTCTAGAACCGTTCAATATTGAAGCCGATTCGCTGTTCGTCAACGTCGGCGAGCGTACCAACGTCACCGGCTCGGCGCGCTTTAAGCGCTTGATAGTAGAAGAGGACTTCACCACGGCGTTAGAGGTCGCCCTGGAGCAAGTCGAAAGCGGTGCGCAAGTCATCGATATCAATATGGACGAGGGCATGCTCGAGTCCAAGGAAGCCATGGAGCGCTTTCTAAACCTGATCGCTGGCGAGCCGGATATCGCCCGGGTACCGATTATGATCGACTCCTCCAAGTGGGAGATCATCGAAGCGGGCCTGAAGTGCGTCCAGGGCAAGGCGGTGGTGAACTCCATTTCGCTTAAAGAGGGCGAAGCCGCCTTCCGCGAACAGGCGACCAAGTGCCGCCGCTTTGGCGCTGCGATTGTCGTCATGGCCTTTGATGAAGATGGCCAGGCAGATACCTTCGCCCGCAAAACCGAAATTTGTCAGCGCGCCTATCGCCTGCTGGTGGATGAAATCGGCTTCCCCGCGGAAGACATTATCTTTGACCCCAATATCTTTGCCATCGCCACCGGTATTGAGGAGCACAACAACTACGCGGTCGACTTTATCGAAGCGACTCAATGGATTCGCGACAACCTGCCCCACGCAATGATCTCGGGKGGTGTGTCTAACGTCTCGTTCTCGTTCCGTGGCAACAACCCAGTACGCGAAGCGATTCACTCGGCGTTCCTTTATCATGCGATCCGCGCGGGCCTTTCCATGGGTATCGTCAACGCGGGCCAGCTCGCCGTTTATGACGACCTCCCCGCCGAGCTACGCGACGCTGTAGAGGATGTGGTGCTCAATCGCCGCAGCGACGGCACCGAGCGCTTGCTGGATATTGCCGATAAGTATAAAGGCGACGGTAGCGGCGCGGCCAAGAAAGAGGATCTCGAGTGGCGCAGTTGGCCGGTCAATAAGCGTATTGAACATGCGCTGGTGAAAGGCATTACGGTGTATATCGAAGATGACACCGAGCAAGCCCGCGCCGAGGCCGAACGCCCAATTGAGGTCATTGAAGGCCCGCTGATGGACGGCATGAACGTGGTCGGCGACCTGTTTGGCGATGGCAAGATGTTCTTGCCGCAGGTGGTTAAGTCCGCGCGAGTGATGAAACAGGCCGTCGCCTACTTGATCCCCTATATCGAGGCCGAAAAGAGCGAAGAGACCAAGGCCAAAGGCAAGATCGTGATGGCCACGGTCAAAGGCGATGTCCACGATATCGGTAAAAATATTGTCGGCGTGGTGTTGCAGTGTAATAACTACGAGGTGATTGATCTGGGCGTTATGGTCGCCGCCGACAAAATCTTACAGGCAGCCAAAGATCACAACGCCGATATTATCGGTCTTTCGGGCCTGATTACCCCGTCGCTGGATGAAATGGTGCACGTCGCCAAAGAGATGCAGCGCCGCGGCATGGATCTACCGCTGCTAATTGGCGGTGCCACCACCTCTAAAGCGCATACCGCGGTCAAAATCGAACCGCAGTATGAGCATCCGGTGATTTATGTGACCGACGCCTCCCGGGCCGTTGGCGTAGCGGGCAAATTATTGACGCCTGCTTTAAAAACACCTTACGTCGCCGAAATCCGTGAAGAGTACGAAAAGGTTCGCGAGCGTAACGCCAAGCGCCGCCCCAAAGCAGCGGATCTTGACTACACTCAGGCGCGCAAGCGGCGTTTTCGCACCGACTGGAACAACCACACCCCCGCCGAGCCCAATATGTTGGGGTTAAAAACCTTCGATGATTACGACCTGGAAGAGCTGATCGAACGCATCGACTGGACGCCGTTCTTTATGAGCTGGCAGCTAGCGGGCAAGTACCCCAAAATTCTCGACGACAAAGTCGTCGGCGAGGCAGCCCGCAATCTGTTTGAAGACGCCAAAGTCATGCTGCGCAAGCTGGTTGAGGAGAAGCGCGTCCAGGCCCGCGGTGTTATCGGCCTATGGCCCGCCAATAGCGTCGATGACGACGTTATTGAGGTCTATGCGGATGAGTCGCGCAGCGAAGTCGTCGAGCGTCTGCATCACATTCGCCAGCAAACCACCAAAGGCCGCGACGGCATCTGCTACAGCCTGGCCGATTTTATTGCCCCCAAAGAGAGCGGCAAAGCCGATTGGATTGGTGGCTTTGCGGTCACCACCGGCCACGGTGTCGATAAGCTCTCCAAAGCGTATGAGGCCGCCGGTGACGACTACAATGCGATTATGGTGCAGGCGTTGACGGATCGCCTTGCGGAAGCCTTCGCCGAGCGCATGCACGAACGGGTGCGCAAAGAGTTTTGGGGCTATGTGCCGGAAGAAACTCTGGACAACGATGCCTTGATCGCCGAGAAATACCAGGGTATCCGCCCTGCCCCTGGCTACCCCGCCTGCCCGGATCACACCGAGAAAGCCACGCTATTCCGGTTGCTCGATGCCACTGAAAATACCGGTCTGGCGCTAACCGAAAACTTCGCCATGTGGCCCGCAGCGGCGGTTTCCGGCTGGTACTTTGCCCATCCGCAGTCGAAATACTTCTCTACCGGTAAGATCACCCGAGATCAGGTCGAGGCCATCGCCGCACGTAAGCAGATGCCCCTTGAGGAAATGGAGCGCTGGCTCTCGCCGGTACTCTCCTACGACCCGAGCTGATTAATGCTGTCAGTTGGCCGTCACGGCAAGGTTATGCGTCTTGCCTTACCGATCATGCTGGGCATGCTCTCCCAGAGCATGCTCAACTTGATCGATGCCGCACTGGTAGGGCATTTAGGCGAGGTAGCCCTTGCTGGCGTGGGAGTGGGCGGTTACGCCATGTTTATGCTCAGCGCTGTCGTGTTTGGACTCTCCTCCAGCGTGCAGTCACAAACTGCACATCGCGTCGGTGCTGCCAACATAGAGATCGCCCAACCGCTTAACTCGGGGCTGGTGATTGGGCTTGTGTTTGGCCTGCCGCTGTCCGTCTGGGCTTGGTGGCAAGCACCGCTGCTGATTGGCTTGATTAGCCAGGCCGATGACGTTCAAGGCGTAGCGGTTAGCTATTTTCGTTGGCGGGTGGTGTCACTGATGGCCATTGCGCTAACGCTCTGCTTTCGTGGCTACTGGAACGGTCGCCAGCAAACGCATCTCTATTTGCGTATCATCGTGGCGGTTCACTTGATTAATGTGGTGGTCAGTGCTGGGTTGATCTATGGATTTGCCGGGCTACCCAAAATGGGGGCGAGCGGTGCGGGTGCTGGCACAACACTATCGCTGTTTATTGGCTTGATTGTTTGGTGTTGGGTGAGCATAAAAAGCCCATTTATCCACCATTTTTTGACACGCATGCCTTGCTTAGCCACCCTGCGTACGACCTTGGTACTTGCCGCTCCTCACTCTTTGCAGCAGTTTTTATTTGCAGCGGGATATGCGGTACTCATTTGGTTACTTAGCCAGCTAGGCACGGCCAGTGTCGCGGTTGGCCATGTGTTGATTAATCTTTCACTGCTGCTAATTTTGCCGGGAGTGGGTATTGGCGTTGCGGCGATGAGCTTAGTGGGTGAGGCATTAGGCCGAGATGCTCAGCACGAAGCCCACCGCTGGGGTCTGGATGCGCTGCGGGTCGCATGGCTACTGCTACTTGTGCTGGCGCTGCCAATGTTAGTGATACCCGAACAGGTACTTGGGATATTTTTCAGCAGTAGCGAGCTAGTCGCGCTGGGTAAACTGCCGCTGCAGCTAACCGGCGTGATGATTGTGCTGGATGCCGCCGCCCTGGTGCTTGCCCAGGCGTTAATGGGCGCAGGCGCCCAGCGCACGGTTATGATGCTCACCCTGGGGATGCAGTGGCTGCTTTTTTTACCCCTGGCCTGGTGGGTGGGGATTGGCTTAGAACAGGGTTTATTAGGTATTTGGCTTATGCAACTGCTTTATCGATTGATAAACTCAGCCGGATTTTTATGGGTATGGCAGCGCCGCCGCTGGCTGGCCCCCGCTTTCTAACTCGTTGACTGGCCCATGATATGTGTTCTAAATAGCTTTTAGAGATAAAAAGATAATTATATATTCTTTTGTAGAATATGACGCCCGCGTTAAGGTGACACTATATTAACGTCCGTCTCAACGTGACCATTTCGCTTTTAGCAGGATCGTGCCCCATGTACCGTTATGATATTCACGACCAAACCCTGGTTGATGAGCGTGTCGCTCAGTTCCGTGACCAAATGGAACGCTACCGCGCCGGGCGTTTGGGAGAAGAAGAGTTCCGTCCGTTACGGTTGCAAAACGGCCTCTATATTCAACGCCATGCGCCCATGCTGCGCATTGCGATTCCTTACGGCATGCTGGCAGGCAGCCAGTTGCGTGCCTTGGCTGAGATCACTCGCCGTTACGACCGCGGCTATGGCCACTTTACTACGCGGCAAAATTTACAGTTGAACTGGCCTGCCCTTGAAGACGTGCCGGATATTCTGGCCGATCTCGCCAAGGTGCAGATGCACGCCATTCAAACCAGTGGTAACTGCATTCGTAACACCACCAGCGACCAGTTTGCCGGCATCGCCAACGATGAAGTGGAAGATCCACGTCCTTGGTGTGAGTTAATCCGCCAGTGGTCAACCTTGCACCCGGAATTCGCCTATCTGCCCCGCAAGTTCAAAATCGCGGTCAGCGGTGCGGCCCAAGACCGTGCCGCGATCCAGGTTCACGATATTGGGCTGCGTTTTTGGTACAACGCCGACGGCGAGCTGCGTATAAAAGTGTTGGCCGGTGGCGGCCTGGGCCGTACCCCGATGATTGCGGACGTGGTTCGTGAAGATCTGCCCTGGCAGCATTTGTTGACCTACCTGGAAGCCTGCGTACGGGTTTACAACCAGTTTGGTCGCCGGGATAACAAGTTCAAGGCGCGGATTAAAATTCTGGTCAAAGCGCTGGGTATTGAAGAGTTTCGTCGTCGGGTTGATGAAGAGTGGGCGCACCTGAAAGACGGCCCGCAGACGCTTAACCAAGCAGCGGTTGATGCGGCTAAAGTTCACTTCCCCGAGCCTGATCGTCGCCCGGTTGCAGTAAACGCAAACGAAGAATTTGACCGCCTGCGTGCAGAAAATCGCAGCTTTGCACGATTTGTCACTAACAACGTAACCGATCATAAGGTGCCTGGGTATAAAGCCGTGACGCTATCGCTGAAGCGCCGCGAGCACGCGCCTGGTGATGTCACCGCCGATCAGATGGAAGCCGTGGCTGATTTAGCCGATCGCTACAGCTTTGGTGAAGTGCGCGTCACTCACGAGCAGAACCTGGTGCTTTCTGACGTTCCGGTCGACGAGCTGGAAGCACTTTGGCAAGAGCTTGAAGCGCTGGGTATGGCGAACCCCACCGTGGGCACGCTCAACGATATTATCTGCTGCCCTGGCGGCGACTACTGCAGCCTGGCCAATGCGGTATCGATTCCCATCGCCCAAGCACTGCAGGAGCGCTTTGAAGATCTAGACTTCCTGTATGATCTTGGCCCGCTGGATCTGAATATCTCCGGCTGCATGAACGCCTGTGGCCACCACCACGTTGGCCATATCGGCATCCTGGGCGTGGATAAAAAAGGTGAAGAGTTCTACCAAATATCGATTGGCGGTAACTCCACCGACGATGCCTCGCTGGGTAAGATTTTAGGCCCGTCCTTTTTCCGCTCAGACGTGCCGGACGTAGTGGAAAAAGTATTGGAAGTCTATGTGTCACAGCGCCATGAGGACGAACGCTTCTTGGATACTTACCGCCGTATTGGCCTAAAACCCTTTAAGGAGCGTGTCTATGCCTAATAAAACAGCTGAGACGCAAACTGAAGCGGTTGAGCAAACACCGGTTCATGTCGATCACCTGATTGCCAACGGCGAGGTGGCGGCGGAGAACGCTTGGTGTGTCTCCTATGATGAAGACACGCTACCCGAGCAACGCCCAGCGTTTGTGCCTTTGCCACTATGGCAAGCGAATCAAGATGATGATGA
Source organism: Halomonas sp. R57-5 (assembly GCF_900070345.1). Classification (NCBI taxonomy): domain Bacteria; kingdom Pseudomonadati; phylum Pseudomonadota; class Gammaproteobacteria; order Oceanospirillales; family Halomonadaceae; genus Halomonas; species Halomonas sp. R57-5. The sequence continues at coordinate 2,666,859 of NZ_LN813019.1, read as the reverse complement.
GCTGGCACCGCTACTTACCAGCGATACCGAGCTGACGGCAGAATTAGCCAAGCAGCTGGGTAGTTCTGCGGCGGTCGCCATTGATTTCCCCGCCTTCACTGATGGCCGTGGCTACTCCATCGCTCGCCTGCTTCGCGAGCGTTACGACTACCGTGGTGAAGTGCGCGCTGTAGGCGACGTCTTGGTTGATCAGTTGGATTACATGCGCCGCTGTGGATTCAGTGCGATGGCGCTGCGTGATGACCAGCATCCAGATGATGCCCTGCGTGCGCTCAGCTTTATCAGCGTTCGCTACCAGCCTGATGTGGAAGAGCGTCAGGCGCTGTTTGAACGCCGCTTAGCCACTAGGGATTAAACGCACATTCCATCCATCAAGTAATGTTAAAGGGMAGCGTCAGCTGCCCTTTTTTATTTGTGAACAGCGTTATTGTAAAACCGTCATCCCCGGCGCTTTTGCTGGCGCTCGCGGTTATTGGTCTTAGCGCGGTCGCTTTTGCGTAGCATCACCCAGGTAGCCCCCAGCCCCCCTTCCGAAGGCTGTGCGGATACGTACGCCTGCACTTCCTCGAACTGGCTGAGCCACTTGGCTAGGTACGAACGCAGCACGTTCGCTGGACTATCAATCTCGCGGCCACGGCCATGCACGATCATAACGGAGCGTAAATCGTGGGCGTAGGCTTCTTGAATAAACGGAAACAGCATTCGGCGACACTCACTTAATGGCCGCCTTAATAGATGCAACTGCGATTGAACGCTATAGCCACCGTGCCTTAATTTATCGACAACGCCCTGCTGAATGCCCTCACGGCGATACTCCATGGGATCAAAGGGGGGCAGCAGATCGACAAAATCGTCGGATAGAAAGTTGCGCGCGCCCATCTCTTCTTCTGCCCATTCTCGCCGGGCCAACTGTGATTCAGAAGGGCTCGTACGGTTAGCGCCTGGGTCTGCACGGTTGCTCGGTGGCAGTGGCTTAACATCGCCAACAAGAGCACGAAAATCCGTATGTTCACGAAGTGGCTGATTCATTGCAGGCTCCTCCGTTAAGGTCTACTCGCTATCCTAGCAAATCCAGGCACTTTGCTTAAGAAGATTCAATAAGTCGATAACCTAGAACTTGTCATTGTCTGTTGGGCGCGCCAAGCTAACCAGCCATTTTTGTATCGTTCATAGTGAGTTAAAGATAGTGAGGCAACGTATGGTGTGGCTAAAACGCCTGTTAATGTTAAGCGCTGTGGGGTTCTTCGCCCTAGCCGGGTGGCTCTGGTTAACCATGCTCAGCCCTTGGTTTTATGACCGCCCTGACGACCTCCCCGCTATCGAACAGCGCACCCATCAGGTGTTTGTTTACGGCACGCTACGCTATGCACCTGTGCGCTTGGTCGTTATGGGTAGCTTCGGCGACCCTGAGGAAGCCGTGCTTGAGGGGTACCAGCGCAACGGTCTCGATCTTTCACCGCAGCCGGGGAGTAACGTGGAGGGCCTATTGTTACGTGTGGACGCCAAACAGCTGGCGCGCCTTGACCGCTACGAGCGACTTGGAGTTCGCTACGAGCGGGTGGCGATAACCCTCGACGATGGCACTCGCGCCTGGGTCTACCAACGCCTGCCAGCGCGACAAAAAGCCTGGCTACCGTACACGGACTTGCCGATAGCTCTGGTACCATAGGCAGTTGCGCGGTGCCCTATTGCCCAGCCAGCTTTTATGAACCCATTCAGGAATAGTGATGAGTGAGATGACCCCTTACGTTTTGGTTCTCTACTACTCGCGTTCAGGCGCGACCGCCACCATGGCGCAGCAGATCGCGGCCGGCGTGGAAAGTGTGCCCGGCATTCAGGCGCGTTTGCGCACGGTAGCGCCGGTATCAACAACCTGCGAAGCCGTTGACCCAGAAATTCCTGCTGAAGGCGCGGTCTACGTTGACCTGGACGACCTGCGCAACTGCAGCGCGTTAGCACTGGGCAGCCCTACTAGGTTTGGCAACATGGCCGCACCGCTTAAGTATTTTATCGATTCTACCAGCAGCCTGTGGATGAACGGCGCTTTAATCGACAAGCCAGCCAGCGCTTTTACTTCTACTTCAAGCCTGCACGGTGGGCAGGAGAGCACCCTGCTCACCATGCTGGTGCCGCTACTGCATCACGGTATGGTCTATGCAGGAGTGCCTTATAGCGAAACCACCTTGCTAGAGACACGCACCGGCGGCACCCCCTATGGTGCGAGCCATTTGGCAGGGACGCGGAGTGACCGCTCGGTCGACGAGCACGAGCGCGCACTATGTGTTGCCCAGGGTAAACGATTGGCGCGTCTTGCCTTGGCACTGCACGCTATGCGTCAGGAGGCATTATGAGGCAGTGGCTGGAAGATGTAGAAGCACGCCATGGGCTTGATAAACTGACCCTTCGAAGCCGACAGGTGGTATTAGCCAGCTTTGCCATACTGCTGCTACTGGTTGTTTACCGTGGCCTTGTACTCCAAGGCGACGAATTTAATTGGCGCCCTGTGGTCGCGTTCGTGCTTCCCCTGGTGCTGTTTTTACCCTCCATCATTGGTAAACGCGCACGCGGGCACGCATGGCTCGCTTTTGTTAGCCTGCTCTACTTCACCCAAGGCGTGATGTTAATAACCCTGCCTGGGCAAGGTCTGCGCGGAATTCTAGAGGCGGTTGTCGCGCTGGTGCTGTTTGCTGGCTGCATGGGCTATGCGCGCTTTCGCAGTCGACAGTTGCGTCAACAGAAAACGGGGCAATAAAAATAAGTGCTTTAAAACCACAGCCATAGGACGACGCCAGCAGCAATAAATAAACTGCCGATGGCACGTAAACGCAGCGTGGCAACATTACACGGTTCGTTACGCGCATCGACTGGCTGCTGGCGAAAGCGCTTGGTACCTACCAGCATTGCTGTTACTAGCGGTTCACCCAGCAGCCGATGTACGATCAAGCCAGCTAGATGCAGCCCGATTAGAATGATGAGTAGATCACTATTGAGTTGATGCAGGGTTCTAAGCTGGCCACCTGCTCCATCGCCAAATACGCCATAGAGCGGCGCCTGAAAAAAGATATCGTCACTTAAAAACAGGCCGCTAACTGATTGAAAACTAAGCGAAAGCAGCATCAGCAGTACCATCCACCCGCCTAGCGGGTTATGGCTGGCATAAGCGCCGGGCCGACGCTTTAGCAGCAATTGGGAATAAGCAACCGTTTCAACGGGTGGATATAAAAACGTTTTAAATCTCGCATACACGCTACCCAGTAGGCCCCACAGCCCACGAAAGACGAGTAAACCTATTACCAGGTAGCCCGCTTGGGCGTGCACTTCAACCGGAAATAGAAAGGGCGCACCGCTGGTCTTGGTGGTATAAAAGGAGACCAACACCGCCGCCACTAACCCCCAGTGAAATAGGCGAACCCAAATATCCCATACCTCAATCGCTACCTTCTCGCGCATAACCTATCCTCATTAGCAGTGATGAGCTTACAGTGGGTGAGCCCGGAATGATGAGATAGCTTCGCATTAATTGAGCCTGTCTCATAGAATGTGAGACAGTTAGCCGCCATCGTTAGCCAGAACATTGGGTAAATAAAAGCAGTGCGTCAACGCGTTTAACATCCATTGATGTCGGTCACTTGAGCTTTAAAGGCAGACCAGCGAACATGGATGAAACTACAGGGAGAAGCATTCGATGACACGTAACATAGCCGACATTAGGCGTGATTATGAAGGCGGCAGGCTAGAAGAGTCCCAGACACCCGACGATCCATTCGTGTTATTTGATGAGTGGTTCACCCTTGCGCTGGAAAAAGAAGGTAAAGATGGCAACGCCATGACGCTAGCCAGCGTTGACAGCCAAGGCCGCCCCCACGCCCGAGTGGTGCTGCTCAAGGGATTCGATGAACGCGGCATGGTTTTTTTTACTAACTACCACAGTCACAAGGGCAGCGAGCTGAGCAATGTGCCTTACGCGGCCATGACCTTCTGGTGGCCCTCGCTCTCCCGACAGGTGCGTATTGAAGGCCCCGTTGAGCAGGTCTCCGCCGACGAGTCTGATGAGTACTTTGCCAGTCGCCCCCGAGGCAGCCAGTTGGGCGCTTGGATTGCGACTCAAAGTGTGGTGATCCCTGACCGCAACTGGATCGAAGAGCGCCAAAAGCGCTTTGAACAAGCCTACGATGGACAGGACATTCCCCGCCCGATTCACTGGGGKGGCTATCGTGTCAGTCCGGAAATGATTGAGTTTTGGCAGGGCCAGCCTAGCCGCCTACACGACCGCCTACGCTTTGAACGTCGCGACGGCGGTGAATGGAGCCGTTTCCGCATGGCGCCGTAACGTCTAAAACGAAGCTTACCAATTCAATTAAGGCCTGCGTGTTGTACGCAGGCCTTGTAGCGGTTTTACGTTGTTAAAAGGCCTAATCCGGCATACTTTCAAGGCGGTGTCGCTGCCACTCACTTTCGGGCTCGTTGAGGCGCAACACGGCATCAATTACCTGCTCTTCCATGTTATAGCGGCATTTAAAGCCTAAGTGTTTCATTAGCGCGCGCATAGGATGATTATCGACCATAATTTTGCCGATCATCTCCAGGGTGCCAATATTAGTGCAGTAATCAATCATCTTCTTCATCAGCAGGCTGCCAATACCCAGGCCCTGCAGATCATCGCGGATAATGACCGAGAATTCGGTACGAATATTATCTGGGTCGTTCCACACCCGGACCACGCCAAGCATCTCTTTGCTGCCATCGTCGCCTAAATACTCGGCAATAAACGCCATCTGACGGTCGTAATTGATATGCGAGAGGATCGATAAGTCACGCTGGGTCAGGTTGGACTTATTGTGGAAATAGCGGAAACGAATACTCTCTTCCGAGAGCTGGCGATGGAAGGTGGTGATTAGGTGGGCATCTTCGGCACGAATAGGCCTGACCTCGACCTGCCAGCCGTTTTTCAGCGTCACCCACTCACGCAGCTCTTCAGGGTACGGCATGATCGCAAAGCGCGATGGCGAACCAAGATCCAGGGCGAAATCGACGGCGACCATACCGTCACGATTCAGCAGCAGAGGATTGACTTCTAGCCCGCGCAGATCGCTTAGATCAGACGCCATTTGCGATAGTTTGACCAGCATTTGGCAAAGGTGCTGAATGTCACGCTCAGGGTCGGCGGAATGTTCGCGAATTAATGAGGCGGCGTGGGTTCTGCCCACCACATCGGCGGCCAGACTCATATTGAGCGGCGGTAGCGCGACCTGGCGGTCAGCCAGTACGTTAACTTTATAACCGCCAATGCCAAACACGATAAGCGGGCCGAAGACTGGGTCACGGGTTATGCCCGCGCAAATCTGCATCGAGTGCTTGCCACGCTGCATGGGCTGCAAACAGTACTCGCGGATCGCGTATTCGGGGAATTTCTCAGCGACTTTTTCGCCTAGTTGGCGAACGCCTTCCGCCACCTGTTCAGGCGTGTCTAAATCCTGCAGCAGACCCGCCGAAATTTTATGCGGGTGCTTACGGTAGCGATATGGGCGGCAGTTGCCTTCATGCACTACTTTAAGCGCCTTGGTGCCAGGAATCTCCGCAGCGCGGGCGAGCGCTTCATCGGCATTGGCCAAATAGACGCTGGGTGCCGTGGGAATACCATAGGCCTCAAGCACTTGGGCGGTTTCAGAGTGAGTTAAGGTTTGTCTGCCCTGCTCTTTTGCCTGTTTAATCAGCGTACGGCACTGGGCGCGTATTTCCGGGCTAGTGGAAAACGGCAGGCTGGGTGGGATCTCCTGTAGCAGCGCTTGAACGCGCTGATAGATCACCATATGCATAAAGGCCTTAACGGCTTTTTCGGGTGAAATATAGGTCGGAATTCCGGCTAAATTGCATATATGGCGGGCATTAAGCGCCTCTTTTAAGCCCATCCAACTGGTCAGCAGGTTGCGGCGAAACTTCTTGCGGTTATCGATCAGCGCCTGGGCAGTCACTAGCGATGGCGCCATTCGGGTGGGCGCGTGTACCACCAGTACCGCATCGACATTGGCGTCAGCAGCGACAATCTCCAGGGCTTGGACAAATCGCTCCGGCGAAGCGTTGCCCCCCACGTCCACCGGGTTCTCCCCTGGCTTGCTCATATCGACCTCGCTGCGGTGCAGCGCTGCCTGGGTTTCGTCGCTAAATTCAGCCAATTTGCCGCCCGCACTAATCAGCTTATCAATGGCCAGCATCGCGGGCCCTAAGCCGTTAGACACAATGGCCAGACGATCGCCCTTGAGGGGTTTCATGCGCGACAGGGTTTCCAATGCATCAAGCAGTTCATCGGAGTCGTCGACCCTCACCACCCCTGCTCGGGCAAAGGCGGCATCAAACACTACATCACGATTGGCAATCCCTGGGGTGGGCGCCATACCGGATATATCTGACTCTGGGGTGCGGCCACTTTTTATCGCCAACACCAAGCGGTTACGTGACGCATCCCGCACCGCGGTCATAAAGTGCTGAGCGTCGCTGATTCGCTCCAAGTGCAGCATAATGGCTTGAGCGGGAGAGAACTGATTAACGTAATCGATCAGATCCGGGAGCAGCACGTCCACACTATCGCCAACGGTAATCAAATGGGAAAACCCAACATCACGCCCAGCGGCCCAATCGATCATCGCATTGGCGAGCATACCGGATTGGCCCAAGTAGGCCACGCGGCCCGCTTTTACTGGCTGACTGGCATAAGAGGCATTCAGCTTTTTGCCCGGTACAATCAGCCCCATGCACTCTGGGCCCAGCACACGAATACCCGAAACCCGTGCCGCACTGAGCATTCGCTCGCGGATAGAGCCCTTATTGCCTTTATCGCGGTCCAGATAAGCACCGCCTGAGAGAACCAGAGCCGCTTTGACACCGTACTGCCCAAGCTTTTTAATCAGGCTGGGAACGCCTTCAATAGGCGAGCAGACCACGGCTAAGTCGGGCACTTCGGGTAGATCGCTTACACGACTAAAGCACGGCACGCCAAAGACCTGGGAGTAGCCTTTAAGGTTGACCGCCCAAAGCGGCCCCTTAAAACCGCCCTCTTGGATGTTTCTCAGCACTAAACCGCCTAACGACGCAGGCTTTTCAGAGGCGCCAAACACCGCTAGTGTGCGAGGTTCGAAAAAATGGTGTAAAAAGCGCGTGCTCAAAATGCGTCTCCCCTGAACATGAATCGCAGCTGTACGACTTATTGACACTGTCGCCCAAGGCCTGAAGGCGATTAAGGTGGCATCAATAATAATGGAGCGTTGGAATGATTACCGCCTACCTTACCCACCCAGACTGCTCATTGCATCACATGGGGCCGGAGCATCCTGAAAGCCCTCAGCGTCTGGAGGCTATTCGCGCTCGCCTGTCGCTTGCCGGATTATTACAACAAACCATGCAGGCGGATGCCAAGGAAGCCGACGAAGAGGCTCTTGCCAGAGTACACCCCTTGCGCCATCTGCGCTCGCTGGATAAGTGTTTGCCCACCGAAGGCATTGTTACGCTAGATAGCGATACCATGATGAACCCTGACAGCTTGCAAGCCGCGCGGGTTGCTGCCGGGGCGGTTATTCGTGGTGTGGATCAGGTATTTAAGCGTCAGGCAGATAACGTCTTTTGTGCGGTTAGACCACCAGGCCACCACGCAGAAGCTAGCGATGCGATGGGATTCTGCTTTTACAATAATATCGCCGTGGGCGCGGCCCATGCGCGAGCCAAATACGGCGCCAAGCGTATCGCGATTCTGGATTTTGACGTGCACCAGTGCAATGGCACCATCGATATCTTTAAAAACGACCCTGAGATACTCATCTGCACCAGCTTCCAGTATCCGTTTTACCCGTGGCGTTATCTGCGCAGCGAGTGGCAAAACGTTGTCAACACACCGTTGGAAGTGGGTACCGATGGCCCAGAGTTTCGGCGCATTATTGAGAACCACTGGCTACCTGCCCTGCACGCCTTTAAACCTGACTTGGTGATGCTATCCGCCGGTTTCGATGCCCATCGGGATGACCCCATGGGGGATATCTGTTTAGAGGATGAGGACTTCTACTGGATAACCCATCTGGCTATGGAGATCGCCACGCTGTATGCCGATAACCGCATTGTATCGGTGCTTGAAGGGGGCTATAACCCGAAGTCGCTGGCGAGTGGCGTTGAGGCGCATCTAAAAGCACTTTTGGGCCTTCCTTTTGCTGAGGTACCATGAGCTTACTCGCCTCGGGCAACCGTTCTTAGCCACTTCTTGGCTGTGATATCATGTTGGCATATCACGCGCGCCTATAGACACGCATCGTTTGACAACGCAGCCAATGTGACGACCTATGACCGCTACAACTGAAGAGCATCATGCCGCGCTGCGTATCGCATCGGGAAGCAAACCCTTTGTTGAGCCGCTGCGTTTAGGCGAGCGGCTCAAGCAAATTCGCCTCGCGAATCAGTGGACGCTGGAAGACGTTAGCCAGCGGACAGGGCTTGCCCGCTCAACGCTATCGAAAATTGAGAATGACCAGGTCTCGCCAACGTTTAGCGTGGTGCAGAAGCTCACTACCGGCTTAAATATCGACCTTCCTCAGCTGCTCACGCCGCCTAAGCGGGAGCGTTACACCATGGGACGGCGCGACCTAACACGTAAAGGCAAAGGGCAACTGCACCCCACCCCCACTTACGAGCACGAATTACTGGGTCATCAGCTAGCCCAAAAGCGTATGATTCCCTTCAAAACCATTGTCCGGGCGCGTAGCTTTGACGAGTATCACCAGTGGGTACGCCACGATGGTGAAGAGTTTTTGATGGTGCTGCATGGCGATATCATGCTCTATACCGAATTCTACGCCCCGCTAGTGCTGGCCGAGGGCGACAGCATCTATTTCGATAGTGACATGGGGCACGCCCTGGTATCCACCAGCATAGACGATGCCGTTGTTCTGTCGGTCTGTACCCGCGGCGACACGGCCTAGGCTCAGCTATAAGCAGTTAGTAGGCTTCGGTAAACCGGCCAGGCGAGCAATGCGCTTTGCCGGGCTGCCAGGGAATAGCTGCATCAAATAAATCGAGCGCCCTTTCTCTTCACCCAAGGCATTCTTGGTCGCTTTTACCAGTGGTCGCATCGCCGGTGCCATTTCGTAACGCTGATAAAATGCTCGCACAACGTCAATCACTTCCCAGTGCTCAGCGGTAAGCGTTAAGCCCTCTTCGGCAGCCATTAAATTCGCGACGGATTCATCCCACTCGGACTGATAAATTAAGTAACCTTCAGGATCTAGCGGATATTTTTTTGGTGAATCAAGATAACGGTATATTTTTGCTTCTGACATAGTTAGTACCAGGTGACCGTCTTTTCATACTGTTCAGTAAGTGCAACAAAGCCTTCCATCTCTAGGGTAGGCAGCTCGTTATCTTCAGCAATATTGGCCAGTCCGCGGGAGATAAGATCTTCTGAGAGTAGGAATATACGCGACGGGTACTGCTGCCAAGCATCCCAGGACACATCGAGCGCAGCTGTTACCGCGGCCTCGATTAACAGCACGGCATCTTGATCTCCTACCGCCTGCTGCATTTGCGTAGCTGCACTACTATCAGGCGCTTTGGTAAGGATGTGTAGGATCATAATGCACTCACCCTAGAAGTTAAGTATCGTGGCGTGTTGCTGAAATAACCCAGGTATTTGCTGATCCGCTATCAAGGTGGCGTTTTCTATCAGCGAATCGGCGGATATTTGCATACTTTGCAGCGCCCCTTCAGGAACCAAAAGCTGGTCGATATCGTACATTTCCAGCATATCGATGGTGGGCAGCGTAGCTTTTTGGCCGGGCGCACCACTGCCCTGCTCTTTCAGCAGCGCCATTATCCCCTGGCCCATAAATAGCAAATGCACGGGCTGGCCAAAGGCCGCTGCGACCAATGCAGCATCTAACCCTTCCCGTAACAAGTTTGAACTGTGAGGTGCATGGCGGATTATTACTAGTAGCGCTTCAGGTGTCACCATTGGCCCTCCTTTAAGCAAAGGTAATTAAGCGATCAGCGCGTTGCTGAAGCTCAAGTAATTGACCAAGTCCGGTCAACTCAAAGGGAGGCGCTACATTAAAAGCCTGCTTGCCATGCCGTTGCGCTTCCGACTCACTCATCAGTCCGCGCCGCAGCGCTGCGGCAATACAGACGTCTAATGGAACCGCCTGTTGCTGATTCAGTTCAACCCAGGCCTCTCGCAGGTTAAGCTCATCCTGGGGTGGAGCCATCAGCGATGAGGCATTATGGACGCCATCATGATAGAAAAACACACCCGTAATCTGATGCCCGCGCGATAGTAAGGCATGGGCAAAACGCAATGCAGAGTGAGGTGCCGGGCTGCTATATGGCGCGCCCATCACCAATAAGCCGTACTGCATGATCATAATACCTGGTAACAGTTACCCTAAAAAAAGACAGGCCCTGCAATAGGGCCTGTCATATCGTCTACCGCTTGTTTAGATCAGTCGTTGCTCATAATACCCAGAATAGACAACAGACTAACGAACAGGTTGTAGATGGATACGTAGAGCGTCACCGTGGCGAGAATGTAGTTAGTTTCGCCAGCACGGTGAATAATCTCACTGGTTTGATACAGGATGGCGGCAGAAGCAAACAGCACAAAGCCGGCGGACACCATCAACGAAAGCGCCGGAATGTTAAAGAAGATTCCAGCCACCATAGCGAGAATCAACACGATGGCACCTGCCATCAGGAAGTTGCTCAAAAAGCTAAAGTCTTTCTTAGTAGTCAACGCGACCGCGGAAAGGCCAACAAACGTCAGGCCTGTCATGGCCAGCGCATTCATGATCAACGCACCGCCGTTAGGCAGGGTCAGGTAGGCAGAAAGAATCGGCCCAAGGGTGAAGCCCATAAAACCGGTGAAGGCAAACGTCGCCAACAAACCAGCCGCTGAGTTCGCGGTTTTGTGAACCAGGAACATTAAGCCGTAAGCACCAATGAAGAACACGAAGATGTTCATTTGCTGGATACCGAGGGCCACAGCAGCACCCGCGGTGACAGCTGAGAACAGCAGTGTCATTGCCAATAGCGCGTAGGTGTTACGCAACACCTTGTTAGTGCTGACACTGTTGGCAACGCCGCTCGACTGAGGACGTGCCGTACGTAGATCGTTGTAAGCCATGTATTCATGCTCCCTAAATGGTATTTCCAACAACTGACAAGAATGCCGTTACCGAGTTCCAGACGCAAGCCTTTGTCTAATACACAAAGACTTTCTCTTAAATGGTTATTCAACGTTGAAACAGTTCAACAATCATTGTCTATGCTTGTTGAACACTTCTTTGGACACCAGAAAGATGAAAAAAATTCTACTGCCTGTCAGCACCTTAACACTTTTAACCCTGGCTCTGCCTGCCATGGCTTTCTCACCCGCTGGAGAGGATATTGCCTACAGCCTGAATGAAGAGAATTTTCAGGGCTACTTCGTTTCCGCGGGTGACAACGCTAAAGGCAGTGTACTGATCGTTCATGACTGGGATGGGTTGGATGATTATGAGCGCCAGCGTGCCGATATGCTGGCCGATGAAGGCTACGACGTGTTCGCTGTGGATCTTTATGGTGAAGGCAATCGCCCCCAGGCAGTCGATGATAAGCGCGCCGCTACCAATCGGCTCTACCAAGATAGAGAGCGGATGCGCGCCCTCACGCTGGGCGGCTTAGCCCAAGCACGAGAGCAAGGCGCTGCCGAACAAACGGTGATCATGGGCTACTGCTTTGGAGGAGCGGTGGCATTAGAGATCGCCCGCTCCGGCGAAGCCGACAACATAGCCGCTTATACAAGCTTTCACGGTGGACTAACAACGCCCGAAGGCCAGGCCTACTCAAGTGAAACGGCGCCTATCTTTATCGCCCACGGCGGCGCTGATAGCGCGGTAAGCTTAGAGGATGTTGCTACTCTGGCGGAGGAGCTGGAAACCGCAGGCGTTACTTATGAAGTAGGCATCTATTCTGGAGCGCCCCATGCCTTTAGCGTATTTGGTAGTGATGCCTATCACGAGCGCGCCGATCAACGCTCTTGGGAGGCCTTCAACGTCTGGTTGGATGAAATGCTTTAAAGCCAACAACGTCAGCGGCGCTGGGCGCCGCTAAGAACTTAAATGCAGAGCAGTCTAGTACCACACCCGTTGGGAAAACCTGAGTGAAGATAGCTAACGTTTAACTTTGCACTTCTTCTTCATCGTCTTTTTCATCTTTATGCGGGGTAACGGTGGTCGCCGCCGTTTGTCGCGCATCTTGAGGGGAGTTGTAAAGACGAGCATCAATCACATGCAGTACCGCCAATTGCGCAAATAGCACCGCAAAACAGACAATCAAACCTTTCAACATGGCGGTATATCCAGAGATAGAGGGGCTAGCAATCGAATTTTAGCTGATCGCTAGCCAAACACAATCTATTTTATGAGCCTGAACATACCTGTTTAAAAGCCCTGAACAGCACGTATAGCAGCGGCTCAACAGATCAGACCACTAACGGCTAATCCTTAACGGATACTTTGCGCAGATCCTCAACCGTCACCCCATCGGGTAAGTCTGACTCCTCCGCGGGCAACCATACGGGAGAGAGATCGCTATCTTCCCGGCCATCTTCATGCTGATGGCCGGGGATGCGGTAAACGATCTGACGGTGGTGGTGATCCCATGCAAATACACGATCCATATGCCTATCCTAGAAAAACAAAGCCCTAGCTATGACATTCACGTTTAGCGCGATGTTCCGAAACATATCATCGACACATGCGATACCTATGAGGTTAAATGCCGAAAGGATTATTTGCTGACAAGGAGTTGCCAATGAAAGCCCTCACCGCCCTCTGCCTACTTACCTTGATACTTGCAGGCTGTAGTTCAGGCCCTACCTCTTCAAGAACCGCAGACTGCCGCCAACTAGCAGAAGAGGCTGGCGACACCATGGTCTATGGTGACTGCATACGCGGCACCCAAGTGAATAAGGCAGGTTTTTAATACCGCATTGTTTTCACGTTGATTTTCTGGATTAATGGCAGGCTGGTGGCATGAAAGAACCTCATGGCGGTAAGGACCCACAGGAGGCCCTGCGAGCGAGGCTCCAGAAAAGTTTACAAGAACGCAGGGCTTCAGCCCATCGGCGTAGAATTGGCGCCCGAGCGACTCGACAACAGTTCTTAGAGGCGACTCGGAACGTGGGAGTTATTGTGGTTGCTACCTGCTTCACTGCCGGCTGGGTAGTCACAAACCCCAGCCTAAATACCGATAACGTTTGGCTCGGCGTGGGGCTAGGTATAATATTGATTTTTGTAGGGTCGTTCGGCTATGGTTATGTAGAGCGCGATAAAACCTCAGATGAGGATGAAAGGCTATGAATGAACTTATTCTTGCCGGTATGTTGATGAGCCTAGCGGTTGTGTCTGGCGGTATGGTGTGGAGTCAGCACCGCGAGCACCACGGTAAAAAATCGCTAACCGATAGCGCATTTTCCTGGCTCGCCAAACGATTTGTTTGACAAGTCCCGTTAACAAATATGAAAGGGTCGCATATAGCGGCCCTTTTGTTTATTCAGAGCACGATAGCAGGCGCGCCTTGCTGTGCTTTAAGTGCTAGTGCTTCAAAAGCTAATCAACGCCGAGCAAATTAGACTGCCACACCATTACTGTAAGAGACCGTTATGCCCGTTATTCAGCGACTGCTCCGCGTTCTAAAAGCCTCCACGCTACAAATTTCGTGGACCTTTCTTCTCCTGATTGTGCTCGCCCACATGGGCACCACCTGGGTGCTGTTTGCACTGGTCGGCGAAGCAATGGCTGATTCCGCTACCGATTGGGTTTATTTTTATGTGGTCGTCTCCAGTACCGTGGGTTTCGGCGATTTTAGCCCGACCACCGTGGCTGGCAAGTGGATCGCCACGCTCTATCTTATCCCTGGCGGCATTTCGCTGTTTGCTGCCTTAATCGGTAAAGCCACTGTCACTCTCTCTAATTTTTGGAGACTACAAATGCAAGGAAAAGGCGATTTTAGCCATCTATCCGGCCATACGCTTGTTATTGGCTGGCACGGTGAAACCACAGAGCGCATTTTGGACATTCTCCAAGCCGATAAGAGCCTGCCTGATGAAATAGTGCTCTGCGTTATCAAAGAGATGAGCAATCCTCGCCCGGCCGATTTGAAATTTATTAAAGGGGAGAGTTTCTCCAATGCCGACCTATTAAAGCGGGCAGGAGTTGAGAGCGCCAGCCGCATCATTATTTACGATACCAGCGATGACCGTGTTGCCACTGTCGCGCTGAGCGCCTACAGCCTTAAAGCAAAAAACGCCCATATCGTCGCCCACTGCGCTAATCCCGACACCGCAGCCATGTTGCGACGCACCTTGCCCGGCATCGAATGCACCCAAGCACTAGCGCTTGAAATGTTGGTACGCTCAGCGTCTGATGCGGGAATTTCACGAGTCGTTAATGAACTGCTTGCGGTTGATCGKGGCGCTACCCAGTACCAAACCAGGCTAAACCAACCGCCTGCCGGTGCCACCTTTGGTGACCTGTTTATGCAAGCGAAAAAAGTCTGCAACGCTACCGTGCTAGGACTCGCTAACAGCAGTGACGACAGCGACGGTAATATGCTTAACCCCACTACTGACCGCCCATTGCAGGACGGCGACATTGTTTACTACATGGCCAATACGCGGCTTTCACAGCTGCAATTGAGTGAGTTACTCTCCGCAGAAAGTTAACAACGTGACGTTCACCTTCTTCCCCTTTGCTAAGCGGGTTTGCCCTTTTGATGGGCATGCCCTTGCATGCTCACTGCCCCAGCCAACCGGCCCTTTGCATCAGTGTCTTCTCAACTTCCAGCACTATCATCATGGCGATACCGATACTGATGATTAACACCCCGTCCGCAATACCTAGCGGCCGAGTATCGAACAGGCCATGCATGACCGGCAGATACGTGAAGGCAAGCTGAGCAATGAAGACCACAGTGACCGCTGTCAGCACAGCAGGGGTTCCCAGCACGCCACGCCAGTTAAAGGAGGTCATGTGTAGATAGCGCACATTGAACAGATAGAACACTTGCAGTACCACGATAGTGTTAACCACCAAGGTGCGGCTCATGGCTAGCTCGTCCCCACGGCCCAGTGAGTAGAAGAAAATACCCAGTGCTGCAATTAGAAACAGGCAAGATACAAACACGATGCGCCAGACCAGAAAAGTGGTCAGTAAGCCCTGCCCCGCTGGCCGCGGCCGACGCTGCATAACATTCGGTTCGGCCCCTTCGAATGCTAAAGACAAGCCTAGTGTGACCGCCGTGATAAGGTTAATCCACAGGATCTGGACCGCTGACATCGGCATAGCGAAATTAAACAGAATCGCGGCAACGACAGCCAGCACCTGCCCCCCATTAGTTGGTAACGTCCACGCTGTCACCTTGCGAATATTGTCGTAGACCACTCGGCCTTCATTTACAGCGGCCACAATAGAAGCGAAATTATCATCGAGCAGAACCATCTGCGATGCCTCTTTTGCCGCATCGGTGCCCTTGTGTCCCATGCCGACGCCGACATTCGCCTGTTTTAATGACGGCGCATCATTAACCCCGTCACCGGTCATGGCGACAATAGCGCCAGTCGATTGCAGCGCTCGAACAATGCGCAGTTTGTGTTCGGGGTTGGTTCGGGCAAAAACACTGGTCGCGGCAACAATGCCAGTCAGCTCGCTATCGGTAATATCGTCGAGCTCTCGCCCCGTCAGTACGTGCGGGTCGTCATCGAGCCCTAACTGACGAGCAATAGCCGCGGCTGTCGCGGCGTGATCGCCGGTAATCATTTTCACCATAATGCCGGCGGAGTGGCACTCTTTAATAGCGGCCATTGCCTCCTCTCGTGGCGGATCGATAAAGCCTATTAAGCCAACAAAAATCAACTCGTCATCGAGGTCAGCAAACGTTAGCTTGTGGGTACCGGACGACACCCGCTTAGTCGCTAAGCCGAGCACCCGTTCCCCCTGAGCAGCCGCCTCTGCGATGCGTGCCGTCCAGGCATCCCGTTCCAGGGACCTACTTCCCTCGCCACCCGCCTGAAGGGAGCATAGTTGCAGCAACTCGTCTGGGGCACCCTTGACGAAAATACGCGCCCCCTCAGATGCATGGCAGTTGAGCGTGGCCATAAAGCGATGTTTGGCATCGAAAGGAATCTCGTCAAGGCGGGGCCACTCATGCCGAGTAGACTCGGGTTCCAGGCCAGCCTTTATGGCCAACGCCACCAGCGCCCCTTCCATGGGGTCGCCAATCACATGCCACTCTCCATCGGTATGGTTTAACTGGGCATCGTTACACAGCAGCCCGGCCAGTATCAGGCAGTCGATATCCGTTGGCCGTGTATCCTCCACGTTCGCCGCTGTCTCCGCTGTCAGTCGCCCTTCCGGTACATAGCCAGACCCGGACACCATCATTCGGCCGCTGCAGGCTTCCAACCGACGTACGGTCATCTCGTTGCGCGTTAGCGTGCCGGTCTTGTCGGAGCAGATAACCGACGTAGCTCCCAGCGTCTCCACCGCAGGAAGCTGCCGAATAGCGGCGTTGCGCCGTGCCATACGCTGCACGCCGATAGCGAGCGTGATGGTAATAACGGCAGGCAGCCCCTCTGGGATCGCCGCGACGGCTAAGGCCACCACGGCAATCAGCGCCTCCGACCAGATATGCCCGCGCACTAGCACCGCAAAGGCAAACAATACGACCGCCACGACCAAGGTAATCCAGGTGAACTGCGTCCCGAAGCGGTTGATCTGCTGTAGTAGTGGCGTAGTGAGTGGTCGAACATCGCGCAGCAGCGTACTGATTCGTCCGATCTCAGTATCGATCCCGGTGGCCACCACAACCCCTGTCGCCTGCCCAGTGGCCACCAACGTGCCCGAGTAAGCCATGGAGTGACAATCGCCAAGTGCGGCCTCCTTTGGCGCTGGTGTCACCCGCTTCTCTGCAGCCACCGACTCGCCGGTCAGGATAGCTTCCTCGATTCGCAATGCACTGGCACGAATAAGACGCAGATCTGCAGGCACTCGATCTCCTGCCTCCAAGGATACGATGTCGCCCAGAACGATTTCATCGACGGGTACTTCGACGTGCTTTCCTTCTCTGACTAAATGAGCGTGCGGTGCGATAAGGTTACGGATGGCACTGAGCGCTTTTTCCGCCTTGCCTTCCTGCACAAAGCCGACCACAGCGTTGATCAATACCACTGCCACAATGACCGCTGCATCGACAAAATGCCCCAGCAGCAATGCAGCGCCAGCGGCCGCTAACAGGAAATAGATCAACGCGTTATGAAAATGAGAAAGAAAGCGAAGCAGCGGGTGTCGACCAGCCACTGCTGGTAACTGATTACGTCCGTACTTCTCCAAGCGCCTTGAAGCTTCATCGACCGCTAGTCCTGAAGGCGAAGTCGCCAAGTCGGCCAGGACATCATCAGCATGCCGAGCATGAACCTCCGCTGGTCGGTTATCTAATAACGTTCCGTTTTCGGCAGTGGGTGTCTCCATACCGTCTCCTAAAGCAGCAAAAACAGAGGGAATCAGGCATCGCCGCTACAGGTTGAGCACTACCGCCACGGCACATTTCATTAGCCATTATTTACCCCACTACAACATTGATGTCGGTCAAACCAGCGGCTATTAAATACGGCTGTGAAATTGATGAGCACTATACTTATTACTTCACTTGAGGAGCCAAGAAAATGACAACATCAACGTTTCCAAACGCCGCTCTTAACATCGCCAATAGCAACATGCTCGATAACAAAGACTTTCTCACTTTTTGGTATCAGCCGTGGACTGAAACGACCCATTCGGCGGCCAAGCTGCAATGCCTTTGGCTAGCAACACTTAACGACGCATTGCGCCATGAAATCGATTTTCTTGCGACCATGGCACCGGTATATAGCAAGCTCACCCACTGCATGCTGGGCCTCAATGGGCCGTTGACACCGGAATCAGTAGCGTCTTGCTATCACCAAATTGCTGGTGATATGACAGAAGCCACTTTTAACCGTATGCGCAACGTGTCAGAGCTTAGTGAAGACTTCCGAGAGCGTATTTGGTGTGAACTATAGGACTTGAAATAAATACTGCAATCGTTGGAGGGGGATAGTGCTTATGCTGTTCGACGATACTCAATGCGGCAGTCTGGATAGGTTTGTGCGGGCTTCACTGGCGAGGCTAAGAAGGAGCACTCAGGACATCTAGCTCCGGCGCCAGGCATTGGTTCAAAAGGCTACCCGACATGGAGTACGCCCCAGGCAGCTATGTTAGGCAAATGTGACTGGGGCGGAGGTAATGCGCAGATTTAAAGAGCGGTGGCCGCGGGACACGCCCGACCACCGCTCCACTACTCCGTAAGGCCCCAGAAATGCGCTATATGGCGGGTCGAAGAAATGCCGACTTCCAGCATATACTTGTCTGCTTCCCCTAGGCCTTCGTCTCCACCGGCCATGATCGGTGTGCCGTGGCCCATTCCCTTGATGATGTACTCCTCGATCACCTCCTGCCCACCCGCATTGCACCAGATCTGGCGGGGAAAACCATCGAGTTCCTCTACACGTGTCGGTGGCCCTTCAACCTTGTGGATCTGCTGCCACTGCCGAACGATGGAATCGGCGTTGGCATTATCGACGGTCGAATCGCTACCGCCATGCCAGACCGATATCGTTGGCCAAGGGCCTTCAAAGGTCGAGGCTTCGCGCACAAGCGCGTCGAGCCTGTGATCCGATGGGCCCCCATACCCCTTCATACGAACCATCGCCTCTATAAGGTTGTCCGCGCTGCGGTAGGGTAAACCAGCGATGATCGCCCCACCTGCAAACACCTCAGGATAGGTGGCCAGCATCACAGATGTCATGGCGCCCCCCGAAGACATCCCGGTGACGAAGATGCGCGACGGGTCGATGGCGTGATCATCAACGACCTGCTCGATCATCTGGCGAATAGAGAGCGGTTCTCCATCTCCCCGGCGGCTGTCGCCAGACTTGAACCAGTTAAAGCTACTAAGCGGGTTATTGGTTTTTCTTTGCTCCGGATACAGGAGTGCTATCCCGCATTCGTCAGCGAGGGAAGACCAGCCTGAACCGCGATTATAACTCTCTGCCGACTGGGTACTGCCGTGTAGCACGACCACGAGCGGCCCGTTCTTTGGGAAGTTCTTAGGTATGTAAGTATCCGCATGCAACGACCCAGGGTCAGTTCCGAATTGCTTCATGTCGGTCAGACGATCAAGGCTAACTGAAGATGTCGGCATATGCCCTCCTTTGCCAGTTTACTTCTGCCAAACCGAGGATAGAAACCACCCGTTGAGAACAGCGCCAGGTAACGATCCCTGATGCCAAGGACAAAGCGCGGTACGAAGAATGAGATACTATCGAACAATCGGTTTACTGTGAGAAAGGGGCGCTGCGTCCCCTGCAGCGCATAGCGCAACGTCCCTGTGTAGGCATATCCTTTGCCTCGCTCACCTGTAGGATGGCCCTTAAAGCAAACACTTACCGTGCGCTATCGAACATAGCAGTGGAATTTTAAGCATTCAGGCAGACCAAAAACACTTCAAGTGTTATCAGTCAGATGTTAGACCGTTTATTAACAA
This sequence comes from Halomonas sp. R57-5, assembly GCF_900070345.1. NCBI lineage: Bacteria > Pseudomonadati > Pseudomonadota > Gammaproteobacteria > Oceanospirillales > Halomonadaceae > Halomonas > Halomonas sp. R57-5. Next base: position 2,647,233 of record NZ_LN813019.1, on the reverse strand, counting down.
TAACTTAGCACGGTAGTACCAACGCGTCTAGCCAGTCAGTACCGTATGGTGCACAACAAAGAAAAAGTCAGAAAAATAATAAGCAATTGATTTTTAATATAAATATAGGATGCATCAATTTTCTCTCGGAGCGCAGACAAAAATAAAGGGCGCGTATATCAGCATCGGGAGGTTGAGTACTCCTGATACTGATACACGCGCCCATAGATCAGCGCATTGCGTTAACGAACGTTAGACGTAGAAGTCCAGATCCTCTTGGGCTTTTAGCAAATCGCGCATCTTGATGGGGTCGTCACCAAAGAAGAATAGCAAGCCCCAATGCGTCCCGAAGGCCGAGCGGTCAGGAACGGTCTCTTCAGTTGGCGCGACCAGTTCGTGTGACTCGAAATACGGATGATTAATCGTTTCTTCCGGCATTTCCAGCTTGCTGACAACACGACGGCGAGGGTATACACCAAAGCAACCGGCATAACCCTTCGCATCGACCACTTCGCGTGGGAAGAAGGCAGCCACTTCCTCTTTGCTGCTTTTCGGATCGAACACCAGCATCGACGCCTGATAGGCGTTGAACCCGTAGGCTTTTTCGATCAGCTCAAACGCTTTAAAGCCAGGCGGACGATAGGCAACCTCGCCAAAGTACATCTCACCATCAGCGGTGACGAAGTACTCGGGGTGAATCAAACCGAACTGGATATCGAACGTTTTGATCAGCAACTCAATCTGCTTGGTGATCGCATTGCGCCAGCTTTCCAGTTCCGCGGTCGCGGGTACGAAGACCGAATAGCCCAGCGTCACGTATTCAGAAATGTTCAGGAACTGAATTTTGCCATCGTGAATCCAGGCTTCTACGGCAAACTCCCAGCCGCTTAAGTGACTTTCCATCAGCAGCGGATATTCGTCATCCGGAATATTCTCGATTTCGTCTATCGTCCGAATCATCCGGTGGCCAAGGCAACCGGCTTTGTCGAATGCTTTGACGTGAATCGGGTCATCCGGATCACCGTCCAATTTGAGCAGCGTTTGGTTGACGCGTTTCATGAAGCGGACGATGTCCTCTTTCTCATGAGCCTCTTCAAAGATCCCGACACGAATGCCACCCAACTGAGCACGGCGCTTCATTAGGGCCTTGTCGCGGAAAAGGATGGACTGTCCGAACATCCGCGGACTATCAAGGAGCACGGAGTTGATCGCGCCGGACCACTCAACGGTTTCCTCAAACAGCGGGATGGCAACGTCCACGCCTTCTTCTTTCAATCTTTCAGCAATTTCCATCGACCGATCATTCAGTCGAATGAAGTCCCAGGGGAGAAAAGGGATATTGTTAGCAGTACAAAAATCCGCGGCCCACTCCGGCGCAACAACGACATAGCGGCGGTCAAATTTTTGCGCAGCCTTGATCGCGTTCACACTCCAGCCAAGTAGGGCGATGTAACCCTTATTTGGATCTTTAGGGGTCTCAGTGCCTTTAACCGAGTCCAATTCTGGATCACGCCAAGCCGCTACTGCTTCGGGTAATTGCTTTTCTGATGTTATCGACATTCAATGTCCTCCTTGCTGGTTGACCCAAATTGACTGCGCTGGGATTAGAGCGCACCAAGTGAGCTGAGCCGCAGTCAGTGGTGCTCAGTGGCGATTGAGTAAGCCAGCATTAGGGTATTTTTTAGCGCACCCCTAGTAATTAAGCTAGTCGATACGGTTACAAATGGCAACTAAACTGTAGAATTCCTGTTGAATAGCTGTAGAAGTTATCTAAAGATTATTAAAGAATAATTCTGCCTGTCTTCTAGGGCACAATAGCCCCACCTATTTTAAAAATTAACAAAAACCCGGCTTTATCGATGCCCCTAGCTGCCTGTGATTAACCACCATCATGCTCGGCAGCGTCTTCAGCTCCTTCCTCGACCATCTCTTGAGCTTCCTCCTCCTCCTCGGGAGAAGCCTCTGGTTTTCCTTGATCTTTTTGACCAACGGTTAGCGTGGTAGAAAGACCAAAGTGATCCGAACCCTGCACCTTCACTCTGTCGATATCAATAAGATGGAACCCATCAGAAACGAACAGGTGGTCAATCGGGTATCGCCACCATGGGTGTTCTGCATGGTAGGTGCTGAGCAGTCGCCGACCACGGCGAGGATCTTTAAGATCACTCAAATCGGCAAAAAGCTTAGTGGTGTCAGACCACGCTACGTCATTGAAGTCCCCAGTGACGATCCAGCGGTTGTCCGGGTCTTGTTCAACATTACGGGCAATGAGCATCAGCTCTGCATCGCGTTCACGACTGTCCCGACGTTTATCCTCGTTGCTGACGGTTCTCTCCTCTAAGCCTGGCGGCACCGGGTGGGCGCCAACAAAGCGCACGGGCCCAATGCCTGGCGCGTCGATGGTCGCGAAAATTGAGGGCCTACGCTCAGAGACCAAATACTTAACCTCATCTTCCAGCAGCGGAATTCGTGACCACAGCATTATCCCAAGGCCCTCACCGCGTACCTCGCCTACTCGATAGGCATAATCTTCATCAAGGGGCGCCAGTCCCTCGGCCCAGGCGCTATTGACTTCAATTAGCAGCAGTAGATCGGGATCTTCACGCTGAACCATCTCCAGGACTTCAGCGTAGTGATCGTTCGTGTAAGTAACATTGGCCGTCAGCACTTTGAGCGTCGTCCGGTTTTCACCAGGCTGTACCTCAGCGGTAGGCACCTCGGTCGACCAAACGGATGTAAACGGCAGGATGTGCGTTAAGTGCCACCCCGCTATGGCTAGGATGACAACGCCCCACACGGCGTGTTCTTTTCGTGGACGCTTAAGCCACGCGTGCACACCCAGGAGCAGCAGTGGCAGAACCAGCGCGCCCGTTAGCTGCAGGCGCGGAAAATCCCACAGCCTGACCCACCATTGACCGCTGGGTATTAATGGCAGCAAGGCCACCACTAACATCAAGATCACCAATAAACGGATCACCCAGAGAAGCAGTTTTAACAGCATGAAACCTCTCAAACGCAGCAACGGTAACCAGGAGAATCCCAGTTATACCGGCCTAGATTGCCGCAGATATTGTGACGATTTAAGCATACCCCTCTCCGGATAGACGCATGCTCTTTATCTGGAAGACGCCGTCATGGCCCCTGCCCATCCAAGTAATTGCGCCCTTCTCCAGCGATACAGCTGTTCGCAACCACTAAAAGCCCCACAGGCTTGATATAGATCAAGCTGCGACCACTTGCCTCGTGTTCATGAGCAAAAAGGCGGCTATGCTCGTTATATAAGTACAGGTTATTAACTTATATCAAAAGCCAATAAAAATGATTGATACCTATGCCTAAAAACCCAACGAGGTAATCGTATCAATAACGCCCATAAACCAGCACCACTGCCCTGGCACTGACAGCCGCTACTGCGGCTATTTTTAAGCACTTGAACCCAGTTTTTTTGAGGAGCCTGTCATGACTAGCAACGTAGGCGGTATCGATAAGATTTTACGCATCCTGGTAGGCATTGCACTGATCGTACTGGCCCTAACCGGAACCATCGGTGTTTGGGGCTGGATCGGCGTGGTGCCGTTAGCCACCGGGCTATTTAACTTTTGCCCAGCCTACAAGCTACTGGGCATCAATACCTGCAAGGTTAAATAACACCTCAGCGTCAGCCAATGCCCTGCAGTTGCCCAACGGGTGCTTAGCGTCCCAACCTCAGTTACTCTACACTTCGTGTTTGCGTTCCATGACCGAAGGATAGCCGCATCTATGTTGGGATTCCTGCAGGGATTTTCCTATGGCCTGTTTATGACCTGCCTGCCCTGGCTACTGGTTGGCCTATTCAACCCTGGGCTGGCACTTCCAGTGGCGACCCAGGGCCGCCTGCAGGTCATCGCCCGCTACTGCCTGATCATCCCTTTTATCAGTATGCTGCTGTGGCTGACCTCCCTATGGGGTGGTTTCAGCCCGAGCCTATTGGGCTGGCTAGCGGGTATTGTTGCCATTCCTGTGGCGCTGCCTATCGAGCGAAGACTGCGCGGCTGGCTGGCCCGCCGCCGCGAACGTCGCTGGGAAGCACAACGAGAGGCCGAAGCCCATCAGCGCCGTGCCCAAGAGGAGCGCAAGGCCTATGAAGCTGGCGTGTTAGTGCTTGATCCAGCAAGGCCGCCCGTGGGATCCGACGACCTTGTGCTCGCCATGTGTCAAGCCAAACAGAGCCTACTTGACGTGCAGCGCCCTGACCTAGCGATCCTTTCAGATCGCCTCTATAGCCGCTACCGCCATGTAATGAACGTGCTGAGTGGCCGATTCCAAACTGGCGAGCTGGCCTTCGAGCGCTCGCGGGGGTTGGTTACCCAGGTCTGTTTCGGCGCGGTGGATACGCTGACGACCATGGCTTCGCAGGCGCGCGGGGTGGTTAGCGTCGATGGTAATTACGTTCGGGATCGTTTGGACCGGGAGGGCAAACGGTTAAGCGATGAAGAACGCGCCGCGCTGGTGCGACGCCTGGATCTGCTGGTAGAGACCGAACATCGGCTAAATAAGCTCTCCGCCCGCATTGAATCCGCCCTGACCGTGCTTGATGATACCGCCGTTTCCATGGCGCGTATTGAGACGGCACGACCACAGGCCTCGGTCACCACCGAGAAGGCGTTGGAGGATCTGCGCCAATTTGTCGAAGGCGCGGATCGCTATGCCCGTAAGGAGTAATCCAGCGGCCACTGGCTGCGAGCGGTATTCATACGTTTTTATTAGACAGCTCAGGAGATGCCCATGACGCAGCAATCCGATGACCAACCTCGCCTCTCCCTGCCCCCGGTGGACGAGATCGCCAGCCAGTTGGGCACGAGTCAAGCCGGCTCCGGCGACCCTGAGCTTGAGGCGATGGCCGACCGCTTTGTCGAGGATATCCTTGCCGAGGGTGACGAGGCGTCAACTGTTCGCCAGCGCCGGGCCGTGGACGAGATGGGCCTTGAGTTGCAACAGCAGGCCGCCCACCGCAGCGCCATGCTACAAACGCCACTGCGCAAGCTGGCCCACCAGGGCGATGAAGGAGGGCCCGTTGCCAAGGCACTGACCGATCTACGCGGCCGCATGGAGGGTCTCGACCCTTCACGTCATCGCCTGATGCCAAGCGCGTTGGATCGCGTTCTAGCGATCATTCCCGGTATCGATAGTCGGCTACAGCGCTATTTCCATAAGTTTGAGAATGCTCAGCAAGCCCTGGATGCGATCATTGAGGATCTGGAAAGCGGTCGCGACATGCTACATCGTGACAACCTGACGCTGAGCGATGACCAGAAAGCCCTCAATGACATCCTAACCGAGCTGAACCGCCAGATCGCCCTGGGGCGCTTGATTGATCAACGCCTGTGCGACGAGATAGCCGCCCGAGACAGCGATGACCCACGGCGTCAATTTCTTGAGGAAGAACTACTGTTTCCACTTCGGCAGCGCATCGTTGATCTCCAGCAGCAGCTGGCGGTAAGCCAGCAGGGTGTGCTGGCGCTGGAAGTGATCATCCGCAACAACCGGGAATTGATGCGCGGTGTGGACAGAGCCATCAATGTCACCGTCTCAGCCCTCACCGTGGCAGTGACGGTCGCCATGGCAATGGCCAACCAGCGTCTAGTGCTGGATCGCGTCGAAGCCCTCAACACGACCACCTCGCAGATGATTGGCGGCACTGCCAAGGCGCTGCGCCAGCAAGGCGTAGACATCCAGAAACGAGCCTCTTCCGCAATGCTCGACATGCAAGTGCTTGAGGAAGCGTTTGGGGAGGTGATGGGCGCCATTGATGATCTCTCAAACTATCGTCAGGAAGCCCTACCCCGCCTGGACGAGCAGATCAACCGCTTGGCAACCCTGGCGAAGCAAGGTAACGCATCCATTGAGCGTCTAAGCGAAGGTAATCAGGCGCAACACAAGTACGACCCCACTGCCAACGACTAAGAAGATGTCATCAAGCTCTCATTAGATTCGCTTTCCCATCGCAACGCCCACTGAAACGTCCAATCTGGTCATATTAGCAACAGACCAACCTGTCATTGCGAAGACGACATCCCGAGAATATGTCAACACAAGGTAATAAAAAACTGTCATTCGCATTGACGAATAAACGACGGAAGCCCTTGTTAACAAAGGCTCCATGCGCCAAGTCACCAGGATTAATTAACGTTGGTAGCGTGGACTGACCCAAAACAAAACTTACAAGGTAAGCTCATGGACAACACTCGACTTAAAGGTAAAAACTGCTTGATTACCGGCGCTGCACGTGGCATGGGGGCCGCCGTTGCCGAACACTATGCTGCACAAGGAGCAAACGTTTGCGTGGCGGATATCAACCTTGAAGGGTGCGAAGAAGTTGCCGCACGTATCAAGGCAAACGGCGGCGACGCCATTGCGGTCAAACTCAATGTGACCGACCGTGCTGAAGTAACTGCCGCTGTTAAAGCCACTGTCGACGCCTTTGGCAGCTTGAACGTGATGGTCAATAATGCGGGTATCAACAAGCCATTGATGTTTCTCGATATTACCGAGGAAAACTGGCACCAGATTATGGATGTTAACGCGTTGGGCTGCCTGCTTGGCATGCAGGAAGCCGCTAAGCAGATGATCAGCCAGGGTAAAGACAACGGCCCTTATAAAATCATTAACGTTGGCTCGATTCTTTCTCGCCAAGCGTTTGACGATGTAGTCCCCTACTCTTGCAGCAAACATGCGGTGCTAGCCATGATCAACGGCGGTGCTAAAGCGCTCGTGGATCACAATATTACCGTTAATGGCTATGGCCCCGGCGTAGTGCGCACTGAACTATGGGAACAGCTCGATAAAGATTTGGTTAGCATCGGCAAATTCGATAAGCAGGGACAGTCGATGGATGAACTTGCTGAGAAAATGATTCTAATGAAGCGTTACTCTTACCCTGAAGATGTGGTCGGTACCGCTTCTTTTCTGGCCAGTCAGGAATCGGATTACATGACAGGACAACTGCTTATGATCGATGGCGGTATGATCATGCAGTAGCTACCCGCGTTGATCGTCCCCATGTTTTGCTTACTGGAACATGGGGATCGTTCATTTTGCCGCTCAATCAGTAAACGCCTCTGCTTCGCATTACCTTATCGGCACGCTCTTGAGCAATAGAGAGCGCTTTCTTGATCGAGCGCCGTCCATCCAGCACGTCGAATATCTCATTCCCCGCGATGCTAATGATGTCAGTTATTCCAGGTACAGGCGGGCGTGGCCAGGCCTGTAAAATGTCCTGTTTAGCCATATCATTGACGATTTTAATCAGCGGCGATAATGCAGACACTTCAGGATCCTGGCTGACACTAAAGCGAGGCGTTACCAGGCTGCCATTCATAATATAAAGCTTGGACATGTTGGCAGAGGTCAGGTGCTTAAGCGCCGTCCAGACTGCCTCAACTCGCTCTGGTGCCAAGTTAGCAGGAATGGCCAGGGCATAACCGCCGATGGGAGTTATAGCGCGACCGTGATTGCCAATTGGATGGGGTAAGTAGCCAGTGTTGCCATACGCCGGTGATTGCTTATCTAACTCAAACAGAGGCGCCAGAAGTGTATAGCAATAGGCCATACTGACTTCCCCAGAAGCGTACGATTTGGCTCGCTCGTACCAGGACATAGTGAGAATATTAGGCGGCGAATATTTCAAAATATCCAGCATATATTCGCAGGCCCGATAAGCGGCATCTGAGTCGAACATAGGTCGCAGTTGCTCGCCCGCGGCTTGCTGAAAGTCATAACCGCCCTGACAGATGGGTAAATTAAGCAACGGCTGGCCGAACTTCGCCATTAAAAAACTAAAGGTGTGCCCAAGGGGCGTTCCTCTCGCCGCATTCCAGGCGATACCGTAACGTCCTTTGGAAGGGGCATGTAACTGCCTTGCCACTTTAACCAGCGCTTCCGTTGTGGTGGGAGGCGGCAACTGCGCTGCTTCGAAAATATCCTGGCGATAGCAAAGCAATTCGGGGGTTGTTTGAACCGGTATTCCGTACTGGCTGCCTGCGTATCTGGAGCTCTGAATAGCCATTGGGTGGAAATCGGAGAGATCATAATCATCGCGTTTGATTAACGCGTCGAGAGGCATAAGCACTCCACTCGCCGCTAGCTCACCAAACCAGGGTAGGTCACAGGCCACGACGTCATAACGCGACTTAGCCAAACGGGCATTGTCTAAAATCTCATCTAGCAAATTATCGATGGATTTTGCTTTGTTACGAATTTCCAGCCCAAAAATCGATTCCAATTGACGCTTCAGGTTATGCATGGCCATAAATGTGGGGTCAGCATGCGCCAGCACACGTAACCCGCCCTTCAGCTCCAGTCGTGCAGACAGCACGGCTGGGGTCGATATCACGCGCTCTATTGATGAGGTGCCAAGAAATATCTTACTGGCGGTATCAGATGCCGGGTCTATCCCGAACAATGGCCCAAGGAACCCCTTGATTCGCTCAGCGTAGCTTTCCCACTCCTGGATCATTTGGGCGGAAGGATGCAGCGAAACCGTTTTACCTGACTTAGTGCGTGGGCGTGAGATCAGCAGACCGCGCTGCATGATGCTTTCGATGCCGCGCTTTGCCGTCCCATAGGTAAGGCCAGACGCATCAGCCAATGATGTTGGGGTGGTTAATCTTCCCGCAAGATGATTACGCATAACGTGCAGTAACATACGCATCTCTCGATAGCCCAACGACATGGAAAGCGTGCTTTCAGTTTCGTCTTCGAATTTTTCAATGAAATCGATGAATCGTGCGAACTCTGTATTAGAAATTTTTGAGGCGGGCATTTGCGACAGCTTATCGTAAGGCCCTTCTGGTTTAGCCTCATTTATCTCAACATGACCGTCTCTCATGACGACTCCAAAACATCACATAGCCATAAGGCTGACAATCAGCCTATACCGTCCATAATTAGCCGAATGCCCAGCAAAATCAGTAAACACAGGATCMCTCGGAAAAACAGCTCACCATCGATGCGCTTCTGAATAACCAGCCCCAACCGAACCCCCAACCACGCAACAGGCATCAGCAGCAGTGCTATCGTCAGGTTATCGATATTCACCAAGCCCAGCAGGGTATAGGGAACCAGCTTCACCAAGTTAGTAATCGCTAGAAAGACGACAGCCGTCCCCAAAAATTGCTGCTTGGTTAATTGGCACTGCAGTAAGTAAAAGTTAAGCGGAGGGCCGCCAGCATGGGCGATAAAACTGGTAAACCCTGCCACCCCACCACACAAGCCCCCCACCCAACCAGGCAGCCGCTTTCCGCGCAGCGGTTTGAACAACCCCCACAGGCCGAACAGCACCGAAAAAACACCTAGCAATAGCTTCAGTAGCGCTTCGTCAAACCAGCCATAGGKGAAATAGCCTATCGCCACACCCAGCACCGCAGGTGGAAACATAAGCCACAATAAACGATCAACCCGCTGTCGCCACCACGCCTTTAGACTAAACACATCCATCACGATCAGTAGCGGCAGCATCACCGCCACTGCAAAGGTCGGGCTCGCCTTTAGTGAGATTAGCGGCACAGCCACCACGCCTACCCCACCGGCAAAACCCGACTTGGAAATACCCGTGAGTAGCACAGCCGTCACCATTAGCGCCACAAACACCCAGTCAACAACCATCTGAAAGCCTCTTCAGCCTTGAGCCGCAGCTCCTCTTATTACGATCGAAAAAAGGGGCCATGACAGTCACGGCCCCTTTTCGTTTAGGCAAACAATTAAGCGTAGCGATGCTAATGTTTACAGCACTGTACACACTTCATCGAAGGAGAAACGATCGCCACGTGGGAACAGCGCGCTGGCATCGCCATAGCCTAGGTTGCATAGGAAATTGCTCTTCACTTTGCCATCCGGGAAGAACTCTTCATCCACGGCGGCATTATTGAAGCCGGACATGGGGCCTGCATCCAACCCTAGCGCACGCGCTGCTAAAATAAGGTAGCCGCCCTGAATGGCGCTATTGCGGAAGGCCGTGGAGTGAATAAAGTCAGGCTTACCCTCGAACAGCGACTTGGCATCCTTATTGTGGGCAAACATACGCGGCAGATGCTCATAAAACTCAGTGTCAAAGCCAATGACAGCAACCACAGGCGCCTTCATGGTTTTTTCTTGGTTACCCGGTAACAGAGCAGGCTTCAGGCGCTCTTTTGCTTCATCGGTGGTCAGAAAAATAATTCTCGAGGGCTGGCAGTTCATAGAAGTGGGCCCAAAGTGCATCAGGTTATACAGTTCGCGCAGGGTCTCCTCGCTGACCTCACGATCCTGCCAAACGTTGTGGGTGCGTGCTTCTGTAAACAGGGTTGCGATAGCCGTTTGATCAATCGTTGTCATGTTATTTCCTCTTTCGATTTAGCCAGCTCAGTACGAGCTGGACGTTCAGGGTGAAACGTTCAGGCCGTCTTCAAACCGAAGTCGTAGTGAAAGTAGCGGTAAGGCGTTTCCATTTGCCGACCGTCGGGCGCCTGCCCCGCCGGCTGCTGAGCAAACTCCTTGACCAGTGAATCTTTGACACCAAATACCGCGTCAGAATCGAGGTAGGGATCGTCCTCAGCGAAGATTTGGGTCACCAAGGTTTCATACCCCGGTGCCATCAACATGAAATGTACATGGGCAGGTCGATATGGGTGACGCCCGGTGATGTCGAGCATTTTGCCCACAGGCCCGTCAGTGGGAATCGGATAAGGTGAAGGAGTCACCGTCCAGAAGGCATAATGACCCTGGCGGTCGGTATGAAAGCGCGCGCGTAATGAGGCGTTTTCCAGCTCAGGCTTTTGAACGTCATAAAAGCCTTCACTGTCGGACTGCCACACATCAATGGTGACATTCGCCAACGGTTTACCCTGGGCATCGTGCACGTTGCCCTCGACGAATAGCGGCTCGCCTTCAACACCCCAATTTATGGCATCACCTTGATTCGCCTGGGGAGGGTCAGCCACGTAAAAAGGCCCCAGCACAGTACTTTCGGTAATGTTAGTATCACTGCTCGAGTGGTTAATCGCATCGACCAGCATCGTCACACCAAGAGTGTCAGACAGCAGGATGAACTCCTGGCGTTCGTCGTCACACATCTGCCCCGCACGGGTTAGAAACTCAATTGCCTGGGTCCACTCTTTCTCACTGGGCTGCACCTCGCGCAGATAGGCATGCAGGTGTTTAACCAAGCCATTAAGCAGCGTTTTAAGCCGTTCATCATCACAGCTGGAAAACTCATCGATCACCGCTGCGGTAATATTGTCGGCTGTTAAGTTACGCATCTTATTGCCCTCCATGCTTTGCTGGCATCGGTTCACCCAGCCCTGAAAGGCGCTCGGTGTGGTGTACGGTGGCGATATAGTCATCATCGCCATGCCCCGTGGCGATGAGCGCGGTATAGGCTTCGCGCATTTGCGCTGCCAGCGGCGTAGACACCCCTGAGCCGTGGGCACAATCGAGTATCAGATCAAGATCTTTGGCCATTTGGGCGGCGGAAAACGTCGAGGTAAAGTCGCGCTCTAAAAGTGGTGGTACCTTGTACTTCACCATGGGCGAACCCACCGCGCTGTCAGATATAAGCTCTAACATGGCGTCCCATTCAATGTTGCCTTTGCGCGCCAGGGTCAGGGCTTCACTCATCATCCCGGCACTCACTGCAATCATCAGGTTGATCGCCAGTTTGGCCACCCGGGCCTGCTCTTCATCGCCCAGCCAGTACTGCGCCTTGGTAAAGGCGTCAAATACGGGTTTAGCCGTTTCCAGCGCTTCGCGTGGGCCAGAGACCATCGCCGACAGCGTGCCCGCCTCTGCTGCTACCGGATTCCCTGACACGGGGCTGCGCAAATAGGCAATGCCATGGGCCTTCGCCGCCTCGGCCACTCGTGCAGAGGCTTCAACACTTACCGTGCTGGTCTCAATCAAAATAGTGCCGGGCATCATGTGACGCACAAGCTCACCCGATTCAATGCAGAGATTGATCAGTGCGCGGTCATCGGGGATCGAGACAAACACCAGTGCACAATCGGCAACGGCACTAGTCAGGTTCTGATGGGGGGTAATACCGATACGCGTTGCTAAAGCCATCCGCTCCGAGGAAAGGTCAAATCCTTCTACCGCGGTGCCTGATTTAATAATTCTGGCGGCCATCGGTAAGCCCAGCTTACCTAAGCCTACCCAAGCCACTTTAGAGGACGAAGGGGACGTTGTGGAAACGGTTGTCATGGGGTTGCCTCCTGTGTCGATTGCGCTTCACGCGCCAGCAGTTCGGAGTGAATACGGTGGCCAGATTTGGCAAGCTCAGCGATACCCTGCTGAGTCTCGATTAACAGACGGCCGCCACGTTTTTTGAACTGCCCAGCCACCATCACACTGTCGACGTTGGCAAGGCTTGTTTGCATGACCMCCGTAGAAACAGGGTCGTTGACTGGCTGCATATTCAGCTGATTACTATCCAGCAGTACCAGGTCGGCCTGCTTGCCAGGGGTCAGGCTACCAATGCGGTCGTCAAGACCGAGGGCTTTCGCCCCATCCAGCGTGATCCAGCCCAGCGCTTCTCGGGTGGTAATCGTGGAAGTATCAGGAATCTTGCCTTGCTCACGACGCGATGCATCGTTATCAAGGGCACGCTGCATACCCAGCGCCATGCGCGCTACACTGAACATGTCACCTGACAATACAGACTCAAGATCAACCCCCAGTGACACCACGCCTCGGTATTGGCGCACCAGCCCCGTCACCGGAAAGCCGTGGCCTTGGGTCATCTCATTTTCCGGCGCAATCGAGAACGTCACACCGCTGGCGCAGAACCGCGATATCTGGCCATTATCCAGGCTTTGGCCATGCACAATGTTGATGTCGGGGCCAAGCAAACCACGCGCTTCCACTTCGTCCCATGCACCGGGCGCCACTGCCTCGCCGCCGCCCTGATGCATTGAGGCGACCAGATCAAACTCTTTGGCCAAGGCAAAGTCCTGCAGGGTCACATCCAGGGTCGAATAATGAGGGCCAAGAATGGCCATGCCTAAGGTGACAAGCCCTTCCGGGTTTCCCAGTTCACCGCTCAACAAGCGTTCTATTTCATGGCGCGGGTGGGGAATTTCGCTAAAGTGCGGCTGACCAGGTTTTGGGTCGGGCTTGGGCGAGCCGTGCATAAACAGCGCACGAATACCGGACTCCTTTAAGCCTTTTACCGCCGCGTCAGTATGCGCAGGGGTCGGGTTGTTGTGGCACCAGTCACCCAGCGTTGTGGTACCGCAGTTAAGCTGATTAATCGCGCCCATGCGGGTGGCAATGTAGATGTCTTCCGGCGKGAATAGCGCGGCAAGCCCCCGGTGTACGTGGCGAAAATACTCAAGAAGCGTCCAGTTGGCGGCAACGCCACGCAGGCCGGTCTGCCAGGTATGCATATGGGCATTAACCAACCCGGGAATAAGGATACCTCCGTCACAGTCAATCACCTCGGCGTCTTGTGCCTTGGGGTCGGCGGTCAGGTCATGACCCACGGCGGTAATACGGTCACCCTCAACCAGAACCTGGCCATCGCTTAGCTCACCCAGCTGCGGATCCATAGTGACAAGAGTGGCGTTAATAAACAGTTTGTTCATTGCCCACCCCCACTACCCGCCTGGGGTCGAAGACCCGATTGGGCATCGCTTAACAAACGGTGAATGCCACTGGCTTCGACGTCACGTGGATTCCAGTAAGGGTTGCGGGTAGCAATCTCAGTGGCCCGGTCAACATCTTCCACGCTAAACCCTAACTCGGAGAGTGCACTGGGCGCACCGACCGCACGCCCCAGGTCATAGAGGCCAGCGGCCGCATCGTCACAGCCCAACGCGCGGCTAATACGAGCCATCGCATCAGGCACCGCAGGCGCGTTATAAGCCAGCGCATAAGGCAGCACAATGGTGTGCGTTTCCGCATGGGGTAGGTTGAAGGAACCGCCCAGGGTATGGCAAAGCTTGTGGTGCAGCGACATACCCACCGAGCCAAGGCAAATGCCGCACAGCCAGGCGCCGTAAAGCGCATCAGAGCGCGCCTCAGCATGGGTAGGGCCGCTAGCTATTACGGGCAGGCTTCTTGCCAGCGCCGCGATGCCCTCCTCCGCCATCAGCGCAATCACCGGATTACAGTCGCGGGCATAAAGTGCCTCTACTGCATGGGCAATGGCGTTAATACCGCTAGTCCCCGACATCACAGCGGGTAACGTTAAGGTGAGGTCAACGTCATAAATCACCGTTTCCGGCAGTACGTCCAAGGTGCGCTGAGTGGTCTTGATACCATCGCGGGTTTCACCCAGGATCGGCGTCATCTCTGAACCGGCATAGGTGGTGGGAATAGCGATCTGAGGTAAGCCCGTACGCAGCGCAATCGCTTTACCCAAGCCAATGGTCGAGCCACCCCCAATAGCAATGGTGCAATCCGCGTTTAGCGCTTTCACCACCTGCAAGGCACTTTCGGTCACCTCGACCGGCGTATGCATGGCGGCTTCTGCGTAAACGCCAACGCCCTTCTCACCCAACTGCTCGAGCACGCGTCTTGCCTGCTCGTGCTGCTGGGGCGTTGCCAGCACCAGGGCGCGTGTACAGCCGAGATGCTCAAGCTCTTCTCTTAGCCGTGACAGGGTTCCTTGGCCAAACACCACGCGGGATGGCAGGCCATCATAAACAAAGGGTTGCATGAAACATTCCTTATACGTCTGATGTGGTATGTGTGCGCGATTGACAGAGCGCACCCGTCGCAACAGGCGAGCTAGCTCGCCTGTGCCTGCTTGCCCATCCCAGTAATCGCTTGTACCAGCTCATCCTCGCTGACGTTGTCGCCATCAAACTCAGCGGTCACGCGGCCGTCATACATGGCGATAATGCGGTTACTCAGCCCTAGGACTTCCGGCATCTCTGAGGAGATCACCAACACTGCATAGCCGGATTTGGCCAGATCTTTCACGAGGGTGTGGATTTCCGACTTGGAACCCACATCAATACCGCGGGTAGGCTCATCGAGAATGAGTAATTTAGGGTGGGTATGTAGCCACTTGCCGATAACAATTTTCTGCTGATTACCACCGCTTAGGTTGCCCACCTTCTGACGCCAACTGGGCGTTTTGATTTTCATCGCCTGTTGATACTTATCGTAGACCTGGCGCTCTTCTGAACTCGTCATAAAGCCCAACGACGACACACTGGAGAGGCTTGCCAGGGTCATGTTATCGCGACAGTTCATACCCAGAATCAACCCCTGATCCTTACGGTCTTCCGGCACTAACGCGACCCCATTGACCACCGCATCATGGGAGTTACGAAACGCCACCACCTTGCCGTCCAATACCACTTCACCGGCGGAGGGCGTGCGCAAACCGAAGATCGTTTCTGCAACTTCGGAACGCCCCGCCCCCACCAGGCCATACATTCCGACAATCTCGCCTTTACGGACATTGAAACTGACATCTTCGAATACTCGTTTGACCGAGAGGTTGCGCACTTCCAGCATGTTGTCGCCGAAATCACTCGGTTTACTGGCATGATCGAGCTCCAAGCTGCGACCGATCATCATTCGGGTGATCTCGTCCTCGTTGGTATCTGCCGTATTGACGGTTCCGGTGTACTCACCGTCACGCAGTACCGAAATGCGGTGCGATAGGTGAAAAATCTCATCCATGCGGTGGGAGATATAAACAATCCCTACACCTTGCTCACATAGCGAATTAATTACGTCATACAGCACGGGTTTTTCGTAGTCGGTGAGTGATGCCGTCGGCTCATCAAACACCACTACTCGCGGGGTAAACGCCAGCGCGCGACCGATCTCAACCATCTGCTTCTTGGCAATCGATAGCGACCCTACTAGGTCGTCATGTTGAAAACTGCATTTGAGAGCCGCCAGAATAGCGTTGGTATCTTCACGCAGTTTGTGCCAATCAACGCGATTGAATGGCTTTCTGGGCAGGCTGCCGAGAAAGATGTTTTCGGCTACCGTCATCTCGGAAACCAGCGACTGCTCCTGGTGGATCAGCACTACCCCTGCGCGCTTAGCGTGCTTGGGATTTTCGAAAGCCATCTCTTGCCCACCAAGAATGATCTTGCCTTCGTTGGCTTGGTGCTTACCCGCCAGTACCTTCATTAACGTCGACTTGCCTGCACCATTCTCACCCAGCAGCGCATGCACTTCGCCGGGCCGCACGTCAAAATCCACGTTATTTAAAGCAACCACACCAGGAAAACGTTTGGTAATCCCTTCTAGACGAAGTATCGGATCCGCGTTGACCGGCTGCCGCTTCGTGGCACTGCCTTGTTCATTTAAATTTTGAGACAGGTTTTCTTGTGAAGGGCTCATATCCGCACCTCCTTAGCCGAGGGTACATTGAGCTTCTTGTCGATAATCAGTACGGAAATAAGGATGACGCCGAGGATCACCAGCACATAAAAAGCGGGCACCTGCATCAAGTTCATGCCGTTACGCAGAATGCCAATGGCGAGTACACCACCCAGAGTGCCAACAATACTTCCGTAGCCACCGGTCAACTTGGTACCGCCTAACACCACGGCCGTAATCACCCAGAGCTCATAGTCACGACCTAAATTGGGAGTTGCCGCGCCCATTTGGCTGGCGAGCAGCACGCCAGCTAATGCAGCGAAGAAACCAACAATAATGAAATTGATCATCATGTGGCGCCCCAAGCGAATCCCCGCATCAATCGAGGCTTCCGGATTGCCACCCACCGCAAAGGTATTACGGCCATGGCCCGTTCGCGTGAGCACCAAGTGCATGATCAGTGTGCAAATCAGGAAGATAATCGCCAGTACTGGAAAAGGCCCAATGGTGCTGGCACCGAAGTCAGAGAAAGCGAAATTCAATGCATAAAACGACTGCTCACCGGTGTACAAGAAAATCAGGCCCCGCACCCCCAGCATGGCCCCTAACGTGACAATGAAAGCGTTAACACCCGTTTTCCAAACGATGAAACCATTAATGGCGCCCAGCAGAATGCCTGAGCCGAGTGCCACAAGGATTGCCAGTATCATGCTGGTTTCCTGCAAMCCTACCGCCAGTGAAGCAGCCAGCCCTAAGGTTGCCCCAACCGACAAATCGATGTTGCCGTTGATCATGMCTAAGGTCATGCCTAATGCGATTAGGCCGATAGTGGACGTCTGCACCAAAATATTAGAAATGTTGCCAAACGACAGAAAGTACTCTGACGTGAAGCTGAAAAAAATGAAGATGGCTAGGACGAAGACCCATATCGGTTGGATAGCCGTTTTGCCACGGAAGAACCCTTTTAAAAAAGTCATCTGTCACTCCTCCGCGTTATGAGTGGGTCGTCAACAAGCGCTTACGCTTGTTAGCGAGGTCCAGCCATACGGCCAGGATGATAATTACCCAGGTCACGATCCACTGGATGTAATAGGGGTAGCCCATCAACAGCAGCCCATTCTGAATAAAGCCCAGGATCAGTACACCAATCACAGTTTTCCAAATACTGCCTGAACCACCCAGTAAGCTGGTGCCACCGAGAATGATGCCGGCCAACACCAACAGCTCGTATCCCTGGCCAACGTTGTTTTGGGAACCCATAACACGAGAGCCAAGCACCAGTGCCGCACATGCCACGCAAAAGGCTGAAATCAGATAAGTGCTGAAGACGCACCAGTTCTTGCGAATACCCGAGTAAACGGCAGCCATTGGGTTGCCACCGACAGCAAAGATACGTCGCCCGTAGCCGGTGTAGGACATGACTACTTGAACCAGAATGGCCAACAACCCAAACAGCAGGATAGGAACAGCAATTCCCGTGATATAGCCACGACCAAAGAAGGCGAACCACGTGCCATCTTGGTTAGCAATATCAACGTTCTGGCCGCCGCTATAGATCAGCACAAAGCCCTGGATCGCCGACAGCATGGCAAGCGTCACAATGAGCGAATTAAGGCGCAGAAAGCCGATTAAAAAACCATTGACGGCACCGATCATAAGCGTCAATGCAAACATCATCAGGATGGCATTGGTGGGACCTATCTTGTCGTGTAAATCCACGACGAGCACCGTCGAAAATGACAGCATCGATCCCACCGAAAGATCCAAGTTTCCACCAATGATCACCACGGTGACGCCTACCGCGATAATGCCAATAATCGAGGCCTGGCGGATCACCGTCATAATGTTCGACTGGGAAAGAAACTGCTCAGAAAAGAAAGAGAAAACGAACATGCCGAGCAGGAAAAAAATGAGAATTCCCTGAGCTGACAGAAAGCTCATCACGCTAGCCTTACTAAGCTTTCCTGTCGGCAGCCTGGATTTAGATTGTTCAGCGGAAGCCATGCTAATCACCTGTTATAAAATCACTTGGAAAGACCGGTTAGCGCAATGGGCAAACATATTTCCATTGATGCTTTCCGCGCACTCCACGCGCAGGAAACCCTGCTTTCAGGCGCATGCTGTATCCCGGAAACTGCACACTAAACGCAGTCACTCCGGGCAGCATGCCTTACCTCAGAAAACGGGACGGTCGAACTCGCTGAGATTTTCAGCGGTGATTTTGGGGGTATCGAAGAAATTCATCTTCGGCAGGTCTTCTTCCGCCAGAACATCCAGTGCTGTCTGCAGAGCAGCTTCAGCATCATCTACGGGAGACTGATAAATAGAGCCGTAATACTCACCACGCTCAATCGCATCGTAGCCAACGGCGAAGTTAGTGGCGCCAATGAAAATAATCTCATCAGCTCGGTCAGCGCCTTTAGCCGCATTCAGAGCGCCAACACCCATGTTGTCATCGCCCGAATAAACGCCGTCAATACGGTCGTATTTGGTCAAAAAATCTTCCATAACACGCTGAGCACGTTCACGGTTCCAGTTGCCTGGTTGCGTTTCCATCAGTTCAACACCCGGGCACGCTTCAGCTAGCCGATCCTCAAATCCCTTTGCACGCTCCATCGCAGTGGTATAGCCGGGCTGGCCAGCAATTTGTACGATCTGCCCTTCGCCACCTAAGGCGTCACACATCATCTCGGCAGAGGAAACGCCTTGCTGTACGTTATCAGGCCCAGAGAAGGCAGCGATGTACTCTAGCCCCGCTTCAGCAATTTTAGAGTTGGTAACGATCACAGGAATGCCTGCATTATGCGCTTGACGAATCGCCGGAATAACGGCCTGACCATTGGTCGGCCAAATAATGATGGCATCAACTCGCTGCTGAATGAGGTCCTGCATTTGGCCAATCTGACGAGCAACATCACCACCGGCATCTAACACCACGATATCGACATTGCCTTCACGCTCGGCGGCCTCTTCAAAAGCACTTTCATAGGTGGTTTGATAGCTATCAACACCTACATTATTTTGGGTTATACCGATGCGGTAAGGGCCTTCAGCCTGAGCTGCCGTGGTCGATATCATGATGACTGATGCGGCAAGAACGGTTTTCTTGAACATTGCGTTTCTCCTAGCGTTATTAATTGTTTTTATCTTGCAGGCTATGTAAGCCTGAGTAAGGAGCTTACTGCTGGGCTTTGTTTCGGCACAACGTGACCGAAGTAGAGAAATGACCAAATTGGTTTTTTTAATAAATTTCCTTGCGTAGCAAGGTAATGCTAGGCAGCGACGTCAACAGGAGTATGAACACCAGGTGTTCAGCGTGCATTTTTTGACAGCCAGTCAGCGTTGGCAAACGTATCGCTGAGCAGGAAAACTATTATGAGTAGGAAAAGACGACAGCTATTTACCACTTGAGCAAGCCAAGACTCTGTCGATGAGCGGGTGCTTGAGTAAAATATCCGTGCAGTTGTGGCTTGATGTGTTAGCCGAAGAAGCTCTCCTTGCTAACTCGCCCTGGCTGCCAAGAATAATGTGATGACGACACCGCACACCGCACATTGATTTGGCAACTCATGAATCTCGTGGGTTTATGGTTTAGCTAGCAGTCAATAAACTACTAGCACTACCCGGCAGTGGTTCGCTCAGTACCGTCAATGAAGAATGTCGAGGATTACCCTAGTTGAAACAAAGCCTTAGGACTAGTATCTAGAATGTACTGACGATCATCAGCATCTCTAACCCAGTCATTGAGCCATCCGTAAGTATCGCGGTAAGTGTGTTTATTCTCATGGCGCGTCCACGGCCAGTCACTACCCCACACTAACCGATCACGCCCAAGATGATGCAACAAAGCCTGGACATGCGGTCTAAGATCACACACAGGGGAACGATAGGGGGCTGAGAGCTTCACCCAGGTTCGTTCTGCCTGTCCTGACGCAAGCAGAAGACGGCAGCCTGGGTCTTGCATAGGAACGTCTTCGACTGGCAGCCCAATATGATCAATGACTAATTTCACGCCATGCTCATGTAATGCTGGAAAAATTTCAGGTAACCGGTTCCCTTCCAGATGCAGCTCAAGATGCCAATCCATAGCTTTAATATTATCTAGAAAGTCTATCCATTGAGGATCCTTGAGGTTTGGCAATGCGCTGCGCCCCTCAATGAGATTCCATCGCACCCCTACAATACCTGCAGCATCAAGGGCGGCTATCTCCTCTAGCGTCGTCTCCTTGGCTAGCTGAACGACTCCGCGATACGCATGATTTAGTCTGGAGAGAATCTCAAGCAGTTGCCGGTTGTCGTTTCCCAGAAAGCTCGGCTGCACCAGTACCCCGCCTCTTAATTTGCAGCTTTCTAGGTTTTCTTGCCAATTCAAAAGTGGTGCAGGACGGGATGGACTGTAGTTAGACCCGTTGGCTTCCTTAACAGCCCCGTAGACATGAGCATGACAATCAAAACCTAATTTCACTTTTGGCACCTCATTACGTTCTGACTGGGGATTTCGTATCCCTGAGCTGTTATACATAAGTCTAGTTCTCTAGAGAACTGGTTGACTGGAAGTATACACGGGTCTTCAATGACCTCAAGAAATCAAGATAACCACTGGGTGACCCTATGCAAGCCAAGTTCTCTGCTAATACGGACGGAAGATTACCCCTGTACGCCAAACTCCGTGATCAATTAGGCTCAAGGATCGCCAATGGTGAGTGGAAACCAGGCGACATGATTCCCTCGGAGAACCGTTTAGCCGAAGAGTATGGCGTTGCTTTAGCAACCATGCGGATGGCCCTGAAGCAGCTGGTCGATGAGGGGCTGCTGGATCGGCGGCGAGGTACCGGCACTTTCGTTAAGCAACCCGCCTTCCGAGCCGATCTGTTTCGTTTTTTCCATGTACATGATGTGGAAGATCCCGATGTACCCGTTATCCCGGAAAGTCGAATTCTCAGTCATCAGGAAGTCGCCCTTCCCGCCGACGTAAAGCAGGCCTTCGGCGAAGAATCAGTCAGCCACTGTATAAAGTTGGAACGTGTCCGCCTTTGGTCAGGCGACCCACTGCTGTTTGAAGAAATTTATCTACGCTTACCCGATTTCAACGGGCTGTTGTCGCTAAACCCAAAAGCGATGGGCCCTTTGTTGTATCCCGTATTTCTGGAGGAATTCGGGATTTTGATCTCGTCGGCAACCGACGAGCTGTCGTTCGGCACCGCCACCAAGGCCAGTGCAAAGCATCTAGAACTAGCCACTGGGGCTCCGGTCGCCGCCATCCAGCGCATTGCCCGCAATCCTGCAGGCAGAGTCATCGAGTTTCGACGAGTACACGGAAGGCCAGAGCGGTTCCGCTACCGTGTCACGCTCGGTGATCAACCTGCTTGAGATCGCATTAAATGCACACCTCATCACCCTGCATTCCAAAAAAAGGTAACTAACAATGAAAACATTACAGCTTACGTCTTTAGTTGCGCTATCAGCGTTTACCGCTATGCCTGTCATGGCTGACGACTATCCGAATCGTCCCATCGAAATAATCGTACCGGCACCAGCCGGCGGCGGCACTGACAACGTTGCGCGCATGCTCAATCAGTACCTGCAAGAAGAGCTAGGAGAGTCACTTGCTGTGCTTAATGTCGCTGGTGGAGGTGGTGCTATTGGGGTCAACCAGATTGCCCGTGCCAAGCCCGATGGCTACACGCTGCTTTCTACCTGGAATAGTCCTATCACTACCGTACCGCACATGCAGCGTGTTCAGTACTCTTACGAGACATTGACCCCGATCACCAGCACTTCGCAGAGTGCTTACACTATGTGTGTAGCCCCCGATTTTCCAGCTGAAACAGGTGAGGAATTCCTTGCCGAGCTACAGAATAACCCTGGTCAGTACACCTACGGCAATGACGGGGTCGGTGGAACCATGCGCTTGGCAGCAGAGCGTATCTTTGAAGCCTATGACATTGAAGCCCGCCCTATTCCTTTTGGCGGCGCTGGTGAGACCCTCCAAAACTTCCTGGGTGGACACGTGGATATCTACGGTGGCTCCATCACACCCGCACTTCCCTATGTTGAGGACGGAAAAGCAAAGTGCTTACTCGTGACTTCAGCCGACGATAACGAAGCACTACCCCAGGCATCAGGCCTAGCAGCACTCGGTCATCCTGAACTGGAAACCGTGCTATGGCGCATGATGCTGGCACCGGAGGGCATGGATGAACAGCGCGTTAATGTCATCGCCGATGCCGTAGCTAGCGCCGTCGAGCATCCTGAGTTCCAAGCGTTCCTGACATCTCAAGGAGAGACGCTGAATCTCGTACGAGGTGAAGAGCTCCGTGAGCGTCTGCATCAGGAAACCGTAGCGATTGGAGAGACGCTCGAAAAGCTTGGGCTTAAGAAAAACTAATTCATGCCTGAATGGACGGTAACTTGCTCATGAACTTCAGAGATATTATCTCTGGCATCGCCTTCCTCATCTTTGGCTGCACGGTGGTCTGGGTGGGGAGTGGCTTTGATGCCGGTGCAGCTTACGTGCCCATGGGAGTTGGCATTCTGATGTGCCTTTTCTCACTTCCTCTGGTCTTTAAGGGCGTGGTGCAAACGCATCAAAATGGCGGCTTGAGCAGCGCCGCCGCCTTAATCGATCATCCGGGAAGGTTTATGGCGACAGTCGCCTGTTGCCTGATCTACTACTTAGCCATGCCAACCGTGGGTTTCTACTCCACTAGCACCCTGTTCATCATCCTGCTGGCTCTGGTACTGGGTGAAAGGCGCCCCATCGTGGTTTTAGGTATTACGGTGGGCTTCATCATCCTCTTATACGGGCTTTTTGCGATGGTGCTAAAACGACCCTTGCCCGTCGAATTTTTCCTGGTTTCCTAAATAGGGTTACACGATATGTTTGATTCCCTGTTCAACGCACTACCTGTGGCCTTGCAACTTGGCTCCGTAGTCAGCCTCTTCGTCGGCACCTTGGTGGGTATCTTGATCGGAGCCCTACCTGGGCTCAACCCGGTCATGGCAATCGCTCTCATGCTCCCACTGACGTATGGGTTCGATCCTGTAATTGCTCTAGGGTTGGTAGCAGGTATCTATAATGGCTCAATGTACGGTGGAGCTATTCCGGCCATCTTACTAAAAATCCCAGGAACGCCAGCTGCAATCGCGACAACATTCGACGGTTACCCTATGACACGTAACGGCCAGGGCGGGCTGGCTCTCAAGACCGCGTGCTGGTCGTCCGCCATCGGTGGAATTATTAGCGCCATAGCGTTGATGACGCTAGCCCCCCTTTTGGCACAGGTCACGCTTGCCTTTGGGCCCACCGAGTATTTCTGGGTAGCCGTTTTCGGACTTGTAAGCATCGCCGTATTGGTGGGCAGTGATATCAGCAAAGGCATGCTCAGCGCCCTTTTGGGCGTAATCATCGGCCTTGTAGGCGTTGACACAATCAGTGGAGCGGAACGCTATACGTTCGATTCGCTTTATTTAAGTGGGGGGTTCGMCCTGATCATTGTMCTCATCGGCCTCTACGCGATACCGCCAGTACTGGAGATGGCGGAGAAAAGCAACGCGACTTACTATGATGCAGGAAGCTTCAAGGTTGATGCTAGCGGCAACGCACTGGGACTGATACGTCAGCACTGGCGCACTTGGACTCGCTCGTCGATGATAGGCGTTAGTGTAGGTATCTTGCCAGGTGCCGGTGGCAATCTGGCAGCATTACTGAGTTATAACGAAGCGAAGCGCAAGTCCACGAACCCCGAATCTTTCGGCACGGGCAATCCTGTGGGGGTTGCAGCAGCTGAATCAGGTAACAGTGCCGACAATGCTTCTGCAATGATTCCATCCCTAACATTAGGGATTCCTGGCAATTTGGTTGCTGCCTTAGTGCTCGGCGCGCTGATGATTCATGGACTTCAGCCCGGCCCACAACTGTTTACGAAGTCGCCTGATGTGGTCTTCGGTTTCATGTGGCAAATGCTGTTTACTGCGATGCTACTCCTGTTACTAGGAGGCATGGTGGCCACCCGCCTATTTGCTCAGGTCTTGCGCATGCCCACCGCACTCTTGGTACCAACGACGTTGGTGCTCATGGCCGTGGGTGTTTATACCGTCAAAGGGAACATGACAGACCTCTATGTAATGCTAGCCTTTGGGTTGCTCGGTTATTTACTCCATCGACTAGCCTTCCCACTTGCGCCAGTAGTGCTGGGAGTGTTGTTAGGGCCAATGGCGGAACAAAACTTACGTTTGGCAATGCTGATTTCCCAGGATAACTGGGGATCCCTATTTACTCGTCCTATTTCGCAGGGAATCATCGCCCTGCTGTTGATGGTGTTATTCACCCAGGCCTGGAAAATACTAAAAAAAGGGCGTCAGAATTAACAACGCGATGAAAGTAATCCCACAGATTTATTGACTAGGATTGCTCATGGGAGTCAGGCAGCAGTCCTGCCTGACTGCTCTGTATCAGCCAGAAACGGTCATGGACTTACTGCATATTCAAAGACAGTATTAACTAGCTAACAACTTCGACATCACAAGAATAAATACACACCTAACCTCCCAGACATGCATTGACTCTCACGCGTGCTTTCACCCATAAAAGCTAATATCTTTATTTAGCCAATACTTGTAGCTTTCGATTTTTCAAAATGTTGACTATATCATATTGTTTGACCAGCAAAAAACATGGACATATTTTACATGTGTCCTTATAGCCTGATGAAAAGCTGTAAGCATCTATGAGACAAATCTTAGATGACTCAGACCATCAAATTACTTTTTGCCAGTCCGTACGGAAATCTAACTCGCGGAGAAGAGTGAAAACATTACAACACCGAACGCCCAAAGCATCACAGACATCTGGCACTTTTCGATTGGCACGCTTTTTGCTCGGCTTTGAGACCTCGTTAGACACTACAATTCGATTCTGTGGATCCTTGAGTGCATAAGCTACCAAGAAAGGATCCATTGCAATCTTTTCAGTTTCAATTTCGTTCAAATCAGAGGCATACCCTTCACTAATAACTCTATTAAGAAGAGCTATTTCGAAGTCTTCAGCCAGAATTAAGCTTTTTCGCACATCTTTATGTTTAGCCCATTGCACATGCTGGGCTTTAACACCGCCTTTGATTTCGCTATGAGTTTCTTTTGGCATTCTGATTGACCCATTATCAGCATGAAACTCTAACCACCGCCAAAATTCCGGAACTCGATCCATGTGATAATATAGATCGTGAGCATGGATGATGATATTTGCATCGAGCAAGAAAATTTCTTTTTTTTGTGCAGACATCACAGCCCCACCATTTGAGCAACATTACCTGGGCTCACACCGAGCACTCTGCCTGCTTTCGTTTCTGTAATAACGCCATCATGCAAAGAGCGACGTACAAGCTCAATTAGAGCCCCACCCGCACGATGTCGGCGCGTGTTATAAAAGTCACCTCCAGCATCTGACGTTTTAGATTTTTGTTGAGCTTTACTCTTGAGCCAAAGATCTCGCAGCTCAGTTCTAACTTGAACCCATTCAGTTTGTGAAATCATATTTTGCCTAAATAGCCGATAAGCTACGAGTGAGGCGCTAATATTCAAATTTTGAGCAAGCCTCTGCAGCGCAGGCAGGAAATCCTCATCTGAGTGCATGGCTTCATCGTATAGCTTTATGACTTCACCACTAGTCACTAGTAGGTTGCTAGCAACATCATTGCAGAATCGCTCAACAATATGCTCGTTATTCTGAGCACTGATGCCCGTTTTTCCCAGCCAAACATGCACGACTTCGTGCAAGAGCGTGAAACTCCAAGCTGCTTTCGAGTCATTTTGGTTAATAACTACAAAAGGCGCTATTGGATCAGACAAAGCGAAGCCGCGAAAAGCCTCAGTACTAATGGATGAGTGGTGGCTCCCCAAATCGCCTACAAGAAGAACATAAATTCCTTTCCTTTCCACACATCTTCTTAGGTAGTTGAAGGCATCATGTGGATTTGCATTGCGGCGATAATTTTCTATATTAATATTAAAATAATTGATTGCAACTTGGCAGGCTTTTTTTATTGGCGTATCTGTACTGCCTTCTGAGACAAACTCAATGCCAACATCTTCATCACCGTCAATCAGCGCCTCTTTGACTATAGACTGACGAATGTATATGTCTCGCACAAGTGCTTTAACACTTCCCTCGTGCTCGTCAAACTGTGTATCCGGAAGCAGTCTAAAATCCTCGCCCATAGAAGCACTCATGGGCGGCTCTGAGAGAAAGAAAGTAATGAACGGACGGTGGTATTGTTTTGCCATATCCATTAGCTTTTTTTGGGTCGGCAATTTTGTACCCGTCTCATATGCTGACAATAGCTCAGCACCAGACATGCCCTTGCTCTTCAGAGAAAGCTTTCTCGCTGCCTCTTCAAGACTCAGCCCGGCCCCTTCACGCGCCCACCTGAGTATGTCTGGGTTTGGGATGCTCATCTTTCTCTATGGCCTAATTTGGTTAGTCACTTCATTTGTGAAGACCAGAGTAACCGTAGCCAGGTCGAAGAGCAAAATGAATACGTCAAATATTTGTGGTCTATTCGTGATTTTAGACCGATATATGCCTGCATAATCTAAAGGTAGTTCATTGGCGCACCTCCCCCACCGCCAACACCTGCCAAAGCCGCTTACGCCCTCGCTTACCCGCCACCTGCAACACCTCAACACTCTCAAAATGCCTTACTCCCTCATTTAGCCCAAGCGCCCTAAGCAACACCTCCTGCCGCTCAACCATCTGCCTGGCAGTCACCATCCAAATGCTATGGCCAATCTTCTCGGGGCGAATGCGAGCGGCCTGTATCAGCATCGCAGCAGCCTGGCGTTTGGGCAGTTGATCGAGCAGTACGCCGCAGGCTTTATGCCATTGGCTTTGAGGGTGGTAGCGAAGCGCGGCCAGCATGGCCTGGTCACTGCGGCCACCACCTCCAGGTACCTCACCTGCTAGAGCCGTCACACTGAACGGCTGGAAACCGGGGTTATCTGGCGATAATCCAGCTGCAGTTCCAGCATGGTGTCTATGATGCGTGATACTGCAGCATCACGCGCTCGCTTATCACTCTTTGCCGCCTCTACGACACGCCAGGGGTTTGCTACTCGCTTCCAATCATCAAACTGCATCTGGCTCCCCTTCTGCTGTGTCATCACCCCTTCCTCCACTCGGTACCACTCTCCAGCGCCAGCCGTTCGCCGGTTATTTGCGTACGGGGCCAACTAGCGTATTCCCTAAGCACTGCTTTTGCCTCCTCAAGCCCTAGCGCCAGCACGGCGCAATAGCCCTCATATTCGCTATCTTCCAGCCACTTGAATTGGCTATCGGCTAACGGCGCATCCTTGGGCGGGGTGGCCTTGAACTCCAGGTACAGGCTAAACCAACCGCCGCGGGCTTGGCGAACGGGGAGATCGCTCACACCTGCCTTAACGCCCTGGCGCTTTAGGTCGCTCGCGGTTTTCTTATTGCGGTGGCCACCGTTGGGCACGTGGAAGGTGGCATCAAACAACTCACCTACCGGATGACCGCGCATCTTCTCGCCATACAGCCAACGGATCAGGACGGCTTGCTCCTGCCCTTCCCAATCAACAGGTTTTGCCCGGGGCGCGCCGCTTTTGGTTAGTGCTCGAGGACGGCGTAGCTTTTTGGCAGTGGTTTGCTAGCGCCAGCTCATGCCAACACCTCTCGGGCATTGATCAACGTCAACCGGCCCGTATGAAAAGCACCCGTGACGATATAGAACACATTGCCCAGCCAAGTAGGTTGCTCAACAATGGTGTGCCCGACCACTACAGCATCGATGCCGACCACTGGCGTCGTGTCCCTTCTCTTTATACGAGTCCGGCCCCATATCATTGCCMCTTTGCCTACATCATCCGCCATCTCAACCTGCGACCAGTCCGCAGGCGGCTCGGCATGAACGATGCCAATCTGCTGCCCCAAAACATCTATCTGGCGGGCGTAAGGCAGATACTTCAGCGCCTCACGAAGAATTTGCCGGACTTCGATCATATTCTCAGTTATCGACCAGGTGCCGCCGTTGATCATCCAAAGGTCTTCCGCCTCTCCACCATGCTCAAGCGCATCTATGGCCAACATCTCGTGATTGCCACGCACGCCAAAAAACCAAGGCTCAAAGGCTAGCGATAAGCACTCGAAAGAATCCATCCCCCGGTCGATCAAGTCGCCTACACAAAACAACCGATCCTTTGACTTATCGAAGTCAACGCGCGCCATGGACTCAAGCAGCAGGTCGTACTGCCCATGAATGTCACCAACGATAAAATCTCTTCCATTCATGTTCTGGCCGTGCTTTTGAATCAAGCTCATAGCCTTAGCTCCTGATTGAGTTTCCAATCCATATAACGATGATAAATCACCTCCCAAGCCCTTCCGCCTTTGAACTCTTCACGCCACCCCCCCATCGGTCTGGTCGAGCATTCAAAGAATGCAGCTCAATGTCGCAAGGCAAGGCGACGCTTTCAGAGGCTCTACATGAAGAAAACGACTTACAGCTTTGAAGAATACGAATGTGAAACGTGTAGAATCGCTTTGATTGATTTTCCCGATATAGAAGGCCTTCGTAAGCCTGCTTTTAACGATACCTGTGTGCAGCTCGGGCGCACAAACGGAGTGGTTGCTCTCAACAAGTGGGAACGCTTATTAAAGCTGATCACTTGAGGCTTGATGAAGAGTGATTATTACCCTTTATCGGTTAGGGCATATCGCATTACTGCTCATCTGATAATGGCGAATAGGCGAAACCTTTTTCATAGCAATCCCCTAAAATAGAAAGCCCAGTCTCAGGCCAAAGAGGAATTGAGCAAAGCCATCCAATATCGCTATATTGGTGGCTTCTAAACTAGGGATAAGGGGAAAGCGTTGGACAAGGCCGCCTACCACAAACGTTGGGATCAGCTCGAGCAGATGCAGCGGGAATACAGCAACCTGCCAGAGTCGGGCGTCGAAAACGTCGAAGCGCTGCACAAAATGCTGATTAATACCTTCCGGGAGTTTGTCGTTGCTTGTTATTGCGACCACTGGCGTGAAGCCTACCGAGGCGCTGCATTCCCACTAGATGCTGATAGAGATGTGCTGATAGCCCGCGCCATCAAAGCTCACCACTGGACACCAGGGATTGCCACCAGCCTCTCCAGCTACGATCTTGCCCTTTCGCTCATCGACGAGCTGGCGACATTCACGCTGACGGAAATGGCCGTTCACGTGTCGTATATGAACCTGCAGGCACTGCCTAAGGCGGATTACCAAGCAATCATTCAACCCCATGAATGACGGTTGATTTGCCTTAGGTAATCGGCTGCAAGTACGGGAATAGAAAGCCACGCCGAATCCCGCTAAGGTGGTAGCTGCGACACCCCCAGACGAAGAAGGAAAACGAATGGGTGGTCTCGAAGGCAGATGGTGAACGACTTGGAAATCTGCGGGAAGGATTTAAGAGCGCGTGCACCAGTGCGCGCATTACGAACTTCCGGATTACAGTGAAAGACCGGTGCATTTTATAAAGGGCTTACTTGGGAGGAAGCGAAGAGCCTAGAAAAGCCCCCCTGACGAATCAGGGGCTTTAGTATCGAGGTGGCGGAGGGACAGTCCGCATACAGCACATCCAATAGCTTCCATTTCAATATTTAAATTATTGTTTTTAAACAAATTAATAACCTTACATATCCATACTCTTCCATAGCCATCCCATCAAAGACAGAACAAAGGTGTGGGTCAAAATGTGGGTCAGCTATGCTATCCTCTGTTTGACCAATCGCTTTACCAAGGACGAATCACCATGGGTAAGCTCACTAGCAAGGCCGTTCAGAAGCTCGCAAAAGAAGGACAAAAAGGCTCCACTGGCGACGGCCAAGGTTTATATCTTCAAATAACCGCCGGTGGGTCAGTAAGTTGGATCTATCGCTTTAAGCTAAATGGCAAGCAACGCTATATGGGCTTGGGAGCATACCCAAACGTAGCGCTATCAGAAGCTCGGGAAATAGCCGCCGATCATCGAAAACTCGTCAAGCAAGGCATCGATCCGTTAGCAGCTCGTGAACAGAAGAATGAAAAAAAAGCGGAGCCTGTAACATTTACCAACTGCGCGGCGCGATATATCCAATCACACCGCCGCAGCTGGAGAAATGCTAAGCATGCACGTCAATGGGTAAGCACGCTTAAAACCTATGTGCGGCCGGTTATTGGCAATCAGTCGATTGAAGATGTAACTACCCAAGATATTTTGAAAATATTAACGCCGATCTGGAGKGTCAAAAACGAGACAGCTAAGCGAGTGCAGGGGCGTATCGAAAACATATTGGACTATGCAGCGGCGCATGAGTATCGCGACCCGGTTAACCCCGCCCGCTGGCGAGGTCATCTCGATAAACTACTAGCTAAGCCATCGCGTATACAAAAGGTGAATCACCACCCTGCTATGCCTTACGATCAAGTAGCGGCATTTATAAGCTCGATTCAGCTTTACGGCAGCATGTCCTCAAAAGCACTACAGTTTCTAATACTGACTGCTACGCGTACATCAGAGGTGCTCAACGCTGAATGGCATGAAATCGACATTGGAAAAGCTACATGGCAAATTCCAGCAGAGCGCATGAAAGCTAATCGTGAACATCGAGTGCCACTTTCCAAGCAGGCAATGGATCTGTTGCTGTGCCTACCCCGCATCAAAGGCAATAGCTTTATTTTTCCGGGGATGAAACCCGCCCGGCCGTTATCAAATATGTCGCTTCTTCAGTTTATGCGTGGGCTTGGCTATGGGCCTAGTGGTGAAAAAGGCAATTATGTACCTCATGGCTTTCGCTCAAGCTTTCGAGATTGGACGGGAGAAGTGACTAGCTATCCACGGGATGTCGCAGAAATGGCTTTAGCTCATGCCATTGAGAATAAGGTGGAAGCAGCCTACCGTCGCGGTGATCTTTTTGATAAACGCAGACGCATGATGCAGGATTGGTCTGACTATATTTGTACTGATTTAAATTGAAAACTAAAGCAGCTAGGTTCGATATGACTTCAGAAGAATTTTTCCTTTTTAGAGATGCAGCTGATGTGGCTGATGTCAGTATTAAGCAGTTGCTTAGCAAAGCTGTGATACACAACACACCCTTATTCTACAAACCTAGCAACAAGCTTCACCTCTATTGTTTGTCTATTGATCACACTTTCACCCCGCCATTTATGGCGCATTCTGACATTCTCAATAACAACGCTACTTCATATAAAGAAGTACAAGATTATGACTATATAGTTATAGATAGCATGGCCTATCAGCACATATTAGTCACAAAAATCTGTCACTTAGAAAATTTTGATAAATTTGCAAAACTAAATACCGATGGTTCTATCCGCTTGGTTAGCGCAAAATATTTTATCATCAATAATGACGATAAAAAGAAATTATCTGCTATCAAACAATTGAATTTAAAAGCAAGTTTCTATTTTTTCAGACAAAAAAGTTCAATACCAAGTCAGAAAATTAGAGGGAAAACAATTCAGTTCCCTCCTACAGAACAAAGCAATATCTCTTTCACGATTGATGAGTTATGGATTAGCTCATCTAACCTTTGTACACTTTATCCAGATGCTTTAATTAAAAAAGATAAAGCTGAAAAAGAAGAAAAATTAAAAGCATTTGAAAAAGAAGAAAAAATCGAGTCTCTCAGAAGTGTAAATATTACATACGAATGGATGGGAGAGGATCTAAAATTACTTAATCGTGCTTGCTTGGAGAGATATATTTTACTTAAAAAAGGTCGTGCTGCCAATACCACTGAATTTAACAATATAATTAAGAAATATATCTTTGAAGAATATATAAAAATTCACAACAAAGAGATTGCAAAGACACCTTTACAATTTTGCTTAAAGGCTGTCCTTGAAACTTCAGCATTTCAGAATATGCGGCTCCCCTCCCCCAATATCCAACAAAATTATCATGAATCACTATCACCATCTATTATAAATATCAATGAACTGGCCTACAATCTCTACACAAATCACCTAAAAGAATCTAAAAAAACATTAAAACCAAGCAAAACCTTTATAAAAGAGAAAGCAATCCAAGCGCAGGTCATGCCAAAGGGTATGATCAATCACTTGGTTCCATTTATGCTACCGAATTTCTAAAAAGTAACGTTAAATGGTGCCGCTAAATAATCCGCCCTATCTGACCGCTTTTATGCTGCTATTAATCAAAATCGCATTAAGCGATCCATGAAGAAGGTGTGCATCTGTCTGCATAAGTTGTAATCGCAGGACCAAATCAAATCTATCATTAGCCGCTGAATTCGTTACTAAAACTAAGAACGGTAACATCAGTTCCTTGGCTACGTGGTACACAAGCACACATTGCATTTCCTGTGTAAAGTGCACACAAACCAAAGGACCATTATATCCAGTCTGAGCCAGCGTGGAACAAGTGGGATAAGAGCGTGTTAAAGAAGATTAGGAACCACCTGCTTTCCTATTCTGGCCATCGGTACAGTGCTGGCTCCAGTGCCTCGTCTTCCCAGTCATCGCTCCACAGGCTGTTGCGGTACGTAAGGCCGCCGAGCAGAATCAAGCTGAGATCGCTGAGGATTTGCTGGTCAGGCTGCCAGACGGCGCTCGTGGTGGCGTTGGCTTCCAGGTAAGGACCGCCTCTACCGTATAGAATCAGTTCCAGACGTGGTTTGAAGGCGAAGCTTGCATTGAGCCTGGTATCCAGCTCCAGTGAGGGCAGCTGAGGGTCTTGATGTTGAGATGGGCGCTGCTGTAGTTGCCACTCGCCGTTTTGAAGCAGCAAGCCACCAGCACTGTCATGGTGTAGGTGAATCGGGTCGCTTATCGTAAGGCGTCCACTAGTGGTCAGTATTGCATTGAGCCGGGCATTCACGGAGAACATAATAGGTATCCAGCCCACCATGCGGTAGAAGGGCCCTTGGTGGCGTGTCCAGACCGGTTCGTCTATCTGGAGTTGCTGTTCGAAACGTGGGGTGATTTCAGTGCCCTGACACAGGCGGCCTTCCAGTTGAGCTTCTTTCAAACGACCGCCTTGAAACGTCATCTGCCGTTTCAAGGCGAGCGTGGCCTGTAAGCGAATCGTGGCGCTAGCTTGGGGCGTGAAGTACAGCGTTGTCTCATGCTCGAAGGCGGTGCTTTCGGGTGGACACGGCTCCCAGCCATGCTCATGAAAGGTGGCCGGCAGCCAGCGACCTTTAGCAAGGGGAGCATTACCAAGTAAGCTTTCTACCGGAAAATCATCCGCTTCGGAGGKGACCCGCTCCACGACGATGATGGTCAGTGTGCCGTCTTCAACCACGTCCTCCAGTTCGGCGGGTTCAAGCGATAGCCTCAAGGTGCCCTTTTCATCGGTATCAAGCGCTGTCAGATGCCCGAGCAGGCCTGAGTTCACAAGCTGCTGTTCTGCTCGTCCCAGAGGATAAATCGGCGCGTCGGTAGCGGCAACTAGCCGCCAGCCGGCTGCTAGAGGCTCGAGAAAACTCGGCGGCGATTCGATGACCAGCTCGAAGGCATCGTCGCCCAGTGAGTCGATGTTGACGACTGCATCGAACAGCTTGGCCGAATCATGGGTATCGAGAGCGAGCACTCGGGATTGGTGGGTTAAGTTACCGTCAACGAATATCTCGCTGGCCAGGCCAGGGATGGCCAGCCCAACCATTACCGGCGCTGTCAGCCAGCGCATGCTTGAACGGAAGGKAGACATGATGAGGGCTCGGTTGTGGGGTGACTTCATCAAAGTATAGATGATGGTATCGCGTTTGGTACCCTTCTCTCCCGTTTGGTAAGCAAGCGTATCTCTCAACTACTGATTCAAGTCGGTAGAGTTTATTTCAAGCGTCAGAACAGCAGCGCCGTCTGTAGCAGCCCCTGCTCTTCGACATAATCACTCAACGCCAATTGCAGAAACGAGATAAGAAATAGATGATCCAATCGTTAGCCCTGCGTCGATGCCAGTTCGTTCATGGCATTTCCCAATGATCAGAAGTCATTAGAGTGGCTAGTGCCAGTCACTCCAAAAGATGAAATTGTGGACGCTTACAGACATATCTCATCTGCAGCAGGCGGGTCGCTTAGTCGCTGTAGCCCCCCCTACATCGACAATTTTGGAAGCTGTTAACTTACACCTAAGCTGTACGATGTTAAAGGGGCGGCTTTTCCATATCACTTACGCTTCTATATACCTTTTACGGCGGTACTAACGAGTACATTCCTTCGTTCATCACACTACCATTAAGGTGTGAGGAATGAAAAGAGCACACTACTGAATATATTTACAGAGCTAATAATAAAATAGATAGAGTCCTTTTTAGCTCATCCAGACGCTTAATAATGAGCATCATGACACTGCCATGTATAGAAAAAAAAGAACGTTTATTACAGTTTCTTTCTTGGCCTTCCTTTTGCTAAAAGCCTGGGCTTTTTCGTTACACCTTTAAAGAAAACTCTTTCATTAGGTGTTATAAAACTCATAACATCATCGGGTTTCACTAAGTAGTCTACAACAATGTTTTTTAATACATCATATTTTTCATCTTCGTAATAATTTATCGTACCAACCCCCAGTTTTCGATACCTGTTTTTTGAGCCATTACAATTAAAGTATCTTCCATCACCGTTGGGAACGATACTATTAACCCAGTGTTCTCCTAACATCTTTCCTATTACGATGTCCTGCTGCCGCAGCGAGCCGTTATAAATTATCAACGCATGGTAATGAAAACCTTTTAGAAAGCTATACTCAAGTCTTAATATATACCCAACCATATCCGGGACTAAGATCCCTTGAGTAAGGGCAGTACGCATTTGCTTCCACTGCGACTTAACATTTTCCACATGACTATTAAATCTATCGCTTTCTAAAAACATACCTTTGCGATAAGAAAAATCTATTCTAATACACATAATTCTTGAGTAACTTGCTCGTATCAAATCAATATACTCATGCGCACTATTAACTCGATATTGCTGTGCCTTCCTTTGTTTGTATTTAAACAAACGATATTCTAAAGAATTTATTGCATTCTGCATAAATTCGGAGCATCTGTTAACTAGATCCAACTTACTTTCTAACTCTTGACATTGACTTATATTTTTATTGGCAACTATCCTTATGAATTCAGAAAAGCACTTTAAGTAGGGATGCGTGCTCATTATGTGTTGTTCATCAATTCTAGCTTTCATGCCTAGAGTAATTAATCCGCTAAACTCTTTTGCGGTCAGACTAGTCCAACACGAACTTCTTTTAGATTCTGCTCTATTGAACTTAGGCCACTCTAGATCCTCCAGTCTTTTTATTATCGCAACAACTTGTATGCAATATCCATGTATTTCTTCTTTGCTAATTTCAAGGGAATGGCTTTTATTTAAATCAAATCTTTTCAATGCATTACCTGAGCTAAATGTATTCATTTAATAACCTCCTATCAATAATTAATACGCACCTATATAAGTTGATAAAGCCAGAACAAATCCATTACCAAGAACCAGTAGAAGGTAATAACATATATACCAAATTACTAAATCGAAATAACCTCAGCGCGTTCCCACAGCCTTCACTTCAACAGTGACAATAACCATTTAAAGTTATTGTCAATACTTCTGGTTAAAAATTGATTTTGTACCAAAAATCTCACGGTTTGCAGCAATTGGATCATATGCGTACAAAGGCTCTGTATCTACACACTGAACATTCCCAAGTAATATTGTGCAAAGCACACCTTTAGACTCCAATCGCTGAATGCTAGGCTCTAACCTTTCGTTGCTTCTTAAGCTAGGGTTAACATGCCGTCTAATATAGTTCTTTTTAAAGTAACGATAGCCGAGCTTCTTTTTTGAATTTAGCCAATTAGTCAAGGTATTATCGTCTATTTCTTCTTTGGTCGGCACATAAAAAACACGTATAAAATCGTCTGCGCAATTCATCACTATTTGAATGGCACGGTTTATAGAATTTACTGAAATTGGCTGTTTTATGCCCTCATCAAACGCACTCATGATGGCTGCCAACCTAATAATATTTTCGGGCATCTTGGAAGCTAAATCAGCAAAACTTGAATACCTCATTCCCAGAACGGAATTCGACTCTATATATACACATATACGTTCAAACACCGGCTTGGCTTCATTAGAAAGGCTCATGACATAACGTTCGCTTTCTCCCTTAAGAATTTCAATCTGTTTGTTCAGAAAAAATTCACTTTTTTTATCAAACAAACTTGAGTTCGATAAACTTTTCCACGTACCAGTAGTACGTTGTCCAATACGACTCTCAGGTACAAAAGCTAAGAATCTAGCCCATAATCCTGAGTTACGATGCTCATTGTTACCTTTTTTGTTAAACGCATCCATTACGCCTGGCTGAACCATAATCCCCACCGTCAATCGAGCCCCTTTAACATAACTTGATGCAGACGATTTTCGATCAACCTTTATAGCATCACCGCTCCATAGATCATTAATAGCTGAGAAGTTTCTAAACGCACCTCCATTCAAAATACCTGCGCCCTCACTGGAAATAAGTGAGACGAACTTTGACCTTTCTGAAATTCCATTCATTAATGCTTCGGATGTAGCATCTTTATAAATAAAATCAATTACTAAGGGTTTTTCAGGCTTTTCCCTTAAAAGCTCATTAAGCATATCTTCAAACTTACGTGTATCCTTACCTTTAAGAACATCTCTACCAATCTTATTTTCAATTGATTTATATTTCCTAGTCCACAAACAATTTTCTCTTTCATACGCTTGAACCGTAATGTCATTATAATCCGATAAGATACTATTTTTTTCAAAAACCACCTTGTGGGCTATTGAAAAAGCTGTCGTTTTACGCTCCCCAGAACTAGCTAAAGTAAGTGTGTTTAGTGAAGTAGGTGATATTCTTCCATCAGGCCACTTCACATCTATTACACCTTGCAGGGCAGTTGACGCTGCACTTATGTAAGCAGCTAACGCCATTTTTTGGTCAATTTGTATATTATGCGACAACTCTCGTGCCGCGTTATCAATTATGTCAGTTTTTTTTGGCTGACTCTTTTTATTTAATGGTGTTCTGTGTACGGTCATGGATTTAACTCCTTTTTAAGCATTGCGCTTTTGAATACGGTTGTTAATCCACGCATCTATCTCGTGCTCTACCCACGCTACTGCTGCCTTACTCATTATTACTTGTCTAGGAAAGTCAGGATCATAACTAGAAGATTTTTCATCGAGCATGTTGTAAATTGTTGACCTTGAAAGGCCAGTACGTATAACAACATGCTTTAGACGTAACATAACCGGGGATTGCAATTCTTGATGTTGCATGACATGACACCTCTGTTTTGTTTAGAAGTAGCAGGTATCAATTCAGATACCCTGTTTGCGCTGCTTGTGAGAGACATCTTGACTGCATACATCAAAAAAATCACATGACTTAATTTGACCTTTTTTGACGTCAAATTTGAGAAGCTTATTAAGCATTGCAGGTAGGCATAAACTGTCGACTCAGTAACTATCTGTAACAAGCCGCTATTGCTGTTCAAAGCACATAAATGAGCTTTTATTAAACTTTGTGAGAGTTCGATGTTTTCCCACTAATTGATATAGCACGCTCATGAGGCGTGGCGGGGATCTAGCCAACAAATGCTGAAGCGGACTGCTTTGTATGCTACTCCTGCTACAAAGTAGCAGGAGTAGCAACTTACAACGGTGTTATCCTCAATCAGTGCTTCGGTTGTAGCTTGGTCACTTTGCCAGTGATGGCACTCAGTAAAGAGATTAATTAACTCTTAAAAGCTCGCCCCATTGTGTGGTGTAGCGTGGCGTGCGTCGCTCACTGCGCAGCGACCAGGCATTGCCTTTACAGGGTAGGCCCAGCTGTACCGTTCCTTTACCTAGCTCTCGATTCAGCTTGTCCATCGTCGCCATCAGGCGTTCGCTACGTTTAGCCTCTTCGTCGGTTTGCGGGGTTTCGGTGAGGGTGAGCTGGCGGTTGGCCTTGGGGGATAGATCGAGCAGCATGAGACCTGCTTTATGATAGGCATACCCTTTTCGCCAGAGACGCCTTAGGCCTTGGACCGCCGCTGCGATGATGTCGCGGCTATCATCGGTAGGCCTTTCAAGGGAGACGACTACACGCTGCTGATATTGCGGTAAGTCGGTACGGAATGAGTTGGTACGCACAAATACCATCACGGCGCTGGTAACGCTGTTCTGTTTGCGCAGCTTTTCGGCTGCCCTAGCAGCGTGGTGCCTTAAGGCTTCGCGCAAATCGTGGGGGTTGCTGGTGAGCCTTCCGAATGAACGCGACACCATGATTTGTTGTTTGGGTAGACTCATGTCATCAAGTTGAATGGCGGATTGCCCGCGTAGCTCCCATACGATGCGTTCCTGCACCACACTAAATCGCCCCCTAATACGCTTAGGGTCTGCCTCGCGTAGATCCCATGCGGTCTCAATACCCATCACTCTTAAACGTTCACCGGTGCGGCGTGCCACCCCCCACAGCTCTGTCACCGGCAATTGCTTTAGCAGGGCCTTGGTCGCTTCACTATCAGCGGTCAGCTTACACACCCCGTGCTGCTTGTAGGCGGGATGTTTTTTAGCCGCTTGATTCGCCACTTTGGCGAGTACGCGGGTCGGCGCAAAGCCCACGCATACGGGTATGCCCGTCCACTGGCGAACGGTGTCACGTATGGCCTTGCCACGTGCCTCCAGGCTCTCGGGGTCGAAGCCCTGAAACCCGACAAAGCTCTCATCAATGGAATACACCTCCACATGGGGTGAAAACTCGCCTAGCACCTCGGTCACCCGCTGGGACATATCGCCATATAACGCATAGTTACTGGACAGCAGCACGGCTTGGCGGCGTATCGCCGGCGGTAACAAGTGCATGGCAGTCCCCATCTCAACCCCCAGGGCTTTGAGTTCATTGCTACGGGCAACGACACAACCATCATTATTCGACAGCACCCCTACCGGTCGCCCTTCCAGCGCTGGATCAAAGACGCGCTCGCAACTGACATAAAAATTGTTGCAGTCAACAAGCGCAATCACGGCAGTGACCTCAGCAGATTGTGAATCACGTCGGTCACCACGCCCCAGACTTGGGATTCGCGTCCATCAAGGGGAATCGGCTTGAAATTAGGATTGCTTGCTTTGAGGTAGGTACGCTGGCCAACGCGCTCCAGTCGCTTAACCGTCATTTCCCCATCGACGCAAATCACCACAATCCGACCAGGCAGCGCTTCCAGGCTGCGATCTACCACCAATAAGTCCCCAGGGTGAATGCTGTCCCCGATCATTGAATACCCTTCCGCCCGCGCAAAATAGGTTGAAGCAGGCCGCTTCACGACGTAGCGGTGCAGATCAAGCTCAGTATCCAAGTGATCATCGGCGGGCGAAGGAAACCCTGCGCGTACGGCGGTTGAATAGAGCGGTAAGGGTAGTGACGAGGCCACGGCGTCTGCCCGGCCGAGCAGTGAAACGTTCAATGACATGAAAGGCTTCTCCTTTTTACTGTATGCATAAACAGTATCAATAAAGAGGGCTAGCCAAGCAACCATTTAAGAGTCAACGCTAAAAACTTTCAGACCTATATCACTCCTATGAATCCACCCCATAAATCGCTTTGTGTCACCTAGGAGTGTTGCTAATGCCCCCACCTTGTAAACGCTGTGCCGCCACACGCCTGATTAACCTTGATACCGCCCAACGTATAGGCGTTGTCAGCGGGGGCCTTGTGGGCGGCGCGATTGGTGCCTTACGCGCTACCGCGGCTACCCAAACGTTATCACTTGCTACGGCGCGTTTTCCGCTCGCGAAACTCCCGGCCGCCCTGATAGGTGCGGTTACCGGTGGCCGATCAGGCGTTCGGATTACAACGTCACTTTTTTTGCAGTGGTTGCCACCTGGCTCCGGCACCCCCTGGCTGTGTCTCGCCTGTGGGCATTCGTTTCGACAGTCCCATCCTCCGCTGGCCGCCGCCCACTGATTGCGACTGGCTGTGCTTTTACTACCTCACCCCATAGCGCTGGCGATTCGTCAGCGTTTTTTATGTTTGGAGACTTACCCATGGCTCATCTCGTTGAACAAATGGCCTACGTCGGCGCTACCCCTTGGCACGGCCTGGGGCAACAGCTATCCCGTCAACAACCGTTAGAGGTCTGGCAGCAACAGGCCGGTATGAACTGGCATATTGAAGAAGCCCCGGTGCGCTTTATTGCCGAGGGTGCCAGCCACTTGGGCAGTATTCACTCGTTCCCCGAGCAGAAAGTGCTCTACCGCTCGGATACCAAGGCGCCGCTATCGGTCGTATCCCAGCGTTATAAGGTGGTGCAGCCCGAGGAGATCCTGGAGTTTTACCGCGACCTGACGGAATACGCCGGTTATGAGCTGGAAACCGCAGGTGTGCTTAAAGGTGGGCGTAAGTTCTGGGCCTTGGCACGCAGTGGCTTAAGCACCTCGCTAAAAGGCCAGGATGAGGTCAACGACTACCTGCTTTTGGCAACGTCGTGTGATGGCACGCTGGCCACCATGGCGACACCCACCACGGTGCGGGTGGTGTGTAACAACACGCTGCAGATCGCCGTCGATGGTACGTCGCAGGCGGTGAAGGTACCCCACCGGTCGGAGTTCGATCCTCGTGCAGTAAAAAGCCAGCTGGGTATTTCCGTTTCCCAGTGGAACGACTTCATGTACCGCATGAAGGCGTTAGCTGAACGCAAGATCGACCAACGCGAGGCGCAGCAGTATTTTCAGTCGGTACTCTGCGGTATCGATAAGCCGATAGATGACCCTTCCAAGCTGCCTAACTACCGGGCACTCAACAAGGTACAGAAGCTCTACCAAGGCGAAGGCCGCGGTTCCCACCTCGACACTGCCAAAGATACTGCGTGGGGTCTGCTCAATGCCGTTACCGAGTACGTGGATCACGACAAGCGTGCACGTAGCAACGATACCCGACTGGATTCAGCGTGGTTCGGCCAAGGGGCTCAGTTGAAGCAGGAGGCACTGCAAACAGCCCTTGCTCTGGTGAGCTGATTTGCTGTTTCTCACTCTACTGCTACTGATTTTATTGGTTTTGTCTTACCCCTCATTGGATAGCGCAATAAGCCCAGCCCCTAACAGGCTGGGCTTTTTGTTTTTTACGTGGAGCACATCATGGCCTCTCTTAGCCCCGATTTAGATATCGCTTTAACCCAGTTGACGGAACGACTACTCACCCAAGACCAAACCTTTGCCCAGACCTACGTCATGGCAAAGGGCCAGCTGTATCGCACCGAGCTACGCCTATGCCCCGTTCCTCCCAGTGAGCTTCCCGCCGATCTTTAACCCCTATTGAAGGAGCCTTGTCATGGCCACCAAAACTAATGTGGTAAATCACGAGTCATCTGCATCTTCTTTACAAGCCGTTCCTGCAGCACCCACCCCTCMCCTTGTGGAAAGCACCGCCATCATCCAGGTGATTGAGCGTGCGGCGCTCAACCCGGACGTCGATATCGACAAAATGGAGCGCTTGCTACAGATGCAGGAAAGGGTCATGGATCGCCAGGCCATGATGGCCTATAGCGCGGCTATGGCAGCCATGCAGACCGAACTCCCCAGCATTGAAGAGCGTGGACAAACCAATAACGGCTGCTACGCCACGCTGGAAGATATCGTCGATACCGTGCGCCCCATTATGCAAAAGCACGGCTTTGCAGTGAGCTTTCGTATTCAGACCCAGGAACGCGGTATTCAGATCACCGGTGTACTGATGCATAAGGATGGCCACCGTGAAGAAACCAGTATGCTGCTCCCCGCTGATATAAGCGGTAACAAAAACGCTGTACAGGCGTTTGGCTCGTCCACCAGCTACGGCAAGCGCTACGTACTCTGCGCACTACTTAATATCACCACCCGGGGGCAGGACGATAACGGCAAGACCAGTACCAAAGCGAGCATCAAGCTAGTGACACCCTTTCAGGCGGGACAGATCCAGCGGCTGATTAGCCAATGCCCTGCAACTACGCAGGAGTGGTTCAGCGGTAAGTATGGCTCCGCTGTACAGGTGCCCCAGGGTGACTTCGACAAGCTACGCGCCTCACTCTCTAAACGGGCGGTTAAGTAATCCACGTTCTACCCCTTATTACAGGAGACTTCCATGCAAGTGCTTACTATGGAACAAGGCACCCCAGAGTGGCTGGCGGCGCGGCTAGGTCGCGTCACCATGTCGGAGCTCAAGGTCTTGCTGGTGAAGGGTAAAGGCCCAGGTGGGTTGGGTGCCGGGGCGATTACCTATATGCACCAGTTGATCGGTGAACGGATAACCGGCGAACTGGCCGAGCCATTTCAAGGCAATGCCCATACCCGCCGTGGGCATACGATGGAAGGAGTTGCCCGTTCGCTTTACACGGATGCCACCGGCGAACCTAAACCAGAGGAAGTGGGCATTATCCTCAACCACGGTGTGGGCTACTCGCCTGACAGTCTGGTAGGTGCTAACGGTCTGCTGGAAATCAAAACAAAGCTACCTAAGTTCCAGATTGAGGTACTGCTCGGCGGCGAAATACCCGATGAGCACGTGCCCCAATGCCAGGGCGGGCTATGGGTCAGCGAACGGGAATGGATCGACTTTGTGAGCTATTGGCCAGGTATGCCGCTGTTTATCAAACGTGCCTACCGTGATGACATTATGATTCGCGCCATTGCTGAGCGGGTCGAGGTTTTCCATGAAGAAATGGAGCGGCGCATGAGTCAAGTGATGGCTGCGTGACGGAACCCTTMCCTCAATATTCAACACGCTATCTAATGACATAGATGCCGGGGCCACCACCCCGGCATTTTTTTGGAGACAATCATGACACATGCCAAACTTAAAGCCGGGGAAGTGACAGGCACCTACCTAGTCACTTCTCCCGTCACCGAAACCGACATCATCACCATGGCCAAGCGCTTCGCAAGACGCAAACTCGCCAAAGGCCGTAAGATCACGCAGCCCTCCCAGGCGTTTGAGCACCTGCAGTTACTGCTTCAAGATTACGAGCACGAGGTGTTTAGCGTGCTGTTCCTCGATAGTCAGCACCGCGTTATCCGTTTTGAAGAGCTATTCCGTGGAACCATCGACGCGGCCAGCGTCTACCCACGTGAAGTACTAAAAGCCGCCCTTACCTACAACGCTGCGGCCGTTATCCTCGTTCACAACCACCCAAGCGGAGATCCCGAACCCAGTGAGGCTGATAGGCGTATTACTGATCGCCTAAAGGAAGCCTTGGGACTGATGGATATACGTGTGATTGATCACGTGGTCGTGGGAAGTGATGGGTGTAAGTCGTTTGCGGAAATGGGGTATTTGTAGGTGAATGTTGGGATAAAATGGAGCTGCCCAGCGAGGCAGCTCCAGTAATTAGGCCAGCTTTATTTTTTTGGGTAAAGGCAGAAAACGGCCAGAAGCGGTCTTTTAGATATTTCGCATATACGCCTAACCTGGATTTCTCACAGGGTATAAAAGAAAGCGGCTGAAAGTGCTATGATTTCAAGAACCCGGTGTGGAATTTTGCCCAATCCCGCATGCTTGGCCAATCGGCGCTGATAGCGCCGCTGGTGTGGTAGGCGGAGTCGCTTCCATAATTCGCCGCCGTGTTTCTTGTCGTCCCAGATTAACGCGTAGATCCACTGATGGCTTACGCAAACGCCGTTGGCATTCGCCATGAAGCCACTAATTTGCTGGGGGCTCCATTCGTCCATCAGTTGATCAGTGACCCATCGAATTAGGCTGGGCAGTCGCTTCGTCACTTTCCAGGCGCTGCGTCGACGCTGATCACTTCTCAATTGAGCCTGCTCAGGCGCATAGCCAGCAGTAAGCCCATTGCGCTTTATCTCCCGGCTAATGGTGCTGCTGTGAACCCCAATAGCCTTGGCTATCTGTCGCTGGCTGATGCCAGTCTCAAGGTAAGCGAAAATTTGGTATCGTTGGGCCTGGGTCAGTTGTCGGTATC
Organism: Halomonas sp. R57-5; assembly: GCF_900070345.1. Taxonomy (NCBI): domain Bacteria; kingdom Pseudomonadati; phylum Pseudomonadota; class Gammaproteobacteria; order Oceanospirillales; family Halomonadaceae; genus Halomonas; species Halomonas sp. R57-5. Next base: position 2,602,968 of record NZ_LN813019.1, on the reverse strand, counting down.
CCATTCTCTGCTTCACTTTGGTCGGTAAAGTCGAGAGGGTACCGGCGCTGGCCCTCCTTCCTCTACTGTGTGATCCAAAGTGCTGCGGTTATTCTATGAATCCAGACTCATATGTTGCATTATTTTCAACTCCTTAGCGTGAACGACTGAAGAGGTACTTGGCCAGCGAAGCGATCGCCAAGCCAATTAATAACAGCATGGCCAGGGGCATCAACCAGCCTAGCCACCCCATTGACCCCATAAAAGCAAAACATTCCGCGTTCATCATGCCATCACTCCTAAAAAAAGAGGCAATCGCCAAGGCTTATTGCGGGCCATGGTGGCTGGGCATGCTTCCTCTCATCTGTTCACGCTGCTCATCGGTCAGTAAGTCCTGCATCTGATTATGCATGCGCACGTTATCAGCCATCATATCGCCATGAAGGTTGGCCATTTGAGCATGCAGCGCCTTTATTTCCTCTGGTTCAGGGCGTTCAGTCTGCATGGTTTGCATCATGTCGTCGCGCAGGTTCATCAATTCGCCCATCCGCTCAAGCTGGGCCGCGCGGTGTTCTTGGCGCATCTCACGCATGGTACTCATCTGCTGCTCGTCGAGCATACCGCCAATGCCGGACATACTCCCCATGCCTTCCATCATTGGACAAGGCATCATCCCGCTTTGCCCTCCCATCATCATTCCTGGGTACATGCCTTCTTGACTGCCCATCATCATGCCCGAACCCATACCGACTTGGCCGTCCATCATATTGCCCTGACCTTGGGCGCCTTGGCTCATACCTTGAGCGAAGATGGCGCTGCTGGGGACACTGAGGCTTGCAGCCAGACCAATGGCAAAGATCATCTTGTGCTTAACCATGATATTTCCTCTTATCATGTTGCTGGTCGAGACATCGCCTTATCCATTAAAAATGGAAGAAGGCGGAGTTAGCTTTCGTTATAAGCCTACAACCTATAGGTGGCCCAAAGGTAAAGGAGAAACCGATCCCAATACCTAAGTGTTGTCACAGATCATTTTTTCCGCCATTTTCAGCCCTGTTTCAGGTAGGTTGGCACGTTATAACACCGACTCATTTCCATGAAGAAAAGCACGACGCCATGCGCCTTGTTCGCCAAACAGGGCAGATGAACGATGTAAGAAGGCTCAGCCGAATCAGTTTTAGCGCCTCCGCGATGAAGTAACGGCATCCATTCAACCCTAAAAATATATAAGGATACGGTATGCAAAAGAAGACGAGTTCGCTCCCTATCATTCACGCTACCTTAGCAACGCTGTTGCTGTCGCTAGCAATCCCAGTGCTGGCCCATGAAGGGGGCGCAAGCACTTCGCCTAAGGATGGCGTCACCATTCAGGATTCCCCAGCAGAGATTGGCATCGAGTTTGGTGGCATGATGCGCATCACCCAGTTTGAAGTGACAGGCCCAAACGGCCCCGTTCCTCTTGATGGTCAGCCAGGCAGTGAACAGGTCGAACGCTACGTCGTGAAGCCCGGTGAAATTCTTTCGGCTGGGGACTACCAGGTGCACTGGCGCGGCCTATTGGATGACGGACACATGATGTCCGACGGTTTTAACTTCTCGGTCGAGCCCTGACCCGTGGCTTGGTGGTTCTCCGAAAATAGCCTCGATGTCTGGACCGTCGCGATGATTCTCGTGGCGGCCGGGATTTACCTTAGCGCCCTAGTCGCGACGGGGGCCGTGTTGTTTCGTCTAGCGTTTCCCCGGCTCCCTGATCACGACCGGAGGCGCGTCGCCCGCATGGGTGTCCTTTCTGCCTGGGCGGGGGTCATCCTGATTCTGTTCCAGTGGTCTTTAGAAGCTGGTTACCTTGGAGGCGGCAATATAGCGGCTGCAACCAACCCAATGTTGCTCGGGATCGTGTTCGATGGCGCGTCCGGGGGTCGACTAATACTGGTGGTAGCTGGTTTGCTGCTGGTCCAGGCGATTCAGCTTAATAACTTAGCGTTCTCGAAAACAGCCAACAGCTTGAGCCTAGTAGGCGTTTTATTGGTGATGCTGGCATTCGTGCAGGTGGGGCATACAGTAAACACCCCACGCCTCGTTCTGGCTGTCTTGCTGATCGTTCACCTGATGGCGGCAGCATTCTGGGTAGCCTCGCTGTGGCCGCTGTTCCACTTAGTGGGGCAACATTACAACCACGGCAATACCGCCCGCATTCTGACCCGTTTCGGGCAACTCGCCATGGGCGGAGTTGGCGTGTTGGTACTGGCGGGCGTCACTTTGGCCACGCTGCTAACAGGCGGTCTCACACCCCTGCTCACCACGGCATATGGACAGTTCTTGATCGGCAAAGTATTGATTGTCGCGGTGCTGCTGTTATTTGCTGCCGCGAACAAGTGGCGGCTTGTACCTGCCTTTGAGAGCGGCGATGCAACAGCCCCACGACGTTTGCAGCGCAGTATTGCGCTGGAGGTGGTGCTGGTCGTGGTTATCCTGCTGATCACGGCGGTGCTGACAAGGGTGACATCACCGAATGGGTGACCGTCAGGACAACCACCTTAGGTAGTTAAGAACCTAGCTTAATAGCTATAAGCAACGCTATCCGGAAGGCAAGGCCGATGCCATCCGCGCGCGACAAGAGATGCACACCCGCCACGTGGCCGTGGTGGTTCGTGGCATCTTGATGTGGTTCAGAAATTGTAGCCCAGACCAATCGTATAAGCCCAGATACCGTCCTCCTGAAACGCATCGGTGGCATCGTCGGTATCGCTGAACAGGAACTGATACTCAGCGCGAGCGAGGAAATAGGCCTTGGGCAGAACATAGTATTTCATACCCGTTTCCCGTCCCGCGAAGGCGCTGTCTTTGACGCCGTCTCCATAGATACCACCGAGGCTAGCACCGACGAAGGGCCGCGCACGACCATCAAGGAACTGATGGGTTAGGTAACCACGGGTTGAGCCGTTCCAGAAACCATCTGTGACGCCCGCCTTCGCCTTCGACATCGGCGTAATTGACGCTTTGCCGAACACCGGCAACCATGTTATCCCTCAGATACCAACCAAGATCAACAGTCTCACGCCGAAGTTTCCGCTATTAAAATTCCGATCGTTACTGCCAGTTCCAGAGATCGAAAACTCACGGACACCCCCTTGTGGGCCGTACTCTGAGTTTTGGGCGGATGCTGCCCTAGGCAGAACAGCGAGAAGACAAAAAGCCATTGCTGCAGTGTTGACTCTATTCATGAGGAGACCCTTCCTGACATTATTAGGATTGTATTTCCATAATGCACTATTCGTTATCTAGCGCGGATAGTAACGCGACCGATACCTTGGCGATCAAACGACACGGACCCGCACCATCATGTTCAGGGTCTGACATCACACGATCTGTGCGTTAGCACACACGTATATGATGGAATCTGAAAAACTGGCTACCGGATTGAGGATATGTGCTTCACCACAGCCGATCGACTCACCATCGGCATTATGCTCGGCTACATCGTATCCGGACTGATCATTCTTAGGCATCAGTTCCCGGCTGCCTTGCTAGCAACGGTTCTTTACTGATCATTTATTAGTTCTGGTCGACCGGTCGATTCCACCGCCTCGACTGGGTCAGCGACGCGACATGGTTTCTATATGAAGGCCATCGCTCGGCTAGGTGGCTATCTATATCGCTCCAGAGATACCCCTTTAAGGGCAGCCTTCATTGACGAGGTTTCATCCGCGTAGCTGATAATATTGTAAGTTTCCAGGCTTTAAATCCAAATGCAGGAAAAACTTGCGCGCAATTGAAAGGTTGCTGGGAGCAATTTCCGAATAACTAATCGCGGGCCGAAGTGAGGCGATCGCCTTGCAAGATGAGTTCCACGCCCTATCACGATAATCGCATAAGTTGTGGGACAAACTCTTTAGATCATATTTTTGATAACTAATCTTTCATGAGAAGCACAGGTGCGAATCCCCCACCTGGCGTACGGAAATTGGTCGTCTGTCCTCGATAAAGTCTCGCTGCGGCCATTAACAGTGTGCCGCGATAGGTATACAGTCTAACGTCGACCTTGAGATTTTTACGCTGTCCATCGACCAGAACGAGGCGTTCGGAGGGAGGCACATGGGCCTGGGCAATATAGTCGCTTTCCAAGATTTGGCTGAATGTTTTTTTGGTGAGTTTACTTCCCCGGTACACTCCCTTACTTCCGTGGCCTGCGACAGGTTTGAAGAACCACTGCCGTCGCTGTTGCCAAAGGGTATCAGCATTATCAGCGCTGACCTGTAAGGTACGGGGAATACAAGAGCGAAGTAATTCGGCATTTTGAGCGCTCAACCCCCAAGCCATAAGCGTCGCGGGATCTGATAACACAGCCAAGTTGCGTTTGTCCGCGAACAATGCGTGTGCATGGGGATTTGGGGTTATGACTGCGCCTCCGTCCAACCAGGCAGAGTGTAAGGCGGAGTTTCCGGGTGCTTCGAGCCCAAAATCCACTAAGCGATTGTAAACCATATCTACTCGCTTACCGCCGCTGTATAGCATGCCTGACTCATACCGAAGGTCGCCAGGCGAGAGGATGAGAGCATCAATGCCATGACGCCGTAATAACTGCTGGGCAAGTTTGAATTCAGGATAGAGGTATTGCCCCATAGGCTGATCATCAACGATAGCTATCCTCTCCAGACGTCCATTGCCACGCTGGGCACGCCATTCGCTCTCGAACTGGGCTATCACTTTAGCCTCGAAGTCGGCAGACCCGGCCGCACTTTTAGCATCACCACAACACTGCAGTTGGGGCCGTACCAGGATCGCGTTAAGAAATGCACCTCCGGCATTGGTATTGATTTCGATGAGGCGAGGCCCGTCCTCGCCGAGATGGAAATCATAGCCCATGAAGACACCTACTGGGCCGGGGTTTAACTGTGCACTTTGCGGGGCCCAAGACAGTACTTGCCGCTGATAGTCGGGAAGAGCGGCGGCGTTTTCTATGGCCTGAACAGTGGCCCTCATCTGCTCCAGAACCTGAGATGGGACAAAGACAGCGACATTCGAGAAAAGTTGATGCCAGGTCGAACGGATAAAGGCCTCATCGGCATCGTCGCCCAACTGGTCGATAAGACTTTGGGTGGCTGCTCGTCGGTCTAGAGTGATACAGGTGCAGTGCTGGTTCAGCCTTTCTGCTTCTGTCATCCCTGGGGAGCCACTGGTCTTTTGCAAGAGCTGTCCTCTGGTTTTTTCACGCTGATCTAGATCAAACTGGCCAGCATCGGCTGGTCATTGAGTTCATGAGGGCGATATTTAACGAGCTACACCTTCTGCTGATAGATCAACGTCGATGATGAGCGCTCATGGTGCTTGTACGCTCGCATTAACATCTTGTGGCAAAACTTTCAGGAAATGTAGACACAAGGGTTAATATAGATGAAGTGGAAAGCCGACGTCCGGTCATAGCGATAAAAGTAACTAGCGCTACCATCATCATCAACAAGGGGCAACTATTTTCTGCCGACAATGATGCGCAGTGATGACCAAGAGCATCCCTGCTGCCGACATCGGCAACTGAACAAATTTCACTATTAAGCGGAAGATGCTGTATTGAATTAAAAAAGGTCCCGAAATAAGGCCTTGCGCTTGCAAGTTTTCGTGATAGCTACTTATCCGGCAAGTCATATTTTTACTGTAGGTTCAGGCTCGTTTCAGGTTAACACCGTATAAAGAACGGGTGACAATAACCTCTGAGGTAAATGACCATGCGCTACACTCTTTTAACAACGTCTTTGTTTGCCCTTTCATTAAGTCTGATCACGGGCGCGGCGCTGGCTGCACCCGGCCACGGCGGTGGTGGCAATAACCTAACCGAGGCTGACGTTGACCGCACGATCACTCTTGATGCTGGCGATATGTGGTTCGACCCTGAAACGCTAGAAATGGCGGCGGGTGAAATTGTTAAATTTGAAATCACCAACACCGGCAATTTAGAACATGAGTTTGTGATTGGTAGCAAAGAAGCCCAAGAAGAACATCGTCAAATGATGCTAAACATGGCCAACAGCGGAGGCCACGATATGTCGAATATGTCACACGGCGGCGGTCACGATATGGCCAGCATGGACATGGCAGGTGTCACCATTGCGCCTGGTGAAACCGGGACTTTATTATGGAGTGTCCCTGACAATGTTAACGAGCTAGAGTATGCCTGTAACATTCCTGGTCATTATGAATCCGGCATGTACGGTAATTTTTCTCTCTAATCTGACGCAGACCCATGAAACTGTTGCTACTCGAAGATGATGATTTGTTAGCAGAAAGCTTGGCAGAGAGTCTCAAGGACAACGGTTACCTGGTTGATTTGGCCGCTTCATTGAAAGCGGCCAAGTCGCTGATGGCAACCGAGGATTATGAGCTGGCTATTTTAGATGTCGGTTTGCCCGATGGGTCGGGGTTAGATCTTCTCGCTCATTGGCGCAAGCAGAAGCGCAGTACGCCTATTTTGATTTTGACGGCGCGCGATACCTGGGAAGATAAAGTTATCGGACTTGAAACCGGAGCCGATGACTATCTCACCAAGCCTTTCCACGAAGCCGAACTTATGGCTCGCCTGAAGGCCTTGTTGCGTAGGCAGTCTGGCCAGTTATCTCATGTGATTACGCTTAACGGTGTCTCGTTGGATGAGGCGGGTCAACGCGTGTGCTTAGAAGGAGAAACGTGGCGTTCGCTAACAGCAACGGAGTTTCGATTACTGCGCTACTTAATGCTTCATCCAGACCGTATTCACTCGAAAGATCAGCTACTAGAGCAGCTCTACGCCTTGGATCAGGACGCTGCCGCMCCTAACTTGGTGGAAGTCTACATCGCTCGTCTGCGCCGTTATCTCGGTAAATCAGTCATTCAAACGCGACGTGGTCAGGGGTATTTCTTTGCTTCACATTGATAGACGCAGTTTACGCATTCGGCTACTCGCATGGTTAGGCGGCGTCGCGCTACTGGTGGTGGTCACCACGTGGCTATTGCACGGGATCTTTTTACAGAGCCTGGCAAGGGATTTTTTAGGTGAACGCTTACAACGTGAAGCAAACCACGCGGTCGCGCAGCTAGAGCAAGACCAAACGGCTGTACCGACTGCGCTCGACTCGGTTAGCCAAGGCTATCAAGTCTTTCATCATCTCTACGTACTCCGTTTCAATGGCTCGGTCAGCGCTTCTGACCCGCAATGGCAGCAACAGCTGGCTCCGTTGCTAGATGAGAGCGGCGATGCCCTAATAGATGTGAATCGCGGAACACAGCACATGCTCGTCTATCGCCGCCATTTTGAGTGGCAGGGCACGCAGGGTGTGCTATTGGTGGGCGAGGATTTTTCCCAAGTAGAATCAGGGCTTGCAACTTTACACTGGTGGGTCGGTGGGATCGCCGCCGTGCTTTTAGGGATGCTCATCATACTCAACATGCTAGCGGTTAACCGTGGACTCATACCACTCTGGCAACTGCGCCAACAACTTGAAGCATTGCGATCAGGCAAACGTGATCGCTTGTCATTAGTAGCCCCTTCGGAGCTAGATGAATTAGTCGACCAGTTGAACTGGTTCATGGACGACATTGATCTTCGTCTGAAGCGCTCGCGAGAATCGGTCGCCAACCTATCACACGCATTAAAAACACCGCTGGCAGCCGTTACTCAAGTACTGCGTGGCAACCGGCCTATTGATGACAACCGGCGCCATAAACTACTCAGCCGTATTGAAGACATTAACGCCCAGTTGGATGCGGAGCTGCGTCGTTCACGTATTGCAGGCCCTAATGCGGGACGAATGGCCAACGTTACTCGTGATAGCTTACGGCTGATTGAGATGTTCCGTAGCCTCTATCCTGAGCGTATGTTCGACCTGACTCACTCAGCACGTGAGGAAGAACAAGTTCCCATTGAATCTCACGATTTTTCAGAAATATTAGGCATCGTGCTTGATAACGCAGGAAAATGGTCGAGCAGGCGCGTTCTTTGCGATATTGCAGTCACTGTAACTGCACTTACGCTAACTATTGATGATGATGGTCAGGGCGTTGCAGAAGAGGAACTTTCACGCCTGGGAGAGCGTGGTACACGACTGGATGAGCGCCGTCCTGGCTACGGCTTAGGCCTTTCGATTCTTGCACAGTTAATCGTCCGCTACTCAGGTCACTCTCAGTTTGAACGAAGCCCACTGGGTGGTTTACGAGTGACGATTGCTTTGCCCTTGACGGCTGAAGTGGTCAATTAATCATCATTCAGCTTTGTTTCAGCTTCTTCCATCAAGATGGTGCTATTCACCATTGATGGGAGTTACACATGGCACGCTCAAGTATCATTTCTCACCCTCTTTCTCGTCGGCAAGTGTTAAAAGGAGGCGCTGCCTTAGGCTTAGGTTCTGCTGCGGCAATGGGGTTAACTCCCGCCTGGGCAAACCCCTGGGGCCGTACCAACGTCTATGCTCAGGGCGTTGAAGAAGGGCCCGAGGTATCGCTGGCGATCCGCCGTGAATCGTTGCCTATTGACGGACAAGAAGCCCAACCAATTACCATTAACGGTACCAGTCCTGGCCCGCTGATTCGTTTGAAAGAAGGTCAAGACGCAGTACTGCGTGTCACCAACCTGCTGGACGAGCCCACCTCCATCCACTGGCATGGTCTCATTCTACCGCCGGAAATGGATGGTGTGCCTGGCGTTAGCTTTGCAGGTATCGCCCCTGGTGAAACCTTTACCTACCGTTTTCCCGTCCGTCAGAACGGTACCTACTGGTACCACAGTCATTCCGGTATGCAGGAGCAGCTTGGCCATGCAGGGCCATTGATTATCGACGCTGCCGAGCGTGAGCCTATCCGTTACGACCGTGAGCATGTGTTACTGCTCACCGACTGGACTTTTGAAGACCCGATGTCGGTGTTCCGTAATCTGAAAACCATGGAAGGCTATTACAACTTCCAAGAGCGCACGATTGCTGACTTCTTTGCCGATGTTCGTAACAACGGTTTTGCTCAGACCGCTGAAATGCGCGGCATGTGGGCTCAAATGCGCATGAGTTCGCGGGATATCGCCGATGTCACCGGTAGTACTTATACTTATCTTCTCAACGGCTATTCTCCTCAAGAAAACTGGAATGCCTTGTTCAAAGCTGGTGAGCGGATACGACTACGCGTGATTAACGGCTCAGCCATGTCTTTTTTCGATGTTCGTATACCTGGCCTGAAGATGACCGTGGTGGCCGCTGATGGACAACCGGTGCAACCCGTTCCTGTTGATGAGTTCCGTATTGGCGTGGCTGAAACCTACGATGTGCTGGTTTCACCTGAAGACGACCGGGCATACACCATCTTCGCCGAAGCCATGGATCGGAGCGGCTATGCACGCGCCACGCTAGCTCCACGTGAAGGCATGCAGGCGGAGATTCCTGAACGCCGTCAAATTGCAGACCGCGGTATGGAAGCCATGGGTGCCCACGGTATGGGCGGTATGGATCACTCCAACATGGCGGGGATGGATCACTCTGGCATGTCCAACATGTCGGGGATGGATCATTCCAGCATGGCTGGGATGGATCACTCCGGTATGTCCAACATGCAAGGCATGGATCACTCTACTATGGGGGGGATGGCAGCCGAGCAGGCCAAAATAGGCGCAAATGGTTTGCTTCTCGCCGGTGAAGCTCAGCCGGGCTCTCGCTATAACCAGGCGGGAATCGGCATTGATCCTGACGAACGACGCGTATTGGTTTACCGGGATCTCAAAGCGTTCACACCATGGCCTGATCGCCGTGAGCCAGGCCGTGAGCTTGAGCTGCACCTGACCGGCAATATGGAGCGTTATATGTGGTCGTTCGACGGTAAGAAGTTTAGCGAAGTGACCGGCCCTATTCATTTTGAGAAAGATGAGCGGCTGCGCCTAATTCTGATTAACGACACCATGATGGAGCATCCTATTCACCTCCACGGTATGTGGATGGAGCTAGAAAACGGCCAAGGGGAATTGATACCACGCAAACACACCCTAAATGTGAAGCCCGGTGAGCGCGTATCTGCGTTGATCACCGCAGATGCAGAGGGCAGTTGGGCGTTCCACTGCCACCTTCTCTATCACATGGATGCTGGCATGTTCCGCGTTGTTCAAGTTTCTTAAGGAGGCAGTATGAAAATTAAGCGCTACTTAACCCTCGCCAGCGCCGCCCTTGGCATGGCCGCCGCCACGACCGCTCAAGCCGAAGATGGCTATGCGGCACCAGACAGTTGGCCAGCGCCCACTGAGGAACATAATATGGGTATGGCACTGTTTGATCGGCTCGAATATAGCGTGCCTGATAAAGGCCCAGAAGCCGTGGTATGGGACTTTCAAGGCTGGTACGGCGGCGATATCAACCGCATTTACCTAAAGTCAGAAGGCGAAAATGTCCAGGGCGACGGCGAAGATGCTGAGTTTGAGTCTTTGGAACTACTCTATAGTCGTTTAGTGGCTGATTTTTGGGAGTTACAGGGGGGGATCGGTTATCAAGGCGGTGTTTTCTCCGATGATCACGCTGAACGCACCTATGGGGTTGTCGGCCTGCAAGGCGTAATGCCCTACGGCATTGAAACCGACGTGGCATTACAAGTGAGTGAAGATGGCGACGTAGCCGCCAGTTTTGAAGGCGAATACGATCTGCGCCTGACTCAGCGGCTCTACCTACAGCCGCGCACCGAAATTGCCGTGGCCGCCAGTGAAGTTGAAGAATTTGGCGTGGGCGAAGGCCTTAACTCGGTTCGTGCTGGCCTACGGCTAGGCTACGAAGTGACCCGACGCTTCGCCCCCTACATCGGTGCCTATTGGGAGAAAGAATACGGCGACACTGCAGATCTCTCCCGAGCCAGTGGCGACAACACTGAAGATACTGGAGTTGTTGCCGGTGTTAAACTAATGTTCTAACGACTCTGACAGTGTGTAACTTTTAACGTCACCAAATGGTGGCGTTTTTTATTATTTTTATTTTTATATTCAGCTTCATTTCAAAAACCCCAGCTAATATAACCATGTAACCAACCACTGGAGTAGTTATCATGAAAGTTAAATCAATTGTTTTTAGTGCAGTAGTAGCAAGTATCCTCTCTACACCTGTATTAGCGAGCTTAGGCAATACAACACAGAATCTTCCCTTACTAGAAAGAGGCGTATCTTCTACACAGATGCTTGCCCAGGGGCAACCTAAGCGTTTCAATATTAACATTGAACAAGCGACTACACTGAAAGTAGTGAGTGAGCACTTTCCAGGATTTACCAGCACTGGCAACCGCATTTCAGCTGTTCTTTATAATGAGGCGGGACAGCAGGTAGCAGAAGCTTCCAGCCCACGGGGGCGCTTCGAACTTGTTCGTCAGCTGCAACCGGGTAATTATCAGCTTGAGGTAACAGGAAGATCAAGGGGAGGCAGTGATGATAACAGTTATTATGAACTACATGTCGCCTATTGATATCCTTTAGTCTTGACATGAATTAAGAAGGTCAGCCATGAGCTGACCTTTTTTATGAAAAACTAGTATCTCGGCAAACAAATTCAGCTTTAATTCAGGAATTTTCGCTAACTTTATAGTGCCGCAATCGGCGTAAAAACAAGACAATTCATAAAGAGGTGTCATCATGTGGAATAACAAGAAGATTCCCTTGGTCAGCATGACGGTTATGGCCTTGGCAATCGGCTCGACGTATGTTTCTGCCCTGGAAACCCAAGTGGGAGAGACCACCGTGGGGCTTTATACCCATTAAGCTTTGTATCGCTCACCGAAAACCTAATGATGATGGGAATGAGGCTATGGATACCGCTTGGGTAATTATCGCCTACTTTTTGCGAGGCGCTTGATCAGGATCATATTTCCCTCCGATGCTGTTCAGGTTGCGTTCAGACAAATCATCCATGCTGTTATTGGGGTTATTTATTTGATTTTTCCCAAACCAACGGCCTTAACTGCTGTTGGCTCTTTGGGCGAGTTACTGAGGTGATTATGAGTAACAGTACAAGTAGTCGTTTGCTGATGTTGTGGGTGCCACTTGCTGGGTTTGTCATTTGGGCGGGATACCTGATTGGAACCGAGCACCGTCTCCACCTATTTCAGTTCTTACCTTTCCTCTTTTTGGCAGCATGCCCACTGATGCATATTTTCATGCATAAACACCACGGCGGTCATAAGGACAAAATAGACAAGGACTGAACCACTCTATATATACATGTACGCGCCTGGGAGAAAGACCATGAAAACGACACAACAAGAGCACCGCTTGGGTGTTTCCAAAAACACACTGGTGACTCGGAATTTAAAAATCAAGCCTAGTAAATCCAAACGCATTGAAGAAGCGCTGTCAGATATCGACCGACTCTATGGAATGGATAAGGTGGTCTACAACGAGAAAAACCGAAATATCAGCCTTGCTTACGATGCGCTGAGGCTCTGCATCGATGACGTTGAAAAAATTCTCAAGCTCCATGACATACAGGTCAGCGCTGATCGGTGGAACCGCTTTAAGAAGGAGTATTACCGTTTCGTCGATCAGAACGTTAAAGACAACGCTAAACAGGAACCTTGGAGCTGTCATTAATAGTCATAACGGCTACATGACACAACCAGGAGCAAGACTAGCTAGTTTAGGGKAAGAGCTGCTTGCCTGTGGCCTCGCAAAATCAGACATTCCGTTAGTCATTTGCCATGTGGCTGCACATAGGTTCTATTTTTAATTTATATAGCATCAAAAAACACCGCACAGGAGTCCTCGGCAGTTATTGCTGCTGTGGTTGCCGTTAATACAAGGAGTCGCTTTCATGGTTGGGCAGGATAGAACGCCACAATATAAAGAAAACAGTCTTTCGTTGGTCGGTGCCGTTGCATTAGGCACCGGCGTGATGATTGGGGCCGGTATTTTTGCGCTAACCGGCCAAATGGCCGAAATGACTGGTCGGCTATTTCCTCTAGCCTTTCTGGCCGCTGCCGTCATTGTCTCTTTCAGCGCTTATTCTTACGTTAAAATGTCCAATACCTTCCCATCAGCAGGTGGGATTGGCATGTATTTACAGAAAGCGTATGGCCCGACGCTTCCCACCGCCTTTCATGCCCTCCTGATGTATTTTTCCATGGTGATCGCACAGAGTTTTTTGGCGAGAACGTTTGGTTCCTACACGCTTGAGTTGTTTGACCTGGGGGATCGTTCACTATTTGTGCCCCTACTCGGGGTTGGTTTACTGCTAATAGCCTTTTTGATCAATTTATCCGCCAACCGCTTGATCGAGACCGTCGCCTCGGTGCTCGGATTTATCAAAATAGGTGGCATTATAGTGTTTGGTATTGTCGGCGTGTTTATTGCCGACTCCATCGAAATGGGTGCTGGCAACGATGCACCTACGCCTACGATAACGGGCTTTTTAGGTGCTACGGCGCTCGGCATACTGGCATTTAAAGGCTTCACGACGATTACCAATAGTGGTTCGGAGCTTAAAGATCCTAAGCGGAATCTTGGCAAAGCTATCACGATCTCGATTGCGCTATGCGTGGTGATCTATGCCCTTGTCGGTTTTGCCGTTGCCAGCAACCTATCTTTGCCTGAAATTATCGAAACCCAAGACTACTCCCTGGCCGCCGCTGCCCGTCCCGCACTGGGTGAAGCGGCAGTTGCGTTTACCGTCATTCTCGCCATGTTGGCAACGGCGGGCGGTATCATCGCCAGCGTCTTTGCCGTTTCACGCATGCTCGCCATGCTGACAGAAATGAAGCTGGTTCCTCACCGCCATTTCCACATGCCCGGCAGTGTACAAAAGCATACACTGGTGTACACCATCGTATTTGGCTTAGTGCTCACCGCTTTTTTTGACCTGAGCCGCATCGCAGCATTAGGCATCATTTTCTACCTGATCATGGATATGGCCATCCACTGGGGTGTGCTTCGTCATCTCAAGGACAGAGTGGGGGCTAATCCTGTTATTCCTAGCATTGCCATACTACTAGATGCTGTCGTGTTAATCGGCTTTTTATGGGTAAAAGCCATCTCGGACCCCATGGTGCTCATCGTTGCTGGCGTAGTAATGGCTACTCTTTTACTCGGCGAATGGATTTTCCTATCCAAACGCGACGCTTCAAACGATAGCGAGCACTCTCACACTCATTAACGTTAATAGCGTTATAGGAGGTACCAAATGGACGTTAGAACCTTTGGTGAATTGATCGATTGGACCCGTCAGTTACACGAGCATCTTGCAGCTTGCCTTGCTCATTGCGCCGATATACACGAAGAAGAGCGCGCTCGCATGTTGCTCAATTACTTAGCTGCACAGGAAGCGGAAATGCAGCGCGTTGTGGCGCGCTTTGAACAGACTGCTGACGCGAAAGCATTAAAAACCTACGTTTATGACTATTTGGAGCATAAACCTATCCGTACGCATCGTACCTGCGATGCGCCCTATTCCACGCTAAGTGTTGACGACATTTGCCGAGAGGTTTTTGATTTCCATGAACAAACGATAAACCTTTATCGAACCCTCGTTGGCAAAGCGGAAATTCCTGAGGCTAAAGAGCTCTTAGATTCCCTTTTAGCACTTGAAGAGCACGAAGCCATGCGCCTTGTTCGCCAAACGGGGAGAATGAACGATGTCTGAAGACCATAACGAGACAAAGGTGAAAGACCCTGTTTGTGGCATGGACGTTGATCCCCATACCTCCCGCCACCGTGCCGATCACGCGGGTAAGACTTGGTACTTCTGCTCAGAAAAGTGTCAGGAAAAGTTTATTGCCAAGCCTGATGCGTATCTTGAGCCAAGCAAACAGTCACAAGCGTCAGTACCCTCGGGGTCTATTTATACTTGCCCGATGCACCCAGAAGTTCGACGAGAAGGCCCAGGCGACTGTCCAATCTGTGGCATGGCGCTGGAACCTGAGACCGTCTCTGCTGACACCGGCCCTTCGGACGAACTCAAGGACATGACCAGGCGTTTCTGGATCGGCCTAGTACTGACCCTCCCCGTGTTTGCCCTAGAAATGGGTGGCCACGTGTTTGGCCTTATGCATTTTATTTCCCAGCAAACCTCTAACTGGATTCAACTGCTGCTGGCAACGCCGGTAGTCGTCTGGGCAGGTTGGCCATTCTTTGTACGCGGATGGCGTTCGCTAGTGCATCGCAGCCTTAATATGTTCACGCTAATCGCGATCGGTACCGGCACCGCGTTGCTCTACAGTTTGCTGGCCACCCTCACACCGGGCATCTTTCCCGACGCCTTCCGTCAAGCCGATGGTTCGGTGGCCGTTTATTTCGAAGCAGCGGCAGTGATTGTCGTTTTAGTTTTACTGGGACAAGTATTAGAGCTACGCGCTCGTGAAAAAACCTCTGGCGCTATTCGTGCTCTGCTCGACTTGGCGCCTGCTACCGCTCGACGCCTTGATGATCAGGGCAATGAGGAAGATATCTCTCTTGACCAGGTTCAGGTAGGGGATCGTCTCCGGGTGCGCCCCGGCGATAAGGTGCCATTAGATGGCGAAGTGATGGAAGGTCGCTCCAACGTTGACGAATCCATGGTTACCGGTGAACCACTAGCGGTGAAAAAGGAAGTCGGCGATGGCGTCATTGGCGGCAGCATCAATGGTCAAGGATCCTTTGTCATGCGCGCTGACAAGGTGGGCCAGGACACGATGCTGTCGCAGATTGTGCAAATGGTCGCCAGCGCCCAGCGCAGCCGCGCACCCATTCAAGGGCTTGCCGACAAAGTCGCCAGCATCTTTGTACCCGTCGTTATTCTCATTGCTGTTGTGGCTTTCATCGCCTGGTCATTGTGGGGCCCTACCCCGCCGATGGCGTTTGGCCTTATTGCGGCGGTTAGTGTTCTGATCATTGCCTGCCCGTGCGCGCTAGGTCTTGCTACCCCCATGTCAATTATGGTCGGTGTAGGGCGCGGTGCCCAGTTAGGCGTGTTGATTCGCGATGCCGAAGCTCTTGAACGTCTAGAGAAGGTCGACACCGTCGTCGTCGACAAAACCGGCACGCTTACCGAAGGCAAACCACGAGTGACCGAGTTGATTCTCACTGAAGGCATTGCTGAATCGGAGCTTTTGCGCTTGGCAGCTAGTCTTGAGCGAGGCAGCGAGCACCCCTTGGCCCATGCAATAGTCGAAAAGGCTAAAGAGGCAGAGGTAAAATTAACAGAAGCGTTGGACTTCGAGGCTCCCAATGGCATGGGCGTTATAGGCCAGATAGATGGCAAGCGTATTGCCCTGGGCAACCGGCTATTGATGGAAAGCGAGGGCGTTAACACCCAGTCTCAAGACACACATGCCGATCAATTGCGCAGCGACGGTGCTACTGTCATCTTTGCGAGCATCGACGGGAATTTAGCTGGGCTGCTCGCCATTGCCGATCCGGTCAAGGAAACCACCGAAGAAGCCATTCGTTCACTCCAGGCTGACGGCATTCGAGTGGTGATGCTGACAGGCGATAATCGCACCTCCGCCAACGCTGTGGCACGTCGGCTAGGCATTGATGAGGTCGAAGCTGAAGTGCTTCCAGAGGATAAAGGCCGAGTGATTCAGCGTCTCCGTGATGAAGGGCGCATTGTTGTCATGGCCGGCGACGGCGTGAACGATGCACCTGCGCTGGCTACAGCGGATGTCGGCATTGCCATGGGAACCGGCACCGATGTGGCGATAGAAAGCGCTGGGGTTACTCTACTGCGAGGAGATCTTACCGGTATTGCCACGGCGCATAAGCTCTCAAAAGCCACCATGCGTAATATTCGCCAAAATCTCTTTTTTGCCTTTGCTTACAACGCGGCAGGCATCCCCATTGCCGCAGGGATTTTGTACCCCTTCACAGGTATGCTGTTATCACCGATTATCGCGGCGGCGGCGATGTCACTCTCTTCAGTGAGCGTGATTGGCAATGCTTTACGACTTAGGATGATTGCTATTAAGTAACAATATCTACTCGAAGATAAATCACTCAGTTGTTCATGTTCACTATGGATATTATCCTCACGTGCATTAGCCCGAACATTTTGATCTCAACTTTTTCCTTTATGGGTTGTTTGCCATGACATCTGAGGCAACCCATTCTTTGACCTCCACCCGATGGAGGATCATGCCATGAACGTTCCAACTGAAATCTCATTTACACCTTGGAATAAAGGCAAGTTGGTTGGGCAGAAGGCGCCTCTGCGCCTTCGAGATATCTGGGACATACGTGTGCGCCTACAGCTTGCCAAAAAGACGAGAGACCTTGCCCTCTTCAATTTAGCCATCGATAGCAAATTACGAGGCTGCGACCTTGTCAATTTACGAGTATGAGATATAGCCCATGGTACGTCCATATCACCACGAGCCATGGTGATGCAGCAAAAAACGCATTGACCTGTCCAGTTCGAAATAACCGAGCAAACCCGCATTGCTATTATGGATTGGATACAGCTTGCTCAACTCAGAAACGAAGATTTCTTGTTTCCCAGCCGCATCAATAGCGCAAAGCATCTTTCAACACGCCAGTATGTCCGTATCGTGAAAGCATGGGTCACTGAAATAGGTCTGGAGGCGTCAGTATGTGGTACGCATACGATGCGACGCACCAAAGCGTCGCTGATATACCGTCGAACGAAAAATTTAAGGGCAGTGCAACTGCTCCTGGGTCACACAAAGCTGGAAAGCACCGTCAGGTATCTAGGGATAGAGGTCGATGATGCGTTGGAAATGGCAGAACAGACTGAAGTTTAATAAGGACAAACGACGACCTATCCTGGGCCGTCGTTGTTCGGCCAAAAGCAGAACCTGTCAGCAACATATAGCTCTTTGCAGTATCGGCTAAGCTCAGCAAGCTTGGCCAGTTTATCCATGTACGATCTCTTCGACCTCTTTGCGGGCCGCAAATATGACACTTTGAGCATCGTTCGCTAATAAATTTTGTGGCTTAAGGCCGCCTAACCAACTGTTACTAGATTGGAACCAAAAGGCCATTTCCCAGCTACCTTTTGTACTTTTGAAAATATCGATAATTTCCTTCACTGCTTTTAATGGTCGGTAGCCTGCAGTCGAGTCGAGTGCAAAGCCTGGATAGTAATTTACACCATTATGCTTGATGGCAAAGATCTGACCTTTTTTTTTCCACCTGTTGGGCTGTGCACTGGGGTCACTAGCACTAGGGTCAGCTAACTCCGTTATCTGTGCTGCAGAGAGCCATTCCCCACTGTTAATAACCGCTTTGCGAGCGCTGATGCTCATACTGACCTCCTGAAGCAGGTGTGGCTTTGCTACCGGTACATTTGTAAGGATTTCCACTATTTGAAATAGTGCTTTTTGTTCGATTTTTTCAGCAAAAACACCTCGCATGGCCAAAACGATTTTGCTGATATTATCCCCGAATTGCTTAAATTCACTGGCTTTAAAATGGTCTGCCTGAATGGCCAAGAGTTTTTCAGAGTGAATTTTTTGAAGCTCATGAAGAACGTAGCTCCGACTGCCATGAAGTATTTTGACTTCGCTTTTTTTCGTTTGAGTGCTCATGATACTCGCCCATATGATAGCCATTATGTAATGCTAGCTTAGCATCATCAAAATCATGGAATTTTTAATCTATTAATTATTAAGTTATTTTTTAGATTTTTTGTGTTACTGGAACCATGTTGCAGCGTTTCGCTGCGCTCCTCACTGACGCTGTCTCTCTCTAATGAACATGGTAGTAGCCTGCTCTACGCTGCCGCTCACATGCCATCTTGTTTAGCCATCAAGGTCATAGAACCACATTAGAGAGATACCGGAGCTTCGCAGCAATGCCTCATCACTATGGCTCAAGCAATGGGAAGCGTCAGGCCTTGATTAATTGATTGACAAGCTTTGCCTTGGTCTCACGCCTGTCTTGGACGATCGTGATCATCAGCAACTGCAGGACAACATAGCCTCATCAGACTCGATCCCGGCAGACTTGTTTTGAAGAAGAAGCCGCCAGCAGGATGAACCTTCGCCGAGCGTTGAAAAAATGACTTAGTCGATACCCTGCGCGTGGAGTCTCACCGGGCATACAATGTAACCGCTTACTTATGTAGCCGCAGGCTGAACGTATTGAGGGGCTCAGAGCTGCTAGAAAATGATCTGCCATACCACAACGAGGTCAGTGACAGCTAAGACGGTGATCAAAGCGTTTGACGAGTTTTAAGTGCGCAAAAAACTGTATTCTCACTTTGTAGTGCTCGATAACGCCAGGATACACCTTTCAGGCAAAAAGTCGTTGAGTGAATGCACACCGTTTGCATATGTTCGACCTACTCGCCAGAGTTGAATCCTGAGTGAGATATTGAGTCGTCAGATGAGGTATGTAAAGCCACTGTTAAGCGCTTTCCTCTCATGTGATCGCATCTGTGATGAGATACACCGGCCATTGAGTAGCTATGGAACTGATCATGCAATTAACGTTGAATGAGCGCTTGCTAGGACAGTATTTATTTTGGGGGCAAGCGATTCAAAAGCCAGTGAAACGCCAAGGAATGAAGTGGCGGTTTATCAAGGTCCTCTCGAAACTGGTTCCAGATCATGACTAACGAAACAATTATTAAACTCATTAGCATAGCTATAAGCCCCCATTTGTTCATCACTTATTTCTCCGTCTTGCGCTGCCTTTATATAATTTCGAGAAACCTGCAGGCCATTTTTTTCGGCAGCGCTCATATCAAGCGCCTCGATATCGTCATCCCATTCGTGCATGCTTAAGACCTCTCAGGTAATTTAACAAACTTTTTCATGCGCATGCGAGTTTTATCTGGGAAGCCCTACCTTGCCAAAAATCATCTAATCCACTGATATAAATGGGGTAAATACCATTTCCTGCTAGTAAGGCTCGTTAGAAAAATGCGCATGCACTTCAACATTATCACCCGTCTCTGAAAATTGCGCATAAGCATAAAAACTCTGATCATAAGCAATTTTTTATATGTATTTGCAAGATTATCCTCTGGCAATACAAGCCTTCACGTTACAGCCCTCCCCTCTGCTTTACCGATCAAGTGAAGCAGAGGGAGTTTTTCTTCACGAAAATAGACCTTTACTCAGCTCTGAAAGGGATGGCTTGATCAGCCAGCAAACTTCCCTTTAGAAGGCAAGAATCGGCCAGGAGCTGCCTTTTAGTCGTCTCTGATATAACGCGAAGCTTTGCGGCAGTTTATGAGCTGCAAAGCAGAGGAAAAACTGTCCGGCAACAGCGACTGGTTAGGTTTCGATCTCATTAACTTCAGTTGATATCTAAAGCGAAAGAGAGCTCTTCCTGTATATTTTCATTCTGACCAGACGTACCAACACGGGGGTTCACTCCCCACTGAGTTGTATGAACCAGCAAGTTGCGCTCTTCTGATACAGACATAAACGCAAAACGCGCGATTGTTCCAATTACTTTACGATCCCGTCTCTCATAAACCTTTTGCCAAACTGGAGAAAAGCGTTCAATTAGATCGTTCATTAAGCGGTCGACAGATTGAAGCAAATGCGCGTCGCTTTCACGGACGAAGATGCGATCCCCCGGGTTAAAGATTTTCGATACATCAAGGGCGACCATTCCTCTGTTCCTCGCCCCCATCTTCTTATGTAACACCTCTTCTAACTGGCGTGAGGCTTTTCTGACGTTCTTCTCAATCTTTCTCTCAGATGTTACACGCTTGCATTCGACCCAAATTTTGTTGCCGCCAAATAGCACCCCGGTATCTGACGGCGCATCGAGAATTGCAGATGCGCCTCGAACTGGAGCATGGAGTCTTGCCGCAACCAACGCCTCAAACAGAAAGTTCCTAGCTGTTGTGGAAGCTGGAGTTTCCTCCTCTAAAGTTATTGGCCCATTCACTGCTTTATTGAGCTTTGCGCCAATGCCTCCAAGCTTTGCGGCAGGAATATCTTTAAAGGCTTTGTAGACGCTCACAAAATCGTGAATTTCCAGCATCGAATTCACAAAGCTCGGAAAGATCCTTTTTCCCTCTTCAATCGAAGCTGTTCTATATGATTCAGCCCAATAGCTGACAAGGCTCTCGTAATGCGATGTCCGTCCAGCACCAAGATTGACACCAATTTTCTGCATCCATTCGAGGGCAGATTCATAGCTTTTTAATGTATCTTCATATGACTCGGAGTCGATCATAATATCGAAAACCTAACGCCGCGCTCTGCGGCAAGTTTGGAGCGCAGCGGAAAACTTGTCCGACAGCAGCGCTTTGTTAGCATTCGGAGAGTTCTTTCAACCGAAGCTCCAGGTCGGCCCTATATTTTTCATTGGAGCAATTTTCAATTGCTTCCCGAAGTTCTCGAGTTGCATTTTTATGATCATCGAGTTTTATATAGCAACTACTAAGCAGGTCATGATAGATAGATATTCTTGCAGATGCTTTATCATCGCTTTTTGCTGAAGAAAAACACTCTTTAGCACTGGATAACGCTTCTTCATAGTTACCTTCCCCTAGCTCTAAGTGTGCTTTTGCTTTCTCATATAATAACCAATGATTTACTTCTTCCTCGGGAACTTTCATTATTGCTATTATTGATTTTTCTGGTTCCAAACCTATGTTATATGTTTTTGCCACGCATCTTCCATCATATGAGCGGAGCTGTTCACTGCCGCTAATTTCATTTGCAAATGATAAAGCCGAATCAATCAATAACTTGGCAAGCCTCACGTTATTTTCTCTTCCGGCTGCCACTGATGAATTGGTAAGTGCTTCACATGCGCTTACCCATTGCCTTTTTTCAACTTGATTTGGCGGGATAGCTATTAACTCCGGTATGGATTCTGCGATTCTGACGCACGCAATGCTATGCTTATATCCAAACATTGATGTAAAAGAGACGAATGCCTCATAAAATTGACCTAGGCCTTCTAAGGCCGACAGAGATATCACATCAGCCAGCTTCTTTACTAAATCTTTTTTTTCATTAATCTCTCGAACAATTTTTCCATATGATCTTAATCTAGCAAGAGCAGCTAATGAGACACGGAGGGGGACTGAAAACAGTTCATCTTGGATAAATCCTAGTAGAGTTCGCATAGCTTTTTCACCAGCGTCCTTTACATCTTTCTCTACTCCATTTTGAGTTCCTAAGTGAGCAATCTGTCCATAAGTTGCATGCCATTCAGGCTTTAACACTAGCAGTTGGTTGAATGATTCTAAGGCTTCAGTATACATTCCTGAACGTCTAAGAGACTTACCTTTATGATGAAGGAGCTCCAGTTGTATCTCTTCAGATATATTTTTATTTAGGAGATCGTCATATAAATTGGCGCAGTCACTATAATAGCTTTTCCTCTCCTCGTTATCATCAATCGTATACGAATGAATTTCCTTAGCGTCTATAACGCTCTTAATCTTTTGTAAACTATCGTTCTCGGTAAGAGCGATTTCATGTATCTCACTATGAAGCTCTACTTTTATATCTCCTTCTAACTGCAGTAGGGAGTAATGTAGCCAGTCAATATCTCTAGATCCACGTCGCTGATGCTCTTTGAGTATAATATCGGAACACAAATGTATCTGTCGAAGAAAACTTGGAGTCATATCACCGGCATTTGATGATATATAATCCTCAACCGAAGAAACTAAAAGTGAGCTATTTAATTCGTCTTGAACAGCAATAGATATAAGCTCATGAACTCGAAGAACTCCAGGTGTATTCTCGGGAACAAGAATTGACAACTTTTGCAGAGAATTGCATCTTAGAACACCAATGTATTTCCTCAAAAATTCAATATCATGAGAATTTATTCCTGAATTAGCTATTTTTTTTAGCGCATCAAGAGAACTTTGAGGCAAGCTAGAAAGAATTTTCCTTACAATTGATGCGCCACTAGAGTCATCGACCAACTCTGGTTCGTCTAGAATTTCCCTATAGATAGTTTCTTTATCGATTCCCTGTTCATCGCCTAGCTTTTTGGTCATCGAGAGAATTAGTGGTGAAAAACGGCATCTTGATATGAATTCTCTGCATAACTCAGAGGCTGAAGAACCTGTTTCCCCTAGTAGTTCGAGGGCACTATTTATCGAGAATTGTGGAATAGAGAGGTATATTGAACTTTGCGGCACAGAAACTTGAGAAGTAACTAGAACAACCCCTCCTTTTTCAAACCCCGACCTCAATTCTTCAAAATCACTTTCTTCAAGGCCGGATCCAAAATTATCGATAACAAGGATAGATTTTTCAGAATTAAATAGCCCAGCGACATTAACTGGCGCCCCACCTCTACTTCTATGCACAGAACTAAGTGAAGTATCTCGATTCCAATCCTCACCTCCAATCCAAATATAATTAGGCAAATTTAATTCATTTCTTCTGACGAAATCGATAGCCGACTGGGTCTTCCCTGACCCGCTGATTCCATGTAGTACGCAAACACTGTTTCCAGTATTAAAGTGATTGCTAATGGCATCGTTAATCTCATCAGTGTATACATATTCATCACAAGCGTTTGGTAATTTCCCAAAGTACTCATAATTATCCATATTTTGAGAGAACGTTGGAAAATATTGTTTGTAAAAATCGGCAGCGGCCGGATTGTTTATTGACTGCTCATATACGCCTTTAGCAAGCTCTCTTGCATCGATTATTATGAGCCGTTCCGCGTGTTGCTGACCAATCTGTGTAGCATTAAACTTTGCGCGAAAAGATGAATTCTCTTCTTGATTACTAATAAGGTATATCTTTTCTGGAGCGGAGTTGCCTTTATGGCCCAAAGCATGACGTATATCTTTATTTATTTTTGAATAAACAGGTGAATCTTTTTTCCCCGAATAATCGAAGTAGCCTTTCTCGGCACTGTATTCTCCGACAATCGAAGAGTCATCAGAAAATGTGTCTACTGTGTAACCCGAAGGCATGTAATCCTTATTTAGACCATGGTGAATTAGAGTCTGTTTTTCACGCTGAGAAATATAGTTATGACCAACCAGTTCAATTCCTGTTGCGTCTAAGCAGGATATCTCTTCGATTAGTCCTTTAATTATTCTCTTCTTGATATGCTCAAACAATTTTCTATAGTCCCTATTTTGGATTGGCTCAAAGTACCGCTTACATTGAGGTGCTAACACTGATGAACCAGCATGCCGCGTTGGCTGGATGGGTCGCTTTGGGTCGGGCCCAGACCGCAAATTAACCTTAGCATATAACAAGCGTGAATTGAGCCATTCTTTGACCTCCACCTGATGGAGGAACATGCTATGAACGTTGTGACTGAAATCTCCCGTACACCTACACCCTGGAATAAAGGCAAGTTAGTTGGGCAGAAGGCGCCTCTGCGACTTCGAGATATCTGGGCCATACGTGTGCGCCTACAGCTTGCCAAAAAGACGAGAGACCTTGCCCTCTTCAATTTAGCCATCGATAGCAAGTTACGAGGCTGCGACCTCGTCAATTTACGATTACGAGATATAGCCCATGGTGCGTGCATATCTCCACGAGCCATCGTGATGCAGCAAAAAACGCATCGACCTGTCCAGTTCGAAATAACCGAGCAAACCCGTATCGCTATTGTGGACTGG
Organism: Halomonas sp. R57-5; assembly: GCF_900070345.1. Taxonomy (NCBI): domain Bacteria; kingdom Pseudomonadati; phylum Pseudomonadota; class Gammaproteobacteria; order Oceanospirillales; family Halomonadaceae; genus Halomonas; species Halomonas sp. R57-5. The sequence continues at coordinate 2,578,510 of NZ_LN813019.1, read as the reverse complement.
ATAAAGCTTGCTCAACTCAGAAGCGAAGACTTCTTGTTTCCCAGCCGCATTAATAGCACAAAGCATCTGTCCACGCGCCAATATGCCCGTATCGTGAAAGCCTGGGTCACCGAAATAGGTTTAGATCCTTCAAGCTATGGCACGCACACAATGCGCCGCACCAAAGCGTCTCTGATATACCGACGTACGAAAAACTTAAGGGCAGTACAGCTGCTCTTGGGTCACACGAAGCTGGAAAGCACCCTCAGATATCTAGGGATAGAGGTAGATGACGCGCTGGAAATGGCAGAACAGACAGAGGTTTGATGAGGATAAACGACGGCCTGTTGGGCCGTCTTTGTCCGGCTATTAGCGGCCAAAAGCGGCCTTTTAGTAGGCGCTGATATAACGCCCGCAATAAGCGGCGCGAGGAACGAGCGTCCGGCGACCGCAGGGAGCGTACTTAATTGCTTGGTTATGTTTCGTCATTCGCGGAGCCGCTTCTTGTAAACTGACTCAATATCACTGACAGCATTTTTGATCTGCTGAGTAAAGTCATCTTCATCATTAATGAAATAGACAATTTTATCATTCGCGGCTACTCGCTCGGGGCTTCGATCTACTTGGGCACCAGGCCCTGCATAAGCGCCCTTTAACCAGAAATGGAGCCAAATTTCGGAATGGAGCTTACCGATAAGCTTTTGAAGTGCATCGAAGTGATCTTGCTCTCCCCATATGGCTCGTGCTTCGAGAGCCAAGGTTCTCAATTCCGCTCGCTTTTCATTCAGCCTTTGCAACCGTTCAGAGTATATTCGTTGCTCTTGCTCCAGGGCTCTGCCTGCCTCAACTTCCTCTTTTCGCAGATGAAGCATTGGGCTCCTTACCGCCTGAATCGCGTCCTCAATCTTGTAAGTTGTTGTAAGTATATTTTTAGCAACTTCGAACTTGGAGGTTCCATGCAGCTGACGACGCCATGTATTCAACCCAAGGATACCGATTGCCAGCGCCCCGAAAGTTCCAATGATCGCCACTAAATCTTTAGTGAGGCTGATGTCTGCTGATGTAAGGTTGAGGCAGATACTCAAATTTCTCTCCTAGAAACATAACGCCTCAATAACCGGCGCAGCTTTGCTGCGTCCGGCGCCTGAAAGGCGCGTAGTTAATTGACTTGTTAAGTGTTCGCAACATCTGGATTCGGGATGGCTTTTTCTAAAAAGAACGGCGTATAGTTTGCAGCATTCAGACCACCATCATGTACTGTGCCTAAATCCTCTGGCGTTACATCCATTGTTGGCCATATTTTATTGTGGCCGATAAATCGATCTAAATTGAGCTTGTTAAGCTCTAAAAATAAGTAATCCTCGGTCTCGCCGCGACTAACTCCTGCAGCCCAGTATGAAAATGAGCTAGCTATGATGTCTGCTACCTGAATTTGTGAATAATCTTTGGAGCTAGCGAACTTTAAAGACTTTCCTTTAAGAGGGAGGTTATATTTCCTTCGATCGTAACCAAGCTCCACCTCGTCCTGAGTCCAGTCCATAAATTGTGCAAACAAGAGTCTTTGCTTTTCTATGCTATGAGAATCATCATGAATGATATGAAAACCTTTCGGATATGCGTCTCCCCATTGAGCGCAGTGACTAAACAATGCTGGTATTGATGGATCTAAGGAAAATTTGTCAATTCCGTTAAGAGCATCGTGGATACAATTTTTCGTAGCTATAATAAAGTCAATGTCTTCTTTAAAATCCTCGCTAGACGAAGACTCTTTTACCTTTTCAAGACTGCTGTAAAAGTTGTCAATATCGTCCTGCTTTTGGTCTCGAATCATTACCACAAAGGATTTGTACATAGATTGAACCATATCCTTGTCACAAAATGATGGCAAACAGTAATAAAGCATGTTTGAAAGAGCGATATTCCTTCCGTTTAAATAGAGGTCTTCGCCCATCAGGTGTAACATGTGCTCGACAAGAAGATCGACGATCTTAGTTGTTACCATGAACTCCTTTAAAAATATGTTTATTTTCACATTTTTTGTATTTAGTAACTGGCTACTCATTAACCTAATGATGCCATCCTGACCAGATTTTCTCCGTTTCAGATTTTTGAAATGTGCTTCATGTGGAGAATTGGAATCTACAAGAGCTAGCAGTTTCTCAGATTCCTTTTCAGAAAATACACAGCTAGATAGAGTGAAAACAGGCTGGTCTGGATCAAGTAGATTCGAGCCTGTATTTCCTGATTCATCAAGAAAGATCGTTGGGATTTTTTGCTTTTCGCGCATGGCTAAATCTTGCTTTTTGTTCTGCAGATGCTTTTTCGCCTTTTTTTTGGCATCTCTCTTAGATTTACTATTCTTGCTCATAAGATCCTTGATACTTAACAGTGATTATAAACCCGTCCACATAACCTCAATAAACCCGACGGCGCGTTTATTGAGATAATACAGCCCTTTATTAACAATCTTTCTCATTGATATTAAAAAAATTGATTATAAATAGGCTGCATAGAATAGATTATCGTACCAGCCGCATAACACAGCAGAAGCAGCATGCCGCTTCTGACGGGATGTCCGCTCAGGGTCGAAATCTGTCTATGGCAAATACTCATAATTCTTAAGACTACAATAAAGATGTCTGCAGTCTGTGTCATCTTTGGAATAGCAGATTAGGACTGTCATGTGGGTGAAGCTTTGGGAAAGGATGCTCAGTGGTATGCCTGTAGACGCCTTCATGGATAGAAGAACTGTCCATAGGCGTCCCAGTCGTTTCGAAGAGAGCCAATTGCAAGGTGTGGGTCAAAGTGTGGGTCAAAAACCTTCAGGCAACAAAAAAGCCGCTGAAATCAGCGGCTTAGTCGTAATACTTGGCGGAGGGACAGGGATTCGAACCCTGGATAGGCTATTAACCTATGCCGGTTTTCAAGACCAGAGAATTAGCCTCTATTTTTCCAAATATAACAGTAACTTAGAATGCATCAGTATAACTGATACTCGGTTATACTCATGTGTTTTAGCTCTGTTCCCATCCCAATACTGCGCCTTTCCGTTATCTGATATTACTGACTATCCCCTCCTACTGCTATCCTGAATCCAAACTGATCTGAAGCCCTCAATTACCTCCCCAAATCTATCTCCCCCTCCACCTATCTAGTACACCATCTGGAAATTTGCATTTGCCATTTATACGTCAGTGACGCACAATAGGCTTATGTACACGATCGCCGAAACAGATATCTTTAAAGCCAGCGCTGACTCACTTTGGAGTGAAGCTGAAAGAACAGCCTTCTTCGAGTGGTTAGCCAAAAACCCTGAAGCTGGTGATGTTATCCCAGGATCGGGTGGGTGCCGAAAGGTGCGTTGGAAGCTACAGGGTAAAGGGAAAAGCGGCGGCGTACGTGTCATTCATTACAACTGCTTACCGGATGGAAAGATTTGGCTATTGGTGATATACGCTAAATCAGTACGTGGGAATATCCCCTCTCACATCCTCAAGCAGATTAAAGAGGAGATTGAAGATGCAGAGTGATGACTTTATGACCGGTGAAGAGCTTGGCAATACGCTGCTGGCTTCCATACGCCAAATGAAGCAAGGCAAAGCCGCTCGTGAGACGCAAGTAGAAGTACCCAAGGCCGCAGAAATTCGCCATCGCATGGGGCTCTCTCAAGGTGAGTTTGCTAAGCTGCTGGACGTAAGCCCTGGTACGCTTCGCGGCTGGGAACAAGGCCGTCGCGTGCCTACCGGCACTGCACGCACATTGCTACGAGTAGCTGAAAAACACCCTGAAGCACTGACTGACCTTTCGTAATGAGGCAGAAAAGCATTAAACCTACGCTATATCCATCTATCTAAGCAGTTGAAATTTAGCTACTGTTGAAATATGCAAAAAATCACCCTCAAGCTCAATGAGGCTCGCCCCCGCAGAGCGGCAACACAGTTCATGCTTCTGCGTCTAATTCATACGGTGATCAAGATGTTGAGATTAATATCACCATTACGCAGCATAGCGAAGAGCACACTACCTCCAAGACCGAGCTGATTAGTAGCGAAACAATTACGACGACCCAAGAAAATCGTTGGATTGCAGAAGACTGCTAACGTAACACCATCGCTTAATACGCGCTGATTTAAGGCCACCCACTGAGGTGGCCTTTTTGATGCCTCCCATTCACACCCACCCTCGCTACGTAGTACTCGTATGTCACACCCAACCGATGTGACCAGACGGCGTATTGGCTGAACGCCTGGGTAAAGTCCTTAGCCACGCAGCAGCGTTGGCAACGGACAACCCGAAGAAGAAAGCCAAAGTGTCGATTGATCTAACAGTCGAGAACATTGGCTCAGGTGCCCGGGTCGGCGTTACCCACAAGCTGGCCTTCAAGATTCCGACCGAACACGGCACACAGTCGGAAGAACACACCACCGAAACGGTCATGTGCGTCAACACTGGTGGACATGGAAAAGTATCAAGACCAGCGCCGCCGCTTTCGTGGGCAATTCAAAACCGAGGGTCTGAAAGACTTTATTGCCTACGTGGCGGGTCGCCAGAGTGAAGCTCCTGTATTCCGCGACGCCATGGCGGCATGCTCTTATCTGGATATCGGCATTACTGAGCGCCCTGGCCATTGCGATCATTCCGCTACCTTGAACCTGCCCAAAACACCAGAGTTCACTGCCTACCTAAATGCCGATGGCAGCACCTTCGACCAGGAGGAAATGGTCGAGCTGATAGAAGATTGGGGCCACCTGCTGGCGTTTGAAAACAGCAAAGGCGAAGTGCTGGAGCGTATGTAGTATTTGCTGAATGCGAGCCAAGAGATATAACGGCTCACGACATTTATCGTTATATGGACGCCCGCGGCGTTCAGTCCAAAACGCAGGCCAACCATGAGTTGGCTCTGCTCAAGCACATTTTTCGATATSCCCAGCGCTGGGGAATTGTCGAGCACAACCCCGCCGATCCGGTGACCAAGTTCAAGCTCAAGCCGCGTGACCGCTATATCACGCACGCTGAGTTTAGCCGCTTCCTGAAATTCACTTCCCCGTGGGTGCGCCGCTATGCCCTGCTGAAGTACAAAACCGGACTACGTCAACGCGACCTTCTCACTCTGCGCCTAGACCAACTTACTCCAGACGGCATCGCTTTACGCAGCAGCAAAGCAGGCAAACAAGCTGTGATCCCCTGGGATGATGAGCTAAGGCGTTTAGTGCAGGAGATAAAGGCCGACAACCTAGGCCGTGGCAAGCAAGGCCCTACGCTGTCCTGTAAGCGGGACGGCATGCCTTACAACAAGGATAAGTTTCACAGCCGCTGGCAGTATGGGATGCGTAAGGCGATGCATGAGGGCCATATCGAACGGTTTACCGAGCATGATATACGCGCCAAGCACGCAACTGATGCAGATGACCAAGGCTATAACGCCATGACCAATTTGCAGCACAGCGACCGGCGAACGACTGAGGTCTATCTACGTGCCAAGCGAGTGTTGACGGTAAGCACGCTGGGAGCGGGAGAGTTCTTAGAAGACTAGACTTTAGTCTATTATGCACTGGTCTGGCTGGAGCAGTATAACGGTAGGTGTTCCCCTCGTTATATTTTCGCCCTTTTCCGATGCTTAGACATAAAAAAAGGAACCAGCTAAGTAGCTGATTCCCTTGAATAAGTGGCGGAGGGACAGGGATTCGAACCCTGGATAGGCTATTAACCTATGCCGGTTTTCAAGACCGGTGCATTCAACCGCTCTGCCATCCCTCCGGCTTATGGGTGCGTATACTAACAGCTTTTCCTTGGAAGTCAACGCCTTTTAGTACAAACGTAACCCGACGCGGGTAATCTTGCCGCCTTCCATATCGCTGACTACCCAATGGATGCCGTGCCAATCCACGTCGTCCCCGACCACCGGGTGGCCACCCACGCGCAGGGCAATAAACTCCGCCAGCGTCATGTTCTGCTCGCCGGGGCTGAGCGTTAGGCCATAGGCTTGGGCGATGTCCTGCATTTGCGCGCTGCCATCCAGGGTAAAGGTACCGAAGAAGGCGCGCTCCTGCTTGAGCTTGGCATCGCCATTGAATAGTCGGTTAAGCGCGTACAAGTCCTCTGAGCGGCCGATCACACAAATCACATCGCCCAGCTTCAAGCGTGTGCTGCCCTTGGGGTGCAGCATGGCGTGGTCGCGGAACAGCGCGGAAATCAAAGCACCTGATGGAAAACGCAGCAGCCGAATGGGCACGTCTTCTAAATCCTGGTTCTCGACCCCGTACACGAACAGCTCAAAGTCGTTTTCCGGCAATATGCCTAGCGGGCCGCGTCGGTTAGGCACGGTGCCTACCGGCACTTCCACCTTCAACCACTTGGCCATCAGCGTCAGCGAGCCGCCCTGAATMAGCAGCGACATCAACACCACAGCAAACGCGACATTAAAGTAGAGCGAGGCGTTTTCGACCCCGCCGATGACCGGGAATATCGCCAGTACGATAGGCACCGCCCCTCTCAAGCCTACCCAGGCGATAAAGAAGGTTTCCCGCCAGCGGAACTTAAAGAACGGCTTGATGGTGATCAGCACGGCCAGTGGGCGGGCAATAAAGATAAGCGCCAGCGCCACTAAACCAGCGGGCAGTGCCACGTCCCACAATTCACTGGGGGTGACCAGCAGGCCAAGCACCAGGAACAGGCCGATTTGACTTAGCCACGCCAAGCCATCGTGCACAGGTAGAATAAAGTTAAGGTGGCGCCCGGGCTGATTACCAATCATCAAGCCGGCAAGATAGATCGCCAAAAAGCCACTACCGCCCAGCACGCTGGTTAAACCGAACACGCTGAACCCCAGTGCCAGCGCTAACATGGCGTAAAGGCCCGGCGCTAAATCGAGCCAGCGTAGCAGCTTGGCACTCAGCCAACCGCCCCCCAGGCCAACAATCAAACCAATACCAAACTGGGAAATGAAAAACAGCAGCGTTTGAACGGGGCCGCCAATATCCCCCACTAACAGCTCGACCAGCATCAGGGTTAAGAAAATTGCCATCGGGTCGTTGGTACCCGACTCAATCTCCAGCGTTGCCCCTACCCGTTCGTTGAGATTAACGCCGCGACCGCTCAGCATGGAGAAAACTGCTGCAGCATCGGTGGAACCCACAATGGCTCCAACCAGCAGGCCCTGAATGATGGTTAGGTCAAAAATCCACATGGCGATAACGCCAACAATGGCGCTAGTGATAAAGACCCCAAAGGTAGCCAGAGAGAGCGCGGGTTTAAAACCTACCCGGAAGGTTTTGAGGCGGGTACGTAAGCCACCGTCTAACAAAATCATGGCAAGCGCGAGGTGGCCGATAGCAAAGGCCATGGAGTAGTCGTCAAACACGACGCCCAACACGCCCTCTTCCCCTGCCAGCATGCCTAGCCCAAGGAAGATCAGCAGCAGCGGCACACCCATCATCGACGATAAACGGCTGGCCAGAATACTGAGCGCCATTAGCGAACCGCCTACCAAAAAGAACATATAAATTGCGTCCATGACTCTCCGTCTCTACATCAATACAGCGCTATTATTGCATGTAACCGTTGAATTTACTGTCTCTTCTCCGCGCCCTCTTATTGTCAAAGGGCTGGTCAGAAGCTTTCCCAGGCGGCTACACTTCGCCGTTACGACCTCTGGAGTTACTGACTATGTTGCGTTGCCTATCACGCTGGTGGCACCCCATTCTATTGAGTCTCATCGTTACCTTACTGTTTTCTAATTCAGTTATTTACGCTAATGAAGAGAGCGAAGAAAGCCCTCAACAAGAGAGCTCTGAACAAGAGACTCCTCAAGAAACGAACCCGCTGACGCTGGATACAGACGTCGAGGTGCCGGAAGCGTTTTGGCGAAACATTGACAGCGAAAGCGAAGAGGAAGTGCCCACCATGGCGCAAACTCCAGCACCGCCGCTTGAGCCTCCCCCGGTTAAACGCGTGACGCTGATGCTGGATTGGTACTTGAGCCCGCAGCATGCGGCCTTGGTGATTGCTAAAGAGCGAGGGCTTTATGCTGCCCAGGGGCTTGAGGTGGAGATTCAGTCACCGGCCGACCCTTCTATCGCCATCAAGCTGCTAACCGCAGGCGAAGTCGATTTGGCGTTAACCCGTCAGCCGCTGCTTCATCTGCAAGTCCATAATGGCGCGCACATCACCCGGATCGCGACATTGATTGAAACGTCGTTAACAGCGGTAATCGTGACCGGTGAAGAGCAGGCAGAAACAGAGAGTACCCTGGCAGGGTTACACTACGGTTATACCACCGGTGAAGGCCGCGATCTGAGCATTCCGCGTTTACTGCCCCGCTCGGTGCAGCAAACCGATGATTTTACGCCACCGGTCAACCTGCACTTTGATCCCATCCGGGCGATACGTGAAGGCCAAATTGACGCCGTCGCCGATGGCTTTTACCACTACCTTCCCCAGCAGTTGGCGACTGAGGGTATTAACACCCACGTCATTCGCTTCGATGAGTTAGATATTCCACGCAATGACGGCTTGGTGGTGCTGGCCAATAGCGATACGCTTGCCCGCCGCGCTGATACTTGGTCTCGCTTCGTGCTTGCCCTTGAGCAGGCGAGCCACTGGATTATTGACAACCCTGACGCAGCCTGGGATCTGCTGGTTAGCGCGCACCCTGTGCTCGACAATGACATTAACGCCAACGCCTGGGAGGATATTCTGCGCCGTATGGCATTGAGCCCTGCAGCGCTGGACAGCCGACGCTACGCTGGCTTTGAAACCTTTTTGCAACAAGCGGGCATTATTGAAGACACGCTGCCAGTATCGCGCCTGGCGGTAAATCCCCACACTCTATAACCGCGTATTGATAGCTCTTTATCCACGAACCTGGCGGCCCATGAGCGAAACAGCTTTAATTTTTGTTGATGTTGAGACTACTGGCACCCGCGCGACGCGGGATCGAATCACCGAAATAGCCGCCCTTAAAGTCATCAATGGCGAGCTGATTGACCGCTGGTCGAGCTTGATCTATCCGGAGTGCAAGGTACCCGCGCAGATCACCCAGTTGACCGGGATTTGCGACGACATGCTTGTTGATGCGCCACGCTTTGCACAGATAGCCGAGTCGCTTCGAGAGTGGTTGGGCGACGGGCAATTAGTGGCCCACAATGCGCGCTTTGACTACAGTTTTCTGCGCAACGAATTTAAGCGTGCTGGGCAGGATTTCCGGGCGCCGCTGATATGCACACTGCGGTTATCAAGACGGATAGCGCCCCAACAGCGTCAGCACAATCTGAAAGCGCTGCTTAACCGCTACGGCATTACACCCACCCGCCACCACCGTGCCGGAGACGATGTGGATGCACTGTGGTCGCTGTGGCAGGCATGGCAGGCAGAACACAGCGACGAAGCGTGGCAGCGCCTGCTGGGCGATGAACGCCGCCACCGCACGCTACCTGCCCATCTGGATAGCGCCCAGTTGCAAGATTTGCCCGCCCGCCCTGGCGTCTACCTGTTTTATGGCCACAACCGGCTGCCCCTGTATGTGGGCAAAAGCGTCAACTTGCGCAGCCGTGTACTAGGGCATTTTCAACGCGACCACCAGGACGACAAAGAGATGCGCCTCGCCCAGCAGGTTCAGCATATCGAGTGGGAAGAGACCGCTGGCGATTTAGGCGCCCAGTTGCGTGAGGCGCAGCTGGTTAAAACGTTAATGCCGATTATGAACCGGCAGCTACGCAAACAGCGCAAGTTAACTACCKGGCACTGGGCGGAGGAAGCCGACCACCCTGAGTTGCTTAGCGGTAACGCCCTGACCCAGCCTATAAGCGGCACGCTGTATGGCTTGTTTCGTAATGCACGCGAGGCCAAGAATGCATTGCGCGCCATTGCTGAAGAGCAGCAGCTCTGCCCTCGGGTGTTGGGGCTGGAAAAAGGTAAGGGGCGCTGTTTTGCCAATCAGGTGGGCAAGTGCCGTGGAGCGTGCAATGGTCAGGAGTCGATAGCAGCGCATACCCAGCGGGCGCAAAAAGCACTCACCCAGCTTCAGGTCAACGTGTGGCCCTGGCCGGGCAGTATTGCTATTGAGGAGAAGTCAGCGGGCGCTACAGGGTCTGCATGGCATGTCGTTCGCCAGTGGTGCTATCTAGGCAGCGCGACCAGTTTTAACAACGCGCAAACGCTTGCGGAAACGTCCGCAAGCTTCGATGTGGATAGCTACCGAATTTTGAACCGTTTCTTGCGTTATCCAGAGCAGCACGGCTTAACGGTCACTCCGCTCTGATAAGGCAGCGCCTGTTTGTATGACTGCGCGTGCATCTACTGGGCGTCGACGAACGCCTCGACCGCCTGCTGAAAGGCATCCGGCTGGTCGGCGTGTAGCCAGTGACCGGCATTTTTAAGCGTTACCACACGGGCGCGGGGCAACACTTCACGCAGTGCGGGCAGCATATCGTCGGCCACGTAGTGGGAATCGCCGCCACGCAGCACCAGCGCTGGGCCATCGTAGGGCTGCTCGCCATCCGGCACGCCGATAATGTCGCCATACCCACGCTTGATCTCATCTAAGCCTACCCGAAGCGCCATCACGTTATCGTCATTGCGCACCAGATTGGTGGCTAAGAACAGCCTTGTGGGCCGGAAATCCACATGTTCAGCCAGCAGGTCATCGGCTTCACGGCGGTTTTTGGGCTGCCCTTTCCGCACGTTGTCCAGCGCGGCAAACACATCGTCATGGCCATGTTCATAAGCCACTGGGGCAATATCGGCGACTATCAGCGATGCCACACGCTCGGGCGCCAAGCGCGCCAGACTGATCGCCACTTTGCCGCCCATGGAGTGGCCCAGCACGTGAGCGCGCTCAATCGAAAGCTTATCCAGTAGCGCTATAACGTCATCCGCCATGGTCGCGTAACGCATGCCTTCTGCATGGGGCGAGCGGCCATGGTTACGCAGATCCAGCGCAATCACACGGCGGCTGCGCTGCCACMCTTTCAAGTGCGAACGCCAATTATCGGCACTTCCCAGCAAGCCGTGAATAATCACCAGTGGGGTGGTATCCGCGGCGGCTTCTTCGGCGGGCATATCGATAAAATGCAGATCAACGGTGGCAACGGCAGTCATGCTAGCTCCTAAGCTTTGCGGTCTGTGTGGTGTTTACGTCATTACGCCATTACGCCATTACGCCATTACGCCGTTCGGGGTGCGGCGTCCMCCTGACCTGTCCAAACCACCAAACGGCGCGTTAGCCAGGCAAGCAGCAAGCCATACAGCGGTAGGAAAAACAGCAGGCTGATGGCGAGTTTAATGGCATAGTCGACGGCAGCAATTTCGATCCAGTTGGCGGCCATAAACGGGTCTGGGCTGTTATAGAACGCCGCCGAGAAGAATGCAAAGGTATCGGCCAGGTTACCCAGCACCGTTGAGCAGACCGGCGCCACCCACCATGCCCACTGGCGCAAGCGGTCAAACACCTGAACATCCAACAGCTGGCCGATCACATAGGCCAAGAAACTAGCCAGTGCGATACGGGCAACAAACAGATTCCACTCCGACAGCGCTTCAATACCGGCAAAGCTGCCACGGGGAAACACCACTGAGACCACATAAGAGACCAGCAGCGCGGGTAGCATCACGCGCAGAATAATCGACCGTGCGGGCCCTTTACCAAACAGACGCACGGTTAGATCGGTCGCTAGAAAAATAAACGGAAAGCTAAACGCCCCCCAGGTGGTGTGAAAACCAAACAGCGTAAACGGCAGCTGAACGAGATAGTTACTGGCGGCAATAATGCCGATATGGAAAGCCACCATCACCATTAGGCAACGGCGGTGCTGAGTTTCACTCAATGCAAACATACGGGTAGACCTTTTTTTAATAGCGAAGAGGGGTTAGGGAACCCTCGGGGTAGTAAGCGCATCGCTACATCAACGTTGATAAAGCTGGCGCTGTTCTGGGGAGCGCATTATACGGCTTCTGTGGGGTATTAAAAGTCGGCTAATGAAAGCCGCCCTCAATCTCGGGCGGCTTGGGCCTGCCAAACGTCAATCCAGCGGAGTGGCTCTGTCCGCCGCGCCTACCGAGCGCTCACGCATGGCGGCGTGAACATCCGCCAAGCTGGTGGGGTCATCAATAGTGGAGGGAATAGCAAACTCTTGACCGTCAGCAATCGTGCGCAGCAGCTTGCGCAAAATCTTACCCGAACGGGTTTTGGGCAAACGATCTACCACTAACACCTGCTTGAAGCAGGCAATCGGGCCAATGTGTTCGCGAACCCGCGCAATCAGTTCGGCTTCTAGTGTGGCTTCATCACCATCAAAGCCATCTTTGGGAATCACTAAGCCGATTGGCAGCTGCCCTTTCAGATCATCATGAATCCCAATTACAGCGCACTCGGCCACCGCTGGGTGGGCACCGACCACCTCTTCCATTTCCCCTGTTGAAAGCCGATGACCCGCGACGCTAATGACATCATCGGTGCGGCCCATAATGAACAGATAGCCCTGCTCATCAAAATAGCCGCCATCGCCGGTTAAATAGTAGCCGGGGAACGCCGCCATATAGGCGCTATGAAAGCGCTTTTCGTCCCGCCAAACGCCGGTCAAACACCCCGGAGGCATGGGCTGTTTGATCACCACACTGCCCTGCTCCATGGGTTTGGCCTGCTCACCGTCGCGATTAAGCACCTGTACATTAAAGCCGGGAACCGGGAATGTCGCTGACCCCGCTTTGGTCGGCGTTGACTCAATGCCCGGCAAATTAGCGGCAATCGGCCAGCCAGTTTCGGTTTGCCACCAGTGGTCTATCACCGGCACATCMAAAAGGTCATCCAGCCAATGAAATGTAGGAGGATCAAGGCGTTCACCGGCCACGTAAAGGTGCTTCAAGCTGCTGATATCATAGTTCTGCAGCAATTTGGCATCGGGATCCTCTTTCTTAATCGCGCGAAAGGCGGTGGGCGCGGTAAAGAAGCTCTTAACCCGGTACTCTTCAATCAACCGCCAAAAGCTGCCTGCATCAGGAGTTTTTACCGGTTTTCCTTCGTACACTACTGTGGTGCAACCCACTAACAAAGGCGCATAAACAATATACGAGTGCCCGACGACCCAGCCCACGTCCGAGGCGGTAAAGAATACGTCGCCGGGCTCCATGGCGTAGATCGCCTGCATCGAATAAGCCAGCGCCACCGCGTAGCCACCCGTATCGCGCATAACCCCCTTGGGCTTTCCAGTGGTACCCGAGGTATACAGGATATACAGCGGGTCGGTGCCCTTTACCGGGACACACTCTGCAAACGGCGCCTTGGCGACCAGCGTTTCCCAGTCATGATCGCCTGCTCCCAGTTCAGCACGGTGTGCTGCGCGTTGATAAACCACACAGGCATCCGGCTTATGGGCGCTTAATGCAACGGCTTGGTCTACCATTGGCTTATAGGGCAACMCCTTGCCCAATTCGATACCGCAGGAAGCGGCAACCACCACTTTAGGTTCGGCGTCTTCGATGCGTGCCGCCAGTTCATGGGGGGCGAAGCCTCCAAACACCACCGAGTGAATGGCGCCAAGACGGGCGCAGGCGTACATAGCCACCAGGGCTTCGGGGATCATCGGCATATAGATGATCACACGATCCCCCTTGGTGACACCTAGCTGGGTCAGCGCCCCCGCGAAGTACGCCACTTTGTCACGCATTTCCCGGTAGCTAATGGTTAGCTTGGCCTCGGCGGCGGGCGAATCCCAAAAAATCGCCGCCTGGTCACCGCGGCCATTTTCAACATGGTAATCCAGCGCAGCGTAGCTAAGATTCATTTCACCGTCGCTAAACCAGCGTGCATGTTTTTGTGCAGGGTGCTGGCCATCAAAACTGAGTATGGTTTGCGGCGGCGTGTACCAGGGAATACGTTTGGCCTGCTCGGCCCAAAACGATTCCGGGTGTTCGATGGAGCGTTGGAAGGTGTGTTGGTAGCGGCTCATGGTGTCCCTATCTTTTTTGTAGTAGCGATCAAAAAGGATTGTTGACACTTTACAAAGGAAACCGACGCCTCACCCTCATACTATGGGCTAAATAGCGACTAAAGCGCTAGACAGCCCTCGACATTGTCGACAAGATGGCGAACAACTACCATTGATTAATCGTTAAACAGCAGCTTGGACAAAACTCGCTAAATTACTGATCATTAAACAACTTAATCCTCGCGACGCGACGATGCCTCGACAACGTATAACAATGCTTATAAAACGCTGATGTAACAGTGTAGGCAAGGAGAACTTTATGTCTGCTTCTACAAGCGCCGCCACACGCCTGCTTGAACATAACTGTCGCGCGATTGAAGCGGGTACTAACCTGCTTAAAGCGTTGGCCAACGAGAAACGGCTGCAAATACTCTGCCTTCTTGCCGAGAAAGAGCTGTCAGTAACGCAAATTAATCAACAACTTGCGTTAAGCCAGTCAGCGCTTTCTCAACATCTGGCTATTTTGCGGCGTGATGAGCTCGTCGATACCCGGCGGGAGTCACAAACGATCTATTACTCATTAAGCAGTGAAAGTGCCAAGGCAGTAATCGCCACCTTGGCACACCATTACGCTGCCTGATGTTTTAAGGTTAATCTCAGCGCCGCTGCCACCCAGCGGCGTCGATTACACCCAGCGCCTTCAGCGCCGCTTTTTCGATCCCTTCCGACACGGCCAAGCCCAGTTTCCGACTGACGGTTTTAGGTGCTTCTAGTTTCACTAGGAAGACTTGCGCCTCGGTCATGCGTTCAACCAAATAGGCTTCGCTGGTACCTACGCTGTCAACAAGCTGTTGGGGCAATGCCTCGCTGCCGTACCAAATCTCGCCCGTAGCGAGTGTATCGATGTCCATGGTGGGGCGCCGTTCTGCCACATAGCTTTTAAACAAGCGGTGAGTATTCTCTAAATCCTCTAAGAACTTTGCTTTGCCCTCTTCGGTATTTTCACCCAGCACGGTCAAGGTGCGCTTGTATTTGCCGGCGGTAAGCAGCTCAACGTCAACATCGTGGCGCTTGAGCAGGCGGTGAATATTGGGGACTTGTGCCACCACGCCGATAGAGCCAATCACCGCAAAGGGCGCGGCCTTAATATGCTGTGCGGTACACGCCATCAAGTAGCCACCGCTTGCTGCCACCTTATCGATACACACCGTGKTGGTCAGCCCTGCCGTGCGCAGCCGGTCTAACTGGGCGGCTGCCAGGCCGTAGGCATGCACTAGCCCACCCGCAGACTCAAGGCGCACCACTACCTCATCCTGTTTAGCGGCAACGTCGATAATAGCGGACACCTCTTGCGCAAAATGCTCAGTTTGGGAGGCTTTCAGGTCGCCGTGGAAGTCGAGCACCCAAACCTGCGACGCTGGGGCAGCATCTTGCTCCGATTTATGCCCCTTCTGGCGCTTTTTATCTTCGCTACGAAATACTTTCAGCAGCTTTTTACGCGCCCCCGGCAAGGTAGCAGCCAGCCGTAAACGCCGACCACGGCGGCGGCGCTGATCGTTTAGCGGCTCGATAGTGAGCTTCAGGTCACTCTCTTTGTCTTGCTTGGTGCGCGCAATCAGCAGCAAGCCAACGCCTATCAGCGCCATCACGATAGTGGTTTGCACAACAAAGGTGCCTATTTCTGCTACCCATTCACTCATTGACGTTCTCCATTTAGAGGGTTGATTCCTTTATGACGTGTACTTTGGCATATACCTGATCGGGACAGTGCTTGATTGGAACGCACGTATGAAATAACCTCGCTTGCCTTTGCGATTGTTTATATTGGCGGTGGTCGCTAGCCTTAGTCCCATCTACTTAAGTTCATCTACCTAACTGAGAGATATGTTATGTCAAACACTACCCTTGAGAAGCTAAAAGCGCGTTTCAGTCCGCAAGCAGCAAAGGGCATGAATGAAGTTTTCCAGTTTCACTTTACCGATGCTGGCAGCTACTACTTAAACATCCAAGATGGCACGTTGGACGTACAAGAGGGTGAGCACGACGATCCTTCTGTCAGCTTAAGCCTAACCACTGACACGCTGAAAGGCATTATGAGTGGCGAGATCAATGGCATGACGGCCTTTATGACCGGCAAGCTGAAAGCCACCGGCAATGTCATGTTGGCCACAAAGCTGACAAGCTTATTCCCTAGCGAGTAATGGCGATATCGGCACGCGGCGCCATTTACTCGCGCCAGCGTGCCAAATGCGTTTCGATCAACTCGCGGGATATCGAGTAAGGCGGCGGCAGAGAGGGCAACTGACGGGGTGAAAACCACGCCGCATCGCTAATCTCTACCCCGTCGATACGAATGCGCCGAGTGGTCGCTTCAGCAAAATAGCCAAACATCAGCGAGTGCGGAAATGGCCACGCCTGACTTTGGTGATAACGCAGTTGATCGATATGCACGCCCACTTCCTCAAACACCTCGCGGTGTACCGCCTCTTCCGCTGACTCCCCTGGCTCGATAAAACCTGCCAAGGTGGAGTAGCGCCCGGGTGGGAAGCGCGGGCCACGGGCAAGCAGCATCGCTTCCCCGCTGGTTACCAGGGTGATAATGCACGGGGAAATACGCGGATAGTTGCGGTGCCCGCAGGCGTGGCAGTGCATCGCGAATTCCGCTGTGAGTTTGGTGGCCGGTGCACCACAGCGTCCGCAGAAACGATGGTTCTCTAACCAAGCACCTACCTGTAGCGCCGTAGAGAGCAGGCTAAACCAGCCGGTGGAGAGTTCGCTCATCCATTGGCGACCGTCAATCCAACCGCTTCCGGCCTGGGGCTCAACGAGCAGCGCCACCGGTTCGTCATCCCAGTAGCAAAGCGGCTGCATCTGCTCTGTCCAGGGTTGGTAGGGCTGCAACGGCGTTAATGCTTCGCTGCCGCTTAGCGGTGCGGGCGCCAACAGGCTGCGCGATAGACGAATTACCCGCCCGGCTTGTTCATGATGGGGAATTTCTCGCCTAAGCATCGCTGGCCGCACCCTCAAACCAATGCAGCTTATGCGCCTCGCACTTGGCCTTATGGGCCGCTTGTTCTTCGTCGGTTGGGCGCACCACGCGCAGTTGGCCAGGCGTTAGGGAGACACGCTGAATCGACAGCCCTTCATTGGAGGTATCCGCCTGTTCTTGTTCCGCGGCACTGGCCGCGTCTAAGGTCAGCGCGGTTTGCCCACCGGTCATCGCCAGGTAGACCTCAGCGAGAATCTCAGAGTCTAACAGGGCGCCGTGCAGCACCCGGTGGCCATTGTCGATATCGTAGCGTTTACATAATGCGTCAAGACTGTTGCGCTGGCCGGGGTGCATTTTGCGCGCCATAGTCAGCGTATCGAGTATCCTGCAATGATCGCTGACGGGCCCCAACAGAGGGGATTTACGCTGCCGATTCAACATGCCGAGCTCGTGGTCAATAAAGCCCACATCGAAGGGGGCGTTATGAATCACCAGCTCTGCGCCTTCGATAAACGCCCAAAACTCATCGGCAATTGCAGCGAATATCGGCTCGTTAGCAACTCTGGCGTCATCAATCCCGTGAACGTCGACGACTTCAGCGTCGATATGCCGCTCGGGGTTGATGTATTGGTGATAAGTGCGACCAGTGAAGCGGCGATTGACCATTTCAATGGCACCAATTTCGACTAAGCGATGGCCATCTTTGGGGTCGATACCCGTGGTTTCAGTATCTAAGATCACCTGACGCATCATGCTCTCCTTTTTTGGTGCTCATCAATCGCTTCATTGGCCAGCGAATCGGCACGCTCGTTGCCTGGGTGCCCGCTGTGCCCTTTTACCCAGTGCCACTCGACTTTATGGCGCTGGGTCTCTTCGTGCAGGGTTTTCCACAGCTCGGCATTTTTGACCGGCTGCTTGGCAGCAGTTTTCCAGCCGCGCTTGATCCAGTTATGAATCCACTGGGTGATACCCTGGCGAACATACTGGGAGTCGGTCCATAGCGCCACTTCGCACGGGGTATTAAGGGTGCGCAGTGCCATGATCGCCGCCATTAACTCCATGCGGTTATTAGTGGTATCCGCCTCATAACCTTTCAAGGTTTTCTCATGCTCGCCACTCGCCAGCACGACGCCCCAACCGCCGGGGCCTGGATTGCCACGGCACGCTCCATCGGTA
The DNA here is from genome assembly GCF_900070345.1 of Halomonas sp. R57-5. Lineage (NCBI taxonomy): Bacteria > Pseudomonadati > Pseudomonadota > Gammaproteobacteria > Oceanospirillales > Halomonadaceae > Halomonas > Halomonas sp. R57-5. Next base: position 2,560,444 of record NZ_LN813019.1, on the reverse strand, counting down.
TACACCGTTACCCGGGGTAGATCTCCGGCCGCCTCTTTAGTCAAACTCTTGATCCCCTGGTTGAAATGAAACAGTTTTGCGTGACTTAGTTTTAAATGGCCCGGTTTTTTGCGACTCAGGTTCATGCCTTTTAGCGGGAGCCACTTGAGTCGGATACTCTTGATAAGACGAGTAATGGGCAGATGTGCCTGAGCGGGTAACACCCAACGACGCCGGGGATGCCGGTGCCTTCAAGCCAAATTTCAGGCGCTGCACCGGCGCTTGGCGCTGCTGTCGGCGAGCCTGAATCATATAACTTTCGCCCAACGGCAGGTTATGCCGCCGCCCTAACGACTCCCAATATTCACCGCACTTGGCATTCATCCGCCCCCGAAAGCAGCAATAGTCTACTCGCTCCACCTCAAAGTCGACAAACGCCAACCAGTCGCGCAGGCGGCTAGCGGAGCGCCAGCTACCGTTCCAGGGAAACGCCTGCTGCCCCTTTCGCAATTGCCGGGCAAGCCCGCTCACACCGATAGGGTTAAAACCAAACAGCACCATAATGCCGTTATCGGCGGTCACCCGTGCGGCCTCCTGAAGCGTGAAGTGGGCATCAGCTAAATGCTCAAGCCAGTGGTGAATGACCATTACGTCCAAACAGCGATCCGGCAGCGCAAGCTGATCCGGCGGACATATTAAGGTGCTATCGGTATCGGCTAACTGACGCGTAGGCGACCAGCGTATGGGGTGTGGAATGGCCGACATGGTCATCAGTGTCGGCCCCATGCTCATTTCCAAGCTGTGGCCGCCCACCCGCGATTCCACCACGGGCCCTAAGCAGGCGCGCTGAGTTTCCCAAAGCGAACGCCCCGCCTCTGTTTGCCAATAAGGCTGGCTACTTTGTAAGCGCTTAGCCAGTGTCGTGGCCGTCGTCGAATTTGACATGAACAGCGCTTCCCTCCACAGTAACGGCTTTTTAACGTCTTTTACGCACCGATTTAGCGCTGATAAGCGCAAAGTTTGATGTGTTTTTTCGTAACTTAAAGGATCTCGTCGATGATGAGCGTGACACCGATCCCCGCCCTTAGCGACAACTATATTTGGCTATTAAGACAAGATAATAGTCAAAGCGTTTGCGTGGTGGATCCCGGTGAAGCTGCCCCGGTGATCGAGTTTCTTGAGCGTGAGTCGCTAACCCTAAACTGTATTCTGATTACCCACCATCATCATGATCATACCGGTGGTTTAGCGGAATTAATTAAACGCTATTCGCCTCACGTGATCGGCCCGGCCAATCCTAACATTGCAGGCATTGATGAAACCGTGGGCGACGGCGACGAAGTTCGCATTATGGGCCGTTTGTTTGACGTTATGGAGACACCCGGCCACACGCTGGATCATATCAGCTACTTCACCGCCGGTATCCCTGCGCTACTGTTCTGCGGTGACACACTTTTCTGCGCCGGTTGCGGTCGTTTATTCGAGGGTACGCCGGAGCAAATGTATACCGCGCTGAAAAAATTTGCGGAACTCCCTGAAGATACACTGGTCTTTGCAGCCCATGAGTACACTCAGGCAAACCTAACGTTTGCTCGTGCTGCGGATCCTGAAAACGAAGACGTCAAACACGCTTTGCAGGAGTGTGAGAAGGCGCGGGCATTGGATCGCCCCACCTTACCCAGCACGATAGGACGCGAGCTGAAGATTAATCCCTACCTCCGCGTGGGCACTGATAGCGTGCGCCAGGCGGCAGGTACCCAGGGTGTTAATAATGATGATCTCGCTACGTTCACCACTCTACGCGAGTGGAAGAACCGTTTTTAAGAACGCTATCGAAACCAAACGAATGCCACTATGACCTATCGAACGATTCGCCAGCGCTTGATGCTGAGCGCTGGCAGTACCGTAATTATGGGCCTAATGTTAGCCGCTGCGGCAAGCTCTCAAGCCTCTGCCACAGCCTATGAAAGACCAACTGCATCAACAGGCACCCCAGTAGACGCTACAAAGCCACGCCCAACGCCGTTCCAGATCCACTTCTGGGAAGCGCTGGAACTGGAGCCTCAAGACGCCTGGACAACGCTGCGTAAAAGCTTTCAGTGGCAAGAGAAGTCACTACCCGCCGAGGCCCAAGCGCGGGTAGACGAGTGGATTGAGTACTACCGTTCAAGCCCCGAAAATATTGCCACTATCACCGAACGCGCTACCCCTTGGCTCGCCTGGATTACCCAGCAGGTTAGTGAGCGCGGTCTACCCGGTGAAGTGGCATTAATTCCTTTTGTAGAGAGCTCCTTTGACCCAGGCGCGCGGAGCCACCGCGGTGCCGCTGGGCTATGGCAGTTTATGCCCGGTACCGGGGATGCGTTGGGGTTGGTACGTAATGGAAACTACGATGGCCGGTTAGACGTTTTGACCTCCACCGAGGCAGCGCTGGACTACTTGGAAATGCAGGCTGATCAGTGGTACGAAGGTGATCTGATGCTGTCATTAGCCGCTTATAACGCAGGCGCCGGAACCGTTAACCGTGCTCAGCATCAGGCCCAGGCTCAAGGTTTAAACGGCGATTATTGGGATCTCTCGCTGCCCTACGAAACCATGCAGTATGTGCCCAAACTGAAAGCCATCGCGACGATCATTAACGATCCTCAGGAGTACGGCGTCAGCTTACCGGAAATACACGTTGACCCAGCCTTCGCGAAAGTGAAGCTGACCCACGCGGTGACGCTCTCGGAAGCCTCGCAGCTGCTGAATGTCAGTAAGACGGCGTTAACCGAGCTCAATCCAGGCCTGCTGAATGGCAGTATCGATCCACGCAGTGCTCAGACCCTGCTGGTACCTGAAGAGGTCGACACGCAGATGCTCGCGCAACTCTCACAAGACGGTAGTCAAGCACAAGACAGTCGCCAAGCGGTTGCACAAAATGGCAGCGCCGATACCCACCGCGTTGAAAGTGGCGATAGCCTCTCGGCGATTGCAGCCCGTTATAATGTCAACCAGCAAGACCTTATCCGCTGGAATGCGATTGACCGCCCCGGCGCTTTACAACCAGGCCAACTGCTGACACTTTCAGGGCGTTAAACCGGGTTAACATAGTTGGCTTTGTTCACATGGGATGTCACCAATGCCGCGTGGTTTGTTTTTTGCGAAATCGCTTCTACTCATCAGTGGCCTGCTATTCAACGTATCGGTACTGGCTTCAGAGAGCATCGCTTCAGAGAACACTGTTTCAGAGGCCAGCGCTTCAGAAACAGCGACTAATAGCGATGCTTCTGACACCACCTCCAGCGCCAACGTGGTGGGTGATTTAAATACCGACGCGCATAACGTGGTGCCGGTTGAAACCGTTCACGCGCTATCGCTGTACGATAGCCCCGAGCTACCAGCAGATTTCCCCTACTTCCCTCACGTAAACCCGCAGGCCCCCAAAGGCGGCACCATTACCCATACCGCCGTGGGCAGCAGCTTTGACTCGACAAACCCGTTTATTATTCGCGGTACGCCGGTTACCGGCATTTCACAAATCTACGACACCCTAATGGCCAGCAACCCTAATGAGCCCTTTAGCCTCTACGGCTTACTGGCTGAGGGTGTACGCCTTGATCCAGATAGGCAGTGGATTGAGTTCGACCTGCGCCCTGAAGCACGTTTCCAGGATGGTGAGCCGGTTACGGCCTATGATGTGGTGTTCTCGCTTAACTTGCTCCGCGAAGAAGGCAACCCGTTTTACGCCAGCTACTACGCTGGGGTAGAGGAAGCCATCGCGCTAAACGAGCATCAGGTGCGTTTTACGTTTAACGATACCGAGTCCCGAGAGCTGCCGTTAATCATTGCCCAGTTACCCATACTCCCCCGCCACTATTGGGAGCCCCGGGAATTCACCTCACCCACCCTAGTCGCGCACCCAGGCTCCGGGCCCTACCGTATTAGCGAAGTCGACCCTGGTCGGCGCATTGTTTATCAGCGCGATGAGAACTATTGGGGTAAAGATTTACCGGTCAACGTGGGTCGTTACAATATCGATCGCATCATTTACGACTACTACCGTGACCGCGACATTGCCTGGGAAGCTTTTAAAGCCGGTCTGACCGATTTTCGTACCGATGCCCGCGCCGCCACCTGGGCAATTGGCTACGACTTTCCTGCCTACGAAGAGGGCTTGGTCAAGCGACTTACCGTGCCGGACGTTAATCCATCCATGATGCAGGCGTTTGTCTTCAACCTGCAGAAGGAGAAGTTTCAAGACCCACGGGTACGAGAAGCATTGAGCCTTACCTTCGATTTCCCGTGGCTTAATACCAATATTTTTTACGGTACTTACCAACGCACCGAGAGTTTTTTCCAAAATTCTGAAATGGAAGCCACCGGGCTGCCTTCAGAGGCAGAGCTAGCGCTGCTGGAGCCCTTCCGTGAAGAGTTAATGGCCTCCCATGGCTCTGATCGCCTGTTTACCGAGCCGCTGCCTATCGATGAGCCCGTCGAGCTACGCGAACGGCTGCGTAAAGCGCTTGATTTACTCCGTGAGGCAGGTTATCGGGTTGAGGACGGCGTGCTGGTCAACCAAGACAGCGGACGTCCTTTAAGTCTGGAAGTCTTACTTTACGATTCTGGACTTGAACGGGTGGTTCAACCCATGCTGCGCAATATGGCCCGCTTAGGGGTGCAGACATCGCTGCGTATCGTTGATATTAATCAATATTTAAATCGGCAGCGCAATTACGACTATGACATAGTGATTAGTCATTTCCCTCAGTCGAACAATCCGGGCAATGAGCAGCGTGACTTCTGGACCAGTGCCGCCGCCGAGGCGCCGCAAAGCCGCAACCGGATGGCGCTGGCACACCCTGCGGTCGATGCCCTGGTGGAAACGATCATTAGTGCCGATGGCCGTGAAGAGCTGGATACCGCCACCCGCGCGCTGGATCGTGTGCTGCGCTGGGGGTTCTATGTGATTCCCCACTACCACTCAGGGGAGACCCGTATCGCCATTTGGGATAAGTTTGGCTACCCCGAGCCGTTCCCAGAGTACGCCATGGATATGGATGCGTGGTGGGTAGACACCGACCGTGAAGCAGCACTACAGCGCCGTCAACGCGGACGCTAACACGGCCGCGATGACAACGACTGATTGCAACGGCTTATCCTTAACGGTTTCATCGTCATAAACCTCGGAGTGCTCTGTGGCCCGCTATACCTTACGCCGACTGCTGCTAATGATTCCGACCTTGTTCGGCATCATGCTACTCAATTTTATGATTGTTCAGGCGGCGCCGGGCGGGCCAATTGATCAGATGTTGGCGCGGTTTGAGGGTGCTGACGCCATGGCCAGCACTCGCTTGGATATGGGCGGCGCCGACGTCCAGGTCAGCGACGACTCCCGAGGTGCCCGGGGCATTGATCCGCGCTTTATCGAACAGCTAGAGCAGCAGTTTGGTTTTGACAAACCCGCCCATGAACGCTTTATCGGCATGATGGCGGACTACCTCACCCTCGATTTTGGCACCAGTTTCTTCCGTGACCGCCCGGTCACCGAACTGATGATAGAGCGGCTGCCGGTCTCCATATCATTAGGACTTTGGACAACGTTACTGGTCTATTTAATCTCCATCCCGTTAGGCATCAAAAAGGCACTGCGTCACGGTTCCCGATTTGACGTCTGGTCATCCGGACTAGTGATTGTCGGCTATGCCATTCCGGGCTTCCTGTTTGCCATCCTGCTCATTGTCCTGTTTGCCGGGGGCACCTACTGGGACTTATTCCCTTTACGCGGTTTGACCTCACCCGACTTCGACCAGCTTTCAGCCTGGGGCAAGGTCAAAGACTACTTCTGGCATATCACGCTGCCGGTAATCGCCGCCTCGATTGGCAGCTTTGCCACCCTGACAATGCTTACCAAAAACAGCTTCCTTGATGAGATTCACAAGCAGTATGTGATTACCGCTCGCGCTAAGGGCGCCGACGAGCGGCGCGTGCTTTACGGCCATGTGTTTCGCAACGCCATGCTGATTATTATCGCCGGCCTACCCGCTGCGATGATCGGCATTTTCTTCACCGGGGCGCTGCTTATCGAAGTGATCTTCTCCCTGGATGGGCTGGGACTGCTCGGTTTTGAAGCGGTGATGCAGCGGGATTATCCGGTAATTTTCGGCACCCTGTTTCTATATACCGTGATCGGCTTAATCCTCAAGCTGATTTCCGATCTGACCTACGTGTGGGTAGACCCGCGTATCGACTTTTCGACTCGGGAGTCGTGATAATGGCCGCTTTATCGTCACGTTTAGCACCTATCACTCGCCGTCGGCTGGCCGCTTTTAAAGCCAATCGTCGTGCCCGGGTGTCACTCTGGTTATTTGCCACGCTGTTTATTGTTAGCCTGTTTGCCGAACTGATTGCCAACGACAAACCGATCATTATGCAGTACGAAGGCCAGTGGTACTTTCCCATGCAGGTGGACTACCCAGAAACCGAGTTTGGCGGCTTCCTGCCGACCCGAACGGACTATCTGGATCCCTTTGTTCAACAACAGATTAAAGATCACGGCTGGGCGCTTTGGCCTATCATTCCGTTTTCGTATCAGACTCTGGATATGAATATGACCCGCCCTTCCCCGGCTCCACCGGATAGCCGCCACTGGCTGGGCACCGACGACCAGGGGCGGGATGTATCGGCACGGGTCATTTATGGTTTTCGTCTTTCGGTGGCCTTTGCCCTGGTACTCACCGCCGGGTCATTAGTCATCGGCGTTGTGGTGGGCGGCGTGCAGGGCTACTTTGGCGGCAAAATTGATTTGATTGGGCAGCGCTTCACCGAAATTTGGTCCGGCTTGCCGGTGCTGTTCCTGCTGATTATTTTGGCCAGCTTTGTTCAGCCAGGTTTTTGGTGGTTACTGGGGATTATGCTGCTTTTCTCATGGTTGGGCTTGGTGGATATCGTGCGCGCCGAGTTCCTGCGCGCGCGCAATCTCGAGTACGTGCGCGCGGCCAAAGCCATGGGCTTGCCGTCACGCCTGATCATGTGGCGCCACGTGCTGCCCAACGCCATGGTCGCGACACTGACATTTATTCCGTTTCTGTTTACCGGTGCAATTGGCACGCTCACCGCACTGGATTTCCTCGGTTTCGGCCTGCCCCCCGGCGCTCCCTCGCTAGGTGAACTGGCAGCCCAGGGTAAAAATAATCTTCACGCTCCTTGGCTGGGTATCACGGCGTTTATGACCCTGGCGATCATGCTCTCGCTGCTGGTCTTTATCGGCGAAGGCTTGCGCGATGCCTTTGATCCTCGTCACGTGCAGCAGCGCCAAGCTGGGCCTGCCCAGGAGACTCAGCATGCATAATCCCCTGCTGCGCATTGAACATCTTGATGTCGCCTTTGATGGCAACCCGGTGGTCCAGTCACTCTCACTCACTCTCAATGCGGGCGAAACCCTGGCTATTGTCGGTGAGTCAGGCTCCGGCAAATCGGTATCGGCGCTGGGTATGGTAAATCTGCTGCCCAGTAACGCTAGCGTTCAGGGCGAACGCTGGCTGGGTGATACCAATCTGGCCACTTTAACGGAAACTGAGTGGAACACTATACGCGGTAATCGCGTCGGCTTTATCTTCCAGGAGCCGATGACCTCGCTCAATCCACTGCATCGGGTGGGTAAGCAGATTGGTGAAGCGTTACGGCTGCATCAAGGACTGCGCGGCCAGGCGGCCCGTGAGCGCAGCAAAGAGCTGCTGGAACAAGTAAAACTACCGCGCCCGGACGAACTGCTGGACGCCTGGCCCCACCAGCTCTCGGGTGGGCAGCGTCAACGGGTGATGATTGCCATGGCGATTGCCAACAATCCCTCACTGTTGATTGCCGATGAGCCCACCACTGCGCTGGACGTCACGGTACAGCAGGAGATTCTCGCTCTGCTGCGTGAACTACGCGATCACCATGGCATGGGTATGCTGTTTATCAGCCACGACTTAAACCTAGTTCGCCGTTATGCAGACCGAATTTGCGTGATGTACCAGGGGCGCATTCAGGAAATCGGCCCGGTGGAGCAGGTCTTTCAGCATCCGCAGAGTGATTACACCAAAGCGTTACTGGCTGCCGAGCCGGAGGGTCGGCCCCAAGCCATTGAGCAAACAGCGCCGCTATTAACCGCTCGTCAGTTAAGCGTCAGCTTTAAGCGCCCTAAAACCGGCTTATTTAAGCGCCAGCCGCCCGCTTTTGTAGCCGTTCAACCAACCGATTTCCATATTGCGCCGGGAGAGACTCTGGGCATTGTGGGCGAGTCCGGCTCAGGTAAAACCACGCTGGCCTCGGCGGTCATGCGACTGGTTACCAGCCATGGCGAGGTTAGCCTTGGTACCGATAAGCTAAGCTCCCTGACCGGCGATGCGTTGCGCCGTCATCGCCACAGGCTGCAGATGGTGTTTCAAGACCCCTATGGCGCCCTCTCACCCCGTATGCCGGTGTTCGATATCGTTAGTGAGGGCCTGCGCTTTCACTACCCTCACCTCACCACTGAAGAAGTCGCCCAGCGGGTTAATCAAACCCTGCACGAGGTAGGTTTGCCCGAAAGCTGTGCCGCCCGCTATCCCCACGAGTTCTCCGGTGGTCAGCGCCAGCGCATTGCCGTAGCCAGAGCGATTATCCTAGAACCAGAGTTGCTGGTGCTGGATGAGCCGACCTCAGCGCTAGATCGTACCGTGCAGAAGCAGTTAGTCGCGCTACTGCGTGACCTACAGTCGCGGCGGCAGCTTAGCTATTTGTTTATAAGCCATGATTTAGCCGTTGTCCGCGCCATGGCACACCGCATTATGGTGCTCAAGGATGGCGAAGTGGTCGAACAAGGCCCCTGCCTAGAGGTGCTTTCAGCGCCCCAGCACGCTTATACCCAAGCGCTGATTGCTGCTGCCCACCTAGCCCCTTAAGACGAAGCAACGGCTAACGGAACTGCTGGAAGGCAGTTTCCGCCTACGACTTTCCACCTGATTCGCACAATCTCCAGGCAATAACTTGGGGCGAAAACGTAAGATAACGGTATAAATATTAAATTAAAAATAAAGCCGCTCATCCATTGAGGAAGCGGCTAAAGCAGACCTTAAACCGGCACTCAGAAAAGCGCGATTTCGTCGCTGGTTAATTCCCGCCACTCGCCAGGCGCCAGGTTCTCATCCAGCGCTAAATCGCCGATGGAACTTCGGTGCAGTGAGTTCACATGGTTTCCCAGGGCGGCAAACATCCGCTTCACCTGGTGATAGCGCCCTTCGGTAATGGTGAGCTCCGCCTGGGTAGGCGAAAGAAGTCTTAACGTTGCAGGTTGGGTCGGTGTCTCTTCCCCATCCAGCATCAGGCCATCGGCGACCTGGCCAATCGCCCACTCCGCCGCGGCGCCTTCCATAGGCTCGGCTAGCTCGGCGATATACACCTTGGCGCAGCGATGGCGCGGAGATGTGACGCGGTGAGACCACTGACCATCATCGGTTAATAGCAGTAAGCCCGTGGTATCTACATCTAACCGCCCTACCGGCTGCAACCGATCCGCTTTGGGTAGATCAATTAGATCGATTGCTCTTTGGTAGAGACCGCGGCGGGCGTTACATTCAACGTCGACGGGCTTGTGCAGCATAATGTAGCGAACGCCTACCAGCGCTAGCCGCTCGCCGTTGAGTACCACCACATCATTATCGGTATCGATTTGGGTCGCCGACTGTTTGATCGGCTCACCGTTCAGGGTCACTTCGCCATTTTTGAGTGCCCGCTTGGCGAGACTGCGGGTTAACGGTGAGGKTTCACTCAAAAAGCGATCAAGGCGCATCATTAACCGACTCCTGGCAGCAGCTTAAAATGGTCGGCATCTTGCCAGGCAGGAAATTTTTCACGAAAAGCATCAAGGGCAGTTTTATCCAGCGTGCCCGTCTCTATAAACGGGGTATGGGCAGGTTTATCAATTAACGCTTCGCCTTTGAAGTCGACCAACAGGGAGTCGCCGCTATAGGCAAGCCCTTTGGCATCTTCTCCAACGCGATTAACGCCAATCACATAGCTTAGGTTCTCTACCGCACGGGCCTGTAGCAGCGTGCGCCAAGGGTGACGACGCGGTGCTGGCCAGTTGGCAATACACAGCAGCGCATCATACTCGAAATGCTCCCCCTCTGCTGGCTGCTGGCGCATCCACACAGGAAAACGCAGATCATAGCAAACGCTGAGCAGCAGTTTAAAGCCGTTGAGTTCCACCACTTTGCGCTCACTACCCATGCCATAGCGCTCATGCTCACCGGCCATACGGAACAGGTGGCGCTTGTCGTAGTGGGTTAAGTCGCCCTCTGGGGTGGCCCAGATCAAGCGATTATAAAACTCGCCTTGCTCTTCAATCGCCACGCTGCCCGTCATCACGCATTTGCGCGCCTTCGCCTGGGCCTGCAGCCAAGCAACGCTTTGGCTCTCTGCCATCGGCTGAGCCATCTCGCGGGAGTTCATGGTAAAGCCAGTGGCAAACATTTCCGGCAATACAATCAGATCCGTATCGCGGCCATCCAGTTCGCCTAGCAACTGTTCAAGATGGGCGTGGTTGGCCTGGGGGTCTTCCCAGCGCAGGTCGCACTGCACTAGCGTGCTGCTAAGTTGGCTGTTTCCAGAGTCACTCATTGAACACCTCCATTCCGCCAGTGTGATTGCAAAGTTTATGCTAGATTAGCATCTTTAAATAATGAGGCTGCTATGCTTCCTACTCCAACACGCGATCCCGCTGCCGTCAAAGGCGTTATGTTTGGGCTAACCGCCTACACCATGTGGGGCTGCTTTCCGCTCTTTTTTGCCCTGTTTGACGGCGTTCCCGCCTTTGAAATATTGATTCACCGTATCATTTGGGCGTGTCTTTTCTTGGTCGGCTTGATTACCTTACTGCGCCGCTGGCCGCCGGTGGTCACTGCACTGGGTGAACCCAAGCGGCTTGGCCGCGTGTTGGCCTGCGCGCTATTGATTGCGTTTAACTGGGGTATCTATATTTATGCAGTGGAGTCTAAGCAGGTACTGCAGGCAAGTTTGGGCTACTTCTTAACGCCGCTAGTGAATGTCGCCCTGGGCATGCTGGTGCTGCGGGAAGTGATGGCAAAGTTGCAGTTGGTCGCCTTGGGGCTGGCCAGCGTGGCCATTGCCATCCAGTTTGTGATGCTGGGTGAACTGCCTTGGATTAGCCTGATGCTGGCGTTAAGCTTCGGCAGTTATGGCCTGTTTCGTAAGCAGGTGCCGCTGGACGGCTTATCAGGACTGTTTGTAGAAACCCTGTTGCTATTTCCCCTCGCCCTGATCGCCTTGACTTGGCTAAGCTGGAACGGCAGTTCGCACTTTTTGCAAAATACATCTACCACTAGTCTGCTAATCGCCAGCGGTGTCTTGACCGCATTGCCGCTTATGGCTTTTGCCGGCGCGGCCCGTCGGCTACGCTTAGCGACCATTGGCTTTCTTATGTACATCAATCCCAGTATCCAATTTCTCATCGCGCTAACGGTTTTCGGCGAGCCCCTGGGCATTATCCAGTTGGCCACTTTTGTGCTTATTTGGATCGGGCTCGCGCTTTACTCCTGGTCGGCGTGGCAGTCACGCCCGCGCTACGCTGCGGCTAGTTAGTGCAAGCGGTGGCGCTGGAGCGGTCTCTGACTGCAACGCAGGGGGAGCCGCTATATCACGCTCAGGCTGGTAGCCAACCCGGAAACCGCCCCAGTGCTTACCCTGGACATACACCGGTACCGAGAGGTCGTGCATGATCTCGCCGGTGTCGCGCTTGTAGGTTTGCAGCAGTAACGGCTTTTCATGAGCGCCACAGCGGCTGCCGGTTGGGTCATCGAAAATGCGTTTGTTGCGGCAGAATTTTAGATCGTGGGCGTAATCACCGGTTGGCGCGAGGCTAACTGCCTTGTTATGGGTAGGCACATAGCCTTTACGGTCACAGGCAATTGCGTAGCTCAAACCTAGCTGAGTGAGCAAAGGCTCCTGCAGATCAGGTAGATACCTATCGGTGAAACTATCAAAGCCGGTTGTATACTGTGGCGGCTGCGTACCCGGAATCTGTTCATACTGGGGCTGGAACAGGTGGGTATCTGAAAGCTCCCCSCTGGCTATCGCTTTTTCCAGCAACTTGCCCAATTTATTGGCCGTTGAGCGTGCCGCGCGGAACACCTGCTGGTGGCGCCCTTCTAAATGCTGTTGAGCCAGTTCCCCATCGACGCCTTCTGCGGCTTCCATCAGCGCCCGCGCCTGCTCGGCCAAATCATGCATATTACGGTTGCCTTCATCCACATCATCTTCTAGCTGGCTAAGGCCATCCGCCACGGTTTGGCTATGCTGGCGTGTGTTCTCCATCGCACCGGCAACCCGGGTAATTTCGCTCTGCACCTGATCGAATTCCTGGGTCATCGTACCCAGGCTATTGCCGACCACTTGCAATCCTTTGGAACGCTCGCTGATGCGGGTCATTAACTGACCCATGGTAGCGACCACCGATTGACCGCTCTGATGCATATCCTTAACTAATTCATCGACGCTCTGGGTCGCGGTTGAGGTCTTTAGTGCCAGATTACGCACTTCACCCGCGACTACCGCAAACCCACGCCCGTGCTCCCCCGCACGTGCTGCTTCAATTGACGCATTGAGCGATAGCAGATGGGTCTGCTCAGCGATATCCTCGATCATGGAGGTGACGCTGCGCACGCGCTCAATCTTATCGTTCAGCGCAGTCAGCATTTCCAATGCTTGGTTGGAGCGGTCGGCAACGTCGCTCATATCCTGGATTATATCGTCCAGCTCAGCATGGTTGTGATGGCTAGCTTCTCGGGCGCTCTCTGCCAGTGCCGCCACCTGGCTGGCGCTGGCACTGACCTGCATAATGGCCGCATTAATCGCCGTCATGCTCGATGAAGCCTCACGGGCCATGGCCTCTTGCTTGGAAAGGCGCTGATCCATCAGGTCGGCATAGTGTGACACTTCTGCCGAGGCAATCGCGGTACTGCTGGCGCGATTCATTAACCGGTACGCCATACCACGTAACGAACGGTAATCACGTAGGGGCTTAAAGCCACGCTGGCGCTGTTCAAGACGACGTTGGTCGGCCCGGTACACGCTTTCAAGCGCACTGAGCAGTACAACGCCGCCCCCCAGTGCAGCGGACAGGAGCGCCAGATAAATCCAGACACCGCCCTGTACGACAAGACCTACGGACAGCGCCAACAAAAACCCCGGAACTAACAATCGCAGTAAGCGCATGAGCAGTACTCTTTTTATTGACGTTATTGAGTATCGAAAACCCTATTTTAGGGGGCTTAACTCCCCTTTGCGGCTAAGCTTAGCGTGTTACGCTAATGAAAGAAGTAGCACTTTGGGGGCAGAACGAAAGTGTATAAGCGCTGGTTCATCATTGGCTTACCGCAGTAGAAATGAATATAAGCACTGCAATGAAATGGAATATCCCTTACTCTCTTTATTCTGCCACTCCGATAACACCTGGAACCCATGCTAAAGCGCTATTTGCCGATCCTGACGTGGCTACCCCACTACCATAAACGCTTGTTTGGGGCCGATCTCTTGGCGGGCTTGATCGTCACGGTGATGGTCATTCCCCAGTCGCTGGCCTATTCGCTGCTAGCCGGACTGCCTGCAGTGGTAGGCCTCTACGCCAGCATCCTGCCGCAACTGGTCTATACCCTGTTTGGCACCAGCAAGACCCTTGCCGTCGGGCCGGTCGCCATCATCGCTTTGATGACCGGTGCCGCACTCTCCTCCGTGGCGGTCACAGGCACAGAGACTTATTTACAGGCCGCGCTCATCCTGTCCCTGCTTTCCGGTGGCATGCTGGTAATCATGGGGCTGCTTAAAATGGGCTTTTTCAGCAATTTTCTCAGTCACCCGGTTATTTCCGGCTTCTTAACGGCGTCGGGCATATTGATCGCTGCTAGCCAGCTGGGCAGCTTGCTGGGGGTTGAGAGTAGTGGCTTTACCCTGGTGGAACGCCTTGTCACCCTGGTGCCTAATTTAGCCACTTTCAACTTACCCACCTTACTGATCGGCAGTGGAACGCTGCTGTTTTTGATCGTTATGCGACGCCATGGTAAAGCCGCCCTGCACTCAATGGGCTTGCCACGCACCCTGGCAGACTTGATTGCCAAAGCAGGGCCGGTCTTTGCCGTCGTGATTACCACCCTGGTTACCTGGTACTGGCAGTTGGGCGATAAAGGCGTCAGCGTTGTGGGACAAATTCCAGGCGGGTTACCCGCACTGAGCTTCCCATTGGGAGACTACTCACTGTGGCGGGCACTTGTGATCCCCGCGCTGCTGATTAGTCTGGTCGGCTTTGTGGAGTCGGTTTCCATGGGCCAGATGTTGGCCGCGAAGCGGCGCCAGCGTATCTCTCCCAATCAGGAGCTTGTGGGCCTTGGTGCCAGCAATTTAGCCGCCGGGCTTTCCAGCGGCATGCCAGTCACTGGGGGGTTATCCCGCACGGTCATCAACTACGATGCAGGCGCACAAACGCCTGCGGCAGGTGCCTTTGCGGCGCTAGGTATTGCGCTGGTCACTATGTCATTCACCGGCTGGCTCTACTACCTGCCCATCGCGACCCTGGCCGCAACGATCACCGTTTCGATTTTGACGCTTGTGGACATCCCCATGCTGCGGCAAACCTGGCGCTACTCCCGCAGCGACTTTGCCGCCATGGCGGTGACGATTTTGCTGACACTGTGCGAAGGCGTTGAGGCGGGCATCATCAGCGGGGTAACGCTCTCTATTGCGCTATTTTTGTACCGCACCAGCCGCCCTCATAGCGCCTTGGTAGGCCGCGTCCCCGGCACCGAACACTTTAGAAATACTACCCGCCACGATGTCGAGACGGTCAATACCGTTGCCCTGCTGCGCATTGATGAGAGCCTCTATTTTGCCAATGCCCGCTATTTGGAAGACACCGTCTATAACCTGGTAGCGAGCCACCCCGAGCTTGAGCACGTTGTATTGATCTGTTCGGCGGTTAACCTGATTGATGCCTCGGCGCTAGAAAGCCTGGATGCCATCAACGCCCGCTTAAAAGACTCCGATGTAAAACTGCATTTATCCGAGGTCAAAGGCCCGGTGATGGATCAGCTAAAGAAGAGTGACTTTCTGGATGCGCTTACCGGGCGGGTGTTTTTAAGCACCTACGCCGCTTGGCGTGAATTTTCTTAACTGCATTGCTCTCGCTACCGCTCTGAAAAACCAGGCTTTTGCCTGGTTTTTTTATACCTGTTGTATACCAACGGGCACCGCTGCTGACAACAGCATTGACAGCCACCCAGCGGCTTCTCTACTATCAGCCGACCACTTAGCAAAACCAAGTACCGCATAGCAAAACACTATGTAGCAAAACGTAACTAAAACCTTAAACACAACCACAATAAAGGAGCATCCCAATGCATCCATTTGCTCACCGCCTACTCATCGCCGCCTTACCTTTATCGCTACTCGGCGCAGCAGTCAGCCACGCCAGTGACATTGAACTCCCCGGCACCATGGCCTGGACGGCCTATGGCACTAACTCAAGCGGCTATGCCCAAGCCGTCGCCATCGGCAATATGCTGCAGAACAAATACGATTCATCAGTGCGTATCCTGCCGGGGGACAACGATGTTTCACGGATGACGCCGCTTAAGCAGGGCCGCGTTGACCTTTGCGCCTGCGGGATCGCCAGCTACTACGGCGCTGAAGGGGTAATGATGTTTGCCGACCGCGACTGGGGTCCTCAGCCACTACGCGTCATTACCACTTCCACTGCCTCTTTTGGTCTTTCTCTTGCGGTTGCGGGCGACCTGGACGTTGAAACGCCCGCTGACCTGGCCGGCAAGCGCATCGCCTATATCCGCGGTGACGATGCGCTCAATAAAGGCACCGAAGCTTACCTTGCCTTTGGTGGCTTGACCTGGGATGACGTAGAGCGGGTTGATTACCCCGGCTACGGGCGCTCGTTCGATGGCATTATCGCTGGCGATGTGGATGCCTCCTTTACCACCACGGKGACCCCGCCAGCCCAGCAGCTGGCCAGTAGTCCGCGCGGCATTAGCTGGCCAGTGCTAGACCCCAACGACGAAGCAGGCTGGGAGCGCATGGCCGCCGTTGCGCCCTACTTCCGCCCGCACGAAGTCACTTCTGGGGCTGGTGGCATCAGCGCCGAAAACCCGGTGCCCAGCGCTAGCTACCCATACCCCATTGTGGTCGCCAACCAAGACCTGGATGACAACGTCGCTTATGGCCTAATCAAGGCCATGCAGGAAAATTTCGACGACTACAAAGATAACGCCCCAGGGGCGCTTGGCTACGCCTTGGAACAGCAAGATCTTCAATGGGTAGTGCCGTTCCACGATGCGGTCGTGGAGTACTACAAAGAGATCGACGTATGGACTGATGAAATGCAGGCCCATCAGGATGAGCTGGTTGAACGTCAGGATGTACTGCTAAGCGCCTGGGAAAGCTTTATGCAAGACGCCCCCAGTGATGACGAGGCGTTTACTGCCGACTGGATGGAAGCCCGAGCCACCGCGCTTAGCGATGCCGGTTTCGAACCGATCTTCGAGTAATACGCCACGGGGCGGCACTTGCCGCCCCCTGCTGATTGACGGATGCCCTCATGACCACAGATACCTCACCTGCCAATAATCAGCAGGTTAAAGAAAAAATCAGCCAAATTCGTCAGCTTCCCCCTGCGCTGCGCTGGATCCCCGCCACGGTCACCGTCATCTTGATGGCGATGACGCTGGATTATCTTTTCAACGTTGGCTTGCTGACGTTCGTAACCGGCTTGGAAACACAGTTCTACTATGCCGTTGTGGCACTACTGCTMCCGCTGGTTTTCTTGCTTTGGCCCATGCGGAGTCGCCAACAAGAACAGCCTATCCCTTGGTACGACTACCTATTGAGCGCTATAACGCTAATCGTTGGCGGCTATTTTGTTTATAACGCAGTCCCTATTTTAGAGCGCGGCTGGGCGTTTTCTGCGCCTGAGATCGCTATTTATGCCAGCTATGCCTACTGGCTGCTCATTATCGAAGCGGCCCGCCGGGCAGGCGGTTTACCGATTGCTATTATTGCGGGGGTCTTCTCTCTTTACCCGCTGGTGGCGGATATCGTCCCCGGCCCTATCCAGGCGTTTCCTTCGACGCTTGAACAGACCGCTATGTACCACACCATGAGTACCGAAAGCATCATGGGGGTGCCGCTGCAGGCGTTCGCGGGCCTGGTGATCGGCTTTTTGGTCTTTGGTGTCGTGCTGCAAAAAAGCGGCGGCGGTAAGTTTTTTATCAACCTGGCATTTGCGCTGCTGGGCCATGTGCGCGGCGGCCCCGCTAAGGTGTCGATTTTCTCCAGCGGCCTGATGGGCTCGATGAGCGGCAGCGTTATTAGTAACGTACTAACCACCGGTGTTTTGTCGATTCCCGCCATGCGTCGTATCGGTATGAGCCGCTCCTTTGCTGGCGGTGTGGAAGCCTGCGCCTCAACCGGCGGTGTATTGATGCCACCGGTGATGGGCGCAACCGCTTTCGTCATGGCCATGTTTCTCGACATTCCCTATTCCGCGGTAGCACTGGCTGCCGTCATTCCTTCAATTCTGTATTTCTTGGGTCTGTTTATTCAGATTGATGCCTACGCGGCCCGCCACGACATTAAAGGCTTGCCCGCCGTTGAACTGCCTTCGCTATGGCAAACCCTCAAAGAGGGTTGGTACTTTATTTTTGTCTTTGCTTTATTAGTTTGGATGCTGCTGATTATGCAGCGCGAAGCCGTGGCACCTTTCTACGCCACCGCGCTGCTTTTGGTGCTCAACCAGCTTTCCAAACATAACCGCTGGGGCTGGAAGGATGTAGCCGATACGCTGTCGTCTGCGGCCAAGCTGTTTGCCGAGTTAATCGCTATTTTGGCTGGCGTGGGCATGCTGGTGGGCGCACTTTCGATGACCGGCCTTTCCGGCACCATCGCTAACGACTTTATCAATATTGCCGGTGGCAGCGTGCCGCTGCTGCTGATTATGGGCGCAGTTACCAGTTTTGTGCTGGGTATTGGCATGACCGTGACGGCTGCCTATATCTTCCTCGCCGTTGCTCTAGCCCCTGCACTGATTCAAGGCGGCGGACTGGATCCCATGGCCGTACATATGTTCATTCTCTATTGGGGCATGCTGAGCTTTATTACCCCGCCAGTGGCACTGGGTGCCTTTGCCGCGGCTACCGTGGCCGGTGCCCGGCCCATGGAAACGGGCCTGCAGGCGATGCGTCTGGGTAGCGTGATCTACTTTATTCCCTTCCTATTCGTACTCAACCCCGCGCTGATTATGCAGGGCGCGCCGCTGATGATCGTGGCTGTCTTTATCCAGGCGGTCATCGGCATCATCCTGTTTGCCTCTGCCATGCAGGGCTACCTGATGGGGGTTGGTCGACTGGGCTATGGCGCACTGCAAGAGATCGTGATTCGTGCCCTGATACTGATCGCTGGCCTGCTCCTGGCGCTACCGGGTGGTGGGATGGTGCCGCTTAGCCAGTGGGAATTGATCGGTCTGGCCGCAGCCGCGCTGGTACCCGGTGTTTTGATGGCACGCTTAAGCCAGCGCCACCATCGGCGTTCGCAAAGCGCCTCTGCTGCGTAACAGATGGGGCACCAAGCGTACTCTTTTCAATTCACTATCATGCGAAATACGAGAGCCTAACTATGTCCGTTCATTATCAGCGTCACGGCGATATAGGCGTTATTCAAATAGCCAACCCGCCGGTCAATGCCTTAAGTCACGCGGTACGCAGTGGCTTAGTCGATGCGCTTAAAGAGGGTGTTGCTGACGCAGATGCTAAAGCGCTGGTCGTGCTCGCCGATGGCCGCACCTTTATTGCCGGGGCAGATATTCGTGAGTTTGGTAAGCCGCCTCAAGCCCCTCTGCTGCCCGATGTGATTAACCAACTGGAAGCCTGCCCAAAACCGCTGATTGCCGCCCTGCACGGCACAGCCCTGGGCGGTGGATTGGAAGTGGCTTTGGGCTGCCACTATCGAGTGGCACTGGCGGGAACCCGGGTGGGTCTTCCGGAGGTTAAGCTGGGTCTACTGCCCGGCGCTGGTGGCACCCAGCGTTTACCGCGTTTAGTAGGCGTTGAGCGCGCCTTAGAGATGATCACCAGCGGGCGTTTTGTGGAAGCAGAAGAAGCACTTGAGGCAGGCATTATCGACGCCATTAGCAGTGCTGAAACACCGCTTGAAGCGGGTTTAGCTGCGGCCCAAGCAGTGCTTGCAGACAACCCAATGGCACGTGTTACGGGCCAACTGCCAGCGCCAACGGCTAATCCCCAGGCAATCTCCGCTATGTTGGAACGGCTGCATCAAGACGCTGCCGAGCTCTTCTCACCGTTTCGCATTGTGGAAGCTGTGGAGGCCTCTGTGACGGCTGAATCACTCCAAGACGGCCTGCGCCGTGAGCGGGAGCTGTTTTTGGCCTGTATGGACTCCCCTCAACGCGCCGGACTGATTCATCTCTTTTTCGCTGCGCGTAGCCCCCATATGGTGCCTGAGGTTGAGAAAGCCGACGCGTTTAAACACGTTGCGCTAATCGGCGAAGATCCACTGTTTGAGCGCCTGCAAAAAGCCGCACAAAAGGCGGGCATTACCCTAACCAGTGCACCAGACAACGCTACTGAACTCTGCCTATTGGCGCCAAATGCAGCGAGGGAATCAGGCACAGCGCTCCCTACCATCGCACTAGAAAACATTGGCATCAGCCGCGGCAGCGATAGCGCGCTAAGCCTTATCGTTGCTGAAAACGGCAGCATGGTAGAGCTGGTCAACTTAAGCGCAGAGCCACTTACCCAACAGCGAGCGGCACTCACTCTTAAAGCATTGCGGTTAAACGTTGTGGTCAGCCGACAGCAAAGCCTTCTGAATACGCTGCAACTTGCTAGCCAGCAGGCTACAGCGAGCGACAGACAAACTGCCCTTGAACAGGCGAGCGTCGGCATCGCAAAGAACGGCTTCTGCTACCGCGAGAGCGATATCGATTTGTTGGCGGTGGAAGTACTGGGATACCCGCGTCACTTAGGTGGGCCTCACCGTCAATCAACCCTAAAGGACACCCCCCGATGAACCTCACCTTTAGCCCCGAAGAGCAGGCCTTTCGCGCAGAGGTTCGCCATTTTCTAGCCGATGCGCTGCCCAGCGATATTAGTGAACGCGTGCGCCTAGGGCGCCACCTGCGTGCCGATGATCACCTGCGCTGGCAGAACCTCCTCAGCGAACAGGGCTGGCTAGCCTCTAACTGGCCTAAACAGCATGGCGGCCCAGGCTGGGGGCCCGTGCAGCGGCATATATTTGATGAAGAGTGCGCCGCGGCCCACGCGCCGACAGTCGTGCCCTTTGGCGTTAATATGGTGGCGCCGGTGATTATGAAATTCGGTAGCGCTGAGCAAAAGGAGCATTACCTGCCGCGTATTTTGAGCAACCAGGATTGGTGGTGCCAAGGCTACTCTGAGCCCGGCGCAGGGTCTGATTTGGCGGGACTGAATACACGCGCGGTGCGCGATGGCGACCACTATATCGTGAATGGCCAGAAGACGTGGACGACCCTAGGCCAGCACGCCAACATGCTGTTTTGCTTAGTACGTACCGACCCAGAGGCGAAAAAGCAGGCAGGCATTAGTTTTCTGCTGATTGATATGCAAACCCCTGGCATTACCGTGCGGCCCATTATTACCCTGGATGGCGCCCATGAGGTTAATGAAGTCTTTTTAGATAACGTTCGAGTGCCGGTTGAAAACCGTGTCGGTGAAGAGGGCCAGGGCTGGACCTGCGCCAAATTCCTGCTCACCCACGAACGCACCGGCATTGCAGGGCTTGGCCACGCCAAGCAGGCGCTGCGTCACTTAAAGTCACTGGCCAGCCGAATCGAGCATCGCGGCAAGCCGCTGCTGGAGCTGCCCAGCTTTCGCCACCGTGTCGTCAAAGCCGAGCTTGAATTGATGGCGCTGGAAGTCACCAACCTACGCGTGATTGCCGCGGCCCGGGATGGCGGCGTACCCGGTGCAGAAAGCTCACTACTCAAAGTACGTGGCTCAGAGCTTCGCCAGGAGCTAAGCGAACTCACCCGCCGTGCCCTTGGCCCCGCCGCACTGCCATTCTTCCCCGACTTCCTGCATGGCGAAGGCAGCCTGGATGACGAGCGCGCCCAAAGCGCAGCCGCCAGCGCCCAGTACTTCAACCGTCGCAAGCTGTCGATTTATGGCGGTGCCAACGAGATACAGAAAAGTATCGTCGCCAAAACCATTTTAAACATGTGAGGTCACCATGGATTTTGCTTTAACCGACGAGCAGCGCATGCTCGAAGAGACGCTCACCCGTTTGGTGGCCGACCAGGTTTCGCCCGAACAGCGCCGTACTATGCTTGCCGCTACTCCCAATGGTGCTTCTGCGCTATGGCGCACTTTTGCCGAGCTGGGCCTGCTGCATATGCCCTTTGGCGAAGACGTCGGCGGATTAGGCGGCGACGGCACCGACCTGATGATTATCATGCAGGCGCTGGGACGCGGCTTGGTGCCAGAAGCCTATCTGGCCGGTCTGGTGCTGCCAGGTCAACTGCTGGCGTTAACTGCCAATAGCGATCAGCAAACCCAGTGGCTAACCCCGCTGCTTGAAGGCGAACACCAGCTAGCCCTTGCATGGCAAGAGCACAACGCCCGTTACGACGCCTTGGCGATCGCTACCCAAGCGACCCAGCAAGATGGGCAATGGCAGTTAAGCGGCAGAAAAGATGTCGTCCTGAACCTTGAAGCAGCAGCGGCTAGTCTGGTTTCCGCTCGATTGGATAACGGCAAGCTAGGACTATTTATCGTCCCTGCGAATGCACCGGGCACATCGTCGCMCTTTTACCGCACTATCGACGACCAGCCCGCCGGTGATTTGACCCTGGACAGCGTCACGCTGCCGCCAGCCAACTGCCTGAGTGACGATGTCGGCGATGCGCTGGCCGAGGTTCTCGCCCTTGGTCGTGCCGCACTGTGTGCCCAAGCTATCGGTGCAATGGAAGAGGCCTGCGATCAGACCCTGGCCTACCTGAAAGAGCGCAAGCAGTTTGGCATGCCGCTATCTACCTTCCAGGCGCTTCAGCACCGCATGGTGGATATGCATCTGCACCTGGAACAGTCGCGCTCAATGGCGATTTTAGCTGCCACTAGCCTAACCCTGCCAGCCAGTGAGCGGGATTATAAAATTGCCGCGGCCAAGGCGTACTGCGGCGAATCGGCGCGTTTTATTGCCGAACAGGCGATCCAACTCCACGGCGGTATGGGGATGTCCGAAGAGTGTTATGTCGCCAGTTACGCCAAGCATCTGGTAATGTTCGATCACCATTTAGGCGACAGCGACTACCACCTTGAAACGGTCAGCGAACTATTAAAGGTTGCCTAACGATATTGCCTAACAATGTTGCCTTGAAAAGTTAAAGTGGAGCGCTATATGCCAGACCCTCTCAGCGAGTTAGTCACTGTCAGCGCTATTGATGATGGCATCGTCGAAGTAGCGATTGCGCGCCCAGAGGTACGTAATGCCCTCAATGAAGCCACCGCCTTGGCACTCAATGAGGCGCTAGCGGCAGTGGCAATTGATGAACAGGTTCGCTGCGTGATTCTGCGTGGGGAAGGCAGCGCGTTTTGCGCTGGCGCTGATCTGGCGGAGTTTGAGAAAGCCACGGCTGAGCCCGCCAGCGAGCGGCTGGAAACGCTCTTTCTACCCGCCCTGCGCAGTTTAATGACGATGGATAAGCCGGTGATAGCGGCCGTTAACGGAGCTGCTGCAGGTATAGGCGTTTCTTATGTGCTCGCCAGCGATATGGTGGTGATGGGCAGCTCTGCTTATCTCAAGCTTGCCTTTATCAATATTGGTTTGATTCCCGACGGGGGCGCCTGCTGGCATCTGGTACGCAAGCTTGGCCATGCTCAGGCGTTTGAAATGGCCGCCTTGGCAACCCCCATTGCGGGTGAGCGCTGCGTCGCACTCGGCTTGGCTAACCGCGTCGTCGAAGATAACCAGGTGCTAGCGGAGGCGCGTTCGTTGGCCCAAGCGCTGGTCGCGCAGTCGTCCCAGGCATTAAGCGCTACCAAATGCGCCCTGCGTGAAGCCGCACAACGCTCGCTGAATGACACGATGGCGTTGGAGGGCGAGTTACAGGATCAGTGCAAAGCCTCTGAAGATTTCCAGATACGCCTGGCGGCGTTTCGTCAAAGCCGGCGTAAATGATTCAGCGCTTGCTGGTAGTCCTGGCGCAGCGTGTCTATCTCTTCTGCCACGCTATTAAGTGTGGAAATACTGCCTACGCCCTGCCCCGCCCCCCAGATATCCCGCCACGCTTTGGCTTTGCTGCTACCCCCCGAGCCGTAGCGCATAGCACTTTTATCGCCTTCAGGCAGCGCATCCGGGTCCAATCCTGCCTGTTCAATACTCTGACGTAGATAGTTACCGTGCACCCCAGTAAACAGGTTGGTATAGACAATGTCCCCCGCGGCGGCGTCTAACACCATCTGCTTATAGGCGGCTTGAGCGTTTGCCTCTTGGGTGGCAATAAAGCGCGTGCCCATATACACCAAGTCAACGCCTAGCGCTTGAGCGGCAACGATCTGTTCGCCTTGGGTAATCGCCCCCGCCAGCACCAGCGGCCCGTCGTAGAAGCGCCGCACCTCGGCCACAAACGCAAAAGGGTTTAAGCGTCCGGCATGGCCGCCCGCACCGTGGCAGACCAGTATCAGCCCGTCGACCCCCGCCTCAATCGCTTTCTTGGCGTGCCGCAACGTGGTCACATCATGAAACACCAGCCCGCCATAGGCGTGCACCTTTTCCACCACTTGGTTAGGTGCGTGCAGACTAGTGATGACCAGCGGCACCTTGAACTCGGCACATAGCGCGACATCGTGCTCTAGGCGATCATTGGTGGGGTGCACGATTTGGTTCACCGCAAAGGGCGCTGAGGGTTGTTCGGGGTTCTGTTCGTCGTAGTCTGCCAGGTTTTGAGTGATCTGCTGTAGCCACTCACGTAATACGTCAGCAGGTCGGGCGTTGAGCGCGGGGAAAGCACCCAGAATGCCCGCTTGGCACTGGGCAATCACCAGTTCTGGCCCGGAGACGATAAACATGGGTGAACCGATCACCGGCAGGGTTAATGAAGCGGTTAGGCGCGTTAGCATGGGAAACTCGCTGGTTGTTATTGTGAGGCAATACTGCAAAAGGCCCCACTGGGCCTTTCAAGAAGATGTCACACTGCAATGGCATGGTCGGAACAACCCTACGCGGGGGCGCTGTGAACCCATCCATGGGCGCTACTTTCGCCACCCCTGGCGAAAGACCCCCGCTACGGGTTGTTCCGACCAATACGTGGATGCCAGAAGCATTTACAGCTTGCTCTCAAGCTCCGGCAGGATCTCAAACAGATCCCCCACTAGGCCGTAATCCGCCACCTGGAAAATAGGTGCTTCGTCGTCCTTGTTGATCGCGACGATCACCTTGGAATCCTTCATGCCCGCCAGGTGCTGGATGGCACCGGAGATACCCACGGCAATGTAGAGATCCGGGGCAACGATCTTACCGGTCTGGCCGACCTGCATATCGTTGGGTACAAAGCCTGCGTCTACCGCGGCACGGGAAGCGCCAATGGCCGCGCCTAGTTTGTCGGCAATGCCGTCAAGCAGCTTGAAGTTTTCGCCGTTGCCCATGCCGCGACCACCGGAGATCACCACCTTGGCACCGCCCAGCTCAGGCCGATCAGACTTCGCCAGCTCCTCTTTGACAAAGCTGGACTGGGTGTTTTCCACCACGGTGTCGACCGCTTCAATCGGTGCACTGCCGCTAGCGCCTACCGCGTCAAAGCCGGTGGTGCGGATGGTGATGACCTTCAGCGCGTCATCGCTTTTAACCGTGGCGATGGCGTTACCGGCATAGATCGGGCGCAGGAAGGTGTCGGCACTTTCTACACCAAGTACATCCGACAGTTGGCTGACGTCCTTTAGCGCCGCCAGGCGCGGCAGCACGTTTTTGCCAGTGGTGGAGGCGCTGGCAAGTACGTGGGTGTAATCACCTGCCAGTTCGACCAGTAGCGTACCCATGGGCTCGGCCAGCTGGTGGGCGTAAACGGCGTTATCGGCGACGCGCACTTTGCTCACGGCGTCGAGCTTGGCGGCAGACTCGGCCGCGGCTTGCACCCCTTCACCGGCAACGAGAACGTCGATATCGCCGCCGATGGCTTGGGCGGCCGCAATCACGTGAGCCGTCGCACCGGCCAGTTGGCCTTCGTGTAGATCAGCAAGTACCAGAATGCTCATGGAATCAGCTCCTCTTTAAAGCACCTTGTTCAAAGTAAAAGCACCTTGTTCAAAGTACTTTGGCTTCGTTTTTGAGTTTATCGATCAGTTCGTCTACCGAGGCGACTTTAACGCCACCCTTGCGCTCCGCTGGCGATTCGACTTTTAGCAGGCTCACCTTGGAGGCAACCTCGACACCGTAATCGGCGGGGGTTTTGACTTCCAGGGGCTTTTTCTTGGCCTTCATGATATCGGGGAGCTTAGCGTAGCGCGGCTCGTTGAGGCGCAGATCGGTGGTCACAATCGCCGGCAGCGTCAGGGCAATGGTTTGCAGACCGCCGTCGATTTCACGGGTCACATGCACCTTGTCACCGTCCACCGCCACTTCTGACGCAAACGTCCCCTGGGGCAGGCCGGTCAACGCGGCAAGCATTTGGCCGGTCTGGTTGTTGTCGGTGTCGATGGCCTGTTTGCCGAGAACCACTAAGCCCGGCTGCTCTTCCTCGACCACTTTAGCCAGTAGCTTGGCCACGGCCAGGGATTCGGCGCGCTCATCGGTTTCGATATGAATAGCACGATCCGCACCCAGCGCCAGTGCCGTACGCAGCTGCTCTTGGGCGGCTTTGGGGCCAACGGTGACGGCAACCACTTCGGTGGCCACACCCTTCTCTTTCAGGCGTACTGCTTCTTCCACAGCAATTTCGCAGAACGGGTTCATGGCCATTTTGACRTTGGTAAGGTCGACGTCCGAGTGATCCGCTTTAACGCGRATTTTGACGTTGTAGTCGATRACGCGTTTAACCGCGACGAGWAYTTTCATAAGGCGTGCTCCAGGCGATTAATAAATACTTCATGCGATTAATAAACATATAGTTTCGCATAGCAGAATATTATTTCACTTTATAACAAGAACAATAAAAAAACGCCGGACAAAGGTCAAGCGCTTCTTTATTGTGGCGCCCCTTAAAAAGGTGACCAGACAAACCACCCCGCTAACAGTGGAATCGAGGTTACCAGAAATCGGCCGTTCCAACGGTAGCCAATGCGCGTGGCGGGCACCCCGGTAAACCGCGATAAAATCAGCATGGATGCCGTCATCGGCGACGACATTAGCGCCAGCGCCCAACCTACCATGAGTGACGCGCCAATTAGCGGCGGCGTCAGGCCCTCAATAGCTAATTGAGGCAGTAAGCCCACCAATAGCGTCACCGTTACAATCGGATTAACGCCTATTTGGGCAAGCCCCACCACCATTAGCATAGCCAGCACGGCATTAAAGGCGCCCCACTGATTTAACACGGTTAATAGCGGTGCCAACTGTTGTGTATCCACTAGTCCAACGCATAAGTGGCCTAAATAGCCCGCTGCTCCCAACACCACGATTTCATTGGTACTGGGCGACAGCAACCAAGGTAGCTGACGATGCACCACCGTCATTGCCGCAGGTAGCCCGCCATAGCCGAGCCTGCGTCGCTGCCAGGCAAGCCATAGACATGCACCGGTAGGTGCGCCCAACAGCGCGGCAATAGGCAGCCGTAAATCAAGCAGCCAGGCAATAGAGAATACCAGCGCGACAATACCGACAAGCAACACGCTAAACTGCGCCAGCGGGCGTAAAGAAGGTGAAGTTGCCTGTGCTTTATTGGCAGGCGGATGCGGACCGGTTAAGTAATCCACTGCCCAACCCGCTAGAAAAATCAGTATTGCGGCGCCCAAAATATACGGCGCAAGCTCAAGCCAGGTGACTTGAGGAAGGCTCGACAGTACGACGGCGACGCCGATACCCATGGGCGAAATAAGTGGCGCCAGGGAGAACCCACGCAGCAGCGCCAGCATCATGCGCCGCTGTCGAGCTTCGCGAACCCAGGCGCGCCCTTGGGCGGCACCTAGCGTGTTGCTTTTTTCGATCATGGCGGCGAACAGATTAAGCACGCCAATATTAAGGATAATTCCAAACAGTGCCGAACCTAACGACAAAATGGGGTAACGGCGGCTGGGGGGGTGATGCAACATACTCTGACCGCATCGGCGCACCAAACGGGAACGATAGGCAGGTAAGCGCAGCATACTCAGCGCCACCACAAAGGTGGCAAAAAAAGCAAAACGCCCGCTGGCCTCAAACAGCAGTTGAGCGGGGTTTGGCGATCGCCACAACGCGACTAGCGTCAACACGCCCGCCACCAGCAGCAACCCTTTGGCCATACGGGTAAGCTGCCCCGCCAGCGTTGCTAAATAGAGCAGCAATGCGCCAATGCCAACGGCCTGCCAGAATAGGTTGCCGACCACCAGATGGTATAGCGTTGCCAGAGTGACTAGCAGCAGTAGCGAGACCCGCAGACGGGCTGGGCTCACTCAGCAGGCTCCCCGGGGTTGTTATCCGCAAAGCCCTCAGGCGATTCGCTACCCCTGCGACGCCGAAATGAACCTTCACCCATGGCCACTAAAGTGCCCTGTTCATCGACGATCTCGCCGCTGCTCATATAAGTTTTCTGACCGCCACCGCGCACACTGCCTGTTGCCCTTAGCACGCCCTGCCGAGCGGGTCCAACAAAGGTGGTAGTCAGTGATAGCGTCATTCCCCGGCGAATATTACCGGGTACGTCACAGTGCAGACCTGCCAAGCTCAGCGCACTATCCAGCATCGAGGCCAATACGCCACCGTGTACATTACCACTACGGTTTAGATGTTTGGGCTCGATAGTGAGTTCTACCACGGCGCGGTCTGGCTGCCACTCAACCACCTGCATGCCCAGCAGTTCGTGATAGCCCATCAGCGCTTGTTGAGACGTATCTGGCGTATGTATTTGCGAAGGGCTCATAACCCGCTCTCCTGCTGTGCTAAATCCCGCAACCGCCCTTTAAGAATTTTGCCGCTGGCGGTGGAAGGTAGCGTATCCATCAATACAATTTGAGTAGGCCGTTTGTAAGGCGCCAACCGCTCGGCGATAAACGCCTTGAGCTCCGCCATATCAACGTCAACGCCCGGCTCGCACTGCACAAAGGCCACGACTTCTTCGTTACCGGCGATCTGGCGCCCTACCACGGCAGTCAGTGTTACTGCCGGGTGCTCGTTGATCACCGCTTCCACGTCCGGTGGGTAGATATTGAAGCCCGAGCGGATAATCAGCTCTTTGCTACGCCCCACGATATACAGCTGGTCATCATGATCGAGCTTGGCAATGTCGCCGGTGTTGAGCCAACCCTCTTCGGTCAGAGTAGCGCGGGTGGCTTCCGGTTGGCGAAAGTAGCCTTTCATAATATTGGGGCCGCGCACCCACAGTTCACCCACTTCATCACCGGGCTGCTCGGCAGTGCCGCTATCGCTTAGCGGCTCCAGACGATACTCCAACAGGGGCAATACACGACCAACAGTGCTGTTGGTATGGCGATCATCAATACGGGTTTGACTGATGGTGGGGCTGGCCTCGGTTAATCCGTAGCCATTATGTAGCGTTAGGCCAAAGGCTGCCTCCACCCGCACTTTGGTGTCGCTATCCAGCGGCGAACCACCCGCAGACATGTAAATCAGCTCAGGCGCTTCAAGAGTGCGTTGCTCGCGTTTTAAAAACTCTAACGCCCGGGCATACATAGCAGGCACGCCCTGGAGCACGGTGATTCGCTCCTGCTTTAGTGTGTCCAGCATATGCGCTGCATCAAAACGCGGCACGGTATAGAGGCAGGCGCCGTTATACAGCGACCCCATACAGACCGATGAGAGACCGAACACGTGAGACATTGGCAGCACGCCATACACCCGTTGGCCTTCGCTTAAGTGACGCATACCGCCTGAGATTGAGGCGATATAGAGAATGCCACGATGAGTCAGCATGACGCCTTTAGGGGTGCCGGTCGTGCCCGAGGTGTAGATCATTGCGGCCACCTGATCGGCACCGCTAGCGCAAACCGGCTCGGGTTCGCTCTCGTAGAGAGAAGAAATCGCCAGCCCACCCAACTGAGGGTGCTGATAGCGGTCGGCGGCGTGGCGCTCGGCGTGCTGGCACGCCTCTGGCGACGCATCGCAGGTATAGAACACGCGCCGGGGCAAGCAGTTGCCCTGGATCAGGTCAACTTCCTGAGCTGAGAGGCGCGAATTCACAATCGCCACCCACACATCCATCTCGCTGGCGGCCAGCAATAGCACGACCAGGGCGCGGCAGTTTTCGCTCACCGTCATAATCCGGTCGCCTTGGCGAATATCCAACGCGCTTAACCAGTCGCAGGCGGCGTGTATTTCTTCACCCAGCTCTGCATAACTCCAACGCACACTGCCATCCACAATGGCGGGCTGACCACCCATACGTTTGGCATTTTCAAGCACGCGGGTGCTGAGCCGCTCGGGAAGCTCAGCCACTAGTTCGCTAGCGAGACGTCCAAAAATACTTTCATCCGGCGCTTGGTAAGGTACCGACAAAGCCATTAGGACGCCTCCCGCACCATATTCCGAGCAATCACGATCTGCTGAATTTGCGTAGTACCTTCGTAAATACGGAATAGCCGTACATCACGGTAGAAGCGCTCAACGGCGTACTCGGACATATAGCCAGCGCCGCCGTGCACCTGAACGGCGCGGTCGGCCACACGGCCTACCATTTCGGCGCAGAACAGTTTGCAGCAGGAGGCCAGTGTCGAAACATTTTCGCCGTCATCTTTGCGCCGTGCAGCGTCAATTACCATGGTTTTGCCTGCGTAGGCTTCGGTTTTGCTATCTGCCAGCATGGCTTGAATCAACTGGTGCTCGGCAAGGGCAGCACCAAACTGCTTACGCTCCATGGTGTAGCGTAAAGACTCTTCCACTAAGCGTTCAGCCACACCGACACAGACTGCAGAAATGTGCAGCCGTCCGCGGTCCAGTACTTTCATGGCCGTTTTAAAACCTTGCCCCTCTTTACCGCCAATAATGTTTTCGGCGGGGACCCGGCAGTTATCAAAAATAATATCGCAGGTGTGAGCCCCCTTTTGTCCCATCTTGCTATCCGCCGCGCCGCGCACTAAGCCAGGTGTGTCGCCTTCAACAATAAACGCAGAAATACCGCCCGCGCCTTTATTCTCCGGGTTGGTGCGTGCCATCACAGTGAACAGGTCAGCTTCGGGACCATTGGTGATATAGCGCTTGGTGCCGTTCAAGATGTAGTGGTCGCCGTCGCGCACCGCGGTCGTCCGCAGGCTGGCCGCGTCGGAGCCTGAATCCGGCTCGGTCAAACAGAACGAGCTAAGAATCTCCCCCGTTGCCAAACGCGGCACATACTTGGCTTTCTGCTCGTCGGTGCCATCAATCAAAATGCCCTGAGCACCAATGCCGTTGTTAGTACCAAACACCGAGCGGAAGGCGGGCGACGTTTTACCTATCTCCATCGCCACCAACGCTTCTTCTTCCATGGTCAGCCCCAGGCCGCCGTACCCTTCTGGAATCGAAAGCCCAAACAGCCCCATCTCTTTCATTTCAGCAAGGATTTCCGGCGGTACCGCGTCCTCCTCTGCCAGTCTCGCCTCATTGGGAATTAGGCGTTCACGGACAAAACGGGCGATGGTATCGACAAGCTGGTTAATCAGTTCGGGATCGCGAATCATGACGGCTCCTGGTGGCAACGGGTTTTATAGTTAGCGTTATCATTAGAAGTAGCGCTGAGCATGGACAATGCGCATATTTTGCATAGCAAAACTATTGTTCACTATTCTTGTCAGGCACTTTTGCATAGCCTAGGATGGCAGTCAATAATTGAAACACAGTTCTGCAATGCAGAATCAAAATCTATAAAGCACTCACTTGCAGCGAGGATTTGGCGTATGGCTAGCGAATCAACACCTTCCCCCTTCACCACGCTTGGCATTGTCGGCACTGGCGCCATGGGCCGTGGAATCGCTCAACTGGCGGCCCAAGCAGGCCTAAAGGTCATACTGTTCGATGTTAAGGAGGGTGCTGTAAAAGAAGCCAAAACGTTTATTAACGGCCTATGGGAGAGAAGTGCTGATAAGCAGCGCATCACTAAAGAGCAGGCGCAGCATTATAGTGAGCAGTTGACAGAGGCAAGCGAACTCGCCGCGCTGGCCCCCTGCGATATCGTCGTAGAAGCCATTGTCGAGAAGCTTGAGGCCAAGCAGGGTCTGTTCAGTGATTTAGAAACGATTGTCAGCCAGCAGGCCGTGCTAGCGACCAATACCTCTTCACTATCCGTCACCGCCATTGCCGCTACCTGCCAACACCCTGAGCGAGTGATTGGTTTCCACTTCTTTAATCCCGTCCCACTGATGAAGATTGCCGAGGTCATTCCTGGTTTACGCACCGCCGATGAGGTCACCCAGCGGTTGAATGCTCTGGGCAAAGCCATGGGCCACTTTACTGCCCAGGCTACCGATACGCCTGGCTTTCTAGTCAACCACGCCGGGCGCGCCTTCGGCACCGAAGCGCTGCGTATTCTAGGCGAAAGCGTTACCGACCCAGCCACCATTGATCGCATTATGGTTGATCAGGGTGGTTTCCGAATGGGGCCGTTTACGTTGCTGGATCTTACCGGGCTGGATGTCTCCCACGCGGTGATGGAATCGGTGTATCACCAGTATTATGAGGAAGCGCGCTTCCGACCTTCACCGCTAACGCGGCAGCGCCTGGCTGCAGGCTTGCTGGGGCGTAAAACCGGCGAAGGCTTTTACCGCTATGTGGAAGGCAAGCAACAAATGGCGGATGAGCCCGCTATCGCGGCGGTGTCTCCTTGCCCGGTGTGGATCAGTCAAGACGACCCCGAATCCGCCGCAGCGCTCGCTGAATTGGTCAACACGGCGGGCTGGCCATTAGAGACCGGCCCACAGCCCACTGAGCAAGCGCTCTGCCTGCTGACGCCTTTTGGTGAAGACGCTACTAGCTGTGCGCTGCGCCAAGGGCTGGACGCCAAACAGTGCGTGGCGGTGGATATGCTCGCGGGGCTAGATAAACGCCGCAGCATGATGACCACACCGATAACTCAGCACACCTTCATTCAAGCAGCGCAAAGCCTACTCAACCACGACGGCACCCCGGTGAGCACGCTTCAAGACAGTAACGGCTTTGTACTTCAACGCGTTGTTGCCTGCATCGTTAACGTTGGTGCCGAGATTGCCCAGCAAAGCGTCGCGGAACCCGCCACTATCGACCGCGCAGTTGAGCTGGGTTTGGGCTACCCCTTGGGCCCGCTACGTATGGGTGACCATTACGGCGCCACGCGCATTATGACGATACTCAATAACCTGCTCGAGGCCACCGGTGACCCACGCTATCGCCCTAGCCCATGGCTGCGCCGTCGTGCCGCTCTGCAAATGTCGCTAACGACTGCTTAACAACAACTTAACAACAACAGGAAAACCATCATGCAAGACGCCTATATTTACGACGGTTTACGCACCCCTTTTGGCCGCCACGGTGGCAGCTTGGCGGCTATTCGCCCCGATGAACTGCTGGGGCTGACGCTGAAAGCGCTGGTAGCCCGCAACCCCTTTGCGCCGGAAAGCTATGAAGAGGTGTTGGCAGGCTGCACCAACCAGGCAGGTGAAGACTCCCGTAACGTGGCCCGCCACGGTGCACTGTTGGCAGGCCTGCCTATTGAAGTGGCGGGCCAAACCGTCAACCGGCTTTGTGGTAGTGGCTTGGCGGCGATGATGGATGCTGCCCGGGCAGCTCGACTGGGTGAAGGCGAGCTGTTTTTGACCGGKGGCGTTGAGTCCATGTCCCGCGCACCTTATGTATTGGGTAAAGCAGACTCCCCTTTTGCCCGCAACCAGCCGATGTTCGACACGGTGATAGGTTCACGCTTCCCCAACCCCTGGATTGCCAAAGAGTACGGCAGCCACAGCATGCCGGAAACCGCCGATAACATTGCCCATGATCTCAACATTGGCCGCGATGCCAGCGATGCGTTTGCCGCCCGCTCCCAGGCGCGCTACGCCCAGTCACTGGCAGCCGGCTTCTACGACGGCGAAATGTTGGGTGTTGAGGTTCCTCAAGGGCGCAAACAGCCCCCCCTGCTGGTAGATAAAGACGAGCATCCACGTCCGCAAAGCACGGAAGATAAATTGGCCAAGTTAGCCGCACTGTTTGAGGGCGGCGTGGTGACCGCAGGCAACGCCTCAGGCCTTAACGATGGCGCCGCCGCCCTGATTGTGGGCACCCAGGCTGCCGGTGAGCGTGTAGGCTTAACCCCACGCGCGCGCATTGTTGCCAGCGCCGTTGCCGGTGTTGCGCCGCGAGTGATGGGCTTGGGCCCCGTTCCCGCTTCGCAAAAAGCCCTTGCCCGCGCAGGGCTGACCCTTGAGCAAATCGACGTGATTGAAATTAACGAAGCCTTTGCCGTTCAGGTACTCGGCTGCGTTCAGCAGTTGGGGCTTTCCTGTGACGACACGCGCTTAAATGCCAACGGCGGCGCAATTGCTATCGGGCACCCGCTGGGTGCCTCTGGCGCGCGCTTGGCATTGACGGCCTTACGTCAGTTAGAAGCCACTGGCGGACGCTACGCGCTGGTCACCATGTGCATCGGTGTCGGCCAGGGCATCGCCACGATTATTGAGCGTCTGGATGGGTGAGATAGTTTTATAACCAACGCCTTTTCGTTGATGGGCATAACAGCTGCGTCTAAGTAGATATGCAATACTGGGCGCCATAAGCCACCTATTGTTGGGATMCTCAATGCACCCCACCGACACTGATGCTGACGACCCGCAGCTGCCAGGAAAAGATCGTAATTTTGTGACCGCGCTAGCGCGCGGTTTAGAGCTACTGCGCGCCTTTGGCACGGGTGAAGAGTATTTAGGCAACGCCGAACTCTCCAACCGTACCAATATTCCCCGCCCGACGGTGTCACGGTTAACCTACACCCTGACCCAGCTTGGCTATTTGCAGCACAACACGCATTTAGAGAAGTATCGCCTCGGCCCCGGCGTTTTGGCGCTGGGGTATCGCTTTCTCGCCAATATGGGCATTCGTGAAATTGCCCGCCCACATCTACAGAAATTCGCCGATGCCACGGACTGCAACGTTAGCCTGGGCGGCGCTGATCGCAGCGATATGGTCTATCTGGAAACCTGCCACGGCCATGGCCCCCTCATCATTCGCCTGGATACCGGTTCACGACTGCCGATCGTCACCTCCGCCATTGGTCGCGCTTGGCTCTGCGGCTTATCCGACGAACGCCGTCAGCAGGTGCTTCAAGAGTTGGCAAGCGAATACGGTGACGMCTGGCCGCAGCATGAAGCGGGCATTCAACAGAGCCTTAAAGACTATGCGCAGTATGGCTTTTGTCTTTCAGAACAGGATTGGCAGCGCGATATTAGCGCGGTAGCCATGCCGCTGATCCTCGAAGATGGCGCAGAGGTCATGGCAATCAACTGCGGTGGCTCCAGCCTGCGCTTGGACCATGACCGCTTGGTCAACAATCTAGGCCCAAGGCTCAAAGAAGTCGCTAACCAGATAAAGCAAGAATTGGCGCCAAGGAACCCTTCTGCTCGATAACTTAGACCTAGGAAGACTTTAACTAACACTCGTTTGAATGCATCATAGCCTGCTAAACAAGCGCATCGATACCCAGAGCGCCAAGGAGCTAGGATGCCAAGCGAGTGGATTGCGCGTCATGATCAAACGTTAGCGCTACAAGGTGAGTGGACGCTTGCCCATTACCGCGATATTAAATCAGCGCTTACCCAGAGTGATGTTGGCCAGGCAACACATGAAACTGTTTCCTTAGACGCGATTACTCGGCTAGATACAGCGGGTGCGGTACTGATTATTGAGCTGATTGGTGTTGAAAAAGCCATATCAGTCACCGAATGGGCAAGCGAACTGCCGAAGGAGCAGCAGGCGTTGCTGATCCGCATTGCCGAGGCCATGAACGCGCCGCTCAACGTTGATAAACCTTCCCACTCACGGATTAATCAAGCACTTGCCAGCATTGGTCAGCAAATGGTGGGGCTGTGGTCTCAACAGCGCCAGCTGCTTGCGTTTATTGGCCTGGTCATTGCCACCCTTTTCCATCTGGCATTACGGCCGCGCCGCTGGCGCTTAACGGCCACCGTCGCCCACATTCAGCAGAGCGGCCTTAATGCGGTGCCTATCGTCGCCCTACTCACCTTTATGGTGGGTGCTGTCGTCGCCTTCCTTGGGGCCACTGTTTTGCAGGACTTTGGCGCGACGATTTATACCATTGATCTTGTGGCGTTCTCGTTCTTACGCGAGTTCGGTGTTCTGCTGGCCGCGATTCTATTAGCAGGGCGCACCGCCAGCGCCTTTACCGCCCAAATTGGCGCCATGAAATCCAACGAAGAGATCGATGCCCTGCAAGCCCAAGGGCTAGACCCGATCGAGCTATTGGTGCTGCCTCGGGTAATGGCGATGTTAATTAGCCTGCCCATGCTCGCCTTTGTGGGTATGCTCAGCGGCTTAGCCGGTGGCGCTATGGTCACCTCCCTGTCACTGGATATTTCACTCACCCAGTTTATGGCCACGCTGCAAAAAGACGTGTCGGTGATGCACTTTTTGGTAGGGCTTAGCAAAGCACCGGTATTTGCCTTTGTGATCGCCGTTATCGGCTGCCTTGAAGGCTTTAAGGTCAGCGGTAGCGCACAATCTGTGGGCGAACACACCACCTCAAGCGTGGTTCAGTCGATTTTTATGGTGATTCTGATTGATGCCGTCGCCGCGCTGTTCTTTATGGAGATGGGCTGGTGATAGATTCAGCTAAATCGACAGAACAATCCGATCAACCGGTAATTCAGGTAAAGGGATTAGTTAACCGTTTCGGCGCCCATGTAGTTCATGAAAACCTGGATTTAACCCTTAAGCGCGGAGAAATTCTTGGCGTTGTGGGCGGTTCAGGTACCGGTAAATCAGTGCTTTTGCGTAGTATCGTTGGTTTGAAACGCCCCAATGGCGGCACGGTTGAAGTGCTTGGCAATACGCTTAACGAGCTAGACGACCAACAGCGCAGCCAAATAGAGCGGCGCTTTGGCGTGCTGTTTCAGCGCGGAGCCCTGTTTAGTTCGCTGAACCTGCAAGAGAATATTGCGCTAACGCTGATTGAGCATGCCAAGCTACCCCGTGAAGATGCCGAACATCTTGCCAGAGTAAAGCTCTCGCTGGTCGGTTTACCGCCCCAGGCTGCGCTTCAGTTCCCTGAATCGCTGTCTGGCGGCATGGTGAAGCGCGCGGCGCTGGCCCGGGCTTTAGCACTGGACCCCGACATTCTATTTCTTGATGAACCGACGGCAGGGCTTGACCCTATTGGCGCGGCGGCTTTTGACCAGTTGCTGGTCACCCTTCGCAATGCTTTAGGATTCAGTGTTTTTCTGGTCACCCATGACCTGGATACGCTTTACGCCGCCTGTGATCGGGTCGCCGTGCTCTCGCAGAAACGCGTGTTGGTGGTGGATACCATCGACAAGGTCGCGGAGACCGACGATGAATGGGTTCAAGATTACTTTCATGGGCCGCGTGGTCGAGCCGCGCAACGTGCTCATACTGCCTCTTCAACGAATGCTTACACACAGGAGTGAGGGWAGATGGAAACCCGCGCGCATCACGTGTTAATCGGTTTATTCACGCTGGGCACCGCCGCCGCGGCGCTGCTGTTTGCGCTATGGATGAGCTATGCAGCAGGCGAACGTAGCTATCAGCCTTACCGTATTCTATTTGAGCGCAGCGTGAGCGGTTTATCAGTCGGCAGTCGTGTGCAATATAACGGTATTGAGGTAGGTGACGTCACCGAGCTTAACCTCAATCCTGACGATCCTCGGCAAGTGATTGCCCATATCCGCGTTTACGATGACGCGCCGATCAAGACAGACACCCGGGCAAAGCTCGCCTTTGCCAGCATCACCGGCAGCATGTCTGTTCAGCTCCATGGCGGCACCCCTGAAGCCCCACTGCTAATTGACCAAACCAATATCGAAGCACCGTTTATAAACGCAGACCCTTCGCCCATCGCTACGCTGTTTGATGAGGGCGAAGATATGATCGAAAACATCAATTCAATCCTGCAAAACGTCAACGAACTGTTTGACGATAACAACCGTGAGCAGGCAGGCAGTATTTTAACCAATATTGCTCAGATCACCGAAATGATTGCCACCCAGCAGGACGCTCTAGACCAAAACATGGCACTTTTCGGCGAGGCGACCCGTCAAGCTACGACCACACTCAGCAGCATTGATGCACTTAGCCAGGAAGCAACCCAGTTGCTGCGTCAGGATGGCCGCCTGGTGATGGAGAGCGCTGCCGATGCAAGCCGCGATGTGGCACGTGCGGCACAGCGCATCGAGCAGTTAGTGGAGACTAACGCTGGGGCCATCGAAGGTAGCTTACAGGGTGCGCAAGATATTGCCCCGGCGCTCTCTTCGCTGCGCTCCACGCTCGCTACGCTAGATCGTATTACCCGCCAGCTAGAGGAGAGCCCAACGGACTTTTTCCTCGGCCGTGATCAGGTAGAGGAGTTCCGCCCATGAAGTTACGCCCCGCTGCTTTCGTTTCTGTTGTCTGCGTTTCTGCCGTACTGCTAATGAGTAGTGGCTGTTCAATATTGCCCGAAAGTGAGCCAGCGACGCTGTATCGTTTGCCCAGTGCCGATATACAGCCCGTTACCCCCTCATCCAATTCGCTGACGACTAGACAACGTCTCGCGGKGGCTGCCCCACAAGCGGGCCATTTACTCAGCAGCAACCGCATTGTGGTCTACCCAGAGGGCAATACCGTTAATGTGTATGAAGGCGCCCGCTGGCAGGAGAATGCCCCAGACTTACTCCAGACGCGCTTGATCGCAGGGTTACAGCAGAGTCGCCTCTTTGCCAGTGTGGGAAGCGACAGCCTGCCTTCCGAGCTTCTGCTACTCAGCGAACTACGCCACTTCCAGAGCGATTATGTGACCCAGCCGCCCACGGTGAAAGTACAGCTCGATGTACAGCTCGTCAGCGCTCAAAACCGCACGTCTATTGCCACTCAGAGCTTCACCACCAGCGCTCAAGCGAGCAGCGTCGCTATTGCCAACGTGGTGGATGCGTTTGGCAGCGCCAGCGACGAGCTCACTGAACAGCTGACAGCGTGGTTGGCGGATCAGACGGATGCAATGAACAGCTCAGAGCAGAAATAGAGGGTGCTTTTACTGTTCTGTTAATTTTTTCGCATATTCCTTTGGGTCGCGGGGGTAATAGCGCTCAGGCTGGCTTGCCAGGTGGGTAAAGTAGCGGGTGTCTTTATAGGGCATTTTCATGTAGCCCGAGACGCCTAGGCCCTCGATTTGGTCTACCGAGGCAAGAATGTGCGCCAGCAGCGTGCGGAACTCGCCCTCTCGGGCTGGATCCAGCAGGCGGTAGTAGCTATGTATTTTGAGGTGCTGGGGCAGCGCTTCAAAAATGATCATGCCAGTATGGTGAATATCATTGAGCTGCTGCAGCACGCGCATTATCGATTCAGGCAGTATGAGTAGCTCTTCGGGATCGGGCCCATCTTCAAAATAGCTGTGTTGGCGGGTGCGATCTTCAAGCTCCGGCACCGCACTCAGTTCGTAGCCAATGGCCATGCTGGGTTCGCTGACAAACGCCTCATCGACAGAAGCACGTTCTAAATGAAGCGTCTGGCGGGCATTAAACAGGCAGCTTTTAAATACCCCTTGGCGATGAATTGCCCGCGCCAGATGCACCATATTATTAACCGCCTCGATGAAGGCAGGCTTGAGTGCCGGGTCGTGTAAATTTAACGACGAGTCGATATACACACCCTCCCGCTCCCAGCGTACCGCCAAGCCGCCCACTACCGGGTACTTCCCCAGTCGGCTGACCGATGCCAAAAAGGCTTTTTCGGTTTCACCCATACCCTGCATAAACTGCTTGTAGTAGCGGTCTAACTGCACATCATTGACATCATTCAGGGTTTCTTGGGCATGCTCTTCCTGTGAAAAGACTTCGCGTAGAAAGGCCTTGCGCGAGCTGTACACCACGGTATCGATCTCCTGATGCGCGGGTCGCGCCCATACAGGCACCAGCGGTACATTCAGCGATGCAGGCAGATCAATCATCACCACCCTGGCCATACGCGGCATGTTGTTTAAAAAGTAGTCGCCGGCTTTGCGCCGCACCTGAGGGTCGGGGTCGAGCATGCCATCCAGGGTTCGGGCAAACTCCATCGGCAGACCCAGCGAACTGGCGGGAATCGCTCGACAGCCGAAGCGACACGACTGCGCTGACGCCAGCGCATACAGGGTTCCCGCTGCCCCCTGCTCATCAAATCGTGGTGACGACAGCGCGCCGTTCAATTGCTCTTCGCCGATAAAGTAGACATCGCCCAGACGGGCATTGGTTTGCTGCAAATTATCCGACATCAGCTCCATCACATTAGCGCCCACAAACTGCAGCTGTGCATCTAGCTGGGCAAATACCGATGAACCCCAGTCGATTAGCGCGATAGACTCGTGCTCGTTGTCATACACCAGGTTGGAAGGCTTTATATCGCCATGCACGACCGGACGAGCCTGAGGGCCTGACTCACGCCGAAGGGCGGCAAGAATATCAGCCAACTGGGCGGCGATACGCACGATCAGCCTAGGCGACAAGCGTCCCCGCTTAAGCGATACCTGCTCTAAATTCCAGCCAGGGGCACGCTCCATGACTAAAATGGATTGGCCCCGGGAGCGCTGGTAGGCGATCAGGCCAGGTATTCGCGGGTGCGAGACCTGATCGAGCATGAACGCCTCTTCTTCGAGGCGCTCCTGCAAATGGGTAGGTAGGGTAATGCGCGAGAACTTAAACACGTAGTGGGCAGTAGCGCCTTGGTGGACGGTGCTTCCGGCAAATACAAAGCCGTAGGCGCCCTTGCCAATTAACTCGATGCCTTGATAGCCCAACTGGGTGAGCTGCGCTTGACACAGCGCCACCCAGTCTTTCAGCTTGCGGGCATCGTGATGACTCAGCAGGTAGACCGACTGCTCTTCGGGTATATAGAACTGCTGAAGCGGTGCCTGAGAGATCATCTCTTTTCCAATGGCTATTCCAGAGGCTATTCCAAAAGCTATGCCAAATGGAGCAGCATACTGTCTGGCGCTTCCAGAAAACCTTTCCAGGTATTGCAGAAGCGTGCGATGGTTCCACCGTCGATAAAGCGGTGATCGCCCGCCCAGGTGATGGTCATAATCGCGCGGCGCTGCACGGCGCCTTGTTCATCAAAACGCGGTAGCCACTGGGTTTTACCAATCGCCACAATAGCGGCTTCCGGGGCGTTAATAATCGGTGCGGCGTAGGTGCCTCCCAGCGCACCGATATTGGAAATACTGATGGTGCCGCCTTTTAGATCCGCTTGATCCACCCGCCCTTCTCGTGCCGCCGTGGTTAACCGGCCGACTTCCCGCGCAATCTCCAGCAGGGTTAGGCGCTCAACGTTTTTAACATTGGGCACCATCAGGCCCGCTTTGCTATCGACAGCCATACCGATATTACACTGGGGATAATAATGCAGCTCATCCCCGGCGGCATTTAATTGGGCATTAACGATGGGTTCTTCGGCGACCGCCAGTGCCATGGCTTTCATAAACAACGGCATTAGCGTCAGCCGTTCACCCTGGGCTTCTGCCAATGGCTTTAAGCGCTCCCGCAGCGCCAGCAGTGCGGTCACGTCAATCTCTTCGCCATAGTGAAAATGGGGAATGGTGCTCGCCGCTTCCACCATACGCTTGGCCATCACTGCACGCACGCCGCGCAGTGGCTCTACCCTGGGCGCGCTGCTTTCGGCTTGGGTTTTAACCGCTGCTTGGCTGGATGGGGTAGCGGTTTGCGATGCTTGGTCAAGATGCGTTAGCACATCCTCTTTTAGCACTCGGCCATCTTTACCGCTACCCGCGATCTCCGTGAGCTGTAAGGCGTGTTCACGCACCAGGCGTCTAACGGCAGGGCTGGCGGGAACCTTGTTATATAAGCGGCCAGCAGCCGGTGTAGCTGTAGCGGTGGAGAATTCTGCCGGCCGTTCGCTCGGCTTTTCACTGGCGGCCGATTGGGCCGTTTCTGTCTCAGCCTCACTCTTATTGTTGCTAGTCGGGTCGCCGGTCTGATTCTCCCCCTCCACCTGATAAGCAAATAGCGGCGCATGCACTTTGGCAATTTGCCCCTGAGCCACATACAGCTTGGTGACGACACCCGCTTCGGGGGCGGTAATCTCCACCAGCGCCTTGTCGGTCATCACTTCAACGATGGGCTGGTCTTCTTCAATTTGATCGCCTTCCGCGACGCGCCACTCAACCACTTCGCACTCGACGATGCCTTCGCCAATATCCGGCAGTAAAAAATCGCTCATTGTTTTTCTCCCCATGCGTACTTAGGCATTAATAGGCACTAAAAGTTGACGCTTTCGCGAATCGCTTCAAAAATTTTCAGGTGATCAGGCAGATACTCTTTTTCCAACACCAGCGGAAAAGGCGTATCCAGCCCTGTCACCCGGGCAATGGGCGATTCCAGGTAGAGAAAACAACGCTCTTGAATAGTCGCGGCAATTTCACCGGCAAAGCCGCCGGTTAAGGGGGCTTCATGACTCACCACGAGCCGGCCGGTTTTCAGCACCGACTCAGCCACCGTATCCGCATCCCAGGGCAACAGTGAGCGCAGGTCAATCACTTCACAGGCGATGCCCTGCTCTTCGGCTAGCTCGACCGCTTTGCCGATCACCTCCATCTGCGCGCCCCAGCCCACCACGGTAATATCCGTGCCCTCTTTGGTGATTTCGGCTTCGCCAATGGGTAGCTGGTAATCCTCTTCGGGTACTTCACCGACTGAAGCGCGATAAAGACGCTTCGGCTCCAGAAAAAGTACCGGATCCGGATCGCGAATAGCGGCGAGCAGTAGCCCTTTGGCCTGATAGGGGTTGCGCGGCACCACTACCTTTAATCCAGGTGTATGGGTGAAATAAGCTTCCGGTGATTGAGAGTGATAGAGGCCACCAGCGATACCGCCACCGTAAGGGGTGCGAATGGTCAAACCACCAACGTTAAACAGATCGCCTGAGCGGTAGCGGAACTTGGCGGTTTCGTTAACGATCTGGTCAAACGCCGGAAAGATATAGTCGGCAAACTGTATTTCTGCAACAGGCACCGAGCCTTGGGCTGCCAAGCCGTTGGCAAAGCCGATAATGCCCTGCTCGACAAGTGGCGTATTGAAACAGCGCGCTTTGCCGTACTTCTCCTGCAGGTGGCTGGTAGCTCGAAAGACACCGCCAAAGATACCCACGTCTTCACCAAAGCAGATGACTTTTTCATCCTCTGCCATGGCGATATCCAGTGCATTATTAATTGCCTGGAGCATGTTCATGGTAGCCATGTTACGCCTCTCCCTGGGTATCAGTCTCGGTGCCCACGTCTAAATCCAACGACTGCGCACCGCGGGGATAAGCCTCTGGGTAGCGACGAATATGGCGTTTTAACTGATCGAATTGACGCTGCAGCGACGGAGTGATATCGGCATACACATCGCTGATCAGGCTCTCCAGCGGCGGTGACGAGCGTTTCTCTGCCCGCTTCATGGTTTCCAGCACTTCGCGGCGCAGGGTTTCCTGCTGGGAGGTCTCCTCCTCTTCGCTCCACCACTGCTTCTTCAAGAGCCATTTTTGCAGTCGCAGCAGTGGGTCTTTGGCGCGCCACACCTCCTCTTCATCTTTCGAGCGATAGCCAGAAGGGTCATCGGAAGAAGAGTGCGCGGCAAGGCGATAGCTCATGGCCTCAATTAACACCGGCTGATTGTGCTCAACGGCGATTTTGCGTGCCTGCCGAGTTGCCTCGTAAACAGCCAGCACGTCGTTACCATCGMCCCGAATCACGTGCATATGGTAGCCAAAGGCACGCGGAGCGATACCGTCGGCGGCAAACTGCTCGACGGCAGGCGTGGAAATGGCATATCCATTGTTACGGCAGAAGAAAATCACCGGCACCTGATGCACTGAAGCCATATTCAGCGCGGCGTGGAAATCACCCTCGGAGGCAGCGCCTTCCCCAAAAAAAGTTAACGTGCAGTGACCGTTACCAGCCAATTTTTGGCCGTAGGCGTAGCCCGTGGCCTGAGGAATCTGAGTCGCTAAGGGAGACGAGATGGTCATGTAGTGCAGCTTGCGCGACCCATAGTGAATCGGCATTTGACGGCCTTTGCCGTAGTCCAGCTCGTTGCCGAACAGCTGATTCATAAATTCGTCGATCGAGAAGCCGCGATACATCAAGGCGCCCTGCTCGCGGTACTGCGCCATAATCATATCGGCGTCATTTAGCGCAGCGGTGGCGCCCACTACAGCGGCCTCTTCGCCGGTACACTGCATGTAGAAGCTCAGCCGCCCCTGGCGCTGAGCCGCCATCATGCGTTCATCGAGAATGCGCGTCGCCAGCATTGCCTGATAGATACGCCGGGCGTGATCACGCTCAAGCGCAGGCTCATCAGCGCCACTATAGAGCTCACCCTCGGGATTAAGCAGGCTAAAGGTGGGAATCGAAAATTCATCGCCGGTCATGAAGTCCGGCTGGTGTACGTACTGTGTCATCATTATTGTCCTTGTTTTACCCCTTTTGAGGGCAGTGTTGTTGGTATTGACCGTTTATGCCAGTGGATTTATCTGCCATAGGCCAACGCAACATCCAGGGTTACCACAACAATAAGGACAGTACCGCAGCACAAGAACTTTAGGGATGCTACTTAAGGTGCAGAGAGAGCTTAAGGCGCAGAGAGGCGGGAACGTAGTTGACGCTGCAGCAGTTCAAACAGGCTATCGATCGTCAGCGCCAATAGCGCAATGGTCAGCGCCCCCTGAACCACATAAGCCATATTGCCGTTGACGATGCCGGAGATAATCGGGTCGCCCAGATTACTGGCACCCACGGTCGCCCCGAGCGCTGCGGTAGCAATATTAATCGTCACCGAAGTACGGATGCCCGCCAAAATGACCGGTGCTGCCAGCGGCAGTTCGACTTGGCGTAGGATTTGCGCTGGCGTCATGCCCATGGCGTGGGCAGCCATTTTAATATCGCTCTCCACTCCGTGCAGACCGGCAAGGGTATTGCGCACGATAGGCAGTAGCCCGTAGAGCATTAAGGCGACAATAATAGGTAAGGTGCCAAAACCCAGCACGGGTACCGCCAGCGCTAAAACGGCCACCGGCGGAAACGTTTGCCCCAGTGATGCCAGTTGAGCCACCAGCGG
Source organism: Halomonas sp. R57-5 (assembly GCF_900070345.1). Lineage (NCBI taxonomy): Bacteria > Pseudomonadati > Pseudomonadota > Gammaproteobacteria > Oceanospirillales > Halomonadaceae > Halomonas > Halomonas sp. R57-5. The sequence goes on along the minus strand of NZ_LN813019.1, from coordinate 2,516,006 downwards.
TAGAAAATCGCTGCCCCACCTGCGGGTCACCGCGATGCCCGCGGCCACCCCCACGATAATGGTTACGACTGCGGCGATACCGACCACGAAGAGATGACGGCCTAGCAGAACGTAAAACTCGGCGCGGTTGTAAATAACTTGCCGTGCTTCAGGCTCTATCCAGCGAAACAGCGGTTCGGCAGCAGACATGCCCACGACGCTAACCAGCAGTAGCGCACTCCACAGCAGTGGCCATAGCCATTGGGGGGCTTTTTTATCGGGCTGGGCAACGCTTAGGGAGTTACTCACGTGGGTGTCCATTATCCAGTTGAGCCTCCTTGATAATTCTACGCAACGACAGTTCGCCGACCGGCACATCATGCTGGTCGACGACGGTCAGCCGGTCGGTATGGTCGCGCAGCATCATGGAGAGTGCCTGACGTAGCGAGAATACCCCAGGGATCCGCGACTGCGCGGGCAAGGTAGGCCCCATGGAGGTCATGTGATCTTTCACCCGGGTTAATGCTGCCTGTTTGAGTCCCCTTTCCAGCCCACCCAACAGCGACTCGACAAACGGGTCGGCGGGGTTTTGTAATAGCGCCAGCGGTGAACCTTGCTGCACAATTCGACCTTCACGCATCACCACTAAGTGGKCCGCCAGCTTAAGTGCTTCATCCATATCGTGGGTCACAAACACCACGGTTTTGTGCAGTCGTGCCTGTAGCTTGGCCAGCTCATCCTGCAGCTTTTCGCGGGTAATAGGGTCCAGCGCGCCGAACGGCTCATCCATCAGCAGAATGTCTGGGTCTGCCGCCAGGGCACGTGCAACGCCCACGCGCTGGGCCTGCCCCCCGGAAAGCTGATGGGGATATTTATGCCCAAACTCATCAACCGGCAAGCCGAGTAAATGCATTAGCTCCGCAACCCGCGACTGAACGTCGGTTGTTGACCACTTCAATAACCGCGGAACCAGGCCGATGTTGCGCGCAACGTTCCAGTGAGGAAACAGCCCCGTGTGTTGAATCACATAGCCAATTCGACGACGCAGCTTCACCGGGTCGTAGACGTCAATCGCCTGCCCATCGAGGATGATATCGCCTTCGCTGTGCGCAATTAAGCGATTGATCATACGCAAGGTGGTCGATTTCCCACAGCCCGAGGTACCTACTAATGCACAAAACTTGCCCTTTGGCACCCGTAGTGAAATATCGTCCACCGCAGTTTCATCCCCAAACCGCTTGGATACATGGGACAGCTCAATCATCTCATTCCTCCGGGGCGCAGCGCTTCTGCAAGAGCACCTAAGCTCGCATCCACCACCAGAGCCAGCATTAAGATCGGCAGTGCACCAAGTAACACCATATCCATGGCGGCCTGGCCTAAGCCTTGAAAAATAAACGTACCCAGCCCGCCCGCACCAATCAGAGCGGCAACGGCGGTGAGTCCAATTGCCTGAACAGTGGTAATCCTTACCCCTTCCAACAGCACCGGTAGCGCCAGCGGTAGCCGCACCTGCCAAAACCGCTGGCCGGCACGCATACCCATTCCTTTTGCGGCTTCCAAGGTATCGGCACTCACTTGCTCAAGCGCCGTGTAGGTATTGCGGACAATGGGCAGCAGGCTGTAAGCGATCAGTGCGATTAAGGCGGGGGTCGTGCCAATACCGCTAACGCCAAGTTGGTCTAACACAGGCACGCTGGCGGCAAGCCAGGCAAGCGGCACCAGCAGTAGTCCGAATAGCGCCAGGCTAGGTATCGTCTGTAGAAAATTGAGGAGTGCAAAAGCACCTTTTTGTAGTCGGGCATAGCGGCGCATTAACATGGCGAGTGCCATCCCAAGCACAATACTGACGCTAACGGCGAGGCTTACCAGCTTAATGTGCTGCACAACGGCGCGTAAAAACTGTTGGTCACGTGCTCTAAACTCTTGAACAAGCGCGAGCGTCTCCAAGCCAAAAGCCGCACATAGCCACCACACCAGCGCGACACCACACAGCAACAGCGTGGGCCATATTCGCGTTAGGTTTAAACGCAAACGTAGTTCTACCAAGCACAGCAGCAGTACGAATAACACTACCCAATACGCCGCGCCTAAGCCTAAACGCGCCTGGGGCAACTCAGGGTCAATCAGTAAATAGCTGCTCGCCATCAACCCAACCGGCATCAGCGCCATTATGACCACTACCGCCGCAAGTAGCGCCCGGTAGTGACGATGGCTCGGTTGCCAGGCGAGAATACCGATGCAAGAGAGCAGCAGGGTCACCAATAGCGCGCCAGGCCAACCAAAGGCCTCCAGTGCGCCATGCCCCGTCCCCAACACAATCCGGTTGGGGGCCATGCTAACGACGTCAAACGTCCAGAATGAGGCTAGCATGAGAAAGCTAAGGCTAACGAGCACAATGTTAGGGTGCCGCCCCTCCCAACGAAGCCGCGGGGTAGGCAGTGCATCCATTAACGACATTAATTAGTTATCCCTAGCATTAGCATTAATTTATAAGAGTACCAGGCATTAATTATTAAGCGTATCGAGGTAGTCGCTAGCCACTTGAGATGGCGACAGGCCATTTACGGCGACATCGGCATTGAGCGTTTGCAGGGTGACCAAATCGAGAGTGGTAAACACCTCATTGAGCAGCGCTTCAATTTCTGGGTACGTTTCCAGTACGCTTTCACGCACCACGGGAGCTGGCTGATACACCGGCTGCACGCCCTTCGTGTCTTCCAGTACGACCAATCCCAGCGCACTTAAGCCACCGTCCGTGCCATAGGTCATAGCGCCATTAACGCCACTGGTCTGCTGAGCGGCCGCCCGCATGGTGGCGGCGGTATTGCCACCAGAGAGCACCAACAGTTGATCATCACTGAGCTCAAAACCGTAGGCTTCCTGGAACGCTGGCAGTGCTTGAGCAGACTCAACAAATTCAGCGCTTGCGGCAAATTTAAAATCGCCGCCATCGGCTAAATAAGCAGCAAGATCGTCCAGGCTCACCAGCTCATTTTCAGCGGCGACATCTTCCCGGATGCTCATTGCCCAGGTGTTATTAGCGCTGGCGGGCTGCAGCCATATCAAGCCTTGCTGCGCATCACGCTCGCGTACTGTTTCATAAGCCTGATCGGCATTATTCCATACCGGACTATCGGCCATATCGAAAAAGAACGCACCATTACCCGTGTATTCTGGGTAAAGGTCAATCTCACCAGCTTCTAAAGCCGTGCGTACGACGCTGGTGCCACCCAGCTGTAAACGGTTTTCAGTAGTAATATCGTGGCGTTCCAGGGTTTGAATAATCAGTTCGCCCAATACCGAACCTTCCGTGTCGATTTTGGATGACACTACGACAGGCTCATTGGCGCTGGCCTGGGAAAGGGAGATAGCAGATACGGCACAGGCAGCAATTAAAGCATTAGCTGAAAAGCGCATTTTGAGTTCCTTTTACGTTGGTATTGTCTTCTGAGGCTCTTATTCAGTATAAGAGCCTTCAGCTTGTCGGCATAAGAGCCTTCAGCGTTGCAGCATAAAAGCCTTCAACGTTTAAGTTAGCGCATGAGCTACCAACGAGTGATTAAGGTTCCTTATTAAGGCGCTTCAAACACCCAAGACGTGCCCTCTCGGGAATCCTTGAGCATGATTCCCATCGCAGCAAGTTCATCGCGGATCGCGTCCGCCTGGGCGAAGTCTTTATTGGCTTTAGCCGCGATACGCTGAGCAATTTTGGCTTCGACCTCGCCCTCACTTAGTGGCATCCCCTGCTGCTGGGTGCCTTTTAGGAACGTTTGCGGCGCTTGCTGGAGCAGTCCCAAAACAGACCCTAGCTGCTTTAACTCGGCCGCAAGCTTGGCGGCGCCATCAGGTTGCTCTTGCTTAGCGCGATTAACCTCTCGTGCCAACTCAAACATCACTGCCAAGGCTTCAGGCGTATTGAAGTCATCGTCCATTACCTGAGTAAAGCGCTTACGGTAAGCCGAAGCGTCCCCGCTTGCATCACCATTTGCGCCTCCTAGCTCAATACCTTCCAGCGCGGTGTACAAGCGCGTTAGCGATTTACGCGCCTCAGTCAGTGAATCAACCGAGTAGTTGATCGGGCTACGGTAGTGGCTAGCCACCAGCAGAAAACGCACCACTTCTGGGTCGTGCTCGGCCAGCACGTCGCGGATGGTGAAAAAGTTGCCCAGGGATTTGGACATTTTCTCCTGATTCACCCGCACGGCACCTGCATGCATCCAGGTGTTGACGTAGGTTTTACCCGTGGCTGCCTCTGATTGAGCAATCTCATTTTCATGGTGCGGAAAGGTTAAATCCGGCCCACCGCCATGAATATCAAAGGTATCACCTAAGCAGCAGGTCGACATTGCCGAGCACTCAATATGCCAACCTGGGCGGCCGTTACCCCAGGGTGACGGCCAGTGCGCCTCCCCTGGTTTAGCGGCTTTCCAGAGCACAAAATCGAGCGGATCTTCTTTATGAACATCCACATCAACCCGGCTGCCTGCGCGCATATCGTCGAGCTGGCGATTATTGAGTTTGCCGTAATCGGCAAATTTACGTACCCGGTAGTAGACGTCGCCGTTATCTGCCGCGTAAGCAAAGCCTTTCTCAATCAGCGTTTCAATCATCGCCACAATATCGTCGATATGGCCGGTGGCGCGGGGCTCATGACTGGGCGGCAAAACAAACAAGCGTTGCTCGTCTTCGTGCATGGCGTCAATCATGCGCTCAGTCAGCGCCGTAATACTTTCGCCATTCTCGTCGGCGCGCTTGAGGATTTTGTCGTCAATATCGGTAATGTTGCGCACGTAGTTAACGTCATAGCCACGTTCACGCAAGTAGCGGGTAATAACGTCAAAGGCGACCATGACACGGGCGTGCCCCAGGTGGCAGTAGTCATACACCGTCATGCCGCAGACATACATGCTCACTTTACCCGCTTCCAGCGGGGTGAAAGGTTCTTTGCGGCGCGTCAGCGTATTGTAAATATGCATATGGCTATCCATGTTTGTTTTAGCCCTTCTGCTTGATTTTAGCCCAGCTATCTTTCAACCCCACGGTACGGTTAAACACCAAATGCTCTGGCGTAGAGTCGTGACGGTCAGCGCAGAAGTAGCCGACGCGCTCGAACTGGAAGCGTGACTCGGGCGTTGCGAAGGCTAAGCTGGGCTCTCCGATGGCTTGGCAAACGACCAGCGACTCCGGATTAAGATGCTCTAGAAAATCGACATCTTTATCACGATCAGGCTGTTCAACGGTGAACAGGTTGTCGTAAAGACGGACCTCCATTGGAACGCCGTGGCTAGCGCTAACCCAATGAATAACGCCCTTGACCTTGCGCCCTTCTGGGTTTTTACCCAGCGTATCGAAATCCACCGAACAGTGCAGTTCGCTGATCTCACCGGCGGCGTCTTTGATCACCTCGTCACAGCGAATCACGTAGCTATTGCGCAGGCGTACTTCTTTACCGGGCGCTAGGCGGAAGAATTTTTTGGGCGCATCTTCCATAAAGTCGTCTTGATCGATATACAGCTCGCGGCTAAACGGCACTTTGCGCATGGTCATATCGTCTCGGGCGGGGKGGCCCGCCACTTCGTAAACCTCTTCGTGGTCTTCCGGCACGTTGGTGAGCACGACTTTTAACGGTTTTAACACACACATGGCGCGGGGCGCGTTGTCTTCCAGGTCCGAGCGAATAGCGTGGGTCAGCATGGCGATATCCACTAAGCCACCGTCAGCACGGGTAACGCCTATCATTTCGCAGAATTTACGAATCGACGCGGGCGTGTAGCCACGGCGACGCATGCCCGAGATCGTTGGCATACGCGGATCATCCCAACCATCCACGATTTGCTCATCCACCAGCAACTTCAGTTTGCGCTTGGAGGTCAGGGTATAGTCAAGATTCAGCCGCGCGAACTCAATCTGGCGCGGTTTCGCAGGTACCGGCAGATTATTTAAAAACCACTCGTACAGCGGGCGGTGATCTTCAAACTCCAGGGTGCAGATCGAGTGGGTAATGCCCTCAATGGCGTCTGATTGTCCGTGGGTAAAGTCATAAGAGGGGTAAATTTTCCACTTATCACCGGTTTGGTGATGGGTGGCGTGGCGAATGCGATAAATAATGGGGTCGCGTAGATTGATATTGGGTGAAGCCATATCAATCTTGGCGCGCACCACCTTTTCACTTTCGCCAAACTCACCTTCACGCATGCGCGCCAGCAAATCCAGGTTCTCTTCGGCACTACGTTCGCGGTAGGGGCTAGGTTTACCCGGCGCTGTCAGGGTACCGCGGTACTCACGGATTTCATCCGGCGACAGGTCGTCGACATAGGCTTTGCCTTCACGCATTAAGTGCTGCGCCCAGGCGTAGAGCTGGTCGAAATAGTCGGAGGCAAAGCGCACTGGGCCTGCCCACTCAAAGCCTAGCCAGCTGACGTCCTCTTTGATCGCATCGATGTAGGCCTGTTCTTCTTTGGCCGGGTTGGTGTCGTCAAAGCGTAGATGACACTCGCCACCCAGTTGCTTCGCCAACCCGAAATTTAGACAGATAGACTTCGCATGGCCGATATGCAGAAAGCCATTGGGCTCCGGGGGGAAGCGCGTCACGATTTTAGTGACCTGGCCGCCCTCGATTTCGTCGCGTACTTGGTTGCGAATGAAGTTCGGCGCTGGGGTGGTCTCGTTGGTCATGATGGTGTTGATAACCTCGTGGTGGATGGCGTACTGAGCCGTGAAGACATGCTGTGAAAACATGCTGTGAAAACATAGGATACGCCTATGGCCCTTCGCGGTGCAGGTCAAAACCGCTATTATAACGTGACGCCGATGCACAGCGCCAAGGCGAACGCCTTTATTGAACAGGAATTTATCTATGATCGTATTACAGACCAACCATGGTGACATCACCATCGCCCTTAACCACGAAAAAGCGCCGATTAGCGCAGCGAATTTTGAGCAGTATGTTCGCGACGGATTCTACGACGGCACCCTGTTTCACCGCGTCATCGATGGTTTTATGGTTCAAGGCGGTGGTTTCGACAAAGACTTCGAGCAAAAGCCGACCCGTGACCCTATCGACAACGAAGCTGACAATGGCTTGAAAAACACCATTGGCACGCTGGCAATGGCTCGCACCCAAGACCCACACTCGGCGACTGCCCAGTTTTTTATCAATGTGGGCGATAATAGTTTTCTTGATCACAGCGGTAAAAGCCTGCAAGGCTGGGGCTATGCGGTCTTTGGCGAAGTCGTTGACGGCATGGATGTGGTCAACGAGATTAAAAACGTAGCGACGACCCGTCGCGGCATGCACGCCGACGTGCCCTCTGAAGATGTCATTATCGAGCGCGCGTACGTCAAAGGCGCAGAATAACGCCGGGAGCCTTATGCGCACACTGCTTGTTGCCGATCTTCATCTGAGTAGCGATACCCCAGAGATCAACCAGGGGTTTTACCGCTATTTAGAGCACACCGCTCCAGGAGCCGACGCGCTGTATATTCTTGGTGACCTTTTTGATGCCTGGATTGGCGATGATCTACTCGACGCCAATACGCACCCACTTTGCGGTGTTGCCCAAGAGGTTATCAAGCATTTACGCAAACTTAGCAGCGATGGCACCGCTGTGTATTTAATGCACGGCAACCGCGACTTTCTGCTCGGCGAGCGCTTTATCAATGCCTGTCAGGCGTTTCTACTACCGGATATTGAGGAAGTGGAAATTCAGGGCGTACCGATTGTGCTGTTGCACGGCGACAGCCTGTGTACTCGGGATGAAGCCTATATGGCTTTTCGCCAGCAGTCGCGCAACCCTGAATGGCAGGCACAAATGCTTGCGCTACCTTTGGAGCAGCGCGTAGCGCTTGCCCAGAGTTTGCGCACGCAATCGGGTGAGGCCAATGCCAATAAGGCTGAGGCGATCATGGATGTCACTCACCAGGAGGTCATCCATGTCATGGAGCGCCACGGTGTGAGCACCATGATTCATGGTCACACCCACCGTCCGCACGTCCATGACTTGACGGTAGAAGATGTGCCGGCCAAACGCTATGTGCTAGGCGACTGGGATGCTCAGCACGGCTGGGATATTATTATCGAGCGCAGCGACCACACGGCGCCACGGCTGCGTCAGTTTTCTTTAACGCAACTGCCTGACGCCTAAGCGCATTTTACGCATTAAAAAGCCGATCACGAGATCGGCTTTTTTTTGCTATTACTATTTTAAACTCGGACTTAAGCGTGCCTACCGCTGTATATCCGCATCGCTGCGTAGGTCATCAATTAATCCCTGCAGCACCGATTGAGCACGCAACTGCTCGGCCATTTGGGCAACAAACGCCTCCATCTGTTCATCGACCTCACCATCTCTGACGCCATCCAGAGCCACCACAGCAACACCTTGCGGGAGTTCAACCGTGCGATAGACGCTCTCGCCCTCTTCGGGGCGCGCCATGCGGAAGGCTTCCTGAACAATCAACTGAGGCACAGTGGTGTCAGCTTGGCGGCTTACGTTATTGGCTTCGAGCCAATCAACATCCACCTGCTGATCTTCTCGCAGGTTGGCGACCAGCGCCTGCGCCTCTTCACGCAGCGCTTGTTGCTGCAGCTCGGCGGCTACCGATACTTCAACCTCTTCACGTACTTCATCCAGCGGCAGCAATGTCGCATCGCGCTGCTCGGCAACTCGAAGCACCAAACGACGATCCTGATCCAACTCGATCACTTCACTGTTGTAGCCCTCTTCAAGCACATCGCTGCTAAACGCCGCCGACATTACACCCGGCTCAGATAACACGCCTTCCGCCTCATCATCACTGGCGAGCCAGTCGCTCTCCTGCAGGGTCAGATCAAGATCATCGGCAACACTCTGCAAGTCATCGGCAGCGAAGCTCTCATCGATTAATTGCTGAACCCGCTGATTAAACTCATCATCTACATCACGTAGTGCGACTTCACGCGCCAATTCATCGCGCTGCTCTTCAAAGGTGGGCCCCTGAATATCCGTCACTTGGATAATATGGAAAGCGCTATCCAGCTCAACCGGCTGGGAAACATCGCCCTCTTCAAGGCCAAAGGCAGCTTCATCAAAGCTGTCGCCAAAGAAACCACGGCTAATTACCCCAAGATCACCACCCTCTTCCGCACTGGCGGTATCATCAGAGTAGCGAACGGCTGTATCGGCAAACGACTCACCGTTGTCCAGCGCTTCTCGGGCGGTCTCAGCCAACTGCTGCGCTTCATCCCGGCTGCGCTCATCACCAAAGGTGATCATTATATGGGATACACGGCGATCGGCATCACGGTTTTGCTCACGCCATGCATCACGCAGTGTCTCTTCGTCTACGTCACGCCCCTCCGCCATGGCTTGGCGGTCAATTAACACATATTCAAGGCGCACCTGCTCAGGACGCTCATAGCGCTCCTGGTGGGCATCATAATAAGCCTGGAGATCGTCCTCGCTAACACCGACATCAGCCTCGACATCGTCGCTATCCAGGATCAGGTAGCGAAAGCTACGTTGCTGGCGCTGTAGCTCGGCTAGGCGCTCTTGTTCGTTCGGCAGGCTAAAATCGCTGAAGGCTAAGCCTTGCTGTAAATGCTGCCGCTGAATATCGACACGTAACTCTTCACGGAAGGCAACCGGCGTATAGCCTGCACTGGCGAGGCGATTGCGGAATACCTCGGCGGAGAAGCGGCCATCTTGGTCGTGAAACTCCGGCAGGCTGACAATTAACTGATCTAATTGCTGTTCAGAAACGGCAAAACCACCCTCCTCAGCATACTGGGATAGCAGTTGCTGAGTGATCAACTGATCGAGCATATCGCGGCGCAGAGCGCGCTCTTGCTCTGGCGGTACTTGGCCGGAACGCAGCGCACGCTGAACCTCAAGCTCAAGCTGCTGGCGCATAATCGGCTGACCGTTAACACTCGCTACTTCGTTTGGATCATCGCCAAAAAGCCCAAACAGTGACTCAATCCCGAAAAGTGCCATGGCAGCGACCATAACACCAATAATAATTTTGGCACCCCAGCTCCTGGAGCCATCTCGAATACTTTGCAGCATGCTAGCCTCAGATAGTCACAGCCAAACAGATCGGCCCGCTAACCCCTAATAAATAGTGGGTTAGAAAATAACATGGGCGCATCGCCAATGCGATGCGCCCATTAGGTTACAGCAAACGCGGTCAAATTAGTTGACGGCGTCTTTCAGCGCTTTACCTGCTTTGAAGCTGGGTACTTTGGCAGCACTGATCTGAATTGGCTCACCCGTTTGTGGGTTGCGGCCAGTACGAGCAGCACGCTCTTTGATCGCGAAGGTACCAAAACCTACCAGAGATACGCTTTCGCCCTTCTTAAGGCTATCGGTGACAGACTCCACCATGGCATCCAATGCGCGGGTTGCCGCTGCTTTGGGAATATCTGCAGACGCGGCAATGGCTTCAATCAGCTCGGACTTATTCACTCTTCACCCCTTGACTGTTTCAAAAAATGGCTCTGAACGGCATGGTTACCGATGGATACGACGATCAAAGCATAGCTGCGTTTTATAGCAATGCCTTGAAACATCTGTCAAGCAACCATACTGCGATATACCCGCCACACAAGCGGCGGGCAAATATTAAGTAAAATTAAAGACCAACGAGGACTTTAACAGCTTAATGGGTACTAGCAACAACGGTATTACTAAACGATGCTTCGGTGCTTTTCAATGGCGCACCGTCTTCTACCTTATCAGCTAGCGCTACGGCTAAGACATCATCTATCCAGCGTACCGGACGAATATCCAATGCACCTTTGATATTGTCAGGTACTTCCTTGAGATCACGACGGTTTTCTTCAGGAATTAGCACTGTCTTTATACCACCGCGGCGAGCTGCCAGCAATTTCTCCTTCAACCCTCCAATCGGCAATACTTCTCCGCGCAGATTGACTTCACCGGTCATTGCCACATCACAGCGTACCGCACGCTGGGTGTAAGCGGAAACGATCGCCGTCACCATGGCAATACCCGCACTGGGGCCATCTTTCGGCGTTGCCCCTTCCGGCACGTGGATATGCAGATCCTCTTTTTCAAACCGCTCGGGATCAATGCCATAAGTTTCAGCCCTGGCGCGCACCACTGTGTGGGCGGCACTCACTGACTCTTTCATCACATCGCCCAGCGATCCGGTCTTGTTGATCCGCCCTTTACCCGGCGTCACCACTGACTCGATGTTGAGCAGCTCACCACCCACCGATGTCCAGGCAAGCCCTGTTACTCGGCCGATCTGGTCGTCCTGTTCCGCCAAGCCATAACTGTAGCGGCGCACGCCCGCGTAGTGCTCAATTTGCTCAGCCGTTAAGCTCTGCCCCGCTTGGGCGGCTTGCGGGTCACGCTCTTTCTCAAGCCGCTCACGCAACACCTTGCGCGACACTTTGGCAATCTGCCGCTCCAGCTCACGCACACCCGCTTCGCGGGTATAGTAGCGAATAAGCTCTAAAAGCGCGCTGTCTTCCAGCGTTAACTCATCGCCTTTTAAACCGTTCGCGGCTAGTTGCTTGGGTAATAAGTAGCGCTTAGCGATAGCCAACTTCTCATCTTCGGTGTAACCCGGCAGACGAATAATCTCCATACGGTCAAGCAAGGCGCTGGGAATATTCATCGAGTTAGCGGTACAGATGAACAGCGTCTCGGAGAGATCGTAGTCAAGCTCAAGGTAGTGATCGCTGAAGCTGTTGTTCTGCTCGGGATCGAGCACTTCGAGCAGTGCAGACGCCGGGTCACCGCGGTGATCCATGCCTAGCTTGTCGACCTCATCCAACAGGAACAGTGGGTTTTTAACCCCAGCCCGGCTCATCCGCTGCATTAACTTACCCGGCAGCGAGCCAATATAGGTACGCCTATGACCACGAATTTCCGACTCATCACGAACACCACCCAGCGCCAAACGCACATATTTACGATTGGTGGCACGGGCGATGGACTGGCCAAGCGMCGTCTTGCCCACCCCAGGCGGCCCGACGAGGCACAGCACAGGGCCCTTCATCTTGCGCACGCGCTTCTGCACGGCAAGATATTCCAGGATGCGCGCTTTAACCTCTTCCAGCCCGTAATGATCTTCATCCAGCACCTGCTGCGCTTTGACAAGATCATGTTTGACGCGGGTACGCTTTTTCCATGGAACAGCGACTAACCAATCCAGGTAAGAGCGCACCACGGTTGCTTCGGCGGAGTTTGAGGCCATCATTTTGAGCTTGTTGAGCTCTTGCGTGGCTTTCTCAGACGCCTCCTTCGGCATACCGGACTCTTTAATCGCCAGCTCGTACTTCTCGGCCTCATTGGGCACATTATCCAGCTCACCCATCTCTTTCTGGATGGCTTTCATTTGCTCGTTGAGATAGTACTCGCGCTGAGTCTTCTCCATCTGCTCTTTAACCCGCGAGCGGATGCGCTTCTCTACCTGAAGCAGGTCGATTTCTGACTCAATCAGCGCCATCAGGTGCTCAATACGATCGCGCACGCGATCCATCTCAAGCAGCTCTTGTTTGTCGCCAATCTTAAGCGACAGATGGGCACAAATGGTGTCCACCAAACGGCTTGGATCTTCAATCCCCGACAACGAATTAAGCACTTCGTTGGGGACTTTTTTGGAGAGCTTAACGTACTGCTCGAACTGGTTGAGTAGCACGCGAACCAGCGCTTCCTGCTCACGGCTGGTAAGCGGCTCACTCTCCCGGGGCGTTAAATGGGCTTGAGTGTAGCCTGCGGCGTTCTCTTCCACACTCAGAACATCCGCCCGGAAATTGCCCTCAATAAGGACTTTGACCGTACCATCAGGCAACTTAAGTAGTTGCATGATATCGGCCACGGTGCCCATTGCGTAAAGATCCGCGTTGTCAGGCTCATCTTGAGACGCTTCACGCTGAGCCACCAGTAGCACACGCTTATCAGCCTCCATCGCCGCTTCGAGCGCCTGGATAGACTTTTCACGACCTACAAAAAGGGGGATGACCATTTGCGGATAAACAACCACATCGCGCAATGGTAACAGGGGTAGACATTGTGTCTGTTCGGCGTTCTGCTGCATCGCAGACGTTCCTCGACAAATCGGATGAGTACTTAAAGGAGTACTTGGAAAAGTACTGCACACTTTTCAAAATGCTGACGTTTAAAAACGTTAACATTGAATCGGCTAGGCAGTAACACTTCACGAATTAGGCTTTGTAGCTCTCTAGCTAGATCGCTAGATTTCATCACACGCTTTATAAGAGTCTTCTACACCAGAACTCTCTACACCATAGCTCTGCAATAACTCTGCAAGAACAAGGGGTCGCCTAGGCGACCCCTTGGTTTAGCGTAAGCGGTTGAAGCTGGGCCGCAATACTCGACTAACCACTAACCATCAGTGCCGTCGACACGTGCTTCTTCCTGCTGAGAGTAGATCAACAGTGGCTCACTTTCTCCAGCGATAACTGAAGCGTCGATAACGACCTTACTGACGCCGTCAAGTGATGGAATTTCGTACATGGTATCCAGTAACACCGACTCTAAGATAGAGCGCAGCCCGCGAGCACCTGTCTTACGCTCCATGGCTTTTTCAGCCACCGCACGTAACGCTTCATCTCTGAACTCAAGCGTTACGTCTTCCATCTCAAACAGCTTGGCATACTGCTTAACCAGCGAGTTTTTGGGCTCGGTAAGAATCTGCACCAGGGCATCTTCGGTGAGTTCCATCAACGTCGCGATGATCGGCAAGCGACCCACAAACTCTGGAATCAAACCAAATTTAACCAGATCATCAGGCTCTACGTCGGCCAACAGCTCACCCACCCCGCGGGAGGACTCCTTGCTTTTTACCGCCGCGTTGAAACCGATGCCGCCCTTCTCAGCGCGATCGCGAATAACTTTATCCAGCCCCGCAAAAGCACCGCCGACGATGAACAGAATATTGCCCGTATTAACTTGGACAAACTCCTGCTGCGGATGTTTGCGTCCGCCCTGAGGCGGCACAGAAGCTGTCGTGCCTTCAATCAGCTTCAGCAATGCTTGCTGAACACCTTCACCCGACACATCGCGAGTGATTGAAGGGTTATCCGATTTGCGTGAAATCTTATCGATTTCATCGATATAGACGATACCGCGCTCGGCTTTCTCGACGTCGTAATCACACTTCTGCAACAGCTTCTGGATGATGTTTTCAACATCTTCACCGACATAGCCGGCTTCCGTCAGCGTGGTTGCGTCCGCAATGGTAAAAGGTACATTCAGTAGCCGTGCCATTGTTTCCGCCAGCAGCGTTTTACCGCTACCAGTGGGACCAATCAGCAGAATGTTTGATTTACCTAGTTCTACATCGCCGTCACGTACATCTGTTTTCAGACGCTTGTAGTGATTATACACCGCTACGGAAAGCACCATTTTGGCGCGATCCTGTCCGATAACATAATCATCAAGCGTATGACGTATTTCGCGAGGCGTAGGTAAACGCTCCTCATCGCTCTCGGCATCGGCTTCGAGAACTTCCTCGCGAATGATGTCATTACATAAGTCGACACACTCATCGCAGATATAAACGGACGGGCCCGCAATCAGCTTACGCACTTCGTTTTGATTTTTGCCACAAAACGAGCAGTAGAGCAGTTTGCCACCTTCGTCCTTGCCTTTGCCGTCGGCCATTCGCATACCTCTATCACTGCGGCGGCTTTCGCCGCCGGAAAAGCTCGTTAGAAAAGCAGAATCCTATCACGCTATCAGGATGTAGGCCGCTTATCCAGCACTGCATCAATCAAACCATACTCTTTGGCTTTATTGGCGCTCATAAAATTATCCCGGTCGGTATCACGCGAAACGTCTTCAATATCCTGCCCCGTATGATGGGCAAGAATTTGATTCAGTTTCTCACGAATACCCAGAATTTCACGGGTATGAATTTCGATGTCAGACGCTTGCCCCTGATAACCGCCCAGCGGCTGGTGAATCATCACCCGCGAGTTAGGCAAGCAGTAGCGCTTACCAGCCGCGCCTGCTGTCAACAACAGCGCGCCCATGCTGGCCGCCTGGCCAATACACACTGTAGAGACATCTGGTTTCACAAACTGCATCGTGTCGTAAATCGACATACCCGCGGTGACCGACCCACCCGGCGAGTTGATATACAGGTGAATATCTTTATCGGGGTTTTCCGACTCCAGAAACAGCAATTGGGCGACAACCAGATTAGCCATGTAGTCTTCTACAGGGCCTACCAAAAAGATCACACGCTCTTTTAAAAGGCGTGAGTAAATGTCGTAGGCTCTTTCCCCTTTGGCGCTCTGCTCAACCACCATGGGTACTAGACCACCGGCGTTTTGAATATCAAACTCACTCATTCAGGTGATTCCTTGCGTCCGGGAAGGGAAAGGCGCACCGACATAAAGGTGCGCCACGTTCCAAGGTGTTAGGCGCTAGCTTGCTCGCCTTCTTCAGCACCCTCACCTTGCTCTGCCTGCTGTTGCGCAGCAGCAAGGGCTTGCTGGTAAGACATTTCAACGTCTTTAATGTTCGTTTGCTCAAGTAGCTTAGCAACCGCTTTCTCTTCGAGAATGGCAGATTTAACCTGGGTTTTCAGCTCTTCATTACCCATGTAGTAGCTGACCACTTCATCAGGATCCTGGTACTGCTCAGCCAACTCGGTCACTTTAGCTTTGATAGCGTCATCGTCAGCATCGAGTTCGTTAGCTTTGATTACTTCAGCTAGCAATAGACCAACCTGAACGCGGCCTTTGGCCTGCTCTTCGAACAGTTCGTTGGGCAACTGGCTGACATCAAAATCTTCGCCCAGACCAAATTGCTGCGCCGCTTGGCGCTTCATGCCATCTGTCTCTTGCTGAACCAGGGCGCTAGGCACAGGAATTTCGTTAACCTTTTTCAGCGCATCAAGCACTTGCTGCTTAACCCGATTATCAACGGCTTGTGACGCCTCACGGGTCATGTTTTTCTTGATTTCAGCGCGGAATTTTTCCTGGTCGCCGCCTTCAACACCAAAGCGCTCAATGAACTCAGCGTCGACTTCGGGTAGCTTCTGGCTGCTGACTTTATGCACCGTGACTTTAAAGGTGGCGTCTTTACCGGCCAAATGCTCGGCTTGGTAATCTGCCGGGAAAGTGACGTTCAGCGTTTTCTCTTCGCCCGCCTTAGCGCCAATCAACTGCTCTTCAAAACCAGGAATAAAGCTATTGGAGCCAATGACCAGCGTGTGGCCTTCGGCGCTACCGCCTTCAAACGGCTCATCACCGATGTAGCCCTGGAAGTCGATAGCGACTTGGTCACCGTCGGCTGCAGCAGCGTCTACTTCTTCCCAGCCGGCGTTTTGCTTACGCAGCGTATCGATCATTTCGTCGACATCAGCATCGCTGACGGAAACCACCGGGCGTTCAMCCTCAGTCCCTTCGATGGAGGTCAGCTCAACCTGCGGGTAGATTTCCATGACCGCCACGAACTCAAGGTCTTTGCCTGATTCGTTAACGGAAGGTTCAATTTGCGGGAAGCCAGCCGGGTTTAGGCCTTCTTCGGTAATAGCGCGCACGTATCGCTCGCGCATTACTTCGCTGACCACCTCGTTACGTACGTCTTGGCCGTAGCGCTGCTGGACTACTGCCATTGGCACCCGGCCCTGGCGAAAACCATTCAAGCGAACATTCTTCGCGGTGTCTTTCAAGCGAGCGCTAACGGCCTCGTCAATTTCGGCAGCCGGCACCTGAATGGTAATGCGGCGTTCGATCTGGGAGGTCGTCTCGACAGAAACTTGCATGAATTGTCCTCTAACGGCTGGGCGTTGTGTTGATTGCATGTAATTGTGCTGATTGCGTCTAAAAAGATCAAAGGGGCAATTTTAAGAACCCCAACGCATAGTGGCAAGCACCATGCTCGCAACATGGGGGCAGTGATTATAAAAACAAGGCAATAAGCGAGCAATTAACCGTTTTAGGGTGTGTTTGGCTTCATTATTGGCCCCCACACTGCATTACTGTTGCCATTCTACTGTTTTGTGCGTCTTGCAGCGACTTTTTCAATCGCTGCAGAAAAATCCTAGCCAGCTTGACGCTCACCTGACCACCATAGGCTTAGCGCATGCATCAGCACGCCAAGGGTTGCCCCGTGGGAGATGAATACCTGCCAGCTAATCCAGTCCGTAAACAGCGCGTGCCAACCACCCATGACAACCATTCCTAGCAGCAGCATGACCACTAACCGTTTGCACAGTTGTGGCAACCGCCTACGCGCCTCTAAGGCCAATAAGCGCCACTGTATAACGGCTACAAAGGCAACCAGCGCCAGAGCAATGATAATCAGCGTCTGGCGGGTTTCATGCCCGCCCGCAACGTAGCGAGGCAGCGTCGCCAGCATAACGATACACAAGCCCAGCGCAACGCTAATGCGCTCAGGTGAAGTAGGCGCTCGCTGCATCGCTTAAGCTACCTCTAATTGCTGGGCAACGATCCACTCTTCCACCCAGGGCACGGCAGCATCGTCGGCCATAAAGGTTTCCATGGCATCAATCTCTAGGCGCTCACCTAACCGGGTCGCACCGTGGTCCGCCAGCAGTTCGTCAAGCGCGCGACCTGCGCCACAGAAGGTATCGCCATAAGAGCTGTCACCCAGCGCGATGAGCCCGTAACGAAGCGAGGTAAGCGAGGGGCTTTGATCGCGCAAATTGCGTACAAAGGGCACGAAACCGCCGGGAAAATCGCCGCTGCCCGTGGTCGACACACAAAACAGCACCAAGTCAGCATCGCCACCGACAATATCATCGACAGCAGGCTGTTCAAGAATCGCCACAGCGTAACCCGCCTGCTCAAATAGGGGTTTCACCTGCTCTGCCACATCTAAGGCACCGCCATACATGGTGCCCACCAAAATATTCAGCTTCGGCATCGTCACTCCCCTGTCAAAGTGTCACAGTGCCAACCGTCAAGTCGACAAATACCCGATGAATTTGCTCAAATATTAACATGGCTGGTTAGAATGAGACACATCACCCGCAACGGGTGACTCACACGCAGCACACAGGAGTGGCTATGCAGCAAACCTTCGAGGCTTGGATCACCCCGCTAATGATTGGCGGTTTAATCATATTTATGTGTTTTATTATTTGGGATCTGGCTAAAAAGTCGAACGCTGGCAAGTTTGGCACCATCATGCTGTTTGTGGTGCTGGGCGCTGGCATGCTGGGCTACGTCATTAAAGTGGTGATTACTTGGCTGATTGAAAGTGGTGGCATTTAAGGGCATCAATGAACTCACACTACAAAGGCGTTCTGACCCCAACGCTCATCACAAGAAGAAAAGGAGCGCCCGAAGGCACTCCTTTTACAAAGCATGAGTCTGATTAGCTATGAGCATTGGTGGCGATGAGCACAACCCACCACCTTGGAATCAATAGCACCTCATAGACTAATAGACTACTCACCGCCTACATAGTGTTCGACCTGCTGTTTGAGCTTTTGGCCTGGACGAAACGTTACGACTCGACGAGCAGAAATAGGTATTTCTTCCCCGGTTTTGGGGTTACGTCCTGGTCGCTCGCGCTTATCACGCAGATCAAAGTTACCAAACCCCGACAGCTTAACCTGTTCGTTTTCACGTAGACAGGCTCGAATCTCTTCAAAAAAAGCTTCGACCATGGCCTTCGCTTCTCGTTTAGACAACGCTAGCTCCGCATGCAAATGTTCAGCTAGCTCTGCTTTGGTCAACGCACCCATAAGGCTTCTCCTTATCCTTGCAGCAAACACAGCAACAAACGCCCTGTAGTCAACATACAGTGGCAAACGCATTGCCAAGAACGTGATAAGCATCGTGGCGTGGCCCAGGTACGTAGGTACTAATTATAGTACTTACCTATACTACTAACTTAGCCGCGCAGCTCCGCATCCAGCTTGACACGCACTTGTGTGACAATCGAATCGACCAACTGATTGATTTCTTCGTCGTTTAGCGTGCGCGATGGATGCTGCCAGGTCAAGCCCAATGCAATACTCTTGCACCCTTCGGCGACACCTTTACCGACATAAACATCAAAAAGCTTAATATCCTGCAGATATTCGCCTGCTTGTTGCTTGGCACAATCCAGTAGCGCCTGCACAGGTGTCGCCTCTTTGAGTATAAACGCTAGATCACGGCGCACCTCAGGGAAGCGTGATAGCGGCTCAAAAGCAGGAATCCGACCTTGACTCAGTGCATCCAGGCGCACTTCAAACAGCACCGCATCCATTTTTAAGCCCAGCTTGGCGCGCACTTGCGGATGCAGGGTGCCAATCCAGCCAGCGGGCTCTCCATGGTGCAGCAGCTGCGCACTTTGACCAGGATGAAGCGCTGGGTGCTCAGCTGGCTCAAAGCGCCATGCGTCAGCGTCGCCACCCAAGGCCAGGACACTTTCTAAATCACCTTTTAGATCGTAAAAGTCGACGCGGCCTTTAGCATCACTCCAGCCCTCGGCTTCCCTTGGGCCACACACCAGGGCGCCGAGCATCGGCACTTGTGACAATGCATCCAGCTCGCCGTTAAAGACCAAACCGGTTTCAAACAGTCGAACACGGGCTTGCTGGCGGTTAAGGTTGTACYCCATGGTACGCACCAAGCCGGGAAACAGGCTAGCGCGCATCACCGACATATCAGCCGAGATAGGATTAGCGAGCGCTGGGCTTACAGCATCAGGCAGCATGACCGCTTGCAGCTCGGGCGCCACAAAACTGTAGGTAATCGCCTCCTGAAAACCGCGGGCCACCATTTGGCGGCGCAAGCGAGCCTGGGTGAGCGTTGCCTCATCGGCAGAGCGCAACGCCAAGCGCGCCGCAGGGCGACGTACCGGCAAATTATTGTAGCCGTGGATACGCGCCACTTCTTCGATAAGATCTTCTTCGATGGCTAGATCAAAACGCCAGCTTGGCGCGGTGACTGCCCAACCGTCATCCTGTACGCTGACATCAAGCCCTAGGCGTTGCAAAATATCGGTCACATCATCGCTATCGAGGGCCTTGGAAAGCGCCTGCTCTAAACGCGCACTGCGCAACAGAATCGCGCGCTCTACGGGCATATGCTCGACACTTTGTGCTTCCACAACAGGCCCAGCCTGACCGCCGCAGATCTCAATCAACAGCTGTGTGGCCCGCTCGACGGCCACTGGCGTCAGCTGCGGATCAACACCGCGCTCAAAGCGATGCGATGCGTCGGTGTGCAGTCCGTAAGAGCGCGCCTGCCCGGCAATGGCAAGCGGCGTAAAGAAGGCTGATTCAAGGAAAATAGTCTGGGTATTTTTATTAACGCCGGAGTTTTCACCCCCCATCACCCCTGCCATGGCTAGCGGGCCGGAATGATCGGCAATCACCAGCGTTTCAGGACGCAGCGCCACGTCATTACCATCAAGCAGCGTTAGCCGCTCACCTGGTTTGGCCATGCGCACAACCATCCCCCCTTGCAGGTTGTCACGATCAAAGGCGTGCATCGGCTGGCCCAACTCCAGCATGACGTAATTGGTAATATCCACTACGGGGTCAATGGAGCGAACGCCACTGCGGCGCAAGCGCTCCACCATCCACAGGGGTGCTTCAGCCTGAACATTGACGCCTTTGATGACACGACCGAGATAGCGTGGGCACTGCTCKGGCGCCTCTATGCTTATCGCAAAGCTATCTTCAACCTCCGCCGCCACTGGTGCTATTGCGGGACCGCGAACCGGCAAGCGATTGAGTACGCCGACTTCACGCGCCAGCCCTTTAACACTTAGGCAGTCACCGCGATTGGGCGTCAGGTCGACCTCAATAGTCATGTCATTGAGATGCATAAACGCTCGGAAGTCGACACCCGCTGGAGCTGAAGCCGACAGCACCAGAATGCCAGGCGACGTCTCCTCTTCAAGCCCCAGCTCGGAGGCCGAACAGATCATCCCCCGCGACTCAACGCCGCGCAGCTTGGCTTTTTTGATTTTAAAGTCGCCCGGCAGCACACCACCCACCTGGGCAAAGGGTACTTTCTGGCCAACATCGACATTGGGCGCCCCGCAGACAACCTGAACAGGTTCGCCACTACCGTCATTAACGGTGCAGACATTTAGCTTATCGGCGTCAGGATGCTTCTCTTTACTCAGCACCTCAGCCACCACCACACCGCTAAAGACGGCGGCTACCGCTTCAACAGCGTCAACTTCCAAGCCCGCCATGGTGATTTGGTCGGCCATTGCCTGCGTTTCAAGCTGCGGGGAAACCCACTCACGCAGCCACTGTTCTGAAAATTTCATGGTTGATCCTGTATTCGGCGGCGGTCTTAAGCGAATTGACGTAAAAAACGCAGATCGTTTTCAAAGAACAGGCGTAAATCATTCACGCCGTAGCGCAGCATTGCCAAACGCTCAGCCCCCATTCCGAAGGCAAATCCGGTATAGCGCTCGGTATCAATGCCCGAGTGACGAAATACCTCAGGATGCACCATGCCGCAGCCCATTACTTCCAGCCAGCCGCTATGGGAACAGACGCGACAGCCAGCCCCGCTACACATCACGCACTGAATATCCACTTCGGCGGAAGGCTCAGTGAATGGGAAGTAGGAGGGTCGGAAACGCACCGAAAGATCGTCGCGCTCGAAAAATGCCTGCAGAAAGTCTTCGATGGTACCTTTAAGGTCAGCAAAGCTAACCCCCTCATCGACCAACAGCCCTTCAACCTGATGAAACATCGGCGTGTGGGTCAGATCAGAGTCACTGCGATAAACACGCCCTGGGCAGACGATACGGATGGGCGGCTCGCTACTCTTCATGGTGCGCACTTGCACCGGCGAAGTGTGAGTACGCAGCAAGCGCGTGGCATCAAAATAGAACGTATCCGCCATACCACGAGCGGGATGGTGCGCGGGAATATTGAGGGCTTCAAAATTGTGATAGTCGTCCTCAATCTCTGGCCCTATCGCCACATCATAACCAATACGGGTGAACAGACCCTCTATACGCTCGAGGGTACGCGTCACGGGATGCAACCCACCACCGGCCTGGCCACGCCCCGGCAAGGTGACATCAATACTTTCAGCGGCCAAACGAGCACTCAGCGCAGCACTTTCAAGCTGTTCGCGCTTGGCATCAATTTCGTCGGCCAGCGTTTGCTTGGCTTGATTAATAAGCTCGCCCGCCGCCGGGCGCTCTTCGGCTGACAGCTTACCCAGGCCTTTCAGCAAGGCAGTTACCTCACCTTTCTTACCTAAGTAGCGTACTCGTAACTCGTCTAGTGCGGCGACACTCTGCGCAGCCTGAATGGCGTCGCGCGCCTCAGATACCAGAGTAGGAAGGTGATCCATCCGTTTCACTCCGAATTAAGCGGTGTCCATCCGTGAAGATGGCGTGGCACGTTGAAGGTGACAAAAAAACAGGGGAAGAGCGGCTGCTCTTCCCCTGGATGGGTCACTCTGAAATGACCTCAGGCACGTAACACGGGCATACGCCCAGTGCATACTACCTTATTGGGCAGCCTTGGCTTTTTCCACGATGGCAGCAAATGCAGCCTTCTCGTGTACCGCCAAATCGGCCAATACTTTACGGTCGATTTCAATACCGGCTTTCTTAAGACCGCCTACAAAACGGCTGTAAGACATGCCGTTTACGCGTGCACCAGCGTTAATACGCTGGATCCAAAGCGCGCGGAACTGGCGCTTACGGTTGCGACGGTCACGGTAAGCATACTGGCCCGCTTTGATAACGGCTTGCTTGGCAACGCGGAAAACACGCGAACGGGCACCGTAGTAACCTTTGGCAAGCTTCAATACTTTTTTATGGCGACGACGCGCTACTACGCCACGTTTAACTCGAGTCATAACACACTCCTGACTTTAAGGCTGAGGCAAAAAAATTGTGCACTCAGAAAAACGAAAACCCGACTTATAGATTCGGCAGCATACGCTGGATGAGCGCTTTATCAGACGCGTGGATCTGCTTCATTCCACGCAATTGACGCTTACGCTTGGTCGATTTCTTGGTCAAGATGTGGCTACGGTGAGACTGCTTGTGCTTAAAGCCATTAGCAGTCTTCTTGAAGCGCTTGGCAGCGCCGCTGTTGCTTTTGATTTTCGGCATGAGGAAAACTCCGCTCGATATTTTTTAGAAAACCCAGGGCCGACCACCGGTTTAACGGTGGCCCGTTGACATCGCCGTTGGATCACTTCTTTTTCGGGGCAATAATCATGATCATCTGGCGGCCTTCCATTTTAGGAAAGGCCTCTACCACTCCGATCTCTTCCAGGTCTGCCGCGATCCTTTCCATCAGCTTACGGCCGATATCCTGGTGCGCCATTTCACGACCACGGAAGCGCAGTGTGACTTTGCCCTTGTCACCACCTTCCAAAAAGCGCGTCAGGTTTTTAAGCTTTACCTGATAATCGCCTTCATCGGTGCCAGGACGGAATTTAACTTCCTTAACCTGGATTTGCTTCTGCTTCTTCTTTTGAGCCGCTTTCTGCTTCTTGGTCTCAAAAACGAACTTGCCGTAATCCATAATCTTACAGACGATGGGATCGGCATTCGAAATTTGCACGAGATCTAAGCTTTCAGATTCAGCACGCTCTAGCGCTTCGGTGGTGGGCACAACGCCCAGCTGCTCACCGTCGCTACCAATAAGACGCACTTCTTCTTCGACAATTCGCTCGTTCATTGGTGGGCGTTTGTCTGCTGGACGCCCGCGCTGGTTGCTTCTCTTGATCGTTCCGTCTCCTTAGGCAATTGACGATGTCGCCAGGGCTGCTCTCTCGGCAGTATGGCGTTCAATAAATTCATCGACCGTCATTGTACCGAGGTTTTCGCCGCTGCGTGTTCGCACGGCCACTGAGTCAGCTTCGACTTCCTTATCTCCCACCACAAGGAGATAGGGAACTTTCTGTAACGTATGCTCACGGATTTTAAAGCCGATCTTCTCGTTCCTCAAGTCCGCTTTAGCACGCAAGCCACTTTTTTGCAGGCGTTTCTCCAAATCAAGCGCATATTCGCGCTGTGAATCGGTGATGGTCATGACAACCGCTTGCTGTGGCGCAAGCCATAATGGCATAGCGCCCGCATAGTGCTCAATCAGAATCCCCAAGAAACGCTCGAAGGAGCCTAAAATCGCGCGGTGAAGCATCACCGGGGTCTTACGTACGCCATCTTCATCAACGTACTGTGCCCCTAAACGCCCTGGCAAGTTAAAATCGAGCTGTAGGGTACCACACTGCCAGACACGATTCAGACAATCGCGCAGTGCAAATTCAATTTTAGGCCCATAAAAAGCCCCCTCACCTGGCTGTAGATCCCACGCCAAGCCCGTTGCATTCAATGCCGCCTCAAGCCCCTGTTCGGCCTGATCCCACACTTCAGCTTCGCCAAGGAAGTCGTCCGGGCGCGTTGAGAGCTTCAGTTCAACATCTTCGAAACCGAGCGTTTTATAAACTTGCAGCGTTAACGCTATAAAATCTTCTGCCTCAGCCTGTATTTGGCCTTCGGTGCAGAAAATATGCGCATCATCCTGGGTAAAGCCGCGCACGCGCATCAGACCATGCAGAGAGCCGGAAGGTTCATTACGATGGCAGCTACCAAACTCGGCTAAACGCAGTGGCAAATCACGGTAGCTTTTCAACCCCTGATTAAATACCTGCACATGGCAAGGACAGTTCATGGGTTTGACCGCGTATTCGCGCTTCTCAGACTCAGTGGTGAACATCAGATCACTGTAATGACCCCAGTGCCCGGATTTTTTCCACAAAGAGAGGTCAACCACCTGAGGCGTTTTGATTTCCTGGTAGCCATGCTCGCGCTGAATGTTGCGCATGTACTCTTCCAAGGCCTGATACATCGTCCAGCCATTGGGGTGCCAAAACACCATGCCCGGCGCTTCTTCTTGAATATGGAATAAGTCCATCTTGCGGGCGAGCTTACGATGGTCGCGCTTCTCGGCTTCCTCAAGACGCTTGAGATACGCTTTAAGCTGCTTTTTATCGCCCCATGCGGTGCCGTAGATGCGCGTTAGCATGGTGTTTGCAGCGTCGCCACGCCAATAGGCACCGGCTAGCTTTGTCAGCTTGAACGCTTTTAGGTGGCGGGTATTCGGCACGTGCGGCCCGCGGCACATGTCAGTGTACTCTTCGTGATGATAAAGCCGGATTTTCGCGTCATCGGGAATATCGCGAACAATTTCCTGCTTGTACGGCTCATCACGATGCAAGAAGGTCAACATTGCCTGATCGCGATTAACGTATTCGCGTACGACATCGTACTCGCTCTCAATCAGTGACTGCATACGCTTTTCTATCGCTTCCAGGTCTTCCGGCGTCACAGATTGACCAAACTCGATATCGTAGTAAAAACCGTCATCAATGACCGGCCCGATCGCCATTTTGGCCTCGGGGTACATCTGCTTGACCGCATGACCAATTAGATGGGCGCAGGAGTGACGGATAATTTCCAGACCCTCATCGTCACGCGCGGTAATAATGGCCACTTTCGCGTCTTGTTCAATCAGGTCAGCGGCATCTACCAGCACACCATCGATTTTCCCAGCAATACAGGCCTTAGCCAAACCAGGGCCAATGGATTCTGCGAGCTGCATAATGGTCAGCGGTGCTTCAAACGTTCTTTGACTGCCGTCAGGCAGAGTAACAATAGGCATTCAGGTTCCTTGAGCGCAGTGGTGATCCATACCAAGGATCACATTTCGCTATCAATGGTCTTGGGAGGTGCAAAGTGTACCGCTATAAAGCAGCGGCAAGCCTAGCAGACTTACCTACCGCTTAAAATAAAAACGGGAGGCATAAGCCTCCCGTTTCTTTACCTGTGGGTTGCAGCTAGCCGTTTATAGGCAATCAACAACCCTCAGAGGATAAGTGAACTTAGTTCCACTCGTCCAATTCAACGCGACGGTTCTGGAAGCGGCCTTCTTCAGTCTCGTTAGACGCGACCGGCTGCTCTTCACCGTAACCTACTGCACGCATGCGGTTGGCTTCTACACCACGGCTAGCGAGGTAAGATGCAACAGACTGTGCACGCTCTTGTGACAAGTTTTTGTTGTACTCATCAGAACCGCGTGAATCAGTGTGTCCTTCGATGCTTACACGCACATCAGGGTTGCTAACCAAACGCTCAGCAACACCGTTCAGGACATTCTGAGCGTTAGAAGTCAATTGAGCAGAGTCAAACTCGAAGTTAACATCTTGTAGAACAACGCTATCCGGGCAACCAAGTGCGTTAACTTCTACGCCAGCTGGTGTATTCGGGCACTGATCACGGTAGTCCGGCACGCCGTCGTTATCGGAGTCAAGCGGGCAACCATTGGCATTAACTTCAACGCCAGCAGGTGTGCCTGGGCACTGATCACGGTAGTCCGGTACGCCGTCGCCGTCAGAATCTAGCGGGCAACCTTCAGCGTCAACAGCAACACCAGCAGGCACTTCGCCATAGCTTGGGCACTGTGGTGCAACCGGCTCAGGCGTACGGTCAGCACATAGCAGACCGCCGATAGCAGCACCAGCAGCGGCACCAGTAGCAGCACCGCTCTCTTCATCAGAACTGCTGCTGGTGGCGTAGCCAATGCTGCCACCAATTAAACCGCCGGCCAAACCACATACCGCAGGATGCTGATACCAGCTACGGTCACTGCTAGCGCTTGATTGGCCGGAAGATTGTGAGGCCGAACTGGCACAGCCAGAGAGGCCGACTACCAGGGCGGAACCGATTAGCAACCCAGTCGTTGATTTTTTCATGCAAGACTCCTTCTTGATCCAATGCTGAAATGGTCATAAGTGACCAAATCTATCCAATGCTTCTTATTTGCGAGAGCATCCATTTTTCGCCTGTTCTGAACCACTGGTTAATGAACCAAGCTCTCAGTACTAATGACGACGTACTCATTACCTAGAACCCAGTCAATACAGAACGGTGTACCTATCATTAACGCCTAAGCGCTAGAAGGCAACAATGCCAAGATATCAACTTCTTGCCAATACCGACATCCCTCAGCATAGCAAAAATGCCGCGATGGGCACTAAAAATTAGTTTGCTATGCATTTTGGCGGTTTAAACCGCCAAAATCCAATAGTTAATGCAACGCATTTTTACCTTGAGCACGCCACTTTAACACTGCCCGAGCGGCTTCGAGTACAGCTTCGCGCATATCATTTTCCACCATCAACCGCTCTTTGTCCTCCTGCATACGCTCTCGGGCGGTCAATTGCTGACGTGCGGAATGCGTATTCAGGTGTTTAGTGCGACTATGGTGGTCAAGAAATGCCTTAAATTCCGCTCGTTCCGTTAAGCTAGGATCAATGATTTCAAGAAGCACCTTACAGCGCCAAGCGCCCTCAGTGATATCGACCTGCTCCTGAACCAGTGCGCTGGCGACATAATCAAGGTTTTCTAAGCTGTTTTGCTGAGCGCGAGCATCTTCATCGCGCCGATAAGCTTCTCGGCGACTGACCTCTTTGCGTAACCCCCATGCGTAGATGCATAGTCCTACAATCACTGCAATCGCCACGGCCAGTAATATCAGCGCTACCGTTGAGTTCATGAAACTCCTCATTAAGCGGATAAATTACTTGACGAAAATTGTACACCCTTATACCACCATTCTGCCAATGGCATCCAGGCTTGAGTTCCAGCTAGCTAAATATTTACTCCACTAGCCACTTGCTACACGGGCTTACCAAACAAGCACGGCAGCGTAATGATCGAGTAATAGCGCACCGAAAACACCCAATAGGTAGCGAATCGAGAACCAGAACGCGTTAATGGGGGCGGCGGGATCCTGCCCGCGCCATACTCGCCAATTCCACACCATAAAGCGTGCATTAAGACACATCACGACGAACAGATAGAGTGCGCCACTCATGCCAATCATCACCGGCATTAAGGTGGCCAACACGGTTAACCACCCATACAGCCAAATTTGCAGCCGTGTAAAAGGAATGCCATGCGTAACAGGCAGCATGGGAATCCCCGCACGTGCATAATCATCGCGCTTATGAATAGCCAGGGCCCAGAAATGTGGCGGCGTCCAGGCAAAAATAATCAGCATCAGCAGCAGCGATTCAGAGCTGATGTGCCCTGTGATAGCGACCCAACCTAAAAGTGGCGGCGCCGCGCCAGCTACCCCACCAATAACGATATTTTGTGGCGTAGCACGTTTTAAAAAAGCAGTATAAATCAGCGCATAGCCAATCAGGGAGGCAAAGGTGAGCGCAGCTGTTAAGKGGTTAACCTGCCACGCCAATAGCCCAACACCCGCGACAGACAGCATGCACGCCCACCCTAGAGCGATCGCCACGGGTAGCCGCTTACTTGCCACAGGGCGACGAGCAGTTCGCGTCATTACCGCATCCAGGCGGCGGTCGATAACATGATTAAAAGCAGCCGCACCGCAAGAGGCGAGACCGATCCCCGCTAGACCAAGCATTACGTTCGTCAGCGGTGGTAGGCCTGGGGTCGCTAATGCCATCCCTACGGCCGTACACACCAACATAACGGCCACCACTTTAATCTTGCACAGGCCCAATAGCTCTTTCCAACCCCACAGCATAGAAGGCACAGCCGTGGGTAGCGTCATTGTTATATTGCGCATGGCATGCTTCCCTTTTATTGAGCGATAACGTTGTTATAAGGTGAATGAGTTGTCGTAGAGTAAACCTCAGCCACTTGATAGCGCCAACGCCACCACGCCCAAACCAACCCAGCGGCCAGCGCAATGGCGCCAGCGGTGTGCAGTAGCGCCAGCCATAGCGGCAACCAAAGCACCACATTGGCAACCCCCAACGCAGCCTGCAGCGCATACAAACCGACAACTATCGCGAGCGGCCTTGCAGCACTCCGCCAATGCCGATAACGCCACCAAAGCGCTATCAGCCCGCCCCCCAGCAGCAGCGCCCCCAAACGATGAACCACTTGAATCGCGGTACGTGCCTCGGCATGCAACTGTCCATGCAGGTAATTGGGCCCGACGGTCTGGGTAAGGTGAAAGCCCTCGCTGATGTCCATGGCGGGCAACCACTGACCATTGCAAGTAGGGAATCCTTGGCAAGCCACACCGGCATAATTGCTAGTTACCCAGCCGCCTAGCGCCAATTGCGCAACGAGCAAACAAGCCGCAATGCCCCACCATGCATTGGCACGCCGCGGTTCATTTATTGGCGTTGGCGCCACAGCGAGACGTAAGCGAAGATGTACCCACAAGAACAGCAACAGTACGCTCAACCCGCCCAGCAGATGGAGAGTAACGACTTGAGGCCACAACTTAAGCGTAACGGTGAAGGCACCAAAGGCGCCCTGGAGCAAAATAACCACTAGCAGCATCAAACTCAGATGCCATGGATAATCGCGACGATGACGCAACGGCCAACCCAACACCACAACGCTAAGTACCACCAATCCCAGTAGCGTTGCGATATAGCGATGCGCCATCTCCACCCACGCCTTAAAAGGGTCCAGCGGGACATCAGGATGGCGCAGCGTGGCCAAGTCACTATCAGGAACTAACAACTTTCCATAGCACCCCGGCCAATCAGGGCAGCCTAGCCCCGCATCGACTAAACGCGTCCAGGCACCAACCAACATGACCACCGTGGTAAACAGAGCCCCTACCAGCGTTAATCGCACTAACCACCGCAAGCGGCGCGCATATGAATCGTGCATGGCGGTTCCTTAACAACAGGGGTTAGCTTGCTTTACTGAGGATTCACTTTAAGCAAATGCTGGATATCCTCGAGCACATACTTAGTGGCTACATTGGCCTCAAAAGCCAGTGCAGGACGCCCCATGGGATCGAGTACCCATACTGAGTTGTCTTCACGCCATGAGGGTAAGTGCTGCCATTCGCTGGTCATCTCTCCCGGTAGCGGCTCTGCATCCCCACCGATCCGCAAACGGGTTAATCTCGGCGCCTCGCGACCTAAAGCACGGTGTAGCCGCCAAAACTCATCCATGCGCTGTTCGCACTGCTGGGCGCAGTCAAACACCAATATCCACTCTTCTTGGCTATTATCAGCCAGCGTGGTTAACGGCCATTCATCGAGCATGGGTAATTTCAGGTCAACCTTGCCGTGAGCCGTATGCCGGTCTGGAATACCAATGCGTAACTCGACCATTCCCCACGCAGCGACCATAGGTGCCGCGAATATCACAAAAATAAGGATTAACTTGAGCCGCTGGCGGCGAATGTGTTTGGCATCCTGCATACTTTCACCCCTGTTTATTTTTATAACCTGAACGCTTTTGTTGAGTCCCATCGCGACGCAACCTCTGGCCGCCGATAAACATGACCACCAAGGCTGCCAGGGCTAGGCCCCACCACTGAACCGCATAGCCCATATGCCGACTGGGTGGCATGACATTGGCTTCCCACCACGGGGTGAGAACCCCATCGCCTTCGGAAGCATGCAACCAGCCAGCGTAGCTGAAGGCACCTAGCGAAGCGCGCCATGGCTCAAGACTGAGCTGCTGCAGCCGTGCCCCTTCTCTGTTTTCCCCATATAGCGGACCGCCCGCCTGTACCTCCTGCCACTCGCCAGTCAGGTCAACCGTCCCACTGGGTGTTGCGGCCTGGGGTGTTTCGCGACGCGGCCCGGTGGCTAAAAAGCCTCTCTGCACCAGCCACAACTGACCGTGAATATCACGCAGTGGCGTTAGTACCGCCACACCGACCCTTCCGTCTACGATGCGATTATCCAAATAGAGTGTTTGCTCAGCCAAGTATTCTCCCCGCAGTGTCACCTGGGCGCCTTGGGCTGGCTGTGCTGTCGGTTTTACCAAAGCGGGGGCTGCATCGCGCATGGCTATTGCTAACCGCTTGTCATCTGCCCGCTCCCACTGCCATAGTCCTAAACAGGCGCCTAACGCCACCAGTACACTCCAGAACAGACACCAACTATAAAAACGCCATTGCCGAGAGGGTTTCATCATGTGGTTAMAACTACTCATTGCCGCCGTATTTATCGCGATGGTCATCAGCCTGGCCATGGGCGCCGTTTTTCTGATTCGAGATAACGCCTCTTCTCACCGCTTATTACGTTCTCTCAAATGGAGAATTGGTTTAGGTTGTTTGCTTGTAGCCCTTATTATTTTCGGCTATTGGTCAGGCCAGTTAGGCTAATGCGACTATAAGACATAGACAAAAATAAACAGCCCCACCCAGACCACATCCACAAAGTGCCAATACCAGCAAGAGGCTTCAAAACCAAAGTGGTTTTCGTCGGCGAAGTGCCCCTTAATAATACGCACCAGCATGGTGGCTAATATCAGCGTGCCAATAATGACGTGCACGCCATGAAAACCCGTCAAAATAAAGAATGTCGCACCAAAAATACCGGCTTCTAAGGTAATTCCGTAATGCGCGTAGGCCTCGTAATACTCAATGCCCTGAATCATGATAAAGCAGAATCCCAACAGCACGGTGCCCGTTAGCCAGTTGCGGCATGTCTTCCTGTCGCCTAACTTTAGCGCTTCGTGGGCAACGGTTAATGTGATGCTGGAGGTAATTAAAATCAGGGTATTGACGAGAGGAAGCTGCCACGGGCTAAAGACTTGTTGCGGGCCAGCGATAGATGAGTCCGGCGGGTTCAGCAACGGCCATGTGGCTACAAAATCAGGCCACAACAACGCGGAAACGCCTTTTGCCCCTTCCCCCCCTAACCATGGAATGGCAAACATACGTACGTAAAATAGCGCACCGAAAAAAGCGGCGAAAAACATCACTTCCGAAAAAATAAACCAACCCATCCCCCAGCGAAATGAACGGTCCATTTGCGCATCGTAAAGTCCTCCCCGAGACTCACTAATCACGTCACGAAACCAGAGCCCCATCACCGCAATAACGCCCACTACGCCGATTAACACCAGCGGCAACCCCGTGTCGTAGACGAGCTTAATACCGGTACCCACCATCATGGCGCCTAGGGCAACCGAGCCAAGAACAGGCCACCGACTACTCGCCGGAACGTAATAGCTACCACTGCTCATATCGCTTCTCCCACCGCTTTATTGTTTTTGGGCTCGTTACTGAGACTGTTTTCGGGACCATTGCTCAGGTCGTCATCATTCTCTAAGTCGCTATTAGCGCTATTCAGTGAAGCATTTTGAATCGCATGCTCTACGGGATACAGGGTATATACCAGCGTAATAGTATTAATATCTGCAGGCAGGTCACGCGCCAGCTGGAATACCAGCGGTATGGTTAACCGTTCATCGCCCTGCAACTGCTGCTCTTGAAAGCAGAAACAACTGATTTTACGCAGGTGCGTCGTGGCAGTGAAGGGAGACACACTGGGCACGGCTCTCCCCCAGCTTTCGCTATTACTATTATTGGTAAAGGTAAAATCGACTTCCGCCATTTGCCCGGGGTGCACGCTCATCTGGCGCATTTCAACGCTCATCTGCCATGGCAGGCCGGGGCTGCCGCGAGTGATAAATTGCACGTTGATATAACGCGATTCATCCACCTCTTCATGCACGATACTTTGCGCCGTGGCATCCACTTTGCCGTTAAGACCGGTGATCTGGCAAAAAACGTCATAGAGCGGCACCAGTGCGAAGGCAAACCCAAACATGCCGACCAGCACGGCGACTGTCCTAATAACCGTGCGTCGCACTCCCACTTGTGTCTGTTCTTGACTATTCATAACACCTCTTAGGCCGGTGACCCGTGCGGTTTATGTATTTTTAGTGAGACGTGCGCTGAAACACTGGCGGCGTTTCAAATGTGTGTAGTGGCGCTGGGCTAGGCACCGTCCACTCCAGGTCAACCGCTCCCTCCCAAGCTTTGGCGGGCGCTTTTTTACCACCGCGGATGCATAGGATCACGCCCAATACAAACAGCAGCTGCGACGCACCGAAGAAGAAAGCACCGATACTTGAGAGCAAGTTAAAATCAGCAAACTGCAGGGCGTAGTCAGGGATTCGCCGTGGCATCCCCGCCAAGCCTGCGAAGTGCATGGGGAAGAAGGTTAAATTGACGCCAATAATCGAGAACCAAAAATGCCACTGAGCCAGTCGCTCGTTGGGATAGTGACCGGTCCATTTCGGCAACCAGTAGTACACCCCCGCCATGATGGCGAAGATCGCCCCTGGGACTAACACATAGTGGAAGTGGGCGACGACGAAGTAGGTATCGTGATACTGAAAATCCGCTGGCGCGATGGCCAACATCAGGCCGGAGAAGCCGCCGATGGTAAATAGCACCACAAAGGCCAGGGAAAATAGCATCGGCGATTCAAAACTAATTGAGCCGCGAAACAGGGTAGTGACCCAGTTAAATACCTTAACCCCTGTAGGCACGGCAATCAGCATGGTGGAGTACATAAAAAACAGCTCTGCCACCAGCGGGAGCCCCACTATAAACATATGGTGAGCCCAGACTAAAAACGACAGCAATGCAATAGCTGCGGTGGCATACACCATCGATGCGTAACCGAACAGAGGCTTACGTGCAAAGGTGGGGATGATCGCCGAGACAATCCCAAAGGCGGGCAGAATCATAATGTACACTTCGGGGTGACCGAAGAACCAGAATAGATGCTGAAACAACACCGGATCACCACCGCCTGCTGCATCAAAGAAACTGGTGCCAAAGTTAATATCCATAAGCATCATGGTGATCACACCCGCCAAAACCGGCATCACGGCAATCAGCAGAAAAGCAGTAATCAGCCATGTCCAAACAAACAGCGGCATATCCATTAAACGCATGCCCGGCGCACGCATATTTAAAATGGTTGCGATAATGTTGATAGCACCGAGAATGGAGCTAATGCCGGCAATATGCAGGGCGAGAATAAAGAAAGTTGTCGAGGGTGGCGCAAAATTCGTCGACAGCGGCGCATAGAATGTCCAGCCGAAATTAGGCCCCCCGCCGGGCATGAATAGCGTTGAAAGTAGCAGCGTAAACGCCACCGGCAGCAGCCAAAAACTGAAGTTATTTAACCGCGGTAACGCCATGTCCGGCGCGCCAATCTGCAGCGGTATCATCCAGTTTGCTAACCCGGTGAAAGCGGGCATTACCGCAGCGAACACCATTATCAAACCGTGCATGGTGGTCATCTGGTTAAAAAACTCAGGTTCAACCAGCTGCAAGCCTGGCTGGAAAAGCTCAGCCCTGACCACCAGGGCAAATATGCCGCCAATGAAAAACATCGTCAGCGAAAAAATCAAATAGAGAGAGCCGATCTCTTTGTGGTTGGTGGTCAATAGCCAGCGCAAAATACCTTTTGGCGGCGCGGCATGACCATGCGATTGACCGTCGGCGACGGCTGTAGAGCTATGTTGTAGTGGTGGCTGAGGGGGCAGTTTGGGCGCCATGTGTCTCTCCAAAATATTGTTGTTGTCCGATTGCGTGGCAAACCAACGTCATTGGGCGATTAACTCAGCCACTGCAGAAGGCTGCACCACCTCTCCCGTATCATTACCCCAAGCATTACGCGTATAGGTGACTACAGCAGCGATTTCAACAGGGTTTAAGGTGCTTCGAAAAGCGGGCATTGCCGCGCCCGAGACACCGTTTACCACCTTATCAAGGTGCCAATCCACATCACTTAATAGCTGTTCGTTATTTGCTAGTGCCGGGAATGCCGGCGGCGAGCCCTGGCCTTCGGCTTGGTGACAAGAGGAGCAAATCGATTGATAAACGGATTCACCGCGCTCTACTAGTTCTGCCATTTCCCACTCACGGTCTACCCCCATTGCCTCTTGCTCAGCGGCCTCTTTCCGCTCAGCCAGCCAGCTTTCAAACTCTTCTTCTTCTACGGCATGCACCACCACCGGCATAAAACCGTGATCAATACCGCACAGCTCAGCACATTGACCACGATAAATACCCGGTTCGTTGATTTTTACCCAGTTCTCATTAATAAAGCCGGGAATCGTATCCTGCTTGACCGCCAAGTCCGGCACCCACCATGAGTGAATCACGTCGTCCGAGGTCATTAGAAAACGTACTTTACGGTTAATCGGCAGCACCAGGGGTTCGTCAACCTCTAATAAGTAGTGCTCACCGCGGGCTTCTTCACCACTGATTTGCGTTCTCGGGGTACTCATATTGGAGGTAAACGCTACGTCCTCACCAAGATACTCATAGCGCCAGCGCCACTGCTGACCAGTGATCATGACGTCCAACTCGGCGTCTGATGCGTCGTACATGTTTTTTAGGGTGGCTGTGGCGGGCACGGCCATACCAACCAGGATAAGAATGGGGATGGCAGTCCATAACACTTCCACACTGGTATGTTCATGAAAGTGAGCAGCCTTTGCTCCTTTGGAGTGACGATAACGAAACAATGAGTAGAACATTGCCCCAAAGACCACCACGCCAATCACGACACATATCCAAAAAATGGTCATGTGCAGGCCATAAATATCGCTGCTTACATCTGTTACCCCAACGGGCATATTCCAGCCGTTGGACTGAGCCTGCGACTCATTTACAGTAAGGAATATGGCGATTAGCCACCACCGTGAATGCATAGATACCTCCAATTTTATTGTTATTACTTATCGTTAGATTAGGGCAGGATGAAATGAGATATTAGCAGTATAGAAAATATGTGCGATTCGTCACGCTTTGCTCATTTAACGCTATCAACGCTTTTCAGCGGGCCGCCATGATGGCCAAAAAAATAAGCAGCAAAACAAACAGCAGCGTAATCACCACACCAGTGACAAGATAGGCTGCTGGCCTGCCACTACTAAAGTCTTCCTCCCGCTTTTGGTTGCTCTGAACGCCTAGCAAGGCTGCTAGCACTGACTTCACCACCGACCACATAGAACCTCCGAGGGGAATTGACGCTCTTGCATTTATTCAGCCCTGAATGAGTTAATCACTATTATCATAGGCATACATAAGCATTACGTCAGGGTAAAGTGTCGAAATCTAAGCATTTACAGCTAGGCAAATGACTACCTATAGTTTCTTAATGTGAGATACTCAACTTATTCTCAGGATCAGCGCCACCCAATGGAGTGCCTTATGCTCAAGCGCCGCCTCGCATTACCCATCAATGCGCTATTTGTTATTGTTCTGCTGCTGTTAGCTGGTTGTACGACTTATACATGGCCGGACGGCTCTCAGGAAACCGTCATCGGGGTTGTGCCTGACGAGGAGAATCAGCGCTATGAAGAAGAGCGGGTAGATGGTGTGCGCTACCGGATTCCAGATGAGATCCCGGAAAAGCGCAGCGAGTAGCTACCAGCGCGGCGGATGTCAAAACTGTCACATCTTACACTTGGTATGCGCGGTGGCGGAGGCAGTCAGCGGGTCTTCTGGCCAAGGGTGCTTGGGGTAACGACCGCGCATCTCTTTACGCACTTCAGGGTAGCCATTTTGCCAAAAGCTAACTAAATCCTGGGTTACCTGCAGCGGCCGACGCGCAGGTGAAAGCAGATGAATCATCACTGCAACAGCGTCATTCACAACGGTAGGAGTTACCCGCCAGCCGAAGGCCTCCTGCAGTTTCAACGCTAAAATAGGTGGGCGTTGGGAAAGACATGGCAGGTAGTCTAAGCCAACCTGCTTGCCACTAGGCACTTCAAGCGTTAATGGCGTTAACTGCTCAAATTCACCTTGCGCCTCCCAGGGCAGTGAATTGAGCAGGTAGCGCTCTAGCGGCAATTTCTCAATTTGACTCAGCCGATTGACCCCGATCAGATAGGGAGCTAACCAACTGTCTAACGTGGCTAGCAATGCCTCTTCAGACCAGTCGGGCCAAGCCTCTCCCTGATATTCACGCAGCAGCGCCATTCGCCCGCGTAACTGCTGTAGCTTATCGCCAAATAACGTTTCAGGCTGCTGACGTAAGGCGTTCAATAGCGCCTCTTTCACCGCCTCTTCCGGCAGATGCGCTAAAGGGCGTTTGGCAATAGCGAGGCTGCCATGCGCCTGCACCTCTTCACCGACTAAACGCCCCTCTTCCTGCGACCATGTTATCCGCGGCTGCCATTGTTGAATACTGGGATAGAGCGAAAGCAGCGATTCAAGTGACAGCGGTTCACCCGCGGCAATACGTGCCTGACCACTTGCCGCGCTATTTAACGCCACGGCCACTAAATAGGGTTGATGCGCCAATGTATCGCTTAACGACAGCGTGGCGGTTTTACCATTGGCAAGCCGAAAGTTACCAGGGCTTACTTGCTGGCCAATGCGTTCAGGGTAAGCCAGTGCTAAGAGTGGCCCAAGTGGTTCTAGCGCAGCGGCACTAAGCGCTACCCCTGCTCTCTTTGCCAGCCTAAGCGCCTCGCGCTGCCAACTGGGGAACCGTTTTGGCTGGCGAAGCCGCAGGGCTAACGCATCGTGCAGCGAGCGCTCATTGCTGTCACGCTCCTCTAGCAGTGCCGCAACCCCACAGGCTAGAGGCACAGCATTAAAGTCTGCTGCTCGCTCCAGCATCACGGCAATTCTCGGCTCAACTGGCCAGCGGGCACAGCGACTACCCAGAGGGGTTAGTGTGTGCTGCTCATCTAATACCCCCAGTTGCACCAGCAGCGCTTGGCCACTTCGCCAGGCGCCCTCTGGCGGTGGCGTTACCCAGTTTAGCGCTTGGGGCGATGCAACACCCCAGCACGCCAGTTCCAGCGCCAGCGACGAGAGATCCGCCTGTTGTATTTCCGGCTCACCGTAAGGCACCAACGTCTGATCCTGAGCCCAAAGCCGAAAACAGCTGCCCTCTCGCTGACGCCCTGCCCGCCCCCGCCGCTGATCAGCGCTGGCGCGGTTAATGCGTCGCGTGGTTAAACGGGTTAGCCCGGTGCGCGGCTGAAAAAGCGGCACGCGCTCTAGACCACCGTCAATCACCACATTCACGCCATCCACGGTAATACTCGACTCAGTGATCGCGGTGGACACAATAATTCGCTGTTTTGATGTATTCGCTGCCAGGGCTGCCTGCTGTTCAGCGATACTCATTCTGCCGTGCAATGGTCTGACCGCCAGAGCGGGCAAGGCTCTTTCCAACGCCTGTACTAGACGATTGATCTCCGCCACACCGGGCAAAATCACTAATATATCCTGACTATCAGGCATGCAAAGCACTTCATTGACCACTCTAAGTGCGTGATTCAAGCTCTCCTCGCCGCTTTGAGCAGGACGATAAACCGTCTCCACCGGAAATTGGCGCCCATGGCACTCAATGACCGGCACCTGCTCGCCCAACACTCGCTTGAGCGCCGCGATATCCAGGGTTGCCGACATCACCAGTAAGCGCAAATCGTCGCGAATACTGGTTTGCACATCCAGCGTTAGCGCCAAGCCCACATCGGCTTCTAGGCTGCGCTCATGGAATTCATCAAAAATAATCCCGGCAACGCCCTCTAACAGCGGGTCATCTTGTAGCATGCGGATGAGTACGCCCTGGGTCACTACCTCCAAGCGGGTTTGTGCACTGACACAGCTATCGCCGCGCATGCGATAACCCACCGTTTGGCCAACGTTCTCACCCAACTGCTGGGCCATAAACGTAGCGGCCAAACGAGCAGCGACTCGACGTGGCTCTAACAGCAGTAGTTTTTGACCCTCGGCCCAGTGGCTCGCCAATAAGCTCAGCGGAATGCGGGTTGTCTTACCCGCCCCTGGCTGAGCAATCAGCACCAGACGATTGTGGGCAGCTAAGCTATCTTTTAAATGATCAAGATGCTGGTCAATTGGGAGCACACTCATTCTCGTTTCACTTTTCCAGCGGGCGTGCTTTAGCAACAGGCTGAGTTATGCCACAGCCTTTAAGGATAACGTGCTCAAGAAAAGCCGATATAGACTCAAGGTCATCGTCACTTAATGCCTCGCGACCTAGAATACCGGACACTTGGGCACTATATTCAGTGTAGTGCTGCGTCGCAGACCAAATCAGGAAGATTAGCCAGCGCGGATCGACATCGTCCATTTTGCCCTGTACCGACCACTGGCGCATGATTGCCGCGCGAGAAGCCMCCCAATCGCGTAACTCACCCGCCAGATACTCACTTAAAAAGGGAGCACCGGCTAAAATTTCTGCCGCAAAGAGTTTTGAGCCTTCAGGATAGCGCTGACCAAGCACCATTTTAGTGCGGATAAAATCACTGAGCACCGTCGCTGGATCGCTTTCTGGGGTAATGTCTTCAAGCACTTCATTCCAGCGAAGCATCATGCGGTTAAGCAACCGCACGTAAAGCGCCTGTTTACTGCCCATATAGTACAAAATATTGGCTTTGGGGAGACCTGCTCGGTCAGCGATCACTTGCAAGCTTGCCCCGCGGTAACCGTGCTGAGAAAACACCTGCTCCGCGGCAATCAGGATACTTGTCTCTATTTTTTCCCGGCTTGGGCTTTCAGAAGGGACGGATACGGCGGTCATTAACAGTGTTCCTTGATAAGAGTCGGTGGATAGGCTAATCGCCCCAAATAGTGGCATTTAGCATAAGCTTGCCCCACTCCTGTGCAGCGAGCAAATACTTGCAAGAGAGGACGTTTTGTCCCAAGCTCAACTCATATTGACCGATCGGTCAGCACAATCCCGATCTATACGATCACAGTGGAGTTCGGCATGGCAACGATTGCGTTCCTGCTCAATGGTACCCCCCAGCGGTGTGACGTTTCACCCGACACCAGCATTCTAACCCTTTTGCGCGAGCATTTGGCCCAAACGGGCACCAAAGAGGGCTGCGCTTCAGGTGACTGTGGCGCCTGTACCGTGGCGATTAGCGAGCCAACGTCAGGCACACACAGATATACCAGCGCTAATGCCTGCATTACGCCTGCTCACCAACTGCAGGGCAGGCACTTGGTGACCGTTGAAGGGTTGTCGGAACAGGGTCACTTGCACCCCGCTCAGGAAGCGATGATCGAATGCCATGGTAGCCAATGTGGTTTTTGTACGCCGGGTATTGTCATGTCGCTTTTCACTCTGCATAGCGATCTTATCCAGCGCCCCTCTCCGCTAACACCCGAGCGACTCGAAGCCGCTCTAGGCGGTAACTTGTGCCGCTGCACCGGCTATCGGCCGATTCGGGATGCAGCGCTGAGTATGAATGCGACTCCTTACCTGCGCCCTCAGTGGTTTGACGCTACATTGCCAGATTCAGAAAGCGATGCGCAGATCACAGACTTAGCGGAAACGGCTGTATTTTTTGCCCAACCGACGTCTTTGGTCGCGCTAGCGCAGCTACGCCAAGCCTTCCCCCAGGCGCGCTTGGTGGCCGGCGGCACGGATCTCTGGCTAGAGAGCACTCAGCGTTTGGCCCCCCTTGATCAGTTGATTGACGTTTCTAGGGTTGCCGAGCTACTCACCATTGAAGAGGCCCTGTTTGAGAATCAAACCGGCTGGTGGATAGGCGCCGGGGTGACCTATACCCAACTCGAACCCCTGTTTAATGCGCACTTCCCAGCATTTGCACATCTGCTGCACCGGTTGGGCTCCCAGCAAATTCGCAACCGGGGAACCCTGGGGGGCAATATCGCCAATGCTTCCCCTATTGGCGATACGCCCCCCGTGCTACTGGCCTTGGATACCCAGGTAGAGCTTGCTAGCGTAACCGGCAAGCGTTGCTTAGCGCTTGAGGATTTCTTCCTGGATTATAAAAAGACCGCCTTGGCGACCGATGAAGTTGTTTCACGAATTTTCATCCCGCAAGCGGCTGAAGAGAGTCAACTGCGCGTTTGGAAACTCTCCAAGCGTCGCGAAGATGATATCTCCGCGCTACTCGGCGCCTTTTGCTACCGCGTTGAGCAGGGTGTTATGCGTGATGTACGAATCGCTTTTGGCGGTATGGCCGCTACTCCCAAACGCGCGCTAGCAGCCGAAGCAGCGCTTGAGGGCAGCGCTATTACCCCAGAGGCGTTTCGCGCCGCTCAGCAGGCACTTGAAGATGATTTCCAACCTATGAGTGACGTGCGGGGTAGCCAACATTATCGCCAGCAAGCTGCCCAGAATCTAATTGAACGGCTCTACCTTTCTCTCTCAGTGCCCGACCAAGAGGTGATGCTCCATGCGTACGCTCACTAAACTGGACGGCGATAGTAGCCGTGCCCGCCGTGAACTGCACGACCACATTCAAGGCTCTGGCCCCTTGGCGCGCCATACGGTCGACAGTACTGGCCAACGCCAGGCGGGTAGCGCAAGTTTTCATGAGAGTGCCGAAAAGCACGTCACCGGCAAGGCGGCTTATATTGACGACTTAGCCGTACCGGCCGATGCGCTACATGTGGCGCTGGGCCTATCACCTGTCGCCCACGGCACCTTGACGCAGCTTGATCTCAGCAAGGTGAAAGAGGCGCCAGGGGTGGTCGATGTGATCACCTTTCATGAGGTGCCGGGGCATACCGACATCGGGCCGGTCTTTCCGGGCGATCCCATTTTTGTCGATCATGAGATCAGCTATGCAGGCCAGTGCCTGTTCGCCGTGGCGGCAACGTCGCTGCAGGCAGCTCGCCGTGCCGTCAAATTTGCCACTATCAGCATCGATGAGCAGCCAGCTAGTTTAGACCCGGTGGCCGCAACAGAGCGGGAAGAGTTTGTTCGCCCCACTCATGTGCAGACGCGGGGTGATTGGCAACAGGCACTCGACCAGGCGGAACAGAGGGTTGAAGGTGAGCTGTTTGTTGGCGGTCAAGAGCACTTCTATCTGGAAGGCCAGGCCTGTGTGGTTCACCCTACCGAGGATGAGGGTGTTATTGTTCACACCTCCAACCAGCACCCCAGCGAAACCCAAAAGTTGGTGGCGGAGGTGCTCGATATCCCTTTTCATGCGGTGACCGTCGAAGTCCGTCGTATGGGCGGTGGCTTTGGTGGCAAAGAGACTCAGGCGTCTCCCTGGGCGTGTATTGCCGCAATTATTGCTCGCCGCACCGGCAAGACGGTTCGCCTGCGCTTACCACGCAGCGACGATATGCATGCCACGGGGAAACGCCACCCCTTCCATAATCGCTACCGGCTCGCCATTGACGCTGAAGGCGTTATTCAGGGGGGTGAGATCACGGTGATCGGTGACTGCGGCTACTCGCCGGATCTTTCTGACGCCATCGTTGATCGCGCCATGTTTCATGCCGACAACGCCTACTCGCTGGGGGATGCCCAGGTAGTCGGGCATCGAGCCAAAACCCATACCGCCTCCAATACCGCATTCCGGGGCTTCGGCGGCCCCCAAGGGATGATGATCATTGAAGCGGCCATGGATGATATTGCCCGCCAGATTGGCGAAGATCCGCTCACCGTGCGTAAGCGCAATTTCTACCGCGAGGGTCGCGACGTCACCCACTACGGCCAGCAGGTCGATCAGTTGCAGCTGTTGCACACACTCGTTGAAAGGCTAGAAAGTGACAGCGAATACTGGTCGCGGCGCAAAGCGGTCAGTGACTTCAATGCCACGAACTCAGTGATAAAAAAAGGCCTGGCACTTACGCCGGTCAAATTTGGCATTTCATTTACCGCCCAGCATCTGAATCAGGCGGGCGCCCTTCTGCATGTTTACACCGACGGCAGCGTGATGATTAATCACGGCGGTACCGAGATGGGCCAAGGGCTGCATACCAAGATTTGTCAGGTAGTAGCCAGGGAGCTGGGGCTGGATTTAGACAAAGTGCGCATTACCGCTACGCGAACCGATAAAGTCCCCAATACGTCCCCGACCGCCGCTTCCAGCGGTGCTGACTTAAACGGCATGGCTGCCCGGGATGCGGCCAGCAAACTACGTGAACGTCTGTTCGATTTTGCTACCGAGCACTATCCCGAGGGTTTGGATCGGGAAGGCATGCGCCTGGAAGACAGCATGTTAGTGGCCGGGTTCGGCGAAAGCGAGCGCAGTATTCCGTGGGGAGAATTGGTGCAAACGGCCTATCTGCATCGGATATCGCTGTCTGAAAAAGGCTTCTATGCTACACCGCTGATTCACTATGACCGCTCAGTCGGCCAGGGTCGCCCCTTTTATTACTATGCATTTGGCGCGGCAGTG
This sequence comes from Halomonas sp. R57-5, assembly GCF_900070345.1. Taxonomy (NCBI): domain Bacteria; kingdom Pseudomonadati; phylum Pseudomonadota; class Gammaproteobacteria; order Oceanospirillales; family Halomonadaceae; genus Halomonas; species Halomonas sp. R57-5. The sequence continues at coordinate 2,473,143 of NZ_LN813019.1, read as the reverse complement.
GCTGAAGTGAGCGTGGATACCCTGAGCGGCGAGTATCAGGTTGACCGCGTTGATATCTTGCACGATGTGGGCGACTCGCTTAATCCCGCTATCGATATTGGCCAAGTGGAGGGGGGCTTTATTCAGGGAATGGGCTGGTTGACCAGCGAAGAGCTGAAGTGGAACGATAAAGGCGTGCTGGTCAGCGATGGGCCGGCGACCTATAAAATCCCCACCTTTGGCGACCTACCGCCTATCTTCAATGTTGCGCTATTGGAAGGCCATCCCAACTCCATGGCCAGTCTCTACCGCTCAAAAGCAGTCGGTGAGCCCCCTTTTATGCTCGGCATTTGTGTCTGGTCGGCGTTGCGTGACGCCCTTTCGAGCCTTACCGATTACACCACATCACCGCACTTAGACACACCGGCCACGCCTGAGCGGGTTATGCTCGCGGCCAATGCCATCAGGAAGAGAGCGCTGTGAGTGAACTTCAAGTACCGGAAACCTGGCATGCGGCACTGCATCGTTTACAGCGCGACGGCATCCCCCATGTGCTAGCCACCCAGGTGACCAGCGCAGGCTCAACGCCCCGCGAGCCTGGCGCTCGCATGGTGATCACTGATGATGCCATCTTTGATACGCTGGGAGGCGGTACCTTTGAGTGGCAAACCATTTCCGCCGCGCGGGCCTGTTTGGCTGAACAACGCTACGGACTCAGCTTAGAAGCCTTCTCTCTAGGTGGACGAAGCGGCCAGTGCTGTGGTGGCTTCGTGAATATTCTTCTGGAAGCGTTTCCCGGCGCTACGGCTCACATCGCTATCTTTGGTGCAGGCAACGTCGGTCAAGAGATCGTCAAGCTAGGCGCCCCGCTTCCCTGGCAACTGCACTGGTACGATAGCCGTCGTGATGCGTTTGTCGTCGGGCAGCAGCAACCGCGACTTCACCGTTATCCGCTTCATGATGCAGAGAAATGTGTCGCAAACTTGCCTGCAGATACCCATGCGCTGGTGTTGACGCACAACCATGACGAAGACTATGCGCTGATCCAAGCGTTAATTCAGCGCGACGACATCGCGTCGATTGGATTGATTGGTTCAGACAGCAAGTGGGCAAGCTTTACCGGGCGGCTGAAACGCGACGGGTACTCTGACGAACAAATGGCGCGGGTACGTAGCCCCATTGGGCGCATCCACGCCACTAAGCTGAATAATAAAACCCCCTATGCGATTGCGCTAACGGTAGTGGCTGAGCTGCTTTGGCTAACGGACACGCCCACTTCTCAAGATAACCGCGGGCTGGACTCCCAGTCTCTGCGAACGCTATTGACCGATTCTCCGACGACCACGAGTTAATATGACGACTTCTTCTACCGATACGTTTATTCGTGCCGAACTGATCAGTTTTGCCCGCGACCCTGGAGATGGCGATACGCCTCAACCGGGCAGTTTAGAGCACTACGGTGATGGCTTACTCTGGTTGAAAGGCCAGCATATTCATGCCGTCGGCCACTTTCCTGAATTGGCGCCGTCGCTACCCAAAGGTGCGGAAGTTCTCGATTACCGTGACAAACTTATTATGCCGGGGTTTATTGACACCCATGTGCACTACGTTCAATTGGATATCATGGCGTCGTATGGCCGTCAGCTACTTGACTGGCTAAACGACTATACCTTTCCGGAAGAGTGTCGTTTTGCGAGTCACGCCCATGCAGAAGCGCTGTCTAACGCGTTTTTGGATGAGATGCTACGCGCAGGGACTACAACGGCTCAGGTATTTGGGTCTAGCCACCCTGGTTCCGTGGATGCCTTTTTCACCGCCTGTGAAAAGCGCCAGTTGCGTATGCTGGTGGGTAAGGTATTGATGGATCGTAACGCGCCAGAGGCCCTAATGGACGGTGCTTCGGGCATTGCCGATAGCGAGCGGCTAATTGAAGATTGGCACGGCAAGGAGCGACTCGGCTACAGTGTCACCCCGCGTTTTGCGCCTACATCGACCAAAACACAAATGGATGCGGCAGGCGCCCTGCTTCGTAATGATCCAAGTCTCTGGTTACAGACCCATTTGGCTGAAAACAGCGGTGAGTTGGACTGGGTAGCCGAACTGTTTCCAGGTAGCCGCGACTACTTGGCCGTTTATGAGCAAGCAGGCCTCGTTGGCCCACGCAGTACCTTTGCCCACGGTATTCATCTCGATAACGGTATGCGCAAGCGATTGGCGGATCGAGGCGCCAATATTGCCTTTTGCCCCAGCTCCAATCTCTTTCTTGGCAGCGGTTTATTTGACCGTGAGGCCGCCAAACAGACGGGTATGGCATTCACCTTTGCCAGCGATATAGGTGCAGGCACTGACTTATCGGGCTTTGGTACGCTGAAAGCGGCCTATCAAGTGGGTCAACTAGGTGGACAACCGCTTACTGCCTGGCAAGGCTTTTATGGTTTAACCAAGGGGAATGCAAAAGCACTCTCGCTGGATAGCCAAATTGGCCAACTGGCTCCCACGCTGGAAGCAGATTTTGTGGTGATTGATACTCAAGCGACGTCATTACTTTCTCGACGCATCAGCCACTGCACTACGCTTGGCGAGCGACTTTTTGCATTAATGATGCTCGCCGATGACCGCGCGATTTATGAAACCTGGGCGGGTGGCATCTGCCAACACCGCAGGGATTTATAGAAGTGAGGCGTGAGGCGTGAGGCGTGAGGCGTGAGGCGTGAGGCGTGAGGCGTGAGGCGTGAGGCGTGAGGCGTGAGGCGTGAGGCGTGAGGCGGAACAGGATATTCGTTAGATACCCCTACACCAACGTTTTCTACTCACTATTCCCCCTCACTCCTCACTATTTACCCCTCACGCCCATGCAAAAAAAAATCCCCCAAGGCGTAAGCCCTGAGGGATTTTTCAAATAAGTGCCTGACGATGACCTACTCTCGCATGGGGAGACCCCACACTACCATCGGCGCTAAGCGGTTTCACTTCTGAGTTCGGCAAGGGATCAGGTGGTTCACGCGTGCTATGGTCGTCAGGCGTAACTGTTAATGTACATCATGCTGTTTGTGATCGTCTCATTGTGCCGCCTGCTCGTTTGAGTCAGGCCACACGCTGCGTATCCGGTGTTTTAATGTTGCGTCATCATTACGACCAGACCCCTTGGGTGTTATAGGGTCAAGCCTCACGGGCCATTAGTACACGTTAGCTCAACGCCTTGCAGCGCTTCCACACCGTGCCTATCAACCAGCTGGTCTCGCTGGGCCCTTCAGGAGGCTCTAGGCCTCAGGGATGTCTCATCTTGAAGGGGGCTTCCCGCTTAGATGCTTTCAGCGGTTATCCCGTCCGACCATAGCTACCCGGCAATGCCACTGGCGTGACAACCGGAACACCAGAGGGTCGTCCACTCCGGTCCTCTCGTACTAGGAGCAGCCCTTCTCAAACATCCAACGCCCACGGCAGATAGGGACCGAACTGTCTCACGACGTTCTAAACCCAGCTCGCGTACCACTTTAAATGGCGAACAGCCATACCCTTGGGACCGACTTCAGCCCCAGGATGTGATGAGCCGACATCGAGGTGCCAAACACCGCCGTCGATGTGAACTCTTGGGCGGTATCAGCCTGTTATCCCCGGAGTACCTTTTATCCGTTGAGCGATGGCCCTTCCATACAGAACCACCGGATCACTAGAACCTGCTTTCGCACCTGCTCGACGTGTCTGTCTCGCAGTCAAGCACCCTTATGCTCTTGCACTCAATGCACGATGTCCGACCGTGCTGAGGGTACCTTCGTGCTCCTCCGTTACTCTTTAGGAGGAGACCGCCCCAGTCAAACTACCCACCACACACTGTCCTCGATCCGGATAACGGACCTGAGTGAGAACGCCAATGATGCCAGGCTGGTATTTCAAGGTTGGCTCCGCCCGAACTGGCGTCCGAGTTTCAAAGCCTCCCAGCTATCCTACACAGGCAACATCAGCGTCCAGTGTGAAGCTATAGTAAAGGTTCACGGGGTCTTTCCGTCTAGCCGCGGGTACACCGCATCTTCACGGCGATTTCAATTTCACTGAGTCTCGGGTGGAGACAGCGTGGCCATCATTACGCCATTCGTGCAGGTCGGAACTTACCCGACAAGGAATTTCGCTACCTTAGGACCGTTATAGTTACGGCCGCCGTTTACCGGGGCTTCAATCAAGAGCTTCGCCTTGCGGCTAACACCATCATTTAACCTTCCGGCACCGGGCAGGCGTCACACCCTATACGTCCGCTTGCGCGTTAGCAGAGTGCTGTGTTTTTAATAAACAGTTGCAGCCACCTGGTATCTTCGACCGGTTCGGGCTAGGAGAGCAAGTCTCTTCMCCCTACGCCGGCGTGCCTTCTCCCGAAGTTACGGCACCATTTTGCCTAGTTCCTTCACCCGAGTTCTCTCAAGCGCCTTGGGATTCTCACCCTGACCACCTGTGTCGGTTTGGGGTACGGTCGCACATGATCTGAAGCTTAGAGGCTTTTCCTGGAAGCGTGGMATCAGTGACTTCCTGACCGTGGTCAGTTCATCTCGTGTCTCGGCCTTGAAAGGGTCCGGATTTACCTAAACCCTCAGCCTACTCACTTTCACCAGGACAACCAACGCCTGGCTCACCTAGCCTTCTTCGTCCCCCCATCGCAACCATGTCCGGTACGGGAATATTGACCCGTTTCCCATCGACTACGCCTTTCGGCCTCGCCTTAGGGGCCGACTCACTCTGCTCCGATTAGCGTCGAACAGAAACCCTTGGTCTTCCGGCGAGGGAGTTTTTCACTCCCTTTATCGTTACTCATGTCAGCATTCGCACTCGTGATACCTCCAGCAGACTTCTCAATCCMCCTTCATTGGCGTACACGACGCTCCTCTACCGCTCATCCAAAGGATGAACCCGTAGCTTCGGTACCTGGTTTAGCCCCGTTACATCTTCCGCGCAGGCCGACTCGACTAGTGAGCTATTACGCTTTCTTTAAAGGATGGCTGCTTCTAAGCCAACCTCCTAGCTGTCTGAGCCTTCCCACATCGTTTCCCACTTAACCAGGATTTCGGGACCTTAGCTGACGGTCTGGGTTGTTTCCCTTTTCACGACGGACGTTAGCACCCGCCGTGTGTCTCCCACGCGTTACTCACCGGTATTCGGAGTTTGCCTCGGGTTGGTAAGTCGGGATGACCCCCTAGCCGAAACAGTGCTCTACCCCCGGCGGTACTACGKGAGGCGCTACCTAAATAGCTTTCGAGGAGAACCAGCTATCTCCGAGCTTGATTAGCCTTTCACTCCGATCCACAAGTCATCCAAATCTTTTTCAACAGATCCTGGTTCGGGCCTCCAATTGATGTTACTCAATCTTCACCCTGCTCATGGATAGATCGCTCGGTTTCGGGTCTATATCCAGCGACTGTGTCGCCCAGTTAAGACTCGGTTTCCCTACGGCTCCCCTATACGGTTAACCTCGCCACTGAATATAAGTCGCTGACCCATTATACAAAAGGTACGCAGTCACAGAACAAGTCTGCTCCTACTGCTTGTACGCACACGGTTTCAGGATCTATTTCACTCCCCTCTCCGGGGTTCTTTTCGCCTTTCCCTCACGGTACTGGTTCACTATCGGTCAGCCAGGAGTATTTAGCCTTGGAGGATGGTCCCCCCGTCTTCAGTCAAGGTTTCTCGTGCCCCGACCTACTCGATTTCACATGATCAGATTTTCGACTACGGGGCTATCACCCGCTACGGCCACGCTTCCCAACGTGTTCGCCTAATCAGTCACATGCTTAAGGGCTGGTCCCCGTTCGCTCGCCGCTACTAGGGGAATCTCGGTTGATTTCTTTTCCTCAGGGTACTTAGATGTTTCAGTTCCCCTGGTTCGCCTCGTACACCTATGTATTCAGTGCACGATACTCATCTTATGATGAGTGGGTTTCCCCATTCAGAGATGTCCGGGTCACAGGTTGTTGCCACCTCACCGAACCTTATCGCAGGCTACCACGTCTTTCATCGCCTCTGGCTGCCTAGGCATCCACCGTGTGCGCTTCATTGCTTGACCCTATAACCCGAAGGAGTCTGGACTCGCAATGATCACGTTTCATTTTGCCGGATACGCTGACGCGTATCACAATTTAAGACCACTTCTTGCGAAGTGTTCTTGTCAGCATGATATACATTGTTAAAGAGCAGCTGTTCAATGAACAGTGATAAAGCGGCATTCTGTAGCTATAACAACACTTATAGCGACTACAGCGCAGCGACTTATCAATGGTCACGAAACGTTCACAAACGGTATTTAAGGTAAAAAGTAGTACTAAATGGTGGAGCCAAGCGGGATCGAACCGCTGACCTCCTGCGTGCAAGGCAGGCGCTCTCCCAGCTGAGCTATGGCCCCATCTAGTAGTCACTCTTCGTCACAGTCACCTCTGGCCAATTTTATTTAGCGCAAGACATTTTATGACGACGCATAGCCTGCTATGCGAGTTATAAAATAACGCAGCGATAGATAAAATTTGGTGGGTCTGGGCAGACTTGAACTGCCGACCTCACCCTTATCAGGGGTGCGCTCTAACCAACTGAGCTACAGACCCAAGAGGGGATCGTGCTTTTTACCGTTTGCTCTATCTTTGATCAGGTAATTCATTGTGGACGCTTACCGACTGTGACGCATCGTTTAAGGAGGTGATCCAGCCGCAGGTTCCCCTACGGCTACCTTGTTACGACTTCMCCCCAGTCATGAACCACACCGTGGTGATCGCCCTCTTGCGTTAGGCTAACCACTTCTGGTGCAGTCCACTCCCATGGTGTGACGGGCGGTGTGTACAAGGCCCGGGAACGTATTCACCGTGACATTCTGATTCACGATTACTAGCGATTCCGACTTCACGGAGTCGAGTTGCAGACTCCGATCCGGACTGAGACCGGCTTTAAGGGATTCGCTGACTCTCGCGAGCTCGCAGCCCTTTGTACCGGCCATTGTAGCACGTGTGTAGCCCTACCCGTAAGGGCCATGATGACTTGACGTCGTCCCCACCTTCCTCCGGTTTGTCACCGGCAGTCTCCTTAGAGTTCCCACCATTACGTGCTGGCAAATAAGGACAAGGGTTGCGCTCGTTACGGGACTTAACCCAACATTTCACAACACGAGCTGACGACAGCCATGCAGCACCTGTCTTACAGTTCCCGAAGGCACACCAGAATCTCTTCCGGCTTCTGTAGATGTCAAGGGTAGGTAAGGTTCTTCGCGTTGCATCGAATTAAACCACATGCTCCACCGCTTGTGCGGGCCCCCGTCAATTCATTTGAGTTTTAACCTTGCGGCCGTACTCCCCAGGCGGTCGACTTATCGCGTTAACTTCGCCACAAAGTGCTCTAGGCACCCAACGGCTGGTCGACATCGTTTACGGCGTGGACTACCAGGGTATCTAATCCTGTTTGCTACCCACGCTTTCGCACCTCAGTGTCAGTGTCAGTCCAGAAGGCCGCCTTCGCCACTGGTATTCCTCCCGATCTCTACGCATTTCACCGCTACACCGGGAATTCTACCTTCCTCTCCTGCACTCTAGCCTGACAGTTCCGGATGCCGTTCCCAGGTTGAGCCCGGGGCTTTCACAACCGGCTTATCAAGCCACCTACGCGCGCTTTACGCCCAGTAATTCCGATTAACGCTTGCACCCTCCGTATTACCGCGGCTGCTGGCACGGAGTTAGCCGGTGCTTCTTCTGCGAGTGATGTCTTTCCTACCGGGTATTAACCGATAGGCGTTCTTCCTCGCTGAAAGTGCTTTACAACCCGAGGGCCTTCTTCACACACGCGGCATGGCTGGATCAGGGTTGCCCCATTGTCCAATATTCCCCACTGCTGCCTCCCGTAGGAGTTCGGGCCGTGTCTCAGTCCCGATGTGGCTGATCATCCTCTCAGACCAGCTACGGATCGTTGCCTTGGTAAGCCATTACCTTACCAACTAGCTAATCCGACATAGGCTCATCCAATAGCGGGAGCCGGAGCCCCCTTTCTCCCGTAGGACGTATGCGGTATTAGCCTGGGTTTCCCCAGGTTATCCCCCACTATCGGGCAGATTCCTATGCATTACTCACCCGTCCGCCGCTCGTCAGCATCTAGCAAGCTAGATCTGTTACCGCTCGACTTGCATGTGTTAGGCCTGCCGCCAGCGTTCAATCTGAGCCATGATCAAACTCTTCAGTTTAAGATCTATGTGATCCTTACATGTCACCCGAAGGGAACAAAAGCGGATCAAACTTGGCTCAAGGTTCAAACGAATTCATTCAAAACAGATCCCAAAGGACGAATCCTTTAAAACCTTATTGCTTGAGTCGCTTGCCTTGATATTTGGTGATTTGCCACCAACGCCAGCAAGCGCCCACATGAATTACCTGATCAAATTGTTAAAGAGCTGGTCGCAGAGGCCGTGCCCCGTTGACGTGTGCGTATACTACCCGATTCACCGTCAGGGTCAACAGCGATTTGAACATTTATGAGCAAAAACCTAGTCCTGTATTTAATAGCCGTCACACCGACCCAATAAACTAGGCGTGAACCCTTTACGCTGCAGCCAAGCGAGCCATGAGCTCTTCCCGTCGCTCAGGGGTAGCAAAGGCTTCTTCGATGGCATTGCGGGTTAGCTGACGAAAGACTGTCTGATCCCAGCCAAACGCTTCAGCGCAGGCAAGGTGATTGGTCAGCATACCACCACCAAAGTAAGCGGGATCGTCGGAACTAATGGTTACTTTGAGCCCTTCAGCCAAAAGTTTCGGGAGCGGATGATCACGAAGATCCTCTACCACCTTCAAACTGACGTTAGATAGCGGGCAGACCGTTAGAACAATTTGCTCGCGGCGCAACCGCCCAACTACTTTATCACTCTCTATACAGCGCACCCCATGATCAATGCGCTGAACATCAAGTAGATCCAGGGCCTCTGTAATATACTCAGCAGGCCCCTCCTCCCCCGCATGGGCTACGCGCACCAATCCAAGCTGCTTAGCGCGCTCAAATACGCCGACAAAGTCAGCGGGAGGATTGTTTAGCTCGGCGCTATCCAAGCCAATGGCATCCAGCATCTTCCAATATGGCGCAGCCTGTTCAAGTACATGTAAGGCCTCTTCTGCCGGACGATCGCGTAGAAAAGCCATAATCATGCCGATAGAGAGATCGAGAGTCTCTTCAGCCTCCTGCTTGGCTTTTAATAGCCCGGTCATTACCACTTCAAGGGGTACGCCACGTTGAAGATGCGCCTGGGGGTCAAAGTGCATGTCGATATGCACAACGCCCTCCCCCCGTGCACGCTTGAAATAATCCATCGCCAGGTCGTAAAAATCCTCTTCATTACGAAGTACGCTCATACCCTGAAAATAGAGATTCAAAAAACCCTGCAGATCGTTGAAGTGGTAGGCATCTTTGGCGTCTTGAACTGTCGCATAGGGCAACTCAATGCCATTGCGCTGCGCTAAAGCAAACATTAACTCAGGTTCCAACGAGCCTTCGATATGCAAATGGAGTTCTACTTTGGGAAGATCACGTAAAAATTCGTGCATGAATGGCTCCTAGCTGTCTTATCAATTGATCAATGCCACTCATTATTTAAGCGGGCATTGCTCAAGTTTACCGGCATCTAGATGCCAGTGGTACTCGACCCCAGGCAATAGAGTCAGCGAACTAACCTGATGGACAAAGAAAATAGCCGTTCGGTCAACCAGCCATTTATCCAGGGTCGCCGCGATGTGCTTGGCCGTCGCCGCATCAACGCCTGCAAACGGCTCGTCAAGAATGACCACTTGAGGGTTGCATAGCATCAGGCGGGCTAATGCCAAACGCCGGCCTTGCCCCCCTGAAAGCTGCTGGCCTTTCTCGCCCACCGCCGTAGCTAAGCCTTGCGGCAATTGCTCAACCCAGCCTTTCAAGGCCACTCCATTCAATACCGCCCAAAGCATGTCATCGTTAGCCGCGGGGTTGGCGATACGCAGATTTTCGGCGATAGAAGCATCGAACAGATCGACCTGCTGGGTCAGCATGGCAAAGTGAGTGGCACGGTTTTCGGTGGAAAGCTGCCAGGATGGTATGCCGCCTACCAGCGCCTTACCTTCGGTCGCTTTTAAGCGCCCCATTAATACCCTGGCTAAAGACGATTTTCCGGCACCGGAATTGCCGGTAATCACCGCTCGTTTGCCTGCAGGTAGTTGGAAATCAACATCGCTTAACGCGGGCGCTAATGTCTGCGCATAGCGCAGAGAGAGCCGTTCAACTTGAATGCTTAGACCAACACCGTTTGGCAGCGTAACAGTGGGGGGCGTCGACGATGAATCGCCGGTAAGCACATTTAACCGCCGCACCGCTGCATAGCTAGCACCCAGCTTGACAAAACTAGCCGGTAGCGTAATGAACGACTCATTCGCCCCCAGTGCTATCAATGCCGCCATCACCAAAATAGGTCCTGTAACCAACTGCTGGCTAAACACCCAGCTAGCGAACCACACTACTGCCACCACCATTAATCCGCTGACAACACTCACCAGGCAGTTAATCAACGCTGCCTTACGCCCTAAACGGCGCTGGTTGCTAAACGCTTGCTGCTCTTGACTAGCGATCAGGGCCCGATGCCACTGGGTCGTTTGATAGCTCATCAACTCAGCAGCCCCCTGCACTTGGTCGACCACTAAACGCCGCAGCGACTGCTGGTCAACCACCTGCTGATAGCTTTGCGAAAATCCCCAGACAGCCGCCAATAGTGTCGCCACTAGCCAGAGAAAGCTCAGTGTCACCGCCATCAGCATGGCAATGCCCGGCAACCAAATAGCCACAAAAAGCGACACAGCCACCACGCCAAGTAGCGCCACCAAAGGTGGCACCAAGAGACGCAGATAAAAATTATCCAGGGTGTCGATATCCGCCGTTAACCGGCTCAACCAGTCGCTGGCACGCTCACCGTGCAAGCGAGCGTCGTCGAGGCGTGTTAAATAACCAAATACGCGATAGCGCAAATCGGCAAGCAGCGTTAACACCGTATTATGGTTATAAAGACGTTCAACATAGCGCGCGACGGTACGTGCCAAGGCGAAGAAACGAATGCCGCCACCGGGCACATAAACATCGAGTCGCGCAGGAATGCCAAGAGCCAGGGCAATACCGGTCAGAGCGCTGGCAGTAATAAACCAACCGGATAAGCCCAGCAGGGCAAGCCCAGCCATTAGGGTGATCCAAACCAGCAGAGCGCCCAATAAAAAGCGCCGGCGCCGCCGGACTAAAAGTAACAGCCAGGGACGAAAGTCGCGATAAATAGCCATCATAAGACCACCTCGACCAGCTCACCCTGCTCAAACGCCAAGTGACGATTAGCAACAGCAATCACCGCCGGATGATGGGTCGCTATCACTAAGGTACGCCCTTCTTGGGCAAGCGCTAACAACGCCGCCAAAACAAACTGCTCAGTTTCCTGGTCTAAACTCGCCGTAGGCTCATCTAATAGCAGCAGTGGCGCATCGCTAAGATATACGCGGGCAAGCGCCAAGCGCTGGGCTTGCCCGCCTGACAACCCGACTCCACGCTCGCCGATTAACGTATCCAAGCCATCGGGTAGCTGGGTTAACAGAGGTCCAAAACCAGCGCGATGTAGTGCAGCGGCCATTTCTTCGCGGCTAGCTTCAGGTGCTGCCAAGCGCAGATTATCAATCAAACTACCGTGCAAGAGACAGGGCTGCTGATCCAGCCAGGCGTAAGGGCTATTTTTTTGCCGCCGGCACTCTCCAGCGCTGGGTGAGATAAAGCCCGCGAGTAAAGCAAGCAGCGTCGACTTACCGCTACCGGAGGCACCGCTAAGCGCCACTACTTCACCCCGCTGAAGGGTGAAATCGATAGGGCCTATCACCTGCCCTCGGCCAGGATAAGCAACGCAAGCCGCCATTAACTCAATGACCGACCTATCCGACAGCGGCGCCATAGCGCCATAATCGCTCACCAAGCTTGGCTGATTGAGTATATTCACCACGCTCTCAGCGGCACCCAAGGCCGCTGCGCGGTCATGGTAGTGCTGAGAAAGGGTGCGTAGCGGCTGAAAAAACTCGGGCGCAAGCAGCAGCACCGCCAGGCCCGAAAAAAGCGTCAGTGATTGCGACGGCCCATACTCGATGTAGCCGAGCAGGCCAAAACCGACATACATGGCCACAACCGCAATCGCCACTGAGGAAAAGAACTCCAGCACTGCCGATGAGAGAAACGCCAACCGAAGAGTACGCATGCTAAGGCGCCGATAGCCATCGGTGGCATACCAAACATCCTGCTGCGCGGCTGATGTACGGCCAAATAGCTGCAGTGTGGTCATACCGCGCACATGGTCAATAAAATGCGCTGACAATCGTGATACGGCCACAAACTGATCACGGTTAAGGCGCTCAGCCCCCATGCCGACCAAGGCCATAAAAAGCGGAATAAGTGGTGMAGAAAGAAGTAGAAACAGCGCCACCAGGTAATCGAGCCAACCTGCCACCGCCAATATCAACAGCGGCAAGCAGAGCGTGATACGCAGTTGGGGGTAAAAACGCGCGAAATAACCTTCAAGCGCATCAATATGTTCAACCACTTGGTTGGCCAGGGAGCCGCTGTGCTGACTGGTAAGCCAAACCGGGCCTAAGGCAGATAGTTTATCCAGTAGCTGGGCCCTGGCACGTTGACGAATGCGCAGGCTCGCTTCCAGGCTCAGCGTTTCATGCCCCCACTGAAAGGCAGCGCGTAACAGCACGCAACCCACCAGCAGGGAAAATATCGGCACTAGGGACATGGGCGATTGATCGTGAACCACCAACTGATCAATCAGCCAGGCAAGACCCACTACCACAACGATCGTTTGACTACCTGCCAGCACGCCGCAAAGAGCAGCGCCCAGCAGGCGCTTGCGCTCTCCCTTAGCCAACGTTTGTAGCCAACTGCGCGGCGTAAGAGAAAGCGCGACTTCAGTTACCATGGATCAGTGATATCCCTCGCCTACACGCACCTTGCCGCGGAACACCCAATAGGTCCAGGCGGTATAGGTCAATATAATCGGGATGACAAACACCATACCGACTAGCAGGAATAGCTGTGACTCGGGTGATGAAGCCGCGTCCCACAGCGTGTAGTTCGGGGGCACAATCACCGGCCATTTACTGACGATCAAACCCAGGTAGGTGAAAACATAAATGCCGATAGTCGCCAGGAAAGGCACCCCTTCACGACGCTTCTGTACCGAACGGAAAACCACAAAAGCGCAAGCCAAGGCAGCAAAGGGAAAAACCCAAATCAGTTGAATATTGCCGAACCAGCGTTCCCAGACCAGAGGATTCACAAACGGCGTCCAGAGGCTAATCACGGCGAAAACAAACAGCACCAGCGCCAGCAGCAGCGGAGTGATTTTGTAGGCCCAATCCTGCACATGGCCCTCTGATTTGAGTATTAGCCAAGTCGCCCCTAGCAGCGCGTAGCCCGCCATCAAGCCAAGCCCAGTTAGCACTGAGAACGGCGTTAGCCAGTCAAAGGCACCGCCTACATAGGCGAAATCTTCAACCGGAAAGCCTTGAATATAGGCCCCTACCACAGCCCCTTGAGCGAAGGCGGCGACCGCCGACCCCCAGCAAAAAGCGCGGTTCCACCAACGCCTGTTGCGGCGAGACTTGAAACGAAATTCAAAGGCAACGCCGCGAAAGATCAACCCGGCCAGCATTAAGAAGACGCCGATGTAAAGCGCAGGCAAGAACACCGAATAAACCAGCGGAAAGGCGCCTAACAAGCCAGCACCGCCGAGTACCAGCCATGTTTCGTTGCCGTCCCATATCGGCGCCACCGAGTTCATCATCACATCCCGAGCATCTTCATCGGGAGCAAAGGGGTAGAGAATACCCAACCCCAAATCAAACCCATCCATAAGCACATACATCATGATGCCGAAACCGATGATGAAGGCCCAAACTAACGTTAGATCAAACATTTCCATGTCTAGCTCCTCACCGGGTCAACGTCATCATCAAAAGGCGTATGCGCCGCCGACATAGGCCGCATGGGGCGCTTGAAGTTCTCGTCGGTGGTTTCGCGTTCCTCTTCCGGCAGCATGCCGTTACGCACCACACGGGTGAGGTAATAAATGCCCGCGTAAAACACCACGCCGTAGACCAAGGCATAGCCAATCAGCGTAAACAGCGCCATAGGGCCGGTGAGCGACGGGGTTAAGCCCTCGGCATGGGTCATCATGCCGTAAACCAGCCACGGCGAACGGCCTGACTCTGTGACGATCCAGCCCGCCAAAACAGCCACAAACGGCATGGGAATCATCGCCGTCAGGCCTTTTAAAAATAGCCGCTTGTCGTAGATACGACCTTTGCGACGCAAGATTAACCCCGTCAACGCCACCGCAATCATCAGCAGACCAATCCCGACCATAACGCGGAAGCCCCAAAATACAATCAGCACCGGCGGCTGCTCGTCAGGCGCCGCCTCGCTAATGCCAGGCACTTCCCCATCAAGAGAGTGGGTCAAGATGATACTGGCCAGGTTCGGAATACCCAGCTCAAAGTGGTTGGTTTGTGCGTCCTGGTCAGGGATGGCGAACAGCAACAGCGGCACATTGCCAGAGGTCTCCCAGTGCCCTTCCATGGCAGCCACTTTCGTCGGCTGGTGCTCTAAGGTGTTAATGCCATGGAAATCGCCAATGACCGCCTGGGTCGGTGCCAGAAACAGCAACAGCCAGAGACACATGGAGAGTGCACGACGATTCGCTTCGGGGTCACGGTCACGTAACAGGAACCAAGCACTCACCCCTGCCACAACAAAGCCACCGGTCAAAAACGAGGCAACGGCCATATGCATAAAGCGGTAAGGAAACGAAGGGTTAAAGATCGCCTCGCTCCAGGAAGTCACGTGGAAGCGAAAGTCGATCAGCTCAACGCCGGCAGGAGTATGCAGCCAGCTGTTAGCCGATAGAATCCAGAAGGAAGAGATAAAGGTGCCCACCGCCACCATAATCGCCGCAAATAGGTGCACCCCTTGAGGGACTTTACCGCGCCCAAATAGCAGCACGCCCAAGAAGGCTGCCTCTAAAAAGAACGCCGTGACGACTTCATAGCTAAGCATGGGCCCGAGGAAATTCGAAGAGGCCTGAGAAAAGTTGCTCCAGTTCGTGCCGAACTGAAAGGACATTACGATGCCTGACACCACCCCCATGCCAAAGACAACGGCAAACACCTTTGTCCAGAATAGCGAGAGGCGATCCCACGCAGGATTCTTCGTCTTGAAGAACAGGCCATGGAGCAGCGCGATATAGGACGCCAAGCCAATCGTGAACACGGGGAAGATAGCGTGAAACGACACAACGAATGCAAATTGCAATCGCGATAATACCAGCGGATCAAGTTCCATTTCACTCTCCTAAGACCTGAATCGGTATCCCATATGGGTTAACACAAGCTTAGTAGAGCCTTTATGGCACGACACTTTTAGTTATAAGCACTAAGCTTATTGCTTTACGCCAGGACCCTGTCACTAGCGCCCCTCTTGGACAATTATTATACAACAAGCCTTCACTGCCCAAGATGAGTCGCATTGACGCACCGATCAGCCTGCGCCAACCTTGATGGCCTAAATACCATAGCGGCACGCCATGACGATAAAAGCACTACCGAGACATTATCACCACGCTGACCATATAGCCGGTGTAAGCGACAAATAGGGCCAGCAGAACGCCCCCTTCCAGACGATTAATGCGCCGTGGGCGGCCGCGCCAAGAAAACGCAAACAGGATCATCAGTAGCGTCATGCCGGTCATCACGCTCCAATCCCGCACCAGCACCTCTCGCCCTGATTCGATAGGCGCAATCAACCCCGCAAGACCAACGACCGCCAAGCTGTTAAACAGGTTAGAACCAACCACATTGCCCAGCACCATATCATGCTCCTTGCGACGCAGAGCGGTGATAGAGGATGCGAGCTCGGGCAGTGACGTACCTATAGCTACCACGGTCAGACCAATAATCAAGTCGCTCACACCGAAGCGCAGCGCAATCTCAACGGCGCCCCATACCAGTAGACGTGAACTAGCGATCAGCAGCACTAGCCCCACTAACGTCCACATAATGGCTTTCCCCCTGGACATCGGCTTGTTKTCCAGGGTTTCTGCCACTTCAGATACGATTGAATCTTCGGGCTGATTCCGAGACCGCAAAATGCTGGCAACAATAAAAACAACCAACGCCAGCAAAAGAACAACAGCCTCCCAGCGCGCAACAAACCCGTCCAGCAGCATCAAGCCTGTTGCTAGCATCACCAGCATTAATATCGGCATCTCTTTACGAATAACACTAGAGTGAACCGAGAGGGGCGCGATAAGCGCTATCAAACCGAGTATCAAACCAATATTGGCTATATTTGAACCGTAAGCATTACCGACCGCCAAGCCGGGATTTCCGTCCAGCGCCGCAAGAACCGACACCATCATTTCCGGTGCTGAGGTACCGAAACCAATAACCAGTATCCCGATCAACAGTGGTGACAAGCCAAGCCAACGCGACGTTGCCGCAGCACCGTCGATAAACTTCTCGGCACTCCAAACCAATAGGACTAATCCAAACACAACCGCTAATGTGGGAAGCAACATTTCGTTTCCTTCGTGGCATAATGATTGGCACTGCTCACAGATTCTGATCTAAATAACACTTCATAGCGACGGTAGTAAGATGCTATTACTAGCAATCCTTGCCACTATATTGCGACACTGAGAAGCTAATCCGACGCAGAATTACGCGGCCATCCCGAGCATATTTAACAGCTCGTCACTGCGCCGCAGCATCGTTGTCTAAACTAACGCCTTGGTCAAGCGGCTAGCCTATGTTTTTGAAGATTATTTCAGCGACATAGAGTTGCTAAACTACGTATTTGACAGCTTAATCCGCCACATCCTAGTAGTTTTGCTAGGGGCTCGCACTGAGAGTTTTGGTTTTTGCCTCCACAACGATTGATTAAACGCCCTACATTGCCGGTCAACGCCCCCCTCGTTGACCGTTTGCCACCTGAGGCCAGAACTCAGCGACGGCGTTTGCGTGCCTGTCATGAGTGTGACTGGGTATCGGCGTTGACGCCGTTAAACTCTGGCGAGAAAGCCAGCTGCCCACGCTGCTCACACGTGCTGGTTAAACGCCACCGCTACCCAGCCCAGCGCAGCATGGCTCTAGCCATTGCCTCGCTTGCGGCCCTTATAATGGCAGTGTCGTTCCCGTTTATTAGCTTTACTGTCAGCGGAGTGAGTAACCGCATTGAACTGACACAGACGGCCACCACGTTGATCGGCTTTCACCAGCCGGTGGTCGCCATAGCGGTCATTATGACCATTGTGGTACTGCCCGCGGTCTACCTACTGGGCGTTATCTGGCTGCAGTTTGGGCTACTCCGCGATCGCCCCCTGCCCTTTAGCCGTGATATTGCCAGGTCATTAGCGCACTTAACGCCGTGGATGATGGCCGATGTGTTTATTATCGGCGCATTGGTCAGCCTGATAAAAATCGCCGGCCTGGCCGACGTGACCATAGGCATCTCCTTCTGGGCATTTTGTGCTTTTGCACTACTGCTACTGATGACCAGTCAGTCCCTGGACGCCGATTGGATGTGGTTCTCGCTAGAGGGAGAACCACTGGCTCCCGAAGGCACTCAGACAGGGCTACCGGCTGGCGAACAAGGGCTAACCGGCTGCCCCACCTGCGGGCTGATCAACAGGCTATCGCCACAGGGCCGTGGGCGCTGCATTCGCTGCCATGAAAAACTGCATCAGCGGCTACCGAACAGCTTGCAGCGCACATGGGCACTTCTCGGTGCATCGGCCATCATGTACATTCCAGCCAATGTATACCCTATTATGACCACCACCAGCTTAGGCAACTCCTCGCCTTCGACCATTATTGGCGGTGTGGTGCAACTGATTCAGATGGGCTCATGGCCGATTGCAGTAGTTATCTTTATTGCCAGCGTGATCGTCCCCGTCGGCAAATTGGTGGCGTTAACCTGGCTTTGCTTAGTCGTCAGGCGTAGCAGTGCATTAAACGCCCAAAGCCGCACCCGGCTGTACCGCTTAACAGAATTTATCGGCCGCTGGTCAATGGTCGATGTCTTCGTGGTGGCCATCTTAGTAGCGCTGATTCGCGCGGGCTCCTTGATGTCCATTACACCAGGCCCGGCGGCACTCGCCTTTGGCTCTGTGGTTGTGTTAACCATGTTGGCGGCTATGAGCTTTGATCCGCGCTTGATTTGGGATACTCCACTCCCACCTCGTCACTCTCTTCTTCGCCGTAAAGCGGCCACCAAGGAACCTGTTGATGGCTAACGAACCAGCATCGTCAAATCCCAGCCCAACAAACGGTCAGGATCTAAATAAAGCCAAAACATCACGCCAGACCCGGCTCTCGCCCATTTGGGTCGTGCCTATCGTCGCGATCGCTATCGGTTTATGGCTGGTTTATGACAACTACGCCAGTCGTGGCACCCAAGTAACGCTGACCATGGAGAGCGCCGAGGGGATCGAAGCGGGCAATACGCTGATTCGCAGCCGTAATGTTGAAGTTGGCCGAGTGCAGAGCGTGCGCTTGTCTGACGACCTTTCCCATGCGGTGTTAACCGCCCGCATTCAGCCAGAGGTAGAGGATATGCTGCGCGAAGACACCCGCTTTTGGGTGGTCAAGCCGCGCATTGGCCGTGAAGGTATTAGTGGGCTGGGCACCGTGCTCTCTGGCGCTTATATTCAGCTTGAACCAGGCACAGAGACAGCACCCCGGCGAGAATTCCCGGTAAGCGATATCCCCCCTGTTGCGCCAGCAGGCCAAGCAGGCCTGCGTCTTAGCTTAACGAGTCAACTGGGCAATTCACTGCGGGTAGGTGATCCAGTCTCCTACCAAGGCTACACCGTAGGCCGTATCGAAGAGAATAGTTTTGAGCCCGAGTCACGCACCATGAAGCATCAGGTGTTTATTGAAGAGCCGTATACCAATTTAGTCACCGATAGCACCCGTTTCTGGACCGCTAGCGGTGTTGATTTCCGCTTAGACGCCGACGGTGTTCGGGTTAACGTTGAATCCCTAGAAGCACTACTGGGGGGCGGTGTTACCTTCGGCGTACCCGAAGACCTGCCGATGGGACAMCCCGTTGAAGCCAATACGCACTTCACCCTCTATGCCGATGAAAACGCCGCACGGGAAGGCACCTTTAACCGCTACTTGGAGTATGTGCTGCTGGTAGACGAAACGGTACGCGGACTTTCCAAAGGCGCGCCGGTAGAGTTTCGCGGCGTGCGACTGGGCACCGTTGCCGCAGTGCCCTGGAACTTTACCGCACCCCAGCCCGACTCGCGCGCACGCTTTGCGATTCCCGTCCTGATTAGGATTGAGCCTCAGCGCCTGGGCATAGAAAATAGCGATATTGACCTGGAAGAGTGGGAGGCACGCTTCCAGCGCATGTTTGGCTTGGGGCTGCGCGCCTCGCTAAAAAGTGGCAGCCTGCTGACGGGCGCCCTGTTTGTCGATTTAAACTTCCAGCGTGATCTTGCCGATGAGTATGTTGCCGAACGCTTCTCGGATCGAGCCGTATTCCCCACCGTGCCTGGCGGCTTTGCCCAGATACAAGCTCAGGTGACGGATTTACTCGAGAAGTTAAACGCCCTTGAGGTCGAGCCGCTGTTAACCGGCTTGGATCGTAATCTGCAGGCTTCTGAGAGTATGCTGAATGAGGTTCGCGATGTGAGCACCTCCCTTAACCAGTTGCTCAATGACCCGGAAACACAAGCTGTTGGGGGCAACCTAAACGCGACGCTAGAAGAACTGCGCAGCACGCTACAGGGCTTATCCCCTTCATCGCCTGCCTACCAGGAGCTTACAACGGCGATTGAACGGTTGGATCGCTTGATGCGTGACCTGCAGCCACTCACTCGAACGCTCAATGACAACCCCAGAGCACTTTTGTTTGACAATCTGGATGCCCAAGACCCCATTCCGCGTGCGCCGCGTGATTAAGGAGCAAAGTATGTTGATATGGATTAGGTATTTGCTGCTGCTGTTGGTCTGCTTACTGGTCTCCGCCTGCGCCAGCAGCGTCACGCCCCCTGCACGCTATATGCTGCCGAGCGCGCCATTGGCAAGCACTCCCCAACAGCCACAGGGCACGCTACTGGTCAGCTCCCCTCGGCTTGCCCATTACCTTGATGTCGATGGCATCGTGATGCAGCTCGACGATATTACCCTGAACGCTGCGCGGGAACACCAGTGGGCCGAAGGGTTGGGCAGACAGCTAGAGCGAAGGGTGCGCGCTAACTTAGCGCAAGCGCTGCCAAGGCTTAGGGTTATGCGTGAGGAAGGTGAACAGGCCAACGCATTGACCCTGCGCCTCAACGTTGATCAATTCCAGGGCCGCTTTGACGGTGTCGCCGTGGCTAGCGGCCAATGGCAATTGCTTAACGCTGTGGGTGAAC
The DNA here is from genome assembly GCF_900070345.1 of Halomonas sp. R57-5. NCBI lineage: Bacteria > Pseudomonadati > Pseudomonadota > Gammaproteobacteria > Oceanospirillales > Halomonadaceae > Halomonas > Halomonas sp. R57-5. Next base: position 2,452,697 of record NZ_LN813019.1, on the reverse strand, counting down.
TGCTAGCGATGGAAAATTTCCACACGGAAACAGCCCTTGCAGAGGATGGCTACCCCGCTCTGGTGCGCGCATTAAGCGATAGCTGGGATCAGGCTGCCGAGCTTATCGCCAACGCAATACGCCAGGGCGACTATTTTGATTAGTCAGCGCTTTTCTAAACGGGGCTTGCTGCACTAAGCTTAATGCTATTCCTCTCTGGGGTGCCCACATGACAGATGAACCGAACCAAACGACTGAAGTGCCGGTTGAACAACTGCGTGATGCCATTAACGCCCTAATGGAAACAGTAACGGCGCTGATAGAGGGCGAAGCGTCTCAAGGGGTTTTTGAAACAGCCCTCAATAGCCACGACGCCCTTCGCGATCAGCTAGCAGCACGCACACTCGACACCTCAACACTGGCCGCGCTCCAGCGCATCGAGCAATTTATTACTGTTCAAGCTGGGCACTACTATCAAACGGTTAACGGCGAATTTGATGAACAGCAAAGCGGCCGCTTTATCGCCCTCTTTGCGCGACAGCTATTGGCGCTCGACGGTGTCGGGCCAGCCACTGCGCGCCAACTCTTTCAACTGGGGGTTTTCACCCCTGAGCACTTTTTTGCCTTAACGCCTAAACAGGTGGCACAACTACAACTACCGCCCGCTACCTTAGCTCGGGTAATTCCACTGCATGCCCAGCACCCATCACTGACACGTGACAGCGAAACAAGCTGACGCTGCATAACCGTGTTACACTATTCGTCTTATTACTGACACGTGTTACTAACGCCTAGGTTTACTGGTGTGTCCGTGCACATCAGATGATAGTGCGCCTTGGCGCTATCTCCTTCACGTCTCCTGTCATCCACGGCTAACCAACGACCATCGCGGCACACTGAATTATCTGGCACACTTCGCTGCCGCGATGGTGAATCAACCTCGCTTTTTGAACATTACACCTAGTGATAACAACCACTTAACGGTATTAATTCACTAGGTGATTGCGGAGAACGCATGAGCTTTTCTGAACTTGGCCTGCACGCCGATTTGTTACGCGCTGTCACAGCGCAAGGTTACACCGAACCTACCCCGATACAACGACAGGCCATCCCCGTCGTATTAGAAGGTCGTGACATGCTAGCCAGCGCCCAAACCGGCACTGGCAAAACCGCTGGTTTTACGCTGCCAATGCTGCAACGCCTGAACACCGGCAAACGACCTGCGAAACGTCAGGTACGGGCGCTGGTGCTAACCCCGACCCGTGAGCTTGCCGCTCAAGTAGGCGAAAGCGTGTCGACCTATGGCCAGCATCTGGCCCTGCGCTCTCACATTATTTTTGGCGGCGTTGGCCAACAGCCTCAAATCGATGCACTAAAAGCCGGCTTGGATGTACTCGTTGCCACCCCCGGTCGACTGCTGGATCTTCACCAACAGGGGCATGTAGACCTCTCCTGCGTTGAGATTCTAGTGCTTGATGAAGCGGATCGCATGCTAGATATGGGCTTCATCCATGATATTAAACGCCTGCTGCGGCTGGTGCCTAAAAAGCGCCAAAACCTACTGTTCTCAGCAACGTTCTCTAACGAGATCCAAGCCCTAGCACAACAGCTGCTGGATAACCCGGCGATGATTGAAGTAGCGCCGCGCAATGCCACCGCCGAGAAAATTGAGCAGGCTATTTACCGCGTTGATCGCGAGAAGAAGCGCGAGCTTCTGGCCCACTTAATCCAGCAAAACGGCTGGTTTCAAGTGCTGGTATTTACGCGCACTAAACATGGCGCTAACCGCTTGGCCGAGCAGCTCTCCAAGCAGGATATTCCCTCCATGGCGATCCATGGCAACAAAAGTCAGGGGGCGCGCACCCGCGCGTTAACCGCCTTTAAGAGTGGCGACCTGCAGGTACTCGTGGCCACCGATATTGCTGCCCGTGGTCTGGATATCAATGAGCTGCCCCACGTCGTCAATTTTGATCTCCCCAATGTGGCGGAAGATTACGTCCACCGCATTGGCCGTACCGGCCGTGCTGGCAGCAATGGCAAAGCCGTCTCGCTGGTGTGTGTTGACGAAGACGCCCTGCTGGGCAGTATTGAGCGACTCATCAAACAGACGCTGCCAAAACATATTGAACCAGGCTTTGAGCCCGACCCCAGCATCAAACCTGAGCCTATCGAGAATGGCCGACGCAATCAGCGCCAGCCGCGTGCCAAGCGCAAACCCGATGGCCAGAGTGCCAATACGGGTGGTGAGCGTAAACGACGCGTTCGCCGCTAGCTCAGAGCGCAGGAATATGCGAAGGTGCCCCCTTCGTATATTCCAAGCCGCTGTTTCCAGCAGCTATTTCAGCCAACACCTTTCACGGAGTGAATATGGCGTCTTCTCAACTAATGGCCGAGTACCGCCAATGGCTGACGTTTCAACGTCAAGAGCAGCTCAGCCGCGAACATCAAGGGATCGTGCAGCGCTTAGAGGACGCCCGGGCGTCAGCTAATCAAGTAGTTCAAGCCTACCGCAGCATGGCTGAAAAAGCGTCGGTTGAAGGCGCTTGCTACCGCACGATCTTCTTACGCCAGCGGGAGGACAACCACGCCCTTCCCTGCGAAGGCTGGCTGTTTGTGCGCCGCGTACTTAGCGAAGGCAACAGTACCCGTGTGCGCGTCACGCTGCTTGAAACCTTTACCCTTGAAGACGGCATCATGGCGCCAGGCGATAAACCTGCACGCAAGTTAACGTTGGAAATATTCGATCAATTGAATATGGATAAAGGTATGCGCACCAACGTCAGGGTGGACTGCCTGGATACCCCCCAGGATTACCATTTCATCACGCTACTCGATGCCGTTCGTGGAGACTTGCGCCCCCACCTTAAGTAAAAGCGGATTTTAAATAAGTATAAATATGGCATCGCGTCGTTCAATTACGTTTATTTTGCTGATGGTTGTGGTGGGGCTAAATCTACGCCCCGCTATGTCTTCGGTCGCCCCCTTACTCACCCGGCTACAAGAGAGTGCGGGGCTTTCCGCTACCGCCGCAGGGCTACTCACCACGCTTCCAGTGCTGTTTTTAGGCCTCTCCGCGCCACTTGCTCCGACGCTGGCTAAACGCATAGGCAGCGAACGAGCACTGAGTGCAGCGCTGACACTACTGGCAGCAGGGCTTATTCTGCGTGGTTTGCCACTTCCCGGCGGACTCTTTGTCGGCTCGGCAATGGCAGGCTGTGCAATTGGCATTGGTGGCACTCTACTACCGGCCTTGGTTAAGCGTGAACTTCCCGACAGCGCCGACCTGCTCACCGGTCTATACACCATGGCGCTCTGTTTAGGCGGCGCCTTAGGAGCCGGGTTTAGCGTTCCTCTAACCCAACTATTGGGCAGCTGGCAAGCAAGCTTAATGAGTTGGTCTCTACTAGCGCTCTTCGCACTGCTACTGTGGCACTTTCAAATGCCCAGTACTACGAGGGCAGACATACCCACACCACCCAAAAGCGGCATTTTACGGCTACTTAAGCAGCCGCTTACCTGGCACATTATGTTCTTTATGGGCATTCAGTCTTCCATGGCATATATCGTATTTGGCTGGCTGCCCACGCTACTGGTTGATCGCGGCTACAACGAAGCCGATGCAGGCTGGACCATGGCGGTTTCGATTATGTGCCAGCTAGTCTCCGCGCTGGGCGCCCCCTGGGTTGCGCGCCTGGGTCGTGACCAGCGGCCCGCGCTATTACTGGTACTGATTAGCACCGCCATGGGTCTGTGGATGCTGCTTATCGCGCCATTAATATGGAAATGGCCCGGCGCCGCACTCCTCGGCATCGGCCAAGGCGGCAGCTTTAGCCTGGCGCTGAGCCTGTTAGTCTTGCGCACAGCCAACTCACGCCTTGCCGGTCAGCTCTCTGGGCTCGTCCAGGGCGGTGGTTATACACTGGCAGCACTTGGCCCTTTCGGTGTGGGGGTTATGCTGCAGTCAGGCGCCGACATATCACATATCGCCTGGCTATTGATCGTTCTGATCACGGTTTGCTGTGGCTTTGCCCTACTGGCGGGTCGCAACCAGCGCTTAGATGACCAAAGCGGTGGACTTTTGGTAGAGCACGTTACTCGTACTTACTGACCCTCCAGGAAAAGGCAATGAGCTCCCACTCCCCTTTAGCTGACAAGCCCCCTAATAAAGAGCGTATTCTGGTTATTTACACAGGCGGAACAATCGGTATGCAGCAGCATGCCGATGGACTTGCGCCTAGCGGTGACTTTGCCACTCGCATGGCAACGGCGCTGAACCAGCTACCCCTTACCCAACAGCAAGCTTTACCCGGCTATGATCTAGTTAGCTACGCGACATTAATTGATTCAAGCGCGGCCACGCCGCTTACCTGGCAACAGGTCGCCCGCGATGTGAGCGACCAGCTAACGGCCTACGCCGGCTTCGTCATTATTCATGGTACCGATACGCTTAGCTGGACGGCTGCTAGCCTTGCCTACCAACTCCAGGGACTGGACCGACCGGTGGTAATAACAGGCTCCATGTTGCCACTGGAAGCGCCCGGCAGCGACGCCTTAGGCAATTTGTATGGCGCGCTGCAGTTCGCCGCCAAGCCCGCGCTCCAAGAGGTGGCTATTTACTTTGCCGGGCAGTTGCTGCGGGGCGCCCGCGCCATTAAGCAGCACAGTCAAGCAGCCAACGCGTTCGCCAGCCCCAACTATCCATTGCTGGGTGAGCGGGTAGGCGACGACTTCGTTTATTACCCCAGCCGTGGACTTGGCCTTCAGCAGCGCGGCGCACCGCGTTTCGAGCTGCCCGACTACCGCTTGGTTAATCAAGGAGAGGTCGTCCGCATCGCCCTTTGGCCGGGCATTTCGGCATGGCAGTTAAGCGCCTGGCTGAGTGATCCACGGGTTAAAGGGGCGTTACTACAACTCTGGGGCGCCGGTAATCTGCCCGACGACCCAAGCTTACTGGACGTACTCGCCAAGGCCAGCGGGGAAGGCAAATTGCTTGCCGCCATCAGCCAGTGCCCGCAGGGTAGTCTCCATCTGGGCGCTTACGCTGCGGGGCATGGCCTTAGCGATGCAGGCGTTCTCGCCGGTGATGATATGACGCCAGAAGCGGCTTTCACCAAGCTAGCCCACTTAGTGGCGCAACCACTCGCACTAGAAGATCAGCGTCAGCGTTTTTTAACCTCGCTAATCGGTGAACGCTAGCCCGCCAAAGCGGTTGAAAGGTGGCGTAGGCTGAGAATCAAGCTATGTTATAGAAACGATTCTAAGCGTTTGAAGGAGCAACAGGTTATGGAAAAACCGGTACACCATTTCAGCGAACTATTCGAACAGTTAGGCTTGGCATCCGATGCAGAGTCAATTGAGCGCTTTATCCAGCGCAACGCCCCGCTCCCGGAAACAATGCCACTGGCTGAGGCCCCCTGCTGGAACGAGGGGCAGGCGGAATTTTTAAAAGAAGCGGTGGAAGAGGACGCCGACTGGGCCGAAGTGGTCGACCACCTCGACGCCTCAATGCACAAAGCTCGCTAGAACCGGTTTGCTAGGCGCCCCGCGCCGCTTCAACGCGGCGCCTGTACCACGCCCCTGCCAGCAGCAGTAGCGCCAGTGCTATCAGAGGCAGCACTACATCAAACTGCAGCGCATCCTCGTCTTCGATAGCCTCTAAGGCGCCGTATATCGCACTACTATAAACCGCCCATTTTATCGACAAACCCAAAGCCGCTGCCACTAGGTACGTCTTAAGAGGCAGATGGCGTAAACCTGCGGCAAAATTGATAACCGAGTGGGGAAAGCCGGGCAATATACGCATTGCGCACTGGGTCATTACATCGCTTCGCTGCTCTAACATCTGCATGACTTTTAAGGTCAGCCCTTGAGGATTCCAACGCCGCCCTGCCCGCGCCGCTATTTGATAAGCCCCCCATGCTCCCGCCACGCTACTGAGTGTCAGCATTACCGTGGCGATAAGCGGCGGGTAAAAAGGCGCAATAAGCCACAGCCCAATACTGCCCGGCAATCCTATGGCCAAGGTAACGGCCATGATTAGCATCACCCCCATAATCACCATCGGATAATGAGACGCCTGAGAAGCCCATTGCTTAACCGCCATCAAATCGGGCGAATACCATAGCCACACGTAGGCCAGCATGGCAAAACTTGCAAACCCTAGCGCCCAGCGCCAAGGATGTCGTGGTGGGCTATTCATTCAAGCGAGCTTCCACGCGCTCAAGAATTTGTCGGCTGACTTTTCCTACTAACGGCTTCGCCGCTTTGTTAACGGCTTTTTCCATCAGACGATTGCGGATCTCATAAGTGAGCGTCAACGCCACCTCGGTGCCTTCGGGCACCTCGCGAAGGCGATAACGCCCCTGGTTTTTTACGCCATCCAACGACTCCCAGGCAAGCACATGGGGGGGCTGAATCTCGGTCACCATGACATCAAACGACCAGTACATACCCACGGCGCGGACATGCCAGCGATAGCGATTTTCGCCCAGGGTTTCAATTGAGCGAATCAGGTCTGAGTAATCGGCAAAATCTTCGACACGGCGCAGTAGTTCGAACACGCGTTCGGGCGGCGCGTTAATGATTTCACTATGTTCAATCGTTGCCATTGGTTCGCCTCTAACAGCATGGAGAGATAGCGTAGCATGTTGATATTCATGCTGCCTGCCTACGCTTTTTTTACCTCAACAGGGTACGTCGATTGGCGCTAGAACTGGCCAGATTCACGACTATTGCGTAAACTGCCGCACTTCCGGACCGGACCCCGGAACGCCGCGCCAGCTCAACGCTGCTCGCGATTAATAAATTCTCCGACAAAGAGTGTTTTCTCATGTCATCAATACCCCCAGTGGCTGCTGACACAGCCACCACGACCGTTGTTATCTATTCCGGTGGAATGGACTCTTTTACCGTACTTCACCGCGCGCTGCGGGAAGGGCTTAACGTACACGCGCTTTCGTTTGACTACGGTCAGCGCCATGCCCGCGAACTCGATACTGCGCGCCAGGTTTGCACCTCTCTTGAGCTGCCCCATCAAGTGGTCGATATTCGTGCGATACACGGTTTGATTGATAATTCGGCGCTCACCAATCCCGAGCAAGCGATGCCCCAGGGCGACTATGACGCGGACAATCTACGCGCCACCGTGGTGCCTAACCGTAATATGATTCTGCTCTCCCTGGCGATTGCCAAGGCCGTTAATATTGGTGCGGAGCGAGTCGACTACGGCGCCCATGGCGGTGACCACGTTCTCTACCCTGACTGTCGCCCCGAATTCGTCGAGGCAATGAATCAAGTAGCGGGCATTGCCAACTTCGAGCCGGTAAAGTTACACGCCCCCTATTTATACACAAGCAAGGCCGATATTTTGCGCGAAGGCCTTGCCATGGGATTGGACTACGCCCATACCTGGACATGCTACGAAGGCCGTGAGCTCGCCTGCGGCGTATGCGGCAGTTGCCGCGAACGGCTGGCCGCCTTTGCGGCCAACGGTGTCACCGACCCACTAGCTTATAGCGTGAACAGCACAGCAGGTCAGTGCTGATGTATCAGGTCAAAGAAGCTTTTTATACCCTGCAAGGTGAAGGCGCCCAGGCCGGCAGAGCAAGCGTTTTCTGTCGATTTAGCGGCTGCAATCTGTGGTCGGGCCGTGAGGTTGACCGGGCAACGGCTAAATGCACCTTTTGCGATACCGATTTTATCGGCACTAACGGCATCAATGGCGGGAAATTTGCCACCGCCGCTGCCCTGGCCGAGCATATTGCTGCGCTCTGGCCCAGCCAGAGCGACAATGCGACGCCCTATGTGGTATTTACCGGCGGAGAACCGTTGCTGCAGCTCGATGCGCCGCTGATTGCCACCCTGCATAGCCATGGGTTTGAGGTGGCTGTCGAAACCAACGGAACGCTACCCCCACCCCCAGGCATAGACTGGCTCTGCGTAAGCCCCAAGGGCAGCAATCCGCTGGTCGTTACCCAAGGTGACGAATTAAAGCTCGTTTACCCCCAGGCAGATGCTCCCCCGGAGCAGTTTTCACGCCTTGGGTTTCACCATTTCTTTCTACAGCCGATGGATCTTGCTCCTCTCAATCAGGCTAAGACCACCGTCGCTGAAGCGACTGCTTACTGTATGGCTAACCCCCAGTGGCGACTGTCGCTGCAAATGCACAAATTAGCAGGTTTTGATTAATGTCCCTATTTGTTCAACAACTGACCCATATTGACGTATCCCTCTGGTGTTCTCAGCGCGGCTTAGTCGGCTGTAGCTGGCAGGTAGACGCAGTGCTGGATGGCGAGCTGGGCGAAGATGGCATGCTGTTCGACTTTGGTGAAGTTAAACCATGGATCAAACGCACGCTCGACAGCGGACTCGACCACACCCTGCTGGTGCCCACTCAAGCACCTGGGGTCACGGTGACGGAGTGCCCTGAGGGTGTCTGCGTACGTACCACCACCCCCTACCCCATGGAAGTACGCGGGCCGAAAGAGGCGTTTAGTTTACTGCCCTGGCAGGCTATTGATATGAACACGGTGGCCGAGCATTTAAGCCAGCAGCTCACCGAGCAGCGCCCAGAGAATGTCCATCAAGTCACTCTGACGCTTAGTGACGAAACTATCAACGGCGCTGCCTATGGCTACACGCATGGCCTGAAGCGCCACCTGGGCAACTGCCAGCGTATCGCCCACGGCCACCGCTCGCGGCTACATATCTTTCAGCAGGGGGTGCGTCAAGCCGAGCTCGAACAGCAGTGGGCGGCGTGGCTGGATAATCGCTACCTGCTTGAAGAGGCCGATATCACCTCAAGGGATAACAACTTCCTTACCTGCGGCTACCGGGCCGCCCAAGGTGATTTCTCCATTACGCTGCCACAGTCGCTATGCGCAGTTCTCCCCGGCCCTACCACGGTAGAAAATATTGCCGCTTGGCTGGCAAAAGAGGTTGCCACGCAAAGTGGGGTAACCACACGCATCCAGGCCTTTGAGGGCATTAACAAGGGCGCAATTGCCGCGTTTTCACCCAGTGCTATACCCAGGTGACAGGCTATGAGTGAAGGCTGTCGGGCGGGGTGTGGCGCCTGCTGCATCGCGCCCTCCATCAGTTCCGCCATCCCCGGCATGCCAGAGGGCAAGCCGGCGGGCGTTCGCTGCGTGCAATTAGATGAGCATAACCTGTGCCGTCTATTTGGCGACCCAAGCCGCCCCAGGGTTTGCGAGCGATTTAACTTTGACGCCAGCGTATGTGGCGAACACCGGGAAGAGGCGCTCGCCACCTTGACGTGGCTAGAACGGGATACCGGTTAGCCTTCAATGCCCACAGGGTGCGGCAAGCGCCGATCCAGCAAGCTGATCCAGCGGGTCAGCACCGGGGCATCGCTGTGGCTGACTTCGCTCAACAACCGCCTAAAGCTCTCCTTAGCCTGCTGGTCGTTAGGCTCAATGCGCGTTAGCCATAGCTCAAGAGCTGCCAACTCTTGGTGGCGATTGCCATGCTCGCGGGCCTGGTTAATTGCCATTTCAGCCAGTGCTTTGACTTCATTGGCAGGATGCCCAAGCAGCTCACGCACCTTAGCCAGCTGGGTGGCTAATTCGGGCAGAAACAGCGTGGTGCGCTCCCGAGCAATCACCAAGCACTGGTCAAGGTACTCCTCTGCAGCATTTAGCTCACCCAGCTCAATACAGGCATCCGAGTACCACAACACCGGCCGCTGGTAGCGGTCGCGACCATTCAATTCCGCCATCTGATCCAGGCTATCACGCAATTGAGCCAAGCCAGTGGCATCACCCGCCAGGGCGCGTTGCCAGCCGAGAATACACTGGCTGGAAATTTGCCATAGCTGTAAATCTGGCGTGCCGGTCATTGCCGCCGCCCGCTCCGCATGCCGTGTGGCCAAGTGAACGTGGCCAAGCTGGCGATAGAGTGCCGCGGCAAACAGTAGTGCCAGCGCCAAGGTGCCGGGGTGGGCAATCTTCTCCGCCAAACGGATCGCTGCCGATACCTGACGCTCGGCGCGTTGATAATCACCCCGCAGGCACAGCGCCCAGCCTTGGAAACAGGCGGCCGAGACTTGCGGGTGATCGGAGAACGGCAGCCATTCGATCATCATCTGCGCATTGAGCGGGTCGATTTCATCCAGATGGTCGTGGGCCTGCTGAATACGACCGGCCCAATACTCGCAGTTGGCACGCGCATAGTCGGCCAAGCGGCGATAGCGTGGGTCTTCAAGGCGCGCGGCAATATCGGCGAGCGTCGACGCCAGGGCGAAGGCATCAGCATGGGCATAGCGCTGGCTACGCCCCACCCAAAGCCCCCATTTGACCAGGAATATCTGCTCTAGATCTTCTGGATCTTCCAGGCTATCGGTGCCCGATTCGCGCAGCAGCTCACGGGCACGCACAAAGCTTTCGTGAGCGGTTGGCGAGCCGTGTCCCTCTAATGAAAACGCCGCCTGACCACGCACGGTGAGTAGGCTCACTTCACGCTCAATCTCATGCTCAACGTGGCGCAGGCTCGCCAAACCAAAATCGGCCATGCGTAGCGCGGTTCGGTTAGCGCTGACTTTCAGCGCCTCTCGTGCAGCTAGCTCAAAGTAGCGAGCGCCACGGGCGTAGTGACCGCTACGACGCAGATGGGTGGCAAAATCACCGGGGTGGCGACTAATCCATACCGGGAAGCGCTCCTCTATTAAGGTCACCACCTGCTGGTGCAGTTTTACCCGCACATCGCGCGGACAGGAAAGATAAGCAGCTTCTTGCAACAGCTGATGGCTAAACTGGTACTCGTGCTCACCGCTGTCTTTATCGACCGGCTCTATGATCTCCAAAACGCGCATATGCTCGAGCGCTTGGTTCAGCCGCCCTTTTTCCCAGCCGCTGCACTCCTGTAAGAAATCCAACCGGAAGCGCTTACCCAGCACGGCTGCCACATGGGCAATTTCTCGATCGCTTTCCAGTTGATCAATACGGCTGGCCAATAGACCCAGCAGCCCTTTGGGGAGTTCGTCGAACTGGACACTGCGCCCTTCGCGACGATCCATATCCAAGCGGCGACAAATCTCCTGCATATACAGCGGCACGCCATCGCAGCGTTCAATAATCTGGTTACGTAGCCGCGGGCTCATGTGAATACGATAACGCCGCGAAAGCTGTGACAATAGCCGTGAGGACTGCTGCGCATCCAGATTACCCAAGCTAATTTGCTGATCCCAATGCAGTTTTACCGGCAGCAGTTCGCGACCGTGATGGCTAGCCACCAGCATAAAGGCAGTATTGATGGGCAAGCGTGCCTGTAGCCCGGCGAGCACTTTAAAGGAAGGCTCATCCAGCCACTGGAGATCGTCGACCATCAGCACCAGGGTATGAGTAGTCGCCTGGCGCTCGATTAAGCGGTGCAGGAACATCACCACCAGCTCAACGGCTTCACCGCTTTGGGCAAGCTGGGTAATCTCCTGAACTTCGTGCAACCCAAGCGCCTCTTCCAACAGCTGCTGACGCTCAGGTGTAAGCTGATCAAACTCAAGCGTTGCCTGAAGCGCGTGAATCGCCTCGACGGTCAGCGGTTGTTGGAGGTACCAGCCCACCAGCGTGCGGGCAACCCCGTAGGGATCGAGCACCGACAGCCGCGTGGTGGGCTGCCAGCAAATAGCCGCATCGCGGCTAAGCTCTAACTGGCGAAATCCGACCATCAGCGCTGATTTGCCCATACCCGATGCGCCGCGCACCAAAACGCTTTGACGCAAGCCAATACCTGCCCGCGCCAGCGCATCACGCAGGGTACGCAGCGAGGTTTCACGCCCAACCAGGCTAGGCGGCAGCGCATCGCGGCCGCCTTCGTTTTGGCCTAACACCAGCGCACGCAAACGTACGCGGCCGTCGCTAGCCACCAAGCGCGATACCAGCCGTGGCTGTAGATCAAGCGCTGGCGGCATATGCTGGCTGGCCTCCTGTGAGATCACCAGCTCACTGCCTTCGGCCGCACTCATTAATTCCAGAGAGGTTTGGGTGACTTGTCCAAGGGGATCGGCCAACTGCCGCTCGGGCAAGTAAACAACGCGCCCGCTGTGCAAACCAGCCGCCAGTTCGAACTGCGGCACTTCGTCTTCGCCAGACCAGTGACGGGCGCTCTCTTGGGGAAGCGCCTGGCGGCAGTGCTCATAGAGCGCCACCAACTCCGCCAACTGGTGAGCGGGTCCATGGGTGCCGAAACACGCCAACCCCAAGCCACCGGTGGCGCCGGGCAACCAAAAACCGCCTAGGTGATGGCACTGCTGCTCTAACCAACGCAGCAACTCTAACTGTAGCGTTAGGCAGTGGCGCGTTGCAGCTCGGTCTTGCCACTCCCCTTTTAAACGTAGCCGGATAGCCATCACGGAGAGCTGTCGCAGCTCAATTTCATCTTCACGCAGAGGCTTGCTGTCCGCCGCCAGCGCACGTGAAAAAGCGCCTTGGGGGCTCATCATGCGAGGGTCGTGGTGACCGTCGGACCAATAGCTGGCCAACTGCAAAAAGCTGGGCTCAGGCTGCTGCCCTGACAACGCAAGTAACTGCAAGTAGCTATTATACTGCTCGTGAGCGGCGGCCATTTGGTTCTGCTCGGCAAGCTGGCGCACCAGACGCTCATGAAAGGGGCCGTAGCCTGAAAAACGACTCACCAAGGTTTCCAGAATCAGGTCCGGCACATCGCTGTGAGCGTCGAGCACCTGTTCAGCAAAACGGATGACGCGCTGACGCCACTCATTGCGTACCTGGACTAGCCAGCGCTGAAATTCACTACAGCTCGCCAATTGAAGCTCTTCAATCAGATCGCCTTGGTAGCAAGCCATCAGCGCTTCGAGCGTATCTAAGTCGCGCGGCCCTTCGAGCAGCTGCTGCAGCGTATGCAGGTCGACTTTCCAATGAGCTGGAAGCTGGAAGGCAATCGTTTGCCGGGAGACACTCAACACTTGGTCGGCACTCTCACCTAGCGACTGGCGCAAACAGTGCAGCGCGTGACGCAGGTTAGTTCGACCAGAAGATAATCCCTGGTCGGGCCACAGTAGTTCGGCCAGCGCGGCCCGGTTAACCGGCTGTCGGTGCAGCAGCAGATAAACGAGCAGCGCCTTCACTTTGTCGTAACTAAAGTGGGTTAAGACGTCTTCGCCCTGGGTAAGCGAAAAGTGACCGAAGAGAGTTAACTGATCTGTTTCACGAGCATCGCGCATGATAAACATCCTGCCGGGCTAAGCGGCTTAAGCTGGCACACCGCTATGAAAACGAAAAGCCGTATCGGGCGAAGTAATCAGCTCCGCTTCACGCGCTACAAAAAAAGTGATTCGCTCATCAATCGAGTCCGATGTCTGCTGGCGAGCCAGTAACAGATAGTCCTCAAAATGACGACCTTCTGACTTCACCAAAGTGCGATAAAACCTAGCAAGCTCTTCATCTAAATAAGGAATCAAGCAAGCAAATCGTTCACAGCTACGCGCCTCAATAAGGGCGCCAATGATTAACACATCGATGAGCCGTTCGGGGTCGTTGCTGCGTAAGTGCTGCCTTAAGCCTTCCGCATAGCGTGAAGCAGTTAGGTGCCGGTAGGCCACGCCACGGGCCTCCATTAGTGCGACCACCTGTTCAAAATGCAGCAACTCTTCACGCGCCAACTGCGACATTTTGCTAAGCAAAAGAGGCTGATCAACGTAGCGATAAAGCAAGCTCATCGCCGTAGAAGCCGCTTTTTTTTCGCACTGCGCATGGTCAATCAATAGCGTTTCCGGGTTTTCAAGCGCCCATTGTAGCCACGCTTCGGGGGTCGAGCAGGCCAAAAACTGGTGCAAACTTTCCGGCAGCAGATCATCCGCTTTCACCGCGTGATCAGCCATTTGCAAAGCACTCGCTTGTGTAGCGGGCTGTGATATACCAGGTTGTATCAACATAATACCATTACCAATCTTATATCTCACTATTGTACAACATATAAGCGCACAAGGCGCTTAGTTCCCTGTTGCATTGCGTTCTTCATAGCCTTCATCGTCTATAACTAATGTAGCTGTGCGTTTAAAAATGCTCCACACACTTTTATTGGCACGCTGCTATCAGCACCAGCAGTCATTAGCGTGGCGCTAAGGTTATAAAGTGAGGACTATGGTAACGCGCTGTAACCACAATCACACCCACACCGCGGGTGGTTGGCGATGAAATGGAAAAAACTTTCCTGATTTTGAGCCAATTGGTCTATAAAAAGCGCTTTTTTGACCCGTTTAAATCGTGGCATCAACATAAAGTACAACAGCCGTCGCTGCTTGCCAGCTTAACATTGTCGACAGTTTGGCGTAGAATCTCAGCCATCCAACCACACGCTGTTTGTCAAGCGTATGTCGTATGTGGTCGGCCCATTGCCCAACGCGGTATGACCCACAGCGTGCAACGAGGCCGTCACCATAAGCTTAATGAGAACGTCAAATGAGAACGTCAATGAGAGGGCCCCAACGTGCTTGAAGCTTACCGCCAACATGTAGAGGAACGTGCCGCTGAGGGCGTCCCGCCCAAACCCCTAACCGCCGAACAAGTCGCCTCACTGGTTGAGCTACTGAAGACGCCACCGGCCGGTGAAGAAGAATTTATTCTCGACTTAATCACCAACCGCGTTCCGCCGGGTGTTGACGAAGCCGCTTATGTAAAAGCCGGTTTCCTCACTGCCATCGCTAAAGGTGAGGCAAGCTCTCCGCTGATCGACAAGATCCACGCCGTTAAGTTGCTTGGCACTATGCAGGGTGGCTACAACATCGTATCGATGGTAGAGCTACTCGATAATGAGGAGCTGGCCCGCGAAGCAGGCGAACAGCTCAAGCACACACTGCTGATGTTCGACGCCTTCCACGATGTGGAAAGCCGTGCCAAAAACGGCAACAGTGTCGCGAAAGAGGTTATCCAGTCCTGGGCTGACGCCGAGTGGTTCCTGTCAAAACCAGCACTGGCGGAAAAAATCACCCTTAGCGTGTTTAAGGTTCCTGGCGAAACCAATACCGACGACCTCTCTCCTGCGCCGGATGCCTGGTCACGCCCGGATATTCCGCTCCACGCCAATGCTATGCTCAAAAACGAGCGTGACGGCATTGAGCCAGTGGTTCCGGGTACCACTGGCCCGCTCAAGCAGATCGAAGACGTTAAAGCCAAAGGTTTCCCAGTCGTTTATGTAGGCGACGTTGTGGGCACCGGTTCATCGCGTAAGTCAGCCACCAACTCCGTACTGTGGTTTTTCGGCGACGATATCCCCTACGCTCCCAACAAGCGCGCTGGCGGTTTCTGCTTTGGCAGCAAAATTGCGCCTATCTTCTTTAACACCATGGAAGATTCGGGAGCCCTGCCGGTTGAGATGGACGTCACCCACCTCAACATGGGTGATGTCATCGATGTTTACCCCTACGCGGGTAAAGTGTGCAAGCACGATAGCGATGACGTTATCACCACCTTTGAGCTTAAAACGCAGCTGATTCTGGATGAAGTACGCGCTGGCGGCCGTATTCCCCTGATCATTGGTCGCGGGCTCACTGGCAAGGCGCGTGAGTCGCTGGGCCTACCCACTTCTGACGTTTTCCGCCTACCTGATCAGCCCAAAGATACTGGCAAAGGCTTTACCTTAGCGCAGAAAATGGTGGGTAAGGCGTGTGGTTTGGACGGCGTTCGCCCTGGCATGTACTGCGAACCCAAGATGACTACCGTTGGCTCGCAAGACACCACCGGACCGATGACCCGTGACGAGCTGAAAGACCTGGCCTGCCTGGGCTTTCAGGCTGACCTGGTCATGCAGTCGTTCTGTCATACCGCCGCTTATCCGAAGCCGGTGGATGTGGATACCCACCACACCCTGCCCGACTTCATCATGAACCGCGGCGGCGTTTCGCTGCGCCCTGGCGATGGTATTATTCACAGCTGGCTGAACCGTATGCTGCTGCCCGATACAGTGGGCACCGGCGGCGACTCGCACACCCGTTTCCCGCTCGGCATCTCGTTCCCAGCCGGTTCGGGCCTAGTCGCCTTTGCCGCTGCCACCGGCGTCATGCCGCTGGATATGCCGGAATCGGTACTGGTTCGCTTTAAAGGCAAGCGCCAGCCTGGCGTAACCCTGCGCGACCTTGTTCACGCTATTCCGCTCTACGCCATCAAGCAAGGCTTGCTGACCGTTGATAAATCCAACAAGAAAAACGCCTTCTCTGGGCGGGTGTTGGAAATTGAAGGTCTGGAAGATCTGACCGTAGAGCAAGCTTTTGAGCTTTCTGATGCGTCCGCCGAGCGCTCTGCCGCTGGCTGTACCATTACCCTGTCAGAAGAGAGCGTTACTGAGTACCTCAAGTCCAACATCACTCTGTTGAAGTGGATGATGGGCAACGGTTACGGCGACGAGCGCACCATCAGCCGTCGTATTGAAGGCATGGAAGCGTGGCTGGCCAACCCAAGCCTGATGCGCGCAGATCAAGACGCCGAGTACACCGAAGTTATCGAAATTGATCTGGCTGAAATTAAAGAGCCGGTTCTTTGTGCGCCGAATGACCCGGATGATGCGCGCCTGCTGTCTGAAGTGGCAGGCCAGAAAATCGACGAAGTCTTTATCGGCTCATGCATGACCAACATCGGCCACTTCCGGGCTGCCGGCAAACTGCTTGAAAAGCAGCCTGCCGGCAGTTTAAAAACCCGCCTGTGGCTGGCACCACCGACGAAAATGGATCAGCATCAGCTGACCGAAGAGGGCTACTACGGCATTTACGGCCGTGCCGGTGCCCGCATGGAAATGCCGGGTTGTTCACTGTGTATGGGTAACCAGGCCCGCGTTGCTGCTAAGAGCACCGTGGTGTCTACGTCTACACGTAACTTCCCGAATCGCTTGGGCGACGGTGCCAATGTGTACCTAGCCTCAGCGGAACTGGCGGCCGTTGCCGCAGTAGAAGGACGCCTACCCAGCGTTGAAGAGTATCAACGCTATATGGGTGAGTTTGACGCTATGGCGGGCGAGATTTATCGTTACATGAACTTTCACGAGATTGAGGAGTATCAAAAGATCGCCTCAAACGTGATACCGGTCGCTCAAGAAGCCTAACGTTCGTTAAGCACTTGAGATAGACCGCCCCATCGCCGATGCTCGCAACATCGCAGAAGATGTGACAGGTTGCATTTTCTGAGTCGATGACCGAACGCCCCGCCACTGTTTTACAGGGCGGGGCGTTTTTTTTGCACGGCCCGCTTAGCTGTCTATGCTGATACTAACCTTTCATAACAGGAACCTATGATGACGAACTCGATTGATATCGTGACGCCCGATCTCTGCGATGCACACCCGGAGGTCGCAGTGCTGGAACCGCTGTTTGCCAATTTTGGTGGGCTTGACGCCTTCTACGGCCCTATTCGTACGATAAAGTGCTTTGAAGATAACTCCATGGTCAAGCAGGCCGTCGCCGAGCCGGGTAACGGCGCGGTGCTGGTGGTTGATGCGGGTGGCTCCCACCGCTGCGCCATGCTGGGGGATATGCTCGCTGAACAGGCGGTCGCCAATGGCTGGGCGGGCGTCGTCATGTRCGGCTGCGTGCGCGATGTGGATATACTCGCCGCCCTGCCGATTGGCGTTCAGGCGTTGGGCAGCCACCCGCGCAAAAGTGAAAAGCGCGGTGACGGTCAGCGTGATATCAATGTCACTTTTGCCGGTGCCACCCTGCAGCCCGGCCAGTGGCTGTATGCCGATAACAACGGCATTATTGTTGCTGACCATGAGCTGCCGCTTGCTTGAGAACAACGCTTTATTAACGAAGATTGTTTTAAATAGAGCCCCTTGCCAGGTGTGGCGGTTACTGCCACCCTGGTGGCTCATTCTTACCGTTTCATGACGATGCAGCCTTTGACCTACCTTGGCTCTGCCTTACTGCGCACATTACGCGATCATCTTCGCCCACTGATCGCCTACCACCTGTTTTTTACCCTGCTCGCCTCAGCCTTGCTGCTGCCAGCGATCACCTGGGTGACGCGTGGACTGCTAGCGCAGCTTAACCGTACCGTGGTCACCAACGACGAGTTGATTGGGCTACTCTTCAGCCCGCTGGGGCTGATCGGCATGCTGGTAGGGCTTGGCTTCACGTTTGTGATTATTTATTGGCAGCAGGCGGGCATGCTGCAGGTGGCCGTCAGACCCCGCGATAACCACTATCGGCTAGCTCTTGAAGCGCTCTGGCTGAGTACCCGACGGCTGCCCGCTTTGGCGGGTCTGGTGATACTCCAGGTAGGCACCCACTTATTATTGCTGGCACCCTTTATGGCCGGGTTAGCATGGCTTTACGATGTCTGGCTAGGCGGTATAGACCCCTACTACCTGCAGCGCGTGCGCCCCCCCGTACTGTGGTATTTCGTTGCCTGCGCACTGCCGCTGATAATCGCTTGGGCGTGGGCAGCGTCATGGCTCTACCTGCGCTGGCTGTTAGCACTGCCTCTAGTGGCCCTGGAACGCTGCAGCCCGTGGCAGGCACTTAAGCGTAGCGTCACCCTAACCCGTGGCTGGCGCCGCTCTATTGGCGCTGCGGTGCTGCTGCTCCTGGTGCTGATTATCAGCCTGCCACTGCTGGTGACGCTGCTGTTTGACCGGTTATTTACGCCGCTACTGTGGTGGCTACCAGAGCATAATGCCGTGCTTATCCCGGCGATGCTCGCCTACTTACTCGGCTATGTCCTGGTCACACTGGCCATTACCTTTATCGGTATTGCCGCCAATGCGCTGCTTTCCGCCTGTCTGTATATGCAGTTAGCCCACCGCGAACCCCGCCCAGCAGCCCCTGCTGAGGACATTAACGCAGGCAAGCTGGCCTGGGCAGTTGAACTCAGCGTGCTGATTTTTGCCGGACTTCAAGCGTGGTGGATTCTGAATAGCTTTGAGATACGTGACAATGTCGCGGTCATTGCCCACCGTGGCAGCTCCATGGTCGCGCCTGAAAACACCCTTTCCGCGTTAGAACAGTCCCTGATCGATGGCGCTGACTATATCGAAATTGACGTGCGCTTGAGCAGTGACCAGCAGGTAATGCTCTACCACGACCGCAGCATGGCGAGGCTCACCGGCGATAACCGCGAGTTTGGCGAACTGACCAGAGAGCAGCTTAGTCAATTCGATGTGGGCAGTTGGTTTGGCGATGCTTTTCAAGGCGAGAATATTCCCGGCTTGGACGAAGCTCTCGAAAGAGTCCGTGGCAAAGCGGGGTTAATGATTGATATCAAGCCGCTGCCAGGTCAAGAACAGGCGTTAGCCGAGGCCGTTATTGACGCCTTAAATGCAGAGAGCGACGTACGCTATCGCTGCTGGGCGACCCAACAAAGCGCTTTCGACGGCTATACGGCGTGCGGTTTCCCTAATGCGCTAATGGATATGCGCATGGCCACCATGTCGCCAACACTGCTGGAATATCTGAATGAGCGTGCACCAGCGCTGCGCGTGACCTTACTGGCCCAGCTTATTCTGCCCGGCACACTGGATCGGCGC
Organism: Halomonas sp. R57-5; assembly: GCF_900070345.1. Taxonomy (NCBI): domain Bacteria; kingdom Pseudomonadati; phylum Pseudomonadota; class Gammaproteobacteria; order Oceanospirillales; family Halomonadaceae; genus Halomonas; species Halomonas sp. R57-5. Next base: position 2,433,236 of record NZ_LN813019.1, on the reverse strand, counting down.
GACTTTGATGCACTGGGTCTACGACATAACCGTATTACGGAAGGGGAAATACGCTTAGCACGCCTATATGGGTACGAAATACACGCCTGGACCGTCAATGATCGAGCCCGAATGTCGACGCTGATTGATCTGGGTGTCGATGCGATCATCACCGACTACCCAGATCGCTTAACCGAACTAATTCATGACCGCCGCGAATTAAGCGACGGTGCATTGATGCTGGTCAAGCTGCGTAACTGGCTCCGCCAATAGGCATTCACTTAATCGCCCATGACCACGCCTTCGCGACGGGGGTCAGCGCCACCAAACAGGCTGCCATCTTCAAGGCGCATAATGGCTTGGAGCCCGCTGGTGAGTTCTCGCTCGCTGACCGTGTGGCCGCGCTCGCGCAGTGACTCGATGGTCGCCTCAGGAAAACGCCCCTCCTCCACATAGACATCCCCGCCAAGTGTTATAGCATGGGGAAGGTTGAGCGCTTCCTGCGCACTCAAGCCCCAGTCACGCATCGCCACTAACGTACGCGCAGTATAATGAATAATGGCAGCACCGCCCGGCGATCCAAGACTTGCCACTAATTCACCGCTGTCCTGATTGAATACCAGGGTCGGACTCATGCTGGAACGTGGACGTTTGCCGGGCTCGACTCGGTTTGCCACCGGTTCGCCATCGACCTCAGGCACAAATGAAAAGTCGGTGAGTTCGTTATTAAGCAGGAAACCACCGGTTAGTCCCGTGCCGCCATCGGACATAATCCGCGAGCCAAACGCCTGCTCGATGGTGGTGGTCATCGCAACCGCGTTGCCCTCCTCATCGACGATGCTGATGTGGCTGGTACCGTACTCGGGCTGCTCGGGCTGGCTAGCCCAGCTAACGCTTAGCTCGCCAGGATTACCTGGTTCCGCGCTATCGCCCATACTCATCTCTTCGATAAGCGCACTGCGCTGCTCAAGATAATCGGGCGCCAGCATCAGCGACCAGTCGCCACCCGGCGCCTCGACAAAGTCAGGGTCGGCGATGTAGCGGCCACGATCGGCAAATGCTAAGCGCGACGCTTCTAAAAACTGGTGCAGCCACCCGCTGCTGGAAACACCATCATCTAGCGGGGCCTCAAGCAACGGCTGCTGATCAAGCATGCCCAAAATCTGCATCACGGTCAGATGACCCGACGAAGGCGGCGGGAAGCCGCACACTTCCCACTGCTGCCAAGGCGTACACAGCGGCTCGCGGTCAAGCGCCTCATAGCCACTCATGTCCTCCATCGACAAGCTGCCTGGGCGCTCAGGGTGGTTCTGAACGCGCTCAACGATGTCTTCGGCTACGGCCCCTTCATGCAGGGCGGCGCTGCCTTGCTCAGCGACTTGGCGTAAAACCGCTGCCAAGGCAGGGTTTTTGAGCGTTTCACCGACGGCAATGGGCTCGCCTTCAGCATCGTAATAAAATTGGCTCGCCAGAGGGTCTTGTCGCAGGAACTCATCGCTTTCAAGGCTGGTGTGCAGCCGGTTGCTAACGGCAAACCCCTCTTCTGCTAAGGTAATCGCCGGTTTAAACAGCTCCGCCCACGCCAGTTCACCATGCTCAGCGTGAGCCTTCTCAAGCATACGCAGCGTGCCCGGCACGCCTACTGATAGACCGCTAACCACCGCGTCGTTAAACGCCATCGGCTCACCATCCTGTAAAAACAGCTCGCCATTAACGCCCTGGGGGGCCGTTTCACGCCCATCGTAGGCACGCACTTCGTCGCCGTCGTAGAGCATCAAAAAAGCGCCGCCGCCGATACCGCTGGATTGCGGCTCCACCAAATTCAGCACCATTTGCACCGCAATGGCCGCATCAATAGCGTTACCACCGGCTTTAAGGACTTGATAACCAGCATCGGTGGCTAGCGGATTGGCCGCGGCCACCGCAAACGACTCCGCCGCCCAGCCCGGCTTCTCTTCGTAACCAGACTCGCTTTCGGGTGAAATTGAAGGAGTCTCATAGCTAAACCCCCAGCTATATAATGGCGCCACCAGCAAAACAGGTAGCGCGAACTTAATTGACTTTGGGGACATCTCAGCGCTCTCCGCGACAAATTAAAAAACCACTCCAGAAGAGTAGCCTATAAAAACAACGACGCCCGGCACAATGGCCGGGCGTAAATTAGTCAAAATAAATATAACTATTCGATTTTTTGCCCTGCGAGCATAAACCAGGTTTCCAGTACCGCGTCGGGATTAAGTGATACAGAGTCAATACCCTGCTCCATCAACCATTTAGCCAGGTCAGGATGATCTGACGGCCCCTGCCCACAGATACCCACATACTTGCCTTTCGCCTTGCACGCCTGAATTGCCATTGCGAGCAGCTTTTTAACCGCCCCATTACGCTCGTCAAACAGATGCGCCACGATACCCGAGTCACGATCCAAGCCTAACGTTAGCTGAGTCAGGTCGTTTGAGCCGATGGAGAAACCGTCAAAATACTCCAAAAACTCGTCGGCCAGCAAAGCGTTAGCCGGCAGCTCGCACATCATAATCACTTTCAAACCTGTGGGGCCGCCCCGCTCCAGGCCGTTCGCGGCCAGTAGTTCTACCACCTCACGCGCTTCGTCGGTGGTGCGCACAAAGGGCACCATGATTTCGATATTCTCGAAGCCCATCTCTTCGCGCACCCGCTTCAGTGCCCGACACTCAAGCTCAAAGCAGGGCCGGAATGCCTCTGAAATATAGCGTGATGCCCCCCGAAAGCCCAACATGGGGTTCTCTTCACCCGGCTCATAGAGCTTGCCGCCAATCAGGTTTTCATATTCGTTTGATTTGAAATCTGACAGCCGCACGATGACACGCTGGGGATGGAAAGCCGCCGCCAGCGTAGAGATGCCTTCAACCAGTTTATCGACATAGAAACTCACCGGGTCGCTATAGCCCGCGGTACGTAAATCGATCACCTGCTGCAAGTCCACCGGCAGCGTGTCGTACTCCAATAACGCCTTGGGATGGACGCCGATCATGCGGTTAATGATAAATTCGAGACGCGCCAAGCCAACACCTGCGTGAGGCAGACTGGCAAAGCCAAAGGCGCGGTCGGGGTTGCCCACATTCATCATGATTTTGAAGGGGATCTCCGGCATGGCATCGACACTGGAGACTTTGCAATCAAACTCCAGCAGCCCCTCATACACATTGCCGGTATCGCCTTCCGCACAAGAGACCGTGACGTCGATACCCTCTTTTAACTGAGTCGTCGCATCACCACAGCCCACCACCGCGGGGATGCCCAGCTCGCGGGCGATGATCGCCGCGTGGCAGGTCCGCCCGCCGCGGTTGGTGACGATCGCGGAAGCCCGCTTCATGATCGGCTCCCAATCCGGATCAGTCATATCGGTGACCAGGATATCGCCATCAAGGATTTTATCCATATCGTCAGGGCTGAGTACGACTTTGACAGTACCCCGGCCGATGCGCTGACCAATCGCCCGACCGGTGATTAATGTGCGACCCTTTTCACGCAGTTGGAAGCGCTCAAGCTTGCCGCCCTCTTGCTGGGAGACCACCGTTTCAGGGCGGGCTTGAACGATGTAGAGCTCACCGTCGTCGCCATCCAACGCCCACTCAATATCCATGGGGCGCTGGTAGTGCTGCTCAATGGTCATCGCCTGACGGGCCAGATCCATGACTTGCTGATCATTAAGGCAGAAACGGCCGCGATCCGAGTGCGGCACATCGACGGTTTCCACCGATCTACCGGCGCTGGCGTCCTGGCCGTAAACCATCTTGATCAGCTTGGAGCCTAAGTTACGCCGCAGCACCGCCGGACGGCCCGCCGCCAGGGTCGGTTTATGAACGTAGAACTCGTCAGGGTTGACGGCGCCCTGCACCACGGTTTCGCCCAAGCCCCACGAGGCGGTGACGAAAACGGCCTCTTTAAAGCCGGATTCGGTGTCTAGGGTAAACATAACACCTGCCGCGCCGGTCTCTGAACGCACCATTTTCTGCACGCCTGCCGACAAGGCGACATTTTCGTGGGCGTAGCCGCGGTGGACACGGTAAGAGATTGCGCGATCATTAAATAGCGAGGCGAAAACTTCGTGCACCGCACGCTTGATATTGTCGAAGCCCTCAATATTAAGGAAGGTTTCCTGTTGACCAGCGAAGGAGGCATCGGGCAGGTCTTCAGCGGTCGCCGAGCTGCGCACAGCCACTTTCAACTGCGGGTGTTGTTGCTGCAACTGGCCGTAAGCATCGCGCAAGGCCGCTTCAAAGCTAGGGGGTAGCGGTGTATCGATGATCCATTGGCGAATATTGCGACCCGCCTCGGCCAGCGCCTTAACATCGTCGACATCCAGGCGAGCCAGGGTGGCATTAATACGCTCGTTTAACCCTTCGTGGGAGAGAAATTCACGGTAAGCGTGGGCGGTAGTGGCAAAGCCACCGGGCACCGTTACGCCAGCACCGGAGAGGTTGGAAATCATTTCACCCAGCGAGGCGTTTTTACCACCTACGCGTTCGACGTCGGCCATGCCCAGCTGATCGAACCACAGAATGTACTCTTCCACGTAACCCCCTCGCTCATAGATATCGGCATGGCCACTGATATGGGCATTAATGCCGTGGGCCATGGATAATTCAATGGCTACCCTAGCACCGCGCCAATACATTCGCCATTGGTCTAATAGCGAAGAGAGTGGAGGATTTTTACAACAGCGGCGCTTTTTTGGCTATTTATGTAGTCAGGCCCATCCGACGCAGCCATAGCGGCCGATGACACGTTGTGCTGGCAAACGCCTCGGCACACAATAGGCGGATCACTCATCAGTGGATTTCGTTATGAGACGTACGGCTTTTTTTATTTCAGATGGTACCGGGATCACGGCGGAAAGTTTAGGCCGTAGCTTGCTGGCTCAGTTCAGCGATGTTGAGATCGATATGCTGACCAAGCCCTATATCGATACGTTGGAAAAAGCTCAGGCGTTAGCCGCAATTATTGAGTCAACGGCCAACCGCGACGGCCATCGCCCGATCATCATTGATACCATTGTGGATCAACAGATTCGCGATGTTATTCGTCAGGCATCCGGGTTTAAAGTCGATATTTTTTCCACCTTCCTGGAGCCCTTGGAGCAGGAGTTAGAGACGCACTCTTCCTACAGCGTTGGCCGCACCCATTCGATTGGCAGTGATGACGTTTACATGGACCGCATACACTCCGTGCACTTTGCGCTGGATAACGACGACGGTGCCCGGACGCATCAATACGATAAGGCAGATATCATTCTGGTCGGCGTTTCGCGCTGCGGCAAAACCCCTACTTCGCTCTACCTGGCTTTACAGTTCGGCATTCGAGCGGCTAACTATCCGCTGACAGAAGATGATTTAGACGAAGATGGCATGCTCAAGCTACCCAAGGCGCTCGTGCCCCATCGGCAAAAGCTGTTTGGCTTAACCATTGATGCGCGGCGCCTATCGGCGATTCGCAACGAGCGACGTCCCAATAGCCGCTATAGCTCGATGGATCAGTGCCTGCAAGAAGTGGAACAGGCAGAGTCGCTCTACCGCACCATGCACATTCCCTATATTGATGCGACACGCTTCTCGGTCGAGGAGATTTCCACACGAATGATTGCCGAAACCGGCTTAGCGAGGCGCTTCTCGCCCCGCTAAGCCTAAAACATCACCACAAGCCCTCAGCGGATCACATGCCCTTGGGGGCAAAAATTCCCGGTGCGTTGCGCCAGTAGCCTTTGTAATCCATGCCAAAGCCAAACACATAGCGGTCGGCCACTTCCAGGCTGCAGTAGTCAGCTTTTAAACCGGGCACTGCTTTGCGGTTGTGTTGTTTATCCMCCAGCACCGCCGTGGTAACACTGGCGGCCTGGGCTTCTTCACAGTAGGCCAAAATCGCCGCCAGGGTCGCGCCTTCATCCAAAATATCGTCGACGATAACAACATGACGACCGGCCATCGGCACTTCCGGAGAAACCCGCCAAAATAGCTCGCCGCCACGTAGCTCGTTGCGGTAGCGAGTGGCATGCAGATAATCCACTTCCAGCGGGAAGCCCAAGCGGGTCAGCAGGTGCCCCGTGGTAATTAAGCCGCCATTCATCACGCAGTAAAACACCGGCAGTTTATCGCCTAAATCTCGGGTGATAGCTTCTGCCATGCGGTCAAGCGCCCGCTCTACTTCTTGCTGCGAAATTAAGCAGTCGGCGTTATCCATTAGTTCGCGCATCGAGTCCAACGACTCTAAGGCTTCTTTATCCAGCTTTGACATCTACCAACTCCACGCGGGTGAAAAGCTTCATTTATTTGAGCAAGCGATTTATTCAGCGCTGGGCTTGGGCTTATCCGCCAGCGCTTCCAACTTAGCGTGGGCACGCCGCCAACGTCCCAGCGCACTCAGTGCATCCAGGTCTGGCCGCGCGCGGCTATAGCGCAACTTGGCGGGGCGCTTGTTATTGATCCCTTGGCACGCCTCCATGACCTCAAGCGCGGCGGCTCGGTCATTACACACCAGCAGCATATCGCAGCCTGCTGCGAGCGCGGCTTGGGCACGCGCCTTGGGTTCGCCCGCTTCGTGGGCGCCCGCCATACTCAGATCATCAGAAAAAATGCAGCCTTTGAAGCCTAGCGACTCCCGTAACATACCCAACCAATTGGGTGAAAATCCTGCGGGGCGTGTATCGAAAGCGGAGTAAATAACATGCGCAGGCATGACCCCATCTAACTGCGAGGCTAACTGGGTAAAGGGCACAAGATCGTGCTGTTTAATCACGTCTAGCGGGCGACCGTCTATCGGTAGGGCAACATGGGAGTCCGCCGCCACCCCACCATGGCCGGGGAAGTGCTTGCCCACTGCGGCCATACCGGCATCGTGAAGCCCTTGAATAAAGGCGCTGCCCAGCTGGGCCACGTGCTGGGGATCACTGCTAAAACTGCGGTCACCAATAACGCTGGAGAGGCCGCTCTCAACATCCAATACCGGAGCGAAACTAAGATCCAGCCCGCAGGCGGCCATCTCCATCCCCAACAGCCAACCGGCGTCCTTGGCTAACGCCAGACCGTCTTCCGGGGAAGCGCGGTAGCACTCGCCGATACGCGCCATGGCAGGCAGGCGTGTTAAGCCCTCTTTAATACGCTGAACGCGACCGCCCTCCTGATCCACTGCGAGCAGTAAATCAGCCCGCACGCGGCGAATATCGCTGCACAGCTGGCGCACCTGGTAGCCATTTTCGACATTGCGGGCAAATAGAATAACGCCCCCTACCGTCGGTTCCAGCAACAGGCGTTTTTCTGCCGCCGTCAATTTTGGGCCTTCAAGGTCAAGCATGACCGGGCCTAACGGTTGAGTCATCGTGATAGGTCCATGAAAAGGGGCGATGATTCTAGACGATCGTCTAGCGGTGTCAAAAACTTATCAATCAAAGGATTGCCGTCCGCCGTGCAACCAAACCGGGGTGCCCGGTAACGCGAGCGCAAAGAGGGTTAGCAAATCACTATTACGTAAACGAATGCAGCCGTGGGAGGCCGCAACGCCCATGGGTTCGTCAGGCGGTGTGCCGTGCAGGTATATATAGCGCCGTTGCGAGTCCACCTGACCGCCGCGGTTCACGCCCTTTTCTAATCCGCAAAGCCACAGAATGCGGGTCAAAATCCAGTCACGCTCTGGATGCGCTTCGGCTAGCGCGGATGAAAACGTCTCGCCTGTCCAGCGGCGGCCTCGAAACACTGCGTTGTCGGGCATATCACCGCCAATGGCGGCGCGCACATAGTGCCAGCCGTAGGGGGTTTTACCACTACCATTACGCTCCCCGACACCGGCGGCAGCGGATGAGATCGCACACTCATGGAGCACTTTCGGCCCTCGCCAGCAGCGCAGCAGCTGCTGGGTAGTATCAATCTCCAGCCAGATATTCTCAGCCGGGGGTAGCTCAGCTAGCGTAGGCGTTCGCATGTTTTCCTTCTTCTGGCTTGGCTTCTTCAAGGGCGAGCGGTAACGGTGCATTCATGGCCGCCACAACGACCGGCAGCAATCGCTTGACTAAATCACGTACTGAAACCTGTTCGTGATAATCTTTTTCAGCGATATCACGCAGTGCATCAAGGCCGGACAGGGTAAATATTACCGTGCCAAGCATAAAGTGTAGCCGCCAAAAGCGCTCCGCGTCAGGTAGGTCCGGCGTGGCTTGTCGCACCAGCTCGGTGAAGCGGGTAAACACATCGCCATACTCTTGCTGGATATAGCGCCTAAGATGCCCCTGTGCCTGGCTGTAGGCAAGGCCGAGCAAGCGCATAAACACTTTTAAACTATTGCGTTCAGCGGGCACTGCAAGAACGGTGGTTGCCATGGTTTCGAGCAGGGTTTCAAGCTCAATAACCCGCCCAGCATGCTGTCCTTCCAGCTCATCAAGGGCGGTGTGAAAACGCTGGGTGAAGGGGTCCAAATAGCGGGCAAAGACGGCCTGAATCAAGGCTTTTTTGGAGCCAAAATGGTAATTCACAGCGGCTAAATTGACGCGCGCTTTGCTAGTGATGTTGCGCAGCGAAGTTTCGGCAAAACCCCGCTCTGCAAACAGCACCTCGGCAGTATCGAGTATACGGGTCACCGTATCAGATTGAGCCATGTCGCTCTCCAGGGAAACAGGTGTTTAAAACATAGCAAAATACTATGCCATAACCATGGCGGTCTCAACGCTTGATTTATTAACAAAATACAGCCCGTTAAATAAGCAGAAGCTTAGTTTCAAACGATTAGAAAAATTGCATAGACATCGAAGATAGCCACTGACAAGGCATATACTGGACAGAGGAACATACTGTATACTTAACCACTGATTGATTAAGTTGCCATTTAATTTGTTACTGTCTATTCACTATTTATGGAGTCTGGTATGTCGCGTCCGCTAACCGCTCGCCAACAGCACGTGTTCGATTTTATCGTTAAAACGATGGGCGAATTTGGCTACCCTCCTACCCGCGCCGAAATTGCCAAGGCGCTTGGCTTCCGCTCCCCCAACGCGGCCGAAGAGCACCTGCGCGCGCTGGAACGCAAAGGCGTTATTCGCATTATTCGCAACACTTCTCGCGGTATCCGCCTGCCCAACCAGGAACCGCAAGAAGTCATGGAGAGTGCTGCCACCGCCTTACCCGCAGCCAACGTTGAAACGCTGCCAACGGGCCTACCCGTGATCGGTGAAGTGGCCGCAGGCAGCCCCATTTTGGCCGCTGAACATATTGACCGTTACTGCCCGCTACCAGCCGAGTACTTTACCCCCAAAGCCGACTACCTGCTGCGCGTGCGCGGCCTTTCGATGAAGGATATTGGCATTTTGGAAGGGGATTTATTGGCAGTTCACCGTACCGACCGGGTACGCGATGGCCAGATTGTAGTGGCACGCCTAGAGGATGAAGTAACGGTTAAACGCTTCAAGCGCCAGGGCCACCAAGTGACGCTATTTGCCGAGAACCCTGACTTTGCGCCCATTGAAATCGACCTGCGCTCCCAGTCGCTCGATATCGAAGGCGTCGGCGTTGGTGTGATTCGTGGCGGCAACGGCCAGGCACTCGGCTAGTCGCCGCCCTGGCCATCCCTACTGCAGATCGATATAGCGGTGGTCATTGAAGGTGGCCACCCAATGGGGGTGATAAACCAGCAGAATACTCAGCAGCATGCCGGTGATAAACGCCTCTGAAGGCATTAACAGCGGTAAGAAGCGCGCATACTCCTGGGCGAGATAAATCGCCTCAGGGTCAGTCCCCGCAACGATGATCAGCAGCACCGCTGCCAGCCCTCCTCCCAGCGTTGCCAGCGCCGCACCAAAAAAGCCGCAGGCAAACAAAAACACCATCAGGTTATCCGGCAGGCGGCGATCTACCAGCCGCCATACCGTGCCAATGACGGCCGCCGGGACGACACCGGTAACCAGCACGTTTGCCCCCAGCAGCAGCCATTCATTGCGCCCAATTACCACCATGGCGATATTAATCAGCACGTTGCTAATCAGCGCCAATGGCGCTTTAAAAACGAGTGTCATTAAAACCGTGAAAACAAGGTGCAGCGTTAGCCAATCAACCGCCTGCGCACGCAGCTGCCACATCAGCATCACCGCCAGCGTGGCGCCCAGCCAGCGGTGCTGAAGCGCGGTATCCGCTATTAACACCTGCCAGGGCCGCCCCCAAAGTGCCCACGCGATCACTGCTAACGAGAGTAGCCAGGTGAGCAGCAGCGCCCAGGGTGCTAATACACTTTGCGCAAACGACATGGCGGCCTCTCAGGTTGATGAGGGTTAACTAAAGACCACTGTCTTATTGCCGTGGACCAGCACGCGATCCTCTAAGTGCCAGCGCAAACCGCGAGCAAGTACGGCTTTTTCAACGTCACGGCCAAAACGTACTAAGTCAGTGGGCGTATGGCAGTGGCTTACGCGATGAATATCCTGTTCGATGATGGGGCCTGCGTCGAGTTCCTCGGTCACGTAGTGGCAAGTAGCACCTATCAGCTTAACGCCCCGCTGGTATGCCTGGTGGTAGGGTTTTGCCCCGGCAAAGGAGGGCAAAAAGCTGTGATGAATATTGATCACTCGTCCCGCATAGCGCGCGCACAGCTCGGGGGGCAGTATTTGCATATAGCGCGCCAGCACCACGCAGTCAGCGCGAGCGCTATCGATTTCGGCCTGTACCTTGGCAAACGACGCTTGCTTATTTTCGGGGTCTACCGGGACGTGGTGGTAAGGAATGCCGTACCACTCGGTCAGCGAACGCATATCGTCATGGTTGGAGATAACACCGACAATATCGCAATCCAGCTCACCCGCCTGCCAGCGGTAAAGTAGATCGACCAAGCAGTGCGACTCCCGCGACACCATCAGCACCACACGCCGACGCAGCTGGGTATCCACCAGGGACCACTGCATATTGAATTCGCTGGCCACCGGCTCGAACGCCGCGCGCAGGGCTTCCACCGACATACCGACCGAATCCGCCAGAATTTCGTAGCGCATAAAAAAGCAGCCGGTTTCTAAATCGGAGTGCTGGCTGGCTTCGGTAATGGAGCCGCCCTGCTGGGCAATAAAGCTCGATACCCGTGCAACAATCCCCACCCGGTCAGGACAGGAAACCACTAAACGATAATAATGAGACATGTGAGCTACTCTTGACCTATTGCTAAGTTAATTATGACAAACCAGCGGCTTAGGTCGCATAGTGTATCGGAAGGGCATGGAAGATTGTTAGCCGCCCCTGCCTTCCCGTATAGTTAAGTCACTACTTTTTAGGTTTTTCATAACAGATGCATTCACCACGCGTTCAAATTCGTCCCCGTCGTCGTCCACCGCTGCGCATGTTGCCGCTGGGGGGATGCGGTGAGATTGGAATGAATCTAACGCTATACGGCTACGACGATCACTGGATAGCCGTCGATTGCGGCATGATGATCCGTCAGGATCTTCCCAACTCTCCACTGCAGGTACCCAATCTCGATACACCGAAAGCACTGGGGATCGTGCCCAAAGCGCTCTTTATCACCCACGGCCATGAAGACCACATTGGTGCAGCTGCCTGGCTTTGGCCGATGTGGAACTGCCCTATTTATGCCACCCCGCTAGCGGCTGGGCTGTTGCGACTGAAGTTTGCCGAGCATCAGCTTAGCAGCGCGGCCATCCATGTTATTGAACCTGGCGAGGCGCTGGAAAGCGGGCCGTTCACGCTGCGTTATTTGCTGTTAACGCACTCTATACCCGAAAGCTGTGCGTTGATCATGAGCGTCGGTGGCTACCGCGTCTTACATACCGGCGACTGGAAACTCGACCCTGAACCGATCATCGGCACGCCGATAAGCGCGACCCAATTCAAGGCGCTCGCCCCAGTGGATTTAGTGGTGGGCGACTCCACCAACGCTCCCATGCCCGGCCACTCAGGCAGCGAGGGTGATGTTGCCCGTGCGCTGGCAAAAACCCTCAGCAACTGCCAGGGCCGGGTGGTGGTCTCCTGCTTTGCGAGCAATCTTGCCCGGGTGTTAGCGATAGGACGCGCAGCCCATCAATGTGGCCGTCGTATCAGCTTGATGGGGCGTTCCATGGAGCGCATGGTCAGCGTCGCGCGGGGGCTCGGCTATATGGATGATTTACCGCCGCTGGTGCCCAATCACGACCTTGGCTACCTGCCCCCGGATGAAGTGGTGATTATCGCCACCGGCAGTCAGGGAGAGCCCCGCGCCGCGTTACAGCGCCTAGCCCAGGGCCGTCACCCCTATGTGGATCTTCAGCCAGGCGATAACGTCATCTTCTCGGCCAAAGCCATTCCCGGCAATGAGCGACCCATTGAGCAGCTTAAAAAGCGTTTGGCGCACCTAGGTGTCAGCATCTATGACGAGTTCAATCACCCTGAACTGCACGCCACAGGGCATCCTGCTCAGGATGAGCTGATCAAGCTCTATCAGTGGGTCAGGCCCAAGCATCTTATGCCGGTGCATGGCGAAGCACGCCATCAGCAGGCTCMCCAGGCCATTGCCAAGCAGCTAGGTATTAGCGCCCCATTGACGCCGGTAAACGGCGATCTGATCAGTTTTGATAGCCACGGATTGCACTGTGAAGCACGCTATCCGCAGCCACCCTGCATTGTCAGTCAAAACAGCGTCGTGCCCCACCCTGGCTTGGAGGTGAACGATGCCAATAAAGCCCGTCGCGGCAGCTTGTACCTAGCGCTACCAGTGACCGCGACTGACACTGGCTGGGCGCGCATTGGCCGCTTGATGCTGGATGCCTCAGGGGCCAGCCCGCTGGATGAAGATAGCTTTAGCGATTGGCTGGATGATCAGCTTGAGGAGATTGCCGCAGAGACGCTGGCCGACTTGCGACAGGCATTGCAGCCCCGCTTGGTTCACTGGCTGGCGGAGCATATGCAGCACCTACCCGACGTGCACCTACAAATCATGGCCGCCGAAATGCCAGATCCTATTATTCTGGACAACGCCGCCAATCGTTAGAAGAGTTGCTCGCGCTGGGCCAACATCAACGCCAACGCGCCGCATCTTGTTGATCAGAGTGGCGCTCTTTGACCCAGTACTCACCCTGGGTAGAGTGCTCTTTCTTCCAGAAAGGCGCCTGGGTTTTAAGGAAATCCATAATAAAATCGCAGGCTTCGAACGCCTCACGGCGGTGTGCACTAGCAACTAACACCCGCACAATCGGATCGCCCGGTTCCAGGTAGCCAACGCGATGAATAATCCGCACCGCCTGGAGCGACCAGCGCTGCCAGGCCTGTTCGCCAATATCTGTCAGCGTGCGCTCAGTCATGCCGGGGTAGTGCTCCAGCGTTAACCCCGTGACGTCAGGCGTTTCATTAAAATCACGCACTAAGCCGGTAAAACTCACCACCGCGCCAATATCGCTACGCCCCGCCAATGCATCGTCATAGCCGTAGGCCATCGAGAACGGGGCGGCTTGAATCGCCACCTTAATATCCAGCTTAATATCCACTCTAGCCCCCTGTGACCGGTGGGAAAAACGCTACTTCGTCATCATCGGTCACTAACGCATCGTCATTGGCCATGACTTGATTGATGGCACATAGCGTACGCTGGTCGGTGAGTTGCTTAAAGCGACTATCGCGCTCGGCCAGCGCTGCTTTCAATCCGCCAATATCACGGCTGGCCAATTGATCGAGACTCACTACTGCCTCACTCTCACCTAGCCGCTCGCGCAGTTCGGCTAAAAACTTAACCCGCACGCAGGGCGATGGGCAGCGTTCACCCAAGCTGACCTCTCCGGCCATGCCATCGCCTGTCACTATCGGCGCCTGCGCGTTTATGCGCTGGTAATCACCGCGCTGGCCACCCTGCTTACTATCAAGCTGAATGGCCTCAATACGCATATTTTTATCTACCGCTTTACACATATCGTAAAGCGTTAAACAAGCCACCGAGACGGCGGTAAGCGCCTCCATTTCAACCCCGGTGCGTCCATTCAAACGACACAGTGAGGTCACATGAACGCAGGATTCAGCTACATCAATATCAAACTCAACCGACACTTTTGATAGCGCCAGGGAGTGGCAGAGTGGAATCAGCTCATGGGTGCGTTTGGCCGCCTGAATACCGGCGATTCGCGCGGTAGCCAGCACATCGCCCTTGGGCAATTCACCGTCGCTAAGTAATTTCAGCGTTTCCGACTGCATCACAATACGCCCCGAAGCGACGGCTTCGCGGCGGGTTTCTTGTTTATCGCCAACATCCACCATATTGGCTTCGCCACGGGTATTGAGGTGGGTCAGATGCATGTTGTCACCGTTCCTTTTTTGAAGCCGAAGCACTTAAAAATATAGCGTCGTTTTTCGCGCTCACCCAACTGACTATCCAGCGCGCTATTGCATCTCTATCGTCTAAATTTAACCGGATCACCGCAGTCGCTAAGTCGATGGGCGGTGGCGCGCTGAGCGCGGCTGCCTCAACCCAAGGCCCGGTTAAAATAGCCGGATCGCCAATGCCATCGCGGTAAAGCACCAGCTTGGGAATCGGCCAGGCTTTAAAACCTTCGACAATCACCAAGTCGGGATCGTGCGGTGCCATCATGGCAACTAACTGGGCTAAATCAGGCTCGTCCTGGTCAGGGGTTTCCTGCATCAGCGCAAAGCGCTGACGGGAAGCCACCAGTACCGGTGCGGCACCTGCGCTGCGCAGCTTATAGCTATCCTTGCCGGGCTGGTCGACATCAAACGAGTGGTGCGCATGCTTGATCACAGCGACTTTCAACCCATACTCAGCTAAGCGTGGCAGCAGCTTCTCTAACAGCGTCGTTTTACCGGTGCCGCTCCAAGCAGCAATCCCTAGAATAGGAAAGGGTGCGGTTAGTTCGTTTTCCATGCTGCCGACACTCCTAATGATCTATAAACGCACGTTACAAGTAATGCCATCCTTACGATGCATACGGCGTTACTGGCGGTTAGCTTACTCGCCCTCTTGCTCGCGAGGTAATACCCAGTTCAACGCAATACCCACCAAGGCGGCAAGACTAACGCCCTGCAGCGTAAACTGGCCACCGCCAAACTGCATGCCACCAATACCGAACACCAGTATCAGTGAGACCACCACTAAATTGCGGGGTGCCGTCAGCGACTGACCAGCGCGCACCAGAGTGTTCATACCAACCACCGCAATGGAGCCAAACAACAGCGTCATAATGCCGCCCATTACCGGGCCCGGAATGGTCTGCAGTAGCGCACCCAGCTTGGATACAAATGCCAGCACAATGGCAATAATCGCGGCAACAATCATATACTTGGGATTAAATGCCCGAGTGAGGGTCACCGCCCCGGTGACTTCCGAGTAAGTGGTATTCGGCGGCCCGCCGAATAGCGCGGCGACGCTGGTTGCCAMCCCGTCGCCTAACAGCGTGCGATGCAGGCCGGGCTTTTCCAGGTAGTTCTTGCGGGTCACCGAGCCAATCGCCACCATATCGCCAATGTGTTCTACCGCCGGGGCAATCGCGACCGGAATCATAAATAGAATGGCAGCCCAATGAAAACTCGGAGCAGTGAAACTTGGTATTGATAGCCACGCCGCCTCACGCACCGGCGTAAAGTCGACGACACCCATCACCAGCGCCAAACAATAGCCGGTGACAATGCCACCCATGATCGGCACCAAACGAAGCAGCCCGCGACCAAATACCGCCAGCACCAGCGTCACCAGCAAACTAGTCATCGAGAGGAAAATCGCCGCGCCATAGCCGATGTTGTCGCTGGTTTCACCGGTTGCCATGCTAACCGCCACCGGCGCCAGCGCCAGGCCAATCACCATAATCACCGGCCCCACTACCACAGCGGGCAGCAAGCGGTGCAGCCAGGCAGTGCCTTTTAAGCGCACAGCCTGAGAGATCGCCACATAAACCAGCCCCGCCGCCATCAGCCCGCCCATGGTAGCCGAAACCCCAAAGCTCGCGACAGAGCCTTGAATAGGCGCTATAAAGGCAAACGATGAGGCTAAAAACACCGGCACGCTCTGCTTGGTCACCCCATGAAATACCAAGGTTCCGACCCCAGCAGTGAACAGCGCAACGCTTGGGTCGAGTCCTGTCAAAAGCGGCACTAACACCAAGGCGCCAAACGCCACAAACAGCATTTGCGCGCCGGTTAAGATGATTTTCGGCCACGACTCAGCCTGACTGGCAGCTTCACGCATAACTGAATTCCTAGTGATTATTCGATTGTAGGTGTGCAAAAAAATGCCCCTGACGCTGGGCGTAAGGGGCAATGTCAGTAACGATGCTTAGCGTGTCCCGAAAATCTTATCACCAGCGTCACCCAATCCGGGGACGATATAGCCATTTTCGTCGAGTCGGTCATCGATTGAAGCAGTGTAAATTTCGATATCCGGGTAAGCATCCTGCACCCGTTTGATGCCTTCAGGGGCGGCGACTAACACTATCACCTTCATGCTTTCACAGCCGCGTTCACGCAGCATGTCCAGCGTTGCCACCATCGAGCCGCCCGTCGCCAACATGGGGTCAATCACGATCGCCATGCGCTCTTCGATATCGTTGGCAAACTTGGCAAAGTAAGGCACCGGCTGCAGCGTCTCTTCATCGCGGTAAAGCCCTACAACGCTTACCCGCGCACTCGGTATTAGATCCGTTACGCCCTCCAGCATGCCAAGCCCGGCACGCAGAATAGGAACGACGGTGACTTTTTTACCTTTTAATCGGCGCGTTGCAATTGGCTCACCGTTCCATCCCTGGATTTCATGATCTTCCAGTTCAAGACCTTTGGTTGCTTCATAGGTCAGCAGCTTGGCGACTTCACCTGCCAGTTCACGAAAGCTCTTAGTGCTCAGGTCAACTTCGCGCATCAGACCCAGCTTATGTTGTACAAGCGGATGGTTAATGGCGTAAACACTCATGGGACTTCCTCACTGCAGGGGATTCAGAATGGCAACCAAGGTTGCATCAGCTAGGCACAAAATTGCGCGTATTCTACCCGCAACCACTTACAAGGTTAAGGGGTTTCCGGCAATTGCCATTCGATAGGTGCTCGCCCTTGCGCTTGCAGAAATTGATTGGCTTGGGAAAAGTGCCGGGTACCAAAAAACCCCCGGTGTGCGGAGAGCGGAGAAGGATGCGGAGCTTCGAGTATTAAGTGGCGCCCCTGGTCGATTAACGCTTTCTTCTGGCGCGCATGACTTCCCCATAACAGAAACACACACGGCGGCGCATGCTGGCTGACCGTTTCAATCGCGCGATCGGTGAACGGCTCCCACCCTTTACCGCGATGCGACGCCGCATTGCCCTGCTCCACGGTCAGCGAGGTGTTTAACAACAGCACGCCCTGCTTGGCCCATGCTTCCAGATGGCCGTGGCGCACGGGGGTAAAACCGACATCGGTGGCCAACTCTTTGTAGATATTGACCAGCGACGGCGGCACGGGTACACCGGGCTGCACGGAAAAGCATAACCCATGGGCCTGATTCGGCCCGTGATAGGGATCCTGGCCTAAAATAACCACCTTCACTTCATTCAACGGGGTCAGTTCAAAGGCACGAAACCACTGCGTTGAGTGGGGATATATGATCTTCTTCGCGGCCTTTTGCTGCGCCAAAAAATCTTTTAGCGCCAGCATATAGTCAGCCTGAAACTCATTACCCAGCCACTGATTCCAATCGTCGGGAAGTGGATTGGCCATCATTACCTCTTCATTTGATCGACAAGCGGCTCAACGTACGCAACGCCCATATCCCAGGGGAATTGAATCCAGCACTGCTGAGCCACTTCGGTCAGATATTGATCCACCAAAGGACGTCCATCCGGCTTGGCGTAGATAGTCACAAAGTGAGCTTTAGGCAGCATTTTACGTACTGCCCGCGCCGTTTTACCGGTATCCACCAAGTCATCGACCAGCAACCAACCTTCGCCGTCATGATCGACGCCTTTCATGATATCCAGGCCGCCTTGATCCATATGGTCATAGCTCTTAATACACACGGTATCGATCAACCGAATATTAAGCTCGCGAGCAATCAGTGCAGCGGGAATTAAACCGCCGCGGGTAATCGCTACGATGCCTTTAAAATCACGCTCGATCATCTGATGACACAGGGTGCGCACATCCCGGTGCAACTGATCCCAGGAGACAGTGAAATGTTGGTGATAGCGATCGCTGCTCATGGGGAATTACTCGTCTTCGGTGAAAGAACAAACTGCGAATACGCTGTAACCGGCATCGCGAATTTTCTGTGAACCGCCAAGCTCAGGTAGATCGATAATGGTGGCCGTCTCGACCACCTGACCACCGCTGCGCTGAATCAGGTTGGCCGCTGCCAGCATGGTGCCACCGGTAGCGATCAAGTCATCCATCAGCAGGATACGGTCATCTTTCTGGAACGCATCGGAGTGCAGCTCCACTTCAGAATGACCGTACTCCAGCGTGTAGGTCTCGCTAATCGTCTTGAAGGGTAGCTTGCCCTTTTTGCGCACCGGGACAAAGCTGCAGCCCAACTCATAGGCGAGCGGCGCACCAATAATAAAACCACGCGCATCGATAGCCGCGATGGCATCCAGGTTCATCTCCTGATAGCGGTGAACGAAGCTATCGATCAGCTTGCGAAAGGCCGCACTGTTCTGCAGCAAGGGGGTAATATCGCGAAAATTCACGCCCTGTTCAGGCCAATCGGGAACCGTGCGAATAACCGACTTAATGTAGTCGCCGTAGATGCTCATCGCGTCTCTCATTGAGTAATAAAAAGGGTAATGATTAATCAAACCAAGAAAAGGTATCTAGCCGCAAACAGCAGTGACAAGATAATCACCGCCGGATTCAGGTCGCTAAAACGGCCTGACAGCGCCTTGATCGCCACATAGCTAATAAAGCCTAGCGCGATTCCTTCGGCAATTGAGAACGTCAGCGGCATCGCCAGCGCAGCAATCAGCACCGGCGCAGCATCGGTGGGGTCTTCCCAATTCGCGTGGGCCAAGCTACCCGCCATCAGTACAGCCACATACAGCAGCGCACCTGCGGTAGCGTAAGCCGGAATCGAACCCGCCAGCGGTGCAAAGAACAGGCTGACAAGGAACAACACACCCACCACCACCGCCGTTAAGCCAGTACGGCCACCCGACGCGATACCCGCAGTTGATTCAATATAGCTGGTCGTTGTGGAAGTACCCAAAGCGGCACCCGCCATTGACGCAGTACTGTCAGCCATCATGGCACGACCAATACGCGGTAGCTTGCCATCTTTGTCTAGCAGCTTGCCACGATGGGCAACACCCACCAGCGTGCCTGAAGTATCAAATAGATCAACAAACAGAAAGGCAAAGATCACGCTAAGCATCGCCACATCCAGCGCGCCCATTAAATCCATCGCCATAAAGGTAGGCGCAATGGAGGGTGGCATCGACATCAGGCCACCGTACTCGTTATGGCCAAGCACCATCGCGATCACGGTAATGCCTAAAATACCGATCATCACCGCACCAGTCACTCGCAGGTATGAGAGCGCGGTAATAACAAAGAACCCCAATAGCGCATAAATAGCTGGCGGCTGAGAAAGGTCACCCAGCGTCACGTAGGTAGCCTGGTTGGCAACCACAATGCCGGCGTTTTTCAACGCGATCATCGCCAGGAACAAACCGATACCGGCGGCGATACCTAGCCTAAGCGTCATGGGAATGGAGTTAATGATCCACTCGCGAATTTTAAAAATACTTAACAAGAAGAAGGTTAAACCGGAGAAGAAGACCGCCCCCAATGCGGCCTCCCAGGTATACCCCATGCCCAGCACAACGCCGTAGGTGAAAAAGGCGTTTAACCCCATGCCTGGCGCCTGGGCAATCGGGTAATTGGCCCAAAGTCCCATAACGAAACAGCCAATCGCTGCCGCTAGGCAAGTCGCCACGAACACCGCGCCGTAGTCCATACCCGCTTCGGAAAGGATGCTCGGGTTAACAAAGATGATATAGGCCATCGTCAGGAAAGTGGTGATCCCGGCGATAACTTCTGTCTTCACGTTGGTTTTTTGCTCGGAGAGCTTGAAATAGTTATCCAGAAGTTTCATGAAGTTTGTTGTCCTTAGCGCTAACGCCGCATGATATGTATGCGTTCGGGTGCTGAGAAAAGCCGCACATACTACCGAAACGCTCGCCCTGATGCGAGCGCCTTAGTATGGCGACCAATATTGACGGGGGCAGCCCCGCCAGTGAATACCAAGCAATCTTCAGGCCACAACCTAACCGATCGGTCAACCAGAAGCCAATAAAGCTGATTAACGTTACTGTTCCGCGTCTTGCTTAGTCCCGTTTTGCTTAGCAAGCACGCGCTCAACGGTTTCAACGATCACCTGAGTTTGTGGATCAATTTCGATGTTGACCTGATCCCCAGGTGCTCGCTCCTGAAGCGTGGTGCGCGACAGCGTCTCAGGGATTAAATTGACGCTAAACTCCACAGCTCCGCTCTCAGCGTAGCGCACATCACCAATGGTCAAGCTGATACCGTCTACCCCAATATAGCCCTTTTCAAACACGAATCGGCCCAGCCTTTCCGGCAGTGAAAACCACAGTCGACGGTTGTTAGGCGCCTCTTCGATGGCCACCACTTCTGCCATGGAAATGATGTGCCCCGACATCGAGTGTCCACCAATCTCATCACCAAAGCGCGCCGCGCGCTCTATATTGACGCATTGCCCAGGGGTAATTGCACCAAGATTAGTCAACCGCAGCGTTTCACGCATTAGATCAAAACTAACGCTATCGCCTTCTATCGCCGTTACCGTTAAGCAAACCCCGTTATGTGCCACCGACGCACCAATCTCAAGCCCTTTGCGCATAGAAGATGACAGCTCCACCACATGAACACGGAACTCTTCTAGCTCGCGCACTGCCACTACTTTAGCCACACCCTGCACAATGCCGGTAAACATAGCGCCTTGCTCCTTGAACTCGTAAAAATAATGGATGTAATCCGCCAGCTTACTACTGGTGCCTCATCTTTGTGCAGTCACCTCGCTTCTAATTGACATGCAAACCACCTATCTTTAGACTTTTGGCGCAAATGTAACGACGCCGATTTGTACCCATCTTGCGGGCGTCCACCAGGCCAGAAGCCTAGTGAAGTGCAGCTAAAAGGGTGTGTCCAGCGTTAATGGCCACCCACAAGGGTGGCTTTTTTTATTCCCACCCTACGCCTGCTCCTACTCTCCCGCACTTCGTCTTCGGCCTACCAGTAAGGCAGACGCTATGATTGAACTTAGCAACGTCAGTAAAACATATGGTAGCGGCACAAGCGCCGTCCATGCGCTTAAAGCAGCCAACCTCACTGTGCCTAAAGGCGCCATTCACGGCGTCATCGGCCTTTCTGGCGCAGGTAAGTCCACGTTGATTCGCTGCGTGAATTTGCTAGAACGCCCGACAAGCGGCAGCGTCACAGTAGATGGTCAAGAAATGACCCGCTTGAGCAACGCGGCCTTAAACCGGGCACGCCATCGTATTGGCATGATTTTTCAGCACTTCAACCTGCTCACTACACGCACGGTCTTCGATAACGTTGCACTCCCGCTTGAATTAATGGGGCAACAACGGAGTACCGTTCGAGAGCGCGTGGTTCCTCTGCTGGAAATGGTCGGCCTGGCAGACAAAGCCAATCAGTACCCTGCCCAGCTTTCCGGCGGCCAAAAGCAACGGGTTGCGATCGCCCGGGCGCTAGCCAGCAAACCGCAGGTACTGCTCTGTGATGAGGCAACTTCTGCGTTAGACCCACAAACCACCAGCTCCATACTAGAACTACTGCGCGATATTAATCACCAACTGGGCATTACCATCCTGCTGATCACCCATGAGATGGAAGTGGTCAAATCGATTTGCCAACGGGTGAGCCTGATTTCGGACGGCGAATTGGTGGAGGACTCAGAAGTCGGCGACTTCTTTACCGCCCCGCGTACCCAGCTTGGTCGTGAGTTTCTTAACGACTTCCTCCAGCTAACACCGCCCAAAGAGCTGATTGAGAGACTCCTTGATGCCCCAGGCGAAAACACCCACCCTGTGGTACGCCTAACCTTCTCGGGCGACGCGGTCTCGACCCCGTTGATTTCGCGCCTAGCTCGCGAATGCGGCGTCGATGTCAGCATTCTGCAAGCAAAAGTAGAGTCCATTCAGGAGCGCACCCTGGGCCTAATGATTGCGGAGCTGCTGGGCTCGCCGACGCAAACTCAGCAAGCCATGCACTATCTCGAATCTCATCAATTACAAGTGGAGGTACTCGGCCATGTCCAGCGCAATGATTGATTTAATTTTACAGGCCACGCTGGATACCCTTTATATGGTGGCCGTTTCAGGGCTGATTTCTACCCTCGTCGGCCTCCCTCTCGGGGTAATGCTTTACGTTACGCGTCCCCGGCAAATATTGGCGAAGCCGGTTCTTAATCAGGTGCTGAGCATTATTACCAACGTTGGCCGCTCCATCCCGTTTATTATTTTGATGGTGGCGATTATTCCCTTTACCCGCATGCTGGTGGGCMCCTCGATTGGTATTAATGCTGCGTCGGTACCGCTGACGATTGCCGCTATTCCGTTTGTCGCTCGGTTGGTAGAGGCGGCGCTTAATGAAATCTCACCGGGATTAATCGAAGCCGCCCAAGCCATGGGCGCAACGCCCTGGCAAATTATTCGCAAAGTGCTGATCCCAGAGGCTCGCGGCGGGATCATGACAGGCTTAACCATTACCGTAGTGACGCTGGTCAGCTACTCTGCCATGGCAGGCGCAGTGGGCGGCGGCGGCCTCGGCGACTTGGGCATTCGCTATGGTTACAACCGCTTCAACCCTACCATTATGCTGATTACGGTGGTGATCTTGGTCATCATGGTGCAGGGCTTTCAGAGCCTGGGCGACTACTTGGTACGCAAAAGTGACCGCAAGTGACATTGCGTTCATCAATCATCCCTTATAACAAAAATGCATTAGACAGCAGTTTTTTATTGCCGCATCATTGCATCATTAAGCACAACGCCACTGGAGAGTTCTTATGCAAAAACTAATTATTGGTAGCCTTACCGCCCTGGCGCTTGCGGTTAACGTCGCCAATGCTGAAACGCGCAGCATCAAAATGGGCACCGTTGCGGGCCCTGAAACAGAAGTGATGGAAGTGGCAGCGCGCATTGCCAAAGAAGAGTACGACCTTGATGTGGAAATCATCGAGTTTACCGACTATGTCACTCCGAATGCCGCCCTGGCCGACGGCAGCTTAGATGCCAATGCCTATCAGCACGAGCCCTACTTACAGTCGATGGTCGATGACCGTGGCTATGACCTGGCCATCGCTGGCTATACGTTCGTTTACCCGATTGGCGCTTACTCAGAAAAATACGACAGCATTGATGACCTGCCTGACGGCGCACAAATCGCGCTGCCCAACGACCCTTCCAACGAAGGTCGCGCGCTGATTTTGATGCACAACGAAGGCCTGATCACCCTTAACGACCCAGAATTCCTTGAATCTACGCCTATCGATATCGCGGAAAACCCCCGCGACTTCCGTTTCCGTGAAATTGAAGCCGCCCAACTACCCCGCGTGCTGCCCGATGTGGACATGGCGTTCATCAACAACACCTTTGCACAGCCGGCCGGCTTAAGCCTGGATGACGCTTTGATCAAAGAGGGCCCCGAGTCCCCTTACGTCAACCTAATCGCAGTACGCGGCGGCGACGAAGAGCGTGAAGAGATTCGCCAGCTGGTCGACGCCTATCAGCGTGATGAAGTGATCGAGAAAGCCGAAGAACTGTTCAAAGGCGCAGCCGTTCCTGGCTGGATCGAGTAACACCAGAACTCGCCATCAATAGATAACAACAGGCCGGCACGCATAGGCAATCCCCTATGCAAAAGTGTCGGCCTGTTGCGTTAGTAGCCAAGGAAGCCAAATGCAAAACAGTATTGACTACCCCTTCCTCAATCGCCAGCTTGAAGCGCTGCTCGATACACGCGACTGGCTCACCAACAGCGCGCAAACCTGCGCCTTTATTCAGCAACAGCTTAGCGACCTTAACTGGGTAGGCTTTTATCTTCAGCGCCAGCCTGATGTATTAGGCCTAGGTCCATTTCAGGGGCAGCCCGCCTGCCATCCGATACCCTTTAGCAAAGGCGTATGCGGGGCGGCCGCTCGTCAACAAACCACCCAGCGAGTGGACGACGTGCATGCGGTCGCCGACCATATTGCCTGCGACGCCAACTCTCGCTCTGAACTGGTGGTTCCCATCGTGGTGGATGGCCGCCTGTGGGGCGTACTCGACCTGGATAGCCCGCTACATGCCCGCTTCAGCCAACAAGACCAAGCAGGCCTTGAAGCACTGGTAGCAACGTTTATGCGTCAAACTGATCTGCCCAATCTGATTGAACCCGCCACATAACACCCACGCAAAAACGCCCCAAGCAGCAAATGCCTGTGGCGTTTTTGATAAAAGCTGGTAGGACCAGGCGGATTTGAACCGCCGACCTCCACGATGTCAACGTGGCGCTCTAACCAACTGAGCTATGGTCCTGAAAAGAGGTGTTGGCGCTAGATTGGTAGAACCAGGCGGATTTGAACCGCCGACCTCCACGATGTCAACGTGGCGCTCTAACCAACTGAGCTATGGTTCTATTGGTCTATCTGGAGTGCGCTATTTTGACGGCGGCACGCCTTGCAACGGATGCATATCTTACGCTTTCATCACTGAATTGCAAGCTCTTTTCTTTTGCGCCCCTCCCTCTTCCAAGCATTAACCCCATTACGAATAGATGTTCAATTCGACACCTGCAACCTTCTAGCGCTAGGCTTAGCGCTTCAATGTGCAGAGTGTTATCGATAGGGAGATAAACCATGCTGGGGATTTTGCTAGGAAGCATAGCGATCGCGCTGTTATTGGCGACGTTGATCGCACGCATACATTTACACTGGTGGTGGATTCGCAGTTTTGAATTTCCACGCCTGCAGATCGCGTTTCTAGCCTTAATCACCTGGATATTAACCGTTACCCTGGTTGAAACGGGCCCATGGCTATGGGTGGCCCTACTCGCCTCGGGCATCACTTTACTGGTGCAAGTCTACTATATCCTGCCATGGACGCCGCTGTGGCCTGTGCAGGTTAAAACGGCAGAGAGTGACGATGCCGATAAAAAGATCACGCTGCTAATCGCCAATGTGCTGACCCCTAATCGCCAGGCCCAAGCGCTGATCGATATGATCAAACAGCATCAGCCAGACATTGTATTAACACTGGAGTCCGACCAGTGGTGGCAGGATCAGTTGGATCCAGCACTCGCTGAGCAGTGGCCGCACAGTGTTAAAATTCCGCTCGACAATCTCTACGGCATGCACCTTTACTCGCATCTGGAGCTCACCGACACCTCCGTTGAGTGGCTGATTCAAGACGACATTCCGTCCATTCATACCCGAGTAACGCTAGCCAACGGCGAGAGTATTCGCTTCTACGCGCTGCATCCCCGGCCACCGGCGCCCAGCGAGAGTGAAAAATCCCTGTGGCGGGATGCTGAGCTGCTGCTGGTGGGTAAAAAGATTCATGAGGATCCGCGTGCAACGCTGGTTGCTGGGGATCTGAACGATGTGGCGTGGTCGCGTACTACACGACTTTTTTGCCGTGTTGGCGGCATGCTAGACCCACGCCGGGGACGCGGGTTGTTCAGCACCTTTCACGCTAAACACCCCGCGTTGCGCTGGCCGCTCGATCATATCTTTGTCACCGAGCACTTTACCTTGGTCGGCATGCAGCGGCTTCACTACTTCGGTTCCGACCACTTCCCGATACTGGCCACCTTTTGCTATCGACCCTCGCGCCAAGACGAGCATGAAACGCCTGAAGCCGATGCCGAGGAGCGCAGCGAAGCCAGCGAAACGATACAGGAAGGTAAAACCGAACAGCAGGAAACCTGAGCGCTGGCGAGCTTACGTCAGCTAACCTGATTCGCGTTACTCGGGGATGCCTCCCTGAGTTAACGCGGCCGGATCCAGCAGGCGCTCTAGCGTCTCTCGGTCAAGGTCAGTCTTCTCCTCTGCCACATCAATAATTGGCCGCCCCGCCTGGTAAGCCTCTTTGGCAATCGCCGCGGCGGCGTTGTAGCCAATGGCGCCATTTAACGCCGTCACCAAGATGGGATTCCTTGCCAGCGGGCCTTTTAAGTTATCTTCACGAACCTTAAAGGTGGCAATCGCACGGTCAGCCAGCAGCCGTGCGGTATTACTCATCAAGCTAATTGAGGTAAGCAAATTGGAAGCCACCAGCGGCAGCATTACGTTTAACTGAAAATTGCCACTCTGGCCTGCGACGGTAATCGCGGCATCCAAGCCTATGACTTGTGCGGCGGCCTGAGCGGCCGACTCGGGAATAACCGGGTTAACTTTCCCTGGCATAATCGAACTGCCGGGCTGTAGCGCCTCGAGCTCAATTTCCCCTAGCCCAGCCAGCGGCCCTGAATTCATCCAGCGCAAATCGTTAGCAATTTTCATAATGACGCAGGCCAAGCCTTTTAACTGCCCGGAAAGCTCTACCGCTGCATCCTGTGACGAGAGGCTGGCAAAGAAGCTGTCGTTAGGGGTGAACATCAATCCCGTCTGTTCGCTCAGCTCTTGCGCGATCTGCTCAGCAAAACCGATAGGAGCGTTGATCCCGGTACCTACGGCGGTGCCGCCCTGGGCTAACCGACACAGCCTTTTCATGGCGCTATCAAAGCGCTCAATGGCCTGGCTTAATTGGCTTGACCAGGCGCCCAGCTCTTGATCCATACGTAGTGGCATGGCATCCATGAGGTGAGTGCGGCCGGTTTTAACCACGTGGCTCAGCTCACTGGCGCGCTGGTCGATGGTGTCGCGCAGGTGAACCAGAGCTGGGCGTAGCGATTCGTGCACCGCAATGGCAGCCGACAGATGAATCGCTGTGGGAATCACATCATTGCTGGACTGCCCCATATTGACGTGATCGTTCGGGGTGACCTCAATGCCCTCTCGGCTGGCCAATGTCGCCAACACTTCGTTGACGTTCATATTGGTGGAGGTACCCGAACCGGTTTGAAATACGTCGATGGGGAAATGCTGGTCGTGCTTGCCCGTTAATACTTCGCGCGCGGCTTTTTGAATCGCCTCACCGCGGGCGCTATCAAGCCCCCCTAGCGTTTGATTTGCCCGGGCTGCCGCGAGTTTGATGCGGGCGACGGCGTGAATAAAGGCTGGGGGCATAGGCGAATGAGAGACGGGAAAGTTATTAATTGCCCGCTGGGTCTGCGCGCCATAAAGGGCTTCAGCAGGTACTTCCAGTTCGCCCATGCTATCGCGTTCCATCCGTGTTGCCATTGCTCTTTCTCCCATCAGTGAGATTAGTAGAGCTGTCTATCTGAGCCTAGAACCACTCTTTCGTTCGCTAGCGCAAAACCACATCGGCCACCTTCAAGCTAGCGGGTTAGGCGAGGCGGGTAAATGCTAAAAGCTAAAATGTTGCACTGCACAAAAACAGTTGCTATGCTGCAACGCAAGATAGCTTAAAAAGCTAACCACTCAACAAGCAGCGCCAACCTCTGGATAGCTGCTTTTGGCAAGACCAAACCCTGGAGGGTATGACGATGCGCACATTAAATACTAACGAAATGACTCAGCAGTTTGACAACATGTTTATGGCGCCGGTACGCGCTTACATGGCGCTGAGCATCGATTACAGCGAAAAAATGATCAACGCTCAGATGGACGCCAGCAAAGCCTACGTCGATACCGGCATTGCGCAAATGCGTCAGATGATGGACGTGAAAGACGCGGAAGGTCTGCGCAGCTACATGGAAGGTCAGCAAAAAGTGGCTAAAGAGCTGGCTGAGCGTGTTAAGGGCGATACCGATAAAGTAGTATCGCTGCAGCAGGACTTTATCCAGAAAAGTCAGAAAATTACCGAAGACAACGTCAAGCAGGCCCAAACCGCCGCTAGCAAGTTAAGCAAAACCGCTTAACCGCCTATCGACTAAGCAAGCTGGTCAGTTAAGATGTATAAAACGCCTCTGTTAGCCCTCGCTGACAGGGGCGTTTTAGTGTCTGGCTTTTAACCAGCGGCCTCACCATCCGAGGGCAGATTTCACAAACGGAATGGTTAGCTTGCGCTTGGCTGACAGCGATGCTTTATCCAGCGTTTCCACTGCGCGACACAGCTCACCCAACTCGCGGGGGCCACGATGTAAAATATAGCGCCCAACGTCATCGGGTAGCTGCATCCCCCTCACGCTGGCGCGCAGTTTTAAAGCGGCCAAACGCTCATCGTCATCGTCTAAAGGGTGAACGTGGAACGTCACTCCCCAGGTCAACCGCGACGCCAAATCGGGTAACACCACGTTAAGCTGTCGCGGGGAGGCACTGGCGGCAATCACTAATTTTTTGCCCGCATCTCTTAGCCGGTTAAAGGCGTGAAACAGCGCCTCCTCCCAGCGCTTGCGACCCATCACGCACTCCAGGTCATCAATGGCGACAATATCCAGGCGTTCTATATCTTCCAGCATTAATGGCGGGAAGTGGCCCAAGTCATCCAGCGGTAAGTAAAGCGCGCGTTTATCGGCATCTGATGCCGCATGGCACGCTGCCTGGAGCAGATGGCTACGCCCCACCCCTGGCGCCCCCCATAAGTAAAGAAACTGCTCCCCCTCAGGGGTGAGCTGCTGGGTAAGGTGTTCCACCAGCGGGGTATTCGAACGCGCTACATAGTAGTTATCAAAGGTCGCGTCATCGCGCAGGCCAATTCCCAGAGGAAGCTGTGCCGGTACTCGGCTCATGGTGACTCCCGTCCATCATGATGTCCCAGCTCATCATGGTGCGAAGAACTGACCTCAATGATTGAGCTATGTTTATCGGTATTATTTTCGTCGTATAGCTCGCTATCCTGATAGCGAACCTTCACCTCTTTTAGCAGCACTAGGATCACCGCGGCCACCGGCAGCGCCAACAACACCCCTGTTAAGCCGAACAGATTGCCCCCCGCCAATACGGCGAATATAACCGCGACCGGGTGCAGGCCAATTTTATCACCCAATAATTTAGGCTGCAGAATCACGCTCTCGGCCATTTGACCAATACTAAACACCAGGATAACCCCTAGCACCGCCCACCAGGTGGCGTATTGAAACAGCGCGACAACAAGCGCAATTACCAAGCCAACAATAAAGCCCAAGAACGGCACAATGCTAACCAGCCCGGACACAAAGCCGATCAACAGACCAAAATTCAGCCCCATCAGTGTTAAGCCCACTGCATAAATAATCCCTAAACAGAGCATCACCAGCAGCTGTCCACGTAAAAACGACGACAGCACCTCATCGCAGCGACGCGCCAGCCGGAAGGTGTCGTCCGCCCACTGGCGGGGTATGAGGTTAGCGATATTGGTCAGCAGCCGGTKCCAGTCCAACAGCAAATAGAAGGTAACCACCGGGATCAGTGCCACATAGGTGATCCAAGACGCAAAGGCCATACCGGAACGGCCTATGTGACCAAGCGCCTGCGCTAAGTAGCCGCCAGCATCACGCCAGTTTTCGACCAGCGTCTCACGCACATTGGTTAACTCAGCGGTTAAGTCATAGCCTGTCCACTCTTGTACCTGAGGAGCGAGAGTATTTTCTACCCAATTAAAGATACCAGGAATAGCCTCGCCCAGCTGTTTAAGCTGCTGAACAAGCAGCGGTATTAATATCAACAAACTCGCCACAAGCACGACCAACAGTACTAAAAACACGCTACTCACCGCGACTGGCCGATTCATGCCCCAGCGTTGGAAACGATTAGCCAGCGGATCAGCTAAGTAAGCGAGAATCATCCCAGCAATAAAAGGCATCAGAACCGCATCTAACAAATAGATTAAACCGCCTATCACCACCAAAAATAGGACACCCCACCAAGAATTCCGCATAGTTCCCTCTCTAACGTGAATTTAAACTGCTGTTTTTCGCTTATCGTGGCTATGTGCGCTTATCGCTACTGTTGTTACTCATATACTCTGGCTCATCTACGCTTACTTACCTACTCTCACTTACTTACTCTCACTTGCCTACTATGCCGGATATTAAGGAAAGTCGCTCGTACGCTTTTCATCCTATGCAACAGCGGTGCGACACGGACCTCTGAGTGTTACAATCCGCTCCAGTTACTTCCAGCACTGGCCTCGTCGCCAGCACTACTAGCACCGCTATTTGCTTCACAGGATCTGTCATGACCGAGACCTCCTCTTCTTCGTCTACTCCTTCCCTCAGCTATAAGGACGCAGGCGTCGATATTGATGCCGGTAACGCCCTGGTTGACCGCATTAAACACGTTGCCAAACGCACGACTCGCCCAGAAGTCATGGGTGGCCTTGGCGGTTTTGGCGCGCTATGCGAAATACCCGCGGGCTACCGGCAGCCCGTACTTGTCTCAGGTACCGATGGCGTCGGCACCAAGCTGCGCCTGGCGATGGACCTTGGCAAACACGACACCATCGGTATTGACTTGGTTGCTATGTGTGTCAACGATCTCATCGTAGCGGGCGCCGAACCGCTACTATTTCTCGACTACTATGCCACGGGTAAGCTTGATGTGGATATTGCTGCTGACGTTGTCACCGGCATTGGCGCTGGTTGCGAACTGGCAGGCTGCGCCCTGGTAGGCGGCGAAACCGCCGAAATGCCGGGCATGTACGCAGGTAGTGACTACGATTTAGCGGGTTTTTGCGTGGGCGTCGTTGAAAAAGCCGACATCTTAGATGGCAGTAAAGTGGCCGAAGGCGATGTCATTTTGGGGCTTGCGTCATCGGGGCCACACTCCAACGGCTACTCGCTGATTCGTAAAATTCTCGAGGTCAGCGACGCTTCGCTAGCAACCGACATCGACGGCAAAACCCTCGGCGATGCGCTGATGGCTCCTACCCGCATCTATGTTAAATCACTGCTCTCCTTAATGCGCGGCAGCGATATTGCCGTACACGCGCTCTCGCACATCACCGGTGGCGGGCTGCTTGAAAACATTCCCCGCGTACTGCCCGACAACCTCGCGGCGCACATTGATATTGCCAGTTGGCAGCGCCCAGCCGTATTTGATTGGCTGCAGGCAAACGGCAACGTGAGTGAAACCGAAATGCACCGCGTGCTTAACTGCGGTATTGGCATGGTGGTGGTGGTACCGCAACAGCAAGCAGAGCAGGCGGTGGCGCATCTGGAAGCCGAAGGCGAATCCGTTTATCGCCTAGGCCAGATCGTTGAGCGCCAAGGGGACGCCGTTATTTTGGAGAACCTCTCGGCATGACCAATACGGACTACCAGAGCGATACCATTAAAGACGTAACGCCAGAGCCCCTCGGCGCACGCCGTATCGTGGTACTTATCTCAGGCAGTGGCAGCAATCTTCAGGCGCTGATTGATGCTCAGTCTCACGACCGCTTAGGCGGCGGTGAGATTGTCGCGGTAATTTCCAATATCGCTGACGCCTATGGCCTGAAGCGCGCCCATGAAGCGGGCATTGAAGCGGTCGCGCTTCCTCATCGGGAGTACGATAGTCGCGAAGCCTACGACGGTGCCTTGATCAAAGTCATTGAGCGCCACGAGCCGGACCTGATCATCCTGGCGGGCTTTATGCGCATTTTGACGCCTCGCTTTGTGCAGCGCTTCCTAGGCCGAATGCTGAATATCCACCCTTCGCTGCTGCCAGCTTACCAAGGGCTCAACACCCACGCCCGTGCCCTGGCAGACGGCGTTGCCAGCCACGGCTGTAGCGTTCACTTCGTCACCGAAGAGCTAGACGGTGGCCCGGTAGTACTGCAGGCGGAGCTGCTGGTCAGCGATGACGACAGCGCGGAAACACTGCAAGAGAAGGTTCGCGCCCGCGAGCATCTGATCTATCCCATTGCAGTGCAGTGGTTTTTGGAAGGCCGGCTGCAGTTCAGCGCCGAAGGCGCCAAGATGGATGGCCATCTGCTGCCAGAACATGGGATGCGGCTTTCCCACGCCGACGCAGCGGAAGAGCTTGATGAAGACCTTGATGAAGAAGTCGACGAAGAGCCCCAGGGCTAGACTGGCATCGTCGCTATAAGCATTAAAAATGCGCCTTACGGTTTTGCCGTAAGGCGCATTTTTTTGTAGCAACGCATTGCGTATAACTAGGTACGCGGCAAGGTCACCCCACGCTGCCCCATATACTTCCCACCTCGGTCTTTATACGACGTTTCGCACACTTCGTCGGACTCTAGGAACAGCATCTGCGCGACGCCCTCATGGGCATAGATTTTTGCCGGCAGATTGGTGGTGTTAGAGAATTCCAGGGTAACGTGGCCT
Organism: Halomonas sp. R57-5; assembly: GCF_900070345.1. NCBI lineage: Bacteria > Pseudomonadati > Pseudomonadota > Gammaproteobacteria > Oceanospirillales > Halomonadaceae > Halomonas > Halomonas sp. R57-5. Next base: position 2,400,978 of record NZ_LN813019.1, on the reverse strand, counting down.
TCCCACTCGGGCTCCAGCGGTGTCACGTTGACAATAATGCCACAGCGCGCGTAAGTGGATTTACCCAAACAAATAGTCAGCACGTTACGGGGAATACGAAAGTACTCCACCGTGCGCGCCAGCGCGAAAGAGTTGGGCGGAATAATGCATACGTCGCCTTTAATATCGACGAAGCTTTTCGCATCGAACGCTTTGGGGTCGACAATCGCTGAGTGAATATTAGTGAAGACTTTAAATTCATCTGAGCAACGCACGTCGTAGCCATAGCTAGACGTGCCGTAGGAGATCACCCGCTGGTCATTCACATAGCGCACTTGCTCGGCTTCAAACGGCTCGATCATCGCGTCGCTTTTGGCCATGCGACGAATCCAATTATCAGATTTGATACTCATTTATTTCGTTATCACTCACTAAAAGAAATAGTTGGGCCGTCGCCTTGGTTCGCGCTAACCGCTTCAGCGACTTTTTGGGCGATAGCAGCGAAGGTTTGACTCACCGAGCCTTCAGGTTCAGAGACGACGCTCGGACGCCCCGAATCCGTTAGCTCACGGATGGAGAGCGTCAGCGGCAATCGTCCAAGCACTTGGGTATCGTATTCCTGGGCGATACTGTCGCCACCGCCGGTGCCGAAAATAGCCGCTTCGTGGCCGCAATTTTCACAGTGGTAGAGGCTCATATTTTCCACCACACCAAGCACCGGCACATTAACCTTGCGGAACATTTCGATCCCTTTACGGGCATCTAACAACGCGATGTCCTGGGGGGTGGTCACAATTACCGCGCCTGCAACCGGCACTTTTTGAGCCAAGGTCAGTTGGATATCACCGGTGCCTGGGGGCATGTCGATCAACAGAAAATCGAGATTATCCCATTGGGTCTGCGTCAGCATCTGCTGGAATGCGCCCACCACCATCGGCCCACGCCACACCATTGGCTCGCGAGTATTGACCATAAACGCCATCGACATAGCCTGAATACCATGGGCCTGGAGCGGTAGAAATTTGTCATTACTGGCCGCCTGAGGGCGCGTGCCCTCTTTAACACCGAGCATTTGCGCCTGACTGGGCCCGTAGATATCCGCATCCAGGACACCCACGCGGTAGCCTTGTGCTGCCAAGGCTAACGCCAAATTAACGGTGACGGTGGATTTTCCCACACCGCCCTTGCCCGATGCCACTGCAATAATATGCTTAACCCCATCCATTCAATGGCACTCCTCGTTTGATGCTGTTAACAACTGCATTTGGATTTGTGTGAATGATACGCCTCGTAGCCCCAATCATAAACCAACACAAGAGGGCGGATGCCGGTTCCCCGACATCCGCCCTCTCTTTGCTAACATGAAAGGTGCGTCAGCGTATTACTCTTTAGCCAACTATTAGCCAGCGTTTTGCTGCGCCTCTTCACTGCCACCATCGCTGTCGTTGGCGCTTTCACTAGAAGAGCCTTCATCTGACGAGCCATTCTCTGACGAACTATCTTCTGAGGAACCATCTTCAGAGCCGCCGTTCTGTGAAGAGCTGCCCTGTGAAGATGAGGCATCCTCACCCGCTGACTGCTCCGCATCGGCCAAGCGACTGTCGAGCGTGGACAACTCATCGCGCCATTCGCTTAACTGGCCCTCTAAACGCTCCAGCTGGCTTTCACGCTCTTCAATATCGCTTTCAACACTCGACACTTCCTCGCGGCCCATCTCCAAAGCGACCATAACGTCATCGAGCTCGCTGCGCACATCGCTCAAGCTCTGCTCTTCCTCTTCGCGAAGCGCCGTTAGCGAATCAACTTCGTTTTGCAGCTCATCGCGTTCGCTAGTGATGGAATCACGCTCGCTTTTTAACTCATCAAGCTCGCTTTGGGCAGTTGAGATTTCTTCTTCTAAACTGCTTAGCTGTTCATTTGACTGGCTAATCTGCTCTTCTAGCCCGGACAGCTCCTCTTCCGTGTTGTCCAGCTCTTCAACCGCTTGCTGACGCTGCTCCTCGGCTTCCTGACGGGCGGCTTCAGCCTCCTGACGAGCTTCTTCAGCGCTAGAACGCGCTTCTTCTACTTGCTGGAGAGTACTTTCCGCCTCATCGCGAGTACTGGTGATCTCATCGCGCTCTTCGCGCAGCGCGCTCATCTCACTGTCAGCGCTCTCTACTTGCTCATTAAGAGAAGCGATTTCCTCTTCCAACGCATTTCGCTCGGATTCAAGTTCTTCTAACCGCGACTGCACATCGCTGACATTAGTTTGAGCACTCTCAAGCGACGAGCTGGCCTCTTGCTGCTGAGCCTCAAGGGACGCCATCTCCTCTTGCAGCGCGGCTAAATTGGTTTCAGCTTCCTCAATTTCGCTAATGCGCTGGCTCATTTGGCTGTTTTCCTGCTCAGCGCTGGCAAGCTGCTCTTCTAAGCTATCGACGCGATCCTGGCGGGAGCCTGCATTAGACTGCGCCATAATCGCCCAGATAACCGCGATGGCGGCGATACCGGCAATCGCCTTTACGCGGTTATCTTGAAAAAGGGTTTTCATGCCTGGCTTTTTAGCCGGCTCTGGCTTGTTGGTAGGCGGCTGGTGATCCGAGTGGTTTGCTTCCGACATTATGCGTTCCTCTATGGTCTAAGCTAACGTTTGTCCAAGCTAGCGATGATCAAATGCGTAATGATCAAATACCTAAATAATGCGCTAGCCGTGGATGATCTCCCCTTTCAGCATACACAGCTCTCTGCATCTAGCCAGTCTGTTTGCAAAATCGTGTACAAATGTTGCAGCAGTGTTACCAGCTGGGCAGGCATACCCACTGTTTAGCCGGACGGCGGATGCTTGCCCTCATGAAAGCCAGAGGCCTCTCCATTCAGCACATCAAMCCAATCCAACGTGGTATGCAGGGATACCACGCTGCCCACTATCATCAGCGTAGGCGGCTTAATATGACCCGCCAAGAAAGTATCAGGTAGCGCCGATAGCGACCCTACGTGGGTAAGCTGTTGGCGGGTGGTTCCCTGCTCAATGAGCGCCAGCGGTGTTTCGGGCGCTAAGCCGTGCTCAATCAGCGCTTGGCTAATCACCCTAACGCTGCCCAGCCCCATATAAAACACCAAGGTTTGCCCAGGCCGCGCTAGCGCATCCCAGTCAAGCTCACACTCGCCCTGCTGCAAATGCCCGGTGACAAAACGCACCGACTGGGCATGATCGCGATGGGTTAAGGGTATGCCTGCATACGCGGCACAGCCTGAGGCTGCGGTCACCCCTGGAATCACTTCCACGCTCACTTGTGCCGCCACCAGTGCTTCAAGCTCTTCTCCGCCGCGGCCAAAAATAAATGGATCGCCGCCTTTCAAGCGCACGACACGTTTACCCTGCTGAGCCCACTTAACTAGCGCCTGATTAATCCCCTCTTGGGGAACGCTGTGCAGCGAGCGTGCCTTACCCACATAAAAGCGCTGCGCCTGTGGCGGTATAAAGGCGACAATTTCATCGCTCACCAAGCGGTCGTACAGCACCACTTCAGCGGACTGAAGGCGCTTATACGCTTTTAGCGTTAACAACTCTGGATCGCCAGGGCCTGCGCCCACTAAACTGACCAAGCCGTATGGCTGAGACGTTTGCTCTCGTCCTGCTTCCAAGAAACCACCCCAGGAATAAAAAAGGTTTTTGATATGCAAAAAAGTAATTAATTTTACCACTAAATGCCAATAACGCCTTGCCTGTTGCTTAGAATACAATCGAATATATATAAGAATAGAACATATATATTCTAAAAAAATATAGATAATAGCCATTTTGTCTGCAATGGCTTACATCCTGATTACGTATTTAGGGCTAATCTTCACGATCGAATTTAAATTGGCATATGCTTGGAGATTCACGCATGCCCGTGAATGATATAGACGCACCCCAGCGAGTCAGCGCAGACCACCTTGTTGCCCACATACCTGGCGTTATCTTCCAGTTTCACCGCGCTCGCAATGGTCACATGCGGTTCCCCTATTTAGAGGGCGGCGGCGCGGCTCTCAAACATATTGACCGCGATCTGCTCGCTGAAAATGCTGGCCAGCTGGTTGAGCAACTGACCGGCAACGACCATCCCAAGATAATGTCGGCGATCGAACGCTCGGCGCGCTGGATGCTGCCTCTCACTACACGCTTTCGGCTACCGTTTCCCAGACGCAAACCACACTGGATTGCGGTTAGCGCCCAGCCGAAGCCCGTTGTCGACGGTGTCCAGTGGAACGGCATAATGATGGATATTAGCGATCAGGTCGGCGAAGAGCAGCGACTGCGCAAACTATGCGATACAGACCCGCTGACCCAACTGCCCAATCGACGCAAACTGATGATGCACTTAACCCATGTTGCATCGCTTAGCACCCGTCACGGCACACCGCTCTCTATCATGATGATCGATATCGATCATTTTAAACGTCTTAACGACCGCTGGGGCCACCTGCATGGCGATGACGTGCTTAAACAGCTGGCACTGGACGCCCAGTCGCTGCTGCGCTGTGAAGACATGGTTGCCCGGCTGGGAGGGGAAGAGTTTATGGTCGTGCTGCCGCTCACCCCGCTGCAGCAATGCCATGCGCTTGCCGACCGCTTACGCCAAGCCATTAGTGTACGCGACTTCGGCATGGGTGCCGGTCAGGTAACGCTGAGCATAGGGGTTGCCGAATACCGCTGCGGTGAGCCTCTCACCAGTTTGATCGAACGCGCCGACCAAGCGCTGTATAGTGCCAAAGACGTTGGTCGCGACTGCGTTTGCCATCTACGCTAAAGGAAATCCCCAAGCGCAGGAGGCAAACGATGACCACTTTAGCCAACGCTATTTGTGAACCGTGCAGCAAAGATGCTCAGCCGCTAAGCAAAGATGAAGCCCAAGAGCGGCTAAAAAGCCTCAGCCAGTGGCAGATTGTCGAGCACGATGGCATCATGAAGCTGTCGCGAAGTTTTAAATTCCGTGACTTTGTCAGCGCATTGGCGTTCACCCAAAGCGTTGGCGATATTGCCGAGCAGGCTGGCCATCACCCCGTTATCGTGACTGAGTGGGGCAAAGCCACCGTCACGTGGTGGTCTCACGCTATTAAAGGCCTGCATCTTAATGACTTCATTCTTGCCGCCAGAACCGACGAGGTAGCCGAATAAATGTTTGAGCATATTGAGCGAGTCCCAGGAGACGCCATTCTCGGGCTGATCGAAGCTTTCAAAAAAGATACCAATCCGCAAAAAGTGGATCTAGGTGTCGGTGTTTACCGCGATACCCAAGGCAATACGCCGGTAATGCGCGCCGTTAAGGAAGCAGAAGCTCGCCTGCTCAAGAATGAAACGACGAAAACCTATATCGGTTCTCACGGCGCCCCCAGCTACGGTGAAGTTGTCCTTCCCATGGTGTTTGGCGCTGAGTCACCGGTACTGAAAGCTAACCGTGCCAGCGCTACCCAATCGCCTGGCGGCACCGGCGCCCTGCGTTTAGCAGCCGACTTCATTTCCTCACAGTTGCCGGGCAAAGGTATCTGGGTCAGCGACCCTACGTGGCCCAACCACCACGGTATTTTTACCGCGGCAGGTATTGAGCTACACAAGTACCCCTACGTTGACCCCGACAACCGTCTTGATTTTGACGGCATGCGTGCAGCGCTAAAAAGTATTCCGGAAGGCGATGTAGTGGTACTCCACGCCTGCTGCCACAACCCGACCGGATTTGATCTTTCCCACGCCCAGTGGCAGGAAGTGCTAGAGATTGTCCGTGAACGCAAGCTACTGCCGCTGATCGACTTTGCCTATCAGGGCTTTGGCGAAGGTCTGGATGAAGACGCCTACGGGGTACGCCTGCTGGCGGAAAACCTCGACGAAGCGATCATCACCAGCTCTTGCTCGAAGAACTTCGGTATTTATTGTGAGCGTACCGGCTGCTTGATCATGGTGGCAAAAGACAGCGAGCAGATGGATAACATTCGCTCACAGGCCGCCATCGTTGCCCGGGAAAACTACTCAAACCCGCCTGCTCACGGTGGCGCTATCGTCAGCGAGATTCTCCATGACGCCGAGCTTACCGCGCTATGGCGTGAAGAGCTCACCGAAATGCGCGATCGTATTAATACCCTACGTCGCGACTTCGTAGAAGCGCTAAAACCCTACGGGCTTGACGAGAAGTACGCCTGCGTTGCCGAGCAGCGTGGCATGTTCTCCTACACCGGCTTAACGCCGGAACAGGTAGATCGTCTGCGCGATGAGTTTGGCATCTACATGGTGCGCTCAGGTCGCGCCAACGTCGCGGGCTTCTCCCAGGAGAACCTGCCCTACCTGGCTAAAGCGATCGCCGCTGTCAACGACTAGGTAGCTTCCGAGCACTTAACAAGTACTACCGCACTAAAAACGCCCAGGCCTTCCTGGGCGTTTTTGTGTGCAAGGCGCTTGACCGATCAGTCAGCTCTTCGGCACACTCAGCATCGCCTTGTATACAACCCACTATAACCAAGAGGCCTATCATGGCGGCTGCCAGCACCCCTTATCCCTGGTACAAAAAAGAAGACACCGACGCGTTCTTCGCCCTGTTTCAAAACAACATTGCCAACTTTGTGATTATCGCCATCACTATGCTGGGCATGGGATTTCCCTCCTCTATTGTCTATGGTCAAGTGCTGCCGGGCGCGGCAGTCGCGGTAATGGTGGGTAATTTCTACTATGCGTGGAGCGCGGCAAGACTGGCCCGTAAGGAGAACCGTGCCGATGTAACGGCGCTCTCTTACGGTATCTCAACGCCGGTCATGTTTGTGTTCCTATTCGGCGTACTGCTGCCCGCCAAACAGCTCACTGGTGATGCTGAAATGGCCTGGAAGGTGGCGGTCGCCGCCTGCTTTATTAGCGGCGCCATTGAAGCCGCGATCAGCGTGATTGGCCGCTGGGTGCAGTATCACTTGCCGCGCGCCGCCATGCTGGGTGCCGTTGCCGGTGTCGCCCTGACGTTTATCGCCGGTGAAATGCTGTTCAAAACCCTGGAAATGCCGGTTATTGGCCTGCTGGTGTTAGCGATCATTATTGTTGGGCTGGTCGCCAGAGTGAGCATGCCGTTTAAACTGCCCACCTCGCTATTCGCCATTATCGTCGGTACTGCCATGGCCTATTTGATTGGCGATGCCGGTACCGAACGCTTTAGCGATGCCTTTACCCACCTAGGCTTTTMCCCGCTGCTTCCCAATCTAGCCTGGTTTGAAGGGCTGGGTTTACTGTTCACCAGCATGCTCGCAGTCTTGACCGTCGTTCTGCCGATCACGCTGTATAACGCTATTGAGACGATGAACAACGTGGAGGCGATGGAAGCCGCGGGCGATAAGTACGATGTACGCGAGTGTCAGGCAGTCGACGGTGCGGGCACCATGATCGGCGCCCTGTTTGGCGGCGTGTTTCCGACCACGGTCTATATTGCCACCGTGGGGGCCAAATGGATGGGCGCTGGCCGCGGCTATAGCCTGCTCAACGGCGCTGTCTATGCGCTGGCCACCATGTTCGGTTTAATCGCCGCCCTGGCCGCGATTATTCCCGTTTCAGTGGTCGCCCCGATTTTGGTCTTTGTCGGTATGTCGATGATTGCCACCGCGTTTCAAGCCAACGACACGCGCTACTATCCTGCCGTGGCGCTGGCCATGCTGCCCTACTTCGCCAACTACGTGATGACGCGCTTTAACCGCGGGGCTGGTGAGGTCGTTACCGATATCTCTAGCGCCATTGTGGTGATGGGCCAAGGGGCCATGTTTATGGCCATACTGCTCGGCGCCATGACGGTGTCGGTGATCGACCACCAGTTCCGACGCGCGGCTGCCTTTGCAGCTATAGCTGCAGGCTTCTCCTTCGTAGGGCTAATGCATGCCCCGGAGCTGTCACTCAATGCTGCCCCTGAGTTCGTGATGGGCTACCTGGGCATGGCACTGCTGTTTATCTACTTCTCATTTCAAGAAGCTGGTCGCCTGCGTTAATTGACGAATCCCGCCTGCCGATGCGGGCGGGACAGAATGCGCCGCATGACCTGCCACGCCATCAAGCCTGCCAGCAGGTTGCCTACGGCGGCGCCTGCCGCCAGCCCCCACCAACCGAAGAACTGTGAACCTAACCACAGGCAAGGGAGATAGCAAACAAACAGCCTAGCGCTGGATAGCAGCATCGCTCGCAGCGGCCAACCTAAGGCATTGCCCGCCGAGACCACGAGCATACACACGCCCAGTGCTGCGTAGCTAGGCAGCAGAAAGCGAATCAACAGAGTCAGCTCGTTTTGTACCTCTGGATTGCCCGCTAAGGCCATGGCCAGCCAGGGAGCTCCCAGGGCCAATACCACGCCAAGGCTAAGCTGCCAGACCAGTGCGACCTTTACCGCCAAGCGCATAAGCTGCTGTATCTGTCCCCAATCACCGGCGCCGTAGCAGCGCCCTAACCAAGGTGGCAGCGACATGGTCATGGCCAGGATGACCATCAGCGAAAGCGTCTCCAAACGGCTCGCCAAGCCCCACGCCGCTACTTCACTTTCACCCAGGCCCGCCACCACTGAGATAGCCAGCATCGCCGCCAGGGGTGGCATTAGTTGGCTGACCATAGCGGGGGCGGCAATGCCCGTAAAAGGCCGCCACGACTGTTTCGCTTCTCGCCACAAACCCTGTTGCGATGCCCACTCGCGTTTGAGTAATTTGCGCGTGGTCACCAACAGCCCCACTGAAAAGGCAATTGCCGTTGCCCAGGCAGCGCCAGGCAACCCCCAGCCTTCCCAATCGCCTACCCCAAAAATCAGCAGAGGATCGAGCACCAGGTTAACAAGGCTACTCAGCACCATCATTTTGCCCGGTAGGCGGGTATCGCCGTGGGCGCGAAAGACGCTATAGCTAAAGTAGAGCAGCGCTCCCAGCCACGCAGATAACAGCTGAGGCCCCCAGTAGATACGGATATACGAGAGCGTGGTGTCATCCGCACCCAGCAGTCGAAAAATGGGCACATGAAATAACCATAAAGCGATCGCTAACAGACCGATCACGCCACCGCCCGCCATTAACACCAAACTGCTTAAGCGCCTAGCGCGCTCCCCCTCTCCTGCGCCTAGCGCCCGGGAAATAAGCGCCGCGATGGCAATGCCCATACCCACCTGAATGCCAATAATCAGAAAGGACAGCGGAAAGGTGAACGACTGCGCGGCGAGGGGCGCGGTACCCAAGCGGGCAATAAACGCACTATCAACAAGTTGAAAACCMAATAACGCCAACACCCCAATGGCCATCGGCCAGGTTTGGCGCCATAGGGTTATCGCCAACTCGCGTTGCTGCATATCAATTGCCAAGCCAAGTCTCCTTTTATTCGCCTTTAACGCAAAAACGCCACCACCCCTAGCGGGGTGATGGCGCTTAACTAAAAGTACTCTTTACTGACGAATACCTTCAAACGTCACGTATAGCTCAAGCTCATGCATGGACTCAGGGAAGTCGCTCATATCGATGCCGTAATCGCCCAGGGTCAGCGTGGTGCTGCCCTCAAAACCAGCGCGGTAGTTGCCCCAAGGGTCATCGCCTTCACCCATCAGCGTAACCGGCATTTCAATCTCTTGAGTTTCGCCGTGCAGGGTTAGATCACCGGTCAAGACGCCTTCATTTTCACCCGTTGATTCAAAGCCTGTGGAGCTGAATGTGGCGGTAGGGAATTCACTGGCATTGAGGAAATCTTCGCTCAAGATATGGCGATCACGCTCGGCGTGGTTACTGGTCAGGCTATCCACCTGCACTTCGATTTCAGCAGAAGACGCGTCGAGATTTTCAGGATCATAGGCAAACTGACCATCGAACTCTTCAAAGCTGCCGAGAATGTAGGAGAAGCCCAGATGTGAAATTTTAAACTGGACAAAAGCGTGCTGGCCTTCGGTATCAATCTGATAATCAGCTGCCTGCGCTTGGCTCAAAGGTACCAGCGCTAAAGCGGCGATCGCTGATGCAAATGCTGTCTTCTTGAACATATTGAATTGCTCCTTGCTTTACTTAATAGGCACCGCGGGCATTCAATTATCTTACCCGCAGTGTTTAGAAAAACCTGTATACAGACAACGTCATTATCTTGGTGCGTTTTGATTGCCAGCTTGGCTATGCGCTGGGTTCAGCATACGTACCAACGCTTTATGTCGATTTAACCAGTGGTGCTTGAAGGCAGCGAGCGCGTGCCCACCCGCTAAAATCATTAGCACTAGAGCGCTATACCAGTGAACCTCACCTGCAAGGCTTGCCTGGTTGGGTAAGTCGTGTAGCAGCGCAGGCACCTCAAACCAACCAAACACACTGATGCCACGTCCATCGGCGGTAGAGATCAGGTAACCGCTCACCATAACCACTAATACAAGCACATAGAGAGCAATGTGACCGACATGGGCCGCAATAGTTTCTAAACGGTTGCCCTCTGCGTGGGGTGTCGGCTGGAGGAAGCGCCATACCAAACGTGCAAAGGTAGCAAACAGCAGCAAGATACCAATCGAGCGATGCACCCAAGGCCCCTGATTATACCAAGGGTCATAATAGCCCAGGTCGGTCATCCACCAGCCTAGTGCAAATAGACCAATAATGGTCAACGCGCTTAGCCAGTGAAATAGAATACTGACCAATCCCCAACCGTTGCGACTGTTACGCCACATTGTGCTATTCCTCATGTTATCTATGGCTGCTTCAACTTCGCCAACGCGTCTATCAGAGCTTGGATGACGCTACTCACCCACGCCCAGAACCTTACCGCTAGAAGCTAACGAAAACCGCTGAAAAAAGCAGAATCTTTCATTCGTAAAAACCATTGAATAACCAGATGACAATTTTTACGCAGTTCGCCTTTCTAAAAAATCAAAGACAATCCATCCTACAAAATCGAACAAATAGAGCAAATTTAATCAATTTTATAATTTTGTTTGCAGGCTTACTATTAGCGCATGTCCTAAGAGACATTGTGCAACGATCTCAAAAGCTGCACACAAATTTTCTATTAGAGAGCGCCAATCATGAAAAAAATTACCCTTATCACCGCTATTGCCATGACATTAACTTCTACTGCCGTTCTAGCTGAACAGGGCTCTGGCGAACTAAACCAGATTGTTCACCCTGGCTCTTCAGCGAATCACAGCACGGACAGCTTATACATGGCGCCGGCTGATTTGCCTTTAGTTAACGGCGATGCAGAGAAAAATAGCGTTGCTGCTCCGAACTCTCACGCCAATCGCTCTTCCGATAGTGAAGACCAGATTGCGCTGTCAGATCTGCCCCACCGCAACGCTTCTTGAAACAAATAATGGTGCTTTACTTACAAAGCATATGACCCATTAGGTTTCAGAAGTGCGAAAAAMCCCACCTTCATAAAGGTGGGTTTTTCGTTTCTGCGCTGGATTGCTTAACACCCACTAGCTAGCCAGAACATCCAGCCCACGGGCAAGATCACGCTGGATATCGTGCTGGCTCTCAAGGCCTACCGCCACGCGAATAAGCCCTGGCGCAATACCCGCCGCATCTTTCTGCATATCCGATAAACGGCCATGGGTCGTCGTCGCAGGATGGGTAATGGTGGTTTTAACATCACCTAAGTTACCTGTGATGGACAACATGCGGGTCGCATCAATGACCTGCCACGCCCCCTCCTGGCCGCCCTTCACTTCAAAGCCCAATACGGCACCGAAGCCCTTTTGCTGCTGTTTAGCCAAGGCGTGCTGCGGATGATCTTCCAGGCCGCTGTAAAACACTTGCTTAACCGCTAGGTGAGCATCGAGCCAGCGCGCCAGGGTTAAGGCGTTTTCACAGTGGGCATTCATGCGTAGCGACAGGGTTTCCAGGCCCTTGGTAAAAATCCAGGCGTTGAAGGGGCTAAGGCAAGGCCCGCAGGTGCGCACCACGCCGAATACCTCCTCAAGCAGCGCATGGCTTCCTACCACGGCGCCACCAATGGCGCGGCCTTGACCGTCCAGATACTTGGTCGCCGAGTGAATAACCAAATCAGCGCCTAACGCTAGCGGCTGCTGAAGTGCCGGAGTCAGAAAGCAGTTATCGATGGCCAATAGCACATCATGACGCTTTGCCAACGCGGACAGAGCCGCAATATCGGCAATTTCTGAGCGCGGATTTGAGGGCGTTTCGGCAAACAGCAGACGCGTCTTAGGGGTAATCGCCGCTTCCCAGGCAGACATGTTGGAAAGCTCCACGTAGCGCGTGGTAATTCCAAACTTGCCGAGATACTTATCGAACAGACTCACCGTAGAGCCAAACAGCGACCGGGAAGCGACAATCTCGTCTCCCGCAGAAAGCAGCGCCAGCGCGGTGGAGAGAATAGCCGACATGCCCGAGCTGGTAGCCACGCAGCGTTCGCCGCCTTCAAGGGCCGCTAGGCGGCGCTCAAAGGTATGCACCGTTGGGTTGGTAAAGCGCGAGTAAACATTGCCAGGCTCTTGGCCACCAAATTTACGCGCCGCTTCGGCAGCGCTTTCGTAGACAAAGCTTGAGGTCGGAAAAATAGGCTCCGAGTGTTCCTGCTCGAAGGTGCGCTGATGGCCAGCCCGAATAGCCAGCGTCTCTAGCGACCACTCATCCTGGTGATTGTCTTCCTGGTGATTGTCATCATGCATAAGGCGTCTCTCCTAATCGTCCAGGTCATCGTCCTGATTGTGCATATCGACCAGGGCATGGTCACCGGCGCTTTGATCCTTGGCGGAATCATTGCGGCTAGCTTCCAAGGCAGCCAAGTAGGCGTCGTCGATATCACCAGTCACGTAGTTACCGTCAAACACCGAGCAATCAAACTCTTCCATCTCAGGGTTCACTTCACGGCAGGCCGATTTTAGATCTTCCAGGTTTTGATAGAAGATGCGATCAGCGCCGATTAGATCACCCACTTCCTCTTCGCTACGGCCATGAGCAATCAACTCAGACGCCGCTGGCATATCGATGCCATACACATTGGGGAAACGCACCGGCGGCGCCGCCGAGGCAAAATAAACTTTACGCGCCCCGGCATCACGGGCCATTTGAATAATCTGCTTACAGGTGGTGCCCCGCACTATGGAGTCGTCCACTAGCAGGACGTTTTTGCCTTTAAACTCAACGTCGATGGCGTTGAGTTTCTGGCGTACCGATTTTTTACGCTGGGTCTGCCCCGGCATAATAAAGGTGCGGCCAATATAGCGATTCTTCATAAACCCTTCGCGGTAGGTCACCCCCAGGTGCTGTGCCATTTCAAGAGCGGAGGTGCGCGAGGTATCGGGGATAGGAATCACCACATCAATATCGTGATCCGGCCACTCGTTGAGAATGCGGTCGCCCAACTTACGGCCCATCTGCATCCGGGTGCCGTACACATAGGCGCCGTCCAATAGGGAATCCGGACGCGCTAGATACACGTGCTCAAAAATGCACGAACGCAGCTGCGGGCGGTCAGCGCATACTTGAGTATGAATATTGCCCTCAATATCGACAAAGATGGCTTCGCCGGGCGACAAATCACGCTCAAGCTCGAAACCGCCCACGTCCAAGGCAACGGATTCAGAGGCGATCATTACCGCCTGACCGTTCTCCTCTTCGCGGGTACCAAACACCACCGGGCGAATACCGAAGGGGTCACGGAATGCCACCATGCCAAAGCCGTTAATAATCGCCACGGCGGCATAGCCACCTTTACAGCGACGATGAACACGACGCACGGCGTCAAAAATATCTTCCGCTTCCAGGTGCAATCCCTGTTTGCCAAGCTCGTGGGCAAATACGTTGAGCAGCACTTCGGAATCGGAGCTGGTATTGATATGACGCAGATCGGTGGAGAACAGCTCCTGCTTCAACTGCTCTGAGTTGGTCAGGTTGCCGTTATGCGCCAGCGCAATACCGTAAGGAGAGTTAACATAGAACGGCTGCGACTCGGCTTCGCTAGAAGAGCCTGCCGTCGGGTAACGCACGTGACCTATGCCTAGATTACCTTTTAGGCGGGCCATATGGCGGGTGTGAAAGACATCACGTACCAAGCCGTTACTCTTGCGCAGTAGGAAGCGTCCCTCGCTCCATGTCATCATGCCGGCAGCGTCCTGGCCACGATGCTGAAGTACGGTCAGGGCATCGTAGATTCCCTGATTTACCGCTTGCTTGCCCAGAAGGCCCACTATACCGCACATTCACGTTACCTCACTTAATGCCATGGCTTGCCTATACCTAAGCAAGCCCGAACGTTGGTAGAATCAACTTCAGTAACAGGTCAATCACCTGTCGGGATAACTTCTCGCTCCGCCGCGCCAGGCATGCGCAGTTCGGGTAGCGAAATGTCGCGCAGCGACGCTGGCGCCTCAGGCAGTTCTCGATCCCACTGATCTAACTGGCTTACCGCCCAATCGCGCAGTTGAATAAAGGTCGGGCGCAGTTCGGCTTGCTGCCATGCCTGTAGCTCCGCCAGCGGCGTAAGGGTAATCAGCACCGTAGCGATAAGCAAAATAACCGCCCCGCGGGCAACGCCAAATGCGGCCCCCGCCACGCGGTTCAAAAGCCCCATGCCCACCCACTCTATCGCGGCATGCACCAAGCGAATCACGATGCCACAAAGCAAAATAACGGCAAAGATCACTAATATAAAGGCGAGTACTAAGCGGGCATCAAAGCTATCGATAAACCCGCTCATCAGTTCGGCCACCGGCTCAGCGAGCACTCGGGCAACCATTAACGCCACCACCCAGGCGGCCAGCCCCAACGCTTCGCGAACAAACCCCCTGACGAAGCCGGCCAGCATCGACAGCGCCAGCACGGCCAAGAACAGCGCATCAATCCAGGTTAATGCCATGGGTTAGTCTCTTACCCGAACAAGCAGGCCCTGCACATTAGCGCGCTCTTTAATCGAAGACATGGCGGACTCACCCTCTTCAGAAGTGGCATAAGGGCCCACAAAGACGGTGGTCATATTGTTATCGCGCTCACGCTGATAAACAGTAAAACCCTCACCAGAGAGCTGTTCGCTAAGGCGCTGTGCATTATCGGGCTCTCCAAAACTGCCGACTTGCACTGCCCACTCTCCCTGAGCGCTGGATGAGGGGCTCGATGCGCTAGATGACGAGCTTTGCGATGAACCTTGTGAAGAGCCTACTGAAGAGCTCTGCGCCGAGCCTCCAGCGCTGCTTTGACCACTGCTGCTATTACTGGCGATTAAATCAGCGATAGGGTCGCTATTGGGGGTTGCCGGAGTTTCTTCCGCTTCACTGGTGGCCGCCGCTTCTGGGCGGGAAGACTGATTGGAAGCCGCGATTTGATCGGTTTCCGGCAACCGCGGATTGGCGTCAATAGGGATATCGCCCTCTTCACTCTCCCCTTGAGAGGTCGACGATAGCGACGATTCACCAATGGTTGAAGGCCTTTCTGGCGCGGGCACGTCACGGCGCTCCACTTCAACCGGCTGTTCAATCACAAAGCTCGGCTGGGGGCGCTCTTCCCTCGGAGCGGGATCACTCATTAGCCACGGCACAAAGATCGCCAGTAACGCGAGTAGAATCACAATGCCGCTAATGCGTTCCGTTTTACCGTATTTCATTTCCGTCTCCATCAAGCGACGCAGCGCCTGTTGGCAGTGGCCGAGCTAACAGTGCCGCTACTGTAAAGAACGACCCGGTGGCCAAGACACGATCATTGGGCGTTAACATTTGCGCGAGCCAATCGACGCCTGCTTGCGGCGAATCGGCGCGAAAATGCACCCGCCCTCCCTGAGCTATAATACGTTGCGACAACTCGCTTGCCTGGCAACCTCGCTCGCCACCAAGCGACACGCACACCCAATCATTAATGCGGGCCGCTAACACCTGTATGACACCGTCAATATCCTTATCATTCAACATGCCGATAAGACCCCACTGGCGACCACCTTCCGGCGGTGATGGCAAATGGCGAACGACATACTCGGCGGCATGAGGATTATGCCCCACATCCAGGCACCAGGGGCCAACCCATTGCAACCGTCCTGCCAACTGCACCGAACCAAGCGCTGCTTGCACACGTGATTTCTCTAACTCAAGCCCGGCAAGCACAAGCGACTGTAAAGCGCTGGCAGCGTTATCAACAGGCAGCCCAGGATCGGGAAGTTCCTCAATAACAATGGGTTGACCATCCAGATACTGCCCCTGCCAGCGCCATTGGGAGCGTTCACCCGCCATCGCCTGATGGGTAAATTGCTGGCCCAAACTAAACGTGGGCGCGGTAAGCGCCTGGGCACACTCAGCAACGCTTTCTGGCAACGTTTGACTACCTAACACGGCGGGCCGATTGGGCCGAAAAATACCGGCTTTTTCACGCCCTATCTGGGCTAAGTCGGTGCCCAAAAAGTTAGCGTGATCCTGAGCGATGGTGGTGACGATAGCCACATCCGCATCAACAATATTAACCGCATCTAGGCGCCCACCCAGCCCGACTTCCAGTACCGCAAGATCAAGCTCTGCATTGACCAGGCACCACAGACCACACAGCGTACCCGCTTCAAAATAGGTGAGGCTGATTTCACTATCCTGCAAGCGCGCACGCTCCACCTGCTCAAACCCCTGCACAAGCAGTTGGTCGTCGGCTTCCTGACCGTCGATTTTAACGCGTTCGTTGTAGCGCAATAAATGAGGGGAAGTATAGGTACCCACACGCCAACCATGGGCACGGGCAACGCTATCAATCATGGCAAGGGTTGAGCCCTTACCATTGGTGCCTGCTACCGTAATAACGCGAGGGGCGATGGGGCTTGCGAGCAGCCCCATACGTTTTGCCACCTCAGAGACCCGCTCCAGGCCCATATCAATCCCTACCGGGTGCAGCGTTTCCAAATGCTGGAGCCACTGCTGTAAAGAGTATGGCTGTAGAGCGTGTGGTTCTAGAGAGTCAGGCATTGCGTGAATGATCATCACTCTTAGCGGAAGTGGTATCCTGCTTGGTCGCATCGACCTTTTCAAAAGTGACGTTAGCAGTATCCGCTAAGGTAGCTTCCTCGACGATCGGCTCCACTACGTCAGCATCATCAGGGGTTATCGAACTCACCGGGGTCGCATCGTGGTGCGTTAGCTTACGCAGCACACTGCCCACGCGAGCACGCATTTCATGGCGATGGACGATCATATCGACAGTGCCGTGTTCGAGCAGGAACTCACTGCGCTGGAAACCTTCCGGCAAGGTTTCACGCACCGTTTGTTCGATAACCCGCGGGCCAGCAAAACCAATCAAGGCATTGGGTTCGGCAATGTTCAAATCACCTAGCATTGCCAACGAGGCTGAAACACCGCCAAAGACGGGATCAGTGAGCACCGAAATGTACGGCACACCCGCTTGCTTGAGCTTTTCGAGCGCGGCGGAGGTTTTAGCCATCTGCATCAACGAGAACAGCGCTTCCTGCATGCGCGCACCACCAGAGGCGGCAAAACACACCAGCGGGATATTCTCTTCCAGGGCCAGGGTAGCGGCGCGAATAAATTTCTCGCCGACCACCGCCCCCATTGAGCCACCCATAAAGGTGAACTCAAAGGCAACGGCGACCACCGGCAGACCATCCAACTCACCGCGCATAGCGACCAGCGCATCTTTCTCGCCAGTGTCTTTTTGCGCCGCGGTCAGGCGGTCTTTGTATTTTTTAGAGTCGCGGAACTTCAATCGATCAACAGGTTCGATTTCCGCCGCAATCTCTTCGCGTCCTGCTTTATCCAAGAACCAGTCCAAGCGTTTGCGTGCCGTCAAGCGCAGGTGATGATCGCACTTGGGGCATACGCTGTTATGTTTCTCTAGCTCAGGGAGATAGAGAACCGCTTCGCACTTGGGACATTTACGCCAGAGGCCGTCGGGCACGCTAGCGCGACGGTCTTTACGCTGGATACGACCCATGGAGGGTACGATCTTGTCTAACCAGCTCATATCAAAAAGGCTTCCGTTATACGTCAACGCCCGGCAAAACCAGGCTTGATGAGTGTCGTTAATCTATTCAGTATAGGCGATAAAGCGTGCTGCTTTAGGCATCCATCGCCGTACGCATCTCTGCTAATACACTTTTCAACTGGCCTGCAATGGTTTCCGGCGCATCGACACTTTCAGCAATGCGGTTAACCAAAGCGCTGCCTACAATCACACCATCGGCGACTTTAGCGACTTCCGCAGCAGTCACACCATCGCGGATGCCGAAACCAACACATAGCGGCAAATCGGTCATCCCCCGCAGCGGCGCCAGGTGCTCGGCTACATCGTCTGCGTTCAGGGTGGCGGCACCGGTCACGCCTTTCAGCGAAACATAGTAGAGGTAGCCTTCACCATGGGCGCATATTGTAGCGGCACGCTGGTGCGAAGTGGTAGGCGCAACGAGAAAAATCGCTGCTAAATGCCGAGATTTCAGCAGCGGCCCAATCTCTTCGGCCTCTTCCGGGGGCATATCCACTATCAGCACGCCGTCAACGCCTACGCTGGCGGCTTGATCGGCAAAGTTCTCGTAGCCAATCCGCTCAATAGGATTCAAATACCCCATCAGCACCACCGGCGTGGTGGTATCGGTTTGGCGGAATTCTTTGACCATTTGCATGAGGTCAACCAGCCGTGTGCCCTGCTTTAAAGCACGTTCACAGGCTTTTTGAATCACCGGGCCATCGGCCATGGGGTCGGAAAAAGGCACACCTAGCTCAATCACATCGGCGCCTGCTTCCACCAATGCATGCATAAAGCCCACGGTGTACTGCGGCGCCGGATCCCCTGCGGTAATGTAAGGGATCAGGGCCTTGCGACCCTGCTGCTTAAGTTCACTGAAACGCTGATCAATACGGTTCATGCTCGCCCTTAAAATTCGATGCCATCAATCTTAGCAACTGTCATGATGTCTTTGTCGCCACGCCCGGAGAGGTTGACCACGATATGCTGGTCAGGACGCATGGTAGGCGCCAATACCTTGGCGTGAGCCAACGCGTGAGCTGACTCAAGGGCGGGCATAATACCCTCCATGTGGGTCAGCTCGCGGAACGCTTCGAGCACTTCTTTATCGTTTGCCGCCACGTAGGAGACCCGCCCCACGTCTTTCCATAGCGCGTGCTCTGGGCCCACGCCCGGATAATCCAGACCGGCCGAAATCGAGTGGGTATCAGATACCTGCCCGGCTTCATCTGACATTAAGTAGGTGCGGTTACCGTGCAGCACGCCGCGGGGGGCATTGGATGCCAGCGGCGCCGCATGACGGCCGGTTTCCACGCCATCACCACCGGCTTCGACGCCGTACATGGCCACGTCGTCATCTTCCACAAAGGGGTAGAACAGACCCAAGGCGTTGGAGCCACCGCCCACACAGGCAATCAGCGCATCGGGTAGACGGCCAATCTGCTCAAGCGACTGGCGGCGCGCTTCACGCCCCACCACCGCATTGAAATCGCGCACCAGCAGTGGATAAGGGTGCGGGCCAGCCACGGTACCGATGATATAAAAGGTGTTATCAACGTTGGTGACCCAGTCACGCAGCGCTTCGTTCATGGCGTCTTTAAGGGTACGGGTACCGGACTCCACCGGAATGACCCGAGCGCCCAGCAGGCGCATACGATAGACGTTTAGCTTCTGGCGCTGGACATCTTCAGCGCCCATATAGACGTCGCACTCAAGCCCTAAGCGAGCGGCCACGGTCGCAGAGGCAACGCCATGCTGGCCCGCCCCGGTTTCAGCGATAATCCGCGGCTTGCCGGTTTTTTTGGCCAGTAGTGCCTGACCAATGGTGTTGTTGACCTTGTGAGCGCCGGTATGATTCAGGTCTTCGCGCTTCAACCAAATCTGCGCACCGCCAAGACTCGCCGACCAGCGCTTGGCGTGGTAAAGCGGTGACGGACGTCCTACGTAGTGGGCAAGGTCGTAGTCAAACTCGGCCTGGAAGTCGGGGTCATCACGCAGGCTTAAGTAGGTTTTCTCCAACTCTTCCAACGCAAAGCTGAGAGTTTCTGACACGAACCGACCGCCGTAGGGGCCAAAATGACCGCGGGCATCCGGCATTCGGGTCAGATCGCTGAATTTAGTTTTCGGAGCAGGCGTCGCAGAAACTGTCACAGAGATACCTCACAAGATCGCCAGAACAGGCAAACAATAAATGAACTCACTAATAACGCAGCAGATTCAGTACACGTCACTGCGCAGCGTACTCTAACGAGCGTCGGCTAACGCTACATAACGAACGAAAGACGCCATCTTGTCGGCATCTTTACAGCCGTGGGAGGCTTCAATACCACCCGACACATCCACTGCATAAGGCGCTACCTGACGCACAGCGTCAGCAATGTTAGCAGCACTCAACCCACCGGCGAGGATAACAGGTTTTGCAAGATTTGCGGGGATTCTCGACCAATCAAAGATCTCTCCCGTGCCCCCCGGCGTTCCCGGTCGATAGGCATCTAACAGCAGCGCCTGGGCCTGATGATAGCGCTCTGCCTCATGGGCTAGATCTATCTCATCGCGCATACGCAGCGCTTTCATCCAGGGTAGCGCAAAGCGCTGACACTCCTCGGGCGTTTCATTGCCGTGAAACTGGAGCATATCGAGATAGGGTAAGCACTGCTCGATGAGCTCAGCAGGCTGGTCAACGAACAGCCCCACCCGGGTCACAAAGGCGGGTACCCGGGCAGACAGCGCGGCCAGTTGCTCAACACTCACGCTGCGGGCACTTTTCGGCCACATAACGAACCCCAAGGCGTCCACGCCCAGCGCCACGGCGCGGTCAATATCCTCGCCGCGGGTAAAGCCGCAGAACTTGATGCGGGTACGGATTAGCGCAGCAGCACTCATGACGGCACCTCCTGCTCAGGGTTAGCAGCCGGATGGCGAAGCGAACGATTGCGCCGATAAGCTATCCGCGGCGTATCAGGCAACTCGCGCTCCCCGGTCCATTCACCGGTAAATGAGAGCAGATGCGGCCCCAGCGGCTCTTTGGGCAGATCAAAGCGCTCATCGTAAACCGAATCGACAAAATGCAACCCACAAGCAGGCGCGGTGACATCGCCTTTGCGGCGGTTTTGCAGCGCCAGCAGTTCGCCAATATAGGTCTCACTCTGAGCACCACGCCCTACACTCACCAGTGCCCCGGCGATGTTACGAATCATATGGTGCAAAAACGCATTGCCTTGAATATCGATCATCACCAGTTGGCCGTAGCGCTTTACGTCGACAAAGTGCATATGCCGCCAGGGGGATTTCGATTGACAGCCAGCGGCGCGGAAGCTGGAAAAATCATGCTCCCCTACCAGCGCCTGGGCGGCCCGGTGCATGGCATCGGCGTCTAACGGATCCCGGCACCAGGKCACATTGGCCCGCTCTAATACGGGGCGACTAATCTGGTTCAGCAGCACGTAGCGGTAACGGCGCCCCAGGGCACACAGGCGTGAGTGGAAGTCGTCGCCTACGGGCTTTACCCAACGCACGGCGATATCGCGGGGCAACTGGGTATTAGCGCCAAAGATCCAGGCTTTTTCAGAGCGCCCCACCGGCGGGTCAAAATGAACGATTTGGCGCGTCGCGTGCACACCCGAATCTGTGCGCCCGCTAGCGTTCACCCGAATGGACTCATTGGCCACCTTGGACAGCGCATCCTCTAGCGACGCCTGAACCGATGCGGCGTGGTTTAAGCGCTGAAAACCGCAGTAGCGGGTACCGTCGTACTCGATACCCATTGCCAAGCGGCCAGTAAGCGGAATTTTCTCATCGAAGTGATAGAACAGCGTCATCAAGCCACATCATGTTGAAGATTTTGAAGGATCACTATTATCCAGCCCTCGCGGCTTGAATGCTACCTCTTCAATTTCCCACTCCTCCTCGACCGGCCGACGCGGGTGTTTCGCCGGAGGCACCGGTTCCGCATGCGGCTCACTGGCAAGCGCTACCGTGGGCTGCATTGGGGTCTCAATGCGAGGGCCATCCTGGCTGTCTGAAAAGCTATTTGAAGGGCTATTGGAAGCGCTGTTTAAGATCGGCGGATGGTAATCGATAAAGCGATGGCCGGGATCCTCAGCGGCAACCGATGGCTTCTCGGTTGGCTGCGCAGCCGCCGCTGGTTCAGACGCGGGTAAACCCGTACCGATAGAAGCCAGCCGCTGGCTCATGGGGGCAGCACTCGGCGGAGGCGCCAATGAAACGCTTTCAGAGCTGTCAGTGGCCACGGCATGCAGCCCGAACCGTCGCTGACGCCCCTGCTCAGCCAGTCCCGACGCTTGGCTTTTTTCATAGCGTAGAGTGTCATCTTGCGCTGGCATCTGCGCTTGATCGTCGACCAGCCACTGGTCGGTATCTAATGGCTGCTCGTCGTTAGTGGCCGGAGCATCGGCGGCCTCAGCCTGGGGCTCTGGTTCGTTGTCAGGCATAGTCGCGGCGCTGGGCGACACCGTTGGCTTCACCACTGGCTCAACAAGCGGAACGTCATCCCAGGTCTCTTCCCGGCGTTTACGTAGCCACACTAATAGCGCTACCAGCAGTGCAATGGCCGCCAACGCCAGCGACCACTGGTAGCGTTCAATTAAAGCAGCGATACCCGGGCCATCCGTCTCGTCCCTGTCCACAACATTCAAAGTGGCAGCGAGTGGCTCTGGCGATGGCTCTTGAGCCGCCAATGCCTCGCTTAGCGCCTGGGTCAGCGAGGTGACCTCGCCACGCAGTTCGTTAAGCTCTGCGCGCATCAACTCACGCTCTTCAAGCACCTGCTGAAGCGTCGCTTGGCTAAGGCGCAGTTGCTCGGTCAGCTCTGCACGAGTTAACGCTTCTGGCTCGTCGGGTTCCGAACCATCCGACAAGACCGCTTTCGAACCGCCAGCGACAAGCGCGCTATCAGGTTGGTTAGACCCATTTGTCTGTAGGGTTTGGGCGTCGGCTATGGCGGCATCAGCAACGGGGGCGGTTTCAGCCTTGGGTAGCGACACTGCCTGCAACGAGCCATTGCGGCGTGCCCGCCAGGCTTCATTCATGGCTTTAATCGCCGTGTCGGCATCAGCATGAGAGCGTGCCAGAATGCGTTCAGCGTAAGGCACTTCTAACGTTTGGCCGGCACGCATGTCATTTATATTGCCTGATGGGAAGACCTCAGGATTGGCCTCCAGTAGCGCAACCATCATCTGTTGAACACTTGCTTTGTCGGGCTTAATACGTTCGGCAACACTCCATAACGTATCGCCACTGCCTATGTAAGCGCGGCTATTTCCGGGGGCACTCCCGCTGGCACGAGCAGGCGTCGCGGGCCCAGTCTCAGCAACTGGAGTGGCAACCGCTACGGGGCTAGCGGTTTGAGCCTGGCCCTGTTGCGACCGACCCTGCTGAGAATAGCCTTGTTGAGAATAGCCCTGGGGATCAAACAGCAATGTGATATCGCGAAACTGTTGCCCGCCCGGATACTCAACCGTTAACAGTACATCAAGCCAGGGCTCCTGCATCGCTTGGTCAGAACTTAAGCGCACCTGACGCTGCCCCTGATACTCCACCACCTGAGCACGTACACTGGCAGCTAACGGCGTCCACTCAAGGCCTGCTGTGGCGAAATCAGAGGGGTCGGCAATCTCTACACGAATATTGTCTAGTGCGTAATCACTGCTTTCCAATAGCGGGATCGAGGCATCTAAAGGCGCATTCAGGTACGAGCTGACACTCGCCTGCCCTAAGCCAATGGCTAGCGCGATAGGACTCATTGCACTCAACGAGAGCCATGTCATCCATGTCAGTGTTTTTTTCATGAATGTTCCCTGATGCCCACTTACTTTTAACCATTGATACCCAATTATTGTATTACGTCTTTTTTATCATAACTTAACGAAATAGAGCGGTTTTTCCCACTAACGTGGCGAATAAGAGCAAAAAAAACGGGAAGCTGCGAGCAGCTTCCCGTTTTCGACTGGCGTACTACATACCGTACTACAACAAATAATTACTGCTCGCGCAGGATCTTCAGCATCCGCTTCAGCGGTTCTGCGGCGCCCCACAGCAACTGGTCACCCACGCTGAATGCCGAGAGGTATTCACCGCCCATTTGCAGCTTACGCAGACGGCCAACCGGCACTTGTAGCGTACCAGTCGCAGCTGCAGGCGTTAGGCCAGCAATGGTGGCGTCTTTATCGTTGGGAATCAGCTTGACCCACTCGTTGTGCTTGGCGATGCGATCTTCGATCTCATCCAGCGGCACATCGTGCTTGAGCTTGATAGTGAACGCCTGGCTGTGCGAACGCATCGCACCAATACGCACGCATAGACCATCGATGGGGATCGGGTTGTTGTCGAGACCAAGAATCTTGTTGGTCTCAACGCTGCCCTTCCACTCTTCACGGCTCTGGCCGTTATCCAGCTTGGTATCGATCCACGGCAGCAGGCTACCCGCCAGCGGTGCGGCAAAGTTATCGGTCGGGAAGTCGTTGCTGCGCATCGCTGCGGTGACTTTACGATCGATATCCAGAATTGCGCTTGACGGATCTTTTAGCTCTTCGCCAACGCTATCGCGCAGCGTACCCATTTGGTTGAGCAACTCGCGCATGTGCTTAGCGCCCGAGCCAGAAGCCGCCTGATAGGTCATGGAGGTCATCCACTCGACCATATCGGCTTCAAACAGACCGCCCAAGCCCATCAACATCAGGCTCACGGTGCAGTTGCCACCGACAAAGGTTTTGGCGCCTTTGGCTAGCTGGTCGTCGATCACCCTGCGGTTAACCGGATCCAGCACAATCGTCGCTTCATCTTCCATACGCAACGTGCTGGCAGCGTCAATCCAGTAGCCTTTCCAGCCTGCGCTGCGCAGATCTTTATAAACCGGCTTGGTGTAATCGCCACCCTGACAGGTGATAACGACATCCAGCGCCTTGAGCGCTTCAATATCAAAGGCGTCTTTCAGCGGAGGGACGTCTACACCGATGTCGGGGCCGGGCTGACCTACCTGGGAGGTGGTGAAAAACACCGGCTCAATGCCGTTAAAATCACCATCTTCCTGCATGCGCTGCATCAGCACTGAACCCACCATGCCGCGCCATCCCACGAAACCGACTTTCAACATATGAAGTCCTCCTGCAAAGAATGAGTCCTTGTATTATACACACTTCTTTACGGTGATTTTGAAGCCGCACTGAACAGCTAATGTTAATGGCTGAGCAAACAAAGGTGCCGAGGATAGGTCGTAGAGGGGGTCATTTGCCATGGATGGCAAATGTAGCGCCCAGGGAGGGGTTTACAGCGCCCCCTCGTAGACCTATCGCCGGAGTAGCCCGACGACTTTACTCACTGCTTAGCAAACGCAGCCAACACCGCATCGCCCATGGCATCGGTACCAATGGCCTGCATACCTTCAGAGGCGATATCCGCCGTGCGCAGGCCGTCATCCAGCACGCTGCCTACAGCGGCTTCAATACGCTCAGCCATGGCATTCTCGTTTAATGAGTAGCGCAGCATCATGGCAACAGACAGCATCATGGCCAGCGGATTAGCCACGTTTTGACCGGCGATGTCCGGCGCGCTGCCGTGGCAAGGCTCGTACATGCCCTGTCCGCTTTCGTTAAGCGATGCTGAAGGCAGCATCCCAATGGAGCCGGTGAGCATGGCGGCAGCATCGGAAAGAATGTCGCCAAACATATTGCCCGTCACCACTACGTCAAACTGCTTGGGCGCGCGCACCAATTGCATGGCGGCGTTATCCACGTACATATGGGAGAGCTCTACGTCTGGGTACTCTGGCGCCAAACGCTCCATCACTTCCCGCCACAAGATGGTGACTTCCAGCACGTTGGCTTTATCTACTGAGCAAAGTTTTTTGCCGCGCTTTTGGGCCATTTCAAACGCCACTCGGCCAATACGCTCAATCTCGCTTTCAGAATAGATATAGGTATTAAAGCCCACTCGCTCACCGTTGCGCACTTCAATGCCACGGGGCTGGCCGAAATAGATACCGCCGGTGAGTTCACGGACAATCATAATATCCAGCCCGGCCACTAGCTCAGGCTTCAGGCTGGAAGCGCTGGCCAACTGCGGGTAAAGCATTGCTGGGCGCAGGTTGCCGAACAATCCCAGGTTTTTACGCAGACCCAGCAGGCCTTTTTCAGGACGCTTGGAGAGGTCTTCAATTTTGTCCCACTTGGGACCACCCACAGCCCCCAGCAGAATAGCGCTGGCGGCTTTGGCTTTTTCAAGGGTTTCCGCAGGCAGCGGCTCGCCGTGCACATCATAGGCCGAGCCGCCCACCAGGCCTTCTTCGACTTCAATATCCAAGCCCGCTTCCTGGCACGCCTTCAACAAACGTGCCGCCTGAGCAGCAATCTCGGGGCCGATACCATCACCCGGCAGCAATAAAACCTTATGCGTCATGCTGAATCCTTAACGTGTTATCAAGCGACTTTGGCCGCTTTGCGCGTTGCAATGGGGTTGCAACGCGCTATCAAACTGACTGTGAAAACTGGAAAGCGTTTAGGCAGACTGCCGGAACAACCAGGGGCGCGCGGCTTTATGCTTCTGCTCAAAAGCACGAATGGCGTCTTCGTCTTTTAGCGTCAGGCCAATATCGTCCAGCCCTTCCAGCAGGCAGTGTTTGCGGAACTCATCCACTTCAAACTCTAAAATCTCACCACTGGGAGTAACCACCCGCTGGTTCTCTAAATCCACATCCAACTGGTAGCCTTCGTTGGCTTCCACTTCAGCAAACAGGCGATCGACCACATCTTCTGGGAAGGTGATCAGCAAAATGCCGTTCTTGAACGAGTTGTTGTAGAAGATATCGGCAAAGCTAGGCGCAATCACCACCTTGAAACCGAAATCTTCCAGCGCCCAAGGCGCGTGTTCGCGGGAGCTACCGCAACCAAAGTTACGCCGCGCCAGCAGCACTTCAGAACCTTTGAAGCGCGGCTGGTTCAAGACGAAATCAGGATTGAGCGGGCGCTGCGAGCAATCCTGCCCCGGCTGGCCTTCATCCAAATAACGCAATTCATCAAACAGATTAACGCCAAAGCCGGTGCGCTTGATTGATTTCAAAAACTGCTTCGGGATAATCAGATCGGTATCGACGTTGGCGCGATCAAGGGGCGCAACCACACCTCCAAAACGTTCAAATTTTTTCATGGCTTAGGCCTCCTGAGCGTGAGTGGCGTCGTTAGCGGGCAAGCTGCGGACATCGACAAAGTGACCGGCGATTGCCGCTGCCGCTGCCATGGCAGGGCTGACCAAGTGGGTGCGGCCACCGTAGCCCTGCCGCCCTTCAAAGTTACGGTTAGAGGTCGAAGCGCAGTGTTCGCCGGCACCCAACTTATCCGCGTTCATGGCCAAACACATGGAGCAGCCCGGTTCACGCCACTCAAAACCCGCTTCAATAAAGATTTTATCCAACCCTTCCGCTTCTGCCTGGCGCTTCACCAAGCCAGAGCCCGGCACCACCATGGCCAGTTTGATAGAGTCAGCGACTTTTTTGCCCTTGGCCACCTTGGCGGCTTCACGCAAGTCTTCAATACGCGAGTTGGTGCAGGAACCGATAAAAATCTTATCCAGCTTAATGTCGGTAATTTTCTGGTTGGGCTGAAGGCCCATATACTCAAGCGCTCGCGTATGGCTGCGCTGTACGGTTTCATCCAGCGCGGCTAACGGGTCGGGCACTTGGCCGGAAATGCCGGTGACCATTTCCGGGCTGGTACCCCAGCTCACCTGTGGCTCGATCTCTTCAGCCTGCAAAGTAACCACTTTATCGAACTGCGCATCGTCATCAGAGACCAGATTGCGCCAGTCGGCTACTGCGGCTTCCCACTGTTCTGCGGTCGGCGCAAAGGGGCGCTTACCAAGATAATCGATGGTGGTGTCGTCTACGGCGATCAGACCGACCCGTGCGCCCGCTTCAATGGCCATATTGCACACAGTCATGCGGCCTTCCATAGAGAGCGAGGCAATGGCACTTCCAGCAAATTCAATGGCGTAGCCAGTGCCGCCTGCGGTGCCGATCTTGCCGATAATCGCCAGCACTACGTCTTTGGCAGTCACGCCCAGGCCTAATTCACCCTCCACGCGCACCTGCATATTCTTCATTTTTTGCGCCAGCAAGCACTGGGTCGCCATGACGTGCTCAACTTCCGAGGTACCAATACCATGGGCCAAGGCACCAAAAGCCCCGTGGGTGGCGGTATGAGAGTCGCCACACACCACGGTCATTCCTGGCAGCGTTGCGCCCTGTTCGGGGCCAACCACGTGCACAATGCCCTGGCGCGGATCGTTGATTTTGAACTCTTCGATGCCGTACTCAAGGCAGTTGTCGTCCAGGGTTTGCACCTGAATCAGTGACACCGGATCTTTAATCCCGCTGTTGCCCTCGGCACGCTCTTTAATGGTCGTTGGCACGTTATGGTCGGGCGTGGCTAAATTGGCATCCAAACGCCACGGCTTACGATTAGCTAAACGCAGGCCTTCAAACGCTTGAGGCGAGGTCACTTCATGAAGCAACTGGCGGTCGATGTAGATCAACGCAGTGCCGTCATCGAGCTGCTTCACCAAGTGTTGATTCCAAAGCTTGTCGTAAAGGGTTTGACCTGACATGTGACTCTCCTGGGCAGTGCACTGCTAGTTCGGTATGGCCGCCTCTATGGGCTGCTTAAATTGCTTGTGGGTCAGTGTCACGCGACTCGCGCATAAAAGCAATTCATGTTATTCATAGTTTAGATTCCAAACTGGAATAGCTAATTAGGGAGCAGCCCTTGGATACCCAAAGCTTACAAGCCTTTTTGGCCGTGGCAGATACGCAAAGTTTCTCACGCGCGGCTGAACAGCTGCACCTAACCCAGCCTGCGGTAAGCAAACGCATTGCCACGCTAGAGTCCCAGGTGGGTACACGGCTGTTTGATCGTATTAGTCGGCGTATTGCGTTAACCGAAGCCGGTAGCGTGCTGCTACCCCAAGCGCGGCGGATACTGTTTAGCGTAGAAGATAGCCGCCGCGCGTTGGCCAACCTTTCTGGCCAAGTAGGCGGCAAACTCACCCTGGCCACTAGCCACCATATTGGCCTGCATCGCTTACCACCGCTATTAAAGCAGTACACCCAGCGCCACCCAGAGGTTACGCTAGACCTGCACTTTCTGGATTCCGAACAGGCTTACCAGGGAGTGCTGGACGGCACCCTGGAAATGGCCGTGGTGACGCTGGCGCCCCACCCTCATGAGCAACTGCAGGTGGTAGAGCTGTGGCGCGACCGGCTCTGTTTTGCCTGCGCTATCGATCACCCTCTTACCCACCAGGTCTCTCAAAGCGTTCTGTCACTGACCGATCTATGCGAATACAACTGCGTGATGCCGGGGGCGAAGACCTTTACAGGATCCCTTATCGCGCAGCGTTTTAGCCAAGCGGGCCTGGAACTGCCGGTGAGCATGGCAACCAACTATTTAGAAACGCTAAAGATGATGTGCAGCGTGGGCTTAGGTTGGAGCCTGCTACCGGAAAAAATGATCGACAGCGAACTGGTTGAGCTAAAAGTAGACACCCCGCCTATTTACCGCCCGCTGGGGTACTTGGTGCATACCAACCGAACGCTGTCCAATGCGGCGCAAATGATGATTGAGGAGCTGGAAAATACGCGGGGTGAGAGCCCTATAAAATAAGCCCTATGTGTAGCGCTCGTAGAACTCGCTTTCTCATGGCCACACGCTACGGTATGTGCACACATCTGGCTTTGTGGGTTTTTGTAGCGCGTGGTAAGCCTCAGGCGCACCCGCGGGAGCAGCGCGAAGCGGTGCCGGGGTTTAGCTGAGGTGCCACCGGGCGTCGTTCAGCCGGCTCCTGAATTGCCTCCCTATTCACCAAACTGGGCGAACACTTCTTCGCCGGTCAACTGCTTGGTTTTTTCTGCTAGTGAATAGTAACGCGGCTTTTGATCGATAAATATTTGCTCGGTTATTTTCCAATCATCCGCACCATCAAGAAGCCCAACGGGAAGCGCATAATGCCCATCCTGCTTTAAGCGATAAAAAAGGTGGGTGCCACATTTCTGGCAGAAACCACGCTCAGCCCACTCAGAGGAACTGAAGGTGGATATATACTCGGAGCCTTTAAAGTCCACACCACCGGCAAACTCAACCGCAAACAACGGGCCACCACCCCACTTTCTACACATCGAGCAGTGACAAACGCCGACATGGTTGCTTTTGGTGGCAACAGTAACGCTGACAATCCCGCAAAGACAGGCCCCATGAAGCTGTGTGGTGGATGCCATATTTATCTCCTTCAGATATTCGTGTTCAACCCTCAAAAGCCAAGATAGCTCAAAATTGATCCTTCAATATTGCCCCCCCCCCTTTAATCTATGAGAACTTCCGCTAAGAGCGCGTGTATCTTGGATCAAATGGGTAGATAACAGCACGCTTAGCTTTGTCGCCAAGGCACTGGCGCAACGAAGATGGCCTATCCCTGTTGGTGCGTCTCACGTTAGCGGCCAATAATCATCTGAAGCCTACTGACAACTAGGCGTACGATCAGCTTCAAAGGAAATGACTTATAGGCAGGCGGATCAGTTGGAAGAGTGCTGGGATCCTTGAGAAACTTGGTGGCGATACGTGACTGGAGAGGCGGTGCTTCGTCTACAAATCGTTGGCGATACAACGAGATCCAGTGCTGCGAATTTTCAAAGGAGACAAAAAGAGGTGAATTGCAGCATGTTGCCACCATACGACTCGTTGGCGATTTATCCCGAAATTTATAAGGATGGAGATACTCATGACCGCGCACTACGGCGTATCGGTCATTACGATGAAGCACATATTGGGTACCTAAAAATGGGTCCATGATGGGCTCCGGCGGCAAGAGTTTTGCAAGTTCATCTGCCGCAAATTGGCAATCATCACAATGGCACACAGTGCAATAGATTGGCGCGCCCTCTAGCTCAACGGCAACTTGGCCACATGAACACTCAACTAAAGATTGATCAACCGGCATCCGATTACCTCCAAGTGGACACTAGCGTCTAAGCTCGCCAGCGGCAATAAAGCGCCTGCTGACAAATAATCCAATCACTGCGCAGGGTTATGTAACTCTCGCCCAAAAGACACCGAAACTACGGTTCTACTGGATCAATGGTCAAGCGTTGAGCCAATGCTTTGTGGAGAGTCTGCCGAGCCGCTTCGTTAAACAGTACGAAACGGATCAGGCGCACTTTATGCAAGCTGGGGAGTGTGGCTTCAAGGGTAGCCGCACACACTTGAGCGGCTTCTTCCGTTGGATAGCCAAAGGCGCCAGTAGAGAGTGCCGGGAAAGCCAGCCGCTCAATATCATTCTCCTCGGCAAGTTTCAGCGCGTTGCGGTAGCAGTCCGCCAGCAGTTGATCCCCCGGCTTGTCGACGCCGTATACCGGGCCCAGGCAGTGAATCACCCAGCGATTGGGCAGGTTATGGCCGCCAGTGAGTACCGCTTGGCCCGGGACGATGGGCGCAATAAGCCGCCCCTCTTCCGCTAAGCCGGGCCCGGCTGCGCGATGAAGCGCCCCTGCTACACCACCACCGGTTCGCAATTGCGCATTGGCAGCATTAATCACAGCGTCTACATCGGACTGTTGGGCAATATCGCCCACCACGCACTGAACGCTGACTCGGCTCTTATCGCTCATAAACTCCCCCGTCTATATACGATGCATTGCGTCACACTCGCTGATGAAGGCCATCCTTTACTGCGGCAAATACCGGAAATGCGGTCTGAACAGAGCAGCTCCGCTCAACTACAGTTCACGCGCTGTCTTCGATAATCGCCCCGGCTTCGCGCATTTCATCCATCACGGCGCCCAATTGCTCCGCATTGACTGCGCGGGTGGCATCGGCGATTAAGTGGGTTTCAAAACCGAACTTGCAGGCATCTAGCACGGTAGCCTTAACGCAGATATCGCAGGCCAGCCCTCCAATCCAAACGCGTTTGATCCCCCGGCTTTCTAGAAAGCCTTGAAGGCCGGTGCCATCAAAAGCGGAGTAGGCGTCGCGATCAAATGCCGTACCCTTGCTAACGCGCACGGTATTCGGCGGCAATTGCAGGTCCGGATGAAAAGCAGCGCCTTCTGTATCCTGAAGGCAATGTGGTGGCCAAGGACCTCCTTGGGACTCAAAGGAGCAATGATCCACCGGGTGCCAGTCCCGGGAAACCACGGCCAGAGCACCCTGCTGGGCGGCCTTTTCCAACCAATCATTCAGCACCGGCACCACCGCATCGCCACCGTCAATACCCAGCGCGCCGCCAGGGCAGAAATCGTTCTGCACATCCACGGCGATCACCGCATCCTGTGAGCAAAGTGTTTCCGCAGCACGCATAAACAGCTCCTTTTAGCTTATCGGCGTTGCAACACGTACCGACATAATAACGCCGCAGGCATCAGTTACCCAGTTGGCGATCTTGACCAAACATGATTCGATGCTCCTCTGGGGTTGCTACACCAAACTCACGTAGCCCCCAAGGCTTATCAGCTATTGCCTGGAAAATTTCGGCGCCACGCTGCTGATAATTTTGGTAAAGTTCATCTATACCTTCACAGTTTAGATACGCAAAATAGGAATGCTCGTGCGTATCACGGGCAGGAAGTTCGTCCGGCCAGTGCCCCAACATAATGTGAAAACTGCCAAGGCTAAGGAACGACCAGCCATCCACACGGAAACGTAGGGAAAATCCAAGCTTGTCGAGAAAGTAGCTCTCGGTCGCCTCAAGATCGTTAACCGCCAGCACATGTTGGGTTGCTTTTACCTCAAACATCGTTGGCTCCTTCCTCGTGGATGCTCACTCATAACGCCCTTGTTAAAGCCTGGTCAGCCAGTAATATGGGCGTCGTCGGTCATGTGCAACATCAAGAACCTGGAAACCTCCAGGGTGCTTTCGGTAGACGATTGATAGTGGAAATCGATGAAGGGGAGCTCTGCGAATGTCTGGCTCAAGCTGGATTTGCCAAACTTCTGGCGACTCGTCAATCAATACGGCCAGGGCCTCAAATTCCTCTACAAAGGCACCACCCAACCCTAGAACTTTCGACTCGTAGTAACCGACTGATTCCAGAAACTCGGCTTCCGCTGCCGGGTGAAAAAAATAGTTCATTTGATCAGTGCTCGAGCCGTCCTCGTAACGTCGTCACCGGGCACAGCTTGCACCGACCCATTATCAAGTTCTTCTGCTCTCTTGCGAGCCTCAAATAACCAGTCGGATTTCAGCTCTTCCTCTGTCGGAGATTCAAGACTAAAGACCAATCGCCGGATCAACACAGCGTTTATGCGATGCTAGTCGACAACGAACAACTTAGCACCCTGCGCCGTCGAAGAACGATGAAGTTCGGCATTGTCGGCAACTTGATAGCTCGAACCAGGCGTCAGAACAAAGCAACGCCCATCGTCTAGCTCAGTATGCAACTCACCTTCAAGGCAGAGCAATATGTGCCCTTTAGCGCACCAATGATCAGCCAGATACCCAGGACTATACTCAACCATACGAACCCGAATATCCCCGAAATTTCGAGTCCTCCAATAAGCAACTCCATGCTCTCCGGAGTGTTCAGTCCTCTCAACTTCAGACCAATCGGTGACCCCGAAAGGTAAATCTGTAATGTTCAAAGTTCTTCCTCATTGGCACATAACATGAGTTTGAGCTGCGCCAGAGCGCGCAGGAGTCACTGAGTCGGGAGTCGAAAGCATACGCTGCGAAGGTAATTACTGAGGCCGTCATTTGAGGCTCCACAAGATCAGACTGGAAGGGTTCGCATGCAATCTAACACACAGCTCAGTGGGCGATTGAAGTGCCGCGTAAATTACTCCGCTGCAACTGATTATTGTGTGCTCAACCCCACTTTTAAATGCTATATTTACTCATGTTTTTGCGCATATTCCTGGAGCAATTCTGGGAATTTTTCCTGTGGTGGAAACTTACCAAAACTATACTCTGCACCAGTAATCGCCCACTCCAGTTTTTCATCCGTGTAAGTTTCAATGAACGGCTTATAGGTTCGAGAGTTCTCTAGCATCGTTGAACGTACATTTACAAAGTCATCCATACCTTCAGGACGCGTGAACAGCCAGCTCATGCAATGCCCGCAGAAAAAATGACGCGTTTTACCGTGAAGCCCACCGATAACAGGCACCCCAGAGGTAATCGAAAAGGCAGCGCTCGAAAATAACGAACTAAGGCTAAACGCGCTGGAAGTCATTTGCTGACACCCTGTGCAGTGACAAGCCATTGTGACCATTGGCTTTGTGCTAACCTCAAATTCAACCTGTCCGCAACGGCAACGACCTTTAATATTATGAGACGCACTGTTCATCGTATTCTATCTCCAAGTTCAATCTTTTAGGGCCTTACCCATTCTTCGCCTGGGAAATGCTAGCCGCTGTAGGGCACGTAACGCCGCTCAGCACGCGTGGCTACAATATGGTGCGAAGCCGCAATGTAGTATCCGTTGTCCGCGTTTTTAGGCTACGATCATTGGTTTCGAACAATGGAAATCTTGTCCCTTTACTACAACACCTTCATTCACAGCAAGACTAACAATTTTTATGCCCCAATATTTTCAACAATTCATCTGCATCCTTGTTTGTTCTAATCGTATAAGTGGCAATATCTTTGCCTGATGAGCCTAATATCAACTCATCCTTCAACCCAAAAATCTCATCATACTTAAAAGGCCAATAAATCAATGAAAATTTGAGCTTATCCCGAATAGCCACTCGATAGACTCTTAGCCAACGTGGCGGCTTCATGAATACAAGAATGGTAGCTCTCGATGCTCTATCCGAATAGGTTCTGGAGTTTCCTCCTTCAATGATCCATTGATGTTTTGATGCCCAGGATCTTACTGTGCAATCAATTTCGGAGCTTGGCCGAAGCTTCCCCTTCTCATCATGAACGGCCTCATCAACACAATAAACAGCTATGTCTAGAATTCTCGACAGTCTAAGAGCCAACCTAGATTTACCTGCGCCAGGGCCCCCGATGATCATTATTCGTGTCGCGCTCATTCCCTCTCTCTTTTTACCTAGCGCTGAATTAAGCCGCGCCGCTTTGCGGCGTCGGTTTAAATGAATTGTTAAGCCTTACCGCTCAGTCAGAGCGAGCTGTAAGCCTAATCCCGCGAACGCTGCTGAGAAGCTCCTGCGCAACCAACTCTGAATCTTCGGTGACTCAATAACGACTGCTCTAAACGCATGGGCAAGCTGCCCGTAGATGACGAAGACAACAAAGGTCATCGCCATGAAAATAGCGCTCAGTCCGAGTAGCTGCCCTAATGATGACTGGGCGTCAGTTGCAACGAACTGCGGCAAGAAGGCCAAGAAGAAAATGGTCAGCTTGGGGTTTAGGATATTCAGCAGGAACGCCTTGCTCATAAGCGAAAAGGCATCACCTTTTCGCCTCAACTCATGAACAGAGAAAGCGCTTCGATCACGCCAAGTAACGACGGCAAGGTACAGAAGATATGCGACCCCCGCATACTTGAGCGCCTGAAATGCTATCGCGCTCGTATGCATGATGACCGCTAGGCCCAGAACAGTAGCCAGCAGGTGAGGCACAATACCAAGTGTGCAACCGATAGCAGCATAGAGACTTGCCAGGCGCCCATACATTAAGCCAATGGAAACGGTAAAGATAACGCCTGTACCTGGGATAAGTACGACAACCAACGAGGTAAGCAAGAACTCAGCAGAGAACATGAATGACGACTCCTCTATGGGACACGCCGCTGCCCGATGCACAGCAGCGCAGTAGGCTCCAAGTCTGAAGGCAATCTCAATACTTCCTTCACCCCTGGATCATCGAAACCTGCCACTAAAACACAACCAACTCCGAGCGCTGTACTCTGAAGATGAACATTTTGTGCTAGAGCCCCCGTTTCCATATAGACATAGCGAGCGCCGCGCTCTCCCTGGGGTGGCTGAGCTTCAAAGTGCCGAACTGCCTCTCCAAGATTCGCGGCAACTCCAATGACAAGAGCCGCTTCTTTCAACCATGGTTGATCGCCAATCCCTAGCGCTTG
Organism: Halomonas sp. R57-5; assembly: GCF_900070345.1. Taxonomy (NCBI): domain Bacteria; kingdom Pseudomonadati; phylum Pseudomonadota; class Gammaproteobacteria; order Oceanospirillales; family Halomonadaceae; genus Halomonas; species Halomonas sp. R57-5. The sequence continues at coordinate 2,365,076 of NZ_LN813019.1, read as the reverse complement.
CACTGCACCTTCCGGAACACGGTTCCCAATTAACTTTAACGAATGATTATCAGCCTGATACTCATAGATACCGGGCTCAAGTTCCGATACCCGCTGCACCAAGATTTTTAGGTGTAGCGGGTATAATCCACCTGCCGATGGCGCTGCTCTTTTTGTATCCGGCCCTGTTACGCCCTGGGCCGACCAAAGCAATTGAGACAAAACACCGATAGGGAGCGGTGCATTCGTGTATTCCCTCACGCTGCGCCGAGCCGCAATACTACCAACCAATGACTTGGAGCCTTGCTGTTCTGGAGCAGGTAAGTCGAAGACCATGCGTTTACTCCCTATGTATAACAGTGATTATGTGATGCTAGTCGACGACAAACAATTTAGCTCCCAGCTCCGTCGACGAACGATGAAGTTCGGCATTGTCGGCAACTTGATAGCTCGAACCAGGCGTAAGAACAAAGCAACGCCCATCGTCTAGCTCAGTAAGAAGCTCACCTTCTAGGCAGAGTAATATGTGCCCTTTAGCACACCAGTGATCGTATATGGCATTATTAACTCGGACTGTTGCGCACCAAGAGAGCGCCGGCACCGATCATCAAACTGCCTGTAACCCAATCCCACCACTGCCGAATGCGCGGCCTGCGTAATGCCTGTGCTACGCGCTCCATAAGTATGACAACGCCCCACCACCAAGCGACACCAATCAGTACATCAAGCACCCCGAGTATCAAAATTTGCCGAGCGGCACTAACCGTGGGATCGATGAACTGGGGTAAGACACTGAGGAAAAAGATGACCGCCTTGGGGTTGAGCAAATTGCACAAAAAGCCATTGGCAAAAGCACGGCTACGGCTAGTGGCATCAATGTTTTCTTGCGCGTCTGCCTGTGCACTACGGTGCTGGCTACGACTGCTGTACAGAACTGCTAGCCCCATCCAGATTAAATAAGCCGCACCTGCCCATCGAATCAGCATAAACAGCTCAGCGGAGCGAGCCGCAATGGCCGAAAGGCCCAGAGCGGCCGTCAGCATGTGTATACAGAGTCCGCTCTGAGCACCCAGCGCAGCAGCTAAACCGAGTCGACGATGCTGTACCGCATATCGGCTGACTAGCAGAAAATCCGGACCGGGAATAAGGTATGCCAGCAATACGACTGCGATGAAGCCAATAAGCTCAATGCCCATTTACCTTCCTTCTATTATTATACCCCCCTGGGATGGAGCTAACGGCGACGGGCGGCAATCAGCAGGTGTGACAGACCGCTTCTGCCGGACTCACATCGTACTCATCGCGGCGACGAACCCAGTCCATGATTTCCTTCTCGTTGCGGCCCTTCGGCGTGATATCGAGATAAACGAAGGCGCCAATAACCTCTTCATTGCCACGGGCGTAGCTGGAGTAGGTATGGAACACAGCGCCACTTTCATCCCTGTAGACAACGCTAAGACCGGGCAATTCTTCGCTGAAGTATTTCGGATCCTCGATAGTTTGATAATTGTAGTGGAGCCGACCAGCCTCAAGATCCTCCCGTGCGAAAGAGACCTGAAAGTCAAAATTGAAATCGCTGCCCTGGGAGGACACCCACTGGGCTGTCCAGCCCATACGCCTCCGATAGGCTTCCAGCTTTTCCAACGGCGCGCGGGATACACGAACATAACTGACATCGTGATTGGCGAGGTGGACGATGGCGCCCTCGGCATGATCCGCCTCCAGCGAGCAGCTCGGGCAGCCCGCCTTCCAGTCAGGGCCGAACATGAAATGGTGAATGACTAATTGACTGTTTGTGCCAAATAGCTCGGCAAGCGTTTTCTTCCCTTCCAGCGTGTCGAAGACGTATTCTTTCTCCAGCTTAACCCATGGCAACTCACGCCGTTCACGGGCGACCAGGTCGCGCATACGCGTGAGCGCCTTCTCGTTCTTTAGATGGGCTTTGCGTGCCCGAAACCACTCCTCTTTGGAGACAACTCTCGGTGATTCAATCTGACTCATGACGGACTTCCTCGCGTAAATTCAGCGTTGCTCCGGCTTGCAGCACCGGAATAATGCGCTCTGCATAGAGTAGTCGTTCGCCACTGATCAAAATCGACAACACCGCCGCAATTAATGACGAGGGGCATCGGAGCTAACATATACATCCCCGGGAGAATGGGCGTCCATTTAACTACCAAGTATGCTCAACACAACCATGAAGATTATAATCACGCACTAAGCCATACCCTCTCGACAATTGAACGCCAAGCCTCGGGCCTATTACTGTGAACAACCACCATGGAAGKGAAAAAAGCCCAGCCAAGCCTGTTCGTAAAGGCCTGCACCCGAAGAATCTACACAACCAAGGCTATGACTTCCCAGTGCTCGTAAAGAGCCACCCACCACTAGCCCCCTATGTGAAGCCTAACGCTTATGGCGAACTTTCCATCGGTTTCGCAGACCCACTGGCAGTAAAAACCCTCAACGCCGCGTTATTAAACCGATACTACAATATTGTCGATTGGGATATTCCAGAGGGCGCGCTTTGCCCCCCGATCCCAGGCAGAGCCGACTATATTCATCACATGGCGGATTTAATTGGACTTGGACATGAACAGCCCAGCATCAAGCTGCTCGATATAGGGACAGGAGCCAATGGCATCTACCCACTACTGGCCTGCCAAATTTACGGCTGGCAGTGTGTTGGTAGTGACATTAACCCTCAATCGCTTGAGAACGTCGCCACGATTATCGCCAATAACCCCACGCTCAAAGATCACTTCACGCTGCGCACGCAGCACAATAAAAACCATATTTTTGAAGGGATTATTCAAGATGGGGAGTTTTTTGACGTCAGTGTATGCAACCCACCCTTTCACGCCTCGCTCGATGAAGCACTTAAAGGTAGCCAGCGTAAATTCAATAACCTTGCTCGTAGTCGCGGCGAACTAAAAACCACAACCCAATCGCCTACGCTGAACTTTGGCGGCTTGGGGGCAGAGCTCTGGTGTAAGGGGGGCGAACAGCTGTTTCTTAAAAAACTAATAAGAGAAAGCCAGGAGTATGCAACTCAATGCCGCTGGTTTAGCAGCCTGGTTTCAAAAACCGACAATGTTAAGCCTGCCAAGAAGCTGATTCGTAAGCTCGGTGCCGTTGATATACGGGAAATAGAGATGAAGCAGGGAAATAAGATCACGAGGATATTGGCCTGGACATTCATGTGAGCCGTTTCCGAGATGGCGCATGATTATGCGAAGTCTACCGTGACATTATTTCGCTGTAAGCACATCGCTCAGGATGGAGAACTGTCAGTGCTCGATCAGATAGTGCGCTACGTGAAAGGTACTTGGCTAAAGCGGATCTCGGTTGTTAATCATCACCATGGCGTATTGATCGTGGTTATAGGGTTTGAAGCCGCCACGAAAGGCGCTGACCGCCCTATGCAAGGGCGGTTTTGCTGACCAGCACGACACCGAAGGCGATCAGCATCAGCAACACCACTCTGCGGAAAGTGTCGGCATCCATCCGCTGGCGCACGATACCGCCGACCTTAGTGCCGACGTACACGGGTATCAGTCCCAGGAGCGAGATCCAAATCGATTCGACCGTCATGAGCCCCAGCTTCGCCAGGCCCACGGCCATAATTAGGCTCGAAAGGGTAAAGGAGATATTGATCGCCTGGATAAACCGCTTGGGATCGAGTTGAAGCGCCAACAGGAACGGCAAGACCGGCATGACTTGCGATCCGGTCATGCCATTCACCAGACCGGTGAGAAAGCCAGAAACCGGCGCAAGTTTGCGGCCCAGGCTCTCCGACATCGGTTGGCCAGGGCGAAACAGCGTAAAAGCGCCGTAGCCGATAAGCACCAGGCCCAGTATCGCGCCGGCGACTAGGCTATCGATCAGATCCAGTACGGCGAGGCCGATCAGCAGGCCGGGAATGGTGGCGAGAAACATCGGCCAGAAGCGCCGCACCGTCTCCCCAAAGTGCCCTGCCTGCATCATTACGATGGCGTTGCTCACCAGCGAGGGAATGATGACCAGCGGCATAGCGGATTTGAGGCCCAGCCCAAGCGCGAGAATGGGTAGCGCGGATGTTGAGAACCCCAGACCGGTTGCCCCTTTGACGAAGGCAGCCACAAGATAGGCACAGGCGATGATCAGAATCGTCTCGAAATTCACGGTGCATCCATACGGTAACTCTCACAGATTGGTCTTAGGCCGGCTTCGCTTCCTACCGGCTGGTTTTACGGCGGCCCATCGCCGCGGCAATGTCCTCTTCGTGCTCTTCGCCCCAGCCGCAAAGCGGCTCCATGGCCCGCACCAGACTTGCCCCGAAGGGCGTCAGGGAGTAGTCGACGCGCAGCGGGATCTCTCCATAGTCGGTGCGCTGGACAATACCGTCGGACTCCAGCTCCTTTAGCTGCTGGATCAACATTTTGTCGCTCACGCCTCGGACGCTTCGCTTGAGCTCGCCGTAACGCGTCGGGCCCTTGTTTAAAAAGAACAGAATCAACGGCTTCCATTTCCCGGAGATCACGTGCAGCGTCGCATGCAGGCCACAAATGAAACGTGGGTTTTCTGAGTTTTCTTTCGCCATAAAGGGTACTTACCAAAAGGTACATACTTGAACATTTGTAAGTGGTTTATATATTGTGAAAGCGCATCGAGTCAACACACACGGAGACCCAACCATGAGTCGGCTAAACGGTAAAATCGCACTAATCACAGGCGGAGCCAGCGGCATCGGCCTGGCCTCGGCCCAACGCCTCATCGACGAAGGCGCCTTCGTCTTCATTGTCGGACGGCGCCAGGACGTCCTCGACAACGCGGCTGAGGCACTGGGATCCAACGCCCGGGGTCTCCAGGCGGATGTGACGAAGCCGGAGGATCTTGACCGCGTATTTGAGACAGTCCAGAAAGAGAAAGGCCGCCTGGACGTACTGGTGGCCAACGCGGGCGTCGGCGAATTCGCCAGCCTAGGACAGATCACCGGGGAGCACTACGACTATATCTTTGACATCAACGTCAAAGGCACCCTCTTCACCGTCCAGAAGGCCCTCCCCCTGATGACGAACGGCGGCTCCATCATCCTCACCGGTTCCACGGTCGGCAGCATGGGCACCCCCGCGATGAGCATCTACAGCGCCTCCAAGGCGGCCATCCGAAACCTGGTGCGTAGTTGGGCCCATGATCTTAGGGGCACCGGCATTCGCGTGAACGTCATGTCTCCTGGCCCAACCAAAACAGACAAGTTAATCGAATTGCTCCCATCCGACGCCCTGAGCGAGATGAAACGGAGCGTACCCCTTGAGCGTCTGGGCGATCCCCAAGAAACCGCAGGCGCGGTGGCGTTCCTGGCGTCCGACGATAGCAGCTTTATGACAGGGAGCGAGGTATTCGTTGACGGGGGCTACGCGCAGGTTTAGGGGTTAGGCGGAGAACGGGAGGCAATGAACCAAAAGGGGTCAGATAGATTTTAGATCAGTCAGCTTGGTTAAAAATAAATCAACCTGCCTCATTAAGTGATCACAATAAACTCGATCTGCCCCCTTTAATTTTGGCTTCCCTTACACATAACACGGAGCACAGCGGCGGCCAGTCAGGGACGTCCGGCGGCTGCAAGCCGCGTACTGCTGCGAATTGTTATAAATCAGTTACTTTGGTGCTCATGAGAGCACTATTTCCAGAGAAGCCAAACTTCTCGTACAACCCTTGAGCATCGCGGGTTTGCAACACCATTTGAGTTCCCTTTATGGCCGGGTGCGTAACCAAGCATTCCATGATCCACTGCCCTAAACCGGCACCCCGATACTCGGGCTCAATCACAATATCCGCTACCCAGGTAAACGTAGCACTATCGGTGACTGCCCGCCCAAAACCTATCTGCGTGGCACCCCGGTAAAGACTGAAGCAGATGGAACCAGCAACCATGCGCTCTACGGTTTCTCGGGGACGGCGGTCACCCCAATAGGTTGCAGCAAGCAAGCGGTGGACAATATCCAGTTGCACTTTGGACTTGTCGTCAGTGATTAGGTAATCGTCCTTACGCCATTCCATCGATGGCTACTCCCTGATTTATAACGCCCCGCTAAACGGCGAGCGTTAGCGAGTCCGGTGGAGGCCACGCCTTTTGTGGCCGGAACGAATTTGAGCGGCTTGTTATGTTTAATCATCGATCTCAACAAGCTTACCCTCAGCATTTCTCTCGAATGCCGAACCATATGGAGCATCAAGAAATTCGACTATGTCAGGACTGTAATTAGCAATTGTGTTTACGTCATATATTTCGTGATTGCTTGGATCATCCATGTATTTCTCCGACTCCTTACCCCACATGAAACACCAGCCACTATCCATATCGTTTCGCGGCTCATCACGATACATGTAGCCCACCTTTTTTCCATGGACGGTAATCATATCCGTTGCTATACATCCGCCGCACCCTTTGGCAACATCCTTGATTTCATCAGCTCTCAACTTGAATTTTTTGGACATGACTCAGAACTCTCCAAAAAACATAACGCAAAGCTTTGGGGCGGCTGGAGCGCATCGTAAGCCGTCCCAGCCACGATAGTGTGGACTTCCCCCAATAAAATGGACACGCCCCATCAGTTGMCTCCTTCGAACTCTAGCGGAGTCCGGTAACCAAGGCCACTGTGCAGCCGTTGGGTATTATAAAAGCCTTCAATATAGGCTTTTATATGATTCCGTAATTGGCGCATCGTCACGAAGCTGGTGGCGTGCAGCAATTCTCCCTTGAGGATCTTGAAGAACGATTCAACCTCGGCATTGTCGGTACACTGACCAGGTCGGTTCATGCTGTGTTTTACTTGGTACTGCTTCAGCAGCGCTTGTGTCTTATGAGCTCGGTATTCGATGCCGCGATCCGTATGGAACAACAGGCCAGAATCCGGCTTACGGCTTGTGAAGACCTCCCGCAACGTTGCTCTGGCAAAGTTTGCGCTCAGACTCGCCCCCAAGCGCCAACTGATGATGCGGCGTGAGTACAGGTCCAACACTACCGCCAGGAACACGTACTTCTTGCCAAGCTTGATATACGTGACGTCACTGCTCCACTGCTGGTTTTCCGCAGTCGGCCTCGCTGCCTCAAGTCGATAATTTGGCAGGGCTTTCAGATCATTCCTGAGCTTCCTCAATCGGCGGTACACATGAGCAGAGCGGGCCTTCATGCCCCACTCCCGCATAATTTTCGCGACCCGATTCTCTCCGACCACCAAGCCTTCTCGGCGCAGCGTCTGGTAAACGCGAGGACTACCATAACGGCCTTTACTGTTGTCGTAGATCTTCCTGATCTTCAACAACAAGTCTGCCTTGTCAGTGGCTCTCTTGCTGGGCTCCCGGTTGGCCCAGGCATAGTATCCAGACCACGACACCTTCAGATGTCTGCACAGCGCTTTTACACTGTAGTCTCGTCGGTGTTTCCAGATGAACCGGAACGCTTCCGTCGTTCCTCGGCCTGAAAACGTTGAAACTTTTTTAGAATGTCGTTTTCCTCCTGAAGCTCCGATATCCGGCGTTTCAGGCGGGCAACCTCATCCTGTTCCTGGATCTTCTTCTTGGCGTCTGCTGGCGCTTTCTTTACCCGTTTCATGGCGAACTTTCCCTCTCGGTATTCCTTACGCCAGCGTGACAGCATGAAAGGGTGAATATCCAGCGCTTCGGCGACGCTTTTCACACTCCGGTGGGCCTGGTGACTCCACTCCACCGCTTTGACCTTGAACTCAGTGCTGTACTGCTGAGTTTTCTTCCCCGTGATCATCTCCGGCATCGTATTTCTCCTCCTGCAGAGTTATCGATGCGTGTCCACTGAACTGGGGGAAGTCCACCGTGTAGTGCTGCGCTTGGTTATGGCTGCGACGCTCCCAACCTTCTATTAGCACTTCGCATAGCGCTAGCGGAGCCACACCCCGAACAATGCGGGGCAAAAACTGAGCACCTGCCACCGCCCCAATTTTTCTTACTGGTACACCACGCTGTTAGCGATGATGTTGCCGAACAACTCTTACTTTCCGAGTGCCTCCAGGAGCGAAACTGCCAAGCCTGTGATGGACTGGAAAACTGCGATGCCGGGTAGGCTGGCTTTTGGCACGAGGTCGGCGAAACCTAGCGGCACCGAACTAAAAGCATAAAGCCGAGCACCCATAACGCCGCATTCACCGGCTAGTCCGGTGCAATGCTTTGTTAAGCCATCTTCTTTGTATTTCTGGCGGCCCTTTTTTCACTAGCTAGTCTTTCCAAAATCAGAGTTTGATGGGAAAGGATGTGTTCCAAATCAACCAAGGGAAGATCATAAGATCGCCTTGCCTCCGACTTTAAATCTGTCATTTCATCTAGAACTTCTTTGGACATGCAAGAGTTCAGCTCTAATTGAAATTCTACCTCTCCGACGCCAGCGCTATGCATTTTTCTTAACCTGTCATCTACCACTAAAACCTGTATTTGATTTTGTTTTAATATTTCAGAAAATTTATCATCAAAAGACACAAATACAGGGATGAAAAATGAGCCCAAATTGGTCGCTGTAGCCATTGTCTCAAGGGTTCGCATATGCGACATGTCCCAAGCCATTCCGCGAAGAGACTTTGCCAGATCTTTAGAGATCCCATTTAGCGGCCCGAAAAACCTTACCTTAGCTGGTTTATTTAGAAAGCTCCAAGCGAACTTGAGTTCATATTTTGGTAATTTCTTCAGCTGAAGCACACAAAAATCTATCAATTTTTTAAATGCTTCTTCAGGTGTGACTTTTTCACCAAGCCAGATAATAGCAAGCTCAAATAGTATTACCTGTGTAAACAACGCCTTGTGTTCACGCTTTTTAACTTCAGTTTCATTTACTAAACTTTCGTAGGTCTGATTCGCGTCTTCAATTAATACGTTTTCATCGCATGGAAATTTGGGCTTATTGGGATTCTTCTCAAAAGCATCCCAATCAATATAATCTAGCTTTTTAAAAGCGATGATCGTATTAAGCGGTCGTGCATTGTTTTTATCGACTCTGGAGAGTCGAAGGTTCTCAAACAAAAATGGCATCAAATCCGTTTGTAGTGAATATTCCTTTTTCAGCTTCAAAAGGGTAATTACTCGGTCACGATCCGTTTGGTTGATCTTCTCATGGTTGACATATGCTCTTACTTTTTCAGCGACATTCGAATCAAAAGAAAATGACCAATCGATCATTACATTGGATTTTCCACCTGTAATTGCATTCTGCAATGCTATTGAAGCAGAAGTAAAATATATTTTCGGCCCAAGAAAAAGTGGAGTAACCCATGGCGCTCTATTAGTAATATCTTCTAGATCAATACTTAGCCCGGCTCCTGAATCATTTTTAGTTGAAACGGCAGATCTTATATAAACAGCATCTTCAGGCCTCGAAATCTCATCTAGTTTTTCCAGCTCGCCGCGTATTATTAATTCAAATATCTCATCTACCACTGGTTTTTCCATTTAAAGGGGCTCTCTATCCATAGTGGCTTAACGCCGCCAACACGCGCTTGTCGCGTGCTTGGCTTTGTTATGTGATTTCACTGCGCGCATTCAACAACCCCTTCTATCAAGTACTCCCATATTATTCCCGAATCATATGTTTTCCGCTCGAAACCCGCAGATGGGAGCTCTAAAATGATGTTGTCAAACCCTGACCAGCACCCTCCCCATAGTCTATCAATATCATTAAGCATGAAAACCTTATAGGCATGCCTCGCCAATGAAACATGCTCCATATTGACTTTGGCTATTCTTGTTAGAGGCCACTCTTTCAACCTAAATTCTCGAACAGGTTCTAGTGGCCATCCGTACTTTCTTGAGACAAGCTCGCACGCTTCCATATTGCCGAAGGCGTACAGCGCTGACAGCCTCGATGGATATAACGGGTGATGCTTTTCCCTGAACACTTCAGCATCATACTCAATTCAATAATCATTGATTGCCGTTAGAAAGTACGGAGATATCGCGAGAACGTCATTGTGGCAGGGTTCATAGGGAAGATATCGCACCGTTCCCTCTATATATTTCCTTGCGAACTCTTCATCCGAACATGAGGCCACAGAACCTGAAAAAAACATTTTGGTTAGATTAAAGTTGTGATACGTAGTGGGGTTAAATTGGTCCACAAATATAAAGAATATATCTGGTGCATCTTCATCAATATTTATTAATTTCATACATACCCCAAGATCACGCATGCATATAACATTTGTATTATGTGGATTTTGCGGGGCGTTCCCACATATGGCTTACAGCAGACAACTGCCCTGGCTCCTGTAAGTCCTCTACCGACAACCCCTTCACAAAATATCTATCTGTAAGTTCGCGAATAGTCTCAAGGCGCTCACTTGGGCTGATTATCTCGTATACGACCGACGTAAATAGGCGCTGCAACTGTTCAGCTTGCCCATTCAAGCTCGCGCTCCTCGGCTTGTGGTGCAAATTGTATGATGCCACTAGAAAGTCTAAACCTATATTCCTGTACCCTCGGTAGGCTGGAGGCTTATCTATCCCATACTCATCGGGTTTGATATTTGGAAAGAAGAATCTGCCCTTTTCGATAGACGCTGAGAGCGCGATTAGCAAAGATTGCTTTTCATCGTCATGCTCAGAAAACTCCCTAAGCCTGAGCTCAGTGAGAACTTCGACAACGGAATGATGCCACTGCAAGAGCTGATTAATGTAATCATTAGCGATAGTAAACTTGGCATTTCGCCTGTCTCTTACGTAGAGAACAGCCAAAATTCCAGAAATCACCAAAGATATGCACGCTATCAAGTTCGAAAACTGATCTGATCCGATATCCATAAGCCCCTCTCACCCTCCTTGATCCACATAACGCCGCTCAGCACGCGCGGCTACGAAATGGAGGCGAAGCCGCAATGCAGTAACCGTCGCCGTGACTGACATGGTTAGAAACGCTCCAACAGGGCACGATTACTCCTGTACCGGCTCTCGCTTGGTAGTTTTTACTGTCACCTCGTCACAACCGGTAACGCATGCTTGGACGTATAGCATGACTATTGACTGCGCCGACGAATCGTAAGCACTGTATGAAGTCGAAACTGAGTATCCACCACCATGACTCGCAACAACACGGCCTTCTCGAAAGCCCCAGCTAGACTTACCTTGCAGCACTTCATTCTCTTCGATGTGGGGCATAATTGCAGACGTTGCCTCCGGCCACTCACACCATAGATTATCAAGGTCTGCGTACTTTTGACTCATMCTCATAGATAGTCTTTTCTAACAGGTATTAGACGGCGCGTCCTATAATTGGATGAACGCGCCAGCATGTTTACTTAGTAAATGTAGCCTACCTTTTCGCACATAACCACATGATTTTAAAATAAATTAACATTAATTAGGCTGCGTTTGCAGAATTCGCATGCTTGCGCGTTTTGCCAAACGCAATAATACTGTATACATATCCACCATCAGAAGACAGACACCAAATGGATATGCAAAGCAGGCCTCCGAAACTAATGGATCGTGTGAAAGCTGTTATGCGAGTAAAGCGCTACAGCCCACGTACTGAAAAAACATACTGTTACTGGATACGTTACTTCATTCGCTATCATGGGGTGCGACACCCTGCCAGTATGGGCCCTTCTGAAGTCCAAGCTTTTCTGGAGCACCTTGCCGGAGAGCTATATGTGGCTGCAGCTACACAAAACCAAGCGCTTAATGCTTTAGTATTTCTGTATCGCCATATCCTTGATATGCAATTGGGTGATATTGGTACCTTTTCACGAGCTAAACGCCCGCGTCGATTACCTGTTGTGCTTTCTCACTAAGAGGTTATGCACGTATTAAATCGAGTGTGTGGGCCTATGAATTTGATAGCCCTCCCCTGACCTGAGGAAGGAATTTGCCGGTGTGCGCTGCCCTTTAGGCTAATGAGCTAAAACGAAACCACGCTACCGCCACGGCGCACCTGGGTTACGTTAAAACGCTCCGCTTGCGACCGAATCTGACTAATTAATCATACCTTATTCATAAATTTGGATTAGGTCACGTATCGATGAAAAAAAGTGTTTCCTCTCTGAGGGCAACGGCTCGTTAGTTGCATGGATCTGGCATCGCTGCGCGAYGCTCCCGCGGGTGCCTCATTTGCTCGTTCCTCGCAGATTCGTTACCACGCGCTACAAGGTTGCTTTCTTACATTTCAGTAACACCGCCAGCATTGCGGCTTAATCTTCGCGCGCTGAAGCGCCCTCCCACAATGTTGAGGCGCTGTTGCGCTGGCCTTCCTTCGCAAATCCGATTAGCCTGCTAATTCACTATTAAGGGTTTGGCATGCAAGAGACGACTTCTCGGCAGCGCTTGGCGGGCGTGCTGATTTTGCTTGGTTTGATCGCACAAATTATTGGCTTTACCGGCTGGTTGAGCACTGCCCATGCGGTGAGCTATTTGCTGTGGGCGGCGGTTTTGTTGCTGTGGCGGGATATTCCCCGTCGTTCGCGTATCCAGGCGGCCGTGCTAATCGCACTGGGCGCTGGCATGCTGCTGGTGGCGCGGTTTGTGTATGGCGCAGAGGTGGATTGGCCCGCTATGTTGCAGGGCAATTCGTTTGTGGCGGCTATGCTGGTGGGCGTTAGTTTTATCTCGCTGATTGGTAAGCAAGGCAACAAGGGTGCGACAGGCAGCCGAGTGACTGGGGCGGGTGGCGTGCTGCGTACTTGGCTGGGCGTTCACTTCCTGGGTACGATTTTAAATCTCTCTACCGTGTTTATGGTGGGCGATAAACTGGCCCGGCGTGGCCCGCTGACGACACCGCAGCTGTTGGCGCTTAACCGTGGGCTGAGCAGCGCGGCACTGTGGTCGCCGTTTTTTGCCTCCATGGGTGTGGTGATCGCGCTGGTGCCCGACGTTGAGTACGCGCAAATTGCCGTGGTGGGCTTTCCCATGGCGATGCTGTCAGGGCTGTTAACCACGCTGGAGCTTAGGCGGCGGTTCGATCTTGCTGAGGTGGATGGCTACTCGCTGGCACCGCGCAGCCTGTTGATGCCGGTGGGCATGGCGGCGTTGGTGATGCTGTTTCACTTTGTGCTCMCCCCTGCCCTGACCATCGTCAGTATTATTACCTTTCTGCTACCTAGCGTTGCGCTGCTAAGTAACCTGCCCCATGGGCCCAAATTTACCCTGCGGCGGATTCGTCAGCACACCACCACGCGGTTACCCGCCATGCGCGGGGAGATTTCGCTGTTTTTGGCGGCGGGGTTATTAACCATTGGCCTTTCGACACTGGTAACCGCCGCGGCTGGCAGCGACTGGACATTGTTCACCCGCTTTGGTGCGCCCCAGGCGATGCTTAGCTTTGCGGGGATCACGTTGAGCGCACTGGCAGGTTTACATCCCATTATTGGCGTATCGGTGCTGGCGTCGATCCTCAATTTGCAGGGCGGCGAACAAACCGTGTTTGCGTTTGTGGCGTTAACCTCGTGGGCAGTGGGCACCAGCGTGGGCCCGCTTTCGGGGATCAMCCTGTCACTGCAGGGTCGCTACGGGGTGAGCGGCTACCGCATGATGAAAAATAACCTGCTCTACGCGGCGGTCATGAGCCTGCTCTCGCTGGGGGCGATTGCAGGCGTCAGTTTACTGGCTACCTAATCGATCAGGTCTCAATGATTTTATTGGGAAAACGGTAGAAGTAGCGGTGGCCGCACTGGTGGCAGGGTTCCAGGCGGGCAACAGATGGCAGCATTACCTGAGCATCGCAGTGGGTGCAGGCCATTAGGCCGGGCGCCGCCATTTCACCTTCGCAGTAGTCCGCGCGGGCAGCTTCTAAATCCTCCTCAAAGCGCTCGCGTTCGACCACGCTGCGATCAGCAATCGAAAGCAGCGACTCCGCCACGCGGCGGGAAAGGCCGTCGATATCAATGCCCAACCAGCTGGCCACCTGCTTGCCGGTGTCTGCCATGTAGTAGCGCATATCTTTCAGGTCACGCTCGACCCAGGCACGCAGCAGGGCTAGCTCGTCTTTGGTGTACTCTTCCAGCTCCGCTTCAAACTCGACCGCGTCGTCCAGATCCTTCTGTAAGTTTTCCCAGGTTAGCTCGTTAGCGCCCCCCTGCATCCGCTCCAGCAAGCGTTCGTAGCCTTCGCGTAGGCGATTGTCATTCTGTTGTTCACTCATGGTGCTTCTCCTTTTGTCGACGCGTACGGTTTCCTATCATCGGCTTACCGTTCAAGGATACACCCGCATAGGATACAATCGACCTCACTTATCTGACAGATGTCATCTAACATTCACTTTGCGCCCCTTTTGGGCGAATACGCCAAGGCATTAATAAACCGATGGACGCACACTACAGCCCTCGTGATATCGAACGCGACGCCCAGCAGTACTGGGACAAACATCAGTGCTTCAAAGCCGTAGAGGACGCCAMCCGCGAGAAGTTCTACTGCCTCTCCATGTTCCCCTACCCCAGCGGCAAGCTGCACATGGGCCACGTGCGTAACTACACTATCGGCGACGTTGTGTCCCGTTTCCAGCGCATGCAGGGTAAAAATGTMATGCAGCCCATGGGCTGGGATGCGTTTGGCATGCCCGCGGAAAACGCCGCCATTCAGAATCAGGTGCCGCCTGCCAAGTGGACCTACCAAAACATCGATTACATGCGCAATCAGTTGAAGGCACTGGGGTTTGCCTATGACTGGAGCCGCGAGTTCGCTACCTGCGATACCAGCTACTACCGCTGGGAGCAGTGGTTCTTCACCAAGCTGGTGGAAAAAGGCTTGGTATATAAGAAAATGTCGACGGTGAACTGGGATCCGGTTGACCAGACCGTGCTCGCCAATGAGCAGGTTATCGAAGGCCGCGGCTGGCGCTCCGGTGCGCTGGTGGAGCGTAAAGAGATACCGCTGTGGTTCTTGAAGATTACCGACTACGCCGATGAGCTGCTGGCCGACCTGGATAAAGTCGAATGGCCCGAGCAGGTCAAAACCATGCAGCGCAACTGGATTGGTAAATCCCGCGGTGTCGAGCTGACCTTTGATGTCAAAGGCGCTGATGGCCAAGCCAATGAGCCGCTGGCGGTTTATACCACTCGCCCGGACACGCTGCTGGGCGTTACTTATGTGGCGGTGGCCGCTGGCCACCCGCTAGCCAAGCAGGCGGCCGAGCAGAACAGTGAGCTTGCAGCTTTCTGTGATGAGTGCGCCAGGGGTGGCACTTCCGAGGCCGAGATGGCCACCAAAGAGAAGAAAGGCATGCTCACCGGGCATATGGCGGTTCACCCGCTAACCGGTGATGAAGTGCCCGTTTACGTGGCTAACTTCGTGCTGATGGAGTTTGGTACCGGTGCGGTGATGGCGGTACCCGGCCACGACCAGCGCGACTGGGAGTTTGCCACCAAGTACGGCGTCCCAATTAAAGCAGTGATTGCCGATGAAAGTGGCAAACCTGCAGACATTTCCGAAGCCGCTTACGCCGAGTACGGCACCGTGGTCAATTCCGGGGAGTTCGATGGGCTGGGCTTTGAGCAAGCGTTCGATGCCATTGCCGCGAAGCTGGCGGAACTGGGCCGTGGCGAAGTCAAAACCAACTTCCGCCTGCGCGATTGGGGCGTTGCCCGCCAGCGCTACTGGGGTGCGCCGATTCCGGTTAAATACGGCCCGGAAGGTCAGACGGTACCGTTGACGGATGACGAGCTGCCGGTATCGCTACCCATGGAAGTCACCGTCGATGCCTCCGGCTCGCCGCTGAAAAAGATGCCCGCGTTTTCTGACCTGGGCGATGGCTGGACGCGCGAAACCGATACCTTCGACACCTTTATGGAGTCGTCCTGGTACTACGCGCGCTTCTGCTGTGCGGATAATACCGAAGCTATGCTAGATGACCGCGCCAACTACTGGCTGCCGGTGGATCTCTATATCGGCGGTATTGAACACGCCATTCTGCACCTGCTGTATGCCCGCTTCTTCCACAAGCTGATGCGCGACTTCGGTTTGGTGGATTCCGACGAGCCGTTCCAGCAGCTGTTGACCCAAGGCATGGTGATCGCCGAGACCTTCTACCGCCCTACCGATAACGGCGGCAAGCAGTGGTTTAACCCCGCTGACGTGGAAGTGAAGCGTGATGAGAAAGGTCGCCCGCTTAGCGCTATTTTGATGAGCGACGGCGAGCCGGTGGAGATGGGCGGCATCGAGAAGATGTCCAAATCGAAAAACAACGGCGTTGACCCGCAGTCGATGATCGACAAGTTCGGTGCCGATACCGTGCGCCTGTTTATGATGTTTGCCGCCCCGCCCGAGCAGTCCCTGGAGTGGTCGGACTCCGGCGTTGAAGGCGCCCACCGCTTCTTGAAGCGCCTATGGCGTCAGGTGAATGAACACTTGGCGGCGGGAACGCCGGGCACGCTGAACAGCTATGCGCTTAACGACGACCAAAAAGCGCTGCGCCGGAAAACCCACGAGACCATCAAAAAAGCCAGCGACGATATTGGCCGCCGTACCACCTTCAATACCGCCATTGCCGCGGTAATGGAGCTCTCTAACGCGGTTGGCAAGTTCGACGATAGCTCTGAGCCTGGCCTGGCGGTTAGCCGCGAAGCGCTGGAAGCCTGCGTGCTGCTGCTCTCGCCGATTACGCCGCACCTGTGCCATAGTCTCTGGGAAGCGCTTGGCCACTCAGGCCCGGCGATTGAAGCAACCTGGCCGGTGGTGGATGAATCTGCCCTTACACGCGACTCTATTGAGCTGGTGGTGCAGGTCAACGGTAAACTGCGCGCTCGCCTTGAGGTACCTTCAAGCGCCGATAAAGCGTCCATCGAAAAACTCGCCATGGAACACGAAAACGTACAACGTTTCCTTGAAGGCAACACCGTGCGTAAAGTGATCGTGGTGCCCGGCAAACTGGTTAACATCGTGGTGAGTGGATGAACCGACGCACTTTTCTAACCACAAGCATCGCCGCCTCGGCGGCGGTGCTGCTCAGCAGCTGCGGGTTTCATCTACGTGGCCAAGCATCGCTGCCTACCCTGCCGACCCTGGCCTTAGAGGGCGACACCAACAGTGCCGTAGCTCAGCAGGTCGCCTCACGCCTTCAACAGCTAGGCACCCAGGTCGCCTCTGATGCGCCCTGGCGGGTTACCCTGGGCACGCCGGCCTTAACCGAGCGTCGCTTGGGTGGCGATGGCCGGGCAAGCCGCGAACACGAGCTAACGCTCAGCATTCGCCTTTCGGTACAGGAGCGAGCATCCAATGCCTATCACATCAATAACCAGACCCTGTCTACGGATACGCGTATTCGGGTCAGCGATGACGACCTGCTCAACCGTGAAACGCTGATGATGGAAGCTGAGCAAACGCTTTCACGCCAGCTCTCTGATCGCATTATCGAACGCCTGGCTTACGTTGAGGGCATGCAGTGAAGGTATTTGCTGATCAGCTACCCGCTGCGTTGGCAAAAAAGCTACCCCGCGTAGTAATTGTCGCGGGCGATGAGCCCTTACAGCATCGCGACGCCTGCGATGCGGTGAGGGCCGCCGCGCGCCAAGCAGGCGTTGAAGAGCGGGAAGTCCTCGACGTGGAGCCCAATTTCGCTTGGGGCCGGTTGATGGAAATGTCGAGCAATCTCTCGCTGTTTGCGACCAGCAAGCTGCTGGAACTGCGGCTAGGCAATCACAAGCTAGGCCAAGAAGGCAGTAAAGCGTTGACGCAGTACGCTGAAACCCTGGATAACAGCGACGACGTACTACTGATCAGTATGGGCAAGCTAGACGCCAAACAGCAGAAAACCGCCTGGTTTAAAACGCTGGATAAACACGGCCTGTTTGTACCGGTGTGGCCAGTAGATGCCTCCCGGTTGGGTTATTGGCTGCGCGACCGGGCATCATTTCATGGTTTACAGATTGACCTGGACGCCGCCCGACTGCTGGGCGAGCGCACCGAAGGCAATCTACTGGCGGCCGATCAGGAGCTGCAGAAGCTGGCACTGATTCACCCTCAGGGCACGCGCTTAAATGTCGAGAGCATTGCCCAAGGAGTCGAAGACAGCACCCGCTTCGATGTTTTCAACTTGGCCGATGCCTGCTTAAAAGGCGAATCCAGCCGCGCTTCGCGCATTGTCAACGGATTGCGCAGTGAAGGAGTTGAGGCCCCGATTGTGCTGTGGGCGCTTAGCCGGGAGCTACGTATCCTGCTCTCGCTGCATCAGCACCTGGATCAAGGCCAAAGCTTTGAGCACGCCTGCAAAACCCAAAAGCCGATGATTTTTGATAAGCGCCGCCCGGCGTACCAGAAAGCGATTGGCCGACTGCCTATGAAGCGACTGCATAAATTGCTGTTAATGGCGCAGCGCCTCGATTTAGCCGTCAAAGGCGTGGCGGCGGTGCCGCTATGGCCCGGCCTGCACGATTTGGCGATGACCATGGCCGGGGGCCGCGGGCTGCTCTCCGAGTCCGCCTGGACCTATCGCATTAGTGCAAATAATTAGCACTTTGCACATTGCCCTTAAAAAATGCCCCGTTTGTTTCTATACTCATCCCACACCACCCCGACTAGTCTATAAGGAAGAAGACGATGAAAACATTGCGTGCTTACCTCTCCACCCTGTTGATTGCAGCGCTTGTTATTACCAGCTTACCCGTTGCAGCGGCCCCTACTGCGCCTCAATCCATGGATTTAGTCACTACCCAATCTGCTTTGGCAACTGACCATGCTGGCGCTGATCGCGAGCGTATCAACGAAATTCTAGCCCGCGCCGATGTGCAAGATCAGCTGGTAAAACAGGGTGTTGATCTGGACGAAGTCGAGGCTCGCGTTGCATCACTCAGTGATGCTGAAGCGCAGCAAATGGCCGAACAGCTTGAGCAACTGCCTGCCGGTGCTGGCGTTGTAGGCGCCTTATTTGCCGTTTTCATCATCCTGCTGGTAACCGATATTCTCGGCCTGACCGACGTTTACCCGTTTACTCGTTAATCAATAGGCAGCACATGACCTACCTGCTTACTAACGCCCGCTTTGCGGGCGTTTTTATTATGCTGCTACTACTTAGCGGCTGCGCGCGAAATCCGGTATTACTGCAAAGCACCTATCAAGCGCTACCACCCCATGCAGAAATCACCAACGTGCCGTTTTATGCCCAAACGGAATATCAGTGCGGCCCTGCCACGCTGGCGATGGTACTCAATCATCAGGGTGTCGACACCGACGTTGAAGAGCTGATTCCTCAGGTATTCCTACCCGGCCGCGATGGCAGTGTGCAGCCAGAAATGCTAGCGACAGTGCGGCGGCATAAGCAGCTGGCGTTTCCTATTCGCGGCACCATGGATGCCCTATTAAACCATTTGGCAGCGGGCGATCCGGTGGTCGTCATGCAGAATTTGTCGCTGCCGATTTACCCTATGTGGCACTACGCCGTCGCTATTGGCTACGACCTGCCCAGTGAAACGCTCATCCTGCGCAGCGGCGAAATTGAGCGTCATACGATGTCGTTCAGCCGCTTCGATGCCACCTGGGCACGTACAGAACGCTGGGGGTTTGTCGTCGCCGAGCCGGGCACACTGCCCGAGGGCATTACCGCCCGTAACGCGCTGGAAGCGATTAGCGCCTACGAAGAGTCCCATGGGCCGCTCGCCACGCTTTCAAGCTGGCAAGCGTTTGTAGAGCGCCATCCTGGCAATGCCATGGGGCAGTTTGCGCTAGGCAACGCGCTTTACGCTGACCAACAACCCTACAACGCACGCAAGGCGTTTGAGCGGGCAACCGAGCTGGATGAGTCAATGGGCGCGGCATGGCTAAATCTAGGCCTTTTACTACTGCAAAGCGATGCGCCTGAAGACGCGCGCGAAGCATTAACCCACGCTGCCTCCCTTGATGGTAGCTGGCGAGAAAAAGCACGCTTAGCCTTAGACTCTCTAAATAACGATTAAATATCAATCACTAACAGCGTTATTAATAATAACGAGCACAAGTATGATCCTGCAATTAGTAAAGTTGTGGGATGGCACATATGGCAAGCGAGTGCTTAAGTTGCATAAGGATGATGTTTTAAAGCTGTTCATTGGATTACCTAACCATAAACGGGAGAGGTGCCATGCGGAACTGCCCTTTGCAACGGAAGCACTCTGCTGATGACCCCACTTTTTCGCCCAACGAATTTGCGCCTACTCGGCAGTATGTAAAGAGGGGCGTCACTACTGCCAGCTCGTTGATTATCTCAGGATGATGCGTCTGTTTTTACGTCAGCCTGGCGGGCGCTTTGCGTCTGTTTTTGCTGCCATACTCTGCGCAATGTCCGTAGTAATGGCTAGTTACGTCTACAGTGCTTGCCAAAAAGCCAGTGCTGACTACACCACGTTGATTAGCGACATTGTGCTCGCTCAACAAGCGACACCTCAGTTACGGGCCGCTCTAGAAGAGGGTAGCCGCCGACCTCGCAACGAGCATATTGAAATCATCGATTACTTTACTACCCTGTCCAAGCAGCATTTAGATAACCTCCAGAGCAGTATTGAACGCCATCGTTATATCATTTCGGATGTTGAGTATCTCAAAAACTATTTTAATAGGCTTAATAGCCACCTTGCTAAATTAAACCAGCAAACGCGCGAGGCTCAACGGCGACCAGAACTTATCGAATCATTACAGGATACGGCCATGGAGGTCGGTGCCTCTCAAGTATGGCTGTATAATCAACTGCTAGAGGACGTTCGCACCATTGCTGGTCAACAGCGCTTGATTATGCAACGCCTGTCGATCGCCGTGAGTGTGCTACTGGTGTTAATGGTCAGCGCGGCAACCACACTCTGCCTGGCAGTTATTTACCTGCGCCGTCAGCGCAACACCATGCATCAACTAATGCTAACCGATGAACTGACCGGGCTATATAACCGGCGACACTTGGTCAAAGTCGTCTCCGCCGCGCTCACCCAGGCACAGCGTGCTCAGGCACCGTTGAGTCTAATGCTGCTGGATATCGATCACTTCAAGAAAATCAACGACACCTATGGGCACCCCATCGGCGATGAGGTGCTACGCCAGATTAGTAAGCAGCTTCGCCTGCTATGCCGGCCATCGGATACATTAGCGAGAATTGGTGGCGAGGAGTTTTGTTTATTGATGCCCAACACTGCTACCCATGATGCGCTACAGGTAGCCGATCGGCTGCGCCGCGAGATTGAAGTTCATACGCTGATTGATGAAGTGCTACACGCCAATCCGACTATTAGCATTGGCGTTACGACGTGTCAAAGTGGCTCGCTGACGTTTGAGCAGCTTTACTCGTTTGCCGACAAAGCGCTCTACCAAGCCAAAGCACTGGGGCGCAACCGCGTTGAAAGCCTGTTGCCCCCTAATGCCCCCTCACCTTATAACGACCCACTAACTTACGCTCACACCCTGATTCGCGAGCCCAGCGACTCCTAAACCTCGACGGAACAGCGAAGCTCCGGTTAGAAAACCCGGTTTAAACCGTTCTGCGCAGCCACCCGGTATGCTTCTGCCATGGTGGGATAGTTAAAGGTGGTATTCACGAAGTACTTGAGCGTATTGGCATCGCCCTCTTGCTGCATGATGGCTTGGCCGATATGCAAAATTTCCGAGGCCTGATCACCGAAACAGTGGATGCCGAGGATTTCCAGGGTGTCCTGATGGAAAAGAATTTTAAGCATGCCCACGGTATCACCGGTAATTTGTGCCCGGGCGGTATCTTTGAAGAAGGCTTTGCCTACTTCGTAGGGCACCTTCGCTTCGGTCAATTCACGCTCATTAGGGCCAAAGGAACTGATTTCGGGGATGGTGTAGATACCGGTGGGCACATCACTGACGAAGCGATACTCTTTGTCGAGCAACTCATTGCACGAGTTCAAGCCTTGATCGTAAGCTGCGCTGGCCAAACTCGGCCAGCCAATCACATCGCCTGCGGCGTAGATATGCGGAACTTCGGTACGATAATGCTCATCAACACTGAGTTGCCCGCGTCCATTGGCGTTTAAGCCAATATTCTCCAAACCTAAACTATCGGTATTACCCGTTCGGCCATTGGCCCATAAAAAGGCGTCCGCGCGAATTTTCTTACCTGACTTGAGGCGCACAACGACGCCTGACTCATCGCCCTCCACACTGTCGTATTCTTCATTATGACGAACCAACACACCGTGCTTACGCAAATGGTAAGAGAGCGCATCGCTAATCTCGTCATCCAGAAACGACAGCAGGCTGTCGCGGTTATTAATTAGATCGACCTTGACGCCCAAACCGGAAAAGATCGACGCATATTCACAGCCAATCACACCAGCCCCGAAAATGACCAGAGTACGCGGGGTATGCGAGAGGCTTAATATGGTGTCAGAGCAGTAAATACGCGGATGGCGGAAGTTAATATCCGCAGGGCGATAGGGACGTGAACCGGTGGCAATGACGATTTTCTTAGCCACCAGCTCTTCCATGCCCTCCTGGCGGTCACGCACCACCAGGGTATGCTCATCCTTAAAACGGGCGACGCCATGGAACAGGTCGATGCGGTTTCGCGCATAGAAGGTGGTGCGCATCTCTACCTGTTTATCGATCGTACCGCGTGAACGCTCCATGACTTTGGGAAAGGAGAACCAACGTGGCTCACCGATATCGCGGAACATACGGTTAGTGTTGAACGCCATGATCTGTTTGACCTGATGACGCAACGCTTTGGAAGGAATAGTACCCCAGTGAGTACAGTTGCCACCGACCTGCGCCTGCTTCTCAATGATCGCTACGCGCTTACCATGCTTTGCAGCGTTGATGGCAGCGCTTTCCCCCGCAGGCCCCGTACCGATAACCACCACATCGTAATTGTGAACCGCCATGCTCTCTGCGTCCCCTTGCTATTTTTGATCAATCATTCCCGCTGCATACACCGCAGTCTTGTTAGCGACGTGTAGCGTCATAGCCCAAATCGGCACCACGGCTTTCATCGCTACGGCGACGCACACCACCTCGCTTGCGGTTCTCTTCTTCACAAACCTCATCTTTGCCACCGCAGATATCACAGCCATCTTTCATGCCGATTTGATTCAAACCGCCGCAAGAACCGGCAATTGGTTTGCGGCCCATGATGACGCCCACAGCCATAGCACCCATAATCAGTGCCATGAAACCGAATACCAGTAGCCAAATTGTCATATCAACCTCCCAGCTTTACATTGCTTCGCTTAAAATTATTGGCCTTACCTGACGACAACAGCCGTAGTGATAAGTGCCTCACGGTCATTCATCATTAAAATGATTATACCTTAGCCAAGCTCCTCTTATCAGCGCGGTGATAAGTCATTCCCTTCACAAAGTTATATAAACAAACGGGGCCAGCCCAAAAGGCCAGCCCCGCTTAACGCTACTATCGACTTACGCCGACCGTTTAGCCACCGAAATCATCCAACAGGATATTTTCCGGCTCAACGCCCATATCAAGCAGTAGCTTGATAACCGAGGCGTTCATCATCGGCGGTCCACACATGTAGTACTCACAATCTTCAGGCGCAGGGTGATCCTTCAGATAGTTTTCGAACAGTACGTTATGGATAAAGCCTGTCGGCCCTTCCCAGTTATCTTCCGGCTGAGGATCAGACAGCGCCAAGTGCCACTCAAAGTTAGGGAACTCTTCGGCTAACTTGTCGTACTCTTCGTTGTAGAAGGTTTCACGCCAGGAGCGTGCACCGTACCAGAAGGTAATCTTGCGTTCAGACTTCAAGCGCTTCAGCTGATCGAAGATGTGACTGCGCATCGGTGCCATACCTGCACCACCACCGATAAAGATCATTTCGGCGTCAGTATCACGGGCAAAGAACTCACCGAACGGCCCCATCACAGTGACCTTATCGCCTTCTTTAAGATTAAAGACGTAAGTCGACATTAAGCCAGGCGGATGATCCGTGCCCGGAGGCGGCGTGGCGATACGGATGTTGAACTTGAGGATACCCTTCTCATCCGGGTAGTTCGCCATGGAGTAAGCGCGAATCACTTCCTCGTTGCTCTTGTGGGAAATTTTGAACATATCAAATTTTTCCCAGTCACCCCGGTACTCCTCTTCAATATCAAAATCAGCAAACTTGACATCGTAAGGCGGCGCAACGAGCTGGACATAGCCACCGGCACGGAAGGCGACTTCTTCACCCTCAGGCAGTTTCAGGTTCAGCTCTTTGATAAAGGTGGCCACATTGGGGTTAGCGATAACCTCGCACTCCCACTTCTTAACCCCAAAGACCTCTTCAGGCACTTCGACTTTCATGTCCTGTTTCACAGGTACCTGACAAGAGAGGCGCCAGCCCTCTTTCTTCTCACGCATGGTGAAGTGCGACTCTTCAGTGGGCAGAATAGAGCCACCGCCCTCTTCTACCCGGCACTTACACTGGGCACAAGAACCGCCGCCACCGCAGGCGGAAGAGAGGAAAATGCCGTTGGCTGCTAGCGTGTTTAGCAGTTTGCCACCGGCCTGGGTCTGCAATGTGTGCTCGGGGTCGCCATTGACCTCAATGGTCACGTCCCCACTACTCACAAGCTTGCTGCGCGCTGCCAGAATGATCGCCGTTAAGCTAATAACGATGACCGTGAACATGACAACACCGAGCAAGATGACTGTTGTATCAACCATGTCGGTTTCCTATTGCTGGAGGTTTCTATTACCCAGCGGCGTCTGGCACCGCTGGGAAAAACCGGCTCCGATTAAAGCTGAATGCCCGAGAAGGACATAAAGCCCAACGACATCAGCCCCACGGTGATGAAAGTAATGCCCAGCCCTTGGAGGCCACCCGGCACATCGCTGTACTTCAGCTTTTCACGAATACCCGCCAGGGCAGCAATAGCCAATGCCCAACCGGTGCCCGCACCGAAGCCATACACCACGGCTTCGCCAAAGTTATAGCTACGCTCCACCATAAACAGCACGCCACCAAGAATGGCGCAGTTAACGGTAATCAGCGGTAGGAAAACCCCTAGCGCGTTGTAGAGCGACGGCACGTACTTATCAAGGAACATTTCCATGATCTGTACCAGCGCGGCAATAACACCGATATAGGAGAGCAACCCAAGGAATGAAAGGTCAATGTTTTCAGCACCGCTAATACCGGTCCAGGTCAACGCGCCTTCCTGCAGCAGGAAGGTATAGACAAGGTTGTTAACCGGTACGGTGACGGTCAGCACCACAATAACCGCAATGCCCAGGCCAATCGCTGAGGAGACTTTTTTGGAAACCGCCAAGAAAGTACACATCCCCAGGAAGAAGGCCAGCGCCATGTTTTCTACAAACACCGAGGCAACAAAAAGACTCAGATAATGTTCCATGTTACACGGCCTCCTTGGGCTTGGTGTTTTCCTTCATTTTGAACTCATTATCTTCTACCTGCTCAGGGTTAACGGAACGCATCACCCAAATCAGTAGACCGATAATAAAGAACGCGGAAGGCGGCAGTAACAGCAGACCGTTGGGAACGTACCAGCCACCGTTTTGGACGGTCTGGAGGATAGTAATCCCGAATACGCTACCTGCCCCCAGCAGCTCACGGAAGAAACCCACCACCATGAGTACAAAGCCATAACCGAGGCCGTTGCCGATACCGTCTAAAAACGACATGCCCGGGGTATTGGACATCGCAAAACCTTCCGCACGCCCCATGACGATACAGTTGGTAATGATCAAGCCCACAAATACCGAGAGTTGCTTAGACATCTCATAGGCATACGCCTTGAGAATCTGATCAACCACGATAACCAGCGAGGCAATAATGGTCATCTGTACGATAATACGAATCGAAGAGGGAATATGATTCCGGATCAACGATACGAACAGGTTAGAAAATGCCGTTACGAAGATAACCGCCAGCGCCATAACGAGCGATACGCTCATGCTGGKGGTTACCGCCAGTGCTGAACAGATCCCCAGAATTTGCAGCGCAATGGGGTTGTTATGAAAAATCGGCGCCGTTAAAACGCCTTTTGCATTTACGTCCGCCATGATCAGGCCCCCTCAACGTCTTCGAAGTTGGTATCGGTCTCTTCGGCGTCTTCCGGCTCTGTACCACTGCGGAATTTAGCCAAATAGGGACCGAAAGCTTCTTCGCTTAGCCAGAACTGCAGCATATTAGTGACGCCGTTACTGGTTAGCGTAGCGCCAGATAGCGCATCGACTTCGTATTCGTCACTGGCGCCGCCTTTGGTCAGGTGAATTTCCGGTGAGAGGTCACCCTCTTCATCGTAAATTTTCTTACCTTCCCACTGTGCTTGCCAGCGCGGGTTATTAACTTCAGCACCCAGGCCTGGCGTTTCGCTGTGCTCGTAGTAGGTGATACTGACGATGGTATTGCCGTCACCCTCTACGGCCAGGAAGCCGCGCATTAAGCCCCACAGGCCTTGACCACGAATCGGCAGCACGATCTGTTCCGGGTCGTCTTCACCACCAATCAGGTAAACCGTGGCGTAGTTTTCGACGCGTGATAGACCCGCGATGTCCTGCTCGCCAGAAAGCGTGCGACCCGAGGCGGGATCACGAGCAGCTTCAAAGCTATCGTAGGTATCGGGATCAAACTCATCAGAGTACTCGCCCGTATCCAGGTCAACGACTCGAGCAGTGATCTCGTCGCTAAATACCTTTTCAACGTCCATACCCGGCTCATAAAGCTTGGCAACGTTTAAGATATTAGTTTTACGATCAAGCTCCTGGTTAAGCTGCTGCATGGGTCGCAAAGCGACCGCAGCGGTCGAGACGATGACGGAGCACACGATACACAGTGAGAACGCCACAATCAGGACTTTTTTGATGGAGTTGTTACCTTGTGCCATTAGGCAGTCTCCTCGGCCGGAACGCCGGTACGCTTCACGCGACGCTTAATGTTGGCCTGGACGAAGAAATGGTCAATCAGCGGTGCAAACAGGTTAGCGAACAGAATTGCCAACATGATGCCTTCCGGGAAAGCCGGGTTCACAACGCGAATCAAGACGGTCATCACACCTATCAGCGCACCAAACAGCAGACGACCTTGGTTGGTCATCGAGGCTGACACCGGATCAGTCGCCATGAATACCATACCGAAGGCGAAACCACCGATGACCAGATGCCAGTACCACGGCATGGCAAACATTGGATTCGAGTCAGACCCGATCAGGTTAAACAGCGTACTGGTTACCACCATGCCCAGGAACACCCCCAGCATGATTCGCCAGGAGGCAATCCCCGTCCACAGTAGCACTGCAGCGCCGATAAAGATCGCCAGCGTCGAGACCTCCCCCACTGAGCCGGGGATAAAGCCAAGGAAGGCATCCCACCAGCTAAAGGCGTCGGTCAGCGCAGACATACCGTCCTGGAACGCCATTGAGAGTGCCGTCGCACCGGTATAGCCATCGGCGGCCACCCATACAGAGTCACCGGAGATCTGCGCTGGGTAGGCAAAGTAAAGGAATGCACGGCCGGTTAGCGCGGGGTTCAAGAAGTTCTTACCCGTGCCACCGAAGATCTCTTTACCGATCACCACACCAAAGGTGATGCCCAGAGCCACCTGCCACAACGGAATAGTAGCCGGCAGGATCAGCGCAAACAGCACCGAGGTAACGAAGAAACCTTCGTTAACTTCGTGGCCACGCTTGATAGCAAAGAGCACTTCCCAGAAGCCACCAACCACAAAGGTGACAAGATAAATGGGCAAGAAGTAGGTAGCACCGAGGACAAAGTTAGCCCAGAAGCTGCTTGGGTCATGTCCACCAGCCAACGTCATCATAATGGCTTCACGCCAGCCAGCCATAGAGGCATAGCCTGCGTCGATGGCGGTGTTAGCCTGCCAGCCTGCGTTCCACATACCGAACAGCATGGCTGGGAAGGTACACATCCATACGGTAATCATGATGCGCTTTAGATCGATACCATCACGCACGTGCGCAGTGGTTTTAGCCACGCTCGGCGGTGTATAGAAAATGGTATCTACCGCTTCAAATAGCGGATAGAACTTTTCGTACTTTCCGCCTTTGTGGAAATGCGGCTCGATATTTTGGAGTGTCTGTTKAATACCCATCATCAGGCCTCTTTCTCGATCATGGTGAGATTGTCACGCAGGATGGGGCCATATTCGTATTTGCCGGGGCAAACATACGTGCACAGCGCCAGATCCTCTTCGTCCAGCTCCAAACACCCAAGCTGCATGGCAACCTCAATGTCGCCCACGATCAACGAACGCAGTAGCTGAGTTGGCATGATATCCAACGGCATCACCGTTTCATAAGCACCTACCGGCACCATAGCACGCTCGGAGCCATTGGTAGAGGTGGTCGGCGCATAGTTGCTTAAGCCTTTAATCTTAGAGATGTAGATACCTAAGACCGAGTGGCGATTAGCACCGGGAGAGAGCCATCCCATAAACGTGCGCTTGTTGCCTTCTTCCAGCAAACTTAGTTGATTGCTGAAGCGGCCAAGGTAGGTCAACTTACCTTCAGCGGCAAAACCAGAGAATACTGAACCAGAGATAACGCGGGTGTCATCGGGTTTGATGATTTCGCCTGCCAAGAGTTCATCCGTGCTGGCGCCGACACGTGTACGGACCAAGCGAGGGTTTTCAGCACGCGGGCCACCAATGGCGACCACTCGGCTCATATCCAACTTGCCTTCGACAAAGAACTTACCGAACGCGATAACGTCCTGATAGCCGATGTGCCACACTTTTTTATGCAGTGCGACCGGCGAAAGGTAATGAATATGGGTGCCGACAAGGCCTGCCGGATGCGGTCCAGCAAAGCTTTCTGTCTTTACGCCATCCACATCACCGCCCGGAATTGAGGCGTTTTCGCCTGTACCGTTTTCGCCTGTACATAGGAAGACGTTGCCCTCGGTCAGGCGCGCTAACACCTTGAGGCCATCCTCGAATGCCTGCGCCTGTTCATTAATGATCAGGGCAGGGTCAGGGCTAAGTGGATGCGTATCCACGGCAGTTACAAAAATATCGGCCGGCGTGCTATCAATGGCCGGCGTGCGCGAGAAAGGACGAGTGCGTAATGCAGTCCAGAGTCCCGACTCTACCAGTTGGTCGACAACGACCTGACGCTCAAGCTGCACTAAGGCATTACGATCGTGAGCCGCGAATTCAACCGCTTCCTCAGTTTCGTCGACTTTGATCACGACAGATAGTAAACGACGTTTTTCGCCACGGTTTATTGCAAGCACTTCACCGGCAGCGGGCGCTGTATAGCGCACACCATCAATTTTCTTATCGGTGAAGAGCAATTGGCCTAGTTTGACCTTATCCCCTTCCTGGACTTCCATTGTCGGCTTCATGCCAACGTAGTCAGTTCCCAGGATTGCCACATGGCGCACAGCCTGCGCATCTTCAATACGCTGCTCGGGCGCTCCCGTGATGGGGAGATCCAGGCCTTTTTTGACTTCGATCATAGTCTCGCCCAGTTGTTGGATCGGATATACGAAGGTATGGGGTTCGAATGCTTATGTTCTGCTCAGTGAATTGTTATTTTCTGCTCAGATCGTTACCAGTCCGGCCCAAGCAGCACTTGAACCACCCCGAAAAATCCATCGTATTATAAAGATAAGCGCGTCCAATGACCACATCCCTGAGGGCCACCTAAAGTGTTATAGACAACGAAAAAAGGCTTTATTGAGGTAAAAAAAACGCCACCCTAAGGTGGCGTTGGTAAACGCAATGAGCCGGACAGCCCCGCATAAGGGCAATCTGGCCCCTGAGGTTAGCGCGGCAGCTTCAAAAAACGCACGTTAGACATCTGCTGTAAAATACGCACGACTTGGCAACTGTAGCCAAATTCATTGTCGTACCACATGTATACGACCGCATGATGGCCATTAGCGATAGTCGCTTTAGCATCGACAATACCGGCATGGCGGTTGCCCACAAAGTCCGATGACACCACCTCTGCAGAGTCGACAAAGTCGATTTGCTTCTGGTAGGCGGACTCAATCGACATGCGCCGCAAGTAGTCATTAAGTGCGACTGCGTCGGTGGTTTTATCGAGAGTCAGGTTAAGAATGGCCATTGAGACATTGGGGATCGGCACGCGAATAGCATTACCGGTCAACTTACCTTCAAGCTCAGGCAGCGCTTTGGCTACCGCCTTGGCGGCTCCTGTCTCGGTCAATACCATGTTCAGCGCCGCACTACGGCCGCGACGGTCGCCTTTATGGTAGTTGTCGATCAAGTTCTGGTCGTTGGTATAGGCATGCACGGTTTCCACATGACCATTCACCACACCGTACTCATCGTTGAGCACCTTCAATACCGGAACGATCGCATTGGTAGTGCAAGAGGCAGCAGAGACGATGAGATCGCTGTCGCCAATGGATTCGTGATTAATACCGTAAACGATGTTTTTAATATCGCCTTTACCCGGTGCCGTTAGCAACGCTTTGGCAGCGCCTTTACACTTCAGGTGCTGGCCCAAACCCTCTTCATCGCGCCAGATACCGGTATTATCAACAATCACCGCGTTATCGATATCATACTCGGTATAGTCAATCTCGCTGGGCGAGTCGGCGTAAATGACCTGAATCACATTGCCGTTGACCGTCAGCGTGCGGGCATCGGCATCGACCATGATGGTGCCATCAAAGGGCCCGTGCACGGAATCACGGCGCAGCAGGCTAGCGCGTTTTTCCAGGTCTTTGGCTACATCGCCACGGCCGCGAACCACAATAGCGCGCAAGCGTAACAAGTTACCGCCACCGGCTTTCTCAATCATCACCCGTGCCAGCAAACGGCCAATGCGGCCAAAACCGTAGAGCACCACATCTTGCGGCTCACCGGTGCTGGCACCTGGCTGGTAGCCATCAATAATTTCGTGGAGCTCTTTACGCAGGAAGGCGTCGACATCGCCACCGCCCTGGTTCTTGAACATCACCGCCAGCTTGCCTACATCCACGTGGGCGGGGCCAAGGTTCAAAGCGACCATGCCCTTCACAATGGGGTAAGTATCCTCAACCAAGAGCTCAGTGCCTTCTATTTTACGCACGAAGCGGTGGTCTTTAAGGATACGAATGACCGAGCGTTTGATCAGCGAACGTCCGAACATGGTGGCAACGACATTATTCTGACGATAGAGCTGCCCTACTAACGGGATCATCTGCTCCGCCAAGGCTTCGTTGCCTTGCCATTCTTGAAAAACGTTTTCGAGCGCTTGCTGACTCACGTGCGGCCTCATCAGATAGTGGAAACGGTGGGTGTATTATCCGGGGCGAGCTACGCGGCCGCAATGAATGGATAGTCGCACACCATGTAGGGGTATTACAGAAACGCCGATCTCACTACAAAACGACCTTATGGGAAAAGATTCAGCCGCTACCATCCGTCGCGGCACTCTAACTGAAACGGGTGATCGTGTATGATCTCCCTTCCGTTTCAGCGCAAAACGATATCTTGCTTATGCCGACATTCTCACTGCTCGAACCGCCCCAGCCTCAAGGGACTCGCGATACGCTCTACTGGACATCGCCGCCGGGCAGCGCGACGGCGCTGGCACTCTCCCGCGTTGCTGCTAAAGCCCCCCTATTGGTGATCACTCCCAATACGGCCAGCGCCCAGCGCCTGGAACAAGATCTCTACTTCTATAGCGATGTACCGGTACTGCCTTTCCCCGACTGGGAAACGCTGCCCTACGACAGTTTTTCTCCCCACCAGGATATTGTCTCGGCCCGGCTGCGCACCCTGCGTCAGCTGCAAGATGGCGTGCGCGGCATTGTGCTGGTGCCGATCAATACGCTGATGCAGCGCTTACCCCCAGTTGAATATATCGCCGGTCGGGTAATGACGCTTAAAACCGGCGAGCGATTGGATCGCGAAGGGTTTCGTGAATCGCTCTCTCGGGCGGGCTATCGCGCTGTCGAAACCGTGTATGAGCCCGGCGAATACGCCATGCGCGGTGCGCTAATCGATCTGTTTGCCATGGGCATGGACGAACCGATCCGCATTGATCTATTCGATGATGAGATCGACTCCCTGCGCCACTTCGATCCCGGCAGCCAGCGCTCTACCGACAAACTAGACACCTTGGAGCTGCTACCCGCACACGAATATTCGTTAAGCCGCAGCGCTATTGCCTGTTTTCGCGAGCAGTTTGAGACCCTGTTCGACGTTGACCCCCGACAGTGCCCGCTCTACAACGATGCCCTGAAAGGCATTCCGTCACCGGGGCTTGAGCACTACCTGCCGCTGTTTTTCGAGCAGACCGCATCACTGTTTGACCACCTGACGGACGATACCCGGGTAGCGCTACTGCCAGGCGTTTTTGATTCCGCAGAGCAGCACTGGCAATCAATTGACGCCCGATACGTTAACTTGGGCGTTGACCCCACACGACCGCTGCTGCCCCCGCACCGGGCATTTTTTCCGGTCAATGACGTATTCTCGGCAATTAAAGCCCGACCACGTATCGAACTTACTGAGGATACCGAGCAGCGCCACGCGCAGCAGCCTGAAGCCGCGCCGCTCCCTACGCTGTCTATTAATGCTCGCGCCAAACAGCCGTTAGCCGAGCTGTCGGCGTTTCTGCACGCCCACGCTCAAACCCGGGTGCTGTTTGTGGCGGAGTCGCGGGGCCGGCGTGAAGCGCTCGAAGAGATCCTGGCGCCTCTCGGACTCGCACTACCCCATACCGATAGCTTCCACGATTTTCTTGCCAGCGGCCAACCCTATGCCATCACCGAAGGCTTGGTGGATAGCGGCCTATGGCTGAATAACCCAAGCGTTGCGGTGATTAGTGAAACCGAGCTGTTTGGCGACGTGGTACGCCAGAGTCGACGGCGCGAAAAAGCCACCGACGACAACGAGCTTGCGGTACGTCATCTGTCGGAGCTGCGCGAAGGCGCGCCAGTGGTTCACCAGGCCCATGGCGTTGGCCGCTACCTAGGACTGGAAACCTTAGAGGCCGGTGGCCAGGCGAATGAGTTCCTGGCGCTCTCCTACGCCGATGGCGCCAAGCTTTATGTGCCCGTCGACAGCCTGCATATGATCTCCCGCTACAGCGGTGCCGGTGATGAACTGGCGCCGCTGCACAAACTAGGCTCGGATCAGTGGGAAAAAGCCCGCCGTAAAGCCGCCGAGAAAATTCGTGATACCGCCGCGGAATTGCTGGATGTCTACGCCCGCCGGGAAGCCCAGCAAGGGGTGGTCTACGAAGCGCCAGGCGAGGAGTACCTGCGCTTTGCAGGCAACTTCCCGTTTGAGGAAACCCCCGACCAGCACGCGGCAATTGAAGCGGTGATCAGCGACATGACCTCGCCACAACCCATGGATCGCGTAGTGTGTGGCGACGTCGGCTTCGGTAAAACCGAAGTCGCCATGCGGGCGGCGTTTCTGGCCGTGCAGTCTGGCCGTCAGGTGGTGGTTCTGGTACCGACTACCCTGCTGGCGCGCCAACACTTCGAGAACTTCCGCGACCGCTTTGCCGATACCGCCGTCAATATTGGCCTCATCTCGCGCTTTACCAGCGGCAAAGAGGTCACCCAGACGCTCGAGAGCATTAAAAGCGGCCAAACGGATATCGTCATCGGCACCCACAAGCTGCTCGCTAAAAGCGTTGAGCTGCCCAAAATGGGCCTGCTGATCATCGATGAGGAGCACCGCTTTGGCGTTGCGCAAAAAGAGAAACTCAAAACGCTGCGCGCTGAAGTCGATATTTTAACGCTGACCGCCACCCCCATACCGCGCACGCTGAATATGGCCATGAGCGGCATCCGTGATCTGTCGATCATTGCCACGCCACCCGCTCGACGCCTCTCGGTCAAAACCTTTGTCCAGCAGCACGACGCCAGCATCATTAAGGAAGCCCTGCTGCGCGAAATACTCCGCGGGGGCCAGGTTTATGTGTTACATAACGAAGTCAAAACCATTGAGAACAGTGCTGAAAAGATCCGTGAGCTGATCCCCGAGGCACGCGTGGGCGTTGCCCACGGCCAGCTTCCCGAGCGCAGCCTGGAACGCATAATGTCGGACTTCTACCACCGCCGCTTTAACGTGCTGGTATGTTCGACCATTATTGAAACCGGCATTGATGTGCCGAGTGCCAATACCATTATTATTGAGCGCGCCGATAAATTTGGCCTGGCGCAACTGCATCAGCTGAGGGGCCGGGTTGGGCGTAGCCACCACCAGGCTTACGCTTACCTACTGACCCCGCCACCCAAAGCGATGACCCGCGATGCCATCAAACGCCTGGAAGCGATTAGCGCTTCGGACGATTTAGGCGCAGGGTTTACCCTGGCCAGCCACGATATGGAAATCCGTGGCGCAGGCGAACTGCTAGGGGATGAACAGAGCGGCCAGATGGAAACCATCGGCTACACGCTCTATATGGAGATGCTGGATCGTGCGGTGAAGGCCATTCGCGCCGGCAAAACGCCCAATATCGATGCACCCTTCAATACCGGCGTGGAGATTAACCTCAACCTGCCCGCACTGATCCCCAATGATTACATTCACGATGTCCAGCAGCGGCTGGTGATGTATAAGCGGATTGCCAACACCCAGAGCGATAGCGAGCTTAAAGAGTTACAGGTTGAGCTAATCGACCGCTTTGGCTTGCTACCCAACCCGCTGAAAAACCTGATTCGCCAGACCAAGCTGCGTCACCGTGCAGAGCAGCTGGGTATCAGCAAGATTGAGGCCGGTGAAAGCCGCGGCAGGGTGTTGTTTGATAGCAGCACCCAGGTGGATCCATTAACCTTGGTGACACTAATTCAGACCTCTCCAGCACATTACCGTTTAGACGGTTCTGACACCTTACGGTTTGAATTACCAATGGAAAGTGTCGACAAGCGCTTCCAGCAGCTTGAGAACCTACTTAGCACCCTTAATCAAAAAGTAGCGGCGGCGTGACGCATGGGGCAAAATTGCCAGTAGCCAGCCGCTAATTAGCAATAGTGGCCCCACAACGCGCAGCAGCAGTGAATCAACACATTAGGAACGACCATGAACATTCGCAATACCTTTACCCTTTGGGGCCCCACCAGCTTGGCCGTGCTATTAGCCGCCAGCCTGATTAGCCCCGCTTATGCGCAGCCGGTTGACGAGCAAGCCGATAACTCAGCCCAGGCGCAAGAACAGCAGACGCAGGAACAACCAGAAGAGGCCTCACAAGAGCAGGCACAGGAAGTCAGTCTCGACGCCGTCGATAGCGCTGCTCAGGTTGCCGACCGGGACGAGCTGCCCCGTGGCCACTTTCGCCTCCCTGAAAATGGCGATGTGATTGGCGAACGCTACACGGTCGTCGTTGAAGACCCCAAGCAAACGCTGATTGATATCGCCCGCCGCCACAACATTGGCTATGAAGAGATCCGCATGGCCAACCCGGGCGTCAGCCTATGGGTACCGGGAGTAGGCACCGAGGTGGTGATCCCCACCCAATACATTCTGCCGCCCGCGCCGCGCGAAGGCGTTGTCATCAACCTTTCTGAGCTGCGCCTCTACTACTACCCTGCCGACAAGCCCGGTATCGTCGAAACCTACCCGGTCAGCGTAGGACGTGAAGAGTTTGCCACCCCTGTGGGCATCACCCGCACCACGGTTAAAGTTAAAGACCCCGCCTGGGCTCCACCGGCATCTATGCGTCGCGAAGCAGCCGAACGCGGCGACCCAGCGCCTTCCGTAGTGCCACCTGGCCCTGACAACCCCTTAGGCGAGCACGCGATCCTGCTGGCGATGCCGAGCTATCTGATTCACGGCACCAACCGTCCCGATGGCGTGGGCATGCGAGTTAGCCGTGGCTGCATTCGCATGTACCCGGAAGATATCAAATCGCTTTATGAGCGCTTGCCCAGCGGCACTCAGGTCAACCTGATGGATGCACCCTTCAAAGCGGGCTTTGCTGCCGACGGCACGCTGTTTGTACAGTCGTTTCCGCAGCTGGAAGAGAATGTGGAAGGCTTCGAGCCACTGCTTAACGCCCTGGAGCGCGTCACAGAGCTGACTGACAACGACGCTGAAATAGACGCCGAACGGATTCAMCGCGCCGTAGAAGCCCCTGACGGTCAATTTATCGCCCTCTTCGGCCCGCAGGCTCCTGAGCCAGAACCCGAGCCTGTTGAACTGATCGACGAACTTAAGCTCAGCGTCAATCAGGACACTGATAAAGACGCCTAAACGACGCCCCTGCAGTATAAAAGCAACAAAAAACCCCGCCGAAGCGGGGTTTTTTGCGTAGCTAGTAAAATAACCTAATTGTCTGACGCCTTAACTTACAGCGCCCTCTTTTCGATGTATCCACTAACTACATTTTCCAGCAACTGCGAAGAGAGCCGGGCGACCCCCTGAGCAGCCCAAGCAGAATTACTTCTGCATGGAGCGCTGGAACATACGGTTCATTTCTTCACGGTTCTGCTCAGACATCTGCAGAGCAGCCTGCGCATCGCGCTGGGCTTGGTTTGCAGTGTTCATTGCTTGTGAAGCCATGCTACGTGCTTCTGCAGCGTCAGCCTGTGCAGATTCAGCAGTCATGCGAACTTCTTCCAGCGCGCTGGTAGAAGCACAACCAGCAAGAATTGCCAGTGAAGCGGCAGCAGCAGTCATCTTCAGAGTAGTTTTCAGAGTCATAATGTTCTCCTTGAGTCGTCCTTGGGTACTACGTTAAGGGTATGACAAAGGTAAGGCTAGTCACTTAAGTCAGAATAAGTTCTTAGCTTAAATTTGTCTACCTGCGGTGCAGGTTCTTTTCAGTGACTTGTGCTGCAAAGCACGCAAGTCAAACGCTGTTTTATAATAGACTACAGCGGTTGTCTATAGCCACTTATTTAAAACCTCGAACTTCCATCAACGGCAACAGCTTAACGGATCACTACACGTGTGCCAACACCCACTAGCTCGGTCAAGCGATCAATTTGCTCGTTAGTCACAGCGACACACCCTTGGGTCCAATGATAGCGCCCGTGAATATCGGGATCCGCGCTACCCAGACCGTGTATCCCGATCGCTCCACCCAGTGCGGTGTTTTGCGGCGGGTGGCCGTAACGTCGATAGTAGTCGAAGTAATCATCATAGTCAGCTTGGGAATAAATGCCTTTTTCCAGCGCCATTCTCGCATGCAACGGCGTTGGGTAATCAATGCCAATGAATGTACGCCACTGGCTTTCATAATTAAAACGATTGACATGAAACTCGCCCATGGGGGTCACATTATCGCCGCGCACACGCTGGGTTTTAGCCCCCGCGCGGCCAAGCGAGATGGGCGCAAACCGCTCCAGTAGCGCATTGCCACGGAAGACGCTAAGAGTCGCCTCTTTATCATCCACCAGCACCCACAGCTCGTTGCTATGGCGCGGCACATGGGCGCGGCTAAGCATTGTCTCTATAAGATCAGTTGAGGCAGACTGACCGGGCCCGGCAGGCGCGGTGACGGCAGCGCTGGCCACGGCCGGCAAACTCAGTACCATGGCTAAAAATCGGCGGCGATTAACTAAAAACATGAAAGCTCTCGAAACAGGTTAGCCCGTGATTGACCGACTGGGCACATCTGGTGGCTGTTATACCTTATTCCCACATCCGCCGTTAGTAATTTCGTCATGGTCACGCCTGACGCACCCCATAAGCCATTAGCTACAAACGACTGATAGAGACCCATTAAACGCCCTGCAACTCTTCCATACTGGCCACTATATGGCGTATTTCAGAATTATGCCCTTGAGCCAGAGCGTTGAAGAATTCCTCTTCAGGCTCAATTTTCGCACGCGAAGCGCGATGTTCGTAAAGCCCTTGAAGGCGCTGGTGCGAGGACGTTGCTGTCCTCATCGCATCCTCTAAGGAGCCGGCTATCGTTTGCTCTGCCAGGCGATCCAGTTCAGGCGGCTGGGGAAAATCGCTCGAATCATCGAACCATAATTCCAGCACCTCTGACTGATCAGAGCCGTCATGAAAGAGCTCTTCAAGGCCCGTTTTCATCTTTAGCTCGCGGCTGGCCAGGTAATTAAAGGCCATCTGTAGGCGTTCATTGTCCGCTTTACCAGCGGCCTCGCTATACTGTTCCGCCATCCGCGCATGAAAACCAGCGGCCCATTCGACTAAATCTTTGACTTGGTTGTAGCGCATTATGATCTCCTTTCCTGACTACTTGAGCGTTGCCTAACTCTCACCACTCCAAACTGGTTTCGCGCAGCGCATCAATTTCACGCTTGGCGGCCTGGAGATTATCCAGCAGCGGCTGACGCAAACCGGTTGAGTTACCCACTGCAATCATAGCCGGGTTGTGCGTCGGACGCCGCGCGGCTCCATCGTCACTATGCAGACGCTCAAGCTGCACCACCAACCAATTCAGCCAGCTTTCCGGCTGAGCCGCTAAGTCGCGCAGACGCTGTAATTCGGCTAAAGCAGGGCCTTCCTGGGCTAGCAACACCGTCCAACGGTGGTCAGATAAGCGGGCGTGCTCAGTAACTTCTCGCAGCAGCGACTCCAGTGCCAGCTCAAAAAGCGCTAAAGCACTCTCCTCCAGCGCCATTTGCCGCGCCGGGGCATGTTCATCATCCCCCGCCGGCAAAGCAGCTAATAGCTCCGCTTGGTAGAGCAGCTGGTTGGTTCGAGACCGTGCATTCACTTGCGCTTGTCCTCCACGTGCCATTTACCGGCAYCAAACATAGCCTTCCAGCCGGTGGCCTTGCCATCTTCGTCGGTCATCACGTACTGCTCTTTACTCTTACGCGAGTAACGGATCTGCGCCGGGCGGCCATCGGGATCTTCGCTGGGTGCCTTGAGAATAAAGTGGTACTTCTCAGGCAGCTCATCGGCGTGCGCTTTAAGCTCTTTCACCAGCGGCGGTCGCGTTTCACGATTTTTCGGAAACTTGCTGGCGGCCAAAAACAGTCCGCTTGCTCCGTCACGTAGCACATAGTGGKCGTCAACTTTTTGACAAGCCAGCTCCGGCATGGGAATCGGATCCATTTTCGGCGGCGCCACTTCACCACTCTTCAACAGCTTACGGGTGTTCTTACATTCGCTGTTGGTGCAGCCAAAATACTTGCCAAAGCGGCCAGATTTCAACTGCATTTCAGAACCACACTTGTCGCATTCGATAATTGGGCCGTCGTAGCCCTTGATCTTGAATTTCCCGCTCTCCACTTCGTAGCCGTCACAATCGGGACTATTACCGCAGATGTGAAGCTTACGCGTTTCATCGATCAGATAGTTGTCCATCGCCGTGCCACACTTATGGCAGCGACGCTTGGCACGCAGCGCATCCGTTTCGGCCTCTTCGCCCGCGTCTTCGGCCACCGCCTCTTCGCCTGGAATCAGGTCAATGGTGGTTTTGCAGCGCTCTTTGGGCGGTAGGTTATAACCGCTACACCCCAGGAAAACACCGGTAGAAGCGGTACGAATCTGCATATGACGGCCACAGCTCGGGCAGTCGATATCCGTTGGCACCGGCTGATTAGGCCGCATACCATCTTCGCTCTCTGCCTTAGCCAGCTCTTCACGAAACTCGCCGTAGAAGGCATCCAACAGGGCCTGCCAGTTACGCTCGCCTTCAGCGACTTCATCCAGGCCATCTTCCATGCGAGCGGTAAACGAAAAGTCCATCAAATCAGGGAAGGACTCTTTCAACCGCTCGGTAACGATATCGCCCAGTTTTTCGGCATAGAAGCGGCGGTTTTCCAACTTCACATAGCCGCGATCCTGGATCGTCGAGATAATCGAAGCGTAGGTAGAAGGACGACCGATCCCCTGCTTCTCAAGCTCCTTCACCAGGCTTGCTTCGGTGTAGCGTGGAGCAGGCTTGGTAAAGTGCTGCTGGGGGTCGAGTGCTTCCAGCGCCATGGGCGTGCCCTTAGGCAAGTCAGGCAGGCTCTGATCCTCATTTTTACCGCTGGGCTTCATCACCCGGGTGTAGCCATCAAACTTCAGCACGCGACCTTTTGCACGCAGTTCATAGCCATCAACTTCCACACTGAGCGTACTCGACAGGTACTCTGCAGGTGTCATTTGGCAAGCCACAAACTGACGCCAGATCAGCTCATAAAGGCGTTCGGCATCGCGCTCCATTCCGGCCAGGTCGGACGCTTTACGTTCAACGCTGGAAGGGCGAATTGCCTCGTGGGCCTCCTGGGCACTCTCTTTGCTGCTGTAGCGGTTCGGCGCTTCTGGCAAGTAGCGCTTGCCGAACTCTTCACCGATATAACTGCGCACACCTTCAACCGCATCTTTCGATAAGTTGGTTGAGTCGGTACGCATATAGGTGATGTAGCCCGCCTCGTAGAGGCGCTGAGCCATGGTCATGGTCTTCTTGACTGAGAAGCCTAACCGGCCACTCGCCGCTTGTTGCAGCGTAGAGGTAATAAAGGGCGCCGTGGGTTTTGAGCTAGTCGGCTTATCTTCCCGGGAGGTAATTGCCAGCTTGGCTTTGCGAAGCTGCTCAATACGCGCCAAGGTGTCTTTTTCGGAGGTGGGTTTAAAGGCTTTGCCATCCTGGCGTACCAGGGCAAAACGCACCAGCTCACCCTCGGGCGAGGCTAAATCCGCGTGCACATCCCAAAACTCTTCAGGAATAAAGGCGCGAATTTCACGCTCGCGCTCGACAATCAGACGTACCGCAACTGACTGTACACGGCCAGCCGACAGCCCACGCGCCACCTTCGCCCACAATAGAGGCGAGAGCATAAAGCCCACAACACGATCCAGGAAGCGCCTTGCTTGCTGCGCTTCCACCCGCGGTATATTGAGTGCCCCAGGTGCCTTGAAGGCGTCCTGAATAGCGTTTTTGGTGATTTCGTTAAACACTACGCGCTTGTAACGGCTGTCATCGCCACCGATGGTCTCGCGCAGGTGCCAGGCAATGGCTTCCCCTTCGCGGTCCAAATCCGTTGCGAGATAGACAGCGTCAGCTTTTTCAGCCAGCTTCTTTAGTTCGGCAACGACTTTCTCTTTTCCGGGCAGCACCTCATAGTGGGCTTCCCAGCCGTTGTTGGGGTCGATCCCCATGCGCCGAATCAGCTGATCCTGGCTTTTACGCTTTTTATATTCTGCTTTCTCTTCCGCCGACATCTTGCGTGTCGCTGCGGCTTGGCGCGCGCGCTCCTTGGGATCGGAGGCTGCCTTACCTGAGCCGCTGGTCGGCAGGTCACGAATGTGACCCACGCTCGACTTCACGATGAAATCGTTGCCGAGATATTTGTTAATCGTCTTCGCTTTCGCTGGCGACTCGACGATGACCAGTGACTTGCCCATAGTGCTCCACTTTCCTAATGCACGGGCTGTCTAGCGCGTGCTCTGAATTCGGTGCCGTATCGCCGGGATGAAACCGCCCGTCAAAAAGATACGGATGAAAAAATGCGCCTACCCTACCCCAGCCCTAAGCTAAGCGCCAGTAGCAACCATGGCGTAGGGAGAATCCGTAGATTTTAGACAACCAAGGTTATATTTCAGGTAAATAGTAGCTAGACACTAGACTGCCACCAGCATTACAGCAACCCAAAAGCGATTGAGACAAACAAAGCGCCCCCACCAAATAGGCGGGGGCGCAGTGAGCTAACGCACTGTTTTAGCGCTTACGCGGGGTCTTTCGACGACCGGTAGTGCTAGCGGGCTTTGCCGTTGGCTCAGCTGACTCCTCGCCATTGGAAGAAGACTTAGAGGTCGTTTCAGCGGCTGGCTTAACTGATGCCAACTTAGCGGCTTCTGCGGGCTTAGCTTCTGCGGGCTTAGCTTCTGCGGGCTTAGCTTCTGAGGGCTTAGCTTCTGCAGGCTTAGCTTCTGAGGGCTTATTGGCTGCTGGTTTAGCGGGCGCAGCGGTCGCTTTAGGCTTTGTAGCCGCTTTAGGCTTTGTAGTCGCTTTAGGCTTTGTGGCCGCTTTAGGCTTAGCAGGCACGGCTTCAACCTTGTCGGCTGTCTTCTGGGCAGCGGCGGGTTTAGCAGTTGCTACTGGCTTACTGGGCCTGGCTTTATCAAACAGCGCTTTAACTTGGGCAAAGCGCTCAGCGGTATGCTCTGATAGCTCCCCGCTAGCGGCGAACACGTGCTCCAGGTGGCTAATATGGCCATCGATATCGTCATTACTCTGCCCTGAGAGCAAATCAGGTAGCGAATTCAACGCCTGTTCGCGATCCAGCTTTAAGATAAAGAACTGCTCACGTACCAGGTTTTTAAAATCACTCAGTTCAATACCAGGCTCAAGTTCTGCGCGCGAAGCTCTCAAACGCTTAAAGTTACGCTCATCCGTGGCTGGAGCACCGCCCAGCACGTAGATAAGCGAGCGCATCACCGCTTCATGGGCACTACCCTTGGCAATTTTCTCACGCAGCTCTTCCTGACGCTGCTCAATGAAGCGACGATGCTCAGGCTCGGCCCCTGGGCGGCGACGATGCACATGGGCATCGCCATATAGGCCAACGGCAGCCTGCAACAACGGCTGACCGTAGATATCCATAAACATTTTTTCGGTGTTGCTATCACGCAGATCGCGCATCGCGTTGAGGCCTGCGACCAGTTGGTCAGAACCCATGGTCTCAAGCGCTTTAAACAGATTGTCTTGAGATACCGGATGACGATTTTTACGCACAGCTTCCGCCATTACCGGTAGCGGCACTGAAAGCGGATTGCGGTCAGAAAGCAGCTTATAGCCCAAGCGGATCGGGTGCATACGACGAATAAAGCGGGCAGCTTCCGGCGTCATAATGGCTTTTAGCCAGGGCTGCAGAAAGAGCCGGTACATCCCCAAATTGATTTCCGAGATCCGCGCCACGGTGGCAAAACGACGGTCATCCTCCGGCTTGTGCATTACTGCCTGATCTAACTCTTCAAAGTTACGCGGCATAAATTCAAGCAGATAATCACGCTCGAACAACTCAGCGTCTTCGCCCTTCTCTGCCGGAGATATGGAGGTTTCGTACAGCCCAGGCGGCAGCACGTCGATGTAATCCATATTGGCAGTGAATTCGGTATGCTCTTTGCGCGATACGCTGCCCGAAACAAATATACCTAGATGGCCGGTCGTATCATGCTGGCAATAGACGATGGTTTGCTCATTGGCAATGATGTCATCGGTGTTTTCATATAGATCACGAATCCAGCCCAACGCTTGAGGCGGCGGGGTAATATCGTCGCCACGCGAACAGAACACGACCACCGGCGAGCGCACATTGCGCAGGTCGATGCGGCGCCCATCACGGGTCACCAGCTGTGCGGTAGAGAGTCTATTGCCGACAAACAGGTTATCGACAATATACTGTATCTCTTCACCGCCCAGTACGACATGACCGCCCCACCAACGTTCAAAATCGAGGTATCGGCCCGCTTCGGTATCGATGTTGTCGTAAAGGTGGTACTGCTTTTTCCAGTAGGTATTAGCCGGGTTCAAGCGCTCGAAGTTCTGAACCAGCCACGCGCCGTCAAACAGGCCGTCACCAATATCACTCGTCAGCGCGGTAATCCAGCTGCCCCCCGCCATACCGCCGGTATAGCGCATGGGGGCTTTGCCGTGCTCACCCGCCCAGTAGGAAAGCGGGGCGCCGGCAATCAGGATAGGCCCAAAAACGTCCGGCTCTAACGCCGCCGCCATCATGATTTGCCAGCCCGCCTGACAATTGCCCACCACCATCGGTTTTTCGGTGGTTTCGGGATGAAGCTCAATCACATGGCGAAGAAAGGCAATTTCCGACTCAACTACGTCTTCGACGGTTTGGCCCGGCTCTGGAAACGGCAAAAAACCAATAAAATAGCAGGGGTGCCCCGCTTTGAGCGCCACGCCCAACTCGCTGTCCGGCTTAAATCCACCAATCCCTGGCCCGTGCCCCGCACGTGGGTCTACCACCACAAAAGGACGCTTCTGTGGATCAATTTCCGTCCCCTCGTGGGGCAGCACGCGCAGCAGCTCGTAGTTGGTTGGCCGGGGTAGCGTTCGGCCATCCATCAGCACTTCGGTATCAAACCCC
Organism: Halomonas sp. R57-5; assembly: GCF_900070345.1. Classification (NCBI taxonomy): domain Bacteria; kingdom Pseudomonadati; phylum Pseudomonadota; class Gammaproteobacteria; order Oceanospirillales; family Halomonadaceae; genus Halomonas; species Halomonas sp. R57-5. Next base: position 2,321,284 of record NZ_LN813019.1, on the reverse strand, counting down.
AACACATTGGGCTTGGTTTGCTCCATGTGCTCAAGGTATTGATTACCCCGTTCGCGCATCACGTCCAGATACAGAACGCTGCGCTCCATGCTATCGCGCCAGTAACCAAAGGCAGCGCGCCCAAATCCGAATGGGTCGAACAACGCTGAGAGCGCCTCGCCACCTGGCACCGCGGTGGAAGCATTTTGATGTTTCGACCACGCGCTTGTAAAAGCGCTGGCTGGAAACAAAGAGCTGGTCAGAGGATTGGCAAGAAAGTTCATAGGGTCTCCCATTGGGTTGATGCACAGGCACCAGACCCGAAAGCAATGATGCTGCAATGCAATATAGTCTAGGCCACTACGTGCGCGGCGTCGATCATTAACCCTGACAATTACGCCTTATGCGACTAATGAGGCCCTGTTTAGGCAGTGCCAAAGATTCAGTGGTAGCATGCTTTGCCCTGGCGATGAAGCCTGATTTTGATATTAATTCCTACGTCGATATAGGACGTTGACTACGAGGTTGCCATGTCATCCCCTAATCTGCTCAATCGCCTCACATTTAGACAGCTACAGGTCTTCCAGGCAGTGCATCGGCAGCGCTCCTATTCGCGCGCGGCTGAACAACTGGGGCTAACCCAGCCGGCGGTGAGCGCGCAAATACGCCAGCTTGAGCAGGCCCTGGGCCAGCCACTGTTTAACTACGCGGGCAAAACGCTCCACTCGCTACCTGCCGCCGACACCCTCGCCCACTCGACGCGAGAAATTTTTGGCCAGCTGTCGCGGCTGGAAATGAACTTATCGGACATTAACGGCAAAATAAGTGGCGAACTTAATATCGCCGCGGTTTCCTCGGCCCAATATGTAGTGCCCTACCTACTCGCCCGCTTCCGCGCTCACTACCCTGAGGTGCACGTGCGCTTAAAGGTGTGCAACCGCCGCCAGGCACTTGAACGGCTGACCGAGCAGCAGGATGATCTGGTCATTATGGCAATGGTTCCTGAAGATGACCGCTTAGTCGTCATGCCGATTATTGATAACGAACTGATCGCCGTTGTCTGGCCAGAGCATCCACTGCTTTCAATGCCCCAGCCCTCGTTAGCAGACTTCGCTCGTCACTACGTGCTAATGCGCGAACCCGGCTCTGGCGTGCGCAATGCCTTTGAGCAAATGGCCGCCAACCAGCAGATCGCCCTTCCCCACTGTATTGAGCTAGGCACCAATGAAGCGATCAAAGGCGGTGTTATGGCCCACTTGGGGGTCGCCGTACTGCCGCGTTTGGCGGTACAGCTGGAGCTAGAGCAGGGGTTGCTTTTTGAGCTGGGGCTACCCGACTTCCCCATCCACCGCTCTTGGTGCACGGTCTATACGCGGGAGCGTTTACCTACTCCGGTTGCCGAGCTTTTTTTAAGCTTTGTTCGTGAACACTTACCCGACTACCGCCGCCATTTCCAGGCACCTTCAAGCCCCTTGCCCAGCCACGGTGTCGCCTGTTTACCGATACTTTCACCTTGAAGGCGAGTAACGGTTTACGGTGTCTTGTAGACAACGAGATATGTTACATTAGTGGTAACTAGCGCGATTAAATCTCGGGCGTACTTCGTATTAATTAGGTAACAATTGGCAGGCTTGGAAAGGTCAACGCCCTTTCATGCCTTCGGCATACCGCACAGAAGAGAGGCTCTGTCCCTATGAGCAATAACCCCTCGCAGCGCGTGTCCAGCGGTGAAAAATACCGTAATGAACATGGCATGTCGGTGATCAAGGATGGCATGAAGCAGCGCAAAGCGCAGCCAGAGGCCCCTTCTGTTGAGCTTGAACGCAAACCCAAGTGGTTACGGGCACAGATCCCAGGGGGCGAACGCTTTGAGGCGGTCAAGAAAAACGTCGCCACCCATCGGCTAAGCACCGTTTGCGCCGAATCCCACTGCCCTAACATGGGTGAGTGCTGGAGCAACGGCACCGCCACTATCATGCTAATGGGTTCGGTATGTACCCGCGCCTGTCGATTCTGTGCGGTGGATACCGGCAATCCCCAGGGGTGGCTAGACCACGAAGAGCCTGAGAACACTGCCAAGTCGGTTGAGCTCATGGGGCTGCGTTATATCGTACTCACCTCGGTTGACCGTGACGACCTCGACGACGGCGGTGCCAACCACTACGCCAACTGCATTCGTGCAATCAAGGCGCGCACGCCAGAAGTGGTAGTAGAAGCTTTAACGCCCGACTTTGACGGTGAACTGACCGCGATCGAACGCGTGGTCGATTCTGGCCTGCAGGTATTTGCCCAGAATGTGGAGACCGTCGAACGGCTAACCGGCCGCGTGCGTGACCGGCGTGCGGGCTACCGTAAAACCCTCGATGTACTCGCCCATGCCAAGCGCTACCGCCCTGACATCATCACCAAAACCAGCCTGATGCTGGGCCTGGGTGAAACCGACGAAGAGATTTTGCAAACTTTTGACGATCTTCGTGAGATCGGTGTGGATATCGTCACACTCGGTCAATACCTACGTCCGACCAAAAACCACCTATCGGTGGAGCGCTGGGTGACGCCTGAAGAGTTTGATCGCTACCGCGAGATTGGCCTGGAAAAAGGCTTTATGGAAGTGCCGTCTGGCCCGCTGGTACGCTCCAGCTACCGCGCGGATCGCGTGTTTGAGAAAAACAACCTAGGGCTCGCTTCACCTGCAGCGATTCCCGGTCAGGAGCAGGAAGCGAACCCCAACCTGATTCCGGCAATGAACGTGGGCTAAAACCCAACCGCTCAAGCCGCTATCAACCACTATAAAGAGGGCAACCCCTTCTTTATAGTGGCCATTCCTGACCTGTTACCAAACCACGCTTTAAACGCATCGCTAATGCTTCGGCCAGTTGTTCCCCTACCCGATGGTCGCTTGGCAATACCACCAAGTCAGCCAACTTCGTCATCGGCATACCCGCATAGCCGCAGGGGTTAATGCGCAAAAAAGGCGCTAAGTCACCGTCTACATTTAACGCCACGCCGTGAAAGCTAGCGCCCCGCCGAATACGCAGGCCAAGTGAAGCGATCTTCGCCTCACCTGCTTCCGTCATCACATAAACACCGGGCGCATCGGGCCGTGCTCGGGCGCTCACCCCATGGTGGCTCAACACATCAATCACGGCATTCTCCAATGCAGTGACTAAATCACGCACACCTATTTTACCCCGCCGCACGTCCAGCAGTGGATACAGCACCACCTGCCCAGGCCCGTGGTAAGTGACTTGCCCCCCGCGATCAACGTGCACTACCGGAATATTACCGGGCAGCAGAAGATGCTCAGGCTTGCCAGCCTGCCCTTGGGTAAACACCGGGTCGTGCTCGACCAGCCAGAACTGATCAGGGGTTTGCGCATCCCGTGTATCGGTGAGCGTACGCATCGCCTGCCAAACCGGCAGGTAGGCTTGGTGTCCCAAATCGTATAACTCAATCGGCACGGCGTTGTCCACGCTCACACCACCATATGCACACGGCCAGTAGCTTTGAGATCCTCAAACAGATCTTTAATATGCTGCTCTCCGGTCGCTCTAATCACCACACGTACCGATTGAAAACGGCCATTGCGGCTGTCGACCACCTGCATCGCTGTTGCATCGAAGTCGGGGTCGTGACGCACAATTACCTGGCACACACAGGCAGGAAAATCCTCGGCGGCATCACCGACAACTTTTAACGAGTAATTACAGGGAAAAGTGATCTTAGGCGGCTCCTGAGCCGCCGGTTGGCGCAAATCACGCAGCCCCTGAGGAGCATCTTTTTTCATAACAAGCCTATTTCGCAAAGATACCGCTCACTACAGAGACACGATGGAACTCATCAGTGTTCAGATCGTAGAGCGGATTAATCGGTAAAATTACTAATCAGATTACTAAAGAAGCGCTGCACCTGATCGAACAGGCGCTTGAAAAGACCGCCCTCTTCGATGTTTTCCAGCGCTACTAAGCGACGCTCACCGACCACTTCGTCACCTAAATGCACTTCCAGCGTACCAACCTCGTCGCCAATGGCAATCGGTGCCTGCAGGTCTGGATTGAGGTTCAGACGCGCACGCAGCTCTTCGTTGCGGTTGCGAGGCAGGGTCATAAACACTTCTTCATCGACACCGACACGCAGTTCATTGATATCGCCACCCCAAACCCGTGGCGTTGCCAGTACGGCACCGCGCTCATAGAGCTTCATGGTTTCGAAAAAGCGGAAACCGTAGCTGAGCAGCTTTTGGGTTTCTTGGGCGCGCGCCTCATCAGAATTAGTACCCATTACCACTGAAACCAAGCGCATGTCGTCACGCTTAGCTGATGATACCAAGCAGAAACCCGCTTCCGTTGTCCAACCGGTTTTCAGACCGTCCACGGACGGGTCACGCCACAGCAGACGGTTGCGGTTGGGCTGATCAATACCGCCATAAGAGAACGTTCGATGGGAGTAAATTTCGTAGTGATCGGGGTAATCGTTAATGATGTGCTGAGATAAACGTGCCAAGTCATGGGCCGTTGAGTAGTGATTCTCGGCGGGCAAGCCAGTGGCGTTCTGGAAGTTGGTGTTATTCATACCCAAACGCGTGGCATGCTGGTTCATCAGATCGGCAAACGGCGCCTCACCACCCGCCAAATGCTCTGCCATGGCAACGCTGGCATCGTTACCAGAGACAATAATGATGCCGTGGAGGAGATCGTCCACCGACACTTGATCGCCCACCTCAATAAACATTTTCGAGCCACCGGTGCGCCAGGCATTCTCGCTAATATTAACCATATCGGTGAGATTAATGGTGCCACGATTGAGCTCACGCTCAACCAAGTAAGCGGTCATCAGTTTGGTCAAACTCGCCGGTGGCAAACGCTCATCGGAATTGTGCTCGGCCAAGATACGGCCACTGTTAGCATCCATCAGAATCCACGAACTTGCCGCTAACTGAGGGGCTGAAGGGATAATGTTCTGCGGCTGTGGAATTACCGGTTGAGGCGTTGACTGGGCACTGGCGGGCACGGCAACAGTCGCCATAACAGCAAAGAGGCACAGCCGTGCAGAGCGACCAATGGATGTAAACACGTTCATAACGTCAGTCTCACTTACTTGAAAGCTTACTTGAAAAGCTTATTTGTAAAAAACGGTGGCGCGTAAGACGCGCCACAGGAAATAAACAGGGGGTGAATTATCGCACAACAAAGACCTGGGGGAACCCTGCTTGGCGCAGTGTTTCTCGCGCTTGAGGTTCTTGGCTTGGAGCGATGGGCCCCACTTGAACACGATAAACGTCAGCGTCGCTCATAATGCGCACCGCGTGGGGCTGCTCACCTTGCAAACGCTGCTGCAACTGCTGAGCGCCTTCAGAATTACCCAGCGCCGCAATCTGTAAATACACAGCGTCGCCTGCTTCTTCTTGGCTTGGCGGCGACTGAGGTGCTGGTGCTTGTGGCGATGGAGCGGCCGAATCTGTTGTAGGCGCCGCTGGGCGATCAGCCTCACGGGGAGTGTTTGCAGCCAATGGCCGTGCCTGTTCAGATACCCTTGCTTGTTCGGATGCCCTTGGCTGAGGAGCAGCGTTGCCACCCCCACCATGTTCGGCTAGCCACTGCTCAGGGTTGATCGCTTCAACTTTAACGGATCCGGTACCATTATCGAGAAAGCCCAGGCGTGCAGCGGCAGCGTAGGAGAGATCAATCTCCCGGTCACTATGGAAGGGACCACGATCATTCACTCGGACGATGACCGATCTCCCGGTATCCAGGCTAGTCACCCGCGCAAAGGTGGGCAGAGGCAGCGAACGGTGCGCCGCCGACATTTTATACATGTCGTAGATTTCACCGTTTGACGTTGCGTAACCATGAAATTTTTCGCCATACCAGGATGCCGTACCGCGTTTCTCATAGCCCGTTGCATCTGGCAGCACGTGGTAGGTTTTACCCCACACTTCATAAGTTGATCGATTGCCTGCACGGGAAGGCTGCTCAATACGTGGCTCAGCGTCAGGCACCTTGGCAACATCCGGTGGCTCGAGCGGGTAGGCGTCACCGCTCATGGCATAGCGTCCACCGCTAGTGTTGGCCGCCGCTGGAGCAGGTGCTGACGCTTGATTAGCGGAGCTGGGCGCGTCTACTCGCTGAGTATCATTACTAGCACAGCCGCTGACCAGCGCTAATAAGGCAATCGCGCCGCCCGCTCGCTGGGTCATCGTCAGTTTGCTTTTCATGCCCCGTCCTCGTGTAGCTTATCGTGCCGTTCGGCAATCGCTTCGGCCAACTCAGCGACGGCCATGGCATAGAGGTGACTATGGTTATAGCGGGTAATCACATAAAAATTATACTCGCCAAACCGGTAACGCGTCTCCCCATCGGCGAATTCAAGCGCCAGGGGCACCACCCGCAAACTATCATCGAGTGGCTCGTCAGGCTCAAGCCCATGCGTGGCCAACTGTGCAACACTCACCGCGGGAGGCGATGTTTGATTAAAAGAGAGCTCCTGCAGAAGTTCAGCTGGCATGACGTCGGGCCCACTGGCCTGGTGGTAGATATTACCCTCCGGCTGCCAGTTGTGCTCGGCAAAGTAATTGGCAACGCTGCCAATGGCATCGACCGGATTTTCCCAAAGATCCCGCCGTCCGTCGTCGTCAAAATCGACGGCATAAGCTTGATAACTGGTGGGAATAAACTGTGGGTAGCCCATGGCGCCCGCGTAAGAGCCCCGCTGCTCGGTAGGGKCGACCTGCTGCTCATAGGCGATGCGCAAAAAGGCCGCTAGCTCGCCGCGAAAAAAGGCCCCTCTCGCCGGGTGATGAAACGCCAGCGTGGCCAGCGAGTCCAACACGCGATGCTCGCCTTTGTGCCGTCCATAGTAGGTTTCAACGCCAATAATGGCGGTAATCACTTCAGCGGGTACGCCGTAGGTGCTTTCCGCTCGCGCCAGGGCGTCAGCATGCGCGTCGATAAACGCTACGCCTTCGTCAATACGCTGCTGAGTCAGAAAAATAGCGCGGTATTCATGCCATTTTAGGCGGCGCTCAGCGGCCCCTTCCATCGCATCTAGCACGCTTTGGGTATAATTCGCCTGTTGCAGAGTTTCTTCGAGCCAAGCTTGAGGCAGGCCTTGCTCGACCAGCTCTTCCATTAGCGCCTGACTGTCAGCATTTTGTTGGGGTGCAAAGTCCTGATCGGCAAACGCCGCGGTCGTTACCCAACACATCAGCGCGGCCAACACATAACAGCTCGTCTTCCCTTGCACCTTGTTCATTGGTTCTCCACTCCTGAGCTATTCATTCCAGAATTCATCCATGCCTGAGCTTTCCATTGACGAGCAACAAAGGCGTTTGAGCAGGGCAATGTCGCTAGCGCGACAGCAGCCGACGATGCGCATGTATCGACATGAGAATACCGAAACCCGCTAACAAGGTCACGCTTGAGGTGCCGCCGAAACTGACCAACGGCAGCGGCACGCCCACTACAGGTAGAATGCCACTGACCATGCCCATATTGACAAACACGTAAATAAAAAACGTCAAAATAATACTGCCCGCCACCAAACGACCAAAGGTGTCTTTAGCCGTGCTCGCCATCCAAAGTCCACGGCTAACAATTAATAAATACAGGCACAACAGAACCAACATACCCACCAGGCCAAACTCTTCACCCAAGACGGCAATGATGAAATCCGTGTGCCGTTCAGGCAAAAACTCAAGCTGTGACTGGGTACCCTGCAGCCAACCTTTGCCCCATAGCCCGCCACTGCCAATGGCCGTGGTCGACTGAATGATGTTCCAACCAGAGCCTAGCGGGTCGCTTTCAGGGTTTAGAAACGTCAACACCCGCTGGCGCTGGTAGTTATGCATATTCATCCACAGCAGCGGCACAGCCGCCGCCCCCAACGCGGTAATAAAGCCAATTAAACGCCACGACAAGCCCGCCAGCAGCACCACAATCAGGGCAGCGCTAGACACCAGCAAAGAGGTACCTAAATCAGGCTGGATCGCCGTTAGCACCACAGGAACGCCAATGATGACCCCGCACACCACAATATCGCGCAGGCGCGGCGGTAATTCGCAGCGATTAAGATAGGCCGCGACCATTAACGGGGCCGCCAGTTTCATCATTTCCGATGGCTGAAAACGAATCACCCCAGGAATCTCTAGCCAACGCTTCGCCCCCATCCCCACATCGCCGACCACATCAACGGCCACCAGCATGGCGACGCCAACGCCGTAGGCCAGCGGCGCCCAGCGTAGAAAGGTAGACGGAGAAAATTGGGCAATAATGACCATTCCCACCAATGCAATGCAAAAGCGCACCCCCTGGGCTATCACCGCATCAATGGATTGACCGGACGCGCTGTACAGAACGACTAACCCGCTTCCCATGAGCAGTAGCAGCAAGCCAAGCAACCAGGGATCAAGATGGACCCGCTCCCAAATACTTTTGCGCCGGGCGATGCCACTTTCGGGCGGGCGTACAGGGKGACCACGCATCGAGCGGGCTATGTAATGCCAAGGCATGGCTTAGTTACCCTCCACATTGGCATCATCTTCCTCTAACACTTCACGCACTTCCTCGACGTCAGGAGCCTCATCCTCAAGTAACCAGGCATCAGTCATTGCACGGGCCAAATGGGCCGCGTGGGTACTGCCACCGCCGGCGTTCTCGACAATGACAGACACGGCAATCTGAGGATCTTCCAGCGGCGCAAAGGCCATAAATAGTGCATGGTCACGTAACCGTTCAGCCAGCTCATCGGCGTTGTAACGCTGATCCTGCCCGAGCGAAAAGACTTGCGCTGTCCCCGATTTACCGCCCATGCGGTACTCAAGGCCCACMCCGGTGCGACGTGCAGTGCCTTCCGTGCCGCTAATGACTTTCTCCATGCCGCTGAAAACTCGATCCCACCAGCTGTCGTTGGCTAGTTGAATATCATCTAACGTATCCGGCAGATCATGCGGGACGGGAGTATCACCAATTTCACGGGCCAGCCTCGGCTTCACCCAGTGGCCGCGATTGGCCAGGGTTGCCGTAGCGCTGGCCAGCTGAAGAGGCGTCACTTGCCAATAGCCTTGCCCGATCCCCACCGAGAGGGTTTCACCGGGGTACCAGGGCTGGTTAAAACGCCCACGCTTCCAATCTCGCGAAGGCATTAACGCGCCGCTCTCGCCCTGCACGTCATGGGCTACACGCTGGCCAAAACCAAAATTGCTCATTTGATCATGTAAATCATCGATGCCTAAATCGTGCGCAAGGGTATAAAAATAGGTGTTATTAGATACCGCTAAAGCGCGTTCTAAATCTACCCGCCCGTGCCCCCATCGCAACCAGTTGCGATAGCGGCGGGAATCATTGGGTAATTGGTAATAGCCAGGATCGTTGATGGTACTGTCTGGGGTGATAACCCCTTCGACCAAACCGGCCAGCGCCAGGAAGGGCTTAATGGTAGAACCCGGCGGATAGTGACCACGTGTCGCACGGTTAAAAAGGGGCAAATCAAGGTCTTGCTGCAAGCCGCGGTAGGAGGCGACATCAATTCCGGTGACAAACTGATTACTGTCAAACCCCGGCGTCGATACCATGGCAAGAATTTCACCCGTTGCTGGCGCAATAGCCACGATAGAACCGCGACGACCATCCAGCAATTCATAGGCCAGCGTCTGCAGCGACTTATCCAGCGTTAAGGTCAGGTTCTTCCCTGGCACCGGGTCGGTTCGACTAAGCTCCCGCAATACCCGGCCTCGGGCGTTGGTTTCTACTTTGCGCAGGCCTGCCTGACCGTGCAGCTCCTCTTCATAAAAGCGCTCAACACCGGTTTTACCGATAAAGTGGGTACCCGCGTAACGACCCGCATCCAGTGTTTCCATCTCTTCGGCATTGATCCGCCCAACATAGCCCAATGTATGCGCCATGATTTCGGCATCGGGATAAAAACGCAGCGGCTGAGCCTCTATTTCAACGCCAGGCAGGCGGTAGCGGTTTACTGCAAGGCGGGCAATTTGCTCTTCGCTTAGGTCACTGGTGAGTAACGCGGGCTGGAAGGGGCGCTGGCGTTGGCGAGAACGCACATTGAACGCCTCAATCTCTTCTTCAGGCAGTTCGAGCAGGTCGACCAACAGCGCCAGGGTTTCATCTAGGTTATCGACACGCTCGCGCACCAACGTAAGGTTGTAAGTGGGCCGGTTTTCAGCCAGCAGCACGCCGTTACGGTCATAGATCAAGCCACGATTGGGCGGTAACGGCTCAACGCGCACTCGGTTATTTTCGGAACGCGTGCTGTACATATCATGCTGAACGATCTGTAAATAGATTAGGCGTCCCGTAAGCAGACCTGCAAGCGTCAGCACCACTAACACCGCCAGCAACGCTCTAACACGAAAAATACGCAGTTCTTGCTCGGAGTTTTTTAGCGTGTTGGGGCGCTTGAGCATGGCAACGATGACTCTCAAATCAAACAATCAAATCAAACAAAGGGCACAGCAGGCTACAACAGTGATCGCTCACCGTCTCAGTCAGCCGTTAGCGGTGATAAGGATGACCTATCAGTAGTGTCCAGGCGCGGTAGAGCTGCTCGGCCAGCATAATCCGCACCAGCGGGTGTGGCAGCGTTAACGGAGAGATCGACCACGTTTTATCAGCCTTCGCAGAGAGCGAAGGCTCAAGACCATCAGGCCCACCCACCAGCAAGACGATATCGCGCCCAGCCATGCGCCAGGCATCGGCTTCTTGCGCCAGCTGTTCGGTGGTCCAGGGCTTACCTTTGACTTCCAGGGCAACTATGTATTCGTCACCACGCAGCTTATCGCGAATACGCTGTGCCTCCTGGGCACGCGCTTTCGCGATATCGGCATTTTTACCACGCTGGCCAAGGGCAATTTCTTCTATCTCGAGATTAAAATCTCTTGGCAGCCGCTTGCGGTAAGTATCGACGCCCTCTTCTACCCACCCAGGCATTTTACTTCCCACCGCCAACAGCCGGATCCTCATGACATGCCGGCTCGCTCTTGAAAGCGCTCAAGGGACTCGCCAATGGCACCCGAGTCACTGGGTAGGTCGGCCCACAAGCGCTCTAAGTCGTAGAGAGTGCGTGCCTCAGGCATCATTACGTGGACAACAACATCGCCCAGGTCAACCAGCACCCAATCAGCGTTATCGCCACCTTCAACGCCCAGCGGCCCAAGCCCTGCGGCCTTGGCTTTTTCCACGACGTTTTGTGCCAGCGCCGCCACATGGCGTGTTGAAGTGCCGCTGGCAATCAACATGAGGTCGGTAACCTCGGTTAATTTAGCGACATCCAACTGCGTAATGTCACGTGCTTTCAGTTCTTCTAGCGCGTCAACCGCTAGATTTTTCAATGTATCGATGTGCATGACTCCTAAAGACAACCTTATTGGTTAATCGGTCAATAAAGCCGGCCATTGTAACGGCTTCTTTGATGACTGCCAGCGCTATTCGCGCTATCGATAAAGACCGCCCTGCTCAATGGCCTGTTCGACGGGGTCTGGCAGCAAATAGCGCACGCTTTTACCCGCCTCCAAACACTCACGAATGTAGGTCGCAGAGATCGCCATCAACGATGGCAGTTCCAACGGTAGGTAGCTTCCGTAGGGCCGCTGCATTAATGCCTCTACGCTATCGACTCTGCGATGCTCCACCAGTTCCGTTAATGATGCCGGCAGCGCATCGCCATAGCCAGGCCTGGCAATCACCACCAGGTGGGCAAGCTCAAACAGGCGCTCTGGCTGATGCCACTGGGCGAGTCGTAAGAAAGCATCAACCCCAATCGCCATCACCAAACGCGCCTGTTCACCGTATTCGGCGCGCAGCTCGGCCAGCGTATCGGCACTATAAGAAGGTCCATCGCGGCGCAGTTCGCGGTCATCGGCGACCAGCCCCGGGGTGCCCGCGATGCCCGCTTCTAACAATCTCAGACGCTGCTGTGCGGAAACCTGGGGCTGCCCACGTAACGGCGGCTGCTGGGCGGGTATCATATGCAGCCGATCAAGCGACAGCGCCTCATGCAGCTCTACCGCACTGCGCAAATGACCCAAATGAACAGGGTCAAAGGTGCCACCTAACATGCCAATACGTTGCTCCGTTTGACTCATACCAGCTCTCTATTCATACCAACACCCTATTCACGCACCTGACCGTCACCAAAGACTACGTATTTCTGCGTGGTGAGCCCCTCTAACCCAACAGGGCCGCGGGCGTGAAGCTTGTCGGTGGAAATGCCAATCTCGGCGCCCAGCCCGTACTCAAATCCATCGGCAAAGCGGGTCGAGGCGTTAACAATCACGGAGCTGGAATCAACTTCCGCCATAAAGCGGCGCGCCAGTGAATAATCCTGGGTGACAATCGCATCCGTGTGGTGAGAGCCGTACTGCTCAATGTGGGCAATCGCCTCGTCGATACCATCGACCACTTTTATGGCCAGCACAGGGGCCAAATACTCGGCATACCAATCCGCCTCTTCGGCGGCGGCTGCCTGTGGCAACAGCGCCTGTGTGCGCTGGCAACCACGTAGTTCAACTTCATGTTCGGCGTAGGCACGGGCCAATTCCGGCAATAGCAGATCCGCAATCGGTGCATCAACCAGCAGCGTTTCCATGGTATTACAGGTGCCGTAGCGATGGGTTTTCGCATTAACGGCGATGGCTAACGCTTTGGCGGGATCGGCGGTGGTATCGATGTAAACATGGCACACGCCGTCGAGATGCTTAATAACGGGCACGCGCGCATCACGACTAATACGCTCAATCAGTGACTTTCCACCGCGCGGAATAATCACATCGACATATTCCGGCATGCTGATCATTTCCCCCACCGCTGCGCGATCAGTGGTGGCGACGACCTGCACGCTCCCGGCAGGCAGACCCACATCAGCTAACCCCGCTTGAATACAGGCGCTAATGGCGGCATTTGACTGACGGGCTTCCGACCCGCCGCGCAAAATACAGGCGTTGCCCGATTTCAAACACAGGCTGGCGGCTTCCAGCGTCACATTGGGGCGCGACTCGTAAATAATGCCGATAACGCCTAACGGCACGCGCATTTTGCCCACCTGGATGCCGCTAGGCCGATAGCGCATATCGCCAATTTCGCCCACCGGGTCGGGCAGGCCCGCCACCTGCTGCAGCCCTTCAATCATGGCGTCAATACGCGCGTCGTCGAGGGCTAAACGATCCAGCAGCGCGCTCTCCAACCCATTCTGACGGCCACGCTGTAAATCCTCAGCGTTGGCGGCTAGTATTTGCCCACGCGCTTCTGCCAAGCGCTGTGCCATGGCCATTAAAGCGCGGTTTTTCAACCCAGTATCCGCCCGACGCAGCTCGCTGGCTGCGCGCCGGGCCGCCTGCCCCAAGGCCTGCATATAGGCGGGCACATTGCCGGCAGATAAGTGCTGATGTGCCTCGTCTTGGAACGGTGTTGAAGCGCTCATAGTGTCTCCGTGCAGAAGGGTGCTTTAATTTTTTAATTAGCCGAGTGTCGCCGATTTAAACGTTTTGCTTATATTACGCCATTTCGCCGTTATACTCAGGACGCTTAAGGCACTAATGTGGGTCGTGTACGTTAAATATCCTACAATTACCCTACTTGATGGGATACATCTGGTTATTCAGGACGAATAGTAAGTCACCATGCAAAGCAAGTACAAAATCAGCCTGCTACGAGCCAACCTTTTAGCCGCTGCCGTTGCCCTGGCATTATGGACACCTGCCACGCCACCCGCTGCGGCGCTAGTGCTGTGGCTATCCGTCGGCTGGCTATTTATCACCGCGCTAATGCTTGATTTTAGCCACCGCCGCTCACGGGGTTTGCCATGGCAAATTGTACCGGGTGCGCTGCTGGTTGGCTTAATCGCCGCCGCCCCAGAACGCCATGGCATCTTAATCTGGTCGTGGGCCGCGATGCTGATGCTGCCACAAAATAACTGGGTAGCTGCTTTCAATCTCAGCGCTGCGCTGGTTAGCGCTGTCATGGTAGCGCCTGAGTTGGACGCGCCAGCATTTATTCTGCTGATTTGCGCTCTGCTGGTACTTGGCCTGCTGGCCTTGTCCAGAGCGCAGCAGCTTATCGATATCAACGGCTCGATTCGTCATCGCCTGCGCTTGATTCCGGGTCTTAACCTATGGGCTGGCGAGCAACTGCTACGCGATATCGCCCGGGAACAAACGCGCTGCGAGCGCGAAGGCGTTCATGCAGAACTGTTTATTCTGCATGTAAAACGCCACCAACTGTGGCCAACGGCGCAAAAACTGTGCGAGCTTACCTATGATTTTGAAAATGTTTACCGCTTAAGCAGCACAACGCTGGTGACGTTAATTCTCGCCCGCTCACCTAAGGAAGCTTCCCAGCGACGCCGTCTACTGTTCACCAATCTACCCGACAATATCACTAGTGAGCACCTTGAACTAATCGATATCGAACCGGCAACGCTGTCGGTGCATGAGATCAGCAAGCTACCGACTGAGCGGGTGCGGGAGACGGTATGATCGAGCACCACATCCCCAAGCGGTTAATGACGCTTGCTTATACCGCCAGCATCGCGCTGATGGTGGGCTACGCGCTATGGCTATATGCCATGGGCGATTATCGCGACCTGCTGATTCCCACCTTTATGACCCTGCTGTTGCTGTCAGCCCTGCTAATGCATATCGGGCAAGGCGTTAAAAGCTACCTACCGCGTATTATTCTACTTTGCGGCACCTACTCGGTAGTATTGGGCGCTTTCTATTATCAGCCCCAGGTGTCGCCTATTTGGCTAGGCCTGCCGATTACCGCCGCCTTTTTACTGTTGCCGCTATGGGCCGCGTTACTGATTAATATTGCCATTGGACCGTTATGGTGGTTGCTCCCCTCAGTCGCCGCCGCGCCACCGGCGATTATCGTTGGCTATGCGGCCTTAACGCTACTGCTCGCGCTCCCCCGCTGGGAACACGCCCGTCGACGCGCACTCCTGCGCGCCACTGACCCTAACGACAGCGACTGCGAGGCCTATCACATTGACACGCTAAAAGAGCGTTTACACAGCGAATTTCAACGCGCGGCCATGCTCAATCAGCAACTGGCGGTACTGGTATTACATCTACCTCAGCTGGATATGGCAGAAGAGCAGTTTGGACATCGCGCCCAAACAGCTCTACTGGGCGCGCTGTGCAGTGAAGTCAATATCCGTTGTCGCGACCATGACGTGCTTGGCCGCGCGGACAGCGCGACTTTTTGGCTTGTGCTACCGGACACCAGTGAAAGCGGCGCCCTGCTGGTACGCGAACGCTTGCAGCGAGCACTCTCTCAGCGTGTATTGGTAGAGACCGGTCAGTTGGAAGCACGCATTGCCGCCTGCTTACCCAGCCGTACGGAACACTTTGAGCCCTACCTAAAGCGCCTGGTAGCCCGCGGCACGGCCCTTGCCAACGTCTAGGCCTCGCTTTTATCACTTTCTATTACTTGCTGCCGGAGTACTCAGTGCTGCTAGTCGATATGCTCCACTCATTGACGCCATCACCTCCACTAATCGTCTGCCTGGTATTGGTGATTGCACTGGTAGAATCACTTGCCCTAGTGGGGTTACTGGTGCCGGGAGTGGTGTTAATCACTACCGCTGCATCCCTGGCGGGGCACCAGGATATTGGCTTGGCGTGGTTAATCGGCGCCGCTTTTATAGGCGCTATTTTAGGCGATGGGATCAGCTTTTCGTTGGGCTTTAAGCATAGAGAAAAGGTCACACAGCGATGGCCACTTTCGCAGCATCCCGAATGGTTAGGCCGCGGGGCGCGATTCTTTGAACGCTATGGCATATGGTCAGTGTTTATCGGCCGATTTGTCGGCCCAGTGCGGCCTATTATTCCGCTGGTAGCAGGCATGATGCGGATGTCACCACGGACGTTTGTTTGGGCCAACGTCACCTCTGCAGCACTGTGGGCTCCTGCTTATGTGCTGCCCGGCTATTTGCTGGGCCGTACCTGGCAGCACCATTTAAACCTTCCGCCAGGCTTAGAGGCGGCATTACTAACCCTTGCCGCGATCATTGTCGTGCTCGCGGTCATTTTTTCCTGGGGCCGACACCAGGCGACACGGCATGGGCGACTTTACCGGGCGATTGCCGGAAGCATTCGCCGTGTTCCGCTGCTACGCAGACCATGGCTCGCCATGAGCCAAAGCGGTGATGTTCCATTGGCCTCCCTACTACTGCTGGTCATCGCACTAGGCAGCCTGTCGGGCTGGACACTGCTGGTCATCGCTCACCATGGCCCGCTGGAAATGGATCTGCTTATTCAGCAATTGTTCACCCGGCTGCAAAGTGATTTTACTTATCTGGCGGGGAATATTTTTGCGCGCATCGGTGACACCCTGGGCATTATCGCCTTAATACTTCCCTGGGCGATGTGGATGCTAGTGACTAAGCGATGGGCGGCCTTGCTGCACTGGTGTGGCGCTTTTGCCGGCGTCGCCTTGCTGAACACTGTCGGTAAAGGCCTGTTTGGGCGCGCGCGCCCAGACACACCGGACTACCTGATCGGGTCGTTCTCCTACCCCAGCGCCCATACCTCAACTGCCGTGGTGTTATTTGGCCTTACCGCAGCATTCGTTGCTGCCGAGATGCCCCGACAAAAACGTTTTTGGGTTTACTGGATTGCCCTAGCCCTTGCCCTGCCCATGGCCCTATCAAGACTGGTAGTGGGCGTGCACTGGCTCAGTGACCTGGTGGGCGGTGCGCTACTGGGTCTGGTCGTCTGCGCACTTACGCTGCTGCACTGGCAGCAACAGCCTCGCCCTTCAATGCGCCCCTGCCCATGGCTTCTGCTCAGCATCGCCTCACTCGCGCTTATCAGCGCACGCGTCGGGCTGTTGCCACCGGTGTAGAGGCCATCTATCCCAGCGCCAGCCACAAACCAACGCCAATCATCAGCGTGCCAGCGATGCGATTAAGCAAGCGCACATTGCCACTTTTGCCGAGCACACTGCGCAGCGTTTTTCCGCCAGTGGCATAGACCAGCATGCTGGCAAACTCAATGGTCAAGATGACCGCGATCAGCAGGCTGAGCTGCCCTGGCAATGGGCGGCTACTATCCAAAAAGGGCGGCAGCAGCACCATAAAAAACGCCCACCCTTTGGGGTTCGCCACTGCGGTAACAAACCCTTGCATGGCTAGCTGCAGGGGGCTTGCGGGAGGGCCCGCATCCAGTTCACTGGGAATCGCCATGCGCCCGCGGGAGCGCCACATCATAATACCCAAATAGCCCAGGTAAGCGCCGCCCACCCACTTAAACAGCACAAACAGCTCGGGCTGGCGCAGCATTAACGCCGCCACGCCTGCGCCAGCGGCTGCAGCTACCAAGCCAACGCCTAGCAGCTCACCAATCATCATCCACAGCGTACGTTTAACGCCTTGGGTCATGCCCAGCACCATGGCGAGCGTCATGCACATACCGGGGGTCAGCGAGACAAACAGAAACGTTGGCACAAAAACCGAGAGCGTAGCCCACGACATCATAGCTCAGTCATCCTTAACGGCTGCAGCGTCACCGACCTCTCCCCAGCGAGGTACCAGCGTATGCTCGATACCCAACTGGTTAAGGATCCGTGCCACAATAAAATCAATCAGATCATCAATGCTTTGTGGGCAGTGATAAAACCCAGGTGCAGCGGGCAAGATCACAACACCCAAACGGCTCAATGCCAGCATATGCTCCAAGTGGATCGGTGAAAACGGACTTTCCCGGGGCACCAGAACTAGCGTGCGGCGCTCTTTAATCGCCACATCCGCCGCCCGCTCAATCAGGTTATTGCTGGCCCCCGTGGCCACGGCTGAAAGCGTGCCGGTCGAGCACGGGCACACCACCATGGCAGAGGGCGCACCGGAACCTGACGCCACCGGCGCCATCCAGTCTTCGCGGCCGAAACAGCGAATCTGACCGGGCCGCGCCCCGCTTCGCTCACTCAGCGCCTCGGCTAAACGCTGGGGCTGTGCGGGTAACGAAAAAGGGGTTTCCGTGGCAATGACCATATGTGCAGCTTTCGAAATCATAACCCACMCTTCATGGCCCGCGGCGACTAATACATCGATCAGCCGTAAACCGTATTGCGCCCCCGAAGCGCCGGTGAGCGCCACGGTAATCGGCTTTTTAAACGCTGCATCTGCTCTATCTGTCACGCTTTCCCCTCTTTGGCTATCGCTAAGGCGGCCAGCAGCCGTTCATGCACCCCCTCAAAGCCACCGTTGGACATCACCACAATGCGATCTAACGGTGACGCTTGAGTGACCACTGCCGCCACCAGCGTCTCAATTTCGCTAAACAACTGGGCGTGCGCGCCCTGGCTGGCGACCAGCTCCTCCATCGACCAGTCAAGCCCGGCGGGCTGAAACCAGAACACGCCATCAGCGTCTGCCACGCTCTCCATTAGCCGCTCGCGCAGTGCGCCTAAACGCATGGTATTAGAGCGCGGTTCAATGACCGCCAGCAGGCGGCCTTTAGTGGTTGCTGCACGCAGCCCTTTGAGCGTGGCGGCAATCGCCGTGGGGTGGTGGGCGAAATCATCGATGACCTGGATGCCATTGATCTCACCGCGTACTTCCTGGCGCCGCCGGGGCGTTTCAAAACGCGCCAGCGCCGCGCAGCCACGGGCTAAATCCACCCCACACCAATGGGCTGCTGCCAGCGCTGCCAGCGCATTGCGGGCGTTATGCTCGCCGGTGAGCGGCCACTCAACGACCCCATCTTGCTCTTGACTACTCACCGCCTGGCTCTGCTTATCACCGCGATAAATGACCTGGAAGCGACTGGCGTCGGCACGCTCTAGCTTAAGCTGCCATTCGGACGCGTCCTGGTCACCAAAGTGGACTACCGGCGTCCAAACGCCCTGTTCTAATACACGCTCAAGCGCGGGCTGCTGATCGGCGACTAGCAAGTGGCCCTGGCTGGGCACAGACCGCACCAGGTGGTGGAACTGGCGCTCAATAGCGGCCAGGTCGGGGAAGATATCGGCGTGGTCAAACTCAAGGTTGTTGAGGATGGCGATATGCGGGCGGTAGTGAACGAACTTGGAACGTTTATCGAAGAAGGCGGTGTCGTACTCATCAGCTTCGACCACAAACGGCGCTTGCGGATCACCTAAACGCGCCGACACGCCAAAATTACGCGGCACCCCGCCGATTAAAAACCCAGGCGCTAGCCCTGCACTTTCTAACAGCCAAGCCAATACGCTCGCGGTGGTGGTTTTGCCATGAGTACCTGCCACCGCAATCACCCGCCGACCAGGCAGTACGTGTTCCGCCAACCACTGCGCACCCGAGGTATACGGCAAACCGCTGTTGAGTAGCGCTTCAACCTCGTCATTGCCCCGTGACAGCGCATTGCCCACCACAACAAGATCCGGTGATGGCGACAGATGCTCGGCATGGTAGCCCTGCATTAAAGTGATGCCCGCATCAGCCAATTGGGTGCTCATCGGTGGGTACACATTCTGATCAGAGCCACTCACCTGGTGCCCCATTTCACGCGCCAGTAGTGCTAGGCTACCCATAAAGGTGCCGCAGATACCCATAATATGCAGATGCATGGCTCTCGCCCCGTTAATCGCCCGTAAACTCATTCACTAAAAGCCAAAAAATGGCGTAAAAATAGCTGACTAGCCTAGCATGTTGACGCAATTTGCTCATCACCTCATCGCTATAAACGCTGGCAAAACGCCGCTCAAGTGACAAATCCTTCCAGTTGTTGCAGGATGCGGCCACTGTTTATGAATAGTGGCTATCACTTCCTTCCCACTCGTCACGCTGGTGTAAGCCGACACATCAGCAAAGGAGTCTTTCGATGCGCGTTTTAATTCGCTATTTTTTCCGTGGTCTTCGTCTGGTGCTTACCCCGGTCATGCTGGTCTCCGAGAAGCTCTCCACACCCAAGTCCGTAGAGCGTACGCCTGAAGAGCAAGCTAGCGTGGATCAAGCCTGCCAGAAGCTGGCACTATACCAATTTCGCACCTGCCCTTTTTGCATCAAGGTGCGCAAAGAAATGGCACGCTTAGGCCTGAACATTGAACGACGCGATGCCCAGCTTGACCCTGCGCATAAACAGGCGCTGCAGGAAGGGGGCGGGAAAGTCAAAGTGCCCTGCTTGAAAATCACCCACGACGATGGGCGTGAAGAGTGGATGTACGAATCGGACACTATTAATGCCTGGTTACACCAGCAGTTTGGCTAATCTTTGTACAAAAACTGGCTGCTAAGCGCTTTCAGCAGGTCGGCAAAAACCGGCCTGCTGGATTAAAACTCTACTTTTTGTGCTTCTACATCGAACGCCACGTCAATCTCGATGCCCTCTGCCTGGTTTGACGGTTCACCCAGCTCAATTTGCAACGCCAGTATCCCTTCTATTCTGCCCGCCACGTGCACCGTTTGGCTGGTGCGTTCATAGCGCGTCAGCGTTATGGCCACTTCACCGCCTTCAGAGGTGTACAGCGGGGGGACAATAGAAGCGCCAATGGAATACATAACAACCGCATTGATCATTTGCTCTGCGTTCATGGACAGGCTAATAGAGAGCGCCTCCTCGCCTTCCCATACTTCATCGTCAACTGAGCCCGTGATATCAATATTGATATCGTCGCCCAGTTCAACAAAGGATGCGTTGGAGTCACTACCTTGACTTAGCACAAACCACTCGCGTCGCTCACCATCCAGCGCCCCTGTGATTTCAGGCGCCGCGTGCTCAGAAGTACTGGGTTCAGAAGTACTTGGCTCAGAACCGCTTAGCTCTGTGGCAAAACCGCTTGTAGGTAGCCAAGCAGCCAACAACGCTATCCCAACTTGTTTCCACATAATGCTTTTCCGTCCTGTTATGCATGGCTTTTTGCTTACGACTTTCGTCTTAAAAAAAGCCAGCAGCGTGCCGCTCTTAGCCCCATCATTCAGCAGACGAATGATGCCTGTCATTATTTCGATTGTATGACGCGATAGGCACTCTCTATGTTGTAAGCCTAGGTTGTATGCTTGTGTTGTAAATAGAGCTTACCAACTGACCGTGTCTGTTTTGCTGACGCTTACCTGATTGTAAGCATACTTCTAACCAGGTAAATGCCGGCAAAACGAACAATAAACAATGACCTAAGGGAACGATAATGACGCTCAAGAAAACCATACTGGCTTCCGTTGTTGGTGCAGTGGTAGCGGGTACGACATTACTGCCGATGACCGCAAGCGCTGAAACCCTGCGCATTGGCTACACCGCTGACCCAGAAACGCTGGATCTCCACGAACAGCTATCTGGCGGCGTGCTGCGCTTTTCTCATATGGCATTTGACCCGCTGGTACGCTGGACAAAAGACTTTGAGTTTGAGCCACGCTTAGCCACCGAGTGGGAGCAGGTCGACGAAACCACCATGCGCATGACCTTGCGTGAAGGCGTTACCTTCCACTCTGGTAACGAGTTCACCGCCAAAGACGTGGTATGGACCATTGAGCGTCTAAAAGAGAGCCCCGATTACCGCGCTATTTTTGAGCCGGTGGCCAGCGCTGAAGCGGTTGATGACTACACCGTTGAGATCGTCACCAGCGAACCTTACCCGCTGCTACTCAACCTGGCTACCTACATCTTCCCGATGGATAGCGAGTTCTATAGCGGTGAAACCGACGGCGGCAACGACAAAGCGGAAATCGTTAAAGCGGGCAACTCCTTTGCTTCGCGCAACGTTTCAGGCACCGGCCCGTTCATGGTGACTGACCGCCGCCAGGGTGTACGGGTCGATTTAGAACGTTTTGAAGACTACTGGGATACCGAAAGCGAAGGCAATGTTTCCAACATTGTACTGACGCCCATCGCTGAGAATGCCTCACGGGTTGCCGCACTGCTCTCCGGCGGCGTCGACTTTATTGATGCCGTACCGCCCAATGATCTGGATCGCGTACGCGAGGCCGATGGTGTCAATCTGGTAGAGGTTGACGGTACCCGTATCATTGGCTTCCAAATGAACGAAGAGCGCGTTGAAGCCTTCCAGGACGCCCGCGTTCGTCAAGCAGTTGATTTGGCCATTAACCAGGAAGCCATTGCCGATCGTTTGATGCGTGGTTTCGCCATACCAGCGGGGCAGTTCTCACCCAAGGGCTACTCCGGCCACAACCCGGATTTGACACCTCGCTACGACATTGAGCGCGCCAAGGAACTGATGGCCGAAGCGGGCTACGAAGAGGGCTTCAGCGTTGAGATGATCGCCCCTAACAACCGTTACGTAAACGATGCACAGATTGCCCAAGCGGTCGCCAACATGCTGGCACAGATCAATATTGACGTTGACCTGCGTACCATGCCGCTGGCGCAGTACTGGCCGGAGTACGATACACGCCAATCCGATATGGCGATGATCGGCTGGCACGCTGACACTGAAGACACCGCTAACTTCTTCCAATACCTCTCCTTCTGCATTGATGAAGAAACCGGTGCGGGCCAGTACAACTACGGTGGCTACTGCAACGAAGAGATCGATGCACTGGTCACCGAAGCCGACAGCGAAACCGATTTGGAAAAACGCAACGAAATGTTGCGTGAAGCCGAAGCCATGCTCTACGAAGATGTCGGCTACATCACGCTGCATTGGCAGAACCTTGCCTACGCTGCCGCCGATGGCATTGAGATTGAGCCTGTGGTAAATGCTCTTGACTTCCCCTACCTGGGTGACCTGGTGATTAATCGCAGTGACGACTAAGCATTAAATTAACAGAGTCACTGCAGCATTAACCGCCTGAGAGTTAACGGCAAGTAAGTTAACCGCAAGGATGCTTCGCTCCCTAAGCGTTTAGGGGGCGAAGCCTTTTGCATGGCGGTTCGCGCTGCTGAGAACTCTGTATTACATGCCCCTACTCCCTTTGATGAACCCTTCACATAGGTGGCGTACGCCATGATTGCCTTTTTAATCAAGCGGCTGATGCACGCGATTTTGGTGATGTTTGTCATCAGCGTGCTGGCCTTCGCCATTCAGGATAACCTGGGTGACCCTATACAGCAGATGGTCGGCCAGTCTGTGCCGGAAAGTGAGCGTGCGGAAATTCGCGAGCGTTTTGGCCTCAATGACCCGTTTCTGGTGCAGTACGTCCGCTTTGCCAAAAATGCCGTGCAAGGTGATTTTGGCTACTCGTACTTCTACCGCGAGCCGGCGTTAGAAGTGATCGCCCGCCATTTACCCGCCACCCTGGAACTGGTATTTGCGGCAACGCTAATTATTGTGATTTTCTCAGTACCCATAGGGGTTTACAGCGCAATCAAGCCACGCTCGCCGATATCGCGACTGTTTATGGGCATATCAATCATCGGTATTTCGATTCCGGTGTTTTTGACCGCCATTGTACTGATTCAAATTTTTGCCATTGGCGTCACCGTTACGCTATTCCCCGAAAGTACCGGTTGGGGTGCGTGGCTCAATGACTTCTTCTCTACCCAAGGCAATATGCCCTCCTTTGGGCGTGGCAATGACTTGGTCAATGTGGTGGGTCACTGGGATACCAATCTGGCCACCTGGGATGGCCTACAACACTTAGTACTACCGGCCGTATCGCTAGCCTCTATCATGCTACCGCTGTTTATCCGCCTGATTCGCGCCGAAATGATGGAAGTCCTGCAGTCGGAGTACGTGAAGTATGCCCGTGCTAAAGGCATTTCGATGCGCCGGGTCTATTTCGTGCATGCCCTAAAGAACACCATGCTGCCGGTGATTACCGTGGGCGGCGTGCAGATCGGCACCATGGTGGCCTACACCATTTTGACCGAAACCGTTTTCCAATGGCCGGGGATGGGTCTGATGTTCCTAGACGCGATTAACCGCGCCGATATCCCGCTGATCGTGACCTACCTGATGATTGTCGGGGTTATTTTTGTGGTCACCAATACGATTGTGGATCTGATCTACGGTTTCGTGAACCCCACCGTTAAACTGACTGGGAAGCCCGCATGAGTACGACAACGAATTCCTCCGCGAGCGCCACCCCCAGCCGCTGGGCACGCCTACGCGACTCTTATATGTGGTACAGCTTTAAACGTGATTACACTGCCCAGCTCTGCCTGGCCGTGTTTATCTGTATGGTGATCGCAGCTTTTGCCTCACCGCTGCTGGCGCCTACGAACCCTTATGATCTCTCTCAGATCGACATCATGTCATCCGAGCTGCCGCCCTTCTGGATCAACGGCGCCGACGAGCGCTTTGCCCTGGGCACCGATGCTCAGGGGCGCGATTTGTGGTCGGTGGTGCTGTATGGCACCCGTGTCTCGCTACTGATCGGCTTCGGCGCGGTTATTTTGCAGGCACTGCTGGGGGTCACTTTTGGCCTCATGGCAGGCTACCTGGGCGGACGCGKTGACTCTATCTTGATGCGCCTGGCAGATATTCAGCTCTCCTTCTCGACCTTAATGGTAGCTATCGTGGTGGGTGCCCTGGTTAAAGCAACCATGGGCAGCGCCTTCTATAGCCAGTACGCGGTGATGATGCTGATCCTGATTATAGGCCTGGCCGAATGGCCCCAATATGCGCGCACCGTGCGCGCCTCGGTGCTGGCAGAGAAAAACAAAGAGTACGTTGATGCTGCCCGAGTGATGGGGCTACGCAGCAAACGGATTATGTTCCGCCACGTGCTGCCCAACACCATGTCGCCGATCTTTGTTATCTCCACCGTGCAGATTGCCAACGCGATTATCTCTGAAGCGGCACTGTCGTTTTTGGGGCTGGGCATGCCAGAGACGCACCCGTCGCTGGGCTCATTGATCAAATCAGGCTTTGACTATATCCAGTCCGGCTCCTGGTGGATCACCTTGATTCCGGGTGCCGTACTGGTGGTGCTGGTGCTGTCGATCAATCTACTCGGCGATTGGCTGCGTGATGTCATGAACCCACGACTCTACAAAGGCTGAGGACACCATGGCACTACTTGAAGTCAACAACCTCGATGTCCGCTTTGCGCTGCGCCAAGGTGACGTACACGCCCTGCGCGATATTAGTTTCAGTCTTGAGCGTGGTGAGCGCCTGGGCATTGTCGGTGAGTCCGGCGCGGGTAAATCCGTCGCCGCGTTCTCGCTACTCAACCTGATTGCCAAACCCGGCTTTATCGCCGGTGGCACGGTGACGTTTGACGGCCAGGTGCTTAACCGCATGTCTGAACGTGGCCTGCGAAAAGTGCGCGGCAATCGCGTTTCAATGATCTTTCAAGACCCGATGATGACACTGAATCCGGTGCTCTCCATTGGCGAGCAGATGGTCGAGTGCTTAAAAGCGCACCGACGCATCTCTTCCAAAGAGGCTCGCGCGATTGCCCTGGACAAGCTGCGTCAGGTGCAAATTCCCTCGCCGGATACGCGCTTGGATCAATACCCTCACGAGCTTTCCGGCGGTATGCGTCAGCGGATTATTATCGCCATTGCGCTGCTGCTCGACCCGGACATTATTATCGCCGACGAGCCCACCACGGCACTCGACGTGACGATCCAGGCCGAGATCATGGCGCTGCTGCTGGACCTTTGCGAGCAGCATAACGTGGGACTGATTCTGATCACCCACGACCTGGGCGTGGTTAGCCAGGTCACCCAGCGCATGCTGGTTATGTACGCTGGTCGAGTCATTGAGCAAGGCCCAACCCGGGAAATTATTAACGACCCGCAGCACCCCTATACCCAGGGGTTAATCAACGCCCTGCCGCAAATGGCAACGCCGGGCGAAAGGCTCAATCAGATTCGCGGCAGCATGCCATCGCTCTCCAACCTCCCCAGCGGCTGCGCGTTTCATCCGCGCTGCGATTTCATCAATCGTGCCGATGGTCAGCCCCGCCCCGCCTGCACCCAGCAGGTGCCTGAATTTGTTGAATCCGGCAACTGCCGTGTGGCGTGTCATATGGTCGCTGAAATGCTCGAAGATCGCCGTTTGAAAGAGGAAACCTTATGAGTGCACAGGCAGAAACGCTTAACGCTCCTCACACGCAGAATGAAGAGAGCGCTGATTCGCTGCTGCAAATTCGCGATCTAAAAAAGCGTTTTTCTCTCTCCGGGGATTTTCTAGATCAGCTGCGCTTTAAGGGCGGCAAATTGGTACGCCACCAGGAGCACGTTCACGCAATTAACGGCGTCAACCTGGATATCAAACGCGGTGAAGCGCTGTGTGTGGTGGGCGAGTCAGGCTGCGGTAAGTCCACCGTGGCACGCACCGTGATGGGGCTGCTAACCCCGTCTGAAGGTGAGATACGCTACGACGGCAACCGCATTGATAACTTAAGCTCCCGCCAGCTACTGCCGTATCGCAAGCGCATGCAGATGATCTTCCAGAACCCCTATGCGTCGCTCAACCCGCGTATGACGATTCAGCAAACCCTGGAAGAGCCGCTGCGTCTGCACCACCCTGACTGGAAACGGCCGCAGATTCTCGACAAGGTGGAAGAGGTAATGCGCTCGGTGGGTATCGACCCGGACTGGGGTAAGCGCTTTGGCCACGAGTTCTCCGGCGGCCAGCGCCAGCGTATCGCCATTGCCCGTGCCCTGGCCGTTGACCCTGAGTTTATCGTTGCCGATGAGCCCATTTCCGCACTGGACGTCTCCATTCAAGCCCAGGTGCTCAACCTGCTAATGGAAGCCCAGCAAGAGCGCAACCTGACCTATCTGTTTATCACCCACGATCTAGCCGTTGTAGAGCACTTTGGTACCCGCGTGGCAGTGATGTACTTAGGCACGGTGTGTGAAATTGCTACCACGGCAACGCTGTTTGAAAAGCCGCGCCACCCCTATACCCAGGCGCTGCTCTCGGCGATTCCGCGCTTGAAGGACGACCGCCCCCAGCATATTCGGCTAACCGGCGAAGTGCCGACCCCGGTTAATCTACCCAGCGGCTGCGTGTTCCATGGCCGTTGCCCCCATGCCAACACACGCTGCAAGCAAGAGATTCCCGTACTGCAAACCCAGGATGACGGAACCCGTGTCGCGTGCCACGCTGTTGAGGAGGGGCGCCTGTGAGGCGGCTATTGATTCCTGCATTAAGAGGTAGCGCATGGAAATTCGCTGGCTAGAAGATTTTATCGCCCTGGCCAGAACACGGCATTTTTCTCGCGCAGCAGATGATCAACACGTTACCCAGCCCACCTTCTCCCGGCGGATTAAACTGCTTGAGGAGGAGATGGGCGTAACGCTGATTAATCGGCAAACGCTACCGCTCTCGCTCACCCCTGCTGGGGAGGAGTTTTTGACCCTGTGCGAACAGGTGACAGAACGCGTGCGGCTGACCCGTGACCGGGTGCGTGAGATTAACGCAGGCCAGCAGCGACGTATTATGGTTGCCGCACCGCAGAGCCTATTGCCGCACTTTTTACCTGAATGGCTGGCCTCCACGGGTTGGCAAGATCGCGTGCAGCCCTATTTGCGGGCGACCGGCTGGGTGGCCAATGATTACTTTCAAGCCTTAGCGCGGGCGGAGTGCGACCTGGCGATCTGTTACTGGCCAATTGGTCGCTGCGATCTGGATATCGATACCAGTGCCTGCAACTATCGCGTGATTGGGCATGAACGACTGATTCCAGTGACCGGGCTAAGCCCAGAGGGAGAACCCCGCGCGCTGTTGCCAGGGTCGCGCTCTCAGCCATTGCCCTGGCTTGCCTATCCCAAGCGCGGGTTGTTGGGGTCTGCGGTGAAAGCGCATTTAGCCAGGCTTCCGCAAACCACCTTTTTAACCGCACAGAGTGAAAACCTCTACGCGGCGGGTATTAAAGAGCTGGTGCTACTGGGCTATGGAATGAGCTGGTTGCCAGAACGCAACGTGGCCGCAGAGCTTGCTCAAGGCACCCTGGTAAGAGCGGGCGATAGCCGCTGGGATGTACCCATGGAGCTACGGTTATACCGCCACCAAAGCCATCACCATGCTGAGCTCGACGGGTTCTGGAGTGAGCTTACTCCGCCGCGTGCCTGAACACGTATTTGAAAAAGCGTATTTGAGAAAGCTTACTTAACAGAGGGCATAGCTTTATATGTCAACTACCTTATTTAATTTGCAACGCGATCATATAGCGCACCTGCAGCATGCTTATGCAGAAATGTTGGCTGACCACAAGCTGGATAGTCTGGCGATTTATAGCGGTCACGCCAGCGACCACTTTGCTGATGACCATACGCCGCCTTTTCAAACCTATGGGCACTTTATGCACTGGGTGGGTTTAGCCGATGTACAGCATAGCTGGCTGGTTATTCAGCCGGGAGAGCGCCCACAGCTCTACTTATATGCACCCGCTGATTTTTGGCACTTGCCCACTCACCTACCTGAAGAGCCCTGGGTAGCGGCGTTCGATATTCACTTATGCAGCGATAAAGTCTCCCCCCCACTGACCGGCAATACCGCCGTTATTGGCGATATTGAGCGACTCACCTCCGGCGCCCAACTGGCGTCAAAGGCTGATATTCAGCCCGAACCAGTTATAAAGGCGCTTGATGAGTTACGGCTATTTAAAACGCCCTACGAGATCGCCTGTCTTCGTGAAGCCAACCGCTTAGCGATAGCAGGCCATCAGGCGGCGCAAGCCGCTTTTATTGGTGCATCCGCTGAACTGGATATTCAGTTGGCGTACCTGGGGGCTAGCCGTCAGCGCGAATCACACGTGCCTTACCAAAATATTATTGGCTTAAATGAGCACGCAGGCGTGCTGCATTATCAATACTACGACCTTACCGCGCCGAAACAGCGCTACAGCCTGCTAGTTGATGCTGGCCGCCGCTTTCGCGGTTACTGCGCCGATATTACCCGTACCTATGCAGGCCCCGATGCCCCCGTCGCGTTTGGCGAACTGGTTACCGCTATGCAGGGTTTAAAGAAAGAACTAGTGAGAGGCGTTGCGCCTGGGGTTAGCTTTTTGACACTCCACAAGCAGATGCATCAGCAGCTAGGTGAAATATTGGTGGCTAACGACCTGTTTAAAGGTTCCGCCGAACAAGCGGTGGCCGAAGGCGTTACACGGGCATTCTGCCCTCATGGGCTGGGACACTCGCTGGGCCTCCAGGTACACGATGTGGCCGGGTTGCGCCACCCGGATGGCACACCMGCCCCTGCCCCAGAGCAGCACCCAGCGCTACGGCTTACACGCACACTGCGTCCAGGCATGGTCGTCACCATCGAGCCTGGGCTGTATTTTATCAATATGCTACTCGCTCCGCTGCGCAATACTGACCTACCCATCAACTGGCAACTCGTCGACCAACTTACGCCCTGTGGCGGTATTCGTGTTGAAGATAATGTGGCGGTGACTGAAAGTGGTTTTGCGAACCTCACGCCCTAAGCCCTCTTTCCAAGCGCAAAAAACAACGCCCGGCACATGGCCGGGCGTTGAATTGTGTCTGGCTATCAGGAGAAGCCAGATGGAACTTAGAAACGAAACTTAGAAGCGGTAAGTAACACCACCGCCAATGGTGACGGGTTCAATGTCGACTTCACCGCCCACATTGATATCAGCGTTTACGTCAGCATAGCTGGCGTAGCCATTGAGCATGATATTGTCAGTCACGGCCAGATCAACGCCCACTTGGCCGATGGCGCCGTAGCTCTCATCAACGTTTACACCGCTAGGCTCGCCAGAGAAGCGTGTGTAGTTAAGGCCAGCACCCACGTAAGGCTGAACTTTGGAATCCAGACCACCCATTGGATAATAGTTAACTAATAGGTTAACAGGCAGACGATCTACGCTACCCACATCGCCCAAAGCAGATGTATTCAGATCGTGCTCGAACTTCTCAGAGCTGTTGAGCTCAACGCCCACCTTATCGGTGAACAGGTAACCAGCACCAAAGGTGAAGCCGCGAGCGCTCTGCACGTTCAGTGAATCACCATTCAGATTGCCATTACCTGAACCCGTATCCGTTTGGGCAACGCCGCCACGAACAAATACGTCACCAGCGTTATAAGCCAGTGCCGCTTGGCTTGCCAGTGCAAAGCTAGCGGTGATAACAGCAGCAGAAATCAGTTTCATATTACTCATCAGGGTCATCCTCTATGCAGCGCGCAGTTCCTTGCGCTTGGGGATTGCGGTAGTTGCTATCCAACTTTCCTATACAGACTGTAGTATACGAACACTGTTTCCAAATGTCTTGTGAAATATTGTTATAAGAAAGTGCGCCCTGATAGTTTTTCTATTTATAAAACTCGGTCATAAAGCTCAAACATCAAACTAAGACATAAAATACAGGCATAAAAAAAGTCCCCCGAAGGGGACCCAGGTGGAGCACGCCAGCTCACTCGGTGTGTTGCTACCAGGTGGTAACAACGTGGATGAAGAAGGCAGAGAAGCTAGATAGTGAATGGTGCTTCTCTATTCAATCACCCTTTGCCATATATATTGCGATCTGCGTGCCACTTTTTAAAAAAAACCTATAAAACAACAACTTAATATAATACCACTTGATTCGCATTGATCTTTTTCGCACTGCAACAAATAAAGTGCACCACCATTGCGCAATTTTCAGCCTTTGTGCATCACAAAGAATCATGTGAGTTCGTTAGCGCTTAAAAATCCTCAAGATAGTGGCTAGGGTGTCACGATAATTTTCACCTGGGCTTTGTCGCTTAGCAGCGCCTCAAAGCCCTCCTCCACGATATCCGCCAGTGGAATGCGCTGGGTGACCATATCCTCGGCGCGGAAGTAGCCCCGCTGCATCAACGCCATCACCGCTGGGTAAACATGGCGATAGGCGATAATGCCCTTCATGGTACGCTCTTTGATGACGAGGTCGTTAGGCTGAAAGCTGGCCTCTCCTTCCCAAATACTCACCACCACCACTTCACCCCCTTCGTGGGTGCTATTCAGCGCCTGATTGAGCACGGCAGGAATTCCGGTCACCTCAAACGCCACGTCTACCCCGCCACCGCTCAAGGCTTGTAATTTCGCCACTGGATCCTCCTGTTGCGGATCAACCACAGTGGCCCCTAGCGCTTCAGCTTTGGCCTTACGAGATGGTGCCACTTCCACTGCATAAATCTGCGCAGCTCCTGCGGCCTTAAGAGCCTCAATAGTCATCAAACCGATTGGTCCAGCGCCAAATACTACCGCGCTATCCTCGGCTTTCAGGCAGCTTTGGCGCACCGCATGCAGCGCTACCGCCGCGGGCTCTACCAGAGCGCCCTGCTCGTAGCTAAGCTCATCCGGCAGCTTATGTACCATGTGCTCACCCATCACGGTGAACTCCGAGAAGCCACCACCACCGCCCGAGAGGCCATGAAAGCCAAGCAAGGGCGTCAGGTTATAGCGCTCCATTTGGTAGGCGCCGTCTTTATTGGGCGAGAGAATCGGTTCAATGGCGACGCGGTCGCCCACTTTTACTCGCGTTACCTTATCGCCGACCTCGACCACTTCCCCGGCAAATTCATGGCCCATAATGATCGGCGCCTGCTCGCCACTGATCGGGTGCGGCTTACCTACCGGAATAAAAATCGGCCCGGCAGCATACTCGTGCAGATCACTGCCGCAAATGCCACAGGCGGCGACTTTCACCTTCACTTCATGGGGGTCGCTGATAGTGGGAACCGAAACTTGCTCAACGCGAAGATCTTTTGCCGCGTACCACACAGCTGCCTGCATGCTTGATTGACTCATGGGTTACCCTTCCTGTTAAGACGTATGATGAACCGGCTGCAGCCCATAGACAGGCGTTTCCAGCCCCTCCATTCGTGCCTTTAACTGCAGCGCTAAATAGTGTGAGTAGTGCCGCGACTGGTGCAGGTTGCCGCCGTGGAACCACAGCGCCTCTTGCTGGGTGGGTTTCCACATATTGCGCAGCTCGCCCTCCCAAGGGCCGGGGTCTTTGGTGGTGTCAGAGCCCAGGCCCCAGCACTTGCCGACTTTATCCGCCACCTCTTGGGAGATAAGCCTGGCCGCCCAGCCGTTCATGGAGCCATAGCCAGTCGCGTAAACGATCAAATCTGCCGCTAGCTCACTGCCATCGGTGAGTGTGATGGAGTGGGGATTGATGCGCTCAATGCCTACGCCGCTGCGTAGCTTGATATCGCCGTTGGCCACCAAATCGCAGGCCCCCACATCGATGTAATAACCTGAGCCCCGGCGTAGATACTTCAAAAACAGCCCCGAGCCATCGTCACCGAAATCGAGCAGAAAGCCCGCATCTTCCAGCTTCTGATAGAACTCGGCGTCGCGCTGTTTGATTGCCTCAAACGCCGGACGCTGAAAATCTGGCAGCACCTTGTAGGGAATCGAGGCAAAAATCAGATCAGCCTTGTCGTGGGTTAAGCCATTGGCCACCGCCTCTTCGGAGTAGAGCGGCCCCAGCACTTCCTCCATCAATGAATCCGACTTCACAATATGGGKGGATGAACGCTGCAGCATGGTCACATCGGCGTCGTGCTCCCAAAGTGCCGCGGCAATATCGTGAGCAGAGTTATTCGAGCCTACAATCACACACTTCTTGCCCGCGTAAGCATCCGGCCCTGGATGCTGACTGGAGTGCTGCTGTTCGCCTGCGAAGCTCTCTGCGCCCGGAAATGTCGGCACATTGGGCATGCCCGACATCCCGGTGGCCATTACCAGCTGTTTCGGGCGTAGCGTGATCTCTTCGCCGTTGCGCTTAACGTTAACCACCCACTCGCCTGCGGCTTCGTCATAACGTGCATTCTGACACTCAGTGGAACTCCAATAATTGAGCTCCATCACTTTTGTGTACATCTCCAGCCAATCGCCCACCTTGTCTTTGGGGGCAAACACCGGCCAGTTTTCAGGGAAAGGAATATAGGGAAGGTGGTCGTACCAGACTGGATCATGCAGGCAGAGCGACTTATAGCGCTTGCGCCAGGAGTCCCCGGCTCGCTCGTTGCGCTCGATAATAATGGTCGGCACGCCCATCTGCTTCAGCCGGGCCCCAAGGCCAATCCCACCTTGGCCTCCGCCGATGATTACGCAGTAAGGCTGTTGGGTATAGCCAAGCTCTGCCTCTTCGCGCTCCCGTGCTTCTAGCCAGGTTTCACGCTGTTTGTTGGCGCCATGCTCGGCCCCTTTCGGACGGTTGTGATTACGCGGTTCGGGAAAATCGTTGAGCGCTTGCATAGTCGTTAGCAGCGTCCAGCACTTGCCGTCTTTAAGGCGCAGGTAGCCTTTGCCGCTGGCGACCGCTGTCTCGAAGGTAAACCACGCCTCACTGGTATCGCCGTTCTGGGTAGCTTCGCCTTCTAGCTGCCAGTTCGAAGGACGCACGTTCTCCAGGGTTGCATTGAGCATGGCCTGAATAGCATCTTTTCCCTCACAGGTTTTTAAATTCCAGGTAAAGGTTACAAAGTCGCGCCAGTAGCACTCCTCATTAAATAGCGACAAGACACGCTGGATATCCTGGCCTTGCAGCGCTTTATCAAAATCACTCAGCCACCCTTGGACAGTGGCCGTGGCGGTTTGCTGGGTTTGTGCCGATATTTCGGACATAGCGAGTACTCCATCGTTTGTTATTGTTGAATTGCTGTTGAGACACCCAACTCTAAGCACCCGCCGTGCCAATCATTTCATATAAACCACAAGCATCTGAAAAATATAAACAATTCTAAAAAAGCAGATATCTATTAGGCGTCGCACAAGGCGTACACCTGTCACGTTTAGTTGTAAACGGCGTTACAGGTGTAACGCACGACTAACGGCGTAATAGCGCCGCGTTGACACCCACGCCAGAGCGCATAGGCTGGAAGGACAATAACAAGCCCCACGGTGAACCACGCCATGCCTACTCAATCGCCTCTGCCTGCACGGCTGCAATCCGTCCAGCGCCAGCATATTGAGCATATTTTCCAGCTCGGCGAAGGCCTGGAAGTTCCGCAGCTACCGGCCCAGCAAACCATTCGACGCTCCT
Source organism: Halomonas sp. R57-5 (assembly GCF_900070345.1). Taxonomy (NCBI): domain Bacteria; kingdom Pseudomonadati; phylum Pseudomonadota; class Gammaproteobacteria; order Oceanospirillales; family Halomonadaceae; genus Halomonas; species Halomonas sp. R57-5. Next base: position 2,287,485 of record NZ_LN813019.1, on the reverse strand, counting down.
GGCTGCGCTGTCTAAACGAGTACCAACTCGATCCCACCCAGCCACGCCCAGCTCGGGTGGTGCCCCAGCAAACCCTGATTGAGCACCGGGAATCTGTCGATGAACTTTTACACGTGGCACGCGCTGGGGTTGACCAGCTCTATCAACAAATCGCCCAGCTAGGCTACGTGCTGCTACTCACCGACCACCGCGGGATAACCGTCGAGTTTCGCGGCGACCCTAACCAAGACCAGCAACTGCGCCGGGCAGGCCTCTATCTGGGTGCTGACTGGGACGAACGCTTTGCAGGCACCTGTGCAGTAGGCACCTGCCTGCATGACCGACAAGCAATCATTTGCCACCGCCAGGAGCACTTCGACGCCTCGCATATTTCGCTTACCTGCACTGCCGCGCCCATCGCCGACCCGCAAGGCAACGTCATGGCCGTGCTGGACATCTCAGCGCTGCAATCACCCACCCAGCATGAGAGCCAAAATTTTAGCCTCTCGCTGGTAACGCTCTACGCACGGATGATCGAGGACGCCTATTTTCTCCAGCGCTACCGTGACTGCCTGATGGTGCGGCTGGATACCTCACGAGAGTTTGTGCATGTAAACGGGCGCGGACTCATCGCCATTGAAGAGAACGGGCAAGTGATTGCCGCCAACGCAGTGGGTCGTGATCTGATAAGTGAACACCAGCGCCGTTGGCCACCCTGGTCAGCCCATCACACTCCCATGCTGGGAGAGCTATTCGAGTGCGAGATCGGCGATGTGCTCAGCATTAATAGCGCCACCGACGATCAACTGCGTGCTTTTCGTGCCAGGGTCGACAACACCATTTACTTTATTAGTCTGCTGGAGCCCCGCCGCCCGCGACCTGCTCAGCATGCACAATCGCTCCCCTCCAGTCTGCCTGAACCACTGGTACGCCTCGGCGCCGACGACCCCGCCATGCGCAAAGTGCAGAAGCTGGCTGAGCGGCTACGCAACGAAGCCAGCGTCAATGTGCTGATTAGCGGTGAAACCGGCACCGGCAAAGAGGTGGTTGCCCGTGCCCTACATGACAGCGGCAACCGTGCCAGGGGGCCATTTATCGCGGTCAACTGTGCCGCCATTCCCGAAGCGCTAATCGAAAGCGAGCTGTTTGGTTACGAGCCCGGTGCCTTTACCGGCGGGCGCGCCAAAGGCATGCGCGGGCTGATTCCCCAAGCCCACGGCGGCACACTGTTTTTAGATGAAATCGGCGATATGCCGCTGGCCCTGCAAACCCGCCTGCTGCGCGTACTGGCCGAGCGAGAAGTGATGCCTCTTGGGGCCAATAAGCCTGAAAAGGTTGATATTCGGGTGATTACCGCCACCCATCGCAATATCGATGCGATGATTCAGCAGGGTGAGTTCCGCGAAGATCTCTATTACCGCCTTAACGGGGCCCAACTGCGCCTTCCCGCGCTACGCGACCGCGCCGATAAGCTCTTCGTTATCCGCCGTGTTTTTGATGACATCATCCAAGAGCGGGGGTGCAGCCAATCACCGCGCCTGCGGGCCGATGCCATTAGCGCCCTGCTCGCCTACGCCTGGCCCGGTAATATCCGTCAGCTAAAGAATGCGCTGGCCTTTGCACTGGCCACCTCAGAAAACGAAGAAATCACCGTTCATGACTTACCCGAGCAGTGCCTAAGCCAACGCATCACGCGGCAGGCAACTCCCCTGCCTGCAGACGCTGGTAGCGACAGCGATCACACACTGTTGGAAATGCTCAAGGAGCAGCACTGGAACATTAGCGCCGTGGCTCGCGCTCTCGGGGTTTCAAGGCCCACGATATACCGGCAAATGCAGCGCCAGGGCATAGTGCCCCCGAATTGGCAGGGGTGATAAAAAAGCGACTTCAGGGCTTTTGATTTAGAAATAACTGCAACATATCTTGAGAACACGGTGCGAGGGCAGGTTGAAGCGAGAGTCTTTCGCCATGGATGGCGAAAGTAGCGCCCACGGATGGGTTAACAGCGCCCTCGCGGAAACCTGCACTCGGCACAGTGTTGTGCAGAATGCCAGCTATCACTACCTCTTGGCCTTGAGGGTGACCCTCACGTACACTTGTTTGAATTCGTTTATCCTTTTATAACCCCGCTTTCGACAAGCCGAGGCTCTCCCATGGCGTTTGAATCCACTTCTTCCTATATCGCAACTGATGCGCTTAAGCAGGCGGTGAATGCTGCCGTGGTGCTTGAGCGGCCGCTATTGATCAAAGGCGAGCCAGGCACCGGCAAAACCCTGCTGGCTGAAGAGTTGGCCGAGTCTCTCGATACCCAGCTGATTACCTGGCATATCAAATCCAGCACCAAGGCGGCCCAGGGTTTATACGAGTACGATGCCGTCAGCCGTCTGCGGGATTCCCAGCTAGGTGTTGAAGGTGTAGAGAACGTCGCCAACTACATCAAGCCCGGCAAGCTGTGGGAAGCCTTTACCGCTAACGAGCGCGTGGTGTTATTGATCGACGAGATCGACAAGGCCGATATCGAATTTCCCAACGACCTGCTCCAAGAGCTGGATCGTATGGAGTTTCACGTTTACGAAACTGGCGAAACCATCCGCGCCGAACAGCGCCCGATTATAATCATCACCTCAAACAACGAAAAAGAGCTGCCGGATGCGTTCCTGCGCCGCTGCTTTTTCCACTACATTGAGTTCCCTGATCGCGAGACCATGCAGGCGATTGTCGATGTTCACTTCCCGGATATCGCCCCCCGGCTGGTCAGCGAGGCCTTAGAGGTATTTTTCGAACTACGTAAAGCGCCAGGCCTGAAGAAAAAACCGTCTACGTCTGAACTAGTCGACTGGCTCAAGCTACTGATGGCTGACAATATTGCTCAAGAGGCGCTCTACAACCGCGACCCAGCCAAAGCGCTGCCGCCGATGGCGGGTGCACTGGTCAAAAACGAGCAGGACACTCAACTGCTGGAACGCCTGGCGTTTATGATCCGTCGCCAGAAAGGCACAGGCCGCTAAGCCATGTTTATCGGCCTGTTTGAGACGTTAAAGCGCGCGGGCGTTCCGGTATCGCTGCGCGAGCTGTTGGATCTTCACGCCGTGGTGGAACGCGGCGTGGTGTTCGCCGATATGGAAGCTTTCTATCAGGTGGCCCGCACGGTGATGGTCAAGGACGAACGTCACTTCGACCGCTTTGATCGCGCCTTCGCCGCTTGGTTTAAAGGCCTTGAGGACATGGACGCCGCCATTGAGGCGCTGATACCTGATGATTGGCTACGCCGGGAGTTTGAGAAGCAGCTAACGGATGAAGAGAAAGCCAAAATCGAATCCCTGGGCGGGCTTGAAGAACTCATCGAAACGTTCAAGAAACGCCTGGAGGAGCAAAAAGAGCGCCACGCGGGCGGCAACAAATGGATCGGCACCGGCGGCACTAGCCCCTTTGGCGCCTACGGCTACAATCCGGAAGGCATTCGCATTGGCCAGGATGGCTCTCGTCACCGCCGTGCCACCAAGGTCTGGGACGAGCGGCGCTTCCGTGATTACGATGATTCTCTGGAATTGGGCACCCGAAACATCAAAATGGCGCTGCGTCGCCTGCGCAAGTTTGCCCGCCAAGGGGCGTTAGATGAGTTTGACGTGGATAGCACCATCCGTGAAMCCGCCAAGGACGCAGGGCTACTCAACGTGCAGATGCGCCCAGAGCGCCATAACGCGGTGAAGGTGCTGCTATTTTTGGATGTAGGCGGCTCGATGGATGACCATATTCGCGTCTGCGAAGAACTGTTCTCTGCCGCCCGCTCAGAGTTCAAGCATCTGGAGCACTACTACTTCCATAACTGCCTTTACGAAGGGGTTTGGCGTAACAACATGCGCCGGGGTAACGAGCGGATCCCGACCATGGATGTTTTGCACACCTACGGCGCGGATTACCAGGTAGTGATCGTCGGTGACGCGGCCATGTCGCCCTATGAGGTCACCCACCCCGGCGGTAGCGTCGAGCACTTTAACGACGAAGCGGGCGGCGTTTGGCTTAAGCGTTTATGCGAAACGTTTCCTCGCCTGGCGTGGCTTAACCCTATGCCGACCCGAGCCTGGGAGTACACCTACTCGACCCAATTGATCCGCGAGATCATCGATGACCGCATGTACCCCATGACCATGGAGGGTCTGGAAACCGCCATGCGCGAGCTAGCAAAGAAGTAGTCTAATTATCCGGCTATTATCTGGCCATGCGCGTCAGCACATCGTGGTGGGTCAGCTTGCGATGCAAAATGGCCATCACGATGTGCCCTACGATCAGCGCCAGCAGAGTCCAGCCCAGCTCACCGTGGAGCAAACCGCCGAGATCCGTCATCCAGGTGATCTCCTCGCCCTCAAAACCTGACATCAGATTAATTCCAAACACCTCAAGCGAACGGCCCGAACCGTACTGGCGAATAAGTGCAATCGTCGGAATCGCGATCATCAAGCCGTAGAGTGCAAGATGGCCCAGCTTTGCCATAACGCTCACCGATGGCGGGCGACGCGACGCATTGGCTAACGCCCATATCGCTCTCAGTACGACTAAGGTCAGTAGCAATACACCCACTGGGTAATGGGTTCCCCAGAAGAACTCTTCAAAGGGAGTGTCGGGAAAAAGCCAGTGCGCCGTGGCACTCGTAAACTGCCAAGCAAACAGTAGCGCCATCCCCCAATGCAACAAGCGGCTAATCGCACCGTAACGTTGACTGTTATCCATTATCGGTAATGCCATGCAGCTTCTCCCTTCTTTTAATGAGCTAGTCGTGATGCTTATTTTATCGGGGCAACACGTAAATAACATGGCAACAACGTGCAACTTAGTTGCACAAACTGGAACGCAGCGTTTCCAAGGGCTATTAAAGCGACTGCGGGAAATCGTTTAAGCCCTTCAAAAATGCCTGTTTGGCCGTTTCAAACGCCTTAGGGTCATGTTTAAAGCGACGCAGGATAAGCGCTTCATCCAACACCAGGGTAGGCGCTAATTCGCGAATACTCTTGGCAGGGTGGCGAGCGCCCAAGCCAATACGCTTTCCATCCACCCCGCCGAACCAGCGCTTAATGCCACTTTTTTGATAGAACGCTTCTTGTTCGGCGTTATCCACTTCGACACGTAGTGGGGCTTTCAAAGTAAGTTCGCTGATCAAACGCTGCGGGGCATCTGCCTGGTCAAGCGCGCAGGCGTGAGTCACCGTCATGCCCTCGCCCTCCTCGTCCAGCACTAGTAGTGCCAGCGCTTGAGGTTTACCCTGTCTATCAACAGCAGCAAACAGCCGCGCTGCTTCTTGCGGAAAAAACACACTGCAGGTGCCGGTGAATACAACCAGCGGCGTAAGACCAGCCTCTTGTCCGTAAACCTCAGCGCATAATCGCGCCAGACAGGCGTTGCGCTGGGCCTCTGCGTTAACGTGTACGACCTTCATTTGAATCATCCTCAGCGACTAAAAACCCGCAAGCCTAGAGCAAACATCACCGTTTTGACAGCGCGACGTGCCTCACCACGACGTCCATTCATTTTTACTGATACTGAACACTACTGTTAACTATCTGTCGAAGAGAACTGTAAGCGTGAACATCACTTAGAAGGAGCTAGTATGCCCACCTTTATGAATGACCCTACCATGCCCACACCAAGCTTCCCCGGTAGCCACATGGTAGTCGATGATCACTATGTGTTTATTTCAGGACTGACCGTTGGCGATCTCTCTAACGGCCACGCAACCCGGGGCGACGTTAAAGAGGAGACTCGCCTCGTGATGCGCGCACTCTCGCGCATGCTTGAAATGGAAGGCGGCAGCTTAGCGGATATAGTGCGGGTTGATATCCACCTCACGGATCTACACGCTATCCAAGACATGGACACTGTTTACGCGGAGTACTTTGAACCTGGCCGCTACCCTGCCCGCACCTGCACCGAATCCCCTAACCTCTACGGCGGAAGCAGTATTGAAATCACTGTGATGGCGAAGCGCGCAAATCATTAGTTTCTTTAAACACAAAAAGCCAATTTAATGGCTTTTTGTGTTTGTTTAGAGGCAGTCAATTTTATAACCCAGCCAACATCCCTGTGGGATAGGTAAGCGTTAACAGATTCGCCATCCCCATTAAGAAGAGTGTCACGCCAGCCGCTAAACCCACGGCAGCAACGGGCTTCATACGCGCTACCACCAGTAAGAACCCAAGGCAAAATAGCGCGGCGGCAAATAGGAAGCCGAGCACCATAACGCTTGCGATCAAGGCAAAGAAACCGGCTACCCAGAGCAACTGCTGGCTTAATGTCTGAATTTGCCACTTCATCGGTTTTATGACCGTTCTGATAATTTCCAGTACGCACGCCGCCACGATAATGGCAATCGCCAGCCTCGGCATAATGCCCCCTAGCATGGAAAGGTCAGCAAACGCCCACCACATATATCCAGCCACCGCTAACAGGCTGCCAAGCAATGCCACATCGATCACACCCAGCGACAGCGGCGCCACCTCTTCTTGAAGCGCATGTTTAGCAGAGTTCTCGGTTGGGCGGCGCTTGTGCAAGTAGCTGCGTAAAGGGGGGACAATCAGTGATGCCGCAATCAGTGCACCAATGATCAGTACCCCAGGCCGCATAAAGGCTTCTGCACCTTGAAACTGAGCGGCTTGATAGAAGTAGGCTTCTGCACCGGGAGCTAGCACAAAGCCAATCAAAAAGGCGGGGCGAGACCAGTTTGCCTGCTTAAACAGCACGCCAATTGCGCCAATAATGCCGAGTGCAAATAGATCACCCAGCGAACGCGTCGCTTGATAGGCGGCGAAGAGGATCAAGATGGTAATCAGCGGCGCTAAAATCACGAATGGCACCCGGGTTAAGCTGGCCACGGGCCTAGCTAACCCTAAACAAAGCGCCGCGCCTAAAATATTAGCCAGCGCTAATGACCAAATAATGGTGTACGTCAGATCGAGGTTCGTCTCTAACATACTGACACCGGGCTGCAGGCCAAGCAGAAGCAAACCACCTAAAAACACCGCCGCCGTACCCGAACCGGGTATCCCAAACAGTAAAGTAGGCACCATCGCCCCGCAGGCACATGCGTTATTAGCAGACTCCGGCGCAATCACGCCGCGAATATCGCCTTTACCAAACTGCGATTTGTCCTTGGCGCTCTGCACCGCGTGGCCGTAGGKGAGCCAATCCACCACCGAGCCCGCCAAGCCTGGGATAGTCCCCATCAAGCTGCCAATCCCCGCGCAGCGAGCCACTAATCCAGGCCTCCTGGCCACATCCTTTACACCCTCTTTCCAGCCTTTGCCCAATTGGCAGGGCTGTTCGGCAATCGCGCCACGCTTCACCAATAGATCAATGATTTCAGGCAGTGCGAAAATACCTAAACCTACCACCACTAACGGCAAACCGTCATAGAGGTAGTCAATTTCAAACGGCAGCCGAAACTCTCCGGTAGCTGGCGCCATGCCAATGGTGCCAACCAGTAAGCCAACGCCGCAGGCAGCAATGCCTTTAAAGACATCCTTACCAGACAAAACCGCCACCATGGAGAGCCCCAGCAGCGTCAACATAAATAGCTCTGACGATGAAAATGACAGCACAACAGGCCTGGCGATGAGAATAAAGGCCGTGAGCACCACCGCACCGAACAGGCCGCCAATCATTGACGACAGAAATGCACTAGAGAGCGCTCGTGCAGCCTGCCCTTTCTTAGCCAATGCAAAGCCATCCACCACGGTGGCCTGGGAAGCACTCGAGCCTGGTATCCCAAGCAGTACAGAGGCAAACGTATCGCCAGTGGGGATCACCGCCACTAACCCCATCAACATACCCAGGGCGACAGAAGGCTCCATACCATAGAGGAAAGGCAGCAGAAGCGACATACCGGCAATACCGCCAAGTCCAGGGATGATGCCCACAATCAGCCCAATCAGGACACCGATAACCATGTACAGCATATGGGGAACAGTAAACAACTGCCCCAAACTGGAAAATAAGACATCTATCATTGTCATGGCTCTTATGTTGTTTAGTGTAAGGGAGCCCAAAAGCACCGCTTAAGCAGTGCTTTTTTGTGTTAACTGGCGTGTTAAATACGGGCACCGTGCTGCTCTAGCAGCCACTCGACCAACCACTGTCGCGTGGCATCATCAAGTGACATGGCCTCCTGCAGATGCTGCTCGACGACCTCACCCACCACCGGCGTGTAGGGGCCAAGCTGGGCCTCCGCCGCGTCTTTAAACGCTTCTGTATCCACAAAACGCTGTGCCGCTTCGCGATACTCTTGAATGAGTTCATCTGGCGCGTCACTGGGTAGCAGGATCAACTTTTGAAGTGTGAACCCGGAGGCAAAGAACTTGCGATACGCCTCAGCGGCAGGGCCGCTAGGCGCTTCACCATGCAAGGTTTCGTAAACTTCATTGAAGGTTGGCAAGTCAGGGAAGGCAGGGTCACGCACGATCTCGCCGCTGTCGTTAAGCACACCTAGCGAAAACAGCGGCACCGCTCGGCCGCTCTCTACCAGAGGTTCTACGCTGCTGAAATAGGCAGAAGTAGTTTGAAAGTCGATATCCGCCTCGCCGCGCTCAAAGGCTAACCGCCCTTCTCCACGGCTACGCATGCCAGAGACGGCCTGTACATCAGCACCCAGCAGATCAAGCGCAATCAATACCGGCAGCTCCAGCCCTGTATGGCTTTGCACGGCAAATTTAACGCGCTGGTTGGTCACCGCGCTCAGCACCTCTTCTGCGCTATCGCCCAGGCTAGGTTGGGCATACACCACACCGCCTGTGGGGGTCGCTAAAATCGGTGTCCAATCGTCGTAGCTATAACGTACACGCCGGTCTTGCAGCATGGCGGGGTACTGGGTGGAAGCAGACGTGCCTATCCATTGGCTGCCATCTGAGTCCGCACGCATAGCGAACAGGTTACTGCCATTAATGGAGCCACCGCCGGGCACGTTATCGATGACCAGCGTAGGGTTACCTTGAATATGGTCACTCATCCAGGTAGAGAAGAAGCGTGCCCATACATCGGTTCCACCGCCTACACCAAAAGGAATGGTCCAGTGGATCGTGTCGGGCACGTTCACATCGTTCGCTTGGGCATTCACACTGATGGCGCCCAGCGTGGAACAAGCAACGACAAGTAGCGCTTTTTTGAACTTGTTAAGCGGTGTGTGCTTCGAGGTAGTCATGGCGATACTCCTGTTATTGATTATTGTCGGTTGTTAATAGTGGTAGCGTGATTCAATCAATGGTTTCGATGGCGTGATTACCCGCTGCCTTTAAAGGGGTCGCGTAGAAAATTTGCCCGCTCATAATTTTGCGGGCCGTTCGGATAAGCGACACACGTGCCAGGTCAAACGCATTCTGCTGGCGATACTCTGCCGTCAGCTCAATAGAGCCAGAAGGATGCTCCAGGACGATCTGTGATAGAAGCTGCCCAGCCGAAAGCTTTTGATGGCTGATGGCCATATCATTGGCAACAGAACCGGGTAAATTAATCGCGGCGGCAACGGCCATCGCCCCGGTGACGGCAATGGCTTTGTGGCAGCGATGAGGCACAAAATAGCGAACATTCAGCGTGCTCAATTCCGCTTCAGCTGCTGAAATCAGCACGACCTTGGGAAGAACGCTCTGACTAACATCACCCATTCCCATCCGTAGCCCCGCTGCGCGGCGCAGGTTTTCTAAACGTGTTAACAACGGCGCATTATCATCCAATTCGGCAGGCGATTCATGGCCGGTTAATCCGACCGACTCAGCGCGCAGCAGCATAATCGGGGTAGCCGCATCAATACAGCTCACCTCAACCCCTGCTATCTCATCGCATGCGTTTCCCGTGGGTAACAGCTGACCCGTTTTACTGCCCATGATGTCTAAAAAGCTAAGCTGGATACCCGCAGCACTTCCCGGAACGCCGCTAATGGTGACACTGCCTTCGTACTGCACCTGCTTCCCCGGTGTTGGGACATGGCATTCGATCAACCGCTGGGTGTTTAAGTTATGGACTTTTACCACGGTGGTACCGTCTTGCGGTTCTACCAGCCCCGTTTCTATAGCATATGGCCCTACGGCAGAGAGCATATTGCCGCAGTTAGGGTTAAAGTCGACACGCTTGTTCACTACATCCACTTGAGCAAACAGATAGTCAACATCGGCGCCAGGGTGCGATGAGCGCTCTACAATAGCCACTTTACTGGTGAGCGGGTCGCCGCCCCCAATACCATCGATCTGTAACGCGTGGCCGGAGCCCATCAAACTCAGCAAGATATCAGCCTGCTGGGCCTGATCACTGGGCAGGTCTTTCATGCGAATAAAGGGGCCTCGAGAGGTTCCGCCCCGCATAATGACACAAGGAATGCTGTTCATATCGTTCCGCCATAGTTCGCGATGACTGTATGCACGGAGAATGTCAGCCAATCTTTAATGTCTCAAATGCAAATATAGGTTGTTATAAATCCGTTTTTTGCATTAATGTGTTTTGATTATTAATCCACCTTCTTAGCGCAACAATCCTATGCTGCATAGACTCGAATTTCTTGACCTCCAGGCCTTCATTTTGGTCGCTGAATTGGGCACCTTTCATGAGGCGGCGCAGCGCTTGCATTTGTCGCAACCGGCCCTCACTCGCCGTATCCAAAAGCTGGAAGAACTCCTTGAAGTTGAACTACTTGAGAGAACCACTAGGCGTACTCGACTGACGCCTATTGGGGCCGATTTTTTGCCCCGGGCCAGGCGAATGCTTGAGGAGTACGAGTCCTCTATCTTGGGGATTCGGGAGTTGGTCACGCACCAAAAAGGAACCGTGACGATTGCCTGCTTGCCGACGGCGGCATTCTACTTTTTGCCTAGTGTCATTCGTGTGTTTAGCGAGGCTTGGCCGGGCATTCGCATCCGAATTTTGGATGTCAGCGCCAACGAGGGGCTGGAAAAAGTCATTAATGGCGAGGCAGACTTCGGTATCAACATGATCAGCGCGCAAAGCTCGGAGGTGCGATTTACCCCGCTGCTGCGCGACCCCTTTGTATTGGCACTACGCTCGGATCATCCGCTCGCCAGCAAAAAGCAGATTGAGTGGAGCGATCTAGAAGATGTGCGACTCATCACCGTGAGCCGCGATAGTGGTAACCGCACGTTGCTGGATAATGCGCTTTCGGCAGAGGGCATCCACCTCAACAGCTTTTACGAGGTTCAGCACTTGTCGACCTCTTTGGGTTTAGTAGAGTCAGGCTTAGGGGTGGCTATTTTGCCGCGTATGACCATGCCTGGCCCAGATCACGACACACTGTGCTCAAGAGATCTGCCTGAGCCACGCATTCAGCGTTCCATTGGTCTTGTACGCAGCAATACCCACAGCCTCTCCAGTACCGCTCAGTTATTTATTGATTTACTGCTGGAGCACTGGGTCAAAGAATCTACTTAACGGCTTTCATCACGCCAGCATCAATCAGCGCAATAACCGCCTCAATATCAATGTGCTCCTCCAGCATATCGGCTAAGCGATCGAGCTCGCGTTCACGGTGGGCTTGATAATCACTCTCCTCCCCATTCACGAGGCCCAGCTGTTTTAACAATGCTTGGCAGGCTTCGGGGTGGTCAAACAACCCATGCAGGTAGGTGCCGATAATTTGGCCATCTTTGCTAACGGCGCCTTCTGGACGTCCGTCTATTTCAAATAGCGGTGAACTAAGCGCTGCCCCGTCGCTTACACCGTTATGGATTTCATAGCCGGTAACGGTAGCGCCCTCCGCCACCGTTAAACCACTCACATTGCGCAGTTGCTTACCCGCCACCATGCGCGTGGTCAGGGGAAGCAGTCCTAACCCCGCTACTTTTTCAGGTTTCCCCTCCAGGCCCTCCGGGTCATCCACCCATTCGCCCAGCATTTGGAAGCCACCGCAAATACCTAGCACCGTGCCGCCATAGCGCAGATGACGCTGAATGGCGATATCCCAGCCCTGGCGTTTTAACCACGCCAGATCGCTTGCGGTACTTTTACTACCGGGCAGCATAATCACATCGGCGGCAGGAATCGGCTGGTCGGCCCGGATAAACGACAACGAGRCCTGGGGATGTAACCGCAGGGGGTCAAAGTCAGTGTGATTACTGATGCGCGGTAGCGCGGGCACGATCACCTTGAGCGTCTGGCTGGCTTTTTCAGCGTGGGTTAAACCAATGCTGTCTTCGGCATCGAGTACCAGCCCCTGCAGATAAGGCAATGTTCCAAACACTGGTTTTCCAGTGCGCTCCTCCAACCATTCGAGCCCAGGATTGAGCAGTGCAATATCACCCCGAAAGCGGTTGATAATAAAACCCTTGGTGCGAGCCTGTTCGCTCTCGCTTAACAGCGCCAACGTACCTACCAGTTGGGCAAAGACACCACCGCGGTCAATATCACCCACCAGTAATACCGGGCAATCTACCGCTTCGGCAAACCCCATATTGGCGATATCGCCTTTACGCAAATTGATTTCAGCCGGGCTGCCCGCGCCTTCGGCAATAATCACATCAAAGCGGCTTTCTAACGCATGCCACGCGGCCATTACACTCTCTTTAGCGGTGCGTTTAAAAGCGTGGTAATCCAGAGCATCCATATGACCATGTACCTTGCCACGCAAAATCACCTGAGCGCCACGATCGGTTTCTGGCTTTAACAGTACCGGATTCATATCACTGTGGGGCGCTAAATAGCAGGCTTGCGCCTGTAACGCAGTGGAACGGCCAATCTCGCCGCCGTCCTCAGTCACGGCGCTATTCAGCGCCATATTCTGAGGTTTAAATGGCGCCACTGATATCCCACGCCTTGCCAGCGCGCGGCAAAGGGCTGCCACCACGGTGCTTTTACCCGCATCCGAGGTGGTGCCTTGAATCATCAGTGTGGCCATAAAGTGGTCTCGCCCAGGTGAACAAGAGCAAGACTTTAGCGGGAGGCGCTAAGTGGCGCAATGTGTTCAGTCTCCGCTCAAGCACCCTAATTCCTTTAATAATCAAAAATACTTTTTATCGCCATCAATTCGTCATATGCCATCTCTAGGCTGATACCTAATAAATGAGATCGATCTCATTGCATCTACAACAGGTATTCGCATGGCTGATTTACTTAGTGTCGCCAAACTCGCCGGGGTTTCCCGGGCAACCGCGGCGCGGGCTTTTTCAAACCCCGACTTGGTACGACCCGCTACCCGAGAACGCGTTTTTAACGCTGCACAGCAGTTGGCGTTTAGGCCGAATAAAGTCGCACAGCAGCTGCGCTCGCAAGCCACCCAGATGATTGGCGTGATGGTGCCCAGCCTTGATAACCCGGTGTTTGCCGAGCAGCTACAAGCCATGGAAGTGGCTGCCCGTGCGTCTGGTTACTCACTGATCGTGACCACCAGCGAATACTCGCCCAGCCGCGAGGGTGACATTGTTGAGGAGATGCTGCGCCAGCGCGTGGACGGCTTGGTGCTGACCGTGGCTGAAGCGGATAGCAGCGCCGTGCTAGAGAAGCTGCGTTTGGAAAAGACGCCCTGCTTACTGGTCTACAACCCACCCGGTAATAGTGGTTTCCCCTCAATCGGCGTCGATAACCGTGCCGCCAGCGCTGATGCCACGCGATATTTAATCACTCTAGGGCACCAGCGAATTGGCATGGTTGCTGGCCCGTTGCTCCAGTCAGACCGCGCCCGGCAGCGCTTTGACGGTTACTGCCACGCTATGCGCGAGGCAGGCCTGATCGCACGCCCGTTGGTTGAGATGACCCGCCATACCCAAGCTGACCTGAAAAGCCTAACACCTGCACTGCAAGGGCCAGAGGCTCTCAGCGCGGTGATCTGTACCAATGATCTGCTCGCCATCAGCCTGATGGGCGAATTACAACGCGCAGGTTTTAACGTGCCTGGCGACCTTTCTGTGATGGGCTTTGATGGCATTGCCTTAGGCAAGCACCTCTACCCATCGCTATGCACTATTGAGCAGCCTCGCGCCGACATTGGGCGCACCGCGGTTCACACCTTGTTAGCCATGATTCGGGGAGAAAAATGCACACCCGCTCCCCTGCCCCACGCATTGCGTAAGGGCGAAAGTGTCGGAATCCCGGCATCCCGCAAGTCCACGTTAAGCACTTTATAGAGGAACTTGGTATGAGTCTTAAACGCATGAACCTTAAGCGTCTTTATCAAGCGTTACTGGCCACGGCGGTTATCAGTGCGTCAGGGGTCGCTACTGCCCAGTCAAGCGACAACGCTATCTGCTACAACTGCCCGCCTGAGTGGGCGGACTGGGGCACTCAGTTGCGTTTGATCGAACAGGAGACCGGCATTCGCGTGCCGCAAGACAACAAAAACTCCGGCCAATCCTTAGCCCAATTGGTTGCCGAAGCCAGTAGCCCGGTGGCCGATGTCGTTTACTACGGGGTGACCTTCGGCATTCAAGCCATGGAAGAGGACGTAGTGACGCCCTACCAGCCCGAACACTGGGATGAGATTCCTGAAGGTCTAAAAGACCCCGAAGGCAACTGGTTTGCCATTCACTCCGGCACCCTCGGCTTTATGGTCAACGTCGACGCCTTGGATGGCGCGCCGGTGCCCACTTCCTGGGAAGATCTGCTCAAGCCCGAGTACCGCGGCATGGTGGGCTACCTTGACCCAGCCAGCGCCTTTGTCGGCTACGTCGGTGCCGTGGCGGTCAATCTAGCCATGGGTGGCGATCTTAATGACTTCACCCCGGCGATCGACTACTTCAATCAGCTCGCCGAAAACGACCCAATTGTGCCCAAGCAAACCAGCTACGCTCGAGTACTTTCTGGTGAGATCCCGATTCTTCTCGATTACGACTTCAACGCTTACCGCGCACGCCATAGCGATGGTGCCAATGTAGAGTTTGTGATTCCCGCAGAGGGCAGCGTAGTAGTGCCTTATGTTATGAGCCTGGTAAAAGATGGCCCGAACCCTGAGAACGGCCAGCAAGTGCTTGATTTCGTGCTCTCTGACCAAGGCCAAGCGGTATGGGCAGATGCTTACCTACGTCCCGTGCGCGCCAACGCCATTTCCCCTGAAGCGCGCGAAGTCTTTCTGCCCGATAGCGAGTACGCCCGTGCCGAGGCACTTGACTACCCCGCTATGGCGGCTGCTCAGCGTAGCTTCTCTGAGCGGTATCTGTCGGAGGTTCGTTAATCATGACAGCAGCATCCAAGCAGCCCTCCGGGGCTGCTTCTTACGTTAATAGCCGTCAGATAAAGGTTGGGCCCGCGCGTCGAAAAAGCCTTATAGCAATGTTCGCCTTACTGCCAGCTCTGGTGGTTTTCTGCGCCTTTTGGCTACTGCCTTTTTCGCGTCTAATCATGATGGGCGCAGAGGCTGATCCAAGCAGCGGTATTAGCGCCTACCTGACCATTCTTACCCATCGTCAGTACTTAATCAGCCTGGCCACCACCGTTTGTCTCTCGCTGGTAGTGTCACTGGTAGCGGTTGCCATTGCGGGCGTTGCCGGATTTTTTCTCGCCCGCCAGCGTTTTTTTGGCAAGTCCATACTCGTAGCTATCCTCACCTTTCCGCTGGCTTTTCCAGGTGTGGTGGTGGGCTTTTTGGTCATCATGCTGGGAGGGCGTCAAGGTGCCTTGGCGCAGACCAGCCTGTGGCTGTTTGGCGAGCGCTGGATGTTCGCTTACTCACTGGCCGGGCTATTTATTGGCTACCTCTACTTCTCCATTCCTCGCGTCATTACCACGGTGATGGCAGCCTGCGACAACCTGGATCAAAGTCTTGAAGAGGCAGCTCGCTCGTTAGGTGCTAACACCTGGCAGGTCACCAAGGATGTCATCGTACCCGGCATTGCACCCGCGCTGCTCTCAACCGGTGCCATCTGCTTTGCTACCAGCATGGGCGCCTTTGGTACGGCGTTTACCCTGGGCACGCGATTGAGCATTCTACCGCTCAATATCTACGGCGAATTCACCAACTACGCTAACTTCGCCATGGCCGCCGCGCTTTCGGTGGTGCTGGGTGTGATTACGTGGATGGCATTGAGCCTTGCCCGCAGGCTGGCAGGCGGCAACTTGGGAGCCTCCGTATGAAATCGCGTCTACGCTTTACGCTGCAATTGGGCTTCACCCTGCTGGTGTGCCTGTTCATGATCGTGCCTGTCGCAATGTCAGTCATGGCGGGGCTAACCGAGAACTACTTTGTTGGCCTGCAGAGTGGCTTAACGCTGCGCTGGGTAAATGAGGTGTGGCAGCTCTACGCCGATACCATCTGGCTGTCGATTAAACTGGCGCTCGCCTGTTTATTGATCACTATCCTGATTGGCGTACCCGCCGCCTATGGCCTGCTGCGCAGCCGTCGCCGCTGGGCCAATGCGATTGAAGAACTCCTGCTGCTGCCGGTTGCCGTGCCTGGGCTGGCCACCGCGCTTGCCCTACTGCTCGCCTATGGCAGCTACCGTGAATTTCGCGGCAGCTGGSTATTTATTCTGGTTGGCCATGTGCTGTTTACCTTGCCCTTTATGGTGCGCGCGGTGCTCTCCGTGATGCAAACCGCCAAGCTTCCCCAACTGGAAGAAGCCGCCGCCAGCTTAGGTGCCAGCTTTAGGCAACGCTTTTTCGGGGTGGTCATCCCCAACTGTATGAGCGGCATTTTGGCAGGAGCGCTGGTGGTGGTCACCCTATCGATCGGTGAATTCAACATTACCTGGATGCTGCATACCCCCTTGACCAAAACGCTACCGGTCGGTTTAGCCGACAGCTACGCCTCGATGCGACTGGAAATTGGCTCAGCCTACACGCTGATATTTCTGGTGATGGTGGTGCCCTTGCTGGTGGCGATTCAGTGGGCGGGACGACTCACCGAGCAGCGTCGCTAAGCGCCTTGCGCTTTCAAAACATTCGATTGCTTTATTTGAGAATCCGTTATGAGTTCATCTGTCAGCATTACGCTACACCAATGCAGCCGCACCTTCGCAGGCGGCAACACAGCGCTCCAGCCGCTTGATTTGCAAGTTAATGCGGGCGAAACCCTGGTACTGCTGGGCCCTTCCGGCTGCGGCAAAACCACCACCCTGCGCATTATTAGCGGCCTGGAAAGCCCCGACAAAGGCGGGCAAGTACTGTTTGGCGAGCGTGATGTCACCGCTCTGCCGATTGAGCAGCGCGACGTGGGAATGGTGTTTCAAAACTACGCGCTATTTCCCAATATGAGCGTTGCCGACAATATTGCCTACGGCTTAAAAATACAGCGTTTGCCACGTGCCGAGATCGCCCATCGGCTTGACGAAGTCATGCATATGGTCGACTTACAAGGCTTTGGTGACCGGCGCATCGACGCCCTTTCAGGTGGGCAAAAGCAGCGCGTCGCCCTCGCCCGCGCCATTGCTGTTCGCCCCAAGGTGCTGCTGTTTGATGAGCCGTTAGCAGCCCTCGACGCCAAACTGCGCGACCGCTTACGCATCGAAATTGGCCAGCTTCTACGGGAGCTAGGCACCACGGCGGTTTATGTCACCCATGATCAAGACGAGGCGATGGCCCTGGGTGACCGCATCGCGGTCATGCAAGCCGGACGCATCGCGCAGTTGGGCACCCCCCAAGAGATTTATCATCAGCCGGCTAATGCCTTTGTGGCCGATTTTATTGGTGCGGTTAACTGCCTGGACGTGATCAGCACACGCGCCGATGGAGGATTGGTCGTCCATGGAGGTGAACTCATCGCTGCCCATTTGCAGGGAGTATCCACTGTCTACTGCCGTCCAGAAGATATCCAGGTGGTTTCCGTTGACCAAGCCGATGTAAAGGGGAAAGTGGTACAAAGCATTTTCCTGGGCCAGACCCAGCGCCTGATGGTGGACACGGGCGGCGCTTCGCCGCTCCAGATTGAGGCACCCTCCCGCCAGCGCTGGCCAAACGGCACCGCGATTGGTTTGGCACTCCCCTCCAGGGTGCTTTTTCACCCAGATAAGCCCACCGCCCCTGTTAATGCCAAGGAGATGGCCAATGGCTGATCAAGGTTTCAACATTCAGAAAGCCCCGCATGCCCAGCAATGCCTTATCGCCCAGATTAGCGATCCGCATATCAAGGCGGGCGGTAAACTCTCTTACCGCCAGGTAGATACCGCTAGTGCTCTGCGCCAAGCAATTAGCACGCTCAATCAGCTAGCGCCGCGGCCCGACCTGGTGCTGATTAGCGGTGACTTGGTCGATTTTGGCCATTCTGACGAGTACGCCACCTTTAAGCAGATCCTGGCTGAATTAACGCTGCCCGTGTACGTGATTCCTGGCAATCATGATGACCGCGATCATCTGCGCGCCGCCTTTCCCGAGCACCGTTATCTGTTTCAGCACCGCGACTATCTGCAGTGGGTGATAGAGGATTATCCGGTGCGCCTAGTGGGGCTCGACTCATCAGTGCCCGGTAAGCCCCACGGTGAGTTAAGCGATGAAAGCCTGCAGKGGCTAGACACTACGCTGGCAGAGCAGCCCGAGAAACCGACTCTCGTCATGGTGCATCACCACCCTTTCGTTAGTGGCATCGACCATATGGATCGCCAGCCGCTTAAGCGACCAGACGCGCTAGCCGACGTCATTGGCAAACATGCCCAGGTCGAGCGCGTGCTCTGTGGGCATCTGCACCGTTCAATCCAGGCCCGCTTTGCTAACACTTTGGCGATTAGCTGCCCTGGGGTTTCCCATCAGGTGAGTTTGGATCTAAGCCCAGACGGCCCCTCCAGCTTTCAGCTAGAGCCCCCCGGTTACCTGCTACACCAGTGGTCGGCGACTAACGGTATGGTGACTCACCAAGGGTTTATTGAGCGCTACCCTGGCCCTTTCCCGTTTTATGATGCTAATGGGTTGATTGATTAAGTCGCTAGACTGGGAGCGGGCGATGTGTTGTCTGTGTGAGCCAGCGCCAGTTCCCAAGCTTGTACCATCTGCTTTTTCTCTAATCCCCAGCGGTAACCGCCGAGTGCGCCGCTTTGTTGAATCACCCGGTGGCAGGGGATCCATAGCGCGATGGGATTAGCCCCCACCGCATTGCCCACTGCACGGGACGATTTAGGTGCCCCTAGCGCCTGGGCAATATGGGAATAGCTGGCAAACTGCCCCTCGGGAATCGTCAGCAGCGCTCGCCAAACCGCTATTTGGAAGTTGGTGCCGGTCACGTGTAGGGACACAGCGGCGGCTCCCTCTTCGGACTGAGAGAACAGCCTCTCCACCGCGTAGCGGGTGGCCTCAGTGCTATGTTGAAAGGTGCTGCGCGGCCACTCTTTGGCCAATCTTGCCAGTAACTCCTCCGAATTAGTCGTATCGACAAACCCCATTCGGCAGATACCCCGGGGCGTTACCGCGACGAATAGGCGACCTAAAGGTGTTTCGTGAACGCCATAAGCGATCTCCACTCCTTCGCCCTGGCGCTTATACTCGCCGGGAGTGACCGCCTCTAACTGAACAAAGTGGTCGTAAAGCCGCGAGCCACCGCTCAGCCCAAGGGTATGGGCGATATCCAACAAAGAAGTGGACGAATGCATCAACTGCTTGCCGCGCTCTAAGGTGAGTGCCTGCAAAAAGCGTTTGGGACTAATCCCCGCATAGCGACAAAACAGCCGCTGGAAGTGGAAGGCACTCAAATGAACATGAGCAGCTACCGTTTCCAGGTTGGGCTGTTCCGCCGCATGAGCCACCATATAGGCCATGGCTTTTTCGATACGCTCATAGTCATTCATTGGGTAATCTCTCTAGCGGGGCTGCTTAGTTCCTTTCAGCCTAAGCTTTTAAGGGCGAGTTGCCGACCCGAATCTTGCGCACTGGCGGGTACTCAGACAGTTTATGTTTAAAAGAGACGCTATGTTTAACAGACATTTCCCCTCGTTTTCGCTAGGGTAATGCCCCGCCTCCATTGACGGTACACGATACGCCCATGCAAGACTTGATCAATGACATTGCCGCAGCCATGGCAAACGCCGAAGAACGCGGTAAGGTCGCAGACTATATTCCCGAGCTTGGCCATGTTGACCCACAGCAGTTCGCCATTTCGCTCGCCACGGTGGATGGCAAAGTGTACTCGGCGGGTTGCGCTACCACGCCCTTCTCGATTCAGAGTATCTCTAAAGTATTTACGCTGACCATTGCACTAGGGCAAGTGGGTGATTCGCTGTGGTCAAAAGTAGGCCGCGAGCCCTCAGGTGATCCCTTCAACTCCATCGTGCAACTAGAGCATGAAAGCGGCAAACCGCGTAACCCGTTTATCAATGCCGGGGCCATTGCGGTGGTCGATGCGATCATGATGGGCCACGAGCCCAAAGAGACGCTGGGCGAAATTCTTAGCTTTGTGCGCTATATCGCCAATGATGACAGCATTTACTTCGACCACGCAGTGGCCGCTTCAGAAATGGCCCACCGCGACCGCAACGCCTCGTTGGCTCACTTTATGAAAGCCTTTGGCCGCTTACGCCATGATGTCGATAAGGTGCTAGGCACCTATTTTCACCAGTGCGCTATCGCCATGAGCTGTGAGCAGTTGGCCCATGCCGGGCTGTTTTTGGCCTCGGATGGTATCAACAAACCCAGCGGCATTCGCGTGGTAGCCCCCCAGCGGGCCCGCCGGATCAACTCATTAATGATGATGTGCGGACACTACGACGCCTCGGGGGAGTTCGCCTTTCGCGTCGGCCTGCCTGGTAAAAGTGGCGTGGGCGGCGGCATTCTGGCCATTGCACCCGGCCATGGCTCCATAGCCGTTTGGTCGCCGGGGCTGGATGCCTATGGCAATAGTTTGCTGGGCACCCAGGCGCTCGAAATGTTTGTGCAGCGCACCGGCTGGTCGGTGTTTGGCCATTAGCAGGGCAACGCTTTAAGCAACGACCTCAATTTTGTGCAATACCGCCACCAGTGGCCATTGCAAACTCCTTGCACTACCGAGGAGGATGACAATGAGCGCTACACTACTGCTGCCTACACTTCTGCCCATGTCCGCATTTGCGCTTGCCGCATCTATTTCGCCGGGACCGGTCAACATCGTTTGTTTGAGTAGCGGTACGCACTACCCTATCGCTAAAGGGCTTGTTTTTGTAACCGGCGCTACGCTGGGGTTTATCGCGCTATTTTTAGCCATCGGCGCTGGCCTTTACTCTTTGCTGAGTGTGGCGCCGCTGCTGGAAACGGTTTTACGCTGGGCAGGTATTCTGTTTTTACTCTACCTCAGCTATCAACTGCTACAGCACGACGGGCGCTTGCAGGAGCGAGGCGGCGTTAAAGCGCCAGGGTTTATGACAGGCGCCATGATGCAGTGGCTCAACCCCAAGGCGTGGCTGGCGTCTGCCGCTGGCATTGGCGCCTACACCACTGCTAATGAGCCCCATCTGCTATGGCTGTTCGCCGGCCTCTATCTGCCTATTTGCTGGCTATCGCTGGCCAGTTGGGTATATGCAGGCGCTTTTCTGAAACGCTATGTTCATCGTCCTATCATCTTACTGACGATTAACCGCGCACTCGCTATCTGCCTGGCGGCTAGCGCTATTGTCTTACTGGTTGAGTAACGGATAGCGGTACTGGTTGGGTGTCGCTGCTACCAGCCGCTTAAACGTTCTTTGAAAGTGGGGCTGGTCATTAAAGCCAGCGTTCAAAGCCGCCTCAACGATAGGTTGCCCTTGTTTTAACGCTTGCTGCCCCATCTGAATGCGCTGATTAATCAGGTAAGCATGAGGCGTTAGTCCGAAGTGCTGTTTAAAGGCGCGAATCAAGTGCCCAGCGCTATAGCCGGACTGCTCACATAGGCGCTCTAGCGATATATCAGCGCTACAGTTGGCACGCAAATAGGCCGCGACCTGTTCTAGCGCACTGGGCGCTTGGGGCAATACCGCGGGGGATTCTTGAGCAAGCACTTGCAGCATGGTAGACAAGTACTCGACTAGCGCCGTTTGCTTATCGCTAATGTCGCGGTGCCCATCCAGCAAACAAGCAGCCATATCGCAGTACCCGGCATAAAGCGCTGGCTGGGTAATGACGGCGGTGGCGATATCTTGCCAGTAAGGCGTATTTAGCAGACCCAATTGGTAACGCAATTCAGTCAGCCACTCGGTATCGACGTAGAGCATCATATACGCCCAGGGCTGGTTCTCAATGGGGTTGCAGGCGTGCACCCAGTGGGGGTTCATCATAACGATGTCTCCCGTACTAATCTGATGCGTCGCATCACGATAGCAAAAAGTGCTTTTACCTGCGGTAACGGCCCCCAGCGACCAATGCGTATGGCTGTGCGGCGCATAGCAAACTTGTCGCGCATCGCTAATCTTGCGCAGCTCCACATAGGACATACGCGTATCCCGCCAGAAGATAGGTGACGAAATTGTACTCATGTTCTGCTCTTGTTATTCAAAAATAGCCTTTGACGCTTCGGCTTGGCCTAGGCTGGACAATAGCACAGCACACGCCCAGTATGGGCCACTGATAAGCGCTATATGAACTAGATTGCATAGGGATGCGCAACGCCTAATATGTCAGGAGGACACCATGGCCAATAGTATGAATAACCCCGACCACCGTGATGCGATTACCCTTTTCGCCCGCATGGGTTACGCCTCTCGGGGCATTGTGTATGTATTAGTAGGCGGCCTTGCAGCGCTGGCAGCTTTTGGGCAAGGCGGCCAAACAGAAGGCAGTCGGGGCGCCTTAGAACGCGTGCTCACTGCTCCCTTCGGAAAAGTCTTGTTAGCCATTATGGCCATCGGCTTGGTGGGCTACGCGATGTGGCGGATCATCCAAGCAGTTAAAGACACCGACCATCACGGCAACGGTGCCAAGGGGCTGGCAATTCGTGCGGGCTTATTGGCCAGCGCCATTACCCACACGTTGTTGGCTTTTTTTGCCGCCACGCTCATCTTGCAATTTGCGGGCTCTTCAGGTGATTCAGGTGGCGGCTCACAAGGCGTCGCAGGTTGGCTGATGCAGCAGCCTTTCGGGCGCTGGCTGGTAGGCGGGGTCGGCCTCATCATGATTGGCGTAGGTATCGCCCACGCGCTTAAAGGCTACAAAGCCAAATTCGACAAACACTTTGCTATGCCACCCAAAACTCAACAATGGGCCTATCCTATCTGCCGTTTTGGCTTAGTGATTCGTGGTCTTGTATTTGTGATCGTGGGTAGCTTTTTTATCATCGCCGCTTATCAAATCAATCCCAATGAAGCTGGCGGTATGGGCGAAGTGTTTAGCACGCTGCGAAGCCAGCCTTTCGGTCAGTGGCTACTTGGGTTTGTCGCACTGGGACTCTTCGCGTTTGGTCTCTACAGCCTATTAGCGGCTGTCTATCGCCGCATTAATCCCGAAGTGTAGAGACCTGCATGGCCATAGCATCCAAACGCACTAAGCAGTGGTTTGAGCGTATTAACGGCTCGAAGAATATGCTGTGGCTACTCGCCACCCTCTCCTTTTTGGAGACTATTATTCTGCCCATTCCTCTTGAGCTGGTGTTGATACCGCTGATGGCCGTTAATAGGCAGCGGCTGTGGTTACTGGCTTTGGTCACTACTGCGGGCTGCCTCGTCGCGTCGCTGGTGGGCTACAGCATTGGCTTAGTGCTTTATGAGTCGGTGGGCACCTGGTTTATTGAGTCTATGGGGATGCAGAATAGCTACCAGGCATTTCAAACATTTTTCGATCAGTACGGTTTTGCCGCTATTTTGGCCATTGGAATACTACCGATTCCCTTCCAGGTGGCGATGATTACCGCCGGGCTTTCCGGCTACCCAATCGTAATGTTTGTAGTAGCGACATTAATCGCCCGTGGCTTGCGCTACTTCGGCCTTGCCTGGCTGGTTCACCGCTTTGGCCACCGTGTTCTGGTACTGTGGAAACGCCATGCCTTGGTAACCAGTTTGGTGGCAGGGGTTGTTGTACTTGCGGTGGCTCTAGGAATGCAGGCACTGGCTGGGCTGGTGGTGTAAGCCGTGAATCGATGCCAACCAGCTAAATACCGTAATCTCGCTCGACTTTAGCGATACGGGTTTTGAAGTGTTGGTACCACTGCTGATGGCCTAGCCGCTGAGCCTCTTGATGCTCAGCATGGGCTTTCCACGCTTTAATAGACGCCAAGTCGGCCCAGTAAGAAACTGTTACACCCACTTCATTGCGGGCAGACTCCACTCCTAAAAATCCCGGCTGCTGCGCTGCAAGCTCAACCATTCTTGCCGCCATCTCGTCATAGCCGTTATCGACCTCTGTGCGTAGTGAAGTAAAAATAACGGCGTAGTAAGGCGGTTCGGGGGTAGTGGCAATCATGGACATGGCATCACCGGGTTTCTTGGATCAGGGGCTTCGAAGCATATCCCATGAAACAAAAAATGTATTCAGGGAGCCCACTGCCAGCTGCCGCCAAACCGTACCACAGGCAGTGGGAAGAGCTAGCCTAGGCGTCATCCTGCGCCTTACCAGGCGGTGCTGCCGTATGCTTGGCTTTCATATCCTTGAAGGCTTCCATAATGTCCATGGGCAGCGGGAAGACGATCGTCGACGCGTTCTTGTTGCTCATGTCGCTCATGGTCTGCAGATAGCGTAACTGCAGCGCGGCGGAGTTTTCCTGCATCACATTGGCCGCTTCGACCAGCTTCTTGGAAGCCTGCAGTTCACCCTCGGCATGGATGACCTTGGCGCGACGTTCGCGCTCCGCCTCGGCCTGGCGGGCAATGGCGCGGATCATGCTCTCGTCAAGATCCACGTGCTTGATTTCGACGTTCGCCACCTTGATGCCCCAGGAGTCCGTCTGGGCGTCGAGGATTTCCTGGATATCGTCGTTGAGCTTGTCGCGCTCGGAGAGCATTTCATCCAAGTCATGCTTACCCAGCACCGAACGCAGCGTGGTCTGGGCCAGTTGACTGGTGGCCTGGGTAAAATTCTCCACCTGAATAATCGCTTTTTCCGGATCCACCACGCGGAAGTAAAGCACGGCGTTGACCTTCACCGTGACGTTATCCTGGGAGATCACGTCCTGCTCGGGCACGTCCATGGTGATGACGCGCAGGTCGACCACCTGCATCTTTTGAATCGCGGGGATCACGATGACCAGGCCCGGCCCTTTCACCTTCTGATAGCGGCCCAGAAAGAACACTACGCCGCGTTTGTACTCCGGCAGTATGCGAATGGAGGCGGCGATTAGTAGCACCACTAATACGACTGGGACAAGATACGAAAGAATCATGGGGCACCTCGTTTAGCGGATGATCAATTACCCAACGACAGCCACCAAGGCCAGGGTCGCTAGGGATGTGAGACATAGACCGTCAAGCCTTCAAGACGCACTACCTTCAGCTCCTCACCCTGCTTGACGGGAGCATCGCTCACCGCATTCCAACGTTCGCTGTGCAGCCAAACGTGGCCGTTGGTTTCAAAATCTTCCAGGGCAACGGCACTAGCACCTATCATCTGCTCGATACCGGTATGCGCCGGGCGACGGCGCAGCGTGGCAAAGCGCGTCAACGTCCACAGCATCAGGCCGCCGGATACCAGCGCCACGCCGCCAATCAGCGGTAATGAAATCGCCATGTACTCGGCATCCATGAGCATGATCGACCCGAGTACAAAAGCAATAATGCCGCCGAGCCCCAGCACACCAAAGCTGGGCATCAGAGCCTCGCCCACCATCAAGGCAAGCCCGACGACAATCAGCGCCAGACCAGCGTAGTTGATCGGCAGCACCTGAAATGCAAACAGGGCGAGCAACAGGCAAATCACGCCAATGGTGCCGGGAAACAAGCTACCGGGACTGGCAAGCTCGAAAACCAGCCCGTAGAAGCCGATGATCATCAAAAAGAAGGCGATGTTGGGGTTGGTAATCAGCGACAGCACCTGGGTGCGCCAATCCGGATCGAAGCGCTCGATAGTGAGGTCGGCGGTCTCGAGGGTGGCATCACCGCTTTGCATAACCACGCTGATGCCGTCGATCTGTTCAAGTAGATCGGTGAGATCGCGCGCCACCACTTCGATGACGTTCTGCTCCAGCGCCTCGCTGGCGGTGAGGTTGACGGCATCACGCACCGCGTCTTCTGCCCAATCGGCATTGCGATCATGGCGTTCCGCCAGGCTGCGGATAAAGCTCACCGCGTCTTCCATCACCTTGCGTTCCATGGCGCTACCCTCGCCTTCCGACTCGTCAGCCGCGCTGTCATCGTCGCCTTCATTGCTGCCGGGCAGCCCGCCGCCCATCTGAATGGGCGTGGCCGAACCGAGATGCGTCGAGGGGGCCATGGCGGCCACATGGCTGCCGTAAAGCAGATAGGTGCCCGCGCTTGCCGCGCGCGCACCGCTGGGGGATACGTACATGACGACGGGGACATCAGCGTTGAGCATCTCGCGAATCATGTCGCGGGTAGTGTCGMCCAGYCCGCCGGGGGTATCGAGCTCGACGATCACCACTTCGCTGCCCTGCTCGCGGGCTTTATCCAAGCCGCGCTCGAAGTAATCCTTGGTCGCCGGGCCGATCGCGCCTTCGATATTGAGCACCAGCGCGCTGGAAGAAGAGGACTGCGCCATGGCCTGCCAGGTCAACGACATGGTAGCCATTAGCAAACCGGCAACTATCAACCAGAGCCAGTGCGGTTTGAGAGAAAGGGTTTGCATACCCACTCCTCGCATTCAACGCCTGAACATTCCCCTCTGAATCTGAAGCTTATCCATAGCAACATACACAAGGCTATCTACTCAACGTAGCAGCCACTTTGAGCTTCGTCATGAACAACGTGAAGGCAAGCTTCGTGGGTAAAAAGAGCCTGAACCAAGTTAGCGATTTTGAAGGCCAGAGGTGGTCGAAATATTTTGAGGAATCGGTTAGTTCAAGTAATAACCACTCACTTTCCACGTCCCCTCTTCCAAGTGAGGGGTGATGGTTTCCGTAATCTGCGGCCTGTTTTCAAAACTTGTTTGGAACGTCAAAACCGCGTAGTCATCTCTTGGAGCCCCTGGCATAGAGGTTTCGCGAACGACGCTTACTTGCCGACGGGATTGAACCGCACCAAAGTCACGGCGCGCTGCACCAATCGTCCGTTCTAACATGTGCGGTGAAAGCGGCTTTTTTAGTAATGAAGACGAAGTTTCCCATGCCTGCTCATACTGACCGCTATCGATGGCTTCTAGCCACGCCAACGCCGCCGCCTCTGCATCACTGCTGTTTGCATGAGCTTGGGAGGATAGCGAGAGAAACAAGGTGGCAAAGATAAAGATCAGGTTTTTGGGCATAGCAGGGTCTCTTGGCATTTAACAACGACCAGAGAAATCTTCATGGCCTTTGCTATATATCGGTAAACGTCAGGATTTCTTTAGGGTCCCAGAAGGTATTTGATGAACACCAACGCTCCTAGCTATGGCTCTGCTTCTCAAACCCTACCCGCTCGTTTACTATGCGCCACCCACAATCTTTCAGTTGCCACTATTTAGGTCACCATGCCCGTCAACGTCCTCTATACCGACCTTTCTGGCTACTACGATTTGATGTGCGTAGATATCGACTATCAAGCGCAAAGTCACGCCATTCGCAGGCTGCATCAGATTTTCGGTAACGGCGGTACGACACACCTAGATTTAGCCTGTGGCACCGGCCCACACGTGCGCCATTTCATTGATCTTGGATACGCCAGCAGCGGGTTGGATATCAACCAACCCATGCTGGATATCGCCGCCACACGCTGCCCAGAAGCGCTCTTCACGTTGCAAGACATGAGCGACTTCAAAGCCAACGAACCTCAAGACTTAATCACCTGTTTTTTATACTCAATCCACTACAGCGATGGCATTGAAAAGCTCAAAGCGTGTATATCCAGTGTTTATCGTGCACTCAAGTCTGATGGCATTTTCTGTTTTAACGCCGTCGATAAAGACAAAATCGATAACGCTTTATCTGTTAAGCACAGCGCCAAACAAGCAAACGATTTATTCACCTTCCGCTCCGGATGGCACTACAGCGGCCAAGGCGAAAAGCAGTCGCTTAGACTCAGCATTGAAAAAGCCAACGCTGAAGGAACACTGCTATGGAACGACGAACACCCCATGGTAGCCGTCAGCTTTGCAGAGTTAAGCGCACTCTTAGCGCCTCACTTTGAGGTTCATGTGTTTGAGCACAACTATGAAAAGATCATCCCCTGGGATAACGCCTCAGGAAACTCTATTTTTGTCTGTGTGAAGAAATAAACCCTGCTTGCCCCTGAAAATCACCATCTCCCGTGCTGTCCGTCAGAAAACGTTGGCCATACATGGCCGAAATTGTCCCCTTTGTGACCGGTCAACGCATCGTTGGCTGAATGCGTAACAGCTAATCTGTAGCCTCACTTCACCACGATGAGATTAGCCATGGCCCAGCCTAAAACCGCATTGTTATTAATTGATGTTCAAGCCTCCTTTCCCGCCCGCGATTACTGGGTAGAATCACTGGCTCAGGCGTGGTGCCCCAAGCAGCGTGCAGTGCTAAATGCAGCCCAGGCCAACGCTATACCGGTTGTGCGCGTTCTGCATGAAGAACCTGGCAGCCAAGGGGCTTTCGACCCTGATAATGGCCTTATTCGTCCGCTCGATGACTTTAACGATGAAGTGGCGGTGACCTTCCATAAACGTGCGCATAACGCGTTCAGCGATACCTCACTAGAAAGCTGGTTACGGGAGCGAGACATTGAACGGCTGGCGATTAGCGGTATTCGTACCGAGCAATGCTGCGAAACCACCGCACGCGTGGCGTCGGATTTAGGGTTTAGCGTCGACTTTATCAGTGATGCTACCCTAACGTTCCCCATGACGCGCCATGGCACCACTTGGTCAGCTGAGGATATTAAGGCACGCACCGAACTGGTACTTGAAGACCGCTTTGCGCGTATTATCAGTACACAAGACATGATCAACGAATGGCAAAACACGCGTGAGTGAAGAGCAACAACATAGCCAGCCGCCATCCGCAAGAGCCACCACCTTGCGTGTGGCGGTATTGATGATGCCCGGCCAGGTGCCGCTTGATTTGATTGGCCCGCTACAGGTCTTGCAGTGTGCAGACCGACTTTCGATAGACGTTCAGGTGCGCTATCTCGGCCCCCAAGCGGCCATGCAGTGGCTAGGGCCGCTTACTCTTAGCGGCATCGATCCCTTGCCTGAACAGCTTCCTACTCAAGATTTACTGCTTATTCCGGGGCAGTACCGCAATAGCCTTGAGCCATTGGTGCAGCAAGAATGTGTCGCTTGGCTCAAGGAGAATGCCCACTATGCAGATACGCTGATGACCGTTTGCTCGGGCACGCTATTACTGGCGGATGCTGGCCTGTTAGAGGGGCGACGCTGTACCACCCACCACACGCTAATTGAACAGCTACAAGCCAAAGCCCCACAAGCAAAGGTACAACGTGATTGTATCTTTACCGAGGACGGGCGCTATTTAACCAGCGCGGGGATTTCGACCGGCATTGATACCATGCTGTACTGGCTAACCCGCGCTTGCGGCCACTCGCTGGCTCTAGCGGTAGCGCGGGAGATGGTGCTGTATCTTCGCCGTAGTGGTCAGGAGCCTCAGCTGGGCGCCTGGCTTGAGGGCCGCAATCATGTGGATGAACGGCTGCATCGCGTTCAAGATGCAATTTGCGCCGCCCCTTCGCAAACCTGGCGTATCGAGACATTAGCGGCTCAGGCAGCCATGAGCGAGCGTCATTTTCGGCGCCAATTCAAAAGCCTCACCGGCATGCTGGTCGGCGACTACATTATGGGGTTGCGCCTGCAGCGAGCCAAAGCGTTAATGACCGAAACGACATGGACGCTAGCACGCATCGCCGAAGCATCCGGATTCGGGGATGAGCGGCAGCTAAGGCGCAACTGGGCTCGCCAGGAAAAAGCGCCGCCTAGTGTATGGCGCCGGGCCAGCTCCCAGACGCTGCGTGATTGAGTTAATGTGAGCCATCATTAAAAAACATACCATTGGTTGACGCCATGACCGAATTCATCTTGCCAAGCAACGCCAACTATCTTAATTTTCGGCATCGCCTGCCTGATAAACGCTTAGCCCCGTGGGTGCAGTGCCTTTGGTCAATGGGTCGCCCAGGGCATCTCACCGATCCCCGAACCGAAAAGTTCTACCCAGATGCCGGTGCTAGCCTCAGCATCAAGCTCACCAGCCCCCACCCCATTATCACGCTCTGTTTCAACAAAACCACGTTGATAGAGACACTCGACACCACCGCGCCCTGTCTGGGCATTCGTTTTAAGGCAGCCGGCACCCACTGCTTGCTGGGTTTGCTACCCGAAGCATTCACAGATACACACTACCGTTTGGAGAACGAGCTTGAACCATTAGGATTGCAAGGATTAATGCCCGTGGTAGAGCGCCTCTACCAGTCGGACTCGCAACAGGGTTTACGCCTGCTGGAAACATGGTTGTTACATCGACTAGAAAGCCAGTCACCCGCCAATAGCCGTATCACTACGATTGTTMAAGCCATTGGAGAACTACAGCTTCCGCCCCAACAGTTAGGCGCCACGCTCGGGTTTACCCGACGTACCCTGGAGCGCAAATTAAAACGTGAAGTGGGCGTTACCCCAGGCCAATTAGTAGCCTATGCCCGACTGAACCGAGCCCGCCATGGACTGCTTGCAACCACGCTGCCCTTAACGGAAATAGCCCTACAAT
This sequence comes from Halomonas sp. R57-5, assembly GCF_900070345.1. Classification (NCBI taxonomy): domain Bacteria; kingdom Pseudomonadati; phylum Pseudomonadota; class Gammaproteobacteria; order Oceanospirillales; family Halomonadaceae; genus Halomonas; species Halomonas sp. R57-5. The sequence continues at coordinate 2,256,914 of NZ_LN813019.1, read as the reverse complement.
GCGGCTACTATGACCAAGCTCACTTCACCCATGCCTTCCAATCACTCGCCTATGAAACACCCGCCGCCTATCGCAAGCGCAAACTGTCGCAAATTTACAAGGCGTAAAAAAACCTCGACGTTAAGCTGAGTTCTCAACTTACTCACCGAGGTTCCCCACATGTCTACTCGTATGTCTCAACAGTCTGTGTATCGCCTTTACCCCCGCCTAGCTAAGCACCTTACGGCACTAGGCGACGTTGCCCCAGACTCAACGGTTAATCGCTCGATAATCCACTTGGTCAACCTACGTGTTTCGCAAATTAATCACTGCTGCTTTTGTCAGCACATGCATTCGCAAGAGGCCAGAGACGATGGCGAACACCAGGTTCGCTTAGACGTATTGCCTGCTTGGCGTGAAGCGCCCTGCTTCAGCACACAAGAACGCGCCGCACTCGCCTGGGCCGAAACACTAACACTGGTCAGCCAGCAAACTGTGAGTGACAACGACTATCAAAACGCCCTAGCTGCGTTTGGTGAGCAGGGGCTAATTGACCTCACCGCCATTATTGTCCAAATCAACAGTTGGAATCGAGTATCGGTGGGCTTTCAGTTTGCACCGGACATCAGTATTTAAGCACTGTGAGGCTCTTGAAAGTAATAGTTCAGATAAGGAAATAAAATGAACAGTGAGATAGCGCAGCATCAACAGCTACCCAACCTACTCGGTCTCTTATCAAGCTTATTTTTCTTCTTTGGCAGTCTTTTGTTTCTTCCCGCTTTTGCGAGCTACGCAACCGTAGGCGTATGGTGTTTTGTAATGGGCTCACTCATCATGTTCATTATTTACGTGATGAGTATGAAAAATACTGGTAAGAAGCGCATTTAATTGAGTCGACGTTCGACATTGATATAGCCGCTGGGTTTAAGTTACCTAGCGGCTATAAGAATTAATGCGGCGAAAATTACTTCAATGAAAAATTAATGACATTAGCACTCAATCTTTCGGTATCCAGCAAAACCCGATAGCCGAAATCCATCTCCTCTAAACCATTAAGCTAATGGGAGCTGACGTCGTAAAAGCTACCATTGGGATGCCTGATTAGGCATTTACCACCAACCTTGGCCAGGTTTGTAGCCATCGCTTAGCGCATATTCGGGCTTCAAAATCCGTTCGTTTTGGCCGTTTGGGATTTAATGTAATGGTATAGTCAAACAGTGGCTTAACATCAAAGGGAGCGACAAGGATAACCTCTCCATCGTCATCCAAAGCAGCGCCTACGGCAGTTTCTAGCTCTATCCAGAAACTCATGGCATCTTCAGTGGATGTATACGGACAGTCATTATTTCTCTCGTGCATTCTTGCCTGATTCTTTACTGACCAGGGAAACGTTGAGACTTCCCTTAATCCTTGCTCGATATCATGATCGTGGGAATCGTTTATGTCGTCAGGATCGAAGTAAATTAAATCGATGTCGTTGAGGGCCGTATTCGATGAAAAGTCATGCAGCTTGTCCCACACCAAGTTTCTAACGAATCCAGCAGCGAGACACCACCCCGGCAGCTTCTGCGCAGCCGCTATTGTCAGCGCCTCAATACGGGCCGGATCACTCATTAGCCATTTTTTTACCAGCGCTTCATGCTCCATCTCAATACCTTACCAATGCGCCTATTTTGAATTGCTGGGTGGTGCTGAACCATCCAATGCTGGACACGTTATAGCTCCCCTATCCCTGATGCTACAGATCAGATTCATGTTTGATACCGTCGCTAACCGGTACACCATCCAAATCACAGGGGTTAACGCCTTCCAAGCACCCGACATTGAATCCATACACAGTGGGGTTCGAGCGCGTTTGGTGGTGGGTGTAGATGCCGCAGTTTGAACAGAAGTAATGCTTTGCGACACCTGAATTGAACTGATATAGCTTTAGATGCTCAGTACCGCGAAGAATGTGAAGACCACTCAATGACACATAGGCCATAACAGCGCCTTTGCGCCTACAAATAGAGCAGTTACACCTTTTCGGGTCAACAAGACCATCAGGCAGATCGAGTTCGAGCTCCACCATGCCGCAGCAGTGGCATGTAGCCCTGTGCCTAGGTTGAATGTTAACTCCGCCCACTTGCTTGATCACTGGAAAGGCTCCCGTATGACTCAGTACTGGTGACATCGAAGTATTTTTGCGAAGGCTAACTCAGCGCGAGCGTAGTCCGGGGCTAGCCTTATCAAGCCCTGAACTCGTAGTGGAAAACGTCCCTATACTCGACGTTCAATTGCGGGGCCTGATAAAACTTTTCAGTTCTTGTCGTGAATATAAAACCCGCATTTGCTAAAGCCATTTGAGCAGCGACGCTTCCAACCCTATGAGCTCAGGACTCGGTGCTTGGAGTATCCTGATTTGGCCGCAATTGAAGCTGCATACCGAGTAAGAAATTTCGCAGCACCTGATCTTTGCACTCTCGATAATTCTTATGGCTGGGCTTGCGGAAAAACGCACTTAATTCATGGTTACTTAGGTTGAAGCCAGCCAGTTCAAAAGCAGCCAAAATATCTTCAGCCTTTAAATTCAGCGCAATACGCAGCTTCTGAAACACCATATTGTTGTTCAACTGCGATTCTGGCACGGGCTGCGGCCCTTCGCGCTTACCACGCTTAAAGCTAATAAAGCCGTTCAAAAAAGCCGCCAGCTCTTTGTTCTTCATGGTGACAAAGGCGTCGTCTTCATCCTTTTTCAGCCAGGCAGTTACCTGCTCTTGAGCCACGCTGACCTCTGCCAAGGCGAAGATATCCACGATGGKGCTGTCTTTTAAATCAAAGGTGTAACGTATGCGGCGAAAAATATCGTTATTGGTCAAAATAGTGTCCCTAGTCTTAGGCAAACCCAGCACAATCAGGCTTTATGTGCATCTACGTTTATCGTGAATATGATTAAAACCAGCAGCTTAAATAAACTAGGCTTTGTACGAAAACTGCCTGCGCTAGCCGTCTTTTCGTACAAACCCTAACCTGTTGTCAGCTTTCCAAGCAGCTCGTCAATTTCGTCTTTCAGCTCGCCATCTTCAATTTTATTGGCGGTGACTTGGGCATTTTTAAGATTACTGATAGCCGCGTCGGTTTGGCCCAGTTCGACCTGCAACTTCGCCATGGAGAACGCGATAGATGACATGTGATCCTTCGAGTTAACGGCGACGGCCTTTTCAAAGGCTTTTTCGTAGACGGCCAGCGCCTCATCCAGCTCTTCCGTGAAGTCAGCCAATGTTTCCCACTGCTCTGGATGATCTTTATCGGTGCTCTCATTCTCGGTGCAAATAGCTTCCAGCTCCGCATAGAGCGCATCAAAAGCCTCTCTATCCTCTTTATCGGCAGCCTTCATGAGCTTTTCGGCGAGTTCGTAAACCGCCTTGTATATTTTGGTGTTAATCATGAACGACTGCCTTTTCTCTATTTAAAATATAGTAACAAGTAAACAAACCTGCTGAAAATCAACGTATGTAACGAAGCCACCCCACCGTTACCAGTGGCATTATACCCTTTGGGGATGGCTCTACGGGCGATCATTTTACGGTTTTTATGCTGGGGTGTTGGTTGAGTGGTCGTCCTAGCGGCTCGCGCCATCAGACCACTCCTTAGAGGTATTGGAGGACATTTCAGCTATCAATGGCAAAAAATTCGACCTGCATTCAACAACTTGGCTTCTGCAATGCCTGGTTAAGCGATTCCAAACTATCAAGGCCACCATCTAAACGAACACAACCCTCTGATTCTGACGCCCAAGAAGCCGATGAAGAAAGGTGAAGATGAATAGATATTTGCGACGCAGTCACATTATTCAGCAAACCAGCGGGAACCCACACCAACCCAGAGTCTCTCAGTTGATTGGGTACCAGACTGCCGCAGACCGCACAAAAATCATTCCGATAGCCGGTTGGCTTCTGAAAAGTACTGATTTTGGATTGGCCGGAAAGCCAGCAGAAGCTATCCGCTTTTACAAAAGTGGCCGTATTTGACGCAGACCCTGTCGCTTTGCGACACAAAGAGCAGTGACATTGATAGAAGCTCGGTATCTCCCCTTCGATTTCGAACTTAATCTCCCCACACAGACATTCACCGTTCACCGAATATTCCTTAATGCTTTACACCATCGATTACAAACAGCAGCTAATAGCTACACGCTGTTAACAGTAGTGCTCCATGATGAATTCAGGATGGCCAGTTTGTTCGTCAATCTGCTCACTTAATGCAATGAAGCCATGTTTTTGATAAAAACTGATGCTGGAAGCGTTCTGTCTATAGACACTTAGCTGTAAACACGCCCTTCTGCTCTTAGCATCTTCAATCAACGCTGACCCTATACCATTTCCCTGCAGGCTTGGTAGCACAAAAACTGCTGCTAACGTATTTCCATAGAGGCAATAAAACCCTGTAATCTGCTCATCAGCCTCAAATACAAAGGTCTCTGATGCAGGGATGTATATATCCCGCATATCGCTAACTTTTGACTGCCAAAATTCAGAACCAACAAAGGAGTGGGCTTTAATCGAAGCTGAAAGCCAGATATCCAAAATTTGTTCAATATCCGCCTCGCGGTATTTACGAATCATCTAAATGTTCCTAACGATGGTCAATGGCGCCAAAGGCGGTACTGAAAAGCTGCCTAGCCCTGGATAAGGTTGCACCTGAACCAGCGCTAGGCAGCTTCATAAATTTAGGCCGGTATGCTTTGTCTTCCTTAGGGTCAATCCGTTCCTTCCATAGGAGTAATTAGCTCTCATCACTTCCTGAAAGCCTTTTTGCTTCCAAGTCCCACTGAAAGATCCAGGAATTTTAACAGGTTATTCTAAAGATATTTCATGATGCATCAAAGCTAAACTATTACGGTTCAGCACCCCGGAAGGTGCTGAACTGCTTATTAAGTGGCATCTTGATTTAAATTCCGCTCGGCCGGGATATCGCTTAGATACTCGACAAACTCCACCTCAAACCCAGCCGGATCGACAAAATAAACATTCTTGCGAAACGGCTCTACAGCTCCTGGTTTCGCAATGGCATAACCCGCGTTATTTAACCTGGCCACAACGGCGTCAAGGTTATCGGTCACATAGGCAAAATGGGCTAAGCCAACGCTGTGGCCTTTCAAATCGCGATTCGCCCCTTCGCCATGATCGCTTAGCGCCAGGTAGTGTTCGTCGTCACCAAAGTGCACCCATTTACGCGGTTTGCCATACCACTCGCCATGGCCTTCATCGCGTACCCGCCAATGCGGGAATACGGCGCGGTAAAAATCCAACATGGCATCCATATCATCAACGACCAGATTAACGTGTTCCAAGTACATAAGAGTCTCCTTGCGTTAAGTGAAATGGCAGGATAAAACCTCAACTTCACTTGAGGTAAAGCTGTTTTTGGAAAAAAATAGCAAAAAAGATTCAGGAGTGCGTGATGGCAGAGGCAATTTGGAGTGTTGGCAAGGTGGCAAAGCGCTGCGGCATTAACGTCAGTACCTTGCACTTTTATGAGCAGCAAGGTCTGATCCATAGCTGGCGTAATGCGGGCAATCAGCGCCGCTATAAACCAGAAGTACTAAGGCGGATTTCGGTGATCAAAGCCGCGCAGAAAGTCGGCGTGAGCCTGGAAGAGATCAAGCGAGCTTTTGAATCACTGCCCAATAACCGCACACCGACGGTTGAAGACTGGCAACAGCTTTCAAAAAACTGGCAGCAGATGCTCGATGGCCGGATTGCTTATCTGCAAAAGCTCCGTAATAACCTGGCAGGCTGTATAGGCTGTGGCTGCCTGAGCATGACCAGTTGCCCGCTCTACAACCCGGACGACAAGCTGGCGGAATCAGGTAGCGGCCCGGTGCTTCTCGATCAGGCAGAACAGAAAGCGAGAGCCCAGCAAGATCCAAGCGCTAGCTCATAGACCTTAAGAGTAGTCCTCAATAATAGCTGTCGAGCCTTAAACTACACGGATGAACCACTTGGGCTTGATGCGCCCGAAGTCACGACGGGTGTTTGTTTTCAAGGCTTTCTTGGAATCCAACACCACGGTTTCCCGCTCGCTTCTAGCAAACACCACCCAATGCCAGAAAGGTCTGCCCTGCTCCATGCGCCATTTGATCGCCAACAGTGCTTTATCTGGAAGGCTCTCCCAGGTATCAAATGGCGTCTCCGTAGGGGCAGCCGTGATCCCCAAAGCACGCAAGAGCTTACGGACGTACTCGGTGTCTGACCAAAGCGCTGTGTCTTCGGCATAGATACCCATGGCGTTGGCTGTCTCTTTCGCCTGTGCATAGCTAATGCCCGCAAGAGCAGCGCATGATGCGATGCCACAGCCGGATCTTTCTTCTTGAATGACGGGGTTCATTTGCATATTGATTAACGTTTGCTATAAATGGTGCAAGGAACAAGCGCGAAACGACCTAAATAATTGAATTTAATTGAATTTTTATTTCGCTCACTCACGATCTAACTTCAATTACCCTGAGACTCCACTTTCGCCAATTTCTTCTCTAGCTTAACAACTTTAGAAAATGAAATGATGCCAAAAACAAACCCCAAGATGCCCATCGACATTCCCATAATTCCAAAAATGAATCCTATATCGCCCATGTTATCTCTCCAATTTTAAAGCTAATTCTGACCAATATTAGCGTACTATAAAGCATCACTTACCATTCATTTAATGAATGCCTTTAATTTCATCACAAAAGCCGCCTCAGCACTATGAAGCTAATTGCCCTGTTCGAGCAACGAGCGGCTGCTTTTACGCTATACTGCATCATTTTTCATTTTCGACACACCTTACGACCATCGGTCAGAGCTCCTAATGCCATTTTCAAAACTAGGATTATCCAGTCCTCTTGTTCAAGCGATTACCGAACTAGGTTACAACACGCCAACGCCCATTCAGGAACAAGCGATTCCTGCCATTCTCTCGGGTAACGACTTAATCGCCACCGCACAAACAGGCACAGGTAAAACCGCTGCATTTGTTCTTCCTCTGCTAGAGCGATTCAGTAACGCGGGCACGTTACGTGGCAAGCGGATACGTGCGCTGATTCTCGTGCCGMCCCGTGAGCTAGCGGTTCAGGKCGAAGCCAATGTGGCTCAATACGCTAAACACACGCACCTAACCTCGATGGCGGTGTATGGCGGTGTGGATACCGAAGCTCAAAAAGAACGCCTGATCAAAGGGGTGGATATTCTGGTCGCCACCCCGGGCAGATTGCTCGATTTGGCGCATCAGCGTGCGCTGCATTTTGACGAACTTAAAGTCATGGTACTGGACGAAGCGGACAGAATGGTCGACATGGGGTTTGCCGACGATATCCATAAAATCATAGATCGCCTGCCTGAAGACCGTCAGAACCTACTGTTTTCGGCCACCATCACAGACGACGTTCGCGCCCTCGCCTACGATTTTTCGGATCGTCAGATGACCGATCTGGCGGCTGAAATATCCATTTCTCCCAACGTCCGCGCCGCCGCTAATGTCAAACAATGGCTCATCACCGTCGATAAAGACACGAAATCCGCCTTGTTGAGCCACTTGATCAACGAACAAAAGTGGGATCAGGCGCTTATTTTTACCGAGAAAAAACACAATGCAGCCAAGCTTGTTGCTCAACTGGAAAAACGCGGCATCACTGCGGATTCCATTCATGGCGATAGAAGCCAAGCGATGCGCGAAAAGATTCTGGCTCAGTTCAAAACCGGCGAATTAAAGTACTTGGTCGCCACGGGGGTTGCCGCGCGAGGTTTGGATATTGGCGAACTGAGCCGTGTGGTGAATTATGATTTACCCTTTAAGCCAGAAGAGTACATCCACCGCATTGGCCGAACCGGCCGCGCGGGCGCCTCAGGGGAAGCCATCTCTTTAGTCGACATGAGTGACTTTAAAAACCTTTGTGCCATTGAAAGGCGCTTAAAAAGTATTATTGAGCGCAAAGAGATTGCAGGTTTTCCGGTTCGAAAAGCAGTGCCTGAATCAAACTTGAATTTCAGTAAAAAGTAATCGTTAAAACTTACCCAAGAAGCTCACCTTTTAAAAGGGTGGGCTTCTTTATTATCTATATTTCACGAATCTGGCAAAAACGCATCTAATAGCTCGGCATTAGTGGGATATTTATCCAATAACTCAAGTAACTTCTGCGCGCCTTCTACTGGCTTAAGCGTTGTCAAACCTCTACGCAATGTTCTTACTTTTTCAATATCTTTTGCATCAATCAAAAGCTCTTCGCGACGGGTACTGCTTTTGGCAATATCGATTGCAGGGAAAATCCGTTGATTGGCCACATCCCGGGATAACACCAGTTCCATATTGCCCGTGCCCTTGAACTCCTCGAAAATCACCTGATCCATACGGCTTCCCGTATCCACCAGCACGGTGGCCAGAATGGTGAGCGATCCGCCGTTTTCGATCTTTCTCGCGGCGCCAAACAATTTCCGGGGTATTTCCATCGCTCGGCTATCCAGCCCACCCGACATAGTGCGACCATTACCTCGCTGCTCGGCATTATGAACGCGCGAGAGTCTGGTCAAAGAATCGATCACAATCATCACATTATGGCCGTCGCCTGCTTGCCTACGCGCCGTCTCAAGAAGCTTATCGGCCATACGCACATGGTGTGTGTAGCTTTCATCTGAAGACGATGCATGTACTTCTGCCGATACACTGCGCTTAAAATCGGTCACTTCTTCCGGGCGCTCATCAATCAGCAAGGCATACAGCTTTATGTCAGGATGAGCTTCTGCTACGGCCTGACAGATATGTTTTAACATCGTCGTTTTGCCAGAGCCCGGCGGCGCCACAATCAACCCTCGCTGCCCCATCCCAATGGGCGTAATCAGATCCATCGCCCGCACAGTACGCTGCTGAGAGCCAGGCTCTAAATAAATGCGTGGGGAAGGATGAATAGCGACGCCATTTAGAAAACGTTTTTCGGGATCATTAGGGAATTGATCTTCAACGTCGTCGGCGGGCTTGGCATCTATCTCTCTTTTCGCCTTCAAACCTAGTGTTTTTCTCGTCATAATATCGATGGATCGCCTTGAATAATTTGAATTTATAGAATAACTGCAGCGCTTTGAAATGATATTTATCTTGCGGGTAGCGACCCGGTGCTTCTGGATAAGGCAGAAGGCAATCAAACGCAAGTGCGTAGACAATAATAGCCACCAAGCCTTAATCTACACGAATGAACCACTTGGATTTGATACGCCCTAAGTCACGACAGGTGTTTTTTCAAATCTTTTTTTTGAATCCAGCACCACGGCATCCTACTCACTCCTAAAAAATACAACCCGATGCCAGAAAGGCCAGCCCTGCTCCATGCGCCATTTGATTGCTAAAAACGCTTTGTCTGGCAGGCTTTCCCAGGTGTCGAATGGCGCCTCCGTGTGTGCAAATGTTATACCCAACGCACATAAGAGCTTACGAACGTGCTTATTGTCTGACCAAAGCGCTGTGTCTTCGGCTTAAATACCCAGGGGGTTTGCTGTCTCTTTCACCTGAGCATAGATAATGCCTGCAAGCACCGCGCATGCTGCGATGCCACAGTCGGATATTTCTTTTGGATGACGAGGTTCATTTGATTGTCAATGCCTAGCCTAGGGGCGCAAACATGTGTAMAAAAATAGCGGAGCCGCCCACATGTTTGCGCCCCTGTAACCAAAGTTAACGACTACACCGCCTTGTTAGTGCTACACCTTATGGTCAATTTCCTTGAATTCTTTGTTATCATTTAGTGTAAGGCCAGTACGATCATAACTTACAAAAGAAAAATCAGACTTCCCTTTAAGCCCTTTGATTTCCGACTCCACTACAGTTTTCATTTCTTTTTCTATAGCGCTATGAACCTTAAACATTTCTTCATTTGTTTCTTTGATGGTTTTCTCTAATGCTTCCATAGAAGCTCCGAGAACAGGTAACCTAGATAGCTCATTCCACATGTAGTTTTTAAGGAATGACACTAGAAAGTCCCAAGCGCTATTCAAAGAAAAGTAAGATCCATCGCGATTTTGCTTCAATGTTGAAATAACCTTGCCCAGAGACTTCATCATAGTTAAGCTGTCTATTTCGCCGCTAGACTGTATTTCTTCAAGTATACTTATAATTTCATCAAACAACTCAGGAAGACGACTTTCAGATTTATAGTATTCGTAGATAGAATCAAAGTCAAAAGGTTTCTCATTAGAATTTTCAAACTGCCATCTATGCTCCTTTATCTTTGACAGATTATCTATTAAGTGCTTTATTAAGTGTTGCTGATTCCAAGATTTATTGTGGAAATGATTTAATCCTTGAATTAATCCAGATAACCAGTCTGGTCGATCCGACTTTGAAATTGTGGATTGAAGATCTTGGGCAGTTTTAAGCGTTTCTTCAGAAATTTTAGCTTTCTGCGAGGCATTTTCCCCAACTAATGAATTGACTAATCGGTCTAAAGATTCGCATAATTCGCGATGCTTTTCTTTAACGAACCGCATAAAAACAATGACGCTTTCATTGGTACTMAAAAATATTTCTCCTATAGCACTAATGCCCGCATAAATCACGCGAGGTACGAGCGTCGATTTTGACGCATTTATTATACAATCAATCCTCAATGATAAACTCTTGCTTTATTTTTTGAATTATCTTAGGGCCGACACCTCCAACTTTGGCAAGAGAAGCACAGTCCAAACCACCTTCTTTTATTCTATGCTTGAAAATTTCTTTTGCTATATTTCTATTTACACCTAAAAGAGCTTCAAGTTCGTCGATAGTAGCCAGATTAATATCTTTCTTATTGTTTGGTTGTGGTTTTTCTTCTAAATAATCTAAAATATCTGCAATCATTAGGTAGGTATGAAAAACTGCCTTGGTGGCTTCGAGCTGACCTAGTTCTGCATGTACACCTTTATTGGAAATTTTATTTATATTCTCCAGCCATGAACCCATGAAATCCACATGAGCCTTTGCAAGCTCTCTATTGCTTTTGGACTCTATAGACGTGTCCATAAAGAACCAGATTCTATTCACATATTGAGCTTGCCCTAGCGACCTACCCTTATCCTTGTCATTCGTAGCAGGATAAAGCTGGTCAGCTAATCCCTCAATGAGTCTGCGACAAGTAGTAAGCGCTTGAGACCATTCTTCTTCTTTTCCAGTTGATACAGATTTGAATGCAAGCATAAGCTGCTCAGCTATGACAGGATTCAAGTCTAGTAGCTTGTCGTCTACAGCATTTTTTAACAAGTCGAAACAATTACTAACAGTTCCAGAAAATTTAAGCTGCTTGTAGAGAAGAGAGGCAAGCTCGTGAGCTTTCTTTTTTACAAAATTCAAGTGATTGTTTAATGGACTCTTATAGTACGTACCATCATTTCCACTCTTTTGCCTTACAAGGTCAGCATAACGCTCTTCGACAAATCCAATGTTGGCATATCCACCACCTGCGCTATTTAGTTTTATGTTTAATTCTTCATTCGTAAAATGAACTTCGTGGATGAGGCCAAGCTTTCCCAAAGCCTTAATGTGCTTTGAAAGTCCTTCTTGATATTCGCTAGTAGAAGGATCTTGATGCTCTACCAAAAAATCAGCAAGATCTTTTAGCGGCCCCACATATATAGCATCAGCAAGCTGAATGGAACACCACAGTCTTTTCTCGTCATCTCCAACAATGGACGAGGCTCTTTGCAGTTTTTGGATTGCAGAAAGGATGGAGCCTTTGGATGACTCTAGCTCTTTCAGGGCTTCCTCAACGACTTGCAGCGCAATTTTCTTTTCCTGCATATATTTCTCGATTAACTAGCTAGGTTAACGTGATTAAACTGCCCGTTCTGATATTGAATGAATGCGCTGCACTATTCAACATTCTTATCGCGCGCCGAAACACCCCTAACTATCTGATCTTTAAGATATATTAACAACCGTTCGGCTGTATATCCAAAATTCACGTACGCACTTGCTGATCTAACCCTACTCTATTCATAGTAATTTAATTAGGTCTTGTGGGTTTGCAGAAAAAAGTACTGGCGGGGGCTTTGGGCAGCTGGCGCTGCCTTCGCGGGTGCCTTTTGGCTCGTTCCTCGCCAAGCGTTACGCCGCGCTAAAAGTGTGCAATCGTTTGATTTTAAGGGGTTTATAGTGCGTGGTAAGCGAAGTACATTCGCAATAGTGTCCTGGCACTCTATTGGGGTGGATTGTTTATGGGGCGGGGTCTTCGCGCACTGAAGCGCCCTCCCACAACACCGGATCAACACCACTAATGCTGTGGTTGGGTTTGTGGGAGGCGCCTTGGCTTTACGCTTTCAGAACGTAGCGCAGAGTCTCAACGACTTGATCCGTCGTGGTGCACCAGGCGTTAGCTCCGGCATCCACTTCTTTCAGCGGGTGGACGATGTCTTCGCTGTGCAGGGTGATGTAGGGCTTGGCCAGCGCTGCGCAGTAGCCTGCATCGAAGGCGGCGTTCCATTGCTTGTATTTGTCGCCGAAGCGTACGACGACCAGGTCGGCCTGTTCGATCATTGTGCGGGTGCGGATGGCGTTGATCTTGGATGACTGGTGGTCACGCCAGAAGCCATTTTCCGGCTTGCCCAGGTGGTCGCCGGCAGCGTCAGAGGCGGCGTGGTCGGTGACTGGTGCGGTAAACACGATATCCAGGCCCGCGGCCTCGGCGCCGCGCTGGATTTCTTCGCGCCAGTCGGTATGGATCTCGCCGGATAGATAAACGTAAAAGCTCATGGCTATTCCTCAAATACTAGTTGGTCAGTAGCACCATTTTATGGAAAATCATTCCATATTAATACCAGCACTATAGCAGAGGCTGTCTGGCTAGCAGGTAAATATCCATTATCCACCCGTGGGTGTCGCGCAGCTCCGCCCGGCGCTGGATGATCTGGTCGCCGACGTCGCTAAGCCAGCCTTTGATCAAGCACTGTTTATCCATGCCCAGGTAGGCGCCCCACCAAATGTAGGTATCTTCAGGTGGCAGCGTAGTGAAGGCGCCACCGCTATCGAGCATTACCGCTACCGTGGCGGCATCGCTTGGCCAGCCGCGCTCGCGGAGGCGGCGGCCGGTGGTGATGTGTACCGGCTCGGCAAGGGCATTTAACGGGATTTTATGTTCAGCGGTGAGCACTTGCAGGCTGGTGATGCCTGGCACTACCTCTACATCGACCTGCTTACCCGCAGCGCTTAGCCGCTGAGTAATGCGCAGGCTGCTGTCGTAAAGCGAGGGGTCGCCCCACACTAGCATCCCGACCCGCCCACCGTTGGGTAGATGTTCATCGATTTGCTGCGCCCAGACGCCGGCGATGGCTGCGTGCCAGTCGTCCACCGCGCCAAGGTAGTCATTGCGGCCATCACGACTAGGCAGATCGAACTCGACGATCTTAGTGGTCACCGGCGCTTCCAGCAGCCGTTCGCAGAGCAAGCGGCGTAGATCGATAAGATCCGACTTGGCCTCGCCCTTTCGGGGCAGCAGAATCAAATCAGCGTTATTGAGGGCGCGCACGGCGGCCAGGGTGACGTGGTCAAGGTTGCCGGTGCCGATGCCTATGAGCGACAGCGTGATCATGACTCGCTCTCTTGGTCTTGGCTTGCCGTGGCAAAAGGCGAATCCGCCGATTGGGGGCGAAAGCGTCGGTCGTAACCCACGGCGTAGAGGCTGCTCTCCTGGAAGTCGTCGCTCTCAAGCACCGGCCCGACCAGAATTAGCGCGGTGCGCTGCATGGTGTCATCGATCAGCGCTTCTATGCTGGCTAGCCGCCCACGCACTACCCGCTCATCGGGCCAACTTGCCCGCCACACAATCGCCACCGGGCACTGCTCACCGTAGTAAGGCGTCAGGCTTTCCACTACCTGGGCAAGATTATGGATCGAGAGATGAATAGCCAGCGTGGCGCCGGTGCGGGCGAAATTGGCAAGCGTCTCGTCGCTGGGCATGGCGCTGGCCCGGCCCGGCGTGCGGGTGAGCACTACCGACTGGGCGACACCGGGCAGCGTCAGCTCCTGACCTAGGGTTGCCGAGGCTGCCGCGAAGGCTGGCACACCTGGGGTAATGCTGTAGGGAATATCCAGCTCGCGCAGGCGGCGCAGCTGCTCGCCCATGGCTGACCATACCGATAGATCCCCCGAATGCAGCCGGGCGACATCCTGGCTTTCGGCGTGGGCGCGGCTGATCTCCTGCATGATGTCATCCAGCGATAGCGGCGCGGTGTTGATCACCCGCGCCCCAGCCGGGCAGTGTTCGAGGATTTCCTCCGGCACTAATGAACCCGCGTACAGGCACACCGGGCAGGCGGCGATCAGGTCGCGCCCGCGCAGGGTAAGCAGATCCGGTGCGCCGGGGCCTGCGCCAATGAAGTGTACGGTCATTCTGTGATTCCTTCTGGTACTTCTGACAACGCCAGGGCGGCGGTGGCCTGCCTATCCGCTGAGATTACTCTTGGCCCTAGCAACGTCGCCACAGGGCCCGCCGCTAACAGCGCCACGGCCTCGGCCACGCTGCCCGTGCCACGCGCCTGCAAACTATGCGCAGAATGAGTCAGCGTTGTAACTGTCGGTAGCTCAGCGTCCGCCACGGCGATGACTTCAATGTTGCGCATTCGTCCCAGCTCTTCAACTAACGGCAGCATCGAGCGAGCCGCCGCCAGCTTCTCGATAGCACCATACTGGTCGATAAGTTGATCCAACGCCTGACCGAGCGAAGCAAGCGTGGCCTCACTGCGAAAGCCAAATCCCGCTACCCTCAATCCCTGTGCTGTCATCGAACGCCCCGCCACTGAACAATCGGGTAGCTGGCCTTCCAGCCTCGCCGGGTGCCGATGGGGGTGGCGTTGGCAAGTTCCAGACGCAGCAGTTCACCACCTGCTTTTTGTTGCCAGTGCGCCAGCAGCGCTTCGGATTCCAGGGTGACGGCATTGGCGACGACACGCACGCCTTCGGGCAAGCGCTGCCATAAATCGTCTAACAGCGCTTGAGATAGCCCGCCGCCGATAAACACCGCATCCGGCAGCGGCGTATCGTTTAGCGCTTCCAGCGCGCTGCCCTCTTTTACCTCAAGCCAGTCAACACCCAGGTTCTCTGCATTGCGGCGCGCCCGTGCTGCCCGTTCTGCGTTTTGCTCGACACCTACCGCTTGATTATCCGGGTGAGCGAGCAGCCACTCAATGGCGATAGAGCCCGACCCGGTGCCGATATCCCATAGGCACTCGCCGGGCATGGGGGCTAGAGCCGACAGGGTGATGGCGCGAATGGCCTGCTTGGTGATCTGTCCATCGTGGTCATAAAAATGATCTGGCAGGCCGGGCGTCAGCGGCAAGGCGGGGCCGCTGCCTGCTACTTCCACCCCCACCGCGACCGGATGGGCAATATCCTGGGGCAAACTGGCGTCGGCATGACAATGGCGAATGCGCTCGTTATCGCCGCCCAGGGCTTCCAGCACCGTTAGCTGGGAAGCCGCAAAGCCGAATCGGCTAACCAGAGAGGCGAGTTCGGCCACCGCCGCACCGTCTCTTACCAGTACCAGCAAACGCCTACCGGCATGCAAGTAAGGTCGAATGCGGGTCAGCGGTTTGGCGTGCAGGCCCAGGCAGGTGCAGCGCTCCAGCGGCCAGCCTAGGCGGGAGGCTGCCAGACTGAAGGTGGAAGGCGCTGGTAGTGCCATCCACTCATCAGCGTTGAGATGCTGCGCCAGTGTGCTGCCCGCCCCAAACCAGAACGGGTCGTTTGAGACCAGCATGACCACCCCGCGGCCGCGCTGATTGAGCAGTTCAGGAATGCCATCGGCAAAGGGCACCGGCCACTCAATCACCTCGGCGTTTAGGGGCGGCAAAAGGCGTAGGTGGCGGCGCGCGCCGAACACTACCTCGACACTTTCCAGTGCGGCGCGGCTTGCCGCCGTTAGTTCCTGTGTGCCACCCTCCCCCCAACCTAACAGGGTCAGCCAGGGAGTGTTGTTAACCTCAACCATGAACAAGATCCTAATTCTCGGGGGAACCTCGGAGGCCAGCGCTCTGGCCAGTGCGGTTGCCAAGCGCGGGCTTCCCGCCATTTTCAGCTATGCGGGACGTGTTGCCACGCCTAAACCCCAGCCGCTGCCAACCCGCATTGGCGGTTTCGGCGGCGTTAATGGGCTAGCCACGTTTTTAGCCCAGGAGCGCATTACCCACATTGTTGATGCCACCCACCCTTTTGCCGCGCAGATGAGTAGCAACGTGTTAGCCGCAGCGGCACAGTGCGGCGTAAAGGCCGTTGCTCTTACCCGGCCTGCATGGCAGCCAGTTACCGGTGACCAGTGGCAAAGCGTGGCAAGTATTGATGAGGCGGTTAGCGCCCTGGCTGGCCCGCCCCAGCGGGTGTTGCTCGCCATTGGGCGAATGCACCTAAGCGCTTTTGCCGCTGAGCCCCAGCACCATTACGTGCTGCGTTTGGTTGACCGGCCTACCAGCCCGTTACCACTGGCCGATGTCAGCACCGTGATCGATAGAGGCCCCTTTACACTGGAAGGCGATCTCGCCCTGCTGGAAACCCAGCGCATCCAGCACATCGTGTGTAAAAACGCTGGCGGCGAAGGGGCCGCGTCTAAACTCACCGCGGCAAGAACCCTCGGCCTGCCCATTGTGATGATCGAGCGGCCAGCACTGCCACCCCGCCACGAAGTTCATCGCATCGATGACGTTTTTAGCTGGATCAGCGACCACACTTAATCAGCGGAGCGCGGTGTATAAACCAGCGGTGACCCTGCTCGCTCGATCAAGCGCGTCTGCTGGGAACCGACAATCACCAGGGTGCGCATATCGGCCATGTCCGGCGTCGCCTCGCCTAGGGTGGTGACGCGAATCGACTCTTCCGGCGTGGACACCGCCCGGGCAAAGATGATCAGCCTATCCAGCCCGCAGGCTTCCCGCAGTACGCCCAAGGTGCGCTCAAAGCCCGCCGGGCGCGCCTTGGAGCGCGGGTTGTAAAACGCCATAGCGAAGTCGGCCTCAGCAGCCAGGAGCAGGCGCTTTTCAATCAGCGCCCAAGGCTTCAAGTTGTCGGATAGATTAATGCAGCAGAAGTCGTGCCCCAGTGGCGCGCCGACGCTTGCGCTGGCGGCCAGCATGGCGGAAATGCCCGGCAGTACCTGAATATCCAGCGTGCGCCACTGTGCATCGCCCGCTTCCAGCGCCTCGAACACCGCAGCGGCCATGGCAAAGACGCCGGGGTCGCCGGAAGACACCACCACGACCCTATGGCCTTCAAGCGCCAACTGTAGCGCCTGCTCCGCCCGGCGGATCTCTTCGCGGTTATCCGAGCCGTGGCGGACTAATCCATCACGTGGCGCAACCCGGTTAACGTAGGGCACATAGCCCACCACGTCGGTGGCTTCCTGAAGCGCAGCGGTTACCTCGGGGGTAATCATGGCCTCTGAGCCCGGCCCCAGGCCGACGATTTTCAGCCAGCCGCTCATGGCCGCCTCCCGTGGCCATGGATCAGCACAATCGAGAAGTACGGCACGCTCTCGCCCACGTCCGCCAGCGGCAATACCCGTTGTTGCGACATGGCGGCGTACTCGATCAGCCAGGCTTCGCCTTCGCGGCCAGCGTGAACCAGGGCCCGGCGTAACTTGGCCAGGTTGCGGCCAATCTTCATCACCACCAGCGCATCGGTCTGGGCGATGCGCTCGGCCAATGCCTCTTCGGGTAGCGTGGCCATCAGCACGGTCATGATGTCATCGCCCCAGGTAATGGGCTGCCCAGTGGCCGTCCACGCCGCTGACATGCCGGTAATACCCGGCACTACCGAGACCGGCACGCGGTTTAGCAGCCGCGTGTAGAGGTGCATAAAGGAGCCGTAGAAGAACGGGTCGCCTTCGCAGAGCACCACCACATCGCACCCGGCCTCTGCCATCTCGATGAGCTGGGCCACACTGCGTTCGTAGAAAGCCGCCAGCAGCTCATTGTAGCGCGGGTCGTCGAAGGGAATTTCCGTGGTAACCGGGTATTCCATGGGCAGTTCGATGGCGCCGGGCGGGATCATGCCCTCCACGATAGTGCGCGCATGGCCGCAGCGGCCCTTTTTACGAAAATACGCCACGTGGGTCGCCCCGCGTATCAGGCGGTCGGCGCGCACGCTCATCAAGTCTTGGCTGCCGGGGCCCAGCCCAACGCCGTATACCGTTCCCTGGGTCATTCGATGCGATCCGCCATGGCGTTGATGGCCGCAACCGTCACGGCGCTGCCGCCCAGGCGACCGCGGACGATACAGCTGGGCAGCGCCGGGTTAGCCAACAGCGCTTCTTTGGATTCCGCCGCGCCGACAAAGCCTACCGGGCAGCCGATAATCGCCGCTGGGCGCGGGCACGCCGGGTCTTCGAACATATTGAGCAGATGAAACAGCGCGGTGGGTGCATTGCCAATGGCGACCACGGCGCCTTCCAGGTGTGGCCGCCACAGTTCCAGCGCCGCCGCCGAGCGGGTATTGGCCATTTCCTGGGCGAGGCCGGGCGTGCGCTCATCGTTGAGGGTGCAGATGACCTCGTTGTCAGCGGGCAGCCGCTTGCGGGTGATGCCTTCCGAGACCATGCGGGCATCGCAGAGAATCGGTGCGCCCTGCTCCAAGGCGGCGCGGGCGCGATTGACCACGTCGTTTTGAAAATGAATATGCGCGGCCAACTCCACCAGCCCGGCGGCGTGAATCATGCGCACCGCCACGGTCTCTTCTTCCACTGAAAAGCGGCCAAGCTCGGCTTCACTGCGAATAATCGCAAACGACTCCCGGTAAATCGCCGGGCCACTGGTTTCGTACTTATAGGGCACCCAAACTCTCCAAATAAACTAATTCGCTGCTGGTCTGCAAGACACCCGTGCCAGGGCAGGTTTACGCGAGGGCGCTGTGAACCCATCCTTGGGCGCTACTTTTTCCATCCGTGGAAAAAGACCCTCGCTACAACCTGCCCTGACACTCAGCTACCGAGGAACAACCTAACTGTTTTCGCTGAGCTTTCTCAAAAAACCAACCACCTCACTCTCGGTGAGGCCTGTCTTAATCGGCGTGCTATCGGCAGCGCCGTTAACAACAACATTAAATCGACCTGCTTGCCCGACCAAGCATACATCGGCTGGGGTGCGACGGGCGCAGCCTTTGGCACAGCCGGATATATGTACGCTTGTTTCCAACAAGCCGCTTAGCTTCTCGGCAAGCGGCTGGGTGGCGACACTCGCCTGTTCGCAATAGGGCGCACCGGGGCAGGCGTCCATCGCTAGCCGCGGGTCGCTATTATGACGGATCAAGCCATCAATCGCGGGTAGTGTATCGCAATCCTGCAACAACAGGCGCCGCCAGGGGGTGACCTGCACAGCACTGATACTTGCTTGCGAGCCACTTGCCGGAAAGACCGCCTCGCGCAGCGTATCAGCCGCCACCCGGCCAAAGGGAAGCCCAATCACAATGCCTTCGCTATGTTCGCCCAGCGCCAGCTTCTCGCCGGGAGGTGCAGGGGCGGTATCAGCGGGCGCCCAATCGGGCAGCGGTGCTGTATGCCGCCGCATGCGGCCTGACTCCCAGCCGCCGGTATCTACGAACCAGTGGGTCAGGCGTATCAGTTGCTCGACGGCGGCCTCGGTATTGTTCACCTCCGTGCCTTGCGCGTAGCCATCGGGGCGCACCATCAGGCCGCCTTCCGTTGAGCGCTCGATTCGAAAATCAGCGGCGCTGTCGCCAAGCACCGGCGCTTTTCCCGCGTCAATGGCGATACCGACCTTGCCGGGCATGGCGGCTAATTCGCTACCCCGCGCCTGCAACAAGCGGGCAATGGTATGGGTGTCATCGCCCTTTTGCCAGGCGGGCGCCAGCATAAGCTGCGGCTGGCGTTCTGCTTCCGGGTCGTCGCTCACCAACTGATGCTCGACCAGAAACCCCATCAGCGGCGACCAGCTTTCATCGGTCACCCCACGCAGTTGCAGATTGGCCCGGCTGGTCAGCTCGATCAAACCGCTGCCGTAGGTTTCGGCGGCTTCGCACAGTGCCAATACCTGTTCCCGCGATAGCTGGCCCAGCGGCGGGCGCACGCGCACTAGCAGGCCATCGCCAGTGGCCATGGGTCGCCAGGCGCCGGGGCACCAGCCTTTAATGCGCGGGCTGGGCGACATGACCATGGGTCTCTTTGGCTTCGTCCATTTCCAGCAGCAGATCCTGAAGCGCCTCGCCATGCTCGCCGGGGGCTTGCCACATGCCCCGCTGGGCCGCTTCGAGTAAGCGCTCGGCCATCTCTTCCAGGGCGGCCGGGTTGTGCTCGCGCAGGAACTGTTGATTGGCGGCATCGAATACCAGGGCATCGCTCACCTGGGCGTACTGGTAGTCGGCAATCAGATCGGTGGTGGCGTCGTAGGCAAACAGGTAATCCACCGTGGCGGCCATCTCAAAGGCGCCTTTGTAGCCGTGCTCGCGCATGGCGTTGATCCATTTGGGGTTCAGCACCCGCGAGCGAATCACCTTCGCCAATTCTTCTTTCAGGGTGCGAATCTTGGGCATCGCGGGGTTGGCGTGGTCGGCGTGGTAAATCTCCGGCGCCTTGCCGCTTAGCGAGCGGGTGGCGTTGGCCATGCCGCCCTGAAAGGCGTAGTAGCTGTTGGAATCGAGTATATCGTGCTCGCGGTTATCCTGGTTTTGCATCACCGCATCCAGCCCCTGGAGCTGCTGTTCAAACGCATTACGGGCGGCAGTGCCGGAGCCCTTGAACTGGCCGTAGGCGTAGGCGCCTGTCTCCATGTAGGCCTCGGCTAAATCGTCGGCGCTGTCCCAAGAGCGGTTTTCAATCAGCCGGTTGAGGCCCGCACCGTATTCGCCGGGCTTGCTGCCAAAGATGCGGTAGCTCGCCTCTTGAGCGGCCATCTCCGGGCTTAGCCCCTGGTCTTCCAGTGCTTGCTGGCGGGAAAGCACCGCCTCGCGGATGGTGTTGCTGTTGCCCGGCTCTTCATAGCTCGCCACCGCCTGCACAGCAGCGTCAAACAGGCGAATCACGTTGGGGAAGGCGTCACGGAAAAACCCGGACACCCGCAGCGTGACGTCTACCCTGGGGCGATTGAGCAGCATCGAGGGAATGACTTCAAAGTCGCTCACCCGCTGGGAGCCTAGCGACCAGATGGGCCGCACGCCCATCAGCGCGAAGGCCTGGGAGATGTCATCGCCGCCAGTGCGCATGGTGGCGGTGCCCCAGATGGATAGCCCCAACCGGCGCGGGTAGTCGCCGTGATCCTGCAGGTAGCGCTCGACAAACGCCTGGGCGGATTTTTCGCCCAGCGCCCAGGCGGCAGGCGATGGAATCGAGCGATTATCGACGCTGAAAAAGTTACGCCCGGTGGGTAGCGTATCCAGCCGCCCCCGGCTGGGGGCGCCGCTGGGCCCGGCGGGCACGAAGATGCCCTCAAGGCCGTCGAGCAGCGACTGAATCTCCATCTTCACGCCGCGCTGCATGGTGACCCATAGCTGCTCACGGGCGTAGCGCAGTTGCGCTGCCGTAGCGGGGTAATCCTGGACCAGGTCATCCAGGCAGCCGTCTGCCAAGACGTAGTCGGCCACCCAGCGCTCGGCTAGAAGCTCCAGCCGCTCGCGGGCATCCGCCCCCGTGCGCCAGGGGGTATCGAGCTGCTGGCTTAAAATAGCCGGTTCGGGCCCCTGCCAGGACTCGTTGCCCGCGGCTAACGGATCAAAATCCAATCCTAAATCGCTGGCCAGGTTGTGCAGCAGGCCGCGGCTTGCCACCGTTTCGCCACGGGGTAGTCGCAACAGCGCCACCAAGGTGCCCGCCCGCTTCTCTTCCGGCGGCAACGTGCCGAGTATGTGCAGGCCGTGACGGATCTGAGACTCTTTGATATCGCAAAGAAAGGTATCCAGCTCGTTGAGAATCTCCGCGTCATCAGCACTGTTGTCAAAACCGTCTACTACATGCGCCAGTTCCTGGTCGATACCGGTATCAAGCAGGTGGGCGAGGATCTGGCTGCGAATCAGCGCTTCCCGGCGGGGATCCATATCCAGCGCTTGGTAATACTCGTCGGTGAGTGCTTCCAGCTCGGCCATGGGGCCGTAGAGTTCGGCCCGCGCCAGGGGCGGCATCAGGTGGTCGATAATCACCGCATGGCTGCGGCGCTTGGCCTGGGCGCCCTCGCCGGGGTCGTTGACGATAAACGGATAAAAGTGCGGCAGCGGCCCCAGGGCAATATCCGGCCAGCATTCCGCGCTCAAGGCGATGCTCTTACCCGGCAGCCACTCCAAATTACCGTGCTTACCCACGTGGATAACTGCATCGACCTGGTAGTGCTCACGCAGCCAAAAATAAAACGCTAGGTAGCTGTGAGGCGGCGCCAGCTCCATATCGTGATAGGACTGGGTGAGATCGTCGATAAAATCCCTTGCAGGCTGGATACCCACGAAGGTCTGACCCAGACGAATMCCCGCGATCATCAACCGCTCCTGGCGGCACTTGGGGTCTTCATGAGGCGCGCCCCAGCGCGTCCATACGGTTTCCTGAAGCTCACCAGGCAGGGTTTGAAACCAGGCCAGGTAGTCGTCAACGCTGATGCTCTGCCAGCAGGCGCGCTGGTCGAGGCTGCCGTGATCGTTGGTCACCGCCCCCTGAAGCTGGCGGATCAACTCATCGCCATTTTCCGGCAGTTCGCTGAGCGGGTAACCCGCCTCTTTCAGAGCGCTGAGAATTTTCAGCGTCGACGCGGGGGTATCCAGCCCGACGCCGTTACCGATCCGGCCGTCGCGATTGGGGTAGTTGGCCATGATCAGCGCGACCCGCTTCTGCCCGTTGGGGGTCAGCCGCAGCGAACAAATGCGCCGCGCCAGCTCGGCCACAAAGGCGGCCCGCTCCGGGTGGATCACGTGGTGGGTCACCGCCAGCTGGCAGCGCGGGTTGTAGTGGGCTTCGGCTTTAAAGCCCACCGCCCGGGTGATGATGCGGCCATCCATCTCGGGGAGCACCACCTGCATGGCCACATCGCGGCTATGCAGCCCGGCGGCCATGCCCTGCCAGTCTTCCGAGGTGCTGCTGGCAAGAATCGCCTGGAGCACCACGGGTCGGCCTACAAACAGGTTGTCAGGAAGTTCTTCCCCCTGGGCATTCAGCCCGTCGGCGTTGCGGTTGACCGCAAAGCTGGTGGTGTTGATCACCAGCATCGCGCCGGTCTGCTCAATCAAGTGATTGATAAAATCAATGCACGGCCCTTCTTTCAGGGACGCCACGGCGACCGCTAACGGCTCAAGTCCCTGGTCTTTAAGCGCCGCCAGCAAGCCGTCGGGTACGGCGGTATTCGCCCCCTGCAAATGACTGCGATAAAACAGCAGCAGACACACCGGCCTCCCGGGCACCTGGCGATCGCGCCACTCGCTGAGGCTGGACGCCTGTTGCTCTTGCGGCGCATAAATCACCGCGGGTGGAATGACCTTGGGCTCCTGCCAGTCGCCCAGCGGCCTATCTATACACTCGCTGGCCATATACTCATTGGCGACAAAGCGCAGCAACTGCTCGGCGTTATCGGCGCCGCCCTCTCGCAGGTAGCGCCACACGCGGTAAGCGTCATCGAAGGCGATGGTGGAGTCTTCCAGCAGCGCATCATCCGGGGCATCGCAGCCCGGTACCAGGATCAGATGGCGCTCGGGTTTGGCCGCCGCCCAGGACAGCAGGCGTTCGTGGCCATACTGCCAGTAGGCCTTGCCGCCCAGCAGCGAGACGATGACCAACCGGGCACCTTCCAGCACCCGATCTTCGTAGAGATCGTAGGCGGCCGGTTTTACCAGGTTCATCCAGTTGGCCAGCCGCACCGAGGGGTACGCCTCGCCCAGACGGTCAACCGCCTGGGCCAGCGCCGACAGATTGCTATCGGCGGCGGAGAGTATCACGACCTCGGCGGGGCTCTGTTGCAGATCGATGATGCCTTCATCATCGACAAAGCCCCCCGGCTTAGCGGCGAATAAGTGCATTAGCTAGCCGTTTGAGAAGACGTTTGAACCTCTGCTTCAGCCAGCGCGTCACGCAGCGCTGCGCTATCCAGGTGTTTGCCAATAATCACTAATTGGGTTTGGCGGATTTCGTCCTGAGCCCATAGCCGGTCGAAGTAGCCTTCCAGGCGCTCGCCCACCGCCTGGATGACCCGGCGCATAGGCTTGTCGGGAATGGCCGCAAAGCCTTTGGCGCGGTAGATCTCGTGGCTTTTCAACAGCTGCTGGAGCTTGTCGGCCAGGATGTCGCCATCAACTTCGCCCAGGGTAATCACGCAGGAATCAAAGTTATCGTGGGCGTGGTCGTGATGAGCGCCTTCGGCGTGGTGTTTGTCGTGGTGATTGGTGATGCTATCGATGTTTTTTTCGCTTGCCGCGCCAATGCCCATCAGCGCTTCCAGCTGGGTGGTGTCGGTGGTCAGGGTCTGATCGATAAACAGCGTTTTCACCGAGGCCGTCACCCGCGCCTGAATCACTGTTTCCACCTTTGCGCGCTCTTCCGGGCTAAGCAGGTCGGCTTTGCTGACCAACACCAGATCCGCCGCGCTGAGCTGGTCATCGAGCAGCTCGCGCAGGCTGGGGTCGTGATCCAGGCTCTCGTCGGCGAGGCGCTGGGCGGCCACCTTATCCACGTCGCTGGCATAGCGGCCGGCGGCCACCGCAGGGCCGTCGATCACTGTAATAATCGCATCCACGGTGCAGTGCTGGCGCACGTCGGGCCAGTTGAACGCCTGCACCAGCGGCTTGGGCAGCGCCAGGCCGCTGGTTTCGATCAGGATGTGGTCGATATCGTCGCGGCGGGCGACCAGCTTTTTCATGACCGGCAGAAACTCTTCTTCCACGGTGCAGCAGATACAGCCGTTGGCCAGTTCATAGATGCTGCCGTCTTCTCCGTCTAGCTGCCCGCCTTCGCTACCCTCTTCACACCCCAGCGCACAGCTGCGCAGCAGGCTGGAGTCGATATCCTGCTCGCCGAACTCATTAACAATCACGGCGATCCGCTTGCCGGTGACTTGGCGCAGAATATTGGCCAGCAGCGTGGTTTTGCCGCTGCCGAGAAAACCGGTCACGACCGTGGCAGGAATCTTATTCAGCTTTACGTTATTGGGCTGCATGGGTAAATGCCTCGCTGTGTTGCGGTTCGCAGTACGCCGGGCTGACAGAAAAAAGCCTTGCCACAGCGTCAGGATTATTAGGAAAAAACAGATGTAAATAGGTCGCCGTCAGGCGCTTTTGACGGTAGATCGCTTCCCCCGGTGCGGGGTGCCGCTGGCGTCGCCCGTGACCAATCGGCTCGGGGGTGCCTTCCGCCATGGAGCGGTGGTGCGCATGGCCGCGAACCGGACCTTCCGGCAGCTCGGCGGTTTGCATCCCCTGACAGCCGCGACGCCCGCGCATGGCCCCCTGCCCAGGCAGCAGGCCCAGCATGGTGTGGGTGATATCGTCGTAGTCGGTCAGGCTTTCCAGGCAGTACAGCAGGCCGCCACACTCGGCCAGAATGGGCTTGTCGGCGCGGTAGAAAGCCTCAATGGCCGAACGCATGGCGTCGTTATCCGCCAGCGTTTGAGCGTGAAGCTCCGGGTAGCCGCCGGGCAGCCAGAGGGCGTCGCATTCGGGCAGGTGGCTATCCGTCAGCGGCGAAAAGAAGCGCAGCGTGGCGCCCATCTGCTCCAGCAGGTCAAGGTTGGCCTGATAGACAAAGCTGAAGGCGGCGTCGCGGGCCACGCCAATGGTGTGGCCTTCGAGCAACGGCTTAACGGCCGCAAGCTGTTCTTGTGGTGCGGTAAAGGTTACCGGCGAAAGCGCTGCAAGTGATTCAAGCAACCCAGCCGCTTCCAACGCTTTGGCCGCCGCTTCAAAGCGTGCTTCCAGATCCTCGCGAATTTCTGCCGCCTGCACCAGCCCCAAGTGGCGCTCGGGGAGCGACAAAGCGGGATCGCGCGGTACGGCAGCCAGCAAAGGAATCGATGGCGGCAGCGCCCCTTCGATCAGCTCACGATGGCGCGGGGAGCCGCAGGCATTGGCGATAAGCCCGGCGATATGGATGTCGTCGCGAAAGCCGACCAATCCCGAGACCAGCGCGGCGGCGGTCTGGGCCATGCCTTTTACGTCCATGACGATCGCCATGGGAATATTAAACAAGGCCGCCAGATCGGCGCTGGAGGGCTCGCCGTCGAACAGCCCCATGGCGCCTTCCACCAGGATCAAGTCCACTTCGCAGGCGGCGTCATAAAACCGCTGGCGGCAGTAGGCCTCGCCTGCCATCCATAGATCCAACTGATCCACCGGCTGGCCGGAGGCCTGGGCCAATATCTGCGGATCCAGGTAGTCCGGGCCGGTCTTGAACACCCGCACTACCTTGCCCTGGTTACGCAGCAGGCGCGCCAGGCCCGCCGTGACGGTGGTTTTMCCCTGGCCGGAAGCCGGGGCGGCGATAAACAGCGCGGGGCAGCTAACGGTTGGCGTCGTCATCAATATTCGATCCCCGCCTGGGCTTTAACGCCGCCACGAAAGGCGTGGCGCTCGTCCTGAACAACGCTGATGGTATCGGCAATTTCCTGCAGCGGCGTGGCCATGGTGCGTCCAGTGATGATGACGTTCTGGTGCGCCGGTCGGCGCTTCAACGCTTCCACCACCGGTTCGGGGTCGAGATAGCCGTACTTGAACATATAGCTCATCTCGTCCAGCACGATCATATGATAGGCGGGGTTCTCCAGCAGCCCTTTGGCGACTTCCCAGGCGGCCTGGGCGGCTTCGATGTCCCGCTCGCGGTTCTGGGTTTCCCAGGTAAAGCCATGGCCCATGATGTGCCAGTCAAGCTTGGGATGATCGCGAAAGAACAGGTACTCGCCAGTTTCGCGGCGGCCTTTGATGAACTGGATCACCGCGCACTGCTGGCCGTGCCCCAGTGAGCGCGCCATGGTGCCGAAGGCCGAACTGCTTTTACCTTTGCCGTTGCCTTTGAGCAGAATCAGCACGCCGCGCTCTTCGGTCGCCTTGCTGATGCGCTCGTCGACCACGTCTTTTTTACGCTGCATGCGATCTAAATGGCTTGCGTCGCTCATGAGAGGTTCCCAGGTTGATGTGCAGAGACTGCCATAGAGGGTTTGCCAAACGAGGCTGGCCAGTAACGCGCGCCCAACTGCTGGGCGATCCGTGCGCCCTGCCCGCGTTTGACTTTGGACTGTTCGGTATCGATCAGCAGGCACTCCTCCAGCGGAGCGAGATCGTCAACGGCTTCCCGGGTGCGGCCATCGGTGATCAGATAGGTGCGCACCTTCAGGCCGGGCTCGCGGCGCTGCCACTGGCGGATCAGCCGCTTGGCTTCAATAATCGCTTCCCGCAGCGGGGTGCCGCCACCGCCTTTGGCCGCCTCAAGCGTGCCTCGCGCGTTTTTCGGCGCCCGGCGGCGGGAGAGTATCGGCACGACACCGCCATTGCCAAACCCCAACACCGCGACCTGCTCCCGCGCGGCGTAGGCTTGGCTGACTAGCGACTCGACCAGCCCCTTTGCCTGGCCCAGCAGGCGCTGACCCAGGGTGGAACCCGACGTATCCAGAAGTACCAGGTGTGCTGTCGCCTGCCCAGAGCGGGTCTTGCGCATCTTTAGCTGCTGCCAAGGCCACTGGCCGCGATTGGCGATAACGGTCGCAAACCCATCCAGCCGGGAAGTCGTCACTTGAGATCGCCCCTGGCCCAACGCACCACCTTTGCCCGCG
The DNA here is from genome assembly GCF_900070345.1 of Halomonas sp. R57-5. NCBI lineage: Bacteria > Pseudomonadati > Pseudomonadota > Gammaproteobacteria > Oceanospirillales > Halomonadaceae > Halomonas > Halomonas sp. R57-5. The sequence continues at coordinate 2,229,237 of NZ_LN813019.1, read as the reverse complement.
CTAGCGGCGGTATCAGTACGCTTAGTCCGCTGAAAAAGGTCTTCGCTATCGGGCAAGTTTACCGCTGACTGGCTAATCGCTTCCTGGGCCATGGGAGGCATTGCGCCCCACTGGCCCTGTTCAGCGCTCTGTTGGGATGAACCAGCGGTCGATGCGTTATTGCCCGACGACGAACCGCTCTCGTCTTTCGAAGGTGTTCCATTAGGTGGAGATGATGGCGGGCTCTGCTCAGGCGGTTGGGTACGCCGATGAGCCAGCACCCAGGGTTCAACGGTATCGATATCTTGCTGCTCCACGCTAGCCACGCCACGCCAGGCAGCATGGGCCTGGGCAGCGCGGTGCCAAGTAACGTCTGCCCGCAGGCCTTCTACACCGGCGGCTTCGCAGCGTTGTGCAATCGTTCGATAAACCCAGGGGTCGCTGTTGACTTCTTTGAGTAAGCGCTGCGCTTGGCTAATACGCTCGGTCAGGGCGGCCTGGGCAGCCTCAAAGTGTTGCAGCGTGCCAGCCGAGTCGCGGTCGAAGGCTTCCCGCTGCTGCACGATGGCAATACGCTCGTCGATGCTTACTGCTCCCGCCTGCTCAAGGCAGAGACCGAAACGGTCGAGCAATTGCGGTCGCAGTTCGCCTTCATCTGGATTCATGGTGCCAATCAGACTAAAGCGCGCCGGATGGGAGTGGCTAATGCCATCGCGCTCAACGATATTGGTGCCACTGGCGGCCACGTCCAGCAGCAAATCAACCAGGGTATCCGGCAGCAGATTGACTTCATCGACATACAGCACCCCGCCGTGGGCTTTAGCCAGCAGCCCAGAATGAAAGGTAGCTTCACCCTCGGCCAGTACCTTCTGCAAGTCCAGGCTGCCGACCAGTCTGTCTTCGCTGGCGCCCAGCGGCAGCGTGACAAAAGGAGCACGCTGCCCTTCGCTATCGCTAGGCAAAATGGCGGCTAGAGCACGGGCTAAGGTCGACTTGGCGCTGCCTCTTGGCCCGCTGATCAGCACCCCGCCGATACGCGGGTTAATGGCGTTAAGGAGTAGCGCGGTTTTCAGCGCTTCCTGGCCGACCACCGCCGCAAAGGGAAACTCACTCACTGATGCCTCCCGTACACAGCCAACTCGTCAACTGGCTAACCTTTATTAACCGGCTAGATGTCCGCTGGACGTGAGTTTGTTTCATGGTAAATAGGTTAATAATGATAAAACCATTCATAAAGAAGTGAGCGGAAGAAAGGGGTCAGTATAGAGGAAGGCATGGCGGCGAAGCCAGTTTGGTACCCAGGCCAACCCTATGAGACAGCCCAGATAACCATAAGGTAAGATACGACTAATCTTTGACATCAAGCCTATTTATTATGTTATAACATTTCATATTGGTATTAATTAGCACGCCCCAAGACCACCAGCTCTCTAGCACCACACGTTTACTGGAAGCCAAACATGAAGATCGTTCGTTACCTGCTAMCTGCTACATCGCTGCTMCCCGCCTCTTACGCGATGGCTGATGCAACCCACTACCCTGTTACTTTAACTAACTGCGGCGTAGAGATCAGCGTGGCGTCAGCCCCGGAGCGAACGGTGACAGTAGGTCAATCGGCCACGGAGGTTCTCTATTCGCTGGGGCTCGCTGATCGAGTGAATGGCACCTCAGTGTGGTTTAATCCGGTTCTTCCCCAGTTTGCTGATGCCAATGAAGCAATCGAGCGGATCGCCAACGACGACCCGAGCTTCGAGGCCGTAGTCAATAAACGGCCTGATCTGGTGGCAGTGCAGTATGAGTGGCACGTGGGCCCCACCGGCAGTGTCGCCACCCGTGAGCAGTTTCATGAGCTGGGTATTAATACCTATATTATGCCCGCCGATTGCGACACCAAGGATAACTCGACCGGCGGCGATGGCACCCGCACCGCCGCCTTCTCGACTGACTCCATCTATAAAGGGATCACCGAGTTAGCCGAGATCTACGATGTTCAAGACGCTGGCGAGGCGCTGATAACCGACCTTGCCGCCCGCGAACAGCGCGCCATCGACTTGGCGAGCAGCCTTGATTTACCGGAAGACTTGTCGGCGGCATTCTGGTTTTCATCGACAGATCTGGGGGTTAGCCCTTTCGTGGCGGGGCAACTGGGGGCACCGGGGTATATGATGGAAAAACTCGTCATTCGTAATGTCATCGAGTCTGACGAAGAGTGGCCCACGGTGGGCTGGGAGAGCATCGCCAGAGCCGATCCCGATGTGCTTGTTATCGCCAACATGGATCGCCGCCGTTTTCCTGCCGACGACATTGAAGCAAAATGGGAGTTTTTACGCAGCGACCCGGTCACCCGGGAGATGAGCGCGGTTAAAAATAACCGTATCGTCGAGATGGACGCCCACGCCATGAGCGCCACTATGCGCACTATTTACGGCCTTGAGACACTTGCCGAGGCACTATCTAATATGTCGTTTAACGAATGAGCATAGCGCTAACGAGAGCTTCCTCCGCAGGCTTCGGGTTGCGCTGGCTATGGATAACACCGCTGGTGCTCGTGGCAGCACTGATCGCGGGTACCGCCATCGGCGAGACGCCAATTCCGGTTGATACCATTCTCAAGGTACTCGCCAATCAGCTACTGGGCGCGGATTACGCGGTTGATCGCATCGACGCGGGCATTATTTGGAACTATCGTCTCAGCCGCGCCGTGGTCGCCGCCTGTTGTGGCACCAGCCTGGCACTGGCAGGGATCGTGCTGCAGGCGCTACTGCGTAACCCCCTGGCCGATCCTTACTTGATGGGCATTTCCGCCGGGGCCTCTACGGGGGCAGTCGCGGTGGCCGTCGCCGGGCTGGGTGCAGGCGCGCTTTCGCTCTCTTTGGGTGCCTTTGTGGGCGCCCTGCTCGCCTTCGGCATCGTGGTCATGCTCGCCCATGCGGCCAACAGCGGTGTGGGTGGTGGGCGCGGTGTTCAGGCCGCGGGGGCAATTATTCTGGCAGGTATTGCAGGCTCGCAGCTGTTCAATGCGCTGACCGCGTTTATCATTACCAAGTCAGCGAGCGCCGAGCAGGCCCGGGGCATCATGTTCTGGCTGATGGGCAATCTTTCAGGAGTGCGCTGGGCCGATGTCACCTTGGCCGTGCCTGCCGCGCTGTTTGGGCTACTGGTTTGCCTATGGCACCGGCGCTCCCTGGATGCATTTACTTTCGGTGCCGACAGCGCCGCCTCCATGGGCATCGCAGTGCGCCCGGTGCGCGGCATGCTGATTATCGCCATGGCGCTGGTCACGGCGGTGATGGTGTCTATTGTGGGGGCGATTGGCTTTGTAGGCTTGGTGATCCCCCATGCCATGCGCTTTATCGTCGGTAGCCGTCATACCCGGCTGGTACCGGCCACCGCCTTGGCGGGTGCGGTATTTTTAATCGGCTCGGATATTCTTTCCCGGGTGCTGGTGCCCGGCCAGGTACTCCCTATCGGGGTGATTACGTCGCTGATCGGCGCGCCTGCCTTTGCGCTAATTCTCGTGCGCGGCAAGAGGTCTTAATGCAGTTATCAGCTGAGCAACTCGCCTGGGCGGTGCATGGCACGCCCCTGCTTATTGACGTTAACCTTACCGTCGAACCCGGCCAAACCTTTGGCTTGGTGGGGCCGAACGGCTCGGGCAAAACCTCGCTACTTCGCCTGCTGGCAGGCTTGAACAAACCTAAAGCAGGACGTGTGCGAATGGGTAGCCAGCCCCTACACACGCTAAAGCAGCGAGCGATTGCTCAATCTATTGCGCTAGTCGAGCAACAGGCCGACACAACCGATAGAATTAGCGTGCGTGACGTAGTGGCGCTGGGCCGGACGCCCTTTCTTACCGCGTTGCGCCCCTGGTCAACTGAAGATGATGCCGTCGTGGCTCAGGCGCTGGTAGATGTCGATATGGTGCATATGGCGGATCGGCTTTGGCACACGCTCTCAGGCGGCGAGCGCCAGCGGGTGCATATTGCCCGTGCACTGGCCCAGAAGCCTAAAATCCTGCTATTGGATGAACCCACCAACCATCTGGATATTCGCCATCAGCTGTCGATTCTTGAATTGGTCAGGCAACTACCGATCACGGTGGTGATCTCGCTGCATGATCTTAATCAAGCCATGGAGTGTGACCGTATTGGCGTGATGGATGGCGGCCGTTTGATCGACAGCGGCCACCCTCACGACGTACTCACCGCCAACAGACTACAGCAGACCTTTGGGGTGCATGCCCACGTGATCGATGACCCCATCGATGGCAAACAGATCATGCGGTTTCGTAGCGCAATTTAGTTATCGCCTGTACCAAGTGCGCCAGGGCGACCCTTCATCGAAAGAGATGCCAAACCACGCTGTGATCCGTGCCCATACTCCACAGCAGTACAATCACAACGAGTAGTGCCTCTAGCACCAAAACACCAACACCCAGCGTCGTTGTTGACAGAATAAACCCACGCTGATGACTGATGCCTAAAAAGCTGGGTGTTCCCTTATAGAGTAGATAGGCGCTGTAGAGCAGTCCAATCACCATACCCAGCATACAGAACCAAAAAGCCGGGTAGAGTGCAAAAACGCCACACAGGAACATCGGTGTCGCAATGTAACCCGCGAAAATAAGGCAATCACGGCGGCTGGGGCGGTTATCTATACGACGGGCCAACCAATGGATCATACTGCCCACAACGGCCACAGCCATTAGGATCAACGCATAAAAAGCCACGCCTAATGCAATACCATTGGCAAGAGAGACTTGATAGGTTTCAGGGCCACCATAGGTCCAACCGACCTGGGTAGTGCCTATCAGCGCACAGACGACAGGAATAGCAGCGAGTAAAAGGACATGGTGGGCATACAGATGACTGATAGATTCATGCTCGCCCCGGATCGAATGCCACTCTCTTTCAGGATGATGGAGGAGCCCCCAAACATGATGGATCATAACGACCTCCCGGTTTTGTAGATGCTCTGTTGTTAGGGTCAGACGTTGATCGATTGGATCAATAAGATTCCGAATCATTTTTAGTGTAGAACATAAAATCATTTTCGGAGGTAAGGATTTTTCTTTGCTAAGGTGGGTGCTCACTCTACTAATTGGCGGGGTTCCATATGCGACTTTTATTCACCGGCGGCAGTGGCAAGGCTGGCCGTCATGCGACGGCTTATCTTCGCGACCAAGGTCACCAAGTCACCAACCTGGATTGGGTGGCGTCCGACGTACCCGGCATTACCACCCTAAAGACCGACCTGACCGATGCAGGCCAGGTATTCAATGCCTGCCGGGCTTACGCCGATTTCGACGAACTGGAGCCAGGCACTGGCGTGCCGCGTTACGATGCGATTGTCCACTTTGCGGCCATACCCGCCATCCTCCATCGACCGGACAACGAGACTTATCGCATCAATACGCTAAGTACCTACAATATTCTCGATGCTGCCACCAAACTGGGCATTCCCAAGGTCATCTTCGCCTCCAGCGAGACCACTTACGGCGTTTGCTTTGCCGATGGTGAGAAGAAACCGGACTATCTCCCCATCGATGAAGAGCACCCCACCGTGCCTCAAGATAGCTACGCCATGAGCAAGGTGGTAAACGAGGTAACGGCGCGCTCTTTCCAGGCGCGCTCGGGCATCGACATCTACGGCCTCCGCATCAACAACGTTATCGAGCCCCACGAATACCGTCAGGATTTCCCAGCCTACATGAATGATCCCGCCCTGCGCCGCCGCAATATCTTCGCCTACATCGACGCCCGCGACCTGGGCCAGATGGTCGATTGCTGCCTGAAAACGGATGGCCTGGGCTACCAGATATTCAACGTCGCCAATGACGATCTCTCGGTGGGCCTGACCAATCCAGAAATCATCGAACGCTTCTACGCTGGCGTACCGATCAAGCGCGAAATGGGCGAATTTGAGACTTTCTACACTAATGAAAAAGCGCGCCGTCTGGTCGGCTTTACACCACGCCACTCCTGGCGGGATGAGCTGGAGCACTAGGTATCACTCTTTTATCGGTACAAACACCGGTGCCCCATCCACCTCGACCACCGCTAGCCGCTGGCGGTAGAGGCTTTCTAAAGCACTGGGCATCAGCATGCTATCCCGCGGGCCCCAGCACGCCTCGCCATTGGGGTAGAGCAGTAAAATATGGTCGCACCACCGGGCAGCCAGGTTTAGGTCGTGTAAGCACATGATGACCGCCTGCCCCTGGGCAGCCTGCTCTGCCATCAGCGCCATGACGGCGCTCTGGTGGTGAAGGTCAAGATGGTTGGTGGGCTCGTCGGCCAGCCACAGGTTGGGCGCCTGGGTCAGCACGGTGGCAATCGCTACCCGCTGGCGTTCGCCGCCGGAAAGCGTGCTGACTAAACGGTCATGCAGATGCGCCACATCTAATCGCTCAAGCGCAGCTTCGGCACGGGCGTAGTCATCGGCGCCCTCCATCTGCCACGGCGAGAGATAGGGATGACGGCCAATCAGCGCGGTTTCCAGCACGGTTGCGGGAAAGCCATCCTGCCGATCCTGAAACACCAATCCCAAACACTGGGCGATATGCCGGCGGCGCAGCTGACCAAGCGCTGACTCGTTGAGCTGAACGCTGCCCGAACGTGGGGCATGCAGCCCCGCCAAAGTATGCAGCAGAGTGGTTTTACCCGCCCCGTTAGGGCCCAACACMCCCCACATTTGGCCTGGTTCAACGGTTAAATTAAGCGGTGTGCCACCTTCACGTCCCGGCACGTCGATGATGAGGTCTCGGGTAGCCAGTACGCTCATCAGCGGCTCCGGTAGAGCAGAAACAGGAAGGTGGGCACGCCCAACAGCGCAGTGATCACGCCTACGGGCAGCTGTTCCGGGGCGATCATGGTGCGCGCTAGTGTGTCCGCCAACACCAATAGCGTGCCCCCCGCCAACGCACAGGCGGGCAGTATCAGCCTCTGGTCGTTGCCTAACAGCAGGCGCAGCATATGCGGCACCACTAAACCGACAAAGCCAATGCTGCCAGCGGTGGTCACTGCCACTGCGGTGAGTAGGCTGGCGGCAATATAGATACACCACTCCAGCGGCCTAACCGCAACGCCCAGCGCGGCGGCCTGCTGAGGGCCTCGGGCCAACACATTCAGGCTACGCCCAAGCGGAATCAGTACCACGCAGGTAGCCAACAACAATAGCAGCGGCGGCCAAGGGGTACGCGCATAGGAGAGATCGCCCATCAGCCAGTAGAGCATGCCTGGCAGGCGTTCGGCGGGGCTCATCGCCAGCATTAGGGTAATTACCGCGCCCCACCCCGCCGCGACCACTACGCCGGTGAGCAGCAGCCGCGAAGGGGTCCAGCCGCCGCTGCCGTGGGCCAAACCAAACACTAAAAATGTCGAAAATAGCGCGCCGCCAAATGCCGAACCAGAAATCGCCAGCCCGCCGAACCCTCCCAGCATGGCTGCCAATGCGCCAATAGAGGCGCCACCGGATAGGCCAAGCACGTAAGGGTCAGCAAGCGGATTGCGCAGCAGCACCTGCATTAACGCCCCCGCTACTGCCAACAAACCGCCGACGGCAAACGCCGAGAGCGCCCTGGGCAAGCGCAGCTCCATCACCATGGTACGCGCCAACGCATCGCTCTCGCCTTGCCCTATATAACCAAGATTACCCAGCACCACTTGCCAAATTTGCGCCGGAGAAATCTGCGCACTGCCAACACCAAGGGAAATAATCAGCGCAGCCAACGCCGCTAGTAATAGCAGGCTAAGCGGCAGCCCCAGGCGTGCGAGCATTAACGGCGTCCACGCTTTTGGCGCGCAATATCGAGCTTCTCACAGAGGATCTGGGTGCCCTCCATCAGCCGCGGCGTGGGCCGTTGAATCAGCGAAGGCGGCACAAAGAAGAGATTATCTTCGCTCACCGCCGTCAGGTTGGAGTACTGCTCCCAGTGGGTCAGCCAGTGGCGGTTCTCTTCGCCCATCCCCCCGGCCACAATCGCCTCAGGATTCGCTGCCAGCACGGCTTCATCGTCTATGCGAGGCACCCGTCGCGCCTGCTCGCCAAACACATTTTCACCGCCGCAAATCTCGACCACCTGGCCGATAAGGTGCTGGTCGTTAACGCTCATTAGCGGCTCATCCCACACTTGGTAGAACGTGGTTACCGGGTCACGATCACGGTAGCGCGACGCAAGCGCGGCCATGGTGTCACGGAAATTGTCTGCCACCGACTGCCCGGCCGCTTCTGTACCCGCCAGCCGTGCCAAACGCTCAATGGCACTGGCCACGCCCTCTACATCCCGGGGCTCGATATAGAACACCGGCATACCCAAGGCTTCGAGGGTTTCAAGCTGTTCAGCTGGGTTGCCCGTCACCCAACCAATGACTATATCGGGCGCAAGCCCTACCAGCGCCTCTAGATCAATCCGGGTATGGCTTCCCACCGACGTCACTTGTTTGGCTGCCGGCGGATAATCGCTGTAAGCAACGACGGCGACCACTTGATCTCCTGCGCCAGCCGCGTAGGTCAGTTCAGTCGCACCGGGCGAGAGCGTGGCTATGCGCTGAGCAGCATTATACAGGCACACTTCACGGCCACGATCATCCACTACGCAGCGCGAGTGATCGTGGGCATGCGAAGTAGCCGCTGTTAATAACAACGCGAGGCCCAAGGCCCCGCGCGCAACACCACGTTTACTATTGGCCAAAGTGAACACTTAAGAACCCTGCTCGGCCAGCGTTAATATAGTCACGGCTGGTTGAATACTCTTTATCAAAGGCGTTTTCTAGCGTAACACGAGCCGTCCAGAGCGGCGCAAACTGCCATCCCGCGCGCAGGTTAACCAGTCCATAGCCACCTAAACGCTGGGTATTGGAGACGTTATCGTAGCGGTGATTCTGCGCGATTAACGAGCCCCCCAGCGACCAATCGCCAAGCTCCCGATCGGCATCCAGACGCACACTTTGAGTGGCCCGACGGGCTAATCGATTACCGGTATCTCGGTCTTCCGGATCCAGATAGGTAAAGGCGGCTTGCAGTGTCCAATCATTCATTTCCACACCACTTGCAAACTCCGCCCCACGAATACGCGCGCTGTTGATGTTCTGCGGCGCCCATAAACCACTCGACGTCGGCGCCCAGGCAATCATGTCGTCGTACTCGTTTTGAAAGGCGGCCAAGTCCCAGAACCATCGGTTGTATTGGCCTCGAACACCCACTTCGACGGTTTCAGACTTTTCTGGATTGAGATTAGGGTTACCAGAATCCGGCCAATAGAGGTCATTAAAGCTCGGTGCTTTAAAAGCAGTACCTAAGCTTGCGCGCAGCGTGTGATAGTTATCTATTTGATAACCCAGCGCCAAGCTGCCGGTAACCTCATCGCCGTAGGCTTCGTTGTCGTCATAACGCAAGCTTGCTTGAATGGCAAACGGAGAGAAGTCGAGCAGCCCTTGGGTAAACACGGCGGTGTTATCGCGGCTGGTGACGTCAAAGTCGTTGGTGCTTGAAACGCGGTCTTCGCTGATTTCAGCGCCAGCAATTAACTCATGGGCACCCAACTGAAGATTGTTCTGCCAGCGGGCAGTTTGGGTGCGGGTATCAATGATCGAGTCGCCAAAATTATCCAGCGTATCCAGCTCATCGCGGGCTTCGCTAAGGGTCAGGCGACTCTGCCAGGTATCGGTAACTGGCACCTCGCCGTAAACACCTGCCACCTGCTGGACAAAGTCATTCTCTCCATCGTCATATTCGTTGTTACCGCGAGCGCGCAGTGCCAGCACACCCACCTCAGCACCACTCTCAAAGGTATGCGCAACGCGGGCAAGCGCCGAGGTGTTGTCATAGCCTTTGTCTTCACCGCCGCGTCGAATGGGTTGGCCATCAGTATTGAAATGGCTAGCGGCGAAGCTGTAGCGCGTGCCTCCCTCGCGGCCAGAAATACCTGCGCTTAATCGCTGGGTATTAAAGGAGCCACCACCGACTGAAATGCTAGGGTGCGAGCCCTCTTCGTCACCCTCCGGGGTAAACAGCTGAATGACACCACCGACGGCATCCGCACCGTAAAGGCTACCGCGGGGGCCGCGCACGATTTCTGCACGGTCAAACATGCGTGGGTCTAGATACTGAAAAGCGGCGCCGCCTGCCGTGGCAGATCGCAGCCGAATACCATCGATCATCAGAACGGAAGCATCGCTGGGCGCACCGCGTAGATAAACGCTGCTGTTTTTACCAAAACTGCCGTTGCTGGTGACATCAACGCCCGGCTGGCCGCGCAGCAGATCGCTGAGGCTGGTGGGGTCTTGGCGGCGAAAAGAGGCTGTGTCCAGCACGCTAACCGATGAAAGGCTTTCGTTGGCAGTGCGCGGCGCTAACGCAGCGGTAACCACGACAGGATCAAGCGTGGCTAAATCAGTCGTCGCGGCGGCGTATTGGGCCTGGGCTGAAAAGGAGATGGCGAGTGGTAAAGCAGCCATGCTCAACGCCGCCCGTTGGGCGGTGGTGTGGAAACGGTGGTTCATGGAGGGATCCCTTGCTCGTCGTGCTCMCCCGCACAACGTCGTTTTATTGACCGAGCGCAGGACAAGACAAGGAAATCACGGTCGCACTGTATGATTGCATTGTTCCACCGTTAATCGCCTTGAGAGCACCCACCGCGCCTCGGCATGTATCGGTTCAGGTTGAACCGTTACTCTCGGGCCGGTCTCCGGGCTGACGAGCGAAAGGCAGCATCTAACAATGCGCCTTTCCGAACGACCACCTTCCCGTGCATAAGCACAGTGGCGTCTTAGCCGTTCTTATCTCGATCACCGTTGCGGGGGCAGCGTTGGAATCACACAAGGCGTTCACCAACTTCCCGTTTCACTAGCGGCTTGATCCACCGCCAGCACCTGAGAGTGGGCGTAAGCTAGCAACTTGTTGGAGGGCGGTCAATTCATGATGAGCTGCTAGAGTATAGACAACGCACGGAACAGGAGACGATCATGGTCGATTCCTCACCAGCCGGCGTGCCACGCTGGTTAAAGCTGGCTTTTACACTGTGGATCCTGGTCTGGGCACCAAGCTACGTAGTGCTGCTGGGGGCACAGAACTTCTTTTGGCTGTGCAACGTAGCGAGTTTTCTGCTGCTGGTGGCGCTGTGGAGTGAACACCGCACCCTGATGTCGATGCAATGGCTGGCGGTGGCGCTAGTCGGCAGTTTATGGAGCCTGGACGTCGCCACGGCGGCGCTCMCTGGCGTGCATCCTATCGGCGGCACCGAGTATATGTTCGACCCGGAGCATCCACCCATGGCGCGAGCCATGTCGCTCTACCACGTGGTGCTAACGCTGGTGGCGGGTATCGGCATAGCCAGGCTTGGCTATGCACGCCGCGCCCTGCTTTGGCAGATCCTGCTAACGTGGATTGTGGTGCCATTGACCTATCTGCTTACCGAAGCCGAGCGCAATATCAACTGGGTGCATGGCCCCTTCGGCCAGTCCCAGGAGAGCCTCGACCCGTTGCTCTATCTGTTCCTACTCACGCTGCTCTGGCCCATAATAGTCTACCTGCCAGTGCATCTACTGATGATTGGTTGGCAGCAGCGCTGGCGGAGCAAGGCTTAGCTAATTACTTAACCGCCATCACCAACCCATGCCGGACATACCACACATGCTCAGCTTGAGTAGTGGCATCCTGAACAAACCAGCCATTGAGATCACGAAGGCGGCGCTGTTCAGGCTGCATGGGCACAATCCCACGGCCAACTTCGTTGGCAATGATGATTAACGGCGCGTTTAGCTCGTCGGCGTGCTGGCAGAGCGCTGCCATATCGCTCTGCCACTGCTGGCGCAGGGCATCGTTATCGTCACGCTCAAGCGCAGCGCCAAGCCATTCAAGCACACCTGTGAGAACAAGCGGCGTATCGGCTACGAGCGCTTGCTGGCTATCGCTGAAGGGCTTAGCAGCATCCAGTTGCCACCAATTCGCCTTGAGAAAGCGTGCGGCTACAACGTCTCGTTTGCCAGCGCAGGCACCGCCGATGAAGAGCTGCATTGCCATTCTCCTTGTCCATTCGCATCGGTGTAATAAGTGAGTTTCCAGCGCCTGCCTTGGGCCTGACTCACTGAGCCATCCCAGAAGTGGATGGTTTCAAAACGACGGCGCAGCTCGCGAATCACACCGCCGTGGGTGACAGCTAGAATTTTTTTGTGCCCCCCCGATTGAGCATTGACGGCCACATTATCAAGCCAAGCATACAAACGTGCGCGCAGCTGGGCCGCTGATTCGCCACCTGGGATTTTCAGCTCACCGACGCTGTCGATCCAGGCGCGGTAGTGGGATAGGTTTTTGAGTTCGTCGTAAACCTTGCCTTCGTACTCGCCAAAATCGAGCTCCCGCAGGCGTGGCTCAAGCGTAAGGGGCACGCCTGGTTTGGCGACTTCCGCCCACTTCAGCGTTTGTTGGCAGCGGTTAAGATCGCTTGAGTAGATGGCATCAAAATACTCATCTGCCAATGCCTCCCGCAGCGTTAGTAGCCCCTCTTCAGCTTCAGGCAACAGCAGCGGTATATCTTGTTGGCCCTGATAACGACGTTCTAAATTCCAAGCGGTGATACCGTGGCGAACTGCCACCAGCTCCACACTAAGATCAGTAGCCAAAGCTCTCCTCCTTCGATGGTGGCGCCTACCATATCGCCGTTAATGCCGTTAAACAGTCGCACCATAAACCCGCGTGAAAGCGCCACAAAGACAGCCGCCAAGAGCCCCATCAGCACCAGCGCAGGGGCGAACAGCGCGACAACCGCCAGCGGTACCAGCGCCAGTGCCACATCCTGGCCGCTAAGCGACTGCTGCCAGCTCCAAGCCAGGCCCTTCGGCTGGGCGCAGGGGGTCAGAACCAGCAAGGCAACGCCCGCCCAGCGCCCTAGCGCGGGCACCACCAGCAGCCACCAGAGCGGCGCTTGATAAGTGAGCAATGCCCATAGCAGCACGCCCTTCCAGGCGAGTAGAAACACCAGCGCCAAGATACCAAAGCTGCCGATTTGCGGATCTTTCATAATCTCCCAGCGGCGCGCCAGCGGCTGATTACTGCCCAGCGCATCGGCGATATCCATAACGCCATCCAAATGCAGCCCACCGGAAAGCGCCACCCACACGCTTAATATCGCCAGCGCGGTGATCGGTGTGGGGGCGTTGTGCATCGCAAACGCTAGCAGCACCAGCACGCTACCGATCAACAGGCCCACCAAAGGGTAGGCGCGCACCGCCCAGCGGCGGGKATCGGGCGTCCAGGGGACGGCTATTGGTATGGGGATCCGGGTCAGAAACTGCAGCGCCAGCAGGAGACCGAACAGAGCATTTTTCACAGCACCCTCTTTCACAGCAGCTTCCCGTGGTTTTTCCATTCGATGGCGCAGCCTGCGAGCACCTCTAGCACCGAGTCCGCCTCCGCCGCTAGCCAGCGGTGAGCGCGCTGAAGAAACGCCAGGTAGCGCCAGGTTTGCGTATCTGTGGGCGGCAGCGATTCGTTAATATCGTTAGAGACAATCATTAGATAAATACTGCGCGCGCGAGCATCCGATAACGTATTTGTCAGCAGCGCCAGGCCACCGTCGTCGCTAAGCTCACTGCCATACAGCACTTGGCTGGACCATAGCGTTAAGCAGTCCAGCAGAACCGCACTGCCATCGGGCACCTCGGCCAGCGCTTGATCTATATCCACAGGCGCTTCTAGCGTTACCCATCGAGCGGCTTGTCCGTGACCGTTCCTAGCTTGCTGGTGTCGTACCACTCGCTCAGCCATCTCTGCGTCGTATACGGCTGCGGTCGCTAAGTAGTAACAGGGTGAGCTACCCGCTGCGTCCACTACCCGCTGCTCGGCAATATCACTTTTGCCGGAGCGTGCGCCGCCGCTAACGAAGACAATCATGCAGTACCTTTTTCAGCACATTAACTAGCCGCCGGTTGGCAGATTCGTCGCGCAGCGCTACTCTCAGCCATTCGCCATTAAGCCCGGCAAAATTGTGGCTATGACGCACTAAAATGCCCTGGCGCAGTAGCTGCTCAAATAGCGCATCCGTGGTGATTTCCTGCGCAGCACTGGGGCGGATAAGAAAAAAACACGCCTGGCTGGGCACAACGTCCAACCCCAACTCGGTAAGCGCTTGAGCCACACGCGGCCGCTCGCTGGCCAACCACCGTTGGGTGCGCCGGGCAAAGGCATCATCCGTCAGCAACGGCGCCACCAGCTCCGCCGCCAAGTGATTAACACTCCAGGCTGGCTGATGGATCGCGGCGGCGTTTATTGTTGCCGCATCCGCCAGCATATAGCCCAACCGCAGCCCTGGCAGGGTATAAAACTTGGTCATGGAGTGCAGCAGCGTCAAGTGCGCATAGCGCGCCAACAGCGGAGCCAACGAGGCCTGCTGGGTCGCCTCGCCTACCATGTCAATAAAGGCCTCATCGACTACCACATGGCAGCCAATGGCTGCGCTGCGATCCAGCAGCGTTTCCATTGCCGAAATATCAATTAGCGTAGCGGTAGGATTATTGGGGCGGCATAAAAACAGCACCTCAGTGCCGTTAAGCCCGGTCAACAAAGAACCAACATCCAGCACAAAGTGCGGCGCGGGCAGTGCGATCTCAGTGACGGAGAGCCGATAAGCACGACAGGCGCGGGCATACTCGCCAAAGCTTGGGGTAATAATCGCCGCCCGCTTGCCTGCATGCACCGCGGCAGCCAGGAAAATCGCCTCGGCGCCGCCGTTGGTTAGCAGCACCTGCTCGGGCTGGACTTGGTGGTGGGCGGCAATAGCGTGGCGAGCAGCGCAATAATCGGGTGCCGGGTAGCGCTCCAGACAGGCTAACTGCCTCGTTAACCAATCGCTGACCCAGGCCGGAGGCCCCAAAGGATTGAGGTTGGCACTAAAATCTTCCAGACGGTGATCGGCGGGCAAACCGAAGTGCGCTAATAGCGCCTCGGCTTGCCCGCCGTGGCTGGGCCACATACATTGACTCATAGTAGCCCCTTAAAAATGAATAATATGCCCGCTATTACCACCACTGACAGCACCATAAACAGTATCCAGGCACCGTGCATTAAACGCACCGCAGCAGAGATATGCGTTACCTGCAGCACTTCAAGCGGCTCACCTAGGGTAGCGCGCTGAGACACCACACCTTGATAGACATTGGTGCCGCCCAACTGAACCCCGAGTAGCCTGGCCACCATGGCCTCCGGCCAGCCAGCATTGGGGCTTGGATGACGCGGCGCATCGCGGCAAGTACTGCTCAGTGCGCCTTTCCAGCGCAGGTTCAAAACGCCTGAAATATCCAGTAGCAGGCCAGCAAGCCACAGGCATAGCGCGGTTAAGCGTGCGGGTATCCAGTTGGCGACATCGTCCAGCTTCGCGGAGGCAAAACCAAAATCGGCATAGCGTTGGTTTTTGTAGCCTACCATCGAATCCAGAGTATTCACCGCCTTGTACGCCAGCGCTAGCGGTGCCCCGCCAATCAGGGCAAAAAATAGTGGGGCGGTAATGCCGTCAACGGTGTTTTCCGCCACGGTTTCCACCGTGCCCCGGGTAATTTCCGCTTCATCCAAGCGTTGCGTATCGCGCCCGACTATCATTCCCAGCGCCTTGCGTGCAGCGTGCAAATCGCCTTTTGTCAGCGGCTTAACCACGGCGCGTGCCGCATCGCCCAAGCCTTTAATCGCCAGCGTAGTCGATAGCAGCCAAAGCTCAGCAATCAACGCCAGCCCGGGGTGCAATCGTGCTAGCAGCGCCAGCGCTAACCCGCTAACAAGCCATACGCCGCCGACCACAACAACGGTTAACAACGCGCCGCTGAGCTTGCGCTGCTGCGCCGTGCCGCGATTCCACAGCCGCTCAAAAGCGCTAATAAAGCGCCCTATCAGCACCACCGGATGCGGTATTGAGCGTGGGTCACCAACGATTAAATCAATCATGATCGCTAAAGCGATCAGCGCTACGCCCGTTAATGTAGCACTTGCGCTCATAGCCTAGCCTTATCGCTAACGCCGGCATCGTTAAAGGTCGCCATCTCCGCCGCCATCGCTGTCGCCGCCTTCACTAACGGATACGCCAGCGCGGCACCACTGCCCTCGCCTAGCCGCATGCCCATATCGAGTAGCGGCTTAGCCTCTAAAGCCCTTAATGCGACTTCATGCCCAGGCTCTTGGGAGCGATGGCCAAAAATAAGGTAGCCGCGTA
The DNA here is from genome assembly GCF_900070345.1 of Halomonas sp. R57-5. Lineage (NCBI taxonomy): Bacteria > Pseudomonadati > Pseudomonadota > Gammaproteobacteria > Oceanospirillales > Halomonadaceae > Halomonas > Halomonas sp. R57-5. The sequence goes on along the minus strand of NZ_LN813019.1, from coordinate 2,213,066 downwards.
CCGCGGGGCAGATTCGGCAGGCGGTCAACGCGGCCACTGTGGCAATAAAGCCATCCACAATGGCTGGCATCCTATTGGCCGCTGCTGCCAAATACGCGCCGGTCATGGCAGCAATTTCCAGGCCGCCCAATTTTGCAAGCACCGCTAAAGGGGCCTGTGGGTCAGCGTTACGCGCAGCGATAGCGCGTTCAATCACCGCCACTTTGTGCACCTGCTGCTGGGGATTAATCCCGGTTCCCGCACCGACTACGCTTGTTACCGACTCACCCGTTAGTACTGCTAACATCGCACTACTGGCGGTGGTATTGGCAATGCCCATTTCACCGACAATGAGGCATTTTGCGCCGGCCTTTTTTGCCCTTTCAACGGCAGCCMCGCCCGCATCCATAGCATTAATGACGTCAGCCGATTGCATGGTGTCTTCTTCCACCATATTGGCAGTGCCATGGCGCACTTTAGCAGCGGTTACGCCTGCCATTGTTAACGTCGCAGCCACGCCAACATCGACTATCTCAACCAGCGCCCCTATCTGCCGGGCAAACACATTAATGGCCGCCCCTCCATTGGCGAAGTTAGCCACCATCTGGGCAGTCACTTCTTGGGGAAAGGCAGATACCCCTTCGACGGCAACGCCGTGATCTGCAGCAAACACAATGACCGCCGGCGGCGTCACGCTGGGCTTGAGCTGACCAGTGATGGCGCTCAGCTGTATCGCCAACTCTTCCAAGGCACCCAAGCTACCCGGCGGCTTGGTGAGCGTATCCAAGTAGCGACGAGCCTCTTCCCCAGCATTGAGATCAACAGGCTGAATGTGGTCAACAATAGCGTGCATGCAGGCTCCGGCTTAGTAGGGGTCATCAAACATTCAAAGGCAAAGCGCAAAATGGTAGCAAAAGCCTGGGTGCTATACTTGCTATTTCACTGGCGATGCTTCCACCCTGTCAGGGTTCCATAAATACCATCGCCTATTTTACGTAAGGTGACTGACAGCCTACATTCGGGTAATAAAACTACAAATGTGGTTTTTATTGCCGTAAAGTCTCTTAAATCGACGCTAAAAAATGTAAAATAACTACAATATTTACTCACCGTCTCTATCACGCAGAGGTCCCTATGCCGAGCTCAACACCTGCCACTTTAAACCCTACCGTTGCTGAGGTTACCCAGCGCATTCGTGAGCGCTCTGCTGAGCGGCGCGCCCTCTATGAGCGGCGCATGGCTGACCAGCACAAACGTGGTGTGCACCGTGCCGAACTAAGCTGTGGCAACCTGGCCCACGGTTTCGCGGCCTGTAACCCGCGTGATAAGAACGAACTCAAGCTGATGAACAGCGCCAACTTAGGGATTATATCGTCTTACAACGATATGCTCTCGGCGCACCAGCCGTTTGAGACGTTTCCTGAAACGATTAAAGCAGCCGCCAGTGCCATGGGCTCAACCGCCCAGTTTGCCGGTGGCGTGCCCGCCATGTGCGACGGTGTGACCCAAGGCCAGCCGGGGATGGAACTTTCCCTGTTTTCTCGCGATGTGATTGCCATGTCCGCGGCCGTTGGCCTCTCGCACAATATGTTCGATGCTGCCCTTTATCTGGGTGTATGCGACAAGATTATTCCAGGCCTTTTCATCGCTGCCGCGCGCTTTGGGCATCTGCCCGCCATGTTTGTCCCCGCGGGCCCAATGCCCAGTGGCCTGCCTAACAAAGAGAAGGCGCGCGTCCGCCAACTCTACGCAGAAGGTAAAGTGGGCCGCGCCGAGCTGCTAGAAGCCGAGTCGGAGTCCTACCACAGCCCCGGCACCTGCACCTTCTACGGCACCGCCAACTCCAACCAGCTAATGATGGAGGTGATGGGCCTACATCTGCCCGGCACTTCTTTTGTAAACCCTGGCACCGAGATGCGCGAAGCACTGACCCGCTACGCCACAGAGCAGGCCATCCGTAACACCGAACCCGGCGGCGACTATCGCCCGTTCTTTAAACAGATTGATGAGCGCGCGATTGTTAACGCCGTGGTGGGTTTGCTGGCTTCCGGTGGTTCAACCAACCATACGATGCACCTGATCGCCATGGCCGCCGCTGCGGGCATTACCCTGAACTGGGATGACTTCACCGACCTTTCGGCGGTTACTCCCAGCCTGATGCAGGTTTACCCTAACGGCCAGGCGGATATCAACCACTTCCAGGCGGCGGGCGGCATGAGCTACCTGTTCCGGGAATTGTTGGGCGCAGGCTTGATTCACGGCGATATCCCCACCGTGTTTGGCACTGACCTAACCGCCTACACCCAGGAGCCGTTCCTGGAAGATGGCAAAGTCGTCTGGCATGAAGGCCCCGAAAAAAGTCTTGATGAAGACGTTCTTCGACCTGTCGCTAAGCCCTTCGCGGCAACGGGTGGTTTAACAGTGATGAAAGGCAACCTGGGACGCGGTGTGATTAAAATCTCAGCAGTCGCCGAAGAGCATCGCATTGTTGAAGCGCCGGTAAAAATCTTCGAAGATCAAAATGAAATGAAAGCGGCTTTTGAGTCTGGCGATTTAGACCGCGATGTCATCGTGGTTGTACGCTTCCAGGGGCCCAAAGCTAACGGCATGCCCGAGCTACACAAACTAACGCCGTTCCTGGGCGTGCTGCAGGACCGTGGCTATAAAGTGGCGCTGGTCACTGATGGCCGCATGTCGGGCGCATCGGGCAAGGTACCGGCTTCTATCCACATGAGTCCGGAAGCCCTGGATGGTGGCCCGCTGGCCAAACTGCGCGATGGCGATATTGTGCGCCTGGATGCCAATGCGGGCACGCTGGAAGCCAAAGTTGACCCCGCCAGCTGGGCTGATCGGCAACTAGCCATCGGTAACCTGGATCACTACCACGTGGGCTTGGGTCGCGAGCTGTTTGGCGGCTTCCGTCACCTTGCCATGCGCGGTGAAGAGGGCGCTGGCGTGTTTGGTGGTTTTGAAGCCGATGATCTCGCCCGCCAGCAGGGGCAAATCTCACAAGAGGATGCCTGATGCGACCGGCACTCATCGGCGATATTGGGGGCACCAACGCACGCCTGGCATTGGTGTCTCCCGGTGAAATAACCCCGCACGACATTTTGAACCTACCCTGCACCGACTACCCCGGCGTTGTAGAAGCGGTGCAGGATTACTTGAATCGCGTGGGCGCCACCGGTGACAACGCGCCTCAAGAAGCCTGCTTAGCCTTCGCCTGCCCTGTTCACGCTGAGCGGGTCAAAATGACCAACAACCACTGGGATTTTTTGAAAAGCGACGTTCAGCAAGCGCTGAATCTATCGCTATTCAAAGTGATTAATGACTTTACCGCCCAGGCGCTGGGCGTTCCCCATGTGGCAGCCAGTGATTTGGTCGAGGTTCAGCCGGGTCAAACCCAGGCGCACTCCACACGCTTAATCATCGGCCCTGGCACCGGGCTGGGCGTTGCTGGGGTATTTCCCGGGCAGCACGCCTGGATACCACTGCCCACCGAAGGCGGCCACGTCACTTTTGCACCCACGGATGGCACCGAGCGGGCGCTGCTGGATGTATTTCTGCAGCGTCACAAGCGGGTGAGCGTAGAGCGCATTTTGTGCGGTCAGGGCTTACTCGAGCTTTACCAGGCGCACTGCAGCCTTGAGGGAATTGAACCTCGCCTAACCAGCCCGGCCGAGGTGACCACAGCGGCCAACGAGGGCGATAGCCTCGCCACCGCTGCCCTGCTGCGCTTTCTCAAAATCCTCGGCGATGTGTGTGGCGATGCCACCCTAACCATGGGCGCAAGGGGTGGAGTTTATCTATGTGGCGGCATTCTTCCCCGCTTGCTGGAGTGGCTGCCGAAGAGCGAACTGCGCACCGCTTTTGTCAATAAAGGCCGTATGGGTGCTTATAACGCTGACATCCCCGTATGGGTGGTGACTGCCCCCTGGACGGGCCTGCTGGGTGCCGCCGAAGCACTGCATAACGAAGAAGTTTTCTGATAACAATTTCTAACAACATCAATATGGAATCTGCTATGCCCGCTGCCACCTTTGATGTGCCGTTTCTTCTCGGCATGATGCGTCTGCACGAAACTCCCGCCATGCACGACCCTGAACGGTTGGCAGACTGGATCGAAGCACGCCTGGAACAGGGCCTTAACTGGTTTGACCATGCGGACATTTACGGCAGCGGCCAAGGAGAGACGCTTTTTGGCGCCGCACTACGGGCGCGCCCTGCCCTGGCTCAGCGGGTCAAGGTCGTCACCAAAGCGAGCATTGCTAACGACAACCCCGCGCCCGGTTCGGGTAAGGTAAAGCACTACAACGCTAGCCCGGATTATCTACATAGCGCCATCGACGCCTCGCTTGGGCGTTTAAACGTCGAACGTCTCGACCACTTTCTGATTCACCGCCCCGACCTGCTAATGAACGCTGAAGCCACCGGCCGCGCGCTGGACAACGCCATTGAAGCAGGCAAAATTGGCGCCGCGGGAATTTCCAACCACCTGCCTAGCCAGTGGCGCCGTTTGCAAGCAGCCATGCATCATCGATTAAGCGCCAACCAGATCGAGCTCTCAATCGCCCATACCACGCCGCTGTTTAACGGTAGCTTTGATGATCTATGCGCCGACGGCCACTCGCCCATGGCGTGGTCGCCGCTGGCAGGTGGGCAATTGATGCAGGGCTCCGTGGGCGACTGTTTGGGTAAGTGGGCAACTACGCTTGATAGCTCGCCCAACGCCTTAGCGCTGGCTTGGCTGCGCAGCCTGCCCAACTCGCCGATACCGGTGATTGGCAGCGTTAAACCTGAGCGAATTAGCGACATGCTGAATGCCCCCGCAACGCTACCCCGGGAAGCGTGGTATGAGCTGCTTGAAGCCGCGCGCGGTCATTGCGTGGCATAAAACTGTTCCGTGCAACACCGCTCGTTTTAAAACAAATACACTAATCATAATAAGGAGCCACAGATGACACCAGTTATCGCCTTTGGGGAAGCACTGGTTGATATGCTCTCCAGTCGTTTGGGTGCCGCCACTGATGCCCAGGAAACCTTTACGCCCTACGCCGGTGGCGCTCCCGCGAACGTGGCGGTCGCCTGCGCCCGCCTGGGTGTGCCTAGCCAGTTTTTAGGCATGGTAGGCGACGATACTTTTGGGCATTTTTTGGTGCGTGAGCTTAATAGCCACGGTGTAGACACCAGCGGCATTGTGTACACCCAACAATCCCGTACGGCGCTAGCGTTCGTTTCCCGGGATGCAGTGGGCGAGCGCACTTTTGATTTTTATCGTCCACCCGCAGCTGATCTGCTTTACCGCCTTGAGCATTTACCCCAGGGCGTATTTGAGAATCCTGCTATTTTGCACCTGTGCAGTAACAGCCTGACCGACCCCGAGATCGCCGACGTTACTCTGGCAATGGCCACCATGGCCAAGCGCGCAGGCTGCCTGGTCAGCGTCGATGCCAACCTACGCCACAATCTATGGCCCGGCGGTGAAGCAGACGCCAGCTTAGTCACGCAACTACTAGACGGCGCCGAGCTGCTCAAGCTCTCCCAGGAAGAACTCGACTACTTGCGTGCTGATCACCCTGCAGAATCGTGGCTTTCTGAACGTTTGGCGGCTGGGGTGAAGGTTATCTTGATTACCGACGGCCCCAACGATGTGGTGCTAAAAGGTATCGGCATCGACCAGCGAATTGCCCCCCCTAAAGTGGAAGCAGTCGATACCACCGCCGGTGGCGACGCCTTTATTGGGGGTCTTCTGGCCGAGCTTTCGACCCACGGCATCAATGAAAACTGGCAGAGCGATGCTGACTTTCTACACCGTGCAGTAGCTACCGCCTGCCGCTGCGGCGCCCATGCCGTTACTCGGCCAGGCGCTTACGCCGCACTGCCAACGCGAGCAGATATTAGCTAAATAAGTCGCCCTATAAGCTATTAACATAAGGCACGCCTGGGTAGGCGTGCCTTTTTTGTACCTGATTTGGGGTGACTAGACGTCAAATTAAGCTCTGACTTTTGTCTAAAGCAGTTCGCTTGTGGAAATGTCAGACATTTACTAGACTAGCGGTCATCGAACACATAATAAGAGACAACCGATGACGCTGGATGCTCTACCTACCCACCAGGGTGGCGCTGAACAGTTAGCGCGTTTACTTGCCCAGGCACTGCTGGCAGGCCATTGGCAGCCCGGCGATGTTTTTCCTCGCGAGTTGGATATCGGTAAACACTTTGCCGTTAGCCGTAACCAGGTGCGTAACGCACTCACCAGCCTCACCGCTGCAGGGCTATTAGAGCGCACCGCGGGGCGCGGCACGTTGGTGCGCGAAATCGGCGACTGGCACCTGCTCGACCCGCTGATGAGCGAATGGATGACCGGCTTGATCAACCTTGACCCGCAGCTGGTCAGGGCTATTTACGCCTTTCGCTACTCTGCCGAACCCGTGGTGGCAGGCCTGGCGGCGCAGGCAGCCCAGGCTGAAGACATAGAGCGCCTTGAGAGCGCCTTTGCAGGCATGGAGAGCAGCGCAGGCAGTGTTGAAGCCCGTGCTGAGCATGCCGAGTACGACGTCGCCTTTCACGATGCCACTTACCGGGCGAGCCACAATTTAGTCTGGCGGCAAATGGGGCATTTACTGCGCCCTTCAATCATGGCGCTGATACACCGTTCGCAGCACCGCACCGATACGCTAGACGACAGCCTTGCCCGCCACCGTCAGGTGCTTGACGCCATACGCAACCGCGATGCCAGCGGCGCAGAGAGTGCCGCACGTGAAGTACTGCGCCGTACCGCCATCGATCTTGGCATCGTCAATTAATAAGGATCTGATTTAATGAAAATCACCAAACTCAAGACCTGGCAAGTCCCCCCGCGCTGGCTGTTTCTCAAGATCGAAACCGATGAAGGCTGCTACGGCTGGGGTGAACCGGTAATTGAAGGCCGCGCGGCAACCGTTGAAGCCGCCGTACACGAGCTTTCCGACTACTTGATCGGCCAGGATCCACACCGCATCGAGCATCTCTGGAACATCATGTACCGCGCTGGATTTTACCGCGGCGGGCCGATTCTGATGAGTGCAATTGCCGGTATTGACCAGGCGCTGTGGGATCTTAAAGGTCGCGACCTGGGTGTGCCCGTTCACCAGCTGTTAGGCGGTGCCGTGCGCGACAAAATGCGCATGTATGCCTGGACCGGTGGCGACCGCCCAAGCGACGTGGGCGCTGGTGCCAAAGCGCTGGTCGAAAAAGGCTTCACGGCCTTCAAAATGAACGGCACCCCCGAGCTGCAAATCGTCGATTCACACCGCAAGGTCGATGAAGCCGTTGCCCGGGTGGCAGAAGCCCGCAACGCCGTTGGGCCAGATGTAGGCATCGGCATCGACTTCCATGGCCGCGTGCACCGCCCTATGGCCAAAGCACTGCTGCGCGAGCTAGAGCCCTTTCACCCCATGTTTGTGGAAGAGCCGGTCGCCCCCGAACATCTGCCCTGCTTGAAGGATATTGCTGGCGGGCTTGGCTACCCGCTAGCCACCGGCGAGCGGCTGCATACCCGTTTTCAGTTCCGCGACCTGCTGGCCGATGGCATGATCGACATTATCCAGCCGGATATTTCCCACTGTGGCGGCATTAGCGAAGGTCTCAAAATCGCCGCCCTAGCATCCGCCTACGATGTCGCCCTGGCGCCCCACTGCCCGCTTGGCCCGCTGACCTTAGCCGCTTCGCTACAGCTGGATGCGGTGAGCCACAACGCCTTTATTCAAGAACAGAGCATGGGTATTCACTACAACCAGGGTAACGATGTACTCGACTACCTGGTCGATAAATCAGCCCTGGCGATTGAAGATGGCTTCTGTGCCATTCCCCAGGGCCCTGGGCTTGGCGTGGAGATCAACGAAGAGTTCGTTGAGGAGCGCGCCAAGGTGGGCCACCGCTGGCGCAACCCGGTCTGGACTCACGAAGACGGCTCTATTGCGGAGTGGTAAGCCATGCAATCAACGCTGAGACTTACCCAATGAGCGCGACGACTGCATCGTTAGAGCAACAGCTGGCGTGGATTGCCGTGGACTGGGGCTCCAGCAACCTGCGCGCCTGGGGCCTCAATCAACACGACCAAGTGATTGCCCAAGCCAGTAGCGACAAGGGCATGCTGTCGCTTACCCCCGCCGACTATGAGCGCGAGCTACGGCGGCTAGTGGGCGATTGGCTGCCTGCCAATGTTCACACCGATGTGATGGTGTGCGGCATGGCGGGCGCCCGTCAGGGCTGGCTGGAAGCCGCCTATTTGCCGGTACCCACGCGGCTTGACCAGCTTAGCCAGGGCGCAGTAACGCCAACGCTTACAGGCGACCAGCTACGTGTTTACCTGCTACCCGGTTTAAGCCAAACCCGCAGTGCTGCAACCCACTTTGATGTAATGCGTGGGGAAGAGACCCAGTTAGCAGGCCTCGTCGCTAACACACCTGACTTTACGGGTCTCGCCTGTTTGCCGGGTACCCACGCCAAATGGGCCACTCTTGAAGCGGGTGCGGTGAGKGGGTTTTCGACCTACCTGACCGGCGAGCTTTACCAGCTATTGGCCAACCAATCGGTCTTGCGCCACTCAATCGGCACCGATGAGCTTCAAGACCCCGCTTGCCGTGAGGCGTTTATTTCGGCAGTTAGCGAGATCTACGCGGCGCCCGAAACTTTTAGTAGCCGTCTTTTCGGCCTGCGCGCGCAGGATTTACTCGATGGTCGGCTACCTGCAGGCGACACGCGTGGAGCCGTACTGGCGGCCAGGCTCTCTGGGCTCGCCATTGGCCTTGAGCTTGCTGGCGCCTGCCGTGAATGCCCCACCGATAAGCCGATCATGTTGATTGGTAACCAAGCCCTGAGCCAGCGCTATACGCTGGCGCTCAATACGATCGGCTATCAGACGCAGCATGTGGATGGCGACACCGCCGTCTTAGCAGGTCTGCGCCTCGCCCATCACGCGTTAACATAATTTAAGCATGGAGAAATTGGCTATGTCGCTGCCACTAATTGGTATTTTACGCGGTGTAACGCCTGATGAGGCCGTGGATATCGCGGAAGCGGTGCTGGCCGCGGGCATCACCCAGATTGAAGTACCGCTTAACTCACCCAACCCGCTGGAGAGCATTCGCCGCTTGGTAGACGCATTTGGCAAGCGCGCGGTCATTGGTGCAGGCACGGTACTCACTCCGGCTCAGGTGCGTGAAGTTCACTCTGCGGGTGGACGCCTGATCGTTTCTCCCAACTGTCGGCCTGCAGTCATTGAAGAGACGCATAGACTCGGTATGGCGAGCTGGCCGGGGATTGTGACACCCTCTGAGGCCTTCGATGCACTCGATGCCGGTGCCACCGGACTTAAACTCTTCCCAGCGGTGCAGGTAGGATTAGAGGGCATGCAGGCAGTGCGCTCAGTACTGCCCACAGGCACCCTTTTGTATGCTGTCGGCGGCGTTGGGATCGATAACTTCGCCACTTGGCGCGCAGCGGGTGTCGATGGTGCAGGGCTGGGCAGCGCGTTATACAAACCCGGCCAAAGCGCTTCCCAGGKAGGTCAACAGGCACAAGCCCTCGTCGAGGCCTGGTTGGCAGGAGAACAATAAGGAGATCCAATAACAATGAATACAGGTATGCATGTTGCAACGTGGCAGGCAGAGTTAGCGGTCGATTGCCGCTGCACCCTAGGTGAAGGCCCGCAGTGGGACGCTAAAAATCAGCGCCTTTATTGGTGCGACATTCTTGAAAAGCAGCTGCACTGGCTATCCCCCGCCACTGGAGAAAGCGGCCACTATCAGTTTGAACATCGGGTGTCACTGGCTGCGCCCCTTGAAGAAGGAGGCCTGCTGTTAGTCGGCGAAGACCGCTTAAGCCGCTTCAACCCAGGCAGCGGCAAGGTAGAAAAGCTGTGTGATTTCGAGGCCGATAACCCGGTCACCCGCAGCAATGACGCCCGCATTGATCGCCACGGCAGCCTGTGGCTCTCCAGCATGGGTAAAAGCGCTGAAAGAAACGCTGGCAGCCTTTACCGCCTGCACCGCGGCGAGCTGTCGCGGCTGCGCTCAGGGCTGACCATTCCCAATGCTATCTGCTTTGCTGAAAATGGCGAGTTTGCCTGGTTTACCGATACGGTGACGGGTGTGGTGATGCGCTGGGCGTTGGATAGCGACGGCTGGCCGAAGGGCGAGCCGCAACCCTGGGCAGACTTTTTTACCAGCCAGGGCAACCCCGACGGTGCCGTCATGGATGGCGAAGGCTGCCTATGGCTAGCGCTGTGGGGAGCTGGGCAAGTGGTGCGTTTGGATCATGACGGCGAAATAATAGGCCGCGTTGAGCTACCGGTCAGCCAACCCTCCTGCCCAGCGTTTGCAGGCCCTGATCTAAAAACGCTGTATATCACTACGGCGCAAGAGGGATTTAGCGCTGAACAGCTAGCCCAGGAGCCCACTGCAGGCTCGCTGTATAGGGTCGAAACCGGCATCAAAGGATTGACCGAACTGCCGCTGCGCCTGGCATAACTCTCTTATAAACCTCACAGCAAAAGGCCCCGCTAGCGGATACTAGCGGGGCCACTTTCTGGCTTTACCTCTTAGCGACTAGCGCTGGCACTCAACCGGCGAAGCTTATATACATCACGATGACTAACACGACCAGGACAATACCGGCCGGTACTGCGCCTTTCCAGGGTGTTAGATCCACATCGCCGCTGTGCTGCTGAATCCAGTCGGTTTCCCGTGGGCGCAGCTTGCCGATGATCAGCATCACGACGACCAACAACACAAACACCATCGCCACGAAGTGGAACTCGTGCATAACCTGCGGCAGCAGCGTAAAGGGTGGCACAAAGTAACCGGCGGCTATCAATAAACAGCCGCCCACCAGGGCAATTTTAGCTGCCATCGGCGGAACACGTTTGGTTAGCAGCCCGACCAGCACCACGGCAAGAATTGGAATAAAGTAGATCGCGTTCATCTTCTGCAGGTAACCAAACAGGCTATCCTGGCCTGCCAACAACGGCGCGATAATCATGGTAATAATGGCCATGATCCAGCCGAAGACCTTACCCGATTTCACCACCTGCTCTTCCGTCGCCTCTTTGTTCAGTACACCTTTATAGATGCCCAGGCTGAAAATCGTAGTAGTACTGTTCAGCGCGGAGTTAAACGACGAAAGAATCGCACCGACCATCACCGCGGCGAAAAACCCGGTTAGATACGGCGGCAGTACGTTAAATACCAAGTGACCGTAGGCCTCATCAGCACGCACGCCTTGATCGGCATAAAGATGGTAAGCAATGATGCCCGGCAGCACGAGATACAGCGGGCCCAGCAGTTTAAATAGACCGGTCAGCAGAACACCCTTCTGGCCTTCAGCCAGGTTTTTGGCCGCAAAGGTACGCTGAATAATCTGCTGGTTGGTACTCCAGTAGAATAGATTAATCAGGAAAACACCGGTGAACAGGGTAAAGAAAGGCMCCTGCTGATCAGCGCCGCCAATCGAATTAAGCTTATCCGGGTCGCTCTCTTTGAGGATGCTCCAACCTTCCATAATGCCGCTGCCGTCACTCACGGCCTGCAGGCCGAAATAGACGATCACGAAACCGCCGATCAATAGCCCGACGCCGTTAAGCGTATCCGAAACCGCCACCGTGCGTAGCCCACCAAACAGTGCATAGACCGAACCGATAATGCCAACTATCCACACCGTTAGCCAAAGCAGCGTCGCCGAAGACTCGATACCTGTTAGCCCTTGAAGATCGAGCATCCCCTGCAGACCGATGGCGCCGGAATAGAGAATAATCGGCAGCAGAATCACCGCGTAAGCGATCAAGAAGATGATATTGGTGATTAGCTGGGTGGTTTTATCGAAGCGTATTTCGAGCAGCTGCGGCAGCGTGGCAATGCCACTTTTCAAAAACCGCGGCAGGAAGAAGAGCGCCAACGCCACCAGTGCGATAACCGCCACCACTTCCCAGGCCATCACGCTTAACCCATCGGAAAAGGCCGCCCCATTGAGCCCCACCATTTGCTCGGTGGAGAGGTTGGTCATTAGCAGAGAGCCAGCGATCAGCGGAAAGGTTAGCGTACGCCCTGCTAGAAAGTAGCCGCTGGTGCTTGAGTGGTCATCTCGGCGGGTGATTCGCCAAGTGATAAAGGCGACAAGCCCTGTAAAAAACAGGAAGGACGCCAGGGTCAAAGCGTGCATTTTGACTCACCTCATGATCATTGTAAGTGGCACGCACGTTACTGTATGCGCGTATAGCGAAATGTCAGACAAATCGTCCCGCCATTTTAGTTGAGCTGAATATAGCCCGTTATACGTCTTTGGTCGTACGCAGGCGGGTACCATACGCGAATGACAAAATTTCGCTATAAAAAAACCCTAGCAATGGTTAAAAACCATAACTAGGGCCAGCATTTACACAACCTGCGATAGGTTGCTTAAGGATGCCTATTGAGTGATGCCTGCTTAGTGATGAAAGCGCTCCGCTGATTGACGGGCCAGTTCGCGAATGCCGTCCCAATCTTCAGCATCGACCATTGCTTTCGGCGTCAACCAGGAGCCGCCTACACACATCACGTTCGGCAGTGACAGGTAGGCGTCTGCGTTGTCCACGGTAATGCCACCGGTGGGGCAGAAACGCGCTTCTGGAATCGGTGCGCCAAACGCTTTGATTGCTTTAGCGCCGCCGCTGGATTCAGCGGGGAAGAACTTAAACCGACGATAGCCGTACTGCCAGCCGGTCATCAGCTCAGAAATGGTCGACACGCCTGGTAGCATTGGCACAGGGCTTTCCACGCCATAGCGGTAAAGCGCGTCAGTGGCGCCCGGCGTCACCACAAAATCAGCGCCCACCTGCTCGGCTTGGCGATATTGCGCGGGTGTTAGCACGGTGCCCACACCAATGCTGGCACCCGGCAGCGCTTCTTTCATTCGCTTGATGGCGTCCAGGGCACAATCGGTGCGCAGGGTAACTTCCAGCACGGTTAAGCCGCCTTCCACCAGGGCGCGCCCTAGCGGTACTGCGTCTTCCAAGCGCTCAATCGTGATGACAGGAATCACTTCAGCTTTTGAGCAGATACTATCCAGCTCTGCGGTACGGGTAGAAGGTAACTGTTTGTCGATAGTCATTAGTGAGTCTCCAAGCAACTTATTATTGGCTAAACCGGCTGGCGCTCAAGGCGCCCAATAAATGGCCAATGGGCAGGTTAAAAAGGCACGAATAGGCAACTGACGAACGTCGTCGCCGTTTAATGCCTTGGCCAACACGGCGCGTTTATCGTCACCGGTAATATGCAGAATATGCCGCCGTGCCTGATGCAGGCGGTCGGCCGAAAAGGTAATCCGTGGCTGCGGCTGACTAGGCGTTCTAACTGCCACTAACAGCTCTTCCGTGGCAAGCGCCAGGGTCAGCTCAGGGCTATCGGGAAACAGTGACGCGGTGTGGCCGTCTCCCCCCATCCCCAAAATCACCACGCTGGCAGGCCAGGCCAGTGATTCCGCTCGCTTGACCACTTCATCTACGCCCTCTTCGGGGGTCGCCGCGCCGCAAGTTAACGGTATAAAAGTAGCCGCTTCAGCGTCGCCCTGAAGGAGGTGCTCACGCACCAACTTGGCGTTGCTATCACTGCTCTGCTCATCGACCCAACGCTCGTCGGCAAGCGTTACGTCAATGCGCTCCCAGGGTAGCGGTTTGGCCGCCAGCGCCTTAAAGAAAGGCACCGGGGTGGAACCACCTGAAACCACCAGCAGGACGCGCTCTTGATGGTTTAAGTCGTCGTGCAGCGCCTGAAAAACGGCTTCGGCAAGCTGCTCAGCCAACTGTTGGCGTGCTTGGCTCATATTAATAATCCTCGTACCAGCTGCGGCCGTCTTGGGTAATCATGGCGATGGAGGCGACGGGGCCCCACGAGCCTGCCGGGTAACGGCGCGGTGGGGTGTCGCGTTTTTTCCAGCCATCAATGAGCTGGTCGCACCAACGCCAGGCGTGTTCGATTTCATCCCGGCGGACAAACAGATACTGCTGGCCTTTCATGACTTCGAGCAGCAGGCGTTCGTAGGCATCGGGTATCCGCGATTTGGGAAAGGCATTGTTGAAGTCCAAATGCAGCGGGCCGGGGCGCAGGCGCATGCCTTTATCCAAGCCGCTATCTTTGGTCAGCACTTGCAGGGCGATACCCTCTTCCGGCTGCAGGCGAATAATCAGCTTATTCGAGGCGATGCCGCGTTGATCCGGGTCGAAGATATAGTGCGGCTGCTGGCGAAAGTGAATAACGATCTGTGAGAGCTTATCCGGCATGCGCTTGCCGGTGCGCAAGTAAAACGGCACGCCTGCCCAGCGCCAGTTAGCCACTTCGGTTTTCATGGCCACAAAGGTTTCGGTTTGGCTCTGGGTGTTGGCGCCCTCTTCTTCTAAATACCCTGGCACCGACTGGCCATCGCTAGTACCGGCGATATATTGGCCGCGCACCACATCTCGGCCAAGCGCTTCGCCCACAAACGGCTTGAGCGCTTTAAGCACTTTCACCTTCTCATCGCGAATGGCATCGGCATCCAGATTGGAAGGCGGATCCATGGCGATTAAGCACAGCAGCTGCAGCAAGTGGTTTTGCACCATGTCCCGCAGTTGACCCGCTTGGTCGAAATAACCCCAGCGCCCTTCGATGCCCACTTTTTCGGCAACGGTAATTTCCACATGGGAGATATTGTTCTGGTTCCACTGGGTACCAAACAGCGGGTTGGCAAAACGCAGCGCAATCAGGTTCTGTACGGTCTCTTTACCTAAATAGTGGTCAATACGGTAAATCCGCGATTCGGGGAACACTTGACCAATAGCGTCGTTAATTTCAATGGATGAGTGCAGGTCGTAGCCGATGGGTTTCTCCACCACCACGCGGGCCTCATCGTCCAGGCTTTTACTGGCCTGCAGATGACGGCAGATATCGCCATAAATAGATGCACCAACGGAAAGGTAGACCACCATTGGGCGCGGTGAGCCTTTGCGCCACTGACGAATAGCGTCGTAACCCTCAACGCTTGAAAAATCGAGTTTTAGGTAATCCAAGCGGGCGAGAAAGCGCTCGATACTCTGCTTATCCTGCTCGCTGCTTTTCAGTCGTTTTTGCAGCGCGTCGTTAACCATTTTGCGAAATGACGCAACGTCGTGCTCATGGCGGGCCAGCCCCATAATGCGCGTGCTTTCAGGCATCAAGCCTTCGCGATCAAGATGGTATAAGGCAGGAAATAGCTTGCGCATGGCAAGATCACCCAGCGCCCCAAACAGCGCTAAATCAATAGCGTGATTCGGATCGCCCAGCGGTGCACCTTGGGAAGCAGTGGACTGGCTCATCGTCGCTCCTATTTATAATTAGGCATCTAATGTAGTTAGATTACCTAAAATCTACCGTAAAGGGGGCATTATACGCAATAATTCGTGTAATTTTACTACAAAATGGCATCTACCGCTTCTATTTCGATGCGTTTACAGCTGTGATTGTTCAAGGAATTTCCACTCTCACTCTACGCCCTTGATATGCGCTACTGCTACGCTCCCTAAGGAGGAGGCGAGCTAGATGAGCCAATAATGAAGTATGCTTTAATTCATCAGGCAGTGCATAAAGCACCAACTTGGGCTGATGACAAAGGAAGAGGCATCACATTGGGTTTATGTTTTTATGAATTATTTTTGCCAAAGAGAAACCAATAGCGGCGCCTGTTAATTTCGCATAGGTAGCAATACCAGAATAGATCAGCTCTGTTTGAGTGTAAATTTCCGCATAATCTGCACACATAGCAGACAATGTTGCCAAAGCTGCAACTACGAATCCCCACTTAACACCATGCCCCCATGCAATCAAAATGACTGGTATAAGATACGGAAATATGGATATAACCGGATTTTCAGCATGATAATTATATACCGCCAGACCCCATAGCCAAGTGAGTAACACGAAAATACGAAAATACGAATTGGGATTTGTTTGAAATAACCCCACAGCCATATTCCCCCCATTAAAAGAGTATTTATTTATAATTTAACCATACGCAGGTACATGCGACTCAATTGAAGCAATTTTTTTACGCAATTTTTACGTCTGCTAACGTAGGATTAAACAGCTATTGTGCAATAGAGCTACAGCATATAAATTTACGTAATTCAAAGCTGTGGAGCCGCGCTTTATCATGATTGAAAAACAGCAATTTATCGTCATTGGTCTGGGCATATTCGGCGCGACTATTGCGCGTGAGCTAACTCAGCTTGGTCATGAGGTTTTGGGGATCGACGCTGATGAGCTGCGTGTCAATCGATTAGCAGATGAGATCACTCACGCAGTCATTGCTGACGTAACAGATGAAAACGCGCTTATAGAGCTAAATGCGGGCAGCTATGACGCAGCAGTGGTAGCGATAGGCAGAAACGTTGAGGCAGCGATGTTGGCAACGCTTCAGTTGCAAGAGTTAGGTGTGACAAAGGTATGGACGAAAGCACTGACGAATCAACACCACAGAGTCCTTGAACGGCTTGGTGCAACACGTATTATTGCACCTGAATATGAAATGGGTGTACGAATCTCTCAGGAATTGAATTACCCAATGGTTCATGATTACTTAAACCTGGGGAAGGACTATGTTGTCGTAGAATTCCATACAACAGAGGACTTAATTGGAAAAACCATTGGAAAAATCATCGAAGATGTTGATGTAGCGGCTTTAGTGGTCAAAAGAAATACAGAAGTGCATGCACACCCTGACCTCGATTGGGAAATACGCAGAGGTGATCGCTTAGTACTTGGCGGCTGGCTTGATGAATTAAGAAAACTTGTTAAAAACTTATGAAAGCAAGCTTACAAGACCAGACGCCTCACCAAACGATCGTCAAAGGGCCAAAGCGTAAACGTAGCATTAAGCCCCCTTGGCTATTGCTTGAGTCTTTTCTCATATTAATTTTCATTGGAGCATGCTTACTAAAGCTGCCATTTGCCACCGTCGCTCCGGTTTCTTGGATGGAAGCAGCATTTACTGCCACCTCCGCCGTTACGGTAACGGGCCTTGTGGTTGTCGATACAGGCAGTCAATACACGACCTTCGGTCAGCTCGTCATCCTATGCCTGATTCAATTAGGCGGACTAGGGTTGATGACCTTTGCAGTACTGACCGCTCTAGCGCTTGGTTTTAAGTTACGCCTAAAGCAACAGTTGGTGGCACAAGAAGCTTTTAATGAAGTCTCCCTTCAAACGGCTAGAAAAGCGGGGAGTTCTATTGCGCTATTTGCCATTGCCAGCGAAGCCATTGGGATTATTGTACTTAGCTACTTTTTTATTCCCGAACTCGGCTGGGGTGACGGGCTATATAATGCGCTTTTTTATACCATTTCCGCATTTAATAATGCGGGCTTTGCGCTATCTCCAGATAGCTTATCAAATTACGTTTCTCATCCCGGCATCACGCTATCTGTCACAGCACTTTTTGTTACTGGAGGACTTGGCTATATCGTCATTATGGAATTATTGGAAAAGCGTTCATGGCCTCGGCTTTCGGTATACGTAAAAATTATCTTAACCACCACTTTATTTCTCAACTTGTTCGCTACCGCGGCGGTTTTGATTTTGGAATTTAACAACCCCAACACGCTAGGCATGCTAGAAGGCTTTTGGAGCAAGCTACTGGCCGCATGGTTTCAAGGTGTCACTCCTAGAACGGCTGGTTTCAACACGCTCGAGATTGGTGCTCTAACAGCAGGCACTAGTGTTCTAATGCTTCTACTTATGTTTATTGGCGGCGCACCGAACTCAACCGCTAGCGGCATTAAGATTTCTACTTTTTTCATTTTAATCACGGCGACAAAATCTTTTCTCCAAGGAAATTTAAACGTAAGCTTCTTTGGTCGCTCACTAAGTCGAGAAACATTACTAAAAGCTTTAGCTACCGCGACTATCGGTATGGCAACCATTTTCATAGCTGTTTTTATGCTGACGATTTTTGTAAAAGACGACTTCTTAGATATAGCGTTCGAGGTTGTCTCTGCTTTTGGCACCGTAGGATTATCGCGTGGCACTACGAGTGAACTGGGTACCGCGGGCCAGCTAATTATCATGGCCGTAATGCTTATTGGCCGTCTTGGCCCCCTAACGCTAGGTTATACGCTGACTGTACGTCACAAATCGCATGTCAAATATGCGACAACTGAATTTCCAGTTGGCTAATTATGCATGGCGTCTGTTTTGCATTTAGTCTGAGCGAGAGCCCTCAAAAGCGCATTTGGTAGAGCCTGCAACAGGTTTTAGCCCCCCTACTTCTATTTAATGTTTCTACGCCCCTGATATACGCCATCACTACGCCCCTCAAGGATGAGGTGGCTGCCGACTGAATTGGCGAGGCTAAGACTGTTCAGGTGGCAACGCCACCATCCCTTATAACAAAAATTGAGGCTTTTTAAATGATGGCAAGACATCGGCCCGGATTTACGCCTTTAATCACCGCCACCCTGCTTGCAGGAGCAACTTTGCCAGCCTTCGCGTTTGAAGATGACCGCTTAACCATCTGGATGGGCGACAACAAAGGCCAGGAAGGTATTCAGCTGCTGGCCGATCAGTTTCTTGAAGAGACGGGCATCGAAGTTGAGGTGGTCTTTCCAGATAACCTGACCGACCGTTTTCAACAGGCGGCGGGCAGTGGCCAAGGGCCGGACATCGTGATCTGGGCCCACGACCGGATTGGCGAGTGGGCACAAAGCGGCCTACTAAAACAGATAGCGCCTAGTGACAGCTTCCGTGAGTCTTTTTATGACTTCTCCTGGGAAGCTGCCCTGTGGAATGGCGAAACCTATGGCTACCCCATTTCAGTGGAATCACTCGGGCTCATTTATAATAAAGCCCTGGTGGACACCCCGCCGGAGAGCTTTGCCGAGCTAATGCAGCTGGACGAGACGCTTTCTCAAGAGGGTAAAAAAGCCATCCTGTTCGACTACAGCGAGCCCTACTACGGCTGGACACTGCTAGCCGCTAACGGTGGCTACCCATTTAAACAAACTGACGCAGGCTACAACGTTACCGATATTGGCGTTAACAACGAAGGCGCCGTGCAGGGTGCTGAGCTGCTGGTCGAGCTGATCGAAAGCGACGTGGTACCGCGGGGAACCGACTACAGCATCATGGATAATCGCTTTAACAAGGGCGAAGTGGCGACCATGATTAGCGGCCCCTGGGCCTGGCCGAACCTTGAGCGCAGCGGCATTGATTACGGCGTCGCCCTGCTGCCCAAGGTGGGCGAAGAACGTGCCAAGCCCATGTTTGGCGTTATGACGGCAATGATCAACTCTGCGTCGCCCAATGATTTCCTGGCCGTCGAGTTCCTGGAAAACTATCTGCTCAGCGAGGAGGGTATGCGCACCTTCAACAGCGATGGGTCGCTGGGGGCCGTGGCACACATCGATTATCAGGCGGAACTGGCCGACAACCCCAACATCGCGGCCACCCTCGATAACGCCGAAGTCGGTATGCCGATGCCGAACATTCCTGAAATGGGCGCCTTCTGGGCAGCCATGGAACCCGCGCTGCAAAACATCGGCAGCGGGCGTCAGTCCCCCCAGGAAGCACTGGATGCCGCCGCGCGGCGTATGCGCCAGTAGCCACTCGCCTTTCCTTCACTGACCGGCCATGGCACACCGCTGGCAAAGCCGGGAAGTTTCGCAGGACATCTTTCATGTTTACCACGAATGCTTCGCGGGGCTTGCCCCGCCACCGCTCCCGTCATGTGGCCGAACGCTATTCTCGCTGGGCAATGCGCAGCGTGATCGGGCTGATGGTACTGGCCCTGCTTTGGCTGGTGATGGCTTTTTATATGCACGGCCAATGGGTGTTTGCGCTGCTATTTTTAGTGCTTGGCACATCGCTGGGCGTGGTGTTCAGCCGCCGTTCGCTGATGAGCCACCGGTATATTTTCCCGGCAGTGGCCGGGCTTGGCGTTTTCGTTATTTTCCCGCTGGTGTATACCGTCGGCATTAGCTTCAGTAACTACAGCTCGGACAATCTGCTCAGCCAGGAGCGCGTGCGCGCACAACTGACCGATCAAAGCTACCAGGCAGAGGGCGCTGCCTTTTCCTATTCGCTTTACCAGCAGGACGAGCTGGTGCGCCTTTATCTGGAAAGCGACGCTCCTGCGGGCGATAACGACCGGCTACTATCCGCCGCGATCAACCTAACTAACAGCGAAGTCCGTCGCGCTCCAACCCAAGCCGTAGACGGCCCGCCCGAAGGTGAGCCGCTTCCCATGCGCGAAGCCATTCAGGCCCGCGACGCCCTCCAGGCGCTGCGCCTGCAAACGCCCGGGGGCACCGAGCTACGCATGGCGGGCCTGCGCCAGTTCGCGCCAATGATCGACCGCTATGAGATTCGTGACAACGGCAGCCTTTATGATCAGCAGGAGGGTCAGGTGCTGACGCCGGATAACGATATCGGCTTTTTCGTCACCGAGAACGACGAACGCATCACCCCTGGGTGGCCGGTGAACGTGGGCTTCACCAACTACACCAAGATCTTCACCGACCCGGATATACGCGGGCCGTTTATGAAGATATTTGTCTGGACCTTCGTGTTTGCCGGGCTCACCGTACTATTCACGTTGGCCGTGGGGTTTGTCCTCGCCTCGCTGCTGCAGTGGGATCAGCTCAAGGGCAAGGCGGTCTATCGGACGCTGCTGATACTGCCCTACGCGGTTCCAGCGTTTATTTCGATTCTGATTTTCAAAGGCATGTTCAATCAGCATTTTGGTGAGGTAAACATGATTCTGGAGGCGCTGTTCGGCATTTCGCCGGAGTGGTTTACCGACCCCTGGCTAGCCCGAACCATGCTGCTGATCGTCAATACCTGGCTGGGTTACCCCTACATGCTGCTGCTGTGCATGGGGCTGATTCAGTCGATCCCCGGCGATCTGTACGAGGCCTCGGCGGTAGACGGCGGCGGGCCGATCACCAACCTGATGAAGATCACTCTGCCGCTGATCATCAAGCCACTCACGCCGCTGTTAATCGCCGCTTTTGCTTTTAACTTCAATAACTTCGTACTGATTGCGCTGCTCACCGGGGGCAGCCCGGACATTCTGGGTGCCAGCACGCCCGCGGGCACCACCGACCTGCTGGTGAGCTACACCTACCGCATCGCCTTCCAGGATGCCGGCCAGAACTTCGGCCTGGCGGCAGCGATTGCAACGCTGATCTTCCTGCTGGTGGTGGGCATGTCGGTGGTTAATTTGCGGCTTTCCAAGGTTAAAGTTTAGGAGGTTTACGATGGCGATGGTTCAACCCCGCTCCATTCGCGCACGGCGATGGAGCGCCCATTTGGCGCTGATCGGCTTTGTTTCACTGATCGTGTTTCCGCTGCTGTTGGTAATTTCAATCTCGTTTCGTGAGGGAAACTTTGCCTCGGGGAGCTTGATCCCCGAGCGCTTCTCGTTGGAGCATTGGTCACTGGCGCTGGGTATTCCCTGGGAGCGCCCGGACGGTAGCATCGTCCAGCCCCCCTTTCCGGTACTACTGTGGCTGTGGAACTCCATCAAAGTAGCAGTCGTGTCATCGGTATTAATTCTTATGTTAGCAACCACCAGCGCCTACGCCTTTGCCCGTATGCGCTTTAAGGGCAAGGAGCCGCTGTTGAAAGGCATGCTGATTTTCCAGATGTTCCCCGCCGTGCTCTCGCTGGTGGCGCTCTACGCGCTGTTCGACCGGCTGGGTCAGTTCGTCGGCTGGCTGGGGATCAACACCCATGGCGCGCTGATTGTCGCCTCGCTCGGCGCGGTGGCGCTGCACATCTGGACGATCAAGGGCTACTTCGAATCCATCGACGGGTCGCTCGAAGAAGCTGCCATGGTGGACGGGGCAAGCACCTGGCAGGCGTTTCGCTACATCCTACTGCCGCTGTCGGTGCCAATTCTGATGGTGGTGTTCATCCTGGCGTTTGTGATGAGCATCATGGAGTACCCCATGGCGTCTGTACTGCTCGTGGATGAGCATAAGCTCACCCTTGCGGTGGGCGCCCAGCAATACTTGGCCGACCATAATCAGCGCTGGGGAGACTTCGCCGCCGCTGCCGTACTCTCGGGGCTGCCAATCACCGTGGCCTTCCTGATCTGCCAGCGCTGGATTATTGGTGGGTTAACCGCCGGAGGCGTTAAAGGTTAATTTTATACTCGTTGACAACAAAGCTACTCTCGCTTGGACAATATGCTCACGACCGGCTCCTTTGGGGCCGATTTTTTTAGCCTAACATCATTTTTTTAGGAGAATTTTACAGACTTTTAGTAATTGCCATGGTGAGATACCACGCTGAACATTAGGGCAAATTAAGAGCGGAAATATGACCATTTTTCCCAGCAAGCTTTACTACCGAGACGCTTACCGTAACTGGGCGCAAATATTTAAAATCATGGCGGTACTGTGGCTAGTGCTTGCCATGTTTATGGCGATACCCTGGGTCGTATTGCTGGTGGAAAATGATCCTGATGCMCCTGCCTTTGGTGTGTCTATTCTGATTGTCCTCAGCGCCACTCTCACAACCTGGTTACTCACGCGTAAGGTGTCG
This sequence comes from Halomonas sp. R57-5, assembly GCF_900070345.1. NCBI lineage: Bacteria > Pseudomonadati > Pseudomonadota > Gammaproteobacteria > Oceanospirillales > Halomonadaceae > Halomonas > Halomonas sp. R57-5. The sequence goes on along the minus strand of NZ_LN813019.1, from coordinate 2,190,519 downwards.
CTAGAGCTAAAGCCCTGGCAAATGTTTGTGCTCACCGCAGCCAGTTGGGCAAGCATCACAGGTTTTGCGAGCCTACCGCTGATTTTAGGCGCACCGCAGCTCAGCGTGACCAATGCCGTCTTTGAATCCGTCTCTGCCATCACCACCACCGGCTCGACGGTGATGGTGGGGATTGAGCATTTTTCCGACGGATTGAAGCTATGGCGCGGCTTAATGCAGTGGATGGGCGGCATCGGCATCATCGTTATGGGCATTGCCATTTTGCCGTTTCTGAAAGTGGGCGGTATGCGACTATTTCATACCGAGTCTTCCGACTGGTCTGACAAAGTCATGCCCCGCACAGGCGGCATTGCCAAAGCGACGCTAAGTATTTATGTAGCCCTAACGCTTGCGGCCATGGTGAGTTATTGGGCGGGAGGCATGCTACCGCTTGACGCCGTTGTCCACGGCATGACGTCCCTGGCTACCGGTGGCTTTGCCAACTCGGATGCTTCCTTTGGGGCCTACTCCGAGCAGCCATGGCTACTGTGGATGGGCAGCTTTTTTATGCTAAGCGGGGCGTTGCCGTTTGTTTTATACATTCGTTTTATTCGCACATCGCGCACCGCCCTGTGGAAAGACCAGCAGGTACGCGGACTTTTAAAGCTGTTACTGACCGCGATAGTGGTTCTTAGCGGGTGGCGGGTGCTGCAAGGCGATGATTGGTTTGTTTCCCTTACCCACGTCACTTTTAACGTGATTTCAGTGGTGACCACCACCGGATACGCCTCAGACGACTACACGCTATGGGGCGCGTTACCGGTGACTGCTTTTTTCTATCTCACTTTTGTGGGCGGCTGTAGTGGCTCTACCAGTGGTGGTATGAAGATCTTCCGCTTTCAAATTGCCATGCTGATGCTGCTCAACCAACTGCGTTATCTCATACATGCCAACGGCGTGTTTACTACTCGCTACAACCACCAGCCGGTAACCAGCGACATTTCCAGAAGCGTGGTGGCCTTCTCGTTCTTCTTCTTTATTACCATCGCGGCATTGGCTCTAAGCCTTTCGGCACTTGGGCTGGATTTAGTGACGGCCATTTCTGGTGCTGCCACTGCGGTGGCCAACGTCGGCCCCGGCCTTGGCGACACTATTGGCCCAGCGGGCAACTTTTCGTCGCTTCCCGAGGCGGCAAAATGGCTGCTGTGTATCGGTATGTTGATGGGCCGCCTGGAAATTTTGACGGTGGTCGTGCTGATGACGCCGATGTTCTGGCGTCGCTAATGTTTTCAGATCACTATTGCTTTTCAGATAGCTACTGTTTTTCAGATCACTAAGAAGCTGCAGGTCGCTGCGCTGGCTCTACCAGCAGCCGATAGCCGACCCCAGCTTCTGTTTGAAGCAGTACGGGTGTTTGGGGGTCATCGCCGAGCTTTTGGCGCAGGCGGCTGACCACAATACGCAGGTAATGGGTGTCGTCTACATGGGTCGGCCCCCATACTTCTTTAAGCAACTGGGTCTGGGTAACAACACGCCCGGCATAGCGGCAAAGACGGGCCAGCACGGCGAACTCTTTGCGGGTCAAATGCACACCTTCCTGCTGTAGAGAAACCTGCCTTAACTCAAGATCGATCACCAGCCCCTGGCTAACATAGTAGCTAGCGGCCACCTCCCCCCTCGCTTGCTGCGACTGACGCTGTACGGCCCTGATGCGAGCAAGCAGTTCTTGGATGCCGAAGGGTTTAGTAACGTAATCATTGGCGCCGTTATCCAGCGATAAGACCTTCTCCTCCTCCCTATCCCGCACGGATACTACAATTACCGGCACAGCACTGTGCTCACGGATGCCCTGCAGCACCTCGTGGCCATCCATATCGGGTAGGCCAAGATCAAGCAGCACCACGTCGGGCGATTGGGTATATACCGCTGCCAAGGCTTGCTCACCGTTCTCTGCCTCCAGCACACCGTAGCCTTGGGAGGCTAGGCTGATACGCAGAAAACGGCGAATTTGCTGTTCGTCGTCAACAATCAGAATGCGCCCGTTACCCTCATTCTTCATCCATCTTCCTCATATCTGCACCTAACAGTGGCAGCGTAATGACAATAGCGGTGCCTCGGCCATTTTCGCCTGTGTCAGCGTTGATCGTGCCGCCGTGGGCACCAATCATGCCACGACAAATGGCCAAGCCAAGGCCACTGCCATGGGCGCTGCGATCGCCGTCGCCGCCGCTGTAAAACATATCAAATACCTGCTCGCGCAGCTCGGGGGAAATCCCTGGGCCTTGGTCTTCAATGGTGATTACCAATGTGGCTGGATCACCTTCATTAAGGTGGGCCTTAATCAGCAGCTCCCCACCGGGTGGCGAGAAGCGCTGGGCGTTATCCAGCACGTTAACCAGCGCCTGTTCCACCAGCGCGGGATGAACGTACAACAGCGGCAGCGTAGTAGGCCACTGTTTCCTTACCACGACGTGTTTCAGCGATTGCCCCAGCCGCTTCAGCGCTGAGTTGATAACGTCGTCAAACGACACCCAGTCACGCTCTATTTTCAGCGTGCCGTGCCCCAGCCGCGTCATATCGAGCAGGTTTTGAATATAGCGGTTGAGCCGCTCGCTCTCGGATAATATGCCGTCTAGCAGCTCGCGCTGATCGTCTTCACTGAGCTGGGGTTTTAGCTCAATCAGGGAGCTGGTGGCACCAATGATAGATGACAGCGGCGTGCGCAAGTCATGAGAAACCGACGAGAGTAACGCGGAGCGCAGCCGCTCGTTCTCTTCGGACACCCGCGTTGTATTCAACTCGGCCACCAAACGTGTGCGCTCCAGGGCCATACTGAGTTGGCGCACCAGGGTGTCAATCAGCGACTCACGCTCATGGTTGAGTGCCTTTGGGCTGGCCGACAGTTTGAGCGCCAGCATCCCCACTTTTTCTCCCTGCACCGCGAGCGGAAGTAAGCGCCACGCCTGCTGGCTCAATGTTTGTGTGCCCTGACCGCTCGGTTTTTGGTGCTGCCAACTCCATACCGCTGCCTGCTTGGCGGTCATGTCCAAACGCTCGGAATCCGGTAGCGCGTAGACCACTTGCACCTCACTAGCGCTTTCCGCCGTTTCAATAAAGATAACGGGGACTTCAAAACACTGCACCAGCGTATCGACACCCACTTTGGCGGCGCTGGCACTGTCGGTGGCGGTAGAAAGCTGCTCGGCGTAGCGCAGCAGAAGCTGGGTCTGGTCGCGGCTGGCCCGCAGTGCGACTAAGCGCTGGCGTCCACSACCCGCCAGTTGCCCTACCACTAGCGCTACCAAAAAGAAGAACACCACCGTCAACAGTTGCCCCCGTTCCACCATGGCAAAGGTCAAACGCGGCTCGGTAAAGAAGAAGTTAAACACCAAAAAGCCCACCACGGCACTGAACATGGCCATAGCGGTGCCCGCCCAGATAGCGCTGAACAGCACGGCGGCTAAAAACACCAGCGACAGATTGGCAAGCTCCAGCCAAGGTTCTAGCAGGTGGGCTATTCCCAGTGAGGCCATCACCGCTAAGCTGGTGGCGAGTAGCTGGGGTGGGCGCACTCTCCAGCCAGGCTGCTGCTTACGCATACCTTGCTTCATGCTCCCCTGAGCCACTACCACGATATCAAAGACATCGKTTTGCGCGATCAAACGTTGGGCAAGCGGCCGCGACCACGGCCACCAGCGACGCTTGCCGTCGCGGCCTACCATAATTGTGGTGGCATTAATCGAGCGGGCGTAGTTGATCACTTCGTCTAGCTGGCTATGTCCTTGCAAGCGAAGTGGGTCGCCTCCCAGCCGGGTCACCAGGCTAAATATCTTCTCAACCGCTAGCTGCTGCTCGGGCGAGTCGACACCCTTATCAACATAGACCGCTCGCCATACGGCCAGGCGCCTCTCTGCCATTCGGTGGGCTGCGCGCACGAGGGATACATCGTCTTCACTACCGTTGACGACCACCAGCAGGTGCGGCCTTACCGGCCAAGGGCCTGCTCTGCCGCTAGCATCCATAGCCACTTTTACATCGGCATCCACCCGCTCGGCCATGGTTTGAATCGCCAGCTCGCGCAACGCATTGAGGTTCGACTCATTAAAGTAGCCCTCCATGGCGGCGCGTGCCTGCTCGGGGATATACACCTTGCCGCGCCTTAAACGCTCAAGCAGTTCCTCCGGGGTTAAATCCACCAGCGACACATCCCGGGCGCGCTCCAACAACGTATCGGGAACGGTTTCGCGCATGCGTATGCCGGTAATCCGGGCCACATCGTCGTTAAGGCTTTCCAAATGCTGGACGTTCACTGTGGTCCAGACATCGATCCCCGCATCCAATAGTTCTTCAATATCCTGATAACGCCTTGGATGTCGGCTGCCGGGAATGTTGCGGTGGGCCAACTCATCTACCAGTAGAATGGTGGGTTTCCGCTCTAGGGCCGCATCAATATCAAATTCATAAAACGTTCGGCCATGGTGCTGTAAAGGCGCCAGCGGAATACGTGACAGCCCCTCGCAGAGAGCTTCGGTGTCGGCGCGGCCGTGGGACTCAACCACGCCAATCACGATATCGTCACCCTCTTCTGCTCGCTCCCGGGCAGTGCGTAGCATGGTGTAAGTTTTGCCTACGCCGGGGGCGGCTCCCAAAAATACACGCAAACAGCCGCGCGCCTCTCGGCGCGCGGCTTTTAGCAATGCATTGGGATCGGGTCGCTGATCCGCTGAATACATTTAGCTACTCCACAGGGGTGACAGACGACGTGGTGGKGGCGACGGGAAAACGCTCATCCAAACTCACATTCAATCGCAATACGTTGACCACTGGCGACCCCAGCCAGCCCGTGTTTTCAAGCGCTTGGTCGATCAGTTCAGTGACGCTAGCTTCGTCGATTTCACGCGCCTGCGCTACCCTTGCGACCTGTAATTCAGCGGCTGGTAACGAGATATGCGGGTCAACCCCAGAGCCCGACGCGGTGATCAGATCAACCGGGATTTGATCGACGCTGACACCTTCCCGCTGGGCAATCGCCTGGGCATCGGCCTGGGCACGCTCACGAAGCGCTTCATTGCTAGGAGCCAGGTTAGACCCTGAAACCCCGCCCGCATCGTTACCCGCCGCTGACGGGCGACCGATAAAGTATTCATCGCTGACAAAGGTTTGTGACACCAGGCTTGACCCTACCACCCGACCCTCGGCGTCACGAACCAAGCTGCCTTGCGACTGCTCAGGAAACAACCAGCCACCGACCGCTGTCGTCGCTAAGGGGTACACCAGCCCAAGCAGAACGGCCATCACCACCATAAAGCGCAACGCACTGCCCCAAGTGGCTTTTGCCTCAAACGTTGGTGCCTGCTGCTCTTCGTCATTAATCGCCGCGGGATCTTTAATACCTATATTCATGACGCTTCTCCTAGATAAACAGCGCAATCAGCATGTCGAGCAGCTTGATGGCAGGGAACGGTAGCAGCAGCCCACCAAGACCGTAGATCAGCAGGTTGCGGCGCAATAGCACCGTCGCCGATGCGGCTTTTACGGACACGCCACGTAGCGCAAAGGGAATCAGTGCGGGAATAATCAACGCATTGAACAGCACGGCTGCCAGCACCGCCGTGGTGGGTGAATGCAGGTTCATTACATCCAGCACGCCCAGCGCCGGGAAACTTGCCGCAAAGAGTGCCGGTAGAATCACGAAGTACTTAGCGACATCGTTCGCCAAAGAGAACGTGGTCAGTGCGCCTCGGGTCACCAGCAGCTGTTTACCAATTTCCACCGCACTGATGAGCTTGCCGGGGTCGGAGTCCAGATCGACCATATTGGCCGCTTCGCGGGCGGCTTGGGTGCCGGAATTCATGGCCAGACCAAGATCGGCCTGGGCCAGCGCCGGAGCGTCATTGGTACCGTCACCGACCATGGCCACCAGACGGCCACTGGCCTGCTCTTCGCGAATCAGCGCCAGCTTACGCTCAGGTGTGGCTTCGGCGATGTAGTCATCGACCCCTGCCGTGGCGGCTATGGCCGAGGCGGTAATCGGGTTGTCACCGGTGATCATCACGGTTTTGATGCCCATAGCGCGCAGCTCGGCAAACTTCTCCGCGATGCCGCTTTTGATCACGTCAGAAAGCGCTACCACGCCCAGGATCTGCTGGTTTTCCGCTACTGCAATAGGGGTGGCACCATCGCGGGATATACGCTCAATGACCTGGTTGTAGTCGCTGGGGATATCGCCGCCCTGCGCCTTTACCCACTCGGCGATGGCATTGGGGGCACCTTTACGTAGCTTTTTACCGCTGGTTAGATCCACCCCTGAAAGTCGGGTTTCAGCACTGAAGGCTTCAAAGGTTGCGCCATCCGCTTCTTCGCTAAGCTGCACATCCACACCCTGCTCAGTGGCCAGCGTCACAATCGAGCGGCCTTCAGGCGTAGGGTCTTCCAGAGAGGTTAAAAACGCTACATCGCGTACCCGTTGACGCGGCACCTGCTGGCAGGGGGCGAACTCCGTCGCGCGGCGGTCGCCCAGGGTAATCGTGCCAGTTTTATCCAGTAACAGCGTGTCGATGCTACCGGCGATCTCTACTGCCTTGCCTGACTTGGCGACCAGATTGGCCCGCATGGCGCGCTCCATACCGGCAATGCCAATGGCGGGTAAAAGACCGCCAATGGTGGTAGGAATCAAGCACACCAGTAGCGCTACCAGCATGACCGTCGAGGTTTCTACTCCTACGAAAGCGGCCATGGGCACCAGCGTGACCACCACGATCAGGAACACCAGGGTGAGCATCGCCAGCAGCACCGAAAGCGCCAGCTCGGAAGGCGTTTTCTGACGGCTAGCGCCCTCTACCAAGGCAATCATACGATCCAGCAGGGATTCACCGGGGTTGGCGCTGACTTCAATGATCAGCTGATCCGAGAGCACTTTGGTGCCTGCGCTGACGCCGCTGTTATCGGTGCCCGCTTCACGCAGCACCGGCGCGGACTCACCGGTTACCGCCGACTCGTTGATAGACGCCGCACCCTCGACGATATCGCCATCTGCCGGAATCAGCTCACCCGCCACCACTTTCACTCGGTCGCCTTTACACAGTGAGTCGGCGGTCACGGCGCTGGTGGTGCCGTCAGCGTTTAGCTTAGCCGCCTTGAGCTCCCCTTTGGTTTTGCGCAGCGCGCCAGCATGAGCCTTACCCCGGGACTCTGCCAGTGACTCCGCACCGGTGGCAAAAAGCACGGTGGCAAGCAGCAGTAGCGCAATGGTGAGCGCAAAGCCGCCGTTTTCGCCCTGGGCGAAAGCAATCGGCGTTAGCCCGAAACACACCACCGTACCAATGGCGACCACCGCCATAACCGGGTTGCGAGCCAGTAGATGGGGCGCAAGCCCTTTTACCGCGCCGGTGACGACTTGGCCAATAGGCAGCGAACGACGCGGCTGTTTAGCAAGCTCTGTATGTGACATCTCTTTTCTCCTAGAAGCCTTGCACGACGGATTCTGCAATCGGGCCAAGCACTAACGCCGGTAAGAAGCCAAGCAGGTTGACAATCACAATCACCCCTGCGGTTAAGCCCATAAAGGCGGGGCTATCCATGGGCAGGGTGCCGCGCCCCGCCGGTGCCGTGCGCTTAGCTGCCAACCAACCGGCTACCGCTAATGGCACTAGCATGGGTAAGAAGCGGCCAATCAATAGGGCGACCACGCAGGCGATATTCCACCAGGGCGTGTCATCGCCCAGCCCTTCAAAACCAGAGCCGTTATTGGCAAACGCAGAGGTGAATTCATAAAGCACTTGGGATAAGCCGTGGAACCCTGGGTTGGAATTGGCTGCCGCGCTTGGAATCGCAACGGTCAGCGCACTCAACCCCAGGATGACCAGCGGCTGAGCCAGAATCGCCAGTGAAATCCAGCGTATTTCGCGGGTTTCTAACGGTTTACCAAACAGCTCGGGCGCCCTGCCCACCATCAACGAGCCCACAAAGGCCGCCAACATCAGGTAGAGGAAGAAGCCAATCAGCCCGACGCCCACTCCACCAAACGTTACGTTCACAAACATATCCATCAGCAGCATCATGCCGCCCATGGGGTTGAAGCTATCGTGCATGGCGTTGACTGAGCCGTTGGAGGTTTGTGTCGTCCAACTGCCCCACAGAGCAGAAAGGTCAGTGCCAAAACGCAGCTCCTTGCCTTCCAAGTTGGCCCCCGGCTGGGAGAGTTCGACCAGGGCTGCATTGGGCATGCGTTCCGAATAGACCACCACCGAGGTGGAAATCAGAGAGAACGCGATCATCACGGCACCAATGCCCGTCATTAGCCGACGTCGACCGCTGATCAGAGCAATCGCGATAAGCAGCGCCACGGGGATAAGCGTGAGCGAAGCGGTTTCGATAACGTTCGCCAGCGGCGKGGGGTTCTCAAGGGGCACGGTGGAGTTGGGTCCATACCAGCCACCGCCGTTGGTACCCAGCTGCTTGATCGCCACCATGGACGCCACCGGGCCTAAGGGAATCGACTGCACTTCTTCTACCTGGGGATCCAGCATGTCTACCTGGTGGGCGGCCTGATAGCTGGCCGGTACGCCCTGCCAGGTCAGCAGCAGTGCGACAACCGCTGCCAGTGGCAACATAACGCGCACCAGGGTGCGGGTAAGATCGTGGTAGTAGTTGCCAACGCCGTTTAACACCTTGGCAGGCTTAGCGACGAATAAAGTGCGGGCAATCGCAACCAACACCGCAAGCCCCGTGGCGGGGGTTAAGAACTGCAGCGTGACAATGGCGAAGGTTTGGCTTAAATGCGAAAGCTGCGCTTGGCCAGAGTAGTGCTGCTGGTTAGTGTTGGTAGCAAAGGACACCGCTGTATGCAGCGCCGTGTCCCATGGCATGCCGGGGATGCCGTCCGGGTTGAGTGGCAATAAGCCCTGACACATAAAGACCAGCCATGCCAGCAGTATCAAGCCCACATGCAGCTTAAGGATGGCTAACGCGTACACTTGCCACGTCATGGTGTGTTGACTTTTAACGCCCGCCAACCGGTAGATAGGCTTTTCGATCACGCCAAACAGCGTATCGAGCCGGTTCGTCTGTGTGCTTAATGCAAAAGCAATATAGATACCCAAGGGCACACTAAGCAGAGCCACTAAGGCGTAAATAGCGATCATATCGTTCATGACGATCTCCTAAAAACGCTCGGGACAGATGAGCGCGTAAAACAGATACGCCGCTGTGCCGGTCGCGATGATTAGCAATGCAATATTCATGGAAGTGCCTCCTTTGATTGGCACCTTGAGCTTAGAGATTGCAGGCGTAAAAATTCGATGGCGTTTAAGGCATTAGCCGTCAAAAAGGCGTAAAAAAAGCCCTTTCCGTCGGGCAAAAGGAGATCTAAGGCTCCCTTCACTCGACAGTTTTCCCTTAGTAGGTGAGTATCTGTATTTACATGTCGCCGAAGTGATCTAACTACCTATGAAGATTATTATTTTGGGCGCCGGCCAGGTCGGCGGCACATTGGCAGAGCACCTCGCCCGTGAGGAGAACGACATCACTGTCGTTGATACTGACGCCAAGAAACTGCGTGAGCTGCACACCAAAATCGACATTCGCACCGTTACCGGGGCGGGCTCCTACCCCATTGTGCTGCGCCAGGCAGGCTGCGAAGACGCCGATATGCTGATCGCCGTGACCAGCAGCGACGAGATCAATATGATCGCCTGTCAGGTCGCCCATACGCTGTTTCGCACCCCCACTAAGATCGCCCGGGTGCGTGCCACGGCGTATTTAACCCGCAAAGGGCTGTTCGCCCACGAAGCGATTCCCATTGATGTACTGATTAGCCCCGAGCAGGTAGTGACCGACCATGTGCGCCGTCTGATCGAGCACCCTGGGGCCCTACAGGTGCTTGAATTTGCCGGTGGCTTGGTTCAGCTGGTGGCGGTAAAGGCCTTCTACGGCGGCCCGCTGGTGGGCCAAGACCTGGCCTTTCTACGCCGCCATATGCCCAACGTGGATACTCGCGTGGCGGCGATTTACCGGCGTAATCGGCCGATTATCCCCCGTGGCGATACGGTCATCGAAGCCGACGACGAAGTGTTTTTCCTCGCTGCCCGGCGGGATATTCGCGCGGTAATGAGCGAGCTGCGCCGCGTCGAGCGGGACTTCCGTCGGGTAGTGATTGCCGGGGGCGGCAATATCGGCGAACGCTTGGCGGAGCATTTGGAGCATAGTCACCAGGTTAAAATCATCGAACACAGCCTGGATCGCTGCACCACGCTCTCTGAGCGCTTGGATCGCACCGTGGTGCTCCACGGCAGCGCCACGAGCAAGCGTTTGCTGGAAGAAGAGAACATCGAAGAGTGCGATATCTTCTGCGCGCTGACCAACGACGACGAGGTCAACATTATGTCGTCGCTGCTCGCCAAGCGCTTAGGGGCGAAGAAGGTGCTGACGCTGATTAACAACGCCGCGTACGTGGATTTGGTGCAAGGCGGCGAGATCGATATCGCCATTTCACCCCAGCAGGCGACCATCGGCAGCCTGCTCACCCACGTACGCCGGGGCGATATCGTTAACGTTCACTCACTGCGCCGGGGTGCGGCCGAGGCCATTGAAGCCATCGCCCACGGTGATAAGCAGTCGTCTAAAGTAGTGGGCCGTACGATTCGCGAGATCGACCTGCCCGACGGCACGACCATTGGTGCGATTGTGCGCGGCAAAGAGGTCATCATTGCTCACGGCGACGTCAAGGTAGAAAGCGGCGACCACGTGATTCTGTTTGTGGTCGATAAACGCCGCATTCGCGATGTGGAGCGCCTGTTCCAAGTCGGCTTATCATTCTTTTAAAGGCACGCTGAACAGACGCTTTAACGCAGGTTAAATCTCGACCGCTCGGCCAATAAATTCAATGGGGCCCGTAGGCAAGCCGGTGGCCGAACCGGTTTCGTCTTCCAGCGTGAGCTCAAACAGCTGGTTATCTTCAAGTGGCGGCAATTGGTCTAAGCGCATCCGAATCGGCTGGCCTGGCTCCACTAAACCCAGCGATACCGGTGCCTGCCATTCGTCTGCTTTAGTCCAGAACTCTAGCGCTTTACCTTCAGGCACTTCGAAGGTGCCCAGTGGGATCAACTCGATTTCCTGCCGCGAGGAGGCCTGGACCACCCAACCAGCCGACTGCGTTTGCGGGGCCAGCAGCACCACCATGTACTCGGGCGTCGTTGAAATAGTTGGCTCGGTGACTTCATTAGCCAGCATCACGCCCATCACTAACGCCGCCGCTAAGCCAAACCCGGCAGCGCCACGCCAAAGTGGCAGGCTGTGTAGCATGCGACCGGGTCTTCGCGGCGCACTAGCGGAACCGGCCCGTTTAGCGGACGTCTCGCGTGCTTTTAAGCTGCGTTCAATCCGCGGCCATAAATAGTCGGAGGGCGTTACCGGATCGGTAATAGCGGTATAGGGKAAGAAACGCTCTTCCCACGCCATCACCGCTTTTTGCAACTCAGGCTCATTGGGTAACCGCGCTTCTAACGCTTTGCGCTGCTCTAACGACAGCGTACCCAGCACGTATTCACCCGCCAAGGTATGGTCATCGTCGTGTTCTGGTTCGTGCTGACTGGGGCGAGTCATGTCATACACTCCCGTAGGCGCAGCAAACTGCGTTTGATCCAGGCTTTAACGGTGCCTAGCGGCGCCCCTGTATGCGCTGAAATTTCCGCGTGACTAAGACCATCCACATAGGCGTGAAGTACGCAGTTACGCCGCTCTGGCTCAAGTTGTTCTAAACAGCTATCCATCCGCTGGCCGGTCTGCCAATCGAAGATATCTTCGGCAACCGTCGCGTGCTGGAAATGTTCTGGGTGGTCTAACTCGGTCGGATCATTACTGTCAAAAGTGCTATCAAAAGTGACTTCCCGGTCACGGTACCGGATGGCATTGAGTGCCAGGTGGCGTGCCACACTAAATATCCACGCCCTTGCCGAGCCCTTATCAGGGTCAAAACTGTCGGCACGCTGCCAAATATTAAGACAGGCATCGTGGACAATGTCTTCGGCCATACCGCGATCTTTAACGATTCTTACAACAACACCTAATAGTCGGGCACCCTCATGAACGTAGAGTTGGTGCAAGGCGTCATGCTCGCCACGGGCACAGTTGGCTAATGCCGCAGCATGATCAAATTCTGAAGACTCGTCAGTCAAACCCTAGCTCCCTGGTGACGGCGCCGACGCCAGTCGTCGTTTTCACAGACAGCATAGCCGCTGGGGGCKCGACAAMCGAGCCCCCAGCGGAATTAGCGCTCTCGTCGMCTTATTCAGCCGTCCAAAAGATGTAGTCCGCTTGGTAGGTAACAACAGCCGTGGCACCGTCGTGATCCATATCGCAGGCCACATCCGGGGCAACGCCACCCTGGGTGTTCAAACGCTGAATGTAGCTAACGCCGGTCATCGCGCCTTCGCCCTCAGCGGGGTTGGCTTCAACCAGCTGGAGCGGAATATTGCCATCGCCATTGGCCGTCGTGGCTAGCTGAGTACCGGTGATTTTTGAACCATCCAACGCTTCCCAGGTGGCGGGCGGGCCGTAGTAACTGCCAACCTGGCTGCCGTCGCTATCATTAAGCGCAGCGTGCGGGCCTTTAAAAACCCAAGCCATGGTGTCTTCGTCATTCATTTCACACATATAAGTGATCGCGCCAACGCCGACGGTTTCGAGCGCAACGGTGTTGCCGTCAGGCACTTGGACATCCGCAGGCGTCATATCTGCCAGCGCGACATGACTGAAGGATGCAATCAGAGTGGCGGCCAGGGTAGCCCGCGTTAGATGATGAATGGTCATTTTCAGTCTCCTAAAAGTTTATTATCAGCTGCCTTAAATAGCGGCTGTATAGGGAATACCCGCGAGGAGACGTTTTGGATGCACTCTTTTAAAAAAAATTATTGGCTAACCCCATCGACCACCACCTGCCGTGGGCAGGCGTTCCCCTGCTGATCAAAAAGATGACAGTGCTGGCCCGCTAAGCCCAAAGCGACCGTTTGACCTTCGGTTAGTTGCGTTAAGCCATCCAGGCGCTGGGTTAAGGGAGTGTCGATACCCACCACCTGCCAATGGGCGAGGGTTTCGTAGCCCAGCTTTTCTGCCACCATTAAGGTAGCACTTAGCGTGGCTTCGGCTTGTTCAGGTGCAACAAAGTCTTCTGCTCGCAACCCCAGTGTGGCGCGCTCGCCTGAGTGAAGATGTTGGCCATTGACCGCCACCGACAGTGTGTCTTCGCTTCCGCTATGCAGGCGCACCACCGTTTGACGCTCGCCAGGGTCTACCACCGTCACTGGGAAGGTATTAATCCGCGGTGAGCCGATAAACTCCGCTACTTCCAGCGTTTTAGGGAAGTGATAAAGCGACAGCGGCGCACCCACCTGGGCAATACGGCCCTTGGATAGCAGCACAATGCGGTCGGCCAGTGTCATCGCCTCTACCTGATCATGGGTCACGTAGATCATGGTGGCGTTCAAGCGCTTATGCAGCGCGGCAATCTGCACCCGCATATCCACCCGCAGCGCGGCGTCCAGGTTGGAGAGCGGTTCATCAAATAGAAACACCGCCGGTTCTTTTACCAGGGTGCGGCCAATGGCTACCCGCTGGCGCTGGCCACCGGAGAGGTCTTTGGGCTTTCGCTCCAGGAGCTCGGTGAGGTGCAGCATCTCAGCGGCATGCTGGACGCGGCGGCGAATCTCCGCCTTGTCAGTCCGCGCCAGCTTCAGGCCAAATGCCATGTTCTCTGCCACGCTCATATGTGGGTAGAGCGCGTAAGATTGGAACACCATGCCGATGTCCCGCTCCTGGGGCGGAATCTCGTTGATCCGCTGATCATCCAGCTGCATATCCCCTTCGGTAATATCCTCCAGGCCCGCAATCATGCGCAACAGGGTGGATTTACCGCAGCCGGAAGGCCCGACAAACACCACAAACTCGCCATCTTCGATGGTGAGATCGATATCCCGGGAGATTTCCACTCCGTCAAAGGATTTACCGATGCCGCTTAGGGTTAAACGTCCCATGGCGCGTCCTCCTGGGATTGCGGGCAACGGGCAATCGCCACGCCATAGGGCGGAAGGGACAGTTGAGGTAGCGTCAGCGCACCCTCCTGCCACTCACCGTTAAGCCACGTGGGAGCATCGGCGATGGCTTCAGCGCCCTCAGGTGCTGCACGGGTAACCGTTTGACCGCTAAAATTGAGTGCAATCAGTAAGCGCGTTTGCTGGTAGGTGCGCTCAAGACAAAGCACATCGTCGCGCACAGGGTGATAGCGCACATCGCCCTTCACCAACGCAGGCTGAGTACGGCGGAAGGCTAAAAAATCGCGATAGGCATTGAGCAATGAATCGGTGTCGTTATCTTGCTGGTCAACGGCGAGATTAGCATGAGTATTAGGCACCGGCAGCCAGGGTGTGGCGCTGCTAAAGCCCGCATGATGAGCATCGGCCTGCCAGGGGTGCGGCGTTCGGCAGCCGTCTCGGCCTTTATAGGCAGGCCAGAAGGTAATACCCGCAGGGTCAACCAACTGCTCAAACGTTAGCTGAGCTTCGGGCAGGCCCAACTCTTCACCTTGATAAAGGCATACGCTACCGCGCTGGGTGAGTAGAAACACCATATAAAGGCGCAGCTTATCGAGCTGCCCTTCCGCCTGCCAGCGAGTTGCCAGCCGCGTCACGTCGTGGTTGCCCAGCGCCCAGCAGGGCCAGCCATCGCCAATGCGTGCTTCCATTTCGGTTAGCGTTTCGTGCAAGTAGCCGGGGTCGGCTTTATCGGTAAGCAGGTTAAACGAGTAACACATGTGCAGCCGCTTACCGCCCTGGGAGTATTCCGCCATCACGCCCAAGGCGTCGTCGTCGCCCACCTCGCCCACGCTGGTGGTGCCGGGGTATTCATCCAACAGAGCGCGCAGCCGCTCCAGAAACACAAGATTCTCCGGCTGGGTTTTGTCGTACTGGTGGAGCTGGTAGCCGTAGGGGTTGTCGGGGCGAACGCCTAGAAAACTTTCGGTAATCTCCTGGCGCGGCGGGTTATCCTTTAGCTCGCCATGGGTGCAGAAGTTCACCGCATCCAACCGGAAGCCATCCACGCCCCGCTCTAGCCAGAAGCGCACTTCCTCCAGCATGGCATCTACCACGGCTGGCGTGCGGAAATTAAGATCCGGCTGGCTGGCCAGGAAGTTATGCAGGTAATACTGGCAGCGACGAGTGTCCCACTGCCAGGCACTGCCGCCAAATACCGACTGCCAGTTGGTCGGCGGTGCGCCGTCGGCTTGGGGGTCGGCCCATACGTACCAGTCAGCCTTGGGGTTATCGCGGCTCTGGCGGCTCTCTTCAAACCAGGCGTGCTGGTCGGAGGTGTGGGACATCACCTGATCGATCGTCACCTTCAGCCCCCTGGCATGGGCGGCCTCCACCAAACGGTCGAAATCATCCAGGGTGCCAAACATCGGGTCAACATCGCGGTAGTTGCTGATATCGTAACCGAAGTCTTTCATCGGTGAGGTGAAGAACGGCGACAGCCAAATAGCGTCGACGTTAAGCGAGGCGATGTAGTCGAGCTTATCGATCACGCCTTTCAAATCGCCAATCCCTTTGCCAGTGCTATCGCCATTACTATCCATAAAGCTACGTGGATAAATTTGGTAAATCACGGCCCCTCGCCACCAGTCGGCTCCCTGGCTGCCAACGTAGTGAGAAGTAGAAGGTGTCTGCATCATGGTGAGTCCTTATCCTTGTTATTGCCGACGGTTTTATCAACGACTGAGTTATTACCGATAGTGGGCATGATGCAGGCTAGGCCGCCAGATAAAATCCTCCCCCTGGGGTGGTACTAGGCGTAGACGCAAGGAGGAGGTGTAAAAGCACAAGTGGAGGTACCGTCACTCCCCTTGTATTTGTGCCAAGAGCTGCCCGGCCAGGGCAATCGCTTCGTCCCGGCGGCGAATATTCTGCTTTTGATAGAGGCTGCGGATATGGGTTTTGATGGTCGTCGGCGCCACCGATAGCTGTTCAGCGATCTGCTCATTGGAAAGACCGGCATGAATCAGCCCCAGGATTTGCCACTCTCGACGAGTCAGCGGCGAAGTGCGGATCAGCTCGGGCACATCTGGCCTCGCGACGATATCGGCAATTACCGTTTCATCCAGCATTAAGCGTCGGGCACTGCCAAAGTCCTTTTGTCGGCCAGCAAGCGTTAGCAGTCGCTCTGCCCTTGCCTGCTCTAAAGGCGCCAGCGTGCCGCTGGCGATTAATCTGGTCAGCAGTTCTCCAAGCGGCTTACCCAGGCGTAAAAAGCTGCCGACCAACGCGGTGCGAGAAGCTAAGCTAAGCGCCTGCTGCATATGCTGGCTGGCTTGCGCTAACTGACCTTGATGCCAGGCAACCGCCGCCAGGCAGAGTTGGTTGCGGTTGGCATCAGTCACCAGTCCCAAACGCTGAGTATGCGCTTCAAGGGCTTCCAATAGCGTGTGGGCTTCGTCGTAGCCGCCCAACAGCGTAAGCGCCCGGGCATGGTTACGCACATTGCACTGGGAAAAGTGGTTGGTGGCACTATCGATAAGCGGTGCCGGGGCTTCCTGACGCCAGCGCTCTACGGCATCCATATCATGGGTCGAGTGCCACCAGGCCAGCAGCGTAGCGTGGGCGTTCGCGACCCAGTCGATGTGGTAATCACCTTCGGCAAGAATCTTACGCAACCGACGAATATGGTCGGCGCACTGAGCCTGGTCGCCACGGCTTTGGGCAACCTTTGCCAGTTGAATATGGCACTGCAGCGTCCAGCGCTCGCCCTGACTGTCCAGCACGGCAATCCCCTTCAGGGCAGCCTGCTCGGCCTCATCCAGGCGGTGCCACTCCCACAGCACCTGGCTGCGAATCCGGTAAAGAAATTCTGCCACGGGGAGATGCTCAAGCTCAGCTCGCTCTAAGTGGGCAAAGGCTCGCTCTTGAATATCGTAGGCAGCCTGTAGGCGACCTTGGGCAACCAGCACTTCGGATTGATGACAAAACGACCACAGCAGCAGCTGGTGGTCTTCACGTTGGCGGGACTGGCGCTCTACCTCGCGAACTCGCTGCAGCGACTCGTCTAAATACCCCTGCACAAATCGCGCCTCGCTCAATATGGCGGTAGCGGTGAGCGGCGTTGAGGCTAAATAGCGGGCGGGCACGGCCAGCGCCTGTTCCGCCAGCGGTGCGGCACGCTCGGCATTACCCTGGTTAATCGCCAGCTGCGCGCGCAGGGTGGCAAATTCAGCGCTAAGCCGTTGCCATTCGGGCGTATTTAGTTGCGCTTCAATCCAGCCAATCACCCGGGCGGTAATGTCAAACTGAAACTGAGCATGAGAGACCCAGCCATACAGCAGTGCAAGCTCTGGGCAGGCGGTGAGCCGCGGCTCGCCGAGCAGAGCAAAGCTCTTGGSCAACAGTGCGTAGGCCCCGCTTGCCAATAGGGCTGGCCCTTCTGCGGTCAGTAGACTGGCCACGCCTTCAGGAGCTTCGGCGAGAATTGCCTGACGCAGCGCCATCACCGGGTCGTTGAGCGCAAGCCACGCTTGGCTGGCACGCTGGTGGAGCGTGCGCTGGGTGGCAAGGCTTAGCTCGTGACGACGGTGGCGAAGATACTCACCAAACAAGCGCTGAAAGCGGTACCACTGGGCGTGAGGGTCGGTCCGTTCAATAAACAGCCCCGCCTGCTCAAAGGCCTCCAACCGCTGGGTTAAACGCTCACCTTCTAATAGCCGCGCCATTAATTCAGGAGAAAAACGCTCCAGCACCCCCAGTTGCAACATTAGCTCGCGCTCTTCCAGAGGCAGTGCAGCGGAGAGCAGTTCGTCAAACCAGGCGACAAAGTCAGGGTGAGCGCCACTTAATCGATCAACCAGGGCGTCAAACCCCGCCCGGGTGGTGGTGCGCTCCACTAACCAGTTCAGCACCATGACCCAACCGCCGCTTCTGCGTAGCGCACGCTCCAGGCTTACTCGTGTGGGTGGAAAGCTGAGCTGCTCTGCGCACAGGGTTTGCGCCTCTTCGCTATCAAAGGCAAGGGCGCTGAGGTCGATCTCTTCAATCTCGCCGCGTAACCGTAAGCTGGCTAGCCCTAGGGCGGGACGCGAGCGACTCGCCAGCGTTAAGGTCAGCCAGGGCGGCTGGTGGCGCAGCCAGTGAGCCAGCCCGGCTAAGATATCGGGATGCGTCAGGTGTTCAAACTCATCCACCACCAGCCGGCACGGAGTTCGCTGCTCGGGCAACTCGCCAAGCCAGCGCTCTAACTGCTCAACGCAATCGGCCTCTTCGGCCACAGGTGACAGCGGCGCTTTGTCATCCAACAGCGCATTGAGTGCTGCCTGCCAATAGGCTAAAAATCGCGCGGGCTGATTATCTCGCTGATCCAAGCGTAGCCAAGCGGCTTCCTGCTCCAGCGCCGGTAGCCGCTCGGCCAGCAGCGTGGTTTTGCCATAGCCGGCAGGGGCCTGCACCATCAGTAAACGAACATGCTCATTTAAACCGAAATGATCATTTAGGCGCGGCCGGGCTACCACGCTAAGCGGCAGTAACGGCGCTTTTAGTTTCTCTTGTAGAAGTGACATAGGCTCTCCCCTGGGCAGCCCTGCTGACCGTTCACCAATGCGATTAAAGCCCTACAAAAAAGCCCGCGACGGATCGCGGGCAAAGTGCATTGGAGAAGAAACAGTTACATCAAGCAACTCGCATCGTTTAGAACCACACTTCGGTCTGAACGCCGAAGGTCCACTGGCCGCCGGTAAAGCCTTCGTTGCCCAGTGAGCTGGCACCGTAGTTGTTGAGGTCATCGTCCCAATCGCTGAAGGTGGTGAACAGACGAATCTCAGGGCGCTGCCAGAAACCGCCGACTTCAGGCTTGAAGGTGGGCGCAATAGTGAATTTGCTGAAGCCACCATCCACGGCGTTACGACCGCTATMCCCCTGGGGATCGAGATCCATCCACTGATAGCCCGCTTCGTACTGCATTTCGAAGTTCTGCGTTAACTCGTTGGCTAGGCGCACGTTAAGCCCTGCCCAGTTGTACTTATCGCCCTGGGCATAACGGTCTTCGCTGGTTTCAGCCAGAATGGAGGGGGCAACGCGCCACTGCGGTGCAATATAAGTGGTGCCATAGAGCGCTAGGCGCGTGGCGGTAGCGTCATCAGTTAGATCACCCCGTGAACCAATACTTTTAGTCTCGGCGCCTAAACCCTGACCATGCAACACAGCCGCTTTGAAACTACCCTCGCCCATGCCGAAGAAGCTGTCTCCATGATAAGCAATCATGGTGTGGAAACCGGTATCAGCAGCAGTTTGGCCGACATCAATGTCGCGCTCGTCGTTGTCTGCAGCGGACATACCGTTGACCATCCACTGCCAGTTGCCGAAGTAGTTGTTGGAGGTCAGGATCAGGTTGTCGGTATCGCCTTCAAGACCGGGGTTCTCGCGGTCAACGATCGGATAGTCAGAAAAACTACGGCCATAAATCGACAGGTTAGATTTCCAGTTGTCTGCCAACTGCATGTCGTAGATACCGCCACCGGTACCGGCCAGGAAAATCACATCACTGTCGAGCCAATGGATATCGAAGTTATCGCGGTCAAAGCGCTTACCGGCCCAGATAGAGGCGTTTTCAAAGGCGCCGGTAAAGCTGGGAAGATCGCTGAATTCAGCAAACACTTGGCGCACGTTGAGATCGGACTCGCCGCCAGTCCAGTCATTGCTGGAGGTCGTGCCGTCAGCAATCATGGTGCGGTAAAGCGCTTTGGCGCCGTTATCAAACTGCATACGGTAGTTGAAAATCGCTTCGGCGTAGGTGTCCGGCTCATTACCTAAACGCCCAACGGCGCCGCCCTCTCCMCCCGCGGGTGTCAGGTAAGGGCCAGCATTTTCGCTTTTACCATCTTCACCAATCAGCAAGCCTGAACGTGCATAAACGTTAAACGAGAAACCCTCTTCGCCATCGGCATACCGCTCCACCCGGGCCAGACGCTCTTCGATCTCCGCGTCGCTCTCTGTCGCCACGGCGGTCGATTGTGATTGCTCGGCTATCTCGGCACGGCGCTCGGCGGCATCGGCACGCTGTTCCGCTGCTTCAATGCGGGCTTCCAGTTCGGCAAAGCGCTGCTCCATGGTCATTTGTGCAGAGGCAACACCGCTCATCCCTAAGCTGGCGGCGGCAATCGCAATGGCTAACGGCGTTTTGAATGTCATTTTATGCATTGTTTTGAGTACCCTATTGTTATTGGTAAGCGGCTGTCTTTTAAGCGACTATTTTGAATCGCCTATATCTAAATCGATTAAGGTCATATCGATAACACTTCCCTTGCACAGTTCGCCCAGCGGGGATAGCGGCGGTCATTAAACGCCACGGTGCTTAAGGAAAGATAGCCAAAACTTAATCGATTAAGTCGCTTATTGCCAACGGCTAGTTGCTAATTAGCGACTAATGTCTAAGGAACGATTTTATTTAGTGAAAACTGAACAATCCCGTTAGACAAAAGTCGCTATTGAACTTTTCCAGCCCAAGCGGCTAACTGAGCGGCACAATCTTAATCGATTAAGAAAGCGATTAAGGTATAGATTGGTTAGCTGCTCAACGCTGATTTTGATGCAACACCATCCACAACAATAAACGTCGAGGTACGCCGTTATGAAAAAGACTTTAATCACTACCGCTATCGCCGTGGCCAGCTCGCTGAGCGCGGCAAGCCAGGTTCAGGCTGAAGAACTCACCATTTCATGTGGTGCGGTAGGCGCGGAGCTAACGCTTTGCCAGGAGGGTGTCGCCGCCTGGGAGGAGAAAACCGGCCATAGCGTCGACGTGGTTTCAACGCCCAACTCATCCACCGAACGCCTTTCACTTTATCAGCAGATCCTTTCGGCTAACTCCAGCGATATCGATGTGATGCAGATCGACGTGGTGTGGCCCGGTCTGCTCGCCAACCACCTGCTGGATCTACGTGAGGTGCTTGGCGATGACGCAGCCGCTGGGCACTTTGACACCATCGTCACCAATAACACCATCGATGACCGCTTAGTCGCCATGCCTTGGTTCACCGATGCGGGCGTACTCTACTACCGCGAAGACTTGCTGGAAAAGTATGGCCATGAAGTGCCAAAAACCTGGCAAGAACTCACCGAAATTGCCCGCGAGATCAAAGACGCCGAACGCGCTGAGGGCAAAGACAGCATGCAGGGGTATGTCTTCCAGGGACGTGCTTATGAGGGCTTGACCGTTAATGCCCTTGAGTGGGTGGCCAGCTTTGGTGGCGGAAACATCGTCGAAACTGATGGCGAGATTAGCATTAACAACGAACACGCTGCCGAGGCACTTGATCTTGCCGCCTCCTGGATTGGTGATATATCGCCCAACGGCGTGCTCAATTACACCGAAGAGGAAGCGCGTGGTGTCTTTCAGAGCGGCGGCGCGGTGTTTATGCGCAACTGGCCCTACGCCTGGTCGCTGGCCCAAAGCGAAGACAGTGACGTTCGCGGCAAAGTGGGGGTAACCCAACTGCCCGCGGGTGGTGAAAAKGGCCAAAGTGCCGCGGGTCTAGGCGGCTGGAACTTAGCCGTATCGCGCTACAGCGAGCACCCGGAACTAGCCGCTGATCTGGTCGCCTTTTTGACCGGTGAAGAGGAGCAGAAGCGCCGCGCCATTCAAGCCTCTTACAACCCCACTATCGACGCCCTCTACCAGGACGAGGAAGTGCTCGAAGCGGTGCCCTTCTTTGGCACCCTCTACGAAACCTTTGTTAACGCTGTTGCACGGCCCTCCGCCCCCACCGGCGATGCCTATGGCCGGGTGAGCAACGCCTTTTTCAGCACCTCCCATGATGTGCTTTCCGGCACTAAAGATGGCACTCAAGCGGTCGCTGACCTTGAAGACGAATTGGCTCGCCTGAAGCGTCGCAACTGGTAACCCTGGAGCCCCTCCATGTCGACCTCCATCAAGCATGATGACGCGCCCGCCGGGGCGCGTTCTTTCACTACCAAGCCGCGTCGGGGCACTAAAGTTCGCCGTCAGCGAGTGAAAGCCGCCTGGCTGTTTTTAGCCCCAATGCTGATTGCGCTAACGCTGGTGGCTGGCTGGCCGCTGGTGCGCACGTTTTTTCTCAGCTTCACCGATGCCTCACTGTCAGATTTAGGCGCCGCCAACCTGATTGGCTTTGAGAACTACCTCGTCTATGACGATGGCCGCTGGTATGGGGTTCTGGCCGACTCGGTGTGGTGGCAGTCGGTATGGAACACCGTCTACTTCTCGGTGGTGTCGGTATCCCTGGAAGTGGTATTCGGGGTGATTGTGGCGCTGATTTTGAACGCCGAGTTTAAGGGTCGCGTCATTGTGCGTGCTGCGGTGCTGATTCCCTGGGCCATCCCCACCATCGTTTCTGCGCAAATGTGGGCGTGGATGCTCAACGACCAGTTCGGCATCATCAACCATATGCTGATGGGCCTGGGCGTGATTGACGCTCCCATCGCCTGGACGGCCAACGCCACCTACTCCATGTGGGCGGTGATTATGGTCGATGTGTGGAAAACCATCCCCTTCGTGGCGCTGCTGGTGCTTGCTGCTCTGCAGATGCTGCCCAAGGATTGCTACGAGGCCGCCGAAGTAGACGGTATTCACCCGCTGCGGGTGTTCTTCAAAGTCACGCTACCGCTGATTACCCCGGCGCTGATGGTGGCGGTGATTTTCCGCTTGCTGGATGCACTGCGCGTTTTCGATGTGATTTACGTACTGACCTCTAATTCCACCAGCACCATGTCGATGTCGGTATACGCCCGCCAACAGCTGGTCGAGTTTCAGGATGTCGGTTACGGCAGCGCCGCTTCTACCCTGCTGTTCTTGATCATTGCCCTGGCTACCGTGGCTTACCTCTACGTTGGGCGTAAACAAATCCAATTGGGAGGCGACTAATGAATACGCGTCAGTTGGCCAAAATAGCCAAGCGCATCGGGTTTTGGGCGCTGATTGTGCTGATCATGGTGTATGCCGTTTTTCCCTTCTACTACGCGGTGGTCACCTCGTTAAAACCGTCGAGCGACCTGTTCCGGGTTGAGCTATGGCCTTCGAACTGGAACTTCGATAACTACATCAGCATCTTCACCCAGACCAGCTTTCTGCGCGCTATTTTCAACTCAATCATCGTCGCGTTTAGCGTGGTGTTCATTGCCCTGCTACTCGGCATTACCGCTTCATACGCCTTGGGCCGCGTGCGCTTTCGCGGGCGCTCTACGGTGCTGCTGGTGATTCTCGGCGTTTCGATGTTTCCCCAGGTGGCGGTGCTTTCCGGGCTGTTTGAGGTGATTCGTGCGCTCAACCTTTACAACAACCCCGCCGGGCTGATTTTAAGCTACACCATCTTCACCCTGCCCTTCACCGTGTGGGTGCTGACCACCTTTATGAAGCAGCTACCCATGGAGCTGGAAGAGGCCGCCATTATGGACGGCGCCACACCCTGGGTGACCATTACCAAGGTATTTCTGCCGCTCATGTGGCCCGCCATGGCGACCACGGGACTGCTGGCATTTATCGCCGCTTGGAACGAGTTTCTGTTTGCCCTCACCTTCACACTCACCGACACCCAGCGCACGGTGCCCGTCGCCATCGCGCTGCTGTCAGGCGGCAGCGCCTACGAACTGCCCTGGGGGCCGATTATGGCCGCTTCTGTGGTGGTCACGGTGCCCCTGGTCGTATTAGTGATTATCTTCCAGCGCCGCATTGTGTCAGGCCTTACCGCAGGCGCCGTTAAAGGCTAAGGAATGTTTATGTCAACGATGGATACTAAGATGCAAGACAACACACTCTGGTGGCGCGGCGGCGTTATCTACCAGATCTACCCGCGTAGCTTTATGGATAGCCGCGGTGACGGTATTGGCGATCTTAACGGCATTACTGAAAAACTTGATTACGTGGCGTCACTAAACGTGGACGGTATCTGGCTATCGCCGTTTTTCACCTCGCCAATGCTCGATTTTGGCTACGACATTAGCGACTACTGCGACGTCGACCCCATGTTCGGCACCCTGGCGGACTTTAAAGCGCTGCTGGAAAAAGCCCACTCGCTTGGCCTTAAGGTGATGATCGACCAGGTGATTAGCCACACCTCGGATCAACACGCTTGGTTCCAGGAGAGTCGCCAAAACCGCACCAACCCCAAGGCCGACTGGTTTGTATGGGCTGACCCCAAGCCGGACGGCACGCCACCCAACAACTGGCTGTCGATTTTCGGCGGCCCGGCGTGGACGTTTGATTCACGCCGCCAGCAGTACTATATGCATAACTTTCTAACCAGCCAGCCGGACGTAAACTTCCATAACCCGGAAGCACGGCAGGCGCAGTTGGATAATATGCGCTTCTGGCTGGATCTGGGCGTTGATGGCTTCCGCCTCGATACGGTTAACTTCTACTTCCACGACGCCGAGCTGCGCGACAATCCGCCGGTTCCCAAAGGCGAAGCCAAAACCCTGGGCGCTCCGGAAACCAACCCTTACACCTGGCAGCGTCATGTTTATGACCTTAGCCGCCCGGAGAATCTCGACTTCTTGAAAGACCTGCGGGCGTTAATGGATGAATATCCGGGCGCCACGACAGTGGGTGAAATTGGTGATGATAACCCCCTGGAGCGCATGGCCGAGTACACCGCAGGCGGCGACAAGCTGCATATGGCCTACACCTTCGACCTACTCAACACACCCCACTCGGCGCGCTATATTCATGAAGTGCTGGAGCGCTTTCAACGCCTGGCAGGCGATGCCTGGCCCTGCTGGGCGACCTCCAACCACGATGTAGTGCGCAGCGCCACCCGCTGGGGCGCAGGCAAAGACCCTAGCGCCTACCCTAAAGTGGCGCTGGCTATGCTCTGCTCGCTGCGCGGTAGCGTCTGCCTTTATCAAGGCGAAGAGTTGGGCCTGCCGGAAGCCGACGTGCCGTTTGAACGCATCCAGGATCCTTACGGCAAAGTGCTTTGGCCGGAATTTAAAGGCCGCGACGGTTGCCGCACGCCCATGCCCTGGAACGACAGCGAACACGGCGGTTTCTCCAGCGTTGAGCCCTGGCTCCCCATGGAGCCCCGTCATCGCGATCTAGCGGTAAGCCGCCAACAGGATGATGCCAACTCCACCTTGAACGCGCTGCGCAACATGCTGGCTTTCCGTCGCCAGCACCCGGCGCTGTTCGATGGCGACTTAATGCTGGTCGATGTGGGTGAAACGCTGCTCGGTTTTACCCGCCAAAAAGCGGATGAGAAGCTGTTGTGCGTTTTCAACCTCACCGCTGAGAAGCAGACGGTTAACCTGCCGCTAGCGATAGACAGCGATTTGCAGGGCCACGGCTTTATCACCCAGCGCGATGGTGACAGCCTGACGCTACCGGGGTATCAAGCGGCATTTATGCGCGTCGTCTCATAAGCTCTAAACAACAACAGGCCGACCCAGAAGACATAAGCATTGAGGTCGGCAAGGAGTTACCTATGGCAAGTGTTACGCTTAGCAAGATCAACAAAGTGTTTGGCAGCGATCACATTATTAACGATGTGGACCTACATATTGGCGACGGCGAATTTGTGGTTTTCGTTGGCCCCTCCGGCTGCGGCAAGTCGACCCTTTTGCGCCTGATCGCCGGTTTGGAATCGATTAGCGATGGCGACCTGAGCATGGATGACACCGTGGTCAATGACTTGCCACCGCGGGAACGCGGTGTGGGCATGGTGTTTCAATCCTATGCGCTCTACCCGCATATGACCGTTTACGACAATATGGCGTTTGGCCTGAAACTGGCCAAGACCGCCAAAGAGACCGTGCACGAGCGGGTCATGAGCACAGCAAAGATTTTGCAGCTTGAAGAGCTGCTGCACCGTAAGCCAAAAGCCCTTTCCGGGGGCCAACGCCAGCGGGTGGCCATGGGCCGTGCCATGGCGCGTGAACCGCGTATTCTGCTGTTTGACGAGCCACTCTCCAACCTGGATGCCTCGCTGCGGGTGCAGATGCGTAACGAGATCGCCCGACTGCATAACCGTCTCGGTTCCACCATGATTTACGTGACCCACGACCAAGTGGAAGCCATGACCCTGGCCGACAAAATCGTGGTGCTCAATGGTGGTCATGTGGAGCAGGTCGGTAGCCCCCACGAGCTTTATCAGCGCCCAGCGACGAAATTTGTTGCCGGGTTTATTGGTTCMCCCACCATGAACTTCATGCCCGCAGAGCTACTCGCTGGCGACGCCAACGGCTGTCGCGTGCGGGCCACAGGGATTGGAGAACTCGCCCTACCCCAGGACGCCCAGCAACGGCAAAGTGGTGAAGCGCTGACGCTCGGTATTCGCCCAGAGCATCTATGCTTGGCGGCACCTACCAATGAAAACTGCTTTGATATCGTCAACGTCGAGTATTTGGGCAACGAGGTTTACGTTTACCTTGAGCCCAAACAGGGAGATACACTGCTGATTCATCGCAGCGAAGCGCCCAGCCAGTGGCAGGAAGGCCAGCAGGTGTCGCTGGCAGCGGATTGGGAAAAAGTCCACTTGTTTGATGACAGCGGTACGGCGCTGAAATTAGCTGAACAGCAGGCGGCAGCTTAATCACACAGACACGCAAGTTATCGCATAACGACCCTCTGTGTGTGCCTAACCTCCCCTTCGCTTATCATGGGGAATGGCAACACCCAGCGGGTCGATTTTATTTGGGCGGCTGGTTGAATAACCCTGTTTTGAAAAGCCAGGACTTGAAGAGCCAGGGCTTAAATAGCTAGATTTTAAATAATTAAGTTCTTAATAATTAGCCTGCAAAGGAAGTACCGTGACTGATCAGCGCCGAATGACACTCAAGGATCTTGCGCAGGAACTCAATGTCTCCACTGCGACAATTTCCAATGCCTTTAACCGGCCGGATCAGCTCTCCCCAGCCCTGCGCGAGCGGATACTTAAGCAGGCCAAACAATTGGGGTACAGCGGCCCTGATGCCAAAGCACGCAGTCTGCGCACTGGCCGCTCGCGGATTATTGCGGTGATTCTTGCCGAAAGCCTTACCTACAGTTTGAACGACGCCGTGGCCAGCGAGTTTCTTTCCGGGGTTGCCGAAGTCCTTGATGCCCATGGCCATACCCTGCTGCTCTTGCCGGGCCGGGGCCACGCCTCTCAACCGCCGGGCTCGGCCAATATCGCCGATGGTTTTATCGTCTATGGGCTAATGCCCAACAATAAGCTGCTCGATGAACTACCCGCTCAGCGCACCCTGGTGGCCGTCGATTTTGATATTGAAGGCTGCCCAACGGTGCATATCGACGATACCGCCGCCAGCTATAAAATCGCCCACCATGCGTTGAGCCAGTTGCCCAAACGCCCGGCGATTATCAACCTGCGCTTAACCAAAGAGGTTTGCAACGGCCGTGTGACACCCAAGCACACCCTGCTGCCCAACACCAGCACAATCAGCCGCGCCCGTTTGGAAGGCTTTCATAGCGCATTGAGTGAACGAGGAGTGGATGCGGAACAGGTGCCGCTGTGGAATATCGAGGAGAATACCTTTGAGGTCTGCTCGCCAGTCATTGCTGAGATTCTCGACCAGCCCAAAGAGCAGCGGCCGGATCTGCTGCTGTGTATGTCTGACCGCATTGCGCTCACAGCGCTAACGCTCGCGGAACAGCGCGGTATTCAAGTACCGGAAGAGCTGCGCATTACCGGCTTTGATGGTATTGCCGAAGGGCAATACCGTGCACCGCGTTTAACCACGGTGCGCCAGGACAGCGTGGGCAAAGGACGGGTCGCCGCGCAGATGATTCTTGGCCGCATTCCCCTCGCCCAGCAGCTGCTGCAAACGGAGCTGCTGCTGGGCGATACCTGCCCTTAGCCCTTAATAAAGGAGGGTATTACTTGGCAGTCTCCTGCATGGCAAGCGCAGTATCCAGCATACGGTTAGAGAAGCCCCACTCGTTGTCGTACCAGGCCATAACTTTAACCAGACGGCCATTCACGCGGGTGTGGTTGGCATCAAAGGTCGACGAGTTGGCATCGTGGTTAAAGTCGATAGACACCAGGGGCTCGGCGTTAATGGCCAATACCGGTGAGTTGGCGGCAGCCTTCTCGACGATGGCGTTGATCTCTTCTTTGCTGGTATCGCGTCCGGCAGTAAAGGTCAGGTCCACTAGCGAGACGTTGATCAGCGGCACGCGAATCGCCAAGCCGTCAAACTTACCAGCTAATTCCGGCAGCACTAAGCCTACCGCTGCGGCAGCACCGGTTTTGGTCGGGATCATCGAGTGCGTCGCGCTACGTGCCCGGTAGGGGTCAGAGTGGTAAACATCCGACAGGTTCTGATCGTTGGTGTAAGCGTGCACCGTGGTCATCAAACCGTTCTCAATACCGACGGCATCGTTCAACGCTTTGGCCACCGGCGCTAAACAGTTGGTGGTGCAAGAAGCGTTAGAAACCACCGTATGCTCGGCAGTCAGCACATCATCATTGACGCCATACACGATAGTGGCATCGGCATCAGGGCTGGGTGCGGAAATCAGCACGCGCTTGGCGCCCGCTTCAATATGCTTAGCCGCTGCCTCACGTTTGGTAAATAACCCTGTGCACTCCATCACCAGATCAATATTCATTGATGCCCACGGCAGCTGCGCTGGGTCGCGCTCTGAGGAGATGGCGATACGATCACCATCTACCGTGATGCTCTCAGCGTCGTGTTCTACCTTAAAAGGAAAGTGGCCATGCACGGTGTCGTGACGCAGTAGGTGAGAATTTAGCGAGGGATCGCCTAGATCGTTAATGGCGACCACCTGAATGCGGTCACGGTAGCTGTTTTCGTAAAGGGCGCGCAGCACATTGCGGCCAATACGGCCAAATCCATTAATCGCAACTCTTATTGTCATGATAGCTCCTCAATTAACCAATAATAATGAGAGGTACTTTTAGTAAAAAAATTACTAAAAATACGTATTTAAGCTTCATGAGGCCGATAAACAGCGTTTTAACCGCCCCAAAAGGCTAGTAAATATCCAATATGTAGTAAAATTACTATATAAACGCTATCGTAGTCCAATACTAAATTACCAACAATACCCTTGTATAAGGAGAGCGCCCTCGTGACAAATGCTACCTCGAACACAGCAGCTCAGACGTCTACTAGCCCTCTTTCCCACACGCAGACCAGCCCTCACAGCCCATTGCGGCGCACCAAAATCGTCGCCACCCTTGGCCCCGCCAGCGATCGCCCCGGCGTGCTGGAAGCGATGCTCAAAGCCGGTGTGGATGTGGTGCGGCTTAACTTCTCCCACGGCTCGGCAGATGACCACCGTCGTCGCTTAGGTGAAGTGCGCGAAATCGCTGCACGGCTTGGTCGCAGTGTTGCTGCGCTGGGCGATCTTCAGGGGCCGAAAATTCGTATCGCGCGCTTTGTTGAAGGTGCCGTCAAACTTGATGTCGGCCAGCCATTTGTCTTGGACATGGCGCTAGATGCCAACAGCGGTACTGCAGAACGCGTCGGCTGTGACTATCAAACCCTCCCCGATGATGTCGTGGAAGGGGACCGCCTACTGCTCGACGACGGCCGTTTGGTTTTGGATGTCACTCGTGTAATTGGACAGGAAGTCCACACCCGGGTTCACGTGGGTGGCAAGCTCTCCAACAATAAAGGCATCAACAAACAGGGCGGCGGTCTATCCGCGCCTGCCCTCACTGAGAAAGATAAGGCCGACCTGAAAACCGCTATCGAGATCGGCGTTGACTATTTGGCAGTTTCCTTCCCACGCAGCGCCGCGGATATGCAGGAAGCCCGCGAACTGCTTGGCGAAGCCGGTCAAGAAATTGGCTTAGTGGCTAAGCTCGAACGCGCCGAAGCGGTTGCCGACGACGCCACTCTGGATGGCATTATCGAAGCCTCGGAGGCGGTCATGGTGGCGAGGGGCGACCTGGGCGTGGAGATTGGCGACGCCGCGCTAATCGGCACTCAGAAGCGCATTATCAAACATGCGCGCACACTTAATCGTGCGGTGATTACCGCCACCCAGATGATGGAATCAATGATTGAGTCGCCGCTACCCACCCGCGCCGAAGTCTTCGACGTGGCCAACGCAGTGCTCGACGCCACCGACGCGGTGATGCTGTCAGCGGAAACCGCGGCGGGTGATTATCCGGTGGAAACCATTGAGGCGATGAACCGCGTATGCCTGGGCGCCGAGCGTGAACGTCTCGCTCAGGAGTCAGGCCACCGGATTCATGAAGGCTTTGAGCGTATCGATGAAACCATTGCGCTGTCGGCAATGTATGCGGCGAACCACTTATCCGGCGTTAGCGTCATCGCCTGCATGACCTCCA
The DNA here is from genome assembly GCF_900070345.1 of Halomonas sp. R57-5. Taxonomy (NCBI): domain Bacteria; kingdom Pseudomonadati; phylum Pseudomonadota; class Gammaproteobacteria; order Oceanospirillales; family Halomonadaceae; genus Halomonas; species Halomonas sp. R57-5. The sequence goes on along the minus strand of NZ_LN813019.1, from coordinate 2,160,218 downwards.
CCGGTTATACACCACTGATTGCGTCGCGCATTCGCTCCGGCTTGCCTATCGTAGGATTGGCCCACAGCCCTATCGCCCAGCGGCGGATGGCACTTTATCGTGGTGTTGTCTCGATACCTTTCGACACCACCGACATGGACCCTACCAACCTCAACCAAGAGGCCTTGAAGTGCTTGCAAACGCAAGGGTTTGTACACCCTGGTGAGCATGTGATTTTGACCCGCGGCGACCATATGAACGCTCATGGGGGCACCAATACAATGAAAATCCTTGCTCTGGATAGCGAGTAACGGGCTAACCTCTGTAGCGAGCTTTATCTTTAGCGACCTTTCAAAAGCAAAAAACTCAAGAGGAAAGKGACGACATGAGTGACGCGCAACCGCCCCGCCAGGCTATCCGCACCCTACAAGCGCGCAAGCGCATTGCGCTGATTGCCCACGATGGCAAAAAGAGTGAAATGCTTGAGTGGGCCACTCGCTGGCAGGAGACACTGAGCCAGCACGAGCTGATTGGCACAGGCACCACCGCTAAGCGGCTTAAAACCGCGTTAGGACTTGAAGTCGAAGGGCTGATGAGCGGCCCTTTGGGCGGTGACCAGCAGATTGGCGCACGGATAGCGGAGCAGCAGCTGGATGTGCTGATCTTCTTTTGGGATCCCTTCTCACCCCAGCCTCACGACCCGGATGTTAAAGCGCTGCTGCGTTTAGCGGCGCTATGGAATGTGCCCGTTGCCTGCAATGCGGCGAGCGCGGACTTCCTGCTCTCCTCGCCCTACTTAAGCGAGAGCTACGACATGTCGATACCGGACGCTGCCGCCTGGGCCCAAGCCAGAACGGTCTAGACCACGATGCACCAGGTCTTGTCGCTTGGGTTTGTAGCCTGGGCTTGGTGTTTATCGGGTGTGCAGATGACGCGCTACTACTTGCTGGCCACACTCATAGTGTCCGCTCATGGCAGTGAGTGCGCAGCTCAACGTTAACTCGGCGATACGGTCGTAATCCTGTAGCGCCGAGTTCACTGGCTGAGGAAGAAAATCCAGCAGCCGGTGGTCGCCAAAGGTCGCCAAACGAATATTGTTCGGTAAGCCGCCACGTTCCAAGAACACATCAAACACCCCTTCAAGCAGTGTGTAAGACGCGGTCACCAGCGCGTCGGCACCTCCCTGCTTATCCAGTAACTCAGCTGCCAAACGTGCCCCCTCGCTGCGCTCATAGTGCGATCCGGTGAGATACAGCGGCTCTATAGCAGTGCCTTTAAGCGCCGTCTGAAAGCCCGCCCGCCGCTCGCGACTCACCGACAGATCTGGCATCGCCTCCAACCACGCAACGCGCTTGGTTGCTTCGCCGATCACCGAGCGCGTCAACGTCTCCGCCGCCTCCTGGTCGTTACTCACGACGCTGGCAAAACGCGCCGGATTAAGACCACGGTCCATACCCACTACGCACCAGCCCTCGTCTACCAGATCGGCATAAAAAGTGTCGTCGCTAGGCAGGCAACTGGCGGTGATCAAGACTTCGCAGCGCTGGGCACGCAGCGCCAAGGCGAGGGTTCGTTCGCTCTCTGCACAGTCATCCGAGCTTACGATCAACAGTTGGTACCCTTGCTCCCGGGCGCCACGTTCAAGGCGCTTGGCGAGCCGGGCGTAACTGATGTTCTCCAGATCCGGCACGATAAGCCCCAGCAAACGGCTAGCGCCCCGGCGCAGCGCTGCCGCCTGGGGGTCAATGTGGTAGCGGTGCTGGCGCACCACCGCCATCACCTTATCGATGGTCGCTGCGCTAATGCGCCGCTGCTCGGCCTGGCCATTAATCACGTAACTAGCGGTCGTGCGCGAGACGCCGGCTAGCCGGGCAATATCGGCAAGTGTCATGCGGTTTCCCCTTGGTGTGATCGGGCAGTTTATCAGCAAGTTAGCGCCTACCAGACCAAAGTCTAAAAGCACAAACCTTGTGTCATTCAGTGAATCGATTCAGCATAGCCAACTATACACAGGTGAGACAATTCATCTAGCTCACTTTGATGCGCTACGACTATGGTTCTACACGGAGACACCTATGTTGACACTCGGCCCCAATGACATCTTGCTAGGCCGCAACGCTGACAGCTGGCAAACCGCGCTGGACAGTGCCGCTGAGGCGCTGGTAGACGCCGGATTGGTTGAGGCCGAGTACCGCGACGGCCTACACGCCCGCGAGGCGCAATCATCCACGTTTCTAGGCAACGCTATTGCGATCCCCCACGGTACGCCGGAAAGCCGTCAGTATGTAAAGCAAACGGGCGTGCGCGTGCTGCAGTTTCCCAACGGGGTCGAATGGCACGACGGCCAGCGTGTACACGTACTGGTCACGATTGCTGCCCAAAACGATGAACACTTGGATATTCTGCGCCAGTTGACCCACGTACTCGACAAAGAGGGCGTTTCCGAGCAGTTGGCCAATGCCACCTCCGCGGCCGATGTCGCGCGCCTGCTTTCCAAACCGGCACTTGAGCCCCGCCTGGACGCCGACACCCTGTGCGTCAATTTTCCCGCCCGCGMCCCACAAGAACTCGCCTTGGCGGCGGCTGCCCGTTTACGCCAAAGTGGCTGTGTCGATAACGCCTTCATTACCGCCGTCGCCGCAGCACAGCCGACCTGGTTAGGCAAAGGCATTTGGCTGGCCAGCAGCGCCCAGGGGGTTAACCAGCCCGCGCTGGGGGTCGCCACGCCAGCGGAGCAAAGCCTGGAAAGTGCGGGCCATCCGGTGCATGCGTTGTTCTGTCTGGCCGCCCATGGCGACGCCCATCGCCCACTGCTTGAGCAACTCATGGCGGTGTTAGAGAACGGCGAAAGCCAAAGCTTAGTGGGCAAAACCAGCGCGCAACTGCTGGCCACCCTGGCGGGCGAGACCGCCAGCACCCAGACCCGCCGCGTGCGGGTGCTTAACCCTCACGGCCTTCACGCCCGCCCCGCCAAGCAGTTAGTGCAAATTGCCCGTGCCCAGGCTATGCCGATTCAGGCGCGCCTGGAAGAGGGCAGCGCCACCCCGGTTTCCGCCGCCAGCCTGACCAAGGTGATTGGCCTGGGTGCACGACGCGGCCAGTGGCTGGTACTTTCAGCCGAAGGCGAGCAGGCGAGCGCAGCACTAGCGGCAGTCGCTGAGGCGGTTGAATCGGGCCTGGGGGAGAAAGTGTCGCCCTTTGACGGCGGCTTTGACAGCACGCCGCAAGCGAGCACTCCCCAACCGGATATCGCCCCCCTCACTGCCGATACTCCCCATGCGGGCGTAGCCGCGTCACCCGGCCTGGCCATTGCGCCCGTGTTTGTGATTCGCCCGATGCAGTTCGACTACGCCGAGCACGCCAGCGACGCTGAACACGAAATCAGTCGTTTAAACAGCGCGCTAAAAGAGGGCGCCGCCCAACTGGAAACCCTGGTGCGTAAGGCCCCCGGTGGCGAAGTCGCCGATATTCTTTCGATGCACGAAGAGATGCTCGACGACCCGGAGCTCCATCACGCGGCGACGGATGCCATTCGTGAAGGACGCTCGGCGGAAGCGGGCTGGTGGGAAGCGATTGAAACCGCGGCCCACGCCCAGGAGATGCTCGCTGACCGCCTGCTGGCCGAACGCGCCGCCGATTTGCGCGACGTCGGCCGCCGAGTGCTGGGCGTACTCTGCGATGTGACGCTTCCCGAACCGCCAGATCACCCCTACATTCTGATCATGGACGATATCGGCCCTTCCGATGTCGCCCGCTTAGACACGACGCGTGTGCGCGGTTTGCTCACCGTACGCGGCGGTGCCACGGCACACAGCGCTATTCTGGCCCGCGCCTTGGGTATCCCCGCTGTTGTGGGCGCAGGGCAAGCAGTGATGGCGCTCAACAACGCCAGCATGATGATTTTGGACGGTGAGCGCGGCCGAGTCACATCGCAGCCTTCCGAAGAGCGCCTACAGCGCGCCGAGCAGCAGTTGCTCGACCTCCAGCAGCGCGAAGCCGATGCTTGGGAAAGCCGCTTTGAGGTCGCCCAAACCCGCGACGGGCACCGTGTCGAAGTCGCCGCTAACCTGGGCAACACCGCCCACGCGGCCGATGCCGTAGAGCGTGGTGCCGAGGCCGTGGGTCTACTGCGTACCGAATTCCTGTTTATGGCCCACGCCAGCGCTCCGGATTTAGCCACTCAGGTTAGCGAATACCGCCAGGCAATTGATGCCCTTGAGGGTCGCCCGCTGGTCGCCCGCACGTTAGATGTCGGCGGTGACAAACCGCTGCCCTACTGGCCGGTGCCCCAGGAAGACAATCCCTTCCTGGGCCTGCGCGGCATTCGCCTGGCGCTGACCCAACCGGAAGTACTCGAAACCCAGCTGCGCGCGCTCCTAATGGCAGGAAAGGATCAACCACTGCGCATTATGCTGCCGATGGTCAAAGACATTGCCGAGTTCCGCGCAGTTAAAGTCATCTACGATCGCCTACTCCAAGAGATCCCGACTTCCCAGCGCGCTACCGATGTGCAGCTTGGGGTAATGATTGAAATACCCTCTAGTGCACTGCTAGCGCCCAGCCTTGCCGCTGAAGTGGACTTCTTCTCGGTAGGTACCAACGACCTAACCCAGTACACCCTGGCCATCGACCGCGGCCACCCGGAGCTTTCGGCCCAGGCCGATGGTTTGCACCCTGCGGTGCTGCGTTTGATTCAGATGACCGTGGCGGCTGCCCACAGCCAAGGCAAATGGGTCGGCGTGTGCGGCGAACTAGCCTCGGACGCCGTGGCCATTCCGGTGCTGGTCGGCCTTGGTGTAGACGAACTTTCTGTTAGCGCTCGGCAGATTCCACTGGTCAAGGCCCGCCTGCGCGAGTTTGATTTTGCGGATGCCCAGGCCAGTGCTCAGTTGGCGCTTTCCCAAGCGACCAGCGATGAAGTGCGCGATGCACTGGAGGCGCGCTAATGGCACGCGTGCTGTGTATTACCCTCAACCCAGCGCTGGATTTGGCGTTTAACCTTGATGCTCTGGTGTTGGGCAGCGTCAATCGCCCCACCAGCGCGCAGCTAGAAGCCGCGGGCAAAGGTGTTAACGTTGCCCGGGTGCTGGTAGGGCTGGGCCACGACGTTACCGTCAGCGGTTTTTTAGGTGCCGATAACGACGCCCCCTTCCAATTGGCCTTTGCCAAATACGCCTTAACCGATGCCTTTGTGCGCGTGCCGGGTGAAACTCGCATTAATGCCAAAATTGCGGAACAGAGCGGCCGTGTTACCGACATTAACGGCCCCGGTATGCCGATAGATGCCGAGCATTGGCAGGCGTTGATCGACACCCTGAATGCCAAGCTGGCCAGTGCCACGCCCCCGCATGCTGTCGTAGTGGCGGGCAGCTTGCCCCCAGGGCTCTCGCTGGAAGATTTCAGCGAACTGTTAAGCCACTTAAACGCCAGCGGCGTGCCGCTGTGGGTGGACACCAGCGGCCCAGCACTCAACGCCGCGATAGCGACCCACCCTGCAGGGGTGAAGCCCAATGAAAGCGAACTGGCCGAATGGKCGGGCGAAGACATGACGTCTTCCGATGCACGTTTGAATGCTGCCAAGCGCTTGCATGAAAGCGGCATCGCCAATGCATTGATTTCAGCGGGCGCCGAAGGAGTGCTATGGGTCAGCGCCCAGGGCGCCTGGCACGCGACACCGCCCAAGGTGACCGCGACCAATACCGTTTGCGCTGGCGATACGTTTTTCGCTGGCATCCTCCACGGCCTGCTGAGTGGCCATGCCCCCGAGCACACCCTTCGCTTCGCCACGGCGCTGTCTGCCGAAGCAGTGCGCCACGTGGGTGTGGGCAATCCCCATGCAGCCGATTTCGATTCACTCCAACAACACACCCGGATACGGCGTCTTGATGACACCATCACCGAGGGAGCCACGCTATGAATATTATTCTGATTACCGCCTGCCCCAGCGGCATGGCGACCACCTTCCTCGCGGCTAAGCGCCTGGAACAAGCCGCCCAGCGCCAAGGTTGGACGGTGCACGTGGAAATGCACGGCGAAGTCGCCCCGCTGCAAGCCGCGACCGCCGAACAGGTTGCCAACGCCGACTTAATCGTGGTCGCCGCCGACCATGTACCGGCCCCAGAGCGTTTTGAAGGCAAGCGCCTATTCCAAGCACCGATTGCCAGCGCCCTCCCCGACCCCAGCGATTTTCTGGCCAAGGCTAAGCGAGAAGCGCCGATTTATAGCGCCCCGGCAGCCTCCGCATCTCCCGTTCCCACCAGCGCCGGTGGTAAGAAAATCGTCGCCGTCACCGCCTGCCCCACCGGCGTGGCCCACACCTTTATGGCTGCCGAAGCGCTAGCGGAAGCAGGCAAAGCCATGGGCCACGCCATTCGCGTGGAAACCCAAGGCTCGGTAGGCGCCCAAGATCAGCTGACGGAAGAAGAGATCGCCGACGCCGATGTGGTCGTGCTGGCCTGCGATATCGACGTTGACCCGACGCGGTTCGCAGGCAAGCGCATCTACCGCACCTCGACCGGCAACGCGCTGAAAAAGCCCCGCCCTACACTTGAAGCCGCGCTCAGCGAGGCCGCTATAGAGAGTGGCAGCAACAGTGCGGGCGGCGCTAATAAGAGCGTCAAAGAGAAAGGCGTTTATAAGCACCTGCTCACCGGCGTTTCCTTTATGCTGCCGATGGTGGTGGCGGGCGGCCTGCTGATTGCGCTCTCCTTTGTGTTCGGCATTGAAGCCTTTGAGCAGGAAGGCACCCTGGCTGCCGCGCTGATGCAGATCGGTGGCGGCACCGCCTTCGCCCTGATGATTCCCGTACTGGCCGGCTACATCGCCTACTCCATCGCCGACCGCCCCGGTATCGCGCCGGGTATGATTGGCGGCATGCTAGCGGCCAATATCGGCTCCGGCTTTATCGGCGGTATTTTGGCGGGTTTCCTGGCGGGCTATGTGGCCCTGGCGGTAACACGCTACGTCAAACTGCCCTCCAGCGTTGAGTCACTCAAACCGATTCTGATTATTCCGCTGGTCGCTAGCTTGGTCACCGGCCTGACCATGATCTACGTGATTGGCGAACCGGTCGCGGCGCTGCTGAATGCCCTGACCAGCTTCCTGGAATCCATGGGCTCCACCAACGCGGTGCTATTAGGTATTCTGCTGGGCGCGATGATGTGTTTCGATCTGGGCGGCCCGGTCAACAAAGCCGCGTACACCTTTGGCGTGGGCCTGCTGGCCTCTGAAACCTACGGCCCCATGGCGGCGATTATGGCGGCGGGGATGGTACCTGCCATTGGTATGGGGATTGCCAGCTTTGTAGCGCGCAACAAGTTCTCTGCACCGGAGCGCGAAGCAGGTAAGGCGTCGTTTGTACTTGGCCTCTGCTTTATCAGTGAAGGCGCGATTCCCTTTGCGGCGAAAGACCCGCTACGGGTGATTCCGGCCTGTATCGCTGGCGGGGCGCTAACAGGCGCGCTCTCTATGCTGGTGGGTGCTAAATTGATGGCGCCCCATGGTGGCATCTTCGTACTGTTGATTCCCAACGCCATCACCCCAGCGCTGCTCTATCTTGGCGCTATTGTGGCAGGCTCACTGGTAACAGGGTTAGGTTATGCGTTTATCAAACGCGGCGCGGCCCAAGTCGCCGTTGCCACTTAACATCTTTTAGTTAAACGTGAAGGGTAGGCATAGCGCCTGCCCTGCCCTCACAACTGTCCCTCAAAAAAAGTTGGTAGTTTTACGCAGTTAACCCTTTTCAGATCACAAATACCCTCTACTATCTGCCGTTTTTTATGTAGTATTTTTACATATACTTTTTCGATTCTGATCACCCAATTCATCTATAACAAACGGATCGCCCTATGTTTCAGCTCACTCGCAGTGTTACCTGGCAGGCGCTTGACCGCCTACGCGACAAAACCGCTAATGACCGCATTCGTGACTATTTCACTAATGACCCGCAGCGCTTTGAGAAAATGAGCTTACGGGTGGGCGGCCTGTTTCTTGACTACTCCAAGCACCATGTCTCCGATGAAGTGCTTAACAAGCTGATCGAGCTAGCCGACCACTCCGCGCTGGTACAGCGCCGAGCACAGATGTTCTCCGGCGATATTATCAACGTGACGGAGAACCGCCCGGTACTGCACACTGCCCTGCGCCACTTAGGCGATGAGCCGGTGTATGTTGACGGCGAAGACGTGATGCCGGAGATCACCCGCACTCGCGAGCAGATCAAGCTGTTCTCCGAAGCGGTGCGCAGCGGTGAGTGGAAAGGCTACAGCGGCAAACGCATTAAAGACGTGGTCAATATCGGTATTGGCGGCTCGGATCTTGGGCCCAATATGGCGGTTCGCGCGCTGCTCAAATATCGCCACCCGGAGTTGCACTTCCACTTCGTCTCCAACGTGGACGGCACCCATATTCAGAAGGTACTTTCGCGCCTCGACCCCGCCACCACGCTGTTTATCGTCTCCACCAAGACCTTCTCTACCCAGGAGACACTGCTAAACGCCAAAACCGCGCGGCGCTGGTTCCTGGAGAACGCTGGTGAAGACGCCGACGTGGGCGCGCACTTTATTGCCGCCTCCACCAACCGCAAAGCGGCCATGGAATTCGGCATTCGCGAAGAGAACGTGTTCGAATTCTGGGCCTGGGTGGGCGGGCGCTACTCCATGTGGTCGTCGATCGGTCTGCCGATCGCGCTTTCGATCGGTTTTGAGGGCTTTATTGAGCTGCTGGAGGGCGCTCACGAGATGGATAACCATTTCATCAACGCGCCCTTCTCCGAGAATATGCCGGTACTGATGGCGCTGATTGGTATTTGGTACATCAACTTTATTGGCGCCGAAACCCAAGCCATCGTGCCCTACGACCAGGCGCTGAACCAACTACCCTCTTTCCTGCAGCAGCTGGATATGGAGTCTAACGGTAAATCGGTGGATATTTTCGGTCACCCGGTGAATTACAAAACCGGCCCGATTGTCTGGGGCCAGACCGGCTCCAACGGCCAGCACGCTTTCTTCCAGTTGCTGCACCAGGGCACGCGCTACGTACCTATCGACTTTATTGCTTCGCTTAAGCCCGAGCCCGGCGTTGAAGACCACCACTTCGCACTGCTCACCAATATGCTCGCCCAGGCCAACGCCTTTATGGAAGGCAGCCAGGGGGACAGCAAAGAGCTTAGCCAACACGACCCCTACAGCTGCCCCGGCAACCGACCATCAAGCACACTGCTGCTGGACGAACTAACGCCGAAAAACCTGGGTGCGCTGATCGCGCTCTACGAGCATAAGGTGTTCGTGCAAGGGGTCATCTGGAACATCAACTCCTTTGACCAGTGGGGCGTACAGCTCGGCAAGCGCATCGCCGGTGAAATCAGCGAGCGCATCGACACCAACGCCGCCGACTTCGACGCCTCAACGCAAGGTCTGCTGGAACTGGTGCGTGCGCACTTCCCTAATGGCGGTAGCGGTGAGAAGGAAAGCGCACCAGCCAGTGCCGGTAAGAAACCCGCGAAGAAGAAGCGCTAGGCTAGCTTGCTAACCGGGTAGAAAAAAGAACGCCTTGGTTTGAGAAAACCAAGGCGTTTATGCTCGCCCTTATACGTCAAGCTACATAACATCAACGAACTAGTAAGTCAGAACTGACTCACTATCGCTTGGGGTAAACGTTCTGATCACTGGAGGTCCCAATACATTATATGTTGAGGCCCCGCAGCCCCGCCCAGGTAGTGCTCACCTGTTTCATGGAAGCCCGCCTTTTGGTAACAGGTGTGAGCCGCAGGGTTCTTGGCGTTCACCGTCAGGTAGATTCGGGGATAATTCGCATAGTTTTCTTTTAGGTAGGGAAACAGCGCTTTTACCGCCAACGTCCCAAGCCCTCTACCCTGCTGCTTGGCGTCAATGAAAAACGCGCGTAGGCCTATGCTGCCTTCCGTACAAAAATCATAGTCATCAGCGTAGGCTATATCGATTTTGAAGCATCCTACCAACTGGTCATCGTGCTTAATCACATGCAGATGCGTCGCTTCATGTCGATCAGTGAGAAACTCCTTAGCGGTCCCCACAAATTTCACCTGATCATCGCGCACCGCGATGTTGCGCACTTCAGCCACATCCGCTGCATCAAGTTTTTCTAGCTTGATCATCTAGTGCTCGCAACCGTCTTAATTAATGTGAAACCTTTCAATGTAAGTGACCGCTATCAATGATCTTCAGTATACATATATCTAATATGCATGGCCTTTCTCCCTTCACCGTTTTCCACCATATAAGGTGGTTAAACATCATATTGATGCTTCGTCCGGAATCAGCGCCAGCAGATCGGTGACACCAATGTCCACCCCGGCTTGGTAGAATAAAGTAGATACCTGTCCGCGATGGTGGGTTTGGTGATTGAAGAAGTGGAGAATCAGGCTTGAGTAGCGTCGTTTTGAGGCCACTCCTTTTGTGTTGTGATAACTCAGCGTGGTACTCAAATCGTCATCAGTTAGCGCGCCCACCCAGTTAATAATTACAGTATCAAGCCATCGGCGATGCGCTTTCAGGCCTTCCAAGTCATCAAACATCAATTCATCAAGCCGCTGTGGCGTAGGGAGGTCGACTATTACCGCAAGCGTTCTTGCGCTAGACGCGGGATGCGCTGCAAACCGCTTAAGCCAAATGGTATCGGCGACCACAACATGATTTAGCGTGCCAAAAATCGAACCGAAGAAAGCGCCACGCTCTTCGCTAAGCTCAGCGGTCGTCAGCCTGCTGGCAGCATCGTATACCTTGGTGTTCATCCACTGGTTATAGGATGCCATCAGCTCAAAATGTGGTTGCAGCTCCATAGGTCATATCGCCTCTTTCAATATGGGCGCCAGCGTGGCCGTGAGTGAAACGCCAACAGGCCCTAGTTAAGAGTATGAAATAACGGAGCGTCTGTTCATCCCCCGAATTTAGCATTTAAGCTCCTACCCCTCTGCTTGCGTCTTTTTATAAACGCCATATACTGTATATATAACCATATGCATACATCAATAGCATTTAGAGGTGAGGTGGCCAATGACGACTCCCGAACAAGCGTCTCATGCGTCAGCCGTGCGTAAAGGTCGCGGGGCAACGTACGATCCGCATAACCGTTTTGCGCCCACCCAAAGCAATGCGGAAGACGACGGTTGGTGGCGGGAGGAAACATCCACCACTATCGCCACCGAAGTACGTGAGGAAGTCAGCAAAAGCGCACTCTCCTGGAACAAATCGCCGGATTTACCCTTTGATCGATCACTAAACCCGTATCGTGGCTGTGAGCACGGCTGCGTTTACTGCTATGCCCGCCCCTCCCACGCCTACTGGGATTTGTCGCCGGGGTTGGATTTTGAAACCAAATTGATTGCCCGCAGCGGTTTAGTGGAGCGGTTAACTGAAGAGCTTTGTCATCCCAACTATGTGTGCCGCCCCATCAACCTTTCCGGCAACACCGACTGCTACCAACCGCTTGAAGCCAAACATCAAACCACTCGGCAGTTACTTGAGCTGCTACTGAAGTGTCGCCACCCGGTAACGCTAGTGACCAAAAGCACCTTAGTGCTGCGCGATTTAGAACTCCTGGCCGAAATGGCTGAGCACCGGCTGGTGCGCGTATTTGTTAGTTTGACTAGCCTGGATGCCAACTTGAAACGCACATTAGAGCCGCGGGCGGCATCTCCCCAGGCGCGCTTACGAGCCATTCGGGAACTGAATACCGCGGGCATTCCCGTAGGTACGCTGATTTCGCCAGTTATTCCGGGACTGACGGATCATGAAATCGAAAACCTTTTGGAAGCTGCCAGCCGTGCAGGGGCGCGCACTGCCGCCTGGATGCTACTGCGCTTACCCTATGAAGTGGCGCCGCTTTTTGAAGCGTGGTTAGAAGCACACTACCCAGAGCGCGCTGCGAAAGTGATGAGCCTAATACGTCAGTGCCGTGGCGGTAAGGCGTACGATGCCAAGTTTGGTAAGCGCTTTCGCGGTGAAGGGGTATTTGCGGATTTAATCGCCCAGCGCTTTGCCCGTGCCAGCCGCCAGTGGAACATGCAGGATCGCACCGAGCAGGGCTTGAATACACGGGATTTTCGCCCGCCACGAGCGCAGCAGGATTTATTCATTTAAGCTAAGCGGCATATGCAACAATTAGCTGAAAAGGAAGCCCAATGCCCGCTCTTAGCAAAACCAAATCAAGTTTTTACCGCCGTTTATACGTCGCCCATTTGATCGAACAAGGTGCTGCCAGCGTGCCTGCGTTGATCGAGGCCACCGGTATGCCCCGGCGCACCGCCCAGGATACGATCGCCTCCCTGGCCGAGTTGGATATCGAGTGTGTATTTACTAAAGATGACGGCGAGCGCCACAACATTGGCCGCTACCAGATACGTAATTGGGGCGCGATTGATCCACGTTGGGTGGCTACCAATGCAGAGCGGCTTAAACAGGCACTTGGCTATTCCATTTAGCTCTCTTCATTTAGTTAGCCCTCTTAATCCGGCTCAGCCCAGGCTAATCGTGCAGCGTTAAGGGTAACTGTCAGCGAGCTTGCTGCCATGGCGAGCACCGCGATTAGCGGGGGTATTGCCATCACGACCACCAAACCGAGCGCCAGAGTATTATACAGCGCTGAAAAGAACAGGTTTTGAGCCATGATGCGCCGGGTGCGTTGGGCAATGCCAAGCAGTTTCACTACCCCGCCAATTCCTGGTGCCATAAGCTGGGCAGCAGCCCCCTCCCGGGCGGTTTCGCTGGCACTTAGTGGCGCGATACCCACATCTGCTGCGGCCAGGCTCAAGGTATCGTTTAAGCCATCCCCCACGTAGAGCGTTGGCGATGGTAGCCCCCGCAATAAACGCGCTTTCGCTTCCGGCGAGCGCTGTGCATAGCAAGCTTCACGGGCAAGCCCCACACGCTCGCCTAACCAACTCACCGCGCCCTGCCGGTCACCACTAATCATCGCCACCACATACCCTGACGCTAACAGATGTTTCACGCTAGGCTCGGCGTCGCCCACCGGTTGATCAGTGAGATAGAGCGTGGCTAGCCAACCCACCTTATCAGCTATCACCACTTGAGAAGCAAAGGCCAGCGTTGCGTCCTCCGCTTGGGCAGGCAGCACGATACGCTGGCGAGCCAACCAATTGGCACTGCCTACCGTCAGCCATTCGCCGCTACTTAACTGCACGCGGCGTCCTTCCCCAGGCGATTCGTTGACCTCTATACACTGTTCAGGTCGCTGATCGCCTGGGTTACTCGCCCAGCGAGCGAGCGCTTGTGCTAAGGGGTGTTCGCTGCCCGCAACGGCGGCGCTGAGCTTGCGTTGTAACACCTGTTCATTAACACCCTCACGCGCTTGCCAGTGAAGCACTGCGTGGCTACCGGTGGTCAGAGTGCCGGTTTTATCCAGTGCGACCGAGCGAATACGTGCCAGGGTTTCAAGCGCGGCGGGGTCGCGCAGTGCAATCCCTTGCTGCATTGCCTGACCGCTCCCTGCCAGGCTTGCCAGCGGTACTGCAAGCCCGACGGCGCAGGGGCATGCCACGACTAATACGGAAAGCGCGCGCACTAAGGCATCCTCCCACCCCAACCCGAATAACAGTGCAGCGGGCAGTGTCAGTAACGCGAGCCCTAGTGCTAGCGGGCTTAGCCAGGCGGCAAAACGGTCAGCGAGCTTCTGCAGTTCACCTTTTTTGGCCTGATAGCGGCGCATTTCATCACACAGCCGATCCAGTCGCCGCTGGCCTACCCCAGCGCTGACCTGCATGACGATAGGCGTGGCACCCAAATAACGGCAGCCCGCGTATACCTTCTGCCCTGCTTGAAAATGTCGCGGCAAGCTTTCCCCAGTCAGTGAGGCGGTGTCGATCCAGCCGGGCTCTTCAAGGGTGCCGTCGAGAGCCACCATCGCACCGGGCGCTAGCTCAACGCGCATTCCCGTTTTCACGTCATCTACGGGCAGCGATATCCAGGCTTCCTCTTGCCAAGCAGTGATATTCACGTCCGGCAGCGTCAGGGCATCCAATGCTTTTAACCCCCGGTGGCGGCACAGCGTTTCCACCAGCCGCCCAACGAGTAAAAGCACGATCAGCATTACCGCCGTATCAAAGTAGACCTCTGCAGAGCCGCGCCATAGCAGCCATACCGACACCGTCACCGCGCCAATAACACCAAGGCTGACGAGCACATCCATACCGGGGCGCTTGGCGAGCAGCGTGCGCCACCCAGCCCGGTAAAACGGCACGCCGGCAAACAGCACAACGGGCAGTGAAAACGCCCCTGAAACCCAAGCGACTACCTGCTCAACCTGCTCGCTTGGCAGCGCACCGGCGTAGATCAGTAGAGAAGCCAGCATCGTCCACATGCCGAACAACGAGCCGACCATTAGTCTAAGCGTTAAGTAGCGGCTCTCCTCTTCTAAACGCGCATGGGCGTCCGCCACCGGCTCAAGCTCCGTCAGTCGGTAGCCCAGACGCTTAACCTTTGCAGCGAGATTCGAGAGCTGGGTAGCGGCAGGCGTGCCGCTGATGCAAAGCGTTGCGCTTGGGTAGTGCACGCTAACCTCACGCACGCCTTCAAGCCGCTTAAGCGAACCCTCCACGGCTAGGGCGCAACTGGTGCACCACATACCGTGGAGGGTATAGAGATTTTCCGCGTTGCCGTCAGTCATGCCACTCACAAACAAGGCGGAATGCCGATAATCGGCATTGCCGCAAACACAACGCCTAAGGTAGAGAAAAGATACAGCCCGGCGGACACCGAAGCATTAAAACGCAGCCGCCCGACCTGGCGCTTGGCCATCTGGCAGCAGCCCACCGTTAATGCCGTCAGTAACGCAATCGCTGCGACACTGACGGCAAGCAGCATAGCGCTCACCAGGGTGAATACGCCCTGCTCGGGAGCAGGCGGTGCGACTGCGCAGGCAACCGCATGCCCACCATAAACCACTATAAACCAGATACACCACAGCGTTAGGCCAATGACGAAATGTAGTGGATGGGTAAGGTGTAGGCGCTGCATTGTAGGCGGTTTCCACATCAGATTAGCTCCCTATTACACGAGGCAACACGGCAAGCGCGCCCACGAGTATCCAGAAGGTCACCAGGTTATAGCGCCACCATTGGGCAACCACAGCGGGTTCGAAAGGCGCATGAGCACCCACATAGCCATAGCCCACCCGCAGGCCTTGAAGCAGGGCAAGCACGGCGCCTAAACCGCCATGTAGCAGCGCATAGGCTAAGCCAACCATGATGATTGCATCATGGGAGGTCTCGGTCACTGCCAAGTCTGCACTTAACAGCACCCACAGCGTCATCGCTACCTGCACAAATCCAAGGGCACTGATGCCATACATGCCCACTGCCAGCCCCGCATCCCTACCCTGTCGCAAACCGCTAACAAGTTTTTCGAGAATTCCTGCGCCAGCGGTTAGCGCTGCCCCGGCAAGAATCAACCCCAGCAAGGAGAGCGGTGAAGACTCAGGCATCCGCCACTCCGGCGACACCGTCCACAGGTAAAACCAACCAAACAAATACGAGAGAAAGAACGAGCCATTGGCGATTAGCGTGATCGACATGGCCCATAGGCCGGGGCCATCCATGGTACGCGAGTGCAGTGGTGGATCGCCGGGAGCAACTTCTGCATCCGGGGCGGCTTTTGGATGCGCCCCGTTCTCCCACGACCAGCGCAGCAAAAATAGCCCAGCGATAACCACCGCGATGCCCGCCAAGGGATAAAGGCGCGTTAGCAAGCTAATACATACAACCGCCAGCGCCATGGCAGCAAACAGCGGCCACCAGGAATTACCCGGAAGGTGAATGATTTCGCGCACTTTGCCCGTTAATGGGTCACTGCCCCACATTTCACGGCGGCCGTGAGTCGCCACCGCCAGGCTATGCTGCCCTTCTGCCATGGTGCGTGGCAGGTCGGGATTATCCCAGAGCGGATGACGCGTCTCGACGCTGGGTAGGCTGACAAAGTTATAGGCGCTGGGCGGCATGCTGTTAGCCCACTCAAGAGTGTCAGCATTCCAGGGGTTATGCTTAGCGGGTTTGCCAAAACGGAAATGCAGCGCAAAATCGAGCAGCACCATGGCAATCCCCGCCGACATAATAAAGCTACTCATGGACGAGAGCAGATTGAAAATATCCCAGCCCATGCCCGTTTCATAGGAGTAAACCCGCCGCGGCATACCCAGCAGGCCCGTCCAGTGCATGATTAAGAACGTGCCGTTAAAGCCTAAAAAGGTCAGCCAAAAGCCCCATTTGCCTAAGGTTTCAGACGGCATCCGTCCGGAAAACAGCGGCAGCCAGTAGTAAAGCCCGGCAATCAGCGGAAAGAACATCCCGCCCACCAGCACATAGTGCATATGCGCCACCACAAAATGGGTGTCGTGCACCTGCCAGTTAAACGGCACCAGCGCCAGCATCACCCCAGTCAAGCCACCACACACGAAGATAATCAGGAAGCCCATGATCCACAGCATCGGCAGTTTCATTTTGGGCTTGCCCAGCCATAGCGTGGCCAGCCACACAAACACCTGAATCGCCGTGGGCACCGCCACCAACATACTGGCGGCGGAGAAGAACGCCTGGGCCAGTTGAGGGATGCCCACGGTAAACATGTGGTGAACCCAAAGCCCAAAACTGATAAAGCCTGTCACGGCAATGGCAAACACCACCCAGCCATAGCCAACAATCGGACGGCCAGCAAAGACAGGTATCAGCGTGGAGACAATGCCCGCCGCAGGCAGGAAAATGATGTAAACCTCAGGATGGCCGAACAGCCAAAAGAGGTGCTGCCAAAGAATCGGGTCACCGCCACCCGCCACTTCGAAAAAGGGCATCCCGACTGCGCGCTCAAGCTCCAATAGAATACTGCCCAGAATCAGCGGCGGGAAACCGACCACGATCATCAGCGCCATGGCGAGGATATACCAGGCAAACAGCGGCATTTTGTGCAGCGCCATGCCCTGGGTGCGGGTACGCAGTATCGAAACCACCAGTTCTACCCCGGCAGAGAGCGCGGAGATCTCAACAAAAGTAATACCCAGCAGCCAAAAATCCGAGCCCAATCCCGGGGAGTACTCGCTGCTGCTTAGCGGGGTATACATAAACCATCCGCTATTCGGCGCCATTTCTAGCACCAGACTAAACGATAGGATGATGCCGCCAAACAGATAGCACCAGTAACCCAGCGATGTAAGCCGTGGGCAAACCAGATCACGGGCGCCGATCATCTTGGGAATCATATAAATCGCCAACCCTTCCAGCATTGGGATGGCGAACAGAAACATCATCACCGTGCCATGCATGGTGGTGACTTGGTTATAGATATCCGGGGACATAAAGTCTTGATCGGGGAGCGCCAACTGGGTGCGCACCAGCATGGCCAATAGGCCACCAATCAAGAAGAACACCATCCCGGTAACCATAAAACGTAGGCCGAGCGTGGTGTGGTTAACAATGGTGAGGGCTTTTAAGCCCCGCGGATTGCCCCATATGTCGTGCAAGTCGCTGTGCAGTTGATGGGGACCTTTGATGTTATCGCCTTCGGGGGTCGCTTCACGGTTGATAGTGGTCATGGGGTGAGCGTCTCCAGCCAAGCACCCAGGCTCTCCAAGGTGGCCGTCTCAATATCATCGTGGGGCGGCATTTTGTTGCCCGGCTTTAAATCTTGATGGTGCTGTAGCCAGCGGGTTACCGCCCCCTCTTCCATGGCCATAATGCCCGCCCCAAGGCTGGTGCGGTTGCCAAGATCGGAAAGATCCGGCCCCTCCCCACCCGAGGAGAGTCCCGCTACCCGATGGCAGCTCGCGCAATGGGTCATAAAGGCCTCCCTGGCCGGCTCATGCTGTTGATCGTTTTCCGCTAGCGACGACAATGCGTCCGTTTCGCGAGCGGCCAGCCAAGCCTCGTACTCGTCGCGCTCGACGGCTTCTACATAGAGCTGCATTTGGGCATGCTGGGCACCGCAAAACTCGGCGCACTGGGCGCCAAATACCGCCGGTTCATCCGCTTCCAGACGAATTTTATTCACCCGCCCGGGAATCATATCGATCTTTCCACCCAGGCGGGGCACCCAGAAGGCGTGAATCACATCGGCACCGGTGACGTGAAAATCGACCGGTTCTCCCGCCGGCATAATAAGTTGATTAGCGGTCACCACCTCGCCCCCTTCCGCCCCTGGGTAGCGGACTTCCCACCACCATTGATGGCCGATAACTTCGATGACTTCCGGTGGTTCTCCCAACGGTAGCGGCAATAAACGCTGCCCAGTGGGCACCCCGAAGGCCAGTAGCGTGGTAATGCTTGCCACCGGCAGCAAAATGCCGCCGCCAATAATCCAGCGACGAGCTATTGTTCGCTCCTCGGCAGGCGTTCGCGTTACTTCTTTGCGCTTGAAGGTATACAGCCAAAAAGCGGTGACCAGCACCAAAACCACGCTGCCAAACCCCAGCATTACCCACCAGATCATCACCACATCGCACGCGGCCTGACCGGCCGGGTCTAGAATAGACTTATCCCCCGCGCAGCCGGTTAGCAACAGCCCCGCAAACAGCGCTAGCGTTACGCCAAGTGAGTTGACCCGCTGCGGGGTTAAGCGTTGAATAGTGTGTCTTACCCTTTGAATTGCTGTTTCGGCCCACAGGAAGTGACCATGGCAAAACCTCGTCAGCGCTCGATTAAAAGCCGCGCGTCCCTCGCCGGCCACCCGCTTCATCCCGTGATGATTCACTTTCCCGTCGCAGCCCTGATGGCGCTGGTGGCAAGCGATATCGGTTACCTGCTGAGCGGCGATCCCTTTTGGTTGCGCGCTAGCCTGTGGCTGGCAGGCGTCGGCGCGTTTGGCGGCTGGATTGCCAGTACGGCGGGCATTATCGATCTGGTCACCGTGCCGCGCATTCGCCGCCTGATTACCGGCTGGAGCCACGCCATCGTCGCGGTGGTCATGCTCTCGTTGGCGTCGCTGAACTGGCTGCTGCGCTTCAACGACCCCAGCGCGATTCTGCCCTGGGGGCTGGCGGTCTCGCTGGTCACGGCGGCGTTGATCGCCCTGGCGGGCTGGCTGGGTGGCCAGCTGGTGTATGAACACGCGGTGGGTGTCGAGGTTGAGGATTAACGCTAATACGTTAAAAGTCATCGTGTTAGCTCCAATCCAGTGGTTTTGCTAACACAAACCCCAGCACGCTTAGAATGCCTGCCAGGGCTAAACAGAGCGCCGTCCAGTTGGCGGGCTTAACCCAGCGGTAGTGGCCCATCTCAAGGCGCAGTATTAACCAGCCAAAACAGCCGTGCGCAGCCACCATGGCCACGACGGCACCCAGCTTTAAGATCAGCCATCCGCCCAGCAGGCCATGCACGAGAAACAGCAGCGTGCCTGAGGTAATCGCCACCAGGGCAGCTGGGGTAGCAATAGAGTTATAAAAGAAGCGCGGCATGGGCGGCGTGCCCTGGGCGAAGCCCGCGTCTTTGCGCAGTTGCAGTGCCTGGCTGAGTAAGGCAGGCAAATAAAGCAGTGAGCCGCACCAGATCACTAGCGCGGCAATGTGAAGCAGTTTAAGCCAAGGCATCGGGGCTTCCTTGCGTTGCATAAGGCGGGATCAGATCACTCCCTAACCTTAGTCAAAACMCCCTCATCTGGCTAGCCGCCTAACTCACTTGTATCTCGTAACCCGTGAATTTGCGGAGATTAATCACCCCGCTATCAAGGATCAAATACTGCCCTTTGATGCCGTGCAGCACGCCTTCCACCAGCGGCTGTTTATCAAAATTATGCGAGACCACTTTTTTGGGGAAAACGCTGACGGGGTAGTGAAAATGCTGCGGCACCGCTTCCAGCGTGCGAATCGCCTCCGCGCCATGGGTCTCACGCAGTTGGTTCAATCCATCGGCTAGCAAAGTCAGCAAACGATCACGCTCGGCGCTTAAATCCATGGTTTCGACATCGCCCTTGAGCATCGCACGCCAATTGGTACGGTCAGCCACCTGCTGTTTAAACAGCATTTCGACAAAGCCGGACTGCTGACGAGTATCCACTTCAAGAATCGGCAGCGCCTGAATCGCGCCTTGATCCAGCCAACGGGTAGGCATTTGGGTTTTGCGAGTAATGCCGACTTTGAGCCCCGACGAATTAGCCAAATAGACAATATGCGGCTGGAAGCAGTGCCGCTCGCCCCACTCCGGCTCACGGCAGGTGCCTTGGAAATAGTGGCAAGTTTCCGGCTTCATGATGCAGGTATCGCACTGGGCTAGCCGCTTGAAGCAGGGGTAGCAGTGGCCCTGGGCAAAGCTTTTCTTGGTCGCCCGCCCACAGTGGGTACAGGCAATGGCACCCGTCCAACGCAAGCTAAGCGGCTCACCGATACGCTCGTTAAGCGCAACACGGTGCTCACCCGCGCGCAAGTGGTAAACCACTGGCTGGTCTTGGCGGCCAGGTAGCGCTGCCGCCATTTTGCTTAAACAGCCCTGTACTGAAAAGCCCGGTACTGCCGCTTCAATCACGCGTGGCATCCCGTGCCAAGCCGGCCATTTCAGGCGTTACGCCAGCACCGGTAGCCGCCGCCCCGCAGGTACGCTGCTCTAGATACCCAACGCGGTTCTCCTCAGGCACGTTATTCTCCGCCTCAAAACGCATAACGGCTTCTAGGCAGAGTTCGGTCTGCTCCGGCGTTAAGCGGCGACCGTCGGGCCATTTACGCAGCGATACGGCTTGTTTAAGGCTCTCGTAAATCGCTGGGGTCATCTGATTGATCATTTTTTCGAACGTCATTTCGCTCATTGCAGGCCTCTTAACGATTTTTCAAACGGCGGGATGAATAATACCAGCCTGTGACCAGCCCCACGAGTAAACCGCCCAAATGCGCTTCATTAGCGACATTGCCAAAGCCAACGCTGCCCGCCATATCGGTCATGGKGAACACCATCCACCCCAGCATAAATACCACCAACATCTGGGGCACAAAGAAGCCACTTTGGGGAACCCGTCGTGACATCAACCAAACGTGGGCCAGCAAGGCGTAAACAACGCCTGACATGCCACCAAATAGCACGGTACCGGTTGCGTACTGCGCCACATTAGCGCCAATGCCCGCCACAACAAGCAGCAGTAGCATGGTACGGCTGCCCTGTAGGGCCTCGACCTGGCGACCGAAATACCACACCCACATCAAATTGAAGATTAAATGCATCCAGCCAAAGTGCAGAAAAGCGGGCGATAGCAAGCGCCATACTTGCCCGGAGGTAAGCGTTTGCGTCAGGTTGCCGAACACAAGTTCACCACCCGAAATACCTATCGGCACGATGGTTAAAGTAACAATCAACTGGTCGCCAAAAACACTAATCAGTGCAAATATCACCAGGCTAATCACAATCATCAGCGCCGTCACCGGCACTTGTTTTAGCGCAGCCAAGGAGTTGGCCATCGTGCGTGGATGCTGATTAGGCTGCTGGAGCACCAGGGGTTCCCCCTGCTGCCAGCGTTCAACCAAGGCTTTAAGCGCATCTAGTTGGCGCGGGTCGGCGACCCATAGCAGTTGGCCGTCGGCCTCATCGGTAATGCGGTGGCCAATGCGATGGCGCCAAAGCGCCTGGCGCAGTTTGCTCGTATCCGCGTGATCGGGCAGAAGCATCACTGGATGCATAACATCCCTCTAATCAAAGCGCTGACGTCATGCTGACCGCAGCGGGTAGCTATTGAAGATAACGACTGAATGTACCGCACGGCTGCCAACATACAGGCGAAAAAAAACCGGCGGTGGGGACCGCCGGAGAATAAAAGCAAGGGATCATTCAAGGGAACACTTACTCAGATAGCCGACGGCAGGGTTAGTTCAGCCGTTTTGAAAAAAATATGTAATTTTATGTAATAAAAAGAAACATTTGTTAATCGGCGCGGTTAATCAAAGTCGATTTCCCAGGGTTTAGGCAGCGCCCGCTCCTCTTTTGGCACTTTAATCCAGACAAAATGATCAGCATTTAAGACCGACTCACCACTCCAACGATAAGCCACTAAACGCCCATATTTGACGGCGCTATAGTCCAGGCAGGCAATATTATGGGCCGGCAGTGCCGGTATGCCTTCGCACCAATAGTGACCGATAAACAGCGGCGGCTGCTCTGGCCCGTAATAGCTAAGTTTCTGTCGTTCTTCGTCGGTCAATTCGCGGGTTTCAAGATCACCGGGCAAGTTATCCGGCTGGAAGACCACATCTCCCCACTGCTTTGGAGCCTCGGCCCAGAAGTGAGCGCGAAAACTTTTCCGCGTAAAGCCATCACCGGAGTGTATCGCAATGCCCGCGGGCAGCGAGACATGCGGGCCTCGGGTGAGGCGATCTAAGATCCGAAACGCCTGGGTGGTGGGGTCGGTGGACTCAATCAGAAACTGGGTGTCCATGCAGCCATCTGGGCGGCGCTGTTTAAGCTCATCAATCAGCGTCTCATCCCAGCAGGCATGCACCACGCGGATACCATCGATTTCTAAACACAGCGGGATGGTTTTAAACCACGCCAGGGTGTCTTCCCACTCATTAGTGAAGTCGCGATACTGCTCTAGGGTGTCTTGAATAATACGATTATGCCGCGGCGTATGCTCGCGCAACCAGCGTTTGTGGCTACCAGCGGGTCCTGGGTGGGTATAGGCCAGGGCGTTATATTCGTGATTGCCCATGACAATATACGCCTCGCCCTGCTCGACCATTCGTCGGGCAATGGTGACCGCCAGACGAATTCTTGGGCCGCGATCAATCAGGTCGCCCAGGAATATCACTTTGCGCCGGGGGTGGCGATACACGCCGTTGCGCTGGTGATAACCCAGTTTTTCCAGCAGCGAGGCAAGCGTAGCGCCGCAGCCGTGAACATCCCCAATAAGGTCGTAGCCCTCCATACTCAATCCCCCAGCCGATTGCTCCAGCCTAATTTGCTGCGCAACACTTCGTAGAAATTATGGCCGATGGGATGCACCAGTTGGACACGCTCAGGCTTGCGGGTAATCACCAACACATCGTTGGGTTTGGCCACCGCCCGGGTCTGTCCATCGCAGCTGATGTGCGGATAGGATTGATTGGTTTCACCAATATGAATGCGTATTTCGCTGGCGGCATCAACCACAATGGGGCGACTCGACAGCGTATGAGGGAACATCGGCACCAGCGTCACCACATCGAGCTTGGGGTGCATAATCGGCCCGCCGCCAGAAAGTGCATAGGCCGTAGAGCCGGTGGGGGTCGCGACAATCAAGCCATCGCTGCGCTGGCTATACACGAACTGGCCATCAATAAACAGCTCAAACTCAATCATGCGCACCGCTTTTCCGGGGTGCAGGACGACTTCGTTCAGTGCATCACCATTACCCACGGCAACGCCATTACGATAAAGCACAGTATCGAGTAAAAAACGCTGCTCAACCTCGAACTCCCCCGCCAGCACTTCGCTGACGCGGGTTTCCAGCTCATCTGGGGAGATATCGGTAAGAAACCCCAGGCGGCCGCGATTAACGCCTAAAATCAGCGTACCACTGCGACATAGGGCACGTGCTGCGCCCAGCAAGCTGCCATCGCCTCCCACTACAATTACCAAGTCGCACAGCTCACCCAACATACGGCGACTCGCTTCCGGTTGGCCGTGGTGCGGCAAGGCAGTGGCGGTGCGGTCTTCCACCAACACCGAATAATCATGGGCAGTCAGGTAGGTCACCAGACGCTGGAGGGAGTCGACCACTTTGTCGCTCCCCAGCCGACCAATCAGCCCGATAGTTTTAAAGGGCCTGCTTGATTGATCGCCGGAGGGGGATACAGTCCCTGGCTTAGCGTCTGCTGATAAGGTGTTGCTCATGGGCCGACTCTCGCTAACGTAAGTCGCCATTATGGAGACACCTCTGCTATCGGGCAAACAGGCTTAGCTAACGGCCACTTGACGGCGCTGACACCMCCAATGATTGAGCCATAGTGAGGCTGCCATGATCAGCGCACCCAGCAACAAACGGGGGATATCCGCATCGCGGTTCCAAATCACTAGGTTGACGATTAGACCCGCCGGTACCAGCGCATTGTTCATAATGGCCAGTGTGCCTGCATCCACTTTGGTGGCACCCTGATTCCAGGCGAAATAGCCCACACCAGACGCTACTAGCCCCAACCATGCGAGTACGCCCCATTGTAGTGACGTGGTCGGCAGTGCCGCGCTGTTACCAAAGAGTAAATAGGCGGGCAGGGCCACCACCATCGCGCCAATAAAAAACCAGCCAAACACATTGTGCCATGCCAGGGTAGGCGGTAAATCAGCGGCTAGGCGACGATAGCCTACTTGGCCAAGCGCGAAGCAGAGGTTTGCCCCCTGCACGACTAAAAAGCCTGCCCAGAAACCGCTATCAACACCGTCATAGCGAATAACCCCCGCCCCGACTACAGCGAGCAGCGCGGTCACAATATAGATCGGCGTGAAGCGCCCAAACAGCAGATCATCCAGCAGCGCAATATAAATAGGCGTAAAGATAGTAAACAGCAGGACTTCAGGTACCGATAGCAGCAAAAAGGATTGATAGAAGAAGGTGTACATCACCCCCAGCTGTATGGCGCCTAAACCCATCAGCGCCAGCCGCTGTTTACCACGCAGCAGGCTGGGGCGTAAAAACGGCAAGAACACCAGCGTAGCAAGCGTTACCCGCAGGAGCACCGCGAAGTAGCTGTCGACCTGGCCCGCTAGATAAACCCCTATCAGCGAAAAGGAGAAGGCCCATAGGGCAGTGACGCCGATCAGACAACCCATCGTAAACCTCAATCTATTATTTAGTTTACGCGGATTATACGCACTTGGATGAGGCTGCCAAGCGGTAAACGTCTTTAGGGGGCGTTAGTTAACGCCGCTGCAACCACCAAACCGCATACACCACGCCAGGCAGCCATCCTGCTAGCGTGAGTAGCACGGCTAAGCCTACACGTTTGCCGCCCCCCAGGGTTAAACCCACCGCCAGCGGAGGCAGGAGTAACGCCAAAGCATAATAGGCAAGCTTTAACGCGCCAGGCTCTGGCACTGCTTGCTCTGCTTGCGGCCCAGGAGTCGCTTCGGGGGGTTCGACCTGTGCAGCCACTGATTCAGCGTTGGGCGGCGGTGTGAAGTGCTCCACAGTGCTGGAAGCGCGCTCAGCTGCGGCCTTAGCGGCCCGCTCTTGGGCAAGCCGATGGGCCTCTTTATCAATTTTCTGCTCTAGGGTTTCAGCCCCTTCAGCAAGATCATCGTGGTGACGCTCCCAATCTTCCCAATCGTGAGGCGTCCCCGATTTTGGCCGTTGGTGCCCGGAACCCCGCGCACGCTCCCAGGCTTTCTCCTCCAAGGTGTTCGGCCGGTCAGGGTCTCGGTCAAGCCCCACCCCTTTGCGATTTAAGTACTCACGTGCATCCATGGGTGGCTCCTTAATGCGTTAATTTACAGATCATTTGAGTGGTTAGAAAATTAACGGCTCAGAAAATTCAGTAATTACAGCGTTGAATAAAGACGACTTGCAGACAAAACACTGCGGATTAAATCACCTACAGTGAAAGAGTCGCTGCTACTTTAGCACCTAGACCAGATCGCTTTGCTTGCGATGCCCTGCTTGCCATAGCGATTACTACGATGAGCAAGGAGTGTCCATGATGAATAGAGCAACCCCCAGCATTGTCCGCGATATCATGTCCCGGGATTGCTACCGTGTCTCACCCAACGCCTCGGTCACCACCTTGGCTAAAGGACTGGCACTGCACCGCCTGCCCGGCGCGCCGGTCGTGGATGATGCCGATCGTTTAATTGGCTTTATTTCAGAACAGGATGTTATGGGCCGTGTGCTGGACAGTATTTACCATGATGACGAAGCACCATTGGTAAAAGAGATGATGCGCCACGAAGTGCTCAGCGTCTCCCCCACTAAAAGCATAACCGACTTGGCCCAGGAGATGCTTGGCTCAAAACCTAAAGTCTACCCGGTGGTTGAGCAGCAGCGGCTGGKAGGAATCGTGACACGACGTGATATCCTGATAGCACTATTAGCTATACGCCGCCATTAGCAGGGCTGTTAAACGTTCTAGGTAAGCATTCGACAGAAAAATCTTCAGCCAAAAAAAAGCCGCTACTCAGTGAGTAGCGGAGGCAAGGGATCAAAACAATAGAGCCAGAACAACAACTTTAGCGACTGCTATCGCGATGTTGCCTGTACATACTCAGACACGCGATGAAGGAAAAGTTCGCAAAAAAGTAAAAATTTCGACCCAGGCGGCGTCAAGCGTATAATTTAGGGGCAGTTTTTTAATTAATGATGCCTGGGAGCACCGCGAATGGCGCTGTATCTATTGGTGTTGGGAGTGTGTTTGCTGGTGATTGGTGCGGTAATGCTGGTGCTAATGACCTCAAGTACCCCCCGCTACCGCACAGAACCCAAGGACTTACTGGCGTTGTTTGATAAAGCGCTCAACAGCCAAGTAAGCGAAACCGAGTGGAATGCGATGATCGGTTACCCTATTCGACACAATGAGTACCTGGACGGCATTAGACGCCGTGCCGCGCACTTGATGGAGCAGCACGGGCGACGCTGGATGATTGCTCAAGGCAAACCGTTACTCAATCAAGAGGGGCAGGCAGAACTGCAGGCCCTTCGCGACCATTTATCCGCCCACACGGCCCTCCGCGAGCAGTAGCGGTTCAGCAGACCTATTGCGATTAAGGAGACCTGCATGCCCAGTACCATTCGACAAATTCCGCTAGCCAGCGCAACGCACCATCATACCCATGACTTTCATCAGATTGTGATTACGCTGTGTGGCTCATCAGAATTTGAAATTGAAGGCTTAGGTGGCAGAGTTAATGCCTTTTCGGGCTGTATCGTGCCTGCTAATCACGAGCACTACTACTCGGGTTACGGCCACAATCGGCAATTAATTTTTGACCTACCCGAAGACGCCCCCGCGCTCACCGGTGAAAACCGCGAATTGGTAGCGCTGTTTGATGCGCCGCGTTTTTTTGGCCTAGATAACGCGCTGCAACACTATTTAGCATTTATGCAAAGCGAACTTGCTCAAGGGTTTGACACCTCGACTAACTCCTTTCAGCAAGACCGCTTGGCTGCCACGCTGCTAGGCTCACTGAAGGCGCGATTAGGCACCACCGCCAACAGCAACCAGCAGCGCCTGGATTTGACGCGCATTAACCGCTTTATTCGTCAGCACCTCGCCGAAGACCTGCGCGTCGCCGATTTAGCCCGACTCGCCTGTTTAAGCGAAGCCCATTTCTCCGACTGCTTCCGCGCCCAAACCGGCCTGTCGCCCTGGCAGTACGTTAAGCGCCAGCGTCTGCATGCGGCCCGCCAACTGGTCCTACAAAGCCGTCTTCCCCTCACCGATATTGCCATTCAAACCGGCTTTGCCAATCAAAGCGCGCTCTCCCATGCATTTCGCCGCAGCTACGGATTGTCGCCGCGCAAACTGCGCCAAGCGGATGTACCACCGGTCGCCATGAGCCCGTCAAATGCTGTTTTAGGGCCGCTAGCAGGCCAGCAGAAACTCTACTAAAGTCGTATAAATGCTGCTCTTGCCGCGAAATTGACACGTTTTGCCGCGGAACCAACATACACTCGAGGTGGCGGCACTCTACATTCAGTTATTGGTTTGGGCGAAACGCCTTGTTACTCATTTGTTCTTTATCTGCAACGCTTTATGACTGAAAAAAACGATTACTAATAACACCGCTGCGTTAGGCGGGAACGCGTCGCTGTTGGCGCTAGGCGATGAGTGAGTAGCTCATCAACGACAAACCAAAACTCCTGAACAGGGAACTACCTCATGGTCGAAAATAATAGTGGGATCATTGCTGATAAACGTGCCATCAACTTTTCTGACACTATCTCTAGTAGGCGCTCGTTAGGCCTCGTAACGTAATAGCAAACGAAGTTAAAAAAATAATGCGGGCCACTACCGGATTCTGCACGGTAACGGCGCTAACCGGTCGGAGCTAATTCCGTCCTGACGAACTGGAGAAATTACATGGCTATTGGTGTTTGGATCAGTCTCATAGCGTATTTTGCGCTCATGGTCGCCATCGGTATTTATGCGATGCGCAAATCCACCTCTTCCTCCGAAGATTACATGCTGGGTGGTCGTACCCTCAGCCCAAAAGTAGCTGCCCTGTCGGCCGGTGCGTCGGATATGAGCGGCTGGTTGCTGTTGGGCTTGCCTGGGGCAATGTTCGTATCTGGCTTAGGTTCCGCCTGGATCGGTATTGGTTTGCTCGTGGGGGCGTTATTCAACTGGATTCTGGTCGCCCCTCGTCTACGTGAACAGACCGTTCACTACGGCAACGCGATTACCATCCCTGCTTTTCTGGCAAACCGCTTCCCCACCCGTTCCATGTCGCTGCGCACAGTGTCTGCCATCGTTATCGTGATCTTTTTCGCAGTCTATACCGCCTCAGGCCTGGTGGCTGGCGGCAAGCTGTTTGAAAGCGCGTTTACTGGCATTTACAACTTCGGCGACATGAGCAACTACGCCATGGGCGTCATGATCACTCTGGGCGTGGTGCTTATTTATACGGTTGTTGGTGGCTTCCTGGCCGTGAGCATGACGGACTTCGTGCAAGGCTGCATCATGATGCTGGCACTGGTGATCATGCCAGCGGTGGTGCTGTTTGGCGAAGGTGGCGGCGGTTTATCGCAGGCCACGCAGACCCTGAATGAAGTCGATCCCACCCTGCTTTCCTGGACGTCGGGGCTGACCTTCATCGGGTGGCTGTCGGCTGTGACCTGGGGCCTGGGTTATTTCGGCCAGCCGCACATCATTGTGCGCTTCATGGCGATCCGTACACTCAAGGATGTGCCCATTGCCCGCAACATTGGCATGGGCTGGATGCTTATCTCGCTGATTGGTGCCGTTTCTTTGGGCATCTTCGGCCGGGCCTATGCGATCCGCAACGGTATTGATGTCCAAGATCCGGAAACGATCTTTATCATCCTGGCAGATCTACTGTTCCATCCGCTGATTACCGGCTTCCTCTATGCGGCACTGCTTGCAGCGGTTATGAGCACCGTTTCAAGCCAGCTTCTGGTGGCGTCTTCGTCACTGACCGAAGACTTCTATCGCCTTTTCCTGCACAAGAATGCAACGGAAGCGCAGTGTGTCGCCGTAGGCCGCGTCTGTGTAGTACTTGTGGGCATTGTGGCAGCGATTATTGCCTCTGACGAAAACTCCCAGGTTCTGGGGCTGGTCAGTAACGCTTGGGCAGGCTTCGGCGCCGCGTTTGGCCCGTTGATTATCTTGTCGTTGATGTGGTCACGCACCAATGGCAATGGCGCCATCGCAGGCATGGTCGTGGGTGCTCTCACCGTCATGATCTGGATCTCACTGGGCTGGAACGGTGAATTCCTGGGTGGCCCTGGCGTGTACGAGATTATTCCTGGCTTCATCGCGTCCTTCATCGCCATCATCGTAGTCAGCAATGCGACTGACGATGCCGGTGAATATCAGCATATCGAACGCAAGTAAGCGCTCAACCACATTGAGCGTATCAAGAGGGCTCCCGCGGGAGCCCTCTTTAGGTTAGTTATTTTGTGTTAACTGCAAAAAGTATGACTACACCCTAACCGACGCGGGAATGCCTAAGTGTCGGCTAGCAAGGAGAGACCCTGTATGAACGACCATCTGCATAGCGACGTGAGTGATCTACGCTCACGCATTCGCACCAACTACGACGCCAACGAGGCAGATGTGCTGCACGGGCTGGTCGAGCGTATCAAGCTGTCGGAGGATGACCGCAAGAAGGTCGCCGCCGTTGGCGCCAACTACGTAGCGCGTGTGCGTAAGGAAAGATCGCCTTCAATGATGGAGGCGTTCCTAGCCGAGTACGGGCTCTCGACCACCGAAGGCGTCGGTTTGATGTGTCTGGCAGAAGCGCTGCTGCGCGTGCCCGATGCGGAAACCATCGACGACCTGATCCACGACAAGATTGAGCCCTCCGACTGGGGCGCCCACCTGGGCAAGTCTTCGTCTTCAATGGTCAATGCCTCGACCTGGGCGCTGCTGCTAACCGGCAAGGTGCTGGAAGAAGACCCCAAGGGCCCCACACGGGCGCTGCGCGGCCTGGTTCGCCGCATGGGCGAGCCGGTGGTGCGCAAGGCGGTTGGCCAGTCGATGAAGATTCTCGGCCGCCAGTTCGTGCTTGGTCAGACCATCGAAGAAGGCATGAAGAATGCCCGCGAACTTGAGAAACAGGGCTATACCTACTCCTACGATATGCTGGGTGAAGCGGCACGCACCGACGAAGATGCCGTCCGCTATCACCAAGCTTATTCAGAGGCGATCACCGCGATTGCCGAGCAGGCCAAGGGCGACGKGCGCGGAAGCCCCGGCATCTCAGTAAAGCTCTCGGCGCTGCACCCGCGCTATGAATACACCCACCGCGACACGGTGATGGCAGAACTGGTACCGCGCGCCAAGGAACTAGTGCAGCAGGCAGCCAAGGCCAATATCGGTTTCAATATCGACGCCGAAGAACAGGATCGGTTGGATCTCTCCCTCGACGTGATTGAGGCTCTAATGGCCGACCCCAGTCTTGATGGATGGGACGGCTTCGGGGTGGTCGTGCAAGCCTACGGGCGCCGCGCCGCGCCGATGATAGAGACACTCTACGAGCTGGCCGAGCGGTTTAACCGCAAGATTATGGTGCGGCTGGTTAAGGGCGCCTACTGGGATACTGAGATCAAGCTGTCCCAGGAAATGGGGGTCAAGACCTTCCCGGTCTTCACTCGCAAGGTCAACACCGATGTCAGCTACATGGCCTGCGCGCAGATGCTGCTCGACCGGCGCGACCGCATCTACCCGCAGTTCGCGACCCACAACGCCCACACCTGCGCCGCCGTTGTAGAAATGGCGGGCAGCGATAAGGACAGCTACGAGTTCCAGCGCCTGCACGGTATGGGCGAATCGCTGCACCACATCGTTAAAGAGTCGGAAGGCACCCACTGCCGCATTTACGCCCCGGTCGGCGCGCATCGTGACCTGCTGGCCTATCTGGTACGCCGCCTGCTGGAGAACGGGGCCAACTCCTCGTTCGTCAACCAGGTAGTGGATAGCTCGATTCCGCCAAGCGACGTTTCAAAGGACCCCATTGAAGCGTTTAAGCAACTCGGCAACGACGTCTCAAGCCCGCTGATCCGCCAGCCCGGCGAGCTATTTGAGCCTGAGCGTAAGAATTCCAAGGGCTACCGCATCAACGAACCCGCTTCGCTTTTGCCGCTGCTCAATGCCCGCGAAGCATTTGCCGACGCTACCTGGACCGCAGGCCCCATGCTGGTGGGCAGCCCCGCTCCCCGGGGCCCAGCGCGCGATGCCGTCTCCCCCGCCGACGGCTCACGGGTGATCGGCAAGGTGCATGAGGCCACCCCGGAAGAGGTCGCCACTGCCCTCGACGCCGCCGAGCAAGGCTTCAAAGAGTGGTCGGCGCGCCCGGCCGCCGAACGCGCCGCGGTACTCCGCCGCACCGCCGACCTCTACGAGGAACACATCGCCGAGCTGACCGTGATCGCCACCCGCGAAGCGGGCAAGATGATGTTCGATGGTATTGCCGAAGTTCGCGAAGCGGTGGATTTCCTGCGCTACTACGCCAACGAAGGCGAGCGGTTGGAAGCAGAAGAGCCCGGCAGCGCCCGCGGCATCTTCGTCTGCATCAGCCCGTGGAACTTCCCCCTGGCCATCACCACCGGCCAGATCGCTGCCGCCTTGGTGGCTGGCAATGCGGTACTCGCCAAGCCCGCTGAGCAGACACCTCTGATCGCCGCCCGCGCCGTCGAACTCATGCGCGAAGCCGGTTTGCCGGAAGCGGCCCTACAGCTGTTGCCTGGCGACGGCCCAACAGTAGGCGGCCCACTAACCAGCGACCCACGCATCGCCGGTGTCTGTTTCACCGGTTCAACTCCGGTGGCCCAGATTATCCACAAAGCGCTGGCCGAGAACGCCGGGCCTGATGCCGTGCTGATCGCCGAGACCGGTGGTCTCAACTCCATGATCGTGGACTCCACGGCACTGACCGAGCAGGCAGTGCGCGATATTCTGATTTCCTCCTTCCAGTCGGCTGGCCAGCGCTGTTCCGCGCTGCGCATGCTGTATGTCCAGGAAGAGGCGCGGGATCGGTTGCTCAACATGCTCTACGGCGCCATGGACGCGCTCACCATTGGCGACCCCTGGAACACCGATACCGACGTATCGCCGGTGATTGATGCCGATGCCCAGACCGAGATCAACGACTACGTGGCGGCACACGAGAAGAACGGCAAGGTACTGAAGAAATTGGCGGCGCCGGACACAGGCACTTTCGTTACCCCTGCGGTAGTCGACGTCAGCGGCATCGAGGATCTCGAACGGGAAATCTTTGGCCCGGTTCTACACGTCGCCACCTTCAAGGCACGGGACATCGACAAGGTCGTCGATGACATCAATGGCAAGGGCTACGGGCTGACCTTCGGCCTGCATACCCGCATCGACGACCGCGTGCAGCAGATCGTTGAGCGCATCCATGTTGGCAACGTCTACGTCAACCGTAACCAGATCGGCGCTATCGTTGGCTCTCAGCCATTCGGCGGCGAGGGCCTCTCGGGCACCGGGCCCAAGGCCGGTGGCCCGCTCTACGTAACGCGTTTCCGCCGCACCGCTGACGCTGAGCACGTTGAAGCGCCAGAAGGCAAAGCCGTATCACTTAGCGATCTCCAGTCGGCCCTTGATGGGTTGGACGCCCGTAACTGGGCGGTACGTCCCAATCGCATTGAGGTACTGCGCAAGGCACTCTCCGGCAAAAACGGCGTGATCCGCAAGGCGCTCGCCGAAACAGCAGCCTTGGATATGACGTCGCAGACGCTGCCGGGGCCAACGGGCGAAAGCAACCGCCTGGCAATGTATCCCAAGGGCGTGGTGCTGTGCCTTGGGCCAACCCTGGACATCGCCATTGCCCAGGCTGCGCAAGCCCTCGGCGCAGGCTGCGGGGCCGTCGTAGTCGCCCCAGGTGCCGAGCAGGCTGTGAAACCGCTGCTCGATGCCGGTGCGCCGATAGCCGGCCTTGATGGCAGCGTTTCAGCCGAGTCGTTGAGCGAGGTCAAAGGCATTGCAGCGGTTGCCGCCGCGGGTGACAGCGACTGGACACGTGAACTGCGCATTGCGCTGGCCAAGCGCGACGGCGCGATAATACCGCTCGAGACCCAGACCATCTCGCCGGATCGTTACGTGGTGGAACGCCATCTGTGCATCGACACCACCGCAGCGGGCGGCAACGCCAGCCTGCTGGCAACCGCCGAGTAGATCGGCGCTAAGTGTTGGCTTAGGAGGTGAGCGGGCGGATTAATGCCTCTCGCCCTCCTCCTGGGCTAAGCAAACGCTGATCAATGTCTCAGCGATCATTATTTAGCCGCTACTCGTTAGCGGCTTTTTTATTAGGCAGCCGGGTTCTCTGGCTGCTTTTTATTTTGCTAATCGCGTCGCGCCCGTCACTCTCTTGAACTAAGTTCCCTCGCGCATGAATAGGTTTAGAAAGACGCTAGCAGCGCCTTGTTAGGCACCTTGCCGACAGCCCAACCCTATACCATAATCAGGTATATTCTGGTATCACTGGAGACCTAGGACATGGCTAAAAATACAAGCATCACACTTGGTGACCACTTTGAAAATTTTGTTACCACTCAAGTACAAAGTGGTCGATACGGTTCTACGAGCGAAGTCATTCGTTCAGCCCTACGTCTACTCGAAAACCAGGAAACCAAACTACATACACTCAGGCAACTGCTTATCGAGGGTGAGCAAAGCGGTGACGCTGACTATGACCTCAGCAGCTTTATCAATGAGCTTGATAGTGAAAAAAGTAACTAATGACGCTATTCACACTTACGCTAGCTGCCAAAATGGATTTAAGAGACATTGCTTTGTTTACTCAGCGCCGTTGGGGTAAAAAGCAGCGGAACGTCTACTTAAACCAGTTTGATGACTCATTCTGGTTACTGGCAGAAACCCCTGATATCGGAAAATCGTGTGACGAAATTCGCCAGAATTACCGCAAGTTTCCGCAGGGCAGCCATGTTATTTTTTACCAACAAACCGGAAGCCATAAAATAAGAATAATTCGCATATTACACAAGAGCATGGATGTGAACGCCGCCTTTGGTGCATAGCGCCTAAAGTACGCGCGGGATTGGATATTGAGCTTCCGCCTAGCGCCGCATCATACGCGTGTATTATGCAGGCAGCTAAGTGGTGCCCCAAATAAGGCCTCATAGACCTCATCAATGGAACTGATATTTTTGAACCAACCTTTTGGCAAAACCCTTATGTTAGGGCGCTCGGCTTTGAATCCGCCCTGGTCACCCTTGGTATGTTTTGCAACCTTTAGCCCGTCAAGGCTAGGCAATTTCTCGCCGGGAAGAGAACCAAAAAAGAGAAATGGCCCCAGCTCCAAGGTATCTTCGTTGAAATAAATCCAAATAACACACCCAGAAGGCTTTCCAAAAAGCCTCGTATGAACTTTCTGGCTGGCTGTTTTGCCGCCAACGTATGAAGCTTTAAGCTGTATATGCCTCACGACCCCATTATCTTCCGCTATTAGATCGTAGCCAGCGTTATCAACTTCTGGACTCGCCATCTCTAGCGTGCAGCCGAATTCCTTCCAGGAAAGCTTTAGTAGTTCGCCAATGAAAAGATGCTCAACGAGCTTTTCTGATCTTGCCCAGTAACGATGGACATCTCAAGAATGTAATACACTGCAGTGAGGTGGACCATGGCAAGATCGACGACATCAATGAAGAAAAAATCCTATACCCGTTACTCAGAAGCTTACCGGCAAGAAGCGTTAGCACTCGCTGATCGCATTGGCGTTGCTGCAGCGGCTCGTGAATTGGGTCTACATTCGAGTCAGCTTTATCAGTGGCGTTCTAAGGTTCAGCAACAACAAGATACATCGGAGCGAGAGCGGTCACTAGCAGAAGAAAACGCTCGCCTGAAGCGACAGTTAGCCGAAGCCAATGAGGAGCTGGCCATCACAAAAAAGGCCGCGGTGTACTTTGCGAAGAGCCTGAAGTGAAGTACGCCTTTATCCATCGTCATCGCCAGGCTTTCAGTGTTCAGCGCATGTGCCATGTTGTTGGGGTCGCTCGAAGCGGCTACTACGCTTGGCGACAGCGCGAAGGAGGTCTGTCTCTAAAGCGCAGCCAGCAAGCCGTTCTCGATAAGCGTGTGGCTGCGGCGTTTCACCAACGTAAAGGCCGCTCAGGCGCCCCGAGATTAGCTCTAGACCTGCAAGATGACGGAATACCGGTGAATCGCAAGACCGTGGCTGCCAGCTTACAGCGACAAGGCCTGCGTGCTAAAGCTGCCCGTAAGTTCAAGGCCACCACAAACTCTCGACATTCGCTACCTGTTGCGCCAAACCTGCTAGAGCAAGACTTCAGGGCTTCAGCCCCTAATCAAAAGTGGGTGGGTGATATCACCTACTTGGCGACGGGTGAAGGTTGGCTTTATCTTGCTGTGCTAATTGATCTTTACTCTCGCAAAGTCGTTGGTTGGGCAATGAGCGAGCGTATGACGGCAGATCTTGTCTGTGATGCACTACAAATGGCGCTATGGAAACGTAAAATGCCAACAGGCGTGATCGTCCATTCAGATCGAGGTGGTCAGTACTGTTCGACGCTGTATCAGTCGCTACTGACGCGACATGAACTCAAGTGCAGTATGAGCGCGAAAGGCAACTGTTATGATAACGCCTGTGCCGAAAGCTTCTTTCACAGCCTCAAGGTGGAAGCGATCCACGGCGAGAACTTTAAAACGCGAGATATGATGAGACGCCAGGTGTTTGAATACATCGAACTGGACTACAACAAGCAACGACGGCACAGTGCTATAGGGATGATCAGCCCAGAGGCGTTTGAAGTCCGAATGATCGCTTAAACGAGTGTCCACTGTTGCTGGGTAAGATCATTCTCGAAAAGAAGAGTATTCACTATGGTTCAATGCCTTCTCTCTATGTAACGCCTCGCTAATGCGCGCGTTTTTCTGCGTCGCTATTCAGCGACTTGTTAAGTGTACTGTTTAACTATTTCTCTCAACTCCCCCAAAGAGTATGGAGGAATTCGTGTATGTGCTATTCGATGGCACGTAGGGCACAACGACACAAGGTCTTCAATTTTTGTTCTTCTTTTACCTAAAGTTATTGGGCTCAAATGATGGCAGTCGATTACATATTTATCGTTCACAAAATATTGTTTTTTACAAGACTGGCAAGTGTAATTATCCCTTTTCTTTCGCGCATTAGCTAATTTTCTATCTCTGACGCTAGTCATACGACTTGAATCTTTACGGTACCCTTCTTCGGCTTCTGCAGAGTCAGGGTCTAGGTATTTTGGCTTTGCTTGGCCTTCATTTTCTAAATATATACGCTCAAATCCGCCATTACTTTTGCCGACGAAAGAAGTCCAGTTTGTATGTGTTTTCAGAGCAAGCTTTATATTTTTAATAAATATTCGATAACGCGGATATTGCTTGCCTTTGCGTTCAGTATGCTCTTCTGCGTTTTTTCCTACAAGCTCACCTATATAAACATGATTCTCGGTGCTTGTTTGATGAAATACGATTACATAATCATCGACTCTATATTTTGATACTACCCAGCAACCAGTAGATGAAATACCGCTGTAATCAATAAAAAAGTTGTGGCCCTGTGTTTTGACTGCAACAGCAGTAGAGCCTTTAGGCAAAACGTCTAAATATGAATCCATTACAATTCCATGTGAGTACACTTAACAGTTTATTTCTACGCATGCGTATTTTTCTAGAAAACCTAACACCATAAAAAAATCTTCAAGATATTGATAGTAATGGAAAATCTTCAACCCCCACTGCAAAGTTTGCTAGAAAAAAGAGCATGCTCATAATCACTTCTGACCATCTTTTCCGCATTGCCTATAAACACGGGCAGATTTTTTACAACTTCCTGTTTCAATTGATTTTTATAAAAATATTCCGGAAAATTTGAGCATACCTCTTGCTGAGCGTACCAGAAAAACGCGCATTAATGACTAAAAATACTTCATATCGCTGTGCATGCAGCCATACAAATGGGCAAGCCAAGTGGCCAGCAGCCCGCTCCTGAATTCGACCTCCCTGGGCACCACCACTCCCCCAATAACGTTTGTCTAATAACCCTTGCCCTGGATCAATAATCCACTCCCTGGCTCTCGCTACACTGGCTGCATCGTTAAGCGGCTATCGAATAGCCACCCAGCTTTGCAACTAGTCGTTTGAAACTATCTGCTTTAACACCAGGAGTGAACCCATGCGTAAAGCCGCCCTGCCTACCCTACTTGTATCCACTGTTGCCGCTGCGGCGATGATGACCAGCAGCCAGGCATTTGCCTACGGCGCTGGTGATTTTTTTACTCGCGTGGGTGTTGCCAAAGTCGCCCCTAAAAGCGACAACGGCTCACTGGCCAACGGTGCGTTGTCCGTGGATGTACAGGATAAAACCGATTTCGCGTTCACCTTGGGCTATCGCTTCCACGATAAAGTCGGCGTGGAGCTGCTGGCGGCGCTGCCGTTTGAGCACGACATCCATTTGAACGGCGATAATATCGCCTCAACCAAGCACCTGCCGCCGACCTTAACGCTGCAGTACTACCCGCTGGGTGGCACTCAGTCCCGCGTACAGCCCTATGTCGGTGCGGGCATTAACTACACCCACTTCTCCGATGAAGAGCTGACGATTGGTGATTTAGACCTGGATGATTCCTGGGGGGCGGCGGGCCAGGTAGGTGTTGATCTGCTTATTGATGATCACTGGGCGCTGAACGCCGCGGCTTGGTACATCGATATTGATACCGATGCCAGCGTTAACGGTGCGGGAGTAGGTATCGTTGAGATCGATCCTCTCGTGGTGATGGCAGGCCTCAGTTACCGTTTCTAAGCCGCCTGCAAAACCGTTAGCGTATGTTATACACAAAGCCTGCCTCACGGTGGGCTTTGTGCGTTTAGCCGCATGCCGCTTTAAGTGCTTTCAGTGACGATCTGGTCGACCTTCTCTACCGCACGCACAATCAGCAGCTGGTGGTGAGCGGGTGTTTTTTCCTGCTGCAAGTAGGCTGCCACGGCGGGAGCTACCTCGCACTTTGCGGGCATGGCTGCACGCGCATCCATCAGGGCATTCAAGCGGGCAATAAACACAAAGCGTATCCATTGCGGCAGCGACATGGTGTCGATGCAAAACGGCTGCTGGCTGGCGAATGCTTCTGCATCGGGTGTTGGCATGCGCCATAAATCGGCGGCTTTCATCGACGCCTCAAGCTCTAGAAGCGCTGTCTGCAGCGGTTGATAAGTACTCATAAAGTCGCTTGTCACTACCTTGGAAAATGAAGTAAGTGTATCGTCTGCCCATTATCCCCACTCAGCGGGCGCCTTGCCACCTATCAACGCTTGCGGGAAGTTATCCATAGACTCACAGAAAACCTGCACGAGCCTGTGGATAAACTATGGAAAGGTGTCGCAGCGCCTGCTCTCATGGGGCTTTGGCAAAGTTGATTAATTTTTAACCGTATTGTCATTAATGCTAATGCCTTAAGGCACTGTCATTAACACCATGTTTATCAGTCACTGCGGCTGACAGTGCCACATCAGCAAGGTAGAGTGCAGGCTTGCAACGCGGAAGGATGTCATGCAACCGATTCAAACCCTTGATGAGTTTTTTACCCGCAGCGGCGGCGAGGTTTCCCTTTACCATATGGGGCGACACGTCGTTCCCTGCCAGCGGGAATCACTGTCGACTTTTGAAAGTGGCGAAATGGCCTGGCCAGAGCCATGGCAGGGCCAGGCGCGCTTAGCCATTGTGTTTCGCCTTGGCGATATGCCCGAACCGGCCATTTGGTTCTTGGCCTTGCCGCTGGATGAGCAGGGAATGATTGCTCCCGCCCAGCGCGATGCGTTTTTAAATCGCCTGTTGGAAACGCTAGGACGCGCAGTTTCCCAGGTAGGCCGTGAAGAAACAGCGGACGTGGATCACTTAATGAAGGATAATCCTCTCGCCTTCACCCCTAGTGTCACCTTCCAAGCCATGCTCAATGCCCGCGCGACCCATGACAAGGGGCTGCCAGCCAGCCAGCATTTTGAGCCGGTTGAGGCCTACTTGAGCGGCCAGCAAACGATTGATTGGCAGGCCTTGGGGTTACAGGGGATTGCCGATTACGCTGTGCGTATGGAAACGGCTGACGCTGAATCGCTAGCGCTGCGGCTGCCTGACCTGCCGACCACCGTTATTCACTCCCTGTGCTACTGTTTAGAGCACAAGCCCTTGCCACAGGCGTTAGTCCCCGCACTGCAGCGTCGCGGCGAAGCCGCCGCCCAAGCGGGCGACATTGAAACCCTGTGTGCCTGTCTGCGCGCAGTGGGTAATACGGAGGCATCAGCGGTGGGCAGTTGGTACACGGCCTTACTCAATGACACAGCGGCCTGTGGGCCGGATGTTCTGGCGGCCATCGCCGGGCGCGGCTGGGGTTATCTGGAAGACGCGCAGCGCCTGCCTCTTTTTCTGCAACGCTTAGCAGAAGATGAGCGTAGCGATTTTGCCGCCGTAGTGCGTGATATTGCGTTAATACCACGGCTACGCTTACCGGTCATGATGGCATTGCGGGATGCGCCTGAAGGCTCGCCTATTCAACGCCGTTTGAACCTGATGATGTCACACAGAAATGCTTGATTTGATGTTGTCACTTTTAATTGCAAGGAGTGAGCCGTGAAGGAATTACCCTATCAGGCCAAAGCGGTCATTGGCCGCCGCGAGATGGTGACGCTACCTGAGCTAGGGCTTCACCTATGCTGCAAAGCAGACACCGGCGCACGCACTTCTGCGCTGCATGCAGAAGAGATAGAGACACATGAAGATGAACATGGTCAACTGTGGGTAAGTTTTATTACCCACAGTGGCGGCCCGGCAACGCCGGCCCACCGCTACAGTTTGCACTTGCATGATCGGCGCCGGGTCACCAGCTCCAACGGTCATAGCGAGTGGCGTTATGTGATACGTACTCCCATGCAGATGGGCGATTTGAATTTTCCTGTTGAACTGTCGCTTACTGACCGCAGCAATATGCGTCACCCGATGCTACTAGGACGCCGCGCCATGCGCCGCCTGCTGGTTGCTCCGGGTGCTGCATTTTTGCACGGTGAGCCTTAACCCCTTATTTAGTCGCCTTAATCTAGGCTCGGAGTCTTCTATATGCATATCGCTCTGCTGTCACGTAATCGCAATTTGTACTCTACCCGCCGCCTGGTTGAAGCCGCAGAGCAGCGTGGGCACACCGCTCGCGTGGTGGACACGCTGCGCTGCTATATGAGCATCACCTCGCACCACCCTTCGATTCACTATAAAGGCCAAGAGATTGAGCCTTTCGATGCGGTGATTCCGCGCATTGGTGCCTCCGTCACCTTTTACGGCTGCGCGCTGTTGCGTCAGTTTGAAATGATGGGCACCTACGTTATCAACGATAACGTCTCTATTACCCGCTCACGGGATAAGCTGCGCTCACTGCAGTTGCTGTCGCGCAAAGGGTTGGGGTTGCCGATTACCGGCTTTGCCCACTCCCCCGACGATATTCCTGATCTGATCACCATGGTCAAAGGAGCACCGCTGGTCATCAAGCTGCTTGAAGGCACCCAGGGGATTGGCGTGGTATTGGCGGAGACTAACCAGGCCGCAGAATCGGTGATTCAGGCGTTCATGGGCATGAAAGCCAATATCATGGTGCAGGAGTACATCAAAGAGGCGCGTGGCGCCGATATTCGCTGCTTTGTGATCGGCGATAAGGTCGTCGCCTCAATGAAGCGTCAGGCGGCGGATGGCGAGTTTCGCTCGAATCTTCACCGCGGTGGCTCCGCCAGCGTGATCCGGATCACCCCTGAAGAGCGTTCAACGGCTATTCGCGCCGCCAAGGCCATGGGCCTGCGCGTCGCCGGTGTCG
The DNA here is from genome assembly GCF_900070345.1 of Halomonas sp. R57-5. Lineage (NCBI taxonomy): Bacteria > Pseudomonadati > Pseudomonadota > Gammaproteobacteria > Oceanospirillales > Halomonadaceae > Halomonas > Halomonas sp. R57-5. The sequence goes on along the minus strand of NZ_LN813019.1, from coordinate 2,119,266 downwards.
ACTTGCTACGCTCGAATCACGGCCCGGTGATAATGGAGGTCAATTCTTCGCCTGGTTTGTTCGGCATTGAGAACGCCACCGGCAAGGATATTGCGGGAATGATCATTGAACACATTGAAAGAAACGCCACGCCAGCCCGTAAAGCGCCGCCCAAGCCTAAAGGCTAAGGCAAGATTGCAAAAATAATCCGATTCAGGGGTGGCAAATCGTCGCTGTCACCCCCACAATCTGCGTCACCGAAGGAGGTAGACGCTCATGTTTCTCGATAATCGCCAAGTGGCGATGGACAGCGTATTGGAAGCGCTGGCCGATAGCATTGATTATTTCCAAGACAATATTGAACGCCTGCGCCCCTCGCTGCGTGACGCTTTAAAGCCGCATTACACAGCACGGCTTAAGCAGATGCGCCAGTTGCAGGATCTTGCCCGTGCGCATCTAAAAATGCTGCCCCGGGACGCGGACGTTGAGCGCGATGATTTTTTATGGCTGTGGAGKCGCCTAAAAAGCTTCGTCGGCAACGATAGCCAAGTATTGATCAATGAGCTATTGGAGCAAGAGCGGGTGTTAATGCAGGCCCTCTCCTCGCTGTATACCCACCCACTACCCGATCCGATCGAACCGGTGGTAGAAGAGTGTATGCAGGGGTGCCGTAAGCTTATCCGCGAGCTGTATGCGCTGCAAAAGCGCAAAACGCACCGTTAAGGGACTGCAAAGCGCTCGTTTAGTGAAGGCAGAATAAGATCGAAGGGCGCCCGCCTAGGTAACTCGATGGGCTCGGGCGTACCGAGAAAATAGGGCTCCCTCCCCCATACATAGAGATCTCCCAGGGTGGCCACACGCGCTGCCCATTCGCGCAGCTTTAAACGCCATCCCACCGTTACATTAGGGTCATCTGCCACGCAGCCAGTAACGTCGATACCTAGCTCACGACCAATATAGACCGCGCGGGGAAGATGCCAGCTCTGGGTGATCAGCAGGGCCTTGTCCAACTGAAAGACATCCCGGGCACGCGCCAGCGTGTCATAGGTACTAAAGCCTGCAAAATCCATGGTTAACTGCTCAGACGCGACCCCACGTCGATACAGCTCGCGCCACATTGCCCGTGGCTCGTTATACGCCTGGGTACGATTATCCCCTGAAAGCAACAGATGCTCGACCTGGGACTGTTCAATTAAGGTAGCAGCGGTTCGCATACGCGCATGGAAGTGCGGGTTTCGCCCCCCTCTGCGCGTCCAGTGAGACGTGCCAAAGACGATCCCCACTTCTGCCGGGCGACACTGCTGTGGCTGACGCTCAATATAAGCCGCAGTCGTCGCGAGAACCCAAAAATTACCACCTATAAACAGCAATGTCGCCAGCAGCAATAGTGCTCCTAGCGACATTAATAAACGCTTTAGCCATATTAACAAAACGTTATGCATCCAGCTCCCCAGCCGGGATTAGAACATGCCGAGTTCAAGCTTGGCCTCGTCACTCATCATGTCACGGCTCCAGGGTGGGCTGAAGACTATTTCGGTGTGCACTTTGCTGATCTGCGGCGCACCGAGAATCTTATTGCGCGCATCCGCCGCAATCACATCGCCCATCCCGCATCCTGGGGCCGTGAGCGTCATGCGAATAGTAACAAGCCGCTCGCCGCTGATAAGGCGCTCAATGCGGCAGCCGTAAACCAAGCCCAGGTCAACGATATTGACCGGGATCTCTGGGTCAAAGCAGGTACGTAGCTGTTCCCACACGAACTGTTCTATTTCTTCCTCGGTAGCCGTTTCTGGCAGCGTAGGACGTGGTAGCGACTCAAGCCCTAAAGCATCCAGGTTGCGCCCCTCTATCAAGTAGAGGCGCCCCTCAAAACCGACGCTTACCGTACTACCTTTCGCCTGCATAACGCTTACAACGCTATCCTCGGCCAATGTTTCCGTGCTACCAAACGGAATGGCAATAGCTTCCACATCGCGCTGGAGCGGTAACTGTTGGCCACGTTCGAGGCTGGCAACTTGCTCAAGATCCATAACTGTCCTTAAATGACGATTCTTAAAGAATCGACCTTAACGCACCATACCAATGACACGTTGGAGTGCTTCTACAAAGCGATCCACTTCATCGAGGGTATTATACGCCGCAAATGAAGCACGGCACGTCGCGTCTACCCCGAAATGATGCAACAAGGGCTGTGCGCAATGGTGGCCGGTACGAATAGCGACGCCGAGCTGATCGATCAGCAGGCCGATATCTTGCGCGTGAGCTCCCTCCACCACAAACGATAGTACCCCTGTTTTTTGCGGCGCGGTGCCTAAAATACGCAGACCATCGATTTGGCCAACGGCCTGGGTCGCGTGCTCAAGTAACTGCCCTTCCCAGCCACCAATGGCGGCGATACCGATGCTCTCCATCCACTCAATAGCTCGCCCTAAGGCGATCACTTCCGCAATAGCGGGCGTGCCCGCTTCAAACTTATGCGGAATAGCAGCAAAGGTGGTGCCCGCATCAAAAGAGACGGTGCTGATCATCTCGCCACCGCCCTGCCAGGGTGGCATGGCTTCAAGCAGTGCCTGCTTGCCGTAGAGCACGCCAACGCCTGTCGGCCCGTACACTTTGTGGCCAGAGAAGGCATAGAAGTCGGCATCAATGGCCTGCACATCGACCACTTGGTGAGGTGCTGCCTGAGCACCATCAATCAGAATCAGCGCACCCTGCTGATGGGCAAGGGTTGCCATCTCTTGCACCGGGTTAATGGTTCCCAGGGCATTAGAAACATGATTCACCGCCACCAGCTTAGTGCGCTCACTCAGCAGCGAGCGATAGGCAGCCATATCCAATGCGCCGTTGGCCTCAACGGGAATCACCTTAATGGTAAAGCCAATCTCGGCGGCCAGAAGTTGCCAGGGCACAATGTTGGAGTGGTGTTCAAGCATCGAAATCAGCACTTCATCACCGGGAGCAAGGTTTGTGCGCCCCCAGCTATGAACGACCAGATTTATCGCTTCCGTGGTGCCGCGGGTAAAGATGATCTGACGCGCATCTTCCGCATTAAGAAACGCCTTAACCTGTTGGCGCGTGCCTTCAAACGCCGCCGTCGCCTCATCGGCGAGGGTATGCAGCCCGCGGTGAATATTGGCGTTATAGCGCGAGTAGTAATCGCTAAACACGTCAATCACCTGCTGAGGTGTCTGGCTAGTGGCCGCATTGTCTAAATAGATCAGCGGCTTGCCGTGCACCTGACGAGCCAACACCGGAAAGTCCTGGCGCAGGCGCATAACATCAAAGGTCGCTTGCGTAGGGCTCTCTTGCAAAGAACTCGACTGCAAAGGGCTGTGCGTTGGCTCAATAACGGGATGTGACATCAGACGCTCCTGATTGGGTAGTGGCGCTAGTCGTTAAGTGAAACCGCCGCTTCGACAAGCCCGGCAAGGTTGAAGCGCTCTGGCAGCTTGCCAGCAACCGCTAATTCAACGCGCTCGGCAATCTCATCCAGAGTAACTTTGTCCAACACCTCGCCAGCAAAAGCGAGCGTGAGCAGCCCGCGGGCAGTGGCTTCATCGATACCGCGCGTACGCAGCGCGTAGATTGCCTCTTCGTCTAACTGACCCGTGGTGGTGCCGTGTGAGCACTTGACGTCATCCGCATAGATCTCAAGCTCCGGCTTGGCATCGATGTGGGCGCGATCCGATAGCAGCAGGTTTTGGTTACTCTGAAAGCCTTCAATCTTCTGACTATCACGCTTGACGTACACCTTGCCGTTAAACACCCCATGGGCGCGGTCATCCAGAATGCCCTTGTAGTTCTCGTTGGAGAACGTCAGCGGCGCATTGTGGTTTACCTTGGTGTGGTTGTCGACGTGCTGGCGACCCTGACCAAAGAACAGCCCCAGGAAGTTGGTTTCCGCACCCTGGCCATTCAAATCGCTGATCAGGTCGTTGCGCACCAGCGCGCCGCCCAGGCTCAGGTTGTAGGAGGTGTAGCGGGTATCGCGGGCTTGCTCCACGTGAATGCTAGCCACGTGCATATCGCCCAGCGGCGCTTCTTGCAGCTTGTAGTGGGCCAGGATCGCGCCACGGKCAAGCATCAGCTCGCCAACCACATTGGTGAAGTTAGTCGCTTCGCTTTCGCCGGTGTAATGCTCGATCAGCGTGGCCTCACTGCGGCCTCCCGCTTCTACCAGCACCCGCGGGTGACACATTACCGGCTGACCGGCACGGGACAGAAACTGCAGCAGGATGGGTTTCTCAACCACTGTTCCCGGGGCAATGCGAACCACGGCGCCCTCTTCCATAAAGGCAGTGTTTAGCGCCGCGAAGGGTGAGAAATCAACCCCGGTTAAACGCCCCAGCGGCCCACCCACGGCTTCGTGGTTCTCTGCTAGCGCCTTGGAGAGCGGTAACACCTGAACGCTTGACGGCAGTGAATCCACATCCGAGAGCGCCGATGAGAAAACGCCATCCACAAAGGTTAAGCGGTAAGCATCAATCGGCAGTGTTAGCGCCGCGGCACTGGCCTGGGAGAACTCAGCGTTGTCGGCGAGGGCAAAGTTTCCCTGGGCGATCGAGCGCACATCGGTGTATTTCCACTCTTCGTCACGACGAGTAGGAAAACCCAGCGCTTCAAAACGCGCAGCACCCGCTTGGCGACGCGCGGCGATCCAGGTGGGTTCCGCCGTGTAGTTCGAGCTGCGCGCCTTCAGCGTATCTAAAAAGGTTTGCGTATCGCTCATGCCACAGACTCCTCGATACCTTCGTACCCGTTGGCTTCCAGCTGTTTAGCCAGCTCGGCGTCGCCAGTTTTGACAATACGGCCATCGACCAGGACGTGAACTTTATCCGGCACGATGTAATCCAGCAGGCGCTGGTAGTGAGTGACCAACAGAATGGCGCGGTCTTCAGCGCGCAGGCTGTTAACGCCGTCGGCGACGATTTTCATGGCGTCGATATCCAGGCCGGAATCGATCTCATCCAGCATGGCAAGCTTCGGCTGAAGCACCAGCATTTGCAGGATCTCATTGCGCTTTTTCTCGCCGCCGGAGAAGCCTTCGTTAACGGCGCGCTGGAGGAAGCTGGCGTCCATTTTCATATAGCCCAGCTTCTCTTTGACCAGCTTCATAAACTCCGGTGCGGGCATTTCGCCTTCGCCGCGGGCTACCCGCTGGGCATTAAGCGCAGATTTCAGCAGGTAGATGTTTTTAACCCCTGGAATCTCCACCGGGTACTGGAAACCCAGCAGTAAGCCGGCCTGGGCGCGCTCTTCAATCTCCATCTCCAGCACGTCTTTGCCTTCAAAGGTAATCGTGCCCTGTGTGACTTCGTAGCCGTCTTTACCGGCAATCACCGCGGATAGAGTCGATTTACCCGCGCCGTTCGGCCCCATAATGGCGTGCACTTCACCCGCCTTGATGGTCAGGGTCAGGCCTTTGAGGATTTCATTACCTTCGACGGAGACGTGTAAATCATTCACTTGCAACATATTGATTACCTTCTGATTCTGGCGAGTCGCTACGGCGACACTACTGTAATTAAGTGGAATAAATGACCAGCGGTTAGCCGACTGCGCCTTCCAGGGTCACGTTGAGCAGCGCTTCGGCTTCAACGGCGAACTCCATGGGCAGCTCTTGGAAGACGTCTTTACAGAAACCGTTGACGATCATGCTGACAGCGTCCTCTTCCGAGATACCGCGGCTCTGGCAGTAGAACAACTGGTCTTCACCGATTTTCGAGGTGGTCGCCTCGTGCTCAATGGTCGCCGTGCTGTTACCAATTTCCTGATAAGGAAAGGTGTGCGCACCGCACTTATCACCGATTAGCAATGAGTCGCACTGGGTAAAGTTACGCGCCCCTTTGGCCCGCGGGCCAATTTTCACCAGGCCACGGTAGGACTGGTCACTCCTACCCGCTGAGATACCTTTGGCGACGATATACGAACGCGTACCTTCGCCAATGTGAATCATCTTGGTGCCGGTATCGGCCTGCTGGCGACCATTGGTAACGGCGACGGRGTAGAACTCGCCGATACTGTCTTTGCCGCGGAGTACGCAGGAGGGGTACTTCCAGGTAATCGCCGAGCCGGTTTCTACCTGGGTCCAGCTAATCCGTGAACGGTCGCCGCGGCAGTCGCCACGTTTGGTGACGAAGTTATAGATACCGCCGACGCCATTTTCGTCACCGGGGTACCAGTTCTGCACGGTGGAGTATTTGATATAAGCATCATCCAGCGCCACAAGCTCTACCACGGCGGCGTGGAGCTGGTTCTCATCGCGCATCGGCGCGGTACAGCCTTCCAGGTAAGAGACCTGGGCACGGCTTTCACAAATAATCAGCGTGCGCTCAAACTGGCCGGTGTTGGCCGCGTTAATCCGGAAGTACGTAGACAGCTCCATCGGGCAAGTCACGCCTTCCGGCACAAACACAAAGGAGCCATCGGTGAACACCGCAGAGTTCAGCGCGGCAAAGTAATTATCTGCCACGGGAACCACGGTGCCCAAATACTGTTTGATCAGCTCTGGGTAGTCGCGGATAGCTTCAGAAATCGAGCAGAAAATAACACCCGCTTCGCCCAGCTGTTTTTTGAAGGTGGTCGCTACCGACACCGAGTCAAATACCGCATCGACCGCGACACCCGCCAGCGCGGCGCGCTCGTGCAGCGGGATACCCAGCTTCTCATAGGTTTCCAGCAGCTTGGGGTCCACTTCATCCAGGCTCTGAGGACGATCTTCCGGGCGTTTCGGCGCACTAAAATAGGAGATCGATTGGTAATCGATCGGCGGATAGTCAAGATGCGCCCAGGAAGGGGCTTTCATCTTCAGCCACTGGCGGTAGGCATCCAGACGCCACTCCAGCATCCACTCCGGCTCACCCTTCTTTTTGGAGATAAAGGCGATGGTGTTTTCATCCAGGCCAGGTGGCAGGGTGTCGCTCTCAATATCGGTTACAAAGCCATCTTTGTATTCGCGACGAACCAACTGTTCCATTTCTTCGCTTGCCATGGTGATACCCTCCGGGCAGTTGGGTGGCGAGGTCATCGCCTTTAATAATAAATTAGGCCTGCTGTGCTTACGCTGCTGTTAGGCAGACGCTGCCGACAGGCTGATCGTTTGAATAGGCAGTTGCACCGGCAGCTTAATCGGCGCTGTATCGGCTAAATGCGCTAACGTCACACTTTCAAGCAGCGTGCGCATGGCCAATGAGACCCGCTGCCAGTTGTCGGCCACACCGCAGGTAGCCACAAGCTCACAATCGCCTTCTGCTTGGCTGCACTCGGTCATGGCGACAGGGCCTTCAATTGCCGCAATAATATCGGCGGCGGTAATCTGTGATGCGGGCCGGGCAAGGCGGTAACCGCCTTGGGCGCCACGCTGGGAAACCAGCAGCCCTGCCCGCACCAGCATTTTGAGCGTTTTACTCACCGTCGGATGGGGCAACTGCACGGCCTCAGCTAACTCTGTCGCTGCATGCGACGCCTGGGGGTGGCGGGCAATTTGCGCCATGACCACCGCGGCATAGTCTGTCAGCCGAGAAAGCTTAAGCATGTCGACTCCCTTTATGTCATCAGTACGCCGCTAACCATATGGTCGCCACGTCAATTGAGTACCATTTTAGTCCTGTATAAATTTGATGTGAAGCCCTTGAGCAAAATGGATAACAATTTACGCAAAATAACAGCACGTTCGCCGCTGATCACATCAAAAACAGCAATCATTATCATTTAGAAAAGCTATTACCTCTGCATCTGCTGCTTTGCATTGATTAGCCGTCTCTGCTAGTTTCAAGGCGTATTAGATGCCCCTACTGTGTGAGGCATCGAGATATTTGGAGAAGCAGACTATGGATGCAGCAGTCAACAACATGGTAAACGCAACGCTGGATATGAGGCAGGCACAAGCCATCCAAGAGGCTCAGTTCGGCGTTTTTAAAGAGGCGTTAGACGGACAAGCAGCGCAGATAACGGCACTAATGGACGGCGCCATGGAGGCACAGTTGGCCACCAGTGGCAGCGTTGGCACGCAGATTAATACCACTGCGTAACTAATTGACGGTAGATAAGCAAATAGCCCCTGACTAACGCCAGAGGGCTTTTTTTTGGCTATCGGTAGTCGTTTTAAGCTTTTTTAACAAACTCGGATTTAAGCTTCATTGGGCCGATACCATCAATCTTGCAGTCGATATCGTGATCGCCGTCCACCAAGCGGATACTTTTCACTTTGGTGCCCACTTTGACCACCAGTGAACTGCCTTTAACCTTCAAATCCTTAATCACCGTGACGCTATCGCCGTCAGCTAACATATTGCCATTGGCGTCGCGTACGCCTGATGCGTCATCAGCGCCCTCCTCTTCTGCCACCTTTGACCACTCGTGGCCGCACTCTGGGCAGACATACTGCAATCCATCGTCGTAGCTAAACTCAGAGGCACAGGCAGGACAGTTAGGCAGATCACTCATCAGACGGCTCCATCACATGGCTATTAAATAAGACTAATACAAGGTCTAAGAAAGCGATGGAGCCTACACGGGTTACGCAAAATGTCCAGCCAGAGGCTAGATCAATCGCGCTGATAAGTGCCAACCAAACGGTTCATGCCCAGCAGGTGAGGCTCTACCTCTTTGAGCAGTTCAGCCAGCGTAAGTCCTTCAGGCAGCGAGGTTTGGTGATCCAGCGCCAGCACCCAAAAATAATAAAGGTGCTTACCGTGCCCTTCTGGCGGCATCGGGCCACAATAACCTGTACCGCCTTTATCATTAGCGCCAACGGTGCCCGCAGCGCTCTTTTCGGTTAATTCATGAAGATCGCCAGGCAGGTTATAAAGCACCCAGTGGACAAAGCCGTAGCTGCCTTCCTTGACCAGCGGTGCGTCAGGATCGTGACAGATCACCGCAAATCCCTTGGTTCCTTCAGGCGCGCCCTGCCAAGCAAGCACTGGCGAAACATCTTCACCTTCCCCGGTATGCTTGGAGGGGATCGCTTGATGGTCGGCAAACGCCGAGCTGGTAACCTGCATTGATGAAAGTGCAAATGCCATGCTTTATCTCCTTGGTTTATTTGATGCGTCTTTCGCACCCAGTCTAGCAACTCCACCGGCCTTGTTTCTTCAAGCGGCGCTTAACCCAGACGTCATAAAGCGCTCGCAGTCCTGATTTAATTCCCGGCAGGCCAATGATCCAGGCGACCGGCACCAGTAAAGGGATACGCGCCATTAACAGGCGGTAAGCATCGATACCCTCAATCAGTTGGCCTTGCGCGGTTTCGACATGTAGAGATCGCAGCGCTGTATCAGAGTCAACGCCCTTTTCCCTCAACGCCTGATGATGTTCGCTCACATCTAGCCAGCCAATGTCATCTGCGTGGCGGCCCGACCAGCGCTCATAGCGTCGCCGCTCTTGCCGGCACAGCGGGCACTGGGCATCGTAAAAGACATTGATCGATGGCTCATTGGGCATATAGGCTCTCTACTTAGCGTCACTGAAGCAGTGTGGCATTTTCAACGTTGGGTGCAACCTTTCTGATATTGACCGCTTATAGGCAACTGTTATGACATCTGAGTTCAAAAAACAGCTATTGGTTGTGGCCCACGCCCCTTCAGCAAATACGCAATCTCTACGCGAGGCTGCGAACAGAGGCGCTTGCCATCCTGATCTCGAACAGATGCATTGCGTGGTCAAGGCTCCCTTGGAAGCACGCCCAGACGATGTGCTGGCCTGCGATGCCATTCTGCTCGGCACTACGGAAAACCTGGGCTATATGAGCGGCGCGCTCAAGGATTTTTTTGATCGCAGCTACTACTCTGTGCTTGAAGAGAAGCAGGGACTGCCCTGCGCGCTTTATATCCGCGCCGGCCATGATGGCACTGGCACCCAGCGCGCAGTGGAAAGCATCATTACGGGCCTGCGCTGGCGGTGGGTACAGCCACCGCTCATTTTGCTCGGCGAGTGGCAGCCTTCGTTTGCAGATCAAGTAGAAGAACTCAGTATGACCCTGGCGTTTAGTGTTGAGAGTGGCATTGTTTGAAATGTGACATTGTATAACGCTGCCTAGCCTGCCTTACTGTAGCTAAGCATTTTCGTGCCCATTGTGCGATTAAAAGACGGCAGCGCCTTGCTTACATTACTGCGGTGACTCAACGCACATACACTAGGTAGCCATTATGCATAACGTCATTGCCTTCTATGATGATCGCGTTCTCGCTCACGAGCCCAACATTGATGCCGACTTTTTACCCCAACGGATCGATAAGCGCATTCGACACCTGCTGGCAGGGCTCCCGGTGCCGTGGAAATATCCCGAACATCCCGGTCGTTTGAAAGCCATTCAACAACTGCTCGAGCGAGCACCCATTGCGGGGCTTCAAACTGAAGGGGGCAAAGCGGCCACCCATGAACAACTCGCCCGGGTGCATACCACCTCTTATCTAAGCGATATTTTCAGTTTGCGCGGCAAAAATGCCTGGCTGGATGTCGACACCACGGCGGTCTCACCGGGCAGCGTAGATGCTGCAGAAGTCGCCGCAGGAACGGCCATTGCCGCGGTAGAAGCGGTGATGGAGAAGCGCGCTAAAAGCGCCTTTGCCCTGGTACGCCCACCGGGCCACCACGCGGAACCCGTGCGTGCTCGTGGCTTCTGCTTATTCAATAACGTTGCGGTGGCAGCGGCCCATGCACGCAGCGCGCTGGGCTGTGAACGAGTACTGATCGTCGATTGGGACGCCCACCACGGCAACGGCACCCAGGATATCTTTTGGGCAGAGCCCGACGTGATGTTCTTTGATATACACCGCGCCGCGCCCTTCTACCCTGGCTCAGGGCACTTGGAAGAGGTGGGCGCTGGTTTAGCTGAAGGCACCACCATCAACGTACCGTTACCGGCGGGCGCTGGCGATGAGGCATTTCTAAAGGCATTTCGCGATATTCTCGCCCCGGCCGCGGCGTGGTTTAAGCCCGATATTATTTTAGTTTCCGCCGGCTTTGACCCGCACTGGCACGATTTAGCGCTGAATGTTTCCTATGAAGGATTTGGCGCGCTAACCGGTTTTTTACAGCAGCTAGCTGAACAGCATTGCGATGGTCGTTTGGTGTTTGTATTAGAGGGCGGCTACAACCTGGAGTCCCTGGCCAACGGCACCAGAGCAGTACTCTCCGTGCTAGCAGGCAACACTGTTCCAGTCCCTGATACCTGCGGCATTGCGGAAGTCCAAGCCGCGGCAGATTTCCACCGCACGGCGTTTCAATCTGAATAGCGTTTTTCTGAATAAAAGGTTTGCTAATAAAAACGGCACCTCGCGGTGTGAGGTGCCGTTTTGTAGTGTCGAATTGAAGCAATGAAGAGCGCGGTGGTTATTTCAAACGTTCAAACACCGTCGCAACGCCCTGCCCCATACCAATGCACATGGTCGCCAAGCCCAGGGTGGTATCGCGCTGCTGCATCACGTTAAGCAGCGTGGTGCAGATACGTGAGCCCGAGCAGCCCAGCGGGTGACCTAGGGCAATCGCGCCGCCGTTCAGGTTCACTTTGTCATCCATTGCATCCAGGAAGCCGAGATCTTTCAGCACCGGGATACCCTGAGCGGCAAAAGCTTCGTTGAGCTCAACGGTTTGAATATCCGCCGCGGAGAGGCCGGCGATTTTCAGCGCTTTTTTAGACGCGGGCACCGGGCCATAGCCCATGATGGACGCATCGCAGCCTGCCACGCCGGTAGAGAGCACTTTCGCAATGGGCTCTAGGCCGAGTGCTTGAGCGCGCTCGTAGCTCATCACCGCCATCGCCGAGGCGCCCACAGAGAGCGCCGAGGAGGTGCCCGCCGTGACAGTACCGTTGCGCGGATCAAACACCGGCTTCAGATTCGCCATGGATTCAAGGGTGGAGTCGCCACGAATAACCTCGTCGCGTTGAACCATGACTCTAAAGCCGCGCTGGTCGTGGCCTTCGACACCGATAATTTCGTTATCGAAGTAGCCCTTCTCCATCGCCGCCTGGGCGCGCTGGTGAGAGCGCACGCCGAATTTGTCCTGCTCTTCCCGGGAAACGCCGTGCATCTTACCCAGAAGCTCGGCGGTCAGGCCCATCATCATCGCCGCTTTGGCCGCATACTTGCTAGCCGCCGGGTTTACATCAACGCCGTGGGCCATGGGTACGTGCTCCATGTGCTCCACACCGCCGATGATAAAGAAGTCGCCCATGCCCGCTTTGATATTGGCAGCGGCGATATGCAGCGCCGTCATCGAAGAGCCACACAAACGGTTAACGGTTTGTGCGGGTACCGAGCGGGGAATGCCGGTCATAATGGCCGCGTTGCGGGCAATATTCATCGACTGCTCAAGCGTCTGGTTCACACAGCCCCAGATCACATCATCGACTTCAGAAGGATCTAGATTAGGATTACGAGCAAACAGCGCCTGCATAGCCGCAGCAGAAAGGTTCTCAGCACGAACGTTGCGGAAAGCGCCGTTTTTGGCTTTCGCCATGGCGGTACGTACACCGTCTACCACCACAATATCTCTCGGATTCAAACTCATCATATTTCTCCTGTGCGTGGTGGTTTAGGCTTGATTGGCAGACTTAGCGTCAGACTGATTGCCTGGATAGAATTGCTCGTTGTTCTGAGCCATCTGACGCAGCTTATCGGTGGGCGCGTAAAGCGGCCCCAACTCGTCGGCCAAGCCTTCAGCCAGCTTGACGAACTCCGCCACGCCCATGGCGTCGATGTAGCGCAGCGCACCACCGCGGAACGGTGGGAAGCCAATGCCGTAAATCAACGCCATATCCGCCTCAGCTGGCGTGGCCACGATGCCATCTTCCAAACAGCGCACGGTTTCCAAGCAGAGTGGTACCATCATGCGAGCGATAATATCCTCGTCGGAAAACTCTTTATGCTCTTTCACCACCTCTTTAACCAAGGCGTAAGCCGCTTCGTCGGTGACTTTCTTCGGCTTACCCTTTTTGTCCTCTTCGTAGGCGTAGAAGCCCTTGTCGTTCTTCTGGCCTAAACGATCATTGTCGTACATGACCTGAATGGCGGTTTTACCGTCGCGAGCCATACGATCAGGGAAGCCTTCAGCCATTACTTCGTTGGCATGAACAGCGGTGTCTAAACCGACCACATCCAGCAAGTAGGCCGGGCCCATGGGCCAGCCGAACTTCTCCATCACTTTATCGACGCGCTGAAAGTCCGCGCCTTGCTCAACTAAGAAACTAAAGCCACCAAAGTAAGGGAACAGTACCCGATTGACCAAGAAGCCGGGGCAGTCGTTAACCACGATCGGGGTTTTACCCATTGCCCGCGCGTAGGCCACGGTAGCGGCAACGGCGGCATCCGAGGKTTTCTCGCCACGAATCACTTCCACCAGCGGCATACGGTGCACGGGGTTAAAGAAGTGCATGCCACAGAAGTTTTCCGGCCGCTTGAGGTTCTGCGCCAAGCGGTTAATGGAAATCGTCGAGGTGTTAGAGGTCAGAATAGTGTTGTCGCTCACCTTCTCTTCCACTTCCGCTAACACAGCGCCTTTAACCTTGGGATTTTCAACCACCGCTTCGACGACGAGATCAACATTGCCAAAATCGCCGTAAGAGAGCGTTGGGCGAATATTGCTGAGTTTTTCAGCCATTTGCTCAGTGGTCAGCTTGTTGCGCTCTACCTGCTTGGCAAATAGCTTACGGGCTTCTTTAAGCCCCAGTTCGATGGCGTCGTCCTTGATATCTTTCATCAGAATCGGCGTGCCTTTAGAGGCACTCTGATAAGCGATACCGCCGCCCATAATGCCTGCGCCCAGCACAGCCGTTTGCTTAACTGGCTGCGCCTGCTTCTCATACTTGCTGGCTTTCTTCTTGACCACTTGGTCGTTGAGGAACAGGCCCACCAAGTTAAACGCTACGCTGCTTAGCGCCAGTTTGGCGAAAGCTTTGGCTTCAATCGCCTGGGCACGGCCACGCTCTTCACCTGCGCCTTTTTGGATCACTTTGATCGCTTCAACCGGCGCCGGATAATGGGGCCCCGCTTTACCGGCGACATAACCTTTAGCGGTTTCAAAAGCCATCATCTGCTCAATGGGGTTGAGCTTCAGCGGGCTGGTCTTTTCAGCGCGACGAGCTTGATAATCCAGCTCACCAGCGTTGGCACGATCCAGAATATCCAGCGCGGCCTCTTCCAGCTGTTCGGCCGTCACCACCGCATCCACGGCACCTACTTTTAGCGCGGCATCGGCGCGGTTTTCGGTGCCACCGGCAATCCACTCGATGGCATTGTCGGCGCCGATAATACGCGGCAGGCGAACACAGCCACCCCAACCGGGCAGAATGCCGAGTTTGGTTTCTGGCAGGCCGATCTTGGTTTTCTCGCCCATCACACGAAAATCGGTGGTCAGCAATACTTCACAGCCACCACCCAGCGCCAATCCATTAATCGCCGTAACAGTGGGGAACGGCAGATCTTCGATAGCGTTAAAGATAGCGTGTACCTTGAGGTTCATCTCCTCCAGGTAGGCTTCGCCTTTATCAAACAGGCTGTGAAATTCGGTGATATCGGCGCCCACGATAAACACATCTTTCCCGCTAGCAATCAGCAAGCCTTTTAAGCCGTTTTCAGCTTGAATGGCCTTCACCGCCTCATCCAGCTCTGCTATCACAGCGCTGGAGAGCTTATTAACGGACTCATCTTTCAGATCGAAAGTGAGCATTGCGATATCATTGCCACTCGGGGTGTCACGACGTGTCACCGTGATGGCGTTGCCTTGATAAATCATCCGCGCTCTCTCCACATTTTCGGGCTGGCTCTGAAAAGAGAACCCGCCACGTTTTTTCATACGGCTTCTATAGACTTTCATACGGTCGTTTGATTGCCTTAGCTTGGTTGAGTTGCCAGGCAACGTCAAGCCCAGACTTTTGGCTAATTTACCCATCTAGTGAGACCAGCACTCCCCTGTGTGCGTTCATACTGCTAGGATCACGCTTCTTTTAATTTTGTAGGTTACCTTGTTATGGGCACACTGCTCACGCCATCGCGCATTGAGGCCGTTCAGCGGCGTATTGAAAGCATTGTCGAACGGCTAAAGCCGTGGAGCTGGATGTGGCCGCCCATGGCGTTCACTGCCGGTTTAGGTAGCTTCTTTCTGGTCGATCGCCAGCAGTGGTTAGGCGCTGCGTTAGCGCTGGGATTACTGTTCGCCTGGACACTACTGCTTTCCGAAAGTTTGATCAGCCGCTGGTTGTCGCGACGTGGACATCCCACACCCCCGCGTGGCGTGACCACCTTTATTGCTCAAATGATTCACCAGGAAACACTTTTCTTCACGCTGCCGTTTATTTTAGTCACCACCGTGTGGAATAGCGGACAGACGCTGTTTGCGTTGCTGGTCGGCGGCATGGCGATCCTGTCGATTATCGATCCGCTCTATTTCAAGGTCGCGGAGCGTTGGCGCAGTCTATATTTCGTCTTTCATGCCCAGTGCGTTTTCCTGGTACTGCTGGTCACGCTACCCATCATGGTGCATCTCACCACTGGCCAAAGTCTGCTACTGGCCCTGGGAATCACCATTTTGGTAGCCCTGCCAAGCTTTTGGCACTTGCTTAAGCAGCGCTCGCTCAAACGCTGGTGCGCTTTTTTTGTATTGACGCTGCTACTTGCCTATGGCGCTTGGCTTGGACGTATCTGGGTCCCACCCGCCAGCCTATGGATGACCAGCAGCGCGCTGTCTCCCGGTTTTGATGTGGAACAGCGTCTACCTCAGGGCTCTATGGCATTAACACCGCAAGCGATTAGCGAGAATGGCCTTTATGTTTATACCGCTATTCGGGCACCACGCGGCTTAAGTGAAACCATTACCCATGCTTGGCATCATAATGGTGAGGAAATGGACGTTGTGGAGCTTAATATCGATGGTGGCCGCGAGCAGGGCTATCGCGCGTGGAGTCATAAACAAAACTTTCCTGAAGACCCTACTGGGGATTGGCGCATCGACATCATGACGGGGACTGGCCAGCGCTTAGGGTTGATACGTTTTGAGGTGTCAGCAGATCCTCAGCACGCTTCACTGGCAGATGGCGAAATAAGCGCCAGTGGCCTAAGTGGATTAAACTTACGGCGATTTATACCGGGTCGCTCTAATGATGAAGAAGCGCGTCCGGAAGATTGAGGGGTTAAGCACCTTGCATTCAGCGGCGCAGCTTATGACAATTCCTATACTCACACTTATTGGCAGCTAGTTACCTATGGCTTCAACGATTGGATTTCGCATCGCACGCTTGCCCCATTTATGGCGCTCCATCTTGGATCGACGCTTAGCGCCGTTGGGTTTAACCCAAACACGCTGGGTGACGCTGTACCACCTGTGGCGGCTGGGCGAAGGCCACCCGCAGTGCGATCTCGCCCGCGTTATTGGGGTTGAGGCACCTTCGCTGGTGCGCACCCTTGGACAGCTTGAGGAGCAAGGCCTGGTTGAGCGACGCGCCTGCGACAATGACCGCCGCAGCAAGCGTATTTATCTTACCCCAGCCGCTATGCCGCTGTTGGAGCAGATCGACAACGTTGCCCAACAGGCGCGCAAAGAGATGTTCGCCGGCTTAAGTGAGGAGAACCTTGAGCAACTCAACGACTGGTTGGCGGTGATTGAAGCGAATGGACTGGCAATACAAGCACGGGATCAAGACAGCCCGGCTTCTTGATCACTGGCTTTGAGCGACACCGGCTCAGTGCCCTTCAGTGGCTGGCTGAAAGGCTGGTCGGCATGGCCACGCAGTGCATCTCGCAGCTGCTGAAATTCGGGTAGATAGGTCGCGAATCGCTCCGCGGTTTGCGACTCCCACCACCAAAGCGTCAGCGCATAAGGCGTTGATTGCACCACCAGTGCGTCTTGCGGTAAACGTTCCAGCAACGCTTTTAAAGGTATCGCGGCATTATCGGGTAGCGGACGCAAGGGGGCTATTCGCCAACGCCAGCCTGCGTAATAGGGTGCTAAAGCCTCGCTGGCATTGCTGTCTCTTACCAGCAGAAAATCCGGGCCGGGCCCTTCCTGGGGAAAGTGCCAACGGTACGCAGGCATAGTGCCTCTAAAATAGTGTAGCGGCGGCTTTTCCAGTTTGATGCTAACCCCCTGCTTTGAGGTTTGCGAACGCAGCGCCTGTTGGCGTTTTTGCCGCGGGCTGGGCTTTAGCCACATCACTGGCGCGATTACCAGCATCAAAATAAACACTATAATGAACCAATCCATCTCTACATTTCCTCCTACATAAGCCACACTGTATTACACTACTCTAAAAACCATGGCTCAGGCCGTTGTTTTGACTCAAGTCATTGTTAAAACGCTTGCTATTGTTAAAAAAGGACACGCCATCTAAAGTAAAGGTCATTGAACAAAGAGCTTTTTTCTTTGTTAACTAGTGCTATCCATGCCAAGGAGATACGCCATGAGCTATCACCACATTTTAGTTGCCGTTGACCTAACCAAAGACTCCCACAAGATTCTGGAACGTGCCGTTGCGATCGCTGAACGTAACGAACAAGCCAAAATCTCCATTATGCATACCCTGGAACCGCTTGGGTTTGCTTACGGTGGCGATATCCCCATGGACTTGACCAGCATCCAAGACCAGTTGGATGAACACGCTAAAAAACGCTTGGCCGAAATTGCCGCCCCACATATTGCCGAGCCTGATCAGCACGTTGTCGTTGGTATGCCCGATACCGAAATCCACCGTTTTGCCGAAGAGCACGATGTGGACTTGATCGTAGTGGGCTCCCATGGCCGCCACGGCTTCGCCCTGTTGTTGGGCTCAACCTCTACCGGTGTACTGCACGGCGCCCAGTGCGACGTACTCGCGGTGCGCGTAGGTAAAAAAGGCGAACAAAGCGACGAGTAATCCACGGCGTTATACCGCTGACAAAAAAGGCGCCCACACGGCGCCTTTTAACGTTACTTAGCCTATTCCCCTGCAGCCATCGCTTCCAGCTCCATCCAGCGCTCCATGGCAACTTCTAACGCCTTTTGCACTTTTTCAAGCGTTTGCAGCTTAGCCGTCACTGCGTCGGCATCCTGCTGATAAAACGCAGGGTCACCGATTTCACTCTCTAACGCCTCTATTTCCCCCTCAAGACGTTCGATTTCAGCGGGCAGTGCATCTAGCTCACGCTGCACATTGTAAGAAAGTTTGACGCTCTTTTTCGCTGGCATAGCGGGTGCTTCAGCGACCTTTTTGGGCGCCTCTGAAGTAGGCTCGGTACGCTGACGTGCCGCGCCTTCCCAAGGCGCCGGTGGCAGCTTGCCACCTTGGCGAATCCAGTCGGTGTAGCCGCCCMCGTATTCACGCACCACGCCGTCGCCCTCAAAGGCGAGCATGCTGGTGACCACGTTATCCATAAAGGTTCGGTCATGGGAGACCAGCAGCAGCGTGCCATCGAAATCGAGCAGCAGCTCTTCAAGCAGCTCCAAGGTTTCCATATCGAGATCGTTGGTCGGCTCATCGAGCACCAGCACGTTAGCTGGCTGGGTGAACAGCTTGGCTAACAGCAGGCGGTTTGACTCGCCGCCAGAGAGCGCTTTTACCGGCTGACGCACTCGCTCGGGCGTGAATAGAAAGTCCTGCAAGTAGCTCATTACATGGCGATCTTTGCCGCCTACGCTAACGCGATCGCTGCCCTGGGCAACGTTGTCATAAACCGTTTTTTCCAGCTCAAGCCCGGCGCGCAGCTGGTCAAAATAGGCCACTTTTAGGTTAGTCCCCATCTGAACCTTGCCTTCACTGGGTTCCAACTCGCCCAGCAGGATTTTCAGCAGGGTTGTCTTGCCCGCACCGTTGCGCCCCAGGAAACCAATACGGTCACCGCGCAGCACTTCAAGGTTAATATCGCGCAAGATCACCTCATCGCCAAACCGCTGGGTAACGCCCTGCAGTTCAACAACGCGCTTGCCTGTGCGCTCACCACGATCTACCGTCAGGTTGGCATTACCCTGGCGCTCACGACGCTGGCTGCGCTCGTTGCGCATCGCTTCCAGCGCCCGCACCCGGCCTTCGTTGCGGGTACGCCTGGCTTTAACACCTTGACGAATCCAGGCTTCTTCCTGGGCGAGTTTTTTATCAAACTCGGCGTTCTCCCGCGCTTCCACTTCCAGTTCATGCTGCTTGCGGGCCTGATACTCTTCGTACTTGCCGGGGTAACGCCCTAGTTGGCCGCGGTCCAGTTCAAGAATATTGGTCGCTAGTTTGGAAAGAAACGCCCTATCGTGTGTAATCAGTAGTACCGCGCCATTAAAGGCCAGCAGTTGCTCTTCCAACCAGGCAATGGTGTCTAGGTCCAAATGGTTGGTAGGCTCGTCGAGCAGCAGCAGATCAGGTTCGGCCACCAGCGCGCGCGCCAGCGCTACACGGCGGCGCCAACCACCGGAGAGCGAGCTCATCTCAGCCGCGGGGGGCAGGCCTAAGCGGGTCAGCACGGTGTCGATACGCTGGTGGAACGACCAGCCATCAATGGCTTCCAGGCGCGTTTGCAGGGTCGCCATGCGATTCATATCGGGGTCGGGATCGTTAATAAGATGATCGTACTCCGACAACAGCTCCCCCGCTTCCGGCAGGCCTTGGGCCACCATATCAAAAATGGTTAGACCGGATGACTCAGGTAACTCTTGAGACAGTACGCCTATTTTCAGGCCAGGTGCGCGCCAGATAGAGCCGTCATCGGGCAGGATATCCCCCGCGACCAGCTTCAGCAGGGTGGACTTGCCGGTGCCGTTGCGCCCGACCAGCGCCAGCCGCTCGCCTTTTTCAACCGTCAGGTCGGCGCGATTGAGTAGTACATGGGTGCCGTAGGCGAGTTGCAGCTGTTCGAGTCGTAACAGGGTCACGCGGTGTCCTCCTTAATCGTGAGGCGCACAGTGTAACGCATGAGCGCGCCGGGAGGGGGAACGTTATAGCACTGAACCGTATGGAGCAGAGACCACCAGCGTGGTAACGTTTTCCCAGCAAATAAAGTAACCCTATTAAAAGACATTTTTTTAAAGGCGGGCTGACAGTGACGGTGACCGTCTCGATGCATTTTGTAAATGAGCTGTTTAAAGGTTTACCCAACAGCGATACAACGCCCACCCGCTACCTGGAACGAGCGGGGATCTCGCCCTTTTTACTTTCGGCTCCCCATGGTCGCGTCACCGTTGAGCAGTTTGCCGAACTCTACCGCGGACTAGTCAACGAACTGGATGACGAAACGCCTGGATTTTTCTCCCGCCCGCTGCGTGGTGGCACCCTAAAACTGCTCTGTTTAAGCATGCTGGATGCACCAAACCTGCAGGTGGCGCTGCATCGCTATACGCAGTTTTTTCGTATACTGCTTGATGACTTTGGCTATGCGTTTACCCTTGAAGATGACTTGGCCCGCATGGCGTTGGTGGAGCATGCGCCCTTGGTGGGCAGCCGCATCTTAATTCATGAGCTAATGCTCAAGCTGTTTCATGGCATCGCGTCGTGGATGATTGCGCGTAAAATACCGCCCATTTTGATGGAATGCGCTTACGCCCAGCCGCCCCACAGTGCTGATTATCTTTACTTTTATCCTGGCACGGTGCGCTTTGAGCAGCCGCAAACCGCTATCTATATTGATCGCACTTTGCTTGATCACCCTATTCGGCAGACAAAGAAACACCTGGGCGCTTTTCTAAAGCGCGCCCCGGCGGACTGGTTCTATGTGTCGTTTGCCGATCGCCTGCTCACTCACCGGGTGCGGGAGCACCTTTCACGTCATTTGTTGACGGCAGGTTCGGTGCACAGCGCTGCCGATGCGCTACATATGTCTGCACGCACGCTGGCGCGGCATTTAAAAATGGAGGGTACCCACTTTCAAGCGGTCAAGGATGAGTACCGCCGCGATGTCGCTATTCAGGCACTCACCTGCAGTGAGAAGCCCCTTGTCAATATTGCAGAAGCATTGAGTTTCGAGGATCTAGCCTGTTTTAGCCGTGCTTTTAAAACCTGGACAGGCAACTCCCCCGCCGCGTATCGCAAAGCACGCACGGTAGGGAATGTTCGCTAATCGCATAGAGATATAGCAGTTACCTACCTGCATACATCAGTGTCGAGGGCAGGTTGGAGCGAGGGTCTTTTTCCATGGATGGAAAAAGTAGCGTCCACGGATGGATTCACAGCGCCCTCGCGGAAACCTGCCCTCGTACCCTGTGAATGAGCACTTGTAAGAGTAGTAACTCACTAAGAATATCTAAATTTCGGTACGAATACGTTTTTTATCCAGCTTGCCCACGCTGGTTTTGGGTATCTCATCGACGAAGCGAATCATACTGGGAATCGCCCAGCGGTTGAGTTTGCCTTGGGCGACAAACTGCTCTAGAAACGCCTGCACGGTTTCCGTCGTCGGTGGGTTGTTTAGATCAACAGGAACGGCTAGCGCGGCCGGTCGCYCCCCCCACTTATCGTCCGCCACCCCAATCACTGCCACTTCGGCAATGCCTGGGCACTGGCTGATATAACTCTCCAGCTCCAACGATGAGAGCCACTCGCCGCCGGTTTTAATCACATCTTTAATGCGGTCGCTAATGGTCAAAAAGCCCCGCTCATCGAGTGAGCCGACATCCCCGGTATGCAGCCAGCCGTTACGCCACAGCTCCGCACTGCGTTTCTCCTCTTTGTAGTAAGCCTGGGTCAGCCAGGGCGCTTGAACTCGCACTTCCCCAACGCTTTTACCATCGTTGGGGAGCGGCTCGCCGTCCGCGTCAACCACCTGCAACTTGACCAGCGGAATTGGCAGGCCCGCTTTACAGCGCCAGGGTAGCTGGGTCTCAAAATCAGCGTCACCAATATCCCGCGGTAGAATATCGGCGGTGAGCAGCGGGCAGGTTTCCGACATACCGTAAGCACTGCGGGTATCAATCCCCAGTGCCCATGCTTTGCTTGCCAGCGCTTGGGTTAACGCACTACCGCCCACCAACACTTTCCAGCCTGAGAGATCGACCTGTTTTGACGCAATCGCTTCGGCGCTAACCACCATGTTGAGCAACGTTGGCACACAATGGGAGAAATCAACTTTCTCGCTGACCAATAGCTTGACCAGCATTTCCGGCTCGTAGCGGCCTGGGTAAACCTGGGTAGCCCCCATCAGCGTGGCGGTATACGGCACCCCCCAGGCATGAACGTGAAACATGGGGGTAATCGGCATATACACTTTGTCGCGGTTGAGCAGCTCAAAACCGGGGGCCTGAAAAGCACTGGCCTCGTTCAAGGTATGCAGCACCAACTGGCGATGGGTGAAGAAAACCCCTTTGGGGTTACCCGTAGTGCCGGTGGTATAGAACAGCGTGGCAACGGCGTTTTCATCAAAGGTTGGGAAATCGTAATGGGTGGGCTGCTGGCTTAACAGTGCCTCAAACTCGCCTACCAGTGGCAGAGTGGTATCGACTGCTTGCGGAGCCTCCTGGCACAGCAGATAGCCACGCACCTGGGGGAGCTTATCGGCCAGCGGCTCAAGCAGCGGCACAAACTCTTCGTGCACGAACACAAATGCGTCTTCGGCGTGCTCCATGGTGTAGAGAATTTGTTCCGGGGCTAGGCGCACGTTCACCGTATGGAGTACCGCGCCGATCATCGGAATGGCAAAAAAGCACTCCAGGTAGCGGTGGCTATCCCAATCCAACACCGCCACCACATCGCCTGCTTGTACGCCCTGAGACGTCAGCGTATGGGCCAGTTGGTGCACCCGCTCACGAAAACGCTCATAGCTGTGGCGGCTCTGATCCCGGTAGACAATCTGATTGTCGCCCGCCATGCGCACGCCCGCCTCCAGCAGGTCGCCAATCATCAAGGCAGGGTTTGTCGCAGAGGCCGCGGCGGGTAAAATTTTCGGGGTAACTGAAGGCATAAAAACTCCTATAACTTTTTTCTTATAACACTGTTCTTGTAGCAATCGATTCGGATCAGCCGCGCTCGATAAGAAGGGCGATGCCCTGCCCTCCACCAATACATAGCGTTATCAATCCGTAGCGGCCATTAATGCGCTCCAACTCGTGTAGCGCTTTGAGAATCAGAATAGCCCCGGTGGCCCCCACCGGATGCCCCAAGGCAACCGCGCCGCCGTTGGGATTTAGCTTCGCTAACGGGAACCCGAGCGTTTCCGCCACCGCCATCGCTTGGGCAGCAAAGGCCTCATTGGATTCAATCACATCGATATCGTTGATACTAAGCCCCGCCTGCTGCAGGCAACGTTTCACTGCAGGAATCGGCCCAAGGCCCATTAGCGTTGGCTCAACGCCTGCGCTGGTGGCAACACGAAGATGCGCCCTGGGCGTTAAGCCACGCTGTGCGGCTTCATCGGCATGGGCCAGCACTAACGTGGCGGCCCCATCGTTGATACCCGAGGCATTGCCTGCGGTCACCATGCCATTTTTTTGGAAGGCTGGCTTGAGCCGCGCCAAATCGCTAAGTTGGACGCCATCGCGCACGTGTTCATCGCGGGAGAAAAGTACCGTTTGCTTACCGCGACTGACCTCCACTGCTACGATTTGATCGTCAAAGCGGCCTTCCGCGATGGCACGCGCCGCTTTTTGATGGCTCTCAAGGGCAAACTGATCCAACTGCTCACGGCTTAGGCCATACTGTTTAGCGATGTTCTCGGCGGTGCAGCCCATATGGCCGCTGCCAAAGGGGTCGCTCAAAATGCCTAGGGTTAAATCCTCAACATTCACATCCCCCATACGCACGCCGTTGCGCACTTGAGGAGGCAGCAGATAAGCCCCGCGCGACATTGACTCAGCGCCACCTGCCAGCGCTAAGCGGCTGTCGCCCATAGCAATCTGCTGGGCGGCTGAGACCACCGCCTGTACACCTGAACCACACAGCCGATTGACGTTGAAGGCCCCCGCCTCTTTCGGCACACCTGCTTCGAGCGCAATATGGCGCGCCAGATAGGCATCCTGGGGCCCGGTGGTAATAATGTGGCCGTATACCGAGTGGTCGATATCGCCACCCTCAACGCCTGCCCGCCGCAACGCCTCTTTGGCGGTGATCGCCCCCAGCTCAAACGGCGCCATTGTTGACAGCGAACCGCCAAAACCACCGATCGCGGTACGCGCACCGCCTAAAATTACTACATCATCCAACCGCATGGTGCTCTCCTGTATTCAAGCGCTTCGCTATATCCAGGGCGCTTCGCTAGGCCACTTTGCCCAACAGCGAACGCGCGACGACTTCTTTCATGATCTCCGAGCTACCGGCGTAGATGGTCTGCACCCGAGCATCTAGATAGAAGCGTGAAATGGGGTAGTCGTGGGTGTAGCCATAACCGCCAAACAACTGCAGGCAACGATCCACCGCTTGGCACTGCATCTCGCTTAGCTGCAGTTTTAAAATCGCCGCATCCGTGCTGCTCATGGTGCCTTGGCGGTACTTTTCGACGCAGTGCTCAAAGTAGGCCCGAGCGACGTCCAACTGGGCTTTGATCTCGGCTAAGGTAAAGCGGGTATTTTGAAAATCCGCGACCCGCTGACCAAATGCTTGGCGCTGCTGCACGTACTCCAAGGTCAACGCCAGCGCGCCCTCTACGGCACCTAACGCCTGCGCTCCTACGCCCAGGCGTTCACGGGGTAGCTCCTGCATTAAGTAGCGAAACCCAGCACCCTCTTCACCCAGCAGCGCATCATGGGGTAGCTGCATCTGATCAAAGGCAAGCTCGGCGGTGTCGCTGGCGTGCTGACCGATCTTTTTAATCGGCTTACCCCGCGAGAAGCCAGATAAGTGGGTATCGACCAAAAACAGCGAGACCCCTTTGGCATCGGCGGCGGGATCCGTTTTGGCACACACAATGACTAAGTCGGCAAACTGGCCGTTGGTGATAAAGATTTTGCTGCCGTTTAACTCCCAGCCCTCGGCAGTGCGCTTTGCGCGGGTCCTCATTGACGCAAGATCACTCCCCGCATGGGGTTCGGTCATCGCGATGGCGCCAAGATATTCACCACGAGCCATGGCAGGCAGCCACTGCTCCCGCTGAGCAGCTGTTCCCAAATTTTGTAGGTAGGGCATCACGATATTGGCGTGAATATTATAAGCGCTGGCCAGGCCACCAAACCCTTGGCGGGACAACTCTTCCAGCGCCAGCTGGGTGATGGCAATATCAGCGCCCGATCCGCCATGCTGTTCGTCCAGGTCAATACCGAGCAGGCCCGCAGCGCCCAGCGCATGCCACAGTGAGCGGGGTATTTCGCCTAAGGCCTCCCACTCATCATAGTAAGGGGCGACCTCCTGACGGAGGCAGCGTTTGATCATGGCGTGAAACAGTTCGGTCGTTTGCGCGTCCATGCTTACCCCTTAAGGTCTTGACGTAGATGGCGTTTAAGGATTTTGCCTGCGGTACTTTTGGGCAGCGCATCGGCAAAGAGGATGTATTTAGGCACTTTATAAGGCGCCATCAGCGTTTTTGCGTGATGGATCAGCTCCTCCTCGCTTGCCTCTTGGCCCTCTTTCAATACTACTACCGCCGTGATGGCTTCGATCCACTTCTCGTCGGGCTGACCGATCACCGCCACTTCGGATACCGCCGGGTGCTTAAACAGCCCCTCCTCTACCTCACGGCTAGCCACCAGTATGCCCCCGGTATTAATCACGTCTTTAATGCGATCGACGACATACAAGTAACCCGCTTCATCGAAGTAGCCCACGTCCCCCGAATGGAACCAGCCGCCTTGAAACGCCTCTTCGGTCATCGCCGCTTTATCCCAGTAGCCCTTCATAAGCTGGGGTGAGCGGTGGACGATTTCTCCATGTTCGCCAGGAGGGACATCGTTCATCTCAAGGTCAACAATGCGGGTTTCCACCGTCAAAATGGGCCGCCCGGCTGAAGCGGGCCGTTCGGCGTGCTCTTCAGGGCGCAGAACGGTCGCCAAGGGGGCGATTTCGCTCTGCCCATAGCAGTTATAGAGCCCTACGCCCGGTATCCGCTGCTGCATCTCTTCCAGTACCGGCACCGGCATAATCGAGGCACCGTAATAGGCTTTGTTGAGGGTGCTTAGGTCAAAGCGATCAAATTCAGCATGACGCAGTAAGCTGATCCAAACCGTGGGCGGGGCAAAAAATGATGCGATCTGATGCTCAGTGATGGCGCTTAAGCACAGCTCGGGAAGCGGCGCCTCTAGCAAATAGACGGGCGCACCGAGTAACAGTGCAGGCATGAGAAAGACGTGCATTTGCGCCGAGTGGTATAGCGGCAGCGCGGCGAGCATGGCATCGCTACCTTTGATATCCAGCTCGACCATGCAGGCCATATATTCGGCCATCAGTGCCTGATGGGTCATCATCGCGGCCTTCGGCGCGGCGGTGGTGCCCGAGGTATAGAGCAATTGAGCAAGGCTAGCACCGTCGACCGTCACATTTGGCTCTTCGCTATTGAACTCAGAAAGCGCATGAGCGAGGACATCAAAGCCTTCTGCACCCCGCTCCTGAGCCGCATGCAGGGTGCCCATCAGGGCTAGATCCAAGCCTTCGGTCGCGGCACTCACTTTGTCGGCGAGGCTGAGGTCACTTAGCAAGCCCCCTGCCCCCGAC
This sequence comes from Halomonas sp. R57-5, assembly GCF_900070345.1. Taxonomy (NCBI): domain Bacteria; kingdom Pseudomonadati; phylum Pseudomonadota; class Gammaproteobacteria; order Oceanospirillales; family Halomonadaceae; genus Halomonas; species Halomonas sp. R57-5. The sequence goes on along the minus strand of NZ_LN813019.1, from coordinate 2,092,772 downwards.
TGGTCAAGAATGTAGCGCAACTCATCGCTACTTAATGCGAAATTGATTGGCACATGCACCAAACCCGCTTTCGTAGCGGCCAACCAGGCGATGACGTAGGCGTCGGAGTTTTTGCCATACACCGCTAGTCGATCTCCTGGGGTAAGCCCTGCTGCCAGCAGGCCGTTGGCAACGCGGTTAGATGCTTGGTTGAGTGCTGAGTAGCGCCATTGACGTTCGCCAAATACCAGCGCCAGCTGATGTGAATATTTTCGAGCGCTGCGGTTTAGAGCAGCCCCGATGGTATTTTGCTGAATAACAGACGTTTCAGACATGCCAAATCCTCTGAGTTTTTGTAGTAAATTGGCAGCGACTTAACTGTTAACCAACGGACAGACACTTTCTGATAGCGGACGGAAGGCCTCTTCTGCCGGAATGGTACGGATGATGTGAAAGAGGTCATCTTCGTCTTGGGACTGTTCGGGGGTTTTAACTTCCACTAAATACATATCGTGAACCATTCGACCATCCTCACGAATGTAGCCACCGGTAGCGAAGATATCGTTAATGGGGGTATCGGCCATTTGCTGACGAACGGTTTGCGTATCATCAGTTCCAGTGGCTTCAATCGCCTCAAGGTAGTGGCGCGTGCTGGAGTAAAGACCCGCATGTACCATGGTGGGCATGCTGCCGGTACGCTCACGGAAGCGCTCCGCCCAGGCGCGGGTTTCGTCGTTCAAGTCGTAGTACCACGCTTTGGTGAACTGTAGGCCTTGGGCGTTTTCCAGCCCGATGCTGCGCACATCGGTACTAAACAGCACCATCCCCGCCAAAATCTGACCCGCTTGGGTAATACCGAACTCACCTGCTGTTTGCACCGCGTTAATCGTATCGCCGCCAGCGTTATTCAGCGCAATAACATCAGCACCGGACGCCTGGGCCTGAAGCATAAACGAGGAGAAATCACTGCTGGGGAAAGGGKGGCGGGCGCTACCCACGATGGKGCCGCCATTTTCAGTCACGACGCGAGTGACATCCGCTTCCAGTGCGTGGCCAAAGGAGTAGTCGGCACTCAGCAGGTACCAGTTTTTATGCCCCTCATCGGTAATCGCCTTTGCAGTACCGTTGGACATTGCCCAGGTATCGTAAACCCAGTGAATATGGTTGGGTGAGCAGTGCTCATTGGTAATGCCTGACGAAACAGCACCATTAACCAGCCCGAGTTTATCCGCCTCTTCCAATAGGCTCACTGCGGCCAAGGTGACAGAAGATGCCACCAGCCCGGTGACCATATCGACGTTCCGCTCATCGATCCACTCACGAACGACGCTTGAGCCTACATCCGGGCTATTACGATCATCTGCGCTAAACACCACAATATTGGCCCCATTGACGCTGCCGCCCACATCTTCAATCGCCATGTTGATGGCATCTTCACCCAAGGGACCAATGGGGTCGCGATAAACGCCGGACATATCGGCTAAATAGCCAATGCGTATTTCGTTATCAGAAATATTCTCAGCGGCAACGGCAATAGGTGCATAGCTGGCCATCAGAACGGCAGCAGCGAGAGTTGAAGTAGCAAAGCGGTAAGATGAACGATGAGATGAACGATAAGATAGTTGCATTGTTATGTGGCTCTCTTTTGTTGTTATTAAGGGTTGTCATTGAATCAATCGCAGTGACGTAACACGCAATAGCTTGGGTTCATCTTAGGCGGTAATAAGCCATGGCTGTTTACCTATCAAGCCAGATTTTTTGCAATTCGTGCCATATCTACACCCTTGCCAGTTTCAACACACCATTAGTCGATGCTTGCGCATACCGTTACAATGGTACTTTTGCCTATTGAACGGGAGACACCTTTGGCCACCGCTTATGCCGATGACTTTTTACCCGAAGCACTCCAGTTTCGTCCTGACACACCCTTGGTGGATATTGGCGCAAACCTGACTCATGAAAGCTTTGGTCGCGATCTTGAGGCGGTTATCCAGCGCGCCCAGGCGGCGCAGGTAACGACCATGATCGTCACCGGCACCGACCTTGCCCACGCCGAGCAAGCGGTTGCGCTGGCCAAGCAGTATCCTGGCCTCTACGCCACAGCAGGCGTTCACCCCCATGACGCTAGCCAGTGGGACAAACCCCTTGAGCGCGCCATGGGGGCTCTGCATGCCATGCCAGAAGTCGTCGCGGTGGGTGAGTGCGGGCTGGATTTCAATCGCAATTTCTCAACGCCCCAGCAACAGGAGCGTGCCTTTGAAGCACAGTTGGCGCTTGCGGTGGAAAGCGGTTTGCCGCTGTTTTTACACGAGCGAGATGCGGGCCAGCGGATGCGTGAAATACTGCATGCGTGGCGAGATGATATCAGTCACGCAGTGGTGCACTGTTTTACCGCCGATCGCGATACGCTGTTTGGCTATCTCGACCTAGACTTGCATATAGGCCTAACCGGTTGGATTTGCGACGAGCGACGCGGACATCATCTACGCTCATTAGTAGGTGATATTCCATTAACGCGTTTGATGGTAGAAACCGACTGCCCGTACTTGCTGCCCCGCAACCTCCCGGCGAAGCTAAAGGGTCGTCGACACGAACCGGCGTTGCTGCCGTGGATTGTCCGCGAGATTGCCCAGTGGCACGGTATTAGCGAAGCTGAGTTAGGGGCGGCAACCACACAGACCGCCCAGCGTTTTTTCCGTCTACCCACGGAATCTTAACAGGAGTATTAGCGTGGCCGATTATCCAGGATTTATAGCCATTGAAACGGGCGAAGACGATGGCCTCCCGCTAGCCATTGCCTGGTCACTGCCCGATGGCCGAGTAAAGCAAACATTGATTCAGCCAGACGATAGCTGGATCAAAGAAGATACCAATGCCATGGGCGCCTACAGCATGGAAGAGCTGGAGAGCCTGGGGGTTAGCCCGCTAGAGGTCATCCGCGAGCTGGAGAACGATCACTTCTCCGCTACCCTGTATACCAGCGACAACGGCGACGACGAAGCGGCGCTGGCGCGGCTGTTTGACACCTATGGGTTAGACCCTTTCGTGGAGTTAGCCCCAGCCTCGGTGCTTTACCCTTCCCTCACCCCAGGCGAATGGCACCGCCAGCGGCGTGAAACGTTCAGCGAGCTAGGATTAGAGCCGATGCGCCCTGAACATGAGTTGGAAGTGATGCTATCGATGCATCAACGCTTAACAGAAGAGGACTAGGCACAGCGCTAAGCAAACGACTATGCAGTGACCGCAGAGTCCGTGTTATCCATTTTATCCATCGTGGCATGCGCCTGGGCCACCGCCTCTGCAAGCGTCTCCTGGTGACAGTAGAAGCGCTCAAGCGCCATCAGGAAGGCGTTGGCCCGGGCTGGCAAGCCATCTTCCCAGTAGCGCTGGGCGCGGGCCTCTACTCGCGCCGCAAAGGCCTCAACATCTACCTCTATATCGCCGCCTAAATTATCTACGCTGACATGAAAATCGCGACCGCAGGCACGGGTGAAGATAGACTCTAACGCCTGTGGCGCAATCTCAGCCTGCTCAAACGCTTTTTGCTGTTCAGCATCCCGCCCATCAGGGCAATACCAGTAGCCGTAATCTTCGAGCTGACGCCGCTCTGCCCCTGCAATGCACCAATGGCTGATTTCGTGCAGCGCACTGGCATAGTAGCCACGAGCGAAAATTACCTGGTGATAGGGAGTTTCGCCGTTGGCGGGACGATAGAGTGGCTCATCGCCGCCGCGAATCAATCGAGTTTGATAACGCTCAGCAAAAACCCCATCAAAAAGCGCGGTAATATCGGCAAGCGTCCATCGATCCTGCGTGTCACTCACATTGACCTCATTTGTCATCGATTTTGGCGCATTATACCTGCCCTGTTGACGCAAGCTAACGTCTAGCCACCATAAGCGTGACGCACCTGCTAATATAACGACTTTTCGTGAATAATTTTCCCCATCAGGAGCCAACAAGTGGGCGGCTTTACTCAACAACTGAAATCGATCTACTGGCCAGAAACACGCTCTTTGATGTTCTTAGCGCTGCCTATTTGCGGCGCTCAGCTGGCTCAGGCCGGAATGAGTGTCGTCGATGTAATGATGACAGGCCGACATGATGCAACGTCACTCGCCGCCGTATCGGTAGGCTCTAGCCTATGGATGCCGTTGATGCTGTTTATAACCGGCACGCTGATGGGCCTTACGCCCATCGTTGCGCATTTACTGGGCGGCCAGCGCCACGCTGCTATTCGCCCGGCAGTTCATCAGGCGCTTTGGATTGCGCTACTGTTAGGTGCCGTAGCAGCAGTGCTGCTCTGGTCTGCCGTTATGCCCATATTCAAGGCAATGGACGTGCCTCCTGCGGTCGCGGATCAGTCTGCTGCCTACCTTTCTGCCGTCGCCTTTGGTATGCCGGGCATTGCCCTCTTTCAAGCGCTTAGGGCTTTTTCCGATGGTATGAACCATACCCGGCCAGCCCTTTGGATTAGCTTGGTCGGCTTAGCGGTCAATATTCCTGCTAACTACCTATTGATCTACGGCGGCGAGGGGTTAGTGAATCTCTTCGGCACCTGGATCCCTAGTAGCCTGCAACAACTGCCTGCCTTGGGGGCATTTGGCTGTGGTATTGCGACGGCCCTCTCAATGTGGACGATGGCACTCGCGATGGCCTACTACACGCGCCGAGGACGTACCTATAAAAGCGTCGCTATATGGCAGCAGCTAACGCCTCCCCAATGGGTCGGCATTCGCGAGCTCATAGTGGTGGGTGTTCCCATTGGCGTGGCTATTTTTGTCGAAGTTACCCTGTTTACCTTTATTGCGCTGTTTATTGCCAGTTTTGGCGAAGTCACCGTGGGCGCTCACCAAATAGCGCTTAGCTTCACCACCATTTTGTTTATGCTGCCTATGTCGTTGAGCATGGCGCTGACCGTCAGGGTGGGTAATACACTTGGACAGCAGCGTCTGACGCTAGCCCGCCAAGTTTCCTGGAACGGTATTGTGGTCAGTGTTTGTGTCGCCGTATTTAACAGCATCCTGCTATGGGTAACCGCTGTGCCGGTCATTTCGCTTTACACTTCGAATGCCGAGATTCAAGCGCTAGCGCTGTCGATCATTGCCCTAGCGGTTATTTTTCAACTTTCTGACTCGCTGCAGGTCAATTTAGCGGGCGCATTGCGTGGCTATAAAGATACCCGCATTGTCATGGTAATTACGGTGCTCTCTTACTGGATTGTAGGCTTGGGTGGTGGACACTGGCTGGGCTCTCTTGGAGTGGGTGACCTAGCCCCACTCGGCGTTCATGGCTACTGGATTGGCTTGATTGCTGGCTTAAGCACTGCGGCACTGCTACTTGGCTGGCGTTTACAGCGCATTAGTATTCGGGGGTAGGCATGGCTCGATGGAGAATTTTTTCTCTAGCAATAGCGCTAAGCGCCCTGCTGGTTGGCTGTGGCGACAACCCCGCTGAGCAGCAGTGGCAGGCCTACCACCAACAACTCGCCGATGACCTCGCACAGCCAGGCATTGAACGAGCTGACCCAGTTAATATTGGTGACTTCCCTGAGCGCTCAGAGCGGCTTATTGACATTCCCGAAACGCGAGATAGCCTGCTGAATGTTTACGCACTGCGCGAATGTCAAATCACTTCGCTAGTCGCCGCACGTAACAACCAACTGGGGCGTGTCGCGCCGCCCAGCCAACAGTGGTTATATGAGCGCACGCTATGGCAGCGACTAAGCGCCTGCTTAAATAGCCAAGTCCCCGATCAGTTAAGCGATGAAGACCGAACCCGCCTAGAACAATTAACAGCGACTAAAACAGCCCAGCTGCCCGCGGTAAGTTGGAACGCTATTTTTGACTCCAGCGAGTGGGTTAAAAGCTTTGCACGGGCAAGCCAGCCTTTAAGCAATGTTGATGAAGTCGCTCTTACCAGCCAGCTTGACGCCATCGAATACTTGCAAAAAATGACTGACCACCAGTTTGATCTTGACTGGCAGCAAGACTCTGCAACGCTTGAGAACCATTTAAAAACCCTCCAAGAGCGGCCCCTAACCGCCGAAGTGCTGCGCACCCTGCTACTCGCCTCTCAACGCTTAACAGAAGCAAATGCATTGCTAACTCAGCACAGCGATGCCACACACTGTTTAAGGGGCTGGGAGACACCGTCGGTTGAGCCCTTAGCAAGTACAGCCAAGCAGTGGTTAACAGMGATCAATCGTTTAATTGACGCGCAACAGGTAGACAAACCACTGGCGATCCAACGCTATCAAACACGCTGGCTCTCGCTGAATAATGCCCAAGCGCCCTGGGGCCAGTTTCAGCGAGCACTCACCGAACATCAAACGCTACGAGCGCGCTTTGCACCTTGCTCAAACAATTAAAAATCGCAGAACCCTTAACCTTATGAGCAACATGTGCTATTGGTGAGTAATGAAGCTAGGTGAATAAAGACGCAAACTAAGCATCTGCTTCACCAATGTGATGACCACGCAGCACAAGGAGGGACACAATGGGCGCATCCCTGTCACCCCGCTCTGCCCAGGTCATCGACCTGGAAACTGTGCGCCAGCGTCAGCAGGCGCAAAAGTGCCTAGTCCGTTTAGCCCCTGAGCTAGATGGCCTAGAGATGGTGTACCAACTCGCTGCGAGTCCCGATACCTACTATGGCTTGCCTATTTTGGCCTGGGGGTTAAGGGAGGATGGTAGCGTCATCGGCTTGGTGCCGTGGATGGAAACCCTGGCAGCCTGCCATGATCTGAATAGCCAGGAGAACGGCTATTTTGTGGGTTATCGTGATCCTGAAACAGAGGAAATTTTTGATACACCACCAGATCACAAATACCACGAGCTAGTCGCTGCAGCTGAATACTTTGATTATGAGTCTTCTGGCGAAGTGACCCTCATCCAGCAAATCCCTGATACCTTGGGCACCCACGCACTGTGCATGAATCACCCCAACTCACCCTGGCATATGAAGCCCGTTTACGGCTGGCGCCTCTACAGCGACGGCAGCCTAGACGCGCTACTTGCAGATGAGAATAAAGCGGCGATGACGCCGATTTTKTTAGGGGATAAGTGCCTGTACAGTGCCCACGCCCGCCATCAAACGGTTTACTTTTTCCAGCGCCATATCGCCAATCGTATACTGGAAGAAGATCCAGCAACGCTTGATGCGCTAGCCATGATGGTAGTGGCTAGTGATTAACTGGGCAAAATTAGTGCTATGACTTAGCTCTGCGACCATCGGCGAGGCCAATATCAATTAGTTGATGTGGGCCTCGCTTGGGTTTTCGCGCTATTTTGAAGAGCTATTTCTAAGAGCTGTTTAGAAAGGCTATCCCAAAGGACTAACTCAAAGGGCTATGCCAAACGAATAAAGTAGAGGTAGTTATTCACAGAGGAGGTGTTCTGCTCAAGCAGTTCATGCCCTAAAAACTGACAAAACTTGGGCACATCTCGCGTGGTAGCCGGGTCGGTGGCAATCACTTTGAGCACTTGGCCTGATGTCATATCGCGCACTTTGTTATGCATCAGCATAATCGGCTCTGGGCAGTAGAGCCCCGTGGTGTCTAATACCGCGTCAAAGCTGGGTAACGTACCCGTATTATCAGCCATCAATATCCTCGATGTAGGAAACAGAAAGTATGATTAAAGTTATCATCGAACGGCGAATTATGCCCGGTCTTGAAGAAGAATTTGAACAAGCAGCGCGGGAGGCAATGCGCGTTTCTCTAGGCGTAAGGGGCTTCATCGGTGGTGAAACACTGGTAGAACTTGGTCATACCGATCGTCGACTGATGATTACCAAATGGCGTGACATCCGCGCTTGGAAGGAGTGGCACTCAAGCGAAGCGCGGGCAATGGCCATGCAGCGTATTTTACCGCTATTAACTGAAGATGAAACTATCCGGATTTACGAGCCTGGCTATTAAATAGCTTTTGCTTAATCTATCAATCTCTTAACCGCACATGCACCGTCACCTCTTCACGGTCATGATAGAGGTGACGGCACGAGATACTGGCATGCACCCCTGCTTTTTCCAGCGACTCTTCCAGTGCCGTTAGGCAGCGTGTGACCTCATCCCAACGCTTTTTCATGGGCAGTTTAAGGTTAAAGATCGCCTCTTTGCACCATTTACGAATTAGCCAGCGCTCCACCATGGCTAGCACTCTCACTGGTTTATCAACAATATCGCACACCAGCCAGTCCAAACGCTGTGGTGGCTCCCAGGTAAAGCCATCCTCTTTAAGATGATCTATCTGCCCAGTCTTCATCAACTGCGTGTCCATGGGGCCATTATCGATGGCGTACACATACATGCCCCGCTGAACCAGTTGCCATGTCCAGCCGCCCGGGGCAGCCCCCAAGTCAGCTGCCTGCATATGCGGTGCAAGGCGCGTCTCCCACTCTTCCCTAGGGATAAACTCGTGCCACGCCTCTTCCAATTTAAGCGTTGAGCGGCTGGGGGCACGAGAGGGAAAGCGCAATCGACGAATACCATTGATTAAATCGCTGCGATTGCCTGGGAAGCTCATCGCCAGCTGCACTTGATCACCATCAGTCCAGAAAATATGTAAGCGTCGTGCGCCCGCGCTGCGCCTTAACGCACCACGCTTTTTCAACATACTTTCCAGTGGCTTGKTAAGCGCCTTAATCAGCCCGGCCAGCGCTTTGCCATCGTTGGTATCCGGCGTTTCATGCCAAATCTCTTCAAAGCTCCAGCGGCTGGCTTTGACCTGTTCCAAGATCGCGGTAAGACGGTCGTCACGTGAAAGAGKGAGCGCAGGCAAGGCCGCTAAGCTCTGGCGCGCGAAAATCAGCTTTTTAAACGCTGCCTGACGGTGTAAATCATTCACCGCTTCGCCATCGACACGCGTTAAGCTTACCCACCCTTCCCCATGAGATGATTCACAGGGAATGCCCTGTAATGCTGCGTGATGCTGTAGCTCTGCCAGCGCATCACTCTCAAACCCAGGACGGCAGTAAACTAACCATGACGTAGGTACCGTTTCACTCACCTCTTCACCTCGATTCCGCCCATCACAAACGGTGAGGGCTGCCTAATTAATTGGGGCGCATCATAGCATTTATCTAGCTAAGGCGTGAGGCGTGAGGTGTGAGGTGTGAGGTGTGAGGTGTGAGGTGTGAGGTGTGAGGTGTGAGGTGTGAGGTGTGAGGTGTGAGGTGTGAGGTGTGAGGTGTGAGGTGTGAGGTGTGAGGTGTGAGGCGGAACAGGATATTGGGGAGACCCCCATTCMCCAACGTTTTCTACTCACGATTCACGACTTACCCTTCACCCAACACAAAAAAAATCCCCCAAGGCATCAGCCCTGGGGGATTTTTCGTAATAAGTGCCTGACGATGACCTACTCTCGCATGGGGAGACCCCACACTACCATCGGCGCTAAGCGGTTTCACTTCTGAGTTCGGCAAGGGATCAGGTGGTTCACGCGTGCTATGGTCGTCAGGCGTAACTGTTAATGTACATCATGCTGTTTGTGATCGTCTCATTGTGCCGCCTGCTCGTTTGAGTCAGGCCACACGCTGCGTATCCGGTGTTTTAATGTTGCGTCATCATTACGACCAGACCCCTTGGGTGTTATAGGGTCAAGCCTCACGGGCCATTAGTACACGTTAGCTCAACGCCTTGCAGCGCTTCCACACCGTGCCTATCAACCAGCTGGTCTCGCTGGGCCCTTCAGGAGGCTCTAGGCCTCAGGGATGTCTCATCTTGAAGGGGGCTTCCCGCTTAGATGCTTTCAGCGGTTATCCCGTCCGACCATAGCTACCCGGCAATGCCACTGGCGTGACAACCGGAACACCAGAGGGTCGTCCACTCCGGTCCTCTCGTACTAGGAGCAGCCCTTCTCAAACATCCAACGCCCACGGCAGATAGGGACCGAACTGTCTCACGACGTTCTAAACCCAGCTCGCGTACCACTTTAAATGGCGAACAGCCATACCCTTGGGACCGACTTCAGCCCCAGGATGTGATGAGCCGACATCGAGGTGCCAAACACCGCCGTCGATGTGAACTCTTGGGCGGTATCAGCCTGTTATCCCCGGAGTACCTTTTATCCGTTGAGCGATGGCCCTTCCATACAGMACCACCGGATCRCTAGRACCTGCTTTCGCACCTGMTCKACGTGTCTGTCTCGCAGTCAAGCRCCCTTATGCTCTTGCMCTCAATGCACGATGTCCGACCGTGCTGAGGGTACCTTCGTGCTCCTCCGTTACTCTTTAGGAGGAGACCGCCCCAGTCAAACTACCCACCACACACTGTCCTCGATCCGGATAACGGACCTGAGTGAGAACGCCAATGATGCCAGGCTGGTATTTCAAGGTTGGCTCCACCCGAACTGGCGTCCGAGTTTCAAAGCCTCCCAGCTATCCTACACAGGCAACATCAGCGTCCAGTGTGAAGCTATAGTAAAGGTTCACGGGGTCTTTCCGTCTAGCCGCGGGTACACCGCATCTTCACGGCGATTTCAATTTCACTGAGTCTCGGGTGGAGACAGCGTGGCCATCATTACGCCATTCGTGCAGGTCGGAACTTACCCGACAAGGAATTTCGCTACCTTAGGACCGTTATAGTTACGGCCGCCGTTTACCGGGGCTTCAATCAAGAGCTTCGCCTTGCGGCTAACACCATCATTTAACCTTCCGGCACCGGGCAGGCGTCACACCCTATACGTCCGCTTGCGCGTTAGCAGAGTGCTGTGTTTTTAATAAACAGTTGCAGCCACCTGGTATCTTCGACCGGTTCGGGCTAGGAGAGCAAGTCTCTTCACCCTACGCCGGCGTGCCTTCTCCCGAAGTTACGGCACCATTTTGCCTAGTTCCTTCACCCGAGTTCTCTCAAGCGCCTTGGGATTCTCACCCTGACCACCTGTGTCGGTTTGGGGTACGGTCGCACATGATCTGAAGCTTAGAGGCTTTTCCTGGAAGCGTGGCATCAGTGACTTCCTGACCGTGGTCAGTTCATCTCGTGTCTCGGCCTTGAAAGGGTCCGGATTTACCTAAACCCTCAGCCTACTCACTTTCACCAGGACAACCAACGCCTGGCTCACCTAGCCTTCTTCGTCCCCCCATCGCAACCATGTCCGGTACGGGAATATTGACCCGTTTCCCATCGACTACGCCTTTCGGCCTCGCCTTAGGGGCCGACTCACTCTGCTCCGATTAGCGTCGAACAGAAACCCTTGGTCTTCCGGCGAGGGAGTTTTTCACTCCCTTTATCGTTACTCATGTCAGCATTCGCACTCGTGATACCTCCAGCAGACTTCTCAATCCACCTTCATTGGCGTACACGACGCTCCTCTACCGCTCATCCTAAGGATGAACCCGTAGCTTCGGTACCTGGTTTAGCCCCGTTACATCTTCCGCGCAGGCCGACTCGACTAGTGAGCTATTACGCTTTCTTTAAAGGATGGCTGCTTCTAAGCCAACCTCCTAGCTGTCTGAGCCTTCCCACATCGTTTCCCACTTAACCAGGATTTCGGGACCTTAGCTGACGGTCTGGGTTGTTTCCCTTTTCACGACGGACGTTAGCACCCGCCGTGTGTCTCCCACGCGTTACTCACCGGTATTCGGAGTTTGCCTCGGGTTGGTAAGTCGGGATGACCCCCTAGCCGAAACAGTGCTCTACCCCCGGCGGTACTACGTGAGGCGCTMCCTAAATAGCTTTCGAGGAGAACCAGCTATCTCCGAGCTTGATTAGCCTTTCACTCCGATCCACAAGTCATCCAAATCTTTTTCAACAGATCCTGGTTCGGGCCTCCAATTGATGTTACTCAATCTTCACCCTGCTCATGGATAGATCGCTCGGTTTCGGGTCTATATCCAGCGACTGTGTCGCCCAGTTAAGACTCGGTTTCCCTACGGCTCCCCTATACGGTTAACCTCGCCACTGAATATAAGTCGCTGACCCATTATACAAAAGGTACGCAGTCACAGAACAAGTCTGCTCCTACTGCTTGTACGCACACGGTTTCAGGATCTATTTCACTCCCCTCTCCGGGGTTCTTTTCGCCTTTCCCTCACGGTACTGGTTCACTATCGGTCAGCCAGGAGTATTTAGCCTTGGAGGATGGTCCCCCCGTCTTCAGTCAAGGTTTCTCGTGCCCCGACCTACTCGATTTCACATGATCAGATTTTCGACTACGGGGCTATCACCCGCTACGGCCACGCTTCCCAACGTGTTCGCCTAATCAGTCACATGCTTAAGGGCTGGTCCCCGTTCGCTCGCCGCTACTAGGGGAATCTCGGTTGATTTCTTTTCCTCAGGGTACTTAGATGTTTCAGTTCCCCTGGTTCGCCTCGTACACCTATGTATTCAGTGCACGATACTCATCTTATGATGAGTGGGTTTCCCCATTCAGAAATGCCCGGGTCACAGGTTGTTGCCACCTCACCGAGCCTTATCGCAGGCTACCACGTCTTTCATCGCCTCTGGCTGCCTAGGCATCCACCGTGTGCGCTTCATTGCTTGACCCTATAACCCGAAGGAGTCTGGATGTCGCAATGATCACGTTTCATTTTGCCGGATACGCTTGAGACGTATCACAATTTAAGACCATACCTTGCGGTATGTTCTTGTCAGCATGATATACATTGTTAAAGAGCGACTGCTATACGCAGTGATAAGGCAACGCCGTAGGCGGCTGGCTTATCACTGCGCATCAACAGCTATCTGATCAGGTAATTCATTGTGGACGCTTACCGACTGTGACGCATCGTTTAAGGAGGKGATCCAGCCGCAGGTTCCCCTACGGCTACCTTGTTACGACTTCACCCCAGTCATGAACCACACCGTGGTGATCGCCCTCTTGCGTTAGGCTAACCACTTCTGGTGCAGTCCACTCCCATGGTGTGACGGGCGGTGTGTACAAGGCCCGGGAACGTATTCACCGTGACATTCTGATTCACGATTACTAGCGATTCCGACTTCACGGAGTCGAGTTGCAGACTCCGATCCGGACTGAGACCGGCTTTAAGGGATTCGCTGACTCTCGCGAGCTCGCAGCCCTTTGTACCGGCCATTGTAGCACGTGTGTAGCCCTACCCGTAAGGGCCATGATGACTTGACGTCGTCCCCACCTTCCTCCGGTTTGTCACCGGCAGTCTCCTTAGAGTTCCCACCATTACGTGCTGGCAAATAAGGACAAGGGTTGCGCTCGTTACGGGACTTAACCCAACATTTCACAACACGAGCTGACGACAGCCATGCAGCACCTGTCTTACAGTTCCCGAAGGCACACCAGAATCTCTTCCGGCTTCTGTAGATGTCAAGGGTAGGTAAGGTTCTTCGCGTTGCATCGAATTAAACCACATGCTCCACCGCTTGTGCGGGCCCCCGTCAATTCATTTGAGTTTTAACCTTGCGGCCGTACTCCCCAGGCGGKCGACTTATCGCGTTAACTTCGCCACAAAGTGCTCTAGGCACCCAACGGCTGGTCGACATCGTTTACGGCGTGGACTACCAGGGTATCTAATCCTGTTTGCTACCCACGCTTTCGCACCTCAGTGTCAGTGTCAGTCCAGAAGGCCGCCTTCGCCACTGGTRTTCCTCCCGATCTCTACGCATTTCACCGCTACACCGGGAATTCTACCTTCCTCTCCTGCACTCTAGCCTGACAGTTCCGGATGCCGTTCCCAGGTTGAGCCCGGGGCTTTCACAACCGGCTTATCAAGCCACCTACGCGCGCTTTACGCCCAGTAATTCCGATTAACGCTTGCACCCTCCGTATTACCGCGGCTGCTGGCACGGAGTTAGCCGGTGCTTCTTCTGCGAGTGATGTCTTTCCTACCGGGTATTAACCGATAGGCGTTCTTCCTCGCTGAAAGTGCTTTACAACCCGAGGGCCTTCTTCACACACGCGGCATGGCTGGATCAGGGKTGCCCCCATTGTCCAATATTCCCCACTGCTGCCTCCCGTAGKAGTTCGGKCCKTKTCTCAGTCCCGATGTGGMTKATCATCCTCTCAGACCAGCTACGGAYCGTTGCCTTGGTAAGCCATTACCTTACCAACTAGCTAATCCGACATAGGCTCATCCAATAGCGGGAGCCGGAGCCCCCTTTCTCCCGTAGGACGTATGCGGTATTAGCCTGGGTTTCCCCAGGTTATCCCCCACTATCGGGCAGATTCCTATGCATTACTCACCCGTCCGCCGCTCGTCAGCGGGTAGCAAGCTACCCCTGTTACCGCTCGACTTGCATGTGTTAGGCCTGCCGCCAGCGTTCAATCTGAGCCATGATCAAACTCTTCAGTTTAAGATCTATGCGGTTCTTACCCGCCACTCGAAAGTGACAGAAGCGAACCAAACTTGGCTCAAGGTTCAAACGAATTCATTCAAAACAGATCCCAAAGGACGAATCCTTTAAAACCTTATTGCTTGAGTCGCTTGCCTTGATATTTGGTGATTTGTCACCAACATCAGCAAGCGCCCACATGAATTACCTGATCAAATTGTTAAAGAGCTGTTTCGCTGTCGGGTTACTGTGAAAGTAACCGGGCTGCCGTTGAACTGGCTTGCCGCAGCGAGGAAGACGCATTCTACGCATTTCCTGGTGGTTGTCAAGGGCGTTGTTTTCGATGTGGTACTCATTACACCCAAAACCGCGAGCTATCGCAAAAGCGGTAACCATTTGACAAACCAAGGCTTTTACACCTTATGCACCGCTGGTAACGCTTGGCGTCCCCGGCAGCGGATGCGTACTTTAAGGCCTCACTATCAAGATAGCAAGTAAAAGACGTATTGCGTATAAAAAAGCGRCAAAAGGTKGCCCTTTTGCCGCAAACCACCGATCAGAACGCCTGACCAGAGAGTGCCTGTTGGCGTGCTTTAGCTCACGCCTTCAGCAATCGACGTTTCAAATTTCAAAACCCAAACCAAAATCTTCGCTGGAGATAGCCATTAGGCTGGAAGCGCCTGACTGGATCATCTGCGCATGAGCCTTGGTGCGCGGCAATAGCCGCTGGTAATAGAAACGGGCAGTATTCAACTTAGCGGCATAGAAAGCTTTATCGTCGCCCTCTAGCGATGTAGATGCCTGCTTGGCCGCGCGGGCAAATAGATAGGCCAGCGTGACGTAGCCTGAATACATAAGGTAATCAACACTCGCCGCGCCGACTTCTTCACGGTCTTGCATCGCCTTCATACCCACGCCCATGGTTAGCTCGCCCCACTCTGCATTGAGCTTCGCCAGTGGTTCGACAAATTCCTTAAGGGCTGGATTGTCAGCTTCGGTTTTGCAAAATTTATGGATCTCTTTGGTGAAAACCTTTAGCGACTCACCTTGGCTCATGAGCACTTTACGGCCCAGCAGATCAAGCGCCTGAATGCCTGTGGTGCCTTCATAGAGTCGAGTAATACGCGCATCACGCACCAACTGCTCCATGCCCCACTCTTTAATAAAGCCATGGCCGCCGTAGATCTGCACACCTTCGTTAGTGCTTTCAAAACCAACTTCGGTCAGGAAGGCTTTAACAATAGGCGTTAGCAAGCCAAGCAGGGTTTCAGCGTGATCTCGCTCTGCACCCGGCTCACCATGCTCCACTACATCGAGCATTTGCGCAGTATAAAGCACCAACATACGCCCGCCTTCGGCGAAGGCTTTCTGGGTCAGCAGCATGCGGCGCACATCAGGGTGGACAATAATCGGATCAGCAGGCTTTTCAGGAGCCTGTTTGCCCGATAAGCCGCGCATCTGTAACCGATCACGGGCATAGCTCAATGAATTCTGAAAACTGGCTTCAATCAACCCCAGCCCTTGAATCCCCACCCCAAGACGCGCAGCGTTCATCATGGTGAACATACACGCCAAGCCTTTATTCGGGGCACCCACCAGATAGCCGGTTGCGCCATCGAAGTTCATCACGCAGGTGGCATTACCATGAATGCCCATCTTGTGCTCGAGCGAACCGCAGGTGACGCCATTACGCTCACCCACACTGCCGTGGGCATCAGGCAAGAACTTAGGCACTACAAATAGCGAAATACCTTTAGATCCTTCCGGTGCGTCGGGCAGTTTTGCCAAAACCAAATGGACGATATTTTCAGCCAGATTATGCTCACCGGCCGAGATAAAAATTTTAGTGCCGGTAATCGCATAGGCATCGCCATCAGCGGGCACTGCTCGGGTCTTGATCAATCCTAGGTCAGTACCGCAGTGCGGCTCGGTTAGGCACATAGTGCCCGTCCATACACCTTCAACCAGCTTGGTGAGATACGTCGCCTTCTGCTCATCGGTGCCATGATGGCGCAGCGCATCCGCCGCACCATGAGAGAGCCCAGGGTACATACCCCACGCCAGGTTAGTCGCGCAGATCATTTCCGACAGCAGCATTGCCAATGAAGGCGGCAAGCCCTGGCCGCCATGGGCAGGATCAGCGGCAAGGCTCGGCCAGCCGCCTTCTACGTACTGTTGGTAGGCTTCTTTAAAGCCGCTAGGCGCTTTGACTTCGCCTCCCTCTAACAGGCAACCCTCTTCATCGCCACTCTGATTGATCGGGAGCAGTACGTCACGGGCGAAGCGTGCGCCCTCTTCTAGAATGGCACTGACCACGTCTGGCGATGCATCGTCACCACTAGGTAGACGCGCGTAGTGAGCGGGGTAGTCGAGCATTTCGTCCATAACGAAACGCATATCACGAATGGGGGCCTGATAGCTGGGCATCACACTTCTCCTGAAATAGGGGGCTTGGAAGCCAATCAGATTCTTTTGACAGAAGGCTTTCAAACACATGTTTGAAAACTATCGCGAGCGCCCCACAGAGTCAAGCGAGCGTTTGAATTTAGCCTTGAAACACACTAGAACTTTGGTCGCCTACGGAGTAACCCATTGACATCAATAATAAAAAACTCGCCAGCTAAAAGCTGACGAGTTTCCCTATTTCCCTTCCACCTACTTACCACTTACTTACTGCATGCGAATGCCGCCATCTAAACGGATCAACTCACCGTTCAGCATGGGATTGGTAATAATCTGCTCGGCTAATTGCGCAAATTCATCCGGCTTACCCAAGCGCTTAGGAAAAGGCACAGCGGCCGCTAGCGCCTGGGCGGCCTCGTCGGGAATCTCGCTCATCATCGGCGTTTCAAATACACCTGGGGCGATGGCCATGACACGAATAGCATGCCGCGACAACTCCCGCGCCGCAGGCAAGCTCATACCCACAACGCCCGCTTTAGAGGCGCTGTAAGCACACTGCCCTACCTGCCCATCAAAAGCGGCGATAGAAGCGGTATTAATAATCACCCCCCGCTCGCCACTCTCATTAGGCGCATTTTTAGCCATTGCGGCAGCCGCGAGGCGCATGACGTTAAAAGTGCCGACCAGGTTGATATTTATCGTTTTGGTGTAGCTGTCTAAATCCGCTGGATTCCCCTCACGATCCACCAGCTTGGCTACGCTAACGACGCCGGCACAGTGAACCACCCCCGAAAGCCCACGCTCCCCCCCCAGCGCTACCGCTGCATCAACTGCCTGCTGCATTTGTTCGGCTGAGGTGATATCTGCCAGGCACGCTTGGGCCTGCTCCCCCAACTGCTCAGCATGGATTTTGACGCTATCGTTTAGGTCGCATAAAACGACGCGGGCACCTGCAGCGACTAACCGCTCAGCGGTTGCTGCCCCTAGCCCCGAAGCGGCACCGGTAATTAAAAAAGTACTCTCCTTAACCTGCATAACCGTATTCCCTATGGTCGTTATGTTTACTTAGCTGTTTTGGCTTCTTCTACCGCCTGGGCACGCAATTTGAAGCGCTGTATCTTGCCGCTGGGGGTTTTAGGCAGCTCATCGACAAACTCAATAATGCGCGGGAAAGCGTGGGTTGATAGCCGCTCACGCACACGTTGCTTGATTTCATCTGCAAGCTCATCACTTGCCTCATAGCCTTCGCGCAGCACGATATACGACTTAATCACTTCGCCGCGAATCTCATCGGGCTGTCCAACCGCCGCAGACTCAGCGACCGCAGGGTGCGTCATCACGCTATTTTCGACATCCGTTGGCCCTACGCGATAACCCGCCGTGGTAATAATGTCGTCGTCGCGGCCAGCAAACTGGAAGGTGCCGTCTTCATTGCGGATAACCACGTCACCGGTCAGGTAATAGCCCTCTACAAAAGGGTTCTTCTCTTGCCAGGTGTAGCCCTGAAAAAAGTGCGCTGGAGATTGCTTGATATCCACCGCAAGGACACCAGGCTCACCGGCAGGCAGCTCTTTATACTCCGCATCCAAAATTGCCAGACGATACCCTGGCATCGGCACACCCATCGCGCCCACATGCTTAAGGTGGTCAAGAGCATGGTGGTTATTACACGTCATGCCGGTCTCAGTCTGGCCGTAGTGATCCATGACCGGACAACCCAACGACCTCTCTACCCAGGTCACCACTTCCGTGTTTAAAGGTTCACCCGCCGAGCTAGCCGCCCGAAGTTGCAACGTTTCATGGGCGTCATCAAACAGACCTGACGCCTTCATCAGCCGATAAGCCGTCGGCGCAGCAGCAAAATTGGTAATATGATGGCGCTTCATAAACGCCAGCGCCCCTTCGGCGCTAAATCCTGCCTCGCAAAAATGCGTCGTCACGCCAAGTAGCAAAGGCCCGGCAATCGCGTAGTAAAGACCATAGGCCCAGCCGGGGTCGGCCATATTCCAAAAACGGTCATCGTCACGCAGGTCAATGGCCAGTTCCATATAGATCGCAAAAGCCGTCATCCCTGCCAGCGGCACAGCTACGCCTTTTGGCTTGCCTACGGTGCCGGAGGTGAACATTTGCAGAAATGGCTCTTCGGGCGAGAGTCGCGGCGGCTTGTCGCTCATTGACGTATGCGTCAACGCTGACAGCCAATCGTGATCCTCGCCGTGTTCACTGGTCGCTCCACCTACAGTCAAAACCGGCGGGCACTGGCTAAGGCCATCAAACTTATAGCGGTTAGCGTGATCGGTAATCACTAGTTTGGTATCCGCACGGCCTAATCGATAATCCACCGCATCGGGGCCAAAAGCGGTAAATAAAGGCTGATAAACCGCGCCAATACGCCATGTGGCGAGTACTGCAATCAATAGCTGTGGTGACCGCGGCAGCATACAGGCAATGCGATCACCTTTACCCAACCCTTGGGATTCAAACCATCCCGCTAACTTCGCGCTCTGCTCATCGAGTTCGGCGTAGGTCAAGGTATGCAAATCACCTTGAGTATCTTCTTGAACCAGCGCCAGCACCTCGCCACGCCCCTCACGCACATGACGACCACAGCAGGCCTCAAAGGCATTCAGCAAGCCGTCCTGGTGGTCATCCAGGCGAGCAATAACGCTATCCACGGAGAAACTATCGCGATAGTGGTGATAGTCGGGCAGTGATTGTGATATCGCTGTCATGATGGCTCTCTTATGTCGTTGATAATTGTTGTTGGTAACGAGCTCTAGGCATTAAAGGTGGGAAAGTAGTCCGTCGCTATAATTATCCGTTGACGTTAACGTAACCCCATAGATAATAGCAACGCTAAAAGTAATCGGTGCAGAGAGCAAGCACTGTTATAAATTGTCGCGTTAGACGTTGGTCGAGGCGGTGGTCATCGAGGCATCAAGCAGGGGTAGGCATAATCATGGCGACAAGCTCATCAGCAAGGTCATCGGGTGAGCGAGGGCCGTTAGGGTCGTACCAGCGAACCGTCCAGTTGAGCGCCCCAAGTACAAAGCGCGAGACAAGAAAGCGGTCACCATGAATCAACCCTGCTGCCAAGGCATCGTCAATCACAGCGACCCACAGCGCCTCGTAAGCATCGCGTAGATGGCTCAAATGGGCACTTGCCGCAGGATCCAGGCGACGCCACTCGAAGAGCGCCACCACATGCGCATTGCGGTCGGTAAATAGCGTTTCTAAATGAGCACGGGCCATGGCACGTAACCGCATCTCAGGCTCAGCGGCACACTCAGCGAGGGCTTTGCGGGCAATCGCCAAGGCATTTTGGGTGCCCTCTTCGATAACCGCGGCGAGGATTTCCTGCTTATCTTTAAAATGGTGAAACAAGCTGCCGGACTTAATGCCCATTTCCTGCGCCAGCATACGCACCGTCGTCCGGTCAAAGCCCTCTTGGACGAATAGCTGAGCGGCGAGGCGCGTCAATTCCTTGCGACGAGGGGATGCATTCATTACATTCATGTCACTCACACTAGCGCTTGCTTGGTTACTCAGGAGAGAACCACAGCACCGCCTACGGGTCAATGTATCACCCACGACTCGATACGATAATCACAATAAAACTGAAGGAGATTGACCATGAGTAACCCCACCGATATTGTATTTCTCGCCGCCAAACGCACGCCAATGGGTGGCATGATGGGCAGCCTTGCGAACATGACGGCGCCACAGCTTGGCGCTGTTGCCATCAAAGCAGCGATTGAAGCGTCAGGCATTGACTCTGCTGCGATCAGCGAGGGCATTATGGGATGTGTACTGCCTGCAGGCGTTAATCAGGGCCCAGCACGTCAGGCAATGCGACAAGCTGGTATTCCCGACGCCAATGGCGCCACGACGATCAATAAGCTGTGCGGCTCGGGCATGAAAGCTACCATGCTTGCCCACGACCTAATCAAGGCAGGCAGCGGCGATATTGTGCTGGCAGGCGGCATGGAATCCATGTCTAACGCCCCACACCTGCTGACCAAGGCACGCGGTGGCTATCGCTTAGGCCACGGCGAGCTCAAAGACCATATGTTTTTGGATGGGTTGGAAGACGCCGAAACGGGCAAACTAATGGGCGTGTTTGCTCAAGATGTCGCTTCGGATCGCGGCTATACCCGTGAGCGCCTGGATGACTTTGCCATTGCCTCGCTTGAGCGCGCCATGGCTGCCACCAACGCGGGCCACCTAAACGCAGAAATGGCACCGGTGATGGTCTCCTCTCGCCAGGGTGAAATCCTGGTCGAACACGACGAGCAGCCCTTCCAAGCCAAGCTCGACAAAATCCGCCAGCTGCGCCCCGCCTTTGCCAAGGACGGCACGATTACCGCCGCCAACGCCAGCTCAATTTCCGACGGCGCTTCGGCACTTATCTTGGCCAGCCAAGCAGCCGCCGATCAGCACGGCATTAAGCCACTGGCGCGCATGTTGGGCCACTCGACCCATTCACAACACCCTAGTGAATTCACCATCGCCCCTGTTGGCGCCATTGATAAGCTTATGAAAAAGCTGGACTGGCGCGTGAACGACGTTGATCTATTTGAAATTAACGAAGCCTTTGCAGTGGTGACACTCATGGCAATGGATGACTTGGGCCTCCCCCATGACAAGGTCAATGTGTTTGGCGGTGCCTGCGCCCAAGGCCACCCCATTGGCTCCACCGGCTCGCGTATTATTGCCACACTGATTCATGCCCTGCGCACTAAAGGCGGCAAACGCGGCATTGCTAGCTTATGCATTGGCGGCGGCGAAGCGACGGCCATCGCCGTCGAGCTAATCGACTAATTCGCGATCTTTAAAGAGAGAGCTGGAAGAGAGAGCTAGAAGAGAAAGCTGCTGGAAAACGCCCTGGCACGGTTACCGAGCCAGGGCGCTTAGCCACACAGCGGCAAACAACCAACCAAGCCCCAGCATGGGAAGCGACCAGCGATGAAACTCCATCAACATCCCCGGCTGGCGCGCCAATCGCAGCGCAATTAAATTAGCCATTGAGCCAATCACTAAACCAAAACCGCCCACGCTGACACCCCAGGCGAGCGGCTGCCACTCGCTTTGCTGGGCAAGCAGCAGCGTTGCCGGCACGTTGGATAACAGCTGTGAGAGCAGCACACCGACGCTGGTATCGCCACCCGGCCACAGCTGCATCGTAGCAATCGCCTGCCGAACGACGCCCAACTCTCCGATCACACTCAAATTTACAAACATTAAGACAAACACGACCAGCAACAGCCAATCAATGCTGAATACCGCCCGTCGGGCCACGAGCAACATCGCTAGCAGAACGCCCGCCATTGCCTGGGCAGCCCAGCCCATTTCAACGGCGAGCAAGAACAGCGGGTAGCCGATGAGCGCGGCCCATAACGGTTTTTGTAACCGCTCATTGGGCGCGCTTGCCACTGTATCCAGGCGTATTAATGCTTTAGGAAACGCCAAGGGAACAAGTAGCAACAGCAGCACCATCAGCCCCACTCCCAGCGGCAGCATGACGGATAAAAACTCGCCAAAACTAACGCCTGAATGCTGCCATAAATAAAGGTTTTGTGGATTACCTATCGGGCTCAGCGATGACCCAGCGTTGACCGCCAGCGCTTCAAATACAATCAAACGCCCAATCGGCAGTGCCGCCATTCCTGCCAGGCTAAGCGTCAGCGGCACCACAATAAACAGCGCCACATCGTTGGTAACTACCGCGGAAAGCAGCCCCGAAAACATTACCAGCCCAACCGCTAGGCGACGCTCGCCACGCAGGTGGGCTAACAACCGCCGCCCCCAGAGGGTTAAATAGCCGCTCAGTTCTAACGCTCTACTAAGCACCATCAGGCCCGTCAACACTGCCAGGGTTGTCCAGTGAACACGTTCAGCCATCTCCATCAACGACTGGGGCTGCAGCCACCACAGAACGCCGCCTAGGCCGCTCATAAAGAGCAGCATAGGATCGTTAAGAAAACGCTGAACAAACACACTAACAGGTGTCGCTAACCGCTTTGTTGCAAACACGCCATAGACCGCTCAGAGAAAACCGCATGATAGCGTTAACTGACTCTGAGTAAACGTAAATTGCTCACGTCAGCATGCTAAGCAGAAGCCATTAAGCTGGCTTGACGGCGAACCTGGGTATCAGCCAAGGCGGTGTCTTGATGGCTAAGCTGCTCCCATTCGGGATATTCGGCGTGCTCTTCACTCACTTCAGCCAAGCTTGAGTCGTTCTCTACCACGCTAAACTGGCCAGCATATTCACGCATCTGCAAGGCTTCTTGAGACAACACCTCTGCGCTCTGGGCTGCTTGATTGACTAAACGCATGGTGTCTTGGGTGGTGGTATCAATTTGGGTCACCGCTTGATTGACCTCTTCAATGCCTCGCCGCTGCTCCTCAGAGGCATGGGTGATTTGCGTCATCAGCGTATTGACGTTACTCGCCGCTTGCATGATCGCCCGAGTATGTTCGCCGGCCTGTAGGGACAGAACGCTACCCTGCTGAACACTCGCACTCGACGCTTCAATGCGCGTCCGTATATCGCTGGCGGCACTGGCACTGCGGGTTGCCAGCGCACGCACTTCATTGGCCACCACCGCAAATCCACGCCCATGTTCTCCGGCGCGCGCCGCTTCAACCGATGCATTGAGCGCTAAAATATTGGTTTGAAAAGCAATACTTTCAATCATTCGAATAATGCTTTGAATCTCTTCGGAGTGATCATTGATCGCCTCCATCGTAGCGATAAACTGGCTAATTACCTCGTCACCCTGCTGCGCTTTGTGGGACACATCCGCCGTGGACTGATTAACATGCGCCGCGCTTTCAGCATTCTGGTTCACCGTGGCGGTCAGCTGCTCCAAGCTCGCGGCCATTTGCTGCAAGGCTGAGACTTGAGTGTCGGTTTGGCTCGCCAGAAGTTGGTTCTGCTCGGTCATCTCCTGGCTGTTGCTATACACCTGCTGACTACTTGCGTTAAGTCGCTTAACAGTCGCCGTCAACGAGTGCTGCATCTTGTCCAACTCACTAAACAGCTGACCAATTTCGTTGGTTGAGTGTGCTGTTACCGGCGCTGACAGATCACCGCTAGCAATGCGCTGAAAATGCCCAGTGATCGTTTTTAATGGGCGCAGCACGTTTTTACGCACACCCCATACCACTACTGTCACTACCAGCAGTGCAGTACCCAGCGCCGCAATCACGCCCCAAAAAAGCAGCGATGAAACCTGCTCAAAGCGCGCGAACAGCGCGTTACCCCGCTGGGTTGAGGCTGCAAAAAATGCTTCGGCACTCTCCACAAAGTGCTGACTGCTATCATCCACCCGCGACTCGCCTGAGAAGAAACCGGATATATCGCGCTCTTCCAGCATCATCATCTGAAGATTGAGATTATTGTTAACGAATGATTGAAAGCTCGACGCTAACTGATCCACAAGTGCCTGTTGATTTTGATCAAAATCACTCGCTGTAAATTGAGAGAAATTCTCAGTGGCCGAGTCAAGCAACCGCTGGGCTTCTTCTATCAAGGGGTCAGGCCGATCAAATGAAGGGGTACGGATTAACTCCGCCGCACGGTTCATCTGAATTCGCGAACGCAATAGCTGGGAGTAGGCGCTATCGAGGTTGCTAATTTGCGCCATGTCCCTTTCATGAAGTGACGTGAATGCCTCACGGCCAAAATGGTTGGCGAACAGCCCCAACGCGCCAATAACGACCACCAAGCCACTCAAGGCGACGAGTACCAGCGTCCAACTCGCTTTAACGCTTAAATTATTAATCCATTTCATCTCAACCCTCCCCTTTCAGTAAGGTTAATCAGACGTGTGGAGGGGCAGCCACAGCTGCAGGCGCCGACGAATCTCTAATAACGCCTGCTCATAAGCATCTGACTTGCCAATCAGGCGAGGGTCTCGAATATCCCAGAACAGCACCTCGCCCGCCTTTCCTTGCCATTCACGGCAGGCTTGCYGGGCTTTGTCGCAAAGCACAATGACAAAATCGAAGGTTTCGCTTTCAAACTCATCCAGCGACTTACTGCGCAAGCCTTCTGTGGGCAACCCCTGCTTGCGCAACGCTTCAAGGGTCAATGCATGGGGCTGATCGGGTTCAGACCCGGCACTAAAGGCTTCAAACTGATCAGCTGCCAAATAGCGAAGCAGCGCCTCTCCCATCAACGACCGTGCAGAATTAGCATTGCAGAGAAACAACACGCGGCGCTTCGACATAAATAAACAGCCTCTTATTTGATTGATGGCTGCCAATCTACGCCTGGATCATGACGGCATTATTGCAACTGGCAGGCTGCGCTGGAAATATACGGAAAAACATATATCATGAAGCAACTAACCGATCATGGCTTGAACAGGTAGAACCTAATGTCCCACCTTGATGACTTACCCAATATTGATGCCGCGCTTTTCGAGCCCCCCAGCAGCGAGCGGCTTGGAGTACCACAACGTGCTGAACATGCACCTAAAATATTGCTGCTATACGGCTCGCTACGTGAACGCTCTTTTAGTCGTTTAATGGTTGAGGAAGCCGCACGCTTGCTCAATGCCATGGGCGCCGAAACACGCATCTTTGATCCTAGAGGATTACCATTGCCGGATAGTGAAGATGCCAGCCACCCCAAAGTTGAAGAGCTACGCCAATTGGCCCAATGGGCCGAAGGGATGGTGTGGTGCTCGCCGGAACGCCACGGCGCGATGACCGGCATTATGAAAGCGCAAATTGATTGGATCCCGCTCTCCCTGGGCGGCGTACGTCCCACCCAAGGCAAGACATTGGCGGTGATGCAGGTGTGCGGCGGTTCGCAGTCTTTCAATACCGTCAACCAACTGCGTATTTTGGGCCGCTGGATGCGCATGCTGACGATCCCCAATCAATCGTCCGTACCCAAGGCCTTTATGGAGTTTGATGATAACGACAGGATGAAAGCCTCCCCTTTCTACGACCGTATCGTCGACGTTATGGAAGAGCTGGTGAAATTCACGCTGCTGGTGCGTGACCGCAGCGAACTGCTCACGGATCGTTACTC
The DNA here is from genome assembly GCF_900070345.1 of Halomonas sp. R57-5. Lineage (NCBI taxonomy): Bacteria > Pseudomonadati > Pseudomonadota > Gammaproteobacteria > Oceanospirillales > Halomonadaceae > Halomonas > Halomonas sp. R57-5. The sequence goes on along the minus strand of NZ_LN813019.1, from coordinate 2,067,099 downwards.
GGAGCGCAAAGAGAGCGCGGAAGAAGTCTCCAAACGGGTTAATCAACGCGCCATTTAATCAGGAGCTTCACATGTCAGCACTGCAAGATAACGCATCGCCCTCCACTGCCGAAGGCATGGGAGTCTTTGAACGCTACCTCTCACTATGGGTAGCACTTGCCATTGTGATGGGCATTTTAGTCGGGCAATTTATCCCAGCGGTACCGGAAACGCTGTCACGCTTTGAAGTGGCGCAGGTTTCGATACCCGTGGCAATACTCATCTGGGCGATGATATTCCCCATGATGGCGCAAATTGACTTTACCTCCTTATTAGGTGTCCGGCGCCAGCCAAAAGGGTTGATCATCACGACCTCCGTTAACTGGTTGATCAAACCCTTCACCATGTTCGCCATTGCCTGGCTATTTCTAATGGTGATCTTTCGACCGTTGATTCCCGCCGAGCTAGCCAGTCAGTATCTAGCCGGTGCCATTCTACTCGGAGCTGCGCCGTGTACCGCCATGGTGTTTGTGTGGAGCTACCTCACCCGCGGCGATGCTGCCTACACCCTGGTGCAGGTGGCGCTTAATGACCTGATTATGCTGTTCGCGTTTGCTCCTATCGTGGTCTTCCTACTGGGCATTTCCAATATTCAGGTGCCCTGGGACACCGTCGCACTATCAGTGATCCTATATATAGTGATTCCCCTGGCGGCGGGCTATATCACCCGGCAGAGCTTGATTAAAAAACGCGGCGCCGAATGGTACGACAATGTCTTTATGAAGCGCGTTGGCCCGATCACGCCGATTGGTTTGATCATTACCCTAGTGCTGCTGTTTGCCTTCCAGGGCGAGGTCATTCTGAATAATCCGCTGCATATCGTGCTGATCTCGATCCCGCTGATTATTCAGACCTTTTTGATCTTCTTTATTACCTATGGCTGGGCTAAAGCCTGGAAGTTGCCGCACAATATTGCCGCCCCGGGGGCGATGATTGGTGCGAGCAATTTCTTTGAGTTAGCCGTCGCGGCAGCGATTGCGCTATTTGGCTTACAGTCGGGCGCGGCGCTGGCCACGGTAGTGGGCGTATTGGTCGAAGTACCGCTGATGCTGGCACTGGTAAGAATTGCCAATAAGACCCGCCACCATTTTCCGGCAGAAGCGAATTAATCGGGAGTAAGCGCTATGGCTCACTATTTGGTATTTCTAGGCTCAACCCGCACCAGCACACCGCCCTCCCCGGCTCGCCTTGGCGAGCGGGTCGCAAAAGCGTGCGAGCGCTTGCTTTCATCGCTCCCTCATACAACGGCGGAAATTATTGATCCGCTAGCGCTAAACTTAAGCGATCCGTTTAAGCCGCATTTTGCTTACGCAAAAAACGATGCGCCGGAGGACTTAGCAGAGCTGGCTGATAAAATCGCCGCTGCCGATGGCTATGTGATGGTCAGTCCAGAATATAACCACTCCATGAGCCCGGCGCTTAGCCATCTGATAAACCACTTCGGCGCATCGCTGTTTGCGTTTAAACCCAGCGCCATCGTGACCTACTCAATGGGCCAGTGGGGCGGCGTGCGTGCAGCAGTCGCCATGCGCGCGTTTCTCTCCGAGCTTGGCTGCCTGCCCGTATCAGCCATGATTCATATACCTAAAGCTCAGGAGGCGCTAAACGAAGAGGGGCAATTTGAGCAAGAGCAGGAACGTTGGGAAAGCTATTTTGGCCGCACGTTAGGCCAACTCATGTGGTGGGCGGAAGCCGCGGCTAGCTATAAACAGCAGGTAGATCCAACGCGGGTATCGCCCGCTTTTAAAACCGCGCCCTCGCAACGCAACGCGCCCGGCAGTGAAAGCAACTAATCGATCGTGAGGAGACCATGCCCGTCACTATTTACCACAACCCCAACTGCGGTACGTCGCGCAACACCCTGGCAATGATCAAAGCCTCCGGCGAAACACCAGAGGTGATCCATTATCTGGAAGCACCGCCCAGCCGGGAAGAGTTGGAAAAGCTATTGGCGATGATGCAGATCTCACCCAGGGAGCTACTACGTCGCAAAGGTGCTCCCTATGAAGAACTTAAATTGGATGATCCTTTATTGAGCGATGATCAACTTATCGACACCATGATGGCCCACCCGATTCTGATTAATCGCCCTATTGTGGTGACCAATAAGGGCACACGCCTGTGCCGCCCTTCAGAGCAAGTATTAGCGCTTTTGGAAAAACCGATCAAACACTTCACCAAAGAAGACGGTGACATAGTGACCTACCCATGAGGAAAAACGCTGCCTCACCCTGCATTGAGGAGGCTTGGAACAGCCATCATCAGGCACTGCGCTATTACCTCTTGGCACTATGCAACAACAGGGACGCCGCCGACGAAATCTTGCAGCGTGTCTATGTAAAAGCGCTGACGCATCGCGCCCAGTTTTGCCAACTGGCAGAACCCAAAGCATGGCTTTATACGGTCGCCAAACATGAGTGGATTGATGAGTTGCGCCGCTCAACGCCTGACACTCAATCGCTAGATACCGCAACAGCAGCGCCATTGCCTAATAACCACACTGATGCCCACCTTCCCTTAGCGAGCTTGGCTACCTGCATCGCGAAGGCACTGGCTCATTGTACTGACGAAGACGCCGATATTGTCGGTGCCTGTGACCTTAACGGCGTTAAGCAAAGTGACTATGCCCAGCGTCATGGTTTAACGCTCCCTGCGACCAAAGCGCGGCTACTGCGCGCCCGGAAACGTCTCCGCGAAACCTTGGTTGCCCAGTGCGGGATCGTCTTTGATGATCAAGGCCATGTCTGCTGCCATCGGGCGATACCCTTTACCGAATAAGTACCTTAGCGAATATTTATTTGGCTTTTCCCTGCGTCCTTTTCCACATTGCTTCGTCTTCTTTATAGAACCGTTCATATAAAGGAAAGCAGCGATGTTGGAGATCTATACCTGGCTGGCCAGTTGGCTGGTATACGGCCTTGGCGGTTTTGACCCTAACAGCAAGTTAGGTAGCTCACTGCACTTTTTCGTCGAGGACACGAGCAAAATTTTCGCGTTACTGGTGGTGATGATTTATGCCATTGCCTTGTTACGCGCCTCGCTCAATCTGGAGCGGGTGCGTTATTACATTCAGCAAAAGAACCGTTTCGCAGGCTACGGCTTAGGCGCTGGTTTTGGCGCGATTACACCGTTCTGTTCTTGCTCAAGCATTCCGTTGTTTCTCGGGTTCACCAGTGCAGGCATTCCTCTGGGCATTACCATGGCGTTTCTGTTTACCTCACCGATTATTAATGAAGTTGCCGTCATCATGCTATGGAGCCTGCTAGGCTGGGAATTCACTCTGGTGTACATCGCCATCGGAATGACCGTGGGCATAGGCGGCGGCATACTGCTCGATAGCTTAGGCGCTGAACGCTGGTTAAAAGACTTTGCGGCGAAAGCCTATCAGAACGCAGCAACAAGCCCGCAAGCAAATCGGCCTGCTCCGGAACCTGCGTCACTGACTTTGAGAGAACGCCACGAATTTGCCCGCAATGAACTTTTCGACATTGTCGCGCGGATTTGGAAGTGGATCATCATCGGCGTGGGGCTGGGCGCCGCGCTGCATGGCTTTGTGCCGGATGGCTGGTTCAGTGACAACCTGGGCAGCGGCCAATGGTGGAGTGTTCCGGTGGCCGTGTTGGCGGGCTTACCGCTTTACTCCAACGCTACCGGCGTTATTCCCATCATGGAAAGCTTGATCACGAAAGGATTGCCTGTGGGTACAACACTGGCCTTCTGCATGAGCACCGTCGCGGCGAGCTTTCCCGAATTTATCATGCTCAAGCAGGTCATGCTGTGGCGCTTACTAGCCACCATTTTCATCATTCTACTTATCAACTTTATGTTGGTGGGCTGGATAATTAACCTGCTGGCACCCTGGTTATTCAGCAGTTTATAAACCCAAGAGGATACAGCATGAAAAAGATCGAAGTATTAGGCACAGGCTGCAAAAAGTGCACCGTCACTGCGGAGCAAATTACGACTATTGCCAAAGAGTTGGGCACCGATGTTGAGGTGACTAAAGTCACTGACCCACAAATCATCATGCAGTATCAGGTTATGTCGACCCCGGCGGTCGCGGTCAATGGCAAGCTTGCCCACAGCGGGGGTATTCCAGATCGTAAAAAAATCGAAGCTATACTGAAAGCCTAAAGGCCTCAAGTTCACCTACTGCCCTCTGGCTCCCCTATTACTTCCTGGTAAGCTGGGAGCTCTCTTTTAACAGGCGTCTCAATGCTGGAAATTATCGATGCGTCTGACGATGCAAAAGCGTTTATCAAGCAACAGGGAGGCGTGGTGACCGTGCGTTTATCACCCCGCCACGGCTGCTGTGGGGGGCTCGCCAACGTTGCCGTCGCCGAGGCGAGTGCCCCCAAAGACCCTTCGCTTTACCAGCGCCATAGTGATGAAGATATAACTCTCTTCATTGCGACAGAGCTTGCCTACCAAGGACTGCGTGTCGACGTTGAAGGGTTCTGGAAGTTGCGCCACCTGTATGTGGATGGCTCATACCCGAGCTCTGGGCACACGAATAAACACTAGCGCTAGACACGCCGCCAGCATCAACCCCGTAGTCAGCCATAGCGCTCCAGCACCATTTTGCTCTATCAATAAGCCAAACAGCAGCGGTGCAAAGGCTTGCGCAGCCCTGGCCGGGGCGATAATCAAACCTTGACGCTGACCAAACCCTTTTGGACCAAACAGCGCAAGCGGCAGCGTGCCGGAGGCAATCGTCATCATGCCATTGCCCGCGCCATGGAGTAGCGCAAATCCCGCGGCGGGCATACCCACTGTGGCTAGCAGTGCCGCACCAAGGGGGTGGAGCGTTGTGGCCACCCGCGCCGCCACCAATGGGTGCAAATGGCGAAGCAGTGCAAACTCGCCCAGCCGTGCGGCTACTTGCGCAGGCCCTACCAACGCCGCAGCGGCTACGGCCACCGAAAGCGACACGCCGGTTTCCTGCAAAAGCCTGGGCAGATGCGCCGCCATCGCCGTCGACACAAACCAGCCTGCGGCAAATACATAGGCTAATAAAATCATCGCCAGGCGTGGCCCGCTCTGGCGATGGTACAGATGTTTCGTCATTGAAATGGTGAGTGCTATCACCGGCTTTGGGCAGGCGGGCATTCAGCGGTAGGCCCATCACTATATGCATAATGGCCCAGGCGCCACAGGTGGCCCGCCACCCGAACTCATTTTCCAACAAGGCCGTTAGTGGCCAACCGATAGTGCTGGCAAACCCTGCCAGTAGCGTCACACCGGTAATAGAAGCGCGGGCGCTGCGACCTAATAGCCGCCCGAGAGTAGCAAAGGCGGCGTCGTATAGCCCCATCGCCATGCCCACGCCGGTAATCAGCCAGGCAAGCATTAGGCTTAACACACCTTGGGACAGCGCCATGATGACCAAGCCAAACGCCAGAACAACGTTGGATGCCATCAGCACGCCTCGCCCACCTTGCTGGTCAATCAAGCGTCCTACGCTGGGGCCAAGCATGGCGGTTAACAGCAAGGCGACAGAGAACGCCGCAAACACCCAGCTTGGCGACATCCCTAGCTCGCGGGCCATGGGCACCGCAAGGATAGCGGGCAAGTAATAGCTGGAGGCCCAGGCAAGAGTTTGTGCACTGCCTAAAGTGAGCGTTAAACCCAGCCTGGGCGAAGCGCGGATCATGCGACTTGCTTAGGCAACGCTAGGGCCATCAATGCGCTGGCAGCCACTAAGGCGGCGGATACCCACAGGCAGACGCTCAGCCCATATGCCATATATAGCCAGCCCGACAGTAGCGTGCCCACTAAACGCCCCATGGCATTGGCCATATAATAGAAACCAACATCCATGGAGACGCCATCGGCGCGGGCATAATGCACGATCAAGTAGCTGTGCCAGCTGGAGTTAATCGCAAACAGCACCCCAAAGGCGAGCAGCCCGACGACCAGCCAGCCCACTTGCGCCAAGGGCAGCATCGCCAACACAATCGCCAGCACCGCCAGCGCCGCGGCCCAGCCTGCGGTAAGCGCCCGAGCATCGCCTTTGATCAGCCGGGTTAATTTAGGCGCCTGGGTTTGCACTCCACCGTAGCCAATAACCCACACAGCCAGCAGTCCACCCACTGTCCAGTGTGTCCAGCCGTGCTGGTCGTATAAGAACACCGGCAGCGCTACTACAAACCACACATCCCGCGCCGAAAATAGGCAAAAACGCGCCGCGGAGAGCACGTTAATCGCACGTGATTTTGAGAAGATTTCGGAGAACTTGGGCTTTACTTTTTGGCGGCCTAAATCCGCCTTTAGCCGCAGCAGTGAAAGCAGCAGCACGCCACCCAGCATCACTGCCATGACGAACACTGCCGCCTGGAAGCCAATCAAGGTGAGCAGAAGCCCGCCGACAAAAAAGCCCAGCCCCTTAAGCGCATTTTTAGAGCCGGTCAGCATCGCTACCCAGCGGTAAAGCGAGCTATTGGCGTTGGCGCTCTCTTTAGGCACCAGTACTTTAACGGCGCTTTTAGCGCTCATTTTGTTGAGGTCTTTGGCAATCCCCGATAACGCCTGAGCGGCCATTACCCAGGCAACGGTCAGCAGGCTAGCGGGCACCATCAGCATAGCGAGCGCAATGATTTGCAGCCCAAGCCCCACATTCATGGTGCGATTGAGCCCCAACCGCGCGCCCAACCAACCGCCTACCAGGTTAGTCACCACGCCAAAGGCTTCGTAAAACAAAAACAGCATGGCGATTTCCAACGGCGAGTAGCCCAGTTGGTGGAAGTGCATGACCACCAGCATGCGCAAAGCGCCGTCGGTTACCGTGAACGCCCAGTAGTTGCCGGTAATCAGCATGTATTGGCGCACCTCGAAAGGTAGCGCCTTTACGCGGGCACGCATTTTCAAAAACGGCGAATCAGCCACGAGCCACCTGCTCACGCCCGACCATCAGGGCCAGCTCAGCGGTACGGTTAGCATAGCCCCACTCATTGTCGTACCAGGCGTAAAGTTTCAACTGGGTGCCGTTGATCACCATGGTGGAGAGCGCATCAATAATTGAGCTGCGCGGATCGGTGCGGTAGTCGATCGACACCAGCGGGCGCTCTTCATAGCCCAAAATGCCCGCCAGCGGGCCATCGGCAGCGGCTTTTAGCGCCTGATTGACTTCGTCGACGCTCACTTCACGCTCAAGCTCGAACACCATATCGGTAAGCGAAGCGTTAGCCAGCGGCACACGAATCGCATGACCGTTTAGCTTGCCTTCCAGTTCGGGGAAAATCGCGGTGATGGCTTTGGCTGAACCGGTCGTGGTGGGAATCAGGCTCATGCCGCAAGCGCGGGCGCGGCGAAGGTCTTTATGCGGCGCGTCTAAAATCGTTTGGGTATTGGTGATGTCATGTACTGTGGTCATCGAGCCATGGCGAATACCAAAGCTCTCCTGAATGACTTTGACTACCGGCGCCAAGCAGTTGGTAGTGCAACTTGCCGCCGTCACAATGGGGTGCTGTGCAGGATCATAAAGATGGTCGTTCACCCCTACCACCACGTTAAGTACACTCGGCTCTTTGACCGGTGCGCTGACCACTATCCGCCCTACCCCTAGATCAAGGTATGCCTGCAGCTTTTCGGTAGTTTTCATTTTGCCCGAGCACTCGATCACTACATCACAGCCAGACCAGTCGCTGTCACCCAGGGCCTTATTAGAACTAAATGCTATCGGTTTACCATCGATGATAATGCTACTTTCCTGGGCGGAGATGCCCTTTCCAGGGGCCCAGTGGCCGTGTACCGAGTCAAACTCCAGCAGGTGGGCAAAAGTGGCCGCATCACCGCCTGGGTCATTAATGCGCTCAAGCTCTACCGCACCAGATTCTACCTGCGCCCACAAGCTGCGCAGCGCCAAGCGACCAATACGTCCAAAACCGTTGATACCGATACTGAGTGTCATGGAAGCTCCTTATGAATCTATTGGGTAAAAGCATAATACCTACATACGGAAAAACATATATTAATGCATAAAAAAAAGCGCATTAACCAGTAGGCCCACCGATGAACGATGGGCCTACTTTTAAAAAAGCTTAACCATAACGACCGGAGATATAGTCTTCGGTCTTCTTCTGCGCCGGGGTTGAGAACATCACTTTGGTATCGTTGTACTCAATGATTTCACCCAGGTGGAAGAACGCCGTGTAGTCCGCCACCCTCGCCGCCTGCTGCATATTGTGGGTAACGGTAATGATGGTGAACTTTTCTTTCAGCTTGTCCATCAAATCCTCGATCGTTGCCGTCGAGATCGGATCCAGCGCGGAGGTTGGCTCATCCATCAAGATGACATCGGGCTGTACCGCAATGGCACGAGCAATACACAGGCGCTGCTGCTGACCACCGGAAAGCGAGGTGCCAGGCTCATGCAGCTTGTCTTTCACCTCGTTCCAAAGCCCGGCATCGCGCAGTGCCTTTTCAACCAGCTCTTCTTGCTCGGCTTTACGGCTAACCAAATCGTGCATACGCGGTGCGTAGGCAATATTTTCAAAGATCGATTTAGGAAACGGATTCGGCTTCTGAAACACCATGCCCACCCGACGACGTAGCGCCACTTCGTCCATTTTAGGCGCATTAACGTCTAATCCGTCCATCTCGACCAGACCTTCGGTACGCACGCTAGGAATCAAGTCGTTCATACGGTTCAAGCAGCGTAAAAATGTCGACTTACCACACCCCGAAGGGCCAATCAGTGCCGTCACATTTTTCTGAAAAAGATCGATATTCAGATTATTCAACGCTTGGTTTTTGCCATACCACAGATTCAAATCGCGAACCCGGAAACTCAGGTCGTGGCACGCTGTATCATTTCGTGTATAGGGTTGCCCAACCGCAGGTGTCTGCTGGCCGTTCATTACAGGTGCTTGGCTATTCATAGTCATGTCCTCTATCGCGCTGGCCTACCAGCGACGCTCAAATTTCTTACGTAACACAACGGCAAAGGCGTTGAGTGAGATGAGTATGGTGAGAAGCACCAAAATACCACCGGCGGTTTTTTCCACAAACGCCTGTTCAGGCTCACCTGACCAAGTGAATATTTGCGCGGGCATCACCGTTGCCGCTTCGGTAAATGTCGCGCTCACATCAGGGATAAAGGCCACCATTCCTACGATAATCAACGGTGCTGTTTCACCCATCGCTTGCGCCAAGCCAATAATAGAGCCGGTCATGATACCTGGCATTGCTAACGGCAAAACGTGATCGCGTACTACTTGCCAGCGCGAACAACCGACACCAAAACCCGCATGGCGGATGGAATCCGGGACACTGCGCAACGCAGTACGCGTCGAAATGATAATGACCGGCAGGGTCATCAATGCCAGCGTCATACCACCCACCAATGGTGATGAGCGCGGGACACCGAAGAAGTTTATAAAGATCGCTAAACCTAGCAAACCAAACAGGATCGACGGAATCGCGGCCAGATTATTAATGTTGATTTCAATCGCTTGTGTAAAACGGTTATCCGGGGCAAATTCTTCCAAATAAATTGCCGTCATCACACCGATAGGGAAGGATATCGCCAGGGTAACGATCATGGTCATCACTGTGCCGACCACTGCCGATAAAATACCCGCGCTCTCGGCGATTTTGGAATCACCTGTCCCAAAAAACGTAGTATTGAAGCGCAAACTTACCTGGCCAGATTCGACACGCTCGTCTATGGCCGCCTGTTCCTCTTCATTAAGACGATGACGATGGCCTTTAAGATACTGATCAGCCTCGCTATTAACCAGCAACCAGCGTTCTTCGGAGGTGCCAATCATGCTTTCATCATTGCGCATCTCAAGTGGGATAGTACGCAGCTCTGTACGGCTTACTAATGGCACCAACTCTTCGGCAATTGCCTTACGAGCATCAGTAGTAGCTTCTTCTGTATAATTAAGCTCTGTCTTGACATACGCTTGCTGAAACGCAGGCAAGCCTTTATTCAGCATATCGGCAAAAAACAGCACCAGAAACAACCCGGCAAGGCCCAACGCCCCCATGGAAATCCACTTCAAGCGTGAAGACTTACGGTGACGCCGCTTTAACTGCTGGCTGATTTCGTCAAAAGTATTGCTCATCGAAACAGTTCCTCAGCGTTACAGGTTATTCACGCGATATTTTTCACGGAAACGACGGATCATCAGAACCGACACCAAATTAAGTGCAAGGGTGATCACGAAGAGCACCAATCCGAGCGCAAAAGCTGATAATGTTTCAGCACTTTCAAACTCTTGGTCGCCGGTAAGTGCCGCCACGATTCGCACAGTCACCGTGGTCATATCTTCCAAAGGATTCGACGTTAAATTGGGGCGCATGCCCGCCGCCATGACCACAATCATGGTTTCACCCAGTGCCCGAGACATGCCTAAGAGCGCTGCAGAAATAATCCCCGGCATTGCGGCAGGAACCMCCACGTCACGAATCGTTTCGCCTTTGGTCATCCCCAGCGCCAGCGAACCCTGGCGCATGGTATCGGGTACCGAGTTAATCACGTCATCAGACAGCGATGAGATAAACGGAATGATCATAATGCCCATCACAATACCGGGTGCCAGCGCATTGTTATATGAAGCGTCAAGTCCAAAAAAACCGGCAATATTGACGATAATTGGCGCGACGGTGATGGCAGCAAAAAAGCCATAAACTACGGTAGGGATACCCGCCAACACTTCGAGCACCGGCTTGGCAACGGTGCGCACCTTGCTCGGCGCATACTCAGACATATAAATCGCCGAGAGCAAACCGATAGGTACCGCCACCAACATAGCGATGGCGGTAATCATAAAGGTACCGGCAAACAGCGGCACTGAGCCGAACTCAGCGCCGCCTCCATCACCACGACCCGCAGACGCTAAAAAGCTGGCGCCGGGATTCCATGTAGTGCCGGTAATAAACTCCCAGAAGCTGTGCATTTGGAAAAAGCGCAGCGCCTCGGAAATAATCGAGAACAAAATACCGAACGTCGTGAAAATTGAGATTAACGCTGCCCCGGCCAAGATCATGCGGATTACCCGCTCAATAGCTTGACGAGCATGAAAATCGGGCTTTACTTGGTTAAGACTGACCATCAATCCTATGGCTGCCACGACCAAACTGGCCGCGAGCAAATAGAGCGTAGGAATATCGGCACCCATTAACAGCAGCGCGAAAGCGCCAACTGAGCTCACTAGCACGGCTGGACCGGCTGTGGAAAGCACGGTAAACCAAGCGTACTGATCTGGCTGAGCAAACATAGCCGTGCCCGCGCTTCGTAAACGAGTGGCTTTTGAACGGCCAGCAAAAAAAGCCAGCAGCCCCAGCAGTAATAACGCACCGCAAAAAATCAAAAGAAGCTGGTTGGTCTGCATCGCATCTCTCTCACGTCGTCACCGGTTAAGAAGCCTATTAACAATAACGGGCCGACAGCTTGCGCTGCCGGCCTTTTTTACATCTAAATCAACCGCTTACTTAAGAACGTCTGCTGACATTGTAGTGCGATCTGCTACAGCCTGACGCCACTCTTCACGCTCGTCTTCCGGCAGCACGATCAAGCCGATATCTTTCAAGTAACCATCTGAGCCAATCATCTGCTCGCTCATAAACATCTCGACGTAGTCAGCCATCGGCGGTACTTCATCGGCGTGCTGGTTCTTCACGTAGAACCACAGTGAACGCGCAACAGGGTAGTCACCCGAGCTGATTGCTTCTGGCTCTGGCGCAACACCCTCAATGGTGGCACCGTTCAGTGTATCGGTGTTTTCTTCAAGGAATGAGTAACCGAAGATACCCATTGCGCCGGTATCTTCACTCAAGCGCTGAACGATAAGGTTGTCGTTTTCGCCAGCGTCGATGTAAACACCGTCAGAGCGAATATCGGTGTAGCCTTCTTCGCCGTAAACATCCATTTCAAGCGATGCAGATTCCAGTACGAGCTCTTCAAAAGCGTCACGGGTACCAGAAGTTGTCGGCGGACCATAGATGGAGATTTCACGGTCTGGCAGCGAAGAATCAATTTCGCTCCAGTTAGTGTAAGGGTTATCAACTAGCTCGCCATCAACCGGCACCTGAGCGGCTACTGCCATGAAAATCTGCTCAAGCGTCAGGTCAACAACGTCATTTTCGTTGGATTGGCCTAAAACGATACCGTCAGAACCGATTTTAGCCTCGGTGATATCGGTAACGCCGTTCTCTTCACAACGCTCGAACTCAGACACTTTCATGCGGCGTGAAGCATTAGTGATGTCCGGAGTGCCTTCACCAACACCGTTACAGAACAGGCGCAAACCGCCACCCGAACCAGTCGATTCAATAACAGGCGTCGGATTGCCGGTCGTCGCACCGAACTCTTCAGTTACGTAGCTGGCAAACGGGTAAACGGTACTGGAGCCTACGATACGGATTTGATCACGGGCTTGGGCAACACCGGCAACGCTCATTACAGCAGCCGCGATAACGGTGGTTTTTAGAATACGGTTCATGCGAAATACTCCTGTTCATGTAGGGATCTGGCCTTCGCAAGGCATACCTTGCACGGGTTCCATGACAACTTCATGACAGCGAGCAAAACGTGAAGAATTTTTCGTTACGTGGCTGCATCCAAGCTTTACATCACCACAACAAACCTAAGGCAGCGAGGGTGCACAACGCTAGCGAGGCACCTTGCAGTAGGCGTCGATCCAATCGGTGGGCGACGGTATCGGCCAAGGCATTACCGATTAACACCGCGGGCAGGAAGGTCAGCGCGACCTGGAAATGCCAGAGTTGAATCTGGTCAGCCAGGGTGAGAGTGACTAAGGTCAATAGGGAGGTCAAAATGAAAAAAGCGGCTAAATTGCCGCGCACGCGATCCGCCGGAAGACCATGCATCAGCAGCACAATGGGCGGGCCGCCAATGGCGGCGACGGTGCCGAAAATACCGGAGAGTATCCCCGCGCCAAACAGCGTTATGCGGTTTACCGGCAGTTGAAAGCGGCACAAGGTGACAAGTACCGCAAACAGGACGATGACCGCAATCAGCTTTTCTAGCAGAAACATAGGGGCGGCGAGCAGCAACCAAATACCCAGCGCATTGCCGGGAAGACGCCCCACTAGCGCCATACCAATGGAATCCAGGCGCACCTCATGCCAGTAGTGGCGAACCATCATCAGCGAAACGGTAAATCCAAATAGCACCAGAACGACCGGCACCAGCCGCGGCTCAAGCATCAACAGTAGCGGCGCACCGATAACGGCTAAACCAAAACCGGTAGCGCGCTGTACAAAGGCGCCCAGCAGAAGTACGCCGGAACAGGCCAACCAGGTACTCATGGGCATATTGACCCACACCAGCAGGCTATTCATCAGTGCCGCTCATCCCTGTTGCTCTTCAACACTGGGCGCCTTGGTTAATTTGCGTACACCGATATTGCCCAGTAACGCAGCACCCAGCATGGTGAGTACCATGGGCCAGAGGTGCTCAACCTCAAAGAGCCCTACCATAACGCCCGCGAACGCACCGCAGGTAAATTGGATGCCGCCCAGCAGCGCTGTGGCCGTGGCGCTGATATGGCCAAAATGATCCAACAGCGACGAGATCGCGTTGGGCGTTATCAGCCCGATCATACCGGTAAATAGCATAATCAGCGGCACCACAAACGCTAGCGTCGCTATATCCAAGGCGGTCACCGCCACTAGCCCTAGCGCCGCCACCAGCTGTATAAGCAAACCTAGGCGCAAATTTTGCTGGGGGGTGCGCTTGCGCAGCAGGTGAATATTGACCCGGTTAGAGAGCGCAATTACCACCACGTTGACCCCAAAGACCAGCGGATAAGTACTTGGTGAGAGACCAAAATAATCAAGGTACAGAAACGGGGAAGCGGTCACGAAAGCAAATAGCCCCGCAAAGGAAGCCGCTACCGCGCAGATATAGCCCATGCCTTCCCGGTGTTTAAGCACGCTGGCGTAGTTGCGGATTACCTGCCGCGGTGAAGCTGCAGGCAGCGACATATCACGGGTTTCAGGCAGGCGCGTTCCTAACAGCCAGAGCAAAAAACCCGCATAGACAGCCAGGAACACAAAGATCAGCCACCAGCCGGCAATATGCAGTAGTAAACTCCCCACGGTAGGCGCCACTAACGGTGCCAGCATCATGATCATCGCCATGGTGGACATCACTTTGGCGGCCTCGCGCCCGCTAAAGCAGTCGCGCACGATCGCCGCCGAGTTGACCACGCAGGCCCCGCCCCCTAGCGCCTGGATAAACCGCCAGACCAGCAGCGTGGGCAAACTGTCCACCAGGGTAATAGCCAGGCTTGCCAGCATGAAAACCACTAGGCCACTCAGAAGAACAGGCTTCCTGCCCAAGCGATCCGATAGCGGCCCAAAGCAAAGCTGTCCCAACGCAAAGCCAAACAAAAACACGCTAATGGAGAGCTCAGTACGGTGAATACTAGCGCCGATGCTCTCCGCAATGACCCCCATGGCAGGCAAATACGCGTCGATAGCAAAGGGCGCCAGCGCCGTGTTGGCGGCAACCAACATGGCTACCCGACGAGGATTAAGATCCATGGGTCTCCTTAAGGCGATGATATACGCACTGGAATAGATAGGCCGCTAATCATAGCCGATTTCAAGCCATTTGTCGGGGCTGGATGCTATCGAGCAATAGCCCTGGAGATGGCCAGGGGCTTATCAGGGTGAGGGATGTTTAATGGTGCGTAGTGGCATCTTGCGACTCAAGCATCTCAACCAGTGGCTGAAACTGCTCACGGTTATGCTCGTTCATATGCATTAGAATGCGGTGGGCTTCCAGGATCCGGTCGCGCAGCCCTTCTTCATCTGCGGGCTCTTGGGGAAGCTCTTCAAGCGCATTATTGAGCGTAGCTGCCTGCTGTAGCGGCGCTTCCATTAGGGTGAAAAAGCGCGCAAATCCCATCACGTCCAACATCTGCCGCACGTCGGGATTATCGACAATAATCGTTGGTGATTGCTCCAGGCGCCCTTTCACCGCCATGGCGACCTTGGCCAGAAAGCCAAGCGCCGTGGAGTCCACATTGGTCGCTTCACGCAGGTCAATCAATACGGCACGCAACCCCGGCGTCTCGGCGAGACGTTGAGCTTGGGTATCCAGCGTGGCGCAGAGCGTCAAGCGCACATCACCACACAGTTTTAAAACAAAAACACCAGAATCGAACGCCGCTTTAATGCGGCCTTCTTCAATCAGCATGACCAAATCCGCTCACCATCATGATTGTTAGGTCATCGGGTAAAGCATCGCGTTCTTGGTTGGCATCGAACTCCGCATCCCCTGCAGCAAGAGGTGCGTTTGTTTCTGCCAGCCGGTCGCGCAGCTGCTCAAGCGTGACACTCTCACTTACTAATTGCTCAAGCTCCTTGAGCCGCGTGTCGAGCGTTTTACCCGGCAAGCATTCCAATACACCATCTGAACAGAGCCACAACCGAAAGTCACTCGGCAAAGTACAGCTCAGCGCAGGATACTCCACATCGGGGAAAAGGCCTACCGGCATTCCCTCGCCTTCTAACCGGCGTAGCTCTCCCCCAGCCGCTAACAGGGGCATGGGGAGCTGTGCGCCGAGCGAATAGTGCAGAGTATGCGCCTCATGGTCAATAACACCGACAAATAAGGTGGCATGTTTGCCGATATCGGTGCCCTGCAGCTCGCGGTTCATTGCCTTTAGCCAATCTGGAGGCAGATTTTCTGGGTGCTGGCCATCCCACTCACTCAGCCAGCGGTTGCATAAGTATTTGAGCAGCACCGTGACGAACGCCGACGAGGCGCCATGACCCGATACATCAGCGAAATAGAAGGCGCTGTAACGCTCGTTATAGCGTTGATAATCGAGAAAATCACCGGATAAATAGAGCGAAGGGGCAAATACGTAATCGTAATACACCCCATTAATCACTTTGGGGCGTAGCGGTAGTAAACGCCGCTGGATATGCCCCCCGCTCTGTTGATCCATGCGCAGCAGGGCCAAGTGAGTCTCCAGGCTCTCATTTAGCTCCGCCAGACGCGCATGGTCACTCTCACGCTCCAACGCCAAATCGTTAAGCTCAATGGCCTTGCGGATCATGCGTCGCAGCAGTTCAGCGTGACGCAGTGGGTGGACGATATAATCCACCAGCCCCACATCAATCGCCTTAATCAAGTCGGCATCCTGACGCGAGTCGCTGACCACCAGTGTCGGCAGGCGACGTGTCAGCTGCGACCACTGCTGCCTGGGCACCGCTCGTGCGTGAGCAACAATAAGCGCCGTGTCAGGGGGCAAATGCTCGATATCATCCGATGCAAAAACCCACATGCCGTCGCAGGTAATTGCTTCAGCCAGCGCATCGCGCTCACGACCCGGTTCGTCGATCACCGCGATCAACTGCTTAGAGTGATCCATCATAAGCCTCAATCAGCGACGTTGCCGCTAGAGCCGCTATCATCCTGGTCACTGTCTTCAAAATCGCTGTCATCAAACTCGAATGTTTCGCTGGCAAAGGGGTCATCGCCCAATTCTCCATCGCTCACCTCAAATTGGCGGCTCTGTAAGTAAGCGTCACGAATAAAACGGTAGCGATCACCGCGAATTAATTCTTCCTGGTCAAGCAAACCCGCACGAATATCAATCACATTGAGTGCCGTCAGGCTTAGTCGAACGGCGTCGTCGTCTACGTAATACAACGGATACGAAGTCATATCAGCAGGMAAGCCGGTGGTGTCCCGCAGCGTGCTGGGGCCCAACAAAGGAAGCACCAGATAGCGCGAATCTTGCCAGCCCCAAACGGCCAACGTTTGGCCGAAATCTTCTTTATCCGCGGTAATTTCCATCAGAGTGGCATAATCCAGCAAGCCACCAATACCCACCGTGGAGTTAATCAGAAAGCGGGAGGTTGCCAGGCCTGCGTTGGCAGGCTTGCCTTGCAGCACACTATTAATGGCAGTGCGCACTTCGCCTAAGTTAGCGAAAAAATTGCCCACCCCGGTTTCCACTGGGTCAGGGGTAATAGTGCGATAGCCTTTTGCCACCGGCTTAAGCGCATAGCGATCCAGCACATCGTTAAATGCAAACACTTTGCGGTTAAAGCCTTCCCAGGGATCCTCTGGAGCAGCATTTTCTGCCATTTGCGTGCTGGCACAGCCGCCGGTTGCGAGTAACGTCACCAGCAGTAGTGGCACCCCTTTGCTACGCAGCGAAAGCGCAGGCTTGTCTTTATTTAACCACTGCCACATGACATTTTCCTTTTTTCAATTCCACAGCGCACTTATAGACGCCGGATAACCACATTGCCTGCGCTATAACCTGCCCCAAAGGAGCAAATCACACCAATATCACCCGCTACAAGCCCCTCGCGATGGAGATGAAAGGCTATGATGGAGCCTGCTGAGCTGGTATTGGCATAACGATCCAAAATGATCGGCGCCTGGATGTCACTGGGGTCATAACCCAATACTTTGCGGGCAATCAAATCGTTCATATGTCGGTTGGCTTGGTGTAGCCACATACGCTTGAGATCGCTACCGCTTAACTCCAAGGAGGCCAAATGATCAGTGATCAATTTAGCCACCATCGGACAAACCTCTCTAAATACCCGTCGACCCTCCTGCACAAACAGCTTGTCCAAGGCCATCGGGTCACTGTCCGTTACGCGATTAAGAAAGCCAGCATTATTGCGAATCGCGTTGGAAAACTTGGTGACCAAGCGGGTACCGAGTATTTCAAACTGCTCAACAGCCACGGCATCGGCGCTATTTTCTAGTACTACAGCGGTACAAGCATCGCCGAAAATGAAGTGGCTGTCACGGTCTCGAAAATTAAGATGCGCTGAGCAGATTTCAGGATTGACCACCAGCGCGCGCTTGACGCTACCGGAGGCTATCGCATTGGCAGCGGTTTCCAAGGCAAACGTCGCTGAACTACAGGCCACGTTCATATCAAATCCGTAGCCGCTGGTTCCCAGCGTTTGCTGTACTTCTACAGCCACTGCAGGATAGGCGCGCTCTAGATTTGAGCAGGCAACAATGACCAGTTCAATGTCAGCAGCATCCACTTGGGCAGCGTCAAGCGCTTGGCGCGCGGCAGCGATCGCCATCTCGCACTGAATCGAAGGTTCGTCATTACCCCGCTGCGGCAGTTTAGGCCGCATACGCTGTGGGTCAAGTATTCCTGAAGCGTCGAGCACATAGCGGCTCTGAATACCGGACGCTTTTTCGATAAATTCGCTGCTGGAGTGGGCAAGCGGTTCAAGCTCACCGCGCTCGATGGACTCGGCGTGTTGCCCATTCTCGGCGTCTACCCAAGCGTTAAATGCCGCCACCAGGGCTGCATTATCAATGGCGTGTTCCGGGGTATAGAGCCCTGTCCCGGTAATCACCGCATTTATCATCTACCTCTCCTTTTCACCGCGGCTTACGCCAGGAAGCTTAAACCGCCACCCATACCATTACTGTGTGCGTTTAGCGCGCTTTTTTCCACCCCGCGGCTAAACGTTAATTATCTCTTGCCAGCGCTTTTCCAGTCGTTTTACCGACACCACCATACTAGTACCCAACTGCTGGGCGAATAGCGACACCCTAAGCTCTTGCAACCACCAGCCAAAAGCGACCAGTTCTGGGTCTTCCACCCGCCCGCGCCGCTCGCTCTCGCGGCGGGCATCAAAGCGGGCCTCTAATGACTGGACCTCTTGCATCATCATTTGATCGCGACCGCGTTCACGAGCGGCTTTTTCAAGCCGAATGAGTGCCGCTTCGGTGTAGCGCGGGTATTCGTCCAGCCAAGCGCCAGCATTGCGAATAAAGCCGGGATATACCAAGCGCTGCATCTGCGCGCTAACATCGCTGTACACCAGCGCCAGGGCAAAATTAAGCTTGCCTTTGAGCAGCTTACTAACTGCCAGATGGCCCTGTAGCGCGGCTTCTACCCGCACCAGCAGAGCTTGCGCTTCGTCAACCAGTTGGTTGTGTGTTTCTGCTAGGCGCTGGCTAAACTCCCCTTCCGAGCGCGGCAGGGGGTGCTGAGCGATCACCTGGGTAAACACCGCAAGCAGCAGATCGTCAATCAAGGCTTGCTTGCTGCCCACTTTGGCGAACAGCAGCGCGCACTTCTCAACACCCGGCAGTTGCTTAATCGCTTTAACCTGTTCGGGAAGCTTTGCAATGCCCAGCCGGGCGATGCCCTCCTGGTGGGCAGCGTCAGCTTTAGCAGGGTGATCAAATAGCGCTACTTTGAACTCGCTGGTTTCAGCGACCAGGGCAGGATACGCCTCTACACGAATGCCTGCCTGGGTGGTGACCCGGGAGGCAGGCAGCGGCGTTTTGGGTAGCCCGGCAACGGCGGGCTCATGGCTAACCTGTTCGGCCAGCGCCTGAGCTCCTGCGCTGGCTGCCGCTTCAAAGCGCTGTTCCAGGGCGCGCAGATCGCGCCCCTGGCCTAAGGTTTCGCCCGCATGATCGACCACGCGAATATTCATGATCAGGTGCGGTTCGAGCAAGTCTAGGCGCCAATCGTCAGGATGCACCCGCGTCGATGTCCGGCGGCGAATAAACTCCCCTAACGCCTCGGTTAACGGGCGTTGATCAGGCACCAGGGTTTCCAACGCCGCATCCACCCAATCGGGAATCGGCACCACCTGTCGGCGGATGCTTTTCGGCAACGACTTCAGCAGCGCAATACACTTTTCACGCAGCAGCCCAGGCACCAACCACTCCAGAGCATGCACCGGCACTTGCGGCAGCATGGCGGCGGGTACAGTCAGGGTAACACCGTCATCTTCGGCTTCAGGGTCAAAGTGGTAACTGACCGGATAGGCCACGCCCGCCAGCATTAAATGATCCGGATACTGCGCCTGAGTAACGTCATCGGCATCCCGCGCCTTAAGCGAATCAATATCGAAATGGAGTAATTGCGGATCTTGCTGTTCGGCCTGTTTGCGCCAATGCTCAAAGCCCTTGCCGTTGACGATGTCAGCCGGAATCCGCTGATCGTAAAAATCAAACAGCGTATCTTCATCGACCAGAATGTCCCGCCGCCGAGCACGATCTTCCAGCGCTTCGACTTCGTCGATCAGTGCGCGGTTATGAGCAAAGAAGGCGCCTTTGGTTTGAAACTCTCCTTCCACCAGCGCCCGGCGAATAAACAGCTCCCGAGACTCCTGAGGGGCGATGGGGCCATAGTGCACCCGACGCCGCGCCACAATGGGCAGGCCAAACAGCGTAACCTGCTCAAAGGCCACTACCTGGGCGCGTTTCATTTCCCAATGGGGTTCGCTGTAGCTGCGCTTAACCAAATGCTGCGCCTGGGGTTCGATCCACTGGGGGTCGATCTTGGCCACGGTGCGGGCAAACAGTTTGGAGGTTTCTACCATCTCGAACGCCATGATCCACTTGGGCGACTTCTTGGCTAACCCTGAACCAGGATGGATCATAAACTTGCGGTTGCGGGCACCAAGGTACTCGCGGTTCTCCACCAGCGTACCCAGGTTAGAGAGCAGCCCTGAAAGTAGCGCCTGATGAACCTTGCCTGAAGTTTTACGCCGCGTTTGACGCGCCTGCTCTTCGCTCTCGTCGTCATTGCGGGGCGGCGGTGCGGGCACGTCAATGTCCATATCGCGCAGCAATTGGCGCAGTTGGCGGAAGGTGTCGTGCCACTCGCGCATGCGCAGGTAGTTGATGTAGTGCTCGCGGCACCAGCGGCGCAGCTGATTGCCCGACAGCTCCTCGCGGGCATTCTCAATGCCGTGCCAGAGGTTCAGCAAAGCGACAAAGTCGGAATCCGGGTCGTGCCAACGCTGGTGGGCTTGGTCGGCGGCCTGACGCTTATCCGCGGGTCGGTCGCGGGGGTCTTGAATAGCCAGCGCCGAGACCACAATCAGCACATCGCGCAGGCTGCCGATTTCGGCCCCCGACAGCACCATGCGCGCTAAGCGCGGGTCAATCGGCAGTCGCGCCAGCTTACGTCCCAGCGGGGAAAGGCGCTGCTTTTCATCCACTGCGCCCAGCTCGAACAGTAGTCGAAAGCCGTCTTTAACAAAGCGGCTATCCGGTGGGTCAACAAACGGAAACGCTTCAATATCCCCAAGCTTTAGCCCCAGCATCGAAAGGATGACCGACGCTAAGTTGGTGCGCTGGATTTCGGGATCGGTAAAGCCGGGCCGGGAGAGAAAATCCTCTTCGCTGTAGAGGCGAATGCACACGCCTTCGGCGATCCGTCCACAGCGGCCTTTCCGCTGGTTGGCGCTGGCTTGGCTAACCGCTTCCACCGGTAGACGCTGGATCTTGGAGCGGTAGCTGTAGCGGCTGATACGCACCAATCCTGGGTCAATCACGTAGCGAATGCCGGGCACAGTCAGCGAAGTTTCCGCCACGTTGGTGGCGAGTACAATGCGCCGACCGCGGTGCGGTGCAAAAACGCGGTTCTGCTCTTCGTTGGAAAGCCGTGCGTAGAGCGGCAGGATTTCAGTGCCTTTCAGCTCGGCGCGGCGCAGGGTATCGGCGGTTTCACGAATCTCGCGCTCGCCGGGTAAAAACACCAGCACGTCCCGGGGGCCGTGTAGCCAGCCTTTTTCGCGCTCAACAGCTTCAATCTCCTCTACTGCATGGAGAATGCCCTCTTGCAGCGTGCGGTCTTCTTCATCGTCTTCATCGCGGACCAATGGCCGGTAGTGCACCTCAACGGGGTAGGTGCGCCCTGTGACTTCCACCACTGGGGCGGGCGTTTTAGCCGTGCCGAAGTGCTTGGCAAAGCGCTCTACGTCGATGGTCGCCGAGGTAATGATGATTTTTAGATCGGGCCGCTTGGGCAACAAGCGCTTGAGGTAGCCAAGCAGAAAGTCGATATTCAGGCTGCGCTCGTGGGCCTCATCAATAATTATAGTGTCGTAACGCAGCAAAAGTGGGTCATTCTGCGTTTCGGCCAGCAAAATTCCGTCGGTCATCAATTTAACCAGCGTACCCGGACTGCTCTGGTCGCTAAAGCGCACCTGGTAGCCCACCTGTTCGCCCAGGGAAACCTGCAGCTCCTCTGCCAAGCGTCCTGCCACACTGCGAGCAGCCAGACGACGCGGCTGAGTATGACCAATCAAACCACGGCGACCGCGCCCCAACTCCAAACACATTTTAGGTAGCTGGGTGGTTTTGCCTGAGCCGGTCTCCCCCGCCACCACCACTACTTGGTGATCGCGTATCGCGTTAACGATATCTTCTTTTCGTTCAACTACCGGCAATTCAGGTGGGTAATTCAGCGCGACTTGTTGGGCTTCACGCAAGCTGAGCTGTTGCTGAGCGCGATCGAGCTCACGCTGCACTTCATCCAAACCACGACTAATCGGCTTGTTATCACGCTGACGGCGGTACAAACCAGCCAAGCGACGTTCCAGCCGTTCGGCATCACGCAACATCACACTCCCTGCCGCCTGTTGCAGCGACGCGAGACGTTGGCTATCGGTGGGGGCTGGGGATGTGTCGGTGGTCACGATTGAGTCGGCTTCCATTCGCTTGGGCATTTAACAAGAGACGTCTAAAAAGAGATAGAAAAAAACGACCCGCTCGATTGAGCGGGTCGGATAGTGTAACGCTTTCAGCTCCACGACGCCTAACCACAAAGCAAGCAGGAAGCGGGCGAGCCCAGGTTTCCACAAGGGCGCTGTGAACCCATCCGTGGGCGCTACTTTCGCCATCCATGGCGAAAGACCCTTGTTACAACCTGCCCTCGCCCGCTAATCGAGTGTTTATTAATGGCTATCTGATGACGTTTTTGAGGGCTCTTCGTCGCGCAATTGGCGGCGGAGCACTTTGCCCACGTTGGTTTTGGGCAGTTCATCACGAAACTCGATGACCTTGGGGACCTTATAGCCAGTGAGTTCTTTTTTGCACCAATCGCGTAGCGTTTTCTCATCCAACTGGTCATTTTTGCTCACTACGAACAGCTTGATCGCTTCACCGGCATTTTCATCCGGTACGCCAACCGCCGCTGATTCAAGTACGTCAGGATGAGCAGCCACCACGTCCTCAATTTCGTTGGGGTACACATTAAAGCCAGAGACCAGAATCATGTCTTTTTTGCGATCAACGATGCGGATGTAGCCGTCATCCTGCAGCACGGCGATATCACCCGTGTGGAACCAGCCATCTTCATCGATGGAATCGCGAGTTTCGTCTTCGCGCTGCCAGTAGCCTTTCATCACCTGCGGCCCTTGCACGCACAGCTCTCCTGGCTCACCCAGCGCCACATCGTTGCCATCGGCGTCGACGACTTTTACCGCGGTGCCTGCCACAGGCTTGCCGATAGTGCCCAGTTGGATCGCATCGGTGGGGTTAAAGCTAACGATGGGAGAAGTCTCGGTCAGACCATACCCCTCAGCGATAGGACAACCGGTAGTTTGCTCCCAACGCTGCGCCGCTGCTTTAGTCAGCGCCATGCCGCCGGAGATCGTCAGCTTCAACTTGGAAAAATCGAGCTGTTTGAAGTCGTCGCGATTACACAATGCATTAAACAGCGTGTTGAGGCCGATAAAGGCAGTAAAAGGCAGCCCCTTGAGCTCTTTGACAAACCCATCCAGATCACGAGGGTTGGTGATAAGCAAGGAGTGGTTACCGGTTTCCATTAAAAACAGGCAGTTAACCGTAAAGGTATAGATGTGATACACCGGTAACGGGGCGACAACCAGCTCTTCGCCATCGGTCAGATGGGCGCCAATGGCTTCACGCGCTTGCAACATATTGGCGATGAGGTTGCGATGGGTCAGCATCGCGCCTTTTGGCATACCCGTAGTACCGCCGGTGTATTGCAGCGCGGCTAAATCATCAGGGCCTCTTTTGACCTCGCTATGGCTTAGCGAGGCGCCTTTTTTCAGCGCATCGCGAAAACCAACCGCGCCGGGCAGTGAATAGGCAGGCACCATTTTCTTGACGTGCTTCACCACGGCATTGATTAACCAGCGCTTGGGAACGTCGTGCAAGTCAGCTAACTGGGTGACGAGCACGTGCTTGATATCTGTTTTATCGAGCACTTTTTCGAGCTTGTCCGCCATATTGGCCAAAATCACAATGGCTTTAGCGTTAGAGTCCTTGAACTGATTGGCCATTTCCCGCTCGGTATACAGCGGGTTGGTGTTAACCACCACCAAGCCTGCCCGCAGCGCGCCAAATACCGCCACCGGAAACTGCAGTACGTTGGGCAACTGGATTGCGATACGATCGCCTGGAACAAGGTCGGTTTCATGCTGAAGCCAAGCAGCAAAGTCTGCTGAGAGGCGATCAAGGTCAGCGAAGGTGAGCGTTTTCCCCATACAGGAAAAAGCTGGCTTGTCCTTAAAACGTGCTACTGCGTTATGAAAAACATCCGTGACTGAATCGTATTGATCCAACCCTTCAAGCGCTGGGCCACGTAAAACGGCGGCGTTGGCGTGTTCGCTCATGGGCAATCTCCGCTATCGGCGTCGGCGTAGGATCACCGACCTTGTTGTTGTCGCTGGGCTTTGTCTGAAAATAGCTTAAGACGCCCAACGATATACGACCTATAACAGGCTGTAAAACGATCGATTGAAACTTACGTTTAAACTTTAGCCCATAGTCAGGCTCGCTTAATTCATTGCTACTTCTCTTATTTCACTTTAGCAACMCCTACGCTTATGGACAGTAACGCGCCTGGATTTCTCCATCGCGCCAGACCAATAGTTCGCCGGGCACCATGCGCTGCCACGCTTCATTATGGGTGAGAGGCTCGGTGGCAATCACTGACACAATATCGTCTGGTGTGGTGTGTTCGGCAAAGTTCACCGTCATTTCAGCGTCGGAAAGTTCCGCATCGCCGAAGGGCGCACAGCGGGTAATGTGCGCCAACTTAGTGGCGCAATAAGTATACAAATAGCGGCCATCGGAGAGCAGCATATTGAACACCCCAAGCGCTCTTAGCTGCTCACACAGCTGGTGCAAGTACTCCCAGAGTGTTTCAGGTGAAGCAGGTGGCGTAGGAAAGGTGCGGCGTAACTCACCCATTAGCCAGCAGTAGGCGTGCTCGCTATCGGTGCTGCCAACCGGGATATAATTACCTAATGCTAGGCTCTCCCAGCCACTTAATTGGCCATTGTGGGCATAGCACCAGGGCCGCCCCCACATTTCTCGGGTAAATGGGTGCGTATTGGCAAGCTTTACGCCCCCTACATTGGCTTGGCGAATATGACTAATCACCACATTGGACTTAATCGGGTAGTCACAAATTAATCGCGCAATGGGCGAATCGACCGACGGGTGAGGGTCACGAAAGTCGCGGTAGCCGCCCTCTTCGTAGAAGGCGATTCCCCAGCCATCGCGGTGTGGGCCCGTGCCCCCACCGCGGTGCAAAAAGCCCGAAAAGCTGAAACAGATATCGGTGGGTACATTGGCGCTCATACCCAGCAGTTCACACATACGCTTTACACATACGGTTCATACATACGATTTGCACATACTGAGGCATCAAGACATTGTTCAAACGTGGCATCAACCAATCACCGGTTCGCGACGGCGTGGCGATTCGCCTTCGTCATCACTTTCTTCTTCCTGGGTGACATACTCAGCCTCGCCTGGGCGGCGCCACCACCAAAGTGCAACGCCAATAAGCGCACCTAACGCCATCCCTAATACCAGCCACATCAACCCGCCACGTAGCGCCGAGCCGTTATTTTCTAAAAAGCCAACCGCCGCCACCATCGCCGAAGGTGCCCAACCGGTATAGAATTCACCCTCTTCGATTAGCGGCAGCCGGAAAGTCGCGGGCACCCATACCGCCCCGGCAACCGTCCAGGTCAGTACAAGACGTGGCAAGCGAGGCAGAAAAGTGAGCGCAAAATAGACCGCGACAATCACTAGCAGCGACAGCCCGTAATAACTCAACCAAAGCATTGGCGTTGAATTTGCAAACAGCATAATACCCCTCATATGGGTGAACTCACCCGACGTTGATTTCCCGTTATGGTACCTATCAATTTATGAAAGCACAGCAAGGCATACATTCAGGCTTACCCGCTGCACGCTATTATCGCGCTAATGACCCGCAATGGCACTGGTTAGAAGAGCGCGACGACCCACAGGTCAGCGCCTTTTTAGAGGCCGCCAACCAGCAACAAGCCGATTGGTTTGC
This sequence comes from Halomonas sp. R57-5, assembly GCF_900070345.1. Taxonomy (NCBI): domain Bacteria; kingdom Pseudomonadati; phylum Pseudomonadota; class Gammaproteobacteria; order Oceanospirillales; family Halomonadaceae; genus Halomonas; species Halomonas sp. R57-5. Next base: position 2,040,988 of record NZ_LN813019.1, on the reverse strand, counting down.
CCCACTTGCCCCGCTGGAGGAAGCGTTATACCAGAGCCACTTGGCACGCCGCGAATTAGCCGTGACCAGCCTTAAGACAACGCTTGACCACTTCACGTTCTGGAGCGAGACAGGTGCGGACGATGATTACCCCTGTTGGTGGCGCCATCCCAATCACCACTCCGAACAGCAAGAATGCTTTTTCGATGTGAGAGCCCGCGCCGCCGAACACGACTTTTACGATATGGGCGATATGGCGCTCTCCCCCGATGAGCAGTGGTTAGCCTGGACAGAAGATACCCAAGGCGATGAGCGGTTTACCCTATGGCTGAAAGCACTGCCTAGCGGGGAGCCGGTGCAACTGTTGAGCGATATTGGTGCGGGGCTGTGCTGGGCAGAAGATCAAACTGCCACCAAGGCTACCTTGCTGTTTACGCGCTTTGACGACACTCAGCGCCCCGATAGCGTTTGGCGGTTTTCGATCTCACTGGCTAAACCTGAGGCCTCCAAAGAGCCCGCTCTGGTGTTACGCGAAGAGGACCCTGAGTTTTGGCTTGGCATCGGCAAAACGCGTTCACGGTCGTGGCTGCTGCTCGAAAGCGGCTCAAAAGACACCAGTGAAATCCACCTACTGCCCGCTGACTCGTCAACTTCAACACCACAGTGTATTCAGCCGCGACAGGCAGGGGTTGAGTACAGCATCGATCATCGCCCAGGCAGCTTTTATCGTCTGCATAATCAGGCGGGTGCTCACTTCCAGCTCGACTTCCTGCCCGAAAGTCAGCTTGGTCAGCCCCAATTGAATTGGCAAACGTTAATCGCCCACCGTGAAGGAGCTACCCTGGAAGGCGTTGATGCGTTCGCCTGGGGGCTGATACTGGCGGAGCGCGATCATGCACAGGCGCAGGTGCGGTTGCGGCGTTTGCTGTTCGATGCCCAGCACGGATGCACGCAGGATGAGTATCTGGCACTGCCCGAACAACCCTGCTCCCAGATGCTGGAAGATGCGCCGCACTTCGATACACAGATAGTGCATCTACGTGAAGAGTCATTTACCCAGCCGCCCAGCTGGTTCGCACTTGATCTAATCAGCGGCGAACGCACACTACTGAAACGGGTACCTGTTTACGGCAATTTACAGCCGCAACAGTTAATCAGCCGTCGCCTTTGGGCGACCAGCCAAGATGGTGAACAGGTGCCCGTATCGGTAGTGATGCGCGCCGACTTGGCGGGCCAGGCCCTACCCACACTGCTGTATGGCTACGGTGCCTACGGTGATGCGCTCGACCCCTGGTTCTCGATCGCCAGGTTGGAGCTGCTGGAGCGCGGTGCAGCCTTTGCGGTTGCCCATGTCCGCGGTGGTGGCGAACGCGGCGAGCCCTGGTATTTAAACGGTAAAATGGAGCACAAGGAAAACAGTTTTAATGACTTCCTGGCCGCGCGTGAAGCACTTGTCGAACAGGGTATTAGCGATTCACAGCGCATAGCAGCCTATGGCGCCAGCGCCGGTGGGTTACTGGTCGGTACCTGTATTAATCGTGCCCCGGAAAAATTTTGCGCGGCGCTGCTGGATGTGCCCTTTTTAGACGTACTGCGCACCATGCAGAATCCAGAGCTACCGCTAACCACCGCGGAGTACAGCGAGTGGGGAAACCCAGAGGAGCCAGAGGTTGCCGCCCGAATCCGCGCTTACTCGCCGATCGACAATATCCAGCCCCAAACCTACCCAGCCCTGTGGATTGAGGGCAGTTGGTTTGACACCCGGGTCAGCTACTGGGAGCCCGCCAAGTTCTATGCCCAGGTGTCCCAGCAGCAACAGGGATCAGCGCCAATTCTGATGCGTACCGATATGAGCAGTGGCCACGGCGGCGCATCTGGCCGCTTCAAGGCCTGGCGCGATACCGCCCGGCAAGATGCGTTTATTCTTTGGGCGCTGGGCCTGAACCCGCAAACACTGGCAATCACTGAGTAAAGTGCTCACAGGCCTGCTGCGCTCCGGCAAGTACAGCAGGCCTATGCATATATTGCTTGAGATTTTTTATCAAAACACTCATATCCTTTATGCATAGAAAACCCCACTCAACTTAAGCTCAGAATACAAAAATAATATTAAATACATAAACTTAATAAATTCAGCTGGCGTTAATAAAAAGATGTTTCCAACTTGCGTTGATGATATCCCCTGGTGAGCTATTGGTTTCTAAAGGTACCTTATGTGAATCGGCGTAAACACACCCTTCACTGGATGCATAAATAATAACTAATGGATGTCAATAATCGCGAACTGGCACTTCAAGCGGGCTTACTGATGCTGCTGGTGGCCACCATTGTGATTGGTGCAGGTGGCTTCTTGATGGGCTTTTTTCCTGATGTTCACCAGCCCGATGCGCTCGCTCTGCTACCGGACAGTGCGCTGGTTATTTTACTTTGCGGGTTAGGCCTCAGCGCAGTGATGGCTAACTTCGAACGTTTTCGCAAAGTAACCTCTATCGCACTGGCTGCGGTTGCCAGCTATACGCTGATCCACAATGCCCTAGACCCCACTTATGACACGGTCTCCCTGCTGAGTGGTCATCAACGCCTGCCTAGCCAAACCGCCCCCATACTGTTTATGGCTGCATTTTGCCTCTGGGTCGGCCCTCAAGGACGTTGGCAGCGGCTTATTTGGCAGCTCGGCGGGCTGTTTTTATGGGTGGTGGGTTGCATTACCTTTGCCGTCCATTATGGTTTAACTGTGCCGGACTGGTTACCCCGCGCCAGCGCGCTTATCCCTGGCCTAGTCGGTTTTCTATTTGGTATCGCGATGCTAATGGTGAGTCGGCATATTCCTCATCTAAAAACATCCTTAAGCAATGCCGCCGTACTGTTTGGCATCCTAGGCGTTAGCTTAAGTATGAGCGGTTGGTTTTTAGTCAGTTGGGATCAACACCACGAGATGCGCCAAGGGGCTCAGCAGAACCTGGAAAGCATTGCGGTTAATATTAACCAGACGCTGGCATCGCGAGCGATTGTACTGGAACGCTTGGCGGAGCGCTGGCACCAGGTCTTTGAAGACCCAGCATCGCGCAGCCGGGAGGTTGCGCGCTACTGGACAGACTATCCAAGCATACTCGCCATTGCATACTTCAACCCGCTCGCCAATGATATATGGCGCCGTTCACGCCATGGCAGCGCGCTACTCTGGCTAGATGATCAATTAATTAACCTGGCTACATTGACCTGGCTTAATCAGCAACGAAGTGTCATTCAGTGGTCATTCCCCGATTTTGAACGCCCTACGCTAGCGCTTCTCTCCATCCAACCTCAGGACCAGCCCCACCAGCTAGTCGCCGTTATCGATATAGCGCGGCTCGTAGAGCAAGAAACCAGCACGGTTAACGGCGCTTTTACGCTGCATATAATCCACGCCAATGGTCACCTGATTAACCAAGGGGAGGGCTTGCTACCCACTGCTTCAATAGCACCACCAGCAATGACGCTAGCGCAGCACACGGTGGCGTTACCGGGCGGAACAGTGATCACTTTGGCACTCTCGGAACGATCAAATCAGCCCCTCCTCACCACCAATTTTCTTGCTGCTGGTGTTGGACTCTCCGGCCTGCTACTCACCTATCAATTGATTTTCAGCCTTGCCTTGATATCTGCCCGTGCCCAACGTTCCCGTGAGCTTTCGAAAGCCAAAGAGACCCTGCAAGATAGCGAACAGCGGTTTCGCTCTCTGTTTACACAAAACCCCGATGCAGTGTTTTCGCTAGATTTGAGCGGCTATCACTTAAGCGTCAACCGATCCGTACTCACCCTGCTTGAAATTAACGAAGCACAGATTATTGGCAGTCATTGGAAAGAGGTTGTTGCGCCTGAACACCACTCCATCGTGGGTACTGCTTTCCAACAAGCATTAATGGGTATCGCCCAGCGTTTCGATTTGGAAATCATCAGCCAACAGGGCAACGTACGCCAATTGGATGTCTCGTTTTTACCCACGGTGGTCATGGATCAAGTGGTAGGTGTTTACGGAATTGCCAAGGAGATGACCGCGCTGCGCCAAAAAGAGTCCCAGTTGCGTATCTATCAGCGCAGCATTGAAGCCAGCAGCAATGGCATTTTAATTTGCGAGGCACGGCAACCTGACTACCCCATTGTTTATGTAAACCCCGCCTTTGTGGCCATAACAGGCTATTCGCTGGAAGAGGCAAAAGGGCGCAACTGCGGTTTTTTACAAGGCCAAGATACCGACCCAGAGCAAATGACCGATATCCAGCATGCTCTTACTCAGCAGCACGATATCACCTTGACCCTACGTAACTACCGCAAAAACGGTCAAGCGTTCTGGAATAACCTATTTCTCTCCCCGGTGCGCTCCCATAACGGTCATATCACGCACTTTGTGGGCAGTATTAACGATATTTCTGAGCGTCGGGACCATGAGAACGCGCTCGCTTTTCATGCCACCCACGATGCACTGACGGGCCTTGGTAACCGCGCCCTGTTTGAGGATCATCTGCGCCATGATGTTGAGCTCGCCCGGCGGCACAATCAACATTTAGCGGTGCTGTTTATTGACTTGGATGAATTMAAGCCGATCAACGACACCCTGGGCCATGGCATTGGCGACCAAGTGCTTATCAACGTCGCTAGACGGCTTGAGCAGGCGATCAGGCCTTCCGACACCTTGTGCCGTTTCGGGGGCGATGAGTTTGTATTGCTGCTACCGGATTTGCATAGCCCCCAGCAAGCGCAGGACATTGGAGAGCGTTTGCTTGAAGCGCTTGCACTGCCCTACTGTATTGATCGACATGAACTTTATCTTTCAGCCAGTATTGGCATTGCGCTCAATGACAAACAGCTGGCGCAACCTGAAGAGCTGCTTCAGCAAGCCGATATGGCGATGTACAAAGCCAAGCAGCAAGGCCGCAATGCCTTACAAACCTTCACTCAAGATATTAATCAAAAACTAACCCAGCGGGTGACGCTGAGAAATGAATTGCAGGAAGCGATTCTGAATGAGCAGTTTGAACTGCATTATCAGCCGTTGTTAACGGCCGATGGGCACGTTAAGGGCTTCGAGGCGCTGGTCCGTTGGAACCATCCGACCAAAGGCGCTATCTCACCGGTGCTGTTTATCCCTATTGCTGAAGAGACAGGACAAATTATCGCCTTAAGCCAGTGGGTAATAGAGCGCGCCGCGCGGGATTTCCTGAGGCTTCGGCCGCGGCTTCCCAGCCACTGCCGTATATCGGTCAACCTTTCGCCGATGCAGTTTCACCGGCCAAGTTTTTTAAGCTCGCTCAGCGCTACCCTTGAAGCCACCGGGCTCAGCGCAACATCGCTAGAACTTGAGTTAACCGAAGGCATATTGATGAACGATACCGACGCCGCGATTGAGACGCTGCATGCGCTGCGTGAAATGGGGATCAGCGTTGCCATTGACGATTTTGGCACTGGCTTTTCAAGCCTGAGTTACCTGCGCCACCTACCCGTTGATAAGGTAAAAATTGACCGCAGTTTTATCAACAATATCGCCAACAACAGCAAAGACGCGGCTATCGTACAGGGTATTATTGCCCTGGCTCACCACCTCGATCTGACGGTCGTCGCGGAGGGGGTAGAGACGCCTCAGCAGCAACAGCAGTTGATGGCGTTGAAGTGCGATGTGTTTCAGGGTTATCTATTCGCCCGGCCTATGCCTTTTGAAGCACTGCAGGCATGGTTGGCATCACATCGGCAGCACGGCAATAATGTGCGACTCTAGCTGCTGTTCAGGCACTTCATCTTGGGACACCGCAAAGCTGCGCACGCTCACCCCTTTGCGGTGAACCCGTTCGGCGTCATTGCTTAACAGCGGGTGCCAGCCTGCCAACTTGCGCCCTTCCGCCACCCGCCGGTAGCCGCAGCTTTGCGGTAGCCAGGTAAACTCTTTGACCAAGGCAGGGGTCAGCTGAGTACAGTCGGGCACGCTGTCAAAGCGGTTGGCATAATCACTGCACTGACAGCTGTGGATATCCAGCAGGCGGCAAGCCACATTGAGCACCGCCAACTCCTGGGTATCCTCATCGTGCAGCTTTAGCAGGCAGCACTGCCCACAGCCGTCGCATAGCGCCTCCCACTCCTGGGGCGTTAGCTCTTCAAGGGTAAAGCGCTCCCAAAAACGTTCGCGCATCGCTGTCTCCCTCCTGTCATGCCTCATTGTCACGGAAAAACTCTTTATTATGGGGTGTAGCTTAGTAGCTTAATTCAGCCAATAGCTCGGGCCATAGTGTCTGGAAGTCATTTTCTAGCGCTTGATAATCATCGTGGAGCCAAGGCACTAAGGCCGCCAACTGATTGGGGCCAGACAAACGCCGCCCGATACCGGCAATCGCCCTGCAGGTGAAAGCAAAGTCAGCGTAGCCTCTTAACCAGTCGTGCTTGACGAGAATCGGCATCATACCCGCCAACCGATTTGGCGCAGGGCGCGCGGAGAGCAGCCGATAACAACGCTCCACAATCGCCTCTTGATCCGCCTGGCCCGCCGTATCCCGGGCCAGGAAATGATCCCACACCATATCCAGAGCAATACCCGCATAGCGACGTTGGTCAGCTGGCGCACGGCGTCGCGCATTAACAACGCAGGTATGACTATCTACCCAGGCATCCACCCGGCGGTGATGGCGAATACCCAGCGCAGTGGCGCTAGACCAAGCGCTTAAATCGCGACCCTTAACGCCATCAGCAATTAAATTTCCGTAGAGAAAATCATCGCTTCCGGCGCTCACCAGCCAGGCATGGGCAAGAAAATTCATAACTGCCTGTCGCTACTCTTGATCAGAACGTGCATTAGAACGCGAGGCAACATGGGCGCGATGCACGTCAAGCAAATAGGCTTCTTTAGGCGGCGGCATTTGCAAATAGAAGCCTTTCTCTTTAATMCCTTCCACCACGTCTGCGGCATTCACCCGTGACAATTTTTTGTCCGCGGTCAGTAGCATGGTAAACACCGGCACAGGCTTGCCAAACGTTTCCAGTAACTGCTCTGGGACGTTAGCAAATCCTTGACGCTTATCGAGGTATAAATACATCTCATCTTTACGCGAGCTTTTGAAAACCTCGCAAATCAGCTTGTCGCTCATGATGGTCGTTCCTCAAGGGCTTGGGCCAGCGCACCATTCAAATACTCGCCCCGCCAACCGGTCGGCCAAGTGAAAGGCTCACCCGCCAAGTCCTGCATCACCAGTGTTTCAATATCCCGGCGGCGCATCAGCATTTCCGGTGCCACCCCCAAGTCATCGGCTTTGCCGGTTACCACCTTCTTGAGCGCTTTAAAGCGTGACTTGAACGTCGGGTGCATGGGGTCCGGCCAGCGCTTGGGCAGGGCTATTTCATCGCAGTGCTGGGCCTGTTTGACCATCGCCAGCAGTGCATCGCCCTCTTTTTTGATGAGCATCGGCTTAACGCCTTCCACCTCGGCGAGCTCGAAGCGATTGCTCGGCATCTTTTCGGCGATCGCAAACAGCAGCTTGTCACTAATCAACCAATTACGCGGCAAGTTGCGACGGCGCGTTTCGCCTTCACGCCAGGTGGTCATCAGCCGATACGCTTCCATTTGACGGGGCGTGAGGCGCCATAGCTGGCGTTGGCGGGTATACCACTGTTGGTCGTTATCAACGCTGCGGCCCGCCTGTTCAATTAGGCTTGTGCACTCAGCGTCGACCCACTCACGGCGCCCCAATATGGCAAGCTTTTCAGCCTGCAGCGTCCAGACTTTGAGTAAATAGATAACGTCCAGCGCGGCGTAGTGGCACTGCGCAGGCGACAGCGGGCGCACTAGCCAATTCGAGCGGGTCTCCTCTTTCGGCAGGGTTTCACCGACCCAAAATTCGACCAGCTTTTGATACCCCATGCCAGGGTTTTCGCCCAAGAAGCCTTGTACCACCTGGGTGTCAATGAGCGGCTCTGGCAATACCCCCGCCCAGTGTTGGAAGACTTCTAGATCTTCGCTGCAAGCGTGCAGCAACTTGATGGCACTATTCTGCAGCAGAGCGCGAAATTTATCGGTACACGGGACGGCCACCGGGTCAATCAGATAAGCCTCTTCACCGGCGGTGAATTGAATCAGCGCGGGGACTGGAAAAAAAGTGTTCTCTCGGAAAAACTCGGTATCCAGAGCAATCACGGCCGCATCGGCTACTTGTTCGCATGCCGCATCAAGCGCATCAGGGGTATCAAGCCATTGATAAGAGGGAGTAAGAGAGGACAAAAGCATTCTTCCAAGTTGGCGCAAACGCTACCGCGCTTGCGTTTTAGGTAGGCTTATTCGCTGGCAAACGGCAGACGACCATTAAAGGCACGGCTTAAGGTACCGCCATCAACGTATTCCAGTTCACCGCCCATGGGAACGCCATAAGCGAGCCGAGAAAGTTTGACGCCATGTTCAGATAGCAGCGCAGCAATGTAATGGGCAGTCGCTTCACCCTCGATGGTGGGGTTAGTCGCCAACACCACCTCTTCAATGAGCCCTTCAGCAACGCGTGCTTCCAGCAAGTCTAAACCAATCGACTCTGGCCCCACGCCATCTAGCGGCGAAAGGTGCCCATGGAGCACAAAATAGCGCCCTTTAAAGCCACCGGCTTCTTCAATCGCCAGTTGATCGGCGGGCGATTCCACCACGCAAAGCAGCGCATCATCCCGACGCGGGCTCTCACACAGCGCACAGATATCAGCTTCGGTGAGCGTTCGACAACGCTGGCAATAACCGACTTCTTCAATCGCCTGTTGAATGACCGAAGCTAGTCGCTGCCCACCTGGTCGTTCACGCTCAAGTAGGTGCATCGCCATGCGCTGGGCCGTTTTGGGCCCAACGCCTGGCAGTATGCGAAACGCTTCCATTAACTGCTCAACGAGAGGAGAAAAACGCATTGCTTAGAACGGCATCTTAAAGCCAGGCGGAAGGTTTAAACCCGCCGTGGCTTCTTCCATCTTCTGTTTAGAGCTAACTTCCAATTTGCGCACTGCGTCGTTGACCGCCGCCGCTAACAAATCTTCCAGCAACTCTTTGTCCTCTTCCATCACGCTGGGGTCAATGGACACGTTGGAAACGTCGTGGCGACCGTTCATGGTGACCTTCACCATACCGGCACCCGCTTCGCCCTGTACTTCGGTTTTCGCTACCTCTTCTTGGGCGCGCTGCATTTTTTCCTGCATTTCTTGGGCTTGTTGCATCAAGTTGCCCATTCCACCTTTAAGCATGGTCTGATCTCCAACGTACGTAGTTAAAATTTTCTAGTTAAAAAGATGTTAATGCTTCGACTCAATGACAAGCGCTTAGCGTATCGCGTCGGCAGGCTTTACGCTGGATTCTATCAGCTTTGCCCCAAACGCCTGCTGTAACTTCTGTACATGTGGGTCGTGATTGAGTAGATCAACCGCCTGGGCATGGCGCTCTTTATTAAGGCGCTCTTCGCGCTGGCGGGGCGTTTCCAGGCTATTAGACAACTCGGCAACGTAAAACGCTATTCGCCGGGGTATACCCTGCTCCTTGAGCGCCCGCTCAATACGCGTTTGGTGTACCTCAGCCTGCATTGCTTCTTGACTGGGATCTAAGCGCAGCGTCAGCAACGTGCCGTCGTCGCTCTCGACCAAGCAGTTGCCCGCCAAGTTACGGGTTAAGCCGCCCAAGCCCAGGGAGTCAAAACACTCCAGCCACTTAGCATTGTCCAGCTTGCCTGACAGGGCTTCAGGAACGGCTTCAGGAACGGTTTCGGGAATGGCTTCTGACTGAGTTTCTGGACTGGCTTCTGAAAGAGCCTCTGGTTGAGCTGTTGGCGCCTCAGCCGTGGTGGGCTCTACAGTCTCAGCCCCAGCGGCTGGTTCAGGGGTTACGGTTGGCTCTGGCTCATTAGCACGCTCAGGCTCAGCCATCGCCGCTGGCTCAGCAGCTTGCTGGGGAGCATCAATCTCGGACGCTGCTGTATCAGTTTCGAGAGTCCAAGGAGGTGGCTCTTGCAGCGGAGGTTTCTCTTCGGCAGCAGGCACGGACGCTTGCGGATGGGGCTCTGCTGGCGGCTTTGACTGAGATTCGGGCGGCGGAGCTTCTGACGGGGTATCAGCTTCTGGCGCGGGCTGCGGCGCTGGTGAAGCCGCCTCCACCACTGACGCTTGAGTCGCTGCCGTCTCTGAAGGCTCGCGGCGCAGCGGTAGCGGGGTACGCGGCGGTTTCGGCACCCCCTGAGGGCGAAACGCCAGCATGCGCAGCAGCGTCATCTCTAACGCACTGCGCAAATCAGGGGCATGCACCATGTCCCCGCGGCCCTGAATACCAATTTGGTAATAGAGCTGAATGTCCTCAGCGGTAAAGCGGCTCGCCAGTTGCAGGATAACGTCACGATCACCGTGGCTGTTATCCACGGCGTCCGGCACCATCTGCGCCACCGCTAGTCGGTGTAGCATGCTCGAAAGCTCATCCAGCACCGCGGCAAAGTCAGGGCCTTGTTCGGCTAATTGGGCTACCTCGCCCAGCAGGCGCTGCACATCCACATCGGCCAGGGCTTCTGCCAGCCCAAGAATATGGCGGTGATCCAAGGTGCCCAGCATGGCGGCCACATCCGCATGGCGCACCGCCCCCTGACCAAACGCAATGGCTTGATCGGTCAGGCTCATGGCATCACGCATGGAACCTTCCGCTGCTTTACCCAATAGCCATAACGCACTTTCGTCAAACTCAACGTGCTCCTCACCCAGTACATAGGTCAGGTGCTCAACCACGCGCTCTGGCGGCATATGTTTGAGGGTAAACTGGAGGCAGCGCGAGAGAACCGTCGGCGGTAGCTTTTGCGGATCGGTGGTCGCCAGCAGAAATTTAACGTGGGGAGGCGGCTCTTCCAGCGTTTTCAGCAGCGCATTGAAACTGCTGGTGGAAAGCATGTGCACCTCATCAATCAGGTACACCTTATAACGCCCTTGAGTCGGTGCGTACTGAACATTATCCAGCAGCTCCCGGGTATCTTCTACTTTGGTTCTTGACGCCGCATCGACCTCTATTAAATCAACAAAGCGGCCTTCATCAATCGCTTGACAGCTATCGCACTGTCCACAGGGAGTAGAGGTAATGCCTTCATCACCACGGCCATTGGCGGTGCAATTCAAACATTTGGCAAGAATACGCGCCAAGGTGGTTTTGCCCACCCCGCGGGTACCCGTAAATAGGTAAGCATGGTGCAGACGGCCCTGATCAAGGGCATTGACCAAGGCGCGTTGAACATGGGCCTGGCCCACGAGTTCGTGGAATGTGCGCGGCCGCCACTTGCGGGCCAGAACCTGATAGCTCATGAAGCTGTATATCCTTCGGCGGGCTGCCTTACCTCACGCTGTAGCCAGCGCGAGGCAAGTGCCAAGATGCATAACAAAGACGATGCGATAACAAACGCCATTCTAGCGGCTGCACCGCAGCCCGCCAACCGCCAGCAGCAGACGGAGTAATCGACAACGCCTAGGCGTTATCACCGCCTTCCGCCGCACCGGCACGCTCAGCGGCCGCTTTTACCAGCTTTTCAAGCTCGCCATTTTGATGCATTTCAACCACGATATCGCAGCCCCCCACGAGTTCACCTTCTACCCACAGCTGGGGGAAGGTCGGCCAGTTGGCAATTTTGGGCAGCTCGGTGCGAATATCCGGGTTATCCAGAACGTTAACGAATGCAAAACGCTCTCCGCAGCTCATCAGCGCTTGAACGGTTTGGGCAGAAAACCCGCACTGAGGCAGTTGGGGCGACCCTTTCATGTAAATCAGGATCGGATTTTCGCTAATTTGACGCTGAATGTTTTCGGCAGTCGTGCTCATACTATCTCCTCGCTTATCAATGACCGATACCCTCTCACCCATCTACTTGGCTTGGCCCTTGAACCGGGTTCTTGAACCCGAATAGTACTTAAGACTAGTACCTGAGTAGAGCGCTCGGCTTTAACGTGTAAAGGGCATTCTACGCATGCCGTCCGCGTTGCGCATCCCCTGCAGCATCGCTAGGATAGTGTTTTTACGCGGAGAGAAGCTCTTATGGCGACACGCCATTTCCTGACCTTGCTAGATTTGACCCCGGATGAGCTGGACTATTTGATCCAGCGCGCCATTACGATCAAAACCAATCTCAAAGCCCAAGGTCCTGTTTATACACCATTACCCAACCGCACCCTGGCGATGATCTTTGAAAAATCGTCAACGCGTACGCGGGTTTCATTTGAAACGGGAATGGCGCAGTTTGGCGGCCACGCACTATTTCTCTCCCCCCGGGATACCCAGCTAGGCCGGGGCGAGCCGATTGAAGACACCGCTCGCGTACTGTCTGAAATGGTCGATGCGGTCATGATTCGCACCTTCTCCCACGCAGGGCTAGAAACCTACGCCAGCGCCAGCAGCGTACCGGTCATTAACGCCTTGAGCGATGATTACCACCCCTGCCAGCTACTTGCCGACGTGATGACCTGGACCGAGCTACGCGGCAGTGTAAAAGGACGTACAGCGGTATGGATCGGTGATGGCAACAATATGTGCCACTCCTGGATCAATGCCGCTCGCCAGTTTGGTTTTCATCTGCGCATTTGCTGCCCCAAAGGCTACGAGCCCCGTGCAGACATTATGGCGGCCGCTGGCGATCAAGTGACGCTGCTGCACGACCCACAGGAAGCGGTAAAACAGGTTGACTTAATCACCACCGACGTCTGGGCTTCTATGGGCCAAGAAGAGGAACAGGCGAAACGTGAGGCCGACTTTGCAGGTTTCCAAGTCACCGAAGCGATGCTTGATCAAGCCAACCAGGACGTACTCTTTCTGCACTGCCTGCCCGCGCATCGCGGCGAAGAGATTAGCCACACCCTGCTCGAAGACCCGCGTGCGGTAGTTTGGCAGGAAGCCGGGAATCGTCTGCACGCGCAAAAAGCGCTAATTGAATTTTTACTGCTAGGAAAAATCGCTGCGTAATCAGCTTTTAAAGTCGAAAAAAAGCCTCGTTGTTAAACGAGGCTTTTTTCTGGAATCTTTGTAACGCAAAATAATGGTGGAGCCTAGCGGGATCGAACCGCTGACCTCAACACTGCCAGTGTTGCGCTCTCCCAGCTGAGCTAAGGCCCCACATGCTATCTGTCAACAGCGAGGCGAATACTACGTTGAACATTTATCTTGGTCAAGTATCCACATCATCAGCGGCCAACTAATTCTCCTTTGTCGTTAGCTGTGGCACTCTATATGCAGCTGACACGATAAAGCAGCGCCCGAGGCCAACGCCTGAGCCCATGATGTTTCCAAGCAGGAGCCTGTCCATTGATCACTGTACTTATCGCCGATGATCATCACCTAGTCAGAACTAGCATTGCTCACCTGCTAAACGAAGAGCGCGACATTAAAATTGTGGGCGAGGTCGACGACGGTGAAAGTGCGGTAACCCAATGCCGCCATTTAAAACCCGACATCGTGTTGATGGACATTCGCATGCCAGGCATCGGCGGGCTTGAAGCCACTCGGCGTATTAACCGCAGCATGAAAGACGTTAAGGTGCTGATCTTAACCGCACACATGGAAGACAGCGTACTGCGCCGCATGCTCGAAGCCGGCGCCTCGGGCTTTTTGAGCAAGGGGGCAGATGCCCTAGAAATGACCGACGCCATCCGCCAGGTGTTCCATGGCCGACGCCATGTCAGTCAAGAAATCGCCCAGCGGCTGGCTATGTCACACTTTACCGATGAGGATAATCCGTTTAGCCACCTCTCCCACCGTGAGCTACAGATTGCGCTCATGATTGTTAACTGCCAGCGTGTGCAAGATATCTCCGATCGCCTCCATCTAAGCCCTAAAACGGTCAATACCTATCGCTACCGACTCTTTGATAAACTACAGGTGGCTACCGACGTCGAGCTTACTCMCCTAGCGCTTCGTCACGGGCTGGTCGAGGGGTTTGACGGCACCCAAATATAACCCCCTTTTTCTCCTGCTGTTATTGGGTACCTACACGCTGATATGACCTTTGATTCAAAACAGTTCTTGAGCTCGGTAAGCTCCTCGCCTGGGATTTATCGGATGCTTGATGAGCAAAGCAACACCCTCTATGTAGGCAAAGCCAAGCGCTTAAAAACGCGCCTTGCCAGCTATTTCCGCGGCCAGTTGAATACTAAAACCCAGGCCATGGTAGGGCGTATCGCCGACGTCCAGGTAACCGTCACGCGCACGGAAACTGAAGCCCTCCTGCTCGAACAAACGCTGATCAAACAACTGCGTCCGCCCTACAATATTTTATTGCGCGACGATAAGTCCTACCCGTTTGTGTTTGTCACTGACCGCCACCCCTACCCGGCTCTTGAGTATAAACGCGCCCGGCAACGCAGCGACGACGGCCGCTATTTAGGCCCCTACCCCAGCAGCGGCGCCGTGCGCGAAAGCTTAGCGCTGATGCAAAAGATATTTCATATTCGCAACTGCGAAGACAGCGTGTTTGCCCACCGCTCGCGCCCCTGCTTGCAGTATCAGATTCAGCGCTGCAGCGCCCCCTGCGTCGACTATATCTCCGCCGAGGACTACCGACGCGATCTCGAACACGCGGTGATGTGCCTTGAAGGCAAAAGTGAGCGTGTGACTCAGGAGCTGATGGAGGCGATGGAAGCCGCCAGCCAGGCGCTTAACTTTGAGGAAGCCGCTCGCTTGCGTGATCAGGTTCAGCAGTTGCGCCAGCTTCAGCAGCGCCAGTTTGTTGATACCGGTGGCGGTGATGCCGACATTTTTGCCCTCGCCCAGCGCCCCGGTGCACTGGGTGTTTCCGTGTTAAGCGTCCGTGACGGCCGCCTATTGGGGGCACGCCATCACACGCCAAAAAACGATCTGGACCTACCGCTAGAGACGCTACTCACCGAGGTGGTTAGCCAGTACTATTTTGGTCAACCGCACAGCGTGCCCAGCGAGGTGATTACTAGCCATCCGTTAGACGACAGCGAACTGATCGCCGAAGCGCTGACCCAACAGGCGGGCAAACGCATTCGCGTCACCAGCCAAGTGCGCGGCCACCGCGCCCAGTGGCAACAGCTCGCCATTACTAATGCTGAGCAGCAGCTGGCCTCGCAACTGGCCAATCAAACCCAGCTTACCCAGCGCTTTACCGCCCTGCAGAAAGCGTTGGGCTTAGAGAACACGCCACAGCGTCTTGAGTGTTTCGACATTAGCCATAGCCACGGCGAGGCGACCGTTGCCTCCTGCGTGGTTTTTGATCATCAAGGTCCCCGTAAAAGCGACTACCGCCACTTCCGCATTGAGGGGGTCGCCGCCGGCGACGACTACGCGGCTATGCAGCAGGCCCTGACACGGCGCCTTAAGCGGGTAAAAAGTGGTGAAGCGATTGCCCCCGATATTTTGATCGTCGACGGGGGCAAGGGGCAGCTTAATATGGCCCGCGAGGTGTTTAAACAACTCGACATCAGCAACATCATGCTATTGGGCGTCGCCAAGGGCACTACGCGCAAAGCGGGGCTCGAAAGCCTGTTTGTGGAAACCGCTGACAACCCGCTCGATCTGGACCCGGCCTCCCCCGCTTTGCATCTGATCCAGCATATTCGCGATGAATCACACCGTTTCGCCATTGCGGGCCACCGTGCTCAGCGCGATAAAGCGCGACGCACCTCCACCCTGCAGGATATTCCCGGCATTGGCCCTAAACGTCGGCGGGAGTTATTACGTTTCTTTGGCGGCCTGCAGGGAGTGCAAAAGGCCAGCCGCGATGAACTCGCCCGCGTACCCGGCATTAATGCGTCGTTAGCAGAGAGTATTTATCGGGCGCTCAACGGATAAACGCCCGTTTGGCATGGATGCTATCGACCAAGGGGGATAGAATGAGCCCCAGACACTTCGAATCCTCTGATTTTCCGGCAAGGATCGCACCCTGCGATGAACATACCCAACATACTGACACTGGCGAGAATCGCCTTTATTCCACTGCTGGTGGTGCTGTTTTATCTACCCTTCAGTTGGAGCATGCCCGTGGCGGCGGGCCTATTTGGACTGGCCTCCATCACCGACTGGCTGGACGGCTATTTAGCGCGACGCTGGAACCAGTCAACGCCCTTCGGCGCTTTTTTAGACCCGGTCGCCGACAAGCTCATGGTCGTCGTGGCCCTGGCGTTATTGATCGAGCGTTACGACACCCTGGTGCTAACGCTTCCGGCGCTGGTGATTATTGGCCGTGAAATTGTTATTTCAGCGCTGCGCGAGTGGATGGCCGAAATGGGCAAACGCGGCATGGTGGCGGTTTCTTGGGTGGGCAAATTGAAAACGACCCTGCAAATGGTGTCGCTGCTAATCTTGCTGGCGCTGCCGCCGTCGCACGAATTTGCACTGCTGGGTGTTGTAGTGCTGTATACCGCCGCTATCCTGACGCTGTGGTCAATGATTCAGTACCTGAAAGCCGCCTGGCCGCATCTTAGCCGTTCCATGTAAGCTGCTGATTAGTAAATAGGGAACGCGAATTAATTCATTGATTGACAACCCGGTGGCGATCCGTATAATTCGCCCTCGAGTCGAGCGGGAATAGCTCAGTGGTAGAGCATCGCCTTGCCAAGGCGAGGGTCGGGAGTTCGAATCTCCTTTCCCGCTCCAACTTGGATAGTGTGGTAAAGCAGGCTAGGGTCGTGAGCTGGTGCGCCAGTCCGATCGTATCTCCTTTCCCGCCCTAACGACTCTTGAGGCTGGATGGCAGAGTGGTTATGCAGCGGACTGCAACTCCGTGTACGCCGGTTCGATTCCGACTCCAGCCTCCATTTTTGTACCGCAATGATGTTTTAAGTAGCATGAAACAGCATTGTGATGTGATTGTTTGTAATGTATAGCCCGGATGGCGAAATCGGTAGACGCAAGAGACTTAAAATCTCTCGGGGGAAACCCCGTGCCGGTTCAAGTCCGGCTCCGGGCACCATTATCTAGTTAGCTGCTTACCCCCTGCCTTCCGCATTACCTCTTCTAGTGATTCAACTTCTTATTCTGGTTATCTATTTACATTGCCTCTGTTGCGACCGTCAGTGCGTCAGAACATGGCTCATTTGAGCGCCCAGAATCACGTATTTCTTACCCTAAAACATCGCTAAACGCGAATCGCCACGCTATGATGCCTGCCTCCTAACTATTTGCGCTCGGCGAAGCTAGGGCCTGTTGACGTTTCACTCGCGGCCGCGCTGGAGCCCGTTTTTATTCGCGGCAAGGCAGGAGGAGAGACGTTTGGTGGTTCCAAATGAACGACGACTAACGCCGCCGCGGGTAAAAACGGGCCCAGCCCTACGGGTTACACCACAAAGCGCGCCATACGGCGTTGCAAAACTTGAAAAGGGAACCACCCTTCCCTGCGTTTTGCGCCTTGTCTGGCGCGCTTTGTGGTGCAACGCGGTTCGCGCTGAAACGTCAACAGGCCCTAAGGGTTGCAATATTTTGGTCAGTATCAAGAAGGAGCGGGCACTATGAGCACGCCAACATCCGATGTACTTATCATTGGCGGCGGCGTCGCTGGACTGACCCTTGCCCTGGAAATTGCTGATCATATGTCAGTAACACTGGTGCGCCCCGCTCAAGACGACCAAGGGGCCAGCCGTTGGGCCCAAGGCGGTATTGCCGCCGTGCTCTCGCCGGATGACGATCTCGAAGCGCATATCAACGACACTCTGATCGCGGGTGATGGGCTATGCGATATCGAGGCCGTTCGCTTTACCGTTACCCACGGACCCGCGGCTATTCAGTGGCTGATTGATAAGGGCGTTCCCTTTACACCCGAGCCCGACCCCGCCGCGCGCTACCCTTATCACCTCACCCGTGAAGGTGGTCACAATGCCCGGCGCATCATCCACGCTGACGACGCCACAGGCCGCGCCGTGGTGGACACCTTATTAGCCAACGTTGCACGGCATGCCAACATAACCCAACGCAACGATCTAMCCGTAGTCGGCCTGCTAAAAGATGATCAAGGCGCCTGCTGCGGAGCCTATGGCAACGATACTAACCACCGGTGGCATTCGCTCACCGCACGCCATACCGTGTTGGCAACCGGCGGGGCAAGCGGTCTTTACCGCCACACCACGACGCCCGCTCCAAGCAGCGGTGAAGGCATGATGATGGCCGCAGAGCTGGGCGCTAGGCTAATGAACCTAGAGTTTCAGCAGTTTCACCCCACCTGCCTGTTTGACCCCGAAGGCCCGGCGTTTTTGATTAGTGAGGCAGTTCGTGGTGAAGGCGGGCATTTGCTTAACGAGGCGGGGCAGCGTTTTATGCTGGCACTGGATAACCGCGCAGAATTAGCTCCTCGCGATGTGGTAGCCCGCGCCATTGATGCTGAAATACAGCGCAGCTCCCTGGGGCACGTGTGGCTGGACATTCGCCATTTAGGTGAACAAGCGATTCGTCACCACTTCCCCACTATTCTGGGGCACTGTGCCTCCCGAGGCATCGACATCACCCAGCAGGCCATTCCCGTGGTGCCTGCCGCCCACTATAGCTGCGGCGGTGTCGCCACCAACCTACAAGGCGCCACCGACGTAGCCCACCTCTATGCTATCGGAGAAACGGCCTGCACGGGCCTGCACGGCGCTAACCGAATGGCCAGCAACTCACTGTTAGAGTGTTTAGTGTTTGCACGCAGCTGTGCCCAGGCGCTGTTAGCAGACGGACAGGAACAAGGCGACCAAACTATCCACATTAGCGAGTTCCAGCCCCCGGCGCGGGCTGCAGCCGTTTTTCCCAAGGCAAAGCTCAGCGCCATACGCCAACAGATGCGAACCACCATGAGCCAGCATGTCTCCATTGTGCGCAGCGCAACCGGGCTAAATACTGCCCTGGCGAACTTGAAGGCGCTGCTAAACAGCCTGGAAGAACTAGAAGGGGCCTTAACTGCCCCGGAAGGCAAACGCTTACAGCAAACGCTACAGCTAGCCATATTGACGGTACTCGCCGCTCAGCAGCGCCATGAGTCCCGCGGACTGCATTACGCCACCGACTGGCCCCACCATCAGCCCGAAGCCATTGCCTCTGCGCTTTCGATAACCGATTTAACGACCGGGACGGTGAAATAACTTACGTGTTTCTCGCAGGCTTTTTTGCGGCGCACTATCAGGCCAGAGCCAAACCCGCTGTTTACCCACGTAAAGTCCGATCAACCAGGGCCCTAAATAGTCGCAGTGCACTTGATGCGCTTCACCCTGCACCTCATGTTGGGTCAGGCCCGCCTCCGCTGACTGCGAATCGCGCAGCCAGCGGCCCTGGAAATGTGACCCCATCGACGTCAGCGAGAGCACTCCTTTGGGTTGGCGAAGATAGCCCCGCCACCCAAAGGCAGCGCCTAACACTACCATCGCCCCTGCCGCGAGCTTACCCCCTACCCAATAGCTCAGCACCACTACCCCAATCAACAACCCACATTGGGCCAGTAGCCAATACTTAGAGGGTACGATAGGCAGAATTATCGGTGGTTTCAGCATGTTCAACGATCATTTGTACGATACGCCGCTGGCTAGGCTCCTCGGGCCACTCGCGGTGCATCAGCCAAACAAAAAGATCCTGATCTTCACCTTCAATCAGCTGCTGATAGGCCTGTTGATCCGCTTCGCTGATATGGTCAAAACGCTGTTCAAGAAAAGGGATAAGCAGCAGATCAAGCTCCCACATGCCGCGCCGGGAGTGCCAGTAAAGCCGTTTGCGCAAAATGGCTGCTGGGGAATTGTCGTCGTTCAACGTCAGCCGCTCCGATCTAAGAAATGAAGGGCCAGTATACCTAAGCCACAGGGTCGCGCCAGCGCCCTACTTCGCCTATGCTGTAAAAGTACCTAGAACCTTGTTTTATCTGAATTGTTTTATAGTGAATTGCGCAGTATGCTGAATTTGATGTTAGCGAGGTCGATAGCGCGTCACGGCCTTCAATGTTTGCAGGGAGCCAACCGATGACTAAATCTGAATTAATCGAACAAATTGCGATGCGTCAGCCGGAGTTGTCCGCCAAAGATGTTGAAACGGCGGTGCGTATTATCCTGGACGACATGACGGATTCTCTTTCTAGCGGTGGTCGCGTTGAGATCCGTGGTTTCGGCAGTTTTTCACTGCACTACCGGGAACCGCGGGTAGGGCGCAATCCAAAAACAGGCGACGCGGTTGATCTGGAAGGCAAGTATGTGCCGCACTTTAAGCCAGGCAAGGAGCTACGCGAGCAGGTAGATGCTAGTCGAGCACTCGGTTACTAATCGCGGCTATTAGGGTTATCCGACCTTCTGTGGGATGACGTCGCCGCTCGAGTCGTACACAATAGCGCTACCGTGAACGTCACAGACTAGGAAACTCACATGCGTTGGATCAAAGGGCTGATTCTAGCCGTCATTTTGCTCATTGTAGTGCTGGTAGGCATTCTGTTTGCCGTTAATAATCAGCAAACCATAGCCTTGAACCTTATTTGGTTGGAGCTGCCAGCGGTATCGCTATCGGTTTGGCTGCTAGCGACACTGGTGTTTGGCGTTGTGCTGGGCATGCTCGCCATGCTGGGTGTCTACGTGCGATTAAAGGCGACCCTGGCCCGCAGTCAGCGACACAATAAGCAGCAACGTAAAGAGCTGGATAGCCTACGCACCCAGGAGTTCAAGGAACTGGCATAAATGCTGGATGTCGCGCTGCTAAGCGTACTGTTGGTCGCCATTGCCATCGGTTACGGGTTAGGTTATCGCCAAGCCGGACGCCGCCGACATCGCTCCCAGCCGTCTGCGCCCTCCTCGCAGGCGCTCTCCCGGGATTACTTCGTCGGGCTAAACTACCTGCTTAACGAGCAGCCCGACGAAGCAATTAATACCTTTATCAACGTGCTTTCGGTCAACAGCGACACGGTTCATACCCATATCGCGCTTGGTAAACTGTTTCGCGCCCGCGGCGAGGCCGATAAAGCGGTCAGCATTCACCAAAACCTATTGGCGCGGCCCGCCCTTTCGCAGCATACCAACGAACAGATCCAGCTTGAACTTGCCCGGGACTTTATGACCCTTGGTGTTCACGACCGTGCGCAGCGGCTACTCAATACGCTGCTGGAAAACAGCGGTGATGATGATCACCGCTATGCTGCCAAACAGCTGCTCGTCGACTTATTGGAGCGCGAGAAAGCCTGGCAGCAAGCCTTCGATGTGATCCAGCCGCTGCTCAAACAGTATCCCAAGATGCGCCGTCCCGCGGCTCACTGGCTATGCGAACTGGCGCTGGAAGAAATTAGTGAAGCCAGCCGAGCACTGGCTAAAAAGCACCTCAAGAAAGCCCTGCAACTGGATGAAAACTGCGTTCGCGCCACGCTGCTGCTGGCAGAATTAGAGATGGACAACGGACATTATGCCCGCGCAGTTGAGCGATTAGACAACATCCCGAGGCAGGACATAGCTCATATTCCCACCATCCTGCCTGCCCTCAAGCACGCCTATTTGCGCAATAATGATGAAGCGGGTTTTGAGGCTCACCTCTACCGTCTACTGGAGCAAGCACCTTACACCAGTACCATTATTGCGCTAGGGCAGCTCGTTCATCAGCGTGACGGTGTCGACAAAGCGATTGAGTTGATAGGCGAACGCCTGCGCGCAGTGCCAAGCTTAGGCGGGCTGGATTATCTGATCGACCTATATATTGAAAGCCAGCGGCTTAGCGGAAAACCCTCACCTGATACCCGCCTGTTGCTACTAAAACATCATACTGATGCGCTGCTGCTTAACCGTACGCGCCACCGCTGCCAACGCTGCGGCTTTGCCAGCGACGCGCTACAGTGGCAGTGCCCCAGCTGCCGCTACTGGGGCACGATTAAGCCGGTCATAGGCGTAGAGGGAGAATAGTTAGCCGTGCTATTCGTTTAGCGGTGCGCCAACTCAGCCTCAATCGCCTCCAGCGCGGCCATAGGGTCCTCGGCCTGAGTAACAGGTCGCCCTATCACCAGATGACTACTCCCCGCCTCAATGGCTTCGCTGGGGCTCATCGTCCGCTGCTGGTCATTAGCGGCTGCAAAGCTTGGCCGAATACCGGGGGTCACCTTCAAGAAAGACTCGCCGCATAGGGTTTTAATCCGCGCTGACTCCTGGGCTGAGCAGACCACTCCTTGCAAACCACTCTGCTTCGCCAGCAGCGCCAAGCGCTCCACGTGCTCGGCCAGCGGGGCCTTTATGCCTAACTCCGCCAAATCGTCGGCCTGCATACTGGTCAATACAGTGACGGCGATTAAGTGGGTCGTTAAAGCGTGCTGATCCAGGCGCTGCACAGCCGCCTCCATCATCCGCCGCCCCCCGCTAGCGTGCACGTTGACCATCCACACACCCTGCTCCGCCGCCGCCTGCACGGCGCTGGCTACGGTGTTGGGAATATCGTGAAATTTAAGATCCAGAAATACTTCAAAGCCACGCCCGTGTAACGCCTCAAGCACAGCGGGGCCGCTGCGGGTGAACAGCTCTTTACCCACTTTCACCCGGCAGCGGGCGGGATCTAGTTGATCAGCCATACACAGCGCAGCATCTAGGGAGGGATAGTCAAGGGCAATAATAATCGGGGAATCGGTGGCCACAACCTTGCTCCAAATACGTTTTCGGCCATTGTATCAGCCTCTTCCCTCTCCTCGCGCCCCCCACATGTAAGCTATATGTAAGCCTTTTGCCATATATCGATAGCTAAAAACTTACAAACGCCGTCATAGATCTCTTACAGAAACGCGCTTTCAATAAAGCTAAGTTAATAATGCAGCGGCGCTTATCTTGCTCATCAATAACTTGGGCATGGGTAAAAACCACTACCCAACGTCGTCTATGCAACCCACGTACTCCAACGTTATTAAAAGGATCATTGAGGATGAACATGACACTTAAAGCAATGTTGGCCGCACTACTGCTTAGCGTTAGCTTAGGACTTTCAAGTGGCGTGATGGCTCAAGAAGTGGCCCCGATTAACGTCAATACCGCCGACGCTGAACTACTGGCCGAACTACCGGGCATTGGTCCCAGCCGGGCTGAAGCGCTCATTGAAGAGCGTGAAGCCAATGGCGCCTTTGAAAGCGTTGAGGATCTTGAACGCGTCAGCGGCATTGGCCCTGCCACGGTGGACCGCATGCGCGAACAAGTAACGTTTGAATAGACTTATTGGGGAGCCTATCTTTCGTAAACCACTACAATAGCCCGGTGGCATAAGCATCGGGCTATTGTTGAGACACGCCTTAAATCATCCACAAATCCATAAATTTGTGTACGGGCAAGGCTTCAAGCGCTGTCTGTTGGCGACATAGCTCAGTAATGGCTTGGCAACGACTTKCCGCAAAACGTGTCGCCAAATGGCGCTCAAACTTCTCAACTAATAACGGCATCCCCTCTTCTCGCCGACGCCGATGGCCGACCGGGTACTCTACCGCGATGTGATCAGTTGACGTGCCATCGTTGAAAAACACCTGCACCGCATTAGCGATAGAGCGTTTATCCGGGTCGTGATAAGCCGCTGAATATTCAGTATTCTCCTCCACCACCATCTTGTCACGCAGCTCATCTATCAGCGGATGGGCCGCATGGAAGCTATCTTCATAGTGCTCCGCGGTCAGCGCGCCGAAGATAAGCGGCACCGCAGTCATATATTGCAAGCAGTGGTCGCGGTCCGCTGGATTGGCGAGCGCGCCGGTTTTAGAAATAATCCGAATGGCTGAATCGTGGGTGGTGAGCACGATCTTATCGATCTCATCTAGTCGATCTTTCACCTGAGGGTGCAGCGTCACAGCGGCTTCGCAAGCGGTTTGGGCGTGAAACTCAGCGGGGAAGGAGATTTTAAACAGAATATTCTCCATCACGTAGCTGCCGAATTCGCGCTGAAAGCGTAGGCGGCGGTCAGCTTCCGGCTTCAGGCTCAAATCTTTGTTGGCATGGCTAAACAGCACATCGTAGAACCCCCACTGGGGCGCCGATAATGCACTGGGAATACCCATTTCACCGCGCAGGGCGATATCTGCCAAGCGCACGCCCCGTGAAGTGGCGTCCCCAGCGGCCCAGCTTTTACGCGACCCGGCATTGGGCGCGTGGCGATAGGTGCGCAGGCTTTGGCCATCCACCCATGCGTGGGAGAGTGCCGACAGCAGCTGCTCGCGGTTGGCACCCAAAAGCTTGGCGGCCACCGCCGTGGATGCGACTTTGACCAGCACCACATGGTCAAGGCCGACACGATTGAAGCTATTCTCCAGCGCCAGCACGCCCTGAATCTCATGGGCCATAACCATGGTGTTGAGCACATCACGCATCACCAGTGGCGCTTCACCTTGAGCGACCCGCTGCTGGGAGAGATGGTCAGCGACGGCAAGTATCGCACCAAGATTATCGGAGGGATGGCCCCACTCGGCGGCAAGCCAGGTGTCGTTATAATCCAACCAGCGGATGATACAGCCGATGTCCCACGCCGCCTTCACCGGGTCAAGGCGTAGCGAGGTACCCGGCACCCGTGCCCCAAAGGGCACCACTGTGCCTTCGACTATCGGCCCAAGGTGCTTGGTGCATTCAGGAAAACGCAGCGCCAACAGCCCACAACCCAGCGTGTCCATTAAGCAGTAGCGGGCAGTTTCCAGTGCTTCATCGGACGCCACCTGATAATTGAGTACATAGTCGGCGATCGCCTGTAGCTCGGGGTCGTAATCAGGCCGCTCATTGGCTTCGGATGTGACTGTCGATTTTGCAGACGGTCTGGAAAACATAGCGCTCTCTCCTGCGGTTGAATCACCTACTCAGTATGGCTCAAAGTCAGTATGGCCCAAGGAACGCGCCCTAAAAGCTGTCATCAGGAATTCTTACCCATCCTTCCATCAATACCCGGGCGCTGCGACTCATCACCGCCTGCTCGATATGCCAACGCCCCTCTATCAGATTTGCTTCTGCACCGACGCGCAGGCTACCCGAAGGATGCCCAAAGGTGACGGCATTAAGTTTGCCGCCACCTGCTGCCAAGTTAACTAGCGTACCTTCAATGGCCGCGGCTGCAGCAATAGCCACTGCGGCGGTGCCCATCATGGCATGGTGTAGCTTGCCCATGGAGAGTGCTCGTACCACCAAATCAATGTCAGCAGCCTTTACGCTTTTACCACTTGATGAGAGATAGTCTGCGGGAGGCCCTACAAAAGCGACTTTGGGCGTATGTTGACGGTTAGCGGCTTCGCTGATGTCACTGATCAGCCCCATAAGCACAGCGCCGTGGGCACGAATGGTTTCAAACATCTTAAGTGCTTTGCTGTCGCCGTTGATGGCCTCCTGCAGCTCCGTGCCGGTATAGCCAATATCAGCGGCATTTATAAACACCGTGGGGATACCGGCATTAATCAGCGTTGCTTTCAATATTCCTACGCCTGGAACGTCAAGCTGGTCAATCAGGTTACCGGTAGGGAAAATTGCCCCCTCCCCGTCGGCCGGATCCATAAACGCCACTGGAATTTCAGCCGCGGGAAAGGTCACCCCATCAAGCTCAAAGTCGCCTGTTTCCTGTACTTCCCCGTTACTAATCGGCACTCGCGACACAATGGTTTTGTGGATATTCGCCTGCCAAATGCGCACCTCAACCACCCCATTTTCGGGGATACGGGCCGGGTCAACCAAGCCATTGGCAATCGCAAAGGGGCCTACCGCCGCGGAGAGATTGCCACAGTTGCCGCTCCAATCCACAAAGGGTTTATCGATGGAAACCTGACCAAACAGATAATCCACATCATGCTCGGGAGAGTCGCTTTTCGACAAAATCACCGTTTTGCTGGTACTGGAGGTCGCTGCCCCCATACCATCAATCTGCTTCTCATAAGGGTCGGGACTGCCAATAACCCGCAACAACAGTTGATCCCGCGCAACGCCCGGCTGCTGGGCGGCTTCGGGTAGATCGCTAAGTTTAAAAAACACACCCTTACTGGTGCCGCCACGCATATAGGTGGCGGGGATTTTAATCTGAGGGGCATAAGGCATAAGCATTCTCTCCGGCTATGCAGCGCTGGTGGATTCAAGAAAGTCCTGAGCAAAACGCTGCAGTACGCCACCGGCGGTGTAGATCGACACCTCCTCGGCGGTATCCAAACGGCACTTCACCGCTACCCGCTCGCTGTCACCGCTGTCGCGATGGATCACCAAGGAAAGCTGCGCGCCTGGCGAAACTGCGCCTACGACATCAAAGGTTTCGGTGCCATCCAGGCCTAGGGTTATGCGAGTGGTGCCGGGTTCAAACTCCAGCGGCATCACCCCCATGCCGATCAGGTTGGTGCGGTGAATACGCTCAAAGCCTTCGGCAGCAATTGCTTCTACGCCCGCTAGTGCCACGCCTTTGGCTGCCCAGTCCCGGGAAGAGCCCTGGCCGTAATCCGCCCCGGCGATAATAATCAGCGGCTGCTTACGCGCCATATAGGTTTCGATGGCTTCCCACATGCGGGTCACTTCGCCCTCTGGCTCTATCCGCGCCAACGACCCCTGTTTTACTTTGCCGTCAGCGTCGCGCACCATCTCGTTAAACAGCTTGGGGTTGGCGAAGGTGGCGCGCTGTGCAGTGAGGTGATCGCCACGGTGGGTGGCGTAGGAGTTGAAGTCCTCCTCCGGCACGCCCATTTTATCCAGATACTCACCCGCCGCGCTGTTCAACTGAATCGCGTTGGAGGGCGACAGATGATCGGTAGTGATATTGTCTGGCAGTATCGCCAGCGGCCGCATGCCTTTGAGGGKGCGCACTTTGGCCATATTGCCTTCCCAGTAGGGCGGGCGACGGATATAGGTGCTCTGGGGCCGCCAGTCATACAGCGGGCTCACCTGGGCCCGGGCGCTTTTATCCAGGTCGAACATGGGAATATAGGTCTGGCGGAACTGCTCCGGTTTTACCGACGCTTTGACAATGGCGTCGATCTCCTCATCGGCGGGCCAGATATCCTTCAAGGTAACGGGGTTACCCGCTTGATCGATACCCAGAATATCTTTCTCAATATCAAAGCGAATGGTGCCCGCAATGGCGTAGGCGACCACCAGCGGCGGTGACGCTAAAAAGGCCTGCTGGGCGTGGGGGTGAATCCGACCATCAAAGTTACGGTTACCGGAAAGCACCGCCGTGGCGTAAAGGTCTCGCTCGATAATTTCCTGGGCAATTTTTGGCTCCAGCGCCCCAGACATCCCGTTGCAAGTGGTGCAAGCGTAGGCCACCACCCCGAAGCCGAGATTTTCCAGTTCGCTCATCAAACCGGCCTCTTCCAGATACATCTTGACGGTTTTTGAGCCTGGCGCCAGCGACGACTTCACCCAGGGCTTGCGCAGCAGACCCAGCCGGTTAGCGTTACGGGCAATCAGCCCGGCGGCTACCATATTGCGGGGGTTAGAAGTATTGGTGCAGCTGGTAATGGCGGCGATGATCACCGCGCCATCGGGCATTTTACCGGCCTTCTCTTCCGCCTGCGCCGCCTCAAGCCCCACGGCAATACCGCGCTGGGCAAGCTCTGAAGTAGGCAGGTGGGCATGGGGATTGGAGGGGCCTGCCAGGGTGCGGGTGACCGACGAGAGGTCAAATGTCAGCACTCGCTCATACTCAACCTCGCTCAAGCTGTCCGCCCACAGGCCAGTATGCTTGGCATAGGTTTCGACCAGCGCTACCTGTTCGTCCTCGCGACCGGTAAGTTTCAGGTAATCGATAGTTTGGCCGTCAATATAGAACATCGCCGCCGTGGCGCCGTMCTCGGGGGTCATATTCGAGATCGTGGCGCGGTCACCCACGGTAAGCGCATTGGCTCCTTCGCCGTAAAATTCCAGATAAGCACCGACCACCCGCTCTTTACGCAGGAATTCGGTAATCGCCAGCACCATATCGGTGCCGGTAATGCCTGGCTGCAGTTTGCCGGTCAACTCTACGCCGACGATATCCGGCAGGCGCATCATGGAAGCACGGCCCAGCATCACGCTTTCGGCCTCCAGACCACCCACGCCCACGGAGATAACGCCCAAAGCATCAACCATGGGCGTATGGCTATCGGTGCCCACACAGGTATCCGGGTAGGCAATGCCATCGCGGTTTTGCACCACCGGCGACATCTTCTCCAGATTAATCTGGTGCATAATGCCGTTACCGGGGGGAATCACATCGACGTTCTCAAAGGCCGTTTTGGTCCAGTTGATAAAGTGAAAACGGTCATCGTTGCGGCGATCTTCAATGGCACGGTTTTTCTCAAAGGCACCCTCTTCCGATCCTGCATGCTCCACTGCCAACGAGTGATCAACAATTAACTGGGTCGGCACTACGGGATTCACTTTGGCGGGGTCGCCGCCCTTTTCCGCAATGGCGTCGCGTAGTCCGGCAAGATCGACCAGCGCGGTTTGGCCCAGGATGTCGTGACAGACCACGCGTGCCGGGTACCAGGGGAAATCCAGGTCGCTTTTGCGCTCAATCAATTGTTTCAAGGCATCGGTGAGCAGCGCAGGATCGCAGCGGCGCACCAGCTGTTCGGCCAGCACGCGGGAGGTATAGGGCAGCTGTGCATAGGCACCGGGCTGGATATCTTCCACTGCCTCGCGAGCATCAAAAAACTCAAGCGCTGTGCCGGGCAGAGGTTTACGGTAATCGGTATTCATAGCAGGCAGACTCACAAGAAGGGGCGGAAAAAAGCCCGGTGGCCAAGCCACCGGGCAGCACGCGGATCAGTCTCGCGCTTCTATCGGCACCCACTCGCTCTTCTCGGGACCCGTGTAATCGGCGCTGGGGCGAATAATGCGGTTATTGGCGCGCTGTTCAAACACGTGTGCCGCCCAGCCGGTGAGCCGCGACATAACAAAAATCGGCGTGAACAGCTTGGTGGGAATGTCCATAAAGTGGTACGCACTGGCATGAAAGAAATCAGCGTTACAGAACAGTTTCTTCTCCCGCCACATGACCTCTTCAACCCGCTCGGAAACCGGGTAAAGCACTTTATCGCCGACATCATCAGCCAGCTTTTTTGACCACTCTTTGATAATCGCATTGCGTGGGTCGGACTCGCGATAGATCGCGTGGCCGAAGCCCATGATCTTATCCTTGCGCTCCAGCATGCCCATAATCTTGCTTTCTGCTTCTTCAGGCGACTGCCAATCTTCGATCATCGCCATGGCAGCCTCGTTAGCGCCGCCGTGCAGTGGSCCGCGTAGCGAGCCAATCGCACCGGTCACGCAGGAGTGCATATCAGAAAGCGTCGAGGCGCAGACCCGAGCGGTAAAGGTAGAGGCGTTAAACTCGTGCTCGGCATAGAGAATCAGCGATACGTTCATTACCCGCGCATGCAGCTCAGAAGCGGGCTCGCCGCGCAGCATATTCAAGAAGTGACCGCCTACCGAGACATCATCCGTTTCGGTATCGATGCGTACGCCGTCGTGGGAGAAGCGGTACCAGTAGCAGATAATTGAGGGCAGCA
Organism: Halomonas sp. R57-5; assembly: GCF_900070345.1. Classification (NCBI taxonomy): domain Bacteria; kingdom Pseudomonadati; phylum Pseudomonadota; class Gammaproteobacteria; order Oceanospirillales; family Halomonadaceae; genus Halomonas; species Halomonas sp. R57-5. Next base: position 2,011,625 of record NZ_LN813019.1, on the reverse strand, counting down.
CGGCTAGCAGCCGGTCGGCGACGTCCTGCTGCTGATCAAAGTTCTCCTCGGTTTCCAGATTGCCTAACATTGAGGTGCCGGTGCGCATCACATCCATCGGGTGGGCATCTTTAGGGATCTGCTCAAGCACCGTTTTCAGCGCATCGGGCAGCCCACGCAGGCTTTTCAGTTTGCTGGTGTAGTGATCCAGCTCGGCTTGATTGGGCAGCTTGCCCTTTAACAGTAGGTAAGCCACTTCTTCAAATTTGGCTTTTTCAGCTAACTCTTTGATATCGAAGCCACGGTAGGTCAGGCCTGAACCTGTTTTGCCTACCGTACACAGCGCGGTGGAACCGGCACTTTGGCCACGTAGTCCTGCACCTGTCACGGGTTTATCAGCCATGGTGTGTCTCCTATCGTTACTTTTTTAATATTTTTTATGAATATGGTGGTTCGTTACATTGGCGTTTGGCCTACTGGTCATCGCCTTTTTCAGCAAACAGGGCGTCCAGCTTCTGTTCAAAATCGTGGTAGTTCAGGAAGTCGTAGAGCTCGTCGCGGGTTTGCATCAGCGGTACAACGTCTTTTTGGTGGCCGTTGTCGAGGATGCTTTGGTAAACCTGCAGTGCCGCGGCGTTCATGGCGCGGAACGCGGAGAGCGGATAAAGCACCATACGGCAGCCAACGTCGCCAAGCTCTGTTTGAGTAAACAGTGGGGTCGCACCAAATTCGGTGATGTTAGCTAAAATCGGCGCATTGACCCTCTGGCAGAAGGCTTTGTAATCGTCCAGGGTGTGCACGGCCTCGGCGAAGATGGCATCCGCGCCCGCTTCCACACAGGCGTTAGCCCGTTCAATGGCCGCATCAAGTCCCTCTTTCTGGAACGCATCGGTGCGGGCAATCAAATAGAAGTCAGGATCAATCTTGGCATCCGCTGCGGCTTTAATGCGGTCAACCATTTCCTGCTGGGAAACAATCGCTTTATTCGGACGGTGACCACAGCGCTTTTGCGCCACCTGGTCTTCCATATGAACCGCCGCCACGCCAGCGCGCTGCATCTCTTTGACGGTGCGAGCAATATTGAAAGCGCCGCCCCAACCGGTATCGATATCCACCAGCAGCGGTAGCTCGGTGGCGCCGCAAATGCGATGAGCATCCTCCACCACATCGTTCATGGTGGTCATGCCCAGATCCGGCAAGCCGAACGAGGCATTCGCCACACCGCCACCGGAGAGGTAAATGGCCTGATGGCCCACTTTATCGGCCATTAGCGCAGTGTAGGCATTGATAGTGCCTAAAATGGGCAGCGGGCGGTTAGCCTCAAGCGCGGCCCGAAAGCGGGCGCCGGGAGTCATCTGGGACATGGGGCGTTTCTCCTGTTGATCTGGCGGAGCTTTGGATAAGCTCTGGTTTAGCTACTTTTTAGTTATGTTCTAGCGTTGTGATTTAGATACTGACTGTTCGAGAGCCGCGGCGTAGCGATCGGCCACATTGGCTCGAGAGGCGCTGACATGACGGCGCATCAATAGCTCGGCCAACTCCGCATCACCCGCCTCAATGGCATCGACAATGCGGTGGTGCTCTACAAAAGCGCGCTGAGGCCGGGTGCCACTGGCACTAAACTGGGTCCGGTAGAGGCGCACAAGGTAGTAAAGGTCGTCGCAGAGCAGGTTCATTAGCATCTTGTTGTGGCTGCCCTGCACGATGCAGTAATGAAAATCGAGATCGCCCTCACGCTGGTAGTAAGCTTCGCCACGCTTTAAGTCCGCCTGGCCTTCGTGTAGCGCCAGCACATCCCGCAGGCCCTGAACCTCTTCCGGCGTCATATTTTCTGCGGCCAGCCGGGCGGCCATGCTTTCCAGGGCTTCGCGCAGATCAAACAGCTCTAGCAGCTCTTTCATTGAGAGCTGGACAACACGGGCGCCCACATGAGGAACGCGCTCAATCAGGCGGTGCGCTTCCAGACGCCGCATTGCCTCGCGCAGTGGCCCCCGTGATATGCCGTAGGTTTTAGACAATCCCGGTTCGGTGATTTTACTGCCAGGGGCCAGTTCGCCGCGGACGATGGCATCCTGGAGCTGATTAAATACCCGCTCGGCGAGCGTGCGCACTTCTGAAGAATTCGATTCAGGCGAATTTTCCGTGGCGTTTAATGAGGAAGTAGCGAGAGGAGCCATAATTAATTGTCGACAATTGGAAAGTACACAGACTCTAGCGCGTGCCAATTAAACCGTCAACTAACCTTGTTAGCCGATTTTATACCCCTTTCGTTGTATTAGCAGGCGCAACAAAACCCTTGCTGTCAACAATCAAGTCATTATTGTGCGTAAAACTATCGATAAGGCTCTGCGTGAGAAAGGCGTCGAAGCCGTGCACTGGTGTCATCGTCTACGCCCCTCTAAAATAGCTCGCCCTTTACTGGCTAGGCGTTTGCTTAATGATCAAGGCGTTGACGATATCTGCCCTGCCCTACTCACCCGATCCATTGGGGATATTCGCCTGCCTGCGTGAAAGGCCCGGCGCGGTACTACTCGATAGCGGCCGACCTATCGCCACCGGTCGCTTTGATATTATCAGTAGCGACCCACTCGCTACGTTGGAAGTTACTCATCATGGCGACACCAATGTCGTGTCGGATCAACTTAGCCCCCCGGCACACTTTGTCAACGATGTGTTTGGTCTTCAGCAGTGGCTACTGGATCAATTAGACACCTTTGATGAGTGCAGCGACCTACCTTTTCTCGGCGGGCTGATTGGCTACTGGGGTTACGATTTAGGCCGTAAAAGCTTATCAATCCCAAGTCGACAGGCGAGCCCGGCACCACTACCGCAAGCCCGTTTAGGGCTTTACGACTGGTGTATTACGCTCGACCACGTGACCCAACAGGCGTGGTTAATCGCCTCACCAGAGCGCCGTGAGCAGGTGGAGAGCTGGCTGACTCAGACGCCAACGCCGACTAAATCCTTTACCCTAACGGGTGCCTTTAAGGCCGAGCTTAGCCACGCCCAATACGTGACGCGCTTTAACGCCGTACAACGCTATATTCGGGCGGGTGACTGCTATCAAATCAACCTGGCCCAGCGTTTTTATGCCGACTACCAGGGGGATGAGTGGCAGGCGTACCGACAGTTGCGAAAAGCCACCCCCACGCCCTATTCAGGCTTTATGGCCTGGGATGACAAGGCCGTGCTCTCGCTTTCACCCGAACGGTTTATTCAGTGCCGCAACCGCGAAGTCGAAACCCGTCCAATTAAAGGCACCCGCCCGCGCGGCGCAACGCTTGAAGAGGATCAGGCGCTGGCTGAGCAGCTAATAAGCAGTACTAAAGACCGCGCTGAGAATGTGATGATTGTCGATCTGCTGCGCAATGACCTGGGCCGCGTCTGCCAGCCGGGATCCATTCGCGTACCGCAGCTATGCCACTTAGAGAGCTACCCCAACGTGCACCACTTGGTTAGCGTAGTGCAGGGAACCCTGGCCGAACACTACACCCCGCTGGCACTACTTAAGGCGGCGTTTCCCGGCGGCTCCATTACCGGCGCACCCAAGATTCGTGCGATGCAGATTATCGATGAACTGGAGCCCTGCCATCGCAGCGTGTATTGCGGCAGCCTTGGCTATGTGGATGTACGCGGCAGCATGGATACCTCCATCGCTATTCGCACCATGGTGGCCGAGGCGGGAAGACTGCATGTATGGGGCGGCGGGGGCTTGGTGGCAGACTCCCAAGCGGAGGAAGAGTACACCGAGACGCTGGATAAAATCCGCCACCTAATTGGCGCTTTGGAATAAGCAGCGCAAGCTCTATATCAAAAAGGAATATAAAAGCCAAACTAAACGGTATTGGGGTTCGCTGCCTCCTGTTTGGTAGCCTAGTCAGTATTATTTAACTTTCGATTAGGAGGCAGCATGTCCTCAGAGCTTGAAGCGATTAACAGAGATTTCGCCAACAATCCTCAAGGGTTAGTTGAGTGGGCACTGGCTCAGGGCGCCCGACCTATTTGCACCACCAATTTTCGCCCTTTTGAGGCGGTGATTCTGCATATGGTCACCCAGGTACGCCCGGATATTCCCATTGTATGGATGGACAGCGGCTACAATACTGAGGCGACCTATCAATTTGCTGATGAGGTCATTAAACAGCTCAATCTCAATCTGGTGAGCTTTATCCCCCAGCGCACCCGCGCCCATCGTGAAGCGCTGGAAGGCCCCATGCCCGGTATCGACGACCCGCGCCACGCGGCCTTTACTCAGGAAGTCAAAATCGAGCCCTTTGAGCGCGCGCTGCGTGAAATGCAGCCCGACGTATGGTTTACCGCGCTGCGCGCCGAAGACACCGCGGAGCGGGCCAAAATGCAGCCGGTTAGCCGCAACAGCGACGGCCTATTGAAAGTTGCTCCGCTGCTGCAGTGGAGTGCCAAAGATATGTACCAGTACCTACAGGCGCATAATCTGCCCAACAACTTCGACTACTTCGACCCTACCAAGGTGGAAGAGAAGCGTGAATGCGGGCTGCATTTACAGCACTGATTCACACAGCAGATTAATACTCAGGCAGGTCTAAGTCATCGAATAGAGACTGTTCATGACGCGGGCCTGCCATTAGCGCTTCCTCTACCCGGTCGCGGGTTAAATGAGGCGCAAAACGCTCTAAAAAATCATACATATAGCCGCGCATAAAAGTGCCACGACGAATACCAATCTTGGTCGTGGAGCTAGCAAATAAGTGGCTAGCATCGAGCGCTACCAAATCATCATCAAGCGCTTCATCCACGGCCATATGCGCCACAATGCCAACCCCCATGCCCAACCGCACGTAGGTTTTGATCACGTCAGCATCGGCGGCGGTTAGCACCACATTGGGCGTTAGGCCCTTGGCTTTAAAGGCATCGTCTAACTGCGAGCGGCCGGTAAATCCAAACACATAGGTCACCAACGGATGTTCAGCGAGCGCTTCTAGTGTCAGCGGGCCGTTATGGGTTGCCAAAGGATGACCCTTAGGCACCAATACGCAGCGGTTCCAGCGATAGCACGGCAACAGCACTAAATCGGTAAATAGTTCTAGCGATTCGGTCGCAATAGCAAAATCTGCCTGACCTTCACTGACCATCTGCGCGATCTGCTTAGGCGTACCCTGCTGCATATGCAGCGCCACATCGGGGTATTTCAGAGTAAATTCGCTGATAATGGGCGGCAGCGCGTAGCGAGCTTGAGTATGAGTCGTCGCAATGGCTAGGCTACCGCGGCGCTCGTCGCTATGCTCCTGGGCCACCTGCTTGATGTTTTCGGTGAGGCGCAGAACCTGCCCGGCCAAGTCAATAATCGACTGCCCGGCTGGCGTAACCCGTGTCAGGTGCTTCCCGCTGCGGGCAAAAATTTCGACGCCAAGCTCATCTTCCAACAACCGTATCTGTTTGGAGATCCCTGGCTGTGAGGTAAATAGACTTTGCGCTGTGGCTGAGACGTTTAGGTTATGTCGATTGACTTCCCAGATATAGCGTAGCTGTTGTAGCTTCATATCCTCACCTTATTTATTCTCTAAACAGATCTATGTAGACCGTACCTATCAACAAACCCTAACAACACATTCAACCAACACCCTAAAGCGCTACTGCTCATCGCATCTGAGAGGTCGTGTTGTCGATTCGGCACTCTACAGCACCATATAGAATAAAAAACACCAAAATAATACTTTTATATTATAAAAAATATGTGCTATCGGCACCCTTTAATTTCTGCTATTTAGTTAACTCACTATGCAGGAAATTTGCCAGCAACCTTCGCGCCCGCTAACATCTGCCCACGCTTATCGCGATAGTCACGTGGCGTGGTGAAAGAGCGCCGATTGATCGCGTAATGACCGTTGCTCCATTTGAGGCAACGAAACAGCAAGAGCAACGCAAACGGAGAAGCAAATGGCTAATAATGTTGATGTCACCAACGCCAATTTTGAGCAAGAAGTCCTCAACGCTGAACAGCCTGTGCTAATGAAATTCTGGGCGCCCTGGTGTGGCCCGTGCAAGGTCATGGCCCCGGTTGTGGATGAAGTAGCTGCAGAACGTCAGGAGAGCCTGAAAGTGGTTAGCGTTAATGTCGACGATGCACCTGAAATTGCGGCCGAACAAGGCGTGCGCGGTGTACCTACCGTGATGCTGTTTAAGTCCGGCACCAAAGTCGCTTCACTGGTTGGCGCGCAATCTAAATCACAACTGACGCAGTTCATCGAACAAAACGCTTGATGAATGTGCCCGCGTAAAACTACCGCCGACCCTGTCGGCGGTAGCTGTCCTGCTACCCAGTTCGATTACTACTCAGTTCACTTCTTTCGCCTTATCGCTTCCAGGGTGGCAAGTTTGCATCACTCGCCCGACCGTCTTTCACGCGACGTTTCCCTGGCCCTAGCAGTCGAGCAATCCAACGGGTTTGTGGATGACTATCGAGAGCAATCTTAAGCGTCATTGTCAGCACCACCGACAGCAGCATCCCCGCCGCACCAAAAATCCACCCCCATACCACCAGCGATAAAAACGCCACAAAGGTAGAAAGCCCCAACGCCTGCCCCATTACCCGCGGTTCGATCAAATTGCCGAGTACAAAGTTGATCACCAGATAAGCGGAAGCCAGCAGTAGTGCCTGAAAGGCGCCGCCATCTTGGGAGACCAAGAGCAATAGCACGGGAGGAATGGCAGCAATGGCTGAGCCGATATTGGGGATAAAGTTGAGGGCAAACGCCAGCACGCCCCATAGCAGCGGAAAATCAACCCCAACGACCATGCAAGAAAGCCAAACCAACGCGCCCGTTGCCAGGCTAATAACCGTCTTAACAGCCAGATAGCGCTTCAGCGTTAAGCTGAACTCACTAAAGCGTTTCAAGCTAGGTGCAGGATTTTCCAAGGCACGGGAAATTTTGTCGCGCACATTTAGGGTTTCAAACAGCATAAAGATGACCAGTAACCCGACAATGATGCTCTGCATAAAGAGGTTACCAAGCTGGCTCAATACCTCTGGCATCCAGGAGCCTTCATCATCCATCTCGAACAGCGAGTTGATCTGGTCGGGATTAATCGCTAACCCTCGTGAAGAGAGCGCATTAAGCAAGTTCCAGTACTGTTCATATAGCCGCGACTCGATTTCCGGCAACGCCGTCACAAAGGTACTAAAGCTGTTGACCACCAGCAGACCAATAAGCGATAAAAACCCCAGTAACACCATCAAGGTTAGAAAGGCCGACACCCGCATACTTAAGCCACAGCGATGCAGCCACTGCACAGGTGAGGTGCACACTACCGCAATAAATATCGCCAGTAACAGCGGCACGAGTAGATCAGCGCCTGCTTTCATGCCCGCAATAATCACGACCAAGGCGGCGAGCGCCAAGGTGGCATGGAGCGGTATACTGCGGTAATCCTCATCCGATAATTTCGGCATAATCCATCCTTAGCTTGCTGTCAGTGTATAATGGCTGCATACGGCATATTGCACAAACCGTGCAAATAATAAGCAACTGTTTTGCGTTCACTCTTCCCTGCTGAACTTTCTTTTCCACTGCGCTTCCAAGCTCCGTCTGCCCTAACTTCTTGAAACAGCTTTTGTAAAACCGGGTATTAACTTAGCGGCACGATTGTCCGCTCATTAAGGAAGCCATCTATGAAAGCAATATCACCTATCTCTACGCGGCTGCGCTCTCAATTTCTAGGCTACGGTCTGCTTGGCAGTGCCCTGCTGGCACTCCTAAGCGCGCCTTTAGCACACGCTTCACCGCCCACTCCGCCACAACCCAGCCTACATGTTCAAGCACAGTCATGGGTGGAGGTAGAGCCTGACAAAGCCACTTTAAATGCACGGCTATGGGAGAACACTCCCGCTCTTTCCACCTTGGAAGAGAGCGATAGTAGCGCACTTAGCGATGCCCGCGAGCGTTTGGAGAGCCGCGCCAGCGAATTAATCGAACAGATGGAAGCCACCGGCCTTGAACGCAACGCTATTAATGCGGGCTCGCTGAATGTCTATCCTGAACATGTTCAAGGGCCCCGCAATGAAGACGGTGAGCATGAAACCCTGCAGCGCACGCGCCTTGAGCGCCCAATCACCGTCGAACTAACCGACCTGGATCAGTTAAGCCAAGTATTAGACGCGCTAATAGCCGCCGGTGTTAACTCACTGGACGGTGTTCAGTTTGACCTGCAAGACCGTGATGCAGCCACCGACGAAGCACTGGTTAAAGCGCTAGAGAAAGCGCAACACAAGGCCAATTTGATGGCCGACAGCTTAGATGCCGAGCTTGACCATGTGCAGCGCATTGAAGAGACCCAATCGCCTATTTTCCAACCACGCATGATGGCAATGCGGGCAGAAAGCGATTCTGCTGCCAACCAAYCGGGTGCCGCCAGTGATTACAGCCCCGGCACCATTCGTATTGATGCCGGGGTTAGCGTTGAGTGGGCGCTTAAAGGGCCAGACGCTCCACGCCGCCCAGATAGCGACGTAGCGGCTCAGGAATAGTTACCGAGCCATCCGCCTGCTGGTGGTTTTCAAGCACCGCCAGCAGGCAACGACCAACCGCCAGCCCTGAACCGTTCAGCGTATGCAGCAGCTGTGGCTTTTTAGCATCCGGATGGCGATACCGCGCTTGCATACGCCGGGCCTGGAAATCTTCGCAGTTAGAGACCGACGATATTTCCCGGTAAGTCTCCTGGCTGGGCAGCCAGACTTCCAAGTCATAAGTCTTCGTGGCCCCAAAGCCCATATCCCCAGTGCAAAGCGTTACTACGCGATACGGCAACTCCAGCGCCTGCAGGATCGCCTCCGCATGGCCGCGCATCTCTTCCAGCGCTGCGTAGCTCGTCTCCGGCTCTACGATCTGTACCATTTCGACTTTATCGAACTGGTGCTGACGGATCATGCCGCGAGTATCGCGCCCGTGGGAGCCCGCCTCACTGCGGAAACACGGCGTATGGGCGGTAAGCTTCATCGGCAGCGCCGCCTGCTCGACAATTTCATCGCGCACAAAATTGGTCAGCGGCACTTCTGAAGTGGGAATCAGGTGGTATTCGCGCTCATCGTCTAGCCTAAACAGATCTTCGCCAAACTTCGGCAGTTGGCCGGTGCCCATAAGCGAATCACGGTTGACCATATACGGCACGTAGCACTCTTCATAACCGTGCTGCTCGGTTTGGGTATCCAGCATAAATTGCGCCAGCGCCCGATGCAGGCGCGCGATCGGCCCACGCATGACCGCAAAGCGAGCACCGGTGATTTTAGCCGCCAGCTCAAAATCGAGATAGCCCGACTTCTTACCCAGATCAACGTGATCCAGCACCTTGAAATCAAACGCCCGCGGCGTGCCCCAACGGTGTAGTTCAACGTTATCGTCTTCGCTTTTGCCTTCCGGCACGCTTTCGTGGGGCAGGTTGGGAATACCGCTAATGGCGTCGTCCCACTCTTCCTGCACCTCGGCCAATTCTTTCTTGGCTTTATCCAGGCGATCGCCTAAATCGCTGACTTCATCTAGCAGCGGCTGAATATCTTCACCGTTAGCCTTGGCCTTGCCAATTGCTTTGGAGCGCATATTACGCTCGTTTTGCAGCTGCTCGGTTTGCGTTTGCAGCTCGCGGCGACGCGACTCCAGCACCTGTAGCCCCGCCTTATCAAGCACAAAGCCCCGGCGGGCCAGTTGATGAGCAACCGTGTCAAGATCACCGCGCAGCAGTTTCGGATCGAGCATGAATCCTGTCCCTTGGCCTGAAAACAATAAAAGCACCGCGCCAATGCGCGTGCATAAAGGGGTCTATTGTAGGCAAAAGCGCGGCGGGGGGCTATGGGTGGCCTCAGGGGCTAAGCAATAGCTTGTACAGTGTAAACATTTAGCTATAGAAAAAGGGGATACTTTAAGGCTAAGGTGACTAAATAATTAATCATGTTGAGCCATGCAAATGCCACCTAAATCGTCGCACTTTTACGCTCACTCATGACTGTCGCGCCCTACATGGGCGCGTGGATTGAAACTCTAAGATGGATCTCCCTCGCAGCATCAGAACTGCTTAATCGTCATCGCGCACACATGATTCACCTAAACTCGTCAGCCACCTTGCCAGTCACACTTGTGCTAACATCTGTACACACGCATAGATTTGGATAGGAACTCACCATGGACACCAGAATTCAGTTTCGTGTTGATGAGGAAACAAAACGTTTAAGCCAACAAATGGCTGAGAGCCAGGGGCGAACGCTTAGTGATGCCTGCCGTGAATTTACCGAGCAACTGGCTGAGCAACAGCGCAAGATGTTATCTCACGATACATGGTTGACACAGCAAGTTAATCGGGCGTTTGAGAAATATGATGAGGGAAAAGCTTCCTTCATTGATCATGAAAGCGCGAAAGCCCATATGGCTGAACGCAAAGCTAAAATCCGCCATCGAGCTACGCCATGATTTTTTGGGAAGAAGAGTCCCTTAATGATCGTGAGGTGATCTTCGAGTTTCTTTACGAATTTAACCCTTTAGTGGCGGAGAAAACTGATGACATGATCGAAGCTAAAGCTGAAAACCTGCTCGAGCAACCGATGATGGGTGTGCAAAGAGAGGGTATTCCAGGCAGATTGCTTATCGTCCCTGAAGTATCGCTGATTATTTCCTACTGGGTGGATGGCCCCACTATTCGCATCATGCGAGTGCTTCATCAAAAACAAAAGTTTCCGATTGAATGATCAACTTAGCGAGACAGCAGATAGGTATATTTCTAGCGGATAAGTAGACGCTATTCTCTGATTATCACTATGGTGAGAAGTGTGCCCTACATGACCGTGCATCTGAACTCCCTATTTTGATAGCCACGCTTCAAGCCCCCAACTACAGCCGCGCCGCTAGCTAAGTAGAATGATCGAAGCGACCGCATGCACTATTACCACTCGGCATAACCACCCCCGCTCATTAGTCAAAAGTGATAGAGTGCCCGCCGATTCGACTGGCGAATCGATGAATAATAGGTTTTCACACTTTTGGACAGGAGAAAGGCAGTGCAGGAGACAGCACAGCAAGGAAAGTTTGCTTGGTGGCGACGAATTGCCCTATGGAAGAAGATTCTCGCAGGGTTGGCGCTGGGTATTTTAGCGGGAGCGCTGCTAGGTGAAACCGCCAGCGTGTTTAAGCCGCTGGGCGATATTTTTATTAACGCCATTATGATGCTGATTGTGCCGCTGGTATTTTCCACTTTGGTGGTGGGTATTACCTCCATGCGCGACCCTCAGAAAATGGGCCGCATTGGCGCGCGCACCATTACGCTCTATTTGGTCACTACCGCCTTTGCTATCTCTATCGGCTTGGTGCTTTCCACCCTTCTGCAGCCGGGCGTGGGTGTTGATTTAAGCTTCGATTCTGAAGTGGCCGCCAGCGAAGCGCCATCACTGGTCTCTATTCTGGTTAACTTAGTGCCGCGTAACCCGCTGGACGCCCTAGCCAACGGCAACATTATGCAGATCATTGTGTTTGCCATTGGTTTGGGTATTTCGCTGACGCTGATTGGCGATAAAGGCGAGCCAGTAATGAAGGTATTCGACAGCTTTGCCGAGGCGATGTACAAGCTCACCGGCATTGTGATGGCCTTCGCCCCGTTCGGCGTATTTGGCTTAATCGCCCACGTCTCGGGCCAGTACGGCTTAGAGATACTGCTACCACTGGCCAAACTGATTGGCGTGGCATACCTGGCCAGTATCCTGCACGTGCTAGTGATCTACTCAGGCTTTATCTCGCTACTGGGTCGGCTAAATCCTATGCGCTATTTGCAGGGCAGCCTGGACGCTATTGTGGTGGCGTTCTCGTCCGCCTCCTCTGCGGGCACCCTGCCGGTCTCGATCCGCTGTGCTCAAAAGAACCTTGGCGTTTCTGAAGGAGTTTCTGGGTTTGTACTGCCCGTGGGCGCCACCATCAATATGGATGGCACCGCGCTTTATCAGGGCGTAGTGGTGCTATTTATTGCCCAAATGACCGGTACAGATTTGAGCATGATGGATTACGGCATGATTGTCGCCACCGGCACGCTGGCTTCCATTGGCACTGCGGGGGTGCCGGGCGCAGGCTTGATTATGCTCTCGATTGTGATGGCGCAGGTTGGCCTGCCGTTGGAAGCCATCGCCGTGGTCGCAGGGATTGATCGTATCCTTGATATGGCACGCACCAGCGTCAACGTCGCCGGTGATTTAATGGTGACGACCCTGGTGGGTAAAAGCGAGGGTGAACTTAACGAAGAAATCTACAACCACCGCTAATTTTGACGCTAGCATTTATAGCGTATGAAAAAGCGTCCGCTGTGGTTAGCAGCGGACGCGATGCTTCCCTTTTTCATAACCTCCCCMCCTACAGCAGTTGTGATTCGTGCGGTTTCTCGGCAACCTAGTCTCTATTGTCGACCACTTTCCAGCCGAGCACCGCTGCCATGCCTACCGCTTTTGATCAAACGCTTGCCGCCATCGATGCCCTGCATGCCGAGGATCCACGTTCCACCACCCTCGCCGATGACACATCAATGCCCCAGGAACTGGCCTATGCTCAGCGCATGAGTGGGTGGCTAGACCATGTGCATGACGCACCGGATGAAGTGCTTCGATTAGCCGTTCGGGCCCAGCACTTGCAGCGCTGGTTGGTACCGCGGGAAGAGTATCCTGAAGGACGCGTGGGTTATTTAACTTGGCGGCGTGACCAGGGCAAGCGCGCGGGCGAGACGACCGCTCAGCTAATGCGCGATGCTGGCTACAGTGACGAAGACGCCGACCGAGCCGCGAAAATTATTGGTAAAAAAGGCCTGGGTCGAGACGCCGATGTGCAGGCACTGGAAGATTGCGCCTGCTTGGTATTCTTAGAAAACTACTTTGCCGATTTCTCGCGCAAGATCGAGCACGACCATATGGTACGTATTGTGCAAATGACTTGGCGCAAAATGTCGCCCCGCGCCCACGAATTGGCCCTAACGCTGCCAATGACTGACGCCTCATTAGCGCTGGTAAAAGAGGCCCTAGGAGCGGAATAAGGTGTGGAGTAAAGCGCTAGCGTGAGATGCAGCCGGGCAGCCGCTGCGGTAAAGTAGCGGTCTTCTTTTATTGCGCCCCCCGGCACTGACGGCCTGATCAACTATGATTGCATCCTTGGACACCCGTACCGCCCCGTTTGAACGTTTGGGCAAAGATTACGTGCGATTTCTACAAGCCCTCAAAACCCGCGGCTTTGAGGGCGAAATAGCCCCCGATTATGCCAACCGCACGGTGCTGGCAACGGACAACTCGATTTATCAGCTTTTGCCCCAGGCAGCGGTTTACCCCAAGCACGCAGAAGATATTGAGCGCCTGACCCGGCTGGCCGCGCAAACCACCCATCGAGGGATTGTGTTAACGCCCCGCGGCGGCGGCACCGGCACTAACGGTCAGTCACTCACAGACGGCATTGTGGTGGATATCTCCCGCCATATGAACCAAATCCTTAACATCGATGTTGAAAACCGTCGGGTACGCGTCCAGGCCGGGGTGATCAAAGACCAGCTCAACGCTGCGCTAAAACCCCATGGGCTGTTTTTCGCCCCAGAACTCTCCACCTCCAATCGCGCCACCATTGGCGGCATGATTTCCACCGATGCCAGTGGCCAGGGCAGCTGCGAATACGGCAAAACCCGCGACCACGTGCTGGAACTCGATACCGTTCTGATCGGCGGCAAGCATCTGCACAGTCGTGCGTTAACCCAGGATGAAGAGCAGACTGAGCGCCAGCAGGAAGGCATTCTTGGTCGCGTGCATACCACCGCCGCCGAGATTATCGACCAGCAGCGCGGCCTGATAGAGTCAAAATTTCCGCCGCTCAACCGCTGTTTAACCGGCTACGATTTAGCCCACCTGCGCGATGATGAAGGCCAGCTTAATCTCAACAGCCTGCTGTGCGGCTCAGAAGGCTCATTGGGCTTTCTAAACGAAGCCGTGCTGAACGTGTTGCCGATCCCCAAGCACTCCACACTGGTCAATGTGCGCTATACCAGCTTTATGGACGCCTTGCGGGATGCCAAAACGCTGAAAGCCGCCAGCGCTCGGCCAACCTCCATCGAAACGGTGGATGACACAGTGCTTCAACTGGCCATGGAGGACTTTGTCTGGGACAGCGTGGCAGCGTTTTTCCCGGCAACCGATAGCGAACCCATTCGCGGTATTAACCTGATCGAGTTTAATGACGACGATGAAAGCGCCCTCGCCGAGCGGGTAAGGGCATTTACTGAACAGCTAAGCCAAGACACCGCCGTAGCGCGGCTAGGCTACACCCTGGCCGAAGGGCGAGGGCAGATCCAGAAAGTCTACGCCATGCGCAAACGCTCGGTGGGCCTGCTTGGCAACGTGCAGGGCGAGAAGCGACCCATTGCCTTTGTGGAAGACACCGCCGTACCGCCAGAGCATCTAGCCGATTTTATCGCCGAGTTCCGCGCCGCGCTGGATGCCCGAGGGCTTTCATACGGCATGTTTGGCCATGTGGATGCGGGAGTGCTGCACGTGCGCCCCGCCATCGATATGAAGGATCCCGAACAGGAAAAACTGATTCGTGAAGTTTCCGATGAGGTGGCAGCACTTACCCAGAAATATGGTGGCCTGCTGTGGGGCGAACACGGCAAGGGCGTGCGCTCGGAGTACGCGCCCAAATTCTTTGGCGAACTCTACCCTAGCCTACAGCGGGTCAAAGCGGCGTTTGATCCGTTTAATCAGCTTAACCCTGGCAAAATCGCATCACCTGCCGAAGATAGCGCGCTAATCGCCAAGGATAGCGACCCCGATCTACTCACCATCGATGGCGTACCCATGCGCGGCCAGTTTGACCGCACCATCGACGAGCGTGCCTGGCAGGCTTACGACGCTGCGGTCTACTGCAACGGCAACGGCGCCTGCTACAACTATGACTTTGACGACCCCATGTGCCCTTCGTGGAAGGCAACGCGGGACCGCCGCCACTCGCCCAAAGGCCGCGCTAGCTTGATCCGCGAATGGCTACGCCTACAGTCACAGGCAGGGATCGACGTCGTTGAAGAGTCACGTAAGAAGAAAGTCGAAGGCGGCTGGGGCTTTATTAAAAGCCTTCCACTGCGGGTGGCGAACACACTAAGCCGCAAGCAGCACCACGACTACTCCCACGAGGTTTACGACGCTATGGCGGGCTGTTTGGCGTGTAAATCCTGCGCGGGGCAATGCCCCATCAAGGTCAATGTCCCCCAGTTTCGCTCACAGTTTCTAGAGGTCTACCATGGCCGCTACCTGCGCCCGCTGCGCGACTACGTGATCGGCGGCACCGAGTTTATGCTGCCCACCCTGGCCAAGGCCGCACCGCTGTATAACGCGGTGATTGGCCAGGGCTGGGTGGAAAAACTAATGCGCAGCACATTGGGCATGAGTGATTCACCCGCCCTCTCTCGCGCCAGCGTGAAGAAACAGCTGAAGGCCTGGGGCATCGCTGAAGCAACGCCGCTCTCGCTGGCGCTATTAACCGAACAGCAGCGCGCCAATAGCGTGATTATCGTCCAGGATGCTTTCACCACCCACTTTGAAGCCAAGCTGGTAATGGACGTGGTGGAGCTGTTGTCTCGGCTCAATCTACGCGTGTTTGTGATGCCCTTTTCCGCGAACGGCAAACCGCTCCAGGTGCAGGGCTTTTTGGGCGCCTTCGAGCGCACCGCCGCCAAGCAGGCCGAGCGGCTCCGCACCCTGGCGCGCTTTGATATACCCATGGTCGGTATCGACCCGGCGATGACGCTGACCTACCGGCAAGAGTACGTTAAAGCGCTGGGCAATGAGGCGGTGCCGGAAGTGCTGATGCTGCAGGAGTGGCTGGCGACCCGCATTAACACGCTAGCGCCCAACCAGCTCCAGCTAACCGACCCAGGCTTTAAGCTGCTCTCCCACTGCACCGAGAAAACCAACGCGCCGGGTAGCCCCAAGGCGTGGCAGCAGGTGTTCGCGGCGTTTGGGTTAGAGCTCGAACTGATGGCCAGTGGCTGCTGCGGCATGTCCGGCACCTACGGCCACGAAACCCGCAACGCCGCCACCTCAAAAACCATATACGCCCAGTCGTGGCAACCTCAGGTAGAGGCCACGGAAAACAGTGGCAGGCTACTGGCTACCGGCTACTCCTGCCGCAGCCAGGTGAAACGTTACTCGAAGCAAGTGCTGCCCCATCCATTGCAAGCGCTATTGGCTGCATTGAAGCGGCACTAGGGCGTGATAAACAAACAGCGAGCAAGGTGTCGTTGTACTCAGAAGACTTCTTGTCTAACGTTGATATAATAATTGGTGTGCAGCACAAAAAGCTGTCACGCTCTCTACCAACGTGTCCATTTTTCAGGAGCCCTCTTGCTGCCTTTACTCCCCACCTTGGCCCGCCTAGGCGCTGGCGTTGTGCTTATGCTAAGCCTGACGGTCACAGCTGTCGCCCAGGAAAGCCGCGTTGAAACGCAGGTGGTCGAAGACACTCCCCGGGTAGAGATTTTGCCGCTCACCGGTAGCGTCACCGCTCCGCAAACCTCACAGTTGTCGAGCGCTGAAGCGGGTCAGGTCAGCGAACTAACGGTAGAGATGGGCGACACCGTCMCTCAGGACCAACCGCTACTCTCCCTCGATACCCGCGACATTAGCCTGGAGAGCCAGCGTGCCCGCGCCGACTTGGCCCAGGCCGAAGCTGAGCGCGACGAAGCCCAACGCTTGGTGAGCGAGGCCAACCAGCTCTCGGCGCAAAGTATTGCCGCAAGCGAACGCCGCCAGCGTGAAAGTGTTTTAGCCGCTGCTCAGGCCGCGCTGGAAGCACGGGAAGCGGATTACTCGCTCACCCAACTACAGCTGGAGCGTCACCAAATACGTGCCCCCTTTGATGGCATGGTCACCCAGCGGGAGAGCAATGTGGGTGAGTGGGTCAACCCCGGCGATACGCTGCTGACGCTGATTGATTTATCTGCCCTGACGCTGGATTTTTCAGTACCGCTCTCCGCCTACCAGCGCTTTGAAGGCTCGCAGCTAGAGGTGCGTTTAGAGGGTAGTGATCAGTGGTACCCAGCGCGAACACTAGCGCGCATTCCCCTTGATGCCCGTTCACGGCAGTTTCTACTCCGCGCGGTGCCGGAAGAGCCACTGGAAATGCTCCCAGGCATGGCCGTAGAAGGCCGTTTGCAGCTTAACGGCGAAAGTGGCCCCAGCGTGCCGCGGGATGCGCTAATCCGCCGACCGGATGGTAGCGTTAGCGTTTGGCTCACCCGCCAAGAGGAGGAGACGTGGCAAGCGTTTGAACAGCGGGTTGAGATCGGCAGTAGCCACCAGGGCGAAGTCGCCATCAAAGAGGGCCTCTCGGCGGGTGATCGCGTCATCGTCGTCGGCAACGAACGCCTTGAAGAGGGGCAAAGCGTGTCCCTAAGCGACGACTAAAGGAGCCGCCCTCAGCTATGTTTGCCGCTATTATCCGTCACGGCATCTTGGTTAGCGTGATCACGCTAATCCTGTTGATTCTGGGTATCGCTGCTATCTGGCGCATACCCGTACAGATGATCCCCGACCTGGAAACCCGCGTAGTGGGCATCGAGACCCAGTGGCCGGGTGCGACACCGCAAGATATCGAGAAGGACATCTTGATTGAGCAGGAGGAGTTCCTGCGCAATGTGCCCAACCTGCAGCGCATGGAGTCTACCGCCAGCAGCGGTAGCGCCGAGATAGAACTGGAGTTCCCCTTCGGCGTTGATCTCACCGAAACCTTGATTCGGGTTAACAACGCGCTTAGCCAAGTGCCCTCCTATCCCAACAACGTCGACCAGCCGCGCATTGTCGCTAACTCTTTTTCCGCTAACGCCTTTATGTACTTTAACGTTGGCCCACGGGAAGGCAACCCGCGCCAGCTCGATATGCCGGCCATGCGCGATTACCTGGAAGATAACGTCCGCCCGCGCCTGGAGAGCGTTGCGGGCGTCTCGGAAGTCACGGTTTCCGGGGGCGCAGAGCGGCAAATGCAGTTGTTGATTAATCCCGAGGCACTGGCCGCCCGCGAGTTGAGCATTAGCGATATACAGGCAGCCCTGCAGGCCCGCAACCAGGATGTCTCTGGCGGTAATTTAGAGAGCGGCAAGCGTCGTTATCTGCTGCGTACCGTGGGGCGTTTCGAAGATGTCGAAAGCCTTGAAGCGCTGATTCTAGCCCGCGAAGGTGACGCAGTCACCCGGCTAAGCGATGTGGCTGAAGTGCGCCAATCCTATGCTGAGCTCACTTCCAGAGCCTACAACTCAGCGGGGGATCCGGTGCTTAGCGTGCAGGTTCGCCGGGAGCCAGGCGCCAATGTCATCGATATCAAGCGCGCCATGCTGGAAGAAGTCGACGCGCTAAACGAAGGCCTGCTGGCTGAGCAGGGTATGCGCATGACGCTCTCCAGCGACGATGTGCGCTACGTGGAGTCGTCAATTGCCAATGTGTGGGTCAACCTGGGCCTGGGTGCGCTGTTTGCCACCCTAGTGATGTACGCTTTTCTACGCTCAGCCCGAGCCACTTTTGCTGGTGTGATCGGCATTCCCATCTGCACCATCGCTGCCTTTCTAGGCCTGCTGCTGGCAGGCCGCACGCTCAACGTTATTTCACTGGCGGGTGTCGCTTTCGCCATTGGCATGACCATTGATAACACCATCGTGGTACTGGAGAGCATCGAGACCCAGCGCCGCCGTGGGCTCGCGCGTTTTGAAGCCGCTTTGGAGGGCGTTAAGCAAGTATGGCCCGCAGTTCTGGCCTCAACCCTCACGACTATTTTAGTCTTTGTGCCGATCTTCTTTATTCAGCAGGAAGCCGGTCAGCTCTACTCCGATATTGCGGTGGCCATCTCAACCTCGATTATTGTCTCGATGGTAGTGGCAATTACCGTGATCCCCACCCTGGGTGCGCATATCGATTTTCGCGGCAAAGAGAGCGCATCAACCTCATCACCACGATGGGTACGCAGCTGTTTATGGGTGGTTGATGGCATGATCCGCACGGCTTCACGGCGCTTTCTTGCCATCGTGCTGGGCGTTGTGGGAGGTATCGGCATTTTTGTTTGGCTAACACCCCCAGCGGAGTACCTGCCGGAAGGCGAAGAGGCCAAGACCTTTGCCAGTATGAATGCCCCGGCGAGTTACAATCTGGCTACCATGGATGCCATTGCCCAAACCCTGCAGCGTGAGCTTGAACCCCATGTAGGCGCCGACCCTGAAAATTTTGAGCGTGGCGATACCGATGTTCCGCCGATTCGCACCATGGGCATTCAGGCTGAAGCCCAGAGTTTGCGGATTATTGCTGAAACCATTGACCCCACCCATATCGAAGCCTTGATGGACGCCCTCACCCAACGCTTTGAAAGATATCCAGACATGCGCGCTTTTGCCGCCCGTGGCTCAATTATCTCCAGCAACGATGGCGGTACGCGCAGCATAACGCTGGATATTGCTGGCAATGATTTAAACCAGCTTTACACCACCGCCAATGCGATTTACCAGCGCGCCCAGACGGTTTTCGACAACCCGCGCATTCAGTCGCGGCCCTCTGCCTTGGATCTTGGTCAGCCGCTGATTGAGATTTACCCTGACTGGGAGCGCGCCGCCGAAGTCGGCATGGATACCGGCGAGCTGGGTACCACCGTGGCGGTACTTACCAACGGCGCCTACCTAGATGACTTTTACCTCGACGACGAAAAAATCGATCTTTACGGCTACGGCCCCGAAGCAGGAGATATCAACCTGGATGCCCTCGCCACGCTGCCGATTCACACCCCGTCGGGAATTAACGTTCCGCTCAACACCCTCGCTGACATACGGGAAACGGTGGGAACCGCCACATTACGGCGAGTAGATGGTCGCCGCAGCGTCACCCTGGATGTTATTCCTCCGCGCAGCGTGGCGTTGGAAGCGGGTATCGAGCGGATGCAGCGGGAGGTGATCGACTACTTAAGCGATGAAGGCGCGCTACCCGCTAACATTAATGTCACGGTGAGCGGTGCCGGGGATCAGTTAGACGCTACCCGGCAGGCGCTGACCGGCAATGCACTGATTGCGCTGGCGATTGTGTATCTTTTATTGGTGGCGATTTTCGCCCATTGGGGCTATCCACTGCTGATTCTCGCTACCATTCCATTGGGTGCCGCAGGCGGGATTGTCGGGCTCTGGCTGATGAATACTGTAGGCGCCCAACTGCCAAAAATAGGCTTGAACGCCATTAGCCAGCCGTTTGATATGATCACCATGCTGGGCTTTTTGATACTGATGGGCACGGTGGTCAACAACCCAATACTGGTGGTTCATCAGGCAAGGGAGAATCTACGCACGGCATCTATGGGCGTTCGTGAGGCCGTTCAACAGGCGGTTGAGAGCCGTTTGCGGCCTATCGCCATGACCACCCTCACTACCCTGTGTGGCCTTTCACCGCTGGTGTTTTTACCGGGGGAAGGCACCGAGCTTTACCGCGGCGTCGGCGCCATTGTGCTGTTCGGGCTGCTCGGCACGGCCATCGTCACCGTTACTTTTCTGCCCGCCCTTACGGTTGCCGTGCTCAGTTGGAAAACCAAAAAGGCGAACTAAAAGCTGCGGGTTAAAAAAACAGCCGCTTAAGCGCCAATCCGGGATCGCTTTCACGCATAAAGGCTTCGCCAACCAGAAAACCATTGACGTTATGGTCGCGCATCAGCTCAACGTCATCACGGGTATGAATGCCGGATTCGGTAATCACCGTGACGCCTTCGGGAATACGTGGCAGCAGATCAAGGGTGGTATTAAGACTGGTGTCAAAGGTGTGCAGGTTACGGTTATTGATACCTACCAGCTTTAAATCCAGCGCTAAAGCGCGCTCTAGCTCGTCCGCATCGTGAACCTCAACCAGTACATCCATTCCCAACTGAATAGCCTGCTGGTTCAGGTCGCGTAGCTGGGCATCGTCAAGCGCAGCCACGATCAGCAGAATACAGTCCGCACCGATCGCCCGCGCTTCACTGACCTGATAGCCGTGGGTGATAAAGTCTTTGCGAATCACCGGCAGCGAACACACATCCCGTGCGGCAATCAGATAGTCTTCGTGGCCCTGAAAAAAGTCCGCGTCGGTGAGTACCGACAAACAAGCCGCACCGCCCTGGGCATAGCTTTTGGCAATATCCGAAGGATGAAACTCTTCGCGAATTACCCCCTTCGAGGGCGACGCTTTTTTCACCTCCGCAATAATCGCCGGATCACCCGCTGCAATGCGCGCGTTGAGGGCTTCGATAAAACCACGCGGGGCGCTCTGCTTCTCCCCGAGGGCGAGCAGATCAGCTTCCGAAACTGCCTGACGGCGCTCAGCCACCTCCTGATCCTTACGGGCCAGAATGCGCGTTAAAATAGTCGGCGTTGCCTGTTGAGTCATGGTGATCTCTTTTGGTTTAACACTTATCTTGTTTATGAGCCTACTGCTTAAAAACGCTGGTGAAGTGCGAAAGCTCTTTAAGCTTCTCAAGCGGCAGTTTGGAGGCTTGGGCGTCCTGGGCCACCATCACACCCTCTTTTAACGTATCCGCGACGCCCGCACAGTAGAGCGCGGCCCCGGCATTTAGCGCGACCATATCGGCCGCGGCTCCCTCACCGGAAAGCGCGGCTTTAACCAAGCGCAGGCTATCTTCCGCACTATTAGCTTTCAGCGTTGCCAGGCTCTGGCGCTCTATGCCTAACGCTTCGGGTGTAATGGTGTACTGGGTAATCTCACCCTCTTTGAGTTCAGCCACCAAGGTGGGACTAGCCAGGGAAATCTCATCCAGGCCATCCTCTGAGTGCACCACCATCACGTGGCGGCTGCCGAGGGTTTTCAGCACTTCCGCCATCAGCGGCACCAGCTCCGGCGCGTAAACGCCCAGCACTTGGTTGGGAGCGCCCGCCGGGTTGGTCAACGGGCCCAAAATATTAAACAGCGTGCGCACGCCCATTTCACGGCGGGGGCCGATGGCATAGCGCATCGCCGGGTGGTGGTTGGGGGCGAACATAAAGCCTACGCCCACCTGCTCAATACAGCGCGCCACCTGGTCAGGCTTAAGATCCAGGTAAATACCCGCTACATCAAACAGATCAGCACTGCCCGACGATGATGAAACGCTGCGGTTACCGTGCTTGGCCACATGGGCACCGGCGGCGGCGGCGACAAAACTGGCGGCGGTGGAAACGTTAAACAGGTTCGCACCATCGCCACCGGTGCCGACGATGTCTACAACGTTTTCGGCCTGCAGTTCTACGCGCTTCATCAGCTCGCGCATTACCTGCGCGGCGGCGCTGATCTCTACCGCGCTTTCGCCCTTCATGGCTAAACCGACCAGCAGGCCACCAATTTGCGCGTCAGACGCATCGCCGGTCATGATTTGGCGCATCAAGGCGTGCATGGCATCGAAAGAGAGGTCTTCGCGGCGCATCACCGCATTAATCGCGTCTCGCATTTGCATGAGCAGAGGGGCCCCTAAAAGCGTGTGAAACCGGCCATCAGCCGCGTTTTAAAAAGTTGGCCAACAGCTCATGGCCTTGGCGGGTAAGAATCGACTCAGGGTGAAACTGCACCCCTTCAATATCCAGCTCGCGGTGACGAAATCCCATGACTAAACCGGGGGTCACGTCGTCATCACCTGTCCAGGCAGTGACTTCCAAACAGTCGGGCAAGCTTGCCTTATCGACCACCAGGGAGTGATAGCGGGTAACCTCAACAGGATTATCCAGCCCTTCGAACACGCCTTGGTTAGCATGCAGTACAGCCGAGGTTTTACCGTGCATCACCTGCGGGGCGTGCACTACCTTGCCACCATACACTTGGCCAATCGCCTGATGCCCCAGGCAGACGCCTAGAATAGGCAGCTTGCCAGCGAAATACTCAATGGCAGCCATGGAGATTCCTGCTTCATTGGGCGTGCAGGGTCCTGGCGACACCATTAAGTGCGTCGGCGCCAGCGCTTCGATCCGCTCAATGGTAATGTGGTCATTAAGATAAGTGATCACTTCCGCGCCCAGCTCGCCCAGGTACTGGACAATGTTAAACGTAAAGCTGTCGTAGTTGTCGATCATGAGCACTTTCTGCGCTGCCTGATTTAGCACCGACTGAGCTTGCGCCATCGCCCCACTTACTCCATTGCGTCATTTCGGTCACAGATGAAACCGCTAAGCGATGATGATACCGCAACCGAGCACTCCCTTGCAGGGGTTAAGTACCACCACGAAGAAACCGTTCGGCAATTCATAAGGCAAGCTATGCTTATATGTATAGTAGTGTTCAGCATAGTGGCACTTTTCCCGAGGGTGAATCCCTCCTTGGGCAATATCTGTTTTGGCCTAACGTTGCATTGGAACTGGCAACAGGCCAGCGCAGTCTTTATTATCTGCCGTCTTTTGTGATCATTTTTGTCATAGTGTTTGTGATCGTTTTTGTAGTAGTTTTTCAGCCAGTTAGGAGCGTGGAATGTCAAAGCGGGTTACCTGGGTGTGTACGCTCTTATTTGCCGCGCTGATAAGKGCTGCGCCAGCCTATGCCAGCACAACGCTACGCGTTATTGCCTCTTTCTCAGTCATGGAGGAGTTGGTCAAACGGGTGGCCGGCGACACGGTTAGCGTCAACGTCATTGTTCCACGAGGAGAAGATGTTCATCGCTGGGAGTTAACCCCGCCCAATGTACTGGCGTTAGAAGAGACCCATATTGTGTTTTATAACGGGCTGGGGCTGGAGCCGTGGATACGCCATGTTGAAGCGATGTCCCACGACCAGCTGACCCTAGTAGAGGTGGCGGAAAAGGCCGACTATTCACCGCTAATGATCTCAACAGGGCAGTATAAAGGCGAGTTAGACCCACATATGTGGATGGATCCCGAGGGGGCTGCCGCCTACATCGATGTAATTGCCGAGACGCTAGCTGAGCATTTACCCGACCAGGCCGATGCCTTTTATGCTCGGGCTGAAGAGGCACGCAAGGCACTGAGCACGCTTAACCAAACAGTGAAAGAGCGGCTTGATGGGATTCCACAAACCAACCGAACCTTAATGACCAGTGAAGCTGGTTTTGGCTATTTCGCCCGCGCCTACGCCTTTGAAACCCTGGGAGTGTGGGGCGTTAATCACGAGACCCAGGGCAGTGCCGAGGCAATGGCCAAGATGAGCGAATATCTGGCTAATAACCGCCCTCGCCCGCCAGCGCTGTTTTTTGAAAGCACCACGCCCAGTATTCATATGGACGCCCTATCACGGGAGGCCTCGCTTCCCCTAGCAGGCCCGCTGTATGTCGACTCGCTGAGCGGTGCAGATGGCCCGGCGGCCAACTACTCAGCGATGCTGCAACATAATGCTGAAGTGATGCATACCGCTCTAGGGGGCGCGACGGCCGAGTAGCAGTTCGGTTAACGAACTCAGCACTAGATCAGGGTGACTGTTGTCGATCGGCTCCCCATGATTATAGCCGTAGGGCAACCCGAGGGTGGTAAAGCCCGCCGCCTTACCAGCCGCCATATCGTGACGTGAATCGCCGATCATCACACACTCATCTGGCGCTATTTGGCAGTGTTGAGCAGCGTGCAGCAGCGGCAGAGGGTGGGGCTTTTTTTCGGCCAGCGAATCGCCGCCAATCAAGAGGGTAAAATAGTCCAACAGCTCGAAGTGTGTTAGCAGCGGTTCAATAAAGCGCTCGGGCTTATTGGTGATCAGCACCAACGTTAGGCCGTGTTGATACAGTGCCTGAAGTGCCTGCTTAACCCCAGGGTACAGCGTCGTCAGGGTATTGGATGCCGCGCCATAGTGGCGCATAAATGCCTCATAGGCGCGCTGCTGAAGCACGGGGTCGGGCGCTGCTTTTCGCGCCCAGGTCAGGGCTCTTTCGACTAATACCGGCGCGCCATTGCCAACCCAGCCCCGCACCTCTGTTTCACCCGGCATGGGCAACGCCAGCTCGCTTAACGTGCGCGCCACTGCGACTGCAAGGTCGGGCACTGAGTCGATCAGAGTGCCGTCCAAGTCGAAGGCAAGCAGCCGCTTCCCCTGTAGCACTGAATGTAGTTCTGAGTAGTGGATTGGATGTACTTTCAATGCTCTCTATTCCCATGTGGATTTGAAAACCAGTTTACCTGCTTAAAACAAAGGATCGCATTAGTCAGAAGCGCGAGAACCTTCTATGCTAGGGCTAATTTAGTTAAGGAGGTAGTGATATGCCCACTCCCAGAATCGTGATTGTTGGCGGCGGTGCGGGCGGCTTAGCCCTTGCCACGCGATTAGGCCGTACCTTAGGTAAGCGCAAACGCGCAGAAATTGTGCTGCTGGATCGCAATACCACCCATGTCTGGAAACCGCTGCTCCACGAACTGGCCACTGGCGTGCTGAATTCGAGCATGGACGAGGTGGATCTTCGCGGGCACTCCTCTGCTCACTTCTATCGCTACCAGCGTGGCTCGCTGACCGGCATAAATCGCGAGCAGCGGACACTGCAACTCGCGCCTATCAATGATGAGGACGGTCAAGAAGTGCTACCCGCCAGGGAGCTTACCTATGACTATCTGGTCATGGCCATAGGCAGCGTCTCCAACGATTTCGGCACACCCGGCGTTGCGGAGCACTGCCACTTTATTGACTCGCCCCAGCAGGCCAAGGCGTTCCAGCGCGATATGATCAATACCTTTCTGCGCTATACCGATCCCAACCTGCGTCAGCATACTCAGTTGACCATTGGGATTGTGGGGGGTGGCGCCACGGGAGTAGAGCTTGCCGCCGAATTGTTTGACGCTTCGCGCATGCTCAATGCCTATGGCGTGACGGCGCTGGATAACCAGCAAATCAGTGTGCACTTGCTAGAAGCAGCCCCGCGTTTGCTGCCGGGGCTTTCGGAACGGGTCAGTCAAACGGTTAAAACAGAACTTGAAGAGATGGGCGTGACGGTTCACACCGATACCGCCGTGAAAGAAGCGCAAGCGTATCAGTTGGTCACTGGTGATGATGAAGTGATTAAGACCGACATTAACGTCTGGGCAGCGGGGATCAAAGCACCCCCGTTTTTGGCGGAACTAGGCCTTACGACGAATAAGAAAAACCAAATTGAAGTCAACAGCACTCTGCAGAGTGTCGATGATGAGAAGATTTTTGCCTTAGGCGATTGCGCCAGTTGCCCAATGGGGGAAAGTGGCACGGTGCCGCCTCGCGCCCAGGCGGCTCATCAGCAGGCCAAGCTGCTCGCCAAAAATATCGTTAATCAACTGGAAGGCAAACCGCTCGCCGATTTCCGCTACCGCGATCACGGCTCGCTAGTATCGTTAGCCCGATACGATGCAGTGGGCAATTTAATGCGTAGTTCCGCCTCCAAGGGGCTATTTTTAGAGGGCTGGCTGGCTCGCCAAGCCTATGCATCGCTCTACCGCATGCACCAGCTCTCTATTCATGGGGCGCCGAAGACGGGGCTAGCGTGGCTGGTCGATAAGCTGAATCGCTACTTAAAGCCGCGCATGAAGCTTCACTAAACAACACTGACGTTTACTTGGCCAGCGCAGCACGCATCTGCTTGATCACGGTGTCATAGCCGTGCGGGTCGCTGGCTTGGTGAGCGCTAAAGATAGCAGATCCGGCCACAAAGGTGTCAGCGCCCGCGGCGGCGATCTCGCCGATATTATCCACTTTCACCCCACCGTCGATCTCCAGACGAATCGGACGTCCTGAGGCATCAATGCGCGCCCGCGCCTCGCGTAGTTTGTTTAACGTGCCAGGGATAAAGGACTGACCGCCAAAGCCAGGGTTAACGCTCATCAGCAGCACCATATCGACTTTATCCATCACGTAGTCGAGATAGGAGAGCGGCGTGGCCGGGTTAAACACTAAGCCTGCCTGACAACCGCCATCACGAATTAACTGCAATGAGCGATCAACGTGCTCAGAGGCTTCCGGGTGAAACGTAATGTAGCTGGCACCCGCCTCAATAAAGTCACTGATCATGCGGTCTACCGGCTTGACCATTAGGTGGACGTCAATCGGTGCCGTCACCCCGTGCTGGCGCAACGCTTTGCATACCATAGGGCCAATGGTGAGGTTGGGCACATAGTGATTGTCCATGACATCGAAGTGCACCACATCCGCGCCAGCCGCCAGCACGTTATCTACTTCCTCGCCAAGCCGCGCAAAGTTAGCGGAAAGAATAGAGGGGGCAATCAAAAAGTCCTGCGCAGCGGTCATAGCACGTTCCTAAATTAACAGGGGAATGAGCCTTCTATGTTACCAGAGCCACCCACTAAGCCCCATCACCTACACGACTTTGCATTGGGCATCTGCGCACACTCATATTCTCAAATAGAATATAAAACATGATTGTAATTCCACATTGATAGATTTAACCTTGCCCATATTGCGATAAGACGCGCTTACACTTTTGAAGGAGCTAGTTTATGACACTGCCGACTATTTTCCGCCGCAGCCTGATTGCGCTTGCCTTAGGCGTCACGGTGAGCAGCCCTGCCGCTGCCCAGGAGCGTGAACTGCTTAATTCGTCCTACGATATCGCTCGCGAGCTGTTTGCGGCGATTAATCCTGAGTTTCAAGCCTGGTGGCAGGAAGAGCACGGCGAAGAGATTGAGATCAGCCAGTCCCACGGCGGCTCCTCTGCCCAAGCGCGCGCAATTTTGCAGGGCCTGCGTGCCGATGTGGTGACCTTCAACCAGGTGACCGACGTGCAGGTACTTGCCGAGGCCGGGCTGGTGGCCGAAGATTGGCAGGATGCGTTTGAGAACAACGCTTCGCCCTATTACTCCACTACCGCGTTCTTAGTGCGTAAAGGCAACCCTAAAGGCATCGAAAGCTGGGACGACTTGGTTAATGAAGACGTGGAAATGGTGTTCCCTAACCCCAAAACCTCGGGCAATGGTCGCTACACCTACTTAGCGGCTTGGGGCTTTGCCGAAAACGAATTTGATGGCGATGAAGAGCAAATCGAAGAGTTTATGCGCACCTTCTTGGCCAACGTAGCGGTATTTGATACCGGCGGCCGTGGGGCGACCACTAGTTTTATCGAGCGTGAAATTGGCGATGTGCTGATTAGCTTTGAGTCGGAAGTGAACAACATCCGCAGCGAATACGGCAGCGACGATTACGAAGTGATCGTGCCCCCCGTGAGCATCCTGGCCGAATTCCCGGTGGCGGTCGTCGGTGAAAACGCCGAGCGCAACGGTAACAGCGATTTGGCCCAGAGCTATCTTGAGTACCTCTATACCGAAGAGACTCAGCGCCTGCTCGCGGGCTTCAACTACCGGGTGCATAACGAAGCCGTGGTTGAAGAGTTTGCCGATCAATTCCCGGAAACCGAACTGCTTGAAGTTGATGATGTGTTCGGCAGCTGGGACGAGGCCATGGAGACCCACTTTGAGGGTGGCGCCCTTCTCGACCAGTTACAGCGTCGCTAATATTCACCTATGAGCCAGCCTGAACTATGAGTCAACTTGCCTCCTGGCGATCCGGCAGCACACGCGTGCTGCCGGGTTTTGGCCTTTCTATGGGCATCAGCGTGCTATTTATTTCGCTGGTACTGCTGCTGCCGATTACCGGCCTGTTTGGCCAGTTAGCGGGGCTTAGCCTTGCCGAGTACTGGGCAATCATCACCGAAGGTCGCGTCGTCGCCAGCTACATGGTCACCATCGGCGCAGCGGCAGTGGCAGCCATCATTAACGCCATCTTTGGGCTGTTACTAGCTTGGGTATTGGTGCGCTATGAATTTCCCGGTAAACGACTGCTCGACGCGCTGATGGATCTACCTTTCGCGCTGCCCMCCGCCGTGGCAGGCATTACGCTGGCAACGCTTTACGCCAGCAGCGGCTGGATGGGTGGATTGCTGGAGCCGCTGGGCTTTCAAGTCGCTTACACCTGGGTGGGCATTGCGCTGGCCATGGCGTTTACCAGTATTCCATTTGTCGTGCGTACGGTGCAGCCGGTGTTAGAGGACTTGCCTACCGAAGTCGACGAAGCCGCCATGTCGCTGGGTGCTACCGACGGTGTGGCATTTCGCCGTGTCATCCTGCCGCATATCTGGCCCGCCTTGGTGACCGGTACTGGGCTTGCGTTTGTGCGTTCGCTGGGCGAGTTCGGCGCGATTATCTTTATCGCTGGCAATATGCCTTACGAAACGGAAATCACCGCGCTGATGATTTTCGTCAAGCTGCAGGAGTATGACTATGCCGGGGCATCGGCAATTGCCTCAGTGGTATTGTTCGTATCGCTTGCACTGCTACTGGCGATTAATATTTGGCAGGGCCGCTTTGTGCGCCGCCTGCATGGAGGTAAGGGGTAATGCGTCGAATTGGTGATGCGCCGCTTATCCGGCGCCTATTGATCGGTATCGCTCTGGTGCTGTCGGCGCTGTTCTTGCTGCTGCCGTTAGTTGCCATTTTTGCCCAGGCGTTCTCACAGGGCGTTATGGTTTTCTGGGCCAACGTCAGTGATACCTTTACCCTGCTTGCGATTGGCTTAACGCTGATGATTGCGCTGTTAACCATCCCCGTGTGCCTGGTATTCGGCGTTGCTCTGGCATGGCTGGTCACGCGCTTCAGTTTTCCTGGCCGACGCATTCTGCAAACGCTTATCGATATTCCCTTTGCGGTATCGCCCGTTGTTGCTGGCCTTATTTATCTTTTGCTATATGGTCGCAACGGCTGGATCGGCGGATGGCTGGATAGCTACGATATCCAGCTGATGTTCTCCTGGCCGGGCATTCTAATGGTGACCATTTTTGTCACCTGCCCCTTTATCGCCCGGGAGCTGATTCCGCTGATGCAGGCGCAGGGTTCCCGTGAAGAGGAAGCCGCCGTGGTTCTGGGCGCATCCGGCTGGACAACTTTTCGTCGCGTCACGCTGCCCAACATTCGCTGGGCACTACTGTATGGCGTGATTCTTACCAACGCCCGTGCGGTGGGGGAGTTTGGTGCTGTATCGGTGGTCTCCGGCGCTATTCGCGGCAAGACCAATACGCTACCACTGCACCTTGAGCAGCTTTATCAGGATTATAACGCCGTGGGGGCATTTGCCTGCGCGGCCCTACTCGCATTGATTGCCCTACTGACGCTCGCCGCCAAGGCCGGGCTGGAATGGCGCGCAGCGCGCCGGGAGGCATTTGCATGAGCATTCATTTACATAACATCGCTAAGCACTTCGGCAATACCCAGGCGCTAGAGCCGATCAACCTGGATATTCACGAGGGCGAGCTGGTTGGTCTACTCGGCCCTTCGGGGTCGGGCAAAACCACCCTGCTGCGGATTATCGCCGGTTTGGAAAATGCTGACCGCTCTAATCAACCGGGTAAGATTCTGTTCGGCGACCGCGATGTTACCAACGTGCATGTGCGCGACCGGCGTATCGGCTTCGTGTTCCAGCACTACGCGCTGTTCCGCCATATGAGTGTTTACGACAACGTGGCCTTTGGGTTGACCGTTCTATCCCGCAAGCGCCGCCCCAGCAGTGGCGAGATCCGTGCCCGGGTATTTAGGCTGCTGGAAATGGTCAAGCTGGAGCACCTTGCCAATCGTTACCCTGCCCAGCTTTCAGGCGGCCAGCAGCAGCGGGTCTCGCTGGCCCGCGCATTAGCCGTAGAGCCGGAAGTACTGCTGTTGGACGAGCCGTTTGGCGCACTCGATGCCAAGGTACGTCAGGAGCTTCGCCGCTGGCTGCGCCATCTCCACGACGAACTCAACTTTACCAGTGTGTTTGTCACCCACGATCAGGAAGAGGCGCTGGAGTTATCTGACCGCGTGGTGGTAATGAGCAATGGCCGCATTGAGCAGATTGACACTCCCGATGAGCTCTACCGCACACCCAAAAACCGCTTTGTGTTTGAGTTTCTGGGCGATGTAAATCATCTTGAAGGCAACGTAAGCAACGGTGTTCTGACCTGCGGTGACGCCTACTGGCACGCTGATCTGCCCGATGGTCATCAAGAGCTATTGCTGCGCCCTCATGAAGTACGCCTAACCGAACAGCCCACCGCTGAAAGCCACCTACCGGTCACCATCACGGCGATCTCGCCAGTGGGTGCCGAAGTACGCGTGGAGCTAGAGGCTGATTGGCTGGCCCAGCCGTGGCTGGCCACCGTGCGCCATACGGACTTTGAACMCCTGGCGCTACAACGTGGGCAGCGCTTATTCGCTCATCCGCGCCACTGGCGTCGTTTCCCTAAGATAGAAGCGAAAGCGGCAGAACAAACCCGCGTCGCTTAGGAAGAACGTTCTTAAATCCCCAGCATTTAATAACTTCAGTACTTAAAAACCTTAGCACTTAAAGCCCCAGCAGCTAACGTTGTCGGGGCTTTAATAGGATTCGCTCAAAAGCGCATTTGCCTAAAGGTTAAGCTCACCCGCGGCTCAACAACTTTCTTGGTTTTGGGCAGGCTGTGTAACCAATTTTTTTGCGTGCTGCCTTTCATAACCAGCAAGCTACCGTGCCCTAAAGTAAGCGAAACGCTCTCCCCTGTGTGTCTATGTTTAAACGAGAACTTCCTCTCCCCACCTAAACTCAACGCCCCGATGACCCCATTCTCAACAAGGTCTTTCTCGGCATCACTGTGCCAACTCATGCCCTCCTCGCCTGAGCTATAAAAATTGCCCAGGCATGAATTAAACACCTCTCCGCAATGGCTCTCCACCCGTTGTTTAATCTCGCGTAGACAGTCCGGCCATACCAACGCCCTCTTGGTATACCCCGAGTAGGTATAGTCGACCGGCTCATCCGCGTACCAGGCAATTTTCCGTTTGGTGACAATCTCTTTGCCATAAATAAATGCTCGGTCATGCTCCCAATGCAATTCGTTAATGCACTGATCCAAATACATATCCGCGATCTCAGCTACTAAGATTTTACCGTGGTAATAAGCCTCGCCATCCTGTGGAAGCAGATTAACCAACTTCATGCCATCGTTTTCAAACAGATCCATACCAAGACCTCGTTAGTGCCCAGTGCGTTATGGCATGCCTAGGTTATTGGAAAGTTGGCAGCCACAAGCGAAACTTAACCTTCGTTGGAAACCCCACACCGCTAGAACATACCGCCACAGCGCTACCCGCGTTATACTGGTGTTTTAGCCATAGCGGAGGAAGACCATGCTTCGGCGTCACTTTTTACGGATTTCAGGTGTGCTGCTTGCCAGTGCATGGCTTGCTGGTTGCGCCAGCCCCCAATACTTACAGCTCAGTCCCGAGCGCAGTGCGCAGGTGCCGCAAGTGGGCTCAGGCCAGCAGGTCACGGTCATTGCCCAGGATGGCCGCGAGAGCGACATTATCGGCAATCGTGCTGGCGGCGGCATGTCGACGGCACATATTACCGTTAGCAGCCACGAGCTAATCCCACGTCTGCAGGAAGAGGCTGAGCGCGCCGTGCGGGATATGGGCTTTAGCCCTACCACCGAGCAGGCCGAGGGCCGCCCAAGCTTAACGCTAGAACTTGCCAGCCTGAACTACGCCCGTGGCGACAGCGGCCAGCCGCTGGTCGATGAAGCACGTCTTGAAGGTGTTTTCCGCGCTATCGCTCAAAACAAGGGCACCACCTATACCGGCACCTACACCTCACGCCGTACTCAGGGCTACGCCCTGAAGCCCGATGCCGACAGCAATACGCGCATGCTGAGCGATCTACTTAGCGATGGCATGAACCGTGCTTTTAGCGATCCAGAACTGGGCAATTTGCTCGCACGCTAAGACACACCTCTATAGAAACACCTTTGACACGGGCTGCGCCTCTTTACTTCTAGAGCCGCGGCCCGCGTCGTTCCAGTGCCCACACGCTTTCCGTTCGGCCACGCTCATCAGGGCTGCCCTCTTCCAGAAAGGTTAGCGTGAAGTTGGGGGTGAACAGGCTTTCGATTTCACTTTTGGGCACGCTATAAGGCGGCCCAGCACTGCCATCAGGATGCGACAAACTAATCAGCAACCCCTTGGCACCAGGCGGCACCAGCTGAGCAAGGTGAAACGCATAGCGCTGCCTTGTAGCAGGTGGCAGCGCTATCAGCGAGGCGCGATCATAAAACGCCCCTATCTCAGCGGCTTGTTGTATATGCAGGTGAAAAAAGTCCCCGCACCATAATTCCACGCTGCCCTGGCGAGAAATCGTAAACCCTGCCTGACGGTAACGGGATACGGCCGTGCTGCGCTGGGCCAAAAACTGCTCAATGGCCTCAGGGGCAAACTCAATCCCCAAAACGGGATACCCTTCATCCGCCAACCAGCGCATATCCAGGCTTTTACCGCACAGCGGCACCAGCACCTTGGTGCGATTTGCAACGCCAAGCGACGCCCAATGGCGCAACAATGCCGGGTGCGCTTGCTGCAAGTGAAAGCCAATACGCCCTTCTTGCCAGCGCTTGCGCCATTGATCGCTCATTGTCTAGCCACCTTGTCGTCGCTTGCGCTAACCACAGATTAGGGATGCATCCGCGAATAGGGCTTATCGCGCTTTTAGAACCAACGGTCACGCTTTTTACGCCGACGTGGCAGGTGCGGCACAATCAACCCCACCAGCAAGCCCGCGCCAGCGACACCGCCGCCGTACATAAAGTAGCGCATCAGCAAGTCTTCTTCTTGAGTCTCCAAGCGGGCCTGCAGCCCTCTTACCTGCTGGCGTGACTGTTCTGCCTGACTATCCAATTCCTGGTTACTCGCCTCAAGCTCGGCAATACGGCGTTCGCGAACTTCGAGCGTTTCCGTCATTGAGGCCGTACGCTGTTCCCAGGTTTCATTGATACCCTCAAGCTCGGCGGTAAGTTCCTCTACCTGAGCTTCTAACGCGGGTAGCTGCTCAACCGCACTGGGGGTTTGCTGAAGCTCATTGCTCAATACCCAAACGGCATTACCCTCGCTGTTGCGCACACGGGTATAGTCACCGCTGGTTTCCAGCACCTCCACCTGCTCACCTGCGTTAAGCGTACCGATGATGCGGTACCCATCGGTTGGACCGCTGCGCACATAGGTGCTCAACTCATCGGTCACCCACGCTTGGTTAGCGGACTGGGCGGTGGCATTGAAGCTGGTAACAGTAAGTAAAAGACCAGCCGCAGCGGCGTAATTTCGATAACGAGTTCTATTTACTAGCATGACATCATGTCCTAATTAAAAACGCTGCAAGGCGGACGAAGCCAGCAGCGCTTATCGCCTAACTTAGCGGTGCGCTTGTCTCATACGCTTACCCTTCTCCGCGCGGGGGCAACGGAAAGGGACGGGGGAACTCCGCTACCCGGGCATCGGTTTTGACCGCCTTCAATGGCCCTTCGCGCTCTACTTCATCAATGCGCACAATAGCATTTAATGGCAGGTAGCTACGCTTCACGCCATCGAAGGTTCGTTGCAATTTTTCAGTCGCAGGGTCGACCACTACCCGTGAAGCATCTTCAAAGACAAACTCCTCGACTTCAATAAAGCCCCAGAGTTCGCTTTGAAAGATCTCTCGGACGTATAAATCCCAAATTTCACCCTGCTGGTGAACCACCACACGGTAGATCGGCTTGGCCGCCATCTTGGCCTAATCCTCTTGCCATTCGTACATTAAGTTGGACCGCCTAGCTTAGCATATTCCTGCCGCCACGCCTTTAGGCTAAACCCTTAGCAAGCTTAGCGTTAATGCGACGGACAATGCGCTCATTAGCCGCGCATGCCCCCCTCGTGTATGGTGGTGAGCGTGGTTTGGCAATAATATTTATTCACCAAGTAGGAGTCATCAACATGCAGAAAGATCCCAATAAGGGCTATATTGCCCTGCTAGGCTGGAGTCTCAATGCGATTGAAGCGGCCGAAAATTTTGACCGTCGCTACATTGTCGTTGCACCTGATTGGGCGGAAGAGTATTGCCAAAAACATGATATTCCCTACGTGCCTTGGAATTTCGAGCGACTCAATGACCGCTCGATGGAAATTGCCGAGACACTGAAAGAGAAAGGCGTTGATGTCGCCATCCCACTATACGAAGAGACCGTTGAGTGGGCCGGGGCCATCAACTCTGTGCTACTGGATAACCCACGCCTTTACGGCCAGTCGCTGCTGTTGCGCGATAAAGCATTGATGAAGCGCCGTGCCCAGCTAGGCGGTATCCGCGTGGGTATTTTTGAAGAAGCCCACGATAAAGAAGACGTGGTACGCTTTCTGAAGCGGGTTAACCAGACGCTGCTCAAACTGGACGGCGACCCCAACGACCCGATTCACCTTAAAGCGTTTGATAAAGCGGGCTGCCTTGGCCACCGCGTTATTCGTACCCCAGATGAAGTCGATACCATCCCGGAGGAAGAGTTCCCGGTGTTGATGGAGTCGCACCTGGATGGTTGGGAATTTGCCGTTGAAGCGTGGATTCACGATGGCAAAATTGCCTTCTTGAACATCTCCGAATACGTGACGCTGGGTTACTCGGTGTTTGTGCCCGCCTCACCTGAACTTGAGATTTACCGCGAACAGATCACTCAGCAAATCGAGAAACTGATTAAAGCCTTTGATATTGAGTTTGGCTTGATCCACCCAGAATACTTTGTCACCAGCGATGGTGAGATGTACTTTGGCGAAGTAGCTTACCGTCCGCCCGGCTTCAAAGTATTTGAACTGCTCGAACGTGTTTACGGCTTTAATGCTTATCAAGCTTCAATGCTGGTGTTTGACCCGAAAACCACTAAAGAAGAAGTGGCCAAATTCTTCCCGAAAGAAGTGGTTGATGCCGATGGTTTTGCCGGTTGCTTTGGCGTTTACCCCCGCCGTCGTGTGGTCAGCCGCTTGGAAATTCCCGAAGAGACCGAAGATCATCCCTATTTTGAGTCTCATGAACTAACCTCACCAGTAGAAGAAACCGTTACTAAGCGCACCGCGTTTGGTACCCATTGGGGTCTGATCTACTTTAAAGGCGAGGATGCGCATACGATTCGCGATCTGCTAAAACGCCAAGAAGATCTCGACTTCTATGTATAATCCCCGCTGATGCTGGGATAAGGAGTCACCGTGGAGACAGATCAAGTAACGTCTTCTCAAGAAGATAGCAAGCTCAATGGACTGTTGAGCAACTTTGATGACGCCGTGCGTCTGCTTACGCAGGCGCCCGCCTTCTCAAAGCCCGCCAAGCTGCCGCGGGTGATGGATACCGCGCGACGTGTACTGCTTCAGGATGGCGGCTGTGAAGCACTGGAGTCCCGCGCCCAAGCGTTTGAGGACGCTGGTGTGTTTTTGGGCTCCGATTGGGAAACACCTCAATACTTGGTGCCGACCCTAACAACCTTCGCGTTGAAAAGCGCAGATGCCAATGTGGTCGTCATTGAGGCCTTAAGCGAGCTTCGACTCCTGGCTGTCGCTAAAGGCAATTTTGAGCATCCGCTGGTTTCCGCAGAG
Source organism: Halomonas sp. R57-5 (assembly GCF_900070345.1). Taxonomy (NCBI): domain Bacteria; kingdom Pseudomonadati; phylum Pseudomonadota; class Gammaproteobacteria; order Oceanospirillales; family Halomonadaceae; genus Halomonas; species Halomonas sp. R57-5. The sequence continues at coordinate 1,975,307 of NZ_LN813019.1, read as the reverse complement.
CATGCCCACCACTACCTTACTCAGGTAATGGCGATTAATTTATGGCTGCTGTTTTTACCGCCTAGCGAAGCCGAGCGGGAAACCCAAGGGCGACTGGCGACCATCCCTCGCCATCTCTTCCAACATCTCGCCGATCGCATTGGCTACGAACATATTGTTGATCAACTGATTGATGAGATTTGGCGCATCTTAAAACAACGCCCGATTCAGGTTGATTCGATCAAACAGATGATCACCCAAATCGCGCTGTGTCAGGCTAACCCAGCGATTGATCTTGGCGCGAGTGGCCAGGGAGCTGACCGTCTGGTCAGCTCGCTTTACGGGCCCACCCAAGCCTGTCGCGAAGACCCCGGCGTGGATATTTATCGTGACCGGTTAGAACATATGGATCAGGCTGCCCTGCAGGCTGAATCCACCGGCTTCGCCCGGGCGATGCATGACACCGGTCTGGTATCGCCCTATCACGCCGTGCTGTTGCGTCATCTACTTGAAGAGGGTGACCACTTACTCTCCGAGGCGCTGGGGCTTTCATCTACCGGCCGTGACTGCCTACTCTGCTATCGCGAGCTGGTTCAAGCGCTGATACGTGGCGGCGTTTACCCTGCCACGGCACAAGCAGTGTATGGCCTCGCGCTGATGCTGGAGCGCGGTATTCTCTATCAGCCGCCAGTGGCACCCGCGATGTGGCGTCAACTGAACCTGCCGCTCTCGGAGTGGGCGCAGTCGCGGCTATCCATGGCTTATGGCGACACTGTTTCTCCACGCGCACGCTTAATTGAAGGCGTGCTCTGCATGCTGGGACTGCCACTCGGCGTTGGCCAGGGCAACAACCCCACCTGCCAGTCAGCCCGAGCGCTCTCCATGTGGGCGTATAACGACCCAGACTATCTGCTGCAGATGGTGGCTTGGGCAGCCCGCGACGACGAAATCATTATGCATTTCGAGGGGCAAGCCATCTCATCCATGGCGAGTCTCTCTGGTGTGGCAACCCAGCTGCCCATCGATCTTGATCCGGTTTCGCTGATTGTAGTGCCGCATCTGGATCGCATTTATGCCGAAATGGGTCGACGCTGCATTGGCCGGGAAGGTGATCCCCACCGCTGGGTGAATCCTGAATTTCACGGCTGGTGGTCAGGCCGCGGTTTCCGCATCAACGTCGACGTGGCCACTGGCCAACTAAGCGATGTGGATGACTTTATACGCCACTTCTTCGCCTACTATCACCCCTATTACAATGGCAATCAGCCGCTGATTCATCCCCAACCCGCGGGCATTGCGGTCACCGACAGCGCAGCGCGTTTTATCGGTTGGCACGCAATTACTATTTTGCGAGCCTCCCTCGACCCTTCTGATGTTATGCGGGTGTACTTCTACAACCCTAACAATGACAGTGGGCAGGATTGGGGCGATGACGTCATAGTCAGCACATCAGGCAATGGTGAACGCTTTGGTGAGGCCTCACTGCCTTTCGATCGTTTTGCATCGCGGCTGTATATCTATCACTACGATCCTCTAGAGCGCGTTGACATAGCCGATGTCACCAGCGAAGAGGTGGAAAATGTTAAACACTACTTGCACCGTAGCTGGGGCGCTTCTCGCTTACCACCGACTGAGCTGCAAGCGGATCAGGGCTCCAATTCAACCCTTCCCCAATCACCGCTACCGGATACGCCCCCAGACGAAGGGTAACAGGTACGCTGAGCGATACTTTCAACCACGACACTTTCAACCACTATGATGCGACTCGATCAACTGTTGGTCAGCCAGGGGCTGGCCAACTCGCGTACCCGCGCCCAAAGACTTATTCGTCACGGGCGGATACGGCTTGCCGATAGTGGCAAGCCGTTAATCAAAGCGTCCGAGAAATGGCCCGAAGAGACCCGTTTTGAAGTAGAAGATGATCCCGAAGAGCGCTATGTCTCCCGGGCAGGATTGAAGTTAGAGGCGGTGCTCACTGCGCTTGAGTTGCGGTTTGACGGTTGCAGCGTGCTCGATATTGGCCAATCAACCGGCGGCTTCACCGACTGCGCGCTGCGTTTTGGCGCCCGCCACGTGATTGGCGTAGAAGTTGGCCATGGACAGCTTGCACCTGAGCTGCGCGGCGACCCACGCGTCACCTGCCTGGAAGGGTTAAATGCACGTTCAATGAGTAGCAGTGAAGCACTCAGTAGCGTGCTTTCCGTTCAGCCCATTGATAGCGCCATTATGGACGTTTCATTTATATCTCAAACGCTGATTTTGCCCGAAATTGCCGCCCTGCTACCACCTGAGGGGCAGTTGATTTCACTGGTTAAACCGCAGTTTGAGCTAACCCCCGGCGCCCTGGATAAACGTGGTGTGGTTCGCGACGCTAAGCGCTTTGCAGAGGTGGAAACCAACATTCGCAGCACCTGCGACGCCTGCGGACTCACCATTCGCCACTGGCAGGAGAGCCCGATTACCGGCGGTGACGGCAATCGAGAGTTTCTCCTGCACGCTGTAAAAGAGGTTTAAAAAAGAGGACTAAGTCGACGCAGGGGGCATCAGATGATTAGCGGACTGCACTTTGACCGCCTCCCCCTGATCAGGGTGTAGCCACACATCCATCTGTTCAAACGCCACGCGTACGCCCGCTTCACGAAACAGCGCATCTATCCGGCAGTTGATTTCATCGGCGGCAAACAGCCGATCGAGCAGATCGTTGACGAAAATACGCAGCTCGAAGTTAAGGCTGTGCTGCCCATAGCTTAAACAGAAAACCTGGGGTTCTGGGTCGGTTAGCACACGGGGGTTTTCATCCGCCACCTTACGTAATAGCTGGTGCACTTTGGCCATATCGGAGCCGTGTGCCACGCCGTAGGTCAGCACGACACGGGTGATATTATCCGACAGCGACCAGTTGATCAGTTGGTCGGTCACAAAGGTTTTATTGGGGATAATGATCTCTTTACGATCAAAGTCGGTGACGGTGGTCGCACGGATGCGTATACGGCTGACGGTACCGTGCAAATTACCGAGTGTGATGGTGTCGCCAATCCGAATTGGGCGCTCAAACAGAATGATCAAGCCCGATATAAAGTTGGCAAAAATCTCCTGCAGTCCAAACCCCAAGCCCACACTCAGGGCTGCCACCAGCCACTGCAGCTTGTCCCAGGAGACGCCCAGCGTCGAAAGCCCCATGACTATCCCCGTGCCCACAATGGTGTAGGAGAGCAGCGAGCTAATCGCATAGGCGCTACCCTGTTTCAATGACAGCCGCGATAGCACCATCACTTCCAACAGGCCGGGTAAATTGCCTGCCATAATAAACGTAATCGCGACAATCAGCAGGGCCGCAAAGATGTCGGAGATCGACAGCGCATTATCGACCAGTTCCCCATCCTGGGACTCCCATAACGATACGTTGTCCAAGTAGCCAAGCACCGAAATCAGGTCGGCCCACACCAAATAGAGCAGCGCGCTAAAGCCAATCAGCACAATCAGTTTAGAAAGCCGCAGCGACTGGCTGTTGATCTGCTCCATATCAAGGGGGGGCTCTTCTACTACTTCGAGCCCACCCTCCGCACCCTCTTGTACCTGAGCGCGACGGCGAGCCAATGCGCGGCGATAGGCGAGCCGTCGTGCGGCCACCGCAAGACTTCTTACCAAGGTGGCTTCCACCACAACCCATAGACCCAGCAAGTAAAGGGTAATCGCGAACCGCCCTACCAAGCGTAGCGCAGTGTATTCATAGCCCCAGACGACCAATCCCAGCAGCATCAGAGGCACCGACGCCATCGCCAGTCCCAGCAGCAAGCGAAACAGGCGCAAGCCAAAAATGGGGATATGTGCCAATATCAACTGCGCCAACCACCAGCTCATCGCCATCAAGCCAAACGACAACAGCCCCAAGGCGACAGGACGCAGGGCCAGCGCCGTTTCCATCTCTCCAGACATCGCCGCAATGGCAATCACCGGTATCAAGGCAATGCCCAACCCACCTAACAGTTGGCGTAAGCGGGCGTTGTACTGCGGCGACCAGGTAAAGTGGCGTTCGGCCACGCCATCGGTGACCAGCAGCCTGCGCAACCATGCGACGGCTGCCCAGCTAAGCGCTAACTGAAGCAGCGCCGGGGCAACGCTATTAGCTAACGACCCCGCCGCCCCAAGCAGCCCAACGCCAACACCGGCTAATGCCAGCGGGCCGGGGATCGCCAGCAGCGCATTCAGCAGCACCGCTTTGGGGGTATGCAGCTGGGTATCGCTTTTTAATCGGCCAATCTGCGAATGCAACTTGGCCAAACGCGCCTTAATTCGACCCCGTAAGCCAATCAATACCAGGCTTAACACCACCAGCGGCGCCCCTCTGAGCACTTCCCATGAGAATCCTTGCCAATGGGTGGGTAAAATGGTGCGCCACTCTCCTTCCTGCCACTCGAGCTTGAGGTTACGAGGTAACTGGCGCGCCCAGCTCAGATCCAGCGGGCGACTATTGGCGACCCAAAACAGCTGTTCATCAATGGTTTTACGCAGTTCGCTGGTCGTCGTTACTAGCTGCTGTTGATTGAGCTGCAGTTCAATCGCCGCACTCAATAAACTGCCATACGACTGCTCCAGTTGTTCGACCAGCTCACGCCGCGATTGGTAAAGCTGCGAAAGTGAATCCACTAGCCCAGGCGTTGCCTCTATACCCGCCTCGGCTAAGCGCGTGGCGGCATACTGCTCGCTTTGGCGCAGCTGGTCACGCTGGCGGACTAAATCAAACTGCTTTAAGCGCAGGTCGGCAATTTCGTCCTGCAAATCCCGTGGAGCTGGTAAGGGAGGCAGCGACTTGCGCTGTTCGCGCAGAATACGCGACAGCAGTTGGCTGCCGCGGATAGCCTCAATTTGTTCATTAAGGCTGCGCTGTAGCTGACGCACGTTCTCCAACTGCCGCTGGGCTTCAATATTTTCGCGCACAACACTGTTAGCGCGATCCGTCGCCCGCAATAGCTCCAGACTGAGTGTCTGGTTGGTTTGCTGCGCCTGCGCCACCACCGGATGCCCAGCGGCGATTAATGGGTTATCCCTGGCGGCATCGGCAATGGCTTGCTCCGAGGCCAACCGACGCTGCTGGTCAATCACCCCTTGCAACATCGTTAACTGCTGCTCTCGATAATCGACCTGCGCCATCAGCACATCGCGGCGCTCTTGGGCTAATTCTCGCAGCCGGCTATTAGCGCTTAGCTCACGCTGATAAAAGCTTATTTCGCGCTCGGCAAGCGCCCGTTCCAGACGCAGCTGGATAAGCCGTGCATCGCTCAGCGCAGAGAGCTGACGATCCGCCAGCAGTGCCTCGCGCTCATCGTGCTGTCGGCGCAAACTCTCCGCGCGCTGAAGGGTTTCCGCAATGGACTGCTGGGCACGCTCGGGCAGTGTTTGGGCGGCCAGCAGTTGCGAATTCACTTCCGCTAGCTGGCTTTGCAACTGCTGTAGCTCAACCACGGCGTTGGTTTGCAGCGTTTCCAGCTCGTCGAGGGGACGATCGCTCAAGTCGGAAACGGTTAGCTGCTGCGAGGCCTCTTCAGCTTCGCTCAACTCACGCTGCAGACGTACCAGCAGTTCAGGGGCCTGTTCTACGCGGGTGTCTAACGCCGCTAGGCGCTCATCCACGGAAGCCAGCCGCTCATAGGCGTCGAGCGCCGCTTCCAGGGTCTCCTTGTCGCTTACCTGCTGGTCAGTCAATGTTCCCTCAAGCGCTTCCAACTGAGCTAGCCTTGAGGACAGCTCTTCTTGCTCAGGCACCCGTTCAAGGAGGCTAGACTGGAGCGCAGCGTGGGCTGGATTAAAAGCGGCACTGCTAATCACCAGCAGCAGGAACAAACAGGTTATACTCCACCTAAAGGCGCATCTCACCACGTTACTTATGCCTCGTTGACATCGAAAGCTCCGCAGACACGGATAATAGGGTTATTGTCAGGCGTTCTGATAGCCAGCGCAATCAGAGCTGTTGACTTCTGCAGGCGGCGTGATAGAAACAAGCATGGCATTTGCCTATTCACTCATTTTGCGAGTCACCTTGATGGTCACCCGAAAACTGCCGTTGACGAAACTCATTGTTCTGCTCAGCCTTGCTACCTTTAGTGCCAATGCCCTCGCCGAGTCTCAACAAGAGATTGAGGCGCGTATCCGTGCCCTCAATGCCGAGCTGTATGATCTGCATCAGCAGTTGCAGCAGATAGAAAATCCCGAAGAAGCTGCAATAGGCTTACCATTTGAACAGTTGCCTGAAGAGGCTGCACGGGAAGACTTAAGCGAGCGCCGTGAACTTGAGCAGGAGTCAAGCCGGAACCCGTTTTCAATCACCACCCACCGCACTAACTACCTGTTCCCAGTTAGTTACAATGCCAACCAAAACCGTGAAAGCTTTCGCACCGTGGCTAACGGCACCCCAGCAGATAGCGTGGAGTTGAAATTCCAGTTCAGCGCCAAGGTTAATCTCGCCGAGCAGGTGTTTGGCAACTACGGTGATGTCTACTTTGGCTACACCCAGCGTAGCTGGTGGCAGGCTTATAATACCGATGCCTCGTCGCCCTTTCGGGAAACCAACTACGAGCCTGAAATATTCATCGACTTTGATAATGCCTGGGAGGCGCTTGGCTGGGTAAATACCCGCAACCGGGTATCCCTTAACCACCAGTCTAATGGTCGCTCGGATCCGCTCTCACGTAGCTGGAACCGGGTGTATCTTGAAAGCACCTTTCAACGCGGCGATTGGGCGTTCACGCTGGCMCCGCATTGGCGTATACCCGAATCATCAGAGGATGACGACAACCCGGATATCGAACGCTACATGGGTTACGGCGATATTCGACTCGCCAAACGCCTTAACAACAACCATGAAGTGAGTGGTCAATTACGTGGCAACCCTAGTGCTGGCAATATAGGCACCCAGATTGACTACAGCTGGCCAGCATTCAACAGCTTGCGGGCGCATGTACAGTACTACTACGGATATGGTGAAAGCATGATCGATTATGATCATCGCGTGCACCGTTTAAGCCTTGGGTTTAGTTTAAATCCCTTATTTAGTGCCACAGGGCTGAACCGTTAGGCGCATTTGCTTGTCTGTTAGTGCGTGGCTGCTATGCTTATAAATGTAGGAGCTAACAGTCCAATCATTCATTCGTCAAAGGAAGACTCCATGGCTAAACGTCAACCCACTTACTCTACTCAAGCCGATCAACTCAAAGATGATCTGCGCCACTTGAGTGAAACCGTTGAAGAGCTGGTCAATGCGACCGCTAAAGACGCCAGCGGAGAGATGAACGATTTGCGCACCCGCGCTGAGCGCCGTTTGAAAGACACGCGTGCGCGTCTTGAAGCTCGCGGCGAGCGTATTTATGACGAAACCCGCGATTCATTGACCCACMAAGCCGATGCATGTGATCGCTACGTGCATGACAATCCCTGGACAAGCATTGGCATTGGTGCCGCAGCAGGTTTGGTTGTGGGTATGCTGCTCGGTCGTCGCTAATGGCTTTGGGTCCCACCCAACGCGTCTTCTCTGCCGCCAAACGCTTACTGAAATCGCTGATTGCTAATAGCGAAACCCGCCTGCGTTTGGCGGTGTTTGAGTTAGAAGAGGAGCGTGCGCGCTTACTGGTACTACTGCTTCTCGCAGGAGCAAGCTTACTGCTGCTCTTGTTGGGTATTGCCACACTGACGGCATTGGTAGTGGTGCTGTTCTGGGATACCTATCGCTTAACCGCCATTGCGATCAGTGCAGGTGTGTTGATAGGCGCCAGTTTGCTACTCGCGGTTATCGCCATCCGCCAGTCTAAGCGTCACTCGCTTTTAAAAGAAACACTCAAACAGCTTGCCGCTGATCGAGCACTGCTTGAGGAGCCAAGTGATGAAACCATCCGCAGACACCGCTAAACCGCCAACCAAACCTTTAAGCCGCGCTGAGCGCAAAGCGCTGCTGCTAGCCGAATTAGAGCAGCAGCGCGTGGATATTTTGGTGGATAGCGACTATTTGCAGCAGGCAGCCTCGCCGCTAGACCAAAGCTGGCAAAGCTTTAAACTGCCGCTCTACGCCGTCGGCGGCTTTGCTGCTTATAAGCTAGCACGCCACCCTGGTGGTGCTATGGCAGCAGGCCGAAAAGCGCTTGCGGGCTACATGCTATTCAAAAAGCTTAAGTTATTAGCCAAAGTGGCTACTTAAGTTAAAGCTTTTTTGTACTGGGCTTTTTTGTACTGGGCTAGGATGTACGTAAAACGCATTTCCTAGCCTAGCAGGCTTGCCCACAAGCGACGCCACTCGCCCACGCCCACTGAAAGTTATACCCGCCTAGCTCTCCCGTCACATCCAATACCTCTCCAATAAAGCGCAGTTGCGGCAGGCCTTTAACTTCAAAGGTCTTGGATGATAGCGCCTCGGTATTGACCCCGCCCATGGTCACCTCTGCGGTGCGCCAACCTTCGGTGCCCGCTGGCTTCAGTTGCCAGGCGTTGAGCCTTCCTGCCCACTCATCCAGCGCTGTGTTGGCATACTGGGCCAGTGGTCGCGCCGGGTCACTGTCGGGGTACCACTCCAACAGCGCTTGCGCCAAGCGTTTCGGGAAGCGTTCGCCAAGCCAGGTAGAGAGTTGGCGCTTTGGGGTCTCTTGGCGCGCTTCGCGCAGTGACTCCGCCACGTTCTCACCGGGCAGCAGATCAATGTTAATCGCCTCCCCTGGCTGCCAAACGCKGGATATCTGCAGCATCGCAGGCCCAGACAAGCCACGGTGGGTAAATAGCATGGGCTCTACAAAGCGGCGACTGCCTGCGCTAACGGCCACTGGCACGCTGACGCCTGATAGCTCTGCTGCGCGTGCCTTCCAAGTATCGCTCAGCGTGAACGGCACCAGCCCCGGGCGGGTATCGAATACTTCCAAGCCAAATTGACGGGCTATATCGTAACCCAATCCCGTCGCCCCCATGCTCGGAATGGAAAGCCCGCCGCTCGCCACGACCACCACACCCGCATCAATGTTACCTATCGAAGTGGTTAGCCGCATGGCACCGCCCTGCTGCTCCACGCGAGTAATCTGTGTGCTGAGTTTTATATCAGCCCCTGCCCATTCGCACTCGGTCAGTAGCGTGCGGACGATCTCTTTGGCCGAGGTTGCACAGAATAGCTGCCCTGGGGTTTTCTCCACATGTTCAACGCCATGGCGCTCAACCAACTCGACAAAGTGCTCAGGCCGGTAGCGCTTGAGCGCCGAAATACAAAAGTGAGGGTTTGACGAGTAAAAGTGCTGCGGCGTCGTGCCAAGATGGGTAAAGTTGCAACGGCCACCCCCAGACATCAGAATTTTCTTGCCCGCTTTGTTAGCATGATCAAGCACTAACACCCGCTTGCCGGTATAACCCGCTTGCGCCGCGCACATTAAGCCCGCGGCGCCAGCACCGATGATGACAACGTCATAGATCATAGTGGACAGCTCATAATGGGGGCGACTCTCGCTGTAAAAAGCAGGCATTCTAACAGGGTCAGTCTTAAAAATTATTATATGATCGAATTCCTCTATACAATAACTGTATAAATAATATCTAACGCTGAGAAGACTATGCTTTTGCCCCTTCGCCGACGACGGCTGCTGCGACTCGCGCTTGTACCTTTCATCCTGCTGCTATCCGCCGTGGCGTTTGCTCAAACGGCGCCGTCAGTCATCGGCACACGGGCGGTCATGACCACTTGGTCGGATCCACTGGAAGCCTTAGGCACACTTAGCGCGGATGAAAGTGTCACGCTATCCGCCACCGTCACCGATATTGTTGCCGAGATCAATTTTCGTGATGGAGAGCTGGTCGAAGAGGGTCGGCTGCTTATTCGCTTAGAAGACGCGGAAGAGCAGGCGCAACTCAGGGCCTCCCAGGCACTTCGCGAAGAGCGCCTCAACGCGTCAAATCGTGCTTCGCAGCTGCAAGATCGCAACCTTGCGGCTCGCGCCGATGTAGAAGATAGTCGATCACGACTGCGTCAGGCAGACGCCGATATTCAAGCAATTGAAGCGGAGCTATCCAATTATCGGATAGAGGCGCCTTTCAGCGGCCGCGTTGGKTTTCGCACTATCAGTATCGGCGCTCTGGTCACTCCAGGAATGGACTTGGTGACGCTAGATAAGCTGGATGTTATGCAGCTCGATTTCAGCGTCCCCGAGGTGTTTCTGGGCCGCCTCTCGCCAGGTTTGATGCTCAATGCCACCACTGCGGCCTACCCTGACGACCTCTTTAGCGGCGAAATTGCCACCATCGGTACGCGTGTAGACCCGGTAAAACGCAGCGTAAGCGTTCGTGCGGAGCTCGATAATGCTGATGGTCGCTTGCGTCCTGGTATGTTGATGGAAGTGATCGTTCAGCAACGCGTCCGCGACACCATTGTGATCCCTGAAGCGGCCATTGAGCCTAGCGGTGATCGGCATTTCGTTATGCTGATAGAACAGCAAGATGGCACTACCCGCCTAGCCCAGCGTGAAGTCAGGATTGGCGAGCGGCGCAATGGCGAGGTGGAAATTCTCGAAGGGTTAGCCCAGGACGATTTAATTGTCTTTCATGGCCTACAGCTTGCCCGCGATGGGCAAGAGGCGAGGTTAATCGGGATCGCCGATGACGAGACAGGTATACGCGCGCTGCTGGAGGCCGACCGCTAATGCGCTTATCGGATATCTCTGTTCAGCGCCCCGTCCTCGCGATGGTGATCGCAGCGCTCATTATTGCCTTTGGTCTTCTAGCGCTCAATCGCCTGCCGCTGCAAGAGTACCCCACCATCGACCCACCCGTGGTCACCATCGACACCCGCTACCCCGGCGCCTCAGCCAGCGTTGTCGAAACACGCATTACTCAAGTGTTAGAAGACCGTATTGCGGGCGTTGAAGGCATTGAGCTGATCACCTCGGAAAGCGAAGATGGCCGCTCTCAGATTGAGATCGAATTTAGCATTGATATGGATATTAATGCCGCCGCCAACGATATTCGCGACCGCATTTCTGGCGCGCTGCGCAACCTGCCCGACGACGCCGACAACCCCGAGGTCACCAAAGCCGATAGCAGCGAAGAGATCGTCGTGTGGCTCAGCCTTTCCGGTGAAGACTACTCGATCACCGAGCTGACCGACTATGCTAACCGCTTTCTAGTCGACAGCCTTTCCGTTCAGCCAGGAGTGGCAAGGGTGCGTGTCGGCGGCGGCAGCGACTACGCTATGCGCGTGTGGCTAGACCGCAACGCCCTAGCCGCACGTGAGCTCACCGTCAGCGATATCGAAGATGCACTACGGGCCGAGAACGTTGAACTGCCTGCGGGCTCGATTGAATCTGAAGATCGTCAGTTTATTGTGCGCCTACCCCGCAGCTTTGCCAGCGCCGAAGATTTTCAGCGCCTTGCTCTCAATTCTCCCCGCAATGCCTCCCTCAATCAGGGCGAAAATGGCTACCTGGTACGCCTTGCTGATGTGGCCAGGGTAGAAGTGGGCGCGGTAGAGGATCGCTCAGTGTTCCGCTCCAACGGCATCCCCATGGTTGGGCTGGGGATGATCATGCAGTCCACGGCTAATGTGATCGAACTTTCCGAAGCGGTGCAGGGGGAGCTTGAACGCCTGCAGGGCACGCTGCCAGAAGGCATGTCATTGAGCCTGAATTACGACGCCTCGCTATTTGTCTCAGGCGCCATTGAGCAGGTGGTCATGACGCTGTTTATCGCCATGGGGCTGGTCGTGGTGGTGATCTTTATGTTTTTAGGTAATTTGCGCACCACCCTGGTCCCAGCGGTGACCGTACCGATCGCCGTCATCGGCGCCTTTACCGCTTTGGCAGCAATGAATTTTTCGATCAACCTGCTGACGCTGCTAGCACTGGTGCTGGCAATCGGCCTGATTGTCGATGACGCCATCGTGGTACTTGAAAACATTAACCGGCGTATGCACGACTACGGCGAAACGCCGCTCGTCGCCGCCTTCCGCGGCACTCGCCAAATCGCCTTTGCCGTGATTGCGACCACCCTGGTGTTAGTGGCGGTTTTCGTGCCACTCAGTATGTTGCAAGGCGATATTGGTCGGCTATTTTCCGAGTTCGCGCTGACCATGGCCGCCGCGGTGGTGGTCTCTACCCTGCTGGCGCTGACGCTGACGCCGATGATGGCGTCTAAAATTCTTAAACCGGGCATGCACGACAGCCGGATTGGCAAAGCGGTGCAGTGGCTGCTCAGCGGCACCCAGCGCCGCTATCAGGCGGTGTTAGAGTGGATGCTCAAAATGCGCTGGCTGGTGGTGGCCGCGTTTGCATTGCTGATTGCCGCCACCGCCTGGCTGGCCACGGTGCTGCCCAACGAATACACCCCCCAGGAGGACCGCGGCAATTTTATTGTGCTAGTCAATGGCCCTGAAGGCGCCACCTTCGACTACATGATGGACTATATGGATGAGATCGAAGCGCGAATGACGCCGCTAGTAGAAAGCGGCGAGCTGGAGCGCGTAGTCGTTCGCGCCCCACGTGGCTACGGCAACATCGAGAATTTTAATAGCGGCTTTATTATCGTCAATATGGCCGACTGGGGCAGCCGACGCAGCGCCTGGGAGATTATGGCCGAGGTACGCCAAAGCCTTAGTTCACTGCCAGGTGTGCAGGCTTTCCCGGTGATGCGCCAAGGGTTTGGTCAACGAACAGAGAAGCCAGTGCAGTTTGTCCTGGGCGGCGGTAGTTACGAAGAAATTGCCCAGTGGCGCGACACCTTGATGAATCATGTGCGCGAAAMCAACCCCCGCTTAATGGCACTAGAGAGCAACTACAACGAAACCCAGCCGCAGCTGAGGGTAGATATTGACTACGAGCGGGCGGCGTCGCTAGGCGTTACCGTGACCGAGATCGGTAGGACGCTGGAAGTCCTATTAGGTGGCCGTAATGTCACTCGCTATGTGGATGACGGTGAAGAGTACGATGTGATCTTGGAAGGCGATCGCGGCAGCCAAAACAGCCCAAGGACGCTAGATAACATACAGGTCCGCTCTGCGCGCACAGGTGAACTGATTCCCCTGGCAAGCTTGGTTTCCCTCTCAGACTTTGCGGGTGCCAGCACCTTAAACCGCTTTGACCGCATTCGCGCCATCACTATTGAGGCTAACTTGGCGGATGGCTACCCCCTCGGCGAAGCCTTGGCCTACTTGGAGCAGAGCGCCGCGGAGCTACTGCCGGAAGAAGCGCAAACCAATGTGGCAGGGGCTTCACGGGATTTCCAGCAGGCCAGCGGCGCCACCGCTTTCCTGCTGATACTTGGCGCGCTAGTGGTCTTTTTGGTACTAGCAGCGCAGTTTGAGAGTCTGATTCACCCCTTTGTGATCATGCTCACAGTGCCGCTAGCGATGAGCGGTGCCCTGCTTGCGCTACTGCTTAGCGGTCAGTCACTGAATATCTATAGCCAGGTAGGCCTAGTCCTGCTGATTGGCCTGGCAGCTAAAAACGGCATTCTGATCGTCGAGTTTGCCAACCAATTGCGCGATGAAGGTAAAGCGTTTCGAGCGGCGCTGATTGAAGCCTCTGTGACACGTTTAAGACCCATTTTAATGACCGCAGTGACGACCATGGCCGGCGCCATTCCATTGATTGTCTCGACCGGCCCCGGGGCTGAGTCGCGCCTGGTCATCGGCACCGTGATTATGGCGGGGGTAGGCTCGGCAACGCTGTTTACGCTGTTTGTCGTACCCGTCGCTTACGACTTGCTGGCACGCCACACCGGTTCACCAGGAGCGGTGAAACGACAGTTAGAGGAGGAAATAGCTAACGCGCCGGGGGGAACATCCGACAATTAAAAACAGCAAACCAAAAGGGCGCCCCAGAGGGGCACCCTTTTGATAAGCTACCGGTTAGTTATGAACTAACGAGATATTAACTAAAAGGCAGCGATTACTCACACTCGCCAAGATACTCGCCTTCGATCACGGTATTCATGCTTAGCTCACCCATGGGTGACTGGGTCAGGATATCGACGTTACCTTCAATGCGCTCACCCATAAAACGCATTTCGCCATCAATAGTCGCCTCACCACCCTCAGCGCGGCACACCATGCTGTAGCTTAGGCCATCCTCGTTCATGTCCTGGTCAAGCAACTCACAGCCTTCTTCTTCCTCAATGAAACCGAATTCGGCATCATCAAGTTCTTCCTGGCTAATACACTGGCGCTCGGTTTCGGTTTGATCCGGAATTTCCATTTCACCACTGACACTGGTTTTGCTAACAAACTCCCACTCACCAGCGGTCACATTAGGGGTTTCAGCCAACGCGACCATCGGAAAGGCCACTAGGGCCGCTACTGCCATGTTACGTAACATCATCGCTACTCTCACTGCGTTGCTTTAGGAATTTAGAGCCTAGGTATCCTACCTGATTCAATCCCACGATGCCCTACCCAACGACCACACTGCTACACTGAACGAATAACAAGCTTATTCAGCGCACCCGCTATACAAGGTAGCCAACAATGCAAGACGACGCTCTGGTCAATTATGACTTTCACTGCCCCTACTGCGATTCGCCGCTGACCTTCCTGATCGATACGTCCCAGGGCAGTCACGATACCTGGGAAGATTGCCACCAGTGCTGCGCGCCCATCCAGTTGCAAATTGTTGTCTCACCCGTCACCGGCGAACTCGACAGCGTCGTTGCCGGACGCGACGATGACGTTCTCTAGCCTTGAATGTAACGTCTTGTATTAAACGTCTCGCAAGGCAGCCTTGCGCTTGGTTTCGTTGCGGCGCATAAAAAMCCACGCCAATAACGTCGCCAGGGATACGGTCAAAATAATTAGCGTGGCCAGCGCATTAATCTTCGGTGACACCCCCATCCGCACCGACGAGAACACCACCAKGGGCAGCGTATTCGCCCCAGGACCCGAGACAAAGCTGGCAATCACCAGGTCGTCGAGGGAGAGCGTAAACGCGAGTAGCCAGCCCGCCGCCAACGCGGGAGTAATAATCGGCAGCGTAATGGAGAAGAAGGTTTTAAGTGGCGGCGAGCCTAAATCCATAGCGGCCTCTTCAATTGAATGATCCACTTCCCGCAGCCTTGCGGCCACCACCACCGCCACGTAGGCACTACAAAAGGTGGTGTGCGCAATCCAGATGGTCGCCATCCCCCTGTCTGCAGGCCAGCCAGTAATTTGCGCCATCTGCACAAATAGCAGCAGTAACGAAAGCCCCGTAATAACTTCGGGCATGACCAGCGGCGCCGTCACCATGCTAGAGAGGGCTGTTTTGCCTCGAAAGTGTCCGTAGCGGGTCATCACAAAAGCGGCCACGGTACCCAAGCAAACCGCCATGCTGGCCGCAAAAAAGGCGATGCGCAGGCTCGTCCATACCGCCGATAAAATCTGCTGGTCGCGAAACAGTTCGCCGTACCACTGAGTGGAAAACCCTGCCCACACCGTGACCAACTTTGAAGCATTAAACGAATACACCACCAGCACAAACATCGGCAGATAGAGGAACAGCAGGCCAAGCACCAGCATAGTTGTGGAGAAATTAATCCGCAGCACTCTACTCATGTTGCCAGCCTCACTCTTCAAGTTCGCGGGATTGATAGCGGTGGAACCAGACAATCGGTACCAGTAACAGCAGCAGCATTACCATGGCCAGCGCCGACGCCACCGGCCAATCGCGGTTGAGGAAGAACTCCTCCCACAACACTTTGCCAATCATTAATGTATCCGGGCCACCAAGCAGTTCAGGAATCACGAACTCCCCCACCGCTGGGATAAACACCAGCATCGACCCCGCCACGATACCTCCTGTAGAGAGCGGCAAAGTGACCTTTAAAAACGTATTGAGCTTGCGCGAGCCAAGGTCTGCAGCAGCCTCAAGCAGCGAGTTATCCATCCGGGTCAGGTGGGCATACAGTGGCAACACCATAAACGGCAAGTAGGCATAAACAATGCCAATGGTGACCGCGAACTGGGTATTCATCATGCGCAGCGGCGAATCGATCAGACCCAGCCCAATCAAGAGGTTGTTGATTAAGCCGCTATTACTGAGAATTCCCATCCAGGCGTAGACACGAATCAAAAACGACGTCCACGACGGCAACATCACCAGCAGCAGTAACAGCAGTTGCCAGCGCGCCGGTGCCCGCGCCATGGCATAGGCCATCGGGTAACCCAGCAGCAAACAGGCCAGCGTGGCCATAAACGCCGTCTTCACCGAGCCCCAGTAGGCGGCGATATACAGCGAGTCCGACAGCAGAAAGAGGTAATTGCCTAAATTAAAAAAGACATGCAACGTCTGATCGGCGTACTCAAGCAGCGGCCCATAAGGCGGAATGGCAATCGCGGCCTCGGACAGGCTGATTTTGAGTACTAGTGCAAAAGGCAGCAAGAAAAATAGTGTTAGCCACACTAATGGAAACGCTATCACTGCCCTTCGCCCCAATTGCCAGCGTTTGAGTAATGCTGAAACACGAGATGGCATCATTTAAGGCAGTCTCCTCCCAGAAAGTAACTCAGTGGTAAGAAGTCCAGTCATGAGAAACCCAGCCATCAGCGATTGAGCACAATCGTACTGTGATCTTCCCAGTAGACATAGACGTTGTCTTCCCAGGTGGGGCGATCACCGCGACGCTCGGTATTGGCCATACTGACCTTAATGATCTGGCCCGACGGTGTGCGCACGTAATAGAGCGAGAAACCACCTAAGTAGGCGATATCGTCCACCTTGCCTTCCGCCCAGTTATATTCAGTGGTGGGTTTCTCGCGGGTAAGCCAGATTTTTTCAGGCCGAAGTGCGACCCAAACCCGACGATTCGACGCCTGGGTGGTAATACCATGGTCAATATAGATGGGGCGCTCAAGCGCGGGGGCAACAATGCGGCAGTGGTCGGCTGCATCTTCAATAATCTCGCCCTCGAACAGATTCACCGTGCCGACGAATTCGGCCACCATGCGGCTCACCGGGCTTTCATAAATATCGATGGGCGAGCCTATCTGTTCGATCCAGCCATCGGCCATAATCGCCACACGGTCGGCCATGGTCATGGCTTCTTCCTGATCGTGGGTGACCATAATGCAGGTAACGCCGACCTGCTCGATGATTTCAACCACCTCTAGCTGCATTTCCGTGCGCAGCTTTTTATCCAGCGCGCCCATAGGTTCGTCTAGCAGTAGCAGCTTGGGTCGTTTGGCCAGTGAACGCGCCAGTGCCACTCGCTGGCGCTGACCACCCGAGAGCTGATGCGGCTTACGCTTGGCAAAGCGCTGCATATGCACCAGTTTGAGCATTTGCTCGACGCGAGCATCGATATCCGCCTTGGGCAGTTTGTCCTGCTTTAAGCCAAAAGCAATATTCTGCGCCACTGTCATATGCGGAAATAGCGCATAGGACTGGAACATCATATTGATAGGCCGCTTGTGCGGAGGCATCGCGGTGATATTTTCACCGTCTAATAGAATGCGGCCTTCTGTTGGGGTTTCAAAGCCCGCCAGCATCCGCAGCAGGGTTGATTTACCTGACCCAGAACCACCCAATAGCGCGAAGATTTCTCCGCGTTTAACCTGCAAATTAACATCATCCACCGCCAGCGCATCATCAAACCGCTTGCTTAAGCGTTTAACTTCCAGCACCACATCCTCAGCGAACCGCGGGATTTTACCCTGGGGCCGCGACGCTGAAGGCGTGATGGGTGAAGCAGATGAAGGCTCGTTCGACAGGGGCGTAGTGACCATTCGCCACTCCCATCAAAAGGCCCGGAAATCCGGGCATTAAAAAAGACGAACAGCGAGCCTGCGTATCAACCCCAGGCTCGCCGTCGGATAAATGTCGGCTTAACGACCCGACTTTACGCGATTCCAAATACGCGTACGGGCACGTAGCACATCTTGAGGCTTTTCGGCCTGGACGTATAGGTTTTGCATGACCTCGGTTTCCGGGTAAATAGCCGGGTCATTGAGGATCTCATCGGAGAGATATTCATTGGCCGCCGCGTTAGGGTTGGCATAACGAACGTACTCGGTAATTTCAGCGGCGATTTCAGGGTCGAGAATAAAGTTGATAAAGGCGTGGGCGTTTTCAGTGTTCGGCGCGTCAGCGGGTACCGCCATCATATCGAACCAGAGCGCTGCGCCTTCTTTAGGAATGCTGTAACCAATACTAAAATCGCGCCCCGCCTCTTCTGCACGCTCGGCGGCCTGGAAAATATCGCCAGAATAGCCTGCGGCCACGCAGATATCACCATTGGCCAGATCGGACACATAGCGCGAAGAGTGGAAGTAGGTCATGTCGTCGCGCACTTCGGCGATCAGTTCACCGGCGGCTTCCAGATCGTCGATATTCTCACTCAGCGGATCTAACCCCAAATAAGCCATGGCGGGTGAGAGCATCTCATCAGCGGAATCCAGCATCGACAAGCCGCAGCCCGCCTCGCTCAACGCGGCGGTTATTTCCGGATCAAACAGCAGCGCCCAGCTATCTACCGGCGCGTCGTCACCCAAAATTTCTTTAACGCGATCAACGTTATAGCCAATCCCATTGGTGCCCCACATATAAGGAACCGAGTATTCGCTACCAGCGTCGATAGTTTCCAAGTTGGCCATCAGTTCGGGGTTGAGATTGTCTAAATTGGGCAGTAACTCATGGTCAAGCGGCTGGAAAACACCGGCTTTCACTTGGCGGGTAAAATAGTAGGTAGAGGGTACTACCACATCGTAACCGGAGCGCCCTGCGAGCAGTGCAGCATCCAAAATCTCATTGCTATCATAAACGTCATAGGTCACCTCAATGCCGGTACGCTCGGTGAACTTTTCCAGCGTTTCCGGTGCAATGTAGTCTGACCAGTTAAACACCCGCACCTCTTCGGCGTGGGCAGCGCTAGCCGCTGCGGCGAAGGAGATAGCCGCAACGGCCGCGGAAAGTTTGTGGATGTTCCCCATTATCACTGCTCCTGTTGTCCTAACTATTTTAGTAAACGATTCAACCAAATAATTTGCCAAGGGTTGCCTATCAAGTGCTTCTTACCCAGTGCGCCACAAAGCCTGCCATCAGCGGCTAACAATAGCGTAGGCCATAATGCTGACCGTGCGAATTTTGCGGTGCAGTGACGGCTACCGCAAGCCAATGTGAAAAATTCTTGTATTTTGCCCTACCGTCCCCATTAAGTAGCAGGTAAAACAACGCTCTTTTATCCGCCAATAGGGCAACGCTATTGGTTGGATGGCTTTTTTTAATTTTAGACATTAGTCGCTAGCCGTTAGTATTAGCCATACTTTATAAACCCTACACTCATGACACCAGGAGACTATCTCAATGTCCTTGATCAACACTGAAGTAAAGCCGTTTAAAGCTACCGCTTACCTGAATGGCGAATTTGTCGATGTGACTGAAGCGGATCTACAAGGCCAGTGGTCTATTTTCTTCTTCTACCCAGCCGACTTTACTTTCGTTTGCCCGACTGAGCTTGGCGATTTGGCCGATCACTACGCTGAATTCAAGAAGTTGGGCGTTGAAATCTACAGTGTTTCAACCGATACCCACTTTACGCACAAAGCCTGGCACGACAGCTCTGAAACTATCGGCAAACTGCAGTACCCGATGATTGCTGATCCGACGCTGCGCATTTCACGCAACTTCGAAGTGTTGATTGAAGAAGCGGGTCTTGCTGAGCGCGGCACCTTTGTCGTCGACCCCGATGGCAAAATCCAGATTGTTGAAATCAACGCTGGCAACATCGGTCGTAATGCTGAAGAGCTGCTGCGTAAAGTGAAAGCCGCTCAATACGTTCGTGCCAACCCGAACGAAGTATGCCCGGCCAAATGGAAAGAAGGTGAAGAAACACTGGCACCTTCACTGGATCTTGTAGGCAAAATCTAAACCGCCTACGGCTTTCACGCGCTTGCTCTTATTTGCGTGGCGCAAGAGCGTGCAGGTTCAACGCCCGGGTTTCGCCCGGGCGTTCTGTTTTAAATTATTAATGATTAGCACCGTCACACGCGTGTATTTAATACGTCTGTTACTTGCGAGGAAGCTACTGTCATGCTGGACGCCAATTTAAAATCCCAGTTAAAAGCGTATCTGGAAAAAGTGACTCAGCCGTTCGAGATTGTTGCCTCCCTCGATGACGGTGCCAAGTCACAAGAACTTCTCGGCCTGCTTGAGGACATCAGCAGCCTGAGCGATAAGATTACTCTACACAGTGACGGCCAGGACGACCGCAAGCCATCGTTTGCAATCAACCGCCCCGGCGAAGAGACGGGCGTGGTGTTTGCTGGCATCCCCATGGGCCACGAGTTCACATCGCTGGTTTTAGCGCTGCTGCAAGTCGGCGGCCATCCACCCAAAACCTCTGATGAGCTACTCAAGCAAATTAAAGAGCTCGACGGCGAGATGCTTTTCGAGACTTACTACTCGCTCTCCTGCCAGAACTGCCCTGACGTGGTTCAAGCGCTTAACCTGATGGCTATTTTCAACCCGAAGGTGCGCCATGTCGCTATCGACGGCGCGCTGTTCCAGGATGAAGTCGAGTCGCGGGAAATCATGTCGGTACCGAGCATCTACCTGAACGGTAAACCGTTCGATCAAGGCCGCATGACCCTTGAACAGATTCTGGCCAAGGTGGATACCGGTGCCGCGGAGCGCGATGCCAAAAAGCTAAGTGAAAAAGCCGCTTTCGATACGCTGGTGATTGGTGGCGGCCCGGCAGGCGCGGCGGCCGCCATTTACTCAGCCCGTAAAGGTATTAACACAGGCATTGCCGCTGAGCGTTTCGGTGGTCAGGTGGCTGACACGATGGGAATTGAAAACTTTATCTCCGTCTCCCATACCGAAGGCCCCAAGCTGGTTAGCGCGCTTGAAGAGCACGTAAAAGATTACGAAGTCGATGTCATGAACCTGCAACTTGCCACTACCTTTAAAGCCGCCGAAGCGGAAGGTGGTTTGCACGAAGTCACTTTTGAGTCCGGCGCGACGCTTAAGAGCAAAACCCTGGTATTGGCGACGGGCGCCCGCTGGCGCGAAATGAATGTGCCCGGCGAACAGCAGTACCGCAATAAAGGGGTGGCCTACTGCCCTCACTGTGACGGCCCGCTGTTCAAAGGTAAACGGGTAGCGGTGATCGGCGGCGGTAACTCTGGCGTTGAAGCGGCGATCGATCTGGCGGGTATTGTCGGCCATGTCACGCTGGTAGAGTTTATGGGTGAGATGCGCGCCGATGCAGTGCTGCAGAAAAAGCTTAAGAGCCTGCCTAACGTCGAGATTATTCTCAACGCACAAACCACTGAAGTCACTGGTGATGGTAGCCGTGTTAATGGCTTGAACTATAAAGACCGCACGTCTGATGAGAGCAAATCCATCGCGCTGGAAGGTATCTTTGTTCAGATTGGTCTGGTGCCTAACACCGAGTGGTTAAAAGGCTCACCGATTGAGATGACGCCCCGCGGTGAGATCATCGTCGATGCTCACGGTATGACCTCCGTACCTGGGGTATTCGCCGCGGGCGATGTGACTACCGTGCCTTATAAGCAGATCATTATTGCCATGGGAGAAGGCGCCAAGGCATCGTTGGGTGCTTTCGACTACTTAATTCGTAATTGAACCATGATAAAACGAAGCCCGCTGATTTCAGCGGGCTTTTTTGGGTTTTAATATCAGCGACGACGCCATTAAGACACGCCATTAAGACTTAGACGGGATTTCTCCCAGCACTTCGGGAATGGTGGTTTTCACATAGCGCCCTGGCGCAGGCTCGATCACCTTGAGCTCGCCGTCACCGGGTTGACGTACAGGCAGCATTTTTTCGCTATCGGCATAGCCATTGTCGGTCATCCACGCCTGCCAATGGGGCCACCAGGAACCTTCCTGAGCCTTAGCGCTTTCCAGCCACGCCTCATGACTTTCCGGCAGTGCGTCGCTCGTCCAGTAGCCATACTTGTTCTTATGGGGCGGGTTAACGATACCCGCGATATGCCCCGAGCCGCCTAGTACAAAGGTAACCGGCCCCTTGGGAAGCAAGGCCCCGTAGTAAGTACTGTTCCACTTGGCAATATGGTCTTCTTTGGTAGACACAAAGTAGCTGGGCGCCGATACCTTACGCAGATCAATTTTCACGCCATCCAGCTCAATGCCACCGGGCTCAACCAGACGGTTTTCCAGATACATATGGCGCAGGTACCAAGCATGCGTCCCAGCAGGTAAGTTAGTGCCATCAGTGTTCCAGTAGAGCAGATCAAAGGCAGCGGGCGTCTCGCCCTTCAAGTAATTATTAATATAGAACGACCAAAACAGATCATTCTCACGCAGCAGGTTGAAGGTGTAAGCCATAGAGCGTCCATCAAGGTAGCCCTTCGCTTCTAGCGTTTGCTCAATCCCCTCAACCACCCGCTCATTAAGAAATACGCCGATGTCGCCAGGGTCACGGAAATCCTGCAGCGTGGCCATATAGGTCACCGACTTTACTTTGCGCCCGCGCCGGGTGCTGGTCAGGTACGCCACCGTTGAGGCGGTTAACGTACCGCCTACGCAGTAGCTGAGCAGGTTCACCGACTTCTCGCCACAGGCCTGTTCGATGGCTTCCATGGCGCTAATTGGCCCCATCTGCATATAGTCGGCCCAGGTGATATCGCGCTGCTCCGGGCCAGGGTTACGCCAGGAGATAAGAAACACTGTGTGGCCTTGATCCACAAGCCACTTAACCATTGAGTTATCTTCACGCAGGTCAAGGATGTAGTACTTATTGATCCACGGCGGCACCATCAGCAGCGGTGTTTTAAAGGTCTTTTCCGTGGTTGGCGTGTATTGGATCAACTGGATCAATTCATTTTCATATACCACCGAACCGGGCGTTACCGCTATGTTTTCACCCACGCCAAAGGCGCCGCGGTCAGTCATACGGACATTAATACCTTCAGCTGAATTGCCTAAATCCTCTCGCAACCGCTCCAAACCATCGATTAAATTTTGGCCGCGGGTTTCAAGCGTACGGCGCATGACTTCTGGATTAGTCGAAATAAAGTTAGTCGGCGCCATCGCATTGACCAGCTGGCGGGCGTAAAACTCCAAATTACGCTTATGGGTGTCATCCAAACCACCCAAGCTTTCAACCAGCTCTTCCACCATCTGCGAGAACAGCAAATACTGCTGCATAATGGACATATAGTGGGGATCTTGCGTCCAGGCGTCGTCTTTAAAGCGACGGTCACTCTTGTCGGGCATAATCAGCGGCGTAACCTGCTCACCGGCCATACTACGCATGGCCTGTTGCCACAATAACCACTGATCTTGGAGTAATCGGGTTTGGGTCTCCCACAGTAGGGTGGGGTTTTGCATCAGCGACTGAGCACCCGCTTCAAAGCTCTCGCGCATATCACTGTAAATGGAGTCGGCGGCTTCACTGGGCGCGATACGAGAAAGCAGCTCCTGCATCAATCCTTGGTACTGTTCACCTATCTCTTTAAGCTGATTATTCCAGGCTTCAATCTCCGCCGGGGATAGCCCTTCAGGCAGCCCTTCAGAAAATCCTTGCGACAGGCTTTCAGTTAGCCCTGACATTGCCTGAAATGGATTGTGCCACGCTGACTGCATACTTATTCTCCCCACGCCTATCTTCGGGCGCACCGACCATTTTGGCTATGACCAATTTTAAGAATTTATAAGTTCATATTATATATAAATTAAAGCTTATAAATGCATCGCGGCGCCCTTGGGCGCCGCGATGATGTCGCTAATCAGCTCTTACGCGATGACTGACTGGAGGCTTTGGCAGGTTGCTCACCTTTAGTAGCCGCCTTGGCTTGCTCAGACATTTGCTGACCGGCTTCGCTGAACATCTTTTCCATTTCAGACTTGAATTGCAGGCTCATCTCGCTCATGACCCGCGCGTCTTCCTGCATCTGCTGGGAAAGCTCGTTCATCATTTCTGCTTGTTTAGTGCCAAAATCACGCAGGCTTTCTGCGTCCTGAATTTCAGTGGCACTTCGAATGCGCTCAGTACCCATCTGGCTGTAGCGCTTCATGGCTTCCAACTGATATTGGGTCATTTTCTCCATGTTATTGAGCATCAGCGAATTGATTTTGCGCATGGGTTCAAACATTTGCTTAGTTTGGGCGTTAAAGGCGTCCATCATATTGTCTTGCATAGTGTCTGCTCCTGTTTCGTTCCTTGGCATGAGCCTTGGAGTGACTCATCGTGATGTAGCTTTTCCTGCTTTACGTTAATTTGCTGCACTGCAAAAAGAGTAGCGCCTACCATGCTGCATTGCAACATACTTCCGCTCGCACTCTTACCCACTAACCTTTTGCTCGAGAGCGAGAGGAAGCGGTGGCTTTGGCCTTGTCACTTTTTTCGCTTGATGCCGCTTTATCCGACGACGCTTTATCGGTTGACGTTTTATTCGATGCAGACTGACGCGTTTGTTTATCAGTCGCTGCCGTTTCTCCAGTGGTACCCGCTTGGCGCAGCATATCCAGCATCATTTGCTGATAAGTGCCGAAATTAGCAAGTCCTTGAGACAGTCCTTCGGATAACCCCTGGGAGAGCCCTGGCTGCATCATCGGCTGCTGCAGAAAAGGCCGCATCAGACTCATGGGGTCGTAGCCCTCTACCCCAGACTCCATCTGCCGCTGGATATTTTCCAGCAGGTTTTTCTGGAAGGCTTCGACATCCGGCAGGCCCAGTGATTGGCGAAATTCATCCGGAGTAAGATCAAACTCAACGTTAATCTTCATAGGCGGCTCCTGCACTGTTTGTCACGACCATTAGTCATGCATTTGTTTTGTTTGAGTGTAGCAGCGAACTGCAAATCTCACCGTATTGCGTTAGCGCTGGGTTAAACGCGGCGTATCAACGCTTACTTCGCCATTTTGACCGCGCTGACGCAGCCAGTGATCCAACAGGGTAATCGCCATCATCGCTTCAGCAATGGGCGTTGCACGAATACCCACGCAGGGGTCGTGACGGCCTTTGGTAATCACTTCGACGGCCTGTCCATGGATGTCGATAGAGCGGCCAGGCGTGGTAATGCTGGACGTCGGTTTTAGCGCCAAACGAGCTACAATGGGCTGGCCGCTGGAGATACCCCCCAGCACGCCACCCGCATGATTAGAGAGGAAGCCTTCAGGCGTCATCTCGTCACGGTGCTCGCTGCCGCGTTGGGCGACACAGCCAAACCCTGCACCTATCTCAACCCCTTTTACCGCATTAATACTCATCAAACCATGCGCCAGATCAGCATCTAAGCGGTCAAACACCGGCTCTCCCAGCCCAACCGGCACGCCTTCGGCAATCACGGTAATCTCTGCACCCACGGAGTCCTGGTCGCGGCGTAGCTGATCCATATAGGCTTCCAGTTCGGCTACGCGCTCCGGGTCAGGGCAGAAAAACGCATTTTGGCCCACCGACTCCCACTGCTTGAATTCAATCTTAATCGGGCCTAGCTGGCTCATATAACCGCGAATCTGCACCCCTTGAGCGGCCAGATATTTCTTGGCGATCGCTCCAGCGGCCACTCGCATAGCGGTTTCACGGGCGCTGGAGCGCCCGCCGCCGCGGTAGTCCCGGTGGCCATATTTATGGTGGTAGGTGTAGTCCGCGTGAGCAGGCCGAAACTGCTCTTTGATTTTTGAGTAGTCGTTAGAGCGCTGGTCGGTATTTTCGATTAACAGGCCAATAGAGGTACCGGTGGTCTTACCTTCAAACACCCCGGATAGGATGCGCACCTGATCAGGCTCTTTGCGCTGGGTGGTATGCCGCGAACTGCCCGGCCGACGGCGATCCAGATCGTGCTGCAAATCTGCTTCGCTTAACGGTAACCCAGGCGGGCAGCCATCAACGATCGCGCCGAGCGCAGGGCCGTGACTCTCACCAAACGTAGTGACGGTAAATAGTTTGCCAAAGGTATTGCCAGACATGGCGGTTAGTTCCTCACAGGAAAGACGCCGCATGGGCGTCGAGTTCAGCGGCGCTCAAGGCAAATACGCCCTGGCCGCCACGCTCGAATTCAAGCCACAGGAAAGGCACGTCGGGAAACGCGGCTTCCACATGGCGATCAGAGTTGCCGACTTCTACAATCAGCCAGCCCTCATCGGTTAAGTGCTCCCGCGCTTCACGCAGTATACGCCGCACAATATCCAGGCCATCGCTGCCTGCGCCCAGCGCTAACGAAGGCTCATGGCGAAACTCGGCGGGCATGGTGGCAAGGTCGCGGGCATCTACATAGGGKGGATTGGAGACGATGAGATCAAAACGCCGCCCCTCCAAGCCATTGAACACATCCGATTCGACCGCTCGCACCCGGTCACCCACATCATGGCGGGTAATATTTTGCCGTGCCACGGCGAGGGCATCCTGGCTGATATCGGCCAGCGTCACTTCGCAGGTGGGCAAATAGAGGGCGGTGGCAATGCCGATACAGCCGGAGCCGGTGCATAGATCCAACACGCTGGCGGGCGGCTCTTCGGGGAACCAGGCGGCAAAGCCATCTTCAATCAGCTCGGCAATCGGAGAGCGCGGAACCAGCACGCGCTCATCAACGTTAAACGGGTGGCCGGCAAAGAAGCTCTCACCGAGCAAATAAGGCAGTGGGCGGCGGGTAGTGATACGCTCACGCGCCAGGGCAATAATCCGCTGGCGTTCAACGGGCAGCAGCCGCGCTTCAAGGACACTGGGGTCAATATTCCACGGCAGGTGTAGCGCGCCTAAGCACAGCGCCACCGCCTCATCCCAGGCTGAGTCAGTGCCATGGCCATAGTGCAGCCCTGCCAGATAAAACTCGCTGGAGACCCAGCGCAGGTAGTCGCGCAGCGTAAACAGCTGACTCACCAGCAACGACTCTGACAGGGAAAGGGTTGAGTGAGAATGCTCAACGTTTAGATGCGTGGTCACAGCGGCTCCTGGTTGTTCATGGCAATAACGCGTTATACAGATAACGGATAAAAAGATTGTACCTTTCACTTCGTCCGGTTCACAGCAACGCTCAGCCCGCTATACTGTGCTCGTTTAGTTGATTCACCTTTTTTGCCACTTTTTCTGCCACCCGAGCCTGCCATGACGCGACGCCGCCACCTGCCTAATGATGACGATATCAGTGCCTTCCGCGACGCTTTGAAGGCGGCGGGGGTTCGCCCTATCGCCACCAATCAGGCCGACCCTGGCAAGCCCAAACGCGACAATAAGGTTCATGAGGCGCGTCGCAGCGCAGCGGTTGAGAACAGCACACCACAAGCCAGTGGACGCACCTCGGATGGCCGGGTGGAAGCCGTACGTCCCTCTGAGTACCTAGAGTTCAGCGTACCCGACTTGCCATGGCGTACGTTTAGTCAGTTAAAACGCGGCCAAACGGCGTGGCAGGCGGGGCTTGATCTGCATGGCTATACGCTGGAGGAGGCTCGCGCGGAGTTAGAGAGTTTTTTACGCGATTCGGCGGGGCAAGGACTGCGCTGCGTGTTGGTGGTGCACGGCRAGGCGTGGGGCACCACCTCAGACTTTCCGGTGCTCAAGAGCCATACCAACACCTGGCTGCGGGAGTGGCCGGGAGTGCTGGCCTTCTGCTCGGCCATCGATATCGACGGTGGCACCGGAGCAGTCTATATATTGCTACGTAAGCGGGGCCAGTAGGCTTCTACTCGGTAGCGTCAGAAGCAATGCTGGGCATGCGGCGTTCCAGCGCTTCATCTGCCAAATGGCGGCCAAGGCGAATCAAGTCACGGCCCCGGTAAAATTCATAAGTGCTACACACCGTTTTGGGTATTTCGATCAGTACATCGGGCGGGTACCCCGCCACCTTGTACTTGGCCAACGCCGCCTGGGTAATATCAAACGACTCCAAAATCATATCGAGCTTGCTCCACTCGCGCTTGCCTCGCGCTTCAGTTATTTCTTCTAGCTCTTCGTCGTCGCTCTCGCCATTTGCTCCCAACCCTGCCCACAGCTTTTGGGTAACGGCACGCACATCACCTATCCAACTTCCCATGCGTTGATCACGATCAATTTCGTTCTGAGTACGACTATCGGCTGTTTCCTCTTCTTTAGGCAGTAACTCCTCTAAGGTCACCGGCAACGGGCTATGGGCAGTTACATTAACCGCGACCACAAAGTCCGCTTGGTGGGCGGCGACCATGGGCATAATCGGCAGTGGGTTGAGCAACCCGCCGTCCACCAGCACCTGCTCGCCTAGATGAACCGGTGTGATAACACCTGGTACGGCCATGGAGGCACGAATCGCCTGCAGCAACGGGCCACTTTGAAACCACACTTCCCGCTGTCGCACCAGGTCTGTCGCAACCGTGGTAACGGGGATCGCCAGGTCTTCGATGAGAATATCGCCGACCAGCGATTCTAGTTTGCTCATAACTTTACTGGCACGCATAGCGCCCATAGGGCTCCAGGTGACATCGACCAGTTTGAGCACATCAAGGTAGTCTAGCTGGCACACCCAGTCTCGGTATTCCGGCAGCTTACCTGCGGCATAAATCCCGCCAATCACCGCCCCCATCGAACATCCGGATACGGCCACGATTTCAAATCCACGCGCCTCTAGCGCTTCAATCACGCCGATATGCGCATAGCCGCGAGCGCCACCGCTACCCAGTACTAGTGCGACCTTATTGCCACTATTCAAATGCGCCAATTCATTCATGCTACGTTCCTTACCTAAACGGTACCGGTATTGCCCCAGTGTCCGCCGATAACTGAGGCGACTTGCGCCACAGCCCTGGGCTCCAAGTGTAAGTGATGGCCACCCTTGAGCACCTGGCGGGTTAACCCCTTGACAGCTTGCCGCGCCTCTTGGGCCCATTTCCGTTCGCCCAGAATACCCTGCTCGCCTTCTATCAATAGCAGCGGCGCGGTAATGTCCGCCAGTAGTGCAATGACCTGTTCGGGTGTAAAGCGCACCAGAGACGGCTTCAGCAATCGGCTATCAGTGCGCATTTGCACATGACCATCGGTGGTAGGCTGGGTATTACGCTCCACTAGCGGGGTTGCCGTTATGCTATCTATGGGCGTAACGCCACCCGCCACTCGGGCGGCCACGGCACTCTCGATATCGGGATAGCGCGGTGCGCGGGAAAGTGGTCGACGGTAGGCAATTAACCCCTTTCGCAGCTGGCTTGCGGTCTCTTCGATAGGCGTATTGAGCGCCCCCAGCCCATCAATTAGCGTTAGCCGTTCAACCCGCTCAGGTAGCGCAGCAGCGAGCAAGCAGGCCACCGCAGCGCCCATAGAGTGGGCCAGCAGGCTGGTTTGCTCCAGCGCCAAGGTCTCCATGGCGTCCAGTACGTCTTGGCAATAGTCCCATAGAGCATAATCACCGGCTGGTGGCGCGTGGGCCGAATGGCCGTGGCCTCGAAAATCCAGCGCCACAATCCGAATACCCAACGCCTCTACCAATAGCGGGGCTAACCGGGTAAAGCTGGCCGCATTATCCAGCCAGCCATGCAAGGCCAACCAGGTTGGGGCATCAGAACGCCCCCAGCTCAGCGCCGCTAGGCGACCCTGAGCAAGTGAAAGCGGCTGCGGCGCATAAGCGCGCGCAGCCGTAGAGCTAGATTGAGGCATAATTCACAGTCCTGAATAAACAGCTAGCGATTCTAAATAAACACCACCTCTCAAAGGCAGGATGACGGCGAAGGCGACAAACGTTACCATGCTAGGCATATTTTACTTCAACATTGTACTTAACATTGCATTGGTGCCGTTATGAAACCCCGTCGCGATACCCGCGCCCGTAATCTGGTCTTTTTTATTGCTGTTATCAGCGCCACTGTCGTCGGTTTTTGGCTTGCCAAATAAGCATTTGGTTGCTCACTAGGCCTCACCGAGCAGGCCTAGGCTGGCCGCCGGTGCCTGACGACGTAATCCCCGCGAAAGCGCATGACCAATGACACCGATCAACAGTGCCCCGCCAATGGGCAGGAATACCCATAGCCCTAGGTGCAAACGCGGAGTGAGATCCAGCAGGTAAACATACAGCACCGCCGACGTGAGCTCCGCAAGCACTGCGCCCATCAAACCGCTGGCAAAGCCCAACAACGCGTATTCAGCCCCCTGTACCCGTGAAATCATCCGGCTGCCTGCGCCAAATACGCGCAGCAGGCCACTTTCATGGGCGCGCACCGGGCGGCTTGCGGTCAGCGCGGCATACAGCACGCTAATCCCTGCCAGTAGCACCAAGGCGAGCACTAACTCCACTGCCCGGGTGACCTGGGCAAGCACATCCCGTACCTGTCCTAAAATCGCGTCCACGTTAAGCAGCGAGACACCGGGGAAGTCAGTGATCAGTTCGCGGATCAGCCCTTGCTCCGCCTCAGGTAGGTGAAAAGCGGTAATGTAGCTATGGCCAAACTGCTCAAGTACGCCCGGCGGGAAGATGACGAAGAAGTTAGGCTGAAAACTATCCCAATTCAGACTCCGCAGGCTGGTAATTTGGGTAGTAATCTCGTCGCTACCCACCGAGAACGTCATCTCGTCACCAATGCCCAACCCAAGCCTTTCAGCCAGCCCATCTTCCATCGAAATAGGCACTGGCGCCGATTGGGGCGTTGCGTCGACGGCGCTCATCCAGCCTTGACTCGCGTCTCCCTCAGTTTGCGCGGCAGAGAACCACTCGCCGGCCACCACTTCATTGCCTTCCGGCACGTCTGATTGCCAGGTAAGGTTGAGCTCTCGGCGTAACGAGTTGTCGCCCCGCGCATCCGGTGGAACAGCGTCTCTCGGCGGCTGATCATTAATCGCAATCACCCGGCCACGCACCATCGGGTAGAGCGTGCTTTGGGTTTCCACTCGCGGCGAGACCGCGGCTTCAAAGGGATCACGCTCAGAAGGCTGAATATTGATAGCAAAATAGTTGGGGGTATTTTCGGGCAGTTGATCCTGCCAGGTGCTTAGCAAATCGCCACGCACTAGCACGATCATCGCCATGGCAAAGAAAGTCACTGAGAAAGCCAGCAATTGACCCAGCCCCGCTTGACGCCTGCGTGCCAACTGGCGGCCACCTAGCCTCAGCGCCTGTGACCACTCACTACGCCCAGAGAACCGCTGCACAACGCGTAATAGGCCGCTAAGCAGCAGCGCGCTAATCATCCACAGCACACCAAGTAACAGAGCCCCACCGATCAACAACCCAATCGCCAGCGGCAGACTGCCCGAATAGAGCCACAGCAGCCCGCCAAACACGATACTCGCTACACCGACGACCAGCCAAGCCGAAGGCGGCAGTGGATCAAGCTCACGACGTAGCACTTTTAGAGCACTGACTTGCTTGATACGCAGCAGCGTTGGCCCGGCAAAGCCAACTAACACAGCAAGAGCAGTGAATACCCCTAATCCTAGTGGCATCAGCCCCGGTGGCGGGAGCGTCATGGGTAGAAAACTCACCAACAACCAGATCAGTACCGCTTGGCCCAGCAGCCCAAGTAGCGCCCCAATCACTGCTGCAACCAATGCTAAGCCGAGTAATTGAAGAGTAAAAATCGTCACTAATTGACGCTGGCTGGCACCAAAGCAGCGCAGCAGCGCAGCGGTATCCAGGTGGCGCTCCACATAGCGGCGGGTAGACATTGCCACGGCCACGCCCGCTAGCAGCACCGCCGCTAAACCAGCTAACCCCAGGTAGCTTTCCGCACGCTGCAGCGCATTGCCGAGCTGTGGGCGGTCAACGCGTACATCGCGCACCTCGACTCCGTCGCGGCGTAGCTCGGCAAGCAGCTCCTGCACTTGATCCAGCGCTGCAGGCGCCCCTGCGGCTAGTATTTCAAACTCAATCCGCGAGCCCTCTTGAACCAGGCCAGTGGCCTCGACATCCGCCGTGTTCATCATCAGGCGCGGATTAAAATTACCAAACCCACCGGACTGATCCGCTTCGCGCTCAATAATCCCGCTAACGGTCAGTTCGGTTTGCCCCACTTGCACCCGGTCGCCCAGCTCGATCTCGMCCAGCTCCATCAGTCGCGGGTCAGCCCATGCCTCTCCAGGCGGCGGGCCAGAGGCTATTTGCTCAGTGCCATCGCCAAAATCCACGTAGGAGACACCGTAGTGTGGGTAGACCTCATCCACGGCTTTTAAGCTGGCGGGCTGAAAACGGCCATCGCGGCTAATCATCGACACCAGATCTATCTGGTCGCTAAGGACAAAACCCGCGCTCTCCAGACGTTCGCGCAGCTCCTCGGAAAACGGATCACGCTGTTCCAGCACCAGGTCGCCACCCAGCATCTGCCCCGCCTGGCGCTCCAAGCCGCGCTCTAAACGGTCAAGAAAAAACGCGATCATGGTGGAGGCTGCCACGGCCAGAACCAAGGCAATAAACAGCGCACGCACATCGGCAGCGCGCAGATCTCGCTTAAGACTGCGCATCGCCAAACGCCAATTCACATCACTCATTGCGTACCCTCATCAATCGAAGCCGCTGTGGGTACGATGTTTTCAGGTACGGCCTCTAACTTGCCATGATCTAACCGCAGGCAGCGATCACAGCGACGCGCCAGGGCGTGGTCGTGGGTGACTAGAATAAGCGTGGTGCCCGCCTCACGGTTTAGGGTGAAGAGCAGATCAATGATTTGCGCCCCGGTGTCAGGGTCCAGATTGCCGGTTGGCTCATCGGCGAATACCAGTTCAGGGTCGGTAACAAAAGCACGGGCAACGGCTACCCGCTGCTGCTCGCCACCGGATAGCTGCTTGGGCAAGTGATTCACCCGCTCGCCCAGGCCTACTCGCACTAACCACTGAGCAGCCGTCTGCGTCTCCCCGGCGCGCGGCGACAGTTCAAGGGGTAGCATGACGTTCTCTAGTGCACTCAAGGTGGGCAGCAGTTGGAAGTTCTGAAACACAAACCCCACTCGCCCAGCCCGCAGCGCGGCGCGGCCATCCTCATCCAAACGGCTCAGCGCGTGGCCAAACAGCGTTAGCTCGCCATCGCTTGGCGTATCAAGACCGGCCAACATGCCTAGCAGCGTTGATTTGCCTGCGCCGCTTTTACCCAGGATGGCGACGCTCTCCCCCGCCGCTACGCTCAGCGACAGGTCGTGTAAGATGGTGAGCGAGCGTTCCCCGCTGGTGACTTTTTTAGACAGCTTATCCGCGTGTAGTACGGGGGGCCTAACAGCGCCGTGGGGAACATCGTTAACCGCTTGGCTGTCGGTAGTAGACTGGCGCTCGCCTTGGGGTGACTCGCTTGACACTGTTTTATCGATAGATGAATTCGCAGTTTGATCTAAGGAGTTGGAATTTGAAGAGCTGGAATTTGAGGAGTAAGACATGAAGCGTGGCATCCCTATGGCATGGCATGGACTGAACCGCATGGTAACCGGATGGCTGGTGCTGCTGATAGTCACCGTTGCCTCACCGTCTATCAACGCAGAGCCTGTCAATACAGACGCTGGCCCCACCCTATTGGTGATGGGCGATAGTTTAAGCGCCGCTTACGGTATAGAGCGTGATGAGGGCTGGGTGAGTTTGCTAGCAGCGCGTTTAGAAGGCGATGCGCACGTTATTAACGCCAGCATTAGCGGTGAAACCACATCCGGGGGGCTACAAAGGTTCTCTGAGATTATCGGACAACGGCAGCCGGATATTGTTCTCATTGAACTGGGCGGCAACGATGGCCTACGCGGCCTATCACCCAATCAGATGCAGGCGAATCTAGCCAGTATGATTGAGCAGAGCCAGGATGCAGGTGCTCAGGTACTGCTGTTGGGGATCGATATCCCGCCTAATTATGGCCAAGCGTATCGAGATGCTTTTACCGGCGTCTTTTACTCTCTGGCAGAGGAGTATGACGTATCATTAGTGCCCTTTTTACTTGAGGATATCGCCCTAAACGATGCACTAATGCAGAGTGATGGCATTCACCCTACCGCCGATGCGCAGCCGATTATCCTAGACAATGTGTGGCCAGAACTTGAACAACTGATTGAGCCGCTGGTTGAGCGACCGTTAGAAACAACGCAGCAGGCAGCAGTTCAATAAGCAACCAGGCTGTGTCTGAAAAGTCGGCGAGCGAAGGCCAGACAAGGCATAAATCGGCGAAAATGCAGCGCTTAGCGCCACCCTTTTGGCTGAGAGGTATAGCACTTCAACCCGCCAGCTTGTAATCTTAACCTCAATTTGGCGGTTACTAACGGCGACTCATGCCTGCATCTTCGCATCACACTCCTGCATTCTCGCGTCGGCAGTTCTTAGCTACTGTCGGCGCGCTGTGCTTAGGCGCAAGTCTTGGCATTCACCCAACGCCTGCAGCAGCATTTGACCCGCAACGCCTACGCCAAAGTATGCAACAACAGTATGGCCAGGCCGGTTTGTCAGTATTAGAGGAGTGGTTTGACCTACTTCAACAACTGCAGACCCAAGACGTTCAAGCCAAGCTTCGCGGGGTTAATGACTTCTTTAATCGCCGTATCCGGTGGATTGACGACATCCAGGTTTGGGGGCAAGAGGATTATTGGGCCACACCTCTGGAAGCGATGGGTAAAGGCCAAGGCGATTGCGAGGACTACTCCATTGCCAAGTATATTACCCTTAAGCAATTGGGCGTTACGAGCCAGTATCTACGTATGATTTATGTCCGCGCACGCATTGGACGTAGTCAAATTACCCAAGCCCATATGGTGCTGGGCTATTACTCAACCCCCGATGCAGAACCGTTGGTGCTAGACAATATTGTACCGTCCATCACCCCTGCCTCTCAGCGTACGGATCTCGACCCACTGTTTAGTTTTAACAGTGACGGGCTCTGGGCGGGTGGTTCTTCTGAATCCCGCGCAGATCCATTGGCTCGGCTATCACGCTGGCGCAGCGTCATCGAACGTATGCAAACCCAGGGTTTCATTTAAGAGGAACAGGCACGATGTCACTTATTAAACAACTTTGGCTTGCCATTATCGCCCTGCTACTGCTGTCGTTCATAGGCAGCCTTGCCATTAGCATTGCCACCAGCCGCGACTATATTGAGCAGGAAGTGCGCATTAAGAATGAAGACAATGCCACTGCGTTGGCGCTTTCCATGAGCCAGCTCGACAAAGACCTTGTCACTCTGGAACTGTTAATCGCCGCTCAGTTTGACACCGGCTACTACCGCCAAATCACCCTGCGCGATACAGAAGGAAGCGTACTCATCGAGCGCTCCTCTGAACAATATAGTGGCGATGTGCCTGCCTGGTTTCGTCAACTCGTTGAGTTTGAGGTGCCCAGCGGCACAGCGACAATTCAAGACGGTTGGCGCCAGTACGGCACCTTGGAGCTTGAGAGCCAGCACAGTTTTGCTTATACCTCTTTATGGCGCAGCATGCTCGAACTCGCCGCTTGGTTTGTACTCGCTGGGGTAATCAGCTTAGCGATTGCCACCGTGATCGTTCGTGGTATTAAGCACCCACTTTCCCGCGTCGTTACTCAGGCGCAAGATATCAGCGCGCGGCGTTTTACCACTATTAAAGAGCCGCGCACGCTGGAATTACGCCAAGTTACTCAAGCAATGAACGTGCTGTCTGCCAATGTGCATCAGATGCTAAGTCACGAAAGCCATAAGCTGGACGAGTTGCGCCGCCATTTGCAGCATGACCGTGTCACCGGTGCGCTTAATCGCGATGTATTTATGGGCAAACTCGCCTCTCAACTGAACAGTGAGGACGCTCGCTCAACAGGCATGCTGGTCATGGTTCGCGTTCAGGCCTTAGAAACGCTCAACGAACAGCTCGGCTACGCCGCCACCGACCAGCTATTAAGTACACTGGTTACCCAGTTAGGGCAGTTGGATACTGCATCGGCAGAGCCAATGATAGGACGCCTTAACGGTAGTGATTTTATCTTTATGCTGCCGCTTATGGATGATGTTGAGGAACTCAGAATCCAGGTAATGGCAGCATTGGCCGAGGTAACCGCCACACAGCCCGACATCGAGGTTTATCTACCAACAGCGATTGTACCTTATGCTGCGCACGATGAACGCGGCACACTGTTAGCTACTCTGGATGACGCCTTGGCGCAAGCCGAAAGCCTGACCTCCTTTGAACAGGTAGTCGTGCGACAGCGCAAGCGTATCTCACTCTATAGCAGCCATGCCGAATGGCGGAACGCACTGGAAGCTGCCATTCTGGTAGGCCCAGAGTTAGCGTACTTCCCAGTAGTAGACGCCCAAGGCGACATCATCCATTACGAATGTCCGGCCCGCTTACTGCTCGGCGGTGAGTGGCAAACTGCCGGCGTCTTTATCCCCTGGATAACCCGTTTTGAGATGGAACCAGCGCTCGACTTAGCCGTGGTGAAAAAAGCACTCACTAACCTAGAAGATGATCTCAAGCCGGTAGGCATTAACCTTTCCGCGGCGTCGATTACCAATACCCAGTTTGTTAACGAGCTGCGTACACTGCTAGTCGCACACCCGCTATTGGCCAAACAGCTCTGCTTTGAAGTGCCCGCCACGCTTAGCACCCACGCGATTGGCAGCTTACGAGGTCTGTGTACAGCCTTACGACCACTGGGATGTACCTTTGGCATCGAACACGTAGGCGCAGAGTTCACCAAACTGGCAGATTTGCACGATGTGGGGCTTGCTTACTTAAAAATGGATAGCAGTCTTATCCACCAACTGCATGCTTCAAATGAGCAGCAGACCATCGTGCGCGGCATGGCCACGCTCTGCCATTCACTGGGCATTCAGGTAATAGGGGAAGGTGTTGCAGACGATGAGGAGATCGCCTGTCTGTTCCGCGTGGGGGTTGATGGAGCCACCGGGCCAGGCGTGCAACTCTGACGCAAAACTCCGGCATATCGGTCCCAAGCGACGATGGCTTTATATAGTGTCGTCGTCGCTTAGTAAACCGACATCATTTTTTGACCGCAA
Source organism: Halomonas sp. R57-5 (assembly GCF_900070345.1). Lineage (NCBI taxonomy): Bacteria > Pseudomonadati > Pseudomonadota > Gammaproteobacteria > Oceanospirillales > Halomonadaceae > Halomonas > Halomonas sp. R57-5. The sequence continues at coordinate 1,938,538 of NZ_LN813019.1, read as the reverse complement.
CGACTTACGCTCCATCACTTTGGCCTGCGCAGCTTCCGGCAGGTCAGTGAACGTGATGATTCCTTTGTCCAGCAACACCTCAAGAATATCTTCTACCACCCTGACAAACGCTAAGTCAGAGGCAATAAAGTGCGCTGAAGATCCCGGCTGATCGGCAAGGAAAGCCAGTACCTCAGGTGAATCGGAGGCGATCGTTTCACTGCACTCTGCCGTTGGCTCTTTGCTGAGCATCACGATCTCGCCGGATGTATTGCGGTTGATGTAGAGCATAGTCCCCCCTAAAGAAAGCTGTTCTCAATTAAGAAAGCCGCCCCTTTCAGAGCGGCTATCAAGCTAATCAATAGAACAATTATAGATTATTGGTCGATTTTCAGTTGACCATCCGTGATCAGTTTAGCGATCAAATCCTCTCCATTATTGACGCCAAAGTCACTAAAGGATTTGCCTTCAAGCGCTATCTTCTGATCAGCACCGCTCGGACTGCCTTGAGCGCTGATATTAAGGACGACGTTGCCAGACCCATCTTCCTCGGCAAAAATGTACTCGCTGCTATTCTCACCCTTTAAAAGATCAGAAAGGTCGAGCCTATCAGCATTTTCGTCCGTACCAAATTCTCCCTGGGTGAAGTCCATTACCTGATCCATGGCTGGCTGGTCTGTCGTACCCTGATCMCCAAATTCCCAGGCGAAAGTATCAGCACCTGCTCCTCCAAAGAGGAGGTCATCGCCTTCGCCCCCGACCAGCAGATCGTCCCCCCCCTGACCATAGAGAATGTCGTCTCCCTTGCCACCATATAACTCATCGTTTCCGCCGCGCGTATCGCCTGCGACGTTCAGCTCGGCGTTACCGGCCTTGATATAGTCATACAGCTGCTGCTCGGTAGGCTCTTCTCCACCGTTGCTGACTTTCAAGTACTCCTTCAGCGCAGCCATGCCCGAACCGTCTGGCAGTTCACGTCCAGCCCAATCCAGAGCGTCGGTATTGATGGCGTCACCGAAGAGGATGTCGTTGCCATCCCCGCCGTTGACAACGTCATCGCCCAGCTCATCAAGCTCGGTATTGGTGGAGCCACTTATAAGCACGTTATCAAGATCTTCAGCAGTGTCGATCAATGATGGCTGACCAACCTGACCACTGACCAAGTTAGGTGTAGTCAACTTAATATTATCAATATCCAGGTCAGAGTCACCTGAGAAGCTATTGTCTTCAACACTGAAAACTAGCCTGTAGGCACCCGCGGCAAGATCACTACTTTGGTTATCTGTCCATTCTGACGAAGTTGCCAACGCTTTAAAATCGCTTACATCTTCCCAACTTGAACCAGCTTGTTTCTGAAGTTTCCACCCAAATTCGTCTCCAGAACGTGAGTTAAAGGTTCGGTAATCAAACTCAATCAGACTTCCGTCAACAGATACCTCAAAGGCACTACTCACTACGAAAGTGGCACCAAGGCTAATGGAGTCCTGGATCGTCAAGAACTCACCATACGACTTGGTAACATTGCCTGAAGCGTCACTATTGCTTAGCTTAATCCATTTACTCAAATTATCGAGCTGATCATTGGATCCTTTAAAGTCCGCCAGTTTGAGCTCTGACGTACCAAATGAAACGCTACCTTGTCCCAGTGTCTCAGTGTTATCGAAGAATTTTAGATACTCTTCATTAACGTTATTACTTCCCAAGCCAATACCATGCACGGTACTTATATTCGACAGGGGTGTGAAGGCATCAAGAGCATTCTGTAAATTCCCCTGACTGGTCTGAGAGCCGCTACCATCACTGGTGGGGTTAGCCGACGCATCAAGATGATAGGTTGGATCGCCATCTGTCAGGAAGAAAGTCAGATTCTCATAGTCGTTCCCTTGACCATCGAACCACTGCTTGGCTTCTACAAAAGCGGCCTCATAGTTCGTACCGCCACTTGCATCCAGGCTTTGAATGGCTGACTTAATCGTGCTAAGTGCATCATCCGTATTCGTGATGTCACTCAGCGCCAATAAAGTTTCAGCATTGCTGTCGAAGCTGACAAGCTGGAAGTTGATGGTGCCATCGTGATTGACAAGCTGATCAGCGAGCTTATTAAGTGCATTCTTCAGCATGGTCAACTGATTGGCGATACTCCCTGAAGAGTCCACAATCAATGAGACATTATAGTTCTGACCAGGCGTGGTAACGATTTTATTGCCGCCCAAGTCACCCACTACAACGTCGTCGCCTTGACCACCCTGGATAGTGTTATCACCGTTATTCGCGGTTTCAAGATCGCCCTTGTACAGCGTCAGGCTAACAGGAACATCAACGTTCTCAAAGTTACCATTGACGCTAATAACCTCAGCAGTCAGGTCACTTTGGCCATCCGTTTCAACCGAGACACTGCCCTTACCGTTACGATCAAGATTGACCGTGTACTCCTGACCACCAATATTGACCGTGGCTGTCGGGAAAGTGTCAATGAAGTCGAACTGACTTTCATCAGGTGGATTAGACGTCTCGACTTCAAAGGTAACGTCAGAGGCACCGCCTAGACTGGTCGCATCACCGTTCATTACTTCTTTGTAGGCGATTGAGTGGATCAGGTAGTCGTCGTCATAGCCGACCGCCGTGAACTCGGCGCTTGTGAATGTGTCGCCGCTTCCCGGTTCAAAGGTATAGGCATTGTCAACGCGGTCAGAACCACCCTGCGCCCGCTCAGTCCTGGTTACATCACCATTGGCGTCATAGTAGGTAACCAAGGCTTCCGTTGATGTACCGCCACCCGAAACTATCGCTGAACCAACAGAGTTTCCGTCTTTGTCAAAGAACTCTACTTTTGCTCGTTCATTGTTGTTCCGCCAAGCGAACTGAACGTTGAAGTTTTTCACCTCGTTATTGAAGTTGACAACGATACTTTCACTGCCTGCATTGCCGAAACCAAGCTCACTGTTCGCTCCCCCGCCGGTAGTGCTCCCAACCACACCAAATCCATCATGATTGGTTCCCGTCACTTTGGAAACAGTCCCTTCACTACCATTAGGGTTGGAAGCCGTTACGGTAAAGCTATCGGTATTATCTACATTGCCAACGTTAATAACGGATGTTTTCGTCACAATCGCGCTAATGCTGACGTCGGTGGTATCGATAGTGTCGTTGACCTTAACCGTAGCAGTATCAGTGGTATCTAGGTCTTCGAAGTTGTTATCGCCTTGATCGACGACAGTGACCACGTAGCTTTCAGGATCAATGTAGACATCGTCACCCTGGATATCGAACGGTGTCGAGGTGCCCTCGGTAGCGCCTTCAGCAAACGTGATAGTGGCCCCATTACTTAGCGTAACAGTGAAGTCTTGACCCGCCGCGTTGCTAAGTGTGGCGGAGATAGTAGCGGTTCCTGTTCCCTCTTTTACAGTGACATCACTTAGGCTTAGCGTTGTAACGTCGCTGTCGTCGACCGTGGTCACCGTGGCGGTGCTGGTCGTGTCGAGGGCTTCGTAGTTGCCACCGTCGGTGTCGGTGATGCTGAGGGTCTGGCCCTCGTCGCCTTGCTGGAAGACGTCGTCTTCACGGCTGGCGAACGTCACGCTGCCTTCGGTGGCGTTGGCGGCAATGACGATCTGCTCACCGTTGGACAGCGTGATCGTGAGGTCCGTGGCCGGGGCGTTGTTCACGCGGGCGGTGACGGTGATGTCGTTGCCTTCGGTGACGGTGTCCGGGGCGTCCAGGGTGATGGTGGTGACGTCGCTGTCGTCGACCGTGGTCACCGTGGCGGTGCTGGTCGTGTCGAGGGCTTCGTAGTTGCCACCGTCGGTGTCGGTGATGCTGAGGGTCTGGCCCTCGTCGCCTTGCTGGAAGACGTCGTCTTCACGGCTGGCGAACGTCACGCTGCCTTCGGTGGCGTTGGCGGCAATGACGATCTGCTCACCGTTGGACAGCGTGATCGTGAGGTCCGTGGCCGGGGCGTTGTTCACGCGGGCGGTGACGGTGATGTCGTTGCCTTCGGTGACGGTGTCCGGGGCGTCCAGGGTGATGGTGGTGACGTCGCTGTCGTCGACCGTGGTCACCGTGGCGGTGCTGGTCGTGTCGAGGGCTTCGTAGTTGCCACCGTCGGTGTCGGTGATGCTGAGGGTCTGGCCCTCGTCGCCTTGCTGGAAGACGTCGTCTKCACGGCTGGCGAACGTCACGCTGCCTTCGGTGGCGTTGGCGGCAATGACGATCTGCTCACCGTTGGACAGCGTGATCGTGAGGTCCGTGGCCGGGGCGTTGTTCACGCGGGCGGTGACGGTGATGTCGTTGCCTTCGGTGACGGTGTCCGGGGCGTCCAGGGTGATGGTGGTGACGTCGCTGTCGTCGACCGTGGTCACCGTGGCGGTGCTGGTCGTGTCGAGGGCTTCGTAGTTGCCACCGTCGGTGTCGGTGATGCTGAGGGTCTGGCCCTCGTCGCCTTGCTGGAAGACGTCGTCTTCACGGCTGGCGAACGTCACGCTGCCTTCGGTGGCGTTGGCGGCAATGACGATCTGCTCACCGTTGGACAGCGTGATCGTGAGGTCCGTGGCCGGGGCGTTGTTCACGCGGGCGGTGACGGTGATGTCGTTGCCTTCGGTGACGGTGTCCGGGGCGTCCAGGGTGATGGTGGTGACGTCGCTGTCGTCGACCGTGGTCACCGTGGCGGTGCTGGTCGTGTCGAGGGCTTCGTAGTTGCCACCGTCGGTGTCGGTGATGCTGAGGGTCTGGCCCTCGTCGCCTTGCTGGAAGACGTCGTCTGCCCGGCTGGCGAACGTCACGCTGCCTTCGGTGGCGTTGGCGGCAATGACGATCTGCTCACCGTTGGACAGCGTGATCGTGAGGTCCGTGGCCGGGGCGTTGTTCACACGGGCGGTGACGGTGATGTCGTTGCCTTCGGTGACGGTGTCCGGGGCGTCCAGGGTGATGGTGGTGACGTCGCTGTCGTCGACCGTGGTCACCGTGGCGGTGCTGGTCGTGTCGAGGGCTTCGTAGTTGCCACCGTCGGTGTCGGTGATGCTGAGGGTCTGGCCCTCGTCGCCTTGCTGGAAGACGTCGTCTTCMCGGCTGGCGAACGTCACGCTGCCTTCGGTGGCGTTGGCGGCAATGACGATCTGCTCACCGTTGGACAGCGTGATCGTGAGGTCCGTGGCCGGGGCGTTGTTCACGCGGGCGGTGACGGTGATGTCGTTGCCTTCGGTGACGGTGTCCGGGGCGTCCAGGGTGATGGTGGTGACGTCGCTGTCGTCGACCGTGGTCACCGTGGCGGTGCTGGTCGTGTCGAGGGCTTCGTAGTTGCCACCGTCGGTGTCGGTGATGCTGAGGGTCTGGCCCTCGTCGCCTTGCTGGAAGACGTCGTCTGCCCGGCTGGCGAACGTCACGCTGCCTTCGGTGGCGTTGGCGGCAATGACGATCTGCTCACCGTTGGACAGCGTGATCGTGAGGTCCGTGGCCGGGGCGTTGTTCACGCGGGCGGTGACGGTGATGTCGTTGCCTTCGGTGACGGTGTCCGGGCGTCCAGGGTGATGGTGGTGACGTCGCTGTCGTCGACCGTGGTCACCGTGGCGGTGCTGGTCGTGTCGAGGGCTTCGTAGTTGCCACCGTCGGTGTCGGTGATGCTGAGGGTCTGGCCCTCGTCGCCTTGCTGGAAGACGTCGTCTTCACGGCTGGCGAACGTCACGCTGCCTTCGGTGGCGTTGGCGGCAATGACGATCTGCTCACCGTTGGACAGCGTGATCGTGAGGTCCGTGGCCGGGGCGTTGTTCACGCGGGCGGTGACGGTGATGTCGTTGCCTTCGGTGACGGTGTCCGGGGCGTCCAGGGTGATGGTGGTGACGTCGCTGTCGTCGACCGTGGTCACCGTGGCGGTGCTGGTCGTGTCGAGGGCTTCGTAGTTGCCACCGTCGGTGTCGGTGRTGCTGAGGGTCTGGCCCTCGTCGCCTTGCTGGAAGACGTCGTCTTCACGGCTGGCGAACGTCACGCTGCCTTCGGTGGCGTTGGCGGCAATGACGATCTGCTCACCGTTGGACAGCGTGATCGTGAGGTCCGTGGCCGGGGCGTTGTTCACGCGGGCGGTGACGGTGATGTCGTTGCCTTCGGTGACGGTGTCCGGGGCGTCCAGGGTGATGGTGGTGACGTCGCTGTCGTCGACCGTGGTCACCGTGGCGGTGCTGGTCGTGTCGAGGGCTTCGTAGTTGCCACCGTCGGTGTCGGTGATGCTGAGGGTCTGGCCCTCGTCGCCTTGCTGGAAGACGTCGTCTKCCCGGCTGGCGAACGTCACGCTGCCTTCGGTGGCGTTGGCGGCAATGACGATCTGCTCACCGTTGGACAGCGTGATCGTGAGGTCCGTGGCCGGGGCGTTGTTCACGCGGGCGGTGACGGTGATGTCGTTGCCTTCGGTGACGGTGTCCGGGGCGTCCAGGGTGATGGTGGTGACGTCGCTGTCGTCGACCGTGGTCACCGTGGCGGTGCTGGTCGTGTCGAGGGCTTCGTAGTTGCCACCGTCGGTGTCGGTGATGCTGAGGGTCTGGCCCTCGTCGCCTTGCTGGAAGACGTCGTCTGCCCGGCTGGCGAACGTCACGCYGCCTTCGGTGGCGTTGGCGGCAATGACGATCTGCTCACCGTTGGACAGCGTGATCGTGAGGTCCGTGGCCGGGGCGTTGTTCACGCGGGCGGTGACGGTGATGTCGTTGCCTTCGGTGACGGTGTCCGGGGCGTCCAGGGTGATGGTGGTGACGTCGCTGTCGTCGACCGTGGTCACCGTGGCGGTGCTGGTCGTGTCGAGGGCTTCGTAGTTGCCACCGTCGGTGTCGGTGATGCTGAGGGTCTGGCCCTCGTCGCCTTGCTGGAAGACGTCGTCTTCACGGCTGGCGAACGTCACGCTGCCTTCGGTGGCGTTGGCGGCAATGACGATCTGCTCACCGTTGGACAGCGTGATCGTGAGGTCCGTGGCCGGGGCGTTGTTCACGCGGGCGGTGACGGTGATGTCGTTGCCTTCGGTGACGGTGTCCGGGGCGTCCAGGGTGATGGTGGTGACGTCGCTGTCGTCGACCGTGGTCACTGTGGCGGTGCTGGTCGTGTCGAGGGCTTCGTAGTTGCCACCGTCGGTGTCGGTGATGCTGAGGGKCTGGCCCTCGTCGCCTTGCTGGAAGACGTCGTCTKCMCGGCTGGCGAACGTCACGCTGCCAGTTGTTTCACCAACGGCAATAGTGATCTGTTGCCCATTATTCAGCGTAATAACCAACGGGCTGGCCTGAGGAGCGTTGCTAACACTGGCCGAAACAGTGATCGGCTCGCCTTCAATGACCTGCTGAGGAACACTTAGGGTAATAACATCGGTCTCTCCATTACCTGGAGTCGGCTCTGGCTCTGGGAGGTCATCAGCAACGGCCGCAGCAACTTCACCGCCATCAAATTCAAAAAATTCAGCACCTTCTAGGCCGCCTTCGGTGCTGAAACTAAGAGTATCCGTCTCTTCAGCAATACGGGCAACGCGTACAAAGTCACTACCGCCACCACCGCCACCGGCACCACCGCCGGCTGCAGTCGCGTCAAGAAGGTCGAGCAGATCACCCTCGTCGTCTAGGGCGGCAAGTAATGTGTCAAGATCGTCGTCTTGCACACTGGCATCTTCAGTAGCAACAATCTGGTCGCTGTTTAACTCAGGAGTGACGGCAACTTCCTGACCACCTTCTACGACATTGGCGCCCGACCCATCAGCAAAATCAAGCTCTACGCGACCATCGTTGGAGGTAATTAGCGTTTCGCCTTCTTGAAGCGTATCGCCAATGCGCAGCTCACGTAGATTACCCGCTTCGTCACGAGCCCATGCTTGCCCTGTAATCGCGATTACTGTTGCCATTGCCATGTGTCACTCCTGGATCATTGCTCGATCATTGTTTGGCGCCACTTAATCTAGCGCGTGAGCACTAGTCAGATTAGCGGCATATGAATCCATCCTAGGGGAGTAGGCAATTAAAAAGTATTGTACTGATGGACAAAAAAATGAGGCCATTTAGGCCTCAATTTGTAATGCAGGATAACTACCACAATTCGACACTAGCTATGCTAGGAACTTAACTGTTCAGTAACCGGCGCCAGCTTCAGAATTAGCTGTAAGCGATCCCGAACAGCAAGCTTTTTAAAAATAGCACTAAGGTGCGCTTTTACGGTGCGCTCGGTAATGTCGAGCTGTCTCGCCACCTCTTTGTTGGTAGCACCACGGGCAACCGCAAGCGCCACTCCTCGCTCACGCTCAGTTAGCAAATCGAGATATTCACTATGCTGAAATGAACCACCTTGGTTGCGCTGCTGCAACGCTTTAAACGAGCCCCCCAACACCTTGGCTAGCAGCTCTTGGCCTACCCATACGCCTTGATTGGATACCACTAAGGCAACCTGCTTAAGCACCTCAGGCGCGGCCAGGGTATGCACGTAGCCACGCGCACCAAGATCTAACGCTCTGAGCGCTTCCCGGTCATCCGGCGCATAACTGAGCACCACGGCAACGGCACCTTCAGCAATAATTGAAGGAACTAACTGCGGCCAATGTTCAACCGTGGTGGAGAGCCAAACCAAATCATTCGGTTGAGCCGACTGAAGAATCGTTTCCGGGTCTGATGAAGCAACATTTTCAAATGCGTTTTTCCAACGTCCTTTTAAACTACCGTCGGTGGTAATAAACCAATGCTTCATCAGCGCTCCCCCATGGAATCACGCCACGCTCTTAAGACAGGTTTCAGCATAAACTGCATCACCGTGCGCTTGCCCGTCACTATGTCCACCTGCGCCGTCATGCCGGGAATTACTTGTAGTCTATCGGCGACATTTTCGTTTTCTAAACTGCGCACCCGCACTTGGTAGAAGGTATTACCGTCATCATCAGTAATGGTATCGGCACTAATACGCTCAAGTTCGGCCTGTAAGCCACCATAAATGGCATAGTCATAAGCCGTGAGCTTGATAGTCGCGGGCTGCCCTGGATGCAGAAAGGCGATATCTTGAGGTGCAATGCGCGCTTCAACCAGCAGTTGGTCATCGGTGGGGACTATTTCCACCATCTCCTGGCCAGGCTGAGCGACGCCACCAATGGTACTGATATGAATGCGTTGAACAATACCGTCAACCGGCGAACGAATTTCGGTTAACCGAACGCGATCCTGCAACCCTGTTCCCGATTGTTGCAACGCATTTAAGTCGCCCAGCGTTTGAGCCAGATCGTTTCGCCATTCACTTCTTCGCTCTGCGCCTAGCTCCAGCAGTTGCCCCTCAGCTTCTTCCACCCCAGCCTCTAGGCGTGAAACAGCGGCATCAGCCTGATTACGCTCGCCGGTTGCACTTGATACATCTCTTTGCAAACGCAGCACTTCTACTTCAGAAACAGCACCCGAGGCCAGTAGTGGGCGCGTTAGATTTAATTCTTGGCTCGCCATATTGACCTCTCGCTGGGCAGTATCACGGCGTGCCTGTGCCTCACGCAGCTCCTCCTCACGCTGGCGGATACGATCCCTTAAAACGTTCTCCTGTTCGCGCATCTCTTCACGGCGGCTTTCATACACTTCGCGCTCTTGCATCACGATATCAGGGACTTCTTGCCGCAACTCTTCGGAAGGCTCAAAGGCCGTACCCGTTGCTAACGCCCGTAGCCTTTCAGCGCGCGCTTGAAGCGCATAGCGTTGAGCGCGGTTTTCACGAAAATCAGATACAAAACGGGTGGGGTCAATTTGCATCAGCACTTGGCCCGCCTCGACAATCTGTCCTTCGCGAATAAAGATTTGTTCAACAACGCCACCGTCAAACGACTGAATACGCTGTAGCTGGCTGGCGGGTATCACACGCCCCGCTCCACGAGTTACTTCATCGATAGAGGCAAAGTAAGCCCACACTAAAAGCGCCACAACGGTGATCAGTACGGTATAGAGAAATAGCCGGGCACGAATGGGCTCTTGCTGCATGCGCGCCCAATCGGTATCGCTAGCCCAATCACGGCTTAAGTGGGCGGAAGACACTCGCTTGGCAAACAACCGATCCATAAAAGGACGAAACGGTTTTTGACCTTTTTCTGAGAAACGGCCAATGGCGTCAAAGCCTTTTTGCTCGGTCGTGGATGAGGGTTTACGCGCCATTACGATGCCCTCCCGATCTGGCCTTTACGCAAGGCCTCGACCACGGTGTCACGCGGACCATCAGCCACGACCTTGCCACCATCCATAACAATAATTCGATCAACCAGTGAAAGCAGCGAGGTGCGGTGTGTGACCACCAGGATGGTTTTTCCTGCAGCCACGTTTGTCAGGTTAACTTTAAATGCCTCTTCGCTGGCGTTATCCATTGAGCTTGTGGGTTCGTCCAACAATAAAATAGGCGGATCCTGCACCAGCGCACGGGCAATAGCGACGGACTGTTTTTGCCCGCCGGAAAGCGCTTGGCCGCGCTCGCCTACTTGCAAATCCACACCATGCGGGTGGCTATTGACGAGAGACTCCAAACCCGCCAACTCAATCGCCCTAAGCAGCGCCTCATCATCAACCCGATCGCTGCCGCCCCCAGCCACAATATTGTCCCGTAGCGAACCTGAAAACAGGCTTACATCTTGAGGAACGTAGCCGATATGGCGACGCAGCTGCAGCGGGTCTAGCTGGCGAATATCCACGTTATCAACCAGCACGGCACCCGATGTTGGCTGATAAAACCCTAGCACCAATTTGTTTAATGACGATTTACCGCAACCAATGCGACCAAGTAGCGCGACCTTTTCGCCAGCTTTGACGGTTATCGAAACATCCTTCAGCGCTTCGCGCTCTTCATTGGGGTAACGCAACGTGACTTTTTCAAGGCGTATATTGCCTACAAAGCTGGGCTTTTCTACGTAGGCTTTGCCCTCATGGCGCTCTACCTTTTTATCCATCACAGCGTTTAGTGACTCAAGCGCCGTTGAGGATTGATGATATTGCGCCAGCAGCGCCGCAGCTTGACTGATCGGCGCCATTGCACGTGAAGAGAGCATATAAGCGGCAATCAACCCACCCTGGGTGAGGTTACCTTCGATGATCTGATAAACACCCACAATAATCACGCACACCGCCACACTGTGCTGTGCCCATTGGGCCACATTGGAGACCGAAGTGCTGACCATCTTTAACTGCGCGCCGGTACGGGAAAGAAAGGCCGACGACTTCTCCCAGTGGCKCTGAATGCGGCTCTCTGCCCGCAGCGCCTTAACATTTTCTAACTGGGATATCGATTCCACCAACAGTGAATTGCGCTGTGCGCCGACTTCCCAGGTAGTTTGCGAAAGCTCATGGAGCTTGCCTTGTGCAGCCAGCGCATAGAGCAGTACAAACACGATGCCCACCAACACCGGCAGCACTAGCCAGGGATTAATCAGCGCGATAATCGCCGCAAACATCAGCACAAAGGGTAAATCGACAATGCTTAAAATAGTTGCCGAACCAATAAAGGCACGTACCGACTCAAAGGATTGCAGCGTGGAAGTGAACGACCCAGTTGATGCCGGACGCTCTTCTAAACGCAGGCCCAGTGCTTTGGCCATGATAGAGGAAGAGAGCTTCACGTCTGCTCTGCTAGCGGCTAAGTCAACAAAGCTGCTACGCATCAGCCTGAGCACCAGATCAAAACACAGCACGATAAAGATGCCTATCGCGAGCACCCATAGCGTTTCCGTTGCCTGGTTGGGCACTACTCGATCATAGACATTAAGAACAAACAGCGGCATTGCGATGGCGAAAACATTGATCGCCACCGAGCCCAATACGATATCGCGATAGAGAGGTCTGTTTTCGCGAATGACGCCCCAAAACCAGTGCTGATCGCGGCGTTTCTTGACCCCTGGTTCAGACGCATTATCCGCTAGAAATTTAGGGCGAACGTAAATAGCTTCGCCGCTATAGCCCGCATACAGCTCTTCAAGGGGCAGTTCAACGTTTGATTCAGATAGCTCAGGAAAAATGACGTTCGCTTTTTGCTGTTTGAGATCAATCCCCAACAGCACGCACGCCCGACCTGGTTCCAGCAAGAGAATAGCCGGAAAGAGTGCTGGGTTAAGCGCCGACAGCTTGCTTTTCACAATCCGCGCCGTTAGTCCAGCACGGGAGGCGGCCCTACCAAATACGGAAGGTGTTAGCTTGCCCTGCTCCAAGGGCAAGCCGGCTCTAAGGGCCTCTGATGACACCTCATGCTGATGAAATGAGGCAACCGCTTTCAAACATTCGAGTAACTCATCGCCTATTGGCTGCTCGCTAGCATTTGCAGCGGTCGGCCTTTCCAGCTTGGTTTGTGTCACAGAGACCTCATTCCCCTAATGCCTATTTAGGCATCTATTTCCCCCATGATTAGCGAAAGCCGCTAACCCTTCGCCGCCAAACGACGAATCATTCTCTTTCTGTACAGAAGACTATTCAAAAACGTTAGCCGCTAGTGACCAGCGTATCCTCGTGGTTCAACTGCAGATACGGGGAGGTCATGACTAGCAGCTCGTTGGCGGCATACGACGACGCTAGCGTATCAGCTTGAGCGGGTAACGAAGAAATACCGCGAGTAAAGTCTTCTAAATTAAAGCCACGAGGCCCTTCCGTTCCACAGGCCATCTCTGCGCTAAGCATGGCGTCGTCGTAACCCAATTCAGCTAGAGTGGGGATATCGTCACGAACCACTTCAAGGGTATGCATAAGTTGACCCATTGCGGCTAGCGTACGCGCTTGGGCCAAGGTTAAGTCAAACTCTGCATTCGCGTAGGCTCGGCTGGCCTCGAAGTACTCGTTCTCACTATCAAGTACGTCCAACAAAGTACGCTGGCCAATATCAAACTGCTGCTGGTAGGCCCCACGAACCCGGTTAATTGATTGGCGATGCTCGTTCAGGTAGCTCAATTGCTCTCCCAAGCGCTGGGTATCGTTGTAAGCAATTTGAGTGGTTTGACGTACGTTCGTACAGGCCGTTTCGCGCTGATTGACGGCTTGTTCAATACGCGTGGTCGCCGCATCAAAGGCCGCACTATCAGAACCACCGCGATAGAGGTTCATGCTGGCGACTAGCTGAATACTGTGCTCATCACTGCGCCCAGCTATTGAGTCGTCTTGATTATTGGTTCCCGTGCGCCCCTGAATATCCAGGCGGGGCATAAAGGCGGCCTTCGCAGCTCCTTGTTCCGCCCGTTGCACAGCAATATTTTCGATCGCGGCATGGAAATCCGGGTTCCCCTCGAACGCCATTTCGACGGCCTGGCTAACATCAGCGGGCAGTTCATCGGCCAAGCTAGGTGCAGGCGACATATTCTGAGGAGGAAGTTCGCCTACGATACGCTGATAACGGGCCGTTACATCGTGCAGGTTTGACGCTTCGGTCATCAAGTTGGATTCGGCTAACGCCAAGCGGCCGCTGATTTGCTCCAGGTCAACGCCACGGCCTGCTCCGGAAAGAGCGCGCTCTTCAATTTGCGCGAACACCCGTTGGTGTTCGCGATAGTTGTCTTGAGCTAAACGCACCATCTCACGGTAGCGAAGCACGTCAAGATAGGTTTGAAAAGCTTCAAGGGTCACCTCTTCACTTGCACCCAGCAATTCAAAATAGGCAATCAGCCGAGTGCGATCCAAACGTTCTACTTCACTACGGGTGGCAAACCCATCAAATACCATTTGGGTGAGCGTGAGTTCAGCAAAGTCACTGCTGTAGCTTCCGCGCCCATCATTTTGCTGGTCTTGCCGCCCCACACCGGCAGAGACATCAATCGAAGGCAAATAGTTACCCTTTGCGACTCTGACATCGCTCCCGGAAGCGCTAAAATTCGCCCAAGCAGCATTGACATCGGGATTGGAAATGATCGTTTGTTGAATAGTGCTGGGAAGATCGGTGTTGCCAGGCGCGTAGAGGCTAGCGGGAAGAGACTGCGCCAATGCCGTAAGCGGGACACACGCTAACGTGGTCACTGTCAGCGGCTTAAAAACATGGTGACAGAAGATTTTTTTGAGTCTCGATACGGCATTTTTTTTCATCGTCAGCGTTCCCTATAGTGTGGCACTCATCGCACGCAGCTCATTATTCGTATGATCCATTGAGCTATGTTGCACTATTGCATCAAGTATCAGCCCACGAAACCTCATCGCTAAGTGAGCTTATATCCCTACGAGCGCCCAATTTTTGAATTAAGCCAATGGTAGTTAATACTTAATCAGCTGAGCTTAGCTTAATTTAGTTAATTTCCTACTCATCGTGAGGACATAAAACCAAATGTCACAAAAAATTACAATAAGAACATCATTAAATCACAAAAAAAATTCAGGATTGTTCGTTTTTCTGGGCTTGTTGCAGCCCGAGCCCCAGTAGTATCAGCACTAGCCCAATCAAGGTTGAAGGCAAGATAGGCTCTCCAACGACCAGGAAAAGTAACAGCAGTGAAACAGGAGGTGAAAGAAAGATCAGGTTGGAGACTTTGGCCGTGCGCGACACCTTGTGTACCGCCAACTGCCAGAGAATAAACGCCACACCCATCTCAAATAAGCCCACATAGACACCGGCACCAAAGGCGGGCCAACCGTGCCATTGCAATCCTGGACCCAACAGTAACAAGACGGTCAACACGGGCAGGCCAACACTAAAGTTCTGCCACTGGCCTACAAGGAGTGGGCGCCTATCACGCGCATTGAGCAGCCAATAAAGTGCCCATAGCAACGTCGAAGCAAGTGCCAGCACGACCCCTAGCGGGTCGGCGAAAGAAACATTAAAAACCGAGCCACGGGTAGCGATTACCCATACACCTGCGTAGGCGACGAACCCAGCAGCGATATCCATACGCGTCAAGCGCTGCCCAAGCAAAGGCACAGCTAAAAACGCCATCGCCAAGGCCCAAGTGTAATTTAGGGTCATAGCCTCTTGCCCAGGGAGGCGGTCATAAGCGGCGAAGAGCACCAAATAATAGGCCACGGGATTCATCAGCCCCGCCCACGCGGCTGTTTTCCAACCGGTGCGCAACGCTATGCTGATATTCCCCTGCTTAATGACCAGCGCCCCCATCAATGCCCAGGAAACAAGTGCTGCGAGCCACATCAGCTCCACAGGGCTCATCCAAGCAAGCGCCACTTTGAAGGCCGTTGCCACCGTTGACCAAAGCGCTACTGCTCCCAACCCGCATAAAATGGCATACCGATCTTGGCTCATCGATCGATATGCCCTAAATCTCGACCTGGCTCCAACTGGTCTCGCACACGTTGCTTAAGAAGCTTGATATCCGGAAAGCCACCATCACGCTTTCGCTCCCATAACAGCTCATCATCACACCAGATCTCGAACGTGCCGCCATGGGAGGGGGAGAGCGATACCTCACTTAATCCTTCGCCAAAGGTTGAGAGCAATTCCTGTGCATACCAACCGCTACGCAGTAGCCACTGGCATTGAGTGCAATAGCGGATTTGAATACGTGACATCCCTGGCCTCCTAGACAAGTTAATATGGCATCCTAAGCAGACATTCTGTCATTTTGAGTTAGCCTGAGATAGGTCGATTAAGAAGGAGCCCCGATGGCCGAGCATCACGTTTCGCAAACTCGCCTGTATGAGTGGCTAACGGGCGATGACGATAGCCGCATGTGCGACGACATACCTGAAAGCGCTTGCAACGAACAGCCGCGCAATTTTTTTCTGCACGTATGGGCTTCTTTGGGTAATAAGCTGGCTGACGAGCTGTCTAGCGCGCGTTTAGTGCTACCCTGGCTGATGGGGATTATTGGCGCTCCCGTCTGGATGGTAGGGCTACTGGTACCCATTCGAGAGGCAGGCGCCCTGTTGCCGCAAATTTTTGTAGCTGGGTTTATCCGCTTAAAACCTAAGCGAAAATGGGTGTGGGTAACCGGCGCGCTGGTTCAAGGGCTCGCTGCGTTAGTCCTTGCCGTGCTTGCGTTATTCGCCTCCGGCACCTTAGGCGGTGCGTTAGTACTCGCAGCGTTAATTCTACTCTCGCTGGCCCGAGGGTTATCTTCAATTGCTACAAAAGATGTGCTGGGCAAAACCATTGCCAAGCGCCGACGCGGCACGCTAATGGGCTGGAGCGGCAGCATTGCCGGCGCTGCCACGCTAGTGGCAGGGGCTGTGTTAATGCTATTTGATGGCCACCCAGGCAATTTAGTGTTAGCGATATTGCTGGCCATAGCTGCTAGCGGCTGGCTAATGAATGCCATCGCCGCTGCCCGTATTCAGGAGGCCCCCGGCGCAGTAAAAGGCGGCGAAAACGGCTGGGACAGTATTAAATTGGGCCTATCATTGCTAAAAAATGACCGCACTTTTTTACATTTCAACCTTGCCCGGGCACTTCTGCTGTCAAGTGCCCTCGCCCTCCCCTACATTGCACTACTAGGACAAAACCAAAGCGGCACCGACCTGGGGGGCTTGGGTATACTGGTTGTGGTATCGGGGCTTGCTGCCATGATAGCAAGCCCGGTCTGGGGAAAACGGGCAGATCAGTCGAGCCGTGGTGTGATGCGCGATGCGGCGATCGGTACCGCTATTTGCTGCTTACTGGGCGCCAGCCTGACTTGGCTACCCGGTGGGTGGACACACAGCATATGGCCCTATGCGGCAGTTTACGCGTTATTAGTCATTATTCACCACGGCGTACGCTTAGGGCGTAAAACCTATCTCGTCGATATGGCTAGCCAAGATAACCGTGCACTTTATGTGGCGCTTTCGAATACTTTAACCGGCGTGTTAATGCTCATCGTAGGCGGCATCATTGGCGCCTTTGCACAGTGGTTTGGTAGTAGCGTATTACTCCTCATTCTAGCGGCTACCGCCGTGGGAGCTATCCTTAGCGCTCACCAACTACCTGAGGTGGAGTGACATGGCACGGCCTTCACCTCAAAAAATGAGCACCACAGCGGCTATCCACAAGACTGCCAAGGTTAAGGTGCTGCTCAAGATTGCAATGCGTGACAACGCTCGCCATGATAGAGCCTAATAGCAGCAAGGTGTTGGAGCATTTGCTACGCTGCCTATAATAAGCAATTGGAAATTCCGGAGTTTCACGGACAAACTGAACTGCCGTGAACGATGGAAAAGGACTTGAGCTGCAACAGGAACCCCTTGATGAAACGATCTCCATTGATCAGTCCAGAACTGCTCGAACGAATTGTTGATGCATCGGAAGACGGCATTGTCGTTGCCGAACAGGAGGGGGATGAAAATATCCTCATCTACGTCAACAAAGGCTTTGAGCGCCTAACCGGCTATAGTGCGGATGAAATCTTGTATCGCGACTGCCGCTTCTTGCAAAATGAAGACCGCGATCAGGACGCGCTAGTTGCTATCCGGGATGCGCTTAAAGATGGCCGACCTTCTCGCGAAGTACTGCGTAACTATCGCAAAGACGGCACTATGTTTTGGAATGAGCTGTCCATTACGCCGGTCTACGACGAAGCAGATGAGTTGATGTATTACATTGGCGTGCAAAAAGACGTTACCGAACGCGTGGAAGCGCAGCTTGCGCTAGCGGAGCTGCAAAAGCAGCGAGAAAACAGCTAATCATTAACTTTCTCACTAAAAAAAACTATAAAGCTTGAACTTCATCCCAACTGGCGTTATATAGCGGCAAGGCGCTTAAACTGCGCTAGGTGCTTCACTTTGCGGATGGCATGTGTTTTTGAACCTCACATGTCCGCGTATGAAGCCATTGTTACGCCGGCACGCCGGCTGGGTTGGAGGACATCACATGAGCCGTGATCCCCTAAGTCGTGAAACGTTTACTACCGATGCACTCGAATCAGACGAGTTCGAAAGCTTAGACGCTGTCAATGACGATCACTACAGCAAAAGCAAACCAAGCAAAGCTGACAGCTTGCGCGCGCGACGCCAAGTTGAAGCATGGCTGGAAGAACGCCGCCTCCAGCGTGCCATTGAAGATGACTGGGACGAAGAAGAGTAAACTTTTTACGGCTCGGCCTTCTCAGCGAATGAGCGGGCCAGCTAAGTTATACGCTCCTAGCCTTTCCTGGCGCAGACCACTATCATCACTCCCTGGTCAGTAATAGCAGTTAGTAATAAGAGTCAGTAGCCCGCTGCTGTCGCTTTATTCTTTTCATCAACTTAACGGATCTCCATGGCGCAATATTGCTATCTATCCCATAAATTTTTCGTTAACTTTGATGGGTGGGTGGGTTGGAGGACGCCAAACCAAGGAGCTTAAGTCATCGCTTGGAAAAAAATCCCGCTCAATTTCTGTAGAAAACTGGCATTTTAGTTAAATTTTAAGTTTATGAGACGAATTTAGGCTCCAAAACTTAACTTTTTAGTCACGCCATAAACTGCCGGTGCGGCGGTCAGTCGATACACACAAGGGTATTTTCATTCGCATGGAATGGGAGTCGCTTCCGTTTGTTTGAGGCTGCTTTGTCAATGCTCATTGCACTAGGTGGAACTTGTATATAAGGGTAGATGTGGCTATATCAGTGACAAGAGATACTGCCGGTAGTATTGAGAAAAGCTCAGCGTCAGTAATGAAGCCTCATTAACTTGCAGCTCGCTCTTTCCATTCTGCTCTTTAACAGAAAGGGGTTTACCTTCACTTTCTTTTGCGCCTTCGGTATCGCCATTGGCGCGTTCAGTGTGGGATTGGGTCGGACGGCCATTAAGCTTTTTTGCCTGCAGCGTGGATTGATCCTCGGGAAGATCATTCGCGATTCTTTGCGAGTATTTACGCAGAGTAGGTTCAGCGATCACGTAAAGCCACGCTTCCCTATCTTCAATACCCATCTTTCTTAAAATACGGCCTAGAACCTGCCTGTAGTGAAGCTCAGTGCGAATGCGACTGAGGTAACAGCACACAGAAAGACGCTGAATATCAGTGCCTTCAGAAATCATGCTAACCGCTACAATCCAGCAGGTGTTGTCATGCCGAAACTGGTCGATTAGTTGCTGAGCCCGAGGTGTTTTACTGGTGACCACGACATAGCTTTGATGCTTAGCATTCAGTATTCCAGCAATTTGATGGGCATGCTCGATATCCGTTGCCACCACTAGCCCCCCAGCTTGAGGGGTCTTATGTCGGGTTTCACTCAGCTGCTGAATACCTATATCCAGCACAGCATTGAGGATGTCGTCATGGCGCAACAGGTCTTCATAGCTAACGGGTGACTCACTGAGTAGTTGAGAGAAGCATGAAAACCCTCGAACAGACTCGGTGTTTTCTTTTTCCTCGACGAGCCTGATTAGAGGGTTATCGATCAGCGTAATCCGTGGAGCTCTGCACACGCCCTCGTTTACAGCACTTTGTAGGTCATAACGATAGTCACAGATCAGCTGCCCTTCTGGATCAGAGTAACGTGCCAACGCGATAGGAAGGTCATCAGAACGCCAAGGGGTTCCAGACAAGCCGAGGGTATAAGTTGCTTGATCCTGGATATTTCGAATAATCTGCTGCCCCCATGTGTTACTAAGGAGAGGATCATGACCTGCGCAGTGATGAATTTCGTCGAAGATAGCTAATACGCGGAATTTTTTAAAAATATCCCAAAATTCTTCCTGTTGGTATTCCATGGACTGGTAAGTATAAGCGGCGCCTGCGGATGCAATGACGTTTCCAAAACGCTGGTCTAAAACAGCAGAAAACGTGCGCTGCATACCTGCAACCACTTCCCGCGTAGGGGCAAAGCAGATAACGAAGTCGATAAGCTGTTTTTCAAGTAACCACTTGGCCAATTCGGCAGCAAGACGGGTTTTTCCGCTGCCGGGGGTTGCCTGAACGAAATAATCACGGTGGCTCTGATAGTGTGTTTTGGCCTTGTCTAAACAATCCGCTTGCCACTTCCGCAATATAATCATGAGCCACTGAGGCGGCTTATGGCCTTTTCTAAAGCGCTGACATGGCCTAAAAGACGTGAGCTACGCTCGTGGGCACTGCGGTAGTCAATTGAAAGGCTATTATTAAGCTCCGGATGGTCACTCATAAGCTGTTGGAAGGCTTCCACTTCCCCTAAAGATTCCAAAAATCGGCTTTGCGCCTCATTTAACTTTTTTTCCAATACCGTGTAGCTATCGGTAGGCACTTTTACTGCTTGCCTGTTCTCTTCGCTACTTGACTGGCTCGCATCATTGATGACTGGCTCATTCAGTGTTTGAGGATGTGTGCGCTGAAGCCACTCAGCAAAGTCATCTTCAGGATTACCAAGATCAGCTTCCAGCAGCGCAGCTCCTACATGGTACAGCTGACCACGTATACGTCTCTCGCTGTCCTTCTCAACAAAATGAGCCTTAACCAGCTTTTTGATTCGTTCATAAATGAAGCGTCGCAGTGGTGCTTTGTGTACAGGATTAACGCTGTATAGCTCCAGATACTGATCCCGAAGGCTTTGAACACAGAATGTGGAGTTTTCTGGCTTCAGCAAGAGCTGAATGATTCGCCGATCTATGCTCGGGAGGTTACGGGACATGGGTATGGGCATCAAAGGAGTTAAAATACGGATTATAAGCCGTGGCTTGATAGGCCGCAACGCTCGATAGTTCTGCCTCATAACCAATGAGGCAGATATGGAAGAGCTGGCATTCGCTATCGGGAAAAATATTAGAGAAAAGCGCCGAGCGAATGGCCTCCCTCAGGATCGCTTTGCATTAGTAGCAGGCATTGATCGTAGCTATATGGGAAGGATAGAGCGTGGAGAAGTGAGCATCACCGTTGAGAAACTGTATAGGATTGCAGCGGCCTTGCAGTGCGAGCCGGTAGCCCTGCTTCCTAAGATATCTTCTATCCACCTGCAGCCGCCCCATAAGGCCAATAAAAGCAGTCTTAAAAAAAGACAGTAGCTATATTCCGCTATGAGATGTGACTCTACAGCTGTTTGATATGACGTTTTCGCGATATGGTGCTTTATCTGGCATAAAGACATTTATCTCCACGTGATCATCATAGATTATTGTTTTTTTATGATATAAAAAAGCATCAAGAGCTATTCTTGTATAGGAAATTTCCTGTGGTTTTCAGAACGCATCTTCACTGATTAACCGGAACACCATTCGCTTGGCTTAGTTGAGATCACTTTGGCAAGCATGTACCACTCGTACGCTTCGCTCCCTCTAGGGTAAAATATGATATTCAGCTAAAATCTGCTGGATTATAAGGCCTCGAAGGTAAATCATCACATGGCTCGCCAACGCCCTACACCGATGCTTGATGCCGCCAAGCTTCGAGAAAACGCTCTTACCTCCATTCGATTGGGCGTTGAAGACTTTGAATGCTCCAGGCACCAAGGCGGCGATCCAGCACGGGCACTCTCGGCTATCCGAAATCTTTTCGCAGGAGTACTGCTCCTATTCAAGTACAAAATCGCTACATGTGTGGAGGATCCTGCTGATGCTGCAGCTCTGATCTTAAATCCACCCGAGGTTTTGCCTCGCTCAGATGACGCTGGAGGAATCGAGTGGGTGCCTGTGGGCAATTTCAAGACCACAACAATTGATGTGGGAACGATTCGAAAGCGCTTCGAAGCTTTTGAGATCGATATTGACTGGGATGTGATCAGAACGTTACAGGATTGTCGTAATCATCTGGAGCATCTGCATCCCGCCCACACGCTAGGTGAGGTAGCCGATTTCGTAGCGGAGCTGTTCCCAGTGCTGCGCAACTTCATTCAGTTGGAGCTGGGAGAGTCACCAGCAGCAATCCTCGGAAATGCCTGGAAAATCATGCTTTTGCACCATAACTTCTTTATAGATACCAGACAACAATGCGAAGAGGCTTGGTCTGAGGCTTGCGTACCAGAAGGGATGGAATCGTGGCTCAACGAATGTAAGTGCCCAGGATGCGGCTCCACCTTGTTAGCACCTGCGCAAGAAAGCCTGGATGCAGGCGATACCGTTGAATATAACGATGACCGTTTTCAGACCACCTGTATAGCCTGCGGATACACAGTCTTGATAGCCCCGCTCATGATAGTTGCACTGGAGAGAGCCCATAGTTACGACCCACGCGACGGTGACGAGCCCAGTCTTGAGGGCTGCAATCAATGCGGCCGGAGAACATTCCTCATTCATGAGCAGTCCTGCTTGTGGTGTGCCGCTGAACTCGAATACTCGGAATGCGAGATTTGTGAGGAGAACCTGACACAAGCAGATCAGGACAGCGGTGGGCTGTGTTCCAATCATGCTCACGCTTATGAGAAGTTCATGCGGGAAGATTGACTAAGTTTTGGCGCAAACTAGCCCTAGCTTATCGTTACTAACGGCGAAATAGGCACCTGCCAACGTCGTTATAGCTCCGACCAAAGCTTGCAGTAGATATGCTCTCTGCAAATCCCGAAATCATTGGGGCACTGAATTGTGCGAGTGTCCTCATCATGCGTTTTGACTACCACCGTCCAAATTACAGATTGTCCCTCCAACGCCTCCACCACTTCGAGGAAATAGGCTTTATCTACTGCCGACAGAGGATAAGGCGCCTTAAACGTCAACAATGACCCCGTGATACATTTCATCATCCAACCCAATACACTCGACCTTGACTCGGTTCCATAGCCGATTTTCAATATTGCGAGTAATTTGGCTCTCAGACATAAGAACGGTCTTTACATCCAAAAAACCATCAACTTCCTGTCGACGGTCAATATGCACTAACAGGCGCCCATCTTTCCGTTCGCACGAGTTTGTGTAGTGATTGGTAGGGATATACCGCAGAGAATATTTATAGCCACCTTCGATAAAGACTTTTCCCACATTGCGTATTTCATGCTCAATATACGCTTCACTACGCACGATGGAAGTTGGTATCGAGAGAACGACTTTAATGCTCCCCGCCTCTTTGTCCTTATGAATAAACATAAGGACGTATTCATCAATCCAATCTAGATTGACCCCATCATTATCGCTGTAAGACTTTAAGCATCTTTTAAGATCGGCGACAGTGGTGACGTTCGAATAAGAAGGTCCTTTCAGCGTTAACACAAGAATATTGGCTTCGCCCATGTATTCTATTGAATTGTCTATTGAATGGGCCAGAAACATAAACGCTTCAGTGGGGTACTCTGTGATTCCCTTTCTAAAACGTCCGGCGATTTTTTTCCGGATGCCTGCAGAGGATTCAAAGAATACCACCCACACAATGATTGCGACGAAGGGGGCTATGCCTAAAGGCAATATAAGAATAGTATTTCCGTACATTACAATACCTCACCAAACACCATCTTATTTCCACCAGCCCTTTGGCCACATCTTGTCCGGTTCACTATCCGTCTAGGCACTCAACACGCCATTCTTCAAGTATATCATGACGAATGGGGGTTCCCAGCAGGTGATGGCCACTCAACAGCGTTGTCACCGCTAAAAAACGGTTTCAAATCACTTATTTTTCGTATGCCCATCGTGGCTGCCTCTCATTAATATCAGCAATTTTTTGTGATTCACTTTCTTGAGAAATACTCACTCGTACTATCTTGTGCGGTAGCCTAAATAATACCTGAATCCGTGAGACCGGCCCCCGGAAGCACTTCTAACCCACTGACCTGCATGGCAATATAGCCATTATCGCCATTCACCCAGACAGTGCCATGCCCAACATAAAGTTCCGCGCCAGTTGCCGCACCCTCACCAGCCACGCCGGGCTGTCCATCATCGGGCAATGCTTCGAGATCGCTGGCGTCGACAGCATCGACAGCCGCTTCCCCACCACGCTGGGCATGCGCACCAGTGACGTGATCAAGAGCTACCTGGGCCTGCTGTGTCTGGGCATGAGCGACTATGACGCTGTCGAGAACTTCCGCCGCGACAAGCCCTTCCAACAACTGCTGACCCTGCAGAAGGTGCCGAGCGCGGCGACGCTGCGACAGCGGCTGGAAAAACTTGCCGCCAACGACCTGCAGGCGCGCACCGCCACCTGGTCCACGACCCTGCTGTCACTGATCGAAGCACCGATCACCGCCGAGACGACGCACGTCTGCCTGGACATCGACACCTTCGTCATGGACAACAGCAACTCGAAGAAGGAAGGCGTCTCGCGGACCTACCAGAAGGTCGATGGCTACACCCCGATCGCCGCCTATCTGGGCAACGAAGGGTGGTGCCTGGGTCTGGAACTGCGGCCTGGCAAGCAGCACACCATGAAGGAGAGCAACGCCTTCCTGGAGCGGGTACTGCCTCGCGCCCAATGCCTGACCAAGCAACCGATCCTGTTACGCGAGGACAGCGGCTTCGACAGCCAGGCGCACCTGGCGCTTCTCGAACAGCAACGCCAGGTCTTTGCCGACGAGGGGCGCCGGCTCGACTATGTCGTCAAATGGAACCCGCGTGGCTCGGCCACGGCTGATCGAGATACCTGGCTGGCGGTGGCGGCGGACTACTGGGAAGAGCTGCGTCCTGGCAAGCGCCAGGCGCTGTGGACGCAGACCGTCTCGATCCACGACGACAACAAGACCGAATACGTCGTCCAACGCGTGATGCGCCTGGTAGAGCGCACCGCCGATGGCGATGGCCAGTTGCTGCTCGAACCGGACTATGAGTTGGAAGGCTGGTGGMCCAGCCTGGACGAGGCGCCGGAGGCGGTGATCAAACGCTACCATGACCGATCACGACAAGGTCGAGATCGTCAGCATGGAAAATTCCGCTTTGGCTCGTATTGATTATTGTAGGATTCAGCGGTCTAATTGACAGTGTGCTTCTCTAAGCGGGGCAAGAGTGGGAGAAGCGACTGACCACGCCTAGTAAGCCTAAAGGCCTAACCTTTACGAGACGGGAACCATTTCGCCATGAGCGGTGACAACTCAAGCCTGGCTTCTGCATTGCGTGTTCTGCCTGACCGTTTGCCAGCTGGGCGTCCGACGCTGAATGATATCCTGAGCGCTCTGGGGGATCGTGGACTTGGGCTCGTTCTATTAATTTTTTCGATCCCAGCCATTATTCCGACACCAGGCATTCCAGCTGGCATGATATTCGGCTCGGCGCTTGCGCTGCTCGGTGGGCAAATGGTGGTCGGTGCAAAGCGTGTCCGCTTGCCGTCTTTCATCGCTCAGCGGCGTATTGGGCAAGAAGTGCTGCGCCAAGTCTTCCAGCGCGCTACGCCACTTATAGATAAGCTAGAACGCCGCCTGAGCATCCGTCTGGCCGGGCTGATGTCCCCTTTGGCCATGCGAGTTATCGGAGGGGTTATTGTTGTTATGGCGTTACTGATTGCATTGCCCATCCCATTTGGAAATMCCTTGCCTGGCTTGGCGATTCTGGCTCTATCGCTAGGCCTCGCGAGGCAAGATGGGATTGCAGTATTGGTTGGTATGAGCCTTGCGGTATTGGCTAGTGGTGTCTCTGTAGCACTGTTACACGGCAGCCTGAGGTTGTTCGATATGATTCACTGATGCGTGCGTAATATTCAATACCACCAAGCACAAGCAGAAGGCGCCGCAGACCAAGGTGTCCCCCGTTCCTAGGCAAGGCCACCATGACCTACAACAGGGGTTTCCCCGAGTCGAGAAGAACTGCGGCGTCGATCTATCAACCTTCTAGGGAGATTAAGTCTTTGGTGGATCAGAATGGATCGTCAACCATTTAATCAGGATACCCAGTTTAAATTCTTTAACGATTTTCACCTACGGCTCGCTTCCTTCCATCAGAGCCATCCTTTACGTTTAAAGTACCAATACGGTGCGATGCCTGACATAACCATCAGCCCCAGTGCCCAGGGATAGCCGAGCAACCACTTCAATTCCGGCATGTAGTCAAAATTCATTCCATAGATGCTGGCAACGAGAGTAGGCGGCAGGAACACTACGGCAGCAATCGAGAAAGTCTTGATGATTTGGTTTTGTTCGATATTAATAAAGCCCTGAGTCGACTCCATCAGAAAGTTGATTTTATCGAACAGAAAAGTGGTATGGGACATGAGAGTCTCGATATCGCGCATAATCTCACGTAGGCTTTCCGACTGCTCCGGTTGGGTTTTTAGATGACGCAGCAAAAACGAAATATCCCGTTGGGTGTCCATGAGGCAAAGGCGGATTTTTCCGTTGCTGTCCTCCAGGCGGGCCAGTTTGCCGATGGCGTCTTCCAACTCCGACTCCTCGTCCTCTAGAACCATATAACTGATCTTTTCCAGTTGGCGATGCAGATCTTCCAGAGCATCGGCATGGTTCTCCACTTTCTGCTCCAACAGCGTGACCAACAGGTCTTGTGGGGATTGCACTTCCACCTGTCCCTTGTGCGCTCTCATACGTAGCAGGCGGAAATCGGCCAAATCTCCTTCACGAATGGTGATCAAGCAATTTTTTTGAAGGATACAGGCAACGGATACGGTTGTGTGGCGACCCTCGCTTTGGGCGAGAAACAGTGAGTGGACGTGGATACCGGCCTGGTCCACGAAGCAGCGGGCCGAGGTTTCAATCTCTTCCACTTCATCCGGTTCGGGCAACTCGGTGCACAGCATGTGTTGCAAGAGAGCACGTTCGTCTTCATCCGGCTCGTGGGCATCAATCCAGTCGGCTTGGATCAGATGGCTACCCAACTCCTCGAGGGGGCATTTAATTTCGTGGATCAGGCCGTTTTCAATTTTAAACAATCTCAACATCAGTGGATCTCTATTGTTTTCAGTGATTGCCAGCGATAGGTTGCGGCTTCTTCGAACTGGTTATTGTGTGTAGTGATGAACAAGGCGGCGATACCATTATCATCCGCGGCCGGCATACCGGATTCCCGTCCCAGGCAGAGAAGGGCCGTGGACCAGGCGTCCGCTAGGGTTGGATTGTCATTGATGACAGTGACAGTGACCGAGACCGTGTTGTGAGTGACCGGTTTGCCCGTGCGGGCATCCAGGACATGGCTGTAGCGCTTGCCCTGTTCATCGAAGTAATGGCGGTAGGTGCCCGACGTCATAACGGAAACTGGGGCATCCTGACGGATGGTGAGGGCTTTTTGCACCGAATGACCACCGGGCAGAGGCCTCTTGACGCCAATACGCCAGGAAGAACTGTCCGGCTTATGCCCCCGGGTTTGCAGCTCTCCGCCAATCTCCACGAGATAGTTCTGTATCCCAGCAGCTTCCACTACGGTGGCAACCCGACCAACGCTGTAGCCTTGAGCAATGGAGGAAATATCCACATGAATCTGCGGGTCGGTTTTGCGCAGTTGGGTGGGTGTCGGGGTTTCTAGTTTGCTAAAACCGACGTGTTGTAGCTGCTGCATCAGGGTAGCCGGATCCGGTGGTGTCAGCGTTTGGCCCGAGAATCCCCAAAGATCAAACAATGGTTTGATGGTCAGGTCATAGCACCCCTGGCTGGCTTGACTGACCTGCTTTGCGGCTTCTACCAGTTCGACGATCTCGGAGCCGTCATCAATCGGAGCGGTAGTCTCCGTGGCGTTAAAACGTTCAATATCTGAATCCGGTTTGTAGTTCGACAACGAGCGATCCAGGCGATTGAATTCAGCATCGATCCGTTGCTGGAGCGCGTTAACGTCCACGCCTTCAGATTGCCAGACGCTGACATGCCAAGTAGTGCCCTGAGCGGCACCACTCAGCTTATGCACCTGATTGTCGAATGAATCACATCCTGATAGCACCGAAGCGATGGCAAACACTACAGGCCATTTAAGCCTCATGCTGACCAATCTGGAGGCTTTCCCAGCTATTGTGCCAAGCCCCTGAATAGCCACTGAAACAATTACCATCGTACTCCTTATCTCATCAGAACCCAGTAAATCAGGGCAGCCAGCCCCAGGCGATAGACCACATAGGGCCACATCCCAAAGCGGTTGAGCCATTTCAGAAAAAAGTGGATGGCTGTTAGCGCCATAGCGAAGGAGGTCAGTCCGCCCACTAGGAACGCGATCCAATCCACTGCAATATCACCAGTGGCCACCTCCAGCAATTTGGCGGAAGCGGCCAGCGCGGTAATGGGAATGGCCAGAAGGAAGGAAAAGCGAGCTGCTGCCTCTCGACTGAGGCCTAACATCAACCCAGCAGTGATGGTCACACCCGAACGGGAGGTGCCGGGAACGAGTGACAGTGCTTGGGCTGCACCGACTAACAGCACATCTCTCCAGGTCAATGTGGTGATCTTCCGGCTCTGTTTGGGACACCAATCCGCCCAGCCCAGCAACAAGCCAAAAATTAACGTGGTGAAAAAGATGATCGCGACAGAACGCAGTTGGGTGTCAATCAGATCCAGCAAGAGCAAACCGGCCAGTGCAGCTGGAACGGTGCCGATAACCAGGTAGCCTGCCATCAGGCCTTGTCCGATAAAGCGTCGCTGAATCAGCGAAGTAACGCTGTCCTTGGTCAAATCTCCAACATCGCGACGAAAATACAACATCACGGCGAGTAAAGTGCCCACATGTACCGCTAAGTCAAAAGCGACACCTTGGTCAGCCCAGCCAACCAACACCGGAGCCAGAATCAGATGCGCGGAGCTGGAAATCGGCAAAAATTCAGTGATGCCCTGAATGATGCCCAACCAGAAGGCCTGAACTACTTCCATCAAACCTCCCACGCCAATGTTTCGTCATGGCAAGCGGGAATGTGGGGCCAAAGTTTTCTTTGTCTCATAGGGATTGCGTTTCCTTTTTGTTGATGAAATAAGTGCCTTTGGGCAGCACGTGTTTGTAAGGCAATAATGAGTTGTGTGCCAGTGTGTCGTCGTCCACCGTTTCGCCTTGGKTTTTCAGTTC
The DNA here is from genome assembly GCF_900070345.1 of Halomonas sp. R57-5. NCBI lineage: Bacteria > Pseudomonadati > Pseudomonadota > Gammaproteobacteria > Oceanospirillales > Halomonadaceae > Halomonas > Halomonas sp. R57-5. The sequence continues at coordinate 1,909,931 of NZ_LN813019.1, read as the reverse complement.
GTCCACGATGTTGCTGTTGCTGGAGATTTTCCAGTACTGGATGCACCCTAAACTTAATCCTGAATCCGTGAGACCGGCCCCCGGAAGCACTTCTAACCTGGATATTGCATAGGACATGAAAAAGGCGGCTGAAAATCGGTTATAATTCAAGCTCCTACACAAGAACCAACCGCCTCAGCCGCCATGACAAAATGTACCACGCCGTCCGCTTCCTTTCCACGCTGCAAAGGCCGTCAGGTCATCGCCCGTTTCGATGGCGGTGATCTCACTTCCGACGGCGGTATCCTGCTGCTGCGGCAGCTCGATCGCGAGATGGGCCTGACCCGCGCCGTCGCTCGCCGGCTCAGCGACGAGCGCGACGCTCAGCGCTGCCTGCATCGCACCGAAACCCTGGTCCGGCAGCGCGTGTTCGGCCTGGCGCTGGGCTATGAGGATCTCAATGACCACCAGGCCCTGCGTCACGATATCGCCCTGCAGACCGCCGTCGATACCGATGGCGTGCTGGCCAGTCAGTCCACCTTGTGCCGCTTCGAGCAGCAAGCCGACCGGGACTGGGCGATCACCATCCACGAAGAGATGATCGAGCAGTTCATCCGCTCGTTCCGGCGGCCACCCAAGAAACCGCTCTACCTCGACTTCGATGCCACCGACGATCGGGTGCATGGCCAGCAGCTCGGGCGGCACTTCAMCGGCTACTACAACCACTACATCTTCCTGCCGCTGTTCGTATTCTGTGGCGMCCAGCTGCTGGTCAGCTATCTGCGTCCGGCCTCGCTGGATGCCGCTCACCACGCCGGTGCCATCCTCGCCCTGTTGGTCCGGCGGCTGCGCCAGGCGTGGCCTGAGGKGAAGATCGTCTTCCGAGGCGACAGCGGCTTCTGCCGTCCACTGATCCTCAACTGGTGTGACCGCCACGGCGTCGATTACATCATCGGCCTCGCCGGCAACAAGCGCTTGGCCAAGCTGGCTCTGAACATCGACTACGCGTCGGCCATCCGCTTCGAGAAGACCTGGGAGAAGGAGCGTGTCTTCGGCTTCATCGAGTACGCTGCCAAGAGCTGGAAGGAGCGTCGACGAAAGGTCATCGTCAAGTCCGAGACCAGCCGGCGTGGCTTCAACACCCGCTATGTGGTCACCAGCCTGCGCGGCTGCAGCGCCGAGTGGCTCTATGACCACCGCTACTGTGCTCGGGGCGAGAKGGAGAACCGTATCAAGGAGCAGCAGTTCCTGTTCTCCGMCCGCACCAGCTGCCACGAATGGTGGCCCAACCAGTACCGACTGCTGCTGTCGGGTTGGCCTACCTGCTGCTGGAGCGGCTGCGCCGGGTCTACCTCAAGCGCACCGCCTTCGCCCAGGCCCAGGTCAACACCCTCCGCCTGAAGCTGCTGAAGATCGGCGCTGTCATCACCCGCAACACGCGCACGATTCGGCTGATGTTGAGCAGCCAGTACCCGGAGCAGGACCTCTTCCTGAAGCTGGCCAGCAAGCTGGTGCCGGGATAGCGCCGCGGCGTGCTGTCCCCGGCACAGAAAACACATGGGGGTAGGGGGAAATGCGCCTTGAGCTCAGGAAATTGATCAATATATAGCCAACTTCCAGCTCTGGGCGGCATCATCGCCACCAAACCTGGCATTTGGGTGCTGCTGACCAACCCGATGCAACATCCGGGCTAACCCACTGACCTGCATGGCAATATAGCCATTATCGCCATTCACCCAGACAGTGCCATGCCCAACATAAAGTTCCGCGCCAGTCGCCGCACCCTCACCAGCCACGCCGGGCTGTCCATCATCGGGCAATGCTTCGAGATCGCTGGCGTCGACAGCATCGACAGCCGCTTCCCCACCACGCTGGGCATGCGCACCAGTGACGTGATCAAGAGCTACCTGGGCCTGCTGTGTCTGGGCATGAGCGACTATGACGCTGTCGAGAACTTCCGCCGCGACAAGCCCTTCCAACAACTGCTGACCCTGCAGAAGGTGCCGAGCGCGGCGACGCTGCGACAGCGGCTGGAGAAACTTGCCGCCAACGACCTGCAGGCGCGCACCGCCACCTGGTCCACGACCCTGCTGTCACTGATCGAAGCACCGATCACCGCCGAGACGACGCACGTCTGCCTGGACATCGACACCTTCGTCATGGACAACAGCAACTCGAAGAAGGAAGGCGTCTCGCGGACCTACCAGAAGGTCGATGGCTACACCCCGATCGCCGCCTATCTGGGCAACGAAGGGTGGTGCCTGGGTCTGGAACTGCGGCCTGGCAAGCAGCACACCATGAAGGAGAGCAACGCCTTCCTGGAGCGGGTACTGCCTCGCGCCCAATGCTTGACCAAGCAACCGATCCTGTTACGCGAGGACAGCGGCTTCGACAGCCAGGCGCACCTGGCGCTTCTCGAACAGCAACGCCAGGTCTTTGCCGACGAGGGGCGCCGGCTCGACTATGTCGTCAAATGGAACCCGCGTGGCTCGGCCACGGCTGATCGAGATACCTGGCTGGCGGTGGCGGCGGACTACTGGGAAGAGCTGCGTCCTGGCAAGCGCCAGGCGCTGTGGTCGCAGACCGTCTCGATCCACGACGACAACAAGACCGAATACGTCGTCCAACGCGTGATGCGCCTGGTAGAGCGCACCGCCGATCGCGATGGCCAGTTGCTGCTCGAACCGGACTATGAGTTGGAAGGCTGGTGGACCAGCCTGGACGAGGCGCCGGAGGCGGTGATCAAACGCTACCAGGCGCATGCCACCCATGAGCAGTTTCACAGCGAGATCAAGACCGATCTCGACCTGGAGCGCTTGCCGTCCGGCAAGTTCGCCACCAACGATCTGATCCTGCATCTCGCCCAGTTGGCCTACAACATCCTGCGCCTGATGGGACAGCTGGGCATGACCGGCGAGCTGAGCCCGGTTCGCCACCCGGCCAAGCGGCGCCGGCTGCGCACCGTGCTACAAGAGCTGGTGCACCGTGCGGCTCTCGTGATTCACAAGGCACGGCAGATCATCCTCGACTTCGGGCAGGATATCGGGCGCATGACGGTGCTCAAGACGCTGCGGAGCCGACTGCGTTATCCACGAGGAACGCCATGCTGACCGTCAATCGGCGACACTCTATCCACAAGCAGTTCCAAGCGACACGCGATCGCCAGATATGTCGTGCCTGGCGGGTGGAAAGGCATGACAAAACGGGCCGTCAGCACCGATCAGCACGGTGGGTTTTGGCAATAACGGGCTTGCGAAAGCCAACTTGCACGGGGCGAATGATCAAAAAGTGCTCGCTGGCGGTGATAGGGAAAGTGTCGGCGCCGGCTTCACGGATTCAGGTAATATTCACTCATCGCTGAAAAAAAGATTAAGGCAGGAGAATAGCCATAGATGCGACACGAAAACATTCTTGCAGCCTTTGGCGGCGGCCTGGAACTGAACCAAGCGATACAGTGCACCCGTGACTCGCTCAACCAGCAGTGGGAACCTTCAAAGCTAGTTATAACAACTGACAGCGAAGCAATCACTCTGGCGCTTGAAGAACGACATTCGATAGGAAAGGTAGTTCGTGAGATACTAGAAGCACGCTTATCGGTTCTAGAAAGCGAAACCGAACAGCCGAAAGATCATGAGAAAGACTGGAAGTATGCTGCATTCTTAAGCAAAGAAGGCGCCTGTCAGGATGGCGATCATGCGCTTGCTGACTACGCAATGGCGGCTCCGTCGCTCTTTAATCATTGAGGTAGGCTATCGAAGTGGCACCTATTGAACCTAAACAGAAAAATCTTGAAGCTATTCCTGTCCCATCAAGCACATCAGGTAAAAACGAGCAAGCAATCGAGCTGGATCAAAAGCTTGAGCGACTGAGTAGAATCGCACACATCAGCATGCTAACTCTAGATGTGTGGGAGGACACAGATGCCGCTATTTCCTGGTTGTCGCGACCTAACCAGTCGTTGAACGGCCAAATTCCCTTGGTACTTTGCGAGACTGAATCAGGTAAGAAACAAGTGCAGCGCGTTTTACATGCTCTGGAGTGGGGCAGCCCTCCATGATTTATTGTTTAGCATGGACATCTTGTGTGCGGCAAATAACGGCTAAAAATGGTCTTGTAGGTGTCACTGTTATAGCGCCTGGACTCAGGTGTGTGAGGCGCCACCCTTTTTTGCGTCAGCAAAATTGGGTGGCGCGTCAAACATCACCTGTTTCGATTTGCTAGATTTTGCCGGCACGGCGCATAGTGTACTGACCATTTGTTGACCTGTCGGTGAAATAATTGCCGCGAAGCACGTCATGTGATTCTTGGCTGACCTTGAGAATTGCTGCTCCTATGTGAGGATCCTGCTTCTTTGCCGCACCAGCAGTGCTCACGTTTCTGTAGATGTAATACAAGCCAGGACGCGAAGATTGGGCATCTTTATGGGGAGTGACMATCAATGTCTCAGACTCTGATTCGTCCGAAGACAATTCGATACTTACCTTCAAAAGACTCTGTTTGATGAAGGCAGTCGCAGTCTTCTCGCCAGATTTGTCACCCCAGTTCCAATGAATATCAACCGTCCACTTACCGTTGAGATCGGGGAAGACCCAGTCATTTAGCTTAGGAATACACCGCCACACTGCCTTCCACCCGCCTATTGCTATGCAGAGCAGTACTAGATTCAGAATGGCCACGCCTTTTAAAGCCGTTTCAAATGATGCGACCCCAGATGCTCCAATCAGTAAGGAAATTATCAGCACAATAGCCGCGTAAAGACCGGATATCCAAGCGATCAACTGTGTTATTGGTAGTAGATTAATCAACGGGCAGACCACCTTCAAAAACCAAGATTCCGTCTCTTTCGCTCAGAAGGCCAGTGCACACAACTCCCTCGATTAACGACCCTAATCTAGCTGCCATGTACCGAGAACCTACGTTTACATTACCAATAAGCTCTCGACATTCTGCAGCAGGAAAAGGTGCGAAATACTGATTTCGCTGTATCAAATGCCACTGTCCAGAAACGATTTGGAATCCATCATGACAAGGCTGGCTGTAAAAGCTGCATTCGGCAATCTGTTCGGCAAGATCCTGTTGGGCAGGCAAATTTGCATCAGTACAAAGTGAAACAATAGGCAGACGCTCTAAGTCTGCCGTTACAACAACTCCAACGCCGCAGAACTCCTCGTTTGGGATTGAGTCACGGACTCTCAGCAGCAGGCTTCTTAATCGTTTGGGTGGGGTCATCGATAATCCTTCATAAGAAATCTAGCGGCTGCACGCAGCGGTAGGTTTATGGGCAGTATTGAAACAAACCAGCCCGACTGACGCCACTGGTTAGGCATCCTGCAAGCGGACGCCAAATCGAGCCTCACTTTAAAGCCTTTTGACGTCGGTAAGCGTGTTCGAGGTTCTACGTTTGCTAAGCTGAAACTTTTAATCAAGATTTCAGCATGATCAACTCACTTCAGCGTGTCGTGCTCCCTGCGCCCTCATATCAAACCGTAGCTGCTAGGCATTGTCTTAAACGATCCTTACCCAATCGTCTACGACCTCCCAGCGCTTTGGAGCGTCTCCCGAGGATGTGTATACGGCCACACCCTTTGCTCCATCATCGGTGCCTTGGATCACCATCACCATGCAGCTCAATCTGAAATCTGATCGTTGCACCATTTTGGATATAGTGCTGAGATCTTCGGTTGATGCCGTAGGATGGGCCTGAGGGTGGGTATGCCAGTCACCACAGTAGTAAAGCCCTCGTTCCCGCTGCTTCTCAATCTCTCGTTGGGCGCAGTCTGGTTTGGATCGATAGCCGAAGCGTTTACGCAAGTCACCCAGGTAAGGACCGGTGGCCACCTTGATCTCTAATGTTCCGTCCTTCAGATGTCCAAAGAGTTGCCCACCAGCTTCTAGCTTCCAGAGCCGGTTCTGTATGTACTTAGCCATATAATCCAGCGCACTTTTCCTCAGCACGATGTGCTGAGCAGAGGTAGGCAGATGCGCCCTAATAATTGGTTCCATCGTCATGGCTCCCAAGCCCTTGAGATTTCACAATGGCTCCGATCAAAAAGCTCAGATGGTACTCCGCCGCGCTCGATTACTATGTCTCTATTACCCAACCACATTCGATTCGTCGATTGTGGAACCTTGCCCAATATGACATCAATTATGAGGCGTTGGGCCATTAACACCGTGCTGGACATGTCGACTGCATCGTAGGGATGGAATGTTACCCCGCAGCCAGCCTCACCTAATACGACATTTTTCTGGCTCCAACCGTGTGTTAGCCGACCGAAGTAAAAGCCATCGGCATCCAGACCCTCGCTGAAACGATCTCGGCCAATCAAGGCTACCGCATGGCCCGCGAGTGCGAATTCTTCGGTCCACGTCCAAACACGGGTAGGCGGGTGTTCTATAGTGTCAATCCAGTGGTCTATTGCTAGTTCCGCTGGCAGGTCGAGTCCAGCCAACACCAAAACGTCACATTGGGCCAAACCTTCAAGATCTCCGGGCTTCAAATTTTGAAAAGCTCTGGTATGCGGCTGCACATCCCGAATATGGGGAAAGTCCCTTCGGATCTGTGCAGACATAGCGTCAGCTTTTCGCCATCCGAGCCACTCACTACCAAGCACATGTCGGCCAAGGTTTTGCGGCCTGATTTCGTCGAAGTCCACTAGGGTTAGGGAATCAACACCTGCTTGAGCAAGGCCGCGTGCGAGGAATCCGCCGATGGCACCACATCCAACAATTCCTACTGAGGCTGTCCGCAGGCGATCAAGGGTTATGTTTGAGTCACGACCATGCACCCAGAACGGGTCAATTCTCTCAATCGACAGGGGCACAATAGCCTTGGCGAAGAATGTGTTCGCAACAAAACGTGCAGGTCGTGGACTTGACTCGCGAAACCCCTTCTTCAGAAAATTCGCGCTTGCGCCGCTGATGCTTGCAGCTGCAAACATCGGTGCCCCATTTATCATGAAACCCATGACTAACGGCAATTCATATCCAGCACGCACGTGACGTTCAATGTGCTCACGCCCCACCAACTTGATAATGTCTCGCCCCTTGACGGGATACTGGTCGGGTGTAGGAATCTGCGCCGGCCAGACAACACGGGTGGTTAGCAGGGCTTCAGCTTTTATTCCAGCATTTTTGAGCCACGAAGAAAGTTCACTAGGGTCATCAGCAAAGATGATTTGTCCAGTCCTCGCTGAGTGATAGTAGATATCGCGGTCATTCGAACGAGGTGAGAGAAGCGCATAGCAGTGAGGCTCCTTGGGGCCAATCTGCTGCGACCAGTACGAGAGAAACTCACGACGAAATTCTATGGTACGTGCTTCCGAGTCCATGGCTAGTACGTCTACGGCGTGCTGAAGCATTGTCAGCACTCGTTGGCCCACGTGAGCGGAGTATTTGGTGGTCGTCAAGCACAGCACACCATCTCGCTCTATATGAGGCCAGTACAGCGCGTTGTCCATGACTGCCTGAGGAGCAACTACCCGCGGCTCAGAAAGGGGAAAGGCATCATCAATAGTGAGGAAAACGTAGTCGACAGACGGGTGCTGTAGATAGCCCTTCGGTAGGTCTACTCGCCAGGTAGCCGCGCAGTGCAGCCGCCTCGGAATAAGACACTGCTCACCATCGCGTATACGCCGCCAGCCACCAGGACTTGCGAACTTTAGTGCGGCTTCAATAGCTCGCGCTTGTTTTGACTGGAAGTTCAGAGCTTAGCTCCCCCAACCGTAACGCCCATTGCCGTCATCGCGGGTATCCGTCTTGCTCTCCGTCGCTACGAAGAAGGTCTTAGCGTCGGTGCCTGAATTACGTGGGTCAGGTAGATTGCCAAAATAGGTGGTATTAAACACGCGGTCCCATGCATCCCGCGCTTCGTTGCGGGTACAGTCATCTTTCTCAAGTGTTGCCAAAATTTCGAGAGCATCGGAAAGGCAGTTCCGGAAAAAAGTCACCTTCCCATCACCTTCCTTGGCCAGTTCAGTTTCATTTACCGGGTGTTCGACCTTCGTAGATGTCGCCAAGCGGGAGTTGATCACCTTCCAAGTTTCGAGCAATGCTTGGTCGTCTCGGTTCTTGAAGGGCCTGAACTCGTCCACTACAAGTCTGGTGAGGGTAATTCCACTAGTAGTCTTGTTTTTCCACTCTTTGCGGCTTCTAGCAAAAGCTTTAGTTAGGCGAACAACATGCCTCATCTGTAATCCATCAACACCATGTTCACCATTCAGTTGGCTGATGGCATTCCTAAACCACTGGGTGACTGCGCGAGCATCAGAGACCTGCCACATGTCGCCGCTAGCCAGCTCGTATATTTCCTTCTCGTTATCCATGCCTTCATTCTGGACCTGGATCCGATAGACCGGCACATCGATGTGATAGCCGGCCCGATACTCTTGGCGAACACAGTTATTATGAACCTCAGCAGGACTCGCAAATCTAAGATCGTATGATAATGCGTCGCACACTCTTTGACGCGCCTGTAATGGCGTCAAATCAACGCCGTCGCCATTTTTCAGGTCATTGGGAAGAAAGTACACGCCATCGTCGATATCGTAGTCGCAATCCTCATCCTGGATCATGGTCCTCATCTGATAAGAGCCTTGCGAACAGACTATTTTGGGTTGAGCATGACCGTTATCATTCAATCCATTCTTTAGGCGGGTGCGGCCGTTATCGCGCCTTTCCCTCATATCCTTACGATCCTTGTCACGAAGTGTGACTTTTTCGCCATGATACTTTGACATCTCACTGCTGCAATCGAAAACCCTCATTTCATTTCCTTACCTCGTTGAACTGCGTACCCTTCTGAAAGGGCAGCACGAAAAGCCTCCAGCTTCGAGCTCGGCTCATTAGATTTTGCCCAAGCGAAATCGACATCAGATACGGCCTGCCGCCGCAACGCGTTGRGCACAACAGGTCTTGCGTCGTCCATATTCTTTAGGTAAGCCAGCAGTTGCTCGGATGGACATTGGGCGGGCAATCTGTATGCAAAGTTGTCTGGTCCGCGAACAGTTGTAATCTTGTTGCTGATGTAGTCGTAACCGACCGCCTGTGCATTGAGGCTGGTCTCGATGGCGCGCAATCCGCCCTTCCAGCCGAAAGCACCACGGTAGCGCTGAGCGTCAGAAATCTCCTCACCCCCTTGGGCCGGCAGCGATCCCAGCATGAAAAGGTGGATAGGACGCTCAGTTTGCCCAGTGCTTGCCAGAATCTCGCTAGCCTCAATCGCGCCTAAAGCCCCCGGGTTATTAGCCCACAATCCACCGTCTGTATAGACGACTCTCGCTCCGCTGCCAGGCTCTTGGAGTTCAGCCAGTGCGCGTAGAATCGGCGCCGCGCTGGTTGCCATGCATGCATCGACCAACGTGCGTTGGTCATCTCGACCGTTCAATCGTTCAAGGTGACGGGTCTTAAAGACTACTGCAGCGTGGCGCGCCATATCGATAGCAGGGATGGCCAACCGGATGCCGCGCTTTTCCTGGATATTTAAGAATGTGGTTTCACCCAAAGTTGCTTGGAGGGCCTCTCTTAGGGCGTTCTCACCATGCTTCGTGCCGCAGCCTAATGCTCTAATGATTCCCCCGATACAGGGCCACGTCCTTAGCCGTTGATAAGGAAATATCTGAGACCCGTGCTCGGCGTAAAGAGCTTCCACATCCTTTAAAGGCCTTCCCGCGGCCAATGCGCATGCGACAATCCCCCCCGTGCTCGTCCCCACGATCAGATCAAAACAGCGGCCGATATCAACAGGGGGCTGATCCACCCCAGAAACATGGCTGGCAAAGTGATTGAGGTAGGCGGCTTGATATATGCCGCGCATTCCTCCCCCGTCTAGGCAAAGCACTCTAAAAGGCGCCATAGTTCTCCCAAATTTTAAGTCCCCGAGTGGGGCAGTCATCACAACCTTTAATCCCAGAAGCTTGGCCAATTTTCAGAGAACAGCCCAACGCCGGCCCGAGAGAAGATCGAGCTCAATGTCCGCTCAGGGTCTATATCAGCCATTAGCCTGTCCCTGTATCCATTTGCAACACAAGCTCATAAACCCGCGTAGGATCTTCCTCGATACACAGGTTGGGGCTGTTGCCATTTAGCTTAGGGTGCGACGTTTTCATCCATCGTCTTGCTTGTACTTCTCCCATCGCTTTGACGGCGGCGTCCCATATATCTTCCCTGCCAGGTGCCTCAATGATTTCTCTACCGACCTGCCCCATGTGCTGCCATGCCTGTATATCGTCAGGTTCGGGGGCATTGGGGTCACACTGATCAAGCAAAATATTGAGCCGGGATGGCCTGAGGGTTGAGGCATTCACCGTGTCTTCGTTTTCTCGCGAAAGGGTCTCTCGTAGCCACGCGTCCACAGCGTTGCAGACACGATCATTGTCAACTTTTGGTACCACTGAGCCGCTGCTGCCAGACTGTTGGATGAACAGGTGTTCAGGAATAGGGACTGCGCGCCCACCACGCAGATACGCCACAATCTCACCGCTCATATCGGGCAGATAGGCGTTATCGCTTTGCAAGCACTCTAGCGCTTGCCGAAAGGTTTCTAGCGGCTGTGAGAAGCGGTCACGCAGATCGAACGCCCGGTACGCAAAGATGCGTTCTAGCGGATCGTGCTGGGGAGTGTGGTCTGATGGCATCCTGCTCTCCACTGGCAACTTTTATTATCTAATCCACCTTAGCACTTAATGACTAACTTGGGCATTCTTCAGCTGATTTAATGATGCGTGTCATCACTGCAGCTGAGGCAAGTGCCTTGTTGGCCAGTGTTCTGTTTGGCAGCGCAGGATCACATTATCCCCAATTATCTTTTTTGGATAATTGGGGATAATCGTTATTAATTAGTTATTTAATGCACTTTTATGATGAGTATAGCTGTAGTGCCTCTCCGGCTAGCATAGTTCCCTTTGTACCCGTATATTGGCTGGGTGAGCTCTGAGACCTGTTAGCGAAAGCTTCCCCTCGGAGACAGACGAAACGGCGATTATCTTGGCAGCCTCAGGGTGATCGCTTCTTTTTTTACCATGTATGTCTACCGCACAGCGGGCAATTCTTCCCTGCGGGGAGATTTACGGCTTATTGTCTATGTCGTTCCCTAGCTCCTTTGCAGTGGGTGTAGCCAGTGAATCCGCATGGGCGGTTTCGGGTGTCAGGTTATCAAGTAGAGCGGCTTCCCAATCTTCAATACCCACGGGATCAAACGGCTGGTCGTAGTACTGTACAGAGTCTTTGAGCTTTGACAGCGGGTTCTTTTGAAGACGCTTCCCTCGTTTTTGTTGATCGCCCATCGCAACAGCCTCTTTGCTTCATATCAGCTTTAGTTTCGAAATGTACTTGTTTTGAGCCATGGCATACCACATTGGTCACAGTATCAACGGTCACTTGTTTGATACTCTGCACCTTACCTTACCCCGCATTTAACCTAGCACAGGATGCTTAATTCGACTGAGTATCGTAAGCTTTGGGTAATCAATGCCCAGCCCGCCAGACGAGTAGGATTTGCCATGGATAAGAAGGCCCTCAGCGAACGCGATATTTGCACTAAGTTCATTACCCCGGCCCTGGTGCAGGCGGGGTGGGATATCCAAACGCAAATTCGTGAAGAGGTGACCTTTACCGCYGGGCGGATTATCGTGCGCGGGCGGCTGCATACCCGGGGTAAAAAGCGTCGGGCTGATTACCTACTGAGCTTCCAGAAAAACCAGCCGATTGCGGTGATAGAAGCCAAGGATAACAAGCACAGCCTGGGCGATGGTATGCAGCAGGCGTTGGCCTATAGCGATGCGCTGGATGTGCCTTTTGTGTTTTCAAGCAATGGCGATGGTTTTCTGCTCCACGACCGCACGGGGCTTGGCCGGCAAACTGAAACCACGCTGACGTTGGCCGAGTTTCCGTCTCCTGATGAGTTATGGGAGCGCTACTGCCAGTACAAAGGCATTCAGCAGGCTGCCCGCCCAGTGGTGGAGCAGCCCTATTACGATGACGGCAGTGGCCGAAGCCCGCGTTATTACCAGCGCATTGCCATCAACCGCGCTGTCGAAGCCGTTGCGCGGGGGCAGAACCGTATTCTGCTAGTGATGGCCACCGGCACCGGCAAGACCTTTACCGCGTTTCAGATCATCTGGAGGCTGTGGAAATCGCGCCAGAAGAAGCGAATCCTGTTCCTCGCTGACCGCAATATCCTGGTCGACCAAACCAAGAACAACGACTTCAAACCTTTCGGCCAGGCGATGACTAAGGTCACCAACCGCACGGTAGATACCTCTTACGAAATCTATCTCTCGCTGTATCAGGCGGTGACCGGCAGCGAAGAAGAGCAGAACATCTACAAGCAGTTCTCGCCAGACTTCTTCGATCTAATTGTGATCGACGAGTGCCACCGAGGCAGCGCGGCGGAAGACTCCGCCTGGCGCAAAATTCTGGATTATTTCAGCGCAGCAACGCATATCGGTTTAACCGCCACGCCCAAAGAAACCAAGGAAGTCTCCAACATAGATTACTTCGGCGCGCCGCTGTATACCTACTCGCTCAAGCAGGGCATCGAGGATGGTTTTCTGGCGCCTTACAAAGTGGTGCGGGTAGATATCGACAAGGATCTGCAAGGTTGGCGGCCCAGCAAGGGCCAGCGGGATAAGCTTGGCCAAGAGATTGAAGACCGCATCTACAACCAGAAGGATTTCGATAAACAGTTGGTGCTCGAAAAACGCACCACCCTGGTAGCCGCCAAGATTACCGAGCTTCTGGAAAGCAGCGACCCTTTCCAGAAAACCATCGTCTTTTGTGAGGACATCGACCACGCCGAGCGTATGCGCCAAGCGCTGGTCAACCTCAACCCTAAGCGGGTAGCCGAGAATCGTAAATACGTGATGCGCATTACCGGCGACGAGCAGGAAGGCAAGGCCGAGCTGGATAACTTCATCAATCCGGAAGAGCGCTACCCGGTGATTGCCACCACCAGCAAGCTGATGACCACAGGCGTGGATGCCCAGACCTGCAAGCTGATTGTGCTCGACCAGCGCATCCAGTCGATGACCGAGTTCAAGCAGATTATCGGCCGGGGCACCCGCATCAACGACGACTACCACAAACACTGGTTCACCATTCTGGATTTCAAGAAAGCTACCGAGCTGTTCGCCGACCCGGATTTCGACGGCGAACCGGTGCAGGTCTACCAGCCTAATGCCGATGATGCCCCCATCGTGCCGGAAGACGAGCAAGACGGCGCATTGGATGAAGAACAGGAAGACCTACAAGCTACAGCAGACACAACCGCAGAAGGCGTCGAAACAGACTGGGCCGAGTACGAGGTAGACGACAACGCCACCTGGGAATCTGACGATGCAGGCGGCTTGGGCACCACCGATGGGCCGGAGCCCCGGCGCAAATATGTGGTGGATGACGTTGAGGTCAGTATTGTTGCCGAACGTGTTCAATACTTGGGGCCGGATGGCAAGCTGATCACCGAAAGTCTGCGTGACTACACCCGCAAGCAGGTGAAAGCCCAGTACGCCTCCCTGGATGCGTTTCTGCGCCGTTGGCAGGATGCCGAGCGCAAGCAGGCTATTCTCGATGAACTGGCCGAGGAAGGCATCTTCTGGGATGCCCTGGTCGCCGAGCTTGGCCAGAAATGGGGGGAAGAGCCCGACCCCTTTGATGTGATCTGCCATATCGCCTTCGACCGCCCACCGCTGACTCGCCGCGAGCGCGCCGAACAGGTCAGAAAGCGCGATATCTTCAACCGCTATGAAGGCCAGGCCCGTCAGGTGCTTGAATCCCTAGTGGATAAATACGCCGATGCGGGCATAGCCCCCATCGAAGACCCCAAGGTGCTGACGCTCTCGCCCTTCAGCCAGCTGGGTGCGCCCATGGAGCTGATCAACGCCTTTGGCGGCAAGCCGGGCTACCAGCGCGCCCTGCATGAACTGGAAGACGCGCTTTACCAGACCCCCGCCTGATACCATTGTCTTTTTGCTGGCGGCCTGCCTGTGCAGGCCGCTATCAACATATCAACAGATAACACGCCAACGGAATACACCTCACCATGTCAATCAGCAGCACCATCAAATCGATTCAGGACATTATGCGTAAAGACGTGGGCGTTGACGGCGACGCCCAGCGAATCGGCCAGCTGGTCTGGCTGCTTTTCCTGAAGATCTTCGATGACCGGGAAACAGAGTGGGAGATGTTCAACGACGACTACCGTTCGCCGATTCCCGAGCCGCTGCGCTGGCGTCACTGGGCCGCTGACCCGGAAGGTATGACCGGCGACGAGCTCAAGGATTTTATCGATAACACCCTTTTCCCCGGCCTGCAGCAGCTACAGCCCCAAGGCGACGATATTCGCGGCGTGGTGATTCGCGATGTGTTCGAGGATGCCTACAACTACATGAAGTCCGGCCAGCTGATGCGCCAGGTGATCAACCGCCTGCAGAGCGGCGTCGACTTCAATAAGTCCGCCGAGCGCCACGAGCTGGGCGAACTCTACGAACAGATCCTCAAAGACCTGCAAAGCGCGGGCAACGCCGGTGAGTTCTACACCCCGCGGGCGGTGACTGAATTTATGGTCAACCGGGTCAACCCCCAGCTGGAAGAAAGCGTGATGGACCCGGCCTGCGGCACCGGCGGGTTTTTAACTTGCACCATTGAGCACAAGCGCCGTCATTACGTGAAAACGCCGCAGGACGAACAGACCCTGCAGAACAGCATTCATGGGGTCGAGAAAAAACCGCTGCCGCACCTGCTGGCCACCACCAATATGATTCTGCACGGTATTGAAGTGCCCAACCAGATCCGCCACGACAACACCCTGGCACGCCCGCTACGCGATTGGGGGCCGAAAGAACGGGTGGATGTGATTGTGGCCAACCCGCCGTTTGGTGGTATGGAAGAAGACGGCATTGAAACCAACTTCCCCAGCGCCTTCCGCACCCGGGAAACCGCTGATCTGTTCATGACGCTGTTTATCCAGCTGCTGAAAAACACCGGCCGCGCCGCCGTGGTGCTGCCGGATGGCTTTCTGTTTGGCGAGGGCATGAAAACCCGCCTCAAGGAAAAGCTGCTGGAGGAGTGCAACCTGCATACCATCGTGCGCCTGCCCAACGGCGTGTTTAACCCCTACACCGGCATCAAGACCAACCTGCTGTTCTTCACCAAGGGCCAGCCGACCGAGAATATCTGGTATTACGAACATCCCTACCCGGAAGGCTACAAGAACTACAGTAAGACCCGCCCGATGAAGTTTGCCGAATTCCAGACAGAGATCGACTGGTGGGGCTCTGACGCCGATGGCTTTGCCAGCCGCGAGGAAACCCACCAGGCCTGGAAGGTCTCGATCGATGAGATCAAGGCGCGCAACTATAACCTGGATATCAAGAACCCCTGGCAGGGCGAAACCATCACCCACGACCCGGAGGAACTGCTGGCCCAGTACCAACAGCAGCAGGCGGAGATTCAGCAGCTACGCGACCAGCTGAAAATCATCCTCGGTGATGCGCTGACCCGCGATGCAGGAGAACAGGTATGAGCGCACATGAACTGATCACCGACCATCTGGATCTATGGACGCAAGCCGTCACCCAGAAATCCACGGCGGGTCGGGGTAGCAACGGCAAGATTGAGCTGACCGGCATCAAGAAGCTACGGGAGCTGATTCTTGAGCTGGCGGTGCGCGGGAAGCTAGTGGAGCAAGACCCGGATGATGAGCCTGCACATCAGTTACTTTCAAAAATTGAGGCGGAAAAGCCTCGTCTAGTGGCAGAGAAAGCGATTAAGAAGCCCAAGAAATTGGAAGCGGACTCAGGCACAGAACCTTACTCACTTCCCTCCTGTTGGTGCTGGGTGAGGTTAGGTGATGTAACCAACTACGGAACAACAGATAAAGCTGAACCTAAGCAGATTGCTAATGACACTTGGGTGCTTGAATTAGAAGATATTGAGAAGGAAAGTTCTAAACTTCTCAGCAAAATTCGCTATACGGAGCGCCAATTCAAAAGTTCGAAAAATCAGTTTAAGCAAGGCGATGTACTTTACGGGAAGCTGCGGCCCTATCTCGATAAAGTGCTCGTTGCGGATGAATCAGGTGTTTGTACCACTGAGATCATTCCTATTCGGGGCTATCTCGGGCTTTTGCCAGAATTTCTTCGGCTAGCACTCAAGTCGCCGAGGTTTAAGCATTACGCTAACGAGTCAACTCATGGTATGAATTTACCTCGGTTAGGAACCGACAAGGCCAGATCGGCTATGATTCCGTTGGCTCCTGAGCAAGAACAACACCGCATCGTCCAGAAAGTCGATGAACTGATGGCCCTCTGCGACCAGCTGGAGCGGCACACCAGCAACCAGCTCGACGCCCACGAAACCCTCGTGGACACTCTGCTTGGCMCCTTAACCCAATCCGAGAACGCCACCGAACTGGCCGACAACTGGGCGCGCCTAGCTGAGCACTTCGATACGCTGTTTACCACCGAACAAAGCATCGACAAGCTCAAGCAGACCATTCTGCAACTGGCGGTGATGGGGCGATTGGTGAAAAAGGATGCGGGGGATGAGTCGGCTACAGACTTTCTTACTCAAATCCATACAAGAAAGGTCGAACTCGCCAACAAAAAAATAATCAAGCGCCCAAGAGAGCTGACTCTACTGAAAGATTCAGAGCATAGTTACATAGCCCCCTCACACTGGGCCTGGACTTCATTTCAGGATGTTGCTGACGAGATATCGACCGGGCCATTTGGCTCCATGATTCATAAGCATGACTATGTTGAAGGTGGAATCCCTTTAATTAATCCTTCACATATGTTCAAAGGTCATATCAAAGAAGATTTATCAGTGAGTGTTTCTCTGGCCAAAGCTGAGGAACTATCTAGCTATAGAGTAGCCAATGGCGACATCGTGATGGCCAGACGAGGAGAAGTTGGACGTTGTGCAGCAGTAACCGACAGGGAGGCTGGATGGCTATGTGGAACAGGCAGTTTCGTTCTGAAATTTCACCCCGCCGTTAATAGGCAGTTCATCTTGTTGCTGTTTTCAACGGATACTGTCAGGAATTATTTGACTGGCAACTCCGTCGGAACAACCATGACGAACTTGAATCACGGTATCTTGAAGAAAATGCCAGTTGCCGTGCCACCTGCCAAAGAACAACACCGCATCGTCCAAAAAGTCGATGAACTTATGGCCATCTGCGACCAACTCAAGGAACGCCTGAACCAGGCTAGCGACACCCGCTGCCAGCTGGCAGGAGCGGTGGTGGAAGACGCATTGAACTGACCAAGCAAGCTGACTCGAAGAGAGCGTGAACCAGAATACGCCAAACGTAAGGATATAAGTGATATGAAGGCAACGGCTCCATTGGAAAAAGGCATTCTCAGTGTTCGTGAGCTGCTGGGCGATGGGAGCTTGGACATTCCCGCATACCAGCGCCCCTACAAGTGGACAACAAAAGATATCAGTCAGCTATTTGCCGATATTACCCTGCATAAGGAAAAGACCGCCTACCGCTTGGGTACGGTCGTGGGCCCGGCCCGTGAGCGCAGATTATCGACATGGGACAATGGGGCAGTGTGCAGTCGTTAACGCGTATAAGTGGCCTGGGGGCCTCAAGCGTAGCGGAAATAGAGAAAAGCAACCTAGTCTGTCCAAAGCACTATTTGTTGTTAGACAGGGCCGAGTAATAATGACGGCTATTACGGTCAGTCAATAGTCCCACCACATAATTAAGAGTAAATTTAGTTTATGTATTTTAATGATGAGCAGCCTCGTGTCTTATTGGCCAAACGGCATCACGCAAAAGATGCAAGGCTAGGAATGATTATCCCTGTATTCGAAATACAGGATAAAGTACTCGTCCCCCTGACCGAGCATAATTTCTGTCCCTCAATGAAGGTCTTCATTACAAGCAATTATGAAGATATAGAAAGACGCTTCGAAGAGGATGAAATATTCAAAATAGAAGTCCGCGTTACCGAGCGAGAAACACCCGACACCGATTCTAATGCCTTCTGTAAGTACGTAGCCACCGGGAGGAACGCAGAGCGAATCAAGGCCAAGGATTACCTTCAAGTCATCCAGCACTCCTTGCCGGATGCTAACAATCGTCTTCTGCACCTAGATGAAAACCTGCCAGGTACCCAGTACATCTTCATTGAAGACGAAAAGTATCTCTACGGCCCTTTTAAGTGGACGTCATCGCGTGATGATGAAAACGCCAGTGAAGTCACCCTGAGCTTTGTCGATACGCCTCTGCCCAACGTCAAGCTGATTCCGTACCAGATGTATCGGATTGACCTGAGCAACCCTGATGTCGAGGAAGCGATTACAGAGTCCAGCCGAACCGGAATCAAGCTCATTGATGACTTGAGCATTCTTCAAACCACGAGCGCCGTCAGCTATGAGGATTATGCCTCGGATGATGAAATCATACGCTTCTGTGCCAAGATTGCATCGGACTTCAATACCAAACTGCTGGAAAAGAAACAGGTTGATACAGTCGTAGGACTGCTGAACCGCAACCCCAAAATCAAGGGCGAAGTCTATGCCAACCGCCTAGCCCGATTCGCCGAGATCGGAGGCAAGGTTCATGAGATTAAGCAGGACGTGATCGAGTCCCTATCGCTGTTCTTCAATACGGAGAACGGCAGAAAGGTGATCAGCAACTATATCGAGGAAAACGAGGAAGCCTTCCTTTCTAAAATCAGAAAGTCGAAGGAAAAGGAAATTGAGTCATCTCTAGCTGAGCGCCGCGCCGAACAGGCCGAGATCGAGGAAAGAATCCGCGAACTGAACGAAACCAAGTCGCAGCTCAATATCGAGGTCGAGAAAAAGCGTGAGTCGGTCAACTCTGACGAAAGCCTGCAAACCGCATATCTGGATACCGACAAGAAAATACAGGAAAAGCTCAAGGAAATAGAGCAGCTCGATGCCTGGATTGAAGAAAAGCAGCCGCTTGTTAAAGGCATCAAAGATATCGAGGAGCTTACCAATGAAGGAAAAGTACTGGCACTACTCAACCAGAGAACAAAGGAACAGCGGGATGCGCTATTCGAAGAAGTCAGGTCTCTCAAAAATGAATGCTCCAGTGCTGAGGACGAACTGAGGAAGAAGCTCAACAACATGAGGCCGTATGTCGATCACATCACGGGGGGCATCATCGCGCACACCCTCACCGAAAGGGATGTCACCGTGCAACCAGCCTACTCGCCCACTGCGCAGAGCTTAGTCGAACGCCAAAAGGAAATCATCGATCTTACAAAGCGTGAGATGAGTCAGCGTGGGCGGCACTTGCCTGATTGGCAGGTTGCCAACCTGCTGATTAGCACTCAACAATCCTTCATCACCTTTATGGCGGGGCTGCCGGGTGTCGGTAAGACCTCTTTGGCACGACTTCTAGTCGAGATACAGGGATTAGGACGTCGCAGTCAAGAGATTGCCGTCGCACGCGGCTGGACGGCACAGAAGGACCTAATCGGCTTCTATAATCCGCTTTCCAGTCGCTTTCAGCCGTCGAACACCGGCCTTTACAACTTTCTGCTCGCTCTTCACCAAGAGAAGGATATCCGTAATAACCCCATGGCCTACGTCATCCTTGATGAGGCCAACCTCAGTCCCATTGAGCATTATTGGTCATCGTTTATGGGCATGACGGACGGTAACCAGGGCCGCGATATGATTCTCGGTGACGATACTATCCATATTTCCCMCAATCTGCGTTTCATATCGACCATCAACTACGATGGAACGACTGAACCGTTGAGCCCACGCGTGGTGGACCGAGCACCGGTAATTGTCCTCGATCCCAACGAATATGACGATGAAGAGGAAGATGTGTCGGCCATCACCCACGAAGCCGCATTCCCGCTGAGTTCGGTGCAGATGGATAACCTATTTGGGCGCGAAGCTAAAGCACCAGAGCTTGAGGATGCCGAACTCTTCATCTATCGGCGCATCCGCGACATCCTTCGTGACCCTTCACTAGAGTACGGGCGCCCAGTGACCATCAGCCCCAGAAAAGAGATGGCTATTCGGCAATACTGCGGCAAGGCGCGAGCAGTGATGCGCGAGTATCAGGATCTGCGTGCTTTGGACGTGGCGATGCTTCAGTTTGTTCTGCCATTAGTACGCGGCAATGGCCCCAACTTTGCCAAGCGGATTGAACGCCTTAAGGCCGAACTGGAGCGCGCGGAGCTGCTCCTGTCCGCCCGATATGCCTCCAGAATTCTCGCCTTCGGTGAAGAGGATCTTAATACCTACGACTTCTTCTGCTGGTGATGGGGCAAGATATGGCTGGTGACATTCATTTTCGCATCAATCAGGGACCCTTCATCCCGTATTCAAAGAGTCCGGTGCCGCATCGAGTCACCGAGGATGATCTACTGACCCTGCGGGTGATTCAGCAGGATGATACGGATCTCCCCAATATCTTTCTGGGCGACTACCGAATCCAACTGAAAGATGAGGCTATCGCTGTCGACGGTGGAATGGCCTGGGAAACCGAGCCACGAAACTACTTCAAAGAGAGCTTCGGCTATGCTTTTGTCCGCATTGAGTACGCTGACGAGGAGTTGTCACTGCCGTTCGATGTCCTGATCCGCAAGGCCAACAGCCAGCGCGCTCATGAGATGCTGGATTACATTGCAGGCCAGAACTTCAATATCTTGAAAACTTGCTTTTCGCGCTCAACAACCGGCGTTAACATGCTCCCTGACAACCGCACAGAACCGGAGGCGCTGGTCAGTCAGGCCGAAAAGATCCTCGAATACTTTCAGGTCCACCGCACCGAACTCTTCCGCAATCTTCGCGAGAGACTCATCCCGGCTCTCACGCCGGTATGGGATGTGAGTGAGACCAATATCGAAATTGACCCCTACAACGTGATCAGCAACTTGAACTCTCTAACGCCCGCTGCAGGCGGTGGAGAAGTCTTCATCCGGGGAAGATACTTCGATTTCAATGGTTCGGACATTTCGAGCCTGCAACCGTCAAGTGACGTATTCGAGAACCAGGTTATCCTCGGCGGCTTTTATTCCATCCGACGACGCATCCTGGCCCTGTATCAGGAGCTTTCCCAAGTAGATGTCGATGAAGGTAACACCCCCTATGGCTACGAGTCCTTCAGCCGCCTCATGCTGGAGCTGACAGCAGAAGGTATGATGAACCGGTGCGCCCGGTTAGTTCGTGGCTGCGATCAGTCTATCCGTCTCTTAGAAAGAAAAGCCCGTATCGACTTTGCTGGAGAACTCAAGCCCGTCATGACGGCCTTCGTCCGAGGATCGAAGGTCTACCGCGGTATTTTTACCCAGCTCTCGCGCTGGTATCAGCTCGGTGTACCTTTCATCGAAGGCATCCACTTTCTGATGAAGCTGAGATCGCTCTCAAGACTCTACGAGATATTTACGATAATCAAGCTGATCGAATATTTCGTAATGCGTGAATGGACCATTGCCGAGGCCCTGGCACATGACGAACTAGGGGAAGCCGTTCCGAGCTACTTGAAACTGACTCGGGGTAATACGACTCTCAGCCTCTACTATGAAATGAGGATATTCCCCTTTGATGAAGACACCACAAGACATATGGATCTCGTTGATATTTGGCACAAACCAAAGCGCCAGTATGCCTATTGGGAACCTGATTTTGTGTTACGCATGGAGGTGGGGAGCAATATCCGCTATCTAATCCTCGATGCAAAATACAGCTCTTCTTATACTGTCAAAAAATGGTCTTTGCCGGATATCTACGAGAAGTATTTCGAGAAAACAGCGGTTTATGACCAAAAAGCTGGACTGCTGATCAGCAGCCCTATTCTTTGCGTCATGGCGATCCATGCCMCTCCCGGCAATAGCTCCGGCTATTTCTCACACTGGCCATCTAGGGGAATCTATTCAGCCTTACCGAGAATCCCCATCGTCGGTGGCGTCGCACTAACAACGGATGAGAATCATAGATTCAATGCCGTTATGGATGCATTGCTTTCAATCATTGAGCGGGTTAGATAGTGGTTTCTTTTGACAGGCTACCTTCGTCTCAAGGCCTTTTTTACGTATTCTACATAAGTCGGGCTACTCAATCTTGAATGGCCCGGAGTCTTGCTCACTATGCAGGTAGTTAATGAGATTGGTGAGCATGGTCTTCCGTCGAAAAGCCTTCGGTGAGGCTTTCACGAAACGCTCAAACACACGGGGGTCGCCAACTATGTGGACTTCGGATATTGCCCTTGTGATCGCTGTATAGATCCAACTGCGATCCACTACTCTAGTGTCTTGCAAAAGGACAATGATCCGACCGAACTGGCTCCCTTGAGCTTTATGAAGCGTCATGGCATATCCCAGGCTCAAAGCATCAATCAAGCCACCTTGCAAATCGACCGTTTCGCCTGTGTCCAGCCTCACAGAGCCAATCACGTTATCGACTTGATCAATGCTGATTAGCTCGCCAAGAGATCCATTCTGCACGCCAGCGCTGGCGTGATTCTGAGTAAACAAAATCTGGTCATTCAGCCTTAGCCGCAGATAAAAATCTTCTCCATTAAGATTGAAGTTGAGCAGCGGAGAGTCACCGTTTATCTTTTTCTGAATCTCACCATTGATCTCCCCAACGCGAGTTACCGTTGCGGCAATTACACGAGAGTTGCCAGGCTGCTGGGCGTAGAGTTCGACAGCCTTCTGCTTGGCCAGAATGGGATCTAAAACCTCATGAAAATAGATATTGCCTGCACTGAGTGACTCAGGCACCTCACCGGCATTAATGGTCGCCGAATACTCAGGTATCCCGGTGGTTCTCTTTTGGCGTTTCACAATGTCCAACGTCGTGTTTTTTACGTGCGTCGAGAGAACAACATCGTGCAGTATCTTTCCGATACCTATGGGTGGCAACTGGCTGGGATCTCCGGTCAAAACCAACTTACAGCTGGGATTGATGTGGTTGATGATGCGAAACATCGTAGGCAGATCCGTCATAGAAGCTTCATCAATGACCAGCAAAGCTTTGTTATCTGTCACTGGATCTTCTCGCAGGAATCGTGCGATGGTCATCGTGAGGTAGCCGACTGACTCATGCAGACGCATTGCAGCGCGACCCGATAGAGCGATAGCGTGAATGCTGTACCCTAGGCGGTCAGCGGCTTTCAGGAAGGTCGAAAGCACTGTGGTCTTGCCAGTTCCGGCACCTCCAGTGATCGCACTAATCCCCTCGGTTAGACTCGTATAAATGGCAAGCTCTTGCTGGCTGGTCAGCTCATAGGGCAGCTCGCCAATGACGTCATTTACAATACCTTCCTCACCCTCGGTGAGTGGCTTTCTAAGATCAATCAGATGCTTTATGCGCCTAGCTACCGCCAACTCCTGTATAGCAGTGGCAGTGGCATGAAAGCGTCCATCCTCATGGTAAAGAGCAATATCTGTTGCGCTTTTCAGCCACTCAATTCCCTCCTCACGATCAGGGTACGATTTAAGATAATCAGATGCTCGCGTTAATAGCTGACTGGCCTTGACCCACGTACTACCATCACGCATTCGATCATTAAGCGCCTGAATCATCCCAGCTTGAATACGCTCTTTAGGGTATCTTTTCTGCTGCCAGGCGTGTCCAAAACGGTGATGCAGGATGCTTTCTACGTCTTTAAAACTCAACCCGAAGTGAAGCAGCTTGTATGGGTCAGACTTGATCGCCTCAACAGTTCCAAGGCCGTGATACTTGAGAATTCTCTTCTGGACTGCGTGGGGAATTCTGGCTTTCGACATCCAAGTGGTGTGCCTGAGGTTCGCGTATTTTTCATAACCGGCATGCAACGCCCGAATGGATTGTGTGGAGAGCAGTTCTGAGAGAGCGTTAAAGTCGTTTCGGGTGCCCGCAGTCAGCATCCGGTGAATGTCCTCACCGAACCTAGCCCAAAGCTGGCGTGCCTTGCGGTTTCCTATCCCCTTAAAAGCTTTATCATCGCTGATAAACTGGATAAAGGTCTCACCAGTATCTGGTAAATAAAACTCCAGGGTATCGGGCTCTCGGTATTGATGCTCTTGCGCTTTAATTTTCCCGTGGTCATACACGTAAGTGCGTTTGTAACCCGCGACTCGCCAGATCTGCCCGGGGGTCGGATCTACAGGCAAATATTCAGAATTAGCTACGATAGATACATTATAATTTGCAGACGCAAAAGTCTGGTCCTCACGCACAGGCACACCGCGGATAACCGTGGCTTTAGAGTTCCGGAAAGGCACCTGGGTGACGCGAACAAGCTCAGAGGCTTGTGTCAGCTCGGACATTTGAGGAACACCATCAAACCATCGTTTACCGCGTCAACCGTCTCTCGGCTCGATGCGATTTGCGCCTTCAGTCGCACATTTTCTCGCTGTAATTTTTCGAGCTGTACTTTGAGGTCCTGATTCTCGGCCTCAAGCTTCCCCAGTCGACCATGATCCAAAGCGTTTCTCTTGGAGAAAGCATCATAGAGTTTTGGCGCTGAAAGAGACGCTTTTCCTGCTTCAGACAGTGGTGGCAGCACGTTACGTTCACGCAGCCTATTCTCCAGATCTTGCAGTTCGGCTTTTACATTTTCATTTTTTTTGATCGCCTGGTCTGACAGGCCTGCAAGCTTTTTGATTTGCTGTCTATTCAGGATGCCCTTTGGGGAGTATACGATCTGGCGAAAATCATCATCAGACATGGACTTAATCCATTCTCGAAATCTTTCAAGATAGATTTGGCCCTGCTCTTGTGGGCTCGCCATTACGCCTCCTGAAACTTGTTCAAAGCTGCATATAACGTTGTGCGGGAAACGCCATATTCTTTTGCCAAATCGCTCTTAGAATCCCCCTTGGAGAGCTTCTGAGCAATTTCTGAAAGATCCTCATCAGATAACGATTTCCGCCGACCAATTTGCTTTCCGCGTTTCCTGGCAGCTTCTAGCCCTTCTTTCCGCCGCTGGCCGATAAGCGACCGTTCAAATTCGGCAAATGCGCCAAGCATGTGCAGCATCAACGAAGCCATGGGATCATCTGTCTGCGGGGCGAACGTTAACCCCTCGGAATGAAACTTGACGGTAACATCACGCTTTACCAGGTCATCAACAATCGAGAGCAGGTCAGACATGTTGCGAGCGAGCCGGTCAATGCTGTGAACATGAAGTGTGTCGTGCTCGCGGAGATAATCGAGGCAGAGATTGAGGATGTCGCGTGAACCAGCATTTCTGCCAGACACTTTCTCTTCGAACACCTTGTCTAGCTGAATGCCATCAAGCTGGCGGTCACTATTCTGACCGACCGTTGAGACGCGAATGTATCCAACATGCTTTCCCGACATAAATTCCATCCAACCTCATACTGTTCATAAACAGAATAAGGTTTCTATACATCATGTCAAGAAATTAACAAGCAAGGTTTTTGGACACCATAAAGGTTGGCATTTAGGGGCTTGAGCATGGTGTCCACAAAGTATAGCTTCATGAACACTTAATTAGGATTTCTTCTGAAGCTGAAGCACTGGCTGCTCAAGCATCGATTGCGTTACCCCACGCATATCAGCGTTTGCCTGCCATATTAAGAATCGCGCATGCATCTCACGAAGAGCGTACATAAGCTTTTGATTAGTCTCGGTCAGCTCTTCAATGCGCTCGTTCGCTTCGCGAATGTCGCCAATCCATCCTGCTTTTTCTTTCGGGGCCTTCAAGGCAGCCTTGCGATTCTTCATCGCCATATCAACGGCGGGTAGCTTCATCAGAGACTGGCGAGCACGACTGATACCCAGTTTTTCTTTGCACGCTTCAACGAGTAGAGGCCAGGTCAGCTTCGGCTCAGACCATTCTTCAATCAGCTTGATAATGCGCGCTTCATCTTTCTTTGTTAAATGCCCCATGGCTATACCTCGATCTCGTCTAGCATTGCTGACAAGTCATCTAATGACAGCAATCGCTCATTTTTCGCTTCGATGTCTTTGGCATCAATCAATCCTGCCATGGCTGCTGCGTTGTTTGTCAGTGTCCAACCATTGTCGACGTTCCACACGATGTCGCCGTTTTCGAGTTCAGGGTTCTCTAGGGTTCGGATCAGTGCGTCACACTTATAGAGATCCATACCCACTTTTTTGGCCCACTCTGAGGCCCCAAAAATATCGCGAGATTGCGCATCAAGAGCTTTGTCGTAGCGGCGTTTAAGGTCCTTGCGTTCTTCTTTGAGGTTTGCGAGTTTAACATCATCCCCCTTAACACAACCGAGCTTCCCACAGGTCAAGCAGGCTCCCATTTTCGGACAGGGTTCAGATGCAAAGTTGTGTACACAGATCCCAACGTGGGTCTGATGGATGACTATGTCCTTATCACCCTCATGCAGATCTCTCACATCACTGAGACTCAAAGGTTGATTTGTTTTGACCTTCTCCAACCGCTGAGCCGAGTTACTACGTTTCGTTTTAGGATGGTAGTCCGCAACTCTTTGGGTACGCTCCTCGACGGTCTCATGGTTGTAGACAGAGCCCATTGCAGTGCGCCCAGAAAACGCATCAATCAGTAGTTGTGAAAGGCCTGCTCGTTGCATCTCAGTATTAAGCTCGTGACGAAATGCGTGCGTGTTAACCCTCAGGCCCTTATATCCATGTCGATCGAAAATATTCTGCCTGTTCGTTGGACCTACTAATTGTCTCGTCATTCTATTATGGTTGACGGCAATCTCCACTCCAAAATTACGTGGCATTGAGGCACCACTCATTGTCTCATCAGGCAGGCTACCCGTTCGCACCGTAAACAACGCATCACGATACTTCACGCGGTTTTTGCCGTCTTCAGCAGGTGTGGTGTACGGAAAGTCTTTAGGCAGATGCTTTTCACGTATCAGTATATTGAGTTTGCGCAACGTAATGACCGCTGTATTATTAAACTGATAGTGATTATTTTTGCCACTCGCATAAATTCGCTTTCCCTTAACGGCATCCCATCCTTCTAGTATCTCGTCCAGTACACTCTTTGCCTTAGGACTTAGGGCTTTACATTCTGCTAAGGGGATGAGAAACCTAAATTTAAGTATACTTCGCGATGATTGCGATCTATTCACCTTCTGCTTTAGCGCTGCACAGGCCTCATCATACGAAAGCGGTTCATCTGGGCCTTTCAGGGGTACACCTTCATGCGGCGGAAACTCGTCGGGATTATCTTCAAGCCATGCTGCATACTGGCGCGCCTCATTAGTGATCGGAGCCACCAGCTCAATGACACGTTTTACAGCAGGTTCCATACCTGTAACAACGGCCTTCGTTGTCGCTCCATAGCCCTTTTCAGCATACCAGCGCAGGAACATGCGCTGACCGCCACCAGCAGCCTCTTTGAATACCACACAGTCACGCTCAACATCAGCTAATTCTCCGATGCGGCTAGGCTGACTGAGTAAGAGGGCACACGCGGAGGTGATTATAATGTCCAGCGGACTAGCTAAGTCATTATTAAACAGTTCACCCAAGGCTTGAATGGATTCACGGCTCGGCAATTTTTTGTTGCGATTTGCCCTCTGCTCTTTCAGAGAACCTAGAGGCTTCTGTCGCAGTGGCGAAGTCCATCGAAAGGGCTGCGCGAGTATCTGTTTATCTCTCATCAGCTTAACAATCTGTTCAACATTCTTGCTCAGAACATATGCAATATTGCCGGTCAGATACGCGTTTTTTAAGTACTCACAGGCTCTGTTACAAATAGCAGCCGATATTCTCGTTACGTCCCTTGTACCGGACAATTCTACCAGGGAAACTTCAAGAACCTTGGCGGCGGTAAGCCAACCACTCACCGATTTCTTCCCTCGAAATACTCTGTAATACACAATGAGCGCCTTGGCGAAATCTATGAACGGCGGCTGCATATACTCTCTATCTTTCGCCTTCGCATTTCTATCTGATCCATGCGCAGTAAAGGCACAACCGGCAACACCCGACTTATGCCACGAGGCCATGCTCCAACGAATTCCCGCATGAACTCGCTTATTAGGAACCCCTTTGGACAAAGTGGCTTTCGCCCATGCAATAAAAGCATCCAGCTGCGCGGCGGCTTTAAGGTCGCTCTGCGGTTTAAAATCGATAATGCTACTCATGCGTTACTTCTGCCTGCTTTGCCTGCTTTGCCTGATTCACGCAGCTCAATGCAATCGAGAATTACCTTGCGACACGCGAGAATGGCACGGTCCCAGAGCACACCCGTGGTTTTATCCGAGGCGATGGTTTGCGAACGGCGACGTTCCAACCGCTCAAGTGCGGCGCTGTGATCAGCGTCAAAGAGTGGCTGAAATTTGCTACAGCCGTAGCAGGTAAATGGAGCGTCCAAATGGCAGGCTGTATCGGCACCGCAGACAGCCAAATCCTCAATCTGTCGATCCACTCGATCTCCATTTTTGGCTGAAGCGCGATCTGTCACGATAGTGCCCGTAAAAGCTTTTACGACCAGCGCGAGATGATCACTCATCTTCTCGTCAATCAGCTGCATCAACTCTCCCGATACTGCTCGGTATTGACGGACAGTATGTGTATTAGAATGCATAAGGGCGCTAGCGATTGACCACTCATCCAGMCCTGCATTCGAAAGATCGGTACCGAGCGTGTGTCTGAAACGATGGCCCTTACTGATTTTCAAAGGCTGATGTGTACGCGAAGAAATGGGGAAGTTAGGCATACCCTCAATTTGAAACAGCCAATAACTTGTAACTCCATAGCTAGTATGAAACTTCACCTGTGGCTTATGCTCTAAAACATTTAGACCAGGCAGGTCAATTATTACGGGGATCAGCTTGTTATCACCTCCTGTCTTACCCCGCGTGCGACGAAAGAGCGGCACATGCTCAATCGCTTTACACCAATCTGCTCGACCAGGATATTCATGCTCAAGTCGAGCTAGGACAATCGACCGATAGGCCTGCACGACATTGTAAAGATCTTTATCCAAGATGAATGTCTCGGATTTTTCTCTCCATCCCGCACCATCATCTTTCTGCTTCGCCCAAAAGATTCGAACTTGGTAGCCCCGCTCGGTTTTGATAAAGTCATTAAAGACCATCATGCGTAGCTGTGTACCTCGCTGTCCGTAGGTCATCAACAGACGCAAATATAGGTAGCGCTCAGGCTTTAAATTGCCTTGACAGAACTGTTCATGCGCCCACTGGTATAGGGCGGCTTGCTCCGCTTGCGTGAATGGCCCCTGTTCAGGATCTAAACGCAAGACGACATCATTTCGTGGTCGCTTCTTTCGAGGTAGTGCGCCATAAGCATCAATCAGGACTTTAGTTGGTCGCTGTTCAAGCGATTCACACTGTTGCCAAAATTTCATGAAACTAGCCAGCGCGGAAAATTCGCTCATACTAAAACGCTCGCGCAAATCGATCAGTTGATGCTCATTGAGAGGATTGAGCCCTGCCTGCGCCGCGCGTGACAGAATTGAAGTAGCTTGTAAATTAGTTACGTGTGCGACTTCCGCCATGCGGTAGGCCAAAGCAGCATGCAACCATCGTTGCCAGTCGTACGGAACGCAAGCAATTGCGGCTAGCCAATTGATCGCATAGGGAGCTGATTTATCAGGCCACCACATTGTCTCAGAGGGAGTGAAAAGTTCACCGCATTTGGCGAGTCGAGGTGTATTCAGCCATTCTTCAAGCGAGTCCTGAGTCGGTGCTTCAAGCGCTGAAACTGTTATATTCATTCTGCGTACCCCTTTCGCATTCCAGCCTCGATCCTCTCCCTACTTTCCTTGAGTTTATCCGATCGCCTTTTCATTGCCTTATCTGCTTCTTCCTTCCAAAATTTCGCCCCATAGAGTCCAGGCATATTCGATTCTGGGCTCCATCCGAACATCCAGGTTAGGACTTTTTGAACTTGAGTTGTGCGATCCTCTGGCGTGAGCTTTTCAAGCTCCTCGCGCATGCTTTCAAGCATCATGTAGACCGAATCATGCCTGAGGATATGAGGGTGAATGTGAGCCAGTTCAGGCGCTACTTTGCAAACTCGGGGGAAAACGCCATCCAGCGCTTTGATGCTCATCGGCTTGCCTTCATTTCGTCTATGAGATACAAGCAAAAACGGATGCTTTCTCGCCTGCGATGCGCCTTTATGAGTCTTTCTGTAGCGATATTTCGACTCATACTGACTAATCGCCTCATAAAGGTCGTCGCTCATGACCACCATGCGCTCATGCGTTTTGAATTGCGGAGCCATTGTGCGCGGATCGATGCTTTCATCTTCAAGATTTACCACCGAGAGCTGGCGATTGTGCCAGTGAATGTCGCCGGTCTTGATCAAAAGCATTTCAGAACGGCGCAACCCCATATGGAGACCTAACAGCAAAATGATATAGTTACGCAGCTTAATTGATTCATCTGCGAATGGATTCTCAGCGCTCTCCGGATGCATGACTTCCAACAATCGACTCCGTTCCGAGGATGTCAGACCTTTCATCTCATCGATTCGCGTCTTTTTCCACCCCGGACTAGCCGCTTTAATTTTGCGATTAAAACGCCGTTTAACATCGTCAACCGCTTCATCTCGCGTCAAGTGATCACCCAGCTTGTCGTACAGAAAAGCCAAGTAATCGCGTACTGCTTCAATACGCTGTTTCGCATGGACCTTTCCAACCTGTTCGTATGCCGTTGGATGCAGGCGCATACCCTCATACTTTTTAGCCAAAGTTACCTTGTTGAATCCCGCGTCTGATACAAATCGGGAGATTTCAATGTCCGTCAGATACTGCGACTTGGGACGCTGCTCCAGGCGGGAAATGAGATCGATGGATGAGAAAGCGAGGAAGTCTTCAAATACGGCCAAGTGTTCAAGATACTTTTTTGTGGTTTCCAGAGCCTTGCCAGAGAGTTCGAAGGTGACGTACAGATTCGGGTAATAGACGGGGATATGGTCTTGCACAAGCAGCTTTCTTCGCGCAGCATTCACCACCTGTTCGATAACTCGATAACTCATATTATTTAACCCCAAAACATAACTTTTTTAAGAAAAATAAAGAACAGGAGTATAGAAAAGAGAAACTTAACTTTTACTTTTTCTGCTTTGAGCGTTCATCACCTCTCTCAAAGCCCCATGATAACTTAATTAGAGGAAAAATAGACCATGTCAAAAGGTGACAAAAAAGGTCAAACAGGTTCTTACGTTTTCACCATGAACCGGGTTGGCAAAGTAGTGCCACCCAAAAAGCAAATTCTCAAGGATATTTCGCTCTCGTTTTTCCCGGGCGCCAAAATCGGCGTACTGGGTCTTAACGGTTCGGGTAAATCCACACTGCTGCGCATTATGGCCGGTGTCGATAAAGAGTTTGAAGGTGAAGCTCGTCCGATGCCCGGCATCAATGTKGGCTACCTGCCCCAGGAGCCGCAGCTAGACGACGAGAAAAACGTCCGCGACACCGTCGAAGAAGCGCTAGGGGAGATTAAACAGGCGCAGGAGAAGTTGGATGGTGTGTATGCGGCCTATGCAGAGCCCGACGCCGACTTTGATGCGCTGGCCAGCGAGCAGGCCCGGCTTGAAAATATTATCGAAGCTGCGGATGCTCACAACCTGGAGCGCAAGCTTGAAGTGGCTGCGGAAGCACTGCGCCTGCCCCCCTGGGAGGCCAAAGTGGGCAATCTCTCGGGCGGTGAGCGCCGTCGTGTAGCACTCTGCCGCCTACTGCTTTCCAGCCCCGATATGCTGCTGCTTGACGAGCCAACCAACCACCTTGACGCAGAGTCGGTGGCGTGGCTAGAACGTTTCCTTCACGACTACAACGGAACCGTCGTGGCAATCACCCACGACCGCTACTTCCTAGACAATGTGGCGGGTTGGATTCTGGAGCTTGACCGTGGCCAGGGCATCCCGTTTGAGGGTAACTATTCCCAGTGGCTGGAGCAGAAAGACCAGCGTCTGAATCAAGAAGCCAAGCAGGAAGCCTCGCGTCAGAAAGCCATCAAGCAAGAGCTTGAGTGGGTGCGCAGTAACGCCAAGGGCCGCCAGGCAAAAAGCAAAGCGCGTCTTAACCGCTTTGAAGAGATGCAGTCAGGCGACTTCCAAAAACGTAATGAAACCAATGAGATTTATATTCCGCCTGGCCCGCGCCTGGGCGATAACGTCATTGAGTTTCGTGATGTGGCCAAGCGCTTCGATGACAAGCTGCTCTACCAGAACCTCTCCTTCACCATTCCCCAAGGTGCGATTGTCGGCATCGTCGGCGGTAACGGTGCGGGTAAATCGACACTCTTCAAACTGATCACTGGTAAAGAGCAGCCAGATGAGGGCGAAGTCCTGGTGGGTGAGACGGTCGATATCGCTTACGTCGAGCAGCTACGCGACGGCTTGGACGACAAGCAGAGCGTCTGGGAAGCCGTTTCCGATGGCCAGGACATCCTCAACATTAATGGCTACGAAGTCTCCTCGCGCGCCTATGTGGGCCGATTTAACTTTAAAGGCAACGATCAGCAGAAACGCTTATCGGAGCTTTCTGGCGGTGAACGCGGCCGTTTACAGCTTGCTCAAACGCTTAAGCAAGGCGCGAACGTGCTACTGCTTGATGAGCCCTCCAACGATCTGGATATCGAAACCCTGCGGGCACTGGAAGACGCACTTCTGGCCTTCCCTGGCTGCGCCATGGTGATCTCCCACGACCGCTGGTTCCTTGACCGGATCGCCACGCACATTATGGCCTTTGAGGGTGACTCCGAAGTGGTCTTATTTGAAGGCAACTACGCGGAGTACGAAGAGGACCATAGAAAACGGGTAGGTAACGATACGCCTAAGCGCATGAAGTACAAGCGCATTGATGCCTGATCACCAGCATCACGTTGACAGTCGACATTGACAGCGCAAAGGCCCCGCACAGCGGGGCCTTTTAGGTTCTAAAGCCTGGATTGTAAAATCGATAGCGCTATCAGTACGCGTCAAAAATGATAGACGCTTTTGGTCACCATTTTTGCAACCAAACGCACACCCCACTTAGCCGGTGCCGGAAAACGGACACCGCCAGCCTCTAAAGCCAGCTGGGCGTGGTGAGCATCATCAACGGCCATTTGGCGCAGTATGGCCCGCGAGCGGGTGTCGCCGCTGGCTAGCGACTGTTGATCTGATTCAAGCTGTTTGCCTGCCTGCTCCTCGGCCGCGGCGACCAAACCTAAGCTGATGCGATCGCTGACCGCCCCAGTGGCTGCGCCAATGCCAAAGGAGGCGACATAGAACAGCGGATTTAAGTAGCTCGTTCGACTCTGCAACTGCTCTAAACGCTCATCGCACCAGGCTAGATGATCAATCTCTTCCCGTGCCGACTGTTCCAACTGGTGACGCCCATGCGGAAGTTTAGCGGTCACGCCCTGACCCTGATAGAGCGCCTGAGCACACACCCCTCCGGCATGATTAATGCGCATTAAACCCGCCGCATGGCGGCGATCTTGATCGTCGAGCGTTCCCTCGGCCACACCTTCAGCAGGACTGGTACGCTGCGGCGAAGCAGCATGTGGCATAAGCGTCCGTAAAACGGTATCAAACTGATGTATTAGGCGATCTGAACGACTCTGTTGACGATCCATGGCAACACCTCGTTGTTTGCGATAGCGGTCTGCTTAGCTCAACCGGCAGGCCATGTGAATGCGCGCCCACCCAGTAAATGCATATGGATATGGTAGACCGTTTGTCCGCCCATTTCGTTGCAGTTCATCACCACGCGATAGCCATCCTCAGCAAAGCCCTGCTCACGGGCAAGCTTGGCAGCGGTAAACTGAAGCCGCCCTATCATGGCAAGCTCAGCCTCTTCGATATCATTGAGCGTGGCGATATGCTTTTTAGGGATGATCAACTGATGAGTAGGCGCTTGGGGGTTGATATCATTGAATGCCATCACGTGGTCATCTTCATAAACGATATCAGCGGGAATTTCACCCTGGATGATTTTGCAAAACAGACAATCCATACCGCTCTCCTTTTATGAGTTCCTTGTCACTTAACGAAAACGCCGCTGAGATAATAAGTGGCGAACCAAGGGCGCAAGAATTAGCTCCATCGCCAACGACATCCGCGCCCCCGGCACCACCAACGTATGCGGGCGGGTCATAAACGAGTCCTTAATCATCGCCAGCAGCCAAGGGAAATCAACGGTGGAGGGATCCCGAAAGCGGATGACCACGAAGGACTCAGCATCGGTGGGAATATCCTGCACTTCAAAAGGGTTAGAGGTATCGACAGTCGGCACACGTTGAAAATTGATGTGCGTACGCGAAAACTGCGGTTGGATATAGCGTACATAGTCATCCATCCGGCCCAGGATAGTGTCGATAACCGCTTCCTGTGAGTAGCCACGCAGCTTGGTGTCGCGGTCAATTTTTTGAATCCACTCAAGATTCATGGTCGGCGCCACACCTACCAACAAGTCCACATGGCGGGCAATATCATACTCTTCGGTAACCAGCCCGCCATGCAAGCCTTCATAAAACAGCAGGTCGGTGCCACAAGGCAGCGACTGCCACTCGGTGAAGGTACCTACCCGGCAGCCAGCTTCGATTTTCTGCTTATCTTCGGCGTGGATATAGTGCCGAAAAGTACCCGAGCCGTGCTCGCCATACTCACTGAACAGCCCTTCCAAGCGGTCCAGCAAGTTCGCCTCTACGGCAAAATGCGAAAGCTCGTCCTTACGCTCGGGCTCTTCCCGGAAGATGCGGTGCAAATCATCGCGGGTATAGCGGTGAAAGGCATCACCATCGACCATCGCCGCATGCACATCTTCGCGCAGGAACATGCGCTCGAAGCTGCGCCGAACGGTGGTCGTCCCCGCCCCTGAAGAGCCGGTCACCGCGATAATCGGATACTCCCGTGACATCAGCCACACCTCGCATGAGAAAGCGCTTGTTTCACCGGCTCAGGCACCTCGACAGGACGCCCGGTAGTCACATCGATCAATAGCTGATTGACTCTCGCGGTGGCAACTACCTGCTGGGAGTCCGCTTGATAAATACGCTGATAAATCGTCAATGCTTTACCTTGCGGTTCAGGCACGGCGGTGGCAATCGTTAACGCATCGGGCCAGCGCGCTTCACTTTGATACTGTACGGCGAGATCAGCGACCACCGTAGGATACCCGTGCATATCCCACTCAGGCAGATCGAGGGCCGCGAAGGCTTGAGTGCGCGCCTCGTGAAGCAGCGATACCAGCGCATCATGCCCCAAGKGGCGGCCATAGTTCATGTCGGTTACCCGCACCGTCAAAGGGTGACGATGTATGACCGCCTCAGCGGGAAAATCCAGCTTGACACGCTCCATGCCTGTTTCCTCGTTAGTCTTAGCTTGGCGTAAGGCCTGCTTACCCCTCGCGGGTAATCGCCCTAAAGGCGATATCACGACGACACTCAACACCGTCCCAGTGAATAGCGTTAACGCCTTGATACGCTTGCTGCTGCGCCTCAGAGACGCTGTCACCCAGTGCTGTCACGCATAGCACCCGGCCGCCTGCCGTGATGATCTCGCCCTGGGTATTTTGCGCGGTGCCCGCGTGAAATACTTTGCAACCCGTTTGCTCGGCCGCTGCCAAACCGTGAATCACATCGCCTTTGCGATAGCTGCCTGGGTAGCCGCCAGCCGCCAAAACCACGCCCACAGCGGCACGGGGATCCCATTCGCAGCGTTGTCCAGCTAGCTTGCCCTGGGCACCCGCTAAACAGAGTTCAGCGAAATCAGAGGTTAGGCGCAGCATAATAGGCTGGGTTTCAGGATCACCAAAGCGGCAGTTGTACTCAATAACCTTGGGGTTACCGGCTGCGTCGATCATCAGGCCTGCGTATAAGAACCCCGTGTAGGCATTGCCCTCTGCGGCCATACCACGCACAGTGGGCAGAATGACCTGCTCCATGATACGTGCGTCAACTTCAGGCGTGACCACCGGCGCTGGCGAATAGGCGCCCATACCGCCGGTATTGGGGCCGGTATCACCATCATAGGCACGCTTGTGGTCTTGGCTTGTAGCCATGGGGACGACATTTTCACCGTCCACCATGACAATAAAGCTCGCCTCTTCGCCCTCCAAAAACTCTTCGATGACGACACGCGCGCCCGCATCGCCAAAGGCGTTAGCTTCCAGCATGTCGCGAATAGCCGCCTCAGCTTCGGCTTCGCTCAGCGCCACAATGACGCCTTTGCCCGCCGCCAAACCATCCGCTTTAATCACAATAGGCGCGCCCATTTTGCCTAAATAGGCAAGCGCTGGGTCAACTTCAGTAAACGTTTGATAGTCAGCTGAAGGAATATTGTGGCGGGCCAAGAAGTCCTTGGTAAATGATTTTGAACCTTCCAACTGGGCGGCCGCTTGAGTAGGGCCAAAAATAGTTAAACCAGCCGCCTGAAAACGGTCAACAACACCGTCTACCAAGGGGGCTTCTGGACCCACCACCGTTAAGCCAATCTGCTCATCACGGGCAAAGGCGACCAGACTATCTAGATCTGTTGCAGCAATCGCTACGTTGGTCAGCGTTGCTTCCGTCGCGGTGCCCGCATTGCCGGGGGCCACAAATACCTGCTCAACCAGATTAGATTGCGCCAACTTCCAAGCCAGGGCATGCTCGCGACCACCGCCGCCTATCATCAAAACCTTCATGTGCATCCTTCTCAAACGGGAGAGCGTATATCGGCGGCATTATGCCACAGCGCAGCACCAAGTGGGGTCAGGAGGAGGGTTTGTTATCTTTGTTGGCATCGTTGGCTTCGCTGGCATCGCCCTCATGCTGCTCGGTATTACCCGACTCATCGGCTTGACCCGGCTGATTCAAGGTATTTTGCCAAAAGCGCATGTTCTCTTCGGCGAGCTCGCGCATAAATTCCAACGGTGTGTTACGCATTGCCTGCTTCCACTGACTCTGCAGACGTTTCTGCTGCTCCAACATCAGTTGGGTTCCCTGCTCAAGGTAACGCGACAGCGGCAGCGGTGAGGTCATATCGTAAACACGGATTAACTGTGCCAACAGGTCGTTAGAAAACACTTCTGCTTCACTGTCAGCCTGCTCCTGCTCGATAATGATAGAGAGCAGAATAGTCCGCGTTAGATCTTCTCCGCTTTTGGCGTCTTCCACCCGAAACGGTTCTTCTTCGATGATTAAACGGCGCAGGTCTTCCAGCGTCACATATCGGCTCTGCTGAGTATCGTACAACCTGCGGTTTGCATATTTGCGAATCACGCGCACGGCGCATCTCCTTAAACGCGATAGGGACTTTTTATTCCCGTTACTGATATTGTGCCTGCACTACGCGCCCATGCAAGCCACCTTAATAGTTTAGCAAGGCGTACCGTGCCTGCTTTGTGACCAATAGACCATCATTATGAATTTGATTCTGCTCAATCCCAACGATCTCACTGACGATGGCCACGTCTGCATTACCGATCCACGTCGACTGACACATCTTCGAGATGTCCATCGCTCGGCCCCCGGCGACCTGCTAACCGTTGGTGTTCAAGGCGGCACGATGGGTAAAGCGCTGCTAAAAGAACTCACCGCTGAGCGGGCCTATTTCCAACTGGAAACCCTCGACGAACCGCCTCCACCACCGCTACCCGTGCATTTGGTATTGGCCCTACCCCGCCCGCGCATGTTGGCACGTACCTTGGAGCACGTGACCGCGCTAGGTGTCAAAGAGATCACCCTGCTCCATACCAAGCGGGTTGAGAAGAGCTACTGGCAGTCCCCAGAGTTACGCCCGGATAAAATTCACCAGCACTTGGTGCTTGGCTTAGAGCAAGCCCGCGACACCCAGCTACCCTCGGTTACCCTAAGTAAAGGCTTTCGTCCTTTTTTGCAGCAGCAACTGCCTGAATTGCTCAGCGAGCGCCGGGGACTGGTGGCCCACCCAGGCATGCCCAATGCCTGCCCCAGAGGTATCAGTGACCCCACCTTGCTATTGGTAGGCCCTGAGGGCGGCTTTATTGCTTGGGAGGTAGAGCAACTCATCTTGGCAGGCTGCGAGGGGATGCATCTTGGTCCACGCATTTTACGCGTTGAAACAGCCGTGACCGCGCTTCTGTCACGGCTGTTTTAAACATCTTAGCAGGATGAACCCATCAGGACTGATCATCTTCCGGGTCGTGGGGCACAACGGTCGCGTTTTCCCCGCACCCTGGCTCTTGCAAAAAGGTTTCACGCACATCCAGTAGGCCAAGGTGGCTAATGGTGCGGCGCCCAAGCAGCAGCGGGTAGTTCATATCGCCACGGTCGCGCAGACTAAACTGTTCTTCGTAAATGGTATCGCCCATACAAACTTCCAACAGCACCACGGGGCGCTCATCACGACCACCTGCACCGCGCACGGTAAGCTCGCGGTAGAGCGGCCGCTCGATTTGATCGCTAAACACTTCACCACTTCCCTGATCTTCAAGCTTCAACCGAAAACGAACCCACTCCTCGTCATCCTGCTCGAACATCTCAATATCCCGGGCGTCTAACGAGGAGGTTAATGCTCCGCTATCGAGCTTGGCTTTTACTTCGATATCCCAGGGTTGTAGGGTGGCTTTTTCAACCC
The DNA here is from genome assembly GCF_900070345.1 of Halomonas sp. R57-5. Classification (NCBI taxonomy): domain Bacteria; kingdom Pseudomonadati; phylum Pseudomonadota; class Gammaproteobacteria; order Oceanospirillales; family Halomonadaceae; genus Halomonas; species Halomonas sp. R57-5. The sequence continues at coordinate 1,871,489 of NZ_LN813019.1, read as the reverse complement.
AGCCGAATACCTGATCATCATCTGCCATCGTCGTGGAGGCAGACAGAAAGGCTCCTAATACCACACTGCTAACAAATATCTTACCCATCAATTGCATAACATCATCCTTGGAAAGTAAAAGCATCCGATAAACGCGACTTACTGCGAACGCTGACGTAGCTGTTCAAGCAGCTCCTGGGTCGCAAACCCATCCGGTATTACCCCTTGATCACGCTGAAAGTTCCGCAACCCTTGCCGCGTATTGGGCCCCATAACGCCGTCAGCGCCACCCACTGAGTAGCCTACACGGTTTAATGCGCGCTGAAGTTCTTGAACATCGTCACGGGTCAGCGGCGCTTGCTCCCGCGGCCAGCTGTGCTGAATGCCCTCGCGTCCAGCGATCGCATCGCCTAACGTCGCGACAGCCAGTGCATAACTGGTGGCATTGTTATAGCGTAAGATCGCACGGAAATTGGCACCTACCAAAAAGGCGGGGCCATCCGCGCCAGCGGGTATCACAATGGCTGCACTATCAAAGTTCGGCAATTCACCCTGCTGCGCCCGCACGCCTTGACTGCGCCACTCATCGCTGCTGCGTCGCTCGGTCTGGGCGTAATCAAACCCTTCAGGCAGGCGTACCTCAACCCCCCAGGGCTGGCCGGCTTGCCATCCAGCCCGATCAAGATAGTTGGCCGTAGACGCCATAACATCGGGAATACTGTCCCAAATATCGCGCCGACCATCACCATCGCCATCAACCGCATAGGCTTCAAAGCTGCTGGGAATAAACTGGGTATGGCCCATGGCCCCAGCCCAGGAGCCTTTCATCTGTTCAGCGGCGATATCACCTTGGTCAATAATACGTAAAGCCGCGAGCAGTTCACCGCGGGCAAAGTCTCGGCGCCGACCATCGTAAGCCAGTGTGGCGAGAGATTCCAAGGTCGAAAAATCGCCAAAATTACTGCCGTAATTGCTCTCAATACCCCAAATGGCGACGATTATTTCAGCGGGCACCCCATAGCGCTGCTCCATTTGCTGCGCGGTATCACGGTGATCAGCCAGCTTCTCTTGGCCGTTAGTAATACGCGTGGATGAAACCGCAGTATCAAGATACTCCCAAATAGGGCGGACAAACTCAGGCTGGTAGCCGTCCAGTTCAATCACACGCTCACGGAAACGAATGCCATCCAGGGCGTTACTTAGCGTCGCTTCGCTGATCCCTTGGCCAGCAGCATATTGGCGAAAATCTCGCAGCCACTGTTGGAAATTAGCGTAGCTAACCTCTGAAGCAGCCTGAGTGTCGACTTCTGACATCAGTTGGGGGCTTGCTTGCACCCGGCCACTGCTCAGTGCCAGTGCACCGACAAAAAATAGAAACGTCGCATACAGAGCAGGGCGCCCCTTGGCTGACCCATTTACTTTCAAAGACATAGCATCAATCTCTCGGCAATCCATGGCATTGTTCTGATAATGGCCCAGAAAAGCAACGGATACTAGCCCTACCCTCTCAGGCGTAGTAAAACGACCAAGTGTAATAGCCCCACTACCACAGTAAGCAAGCCACGAAGTGTAAAGTACCAAGTAGGAAAGCCCTTCCGACCGACACGACTACAATCGTAGCTGCCAATCAGAATAAACCCGGCCAATAGTACCCAAAGTCCCGCTGCAACGTTAAGCAGCAGTGCAGGCCATGCGATTAAGCTGGGCAGCATGGCTAACAGTAAACGCCAACGATTACCTGGCCTAGCCACCTGCAACGCACTGCCCCAGTGCACACCACCCAAGAAAGAGAGAATTATAGCGCTGTAGTAAACAAATCCATCAATGGCAGTTGCCTGCCATACCAACGGCGCGAACCATACCAGTACGCCGCCAGTGATGAATGGAACAAGACCAGCGAGTCCCAGACACCACGCGAGGCGGCGCTCGCTACTCCACAACGTCATAGCGCCTTAGCCCTTACAGCAAGTTCATGACGACTCACTTCATCACTTGCTTGATGTTCTAAGCAAGGAATTAGCCATCGCTCCCACTGCTCGGGCACAACGCAGGGAGCCTCAAACGCAGAGGGATCTGCCCGCCACGGCTGTTGGCGCGCTAAACCGTAGGGTAGCTTTTCAAGCGGCTTCAGCCAATGAGCCACATAAAGCCCCTGGGGGTCGTAATGCCCCGCCTGCTTGAGTACATTAAAGTAACGATCTTGGCGTGGGTCTCGACCAACCCCCGCAATATAGCGCCAGTTGCCCCAGTTGCTGGCAACGTCATAATCAATCAGGCAGTGCTCAAACCATAATGCCCCCAAACGCCAATCAACCTTTAAGTCTTTGACCAAAAAGCTGGCAACGTTTTGTCGGGCACGATTGGATAGCCAACCAGTGTGGCGAAGTTCCAGCATCGCGGCATCCACAAACGGCAGCCCCGTGGTGCCATTACGCCAAGCATTGAAAGCAGCACACGGCTTGTCAGTCTGCCGAGCGCCAAACATCTTCTCACCTTCCAATTGGGCAGCGCGGATAAAATACTCTCGCCAGAGTAGCTCGAAGGTAATCCAATAGCTCGATTCATTGCTTCCGTTTTCCACTTCCCACGCTTTCACCGCGTCATTGACTTGGCGAGCCGACAGGCAACCACGCGCCAGCCAGGGTGAAACGCGGGTTGAGAAATTAGCCCCCAGCAGCCCATTGCGGGTTTTTTTGTACGCTTCGCCGCCCTGTTGGCGCCAAAGGTAATCTTTCAGCCGCGCATGCGCCGCCGATTCCCCTCCCCAATAGGCATAACCTTGGCGCGGATCAGGCTGCCAGTTGGCGCTCTGCTCGCAAACGGCTTTTAGCGGAGGGAAACCTCTAGCTGCCTCTGGCCAGGGGGGCAGCGTTACTGGGGCGCAGCGGCTGGCGGGGACAGCGCATTCATCCTCAACACTGCGCCTAAAGGCAGAAAAGCTGCCAGGCAGCGCTTCGCGTTCAAAAGGCAGTGACTGGCGATTAATCAGCCGCCCACTCTCTAAACAATCTAGCGCGGTCTGGCTGGGCAAATCTTGTGCAACCGCGGCAATATGCGCGGTTTCCTCAACGCCAGCATGGTCGGCTACACGTACTTGCCGGGCGTTAAGCGTTGATGCCAGCTCAATCACCACATCACTTGGCTTACCGATACGTACCAGCAGGTCACTACCGCGCTGCAGTAGCTCCCCGCGCAACTCCATTAAGCTTTGCCATAAAAAGCGCAAGCGCGCAGGCCCTATACGTGGTGTCGATTCGCCATCGATTAGCGGCGAGAACCACTGCTCATCTAACACATAAAGACACAGCAGATAACTAGGGGGCGAGGTGAAATGTAGAAGCGGGTTATCAGCAACACGCAGGTCGTCTTGCAACCAGACTATATCAATCGTGCTGTACATGCTTGTGCCTCCTAGGGGTACATGACTACCCAGAACTGGGTGCCAAGCGCATTAGCTGCTTAGGGCCTGCTGACGTTTCACTCACTATCGCGATGAAACGTCAGCAGGCCTTAGCACTACGGCGGCACCTTTCGCTGCAGTAGCGCACCTCGTCCCAACAGCGCGCCCACTTTCTTCGCCAAGTGAACGGTCGCTGGCAATGAGCGCAAGTTTTTTGCGGCAGATGTTGTTTGCGTCGCATGCTCTCGTCTCATCACACTTTTGCGTAGCATGTTAATAAACATGAACGCATTATCTTATACAGTACAACTATTGTACATTATTTTATTGTACAGACTTTGCTTCTGTCGAAATAATTAGGGTTGCTTGAACACTCACTATCCCAGACGCAAAAAAGCCACCTTCGGGTGGCTTTTTTGCGTTATTCAATGGCTAACGATGTGACCTGCTCTAGTCAAGCCTAGTCAGGGTCAGTCTCGCGGGGTTGTCGCTTGGCATTTTCCTGGGTTTCCAGGCCACTTTTAAGCTCGTGGGTTAAAGGGTCGTAGTTAGGGCGTAACTCATCCTTTACAGTACCGCTCCACAGCTTTGAGCCGACAAAGTACCCGGCGCGGCCAATCACGTGAGCGGCTACCGGTGCGGTCATCAAAATAAACACAATGATGGCAAACGAACGTGCCACGATACCCACTTCAGCAAAGTGCATGGCGGCTGCCAACATAATTAAAATGACGCCGAGCGCCGCGGCTTTGGTGGTGGCATGCATACGGGTTAACAAATCAGGTAGCCGCAGCAGCCCGACGGAGGCAAGCAACATAAACAGCGCGCCAGCGATGATCAATGTGCCTTTTATAAAATCAATCATCTCGCGGGCCTCCCCTTTCCAGAAAGCGTGCAAACGCAATGGCCGCTAAGAACCCCATCAAGGCAATCACAATGGCCGCATCCAGAAAACTAGCCACGTTCGACTTGATGGCATAAACCCCAACTAAGCCCACCACGGTAGTTGAAAACAGTTCTAACGCCACGACGCGATCGGGCAAGCTTGGGCCACGCACCACACGCACAAAAGTAAGAATTAATGCCAGGCTCATAATGACTTGGCTTATTAAAATGACAGTATCCATTAGCGAAACAGCTCCAAAGCCCGGTGCTCCATCTCTTTTAAGTTGCGCCGCAGCTCCTCCTCGTTATCTAAAAACATCGCATGGATATACAGTACCTTGCGATCATCCGACACATCCAGGCTTAAAGTGCCGGGTGTCAGTGAAATGAGATTAGCCACCAGGGTAATTTCCATTTCGGTGCGGGCAGAAAGCGGCATCGCAATGACCCCAGGTTTCATATGCCAAGGGGGAGTGACAATATCGAAAGCGACGCGCAAGTTGGCTTGCACCAATTCTTTAAGAAAAAAACCGATAAAACCAATAAAACGCGGGACTCGCGCCGGGTAGCCCTTCAGGGAGTCGAGCTGAGGCTCAATGAGTATCAGCGTAATGTAACCAAATATTAGCCCGACAAGGAGGTTTAAGCCGCTGAAGTCACCGCTTAAAAGCACCCACGCAAGGCCTAGCAGCAGGTTCCAAATGGCCCCAGTCATTGCACTGCCTCCCCGGCGTCAGCCTCAGGTTGCTTTTCTGCTGTGGTGGAAGGTTCCAGCAGCACATTTTCGACGCTCGCTGATGCTCCTAGCACGGCTTCTATATACCCCGAGGGKTCAAACAGTTGATCACCAATGCCCATCATCACCCACATAATGGGCTCGGCAAGCACACCGATGAGCAGTGAAAATAACGCCAACACCATTACCGGCAAATACATCATCCACAGGCTGGGCTTTAGCAACCGCCCGTCATCGCCAGTAGGTGTGGTTGTTTCAGGAACGTGATTGTCTTCTGGAAGAGACTTCCAAAACACCTCATTCCAAATTTTCACCATGGAGTAGAGCGTCATTAGTCCTACGGCCAGCGCGATGCCGGTAACCCAATAGGCTTCAAGCTCTAAACCGGCACGCACAATCACAAACTTGGCAAAAAACCCTGATAGCGGCGGTATCCCCGCCAGCGAGAAGGCAGACAGAAAGAACGCCACCGACAGCCAAGGGCGCTCTCGGTACAACCCGCCCATTTTTTTAAGCTGGTAGGTAGCTTGCAAACGATGGGTGATGCCACTGATCAAGAAGAGGTTGGTCTTGACTACCATATTATGCACGATGGCAAACACCCCCCCGGCGATTGCCAGAGGGGTGTACAACGCCAAGCCTAGAATCATGTAGCCAATCTGGCTGACAATATGAAACGACAGAATACGCCGGAATTCGTGCTGGGCTGCAGCGCCGAGCACGCCCGTGACCATGGTAAAAGCAGCGCCCCAGAGCATGATGTCCTGGAGATAACCCATGGTTTGATCAAACATCAGGGTGAAAACACGGAACATGGCGTAAACACCCACTTTGGTGAGCAGCCCGGCAAACAGGGCAGAAACAGCTACCGGAGGGGTGTGGTAAGAGGCTGGCAACCAGAAAAACAGKGGAAAGGCGGCTGCTTTGATCCCAAAGGCCACCATAAACATGACCGCTAGTACTTCGACCATGCCAGTATGCTCCGCCTCGTCCATGCGCAGCGCGATGTCTGCCATGTTGAGGGTGCCTACCATGCCATAAAGCAGCCCTACCGCGGTCAGGAAGATGACCGATGCCAACAGGTTAAGGGTGACGTATTTAATCGCCCCTTCCATCTGCGCCCGTTCGCCACCCAGGATTAACAACGCAAAAGAGGCTACCAGCATTACCTCAAACCATACGTAGAGGTTAAAAATATCACCGGTCAAAAAGGCGCCCATCACGCCGGCGAGCAACAAATGCATTAATGGATAGTAGCCAAATTTCTCATGGCCTCTACCAGTCGTGGCCAGCGAGTAAATACCCATTGCCAAGCCAATAATCGCGGTCATCAATACCATCACCGCGCTCAACAGGTCAGCAATCAAGGTAATACCAAAGGGGGCTGGCCAGCTCCCCATCTGCATAGTGACGTAGCCATCCGACAACGTCACTACAAACAACCAAAGGCTAACCATCAGCAGCGCAACATTGCCTGCTACGGCCATAAAGCGCTGCATGGGGCGCGAACGCCAAAACAGCAGAGAGATTGCCCCTGATAGCAAGGGCAAGAGGACGGGAAGGGCAACTTCAGGCCTCACGTATCAGTATCCTTCATCTTATCGAGATCATCGGCCTTAACCACTTCGTAGGCGCGTCGAATCAACACCACAGCAAAGGCAAGCACCCCAAAAGCAATCACGATCGCTGTCAACACGACTGCCTGGGGCAAGGGGTCGGCCACGCCGCTGGGGGGCTGCATCATACCTTCAGGGATAAGCGGTGGTGCCCCACGGGTCATGCCCGCCGTGGTAAAAATCAGTAAATTGGCAGCATTAGAGAGCAGCATTAAGCCAATCACCAATTTAACGATAGAGCGGCGTAACATCATAAAAATAGCCGTCGCATAGAGCAGGCCAATGGCCACTGCCATTAATGGTTCCATGCTGTGCCTCCTGTTAACTCAAGGTTCATCCTTGTCGACCTCCATAAGCGTCATCACCATACCGGTGACCGAACCCAGCACGGCAAAATAGACGCCTATATCGAAAATCAGCGGCGTAGACGCTTTAAAGTCGATGATGGGGATGGTCCACCATTGGGCGGTCAAAAAGGGTTGGCCCATAAACCAAGCCGGCACCACCGAAATCATCCCCAGCAATAAGCCAATGCCAATCAGGTCACGGGGGTCGACCATGCGCAGCACTTCTTTTGTGGCGCTTACCCCGAAGGCAAACAGGTAGAGCGTAAACGCCCCCGCTGCTACCAACCCGGCAATGAACCCGCCGCCCGGCTCATCGTGCCCCCTTAACAGCAGGAAAACAGAAAACAGCAGCTGTAGAGGCATTAAAAAGCGCGCAGCAGTATTAAGAATAATCGTGCCCGACTTAACCATCGTAAGGCTCCTTCGCAGCCACTTTGCTGCTCTCGGCGGTTTTTGCGTCGCTGTTTTCTCCATGACGCAGCTTTAACATGGCGATAACACCGATCGCGGCGAGGGCTAACACGAACATCTCGCCTAGCGTATCCAAGGCACGGTAATCGACCAAAATGACATTGACGATATTGCGGCCGTAGGCCAAAGGTGCACTGTTCTCAATCATATAGGTCGAAATGGGTTCAAACTGTTGAATGCTCCACGAAGTCATAATCAGCAGGCATATCAAGATACCTACCATCGCGGCCACCACGCCGTCACGTATGCGTTCCAGACTGGTGGAAAGATTCGAAAAGCGCGGCAGCCGGAACAGCACCAGTACCAGCAAAATAACCGTTAAGGTCTCTACCAACAGTTGGGTAATGGCTAGATCTGGCGCACTGAACAGAATAAAAATTAACGCAATGGAGAAACCCATGACACCTACGGAAACTACTGCCCCCAGCCGCGATCGAGAAATGGTCGCAAATAGKGCCCCCATCACCATGGTGCCCGCCACAACCACCTCGTGGAAACGCACATCCAGGTCAAAGGCAAACACTGGCGAATGGCGCAGCAGAATTGAATTACCAATCAGCGCTATGAGCGTGATTAACATCACCAGGATGTAGTTACGCATATAGCCGTTTTGCAGTAGCCGTGTTTGCCACTCTGAGAAGTGCACAATGCCATTCATCATGCTTTCATATCCGGCTTCGGGGCCATGACGCATCACCGGTGCCAGCACAGCAAGCTTGCCTCGCACGCTGTCCCAACGCTTAAACAGCAAAAAGCCGAGGCCAAGGCTAATGATCGACATTATCAACGCGACATTGATGCCATACCAAAGCGACAGCGCCACCTCTATCGTTTGCCCGGATATCGCCGTGGCGGTTGCCGTTAATAACGCATCAGCGCCCAACAAAGCGGGCATTAGGCCCAGTAAAAGCGATCCCAACGCGAGTAACGCAGGTCCTATTAGCATGCTAAACGGCGCTTCATGAGGCTCAAGCGGTGTATGGTGACGTTTACCGTAAAAAGGGCGTAACGCCACAATAAAGGCAACGGCGATAGTCAATATTGAAGCCAGGAAGGCGAACAATACCAATAGCGTTTGGAAGCTATCGGCGCCGAGCACTGACTCAAGCATTAACTCTTTACCGATAAAACCAAGTAGCGGCGGCACACCAGCAAACGAGAGTGCTGCGACCAAAGCAACCGTGGCGGTTACCGGCATCAGCGGGCGTAGTCCACCCATCTGAGTGACGTCTTTGGTGCCAGTTTCGTGATCAAGAATACCGGCGACCATAAACAGCGCGCCTTTATAGAGCGAGTGCGCTAACAGGAAGGTGACAAAGGCGGTCATCGCGTACTCGCTGCCGATGCCTAATAACATCGTCAGCGTGCCCAGCGCCATTATGGTTGAGTAGGCAAGCAGCTTTTTGATATTAGTGTGGTGAATCGCTAAAAACGCCCCGACCAGCATCGTGGTTGCGCCGACCACGGAAAGAATGCCGACCCACATCGCCGTACCGCCAAGCTCCGGGTGTAAACGTGCTAATAAATAGATGCCTGCTTTCACCATAGTGGCAGAGTGCAGGTAGGCGGAAACCGGGGTCGGCGCCGCCATGGCGTTAGGCAACCAGAAATGAAACGGAAATTGCGCCGATTTGGTGAAAGCGCCCAGCAGCAAACAGATCAGCATGGGTGTGTAGAGCGCATGTTCGCGCAGGTCGGCTTCCTGGCCCAGAATCTCCGCCAGCGACCAGCTACCGCTGGCAATCCCTAACAGCACCAACCCAGCCATTAATGCCAAACCGCCCGCCACGGTGACGAATAAGCCCTGCCGTGCTGATTTACGCGCATTAATGTCAGCGTGATTAAAACCAATCAGCAAATAGGAGGTAATGCTGGTCAATTCCCAGAAAATAAATAGCGTCAACAGCCCATCCGCTAATACCAGCCCCAGCATCGAGACCATGAAAGCGACTAAGGCGATATGAAAGCGTGGTAGATCAGGGTGACCTTTAAGGTAGCCGCCGGCATACACCAGCACACAGGCCCCCATAACGGTAATCAGCAGCCCAAACAGCAGCGATAAACCGTCCAGCAGGAAAGTAAGGCTAATACCCAGCGAAGGCACCCACTGCCACTCTAACAGTAGGCTGCCATGCTCAATGACCGCGGGGGCTTGGAGTGCCAACCACGCCGCCAGGCCAGCGGGAAACATAGCCAGCACCAAGCTAGTGCGCTGACCGAACCAGCCGTTCAACATTGGCGACAACGCCGCCAGCACGAAACCCATTAATACGGCGAATTGTATCAAGCGAAACCTCCTGAATAATGCAAGGCTCACCATCAAACAGCGGCTAAAGCCCAGGCATCGTGCCTTATCACTGGCATGCCAGCGTTGAATAATAGTGATTCTAAAGTTGTACACCTTATAACAGTCAGTTTTGGCTGACCAGTCAAACCCTTAAACGCAAATAGCCGCAGGCGTCTTGATTCGCACTGCGGCTAGTTTGAGCTAGCATTGACGATAAATGTGGCGCTAAGGAGCCGATAGCCATCCGGCTAATTCATTATTGATGACGGCAAGCAAGGCCTCGATATGGTCGTCACGATCATTCAGGCAAGGGATATAGCTGAACGTTTCGCCCCCCGCTTCCATAAAGCTATCGTGTATCTCCTCCTCGATCTCCTCCAAGGTTTCGACACAGTCGGAAGAGAAGGCAGGCGACATAATGGCAATGTGTTTATGTCCCTGCTTGGCGAGTTCCGCCACATGCTTGACAGTTTGCGGGCCGACCCATTTTTCGGGCCCAAACTGCGACTGAAAAGCGGTATCCACCTCCTCTTTACTAAAACCCAGCTTCTCACGCAGCAGGCGCGTGGTTTTCTGGCACTGACAGTGGTAAGGATCCCCCTCCATCAGATAGCGCTCGGGGACACCATGGTAGCTGGCCACCAGCTTAGTAGGCCGGGTTGATAAACCGTCGTAGGCTTCTTGTACTGAATTGGCCAACGCCTGAATGTAGGCAGGATGTTCAAAATAAGCCGGCACCGTGCGTATATAAGGTTGCCATTTCATCTTCATCAGGGTGCGAAATGCCTGGTCATTCGCCGTGGCCGTGGTCGGTGAACCGTACTGAGGGTAAAGCGGAAAAAACACGATTCGCTCGCACCCTTTCTCTTTTAATCGCGTCAGCACGCTTTCCGTCGAGGGATTGCCGTAGCGCATGCAAAAATCGACTTCGACGTCATCACCGTAAAGCGCTTTTAACCGTGCGGTCATTTTTTCAGTCTGAGCGCGAGTAGTTGTCAGCAGCGGGCTTTCGTTTTTCTCGTTGTTCCAAATACTTCGGTACGCTTTACCCGATGAGAATGGCCGCTTGGTCAAAATAATCAGCTGTAGCAACGGCTGCCATTTCCAACCGGCATAGTCGACCACGCGCTTATCAGACAGAAATTCATTCAGGTAACGACGCATTGACCAATAGTCAGTGGCATCCGGGGTTCCCAAGTTCGCTAGCACCACGCCCACTTTGGCACGTGGCACCGGTGGATGATCGCTAGGTGCATGGGCCAAGCGGCCCTCGCCCGGCTGATCCTTGACGACATTCTCGGTCATTAGTCATGCTCCTGGAAAATTACGATCTCGCTAACACTCGGTACAAGCTAATTAAATGCTATCACTTTTCGGCAAACTGGCGGCATAAAGTTATACTATCAACATTATTTGTATAACTCCGAGGCAATTCATGTCCAAGCCTTTGCTTTTGGTTCTTGGTGACCAGCTCTCTTTTTCACTAACAACGCTGCAAGACGCCCCCGCCAATGCCGTGGTTGCCCTTTGCGAAGTGGCTGAAGAAGCCCGCTATGTGCCGCATCATATACATAAAATCGGCCTCTTTTTGGCCGCCATGCGTCACTTTGCCCAAGCGCTGCGTGAAAAAGGCTTTCAAGTTCACTACAGCGCTCTGGACGATGCGGATAACTGTCACTCCCTCATTGATGAAGCTGAGCGCATCGCCCAACAGTATGGCTGCGATGAGATACGCGTTGCCCGACCAGGTGAATGGCGGCTGTGGGAGGCGATGCAGCAGCGCAAAGACGCAACGACTCCATGGCGGCTACTTGAAGATGAGCGCTTCTTTACCACGCCAAAGGATTTCGCCAACTGGGCCACAGGCCGCAAGCAGCTGCGCCTAGAATACTTTTATCGCGAGCAGCGCAAGCGTACCGGGATCTTGATGGAGGGCAATGAACCCGCTGGCGGCAAGTGGAATTTTGACCACGACAATCGCCAACCTATCAAAGCAGCGCTTGAGTTTCCTGACCTGCCACAACACCGCTTTGACACGCTGACAAAAGACGCATTGGCCGATGCGGAACGCCACTTTGGTGATCACATAGGTTGTGTGGAAAACTTCAACCTGCCGGTCACCCGCCGACAAGCGCTGGTAGATTTAAATCACTTCACTGAGCATGGGCTGGCTGACTTTGGCTGCTATCAGGATGCGATTAGCGATTCAGCGCCCTATCTATATCACTCACGGCTCTCAGCCGCGATGAACCTCGGCTTGCTGTCGCCCCATGAAGTCTGTGCAGCCGTCGAGCAGCGCTACTATGACGGCGATGTGCCGATCAACGCCGCCGAAGGCTTTATCCGCCAAATTCTTGGCTGGCGAGAATACGTACGCGGGCTCTACTGGACACAGATGCCCAACTACAAAAGCGCTAATCAGCTCGGCTTCAACCGCGAGCTACCAGCGTTTTACTGGGATGCGAATACCGATATGCGCTGCCTGCAGCGTGCCATACAGATGACCATCGATAATAGCTACGCCCACCATATTCAACGACTAATGGTCACGGGCAATTTTGCCCTGCTGTGTGGGGTCAAACCCGAGGCGCTATGCGACTGGTACCTGGCTGTTTATGCCGATGCCAGCGAATGGGTGGAACTGCCCAATACCTTGGGCATGGTACTCCATGCGGATGGCGGCTTAATGGGCTCCAAACCTTATTGTGCATCGGGTAAATATATCGACAAGATGTCAGATCATTGCCAGCACTGTCGCTACTCGCCTAAGCAGGTTACAGGGCCAAAGGCCTGCCCTTTCAACAGCCTTTACTGGCACTTCCTGGAAACTAATGCCGAGCAATTGAACCAGAACCCGCGCATGAAGCTAATTTACGGCTCGCTCAGCAGAATGTCCGATGACAAGCGTGAAGCAATGCGCCAACAGGCTGAAAGCTTCTTGGCTCAACTGGAAGTGTCACCTGGCTATGGGCAAGCCTGTCACACCGCCGGCTATGCCACTACCAAAACCGATGGCATACGATCGATACCCATATGAACAATACCAACCAGGAGTCACCATGAGCCGCTTCGCACCGTTAAACGCGTTACCGCCGGTCACGCTATTTCACGACGGCCACTGCCCCTTTTGCCAGCAGGAAGTTGCGTGGCTGGAAAAGCATCGCCATCGGGAACACATCGCGCTGGTCGATATTCAGGCTCAGGACTTTAACGCCCATGAGTATGGAAAAGAATTTAACGCCATGATGGGCCAGTTGCACCTGCGCGACAGCCAAGGAGAGTGGTTTATCGGTATGGATGCCAGCCGTGCCCTCTATGCAGTGTTGGGCTATCGGCGGCTGGTGAGGCTTTCGTGCTTACCGGCTCTATACGGCGCAATGAACGCCGGTTACCGGTTTTTTGCCCGTCGTCGAATTCGGCTTGGGCGGTGGTGGGAAAAGCGTCAGGCTAAACGTTAATGGGTGAGAATAGCGCCTTAGAAAACAAGCGGCATGCGCGATGTCAGCGGCTCGCTATAATGCGCATCGCGGCCAATCACTTCGTCGTGGGGCACATGCTGCACTAAGTAAGCACGGTGAATCCCAGCACGCTTAAGCTCCATATAGGCATCGTCCAGCGAGCGAAATAGCATCGGCTTGGTACGCTGCATCAGCATGTGCCGCTCGCCTTCAACGTCTTCCAGTTCAACCTGATAAAAGCGGCTACCCGAATGGGTAATCACGCGAATTTCAAAGTTGTCGTGACTGGCGACAAACTGCTTAAGATCCTTCAGTTCCATGGTTCCCTCCTATTATTTGGCGATGTCATAAGGAATGTCAGACGGTATGCCTTCAGATATGTCATCAGGGCACAGCATGACTGCACCCCATGACACTTCTGTTGCCCCGTCATTGCAATGTAATGACAACAAGCAATCACTAGACATTAATAGCTAGGAGGCCAATAGTGCAAGAGAGTTCCTGACCGGAAGGTCAAGACATCATTGATATTCAGAGGGGTCGATGGCTTTACCCAGCGAATTGCGGTCAATCCAGTTGCCGCCTTTGGTCTCTTTGTAACGGAACACCACCTTATCCCCCACGGTCACGGGCAGCTCACCGTCTTCGGTCTGGTAGCTATACTTCTCGCCTGCCACGACCAAATGGTAGCGATAAAGGTCTGGCATACCCAACCACTCTTTGAAAGGGCCCTCGCGCTCTAGCGCCTCTAGCTCACCGCGCCCCTCAAGTTTAGGAAGACGCTGCCGATTACCGCGCCGAAATCCACCTGCCATGTGCTACTCCCATTTTTTGCATATCGTGGGTGGGGCATTATACGAACTCGCTCCCCATCCTCAAGTGACTCATCACTCGCCTGTAATAAAAGAAACCTGTCATCAAGAACCGGTCATCAAAACTTAGTCGCCGAAGGCTTGGCCGTAACTATCCGGCGCCAAATCCTCAAAGCGGGTATATTTGCCGATAAACGCCATATGTACCGTGCCGATAGGCCCATTACGCTGCTTACCGATAATTAACTCGGCAATACCCTGATTGTCGGGGTTATCTGGATTATAGACTTCATCGCGATAAACGAAGGCAATAACGTCCGCATCCTGCTCAATCGCTCCAGACTCCCTCAAATCCGACATAACCGGACGTTTATTGGGGCGCTGCTCCAATGAGCGGTTCAACTGTGAGAGCGCAACCACCGGGCAGTTAAACTCTTTTGCCAAGCCCTTCAAGGAGCGTGAAATTTCAGAAATCTCACCGGTACGGTTTTCATTGAAGCCGGGAATCTGCATTAACTGAAGATAATCGATCATGACCAGCGCGATATTGCCGTGTTCACGCACCACACGCCGCAACCGTGAGCGCATCTCGTTAGGCGATAAGGCGGCAGTGTCATCAATAAACAGCTGCTTATCTTTGAGCAGATTAACCGCGGAGGTTAAACGCGGCCAATCCTCATCTTCCAGTTGACCGGTACGCACGCGGGTTTGATCGATCCTGCCCAGCGAGGACAGCATCCTCAGCATTAGCGATTCTGCGGGCATCTCCATGGAGAACACCATGACCGGCTTGTCGCTGGAAATAACTGCATGCTCAACCAGATTCATGGCGAAAGTGGTTTTACCCATTGAGGGGCGGCCTGCAATCACCACCATATCCGAAGGCTGCAAGCCGGTGGTCATTTCATCTAGATCACGGAAACCGGTGGAAAGCCCGGTCATCTCACCTTTAAGGTTAAACAGCTCGTCAATGCGATCAACGGCTTTGGTCAATAGATCACTCATGCCGATAGGGCCGCCTGTTTTGGGACGCTCCTCGGCAATCTGGAATACCAGCCGCTCGGCTTCGTTGAGCAACTCATCAGCCGGGCGCCCCTGGGGGGTAAAAGCACTATCGGCAATTTGATTAGCGGCACGGATCAGCTTACGTAGCGTTGCCCGCTCACGTACGATATCGGCGTAGGCGCGAATATTACTGGCAGAGGGCGTGTTACGGGCAAGCTCAGCCAGAAACGCCAGCCCACCGACCGTATCCAAATGATCACGTGCTTCCAGCGCCTCGGAAAGCGTCACCACGTCCAGTGGCTGGCCGGCTTCAGCCAGGTGAATCATCACGTTGAACACCAAACGGTGCTCATAGCGGTAGAAATCATCAGCGACCAAGCGCTCTGAGACGTTATCCCAGGCCTGGTTGTCCAGCATGAGCCCGCCTAGTACCGACTGCTCCGCCTCCAACGAATGCGGCGGCAGCTTTAACGCTGCCGTTTCTTTATCAGCAGAAGGCTGATCCTGCATAGCGAGCTCCTTTAAACACATCAGCGTAACCGATGAAGAGGGATATGTTAGCCGGAGCGGGCGCATTCGACCACCGACATTACCACCCATCTAGACATTGTCTGAAAAACGCCAAACCTTAATAGCCGAGGCGGGTTTATGACAATATCCAGTACTCCTGCCGTAAAACACAGGCATCAGAAATAACAAAAGGCGCGGGGTATCCCGCGCCTTTTGAGGCGTTCGTGCTAGCACAATGAGTGGCTAAGTCTTTACTTAGTTACTCTGCAACTACCACCACGCGTACAACGGCATCCACTTCAGCGTGCAAGTGAATAGCGATGTCGTATTCACCCGTTTGGCGAATAGGACCCGTCGGCATACGAACTTCGCTCTTGGCAACATCGATGCCAGCAGAAGAAATTGCGTCGGCCAGGTCACGCGGACCAATCGAACCAAACAGCTTGCCTTCATCGCCTGCTTTGGAAACCAAAGACAGTTCGATGTCGTTCAACTGCTCAGCGCGCGCTTCGGCTTCAGCCTTACGCTCAGCAGCTTGCGCTTCGAGCTCAGCACGCTGCGCTTCAAACGCTTCGATGTTGTCTTTGGTTGCCGGTACGGCTAAACCGTAAGGCACCAAGTAGTTACGACCATA
Organism: Halomonas sp. R57-5; assembly: GCF_900070345.1. Classification (NCBI taxonomy): domain Bacteria; kingdom Pseudomonadati; phylum Pseudomonadota; class Gammaproteobacteria; order Oceanospirillales; family Halomonadaceae; genus Halomonas; species Halomonas sp. R57-5. Next base: position 1,855,349 of record NZ_LN813019.1, on the reverse strand, counting down.
ACCAGGCTTGACGGTGACCTTGTCACCCAGGCCGCCCAGCTTACCAATGTTGTCGAGCAGAATGACTTCCATCTCGTAAACCTCTTGTCAGTTGCTGCGGGCAAGGCGTGCGCGAACGTTCGCGAATGTATCAATCAGCCCCAACAGCAGCACAATGAGAATCGTGGGCCAGGTCGTGATCAGTAGCACATAAAATGCTACCAGCCACAGCCCGTTCATCCCCTTTATTCCAATAAACCCGTGCACTAACGCAACGCCAGCTACCAACAGCGGAATCCAACCAAGCATCGCCAGCGCATGAGCGCCTAACAGCATGCCTATCACCCCAATGACGACCAGTACGGCCAGCTCCTTAGGGGTCAAGCGCAGTGCGTGGAACTCTTCGCGAAAGCCACCTGGGTTGTACAACCCAGCTTGCCAGCTACGCGCAAGCGCCAAGCACACGATGGCTGCCAACAGCACCACAAGCCCAGTCACTCCACCCACCACCAATGAGGCAATGGTTTGAGTATCGTAGCCTTGATTGGCAAATTCCGTGAGCATGCGATCCACTTCTTCTGAACCTTCACGCAGTTGCTCAAGCATTAGCTCAGTGCCGCCTGGCGGACTGAAGATGCCCAGTTGAACCATAACAGCGGCGACCAAGGTCCCCACAATCAAGGTTTCTCCCCAACGCATCCTCTCGCGCAGGATAACGGCCATCAGCGTTACCAGCAGTATGCTAGCAAGCGGAATCACGTCACCCTGAGCCCACCACCAACCGGCCGGTAGTGCTGCGGCGATGATCACCGGTAGCGCAGGTGCAAAACCTTTGCGCAGGGTCATCAACGCAGCAATGGCTGCTCCTAACCAGAACAACCACGGCACTAGCGTTGCCAGAGCCGCCCCGCCTGCAGCGTAAGGCGTGCCCCGCATTAGCCACCGGGCTAGTGCCAGCATCACGTTAAACGCTTACTGGTGGCTATCGGAGTAGGGCAGCAGCGCCAGATAACGCGAGCGCTTGATAGCAGTCGCCAACTGACGCTGATAGCGTGCTTTGGTGCCGGTAATACGGCTTGGAACGATCTTGCCGGTTTCGGTTACGTAGGCCTTCAGCGTGTCCAGATCTTTGTAGTCGATCTGCTTGATGCCTTCAGCGGTAAAGCGGCAAAACTTACGGCGACGGAAAAAACGTGCCATGGACTAGCTCCTTAAAACGTGCAGTGAATAAAATCAGGCAGTTTCTTCTTCTTCAGCGCGCGGTTTTTCTTCGCGACGCGGACGTTTTTCTTCTGCCGGTTTCATCATCGGTGAAGCTTCAGTAACCGCTTCTTTGCAGCGTACAACCAAGCTGCGGATGATGGCGTCGTTGTAACGGAAGATGTTCTCGATCTCGTCGAGAGTCTCGCCGGAACATTCAACGTTCATCAGCACGTAGTGGGCTTTGTGGATCTTGTTGATCGGGTAAGCCAAGTGACGACGGCCCCAATCTTCTAGACGGTGCACAGTGCCGCTGTTTTCGGTAACGATGCTGGTGTAGCGCTCGACCATCGCCGGCACCTGCTCGCTTTGATCCGGGTGGACCATAAATACGATTTCGTAATGACGCATGGGATCTCCTTGCGGTTTGACAGCTTCCGTTGTGTGCAATTGCTAAACGCAATAAACGACGACAGGGAAGCAAGGAGTTAACTGAAGTGCTCCGCCACCGCACTAGACGGCTATTGGGGCATCAAACAGAACTTTTATTTCAACAACGATTTCAATTACTGTTTCAACGACTAGTTCTTACAGCTAACGCCCATTTGCAGACAAACGGGCGCGTGTATCTTAGTAGTACGGCGGTTAACTTGCAAGCTGGCGCTGACGGACAGCCTCAAACAGACAAATACCGGTGGCCACCGAAACATTAAGGCTAGAAACCTCCCCTGCCATAGGGAGCTTGGCGAGGTTATCGCACGCTTCGCGGGTCAAGCGCCGCATGCCCTTGCCTTCTGCCCCCATCACCAGTGCGGTGGGGCCTGTCATATCAATATCAAAGACGCTGGCCTCAGCCTCGCCAGCCGTACCGGTTATCCACACACCGGCATCTTTTAGCTTGGCGAGCGTACGCGCCAGATTGGTGACTTGATAAACCGGCACTACTTCGGCAGCACCACAAGCGACCTTGCGCACCGTTGCATTGAGCGGCGCGGCTTTATCCTTTGCCACAATCACCCCGTGGGCACCGGCGGCATCAGCACTGCGCAGGCAGGCGCCGAAGTTATGCACATCAGTGACACCATCGAGAATAAGTAGAAGCGGCGGTGTAGACGCCTGCCAGGCGCGCAGCTTAAGCCAGAGCGACTCTTCACCTTCAGGGGTTAACGGCGGACAGAACGCCACCACCCCTTGATGGGCCGCGCCCTGGGTTAACTGATCAAGCAGGTCGCGTGGCTGCTCCTTCACTCGGGCGCCGTGGGCCTGGGCTTGGGCGACCAACTCTTTTAAGCGACTACCCGCCCCCTGCTGCACCCAAAGTTCCCGGGGCGCTTCACCTCTGTCTAGCAGGCTTTGCAGGGCATGAACGCCGTATACCTGATCCAGGCCATCAGGGGTCTTGGGCCCCCGCCGAGAAGACGCCGACTTCATGCTCACCCCTTATTCGGTGATGGTTTGCGCGGGCCATTACGGGTGCGCCGGGGACCACGGCGGGTGGCGGGCTTCTCGCTATTGGGTTTCTTGTCTCCAGCAGCTTTGGCACTATCTCTTTTAGCACCGGCGCCCTCTTCCCCACCGCGGCTCTTACGCGGCTGACGGCGTGGGCGTGGCTTCTCATCATTCAGACCGAAGTCAATCTTACGGTCATCCATATCGACACGCGCCACCTGAACGGTAAGGCCATCACCTAAGCGGTAGGTCGTGCCGGTGCGCTCGCCTTTAAGACGGTGCTTCTCAGCCTCGTAATGGTAGTAGTCCGAGGGCAGCGACGTGACATGCACCAGGCCTTCCACATAGAACTCATCCAGGCGTACAAACAGGCCGAACTGGGTGACCGAAGCGATGGTACCTTCGAAGGTTTCACCGAGTTTGTCGGACATAAACTCGCACTTCAGCCAGCTCTCTACATCACGCGTAGCCTCGTCGGCGCGGCGCTCAGTCATTGAGCAGTGTTCACCCAGCTCAAGCATCTGCTCGAAGGTATACGGACACCACTTGCTGGGCGGCTCAACCGGCGCACCCTCAACGCGAAGCACCGTATTGGTCTGACGCGGACCGCGGATCACCGAACGAATGGCGCGGTGTACCAGCAGGTCGGGGTAGCGACGAATCGGCGAGGTAAAGTGGGCGTAGGCCTGATAGGCCAAACCAAAGTGGCCTTCGTTTTGCGGCGAGTAGACCGCCTGGTTCATCGAGCGCAGCATGACCGTCTGGATGATATCAAAGTCGGGACGGTCGGATATCGTTTCACGTAGCGCCTGGTAATCCTGCGGGGTGGGCATATCGCCACCGCCAACCGCAAGGCCTAGCTCGTTCAAGAACAGGCGCAGCTTATCAAGCCGTTCAGGTGTTGGACGCTCGTGGATCCGGTACAGCGCTGGCAAGTCATGCTTATCCAAAAAGCGCGCGGTCGCCACGTTGGCCGCCAGCATGCACTCTTCAATCAGCTTATGGGCATTGTTACGGCTACGCGGGACGATTTTTTCGATTTTGCGTTCATCATTAAAGATGATCGCCGTTTCAGTGGTATCAAAATCAATCGCGCCGCGCTCCGCACGTGCTTCGCGCAACAAGTAGTAAAGCTCTTCAAGATTTTTCAGCGGCTTCACTAGCTCGTTATGCTCGGCGCGTAGCGCCTCACCCTCTTCACTCTTCTCATCGAGAATCGCGGCCACCTTGTTGTAGGTAAGGCGGGCGTGGGAATTCATGACGGCTTCGTAGAAGCGGTAGCGGCTAATAGCACCGGTTTGAGAGATATTCATCTCGCATACCAGCACCAGGCGATCCACGTGGGGATTCAGCGAACAGAGCCCGTTGGACAGCAGCTCCGGCAGCATGGGAACGACTTGGCCGGGGAAGTAGACCGAGTTACCCCGGGTACGGCCTTCATCGTCCAGCGGCGTGCCTGGGCGCACATAGTGGGAAACATCGGCAATGGCGACGAGAAGCTTCCAACTACCTGATTTGGTTTTCCACGCGCATACCGCATCGTCAAAGTCTTTGGCGGACTCATCGTCGATGGTAACCAGCGGCACATCGCGCAGATCAACGCGGTGCTGCTTATCCTCTTCCAGCACTTCTGCTGAAATACCGGCGATCTGATCGAGCACTTCAGGCGGAAACTCTGCAGGAATATCGTAACTGCGAATCGCAATATCAATTTCCATACCAGGATCCATACGCTCCCCCAGCACTTCGACCACTTCGCCCACCGGCTGCACTCGGGTGGCCGGCTGCTGGACAATCTTGGCCGAGATCMCCTGGCCATCTTTAGCGCCGCCGCAGGCGCTATGAGGAATAATCACTTCCTGAGTAATACGCGGATTTTCCGGAATCAGAATACCAAATTCAGGGGTATTACTGCGGTAAACGCCGACGATGGTTTGCGTGTTGCGCGCAATGACATCGGCAATGGTCGCCTCATCACGGCCACGGCGATCACGCCCACTAATGCGCGCCAACACATGGTCACCGTGAAAAACGCGCCGCATTTGGCGCGGTGGCAACACTAGGTCTGGCTTTTTGCCATCATCGCGCAGCAGAAAACCAAAGCCGTCTCGGTGCCCCAGCACCTTGCCTTTGACCAGATCGAGCTTGTCGATCAGCGCGTAGGCGCCGCGACGGTCGCGCAGCACTTGACCGTCCCGCTCCATCGCCGCCAATCGGCGCCTGACGGCTTCAATAAGGTCTTCGTCTTCCAGCCCCAGCATGCGGCTCATATTTTCGTGGGTAATCGGCTTACCATAGCTTTCTAGGGCAGCAAGTAAGTACTCACGGCTCGGTGCTGGGTTGCCATATTTATGTGCCTCACGCTCGGCGTGCGGATCATCACTCAACGTCCAATACTTCATGCGATCAACATCCTTGATGGCGTCATTTGCGGGAGGCATAAAAAAGGCGCAAACGCGGTGCGTTGCGGGCTGGATATTTCAATGCTTGATAAGCTGAAATGAATAGGGTTTTGTTTAGTCATGGGCGCAGTATAGCGCTGCACGTTCAATCACCCAACCGTCTTAGACGTTGTTTATACAATTTGCTTTATAAAAAGCACCTGTGGGGTCTTGCATTTAACCATCACCCCGGTATTATACGCGCCACTTGCCCAGATGGCGGAATTGGTAGACGCGCTAGCTTCAGGTGCTAGTGTCCGTATGGACGTGGAGGTTCAAGTCCTCTTCTGGGCACCAAACTGCTTTTATGCTATTTATTTGTATAAGCAGGACGGTGCTAAGGCAGGTGGTAACAAGTAAGTCAAAGTTTGTGTTCGCCCAGGTGGCGGAATTGGTAGACGCGCTAGCTTCAGGTGCTAGTGTCTGTATGGACGTGGAGGTTCAAGTCCTCTCCTGGGCACCATACGAACACAAACGGTAAGTAGTTAATCTAAGCGTTAGATGATGCGCCCAGGTGGCGGAATTGGTAGACGCGCTAGCTTCAGGTGCTAGTGTCCGTATGGACGTGGAGGTTCAAGTCCTCTCCTGGGCACCATGACTTACATGGGCCAGTCCGCATCAGTGTACTCTCTTCAGTATGTTCTATTCTCTCTAAATCCCCTTTCATCTCCTATGCGCTCTTTTATCCCATGGGTTTAAGTCGCCACCAGTTCTAGCTTCCTGCTCGCCCCTATATTTAGATTTTAACTTCCAGCGTTTGCTGTCTGTATGGCTAGCTAAGCTATTGGCCACCCATGCATTCAACGCATACCCCCATTCCGAGTCTTCGCTTTATATCAGGATTAGAAAGGCGTTAGGTTGTTATGCCATGAAATTCAAGCATAGCAATAACGATAAAGGGAGAACGGTATGCCGATAAAATCGCTGCGACCGTTGGTCTTCTGGCCAACATTTCTGGTTCTATTTGCGGCAGTCATTGCCAGCTATATCAATTTAGACGCCTTTCTAGCCGTTGCGAGCGGGCTTAATGGCGCCATCCTGAATAATTTTTCGTGGCTGTTCAGTATAGGTAGCCTTTACCTGCTTATTATGGCGGTTATTGTTTACTTCTCTCCTATCGGCCGTGTTCGCATTGGTGGCCCTTCCGCCCAGCCTCTTTTATCACCTTTTCGTTGGTTCTCGATCACCCTTTGCACCACCTTAGCCGTAGGGGTTCTGTTTTGGACCACCGCTGAACCGCTTTATCATTTCATGAGTCCGCCAAGTTCAAGTGGCTTAGAGGCTGGTTCAAGCGATGCCATGGTGTTTGCGATGTCGACCATGTTTTTACACTGGACGTTCACGCCTTATGCTATTTATGCCGTACCCGCACTGATCTTTGCCCTAGCGTTTTACAATTTGCGCCTTCGCTTCTCTATTTCCAGCATGCTTGAACCTCTTTTCGGCTCAAGAATTAGACGCTTTGCAGGACTTATTGATGCCGTTTCACTCTATGCCCTGGTAGCCGGCATGGCTTCTTCGCTGGGCACCGGCGCCCTGACGCTTGCGGGTGGCGKGGGCCAATATATGGGTGGTGAAACCAGCCCCCTTCGGCTAGGCGTTATTGTCGCCATTATCGTGACAACATTCGTTCTTTCCGCCGCCAGCGGGCTGCAAAAAGGTATTGCGCGATTTTCATCTCTAAATGCTGTCCTGCTGCTTATTCTGGGCGTGTTCGCTTTCGTCGCGGGCCCCACCATTTTCAGCTTGGCTCTCGGAGTAGAGTCGTTTGGTGTGTTTATCGATAACTTTTTTACCAAGAGTCTGTTTACCGGCGCGGCGGGGGAAGATCAGTGGCCACAGTGGTGGTCGATATTTTATTGGGCCGTTTGGTTCTCCTGGGCCCCCGTGGCCGCCCTGTTTCTCGGCAAGATATCCTGTGGCTACACCGTACGTGAGTTTCTTCGCGTCAACCTGCTTTACCCAGCGCTGTTCGCCAGCGTCTGGATCCTGATCTTTTCTGGAACTGCGCTTTACTATCAGGCCCACACCGGCGTCGATCTTTACGCCATCCTCAATGACCGCGGGGTGGAAAACGTTCTTTATGAGCTATTCCGGCAACTCCCCTTTTCAGGGCTGTGGATACCGTTACTGCTGTTCATTGCTTATATCTCTTATGTAACGGCCGCCGACTCCCAGACCGATGCTATCGGCAATCTCTCCACCCGTGGGCTGACAGCGGATTCAGACCTCAATGCGGGGATTACCATGAAAGTCACCTGGGGGGTGATTGTGGGGATCGTCGCCTGGGTGATGGTGAGTTTCGTAGGTATTGATGGCGTCAAGATGCTGTCTAACCTAGGCGGCCTGCCAGCCCTGTTTATCGTGCTGATAGCCACTGGTTCGCTTTGGGTCTGGCTAAAAAACCCTGAGCAACTTAATCGTGCTCCAACACCCACCAGCAACAAGCGTGACTCATGAATATCAAGCAGGATTTTCCGCATCGCACCCGCGAAATAGAGAACACTTGGATTCCAATGGCTGACGGCACCCGCTTAGCTGCGCGGATCTGGTTGCCCGTTGACGCCGAAGCACAACCGGTTCCAGCCATCCTGGAATATCTCCCATACCGAAAGCGAGATGGAACCGCGATTCGCGATGAATTGACCCATCCCTACTTCGCGGGTCACGGCTATGCCTGCGTTCGAGTAGACATGCGCGGAAACGGCGAATCAGATGGTTTGATGGAAGATGAGTACGCCCCTCAAGAGCAGGCAGACGCCCTTGACGTCATTGAATGGATTGCCAGCCAGCCTTGGTGTAATGGCCAGCTCGGCATGATGGGAATATCCTGGGGCGGTTTTAATAGCCTGCAAGTGGCCGCCCTGCGCCCCGCACCGCTCAAGGCCATCATCACGCTCTGCTCAACCGATGACCGCTACGCTGATGATATTCATTACAAGGGCGGCAATATGCTGCTGGAGAATCTTGGCTGGGCGGCCACCATGCTAAGTTTTTCAGCAGCGGTACCAGACCCCGCACTCGTGGGCGATCGATGGCGCAATATGTGGAAGTCTCGCCTCGATAATATGCCTCTGCTGGCTGAAACCTGGCTCACGCACCAGCATCGCGACGAGTATTGGAAGCATGGCTCCATCTGCGAGGAGTATGCCGACATTGAAGCGGCCGTTTACATGATAAGCGGCTGGGGCGACTCCTATATCAATACGATCCCTAGAATGATGGAGCATCTTCAATGCCCAAAAAAAGCACTGCTGGGCCCTTGGATGCACAAATACCCACACTTCGCACTGCCCGACCCGGCGATTGGCTTTCTACAAGAAGCGCTACGTTGGTGGGATTACTGGCTCAAGGGTATTGAGACAGGTGTAATGAATGAACCCGCCTGCACATTTTACCTTCAAGATGGCGTTCCGCCTGCTCCCAAGTATCGTGAGCGACCGGGCCAGTGGGTGCGCACCCGTGGTTGGCCAGCCCCTGAAGACGAGTGTGGGTCTATCACGCTAACGCTGGGTGACCAGGGCCTCGCGTCCGACACTCATCTCAGCCAAGATTGCTTGATTGCATCGCCTCTTACCACTGGCGCCCTGCAAGGAGAGTATATTCCATTATGGTTTGGGGCTGACTTCCCCCCCGATCAGCGTCGTGACGATGCGCTTGCACTGACATTTGACTCCGAGCCTTATGCACAGGGGCTCGACATCCTGGGTCAACCCTCGGTTTCACTGACACTGGAAAGTAGCGAGGCGTGCGGCCAGCTACACGCTCGTTTGTGTGATGTGTCACCCAGCGGTGAAAGTGCCTTGATTACCTATGGCACGCTTAACCTGAATTTGCGTGACGATGCAGGGACGATTGAGCCACCCATACCAGGTGAACCCTTGAAGGTACGCCTTACCATGGATCTAATCGGCTATCGACTGCCTAAGGGCCATCGATTACGGATTGCCCTCTCCAGCGCCAGCTTTCCACTGGTGTGGTCGCCTAAAAAACGCGCTGACCTGACCCTTAAATCAGGAACACCCAGCCTGGAGCTGCCGTTATCCAAATCGCCCTATATTCCCATGCCTTTCGAGCCGCCAGAAAGTGCTGCCCCCTGCCGGGTGGACACCCTACGTACTGGCCACCCCAAGCGCACCATCAGCGAAGATGTGGGCAGTGGCGAAGTGAGCGTGATCATTGAAGATGATATGGGGGACATCAAATTTCTTGATCACGGCTTGCAAGTTGAACAGTACGCTAAGGAGACCTATACCAGCCACCCTGACGATGCCACTCGTACACGCGCCGATATCGAGTGGGTGTACCGCGCTCGCCGTGAAGGAGAGAAGGATAGCTTTGCCGTCAGCGTATTCAGCCGCTACCACCTACACTGCGATGAACACACGTTTTATCTGAATGCCGAGCAGCACGCTTATGAAGACGATAAGCTGGTGAGCGATAAATCGTGGCAGCGAGAGATCCCGCGTACGGCCGTTTAGTCTCTGCAACCCGGCCGGGCGGCAGCCGCCGCTCGGCAGTGGTATGCTGGAAACTACTACTCGTTATTTTAAGGCTTGATTCATGCGTGATGCTTTACCGCCGCTATCTTGCCTGCGCGCCTTTGAAGTTGCCGCACGATACTGCAGTTTTACGCAGGCGGGAAACGAGCTAAATCTTTCGCAAAGCGCCGTGAGCCGACAGATCAAGCGCCTTGAGCATGACCTAGGGCGGCTTCTTTTTGAACGCCATCCTGAAGGACTGCGACTCACCCCAACCGGCGAGCGATACTTTCGTATTGTGCAACGACTATTGCGCGATCTGGGCGATGAAACTGCACGCCTGAGGCGCCGCGGAGATGACAGACAGCTGACCCTCGCCTCAAGCCCGACCATTGCTTCGATCTGGTTGGCACGCCAGTTGCCCGACTTTCAGCGCGCTTACCCTAATATCGAAATTCGCATATTGACGGTAGAAGATCCACACCGCCTTGATCTGGCGGAGTTTGACCTGGGTATTTATTACCATGTACCCAATGAAGTCGATCCTCCAGGTCTTTTAGCAGATGCTATTTTTGACCATGAAATGGTAGCCGCCGTTTGTAGCCCCATTTACCTGGAACGCCATGGCAATGGCATTGAACCTGAGCAACTGCCTACGAATCACACGCTTATGGTGGTGGAAGACCATTACCATGACTGGCTAAGCTGGGAAATATGGTTCCGTGAACTTGGCCTGAAGTGGCAGACCCCGCTGCATACGCTGCGCGCCAACAGCTTCCAACTACTGATGAATGCTACTTTGGCTGGCCAGGGAGTGACTTTAGGCTGGATGCGGCTTTTAGATGCCGAACTTCGACAAGGGAACCTTGTTCAGGCACTGCCACTCAGCATACCCAGCAGGGGAAAACTATCGCTTTTTACACCCCAGCACCGACACCTGACAGACCCTATGCGCGCCTTCCGCCATTGGGTGCTGGATACAAACTAATCCAATAGATATCAGCTACTAAGCACTTAAACTACTATTGATATCGCCCTGGTTTCTTTGCAACTGCCTCAAGCGCCCACCCTTGCGTGCGCAGCTCGCCTTCTAGTACTGCTTCCACCGCTGGTGTCAGATCAGGGAAGAAGTTAAGCCCTGTACGCGCTTCAATTTCATCGATGGTCACTAAGTAGTCATCTAACGGCTCATTGCCGCGCACGTCTTGCGGCATGATGAAGGCCAGCGCTAAAGGCCCTTCGCTATGCGGCACCACGATAATCTTATAAAACGCCTCTGGGACTTCTACCAAACCCACGCGATTAAACACGTTATCCATAAAGTGCTCGGGAAACACCGGCCCGGTGATCACCTGCAAGCGATCAAAACGCGGCGCAAAATGATCCATGACCGCTTCTTCCAACCGCTGCCAGAGCTGTCGGTTCAAATTGGGCCGCTGCGGGGTCATATTGCTCATTAGAAAGGTATCGACCTGGGCGCTGCGTCCATGCACGGCGGCGATGGCGTAGTTGGGCGCCAAGTGGCCTCGGTCGTAGCCGCTACCCGCATAGCTGTCGGTGCCCACAGGCCATAGCGTGCGCCAATCGGCTTGAAAATTAGGCCGCGAACCGATGCGAGAATCGTCTACCGCTGCAACCTGATAGCTGACCCATAGCGGATTGACCCGCACATCGGACCAGCCAACCAAGTAGCCATCATTGCGCAACACCCTGTGCATTGTCGTGGGGCTAAACTCTTCCCAGGTGGGCACCCCCATCCAAGTGTAGGCATCTTTATGCTGGCGCTCCTGAAACTCCCACAGCCCTGTGCCAACGACGACAAATAGCACGGCGATGCCTAAGCGTCGCCCCTGCCGACGCCAGCTCAAAAGCGATGTTCCCAACAGACTTTCCCCTTTTTAATGCTTATTTAGCGCTTTGCATTTGTTAATACGCTAGTGGTCGTTGTGCGAGTTACCCAAGCAATAAAAGGTTACCAACCCAAAGAGAACATGGTTTCAAGATCGTGACGAGAGTGAACCTGCATGGCATTGAGGGTTTCTGTATCGCTAATCCCTTCCACGGCGTTTAAGCGCTCAGTCACCAGCTCGGCCAGGCTTTCAAAATCACGGGTGCGGGCAATCGCGACAAGGTCGTAGCGGCCACAGGTGGAGTAAACCTCACTGATCCCCTCCACATCGGCCAGCCGCTCGGCCACAGCCTTGACCTGGCCTTTGTCGGTATTGATTAAAATGACTGCGTTTTGCATGGCGCGCCTCTTTAGAGAAAAAATACTCAAAAAAATAGTTTAGAGAAAATAGCCATAAAAATAGCCACAAACCGTCGTGTTAAAGCTGGTCAGAGTATAGCAGCGACGGGGAAGCGAGCGCAGCACCCAACGACAGCGTGACCAATTGTCGCTATACCAGCAGCAGTATTCGCACAACCCTTGTACATCCGCTAGCATGTAGTTGAAGTATAGGATTAGAAGATATGGCTGGTTGAAAATAACTGGTTGAAAAATACAGCTGATTAAAAGATGTAGCAGAGAGCTCCGGCTTGTAAGATTATGCGGAGCATCAAGAGGTGGATAACCACCCGATAACGTGACCAAACGTCAGACCGTGACGATAAGGAGAAATCATGGCTAATAAAAGCCGTCGTGACTTCATGCGCAACAGCATGTTGGGCCTTGCCGCCCTTCCTCTGGGTGCTGGTATTCTTTCCAAGACTGCTTTCGCTCAGGAACTGCCGCGTCTTGATCCTTCCGCAACCAATGCCCAAGCGCTTAACTATGTAGAAGAAGCTAGCGAAGCCAGCGATCACCCGGCTTATGAAGAGGGTGAGCGTTGTGATAACTGTATGTTCTACAATGCAGACAATGAGGGTTGCCAGCTATTTCCAGAGAACAGCGTAGCACCTGCCGGCTGGTGCCAATCCTGGACCGCCCAAGCGTAAGCGTCTCATGCTTAATAGCTGTATCAACACCACTACCCCGCCTTTTGAGCGGGGTAGTTTTTTTAAGATCAGCGGTTTTGAAGACCAAGGGCTTGAAGACCAAGGGCTTGAAGACCAAAGGTTAGCTAAGATACCGGACTTTCATCCTCTATCGGCCAGTGAAAACGCCGCGTTACACGCCCCTCTTCCAGAGAGACAAGATGAACGGGAAATCCCCACAGCTGCTGCAAATGGCGAATCACTGGATAAACGCTGCGCCCTAATGGTCGGCGACTATCCTGAACGTGGTGAAGCGTCAAAGAGCGATCCCCACGAATAGCCGCTTCAACGACTTGGATATTGGGTTCGCGGACCGAGAGTGCGTACTGAGTGGCAAGCGCTTCACGCACCTGACGGTAGCCCTGTTCGTTATGAATCGCTGCGACTTCAAGGGTCTCCACCTGATCGTCATCCACGACTAAAAATAGCTTATGGTCACGCATCACTTTCGGCGATAGAAACTGCTGAATAAACGACTCATCCTTGAAGTTGCGCATTGCAAACTCCAGCGTATCCCGCCATGGCGATCCTGCTATATCAGGAAACCATTCGCGATCCTCATCGGTAGGCGCTTCACAGATCCGCTTAATGTCCATAAAGATCGCGAAGCCCAGAGCATAGGGGTTAATCCCACTGAAGTGTGGGTTATCAAAATCAGGTTGGTTAATGACTGCTGCGTGAGACTGCAAAAACTCCAGCATCAATCCTTCATCGACATTGCCATCGTCGTAGAGGCGATTCATCAACGTGTAGTGCCAGAAACACGCCCAGCCCTCATTCATGACCTGTGTTTGCCGTTGAGGGTAAAAATATTGCGCAAGCTTGCGCACAATGCGCACTATTTCACGCTGCCAGGGCGCCAAAAGCGGGGCGTTTTTCTCAATAAAGTAGAGCAGGTTCTCCTGGGGCTCCGGAGGGTAGCGCCCGCCACTATGCAGCCCGAGCGGATCATCCTCTTCGGGTAATAAACTGCCTGGTAACCGTTCGCCGTGCTCAGCGTTATCGGGAATCGTACGCCACAGCAAGTTTACCTGGGTTTGCAGGTAGCTTTCGCGCTCATCCTGGCGCTTAGCTTCCTCTTCGGCAGAAATCGGCGAGGGGCGTTTATAACGGTCGACACCGTAGTTTTGCAGTGCATGGCAGGCATCTAGCAGCTGCTCAACGGCCTGCACACCGTGGCGCTCTTCACACTTGGCAATATACTGTCGCGCGAACACTAGGTAATCAACAATTGAAGAGGCGTCGGTCCAGGTGCGGAATAGATAGTTACCCTTAAAAAAAGAGTTGTGACCATAGCAGGCGTGGGCCATCACCAGCACCTGCATCATCAGCGTATTCTCCTCCATCAAGTAGGCGATGCAGGGGTCAGAATTAATCACTAGCTCATAGGCCAGGCCCATTTGGCCACGTTTATAAGCCTGCTCAACGGCCAGGAATTGCTTGCCAAACGACCAGTGATGATAGCCCACCGGCATGCCGACACTGGCGTAGGCGTCCATCATTTGCTCGGTTGTGATGACTTCTATCTGGTTGGGATAGGTGTCCAACCGATACTCATCGGCGAGTCTGGCCAGCTCCGCATCAAAACGCTCCAGCACGCTGAAGTTCCAATCAGAGCCGGTGGCAATCGGCTTACGCTTGCGGGTCGCACTCATAGCCCACTCCTCTGCACACGGTCACTAACCTGTATATAAGGTCACTGGGACTGGCTTAAGCGACGCTTAAACAGTTCACGAAAGACCGGATAAATATCGCCCGCCTCCACGATTTGGCGCATGGCAAAGCGTTCGGGGAACTCTTTCACCACGCTTTCATACTCCTGCCACAGCGACTGATGGTCGTGGGGCGTGATTTCCACGTAGGCGTAGTACTGCAGCTGCGGCATAAGCTGTTTGACCAGTAAGTCGCGGCAGATATTCGAGTCATCGTCCCAGTTGTCGCCATCAGATGCCTGGGCCACATACAGATTCCATTGGCCAACGGGATAGCGCTTTTCGATGATTTTATTCACCAGATTCAGCGCACTGGAAACTATCGTGCCGCCGGTTTCCCTTGAGTAGAAAAACTCCTCCTCGCTAACCTCGCGGGCGGCCGTATGGTGTCGAACAAACACCAGCTCGACTTTCTCGTAGTGCTTCTCCAAGAACAGATAGAGCAGCAGGAAAAACCGCTTGGCGATGTCTTTATGGTTTTGGGTCATTGAGCCGGAGACATCCATGACGCAAAACATCACTGCTTGATTGGAGGGCTGCGGCTGGGCGCTTAGTTGGTGGTAGCGCAGGTCGTAGGTGTCAATAAACGGCACCCCGGCGATGCGCTTCTCCAGGCGCTCAATTTCGGCTTTCAGCTCAGTGATGCGGGCAGGGTTGCGCAGCACTGGGTCTTTGCGCTCTTCGGCCTCCAGCGCTTCCTGCGCCTCTTTTAGCGCCCGCTTAATCGGCGCGCGCATGGCAATGCGCCGGGCATAGGCCTCACGCATCGAGCGGGTAATGCTAATTCGAGAGGGTACGCCATCGCGGGAGAGCCCCGCCCGCACCATCTTGACCTCTTCCAGCGATTTTAGCGGCTTGCGCTGCAGATGGGGTAGCTCCAGACCGTCGAATACAAACTCCAAAAACTCTTCGCGGCTAAGCGTAAAGGCGAACTCATCAACGCCTTCGCCCTGATTGGAGGCGCCGCCCTCGCCTGCGCCACTGCCGCCGCCCTGGCCGCTAGGGCGGCGGATTTTATCACCGGCGACAAACTCTTTGTTGCCCGGCGAGACAATATTGCGTGCCCCGCCGGGGCCATGTTGAAATACTGGCTCAGAGATATCCTTAGCCGGTATCGAGATTTTCTCACCGCGCTCCATATCGGTAATCGAGCGGCGGTTAACGGCCTCCTCAACAGAGCGCTTGATATGCTTCCGATAGCGCTCTAAAAAGCGCTGACGATTTACCGCGCTCTTATGCTTAGCGTTAGGCCTGCGATCAATAAAGTAGGTCATACGACCTCCTTAGCTCTTGTCTTAAACGCGGGCCGCTACTGAGACTTGCGCACGCGCAGGTACCATTCGGAAAGTAGCCGAACCTGCTTCTCGGTGTAGCCGCGATCGACCATCCGCGCCACAAAGTCTTCGTGCTTTTTCTGATCCGACCGCGACGCCTTGGCATTAAACGAAATCACCGGCAACAGCTCTTCGGTATTGGCGAACATCTTGTGCTCGATAACGCCTTTGAGCTTTTCATAGGACTGCCAGCTGGGGTTCATACCGTTGTTTTGCGCCCGCGCCCGCAATACAAAGTTGACCACCTCGTGACGGAAATCTTTGGGGTTCGAGATACCCGCGGGTTTCTCGATTTTCTCCAGTTCTTCGTTGAGCGCCTGGCGGTTTAGCAACTCGCCGGTTTCGTGGTCGCGGTACTCCTGATCCTGAATCCAGAAATCGGCGTAAGTGACATAGCGGTCAAAGATGTTTTGGCCATATTCGCTGTAGGATTCGAGATAAGCGGTCTGGATCTCTTTGCCAATAAAGTCCACATAGCGAGGCGCCATATACTCTTTGATAAAGCCCAAGTAGCGCTCAAMCACTTCTGATGGCAGCTGTTCGCGCTCCAGCGCCTGCTCCAACACGTACAGCAAGTGCACTGGGTTAGCCGCTACTTCGGTGCTGTCAAAGTTGAAGACCTTGGAGAGAATCTTGAACGCAAAGCGGGTAGAGAGCCCCTGCATACCCTCGTCCACACCTGCGGCGTCGCGATACTCCTGAATCGACTTGGCGCGAGGATCGGTGTCTTTCAGATTTTCACCGTCGTAGACGCGCATTTTCGAGTAGATATTGGAGTTTTCCGGCGCCTTGAGTCGTGACAGTACCGAGAACTGGGCCAACATGCGCAGCGTATCCGGTGCGCAGGGCGCGGCGTTAAGCGAAGAGTCTTCGAGCAGTTTTTGATAGATCTTGATCTCTTCGGTGACCCGCAGGCAGTAAGGCACTTTGACGATATACACCCGATCAAGAAACGCCTCGTTATTGCGGTTGTTGCGAAACGCCTGCCATTCCGACTCATTGGAGTGGGCCAGAATCACGCCATCAAAGGGAATAGCCCCCATACCTTCGGTGGGGTTGTAGTTGCCCTCCTGGGTGGCGGTTAACAGTGGATGCAGCACCTTGATCGGTGCCTTAAACATCTCCACAAACTCCATCAGCCCCTGATTTGAACGGCATAAACCTCCGGAGAAGCTGTAGGCATCCGGATCGTCCTGGGAGTAAAGCTCCAATTGGCGAATATCGACTTTACCCACCAGTGACGAAATATCCTGGTTGTTCTCATCCCCCGGCTCGGTTTTGGAAATCGCGATCTGGTTAAGCCGTGAAGGGTACAAACGCACTACCCGGAACTGGGAGATATCGCCGCCGTACTCTTTCAGCCGTTTTGCCGCCCAGGGCGACATCACGCTGCGTAAATAGCGCTGTGGAATGCCGTACTCTTTCTCCAGCAGTTCGCCATCCTCTTCGGGGGAGAACAGACCCAGCGGCGACTCGTAAACCGGTGAACCCTTAATGGCATAAAACGGGATGCGCTCCATGAGCAGTTTTAGACGCTCAGCGAGTGACGATTTACCGCCACCTACCGGGCCAAGCAGGTAAAGGATCTGCTTGCGTTCTTCCAGCCCTTGCGCCGCATGGCGGAAGTAGGACACGATCTGCTCAATGGCCTCCTCCATGCCGTGAAACTCAGCAAAGGCAGGGTAGCGGCGAATCACTTTATTAGAAAAAATACGTGATAGACGCGGGTCTTTCGCCGTGTCGATCACTTCAGGCTCGCCTATGGCTTCCAGCATGCGCTCGGAGGCGCTGGCATAAACCTTCGGATCACGGCGACAAAGCGCCAAGTACTCCTCAAGGCTCATGTCCTCTTGCTGAACGCGGGAAAAACGGTCTTGAACGTGATCAAAGATGCTCATGGAACTCTCCTGTGGCCCATCCCCAGGCAGTCACCGCAAAGCCAAGTGTCTCGCAACGGTGTGCCAAACGAGGTGTCGCTTTTTTAGCGTAGTCAGCATTAGCAAAAAGTGATGACTAAAACCTTCAACGCTGCGGCGATACAGATAAGAGAATTATTCAGGCGAATAGTTGCGTTAGTCCACGCATCATCAATAAACGCAAGGCACTCAACCAGCGACGCCGCTGCCATTGGCAGCGGCGTCGCTAGGTCGTAAGCGCCAAACCGTGGCGAAAAAGCGGTTATCTGTCGGCTTTAACCCTCGAGTACTGAACGAATATCGGCCAACAGCTCATCTAACAGTTCAACGGTAGTGTTCCAAGCACAAACAAAACGGGCACCGCCTGCGCCAATAAAGGTATAGAAGGTCCACCCTTTGGCTTTCAACGCTTCAATCGCCGAAAGCGGCAATTCAACGAACACACTATTGGCTTGGGTAGGAAACATTAGCGATACGCCGGGTAGCGCCTGCAGCCCTTCCGATAGGTAGCGCGCCATCTCGTTGGCATGCTGGGCGTTGGTTAGCCAGGCACCACTTTCAAGCAACCCTAACCAGGGGGCAGATACAAAGCGCATTTTTGAGGCCAACTGCCCAGCCTGCTTGCAGCGGTAGGAGAAGTCCTCGGCCAGCTCCCGATTAAAGAACAGGATCGCTTCGCCAAACGCTAGGCCGTTTTTGGTACCCGAGAAACATAGCGCATCCACGCCTACCTGCCAGGTAAGTTCAGCCGGGGTGGCATTAAGGCTAGCGCAGGCGTTGGCAAAACGGGCGCCGTCCATATGTAGGCGCAGGTCATGTTTATCGGCGATGGCGCGAATCGCCATCAGCTCTTCACGGGAGTAGAGCGTGCCGACTTCGGTGGCTTGGGTGAGTGATACCACTTTAGGCTTGGGGTAGTGAATATCGCTGCGCTTGGTGACCAGCGCTTCAATGCCTTCCGGGGTGAGCTTGCCGTTGGCGCCCGGCGAGGTAAGCAGTTTAGCGCCGTTTGAGAAAAACTCCGGACCGCCGCACTCGTCGGTTTCGATATGCGCCAGCTCGTGGCAAATTACGCTATGGTAGCTGCGTCCCATGGCGGAGAGCGCCAGTGAGTTGGCGGCGGTACCGTTGAAAACAAAGAAGACATCGCAGTCGTAGTCAAACATCTCGCGGAAGCGATCCGCGGCACGGGCGGTCCAGAGATCGTTGCCGTAAGCCAAATCATCGCAGCGGTTGGCTTCAAGCAGATATTCCATCGCCTCCGGGCAGATACCGGAGGTGTTATCACTGGCTAAAAATCGCGGGCTACACTCCGAGGTCATGACGACAGTCCTTTTATCTGGCGATCGAACAGCGCGAGCTGGGTGCCACTCGCGCCTTAAATATCTAACTATGCTTAATAGGTAGATTAGTCATTTAGTCTATCGCCATTTATGGGCTAACGTCACCTGCGCTTTTAAGCGCTTCCTTATCAAGTCCCCCCTCTACTCATTTTTACAAGCTCGCGGCCAATCGAGTGCCCTGCTCAATGGCGCGTTTGGCGTCCAGTTCGCTGGCTTCATCCGCGCCGCCAATAATATGTACCGCTGTTCCTGCACGTTCCAGCGGCGCCAGCAGATCACGCACCGACTCCTGCCCGGCGCACACGACAATGCTGTCAACGGCGAGCACTTGATCGACGCCGTCGCGACGAATGTGCAGCCCCCCATCGTCGATTTTGAGGTATTCGCAGCCGGTAAGGGTTTTCACTCCGCGCTGCTTAAGCGATGCCCGGTGTACCCAACCGGTGGTTTTACCCAGATACTTGCCTGGCTTGGAGGTTTTACGCTGTAGCATGACAATTTCGCGGGGAACCACGGGCGCCGTCGGCGCTTTTAAACCGCCCCGCTCGCCGACTGCTAAATCAACGCCCCACTCGTCGCACCATTCGGCAATGTCCAACGCTGGATGGCCTTGGTGCGCCAGCAGTTCCGACACATCAAAACCAATACCTCCTGCGCCAATCACCGCTACTTTACGCCCAACCCGCCCAGGGGATTCAATCGCCTCGGCGTAGCTCAGCACTTTACCGTGGTCGTGACCTGGAAGATTGAGCTCCCGGGGCTGAACGCCGGTGGCCATAACCACCTCATCGAAATCGGCAAGCGCTTCTGCAGTGGCGGTGGTATTCAAACGTACCTCTACCGCATATTTCTCCAGCATTACCCGGTAGTAGCGCAAGGTTTCATTAAACTCCTCTTTACCGGGAATCTTACGCGCATAGTTGAACTGCCCGCCTAGCTCGCTGCGCCGTTCAAACAGCACTACGTTGTGCCCACGGCTGGCCGCCGTCACTGCAGTGGCTAGCCCAGCAGGGCCACCGCCCACTACGGCCACCCGTTTGGGTGTTTGTGTAGGCTCAATGGTCAGTTCGGTTTCGTGGCAGGCCCTGGGATTAACCAAGCAAGACGTCAGCTTTCCGGCAAAGGTGTGATCAAGGCAGGCCTGGTTACAGGCAATGCAGGTATTGATCTCTTCCGCCAGACCCTCCTCGGCTTTGCGAACCCAGGCGGGGTCGGCCAGAAAAGGTCGCGCCATGGAGACCATATCAGCGTGACCTGCCGCCAGTACGCGCTCGGCCACTTCGGGCATATTGATGCGATTGGTGGTGATCAGCGGAATCGATAGCGCCGATTTGATGCGCTTAGTCACTTCAGTAAAGGCAGCCCGGGGCACGCTGGTCACAATGGTCGGCACCCGAGCTTCGTGCCAGCCGATGCCGGTATTGATGACATTCGCCCCGGCAGCCTCGACCGCTTGGCCCAGCGTAACGACCTCTTCCCAAGTGCTGCCCTCTTCCACCAGATCAATCATCGAAAGGCGGAAGATAATCACAAAACGCTCGCCCACCGCCGCGCGGACCCGACGGACAATCTCGACAGCAAAGCGCATACGGTTCTCAAAGGCCCCGCCCCACTCATCGTCACGCTGGTTGGTCCGCTGGCAGATAAACTGATTGATCAGGTAGCCTTCTGATCCCATGATTTCTMCACCATCGTAACCCGCCTGTTGAGCAAGCTTGGCACAGCGAACATAGTCGGCGATTTGCTGCTCGACTTCATCGCTGCTCAGCGCCCGAGGCATAAAGGGGTTGATAGGCGCTTGAATGGCCGAAGGTGCAACCAAGTCCGGCGAGTAAGCGTAACGCCCGGCGTGGAGAATCTGCATACATAGGTGGCCGCCCTCCGCATGCACCGCATCAACGACCCCTCGGTGTTCTGGCAACTGCGCTTCGTTCACAAGCGCGTTGGCTCCCTGGAACACCGCACCCTCTGGATTAGGCGCGATACCGCCGGTGACGATCAGGCTAACCCCTTCCCGCGCCCGCTCAGCATAAAAAGCTGCTAAGCGTTCAAAGCCATTGGGTGCTTCTTCCAAGTTAGTGTGCATTGAGCCCATTAAAACGCGGTTGGGCAGCGTTAAATGGCCAATAGTCAGCGGGCGGAACAGATGCGGATAGGCGGGCGCACGGGTCATCACGGGTCTCCTTGATATTATTAGTAGCACGGTTAAAGCATATTCAAACAAGCGTATGACATACTCGCCGCAACGTACAGACCTTTACCTACCTGAATATTGCCAGATTTGCCGAGCTACCCTCTTGCCCAGCGTGCGAATCCGCGTCACATTACCCGGCTAACGATAAGGAACCGTTGCTATGCCCTTGATGTATTTTTTGCCGCCGCTCGCCACCGTGCTTATCTGGTCGGGCAATATGACCATTAACCAGCTTAGCGTAGGCGCCATCGCGCCAAGCAGCATTGCTTTTCTACGCTGGCTGCTCGCCCTGGCGGTGATGACCCCATTTGTGCTGCCCGCCGTGTTACGCCACCGCGACGAAATCCGTCGCCAGTGGCCTAAGCTTGCGCTATTGGGCTTGCTCGGCATGGGCCTATGGCAAGGGCTGGCCTATGTGGCGGCAGAAACAACCACCGCTACCAATATGGGCATTCTCGCCGCCATGGTGCCGTTGCTCACCGTGCTGCTTAGCGCGCTGATTCTTCGCGAGCCCCCCTCCTTAGGCGGCGTTTTAGGCGGCGTGCTGGCCTTCGTAGGCGTTACCGTACTGCTGGGGCGCGGCAATCCCTTCTCTTTGTTGCAACTGCAGGTCGCCTTTGGCGATGCGCTAATGGTCGTGGCGGCTACTTGTTATGCGCTGTATGGGGTGATGCTTAAACGCTGGTCGATGAACTTACCGCCCTGGGTGATGCTCTACGCTCAGGTCTGTTTTGCGGTGCTGTTCCTGCTCCCTCCCTATTTGATGGGGCCAATGACGCCTATTGATAGCCAAAACATCGGGCTGATTGTTTATGCGGGCATCCCCGCTTCTGTCATCACCACTTTTCTATGGATGCGCGCAGTACGTCAAATTGGCGCCAACCAGTCGAGTATTTTTATCAACTTAATGCCGCTGTTTAGCGCGCTGATAGCGATGGCATTCTTGGGCGAACAGGTGGCGGGGTTCCACATTACCGGGGGACTGCTGATCCTGGCCGGGGTGATCATGGCGCAAACGCTGACACGTCCGTTAACACGCGGTTTAACCTCGGATAAGCCGAGCAGCGCCCGATAATGCTAGAATGGCTGTCGATTTCTAACGCTGGGAAGCCCTGATATGTCCCTGGAAGAACTGCATCTTAATCTGCGCAACCTAATGAGCGATGACTACGATCAGCTCAAGACATTGATGGACGCCGTCTATCACGATATCGGCGGGTCATGGCCGAAGCACACCATCGACAAATTAATTCAGGAATTTCCCGACGGCCAAATTGCCATTGAAGACGACGGCCTTCTGGTGGGCGTAGCGCTCACCGTGCAGGTGGATTACGACGAATTCTCCAACCCGCATAAGTACGATGACCTGATCGGCCATCGCGAGATCATCCTCAACGACGAGGATGGCGACGCCATGTACGGGCTGGATGTGCTGATTCACCCGGATTACCGGGGCTATCGCCTGGGCCGCCGCCTTTACGAAGCACGTAAAGAGCTGTGCCGCTCAATGAACCTGCGGGCGATCCTTGCCGGTGGGCGTATTCCTGAGTACCACCAGCACGCCGATGAGCTCACGCCTGCTCAATACATCGATAAAGTCTCCCGCAAAGAGATCTACGATCCGATTCTGTCTTTCCAGCAGGCCAACGACTTTCAGGTAAAACGCCTACTGCGCAAATACCTGCCGGAAGATGAGCAGTCTCGCGGTTACGCCACCTTGCTTGAGTGGAATAACATTCTGTTTGAGCCCGCGGCCAGCGTGCTCGACAACAAACCGACTCAGGTGCGAGTGGGTGCGGTGCAGTGGCAGATGCGTGAGTTCTCATCGGTAGAAGCCGCGCTACAGCAGATCGAATACTTCGTCGACGCGCTCTCCGACTACCAAAGTGACTTCGCCGTTTTCCCAGAGCTGTTTAACGCGCCGTTGATGGGCCTGCAAGACCGTGCTGCCCAGCAAGATCAAATGGGCGCGATTCGCTTTTTGGCCGGTTTCACCGAACGTTTTAAGACTGAACTGTCGCGTATGGCGGTCTCCTACAATATCAATATTGTCGGCGGCTCGATGATTGAAGTGGGCGACGATGATCGCCTCTACAACATCGCCTACCTGTTCCACCGCGACGGCACCGTTGAGCGCCAAGCCAAGCTGCACATTACCCCCCAAGAGCGCCGCGACTGGGTGATCGAGGGCGGCGATGAGCTGCAGGTGTTTGATACCGACGCAGGCCGCGTAGGCATCCTGATCTGCTACGACGTTGAGTTCCCAGAACTTGGCCGTCTGCTGGCCGACCAGGATATGGACATTCTGTTTGTGCCCTTCTGGACCGACACCAAAAACGGTTACCTGCGGGTGCGCCACTGCAGTCAGGCGCGGGCGATTGAGAACGAGTGCTACGTGGTACTCTGCGGCAGCGTCGGCAACCTGCCCTCGATTGAAAACCTGGATATCCAGTACGCCCAATCAGCGGTGTTCTCGCCGTCGGACTTCGCCTTCCCCCATGATGCGGTACTGGCGGAAACCACGCCCAACACCGAGATGATCTTCTTCTCGGATCTGGATCTAACCCGCCTAACGGTGGTACGAGCCGAAGGTTCGGTGACCAACCTTAAAGACCGCCGCAAGGATCTGTTTGACCTACGCTGGCGTGACTGGTCGTGGAAATCGGGGGCTAATTTGGAGGATTGAATCGTGAATCGTGAATCGTGAATCGTGAATCGTGAATCGTGAGAAGGCTCACCAACGTAATTCATAAATACAACAACGCCGCCCAAATTGGGCGGCGTTGTTGTTTCTAAAAGCGTTTTATATAGTTTAATCAGGCCAGACGAGGTGCGCTGGCACTCGACCTTTGGCATCGAACAACACCCCCTCATCGCGCAATTTGCGGTGCTGGCGTTCTGCGCCGCCGTGATCGGCAAGCTTCAAAGAGGAGGCAATCACGCGGTGCCAGGGCAACTGGTGGCCATCCGGCAGGTGGCGCATCGCCGAACCCACCATGCGCGGCGTGGCGCCTTCGGTCATGGCGGCAATGCGACCATAGGTGGTCACACGCCCAGGCGGAATTTGATCGACAATGGTGTAGATCTGTTCAAGTAATTCCGGCCGAGCCATGTGATTATCCTTCTATGCTTTGAGATATGCCTTGAGAGCGCTTCTAAACGCGCTTAAAGCCCCTCAACCAATTGATCGATCGCTTGAAAAGCTTCTTTTATTGCAGCTTCGCGCTGCTGCTCACCCAAATTCAGGCCTTCAGCATAGACCACGTCTACCTCTTTAATTCCCATCAGCCCTAGCATGGCTTTCAGGTGGGGTGTTTGGCTGTCAAATTCAGTTCCCGCGTACTGTCCACCCCGCGCTGCCAGAATAATCGCTCGCTTGCCTTCTACCAACCCTTGCGGGCCGTTTTCGGTATAGCGGAACGTTTCACCGGCACGCAGTACACGGTCAAACCACGCCTTCAGCTGTGAAGGAATACCCAGGTTGTACATCGGTACCGCAAAGACCAGCACATCATTGGCGCTTAGCTCAGCCAGCAGTTCGTCCGAACGCGCGGCTAACGCCTGCTGCTCAGCGGTACGCTCTGCGTCCACCACTTGCCAAGCCCCCAATTCGCTAATATCCAGGTGAGGGAGCGAGGTTTTCACCACGTCACGCTGAGTAACGTTTACATTGTTGCGGGCGCTCGCCTGCTCGATAAAGCGATTAGCCAACGCAATGGATTGGCCGTTCTCAGCCAGAATAGAAGAGGTAATTACCAGGGCACGGGTCGTCATTGAAAGCTCCAAAAAGTATAGGGAAGGATTGGAAGCTATTCTACGGCGCTTTCCAATATGCAAAAGCGCAACGTTTTCCGACTTGTATTCGATTAAATCGAATCATGTGACGGCCAATAAAAAAGCCCCGCGACGCAAAATGCGAAGCAGGGCACAGCCAGTGTATAAAATGGCTCTACCTCGTTTACTTAAGCTCGATTACTTCTTGGGCCAGGCCTTGGGATCAACTTTATTAACCAGCTTGGGAAAAAGGCTGGGATCAAACACAGGCTCTTTGCCCGCTTTCAACTGCGCTTCGTAGTCGCGGAAGAGTGCGAAAGCTACTGGCGAGAGAAGCAGAATAGCGACAAGGTTAATAATCGCCATCATCCCCATGGAAAGGTCGGCGAAGTTCCAAATCGCCCCCAGGCTTGCCACCGAGCCAATCATAATCATCGCCAGCACCGCTAAGCGGTAAATAAACACGGCAACCGGGGCGCGGCGCCCGGCCAGATACTCAATGTTGGACTCACCGTAGGAGTAGTTGGCAATCACCGAGGTAAACGCAAACAGCAGAATCGCCACCGCGATAAACATACCGCCCCAATCGCCCACATGGCTGGAAAGCGCCATTTGGGTCAACTGAATGCCGTTGTTCTCATCGCCCGCCATCAGCTCCGGCCCCGCCATAATGATGATCGCCGCCGTGGCTGTGCAAATCACCAGCGTATCCAGAAACACCCCGAGCATCTGAATAAAGCCCTGGGCAGCAGGATGATCTGGCCGCGTAGAGGCCGTTGCCGCGGCATTGGGCGCCGAGCCCATACCCGCTTCATTTGAAAACAGCCCGCGCTGAATACCGTTCATAATCGCCTGGGATACCGCGTAGCCTACTGCCCCACCGGCCGCCTGCTCAAAGCCAAAAGCACTGCGCACAATGGTCATGATCGCTGCGGGCAAGTCACTGATATTCAACCCCACTACCACCAGCGCCAGAATTAAGTAGAGCAGCGCCATGAGCGGAACCACCAGTTCAGCCACCTTGGCAATCGACTTCAAACCGCCAAAGATGATCGGCGCCACAATGACCATCAAGACTATCCCCATGGCCCAGGTGGGAATAGCGAACGCCTGTTCCATGGCCTGGGCGATAGAGTTGGCCTGAACGCTGTTAAACGCCAACCCAAAGGCAATAATCAAACAGATAGAGAACAGCACAGCCAGCCAGCGCAAGCCCAAACCACGCTCAATATAACGCGCCGGGCCGCCGCGGAAAGTGTTGTCGCCGTGGTCGGTTTTATACGCCTGGGCCAGGGTGGACTCCACAAAGCTGGTCGCCATCCCAACCATTGCGGTCATCCACATCCAGAAAATGGCCCCAGGGCCACCAAAATAAATAGCCACCGCGACACCCGCCAGGTTACCGGTGCCTACCCGGGCCGCCAGACTTGTTGAGAGCGCTTGAAACGAAGAGATACCGCCGTTTGATTGGCGTGAGCTACGCAGCAGCTTAAACATATGGCCGAAATAGCGCAGCTGAATACCGCGGGTCATCACTGTGAAATAGAGGCCTGCACCAATCAGCAGGTAAATCAGCACGCTGCCCCAGAGCAAGCCGTTGCCGCGATCCACCAGCGATGTCAGCAAAGGAGGAAGGGTAAAGTCCATGAAAATCACGCCTTTTTAAACAATGAAGGCGCATCATTCTTCACGGCTGCACCAAAATGGCAAGAAAATTGGCAAAAAGACCTTAAAACAACAATAACCACTTATCATATTGAATCGCAAAGCCACTGCCACACCAGCGCGGCTTCGTCGCTAACGTGGCGTCGGCTAGGGCGCACCAGCCAGAAGCGTTCATCGCTGGGCACACTCAGCTCAAAAGGTGCCACCAAATCGCTACGCTGCTCCATTAAGCGTCGATGAGTTAACGCAACGCCACCGCCCTGACTAGCAAGCGCCAGCGTCATCACCTGGTTATCGCACGTGAGCGACCAGCACTGCGCTTCCAGATGAGCAACTCCCGCTTCCTGCAGCCACCCCGGCCACCCCACGCCAAACCCCACGGCGTGTAGCAGCGTATGCCCAGCCAAATCGCTTGGCGCGGTTAGCGTCTCAGCTAGGGCTTGCGAGCAAACAGGCAGTAATTGCTCTTCGCCTAGCGGCTGCATTTCGATGCCCGTCCACTCCCCTTTGCCATAGCGAATCTCAATATCCGCCCCTTCGGGGCCAAAGTCATCGGGCCAGATAGCGCTTACCAGACGAATCGCCACTTGGGGGTGAGCGCGATGGAAAGCCATTAAGCGCGGCGCCAGCCAAGACTGCTGAATCGCCGGCGTGGCACGCAGCGTCACCGGCTGCTCTGTCGTACTACCGAATACTTCCAAGGTGCCTTCGCTGATACGCACAAAGGCATCGTGAATGCTCGGCAGCCAGGCTTGCCCGGCGGGGGTGAGGGTTAAGCTGCGCGCATGGCGTACAAACAGCTTCTGCCCCACGCGGTCTTCCAGCAAGCGAACACGCTGACTAATCGCTGCCTGAGTGACGCCCAACTCATTTCCCGCGGCGGTAAAACTCAACGTACGCGCCGCAGATTCAAAGGCTTGTAGCCATAGCAATGGCGGCAACTGGCTCATGGAAAAGAGACCTATAAGTAAAATGACATCTTAGGGGTCAGATTAATCGTTTGTCACTGCCGCGGCTACTCCCCATCCTAGATAGCACTTACGTACACCTTTTATGTAAAGCCCTTTAAGCAAAGCCCTTACATCCATACTGCTGGGGCACTGCCGCTATGGGAGTTACCTGGAGTTATCATGAATAGCGCGTTACAAACCTCACCAACGGCACCCCATTCACCTGAAATGGGCGAACTAAGCCCTTACCAATCAGGCCCGGCACTCACCCACGCGACGCTGACTCAAAAGGGGATGGCACTGGAGTGGCAAGACGGTCAGCAAACCACCCTGCCCCTGCTCTGGCTGCGCGACCACTGCGCCTGCCCGGCCTGCCGTCATCCGCAGACCCGCGAACGGCTCTACTTGCCTCTTGATCCCATCACTGAGCCGCCCAGCGTTGCGCTGACGGAGGGCCACTTACACCTTACCTGGCAGGATGGTCACGTCAGCGCCTTTCATAGCGGCTGGCTATACCAGCGCCGCCCAGAAACCGCGCTTACTTCAGCCGTTCCAAAAGTCGCGCCATGGGAAGATAACTTTGCTCCCGAGCGCATTCGCCATAGCGACTTTTTAACCCCTGAAGGCGAGAAAGCTTGGCTCACTGCCATGCTGCGGGACGGGCTGGCATTGATGACCGATGGCCCCCTGGTGGAAGAGGAAGTGAGCCGTTTAGCCGAGCGTATTGGCCCCCTGCGTGCCACCAACTTTGGTGCCCGCTTTGACGTGCGCTCCAAACCCAACCCCAATAACGCGGCCTATACCGCCGTGGGGCTGCCGCTGCACATCGATCTGCCCAACTGGCGCCAACCGCCGGATATCCAGTTGCTCTACTGCCTGCAAAACGGCGCCACTGGTGGCGAGTCGTTGTTTGCCGATGGTGCGCGTGTGGTCGAGGCCTTGCGCCAGCAAGACCCGGCAGCGCTCGCGATTCTTAGCGAAACGCCCATCGACTTTCGCTTTCAGGATGAAACCCACGATATTTCCATGCGGGCACCGGTGATCACCCTGGATAGCGCGGGTAACCTGGTCGAAATGCGCTTAAACAACTGGATTCGCGATGCGCTTCACCTGCCGGTAGAGCAGATGGAGGCCTGGTACAGCGCCTACGCTCTGTTGTGGAAACTGTTTCACAGCGAAGCCCACCAGCTAGAGTTCACCCTTCTCCCAGGTCAGATGGTCGCCTTTGATAACCGCCGGGTACTGCATGGACGGCGCGAGTTCGACCCCAACAGTGGCGCCCGCCATTTGCAGGGCACCTATTTAGACCGCGATATGCTGGCTTCACGCCTTCGCGTGCTAGCCCGCAACGAGTAACGCGGCATTCATTTATTTAACAACAACCGCTATCCGACAAAAACTGTCGACTATAAAACCAAGCAAGGAGATCTTATGACACACCCCAAACCTCTCGCCTCGGGCATTGCCCTCGCCACCACCGCTCTATTTGCCTCGGCTGCCCAGGCTGATGATCAAACTCTCGATTTTGGCGTGCCTGCTTGGCCCGGCATTACCGTCAAGACCGCCATCGCCGAACAGTTATTGAACCCACTGGGCTACGAGACCAGCACCCAGGAAATCGGCCTGCAAGTGATTTACCAGGGTATAGAAAGCGGCGACATCGACGCCTTTCTAGGGGCTTGGTTGCCTGCCCAGCGTGAGATGTTCGATCCCCGTAAGGAGTCGGGTGTACTGATTGACGTGGCGAATAACGTCGATGGTGCACAAATGACCCTGGCGGTGCCGGAATATCTGTATGAGAGCGGTATTCAAAGTTTTGCTGATCTGGATGAAAATCGCGAACAGTTCGACGGCGAGATCTATGGCTTTGGKGCAGGCTCCGCCGCCAGCGAGATTCTCCACAATGCCATTGATAACGACACTTGGGGCCTAGGCGACTGGCAGATCGTCGATACCAGTGAAGTAGGCATGCTTTCCGCTGCACGTGATGCCATTTCCCGTGAGGAACCGATTGTCTGGGTAGGCTGGACGCCCCACTGGATGAACCTTGAACTGCCCATGCGCTACCTGGAAGACCCCGAAGACCTGTTCGGTGAGAATAATGGTGAAAGCGATGTGCTGACGCTGCTGCGCAGTGATTATGCTGAAGCCAACCCCAATGTGGTGACCTTCTTTGAGCAGTTCACCTTCTCCGCCGAAGAGCAGAGCTGGATGATTCAAGCCTTTGGCCAGGAAGAGCAGGACCTAGCGGATGTGGCCGAGCAGTGGATCAATGAGCACCCAGAGCGTATCGAAGCCATGCTGGCCGACGTTACCACCACCGACGGCGACCCTGCTTGGCCGATCATAGAAGCCCAGCTCAACAACTAACGCTTGGTGTAAAAGCATCTTCATCCCATCGGACGGCTAGCGTATGCTAGCGCTTTTTTGCGCCGATGGGAGTGGGCATGTCGCGAACATTAAGCAAGGGCGTTGGCCTGCTGGTAGCGATCGTGCTGCTAGGTTTTATGTGGAACCTCCTGCAGCGCTACGACCTGCTGAGCTATGACCTACTGAACCAGGCGCGCATTAGCGAGCTGATGGGTTACATTCGCCAGTGGCGAACCGCGCCCTGGATGTTTGCCGCGGTGATGGTCACTTACGCCAGCGCCCTACTGGTAATGTTTCCGCTTAGCTTACTGGTGGTGGTCACAGGCTTACTGTTTGGCCCGATATGGGGGCTGGCATACGCCACGCTAGGCACATTGACCTCGTCGGTTGTGTCTTACTGGGTAGGTCACTGGTTAGGCCGTGAGGCGCTGATGCGTTATGGCGGCCGACATCTACGCGGTTTATCCGGCTATCTATCCAAGCGCGGCATTCGAACCATGACGGTGATTAACCTGCTGCCGCTCGCCCCGTTCACGCTCACCAACATGCTGGCGGGCGCTTTCCACCTTAAGTTTCGCGACTATATGATCGGCTCCACTCTGGGTATCGTGCCGGGGCTGGCGGCAGTGATTCTACTTGGTAGCCAACTAGGTGCACTATTCACCGCCGCGTCGGCCAAAGAGCTCATTCTAGCGGCTGTCGGGCTTGCGGCCGGGGTTGGCCTGTTAATAGGCCTTAGACGTTATGCCAATCAGCGCCAAGCATCAAAAAAGCAGACTCACCGTGAGGGTGAGTGATGCTTGGCCAGCACTTCGGCGTAGAAGTTAGCCACCGCTGAAGCAAAGTTGGCGATATCAAACTCTTCGGCAAAGTGGCTGGCCTGCTTGCCCAACTGCTGGCGTAGCTCTGCGTTATCTTTTAACTCCACCACTTTCTGCCCCCACGCCTGGCGATTTTGCGGTGTTTTGAAGCCGTTGACTCCCTGGCGTACCACGTCATCAATACCGCTGGAACGCACCGCCACCACGGGCAGTCCCGCTGACATCGCCTCAAGGATCACCATGCCCTGGGTTTCAGAGGTGGAGGCAAACACAAACAGATCGCCAAGATGGTAATAAAGCGCCATGCGCTCCGGAGGCACAGCCCCCACCAGGGAGACCTGTGAAGTTAACGTTAAGGTATCGATTTGAGTTTGTATCGCCTCGCGATCTGGCCCATCACCAATCAGCAGCAAATGAAAATCCTCGTGCCCCTGAGACCGAAGCTCGGCGAGGGATTCCAGCATAAAACCGATATTTTTCTCTTTGCTAATCCGCGAAACGCTGATCAATATTTTGCCTGAAGCGCTAACACCTAATTGCTCGCGCAACGCGTCAAGCTCACTCTCATCAACTTGAGAGAAACGCTCGACATCAATGCCCGTAGGCTGCACCAGTGTAGGGGTTTTAACCCCAATCATGCGCAGATACTCTTCTGCCGAATAGGTCGGCACAATTACCCCCTGGCAGCGGTTAGAAAAGCGTTTGATCAGGTAATGCGAGATCAGATTACGAAACAGCGCGCCAGGCAACGGCACAAAGTGGGCATAGTGCTCTAGGCGGGTATGGTAGGTGTAAACCACCGGCACCTTAAGCCGACGGCCCATAAACAGCCCCATGGAACCCAGCCAAAACGGATGATGAACGTGAATAAGATCAGGCTTGAAGACCCTCAGGCAGCGCCGAAACCGCGCGCTAAACGGGTTGGTTAGCCGGAACTCGCGCTTCTGACCAAACGCCATCAGCGTAGGTATGCGCTTTATTGCGCTATCGTCCTGCCACGCTTCTCGATAGCGCGGTACGAACAGCTGAATGGAGTGCCCTAAGGCGCGTAGGCCATTGCGCAAGCGATCCACCGATACCGACACCCCGGAAACAAACGGGAAATAGTTATTGGAGACCATCGCCACGCGCAGTGATTTATCCAGGAAAGGCGTTGGATCAATATCAAAATCGGGATAGTAATCACGATCTTCAAAAATCAGCCGATGCAAACGCAGGGCGAGTAGCGTGAGTACACCTACAATCAGCAAAAACCGCGTGTAGCTAACGTAGAAAAATGCATAAAGCGTCGACCAGACGCTGGTGACCATACGCCACCAGCCGGGGCTATCCACGTTCAATCGCACTGGGGCAATGGCGACATTGTCGCCTGCTACATCGACGATAACATAGTGATGGAAGCTGCTATCGGCATCGATCAGAATACCGCCCGCTCCGCCGGTTGTGACGTAATCCACACCGTTAACCGTCTGCTGGGAGAAGAGGGTTAGGTTAGCGGAGAACACCGTATCAACCCCATGCTCTTCCGCCAGCGCCATAATGCCATCCGCCAGTCGCGGATCATTGAGATAATTGTCCGCTTCAAACAGCGGTGCGTCGCTCACCACATTGTGCAGCGGCAGGCCAACAAACAAAAACTTATGCTGCGCTTCAGAGGCCGCCAGTTCCCGGGATAACCAGTCAAGCTGCCAAGAGGTGGATGACTTTCCGGTACCGTCCAGAAAGATAAAGTGGCTGTTGCCCGCGACAAAGGAGTAAAAGTGCGGGCCAAAGTATTCATAAAACAGGTAGCTACCAAAATCACTGTCTTCATTTTCGCCGTAGGTGAGCAGGTAAGGCACATTAAGCAGCTCCAGACTCCGGTAGATCGCCTGATAGCTCTCCTGCTGCCCCCCATTCACGGCATTCCCCGCCGAAATCAGAAAGTCGATACCGCCCTGGTTAATCAGCGGCACAATCTCATCTTGAAACACGCTCACGGAGTTATTGATATTGCCGACCACCGCAAAGCGGTAGTCGCTTCGCTCCGCTAATACCTCACGAATATTAGCTACTTCCAGGGTATGCACCGATTCAAACTTAGGCTCTGCCACGTACAGCCAGATTTGGTGGGCAATCAGCCCAACCACCAGAGCGAGATTAAGATAGAAGAACAGCCGCAACCAGCGCTGGCGGGAGAGGCGAAGAAAGGAGCGTCGTGGCATTTAAAAGCGCTTTTCAAGGATGAAAATGGAGATATATAACCGCCACACTGGCGGTCTAAGCCTAAAAAAAGCCTTTACTATACAGCAACGCTGCATAGAGTTGGCGTCTCGGGTTAACGAGCGTCACACCCGTTTAGCGTGGCCAGTAACCGTCGCGGCCCAGCTTGATTACGGTGTTCACCCAACCATAATCCCTGCCAGGTTCCTAAGGCCAAACGGCCATCCCGCACCGCCAGTGTAAGCTGTGTCCCCAGCAAGCTGGCAATCACATGGGCTGGCATATCGTCAGGGCCCTCCAAGGTATGGCGGAAATAGGCTAAATCTTCGGGCACCAGCCTGCGCAGAAAAGCATCTAAATCGTGGCGCACATCCGGGTCGGTGTTTTCGTTCAGCGTTAGCGAGGCGGAGGTGTGCATCAGCTGTAAATGCAACATGCCAATATGGCAGTCGTTTACGCACGGTAGTGCCATGGCCACTTCATCGGTAATAAGATGAAAACCGCGCGACAGCTCGGGAAAATGGATTTCTTGTTGGCACCACATAAACACTCCTTTGTGGGTTATGTAAACAGAGACACTTCATCACCAGCGTGCCCTTCTTGTATGGCAAAATAACCGCTAATAGCACTAACCATAGTCGATTGCCCATATAGTTCATCGCATATAGTTCTTTACATATAGCCCTTCACATATAGTTCACCGCCAAGGAGCGCGTTATGAAACACCTGCTAGGAAGCAGCGTCGTCAGCATGGCCTTACTCACGGGTTGCACCGGCATACCCGATGGTACGCAGCCAGTTTCGGGCTTTGAGCTAGACCGCTACCTCGGCCAGTGGTTCGAAATTGCCCGTTTGGATCACTCCTTTGAACGCGGCCTGGATTGCGTGACCGCGACTTATAGCCTGCGCGATGACGACGGCGTGCGGGTAATCAACCGTGGCTACAATATTGAAAATCAAGAATGGGATGAAGCCGAAGGCCGCGCCTACTTTATTGATGAAGAGAGTGTCGGACGTTTGAAAGTCAGCTTTTTCGGCCCCTTCTACGGCGGCTATAACGTCCTTGAATTGGACGATGAATACCAATGGGCGCTTGTGGCTGGCCCTAACCGCGACTACCTCTGGATACTTTCGCGCACGCCGGAGATGGATAGCGCGACTGAGACCCGCCTGCGCGAGAGGGCAGCTGAACTAGACTTCCCCACCGACGAACTAATCGACGTTACCCAAGGTGAAGGGTGTCCTGCCCAATAGCCCCTTAACTCTCGGGCATTGCCGATACCCGCCCGGCAATCTCGCGCTGGACATAGTCAATAAAGGCGCGCAGCCGGGCGGGCACATGGCGGCGCTGCTCGTACACCGCGTAAAAATCCGCCCGCACTCCCTGCCAGCCCGGTAGCAGTTCAACTAACGCACCGCTGGCAAGGTGTTCGTTTACATCCCACCAGGAGCGCAGCATGACCCCATGCCCATCCAAGGCCAAGCGAGTGATCACCTCGCCGTCATTGCTTGCCAAGCGACCATTCACCTTCACCGATTGCAGCTTTGTCCGCTGATCGCAGGGCTCAAAGCGCCACAGTGGAAAATCACTATCGTTCTCGCGAATCACTAAGCATGCGTGCTGCTGCAAATCTACCGGCGTGTGGATAGGTAATGCCTGAGCAATATAAGCAGGCGACGCGCAGAGGACCCGTCGATTGGCCAAAATACGCCGAGCTACCAAACGCGACTCCGGTGGTTCGCCAATACGAATGCCTATATCGAAACCGTGATCGCTAAGATTAAGCGGGAAATTGGTCAGCTCTAACCACCCTTCCACCTCAGGGTGCTCGGCACAAAAGCGCGACAGCAACGGTGCGATATGGCGACGGCCAAAACCAAAGGTGGCGTTAACCCGCAACCGACCGCTCAGCGCCTGATCAGCCCCCTCTCCCAGTGCGTTTTCCAGCTCCTCCAGCTCATCTAAAATCAGCGCGCCACGGGCCAGATAACGCTCGCCTTCAGCGGTTAGCGTCAATCGCCGCGTGGTGCGAGCCGCCAGCTCTACCCCCAGGCGTGCCTCCAACTGTTTTAGCCGCTTGCTCACCGCTGAGAGCGACAGCCCCAGCTCACGGGCGGTCGCCGTTAAACTCCCCGCCCGAGCTAAGTGCTGAAAAAACGCCAAATCATCCAGGTGCGCCATATCGCTCCTCAGCCATTCTGCACTTTCACGCAATAATAACTTGAATAGTAGCCTGATTATCTCCGCCAAAATAGCCGCTACACTCTATTTACGACTCACAACTCACGACTCACGACTCACGACTCACGMCTCACGACTCACGACTCACAAGCATAAAAAGCAACTAACAAGATAAGGAACCACTATGACCCACCGTATTGCCATTATCGCCGGTGACGGCATCGGCACCGAAGTTATGCCCGAAGGCATTCGCGCCCTTGAAGCGACCGCCAAGCGTTTTAAGATTGACCTTGAGTTCACCACCTTTGAATTTGGTAGCTGCGATTACTACCTGGAACACGGCAAAATGCTGCCGGATGACTGGTTTGAGCAGTTAAAAGGCTTCGATGCACTGTTTTATGGCGCGGTGGGCTGGCCCGATAAAGTGCCCGACCATATTTCCCTGTGGGGCTCACTACTGCAGTTCCGCCGTCGCTTTGACCAGTACATCAACCTGCGCCCCTGCAAACTGATGCCGGGGATCAAAAGCCCGCTGGCAGGCCGCGAACCCGGGGATATCGATTTTTACGTGGTGCGTGAGAACACCGAAGGCGAGTACTCAAGCGTTGGCGGCAAAATGTTTGAAGGCACCGAACGTGAAGTGGTTATTCAAGACACGGTCATGACCCGCACTGGCGTTGACCGCGTATTGAAGTACGCCTTTGAGCTGGCCCAGACCCGCCCGCGCAAGAAGCTTACCTCCGCGACCAAATCCAACGGTATCTCCATCACTATGCCTTATTGGGATGAGCGGGTGGTCGAAATGGCCAAGGGCTACCCAGAAATCGCGGTGGATAAATTCCATATCGATATTCTTACCGCCAACTTTGTGCTTCACCCTGACTGGTTCGMCGTAGTGGTAGGCAGCAACTTGTTCGGCGATATCCTCTCGGATTTAGGCCCCGCCTGTACCGGCACTATCGGTATTGCGCCTTCGGCGAATATCAACCCAGAAGGCCACTTCCCCAGCCTGTTTGAGCCGGTGCATGGCAGTGCGCCAGATATCGCGGGCAAGGGCATCGCCAACCCTATTGGCCAGATTTGGTCAGGCGCGATGATGCTGGAGCATCTTGGCTATAAAGAAGCCGGTGATGCGATGGTTACTGCCATTGAAGCAGTGTTAAGTGAGGGTAACGCCAATGTACTTACCCGGGATGTAGGCGGGCAAGGCACCACGGAAAGCCTAGGCAAGGCGATTGCCAACACGATTTTGCGCTAACTGCTAAGCCTCCTGCCATTGGCTGCCCGGAGAACTGCTGCCGGGCAGCCAATGTGCGATTTTTAACCACATATGTTCTACATTTTCCTGAGAGTGGCTGAAAATCCCGTTCTGTCCGCTCGTTGCACGTCAACACTCAACGTTAACAAACAACAATCAGGAAAATGCTATGAAACTTGGACGCCGTCAGTTCCTTTCGGCAACGGCCGCGCTGGCCGCTGTTGGCACATCGCCTCAGCTTTTTGCTTTGCAGACCTCACAAGGCCCTACCCCGGATAGATACCCAATTGATGCCTGGAAGGTCGAAGATCCTCGCTTTAGTGATTATATGATTTTCAATAGCCCACTGGAGCGCCACTGGAGCGGAGGACTGTGGACAGAGGGGCCAGCATGGAACGCCATAGGTCGTTATGTCGTGTTCAGCGATATACCCCGTGCCAAGCAGATGCGCTGGGACGAATCCACTGGCCAAGTCAGCGTTTTAAGAGACAATGTCGGGCACTCCAACGGCAACACCTTCGATCATCAGGGTCGGTTAATCGCTTGCGAACACTACCCTTCACGCGTTTTACGCTACGAGKGGGATGGCAGCACCMCGGTGCTGGCCGAGCGTTATCAAGGCAAGCCACTCAATGCACCCAATGATGTGGTTGCCCTGCCGTCAGGTGGCGTGATTTTTACCGATCCTGGCTATGGCGCTCACTTCGACTACGAGGGCAAAAAACGCGACCTGGAGCTCGAAACCGCGATCTATTACGTCGATGACAGCCTTGATGAGCCCATCATGCTGACTGATKATATCCGCAAGCCAAACGGTATTGTGCTAACACCCGATGGCGAAGGGTTCTATGCCAGCGATAGCGCTCCCACTCACTTCGACGAGCCCGCGCAGATCCTACGCTGGACACTGGGCGAAGATGGCCGCAGCGTGAGCGACCGGCAGGTGATTGTCACCAGCGAGGATACCATTTTCGACGGTATGACCTGCGACGTAGATGGCAATATCTGGTCAAGTGCCAATGGTGGCGAGGGCATTGATGGCGTGGTGGTCTTCTCACCGGAAGGCACCCTGCTGGGGCGGGTGTTGCTGCCCGAAGTCTGCTCGAATGTGTGTTTTGCTGGCAAGGGTCGCAATCGGCTATTTATGACGGCCAGCCAATCTGTCTACACAATTTATACGGCTACACGTGGCGCGTAGCCAGTGGCTGTAACGCCAATAAAAAAGCCTCGCTGGATTTCTCCAGCGAGGCTTTTTAGATTACGAGCTATACGAGTTAAGCACTCGATACTTTACTGACCGAAATGCTCAATTAGCTAGCCAGTTTAGCCGCCGTTTTGGCCACTAACTCGCCTTGGAAACGGGCAATTTTCAGTTCGCGCTCGTCGGGCTGACGCGAACCGTCACCACCAGCGAGGGTCGCTGCACCGTAGGGTGTGCCGCCGCTTACCTTAGAAATATCAAACTGCTCTTCGATACCGTAACCAATCGGCACAATAATCATGCCGTGGTGGGCAAGTGTGGTCCAGGTAGAGGTAATAGTCATTTCATCGCCACCGCCGGTACCAGTAGAGGTGAACACACTGGCGACTTTGCCACGCAGGGCGCCATTTGCCCAAAGCCCACCGGTCTGATCCAGGAAGGTGCGCATCTGACCGGCCATGTTACCAAAGCGGGTGGGCGTACCGAAGATGACCGCATCGTAATCGGCAAGCTCTTGGGGCGTGGCTTCTGGCGTATCGTAGTCCTGCTTGCCTCCCGCGTTTTTAAACGCCTCGTCAGGCATTGTTTCCGGCACGCGCTTGACGGTGACTTCGACACCACTAACGCCTTTTGCACCTTCGGCCACGGCTTGGGCCAGCGTATCGATATGACCATACATGGAATAATAGAGTACCAGTACCTTCGTCATTACTATCTCCTTCCCTTAGTCATTGACTCATTAGTCTTGCAGCGGGCGTCGCCCAGTAATAAGTAGTGCCAACAACATAGCGCACTCAAGAATAGAAAAAAGCGAATGTTTTCGTCCGTGGGCGTCGATTTCATCGACGAACGCCACCTTGCACTTTATGCCATCCACCACTAGCTTTTGACTTGTCTATCGCAAACGTATCCAAGGAGTCTGGAATGACGATTTTTGAAGCCCTGCGCAAGGATCACGATATTCAGCGCGACCTGCTTGCCCGCTTAGTTGAGACACATGGAGACAGCGGCGAGCGCGATAACCTTTACCAGCAGGTGCGTGCCGAATTGCACTATCACGCTGCCGCCGAAGAACGGGCGCTCTATATTCCCATGATGTCGATTGATCTGACCCAGGAAAAAGCCCGTCATAGCGTTGCTGAACACCATGAGATTGATGAACTTTTAGAGCTTCTTGATGAAACCGACTACAGCGCTACGCATTGGCTAACCCACGCTAAGCAGCTCCAGCATTTAGTCACTCATCACTTGGATGAAGAGGAGCACGAGGTTTTTCAATTGGCTGGGCGTGGATTGCAAGAGCAACAAAAAACGTCGCTTGCCAGCGAGTATCAAGAAGAAATGCAGCGCCAGCGTTCTGCGTAACCAGCATTTTACGTAAATTACTAAGCAAATTGAGAAAAAGCGCTCATGCATCCCATGGGCGCTTTTTTGATTAAAGCAGCTGTTAGAATCCAACTTGCTGCATGAATACGCTTTTTCACGAATAAGCTAGGCTTTTACACGCGAACGACCTACTGGCTTGTGACAAACGTTAAGCATGGTAATGCTAGGCTCACTTTTAAACTGACAAAGATACTGTCAACAGATGCTAAGGAGCGACAATGCTAGGCCAATGGCTCGACTGGTCGCTTGACGGGCA
This sequence comes from Halomonas sp. R57-5, assembly GCF_900070345.1. Taxonomy (NCBI): domain Bacteria; kingdom Pseudomonadati; phylum Pseudomonadota; class Gammaproteobacteria; order Oceanospirillales; family Halomonadaceae; genus Halomonas; species Halomonas sp. R57-5. The sequence continues at coordinate 1,816,259 of NZ_LN813019.1, read as the reverse complement.
GCCCCCCGCCGCCAGCCAAGGCGTTTTCGCAAGCGGCAGCTACTGTTTGCATGCGCCGGGCATTTTGGAACTCACTCCCCACACCGCCAGTCAGGACGCACGCGCGTGCATTTTTTCAGCAGCCATCCACGGCAATGAAACCGCGCCCGTTGAATTGGTAGGAGAATGGCTAAGCGGCTTAGAAGCAGGCAGCATAAAGCTCGGCGCGCCCGTCCTGGTGATTTTAGGCAATCTACCCGCGCTTAAGGCACAGCAGCGTTTTGTTACTACCAATTTAAACCGGCTATTTAGCCGCGAATTACGCGCCGAAGGTGAAGAGCCAGATCGCGCCCGGGCATTAATGGCCGCTGTGGATGGTTTTTATGCGCGTCATTCCGGGCTACCCAAACTGCATTACGACCTACACACCGCGATTCGGGATAGCCGCTACACCCGTTTCGTTGTAGAACCCTTTGCCGAGGCCCACACAGACGCCGAGCAGTGGGGCTGGCTAGCAGCGGCGGACATGCAGGCGGTGCTGCACCAACATCAGCACAGCTGGACGTTCTCTCACTACAGCAAGCACTATCACGCCGCCCAGGCATTTACCTTTGAACTGGGCCGCGTCGCCCCTTTCGGTCAAAACGACATGGCCTCCCTAAAGCCTATGCGTGTGCTGCTCGCGGCGCTTAGTGAAGGACGCTCCCCGCCCAGTCAGCCAGCCGCAGAAATTCTGTTTTTTCAGGTGCATCACGAGTTAATTCGTCAATCCGATGACTTCCAGCTCTGTTTTGCCGAGAACACGGCGAACTTTAGCCGCTTTGAGCCTGGCACCCTGCTGGCGCAGGATGGTAAGGCAGGTGATTTTCGGGTGGGCGATACGCCACTTTACGTGGTGTTCCCCAACGCCCAGGTGGAAGTGGGCGCCCGTGCCGCGCTACTGGTGGCGCCAATCGCTTAGACTCCCAGGCAGGCAATCTAGCTAAGACAATAACAATGGTAAGGCGATAACAGGCCCCTTGGCGTCGATACGACCAACGTCGAGTGCATAATGTTATAAGGAAAGCGCGCATAATGCGCCCAGCCTGATAGAATCGCCCCTTTTTTCGCGCCAGCCGCATCAAACCCACATGTTGCTGCGGCAACTCTGTACTGGAGCCAATGATATGGCCGCTACGCCTACTCCCCTTGAAGTGCGTAATATTAAAAAACGCTTTGGCGATACGGAAGTTCTGAAAGGTCTCTCACTGCAAGCCCAAAAGGGCGATGTGATTACCCTGATAGGTGCCTCTGGATCGGGTAAAAGTACTTTTTTGCGCTGTATGAACCTGCTTGAGCAGCCCGACGATGGCGACCTCATTGTTCATGGCGACCCCATTCGCTTTAAAACCACTAAGCATGGCCGCGAACCGGAAGACTGGAAGCAGGTAGTACAAATGCGCGCCAAGCTCTCCATGGTGTTCCAGAGCTTTAACCTTTGGGCTCATATGACACTGTTGGAAAATATCATCGAAGCACCGATACACGTGCTGAAAAAACCCAAAAAAGAAGCCCTGGAGCACGCCCATGCCCTGCTCGATCGCGTCGGCTTAACGGCACGCGCCAACGCCTATCCTGCGCAGATGTCCGGTGGCCAACAGCAGCGTGGAGCAATTGCTCGCGCGCTGGCAATGGATCCGGAAGTAATGCTGTTTGACGAACCCACCTCTGCCCTTGATCCGGAATTGGTTGGCGATGTATTGAAAGTCATGCACGACCTCGCTGAAGAGGGCCGCACGATGGTGGTGGTGACCCACGAGATGGGCTTTGCCCGTGATGTCTCCAGCCAAGTCATCTATCTTCACGAAGGCTTAGTGGAAGAGGCGGGACCGCCGGCTGACGTACTGGACAATCCGCAATCACCGCGCCTGCAGCAATTTCTGGCTCCCAAATACTGATCCGCGAGGCTGACCATGATTGATCTACAAGGGTATGGCCCCCGGCTGATTGAGGGGGCAGGCGTCACCATCCAATTAGCGGTGTTGTCGCTGATTTTAGCGATTATTTTAGGGCTACTGACCGCCAGCGCGAAGATGTCGCGCAACTGGTTAGCACATCGTCTTGCCACGCTTTACACCACACTTATTCGCGGTGTGCCCGACCTCGTGTTGATGATGCTGTTTTTTTTCGGCGGTCAAATTGGCGTCAACATGATCACCGACTGGCTTTACTACTCCTTCGATATCGATATTTTTATCAATATCAATGCCTTCGTTGCGGGCGTTGTCACCATTGGGCTAATCTTCGGGGCCTATATGGGGGAAACCTTTCGCGGCGCTTTTATGGCGGTCGATAACGGGCAAATCGAAGCAGGTAAAGCCTATGGCATGAGCGATGGGTTGGTTTTTCGTCGCGTCCGTTTTCCGCAGATGATGCGCCATGCGCTGCCCGGCCTTTCCAACAACTGGATGGTATTGCTCAAAACCACCGCACTGGTCTCGGTCATCGGGCTTTCTGATATGGTGCGTGTCGCCTCAGAAGCCTCTAAAGCGACGCGCGAACCTTTCACCTTCATGATTATTGTTGCGCTTATCTATCTGCTCATCGCCAGCGTTTCGGAGTGGATCTTTGCTCGTCTGCAAAAACGCTACAACATTGGCTATGGGGAGGCAGACTAATGACCGCTTTCATGACATGGCTCGAAAATCAGCTTGCCGAGAACAGTATTTTCACGCTGCAAACGCTTTCCTACTATGGCGATGGGCTGGCCACCACGGTGCAGCTGGTATTTTTATCGCTGGTCATTGGTTTAATTGCGGCGGTTCCCCTTGCCATTGGGCGTGGTTCAAAACATGCCTGGATTAAGTGGCCTATTTTTGTCTACACCTATGTCTTTCGTGGCACACCACTACTCATCCAGCTCTACTTGATTTATTACGGCGTGGTATTTGTGGAAGGTATCCAAGAAACCTGGTTATGGGTGATACTTGAAGAACCGTTCGTTCCAGCCCTCATTGCATTTACCCTCAACACCGCCGCCTATACGACCGAGATTTTTCGCGGCGCGATTAAGTCTACCTCGAAAGGTGAAATTGAAGCGGCTCGAGCCTACGGCATGTCGCCCCAGCAGACCATGCGGCGCATTATTATCCCCAGCGCTTTTCGTCGCGCCCTGCCGGCCTACGGCAACGAAGTTATATTCATGCTACACGCCAGCGCTATTGCCAGCGTGGTGACGATTATGGACCTGACCGGCGCGGCGCGCTTTGTCTATGCGCGTTTTTATGCACCTTTTGACGCATTCTTGTTTGTGGCGGCGATATMCCTGTGTTTAACCTTCACTATCCTGTATTTCTTTCGTTATCTAGAGAAAAAGCTGCTCGCCCATCTGCAGCCACAGAACTCCTAGTGTGAAACAAACGTTGGTTTACGCATCATCAAGCGCTTTTCGTCAACGCCGAGTTAGGATAAGTTAACAATGATCATCGCAAAGCAACCTGTGATTAACGTGGTCAACGCCCTATAGGCAACGCCACCATTACGCGGCGGTTGCTTAGATGAACTCTGCTTCCAAGGAGATACATAATGAAAAAACTGCTGTCTGTCTCACTGCTAGGCTTAGCCGTTGCAGCAAGCGCCGCCCAGGCGCAAGAAGACCAAGTACGTATCGGGGTTGATGTGCCTTACGAGCCGATGGAATACCGCACGCCGGATGGCGAGCTGACCGGCTTTGATATCGACCTGGGCAACGCCCTCTGCGAGCGTATCGGCGTTGAATGTGAATGGGTGGTACAGGGCTGGGACGGCATTATCCCAGGTCTCATGGCCCGCAAATACGACGCTATTATGTCCTCCATGACGATCAATGATGACCGTCGCGAGCAAGTGCTGTTCTCTGACCCCTACATCACCCCGCCGTCCGCTTGGTTTGCCCCTGAAGGCACCGACCTTGATGCAACCAATGAAGAATCACTCGCCGGCATGACCATCGGCGTTCAGCGCGGTACTCTGCAGGATAACTACGTCACCGACATGTACGGCGATGTCGCCGACATCAACCGCTACTCTACCGCCGACGACATGGTGCTGGACATGGAATCCGAGCGTTTGGACATCCTGTTCCTCGACTACCCGGTCGGTAAGTCAACGCTACTGGATAGCGAAGAAGGCAACTACGTTGTTGTCGGCGAGATGCTCACCGAACCTAAAGAATATTTTGGTGATGGCTTTGGTATCGCCTTCCGTCAACGCGACGAAGCACTCGCCGAGCAGTTCAACGAAGCCCTGGCTGAAGTGCAAGAAGACGGTACTTACGACGAGATCTACAACCGTTATTTCGGCGGGCAAGAGTAAGCTTCACAGCAAGCCTTAATATCCATCACCCCGGCAATTGCCGGGGTGATGCGTTTCTGTCTAACTCTGCTAATTCAGTGAACTAGGTAAAGCTACCTCTGTCTGTGTATCATTGCGCATGTTCAACACGGAGGTTTTATGGCTCACTCGACTAGCCCACATGCAGGCGCTCTCCCTCGCCCTTCTTCTCACTGGACAGGTTGGGGCCAATGGTTGGCGCTGATCACTATGACCATTGACCACCTCACACGCTATGTATTGCCCGGTGATTGGGATTTAAGCTGGGCAGGCTCTTCCATTGGCCGCATCGCCTTCCCGCTGTTTGCCGCCATGGTGGCCTGGCACGGGCTGTTTAATACCCGTAACCCGTTGCGCTACTCACGGCGTATTCTGATTATCGGCCTGGTCGCCCAACTCCCCTACATGATGATGCCACGCTCATCAGACGCTTTTATACTCAACGTCTGCTTTACCCTGGCTACTGGTTTAGCCCTAGGGGCGTTAGTGCGCCAAGGCTGGCAGCACTACCAGCAGCAAACGTTAAGTCTGCCCTGGCTGTTAGCAGGCGCGGCGATAGGCGTTACCGTGTGGTACCTGCTCGGCTTTTGGGTGGAGTATGGTCACAACGGGCTGCTGCTGATTCCGCTGTTAATGTTTGCCATGCATGCGCTAAGCCAAGCAGAAAGCCATTTTCAAGCGCGCCTATGGGCAGGCTTAGCGGCATTTCCGGTACTCTGGATTGCCGGGCAGATGAATGCCTCTGATATGGCCAAGTCGTTTACCGTAGGCACCTGCCTGTTCGTACTCATTCTTGCTGCAGGTGCAGCGCAACGAATCCCCCCCGTCTACTTAGTGATGCCACGGCGTTTATGGCTAGCATGGTACCCTGGCCACTTTGCGTTAATCGCGCTGTGGGTGCTGCTAATCGGTCAATTGGCTTAAGCGTTCGGATCACTGCATTGCTTATCGCGCATCCAGGGTTGATAGCGGCACAGCTGTGCCCGACCTTCTGTTTTGGCGCGGTACATCGCAATATCCGCCTGTTTAAGCACTTCTTCGTGGTCACAGGCGGCTGTAGTAAAGCAGGTATAACCTATACTCGGCGTTACGTCCGTATCGTGGCTTGCCAGTCGGTAAGGCTGAGAGAGCGCCTGCTGAACCTTGAGCATATAACTCTCAGCGCATGCTTCGAGGCGCTGTGCCGAGGGCTCATCAAACAACGCCAGCAACACAAATTCATCACCACTTAGGCGTGCGGCTATGTCGCCTTCGCTCAGGCAACTTTCCAGCCTTCGGGCCACCTGCACTAACAAATTATCGCCAGTAGCGTGTCCTAAGGTATCGTTAATCAATTTAAACCGATCCATATCCAAGAACATCAGTAAACCGCTCTGAAGTCCTTTGTGTTTCTCATCGCAGAGGGATTCCAAACGCTCGATAAACAGCCGCCGATTCGGCAAATTGGTGAGTGAGTCATAGAACGCCTGGCGATAGATGATCGCTTCAGCGCGCTTACGCTCGGTAAAGTCTTCGATAATGGCCACACCGCCCACCATCTCATTACTGGCGCTATGCACGCCGTTAAAAAACGCTCGCAAAGGGGTGCCTGCGCTCGCTTTGGGCAAATAGTAAGTGCCCTCGTAGTAGCCAGTTCCCTTAGCTAGGGCATTACGTACTGCATTGGCCACTTCTGGATCCGCTGAGCGGGATAACATCCGATAGCCGAGCAGCTGCGCGCGGTTAACATCCAGTATCTCCAGCAGCTTGCTATTACAATCAGTGACGTACCCCTGCCCATCGAAATGCAGCACTCCCAACGGCGAGTGTTGAAAGATCGAGCGGTAGCGATTTTCGCTCTCTTGCAGCTGCGCTTCCCGGGCGGACATACTCACCCGCAGGGCAATGTTATCGTGAATAATTCGGCTTAACCGGCGGCTGGTGGTAACAATCAGGCCGAGAAACAGGCTAAGCATGGCGCCAATCAAGATCGCCAGCGGTGAGCCTAATAGTAAAAACTGTACTAACAGAGGGAGCAAAATTGGCAGCACGAAACCAAGCGCTACCCACCACACGGCAGAAAGCGTGGTTACTCCACCAGCAGCAATACCCGCCAGTACAATCGAAAGCGCCGCAACCTGGCCATGATTTTCGCCAGTAAACAGAACGATGCCACCGACACCCCATACGCAGCCAGCCGCAATCGCCCCGGCGCTAAACCGATAAAGCCAGCGGCGACGCTGCTGTTGCTGTGCCGGTAAGCGGCGAAAATAGTAGGCCAAGGCAAGGCGAGCGAACGAAACAAAGGKCAATACTGCGAGCCAGGTGAGCAGTACCCAGCTTGCGACCACTGGCCACATGGCTGCGACTAGCAGCATGCCTGCCAACACGCTGCTTAGCACCGGTTGCCAAAGATTGTCGTACAGCAGACGTACTTTTTCGCTATGCAGGCGCTTTACAGTGACATGGTGGTCGCGATGGAAACCACTGCGCAGCCCAGGGGCAGACCCAGTAGTTGAAGAGTGAGGCATACTAACTATCCGCCTAAAAGTGGCTATTAAGATCAGCATAATTAGCTGATTTTTTGTTGTGGCTCCTTTTTAGCGCATTCAGTCACTTTTAGCGATAAAAGTTGCATGATTGGTCAACATTGGTAGAAAAAAACCGCCTGAGCTAAGCAGGCGGCTTTAGAAACTACTGTTTGATGGAAAAGCTTAACTGTGGCGACGGTGCCTCAGGCAGTAACGCACTGCAGGCGTTCACTTTTTCCAGCAGTTCGGCATGATTAGGCGCGAGGATATTGACGTGGGCAAGCTTACGCCCGGCGCGCTCGGCTTTGTCGTAGCGATGCAGGTGCGTATTGGCAAGCGCTAGAATCGCTGCGTTGTCACCTTCACGACCAATCACGTTAATCATGCAGGTAGGCGCAATCGCCTGGGTATCGCCTAAGGGCAAGCCCTGTATCGCGCGCAGGTGGTTTTCAAACTGGCTGGTCACCGCGCCGTCCATCGTCCAGTGGCCGGAGTTATGCACACGGGGGGCCATTTCATTGGCCAGCAGGCTGCCATCGCGGGTTTGAAACAGTTCTAGCGCCAGCACGCCCACGTAATCCAGCTCATCAAGCAACGCACGAATATAGCCATCGGCGGTCTGCTGAACACTGGCATCCAAATCCGGCAGAGGCGCCACCGAGTAGCGCAAAATACCGTCTACGTGCTGGTTCTCGGCCATGGGGTAGAACACCACCTCGCCATCACGACCACGAACGGCAATCATTGAGACTTCGCGCACAAAGTCGACGAAGGCCTCAACAACTAACTGCGAATGGCCGATAGCGCTCCACGCATCCGCCGCCTGCTCAGGCTGCTTTAATACTGCCTGGCCTTTGCCGTCGTAGCCCTCAGTGACCGATTTAGCCACTACGGGGCAACCCAACTCACGGGCGGCCGCTTCAAGCTGCTCGGCGCTCTCAACCACCCGGTAGGCAGGCGTGGGGATGCCTAAGCGATCAAACAGTGTCTTCTCCTCGACTCGGTTTTGACACACTTCAATGGCACGGCTGCTGGGGTAGACCGGTTTGTGCTGCTCGATCTCACGCACCAACTGAACGGGCAAGTGCTCAAACTCGTAGGTCACTACGTCAACCTTGGCCAAAAACTCGGCCAAGTGCTGGTTGTCAGGATCGATAATGACATCGCCAATCCCAGCACTGGGATTACCCGTAGTATCTAAAAAAGTGAAACGATTACCCAGCGGATAACCCGCTAGCGCCAACATGCGGCCTAATTGACCTGCACCCAGTACGCCAATGTTTTGTACGACGTCAGTTTTAACGATATCAGTTGTAACTACGTCGCTCTTTGCAATACCAGAGTTCATAGCCAGACTCCTTATTCCGCTTCCGGCTCGGGGCGCGGGTCAGGGTTGTCGAGGACTTTCTGAGTTTGCTCAGCGCGAAACGCTTCTACCGCGCTGCGTACAGTCGCATCTTGCAGGCCGACAATTTGCGCCGCCAGCAACCCCGCATTAGTGGCGCCCGCTTTGCCAATCGCCAAGGTGCCCACCGCAATGCCGCCCGGCATTTGCGCAATGGAGAGCAGTGAATCCAAACCTTTGAGCGCTTTCGACTCCACCGGCACCCCCAGCACGGGCAGCGGCGTTTGCGAGGCCACCATGCCCGGCAAGTGGGCTGCACCGCCCGCCCCCGCCACGATAACCTGCAAGCCGCGCTCGGCAGCACTCTTGGCATAATCGAACAGCAGGTCAGGCGTGCGGTGCGCCGAGACCACGCGGGTTTCATAAGCCACGCCCAAACGCTCCAGCATGGAGACAGCGTGCTCCATGACCGGCCAATCAGACTTAGATCCCATGATCACGCCCACCTTGGGTGCGCTGTTCGACGACATGCAAAACTCCTCGGCCCAACGGCCTATAAAAGCGAGATAAAAAATCGAAAAAGTAGCGTGCATCGAACCCGATACACATAAAAATAGGAAGGCACATAGTTTACCAGAGCTAGCCCCTTTGCGGGCTTTGCTGAGGTCGTGAAATTTTCATCAAAATAGGCATTGAAATGCGCATCGGTTGGCGGCATTGTGTGAAGGTCATTTCAGACTGATGGAGCCACATGAGCACGGCACGCGCAACTGCCACAGCGGAACAGCTTGATCCTCCGCGAAGCAGCCCTGACCTCGACGTCAGGGAACTTGAAAAACGTACGCGATTAATGCGTATTATCACGCGTCTGATCGCCGTATCAGACCTAGGAAGCCGAGAAATTGCCCGCCGGGCAGGGCTTCCCGTTCAGAAAATTAGCGACTTGCTCGCCGGAAGGCTTGAGCACCTGGGAGKGGATGAACTTCACGCCCTGCGTCGCACCTTAGAGCTGGAGGCGCCATAGCAGACACTTTTTCTGCTGTTCCCACTTCTCCACTCAACGCAGGCCGCCTCCCGGCGGTCTGCTAAGAAAGTTTTTTTACGCTTACCCCAATCCCGAGATTACTTCACTTCGTTCGTAATGACGGCTCATGGCGCAATCGCAATCCCCCCAAACGCTACAACAACCACCACGACCCAAGCGGGCAGCTTCCATACGGTTAATAGCAAGAAACCGGTAAGCGCCAGCGCAAACTCCTCTGCACCAATGATCGCGCTCGTCCACACCGGCTGATAAAGCGCTGCGCCTAAAATGCCGACCACCGCTGCATTGGCACCGCGCATCAGTGCCTGGACACTGCCCCACTGACGAAATTGATTCCAGAAAGGCAGCACGCCCACCAATAACAAAAAGCCAGGAATGAAGATGGCCAATAGCGCTAGCAAAGCACCAACTAAACCATTAATGCCGGGCAGCAGCGCTCCCAGGTAAGCAGCAAACGTAAACAGCGGCCCCGGTACCGCCTGGGCGGCGCCGTAACCGGCTAAAAACTCATCCGGCGTCACCCAGCCCGACTGCACCACTTCTGCTTCCAACAGCGGCAGCACCACGTGACCGCCGCCAAATACTAATGCACCTGAACGATAAAACGCGTCGGCGATATCCAGCCAAGCGGCGACTCCCGCCAATAGCGGCAGCAGAATTAACAGCCCGGCGAACATCCCCAGCGCCACCATGCCTGCCTTGCGCGTTACTGGAAAATGCAGCGATTCACTTGCTGTGACAGCAGCACTATCGCGACACAGCGCTAGCCCGGCTAAGCCACCCAATACAATCGCCGACACCTGGCCCAGCGGGCCGCTGACTAGCACCACCGCAAATACCGCCGCAAGCGCAATGCCCGTGCGGGTTTTATCCGGGCAAAGATTACGCGCCATGCCCCACACCGCGTGGGCCACAATCGCCACCGCCACTACTTTTAAGCCATGGATAATGCCACTGGCAATGGGGCCATCCAGCACCGCCGCGCCAAACGCAAACAGCACCAGGATGATCGCCGAGGGCAGCGTAAACGCCAGCCACGCCATGGCCGCCCCCCAAGGGCCTGCGCGCAGTAGGCCAAGCGCAAAGCCCACCTGACTGCTGGCGGGCCCCGGTAAGAACTGACACAGCGCCACTAGATCAGCGTAGGCGCTTTCAGTTAACCACTGGCGGCGCTCCACAAAGGCCGTGCGAAAATACCCCAGGTGCGCTACCGGGCCGCCAAAGGACGTTAAGCCGAACGCTAAAAACACCCAAAACACCTCACCTATACGCCCGCGTGCCTGCGATTGCTCCACCATTTCGGCCACCTGTTATCCCAATAAAAAAGCGCAAGGCTCTTATAGTAAGCCTTGCGCTTTAATTCTTTATGACAGCGCGTTCATGAGGATACGCTCATAACGGCAACGCGGATTACTCCTGGTCGGTCACCGCCCCGGTGCTGGCCGAACTGACCAAACGCGCATACTTAGCCAGCACACCACGCGTATAGCGGGGCTCTGGCTGCTGCCAGGCAGCGCGACGGCGCATCAGCTCTTCATCAGAGAGATCCACGTCGATGGTATCTGCTTCGGCGTCAATGGTGATGGTATCGCCATCCTCCACCAGCGCCAGCGGGCCGCCGTCGAAGGCTTCCGGCGACACATGGCCGACCACAAAMCCGTGACTGCCGCCAGAGAAACGCCCATCGGTAATCAGCGCCACGTCGTTACCCAAACCGCGGCCCATAATCGCCGAGGTCGGGGTCAGCATTTCGCGCATACCGGGGCCACCTTTCGGCCCTTCATAGCGAATCACCACCACATCGCCGGCAACGACGGTGCCATCATTAATGCGCGCCTGTGCCTCTTCTTCCGAGCCAAATACCCGCGCTGAACCAGAGAAGCGAGTGCCCTCCTTACCAGTAATCTTTGCAACCGCCCCTTCTGGTGCCAGGTTACCGTAAAGCATGCGCAGATGGCTTTCCGCTTTAATCGGATTACCGAGCGGAGCAATAATTGGTGGTTCAGCGGGATAAGGCTCAACCTCAGCAAGGTTCTCTTCCAACGTTTTGCCGGTGACGGTCAAGCAGTTGCCATTGAGTAGGCCAGCATCCAATAGCATCTTCATCAGCGGCTGAATACCGCCGATCGCCACCAGCTCGCTCATCATGTAATGGCCGCTAGGGCGAAGGTCTGCCAGCACCGGCACACGCTTACCAATTTCGGTAAAGTCAGCAAGGGTAAGCTCAACGCCTATGGTGCGCGCCATGCCGATAAGGTGCAGTACCGCGTTGGTGGAGCCGCCCAGGGCAATCACCACGGTAATCGCGTTCTCAAACGCCTCGCGGGTCATAATATCGGAGGGTTTGATATCGTCGGCTAACAGCGCCAGTACCGCTTCGCCAGCCGCTTTGCAGTCGTCGCGTTTCTCCTGAGAGATAGCGTTCTGCGCCGAACTGCCCGGCAGGCTCATGCCCAAAGCTTCAATGGCCGACGCCATGGTGTTGGCGGTGTACATGCCGCCACAGGAGCCAGGGCCAGGGATCGCCGTTTCTTCGATGTTCTTAAGCTCGATAAGATCCATATCGCCGCGGGAGTGGGCACCCATGGCCTCGAAGACCGAAACGATATCGGTATGGCCTTTGCCAGGCATAATGGTGCCGCCGTAAACAAACACACTGGGGCGGTTTAAACGCGCCAACCCCATCAGGCAGCCCGGCATGTTCTTATCGCACCCGCCAATGGCGACTAGACCATCAAAGCCTTCGCAGCCAGCAACGGTTTCGATGGAATCGGCGATCACCTCCCGCGACACCAACGAGTACTTCATACCTTCGGTGCCGTTGGCAATACCATCAGAAATGGTGATGGTATTGAAAATCACACCCTTACCACCGCCCGCATCGGCGCCATCGCGGGCAAACTCGGCCAGTTCATTAATATGACTATTGCAGGGCGTCACCATGCTCCAGGTAGAGGCAATACCCACCTGAGGCTTTTTGAAATCTTCGTCGTTAAAGCCCACGGCGCGCAGCATAGCGCGGCTGGCGGCTTTGCCTGGGCCATCGACCACTTGGGAAGAGTGGCGGCGGGAGTTTTGCGATGAATCAGACATTAGAAATCTCTCTTAGCGTTGTTCACGGTATCCGCATAGCTTGGCGATGCCACGGCGTTCGCGCAAGAGAAGAGGTGGCAAAACATCATCCCACCATTCCTGCTTGCAGCGACTGAACATAGCGCAGAAGGTCATTTGAGCGCCCTTCACTCACGAGTTGCTCGGGTGTTTTATAGTCAAATGCGCTAAGCGGCTCGTTGCGAAACCAAAACAGAGCGTCATGAAAGTCACCATTAATATCCGCCGCTGCACCGAGCACACGAAGTGCATCACGAAGATAACGTTGGAGTTTTTCTGCCCCCTGGGCACGTGAGATTGTCGTACGATGAACATGCGCTTGACTAGCAAGCGTTTGAATATCGATGCTCAATGCACTGGCAAACAACTTCGGGTTAATCAATGGGTGACGCTCTTCTCGAGCAACGCCCTTCAAGTCAGCCAAAAACCGCTCGAACGAATCAGGCACAAGATACCCGGAAGGCTCATTAAGTGATTCTTTTACATTGCCCATTGCCATCGGCAACCTCCTGCTACGCCTATACAACCAATATACAACTTATATGCATCACATATTCATCATAGCAGCTCTCAAACAGGACGCTAGGGTTTCAAGCTTCAGAACTAAACTTATGGCACCATACACTTAGTCGCCCCGCCACCGCCGTGAGGGACCATCCATTAAGGAATCGTGCATGTCTGCAAACTCTCTGCTCACGCAAACGCCGCTAACGCCGGGCTTTATGGTGGTGCATGCCAATCGCCTGGAAGATTTGCGCGGTTTGGCGGTGGAGTGGATGCGCCGACATCCGCTCTCGCCGCTGGAGAACGAGACCATTCTGGTGCAGAGCAACGGCATCGGGCAGTGGCTAAAGCTAGCGCTAGCAGAAGACCCGGCCCAAGGCGGTGCGGGCATAGCCGCGGCATTGAACGTCACCCTGCCCGCGCGCTTTCTATGGCAGGCCTACCGAACGGTGCTAACGCAGCTAACCAATGACGACCACGCGGTGCCTGAAACCTCGCCGTTCGATAAGTCGCGGTTGATATGGCGCCTTCTGCGCCTGTTGCCCAGCCTTGCCGAGCAGGAAGCCTTCGCGCCGCTAGCACGCTTTTTAGAAGTGGATCGCGACCAGCGCAAGCACTACCAGCTGGCCGAGCGTCTGGCGGATCTGTTCGATCAGTACCAGGTGTATCGCGCCGACTGGCTGGACGCCTGGGCCAAGGGCAACGATGTGTTGATCACCGCCCGTGGCGAAGCCCGCCCGCTGGAAGAACACCAGCTGTGGCAGCCAGAGCTGTGGCGCGCACTGCGCGATGATGTGGCTAATAATCTTGGCGATGCAGGCCTTAACAGCAGCCGCGCCCAGGTGCACAGCCGCTTTCTGGAAGCCGCCGTTCAGCTTGAAGGCCAAGCGTGCCCACCCGGCCTGCCCCGGCGACTGATTATTTTCGGCATCTCATCGCTGCCGCAACAGACGTTAGAAGCCCTGGCGGCGCTGTCGCGCTGCTGCCAGATCGTGCTCTGCGTGCACAACCCCTGCCAGTACTACTGGGCGGATATCATTGAGCACAAAGACCTGCTGCGCGCCAGCCGCTACCGCCAGCAGCGCAAGGCTGGCATGCCCGACGCTTTGGACGTGCTGGGCACCGGTGACGCCAGCGATGCCCTGCACCTACACGCCCAACCGCTGCTGGCCGCCTGGGGCAAGCAAGGCCGCGACTACCTGCGCCTGCTCGACGAACACGACGACGCGGGCAACTACCAAACCCTATTTGAGCAGCAGGCGCTACGAATCGATATGTTCGAGCCCTTTAGCGGCGAAGAGCGCAACTGCCTACTCAGCCAACTCCAAGACGATATCCGCGAGCTGCGCCCGGTAGCAGAGACCCAAACCCACTGGCCCGCGCTAGACCCGGTCAGCGACGACTCCATCGTGTTTCATATTGCCCACGGCCCCCAGCGGGAAGTGGAGATACTTCACGATCAGCTGCTGGCGGCCTTCAGCGCCGACCCGGATCTGCGCCCGCGGGATATCATCGTCATGGTGCCGGATATCGACCGCTACGCGCCCCATATTGAAGCCGTATTCGGCCAGTACCGCTCCGCCTTCGGTAGCTACAACGCGAACGCTAGACCCGACGACCCGCGCTACATCCCCTACACCCTTTCGGATCAAGCCAGCCGCCACCGCCTGCCGATGATGATCGCGCTGGAGAAATTGTTGCGCCTGCCGGAATTGCGCCTTTCGGTGAGCGATCTGCTCGATTTGCTGGAAGTCCCCGCCCTGCGCACACGCTTTGGCATCGATGAACACGACCTGCCTACGCTCAGCCGCTGGATTGAGGGTGCAGGTATCCGCTGGGGGCTCAATGCCGAACAGCGCACCCGGCTGGATCTACCCGAAGGGCTAACCCAGAACACCTGGGCCTTTGGCCTGCGCCGGTTGCTACTGGGGTATACGGTGGGAAGTGCCGAGGCGTGGCAAGGMATCGAGCCATTCGATGATATCGGCGGGCTGGAAGCCTCTTTGGCAGGCCCGCTGGCAAATCTGCTGGAAAAACTGGAAAGCACCTGGAAAACCTTCTGCCAGCCCACCGACGCCGCCAGCTGGGTGGCCCGGCTGCGTGAACTGCTGGAAACCTACTTCCTGACCGACGACGCTCAAGAAAGCGTGATGCTCACCAAGCTCGAAACCGCACTACAGCAGCTGTTGGACAGCACCGAAGAAGCCGAGCTTTTTGATCCCCTGCCGCTCTCCATGGTGCGCGAACACTGGCTAGGGCAAATCGACGAGCACAGCCTTTCCCAGCGCTTCCTGGCGGGAGCGGTCAACTTCGCCACGCTAATGCCCATGCGCGCCATTCCGTTTAAGCGTGTGTGTTTATTGGGCATGAACGACGGTGAGTACCCCCGTTCCCAGCCGCCGCTGGACTTTGACTTGATGGGCAGCGACTACCGCCCCGGCGACCGCTCACGGCGCGAAGACGACCGCTACCTGTTTCTGGAAGCGCTGCTCTCCGCCCGCCAGCAGCTTTATGTCAGTTGGGTCGGCCGCAGTCAGATCGACAACAACCCCATGCCGCCCTCGGTGCTGGTCGGCCAACTACGCGATCACCTGGAAGCGGGCTGGCACACGCAAAATGGCGAGGCGCTGCTGGAAGCGTTAACCACCGAGCACCCGCTGCAGCCTTTTAGCCGCCGCTACTTCTCTTCCCAAGCCAGCGACTCCCCCGCCCAGGCGCGGCTGTTTACCTATGCACATGAATGGCACGCCCTGCACGCACCACGTAGCGAAAACGCCCAAGGCTCCGAGCCACCGTCGCTTCAACCGGACACCGAGCAACAAAGCACCTTAACATTGGCCCAGCTAGGCGGCTTTCTGCGCGAACCGGCCAAAGCGTTTTTCAATAACCGCCTGGGCGTCTATTTCGAGCAGGAAGAACTCACTCAACTGGATGTAGAGCCCTTCACCCTGGACGGGCTACAAAACTGGCAGTTACAGGATCAGTTAATCGCCGCCCAGCGCCATGCAGTGGATAACGGCCAACCAAGAATAGAAGCGCTGCATGCAGCACTAGAGCGCTTCAAAGGCCAGGGCGTGCTGGCAGTGGGCGCCTTTGGTGAACGGATGCGTGAAGCGCTGGCGGAACCGATGGAGGCGCTGTTTGGCGCTTACGAAGAAGCACTGCAGGAGTGGCCCCAGGTAGTCGCAGCGCCCCAGGCGGTGCATGTTGTTGAAACAGCTGCCGGGAAGGTAACGCTGGAAGACTGGCTGGGAGAGCTTCGCCAGGATGACGCGGGCAACCGCTGCCGCTTGCTACTGCTCAGCAGTAGCCTGGTCAGCCAAGGGCGTGGCCGTGGTCAGTACCGCTGGCAGCACCTGCTGCGCCCCTGGGTCGCTCACTTGGCGGGCAATATTGAACGACCAATGACCACCCAGCTACTCTCAAAAGCGGGCCATGTGCGGCTGGAGCCGCTAGACGCCGAGAATGCACACTACCAGCTACAAAACATGCTCAACGCCTGGTGCGATGGCATGCAGGCCCCGCTACCGCTGGCCCCCCAGGCCGCTTTCGCTTGGCTGGCTAAGCTTGGCACGCCTGACAGTGAGACCGATAGCGACGCCTACGCCGCCGCCGAAACCGCCTACGAAGGCGGCCGATTCCAAACCGGCGAAGTCACCCAAAGCGCCTACCTTTCTCACCAATGGTCGAGTTTTGAGCGACTGTTTAACGAGCGCGCCCTAGGGCATAGCTTTGTCACGCTGACCGAGGCGCTCTACGCGCCGCTGCACCGTTCGGTAAAGGGGTGATTTAACGTTACCGAACCAGGAATAAACGATTAGCGAAAGCAACCAGCCACAGGCTAAATAATCTGCCCATTCAGCGACAATACCCGCTTCGCCAGCGCGATCATTTCCGGGTCGCCGGTGTTCTTTTCCGCCACGTCGGAAAGCTTGATCACCGGCAGCCAGCCCTGCCCTTCCGGCCGCGCCTCGACCATCTTAATCACCATGTTCATCGGTTCAGCGCCTACATCGTTGGTGAAGTTGGTGCCGATACCAAACGCCATGCCGATGCGACCTTTGCAGAAGGCATGTATCCGCTCGACCTTCTCCGGTGTTAGCGCGTCGGAGAAGATAATCGTCTTGCTTAGCGGGTTGATGCCCAAGCGCTCGTAGTGCTCGATGGTCTGGGAAGCAAACTCGATAGGATCGCCGCTGTCGTGGCGAACGCCATCGAACAGCTTGGCAAATTTCTTATCGAAGCTGTCGTAAAAGGCCCGCGAGGTAAAGGTATCCGTTAAGGCGATTCCCAGATCCCCCCGGTACACATCAACCCAATGCTCCAGCGCCAGACTATTGGCCATTTTGAAGCCGAAGCGGGCACCGTGGAACATAAACCACTCGTGGGCGTGGGTGCCGATCGGCTTAACGCCGTGGCGCATGGCCATCAGCACATTGCTGGTGCCGCTGAAGGCCTCACCGCCGTGGTGGCTAAGCGCACCGACTACCCGGTCGTGAACGTCAGAAGAGAAGCGCCGACGGGTGCCAAACTCAGCAATTTTCAGCCCTAAACGGCGGTAAAGTTCGATTTTCTCCTGGGCGTGCTGCTCAATCATCGCATCAGCGTCAGGCGCGATCGTCACGCCACGCAGCCGATACCAGAGCTCGCTGATCAGCGCCATCAGCGGCACTTCCCAGAGAATGGTGCGGTACCAGGGCCCTTCAATGATCACCGAAAGATCACTCCCCTGCTGCTCTACAGTCACCTCGCTGGGGTTGTAATGAAAACCGGCGAGGAAATCGAGATACGTAGGGTCGAGATAAGGGCATGTTATTTCGAGATAGCGCTTCTCCTCATCGCTCAAGCGCAGCGATGCCATCTTATCGACTTCGCGGCGAAGTTCGGCGCCGAAGCCGTCAGGAAAAGCATGCTCGCCACGATTAATAAAGGCGTAGCGCGCATGGGCATAAGGAAAGCGTTTGATCACGGCGTTCTGCATCGTGATCTTATAGAAGTCATTATCCAGCAGCGATGTCAGCATGAGATCCCATCGTTAGAGTGAACCGAAGCCGCCGGTAGCGTAAACTAAAATGCACCTAAAGTGGCTCGGCGATAAGATTATCAGGTGGCGGGGCTGTCATACAGTTAAGGAGCTGACTTCATGCGCATTACTCAAACACATCGCGCAATCATTCTCTCCGGGGTGGAAGAGTATATTGATGCTGATGTGGAAGTTCTTGTCTTCGGTTCACGACTTGATGATACCAAGCTAGGCGGCAGTGTAGATCTATTGTTGACCTCCAAGACAGAGATCTCCGAGCTTTCTTGCGACGAACTCAAAGGCATACTAGAAGAATATCTTAAGCTGCCGGTTAACATTGTAACCTATGATCCGTCCGATGAACCAAGCCCGCTCCAGGCGAAAGCCTTAGCTGAAGCTCTGCCTATTGATTAAGTAGCCGCGGCTCATTCAGTCAGGACTAGACTTTAACAAGCAGGAGCTGTCTTCATGCGTCTTACTCAAGCGCAGCGTGCCATCATTCTTTCAGGCGTGCACGAATTCATGGGCACAGTTGTCAACGTTCATGTGCTTGGCTCGCGTCTTGATGATGCAAAGCGAGGCGGCGATGTGGATCTACTCTTGATCTCCCAGACAACGATTCCGCTGCTTGCTTGTGCCGAACTTAAAATGGCCCTTGAAGAGCGCTTGCAGTTACCGGTGGATATCGTGACCTATGTCTCGACGGCTGAACCCACACCCTTCCAAGCAATAGCCTTGGCACAGTCGAGCCCGATTGAAAATGAGGAAGCGGCATGAGTCAGTTGTTCATCTCTAGGCAAGATTTTTCCGCTGAAATTAACAGTATCTTCTTATGAGCCAGCCCGCCCCCCTCAATCCATTGAGCCTCCCCCTTCACGGCAGCCGACTGATAGAGGCCAGTGCTGGCACCGGTAAAACCTTCACCATCGCCCTGCTTTACGTGCGTTTGGTGCTCGGCGGTCACAGCGTTGACGATGACACCGCGTTTATCCGCCCGCTCACGCCGCCGGAAATCCTCGTCGTCACCTTCACCAACGCCGCCACCCAAGAGCTACGCGAACGCATCCGCAATCGACTGGTAGAAGCAGCAGAAGTATTTCGAGCTGAGGACGTAGAAGGAGGGGCAGATCCACTACTCCTCCAACTCCGCGACCAATACGACCCCGCCACCTGGCCCGCCTGCTCACGGCGCTTAGCCCTGGCTGCCGAGTGGATGGACGAAGCTGCGGTTTCCACCATCCACAGCTGGTGCTACCGCATGCTGCGCGAACACGCCTTCGACAGCGGCAGCCTGTTCTCCCTCAACCTGGAAAACGACCAGCGCGAACTGGAACAGGAAGTGGTGCGCGACTACTGGCGCAGCTTCTACTACCCGCTGGACAGTGACGCCCTCGGCATTGTCACTCGCTACTGGAAATCACCCGACGACCTGCACGCCCCGCTACAACGGCTATTGCCCGAAAGCGAAGCGCTGGGCGACGAAAAGCCCGAGCCCAGAGAGACCCTGGCCGCCACCCAGGCCGAACGCGCCGCCCAGCTCAGCGAGCTCAAAGCCCCCTGGGCCGCCTGGCTGGACGAGCTGGTACCCGCCCTGGAAGAGGCCGCCACACGCAAAGCCTTCAAGGGCCAAAGCTTCAACGCCAAAAGCCGCGCCAACTGGCTAGGCGCACTGCGCGAGTGGTGCGAAACGGATGCTGACCGCCCCGCGCTCACCGACGCCGCTTGGAAACGCATGACGCCGGACGGCATGGCGGATATCTGGAAAGAGGGCGCACCGCCCTGCCCGCAGGCATGGCAAGCGCTGGCACAGCTACCGAAAGCACTGGATGCCCTGCCCGAGCCGCGCAACGACTTGCTGATTCACGCCGTGCAGTGGTGCCGCGCCCGGCTGGAGCGCGAACAGGAACGCCGCGCCGAGATGGGCCCCAACGACCTGCTCACCCATCTGGATCGCGCCCTGAAAGGCCCTAACAAAGAGGCCCTGGCCGCGCAGATCCAGCGCCAGTTCCCCGTGGCGCTGATTGACGAGTTTCAAGATACCGACCCGATCCAGTACCGCATCTTCAACGCCGTGTATGACGTTGCATCGCCCCGCCGCGACAGCGCCATCCTGCTGATTGGCGATCCCAAACAGGCGATCTACGCCTTTCGCGGCGCGGATATCTTCACCTACCTGCAGGCCCGCCAAGACACCGATGGCCGCCACGTCACGCTAGGCACCAACTTCCGTTCCAGCCGCGCCATGGTAGCGGCGGTCAACCACTGCTTCAGCTACGCTGACCAGCACGATGCCGGCGCCTTTCTGTTCCGTGCCGATGGCGGCGACAACCCGCTGCCGTTCAACCCTGTCAACGCCAAAGGCACCAAGGAGACGCTGGTACTCAACGGCAAACCGCTAGCAGCTATGACTCTGTGGCCACTTGAAAGCGAAGAGCCGCTTTCCAAAACCGCCTACCAAACCGAGATGGCCGAGCGCTGCGCCTCGCACATGGCCGCACTTCTGGAAGCAGGCCGACAACAGCAAGCGGGCTTTGCGAAAGCCGCTGATGACAGTGACGATAACGGACTCACTCCGCTGGCCCCCTCGGACATGGCAGTGTTGGTCAACGGCCTACAGGAAGCCCGGGCGATTCGACTGGCGCTGGCCAGCCGAGGCATTAAGAGCGTCTACCTTTCCGATCACGACAAGGTGTTCAGTTCCCCCATTGCCCCGCAGCTAGCCATTTGGCTGCGCGCCTGCGCCGAACCCCAGGCCAACTCCCGCCAGGCGGAAGCCAAGCTGCGCGCCGCCCTGGCAACATCAGTACTTGGGCTAAGTCTTGAAGAGTTAGACCACCTCAACCAGAGCGAGCTGGCCTGGGAAGCGCGGGTCGAGCAGTTCAGCGACTACCACCGCCTGTGGCAGCGCCAAGGTGTGCTGCCGCTGGTGCGCCGTTTGATGGTCGATTTTGATATCGCCGCGCGGCTACTGGGCGAGTTCGCCGAGGGTGAGCGTTTGCTAACCGACCTGCTCCACCTGGGTGAAATGCTGCAGCACGCCAGCCAGGAACTGGATGGCGAACACGCGCTGATTCGCTTTCTGGCCGAAGCCATTGCCGACCCGGATAGCCACGGCGACAGCCACAAGCTGCGCCTCGAGAGCGATGCCGATCTGGTCAAGGTAGTGACCATTCACAAATCCAAGGGGTTGGAGTACCCGCTGGTGTTCCTGCCGTTTATCGCCAACCACCGCCCGGTCAGCGACACCGACCTGCCGCTGCGCTGGCACGATAGCGAAGGCAACCTGCAACTCAGCCTAAGCGCCGATGAAGCAACGCTGGCCACCGCCGACCGTGAACGGCTGGGCGAAGACCTGCGCAAGCTCTACGTGGCGCTCACCCGCGCCCGCCACGCCACCTGGCTGGGGCTGGCGCCGCTAAAAGGCATCGAGAACAGCGCCATCGGCCACTTGATCAACGGCGGCAAGGCCATCGCCCCCGGCGCGTTTACCCACGCGCTAGGCGAGCTGGTGGAAGGCAGCGATATTGCGCTAAGTGACGCCCCGGAACCCACCGCGCTGCGCTTCACCCCGGCGCCGGAGCAGCAGGCACTGGGCCACGCCCGCACCCCGCTACGCCCCGCTCGAGAACAGTGGTGGATCGCCAGCTACTCGGCGCTGCGTACTTCTGGGGCCGTCTCTGGATCTAGCACCACCCCGCTGACAACGCCCGCGCCGGAACCCACCACCCCCCAGGAAGCCACCACCCTGGAAGTGCTGGACGAGCCCCACGACAACGCCATCAACACCGAAGCGTTTCACCTGCACCGGTTTCCACGTGGCCCAGGCCCCGGCACCTTCCTGCATGGATTGCTGGAGTGGGCGGGCCAACTGGGCTTCAACAAAGCGCTAGAAGACCCCGCTGCCCGAGAAGATATGCTGCGGCGGCGCGTGCAGCTGCGCGGCTGGCAGGCGTGGCACGTCACCCTGGCGGGCTGGTTTGAAGAGCTGCTCGCCACGCCGCTTCCCCTGCCACTCCTACAACAACAGTCACAGCCCAGCGAAGGCAGCCAGGTGGCGCTATGCGAACTCGAAAGCTATCAGGTAGAGCTGGAGTTTTGGTTTACCGCGCACCATGTAGGAACCCGCAAGCTGGACGAACTGGTCAGTGACCACTTACTGCCTGGAATATCGCGCCCCGCGCTGGATGCCGACACCCTCAACGGCATGCTCAAGGGCTTTATCGACCTCGCCTTTGAGCATGAAGGCCGCTTCTATGTGCTCGACTGGAAATCCAACTACCTGGGTAGCGACGACAGCGCCTATACCACTGACGCTCTGCGCGATGCCATGCTCGAAAAGCGCTACGACCTGCAAGCAGCTCTTTATATGCTCGCCCTCCATCGGCTGCTGAAAGCGCGCCTGCCCGACTACGACCCGCACCAACACCTGGGCGGCTCGATGACGGTATTTCTGCGCGGCAGCCGCACCACCGCCCGCGGCGTACACGCTGTGCCTGCGCCGGTCGCATTGATTGAAGCACTGGATGCACTGTTTACAGGCACGGCAGCAGATGCAGTATCAGAAACAGGCCTAGAGGCGTTGGTATGAGCAATAGAGACACACAATCTATGAACCTAGACCTGTTCGCCGATGAGGCGCCGCCCGCTGCACCTGATTCAACCGCATCGGTAACACCACCGACAGAATCAGCCGCCAGTGCTACCCAGCCGCACCCCGCGCTAAGCGACACAGCCGCGCTATTCCTGCTGTGTGAGCGTTGGGTTTCCCGTGGCTGGCTGCGGGATCTGGATCTGGCCCTGGTGCGCTTTCTCGACCGTGAAACCCAAAACGCCCCGCCACTGCTGTTGCTAGGCGCAGCGTTGGCCAGCCACCAGCTTGGCCGTGGCCATGTCTGCCTGGATATAGCCTCCACCCTGGAAGCGCCGGATTTTGCGCTTTCGCTGCCGCCGGAAGGCGACGACCTGAACGACCCGCCGCCGCTGCCCAGCCATGTACTGACCACGCTAACGCTGCCCGAGTGGCAGGCCGCGTTCAACCACCCCACACTGATCAGCGACGGCCCCGGCAATACGCCTTTGGTGAAAAGCGATTCCTCGCTCACCACCCGGCTCTACCTGCGCCGCTACTGGCAGTTCGAGCAAACCCTGCACCAGGAAATAGCCCACCGGGTTAGTGTGGATAGCCAGGCGGATAGCCCGTTACTAAAAAGCGCGCTGAATACGCTATTCCCCGCCAGCAACAGCATAGACTGGCAAAAAACTGCCTGCGCCCTAGCCGCCCGCAGCCCCTTCGCGATCATCACCGGCGGCCCCGGCACCGGTAAAACCACCACGGTTGTGCGTCTGCTGGCCCTGCTGCAAACCCTGCAACTGGCCCAGCCCAACGCCCATCCGCTGCGCATCCGCCTGGCCGCCCCCACCGGCAAAGCCGCCGCACGGCTAAATGAATCCATCGCCGGGCAGGTGAGCAAGCTACCTTTCAAAGGGCTAATATCATTGTGGGAGGCAGCTTTAGCTGGCGAAGAAAAGGCCACAGAGCTGCTTCAAGCCACTATCCCTACAGAAGTCACCACACTTCACCGCTTATTAGGTGCCAGAGCCGACACCCGCCACTTCCGCCATAACGCCGCCAACCCGCTGGCGTTGGATGTGCTGGTGGTAGATGAAGCCTCAATGGTGGATATCGAAATGATGACGGCGCTGCTCAGCGCCCTACCCGCCAGCGCCAAGCTAGTGCTGCTGGGGGATAAAGACCAGCTGGCATCTGTAGAAGCAGGCGCCGTGCTGGGCGACCTATGCCGCCGCGCCGACGCTGCCCACTACACCCCCGCCACGGCAAAGTGGCTTTCCGAACTTACCGACCACCCGCTGCCAAAGGTATTAATCGACCCGGACGGCCAGCCGCTGGATCAAGCCATTACCATGCTGCGGGTAAGCCACCGCTTTACTGAAACAAGCGGCATCGGCCAGCTCGCCCAGGCGATTAACCAGCCGCTAAGTGAGGCATTGCGGGAACGGGATAAACACCAAGCCGTGCATGGCGTACTGAATAACAGCTACGCCGACCTGCACCACCTGGTGTTGAAGCCAAACGCACAAAACGAAGACAGCGCCCTGGAGCGCTTGGTGATCACCGGCAGCCCGGAACGCTTTCCCAACGCAGGCGAAGGCCGCACCAATTTCAAGGGCGAGTCCATTGCCCCCCCCACCGGCTACTGTCACTACCTAAACACATTAGATAGTGAGCGGCTTGATACGGCACTGGCGTTTGAAGAGAACAGAGACGTTTACGATGCGTGGGCTAAGCAAGTACTCAACGCCTACAGCCGCTTTCAGCTGCTATGCGCGCTACGCAAAGGCCCGTGGGGAGTAGAAGGCTTAAACCTGCGCATAGCCAAAACGTTACGCAGTGAAAAGCTGCTGTTCGGCAACGACCACACGCTGGAAAAAGGCTGGTTTGAAGGCCGCCCGGTCTTGGTCACCCAAAACGACTACGGTCTGAAACTGATGAACGGCGATATCGGCATCACCCTCGCCGCGCCTGACCCGCGCACGCCGGGTAAATCGTTACTGCGCGTTGCCTTTCCGACCAGTGACCCGGAAAACCCGATCCACTGGGTGCTGCCCTCCCGCCTACACGCAGTAGAAACCGTGTTCGCCATGACGGTACACAAATCCCAAGGCTCGGAATTCCAGCACACCGCCCTGCTGCTACCGCAAACGCCCAACCCAATTCTCACCCAAGAACTGGTCTACACCGGCATCACCCGCGCCCGCGATTGGCTTACGGTGATCGAAGCTAAGCGTGGGATATTGAATGATGCGGTTACTAGGGAGGTTATGCGGGTGAGTGGATCTGGCGAGGTTAAAACCTATGCTTAAGTATTTTTAATTTACATTTTTAATGCAGCATTGTAGACGGACAGCGATACAGATATCAAAAATAGCCTTTTCACTAAGTTTCTGGCCAGAACTCACACTTCGCAAACTCGAATAAACCATTAAAATTTTTATATTCAGTCCGGTTCCGATTAAATATAATTACATTACCATTACCCACATGTGACACCTTAGCTACAGAAGTATTATTGAGGTTAGTGCATTGATGATTTTCATCGAAGTCTAAACTCACTGCGATTAGTTGTGCGACATGGCTCATATTTTTATCAAAAAACCCAGAACTTCCGTGCAAAAAACCGAGATATGTTATTAAAAAGATTAGAAAACAATTTTTTTAGTGTTTCCTTCCAATTTTTGCTGGAAAAAATAGCCCAAAAGACAGCTACATTAGCGAACAACGACATCAAAACAATGCCAAAAATTACTAATAAAATTAACTGGGTAGGCAAGTACACAAGTGTGATGATCGCAAGAGTGATTGGAAAATTTGAAGCTGGGACATGAAAAGCCTCATTTAGCACAGCAGATGCCCATGAGGTCGAAACTGCCAAATATCCAACACTCACGAATGCAAGAGCAACTTTTACCCACACCGGATCTAGATACTTAGTGCGGCTTTTAAAACTACCTAGCCAAACCAAAGGAACTAAATAAGGTATGATAAGAACAACTATGCCAAAGATCATTGCCAAATTCGAACCAACATTAGATTCAGACATGATAACGAATGATAACAAGTAAACTATAGCTAAGATAGCTATCGCTACTTTTGGTCTATGCAACGCTGTCATAAAGATGCATTATGTTGAGCGAAGCGATAGCCCATAAGGCACTAAGGCACTAAGGCACTAAGGCACTAAGGCACTAAGGCACTAAGGCACTAAGGCACTAAGGCACTAAGGCACTAAGGCACTAAGGCTAACGATCTTCGCGGCTTTATATGTGAATATGGTTTCCGAATCATAATGATACCATCACTAGCTATTTTTTTGTTACTAAGAATAATTTTTAATTTACTGCATAACCCTTAGCAGATCTAACCTATTTAGAACTCCTTTCTATCCTATCAACACTTGTTATAGCTGAATGCGCATGAGTCTAGGGCCTCAGTAGCTACATAGTGCGCGTAGCGCCCTCGTGGGCGACCTGCTTCTGATATGAGGTGAAGATGCTTACGTGCGCGGGAGCCTATAACATAAAGCAGTTTCTGGGCGGCAACTTGGCCAGCAACTTCATTGAAATGCGGAACCATACCCTCAAGAAGACCAAAAGCGATGACGACGTCGAACTCAGCACCCTTGACCCCGTGTATGGTCGAAACAGTGATGCCGGTTCTTTCGCGAAATACTTTCCTGAAGAAAGATATATCATTTATATAACTAGCCCCATCCCTACGAAGCCTTTCAATCCGTGAATATGAACTACGAAAGAATGCCTCACGGTGTTCCACCAGAGGAGGAAAGCTATCTAAATCTATGTCGAGCCGCTCAAACAGTTGGGTAAAGGCTTGATCAAGGTAGTTAAGTCCATCCGTCTCGACAATCGAGAGTGCATTACACTCTCTCAATAACAAACGCTGTGTCAGACTAGACGTGTTGAAGCCAAAATCGTCGAGGTCGTTGATTATAACTTTAGCCCAACGCATGCGACGCACAAGCATGTTTGGCGAAGACTCAGTAAGCAGAATTTTCGATAGTTTGAACCAGAAATTGTCCAGGTCATTGCTAAAAGGGACTAGGCCCGGGCCGTCGAACTGTTGATCAGGCAACATTGCCACCAATTTGCGCGTAGTTGACGCAAGCAATACCCACCACGGAGCGACTACGCATATCTCCGCGGGTGCGTGMCCTGCGGAGAGACTCACTTGGATCAGCCTAACCAACTCGTCATGTAGGTCAGTATGAGCTATGTGCTGATTGTAAGAAACTATACTTGGAAACGTTGCGTTTATCCCCACGCCTTGAATGCTAGTGGCATGCACGTTGAAGTTTGAAAAATGACTGATGATTCTTTCGCTCGAGCGATAATTTCGACTGAGAGCCATTTCCTTGATCGGGATTCCCGCCTGCGCTCGGAAGTCGGCCGCTGAAATCGCATAACCTCCGAGTGAACCGAAAATTTCCTGGTTCGGATCGCCGACAATGAAAGTCTTCGTTCGCCCCTCGCCTTCGCGTAGAATAGTTGTTAGAAGGCTGTATTGAATCTGCTTCGTATCTTGGTATTCGTCCACGAAGATATGTGAAAATACTTGGGAGAGCAGCGGCGCGATATGTTTCTGATCACGCATAAGCGAATGCGCATACCAAAGGATGAGTTCGAAATCTATCTGCCGCGTGTCTGAAAGCTCGTGGAAATACTCACTTAGGATCTTGTTTAGTGCCCCATGCTTTCTAGTATCAACACATCCAAGATGGTATCCAGATACAGTGAAGTAGTAGTCGCAGTCCCAATGAGTCACTCCCGAATAAGAGGCGCATAGCCGGTCAAGCATGAGTTCGCGATCATGCTTACCAAGGACACGGTACCCATGCGCAAGCTCAGGGTGGTAGATACCGTAGGGTTTGATAACCCACTCAAGGCAAAAGGAATGGATAGTTCCGATCCACAGACCAGACGTATCGACACCCATTTCTTCAATACGCTCTTGTATCTCGTCGGCTGCGCGATGCGTATAAGTGATCGCAACGACGAACCGTTTGTCCGCTTGGCGGGAAAGTTCATAAGCAATTTTATACGTGAGTGTGCGCGTCTTTCCACTGCCGGGACACGCTACTAGGAAGACGCTCGATGACTCTTTCACTGCGGCTGTTTGTTCCGAGTCAAGTTCGTTCTCTTCCCAAACAAACATCAGGTCATCTCCGCTAAGAATGGATTGATAGCATCGTAGGGTACCGCTAAGGCGAATGCTGCTCTAATTTCTGGCAGTGTGATTTCTCCCTGAAGAAAGCGGTCGATTTCATCTTCGAAGATGGCTAAACGCGTATTCGCTGAAGGATCAGCACGGAATTGGCAGTCGACCCGATACTGAAGAATCCTAGCAATAAGCGGACGGGAGAAGTGACCATGCGCGAACAAAATTGCTTTCCTGATATAATCAGGTATCACAACTTGATGATCGAGCTCACCGGCGAGCAGGATCGCAAACCAGCCTTTTCCTTCTTGCTCGGCCATCAGAAGCGTCCGTAAGCCTACTTGTTGCAGCTTGCCTGAACGGAGCTGCTCAAGTACTAGTTCGATAGTTGCTGGCGACTTATACACCTTATGGGCAGTTTTAACGATTGCCTCTTGGTTATTAGCCGCGACGAAATCAACTTCAAACGTGTGCGTCGCGTAGAAGGCATTGACCCAGGGGKTTCCGGTTACAAAGGTATCGAGATTGGTTTTGCGATCAGCACCGGCTTTCTGCGAGCCGATCGCCTTAAGTTTCCTCGCTGCGAAGGCGGCAGTATCAGTAGACTTTGGCTCTACATTGAAGAATGTCGTGTCAAGGTCAGTGACTATGGCGCAGCGCTTGCGGATACGCATGTCATGAAATAATACAGCAACATTTTTGAAGCCTGTACTACGAATATTGATGACACTGATGCCTAATTCATCGACGCTTAGTCCCAAGACTTTCTTAACGAGGACTGGGACGAGTATCTCCTCGGCATCACCTTCTACCAGCAATACGCTCTTAGCGAAAAGTAGGTTGCTACGCACCGCGTCAAGGTAGCGTTGAATGCTCACGACTTGAGATGGATCAAGCCCTGTTGCCGGTTGGTAGGCTTCGCAGAAAGAGCCTTGACGACCCAAGATATTAACGTTGCTTACATTACTAACCTCGGAGATCTGGGTCGAATGTGTAGTGTAGATGATCTGCGCATCGTTATAAGAAATGCGATCGAACAAGGTCTTCTGAATATGGTTGTGGATATGAGCTTCTGGTTCTTCGATTAAGAGGAAGTTGGCAATAGCGAGCTTTTCGCGCTGATATTTAAACTCAAGAAGCTTCAGCGTCAGGTAAATCAGATTTGCCCCACCCAAGCTCAGTTCATGAATCGTACCCTCATAGCCATCATCGGACTCGCCCACAAACAGGCGTAAGGATTGAAAAAGTTTTTCCGCTTCGTCTGGCAGGTCGGACTTGATTGAAAGCGAAGCCGGGGAGTAGGTCTCACCGGCAGCATCTTTTATCGTCTCACGGATGTGCTGGCGAACCGACTGCACATCCTCAAGGCTTTCAATGGAGGTGTTCAAGTTGCGAACCATCTCAGAGATGGGCTGCATTGCTCCTGGATCTATTTCGCCGCTCTTGCTCTTAAGAAGCGTAAACAGTGGGTTCGTTCGGTTGTTATGGAACTCCGCAACAACATCTCGCAAGGCCTGGACAAAAGTCAGCGAAACCTCTTTTGTAACTGAGAGAAAACCCGGCACTTTCGACCCGATCTCCGGAAATTCAGTCTCCGGGCTGAAACAGCACATATCGAAATCACCCACGATAGATTCGTATACCGACTGGTCAGTAAAGTCAGCGCTGCTTCTACCTGTGAATATTGTCTCGTAGTCATCGATTGTGATCGCGTCTCGAATGTCCGCTAGCTCATCATTGTCGAAGTCTCCAAGCGAGGCCAGCTTAAGGCGGATCTCCTTTTTAGGACGAAAGATAAGGTTATAGGTCGCCTTTGCGATCGGGCCATCCTCTAGAATGGCGGTGGTCTGTAGAAATAGCGCCTGCACAGCTTCGTCAGAGCTGATCTCCTCGAATTCCACACTAATGATAATCCAGTGGCCTTGCCACCGACTTAGTGAACGACAGAAATCTGACTCATCCAGGCGATGGGCAGCTCGCACCATGTGGTCATCCAGTAGGAGACGTATAGCGCGGAGGATATTTGATTTACCAGAACCATTTTCGCCAATAATCGTGTTGACACCTCGCTTAAAATACAACGTGGTGTTCTTAAAATTTCGATAGTTGACCAATTTCAGCTTTGAAATATGCATGGTTTTCTGGATGCTCCCATTCCCTTGAATAAATTTTTTATACGGAAACCAGCGTAACTTAACGGTATCGATATTCCCTTATAAATCATCAAATGGAGTTTTTGATGAGTTGCAGCAGCCGTCAGTAGGATTTGTTCTAGGTAGAACTTGCGGTGCAATTATATTGAGCCACCTGCTTGGTTATGAACGCAGTAGGTAGACGTTCAAGCACCCTGCCTGTGACGTATTATTTGCATATGCGAACGTCAGCTTTGGGTCGAAAAGCGTCATTCGCTAACTTCCTCAGAAAATGCAACCCTATCTGCTAAAGCTTTCATACCTTCAATCGGCTCCTCATAACTCCAAGCAATATCCCGACTTTCACCCAGCGAAAAATACACCGTATGCCCTTTAAAGGGGCAATAAGTGATGGTCTCTGAAACGGTGAGTAAATCCATCCGCACGTCTTCACGTGGAAAGTAATGGCGTGGCGAGTAGCCGTGTTCGCGGAGTTCGAGCGTATTGGTGGAGTCGGCTATCAGAATGCTATCAACCTGCACCTGCATGCGCTGCTTGCTTGGGTGAAGCGTTATGCGGGCATTCTGCATCATATTATCCCTGCGGCGTTTTTCGCTCTAATGCTTCGAGACTAGCAGTTAACTTAGGTTAAACCTACTTTGAATACTTAGTTTTTAGTCGATAGTGGCCACTTCGTGATCTAGGTCAGCCATCACTTTCATGCGACTGCTTATGGCGCCTGGGTGAATGCGGCATAGCGCCAGCTCGTAGCCTGCGAGTCAAAAGTGCCCGCTCGGCCTACTCCTCCGGTGGGAAAAGGGGGACATCGGTCAAAGTACGCGGCCGGTACTCACACGTTGTATCGGCCCAGCGCTTCCAAACACTCTCATCGACTGAAATATTCACCGCACACTGCCCTGGCATCACTTCCGCATATTGTCGGTAAAAACGGCCGTCAGAGGTGTTTCCAAGGCGTTTGTATCTGGCGTAGAACCCCCTCAGGAAATCAGAAAACGAGTCTTTGGGTGCTGTCTTCCAGGCATCCTCAGCAACTTCGTAGGGTGCCACTTTTAGGCCTGCCTTTTGCGCCTTGGCTAACATCCAGCTCAGCGATATATCGGCCAGTGTGTCGTCAGCACCATAGCCGCCGCCTACATTGGCGTGGGCGCCGATAAACCAGCACTGCTCTACGTCGCGATTGCCCGTTTTCTGCTTGCCATCCTTGCTTGTCCAGAGCGATACGTTGTAAGTCGCTCTGTGTTCGTCCAGCGCGACCGCTTGATAGGCATGATCGACAATGCTGGAAAGCTCGGTATCGTGCCAATCGTATTTGCTTTTGAACAGGTTGGTTCCGGGCACGCCCAGCGCGCCAACGGTATCCCACACACCAATGAAATGAATCCTGGGCTGGAGGCTGAAGCTCTCCTTGAACCCTGTGCACACCTCAGAATCGGGGTGCAAATCGCGGTTTCGATAAATACTTTCGGCCTTATCGAGCAACCCTGGCGTGACGACATGCACTAGCCCGCATTTACGAATCATCCCCACCAGGCTTCTGGCGGTGTAGGCACCACGGCTGAACCCGAATATCCAGATCTCATCGCCTTCACTGTAACGCCTTGCCAGCCAGTCATAGCCTTCCTGTAGGTTTGTGCTCAGCCCGTGACCGAAGGCTCCGCCGGTAAAGCGCTGAAACTTAGATGTCCCTACGCCGGGGTTGTAATAGAACCTCTGCCTGATACCGTCATCGTCATCATGGATCAACCGGGTAATACGATAAACATTGGTTTGGTCTTCAGGGTCGTTCCACGTCCCATCGAATAGCAGAATCAGTTTTTGTTTCGTCATGGTGCCCCCCCCCCCCACGATAATGCACGCTTTTGAACAGTGCTCATGACCGCTGTATATGAGAGGCAGACGATGCGCAATGCTCTCTTGGGCAATACGTACCTGCGACCTCAACATTATTTAATGAAGGTTAGTCGTAACTTCATGCCGTCACCTGTTTATAGTCAATTCGAAGCAGCGCCCCCGATGCAGGCGCTCTTTCTATCTCGCTTCTGGACAAACCAAGTCGTGCCGAGGTAACGAAGAGGTGTTGGCCCGTAGCATCAAAGGCACAGCTCGTAGGGCGTGGAACAGGGAGCGCAATCGTACTAGCGATATATCCCTCTGGAGATATCCGGGCGATAGCAGCGCCATCAAAAAGAACACTGAGCAGGAATCCTTCCCTATCTACCGTCAGCCCATCAGGCTTGCCTTTATTGGGGCTGATAAGGATGAGGGATCGTCGGTTTTTAACCTCACCGGATAAGGGGTCGTGATCATAGGCGTAGATGACACCTTGCCGGGAGTCTGTCACATAGAGCGTGCTCCTATCATGGCTCCAGTCAATTCCATTAATGAGCGTGAATCCCGAATCGACAGTGTGCCACGCGCTATCAGGATCAAGTCGGTAAAGATAGCCCGAGCCTTCTTTTAGCTCTTCATTCATCAAGCCCACCCACAGGCGGCCTGAAGGGTCGAGGCTAGCATCATTGAGCCGGCACCCTTCTTGGGCATGCGGCGCGGTCGCTATTCGCTGCCTATCACCTGACCTGCTGACTAGCTCAACATGACAACCGGTGCCAATGATCCACCGGCCAGCCGATGTCTCAGCGACAAAGCCTAACGGGCTGGGCATCGCATGTACTACATTATGGCCCGTTATTGGGTCGAATATATTGAGCGAAGCCCCCAGGGTATCTACCCATAGAAGCCGAGCAGTGGATCCGCTCCAAATAGGTGACTCTCCCAGCACTGCTTGACTTGAGAATGCCACTGTCACCTCGTTCATGAGCGAGGCTCCACGCTAGGAATAGCGATCAGCGGCCAGTTCGCAGCCATCTCATCCGCTGTTGAGACACGTACTGCACGCAGATCACGCGGATAGTCCACTCCCTCGGATTCCATTGCCTTGGTGGCATGAAACTGCCCGTTCGCGGCACGCAGTATCCAACCACTTTCGGCGCATTGCGAAGATGCAAGATACGCCACGCCTGGCGCGACATCGGTAGGACGCAGTTCATCTGGTTCACCCTCTATTCCCCACATGCGTGTCTTGGCAACGGGCGAAACCGCATTGACGATAATCCCATCCTTTTTGCCTTCAGCAGCAAGCACATTCATGATTCCCACCACCGCCATCTTGGCAGCCGCGTAGGAAGCGAGCCCGTTCTGAACATACTGTGGGTAGAGCGCTCGACAAGAAGTGATCATGACGATGCGGCCATAGCCCGCTGCTTTCATCGCAGGCCAAGCTGCCTGTGCGAGCCAAAGAGGTGCCTTCGCGGCGATGGCCATCATTTGGTCAAAGGCGCGTTCCTCTATAGCGTCAATGTTTTCATAGGCTACCCACCCTGCATTATGAATCAGAGCATCCAACCGTCCGTTGATTGTCAGAGCACTGCGTACTAGTGCATGGCAGCCTTCACGCGTTCCAATATCTGCTGATACTGCTCTTGCATCCAGACCTTCCAACCGAAGTTGCTCTGCTGCAAGCTCCGCAACCTGTGGATCCGCTCCATTACCATCAGAACCGGCACCGTTATCCTGGATCAGAACTGTTGCACCAAGTCGTGCAACGCATTGAGCATACGAAAAACCAAGCCCGCGACCTGATCCAGTGATAAGTACCACCTGCCCTTTAAAATTCACCATTTCACACTCCGTTCTTTCTGAGAACACTAGTGAAAGTATGAAACGGGCAATACAATACATAAAATACTAATAATATGGTGATTTGATATATTTTTAATATCATAAGAGCATTGAATTACTAATGGCATATTCGGAGTTACAGCATGACGTCAGACACCAAAGCTCATATCACCTTGCGTGCAATGGAGCAATTTGTGGCTGTGGCGGAAGAATTACACTTTCACCGTGCTGCAGCGCGATTGAATATGTCGCAGCCCCCTCTTACCAGCGCGATCCGCAAGCTGGAGGGCGATATCAATGTCACCCTGATTGAGCGTGGCAACCGTGTTCTTGGCTTAACCCCTGCGGGAAAGAGATTCCTTGATGAAGCATACGAAACGCTTCGACGAGCAGAACAAGCCATTACCGCAACACGAGATGTCGCGGCAGGCAGAGCAGGTTTAGTGCGCCTAGGCTATGTGGGAAGTTCGCTTTATGGGCGACTACCTGATGTCATTCGTGAATTTCGGACAAGCCATCCTGAGGTTCGTCTTGAGCTACGTGAGGCAACGACTGCTGCACAGATTGGCGCGTTGCGCGACGGAACACTGGACGTGGGTGTTTTGATCCCACCGCTTGTGAATGCTGAAGATATCGAGCAGACACGCTTCGATAGTGATCGATTATGCATGGCCATCCCGAAAGATCATCCTCTCTGTAGGCGGCCAACATTAACGCTTGCCGACCTCTCTGACGAACCTTTCATTCTATGGCCAATGGTGGAGGGGCGCGGCTTTCACCTGCAGGTTATCCGCCTTTGCGCTAATGCAGGCTTTGTACCCAGGGTGACGCAAGAGGCACACGGAATGCATGCCGTGCTGTCGTTGATAGCAGTCGGAGGCGGCGTATCTATTGTTCCCGAAAGCATGCGTGGCTTTCAGGGAGACCGAATCAGCTATCGTTCGTTACCGGGTTCTGAAGCTCAATTCGATCTTGTGTTGGGTTACCGTCATTTATCTCCCCCCGTTGAGGCCTTTATTCGTTCGACTGAATGACAGCACCTTAACCTGGCAAGGCATTAGCTGGTTGGAGCTAACGCCATCCAGGTAGTCAATGACGACACCGCATTGAATAAGCTGGTATGAAGGCCGCCAGGTACTGGTGACGCAAAATGACTGCGGCCTGAAGCTGATGAACGGCGACATTAGCATTACCCTCGCGGTGCCGAACCTGCGCACGCCGGGTAAATCATTACTGCGCGTCGCCTTCCCCACCAGCGACCCGGAAAAACCCATCGACTGGGTGCTGCCTTCCCGCCTGCACGCGGTAGAAACCGTCTTCGCGATGACGGTACACAAGTCCCAGGGCTCGGAATTCCTGCACACCGCCTCGCTGCTACCACCCACGCCTAACCCCATTCTCACCCGCGAGCTGGTCTACACTGGCATCACCCGCGCCCGCGAATGGCTCAGGCTGATCGAAGCCAAACGCGGGATATTGAATGATGCGGTGACGAGGGAGGTTATGAGAGTGAGTGGGTTGAGAAGGTTGTAATMAAATCCGACATTACCAGTGCTCGTAGTGACGGTTTTCGGCCAACAGCCAATTTGAGTTCACATATGTTGGTTTCGACCTCACGCGTTTACAATAAAGTGTCAGGACGCGCTCTGGCGAGTAACGGTAGCGAATGAGGTTCCGATCAGCAGGTTGGAAACGCTGTTAGTAAGTGCGAACAGTAGGTGTTTTGGCTAGGCTACGACAGCGGATTTTGCGATAGCCAAAGACTTATTTGATGCACTGAAAAAGCTTGATGACGGGTTCTGGGGATTCGTAGCGGTGTCAGAATGTAGCAGCCTCGGCCACCTTCTCCAGGGAGCCATCTGGCCTGGCGACGTAATGATCGTTGTCGCGCAGGTTTACGAACTCACCGTTCATCTGAGCCTGAGACTCCTCGTAGTAGCGTTCAGCGATCTTGGCTGCGCTCTCGGGGTTGCCCATGCGAAGCTTTTTGATTCGTTCTGCAGTAGTTAACTTTTCCATTTCACACCTCCAACTGGGTGGTGGCTTTGGGCTCTGATAACATAGCCCTGACTATTATGATATCAGATATAAACTCTTTTTGCAGTTCAATCAATGGTCGGCAAAGATTCAAGTAGGCATCAATTGCAGCTTTTCCATCCTTCGAGTCCTCACTTTTTGACGAGACAACCAGAACACCTAGATGTTCAGTATCGCCTTCAATGTTGAGGCTCAGCTTATAGCCGACGACACTGCCGACCGAACCACTCTTGCCAAAAAACTCAAGCACCTCATCCATGACCTCGGAACTGATATTCCACTCCTTCTGGAGGCTGTCCTTCGTAATCTGCTGGCTGACGTTGTTGTAGTCCACTTGCCCTAGATGGAATGCCAGCGGGGCGACAGGGAGAAACCGCGTCTTAGTGGAGGCTGTGTCACTTTCCCGTTCCTCGGGGAAAGGGAGATACATCTCCGTGACGTTCTCATCAGCTTTTGGTTTGGCTTCTGTACGGCCTACCTGAACTGTCATCTCGGGATCGACATGAAGAACACCCGCTAACCCATACAGGGGATCGTCCTTGTTCTCCACGAACTGGATCTTGTCCCGCACGGCCTGCTTCAGCGTATCATCCGCATTGAGGTCGGCCATTCCCCTGTATTCCAGCCAGTGGGCATAACAGGTGGTAGAGCGGGGTTTATGCTCGTACTGAACGTATAGTCGGGCCAAACCATGAAGGCACATCAAGACACCGGTTTTCAGATCCTTCAACCTTTGCTCAAGCCCTTCGGCATCTTCGGGTATGTAGGAGCCCAGATTGCGCTTCAAGTCCAGCGTTTTGCTGTACGAGAGAATAAAGGTCTCCATCGCATGCGGTGGCGGCATGGTGGCTAGGAGTTTGGTCAGATCGTCCTGATTGCGACTGACCGACTTGATCAGATCGTTCAAAGTACCCTGCTTTTCAGAACCGATCACATGTTGGAAGTAGTTGATACCCCCAACCAATAGCAGTGTTATCATCAGCACCGATAGATAAAGGCCAACCGGTACTTCGGGAGGCAGGCGCCACCAGAACGTGATAACCACGCCGAGAAACAACGTAAGGCCAAGCTCCACTATCTTCAAAGGAGGGCTTGTGTAGTCAAACAGAAATTCGCCATCAACAAACCATTGCAGCATGGGCTTTCCTTCGGCCTTTCTGTAAAGCCATTTCTCAAGTCGCTTAAGTGGGGTCATAGATCAAATTCCATGTTCGTTGACGTATCAGGACAATGAGATAAAAGTACTTTACAAAGCGGTTTCAAATCTTTATCACCTGGATTCATAGAATAACCGCAGCACTTTGGGCAACCCGGTAGAAACAGGAGCGACGTCAAGCCATCTTCAGTAGTAGCCGAGTTTAGAGTCAGAAGTAACTTTATCGTGTTTTACCACCAGTTGCTCGGCATAGGCTGAAGGCGTCAGCCCTCCAAGACGCTTTTTCGGTCTTTCTTTGTTGTACTCCCGCCGCCATGCTTCGATGACAACCTTGGCGTGATGAAGGCTGGTGAACCAATGCTCATCCAGACATTCATCTCGAAAGCGCCCATTGAACGATTCGATGACGAGGGAGGTTATGCGGGTGAGTGGGATGGGAAGATTTGTAATGCCCCCCTGGTTTTTGCACACCCTACGCAGCTATTGCAGGGTGTGCTCGGGGCGCCACATAGCCTAGTGACTGATGTGGCCGTTCTTCGTTGTAGTACCGCATCCAGCGCCCGAGAACCGCTCTAGCTTGGCCCAACGACTCAAATCGATGCTACCAGATGCACTCCTCCTTCAATGATCGGAAGAAGCGCTCGACAAGCCCGTTCTGCTCCGGTGTATATGGCGTCGTGAACTCCTGGGTGAGCCCATAGGCCTTCACTGTCGCCGTGTAATGCCGACTGCTGAATACGAGGCCATTAACCGACCTCAGTGCCAGAGGTTGATGAAAACGACCCAGCGCGCCGAATCGATACACCAGAGCCTCTTCCAGCGCGGCCTCGGCGGTCTTGCTGCTGCCATTGTCCGATAGTCGCCAACCGAGAATTTCTCGCGTGCAGCAATCGATGATCATCGCCAAGCTGGCCCGTCGGTCCTCGCCGCACCAAACGTGCGTCAGGTCGGTGGCCCAGCGCTCATCCAGTCGTGTGGTCACTGAGGGCAGACTCCGGGCACGCGGCCGGAAGCCCTACGGTCGCTTGCGTACCTGCCAGTTCTTCAACTGCAGGATGCGCTGGATCGGTTTGCGGTTCTCACCCAGCACACACGCCAGACGACGATAACCATAGGTGGGGAATCGCTCCAGAGCCAGCTTTACCCGAGCGGCGAGATCGGTATTGATCACCCGGCGACGCGGTTTGAGACGATAGTACAGCGTCCGCCGGGGGAGCCCCAGCCACTGACATAGCTTGACGAGTGATACCACGTGGCCCTCCTGGGCCAGTTCCGCCTGCAACGACCTTATGAGTTCTCGTCCTCGTCGAGCAGGCGTTTGAACTTTTTTAATGCATAGATCTGCAGGTTAGCCTCGCCCAGCGCCTCCTTGGTTTCCCGCAGATCGGACTCGTACTGCTCGCGGATAGCCTTGGGCCGGACTCGGAACCCGGTCTCCATGTTGCGTTGGTCCTCTTCGATCCGTAAGCGAGCCATTAACCCCATCTAGGCAAGCTAATCAGTGCTGATCACACTGACGATCTCTTTGGTTTGGAGATCCTCATGCACTGTGAACTCAACCCGACCCAGGCCTTTTGGTTAGGGCATCTTTACGTTGCCTCAATGCGGAACATGCCGTTAAGTGATTACGCCGACTCACAGGCGTTAACCCTCACCGACCTGCTGACGTGGGAAAGGCGGTTAAGCGTGCAAGGGTTACCGGTGCCACCACGTTGCCGCCCCGCGCGATTTTTGTCGGTGGAGGKGGTGACATGATCCGCCCCGGTACCGATCTGACGGTGTACCTGTGCCGCGAGCCTGTGGATATGCGAAAACAAATCGATGGGTTGGCCCTGCTGGTTCAGGAGGCCATGGACTTGAATCCGTTTGAGCAGGCGCTCTTTGTGTTCGGTAACCGCCAACGCGATAAGGTGAAGCTGCTGTTTTGGGAGCGTAACGGTTTTGTGGTGTGGTACAAGCGGCTGGAACGCGAACGCTTTAAGTGGCCAACACAC
The DNA here is from genome assembly GCF_900070345.1 of Halomonas sp. R57-5. Classification (NCBI taxonomy): domain Bacteria; kingdom Pseudomonadati; phylum Pseudomonadota; class Gammaproteobacteria; order Oceanospirillales; family Halomonadaceae; genus Halomonas; species Halomonas sp. R57-5. Next base: position 1,777,623 of record NZ_LN813019.1, on the reverse strand, counting down.
CTGGAAGGCGACACGGTGACGCTGACGGGCCAGGAACTTAACTGGCTGCTGGATGGTGTGAATCTGAAGGCGATGCAACCCCACAAAGCGTTGTATTTTCAGCAGGTTGGTTAGCTTTTTTTGCTCTTGTTTTAGCGGCGTTTTTGGTAAACTAGGCGGTATGAAAAACGCCGATTCCTCCTCGCCAACGATCACCCAGCTTGAGCGCAAGCTGGCCGCTGCTGACGCTGAAAATGCGCGGCTAGTGGCGTTGATGGAGAAAAAGGAAGCCCAGTGGGAAGCCACCAAGCAATCGCTGTTTGAACAGTTCCGGTTGGCCCTGGAGCGCCAGTTCGGCCCTTCCACTGAGAAGTATCAGGTGGATCAGAAAGACTTGCTGATCAACGAAGCCGAAGTGGCGGTTGACGAGGAAGACGGCGCCACCGAGGCGACAGATAACGATGTCGTGGATGACACCACGGTCGAGCCCGCCACGCCGACGACACGCCGAACCCGGGGTGGCCGGGTGGCGTTGCCGCCCGAACTTCCACGGGTTGAGGTGGTGCATGAACTCCCCGAAGAAGCTCGCCACTGTCAGGACGATGGCACCGCGCTAACGGTCATGGGTGAAGCGGTTAGCGAGGAACTTCACGTGGTGCCCGCACGGGTCGAGGTCATCCGTCATGTCCGGCGCAAGTATGCGTGCCGAACCTGCGAAGAGGGCGTTAAGATCGCCGCGGCACCCGCTAAGCTACTCCCCAAAAGCAATGCCAGCGCCACGCTGTTGGCGTATGTGGCGACCGCCAAGTACCAGGATGCCTTGCCGCTATATCGACAAAGCCAACTCTTCGCCCGCCATGGTGCCGAGAGCCCCCGCAATACCCTGGCCCGCTGGATGGTGCAGGCCGGTGAACGCATCACCCCATTGATCGAGACGTTACGTCATCACCTGCTCAGCGCACCGCTGATCCACATGGACGAGACAACGCTCCAGGTGAATCAAGAAGCGGATCGTCAAGCGAGTGCCACGTCTTACATGTGGGTGCAGCGCGGTGGGCCGCCGGGCCAACAAGTCGTTCTTTTCGACTACGCCGCCAGCCGCGCCGGACGGGTGCCCGTTGATCTGTTGGGCGACTATGCGGGTCGCTTAATCACCGATGGCTATGAAGGCTACGCCGAGGTTGTGCGCCGCAATGGGATCACCCATGCGGGCTGCTGGGCGCATGCCCGGCGTAAGTTCGTCGAGGCCCAGAAGGTGCAGCCCAAAGGCAAGACCGGCAAGGCGGACTGGGCGCTGAACCAGATCCGTAAGCTGTATGGCGTGGAAAAACAGGCCAAGGCGCTTGAGCCCGACGCGCGTCACGCACTGCGTGACCAGAAGAGCCGCCCATTAATCGATCAACTTCGCACCTAGCTCGACAAGTCACTGGCCCAGGTGCTGCCCAAAAGCGCACTGGGGAAAGCGCTGCACTACTTGGATCATCAGTGGCCCCGCCTGACCCGGTTCCTGGACGATGGCCTGATCCCGCTGGACAATAACCCAGCAGAGAACGCCATCCGCCCGTTCGTCGTTGGCCGCAAAAACTGGTTATTCAGCCACACCCCCAGCGGTGCACAGGCCAGCGCGGCGATCTACAGCCTGATCGAAACCGCCAAAGCCAATGGCCTCTCACCCTACGAGTACTTGCAGCACGTCTTCGAGACACTGCCCACCCTCAACAACGATGACGAACTGAACACGCTGTTGCCCTGGCAGTGGAAAGAGACATTACCGGTCTAAGCAAAGCCTGCATAGATGGGGTTTATGGCGCGCTTACGTTGATGAGACGTTGCAGCCAGTGGTCGCGTCAGTCGAGCGAGAAATTGCCGTCCTACTTCAGGCTCAGTGTGACGAGAGCTGAAGCCATCGCGCTGCTGTGAGGTATGAACGATGCATCAACATTTGCGGGTTCGGAATGAGGCAACCCGCCTGGCCAGGCATGTGAGTCTTCATATATGCCGAGTCAGGGGGCTGAATCGTCTCTATACCCACTACTCGATTTTGCAGCAGCTTACGAGCGCCAATGCCTGGTTGCTCGGTGTTGCCGTAGATGACTCGAAATCGATTCAAGATATTTATGCCGAGCTGCCGAGACTGACTTTTCCCGTTGCGTTTGCCGCGATTGGGGATGGTGTGATCAGAGCACTTTGGGATCGCCTCGTGTACGCGATTGCCCTGGAGGTTGGCGAGCCAGTGCCCACCACCATGGATCAAGCCGATATGGACACACGACACGCCCTGCTGCCGGTAGTGAGCCAGCCAGAATGGCTGAGCATGTGACAGCCCCCCCCCTACTTTGGCTTTAGGCGTCGACTTATGGGCGAGTGCGTGCTCGAAGCATTACCTGCTGGCACGCTAGAAGACGGGGACAAGCTCCCCGATCGTTTGCATCACTCCATCCCGGCTCGTTAATGCTCCAGCCTGCCGGGATGAAGCTTCATTTCACCCCTTTACTGACAAGAGGAACCCAACTTGGCCAATTACCTTCATCACGTTACCTCGCCGCAAGCGGCGCATCACATACTGTCTAGTGGTGTATTCGAGCCGTTCTCGCATGACGTGCTGTGTGCCGATGCCTGTTTGAATATGCTGTTGCTCGATGCTGACGGCGAGCGATTGCCTCAAGCTGGGCAACAGCAGATTTTTGGAGGCTATGGCGTTGTCCTGGGGCTTAAATGGGAAGGGCCAGTCGAGACCCTGGGTTCGTGGAGCGATAGCCCTTCAGCTAACGTCCTCTATCACCAGCCGTGGAATCAACTTAGCGCCGCCTCTGTTCTTGAGCCTGATGCGTATTACCGTAGCTTGGTGAGGACTGGCACAAACCAGCATCTATCGATCACAGAGATCAGGGTCGATCCCGATGTGATGGCTGAGGAGTGGGTGAAAGGCTCCCTTCCCAAGGGATTGATGGGCGCATGGCGTTTCATACCAGCGGTAGTGCGCCAGCTGTTTCGTGCGCGTGGCGCCAGCCAGGCTGCCCAGGCGTTATCGCGGTTGGTTGGTAGCCATGGCCGACTCCTGATCGTATCGGGGCCAGCCTAGGCACTGTAGCGAATTCTTTTCAGCCCCCTTCCCTGGCCAGGGGAAGGCGTGTCATCCCTCCCGTGCTTGGTACGACTGCCCAAACCGCAGCAATCAATCCTAGCATTGTAAGTAAGGCGCAGGTGTCGATGCCGGCAGAGTTCATAGAGTTATCAACTTTGAATTTTTGTTACGAATTTGAAGAGGTTTTCTGATCTTTATCAAGCAATCCTCATGTGGTCATCTATGGCAAAAAATGTTGTTCGAATGTGTTGAGCAATGCTTTATCGTTCAAACCCTTGACCAAGGTACGTAGCGCATCGCCCTCTACTACTAAGAGTTCGAATTTTTTTGCATTGGCGAGCCGCGTCCTTTCCACCCTCTCCTGAGCCTGTGTGGACAACGCCCCGCTAGTCCAAAGTTCAAAACGAGGAAGCGGATCTGACCACCCAAGTCTTTGAAGATGATGACGCACACGAGTAATCCGTGTAGTCAACCACACCCCTACAGCATCATCGTCAACGAAGGTGTCGGGTGCGACCCCTTTGCATTCGATCATTTGGGCTGTGATACCTTCGTTTAGATGATAAACGTCCACCTCTGCATCGCCGTCTGCACCCTTGCATATCTTATTCAACTTAACTTGTCCCGCTGCTGTTTTGCGTACCACCTCGGCCACTAATAACTCGAAGAAAGCGCCCCGCATGTTGCCGACAGCACCTTCAAGTTTACCGAACGTAGAGAAAAGTTGATCAAACTTAACAGGTTCGACGACACCCTTGGCAGCTTTCTTGAGCGTTTGAATAAGTTCACGAAAGCCAATGGCAATGTCTTCTCCGAATAGAGATTTTGGGGTGGCTGGCATAATGCCAGCCGATCGCAAGGCTCTGAATGCATCCTCATCGTAGCTATGTGCCACCATAATAAACATGGTCCGCCCGATATTTTTGAGCGCATTTAGTGACCGTACTTTATGCAAGAAAGGTTCGACATGTGTAAGCTGCGCGTGGTCGATCAATAATATATCGCATACTACGTAGCCTGGCTTAATCCCTTCATCCTTCTGTCGAGTTATTACGGATGTTAGGTAGCTTGGAGCAGTCAAATCCCAGTTAAAGGTGCCAACACGAGGCATCTCCGACTCACGTGTCCGAACAGAGTTGTAACTCACCATAGCCAATCTTCGCAGCCATTCTCGAACACTATCCAATAAGATGCTCTCTGCGATGAGACGAGATCGGGTAGCAGCCGCTAGTTTATCCAATTGGTTCTGATAACGTTCATACGTCTCCTTGGTCATCACGCATAGCCCCAGCCCAGGCAAGGTTTCCTCGACTAAAACGTTCGCGGAGATCATACGATCCAACAATGTTTTTGCGGAGATTTGCTTTCTCTGAGCAACAGGCGCACCACATGCGCCTTTAAAATGTTCCAGTGGCACGGCGCCACGTGCCTGAACGGCCCCTAAGGCGCGTGCATAGGGTCCGTTTGCTTTGAATATAGCTTCATAAAGATTTTCCCAATACCGTGGAGACGCGAAGTCGTCTTCGTGATAAAGAAATTTTGCCCTTCTGCCGAAAGGAAGATGTGCTAGCCGCTTTATCCGCACGCCACCTCGGCTTACGCGCTGACGCGCCGCCTGTTGAGACAACCCCTTATGGGTTACTAAGTAGTCTGTCAGGTCCGTGCTCAAGCAAGGACCAAGAGTTTTCAGKGTATCGGCTAACATGTGTCAGATTCCAATGTCACAGAGCGCTATTTATAACATTCCACTACGTGGTGGAACCGTCTTTTTTGATGATGATGCAAACATGTTTAAAATCAATTTCTTAAATGCTATAAAAGTTATTGGTAATACGGTTCTGTCACAGTGGTGATGTGATCATAGTCTTAATAGGGCCACTTCCTCGACTACAACAGCCCTAGAACTAACCGTTGTAGTGTAAATAGCTGTGCCACATTCAGCGGCTTATCGGCGGCTTCAAATCCGTTTTTATCTGCCGTTGTTTCTTGCTCCTGGCGCCAGCCAGGCTGCCCAGGCGTAATTGCAGATGGTTGATAACCTTGCCGCCTGCTGGTTGTGGCGAGGCCAGTAGCGGATACCTTTCAGTCCCCTTCCCTGGCTAGGGGAAGGCGGGTCTCCCCGCCCTACCTCAATCCGAACCACCTCCCTCAGGCCCAAAGGCGCCAGCAGGCATTTTAAGTTCTGCCCTGCCGGTAGAAGGATCGGCAGTGTGTAGTCCTGGTGGCGGCTTACCTAATACCGTTTTGCGTGTGGTTGATCATTCATATCGGACAGTACGCTGGTTTAGCCATTGAAAACGCCTATCCACCTCAATATTAGGTTGAGCTTCGATGAGTCGGTCTAATATCTGGTGGGCGTTATATAGATCTCCGGTGCTACCCACACCAAACAATTTCCAAAGTAGAGCCAGCGTTTCGCTGGGAAAATTCTCGGGGATTTGCGTCTTAGAGATTGTATGTGTGACATGTTGATTTTCAGATATTTCAAGATAAGGCTGCAGCATATTAAGGGCTTCTGGGAAGGCTTCTCCTGAATTTACGGCCAAGTCTGCAAAATGGGGAGTTAGCTCCCTCTCACGCAGCATCCGCTCGCGAGGCCAGACTTTCGCGAGTAATGGCCCTATGTAGCTGCGCCATGCTGTGGATGGGTCTCCCTTGAACTGATAGGTGATCCATTGATTCAGGAATTTTGCGGCACCCACGCGCAACGCTGGTGGGCCACTGCGCAGAGCCTCAGCGACGTCCGTTAGCATGATGCCCCAGTCCGCAGACTCTGAATCTCCACTTACAATAGACAGCGCGGGCGAAATAATCCTGGCCGCAACAGTAGGGGCACTCCCTTGGCTATCGACCTCAGTAACTCCACGAAGGATATGCTTGCTGAACGCTCGATAAGCGGGCCGCGATAGGCGCCCATGCACTACCATGACCGATCGCAACGCCACGGCTTCGCTCGTATCTCCTCTAAGAGCCATTTCAAGCGGTTTGTTGATCTGCTCTTCATCAAGCGAGTCAACAAAAGCCGCGTTCTCAACAAGTATTGCACGCGCCATCACCCCCTGTCGGCCCTCGGCTGAAGCAGCTTGGGTGATCGCGTTAATAAGCTCCAGGTTGATTGGCTCGCCTGATTGCTTGTGTTCACTGATGTCACTTAAAGCCGCAATTGTCAGACGCCCCCCGGGTGAATTGATCGCTTCATCAATGAGATCATTACCCAACTCAAAGGGAGTCGAATCGTTATTCACTGCAATGTCGAATAGCCTCGGCCACCATTTGATAACTGTAGACTCAGGTCGCCGTTGAGCACTGCCATAAAGGTTTGCGAGGGGATTAATAACTAGCGCGAGGAATTCGTTGGTTGCTGGCTCTAAAGCTGAAAAAATGCTCGATACAAGTTGATTGCGGCTCTGATCGCTCTCCTCTTTAGCAGTAGACAAGGTTTCGATTAAACCGCTCCAAAGTAAGGCATTCGGCTCGTCGAGTTCTTCTTGCGTTAGCGTGTCGTACGCGCCATGGGGATCGGCTTGGCAATAGGCTCTCCAGCCCAGTTGCTGCTCTATGTCTTGGCTGTGCATAGCTTTGCGTGCGATTTCAATTCGATCTGTGTCTGAAGCGTCCATTATCGGCTGAGCGTCACCCTTGACCAATCGCACTCCAGATGAGTATGAATCAAAAAAATCTTGGTCATCGATTTCCCGAGCAAGATAATCGCGCCGCCTCTTAATTTCCTCTAACTCGGCCGCACCCGCATCGGAAAGTCTGCCAGCAACGGCTAGCATATTGAGCCGCAGCCACACGGCGGTATCGAGAGCATGAACTCGCCAGTCGGCTTGCCCTGCCTCTATTTCGTAGCGATCGAAGTAATTCTGACCTTCGGTCAGAATACGGTGTTCTATGAGGGCTAACGAATCCGCATCGGCATCCGCTGAGCGGTCTCGCAAGACGAGGGCAAGTTCGCGGCGCAACGTCCAGAAATCGGCGAGCGTAAGAGCCATTAGCCCTTCAATTGCTTCATTTGCAGTGAATAACTTGTTGTTACGCAACGCATGGAGCCAAAGTCGGGTGCCGAGCTGGCCTGGCATCGTTGGCCACACGTCAACAAGATTTCGGGTAGTAAGGCAATCCGCGTCAGCCGCTTCAGGGAGTTTGCTGGCGAGTAGTTGTACGAGGTAGATCAATCCGTCTCGATGAGCATTTTGTGGGTGTGGCTCGATAGAGGGTACGTTACTACTGCTTCTGTCAAAGTCTTCGCTGATGTCGCCGATGTCGAGCGAGAGCCTAGCTACGGACGCTAGTTGTGCGGTTGCAATAGACATAATGACCTGAGGCTGTGGAAACTCGATAAGAGCATTCATTAGCCTTTCCGCGCCGACTTCATCTCGCAATCGAAGATATGGCCAGGCTAGCTGATTAATCCTTTCTGGTGTCTCAGGATCGGGTTCAGTGTAAAAGCTGGTGAGTTTTGGTCTCAGCTCGAGAACAGGCCTAAGAAGCCTAACAGCCCGCTCCAAGTCGTCATTAAGCACTACTGCACTTTGGAGCACTTGTACGAGCATAAAGGACGGCATCGCTTCATCGGATTGGTTGTTCGGTCTAGGCTCGCTGATTGATAGCAAACGCCACGCACGTACCCAGAACTCAGGGAGCGCTTGAGGCTGCTGAAGGCGGCGAGAGATCTCATGTGCGAACGGCTTCCCCAGCTTCCTTAACCATTCTATCGCCAACTGAAATCGGTCAGCTGATTGGAAATCAAGAGCGACCCACGCAGCAAGAATCCGCGGCGCCTCTTCATCACTCCATAGCTTGCGATCAGCTAAAAAATCGAACCAATCTGCATCCTCAATCGTTTTAATGGCAACCCACCAAAGGTCGCGATGTCCGCGATACAGCCAAGCTATACGATCTAGCTCAAGGGGATCGGCTTCAGCAAAGGGTTTGCCGAGAATTTCGCGTGMCCATTGTTGACGTGTCACACTGGGGCGCTCGATCACATCTGCAAGCCTTTCAAGATCGCGCCATAGAACGCTGTGATTTTCAGCCTTAGTCTCAGGCTCAATATGATATTTATAGGCGATAGGTTCTACTGCCAAGGCCTCCCAGCGAGTATCGACTTTCTTGTCCTCGGTTACCGCTTCAAGGGCATAAACTTTATGCAAGTCTGGAAAACGTTGGCGGTCAGCTTCAAGCACATTCAGAAAATATCTTACTGGTGCATCACCAGCACGATACCCAGCCAAGACGACTGTCTTGCATCGGCACAGATCAAAGAGGAATCGTGACGCCCATCCAGCACGCATGTACGCCTCACCATAATCTGAGCTTGTCATAACTAATGGTGTCGCACTGAGCCCGAGCTCTTCATTCTCGATGCGGCCGTGAAGGTGGATAATCCCACCAAAATTTGCATTGCCTGGTGGCGGGAGATCTTGCCCAGCGAAACTAAGCGATATTATTTGCTCTGGGTCTTCTTGCTCCGATAGTGCCTGTTCAAGCAATGTATCGAAATTTGTGGTGATGATTAATGGTTGGTTATTGAGATTGCGTGACAACTTCAGGATGGTGTGGTGGTGGCTAAGATCATGATCAATTTGCGGACCAAGCAAGTCCATGATCGTTCTTTCCAACTCGGCTGGATCGACAATTCTACGACTGGCTGATCCCAGCACTTCCTCGTACCGTCCATCCTTATAAGATTGATTTTCTGAAGCGCTCATGTTTAAGCGAAGACGCGCAAAGCACTCATCAACCAACGCCTTAAAGGTGGGGAGTTGGGGGGCGCTGATGCCAGCACCACACAGGAACACAACGTCACCAGCGAACATGGCATTTACCAAGTGGCCTGGGAACGCTGGGCCTTCATTGGAAAACTTTAGGCTCTCCATCTGCATCTCCTCCCCCGCTAGTTTCGTAGCAGGCTATCATGCAGATAAGCATACCTATTATTTTTTTCCTAAGTGGTCAGTAACCACTTGTCTCTCTGGGACAAATTCAACGCCGCAATTTTGTTGGCAGATCGCCAGTAGTGCACCACTTCGGCCTTATTGCCTGGGGCACTGACCGTATAGAAAGCGCGTGTCTGGATCTTAATGATGCGCTTTATGGGTTCCACTTCTAGCAAGAGGGTCACCCGGCCTTTCAAAGATCGTTGATGTTTCGCATGCGTAACAATTTGGTTAGCCAGGATACATACACTGAGAGCTATGGCTGGCTGCACAGAAGTGGAGGCCTTTGTACGGTGTCTTAATTTCCGATCGTTATTGGGTGGCGGGCAGAATGCTCCCTMACCAAGCAATGACACGCAACCGCTCTCGATCTGTCAGACGGCCTAGCTGCCCTCGCAATTCATCGGCAGCCATTCCAAGAGCGCCCTCCCGGGTCTGGGCAAATTTGCCCCACTTCGGCAACGGCCTGTATCCGCTCTCGCTGCCGTTTGAAGAGTTGATCGATACTGCCCACATCCACCGGCCCTCATGGGGCTCAAGCTGGATTCGTGCCAGCGCCAGCTCCATTTCCTTAGTCCCTCCGAGAGCTATCATCCGCTGAGTACGCATGATTGCCATGTCGTTCGCGTTCAAATCGGCGTTGAACAACATATCCAGTTGAATTTCAGCAAGCATGTCTCCCCCTTGCTAGCAAMCGAACAGAGTGCTGGKGCCTGCCAGGAATGAAATAGCAGTCACCACCATGCCAATAATCGTCATTACAAGATTGCAACGCTTGGCTTTTGGCAATTCGCGAAACCCCTTGTCCCAGCCGCTATCGTTAACGGTTTGATAAGCGGGAAGGAGGATAGACAACATAGTCGCGCCAGAAAGCAAAGAGGCCTTGGGGTTTATAGTGAAGACAAAAAACACCACTAAAATGGCAAATAAAGTGATGTAGAACAAAAAGTGAGTCATGAGAGGCATTACCGTTTCCGCAAATGTTTTTTTGCTGTCAGGCATGTTTTTGGTGTGCTTCTTGGTGGTCATCTATTCGGTTCCTTTTTTTCTTTGGTCAGTTGATGCGGGCGTTCCCAGGGATAGGGCGTCGATCGGCATGGTTTTCAGCAGGCTATTCCCCCCTAGGTCTTTCCCAAAGTTACAGCGGACCTGGATGCCTGCAGGAGTGCTCCAGTGGCGGACTACTGTGGCTTTATTGCCAGGCGCGCTGTCCGCATAGAAATAGCGTGTTTGAACCTGTAGGCCACGCTTCAGGGTTTCCGGCAGGACTGCAGGCGAATTAAGCGGTGGGTATATGCTATGGCTGTTCATGGTTGATACCTGACCATTGGTTAGCGTTTAGAGGCGCTTTACGATGTCGTTACGAGTCTCGGAGGTCGCCATAATGCGGCCCGTTTTATGCCACCGCTCAGCTGTACCGCATTCCGAATAGTGCCCCACACAGTTCAAGTCATGCCGTGCTGAAGTGCGTTCAATAGTAACCCGCTCCCCGCCGCGAGTGAGATAGTCACCAGGCCCTTCAATGATTGTTGGTAGCGAGAAGAGTGGAATGAAGTAAATGGACATTTTGGCTCCCAATAAGGCGTCGTTGACTAAGCAACCTCATAATAGTGTGCAAAGAACACTTTTTTAATAATCGATTGGGCTGCGGTAGATTGCTCGGGGCATACTCTACCCTTGCCTACATGGGCTATGGTTTGCGCTGTTTGACGATTGGTTAGTATTGAATTGGTGTGCATTGCACATTAAACTGTCAACAGTACCTATGAAAACGGAGGCCTCATGGCGTCAACCGTGCAGCTCGAGACAATCAAGGAGCATCCAGAGATCCAGCGGCTGATTCGTGACAATGAGTTCATTGCCCAACTGGAGCCCTGGTCTGTCGTGGAGATACACCAAGCGGTCGATGTGCTGGTGGGTATCGACCTCGACTTGCGTGACTCCTCGCTGTTTGGCGATCTGCTTGCGCACTTCAACCAGGACAGCTGCCCTGCTCTACCTGATACGTTCGACCGAGAGAGTGCCAGGGATCGCGCTAGACGCTGTTGGGGCTTAGAGGCCTAGTAAGCGTCATCCAAGAACTAGCGCTGCTGGCATTAGCCTGTGGCGATATATAGAGAGACATTCATGAGCACTTCCGAGACACCAACGAATGAAGCCCTCCGTCAGCTTATGGAGAGGCATGGCTTGAACCAGACCCATGTGGCCACCCTGACTGGGTACAGCGTGGAGACGGTGAAGGGTTGGTTCGCCTCGCCTGGCTCGACCCGCTACCGTGCTGTGCGCAAACCCGTATTGGAGTCGGTGCGCCGCGCCATTGAGCTAGGTGAGCACTACAAGCTGGATGGGGTAAAGATTCCTAAGGCGAAGAGCTAAGGCTGACAGACATGGAGTTGAATGAGATGCCCTCGGAGACATCTATGACTACAGGCAACAGGGCAATTCAGATCGACCTTGAGTACACGGCCGATCGCAAGTGCGTGATGCGCCTGGTGGCAGTCGTGAACCAAGATGGTCGACTGCAGACAGAAGAGATATATGGCTATTCAAAGGAACGTAGCGACCTTGGCGAGTTATTGACTCTCTACCCTCTCCTGCTCACAGACGTGAACAAGGGCTGCCGTTGCTACCAGGCAGAGTGGAGTCACGGCGATTCCACTGAGACTTTTATCGACTTCCTTGACCGGCCCTTAGCAGAGGGGCAGGAAATTGAACGTGTCGACACCTCCGAAGGTGTGCCGGAGCGCTCGGTTTATGCCATCACTTCGATTACGCCCTGGGTGGGGTAGGCTGATAATCGGGAGGAAGCAGCACGCGATTTTTTAGAATGGGGAGTATCCAGCAGTATGATGAAAAGTATTTTGATTGACGCCTGTGTCGCAAGGCTTGAAGGCTTTAGAAAGTACACGGAGGAGCTGGATGCCAAGTTCCAAAGTGACAAACGAGCGATTGTCGAATCTTATGACTTGTCGCCAGATAACTACGGTCAGGATGAGGACGAATACAACGATATAATCGAGTTTATATCCGACGATATACACGAGATAGAAAATACTTTCATTGACACATTTAGGAAGTCGACCCTCGTATCTCTTTACTCATTCCTTGAAAGGCAGATGCACCAACTGTGTAAGCGAGTTGATAAGAAGAACAGCTTGCCGATCGCGGTGACTGACCTGAGAGGTGAAGGGGTTGTTCGGTCTAAAATGTACCTAGAAAAAATGGTCAGCGTAGACTTCAGTTCTGGCGGCATGAACGCTCTTTGGAGCGCTATTAGTGATTTGAATAAACTGAGAAACCAGATTGTTCACGAAGAGGGATATGTGAAAAGCACTACCCCCCCTTCGACTATAGAGAACATTGTAAACAATACTCCTGACCTCGGTTATGGTTGGAACAACCAGATCAAGGTCGAGATGAATTATATAGACTCAACTATCAAGACTATTGAGCGGTTTTTGTCTAATCTTTACAATCAAGCTCTTTAAGCCATGACCTGAACTATTACCCGCTAAACATGCCAGCATTGCTGAGCCCTTGAGTATCAAGCCAAGCCCTTAGGGCCTGGGCTCAGCCTGCAGTCGATCCGCTGGATACTGCCGCATGAACGCCTTGCTCTCTGCCGCTGGCGCTGTCAGCCAGTCCTTGAGCGCCCCGTTCGGCAAGACAACCACCATCCTCTTCTCGCTCCCCTGACGGTGGTAGTTTCGCATCAGGGGATGAACGTCGGCGTTTACCGTGAGCATCGAGTAACTATGCACAGTCTCACCGTCTGGGTTGGTCCATTTCTCCCATAGACCGGCAATACTCATGAGGCCACCATCTGCCCGAGTAATTCGAGTCGGGACCGCCTTCCCAGAGCGCCAATCGGGCTCGTAGATCGACGTCGCGGGGATAATGCAGTGCTGCCCCTGGCGCCACGCAGAACGGAATGACGGCTTGCTATCGGCCGTTTCCGATCGCGCATTGTAGGKTCTCCGCGCCAGCTTGGTGTCCTTTGCCCAAAACGGCAGTAGGCCAAACATCCCAGTCAGTGCCTCCACAGAGGGAGCGGCCTCGTCATCGGGATCGCTTGCCTGGGGCGCTCGGAGAAATGGGCCGATGTACCCTGGCCAGAGTTCGCTTTGCATCCCCTGATCTGGCGCAACGCCAAAGGCATGCATCAGCTGATCGGCATCAGGCGCCTCGTATCGACTACACATATCCCCTCCCCCTGGTGGGCCGCATTGAGCTGTTAATGTAAGAAATAACTGCCAATCGAGGGATTGTCGAATAACACACCGCGAGCTGCCGATCGCTGGTAGCTCGACAAGGACTGATTGCCGGTGTGCGCTTAAATGCATTGCAAAAAGTGTGCATTGCACACTACAATGGAGGCATAACCTAAGCGGCAGGTTGGTAGGTCGCCACGTTGCCACCGAACATATCGAGACCAGGGTAAGCCAATGACTGAATACTCAAGCATGACCGGATCAGATAAGCGCCAACACCTCATCGAGCTGGTGGTGAGCGATTTCATCGCCCAAGACTCTGACCCGCGGGAAACCACTGCCGAGGATATGCTCACTGGGATGTCAGAAGGTCTGCACTGGGATGCCCTGGATGCTGATACCCACATCGATGACGAGCTGGCTGATGCCGGTCAGCTCATTAGGCAAGTGTTCACCGAGTATTGCCTGGTCAAGGATGCGCTCGAGGGCAAAGCAATCGCTGACGGTGCTCTAATCAAGGTCTATACGGACGCCGAGGCCAAAGCTGAATCTCAATTCCTTTCTGCCTGAGCACCCCACTTCCAGCTCCGTAGCCGGCCTTTGAGCCGGCTATTCGCGTAAGCGCCAGCTGGCGGCAGGCTTGAGGGTCAGCGTAAGCTCATCCAGCTCGGCTGCCCGCAGCTGGATCATGTTGAAATTGTCCAATTCCGCAACGAATTCTGCGATCGCAGCCAGCGGCCGTGGCAGCTGCCCAAGTGCAGKGATCGCGGGGTCGTCTTCAAGCACTTGGTAGTATCGAGCCGTAGTCAGCAACTGCTCGGCGCGGTGAAGTGCGACGACAGGCCGGTATCCGAATTCAACGAGGCAGCGCTCGATGTCTTGGATGGCGATCCAGGTCTGTCGTTGAAGGTTCTCCCGGGTATAAACCGCCCCCAGGAAGGCCGCTAGTTTCCACTCCCGGGCAGGCACCCCGAACATCCAGTCGTACTCGGTGCGTGTCTCGATCGCGGCAGGGATGGGCTCCAGGTCCATCCTGTAGATGTCTCTTTGGACATGGCGCCGTGCCAGTGGTAGGCAGAGCCGTGATGACGCTGGCGCCGTGGCCAGGTGGCTTTCGATACGCTGGCAGGCCGCTGATAGTTCCCTGGCAAGCTGGCGCATGCTTTCCAAGTCGAGTTGCTGGCGCTCGTCAGCCCAGGATTCCTGTCGCCGTTTCCGTTCGGCCTCGGCCCTTGCCTTGGCTTCCCGCTGGCGAGTTGCCTCGGCCTCTCGTTGTCGGGCATCAGCCTCTTTTCGAGCCTTTTCTCGCGCCAGCCGCTGCTCCACCTCCCATTGGCGCTTCTGCTCGGCTTGCTTCTCAGCTTGTGCCTGAAAGTAGGCCTCCCTCTGGGCATAGCGTTCGCGCTGGCGCTGTTCCTCGCGCTCCCGGGCAGCCTTTGCCTGAGCGATTCGGTTGTTGGCCCGCTCGATCTGCTGCTGGAGCCTGGGGCGCAGTTTCTCCTGCTCTGCGTGGATCTTGGGATTCACGATCCATTAGGCCCGGTGGTAGTTAAAGACATGCTCCTCGAGGTCAGCTGGGATCAGGTCACGCGGTATATCCCCCAGGTCGATTTCGATGCAGCGCAGGCCACGGCTTTCGAGTCGCTGCAGTTTTTCGGCGTCGATGTAATGGGTGACGGCCACCTCAACCAGGATCTCTACCTGGCCCAGGGTCACGATCAAATCAGGGCGGATGTCACCCAGGCTGAACTCGAGCTTCGCGTCATCCACGGATTGCCGATCGCAGCCGGGAAAAATAACCTTGGATTCGGTGTGCTTGTAGCCATCGGTATCCATTCCCTCGATCTGCGCTAGAAGCAGGGGGATGGGCGCTTCCTTACGATCAGCGATCAGCTGTTTCGCTGCCAGGTGTATGCCCGTTTCAGCCCCGCCAGCGCATGGGCGTATGCCCGGGGCGTGTGCGAAGTAGTGGCGAACGATCTTGCCCATCTTGGCGATCAGCTGCGTTCTGCACTCTGGGCAGACACAGCCGCAACGATCACCGCGTTCGGCCGGGGTCAACTGGCTGATATGTACCAGCCGGTCCTGGCGAAGCCCGTAGGGAATTTTTGCGCTGTATGTCATGAGCTGGCGCCAAGCGATGCCGCACTACCTGAAGATGCTCGGTAGCTGTCTCCTGGAAAGGGAGGGGGTAGGGCTTGTATGGGACATATGCGGCTAGGGCTCTCGTTCAATGTCGGCGAGCTGCTGCATGAAGCGGKCGCCGTCAGGCAGATACTCAAACAGCTCAGCATCGGCATAGGTCGACCATTCGATGACCGTAAGCGCATCAGCGATGAGGTCAGCATCCAGCCTACGTAGCCGGGTCAAATCGAGGGGCCAGGCTTCCCCGTTATAGGTGGCCAGCAGTATGCGTCGGATATGGTGTGGCTGGTGGGTATATCCCAAGGCATTGGCGGCCAAGCGCTGGAGAGCAGGTAGGCCGCGGTCTTGTATCTCAATCTTGCGGGGCTCAAAGGCATCAACTTTTTCGTGTGCCTGCCTGGCGTGGTCAGAGAGTTGCTTGGAGTCCGGTGTCGTCATCTTGGGCCTGTTTAAAGTCTGGTTTGGCGAGCCGTGTATGGACATGGCCATGTTGCCTGGCTTACGGAACAAAATTTAGGTTCCATGTAGCTCCCCGTCTTCGGTAATTACAAGCGGCGGTATAGCCTATATGAAAGAATGAAAGCCTAACAATTGGCACATTGATGGCGAACGCGCCAAATGCATACACGCGGCCATGCTCGAGCTTACCAGACTGCGCTGAGTAGGCATGCCCTGCGCACTTCAATTGGAACACTTGATGGTGGATTCATTGGATGGAAGCCATGAGACACGCTAGACTTCCTTTAGATATGCATAACATGTACCTCCGATGTGGCTAGGTGATCGCCAGTAAATGTTCTAGGGTGGCTTGGGAAATAGCCTGAATTACCGAACGACAGGGACATTGTTAAATAGTTGAGCAGGGCGAGACGTAGTTAACTTACAGATGAAAGGCTCAAATCGCGCTAGATTTTTGTAGTCAGAGATTATTTGCAAAGTTGAACGCAACTAGAGTTATTTTAGACAAACCCTAAAACAATCAAACAATAAGGGATTAAAATGATTAAGGATAAAGAAGCCATCCTGCAGGAGGTTAAAAACACTCTTTCAAGAGATGATTGTAGCTGGTATTCGGAGGTGCTTTCATGGGCCTTCGCAAAGCTCAGCATCCCTTATTTTAGCTATGTTTGCATATATCGACATGAAACCCAGCACAGCAAGGCTGTTATCGAAGGTAACTATCCTCACGAATGGGTCGAGAAATATCGCCAAAGCAATTTATATCAAAAGGACCCTGTAATAAAAACCGCATCGCGAAGCTCGATACCTTTTTGCTGGACGGAGCATCATCTGTATCAGGACGCTATCTTTAAAGAATCAAGTGCTTATGGAATAGAACAAGGCTATTCAATACCGATACATGAACCAGGGGTCTCCTTTGGATTGGTTAACTTTGCAGCGCCAAGTGACCATGATAAAGTAAAAACGCTGGTCGAACGAGAGTTGGAAACTTTCATATATTTAGCCCATCTCTCGCATATGTATAGACCAAATTATATGATGCCAACGAAAAATAAAATACTCACAGAAAGGGAGAGTGAGTGCTTGTACTGGGCTTCAATGGGAAAGACATATGCCGAAGTTGGCATGATATTAGGGATAACAGAGAGAACGGTTAAATATCATATTAACGTCTCAGCCACAAAGCTAAATGCATGCAATGTAAGACAGGCACTAACTGCAGCTATTAAAAATAACGAAATATAAGTTGCATAGGTTAATACATTTCATAGGACAACTTACTATGTATGGCTTCGGTACAGGGTAATAAGACATAGAGTATAGGCTCGCCGAAGGCTGCTACATCCTTGTTAAGCATTCGGTGTTCCCAACCAGATTGCCTCAAAACCCTACTCATTGCAGGAACTATAGCTGCTTCATATTGAGAGATTTCATTATTAATGCCAAACTCAACCATACTTTTGAATATTGAAATTGTGCGGAGATCGATCCCAAACCTGTTTCTATGAGGGGATGAATTACTCGCTGAATACTTTTTAAGGCAAAACCTGCTAGCCTCCCAAGTTACAGCCGATATGGAGGGTTCTAAATAGCTTGGCCGAACATAGCTTAAGGCACCAGTAAAAAGCGTGGCCTTAGAGGACGAGCGAAGCCTAACACAACCACTTAAAATGCCATCGCTCATAGTATAAATATAGTATGAGTCTGAGTTGTCATATTCGTCTTTCTCTGAATTCCCACCATTATAACTTACAATATTCCATTTCAAGCGATCGATAAAGACGTGCTTCCTTAATTTATAAAGTTGCTTGAGAGTCGACTCATCAAGATCGTTGTAGTGGCTCGTATGGACAGAAAACGACTCTAATTGTTGTCTGGCAAGCACAGGTAATACCTCATATTAGGTCTTAAGTAAACCGATAACCTATCATTCTTTATAGAAGTGAGTAGGTGCCGGCGTGGTGTTGTTTAAAACAAAAAAGTAAGTTTTTCCATATTTTGACTATTGCCAAGCACGAGCCTAGGTAAGCCATTTTAGATACGCCACTGTCTGAAAGGACAGTGGCGTACCGATGTGGCTGTGCTAAAACTCAGAACTGCATGACGAAAAAATGACAACTTAAGGTACAGAGGAATTATGCCATGATGCGTCACGATATTATATTAGAAGACACTAGCCTCCGAGATGGTGAGCAGGCACCAGGGGTAGCATTTTCAAAAGAGGTAAAACTTCAGTTATTCAATAAACTTATCGAGGCTGGAGTAAAGTGGATCGAGCCTGGCATACCTGCAATGGGTGGTGAGGAGGTAGAAACCCTGAAAGAAATGCTCGAACGGAGGGATGAAGTAACACTGATTGGATGGAACAGGGGTATCAAGGAAGACATAGCATTCTCGATAGACTTGGGTTTCAAGGCTGTTCACATAGGCCTGCCAACTTCTACTAACCACTTAAAAGGGAGTATTGGTAAAGATAGAGTATGGCTCATTGAGAAGGTCTCAGACCTTATTAAATATGCCAAGGATAGAGGCGTTTTTGTATCGATTAGCGCAGAAGACGTAGGCCGAACGGAAATACCCTTCTTGCAGGAGTATGCAATAGCAATAACTGAAGCAGGAGCAGACCGTCTGCGGTTATCAGATACCATCGGAATTTTAGGGCCAGAAGAGTATGCCAGGCGCGTTGATGCAGTAGGACAAGTCTCTTCTATAGATACTCAATGCCATTGCCATAATGATTTCGGGCTTGCAGTTGCTAACACGATTTCCGGCCTTCGTGCTGGCGCACGTTACTTTCATGTTTGCGTTAATGCAATGGGTGAGCGAGCCGGGATGCCCGACATGGCTCAAATGGTCCTAGCACTGAAACATCTATATGGGCGTGACTTAGGAATGGACACCACGAAGCTCAAGGAGCTGTCCGAACAAGTAGCAGTAGCCAGCAAACAGCCTATCCCAGCTTGGCAACCTGTTGTAGGAGATAATGTATTTGCGCATGAATCGGGTATACATGTTAACGGAATGTTGAAGGATACTTCCACCTTTGAGCCGTTCACACCCGAAGAGGTAGGAAATAAGAGACGCTATGTGATCGGTAAGCATTCAGGCCGTGCAACGTTACGCAGTGTGCTTGAGCAGAATAGTATCACCATTAGAGAAGAAGTGCTGTCTGCCTGCCTTGCTAGAGTACGCACTGAGTCAACTCGACAGGGTTCGCAAATTGAGCCAGCACAGCTTCTGAGCTTATATCGGGAACTGGACCAGAAGGCGGAGGCAACAAAATGAACTCACCATTCGTCGAGGAGGTCATTGCCAAGCATGCGGACCGAGACAGCATACATGAAGGTGAGCTAGTCACCGCTCGTGTGGATCGCGTCTATCTCCAAGACGGAAACTCCCCAACCATAAGCAAATTGTTCAAAAAACACGGGTTTTCGGATGTGTTTGATCAAGAACACGTAGGGGTGTTTTTTGATCATTCGGTGTTGTCTCCAGACAAACACATTGCTGCCCGACTCCGTGAAGCAGAGGAATTTGCAGAATCGCTCGGAGTACAGGTCTTTAGGGCTGGAGAGGGAATAAGCCATGTGGTGGCTCTTGAGCAAGGATGGTATGAGCCTGGAACAATTGTTATAGGTTCCGATTCGCATACATGTACAGGCGGAGCAACGCAGTGCCTTGCACTTGGTATGGGAGCATCAGATTGTGCGGCTGCCATGGTTACAGGGGAAACTTGGTTAAAGGTCCCAGGAACAGTCTGGCTAGATATTAAAGGTAGACCCGCAGCAAGCGCACGAGCACGGGATGTGGTCATGCATGTACTAGCGGAACTTGGCCAGTACCCTTTCATGTACAAATCCATCGAGTGGGTGGGACCATGGGCGGAGGATTTAAGCCTGGATTCATGCGCAAGTGTGGCCAACCTAGGGGTTGAGATGGGCGCCAAATGTTCGTTTCTGCCTCAAGGCAAGGATCGACCGAATGGTATGGTTTCCCTACATAAGCCAGAAGATGGGGATCCTCGATTACATAGGTTCAATATCGAGGGTTTACCACCGATGATTTCAAAGCCAAATTCACCTGGAAACAGTGTTCCCCTAGATGAGTGCGCTGGATTAAAGATTAACTACGTATTTATTGGAACTTGTACAAACGGGCGTTTGGAGGACATAGCAGAAGCTGCTTCCGTACTCGCACAGGGTAAGGTGCGCCAAAAAGTACACTGCCTAGTCACTCCGGGATCACAAAAAGTATATCTTGAGGCTCTGGAAAAAGGCTATATCGCTACGTTAATGCGAGCCGGAGCGATTATTTCGCCTCCTGGTTGCAGTGCCTGCCTGGGAACACAAGGAAGCATACCTGCTTCCGGTGATAGAGTTTTATCTACTATGAATCGAAATTTTCTAGGCAGGATGGGAAATCCCGAAGCAGAAATCTTCTTGGCATCTCCTTTGGTAGCTGCGCATACCGCTATAAAAGGGGAAATACCAAATAGTACGGAACTAGTCTCATGAAAGAAATATTAAATTTACGGGTGCGTAGAATTGAGCAGACCATATCAACAGATGACATTATCCCGGGTAGATACAAACACATGTATACCGATGCAAAAGAACTTGCTAAACATGTATTTGAAAACGCGATACCGGGGTTTGCTGTGACTCTTCAGGAGCGAGACGTTATCTGCTGCAGTGATACGTTTGGTATAGGTAGCTCAAGGGAACAGGCAGTGAGTTCACTTCTAGCTGCCGGTGTGATAGCTGTGATAGCGCCAAGCTTTGGAAGGATCTTCTTTCGCAACGCATGGAATCTTGGGCTGATTGCGCTCGAGATTCCTAGCCCATCCTTTGCTGAAAAGGAAACTGTAAACCTCGACTTGATAAAGGGTGAAATCGCCGGTAATAGTGAAACCATAAATTTTCAGCCACCTCCAGAGAAAATGCTGGAAATGGTAGAACAGGGCGGGCTTCTTGCGATGCTCGAAAAGCGACTGGCAACTAAGCCGACAATAATTTTATCTAATTAAAGGTGTGCAACATGTGTCTACAATATAGGACCTTGCCAGATAGCCGTCGGGGTAAACTCAAAAAACAATTAGATGAAAAAGGCCATGTGAGATGTATAGAAGTGCATAACGGGCTTTCAGCGCTTGTGTGTAGTGAAGCGACAAACTACGCAATTGAAGGATCCTCGCCAAATTTTGACGCTCTCTGGATTTCAAGTTTAACTGGGTCTGCATCCAGAGGGTTGCCTGATATGGAAATGTACGTGCTGGAGAGAAGACTCGAGTTAATAGACGAAGTTTGCCAAGCGTCTATGAAGCCGATTATTGTGGACGGTGATACGGGTGGAGAAACAACAAGTTTTGAGTATTTGTGCACTAGGTTAGAATCATTAGGGGTCAGCGCAGTAGTAATTGAAGACAAACAACACCCTAAGCGGAATAGCCTGTCATTAGATTCGCGGCACGTCCTTGAAGAGCCAAATGCTTTTGGCGCAAAAATTAGACGTGCGCGCTCTGCATTGCTATCCGACACCTTTATGATTTTTGCACGGCTTGAAAGCTTAATAGCTGGACGTACCGTAGACGATGCACTGGAGAGAGCCGAAATATACCTGCGTAATGGTGCGCATGGAGTAATGATTCATTCTAAATCAAAGGATGGCGATGATATTATAGAGTTCATTACCAGATTTAGAAGCGCGGGCCACAAAGAACCAATTATATGTGTGCCTACTACCTACAACAAAATAAGAGCCCAGGACCTATTTGAGCATGGTGCCAATATTGTAATACACGCTAACCATATGCTAAGAGCATCGCATTTTGCAATGAAGAAAGTTTGCAAAAGAATCCTAGAAAATGATCGTTCTTTTGAAGCAGATGGTATCTGCAGCTCGGTCGGTGATATTTTCAGTCTGGTTGGTTACGATGCAGCTCTAGCAAGGGAAAAACAATCTACAGACGCCTAATCGTCATTTCATACAAATGACAATATCGTATCTGCAGCGCTGGAGGCTAAAATGGATATATTGGTTCTTCCGGGTGATGGGATAGGCCCAGAAATTACGAAGGCAACCTTATCAGTTTTAAACCACGTTTCTAATTTCGATTGTCTGGGTCTCACCTTTGATATAAGAGAGGTAGGACTCAAAGCGTATGAAAAAACGGGTACGACTCTACCAAACGATGTCATGAAGAGGGCTCGCGAGGTCGAAGGAATTATACTGGCGCCACTCTCTACCTACGAATATCCAAGCCGTGATGAAGGTGGCTTGAACCCTTCGGCGGAATTTCGAAATCGCCTCCATCTTTTTGCTAACTATCGGCCGAGCAAGCTTCGCAATACGAATAAAACATATAATAACATTGATTTAGTAATAGTGCGTGAAAATACTGAAGGATTTTATGCAAGCCGCTCTATGCATAGCGGAAATGGCGAATTTATGCCAGATGCTAATTCAGCGTTTGCTTTGCGTAAAATAACTGCAGATGCTACCCGTGACATTGCCACCGCCGCTTATAGATTAGCTCAGCTAAGAAGGAAGCACGTAACGATTGTACATAAGGCAAATGTACTAAAATTATCAGATGGCCTGTTTCTCAGGACTGTAAGGGAAGTGTCTCAATCTTACCCAGACGTAGCTTCGTCCGAGGTGCTAGTAGATGCTGCCGCAGCGCTACTGGTGCGAAATCCTGAGCAGTTTGACGTAATACTAACTACTAACATGTTCGGAGATATACTTTCCAATGAGGCGGCTGAATTAAGTGGGGGCCTCGGGAGCGCACCTTCTCTAAATTGCTCACATAAACTAGCCATGGCTCAGGCTTCCCATGGCTCGGCGCCAGATATTGCTGGAAATAATATAGCTAATCCGTCAGGTTTGATCCTTTCAGCGGCAATGCTGCTCGAATGGTTAGGGAGGAAGCATCACCGCACTGATCTCGTATACGCTGCAGAGCAGATTGAGCAGGCTATAGATTGCACTCTTCGGAACAAGAATACACGAACGCATGAAATGGGAGGAACCCTGAGTACGAGTGGCTTCGCGGAAGCTGTGATCGCAAATTATGCTTCAGAAAATCATGCCTATAACTCAGCGAGTTGACAAATGAACGTAGCTATGGCGATTAGTGTTAAGGGAGTCGAATATAGTTGCAAGGCTGGTTGGCCGGCGATCATATTATCTGAAGCTAATAACAGTGCAGCTTTGGAGGTGGATGGGTTTGAAGTTAAGGTAGTTCACGATGTGGAGAGGAATATTGTCGAATTAAAGAGCGAGCTGCCATGCTTAAATGTGCAATTGCCAACCACTTGGGAAGCTGCTCTACTGGCTATTGAAAATGCATACCCGGGCGCATCTGGGCATGCTGTGGTTCTTGCCCCAGTCGGAAGCTATCTATCACCTGTTAAAATAGGCGCTATTGATAGCGTAATATTTTCTAACATCACGCCTCAATCAGACTGGCTGCGAGATGCTTGGGCCTTATCTTGTGTTTCAATAAGCCATACGCGCTGCTGGTTGGTCAATATAATCGGTTCCCGTAACCGAAAACCTGAAGTAGATAGCTTTGCTCGAAGAAGTGTTGTTCCAAGCAAGATGGTAAATCCGCCTGCCATGTTGAAGATAGCTGATACTGCCACTCTTTCAGAGTTTGCAAGGGACTGTGGCTGGAGTGATGCATACTTTCCCGACATAGTTTTGTTAGGCAAGGCCGATAATATCTGCGCTACGGATAAGGAATTTAATGTTTGGTTGGCAGTTACAGATGCTGTTGTCGCTTTTGTCTTAGCCTATCAAATCGGCACATATTACCAGCCTGATCTACAAAGAGAGACTAGATATGAGATCCTTCATGAGTCCCTGAAAACCCCTTTGCGAGGTCAACCATGAATAGGCATAATTCGCTTTCTATATCTAAGCCAAGAATTGCTTTGCTTGGTATGGGGACCATCGGCAAACGCCTGGCTGAGACAGTCAAAGGTATACCTGAATTTGAGCTGACTGGTGTAGGGGTTAGGCGTTTAACTCCAGCTTTGATTCCGATAATACAAGCAGGGATTCCAGTTTATTGCACAGATTCTAATGATAACACCAGCCTAGAAGGCGTAGTGGCTGGGGATGCTGCAGATCTTCTATCCTCTAGCGATTATGTATTAGACTGTACTCCGAGAGGCACTGGTGCTGTCTATTCAAATGTCTATAATAATTATAACCTAAGGATGATCTACCAAGGTGGTGAGTCATCTGCTTTGGCTGCTTGCAATTATTGTTATGGCCATGGTTACAATGAAGCTATATCTGCGCCGTCAGTGCGAATACTCAGTTGTAATACGACTGGCCTGGTCCGTATTATTCATTCACTTTCATCTTCTTTCACTGTTCAATCAGTTAGAGCTGTTCTTACTAGGTCCGCAGCTGATCCAGATAAAAGCCTTAAAGGTTATGTTAACAACATATTGCCTTCTATGGGCGTATCTCATCATAGCAGTGACGCTAAATTGTTTTGGCCTGACTTAGAAGTACATACGCAAGCTACGTATGCTCCCGTAAACTGTGGACACCTTATAAGCATGTTCGCCAACCTCAAGGGCATCCACAGTAGATATGAAATACTAGATGTTCTGAGGAGTTCCCCTCGAATAAAGGTGATAGAGGGTCGAGGTGGTTTAACTGATCTGCGTGATGTCGGACGTGGCCATAAAAGAAATGATTGTCCTGATTTAATCATATGGCAAGAAAGTGTTCAAACCTTTGGAGAAAATGTTGTCCTTTCGGCTGGCGTTCACATGGAATCTATTGTTATTCCAGAAACACTTGATGCACTTTTTGCAATGACTCGCCTGGAACTTGACGTTAACAAAGCAATGGGAAGAAGCGATCAGGCTATTTTATAAATATGACAATTGTGAGGGTGTTATGCTGATCGCACTTAGTGGTCAATTCCATCATGATCTTCATGAGCGTTTGGCGAAATATTTAGAAACATTCAGCCTCGATGATGCTATCGGCACTGGTAAGCTAATTGATGCGGTTATTCTTGTCACCCGGGGAAAGCTCGTGGTTGATTCTAGTTTCTTAAATCAGGCGCCTAGTTTGAAGTTAATTATAAAAGCCGGCTCTGGCTTAGATACGATCGACTTACAAGCTGCGGCAGCTCGTAAAATTGATGTTGTCGCCACTGGTGGCTCTGAAGAGAGCGTCGCCGATTTAGCCTTGGCACTGCTGTTCTCTAGCTTGCGCCAGATTCCTACGTTTAATACTGCAGTTCGCCAAGGAAACTGGGATATAAAATCTCAACTAGTTACCGATACAATAGCGTCTCGCCAGGTCGGCATAGTAGGGTTCGGATGTATAGGAAAGGCCTTTGGAAAGATGGTCCGTGCTCTTGGCGCAGACGTTTACGCATGGGACAGGTCTATAGAAGCTGGGCTCAAGGCCGAACAGCTCTCAAGCTATAATATTAAGCCATGCAGGTCTCTTAATGACTTGTTTAAGGTGTGTAGTGTTGTTTCTATTCATTTGCCCCTGACCCCAGGCACCGTAGATCTTATTGGAAGAAAGGAGATATCAATGTTGAAGCCAGGAGCCATTCTGATTAATACCGCTCGCGCCTCAATTGTTGCACATGATGATTTGCTCCAGGCTTTGAAAAATGGAACATTGGCTTCTGCGGGCCTTGATGTACATTATAATGAGTATTCGCTAATGCATGMCCCTTTGCTATCTCTTCCTAACGTTGTACTTACCCCTCATGTAGGCGCGCAGACACGTCAATCGCAACATGCAATCGCGGATCGAATAGTTTCTAAGGTTAGGTCCTTTGTCACTCGATCTGGGGGAGCTTGATATAAGCTTACTTGTTGCTTTTGTTATTTTTCTTCGAAAGATCAAATAAGGAAAAGAAAACATGACTCCTAATATCACTCCATTGATCGCTGGTAATTGGAAAATGCACGGGCTCATGAGTTCGCTGTCTGAGCTGTCTGCTATTGGGCAAGGCTTAAAAAAACATCCATCGGAGGCCGAGGCCATTATTTTTGTGCCAGCAACACTTATTTATCAAGCAAGCGAATGTCTAACCAATTCGCCTGTCCGTATCGGCGCCCAAGATTGTGCCATAAAGGTATTTGGTCCTCACACCGGTGATATTTCCGCTGAAATGCTAAAGGATGCCGGGGCTACCTACGTGATTGTTGGCCACTCAGAACGCCGCATTGATCATGGCGAAACGGACATCATTGTTAATAGTAAGGTTGAGGCCGCATGGCGAGCAGGTCTGGTGCCTGTGATCTGCATCGGCGAAACATTAGAAGATAGCAGAGC
Source organism: Halomonas sp. R57-5 (assembly GCF_900070345.1). NCBI lineage: Bacteria > Pseudomonadati > Pseudomonadota > Gammaproteobacteria > Oceanospirillales > Halomonadaceae > Halomonas > Halomonas sp. R57-5. The sequence goes on along the minus strand of NZ_LN813019.1, from coordinate 1,751,470 downwards.
CGGAAAGACTCTCGATGTTTTATCGAAGCAGCTAAAAGGCTCCCTTCCTGAAGCTGCAGGTTCCGAAAGCTTCGTAATAGCCTATGAGCCAATCTGGGCGATTGGTACAGGGTTGACCCCTACGCGTGAGGATATAGCCTCGACACACTCTTTTATACGAAACGAACTTGTTGGGTTGCTGGGCTCGCCAGCTAACTCTGTTCGACTTCTTTACGGTGGCTCTGTCAACCCAGACAACGCTGAAGAGATCTTATCGATCGCTAACGTTGATGGGGCGCTTGTAGGACGTGCAGCGATGCAAGCTAAAGATTTTATAGCATTACACAACAAAGTGCCTGGCTAGCACCTGCTATACTTAAACCAAGCTAACGAGCATGTATTTTCATGAGGATATTAAATGGAAATCGAGATAACCTTTGTAGTGTTGTTTGCTGCCATGCTAAATGCTGGCTGGAATGCCCTTGTAAAGGTAGGTGGAGACAAAATTGCAGTTATGGCGTTAATAACCTTTATGGGCAGTTTGTTTTCCCTTGTTGCCTTACCTTTCGTTACTATCCCCTCCCCTGAAAGCTGGCCACTTTTATGTGTGGCAATCTTAATACATACTGCCTATCATTTTTCCCTTCCTTTGGCTTACAAATTTGGGGATTATGGGCAAGTGTATCCCATTGCTCGTGGTTCGGCGCCATTACTCGTTACATTAGGCGCAGCTTTGTTTGCTTCCGAAGCATTAAGCTTTCCAATTTTAATTGGCATTTTACTCCTTTCCGTTGGCGTCATGGCTCTAGCACTCGATGCTAAAACCGGGATTACCCAGAACCCGCGAGCAATTTTTACCGCCTTAGGCACTGGTTTTTTTATTGCGTCCTATACCCTCGTTGATGGAATTGGTGCACGTCAAGCTGGTTCAGCGTTCGGATTTGCTGTTTTATTGACTATAGGTAACGGCTTGCTAACTTTTATTATTGCTATGACATGGAAGCACAAATTAATCTTAGAGGTGATTCGCAATAATATCGTTTCGGTAAGCATTGGTGGTGGCATGCAGGTTGGAGCGTATTGGATAGTTATCTGGGCTATGGCATATGCACCGCTTGGTATGGTTTCAGCTTTGAGAGAAACCAGCGTGCTTTTCGCTGCTCTTATTTCTACTTTCATTCTTAAAGAGGGCTTTGGTGTTTGGCGCTTTGTTTCTGCTGCGATGATAGCTGGTGGGATAGGGCTAACTCGTTATAGGCCATGATAAATCTTCCATTGCTTCGCCCTGATACAGGAGTAATCTATGAATATTTTCAGCTTGGAAGGTCGTGTTGCTGTTATTACTGGTGGGAATGGAGGCCTAGGGTTCGGTATTGCTTCTGCGCTGCATTCATACGGAGCTACGGTTGTGATAGCGGGACGTCAGAAAGATAAGAATAAATCAGCTGTTGAAAGACTCTCTCGACTAGGGGGGCGGGTGTTGGGGATTGAGGTTGACGTAGCAGATGAGCTTTCATGTAAAGCGATGCTTGCTGTTGTGGCAGAAGAGTTTGGTCGTATTGATATACTCGTGAATAATGCTGGTATTGCTATCCGCAAACCCCCTGAGGAATATTCTGTTGATGAATGGCGTAGCGTAATTGATGTCAATCTCTCTGGTGCGTTTTATTGCTCTCATCACGTATACCCTTATATGGTTGAAGTAGGTGGTGGTAAAATTATTAATATAGGCTCGATGTTATCTATTTTTGGAATGCCTTTAAGCGTGCCTTATGGCGCTAGCAAGGGAGGTATTGTACAGATGGGTCGATCTTTTGCCGCAGCTTGGGCTGATAAGAATATTCAAGTAAATGCTATTTTGCCAGGATGGGTAGATACGGAGATGACAAGAGAGACACGCTCCCAGGTGAAAGATTTACATCAGCGTGTTATCGATCGAACCCCTGCTAAGCGATGGGGCCTACCCAGTGATTTTGCCGGTGTCGCAGTTTTCTTGGCCAGCTCTGCTTCTGATTTCGTTACAGGCGTTGCCTTACCCGTTGATGGCGGGTTTTCCATTAGCGGCTAGATAAAATCACTATTTCTCTTCCGCGTGAGGCCACATTTTGCGTAAGGTGAATACTCATTCGGTTCTCGGGAAGGTTCATTGGCTTGCAGTGGGGCTGGATTTCCTTCGATACAGTATGACTGTACAGTACAAGGAGTTGCCTCATGGTTTGCACACCACGATTTGAAGGAACCGCTAACGGAAGCGGCCAACTGGCCGGACACATTGCCATCCTGGGCTTGTCCTCCGAAAGCTCGCGGTATCCCCTCCCCCTGATGGCCGGCGAGGTCAGGGCTGGCTTTCCGATCCATGCCGAGGCTGAGGTCGATCGCATCCTCGACCTTACCGAGCACCTGATACCTCGCCCAAGCGCCAGCTATTTCTGCCGTGCGAAGGGGGACAGCATGGAGGGATGCGGCATCTACGATGGGGACTTGCTCATTGTCGATCGCTCGCTGGAGCCAGTGGACGGAGACATTATCGTGGTGTGTCTGGATGGCGAGCTTACTTGCAAGCAGCTTGGCAAATGGCATGGTCAGCCAGCGCTATTGCCAGGTAACCCGGCCTACCATCCGATCGCTCTCATTGGAACCGATTGCGAGACATGGGGTGTCGTCACTCACAACGTCCATACGCATCGTCGTAGAGGTGTGTGATGATTGGCCACTGTGATTGCAATAACTTTTACGTCAGCTGTTTTCGCGTTTTCATGCCCGAGCTGCGCGGGCGCCCTGTCGGTGTCCTATCCTCGAACGAGGGATGCCTCGTCGCTAGGTCAAATGAATTGAAAGCCCTTGGCGTGCCTAATGGCTTGCCCGCCTTCCAGCTCTCCCCTGATGTCCGTCGACAGACAGTGCTGCTTAGCTCGGCCTATGCCCTGTTTGGCTAGATGTCGCGACGGGTTGTGTCCACCATGCAGGCCCATACCGGCCCAATATCGGTGTACTCAATTGACGAGCAATTCATTGACTTGTCAGGACTGTCTACCGATGAGCTGCAAGCGCATACGCAAACTGTATGGCGTGGAAAAGCAGGCCAAGGCCCTGGCGCCTGAGGCGCGTCAAACGCTGCGTGACCAGAAGAGCCGCCCATTAATCGATCAACTGCGCACCTGGCTCGACAAGTCACTGGCCCAGGTGCTGCCCAAAAGCGCACTGGGGAAAGCCCTTCACTACCTGGATCATCAGTGGCCCCGCCTGACCCGGTTCCTGGACGATGGCCTGATCCCGCTGGACAATAACCCAGCAGAGAACGCTATCCGCCCGTTCGTGGTGGGACGCAAGAACTGGCTGTTCAGCCACACCCCGAGCGGTGCTCAGGCCAGCGCGGCGATCTACAGCCTGATCGAAACCGCCAAGGCCAATGGCCTCTCGCCCTACGAGTACCTGCAGTACGTCTTCGAAACACTGCCCACCCTCAACAACGATGACGAACTGAACACGCTGCTGCCTTGGCAGTGGAAAGAGACGTTACCCCTCTGAACAATGACTGGCTAGATGTAGTTATTGGAGCGCTTACTTCGATCCAGCCCTCGMCTTCCGAGACGGTGAGGTCATGCTGTCGAGCCACCTCAGCGACGGTGGTCTTGCCCTTGAAGATATCCATGACCACAGCGGCTTTGCGCTTGGCGGTCCAGCGTTTGACTGAGGGTTCGTTGTTCATCTCATCCTCCTGATAGCTGCACTATAGCCTGTGCAGCTCTGGAGGGGGTCACTTCAATTTGACCGACAGCAGCAACTTATTACAAATTTCTATCATACCGTGATCGCATTCATGGCGGATATAATCGGAACCGAATCGATATTCGGGTCATTCAAATTCGGAAGAAGGACATCCTTCCAATATTTATTGGCATCACCTGGTTTTCCTTGACTTGTCCCATCTGGCATTCTTAGGTGAGTCGGAATGCTATTATCTCTATGTGCTGGCTCGAAAGTAGTTTCGTGACAGCGTAGTACCCTCGAAATTCCACTAGCTAAATCTAAACCAAATTGGTCTGAGATTGATTTTTGAATCCCCGAGTCGAATCTAGGATTACCCGTATTGTCATAACCTATAATGCTTGCCTTATCAGTGTCGCAAATTACGCTGTAAGGAATAAAAAATTGAGACAAGACTTTCTGATAGAACGGGATATTATTCACTGTGCCGCAGTTAAGAATAAAATAAAATCTTGACTGAACGTGCTCTTGGAATCAATCCCTAAGTATTATTTATTCTGTTGGCCCTTCAACTAATATAACCTCGTCAGAATAGAAAGATTCACAAATATGCGGATTGAACCTTAGGACTTCATACATCTCTTGTTTAAAATCATCATCTGATTTTGAGCCAGCAGCAGCTTTTAAGAATTGGTCTGATACTTGATGAAGCTGTTTAGAATCTTCTTTCTTAACCAGCCTGACAATGGAAGACTTGAGCTTAGAAATATCGATCATCGACGGTGAATGCGAAGCGCAAAGAACTTGGTATGGCGTATTACCAGAGCTAACTTTATATATAAGCTCTCGTAGTTCACGTATTACCTTTGGATAAAGGAATAGCTCAGGCTCTTCAAATAAAACCAAATAGTCTTTTCTTCCTTCTATCCGTTCAAACTCTTCGGCAACATCTCTCATGAGAAGTAAAGCAAAGATCGTCGTCCGAATTGTTCCATGACCAATATGAGCAGCATGACTTGGCAAGTCTGTATCAATTTCTCCGGAACTATTTACATTTTGAAAATGGATATCGTACTCACGACCTAGCTTGTTTTCTGTCCATGCTACACGATCCTTTTTATCCTCAATCCCCACACGAATTTTAGGGAAAAGTGCTATCATATACTCGTTAACAGATTCTTCATAGCTGGCTATGACATCTTTGTTGTACATTTTTTCCTGCAATTCTTTGATTTTTAATTGTGCCGCCTGCAACTCTGCTAATTCGGCATCTTTTAGTCGGGACTCTGCAACAGATTTCAGAATTTCATTTATGATATTTTTTGCTTCTTCCTCGCTAGGCATTGCTTTTATAAAGATTGGCTTCGGCAAGCATGATTGAAAGACTGAATGTAGCCCTACTGACGCATAGCCTTTGTCAACGAAATCGTTATCTTCTGGACTCCAACTCAAAGCCTTTTTGGATATTTTCTTCCCATCTAGAACCCATTCATTTCGTAGCCTTATACGACTACCATCAATAAGATATTTTTTATAACTATCTTTTGATTTAGGTGCAGCCTCTTCAATCCTCTTCATGTCCCATTCATCGAGCTCAACCTCTATTTCTACTTGTAGAGTAGTCCCATTAGCCTGGCGATAGAAATCCAGTTGCTTTGGATCAATGCCTTGATAGAAGAACTCATATGCTCTGAGAAACGTTGACTTTCCTGTATTGTTTTGACCAAAAATAAAAAGTGTGTATATACTATTAAAATCAATGCGGTTCTTTTCTAAGCCGCCCGTTATACCTCGATAATTATTAACCGAAAAATTGCTAATCTTCATTTCGTTGATCCTTAATTTTTTGGATGCTTAACGCCGCTGGTAACGGGCCGCTTTAAAGCAGAGCCAAAGGCGGCGCGGAAAAGCGGTCTAGTTGACTGCTTTGTTAATGTCTACTTGTCGCGGATAAATTTTGAAATTCGCTCCCTCAAACCCTCTTCTAGTCCTTGGGCAATTCCAGCCGCAGCGCCACAAATTATCATTCCTGTAGGCACCGCTATAAAAAGTAGTGGAGTTGTACCTGCAACCGCAAATCCTATATATGTTCCAGCACCACATCCGCCAGCTTTCGTTAAAAGGCTCCCTATAGATTCTGCGGTCAAAGGCGAATTCTCGAAGGGGAACACCGCGGCCATCGAGACATACTCAGCAAATTTATAGACCTCAGGCCCATGTGTGAACTTGCCAAGCAGGTAGGACCTATCCGATTTCCAGCCCTCTAAATCTTCTTGATTTTCTGCTAGAAGTAAAGTCGCTATTGCCCGCTGAATCCAATCAAGCTCTACTTCTTCTAATAAGCGAATCCCCAGCCTTTCACCAACTTGATCCAGAGTAGTGAAATTCTCTATGTTGAAATTTCTCGCTGGAATGGTGATAGCCCTAATTCCCAAGCCCTCTGAAAAAGAGACTTCAGTTTCGTATGTTTGTTTTACTTCCATTMCCTTTCCTCCCTGACATTAACGCTTGTAGCAGGGGCGCGACATCAGGAGCATCCCTTGCCTGCAGTGATTATATCCTTAATTTTGGCTAGGCACCTTATTCGGAAATTCCTAAATAAACTTCATCAACATCTCAGAAAAAGCGATTAAGTCCTCACAATCCTCCTTGCTCATCAATGCAATCTCGTGAGTTGCTTCGTTTCCTTTTTTCCGAATATGGTCTACCCAACCTCGACCGTTAGGTGGTATAAAGCCTTGCTCTGCGAGATAGTTCACGTAGTGAATGAATGGCTTACCTTCTTCCGCACCTTGTTTTACACCAATGTTCATCAACAGCTTCCGACAAAGTAGTACCGAGCCGGTATAGGCCGACGCCGCAACGCAGTTACGAGCCTCTTTGTACAAAGCGTCCAGATCTTCGGGTAAGCGGTTAACGTCGTTTCCGGGTGCAACATCTGGATGCTGATGACCTTGGCCATCTATATGAGTTGGTTGATCACAATGAGGACAGATATAGATTCTTTGATTGCTGTCAGAGAAGAAGCCAATGTGAGTGGCGATAATGTTTCCGCAATGCCCACATGTGTATTGCTTTGAGCTAATATTATTTACACTATTCCATGGTATAGTTTCAAAGCCCTATTCTGATATAACAGCGTATTTGATTCCCATCTTATAATTGAAAAAATTCTCGGCGCGTTTATCCAGCAAATGCAACCTGCAAAATTCGCGCGCCTGCTGTATTTTTCATTTCAATAATACTATACTGATAACTAAGCTTTTCTTATTCATTCAACACCTGCACTTTGACGCTGTCGCCACCAAACGCCACCCTACCCGCTATCGTTTCCATCCCTTCAATCGGCTGCTCGTAGCTCCAAGCAATATCCCGACGCTCACCCAGCGAAAAATACACCGTGTGTCCTTTAAACGGGCAGTGGGTCGTCGTTTCTGAGGTGTTAAGCAAATCCATGCGCACGTCTTTTCGCGGGAAATAGTGGCGCGGCGGGTAGCCGGTTTCGCGGAGTTCGAGGGTTTGGGTACTCTTTATAACTTCCACAAGCAGCTTGCCATCCACATGCACCTGCATGCGCTGGCTAACGGGATGAAGCGTAATGCGAGGTGCCTGTGGCATTCGGTTGTTCCCTGCGGCGATTTTCGCTCTAATAAAATCAGCCTAGCAGTTGGCTCCGTTGAATCCTACGTTTGCCTCATTAAACTTTAGGATACGGACATGACCTGGGTCATGTTGATGCCAGTGCTACCACCCTACCACTGCCTTTGGCTGAAGTAATAAATGCTTGGGCTTTGAGAAAGGACGTTTGGAAGAGCTTAAGGAAGGCGAGCAGCGTGCTTTGGAAAGCCAACGCAACGCGGCCCGTAAGCTGATCGCTCGCACCGAAATGGATGATCAGGTGATCGCGGACATCGAAAAGCTGCCCGTCGCAGAGATGGAGACGTGACGGGCAGAGACTCAGCATTAAGGCCTAAGCAAGCTGGCGCAACCTCCGCCACTGGGCCAGCGTTTGAATATCCTCCGGTGTCGTCCGGCAGCATCCGCCAATGCCTGACGCACCTGCTGCCAGCCATTGCTCAACTCCTTGCGCCAGCCCGGAAATATCCGCAGCGGTATGATCGCATTGTGCCGGGTGCCAGGTTTTGGTCACCGCGTCATACACTTCCCCTGAGTTGGGGTAAACCAGCACCGGCAGATCGCACTGACGGCGGATTTCCTCAATCAGCGATTCGATATGGGCCAACGCCGTGCAGTTCACACCAATCGCCGCTACGCCTGGGCAGTTGGCCAGGGCCCTCGCACATTCTGCGATCGGCGTGCCATCGCTGATGTGTTTGCCATCCTTCGCCGAGAAGGTAATCCAGGCCTGCACACCTGGGTGCTCAGCCAGCAAATCGGTGATCGCCAGCGCTTCCTCCAATGAAGGCAAGGTTTCAGCGGCCAGTAGATCCGCCCCCGCCGCCAGCAAGAGTTCAAAGCGCTCACGGTGAAACTCAACCAGCCCGGCGCGATCCAGATCATAGCCGCCTCGGTATTCACTGCCGTCCGCCAGATACGCGCCATAAGGGCCAACGGATGCAGCCACCAGCGGTTTGGGGCGGTCGGTTTGGCCGGACTGCCAGACCGCATCCCGCGCTTGCTGCGCCAGCGTGACCGATAACTGAATCAACGCCCGAGCCTCTTCTGCCGTCATCCCCGCCTGCATAAAACCCGGCACCGTGGCCTGATAGCTGGCGGTAATCGCACAATCGGCACCGGCTTCAAAGTAAGCCTGATGCACCTGACGAATCTTCTCTGGGGCTTGCGCCAACAAGCGCGCCGACCAGAGGGCATCATTGAGGTCACAGCCTAGCGCTTCCAGCTCGGTGGCCATGGCGCCGTCGATGACCATAAAGGGTACGTTGGCCAACAGGGCTTTGATCGGATTCAACTCATTCATACGGTGTTTTCCTCAACGGCGTTGGGCGAATATTCAGAACGTTGGGAGGCCCCACGGTGGCGCACATAGTGCACCAGGTAGCACAGGCCAATGAAAGGCACACCGAAATAGAGCGCCACGCGTTGTTGCGGGTCGAAGGCAATGCCAATGCACGCGGCCAGACAGGCTGCAAACGCAATAATCGGCACCCAGGGGTAGAACGGCGTGCGATAAACCAGATCCTTCAGTTGCCCGCCTTCACGCAGGTAGTGGCGCCGGAAGTTAAACTGGCTAAGCGCAATCGCCATCCAGACCACCACCACAGCCAAACCGGAAATCGAGACCAGCACCAAGTAGACGGTTTCAGGGGCATAAACGCTGGAGAACAGAGCACCCAGGCCGCCGACCATGCTGAGTAATAGGGCATTCATCGGAATGCCACGCTTGTTGAGGCGGCCAAGCGACTTGGGCAAGGTGCCTTGGTCAGCGAGCGTCCATAGCATGCGCGACGAGGCATAAAGACCGGAATTGGCCGCCGACAGCAGCGCGGTGATGATGACAAAATTCATGATATCGGCTGCACCCGGCACGCCAAGGCGCTGGAACACAGCCACAAAGGGGCTTTGACTGAGCCCGGCTTGATCCTGCGGTAACAGCGCCGCAATCACGACGATGGTGCCGACGAAAAACAGGATCAACCGCCACAGAGTCGCGCGGATCGCCTTGGGCACATTGCGGGCCGGATCCACCGTTTCCCCGGCGGCAATGCCAATCAGCTCGGTGCCGGAAAAGGCAAACATCACTGCCAGTAAGGCGGTACCAATGGCCATCAGGTTGGGCGGCATGGCGCCCTCTCCCCACAGTGCCGATAGCCCCGGTGAGGCGACCTCAGCGCCAGCGGCATCATGCAGCGGTACCCAGCCAATAATCGCCACGGCGCCCACCAGCACAAACACCACCACCGCAATCACTTTGATCAATGAAAGCCAGAACTCAGACTCGGCAAAGAAGCGCGAGGTAAACGCATTCACACCAAACACAATCGCCGCAAACATGCCGCTCCAGTACCAGCCGGGGATGTCGGGAAACCAGCGCCCCATAAAGACCGCCGCCGCGGTGAATTCGGAACCTAGCGCCACTGTCCAGGTGAGCCAGTACATCCAAGCCACCATATAGCCGGTTCCCGGGCCGATATAGCGGCTGGCATGCGCGCTGAAGGCACCTGAATCCGGCATATGCACCGCCAACTCGCCCAGGCACATCATCACCAGCCAAGCAACAATGCCACCTACCAGATAGGCCAACACTGCCCCAATAGGCCCGGCCTGCTGAACGGTATAACCGGAACTCAAAAACAGCCCGGTGCCAATCACGCCCCCCAACGAGAGCATCACCAAATGGCGCGTCTGCATACTGCGCTTGAAGTGCGCCCCCTCTTGATCACTTGCTGGCTCACTCATGGTGACATCCCTATCTTTGACCTAACACGGCTCCAGGCGCCCAGCGGCCTGGCTCAGAAAGGGCACCATTTTAGTGCATCCTTAATTTACTAAAAAGCATAAAAGGATTGTTTAATATTCTTATTTTGAATATAAAGCCTGAAATGAGTGATAAGCGCGGGGAGTATCAATTTAGATAATGACTGGTGCCAATCAGCGATACTAACTGAATGCAGTCTGCTCAAAGCTTGCACGTGCTGTAACACCAGCATGCCATTCCTGTAACTGTGGATACTCTTCTTTCCAGTTCACCTCTGGCAGCCTAAAGGCGAGATAATCCAGCGCCACTGCGGTAGCGATGTGGCCCAGGTTGATAGTTGAGCTCTGTTGTTCTTCGCCAAGCTCACCGTCCAACTGTTTCAGTAGCCGCTGAATGGCCCTCGAACGCCTCTGCCCCAGCTCGCTATCATCAATCCCATTGCCGTAATGCTTTCTGGCAATCACGGTATTGAACGCGGCATCCATCAGGTTTTGTCCCAGCCCTGCCAGGTGCAACACCTCACCCAAGCTGTCTTGGGCAATCATCGGCTTGTTGGGGCTAACGCTATCCAGGTAAACGGCAATCAGCAGTGACTCGCTTAACGTGATCCCCTTCTCCGTTATCAACGCCGGAATACGCCCTGCGGGGTTAGCTTTTAATAGATCGGCATCGTCTGCCCAGGGGTCGCACCACTTCAGTGTGACGCTTTCCGCTAAGCCTTTTTCCAGTAACACGATCCGCGCTAGGCGCGCATAGGGTGATGTCGCGTTCAGGTAGAGTTCCATTATTGCCTCCCTTGGTTTGAAGAGTGCTGGGAAGAAAGCTGCGCGTGGCGTTGCTGTACACCACGGCTAAGCAGTATCAACAAAAAGCCTGCCACCAACATAAGGCCGCTGATGGCAAATAGCTGCGTGTAAGTGCCCCAGGCACCATAAAGCGCGGACATGGAATAGCCTGCCACCGCTTGGGCAGCAGCAAAAGCAGCGGTTGCCTGCCCCCAAAGCCTCTTGTGCGCGGTCGGGCCTACTAATTCAGCAAGGCGGCCAGAGGTGAGTGCAACAATGCCGGGGATCATCGCCCCCACCATGAAGGAGGAAACCGACTGGCTGAACAGTGCTAGCGAGAATACCGGCAGCGAAACAGCGGCGGCCTTTGCCGCAAAGGCGATCATCAAGCCGCGATGCCAACCCACACGCTGCACCAGTGCGCCTACCATTAACGGTCCACACACTGCACCCAAGCCGAAGATGCCCCACTGCAGGGAAGCTGCTTGACTGCCCAACGCATTTTCCCTGGCGAGATAATCCACCCAGAACACGGTATGGGGCACAAACCCAACCGCGTCCAGGGCATAGGCGCCAATAACCAGCAACACCACTAGCTTGACTCCCGCAACTCCCTTCTGGCTATTGGCCGTTGGGCTAGTTGCCAAATGTGGGGCTACATGTAAGTGGTCAATGCCCCAGTCGCCTAAAAGGCCCGCCGCGATGCAAAGCAACCCCAGCGTGCCCCAGGTGACCGTTAGGCTTAACTCAAGAAGCACGGGTACGATGGAGGCGGAAAGCAGTGCGCCCAAACCAATGCCGGTAAACACCATGGCACCCACACTGGCTCGCCTTTCAGGCGGTGTCGCCGCCAGCGCCAGCGAGGGGCCAACCACCATTAAGACGGCCCCGGCAATACCGGAGACTAATCGACATAAGAAGAACCATGAGAAGCTGCCCGCCCCAGCGCAAAGCATAAAACTGAGAGCGATAGCCGCGAAGCTTGCGCCGATTACCAGCCGAGGAGAAAAGCGCTCACTCAGCGAGTGAGCTGCGAGTGCACCGATAAAATACCCCAGCAGGTTAGCGGCCCCCAGGTAGGCGCCTTGGCTCGCGGAAAACCAGCCCTCTTGAATAATTGCGGGCAATAGCGGCGTATAGGCGAAGCGCGCAATGCCAATCCCCGCCAGGGTCGCCATTATTCCTGTCATCAGGGCGGGCAGATCGTGGGTAGTGAGTGTTCGATGCATCATGTGGTGTCCTTTTCGTGCCGCCTTTCGGGCAAGGTGGGCAGCGCGTTAGTGCACAGCCAGACTACGCGCGAGGAGCTATTTCTAGAAACGATTAGTTTTGATAGCTACTATCTTGTTTACAGATAGACTGACAGGGAGACGGCACGTGCAATTGAAATCACTGCGACTATTCATGGCCGTGGCCGAAACAGGCAGCTTCGTGACGGCGGCTAAGCAGCTGCACACGGTGCAATCCAATGTGACGGCCCACATCAAGAAACTTGAGGGCGAGTTAGGCGTACAGCTGATTCACCGCGCAGGACGCGTTCGCCCTACGAGTGCGGGTTTGGCACTGATGGAGTACGCCGAACGCATACTGAACGCCCACGATGAAGCGGTATCGCTATTCAAAGGCCAGGAAAAGGCGTGTGGGCGGCTACGTATAGGCGCCATGGAGACCACAACGGCGTTGCGCCTTCCGCCGATACTGGCGGCGTACCATGCGGCACAGCCTGACGTTGATATCCAGATAAAGACCGGGCCCACGGCTGAGCTGGTCGAGTTGTTGCTTAACGGGCAGGTGGACTGTGTTTTCGTGGCCGGGAGGCTTGAGCATGGCCGCTACCACTTGATCAAAGCGTTTAGCGAGCAGCTTGTTTTAGTAGGCTCAACGCCTATGACGAAAATGCCCTCTTCACAAGCGCTGCTGACGTCCGCCTTCTTGGCGTTTCGCCAAGGGTGCAGCTACCGCCAGCGTATCGAGCTGTTGCTGGCTTCCTACGGCGTCAATGCMGGCCGAATTTTTGAGTTCGGTTCGCTGGACGCGATGCTTGGCTGCGTTGCTGCCGGGATGGGTTACACGGTTCTGCCCCGTGGGACGGTTGAAGCCCACCAGCACCGGTTTGGGATTCACACGCTGGAACTGCCCACGTCCATCGCCAATGTCGATACCTATTTTGTCGCCCCCGAACCAGAGTCCTGGACACCCGCCCTGGCAAGCTTCGCTGAAACGTTGCGTGACGCGGTGGTGGTGGATGAGCCTCAGCTGACTGCGTCGTGAGGTGGATCTAAGAATTCCGGGGGGTATTTAGGCTTTTTTACAAAATGGGCCCTAATATGGGCCTCTCCTCTCTCTCATGAGCCAATAGTTGCTTCCCGAAGACCCGCTACTTATTCTTAGATATATTTTTATGCGAAGCGGTAGAATAGCGTATTGATACGAGGGGGATGCATGAGCGATCAGGAGGATAGTCGCCGCGGTGACCACCCGCGATCAGGTTTTACGGCTGTTCAATATCATCGATTGGATGATCCAATTGCCTAGAAGTTTAGATCCTGAATTTGCACAGGCGGTCTACGCCATACAGGAGGAGAAGCACATGCCTTACGTCAACACGATTGAGAGACTGGGTATTGAGAAAGGACGTCAAGAAGCTGAGAAGCACGCATTGGAAAGCAAGCATAATGCAGCCCGAAAGCTGATCGCTCGCACCGAAATGGATGACCAGATGATCGCCGACATCGAAGAGCTGAGCGTCGAAGAAGTAGAAAGGTTGCGGGCCGAGACCCAGCACTAAGCTCGCTTTCTATCTCTTATTAGCCGCTCGCTCAACGCGACGAGGTCTTCAGCCACATAATCCCATGCTTCTTCTGCTTCTAAATCTTTGCTCTGTTGGGGCCCATATTCTGTGCACCGGGGTATAAACGCCGTTTTCATTCCCAGTGCACGGGCAGCACCCAGGTCGTAATTGTGCGCCGCGCATAGCATCACCTCTTCTGGCGGCAGGCGAAGCAGGCGGCAAGCCCCTAAATAGACTTCAGCGTCAGGTTTGTAGTGTTGGAATAACTCTGCGCAAAACACCATATCCCATGGCAATTCGGCATAACGGGCAACGTCCACCATTAGCGACAAGTTGCCGTTGGTCAGGGTTGCAATGATGTAGTGCTCTTTTAATTGTTGAAGGCCGCGTTGCACATCCGACCATGGCGCTAAGCGATGCCAGAAGAGGTTAATGCGATCAATGATCGCCTCGTCTAGCGCAATCCCATGTTGATTGAGTAGTTTGACTAGGCTTTCTCGGTGCAGGTCATCCAATCCCATCCATGGGATTTCGCCTTGCCGTACCCTATTCATCGAAGGGGCATACTGATGACGCCATTGATCCGTCAATACTTCACTGGGTAGTTCAACCCCCAGCTCTTTCTCTAGCTCATTGAATTGCTTAATCAAACTGGAGCGCCAATCAACAATAGTGCCAAATACGTCAAACACGATCGCTTTCATTATTTTCTCCTTGCCGCGGGATGGTCATTAATAGCCCCCATAACGTCATGGCGATCAGCAGACTCCAGCCGAGCATAAAACTGCCACTTATATCTAACAGCCACCCAAGGAGTGGTGGTATCGATACAATCGCCAGTTGGTTAATCGCCATAGCCAATCCCAGAACAAAGCCGGTTTTATCAGCAGGTGCAGACTCCGCTACATAAGCTACCCAAGGGCCGTACCAACCAAAACCAAAAAAGCCCAACCAGGCCATCAAACCGCTCAGCATGAGCGTTGAGTGAAGCGGCAGCCAAACCAATACCAGCAGCCCTACTATTACCGCCACCATGCACACCATTACCGGAAAATAGCGCGAGCGACAGCGGTCGCTCCAGGCCGCCAGCAAAATACGCCCGGCAACCCCGGCCCCTTGGGCTACGAATAGCAACGTCGCCGCCTGCAGTACCTCCATCTGCAAACGGCTATGCAGATAGAGCACGGTAAAAATCAAAATACCGTATTGAACCGAGATTAAACTAATACCGGACGCCATAATCTGCTTCATGGCCGGTTCGCGAATCATCGCCAGTCGCGACAAGACGACGTTTGTCACGCTGCCTTCAGAGGCTCTTACGACCGGCACCGCGCCCTCAGGGGCACGATAAAAAAGCATAAAGACCAGCGCCCCGAAGATCGCAATCAGCCCGCCCACCAGAAAAGAGGCCCGCCACCCCCAGGTGATAGCGACGGTTGGCAGTATGATAGCCGCCAGCGCCCCACCCAGCGGCAAGCCTGCCTGACGAATCCCCATGGCAAAGCCACGCAGGGATTTGTCAAACCAAGCGGCTACCGATTTGCTACCGCCGGGTTGGGCGGTACTGTAGCCTGCCCCTACGATGACCAAAAACAGCAGCATAGCCCAGTAACTCTCCGCCAGCACGGCAGCGCTAAGCGCAATGCCCACAACGAGGGTTCCCACTCCCACCACCAAACGCTCACTGAATCTGTCTAGCAACTCCCCGGCAACCAACAGCCCGACTAAAGGCACCAGTTGAGCAGCAGAGACCAGCGCCCCAATCTGCAGTGCAGAAAGCTCCATATCTGCCTGTATATAAACGCTGATGGCCCCAATGCCTTGAACGAAAAAGCATGCCGCTGCTTGAGCCAGGGTGGCTATCAGAAGAATGATCCAGCGGTAATGTCGGCTAGCAGTCATCGGCGGCACGGTTGTCATGTAAGTTCAGATTTTAGTCAGGCCTTCTTCACAAAGTGGGCGGTCACCATCATGTCGCCGACGCCGTCGACCTTGCAGTCCAGTTGGTGATCCTTGCTGTCCAAGAGCCGCTTGATAACGGCTTTGGTGCCCACCTTGAGTACCAGTGAGCTGCCTTTGACCTTGAGGTCTTTGATCATCGTTACCTTATCGCCTTCCGCTAACAGCGTGCCGTGGGCATCTTTTACCGTCACGGTTTCTTCCGCCTCAGTCTCAGAAGGGTTCCATTCGTGGGCGCACTCGGGGCAGATTAACAGGCTTTGATCCTGATAGGCGAATTCGGATTGGCAATGGGGGCAAGGTGGGCACGACATGAATGATGGCTTCTGTGGTTTGGTTTAGGCTGCTTATGATACTGAGCCTGTATACCCTTGGCGAATGCCTTCACGCCTAACCAGGAAAGGAGAACCAAGATGAACAAACGTGACCTGGAAGCAACCTACCGTGATTACATCACCTGCCTCAATAATCAGGATTGGACGAACCTTGACCAGTTCGTGCATAACAATGTCCACCACAACAGCAGGCGCCTAGGGCTTGATGGTTATCGCGCCATGCTGGAAGCCGATTATGAGCAGATACCAGATCTTCACTTCAACATTGAGCTTTTGACCGTTGATCCACCCCATGTCGCGTGCAGGCTGCGATTCGATGTCACACCCAAAGGTAGCTTCCTCGGCCTTGCGGTGGACGGCAAAAAAGTGACGTTTTGCGAGAACGCCTTCTACCTCTTCCATGATAATAAGATTCAGGAAGTCTGGTCGGTGATCGACAAGAGCGCAATAGAAGCTCAGCTGAATTGAGGCTCCAAATGCCACCCTTGTTCGGTTGCAATCAGGCGGTCTGTCAGGGCGAGGTTTTCCAGAAACGCATCATCATGGGATACCACCACTAACGCGCCTTGATAACTGCGCAACAGCGTTTCCAGCGCTTGTGCCGATGGCAGGTCGAGGTGGTTATTTGGCTCGTCCAGCAGCAATAGTTTCGGTGGCGAGTCGGCGTAAAGGATGCAGGCCAGTGCTCCTTTCAGACGCTCACCTCCGCTTAATAGTCCGCTGGGCGTGGTGATCTTCTGCGCGTCCAGGCCTAGTTGGGCCAGTAGCATGCGCAGCTCGCCTTCCGTCGTTGAGCGGTTAGCCAGTTGCAGCTGTTCGAGCACGGTTTTGTCCGGCTCAAGACTCTCCAGCCGCTGGTCGAGATAAGCCTTTTCTGGGGCCACCTTGCAGGTTCCGGATAATGGTTCGATCTGGCCCGCTAGCACGCGAAGCAGCGTGGATTTCCCCCAGCCGTTGGGGCCTACAACGCCTATGCGCTGTTGCCCTCTCAGCAGTAGGCTAATGTGACGAGTGGCTCCCATGACAAACGGTAGTTCTACCTTTTCTAATTCTGCCAAGCAGCGCTTGGCGACCTGATTAACGGGTATCTCATGCAGGGTGATGTGCGCCTCGTCTTCAACCTGTTTTGCCGCTTCCCGCACGCGCTGGTTAAGTTGATCACGGCTGGCCGCCTGCTGTTGGCTCAGTGCACCTGACGAGATTTCGCTGCGTTCTTTCTGGCGATCCAGCAGTATCTTGGCTTGGTTGGCTTCCTTGCCTTGCCGATTTCCGCGGGACTGCCGTTTCTCCTGGCGTTCACGCTGCTTGCGCATCGCCCTTTCTTGGCGTTGGCGCTCTAGCTTATGCTTATTGAGTTGGTCAATCGCATTTTGCTGCTCGTGTGCTTTTGCCTCTGCATAGAAGGTGTAGTTGCCGCCATAACTGTGCAGCCCTGAGGGGGACAGCTCTACAATACGCGCCATGGTTTCCAGCAATTGCCGGTCATGGCTGATCACAATCAGCCCACGCGGCCAGCGCTGCAGTTGTTCGATGAGTGCCTGGCGGTTTGGTCGGTCGAGATGGTTGCTTGGCTCATCAAGAATCAGGAAATCAGCATTCGAGAGCATGGCGCCCATTAAGGCAACCCGCATGGCTTCCCCACCGCTCAATGTGCTGGCTGGTGTTGTGGCCACAAGATAGCCCAAGCTGCCGCGTTCAAGTTCATGGCGAAATCGCTGGGGCAAATCCCAACGCTCACCCACGGCCTCAAAATCCTCTATGGCAGTGCTGCCAGCCTCAATGCGTGCCAGCGCATCTAGCGTTGGTTGAATACCTGCGAGATCGGCGACAGAAGCACCCTTCGGCTGGGCCACTTGTTGAGCAAGGTAATGCACGCTGTTGGAGCGCTGACATTCGCCGGCGGTGGGTTGCAACAGGCCCGCGAGGATTTGGGCTAATACTGTTTTACCCACACCATTACGCCCAACCAGCCCGGTTGGGCGTGCATCGAACTGCTCATGAAGGTCGGTGAAAAGCGTTCTGCCATCCGACAAAACGTAGGAGACACCCGTTAGGGTGAGATGGGTAGTGGTCATAGGTGATTCCATAGATGCCAAGTACTCCCCCTGGGTCAGGGGCTAATGGAGACTGGCCGTTATTGCAACGGCGGGCATCAATGGCTCATTGGACAACTACCTATGCTTAACGTGGAAAGGCTCACCATATTACAAATAGCATAAGAAGTAGACAAGGGCATGGCAGTCCTAGTTTAGATATTTGCATCATTTCCATTAATAAACGAATACAGCTGAATATCAGGTCGGCACGCCTAGCTCTGAGTGGCCCAGAATTTTCTTGTGGAGGCTTTCGGCTCACAAAAAAGCGCCCTGGCTGGGCGCTTTATGGTTGCTTCAGGCGTTTAGAAAGATGCCCATTCTTCGGTCTTTTTTTTGCTACCAATAACGTGAGTCGGCAAGCGTTTAGCTGCCCGTGGCTGGCTGTCGTTTTGCCTTATCGTAGCAGGCAGAGCGCGCTGGTTTAGGTCAGCGGTCGCTCCTCTAAAGAACGACACCTCCTTCAACAATGACTCCGCTTGGCCTTGCAGAGAACGACCTGCCGCACTGGATTCTTCTACCAGGCTCGCATTCTGCTGGGTGACACTGTCCATCTGCGAGACGGCCGTGTTGACTTGCTCGATGCCTTGGGACTGTTCTCGGCTCGCGGTTGCGATTTCAGCCATCAGCACCGTGACGCGCTGTACGCCATTGACGATATCTTCAAGCGATTTGCCCGCCCGGTTGACCAATTTTGAGCCGGTGTCAACTTGGCTGATACTTTCTTCCACGAGCTTTTTGATGTCTTTAGCGGCATCGGCACTGCGTCCGGCCAGGTTGCGTACTTCATTGGCCACCACGGCAAACCCACGGCCTTGCTCGCCCGCGCGAGCGGCTTCCACCGATGCATTCAGCGCCAGCAAATTGGTCTGGAAGGCAATTTGATCGATCAACCCGACGATACCAGAGATCTTACGGCTTGAGATGTTGATGTCTTCCATCGCTTTGACGGCTTGCTCGGCGATCTCCCCCCCGGCGTTGGCTTGCTGGCTGACGTCATATACGAGTTTATCGGCTTCGGCAGCATTGTCTGCGTTCTGACGCACGGTCGAGGTAATTTCATCCATCGAGGCCGCGGTCTCTTCGATGTTTGAGGCCTGCTCCTGAGTACGGCGGCTAAGATCGTCGGTGCCTAGCACGATTTCGTCAGCGGCCACATTCACAGACTCGGCGTTATGACGAACGGRCATGACAACCTGCGAGAACTTGCTTTCCATGCTCTTTAACGCCCGAAGCATCACACCAAACTCATCTTTGCATGTAACGTCAATGTCGTTATCAAGCCTTCCTTCAGCCATGGCGTTGGCGAGTGCTTGTGCCTTACCCAGCGGCGTCATGATGCCGCGGATCAACCATATAGCGAGCAGAATTCCGAAGATGACAGCCGCCGCCATCACCCCAATAACGAAATTGCGCGTCCAAACATAGTCACTTGAGGACTGTTGGTTATTTGCAGCGGCTTGAGTGCTGTTACGGTCGATGAGCCCCTGGATCGCCGTTAGCACCTTTGGATATTCTGCGCGTAGCGTGGTGGTGGCAATCTCTCTTGCAGCATCGAAATCATTGCCGATCATTGCCGCGTTAATGTCGTCAATACCGGCGCGAAGACTGGTCAGCGACGCAATAAACTCATTAGCGATGG
The DNA here is from genome assembly GCF_900070345.1 of Halomonas sp. R57-5. NCBI lineage: Bacteria > Pseudomonadati > Pseudomonadota > Gammaproteobacteria > Oceanospirillales > Halomonadaceae > Halomonas > Halomonas sp. R57-5. The sequence goes on along the minus strand of NZ_LN813019.1, from coordinate 1,731,781 downwards.
CACGTTCTTGATCATCGGAGACACGATCAGGAAAGTAATCATTCCAGGCAGCATCGATAATAGCGTCGTTCTCAGCGACCTCCTGCTTCGTGGTAATGGCAGATGCCGGATTCCGATCGCGCTGTTCGGCCGTCACTTTCACCCGGTTGCCGAGCAACGCTTGGTTGATCTGAGTAAGGTTACCCAGTGTGAGCACGTTGCCCTCGTAAGTTCTGTTGAGGGCATCGTTAGTCTTGCTGAGACTGTAAAGACCGATAGTACCGACGACGATCAGCATCAAGATGCAGGCGCCTAAACTAACGGCAAGCCGCAGTTTGACGCTTCGATTCAGAAGTAGCATGGAAAGATCTCGTAGAGGCCCGCAGCACTCTTCTTTGGGCAGGTGGAAGCCAGCTCGGTAACTGCAAGCGTTCAGACAGAACGTATCCTGCTAGTCACCATTTAGCATTATCGGCTCACGTTCAGAAACATTGAGGGCTTATCTTAAAGATCGCCGATATCTTATGTGATTAGATGCCACCCGCCCCGGTGTAGGCTCACAGACGTCAATCGAGACCAATAACCTACGAGCGCTACTAAACGTTCTGGTTATCTCCATTCACGAACGAATAGAGCAAAATATCGGATCGGTAGGCCCAGCCCTGATTGGCCCAGAACTTCTGAGCGGCTACGTTCTCGGGAAGAATCATCAGGTGTGATTTTTGGATGCCTTCGCTCTTGAGCGCTTCCAGGCAGAGGCTTACCAACCGCGTGGCGATGCCTAATCGGCGATGGGCATCCGATACCGATAAGTGTTGAACATAGCCGCGCTTGCCATCGTGGCCCGCCATAATCGTTCCCACCAGTTCTCCTTCGACTTCTGCCACAAAACTCAGACCGGGGTTGCGCAGCAGGTATTTCTCAATGCCTTCTCGTGAATCGGCATCGCGCAGCCGCACGCCTTCACTTTCGCTCCACAGGGCAATGGCAGCTTCATAGTCGTTGATGGTCATGGTGCGGTAGTGCATCAGGCGGTTCTCATTGGGTGGCGGCATCGTTTTGTTCGTTCTTCTCGTCAGGGTTGTTGAAGTGATCCTTCTGCTCTGCCCATTTCAATAAGGCATCCAGCGCCGGGCAGAGCGTTTGCCCCCATTCGGTAAGGCGGTATTCCACTTTCGGCGGCACCTGGGGATAGACCTTTCGGGCCACAATGCCATCCGCTTCCAGTTGGCGCAGCTGTTGGGCGAGCATTTTCTGGGAGATGTCAGGGATGAGTTTTCCGAAATCGGAGTAGCGCTGCACTTTTCCATCGAAGAGATGAAAGAGAATAATGAGCTTCCAGCGCCCTTCCAGCATTCTTAATACATTTTCCACATCGCTTGCGGCGGTAGTGGGCGTATAAATCTTTCTCATGGGTAAGCCACTTACCTTTTTGTGCGTTCTTGATAACGCGTCAGCCTGAGCAGAATATTCTCTCACATTACCTTGCGAGAGATGACCATCATGAGCTTGTCACTGCCAGACGCGATCACCACTTATTTCAGCATCAGCAACGGTGCGGATGCCTCCCTCATTGCGGATTGCTTCACTCAAGATGCCTGTGTGCTGGATGAAGGAGAGACGCACCGCGGGCGCACCGCTATTCAAGCTTGGGTGCGCGCCACCCGTGGCAAGATTGAGTATCGCGTAGAGCCGGTCAGTGTTTCCCAACAAGGCAATAAGATGGTGGTTACCGCCACTGTAACTGGCAACTTCACTGGCAGCCCGGTGCAACTCGACCACGCTTTCCAGCTTGCCGATACGCAAATTCAGTCATTGGAGATTCACTAATGATCCTGAACTTGAACGGGCGACGCGTATTGATCACTGGTGGTAGCAAAGGGGTTGGCGCTGCCGCGGTGGCACTCTTTCGCGAGGAAGGCGCGCAGGTACTGACCGCCGCCCGTACTCGCCCCGCTGACCTGCCCGATGAGCTATTTGTAACCGCTGACCTGACGACGGCCGAAGGCTGTGCCACGGTGGCCGATGCGGTCAACGAACGTTTGGGCGGCGTGGATATTATCGTTCACGTACTGGGTGGTTCATCCGCCCCCGGCGGCGGGTTCGCAGCCCTTGGGGAGGAGGAGTGGCAACGCGAGTTCGACATCAATTGTTCCCCGCCGTGCGGCTGGATCGCGCCCTGTTGCCAAGCATGCTGGCCCAGGGCGATGGGGTGATTATTCATGTTACGTCCATTCAGCGTGAGCTCCCCCTGCCCGAGTCGACCACGGCTTACGCGGCGGCCAAGGCGGCGCTCTCCACCTATAGCAAGAGCTTGTCCAAGGAAGTGTCACCCAAAGGGGTGCGTGTGGTTCGGGTGTCGCCGGGCTGGATCGAGACGGAAGCCGCCGTTGCACTGGCCGAGCGGATTGCCCAAGACGCAGGTACCGATTACGCAGGCGGCAAGCAGATCATCATGGAATCGCTGGGTGGCATCCCGATTGGCCGCCCTTCGAAGCCTGCTGAAGTGGCCAACCTGATTGCGTTTCTGGCATCACCCCTGGCGGCCACCATCACGGGAACAGAGTATGTGATTGATGGCGGCACCGTGCCTGTTGTTTGAGAGTGGCAGGAAATTGAGATCGCCTAGCGTATATCGCTGATATCGGTGCTCTCGACTGGCCTTAGGCCCGCCTTTCTGACCACACAGCAAACTCGTTGCCACTGGGTTCGATGAAGTGAAAACGAAAGCCGCCTGAGTTGAGCCCCCGCCAAGCCCTTCCGAAAGGTCGGGACCAGGATACAGCCGGCCCGGCCAGCGCAACACCATGATCGCCAGAACGTTGCGGTGTTCACCACCCGCCAGTCCCTTTTCCACCGTGGACGAGGGGATGATGCCGCTGGCGGGGTCCACCGCCGCCACCAACGCCTCACGCACCCGGCCCACTAGCGGGTGATCCTCGCGGTCGGCAAGCAGGAAGGCCAATGCCACCTCGGCTTGGATGTCGGCCGTGGCCCGAGCCATGATGTCGGCCGTGGCCCGAGCCATGATGCCGGCCGTCTCCCGCTCCAGCGCTTCCAGCACCCAAGCGTGCACCTCCAGGTCCACCTTCCGCTGGTAGTATCGGCTGTCAGCGATGACGAAGTGGGTCAGGCCATAGAGCCAGTTACGGTACTCGGCGTCGTCGAGCTCGGCGACTCGATCAGGCGGGTAGTGACGTCGGAAGGCTGCTTCCACCTCCCGGCGCAGGTCCATCACGCCGAGTTGATGCAGGAAGTACGCTTGGTTGGCCACCTGAGCAGCATAGATCCCCATCACCGCGGGGTCGGTCAGGAAGGCTGCCCAGTCGACCTCAGCCAGGTAGTCCAGCGCCCGCTCGTGGCCCTCAATGGCCGGTAGCATGCCGTGGTACTCGGCCTGGACCAGCCGGAACAGCAGCCCCCGGGCAAAGGCGATTTCCCCCCACTCACCCAGCATGGCGCGCCGGGCGCGCTGCTTGGCCGTGCGCTGGGAGTAGTCGTCAACAATCGCCCGGCTGCGGGCAGCCGCGTACCCGGGCTCGGCCAGGCCGACGATGTCCTTCTCGAGCCGCGTCAGTAGACGCTCGCCGTAGGCATGATTGAGGGCCCACCAGCGCTGCTCGCCAGTCAGGCGGTAGAGCCGCTGGGCAAAGTGGCGCTGCTTATCCTCGGACAGCGTCGGCAGAGCCCGCTCGTAGACCTCCTGGATGGCCAGTCCGACGCCGCGCTGGACGTCGCGCTCCTCATGCGGCTCTATGATGGCGCAACCGGCCAACGCCAGCACAACCATCAGTGAAAAGAGCTTTCCCATGCCGAATCCTTGGTGGTGTTCACTATCGTTAGGCCATCATTGCACAGTCGATGAGCAATTATGTACAAGCATCCGTGGCGCTAACGATTGGGTTTGTGCATGTGTGGCGGCCACTTACCAGCGCTTAGCACCCACGTACTATCTATTGAGTTGCTAGTGGGCGGCTTTTATCGACTGAAAAATCAGAAGTCCTTAGCCAGAAAGGATTCAAGCTTCAACTCTGGATACTGCTTCGCCACATTTGCAACGTCATTTTGCGTCTCCGCGATTATCCACTCTCTTACTTGCTTGGCCGCGTCACTCAGCGGTTTTTTGCGCGAGTGAACTAAATGGCAAAGCCGTTCTGTGGCAATCGCCGTGGGGGTGGCGGGCACCAGCGAGCCCGTTTCCAGCCAATGGGATACGATGTTCAGCCAGCCGATGGCGATACCCTGGCCCAACAGGGCCGCCTGGATCACGACGGCATAGTCCGAAAATACCAGCGAGTGAGTGGTTCCATAAGCTTGCAGATGGAAATTGGGCAAAAGCTCAAACCAGTCTATGCGGCTGTCGCTGAGGCTAATCAAGGTGGTGGAGACATCGTTGCCGGGCGATTCGAGTTGCTGCTTTCGATAGGCCGGGCTGCAGACGGGCACCAGTATTTCCGGCAGTATCAACGAGGCGTCATGCAGGATGTCCTCCCCCGTGACGAAGCGAATCCCCAGATCAACATCCTCGACGGAGCCGCTTACCGACCCTGAAATCAGTTGAAAACGCAGGTCAATGTTGGGTAGCTGCGCCTGCAGCTTGTGCATACGCGGCATCAACCAATGGGTGGTGAAGGCGGTAGAGACCGATAGCGTGACGGTTTCAAGACCGGTGTTGCGGGTTCGGATTTCATGAATCGCCGCTTCGATATTATGAAAACCGTCGATCACCCCTTGATAAAGTATCTCACCACTCTCCGTCAGCACGGTCTTGCCAGGCGTCCGCAAGAACAGCTTGACCTCCAGATACTCCTCCAGAAGCGCAAGCATACGGCTGACCGCTGGTTGGGTAACCCCCAGTTCAGCGGCGGCCTTGGTGAAGTTACCGCAGCGTGCCGCTGACTCGAATACGAAGAGAGCGTTGGCACTGGGTAGTTGTCGGCGCAATGTAGGCATAATTTCAGGTTATGCCACTACCAAGAATTTCGCAATTGTCCGCGAACACCTTATCTGCTGTACTCAATGGCAACCGATAGGCATCACAACAATGAAAGGTGATAAACCCTATGGATGAGCGAGACAGTGTGGGTGTTGCCATACGCTCCATCAGTAAGCGTTACGGCAGTACGGTAGCCCTGAAGGACATAACTTTAAATATTGAGCCGGGTGAATTCGTGTCATTACTGGGCCCTTCGGGCTCTGGAAAAACAACCCTGCTCGGCGCCTTAGGTGGCTTCGTGATGCCTTCTTCAGGGTCGGTGTGGGTCGGCGATCAAGACATGACCTATATGCCGCCGCACAAGCGCAACATCGGCGTCGTCTTTCAGAGTTACGCGCTCTTTCCGCACATGAGTGTTGGCGAAAACGTCGCCTTTCCCCTTCGCGCTCGTCGCCTACCTAAATCCACATGGCCAGAGCGGGTGAAACAAGCCCTGGCCATGGTTGAGTTGGATGGCTATCAGGACCGTGGGGTGTCTCAACTGTCGGGKGGCCAACGACAACGGGTCGCTCTGGCCAGGGCGATTGTGTTCGAGCCACGGCTAATTCTGATGGACGAACCCCTGTCGGCGCTGGATAAACAGTTGCGCGAGACGATGCAGATTGAGCTGCGCCGCTTACACCGCAAGCTGGGGGCCACCGTTGTTTATGTGACCCACGACCAGCGTGAGGCGCTGACCATGAGTGATCGGGTGGCCATCCTAAAGGATGGTGAACTGGTACAGATCGGCGCTCCCGAAACGCTGCACAACGACCCGAAAGACTCTTTTGTAGCCAGCTTCATCGGCGATTCCACCCTGCTACCGGTGACCCGCATTGATGAGCATAGTGTGCGGCTCGGCACTCACACGCTGCGTTCAGCCAAGCCCATCGCTCCTCATGCGAAGTTGTTGCTGGCCATTCAAACTGAAAAACTGCTAATTGACGATGGTAGCCATGAACCCGGCGTCAATCGCCTGCCATGCCGGGTCATTGAGACCGTGTACCAGGGCGATAGCCTGCGATTGTTCCTTGAACTGGAAGACGGTACCTCTATCAGTCTGCGTCAACCCAGCCACCACGCCGCAAGGCGACAGATTCCACCGCTCGGCGAGCGCTTGAGCGTGGTACTGCATCCAGAGGACACCATCATCGTGCCTCGTGCGGGATGCCCCACTCCGGCGACACACGTTGCCTGACATAACTGCGAAGTAAAAAACAGGAGTCATAGCCGATCATGGAACTTTCCAACTTTAAAGTTCTGACATTTGATGTCGTGGGCACGCTGATTGATTTTGAGAAAGGGGTACTGGACGCGGTCCGGCGACTGGGTGGGGCTGCGGCCCAGGATATGGACGACAACACCATTTTCGAGGCCTACAAGCGCGGTCGGGATCGTTACCCGGGGCGTTCGAGCAGTGCCATGGCGGATGTCTACCGCTCATTGGCTGAGGAGTTAACGCTGCCTGCTGACACGGTTTCGGCCGACGCTTTCCAGTTAGCGGTGCTTCGTTGGCCCGCGTTTGAGGATTCGGTGGCGGCGCTGAAGCGGCTGCGCAAACACTATCGTCTGGTTGCCATGACCAATGCCGACCGTGCGGCMTTTTCCTGCTACTCMCATATCCTCGATGACCCCTTCGACGATAGCGTGACCTGCGACGAAGCTGGCGTGGCCAAGCCCAATCCTCAATTTTTTGCTTACAACCGTGGTCGTCAGGCAGCCCACGGCTACAAGTTCTCGGAAATATTGCACGTTGCCCAGAGTCAGCACCACGACATCGGCATTGCCAAGGAGTTGGGTTACACCACCTGCTGGATAGAGCGACGTCAAGGACAAGCGGGATTCGGCGGCACGCCAGAACCCAAACAGCTCACGACGCCGGACTTTCATTTCCCCACCCTTAAGGCGTTGGCCGACGCCGTAGAGAAGGTGTGATATGAGTGGGCCGCAGCCTGGATCCCCCATTGCTTCGCTTTGGCGTGACACGACGAGCACCGTCTCGGATTTCGCATCGCTTTCCAGCGATAAGACCGTTGATGTTGCCATCATAGGGGGTGGCTACACGGGATTAACTGCGGCCCACCGCTTGGCAGAACGTGGCGTTCACGCCATCGTGGTGGATGCCAACCCTATCGGCTGGGGAGCAAGCGGACGCAATGGCGGCGTGGTATCGGCTAAGTTCCGGCTATCGTTTCCCAGCATTGCACAAGCCCACGGCATGCCGGTTGCCACCGCCATGCATCGGCTCTGCCATGATTCAGTGGATGAGGTAGAAGCCTTGATTCAGGACTATGGTCTTGAGAGTGCCCGCTTCACCCGCTGCGGCAACCTGCGCTGCGCCCATACGGCTAAGGCCCTGGATGCCATTACCGAGGAAGCCCACTGGATGCGGCGAGAAATGGGCGATGACTCGATGCGCTGTCTCTCCGCTGGCGAGGTAGCCGAAGAGACTGGGTCGCAGGCATTTAAAGGCGGGGTTTTAGGGCTTGGCGTGGGTACCTTGCACCCGCTCGACTATGTGCGGGGTTTGGCGGCAGGGCTCAACCAGCGCCATGGCGAGATCGTCTTCGAGCGCACCCCGGCCMCTAGCATTCGCCGCCTGGATAATGGTGTTCATATCACGACGCCAGGCGGTGAGATCAAGGCGCGACAGGTGATCCTGGCCACTAATGCCTATTCGGATATTACGCCCGTCAGTGCCGCGATCAAGACGCGCTTGGTGCCGTTTAGAAGTTCGATTATCGCCACTAACCCTCTCCCGGAGGCGCTGCAGAACTACCTGTTGGTCAAGGATAGAAGCTATGGCGAAACTCGCCGGATGATGCGCTGGTTTCGCAAGGTCGATGGACGGATCGTATTCGGAGGACGCGGGGCGKTTGGGAAGCGTGACTCTCAGGCGGCGTTCGATTCCCTGCAGAGCGCCATGGTGTCACTCTTTCCAGCGCTCGTGGATATCGGCATTGCCTATCGCTGGTCGGGGCATGTGGGCATGACGCTCGATGCCCTCCCCCATGTGGGCAGATTCGACGACCGCGTGTGCTACGCCGCCGGTTATAACGGCGCGGGAGTGGCCATGTCGACGTTGCTCGGGCGGTTTGCGGCAGACTACGCCATGGGTGAAAGCCCTGATCTGGCGCTGCTGGCTACGGAGCGGCTCAAGGCCGTTCCGTTTTACCCCTTACGTGAAGTCGGTATTCGACTGGTAGCCGGTTATTACCAGTTCCTTGATGCAATCGGGCGCTGACTCGGCGCCGGAAGCATTTACTCAGTTGGAGGTCGCAAGATGAAAGATACTAACTGCTTCAAATACTTGCTTGGTTCCTCGGTAATGGTCGTGGGTGCGCTTGGAGCCGGGCAAAGCCTGGCAGATGGCGAAATTACCTTCGTCTCTCAGGGKGGCGCTTATCAGGAAGCACAGACGGTTGCCATACTCGACCCAGTTGCCGAAGCGCTCGGCATCACCATTCGCCAGGAGAGCGCCCCCGACGCTTGGCCGATGATTAAGACGCAAGGCACCACCGGCCAGGCGGTATGGGACGTGGTCGATACGCCACCATTGAACTGTGTGCGGGGCGGCAACCAAGGGCTGATTGCGGAACTCGATTTCAGCCAGATTCCCAACGCCGACTCAATGCCCGAGGCGTACAAAACACCCTACTCCGTGGCCTATGAGTTTTATTCCAGCGTACTGGCCTACAACCCCGAAGCCTTCGATGGTAATCCGCCCCAAAGCTGGGAGGACTTCTGGAATGTGGAGGAGTATCCCGGCAATCGTGCCCTTCGCAACCACCCCCTGGGCACACTTGAAGCTGCTTTAATGGCCGATGGGGTGGCGCGGGAAGAGCTTTATCCGTTGGATGTTGACCGGGCTTTCGCCAAGCTTGAAGAAATCAAACCGCATATCACCACCTGGTGGACATCTGGCGGTCAGTCGGCGCAGCTGCTCTACGATGGCGAGGTGGACATGCTGATGATGTGGAATGGACGTGTCAGCGCGATCATCAATGAAGGCGCCAGCGCTGAGTTCACCTATAACGATGGTGTGTTGCAAAACACGCATCTGTGCATTATTGAAGGTGCGACMAATCAGGAAACGGCCGTCGAATTCATCAACGCGGCTATCSACCCTGAGTATCAAGCTAACCTGCCGCTACATATTGACTACGGCCCCGGCAATCCGGCCGCCTTCGACACTGGCAAGATTCCCGATGAGCGTGCCCAGGAGCTACCAAGCTTCCCTGAAAACGCCGAGCGCCAGGTGTTGATGTCGTACGAGTGGTGGGCCTCCTCAGCGGGTGAAGAAGCGGAGCGTCGTTGGCTGGAGTTTATGCAACGATAAGTGCATCGTTGCCGTGCCCCTCCTGCGGGKTACGGCAACGCTTGTCGATTTCCCGATAGGAGACATCCTTTGAAAGCGACCGCCATCAACCATCATTATCCTCACGTTAGCCACCAGGATGCGYCACGGGGCCATCGGCGCCGCGAACATGCGCTCATGCTGCTGTTGATGTCGCCCGCCGTGCTCGTTGTGTTTGTGCTGCTGCTCATTCCGCTCGGTTGGTTGATCGGCCAGTCCTTCTATGCCGATGGCTTCACGCTGGAGCACTACCAACGAATCCTTACCGAAGGCATCTACTGGAATACCTTCTGGGTCACGTTTCGCATCAGCTTTATCGTTACGCTACTGGCCCTATTGATGGGCTACCCCATCGCCTATGCCGCTTCTATATTGCCTAGGCGCTGGTCGATGGTGGTGCTGGCGCTGGTGATTCTGCCATTCTGGACCAGCGTTCTGGTGCGAGCCTACGCCTGGCTGATTCTGCTACAACGCTCAGGGGTGGTGAATGAATCGCTGATGGGCGTCGGCCTTATTGATGCACCGCTGGCGCTGGTGCATAACGAGCTGGGCACAATCATCGCCACAGTACATATCCTGCTGCCGTTTATGGTCTTGCCGCTTTACGCCACCATGCAGAAAATTCCCAACGACTTAATACAGGCTGGCGCGAGCCTGGGTGGCACCCCCTTGCACGTTTTCAGGCGCGTGTTCTTCCCTCTTTCGCTCAGCGGCGTGTTGGCGGGCATGACCCTGGTGTTTGTACTGTGTCTCGGCTTCTATATCMCCCCGGAACTGGTAGGGGGAGGACGCACGGTCATGGCATCCATGCTGGTCAGTCGCAACATCCAACTGTACAGCGACTGGGGAGCCGCCAGTGCGGTTAGTGTCGTGCTGCTGCTCTGTGTGCTGGTCATTTTCTATGTGGTGAGCCGCCTCGTTCCCCTTGAGAAGATACTGGGTGCCAAATGAATAAATTATCCTTGTGTCGAATAAGTTTTATTGGCTATGTGGTCGTGGTGCTGATCTTCTTGATCCTGCCACTGCTAATCGTTGTGCCCATGTCGTTCTCGGACAGCCGTTTCCTCTCCTTTCCGCCCAACAGTTTCTCATTTCGCTGGTATGACACCTTCTTCAATAATCCCGGGTGGATGTCTGCCGCAAAAACCAGCCTGATCGTGGCGTTCTCCACGGCATTGATCGCGACACCGATCGGCGTGGCGGCGGCTTATGCCATCAATAGTTCGACACACTGGCTTATGCGCTATCTGAAGATCGTACTTCTTTTGCCCTTGATCGTGCCGATCATCATTGTCGCCACCGGGGTGTTCTTCATTTATGCCCTGTCGGGAATGCTTTACACCATTCCCGGCTTGATCATGGCGGACGTGATGCTGGCGCTGCCCTATGTGATCACCGCGGTAACCGCAGGCCTGCACGGTTTCGATCAGACCCAGGAGATGGTCGCTAGAAGCCTGGGTATGAATCGTTTCCGTAGCTTCATGAGCGTCACCCTGCCGCAGATCATGCCGAGTGTGGTAACCGGGGCGATCTTTGCGTTCATCCAGGCCCTGGACGAAACCATGGTGGCGCTCTTCATTTCGGGTGGCCAGAACCAACCCCTGACCGTACGCATGTTCACTGCGCTGCGCGACGAGATCGACCCGACCATTGCCGCCATCAGCACCTTGCTGACAGCCGCTTCCTTCGCGCTTGTATTACTGCTGGTGCTGGCACGTAAGCAGGCACCGATGTAAAACGCTATCCCGTTCGTTGTCGCTGCTGATTAGCAATTATGTACAAGCATTAGGGGGCAGTGCTGGCATAAGCTTGTAGTGTGACTAATCAGGAGGGGCGGCATGAGTAACGCGAGCCGATTTCAATTCATCAAGAGCCAGCACGTGCCAACGCTGACGGTGCTTCATGCGGCCATTGAAGATTTCAGCTACGACCGCCATGCCCACGAGGAGTATGCCTTCGGCGTAACGCTGGCGGGACGTCAGGATTTCTTCAGCGGCGGGCAGTTTCATCGTAGCCCGCCGGGCAACGTTATTTTGTTCAATCCAGAGGAAGTTCACGACGGCCAACCGGGCGGAGAGCACGCGCTGGATTACCTGATGGTGTATGCGCACCCCGAGCAGGTTAAGCCTCTGTTTGCTGATGCCCTGGGACATGAGCACATAGCTGACTTTCGTTCACATAACACGCTTATTCAGGACATTCGGCTACGCAATGCCATTTTGGAACTGGCGCGCTTAGTCACTTCTCACTCTGGTAGCTGTATCGATCAGGAGAATGCGCTTTATCAGGTAATCGAGCGAACCGTGCAACTCGGCGGGATTTCTCAGCCCAACCAGGTGCTCACCCGCCCCGATGCGCTGCTGGGCCTGGCAAAAGAGTATATTCACGCCCACTTGGATACGGATATCTCCCTGGATGACATCAGCCAAGCGGCGCATATCTCCAAGTACCACTTCTTACGCTTGTTTCGTCAGCATTACGGCATCACGCCGCATCAATATGTGATTAATTGCCGAATCAATGCGGCCCGTTCGGCGCTAGACCTAGGCGCTTCCCTAACGGAGGTCGCTTTGCGCTATGGGTTTGCCGATCTCAGCCATTTCAATCGCCGCTTTAAGCGCATTTATGGCATGACGCCCCACCAGTACCAGCGTGATATTGCGCTCTAACACCTAAACACCTAAACACCTAAATAGAGATTTCATCATGTTAGGAATTGTCGCCTATGCCCTAGGCGCTATGTATTCGCCTGGGCCTGTGAATCTGCTTGGCTTGAATATTGGCATCAATGGGCAAGCCAGGCAGTCGGTTGGGTTTTGCCTTGGCGTGGGTACTGCGATGCTGGCGTACTTATTAGTATTAGGTTGGGCGGGTGCTGCATGGATCGATGATGAAGCACTCATTATGGTGAGTGCCTTGGGCTGCGGCTATATTGTTTATCTCGCGAGCAAGATTGCCCGTTCAAGTGTTGATATAAGCGAGCCAGACAACGCCCCTCGGCTAGTCAGTTATCGTGATGGGCTGGTCATGCAGTTGCTTAATCCCAAAGCCATTTTGGCCACCCTGCCCATTGCCACACTGCAGTTTCCTGCGGCGGGTATTGAGGGGATTAGCTTAGTGGTTTGGGCGTTAGGGCTGGCGATGTTGGCCGCTGGCGCGCCTGGCAGTTATATCGTGATCGGCAGTTTAGTGGGCCAGCGTATTGGAAACGCCAACATCGTTAAGCGCTTCAATTGGGTGATGGCAGGGTTGCTGATAGCCGTGGCGTTATCGATTGGCTATGAGCATGTGTGGGTGCCGCTCACATCTATGGCTCTCTAACCTGACTGTTTGATTAGGGGCGCAACTCCGACCAGACCGCAAACTCGTTGCCACTGGGCTCCTGAAAGTGAAAACGGCAGCCGCCGGGAAACTCAAAAATGGGCCGAATGATTTCGCCTCCGCTCTTCTCAACCTTGTTAAGCGTTGCGTCAATGTCAGCGCTGTAGAAAACCAGCAGTGCGCCACCGCTTGAGGTTTGGTTACAGGCATCCGCTTGGTAGAAGCCGCCATCCAGCCCTTGGTTGGAAAACGCGGTGTATTCAGGGCCGTAATCGACAAACTCCCAACCAAACGCCGCCGAGAAAAACGCTTTTGTTGCAGCTAAATCTTTCGCGGCAAACTCGGCGTAGTTGAGCTTTTCATGCTGGTTCATAGCCTGCTCCTTAGTTGTTTTTTTCAGACGACAGAGGCGTTATCTATTGGCCGAAGCCGATGCCTAAGCGCAGAGCTTGCAGCCCATCGAACTCGACACTTACCTCGTCAGAGAATAAGGGATGACCCTTGACTATCAAATCCAGCGTCGCTTGAGAGCCGCGATAAGTGACGGTTACTTCGAGATCCGCGATCGTGTTAATAGGCGCCAGCACCCCATACTCAATGTTATCCACGCTGACGGCAGAGAGGCCGCGGTCATCCAGCTGCTGCTGAACTTCCCGCTCAACGACAACGCCGTAATAGAAGTAGATACCGGCATAGCCAAGCGCTAACAATACAACCAGTGAAAAGAGCTTTCCCATTATTTCTCTCAGTTTTATAGAATCTTAAAAGATGACAGCGGCTTGTTGGGCTGAAACCGGTGGCGCACTCTGCGGTTCGAGCATTGCCCAAAGCAACTTCTCCCCTTGGGCGCTGAATACGATAACGCGAGAATTTTTTTCTCGCTTTGCCCAACCAAGCTCCTGAATTCGGGTAAGCAGCGCACTGCCAAGCGCGCCCGCTAGATGATGCCTGCGCTCGCTCCAGTCGAGACACTCCCTACAAAATGAGCGTTTTGAAGAAGCAAGCGCGTCTGTATCGATGCCAAATTGATTAAACCACACCCTTCCCTGCTCAGTGAGCTGTAGCCCTCCCGGGTGTTGATGAAGGATGTTCGTTCGCAGCATATGTTCATACACTGAAACACCCAACTCCCCGGCAAGATGGTCGTAACAGATACGGGCCTTGCGCAGGGCGGGATCGCGTGGCCCGGTAAAAAGGCGGCTCCCCTCACTGTGGACAGCGAGGCCCATCAGTGTCTCCAGGAGGTTAGCAATATCCGGCCCCGCCAGTCTGAAGTAGCGGTGTCGGCCCTGCTGCTCAACCGTGATCAGCCCTGCGTCTAGCAGCTTGCCAAGGTGAAAACTGATGGTCTGCTTGGTAACTCCGGCCGTGTCCGCCAGTTCGGTCGCCGTCAGCGCACGACCAGACATCAGGGCGGAGAGGACCTCCGCCCGGGCGTTATCACCGATAAGCGCTGCAACGCGCACAATGTTAGGGCCTTCACTCATGGTTCGATTCTAGTCGAACCACCTGGGGCCGACAACGCGGTATCGTCCTAGCTACCGTTCAAAGGAGAGCCCCCATGAGCATTACCTGCTTTATCCGCTACGAGATCGATCCCTTCCAACACGACACCTTCAAGGCGTACGCCGAGAACTGGGGGCAAATCATCCCCCGGTGCGGTGGCCACCTTATCGGTTATTTTCTTCCCTACGAGGGCACTAATAATATTGCCTGGGGGCTAATCGCATTCGATAGCCTGGCTACCTATGAGGCCTACCGCGCCCGGCTAAAGTCTGACGAAGGCGGGCATGAGAACTTCATCATGGCTCAAGAGAAGAAGTTTATTCTCAAGGAGGAGCGCAGTTTCGTTGAGGTGGTGGACGGCACACTGGGCGTTGAATCTATCTATCCTTGGAGTGTTTTATGATCGCCGTGATATTTGAAGTGCTACCGCATTCGGATCGAAAACAGGACTACCTGGACGCTGCCAGCGCACTGCGTCAACATTTAGAAGATATCGACGGTTTTATATCGATTGAGCGCTTCGAGAGCCTCACACATCCTGGAAAGATCCTGTCGCTCTCCTTCTGGCGGGACGAAGAAGCCGTGACGCAGTGGCGAACGTTCGGACCTCACCGCTCCGTCCAGAAAGCAGGCCGGCAGGATATCTTTGCCGACTACCGACTCCGCGTCGCTTCCGTCATCCGGGACTACGGAATGAATGACCGCCGCGAGGCACCGGCGGATTCGCTTGACGCGCACCCATCATAGAGCGGGCGGGCTAGCCCAATGGGCAGCTGTCTTCGATAGGTAAATTGGTCACTAGCGAGGCGTCGAGTGCGCCTCCGTTTATAGCGCAAATTACAATGCAGGCTTCAGTGCCATCAGCCGTGATCGCGAGTTCACCATCCGCATTCCAGCCGCCGCTTTTACCGCAGGTTTGCCAGCCACCTGTGTTGGAGATGTGGTTAGCAAGTAGCACCGGGATCTGGTGGCGTTTCGCCATAGAGGCAAGTAGCTGCGCATCGACCTCGTACCCTGCTTCAGATATCAGCGCGCTGGCGATATACACATCCGCTTGCTGGGCGACGGCTGCTTCTGCATGGGAGGGATTGGCGAAGTCTGCACAGATGGCCAAGGCTATTCGAGTACCGTTAACCGTACATAGATAACTTTCGTTGCCAGTCGAACAGTAAMCCGCTTCCCCTTCGTGCAGGTACTGCTTTGCGTAGAATGCTCGCTCGCAGTTGGGGAAGCAGATAACCGCCCCTATCTGCGGTTTTTTGCCTTCACTAACGAGCGGACAGCCTGCTATCACGACGATATTATGGGCAACGGCGGCTGTGGAAAGTGTGTCGAACACCGCTGAATCTTTCGGCAGCGCTAGCTGTTCTAGTAGCTCAAGCTCATAGCCAGTCAGAGAAAGCTCAGGGAACACCACTAGATCAGCCCCTCGCTCGGCGGCGTCCTGAATATAGGCAAGGTGCATTTCAAGGTTCTCGGCCACTGCACCTTTTACTACGGGTAGTTGAGCGAGTGCGATAGTGGTGCCGCGTGTGCCTCTGGGTTTCATTTCAACACGCCTCGCATACAAATATTTTGTTCACTTCATCCCCGAGCGCAAAAGCGTTATCACTCTTTTTTAGACAATAATAACCCTACCCCTGCGCTGGCTAATAAGCCTGCGCAGCCGCGGTTGAATAAACGCCGCATGGCGGGGCGTGAAAACCAGTGGCTTAAAAAGCTGCCTGCATAGGCGTAACCGGCAATCGCTACCCATTCCAGCAGCAAAAACAGCGCACCTAGCACTATAAATTGCTGCCCTACATTGCCGCTGGGCTCCACAAACTGCGGCAGGAATGCAGTAAAAATCAGGATGGCTTTTGGGTTACCGGCGGCAAGCAGAAACTCTTGTCGCGCCAGCTCAAACAGGCTCTTGGGCTGGGTGTCTCCGTCATCGTTTTCAGCGCTGTCGGCACCCCATAATTGATACGCCAGCCATAACAGATAGAGGCCACCCACTACCTTGATGACCAGGAAAATCTTTTCAGAGGTGTAAAGCAGCGTAGCCAAACCGGTAGCAGCCAGCGTAATCATGCCAACAAAGGCTGCCAACCGCCCAATACCTGCTAGACAAGCGGCCCTAACGCCATAGCGCTTGGCATTGGTCAGTGACAGCAGATTGTTAGGCCCTGGCGCCATATTGAGAGCGAAGCAGGCCGGAATAAACAGCAGTAGCGTGGTCAGGTTCATGAAAATCGCCTCTCTAGGCTCGCAGCAAAGCCCTTCATTAGCATTAGACTGTATGCCCAATTGCTTAGATTAGCTGTTCACGAAGGCTTGGCTCAATCTTTGATACCCAACAGAGGCGATACATTTCCAAACAGCAGCGTTAATCGGTAAGCAAGGGACGTATACCCTGATCAGCAAACTTGCGGCTCAACCACCTCCCGGCAAGCCCTGACGCTTTCCGCCAGTTCACTTACCAGGCCATGCACACGCTCCACAGCTTCATCAGGCGTGTTGGCATTTTCGATACAGTCAACGAGTGCAGAACCGACGACGACTGCATCGCTGAAGCGGCCCATCATGGCCGCTTGTTCGGCTGTACGGATGCCAAAACCAACTGCGATGGGCAGTTCAGTATGTTCACGAAGCTCGGCTACTGCGCCTTCCAACCGTTCTGGGGKGGGAGCACTGCCTCCGGTGACACCCGCCACGGAAACGTAGTAGATAAACCCGGAGGCGTTCGCCAGCACCTTGGGCAGGCGTTTGGCATCGGTGGTCGGCGTGGCCAGGCGAATAAAATCAATGCCGTGTTGCGCCGCTGGCTGGCAGAGCTCTTCGTCGTGCTCGGGCGGCATGTCTACCACGATTAGGCCGTCTACTCCGGCCTTGGCGGCATCGGTCAAGAAACGCTCGACGCCGTAGCAGTAAATGGGGTTGTAGTAGCCCATCAGCACAATGGGCGTGGTGCTGTCTTCTTCACGGAAGCGGCGCACCATTTCCAGCGTTTTGACTTGGGTCTGGCCATTATTCAAGGCACGCAGCGCGGCTTTCTGGATGGCGGGGCCATCGGCCATGGGGTCGCTGAACGGCATGCCGAGTTCGATGATATCCACCCCCGCTTTTGGCAACCCGTGCAACAGGCGGCGGGAGGTCTCGGCATCCGGATCGCCAGCGGTGAGATAGCTGACCAGCGCCGGGCGGTTTTGCTGCTTGAGTACGGCAAAGCAGCTTTCAAGACGAGACGTGTTTTTCATGGCCTGATTCATAACATCGTTCATTGCGTTGTCCTGTATCGCGCTCATAAACTTTTCACTCCGAATTTATCGCCCAAGTGATGGGCCACGCTCATCATGTCTTTGTCACCACGGCCGCTGAGGTTGACCACCATCAAGTGCTCGCGGGGTAGGCTTGGGGCACGCTTGCCCACTTCGGCCAGGGCATGGGCGGTCTCCAGAGCAGGAATAATGCCCTCCTGGCAGCAGCAGATCTGGAAGGCTTCCAGCGCTTCGTCGTCAGTGGCAGAGACGTACTCAACCCGCCCCTGTTCGTGCAACCATGCGTGCTCTGGCCCGATTCCGGGATAGTCCAGCCCGGCGGAAATTGAGTGAGCGTCGATAATCTGGCCGTCCTCGTTTTGCAGCAGATAGGTGCGGTTGCCGTGCAGCACGCCGGGGGKGCCGCCGTTCAGGCTGGCCGCGTGCAAGCCGCTTTTAACACCCTTTCCGCCCGCTTCCACGCCAATCATCTTCACGTCTGGGTCGTCGAGGAACGGGTAAAACAGCCCAATAGCGTTAGAGCCGCCGCCCACGCAGGCCACCAGCGAATCCGGCAGGCGCCCTTTCTTTTCCAGCATTTGCGCACGGGTTTCATGACCGATCACGGCCTGGAAGTCTCTCACCATGGCGGGGTACGGGTGCGGCCCAGCCACGGTGCCAATAATGTAGAAGGTGTCATCAACGTTGGTGACCCAGTCGCGCAGCGCTTCGTTCATGGCGTCTTTGAGCGTGCCGGTGCCGGAAGTGACTGGAACGATTTCTGCGCCCAGTAGCTTCATGCGAAACACGTTGGTCTGCTGGCGTTCGATGTCGGTGGTGCCCATATAGATGACACAGGGCAAACCAAAGCGCGCCGCAACGGTAGCGGTGGCAACTCCGTGCATGCCCGCACCGGTTTCCGCGATGATGCGCTTTTTGCCCATCTGCTTGGCCAACAACACCTGACCGATGCAGTTGTTGATCTTGTGCGCGCCGGTGTGGTTCAGCTCTTCGCGTTTGAGATAAATGCTCGCCCCGCCAAAGTGCTCGGTCAGCCGTTCAGCGAAGTAGAGCGGGCTTGGCCGTCCCACGTAATCGCCCTGAAAGTAGGCTAACTGACGCTGAAATTCCGGGTCGTTCTTGGCGGTGGTGTATTCGTCTTGCAGCTCAAGAATCAGCGGCATCAGGGTTTCGGCGACAAAGCGGCCGCCAAAGTTGCCAAACAAACCGTTGGCATCGGGCAGGCTCTGGGATACGTCTACAGGTTGATTCATCACGACCTCTGAATGCGTTATCAAACAATGCAATGAAAGTAGCGCAAGCAGGCCGGGATAAAAATCGATAAGATGTCATCAACATGTGAGCTGGAGTCACGTATTAATGCAAAACAGCATGCCACCGCTTAGCGCCTTGCGCGCCTTTGAAGCCACCGCCCGGTTGGGTAGTGTGACTGCCGCTGCCGAGGAGCTAAGCGTTACCCACGGCGCTGTTAGCCGCCAGTTGAAGAGCTTGGATGACCATTTTGGCGTGGCGCTTTTTACCAAAGCGGGCCGTGGCATTGTGCTGACACCACACGGCGAGCGGCTGCAGAGTGGTGTGGGTGAAGCGTTCTCACGCTTGAAAGATAGTTGCGCATCGCTCAAGCGTGATGTCGAAGAGGCGCCCTTCACCCTGGCCTGCCCTGGCAGCCTGCTGGCGCGCTGGCTAATTCCCCGCCTGGATCGCCTGCACCGCGAGCTGCCCCAACTGAAGCTGCAGGTAGTGGTGAGTGAAAGCGAGCAGCCGGGCACGCAAACGGATGCCAGCGCCACCCTGGCATTTGCCGAGCCGCCCTGGCCCACAGGTGTTGAGGTGTTCGAGCTGATGGAAGAGCAGATATGTGCGGTGGCAAGCCCGCAGCTGGCGGCCCAGTGCGATGCAACAAAGCCCGGATCTCTACTTGCCAATAAGCTCTTGTATACATCTTCCCGCCCCCAGGCGTGGCCGCAGTGGGCCACTGCCAAAGGGCTGGAGCTGGCAGAGCTTGAGGCGGCGCTAAGCAGAGGCCAGAGGTTCGATCACCTTTACTACTTGATGGAAGCGGCAGTGGCAGGCCTGGGTATCGCCATCGCGCCGAGGCTATTGGTGGAAGACGACCTGAGGAGTGGCAGGCTGGTGGCCCCTTGGGGAAGTATCCAAACCCCTGCTCGCCTCTGCCTGTGGTTGCCCAGCCAAGCCGATAGGCGCCGAAGCGAGCCACTGGCAGAGTGGCTTAAGCGGGAGTTGGGGCTGGACGCTGCTAATATGACGGCTTGATCAACGTTTATTTCGCGCAAAGGATACGTGATATTTGCTCACGCACCCAACGATGCGCACTATGACCATGATTGCGCTCATGCCACACCATACCGACTTTGAATCCCAGTGATTTAATGGGGGATTCAACAATTTTAAGGTCGGAACGCTGGGCAACTAAACGCCGCGGCACCAGTGCTACAAAACGTGAGTGAGCAACAATCTCAAGGACGAACAGGAATGAAGATGTCGACAGAACAACATTGCGTCTATAGCCCAATGTTTGTAAGACCTGATCCACCTGAGTGGAAAAATCGCCTCCGCTGAGCGAAACGATTACGTGCTCAAGCTGGACATACTCTTCAATCGTCATTTCTTCACTCAGCTGTGAGTGATTCCAGCACCCAACCAGCACATAGTTCTCATCATACAGCGGCCTGATTCGTAAAACCTTGGGCGCCTCTTCGGGTGTCATGAGTGCAAGATCCACTTCACCCCGTGCCATTTGAGCTTCCAGCCTGGGTGGCTCCAGACTACGTATGGCGATTCTAATGCCAGGTGCTTGACGCCTTAATTCGTTCATGACCGCCAAACCAATGACCGCTTGAAGGTAATCGGTGCATGCAATCGTAATGGTCAGCGACGCTTGGGCAGGTTCAAAGTGCTGGTGCGTTATCAGCGTCTCTCGCACCTGATCCAGTGCAATACGTAGTGGGGTAAGTAACTCCAACGCTTTGGCGGTAGGCATCATCCCTCGGTGAGCCGGGATTAGCAGCGGGTCGTTGAACATATCTCTAAGGCGGCTCAGCTGAGCGCTGACGGCAGGCTGACTAAGATGCAGGCGTGCGGCGGCTCTCGTGACATTTTGCTCTTCAAGCAAAGCCTCTAAGGTCGCCAACAAATTAAGATCCAGCCTTTTAGTATCCATATTTTATATAGTAGGTCATAAAACTATTAATTTCATTGATAGCTTATTCTTGCCCACAATCTCTAGCGTATCCACTAAGTAAATTCGCCTGTAGGAGCATTAAAGTGTCCAAGACCATATTAATTGTGTATGCGCACCCAGAGCCCACATCATTGACCCGCCGGTTCGTAACTGAAACGGTACAAATACTGGAGCGACAAGGCCAAACCGTGCTGCAGTCAGACCTATATGGCATGGGTTGGAAAGCGACGTTTGATGAGCACGATTTCCCCAACCGTATAAATAATGACCGGCTAGGCTTTATTCAAGAGTCGCAGCACGCCTATGCCACTCACCAGCAGACGCAGGATGTCGCCGCAGAGCAGGACAAGCTGCTTGCCGCCGACGCCGTCATATTCCACTTTCCCTTGTGGTGGTTTGGTATGCCCGCCATTCTCAAAGGCTGGATAGACCGGGTGTACGCCTATGGATTTGCTTACGGATACAAAGATGAAGGCAATCGTTATCGCTATGGAGACGGTATTCTCAAAGGCAAACGGGCATTACTGTCGGTAATGGTGGGTGGCCCAGCGGAGGACTATTCACCCCGAGGTATTAATGGCCCCTTGGAGGAATTGCTATTCCCCATCACCCACGGCGCCCTGTTTTTCCCAGGTATGGATGTACTGCCAACCCATGCCGTGTATGGCACCGGCAAACTTTCGAAAGTCAGCGTAGCGAAGGAGCTAGCCGCTTGGCGTCTACGCCTCGAAAATCTTTTTAATGAATCCCCTATTCCATTCCGGCGGCAAAATGGTGGGGAGTATCAGCAAAATATACTCGCTGACCATATTGCTATGGGGAAAGAGGGACTGACCATTCACATCGACCATTAGCAGATTTTTAGACAGCAACATCATTCAGACAAAGTATTATTAGCTGCACAATATTACCAGCACGTGCAACTATGAATTCAGGAAATCTAGGCCAAGCGCAGCGATAAAGCTATCGCTGCGCTTGGCCTTGTCGGAGCTAGTGAGATATAGTTGTACGGAATTTCCGTACATTATGGTGACGTTATGGATATTATCAGTGTTAACAAATTCAGAGACAACCTGAAAAGCGTAGTAGAACAAGTGATTAGCCAGCACGAACCCTTAAAGGTAACCCGTCGTGCCGGAGAGGCGTTTGTGGTGATTAGCGCTGAGGACTGGGAAAGAGAGCAAGAAACACTGCATGTGCTTCAGAACCGAGACCTCATGCAACAAATTGCGGCTTCTCTAGATACCCATAGTCGTGGTCAAGGATACCAACCTGATAATGAGCAGATGAATGAGATCACTGGTATTTGAGGGCCGTACGTGGGAAGCCTATGAAAAAATGCGTGAAACAGATAAGAAGCTGCATAAAGCGCTCTGCAAACTCTTAAAAGAAATGCTCCGCTCTGACGATCCAACGGCTGGTATCGGAAAACCCGAGCCACTCAGACACAATCTTTCTGGCTTGTGGTCAAGGCGCATTTCACAAAGAGATCGGCTGATCTACCGGTTCGATGACAAAGCTATTTATATTTTTGCCATCGGCGGACATTACGATCAGTCCTGATAATAGTTAATTGATGAAAAGCACGACGCTACCTTTTCTGCACTATCAAATAAGTATGCAACTCCGGGTGCTGATCGTACTCCAGATGTCTGCACACCGCGCCTAACTTCATCAATAAGGATACGAAGCCGTTTGTGCCAAGCGTAGAGTAGTAGACCTCGGGCCCCATAAAACTATCGGTATGCTCACCAGGTTCGTCGGTACCGCCGAAAGAGAAGATCAGTACCCCACCCTTATTCAGGCTTCCGATAAGTTTGGTCATCACACTTTCCTGCTGCGCCAGCGGAATATGCCAGATGCTGTCCCAAGCGGTGATGAAGTCGTATTTTGCCGACGGTTGCCACTGGCAAATATCCTGGTGGTGAAAGGTCACGTCTGGATGCTTCTGCTTAGCGAGGCGCAGCATTTCATCGGAAATATCCACGCCCTCAGGCGTAAAGCCTTCATGTTGCAAGAAGTCGATAAAGCGGCCGGTACACCCACAACCGATATCGAGTGCCTTTCCTCGGCCCTTCACAAACGAAAGCGCCCTTTTGTGCGCCTCTATCCCGTTAGCGAGATTGAATTTGTCGCTTTGCCAGAGGTGGGTGATCTGATCGTAGGCGCTGCCAATATCAGTGGGTGTCATGGATGGCCTGTAAGATAAAAAGTGAGTAATTAGTGACTATATCACCCACTCAAGCGCTTGCGGTTACTGGCCACCAGCTCAGTCAGAAAGTCCGCCACGGCCCGGGTACGGCCTGATTGGGTGAGATCCGTCTGAATAACGAGATAGATGGGCTGATCCACGCCAATATCCGCAGCGACACACACCAGTCCAGCCYCCAACGCCAGAAAATGCGGCAACACCGCTATCCCCAGCCCCGCTTTCGCCGCCGCTAACTGGGTCGCCAGCGAGGTAGTAGTTAGCGCAGGTTCCTGCCCTTGCAGAATCCGCTCAACCCACTGAGCGGCAGGCAGGTGCGCCTGCGTTTCGCCCCAGGTGATAAAGGCGTCGGTGTCGTAATTGCCAGCATCGTGGTGAGCCTCACGCTGCGCTACATAATTGGGGCTGGCGTATAGCCCGAAACCCAGCGAGCCGAGTCGGCGAAGGGTGACATTACCCCGCTCGGGCTTGACCATTCTAAGTGCTACATCGGCGTCGCGGCGGTGCAAATTAACGGTAGAGATATCGGTCACCAGCTCAAGTGTGATGCCGGGGTACTGAGCATAAAATTGTGGCAATGCRGGCAGAATCAACGACGTGGCAAGGTTTTCAGCCGTGGCCAAACGCACCCTGCCGCTCAGTTGCGTAGCGAGTGCGCCGCCGCTAGAGAAGGCAGCTGCGGCGGCTTCCAGCGCTTCGGCTTTTTCGATTAGCCCGGCCCCTTCCTCGGTAAGCTGATAGCCCGACTGCTGACGAACGAACAACGGAAGCTTTAAGGCTTTTTCCAGCCGCTCGATACGCCGGGAGAGCGTCGCGATCCCCAGATGGAGTTCCGCTGCCGCGCCGCTCAAAGTGCCGTGGCGGGCCACCGCCAGAAAGGCTCGTGTGTCATCCCAGACCCACCCGCGGGGCATCTGGTTTTCAAAACTGGTAAACGGCTTACCGAAATCGTTCATTTTTTTCATTATTGGATAGTGCCACGCTGTTATTGCGCGTTTCAACAAGCGCTCGAAAACGGCTCACGATCTCTTGATGAGCCATGGTTTCGTAAGTAATGACAGGAGACATAGCATGCAAAAACGTACACTCGGAACCGACCTAACCGTTTCCGCCATTGGCTTAGGCTGCATGGGAATGAGCGAGTTTTATGGCCCCCGAGACGATAGCGAATCGCTTCGAGTATTGGCCCAAGCGGTGGAGCTGGGGATCAACTTTTTCGATACGGCAGATATGTATGGGCCACACCATAATGAGGAGTTAATTGGTCGTTTTCTCGCCAGCCACAAGCCCAGGGTGCGTATCGCCACTAAGTTTGGCATTGTGCGCAACCCCGGCGAATACCAACGCAGCCTGGACAGCAGCGCCCGCTATGCCCGGCAAGCCTGCGAGGCGTCGCTGAAGCGGCTGGGTGTTGAGCAAATCGATCTCTACTACGTCCACCGCGTTAACCCGGAAATCCCCATTGAAGAGACCATGGAGGGCTTGGGGCAGCTGGTGAAAGAGGGAAAAATTGCCCACATTGGCCTCTGCGAAGTCAGCGCTGATACCCTGCGCCGTGCCCATGCGGTGTACCCGGTTACCGCCGTGCAAACCGAGTATTCGCTGTGGACGCGGGACGTGGAGCAAGCGGTACTGCCCACCTGCAAGGAACTCGGCATCGGCTTCGTGCCCTACTCACCTCTGGGCCGGGGGTTTTTGACGGGCAGATTTCAGGATACCAGCGATTTCGGCGAAGACGATTTTCGTCCTAACCTGCCACGCTTTTCTGAACAGGCCATGGGTGCCAACCGCCGTATCGCCGACGTGATCGGCGAAGTGGCAGCGCTCAAAGGCTGCACTCCGGCGCAGCTATCGTTAGCTTGGCTGCTATCCAAAGGCAATAACATTGTGCCGATTCCCGGCACCAAGCGGCTGCGCTACCTTGAAGAGAATGCGGCAGCGACGTCCATTACCCTGACCACTGATGAGCAAGAGCAGTTGGAAACCGCCACCGTCGACCTTCCGGTGACCGGTGAGCGCTATACGCCGGAGGGCATGAAGGGGGTTAATGCGTGAGTGTCGGCCACTTGCCTACTGAATAATCTCGCCAATTGAACGCTTACCATCCAATAGTAGGTACTCCTGATTCTTCAAACTGGACGTCTGCACTGTGTGGAGCAGGGCGTGAGCGACATTAGCCCGGGAGATTTGGTTATCGCCAGCTTCGTCAAACGAGCTGGCGAACTGCTGACTAGCGGCTTCGTCGGTCAAACGGCCAGGCTTGAGAATGACGTAGGGAACACCACTGTTGCGAAGGTGAGCATCGGCGGCAAATTTCGCGGCCATATAGGGGCGCATTTTCTCGGGCGCGTCCAGTGGTTGTTCCGCTCGCATAGCGCTAATCATGATGTAGCGGGAAAGACCTTTTTGCTTGGCGATATCGGAGGYACGAATGGCACCAAAAAGGTCAATCATCAGTGTTTTATCCGGCCCGGTGTGGGGGCCTGATCCCGCCGTGAAGACCACTTGGTCACAGCCATCAAAGGCGTGCTCAAACTCACCTTCTAAATCGGCGACCACGGTATCAATGCCGTGCTCTTTGAACCAGGCTGCCTGCTCTTCACTGCGAATCATTGCCTTGATGGGCGTGCCCGCTTTTTGGGCCAGTTCGCAAAACTGCTTGCCAATCTGTCCGTTCGCGCCAATCACTAACGTTGTCATAACGACTCCTTGTGAATTGCTTACCCCTCTATCAATGCTGGCACTTAGGCGAAATTCAACCCTGTAGCATGGTACGCCGCAGCAGTTGAGGCATTTAAGCCATCACTCCAAACACATGCCCGATGGCGGAGGTTAATGCCATCGCAAGAGCGCCCCAAAACATCACTCTTGCCGCAGCTTTTAGGATGGGTGCTCCACCCACTCGGGCAGCTATAGCGCCCAGCAAGGCCAAAAAGAGCAGTGAGAACAACGCGACCAAATGAATAAGCAGCGCGGGAGGCGCCCACCAAGCGACCAGTAGCGGCAAAAGAGCGCCGATGGTGAACGTCGCGGCTGAAGAGAGTGCTGCTTGCAGGGGGTGCGCTTGACTGAGGTCGGTGATGCCAATCTCGTCTCGCGCATGGGCGCCTAGGGCGTCATTGACCATCAATTGTTCGGCGACTTGTCGTGCCAATTCGGGTGCCAAGCCGCGCGTTTCATAAATAGCGGCGAGCTCGTCCTGTTCTAGTTCGTAATGCTCAGCCAATGCTTGGCGCTCGATGTCGAGATCGGCGTTTTCAGTATCCGATTGCGAGCTTACTGAAACATACTCCCCCGCCGCCATCGACATCGCACCAGCCACCAAGCCTGCAATACCCGCCAGCATAATATCGCCTTGAGTGGTATTAGCTGCGGCAACGCCCAGTATCAGACTGCTGGTCGAGACAATGCCGTCATTCGCGCCCATCACCGCGGCTCGCAGCCAACCGGTACGGTGAGATCGATGGTGCTCTGTATGGATCATGGGCTTTCCTTTCTGTGAGGGACATCCAAGTCAACAATAGCATCCTGGGCCATGAGCTATTTTTCTGGCACTACTCGAAGCAGCCTGCCTTCGGGGCTGTCGGTAAGTAGGTCCACTTCACCTTATGGGCCTACTCGCACATCTCTTATACGCTCATCTAGCTCACCAAACAGGCCTTCTACATCGTCGGCTTCGCTACCATCGTTAAACGTACCCGGCGCACTTCTTTATTTACCAGCGTTCCTATCAGTATATCGCCCTGCCACTGCGAGAACAGCGCACCGCTGTAAAGCGCTATCCCTGAGGCGAGCAATAGAGGGCGTCCATTCTAAAAGTGGCGGCACGGTACCAGGGTACTCATTGACACCGTATGGTGCCCTTGCTGCCTCTCTGTGCACTCATTAAAATGTTGCGCCACCTAAAGAGAACTCCCATGAAGATTAATGTGGTCGGCACGAGTGGCAGCGGCAAGAGCACCCTCGCAAAGCAGCTCGCAGGCGCTTTGAACGCCCCATGCGTTCAGCTTGATCAATTATTCTGGCGCGCTAACTGGCAAGGAGCGCCGGACGATGTGTTCTTCCCTGAGCTGGAAAACGCTTTAGCAGCCTCACCACAAGAGTGGATACTGGACGGTAATTTTGACCGCACTCGGCATATAAAGTGGCGCGATGTGGATATGGTGGTGTGGATCGACTACCCCTTTTGGCGAGTATTTAGCCAAGCCCTCACCCGTGCTGTTAAACGCATCATAAGCCAAGAAGAGCTTTGGCCTGGCACAGGGAATCACGAGAGCTTCCGCAAAACATTTCTAAGCCGTGATTCGGTTCTGCTATGGTCACTAAAAACGTGGCGGCAAAACCGTAAACGCTACTTTGCCGATATGGTGAATCCACGCTATGCGCATATTCAATTTGTACGTTTGACCTCTATAAAAGAAGCGCAAGCGTTTGTGAAGAGTCTCAAAGTGGGTACTTAGCTCTTAGGTGGCTATATAGCCCCGCTGCGTATTCGCTTGATGGCTGCTCTCTTAGGCTCTCGATGAATCACCGAACAGTTCTCGCCATTTGGCTTTAACGCTTCAGGCCATGTACGCTTATTGAACGAACATTCAATTAAGGTACTTTCATGCAACGTCATTCGTTATTCGCCACAATGTCACTGGGGCTTTTTGCTGGTGCTGCCACAACCACCGCGCTGGCGGAGTCCACCGCGCTGGAGGAGCAACTCAAAGAGCTTGAGTCATTTCAAGTGATCGCCCATCGCGGTGCCAGCGGTCACGCGCCGGAAAGCACCATGGCAGCCTATGAACTGGCCCATGAGTGGGGGGTCGATTACTTAGAGCTGGACGCCCAACTCACCGCCGATGGTGAGTTGGTGGTGTTCCATGATGACGCCATTGATCGCACCAGCGATGGTGAAGGTAAGATTAATGACTTCACCTTGGAAGAGCTGAAAGCGCTGGATACCGGCACTTGGTTTAATGTGGCCAACGCTGACAAATCAGACGACAGCTTTGAAGGGGCAAAAATTCTCACGCTGGATGAACTATTCGAGCGCTTCGGTCACGATGCCCGTTACTACATTGAAACCAAGTCACCACAGCTAAACCCAGGTTTGGAAGAAGCCCTGGTAGAAACACTGGAAGAGTACGAGATGGTCGAGAATGGCCACGTATTAGTGCAGTCTTTCGAGCAGGACAGCCTGTTAAAAGTGCAGGCACTCAATGACGATATTCCGCTGATTCAACTGGTTTGGTACTCCCCCAGTGAAGAGGACGCATCACGCTTAGTGGAGTGGACAGGTGTAACCCCAGGGCCAGAAGAAATTACCGATGAGGATTTCCAAGCGGTATCGGATTACGCGGTCGGTATGGGCACCAACTTCATCTACGATGGCCGCGAAGTTATTGATGCCGACTTCATCCGCCAAGCGAATGAAAACGGCCTGCCGGTACACGTCTATACCATTAATGAGACCGATGAGATGGAGCGTTTGATGGAAATGGGCGCCAACGGCCTGTTCACCAATTATCCTGATCGCCTGATTGAGCTCGTTGAGTGAGCATCGTTGAAAGCGCTCATACGCCCAGCCATGGCTGGGCGTTTTTTATAGCGCGGCTTTAATTGCTACTTTCAGATTCTAGACCAAGCTGCTCCAGTACCCGTTCCACTTTCTTGCGGTTATCCCCTTGCAGCGTTTTAAGCGGCTGCGGCAAGCACGGGTGGCTCACTTTGCCGGTGACTTCGGCAATGGTGGCGGCTACCCTTAGGCTGCCACCGTACTCACGGTAGAGTGCCCATAGCGGCTCAAGGGCGTCTGAAAGCGCTTTGGCCTGTTGAGCCTCCCCTGCCTGAGCGGCCCGAGTTAGCGCCAGCGCTGCTTTCGGGTATATCCCGCCGATAACCGAGTACCAGGCATCGCACCCTGCATTGAGGCCGGTGGCTGCCGCCGCGTCGCCGCTGATGCCGATGGTGACATCAGAGGGGATCAGCTTGCGCAGCCGCGTAACTCGCTCCGTTGCCGCTACAATATCGTTGTTCACCGGGGGAATCTTGATAGAGCGAACCTGGGGCAGTTGGGCGATTCGACCATGCAGCTCATCGCTGAATTCAAAATGGGTAGTGCCGGGGTTGTCGTAAACACATAGCGGCACACTCAGCGATTGGCAGACCGTTGCGTATAGATCGAAAACCTCGTCATTAGTGAGTTTTTGATAGGACACCGGCGCTAGCAACACCCCGCTGGCACCCGCTTGCTGGGCGTTTTCTACATTAGCCAGCACATCGCGAGTACGGAGCGCACCAATGCCTACGACAATAGGCATGCCACCTGCGCTTTCAACGCTAAGCTGGACAACACGGGCGCGCTCTTCACGGTTTAAATAAGCGTAGCTACCCGTCGAGCCCAGCACGCCAATGGAGTCCACCCCAGCTTCAGCTAAGTACTCGACTAGGCGGACAAACTCATGCTCATTAATGCTCTGCTCATTCATGGGAGTTAGCGGAAAAGCACTTAGGCCGGTGAACATAGTGGATGATCCTTTTTAAGATGGTAGCAGTCGCCGAGTCGCAAAGACGATTCGTTATTATGTACAAGCAGACGGGAATGGAATAGCCACAACTTATCCTCGCTGTTCGTTGACATAACTTCCTGTTATTTTTCTTGAATTGATGTAGTGTTTGGGTAAGCGTCGTAGCGATACGGCACAGCTTTTGAACGCATATCTTTCAGCTACATCGTTCGAACTGAATATAAAAACAGTGCCGTTAGTATTGCAAGGGAGAACACGTCATCAATTCATACACTTTTCATGTGCAGAACAGAACTGCACCGTGCTTGAACCTGGCGTACATCACTCAACCAGTAAGCTACCGCCAATGCCATCACCCGTTATAAGCGGTTCTCTATTGCGATTGGCCTTACTGGCAGTGACCACCCTTATTTTGTTGGTGGGACTCGCTTTCGCTACAACGAATGCCATCGCTAGGGAAGCGCCGATTTTTTTAGTGGCTCACCCTGAAGTCACTACCCGCTGGCTAAACCGAGATACCACCCGCGCAATTTTCGCGATGCGCCAACGCACATGGCCAGATGGTCAAGCGGTTAGGGTTTTCGTATTAAGTAATAGTAACCCCGTGCATGCTCGTTTTGCCAAAGAGCAATTGGCTGCCTACCCGCACCAACTTCAGTTGGCTTGGGACCGTATGGTCTTCTCAGGTACCGGGCAAGCCCCCGACCGAGTAAACGATCAGGAAGAGATGCGCGAACGCGTTGCCACGACACCCGGTGCGATTGGCTATCTTGAAAGGGAGTATCTGGATGATAGTGTCCAAGTCATTTCGATGGAATGAATGTCGAGCTATTGCCGCTTTAATTAGCGGCGTTGTGATGGGCTTCTCTGCTCATGCCCAAAGCGATGAACACGTTCTGGATACTCTGCAGGTGCACGGCTTTCTTAGCCAAGCACTGATTATTACTGACGATAACAATTTTTTCGGCCACAGCAGTCGAGATGAAGGCAGCTTCGAATTCACAGAAGTCGGCCTCAATGTATCCTTAAGGCCCCATCAGGATGTGCTTGTTGCTGCTCAGATGTTAAGCCGCCGGGCCGGAGGTGAAAGCAGCGATGTAGAACCGAAATTGGATTACGGTCTGATTGATTACCAAATGGTGTCTAATCAGCAGCGTACCTTTGGTGTACAGCTAGGAAGGTTCAAAAATCCCTTCGGGTTTTATAATCAGACACGTGATGTGGCATTTACACGTCCTAGCATTCTACTGCCCCAATCTATTTACTTTGATCGCACACGGTCACTGGGGCTTTCAGGGGATGGTGTGAGCCTCTACCACGAGGAAAGACTGGCTACGGGCGTCCTTCGAGCGCAGGTAGGTATCGGCCAAGCTCAAGCAGGAGAGGACTTACGAAGCACGCTTCGTCTAGAAGATGTACCAGGTACACTCGATGCTAAGCAGTCAGCTATAGGACAAATTCGTTATGAGCATGACGGAGGTCGTATTGTTGCAGCACTGAGTACTGCTCAAGCAAAAGCACGATTTGATTCAAGCATTTCAGAACAGACAGATGTCTCTTTTCGGTTTCGCCCAGTTGTGTTTTCAATACAATATAATGAAGAACTTTGGAGCTTAACGGGTGAATTCGCCCTCAGACCAACGAAACTTGGCGGCGTAGAAAACCGCTGGGTAAATGATGTCACTGGTGAAAGTTGGTATATCCAATACGCGCGGCGTTTTGCTAGTGAATGGCAATGGCTTGTACGTTACGACAGCCTCACAAGCAATCGCGCAGACCGCAACGGTAAATCTTTCGAGGAAAGCACCGGGGGGAACGTCCCAGCGCATACCCAATTTGCAGATGACCTGACCTTTGGACTGCAGTGGACACCACACCCTCAAGTTATGCTGGCAGGTGAATACCACCATGTAGACGGCACTGGCTGGCTGCCTATTCAGGATAATCCAGATTCATCAGCGACCAGTCGACGCTGGAACATGTGGCTGTTCCAGCTATCGCTGCGTTTTTGAGGCTCCCCACGATCCTGGCTAGGACGTTACTGCAATGAAAATATTTACTTTTTTTCGAATGCCTCAGCGCCTTAGCCTGACCTGGCGGGTCATCGCATTAAGTAGCTTACTGCTGTTGGCGCTGGTAACACTATTTACCTGGCTGGGCCACAACAACCTAACTCGTCAGTTTCAAGAAAGCCGCAGCCAGCACCATGAGCGCCAGCAGCGAGAAATTCGTTTAGCGCTAGTTCGTTCATCGGAAAGTTTACGCCAGTTAGCTGGCTTAACTGCCGCCTCGGCAAGCTTAGGCTCTCCCTTACAAGCGGGTAACGCAGCCGTGGTGGAACAAGCGCTCGATACCCAGTGGCCCACACTACAGCTTGAGGCGGGGATTGATGAGATTCTAATCATTAATACTCGCGGTCAAGTATTGGGTAATTGGGGAGCCGGAAATTTACAAGCACAGCTTCCCCTCTTAAGCTGGGTAAGGCGTGTTATGAATACTGAACGCCCTCTTTCAGCGCTGCGCTGTTCAACTAGCTGCCAGCAGTTTGCGGCCGTGCCGGTGCTAGTGGAGGGAGAAAGTGTCGGTATGGTCGTGTTGTCCCGATCGTTAGCCGATGTCACTCGGCAAGCCAAAGAAGTGTCTGGCGGTGAAGTTGCACTACTCGTTACCGGGCCCGCTGAAGACAGTCAGGTAACGGCAACACGGCAACTGCAAGCTTGGAATGGTCAATTGCTGGCACTCACTAGCGAAAAACAAAGCTTAATACCTTTACAGCGAGCGGCAGATGCGGCCCCTGTGCGCCGATTAATGGAAGCACCACTAAGCCTTGAGCATAGCGGCAGGCATTTAGAAATAAGCGCAGTGCGCATGGAAGAAGATAACGAACGCAGTAATGTAGGGTACTTCCTGCTGATATCCGACATTACCGAGCAAATTAAGGCTATTAATCAGGATACTCGCACTCAGTTATTCGTCGGCGTACTCGGCTGGATTGCTGCGGAACTACTTTTATTAGTCATATTGCTGGGCCCAATGGCTCGACTGCGCAGMGTCGCCGGGTTGCTCCCTGCCCTAGCCGACGGGAAGTTTAACGACATACATACCGCCATTCCCAGCCACCGCCGTCGCATTCCCGACGAGATAGATGTGCTTGAGAGCAGCACGCTCGAACTAGCGCGCCAACTTGAATTGTTAGAAGGAGAGGTTCAGGAGCGCGGCCATCAACTGGACGAGCGTATTGAAGAGTTAGCTGAAGAGCGTGATTTCATCAGTGGCCTGCTGGACACAGCCCAGGTATTTATCATTGCTCAAGACTGCACTGGTCGGATCAGCCTAGCCAATGAGTATGCGCAGTTGATGTTGGGGCTAAATGAAGCCTCGCTACTTGGAAGGCACTTCGTTGATGTCTTCGAGGCGGGTGTCCCTACCACTGTGCATACGTTTTCCCATCCCCAACAAGAGGAAAAAACGCTACGTACGCCCGACCAGCGGATTCATACTATTGCTTGGTATCATGCACCGTTACAAACAGGTAGTGAGAGGAAGGTTTCACGCATATCAGTGGGGCTCGATATTACCGAGCGCAAGGCTGCCGAAGCACGACTCACTTGGTTGGCTGAACGCGACCCGCTAACAGAACTGTACAACCGGCGTTACTTCCAACATGCCCTGCAAATCGCTCTTGAGCGCCCTACTAAGGCAAAAGGGGCGATACTGTTGCTGGATTTAAATCAGTTCAAAGAAGTAAATGAACTGAGCGGGCATCATGTGGGAGACAAATTACTCTGCGAAGTTGCCTACACCCTGCTCCATAATCTTGGCCGCCGTGGCGTCATAGCCCGTCTGGGGGGCGACGAGTTTGCCCTACTGTTAGAAGATACCAACGCCGATCAAGCAGTAAATGTCGCGCAATATATAGTGCAACTGCTAGACGGCATTGGTTTCACTGTCGGAGAACGACGTCACCGGGTAACGGCCAGTATTGGCATTGCGCTGTTTCCAACCCATGGCAATACACCGGCGGATCTTATGGCTAGTGCTGATGTGGCTATGTATAAAGCTAAGGAGAGCGGTCTTCATCACTGGCATCTACTTTCCAAGTCAGAGAATGCCAAAGACGAACTACAAGAGCGAGTTTACTGGGTTGACCGTATACGCAATGCGCTTGAAGAGGATAACTTCGAGCTAATGGTGCAGCCCATCATGCGCCTGGAAGACCAAGACGTAAAACACCACGAGGTGCTGCTGCGGATGCGCGACTCGGATGGCAGCCTAATCTCCCCGGCGCACTTTATTCCTATTGCCGAACAGAGTGGGCAAATTGTCTTAATCGACCGTTGGGTATTGCGGCACAGCTTAAAGGCACTTAGCCAACTTCAGGACCGAGGTATCACCCTAGCGGTGAACCTTTCCGGCCAATCCCTTCACGATGGAGGGCTAAAGCAGTATTTGGCAGACGAGCTGACTGCCAGCGGCGCTGATCCTCACCATCTAATATTGGAAGTGACAGAAACAGCGGCGGTTACTGATTTTTCTACTGCGCGCGGCGTACTACAAGCAGTACGCGACCTGGGTTGCCGCACGGCACTGGATGACTTTGGGGTAGGCTTTAGCAGTTTCCACTATTTAGGGCAGTTGCCCGTGGATTATATTAAGATTGATGGCTCTTTTATCCGCAGCTTGCTAATCAGCCCTGACAGCCGCGTTATTGTTCGTGCTATTGCCGACATTGCGAAAGGTTTTGGCAAGCAAACGATTGCTGAGTTCGTTGATCAGGAAGCGCTATTGCCAATACTCAAGGCTTATGGGATAACTTATGGCCAAGGATTCCACTTAGGACGGCCAGTTCCTATCCGGACAGCCTTTACAGATCATGAATGACGCGTATTATTTTTAACAAACAAACCGCAAAAAACCATCCAGCCAATTAATTAACCAAGGAAAAATAGTGATGGAAGCAGCTCAAAAAAAGGAGAAAACTAGCAACACACTTGCAGATCTTTTCAGCTCTTTTAATGATGATTTTATTTTCAGTATTGCCCTCACTGAAACTGAAAAAAACCGAATATATAAGCTCCGCCACGAAGTCTATTGTCAAGAAATCGGCTACCACCCGGCCCAATTAACTGACAAAAAGACCGAATCTGACATTCACGACTCTCACTCCATTCACTGTTTGATTGAACATAGACGGTCGAGACTAGCAGCTGGTTGCCTTAGATTAGTATTACCAGCACCTTACGGCGAAGGAAAAATGAAGAGACTACCTCTTCAGGATTTTGGTGAACACACGCTTCCACATGAAGTTTTGCATCCCGCTAAACTGCCATATGAGAGTATTTGTGAAATATCGCGCTTTGCTATTGCTAGAACATTCCGCCATAAAGCCATAAATCATGAAACCCTTACTCCAAGCGCTTTTGATTACCAATTTACAGCTCAAGAAAGGAAGACGTTTCCTTTAATAGTTATTGCTTTATTCCTTGCAACTTACTCGCTCGTCGGCTTAATGAAAAAACGTCACGTATTTGCCATGATGGAACCAAGACTTCCAAGACTACTTTCCATGTCCGGATTCAAATTTACAAAAGTCGGAGAATCTATCGAAATGCATGGCAAGCGTAACGCTTTTTACATCGACCATAGCAAAGCAGAAAAGGAGATGCATGAAGAGTTAATGCCATTTTATCTTCACATACGAAAAATATTAGAGCCGCAACTAGAAGAACTGCTAACAAAAAAAGTAGCAGCTCTATAGCCTAGCCCACTTGCAAGCTCAGTTATTAAACTCCATTATTTTCGACTACTGATGCGGATCTAAAATCATTAACCGTTACGCTAGTGAATTTCTCTAAGAAAAACACTAGCGTTTCAGGATATTGAAAGCGCTCTTCAAAGCGCTCTTGGCCCTCTTGGGAACGCCGCGTCACGCTTGCTTTGTACCCTGCATTCGATTTAGATACCTTTACACTATTCTCACGACTTCCATCACGCTTGATCGCCGTTAGTGGGGAATTATTGCTTAACAAAACCTCTAATTCACGGGCGGCGGCACGCTCTTCATCAGACGCCCAGAGGGGCTGATCTCTATCACCATAACGGTAGAGCATAATCACCAACATGACGGAAAAAATGCTACTGGTTAGCATCCAGGTTAATAAAACGCTCGACGGGGGCGTTGTGAGCATAATAAATAACTGAACCACAATGCCCACTGCCAACACACCAGCCAACGGTCGCCACATGCGTGGATTCATAAACCCGCGCTTAAGTATATAGCCCCAAAGCCCAACCACTGCTAAAGCCCCTAACAGTAAGTGAATGGGCGCGAGGAGTKTACCCCCTCCAGCCAGTACGGCAATTACCCCAATCATCACTATTAAACTGTAGAAAGCAGCTAACAGGTAGTAAGCGCGTTTAAGGGTCATATGCAGTCTCCGTGCAGGGTGACCGATGGCTTGCGGCGCCATCGGATTTATTGTTATTGGTTTGTGGATAAAGCCTTGAACTGCAGTATAGATGATCACGGCAATTCTTCACTATTGCCATGGCAATCAGTGTTACAGCCCCTGCGCGCCCCGGCGCAGCCAGTCGTGCACAAACGCCAGTTTACGACGGGCCGTCTCTGAGAGCACAAAAGGGTAAAGGTCTGGTAAGCCCATCGAGCGATTGACGTGATTGACCCCGACGGTCAGCGCCGCAGCCACGTAGATCAAACGCTCTGCATCAGGCTCGGCATAAGGATCCCACTGTGGGCTAGGCAGCTCCGGCGAAGAGAGGTCTGATGCTGCAAAGCTATCGGCAATATCGGTTAAATGCAGCAAGTGTGCAGCAGTTTCGGCCCAATCTTCGTGTGGGTGCGCAGAGGCGTAGGTGGTTAAATAGCGTTCTTTCCAATCGGACGGTGGCCCATTGATATAGTGACGCTGCAGCGCGGCCTGATAATCCTGGCGCTCGTCGCCAAACATCTCGCGAAAAGCATCAAGGAAATCTTCGCGCAGGCTAAGCCGCCACCAGAGCATATGCGATATTTCGTGGCGCATATGGCCAATCATCGTGCGATAAGGCTCTTCTAACGCTTCACGACGCGTCGTAACCAGCACGGGGTCTACCTCGGCCACGCTGATGGTCACTACGCCCTCAATGTGTCCCATCGGGACAGGCGTAGGGCCTTCGGCGAGTAGATGAAACACCGGCGGCGCGCCTGGGTCTTCGGGACGAAACCAGTGCCAACGGCCCAGGTTATCCAGAACCCAGCGTTTAGCCGCTTCCGTTTGTGCCCAGTTAGGAATAGCGTTGGGAAGACTAGGGTCTGGCGCCAGTGCTGTCATGGAACACGAGCGGCAAAAAGCCCCCTCTTTAGGGGCAATCCAGTTGCAGCCAATAACGTCGCGATTGATGCAAAAAGGTGGCATTGGCACAAAGGCACGGGCCTGAGGGTCATAGGCGACGGGAACCCCGTCTGCGGTTGCAAGATTGTCGAACCAAAGAGAGCCCGAACCGACGGGATTTGAGAATACACGCATACGGTACAGCTCCTGAAAGCGAGGAAAAGAGAACCTCAACCGACCGACTGAGCGTTCTCTTTTCCAAAAATCCTATTAAAAATATCGTGCAGCGCCTTTATTTCATTTCAAAGCCGCGCTTGATTAAAAAATCGCGCATATGGGGCCGCAGCTTGTTATCAAACAAAGGCTTGAGATTGCGAGACCAGTCGGTATCTTTATTACTGCTGCTACGAGCCTGATAGTAAGCCTGCATAGTCGTATCGAAGGCTTCTACCTGCTCGCCGTCTTCAGTGTAGTAGTCTTCTTTAAGAACCGCCTCCACGGGCAAACGGGGCTTCACTTCAGGTTCTTGATCCGGATAGCCAAGGCACATACCAAACACCGGGTACACGTGCTTGGGGAGGCGTAGCAGGTCGCTAACCTCTTGGGGATTATTGCGGATACCACCGATATAGCAGATCCCCAACCCTTCGGATTCAGCTGCCACCGCCACGTTTTGCGCCATTAGCGCGGTATCTACGGTCGCTACCAAAAGCTGCTCGGTCATTCCCCGCACAACGTTTGCGCCAGTGCGCTCAGAGGCCTCCGTTGGCCGCTTCATATCAGCACAGAAAACCAGAAAGTCGGCACAGGTAGCAATGTACCCCTGGCCACCAGCCAACTCAGCTATCTGCTCGCGATTCGCCTGATTTTTTACATGGATAACGGTATATGCCTGAACATGGCTAGACGTTGCTGCTCCCTGCCCGGCTTGGATCAGCTCCAGCAGCAACGCCTTTGGAATCGGCTGGTCGCTAAACTTACGGATAGAACGGTGGGATTTCAATAACTTAATAACGTCGTTCATGGAACCTCGCTTATCTGGGTAACGCTTAACCGAATAACAACTGAATATAGGGTAACAGATTTGTACAATATGACAGGGTTAGCGCCTGCCTTGCCAATGCGCTTTGTCACGAGCCCTCTTCGGCAGTCACACCAAGGGGAAAAGTATGAATATGAAAGTAGGCTTATATGTCAGCTAACAGATGCACGACATCCCTCATTATTTATTAGATTTTCAATGTCTAACTAATAAGTTAGCCGTCAGCAAGCTATACTGTTAAGGCTATACGCTTACAACTGACACTTGATGGAATAATAACGACGCCAGGAAGCCGATATGACCAATCCCCCTCAAAATGCACCCGGGCAAGAGTGGAATGCCAGCGACTACGCCCAGAATGCTAATTTTGTACCTAAGCTAGGCAGCGAAGTGGTCAAGCTGTTAGCGCCTCAACCCGGCGAACGTATTTTGGATCTTGGCTGCGGTGATGGCTCGTTGACAGAGCGCCTCGTGCAACTGGGCGCTGATGTTCTCGGTGTAGACGCTTCAGAAGAGATGGTGAACGCCGCACGCCAACGCGGGGTTACCGCACGCGTCGTTGACGGGCATCAGTTGCCTTTCGACCATGAATTTGATGCCGTATTTAGCAATGCGGCGCTGCACTGGATGCTTGACCCCCAGGCGGTATTAGCAGGCGTTAAGCGTTCATTGAAGCCGGGTGGCCGGTTTGTGGCCGAGTTCGGAGGCCATGGCAATGTCGCCGCTATTTGCACGGCGCTGATTGCCGCTCTGCAGTTCCGGGGCATTAGCGCCCGCGGCCGCCACCCCTGGTACTTCCCGACCACTCACGAGTACGGTCATTTGCTGGAAACAGTTGGCTTCAAGGTGGAAAGCATTGAGCTGATCCCTCGGCCCACTCCACTGCCCACCGGCATGATGGGATGGCTGGAAACCTTTGCCAGCCCTTTCTTGCATGGGCTCGACGAGGATGTGCGCGAAGCTGTTCTTGAAAACACCTTAACGCTGCTGGGCCAAAGCCTACGCGATGAGCAAGGCAACTGGACGGCAGACTATGTACGACTGCGCGTTTCAGCCCGTACGTAAGCTGAAACTGCCGTATTAGCGGCCACACAGCCGCCGATGATAAGAGTACCTATCATCGGCGGTTGTTAGTTATTTAAGACCTAGAACTCATCCCATTCATCGACGGTTTCTTGTTTGCTTTGCTTCGCCTGTTGGCGTGACGCTGGCTCAATGCGTAGGCCAGCTGCTGCTTGCCCTGGGGGATTGCCCTTATGCATCAGCGCAGTAGTGCTGGCAGCGCTCTCATCAATGCGGAAGGTAGCCATCAAATCGGCCAACTCGCGGGCCTGCTCTTCTAAAGAACTAGCGGCCGTGCTGGTTTGTTGCACAAGTGCAGCGTTTTGCTGAGTCACCGAGTCCATTTCGGTAAGAGCAGCGTTAATCTGCTCAATCCCACTGTTCTGCTCCCGCGTCGCAGTCGAGATTTCGCTCATTAAAGTAGTGACTTGGCGAATCGCATCCACCGTTTGGTGAATTGTCTGCCCACTGCGCTCCGCTTGTTCAGCGCCCCCATTAATTTTCGTGGTGGTCTGCTCAATCAGGCTACGAATCTCTTTGGCGGAATCAGCACTTCGCGTTGCCAATGTACGCACCTCGCTTGCCACGACGGCAAAGCCACGACCCTGCTCGCCTGCACGTGCGGCTTCGACCGATGCATTGAGCGCCAGGATATTGGTTTGGAAAGCAATGGAGTCAATCACCCCGATAATATCGTTTACCTGGCTTGCACTGGCCGCAATCTCGCGCATCAGTTGCACCGTGCGCTCCACCTCCTCACCACCTGACTCCGCTGACTGTGACGCTGCAACGGAAAGCTGATCCGCCTCTTGAGCCGTTTCAGCGTTTTTACTCACCGTTGTCGACATCTCCTCCATGCTGGAGGCGGTTTGCTGCAGCGCGGAGGCCTGCTGCTCAGTGCGCGAAGAGAGATCCTGACTTCCCGCAGAGATATCACCCGCCCCGCTGAAAACCCGATCGCTACTACCTCTCAACGCTATAACCAGTTGTTTCAACTTCTCCTGCATAGCCGACAGCCCACTGAACAACTGGCCAATTTCGTTATGCCCACGATCCTCAATCTGGCCTGTCAGATCGCCGTCGGCAATCCGCCCAAAGTGCTCACTGGCACGTCGAAGGGGCCTGACAACGCTACGCATCATCGCCCACCGAATCACGACCACTGCCACCAGTGAAATCACTAAAAGGGTAATGGCAATGGCACCAATAATAGTCGCCAGCCGATTGAGCTGTTGAAGAACGCTAGCGCCACGCTCTTCGGTATAAGCGATAAAACCGCCCATCGCCAGATCCAGCTCGGCGCTTAATGCCCCCAGCTCTTCTTGCCTGCGCTGAATTTGAAAAGGAGCGGCCTCCAGCAATGGTGCAATGCCCTCCGTCACAAAGGCATTGTAAGCGCTGACAATAGCATCCCGGTGAGGTGCCAGCGTGCCTTCGGGGTTGATTGGCACGGCACGAAACTCATTAAAGCGTGCCTCTGCCTCAGCAACCGCCTCTGCTGCCATAGCAAGGCTCTCCTGACCTTTCTCGGGGTTACCCTGGGTACTGAAACTTGCTGAACGGTCTAAAAATGTTTGCGCTCTAAGTGCATGCACCTGTGTGCGGTTGGCTAAGTTAACGAGCCGTACATTGGTGGCCGCCAGTTCTTCAAGCGCCTGCGAGCTATTATGATTGGAATAAAAGCCGAGGCCACTGATCAAACCAATCATAAGCACCAGCAGGGCTAACGCAGCAGTCAGACTCCATTTAATAGAGAGGTGCTTCATTCTGTTAATTCCTTAATATTTATATTTTATTCAATAGGATATCGGCCAAACTAAAACAAACTAAAGGGCCACAGGAGAATCTAGACGCTGACACAACACATAGTTTGATACACCACCATTCTTAGCTTTTAAGACACCATGGCTATGCGTTGGCGACTGGTTTTTTGAGCCACGTCCACTTGGAGCMAAGCACCCGCCATGCACTCCAAGCGAGGAGCCTCGACCACCCCCACTATGCGCGCCCGAGCCAGCAGCGTGGCCTTAGTATTGGCTTTAAGTGTGCCAACGATCTGTCCGTCAATATCGACACTATTCCCCTCAATATAAGACGTTACATGGCCAGTGGCAGTCACGGAGACAGGATGATTGGGTGCAATAAGCGTTCCCTCTAAACGCCCCTTAATCAACACAGGCTCATCGGCAATCACTTTGCCTAAAACATGGGTGGCCGATCCAATTCGGCTGCCACCACGGATATGCCCTAGGTCGGGAGGCGCCACAGTAGAGGTTTCCGCTGCAGGGTGTGATATCGCCTCAAACGGCTTGTCTGGTATAGGGGCGCTAGCCGCAGCAGGCGCGTGGTGCGCTATACTGGCAGCACTTAAAGAGCGCTGTTTTAGCTTACGGCGCTTGCCATCCCATACGATCAGCGTCATTACCCCAACGCCCAGCACAATAAACCATACTTGAATGCCCATACCCTTCCTGCCGCTTTAGATGTGGTTACCCCAGCTAACGTTATACTCGCTCTGTTATATAGCAGCGGCGTGAATAAGCCCATTCACTTGGCTTAACTCCAGGCTTTGAGCCACGCACAAGCCGATTAAGGTATTTAGTGCTCTCTCACACTTTCTTCAACGACGCTCCGTCGTCATTGACTAGGAGTCACCTTATGTTTAACAAAGCCAAGAATGCCCCAGATGAAAGCAAGGCCGCGACGCTCATTCCTCCTGATACACGCTCGCCGGCAACGCCAAACACGCCAACCAGCGGTGCACGACCAAGCCTCTCCGTTATCGGCGGCCATMCCCAAGTGGAGGGAGACATTAATAGCGATGAAGATTTGACGGTAGAGGGACGCGTAAGCGGCATTATCACCTGTAAACAACACACCGTTACCCTAGGCGCCAATGGCTATATCAACGGCGATGTATTTGCTCACACATTGCATATATCAGGCGAGGTAACCGGTAACCTGGTGGCACACCACCGCGCAACCATTCATAAGGGCGCCCAGGTTTCAGGCACTATTGTTGCCCCCTGCCTGGTGCTGGAAGATGGCAGTGTTTTCCACGGCAGTATTGATATGAACCCCGACAACGAAGTGCTAAAAAGCGCCTTTAGCGATGCCATCGGCAGCATGACCAAAACCTCGCCAAAAGCAACCGTCGAGAAGCATTCAACCACGAGTGCGAACGCCGCAGAGCATGACACAACAGAAGCAAAAGCTAACGATTAAGGCGCTTTCAGCAGCATCAGCGGCGCTGAGCGCACACAGGGCAAGCGGGATCGCGGGGTACTTGAAAGTGCCGCCATTGGCCACTTAAACCATCAAAGGTAGAGAGGCCTTTATGGGCAGAACCTGCGCCACTAAGCAGCTTAAAGGCTTCAMCCGCCTGAAAGCAGCCGATCAAGCCCACCAGTGGCGCCATGACGCCACTTTCTGAGCAGCTTAGCGCTTCATCGCCACTTTCGTCGGGCGGATAGAGGCAAGCGTAGCAGGGACACTTGGTATTGCGGGGGTCAAAGACTGCCAACTGACCTGAAAAACGAATCGCCGCACCCGATACCAGCGGCACACTAGCTTTTTGAGACGCCGCATTGACCGCATAGCGGCTTGAGAAACGATCCGTGCAGTCCAGCACTACATCCGCCGAAGCCACCAAGCATTCAAGCGACTCGCCCTCTACATGTTGGGCTAACGCGATCACATGGCAGTGCGGGTTGAGTGCCTGCATGCTGGCTTGGGCAGAGAGCGCTTTATTTAAGCCAATACTGGACTGGTGGTGGGCAATTTGACGCTGAAGGTTAGAAAGCTCGACCTGATCGGCATCAGCGATGGTGATGCGCCCTACCCCAGCGGCGGCTAAATAGAGCGCGGCCGGAGAGCCCAAACCGCCTGCACCAATAATCACCACATGGGCAGATTGGAGGCGCTCTTGGCCTTCGATATCCACCTCGGGCAGCATGATCTGGCGGCTATAGCGCAGCAGKGCCTGGTCATCCATCATCGGCTTACTTATCCTCAAATTCCTCGTACGCGGGGATGTGTAAATTGAAGCTCTCTTTCACCTCTTCCATCACCACGTAGCTTTTCGACTCTTTTACGCCCGGCAGGGTTAACACCACATCGCCCAACAGCTGTCGGTAAGCAGCCATTTCGGGAATGCGACACTTTAAAATGTAGTCGAACTGCCCCGAGACAAGGTGACACTCCTGGATCTGCGGCAGCTTCTCGACGGCACGGCGAAACTCATCAAAGACCGCTGGCGACTGTGTCTCTAAGCTGATCTCGACAAACACTAACAAGTTAGCTTTCAAGGCACGTGGATCAAGAATGGCTTGGTAGCCACGAATAATCCCTGCTTTCTCCAAGCGCTTAACGCGCTCAAGGCAAGGAGTTGTGGATAAGCCCACTTCAGAGGCTAAATCGACGTAAGAAATACGCGCATTTTCCTGCAAGCAGCGCAGGATTTTGAGGTCGATACGGTCCAGCGTTCTATTTTTTGGTTTCATGGCAGGATCCAATACTGATGAATCAGGCAGTTATTAAAGGTGCCCCAGGGTAACCCGTTCATGCCCCCCCAGGTCACGAATACTTTCAACGCTTTG
Source organism: Halomonas sp. R57-5 (assembly GCF_900070345.1). NCBI lineage: Bacteria > Pseudomonadati > Pseudomonadota > Gammaproteobacteria > Oceanospirillales > Halomonadaceae > Halomonas > Halomonas sp. R57-5. The sequence goes on along the minus strand of NZ_LN813019.1, from coordinate 1,688,424 downwards.
ATAGCCAGCGCTTTTAAGCGCACTGCGCACCTTATCAGCTTGGTTGTAGCCGTGCTCAAGCAACAACCAGCCTGATGCGGTTAAATAGTGCTGCGCAGCGTGCACCAGGTGCAACAGATCGGCCATGCCTTCGGCGTCAGCAACCAGCGCTGAGCGAGGTTCAAAACGCACATCGCCTGCGCTTAAATGGGGGTCATTGGCGGCAATATAAGGCGGGTTACTGACGACAATATCGAAACACTTATCTGCCTCTTCAAACGCTTCCAGAGCATCGAACCAATCGCTTTGCAAAAACTGGGCATTGGTGATCGCCAGCGCCTGAGCATTACGGGTGGCCAATGTCACCGCCTCAAAGCGCAGATCTACACCAACGACTTGCCAGTCGGGCTGCTCGCTGGCAAACGCCAGGGCAATGGCGCCAGTACCCGAGCCAAGATCGAGCATTCGGCCTGTGGGCTGAGTCACACAGCCAAGCGCACGCTCAACGAGGGTTTCGGTATCGGGCCGGGGGATCAAGGTGTCGGGAGAAGTCGCTAAGCGTAGCCCCCAAAACTCGCGCTCCCCGGTAAGGTAGGCGACCGGGGTACCTTGGACACGGGCAGCGATTAGCGCATCAAAACGGGCCTGCTCCCATAAGGGGCATGCTTTATCGCCCCAGGTGTATAGCCAAGTGCGGTCGCGTCCAAGCACGTGGCAAAGCAGCACTTCAGCGTCAACACGCGGCGAGCAGGAACCCGCGGCGAGCAACCGTTGGGCAGCCTGTTGTAACAGCGCATCAAGGGTCATTAAACGTCCTGAAGGGCTGAGAGCTGTTCCGCTTGATACTCGTGAATCAGTGGGCTAATCACGTCATCCAACTGCTCGCCGCTAACCACCTCGTTAAGCTTATAAAGGGTTAAATTGATGCGGTGATCGGTAATCCGCCCCTGGGGGAAGTTATAGGTGCGGATGCGCTCACTGCGATCACCAGAGCCCACCAGCGAACGGCGTGCGTCCGCTTGCGTCTGGCGCTGACTATCGACGGCGTTACGCTTCAGCTTCGCGGCCAGCAGCGACATCGCCTTGGCACGGTTTTTATGCTGGCTGCGCTCCTCCTGGCACTCCACCACCACGCCGGTCGGCAGGTGGGTAATGCGGATCGCAGAGTCCGTAGTGTTAACGTGCTGGCCACCGGCACCGCTGGAGCGGTAGGTGTCCACGCGCAGATCCGAAGGGTTAATGTCGATATCACCAACATCTTCGACTTCAGGCATCACCGCCACGGTGCAGGCGGAAGTGTGAATGCGGCCCTGGGATTCGGTCGCAGGTACACGCTGTACGCGGTGGGCGCCGGATTCAAATTTTAGCTGGGCGTAAACGCCATCGCCTTTGACGCGGGAAATAATTTCTTTGTAGCCGCCCTGCTCGCCATGGCTGGCGCTCACCMCCTCGACCCGCCAACCGCGTTTTTCGGCATAGCGCGAGTACATGCGAAACAGGTCACCGGCAAAAATAGCCGCCTCGTCGCCGCCGGTACCGGCGCGCACTTCCAGAAACACCCCGCGGCCATCGTCAGGGTCTTTCGGCACCAGTAGACGCTTCAGCTCGAGATCCAGCTCGGCTAACCGTTCCCGTCCTTCGCTTAGCTCCATCTCCGCCAATTCGCGCATATCCGCGTCGCTATCGCGGCTAAGCTGCTCGGCTTCGTGCATATTGGTTTCAATATCACGATACCGCTGCCAGGCCGCTACCAGCTCTTCTAACTCGGCATATTCCCGTGAGTAGTCGCGAAAGCGTTGCTGGTTATTGATTACTTCAGGATCCGACAGCAGCATCGCCAGCTCTTCAAAGCGTTCGGTAAAGCTGTCTAAGCGTTGGCGCAAGGTCTCTTTCATGCGGGCGTATCATCCTTCTGGCGGTTAGCCGTGGGCGCGGGCGTGGTTTCAAAGGCTGGCTTGGTGGGCAACAGCAGGCGCGGTGCAGCATTCAGCAAGTCATGGTGCTCCTCTGAAGCCGCATCGCGTATGGCCTGAGTGGGCTGGTGGAGCAAACGATTGGTCAACTGGTGCGCCAAGCGCTCAATCACTTTAGCCGGGTCTTCACCCCGCGCCAGCCGCTCCAAAGCCTGATCGCGGGAGAGATCGCGCAACGCTTCGCCATGTTGGCGGTAGTCGCGAATCAGTTCACCACCGTTGCGGATGCGTCGTTCGTGCTGCCAACTGCCCACCCCATGCTCAATCAGCGATTCGGCTTGATCGGCGGCAACTTGACGGTGACGACGATTTTCCTGGATAACCTCTTCCAAGTCGTCCACGGTATAGAGAAAAACATCTGCCAACTCGCCCACTTCCGGCTCAATATCCCGAGGTACCGCAATATCAACCATAAATACTGGCCGGTGGCGGCGTTTTTTGAGTGCGCGCTCGACCATACCTTTACCTAATATAGGTAGCGGTGCAGCCGTTGAGGAGATGACGATATCGGCATATTCAAGCGCATCGGGGATTTCTTGCAGGGTAATTGCCGTTCCCCCAAAGGGGCCTGCTACCAGCTCGGCACGTTCACGGGTGCGGTTGGCAACGGTCAGCTGGCTAACGCCCGCTTCGTGCAAATGCCGAGCGACCAGTTCGATGGTTTCGCCGGCACCAATGAGCAGCGCCCGGGAGCGGCTGAAATCATCAAAAATACGGCTGGCCATGCTAACGGCTGCGTAGGCCACTGAAACAGGGTTTTTACCGATCCCTGTTTCAGTACGCACTTGCTTGGCCACCGCGAAGGTGTGCTGGAATAGGCGCTCAAGCTCACCGCCCAGGCCCTTGGACTGGCGCGCCTGCTGATAGGCATCCTTCAACTGGCCCAAAATCTGCGGTTCGCCCAACACCATAGAGTCCAGGCCAACGGCTACGCGCATTAAATGGCGCGCCGCATCGTTGTCTAAATAATGGTAGGCACAGCGCGTCAGCTCATCGACGCGTAAGTTATGAAAGCGTCCGAGCCAGTTGAGTACCGCCTGCTCGCCAGCCGCATCCGTGACACAATAAAGCTCCGTGCGGTTGCAGGTAGAGAGCACCGCCGCTTCACTGATTTGTGGCAGGTTACGCAATTCAGCCAACGCAGTTTCAAGCTGCGTTGGCGTAAAAGCTACCTGCTCACGCACGGCCACGCTGGCGGTACGATGATTTATTCCCAGGGCAAGAAGCGTCATGCGTTATGCGTCTTCGCTAGTGTGTCGGACTTTTCGGCAACCACCGTTGTGATAAGTGGCTACACCGTCAATTAGAGCTTGCTAAAACAAGTCTTTGGTGTGGTTTCAGCACAACCCACAAGTAAGCTGTCGTAAGTAGGCATAAAGTTTGCTGACCACCTTTTCAAGGAGGAACATTCTATCACAGCAGGCTATCATCTGGCCCACACCACTTTGCCGCAGGCAGGCAAGCCGCTATGCTGGGCATTCGGCCACTTAATCGAGAGACGCATGCGACCTCGCTTTACATTATCAGGCCCTGCATTCAAGGGTTTTAACTGTTCGGGCTTCCCACTAGTGGGCGCGATGCTCCGGCATTCGGCGCTGCTACCCGTGGCCGCCTCTGCTGCTCTGCTGCTAAGCGGCTGCCAATCCACGCCTAGCACACAGGACGGCCCCCTCGGCACCTGGGCCGATGATCCGATGCGCAATGCACCGCCGATCACCCGTGGGCTGGATGCCGCTGGGCTCAGTACGCTACTCGGCGCCGAACTTGCTGGCCAGCGCGGTGATTACCGCTACGCAAGCCAGGGCTACCTGGACGCGGCGAAGCGCTATCGCGAGCCAGCACTTGCCGAGCGCGCCACCTTCGCGGCCCGCTTTGGCAATGAAACCTCATTAATAGAGGCTTCGGCGCTGCGCTGGCGAGAGCTTGCCCCCCAGGCAGAAACCCCCAACCGGCTGCTGGCAGCTTTCTCGCTACAGCGCGGTGATTGGCTCGACAGCCTTGAGCAGCGCCTTGATATTGTTGAAGCTGGCGGCCACGGCGATGTCACCGCCTTTGCCGAAATCGCCGTGGCTGAAGAGGCGCCACTAACGTTAATCGCTCAGCAGCTGCGCGAGCATTTAGCCCGTCCCAATGCTGACCAACTGCCGCACCACAGCGATGTGCTGCTGGGCACCGCCTTGATCGAGGCTACCCTGGGCGATACCACGCTTGCCCAGCGACGGCTTGATCAAGTCGAGTTACTCGACCCCGAATCCGCGGCGTTATGGCTGGTTAAAGCGCGCTTGGCACTGGAGGTTGAGGATTACTCAACCGCCCAACGCGCGGCCCAACAAGGGCTAGAACTTGCGCCTGACGATGTACGTTTTATCCTACTGCTGGCCCAGGCGGAAATTCGCCTTAACAATATTAGTGCCGCTGAAGTTCAAACCGATGCACTACTCGCAAGCCACGGCGGCAATCAGGATCTGCGCTTATCGCTAGCCCAACTCTATTTGGAAGAGGGGCACCCTGAACCAGCGCAACGCTTGCTGCAGCCGCTAATCGGCCAACCCGAAGTGCCGGATTTAGCCTATTACCTACTTGGCGCCATCACTCAAGCGCAAGGCGATACCGATAATGCGCTGCTTTATTATCGCCAAGTCAGCGAAGGCAGTGAATTTTTGCCCGCTCGCGCAGCTGCGGCGCAGATGCTGATTGAGGAAGACCGCCTGCTGGATGCTCGCGCCTTCCTGCGCATTGAGCGGATGCGCTTTGATAATTACTTTACCGAATTGGTGATGCTCGAAGTTCAATTGCTGGACGACATCAATCAGCCTGCGGACGCTAATGCGCTATTAGACCGTGAAATTAGCCGTACCCCTGATGACACATCGCTACTTTATATGCGCGCCATGCGGCACTGGGAAGCAGGCGACATTGCGGGAATGGAGCAGGATTTACGCCAGATATTGAGCACTGAACCTAACAATGCTGAAGCGCTCAATGCGCTGGGCTACACACTGGCCGACCTTAACTTGCCAGGACGTTTACAAGAAGCCTTTGCGCTGATTGAGCGCGCTTACGAGGCCGACCCGGACAATCCCGCCGTACTTGACAGCATGGGCTGGGTTTACTTCCGAATGGGACAGCCTGAAGAAGCGCTACCCTGGCTTGAAAGTGCTTACTCACAGCTACCGGATCAGGAAGTTGCCGCGCATCTCGCCGAAGTGCTGAAAGCGCTGGGGCGTGACGACGAGGCGCGCCAACTGATCCAGCAAATCACGCAACGAACGAGCCAACATCCGCTGATCGACGAGCTACTGGAACGCTACCCTGAACTAACGCCGCCAGAGACACCCTAACTCTGCGAACCACACTCTTTAAGCGCATTGCGCCGTAACTACCTAACATGGAGCCTGTTTATGTTGACACTGACGTCCCCTTCCCGCCGCTGGCCACTAACACGACACTCTTCGCGCCTCTGGCTTGCCGGTTTCGCGCTACTCTTACTCGCAGGGTGTGCCTCCCAAGGCCCCATGGATGAAAGTGGTCGTCAAGCAGGCCAGTGGGAACGCCAGCAGGCTGATGTAGAGGCATTCGATACCTGGACACTGGTCGGCAAAGCTGGCTTGCGCACTTCTCAAGAGAACATTAGCGCCAACCTGGATTGGAATCAGACCCCCTACTATTTCCGCATGCTGATTAGCGGGCCGTTTGGCGGCGGACGCAACGTGCTTGAGGGCCGTGAAGGGCGTTTCTCACTCTCAAATAGCGATGGCCGTTTTGAAGCAGAAACGCCAGAAGCACTAATGGAAGAGCAACTAGGCTGGGCTCTACCCGTCAGCGCCATGCCCGATTGGGTGCGTGGCCTTCCCGGTGAGCCCGACAATGACAACACCAGCAGTTACCAGCTAGAAACCGATGAACTGGGCTTTCCCAGCCATCTGAAACAAGACGGTTGGGAAATTGACTATCGCGACTGGGAAAAAGTCGACGACCTGTGGCTACCGCGCCGCATGGTCATGAACTACGACGACGTTCGCATTACGCTGGTGGTTAATCAGTGGCAAGCAAGCGAGTAAGGGGCATCGTTTAAATGAACGCCCCATTAACGCTTCCCGCACCGGCCAAGCTTAACCGCATGCTGCATATCGTGGGCCGTCGTGCAGACGGCTACCACGCGTTGCAAACGCTATTTCAGTTTATCGATCTCTGCGACCACCTGACGCTTACTCCCCGCGATGACGGGGAGATTCTGCTAACAAGCGAGGTGAGCGGCGTTAACCACGATGACAATTTGGTCATGCGTGCTGCACAGTTATTGCAACGCCATAGCAGCACCCCACTAGGGGCTTCACTTACGATTGAAAAGCAGCTGCCTATGGGAGGTGGCTTGGGCGGCGGTAGCTCCAACGCCGCCACCACGTTAGTGGGGCTTAACCACCTTTGGCAGCTCAATCTACCGCTTGACGAATTAGCCCACCTGGGGCTAGAGCTTGGGGCCGATGTGCCGGTGTTTGTACACGGCCATAGCGCCTGGGCCGAAGGGGTTGGCGAGCAGCTCACGGCGGTAACACTAGATACGCCATGGTTTGTGATTATTCACCCTGGGATTAGCGTCTCTACACCTGCGGTGTTCCAAGACCCGCAATTGACACGTGACAGCCGCCCCATTACTATGGCGCGCGCACTGCAGGGGGGAGCGCCGGGGTGGCGCAATGACTGTGAAGCCGTCGTAAAGGAACGCTATCCGCCAGTGGCGGAAGCCCTTCACTGGCTCGCGCAGCACGCACCCAGTCGGTTGACCGGCACGGGGGCATGTCTGTTTGCTGCTTTCGAAACACAGCAAGCGGCGCAAGCAACCGCGCAATTAGCGGGGCAACGCTGGCCGACATGGGTAGCACGCGGACTCAACACCTCCCCCCTACATGATGCTCTGGGCTGTTTATAATCCCGCTCTGGGCTGTTTATAATCCCGCTCTGGGCAGTTTATAGTCCCGCTCTGGGCTATTTACAGTCCCGCTCTGGGCAGTTAAAAGCGCCCGGTCAGCGCGTTAGGTTATTGCTGGGGTATCGCCAAGTGGTAAGGCACCGCTTTTTGGTAGCGGCATTCCCAGGTTCGAATCCTGGTACCCCAGCCAACCCAACAATGGCCTGCGTTTTTACCCCTGATTCCCAACACTGCAAAGGTGGCTGCGCGTGTCAAAATTGATGGTTTTCGCCGGGAATGCTAATCCCGCACTCGCTCAAAAAATTGCCGAGAGCTTAGACAGCCGTATGGGTAACGCTACGGTGGGTCAATTCAGCGACGGCGAAATCGCAGTCGAGATCAATGAGAACGTGCGCGGTAAGGATGTCTTCATCCTGCAATCCACCTGTGCACCGACCAACGACAATCTGATGGAGTTGATTCTGATGGTCGACGCCCTGCGTCGCGCCTCGGCAACTCGCATCACAGCGGTACTGCCCTACTTTGGCTACGCCCGCCAGGATCGCCGTGTGCGCTCCGCACGGGTGCCGATATCCGCCAAAGTAGTGGCGGACATGATGGTTAAAGCAGGCGTTGACCGCGTGATGACCATGGATCTACACGCGGATCAGATCCAAGGCTTCTTTGATGTCCCGGTTGACAACGTCTACGGCTCGCCCATCCTGCTGGATGATATCGAACGTCAGAATTACAGCGACCTTGTCGTCGTTTCCCCTGATGTTGGCGGCGTTGTACGTGCCCGTGCTATTGCCAAACAGCTGAATGCCGATCTCGCCATTATCGATAAGCGTCGCCCCCAGGCTAACCAAGCCCAGGTAATGCATATCATCGGCGAGATTGAAGGCCGCACCTGTGTTGTGGTCGACGATATGATCGATACCGCAGGCACGCTGTGCAAAGCCGGTGAAGCGCTTAAAGACCACGGTGCCAAACGCGTAGTGGCCTATGCGACACACCCGATTTTGTCAGGCCCAGCGGTCGATAATATTACCAACTCCGTACTGGATGAAGTGGTGGTGACCGACACCATCCCGCTATCTGACGTTGCCCGTCGTAGCGGCAAAATTCGCCAGTTGAGCGTTGCGGGCCTGATCGCGGAAGCAATTCGCCGGGTCAGCAACGAAGAATCTGTCAGCGCGATGTTCCACTAACCKCCTGACGATACAGCCCCCTTTTGGGGCCACGGAAGCGCTGTCGTCTGGTCGCGGTCGGCAGCGTATTCCTTACTTTAACTAAGAGGCAATTCCATGTCTGATTTTATCCTGAAAGCCAGCGTTCGTAACGACCTGGGGAAAGGTGCGAGCCGCCGCCTGCGTCGTGCGAACCAGCAAGTGCCGGCCGTTGTATACGGTGGCGAGAAAGGCGCGCAGTCTATCTCCGTAGAAAAAACCGCTTTCTACAAAGCGATTGAAGACGAGTCTTTCTTCTCCTCGGTCATCAAACTGATGATCGAAGGCAAAGAAGAGMAAGTCGTTGTTCGTGATCTGCAGCGTCACCCCTTCAAGCCGCTGCTGACCCACGCCGACTTCCTGCGCGTTGATGCGACTCACGAAATCACCATGAACGTGCCGCTGCACGTGACGGGCGAAGAGACGTGTGTTGGTATCAAAGACCAAGGTGGTGAACTGCACGTACTGGCCAACGAAGTTGCCATCAGCTGCTTGCCGAAAGACCTGCCTGACTATCTGGAAGTCGATATCAGTGCACTAGAACTCGGCACTACGCTGCACCTGTCTGACCTTACCCTACCGGCTGGCGTCACCTCGGTTGACCTGTCCCACGGTGAAGAGCACGACAATGCAGTACTCAGCATCACCAAAGTAAAAGTGCGTGTTGAAGAAGATGAAGACGGTGAAAGCGAAGGTGAAGAAGACACCAGCGCCGAGTAATCACTCCCCGTTAAACATCCCATAGGGTCATGCCTGCATGACCCTTGCGATGCGAAGATGATGTTAGAATCAAGCGCCTCGGCGCTTGATTTTTTTTAGCGCCGTCGCTGGCGCAGCGTCAACCGTCTTCTAGGTAATGTTGGTCTTCTGGATATTCTGTACGAGGTGGGAAGATGAGCCAGGTAACAGCCATTATTGGATTAGGTAACCCCGGCGCAGAGTATGCCGCCACGCGCCATAACGCCGGCTTCTGGCTAGTAGACGCTATTGCGCAAAGCGCCCATGCAGAGCTGCGCCCGGAAAAAAAGTTTTTCGGCCACTACGCAAAGGTGCGCCTAGGCGACCATGAGCTGCACCTGCTCAACCCCGCCACCTTTATGAATCGCAGTGGTGCCGCGGTAGCCGCCTTGAGCCAGTTCTTCAAGCTTGCCCCTGAAAACCTGCTGGTCGCCCACGACGAGCTCGACCTCCCCCCCGGCCAAGCACGCTACAAAACCGGCGGCGGGCACGGTGGCCACAACGGCCTGCGCGACATTATCAGCGCCCTAGGCGGTGAGAAGCAGTTTCACCGGGCACGGATTGGCATTGGCCACCCCGGCGAAGCTCGCCAAGTCACGAACTATGTATTGGGGCGGCCCGGCAAGAGCGAACACGAAGCCATCGTTCGCGCCCTGGATGAATGCGTCGCCACACTACCTTTAGCGCTCGCTGGCGACTGGGCCAAAGCCATGAATCAACTACACAGCTTAAAACCCGACGCGTTAAGTCGGTAGCTGCCAGCTAGCTCATCTCGTAGAATGGCGGTTACGTTTACACCCTCTTTTCAAGAACATTTTCTCAGGAACATTTTATGGGTTTCAATTGCGGCATCGTCGGTCTACCCAACGTCGGTAAGTCCACGTTATTCAATGCCCTGACCAAGTCAGGCATCGATGCAGAGAACTTCCCCTTCTGCACCATTGAGCCGAACGTGGGTATCGTTCCGATGCCGGATCCGCGACTTGATAAGCTCGCCGAAATCGTCAAGCCGCAAAAAGTACTGCCCACGACCATGGAGTTCGTCGATATTGCCGGCTTGGTCGCCGGGGCCTCCAAAGGCGAAGGTTTGGGCAATAAATTCCTGGCCAATATTCGTGAAACCCAGGCGATAGCCCATGTGGTGCGCTGCTTCGATAACGACAACGTTATCCACGTAGCCAACCAGGTCGACCCCCGTGCCGATATCGAAACAATCAATTTAGAGTTGGCGCTTGCGGACCTTGATACCGTCGAAAAAGCTAGCCAGCGCTTGGTTCGCTCAGTAAAAGGCGGCGACAAAGACGCGATAGCTACCAAGGCCATTCTGGATCGTATCCAGCCCCACGTTGCGGAAGGCTTGCCGCTACGGAGCTTTGGGTTAAGCGATGATGAGCAACGCCAAGTGAAAAGCTTCGGTTTTTTGACCCTGAAACCGACCATGTATATCGCTAACGTCAACGAAGACGGTTTTGAGAACAATCCCTACTTGGATATTGTGAATGAAATCGCCGCTGAAGAAGGCGCCCTGGTGGTGCCCGTGTGCAACCAGCTGGAAGCCGAAATCGCCGAGCTGGATGACGAAGAGCGCTCGATGTTTTTAAGCGAGATGGGCATGGATGAGCCAGGCCTTGATCGCGTGATTCGCGCGGGCTACTCACTGCTGGGTCTGCAAACCTACTTCACGGCCGGTGTTAAAGAAGTGCGCGCCTGGACAGTCAAAGAGGGCGCCACAGCCCCAGAAGCCGCTGGCGTGATTCACACCGATTTTCAAAAAGGCTTTATCCGCGCCGAAGTGGTCGCCTATGAGGATTTTGTATCGCTAGGCGGCGAGCAGGGCGCTAAAGATGCTGGCAAGTGGCGCTTGGAAGGCAAAGAGTACATTGTCAAAGACGGCGATGTGGTGCACTTCCGTTTTAATGTGTAAACGGCAGTCCTTATACGAACAGTAATAAAACATTGACGAAAGGCGGGGTTATCAGTATCATTCGCCCCCGTTGAAAGGCTACGTAGCTCAGCTGGTTAGAGCACATCACTCATAATGATGGGGTCCCCTGTTCAAATCAGGGCGTAGCCACCAACGACGTATTTAAGAACATCCGCACTTAAGAACATAGAAAAGCCCGCCGACCTTGTCAGCGGGCTTTTTGTTTATGTGCGGCAGAGGGATCAGTTCAGCTTTGCACGATTTAAGAACCCTACCAGCGCGCGGGTTAGATACTCGACATCTTGAGTGCCAGCGGTTTCCCGAATCGAATGCATCGCCCATTGAGGCMCCCCTACATCAATGGTGGGCACCCCCAACTCAGTAGCGGTGATCGGGCCTATCGTACTTCCGCAGCCCATATCCGCCCGGGTAACAAACGCCTGCACGGGAACGTCCGCCTCTCGGCATACATCGCGAAACAGCGCGCCCGTCACGCTATTGGTAGCGTAGCGCTGGCTCGCATTCACCTTGATGACCGGGCCGCCGTTAATCGCCGGGCCATGGCGCTCATCGTGCTTATCGCGAAAGTTAGGGTGTAACGCGTGGGCGTTATCGCAAGAGATCATCAACGACGATTGAATCAGCTGAATGAGCGATTCTTCACTTCCTATTTCACTCCCCCTGCCGCCGACTTGAGCATTAATGCGCCTCAGCACATCCGCCAAGAAAGGGCCTTGGGCACCACAGGCGCTGGCACTGCCGACTTCCTCATGGTCATTGGCTACCAGCAACGCGCCTTGACTGCCGTCGCAATCCAGAAGCGCTTCTAAACCAATGAAGCAGGAAAGCAGGTTATCCAACCGCGCGCTGGCCACCAGCTCTTGCTTAACACCAACCAGTGACGGCGACTGAACATCGTAAAAGCCTAATTCAAAATCAACCACTTCCACTGCCCGCAGGCCGTGCTGCTCTTCCAACCACTGGGCCAGCAACTCGGCTAGCGTCGCCGTTTCGCTCTGCATTAACACTGGCGCCATTTGCGTCTGCGGATTCAGCGGGCGGCCACTATTCACGTCCCGATCAAGGTGAATCGCCAGGCTCGGCACCATGGCAATCGCCCGGTCGACATTGAGCAATACGCTTTCCAGATGGCCGTCGGCATGGCGCACATGCACCCGCCCAGCCAACCCCAGGTCACGGTCAAACCACGGCGCCAATAAAACACCGCCGTATACTTGCACGCCTAATTGCAGCCAACCCGCTGAGCATTGAGTGGCATTAGGCTTTAGATGCAACCCCGGGCTATCAGTGTGGGCACCGATCATACGCAGCGCGGTTAATTCAGACTCAGGCAGTTGAAACGCAATAATCGCAGAGTCATTCCGGGTAACGTAGTAGCGCTTGCCCGGCGTGAGCTGCCAATTAGCCCTCTCTTCCAGTCGCTGAAAGCCGGCTTGCTCCAATCGCGCAGCCATATTGCCCGCCGCATGCCACGGAGTTGGTGATTGGCGCAGAAAATCGCATAACCGCGTTAAACGATCAGCGTTGAAAGTCTCCGACATGGAAATCCTCATAACAGTAATGATTGAGTCTCATAGTGCAAGTGACCTGCTACAATACTCCCTCGACCTACGCAACTCATGGGTCATATGCGGGTCTAGGGAAGAATGAGTGTACACAAATCCGGGAGAGCTTGACTGATGAGCTTGTTTGCAACGCTTTCGCGTTCGGTCGCCCTGGCTGTCATGCTGGTCATCACCAGCCCAGCCGCCTTAGCGCAACTTGAACCGACCGATGAACAACGCCAGGCGGCAGTGGAAATTGCGGACTCGCTCCGCTACGGCCACTATGCTGATATTACTTTTGACGAAGCGTGGTCGCAGGATGCCTTCCAACGCTATCTGGACATCCTGGATGGCCAGCGCGCCTACCTGCTGCGCAGCGACATCGAGCCTTATCGCCACTTAGAGACGAGCATGGCCGACGCCCTTTTCAATGGCGAGCTGGATGATGCCTTCAACCTCTACAACAGCTTCAGTGACCGACAGCGAGCGCGCCTTGAGTCACTACTTGCGCAGCTTGATGAAGGCCTGAACTTTGACTTTGATAGCAACGAGCGCCTAGAGATTGATCGTGAGGAGGCCCCCTGGGCATCCCGGCAAAGCGAACTCGACGAGTTATGGCGCAAACGGCTCAAAAACGATGCTTTAACGCTGGCCTTAACCGATCTGGATAACGAACAGATTGAAACCAATCTGCGCCAGCGCTACGAAGGCCAATTGACGCGGCTGGAGCAAACCGAATCTGAGGACGTGTTTGGCGTCCTGATGGCGGCCGTCACTAGCAGCATCGACCCACATACAGGCTACCTCTCCCCCCGCCAGGGCGAATCCTTTGATATCCAGATGAGCCTCTCTCTTGAAGGCATTGGCGCCCTGCTTCAATCAGATGGCGAGTACGTAAAAGTCTCCAGCCTAGTACCCGGCGGCCCGGCAGAACGCGCAGGCGTATTGGAACCCGCTGACCGAATCATCGCCGTGGGCCAGGAAGAGGGCGAGATGGTCAATGTGGTCGGCATGCGCCTGGACAACGTGGTGGACCTGATTCGCGGCCCCAAAGACTCGGTTGTCCGCTTGGATGTGGTACCCGCCCAAGCGGTGGATACAACACGGTCGCAGATAGTTGAGATCACCCGCGATACCGTTAGCCTTGAAGACCAGGCAGCCAGCAGCGAAGTCATTGAAGTTGAACGCAACGGCGAACCTCACCGCCTAGGGGTGATTAACATCCCAACGTTCTACGTCGATTTTGATGCCTGGCAAGCGGGTGAAGAGGAGTATCGCAGTACTACCCGCGATGTCGCCAAAGAAGTCGAGCGCCTTAAAGAAGAGGGCGTGGAAGGTATCGTGCTTGACCTGCGCAACAACGGCGGCGGCGCGCTGCAGGAAGCCAATTCGCTCATTGGCCTGTTTATTGACCGCGGCCCTACCGTACAGGTACGCGATGCACAGGGGCGTATTCAGCTCTATGGCGACAGCGAAGCAGGTACGCTCTATGACGGCCCACTAGGCGTGCTGGTCAATCGCCTCTCCGCTTCTGCTTCTGAGATTTTTGCGGGGGCGATTCAAGACTACGGTCGCGGCCTTGTTCTGGGCACGCAAACCTTCGGCAAAGGCACCGTGCAAACCCTGAACGAACTGAGCCATGGGCAGATTAAACTGACCCGCGCCAAGTTCTATCGCATCTCTGGCGACAGCACCCAGAACCGTGGTGTTGAGCCGGACATTCACTTCCCGACGCTGATTGACCCCGAACGTATTGGCGAAAGCAGTCTGGATAATGCGCTCGCCTGGGACAACGTTCAGGACGTTCAGTACCGTCGCTATGGCGAGCCGGAAACCGTGCTGGACAAACTGATTACCCAGCACGATACGCGCGCCGAGGATAATCCCAACTTCCGCTACCTGGAGCGCCAGTCCACACTGGCCCGTCAGTTACGCGAGCAGCACACCAGCGTTAGCCTAAATCGCGAACAGCGTAAGCGCGAAATGGAGGCCCAGGAAGCCGAGCAGCTCTCGCTGGAAAACCAACGCCGCCGCGCACTAGGGTTAGAAGAGTTGGATGAGTGGATGGACGCCCGAACAGATGTCACCGCGGGGCTCGCGGAAGAGACAGATGATGCAGAGGCATCGGCTGGAAACGAAGAGGACGAAGCACTAGCAGTTGATCGTGCCTACGTGCTTGAATCTGCTGAAGTCTTACTTGACTACGCCCACCTGCAAGATACTCAGCGGCTAGCAGCCAAACGCTAATGACACTCCATTAGACAATACGCTGAGTTCAAAAGCGCCGCCCCCTTCTCAGGGGGGCGGCGTTTTAGTTTCAACTGTTTTAGGTTCAGCATAGCGCAGCAAGGCGGGCAGGCCGATCGCCCATTTTGGTTAAGCGCTTAGTGAGCGCTGCCAACTGAACGGCACTGCCCTGGCTACCCGCGCGAATAATCTCAAGCGCCCAGGCAGGTAACTTGGGAGCAAGCCGGTAATAGACCCACTGCCCTTCGCGCTGATCACTTAACAGCCCACACTGGCGCAATTGAGCCAGGTGGCGCGATACTTTAGGCTGCGACTCCTGTAGCGCATGGGTCATTTCGCACACGCAAAGCTCTTGCTCTTGGGCGACCAGGAGCACCAGCATCAAACGAGTCTCATCGCTTAAACATTTAAATACTTGCAGCGCCTCGGGCGCGTTGACGTTGCCTACCATGAACTTCCCAAACCAATGGATGATCCGCGTAGTTTACGTCACTGGAGAGACTAACGTTAAGTGCCAAGCAAAATAGCTGGCAACTCCAATTAGCGCGCAAAATAGGAAAACCATTAGCATTTAGCTAACTGGCACTATTATAAAGAGAGGGAGTAAAACTAGATGGCTCCTCGAGCAGGACTCGAACCTGCGACCCAATGATTAACAGTCATTTGCTCTACCAACTGAGCTATCGAGGAACAACGCACTACCCAAAACGACGTGTCGAAAAGGCAGCTAAACAGACACTAGCAGCACAACTTGGCTCCTCGAGCAGGACTCGAACCTGCGACCCAATGATTAACAGTCATTTGCTCTACCAACTGAGCTATCGAGGAACGTTGTGGTGTTTAAAGCGAAGCCAGCCTGCTGATAAACATCAGCAAGTGATTGGCTCCTCGAGCAGGACTCGAACCTGCGACCCAATGATTAACAGTCATTTGCTCTACCAACTGAGCTATCGAGGAACTGCTCAAACACGGTGCGTAGTATACCCATAGAAACGTGAGGGTCAAGTATCGATTATGGATGAACGCTAGCCGCTGGTTTCTTCAATCCGTATAATGCAGCCACTAACGATAGCGGTTCGGACATCACCATTGCCGACCGCGCGATAATACTCCATTCATCCTCGTCCCCCGACGACTCATAGATGACAGGTACCGATGGCGAAGAAGCTCTTCATCAAAACGCACGGCTGCCAAATGAACGAGTACGACTCCTCCCGCATGGCGGATCTGCTCGGCGAATCTCACCAGCTCGAACTCACTGATAATGAGCGTGAAGCCGATGTCATTCTGTTAAACACCTGCTCGATTCGCGAAAAAGCGCAGGAGAAAGTTTTTCATCAGCTGGGACGCTGGAAAAAACTTAAGGACGCCAACCCGAACCTAGTGATTGGCGTTGGTGGCTGCGTGGCGAGCCAGGAAGGCGAAGCGATTCGCAAACGGGCGCCCCATGTCGATATGGTATTCGGGCCGCAAACCCTGCACCGCGTACCCTTGATGCTGGATGCCCGTGGCAATAACCAGATTGCAGCGGTGGATGTCACCTTTCCTGAAATCGAAAAGTTTGACCACCTGCCCAAGCCCTCCTCCGACGGTGCAACGGCGTTTGTGTCAATCATGGAAGGCTGCTCAAAGTACTGCACCTTCTGCGTGGTGCCCTATACCCGCGGCGAAGAGGTCTCGCGCCCCTTTGAGGCAGTAATGGATGAAGTCATCCATCTTTCCGACCAGGGCGTACGTGAGATCAACCTGTTGGGCCAGAACGTCAACGCCTACCGTGGCGAGAACCAGCTTGGCGATGAAATCGACTTGGCTGAGCTGATTGCCTGCGTGGCGGCGATTGACGGTATTGACCGTGTCCGCTTTACCACCTCGCACCCGGTAGAGTTTACTGACAGCCTAGTCGACGCCTTCGCCGACATTCCTGAGCTGGTAAGCCACCTGCATCTGCCGGTGCAGTCAGGTTCAGACCGCATTCTTAACGCAATGAAGCGGGGCCATACGGCGGCGGAGTACATTGAGAAGATGGAGCGTATCCGCGCGAACCGCCCGGATATCAGCTTTTCCTCTGACTTTATCATCGGCTTCCCTGGTGAAACAGAAGAGGATTTTGAGGCGACGATGAACCTGATTCATCAGATCGGCTTCGATCACTCKTTTAGCTTTKTTTATTCCGCACGCCCCGGCACCCCTGCCTCTGGCCTGCCGGATGAAACCCCGGAAAGCGTTAAAAAGCAGCGCCTGGCGATTCTACAAGAGCGGATTATTCAGCAAACTGCGCAAATTAGCCGTCGCATGGTAGGTAGCACACAGCGCGTACTGGTTAACGGCTTTTCGCCGCGAGACCCCGGCCAGCTCTCAGGGCGCACCGAAAATAACCGCGTGGTTAACTTCCGCGCTGCCAACCCCACCGAGCTGATCGGCTACTTTGTCGATGTAGAGATCACCGAAGCCTTCCCCAACTCGCTGCGCGGTGAGCTTGCCTCACCCGAGCGCTATTGATCGTTCTCTTATCACAGATCATTGCCCCGCTTCGGGCGGGGCAGTAAGCTGAACGATACATACACTAACGAGGGGTTCCCCACTCTTGAGCCAGCCAACACCTCAGGCCAATCGCATCATCACCTTAAGCCTTGAACCCAATGATCCGCAGCGCCTTGCTAGCCTTTGCGGCCAGCAGGACGAGCATTTAAAGCTGATTGAAAGCCGCCTGGAAGTGACGCTGCGCAATCGGGGCAATGTGTTTCAACTGGCGGGCCCCGCCAACCGCATTAAGGCAGCGGCCAATGTGTTGGAACACCTCTATCGCGAAACGGCATCGAGTGAGCTCGATGCCGACACCGTGCMCCTATTCCTGCAAGAGTCAGGGCTTGAAGCGCTGGAAGAGGAAGAGGACGGCACCGGCAGCAGCGATGAAGTGATCATGCGCACACCGCGCACCATGATAAAGCCTCGTGGCCTCAACCAGCAGCGCTATGTGTCCAGCATCCGCGAACACGACATTAACTTTGGCGTTGGCCCTGCGGGCACGGGTAAGACCTACTTAGCTGTCGCTGCAGCGGTAGAAGCCCTTAACCAGCAGGAAGTTCGCCGTATCTTGCTGGTGCGCCCGGCAGTGGAAGCAGGTGAAAAGCTCGGTTTTCTACCCGGCGACCTTGCCCAGAAAATCGATCCTTATCTGCGCCCTCTGTACGACGCTTTGTACGAAATGATTGGTTTTGAACAAGTGGCAAAACTGATTGAGCGCCAGGTGATTGAGATTGCCCCTCTGGCCTACATGCGCGGTCGTACGCTCAATAACTCGTACATCATTCTGGATGAGAGCCAGAACACCACTCCTGAACAGATGAAAATGTTCCTGACCCGGATTGGTTTTGGCTCCACCGCGGTGATTACCGGCGACGTCACTCAGGTCGATCTACCTAAAGGCCAGCGCTCGGGGCTGATACAGGTGCTCGACGTCCTCAAAGACACACCGGGGATTGGCGTTACCCACTTTGCCGCCAAAGACGTCGTACGCCACCCCCTGGTTCAGCGCATTATCGAAGCCTACGATATATTCGAATCTAACCAGGAAGTGGAAGAGCGCGCCCAGCGCGAAGCGCGCCAGCAAGAGCGTGACGCACGCATGCAGGCACGTGAAGGTTCCTGGGATAGTTCGCGATGAGCGTGCCTTTGAACGACGCGACTATGGGCGATGCCAAGGAGGTCATCGTTGATCGTCAGGCGGCCATCAACGAACCCCAGCTACCCAGCTTGGCACAGCTCACCCACTGGGTGGGCTGCGTGTTTGCCCACCACCCTGACGATCAGCGCCTTGAAGTGACGATTCGCTTTGTGGATGAGCGTGAAAGCCAAACCCTCAACCGTGACTATCGCGGTAAAGATAGCACGACCAACGTGCTGTCATTTCCCTTTGAAGGCCCACCGGGTGTTGATTTACCGCTATTGGGCGACCTGGTGATTTGTCATGCTGTCGTGGCCAAAGAAGCCAGCGAGCAAAGCAAGCCGATTGAGCACCATTACGCCCATATGGTCGTGCATGGCATCCTGCATTTAATGGGCTACGATCATATTGACGATGAGGAAGCCGAAGAGATGGAGCAGTTCGAGCGCGAGCTGTTGGCCGAACTGAACATCCCGGATCCCTACTCTGACGACGTCTAAGCGCCTACAACTTTATTATTTGCTAGCGGCTGCGTTAAATCAGGTAACAATGAATCTGGTACTATCCCCCGCTTCAGTGATAAAACAGCTACTTGTCTGCCCGCAAACGAGAGAATTGACGCATGAGCGAAGACCGATCGAGCAACCCCAATCAAAAATCCTGGCTCGAGAAACTCTTTGGCGCCCTTTCCGGAGATAATGACGAAMCCAGCTCGCGGGATGAGCTGATGACGTTTTTACGCCATACCGCAGGGAAATTAAAGCTGGATCAGGACGCCATCATGATCATTGAAGGGGCGCTTGAGATCAGCGATCAGCAGGTTCGTGAAGTGCTGATACCCCGCTCACAGGTTTCAGCCATCGCCCTGGATCAAACCAGCGACGGCTACCTACCGCTGATTCAGGAAACCGGCCACTCCCGCTACCCGGTGATTGGTGAAAACCTGGATGATATTAAAGGCATTCTGCTGGTCAAAGACCTGCTACCACTGCTCTCGCAAACCCAGGCCCAGCGTGACGCCTTCAAACTCGATGACATTTTGCGCCCGGCGATGTTTATCCCCGAATCAAAACGCCTTAACAGCCTGCTCAAAGAGTTTCGTGACACCCATAATCATATGGCGGTGGTGGTGGATGAATACGGCGGTACCGCTGGTATTATCACCATCGAAGATATTCTTGAACAGATCGTCGGCGACATCGAAGATGAGCACGATACCGACGAAGAGGACGATATCCGCGAGATTGAAAATGGCCGCTTTGCCATTCGCGCGCTAACCCCTATCGAAGACTTCAATGAACGCTTTGACACCGAGTTCTCTGACGAAGAGTTTGATACCGTTGGCGGCCTGGTGATGCAGCAGTTCGGCCATCTACCTCGGCGTGGTGAACACACCGTGCTTGGCGGCTGGCGGTTTGTGATCCTCAATGCCGACACCCGGCGCATTCGTCTGCTCGAAGCCTACCGCGACACCCGTGGTGGTGACGAAGAAGATGATGACCAGGAGAACAAGCCAGCCTAGGCGCATGGCGTCACGCTGCTCGCCCCCCACTCCCTCGTACCTTACCGACGATAGGTTTATCGCTATGGGTCTACCCCCCGCGTTTTTGTTACAGCTGCTTGCCGCCCTGGTGGCGGGCGGCTTCACCACCCTAACGGCCTCCCCTTTTGAACTTTGGTGGCTAGGCCCGGTGGCGATTGGTTTGCTCTATGTTGGCCTGCATACCTTAACCCCCGCCCAGGCGGCTCTTAAAGGGTGGCTATACGGCGTGGCGCTATTTGCCAGCGGCACCTCCTGGGTGTATGTCTCTATCCACGACTATGGCTATACCGGCGTACCGCTAGCGGTATTTCTAACCGCGCTGTTTGTCACTGTTCTGGCACTGTTTTTTGCCGGCACCTTCTGGCTATACCGGCGCTTCACCTCTGCCCGGCTGGCGTTTATCAGTTTTGCCGGTGCCTGGGTACTGGGCGAGGTACTGCGTACCTATCTGTTTACCGGCTTTCCTTGGCTGTTGCTGGGCTCGGGCTATGTCGACTCACCGCTAGCCGCCTGGGCGCCCGTTGGCGGCGTCTACCTGCTTTCGATGCTGGTCGCGCTTAGCGGCGTGCTTGGCGCTGAGCTATTGCTTCGTCGCCAGTGGTGGGCGCTTGCTCCTCTCGCGGCTATTTGGTTAATTCCGCTGGCATTGCCGCAGCTTTGGACCACACCCGTCAGCGACCCCACCCGTGTCGCCTTGCTGCAGGGCAACTTGCCTCAGCTGTCTAAGTGGACGCCAGAAGGCCAGCGTGAAGCCGCCAATACTTATAGCGAACTCACCCGCGAAGTCGCCGACGAGGTCGATCTGATCATATGGCCAGAAACCGCCCTACCGATGATGGAGACTCAGGCCCGCCCGGTATTAGAGCGGGTGCAAGCTAACCTGCCGCCCGACGTCGCCCTACTCACCGGCATTGTTCAGCGCGACGAACAAGAACGCTACTTCAATAGCGTGATTGGCATAGGCGACGTAGAGGGCAGCTACCAGAAAGAGCACCTAGTGCCCTTTGGCGAGTACCTGCCGCTGGAGAGCGTGCTACGAGGAGCGATTAATTTTTTCGATTTACCTATGTCGACATTCACCAAAGGTGAAACAGAACAAACACCGATGCAGGCCGCCGGGATAAATATTGGCAATGCGATCTGCTACGAGATTATTTACCCACAGTTGGTTGCCCGCCGCGCTCAAGACAGCGGGGTAATTATCACGGTCTCTAACGACACCTGGTTTGGCGCATCTATCGGCCCCCACCAGCACCTGCAGATGGCACGGCTTCGGGCGTTAGAGAACGGTCGCTATGTCGTGCGCGCTACCAGTAACGGGATTACTGCGATTATCGACCCTAATGGGCAAATTGTTGAACGTGCACCCCAGTTTGAAACCACAGCGCTGACCGGCGAGTTCTATGCTATGGAGGGCCTGACACCGTTCACCCGTTTGGGTAGTTGGCCTGCTTGGTTGCTGGCAGGCTTGATGCTGATACCGGGCGTAGTAGCCGCACGAGGCACACGTCAGGCGCGAAGCTGATAAAGCCGCGTACAAAATGGCCCGCGYCCTGAGTAGGACGCGGGCCATTTGTTTTATTAAGTGACTGCTCAGTAAAACACGCCTGCCTTGACTAGGCAGGCGTTCGGCAACTTAAGCGGCGCTATTTTTCAGCGTCGCCATATCAATCACGAAACGGTAGCGGACATCGCCTTTTTCCATGCGCTCAAAGCCTTCATTAATGTTGTTGATATCGAGCATTTCGATATCACAGGTAATGCCTTGATCGGCGCACAGCTTGAGTAGCTCTTCGGTCTCCGCAATACCACCGATTAATGAACCGGCAACCACACGGCGCTTAAAGACCAGGTTAAAGGCTTCAATGGCAGGCTCAATGGGCTCCAGCAAGCCGACAATGATGTGAGTTCCATCATACTTCAGCGATGTTAGGTAAGGGTTTAGATCGTGCTGGACAGGCACGGTGTCGAGCATAAAGTCGAAGGTTTCAGCGACGGCGTCCATCTGCGCCTGATCGCTAGAAACGACTACATGGTCAGCACCGTTACGCTTCGCTTCGTCAACTTTGGCATCGGAGCGGGTGAAAACGGTGACTTCAGCGCCCAATGCTTTCGCCAGTTTAACGCCCATATGGCCTAATCCGCCCATACCAATCACACCGACTTTATGGCCTTTACCCACGCCGTGATGCTTAAGCGGTGAATAAGTCGTCACACCGGCACACAGAATCGGCGCTGCTGAGGCTAAATCGATGCCGTCAGGCATTTGCAGCACAAAGTGCTCGCTCACCACGATAGAGTCAGAGTAGCCGCCCTGGGTCATGGTGCCATCTTGGCGGTCTTCACTGCCGTAGGTCATGGTGAAACCTTCCAGACAGTACTGCTCTACACCGTCTTTACAGGCCGCGCAGGAACGGCATGAATCCACCATGCAACCAACGCCTACCAAGTCACCGGCTTTAAAACGTGAGACTTTATCGCCAACAGAGGTCACCCGGCCGACTATTTCATGGCCAGGAACCACGGGGTATTGGCTCATGCCCCAGTCATTGCGGGCAAAATGCAAGTCACTGTGGCAGACACCACAGTAGAGAATCTCAATCGCTACGTCATCGGGGCGCGGCTGACGACGATCAAACGTAAAGGGCGCTAAGGGCTTATCGTTAGCAAATGCCGCATAAGATAATGCTTGGCTCATCGGTGAAACTCCTTATCATCAAAAGACTGCCGTATAAATCAGCAGGCATTTCCCCCGCGTGCGAGGCATGCCAACAGTATTGGCCTATTCCGTGATGATAGCGATGACCGAAGCTACGCCATTTTTGCCCATTACTCCGATGCCACGTAATAAAATAACAAAAAACCAGCATAAATCATTATGATTATGCAAAAGCCACCAGAAACCAGAGAGAAGCAACCATGGCCTCCACCCCCCAGGCTGGCAATGCGCTGGCTGCCGTTATCGCGCCACTGATTAAAGGCGACGGTATMAATGACACGCCGCTACCCGGCGTGTCGTTACTCTGTTTAAGCCGCCMCCAGGTGCGCACGCCGCTTCTTTATGAGCCGAGCCTGACCATCATTGCCCAAGGGCGCAAAATGGGCTATCTCGGTGATCGCGAAATCTATTACGACCCCGGCCACTACTTGGTCCAAACGCTACCACTGCCCTTTGAGTGCGAAACCTACGGCTCACCGGAAGCGCCGTTGTTAGGCATATCGGTACGCCTGGATCCCGCGCTATTAAGCGAAATGGTAACAGCGATGGGCGATACCGGTGATCATGCCCAGGCACCACTGCCGATGGCCTCGGTGGCGATGACAGAAGGCATGCAGGAGGCCGTACTGCGCTTGGCGCGCACACTAAATGAAGCGGTGGAGTGTAGCACCATGGGCACAGCACGCATTCGCGATGTGGTCTTTGAAGCGCTAAAGGGCGAACAGGGCCCCGCTTTACGGGCGCTGGTACTGGGGCATGGAAACTATTCACGCATCGTGCAGGTGCTATCTAAGCTACACCGACATTTTGCCGACGACTTTAGCGTGGAACAGTTGGCCGCCCAGGCCAATATGAGTCCGTCGACGTTTCACCACCACTTTAAGCAGATTACCCGCTCGTCCCCGGCCCAGTACTTAAAACGGCTGCGTTTAATCAAAGCGCAGCAGTTGCTGCTGCAGGATAATCACAACGTTAATCAGGCCGCTGCGGCGGTAGGTTACCGCAGCGTGCCTCAGTTTAGCCGCGACTATAAGCGCTACTTTGGCGAGCCGCCGCTTCAGCATCGCCGTCAGGAGCAAGCATTGCGGGCCTAAGCGTTTATGTTGCAGCGTTTATTTTGCAAAGACCTGACTCATATCTTTAAACGCCTTGAACTCCAGAGCATTTCCACACGGGTCGAGCAGGAACATAGTGGCCTGCTCGCCAACTTCMCCTTTAAAACGAATATACGGCTCAATCACAAACTGAGTATCCCGCGCTTTCAAGCGCTCGGCCAAGGCTTCCCACTCGTCCCACGCCAAGATGACCCCAAAGTGCGGCACCGGTACGTTGTGTCCATCTACCGGATTCGAGTGGGCGCTCTCTTGCCCTGGCGTTTTCGGCTGCTCATGAATGACCAGCTGGTGGCCGAAGAAATTAAAGTCGACCCACTGTTCGCTGGAGCGCCCCTCTTCCAAACCAAACACATCGTTATAAAACGCTCTTGCGAGCGCTACATCATAAACAGGAATCGCCAGATGGAAGGGTGAAAGACTCATGATCATTCTCCACATTATTAGGTTTTGTGAGGTTCGCGGGCACTTTATGCGGCCTCGCTGTGTTCATCCTAGGGCCGCCCATGGGAAAATAAAATCAATAACTATTTGGCTGATTCACAAAAAGGATTGATCAATGATCCGCGAGCTCAAAACGCTGATAGCGGTCGCGCAGGAAGGCACCTTTGCCGCAGCGGGCAACAAAATTGGCCTCACCCAAGCGGCGGTAAGCGCACAAATGAAGCGCCTTGAGGAAGAGCTGGGTATCGCCCTGTTTGAACGTAAAGGGCGTGCCGCTATCTTGACCCCGCGGGGCCAAGAGACGTTAAAGCAAGCCCACGCCCTGCTCACCCTCTACAGCACGCTGGGTGCTGCTACTGCGGGCCAGCCAGCGACACAGCGGGTCAATATTGGCGCCATTGCATCGATACAGCGCTCGCTACTACCCGATGCGCTGGCGCGTTTTCATCACGCCCATAGCGAGTGCCGTACCCGCGTGGTGCCTGGGCTCTCCATGGAATTGGTGAATCAAGTCGACGCCGGCGAGCTGGATATGGCGGTGATTATTCGCCCACCCTTTACGCTGCACAGCGATTTGCGCTGGACGCCCCTTGCCCATGAGCCGTTTCGGCTAATCGTGCCTTGCCATATTGATGGTGACCAGTGGCAGGAACTGATCACCCGCCAGCCCTTCGTGCGCTATGACCGCGCCTCCTTTGGTGGACGGCAAGTAGACCGCTTCCTACGCGACAATCACTGCAACGTACGCGAGGTCTGCGAAGTCGATGAACTAGAGGCCATCGTGAAACTCGTCGCCAAAGGAGTCGGCGTTGCGTTGGTGCCCCAGGCGATTGCGCAGCAACGCTGGCCACCGGGAGTGCGGGCGATTGATTTGGGCGAGCGTACGTTTCACCGCGATATAGGGCTGATTCATCCGACCAGTGGCCACTTGAGCGAACCCGCCCGGGCGCTTGCCCAATTGATTAGCGAGATCGCCCAGCGGGCGAAGCTTTAATAGCCACTCTCAGCCATTATGGAGGCAATAAAAAAACGCTACCCCTGTTGTTCGGGATAGCGTTTTAGCTAGCAACATTAAAGTGCGGTTGACTCAGTTTTACACTTCGCTGTCAGCTTCTTCTTGCGTCTCGCTTGCCGGAGTATCGCTAACTGCCTCTTCGTCCTGCTGGTCTTGCGCGTTATTTACCTCGCTCGCCTGCTCTGCGTCGCTATCGGCAGCAAGATTGAGTGGCTCATCTAGCTGCAAGGTTTGCGCGGTAAAGGCACGTACTTCGCTAAGTAGATCAGGATTTTCCGCCAAGCGCTGTCCATAAGAAGGCACGATGTCGGTCAGCGTTTGCTGCCACTCTGCGCTGGCAACCTGCTCGGGGAAAACGCGGTCAAGCAGGTTTAGCATAATAGACGGGGCTGTTGAGGCTCCCGGCGATGCGCCCAGCAGTGCCGACATGGTGCCATCTTGCGACGTCACGACTTCGGTACCGAACTGCAACACACCACCCGTTTCAGGATCTTCTTTGATAATTTGTACCCGTTGACCTGCTGTCCACAGTGTCCAATCGTCTTTGTTTGCTTCAGGGTAGTACTTCTGTAGTGCTTCAAAGCGATCATCGTCAGACATCAGTACCTGGCCAACCAAGTAACGCACCAGATTAAAGTTATCCATCCCAACTTCAGCTACCGGCCAAGTGTTATGCAGCGTCAGTGAGCTAAATAGATCCGTCCAGGAACCCTCTTTCAGGAACTTGGTGGAGACCGCCGCAAAGGGGCCAAAAAACAGCGCTGGCTCACCGTCCAGATTGCGCCGGTCCAAGTGCGGCACGGACATCGGCGGAGAACCTTCGCCCGCTTTACCATAGGCCTTAACGTCGTGCTGGGCCACCACGTCTGGATTAGTGGTATAAAGGAACTGGCCACTTACCGGGAAGCCTGCGTAAGCTTCGGCTTCAGGAATGCCCGACTCCTGCAGCAACAATAGCGCAGCACCACCCGCGCCGATAAAGACATAGCGGGAGTCCACGGTAGTTTCCCCACCGTTGGCGCGATCCGCCACGGTCACTTTCCAGGTACTGTCATCATTGCGCTCTAGACCACGCACTTCACTGCTAAGGCCCAGCGTAAAGTGGTCGCTTTGCGCCAGCGACTCAACCATTTGGCGCGTTTGCGCACCATAGTTAACTTCGGTGCCCATCTGCATGCGTGTTGCTGCAACGGGGGTGTCGCTGCCTTCACGACCTGCCATCACCAGCGGCATCCACTCGGCCAGTTCCGAGCGATCTTCAGAGTACTCCATACCCTCATACAGTGGGTTTTGTGTCATCGCCTGGTGGCGCTCACGCAGGAAGTTGACGTCGTCCTCCCCCCAAACCACCGCAATGKGCGGCACACTTTGGATAAACGAATCTGGATCACCCAGAATGCCAGCCTCTACCTGGTGAGACCAAAACTGACGGGAGACTTCAAACTGTTCGGTTACCTTAGTGGCACGCTCAATTTTAACTTGGCCATCAACTTCCGGCGTATAATTGAGCTCCATAAAGGCTGAGTGCCCGCTACCGGCATTGTTCCAGGCGTTGGAACTCTCTTCCGCCACTTGGTCCAAGCGCTCATAAAGGTGGATATTCCACTCAGGCTCAAGCTCTTGTAGGTAGGTACCCAGCGTGGCGCTCATAATGCCGCCGCCAATCAGTACCACATCAACAGGCTCATCGGCGGCAAGCGGCATGGCTGCCAGCGCCAACAGCGGAGAACAGAGTAATAGGCTAAAACGTTTTTGCATGTCATGTCCCTGACGATACAGAAAGGACGCGCCGGAACACTAGGTCTCCGGCATCGAGGGGGGTATTATTTGTCGACTAAAGTCTAACAAAAATACGTCAAGCCGGAAATATGCAATCTTACTTAAATGAGAATGAATGGAATTTAAGCTATGAAACCAGAGGATCTGGAAAAGTTAGTGACTCGCACCATGCCCTTTGGCAAGTATGAGGGCCGCCTTATCGCCGATCTCCCCGGCCCCTATTTAAACTGGTTTGCTAGGGAAGGGTTTCCCTCTGGGGAAATTGGCCAGTTGCTGCATTTGATGCATGAAATCGATCACAATGGGCTTGGCCCGCTGCTTGACCCATTGCGGAAAACGCCTAGCCAACGTGGCGAAATCTAAGGCTTTGTGTTTTTATCAGCACTCTAACGCTCGTTCAGAGCACGCTGAAATTCAGCACGGTAAGCCATCTCATGCTGTGCAGTATCCGCAGGAAAGCGGCCTAAAGCGACTGCCAGTTCAAAAAAGCCCGCTGCGGGTAAACCATCGCCGCGACGGCTGACGACCAGTGCAGAGATAAATGGCTTCTGCTGCGCGGCGTCTTCGTGCATTAACCGCTCTAACGCCTGGGTAACCTGGGCGATGGTTCGCGGCGGCGTGAGGGCCAGCGCGCTAGCCGCCTGCTGATACGTCATTGGCAAGGTGTCACGCGGTGCGCTCAGAAGTAGCTGGCGGAGAGTGGCTGCGTTACCGGTCATATATAGCCTATCGTCAGGTTTTAACACGTCMCTTTKCCCATTGGCGCCGTGTTTTTGCTAAGCCGTGTTTGTGCTAAGAAGTATGTGTGCTAAGAATAGCGAAATACGCTGTATTAAGGAGAGAACATGGTAACGCGACCAACCCAGGCGCGCCCTCGCGGTGGCCGCTGGCCAAACGTGCTGGCGGGCTTAGCCATTCTACTGATAGCCGCAGCGGCACTGATGATGGCAGGCGCCGGGCCGGCTTATCGCGGTGAACTTATCAGCCTCGGCGAGGCGTTCAACTTACTGCGCAACGGCGTCTATGCCGCCGGAGGAGCGGTAGCAGTGAGCATTATCGCGCTGTTATGGAGTATGCTGGCTCGCCGTTCTACGCCCGCTTTAATGGCCACGCTGGTGATCATCGCCGCTGCAGCGCTACTTTATGTACCCTGGCAACATTGGCAACGCGCCCAGCAGGTGCCCGCCATTCATGATATCACCACCGATACGCAGAACCCGCCTGCCTTTGAAGCCTTGGCCGAGGCGCGAGAAGCGGCGCCTAACGGGGTCGACTATCCCGGCGCAGCCACCGCGCAGCAACAGCAAGCCGCTTATCCCAATATCCAGCCGTTAGTCTTGGCCGCTCCCCCGCAATCGGTGTTGGCTGCCGCGCAAGCAGAGGCCGAAGAAGCTGGTTGGCGTATCGCCCGCATTACCGACAATCATATAGAAGCTACCGCGACCACGCGCTGGTTTGGCTTTGAGGATGATGTCGTTATTCGCTTAACCGACGTTGAAAACGGCGTGCAGGTGGATATGCGCTCGGCATCACGCCTTGGCGCCAGCGATGTGGGTACCAATGCTGCGCGTATCGAGCAGTTTTTAGCGGCGCTGGATGCGCGACTTGAATAGGCCTTTTTCGTTAATGTATTTGATCACGCCTATTGCCACCTTCGCGCGCTAAAATTCGCTCAGCGTCCAGGGTGGCGATAGGCACTTGATGCTGGGCGGGGATATCCCCACTCAATTGAAGCGCTTGATAACGCAGCGCACAAACACGCAAAAACGAGGTGAAGTTGCCCAAATCATGCCCGGCGTCGATGGATTCGTGATACAGCCGGGTAATCATCTGGGCCGTGTTCATGCCATCTCGCTGGGCAATCTCTTCGAGAATGTGCCAGAAATAATTCTCCATGCGCACGCTGGTGACCATACCATCGATACGCAGCGAGTGTGTCGCACTGCGCCACAGCTCGGGGTCAGCTTGAATAAACAGTTTACACATGGGCGTAGTCTCTTTTGGTAGACATCGTCTCTTGGCCTATTAGCCTCCACACGAGTCATTAGCATAGCGGACATAAGCGCAGAACGCCCAGCGGGTGCTGGGCGMAAACGTCGTTATCACTGCGGATAAACTTACTTATTCAGTAACGCCATAAACTGGGCAAGCCAAGCCGGGTGGGCAGGCCAAGCCGGTGCGGTGACTAAATTGCCATCAGTGACCGCATCGGTCACTTCCAGGTTGGCAAAGTGGCCACCCGCAAGTTCTACCTCCGGCTGGCAGGCAGGGTACGCAGAGCACTGCCGACCTTCCAGCACGTTGGCAGCAGCTAACAGCTGGGCGCCGTGACAAATCGCAGCCACGGGCTTATGGGTCTCAAAAAAGTGCTGAACCATGGTTAGCACCTCTTTATTCAAGCGAAGATACTCCGGTGCGCGGCCACCAGGCACCACCAGAGCATCGTAATCGGCTGGATTAGTGCTGGCGAAATCAGCGTTCAGTGCAAAGCGGTGGCCGGGCTTTTCGGAATAGGTTTGATCGCCTTCAAAGTCATGAATCGCGGTGGCCACGGTGTCGCCTGAGGCTTTCCCAGGGCAGACAGCATCGACACGGTGGCCAACGGCCATGAGTGCCTGAAACGGCACCATGGTTTCATAATCTTCAGTGAAATCGCCGGTGATCATTAAAATGCGCTTGCTGCTCATCTCCGTGCTCCTCTTATCTATTTATCTTATGATTATTGATCGAGTGTTTGAGCACACGCGGGGCGTGTTAGATGAGACTAGCAAGCGCTTTCCAACAACAGGTAGTAATTGCTTACTACTGAGTAACTTCTTCCTTCTGTGGGAGAGAGAGACGCTGCTGCCCTGCCGTGTCACTGACGCGGAAGCGCCCTACCAGTGAATGCATATCCCCGGCACGATCATCCAGCGTATGGCTGGCCGTGGTCGCTTCTTGCACCAACCGGGCATTCTGGTGTGTCACCTGATCCAACTGCGAAATTGCCTGGTTGATCTGATCAATACCAGCCGATTGCTCATGGGTCGCTCCTGCAATCTCGGTAACATAGCGCGTCACCTCACCCAGGCTATCAATGATTTCCTGCAGGTGTTTGCTGGAGGCGTTTACCAGTTGCTCACCCTCGCTTACCTTGGCGACACTATCGTCAACCAAATGGCGAATTTGGGCAGCTTCTTCGGCGCTACGTCCAGCTAGTTTGCGAACTTCCTGGGCCACCACGGCAAACCCCCGCCCCTGCTCACCCGCTCGCGCGGCTTCAACAGAAGCATTGAGCGCCAGCAAGTTGGTTTGAAAGGCGATATCGTCAATGGCTTTAATAATAGAGGTGATCTTTTCGCTCGCCTCACGGATATCCCCCATCGCCGCCGTCGTGCGCGTTGACACATCGCCTGCTGCACGAGCGCGCTGGTCAACATTGCCGCTGGCGTCTTTGGCCTGATCAGCGTACTCAGCGGTCTGTTTCACCGTGGCAGTAATCTGTTCAAGACTTGAGGCCGTTTCCGCCAACGACGCCGCCTGCTGGTCGGTACGCTGGGAGAGGTTCTCATTACCCGCGGCAATTTGTCGGCTGCTGGCCGCAATGGATTCGGCGCTTTCACGAATTTGCGCCACCATGCTTTCAAAGGTATCCATCATATTATTAAACGCTTGAGCAGTTTGGCCCACTTCATCGTTGCGCTTAAGCTCAAGACGCTTAGACAGGTCAGCATTTTCGCCTGCGGCACCACTGATGTTTTCCATTTGATGGCGCATCGCTACTAGCGGGCCCAGCACCCGTACCATGGTACGCCAGCCAAAAATCGCAAGTAGTGCGATAACCGCTAGTGTGACCATGATCAGTAAGGAACGACCAGCATTTGCTAACGTCTCTGCCTGGGTCGCGGCGCTGTCAGCCTGACCGACGGTATACGCTTCAACATCACTTAGCGCCGCACGCATCTGAGTCATCGCTTGGGCAACATTTGTGAGCGCCGCTTGCACCTGGGCGCTTAACTCCAACTGCTGTAAACGAAGCTCATAGACAGCGTTGTCATCGGATACCATCAGTCCATCCAGCTCTACGATGACATCGTCTAAATCACTAATCAGCGCGCGCTGCTCTACTCCGGTACTCGGTGCATCGGCGATCGCTGCGAGTGACTGGCGAGCCAGCCCCACCTGTTGGGCAATTTCATTGTGGCGCAAGTTGACCAGCGCGTCGGCGCTATCCGTTTGCATCATCTGGCGACCCAGGTCAGACAGTACCGCCAACGCCATGCGGGCATTGCCGCTTAGGCGTCCGATATCCGCTTGCGCGGTAAACATGTTGTCGAGCAACTGTGTTGGCAGCGTGGTCATGCCATCTTCGCGCCAGGCTTCCATTAACTCGCGCTGTTCACGATCACTACGAACCTGCGCTAACGCCGTACGACCGGCAATATCTTCAGCGCTCAGCATCACTTGTGAAATGAGTGATTGCATCGCACTAATGCGCTCAGCCATTTGAGTTTGTAGGTTCAGCTCTTCACGGCGCACGGCTTCCAGCGCCGTATCCCCTTCTAGCAACGCTTGATAGTGGCTATCCAGGTCACTCAATCCTTGCGTTTGATCAACTCCACGCAGGCCTTGTCGCGCATCATGAAAACGCTCATCTAATGCCGATTGAGTAGTGACTTCATCAAGGCCATTCACGCCCTCTGCAGCAAGCAAATCCGCATGGCGTTGACCAAATGCCCCCATGGTGAGCACCATGCCCATGCTGGCATCCTGAAGCGGTAACACCTCACCGGTAATATAGCGCTGTGAGTCGATTAGCCGTTGGTTGGTGGTCCATCCCGTTGCTGCCAGTACGACGGCGCCCAGCACGGCAGCTAAGAACAGGCTGATCAACATCGCTCGAATACTTAAGGTTTTTTTCATTATCTGTTTTCACTTGTGTCAGGGTCTTACAAATAACGTAAGCTTTGGTGGTGTAAGCGTTAGGGCAGCAGGTTTGCCCATTCCACTGACTCGAAACGGCCATTTGTGATAATAGTGGGCCATACCGCATCGCTGGCTTGATGATCATCAGGCCCCAAGCTCAACGGCTCTTCTAAGCCAATATCCACCGAGCCCAAGCCGAGCAAGCCATCCACAATAGCGTCACGATCTGGGTTCGCGCCGGCCGCCTTTACGCCCTCGACAAAGAGCTTTGCCGCCAGGTAGCCTTCAAGGGAAATAAAGTCAGGTTCGCTACCATTGGCATGGGTTTCCAGCGCCTGGCGGTAGGACTCAACAGCAGGCAGTTCGGCATCCAGGGGCGGTACGACCTGGGTAATAATGACACCTTCTGCGAGATCACCGAGCTCATCCATAAGCGCTTGGCTGCCCACAAAAGAGACGTTTAGAAATACCGCCTCAGGAAGGTCATTCTTCGCTTCACGAATAAAGTCTGCAGCAGGCCCGTAGGTACCCACAATAATAATCGCCCGCGGCGTCACTGGCGCTTCCAAAATGGTCGCTAGGCCCTGGTGAATATTGCGAGTTCCGCGGGTAAAGCGTCCATGGGCCAGCGCCGAAATATTATCAACGCCATGGGCAGTTAACGCTTGTGAGGCACCATTATATCCCGCATCGCCAAAGCTATCGTTTTGGGTGAAGAAGGCAATTTCCTCGGGCAACACCCCTGCTTCCAACAGCCCATCCACCATGGCGGCGGTTTCTTGTACGTAGCTGGCCCGATAGTTAATCACGTAGCGGTCTGGCGGTGTCTTACGCAGTACGCCTGCACCGGTAAACGCCCCATAAAGCAGCGTTTCATATTCGTTATAAATGGGAATGGTAACGGTAGCCGTCGGAGTGCCGACATTGCCAATCGCAGCCAGCACTTCATCCTCTTGAATAAGTTCTCGGGTATTACTGGCGGCTTGCAGCGGTTTGTACTGATCATCGCGGGCAATCAAGGCAAGCGTTTCGCCATTAACCCCACCCTCTGCATTGACTTCGGCAAAGTAGGTCTCGATACCTTTTTGCATGCCCAGCCCTAGCGGTGCTGCCCCCCCGCTGGAAGGGGCAACAATCCCAAAGGTCAGTTCCGCCTGCGCTAGCAGTGGAGCAAACACCCCGCCTAATAAAGCTATTGTTAATACAATCCTTTTTAATAAGACTTCTCTTAATAACCAGGTTCCCAATCGTTGCATTGATCTGCTCCTTAATGGCTAGATCACTTCCCCACGTAAATAGCATGGGCAAAGGTATGTCGTGCACCCCTCACACCTTCGCCACATTACCGAGCCTTTAGTTATTA
This sequence comes from Halomonas sp. R57-5, assembly GCF_900070345.1. Lineage (NCBI taxonomy): Bacteria > Pseudomonadati > Pseudomonadota > Gammaproteobacteria > Oceanospirillales > Halomonadaceae > Halomonas > Halomonas sp. R57-5. The sequence continues at coordinate 1,655,316 of NZ_LN813019.1, read as the reverse complement.
CTATCGGCAGGAGAATATACGACTAAAGATTAATTATCGTTGATTAATAAGTAACAAATATTACTTAGAATGTAACAATTAATTTCAAGCCCGCCAAAAGCTCTAAATTATGCGTTTTATGCGGGTCTTTCGATGGCAAAACGGTCGCTAATCCGAATGTAATCACTGCCAGCTAAACGCCCAACAGGTTTGAGCAAATCCATATCCACATGGCGGCCGTCCCACAGCGAATCGTCAATATGAATTGAGACGACTTGAGCCAGCACTAACGTGCCTGCCAAAGGCTGGTCACCAAACCGGATCATATCAAAAAGTTTGCAGCCAAACGCCACAGGAGCATTCGCAATCCGCGGTACGTTTACGCCAGGCATCACGGCTTTTTCAAGCTCCGCCAGGGCAAACTCATCCTCGCCCGGCGGCAAGCTGGCGCTGGTGGTATTGAGCGCCTCAATTAACCCTTCACTACCCACATGCACGACGCATTCAGGTACTTCATTTAAATTGCGCACCGTGTCTTTAAGTTCGCCGCTGCCATTGAGTAATGGCGAAAATGCCAGCACCGGCGGATTCACACTGGCCACGTTAAAGAAGGAAAACGGCGCCAAATTGGTATTTCCCCGCTTATCCTGGGTAGATACCCAGGCAATTGGCCGGGGGCAAACGCTGCCGGATAGCAGCCGATAAATAACCCCTGGGCTTAGCGGCGCGTCATCTAATAGGTAATCACTCATTGATGGCTCCTTGATGGTGAGTTTTCAGGTTAGTATCACTCTATAACAGCACAGCCTACGACGCTCAGTTTTGCCATTATCGATAAGGCCAGTTTGAGGAGACCTTTTAATGAAGATTGTCATTGCCGATGATTACCAGGACTGTGTGCGCCATTTAGATGCCTTCAAACAGCTCGAAGGCCATGATGTAACGGTTTATCACGACACCCTTACCGACCTGGACGCGCTGAGTGAGCGTTTCAAGGCAGCCGAGGCGCTAGTGCTTATTCGCGAACGCACACCGATAACCGCAGCCCTACTTAAGCGTTTGCCCAACCTGAAAGTGATTAGCCAAACCGGTGGCGGTGCCGCTCATGTGGATATACCGGCCTGCCGCCATCATGGCATAACGGTAATGACGGGCACCGGTTCGCCCTACGCTGCAGCGGAATTAACCTGGGGTTTGGTGCTGGCCGCGATGCGCCATATACCGGCAGAGGTTGAGAACCTGAAAGCAGGCCGCTGGCAACGCACCTTAGGTACAGGTCTGAAAGGTCGCACACTCGGCATTTTTGGCTACGGAAAAATCGGCAGTTTAGTAGCATGCTACGGTCAGGCATTTGAAATGAAGGTGTTGGTGTGGGGCCGGGAAGGCACTCTCCAGCGCGCCTCTGATGCCGGAATTGAGGTGGCCCAAACCCAGGCCGATCTGTTTCAGCGTGCGGATGTGCTCAGCCTCCACCTGCGTTTGAACGACGAAACCCGCGGTATAGTCAGCGCTGAATCCCTCGCCCAAATGAAGCCGACGTCTTTGTTGGTAAATACCAGCCGTGCTCAGCTAGTGGCGCCAGGGACACTGGAGCAGGCTCTAAAAGCCGGGCAGCCCGGCCAAGCCGCCGTCGACGTTTTTGACGCGGAACCGCTTTTGGCTGACTCGCTACTAGAGCTGCCTAACCTTGTCGCCACGCCACACCTTGGCTATGTAGAGAAAGATAGCTACGAACTCTATTTTGGCGATGCTTTTAGCAATCTACTGGCGTATATCAATGGTCAGCCGATCAACAATCTAGCCAGTTAATTGAGCGCGATAAGAGTGTAGCGACCACTGCCTCTGTGCCAATTGTGCTAGCCTTATGGGTTCACGAGTAACACAGAGGCCATTAATGCTCACCATTTCAAGTAACGTTACCCTGGCAGACTGGGAGATTGATATTAGCCAGATTCGCGCCCAAGGCGCCGGCGGCCAGAACGTCAATAAAGTCGCTTCAGCGGTACACCTGCGCTTCGACATTCTGAGTTCCACGCTGCCCCCGCTATACAAGGAGCGCTTAATGGCGCTGGCCGATCAGCGCATCAGCAAAGAGGGCGTGGTCATTATTAAAGCCCAGAGCCACCGCAAGCTCGAGCTCAATAAAGAGGACGCGCTAGCGCGTTTAAAAGAGCTGATACAGAGTGCCACCAAGCAGCAAAAAGTACGCCGTGCCACTAAGCCTACCAAAGGTTCGCAGCGCCGCCGCGTTGATCACAAAACCCGTAAGGGCAAAATTAAATCGCTGCGCGGTAAGGTGTCGGCCTCTTAATGACTAAAGACGCCGCACCTCCCGCTCAGCGACCCCTTTCGCCCTGCATACAGATCTGTCAGATTGAACCAACAACATCGGTGTGTGAAGGGTGTGGCCGCACGCTGGATGAAATTGCGGTTTGGGGCAGCATGACCGAGGCCGAAAAGACCCCGGTATGGGAACGCTTAATCGCCGAAGGCTATGTTTCTAAGGGCTATGTTTCTAAGGGCTATGTTTCTAAGGGCTATGTTTCCAAAGGCTACGTTTCTAAAGGCAGGGCTTCTGGCGAGTGACGGTCGCGCAAGATATGGTGTAGCTCGCCACACGCGACCATCGGGTCATCACAGTTAATCACAATATCCGAGTGGGCCAATACATAGCTGCGGCCAGTAATGGTATTTTCCACTACCTGGTAAGCCCCTTCCTGATGGGTGCCAATGAAGGTGCCGATAAACCCCGTCTCACGCAGTGACACCGTCTCTAGCTTATCACCTACATTCAAACGCCCTTCGTAGTGCATTAGCGCTAGACGTGCCGAGGTGCCGGTGCCCGTTGTGCTGCGGCAAATAACGCCTGGATGAACGTAGGTCGTTGACCGTGAACGTGTATACCCCTCCCCTATTTGCTCTTCAGGGCCCATAAAGTGCAAAAATGGCAGCGGCCCAACATCGCCCAGAGTGTAGTGGGAAAAGCCTCGCTGCGCTTTTATCGCTTCGACAATTTTGTAGGCACACTCCGAAAGCGCGCGCTCTTCATCACGGGAAAGCTTAAAGCCCAGCTCAGTGGCATCGACTAAAGCGTAAAAACCACCGCTATAGGCAATCGAATAAGTGACTTCGCCAACCCCCGGGACTTGAATCGTATCGCGGTAGGTATCGATATAGCTGGGCAGGCCGCCACAGGTAACCGACTCCACCACCCCGTTATGCACCTTTGCTTCGATTTGCACTAGACCCGCTGGCGCTTCCAGCTTAAAACGCTGAATACCTTCCTGCTTGGGCACAATGCCACTCTCCAACACCGCAGTGGCGGTACACAGCGTGTTGGAGCCGGAGTAAATGGGGTACCCCATCACTTCCATAATGATGTAACCCGCGACCGCTTCTGGGTGAGTGGCGGGCACTAGCAAATCAACCGACATTTCCGGAATACCGTAGGGCTCTTCCAGCAGCAGGCGCCGCAAACCGTCGGCATCATCGCGCAGATACTCCATCTGCTCGCGCACAGTGGCGCCCGGCAGACTATCAATCCCCCCCGTGACGATACGACTAACATCGCCTCCGGCATGGGTGTCCATTAGCTGAATGGTATGCAGGTTATGCACTATTGGCGCTCCTGAGCGGCAGAAGAGGAGTTTTCGAGGGCGAACGGCGCACCGTGGGAGGCCCACTGGGCGTCGGGGACAAGCACAATTTTGCCCAGGTAGTTGCTGCCCCGATTGACAAAATAGCGCTCGGCGGCATGCAGATCAGACAGCTTAAATGCCGCATGCAGCACTGGCTTTAAGTCGCCACTGCGAATCCACGCCACTAACTGTTCGGCCTCTTCACGGGTGCCGTGGGAAACGCCAAATATCTGCACTTGGTAAAGATAAACCCGGGTCCACATCATTTCGCTAAGGTTGCCACCGCTAGCCCCGGCAATAGAGAGGCGCGGATAGCTTTTGCGCCCCTGCATATCAACAATCATGGTGTCGATAAACAGGTTGGTCATCTCACCACCAACCAAATCCATCACTGCATCAATCGGTTGGCCAGCAGTGGTTTCCAGCACCCGCTCAACAAAGGTGGGCAGGTCGCCACGATCAATCACCGCTTCCGCACCTAATGCTTTGAGCGCCTCGGCCTTGTCTAACTGGCTGACCGCATAGGGGATAGCGCCCACGATGCGGCAGAGCTGAATAAGTGCGGTGCCCACGCCGCCGCTGGCTCCGCTGACCAGCACACGCTCGCCAGCACTCACTTTGGCAGCGGTCATCATATGGTAAGCCGTCTGATACGAGCACATGCCCATTGCGGCCAGTTCGGCATCGTGCAGTTCAGGGTTGGGCACGTGATAAAACTGATCCGCAGGCACGGCGATATACTCAGCAAACCCGCCGTCGGCTCCATGGCCGTAGTAATCCGGGGTTAGATTAATATCGCGACGCTCGTCAGCGTAGATATTAAAATCAAGCAGCCCGCGCTGGCCAATGCGCTCAACGTCAACGCCTTCGCCGACCGCCACTATGCGGCCAGCGACATCGGCCCCTTGAATCCGCGGGAAGGTTAACGTGGGGGTGCCGCCCATGGCAAAGGAGGTAACATCGCCCTTGTCCTTGGTGGGATAAAGCCCTTCACGGGCCTTGCGGTCAGTGTTGTTCTTCGCCGTCGCGGTCACCTGCACCAGTACTTCACCCGCCTTAGGCTGCGGCGTGGCGACATCCTGATGGTATTCCAACTTTTCGATACCACCATGCCCGGTTAATAGCATAGCGGCCATGGTAGTCGGCGCAGTATGTGAAGTTTCGGCCATGGGCTGGCTCCTAAATCGATAAAGACAGGCTGATCAAATACAGGTTAGCTAAAGACGGGGACGCCAATCAGCGCTGTATGTAGATAAAAGGCAAACACGACATACGCTATCAAGCCCACTAGCACGGTGGCAATCGTTGCCATTTTTGAGGTACTAACCGACTCAGGCGGTGTCAAGCGGCCGCGTTTTTTAGCGGTCTTGAACGCCAGGATAGCCCAGATAAGAAAGGCAGCAAAAAAGATAATATCGCCTAAGCGCCCGTTGGCCAGCAGGTGAGCAAACGCCCAGATTTTTACCGCCAGCATCATCGGATGGCCAAGCTTGGCCCTAATGGCGTTGCCCGGAACATAGGCCGCCACCAGCATGATAAAGGCTGGCACCATCAGCAACGCCACCGCATGACGCATGCCCGCGGGCGGGTGCCAGATATAGATGGGGTCTAGGCGCATCTGGCCAAAACCGTAAATAGCAATGGCCAGGCCAACGATGGATACGGCTGAATAGGCGACTTTCCAAGTGGTTTCGCCGCGTTGAGCAATCTGCTGCTGACGCCAGTCTTCAGCAAAAATACGTACAGAGTGGCTGCCTAAAAAAATCAGCAGCCCGATAATCATAATGGTCATGGAACAACTCCCAGTTAAAACGCTAGTCTAGGCTTTATGCCTTATAGTTTTGGTCGCTGCAGAGGATGCCACACTCAACCGCTGACCACCTACGTATGTGTCAACTTTTCGTTTCCTGGCGAGTCGCTCACTGGCTAGCCTAAAACCAGTGCTTGCGCTTAAACAGCCAAATCAGCACGCCACCGATACCTAGCATGGCACCCCAAACAAAAAAGTAGCCGTATTGATAACGCAATTCAGGCATATTTTCGAAGTTCATGCCGTAAATCCCGGCGATAAACGTAAGAGGGACAAAGATCGCGGTAATCACCGTGAGCACGCGCATGGTGATATTTAACTGGTGGGAGGAAATAGAGATATAGCCATCAACCAAGTCACCGCAAATGTCGTAATACATCTGGGTCAAGGTGTAGAGACGCTCGAAACGATCCGCTACGTCGTTGATGGCGTGCAGGGTTTCGCTATCTTCCCGAGGCAAATGCTCGTAGTCATAAGCGGTTAGTTCCTGGGTAATACCCTGGTGGTAGCTAAAGATGCGGCGCATCTTAACCAGCCGGGAACGGTAAGTGATGATCTTGCGCATTAGCACATCATTACCATTTTCCAGCAGTTCGTCTTCAAGATCGCTTAACGCCGTTTCAAATTCGAGCAAGCTGTCAATATAAAAGCCCGCTGAAATATACATTATCCGCAGCGCGACGTGTTCAGGCGAGTGGGCCAGCAGGGCTTTACCGTGCTCGTTGAAAAGGCGCTCAATGGAGAGCGCTTGTCCAGGATGAAGCGTAACCAAAAAACGCTCACCCACAAAAAAGCAAACCTGCTGAGGCAGGTAGTTCAGTTCGGCATCGAAGGAGGAGATGCCGCGATAAATAATCAGCGTATGGTTGTCGAACTCTTCAATTTTAGGCGGATGGCGCTCTTTGTGAGCATCCTGAATGGCCATGGGATGAAACTCAAACGCCTCTAAAATTTTGCGCTCGCTCTGCTGGGACTCCCCCTGCATATCGATCCATATATGGCTACCTGGCGTGGATTGCCATACGGTCATCAGGTGTTCATCGCCCTCACGGGTCTCGCCTTCAGGCGTGGTCAGAATAGTCCGAATCATGGTCATCCTTGAATATCTACAGGTCTTAACTAGCGTTATCAACAGACAGGGCAATGCGTACTTGGGCTTTTCCAGAGCGCTTGGCTTCATACATAGCCACATCGGCGCGCTTAAGCAGTTCGTTGGCTGTCTCGGCGCTGGCGGGCAAATATAGCGCGACACCAATACTCACACTGACGTTTAACGCCGCATCTCCAGCAATCATCGGTTCTTCCACCACCTTGACTAATTTATTAGCCAACTGCTCGATTGCCGTGGGCTCACTGCCCTCCAATAGGACGACAAACTCATCCCCGGCCCAGCGGGCTATATAGTCGGTTTCACGTATCGTTTTCACTAATTTTTTAGCGATCACACGTAGCAGATCGTCGCCCTTGGCATGCCCATGGGCGTCGTTAATCGCCTTAAAACCATCCAAATCCATAAACAGAACGGCTAACGGCTGCTGGCTGCGCCGTGTGCGAGCCATTGCTTCGGGTAAGCGTTCATCTAGGGCTCGCCGGTTAGGCAATTTGGTTAATACATCTTCACGAGCCTGTTGATTACGCAGGCGCTCCAGCTGCTGGCGCTCGGTAATATCGTGGATAAAAAGGCTGCGCCGTTCACGCCCTTCAATCACCAATTTTTTGACGCGCACCTCGACGGGCAGTTCATTGCCATCGTAACGGTGCGCGGTAAACTCAATAGCCGCCCGATCATTCGCGGCAGGCAGCCCAGTGGGAAAAATAAGCTGTGTGATTGGCTTAGCCAGCGCCGCTTTGCGTGGCCAACCGAACATCATTTCAGCCGCCCGATTCCAATCCAGAATGACGTCTTGTGCATCAAGACTGATATAGGCGTCATAGGCAGACTCGATAACGAGATTGAGTTCGTTGGTACGCCGCTCGATTTGGCACTCCATACTTCGGTGTAACTCATTCAGTGCTTGCTGGGATACCTTGGCGCTTTTCTTTTCTAATACCAGTCGCTCACGCAAATGAATTTCATCAGTGACAATCGCCGCCAAATCTTGCAGAGCCGTCAATTCTTGATCACTGATCGCACGCGGCTTCGTGTCGATTGCGCAGAGAGAGCCTAGCGTCAGGCCTTTGGTCGTACTAAGCGGAATACCCGCATAAAAGCGAATACCGTCGACAGCTTTCACAAACGGATTGTCTGCAAAGCGTGGATCCTGTCGGGCATCGTTAATGATCAATGGTTCTGTGCCCTGAATGGTATAAGCGCAGAAAGCCACATCTCGGGGTGTCTCACGAGCCTCAACGCCAACACGTGATTTTATCCATTGGCGTTTAGCATCTATCAACGTCACCGTTGAGATAGGCACATGCAGCAGCTTGGTCACCAGCCGGGTGACGCGATCAAACGCAGGTTCATCAGGTGTATCAAGTAGGTCAAGCTCGTAAAGAGCGGCTAATCTCGCCTCTTCATTCGATGCTGTAGGGTAGCTCATTGTTATGTCACCCATTCAGGGTAGGTGTGTAGCTACCAGCATAACGCGATCAGCCTTTTACTGCCCAACACTCACTGTTTCTTGGTTAAACATGCGAGTAGTACACTTGTGAGCGTTGAGGCGATTAACGCACCAACGAACGGCCCCAAGGTAGGGATACTACCCGGAAAACTGGCGCCCACTACCCCGGCCACCAGGCTTCCTTGGCTTAACCAACCAGGCAAAATGGCCCCCAGCAAACCGGCGACACCACCCATAATGGCCGCCATCGGCGTCATGCGTTGCCATAAGCCGAGCAGCACAGGCACCACAATAGCGGCACACAGCAAGTCAGCAATCAAGAATAGCCGCAGTACCGACAGGCCCTGCAAGGCAATCACTACCACCGGGATCATCACGACGACCGTCACCCAGCGGGCAGCCACCAGCGAAACGCCCTGCTGCTCGCTGCGTGCCACCACGAGCGAAGCAATACCATTTTGAAGTGTATCAACGCTGGAGGCCACTAAGGTCACCGCCAACACCAAGGCAGGTAACGTCAGCCAAACGGGGGCTTCACTTAACAGAGCAAAAAATGGCATTGGGGGCTCGCCGAGCGGCACACCGCTCATCGCTGCCAACACGCCTAGACCGCCAATCACCATCACTACCACGACTGTCATCGCGCCGCCTAACCAGGCGCCGCGCCCCAAGCTTTGATTATCTTGAGCGGCCCATACTCGCTGCCAATAGCCTTGGTGGAAAAGGTTAGCGGCGGTGACCGCGATCACTAGCGTTAACGCTACGCTGAGCGCACTGGTGATAGGAATAGACGGGAGTGCAGCCTCACTGGGTATAGAGGGCAACCGCCATAGGGCCATGCCACCCACCACACACAGCAGCACCAGCAACAGCCACGCCTGCCAACGGTCAGTGGCAAGGCTGGCACGCAGCCCGCCCGCCGCGGKATAAATCAGCGTGGTAAGCGCCACACCAATAATCACCAGCGCGGGCGGCACATCGGAAAGCAGCGCGGTGATGGCCCCAATGGCGGTGAGTTCAGCGGCTAAAAAACACGCCATATAGGCGATGGAGACCAGGGTTACCCAGCGCCGTACACCAGGGCCATAGCACGCTTCAGCAAACTCGGCGATACTGCGCCCCTCCGGCAACGCACGGCGAATCTTCGGCCCATACAGTCCCAAGACAATAAATGGCAATGCAGAGCCTAGCGCATAGCCAGCAAGGGCTAGCGGGCCGACAAAGGCGCCTATTTCGGGGGGCGCAAAGAGTATCCATGCGCCCATACCGGAAGCAAGAAAGGAGAGCCCCAGGGTAGAAGCCGTTTGCGAGTTGCGGGCGGTGACGTAGTCGTCAAGTGAACCATCCACCCAGCGAGCACGTAGGCCTAAAAAAGCAAAGCAGCACAGCGCCGCGCCAAGCACGGCTGACGTCAGGTAAAGCATGTCGCGCTTCCTCCGCCGGTACTAACCGGATCAGGTTCCAGGGTCTGCGCAGTGCGCATCTCAGCCCTTTTGAGTAGGGGCTCCCCTGGCGACAGTGAATGTAGGTACGCTTAAGAACGGTGTTAACACTGATTCAGGAACTATTCTCAATCAGAATCACAGCTTAGTAAAGTTTAAGGTGTAATGGTCGCACTTGAGCGAGGCACACGCCCCATTAAGTAAAACTCCTCATTAGGCGGCGTGCCCGCCAATGTAACCAACCGATTCGACAAACCAAAAAATGCCGCTATGGCGCCTATATCCCAGCAGTCCTCTTGGCTAAAGCCCACTTCCAGTAAGCGCGTGAACCACTCATCGGTCATTTCACCGACATCAACAGCACAGTGCATGGCGAAATCGAGCATCACCCGGTGGCGCTCACTAATCGGCGCCACGCGATGGTTGATCGCCACTTGATCTGCGAGCAGCGGGTTTTTACTGTAAATACGCACCAATGCTCCGTGAGCGACCACACAATATAAGCAGCGGTTACGCGCACTGGTAGCGACCACAATCATCTCTTTCTCAACGTTGGTTAGGGTGTCCGATTCGCGCTCCATCAACGCATCGTGATAGGCAAAGAAAGCTCGGAACTCAGCGGGGCGATGGGCCAGCATCAGAAAGACATTGGGCACAAACCCGGCTTTTTCCTGCACGGCCAAAATGGTACTGCGAATATCTTCCGGCAGGCCATCCAATGTTTCAGGTACATTAAAACGACTCAACGATGCAGACATACTCACCTCTTTATTGTTAAATTTAAATATCTGGTAAAAACGGTTTAGCCGATGGATAACAAAAAGCTAAATGAAGAGACTTTTATTTAGTTGCTTCTCTCGCCATACTGGCTTACTAACCTAAGCAGAATTGCGACCTCCTCCTAAAAATATAAATAGCTCGTTCAAAGGGAAACCGCTATGAGCCATAACGAAGCCAAGGAACATACACCCGGTCGTCTAAACGAGCTGTTTGCTGACCCTTACCGAGCATTTGAAAATGATACCGATGAGCGTCAGCTGCATATTCGTATCATGTTGCATATGTTACTTGCCCGCCCAATGACACGTGGTCAAATGACCCTACGCGTTATCCATGGCTGGGAAAACGGCGGCTTTGAACCCGAAGACCTCCAGCATGTCGACTACCCTCTCGGTGGGGTGGCTGACTTTAAGCGCGCGGTGAAAGATTTTGAACACGCCTCTAAGCACAACACGCCGCTACCTGCCGACAAAGATGCCATTCTTGCTGCCCCGCTAGCCGATGCGATTGCAGGCGCCGAAGCCGAGGGCCAAGACCTCTCCAGCGAAATTCGCGAGACCCCAGCGCGCTGGCCTGCGTTTGAAGGCGGCTTAGCCCTCTATACGTTGTTTAAAATGTATCATCGCCTTATTTACAGTGAAGATGACAACTATCGCTGCTCTCAATGCATGACACCACTGGGTATGCGCGAAATACATGAGTTTCACCTTGAAGAGGGAGAGTTTGCGCTTCTGGTGCCTCCCGCTAATGAATTTATGCACGGGCAGTCACTGTTAGTTTTACACGAAAGTCAGCTTGACCCGATCGAGCAGTTGCTTGAAGAGAGCTTGCCTCTGTTTGATAACTTTTAAGCCCTGCGCCATCGGGTTCATCGGCCCCGCGTAAAGCCGGGCCGATGTGCGGCAGTTAAAATCGCTTCAATTAGCCAAGCGAAATGGTGCTGTTGATACCGCTGGATACGTTTTCCGGCTCAAACCAACGTGCCGTCACCGTTTTGGTTTGTGTCCAGAACGCGATCGCCTGCTTACCGTTAGGGCCTAAATCACCTAGTTTCGAAGCCCGCGAGCCGGTGAAACTGAAATAGGCAACCGGCACCGGAATTGGCACGTTGATACCAATTTGGCCAACGTCTATATCGGTTTCAAAGCGGCGCGCTACCCAACCCGAGTTTGTAAAGATAGAGGTACCGTTGCCGTTAGGGTTGGCATTGATAAAGGCAATCGCCTCATCCAGCGTTTCAACACTCACCACGCACAGCACGGGACCAAAAATCTCTTCCCGGTAAATGGTCATATCCGCCTTTACGTCAGCAAACAGAGTCGGCCCGACAAAATTGCCGTTGGGATAACCCTCCACCTGAACATTGCGCCCATCGACCATCAGTTTGGCACCCTCTTGCTCCCCCGCATCGATTAAACGCAGCACGCGGTCACGAGCAGCTGGTGATACCAGCGGGCCTAAATCCGCATCGCGTTGGGTGCCCGGGCCGACTTTCATTTCACGCGCCGCATCAACGATATCGCTCAGCCACTCACGCGCCTCGCCCACCAGCACCACCACAGAGTTTGCCATGCAGCGTTGGCCCGCCGCGCCAAAGGCTGAGCCCAGCAGGTTGTTGATCGCTTGGCTACGATTAGCATCGGGCATGACCACGCAGTGGTTCTTGGCCCCCATCATTGCTTGCATGCGCTTGCCCGCTGCCGCTGCACGGTTATACAGCAGCGAACCCACATGGGTAGAGCCGATGAACGAGAGCGCTTTGATATCCTGGTGATCAGCGATTTGGTTGGCTACATCAGGGCCACCGTGCACCACGTTGAGCACGCCTGCCGGGACACCGGCTTCGTGGGCTAACTCCACTAAGCGCATGGTGGAACTGGGATCCTGTTCGGAGGGTTTAAGAACGAAGGTATTACCAGTGGCAATCGCCAGTGGAAACATAAAGCACGGCAGCATAATCGGGAAGTTAAAGGCAGTAATACCGGCGCCCACCCCAAGCGGCTGGTGCATAGTGTAAACGTCCACCTCGTTAGCGGCATTTTCCGCCAGCTCACCCAACTGCAGCGAGGTAATCGAACAGGCATGCTCCACCACTTCCAAGCCCCGGCCAACTTCCCCTTCCGCATCGGGAAGCGTTTTGCCGTGCTCTTCGGTGATCAGCGCCGCCAACTCTGCGGTATTGTCGCGAATCAGTGCCTGAAGCTTGAGCATAATGCGCATGCGTTTACCCAGCGGTACTTTTCGCCACTCCTTAAACGCCTCTTTAGCGCTGCTGATAGCGCGCTCCACTTCGTCAGTGGTACAGAACGGTACCCGCGCTACCACCTCTTGCGTGGCGGGGTTAACCACATCGCGCCACTCCTGGCTTTGCGACTGCACGGGCTGGCCATCGATATACATGGGAATTTCGCGAACAGACATAGCGTTGCTCCTATTATTAATTGTGATTGTTATGGCTGTGGTTGTTATAAAAATGCGGTATTAAAAAGTGCTTCGCGGTAAGGCAAGAGTACAGGGTATAGCAGCAAGTTGACGTTAACGTCAACCAAGTATCGCATGAGTCAACAAAATCTGCGGCAGGATATCAATTAGCCTTTCCAATGTGTCACAGGGCTGGCTATGCTTCGGCCTATCAGTGTGCCGCAGCCTCGCGGATCGCACATGGCGAACGCTCGTGTTTAAACACAGGGAATTATTTATGCAGGCTTTCAACTGCCGCTGTGGCAATCCGCTTTTCTATGAAAACACCCACTGCCTTAGCTGCCAGTCAGAGGTCGGCTGGTGTCCTGCCTGCAGCAATATCGTTGCCGTTGCCCCTCTGGATAACGGCGGCTATCGCTGCATCTACCCAGGTTGTGATACGGCGCTGATGAAGTGTCACAACTACGCTGTTGAGAACGTGTGCAATCGTATGGKGGTAATGGAACACGGCCAAGCGGATACGCTATGCGACTGCTGCCGTTATAACGCCATGATCCCCGATCTCACTATTGATGGTAACCGCGAGCGTTGGGCAGCACTTGAGGCGGCCAAACGGCGTCTGTTTCATACCCTTGATTTACTGAAACTACCCCACGGCACCCAAGAGGATGCTATTGCAGTGCCGTTGAGTTTCTCTTTTATGGCTGATGCCCTGCCTGACCAAGGACTATGGCGCTCTACCGCCAACCAGGAGAAAGTGTATACCGGCCATGCGGCAGGTCATATCACCATTAACGTCAAAGAGGCCGACGACGTTGAGCGCGAGCGTTTACGGGTCGATATGAACGAGTCCCACCGCACCTTGATTGGCCACTTCCGCCATGAAATTGGCCACTACTACTGGGACGTATTGGTTAAGGATCGCGATGAAGAAACGTGTCGTGCAGTATTTGGCAACCACCACCGGCCAAGCTATACCGAAGCGTTAGAGCGTTACTACCAGCAGGGAGCCCCCGGCGACTGGCCCAACCGCTTCATCTCCGCCTACGCCACCATGCACCCTTGGGAGGATTTTGCCGAAACGTTCGCCTATTACTTGGACATGGTCGCTGTACTGGATACCGCACTGCACATGGGCATTACCCACGTTGAGTACGACGGCAGCCTTGAGAGCATGCTGATTGCCTTTCATCAGGTAGGCATGGCGGTGAACGAGCTCAACCGTGATATGGGACTGCTCGATTTAGCGCCAGGTGTGCTTGCCCCGGCGGTGCGCGAAAAACTGGCGTACCTGCATGACATCATTCAGGCCGCCAGCCCGTTAGAAAGCGATTCCTCTACGCTTTAGTCGTTATCGTTGTCCCCCGCGTGGCTCTGGCTTTGAGTCTGAGTCTGGGTTTGCGTCACGCGGGGGACGCTGTCGTCATTCACAAAGTAGGTGGCGCTGAGGGTATCGTGGATAGCGGCAAAGCCGATCTGCAGTTCATCGATAAACAAGTGCAGCTTACTGGGTGAATGAGCGAGCGCTTGAATATCGGCGTCTACTACATCGGCGCGCACCAGCGAGACGGTGGCCGCCGGACGATCCTGGCGTGGCAGTAGCGTCAGCTCATGACCCAGGGTTTCAAGGCTGCAGGCAATCGAGCGTGGCAGATTGGGATCTTGTAGCAAAAAGCGCAGCACATCTGGCCCGCGCACCCGCAAGCGCACCTGTTGGCGATACATCTGGTAAGCAGTCAGTGACTTGAGCACGCTCATCCACTGCAGGTTTTCGAATGGCAGCAACTCTTCAGGGTTTTGTGGCAGCAGGCTGGCGGAGCGCACATCGACAATGCGGGTGGTCATATCGGCCCGCTCCAACTGACGGCCCAACTCAATAAAAGTACGCGCAGGGCCATGGCTTAAGGTGCCTTCAATGAGGCCCGTTAACGCCTGGCAACCACGAATAACACTTTTAAGAAAGCTATCGCGACGGCGTGGACTCACGCCATTTTCAGCATGATCGGCGACGCTAAGATAGAGCTGATTAACCTCTTCCCAAATTTCCCGGGGCACCACATCCCGGGTGGTTCTCAGGTTCTCACGGGCACTGGCAAGCGCGGAGATAATCGAAATATCATTATCAGGATCGGCGCATAAAAAGTGCACTACGTTGCGCTCATCAAACTCTTCATAACGTGCGGTGAAGACTTCCAGGCTGCCGGTCATTTCGATAAGCGGCGCCCAACCCAGCGGCAGGCGCCCCGGCAAATCGAGCATAAGGTGACTATTGACGCTCAGTAAACGTGCGGTATCTTCCGCACGTTCAATATAGCGCGCCATCCAGTAGAGGTTCTCTGCAACGCGTGACAGCATGGCGTTAGGCTCCTTTCACCGCGGCCACTGCCGCCTTATCGTCGGTTTCTACAATCCAGGTATCTTTACTGCCGCCGCCTTGAGAGGAGTTCACCACCAACGACCCCTCTATCAATGCCACCCGGGTAAGCCCGCCGGTGGTGACATGGATTTCAGGCCCAGAGAGTATGAAGGGGCGTAAATCCACATGGCGTGGCTGTGGTAAACCATTCGCCAACGTAGGCGTCGTCGACAGCGCCAGGGTGGGCTGCGCCATATAGTTGCGTGGGTTCGCCTTAATCAAGCGGGCAAACTCTTCGCGGGTCTCTTTGGTTGAGCGCGGGCCAATCAGCATGCCATAGCCCCCCGACTCATTGGCCGGCTTCACCACCAATTCATCAAGATGGTCAAGTACATAGCGGCGGTCATCTTCGAACATGCACAGGTAGCTGGGCACGTTGGGCAGCAGCGGTTCCTGGTCGAGATAGTAGCGAATCAGCGCAGGCACGAATGCATAAACGACCTTGTCATCCGCCACGCCAGCACCCGGAGCATTGGCCAGCGCCACTTTTCCCGCCCGCCAAGCGCGCATCAGACCCGCCACCCCCAGCATGGAGTCAGGGTTAAACGCTTCCGGGTCTAGAAACTCGTCATCCACGCGACGGTAGATAACGTCGACCCGGCGCAGTCCTTCCACGGTGCGCATGTACACCACATCATTGTCATCGACTAGCAGGTCGCTGCCTTGCACCAGCTCGACGCCCATTTGCTGGGCAAGGTAGGCGTGCTCAAAGTAAGCAGAGTTATAGATTCCAGGGGTCAGTACAACCACCTGCGGCTCATCCCCAGGCCGTGGTGACATCGCGGCGAGCATGTCGTAGAGGTTGGCCACATAGTCATCAACGGGCAAAATTTTGCCCGAAGCAAACAACTCCGGCAGTACCCGCTTGGTGACGTTGCGGTTTTCCAACATATAGGAGACGCCGGAAGGAATGCGCAAGTTATCTTCCAACACATACAGCGTGCCATCCCCATCGCGCACTAGATCTGAACCGCACACGTGGGCCCACACGCCGTGAGGGGGATTAATGCCGACACACTGGGGGCGAAAATTAACCGACTGCGCCAGCACTTCGGCGGGTAACACTTTGTCCTTAATGACTTTTTGATCGTGGTAAAGATCATCAATAAATAGATTCAGCGCCTGCACGCGCTGTTTGAGGCCTGCCTCGGTTTTACGCCACTCGCTGGCGGGAATAATCCGCGGCACAATATCAAAGGGCCAGGCGCGATCGATCATCGCGCCTTCGGAGTAGACGGTAAAGGTAATCCCCATGGTACGAATGGCGATCTCCGCCGCGGTTTTCCGCTCGGCTAACTCTTCTGCGCTAAACCTTGCCAACATGTTGCACAATTCACCCGCTGAATCGCGTGGCTGACCGGGTGCGGCCATCAGCTCATCGTAGTAATCACGACACGCATAGTTATTCCAATTCACTTGGCTCATGGGCGCTCTCCTGGCGCTGGGGTGGAAGCGGCAACTTCCTCAATGCTCAGTGTAGGCCTGCCGCGCGCAAAACAATCAAACAATTGAGAGCAAAATACGTACCATCTTTTGCGATATTTCAACGTTCGCTTACTTAAACGCTACTTGACAGGGAGCACGAGCCAATTAAAGCGACCACATGCTCTATATCAGTGCATAAAAGCAGTGCATAAAAGCAGTGCTATTTTGGTGCATTAAGTGATTTCCACTTTAGTTAAACGCCTTAGTTAAGATAGCGGCTGCAAAAAAGTAAAAGKGGAACGATACTTGCGAAACGTTCGGTTATTCCTTAACCCAACCGACCCACCGGTTGATAACGGKTCTTTTGAGGGTGGCCCATGACCATTCGCGTTGCCTTGTATCATCGCACGACCTACCACTTTGACCGCCCGGTGCGTCTTTCGCCCCATGTTATTCGGCTGCGTCCGGCGCCCCACTGCCGCACCCATATTGAGGCCTACTCGCTCAAACTCTCCGGCGACGACCACTTTTTAAACTGGCAACAGGATCCGTTTGGCAACTTCAATGCCCGCGTGGTGTTCCCCGAACCGCGTAAAGAGTTAACCATTGCGGTCGAACTCATCGCCCCGATGACGGTGATTAACCCGTTCGATTTCTTCTTGGACGACATTGCGCAAACGATTCCCTTTGCCTACCCCGAAGCGCTGCGCCAGGAACTAAGCCCCTATCTGGAAATAACGGAATCCGGGCCGCGGTTGATGGAGTGGCTCAAGGCTGTTCCCCGCGAGCCCACTACCACCGTCGATTTCCTGGTCGCGCTGAATCAACGCCTGCAGGATGATATTGGTTATTTGGTACGCATGGAGCCCGGCGTACAGAGCTGCGAAGAGACCTTAACGTTCGCCAGCGGCTCCTGCCGCGACAGCGCCTGGCTGTTGGTGCAAATTTTCCGCCACCTGGGCCTCGCCGCACGCTTTGTCTCCGGCTACCTCATTCAGCTCAAGTCCGATGTTAAAGCGCTGGATGGCCCCAGCGGGAGCGAAGTAGATTTCACCGACCTACACGCCTGGACCGAAGTATTCCTCCCCGGCGCAGGCTGGGTGGGGCTCGACCCCACCTCGGGACTGTTCGCTGGCGAAGGCCATATTCCCCTCGCCGCCACCCCGACGACCGGCAGTGCGGCCGCGATTACCGGGTTTTCGGATAAGTGTGAAGTCACTTTCGATGTCACCATGGAAGTGGAGCGTATCCACGAAGACCCACGGGTCACCAAGCCCTATAGCGATGAGCAGTGGCAGCGTATCTGCGCGCTGGGTGACGAGGTAGATGCCGAACTGCTCCACCAGGACGTACGCCTGACCATGGGCGGCGAACCCACCTTTGTCTCGGTCGACGATATGGAGAGCCCACAGTGGAATACCGAAGCCCTGGGCGAGCACAAACGCGAACGCGCTGAGGCACTGCTAACCCGGCTCCAGGCCGCTTACGCCCCCGGCAGCGCTATTCAGCAACAGCAAGGCAAGTGGTACCCCGGGGAACCACTGCCCCGCTGGGCGCTCGCCTGTTACTGGCGTAAAGATGGCGTACCACTATGGCGTGATCCCCAATGGCTGGCCTGCCTAGACGGCGCACCAGAGCTCCATGTAGATGATGCAATGGCCCAGCGCTTTACCAAAGCGCTAAGCGAACGCCTGGGTGTGGCCGAACGCTACTGGATTCCGGCGTTCGAGGATGCCTACTACTATCTATGGAAAGAGCAGTCGCTACCGGTGAACGTTGACCCACGCGAAGCCAATCTCAAAGATGACGCCGAACGTCACCGTTTAGCCCGCTTATTAGAACAAGGCTTAGACGAAGTGGTTGGCTATGCCCTGCCGCTGCGCCACTCGCTTAGCCAGGCCCACCGCTGGGAGAGCGGACGCTGGCCGCTCAAGCGTGAACACCTGTTCCTGGTGCCCGGCGACTCCCCCATGGGCTTGCGTTTACCGCTTTCGGCGCTGCCTTGGGCTGCCCCAGAAGAGCAGCCTCAACCGGAATCGCTGTTCGCGCCCCGCCCAGAGCTGGGCGACATTCACGGCGAAGTTGCTCGCCGCAACGCCGAACAACACCACCTCAGCGATGCCGAACGCTTGGGTCGAACCAGCCACCCGAGCCCATCACACCCAGAGGGCGAATCGGTTCAGCAGCAGCCACGGGCGGAAATCGACACGGAAAGTGGTGTTATTCACACCAGCCTATGTGTGCAGCCACGGGATGGCCGCTTGCATATTTTTCTGCCGCCGCTAACCAGCTTGGAGCACTACCTCGACCTACTCAGCACCGTTGAGGAGTGCGCCAAGGAGCTCGCCTGCCCGGTGATGGTAGAGGGTTATTCACCGCCTCGGGATCCGCGACTGGAAAACTTTATGATCACCCCCGACCCGGGCGTGATCGAAGTGAATATTATGCCCGCCGCCAGTTGGCAAACCCTGGTCGCGCAAACCGAACGGCTGTATGCCGAGGCACGTGAAACCCGTTTGGGCACCGAAAAATTTATGCTTGATGGCCGCCACACCGGCACCGGCGGCGGTAACCATGTCACCCTTGGCGGGATTACCCCTGAGGATTCACCTTTTTTACGCCGCCCAGACTTGCTTGCCAGCCTAGTCACCTACTGGCAGCACCACCCTAGCCTCTCTTACCTGTTTTCAGGCCTGTTTATTGGCCCCACTAGCCAAGCCCCGCGGGTAGATGAAGCGCGCCACGAGGCACTTTACGAGTTGGAAATCGCCCTACAGCAAATGCCCGAAGGCGAAGTAGTGCAGCCCTGGCTGGTGGATCGCTTGCTGCGCCACCTACTGACTGACTTAACCGGCAACACCCACCGCGCCGAGTTCTGTATCGACAAGCTCTACTCGCCGGATAGCGATAGCGGGCGGCTAGGGTTACTGGAACTACGCGGCTTTGAGATGCCACCCCATGCCCGCATGGGGCTGATGCAAATGCTGCTGATCCGCGCCCTTGTTGCGCGCTGCTGGAAAACACCCTATCGGGCCAAACCGGTGCGCTGGGGCAGCGCCTTGCAGGATCGCTGGATGCTGCCCCACTACCTGTGGCATGACCTTGACGATGTGTTAAGCGACTTACGCCATCACGGCTTTGATTTTGATTTGGAGTGGTTTGCCCCCTTCCTGGAGTTCCGCTTTCCGCTCCACGGGCGCTTGCACACGCCAATGCTGGATATCGAACTGCGTCAAGCTATCGAACCCTGGCATGTATTGGGCGAAGAAGCCTCTGCCGGGGGCACCGCCCGCTACGTCGACTCATCCGTCGAGCGCCTGGAAGTTAAAGTCAGTGGCATGAGCGGCGACCGCTACGTGGTGACCTGCAACGGTCGTCGGGTGCCGCTTTCAGCCACCGGCAGAAACGGCGAAGCGGTGGCTGGGGTGCGCTACCGCGCTTGGCAGCCACCGTCTGCGCTGCATCCGCAAATTCCCATACACGCGCCGCTGGTCTTTGATGTCATCGACACCTGGAACCAGCGCTCCGTGGCAGGCTGCACCTACTACGTGGTACACCCGACCGGACGCAATTTCGACACCTTCCCGGTTAATGCGTTTGAAGCGGAAGCGCGCCGACTGGGGCGTTTTAGTGACAGCGGTCATCGCCATGGTCATCAGGTGCCCAAGCTGGAAACACCCAGCCTGGAACTGCCGCAAACCCTCGACTTACGCTGGACACCAAGCTAATGCTTTCCTCTTAGCGGCTAGTGCAGGATAATCCGCCCACCTTTCTCAGGATTACAAGGATAATGACGGCCCCTGTCTCTCCCTCACTTCTCGCGCCCGTGGCTAACGGGCTCGTTGAGGATTACTTACATCAGCTAGGCAAGGGACAGCCCGGCACGTTTGACGCCATGCTCGATGGCCAGGGGCAGCTACGCCCCGGCTGGCAGAGCTTACTGAGCTCACTTGAAGGCATGGGCCCTACTGGGCGCTTACAGCAGCATGAAGAAATACAGCGGCTGCTGGCTGAAAACGGCGTGATTTTTAATATGCATGATGACACCCAGGGGCGTTCGTGGCGGCTTGATCCGCTGCCCTGGGTGATCGATGAAGCACAGTGGCAGGCATTAGCCGTGGGGCTAACCCAGCGCAGTCGCCTGCTAAGCGCCCTTTATGATGATATTTATGGGCCCAAAACACTTTTTGAGGCGGGGCGGCTACCCACCCAGGAACTGCTTGCTTCAGCGCATTTGTTACTGCCCTGCCACCAGTCGCTACCCAATGACCGTGCAGCGATCAACTTTCACGGTGTGGATGTCATTCTGGATGCAAAAGGCCAGTGGCGGGTGATGGCAGACCGCCTACAGGCGCCATCAGGCACCGGTTTTGCGCTTGAAAATCGCATACTGATGGCCCGCGCCCTGCCGGATATGTACCGCAATGCACCATTAAAACGGTTAGCGGGGTTTCTCGACCTGCACCACCGTACGCTGATCGCCATGGCCTATCAGCATCGCGATAACCCCACACTTATCCTACTAACGCCGGGGCCGGCCAGCCCACGCTACTTTGAGCACGCCTACCTGGCCAACTATCTCAATATCGCGCTGGTGGAGGGACAGGATTTAGTCGTACGCGATACCCAAGTGTGGCTGCGTACGCTGGGCGGTTTACAGCCAGTGGATGTGATACTGCGCCACTGCGACGACGCTTACTGCGACCCGCTGGAACTGCGTGGCGATTCGCAGCTGGGCGTACCCGGGCTACTCCAGGCCATGCGCGCAGGCGGCGTAGCGCTATCGAACGCCTTGGGGGTGGGCATTTTGGAAGCCCCTGTATTAGCCGATTACTTACCGATGCTGTGCGAACACCTGCTGGGTGAAMCCCTGCTGTTGCCCAACGCCGATGCCACGACGGTGTCCGCCACCGCACCGGTTTTTGATAGCTATCTACAGCGGCTCGAGCCCACCACCCTCAACCTACGCTGCTTTGTGACCCGCACGCCAGTCAGCGCCACGATCCACAGCAACGCTACTGCCAAAAGCAGTGAAGCCAGTGAGTACCAAGTAATGCCCGGCGGTTTAGCCTGGGTGGGAGAACCTGGCCTGCCATCACTAAGCAGCACTATCGTTAAGGATGTGTGGGTCACCGCCGCCGCTCCCCAGCCCCATGTTAGCCAGTTGCGCCAGGCCCGCGGACCGGTGGTGGCCACCCGTGACGGCACCGACCTACCCAGTCGAGTAGCCGAAAGCCTGTTTTGGTTAGGCCGCTACGGTGAGCGCTTAGATACCCGCGCCCGACTGCTACGTGAAGCGCTGCTGAGGCTGATGGAGTACGACCAAGATGAGATCGCCGACCAACTGCTTGATGAACTGCTGCTAGCGCTCGATATCACCACGCTAAACGAAGAGGACGAGCAGCGGCTACAGGCGCCGCTGATTGGCTTTGAGCTAAAGCGCGCCGCACTGCTGGCCCAATTTGACGATGTGGACCCCCAGGCACTGCAGCCGCTGTTTGCCCAACTAATGCGCAATGCGCGCAGCGTGCGCGACCATTTAGGCGACGATTCCTGGCGGGTAGTCCACCAGTTGCGCCAGCGCATGGCCACCTTCAACCCCAGCTTAGGGGCCAGCGCTGCAAGGCGCGCCTGCGAAGGGTTGTCGGCCCAGCTAGCCGCCTTCTTTGGGCTGTGCAACGAAACCATGCCCCACCACTACGGCTGGCGGTTTATGGATATTGGTCGCTTTTTKGATCGTGTGCTGGGCTTGCTCTCACTGCTCAAGCTCACCCTCAATGCGCCGCACACACCGGGCTTAGCGCTATGGGAAGTGGTGCTCGCCACCACCGATAACTTTACCGCCTATCGCCGCCGCTACCGCAGCGAGCTTCACCCGGCGGCGATTCTCGATCTACTGCTATTCGATGAAACCAATCCCCGCTCGGTGGGCTATATGCTCAAGCGCATTGAGCGCCAGATGGATCGCCTGCCTGGCAGCACATCGCCCTATCGCAACGCTGAGCGACGGCTATTGATTCAAGCCAATGCGGCGCTGCACCTGGCGGATATTGATCGTTTAAGTCACTTGGCCGAGACGCCAGAGGCACAAGAGGCTTTAGAGCAACTGCTGGATGCGTTGATTGAACCCTTAAGCGCGCTTTCTGAAGCCATCAGCCAGAGTCATTTCAGCCATGTGGAGCGGCCACGCCAGTTAGTCAGCATGGAGCCTGATGCATGAACTACACGCTGCGCCATACCACTCGCTACCACTACAGCGCCCCAGTGACGCTATGCCATAGCGAGGCACGCGTGCTGCCCCGTAAAACGCCGCACCAGCAATGTGGCGCCTCGGAACTACAGATCAGCCCTGTGCCCCAGGTGCAGATGGAGCGCCGCGATGTATTTGGCAATCGGGTGCTCTATTTCGCTATGGAGGATGTCCATCAAACGTTGGATGTAACGGTGGTAACACCACTAAGCACACAGCCCTTGGCAGCACTGCCGCCTACTTCCTCAGCGTGGGAAAGCGTTGCTCAGCACCTTAGCCAGGCAAACAGCTTTGACGTTCAGCTCTACCGCCTCGACTCACCGTTTATCCGCCGAAACGCTGAGCTAGCCAGCTTTGCCCACAGCTGCTTCACCCCAGGCAGACCGATCGTTGAAGCGGCATTAGCGCTTAATGAACTGATTCATCAAACCTTTGAGTACGACCCCAGCTTCACCACGCTGGCGACACCGCTAAGCGAAGTGCTCGCCAACCGCCGCGGCGTGTGCCAAGACTTCGCTCATCTGGCGATTGGCGCATTGCGCTCGGTGGGTCTCGCCGCCCGCTATGTCAGCGGCTACTTAGAAACCCAGCCGCCGCCTGGGCAGCCACGCCTGATCGGCGCAGATGCTTCCCATGCATGGCTGGCAACCTGGATTCCTGAATGGGGTTGGCTGGCCCTCGACCCCACCAACGGCACCGTGGCTGGCGAGCAGCATCCGGTGCTGGCCTGGGGGCGTGATTACGCCGATGTCGCCCCGCTCAAAGGCGTTATGAATGGCGGTGGCGAGCATCAATTGGAAGTCGAAGTCGATGTGATGCCGCAGGCTATGATGCCGCCGATAGCCTCGATGGAACGCTAGGCCGACTCGTAGGCGGCCTTTAAGCGGTAAAACTCTTCTACTATCGCGGCCATTTCATCGGCGTCGTAGTCACACAGGCCACTCACCACAAGCTTCTTGGAACCGACACCCACCGCTTCCCCAGCGGATTCAATCGAGAACTCCAGCAGCGCATCGGCGCGTTTCCCGTGAACCTCTAACGAAGAGTGGTTCAGCATTAAGCCCGGCGAAAAGCCATCTAAACGCTCAAGCGAAAACCCCATGCTATCGTAGATCACCAAGGGGCGTTTGGGGTTAAACATGACCCCATGTTGCTCCATCAGCGGTTTGAGATAGTGCGGAAAGTTCTTGCCAGAAAACGCGACATAGCAACGCGCAAAGGCTTCCACTACCGCGGGATCGTGAGTAATGTCACCACTACGCACCACCTGCAAGTAGCATTTGCCGCCCTCATCGCAAACGTGAAGTGCACCGTTTTCTGCTTCGCTAAACTTAAGCGGCGTGTCAGCGCCCACCATGTTGGTGAAACGAAATTCCATTTGCCGCGACAACCCAAACTTTGTGAGTATCAGCACAAACAGTAGGTCACCGGGCACACAAAAGCGCCGTGCATCCGGGTTATGAATAGGGTTGTAATCACCCGCCACGCCTTTGGCGAAGCGACTGGCCTGCTCTGCAGAGATCACTACATACTCTCCGCGTTGCGCGTAAAAATCCTTGAACATGGCGTTTGTTGCCTGCCTAGCGTTGAAATCGAAAACCCGTCACTGCCCAACGCCGCGCATAATGCCACAAAACACGCCCCAACAGGAGTTCTCTGCTAGGGAAACCACTATGTCAGACGCGAACACTGCTAAAAATCGCCTACCCCGCCTGCTGCTGAGGGTGTTGATTGGCCTGCTGTTTCTCATCCTTATCTGGGTGGTAGGCAGCTATTGGCTGCTCAATAGCCAATGGCTTCCGGCACGCATTTCGCAATTCGAAGGTGTCGATATCCGCTGGGAAAAAGGCGCCAGCCGAAACCCAGGCCGCTGGGAAGTCGAGGGGCTTTATCTAGCCCGTGAAGATCAAGCACTGCCCATCTCGATTGAGGCCGAACGCGCCACCCTTTCGCTGTCGCTACTGGCCCTGCTGCGCGGCGAGCTGCATATCGATGCACTGGATGCTGAGGGTATACGCCGCCTGACCGTTGGTGACATCGCCCTCGAAGCTGACGGCGAGCTACAGGTCGCAGAGACCACCTTAAGTCGCGACACACTAGCGATCCCTCAGGTTTCCCTCGCTATCACTAATGGTCGTTTAGTTCGCCTAAGCGATCAAACCACCTTAGTGAGCGCTATCAATCTTAACGCAGATGCCACGCTCAAAACGATAAACCCTGTCGATGTTGGGAGCGGTGAGTTGAACCCCAATCTACTGGCAGCGCTCTCCGCACAACTTCAGTTGGATGCCCAGGCGGATGCCTGGGATGTCTTTATGCCCTACCTAGACGCCCTACCCTGGCTAACCTTGGAGGGGCGCGGGGCGCTGACGGGGGAGCTGGAGCTAACCGCAGGCAAGTTACAACCCGGTAGCGAACTTATGCTGGACGCACCTGAGCTGCGCTTAGCCGTTGATGAGCAGCGTTTACGCGCACCGAGTGATTCGCCGCGCTGGATAGTGGCGGATAACCCGTCACCACGCCATACGGCTACCGGGGAGGGCCAAGTTCGCCTAGCGGTTAAAAACGATCAGCTGCATTTTTCGACGCAGTTGACCGATGTCGTATTAGCAGAAGAAGAGCTAGCCGATTCACACCTCGATTCACACACATATGCAGAGCACGCGGAGCTACGCCTGGCCAGCCAAATTCCCAATCAGCGCTTGGATCACCTCGACCTTCCTACAGCAGCAACCCTGGCGCTTCAGGGCGATATTACCCGTTTGGATATGCTTAACCGCTACCTGGATACGAGTTTGGACGGACAGGGCGTTCGCCTTTCTGGCCATGGTCAAATCGAGGCCAATGCAAGCATTCGCGGGTCGCGACCTTTTGATGCCCAGCTGAGTATTCAAGCCCCTGAACTAGCAGCCGACACGCTTGGTTTTACTGCCCAAGGCAGCGGCTCACTGAACGCCCAGCTACCCCCCCAAGAAAGGATTGAGGCAACGCTGAATTTTAGCCAGGCCACGCTGCATCACCAAGAGCGCCTGCTGCTTGACGATGCCGACATCAGTGTCGTCGCCACGAGTCCCATCGATGCACAACGAGCCCGTGAAGATGCATCCGCGACACTCAGTTGGCAAGCCGCGCACCTGCCTGATATCAGCGTGCTACAAACTTACTTAGGTTCCATGCTGCCAGCCCCTGCGCCGTTGCAATTGCTTAGCGGCCAAGCCGCCAGTCACGGCCAGCTCAACATCGCTTCAGAACAGCTCAGCGGCGAGGTAAGCTTAGCCGGAGAAGCGCTGACCACTCGCTGGCAGCACGGCGACGAAAGCGGCACCTTAACCAGCGATATGCAGCTTTTACTGCCCATTGAGCAGGCGGCAATAGATGGCTCAGCGCTGAATATCAGTGGCGCTCGATTAAGCTGGCAAGTGGCCGATATCGAGCAACCTGGTGAGCGCTTACAGAGCGTATTGGTCTTGACCGATGGCCGACTTCAACGCCGCGACAACGTACCCAGCGGGCAGTTTGCGCTTGAAGGCAGCGTGCAACGGCTTAGCTTTTTAAATGCTTTTTTACCTGATGCGCACGGTTTAACTATCGCTGGGGAAGGCCAACTCTCCGCTCAAGGCGCCTTTCGCGATAACCGCTTACTGGCACCCACTCGGCTGCGGGTCAACGCCGACCAGCTAGAGGTCTCGTTTTTAGACTATACCGCCACCGGGCGTGGTGAGCTTACCGCCCAATTGGATAGCCCCGAGCAGGCCCAACTCTCGCTTGGCATTCCCCGCTTTGCGCTAAGGCGCCAAGATGATGACAGTCCTCACTTGGAAGGGCGCCACTTCGCCCTCACCACGCAAACCGAGCGCTTTAGCGATGTACTGGAATCCCCCCAGCCCGAGCATTTCATCACCCGCATTGCGCTGCCGATTACCGAGGTGCCCGACTTCACCCGCTACAACCGCTACCTGCCAGAAGGCGCGGGGATTACCTTACTGAATGGCCAGGCCAGCCTGGAAAGCGAGTGGCTGCTGGAGGGGTTAAACGCCCAGGGCGAAGTCACGCTGCGCGCTTTTGGCGCTGAGCTAGCGTTGCTGGACCAGCGGCTTAGCGGCGACTTACAACTCTATCTACAGCTAACCGAAGGTGACCTGGAAACACGACGCTTTACCGCCGACGACTCGTTCTTACGCCTGGAAAACGTTAATCGCCAGAGTGAAAATGGTTCTTCAGATGCTGGTTGGTGGGTGCAGCTTTCAATGGATGAGGCAACCC
Organism: Halomonas sp. R57-5; assembly: GCF_900070345.1. Lineage (NCBI taxonomy): Bacteria > Pseudomonadati > Pseudomonadota > Gammaproteobacteria > Oceanospirillales > Halomonadaceae > Halomonas > Halomonas sp. R57-5. Next base: position 1,628,331 of record NZ_LN813019.1, on the reverse strand, counting down.
TGGCCTGGGAAGATCCTATTCGCCTCGCCAGCCAGCTCCGCCTTGAGATGCGCGATACCGGCTTACTGGCCCGGCTGTTTCTCGCCCGGGCAAGGGACAGCGACTGGCTAGGAAGACTGTTGAATGTTCACGATATCGAGGGAACGGCACAACTAGCGATCAGCGGCGAGCAAATTAGCCTGAGTGACTTAACACTCACCGGCGGCCCACTGCTGCTCCTTTCGGATGTCACGCTGGCCGAGCGCAGTGCCAACGGCGCGCTCTATGCCCGGCTTGGCGTGCTTGGGTTAGGGGTGGAGCTTAACGACAGCGAGCCCACCTTGCGGGTGATTCAGCCGCGCCGCTGGTTTGACCGTTGGCGTGAAGCAAACCGCTCCCGAGGCCCTAACAATTAGACGTTAATGATTAGCCCTTAGGCTTTGTCTGAAAAGTCGGCGAGCGAAGGCCAGACAAGGCAAAAATCGGCGAAAAGACGGATCGGACTCGCGCGCGAGTTTACGTGTTGTAAATGAGTACTTTGATCGGACTCGCGCACGAGCCGATTTTTAACGCCGTATGGTCGAACGCAGCCAGTTTTCAGACAGAGCCTAGCGTTTTTTGCGCTCACGGCGAATTATCCTCACTCGCTCTTTAGCCTTTTGCGGCGTAGAGAGCGGAGCAGCCTCGTCATGGGTTTTCGGCGGCACCGTGACCCAGGCAAACACCGGCAACGCCAAGTGCCAATGGATCGCCGCCAAACGCAGCCCAAGGGTAACGCCTAGCGAGGCGGCAATCGCTATCGTCAGTGGTGCTTCCAGCGCATGCAGCGCCACGTAGACAATTCCTCCGGCCATCGCCGCCGTGGCGTACACCTCTTCGCGCAGCACCATGGGCACTCGCTGGGCCAATACATCACGGATCATGCCGCCGGCTACACCGGTCATCATGCCCATCAATACCGCCACCGTGCCTGAGCTCCCCAGCAGCAGTGCTTTATGCGTACCAATCACCGTAAACAGCGCCAACCCAAACGCATCGGCGATGGGCAAAAACCCCCGCGAAAGGCGGTGGATATAGTGAAACCCCATCAACGACACGCTCACCGTGGCTAAAATCACCCAAAGGTAGGTCGGATCCGTCACCCAAAACACCGGCCTAACGCCCAGCACTAAATCCCGCAGCGTGCCCCCGCCAATGCCGGTGACCGCCGCCAACACCAGCATACCAATCGGATCCATGCGCGACCGGCACGCCAAAATCACGCCCGACAGCGCGAACACGATGACACCCGCCATATCCAGCCAGTAGACCACGCCCGACACGCCCTTCTCCTTTTGCTCGCATCTATGAAGGCAGGCAGGATAGCACTCTCGCTGCCACAACCAGCCACATAATCGTTCATTTTTTAATCAGTTTATCGCTGTTTTGTAAGAGATTGCCTACACGACTTGTAAGACATTGCCGACAGATAGCTTCTAGGGGTTGTCGTATATCACTAGGTCGCTATCCTAAGCGTTTCTCATTTGTCATGGTGACGTTTGACGATTATTCCAGGAGGGGGCATGGCGCTCAGTACCGGTTTGCAATTCACCCTAACGCTACCCGGCGTTGACGACATCGCAGTCATCGACTTCACACACCGCGAAGCGCTCTCCCAGCCCTTTGAACTGGCGCTAAACCTAGCCAGCCGCGATGGCAACCTGGATGCTGCCGAGCTGCTGGATCGTGAAGCCACCCTGACCATCTGGCAGGATGGCGAACCGCTGCGTCGATTAAGTGGCGTGGTGAGTGAGTTTGGCCGGGGCGMCCGTGGCCACCGCCGCMCCTTCTATACCTTAGTAATGCGCCCAGCGCTCTGGCGGCTCTCTTTGCGCCACAACTCGCGTATCTTCCAGAAAGTCGACCCGCTGACCATCATCAATACCCTGTGCGACGAGCGCGGCATTACCGATGTAGCCTTTGCCGTGAACCGCGAACTGCCGGAGCGCGAGTACTGCGTGCAGTACCGCGAGACCGATCTGGCATTCATTGAACGCCTGGCCGCCGAAGAGGGGCTTTTCTATTTCCACGAATTCGAGGAGAGCGCTCACCGGTTGGTGTTTGCCGATGACCCGCAGGTGCTAACTAATCTGGGCGCGCGCAGCTACCACAGCCGCGCTGGTGGCACGGCCCCCAACCGCCATGTTCGCAAACTCAGCCACACGGCAAGAGTTGCCGCGGCTACCGCCACGCTAAAAGACTACAGCTTTAAAAAGCCTGCTTACGCACAACTACATGAACACCTGGGTCGCGATGTAGAAGACCATGGGCAGCAAGTCGATTACGAACACTACGACTATCCTGGCCGTTATAAACAGGACGCCTCGGGAAAACCGTTTACCCGTATTCGCTTGGAGCAGCTGCGCCGCGAAGCGATCATCGCCAGTGCCGAAAGCGACCTCCCCGAACTCGCCCCCGGCCTGCGTTTCACCCTGACCGATCACGATACCGACAGCCTCAACCGGGACTGGCAAGCCATCAGCGTTCTTCACCATGGAGAACAGCCCCAGGCGTTGGAAGAAGATGGCATGCTTGTCGGTAAAGAGTCCCAGGGTGATGCAAATGGTATGACCCGTTATTACAACCAAGTCACCCTCATCCCCGGTGATACCCCCTGGCGGGCGACGCCCAACCCTAAGCCTAGGGTAGACGGCCCCCAAGTGGCCTTTGTGGTGGGCCCCGAAGGCGAAGAGATTCACTGCGACGAACATGGCCGTGTCAAAGTACAGTTCCCCTGGGATCGCTACGCGGAACCTAATGACACCGCCAGTTGCTGGGTACGGGTCGCCCAAGGCTGGGCAGGCGGTGGCTACGGCAGCATCGCCATTCCGCGCATCGGCCACGAGGTCATCGTCTCGTTTTTGGAAGGCGACCCCGATCAACCGCTGGTTACCGGGCGTACCTACCACGCCGTGAACACCGCGCCCTACCCGCTGCCGGAACACAAAACCCGCACGGTGCTGCGCACCCAAAGCCACAAGGCCGAAGGCTTTAACGAGCTGCGCTTTGAGGATGAAGCGGGCGAAGAGCAGATTTGGCTCCATGCCCAGAAAGACCTGGAGCTGTTAACCCTCAACGACCGCATTGAAGAGATCCGCAACGACAGCTTCTTGAAGGTCAATAACGACCGCATCAGCGAGATCGATAACGACGACCATCACACAGTGCACGGCAACCGCTTCGAGCACACCGAAGGCCAGCAGCACCTAACGGTACAGGGCACGCTGCATATCAGCGCGGGCCAAGCCTGGCTCAGCGAAAGCGGCCGCGAACTGCACATCAAAGCAGGCCACAAAGTCGTGCTGGAAGCCGGTAACGAACTCACCCTGAACGCTGGCGGCAGCTTTCTCAAACTGGACGGTGGCGGGGTCACCATGGTCGGCCCCAAGGTACGTATCAACGCAGGCGGTAGCCCCGGCAATGGCAGCGGTCAAGCGGTGGAAGCTCCCCTACTGCCTGGGCATGCGGTGGCTGAGATAAGTGAGGACGTCACCATGGGGCCTGTTTTTGGTAAACGGCTTGAGCAAGCCATGGCTGATGACATTCCTTTGGTTGAACTTTGCCAATTGCAGCGTGATGGAAGCTGCCCGTTAGCTGACTGTCCCTGCAGGAATAATGTCGCGTGATGAAAGTCATTCAAGCAAGCACGTTATCGCAACTGCTAAATCAGAATAATGGGCTGCAGCATTGGCTGGTGCTGGAAGAAAGCGGCAACACGTTATCGTCGCTATATCGGCAATTGCCCAATGTTGATTTTGATTGGTTGTTTCTTCAGACCCGTTATAAAGATTTTTTGAAGCGTAGCCCTATCATGATGCCTTTGAACCAAGCTACTAGAGGCATTCTAGAAACATTTTCTGCCGATCCAAGAAGGGGAATTGCGCCTGGGGTCGTTATCGCTAGTCGCGCCCCGAGACACGAAGTATTAGCCCACTTGCGAAGCTGTCTGGAAGTAACATTTTACGGCAACCGAAAAGGGATGTTGCGGTTTTACCACCCCGATATTGCTGCTGCGCTATTTAGTCATCCTGAAGGGGTTAGTAGGCAATGGTTTGGGCCAATAGACCAGTGGATATGGCAAGGCGACGAGATGGGAGTTAAATACACGGCATCCCCTCTGTGGCAAGCACTGGAAGCAGGTGATCAAACGGATGAGAGAATGCCTGCCACCTGCCAGGTGCTAAAACTGACCAAGCATCAAGAGCAAGCGCTTGAACGGTATATTCGATTAACGAGAGCATTTAAACAGTATAGAAGCCCAGGTGAGTCGTTGGACGATATGGAAATACGACAACGTTTCTTGAACAGTGATATAGCACAACAAGCGTTATTCCCAGCTGAAAATCATAATCCGGTTAGCGACACGGCAGAGAGCACCGTATGAGTCAGGAACTGAGCCAACATAAGGCATGCGAAGAACCCAAACTGTTTATCCAGGTACTTGGCAAAGAACACCCTGAAGGTCATCGGTTCTTTTTTTATGATGAACACGACGAGCAAGAGCAGCCTGGGTTAACAGATGCTGTAGAAGAAGAGGATCTGCCAGAACCAATAAGCCGTATCCACAGCTGGGAGTGGGAGGCAGAACCAGGTCGTAATGTATGGTTAGAGATTGCCAGCGAAGAAGGTGATCCAATACGTGTACCGCTGTTTGCTGGTGTGGGCCAAACCCCCTGGCAGGAGCATGAACGTGATACGGTTTTCCAGCAGTATGTTGTTCAGCCCATTGTGCCGCTCGCCTTTTGGCAATCCCTTGTTGATGATGCCTCTCATGCCCTGCCGAGCCGCCCCGGCTACCTGTATATCCACTATCAAGGATCTATATGGCGAGAAATTGAGGTGGGTGTGTCCGAGTCCGACGAATGGCAATTCAAGGATGTAGACCTGGCAAAGCACCGCGATGAAAGCGAGGGCTTTGTTGATGACCAACGTTTAGCAACGGGCCAATCCCTCACGGAAATATGGTTGCCTGCCCGTCGTGCCTCGAACTGGCTAAGCGGCGAAGTCAAGGTAGCCTTTTCAGACGTTCAATGGTCAGCGGCCCGGCTTAACTGCCTGGAAACAGACCCGGCGGAGATCAACCAGCGTTTTCAATCGGTCACCCTGCAAAGCCCATCTGAACGCGTTGTGAGCGGTCAGCTTCTTGCCGCTGAGCAATTGGTGCCCCAGCGCCAACGCACCCCTTGCCTAGAGTTGCAAGTTGCTCACCCACCACTTTGGGTAGAGGATCTTTCAGGCAGCGCTGTTTCGTCTCTCTATCAGCATGCTTTAAGCGAACAACAAAGCTTCGACAAAGGAGGCGCAGAAGCGGTTAATGGTGCATGGAACGAAGCCAATCGAGATGCCTCGCCTTTAAAGCGTGAAGTGGGCCTTCGGGCTGCCGCTGCGGATGTAGTGTGCCAAGCGTATCGCCGCAGCTCTACATCGACTCCATCAGAAGAAGGAAACGAGCCACCCAATTGGGAAGAGCTACCTGATGGTGGTGATGTTTTAGAAGATGCGCGCCAACGTCATATCCCTGGGCTAATTATCGACGACCCTCTGTTCGAGCTTCGCCACGCGCTGAGCCAGATGCAATTATCCCAAAACTACTTATCGATATTGCTTGAGCGTTGCGCTGCACAGCCCCACTATCGCAGCGCTATTATGGTGCAAAAGCGCATCATGCCCGAAAACATTGGAGGCGAAAGCAACCCATTGCGCAGCTTGGCGTCCAATCAAGCGCTCAAATATTTAGGCGGCGAATTCCATACCAGCGTGGCCACTTTAGCGCGAGATGTGGCCCATCGGCTTTGGGAGTTTCACCAAACACGGCTGGCCGAACTCATCGGCAATTCAGCTTATCAACGAGCGTTGGTAGACTACTTCAGTTTGGAAGAGAGCGACTACTTAAGTGGTTTCTGCTTAGCCGAGCAATGTTTTACCGCGTTGAGCTTAGACCCAAAGCGTATCGATATCTTAGTGGGTGAAGCAATTCCAACGCTATTCCACACCGCCAACGCGGCAACTGCTCAGCGCACTTTAGTCAGCTTGCTTGAAGAGGGCAGTACAGCACCGCTGCATGCGATGTGCTTCCCTGACAGCGAAACCCACCCGGTTGACCAGACTTTTGTGCTMCCCGAAGAGGAAAGCAATGACGGCACAGGCCGCTTTCGTGCCAAAGCGCTGGCAGACGAAAGTAAACGCGGGAATCCGCCAGACACTGAGAACCTACAAACCGTAGAAGTCTCATTGCTTGCCGCCGCCGCCCGCTTAAATACGATTGGTGAGCTCAACCGCTGGTCAGGAGCAATGGACAACGTCTTCGGGCGCATAGCGTTAAGCGGCAAGAACGTGCTTAGCCAGGTGGCAGACCAAGGCGACCGAACGGCCATGGCTGCCAGAATCTATATGCCCGCTTTCAACGCATCGCGGGGAGCACTACATACATTGTTGGGAGACTTGACCTTTCAGTCGACGGGCAATGTGGATATGAGCCATTTCGTATTGTTGGGCGTGGAAGATGTACAGTCAGGCATGACGTTTGGGCTCGATAGTGCGGATCGCAACTACATTGCGCGCAATGGGCATCGGCAGTTCTATGGAGATATTTACCGCACTTCCAATGGTGAACTGCTAGGGGGCACCAATCAAAGCCGGTTACGCTCAATAAAAGATATAGGCGAAGCCCGCGAAGTGCGGTTTATTTTTGCCCCTATTGACTCTGATGCAGCGGAGATGGTTAGACAGGGGCGCGAGCGAATTGGCTTTACGGAACGAGCGATTGGAACCACCCGGCTGCCTTACTTAATGGTTGCTTTTCAGGCTATGAACTTGGGTCAAAGCGGGGCCGCATTATCAACTGGCTTAAAAGCCAAGAAAGTGTTGGGGATTTTTGCTGCAGGGTTAGATTTGACTCTTGCGACGCTAAATTTAAGTGATTACCTCTCTCGCCGTTATGAAGTCTTAAGGCCTATTGTTCACACAAGCAACTTTAGTCAAAAGGTGGTGATAAATAATGGTCAAGCTAATATCTTTAGCCGAATGTTTCCACGTTTAGTTACCGTTAACTGGCTTTTTGCTAGAGGTGCTGGGCTACTAGCAGCAGTTACAATGACCTGGGAGGCTGTTGAACGATTTAAAGAAGGCGATATGGATGCTACGGTGGCGTATGGCATGGCTGCGGTAGGCGCTACGATGCTACTGGTATTCAGTGGGCCCGTTGGCTGGGTGGGATTAGCACTGTTGGTAGGTGGCGCGGTTACTGGCATTATGTTGACTGATGGTCCGCTAGAACAGTGGGTCAAGCATGGACCCTTCGGTGATCAGCGTGGCGTAGCGCCCTGGCTGGAAGAGCCCGAAGAGGCTTACTACCGCCTTCAAGGCATATTGGCCAACATTACTATTACCGCCCGCCGGGTGCCGCCACAGGAGCGCGATGAACTAATGACCCAACTGGGCGATACCCATAACCGCCCTACGCCTACGTCATTTCTAATGGGCCAAATGTGGCAAGAACATATTCAGCAGACACCTATTAATACGGTCATTGAAGTAAAAAGCGGTTTGCCCGGCATGGGGGTTGAGCTACAAGATGTCGCAATCATTAAGCGCCTAGAAGGAAAAACTCACAATACACCGGCCTATAGCGGTTGGGCGAAAGAATCTGAAACGCAGATTACGCCACTGCTGACTCAGCTTTCTGCGCATTCCATTCGCTACTTTGTTTACACACCAGTGGGTAAACGTGCATTGGGGCCTCAGACAGGCATTGGCTACCGTTGGGATGTGCAAGTGCAGTTTCGAGAAATACCGCAAGTCCCTTTTCTATCCAATGATCGGTTCTATCCCGCGCCAGAACCGCTCAAAGCCGCGCCTAGCGATATAGCAGAAGTCTTTGATAGCACATCGTCTAATAGTGATTACTGGGTAAAGGAAACATTGAATGTCTGATCAACCTAACCCAAAAAACTACTACGCTAATACTGCCTACAAACCGGCTAAAAGAGCAGCTTGGGAAGAGGCTAATTCGAATCGTCAACGTATCAGCGGATCATGTTTAACATGGTATCGTCGTACTCAGGATAACGGCACTAAGGACGAATATGGTTATAATAATATTTACATCTCAAAGTCATGGGAAGATAATCGAGACAAATCAAAAGGCGATCTAAAAGCTACTTATAGCTCGATGAAGGCTTATTATGATCACATGCTAATAATTCCTCCTAATTATAAAAAAAGTGCTATTGTTTTTGTTGTTTCCATGGCTATAGCGAAGTTTTCTACATTTGTTCCATGGTGGGTATTTTTTTTATATTGCGTTGTTGGCTTGCTATTAATACCCTTTGTAAGCACAGGGTTTGCTGAATATTTTGATGCATTAAAATATTTATTCTTTTATGTCTTCCCTATTTCCTCTTTTTCCTTTTTGATATGGAAAACTTTAGAGTGGCTAAGTAGTAGATACCCGAATATAGCTTTTGGTGCTAAAAGTTACCCTCTTTGGAGACTTGATCGACAAAGTGGTCTGTTTACTATCTACCATCCTAAAAAAGCATGGGAAAAGCGCTTAGCAGCGCCTTTCTATGAATTCGACGCCTACCTTGAAAGCTCGCCGGATACCCAAGGCAGCCCTACTTATTCGCTGATGCTTTACCACCCTGAAACAGGGCTTCGCCAGAAACTGGATGCGCAGTTCCCGCCTACCAATATGCCCGGCGAGCTGGTGGCAGCATGGCAGTTTATCCAGCGTTATATGGATGTTTCCCAGCCGCTACCGGATGTGCCTGCTCTGGAAATACACCGCCACAAAGACCCTACCACGGCAGCAGCCGATCAGCGCAAAGGCCGTAACCCGCGTTACTGGAGAGATATGAGCGAAGCCGAAGTAGAGAAAATCCAGGAAGAGAAGTATCAAAAGAATATTCGGTTGCGTTAAAGCCGGCAGGCGCAGTCCAGTCATTCATTGTATCAACCCCCCCCCTCAAGGCAGCCGCTACTACGCGTCTGCCTCGGCGGTAGCGTGGCTTAAAGTACTAAATTAGTTCCAGTGAGTGATTGTATGAATTGCCGAAAGCCACAGGAGCGCGATGCACTAATAACCCAGCTGGACGATACCCATAACCGCCCCACGCCTACGCCATTTCTCATGGGCCAAATGTGGCAAGAGCATCTTCAGCAGACACCTATCAATACGGTGATTGAAGTTAAAAGCGGCCTACCCGGCATGGGGGTTGAGCTACAAGATGTCGCAATCATTAAGCGCCTAGAAGGAAAAACTCACAATACACCGGCCTATAGCGGTTGGACGAAAGAATCTGAAACGCAGATTACGCCACTACTGACCCAGCTATCTGCAAGTTCTATTCGCTACTTTGTTTATACGCCTGCGGGTAAACGTGCATGGGGGCCTCAGACAGGCATCGGTTACCGTTGGGATGTGCAAGTGCAGTTTCGAGAAATACCGCAAGTCCCTTTTCTATCCAATGATCGGTTCTATCCCGCGCCAGAACCGCTCAAAGCCGCGCCTAGCGATATAGCAGAAGTCTTTGATAGCACATCGTCTAATAGTGATTACTGGGCAAAGGAAACATTGAATGTCTGATCAGACTAACCCAAAAGATTACTACACTGATACTGCCTACAAACCAGCTAAACGGGTAGCTTGGGAGGAGGCTAATCCAGATCGACAACGTATTAGAGGTTCGCGTTTAACGTGGTATCGCCGTACTCCGGATAATGGTACTAAAGACGAGTATGGATATAATAATATTGAAATTTCTGAAAGGTGGGAGTCTAGAAAAGCTGAGGGTAACTTAGAGGGCAGCGAGGCGTTTAAGGAAATTGGAGTCCATTATGACCATCAGGCTATCCTTCCGCCTAGTTATAAGAAAATTTCGGGAATATTGTTTACCACCATGGGTATAGGCAAGGGAGGGGCTTTTCTTAGCTTGTGGGTTTTTTTATTATGAGTTTAGGCCTCTCAGTTAAATCAATCTTGATGGGTGAATTAGAAGAGCTTATAAAAGATATAAGAGCTGTATTCATTTTTGTTTCACCTGTTTTTTTAAGTTTAGTTTTCCTATGGAAAGGTGGGAGGTTGCTTGAGAAATTGTCTCCTGAATTTTTTTATGGAATGCGAAAAGCCTCAGTATGGCAGCTCAATCGGCAGGATGGTTTTTTCACGATTTATAACCCAAAACGAGCTTGGGAAGAGCGCTTAGTAGCACCCATCTATGAATTTGACGCCTACCTTGAAAGCTCGCCGGATACCCAAGGCAGCCCTACTTATTCGCTGATGCTTTACCACCCTGAAACAGGACTTCGCCAGAAACTGGATGCCCAGTTCCCACCTACCAATATGCCCGGCGAGCTGGTGGCAGCATGGCAGTTTATCCAGCGCTATATGGATGTTTCCCAGCCGCTACCGGATGTACCTGCCTTGGAAATACACCGCCATAAAGACCCTACCACGGCAGCCGCTGACAAACGCAAAGGCCGCAATCCGCGTTATTGGCGAGATATGAGCGAGGAAGAGGTAGCGAAAATACAGGAAGAGAAGTACCAAAAGAATATTCGTTKGCGTTAGCTGGTAGGCGCAGTCCAGTCATTGTATCAAACAACACTCTCAAGGCAGTCGCTACTACGCGCCTGCCTCGGCGGTAGCGTGGCTTAATCTGTTAAATTAGTTCCAGTGAGTGATTGTATGAATTGCCGAAAGCCACATGAGCGCGAAGCATTAACGTCCCATCTGGGCGATACCCATAACCGCCCCGCGCCTACCTCATTTCTAATGGGCCAAATGTGGCAAGAGCATATTCAGCAGATACCTATTAATACGGTCATTGAAGTTCCGGCATGGGGGTTGAGCTACAAGATGTCGCAATCATTAAGCGCCTAGAAGGAAAAACCTACAATACACCGGCATTTAGCGGTTGGGCAAAAGAATCTGAAACACAGATTATGCCACTGCTGACTCAGCTTTCTGTGCATACCATTCGCTACTTTTTTTATACACCTGCGGGTAAACGTGCATTGGGGCCTCAGACGGGCATCGGATGCCGTTGGGCAGYRCAAGTGCAGTTTCGAGAAATACCGCAAGTCCCTTTTCTATCCAAYGATMGGTTYTATCCCGYGCCGGAGCCGTTAAAGGAARCGCCCAGTAAYATRRCAGWAGTCTTTGAMAGCACATCGTCTAATAGTGAYTACTGGGTAAAGGAAAAATTGAATGTCTGATCAAATTGACCCAAAAGACTACTACGCTGGTACGGCCTACAAACCGGCTAAAAGGGTAGCATGGGAGGAAGCCAATCCAGATCGCCAACGTATCAGCGGCTCACGTTTAACATGGTATCGTCGTACTCAGGATAACGGCACTAAGCATGAGTACGGCTATAATAACATTGCCATTTCTAAAAACTGGGAGACTAAACGTTCAGAACTCGGCGCGGCAGGTCAAGATATTTTTAGGACAATGAAAGTCCAGTATGATCATAGTTCAATAATGCCGCCTAATTTCAAAAAAATAGCAAAATTTATTTATTTCTCCACAGCAATTTCTAAGGGTGGCGTTTATATTTGTGCTTTTGTATTAGTGCTTTCATTTTTAACTATGCTTGCAGTAGCGGCCTTAAACTCTGAGATTAGCAAACCTTTAATAGGGTTCTACTACATAGCAATTTGGGTTTTTCCATCATCTATAATTATGCTTATTATTTGGAAAGCAGGTGTTTATTTAAGCAAGACAAGATCAGATGTTTTTTTTTGCAATGCACCAGTCTCCTCTTTGGGAGCTCAGCCGCCCGAATGGTTTTTTCACGATTTATAACCCAAAACGAGCTTGGGAAGAGCGTTTAGTAGCACCCATCTATGAATTTGACGCCTACCTTGAAAGCTCGCCGGATACCCAGGGCAGCCCTACTTATTCGCTGATGCTTTACCACCCTGAAACAGGGCTTCGCCAGAAACTGGATGCGCAGTTCCCGCCTACCAATATGCCCGGCGAGCTGGTGGCAGCATGGCAGTTTATCCAGCGTTATATGGATGTTTCCCAGCCGCTACCGGATGTGCCTGCTCTGGAAATACACCGCCACAAAGACCCTACCACGGTAGCCGCTGACCAGCGCAAAGGCCGTAACCCGCGCTACTGGAGAGATATGAGCGAAGCTGAGGTAGAGAAAATACAGGAAGAGAAGTACCAAAAGAATATTCGTTTGCGTTAGCTGGTAGGCGMAGTCCAGTCATTCTATCAAACAACACTCTCAAAGCAGCCGCTATTACGCTCCTGCCTCGACGGTAGCGTGGCTTAATCTGTTAAATTAGTTCCAGTGAGTGATTGTATGAATTGCCGAAAGCCACATGAGCGCGATGCATTAATGAACCAACTGGGCGATACCCATAATCACCCCACGCCTGCGTCATTTTTAATGGGCCAAATGCGGCAAGAGCATCTTCAGCAGACACCTATCAATACGGTGATTGAAATTAAAAGCGGCCTACCCGGCATGGGGGTTGAGCTACAAGATGTCGCAATCATTAAGCGCTTAGAAGGAAAAACTCACAATACACCGGCCTATAGCGGTTGGGTCAAAGAATCTGAAACACAGATTACACCACTATTGACTCAGCTTTCTGCAAATTCCATTCGCTACTTTGTTTATACGCCAGTGGGTAAACGTGCATGGGGGCCTAAGACAGGCATCGGTTACCGTTGGGATGTACAAGTGCAGTTTCGAGAAATACCGCAAGTCCCTTTTCTATCCAACGATCGGTTCTATCCCGCGCCGGAGCCGTTAAAGGAAACGCCCAGTAATATGGCAGTAGTCTTTGAAAGCACATCGTCTAATAGTGATTACTGGGTAAAGGAAACATTGAATGTCTGAACAACCTAACCCGAAAGATTACTACGCTGATACGGCCTACAAACCGGCTAAACGAGTAGCGTGGGAGGAGGCTAATCCTGGTCGTCAGCGTAAAAATGGATCTTGCTTAGGATGGCAAAGACGTACTCAAGACAACGGCACTAAAGAAGAATATGGTTATAATAATATTTCTATTTCTTTGACATGGGAGGCACGAAGAGCGGAAACGGGAGGGATAAATGATGATGTTTTTAATAATATGAAAGTTCGTTACGACCAACAGTCTATTATGCCCCCGAATTTCAAAACCATTGCTAATATTATTTTTACAATGATGGCAATTGGTAAAGGTGGGATGTTTTTAAGTATTTTTGTCCTAGCCGTTTCTTTTGTTTTAATTTCCATTATGGCTATTTTTAATGGAAGAATAAAAGATTCTTTCCTAGCCATAATAGGTATGGCTGAGCTCACTTTACCAATAGCGCTGATTCTCTTGTTACTATGGAAAGGGGGCGAGCTATTAACAAAAAAACATCCTACTGTCTTGGGGGCAAGGAAAGGCCCACTCTGGCAACTAAACCGTCAGAATGGATTTTTCACGATCTATAACCCAAAACGAGCTTGGAAAGAGCGCTTAGTAGCACCCATCTATGAATTCGACGCCTACCTTGAAAGCTCGCCGGATACCCAAGGTAGCCCTACCTATTCGCTGATGCTTTACCACCCTGAAACAGGGCTTCGCCAGAAGCTGGATGCCCAGTTTCCGCCTACCAATATGCCGGGCGAGCTGGTGGCAGCATGGCAGTTTATCCAGCGTTATATGGATGTTTCCCAGCCGCTACCGGATGTACCTGCCTTGGAAATACATCGCTTTAAAGACCCCACCACCGCAGCCGCCGACAAGCGCAAAGGCCGCAATCCTCGCTATTGGCGGGATATGAGCGAAGCCGAAGTAGAGAAAATCCAGGAAGAAAAGTATCAAAAGAATATTCGTTTGCGTTAGCCGGTAGGCGCAGTACTGTCATTGTATCAAACAACACTCTCATTTCAGGCACAGATAATCCCAATGCAACAATTGCGAGGACAAACTACCGCAGCTATGTCGCAGGGCTTGCTGCAGACGTGCGTGCTACTGCAGAAAGCCGCTAAATAAGGAATGAGATTATGCGATCAAAATTACTGGTCACACTGGCAGGACTGACACTCGCGGCGCTGTTGTCGCCTTTTGCCTTGGCGCTGGACGAAGAGGCACAAGCCGCAAAAGATGAAGGTATGCGGCTGTGGGGTATTCACCAATGGGAAAAGATGCAGCCTCCGCTTGAAATTGCGGCTGAGGCTGGTGATATGGAAGCAATGTATTATTTGGGCGAAGCGAATAGACTCCTCAGCCGCGGGCTTTCACAAGCCGCGTTGGACTGGTATTACCAAGCCGCACAACACGGTGACCCCCACGCAATGCTGCGCTTGTTTGATGGTGGCGCCTGCGAGCTGGGGGACGTCTGCCCGGAAAACGGTGACGACTGGCCCCAGGCAGCGTTGGAACTCACCCTGCCCAAGGCCGAAGCAGGCGACCCCGAAGCCATGGCCGCGCTTTACGATATTTATTACTACGTTAAAGAGCCCGATGAAGATGAGGCAATGAAGTGGCTACGGCGTGCCGCTGAGGCGGGCCATGTGGAGTCCATGCATTTGCTGGGTGAGAGAGCCCGCAACGACGATGAAGGTTACGCCAACGATACCGAGCGTTKGGAAGCCGCTGAGGTGTGGTTTCGAAAAGCAGCAGAGGGAGGTTATGCCCCCTCTATGAATGATCTTGCGGTAGTTTTGAGTCATCTAGGTCATCACGAAGAAGCTTGGGAGTGGATGAGCAAGGCTTCAGAAGCAGGACATATTAATGGCAGGCAATGGCAAGCATCCTGTTATATCGAGCCTGAAGCCAAAGGGCGTGAAATGTGTCAAACACAAAAGGATCCTGCTAAAGGTTGGGCCATTATGCTGGCTAGGAACGAAGAAGTGCCCGGCACGTCTTCAGAGCGAGCGTTACGAGTCTATCGGGACAGCATCACTCCGGAACAACGCGAAGAAGGCGAGCGTATGATGGAAGAGTGGCTAAACCGTGAGCCGCCGCTATCCTATTTTCCCAAAAAGTTTGGTTACTGATTTTGTTACTAAAACGATCAACCATTCTGGCTATGCTAGTAAGTCTAACGCTTACAGCGCTCATGCTACCTTCAGTCTGGGCGCTGGACGATGAGGCACAAGCCGCCAAAGAGGAAGGCATGCGACTCTACGGTATTCGGAAAGCCGATTCAGCGATTCCTTATTTAGAACAAGCGGCTGAAGCGGGTGATGTCGAGGCGATGTATTACCTGGGCGAGGCGAACCGCCGCTTGGTGATGGGAGGCATGAACCAAGCCGCCCTGGATTGGTATCACCAAGCCGCCCAACACGGAGACCCTTACGCCATGCTGCGCCTGTTTGACGGTAGTGCTTGCGAACTGGGGGATGTGTGCCCGGAAAACGGTGACGACTGGCCCCAGGCGGCGTTGGAGCTTACTCTGCCCAAAGCCGAAGCAGGCGACCCCGACGCCATGGCCGCGCTKTACGATATTTATTACTACGTTGAAGACCCCGATGAAGACGAAGCGATGAAATGGCTACGGCGCGCCGCCGAGGCGGGCCATGTGGAATCCATGAACTTGCTSGGWGAGAKAGCCCGCAACGACGAAGAGGGTTACACCAGCGATACTGAGCGCCTGGAAGCTGCGGAGTATTGGTTTAACCAAGGAGCTGAGCTTGGTTACGTGCCCGCCATTCACAACCTTTCTCTTAATTTTATGGAGTTAGGATAACCTGAGCAGGCATGGAGATGGATGCAGCTAGCATCCAATAAAGGACATGTTGATGCACGTTTAGGAGTTGGCTGGTGCTATCTAGAGCCTGAAAGGGATGCGCTATGTCAGAATAATAAAGACATTGTCAAAGGTGTAGGGATTTTGTCTGCTTTAAGGCAACAAGCTAATATTGAAATGGTGAAAGGACTTCTAGATAACTTTAAATCGCAACTTGGCGACAATCAATTAGCCGAAGCCGAAGCTATTAAAGATGAGTGGTTAACAAAAGAGCCTTCGCTATCACAGTTCCCCGAGAAGTTTGGCCCGTAATGTTACCAAAAAGATCAAACCTACTGACCACATTGTCAAGACTAACACTCGCGACGCTGTTATTGCCTGCGGCTTGGGCGCTGGATTAAGAGGCACAAGTCGCCAAAGAGGAAGGCATGCAACTGTGGGGTATCCACCAGTGGGAAAAAATGCAACCTCCGCTTGAGATCGCAGCAGAAAACGGTGATGAAGTGGGTATTTGTGTTCTTCTGAAGTGTCGCTTCGATGAATTGCAGAGGCGGGTTTATAACTCCCCTCAGAATCCACAGCAGCAATAGAAGTCTTGAAAGCATGCAAGTATACACAAACTGAACCTGAGCAAGGACATGTTGAGATGTCCATTGTTACTTAAAACCCTATAACCATAGACAGCATCAAGGATGTGAAATAAATGAAATCTTCGATAAAGTTTATCACCATGTTATTTCTTGTTTTACTTTTGTCAGGATGCTCAAAGGAGGAGCGTGAAGCAAACCGTCTTTATAGGTCTTTAATGGAGGATATATCGGAAATAGACGCGCTGGAAAATGACGCTTCTATCAGCGATAAACTTGCTGTTTATAGCCAAGCGAGGTACAAGCTTGAAAGAATTCGTACGCGGTATGCGGCTACGAAGAAAGGGAAAGAGATTCTCGAAAATCCTACTTTTTCGTCTGGCCAATCTGCCGAAGATATACTTTCAGAGGCGCTTTCCCTAGAGGATAGAGCATCTGAAGAGCTCTCTGAAAACCAAATAAAACTTATTATAATTAGTGCTATTTCTACACCAGAAATTCGAAATCATCGTTTGGAAAGTCATGGGGTTTCTCTGGCTAGACAAGGGAATATTGAAGAAGCAAAGGCAATCCTTCCTGACCTCCTTAACTCTCTCAGCAAAGCAATCGTCCAGCTTGAAATTGCTAAAGCATATTATCAAGAAGACGATATCGAAGCCGCCAAAAGCATCTCATTAGAAGCTCATGACAAAATTTCTCAGTATAATTTAAATGAGAATATATGCAGTACAGTAAGCTGTGATAATGAGGAAGCAAGAAAAAGGCTTGTAGAGACTGAATTACGTCGATTTAGAATAGAACTTTATTCATCATAACACCGTAAAGCATCTTGCGCTAACAACTTCCGGTTGACGCTCAACCAGCGAGCTTTTTAAAAACATGAAAGTCAAGACCATTTTTTTCCCATATTAGCGGTGTTTTTGGTATCAATATTTTTATACATGCAACCCAAAGGCCCTCCCCCGCCCCCCACCATGGTCAGTTTCATAGAAGCCATTAAGGATCAGGATCATGAGCAAGCGACATTGTACTTGCTTTCATCTCACAATAGGGAGATATATCGTCAGGCTTATTTGGAACAAAACAAATTCGATGAAAACGATCACTCTTACCAAATGGATTTTGATGGTGCATGGCCATCTTATTCGAAAACTAGCCGAACTACCACTGACCCAAGAGAGTGGATCGAAGATGAAATAATACAGCTTAACTGGATGGCCAAAAACCTTCGCATTAACTGGAAAAAAATGCATATAAAGGAGTGTAAAGAATCTTACCAATCTAGACAAAAGTTGACATGTGAGTATTCAAACAAGGTATGGTTTTGGTCATTAGACAGATTCCACAGAATCTATGAAATGAAATTAAGTTATGATTATGAAGAAGACCGGATTATTTCATACTGGATTCACCCACAAGATTAAATTAAATAGCAAGCGCTCTATTAATCGAGTCTGAACAACGTGAAGAAGGGCGAAGGCATGATGGTGTTAACTATGCGACTAACTACGCTAGCTAAGCTGGTAGGATTAACGTTAACTACGCTAACGTTATCTTCCGCCTGGGCATTGGACGAAGAAGCGCAAGCTGCTAAAGATGAAGGTATGAGGCTCTACAATGCCCTTCAGCGCGAAGAGAGCATTCCTTATTTAGAAATAGCGGCAGAAGCGGGCGACATAGACGCAATGTTTTATCTTGGTAAAGCGAGCCACTCGCAGGAGTGGTACTACCGTGCCGCGCAGCAGGGCGAACTCTACTCCATGCTGCTCTTACATGATGCATGTGAAAAGCAACAATTATGCCCAGACGATGGTGATGACTGGGTCGAAGCAGCAATCGCAGATGCCCTGCCTCTAGCAGAAGCAGGCAACACAAATGCAATGTTTGCGCTCTACCCGCTTTATGCCACCCGAGGGTACGATGCTGAGCCTCAGTATTGGCTGGAAAAAGCGGCTGAAGCAGGAAACGTGGAAGCACAATTCAAGCTGGCAGGGCGAGTCCGCGATGGCCGTGCAGGCTATCCAGACGATACTGAGCGCCTGAACGCAGCAGAGCAGTTATATCGTAGAGCAGCGGAAGCGGGTTATCCACGTGCCATGAGTAGCTTGGCGCGTTTTCTACATGACCAGGGGCATGATGACGAGGCTTGGCAGTGGATGGTGAGGGCTTCTGAGGCTGGGCATATCAATGCTAGACAATGGCTTGCTTATTGCTATATAGAGCCTGATGAAGAGAAAAACGGCATGTGCCAGACGGAGAGAAATCCCGCTAAAGGCTGGGCCATTCTTCTTGCCGTTAATGAAGAAGCGCCGAACATACATATCGAGAACGCACTAAGCTATTTCGGCGACAGTGATGAGATAACCCCGGAACAGCGCGAAGAAGGTGAACGCATGATGGAAGAGTGGCTCAATCGCGAACCACCTCTCTCCTATTTTCCAATGAAGTTCTTTGGGCCCTAACGGTATTAAAAACGACCAAATCTACTGACCACACTGGTAGGACTGACACTCGCTACGCTGTTATTGCCTTCGGCCTGGGCGCTGGATGAASCAGCCCAGGCCGCCAAAGACATCTGATAGTAACATGGCTGAATTAACGATCTGCCGCGATGTTTAAAGKGCYTGTTACTGCTGCCCGTTTTCCTCAAGCCACTCTTTTAAGAACGCAATTTCACTCTCTTGAGCAGCAATGATCTCTTCTGCTAGCTGGCGAATCTCGTCGTCTTCGCCGTGCTCCAGCACAATTTCAGCCATGGCGATGGCGCCCTCGTGGTGGGGGATCATGCCTTGCGCGAAATCGACATCGGGGTTGCCTGTGAACGCCATTGCCATGTCTTCATGCATTCGATCACTGGCGGCTTGGTAGGCGGCTACGGCAGGGTTGTCGACGTGGGTGTCAGTAGTGGTACTGTACTCGCCGTGGCTGCCATGGTGACCGTGCTCTTGGGCATAGACAGACGGCGCGATCAGCACTCCAGCTACTAAACATGGGCTTGCAGCCATTTTCAATGCAGCGAGTGGTCAGAAAGTGGACAACGGGCTGTTGGCATAAATCGGCATAACAGTACCCTTATCAGCAATAGTGGTAACTAAAGTTTAAAACCTACAGGCAGCGCACAGGTCAAGACGTGCCAAGTGGGTTACCCTGTAAAGCATCACCCATACATGCATTGGAGAGCATATGGACTGGAACCCGGCTTATAGCTGGCTAGTACTCGCTTTATTGCTGAGTTTGGCAGAGCTAAGTTCTGGTGCGATGGTGCTGCTCGCACTGGGTATTGCCGCGGCGCTAACGGCGGCCGTTACTGCACTTGGTTTAACGCTTCCCTGGCAACTGCTCAGCATGGCGATTTTTACCGGAATATTGTTGCCGATATCCATCATGGTGATTCGTCCGCGCTTCTCTCCGCGTGGAGTGGCTTATGGCACAACGGGCACAGGCGTGGAGAAAGGCAATCACTACATTACCCTTCGCCGCGATTTTGATGATGCCACGGGCATTAAAGTGAACGGCGATTTCTACCGTTTACGTGTACTTGATAACGGTGAAACCGCTTTACCCAGCGGCACCTCGGTCGTATTCAGACGTTTTGAGGGCACCACTGCACTGGTCACGCTACATCAGCCCGCAGATGTCGACTCTCAAGACGACAATTCCCAACGCAAGGAGCCCTAAAAATGGATTTACCGATTAGCCCAGGCTTAATAATAAGCCTTATTATTGTTGTGATCGCGGTAGTGATCATCTCTAAAGGCCTGATCATTATCCGCCAATCTGAAGTAATGGTGGTTGAGCGTCTTGGCTCGTTCCACCGCGTGCTAGAAAGCGGT
This sequence comes from Halomonas sp. R57-5, assembly GCF_900070345.1. Lineage (NCBI taxonomy): Bacteria > Pseudomonadati > Pseudomonadota > Gammaproteobacteria > Oceanospirillales > Halomonadaceae > Halomonas > Halomonas sp. R57-5. Next base: position 1,608,199 of record NZ_LN813019.1, on the reverse strand, counting down.
ATTAACATCATTATTCCGTTTATCGAGCAGCCCCGCGCGATCACCATGCTGCGTTATCGCAAAATGGGGGAAGACTATACCGCCATCACCACAGACGAAACCCGTATTGACCGCCGCGAAACGGTAATGGATTTCCCAGGCCAGCCGGTCGTTACCACGGATAACGTCACCGTGCGTATCAACGGTGCGCTCTACTACCAAATCATCGACCCTAAGCGGGCCGTTTATGAAGTAGAAAATATGAGCMAAGCCGTAGAAGTACTGGCCAAAACCACACTGCGTTCGGTGGTCGGTAAGATGGAGCTGGATAAGCTGTTTGAGTCCCGGGCTGAAGTGAATAACGAGATCCAGGCGGCGATGGAAGAGCCAGCCTCCAAATGGGGGGTCAAAATCTCGCGGGTCGAGGTGCAGGATATTGCTATGCCGGAAGAGGTGGAAACCGCTATGCGCCTACAAATGGCTGCCGAGCGTAAGCGCCGTGCGACCGTTACAGAAGCAGAAGGTGAAAAATCAGCAGCGATTGCCATGGCCCAGGGGCAGCGTGAATCTTCAATTCTAAATGCCCAAGGTGATAAAGAGTCGGCGATTCTGCGCGCTCAGGGCGAGCAAGAGTCGATTAAGCTGGTGCTTAGTGCCATTGGCGACAGCGAAGAGAATAAACGCACAGTTGTGGGCTACCTGCTTGGCCAGAGTTATATCAAGGTGTTACCCAATATGGCAAAAAATGGCGAGCGCGTTTTCGTACCTTACGAGTCCTCTGCTCTGCTGGGATCGATGGGTATGTTCCGTGAAATGGCGGGCTCACCTGAGGATACCGTGGCTAACCACCTTAAAAACCGCAGCGACAGCGACTTTCGCAGCGGGATCGTAGGCGGTGCTGCCAGCGGTCACTAATCGCGTTAGCAATGCGTACGCTGAAAAAGTGATAGGCCGGGCCACTGAGTGGCTCGGTTTTATTTTTCCCTAATGGCAAATAACCGGGCGGCTCAACGTTGAAGTAGATGTCATCGCCTAAGCTAAGTTTTTAGGTAAACTGTTAGTGGTTCAAGCCTATAGATCTTCCACAGCATCCACGCGAGGTAATCAGCCAAGTGACTGCATTGATGAGTAGATTGAACGCTACCCGTAGATGAGGACTCTCACCATGCTGCCCTGTGGGTTAGTCTTACGCCATGGCATTCTGCTAACGATGGCCTTTGTCATGCTGTTGGTGTTTTCTGTTGGCCTTCAAGCCGACACCTCTTCTCAACCACTGCAAAGCTGGGAGTATCGCTGGGGTGACTCTCCTTTCGATGCTGATAACCACCCCCAATGGCTGCAAAGCGACTCAACCGAGKGGCAAGCGATCGATACCCCTTCTAATCCACCCGGTCGCAACGGGCACGAACACCTCTGGCTACGCACTACAGTGCCCGCCGGTGATTGGAGCGATCCTGTCCTTTTTATCACCAGTATTAATTTGATTGGGCAAGTTTATCTAGGCGACGAGCTCATTTATCAATATGGTGAATTTGACGATCAAGGCAAAGGCGATTTTGCGGGTTGGCCCTGGCACATGATCGATCTACCCGAGAATGCCGCCGGTCAGACGCTCACCTTCCGCTTCTACTCTTACTACACCAGTATTGGCTTATGGGGCCAAGTTCAGATAATGGAGCGCATTGAGGTTCTAAAACAAGTTATCCACGACTCCACCCAGGATCTCGGTGTCAGTGCGTTGGTATTGGTACTCGCTATCCTGGCCACTATTTTCGCGCTAATAGGCCCCGAACGACGCGGCTTTGGGTCAATTGCCTTGTTTGCCTACGCTTCGGGGTTAATGCTGCTGGCTGAGACGCCTGCTCGTCAATTCATTGCCGATGGGCCACTCGCCTGGGACACGCTGCGCGCAGGCAGCTATTACACCTTGCCAGTGGCATTAGGCTTGCTACTCAGCCACTGGCTGGAAGGCACCGCTAGGCGTTGGATAACTCACTTGTGGGTTATTCACTTAGCGTACTTGATTCTTGCAATTGGTTTGGTTCAATTGGGGGTCTTGAGCCTTTCACTAACCTTCCCGGTCTTTGATGTCATGCTAGCCTTTACGCTTCCCGTGATGTTGGCGCTTGCGCTCATGCGTTTTAAAAGGCTCAGCCTTGAACAACGGCTTTTAGTAGTGAGTTTTACCTTTTTTGCCCCGCTGCTGTTGGCCGACATGGCGGTCGCCCACGGTTTTGTAGGCTGGCGTAGTGTGCCTTTKAGCTATGGCACACTGGCTTTTTCTTTGGCTAACGCGGCTATTTTTCTGTGGCACTACCGGCATACACAGCAACAGCTTGCGATGGCCAATGAGACCCTTGAGCAGCAAGTGGCTGCGCGAACCGCCGACCTTGACCGGCTAGTTCAAGAACTGGAAGGACTCTCACGCAAAGACCCGTTAACAGGCCTGCATAACCGACGCCATTTCGACATGGCATTTGAACACCAGTGTCAGCGAGTTAAGCAGCATGCCAGTCAACTTTCCGTGCTAATGCTGGATGTGGATCATTTCAAACAGATTAACGACGATTTTGGTCACGATGCAGGAGACGCTGTACTGGTCGAAATCGCTCTGTTACTGCGCCACCACCTACGGGATATGGACGTGATCTGTCGCTTTGGGGGTGAAGAATTTATTGCCCTGCTGCCCGCGACCTCTCGAGTTGCTGCTGAATCACGCGCCAAAGCGCTGTTAACATCCATTGCTCATCAGGCATTTGTCCATCAAGGCACCCCACTACGTAAAATCACGCTCTCTTGCGGTGTTGCAACGTATCCTGATCACTCTCAAGACCCTAAGAAATTACTGCGCCTTGCTGATGAAGCGCTTTATCAAGCCAAGCACAGCGGCCGTAACCGCTGTGTGGTATGGGAAGAGACACTTGAAGAGCAGGGGTTTATGCTCGGTAAACAGCAGCCTCAATAATCACTCATGGTATTGGTTTGATTATGCAGAACCCGTCGCCAGAAAGTGATCGATAAACACAGCGTAATCCTGCTCTGTGCAGTCAGCGTAGGCCACCGCCAGTGTTGACACTACCTCAACAAACAGGTCTTCACGACCTTTTAATCGTTGGCAAACGGCCTTTGCAAAGCGTGTTGAGTCACCTTGGTTAAGCGCCTTAGCACCGCGCAGGTGTTCACGGGCGAGAATTTCTCCCCACTGCTTTGCCAGTTTTCTATATGACTTAGCTCCCGAGAGCTTATGGGTCGGAAAGTCTTTCTTGAACGGCGAGCGCTCACGCACCGAAAACACCTTTCCGTTCATGGTTAGCCAACCAAGATAGGCGTCTGGGTGCTCGGCAATGGCGTGGAAGGCAGCTGCATGACGGATGGCTTCGTTGGGAAACAACTTACGCCACGCCTGCTGCTGGTTTTTATCCATTAGTCGAAACGCTTCAGGGGGAACCTGCTCTTTGACATCCAGGATGATGTCATCGTGCTCGTGTTCAACACCACCTTCAATCAAGACGTAATAGCGCTCCACACCTAACGAACCGGTACCTGCATCCAAGCGTCGTGCCGTATCTTTGACGCGGAAATGGTGGGGATCGCTCTCTTTAATAGCGTGTTGCAGCGTTTGCTGATACTCCTGCTCAATTAAGCGGCGGAGTTGGCTGGCCACATCCGCCGGCAGGTTAGCGAGCTTGCCAGGCCGCTCAGCGAAATGGCGGCCTTGCTGCTCATCAAGTGTCGTCCACTTTTCGAGCATGCGAGCACGACTCTGTTTATCGGCCACTTTACTCATAAAGGGCTTTAGTGGACCTTTGGCGCTATCAAGCGTAACCGCTTCCACCGGCTTGCCGTCGACGTGGTCAGCCAGCGTTTGGCAATAGCCCTCTATTAACTTTTTAAGCGCTTTATCGATCGCTTTTGGATCTAACTCCGCGTTTTCACGACCATCAAGCACGGCACTTATGGCCAGTCGCCACAGATCGTATTGGTAGTCGCCAATCAACGCATCGTCGAAATCATCCATGCCATAGCGGACTTGATCATCATGATGACCATAGGCGCCGAAGTTGTAGACATGAGCATCGCCTTGCAGCCAAGTTTGAGTTTCCGGCCAGCCGCCAAACAGGGCAAAGCGCCAATCGTGCCATACATCATTCCAGTACAGATGGTTGCTACCGCGGTAAAAGCGGTAGGGCGACGCAGCCATTTTGGCGTACTTGGCTTGGCGGGTGGCCGCTGGCAAGGTCTTATTCGCCTGATGGGTTGCCTCAATTACCCGCTGAGGGCGGTTATGTCCAGTCAATGCATGACTCATCGAATTACCTTAGTTAATGCACAAAAGTTAATGCAAAAAAATTGATGCAAAAAAACACTTTGTTATAAAGGTAGTCGATAACCATGAATAGATTAAGTCAGTGGCTGCCCTACACTTATTGACTCAAGCGAGTAAATCCACGAGGGGCGGCAATACGAAAAAATCGCTCGATCACCTCCTCGTGGGTAGCCGGTGTCATCAATGAGACCGCCACAAACACCGGTAGGTTGAGCATCAGCCCCCAGAACCCCGCATGTATCCCCAGCGGGTGCGGCCAAAGGGTAGTAAACGCCACGGTAATCAGAAAGCCCGCCACGATACCGGCCATCACGCCTAAGCGAGAAGCGCGGGGCCAAAAGAACATACCGATAAAGGCAGGCAGTACCTGGGAAGCAAACCCCAGCCCCACCAACAGAATCATTACCAAACTGCCGGGCTCGGCAATCGCCAACGGCGCTACCACTAAGAACATAATAGGCAGAATCAGCAGCCGGGCTAGTTTGCCGGTCACACCATCAGAGAGTTTTAACACCGGCTGAAGCACATCTTTGCTCAGCGACAGCGATACCGAGTGAATAAACGGCTCGCTAGAAGACATTGAGGCTGCCAGAGTGCCTGCGCCGAGCAGTCCAACCAGCGCCACCGGTAAGTGTTGCATGGCGTATTCGAGTACCACGGTATCGGCCCGGGCCAGCTCCGGAAGGGAGAAAATGCCGATAAAACCAACAACAACCATCGGCAGAATGACGATATAATAAGTGGGCAACCAAGTAGCGCTGCGACGAATAGTGCGCGCCGAAGAGGCGCTCATCCACTGGGTCCATACCGGTGGCATAAACGAAAACATCGAAACGATGATCGAGGTCGTCCAGAAGCTAAAGCTCATATCGCCGCCCGCGCCGGGCAGAGTGAGAAACTCGCTATGCTCGGCTTGGATACGCTCAAACACGCCCGCAAAGCTCAACCCGCCGGTGGCGCTATGAACGGCCCAGAGGCMAACGGCCCAAGCCACAATCAGCATCAACACGCCTTGAAAGGCATTGGTGCGACCAATCGCGCGTTGACCACTGGCATAGAGGTAAACGGCAATGCAGGCCAGTACCAGCACGACACCTAGCCAAATCGGAATCAAACCGCCGCTCATCACAAACAGAATATAAGCCGAGCCAATGGTTTGCAGCACCGCGTAGGCAATAGAGCCGATCGCCATTACGAGTGCCGCCAGTGCGCCCAGCGCGGGGCTCTGGTAGCGGTCGGAAATGGCGCTTGCCTGAGTCACGTGACCAAACTGTTCACCAAACTGCCACACCTTGGGGCCAAAGTACCACGCTACCAACGCCAGGTAAGCAAGGTAGATCGCTACATAAAATACTGCGACGCCTTTGGAGTAAGCCCAGCCGGGCGCACCCATAAAGGTGTAAGCACTCACACTGCCCGCGGCAATCAACAGGTAGAGCGTCACCGGCCCCATGCTGCGTCCTGCCACGCCCCACTCTTCTAGGCTATTCATGGAGCGCCCTGCCCTGGCGCGTAGGCCAATCACCATCGCAATGGCAACATAGGTCAAGGTAATCAACAGTGGCCAGGGGCTACTCATGGTCGTCTCGCTCCACAATGCGGTTGCCGATCAGCATCACCACCACGCAGGCAAAAATCACCAGGTAGCTCCACACCACTATCAACGGCAGGCCCATCACCAAGGTGGCCCGGTTCACTAACCCAATCACCGGCCACGTACCCGCCAGCACCAGCGCCACGAACGCGATTAACAGCCCCCAGCCCGCCCGAGAGGTAGGCAGCACCAATAATCGTCCCATGAGTATTCCCCTAAGTTTTAAAGACGGTTCTAAAGACGGTTTTTAACAACAGTTTTTTAATAACCGTTTTTTACGATGGTTGTTCTAAACGGTTTTTAAAAACGGCATTATTGTGCCCCCACTTTATCCGTTGGCAGCGTTGGCCAGCGCATGGGTAGCGCCAAGCGCTCTTCAAGCTGTCGCGCCAGCTGGAGTACAAAATGATCCGCAAAACGCGGGCCAACCAACTGCACCCCCATAGGCATATTGCCGCTACTGAACCCAGCGTTAAGGGAAATAGCGGGCTGCTCGCCCATATTCCACGGCACGGTATAGGCAATGTGCTCAAAAGGCTGACGCGGATCATTAGTCGGCGATGGCCACTCGGCCGGAAAGGCGATATTGGGTGTGGTGGGTGAAATCACCGCATCGACCTCATCAAATACGCTTTCGGTAGCGCGTCGCATCATCATGGTTTGCTGGAAACCTTGCACCGCGTCTACGCCACTTAAGCGTGCGCCGCCGTCGGCCCAGGCTAAAATGGCGGGCAATACCTGCTCACGCTCTTCTGGCGAGAGCTTTAACAACTCGCTCCACTGGCGGGCCTGCCAGAAGTGATCCAGCCCATCCAGCATTTCACGGGTCAGCACGGGTGCCAAGGGCACTAGCGTTGCCCCGGCGGCTTCTAACTGCTTGGCAGCCTGCTCGACATGTTGGCGAATCTCATCATCCAACGCCAGCCCACAGCCCGCCTCCATCATCACGCCAATCCGCAGGCCTTTTATGTCTAGCGCTAGGTTCATCCAGTCGATCTCTTCGGGCGGCAGGCGCATCGCGTCGCGCCGATCCGTGCGGGCAAGCGCCGTCATCATAAGCGCGGCATCCCCGACGCTGCGGGTCATGGGCCCGGCACAGCGGCCCACATAATACGGATCTATGGGTACCCGGCCCAGCGTAGGCTTAAAACCGACGACCCCACACCACGCCGCTGGCAGGCGTACCGAGCCACCAATATCGGTACCCACATGCAGCGGCCCAAGCCCAGCGACGGCCGCCGCGCCCGCTCCCGCGCTTGAACCACCGGTATTGCAGGTCAAATCCCACGGATTGCGGGTTAGGCCATGAAAAGAAGAAAGCCCGGATGAGAGCATGCCAAAATCAGGGCAGGTGGTTTTTGCCAACAGCAGGGCATTGTCTTCCGCTAGGCGCGCAGCCGGGGGTGCATCCTCAGTGGCAGCAGCCTGCTCACCCAGCCCCGTGCCCACCGGCACCGGCATCCCTTTAGTGGCAATCAACTCTTTAAGGGTGACCGGAACACCATCCAAACCACCGCTTGGCTCGCCTTTTGCCCAGCGTTGGGTAGACGCTTCTGCAGCTTTAATGAAGGCATCGGGCTGATAGGCATACAGCGCGTTAATGTGCGGCTCCCAGCTGTTGATATGCTCAACCAGGGCGCCTGCTACCTCACTTGGCGAGAACGTATGGGTTCGGTAGCCCGCTAGCAACTGCGTGGCGGTTAGTTGGTATAGTTCAGGCATCACATCACCTTTTGCTGTTGTTGTCAGACGGCTGTTATCAGGCAGTCGTTATCAATAAGCTCAGCATGAACCCACACAGCGCCCTCTGCTATTTCAATATTGACCGCAGCGTGTCCACTTTTTGTGTGCACTCTACTCTTTCGAGATCTTTCAGGTTCAATATCTCTCAGGCTCAAGCCCTTTCAGGATGGCGGGTCTTGCCGGGTTTGCAGTGCACTCGCCAGCAGCGAAAGGCATGCCTCGGTGGCAAAGCTGCGCTGGCGATGGCGATAAACACAGAGATCAATCCGCGCTGCTTCGAGCTCTAAAGGAGATAAGGGAATGCTGACGAGTTCGCCTAACTGACACTCCCGAGCTACCGCCATCGGCGGCAATACCAGCACGCCTGCGCCGTTAAGGGCGAGTGCTTTTTGGGTTTCCAGTGAAGCAGTTTTGAAGGTGGGAGCCAGCACTATCCCGGCCTGATGAGCGGCGCGCTCCAGCGCTTGGCGAGCGCCATAGGATTCATCAGGTAGGATCAGCCGGTGCTCTGCCAAGGTGTGAAGACTCACCTCAGAAGCCGCGGCCAAAGGATGGCCTGGGGCCATCACTGCATGGTGATGCAACTCGGCACTCGCAAAGGGCACAATGTCATCATGGCGGGGCATAAAGAATGACAGACCAATATCTGCATCGCCTCGGCGCAGTGCCTCCACCATTTGGCTAGCGCTGGCGATGCCGATATCAAAACTCAAATGAGGATAGCGCTGCCCCATCTTGGCTAACGCTGGGGCTAACAGGCCAGCCACAACACCTTCCGCCACCTGCAAACTGACCCGGCCAGTGCGTAAACCTTTAAGGTCGGCAATATGCTCCTGCACCCGCTCAAGATCACGGAGGGTACGCTGAGCTTGGGCGGCTAACAGTTCCCCCGCGGCGGTGAGGCTAATGCCATTGGGGCCGCGTTCGATTAGCGGTGCGCCAAGCTGATGTTCCAATAAATCGATCTGTCGGCTAATCGCCGTGGGGGCGATATGCAGCTGCGCCGCAGCCTGACGTAAAGAACGGCAGCGAGCCACGGTATCGAAGTAGCGCAATGCACGGCCACTGATCATAAACGCCTCTCAGTTTTGTGGCTTATCTAGCTGCCGCGCCATCACCGTAACGTGCTCTTTCCGATACTCAACATCCTCCTTATCCTGCCAACCCAGCCGTCGATAAAGCGCCTGTTGATCAGGGGTATAGAGATAGAAACGCTCAAAGCCATGCGCAGCTGCTTCGGCTTCTACCCGGCGTACCAACGCAGAGGCAATACCCTGCCCCCGCCATTCAGGCACGACGAATACGGAGGCCAGCCAGGGGGTAAATTCGCGGCGGATACTCATATCATCAGCAATGAGGCTGGCGGTTCCCACAGGGGTTTCGCCTTGCATCGCCACAAAGATTGAAGGCACACCGCCCTGGCCACATTCGGCCTTTAACCATTCAATAGCCTTTTCCAGCGTTAGCCCCGGGTGCAAATGCCCCCAGGATTCAAATGTCCAGCCCGCGACTATTTCAGCGTTAGGATCGTCGGCTCTTAGCCGCTGGAGAATGATATCGCATTGCATAAGTGGCGCCTGTCTTATTTAGCACAAGCAAATACAGTAGCGATATATGGGTAGGCTGGCTAGCGCCGATACCTCCTGCACACGCCGCTAGCCAGAGATCTCACCGCCATGCGCTGTCAAAAAAACTGCAACCAGATAGGGCTAATCTCACCTTGCAAGCCCTGTTCGCTTAAGGGCTGGGCAGCAGCACGGTCAATTCATCAGGCGGTCACAGGCTTTAAGTGCTTAGCCAGTTCATCATCCAACTCATTGGCCCGCTTGGCTGCTGGCCTGCTTTCCATGCGCTCAATGTACTGCTTGAACACCTCGTTGGGCGGGATGTTCTTCTGCATCGTTTCCCACCAGAGATAACTGCTAACCAAGATATCTACGGCAGTAAACTGATCGCCGCAGATATAAGCATTTTCACTGAGTGCTTTTTCAAGGGTATTGATACTGTCTTCCACTTGGCCACAGCCGACAGCCTGTGCGTTACTGCTGTCGATTTTCCAATCATAAGTCATGGCGCTGGTGGCCATTTCGAACGGGCCCGCCATAAAAAACAGCCAGCGATAGTAAACGCCACGTTCGGGAGATTGTGGGGGCGGTGACAGCTTTTTATCTGGAAACTGATCTGCCAGGTACGCGCAGATAGCCGCTACTTCCGTCACCACAGTGTTGCCATGTTTGATGGCAGGCACCTTCCCCATGGGGTTGATGGCCAAGTAGTCCTCGGCTTTCATCTCTGAGCCATACTCCATCGCTTTTACCGAGTAGGCTATGCCTACCTCTTCCAGCATCCAGCGCACCACGCGCCCGCGAGACATAGGGTGAGTGTAAAACGTTAGCTCTGACATATTAGGCTCCTTTTTCAGTCTATTTTTCGATGACATTAGGTACTGCCAAGTCAGATTAGTGTGTTAATAGGTGATAATCCGTCCTAAATAAAAGCCACAATGCATTTTTCTGCAGGACTTTAACGATGGCTTCAGGAGGGAGGCGCTAATGGCAGGCCCCACAACACGCGTACTTGCGGTGCTTGAGTTGCTTCAGGCTAATGGCCAGATGGGCGGCGCAGAGTTGGCCGAACGCCTGGACGTGGATCGACGCACTATACGGCGTTACATTACGGCACTGGAAGATATAGGTGTGCCGATAGTGACCGAACAGGGGCGCTACGGTGGCTATCGACTGGTGGCTGGCTTCAAGCTGCCACCGATGATGTTTACCGACGAAGAGACGTTCGCCGTTTCTCTAGGCTTAGTGGCCGCCAGCCAGCTGGGTCTGACGAACGCAGCGCCTGCCATTGCCAGCGTGCAAGCAAAGCTCGAGCGAGTGATGCCTGCGAATTTACAAAGACGGGTGCGCGGTATCAGTGAGACCACTCAGGTGATCTTACCCCGGCGTGAACCCAGCCGTGATGACCGTACACTTGAGACTCTTACGAAAGCTACTGAAGCCATGCGAACCGTCGGGCTGATTTACCACTCTCCGCAGCACGATCAGATTGATCGTCGGATCGACCCCTACGGACTGGTTTTCCAACAGGGCCGGTGGTATGCCGTTGGTTTTTGCCACCTGAGGGGCGCCATGCGCTCATTTAGGCTGGATCGTATCAGCGGTGTGCACCTACTCGATGATACCTTCATACGCCCCGCTCGCTTCAATGCAGCCGATTTTTTGAGCGAAAGCCTTATGTCCTGGGGCCCAACTCATGAAGTATCACTGGTGCTACACATCGATCATGCCGTGTCCGCTGACGTTGAGAACCAATTTTTCTGTACAGAACCGTTCGAGGAGGTTGACGGTGGATTACTGCTCACCACCCGAACCGACAGCTTCGAGTGGTTTGCCTATTGGCTGGCACAGCTCCCGTTTCGATTTACCGTTCTCAAGCCAGATGGCCTCAAAGCGGCACTTCGCGAGCACGCCAACCATTTACTGGCCAGCTGCGAGACAGCTTCATCATATCCAATCGATACGCCCTGACACTGTCTGCAACTTATGAGAATGAAACGAACTATTCGTCTGACGCCGGGATAGGGCTTCTTAGCCGCTTAGGTGCTAGTCTGTTGGTCAAATAACGTTAAATAAAGACTCACGAATGCAACCTTCTTTGAGACGCCCACACCGTCTTGCATTGGCAATAATTGCCCCACGCATTTTTGCCTTTTGCCATACCTTCGGGCTAACCGTATGGATCGCCGTCGCAGAAGGCAGCGGCTGGACGCTTATTCTACCTGGGATGTTGCTGCTGCTATGGCCCGGCGTCGCCTATGCGCTTGCAGCACATGCCCAGAACTCCAAGCGTGCCGAGTTCAGAAACCTCCTCTTTGACAGCCTGCTATTTGGTTTTTGGTGCAGCGTACTGGATTTTTACGTTTTAGCGACCATCACCATTGGGCTTGCCTGTTTGATGAATAATTTAGTGGTCGGTGGAGTGCGGAAAATGCTTATTGCAGCCGGACTTTTCATTCTTGCAGCTTTAATTGGAAGCGCCCTAACGGGGTTCACTTTTCGTCCCTATGTAAGCAACCGTTTAGACATCTATCAATGGGCCGGTGCAGTGGTCTATTTTCTAACCATTGGCCGCGTCACCTACAGTCAGAATCGCCAGATTGGCCGCAGCATAGGCGAAACTAGATTTCAGAACCGAGTCTTTCACGCCTTGCTTGATCTAGGAGCCGTCGCAAATCGCGCGACCAATATCCACACGCTGCTGGTTGACTCCTTAAACCACCTACAGACCCACTTCCCCGACTACGGATTTGCGGTTTTTCTACAAGAACGGCAGCGTTCAGAAGTGACACGCTTCGCGGCGGTGGCAGGGCTAAGCTCAGAGGATGAAAAACGCCTAAGATATTTATTGGCAAACGTTTATGGACAAGAAGGAGATCTGGCCACACTGCCACAAACAGAGGAAGGCGAGAATCTCTATGTCGCGTCGATGGCGGGCCGACTAAGCATGTATGAAGGCTGGCTGATTGTGAAAGCTCCCAGTCGAGACGACGGTTTGGAGCAAATACTGTCTCTGTTTGCCGACCAGCTGGCGGCGGCTACCGAGAATAAATTGCTGCATTTGGAACTGAAGAAAACGGCTGAGCGTGACGGACTCACCGGGCTTTATAACCGAGGTTTTTTGGAATCAGCGCTGCAGATGAGTATTCAGGGCAAGGTGCAGACGCCAAACCTGGATTTTGCGGTGCTGATGTTGGATGTCGATAGGCTCAAGGACGTAAACGACCATTATGGGCACGTGGCAGGCGACCAACTAATTGCCTGCGTTGCCCAGTACCTGCAATTTCACTGCAGAGACAGCGACATACTGGCTCGCTACGGTGGCGATGAATTCGTCATTCTGTTCCCCTCTGCCGACCTAACGGCAGCTAGGCGTATGGCCAACTTGATCCAAGAAAACTTGCCTGAACAGCGCTGCACTATCGACACCGCCAGCGGTGAACATGAAGAACTCATGCTTCATGTGAGCATAGGCTGCGCCAGCTCCAGTGAAGTTCCCGCCCAACAGGTGTTTGCGTTGGCAGACGAGCGCATGTACGCAAATAAAAGCCAACGCCGTAAGCAATGGGCAGATGGACTGGGCACAGCAAGCAGGCCCTTCCTATAGAAGCGTGCTCACAACCCACTGCTAAACGGCTGCCCCCACTTATCGCCATGCACCAAGTCACTTAAAGGCAGGCGGGAACGCCAGCCTTGCGCTTCAAGCTCTGGCTGATCTAAAAACTCACTCACGTAGCCAAGGCAGAGATACGCCAGCGGGTAAACGTGCTCAGGCAGATTTAACGCAGTGCTCAGCTGCTCCTGGTCAAGAATACTCACCCAACCAACGCCAATCCCTTCCGCCCGCGCTGCCAGCCAGAGGTTTTGCACGGCTAAACAAGTGCTAAACAGGTCGGTTTCCACAATGCTATTGCGCCCTAGCACATGGGGGCCGCCTCGGCTGCGGTCGCAGGTAATACAGAGATTAAGCGGGCTTTCCATAATCCCTTGCAGCTTAAGGCTGCGATAATGCTCTTTACGCTCACCTTCAAAGCGCTCGGCGGCCTTCTGGTTCTCTTGCTCAAACATCGCCAGCACCGTCTCCCTGACGTCGCGACTCTCAATCACGATGAAATCCCAAGGCTGCATAAACCCCACCGACGGCGCATGGTGCGCGGCCTCCAAAAGGCGGCTCAGCACTTCAGGGGGAATCCGGTCAGGCAGAAACTGCGAGCGCACATCGCGCCGTTCATGTATGGCGCGGTAGAGCCCACGCCGCTCAGCATCGGAAAATAGGTGTTTCGCGTTGTTCATGGCGCTGCTCGGGCCTTTTACTGATCGGTGGTAGAGACAAGTGAGAGTCTACACGAGCTCAGCCTAGCCGCCATCGCAGCGGGTTTGTCTGGTGTAAAACACCCTCATCGTCCCAGTCGTCCCAACCTGTAAATGGAATGGGTCGTTCACTACTCAAGCTCACTAGTCTAGATGCCCAGGCTGCTTTGCAGGTCTCCAGATGGTCAATGAGAGCAGTCTCCTCTTGATAGCGAATACCGCCGCCCTGAATGCCGTAGCTCAAATGAGGCGCCAACACGTCAAAGCCAACGTAGTACAACGATGCATGCATAGGCCATAGCCAGTGAACCATATTGCCAGCGCGGCCAAAGGGCTGAAACGCTATCTCCGGCGAGCCGGTGGTGACTGACAGCATCGCCTGCTTTCCGCGATAGTAACCATGATCGTAACGCATGCGGCTTGTATAGCGCCCTCCATACACCAACACCCGATCAAACCAGCCTTTCAAAATGGCGGGCTGGGCGTGCCACCATAATGGAAACTGGAAGATCACCAAGTCAGCCCTCTCCAGCCGTGTCAACTCCCGCTCAACATCCTGCGGTAATGCGTTTTGTTGGTAGTGAGCCCGCTGCTCATTGAGGGGATAAAAGTATTCCACATCAACAGCTTGATGCGGATAGTGCTCGGCGCGCTCCACCGGATCAAACTGCTCAGCATAGAGATCATCCACCTCAACTGTATGGCCCGCGTCCACCAGCTGTTTTACCGCCACATCCACTAGGCCGCCATTAAACGACTTGCGTTCAGGATGAGCCAAGACAATCAACACATTCATACGACGCCTCCCCTATCGATTGGTTTGACGACAGGCTAACCTGTTCATATGCGCTTAAACATTGGCTAAAAATGAGAACCAAGCTTGCATGAATGAACAGCAGATACGGTGGGATGATCTTCAAATTGTGCTAGCGATTGCCGAGGAGGGCTCGCTATCCGGCGCCAGCCGAGCGCTGCGTATCAGCCATGCCACGGTATTTAGACGTTTAAGCGAGATGGAGCAAGGGCTGGGGGTTACCCTTTTTGAGCGCAGTCGCACGGGGTATACACCGACCCTGGCAGGGGATGATCTGGCGGCTTCGGCCAAGCGCGTACAGAGCGAAATCAACGGTGCTGAGCGCCGCATCATAGGGAAGGATTTAACCCTCACCGGCAGCTTACGAATCACCACCACTGATACACTTTTCGCGGGGCTGGTCTCGCCGCTACTGGCAAACTTTCGCCAGCGCTATCCGGAAATCACGCTGGAAGTGGTTATCTCCAATCAGCTGCAAAGCTTGTCGCGGCGGGAGGCCGATATCGCGATCCGCCCAACTAAAAAGCCACCCGAAACTCTGGTAGGCCGCAAGATAGGCGATATTAACCAGGCAATTTATGGCCAAAAGGCGCTTTGGCAAAACGCCCCACTGCCGCTAGGCACAGCGTCACTGCCAACAGAAAGCTGGATCGGCCCGGATGTTCATCTGGGCGACGCAACGCTTGAAAAGTGGATGATGGATAAAAGCGCCGCCTACCGGGTGGACAGCATGCTGGGCATGCAATCAGCGGTACGCCACGGGGCGGGTATTGCGGTACTGCCCTGCTACCTTGGCGATGCCGATGCAGCGCTACTCAGGCTAAGCGAACCCATTGAAGCACTCACTACCCCACTCTGGCTGCTCACTCACCCGGATCTGCGCCATGTGGCCAGAGTCCGCGCGTTCATGGAGGCAATGACGGTGGGGGTTCGAGGCAGGAATCTCACCACTTAATGTTAAATGTGCGGATTAAATAGTGACTAGCTTGCCGCTACGGCGCMCCTCACTTCTGCTCAAACCCCGCCAAAAACTGCTTAAGCAGATCATCAAGTTGCTCTCGTTGCTCTTTACTCAGGCCACTCACCAGCTGCGCCTGGGTTTCCACATGGGCGGCCACCGCTTCGTCGATTAACTCAAACCCACGCTGGGACAGAGAGATTAGAAAACCGCGGCCATCGTCAGGATTTTTAACCCGCTCAATCAACCCCGCCTTTTCTAGTTGATTGATACGGTGGGTCATGGTGCCCGATGTCACCATGGTGGATGCCATCAAATCCCCCGGCGATAGCGCGTAGGGCTCCCCCTCTCGCCGTAGGGTGGCCAGAACGTCAAAGCTGGCGTCCGTCAGGCCGTATTCCGCCCAGGTCTTCTCCATTGCGCGCATTAAAGTGTGGTTCAGCCGTTTAACCCGCCCGATGGTACCCATCGGCGCAACGTCTAGTTCAGGCCTCTCCAGCCGCCACTGCTTAAGAATGTTGTCTACATGATCCATGAGCCTATTTTGCGCCTAATTAGCTTGACGTCAAGATTAATCGCACATAACTTGATATCAAGATAGTTTCAAAAACGGTACCAATGAGAACTTCGCCAATGACGTTATCAAGCACTGCCCGCACAACACACTCACCTAAAAGAACTTGGCTTGCCCCACTGATATACCTGCTAGCCGGTGGCGCCTTGTTGGGTCTATCGACTAATTTGGCGAAACTTGCCGGTGATATTCAGCTGTCAGCGCTCGCTTTTCTGTTCTGGTCGATTTCAGGGGCAGCGCTTATTTTGTTGGTTCTCTCCGCCTTTCGCCGCAATCTACCGCCAGTGAACGGTCGTACCATTGAGTATTACGTTATTTCAGGGCTGCTGGGCGTAGCGGGTGCCAACCTACTGTTTTTCTCAGCCGTCCCCCATGTGGGTGCTGGGTTCGTGGCATTAATCATCACCCTGCCACCGCTACTCACCTACGTCGGCGCGCTAGCATTAAAAATGGAGCGCTTCCAGGTGTTGCGTGCGGCGGGGGTAATATCAGCCTTGGCAGGTGCCGTCACCCTGGCCTTCCATAAGCTTTCTGCGCCGGATGCCGATTATCTCTGGATTCTTCTCGCTTTAATCGGGCCCGTACTGCTAGCCATCGGCAATCTTTACAGAACCTTGCGCTGGCCAGAAGGCGTATCCAGCGATGCACTGGCACCTGGGATGCTCATCGCCGCTGCCGCCCTTCTGCTCAGCGTGGGTTTTCTGCCGGGCTTCTCACTGAACATTCCAACAGACCGCTCCCTGCCGATCATGCTGATTGCCATTCAAGCTGTGGTCTTCGCAGGCCAGTTCTTACTGCTCTTCCTGCTACAGAAAAGTGGCGGCCCGGTGTTTCTAAGCCTATTGGGCTCCGTTGGCGCCGTGGTGGGTGTTCCAGTTGCCATAGTGTTGCAGGGAGAAACCGCTCCCGAAGGCTTACTGCTTGGCACCCTATTAATTGGAGCAGGAATTACCCTGCTCAACATTGGCAAAGCCAAACAACTTAACTAATTAACCCGAGAGCGACTTAAACGAACATGACAGTATGGGCGCCGTTGGCATGGTGTAAGCAGATAGCCAGCCATACCTGATATTCATTGTGCTGACAGCCCTGCCCCGAAATCTTTTTGCAACAAACCGATTAACGCTGCGGCGATTAAAAAGGCGGCTGACGTTAATAACCCGAACGATAGCCCCCCGGTTAGATCATTCAACCAACCGCTTAACGTTGGCCCCAATGTCTGGCCAATACTAAACGCGACCGTCATCGCACCAATACCCGACGCCAAAGACAAAGCATCACAATTTCTCCGCACAAAAGCTGTCGTAGAAGCCACAACACCAAAAAAGGCACAACCGAAAACCGCAGCCGACACTAGCAGAACAGGCCAAGCACTTGATATAAGCGGCAATGCAGCGCCAATCAGGGTCAATCCATTAAGCATCGCAAATGCACGGCCGTGGCGCTGATTTTGCAGCACACCAGCCCAAAGCCAAGGGAAGACAGTCACAGCCAAGCCCAGCACGACCCAGAATAGCGATTGAAACGCGGCACTCTCACCGTGGGACTGTATCCAAGCGATCATGAACGTCATGTAAGTAATATAGCCTGCCCCGAAAAAGCCATAGCCAACCAGCATCCACTGCATAGAAGCTAATGGTGCCAATGCATGTGCCTGAACTCGGCTTTGTGGCATGACGCGAACACCCCATACGACGCCGAGTGCGAGCACCACTGATATGGCCGCCAATGCTAACCAAGCAGTAGGCCATGCCGTCGCGCCCCACTGGCTCAGAACCCAGGGAACGCCAACCCCCGAAAGCACAATGCCTAAACCTGGCCCCGCATAGAAGATGCCGAGTAAAAACGACGCTCGTGCCGGATGGCGTTGGGATACTTGGGCGGCGATAACCCCACCAGCAATAAACGCACTAGCGCCGCCTAGTCCAGCCAAAAACCAGGAGATATTGAGCAATGCAGTGTGGCGAAATACTCCCATCATGATCAAAGCGATCACGCATGCGAAGATCCCCGTACGCATGACTCGATTGGCCCCAACAACTCCAATAAAACGGGCCGAAATCAGCGCGGCAATAAAATACCCTGCTGCGTTTACCGAGGTCATCCAGCCTGCATCGGCATAGCTCCATCCAAGACTTGAGCTCATAGAGGGTAGAAGTAATGCGTAGGAAAATCGTGCAATACCTAGGCCGATTGCCGGCACCAAGGCCAGCGCAGCGAGTGTACGAAGGTCAGTTGTGAGTGCTGTAGGATCGCGCTCGTGGAGAAAGTCAGATTGTGTCATATCTACCACCTGAGTCTTTAATAAAGACTCAGATTAGTCGCGCTTAGTTCTGTTTTCAAACTTTGCTATCATTGGAATATGAAAAACCACACCGAAACACACACTTCTCACACACGTGTTCCCGTCTCAGAATGCTCGCTTGCCAAGGCGATCCGGGTTGTGGGAGATATGTGGTCGCTGCTGATTCTGCGAGAAGTGATATGTGGTGCTGAGCGCTTCGACCAAATCAGAGAAGACCTGGGTATTACTCGCTCAGTTTTGTCCAACCGGCTTGCCAGATTGGTTCAAGAAGGTATTTTAGAGCGCTACCAATACCGTGATTCAGGACAACGAGCCCGCAAAGGCTATGCGCTAACAGCGAAAGGCCATGCACTCTTCCCCGTGGTTATCGCCCTTCGCGAGTGGGGCGGAGAGCACTTAGAACCTGGCAATACACCGCTTCGCCTTCAGCTACAAACGAGGGATGGACTGCGTGTTGAAACGAAATTAATACGGGAGGATGGTTTAGAAGTGACCGATATGACAGACATCATTGCGACAGTAAAGGAGTAAGGCATCAGGGAGTACAACACGATTCAGTTTGAGCAGCTAATCAATCCTTTTCTCCATATAGTGAGTCCCGCCCTCGGTTTTACGCACGCGAAACCCCATACGCTCGTATAAAGCGACGGCTGGGTTGATACAAAACACACGGAGCCGAAGTAAGCGGATGCCGGCCTGCTGGGCGATTTTCTCCGTGTAGCGGATTGCCGCTGTACCTAAGCCTTGACGCCGCCACTTCTGATCAATTTGTAGCTCTCGAATATAGTAAGCGATTTCATCGTGATTTATGCAGAGCAGCCCCACTTGTGAAGCATTTATGACTAACTCATAGCTATCTAGCTCATCCCACTGCTTATCAAACAAGGCTGTATCCCAGCGCATATCCAACTGTTTATAGTAGGCTGACATATTCTGAATGATGATATTTTCCGCGAACGCCTTGTCGTTAGTAGGCCGAATAATAGGCGTCATATTACGATTCCTAGTGCTGCTTTAACTAGTTTGTGGCAAGTAGTGCAATGTTGGCTTCTGCTATCTCATACTGACTAAAAACGTGAATTCCATTTTCGCGGAGCAATGCAGCGGTGACTCCCATACCTGGTACTTTTTTACCCATAAAACTGCCGTCATAAATAGCGGTGCTTCCGCATGAGGGGCTGAACTCAGCAAGCACTGCGATATCGGTATCGAATTTACGGCACAAGTTCAAAGCGATAGAGGCACCTGCTAAAAATTCATTGGTCACCTTGCCCCCATCGTTTTCGATAACATCTACCTCACCGTTTAAAACACCCTTACCACTGCCTTGGAAAATCTCCGCGGGCGGCCTGGGAATACTCATCCCCGCCTCAACTTCGGGGCAAACAGAAACGATTCGGCCTTCAGAACGCCACTGCTCAACGATCTGATCATCCACGGAAAGGGCACCACCATCATAGCGAACCTTTTTACCCAAGAGACAGGCGCTCATTAATACTTTTCTCAAATCACCAATCTCCAATACGGTGATGAACTCAAGAGTGACGCGTTCACTGAATCGACCCAACTAGGAAAGCTCTTCTTGTCAGCCATCTAACTTTAGCTGCTTTCGGAAATACACTCGATTAAACCCCGCTTCATGCCGACACTCGACCCTGACGTATCCCAGTTTGGGGTACATGGTGAGATTTTCTGTCATGGCTTCATTCGTATAAAGTTCCACGGCTTCATACCCCTTTTCCTCGGCAGAACGTTCCACGTGATCGATCAATCGCTTCCCAATGCCGAGGCCGCCATACTCGGGCAGTATGGCAACGTTTTCGAGGTGAAAATGATCGCCTTCGGGGTAGAACACAACATAGCCCACAAAATGTGAATCAAGGATGGCAACATCTATGTAGCCGTAGTCGATTAGGCTTGCGAAGTCTGCATGCATGGGCGCGGGTTCACGGCCGATGCGGCAGATGTACTTTGAATAGGCCAGTCGTGCGCAGGATTGAATGTCCGGAACATCAGTTTCGAGTGCAGCACGGATGTCGATTAAGGGCATATTGACGTAATCCTAGTGCTAGGTGTGAGAACCATAAGTGTTTCCACCATCCCATACACATGAGATTTTCGCTCTTATAACGCTTGAAGCCAATGGTAAGCTGTCTTGATGCCCTCTTTGTTCACAACAAGGCTCAGATGCGATGCATTAGGCACCGTGACGATATCAGCGTGTGGAACGATGGGCCGCAAAGTGGGCTCGAAGCGCTCCGCAAAAAATGCTTCGTCATCAGATCCAGTAATAAGAAGGACTGGAGCCGCCATAGAACTGAGATCGTTCTGCCAATTGGCGGGACCAAAGCCCTTCATAAGCCGGTACGAATACGCTAGCGTTTCTGAGCCCTGGCGGTATTCGGGCGGCAAATTAAAGTGCAGCACCGGTAGCTTATTGAAGTGGTTAATACCGAGTTCATTCAAAATGGATATAGCAATGATCCTGGTCACTTTGGGGTCTGCCCACCCGCCCGAGTTTTTCCGAACAGTAGGKGCGTCGTATCCCAGGTAAGGCGCTAGCAGCAGATAGGCGTTGGCACGGTGCCCATGCGTACCACCAGCAAAACGTATTGCTAACCCGCCACCTGACGAATGCCCACCGACGACGATACGCGTTAATTGAGGATTGACCACTTTGATGTGGGCAATAAGATCGGCAAGATCATCCTCAAGCTGCTTGATATAGTCGATATCGCCGCGCCGAACGGGAGATGGCCCATGCCCTCGAATATCCGGGGTGTAAACGGCAGCGGCGCCTGAAGCTGCCAATCCGCGAGCAAAGGTTGCCAGGTATCGACTGTCGGTCCCTGAGCCGTGCACGAGCACCAGCGCCGTGTCGGATTCACTTGGATAATGCCGATATGAAAGTGTGGTGCCATCCCTTGCTTCAAACGGCTGAAGTGCTGGCAGTGGGCCTGCTGCGCCTTGCTCAGMCACTAACGCTTCGAAATCCAAGCCGTTCGCATTAGTGCCTGTCGACATTATTAAAAATACTCCTATCACCAAGGTCAGCATATGTTGTCGCACTGCTCCCTCCTAATCGCATACGCCGGGCAAGCGACGGCTAAGCTTTCGCTGCAAACTTTAAACCCAAACGCCAAGGCACTGCCCTGGCGTTTATTATTTTCCCTCACTACATCACACCCTACCCCAGTTGAAAGGGATAAACCGGGCCGATTTTCAGCAGTTGAGTGAGTTCATCCAGTGCTGCAAGCGACTCTTCCGCCAGCTGTGGATCGGCCAAATCGTCCGGGGCGAGGCGATCGCGATAGTGGCGCTCCACCCACGCGGTCAGGTCAGTGTACAGTGCATTGGTGAGCAGCACGCGGCCAGAGAGCGCTGCACGTTCGGCCTCCGTTAGCACCACGCGTAGGCGCAGGCAGGCGGGGCCGCCGCCGTTGCGCATGCTCTGCTTGACGTCTTTGACGATCACTTCGCTGATGGGGTTATTGCCTGCTAGCAGGTGATTTTGGATGGTGTTCCATACTGCTTCGCGCTCCTGGCATTCGCCGGGCACTACCAGTGTCATGGTGCCATCCGGGTTGGATAGCAGCTGTGAGTTGAAGAGATACGAGGCTACCGCATCCTCCATGCTTACCGCTTCCAAGGGCACGCGCACGGGAATCAGCGGGCTGGCCATTTTGGCGCGCAGCTTATTGAGCGTGCCTTCTTCATCCAGAAACGCCATTTCGTGGTAGAGCAGCACGGGGCCATTACCTACGGCAATCACGTCGTTATGGAAGACGCCTGCATCGATGGCATCCGGGTGCTGCTGGGCAAATACTGTTTGCTCCTGTGTTAACCCGTGCTGGCGGGCTACTGCTTGGCTCGCTTCCAGCGTTTGCCTAGCAGGGAAGCGTGTTGGCTCCCCCTCACCGCTACGCACGTCACCAAACGCCTGACGGCCATAGACAAATAGGTGAACGCCCGGCTCGCCGTACTCACCACATAAACGGGTGTGATTAGCCGCCCCTTCGTCGGAAAAGGCTGGGGTGGCGGGTAGCACCGGGTGGTGGGCGAAGTGCTGTTCGTCGCGGAAAATTGCCTGCAGCACGCGACCGGTGGTTTGCGGTTCTAAATAGCGGTGAAAGCTGGATTGTAGATTCGCTGGTGTGAAGTGTACCCGGCGATCGGGTGCATCCATGCTGGGGGTAATAGTGCCCGCGTTAGCCGTCCACATACTCGAAGCCGAGCACACCGCCCGAAGCAGCTGCGGCGCTTCTTTAGAAGCACGAGCCAGCACCTCACCATTACTACCGCTAAAACCTAAATCGCGCAGTGCGCCAATATCGGGGCGCTGTTGGGGTGGCAGAACGCCTTGAGCGTAGCCCGCGTCCATCAGCGACTTCATCTTGAGAAGACCCTGCAACGCGCCCTCTTTGGGGTTGGACACTAACCCGCCGTGGCTCATAGACGCCACATTACCTACCGCCAGCCCCGAGTAGTTATGGGTTGGGCCGACTAAACCATCAAAATTGACTTCCCTGACGCTGCTGATATCGGCGGCACTCATAGGCTCACTCCCGGCGGCAGGGTCTCGGGCATCTCCAGGCTGTCGGCTTCCATGGAAGCCACCGGGTAGGCGCAGTAGTCCGCCGCATAGAAAGCGCTGGGGCGGTGGTTGCCGCTGTCACCCACGCCGCCGAAAGGTGCATCGCCGGAGGCACCGGTAGTTTGGCGGTTCCAGTTGACGATCCCGGCGCGAATACGTAGCAGGAAGTCATCCCAATCGGCTTGTTCGCCGCCAATTAAACCGGCGGAGAGCCCGTAGCGGGTGTTGTTGGCGAGCTGTAGCGCTTCATCCCAATCGCTATAGCGGTGGATTTTCAGCAGCGGGCCGAAATGCTCCTCGTCAGGCACCTCCAATCCCGTCACGTCGATCAACGCGGGGCTTAACAGGCTGGTGTTATCTTGCAAACGCCGCATGCGGTTGATCACCGTGCCACCCATAGTTTCCAACTCTTCTTGGGCTTTCAGTAAGCCGTCTGCCGCCGCTACGCTGACCAAACCGCCATAAAACGGCGCAGGATTCTCTTCGAACTGGCCCGCCACGTGCAGCTTAGCGATCGCCTCTGAAAGCGCATCGATCAAGCGATCACCGACGGCACCCTCCGGCACCATCAAACGCCGCGCGCAGGTGCAGCGCTGCCCACCAGAGAGAAACGCCGACTGCAGAATGGCCAACACCGCTGCACGCTCGTCGTCGACATCTTTCACCACCAACGGGTTATTGCCGCCCAGTTCCAGCGCCAGGATTTTATCCAACTGCCCGGCAAACTGTTGATGCAGCATACCGCCCACTTTGGCGCTCCCGGTAAACAGCAGGCCATCAATATCAGGGTTGCCTGCCAACGCCTGGCCTACCGGCACACCGCCTTGCACTAGGTTAATGACGCCTGCTGGAAGCCCGGCCTCTAGCCAGCACTGTAGGGTGAAATCCGCGGTAAGTGGGGTTTGGTCGCTGGGTTTGAAGACCACACAGTTACCCGCCAACAGCGCAGGCACCATATGGCCGTTGGGCAGATGGCCGGGGAAGTTATAGGGGCCAAACACCGCCATCACGCCGTGGGGGCGATGGCGCAGCACCGCTTTGGCGCTGCCCGCGGCTTTTTCCCGCTCACCGGTGCGCTCGTTATACGCCTTCACCGACAGCGCCACCTTCCCCACCATGGCACCCGCTTCGGTGCGCGCTTCCCAGAGCGGTTTACCGGTTTCAGAGGCAATCGCCACGGCTAGGTCTTCACCGCGGTTTTTGAGCACCTCGGCAAACCGTTCGACCAGCGCCTGGCGCTCGGCAAATGGGGTACGCGCCCAGTTGGGGAAAGCACCGCGGGCAGCCTTGACCGCGGCGTCGACCTGCTCCGCGCTGGCGGTTGCCGCTTGCCATAACAGCTGACTGGAAACCGGATCAACCTTGCTCAACGGCTCGGCGTCGCCTGCGACCCAGGCGCCATTGATGAGTTGCTGCTGTTGGGCGTGCATAAAACTCTCCTGTAAACGTCGCCTAGGTTTCGAGTAGCCGTAGGGTATCGCCGGTGGAAACGCCTAAGCGCTGCGCTTCTTGTGCGCTCAGCACGATAGTGTTGTCATCGCTGGGGGCACGGCCTACCCAACTGGCGGTAAAGCTGAGCATATGAGTGGTGGCGGCCAGCCAGCGGCTGACGCTCTCTTCTGCTGCGCTATTGGATACTTCCACTTGGCAGAGCCGTGAGTTACGGATGGCGCGCACATCGTCAATGTAAGCCTCCACCGTCGGGCCACCGTCGAAAATATCGATATAGCCTTCCCAGCGCAGTCCCTCTTTCTTAAGCATCTCCAGCGCCGGGCGGGTATGACGATGCACCTGGCCAATACAAGCCCGCGCCTCTTCGGCCATAAAGGTGGTGTAAATGGGAAACTTGGGCATCAGCTCGCCAATAAAGCTCTTCTGCCCCAGGCCGGTTAGGCGGTCAGCCTCGCTGAAATCCATAGGGAAGAAGTGTTTGCCCAGGCTCTCCCAGAAAGGGCTGGTGTTATTTTCGTCGAACACGCCGCGCATTTCGGCCAGCACTTTATCCGGGAAGCGGTCACGGAACTGGGCGATAAACAGCCAGCGTGCTTTGGAGAGCAGCGCGCCGTTGCGCAAATGTTTGTTGGCTTCGCCGCGGTATTCTGGACGCAAAAACAGCGAGCACACTTCAGCGTCACCGGTGTGGTCGGAGCTTAAAAACAGCGTGTCGATGGTGCGGTGCAAGTCCAGCTGTACCGACGAGTGTGCCAAGGTGCCCAGCCGGTAGTTATAGAACGGCACTTCGCGGCCCACCTGGCCCTCTATAGCGCAGCAACCAGCGAGTTCGCCGCTTGTTTCATCTTCCAGCACAAAGAAGTAGAGCCGGTCATCCGCTGGGGTGCGCTCTTCAAAAGCACTGGCGGCCGCTTCAATCTTACCGGCTAAAAACTCGCGGTTATCGGGTAGCGAGGTAAAGCCAACGCCCGCCTGCTGCGCAAGCGCCTGAAGCCCATCCAAATCATCACGGGCAATGGGTCGAATGCGCATTACATCTCTCCTTCATCAAGCGCGTCTACCGCGGTGGGTAGCGTCAGCGGTGCGGCCAGTACCGCTCGCCCTTCGGTAACGCCCAATCGCTCGGCATGTTCGGGAGAAAGCATTAACTGGCCCGTGGGCGACAGCGCGTAGCGGGCGACGATACAACGAAACTCACCCAGCTTTTGATTGGCGACCAACGCCGGTTCGGCATCGGGCAACGCGTGTTCAGGACGAATGCGTACCGGGTGCCAGGCGGCACTGCGGAAGGTTTCCAACCGCTCGCGCTCAGCCTTGACAATCGGCCCGGCGTCGAAAATATCCACATGCCGCGAACGCACAAAGCCCTCCGCCAGCATCTCTTCCAGCGCCTCTTCGTGGGCGGGGTGCTCACGACCTATTGCCGCCCGCGCCTGGGGCGTTAGCAGCGGCAAATAGAGCGGAAACTGGGGCATTACTTCGGCGATAAAACTTTTCGAGCGTACCCCGGCAATGTGGTTAATATCCTGGAAACTGCGAGCAAAAAAGTGCCGCCCCACGCTTTCCCAAAACGGCGATTCGCTGCGGGTATCCAAGTAGCCAGGGAACGCCACCGCCAGAATGCGTGAAAAGCGTTCCGGGTACTGGGCGATAAACATCAACCGCGCCCGGCGTAACAGGCTCTCCGCGCTGGTGCCTTTGTAGCGAGGGTTAAGCGAAAAGGCGCACAGCAGGGTAGCGTCCGAGACTTCATGGGAGAGCGCCAGCGTCTGCACTTCACGGCGAACATTGAGCTGCTGTGAAGCGTGAATCAGCGTTTCCTGACGATAGGTGTAATAGGCCTCGTTGGCGCCTGCCTGGGCACGGATAGTGGCCGTGCCCMGCACTTCCTCGCGTGTATCGYCCGCCAGCACAAACGTATAGTGCTCATCTTCTGGAAACTCAACGTCGCCGTTAAAGGCTTCCTGGGAGCGCGCAATGCGCTCCTGAAGCCGCTCACGGTTAGCAGGCAAGTTGGTCAGCCTAGGCACTGCATGCTCGGCTAATTGCTCCAGCGCCATGAGATCAGACGCTTTAACGGGTCGAACGACTAGCATTCTCGACGCCCCCTGTTCCGTTGACACGCTTGACGCAGCCTGTTGTTCACTCATGCGGCCGCAACTAACCGCTCAATCGCGCGCTCTAAGCGAGCCATGCCTTCGGCGATATCTGCTTCAGGAATGACCAGGGAAGGCGCCATGCGCAGTACGTTCGGCCCGGCGATAAGCGCCATCAGGCCCTCTTCAATCGCCAACGGCAGAATATCTTTGGCGCGGCCCTCATAGGCATCCGACATCTGGGCGCCCATCAGCAGGCCCATACCACGAATCTCTTTAAACACGCCGTACTTGCGGTTGATGGTTTCCAGGTGTTCACGGAACAGATCGTGGCGACGCTTAACGCCTTCGAGCACCTCAGGGGTGTCGATAAACTCAACCGCCGCTAAGGCCACAGCAGATGCCAACGCATTGCCGCCATAAGTAGAGCCGTGGGTACCGATGACCAACGATTTAGCCACCGAGTCGATTGCCAGCATGGCGCCAATGGGGAAACCGCCGCCCAGGGATTTCGCGCTGGTGAGGATATCCGGGGTGATGCCGTAGTTCTTGTAAGCGTAGAGTTCGCCGCTACGACCAACGCCGGTTTGCACTTCATCAAAGATCAGCAGCGCATTGTGTTCATCGCATAGGTCGCGCAGGCCCTGAAGAAACGCTTGCGTGCCGGGCACGATGCCGCCCTCACCCTGCATGGGTTCGACCATAATCGCGCAGGTGTCGTCACCGACCAGCTTGCGCACGCTTTCCAGATCATTGTAGTCAGCATGCAGGATGCCACCAGGCACCGGGCCAAAGCCTTGGGAGTACTTGGGCTGACCACCAACGCTAACGGTGAAGAAGGTGCGGCCATGGAAAGATTGATAAAATGAGATGATCTTATCTTTATGCTCACCGTGGTGATCCACTGCCCAGCGGCGCGCCAGCTTAAGCGCGGCTTCGTTGGCTTCACCGCCGGAGGAGCACAAGAACACCTTATCAGCGAAGGTGCGCTCGACCAGCGATTTGGCCAGGTTCAGCGCTGGCTCGTTGGTAAACACGTTGGAGAGGTGCCATAGCTTTTCGCCTTGCTCTTTTAGCGCATTGACCAACACCGGATGGCAATGGCCAAGTGAGTTCACCGCAATACCACCGGCGAAGTCGATATATTCACGCCCCTGTTGATCCCACAAGCGGCTACCTTCACCACGCACGGGAATAACCTGCTGCGGTGAGTAGTTGGGCGTCATGTAGTGGTCGTAATCTTGACGGCTTGGGGTATGGCTCATGGCACGCTAGCTCCAGTGGAGGAAAGGAATGAAAACAGTATAAAGGCCTAGCTAGGTTACCTGCTTTCAGCAATGGGACGGCAAATTATGAATAGCGGCATTTAACTGGAGTACCCTCCCCCTTTTGTAACACTCTATATCCGTCCTTGTGCACCTCACGGTATCAGTGACGTATTTAGACCCGCTTTTTATCGTTTGGGGGCGCCTAATGCCCCTTGGTAGCTGTCAGCGTCGAACTTCCCTCAAACGTTGGATAAGGCGCGGGATCCAGGCATCGGCGCGCGGTGTCGGCAATCAAGGGCGAGTAAATCCGTGACCCTGCATATCCAAGCACCCACCTGCACTTCAACGCTGTTCGCGGTAGGCTTGAGTAAATCCCCTCACCGAGGAGCACTCCGCATGCTCGACGTAACCCACCTGCGTGGTAGCCGCCATACCATTGGCGTGGCCCATGGCCAGCGCCACGCCGCACAGATTCAGCGCAGCATTGAGGTCTATGACAGGCTGTTTCAAGACTTTGTAGGCCTCGACTGGGCCGCAGCCCGGCAGGAGGCCCGCCGCTTTATACCGGCGATCGAACGCGGCTTTCCGGCGATCCTGGATGAGCTCGAGGGCATTGCCGAGGGCGCCGACCTGCAGCGCGACGATATCCTCACCCTCAACTGCCGCAGCGAGATCTCGCTAACCCAAGCCAGCGGCGGCTGTTCTGCCTTCTCACTCTACCAGCAGGGTCGCCAATGGCTGGCCCAGAMCTGGGACTGGCGCCTCGACCAGCTCGACAACGTGGTGGTACTACACATAGAGGGGGACGACGCCCCGCCGCTGGTCAGCGTCGGCGAGGCCGGGATGCTGGCCAAGATCGGCCTCAACGCCCACGGCCTCGGCGTGTGTCTCAACGCCATCCGCTCGCAGACCTGCGGCGAGGGCCTGCCGATCCACATCGCCCTGCGCAAGCTTCTCGAGAGCGACGGCTTCACCAGCGCCCAGCGCATCGTCGCGGAAGACCGCGTCGCCTCGCCGGCGCACTTTCTGGTCGCCAGCGCTGCAGGCCAGGCCGCCGGCTTCGAGGTCCAGCCCGGGCCACCGGGGGTACTCGAGCCCAGCGGCGGGCGGGTGACCCATACCAACCACCTCTACGCCGCGGCCGCCACCGCCTGTGTCACCGACTTCCCCAAGCCCGACTCCCATGTACGCCTGCACCGCCTCGATGAGCTGCTCGACCCACCGCCCAAGGCCAGCGTCAGCGCGCTGTTCGACGTACTGAGCGACCATCACAATGCGCCTATGTCGATCTGCAAGCACACTGACGTCGACCTGCCCGAGGCCGAGCGCATGGAGACCCTGTTCGCGGTGGTGATGGCCCTCGACAAGCGCACCCTGCACCTGCGCCACGGCTACCCCTGCGAGACCCGGCAGACGCTGAGCATCACGCTCGACTAACGGCGCGAGAAAAGAGGCAGCTGGATCAGGACGGGGCGGGATACAATGGACCAGGATCGAAAGCTTCAGCAGCAGTAACAGGGAGAAGCGCCATGAAATATATCTTCGAAGKGCATATCCGCGACGGCTACCGTGCCGAGGACTACGCCGACGCCTGGGTCCGCGCCAGCCAACTCATCCAGCAGGCGCCAGGGGCACGCGGCACTGAACTGCATCGAAAGATCGGCGACCCCAACACCCTGATCGCCATCGCCCACTGGGACAGCAAGGCCAGCCGCGACGCCATGGAAGCCCAGCCCAACCCGGAGATAAAGGAGGTCATCCGCCGTGCGGCCCCCTGCTGCGAGATCCGCCTGATCGGCGAATTCGAGGAGCCTGAGTGGGTGGTGATGCCGCCGAATGCCGAGTCATAAGCGGGTGTTGGGCTAGAGATAACATTTAGCGGCGGCGCACTAGGAACAGCGTAAACCGGAGCATCACTGATGTTGCTAAGCTGCCTGAGCGGCAGGGCACGGTCGCAAGGCCCCTTTTTTACTGGCTCAGTGCCCAGCAAGCGACTGAACACCTGGTCGATTGAAGACCTTCCCCTTGAAGAAGCCTAAAAGAGCCGCATACTAATTAGCAAGCTATGCGGTTATTCGCTGAGCTGCGTTGCATAGTGATGAGCACCGACACTCAGGACGAGAGGAGACCAACGTATGCATATTGATCTAAGCGGCAAGCACGCCATTATCACCGGCTCGACGGCAGGCATCGGTTTTGCGATTGCTCAAGGACTCGCCAATGCTGGCGCTAACGTGGTCGTGACAGGAAGCACCCAGGCGCGGGTTGAGGAGGCCATCGCGGCGCTTAAAAACGCTACCCCCAATGCTAATGTAGAAGGCGTAGCGGCTGATCTCGGCACTGCTGAAGGCTGCCAAACGCTGATCGAGCAACAGCCCAGCACCGATATCTTGATCAACAACGTCGGCATCTTCGGCCCACAGGACTTTTTTGAAGTCGATGACGCTACCTGGCAGCAATTTTTTGATGTCAACGTGATGAGCGCGGTGCGGCTTTCCCGCCACTACGCCCAGGGCATGCGCGAGCGCAATTGGGGGCGTATTCAGTTTTTATCCAGCGAGTCGGGCATCAACATCCCCAGCGAAATGGTGCATTACGGTATGACCAAATCGGCATTGCTGTCAGTTTCCCGCGGGCTGGCCAAGGTACTCAGTGGCACCCAGGTTACCGTGAATGCCATTCTCCCCGGTCCGACACGCTCAGAAGGCGTACTCAAGATGCTTGGCGAAATGGCCGAGAAAGAGGGCATTTCTCAGCAAGAGGTGGAGGCACGCTTTGTACAGGAAAACCGTCCCTCTTCCATCATTCAGCGCTTGGCGACCCCCGAAGAGGTCGCAAACATGAGCGTTTACGCTGCATCGCCCCAGGCCAGTGCCMCCACCGGGGCGGCACTGCGCGTGGAAGGCGGCATTGTGGATACGCTAACCTAAGCCTTCTAATCTTATCCTTCTAACCCAGGCGCTCTTCCCTGGGTGTCATGCCGAAATGGTGACGGTAGGCGGTAGAAAAGTGGGCGCCTGAGGAAAATCCCGTGGCAAAGGCAATATCGCCTACCGGCCGGTCACTCTCGCGCAGCTGCTTGCGGGCTTCCTGCAAGCGCAAATCGAGATAGTAGCGGCTGGGCACCGCCTGCAGATACTTCTTAAATAGCCGCTCCAACTGACGCCGGGAAATCCCTAGGTGCTCGGCCAGTTCCAGAGTTGAGAGCGGCTCCTCAATATTGGCTTCCATCAGTGTCACGGCATCCACCAGGCTCTGCGGCGCGTGGCCCAGGCGGCTTCGCAGCGGCACGTGCTGGCGCTCGTCCGCCAAGCGAATGCGATCGCAGGCAAACTGCTCCGACACTTGCTCCGCCAAGCGAGCACCGTGATGCTGACCAATCAGCGTGAGCATTAAGTCCATGGCGGCAGTACCGCCCGCGCAGGTCAACCTGTCACGGTCAATTTCAAATAATTGTTGAGAAAGCGTCACCTGCGGATAGGCCTGGGAAAAGGCCTCAAAACGCTGCCAGGGCAGCGTCGCCCGATAACCTTCAAGCAAACCACAGCGCGCCAATACCTCGGTGCCCCCAGCCAAACCACCCAGCGCTACGCCATGGCCCTGGTGCCCTCGCAGCCACTCATTCAGCTTGGCAGGAAGCGTATAGGGCAGCGGCGTCGGTGCACATATGAACAACAGGTCTAGTGGGCCTAGAGCAGTACTTAGCTCATGCTGCGCGATTAGCGAAAGCTGGGCACCACTGCGCACGGGCTCGTCGTTAAGGCTTAACGTGACGGTTTGGTAAAGCATTTGACCACTTAGTTGGTTAGCCATTTGCAGCGGTTCTAGCGCACTGGCGTGGGTCAATAACGAAAACCCCGGCAACAGCAGAAATGCCACACGCCGACGGGTGATGCCTGTGTGAGAGGTTAACGGGTTGGGCAGCATGATAACTGACTGAGCTGCATAAAAAACTGCATGAAACGCTGCATGAAAAACCGCCATCGGCCTAGGGAAGCCACCATCTTACCCAATTGCGTAGCGGATGGCAGCGTTATGACCACTGCAGCAAAAACGTGACGCATGAATGCAATTTGCCGGGCCAAAGCCCGGCAAATTAAAGCCTAGTTAAGCACTAGTTGCCCCGATTAATAATACCTAACACGACGATACTGACCACAATTACGCCGAGAATGATCACCACTAGCGGGAGCAGCTTGTACAACCCATCGGGTCGCTTCTTGGCTTCCGGCTGTAGATGCGGTTTTGAGGTTTCATAATCCTCAGGTATCCGCTCATTAATAATGTGCTGCTTCTCTTCTTCCGGAGTTTTGCTTTCCCTAGTATCCATAAACACCTCCCGCGTTCCGGTCGAATTGGGCGGCGCTACCGCCCCAATGGATGGCTTACAGATTCACGACATCAAACTTAACCTCAGGATTGACGTCGGCATCGTAATCGACATCGTCACGCTCAAAGCCAAACAGCTTCAAGAATTCGTGCTTATAACCAGCATAGTCGGTAATTTCGAATAAGTTTTCCGTCGTCACTTCCGGCCAAAGATCCTGGCACGCTTGCTGAACATCGTCACGCAATTCCCAGTCATCCAGACGTAGGCGTCCAACTTCGTCGGTGGTGAACTCACCGCGTAGCCCCTCAGCCGAGTAGAGCTGCTCGCCGAATAGACGGTTCAACTGATCGATAGTGCCTTCGTGCAGGCCCTGCTCTTTCATGATGCGGTAGACCATGGCGATGTAAAGCGGCATCACTGGAATGGCTGCGCTGGCCTGGGTGACCACCGATTTGAGCACCGCCACATTGGCACCACCACCGCTCTCTTTCAGTTTGGTATCGATAGCCGCTGCGGCGCGGTCAAGATCTTCTTTGGCTTTACCCAAAGCGCCATGCCAGTAAATCGGCCAGGTGATTTCGGTACCGATATAGCTAAACGCCACGCTGCGCGCGCCTTTGGCCAGCACACCGGCTTCGTCTAGCGCGCTCATCCACAGTTCCCAATCTTCGCCGCCCATCACGGTGATGGTGTCGTCGATCTCCTGCTGGGTGGCAGGTTCTACTTCCGCTTCGATAATGGCGTCTTTATTGGTATCGATAGCGGTGGCGCGGTAAGTCTCGCCAATTGGCTTAAGGCTTGAGCGTTTCAGTTCGCCGCTATCCGGCAGCTTCCGAACGGGTGATGCCAGCGAGTAGACCACCAGGTCAATCTCGCCCATGTCCTGCTTAATCAACTCAATCGCTTCTTCCCGCGCTTCATGGGAGAACGCATCGCCGTTAATCGACTTGCTATACAGCCCTTCCTGCTTGGCCAATTTATCGAACGCTGCGCTGTTGTACCAACCTGCGGTGCCCGGCTTTTTATCGGTGGCGGGCTTTTCAAAGAACACGCCCAGCGTGTCGGCGCCGTAGCCAAACGCCGCGGTAATACGCGCGGCTAATCCGTAGCCACTTGAAGCCCCAATGACGAGCACTTTTTTTGGGCCAGCCTGCTTATCCAAACCACGAGCACGGGTCGCTTCAATCTGTTCGCGAACATTCTGCTCGCAGCCGATGGGATGAGTAGTGGTACAAATAAAGCCGCGCACTTTGGGTTTAATAATCACATCGAACCTCGTTATCGGATTGATTTTGCTTTTGACATCATAACTAGCAACATCGTTTTGCCATAGTTTTTGCAATAGCGTTTGCCATAGCAATGTCATGATTCAGTGAGGGTATTCTAGCGGTCTCTGGGCGCCCTGTCCGCTCTTGAGCGATTGTCCATTCTTCAGCGATAGTCTGCCCTTGAGCTAGAAGCGCTTTCGCGTCACGATAGCCGCCTAAGTTATTATGTCGGTACTGATGGCAAGTACTTATGACAAGTACTGATGATAAACACGTAGGCAAGCACTTACGTTAGCAACGACTTCCCATGAGGCGATCATGAATGCACAGCAGCTAGTAGATGAACGCGGCGATTTATGGCTGGCGCTAGCCCCGCTGTGGCTGGATCGCGAACCCAGCGAGCGCGATTACGCGCGCATGGTCGAGGTCGTGGAGCGCTATGATATGTCCCTTAACGAGCTTGAGTGGATGTTTCGCCTGGAAATGGCCCCGGTGATGTCCCGCCACCAGCTCTCGATCGCCAGCGAGTGGCGGCAATTTGACGACTACAAGCTGATKAAGCAGTTGGTCAATCACAACATGCGCTTGAAGGGCTGGCGTCGCAAAAGCTGGGCGCTGTTTTCAGGCTTAACGACCATGATGGTGCGCCACCGCTGGAACGCGCTCATGAATCGTGTAGCAGTCGCGCGGGGCGAGCAGGTATAGAGGGATAATGCCTTATGGGACTATGGGTATGTTTGATCCAAGGTTTCTTCTAATGCCAGACGTAGCGGTCGCCCATGATAGCGCGGCCCAAATCGGGCTATCACCTTGCCATCACGGCCCACCAGGAACTTGGTAAAATTCCATTTAATCAGCTGCGTGCCTAGGACTCCAGGTGCCTCACGCTTGAGCAGCACAAACAGCGGATGGGCMTCACTGCCGTTGACCTTAACCTTCTCCAGCAATGGAAAACTGACGCCGAATTGCTGCTCGCCAAATTGACAAAACGCTTGGGCGCTTTCCGGCGACTGGCGGCCAAACTGATTGCACGGGAAACCGAGCACAGTGAAACCACGATCCCGGTAGCGCTGATAGAGCGACTCTAACTCGCTTAACTGCGGGGTAAAACCACACTGACTGGCGACATTGACCACCAGCAACACTTGACCGCGCAGCACGCGTAGATTGAACGGCAGCCCTTGGTGGGTATAGCAGTCTTGGTCGTATATCGACATGTGTATTTTAACCCCTTGAACCAATTGGCTTTTTAAGGCATTTTATAATTTTAGTACCCCATTCGATACCCCAATTTTAAAACTACCCCAAATCCAGCACACAACAGCCCATTGCTGGATGGTGAATAAAATTCTTACGTGCACCTCATCATACATTCACAATCGAGACAGTGAGAAGCGATAGCAGTATTCAACAGAAATATAAGCTTAGTGCTATAGCGGTTTGAAATGAGACATATGAGTCATGGTCAAACGAAAGGACAGGGTCGCGCCAAATCGGTCATACGGGAACGTTATCAAAACTTAAGCGCTTGTTATGCTACTGGCGCGCTGATCGAAGTCAAACTGATCCGTCTGCTAGTCAATCCCCATCCTTGCAGTCAAAAAAATGCATTTAAAAAATTGATTCAGATCAATGTTATTTCGAAGGGATTTAATCCAAGTCTAAATGTGGTGCTGCGGCTGCCGATAATCTTTGCAAGTCGAACTAAAGTCATACTTTAGATACTTCTTATAGTGCATTCGCACTCCTAATGGCTGGATAATTTCTAGACCGAATGATCCCCTATTCCGAGAACTTATAAATGCATAACCTATTAAAAAACCTAACAATTAAGGCAAGTCTTACGCTTGTACTGGGATTGTTCTCAGCCCTGATTTTGCTTATTGCTGCCCTAGGCTATCAATCAAGCTCAATAGGTGCTGACTCGATAGACGAACTCAACACCATCAACGTGAAACAGCTGAATATGCTGAACCGCGCTCAGGTGAACATTGCGGATACACAGCTTTTCTTTCTAAATCATCTCGACGCATTGAACGAAGGGGAGCAGGCGCTGGCAGAAGCCCATCTAGACAAGGCGGGGCAAATGCTGGAAAGGGCTCAGGAACGATTCGATGCGTTCATAGCGATCCCCAAATCGGAGTTGGGCAAGCCGTATGCTGACGCGGTTGTAGAAGCCTACAATCAACTTGCGACCAGAGGGTTGGAACCACAGTATGAAGCGCTAACTCAAAATAACGAAAACGCTTTTCGCGCTGCCAAACGTGAAGGTGACCAACTCAATCTAGCTTATATGCAGGCCAATGAGGCCTTTATAGACTATGCCTCCACTCGTGGTCAGAGCCTTATGACTGGCTACCAATCAACAATGGCGACCTTTGAATATGTGGGCGTAGGAGCATTGCTCCTGATTATACTCAGCGTAGTCTTGGTAAGGATTGGCATGATGCGGGTTATCATCCGCCCCCTTCAGGAAGCCGTACATCATTTTGAGCGTATCGCTCAAGGCGACTTATCCCACAAGATAGCGGATCGTGGACGAAATGAAATTGGTCAACTGTTTGCTGCTATGAAGTACATGCAGACGGGGCTCTCCCAAACTGTCTCATCCGTACGTGACAGCAGCGGATCAATCCACATTGGTGCTAGAGAGATTTCCGGGGGAAATGCCGACCTATCGTCTCGTACCGAACAGCAAGCGGCGTCATTGCAAGAGACAGCTGCCAGCATGGAACAGCTCACTGCGACAGTAAAGCAAAACTCAGATAATGCGCGACAGGGCAATACGCTCGCTAGCGATGCTTCCGCGACCGCAGCGCGTGGTGGTGAAGCGGTCGGACAAGTTGTTATGACAATGCATGACATAGCAGAAAGCTCTAAAAAGGTTAGCGATATCATTGGAGTCATCGACTCTATTGCTTTCCAGACTAATATTCTGGCACTTAATGCTTCTGTTGAGGCTGCACGTGCAGGGGAGCAAGGACGGGGCTTCGCTGTGGTGGCGACCGAAGTGCGCAATCTTGCTAGTCGTAGCGCTGATGCTGCCAAGGAGATTAGGGCGTTAATTGAGACATCAGCGGGGCAGGTTCAGCAGGGCTCTAATCTAGTGGAAGGGGCTGGGCAAACAATGGAAGAGATCATGGCTTCTGTGAAGCGTGTTGCCGATATTATGGATGAAATCTCAGCTGCTTCAGCTGAGCAAAGTGATGGTATCGAACAGGTTAATCAAGCCGTATCTCAGATGGATGAGGTAACCCAGCAAAACGCAGCGCTTGTTCAAGAAGCTGCCACAGCAGCAGCTTCACTTGAAGAACAAGCAGCCCACCTTGAATCAGCTGTTGCTACCTTCAAGCTAGCTGATGGCGAGAATCGTGTTGCTCTTCCGCAGCGTAATTCTGTACCAAATCATGCGCCTTCTATTAAACACGCTCGCCCAACAAGTGGAAGGGTTATCACTCCCAAAGCAGCGGAATTGGAGTGGGAGGAATTTTAAATAGTCGATTTTGACAAAAAGAATAAGCATATTCCTATATTATTTAGACATTAGTCGCATGTTTAACTAATGTCAGCTAGGGTGAAGTTGTCGGTGACAGGAAAGCTGCTGAAGAAACGGATGTCACGCTCGGGATGAGCGATCACAAGCCAGGAGGGCACAAGACTTTAAAACGCTCCTTTATCGGGGCGTTTTTTTTGCTGATGCAACGGTTGTAAGAGATTGCTTACAAAAACTGTGGTCGATTTCCTACATATATTATTTACCAGTCCACTAGGATGAAGATGTGACGCCAGGAACGCCGCTAAGAAAGCATGTCGGATGCGTCACGACACGGATGTGATTTTGGGTAACGAAAGGAATCCGAATGCCAAGGATGGCATACCTGTTATTTTCGACAGCATTAAATGGAATTTTATGTTATGAAATTCTCAAAATTCGAATGCATAACTGCTATGTTGTCTGCTGTGTGAACGTCAGCCGCCTTAGTTCTGATATGCGCCAGTCCATTGTGTGCACCACACACCGCGCTCCGAATGGAACACAAATTAAATTCGTGCCTTCCCCTCTTGCTCGCTCTATAACTTTTAGCGTGCTCCCCTGCCCTATCTAAGGGGTACAAACTAATCACTTTGAATCGACAACTTACTATTCTAACCCATTTGCCACTAATCTTATGTGTGTAAAAAGATACCTCTCGCACCATCAACACTTGTATAGCTATAACAACAAAAAACAACATGTGCCTTCATTTGTGTTTAAATTAATCAGTTTTTTTGTCGTACAAGCTTCAGCTTGTACAGCAACGTGATCCGCTGGACGACAATATGGCGTTGTAAACGACGTACTGTTGTACATCAAAAGAATTTTTTATTTGTTTCAGTTATGTATGTCTTTCATTATCTATCGGTTATGACAAGTACAGCTATCAATTTTCATTAGCAAAACACCTCTCGCAATTCGTATTAAAAATTTTCCTTAACCACGTGAGTAATTCATTTATTATATCAACAACCAAACAGGCAGTTTTATAACATTTACATCTATACGCGATCAAAGTTCAACCATTAGTTATTGTTTCATATATAATTATTACTCATTGAACAAACACACCAATCCATTTTCCTTTTTTATTTATGTCAAATAGAAATGTAAAAAACAGGGCTAGTGTTACGAACCAGAGGGAGTAACGCGTACCCCATGGACAACGAGCGTAGCGGTGTTGGACATCATAATAATTCATCAATATTTTTATAATTTATTATGCCGTGTATGCCCTTACGGACATATCACGTGCAATCACCAATACTCATTAGCGACACACCCGTTCGCTATTCGTATTGACAATTGCGTTTCTTAATCAATTGGATGTGCTTTTTTCTTTTATATCAAACAACTAATTCACATATTAACGCATATTACAAAATAGATAACACAAAACAGGTAACGCCACCCTTAAGTTATTAAGAAAAAGGTTACATCTATTAAAAAATAAACAAGTTATAATTATTACCAATAATGCGCGATCTGCGCTACACCTATCAAAAATAAAAACCTACCATACAAATAATAGTTTTTTGAGCATACAAGGAAACACAAAATAATCCTACATGTATTGTTTCTAAACACCCAAGCACATATACAAAATATTCACGACATTTAAGCTGTTTAATAATATCATGAGCCCCTACCTTACGTTCATCAGCAATCTCAATTTACCCCCTTATTTTGAATACTTAACGATGCTACACCAAATAATACTGTGCATTCACTATGCTCATTCACACGTGCCCAATATTGCACTTCCACATACTCATATACTGCATCTTATATAATCCCTATTACTAATAGTTTTGAATAAATCAAGACACTTGACATGTAAAAAAAATGTGGCATAGTGGCATCGCGTTTCGTCGTCTGGTCAAATTAGTAAACATAATAGTCATTCACTACACAACTGTGTAGGCAGATAGCAGTTGCTTGAAATCTGTCCACACAGCTTATGTAGAGGATTAGTCCATAACTTTGATAAGGAAGAAAAAATGCACACTTATATTTTATAGATACTTAAATGTATGGAGTTATTACAATGAACTATGATCCTTCACTGTGTGGATTTGGTAAATCCACTAGAGCCTTTGAACAAATTAATTCTGAAAAAAGCCGTGTCGTGTATGCTGCAATTTCAATTGAACAAGCTACTGACGCAACTAACCAAATTAAAGAAATACATATATCAAGACCGACTGAACTTATCCATAGTGGGAAGTTTACAAACTGCACAACTACATTTTTAAAGAAAGTAGGGCTATCATCTTGCATAGCTACAACTCATGAAACGTTGTTCAATGTAATGATGCGTGGCAATTTAAACCTACAAGATACAGAAGTTTTTATTGATGAACTTCCATCATCTATAGTACGCCCACACAGCATTAGTTGTACGTTTGAGACTTTCTCTCTTTTTCAAAATTATGTTGATTTCGTACACTATGATGATAACTACTCAAAGATTCGGATAAAAGAAACACAACTAAAAAATCTTGAATATATTATAAAAAAAGGCGACGACGATTTTTGGAAGCATAAAGCGGCTAAAGATTTTGCAACTTTCTTACTTTCTTCTTGCCATAATACATATATTCCCAAATCTACTTTAAACGGCCTTTACGAATTAATATCTGATGGTGAATGCAAACAGATTCAGGCGTTATCAGTTCTAACTGTCGAGGCTGTTAAACAATTTAAAAACTTTACGATTCTATCTGCTAAGTTTGAGGAAACAACTACTTTCCATTATTTAGAACTATTCGGTCATACCTTAAAAAATATAGCTCCAACCGACTCCTTGCATAAGCATGAGCAGCCTCTTTTGATTGAATATTTTTTGCCTAAATATTCAGGAGGATATAGAGATACACTACTAAAGAAGAGTCTAAAAACTGTAGGTGAACGTATTACTGAAGCTCAGCTTAAAATAGCGAACGATAATTATATAGCTTTTTCAAATAAAAAATTTCGTCACCACTACGAATCAGATAATTCCGCTGTTTTAACTACTGTTTTTGGTCATAACTCTTACTCTGGTTATACAACAGCACTATTTAATTCATCGACATTACCCATCCCTTCTATCATGTCAACGATGTATGCTTTCGGTGCAACAACAGAAATGATTTATACACAATATGGGTATTTGACAGCATATCAATTTATGATGCGTTCAGCTTTAAGAAACAGGGCTAATACAAAGCAATGCCGTTTCATATGCGTTGACAAAAAAACCGCCCTATTTATTCAACGTTTATTCAAAAACTCTGAGATTAAAGAGCACACACTGAAGGATGTAAACAAAGCACTAGGAATTGTTAATAATTATCAACCAATCCCATCCGGCATTCGCAAAGCAAAATCCACATTTATGAAAAAATACAATGAAAAAATGCTTGAATCAACGCACAAATCTATAACTAAAAG
Organism: Halomonas sp. R57-5; assembly: GCF_900070345.1. NCBI lineage: Bacteria > Pseudomonadati > Pseudomonadota > Gammaproteobacteria > Oceanospirillales > Halomonadaceae > Halomonas > Halomonas sp. R57-5. The sequence continues at coordinate 1,568,051 of NZ_LN813019.1, read as the reverse complement.
CATAGCAAGATACATGGATATTATGGAAACATATTATCCAGTAGAAAAAAGGTTGTTTGACTTTGATAAGTATAGGCAGCGAAGTGAAAGAAATAGCAACCCTGAGAAAACTAACTAAATAGTGATAAATGAAAGGCGCGCATATGCGCCTTTCATTACCTCTATACAAGTATTGTGAAACAGAAACCAATTACAGTTTTTTTTAACAAGCGTATGCGTTATAATTAGTAACCAAATTCTATCGTATAAAAAACGATAGCTTTATCTGAGGAGAGTGCTATGTCTGATTTCGCAGGTGTCTTCTATCGATATATAACCATTCTCCAATCAATTCCCTCTCACCCCCGTTACATCACCACGCCAGAACTACTGCAGCTTCTAGAACAACGTGGGATTTACCTTACACAACGATCTATTCAGCGTGATTTATCAGAACGCTTAAGCCTTCATTTTCCCATTTTATGTGATGAATCCACACGTCCTTACCGGTGGTCTTTAGATTATCAGTACAAAGCCAATTTACCTGTCCCCAGTGACTGGCCTGCTGGTTTTAGCAACTTCCAACTCTCATCCAAAATAGCTGCCTAACGCCTATCTTTAGGCCATTTCTTGTCGCTCTCACCAGCTATTCTGTTGCTTTGCAAAGAAGAGAGCGTGTGAGATGCAGGAAGCCGATAGCCCGACATGTCATGACAAGCACATTTCGCTGGTTGAGGTAGACGTAGATAGCAATGGTGGTGGTGAGTTAATCGGACATCGTGGTGTGTCCGTCGCCATTGTATCTCCACAACTTCAGTATCTTGACGTGCTGGGCTGTACTTCATTAACCCATCTGGATTTATCACAGTGCCAGCCAGACTGTCACATCACACTTCAAAATTGCCCTTCCTTGCAGTTCATACACGTCCCTAAACATGGCAACGGTGCCGTTCTTCACTTAGATAGTGGACATCACATGCCTTCTTTGCAGGTTCAAGGTTGGGTGAATCATTTTGATGCTTGTTGGATTTCAGGGCAGTGCTCGGTCAAAAGTGTTGGGGCTTCATGGCAAGGTGTATGGATCAGTCACCACCTCACTGACATTCCCCAAACCCCTTTAACACTCGATGCTGAGTGCTGGATCATATTATCCCCCGACACACCGCACCTTGTGATAGACGCCCCTCAATTGCGTTTTTGTTACCTCTCAGGTGGTAATCAGCTTGAGACCTTGTCCATAGTATCCCTTAGCTGCCAACAGCCTCAGATCGAAGCACAGGCATTGCCAGAACTTCGTTCAGTGGATGTCCACTCACCCACCAAAAGCCTTTATCTGCGTGACTGTCACTCCCTTACACTGCTTTCAGGGAGTGTAACTAATCTACATCTGTCTCATGTCGCACAACGGGCGGATACCTTACGAATAGAGATGACCTGCGAACGGTTGATTTTATGCCATTCTAAACTTGAAGCGCTCGACATCAATGAACCCACTGAGCTATCGGTGTTGCACTGTCCGTCACTCAACAAGGTGATATTAGCGCCAAAGACAACCGTACAGTGCGAAGGCGCGGTGCCAGAATCATTGCTCGGTGTTGCTACCGTCGTTGTGGATGAGTCGATGGTCAAATCGCTGGTGAGKGCTTATCCACAGTACCCAGACGTGATCATGGTAAAACTGGCGAAATTGATCCCTTCGATGTCACCCTCGGCTCCTTGTATAAAGGCGTTACAGCTCCTTCAGAAATTGAGCGAATTAGGTGCACCACTGAAACAGCTTTGGAAAATTCGCCTTGATCTATCAGCAATGCATCTCGCGTTTCGTACAAAACGTCGGCGTGATTCAACATCTAAAATGGCTATCGCCTTAAGCCATTGGAAGTGGCAGTTGCCCGATGATTTATGTCGTGAGGGCTGGCAGTCGGACTACCAGCTATGGGCTAAATGTGCCCCGGTAGTTCCCGAAGCGTTTTACTATCGCCATGCCATGGTGAGAGCCTGTTCTAACAAACCTGATGGGTTGGCCATGCAGACAGTAGTTTATGCCATGGCGCGGCAATCCGACTTAACGCATACCGATGAGCTCGATCTGTGGTGTGAGGTCATGAACGTCATGGCGACCAAAGAGCCCTTGAGTGTTACTAATTGGGCTCCACAGGCACGAATGTTAAGTGCACGCTACGGACGGTATCAACGATTGGATCGTGCTTATTTAGCTGCGTGTGAAAACCTTTTACATCTTCAAGATTTATTAGATGTTCTGGCGAGAATTGGATGCCATCACCCCGAAATTCGTGCATGCCTATTGAACATCGCACAACGCCCCTGGTACTGGCGGGAAGAGCGTTGCGATAACGCACGTGAAGCGGATCACTATCGTGCTAAAGCGATAGCCCTGGCGATTTCACGGATAGGCTGAATTAAAAATAGCGAAAGCGACAAGTGGCGTCGTGTGAGCCCATTACTCTACAGGGGTCACACCATTAAGGAGACGCTATGTCGCTTGCCACCAGTCCTTTTCAAGCCCGTCGTATCATTGAGGCTCAGCTCCAGCAGCTGTGGTCGTCTCCCTGTTCAACTCAGCAAATTGCACCAATTATGCTGTGGGGCCCCCCCGGTATCGGCAAAAGTCAGGTAGTGCGTGAGCTCTGTCAACAGTTAGACATTCACTTCATTGATGTACGCCTTTCCCAGATGGAACCGGTGGATATGCGCGGCATCCCGGTGCCCGATGGAGATAGTGTGAAATGGCTGGTAGCGAGCTCATGGCCAAGCGATCCCGATAGTCGGGGTATTTTGCTCTTTGACGAACTCTCGGCGGCAGATCGCTCATTGCAAGTGGCAGCTTACGAGTTGCTGCTTGATCGTCGCTTGGGAGATATTTATACCCTTCCTGAGGGCTGGCTAGTAATGGGAGCAGGTAACCGCGCAGAAGATCGTGCTGTTTCTGTACCTTTGTCTTCAGCACTTGCTAATCGCTTGCTGCATTTAGAAATGAAGCCTGATATTGAGACTTGGGGCGCTTATGCGGTCTCTAAAGGACTGCATACGGATGTAGTGGCATTTCTACGCTTTAAACCTGAGTACCTACTGACGAATGATACAAACTGCCAACGTGGGTGGCCCTCGCCACGCTCGTGGGAACGGGTGTCTTCATTGCTCAAGACAAATATTGAGTTTGATGATGTTATACAACGATTGATGATTGCTGGACTTGTCGGCGAGTCAGCATGTACAGAGTTCATAGCTTTTCGTCAGATGAACCATCACCGTTTCGATATTCCAGCGATGTTGCGTGGTGAAATCGCTGTCGCGATTCCTGAGCGTATTGATCAGCAGCTAACCTTCTGCACGTCGTTGGCAAGCTATCTATGGAAAGACGACGCCAACCTGCAAGAACAACGCCTATCAGTTTTCTTCGAAATCAGTTCACAGCTTTCCAGCGACCTAGCCACATTGATGTTGATGGATGTGCTTCGAGTAAACGATGAAACCAGTGCCGATAACCGTGCCGAGCGCGTGTTTGCACACCCTGATTTTGAGGGTTGGCTTAAACAACATGGCGTACCGATGGAACATATCACTTCAGAAGCCAACCTTGGCTTACCTCAAGGTCGCTTCGCTACCGCCCGTGCGCGCCAAGCCTCCCAAGAAGCAGTCAACGGATCAGGGCAGCAATCATGATGAAGTCATCACAAGAAGCCCTTTCTATCCGTGAACCGACTGCGGAAGAACAGGCGACAAAGGCACACCAACACACTGTATGGCGCCAGGAAATTCGTGACTGGCTGATTACTTATCCGTTCACAGCAAAGCTTGTGATGCGGCTAAAACTGGTAATGGTCGTGGATTCCCGAGTGCCTACAGCATGCACCGATGGGGTCAATGTTTTCGTAAATGCCCACTTTGCGGCTCAATGCTCATCAGCACTTCGTCGTTTCGTAATGGGGCATGAGCTCTATCATGTGTTATTGGGGCATTTCATGCGTCAGTACGGTCGTGATCGACTGTGCTGGAATCTAGCCGTCGATGCGGAAGCTAATTACCGCTTGATGCTCGACGGACTATCGATGCCATCAGATGCTGTGTTCTACCCGGCACAGGCAGGTCGTAATGCTGAGACGATCTACCAATGGTTGCTAAAGCATCCTCGTCCCGACATTGATTCGCCGTTTGATATTCACGGGGAAGAACTGTTTGCACCCGCCACTATGGATGGCGGTAACAAGGTTTTAGTGATTGATCCAGGTTTTGCACCACTTCGGGTCGATACTGAGGTAGCACGTCAGATTACCCAGCGCTGGCATGAGATGATATTGCAGGAAGCGAAGCAGACATCATGGGGATCGATACCCGCAGGGTTAGAACTGATAGTGAAAAATATCACTAAGCCACGGGTTGACTGGCGAACGGCTCTTCACGACTTTTTTCTACACCGCAGCGGATGTCAGCTAACCTGGAGTCGAATCAATCGCCGCTATCTTGCACATGGGCTCTACCTACCTGGACGACAGGGCAAGGCTTTATCCCTCATGTTGGCAATAGACACCAGTGGTAGTACACAACGTCAGTTGCCAATGTTTATCGCTGAGCTGCAAGCTCTGCTTACTAGTGTTGAGCACGTAGAAATACACTTGATCGAGTGTGATGCAGACATTCAGCGGGAACGTGTCATTAATCACGTACAGGAGCTGCAAGAAATCGGTAGTGATAATGGCGATGGACTTACGCTGCGGGGTGGTGGAGGTACCGACTTTCGCCCTGTGTTCGAACGAGCCAACGACGTAATGCCAGAATGCCTTCTGTTCTTTACCGATGGCTATGGACGTTTACCCGATATAACTTCGAGCTTACCGTTGCTGTGGGTGATTACGGAAGACGGCAAGGTACCGGCACCATGGGGACAAGCTGTTCGTCTAAAAAGCGAATAATATCAATCTAAAAGCGCAACAATGATACTGCGCTTTAAGGTCGTTATTATATGGCCTTTATAGATGAACAGATTACACCACCCCGATTGCTGCCATTCCTGCTCACTTATTCCTTATCAAGCTGTTGACTACGTCATAGCTTGATTGCTGACTTCAATGTATTACAGAGAGAATGGTACTTTGCACATAGAATCTCAATATTTGAAAGTCCAAGTAATGCCTAAGGGTATAGGCCGAGCTATACAGTTTCTTCAAAATGCTGATAACCTACCCACCTGAAAATCGCTTTTCATGGTCGTCGTCTTATGCTGTGATGAGACGTGCTACCCTGATATTGGTTAAGCTAAACAATGTACAGGTCGGTTTCCGACTGTATCAAAAGGTCTTCAGGTGAAGCGCCAAAGACATTGTTATTATCCATACTGACTTTAGCGCCTAGTACTACTTCTAGATTTTCAGCACCTTCACCCCGTAATCTGCAGGGTTAACGATGCCTTCTAGCTTGCCGATCTGCGGCAAGTCATTTTGGGTGATAACACTGTTGATGTTGGTATCAGGGAAACGTAGGTTTTTGACCACGTTAACTTGGCAGGGCATGCCCTTGCCGTTGATGTCCATGACCCAGGCAAGGAAGCCACCCGAGAACTTGGCCAAATTGCCAATCGGGTACAAGCCATAAATTTGGATGTACTCCACTAACACAGTTTTGTCGTAAACCGTGTCCGTCTCATGAATCCTGCGGTAAGCATCTAGCGGTGGGCGTGGAGATTCCCCGTTACGCGCATGGAGTAGTTTATTAATCGCCTTGATCACCGACACTAGTCGCACCAGATCCGATAGCTGGTCGCCACGCTTACCAGCCGGGTAACCGGAGCCATCCAGGCGTTCGTTAGCGTTATTGATAACATCGCGACAAGTGGGGCTTGGTTCCCAACCAAGCTCACCAATCTTTTCGTGCAGCGCCGCCACATGTCCGCTAAGAATCGCTTTTTGGGTGGGATTCATGTTGACCTTGAGCGACGGCAGCTTCGCGCTGATCAACAAAGGCTTGCCCATGGTATGCAGTAAGGCACCTAGCACTGCCTCCCGCACTTGAGGGTTATGTGGGTCGCGGGTCAGAAGCATGTCAGCCAGCTGCCCGGCGMCCTGTACGGCGTGTCTGACCCAGTCTGGCTCATCGCGTAAAAATGCGAGGGCATAGAGAAACGTCTTACGATCCTGTTCCACTAGGTAGCGCAAAGTATCAACGCAATCGTAAAAAATCTCGGCTGGGAACAGCTGTCGCGTTTTCATGTACATCAACCCCACTTGCAGCTGATGAGACACGTCCATCACACCCCGTTCCATAGGCGACTGGCGAGAGCGTTTATCACGTTCCTGAGCTTCTCGATGTTGGATTTTCTTCTCCTTGGCACCCGGAATAAATAGGGAGGAGTGATTAACCATTTTGTCGTTCGTGCCGGTACGGTAGGCAGCCTCTCTTTCTGACTCATTCACGTAGTTAAACAGTGATTCAGTCTGAGGCATCGACAAGTTGATGAACTGAATACCGACGGCCGCATAGCCGTGGTTACCGAAGGGGCGTATATGACGGATTTTGCCTTCGGCAAAAAAACTATCGCCGTTAGGAAACTCCAGCGTAACCCCAGGAATTTCCTGATCTACGCCAATTGCAATGCTGTCAGCCAGGTCAATATCGACCATGCAACCACCAATAGACAGATTTCTAAGCCTGCCTGGCACGTTGAGTTCATTCAGATAAACTTCGATGCCAACTCGGGTCTGCATGCCCAGAATGAACGGGATACGAACGGCGCCTCGGTTCTCCTTAACGAAAACGGATTCGGGTAGCTGGCACTCTAAGCGATACAACGTACTGTCTATCTGGAGCAACTTAGCGGCAACATTACTGAGACTGTAAGTTTCACGCTCATTGCTGTGGGCCCCTTTCAACGCCTCCAAGTCAAAACTCAGGTTGCCGGTGGCTACATAGCACTCGATATCTGATCCAGCGTACTCCACTTCCAGCATCATGCTGCCGGTACCTAGGTTCAATTCAATAACTTCTGCCTTTATGGCATAGGGCATGTCCTTGGAATATATAGATAACTCATGAGTGTGTTGAAGCAGCGATCGAATCACGCTTGCTGATGGGTTTTCKTACAGGATTGGAGCCGCCATTAATAATACCTGCGAAAATGGTATTGATAATTATTCACCTATATCAAGGGCATAGGTATTTTCTATTATGCATGAGACTATATAGACTTTAATTGTCAGAACAATCACTAGATACGTAACGTTTTGTACTTGCAGTGCGCTCTAACAATACCGCCTTGCTAGCATCAGGCAACTAGTCCACTCTCTTCAAAATTTTTAACAGGCTATCTATTAGTATAGATCGCACGGGGACGCTGCCATGCTTAACGAACGCTCGATGATGGAGGCTCAACACAAGGTGCATGAGCTGATTGCTCAACAAGCGCCTCTCGGTCAAACGCTGGATGCCATCGCCAGTTGGATTGAAATTAAGTTGCCTGATGCCATTGTAGCTTTCATGCGCTTCAACCCGGCTCGTCAGTCGCTAAGCCTCTMCCCTAGCCTGCGCTTCTCTAGACGTTATCAGAATCAACTGAAAGAAGTGCCTATCGGTCCAAGTTCGGCCCCCTTTGGCTGCGCGGCCTACCGGCAGGAACAGGTAATTACTGAAGACATTCGCACGGATTCTCGCTGGCTGGCGTTTCGCGATGCCGCAGMCCAAGAAGAGTTGCGCGCCTGCTGGTCAAGCCCAGTGATGACGGCCACTGGCGAGTTATTGGGTACTTTCGGCACTTACTTCCGACAGCCCTACTGCCCTAGCGAAACGAGTGAAGATCTTTTGCACTTGGCGGCTTCGCTCGTCGCGTTAGCTATCGTCCGCGATCGCGACTCAAGTCATCACCGCAGTTTGTCGGAATGGCACCGCTCGCTGTTTGTGAATCACCCTGACGGTGTTTATGAGTTTGATTTAGAAGGGCGATTCCAACGCGGTAACGCTGCATTGTCGCGCATTACTGGCTACCCGGCAGAAGCGCTAATCGGGAGTCACTTTAATGAGTTTATTGAACCTGATTATCAGACACTCACCCAGGCTAGTTTTGATATCGCCAAGCGAGGCGGTTATCGCCAATACGAGACCATGGGCAGACACCACGATGGATATGCCTATTATCTCGAAGTTCTTAATTTCCCCGTGTCTGTTGATGGTGAAATTGTCGGTGTCTATGGTATTTGCAAAGATATTACGGCACTTAAACGGGCAGAGGGGTCTCGACATTTGCTGGAACGAGGCATTCAGGCGACACCTAATGGGGTGCTCATGGCAGATGCCAGCAAGCCAGAAATGCCGCTGATCTATGCCAACGATGCCTTTTACCGCCTAACTGGCTATAACCAAGAGGAAGCGTTGGGCCGCAACTGTCGGTTCTTGCAGGGGCCAGACACAGATCGGCAAGCAGTCCTGGCTGTTCGCCAGGCGATTGCCAATCGGGAGTCGGTTGAAACACCGTTACTCAATTACCGCAAGGATGGAACGTCCTTCTGGAATTATTTGTCGCTCAGCCCGGTATTCGATGAACAAGGCGTTTGCACCCACTATATTGGCATCCAGCAGGACATCACCCAGCAACGCGAACAGGAAGCACAACTCGCCTACCAGACGACTCATGACCTACTGACTGGCTTACTTAATCGCACTGAGCTGGATGAACGTCTGGAGGAAGCCTTCGAGCACGCCCAACAGTCGCAAGGCATGCTAGTGGTTATGCACCTTGGTTTGGATGACTTCAAGACGGTTAATGATGGATTGGGGCATCACATCGGTAATTTATTGCTGATAGAGGTAGCAGAGCGCCTTCAGCTTCTAATCGAGCCGAGCGATACCTTGGCCCGGCTAACCGGCGATGAATTCGCTTTGGTGTTTGCCAACCTGGATAGTCGTCCATCAGGCAATGTGTTAGCTGAACGTGTCCTGGACGCATTCACACTGCCTTTCAAAATTGATGGCAAGTCGTTACATATCAGTGCCAGCATTGGCATTGCCTGCACTTGCGGTGTCGTTGAACACGCCCATGAGCTATTGCAGCGCGCTGGTTTGGCGATGGAAGTCGCCAAGCAACAGGGTCGAAATACCTGGAATTGGTATCAGGGAGACGTGCAACGGATCACTGAAGAGGCCGTACTACTTCGCCATAACCTGCATACAGCACTGCAGCAGGAGCAGTTCGAGCTGTATTATCAGCCCATCGTGGAGGCAGTAAGCGGCCGTATCCGTGGCTTGGAGGCGCTAATCCGTTGGCATCACCCTGAGAAAGGAATGATTTCGCCAGGGGTATTCATACCGCTGGCTGAACGAACGGGCCAAATTATCCCATTAGGCCGCTGGGTACTACGTCGCGCCTGCCAAGATGTTGCCGCTATGATTGCCTCACACGAGCGGGTGGTGCCGGTAGCCGTCAATATTTCATCACTTCAGTTTCGACGTGAGGGTTTTCTAAAAGAAGTCCAACTGGTATTAGCCGAGACAGGGCTACCCCCTGAGTTTCTTGAATTTGAAGTGACCGAGAGCGTGTTGTTAGACGGTGCCGGACAGGCCATAGAGTTGATCAACGAGCTTAAGTCGATGGGCATTAAGGTAGCTCTAGACGACTTCGGAACAGGCTTTTCAAGCTTGAGCTATCTGCGCGACCTGCCTATTCACAAAGTAAAGCTCGACCGAGCCTTCATCAAAGACATAGCAACCAGCCGCAATAATGCCGCTATCGTGCAGGGAATTATCACCATGGCCCACCACATGGACTTGGTCGTGGTGGCAGAAGGCATTGAAGAGCGCGAGCAGCAGCAGGATTTAGTCCGTCGTAACTGCGATTTGCTGCAAGGTTTCCTATTCGCTAGGCCCATGCCAAGGGATATCGTTGTAGCACTCCCAGATATATTGCCCGCTAACAAAGCGTAAGCCATGTAAAAATTCAAAATTCTTCATTTTATCTGGATAAGCGGCTGACGTTGATGGTTAAGTCAAAGAATAGCTACCTCTTCTGATCGATTAAAGTGAAAAATCAGCCGTATACAATCTTTATTAACGCACCAGAAATATATTTAAAATCAATTGCTTAAACTCTTTGCGTGTAATTTCCACAATTCATTAACTTCAGAGCCATGAGAGGAATAGCTCCCTGTGTTAATTTTTCCTCCCGATAGGCCAATGTATGAACAAACCTTAGTCCGAATTGTATTTCGATTAAATAATGGCTCTGGAAAGTTCATAATAATAGTTTCAGGGCTGACTGCTACGCTTTTCAGCTCTTTGAACAGTACTTACACCACATCCGACAATTTCAGCTGTCTTGCGAATACTCAGCCCATGTAGACGAAGCTCTTTAATCCGTGAATGAAGAGCATCGTTTACAGGACGACCTTTGTAACGCCCTTCCCGCTTTGCTTGCTCTATTCCCTCGCGTTGGCGACGGCGACGATCTTCCCAATCTTTATGAGCTACTGCAGCAAGCATATCCATTAGCATCGAATTGACAGMATCAAGCATTCGACCAGTGAAGTCGTCACTGTTAGACATCCGCAGTGCTGCATGGCTTGTTGGCAAGTCTAGTGACACCACACGCAACCCAGCACTCTGAATCGCCCCTTTAAGCCGGTTCCAATCAGGTTTTGTTAAGCGGGTAAGGCGGTCGACCTGTTCTACAAGCAAAACATCGCCATACTGTGCATCATCAATCAAGCGTGAGAGTTCGGTACGGTCGACCTTGGTACCACTAGCATTTTCTGTATACCACGCCGCCACCTTGAATCCTTTCTCCTCGATGAAAGAATTTAACGTTGCACGAGCACGGCTCGCATTCTGATCATCAGTTGAGGCTCGGAGATAAGCGCGAATAAATATCGACTCTGCCATATGTTCATCTCCAAGCATCAATGTATTCATTTGAGTGTATTCATAATACATGTAGTCTTATGGGTTGTAAATGCACATATATGAATACAGCTATACCTACTCAAGGGGTGTGTTCTCTCAGGTATACCCATACGATGCTGTTAGATAGAAGAAAGTCACGAGCTCATTGGGAGTGCATGGTTATGCTTCCTCGCTTAATCGGATAAGTACGATAGCCGTGCCGGTGTAGCCACTAGTATTGAAATCCCTTCAGCAAACGTTGGTGGTTTACTTTAGGCTAAAACTAACAGTTCCACTCCGAGTTTTTCTGCCATTTCCTTGGCTGCTACTGTAAATCCTGTTGTCGTTACCACTACACCATGTAGACAGTCGTGATATCTGGCGCCTGAATGTGCTTGCATAACGGCGTCTACACCTACATTTGAAGCGTGATGTTTGCACTGAACACCAAACTTTCCCTTGTTCGATGTTACAATAACGTCGATACCAAAGTCTCCTGATAGGGATGTAAAGTCCACAGAGTACCCTAATGCTCTGTATATGTTGGATACTTTATATTCTAAAGCTAACCCAGTCTCTAATGTAGATATTATAGGCGAAATAGACTTCTTCTCACGCTCCAATATCTCTAATATTATTAAAGACAAAGGCATTATTGTATACTTAACCTCTTGCCCAAACTCTTTTTTATATATTCTCATTATTGCTCTAAAGTCTGGATTACCATTAGCAAGCTTTATTTTTTTGCCTTTGAATGCATCTGCAATATAAGGCATATTCTTTATATTTTCTTTATGAATTACAGTTATTCTGCATATGTCTTGATATAGTAATCTAAGAGTTTCCGATTCACCTTCAGCAGAAGCTGCCATTTCTTCTAGATATTTTATTTGAATATATTTATTTAAATCACCTCCAATAGCTGGGTCTAATTTTTGGATTTTAATTAACTCTAATTTTTTTCTTTTGCAAAGCTTTTCCCATAGGGATGTTAACTTATCATTTGTTTCCAGAAATCCGTTACTAAGATTGTAGTATTCACTTACGAATGCATTTGGTTCAAGGCGTATATCACACCGATAAATTCTGTCCAACCCGAAAGGATTTTCAAATATCATATATGTATAGCTCTCAGAGTTTTTGACTACCACTTTTTAGATTTTCGAATATATTTATTGATCTGTCAAACATTGATAAAAACTTCATAATAAAACTCTGCCACACCTTATTTTTTATCAACCCGACAACATATTAAAGTATTTTTACAGCATTATAGACAAAGGTAAAAACAATAAACAACGCCCTTGAAAAATCCTCGTTAAGGGCACCTGACATTAAGTAACTTATTATAAATTCTCTTATAGAATGAGCGCATATCTTCCAATTTAGCAATCCGTCATATTAAGTCTCTTTATCGCACTCACACCTGATGAATAGCAGATAATAAATAAGGCTTACCAGCGTGGCGAGAAGCGGGTGCTGCGCATAAATTCTGCTGAGCCACCAAGATTCCGCCATCGACCAGATCAGTAGCATCCTTGCGGTACTACGCAATACAATGGCGGTTCTGGAAGACCGCGAAGTTTATTACGCTCTGGTCTGCCGCCTTAATAGAGAGACAAGTTTTTCAGGTTGATCGAGACTTCTTTCGACATTATAGATACGCCAATTATGAGCCTTCGCAGCTATTGCATCTTCCCCACTAATGGCAATTCCTATTTGGAAACTAGGCCAAGCCAGTTCGATATTAGCTACTACAGTCTCGTTCTCGTCTTTAATATCGAGCCCTACCTTGGGCAAAGGAGCACTTAGTGTTTTGAGATGGAAAAGCAAACCATTAAGGCCGGGGTCAGCCAAGTTGAAGACTTTTTGCCACTCCTCAACATTAGCTTTTTGTTGAACGTGACGCAGATGCGCAATCTCCTGACGCATGCTATGTGATACAACCATATGGTGATGATTAGGCTGCTTGCTATGGCAGTCAGCGCATAAAGCTATCAAATTTAGCTCAGCATTGTCACTTCGCACGCCATTGATGTGGTGTGTATGTAGAAGGTACTGGTGTCTAGAGAGGTCAACATCACAATTTTCGCAAGTGTGTTGTCGTGATTCTCGAAAATTACGAGAGACGTTTTGCCAGTCTTGTGTGTAGTTTTCCGCTGCCCCCGTCTCACGCGAGGGGTGATAAGGAAAGAATGATTCATACTGCTCAAAGAACTTCACGAAAGAAAATTCTGAGAAGGCTACTTGGTTACCTGGAACAGCATACCCCTCGAAGTTTAGCTTGCGTAGACAATGCTTACAGACCCTTAGATCAGTGGTATCGGATTCTTCATGCCAACCATGACTTCGTCCGGTAATACGGAAAAATTCACTATGATCTCGCGTAACCACGTAGCGCTCGAAGCGTCCAGAGTCACGCATTTCTTCAAGTGTTTTACAAAAGGAAATATGCMCCCTATTTCCTTTTGCTCCATCTAAACGGGCGGCATCAAAGCGTGAGCGGTGATCCTGGATGTAAAGCAGCACTTGCTGMCCCTGCCAGGTCAACAGGTTGTTCTCGGTGACTAATTGGCCTAGGTCTGTGAGTTCTACTCCACCCTCAGGAATCTCAAGTTCTGGAGGAGGTGTGGTAGTTTCTTTGATCTCTTTCCTTGCTAATGGTGGATTAGCACTGTGGAAATCAAATGGCTCAACCTCTACAGGTGGGCCCATGCGGCTGGCGGCAGCGCGCAAAGCACTGAGGTCAATCTCAAACTTCATGAATCCGTCTCAGAAAGTATTTCACGAATTTGGCTTTCTGCATTGGTCAGGATGCGGAAGCTGACCCTGCGGGAGCGTTCATGATCTTCTTGGCCTGCATCGTTCATGACTAAGTGCGAGGAGGAGAATCCTACGGCAGCAGTGGTCTGCTTAACCCAAGCTTTCTGTGACTGAGTTTCTGGTAATCGATAAAGATAGCTCAGTACTGAACGAGTCCGGTCTTGGGAAAGCTGCATATTACTGAAATAAGCCTCATCCTCGCTCACACTACTGTTCCAAAGGCTAGAGGTATGCCCTTCTATACGTACTTCATCAATGAACTCTTGAAATGGCGTGAGCACTCCTAGATAACGTGGGTAAAAATCGCTCAAAATACTCTCAAATCGAGAGCGCAAACGTGCTGAGCCAGTGGCAAATAGCACCTCTGGTGACTTAAAGGTCAGTGCCAGTGTGTCGGCATTAATTTCTGCCTCCCAGGTTTCGAGGTCATTGGCAAACTCATCCATCAAGGCCTGATATATCGCTACCTGGGTTTCCTGATAAGCCTCAGCCACAGCAGTGACGCGATCACGCTCTTCAAGAGCATGACGCATCAAAGCAATCGAGATCAAAAGAAATACCATCATCAGACCGGCCATAAGGTCGGAGACGCTAAGCCAATGATGCTCTTCTTCATTACCAGCTGCACTACCACGCCCGAAAAGTGCATTTATACGACTCATCAGTTAGCCCCAGATTTAGAGGACTGCACCACCTGCTGCATTTCGTTAGTAAGCTTCTGATAGTCTTGTGTGAAGCGACCGCTAATCTGACCCAGTGCACTACCCATTTCTGTCATAACGCGCTGAAGCTCTTGCTGCATGCTTTCATCGATTCGTTCCATTTGGGCATTAATATGCTCGCCTGTACGATTCACCGCTTGTTTCATGGCTGCTTCAACCTGCTGATATGCGTTGCTGAGCTGTGTTTGGTACTGTTGGCTAGCATCTTCTAGCGCCTTGCGATGTTGGGTCTGCAGGAGCTCAAGAGCTTCACTGGTTGAAGTCTGCGTCTTACGCAGATGATCTTGAGTTTCCTCGCTTGCCTCACTCAATGTACGAGTCATCTGATTGTGTTCCTGGGTAATCTGCTCAATCAGCGTTTTAACCTGCTTTTCAGCGCTTTCAATTCCCTTGCGGTATTCTTCGCTCAGATGTTTGGCACCGTCTTTAAGGGTGTTGGAATTCCCTTCCAGAGTGCCCTGCATATCACTGAAGCGTTTACCAATTCCATCGGCACCTTCTTGCATCTTCATTTCAATGCGCTCTGAGCCTTCTTGCATGCGGCTCCCCATCTGCTCGCTACTTTGTGTAAGCTGCTCGACAAGGTTTCTGACATGACTGTTCACTTCCTCGTGAGTCTCACGGAAATGTCTGGCAATCTGCTCAGACTGTGTCGAAAGCTGGTCAGAGGTTCCTTGTAAGGATTCATGCACACGGTTGTAACGCTCATTTAGGCCGCTTGCGCCTTCAATCATTTCCTCATTAATACGCGCGCTACCTTGAAGAAGTTCGTCCTTCATGCTGGCACTTCCAGTCACCAACTCCTGGGCAGCACTCTTAGCGGCTTGATTTATTTCGCTGACAGTTTCCTCAACCTGTCGACGAATCTCCGGCACAGCTTCAACAGCGCGGTCACGCATATCTTTGAAGGCGGCCAGATGCGACTCAAGGTCGTCAAGTTGACGTTGAGTGGCGGTGAGTAACGTTTCGAGGCCACTCATAGTTTCAGGAATGGCCTTAGACTTTTCACTGATGACTGTCACACTGGCTTCTGTCTGTGTAATGGCGGTAACMCCCTGAGCATACTGGTCACGCATCTCACCTAGTTGCTGGCGGTAGTTTTCTTKCCATTCGACCAGAGACTTCACAGAGGCATCCAAGGCTTTAAAGTTCTCGCCGAACTGTTCGGTCAGCTGATTGTTGAAGTCTTGAATGACTTCTTTGAGGGCATTAATTACTTGTTCAGTCGCGGATTTTGACATCATCTCAGCAAAGTCATGCATTTGTGTCGAAAGCTCGCGAGCGAAGTCATCAAAACGTTCACGTTGGACTTCAGCATATTTACCGAGTGCTTCGGTGGCCTCGGTCTGACGGCTAGTCTCTTTTACAAGCGCTTTCTGATTATCGTCCTGATGCTGCCGAAGAAGCCTAATCTGTCCTGTCAACGTATCGCTGTCATCACCGGCAATCGCATGATGCAGTTTGGAGAGATTTTCGTTCTGTTCGCGCAGTAACTGATGGATGTGCTCTGGGCCGATTTCGTCCGGGCCACTAGCAAAATCTACCTTTGGCTGTAGCCAGGGAAGACCGGTAATGATTTTGTAAAATATGGTCATTGCCATACCAAAAAGACTGGTCATAAAGGCTGTCTGCAACCCACCGAGCAGTAAGCTTATGCTTCCATCGATATCTTCAGGGTCAAAATGCAATAAGCCTATGACGATACCTGTAAAGGTACCTAACATCCCCAACGAGGTAAGAAGGTTAGGTGTATAGTGGGTTAGGCTTCTTAATTTATCCTTCTTGTAACAGACCAGCGCTGTTATGAAGAAACCCGCGATCAGTACAAAAAATATGTCTGTTACTGTACCAGCGTCGACAGCACGCAGAATAAACTCCATTCCTGTGGGGCCGCTCAGTAGTGCCTTGACGAATTCCATACTTCAGTTCCCTCATGAGCCCCTTAGAGCCATATATAGTTTTGATTTAATTATCTTTTAATGGGATAAAGACATGCCCCAAATTAATTGATGGCTGTCGTACAGAATATCTCCATGGTGATACATGCATACGAAGCTGTGCTTTAGGGCCTTCAAGCTAAAACAATTTTTACTGGCAGTTTCGATAACATAGTAAATATCGCTATCAAGCTCCTCTCCCGAGCTTTGCTAGGCATTTTCTGAGATCGAAAATGTTACTGATGTCAGCGGAAACTCTATTGTTAAATCAGGTATCAAGGTAAAGGAAATTCTTTCGACAGCTCATAATCAGGTACGGTGTAAAGAAAAATTAATTTTTTCCATACGATTTGCTTCGTTCCCATGCTTGGAAAAGAATTACCATAGCTAGCTTGGTTAGGTTCCTTCACATTTCATTCAATTCCCGTGTTGGTAACCGCAATAAGCACATGCTTACTGATTCGATTGAGCTTAACAAAAACGTACATGTCTGTCTCTCGTTCTTAAGTCCGCTAGGGTTTCGGGGCGTTGCTTGATGGCAATAAATCTGGCAGTTAAGTGCAAAAGTCTTTAAATATCAAAATCTTATACGATAAACCCCTTTTTACTGACTAGACCAGTGTTCACTTTTTCGGTCAGTTTGCTTCTTGTTACAAGCTTTAGTGTGAACGCTTCTTCCCCATCCACCTTTAGGTCTGCTAAGCGACTAGCTGAGCAGCAGGTTTACCATGATCAAACCGGGTCGTTTTACTGCAGGTGTACGTTTGATTTTGAATCAGGCCCTGAGCTTGAATCGTGTGGCTACGAGATACGCAAACAGCCTATACGGGMAAGCCGCATCGAGTGGGATCACGTCATGCCCGCTTATGAGATCGGGCGTCAGCGTCAATGTTGGCAAGAAGGCGAGCGTGTTAATTGTCGATGCAAAGATGAAATGTTCAGGTAATTCCCCCAGCCTTAGTCGAGATAAGAAAAGTTAGGCTAGCTTGACATCCTGAATCGTTTTATTGCGACGTAGTGTGCGAGAAATTTTGAGGGGGCTCGCGTCAGGAGCCGGGCGATATGCCGTAGGCTCATCCCCTGAGGAATGTCGATGGATAACGGCCAAAATTAGAAAAAAATGATCACCTGCTCCGGCAATCTCACGGAGGTGTTAATTACGTTCGGTTTGATATCCATTCACAAAAACAACGAGCAAAATTATTTCTCACCTCTGCCATTAAAGTGGTGTGATTTAACAACGCAAAAATGCTGACTGACTTTGCTTAAATGATAGATGAAAGAACGTAGCAGCCCCACCCAAAACTAGTACCTATGATGCTAGTCAGCAGCAAAAATTCAAAGATGCATCTAATACAAAATCAACGAATGTTCGCAGCAGGGTTAAACCTATTATGCTATGGTTTTAAAAAATGACACTAATTATTCAGGAGGCTGTAATGGGGAGAGCAAAAGAAGCAATGATGCAAGCTTGGCAAGATGAGGAAATGGTAGAATGGATAGAAGAAAATATTGGTGAAGATGCAGGGGAAGAAGGTTCACCAGAATGGGAAAAAGCTGTTCAAGAGTACCATGATTATCATGAAAGAAGAGAACTTCATGACATGGAGGATTATTACAGGTCAGAGTATGAATGGTATTTAAATTCTAAATCGCCTCATGGTACGTTTCTGAAAGAAGTAAGAAACATTAAAAATCTTTTAAATGTTGAAACTGATAATGAGGCTTATTTTAGCCTACTTGTTATGTCCCATGCTCATACAGTTGCTTCTTTAGAAGCGTATTTAGCATCTACATTTATTCAAACGGTTACCAACTCTGATCTATTTATTAGAAAGCTTGTCGAATCTGACCCAGTGTTTTCGAAAACTAAATTTACTCTTAAAGAGGTTTACGAGAAACATGAAAACATTAAAGTAACTGTTGCTATGCATCTAAAAGATGTGATATTCCATAAAGTTGACAAAGTCAAGCCGATGTTCAAAGATGTATTAGGTATCGATTTTGGTAATATAGAATGGCTCGCTAAAGCTGTATCACTTAGGCATCATTGCGTACATAGGGCAGGTATTGATAAAGATGGTGAACGAATAAATTTATCTGCTGATTCTATAAATCACTTAATAACCGATTGCCAAGTACTTACTCATAATATTGAAGAGGAGCTTCTATTTCTTGATGATGGTTCATTCTGATTAACCACTATAGTTTAAGGCGATGCCCTAATGATGGGGCATTTTCATTTGCCCAAATTCTACTATGCTGAAATATCAATTCTGATGTGTTGTGGTGTCTATGAATAATTCCAAGCTTTTGAAAAGATTCACTTACTCACTACGTCAAGCATAAGACTTAAGCTACTACGTACAGTTTGATATTAGGTCGCAAAATCAACGCGCAAAAATTGGGCTAACACCCAATGATACCGTAGAACTATGGCTCACGTACGCAGAAATGCCGACAGACCTAATTTATTTGGTCGATGAACGAACCTGGGAAGCCCATCGTTTTAAGATACTGGACATGCTTGGCACTCTTTTTCTATAATCGTCACTCTCATGGGCATCAACATAAAAGTATACATGCTTTGGCTCACGTCTTAAGCCTTCAGCAGGATACGTTTTAACTATCCTTCTATTAACTTCATCATAGGTAAAACCTTCGACTAAACAAGCCTCAGCAACATTTGGATTGTAAGAATGTAACCATGCATAATTTTTCTTCGTCCATGACAATACTGCTTTATGAAGAGCTTTGCCTTCTTGAAAAATATTCTGCTCTTTCACTGTAAGCCCTAGCACATTCAAGCAAAACCCTAAAATCCTAGCCCCCTTAAAGTTTGGAAATTCTTTCATTTGTAAAATCTCATTATAAATTAAACGACGAACTTTAAATCTAACTATTTTTCCAGCTTCTCCATTCATTTTCATAAGGTTAAAGAATTCGCCCCATACCGAATTATGCTGTATCCACCAACATTGGCTTACAGGTGATCGTACCATTGAAGCCGAATGAATAACGTTATAAATCATTTCGGCTAGATAATCATAGAATGTTTCATTTCTGTATTCTTCTCGAATTCGTAAAACTAAGTACTCTGGAACACCTCTCTGATCTAGAATTTTTACTGCATCTTTAATGAAATGTACAACAACACGCAAACACGACAATGTATTGTCATGCCAAGATATATTTGTAACACCATTAACTTTGTATAAATCTGATGTAGCACTTTCAATGTGCATTTTAGCACTATAAAGCACTGTTGAATGATCCCAAAAACTATTTTCTACATAGTCTGTTAAAGTCATAAGGGTAATACGACAATAACACTTCCATTGATCAGAACCCCATTTATCGCTACTCCATGGATTCGGGTCTAAAAGTGTTCCAATCCTTTCAACCATTTTATGATTTGAAAACATAGCTTGGCTTAATGGTTTGTGATAACCAATTAAACCTGATTCATAAACTTCGGCTTCATGGTATAGAAAAGAATTTTTATTTAACAATGCCTCATTTAGTATATTTCGTGCAAAAATCCTTATATTTACACCATACTTCTTAGTATCGCCAATCTGCTCAAAAAATGCTAATGCTGTAACTGGTGATGATTCAACAATGGCATGACAAAATCTCTTATCCCCAATCAAAAGTAAAATATCATCAGCAACAGTTATAACTTGATGTGGTTTAGTTTTCAACGATGAATATTTCTCTTTTTTGATTCTTTTAAAACGTGCATATTCGTCTTTATTCGTAGCATAGTGAATTAAAGATTCTGCCGAATATGTCAACTCATCTGCAATAATGGCTAGTTCGATTGGGTCTCCTTTAAGAATTGCTCTATAGAGTGTCTTTGCGTAACGCTTGCAATTTCGCTTGCCATATATCGGTGGGCGAATAAACGCGAACCATGCCCAAGTTAGAAATGTTGTTAAAAACAGACTCCCTAGTATTGCTTGCCATACTGAAGATGTTACGTAAACATCTTCCAGCACATACCATTGCTCTGCTCGCCACAAGTCTGTTAATAGTGTTAAAATCCCTACGGCTCCAACTACTGTAAATGTGATTCCCTGAAGTGGTAACGGCGCTGTATTGATTCGAAATTTATAACGTGCGTCAGCAGTTGTCCACGCTAACACCATCAGAGCAAGACCAGCTAAAAGTTCAGAGAACCCAAAGAATTTGGTAGAGTTTTCTTCAAATGGTACTAAACATATAAATCCATAGCAATTACCCATAAACTCCCCTTGTTCCTTATTACTTTAAAATTAGTCATAATCTTCACAACTATAGCATTCATCTTTACTTAAAAAGAACTGGACAATATTACTTTCTTTATCAGTTAAACTTATCTTTTTATTTTTATGAACTATGTCTTCAAAACCTTCTTCGTATATTACCTTCTTACATTCTATGTTTGTATGCTCACACTCTCCTAATAAAAACCTAAATTCTCGCTGATATTCATAAACATCAGATTTGCAAGCATATCCCCAGTCTGTTCTATTTGTTGAATATTTAACTTTCCCATAATTTATTTCTAGGTCTGTTTTTGTGCCCAATCTTTTAACTAATTCAGGAATATCTTTCTTTAAGATAAATGCATAATTACTACCAAATTCATTTCTTATCTTATTGACATCTTGAATTAAGGTTCTTAAATACTCAGGGTTATCCACTATGTCAAGTGTAAACCAGCAATGCAACCATTTATCCTTTTGCCCGCCTACCTGAATTGTTGTAGCAGTTAAAGATAGACCGGTTAATTTTATTCCATTTATTATTATTTCGGGTGGAAATTCGTCACGCCCCTTACGGTAAGAATGCATACATGATTCATGAAGGTCAGACACTCCTTCATCTTTAGAAAGGCGATAAAATTCAGGTGTATTACAATAGAACATACCTTTTATCAAATCATCCAAAAACTCTTCATTCCTAAAGAATTTGATAATGCCTATACTGTATTTAGGTATCACGTTGCTTACCCCTAATGAAAAACGGAAAATGCCCCAATTAAGGGGCATTCTCATCTAGCTATTAAGGCTTTTCATCTACAACCCAGGATACAACTTCATCATTACCATGCTCGGCCTTCCAGTGCTGGATAGTCTTGTTATTACCACCCCGCGTTTCAACAACTTCACCAGTATGCGGGTTTTTGTACACTTTCAAGGTACGTTTTTTGCGCCCATCATCAGCGCTTGTAGCTTTCTTACCGCCCTTTGATGCAGTGTAAGTCGGATCAAGCATTTCACACACATCACGCGAAACCTTTCCATACTCAGTCATCAGCGCTGTTAGGCGGTCTTTAAATTCTAATTCTTGCTTCAGTTCTTTGTTATTTTCAAGCGCATGAAGCTCTTCTTGAAGCTGCTTCAACAGCTTTTCTTTTTCCATATAATTGCTTAATACACTAGCCATGTGCTCACCCTGAATTTATGAATTAATTTCAATCACATGTTTGATATTAATATTAGAATGGTAATGAAGCAAGGTGATATGCATCAGCAAGATCGAAACGACCTTTAGTTTTCCCGTATTTTGACAATTGTTCACGATCATCTTTTGGTACTGCTTCAAGCATCTGTTGTTTGTCAGCTCTACCGCTGCCCGTAGCCGCTTTCTTGAGCGCTGTAGGTGCTATTACCGCAACATCTATACTACCGCGCATCAATCGATCAATGATGACGTAGTGAAGCCCTGCTAGCGTCCTTGTTGCTTGTCCGACGCTACCATAACTAAGCCCTTCAATGCGTACTGATGACACGCTGTACAGGTCACACAGAAATTCTATGCGTGATGCAATTTCTACCACACGCTTGAAGCTGTCCAGCGCGTCTATTTTATTCAATTTCGTCTCGATGACTTCATGATAGATCATCGTTTGAGAATCATTATCGAATATCACGACTTCCGTTTTGGTAAGTGATTGATCTATACCAGCAGTTTTTTTCAAATTTTCATATATTCTTATTCATTATTGAAAGCTCCAGACTATGGAGCTATTTAACAAACTTTCGGCGGAACTAATTTTTACTTAAAATAGAGCTATTGACGCTTAAATTTTTGCTGGTATAACTGACGCATCACTTAGCGACACAGTGAGACAACTTAGACATTCAGAACCAATAATGAGGGACAAATGGATAAAGACATAAAATTAATAACTGTTAGCCAAACAGCTAATTTACTCGCTGTTCACAGGTCGACAATTTATCGTCTTGTAAGAACTGATGACGAATTCCCGAAAATTTATGAATTTGGTTTCGGAAAACGTTTCAATAAGGACGATGTTATAGAGTACATCAATAGTCGTAAAGCTGCGTAAGAGTATCGTTGTCAAATTTAGTGGATGGTTATAATAGTGGATACTTACAAATGAAAATGCCCCTTAAAAGGGGCATTTTCTGTTAGGGCTTCTATCAAGAAATTATTTTACTGTTGCTTTGTTCACTATGTCTTGAATGTAATCGCTCCAGACTTGCAACATTACACGGCGTTCATCAAGATAATCTGCATGGTTGTAAGTTGCTCTTACTTTATTTTGCGACTGATGTGCTAACTGCTTTTCAATTATATCTGAACGATAACCCCATTGGTTTAACATCGTGCTGGATGTTGCGCGGTATCCATGTGGGCTAAATTTTAAATCACGCAACCAAGGTCGTGTTACTAATACAGCAGCATATACAGTTGTCAAACTCATATTTTTATTTTTATCTGTCGGATGTGGAAAGACATATTCACTATCACCTGAGTATTGTCTCATTTCATTAAACAGCTCGATTGCATATTCAGACAATGGTACGACGTGGCCTATTTTACGCTTCATGCGCTCAGGCCCAACCACTAAAATTTTCTTGTCAAAATCGATATCGCTATATTTCGTTTTGAATAGTTCAGAAGTACGCAACATTGTTAATACTAACAATCGATTCGCTATTTTTGTGCGATGCTGCACAGTTGAATTTTCGAACTCATCAAACAATCTTTTCAACTGTGCATCATTCAGCGCTGTTGAATGTTGGATTGGTGGTCGTGCTACATCAACTGATAAAGTCGGGTCTGTTTCACAATTTAAATTACGGATAGCATACTTAAATATTGAATGTAACCAGCCCTTCACTTTAACTGCCATAGTGGGCGCGCCGCGTTCTTCAAGTGGGCGCAATAATAAGTAAACGTCTTTCGATGTGACAGCAGCTATATGTTTATTCCCGATGTAAGGATATATGTCATTTACTAACGATACACGTATCTTTCTATTATGTTCGTCAGAGTAATTCGCTCGAATACTATCGAACCATTTCTCCGCTACATCACTGAATTTCTCATCAATACGATCAATTGCTGATTCAACTTGATCTTTTCTGATCTGTTTAGCAGCTACGAATGAACGTGCTTCAGCTAACGATACTGCTGGAAATGCTCCGATTTTGTGAAATGTATCTTTCGGCTTTCTGATGCGATGCAAAAACGTTTTCGTTCCCGTCTTGCGTACAAGTAAATACAAACCATTCCCATCGTGTATTCGATAGTCTTTCTCATCTGCTTTTAGATTTTTGATCTGCGTTGCTGTCAGTTTACCCATCGCCGTACCCCTTAGAACCTGTGGACTATCATATGGAACATTTTGGGAATATTACACGCTCTGTACCCCAATGGTACCCCATATTTTCTAAGATGCACGGCAACACCAAAAACACTCTGCGACAAACGGATATATAATAACTTATATAATTCATACACTTAAGAATATATTTATGTCTCATGCTGTAGCTATAAATCTATATGATAGTCTTGGTCGTAAATTTGCATCACTTCGCCCTACAAAACCCCAAACGGCATGGGTATCACCATGCCACGGCTATGCTTTTTACACCAGTGGTCCAGCCACCACGCGTAACGCCAGCGCGATTAACAGCACCCCGGTAATGCGGTTTATCCAGTGGGCACGCTGTTGCAGCCAGGGCAGAATGTGTGAATGAGAAAGCACCACAGCAACCAGCACGTACCACCCCCCGTCAATAATCATCGCCGTTAACACAATGATCGCTTTGGCCAGGCCACTCATTTCGGGGGTCACAAACTGGCTTAGCAGCGCGACAAAAAACAGGATCAGCTTCGGGTTGCCTAATGCCACCAGTACGCCCTCTTTGGCGGCCTGGCCCCGGCTAGTCACAATCGCATTAGGTTCTAAGGCCCCCGCTTTGCCGGCGCGCAGCGCTTTAACCCCTAGCCACGCCAAATAAGCCGCACCGCACCAGGTAAGCAGTTGGAACAGCAGCGGAAAACCGGCGATTAACGCGCCTAGGCCCCAAACGGTCAATAGCGCATAGAAGCCCACCCCAAAGGCATGGAAGATGGCCGCGGTCACCCCAGCAAAACGCCCGCCGCCTAACGTATGGCGTAGCACCAGTGCCAAACTCGGCCCCGGCGACATAGCCCCCATGGCACAAATCGCGGCGAGTGATAGCCAAAGTGTCAACGGCATGCCTGTTCCTCCTTGATGGTCAAGATTCACGATGTGGCGTCTGGCGGCCAGTATACGCCAAGCCAAGCAACACTTCGGCAAGCGCCTTAAATAACGCTGTTAGCATGGTACGCTGTTGGGTAAAATTTGCTTTCTCACTTTTTTCTTTGCACTTTTTCTCTTTTTTAAAACAACCGCCCCGACGCCCAGCGCGGGGCGTATAGAAAACATAGGACGGCAACATGGGTAGGGCTTTTCAGAACCGTAAGGAATCCATGGCCAAAACGGCCGATGCCAAGACCAAGGTCTACAGCAAATATGGACGCGAGATTTACGTTTGCGCTAAAGCGGGCGGCACTGACCCCAATGGCAATCTGGCGCTGCGCGGTTTAATGGAACGGGCCAAGAAAGACCAGGTACCTTCTCACGTGATCGATAAAGCACTCGACAAAGCCAGTGGTGCCGGTGGCGAAGATTTCTCCGCAGCCCGTTACGAAGGCTTCGGCCCTGGCAATGTGATGGTGATTGTCGACTGCCTTACCGACAACCCCAACCGTACCTTTGGCGATGTGCGCGGCTGCTTTACCAAAACCAAGAGCAAAATCGGTACCCCCGGCAGCGTTAGCCATATGTTCGATCACTGCGCGATTTTTTCCTTCGCCGGAAGCGATGAAGAGGCCGTGCTTGAAGCATTAATGGAAGCCGATGTGGATGTCACCGATATTGAGCAAGAGGGTGAGCGGATCACCGTTTTTGCCCCACATACCGACTACGCCAAAGCCAAACAGGCATTATTAGATGCCTTCGGTGAGATTGACTTTGAGGCAGACGAGATTCAGTTCCTGCCGCAAACCACCACCCCGGTGGAAGGCGATGATGTAGCGATGTTCGAAAAATTCCTAGGCATGCTCAACGAACTGGACGATGTGCAAAACGTCTATCACAGCGGTGAGCTGCCCGAGTCTACAGACGCCTAAGGCCTGTTAGTAAGAAGATTCTGCCGCGTTGCGTGCATCCAGGGCAGCATCCGGTGGCAACATCGCTGACTGTACGCCTGCGGCACTCAGCACTGTTTTACCGCGCACAGTTAGATCGGTAATAAACAAAAACTGCTGGCGCGGATCCACCGGGTAAGCGCGTATGCGGTAGTGGGTGCCCCAGGGTTTCTCTTCGGCCACCACAATAATTGGCTTATCGAACTTCAGATAGGCGCTGGTTAACGCCACATCGCGCAGCGCTTTACGTACCCAGCCTGCTTCGTGCTCGGGGTGAAGGTAAAAACTCGCCACGCACTGCAGGCTGGTACCGCCATTATTAGCGTTGTAAACGGCGTGATCCCACAACTTTAAGTGCGGCACGGCGACTAAATCATCGTCGGGCGTCTGAATATCTACCGTGCGCAAACCGACGTGCTTAACCTCGCCGTAAGTGCCTTCAATATTAACCCAGTCCCCAGGGCGATAAGGCAGTTCAATCGCCGAAACAACACCCGCAATCAAGCTGCTTACGTAGTCCTTCATGGCAAAACCAATGGCTAAGCCAAGTGCTCCCAGCAACGTGACCATATTACGTAGCGATGGCTCGATAATAATCGGTACGATGATGGCCAGTGCAGTAATCAAAATCAGTAGGCGCGTTAGAGGCACCAAGGCAAAAATGCGGAAACGCACTTGCCCGTGTAACCGAGTGGCCAGCCAGTTAAGCCCCCGCTGGCTGACAATAATCAGCACAATGGTCGATAGCACCACCACCCCAAGGGTAATCATCGCTTGGCTATCGATATCGTTAAACAATCGTGCGTACTTTTGTTGTTCGTCCATGGGTGCCCTCCGCAGGCCTGTCGCTGTTAGCGCGGCGACTTAAAGGGGATCAACCAGATAATTGCGCGATTCCAATAGCTGGCGAACGCTCGCGTAGCTTAACGGTGTGATCTGCCAACGCCCTTCGCTGCTTGAAACAATCCCTTTGCGCTGCAAAGCTAACCGGGCATTGAGTGCCTCGTGGTGTGAAAACGGCAACACCTTCCCGAGGGAGTGGTCATCCAGACCGCCATGAACCAATAACGCATGCAGCACCAGCGTGGCGATATCCCCGGTATCTGTGGAGAGTTCTGCCTCGGCGAGGGCATCGACCAGCCACAGCGCCTCTTCATCGTCTGCTGTTGGCTCACGCAGCCGCTCGCGCCAGTAGTGCCAAGCAAGACCTATATGACCACGACAGTGAGCAGCTAAGCGCTGTAGCTCTTTGTTAGGGGCTTTGTCGCCATGCTGGGTTGCTGATTCAGTCAATACTGGCTTACCGGTTCGCGTGCTGTAGACCAACGGAGACTGCCCCTCATGGGTCGCAATCTTCGCAAAGTACTGCGACAGCTGTTCGCCCTCCATGGATTGAAGGGTAAACACCGGCGCGCCCTCGATACCGACCACTTCTTGTAGGTAGGCATACGCCCAGCTGTCACAGCCAATCACACCCTGCCCCAAGCGGCCACTTAAGGCGCGCTCAAGAAATTCACGTACGCCCTGAATACCCTGAGTGTGGCGTAAAAAGTAGCGTTCTAATGCGGGAACAGCCCACTCGCGTTGATTGGCACAACGCTCTACCCACTGAGTGTCGCCTTCGGCAAGCTCGCTGAGCGTGGGTGGCGGCAAACAGGCAAAGTGGTGCTGTTCCGCCCACTGACTCACCACAGAAACATGGCCGCTGTGCGGCGGGGTAATAAAAAACGTAACCAGCGCTTGCTGGCCTTTTAGCTGCTGCGCCAAAGCCCTTGCGGCGGGCGCCCAATCGATGGGCGGCACTAAATGCGCTAGCCTAACCTCGGGCAACGCACGCAGTTCATGCTCTTCTTTTACCTGCTGCTCAGCGCTGTTTTTGCCTACCAGCCACGTCGAAGCCGAACGAAACGAGCGTCGCCACTGGCTCGCCTGGGTCTGCTCAGGGGTACGAAATTGGTCTAGCTCAACGACCGCCCACAACGGCGTGTCGGCCGATGATGGTTGCTCCCCCATGACTGTTGTCCTTATGGCTGGCGTTAGGCGCTCACTTTAGCACGGCGCTCCCAGTTGCTAACCTCAAATACGAACTTATGGTCTAAAATAAAGTCTTTACAGACAGTAGTTAGCGCACTTAACGGACTATTATTTTTTATTGCCAAGCAATGGCAAAAGCTAAAGGAGAAAGCGATGAGTGTTGTCCACGTTAGCGAAGAAGAGCTGCACGCCAAGCTTGAGAAGTGTATTGCTGGTGAGCGGTTACTGATCGAGCATGAAGGCAATCGCTTTAGTGCCCGGATTCAGCACGTCGGGCTGGTAGGCGTAAAGGTGATACCTGAAACCGAGATTAAAAACAGCCATCGCACGCCGGGTGACGTGGAAGGGGTTACGGTTCCCTACGATGAAATACTGGAATTGGAAGTAAAAGGTGTGGTCTACAGCCGCTTGCCGGATTAGCCTGCAATTGCACGCCCGGCAAGTGAGCAAGGCGTGCAAGCGGGTTATCTATGGCTCACTTCGTTGCAAGTAAACCAGCTGGAAGTAAGCCAACCGATTTAAAACGTCAGGCAAATCTTGCCGAAGTGCTGACCAGATTCCTGATGGCGGAAAGCGTCGGCGATCTCGGTCAGCGGGAATTCACGATCAATGATCGGATGCATATCGAAGGTTTCCAGCGCGCGGATCATCTCGATCTGGTGGCGACGGCTACCCACAATCAAGCCTTTTAAGCTGGCCTGTTTAGCCATTAGCTTAGCCGTTGGTACCTCACCTTCACGGCCCGTGAGTATGCCAATCAAGGCGATATGCCCACCAATTTTTACCGCATCGATGGACTGCGGCAACGTGCCAGAACCGCCCACCTCAACAACGTGATCAACGCCTTCGCCATTGGTCAGCTCTTTCACGCGCTTCCCCCAATCAGGCGTCTCTTTGTAATTGATGGTGTGCTCGGCGCCCATCTCGCGCAGCCGCGCCAGCTTTTCATTCGATGATGAGGTCGCGATCACCCGCGCGCCCATCAGGCGTGCAAACTGCAGGGCAAAAATCGATACCCCACCGGTGCCCAGCACCAGCACGCTATCCCCCGCTTTGATACCGCCATCGACAACGAGCGCACGCCAAGCAGTTAAGCCAGCGGTGGTTAACGTAGCGGACTCTGCGTGGCTATAGCCCTTGGGCTGATGAGTAAACCACTCGTAGGGGCGCACGACCAGTTCGCGGGCATAGCCATCTACGCCGTCACCCGGCGTAGTGCGAAAATCACCCACTCTGGCCGGGCCTTCGAGCCAATGCGGGAAGAAAGTTGAGACCACGTGGTCGCCAATGGCGAATTCGCTGACACCTTCACCGACCGCTTCAACCACGCCCGCGCCATCAGACATGGGAATACGCTGGTCTTCCGTCGGGATCATCCCGGCGACCACGGCGTAGTCGTGGAAATTCAGCGAGCTGGCGTGCAGGCGTACTTTAATTTCACCAGGACCAGGCTCTCCTGGGGCCGCTAGCTCAACGACCTCTAGCTTGTCTAAACCGCCGGGCTCTCGTAGCTGAATGGCTTGCATCACTACCTCCTATTGAACGCATGTCGTTAAAAAACGACTGGTCTATTTTGAGATGAGGGCACTCTCTTCGAGATCAAGGTCGTGGCCTAAAAAACCACCCGACTGTCGCTGCCAAAGGCTGGCATAGATCCCCCCTTTCGCCAGTAACTCCTGATGCGAGCCGGTTTCGACGATGCGCCCTTCGTCCACCACGATCAGCCGATCGAGCATAGCAATGGTCGAAAGACGATGGGCAATGGCGATGACCGTTTTGCCTTCCATCAGCGTATCTAGCTGCTCTTGAATGGCGGCTTCTACTTCTGAGTCCAGCGCCGAGGTCGCCTCATCCAAGACCAGAATTGGGGCATTTTTGAGCAGCACCCGAGCAATCGCAATCCGCTGGCGCTGACCGCCGGAAAGTTTAACGCCACGCTCACCTACATGAGCATCCAACCCGCGGCGCCCTTTCGGGTCGACCAGGTCATTGATAAAGGTATCTGCATGGGCGCGGCACACCGCGTTCCAAACGTCTTCATCACTGGCGTGGGGGCTGCCGTAACGGATATTATCGCGCAGCGAGCGGTGTAGCAGCGAGGTGTCCTGGGTGACCATGCCAATCTGGTGGCGCAAGGAGGTCTGGGTTACCTCGGCAATGTTTTGCCCATCGATCAAAATCCGCCCACCCTGCACGTCGTAAAAACGCAGCAGCAAATTGGCGAGGGTCGATTTACCCGCCCCTGAACGCCCAATCAAACCGATTTTTTCGCCGGGGGCGATAGTAAGATCTAAACCATCAAACACGGTTTTGTTTTCGCCTTTAGCCTGTGCATAGCCAAACCGCATGGCGTCAAACCGGATCTCTCCTTCGGGGACGTTCAGCGGCTCTGCAGCCGGGGCGTCGCGCACCGTTGGCTCCTGGGCAATGGTATTCATGCCATCCTGTACGGTGCCAATATTCTCAAACAGCCCGGCGACTTCCCATAAGATCCAGTCGGACATAAAGCGGATACGCATAACCAGCGCAATGGCGATCGTCAGCACGCCCAGGGAAATCGCTTCCATGTACCAGGCGCTGATGGCCATAGCCGCTGTACCCACTAACAGCGCAGTGTTCAGCAGCGTCAAACCCACACTCATGATAGTCACCAGCCGCATTTGGCGGTGAACAGTCACCATAAAGCCTTCCATGGCGTCGCGAGCATAGCGCTGCTCACGCTCGGTATCGGCAAACAGCTTGATGGTCTGAATATTGCTGTAGCTATCTACCACGCGACCGGTCATTTGTGCTCGAGCGTCCGCTTGGGCCATGGAGACATCGCGCAAGCGCGGCACGAAGAAGCGCATAATTGCGAGATAGCCTACTAACCACAGCCCAAGCGGTATCAGCAGTAACAGATCCGCTCGGCCCAGCAAGAAAGCCGCACCG
The DNA here is from genome assembly GCF_900070345.1 of Halomonas sp. R57-5. Taxonomy (NCBI): domain Bacteria; kingdom Pseudomonadati; phylum Pseudomonadota; class Gammaproteobacteria; order Oceanospirillales; family Halomonadaceae; genus Halomonas; species Halomonas sp. R57-5. The sequence continues at coordinate 1,537,267 of NZ_LN813019.1, read as the reverse complement.
GTGAAATAGACAATGGCGTAGACCAGCAGTCCCATCACCTTGGTCACAGTTTCGCGGATCGCCAGTGCGGTTTGCATGACCTTTTGCGACACCCGGCCAGCAAACTCGTCCTGATAAAACGCCAGGCTCTGGCTCAGCATATGGCGGTGCGATAACCAGCGGCCGATCATCGGGTAGTTACCGAAAATACTCTGATGGGTGACCAGCGACTGCAACAGCACCAACAGCGGCAAGCCGATCAGCAGCAACAGCCCCAAACCTGTTAGCCACAGCCCGTTTTCAGCCCAAAAGCCTGCCCGCTCAACGTTGCCCAGCCAATCCACTAGCTGACCCATGTAGCTAAAAAAGACCACTTCCGCCGCCGACACCAACGCGGTGAACAGCGTCATGAGCAGCAACAGCGGCAGCATCGGACGGGAAAAGTGGACAATAAACGGCATTAAGCCCTTGGGCGGCGTTTTAACCTCGCCTTCCGGGTAGGGATTAACCCGCGTTTCGAAGTAACGAAATAACGGCTGTAAAACACGCGATAGCATGAGGGTTCCTTACGTTACTGGCGTTGGTGTTGACGGTCTTTAATTTGTTATACGTGAGTGTGTAGGGTGTAGATGTCGTTAAAATGTTATGGAGAATTGGAGTGACGCAGCAGCCAACGCGCCCAGAACGGTGCAATAATCATCAGCGTCACCATACGCAACAGGTGATGAAAAGCGACAAATACCGGATCAATGTTTAACGCCACGGCCAAAATTGCCATCTCGCCAATGCCGCCCGGTGCCAGCGCCAGCAGCGCTACATCGCGCCCTACCCCGAGCAGTTGGTGAATCAGCTCGGCAAATAGCGCCAGCACCAGCAGTGCTAACAGTGTCGCCACGCCAGACTGCCATAAATAACGCCCAAAGAGCTGTCGCGTCATGCCCTGAAAACGCGAACCAATGGCACTGCCCAGTACCCACAGCATCAGGTTCATGCCCCATTCCGGCAGAGCGAGACTGGCAATATCAACACCGGATAATAGAGCAGCGGCTAGCAGCGGTGCCAGCAGTGCCGGGCTGGGCATTCGCAGCCAGCGGCCGAGTGGCAATAACAGCGGGATCAACAGCAGCATCCAGGCATGTTCCAAACCACTGTGAACAGAGCCAATACCTTCGCCGCCGCCCTCATAGGCCCAAAATAGCGGCGGTAAAAAAAGAATCACTAAAATGATGCGCAGCGACTGCGCCACCGCAATTCGTTGGGGGTCGCCACCGCACTTTTCACCTAGCAGGATCATCGCCGTCATGGCACCAGGCGAGGCACCGAACCAGGCGCTAACCGGGTCAAACCCGCAGCGCCGATACCAGGCAGCGGCCACGGCGGTGGAAGCGGCCACCCCCAGCAATAGTAGCGCGGCGGAAACGGGCCAATCCAGCACACGGTGCGCTAACTGCGGCGTAACTTGGCTACCCAACACCAGGCCCATTACCGCTAAAAACACATTACGCAGCGGCTCGGGCACCGAGACCTTCACGCCTTGTGAAGAGGCCAGCAGGTTGGCAATCAGCGGGCCCAGCATCCAGGCAAGGGGCAAACCGGTTAGTTGAAACAGCGTACCGCCCACGGCACCTATACCCAGCGAAATCGCAAGCGACTTTACACTCTCTGCACTAAAACGGTAGCCCTTCAAACGGTCCTCCAATGATCAACCTTGGCTAAGCGCCAGGATACTTATCCTGCTAAGCGTCATGGCCAGTTTATCACTATTAACTGTCGTTCTGGGGTGACGTCACGCCTTTCCAAGCGCTGGTTGCTAATTAAAAATATTTGTCTCGACGTCTGTATCTACTATCCAGCCAGCGTATAATGCCTTCCGCCATTAATGGCGAACTTTCTCAGGGCGGGGTGCAAGTCCCCACCGGTGGTGATGCCGCAGTCGATGCGGACAAGCCCACGAGCGCTCAACCAATGGCTAAAACTTGACGGTTGAGGACAGCAGATTCGGTGAGATTCCGGAGCCGACGGTTATAGTCCGGATAAAAGAGAAGGTTTCCTAGTGATATTACCCGTAGCGTTCCAACGCATACGGGTGCTGTGCTATTGGATGCCTCATGCCCTGGTTCTGGTAAACAATCCCCATAGGATGACCATGAATCAGACCCAACACTCCTCATCAGTTCGCGTTGCCTTTATCGAAGCGTCTTGGCATCACGATATAGTCACTCAAGCCCGAGAGGCATTTATTGCTCAACTTGCCAGCGAGCATGGCTTTTCTGCTGACCAAGTAGAGATATTCCAAGTGGCAGGGGCTTACGAAATCCCGCTTCAGGCTAAACTACTCGCCAAAACTGGCCGTTACAGCGCCATTGTGGGGGCAGGCTTTGTCATTGATGGCGGCATCTATCGGCACGAATTCGTTGCTCAAGCGGTCATTGAAGGCATGATGCAAGCGCAACTGGAAACCGAAATCCCCATTCTTTCGGTTGTGCTGACGCCTCATCATTTTCATGAACACAGCACGCACCATGATTTTTTCCATGGCCATTTCCGCGCTAAAGGCAAGGAAGCCGCCGAAGCGTTGGTCATGACTCTGGAAAATCATAAAAAGATTCAAGGGCTACGGTAGGTCACTGCCTAACCTCTGGATACGCTTAGGTAGCGGGCAGTTTAAATGATTGGTCGTTGCCTAAGCTGTTCAGAAACGTTTTCACATCTGCGACATTGCGTAGTGGTAAGATCATTTGCTTACTCAATATACTCCAGAACACTACACATCAGCCTATCAACCTCTTCCACCATCGGAATGCTACTGGCAGCACCGAGCTCTTGTACCGCCAGGGCAGCCGCCGCTGTTGCCCGTTGCAAGCACTGTGAGGGCGTCAGGCCAGCTTGCCTCGCAGCAAGGAAGTAACCCACAAAGGTATCGCCTGCGGCCGTTGTATCAATGGCCTTTACCTTTAAAGCAGGTTGAAAAAGGGTCTCGCTGCTGCGCTGATACCAAGCCCCCTCGCTACCTAGAGTAAGAACCACCTCGACATCGCCAAGCGATTCTTTACAACGCCTTAGCAAATCTGCAGCGCTCGACTCTACTGGCATCTCTAATAAAGCAGCGGCCTCTGTACGGTTAAAAAAAAGCAGTTCACATTGGTCTAGCGGGAGTGATGATACCTTCGAGGTCATTGGTGCTGGGTTAAATATCACCTTGCAGCCGTGGCTCACTGCTAATGGAATAAGCTGATCAAGCCCGTTACATTCGTTCTGAATAAGTATTGTGTCGCCAGGAGCGGTTTGCGCAACAAGAGCCGTCATTTTCTCCTGCGTAAAACCATGATTGGCGCCAGAGAACAAAAGAATAGCGTTTTCACCCAGTGCGTCAATTTGAATAATGGCATGCCCACTTGGCTCTGGGGTCAATTCGATATCTTTCACACCAACACCCGCAGACTCAAGCTCACTGCTCACCCAGGCATCTATCGATGAAACTCGCCCCCAGTGACTCACCCTTCCTTTGGCACGCGCTATTGCCAACGACTGATTGACGCCCTTCCCACCTAATCCAATATTATAATCACCGCTTTCCAAGGTTTCGCCAGGGCGAACAAAATAGGGTACACGATAAGTATAATCGATATTGATGGAACCAAAATTAAAGATCATTGACACGCCCTCTTATTCAAAAAGCCAGCCAGCTTTAAAGCTGACTGGCCTCTAGGCAAGTTTCTCTAACACTTACTCTTCTAATGCTTACTCTTCTAAAACCTATTCTTCCAAACCTTACTCTTCCAAAACGAAGGGAGAGGTATATTTATCTACATTATCTGGCGTAATAAGGATGCAGTCATAAAGCTGCTTTTCACTATCTAATCCTGTTTCTCCGGTATTAATGTAGTGATCAGCAATTTTTACGGCATCTTCTGCAAATACAGCCACCGGCTGTAGAACAGTATAAGCCAACTCACCCGAGCGAACCGCATCAACAGCATCTGGCGAGCCATCAAAACCACCTACTATTACATCGTCTAGCCGCCCCTCCTGCTTTAGGGCCACAATGGCGCCTAAGGCCATTTCGTCGTTACCGCTAATGACGCCTCGAATATCAGGATGAGAACGGAGCATGCTCTGCATTTTATTGCGCCCTTCCGTCCGATCCCAGTTAGCGATATCAGACGCAGCAAGGCTAAGATCGGGGTATTGGGTAAGCACCGTCTCATAGCCATTGGACCTTGTCGCAGCATTGTTATCAGAAGGAGGCCCCTTTAACTCTATATAGGATCCCTCGCCATCTAGTTGCATTGCCCACTCTTGTGCGCCTAACGCGGCTCCCTGTGCATTATTGGAAACCAGTTGCGCCTTGGCCAACCCCTGCTGGTTAATCTCAGCATTAATAATAAATACCGGAATTCCCGCCTCGATTGCTCTTCGCACCGCGCCAATGGAACCGTCCGCATTCGCAGGGTCGAGAATGATTGCTTTAGCCCCATTGGTAATTGCCGTGTCAACCTGATTGCTTTCAGTGTTGGTGTCACCCACATGGGAACTTACATTTGCTTCATAGCCCAACTCTTCTGCTGTGCGCTCAGCAATGGTTCCTTCCGTTTGCCAATAAGGGTTTGACATATCATTGACAATAATTGAGATCAGCCCCTTATCCTGAGCAACGATAGAGCCGCTAAAGAGCATCGAGACACTGGCGAGTGCTGTAAAAAGCATTTTTTTACTTTTAGGAAGCATGATTATTACCTCATCGTTATGATTGTTAGTCTTTGAATTGGTAGGCCTGAGCAGGCCACACTTCTAAGCAATGCTACGTTAAGTAGCGCTTGCCCTAGAACCTTCGCGCTTAATCTCTGTAGATTTCTCAGCTTTTTTCGAGGACTTGTTTTTAGCGCTGTATTGGACATTATTTAACATGACAGCGAAGACAATAACACTGCCCGTGAATACCATCTGCCAGTAGGCAGACACACCGATGATGACAAGACCATCAGCTAGAAAACCAATCACAAAAGCACCCAATAATGTATTTCGAACCGTGCCACGTCCTCCCATTAGTGAAGCACCACCAATCACAACCGCTGCAATCGCTGTCAGCTCATAGGTAGTACCTGCCGTAGGACCAGCAGACGTCAACTGTGAGGCGAGTACAATTCCAGCCATGGCAGCACATACGCCAGAAATAATATAGACAGAGAGCTTAACGCGATTGACGGGCACCCCAGAAAGCTCTGCAGCACGGGCATTGCCACCGGTAGAGTAAATCCACCGACCAAACGGCGTACGACTGAGCGCCAACATGCAAATAACCGCAGCACAAAAGAGAATCAAAACACCTACAGGAATACCGAATAGTTTATTAAACCCAAGCCATTCAAACCCAGTATTACCTAATGCAGGGTCACCACTTAAACTATTGAACGTTAATCCATCGGTTAACAGCAGTGCGGCTCCACGAGCGACATACAACATGCCAAGCGTGGCCACAAAAGCAGGCACTTTGAAGTAGGCAACTAATACGCCATTTATAGCCCCCACGAGGCCGCCCAGTAAGCAGGTAAGTACCACGACGACCCACACTGAAGGAAAGAAAGCCACGTTAAACGCTTCAATTTCGACCCCTTCTAGCAACATACCTGCGAACACCCCGCAAAGTGCTAGCGTAGAGCCAACCGACAGATCGATACCACCGGTCAGAATAACAAATAGCATGCCGATACCTAGCAAGCCAAAGACGGCCACATGCGAAGACATGGTTAAAAAATTACCCGTTGAAAAATAAACAGGCGAGAGCATGGAAAAGACAATAATGATCACGATTAATGCGAAAAAAGCCCGACCTTCCAGCAAAATCTTGACGATATCGATACTGCCTTTTTCAACCTGTAACGCATTATTATTGTCATGAGACATGTTGTGATGAGACATAGTCATTACCTATCCGATTGAATAATCACGCAGCAACTGATTCGCCCGAGGCCGCCATAATTTCATCTTTCGTTACCCCCGGTTTGAATTCAGCAGAGATCCGCCCTTTGCTCATCACCAGCACTCTGTGTGGGATACTCAAGCACTCGCTTACTTCAGACGTTGTAAAGACAACCGCCAACCCTCGCCGGGCCCCTTGGCTCAATAACTTGAATACTTCGGCTTTGGCACCCACATCAATGCCACGGCTTGGTTCATCAAGCATGATGACGTCTGGATGCGTCGCCAACATCTTCCCGATGACCACTTTCTGCTGGTTACCGCCAGACAATGAACCAATGGCAGCCTCTCCACCGTCTGTTTTGATGTGCACCTTATCGATAGCGGATTTAATCATTTCTGCCTCCAAGCGGGATGACGTAAGCCCCTTGCGAGTAAACGCATGGATACTGGCTAGCGACAGATTTCTACCGACGGATAGGGTGGGCACTAATCCATCACGCTGACGATCCTCTGGCACTAACACCAACCCTCTCTCGATTCGCTGCGCAATGTTGTAATGCGAGACATCATTTGAGTTGAGCAAAACATCGCCCTTGGATTGCCGGGTTCGTCCGGCCACACACTCCAATAACTCAGTTCTCCCTGCACCCATTAACCCATAAATGCAGACAATCTCGCCTGCGTGCACATCAAGCGAAAAGTCCTCAACAACATAACGATCTGCCACTTTATCGTCGCTGACGTAAAGGTTCTGGATGGAGAGCGCGATGGAGCCCTGCTCATACCCTGTTGGCGGTGAGCCAAGATCGAAACTCTCTCCCACCATATTCCTAACAATCCACTGCAGGTCGATATCACAACGCGGAGCATAAGCTGTCATAGCACCATCGCGGAGAACAACGGCATGATCGGTAATCTGTAGCGCCTCTTCCAAATGGTGAGAAATATAAACAATCGAGACACCCTTGTTTTTGAGATCCTGGACGACTTTAAATAACGTCTCGACTTCCGTGGCACTCAATGCGGAAGTCGGTTCATCCATAATCAAAATGCGAGAGTTCTTGGACAGCGCTCTCGCGATTTCAACGATTTGTTGCTGCCCAACCCGTAGATCTTCGACCAGGGTAAGAGGGTGGATCGGTTCATCCAGCTCCTCCATTAACAATTCAGCCTGACGCGCCTCCTCTTTATAGTCGACGCTGCCTCTTCCTTTAGTCAGCTCACGCCCCATAAAAATGTTGTCGCGCACATTCAGGTTAGGGGCCAAGCTCAACTCCTGATGAATAATGGTAATCCCCAGCGCTTCAGCATCCGACGGCGACGAAAAGCTGACACTCTCGCCTTCCAATACAATCTCACCCGCCGTCTGAGCAATGACGCCAGACAAAATTTTCATCAGCGTGGATTTACCCGCTCCATTTTCGCCAAACAGCGTTGTCACCTGTCCTCGATAAATATCGAAGTTCACCTCTTTGAGGGCTTGCACAGCACCGAAACGTTTTTCGATATTGTGTGCAGAAAGAATCACCTCGGGCGGAGCCACTTCCACTGTTGATCTATCGATACTCATAGCTGCCCCTCACTCAATGATCGCTATACTCACAGGAGTAATTAGCCAGTTTTTGGGATTTATCATGGTAAAGGAGCCGACTACTTCTAACGTTTTTCCGGCTAAATCTTGGCCGGAAATATCCGCCAGCACTTGACGCTTCATTTCGTCATTGAGCGCTGCGCCGACATCTTGGTACTCAATCTGATTGGTGAAGTCGCCAAATTGAATATTGCCGGTTGTATCTCTCAGCGTAGTGCCATTAATGGCTGGGCCTGTTTGCACACGAATGACGATATCTGAAGGCACATCAGCAACCTCAAGGGTGTAAACGCCCCCCCGGCCTTCTACAACAACTCCGGATAAAGAGAGTGGGACAATATGACCAATGCCAGCAGCCACACCGTACCTCTCACCTGCCGCGCTGGCATCTTGAAGCACTTCTGGCGCCAATACCGATGCATCTACAGCGTTATTCTCGACATATGCCTGGATCTCAGGAAATGTTTCCTGAGCAAATTGCTGGGGTGAAAACCCCACCGTACTCTCAAGTTCAGTAAGACTAATGACTTTGGTATCAAACGCCATGAGTGCAAACAGCACTAACGCAAAAGCAGCTGCCACATAGACTTTTATACGCTTATCACCGGGCACCGAATTTAATGTCGCCGACATAATCACTCCGGTTATCATTGTAGTTATAAAAAAGTTATAAATAAGAAACTTCCACTACCTACTTCCCGTCAGGTATAAGCACAACCTTTAATGCATTAGGGTCATTGCGCATTAGATCTAGCCCTTGATGAAATTCAGCTAACGGCAGCTTATGGGTCACCACATGATCCGTTGGGAAATCACCATTACCAATGCCTTCAATGACAGGTGGGTAACAATAAGGGCCTAGATGCGCACCCAGTACATCCAGCTCTTTACGATCGCTAATAATGCTCCAATCAACAGTCACTGGCTCTTTGAATACACTAAATTCGACAAAGCGACCCAATTTACGGATCATATAAAGACCTTGCTCTACCGACTGTACCGCACCGCTCGCCTCAATATAGATATCGCAACCATAGCCTTCCGTTATGCCTTTAACGTAGTCAATAACATCGACTTCAGCGGGATTCAGGACAATGTCAGCACCAAACTGTTTAGCAAGCTCTAATCGCTTGTTATTGAGATCCAGCACGACCAGCTTGGAAGGCCCGGACTTTTTGATCGCGCCAATCATCCCTAGCCCTAGGGTTCCCGCACCGGAGAGGACAACCACATCTCCCAGCTCAATCTGCGCACGCTTAACGGCATGTAACGAACAAGCATAGGGTTCAATAAGAACCGCTTTCTCCATCGGAATTTCATCTGGCAACTTGTGATTAATGGCTTCTTTAGGAAAGACCATATATTCAGCCATACCGCCATTTACGTTGTGCTGAAATCCATACACGTCGTGCTTTTCGCACATCCAGTACTGCCCACGGTTACAGAAACGGCACTCCCAGCAAGGCACGATTTGCTCAGAAATAACGCGATCACCGACCTCAAGGTTTTTAACGCCCTCTCCTAAAGCCATAACATGGCCAATAAACTCATGGCCTGGAATCATTGGCGCTTTGATATAAGCAGGCTGAGTATCATCTCCCCAAAAGCTGGGGGCGCCTTCATAGGCTTTGAGATCGCCTGCGCAGATTCCGCACGCTTCAACCTTAATCAGTACTTCACCCTCTCCCGCCTGCGGCACGTCCACCTCTTCAAGGCGATAATCACCAGGCGCGTAGGCTACGACGGCTTGCATGGTTAGTGGCAGTTCGGTGTGATTGTTGTTATCGGCGTTATGCATTACTCACTCCTAATATATCTTGTATTGCTTGGCTAGCGGCGCACGCTTTACAAAAGATCTTGCTGTGTACATATGAATTAACTGCTTTAAGCATAGCTGAGTCAATCCATAATGGAATTTTCTAATCTTATACTTTAGACCAATAACGTAATTGCTTGTTTTTTATATTTAAATTTTAAAAATGGAAATTATTTATTATTTCGGCCATGTGAAAACATCGCCCTAAGCCATTCTATATGTTCCAGCATCGCGCAAATGTACAAACACCTACCAAATACCACTGGCATCGGAGCGGGAGACAAGGGAGAAACCAGGCATGCAAAGAGCGCCCACATGCCTAAGGAAAGCCAATAAATGCAACAGATAAAGTTGGGCCGGCCTAAGCTTAAGATGCCGAGAAGTCCTAGATTTTGAATACAAATTAAGCGCGCACTTACCCGGTAGTCGCTTCATCGAGACGCAGAATGGTGTGTGCGTTAGTGACACTAGTCGCCAAGGTATCGATAACCCCGGTACGCAGCGCCCCCAGTATGCCGACCGCTTTAGTATTCTCACTAGCGATAGCAATAACGTCTGGAATACGCGTGAGATCCTGTATATTAAGCCCCMCCACACGCCCCTGCATCTGCGTGGCAGAAGGCTTCCCATGGATATCGATAAAGTCATACCCCATCATATCGCCCACTGTCCCAGAGAGCCGTGCTTCAGCAATCTCCTGGGCGGAAAACCACCCCATACGCACCATATTACTGTCTTCACTGACATCGCCTACACCAATCAAAGCGGTATCCGCACGGCGAGCCCGGTCTAGTGTCTGGCGCACGGTGGAGTTTTCMTACAATGCATCCCTAAGCTCACCATTCTGCACCAGCGCAGGGGCATAAAGCGTCTCACTGTCACCGCCAAACCGACTCGCCAAACGTCGACAAATATGGTCAGGATTCATATGCTCGCCTGCACGCAGCGAGCCGCCAATTGCACACACAAATGAAACTTTTAACGACTCCGCCAGGAAAACATTATCCGCCACCGCGGCGACGTTACGCCCCATGCCAACGGCCACGATCTGGCCATCGGTCAAGCTACGCGACAAATGGTCGGCCACTAGACTCGCAACCGACGAGCGCTGCACATCCGGATCGGCATTATCCAGAGCAATCAACGCTCGCTTCAGGCCAAAGCGCCGTTTGAGCTCTTGCTCAATCTCAACACTAACCGCGGGATGCAGGCGCACGCGAACATCCACTATCCCTTCTGCCTGGGCACGCTTGAGCAGCCGCCCTATTCGCACACGCGAATGGCCGAGCCTATTAGCGATCGCTTCCTGCGTCTCCCCCTGCACATAGTAGAGCGTTGAAATCTCTGTCATTAAGTCTATATCTGCAGCGTCTTGACCGTTCATCCTCGGCATCCAGGAGTTGTTGGAGGGCATGTATCATGTCAGTTTGCTTGACACTTTTTCAACACAGGAATCAGCGCCTGAACAATCAGTGCCAATGAAACTGAACCAGCATCCGGTGTACCCACGCTTTTTTCGGCTAATGGGCGCGCGCGGCCAACACGGGGAATTAATTGCTTGGTAGCCTCAGCCGCCTCACTCGCTATGCGTGCAGCGGACTCCCAGCAAGCCAAAGCTGTCTGGCCTTTCTCAGCTTCCCAAGACAAGGCATCGGCAAAAGGCACCAACACATCGACAAGCGTTTTATCGCCCAACTCTGCCTTACCGAATGCCATGACTTGCTGGCGGGCATTGACCACACCAGCAGCAAGACGCTGCCCTGAGAGCGGCTGCTCATTGCCAAGCGATTCACCTATCGCTTTTAAGATCACCCGCCAGATAGCACCAGAGGTACCGCCCGCCTTATCAGACCAGCGCTGACCAGCCCACTGCAGCACTGTCTCGGCGCCCGCGCCGCCATTGAGCGCCTCTTTGGCCGCTTCAAGCGCTGCCTTGCTGCCCCGCTGCATACCAATGCCGTGATCACCATCGCCCGCCACAGCATCAATCTGGCCCAGCATCTCGCAGTTTTCATTGACCGTATTTGCGAGCACTTCGAGCGCCTCAACAACGCCCCTGGCTAATGCTCGCGAGGCATCGCTCGCCTTGGGAATCTCATCTTGAACAACCACCTCGACTTCGGCCGGATCCAGCGCCTGCGCTGGTGTCACGCTGCCTTTTCGATAGCCCGGCGCATCCGCAGCGGCAGTCCACAGCGGCTCCATGTCTTTATCAAGCCAGAACAACGTCAGCGAAACCCCGGCCATATCAAGACTGGTTACCAGCTCGCCCACATCCGGCTCGACGATGATGACCCCAGCTTTCTGCAGCAGCTCGTCAACCTTACGATAAATAACGAACAGTTCTTCATACTTAACGGTACCCAAGCCATTGAGTATCGGCGCCACCCGGGCCCCCTTGATATTGATTCCTTCTGGCACCTCTTCCAATAATCGGGTAACGAGAATGTCTGCCAAGCCATCTGCGGAAGGGATATCCGTCTCACTAATCCCCGGCTCACCATGAATGCCCAGCCCAATAGCCATTCGGCCTTCGGGCACATGAAAGAGCGAATCGGCTGCCCCTGGTAACGTGCACCCCTCAAACGCCACCCCAAAAGAGCGCGTGCAGCGATTAGCCTCCTTCGCCACTTGCACCACTTCTTCCAGTGATAATCCATTTTCTGCGGCAGCGGCAGCAGCTTTGAAAACGGTTAGATCACCGGCGATACCTCGGCGTTTATCAATCTCCGCCAAGGGGGCACTGGCGACATCATCAGTGACCAGCACGATTTCACAGGGAATGCCGTCCGCGATCAAACGCTCGCGCGCCTCGCCAAAATGCAGCACATCCCCCGCATAATTACCAAAAGAGAGCAGCACACCACCGCCGTTGTTAGCGGCTTTAGCGACGAAGTAAACTTGTTGCGCAGAAGGCGAACAAAACAGATTTCCCATGACCGCACCATGGGCCAGCCCCTGCCCAACCAATCCCGCAAAGGTTGGGTAATGGCCACTACCACCACCAATCACAACCGCAACTGTACCTGCCTGACTGCGCGTACTGCGCACAACACCTCCCGGCACAGCCATCAGTTTATCGCGATGTGCAGCGACTAAGCCTAAACGGGCTTCTTCAGGGAAATCACTTGGGTCATTAAATAGGCGTGTCATTATTATATCCTCTGGAGTGAGGCCAAACTGCGTGATCACAGCTTGCATGCTGTTGTTATTAATCAGCGTCGACGAATATGAGCGATMCCACGGTTACGGAGTATTCAATCGAGACTCATATTCGTCAATTTTTGCGATTTTTAATTCGGAATTACCACCCGCAAAGTGGCTGCCCAAAAAGGTTGCCACTATTGATTTAGCCAACTCAGGCCCAATCACCCTCGCCCCCAGCGTGACAATCTGAGCATCATTGCTGGTGCGCGCCTTAGCTGCTGAGTATGTATCGTGTGCCTGCGCAGCGCGGATACCGGGCACCTTATTGGCAGAAATAGCCACTCCGATTCCCGTGCCACATACCAGTACTGCACGATCGAAGCGCCCCTCCTTAATAGCCGTGGCCACCTCAAAGGCAATGTCCGGGTACAGCACCGGTTGGGCATTAAAAGTGCCGAAATCTTCAACTTCGTAGCCTAACTCCCGGATATAACCAATAAGAATCTCTTTCAAATCGTAAGCGGCCTCATCACCGCCAATGGCGACTCTGAGAGAAGCCGTCGCATTAGACATTCATGCTCTCCCCTTCCGGACAATAGAAATGCGGACGACTAACAACGGTAAACACTACTACGCAGTTGCCAGCCGTCTACTGACGCTATTCAATCTATCACCAAACGAGCATTTGTAAACACGCAGATCATAAGATCATATTGCTTTTTTATGAGCCAATTAAGATAAAAAACTCAATTCAAAACCATAAATTATTGATCTAAAGACAAATATCTGGGAATAGAACATTACTCATAGGGCACTATACTTTTGTGCAATGGCCTTAAAATCGATTCATTCGGCGTGCCGATTTGACTAAATCGATAAAAATGGTCAATCATTTGAACACATGATGTTCATTTCTATGGAGAATAGACAATGTCGCTTCTGAATGGATTACGCGAACACTCACTGGTCGTGGCCGACACGGGCGATTTGGATGCCATAAAGCGCTATCAACCACAGGACGCCACCACTAACCCCTCTTTGATTCTCAATGCCTTCGAACTACCTCGTTACCAAGAGATGATCGATAGAGTGCTTGCTGAATCATGTCGCGATGAGAGCGACCCGAGCCGGATAGTTGACCAACTTTCGGTTGCCATCGGCGGGCAAATTGCCAACGTGATACCTGGACGAATATCGACAGAAGTGTCCGCACACCTCTCTTTTGACACCCAAGCGAGTATCCACAAGGCCTACGAGTTGATTGAGCGCTACGAAAAACAGGGGATTAACCGCAACCGTGTGCTGATCAAGCTCGCGTCTACCTGGGAGGGGATCCGTGCGGCTGAGCAACTAGAGCGGGAAGGTATCAACTGCAACTTAACGCTCTTGTTCAGCGATGCTCAGGCGCAGGCCTGCTTTGATGCAGGGGTGTATCTGATTTCCCCCTTCGTTGGCCGCGTTAGCGATTGGTACCAAAAGACAACAGGTAAGCAGTTCACTCCAGAAGAAGATCCTGGCGTGCTATTTGTAAAAGGGATTTGCGAGAGGGCTGCCGCTGGTAGTTACGACACAGTCGTTATGGGGGCGAGTTTTCGTACCACCGATCAGGTCTTAGCGTTGGCAGGTTGCCATCGCCTGACCATCTCTCCCGCACTGCTAGAGGAGCTTAATAGCATGGAGGGAAAGGTGGCCTCAAAAATCCAACAGACACCTGTCACCCCTGAACCATGCAAACCGCTATCAGAAGCTGGCTTTCGTTGGCAGCATAACCAAGATGCAATGGCCAACGAGCTGCTGGCTGACGGGATCCGACGCTTCGCCAGCGACCAACAAACATTAGAGTCGCTGATTGCTCAACGCTTGACTGCTCGCGCCTAACGACACGCTACTCAATATAACAACTAAGGTATCACTGCTATGAATAACCGTTTTGAGCTGGCTAATGCCATTCGCGCCCTCTCCATGGATGCCGTTCAGAAGGCCAAGTCCGGCCACCCTGGCGCCCCCATGGGAATGGCTGATATCGCCGAGGTGCTATGGAATGACTACCTCAAGCACAACCCCGAAGACCCCAAGTGGGCCGATCGTGACCGCTTTGTGCTCTCCAATGGCCACGGCTCCATGCTGCTGTACTCCCTGCTCCACCTCAGTGGCTACGAGCTAAGCCTGGAACAGCTGCAGAATTTCCGCCAGCTGCATTCGCCCACCGCGGGCCACCCGGAATTCGGCTACGCGCCCGGCATTGAAACCACCACTGGCCCACTGGGTCAGGGTTTTGCCAATGCCGTGGGCTTTGCCATCGCGGAAAAAACCATGGCGGCGCAGTTCAACCGCCCCGGCCACACCATCGTTGACCATCACACCTGGTGCTTTGTAGGTGACGGCTGCTTAATGGAAGGTATCTCCCACGAAGCAGCCTCCCTGGCCGGTACCCAGCAATTGGGTAAGCTGATCACTGTATACGACGATAACGGCATCTCTATCGATGGCGAAGTGGAAGGCTGGTTTACCGACGATACCGCCAAGCGGTTTGAAGCTTACGGCTGGCACGTGGTGCCCAATGTGGATGGTCACAAGCCTGAAGAGGTGAAAGCCGCGATTGAGCTGGCCAAGAGCCACGACGATAAGCCGAGCCTGATTATCTGCAAAACCATTATCGGCTTTGGTGCGCCCAACAAGCAGGGCAAAGAGGACGCCCACGGTGCGCCCCTAGGCGATGACGAAGTGGCGCTGGCACGCACCCAGCTCGACTGGCCCCACGCGCCCTTCCATATCCCCGAGCCGATTTACTCGGCCTGGGATGCCCGCAACGCTGGCAAAGCAGCCCAGCAGAAGTGGGAGGAGCGCTTTGCTCGTTACGCAGAGGCCTTCCCCACGGAAGCGCGGGAATTTACCCGCCGCATGAAGCGCCAGCTGCCGACGGAACTGCCCACCGAAGCCTTGATTGAGCAGGCCCAAGAGCGCGGCGAGACCATTGCCTCGCGTAAAGCCTCCTTTGAAGTGTTAAATGCCATTGGCCCGCAAATGCCGGAACTGCTGGGCGGCAGTGCCGATCTGGCGCCGTCTAACCTGACCTTCTGGAAAGGCGCCAAAGCGATCACCCCAGAAGATGCCAGCGGCAACTACCTGCACTACGGTGTGCGTGAGTTTGGCATGGGGGCGGTTATGAACGGCATCGCCCTACACGGCGGCCTGGTACCTTACGGCGCGACCTTCCTGATCTTTATGGAGTACATGCGTAACTCGATCCGTATGGCGTCGTTGATGGGCCAGCAGGTGATTTACGTATTTACCCACGACTCCATTGGCTTGGGGGAAGATGGGCCGACTCACCAGCCCATTGAGCAACTGACCAGCCTGCGCACCACGCCTAACCTCAATACCTGGCGCCCTTGTGATGCGGTGGAAACAGCAGCCTCCTGGGATGCGGCTATTAAGCGTCACTCGGGCCCCACGGCGTTGGTACTCTCTCGCCAGAATCTGCCCCATCAGCAGCGCACCAAAGCGCAGCTGGCATCGATTCAAAACGGGGCGTATGTCCTGAAAGATAGCGAAGGGACGCCCGAGCTGATTCTGATTGCCACCGGTTCAGAAGTCGCCCTGGCGATGGACGCCGCCGCCGAGCTTGAGCAGCAGGGCAAAGCGGTGCGGGTAGTCTCGATGCCGTCAGCCTACCGCTTTAACGGCCAGGACGCGGAGTACCGCGAAAGCGTACTGCCCAAAGCGGTCACCAAGCGTATCGCCATCGAAGCCGCCCACGCCGACTACTGGTACAAGTATGTGGGCCTGGAAGGCCGTGTGATCGGCATGACCACCTACGGCGAATCCGCCCCGGCGGGGGATCTGTTCAAGCACTTCGGCTTTACCGTCGAGAACATCGTCAACCAGGCCAATGAGCTACTGGATTAGTAAGGCTGCGGAATCTCGCCATCATCATCGTCGTCATCGCGCATACGCGCTTGGCGTTCCGCCTCTTCCTCTTTGGCATCGTCGATGACTTCCATCAACTCATCGACGTTGGCAATATGAGTATCGGCATCGAAGTGGCCGGTGAGCTTACTATCTGGGTGCAGCTCACCGGTTTCATATAACGCCCACATCTCTCTGCCATATTCGGTAGAGAGAAGCTCTGGTGCGAACTGGCCGAAGTAGTTGCGCATGTTATCCACATCGCGATACAGCATCGCTGCCGCGCTGTTATTGCCGGCAGCATCAACCGCCTGAGGCAGATCGATAATCACCGGGCCAGAGGCATCGACCAGCACGTTAAATTCCGACAGATCGCCGTGAATCAGGCCTGCGCAGAGCATTTTAACCACGTCCTGAATAACCTTGGCGTAGTAGGTCTCGGCCTGCTCTGGGGTAAGCGTGACTTCGTCCAAGCGCGGCGCGACGTTGCCCTCGGCGTCGCTGATCATCTCCATCAGCAGTACGCCGTCGACAAAACCGTGGGGCTCGGGCACACGAACACCCGCCGAGGCAAGGCGATAGAGCGCGTCGACTTCGGCATTCAGCCACGCCTGCTCCTGCTCTTTCTGGCCGTAACGGGTTTTTTTGGCCATCGCCCGTGAACGGCGGCTATTGCGCTCTTTACGCCCTTCTTGATACTGAACGGCCTGTTTAAAGCTGCGCTGTTTGGCCTCTTTAAACACCTTGGCGCAGCGCACTTCCTCACCGCAGCGCACTACGTAGACCTGCGCCTCTTTACCACTCATTAACTGCACCAGCACCTCGTCGATCATGCCATCATCGACCAGCGGCTGTAATCGCTTAGGGATTTTCATGGTTAGCTGCGTCGGCTCCTCTTTGGTACGCGTTCAATAACGGATACGGCGAACACGGAAAGCCCGCCCTTTTAATTTATCACGCTCGAGTTTGGCCTGAGCTTGCTGGATCACATTGCGCTCCACGGCCACATAGGCACTGCGGGCGAGCACTTTGATTTTACCCACTTGCTCACCGCGCAGCCCACCTTCACCGGTCAGCGCCCCCAGAATATCACCCGGCCGCAGTTTATCCTTTTTTCCGCCCGCGAGTTGCAGCGTCGCCATTAGCGGCTCAAACGGTACCGAGTGCTGGGGTTTGGGCAAAGGTTCCGTTTTAATCGCCTGCTCCAGCAACCCTTCCAGCCGCTCCAGCCGGTAGCTCTCTTTCGGGGTGACTAGCGTACAGGCAATGCCACTAGCGCCAGCACGGCCGGTGCGCCCAACCCTATGTACGTGCACATCAAGCTCGCGAGCAATTTGGTAGTTAAACACGGCATCTAGCTGGGCGATATCCAAGCCCCGGGCGGCAACGTCCGTGGCCACCAGAATAGAGGCACTCTGGTTGGAAAACAGAATCAGTATACGGTCACGGTCTTTCTGCTCAAGATCGCCATTGAGCGCCACGGCGCTAAACCCAGCATCAGTCAGCTGTTCGGCCACTGCCTGGGTTTCGCGTTTGGTGTTGCAGAACACCACGCTGGTGGCGGGTCGATAGACCAGCAGAAGTTGGCGTAAAGCATCGAATCGCGCCTCTTCATTGGCGACGCTATAAAAGTGCTGTTGGATAGTGCTGGCGTCGTGAACCTCGGCGATTTTGACCGTCACCGGATTGCGCAAAATGCCGCGGGTCATCGCGGTTAGCCCGCCCGATGATTGCTCGTCCGGGAAAGTTGCGCTGAACAGCAGCGTTTGGCGGTCAGTTGGGGTATCGGCAATGATGTCATCGATGGTTGCCTGGAAGCCCATGTCCAGCATGCGATCCGCTTCATCCAACACCAGTATGGAAAGCGCATCCAGGGTGAGCGAACCTTTGCGTAAATGCTCGTCGATACGCCCCGGCGTGCCGACCACAATGTGTGCACCATGCTCTAAAGAGCCGAGCTGCGGGCCAAAAGGCGCGCCGCCGCAGAGCGTGAGTATTTTCACATTGGCCATACCGCGAGCCAAGCGGCGCAGCTCTTCAGCCACTTGGTCAGCGAGTTCTCGGGTGGGGCAAAGCACCAAGCCCTGTACCGCGAAGCTCTCCACTTTCAGCTTAGCTAACAGCGCTAAACCAAATGCCGCGGTTTTGCCTGAGCCGGTTTTCGCCTGGGCCAGCACATCGCGCCCGGCCAGCATGGGCGGCAGACTCTCCGCCTGCACCGGCGACATTTCGTGGTAGCCAAGGGTGTCTAGATTCGTCAGTAGCGCTGCTGGAAGCGCCAGAGATGCAAAAGAAGTGTCGGACACAGAAAATTCCTGAAGGGGCCGTATTGCCCCGCAAACCTATAATGTGAAGCACCATACCAGAAAGTGCCTCAAACTGCGCCGCCATCACATCGCCATCACGCTGCCAGCGGTACAAAAGTTGCCTGAGTCAGCGTGGCTAAATCCCCAGGCGCCAGCTCAATTTCAAGCCCGCGTCGCCCGGCGCTGACATAGATACTGGCGAAAGCCTCGGCGGAGTGATCAATAAAGGTGGCCAAGCGCTTTTTCTGCCCCAGTGGGCTAACACCACCGAGCACATAGCCGGTCGTGCGCTCCACTTCCGACGGCTCTGCCATGGTCGCTTTTTTGGCCCCAGCGACTTTGGCGATCTGCTTTAGGTTTAGCTGCCCTGTGACGGGCACAATACCGACTGCCAGCTGCTTACCATCCAGCTTCACCACTAAGGTTTTAAATACCTGCTCCACCGCGACGCCCAGTTTTTCAGCTGCCTCTAACCCATAGGAGTGCGCGGTGGCATCGTGGT
Organism: Halomonas sp. R57-5; assembly: GCF_900070345.1. NCBI lineage: Bacteria > Pseudomonadati > Pseudomonadota > Gammaproteobacteria > Oceanospirillales > Halomonadaceae > Halomonas > Halomonas sp. R57-5. The sequence goes on along the minus strand of NZ_LN813019.1, from coordinate 1,518,095 downwards.
GGTACTCATGGATTTGGAAGGCTATGCCTGCGTGTTTTGCACCATTAATAGCTGGAGTCATGGCGTTCTCTTCGTTAACAGCATTGATACGATGACGTTACTGAGTGGCACACTTCGACCGGTAGGTTAATAACGCGACAGGCAAATGGAAGTCAACTGATTGGCACATGTGGAAGGTTTGATTGATGCTTCTGGAAAGCTGCGTTCCAGCTACTATGCTCAAAAGTGAAATGCTCAACCGTGCAATACTCAATAGTGCAGTAGGTAAAAGGAAGCTAACCGAAAGGAGATCAGCAATGCCAGCAACCTCTAAAGCGCAACAAAAAGCGGCAGGGGCAGCGCTTTCCGCTAAGCGCGGGGAAACCAAGCCCAGTGAACTTTATGGTTCGTCTAAAGAGATGTATGACTCCATGAGCGAGGAGGAGCTAGAAGATTTCGCGAGTACAAAGCGCAAAGGCAAACCGGAAAAGAAACAGGATTAACTATCCCTTTTGATATAAAACCGCCAGCTTAGCGAAGCTGGCGGTTTTGGTTTTGCTAAMGACTACTGCTTGCAAGGCACCACTTTACGCAGGGTGTCTTTTGCCCATAGCGTTTGGCCATCCGGCGTACGGCCATGCTCATTCCAGCGTTCGGCGGTTTCAAGGCAGAAAGATCCAGCGCTTTCAACGCTCGCATCGCGGTTAGCCGGGCGCTCTCCGCCAATCCGCATAACATCAGGATTGTCGGTGGTATAGCTTGGCGCAATGGTAGAACTTGCACAGCCAGCGACCAGTGCGGTCAGTAGCAGTACGGGTAAACAGCGGCGCAGTGGCATGTTTTTACAACCCTCAACGTAGCACTATTAAGCCGACACCTATTGTCGGTAGCGCTAAATAGCACTGCCTTTAACAGAACGTCAATCTTTTTTCACCCGCCTCAGCCAGCGACTAAGGTAAGACTGGTAATAGGGCGAAGGTTTAGCCGCTTACAACGCTGCTCGACACTATCGACAATCTCTTGAGCGTCGTTGAACTGCTGCTTGTCGAGCTGGATATCGACCATCAGGAAACTACCCACTTGGGCCAGGCGAACATCGTCAGCGGTGACGTCATAATCGGCAACATCCTCCACCACTTCTTGCCGCACGCTGCTGCATGAGCCGCCAAACATCAGCTCACGTAGCGCTCCTTTCACCATACGAATCGGCATCGGGAGGAAGTAGCCTGCAATGATGAGCACCATGACAGGGTCAGCAAAGCGTGCGTAGCTGGCCCAGGGCGATTGGGTTAACAGCCAGGTAAGCCCAAACCCCAGCATAACGGCGGCGCTCAGCCAGGTATCCATCTGCCACTGGCGCAGCTCGGCGGCAAGTAGCGACGAGCGGGCCACCCGAGCGTATCGCGCCAGCCACCACCAGGTTAATAAACAGCCGGTTACGTTGACCACGCCAAACATCAGCGCCAAATCCAGCGTGACCAGTCGCCCGCCGTCAAGCAGGCTCCACAAAGCCGAAACCAGCGAAACGATACACACCATCGCGATCACTACGCCTTTGAGCAGCACCGCAAGCGGCTCCACCGTCAGCCGCCCAAAGGGGTAGTGATCGTCTGCAGGTTTACGCGCCTGCTTAAGCGCAAATAACGATAGCGACGCCAGCACCAGGCTCAGCAGCGAGTAACCGCTGTCAAAAAGAATCGTTATGGAACCGCTGGTCAGCCCTAGCACCAGCCCGGTAAACGCAAACAGGCTGGCTGAAATAGCTGAAAATCTTAGCGCACGGCGCTCGGCAACAAAGGGGGTCACGCGGATAACTCCATCACGTTAGGCGAATTGTGCGCCATAATAGAGAAGAGTTATGACAATCACGAATCGCTCAGCGCCAAGTTAACTGGCGCTCAACGCATTAAACGAGGCGACTATGCGCGCTGAACAGGTACAGGCTTTTATTGATGTTACCGAGCATGGCTCCTTTGCTGCCGCTGCACGGCATACCGGCTTAAAACGGAGCACGCTAAGTGCTGCCGTCAATGCGCTGGAGGACAGCTTGGGCGTGGCGCTATTTGAGCGCTCGGGCAACAGCCTAMCGCTGACCGCCGTAGGCGATAGCGTGCTTCCCGACTGCTACCGTTTMCTCACCAGCGCCAGCCGGATCAAGAAACACTGCCACCAACACTTGCAGGGCGTTGAAAGCCAACTCGGCATTGCCCGTGATGACGCTCTCCCCGAGGTGTTTTGGCGCCAGGTGATGCATGATTTAAAACAGCAGTTTCCGTTAACCGCGATTTCGGTGTACTTGGTGCCACCCCAGGAGCACACCCAGTTTGTGCAGCGCCAAACGGTGGATATTGCCTTTGGGCTGTATACCGCTGAAGGTATCGACGCCAACGCCGCCAATCTGGCCCCCGTCAGTATGCGGCTAGTGGCAGCGCCCCATCACCCGCTAAGCCGCCTCCCCAGCGTTAATCGCGACGACTTGGCCCAGTACACTCAAGTGTGTTTAACCCATGTACAGGACGACAAACTGATCAGCGAAGCGCTGTTTTCAGGTAATTACCTTGGGCTGACCATGTTTGAGGTGATTCGCGATGCCGTTATCAACGCTACCGGCTGGGCGCTGCTGCCCTMCCCGCTGGTCAAAGGCGCCCTAGAGGCAGGCACGCTCTGCATGCTAAATCACGATCTAGTGCTAGACAGCCACTATTACCGCTATGTGGAGAGCAATAATCGTGGCGTGGTGGCCACCGCCTTATTAAACAAGGTGGCGCACTTCTTAGCTTCCCAGAACTGATACCCGGGCGAGTACCAGGCTAATACTCAGGACTTGCTGACATATCGTTGAAATCTTTTTTGTGGAAAAAAACGCCAAAGCCTTCCACGCTATTAAAAAGAGCTAAATAAGGAGACGCCAGGACACGCCACGTGAGGAACACTGGTAAGTGTCATCCAGACGTAATACGCACCTGCCAGTGTCGAAGTTGCCGTCAACCAAGGAGTGATTCCAACGATGGTACGACTCGATAAGAAAGCCACTCGGCTGTATGTGTTGGACACCAATGTCCTGATTCATGACCCCACCGCGCTCTACCACTTCGATGAGCACGACGTCGTTATCCCCATGACCGTCCTGGAGGAACTTGATAAGCACAAAAATGGTGTACGTGAAATTGCCCGCACGGCTCGCCAAATCAGCCGTACGCTCTCCGACCTTACCAGCCAAGTCACCTTTGATGAGATCCAACGCGGCATTCCGATTCCCCGACTCAGTGGCGACACAGGACGCCTGCACTTTTTATGTTATAACGATTTAAAGCTGTTTGATTCCCTCGACGATAGCCCCGATAACCGCATACTGGCGGAGACCTGTCGCCTACGCGAAGAACGTCCCGACGCCTCGGTCATTCTGATCACCAAAGACATTAACCTGCGCGTTAAAGCCGCTGCGCTGAAAGTACCGGTGGAAGATTATCTCAACGACCGCGCTTTCTCCGACAGTGACGCCATGATTGAGGGCGCACAGGTCTACGCCTCCGCAGGCCAGCATGGCGCTTCATTATGGGAAACGTTGAATGTTGACGTCACCGTAGAACGACTTGATCACCACACTTTCTACCAACTCACTGGCAATATGCCCCGCCACTGGCACGTAGGCATGCTGGTCTCGGATAGCGAAAACGGGGCGGAGTTCGAAGCGATCGTTCGTGAACTGGGCCCCTCTTCAGCGCGTCTTCAGCTGCTGACGAACTACCGCCATCACTCCGGCGTGTGGGGTGTTCACGCCCATGACAGTCGACAAAACTTCACGCTAAACCTCCTCATGGATCCCGATATTGATCTGGTCACCATCGCCGGTAATGCCGGTACGGGTAAGACCTTTATGACCCTGGCCGCGGCCTTTCAGCAAACCCTGGACGCCAAACTGTTTGAACGCATTGTGTTTACCCGCGCGCCAATCCCCATGGGCGAAGACATTGGTTTTCTACCCGGCACCGAGGAGGAGAAAATGTCACCGTGGATGGGTGCCTTCCACGACAATATGGATAACCTGCTGCGCAACGAGGAGGGAGAATCAAGCTGGGATAACGGCGCCACGCGGCAGTTGATTGGCTCGCGGGTGCAAATCCGTTCGCCGAGCTTTATGCGTGGTCGCACCCTAAACGACACCTTTTTAATCATTGATGAGGCACAGAACTTCACCCCCAAACAGCTTAAATCGCTGGTGACACGGGCGGGGCGCAATACAAAAATTGTCTGCCTGGGCAACGTCGGGCAGATTGACACTCCCTACCTCACTGCCAACACCTGCGGCATGGCCGCCGTAGTTGAGCGCTTCCGCGATTGGCCTCACGCTGGGCATATCACCTTGAAAAGCGTCGAGCGCTCGCGCTTGGCCCTAGCGGCGGAAGAGCTGCTTTAGACCTGCTTTTAAAACCAACCGCCTCCCACCGCTAACAAAGGGTGGGGGGATTATTCAGTCTCATTGCTTCCTGCTGAGTCTTTCAATGACCGGGGGGCACCAATAGTGTCCGCGGCAAATGCTTCACGCTCACCTAACGGGCGCGCCTCTCCAATGGTGGTGTCGTTGAAGGTCTGGCGCTCCATCTCACAGTTAACTTCCGCACCAAACAGCACTACAAAGGCAGACAACCAGAACCAGATCATCAGCGCCACCACAGCACCCAGGGAGCCGTAAAGCTCACTAAAGGTAGAGAAGTAGCGCACATAAAGCGAAAGCCCACCGGAACCTAACAGCCACATCACCGTTGCCAGCAGCGTGCCATAGCTTAACCAACTCCACTGGGCCGAACGCCGATAAGGCGCGTAGCGGTACAGCAACGCAATCAGCATACTCATCATGAACAATAATGCGGGCCAGCGCAGCCACTGCAGGATCTTATTCAGCGGTGGGTCAATCGCCAGGGCGTTGACGACCACCGGCACGATGGCAATGAAAGCCAGCGACACCAGGGTCATAAAAATCAAGCCAAAGGTCAGTGATACCAATACCGTACTGCGGTGTAACAGGCTGCGTTTTTCGCTTTCGCCGTACACCACGTTCAGTCCTATGACTAATACCGCCACCCCTTTGGAAGCGATAAACATGGCAATCAGCAACCCGGCTAGAGCACCCAGAAAGCTACCTGACTCCGCWCTCTCAACTACCTGCTGGGCCTGCTTATCGATTAATTCGGCAGCATCCGGTGGCATAAAACGACTGATTTCGTACAGCTGCTGGCCAGCTTCATAAGGGTCAAACAGTAATCCCCAGAGTGAAATGACCGCCGCAATGGTGGGGAACAGCGCCAGTAAGGCGTAGAAAGCCACACCGGCGGCCAGCATAGTAAGGCGGTTACGGCGCGCGGCGCGTACTACCCGCCAGGCAATATCGTGCCACCCCCGTTGGGGTATATCACCAGGTACCTGCGCGCGGCGACCGCGAGGGAGCTTACCCATAGCAGGCTCCTGACAAGCACATTCCACACAGTCGTCTCATCGCTGGCCTTCCCACATCAGTAGCGCCGCAAGCAATACGGCAAGCMCCATCATCAAACCACTGGCATGGTGACGCAACCAGGACTCAGCAGACAACAGCCGCGTTAAATGCCCCATCAACGTTTCTTCGGTTTTTTGCGCGGTCGCCACGCTTGTCGCTTTCATCTGGGTGCAGCAGTCGCCAACCTGACGTAATGGCACCAGCACAGCGCCTACAATACCCGCGTAGATCCACCATAGGTCGCCGGCGGGGAGTGATTTTCCCTTCAGCGGGCGCGTTAATAACCAACCCACCGCGGCGAACAGCACCCCGACCGGAAAGGGCCACATGATGCCCAGCCACTCTTTCAGCGGGGGTATCTCGATGCTGCCTGCTGGAAGTGGAAGCCACAGCGGTGTTAACAGCGCTGCGGCGATGGCGACTAACCAGGCGCCCCACTGCTCGCGGTTACTGCCCCCCTTATGACGCTGCTGCCACTGACGCCAAAGGGCAACACTCACGAGTGCCGCCGTGCCAACAGCCGCCCAGCTGAGCAGCTTGATCAAGGACTCATGGTGCATTTCGTACAGCGGACTCTTCACGCCCCACTTGCTGATCAGGCCCGCACCAATGGCGCCCGCCAACGAGATACCCGGCAGGGCCAGCAACGCCCAAACCAACGGCAGCGGCCAGCGCGGCAAGTGCTCGCTGATACTGGTGCCCATAAACAGCGAACCTTTGGCCAGCGCGTGATGGGCGGCAAATAGTACCAAGCCTGGCCATAGCAGCGGCCATACCGCTGGCGCGACTAACCCCATGGCCACTAGCGCGGTCATCATGCCCATCTGGCTGATGCTGGAGTATGCCAACACCGCTTTAGGGTGGCGCTGAAAAACCCCATACAGCGCGGCGCCAAACGCCGCCGACAGCCCTGCAATTAACATAATGCGGCCAAACTGAGCTAATGAGGCCGAAACCTGTTCACTCCCTAGCGGCAGCACACTGATCCAGCCCAGCAGTCCCGCCTTAATCATCGCCCCGCTCAGCACTGCACTGGCCGGGGCCGGAGCCACCGGGTGGGCTAACGGTAGCCATACGTGCAAGCCAATAACACCTGCTTTCACGCCAAAGCCCAAGCACAGCAGGGCGGCCATCCATGCACCTTGTTCTGCAACCAAAATGCCTTCACGCAGGCCTTGCAGCGTTAATGTGTCAGCTTCGCCGGCTGCCCATAGAAAGCCGCCTATAATGAGTCCTTCCCCCACCACGGCTAACATCAAATAAGCCTTGGCCCCCAGTCGTGCCTCCTCAGTTCCGCTATGCACCACCAGGGCGTAGGCGGCGAAGGTCATCAGCGCAAAGCCTAGATAGAAACTGGCAATATCCTGGGCAATAATCAGCAGTACGTTGCCGAGCAGTGTCAGCGGCCAAAGCAGCGCTAAACGCAACAGGCGTCGCTGAGTATCCTGATCCCCCTCCTGGGCCTTCGCCTGTTCCGTCGCAAAATAGCCCCTCGCGTGGATGGCTGCCAACCCCCAGAGCAGCGCGGTAAACGCAAGCCAAGGGCGGCTTAGCGAGTTAAGCGCCCATTCGCCGCCCAGCATCCAGGCATCCATCGTCCACTGCGCTTCACCGCCGTAGGCTAGCAGCAGCGCGGGCCAAGCGGCGCTTAGCCATAGTGCTGAAAAATAGCTCTGACAAGCAGCCGGAGCGCGGTAGGCGCCCCATAGCGTCCAACCGATGACGACCAGCGGCCAAAGTAGCGCCAGGGCGAGCAGCATGGTCATCATGGTAGATACTCCCCGTTGGCTACCCGAGCCGCCCAATCCAAGGGGCTAAAGGGGAGCCCGGCAAATAGCCCGGCCCCCAAACTCACCAAGGCGGTAAACATCATTGGTAACAGCAGCCAACTATGGGTTTCAAAACGGCCTAGACGCTGCTCTTTGGGCCAACTGCCTTTGCCATGGGCGGGCCCTGAACGGAACCATAAGAGGTGCACAATGGGTAAAAAGTACATGGCGTTGAGGGTACTGCTCGCCACTAGCACGGCGACGACCCAGTACATCTCGGCCTGAATCGCGCCAACGCCGAGGTACCACTTGGTAATAAACCCCGCAACGGGAGGAAGGCCAATCATGCCAAACGCGCCGATAGTAAACGCGATGCTGGTCAACGGCATACGCTTACCAGCACCGTCCATTTCATCGATGCGATGAATCCCCAGCTCTTCGGCATAGTTACCCGCACAGAAGAACAGCGTGACCTTCATTAAGCCCTGATGCAGCAAGTGCGCCAAGGCGCCGACGGTGCCAAACGGGCCGAATAAGCCGATGCCGAGAATGACGTAGGAGACCTGGCTAATCGTGGAGAACGCGAGGCGTGGTTTGAGCTCCTCTTGAGCAATCGCCCTTAACGAGCCATAGATAATCGTAATCGAGGCCGCTACCGCTAACGCGGTGATAACGCCCAGCTCCACGCTCAGCTCAATGCCAAACAGGTCGTAAACCACCCGCAAAATGCCAAACGCGCCCGCCTTCACCACCGCTACCGCGTGCAGCAGTGCACTCACCGGTGCGGGCGCCACCATCGCCCTGGGTAACCAACCGTGTAGCGGCACCATAGCCGCCTTTACCGCAAGCCCACCGACTAATAGGGCAAAAATCAGCGTCAGCAAGCCACGGTGATCGTTCAAATAGTCGCCCAGACCTTCTTCTGAAGAGAACGATTGATCCCCGGTCAGGCTATACAGCAGCACGGCCCCCAATAGCAGCACCACACCGGCTGTTAGCGTATAGCGCAAATAGACGCGCCCCGCATTGAGGGCTTGCTGCGTCCCCTTGTGAACCACCAGCGGGTAGGTGGAGAGCGTCAACATTTCGTAGAAAACCAGAAAGGTAAACAGGTTATCGGCGAGGGCAATGCCGATCGTGCTCGCCACGCAGAGACTAAAAAAGCCAAAAAAGCGCTTCCGGTTGGCCGAACCTTCCAAGTAACCGATGGCATACACCGTGGTGCATAGCCAAAGCAGCGACGATAACCCGGCGAACATCACCCCTAGCGCATCGCTGCGCAGGACAAAATCAACGCCCCCTACTACCTGAAAGCTAAAAATATCCTCATGTCCCGCGGCTACCCGCCTGACCATCAGGGCGACCAGAACAATTTTAACCACCGCCGCCGCTAGGTTAATCGTCGTGCGCAGCCGCCGGGCGTCTTCCGGCAGCGCAAAGATAATCACCACCACCAGTAGCGAAGTGGCCAGAGCAGTCATCGGTAACCAGGCGGCATTCATGGGCTACCTCCGTGCATCAATTCCAAAGGGAAATGCGCCAATAGCCCCAGGGCGAACGCAATCAGAGCAAGCGTTAGTGCAATCAGATCCATGCCCGGCGCCAAGGGTTGATAACGATGCCGTGGGGCTGTCTCATCAAAGGAGTAGCGAAACATGCGAAACACATAGGCAGCAGTGAGTAGCGTACCGGTTAATAACGCCGCCACCGCCCACCACTGCTGGGTGATGATCATCGCCTGAAGCAGCATCCATTTAGCCGTGAAGCCCGCACTGGGCGGAAGGCCCATCAGGGTGATGGAGGCGATGCCAAACACCAATAGCGACAGTGGCAAACGGCGGCTGGTACCGGCCAGGCCTTTGAGCGTGCTCTCCCCGGTGGCCAGTATCAGGTTGCCTGCGGCCATAAACATGGCGGCTTTGGCAAAGGCGTGGCCCATTAGCTGCAGCCAAAACCCCTCCCAGGCTAACGCCCGGGGCAGCGGCGCAATATCGGGCCCCAGCAGCAGCGGAAAAGCCACCATGAGATACCCCAACTGGGCCACGGTGGACGAAGCCACCAGGGTTTTAAGTGAATCAGTACGCCAGGCCAGTAACCCGCCCCATACAATCGCCAGTAGGCCTAGCCAGGCGATAACACGCGGGGCGTAGAAGGTTTCAGGTAGCAGAATGCTCCACAGCTGCAGCAGTATAAATAGCGACGCCTTGATCACCAGCGCGGCATGCAGCGCGCTCACGGGCGTCCAGGCATTTTCGTGCACCGGGGTCAACCAGGCATGCAGCGGAAATAGCGCGGCTTTTAAGGCCAGCCCAGCGCCAATCAGTGCGGCGGCGAACCACGCCACCGGCCCAGGCTCTACCACATCAGCCAAGCCCTGCAGATCCAATCGACCCCAGTGACCTAAAATCAACGCGACCCCGAGTAGATAGGTAAGAGAACCCACCAGCGCCAACAGCAAATAGCGCATTCCCGCCACGAGTGCGGGCACTTTGCCCGATAGCATCAGCATGCCAACCGCCGCCAGCCCCATTAGCTCCAGCCCGGCATAAAGGGTCAACAGATCGGTGGCCAGCCAAATTAACGACAACGCACTCAGTACAACGCCCATCAGCGGCCACAGCCAGCGTGCCAATGGCCCGGTTTCGCTTAAGCGCAGATATCCCGGTGTATAGAGCGCTGCGGCAACGCCGATCACTTGGGTCATTAACAGCAGCAGCACGCTTAGTCCGTTTAAGCGTAGCGATAAGTGAACACCGGCTATTTCCCACTGCCAGCGGAGCAGACCCGCCTGGTCATAAGCAGATAACAGCATCCACCCGGACGCCAGAACTGGCAGGCTAGCCAGCGCCACAGGCCATGCCCGCTTAGGAGGAAAGAGTGCCGCCAGCATGCCCAGTAGTAGCGGCAAGCCAAGCGCAGCTAACAGCGCCCAATGGGTACTAGCAAGAGGTTCAAAGGTGCTCTCGAAAAGGCCAAAGCGCCAAATCATTTGGCGCCCTCCTTGGGCTTACCGTCAGGCCCTAAGGCCTCGACCCCTTCCAGGTGCAAAAGCTGTCGAATTAGCAGCGCCCCCAGCATCGTCCCCAGCCAGGCGACCAACAGCCCGACGCTAATTAACGCCTGAGCCGCCGCCGAGGTGCCCGCCACACCCGCCAGCAGCATAAATACCCCCGAGCCGAGAATATTGAACGCCAGCAAACGGCGCAGCAAATGACGGTGTAGTGCAAAAGCTCCCAATGCACTAGCGGCAATCACCACCCCCGCCAGCAGCAGTGGATGCTCTGAAGGTGAATACGCCATGTCAGCGATGACATAGCGGATTGCGGCACCGACCATGACAAACCAGGCCAGCGCCAACGCCACGCGCATCGCCACCCGCGACCAGGGCTCGCTAAATCTATCGCGCTCTAGAGGGGATGAAACACCCGGCGAAACGTGGCCCAGGGCATAAAAAAAACAGGCTCCTGTTAGCACAACGCCCAACACGAGTTCGGCAGCGGCGAGCCAGGGAGCCTCTAGCCGCCACCAAGCCAGCGTCATTGCCGCTGCAAAGGCGACAAAAAAGCAGCAGGCGCGCAGCAAGTGGCGATCAAACAGGCACACTAGCGCCGCCACCGTTAGGCATAGCGCCAGCAGCATTTCCATTGCTTCAAGAGGTTTCATCGCATCAAAGAAAGCTATCATTCGTTTTCGCTACATCCTTGCATCGGTCACGAATAGGAGGAGGCGCTTAGTTTAGGCGAGAACCCAACCACTTGCCGATATCATTGACCTGCTGGGGGCAGAGCGCATGGGCCATGGGGTATTGGCGGTAGTTGACCGCGTAGCCCATCTCTTTTAAGCGGTCGGCGCCGCTGCGACCCAGGCTTTCAGGCACAATGGGGTCAAAGTTACCGTGCTGAACTTCCACAGGAATCTGACGATTAGCTTCTGCAAGATCGATATTGTCGGCGGTCGCGAAGTAGGTCGACATGGCTAACAAGCCACCCAGCTGCGCGGGAAAAGTCAGCGCGGCGTGGTAGGCAACCGCGCCACCTTGCGAAAAGCCCGCGACAATAATGCGCTGGCTATCGATACCCTGGTCAATCTGCTCTTGAATCAGCGCTTGGATGCGCTCAGCGGATTTCTTGAGTTGAACCTCATCGACCCGACGCCCCAAATCCATGGCGAGAATATCGTACCAAGCGGGCATCACCATGCCGCCATTAATCGTCACCGGCAGGCGTGGCGCATGGGGCATGATAAAACGCACGTGGGAATCTTTGGGCAGCGCCAGTGCGGGCACAAGCGGTTCAAAATCGTGCCCATCCGCACCTAAGCCGTGAATAATGAACACACAGGCATCGGCGGGTTGACCATCTTTCGGTTCAATAATCAGTTCGCCAGGAGCAGTCATAACGTCGTATTCCTTATGCAAAAAGCGTCACCCTAGCGCAAACCCGCGTTAACAGCGAGCGGGAGAGCGCCTAAAATAGTCACAGCCCACTTAAAAAGGCCATACCAGGGGAATTAATACCAGCGCTATCGCGCCCGTCAGTATATTTAATCCACTGCCCAGGCGCAGAAAATCGCTCACCCGGTAACCCCCAGGGCCATACACCATCAAATTGGTTTGATAGCCGATGGGGGTTAAAAAGCTCGCCGAGGCGGCAAACATGACGGCCACCACATAGGGCATTGGGCTAACGCCCAAGCTTTCCGAGGCACTCATCACCACCGGGAAAATAATCACCGCCGCTGCGTTATTGGTAACCAGTTCGGTCAGCAGCGCAACCACGCAGTAAGTGCCTATTAACAGCAGCAGTGGATTACCCGCCACCAGGGTCAACACCCCACCGCCGATCACCCCGGCAGCGCCGGAACTCTGCAGCGCCGCCCCCACCCCAAAGGAGGCCGCAATGGTGAGCAGCACCTGGGTATCCAGGTCACGCTTGGCAGCGCCCACCGAACAGCAGCCCGTTAGTAGCGCCAATGCCGCCCCTAACATGGCAGCGTTGAGCATGCTCAGCACACCGAAGGTGGCAAGTAGCACGGCACCTAACAGCAGGCCCCACGCTAGCGGCGCTTTTTCATGAATCGGCCGCGCCGCGCCATTGAGTTCACTAATCAGCAAAAAGTCCCGTGACTGGCGGTGCCGCTCAATAAACGGGGGCCGCGCTTCAAGCAGCAGCACATCGGCGGGCTGCAGCCGCACCTGCCCCAGATTGCCCTTAACCCGTTCACCGCCACGGCAGATCGCCAGCACTGCGGCTCCATACAAAGTCCTAAAGTGGCCATCGCGAATTCGCTGGCCAATAAACTGGCACTGGTTGGAGACCACCGCCTCAACCAAGCGACGCTCTTTAAACTCCTTCTCCAAACTGGAAGTGCCGTCTCGGGAAGGGATCAAACCGCGGATTTGCTGCAACTCCACTGCCGCATCAGAGGTGCCTGCAAACACCAACCGGTCGCCGCCTTTGAGCTGCTCGCCCGGCCCAACAACGCTAACCACGTTGCCTGCACGCTCAATCTCAACCAGAAACAACTCCTGCAGGTGGCGTAGTCCCGCCTCTTCGACGGTACGATCCACCAACACGCCTGCCGGGTCGACTTCCATTTCGATAGTGAATTCGCGTGGGTTGGCAAACGCATTGGCCAGTCCTTCCCTAGCGGGCAACAGACGTGGCCCTAACAAGACTAGATAAGCAAGACCTGCGATTGCTACGGGAACACCTACCCAGGCCAAATCCAACAGGCCCATGCCAAGCTCCGGGTAGCGCTCCAGCAGCAGTCCATGTACCACTAGGTTAGTGCTGGTACCAAAGAGCGTGATGGTGCCGCCGAGGATAGAGGCGAAGCTGAGCGGCATCAGCAACCGCTGGGGAGACAAGCGTAGCCGACGGCTCCAGCTCATGACCGCGGGAATATAGGTAGCAACGACGGGGGTATTATTGACAAAGCCGCTAAGCGAAGCCACCGGCAGCAACAGGCGAACCAGCGCGCCCCGCTCGCTTTTGGGCCGTTTGAGCACATAGCGAATGATCAGGTCGATGCCGCCGGTTTCACGAATGCTGGCCACCAGCACATACATAAACGCCACGGTAAACAGGCCGCTATTGGAGAAGCCCCCTAGCGCCTGCTGGGGGTCAATCACCCCCAGCGTCATTAGCACAATAACCGCGCCCAACAAGATAATGTCCGGCCCCAGGCGTGAAAAGGCCATTAACGGGAAGATGGTGAGTACCACCCCTACCGCTATCCAAGCATCCAGCGACATAACCACGACATCCTTAACAAATAAGCATGGCGGTATTGTGAAGCCAATCCTATATTCTAAAAAGTTATTTTTAGAAACATTTAAAGATCTAAATGGAATATGGTGTGAGGTGTGAGGTGTGAGGTGTGAGGTGTGAGGTGTGAGGTGTGAGGTGTGAGGTGAGCTAAGTTTAGGTTACAAAACCTAAAAAGCGAAAACCCCGCGCTCGGCGGGGTTTTCTGGTCAATCAACGCTAGGCGGTGATTGTTAACACCTTAGTAAAGGAATTAACCTTCTACTTTGATGTTAGAAGCCTGAAGGCCTTTTTTACCCTGGGTGACGTCGAAGGAAACCTTCTGGCCGTCTTGCAGGGATTTGAAGCCTTCTGCCTGAATTTCAGAGAAATGCGCGAACAGATCGTCGCCATTGTCGTCAGGAGAAATGAAGCCGAAACCTTTAGTGTCGTTGAACCACTTAACGGTACCAGTTGCCATGATCGAAATCCTCGATGTTGCTAATTAAACCGGGAAATACCCGAATTGCAGTGGGTATAACAAGAGACTTTCACCAGATTTAACGCTAGAGGCGCTTCTATACTGCTGACAACGTTCGACTTGCTAACCAACTGGCTTTATTTTGCGCTTAACCACCCTCCTCCGTCAACACCCCCCATAAAACGCGAGTTAATAGCTCTTGCCACTAGCCATTGCCTGCAACCTAGGCAGCTAACGACGCTCAGCCAGCATCCAACCCGCGGCCTTTTCCGCAATCATCAGCGTGGGCGAGTTCGTGTTGCCGCTGGTGATGGTTGGCATAATGCTCGCATCAGCCACCCGCAGTCCTCTAACGCCGCGCACTCGCAGCCGTGCGTCGACCACTGCCATGGCATCATCCTCACGGCCCATTCTCGCGGTGCCCACTGGGTGGAATATCGTCGTGCCAATATCACCGGCCAGCCGGGCCAGCTCATCGTCGCTTTGGTACTCGACGCCGGGCTTGACCTCTTCCGGCGCGTATTTGGCAAACGCAGGCTGCCCGGCGATACGCCTCGTCACCCGTAGAGAATCCGCGGCCACCTTGCGATCTTCAGGAGTACTCAGGTAATTGGGAGAAATCGCCGGTGCCTGGCGTGGGTCACTGCTTTTAAGCCGCACGGTGCCACGGCTGGTAGGATTCAAATTGCATACGCTGGCGGTAATCGCTGGGTACGGGTGCAGCGGCTGGCCAAAGGCTTCCAGGCTTAGCGGCTGAACGTGGTACTCAATATTGGGGTGCGGCTGATCCTGCGTACTGCGGGTAAAAGCTCCTAACTGCGAAGGCGCCATGCTCATCGGCCCAGAGCGCTTAAGCAGGTACTCAAGGCCAATGCCCGCTTTACCCCACAGCGTGCTGGCCATGGCATTGAGGGTTTTGCCATTAGTAATCCGATATATCGAACGAATCTGCAGGTGATCCTGCAAATTCTCGCCGACGCCCGGCAGCTCATGCACGACCTCAACGCCATGCTCTCGCAGCGTCTCTGCGGGCCCCACACCGGAAAGCTGAAGTAGATGTGGCGTACCAATAGCGCCGGCGCAGAGCACCACTTCTGCATTGCCCCCCTCCTTGGTCAAAATAGCATGTTGGGTTTTGCCCCCTCGCTCTACCTCTACACCCGTGCAGCGTAGTGCTTCCGCTTGCTCAAAGAGCAGCCGATTGACCTGGGTAGAGTGCCATAGCGTGAGGTTGCCGCGTTTCAGCGCGGGTCGTAAAAACGCTTTGGCGGTATTCCAGCGCCAGCCCGAGCGCTGATTGACCTCAAAGTAGGCCACGCCCTCATTAGAGCCGCGGTTAAAATCGTCGGTACGCGGGATGCCCGCCTGCACGGCAGCTTCGGCGAAATCATCCAGCACCTGCCACTTGAGTCGCTGCTTTTCGATCCGCCACTCGCCACCGTGGCCGTGGAAATCGCGGTGTTTTGCGTCTGCATCGCCGCCCTCGTCCAGACGGTAGTGGTCTTCATGTTTGATAAAGTCGGGTAGGCAGTTCTCCCAACGCCAGGCATCTTCGCCGGTGACTTCCGCCCAGTGATCATAGTCACGCGCTTGGCCGCGCATATAGATCATACCGTTGATGCTGGAGCAGCCGCCCAGGGTTTTCCCCCGCGGGTAGAGCAGCGAACGGCCATTGAGCCCTTTATCTGGCTCGGTGCGAAATAGCCAGTCGGTGCGTGGGTTATTTATGCAGTAGAGATAGCCCACCGGGATATGAATCCAGTGGTAGTTATCGCGACCGCCCGCCTCTATCAGCAGCACCTTATTATTGGGATTGGCGCTCAAACGATTAGCCAGCAGGCACCCCGCGGTGCCTGCGCCAATCACGATATAGTCGAAATTGTTATTGGTGGGTTCTGACATTAGTCGGCTCCGGTAACGTGTGGGCGTTACTTCGCAGTGGGCATTACAAATTCAGCCCCGGCATCAATCGAGTCCGACCAGCGCTGCATAATCGATTTCTGCTTGGTGTAGAAACGCACGCCCTCTTCGCCATAGGCGTGGGTATCACCAAACATTGAGCGCTTCCAGCCGCCAAAGCCGTGCCACGCCATGGGCACCGGAATGGGCACATTGATACCCACCATGCCGACCTGAATACGGCGGCCAAACTCCCGCGCCACCGTACCGCTTTCGGTAAAGCAGCTTACGCCGTTACCGAATTCATGATCGTTAATCAACTGAATGGCCGTGGCGATATCCGGCACCCGCACACAGACCAGTACCGGGCCAAAAATTTCCTCTTTGTAGATCGTCATCTCGGGAGTGACATTGTCGAACAGCGTGCCGCCCATCCAGAACCCTTCGGCGCACTCCTCCCCCGCCGTAGAGGCGTCAAAGGTACGACCATCGACCACCAGTTCAGCGCCTTCAGCCACGCCTTTTTCGATATAGCCGGTAATCCGCTGATGAGCCTCACGGGTCACAATGGGGCCCATTTCCGCATCCAGCTGCATGCCATCTTTTACTTTTAGCGCTTTGGCCCGTTCAGCCAATGCTGGGACAACTTTATCCGCCACATCACCGACCAGCACCGCCACGCTAATCGCCATGCAGCGCTCACCGGCAGAGCCGTAGGCAGCGCCAATCAGCGCATCGACGGCTTTATCCAAATGCGCATCCGGCATCACTACCATATGATTTTTGGCCCCGCCCAAGGCTTGAATACGCTTGCCGTTGCGGGCGCCGCGCTCGTAGATCAGGTTGGCAATCGGCGTGGAGCCCACAAACGACAGCGCCTTAACATGCGGGTGGTCGATGAGCGCTTCCACGGAGTCTTTATCACCCTGCACAACGTTAAACACGCCATCGGGCAGGCCTGCCTGCTTTAGCAAGTCAGCCATCAGCAGCGAAGCACTGGGATCAAGGGGGCTTGGCTTCAAAATAAACGTATTCCCCGCCGCAATTGCCAGCGGGAACATCCACATCGGCACCATGGCTGGGAAATTAAATGGCGTTATACCAGCCACGACGCCTAACGGCTGGCGCATCGTCCAATTATCAATCCCGGTACTCACCTGCTCGGTGTAGTCACCCTTTAACAGCTGCGGAATTCCACAGGCAAATTCGACAATATCGATACCGCGGGCCACTTCACCCTGGGCGTCGGTGAACACCTTGCCGTGCTCTTTGGTAATCGCTTCGGCTAGCTCATCTTTATGGGC
Organism: Halomonas sp. R57-5; assembly: GCF_900070345.1. Taxonomy (NCBI): domain Bacteria; kingdom Pseudomonadati; phylum Pseudomonadota; class Gammaproteobacteria; order Oceanospirillales; family Halomonadaceae; genus Halomonas; species Halomonas sp. R57-5. The sequence goes on along the minus strand of NZ_LN813019.1, from coordinate 1,500,921 downwards.
GTTTAACAGCTCTAAAAACTTGAACATCACCCGGGCGCGTCGGATGGGTGGGGTATCAGCCCAGGCGGGAAAAGCGGCTTGGGCGGCCTCTACCGCGGTATTGACGTCCGCCGGGGAAGCCAGCGATACATGACCGGTAACACGGCCGGTGGCGGGGTTGAATACATCCTGAGAGKGAGAAGATTCTCCAGCGCTGACCTGGCCATTAATAAAGTGTTGAATCGCTGTTGTTGTCATGAGGAGTACCTGTTTTAAGAACGCATGTTGAGAGCGTGTGCAAAGAGCTTACCTTCAGCCTAGCCTACTGGGCACTGCGAACGGATCAATTGAGTTATTTAAAAGCCAGTTATAAGCTCTGCTAATATCACGACAAGTATTTGAGGCTAATCATGCAAGAGTACGCCACCCTGCGCGCCTTCGTGGCCGTTGCACGAACGGGCAGCGTGTCACGCGCCGCCGAGCAGCTACACCTGACCCAACCAGCCATTAGCCTAAAGTTGAAGCAGCTGCAGGCGAATTTAGGCCTCACGCTGTTTAGCCGCCGTCCTCAGGGCCTTGCGTTGACGGCCGATGGCCATGCGCTGCKGCCCGCCGCCGAAAAAGCCCTGGCCAGCGCCCAGGCGTTTGAGCAAACCGCCGGGACATTACACAGCACGCTGCGCGGCAAGCTCTCAATCGGCACCATCGTCGACCCCGAATTTCTCCGCCTGGGCGCCTTTTTAAGCCGCTTAATGGCCCGCGCGCCCCAGTTAGAAACCGAGCTGCACCATGGCATGAGCGGCAGCGTGCTTAACCGCATTGAACAGGGCAATTTAGATGTCGGTTTTTATTTAGCGCCGCCCGGCGAAGGTCCTGGTCTAGCCTCTGGGCTCACCCCTGGCAAAGGGCATGAGGCGCTGGCTTGGCGAGAGCTAACGCATTTTCACTACCATGTGGTTGCCCCCGCGGGCTGGGAAAACCGGCTTATCGATACCCGCTGGGAGCACCTGGCCACGCTGCCGTGGATTGTCACGCCCCAAAATTCCGCCCACCATCGGCTATTAAAACAGGCGCTTGGACCAAGCGGCGCAGTACCCAATCGGGTGGCCCAGGTTGACCAGGAGGCCTGCATGCTTGACCTAGTGCGCGCAGGTGTCGGCCTAAGCCTGGCCCGGGACGCTCTAGCGATGACCGAACGCCAGGAGAGTGGCCTAGCCGTGGCCGACAACATTCGACTGCCCTGTGCATTAAGCTTTATTTGGCGACACGAAAGCGCCAACGAGCCTCCGGTAAATGCAGCGCTGAGTACACTGGATGAGGTATGGCCACATCGACCCGGCTAGCTTGTAACAGAATGGCTGTAAGGAAATCGCGCTTGATGCCACTAATCGGCTCAACAGCACGCAATGACTCGCTACCACCACTGGAGTGCCTACAATGACCCGACTTCCGCTTTTGCGCCCCTTAACGCTCAGTATCATGGCAGTTGCAGGCCTCGCCAGTGCGTCACTCCAAGCCCAGTCGTCTCAAGAGCAGGCCAATGCAGAAGCGACGTTTGCCGGGGGCTGCTTCTGGTGCATGGAACCTCCTTACGACACCCAACCCGGCGTCAGTGCCACCATTTCCGGCTATATCGGCGGCGAGCTAGAGAACCCCAGCTACGAAGATATCTCCAAGGGTGGTACTGGCCATGCTGAAGTCGTGCAAATCGAATACGACTCCGAGCAGATCAGCTACGAGCAGCTCTTAGAAATCTTCTGGCGCAACATCGACCCCTTTGCGGTCGACCGTCAGTTCTGCGACGTGGGCGATCAGTACCGTTCGGCGATCTTTTATCACAATGACGAGCAGCGTGAACTTGCCGAAGCGTCCAAAGCGGAAATGGAGGCACGCTTTGMCCGAGACGTTGCCACCCAAATAGTACCGGCCACCACCTTCTGGCCTGCCGAGGAGTACCACCAGGACTATTATCAAAAGAACCCCGTGCGTTATAAGTTCTACCGCTACAGCTGTGGTCGCGACGGTCGCCTGGAAGAAGTATGGGGCGAAGAAGCCGGCGGGCCTACGTTTGAGTAGCAAAGCATCTTATTCGCTTTCATCATGGAACTGATTGCTTAGCACGTTGCCTGAAAATAAACACAGCTATTATGCAAACACGCTCATTTTGTACTAGAGTGACTGCACATTAAAAGTAGACCGGTCGACTAAGCGCCCAGGAGCTGGACGCTTTGACCCAAACGTTGATCTATAGATAGGAGATCTTATGAGCAACAGCATTACGACGATCAATCCCACCAATGGTGAAGCCCTCGAAACCTATGCGTTGATGAGCAGCGCAGAAGCCAAGCAGGTCGTGGACGCCTGCTACGAGGCCTTTCTCGATTGGCGCTTAGAACCTCTGGAAAGCCGCGCTAAAACAGTCAAAGCGATTGGCCAAGCGATGCAAGAGCACAAAGAAGAGCTTGCCGACCTGATGGTCAAGGAAATGGGCAAACTGCCTTCTCAGGCCCGCCAGGAAGTGGATCTGTGTACCGGCATCTGTGATTACACCGCTGAACACGGCCCCAAGAAGCTGGCTGACGAAGAGCGCCAGCCTGGCAACGGCGAGCGTGGTTTCGTGACCTACTCACCAATGGGTGTGATCTACGGCATTCAGCCCTGGAACTTCCCCGCGTATCAGGTGGTACGTTACTCCATCGCCAATATTATGGCGGGTAACGGCGTACTGCTAAAACACGCTGAAAACGTGACCGGCAGCGGCCTGCTTCTTGAAAAAATCTACCGTAAAGCAGGGCTTCCCGAAAACGTTTTCCGTACGCTGGTGATCTCTCACGACATATCTGACGAAGTGATTGCTCACTCTGCAGTGCGGGGCGTAACGCTCACGGGTAGTGATGGTGCGGGCCGCAAAGTGGCCGGCAAGGCCGCGGAGCACCTTAAAAAGACCGTGCTTGAGCTGGGCTCCAACGACGCTTACCTGGTACTCGATGACGCCGACATGGATGTGGCCATCGACACCTGCGTGCAGGGGCGCGTCTACAACGGTGGGCAAACCTGCGTTGCCGCCAAGCGTTTTGTAGTGACTGAAAAGAACTACGAAACGTTTAAACAGCGCTACGTAGAACGTATGCAGGCGCTGAAAGCAGGCGACCCAACTCAAGAAGGCAGCGACCTTGGTCCCATGGCTCGCGTTGATCTGCGCGATGGGCTTCACGAACAAGTGGAAGAAAGTGTTCGTAAAGGTGCGAAAATTCTCTGCGGCGGTGAAAAGCCTTCAGGTAAAGGTGCTTTCTATCCGGTCACTGTGCTGGATAACGTGACCCCCGGTCAGCCAGCATACGACGATGAGCTATTTGGCCCTGTAGCAGCGTTGATTCGTGCCAAAGATGACGAAGACGCCATGCGCATTGCCAACGACAGCCGTTATGGCCTGGGCGGCGGCATTATCTCTAAAGATGTGAAGCGCGCCACCGAACTTGCCAGTAAGTACTTTGATACGGGTATGGTGTTTATTAACGGCTTTGGTGTTGCTACCCCAGAGATGCCGTTTGGCGGCGTCAAAAACTCCGGCTACGGCCGTGAGCATGGCGGTTTCGGCATGCTTGAGTTCGTCAATGCCAAGTCGGTGATTGTCGTGCAAGAGTAATTCCGTAAACGCTCAAAATCGTGAGCGATAACCAAGAGCGCCGCTAGCTTTTCATCAGGCTAGCGGCGCTTGTTTCGTTGCGCGCACTCTTACGAGTTTAACTGTTGCCCTGATGCTCGACGCTGCCAAAGCTTTAGCCCAATCGCCATTACCACCCAGGTCACCAGCGCCGCAATCACATCATCTAACACGATGCCAAAMCCACCGTTAACATACTCTGCCAGATGAATCGGCGGCGGCTTCAGTGCATCGAAAAAGCGGTAAACACCGAATGCCAGCGCCATAACCAGCGGGTGGCGGGCGGCCTGCAACCCGATTACCGCCAGCGGGAACGCCACATATTCGTCGGCAACGATACTGCCATGATCTAATTCTTCATGCCCCAGTCCAACATAGTGCCAGGCGGCAACGTGGCAAACCGGCACCGCAAGTAGTAGCAGAGCTGCCATGATGGTGCCCTGCTGCACCAGCGGGCGGCTCAACAGCCACCACGCCAAGGGAATGCCCAGCAGCGAGCCAAAAGTACCGGGCGCCACCGGCGCTAGCCCCAGCCCAAAGCCGGTAGCCAGCCAAAAATTAACCGTATCGAGCATTAACCCGCCTGCTGCGCTTGGCGCTCAAGTTCAGCGGTCATCTCTTTGGGTAAGTTGAGGGCACTGCCCAACTGGTCAAGCCAAGCGCGCTCCATAGGATTTTGAGCGTCAGTCACGGCCACGCTGATCAGGTACATTTCCCGCGCCGCCTGGGGAGAGTCAGCTTCCCGGGCCAGCGCCTGGGCATCGAGCGGCGCTTGTAGCTGTTGCTCCACCCAGTTATGCATCTCTTGATCAGCACCTAGGGCGTCAATCTGTTCAGTAATCAGCGCCTGCTCCTGCTCATCAATATGGCCATCGGCCCGGGCGGCCATAATCATCGCCTGCAGCAGTTCCAGGCTGCGACGCTCTTGGTACTCGCCACTAAGCGCTTCTATCCGCTCGCCTTCGCTTGCGCTGGCTTGACTAGCCGACGGTTGCGCGCCGCCGTTTTTAGCCGCTTGGGAACTCTGCCACGCCTTCCATGCCAGCGCACCGACACCTGCAATGGCACCGTACTTGAGCGCTTTGCCTCCGATGCTGCGACCGCGCTTGGAGCCGATTAACATTCCCATGGCACCACCGCCGAGCAGGCTTTTCATATCAAAACCGCTGGAGGAACCACCGCCTTGACTGCTGCCACCGCCCAACTGCTTTGAAAGTCCGCTCAGCATGCCTTTAACATCGACCCCGCTGCTGCTGCCCTTCTGGCTACCGCCGGCCTGCTGCATAAGCTGCTGTAAAATCTTGCTTGCGTTCATCCTTGTACTCCTAAGAAGACAGTATATTGAGTGCGCGCTTGACGACCTACTCACGTTATAAAACATGCCGTATGAACGCAGCATGAATTAATGCCACTTCAGACATCAAAGAAGTGCGCCCTTCACTTCCACCGAGCTCCCGTGTCGGCTGGCATGCMCCTCTATACGGACTGGCATTTGCTCCTTGAGTTCGCTGACATGGGAGATCACCCCGATCATACGACCGCCCATTTGCAGCTCGCTGAGCATGGCGATGGCTTGATCCAAGGCATCTTGATCCAGGCTACCAAAGCCCTCATCGATAAATAGCGTATCCAGTTGAATGCCGCCAGCGTACGCCTGCACCACGTCGGAAAGCCCCAGCGCCAGCGAGAGKGCGGCCATGAAAGACTCGCCGCCGGAAAGCGTCGCCACCGAGCGGTTTTTGCCGGTGTAGGTATCGGCTACATCAAGCTCCAAACCTGACGCTCTGTTGCCCTTGGAGGGATCTTCCCGGCGCACTAGCTGATAGCGCCCGCGGCTCATGCGCACCAACCGTTCGGAGGCTTGAATCAGAACATCATCCAGCAGTACGCCCAACACAAAGCGCTGCAAACTGATGCGATGCCCGGTGCGGCCATTGGCCACCTCGCTGAGCGTACCCCACAGCTGGTACTGGGCTTCCAGTTCAGCCTGGGCGGCGTGTGCCGCGGCAAGCTTTTGGTGAATGCCTGTGAGCGTGGTTAACCTTCCGTCAAGCGTTCGCCACGCCTCTAACTGGGTGTTCTCCTCGGCTTGGGCGGCCTCGGTCAGGCGAGTCAAGGCCTCAAGGTCTGGCGGCGTTTTTTCCGCAAGCTGGGTTTGGTAATTCTGTAGCGCGCCCTCCAGCTCAGCCAGGCGATGTTGATACGTTTCTACCTGGCGAGTCAGCTCCCCCCGCTGAGGGTCATTCAACTGCGCCGCCTGAAACGCTGCGTCATCGTCGAAGGGGCTGGCCTGAAGCGCCGTTTGCCACTCGGTTTGCGCCTGTTCATGCTCCTGTTGGTGACGCTCGACTCGTTGGCTAGCACCACGTAACTGCTCTTCCGCCCGTGCCAACTGGGTTTGAGCGATCGATAGCGCCTGCTGAGCGCTCTCCCAGGCTTTTTCAAGCTGGGCGATTTGCTGTTCAAGCTCAGCAAGGGTTCGGCGCATGGCCTCAGGGTCGCGGGCATCTTCCGGCAGCGATTGACTCAATTGATCACGCAGGCTCTCCAGGCGCAGCGCGTCTTCTTTGGCCTTCTCGACCGCGGGCCGCTGGGCTTTGAGCTGCTTGTCCAACGCGCCCCACTCCCGGCGCAGCGCATCACGGGCGGCGGTTTGCTGGCTAATTTCTTTCTCAACGCTTTCCCGCCGCTTCGCTTGGCGACTCAATCCTTCGCAGGCATTTTGCAGCGCCATCAGCGCTTGGCTGGCCCACTCACCCAGTTGTTGGTTAAGCCGCTGAACCTGCTCCGCGTTGTAGCTACTCTGTTGGGCGAGGTGTTGAGTGTGGCGTTCAGCGGTTTGCAGCGCCTGACGGTGGTTTTCCAGCGCTAAGCGCGCCGTTTCTACCTGCGCCTGGGTAACGACATCGGCGTTTTGAACCGCCGGGGCTGGATGCTCCAGGCTGCCACACACCGGGCAAGCGGCGCCCACTTCAAGGCTAAGCGCTAATAGTGCGGCCTGCCCCTGGTGCCAGCGCATCTCCTGCTCAGTGGCATGACGCTGCGCTTGCGCCACTTCGCTTTGCTGGCGGCTGAGCGCTTCCGTTGCCTGCTGCTGTTGAGTGGTTAACGCCCGCCCCTGCCGGGTGAGTTCATCCAGCTCTTGGCGCTGGTTGAGTAGGCGCTCATGGCGGCTTAGCTCCGCGGGGGCGCTGGCCAGTTGCTGAAACTCTGTCTGTAAACGCTCCAGATTGATGCCTATGGCTTCCCCCTGCTGGCGAATGCTGTCTAGCTGCTTTTCATCACGTTTGAGCGCCCCATCGGCTTGTTGCCAGGCGGCCTGCGCCGTTTGAAAACGCGCCTGCAACTCGCTTAGCTGCTGCCCCTTGTGGATAAACTCGCCCAACTGGCGATGCCGCTCGCGCAGCGCGGGAAGTTCTGCCTGGCGTTGCCGTGCGGTTTCTAACCCCTGCTGCGCCTGTTCGGCGTGGGCGCGCTGGGTGGTTAACACAGCTTGTGCCTGGCGCTGCTCAGTTTGAGCGGTGGTGAACAAATGCTGCGCTTGGGCGAGCGCAGTGTTCTGCGGGCGCAGCGCCTGAGCGTGGGCGCTTTGCGCTAAACGCTCTTTAATGCTTTCTATGTGGGCCTGCTGCTCAAGATGGCGAGCTTTATCCGCGGCTAGCGACTCCCGGGCCGCAAATTGGCGCTGCAGCGCCTGAGCTTCGTCGCGCTGCTGTTCGGCCTGACGGCGCTGCTGCTGGGCGGTGTCAAAGCGTTGCCGTGCCTCTTCTACTTGGGGCGCCAGCGACTCTTGCTCCTGCGCTAGGGCGGCTTCGCTTTCCAGCTCACCACCGGCGAGAATGCCGCTAATATGCTGGCGATGGTCATTCACCGCCCGCTCGATTTGACTGGCCTGGGTACGCAGGCGCTCTTCAATACGCTGAAAAATTTGGGTTTGAAACAGCTGGGAAAAAATCACTTCGCGCTCTTTGGAACCTGCCAACAGCAGTTCGCGAAACTTTCCCTGGGGCAATACCATTACCTGACGAAACTGGTTGGCATCCAGGCCAATCAGGGTTTGCAGCTCCGTAGTGGCATCGTTCACCTTGCGCGCCACCAGGCAGGTTTCTACCTCTCCATCGGCTTTTAATCGCCAAAGCTGGGCTTCCGCGTTATGGGTGGTGGTGCCTTCACCGCGCGCTTTGGGGCGCTCCTGCTGAGGCACGCGACGCACCCTGTAACCGATCCCTCGCAAACGAAAATCCAGCGTGACTTCGGTGAGCAACGTGGCATCGGCCTGATCGCAGCGCATCTGTGAAGGGTCGCGTTCATTGCCGGTGGTCTGGCCATACAGGGCAAAACAGAGCGCATCGAGAATCGAGCTTTTACCAGCACCAGTGGGGCCGTTAATCAGAAACAGCGGGCTTCTACCCAGCGCGGTGAAATCGATGGTCTCACTACCCGCAAAAGGGCCAAACGCCTGCATGGTGAGGGTTAACGGCGTCATTGCTGGGCCTCATCGCGCTGCAGTTGAGTAATTAACGCCGCCATGGCGCTTGCCTGCTCTTCGCTCATGGCTTCCCCACTGGTTTGATTAAAGAAGTCGCTGAACATATCCAGCGCATCAAAGCGCAGCCGCTCACGATCAAGCTGCTGACTGCCGCGGGCGTCTAACATGCCGGGCTTTTCCAGGTGCAGGACGTTGGGATACACATCGCGCAGCTTGCCCATGGGGTCGAGAATGGCGTGGCGATCGGTAAGCCGCACCAGCAGATAGTCATCAGCGTTCGGGTCTGTTCGCCCCTGGGCGATCAATGCATCAATCTCGCCCTCTAATATGCGCACTTCGCGACTGGGTATCAGTGGAATCTGTTCAATCTGGGTGACGCCAGACGCGTCGATATCCACCAGCGTTACGCCTTTACGCTGGTTGGCTTCGGAAAAGCTGTATTTGAGCAGCGAGCCGCTGTAGCGAATATGCTCGCCGCCGCGATACTGGGGGCCGTGGAGATGGCCAAGTGCTACATAATCAAAGCCTTGCATAGGCTCCCAGGCAACGCTTTCGGCACCGCCCAAGGTCAACGGGCGCTCTGAGTCAGAAGCACTGCCGCCATCCACAAAACAGTGGCTCATCAACACACAGGGGCGTGCGGGGTGGCGCTGCTCGCTAATGCGCTCGACTAAATAGCGGTGGGCGCCGTCAAAGTCGCGGGCATCGACATCAAACTGGCTGCGCACATGCTCGGGGTCGGCGTAGGGAATGCCGAATACATCGACTTCAACGCCCTTAATCGTCAGCGTGACGGGGGTGGCGAAATCGGCGAGGTCAGAAAGAATATGCAGCCCAGCTTGGCGTAGGTGGCGGGCGCCGAAGCGTAGACGCTCGGCACCGTCGTGGTTGCCTGAGATCATAATCACCGGCAGTTTGCGCTCTTCGCAGAGCGCGTGGAGCACTTCGTCCAGCAGCGTTACCGCCGCCGAGGGCGGCACCGAGCGGTCGTAGATATCCCCTGCAATCAGCACCGCATCGACGCTTTCGCGGTCGATGATCTCGATAAGCTGGTCGAGCACATGGCGCTGGTCATCCAGCAACGACAGGTTGTGGAACAGCCGCCCCAGATGCCAGTCGGCGGTGTGAAGTAGACGCATAACAGGCTCAGCAAAAATAGTGTATCGGCATGATAACAACCCGACACGCTATCTACTCACAAAACTCCATTTCAGCATAAAAAAGCCCCGCACACGGGCGGGGCTAGGCGATGCTATAAAATCTTACTAACGACGGAAGGCGTCAGGGTAGCTGGTGAGGTCAACCCCCCACATAAGTGGCAGCATGAAATATACCGCTGCCACAATCAGCAGCATTGCAATGATGTTGATCCAGAAGCCGGTACGCACCATCTCTAAAATTGTGATTTTACCTGTAGCGAAGATAATCGCGTTAGGCGGGGTACCCACAGGCAGCATAAAGGCACAGTTAGCAGCCATCGCGGCTGGAACCATCAGTACAAAAGGATGGATATCCAGCGCCAGTGCCAGTGACGCCAGCACCGGTAGGATCATGGTTGCTGTGGCAGTATTCGAGGTGATTTCGGTTAAGAACAGCACCATGCCGGTCGCCAGCAGAATGACCAGCAGGAAGTTGACGCCTTCCAGCACACTCATCTGCCCACCGATCCACTCCGCCAAACCGGATGAGCCAAAGCCCGCGGCAATCGCTAAGCCGCCGCCGAACAGTAGTAAAATACCCCAAGGTACATCTTTGGCGATATCCCAACCCAGCAGGCAGCCACCTTTGTTTTTGGAAGGAATCAAAAACAGCAGGAGCGCCGCGACGATGGCGATCATGGTGTCGTTAATGCCGGGGATATTAATGATCTGTCCCTGCCACAAAAACGACCGGGTGATCCACATAAAGGCCGCAAACAGGAAAACGGCCAACACCGCTTTCTCTTCAAAACTGGTGTTACCCAGGGCCGCTTTTTCCTTATTGATAAGCTCTCGGCCACCCGGCAAATGGCTAAACTCAATGCGGAAAAACACCCGCGTCAGTAGTAGCCAGGCGCTAAACAGCAGCACCAACACAACAGGAAAAGCGAACATCAGCCAGCCAGCGAAAGAAATCTCGATGCCAAACAGCTCGTTAACTATCGCGGCAAGAATAATATTAGGCGGGGTGCCAATCAGCGTACCTAAACCACCAATGGTACCGCCGTACCCGATACCAAAAATCAGCGCTTTGCTGAATTTATCGATTTCGGCACTGTGATCGCCGTCACTTTTCGCCAGTTCCTGGCTAACCTGGTACACGATAGCGGTACCAATAGGCAGCATCATCATGACCGACGCGGTGTTGGAGACCCACATCGACAAAAAGCCGGTCGCGGCCATAAAGCCGAATACAATGCTGTTAATGCTGGTACCTAGCACGGCGATAATCGACAGCGCGATACGCTTGTGCAAATCCCACTTTTCCATTGCCAGGGCAATCATAAAACCGCCCAAAAACAGGAAAATAATCGGATTGCCATAAGCGGCCGTCACCGTACTGCCCTCCAGCGCGCCGGTAATCGGCAACAGCACGATAGGCAAAAGAGAGGTGGCGGGAATAGGAATGGCTTCGGTGATCCACCACACCGCTACCCACAAGGTAGTGGCCAGCACCATGCGCCCTTCAACGCTTAAGTCTTCAGGGTGAAAAAACAGCGCAACCAACGCGAACAGCAGCGGGCCAAGCACTAAGCCAACCTTCTGAGGAGTCGTGTAGGCAGGCGGCTTAGGTTGAGGGGAAGGGTTGCGCTTGGCATTGGAAGCCGCGGCGTTGGCGGCCCCACCCGTTGGCAGCGCGCACATCAATAGGTTTTTGGCTTGGTAGTGGGAGTGCCATAGCTGATCCCATACCGTCATCAGGGCAGTTTTATGCATACAATTTGCGCCACTTACGGTCAGAGTGAAAAGAACACATCGAGGGTCGGCATCCAGGTAAATAAGCCACCCGATGGGTAACGCGGAACCTTCTTTGGCGCCCTTTATTAACTGCAATAGGCAATTAGTCCAGTCATTTGCCCGTAATTACAACCAAAGTCTAACAACCTTTGGTTGTAACCATTAGTAAATGCTAACGGTGACATAAGCGTATGAACTACGTAAGTTGGCATGACTATTCATTTAAAATTATCTATACCCGATGAGGAGAACCGAGTGCTTGATCGCTGGACAATGCCGCTGACCCATCGTCCCCTCAAACGAATCGCGCAGACGTTGCATAACAAGCACATTGCCGCCGACCAAGTGACACTCTGCGCTTTTGTGATAGGGATGGCCGCCCTGCCGCTGTTGGCATGGGAGCAGTATGGGCTCGCCCTGGTGGCGATTGTGCTTAACCGCCTTGGCGACGGTTTAGATGGCGCCCTGGCACGCTTGAGTGAAAGCACCAGCAATGCGGGTGGCTTTCTGGATATCGGGCTCGACTTTGTTTTCTATGCGGCGGTAGTGCTTGGCTTCGCACTTGCAAATCCCGCCCAAAATGCCCTCGCTGCCTGCCTACTGCTGTTTGCGTTTATCGGCACCGGCACCTCGTTTCTGGCCTTTGCGATTGCCGCCAAACAGCAAGCAATAGAGCGGCCTAACTTTCCTAACAAGGCCTTCTACTATTTAGAGGGCTTAACCGAAGGGACTGAGACCGTGCTGGCACTGGTGGTTTTCTGTCTATTTCCTGACCACTTTCCAACGTTAGCTACGCTATTTGCGACTGCTTGTTTGATCACAACGGCGACCAGGCTATGGGGCGGCTATTGGACGCTGCGCAGATATAAAGCTGATTTGTAACCCTGGCGTATTTAATAAAGTGACCGGCAGGGCCTACCGACGTCAATTAATAAGCGCAATGTGTGCTATCGAACAGACTTACCCCCTCCGCGCGACCATTGTTCTGGTAAGGAAGCTCCACTTGTGCGGCTAAAAAATCGCACTGCCACCAGGATGGAATCTGTGAAACAACTTCTCCGTTTTGTGCGCCCGCACCCTACGTTTGCAGCGCCGTGGAACTCTACTGCCCCGGTCAGGGAAGAGCTTTTCAGCGCAGAACGGCTTGAACAGCACGCAGGCAGTTTGGCGCTTAAACAAGCAGTGACCAGCACGCCACCCAACGTAGTATCGTTAACACGACGTCTCAACGATAACGCGCGCGCCCTGCTGGACGTTTACCGCGCCAGCGCCACAGCGCTGGCAGGTGGGCGAGAAATTGTGCCCGCTGCCGCCTGGTTGCTCGATAATTACCATCTAATTGAAGCGCAAATTCGTGAAATACGCAGCGACCTTCCCCCAGGTTATTACCGCCAGCTACCGAAGTTAGCCAACGGGCCTTTTGCAGGCTACCCGCGGGTATTCGGTATCGCCTGGGCCTTTGTGGCGCACACCGACAGCCATATCGACCAGGATAATTTGCAGAATTTTATCACCGCGTATCAACGCGTTCAGCCACTGACCATTGGCGAACTATGGGCAGTGGCAATCACGCTTCGCATTGTGCTGATCGAGAACCTGCGCCGACTTGCCGACCAAATTATCAGCGAACAAACCGCAAGGGACGAAGCCGATGCATTAGCGGCTAAATGGTTAACGCCCACCGATCGGCAAACCTCCCAGGAACGTCATACCTTTCACCTGGAAACCACCACCCTTAATATTCATAAAGGGCCGTTAGCAGAGCCCTTCACCGCACAGCTCGCTAAGCGGCTGCGCGGCTTAGACCCGCGCAGCAGCCCGCTGGTTGATTGGCTTGATGAGCAGCTTAGCCGTAAGGGTGAAACCATCGACGAGATGGTTCAACACGCTCAGCAGCGCCAAGGCGCCGCCAACGTTACCGTGCGTAATATCATCACGAGCATGCGCTTTGTTTCCAGCATCGACTGGGCCGAGCTGTTTGAAAGTGTCAGTTTGGTGGATACACGGCTACGCCAGCAGAGTCACTTCGATCAACTTGACTTCCCCACCCGCAACCAGTATCGCAGCGCCATAGAGCAGATCGCCCGAGGATCTCGTTACAGTGAGCTCGAGGTAGTCGATGCGGCGCTCTCCCTCTCCCACCAGGCAGCGGCTGGCACCAGCGACCCGGCCGAAGCTGCACGGCGGGGAGACCCCGGCTATTTCTTGGTTGGCTCAGGTCGTTTAACCCTTGAGCGCCAAGTTCAGTTCACCCCCTCCTCCCGTCAGTGGTTGCGCCGCACGCTCATTCACCACGGTATTCGTAGCTATATCGTATTGATGGCGGTGATCACACTGACCCTGATGACACTGGCCGGTGGGCTACTGCTTTCGTTGCCGCTGGCGATAGGCAACGTGTCATTACCTTGGCTCATGCTGCTAGGAGCGTTCGGCTTCCTGCCCATTATGGAAGTCGCAACGCTGATCGTGAACCGCTTGATTATCTACTCTATCGACGCTCAGCCGCTGCCAGGTCTCGACCTTGCCAAAGGGGTTCCGCCTCAGTTAAGAACCCTGGTGGCGGTGCCTTCGCTGCTGACCAGCGAAGAAGAGCTGCGCGAACAGATTGAGCGCCTTGAAGTGCACCACTTATCCAGCGGTGAGGGGGCGCTTGGCTACGCGCTACTGCTTGACGGCGTGGATGCCCCCCAAGCGGAACTACCCCATGAGGCCGCGCTGTTAACGGCTGCTCAAGAAGCGGTAGAGCATTTAAATAAGCGGTACTGTCCTCTCGCCCTCGATAGCGATAAACGCTTCTTTTTGCTCCATCGGCGAAGGGTATTTAACGCCAGCGAAAATACCTGGATGGGGTGGGAGCGTAAGCGAGGCAAGCTGCACGAGCTAAATCGCTTGCTACGTGGCGCCACGGACACCACCTTTATAGACCCGCCACCGCTGCCCAGCGACTTACGCTACGTGATCACCCTGGATGCCGATACCCGTCTACCGCGAGGCGCGGCAAGCCGTTTGATCGGTAAAATGGCGCATCCGTTAAACCAGCCACGAATGGATCAGCAGCTACGTCGGGTCGTGGAGGGGTATGCAATACTGCAGCCTCGGGTGACGCCGTCGCTGCCCACAGGAGGCGAAGGCTCCATCTACCAGCGGCTATTCTCCGCGCCTGGGGGCATCGACCCTTACGCCGCCGCTATTTCAGATCTCTATCAGGATTTGGTCGGTGAAGGCTCGTTCGCCGGTAAAGGTATTTACGCGATTGATGCCTTTGAAGCCTCGCTGGCTGGCCGAGTGCCCGACAATAGCCTGCTCAGCCACGACTTGTTCGAGGGTGTATTTGCCCGTGCGGGACTCGCCTCCGATATCGAAGTGATTGAAGACTTCCCGGCCCGCTATGATGTAGCCGCCAAGCGTCAGCACCGCTGGACACGCGGCGACTGGCAACTGCTCCCTTGGCTAATCGCCCCGACGCTGCCGCTCACCGGGCGGATGAAAATGCTCGGCAACCTGCGCCGCTCGGTAACGCCACTATTAGTGCTGGCAAGCCTTGCGGTTAGCTGGCAGTTGCCGCTGAGCATGGCGATCACCAGTACACTGCTACTACTGGCCGTTGTCGGGGCACCGGTGTTGCTTTCCCTAACGGCCTCATTCGTTCCCTTCCGGGCGTGGTCTAGACTACGCCACCACTACCACCTTTGGTTTGACGAGCTAAAGCTGGGTAGCGCACAAATTCTGCTACTGATCATTTTTTTGCCCGACCAGGCATGGCGCATGCTGGACGCCATCGCCAGAACCTTAGTTCGTGTGCTGATCACCCACCGGCGTCTACTTGAGTGGACGTCTGCCGCCCAATCGATGAAAAGCCCACCGCTGACGGTATTGGGCTTCTACCAGCGCATGGCACCTGGCACCGTACTCGGGCTAGCGGTGGCTATCAGTGCGCTCTGGACAGCCAGCCACACATGGCCAATCGCACTGCCCATGGTGCTGCTTTGGTTGGCTGCTCCGGCAGTGGCATCTTGGTTGAGCAGCAGCACAAGTGTTGTTGTTCAACCCACCATTTCAACAGAAGAAGCCCTTGAGCTACGGGCAATTGCACGGAGAACCTGGCGCTATTTCGAAACCTTTGTGACCACCACAGATAACCGCTTACCGCCGGATAACTTTCAAGAAGATCCCCAGCCCGTCCTCGCCCAGCGCACCTCGCCTACCAATATGGGGCTCTATCTACTCTCCACCCTGGCCGCACGGGATTTCGGCTGGATTGGCACCCATGAAACGCTTGAACGACTGGAAGCAACGCTGGGTGTGATGCTGGGACTACCCCGCTATCGGGGGCACTTTTACAACTGGTATGCCACCCACGACCTGCGCCCGCTTAATCCCCGCTATGTATCTACAGTGGATAGCGGCAACTTGGCAGGGCACCTGATCGCTATCGCCAATGCCTGCGAAATATGGCAAACGGCAGGCTATCTAACTGACCCACGCGCGGGTATTGCTGACACGCTCAACCTTGCTCGGCAGGCACTCAAGCAGGTTTCAACCCTGCCGGAAAAATTAGCGGTTCAACTGAGCGTGCAGTTTGACGCCATTGACGCCCAGCTAAAGGGCGAAGTGATGTCGATGGTATGCTTGGCAAATATCGCCGCTTTGATGGATAGCGCTTTAAATTTGGTGCGAAAGCCCCTCAACGCGTATAGCGACTCCTATAGCGAAGACCTGCTGTTTTGGTTGGAAGTTTTACAGTCCTCCGTCGCTCAACACAGCCATGACCGGAATACCCAGCCAAGCTTGGACAGGGGGGCAATCGCCCTGCGCCTGCAACAGCTTGCCGATTCAACGCGACGCCTGGCACTGGGCATGGATTTCGATTTCCTGTTCAATCACGAGCGCCAATTGTTGTCGATAGGTTATTCACTCGACGACAACTGCCTGGATACCAGCTGCTACGACCTACTGGCTTCCGAAGCACGGCTGGCCAGCCTATTTGCAATTGCCAAAGGCGACATACCCACCCGCCACTGGTTCAGGCTAGGGCGTGCTGCCACTCCGGTTACCTTTGGCTCGGCGCTGATTTCCTGGTCGGGGTCGATGTTTGAATACCTGATGCCGTCGCTGGTAATGCGCGCTCCGGGGGGCAGCCTGCTGGAGCAAACCAACCGGCTGGTGGTGAAACGTCAAGAGACCTACGCCGCCCAGCTCTCCGCGCCCTGGGGTATTTCTGAATCCGCTTATAACGCCCGGGATATGGAGTTCACCTATCAATACTCTAATTTTGGGGTGCCGGGCTTAGGGCTCAAACGGGGGCTATCTGCTGACCTGGTGATTGCACCGTACGCCACCGGTCTGGCCACCATGGTTGACCCCAGCGGCGCCTGTCGCAATTTCAAACGCTTAACGGAGATGGACGCACTAGGCCGCTACGGTTTCTACGAAGCGCTCGACTTTACCCGTTCGCGGCTGCCCGCTGGGGAAAGCGTAGTGATTGTACGTAGTTTTATGGCCCACCATCAGGGCATGACCATCGTGGCCATCGCTAACACCCTGCACCACGGCCAAATGCGCGCCCGTTTTCACCGCGAGCCGATGATTCAAGCCAGTGAGCTACTGCTCCAAGAGCGGGTACCGCGTAATGTGGCGATCGCCCACCCCCGCGCGGAAGAGGTGAAGTCAACGGCCAGCCAGAGTATTAACGAGGCCCAAACCATTCGCCGCGCCTCAATGGCCGCCGGTGGCCCGCCCGTTACCCATTTACTCTCCAACGGCTGCTACTCGGTGATGCTAACGGCCACCGGCGGGGGCTACAGCAGGTGGCGTAACATCGCCATTAGCCGCTGGCAGCCGGACACCACCCGCGACCACTTAGGCAGCTTTATTTTTCTACGCGACAGCAAACACCCCGGCGTGTGGACCGCCACAGGACAAACGGCGGCACACCCAGCCGACGATAATGATGACCATAGCTATGCGATATTTGCCGAGGATTATGCTCGCTATACCCATCGTCACGACGATATCACCAGTCACATGGAGGTGCTGGTTTCCGGCGAGGACGACAGCGAAGTGCGCCACCTTTCGCTAACTAACAACAGCCGTCACCCCCGTGACATCACGCTTACCTCCTATTCTGAGTTAGTCTTGACCAGCCCCAGTGCCGACAATGCGCACCCCGCCTTTGCCAAGATGTTTGTGGTGACCGAGTATCTGGAAGCATTCAATGCCCTGATCGCAACAAGGCGTCGGCGCTCCCCCGATGATGAGCAGGTGTGGGCGGCTCACTTTGCGGTGGTAGAGGGCGACATTGTGGGCGAGCTGGAGTTCGAGACTGATCGTGCCCAGTTTTTAGGCCGCGGCCGAAGCATGTTGCACGCCTCAGCGCTGGCAGAGGGGCAGCGCCTTTCGAGCAGTGTCGGTAGCGTACTGGATCCTATTTTTGCGCTGCGCTACTGCCTGCGCGTGGCGCCTGGCAAAGCCACCCGCATCGCTTACTGGACGGTGGTCGCCTCCTCCCGCGAAGCGCTGATGGATCTGATCGACAAACATCACGACCGCAGTGCTTTTGAGCGCGCCAAAMCCCTCGCCTGGACTCAGGCACAGGTTCAGCTTCGCCATTTAGGCATTCAGCCTGAAGAAGCGGCCGACTTTCAGCGTTTGGCTGCGCCGATTCTTTATCCTGATGCCCGATTTAGAGCACCTTCCGAGGCCATTGAGCGTGGCGCCGGGCCGCAGTCACGGCTCTGGCAGCACAGTATTTCCGGCGACCTGCCAATTATTCTAATGCGCATCGATAGCGTTGATGACATTGGCCAGGTACGCCAACTACTGCGCGCCCACGAATATTGGCGCATGAAGCGGCTAGGCGTGGATGTGGTGATTATCAATGAACGCTCCTCCTCCTATATTCAGGATCTACAGCAAGCCATTGAAACCGCCGTGCTTAGCAGCCAAACCCAGCCTCGTTTTAAAAAGGATTTCGCTCAGGGCTCTGTAATTGCACTACGTGCCGACCTGATGAGTTTGGAAGTGCGCACACAGCTTCAGTCGATAGCATGCGTCGCGTTAATGGCCCATCGTGGCAGCATAGCGAACCAGCTAGCCCTGACGCTGCCCGCACTCCGCGCGCCAACCCAGCTCCAATCGTTTATCAAACGCCCCCTACCCAAGCACATCCCACTCAATGTCAGTGAAACACCGCTCCCAGCGCTTGAGTTTTTTAATGGGTTGGGCGGTTTTGCCTTGGATGGCCGCGAGTATGTAACGGTACTTGAGGCGGGAAGCTCCACACCCGCGCCGTGGATAAACGTGATCGCTAACGCGGGCTTCGGCTTTCAAGTATCAGCAGAAGGCGCCGGCTATGTATGGGCGGATAACAGCCGCGAAAACCAGCTAACAACGTGGTCGAACGATCCTGTTGTGGATCCGAGTGGCGATGTGATCTATGTCCGTGATGAAGAGTCGATGGCCCTTTMCACCGCCACTGCCCGCCCTGTACGCGATCATGGCCGCTACATAGCGCGGCACGGCTTCGGTTATAGCCAGTTCGAGCATCAAGCGGATGGGATTGCCCTGGAGCTGCTGCACTTCGTACCGCTAGAAGCCCCACTTAGGGTGTCGCGGCTACGTCTTAGCAATCACTCCGGGCGTCCACGTATGCTCTCCGTGACGGCTTATGCCGAATGGGTACTGGGTACCTCGCGCAGTGGCTCGGCCCCTTTTCTTATATCGCACCCAGATGCCGATAGCGGCGCGTTGCTGGTTGAGAACCCCTGGAATATAAATTTCCCAGGCCGGGTAGCGTTTCTGGATATCGGCACTCAGCCCACTTCCTGGACGGCTGATCGCTGCGAATTTATCGGCCCGGGAGGCAGCTTGGCAGCGCCCGCAGGATTGCGCAGCCACGCTCCGCTCTCCGGCACCCAAGGTGCGGGGCTGGACCCTTGCGCCGCGCTTAACCGCAGCGTGACGCTAGCGGCCGGTGAAAGCGTCGATATCGTTGTATTAATGGGTCAAGGCAGCTCCACTGCTGAGGCCACAACGCTGATTGCGCGTTATCGCGAGGCGGATATTGACGCCGAACTCGCCATAGTCACAGCGTACTG
This sequence comes from Halomonas sp. R57-5, assembly GCF_900070345.1. NCBI lineage: Bacteria > Pseudomonadati > Pseudomonadota > Gammaproteobacteria > Oceanospirillales > Halomonadaceae > Halomonas > Halomonas sp. R57-5. The sequence continues at coordinate 1,481,757 of NZ_LN813019.1, read as the reverse complement.
GCAAACGCAGCTTAACGCGGTACAAGTAACGACCCCTGACCGTGCCATGGACATCATGCTTAACGGCTGGCTGATGTATCAAACCATTGCCTGCCGAATCACCGCGCGCTCAGGGTTTTACCAAGCCAGCGGCGCCTATGGTTTCCGCGACCAGTTGCAGGACGGTATGGCGTTAACGTTCACTAGCCCCGAAACCACTCGCGAGCATTTACTGCGTGCCGCTTCCCGCCAGTTTGTTGAAGGCGATGTTCAGCACTGGTGGCTGCCCCACTCCGGACAAGGGGTGCGTACGCGCATTTCCGATGACCGGGTGTGGCTGGCCTATGCCTGCGCTCGCTATATCGCCACCTCCCACGACGCCGCCGTGCTGGAGGAGCCGGTAAGCTTTCTGGAAGGCGCTGAATTAGCCCCTGGCGAGCACGACAGTTTTTTCCAGCCGATGATTGCAGCGGAAACCGCCTCGCTGTTTGAGCACTGCGCCCGTGGCTTAGATCAGTGCATATCGCTTTCCGGCGAGCACGGTTTGCCGCTGATCGGTGGCGGCGATTGGAACGATGGCATGAACCGCGTTGGCGAAGCGGGCGAAGGCGAAAGCGTGTGGCTTGGCTGGCTGCTGGTGCATACCCTGGAACTGTTTCTACCCTATGCCCAGCAGTACGAAAAACAAGCGCCTTCAGCCACACCAGATACACCACGCGCTAAGCGTTGGCGTGCCCATATCACTGCGTTGCGCGGTGCGCTGGAAAGCAACGCCTGGGACGGCCAGTGGTACCGACGGGCGACCTTCGATGACGGCACTTGGCTGGGTAGCAAAGAGAGCGACGCCTGCCAAATTGATTCGATTGCCCAGACTTGGGCGGTACTCTCGGGGGCAGCAGCCCCCAACCGCGCAGCCCTCGCCATGGCGTCACTGGAACGCGAGCTGATCAGGCACGATGAGCAACTTGCACTGCTGTTTTGGCCCCCCTTCGATCAGCCCCAGCGCGACCCTGGCTATATCGGCGGCTACCCACCCGGCATGCGCGAAAACGGTGGGCAATATAGCCACGCCGCGATGTGGGCAATTCTCGCCTTTGCCAAGCTCGGCGAGGGCAGCAAAGCGCATGCGCTTTTTGCGCTACTCAACCCGATCAATCATGCCCGCACCGCCGAAGAAGCCGCTCGTTATCACGTCGAACCCTATGTGGTCGCCGCGGATGTCTATTCTGTTGCGCCTCACACGGGGCGTGGCGGCTGGACTTGGTACACGGGCTCAGCGGGTTGGATGTACCGCGCCGGTATTGAGGGCATTCTGGGTATCCGTCGGGAAGGTGGCTGGCTGGTGATTGCCCCCTGCCTTCCCCATGACTGGCCAGGTTTTAGCGCAACGCTGAACGTTGCCGATACCCACTACGCGGTTAAGGTTACCACCACCGATGAGGCGCTTAACGCACAACTTGATGGCCGTCACCTCACACTCCAGCAGGGAGAGGTACGTGTCCCACTGGATGGCCAACACCACCAGCTTGAGGTGTTTATTCATCGATCACATAACCCATGTTAACTAACTGTTTGTCAGCCATTTTTCACATTTGCTTCTTACTCACGGCTATATTAGTCTCAATCTCGCACGCTAAGCGTGCCATTTATCTTCAGGTGGTTCTGCCAGTTTAACCGCCGTCCCATTCGCAATCACACGGAGCCGTGATATGCATAGCGAAACATCAAACGACCTTTCCCAGGCGGGTCTTCATATCGCCATTCAAGACATCAAGGATGAACTGTTCGATACCCCCGAGTGCGACTACGCCGTAGCCCAACTGCTAACCCGCTGGGGTCAAGCTGAAAAAGCTGAGCAACTGCTGGATGAGATGCTGATGAAGTGGGGCACTTCACCCGAAGTACTGGCTTTAACTCAGCGTGGGTATACGGAGATCGTGGGTGAAAGTGAGCTACCCGCAGATAACGACGAACCCCTCCGCAAACCGAAACAAACTGCTCCAGCAGCCCTCGGCGTCGTGGCGGCCTAATCGGTTGATTCTGCACGGCTAACTTGCCTGTGCAAAAAAGCACCCTCTATCAAGCCCCTACCTGGTTACGCGGTTGGGGCATTTTTATTGAATCAATGCGGCGTGCCATCGCTACCCCTCAAAATAGCCATCTCCTCGACTAGGTAAATATCAGCGTCACGGAAGAAGGCATCAGCTGATAGAATACTGCCCCTTTCAGGTGCGTTAGCGGGCCCTACCGCAACGCCACCCCCCACTTTTGACTACCTGAGAGTTGCGCAATGATCGCCACCGCCCACGCAGTATTCCGGCCACTTTTACGGCTGGGCCTTATCTCGCAAATTTTAATCGGTATCGTTGCCGGGGTATTGCTTGCCCTTTTCTCACCGGGCATTGCTAGCGATGTGGCGCTGCTTGGCCAGTTATTTATCGCTGCCTTACAAGCGGTAGCTCCCATTTTGGTGTTTGTATTGGTGGCGGCAGCGATTTCAGCTCACCAAAAAGGCCAGCCAACCCACATTCGACCCGTGCTGATGCTGTATGTGGCGGGCACGTTAATCGCTGCATTAATTGCCGTGGCGGCCAGCTTTTTATTTCCTMCCGAACTCTCATTGAATGCAGGCCAAGTTGACGGCAGCCCGCCCGGGGATATTTTTAGCGTGCTGCGCGACCTGCTGTTGAATGCGGTGGCCAACCCGGTTAGKGCACTGATGGAGGCTAACTTCATCGCTATTCTGGCCTGGGCCATCGGCCTGGGTTTGACCCTGCGCCAAGCCAGCGACACCACCCGCCAAGCGTTAAGCGACTTATCCACGGCGGTCACCCGCATTGTGACGCTGGTGATTCGTTTAGCGCCGCTGGGTATCTTTGGTTTGGTGGCAGGCACGCTGGCAGAATCCGGCGTTGCGGCGCTGCTTAATTACGCCCAGTTACTAGGTGTGATTGTGGGTTGCATGCTGTTTGTAGCGCTAGTGAGCAACCCGCTGCTGGTTTACTTCACCACCCGGCAAAACCCTTATCCCCTTGTATTTACGTGCCTGCGCGGCAGTGCGATTACCGCCTTTTTCACCCGTAGCTCGGCCGCGAATATCCCGGTGAACCTGGAGCTATGCCGCCGCCTAAAGCTCGACCCTGACACCTACTCCATTTCCATTCCGCTGGGCGCGACGATCAATATGTGCGGTGCGGCCATCACTATTACGGTGATCACTCTGGCAACCACTCATACGCTGGGCATTAGCGTCGACTTCCCTACGGCGTTGCTACTTTGCGTGGTTTCAGCGCTGGCGGCCTGCGGCGTTTCAGGCGTGGCGGGCGGCTCACTGATGCTGATTCCCATGGCCGCCAACCTGTTTGGTATTCCCACGGAAGTGGCCATGCAAGCGGTGGCGATTGGCTTTGTGATCAGCGTGGTACAGGACTCCACCGAAACCGCCCTCAACTCCTCTACCGATGTGCTGTTCACTGCTGCTTGCCAGTCGCAAGAGGCGAAGCGCTCTTAAGAGCCCCCCTGGGGAGCGGCTGCTTATAACAGCCGCTCCCCCAGTGCTTGCCCCCAGTACTTTCCCACATTAACTCGTGGATGTTTTAACAAGCCCCGCCAAACGCTCCCGTTCATCCTCTTCATAAAAACTCGGGTCATTAAATAAGTCTCGCTGGGTATCATCAAAGATCATTTCCAACACCTCTGCACTACTTTGCACCATCGGCTCAAAGTGTGCGGTATGAGTAACCACTGCCCTGACGCGGCGGCGGCGATACAGCGCGTAGATACCTAGCAAGGTGAATACGCAAGCAATATAGAGCGGCAAGCCATGCCCTCCCACGGCGCYCATCAGTGACCCCGCCGCTATCGGTGCCACGGCACAGCCCGCGCCGTGCATTACCAGCATATCCGCCGAGCCGGAGACAATTTCATCCGGGTGGAGCTGGTCTATCAACTGCGCTACCGCCAGCGGGTAGAGGGAAAACGCCAAACCGCCCCAGATAAAATAGAGCCCCAGCAGCACCTCGTGGCTGGGCGCAAAGGGCATGGCCGCAGCTATCAAGGCCGCAAGCAGCACCACCCAGATCATGACCATAGGGCGGTCGTGTTTATCAGAGAAGCGCCCGATGGGAATCTGCAGCAGCGCCCCGCCAATAATCGCCACGCTCATCACCAGCCCGACCCCGCCAATATCAAACCCCAGTTGAGTGGCGTAGACCGGGGTCATCGACCAGAACGCGCCCATGGCAAGCCCCGACAACGCGGCAGAAGCCACCGCCAAAGGAGCAAAGCCTAACAACGCGCGCAGGCTACTTTTGGGCCGCTCAGGTATTTTGGGCTGCACGCGACGGGTCATGGTAATGGGTAACAGCGCCCAACTGATCAAAATGGCGATCACCACAAAGAGTAAAAACCCGTCGGGTGAAGAGAGCCGCAGCAACTGCTGAGCCGTGGCTAGAGCGCCCAAGTTGACCACCATATAGACAGCAAAAATACGCCCCCGCTCATGGCTGGCGGCTTGGCTATTCAGCCAGCTCTCAATCACGGTCACTAAGGTGATAAACGAAAGCCCATAGATCACCCGCAATGGTAGCCATACCCAGGGGTTGATAAACACTAGGTGCAGCAGCGCCACCGATGCACAAATAGAGGCGCAGAAGCCAAAGGTACGGATATGCCCCATGCGCCGAATTAAGCGTCCGCTCACCCAGGTACCGCAGATAAAGCCAACAAAGTAGCCGGACATAATCATCCCCAGCACCGCGCTGGAGAAGCCCTCCCCCGTACCACGCAGGGTTAGCAGCGTATTCAGTAAGCCGTTACCCAGCAGCAGTAACGCCACACTGTATAGGATCGATTTAACCGGTTTGAGCATTGCCAATGAACGCATTGCGCTTCCTCGCAGCAGCCAACCTAAAGGTCATGCATAAAGAGTGCCACTGAAAGCGGTTGTCACAATCATTGACAGGCTAACGTTCTTTATATAGAACGTTCTATAAAAGGAACACGAGATGACAAGATGGATAAGCCCTCACTCAACACCCTAGGCCAACACCTTCAAGCACTTCGCCTTGAGCGGGGCTGGTCGCTATCGCAGTTGGCCAATGAGGCGGGGATTGCCAAATCCAACCTGTGTCGCCTTGAACAGGGCAACGGCAACCCGACCCTGGATACCATTTGGCGGCTTGCAGTGCAGCTCAATGTGCCTTTCGGCACGCTGGTCGCGCCAATCAACGTGCCGCTGGGTGAAGATGGCGTGCAGGTGCGCCTAATCGATCAAGGCAAGGACTCCCCTCAGGTGGACGCCTATTGGATGCGCTGCGCACCGCATACATTGCGCCACGCTGAAGCCCATACACCCGGCACCCGTGAATCACTCACGCTGATTAGCGGCTGGTTGGAAGCAGGGCCAGAGGGCGCCACCACGGTGCTAACACCGGGAGAGACCATCACCTTTGCCGCCGACCAACCGCACTTTTACCGTACCCACGAAGCGGAGGCCACTTTGATGATGACCATCACCTATGGTGCAGAAGGCCAAACATCATGAGCCAAGCTGCCAGCCACTCTCCCGTTCGTAGCGCGCTGCAAGGCGTGCGTGAGGCCATCCCACTACTGGGCGGCTACATTCCAGTGGCGTTGTCATTCGGCTTAGTCGCCACCCAGGCAGGCTTCAGCACGCTGGAGGCCACGGCTATTTCAGCGCTGATTTACGCCGGTGCTTCGCAATTTCTATTTGTCGGTATGATCGCTACAGGCGCCCCGCTGTGGCTGGTGGTGGCGATGACGCTGCTGATTAACGTGCGCCATGTGGTGTACGGCCCTAACCTGGCAGCGCTACTGCCGCGTAGCCGCCACTGGCCCTGGCTGATGCACGGCCTCACCGATCAGGTATTTGCCCTGGCCTTAACCCGGCTGCCTCAATTGCCCGAGGCAAAGCGATTTAGCTGGTTTGTCGGTGCGTCGCTACTGGCTTGGGGCGCCTGGATCATCGGTACCGCGGTGGGGGCCACCGCAGGGGAAGCATTTACCGCCCGCTGGCCACTGCTGGGTGAGATTATGCCCTTCGCCCTGCCTGCGCTGTTTTTGACCATGGTGGCACCGCGCTTCACTGATAAGCGTTGGGCAGTGGCCATGGGCTGCACCATTCTAGCAGCACTCGGTTTAACGCTGGTCGGCTGGAGCAACGTGGCGATTCCTCTCGCGGCGGCTTGCGGTGCGTTGTGCTTCTATACGCTGAAATTCCAAAACAGGAGGTGTGAACAATGAGCACCGCACTTTGGCTAGCGGTCGTGGTTTCTGCCATTGGCACCCTGTTGATGCGGGTAGTGCCGTTTTTATGGATGCAGCGCCGGCTCAACAGCGCTACCGGCATTAATAACATGCCCCAGTGGCTGGGTATTCTGGGCCCGCTAATGATAGCCGCCGTGCTGGGGGTGTCCATTGTGCCGGTGAATCCAAGCGCTGTTTCCTGGATCGCCACCGCCATCGGGCTTGCCGTTACGCTGCTGGTCTGGTCGCGAGTACGCTCACTGGGCTGGCCGGTGGCGGCCGGGGTCGCGGTGTTTGGGATAGTAGAGGTCGCGGCCTTCATTTGGTAATGCTTTGCATTAGCTTTTACGTCGTGCCATCATCCTGGCTCTTCACTCCAAGCCCCTCGTAAAGTGACAGTAATGTTAAAAGCACACACCCATGGCAAGAACGTTTTAATGAGTGTGTTGCTGATAACACTGGCGGCGCTATTTCCCGCTATATCGACGGGTAACGCGCTACACGGCCTTCCTGAATCACCCCGTATTGTGACGCTTTACCAGGGGGCTACCGACAGCGCCGTCGCCCTTGGGCTAACGCCTATTGGCGTGGTCGATTCCTGGCTGGAAAAGCCCATGTACCGCTATCTGCGCGATCCACTTGATAGCGTCGAGCATGTGGGGCTGGAAACCCAACCCAACCTGGAAAAGATTGCCTGGCTTGATCCAGACCTGGTCATTGCCAGCGACTTTCGCCATGCGCGAATAGCGCCGCTACTGGAGGCCATCGCCCCCACTGTATCTGCCCCGACAGTGTTTAACTTCAAGACCACGCTGAATATGGTGGCCAATGCTACTGGCCGCGAAGCGCAGGCAAATGAGCTGCTTGAGCAATGGGATGATCGTGTCGCCGACTTTCGCCAGCAGATCGCCGCCAAGTTGAGCAGCGAGTGGCCGCAAAAAGTGGCCGTGGTGCGGTTTAAAAGCGACCACGTGCGCATCTATACCAGCGGCTTTGCAGGCTCGATTCTTGATGAGCTGGGCTTTACTCAGCCGGATACACTGCAAAGCCAGAGTTGGGGAATGAAGCTTTCCAGTACTGAAAACATTCCAGTGCTGGATGCCGATGCCCTCTTTATTCTGCTTGAGCCCGATGACCCCGCTATTGCAGATAATTACCAACACTGGGCCTCCCACCCACTCTGGCAACAGCTGTCAGCGGTACAAAGTGGGCGCGTATTTGAAGTTGAGCCGGTGAGTTGGATGATGGGTGGCGGCATATTGGCGGCCAACGCCATGCTGGATGATCTGTATAGCCACTATGGGCTGTTGCAACCCGAAGCGGCACCGCATCAGGCTTGCCTGCCTCACACCAGCGGCCGTGGGGAACCTACTTCATGCTAAACAGTACTGCCGCAAAGAGTATTGGCCTGCTACTTGGCGTGCTGGTGGCACTAGGCGCCTTTTTCGCCAGCGTGATGTTAGGCACAACGGATATCCCCCTCTCCGCTCTGTACGGATCGCTCGCCCATTACGACCCTACCAACATCGCCCACATCATTCTTTTAACTGAGCGCTTACCCCGTGCGGTGATTGCCGCTCTAGTGGGCGCCAGCTTAGCCATTGCCGGGGCGCTGATGCAGACCATGACGCGCAACCCGTTGGCGTCGCCGGGCATTTTGGGCATCAATGCAGGTGCGATGTTTTTTGTGGTGGTCGCGGTTTCGCTATTACCGCTACATACCCCCGCGCACTACGTATGGGCCGCGCTATTGGGGGCACTCGTTGCGGCCGTACTGGTGGTGGTGCTTAGCCGCGGCTGCCACGGTGAGCTTTCACCGCTACGGGTTGTGCTGGCAGGCGTTGCGGTAACGGCGATGTTTGTGTCGTTCAGCCAAGGACTTCTGGTCATTGACCAGCAAAGTTTTGAAAGCGTGCTTTACTGGCTGGCGGGCTCAGTGTCGGGACGCGATCTTTCATTGGTAGCGCCCTTACTGCCTCTTTTTGGTGGAGCACTGCTGCTCAGCGCACTGCTGATACGCCACGCCAACGCACTATTGCTAGGCGATGACATGGTCACTGGACTCGGCATGCAGGCTACCACCATCAAGCTACTACTCGGCTTAATTGTGATTGTGCTAGCAGGTAGCTCCGTGGCGCTGGCGGGCATGATCGGTTTTGTCGGCCTGATTGTGCCCCACATGGCACGGGGAATATTTGGCATCGACCATCGCTGGCTGCTGCCGGCCTGCGCTCTTCTGGGTGCCTGTTTGCTGCTGCTGGCCGATCTAGGCTCGCGCTTTTTAATGCCACCCCAGGAGATACCTGTCGGCGTGATGACCGCGCTGATCGGCACGCCCTTCTTTATCTATCTGGCACGGCGCAAGATGGCTGGCCAATGAGAACAGACGCCACGATAACCCTTAACAGCGGAGCAAAAAGCGACAGTAATCGCTTACTACGTCACCTGCTGATGCTAAGCCTTTTATTGCTAGCAAGCGCCGGGCTGTCGCTCTGTTTAGGCGGTTTTCCCACGCCACCTCTGCAGGTACTAGACGCACTAACAACCCCTCAAAGCAGCGATATCGCCTTTATTATTTGGGAGCTGCGCCTTCCTCGCATCACGCTAGCAATACTGGTCGGTGCCGCCCTGGCAATAGCGGGGGCGATTCTGCAGAGCATCGTACGCAACCCGCTGGCCTCCCCAGACGTGATCGGCATTACCAGCGGTGCAGCGTTGGCGGCGGTGCTATTTCTAGCGCTATTGAGCACGACCTTGAGCATTCACTGGCTGCCCGTTGCGACCATGCTGGGAGCACTGGTTTCTGCACTGCTGGTGGTGAGCTTGGCCTGGAAAAACGGTGTTAGCCCATCGCGCATGGTGCTAGTCGGCATTGGCCTGGCCGCGGCCATGGGCGCTGGCACCACCCTGTTAATCGTGATCAGCGATGACTCTGCCGCCATGACCGCCTATGTATGGCTAACCGGCAGCCTTTACGCGGCGCAATGGGACGATGTGTGGGGCCTATTGCCGTGGTTAGTCGTCGCGGTGCCTATCAGCCTACTCTTCGCCCGCCATGCGGATGCCATGGCCCTGGGTGATAGCGTTGCCGAAGGGCTTGGGGTGGCGATTCTGCGCAGCAGATTGGTATTGCTGGCCTGCAGCGTGGCGCTGGCAGGTGCCGCTGTGGCGTTTGCCGGTGGTTTGAGCTTTGTGGGACTAATTGCGCCCCACCTGGCCGCTAGGCTGGTGGGGCGAAACATGGCACGCCTGGTGCCAGCATCAGCGCTGGTTGGCGCCTTGATTGTGCTTTACGCCGACCTGCTGGGCCGAGTGGCGTTTTTACCCAAAGACCTACCTGCGGGCATCTTTGTTGCCGGGATAGGCGCGCCCTTCTTCGTTTACTTACTGCATAGATCGCGAGCTCGCTTTTAGCGCGAATTGACAAAAAAAAAGCGGCGCCCCAAAGGCGCCGCCAAACAGTATCGAGCAAAAAACATAGAAAATAGAAAGCGGCTGACTAGAAATCCAGCTGGTACCTCAGCGTGAAAGTGCGGCCACGCCCAGTGAAGTAGTACTCATCGCTGATGCGTGCGGCTTGAGAGTAGTAAGTGAGGTAATCTTCATCGGTGAGGTTTTCGATACCCACTGACACCCTGCCGGTGGGCAGGCGATAGGCTAATGAAGCATCCACTAAGCCGTAGCCGTCAAAATCAAGCTCAGGGTTATCGACGCTTCGATCGAAGTAGTAACTACCCTGCAAGCGCGTGGAAACGCGGTCGTTCCAGGTAGCGCTCCAGCCCAGTTTGAGCGTATCCGGGGCAATATTGATACCGGTGAGTTTGGTATCTACGCTACCGTCGCCATCCTGATCCGACTTACCTTCGGTGTGGGCATAAGAGAGCGACAGGTCATGCTTGTCGGCCACCTGCATGTCGCCGGTAATCTCAACGCCCTGGATCTCGGTTTTCTCTCGGCTACCGACCCAGGTGCCATTCTGCTCGGTAAGCCGCTGGCCGTAATCCGAATTGGACTCATAGTAGCTAATCTCTAGCCCGTAGCCATCCCAGTCAAAACGCGCGCCTATTTCCCGGTTATCGGTAACAATCGGCTGAAGCTGCAGCAAGGTGTCCACATCCTGGCCCGCCGTGCCAATGCCGCGTAGCACCCGGCCCACATCGGGCATGCCAAAGCCTTCCGAATAGTTGGCGTACAGCTGGGCCCAGTCGGTGGCTTGATAGGTTAAGCCGACGTTATACAGCGTTTCATCGAAACTGGGCTTGCCACCGTCCACGGTGACGTTGTCTTGGGTGACATTGCTGCGATCAATCGTTTGGAAGGTATCCACCTCAAGCTCGGCATGCTCGTGACGCACCCCGGCATGCAGCGTGAGAGGATCCGCGAGCTTAAACTGGCCCTGCAGGAAAGGCGCCAAATTACGATAGCGGCTTTCCGGCACGTAGGTGCGCCCGGTATGCACCAGCATCTGGCTTGTTTCGTCTTCCAATACGTCCAAACCAACCGTCACACCCAAACGGTCATCCAGCATACCATCACGGTTCAAGGTGAATTTGGCGCCCATTTTGTCAGATTCATTCCGCGTTTGGTCATACAGGGTATCCCCTGCACTATCCAGATAAGGGAAAAATGGCGTAGTGGCAAAGCGTGCACGGAAGCGCTGACGATATACTTGGGCGTCCAGCTCGTTGCCAAACCAATCAGCGTGGGAGTAGGAAAGCCGAGCGGAGGTCACTTCATTAAATCCAGGCTCGCCGTCACGACGGCCTTTGCGTGCCGTGGTGGGAACACCTGCAGAGCGGTCTCCTGTTACCGGTACGTAGTCGTTGCCCTCTTCCAAATCGAAGTGATTCAGCGAGAACTCAACATTCTGGTTGTCGTCGATCCAGTAGCCGAGCTTGCCGAAAAGATCGTAGCTTTCCGAGTTTTGCAGCTCGCCTGGGTAGGCAATACCGACCACCTCATCGTTGCCATCGTAAAAAACCCCGCGCTCCTGACGCGTCGCTGCGGCAACGAAATCCCAGTCGCCTTGCTGGCCGCTAATGCGGTAGTCCAGCTTGTTGCCTAGCCCATCCGACTGGAGATCATCATCCATGGTCAGGCTAATGCCCGCGTGTTGGCTAATGCCCCCGCCTTCGGCACGCCGGGTCACCAGGTTGATCAAGCCCCCCGTAGCGCCTAAACCATGCTCGGCGCTGGCCCCGTGGATGACTTCAATACGCTCCACCATGGAAAGGTCAATGGTATAGCTATCCCGGGAGCTGTCCCGCAACGGGTTGGACTGCGGCACACCATCAATCAGAAAAAGCGCGTCGCGGCCGCGGAATGTTTCGCCCGCATTGGAGAGCTTTTGGCGACTGGGTGAGTAAGAGGGAATCAGATTGCTGAGCACCTGGCCCGGGTCATCGGTAATCGCTAGCTGCTGCTCGATCTGTTCGCGGCTGATGATCGTTACCCGCTGTGGCGTTTGACCCGCTTCGCTGTGGCTGCGGGTGGCGGTTACCACCATAGTAGAGTCGGCGTCATCGGCGTCGCTTTGAGCCTCTACAGATTCAGACACCTGCCCATAAGCGTGGCTGGCAGCCACCAAACCGGCGAGCGTTACCGTAGGCCAAAATACCCAATGTTTCTTAATATACATCTACTTTTTATCCCCTTGCTTTTGAGTGAACCCTTGCTCTAAAAACAAATCTACATCTAAATGATAATAATTAATTTATGCGTATGATACTCAAAGATCTACTCAACTGGAACGCCTCGTTCACTATTACGACACGACTAACCCACTCATTCATTTCTCCTTTCCTCCGTGAAGGCCACAGTTATGCGGCAAGTAATGATTTACTTACCTGTGGCAGATATTGAAAATGAGAATATTTTGTCTTACGGTTCTGCCTGCGTTAACAACCTCAATGAGCCCTGCCATGACACRCCCTTCTCACCAGCTTCCTCGTTTGACAGGCGAAGGCCTGCACGCAGGCTACGACACCCGACGCGTGTTGGATGGTGTGGATATCGCCATTGCGGAAGGCAAGCTCACGGTGCTGTTGGGCCCCAATGGCAGTGGCAAGTCGACGCTGCTGAAAACGCTTGCCCGCACGCTCACACCGAGTGGCGGGCATGTGTATTTAGATGGCAAGGATATTCATCGCAGCAAGACGCGGGAGGTCGCCAAGCGCCTGGGGATTCTGCCCCAAGGCCCGGTAGCGCCTGAGGGGCTGAGCGTAAAGCAGTTAGKGGGGATGGGCCGTTTTCCACATCAGGGGTTGTGGCAAAAAAATGCTCAGCAAGACGCCGCTGCTATTCGTGAAGCCATGGCTTATACCCACGTGACAGAGTTTGCCGAACGCAATGTCGATGCGCTTTCCGGCGGCCAGCGCCAGCGCTGCTGGATTGCCATGGTGCTGGCCCAGCAAACCGACCTGATCCTGCTTGATGAACCTACGACCTTTCTGGATCTAAAGGTACAGGTGGATTTGCTGGAACTGCTTTCGCGCCTGGCCCATGAGAAAAGCCGCACCCTGCTACTGGTGCTCCACGATCTAAATCTGGCCGCCGCCTACGCTGATCATTTAGTAATGATGAGCGATGGCCGTATCGTCACCAGCGGCGCGCCTAGCGAGGTCTTTACCACGACCAATCTCAAACGCGTCTTTGACCTTGATGCCCATGTAATCCACGACCCTGAAAGCGGCAGCCCGATTTGCGTGCCGCGGAAACGCAGCCAATCCATTGCGAAAACGGAAACAGTTGTGCAATAACGCTGCGGATCGAGAAAGAATAGCCGCACCTCTTCCTCCATAAAGTGACCATGGCTCGCCGCTTAAATGCGGGGCTGCGCTTAATGTTTGAATTCAGGAGTTCATCATCTACATTACGCACTGTAATAGTCGCTATTCACCTATCCTCTTCGCTAATAACATTGATAGCACACCATGAAATAGGTAACCCACCATTTATTACTAATAATGTTTCCTTAAAAACCCACTATCTTGTCAGGCAGCCATGTAGCCATTGCAGGGAATAACGCCACCACCGCCAACGTTAGCAATTGCACCGCGATAAATGGCAAGACACCTCTACACATTTGCCCATAGGTAATATCGCTGGGTGCAATCGACTTTAAATAGAAGATTGACGATGCCATAGGCGGCGTCAGGTAGCTGGTTTGGATAGTTACCAACACGAGCGTGGCAAACCAAATAGGATCAATACCCAGCTGTTTGATGATAGGGGTAAATATTGGCACGCAGATCAAAACAATCGATGTCCAGTCAAGTACAAACCCCAGWAAGAATGTGACGGCTAGAAAAAATAGGATGACGCCTGTTGTACCACCACCCAAGCCACTAGCTATTGCGGACACCATCTCACCGCCACCATTGACTGCGAAGATGCCAGTAAACATCGTGCCCCCGGCTACAATCAGCAGAATCATCGCTGTAATACGCACCGTCAGTGACAGAGAATCAACCAATGAAGGCAGGGTGATGCCGCCATTGATGACCGCTAAGATTACTGCGCCTGCCACGCCAACGGCAGCGGCTTCTGTAGGTGAAGCGATGCCGCCCAAGAGCGATCCAAGTACCGCAAACATTAATAGCAGAGGGGGCAGTAACGCTCTCAGCGTAATGCTGATTTTCCTTCCCAGCGTTTTATCATCATTGGTGGCTTTAGCAGCAGGGCCATCTTGAGGACGCAACCAACAACGCCCGACGATATAAAGGGCGAAAAGAGACAACATCAAGATGCCGGGAAAAATAATCGCAGCGAAAAGTGCACCGATAGATAGTTGGGCAAGAGCCGCGTAGACGACCACTATAACGGTAGGAGGAATGATCGTGCCTAAGGATCCGCCCGCACAAATAGTCCCCGCAATCAGCGAATTGTTATAGCGGTAAGCTCGCATGGCAGGGATAGCCATTAACCCAATCATTATTTCCACCGCGCCAACGACCCCAGAGGCAGCCGCAAATATTGCTGCCATGGCGATCGTGGTCAGTGCCAACCCGCCTGGCAGTCGGCCGATCCACATCTGAATAGCATCGAAGAGGTTTTTGGCGATGCCCGACTTCTCAAGTATCGCGCCCATAAGCACAAAGAGTGGAATTGAGGAAAGAACGTAATTAGATGAAGCACTATAAATACTGCCGTAAAGTTGCTGAAAGATAATAGGTCCGAAGGCAAACCAGCCAGCCACCAATGAGACGGTAATCAGTGAGAAAGCAACAGGAATACCCATAAAGATCAATAAGAACAGTCCTGGGAACATCAGGGCAGCCGTCATGGTATCCATTTAGTTGGCCCTATTATGATGGGTATTATCAATCAACGAGCGCAGCCMAATCACCAGAACTTGTAGCGCAAGAAGCGTCAAGCCGAAGGCAATACAGGTGTAAAACGGCCACATTTTAGGTGCCCATGTACTGACCATTTCAACCTCATTGGTTGTGAAGGCTGATAGCGATTTTTTCCAGCCAAACCAAGCAACAAGTGAAAGGGTGGGAAACAACACGATGGTATAAGCCACTCCCGTTATAATACGTGAGATGCGCACTGGCATAAGACTACTCAGAACATCTACTTTGACGTGACCATCCACCTGCGCTGTCCAGGCGACACCCAGCATAAAAGCAACGCCAGTGGCCATATAGGAGATATCAAAAGCCCAGATGGTGGAGGCATTAAAAACGTAGCGCGCTACTACTTCGTATAACATCGCACCTGCCAAGACGATGAGCGCCAGCTTACTTAGCCAAGCCGATATTTTAGCCAGCTGATCCACTAAATTAAAAAACATGATAGGCATCACTCATATCGGTACATTGCTCATAGGTATAACTACCTGGGAAGGCTTAGGCGCCTTCCCTTGGCAGGTTTATATTAGTCAGTGATGAGATAGTCTTTCTGAGCATTCCAACGCGCTTGATAAGCTTGGTAATCTTCTAAAATTTCTTCCATGGCTGGGKTGCCTGCATCACTCTCTGCCGCTGCTCGGGCCGCGATCCAAGCACGGCCATTTTCCGCTAGCTGTTCAACAAACGCTTCGTCCAAACTAATCACTTCGTTTCTACCGGCGCGATAATTTTCCATAGCGATTAGATCGTTATGATAAAAATTGGTAAGCCCTTCGTAAGTGGTTAACTTAGCAGCGGACTCAATAAGTTGCTTTAGATCGTCAGGGACTTGATCCCAAGTGTCCTGACGGACAACCACTTCCCAGAGAAAGGTGGGTTGGTGCACGCCGGGCACGATGATGTAGCGGGCTGCTTCATGAAAGCCTTCTGGATAGTTACTGGAAGGGGTTGCCCACTCAATGGCATCAACACCCTTGCGTTGTAGTAACGTATAAATATCACCGGGTGGCACCACAGTGGGCACCGCATTGTAATACTCGCGCACGACTTCAGCCCAAGGCCCAGAAGTTCGATACTTCAAGCCATCAAGGTCATCTGGGCCATTAATGGGCACATTGGAGTGAGCAAATATTTCAGTAGACCCAATCCCCACAATGAGTGAGTGCAACCCTTCGCTAGCGCGAACTTCTTGCAGCGCTTGTTGGCCACCCCCTTCGTAAATCCAGTTAATATATGACTGCGATCCCATGCCTCCCGGAAACCCAGCAAAAATAGCATTGATGGGATTTTGGTTAACTAAGTAGCTAGGAGTGGAATGGCCAGCCTCAACGGTGCCCTCTTTTACCGCATCATAAACCTGCAATGCAGGCACAATAACGCCTGCGCCGAAAGGGCTAATCTCCACTCTGCCTGCTGTTAGCCTCTCTGCATTATCAGCGAACCTCTCAAGAAAGTTTTCATAAAAAGGAGAACCTCCTGGCACTGAAGTAGGCACTCGCCACTCGACTTCTGCTGCATATAAGGGAGAGGAAAGCGCTATTGTTGCTAGCACTGATGGAATCCACTTCGTTGTTTTTAAATTACTTTTCATAATATTCATGATCAATCACCCCTGCTGTGTGTTGGTTTTATTCATCTCTCCCTGAGACAGGCTGGACGCTACCAAAACCGGGTAAGCCACCAGCTCACTAAATTCTCTAATCAGTTTTCGCCTCTCTTTTTGGTATAAGATATACCAAAGTGCATTGCAAGATTTTCTTGAGATAAAAACCAAACCAATGCGACGTCCTAGCTATACCGACAATCCTCATAGAGGGAACATGGGTAGCTTCACAAAGCTTTTTGGATATTGTATAAGATATAAAAAATCAGGCATGATTAGGCAGACTGCTATTTTCAGCATTAGTAACCCATGACATAAAACACATGGCATAAACCAAAGGTGTCCCATGAAACAGGTACGCGTCATCGACTCTCATACGGGGGGGGAACCGACAAGGCTGGTCATAGAGGGCTTCCCCGACCTCCCTGGCACCACCATGGCGGAGAAGCGCGATGCACTACGAACCTCCCATGATCAGTGGCGACGCGCCTGCATGTTAGAGCCACGGGGCCATGATGTACTGGTAGGTGCGCTTTACTGCGCACCCGAGTCGCCGGATGCGACCTGCGGGGTGGTCTTTTTTAATAATACGGGGTATCTGGGCATGTGCGGCCACGGCACCATCGGCCTAGTGGCCTCTCTGCATCACTTAGGTTTGATCGGCCCCGGTGATCATAAGATCGACACCCCGGTCGGCCCAATCAGTGCAACGCTCCATGATGATGGGGCGGTTACCGTTCGTAATGTAGCCGCCTATCGCTTCCGTCAGCAAGTTCCCCTTGAGGTACCCTGCTTCGGGCGGGTACACGGCGATATTGCTTGGGGCGGCAACTGGTTTTTCCTGATTAGTGACCATGGCCAATCATTGACCCTGGATAACGTCGAGGCGCTGATGAATTTCACCTGGGCCGTTCGCCAGGCGCTAGAAGCGGCGGCCATCACCGGGGATGACGGTGGCGAGATTGACCATATCGAACTATTTGCTGACGACGCTGTGGCCGATAGCCGTAATTTCGTACTCTGCCCAGGCAAGGCCTATGACCGTTCCCCCTGCGGTACCGGCACCAGCGCCAAGCTGGCGTGCCTAGCGGCGGATGGCAAACTTGCACCCAGCACACCCTGGGTACAGGCGAGTATTTGCGGCAGTCAGTTCGAAGCACACTACGAATGGGAAGGTGACCGTGTTCGCCCCTACATTAAAGGTCGTGCTTATTTAAGCGCCGACACCACTCTGTTGATTGATGAGCAAGATCCGTTCGCCTGGGGAATTACTGCCTCGTAATCATTCTATACCGGCCACCCTGCTCTTGAACGCAACACCAACTCCCACGGCCAATACCACCAAACGAAGAGGAACAACAATGAGCGATAACATTTTTACCGGCTGTATACCGGCGCTAATGACGCCTTGCAGCGCTAACCGTCAACCTGATTTCGACGCCCTGGTAGCTAAAGGCCGTTCACTGGTAGATCTGGGTATGAGCGGTGTGGTGTATTGTGGCTCCATGGGCGACTGGCCGTTACTCAGCGAATCGCAGCGCCAGGAAGGCGTCGCACGCCTCGTTGAGGCTGGCGTTCCGACGATTGTGGGTACCGGTGCAATCAACACACGGGAGGCTGTTTCCCATGCGGCTCACGCCGCTAAAGTAGGTGCCAAAGGGCTGATGGTGATTCCGCGTGTGCTTTCACGAGGCACCTCGGCGGCTGCGCAGAAGTCACACTTTTCGGCCATTTTGGACGCGGCGCCCAAGCTACCGGCGGTGATTTATAATAGCCCCTATTACGGCTTCGCCACACGTGCCGACTTATTCTTTGAGCTACGCCGCAAGTACCCCAACCTGATTGGCTTCAAAGAGTTTGGCGGCGCTGATGATCTCCGCTATGCGGCGGAAAACATTACCTCTCAAGACGAAGATGTCACTCTGATGGTCGGTGTCGACACCACTGTTTATCATGGTTTCGTCAACTGTGGCGCCACGGGCGCTATAACCGGTATCGGCAATGCGCTGCCCCGAGAGGTATTGCAACTTGTCTCGCTCAGCCAACAGGCCGCGAAAGGGGACGTCAAAGCACGGCGTTTGGCCATGGAGCTAGAGGAAGCACTAGGCGTGCTCTCCTCTTTTGACGAAGGCGGCGACCTGGTTCTCTACTACAAGCMCCTGATGGTGCTCAATGGCGATAGCGAATACGCCCTGCACTTTAATGAAACCGACGCGCTCAGCGATTCACAACGTCACTATGTGGAGTCCCAGTACGCGCTCTTCCGTAGTTGGTATTCGAGCTGGTCTGCTTCGCTAGATAATCGCTAATAACCTAGCCACACGTTGGCTGTGTATCCAGCCGAAGCGCTCTTTCGTAAAAACCGGGAATTTCCATGGAAACAAACCCACAGGCAGTAAGCCATCCCAATGTAGCGGCTGATATCGTCGTTATTGGTGCTGGTATTATCGGCACCGCTTGCGCCTTGGCTTTAAGTCAACAAGGCTTGCGCGTCGTGGTGCTGGATAGCCAGCTCCCTGGGATGGGAGCCTCCTATGGGAATGCTGGGCATATGGCAACGGAGCAGGTCTTCCCCATTGCCGATGCCGCCATCGTAAAACAGCTGCCTAAGATGCTGCTCGACCCCATGGGGCCATTGCGGCTGGATTGGCGCTATATGCCTAAAGCGCTGCCCTGGTTCACTCGGTTACTCTGGAATCTACGCCAAGCCCCTTATCAAACTAGCGTGGCGGGCATTAGCGCCCTGAATGAACACAGTTTGACTGCCTGGCAGCGACTTCTCGACAGCATCAATGGCAGACACTTATTGAAAGAAGAAGGCTCTTTCCTGGTATACGAAAAGGCCAACGCTGCCCACGAACTGGAGGTGCTGCGGGCACGGATGGCSGAGCAGCAAGYCCCGGTAGAAAGCTGGTCAGGCAGTGCCATTCGAGACGTTGCCCCCGAGTTGTCTAACTCCATGCAAGGGGGTCTGTTTTTCCCAGGTACCGCCCATGTTATCAACCCCTGGCAGGTAGTTAACTGGCTGGTGCAGGCCGCTGAAACGAACGGGGTAGAGTTCAGGCAGTCCACGGTGCTAACGGGATATGTCAATGATCAAGGCGTCACTCTACAGACTGACAACGCATCGCCCATGACGGCCAGCAAAGTAGTGTTAGCCTGCGGCGCCCACTCGGCCAAGTTGGCCGCCGCACTAACGGGTATACGTATTCCGCTGGATACCGAGCGGGGCTACCMCCTGATGCTGCCAAATGAACGAGGACGCCTACCGGTGGCGGTTACGTCGTTGGAGCGTCGCTTTATCATGACGCCAATGGATGAAGGGCTACGTTTGGCAGGGACAGTTGAGTTTGCTGGGCTTCAACGACCAGCCAATATGCAGCGCGCTTGGCAGCTACATAAGCTCAGCCAAGGGCTATTTAGAAATGAGCTGGATGCCACTGGGGCCAAACCCTGGATGGGCTTTCGCCCCTCTCTGCCCGATTCCCTGCCGATCATCGACAGCGTCAAAGATGGCAAGGTTTTACTGGCCTTCGGGCATCACCACCTTGGCTTAACCCAGGCAGCGCTGACTGCAGAGATTATTGCCGACCTGGCAGCGTGCTCTCATTCTCAGCCGGTGGCTAACTTATCGCCCTACCGGTTAAGCCGTTTTACCTGACAGGAAAAATCGTCAACATTCCAAACAGCTTAAATATTAAGCTACGCAGTTGAGGCGAAAAAGAATTGCAAAATGCTAAGTTGGTATACAATATCTCATATATTTCTCTCACCTACGGATTCTTATAGTTGTCATTTACCATGTTTAACGCACCTAACCTTGGCATTACCCCTTCAACTTCTGAGGTGATCGTCAAACACCTGCGCGAAGCCATTATTGCTGGCCAAATCGAAGAGGGGGAGCCGATTCGCCAGGATGACATAGCCAACAAGTTCAATGTTAGCAAAATCCCGGTACGGGAGGCGCTCAAACGCCTGGAAGCGGAGGGCTTGGTACTGTTCCAGCGCAACAAAGGCGCCGTGGTAACCAAAATCTCCGAACCCGAGCTTGCCCAGATGTTCGAAGTACGTGTATTGCTGGAAGTAGAGGCCATCCGCCTCGCGGTACCCAACATGGGCTTGGCAACCTTCGATAATGCCGAACGCATCTGCGACGAGTTCAACCGTGAGGACGACGTGGGCCGCTGGGCCGCCTTAAATTGGGAGTTCCMCGCCTGTCTCTACGAGCCTGCGCAGCGCCCCTTTATGATGAGTTTGATTCGATCTATCCACGATAAGGTGGAGCGCTACCTTCGCTTACAGCTAAGCTTATCCCAGGGAAAGGCTCGTGCCGACACTGAGCATCGCGCGATTATTGCCGCTTGCCGTACAGGCGACGCCGACGAAGCAGCGGCACTGGTTGAACGCCATATCATCGGTGTGTGTCGGACACTTTACGATCACCTGCCTAACCGACTTGCCGAATAGCCGCTGACTTTTCAGCCACGCTTGGATCACAAACCCCCGCCCTCTTAATCCCTGAATTCAACTAATAAGGGCAGCGATACTCTCGCTGCCCAACCCGGCAGTATCTTGTGTTTGATTCTTGCGTGATCTGTTTCAACGCTGCGGCTCTAAAGCGGTGATATAGCGGCCTATTACCTCATTATCATGATCACCCCACCTTGCACCGTTACTCGAAATTTCTATTTAAAACAAAGAAAACAACACTTTAGTTATAAATAATAATTAATGACTGCAAAACTTGCAAATCGTATCCGAAATAATAAATACTAAGTTTGCTGTTTCTTACAGCCAAGCAAAGCCCACCTAGGAGGTCAAGAATGATAAACAAGACAGCCCCATTAGCGCTTTCCGCTATCTTGAGTGTATCCGTCATCGGTCAGGCGCAGGCTGACAAACTCGATGAAATAATTAGCTCAGGCACCCTACGTTGTGCTGTCACCCTGGATTTTCCCCCCATGGGATTTCGAGACGATGACAACCAGCCTGCCGGTTTCGATGTCGACTACTGTAACGATCTGGCCAATGTCCTCGAAGTCGATGCTGAAATAGTTGAAACCCCCTTCCCCGACCGCATTCCCGCGCTGGTCTCCGGGCGTGCTGATGTGATCGTGGCCTCCACTTCTGACACCTTGGGGCGCGCCAAAACCGTTGGCATGTCCATTCCCTACTTTGCTTTCCAGATGGTCGTCCTAACCCGTGACGACACTGGTATCGATCAATATGATGATTTGCAGGGTCGCCCTGTTGGCAATACCAGCGGTACCTACGAAGCCATGGCACTGGAGAAAGATGTTGATGAGTGGGGTGATGGCAGCTTCCGTGCTTATCAAACCCAGAACGATACTATTCTCGCTGTCGCCCAAGGCCATATTGATGCAACCGTGGTCACCAACACAGTGGCATCCTCGACCCTTGAGTCCGGCAAATATGAAGGTCTTAAAATTGCTGGCGAAGCGCCCTATGTCATTGATTACGTATCACTGGCAGCCAATCGCACCGAATACGGCCTACTGAATTACCTAAATCTATTCGTCAACCAGCAAGTACGCACTGGGCGTTATGCGGAACTCTACGACAAGTGGGTGGGCGGCGAACCCGTCGACCTGACCGTACCCGGCGTTTATTACTAATAGCCACGTAACACAAATCCAATCACAACCATGTATCGCGCGCCGCCCGAGCGGCGCGCCCTTTCCAACGAACGAGATGACGCTATGTCTGATATTTCGCTCACCGGTCGTAGTTTGGTTTGTGGTTCAGCCCAGGGCGAACTACTGTATACCGACGTTGGCTTGAGCTTTTGGGGTGGTGTCGATCCGTTCAGTGGCGAGATTATTGACTGTCATCACCCGTTGAGAGGCCAGTGTATTGCCGGGCGCATACTCGCACTGCCTAGTGGACGCGGCTCCTGCACCGGTAGCAGCGTGCTACTTGAACTGCTTACCGGCGACAACGCCCCCGCCGCGCTAATATTCGCCGATCAAGAAGAGATCCTGACCCTAGGGGTCATCATCGCCGAAACACTGTTTAAATCCTCGATTCCAGTAGTGTGCGTCGGCCCAGAACTGTTTACCACGCTGCGCCAAAGGCGCTTTGCGCGTATTGAAAATGAAACAATAAGCTTTTTCGATACTCCTCCCTTAGGAGATTGGGCGGCAAAGGTGAACAACACCGACTCTCCCACATCTACACCAGCGCCCTTCAGCCCAACCCTCTCCCGCGTATCGCTCAGCGAAAGCGACCAGGCTTTCCTTAGTGGTCATCATGGCAAAGCGGCTCAGGAGGCGATGCGCATAGTGTTACGAATGGCTGAGCTTCAGGGCGCAGACCAACTGATAGACATCAGCCAAGCGCATATAGATGGCTGTATTTACACCGGCCCCGCCAGTTTGCGTTTCGCTGAGCAGCTAGTTGAATGGGGGGCACAGGTGAGTGTTCCCACCACCCTCAATGCTATTTCTGTTGACCAGTGCCGCTGGCGGGCCCAGGGCATCGACCCCGCTTTCGGCGAACCTGCCAGTGCGCTAGGCAACGCCTATATGGCCATGGGCGCGCAACTCAGTTACACCTGCGCACCCTATTTACTCGACAGCGCCCCTAAGGCAGGCGAACAGATCGTCTGGGCCGAGTCTAACGCCGTCGTTTATGCCAACAGTGTGCTCGCGGCACGAACGCTGAAATACCCTGATTATCTGGATATTTGCATCGCCTTAACGGGGCGGGCTCCCTATATTGGCGCTCATCGAGACCAGGGGCGTATTGCCACGCTGCGTATTGACATTAAGCCACTCGATACACTGGATGACGCTTTCTGGCCGTTGTTGGGGTATCACGTCGGACTGCTCTGCGGCAGTGAGATTCCCCTGCTTTGCGGACTGGAAGAGACAGCTCCCAGCCGCGATGATCTCAAAGCATTCGGTGCGGCCTTCGCTACTACCTCCGCTGCACCGATGTTCCACATCAGCAAGATTACCCCTGAAGCGATGAGTGAATCCCAGGCCCTGGGGGAACTACCCCCTTTACGACAGCTAACTGTTGAACCCGCGGATCTACTCACTAGCTGGTATGAACTGGATCACGCTGAGGCGCGTCAGGTCGGCCTTGTCTCCTTGGGCAATCCGCACTTTTCGCTAAGCGAATGCGCGGCGCTGGCGGAGCTCTGTGCTGGACGCCATAAACATCCAGATGTCGCCATGGCAGTAACGCTCGGGCGGGCAGTTTATGCCGACGCTAGCGCGGCGGGGTACGTCACTACCCTGGAGCGTTTCGGTGCCCAGCTTATCAACGATACCTGCTGGTGCATGCTGGGTGAGCCTGTGGTGCCGCCAACGGCGCGCACCCTAATGACTAACTCGGGGAAATATGCCCACTACGCCCCCGGGTTAGTCGGTCGTCAGGTGCACTTCGGCAACCTTGCTGAGTGTGTCGAAACCGCCTGCAGCGGAGAGGCCAGTGGCCGGCTACCTACCTGGCTAACAGGCGTTGCAACTCGTCAAGGAGCACACTGAGCCATGTTTGATTACACCTTCCAGTGGCGTACTGCCTTAAGAGCCCTGCCGGATATGCTCGAAGGCGCTGTTGTCACCTTTGAGACCGCGGCGCTATCGATGATCTTCGGTGTCTTAATCGCTCTTGCCTTGCT
Source organism: Halomonas sp. R57-5 (assembly GCF_900070345.1). Classification (NCBI taxonomy): domain Bacteria; kingdom Pseudomonadati; phylum Pseudomonadota; class Gammaproteobacteria; order Oceanospirillales; family Halomonadaceae; genus Halomonas; species Halomonas sp. R57-5. Next base: position 1,457,906 of record NZ_LN813019.1, on the reverse strand, counting down.
GGCGATGCGGGAGACCCCCAACCTTGCTACGCGGGCATTGGCAGGTACCTGGGTGKCAATCGCTCGCAACACCCCTGCGCTGTTCCAGATCTACATCGTCTATTTCGGCCTAGGCGCTATCGGTTTGCATGTCAGTTCCTGGGCTGCCCTGTTAGCCGGTATCACCTTCAATAACGCTGGCTACTTGGCTGAAAATTTTCGTGGCGGCCTCAAAGCAATACCCGATACCCAAGTCCGTGCGGCCCGCTCCTTGGGAATGAGCAGCTTCCAGGCGTATCGCCTGGTGGTGGTGCCGCAACTACTGCGGATCGTGTTTTACCCCATCACCAACCAGATGGTGTGGGCGGTATTAATGACGTCGTTAGGGGTAATCGTTGGCCTAAATAACGACCTCACCGGGGTGACCCAGGATTACAACGTCAGAACGTTCCGCACTTTTGAACTGTTTGCGCTGGCAGCGGTGATCTATTACCTGATCGCCAAACTAATCGTAGCGATAGCCCGGCTGTTGGCCTGGCGCTTATTCCGCTATTGAGGGCCTGACTATGTTTTCAACCAGTTTCACCTGGAACGACTTGCTATTTCTTCTTCAAGGGGCCTGGGTCACTCTGCTACTGACCTTCTGGTCGATGCTGCTAGGTACCTTTATGGGCGTCTCCTGCGGATTACTGCGCGCCTTACTGCCTCGAGCCTCTATCCCGCTGGGTTGGTTTTTGGATATTTTTCGTAGCGTACCTCTGCTCATCCAGTTTGTACTGTTCAACTCGCTCAAGAGCATTGTGGGGCTGGACTGGAGCGCCTTCACAGTTGGCTGTGTGGTACTGGGGGTCTATGTGGCTGCCTTCTGCMCCGAGATTGTACGCAGCGGTGTGCTCTCGGTACCTCAGAACCTACGGTTAGCCAGCCGTTCGCTGGGCATGACTTACTGGCAAGACCTGCGTTACGTGGTAATGCCGCTAGCGACCAGGGTGGCCTTTCCCGGCTGGCTCAACCTCTCCCTCTCAGCCATGAAGGATACGGCGCTGGTGATGTGGATCGGCATCATTGAGTTACTACGTGCCTCCCAAGCCATCGTCACGCGCATTCAGGAGCCACTGCTGGTGCTATGCATCGCAGGGCTTATTTATTACCTCATTAGCTTGGTGGTATCCCGCCTAGGTGCCCAAGTGGAAAAAAGGTGGCAGCAGAATGATTGAGATCGAAAAAGTACATAAATCCTTTAAAGATTTAGAAGTGATCAAAGGGGTTGACCTGACGGTACAAAAAGGCGAGGTGGTCTCCATAGTGGGAGGCTCCGGCTCGGGGAAATCAACCTTGCTGATGTGCATCAACGGCTTGGAAAATATCCAAAGTGGATCGATTAAAGTCGACGGCACCGAGGTGCATGCTAAGGGCACTGACATCAATCAGTTACGCCAGAAAATTGGCATTGTCTTCCAGCAGTGGAACGCCTTTCCCCACTTGAATGTATTAGAGAACGTTATGTTGGCGCCGCGCAAAGTTCAGGGCAAAAGCCGTGCTGAAGCCGAAGAGTTAGCTGTGAAGCAACTCACCCATGTGGGCCTTGCTGATAAGCTCAAAGTGTTTCCCGGCAAGCTCTCTGGTGGCCAGCAGCAGCGCATGGCGATTGCCCGGGCGCTGGCTATGACGCCTGATTATATGCTCTTCGACGAAGCCACTTCTGCGCTAGACCCACAACTGGTAGGTGAAGTACTCGACACCATGCGCCTACTGGCTGAAGACGGCATGACGATGATTCTGGTTACCCATGAGATCCCATTCGCACGAGACGTATCAGATCGCGTGGCCTTTTTCCGTGAAGGCTTAGTTCACGAGATTGGCCCTCCCGACCAGGTGATCGATAACCCACAGAAACCAGAAACCGCTGCTTTTCTAAAGTCGGTAGTTTAGTCGGCTATTAACCCCACCCACGACCTGCGCAAACCACAGGTCGTGGGTGTTTTACCTAGATCGAAAGTCTTACCAGCTATATTTCACACTGCCAATCACACTGCGGGATTCGCCGTAGTAGCACCAGAAATCACAGCTCGCAACGTACTCTTCATCAGTTACGTTGTTAACATTGAGCTGTGCCGTCCAACTACTGTTGATGTCATAGCTAGCCATAACATCGCCAACGGTATAGTCAGGCACGACTATACTCCCATCAACCGTCTCTCCTACATGGCGAACGCCTGCACCAACTTTCAGGCCATTCAGAGCCCCCCCTCCAAAGTCATAGTCCACCCATGCGGAAGTCATATGGCGGGGAATCAGCGCTTTACGATTGTCATACACATCGCGCGCATCTGTGTAAGTATAGGCTGCTGTTAACTTGAGAGCATCCGTGACATACCCCACACCTTCAAGTTCAAACCCACTGGAGGCTGTCTCACCCTCCTGCGTTTGGTATCCGCCGGGCGCCGTTGCATAGGAGTTGGATTCGTTGATATCGAAGACTGCCGCCGTGACGTAGCCATCCCAGTTAAACGGAGCGAACTTGACGCCCAGCTCCCATTGCTCACCTTCTATCTCCTCGAAGATGGCACCGTCAGGATTGGTTTGTGCAGCTGGTCGGAAGGATTCAGTGTAGCTGAGGTAAGGGTTGAGGCCGTTGTCGCCGAGGTACATGATGCCACCGGACCAGGAAGTCGCGGCCTGCGTTTCATCTACGGTGTTGTTATCACGCTCGGACTCGTTTCTAACATCAGCACTGTCATATCGCCCCGCACCCAGCAGCACCCAGCGGTCGTCGATACGCAACTGGTTTTGTACGTATAGACCCAACTGATCCTTATCGATCCGGCGCCGAGTCAGTTGATCGCCGGGGACCGGGACGATATCCCCCTGAGGATTGAAGATATCGACGACATCGTAGAAGTAGTTATCGAACTCTTTACCCTCGAGACTGAGATCCTGGTAATCCAGCCCGAGAAGTAGCGTATTCTCCGTGCGGTCAGTATACCACTTACCTACCATTCGGTTGTCGATAGTGAAGCTATCAATATCTCCATTGCGCTGTAGATGTCCACGATAAGCAGTCTGACCATCGCCAGTTTCCATCATCATGTAGGTACTGCGTAAATCTAGGTCGAGATGGCTGTAGCGAAAATCCTGCTCGAATTTCCAAGTATCATCAAGCTGATGCTTGAATTCATAACCGATGGCCGCTTGGGTATGCTCGTCCTTGTCGTAGTTCGGCGCACCGTAATTGGTGTGAGGATCCACATTACCAAAGGGCGTATCAAGCACCGTGCCATAGCTCAGCTTGAACGGATTAACAGGAATGCCATCATCCCGTTGAAAGCTGGCTAGCACAGTCACCTGGGTGTCATCGGAAATATCCCACTCAAGACTCGGCGCAAAGTAATAACGCTCGTTATCAGTACCATCCAGATCACCATCACGCTCCTTATAAAGCCCTACAAAACGATAGCGCACATCGCCGCTTTCGGTGACCGGCCCCGAAGTATCGACCCCCAACTGGCGGTGATTCCGGTTGCCGGCCTGAATTTCGATCTCACCACGTTCCTCAGCAGTGGGGCGTTTGCTAACAGCATTGATCAGTCCACCGGATGGCGCCTCGCCGTAAAGAATCGATGAGGGCCCTTTGAAGACATCCACTCGTTCCAAGCCATAAGGCTCGGGCAACCACTGATAAAACCCTTCGCGGTAGATACGTAGACCATCTTGATACGTCGATTGATCAAACCCGCGCACCTTGAACCAATCGGTGTTGTTATCGCTGCCGTAATGGCCCGAAAGCACGCCCGCACGGTAGCGGAAGGTTTCATCAAGCTGCTGAACGTTGCGGGTTTCCAGCTCTTCACGGTCAACGCTTGAAACGGGACGAGGCGTTTCCACCAGCGGAGTATCGACCTTAAGAGCAGTGGCCGTAACGACAACGGTGTCGTTGTTAACGGATTCTTCTTGCGCATAGGCGGATGCGCAAAAGAGCACCGCGGTAACGGGAATCAACGCGGAAATTGAGCGCGCCAAGGGACGACGAGCAAACGGCAGACGAGGCATGATAGAGTCTCAGTTGGAATTAGGAGCAAAGAGGAAGCAGAGAAATAAGAATCATGATAATCGTTGTTATTAGCATTCATGATAGCGCTTTTGAATAGATGCTTTCAATGGCCTAATACGGGGGTTTTCAACGCTGACTGAGCACGACACCAACAGACTGTACCCAATGCATCTCAACTGCTTAGATGCTTTAGCAGTTGAGATTTGAGAAGAGAAGCGCTGCGTTCCCTGCAGCGCAAAGCGCAACATCTTGTTGAGACATTTCAATTGCCACATTTATAGCTACGTTAAAACAATCAGCTAGCAGTTGGCTGTGCGCTGGAGAACACGGGTGAACAGCTCCCGCACTTGCCCCCTCTTTAACTTTTCTCTCTTATACAAGGCGCGGTTTCTACGCCTGCCCCAAGAGGCTTATGTGCGTTAACGTACAGAGCTTGCCTTTCTATAGCCTATACTTGAACGATATCTGTATAAAGATTTGGGATGACAGTAAAAAGCACCAAAAAAGAACATCTTACTCAGACAATTGTGATCAATAGCTGCGCGTCAGCCAGCAACAGGGGGGAGATGCACGATGCTAGAACCCCAGCAGAACGCTCTGCTTGGCTTGTTACCCGAAGAAGACCTGGCACTTCTCTTGCCTCATCTTGAGCAGGTTACATTGACCTTGGGTCAGTCACTCAGCGAATCCGGACGGCAAATGAGCCATGTCTATTTTCCAGTAGATTCAATCGTCTCGCTGCTGTGCGTAATGGAAAATGGCGCCTCAACGGAAATCGCCGTGGTGGGTTATGAAGGCGTAGTGGGTGTTTCGTTGTTCATGGGCGGAGAGMCCACCCCCAGCCGAGCGATTGTGCAGAGTGCAGGGACGGCTTACCGCCTTAAGGGGCAATTACTCAAAAACGAATTCTATCGCGCTGGCCCCATGCAGCGACTACTTCTGCGCTATACCCAGGCCTTGCTGACGCAGATGGCACAGACAGCGGTATGCAATCGCCATCACAGCGTCGATCAGCAGCTATGTCGCTGGCTGCTGCTCAGCCTCGACCGGCTACCGGGTGACAAACTGATTATGACCCAAGAGTTAATTGCCAATATGCTGGGTGTGCGGCGTGAAGGCGTGACCGAGTCCGCAGGGAAACTCCAGCGAGCAGGATTGATCTCTTACAACCGCGGGCATATCACTGTCATTGACAGGCCTGGGCTAGAGAAGCGGGTCTGTGAGTGTTACGCGGTGGTTAAGCGCGAGTACGACCGCCTACTCAACCACCATAACGTAATGTAATCCTTCAGCCCACACCATCAACCTCCCTGTAACCAACATTCCATGCTATGTACGCTAGCGTGCCGACGACTGATTTACCCAATGTTAATATGCAGATAATCCGTCAATAACGCTGATGATGGCCTATCTGCAGCCGACATCGAAATGATTTACACCTTCATTGTGCCGTTTGCCAGGTTCTTATAACCGGAGAGGCACATGACGTCTATTTTGAACGTTCCCGCTGCCAATCAACTGCTTGTTGAGCTGCCGGAAGTCGAGCGAAATGCCTTTATGGCTGCCTGCGACACCGTGGAGCTTAGCTTTGGTAAAGTGCTGCTACAGCCCACAGAGACATTTACCCACGTCTATTTTCCCATCGATAGCTTCATTTCACTGATTGTCGTCATCGATACTGACAAACGGCTGGAAGTCGCGATGGCGGGTCGGGAAGGAATGCTGGGCAGCTCCTTAGTGCTAGGCATTGATGAGGCGCCACTACTCGCGCTGGTTCAAGGGGCAGGTTCGGCCCTACGTATTGACGCTGGAGCCTTTCAACAACTACTCCTTAGCACTCCGGTATTACATCAGCGACTAAAGCGATATATCTATGTCGTGATGAAGCAACTGGCGACATCTGCGGCGTGTAATCATTTTCATCGAATTGAAGAGCGCCTCGCCCGCTGGCTACTGATGACTCAGGATCGCGCTGGTACCGATCAGTTGAATCTGACTCATGAGTTTCTGGCTATGATGCTCGGGGTTAGACGTGCAGGCATTACCCTGGCGGCGATAGCCCTGCAGGCCCGTGGCCTAATCCGCTACCAGCGTGGAACCATCACTGTGCTTGATCGACTAGGCCTAATCGAGGCCTCCTGCGAGTGCTATAGCGATGATTGTGCGTTATACGCCAAAATGTTGCCGGTGCTATAGACAAAGAAAACCTAATCCTCGATCAAGCGTATAATAAGTAAGCCCCCTCTTTAGCGTCAATTGACTATGTATAAAGAGACCATTAACTGGCCTCTTTATTACGCAGCATTAAGCCCGACTAAAGTACGTTTTTGTAAGCCACTCCCCCTTTCATAATCAGCATGAGCTGCTCATCCGGTTGAGTAAGAACATTAATGTCGTCCAAAGGATTGTCTTTAAGCACGATTACGTCCCCCCTTGCGCCTGGGATAATCTCGCCAAAATCACCGGTATGGCCATAAGCGTCGGCGGCGTGGCTTGTCGCTGCACGAATCAGCTCGTCGGTGGGCACCACGTCTTTACGTAAATTAAACTCGTTAAGCTGATGGCGCTGCATCCGACCGAGTAAGTCAGAGCCGTATAGCATTTTAACCCCATGACGTTGAGCCATTTCCAGTGCCTTACCGCCAGCATCCAGCACATCATAAACCTTGCGTTGTAGGTGCTCGGCCATGCCCGCTTCAACGCCCTCCTTCGCTAAGGCATCGTAAGTGCAGAGAGTCGGCGTTAGGTAGGCATTGTGCTCAAGAAATAATCGGCAGCTCTCCTCGTCCATGAGGTTGCCGTGCTCAATGGTCTTGACGCCTCTGGGGATAAGCCGGTTGATAGCGCGCGCCGTATAAGCATGGGCCATGGTATGAATATTGGCGGCGGTGGCCTCTTCCACAATGGCATCAATTTCCTCAAGCGAAAACTGAGTGCTGTCTATACGGTCGGTAGGTGAAGAAACGCCTCCAGACGCCATAATCTTGATCTGGGTGGCTCCCTTTCTGATCTCGTCCCGTGCGGCCCGGCGTACTTCGCTTACACCATCGCAAACACGACCTAAACCAGCGCAGCAGAAGCAGCCTTCAAAGGTTTGTTGGCCTGGGCCGCGCATATCGGCGTGGCCGCCGGTCTGGGAGAGTGCATTCCCGGCGTACATGATGCGCGGGCCGACCAGAGCACCTTCATCGACAGCCTTGGCTAGACCGTAATCTGCACCGCCAGCGTCGCGCACGGTAGTGAATCCGCGCATCAACATGGCTTCCAATAGTTCACTTGATTTGGCACCGACATAGAAAGGAGAAAGCGTCTCAAGCAGAGCAAAATTGGGTGTAATTGCTGTGACGTGCACATGTGAATCAACCAGACCGGGCATCAGAAAGTGGCCCTGAATATCGATGACGTGATCATCACTGCCCTCTAGCGTCGAATCGCTCACATCGACGATACGGCCATCCTGAATGCGTACCTGCTGGTTGGCGAGTACTTTTCCGTTGCGCGTGTCGATAACGTTGGCATTTATAAAGCGTGTCGTTGTCATGAGTGTTCCTTGTGAGAGTTCTTGTGAGAGTGGCGTTAAAACATCTTTTGCGGAAGGTAAAGCGAAAGCGCTGGAATCAGCACGATTAGCAATAGGGCAACAATATCCATGACGATGAACCAGGCGACGCCCTTGAACACTTCAGACAGTGTGACGCTATTGCCCAGGGCACCTTTAATGACATAAACATTGAGCCCGATAGGCGGGGTAACCAGACCCACTTCAAGCAGCTTGACGACGATGATGCCGAACCAGATCAAGTTAAGGTCTGCACCTTCTACTAAGGGCAGGATTAGCGGCAGAGTGAGTAGTAGTAAGCCGATGGAGTCGATGAACATACCCAGCACAAGGTAGATCACTGCCACAGCAAGAATGATCCACCAGGTCTCGGTACTGACGCCGAGGATTATTTCGGAGAAAGCAGCAGGCACGCCACTCATGGCTAGAAAGCGGGTGAAAAACAGCGACCCAATGAGAATAATAAAGATGCTTGCCGTGCTCACCGCAGTGCGAATCAGCGCTTCCCGAATGGCTGAAAAGGTTAGCGTGCGACGTGCCAAGGCGATCAGAGCGGCAATGGAGGTACCCACCGCCCCTGCTTCGGTAGGTGAGAAAACACCCAGAAAAATCCCGCCAAGAACTGAGCCGATCAGCAACGGCAACGGCCAGATATGCTTAAAGGCATCCCACTTCTCGTCCCAGCTAGAGCGTACATCCGTGTTGCCCGCCAAACTGGGGTTAAGCTTGGTTCGCACCATGATCATGGCGATATAAAGCAGCGCTGAAAGCACACCGGGAATGAAACCCGCCATAAACAGCTGACCCACCGACACCTGGGCGTAAACACCATAGAGCACCAGCAACACGCTTGGGGGAATCAGCGAGCCGAGTGTTCCAGATGCGGCGACGGTACCGGTGGCCAGCCCCTTGTCGTAGTTATGCTTGAGCATTTCGGGCACGGCAATCCGCGACATGGCCGCCGATGTTGCGACGCTAGAGCCGGAGGCTGCAGCAAAGAAGGCAGAGGCCATGACACTGGAAACAGCCAGGCCGCCTGGCAAGCGCGCCAGATAAAGGCGCATGGCATGAAACAGGCCTTGGGTCATATTAGTGCTGGTACACAAATAGCCCATGAACAGGAACATAGGTGCAGCGGTCAGTTCCCAGGTACCTGCAAAGTCAAAAGGAGTGGCAGAAATCATCCCCCAGGCCACACGCATGCTGGTCATTTCACCAATGCCAATGATCGACACCAAACCCAGTGCAACGCCGATTGGCACGCGCAGGGCGATCAGGGCCAAGGCGATGGCAATGCCTGCCACGCCTATCTCGATATTACTCATTAGGAAACTCCTACAGGGCTTGGCGTTGTTGCAGCGCCTTAATCATGTTGGCGATGATGGCCAGGCACATGGCTGCGAAGCCAACCGGTAACGCCCAGCGACTGGGCCATAGATAGAAGGTAAAATTGGCCATGGCCGTTTCCATTCGAACCGTAGCGCGCACTGCATCTAGATAGCTCTGGTAACAGAGCATGCCGAAATAGAGGAGCCCAAGGGTGCTGGCAAACAAGTAAAGCACCAGTTGGACGCTAGGCGGAAGCCTTCCCACCAGCACATCCACGCTGATGTGTTCCCGCTTAAGCTCGACATAAGCGAGCGGCAGAAAGACGACGGCGACCATGTAGTAAAAAGACACAAACTCCAAGGTGCCGGTAAACGACTTTCCGAATAAGTAGCGCAGCCCAACATCGAGTGAGACATGCAGTGCCATAAGCACCAGAAAGAGGGCCGCCAGCACCATGGCACTTTTGGCAACCCACTGGCTCAGTGATTCGAAGTGTTTGGCCATCATGCGGGCTCACTCCTCTGCGCATCCGGGGCAGAAAAGCCCAGTTCTAACAGGGTCTCTTTCCAGAACAGCAGCATGTCGCGGTAGAGTTCGGGGTCATCTCGCCAGATGCTTTGCGCCCCCATACCCCGCATCATGCACAAGGTGGCATTCAGGGCGACGCGATTCTGATGTGACGTGTGCTTGGCGCTGGCGACTAACTGCTCCCAAATCTGCTCCAAAGAGTCATTGAAATTGGCTGCCAGCGGCACTAACACTTTCATTATGTCGGGGTCGGTACGCGCGTTAGTGAGGTATTCGAGGGTCACCATATAAAGGTCACCCTTGAAGTGCTCATGCAGTGCTTTCAGTAAGTTGTCAAAGTTAAGCTCGCCTGCTTTAACCTTCACGGCCATCTCTCTTACGCTTTCGACTTCGCGACTCAGCAAGTCCTCAAGCGCCGCCTGCATCAATAATGTCTTGGAAGGATAGTGGTGAACTAAAGCGCCACGGGAAACGCCCGCCAGACGTGCGACATCCACGGTTGAAGTGGCACGAATGCCCTTCTCGAGAATGCACTCGATAGTCGCTTGCGTCACCCGAGCCTGGGTTTGGCGTGAGCGTTCTTCTTGATTCTGTCGCTTCGTCATAGCGAACCCTTATTTGGCCTAGGCCGCCTCAATGCGGCGGCCTCAGTGTTGCAGCGTTAATAGATTCCGTAGTCAGCAGGAAGCTTATTGTAGATCTCTTCCATGGCCAGTTCGGCCAGGGCCTCTTCGTCTTCGCGATCAACTTCGCTGATTAAGGCATCCCACTTTTCGTAGGTCGCGATAAAATCATCAATCAGCGCCTCGGGGTCTTCAACGCCATACTCATCGCGGGCCTTATCGTAGACATTGGCCAAGGCCTCATCGCGGAAAGCCTCCACGGAAGCCATCAGATCCTCTTCGGGCTCGTAGATGTTGTTGCCGTGGGAGGCGGCTTCTTCCAGTGCGGCTTCAGAAGCGCCCAGATACTGGACAATCATGCGGGTCATTGCTTTGGCCGTCGCTTCTTTGAAGACATCGCGCTCCTCATCGCTGAGGCTAGCCCAAAAGCCCGAGTTGAAACCCCACTGAGGGCCAGACCAATACATACCGGTCGGCAGCAGTGTGGTGTGCTCGGCAACCTCCCACAATGAGCGGTCAATCAAGTCGTTAGCTGCATTTGAGGCGCAGTCCAACGAGCCACGATCGAGGCCGCTGTACATCTCACTGGAAGGCACATTGACGGGTGTTCCCCCAGCTTGCTCGACCCAGGCAGAAACAGTCGAGCCTGCGGTACGAATACGCTTACCCCGCAGCTCTTCAAGATTGCGGACTGGTTCGCGGCAGAACAGCACATAAGAAGGCGTGTTATAGGCGCCCAGGTAGACAATATCCAGCTCCTCCCACTCGGCTAGCTGAGTGGGATTATTAAGGCTGAAGTCTGTCACCGCCAGKATGCCAATCAGCGGGTCATCATAGTTAAACCCTAACTCCTGCACGGCATTCGCTACCGGCATTTCAGAAGGTGTGTAAATAGCCGCGTGGTGAGCAACCTGAACCACGTTATCCTGGATACCCTGCAGGTTAGCGCGTGGTGCCAGCAGTACGGTGCCGGTATAAACCTCGGGTTGCAGTTCACCGTTCGAGAGTTCCTTGACCATTTCTGCCCACTCGATGTAACCGTAACGGGAGTGGGGGTGTTGCTGGTCGTAGAACGAATTGGCAATAAAGGAAGTTGCGGCATGGGCCGAAGAAGCAACGACAGGCAAGACCAGCGCTCCAACGGCGAGTGTCAGCGTATTACGAGTGAAGTTCATATAGTTTCCCGGGCCGATTTAATCGGCTGTTTTTTTCTGTTGTATCGCTTTGTATTGTTGACACGTCACCCGATGTGGCGCGTGTACATAATTCAATCTAGACTTCAAATAATAAAAAAACAAGCAGGTCTGTTTGTTTTTAATACGGCCAGCTTCACGCAGAAAGGTTAAGCAATGAAAATAAAAGAAAATCCTACTCGGCTGGATATTGCGGGTACCTGGCAAGGGATTCGTATGATGCTACCTTTGGCGGTTTTTACGATCGCTTTTGGGTTGGCATTTGGCGTAGCCGCTGTGCACCAAGGGTTGGCAGGTTGGGAAGCAATGTTAATGAGTCTGTTTGTCTTCGCAGCTCCATCGCAATTTGCTGCCCTCGAGATGTGGCATTCGCCTCTGCCACTGCTTGCTCTGGCGGCGGTCACACTCGCGATTCATACCCGGCACATGCTGATGAGTGCGGCGCTCTACCCCTGGCTCAAGGCATTACCTCAACGCCAGCAATTCGCTATGGTGATTCTGCTAACCGACTCCAACTGGGCAATGGCACTGGGCGAGTATCAACGCGGCGAGCGAAACCTGGGCATTCTTCTAGGTGGCGGTATCGCGCTGTGGGGCGCCTGGGTCGGAGGCACTGCGATAGGGCTAGCCTTTGGTGGAGGCATTACCGAACCTGAACGCTTCGGCCTTGATGTGATCATGCTGTGCTTTCTGCTGATGATCGTTGTCGGTGGAAMCCCACGAGCAGCAATGGCCCTACCCTGGCTGGCAGCAGCGGCGAGTGCATTAATGGCGTACTGGTGGCTGCCGCCTTACCTACATGTGATGGTGGGCGCCATTACCGGTGGCGTAGTGGCCGTATTGTTACCCGGGCGCTGGTTAAGGGAAAGCGCCTTATGAGCTCATCATCAGTGTGGCAGTCGTTGATAGCCATCACGCTAATGGTGGTGATTGCTTATGGCTCCAGAGTGCTGGGGCTGCTAATCATGTCACGTGTGCCGCTAGGCCCACGCGTTCGGCGATTCGTCGATGCCATGTCTAGCTCAGTTCTGATTGCCGTTATTACGCCCATCATCGTGCATGGTGACGGCGGCGTTCGGCTCGCGGCCATTGCCGCTGGCACGGTGGCGGTAGTATTGAGAAGCCCGCTGGTATCGATTGCCATGGGTATGCTTTGCGCTGCGGGTTGGCGCTGGTGGGTTGGGTAATATTGGGGGACTTGAAAGTTTTAGACGTGCGCAGGGCGTCACTAGAATCAGATATACCGCAGCTCCAGAGACTAATTACTCCCTGCTTTTGAAATAGGTAAATATAGAAATGGTGGGCCCAGTAGGACTTGAACCTACGACCAAGGGATTATGAGTCCCCTGCTCTAACCAACTGAGCTATAGGCCCGAAAAGCGTGCATATCATAGCGAATGTGGCCGAGTGAGGCTAGCCCCTTTGCGCTATCTTGATGTCATTACGGCACTTTATGGGGATTGGGCAGTCTGGTGAGTAGTTCTTTATGCGGAGACGCGCTGTGAAAGCATTGATTGCTCTATTCCCCTTATTGTTGGCGCTGCCCGTGCACGCTGACTGGCAGCTTGATCCTGGCCAGTCGCGGGTGCAGGCGTCGATTACGCAGTTAAACGGCGAAGCACCGCAAACTCATCACCATCAGGTGCGCGATCTGCAGGGTGATATCTCCAGCGATGGCACCCTGCGTTTGCCGTTAAAGCTCAGCCAAACGGATGTGCTGGAACGCTTTGGCGAGCTGCCGCCGTGGATAGGTTTGCTGGCGAACACCACCTTGGTGACGCTAGAGGCGCAAATGCCGCCAGAGCGGTTGGACGGTTTGGATATTGGCGAATCACTGGTAGAGACGCTGACCTTTAGCGTTCAATCAGACATGGTTAACCAGCAGGAATCCGTGCCGCTGCGGTTCACCCGTGAAGGCTTGAACGAGATACGTGTAACACACGCCGAGCCCATGGCGATGGACGGCAGAGCGCTGATGGCCAACACCACGGTGCGCACCGTACTATCGTTGCTGGGCTATAAGGAGATTGACGAGCATGTGCCCGTCACCCTCAATGCGCTCCTAGTTAATAGGTAATAGTTAATCGGTAGTCATTAACTGTTAAAGATTAACGACTGAGTACTTCCATATCCCCCACCTGGGCCTCACCGGTTTGCACCCGCCACTGGGCGGCGTAGTGGCCGTTAGCTGCCAGTAGGCTTGAATGAGTACCGCGCTCGGCCACTTGGCCTTTCTCGATCACTACGATCTCATCGGCATGCACGATGGTAGAGAGCCGGTGGGCAATCATAATCACCGTACGGCCATGGGCAATGCGCTTGAGCGAACGCTGAATGGCCGCTTCGGTTTCGTTGTCCACTGCGCTGGTGGCCTCATCCAGCACCAGAATAGGCGGGTCTTTAAGCAGCGCCCTGGCTAGTGAAAGCCGTTGGCGCTGGCCGCCGGAAAGCCGCACGCCCCGTTCGCCTACCGGTGTGTCTAAGCCTTGGGGCAGCGTTTCAATAAAGCTCCACGCTTCGGCGGTTTTGGCGGCATCGGTAATCGCGGCTTCGTCAGCGTCCGGCTTACCGTAGGCGATATTGTCACGAATGCTGCCTTCAAACAGGTAAACATCCTGACTGACCAGGCCAATCGATTGGCGAAGTGAGTTCATACTCACTTCGGTGATGGGCTGCCCATCAATGAGCACGCGGCCGTTTTCAGGGTCGTAAAAGCGCAGCAGCAGTTTGATCAGGGTGGATTTCCCCGACCCAGTCGCTCCCACCAGCGCCAAGGTATTACCTGCGGGCACCTGCAGGTGAATGCCATCCACCCCGACGCCGCTGGTGGCATAGTGAAAGCTCACATTATCTACCGTCACCTCGCCGCGCACCGGCTGGGTGAGCGGCGTGGTGCTGTCATCTTTAACGGTAATCGGCACTTCGAGCAGATCGAGAATCCGTCGTGTGCTGGCCATAGCGCGTTCGAACAGGTCGATCACTTGAGCCAGGCCGGTGAGCGGCCAGAGCAGGCGCTGGGTCAAAAACACCAGCACGCCGTATGCCCCCACGTTTAGCGAGCCGTTGAGTGCCATCATGCCGCCAACGGTAAAGGTGGCAAGAAAACCGGCCAAAATCGCCATGCGGATGACCGGAATAAACGCGGAGCTAACCTTGATCGCCCGTCTGTTGGCGTCTACATAGGCTTCGCTGGCATCACGCAGGCGCTCGGCTTCGCGGTCTTCGCTGGTAAAGCTTTTAATTGTCGCAATGCCGCTCAGGTTATTGGATAAGCGGCTGGCTAGATCCCCGACCTTTTCACGCACATCGCTATACAGCGGCCCGGCTTTACGCTGGAAGAAGAACGCGCCCCAAATGATCAGCGGGATAGGTGTAAACGCCAGCAGCGCAATCAATGGCGAAAGCACAAAGAAGACTGCGCCCACTGCTACCACGGTGACCACCACCTGAATAATCGAATTAGCCCCGCCGTCCAGAAAACGCTCAAGCTGGTTGACGTCATCGTTCATGGTGGCCACCAACTGGCCAGAGCTTTTCGACTCGAAAAACGCCATATCCAGCCGCTGAGCGTGCTCGTAGGTATCTTGGCGCATATCCGCTTGTAAGCGTTGGGCTAAGTTACGCCAAAGAATTTGGAACAGGTACTCAAACAGCGATTCCCCCGCCCAGATAACAAACGTCAGCACCGCCAGCATGGTGATCTGCTGTTGGGGCGTTTCAAACCCCAGGCTGGCCACAAAGCTCTGCTCTTGGTTGACCACTACATCGATGGCCACACCAATCAGAATTTCCGGAGCAATATCAAACAGCTTGTTGATGACTGAACAGGTAGTGGCAGCAATAATGCGCCGTCGATAGCCTTTGGCGTAGCGGAGTAGTCGCACCAGGGCTTGAAAGCTCTGATTCTTAGAACGGGGCGGAGAAGGAGCCACGAGCATTCCTTACTGAGGTTGTTGTAGGCCAATTAGGTAGGCGCTAGCGTAATGAATTCAATGCTCAGGCTCAACGCGTTAATGCTTGGGGAGTTAAGCGGGCGCCGGGGACCGGCGCACATTGGCCAACAGCGGGCTGCCGGTATCGGGATCTAGCAGCAGCGTGCACTCTACTTGATAGAGCGTACGCACCAGATCGGGCGTCACCACCTGAGCGGGCGGCCCTTCCGCCACAATCTGCCCTTCGCGCATGGCGATGAGATGGTCGGCATAGCGGCAGGCGCTGGCGAGATCGTGGAGCACCATCACAACGGTGCGACCATGGCAGGCCAGGTCACGTACCAGCTCGAACACTTCAATCTGGTGGCCAAGGTCCAGCGCAGAGGTGGGTTCATCCAGCAACAACAGCGGGGTTTGTTGGGCGATGGTCATGGCGATCCAGGCGCGCTGCCGCTGGCCACCGGAGAGCGCATCAATCGGTCTGTCAGCGAGTTGTTCAAGCCCTGCCGCCGCTAGCGCGTGCTGCACCACGCGCTGGTCTTCTGCTGACCACTGGCGCAACCAGCCTTGGTGGGGCTGGCGGCCAAAGCGAATCAGCTCGGTCACGGTGAGCCCTTCCGGCGCGACGGCCTCCTGAGGCAGTAGCGCCAGTTGCGTAGCGAGTTGGCGGGTGGGCAGGCGCTGAATATCGGCGCCATCCAGCAATACGGCACCGCTATCGGGTTTGTGCAACCGRGCAAGACCGGCCAATAACGTTGATTTTCCGCAGCCGTTAGGGCCCACAATGGCGGTAACTTGGCCGCTGGGCAGGCTGATATCCAAGCCATCAATCACCTGCCGGGTGCCATAACTCATGCCCAGTGCCTGGGTAGCCAGAGAAGGAATTGGCGACGCTGGGAATTGGCTCATGTAAAACTCCGTTGGGGACGCATTAATATCCAAAGTAACCAGGGCCCGCCGACTACGGCGGTAACGATACCCACCGGAATCTCGATCGGCGCCAGCAGCGTACGCCCGGCCAAGTCGGCGAGTACCATGACCAGCGCCCCCGCCAGCGTTGCCGCCAAAACCGGCACGCTACGAGAGCTCGACATTGACCGGGCAATCTCCGGGCCAATCAACCCCACCATGCCCACCGGGCCTGCCACAGCTACCGCCAAACCAGTTAACGCGACAGATAGCAGCAGCACTTCCAACCGTCGCCGCTTGACGTTCACGCCTAGCCCGCTGGCAGTAGCATCCTTGAAACGCAGTAGCGTTAGCGAACGGGCTAACGCCATGGCAGCAGCAAGCCCTAACGCCAACCCGAGCATGAGTAATTGAAGCGCGCCGCTGGGGCGGGCATTGAGCGACCCCACTGTCCATGGATAGGCGGTATTGGCAGTATCAATCGCGACTCGCGCCAGCATCAGTTGCGTTATCGCGCCAAACACCGCGCCCACGCCAATGCCCGCGACGATAAACCGATAGCCCTGGGTACCGCTGCCCGCGGCTAAGCCAAAGGTGAGTACCGCGGCGGTGGTCGCCCCGGCTAGCGCCATGGCAGGCGGCGCGATAGAAACGCCAATACCCACGATGGAGGCCACCGCAAACGCCGTTGCGCCATTATCAATGCCGATAATCCCGGGCGTCGCCAGGCGATTGCGGGCCAGGGTTTGCATTAGGATACCCGCTAATGCGAAGGCCGCCCCGGTACTTACGGCTGCGGCCAAACGTGGCAAGCGTAGCTCTTGCACCACAAAGCTCGCCATCATATCTGCACTGCCAAACAGCGCCTGCAGCACCGCCGTTGGCGCGACCTTAACGCTGCCCAGGCTTAGGTAAATAACGCTGGCAAGCAGTAACGCGCCGAACAGGCCCAGGTTAACGACTACCACACGCTGCTCAAACAACAGGCTGTTCGCACCGTTCCCGCTTCGCCAGGCGAATCGCCAATAACCTTGCGGTGGCGGTACGTTGTTATTGCCGTCCGCGCGGAACTGGTCTTCCGAAGAGCAAGGCATAGACGAGCTTTTTATCGGCGTGGTTTTCATTAGCGAATTCATAGCATTGGTAGGCGGCGCGCACGTACAACCGCTATCAGTACGGGGGCGCCACATAGCGCAGTGAGCACGCCCAGAGGTAGTTCCGAAGGCGCAACCACCACGCGGGAGATGATATCGGCGGCGAGTACCATCAGCGGCCCGATGGGCAGGCAAAACAGCAGCGTACGGCGAATATCCGGCCCGGCAAACGAACGGGCGACAAACGGCACCACCAACCCCACAAAGGCAATCGGCCCCGCGATGGCGGTGGCAGCCCCAACCAGTAGCGCCACGCAAGCGACCACTAACCAACGAATTAGGTTGGGGTGGTGGCCTAAACCAGAAGCAACCCGTTCGCCTAGCGCCAGCGCGGCTAAAGGCCGGGCGATCAGCGCAACTATCACGGACGCCGCCAGCAGACTGGGCAGCACGGCCAGCAGGTCGTCTAAGCGGCGTCCAGCCAAACTGCCAATCACCCAGAAACGAATTTCATCAGCGGCACGTTGGTCGTAAAGCAGTATCAATGAGGTCAATGACGCCAGCAGACCCGAAAATGCCGCTCCGGCAAGCACGAGCCGGATAGGGTCATTACCCACACCGCGAAAGCGTGCCACGCTTAATACGCAGACACAGCCCACTAAGGCACCAAGCTGTGCGACTGAAATACGCAAGGTAGCAGCGCTGGCACCCAGCACTAAGGCCAATGCCACGGCAAACGCCGCCCCCGCGCTAACCCCTAAAAGGCCTGGTTCGGCCAGCGGATTGCGCGCTACCGCTTGCAGCAGCGCCCCCGCAACGCCGAGCGCCATGCCTACCGCAATGCCGATTAAGGTCCGCGGTGCGCGCAGTTCCCAAACAATAAAGCGCGCTTCGCTGTCCTGGGCGCCGCTTAGCAGCGCCAACGCCCTGCCAGGGCCAACGCTGCCCGCGCCGATTAATAAACTAACGCCACTCACCGCCACAAGGGCGGTGAGAAGTAGCAGCATTAACGTACGGGGAGTGGCGCGCCTAATGCCAGGCGTTGCAAAACGTGGAACCGTCACGGCAACAGCGCAGCCTCTATATCGTCAAGAATCGCTTGGGCGGCCAGCGGGCCGTTGGCACTGCTCCACAGTTGGCCGTTCACAGGCACCACATGCTCTTGCTGAACGACCTCCAGACGTGTAAACGCAGCGCTTTGCTTAGCGGCTTCTAAAGCGGCTTGACCATCTTCGTTGAGCGTGGCCAGGAAAAGCCAGTCACCGTCTATCTCGGCAAGGTTTTCCAGGCTAAGCACATCGCTGTGTACGCCGCGCCCACCAATCAGATCCGCACCCTGTACATCCAGGCCAACCCGCTCCAGCAGCCCAGTGGCAATCAGGTTTTCCGACATTACCATCGGGCCACCCGGCATCCAGCGGACTAAAAAGGCGGTGCCGCTTACGTCGGCAGCGGCTAACGCTTCAGCCAGCTCTGCAGTACGTTGATCTACCGCGGTAATGGCCTCTTCAATGGCGGCTTCACGGTTTAACGCTTGACCGTAAAGTTGCGCCTCTGCTTTCCAGTTATCCGCGGCCAGCGGCTGGGTGTGTGGTACAACGGTAGGCGCAATCTGCGAAAGCAATTGATACTGCTGATCGGAAAGCTGGGCGGGCGCCAAAATTAGATCCGGCTGCTGCGCCAGCACGGCTTCAATATTGATCTCACGCACCACCCCCATAATGGCTGGGCGCTCATCGCCTAGATGGGCTTCCACGTACTCGGCGACGTTATCGCCACCGCGCGTGGTCACTGCGCCTAATGGCGTAATACCGGCCGCTAGGGCCGCATCCAGCGCGCCTTCGTAAAGCGTTACTACGCGTACAGGCGTTCCCTCTACGTCTACATCACCAAAGGCTGTATCCAGTGTGCGAGCGTGCGCGGTGCCTACCGCTAAAGCACTTAGCAGCACCCCTGCTATGCCTAAACGGGCACTTTTAGTGAGGATAGCGGCCATTGAGGTCGTTTTAGTTATCGCCGTTTTAAACCGCGCCGTTTTAACGAATGTTTTAGCCACCATGGATTTCTCTCAATACGGTATATTGGAATTAATAGTAACGATTCTCAAAAACACTTGCACTACTATTCCTGCGAATAGCGTGTTCCATTTTGTGCAACCCTTGCATCACACCTTACGCCACGCTTCTGTTTCAGTTTACGCAACGTAACGTTCCATGATCACACCCTCGCGTTTGGGAACTTTTCTTTTTAGACTCTCGCCCTTATTTGATAATTAGTATCATTAGCTAACAATTATCGTCACCAAGGGGAATAACATGCCACGCTTTACCCGCTCTGTTCTGGCTAGCGCCGTTACGCTCGCTATTTCTGCAGGCAACGCCTCCGCCCAAGAAAATCAGCAATTGGACAACATCGTTGTCTCGGCCAGCGGGTTTGAGCAGGCAATGGTCGACGCGCCTGCCAGTATCTCGGTGATCTCTCGTGAAGAGTTGGAACGCACGCGGGTGACAAGCATCGCCGATGCGCTGCGCAACGTTGAAGGGGTCGACGTGGGTGGAGCGGTAGGTAAAACCGGTGGGCGCAACATTAGTATCCGTGGAATGCCCAGCGACTATACGCTGATCCTGATTGATGGCCGCCGCCAAAACGCAGCGGGCAGCGTGACCCCCAATGGCTTTGGCGAAACCTCCACCAGTTTCTTTCCCCCCGTTTCCAGCATTGAGCGCATTGAAGTGATTCGTGGGCCGATGTCGACACTGTATGGCTCTGACGCCATGGGCGGTGTCATCAATATTATTACCCGCCGGGTTGGCCGCGAGTGGACAGGCTCTATTGGGGTTGAGAATACCTTTAACGAGGATCGCGACTTCGGCGATCGCCGCGAGATCAATCTCTATACCAGCGGCCCTCTGGTAGAGGATACCCTGGGTCTTCAACTGCGCGGGCGGATTTATGAGCGTGACGCTTCCGAGCTTACCTATACCGATAACAACGGTGAACCTGTAGAAGTCGACCAGCGCGGCCCTAGCCCAGTGGAAGGCGATACGTACAGTCTGGGTGGCAAGCTAACCTGGACACCCACGGACAGCCATGACCTATGGTTGGATGGTGAAGTGAGCCGCCAGCGCTACGACAACGACGAGTGCCAGCTAGGCACCCTGGATGGTCGCACCCGTAGCTGTGCGCCCGACCCTGGCAGCGCCAACGGCTATTCGGATGAACTCCGTTTTGAGCGCGAGCAAATCGCCATTGGCCACACCGGCCGTTTTGCCTCGGGCACCTTGGAATCCAGCCTGATGCGCAACACCACCGAAACCAAAGGACGCACGATTCCTGGTGATACGGGCGTCGCTTATGAGGGTTTTCCTGGCATTGTCGGTGGTGCTCCACGGGAGCTGGAAACCACCAATACCGTGCTCGACAGCAAATTCATCATGCCGCTAGACAACCATATGGCCACCGTGGGTATGCAGTGGTGGGATGCGGAGCTTGACGATGGCTTGGCCGGTGAAACCTTTGCCCAGACCACCTGGTCGCTATTTGCGGAAGATGAGTGGCTACTACGGGACGATTTGGCCCTGACCCTAGGCGGCCGTTACGATCACCACGACGCCTTTGGCAGCCAGTTCAGCCCGCGCGGCTACTTGGTGTGGAACACGACGCCCAACTGGACATTGAAAGGTGGGGTGAGCCGCGGCTACAAAACGCCATCGCTTAATGATCTGCATGACGGCATTAACGGTGTAACGGGCCAGGGCACGATACTCACGATTGGTAACCCGGATCTTGAACCGGAAACCAGCACCAGCAGCGAGATCGGTGCGCATTACGATAACCAACAGGGTTTCACTGCCAGCGCCACGCTGTTCCACAACCAGTTTGACGATAAGATTGCCAGTGGCAGCGATATCCTGGTGGAAAACGACCCGCTAATTCCTGACGGCACTTACAGTCAACAGGTCAATGTGGACGAGGCGATCACCCAGGGGGTTGAGCTCTCTACTGGCTACCAGTTCGCTCCCGATTGGCGCGTCAACGCCAATTACACCTACACCGATAGCGAACAGAAGAGTGGCGATAACAAGGGCGAGCCGCTGACAGATACCCCGGAACACGCCATTAACGCCACCCTGCGCTGGCAGACAACGGCAAAGCTGGATACCTGGCTCTCAGCAGAATACCGCAGCGAACGCTACCGTAACCGCGAAAGCGTCCGCGGTGCCCCCTCGTTTGATGACCTTGGCGACTTTAAAGCCTATTCGCTGTTTCACTTGGGCGGTAATTACGCGGTCACCGATCAGCTTAATCTGAGCGCGACGATCTATAACCTGTTTGACAAAGATTTTGTTGACTACCGCGCTTACGGCGATGGCACCAGCTTTGGCAACGTTTACGCCAATAGCGAAGAAGGTCGCCGCCTGTGGCTCTCCGCCCGCTACGAGTTCTAATCGGTTTCAGCTCGCTACTGTTTCGATGCTCTCCTTCTGCCCCGGCCATGCGCTGGGGCTTTTTTTGTGTCTGCCCCCTTTCCTAAGCCGCTAAAAAAGCGGCTATCTCGCTGGATAGCCGCTGCTGTGTTGCATTTAGGACGGGGACCTAGCGCTTAAAAGGCAACGTTGAGTCCTAACCAAACCCGACGACCATCTTCTACATAGCCATACTCGTCGTAGCCGATCGTTTCGTCGAACAGGTTGTAGATACCCGCGTTCAGTTGAGTACTTTCGTTCAACTGGTAGCCAACGCCTGCATCTACAAAGGCGTAGGAAGGAGCCACAATGGCACTGCTCGAAGGGCCGGTAGTCGGTTGGCTCTCTTCGCCGCGGTAAGTGACTTTTGTCCATTGACTCAACTTGGCAGAGACTTGCCAATCTAACGAGGCGGATACCTGGTGCTTAGGCAGCTGTGTTAACGGCTCGCCTGCATACTCACCGCTTTTTTGCTCGCTATCGGTATAGGTGTAGCTGGCCGTTAGCTCAACGGTATCGGTTAACGGCGCAGCCACACTCGCCTCTACGCCCTGAGTCACCGCTTCATCCACGTTGACGCGGTAAGTCGGGTCACTACCATAATCGTTAGCGCCATCCGTACAGATATCGATAGGACAAGCGATGCGAGTGATTTTATCGTCAAAGTCGTTATGGAACAGCGTGACACCGCCGCTCAAGCCACTATCGTTGGCATAAAGCAGGGCCAGCTCTTTATTGAGCGAGGTCTCTGGTTCAAGGTCAGGATTACCGTAGATATTGCCCCCACGGCTGACCTGCCCCCAGTCGGGGGTGATCTCGCGCAGGTTCGGCGCTCGATAACCGGTCGAGACACCGCCTTTTAATGTCCAGTCAGGCGTCATATTCCACACACTGTAAAGCCGCGGGCTAAGGTGGCTGCCGTAGTTATCGTCGTCATCAATACGCAACCCACCGGKCAGTGCCCAAGCATCGGTGAGCATCCACTCATCTTCTACAAAGAGGGCCCATTGGCTATTCTCAATCTCACTACGATCAGAGCCAGGCAATTGATTTGTCGTACTGTCGTCAAGCGACTCTTCCTCGTAGCTAGCGCCTACCGTCAACATATGCATGCCTAGCGGAATGACCGCGCTGGTTTTGGCGGTGGTGTTGGTGATTTCAATATCACGTGATTTGTTTTCGCTACTTTCACGCTGAAGGTAGGTTTCGCTGGTGCCCCACTCGAAGCGACCACTATGGGTCATAGCGACATGCTGGTGGGTGAACTCATTAAAACTATCGGAGCAGCCGCCGCGACAGCCCTCTGATGGCGCCGAGTTGCCCATCAGCGATTCGCGCTCCTGCTCGGTAATACCCGCCTCAAAAGTGAAGTCATGGTTATCAGTCGCTGCAAAACTCAGCCGTGCAGTAAGACTTTGCAGGCTTTTATCTTCGTAGCCGTTAAGAATAGTGTCTTCATCACGCTGAGAGGTGCGGCCATAGAGCTGGAGCCCTAAGCGATCGCCTACCAGCGGGCCGCTTAGGTAAAAATTGGCTTGGCGACTGTCGCCGGAGTCGCTGTCTTCCTGGAGTACGGTGTCGAGTTGAACATTGCCATGCCACTCCTGCGCAACCTTGCGTGTAATCACATTGATCACGCCACCAATCGCATCAGAGCCGTAGAGCGTCGACATTGGCCCACGCACTACTTCAATACGCTCAATAGCCTGTAACGGCGGCAGCCAGTCTTGCTCAAAACCTGCATCGCCATTAGGGCGAGACTCGCGGGAATTCTGCGGGCGCCCATCGACCAATATCAGGGTGTACTGGGAGGGCATGCCGCGAATGGAGATATCCTGGCCGTTATCCCCTCTCCCGCCGCCGGTGACAATCACGCCGGGCACATCGCGCAGCGCATCGGTAACACTCTGATAGTGACCTTGTTCCAACTCTTCGCGGGAAACCACGCTGATAGACGCGGGGGCATTGGTTATCTGCTGTTCAAAACCTGACGCAGTTACCACCATATCGTCTAAGCGGGGCGCGTCTTGTGCCCAAAGAGCACTACTGGCAAGCGAAGAGATAGCGCTGGCCAGCAGCGTACGGCGCAAACAGGGAGACATAACTTCGTCCTTTATAGTGTGTGAGCAATGTGGGTAAGCATTCGCTCCATTAAATGCGAATTATTAGCATTAATATTTTTACACACTCTTTGCACATTGGGGTGAGACGGTTCGTTCAACATACCGGAACACAAATGCCTATTATTTTCATTCGTACCAAACAGTGGCACAATTAGCGCTCACCCTTTTCCCGTGGGCCTGACCATGTATGACTTTGACGAACTGACCGCCTTTGCCGATGTGATGACCACGGGCAGTTTGACACGCAGTGCTCAGAAGCTCGGATTAGCCAAATCGACCCTTAGCCGCCGCATCAGCCAGCTTGAAGCCCGGCTTAACCAGCCGCTGCTGCGCCGTCAGGCCAACCGCTTAATTCCCACCGAGGCGGGGCTGCTGTTTCACAACTACTGCACCGAGCTTTTGGCAATGGCGGCGCATAGCCAGGAAGCTCTGGCAGAGCTGCGTGAGGAGATTAGCGGAGAAATTACCCTTGAAGTGCACGGTGCCCTGGCCCGCAGCTGGTTAGCCAGTGCCATTGATGCGTTCTTAAATCGCCACCCTAAGGTAGAGCTAACGCTACACACTCGGGAAACGCCGCCCACTAAAATGCACAGCAATAGCGTGCATGTCTGGCTTGGGCCGACTCATGAGTGCGGGCTAAACCAGGAGCGCCTGGGCCACCTATCCCGCGGGCTTTATGCTAGCCCACGCTATTTAGCAGCCGCTGGCACGCCGCACCATCCCGATGAGCTAAACCAACACGCCTGGATAGACCTGCTGGGCACGGCTTCTGACGGGCTACTGCTCACTCATCCAGAGCATGGCGAATACACCTTTAACCCGCCCTGTTCACGGCTGCGGGTAGATCTCACTACCCTGCATATAGATGCCATTGCGCGCAGCCAGGGTATCGGCTTGCTCTCACACTGGTTAACCGCAAAACGCGAACAGCATCATCCAGGCGAGCTGATTAACTGCCTGTCCGGCTGGGAGCCGGTGCCACTGCCTATCACACTGCTTTATGCTTACGGTCACCAGACCCGCCGTACCCACGCGCTGTTAGAGTTTTTACGTAGCCAAGTGCCCGCACCGTGGCGCACGTCAGCCGCAACGGTGTAAGTTAATTCGAGTGTTTACCTTGCCAGTTAGCCCGCTTATTAACGACAATAGGCGGCTACCGATTAGCCAAGGACTGTAAATGCTCGCCGAACTCTTTGCTGTCATGGCGCCCGTGCTGGCGGGTGCAGGGCTCGGCTACTTGTGGGTACGCCTAGGCCATCCCTACCCGGTCGACTTTATTACCCGGCTGGTGTTTAACATTGGCACGCCTTCGCTGGTATTGGCCTCCCTGGCGGGTGCTGATATTGATGCCACCMCCTTTGGCCAGACGATGCTAGCCGCCGCGCTTGTCATTCTCACTATGGGGGCGGCGACCTTTGGCGTGGCAAAACTGCTGCGCCGCAGTTGGCGGGTACTGCTTGCGCCCATGATGTACCCCAACACCGGCAACATGGGCTTACCCGTGGTGCTTTACGCCTTTGGTAGTGCCGGGTTTGCCTACGGCATCACCGTGATGGTGACCGTCTCGCTTTTTCAGTTCACCCTAGGCGCTGTGCTTAATAGCCAAGGCAACCCGCTTAAAACCCTTGCCAAAACGCCTACGGTGTATGCCATTGCGATTTCCATGGCGCTACTGCTGACGGGCACTTCCCTGCCGCCCTGGCTGGCGAATACGGTGGACTTAATGTCGGGGTTCACAGTACCGCTGATGCTGATTACCCTAGGCGTATCCCTGGCTAGCATTCAGGTGAAGAACCTGCGTTCAGGGCTTGGGTTTAGCCTAGTGCGCGTGCCCCTCGCCGCCGGTGTCGCCTGGCTGATCGCGAGCTGGGTGGGTCTGCCGCCACTGGCCCAAAGCATTTTAGTGGTGCAGATGTGCATGCCAGTGGCGGTCTTCAACTATCTCTTTGCTCAGCGCGCCCAGCGCGAACCCGTCTATGTAGCCAGTTTGGTCTTCTGCTCGACGTTGTTAGCGCTGTTTTACCTGCCCGTGCTGCTCGCCCTACTCATGTAGCGGCTTGCCCTGTTTATGTCGTGGTGGAACCCCAACGCAGCTAAAAGGTCACTGCTAGACTACTGACAAGGATGCCAGCAATTAATATCACCAGAGGCCACGCTATGCTGTCTATCAACAAGCGCCATCATACTCCCCTCCGGCTGAGCCCAGCGGTTTTGGCGGGGTTCAGTGGGCTAGTGCTAGCGAGCGCTATTAACACGGCAAATGCGGAAGTCGTCCAGGAATCACTGGAAACCGACCATCTAACGCTTTCCATTGAGCGTGTTGCCGAAGGTTTTGAACACCCCTGGGCGGTGGCGTTTCTACCCGATGGCCGCTACTTGGTGAGCGAGCGCAGCGGGCAGCTGAAACTTGTCGATCCAGAAAGCGGTGAAACCCCTACGCTGGAAGGCATGCCGGAAGTAAGCACTCGGGGCCAGGGCGGCCTGTTAGACGTAGTGTTGCACCCCGATTTTGAAGGGGGAAACGGCGGAGGCGACAACGATTGGATCTACTTCACCTGGAGCAAGCCCGATGGTAATAACAGCCGTTCAGCGCTATCACGGGTAAAATGGCAGGGCGATGAGCTGGGCGAGGTCGAACACTTATTCGAGCAGGATCGCGCCTCTGGGCCTGGCCGCCACTACGGCTCACGGTTGGCGTGGCTGCCCGACGGCACGCTACTCATGAGTATTGGTGACCGCGGCAGTGAACCACCCCGCGCCCAGGCCAGCGATGACCATGCAGGGTCTACCCTGCGCCTTACCGCCACGGGCGGCGTACCCGACGACAACCCCTTCGTAGATGATGACACCACTCTGGATGAAATTTACTCCATGGGTAATCGCAATATTCAAGGCATGACCGTACTCAGTAACGGCGAAGCCTGGGCATCGGAGCATGGCCCACGTACTGGCGACGAACTGAACCATATCGAAGCAGGCAATAATTATGGCTGGCCTAACGTCAGCCAGGGCAATGATTACGCGACCAATGAACCGATTGGTGAAGACTCAGTGCCTGGGATGGTTGACCCGGTGTACGTCTTTGAAGGCCGCTTTGCGCCTGCCGGGCTTGCTGAAGTGACCAGCGATGCATTCGGCGAGTGGCAGAGCAACTTATTAGCCGGTGGGCTAGGTAGCGAGAAGCTACTGCGTCTGCGCCTGGAAGATGGCCGCGTCGCCGAAGAAGAGCTTATTTTACAAGGCGAAGTAGGCCGGATCCGGGATGTTCGCCAAGGCCCTGATGATGCTATTTACCTGCTCACTGACGCCCCTCAGGGTGGCTTGTATCGTCTAGCGCCAACCGATTAGCAGCCCCTGTTCACTCGCTGATACTCAAACGTCTTAATGCCACCATGGATGCCCCATGCGATTACGCAATTTGATTATTTTAACGGTGATTGTGCCGCTGTTTGTCATCCTGGTGGTATTTAGCTTAGTGGCGATCAAGTCGCTTGAGGATAACGTACGCTCGAAGCTACAAACGGAAGTTGAAATTATTACCCGCACTCTGAGCTCTTCACTCAGCTATGCGGTTACGCCGGATAGCAACACGCCCCTTGAAGAAGCGCTGCAGTCGGCGTTCTCGTTCCATCGTATTTATGGTGCTTATGTCTTCGATACCGACGGGCGGGATATTTACGGGTTAGGCCTTGGCAAAGATATTTTCACCCGCGAAGAGATCCAGCAAGTCATTGAACGTGACGACTTATATAGCAATTACCGACAACACGAGGGTTGGAATTACTACTCTGCGTTGACACCCTTGCGATCACAGGATGGCACTGTATACGGTGTGCTGCAGGTGAACCGGTTAAATACCGGTATTGAGAACTACACTGGCTTTATCAGCATTGTGGCCGTACTGGTGTTTGTGATTGGCGCGGCCGGGATCGTATTTAGTATTTGGTGGGGGTTTCGCCGCCATATTGAGCGCCCGCTGAACCGGCTACTCCACGTGATGCAGTTGGTTGAAAAAGGTGATCGTAGCCAACGCGCCACCGAAGACGGCCCTATCGAATACCGCCACCTCGCCTCCGGTTTGAATGGCATGTTGGATGCGATGGCCGAGAAAGACCACGAGATCGAGAATCGTCAACGGCGCGAAATTGAGCTTGAAAAACGTCTGCGTAAATCGAAGAAACTGGCTGAACTGGGCGTTCTGGCGGCGGGGGTTGCCCACGAGATAGGCGCTCCGCTAACGGTGATTAACGGCCAGGCTCAGCGCCTTGCTCGACGCGATGTGATTGGCGACGACGAACGCGCACGATTGGGGCGTATTCGTGGCGAGGTGGAACGCATCGTTGAAATTGTGCGCCAATTGATGGAATTAGGCCGCCAACATAACGTAGAGAAAGGCGAACTGGCGCTTGATCAGCTTATTATGAGTGCCAGTGGTTTGGTTGAAGACGAGTTAGAGCCACGCAATATTTGTTTAGACATTGAATTACCGTCGCCGACACCCAACTTACTCGCCAACGGCCAACAAATTGTGCAGGTGCTGACCAATTTGCTGCGCAATGCAGCGCAGGCCCCTGAAGTAAGCCGCATTCGGGTGCACGCCCAGCAGCAGGAACACGAATTGATACTGTGGGTGGAAGATGATGGCCCGGGGATTCCCGCCGCCCATCACCATAAAGTGTTCGACCCATTTTTCACCACCAAACCGGTTGGCCAAGGCAGCGGTTTGGGGCTCTCTATGGTACATCGCATTATTAACGACCACGGCGGTACGATCGGCGTGTTTGACAGCGCCCTTGGCGGCGCTGGATTTGAGATTACGCTACCTATTAGTGAAACCGCATCCGCGTGAGGACAACGTTTGTGACCCAACAGGACCCCCTTTTACCTTTGTTGGTGGTGGAAGATGACGCCGCTATACGCGAGTTGCTGGAAGAAGAACTGCAGGATGCAGGCTACACAACGCTCGGCGTACCTAGCGCTGAAGAGGCGATCGCCTTACTCAGCCACACCACCGTCTCACTGGTGATTACCGATGTGCGCTTGCCGGGTATGACCGGCATTCAGCTGCTCCAGCAGCTCCGCCAAGTAGGCAGCGAGCTGGGCATTATTGTGATTACCGCGTTCGGCACCATCGACCAGGCGGTCGAGGCACTAAAGCTTGGCGCTGACGACTTTTTAACCAAGCCGCTCGACCTTGATGCTATCCGTGATGCGGTATTTCGTGTGCTGGAACGCCAACGCTTGGCGGTTTCCCACGATGCTGATATCAGCCACTTCCACGGCATCGTAGGTAAAAGCCAGGTCATGCAGACGCTGTTTCATGACGCCTCACGCCTGGCCAAAAGTGATGCCCCTATCCTGATTTTAGGTGAAAGCGGCACCGGTAAAGAGTTACTTGCCCGCGCCATTCATCAGGAAAGCCCACGCAATGACCAGCCATTTGTGCCGGTCAACTGTGCCAGCATTCCCGCGGATTTAATGGAAAGCGAGTTCTTCGGCCATGTGAAAGGCGCCTTTACCGGTGCTAACGAAGCGCGCAAAGGGTTATTTCATAGCGCCCAGGGCGGCAGCCTGTTTTTAGATGAAATTGGTGAAATGCCGATTAACCTGCAGGCTAAACTGCTTCGGGCCCTGCAGGAGCGAACCGTTCGCCCAGTGGGTGGCGAACGCGAAGAGCCGGTGGATGTGCGTATTATCGCCGCGACTCACCGTAACCTGGAAAAAGAGATCGAGCAGGAGAACTTCCGCAGTGATTTGTTCTACCGCTTAGAGACGTTCTCGCTACGTATCCCCCCGCTCCGCGAGCGCGGTACCGATATCGAGCACCTTGTGTTTGCCCTTATCGATAAGCACTCAGAGGCACAGGGTAAACAGATAGAGCAAATCGAGCCGGAAGCACTCAACAACCTGCTCAACTACGCCTATCCCGGTAACGTTCGCGAACTGGAAAATGCCATTATGCGGGCGGTTACCCTGAGCGAAGATGGCTCACTCAGCCATAAAGACTTACCCGAGCGGTTGCGCGAACAATCAACGGTAGAAGCGGGTACGCCTTTAGTGCCTGCAGTGCGCGGCGAAGTGTTGGCTGGTGGCCAAATCCCATCGCCCCCACCGATCCGCTGGCCCAGCTTAGAGGAAGTCGAAAAGCGCTATATTAACAAGGTATTAGAAGCAACCGGTGGCAATAAGCGACGCACAGCTGAAGTACTAGGCATTGCCCGCAGGACGCTCTATCGTCGCTTAGAAGACAGCGAAGAGTAACCGCAGATATAAACCGTAAAGCGGCACAACCTGACGCTCAGCCAAAAAAAACCCCCGCGGGCGCGGGGGTGGAAAGGATGGTAAACCGTGTGGAGCAGCCGCAGGGAACAAACAGCTGAGGCGATTTACCATCGTAGGGAGCGGTACACTTACTCAGAACAGTTACTGAAAAAAGTTACTTAAAAACAGTTAACTAATTAATTACTGGTTGAATTTTCATCATCTTCAGCACCAGGCATAGGATCGGTGCCTTCACCAAAACCTGGCTCATCTTCGTCAGGATTCATGGTACCTTCTGCAGGCTCATCCATGGTGTCTTCGGGCAACGTACTTTCAGACGACATACTGCCTTCTGTAGCCGGTTCTTCTCCCAAACCTGGATCTTGCTCCATCGCAGGCTCTTCACTCATGCCTGACTCTGGCTGGCCTGATTCAGGCTGACTGGTGGCGTCTTGCTCTAGCGGTGCAGCTTCTTCTGCAGGCGGTGCAGTCTCTTCGTTGTCGCCGCAACCGGCGAGTACAAGAACACTTGCTGCCGTCGCCATCATGCATAGTGTTATCCAGCGTGGGCGATTGGAAATTTGCTTACTCTCAATGCGGTCATGTTGCTTGTCCATAATACCCACCTCCATTACTAACACTGAATGTTTCTGAACATCTAACTGGATAATCGCAAACCAGCCTTATACATATAAAATGTTGCTTACGTGAAACCTAATTCACTTTACGTGCCAAACAAACCATAAAAAAATAAAAACAAATAAAATCAATATTTTATAAATAAAATCGCATGCCGCTATGGGCGTATAACACAC
Organism: Halomonas sp. R57-5; assembly: GCF_900070345.1. Classification (NCBI taxonomy): domain Bacteria; kingdom Pseudomonadati; phylum Pseudomonadota; class Gammaproteobacteria; order Oceanospirillales; family Halomonadaceae; genus Halomonas; species Halomonas sp. R57-5. The sequence continues at coordinate 1,427,044 of NZ_LN813019.1, read as the reverse complement.
CCCCTAGGGTGGGTAAAAAATGACACATGTAGCGTTAATTTCCCCGTTGAGCGAGCCGTTGTGACACACAGTGCCTACCTATGTATAATAATTTTTAATAAATTATCCGACTCAATCTCTTATTTCTTTATGAATGGCGTAGCAACGACACACGCCCATTCTGTTCAACTTATTCTGCTCAACATAAAGGCATCGCCGATGGACGAAACACGACCGGTCAAAATTAAAGTACGTGGATTAAGTAAAGTCTTTGGCAAACAACCAGATAAAGCCATTGAGCTTCGTAACCAGGGAATGAAACGCCCCGAAATTCTGGAGAAAACTGGCCAAACGCTGGGGCTGTCCAACATTTCGTTTGATGTCTATGAAGGCGAGCTTTTAGTCATCATGGGGCTATCGGGCTCAGGCAAATCGACCTTGATCCGCTGCCTGAACCGTCTGATTGAGACCACCGAAGGTGAGATCATTATCGACGGTGAAAACATTCCAACGCTGAAGGAAAAAGCGCTGCTGGAGTGTCGCCGCCGCCACTTCTCTATGGTGTTTCAAAACTTCGCGCTATTTCCCCACCGCACTGTGCAGCAAAATGCCGAGTTCGGTTTGGAAATTCGCGGCGTAGAGAAAACGGAGCGTCACAAAATTGCTCATGATGCACTCAAGCAAGTGGGTCTGGAAGGTTGGGAAGACGCCTATCCCAACCAGCTTTCCGGCGGCATGCAGCAACGTGTTGGCTTGGCCCGCGCTCTGGCAAACGATGCCACTGTACTGTTAATGGATGAGGCTTTCTCCGCGCTCGACCCGCTGATTCGCAAAGATATGCAGCAAGAGCTTTTGCAACTGCAATCCAAAATGCAAAAGACCACGGTCTTCATCACCCACGATTTGGATGAGGCGCTCAATATTGGCGACCGTATCGTGCTACTGAAAGATGGCGAAGTGGTGCAGATCGGCACGCCGGAAGAAATTCTCACCAAGCCTGCGGATGACTACGTGCGACGCTTTATCGAAGGCGTTGACCGGGCGCGTATTTTGACCGCTGAAAGTGCCATGCGGCCTCTGCGCTCCACCGCCCGCGAAAGCGACGGGCCGCGTACGGCGTTACACCGTATGCGTGACCATGCTATCGACTCTATCTATGTGGTTGACCGCAACCGGCGCCTACTTGGCTTACTTGAGGCCGATGCTGCCAGCCGGGCGATTGAAGAGGGTGCCGATTCGATTATTCCCTACTTGACCCAGGACTTCCGCAAAGTCCCCATGGATGAGCCACTGCATAACCTGTTTGCCATGTTTAGTGAAAAGAGCTTCCCCATTGCCGTCATTGATCAGCAGGAGCAGCTACTTGGCGTAGTGGTAAAAGGCGCAGTACTCGACGAACTGGCACGAGCAGGAGAGCAATAATGGAGATCCCACGCATCCCGCTAGGTGATTGGATTGAAAGCGGCCTAACTTGGTTGACCAGCGAATTCTCCATGGTTACCCGCGGCATTTCCCGCTTTACCCAAACCGGCATTGATACTTTAAACAGTAGCCTTTTTTGGCTACCTGAATGGGCGCTGCTAGGCCTGATTGCCCTGCTATGTTGGCGGTTAGGCGGCACTCGCTTAGCTATTGGGGCCATCGCAGGCTTAGCATTAATTTGGAACCTGGGCCTGTGGGAGCCCATGATTGAAACGCTTACGCTGGTGGTGTTTGCTACCCTGGTGGCGATCGTTATCGCGCTACCGGTCGGCATTGCTGCGGCGCTGTCTAATCGGCTTTACCGGGTGATTATGCCGATTCTGGACTTTATGCAGACCATGCCCGCGTTCGTCTATTTGATTCCGGCTATTCCGTTTTTTGGGATTGGCTCGGTCTCGGCGATTTTTGCTACGGTGATCTTCTCGATGCCCCCCGCTATTCGCTTTACCACGCTGGGCATTCGTCAAGTGCCGGTGGAGCTAATCGAGGCCGCCGATGCCTACGGCGCCACCCGTGGCCAGAAACTGGTTAAAGTGCAGCTACCGCTATCACTACCCACGGTAATGGCGGGTATCAACCAGACGATTATGCTCGCCCTCTCCATGGTGGTCATCGCCGCCATGATTGGTGCCGATGGTTTGGGCAGCGAAGTATGGCGCGCGATTCAACGCTTGCGCCCGGGCGATGGCTTCGAAGCGGGTATTGCGGTGGTTATATTGGCGATGCTGTTGGATCGTTTAACGCAATCGCTACGCAAAACCCGCAAATAAAGCAAAGCAACAGAAGCGGCAGCGTTGAGTCACGTGCTTGCTAAGTCGCTTCTGGCTATCCATGCTGTATTGAGCAGCAAGCATTTACCACATTAAAATTTATACCCAAGGGAGAAAGTGAATGAAACATCGCACATTGAACCTCCGTATCCGTCTTGCTTCACTAGCACTGTTAGCGGGTGCCGGTGTTGCCGTTAGCAGTGCGGCGCAAGCTGAAGAAGAGAAAGGCACGGTTAACCTGGCCTACGTTGAATGGTCTTCCGAAGTGGCTTCCACTAACGTGATTGCCGCGGTACTTGAGCAAGCAGGCTATGAGGTTGATCTAACGTCACTCTCAGCAGCTGCCATGTTCCAGGCGCTCTCCACTGGCGATGCGGATGCCATCGTTGCTGCTTGGCTGCCAACCACCCACGCCGATTATATGGAACGCGTTGGTGATAATGTTGAAGATCTCGGCCAAAACCTGGACGGCACCAAGCTGGGTCTCGTGGTACCTGAATACACCGACGTCGACTCCATTGCCGACCTTAACGATAACGCCGATAAGTTTAATGGCGAGATCATCGGTATTGACCCCGGTGCAGGCCTGATGAGCCTCACTGAAGAGGTTGTGGATACCTATGACCTTGATCTAGACCTGCGCAGCGGCAGCGGTGCCACCATGACAGCGGCGCTGGCGAGTGCGATCAATAACGAAGAAGATATCGTTGTTACTAGCTGGACGCCTCACTGGATGTTTGCTCGCTTCGACATCAAATATCTGGAAGATCCGGAAAATGTCTATGGCGGKGCAGAGCAGATCCATACGGTCGTTCGCGACGGCTTGGAAGATGACATGCCGGAAGCTTATGCCATTCTCGACGCTTTCGAGTGGACGCCTGAGCAGATGGGCGAAGTCATGCTGATGAATCAGGAAGATGGCAGCGACCCCTATGAGAACGCAAAACAGTGGGTTGAAGATAATCAGGACGTCGTTGAGCAGTGGCTCAATAGCTAATCGATCCATGTAGGCAGTACAACGGGGGGCTTCGGCCCTCTGTTGTCGTTATAACGATCCCTTTGATCGGCATGTATCTGTTCAGCATACTGCTATTAAAAAAGAGAGGCACCTGTGGATAACCACGACGATAAACGTCCCCCTGAAGAGCCGGTCTCTGAGGGCATACCTGCTCCAGATGGCCCGGCGAATCTGATTGATACCGATTATGTCATCGGCCAAGACAACATCACCACCAACACCATGGGTCTCAATCTTGACCTGCATGGCAAGGTATTTAGCATTTCAGCAATCGTCGTGTTGCTGTTTGTGGTGCTAACCCTGGCGCTGCAAGATACGATTGCGCCTATATACGACGCCATTTTCAGTTTTCTGACCGGCAACCTAGCCTGGTTCTTTATCCTAGCGGCGAATATATTCGTTATTTTATGCATTGGCCTGATCTTCTCCCCATTAGGTAAAATCCGCATTGGTGGCGCCGATGCCAAACCTGACTTTACCTATATGGGTTGGTTCTCAATGCTGTTTGCCGCGGGTATGGGCATTGGCCTGATGTTCTTCGGTGTCAATGAACCGCTGACCCACTTTGGCACTTCATTTGACGGCGGCAGCTGGGCACCGTTAGCCGGCGCGGAAGGCAATGCCGCTGGTGCTGAAGCGTTAGCTATGGCCGCAACCATCTTCCACTGGGGCCTGCACCCCTGGGCGATTTATGCCGTAGTGGCGCTTTCGCTAGCGTTGTTCTCGTTCAATAAGGGCTTGCCGCTCTCCATGCGTTCGGTGTTCTACCCGATTTTGGGGGAACGTGTTTGGGGCTGGCCGGGTCATGTGATCGATATCCTGGCGGTATTTGCCACGCTGTTTGGTTTGGCGACCTCTCTAGGGCTAGGTGCCACACAGGCTGCAGCGGGCTTGACGTACCTGTTTGGCGCGCCGGAAAGTGATATCACCATGATCCTGTTGATCATCGGCATTACGATGATTGCCATTTGCTCGATCATTGCGGGCGTTGATAAGGGCGTACAACTGCTCTCCAAAATCAATATTGTTCTTGCTGCAATACTGCTGTTCTTCGTGATTGCGGTTGGCCCTACCCTGATGATTGTCACAGGCTTCTTTGAAAACCTGTGGAACTATGCGGTTCATCTACCTGCGCTATCGAATCCCTTTGGCCGTGAAGACGCCAACTTTAGCCAGGGCTGGACAGCCTTCTATTGGGCCTGGTGGATCTCCTGGTCTCCGTACGTCGGTATGTTTATCGCGCGGGTTTCCCGTGGCCGCACCGTGCGTGAATTTCTGGTCTCGGTCATGCTGGTTCCGTCGACAGTATCAGTACTATGGATGACCACCTTTGGTGGCACAGCGATCGACCAATATGTGAGTCAGGGCATCGAAGCCGTACGTGATGCGGGTGTCGATCTGCAGCTATTCATTATGTTAGAGCAGCTACCGCTATCGCAAATCACCTCATTCGTCGCCATTGTGTTGGTCATCGTGTTCTTCGTCACCTCTTCTGACTCCGGCTCGCTGGTTATCGACTCGATTACCGCGGGCGGCAAGGTCGATGCACCAACGCCACAGCGTGTGTTCTGGGCGATCATTGAAGGCGCGATTGCCATTGCCCTGCTGCTCGGTGGTGGCTTGACCGCGCTGCAAACCATGGCCGTCTCCACCGGCTTCCCGTTCACCATCATATTGCTGGTGGCCTGCTATGCCATCATCAAGGGACTGATGAGCGAACCCAAGGCGGTCTAGCGCTGTTTTAAACCGACCTTCTGGTTTAAACCTAGCGAGTAAGTAAAACGGGCAACCCACTGGGTTGCCCGTTTTTTGTTGGTATGTTGATAGATAGCCTTCAACACCACATATCTTTTAAAGGCGTGTCAGGCCGATAGTGGGTGGCAATTTGCGCCTGTAAAAGCTCTGCGGTCGCCAACGCATCCACCAAGGCGTGATGCCCTTGATAAGCAGGCAAACCGTAGCGTTCACGGCTAGCATGCAGGCGGATGGAAACCGGTGGACGGCCCAGCCAGCGGCGAAAACGTGCCCATAGCGATTGGCGGTGCAGCCGCGCTTCCAGCGACATGGTATCAATCATAGGAAACAACACCCCTTCCTTACGGCGGGCTTTAACCGCTGCATCTAAAAAGGGTCGTTCGATATTACGAAAATGCACGACCACCAATCGCCCCGCTAGCTGGGCCAGCAGCTCATCGAGGATTTCCTCTAGATCCGGTGCCTGGGCGATCTCCGAGTGGGTAATATGGTGGAAAGCAATCGAGGCTTCATCAAGTGGCCTGGGCGGCTTGACGACCCAATAGCGCCGCTCGGCCAACTTGATACGGCTTAACGTGAAGGGTACGACGCCAATACTGACAATCGCGTGTCGCCGCTCATCCAGCCCGGTGGTTTCCATATCCAGCGCCACCATGGGCACCTCAGAAATGGGCGTTTCCGGATCTGGTAACGAGGTGCTAAAAAACTGCTGAAGCGCAGGATTACCCGCCTGCTGCGCCCGCTGGGCCATATAGCCCTGCCAGTCGGCCTGGGTGATTTTTTGACGTGGGCGTATACCGCGCATATTAACGCCCCTGCCGATGTGCGGGCATGGGGTAACGGAACTTGAGAAACTTCTGCGCGTTGCTCAACACCTGGAAAGCGTCTTTGAGTGTATGCCGTTCGCTATCCGCAACGTTTTCAGGCTCGATATTGTTATCCGGCAGACGATCCTCTTGCAGATCAATCATTTGATGGCGAATCCGCGACATACATAAGAACTCAAATGCATAGTTAAGCTTGTCGCTCATACCATTCGCCAAGAGCTGGGTCTTGCTGATGTCATTTAAGCGCTGGAAGGAGTTTTGCGCTTTGGAGCCGCAGGCCAAGGCGTGAATACGCACCAAATCCACCATTGGCGCCGTACCGCGGCGTTTTAAATTGATGGAGTTGTTGTGCTTGCCATCTTGTTCCATCACAAAGGTGCGGAAAAACCCCAGCGGCGGCGTACGGTTTAAGGCATTACGCGCCATGGCGGCTAAAAACAGCGGTGATTTTGGCGCTGTCTCGGCAATCAAATCTTGCAGCGTTTCGACATAGAGGTCTTCGCCGTAGCAACTATCCAGGTCAAAGAAAATCGAGCTGTGCAGCAGCCGTTCGGGCGTGGGGTTGGCCATCCAATCCTGGAAATAGCCCTTCCAAACGCTGAGCGGCTGACGCCATTGAGCGTTGGTTGCCATCACATCGCCTTTGCAGTAGGTATAGCCGCAGGCGTCCAAGCCATCGCTAACAATTTTTGCCAAGGCGTAAAAATAATCATCGTGCAGTTTAGGGTCAAACTCGTCGGAGAGAATCAGCGCATGATCCTGGTCAGTGACAATGCTCTGCTCATTGCGCGCCATGGAGCCATTGACCATAAAACAGTAGGGCACCGGCGGCGGGCCGAGTTCTACTTCGGCCATTTCCAGCAACCGGCGCGTAAAGCTGCGCCCGATGGTAGAGAGCGCACTACCCACCATCTGTGAGTTAGCGCCCTCTTGTACCATGCGCACAAACGCCGCGCGCACATCCGGCGCTAAGCGCGCCAGGCCCTGGGCGCTGGACTGATTAAAGATATTGCTGACCAGATAGAGGCCGCTATGGGTCTCATAGCGAATAATATCCGAGAGGTGCACCACCCCCACCGGTCGCTGACGATACAGCACGGGCAGGTGATGCACGTTACTGCGCAACATCGTCAACATGGCTTCATAAACAGACGCATCCGATTGAACGGTAATGAGCCGCGAGGAGACCACCTCACCGACCGAGGTATGCGGCGACAGCCCCTCGGCCACCACCCGAGTACGAAAATCACTGTCGGTTAAAATCCCACACATCTGCCAAGTCTGGCCTTCGCTATCCTTAAAACTGTAGCGCGGATTGTCGCTACCCTCTTTTATTACCAGCAGCGCGGAAGCTTGAGCTGTACTCATCTGCTGCGCGGCGTGCTGAACGCTGGTAGACGTTTCCACCATCACCGGGTAGCGAGTTAGCAGTTTGCGTATCCGCGTGACCATCATGTCATTGGATTTCTTTTGCTGCTCGGCGGCGCTCTCTAGCCGTGGTCGCTCTAACTCGACAAAATCAGCAAAATGCTCATCCTCATCGCACAGCTTTTGGAAGACCGCCTTAGGGATAAAGTAGAGCAAGGTATCTTCAATCGCCTTCGCAGGAAGGCGCACTTTATGATTCCGCAACAGGCTGAAATGGCCGAAAATATCGCCTTCACCTAAACGGTTATATAGCTCCCCCTGGCTGCGATAGACCTCCACAGCGCCACTGCGGATATAACACAGATCATTGAGTGTATCGTTTAGCGCTAAAATAGTGCTGCCGGTTTTGAAGTAGCTCACTTCCACCTGCTCAGCAATGGCATCGAGAAGATCATCCGACAGCCCATCAAAAGGCGGAAACCGGCCCATATGCTGGCGTATTTCTAGTAGTTCGACATCCATACGGACTCCTCGAGCGTATCGGGTTATATAACCTAAAGTGTGGCGGGAAGGMTAAGTTAGGTAAACCCCACCCAGCATAATAAAACTGTCCCCGGCAAAATGAAAAAAARCCCGGTGCAGTTATGCACCGGGCTTTGTTGGCCGAAGCCATGCTGATATTAACGCCGATAAATGAACATTACTTCATTCAAAACGACATCAATTATTTGCAGCGATATGACTTAGGACTGTTCAGCCATTTCCTGAACACGCTGCATCATTTCTGGATCTTGCTGAATAGATTGACCGATAGCGTTGAAGGTATCAACATCTAGGCCGCTGTCTTCGACCACTTCGATCATGCGGTCGTTGGCTTCAGTGCGCACTTCCTGCTGTGCTGACTCATCTTCTGCTTCCTGCAGACGCTGGGTATATTCCTGAGAAATAACCGCAATCTCTTGAGAAGCATCGGCAAACTGCTGGAGCTGATCGTCAGAAAAATCCTGGGCAGGTGCTGCTTGCTGGGTCGCCATCGGATCTTGCTCAGCGCCTTGTTCTTGCTGGGCGTGGGCAGTAGAAGCCATCAGACCAGTGGCAAGCAGGGCGGCGGAGAACAGGGCAGTCATACGTTGCATAGAAAAAACCTCAATATTGCGTTGTGTATGTGCTCACTGTGACGCGCCGTATTCAGCCAGGTTCAATTTATTATGTAAAAGTTAGTAACAAAAAGAACAAAATGTATCTAAAAACCGGATCCAACACGCCACCACGGAAATTAAATGACTAATATATTCAAAAGCTTACGTCAGAAAAGTCTATCATCGGCGGGGCTGACCGCAATGCCCGTACTTTTTGTTCTGCTTTGGAGCACCGGCTTTATCGGCGCCAAGTTCGGTCTGCCTTACGCAGAACCCTTTACGTTTTTGTTTATTCGCTTTGTCCTCACGCTACTGCTGCTGATTCCCCTGGTCGTAGTGATGCGTATCCCTTGGCCTTCATCACCCAGGTTATGGACACACATCGCTGTATCAGGTTTTCTAGTCCACGGCGCTTACTTAGGTGGCGTTTTCTATGGCATTTACCTAGGTATGCCCGCCGGTTTAGCGGCATTACTGGTGGGGCTCCAGCCACTGCTGACCGCCGCCTTCGCCGGGCCTTTATTAGGCGAGCAGCTCTCATGGCGCCAATGGCTGGGACTAGGGCTGGGCCTTATAGGCATCAGTTTAGTGCTTGGCAGTAAGCTAGAGATTGGTGAATCGCTGTTTGATGGTTTCGGGGTTAGCGCTCTACTGTGTGTTACCGCTGCGTTGATCGGCATCTCCTTAGGTACGCTGTATCAAAAAAGATACTGCACCAGCATGCCGCTGCTTTCCGGAGCAGTTATTCAATACTTGGCGGCGAGTGCTCTGCTGGGGATAGGCGCGCTGCTATTTGAGACTCGTCAGGTGGAGTGGAGCAGCACCTTTGTGCTGACCCTGGGCTGGCTGGTGTTGATTCTCTCAATTGCCGCTATTCTGTTACTCATGGCCTTGATCAAAAAGGGGGAGGCCTCGCGGGTCGCGAGTCTTTTTTATCTAGTGCCACCGGTCACTGCGCTGCAGGCATGGTGGCTATTTGACGAGCGTCTTCCCTTGCTAGGGCTTGTGGGGATGTTGGTTGCCATCACTGGGGTAGTAATGGCAATTAGACGATAACGCGATTTTTATAATTAACGATAGTTGTAGACCAGGGCTTGGATAAACATGTCAGCACAACACCACTGTGCCAGGGTGAACGGACACTGTAACCGTTGCGACTCCCCGGTACCTTTTGCATTTACCATGGCGTTTCAACCGATCGTCAATGTCAGCCAGCGGCAAGTTGTTTACTACGAAGCATTAGTACGCGGCCCTAACGGTGAAACCGCTTTTTCAATACTTGGCCAGGTGACCGATGAGTTGATGTACCGCTTTGATCAGGCTTGCCGCATCAAAGCCATTGAGTTGGCAAGCGCTCTTGGCATGCGGGAACGGCTCTCTATCAATTTTCTGCCCAATGCCGTTTATGAGCCACAGGCGTGCATTCAAGCCACCCTGGAAGCGGCGCACCGTGTTGGCTGGCCCACCGAGCGGCTCAATTTCGAAATTACCGAAACCGAGCGGGTCAAAGACCGCATGCATATGCGAGGAATTATTGAGAGCTATCGCGAGATGGGCTTTACCACCTCGCTGGATGATTTTGGTAACGGTTATGCCAATCTCGATCTATTGACCGACCTGCGGCCCGATACGCTGAAAATCGATCGCGATTTAGTCATGGAGTGCGACCGCGACAAACGCCGCCAGGCCATACTACGCAGCCTGGTGGCGTTAGCAGATACATTGGGAACACAGCTGATTGCTGAGGGCGTGGAAACCCGCGAGGAGTCGCGTTGCCTGCTAACACTGGGCATTCCTATGCAGCAAGGCTATTACTTCGCTTACCCAAACTTGGAAGCACTGGCAGAAATTGACGACGCTCAATATGACTAGAGGTGCTCTAAATAGTCCGCACCACCTAAATTGCGCATTTGCTGGCGTATCCACTGGCTTCGTCGCTCAACCTGGGCATCGGGCCGGGAGGCACTGCGCGTTAACGGGCTGGGTAAAATAGCCGCAAGAAGGCTTGCCTGGCGCTCCGTTAGCGAACTGGAAGAGACGCCGAAATAGTGCTGAGCAGCGGCCTCTAAGCCAAAGACACCGCGATCCCACTCGGCGACATTAAGATAGACCTCCAGAATACGCTGCTTGCTCCAGAGTATCTCAATCAGTAGCGTAAACCACGCCTCCAGCCCCTTCCGCGTCCAGCTGCGGCCTGTCCACAGAAAAACGTTTTTAGCCGTTTGCTGAGTCAAGGTGCTGGCACCCCGCAGCCGCCCACCATCTTGGCTGGCCTGCCACGCGCGGCGCAATTCGACAAGATCAAACCCGCTGTGATGCGGAAAGCGCTGATCCTCTGAGGCAATCACTGCCAGTTTGGCATTTACAGAGAGCGAATCCCAACCTCGCCACTCGCGCTGTATACGAATCGGTTCGCTATGGATCCAGCTCTGAATTTTGCGCTCGACCATCACCATCGACCCCGGTGGAGGAACGACGCGAAACAGTAGTACCAGCGCGACTGACAGCAGCACAAACGCTAACACGCCGCGCCAAACAATCCGCCAAAGCAGACGCATAAAACGGCGCAGCGAGCGATTGAGCATCCCGTTATCCTTAACGCTTCATGAGGKGGTCTGCATGATAGCGCAGATGATCCTCAATGAACGAGGCAATAAAGAAGTAACTGTGATCGTAACCCGGCTGACGGCGCAGCGTTAACGGATGATCGTACTGTTCGCAAACGGCCTCTAAACGCTCTGGCTGAAGCTGCTCTTCCAGGAATTGATCTGCTTCCCCCAGGTCGATAAACAGCCGCTGGCGGGATGCACCGTTGGCCACCAGTTCGCAGGCATCGTACTGGCGCCAGCGTGACTGATCATCCCCCAGATAGGCATTAAACGCCTGTTGACCCCAAGGGCAGTTCATCGGGTTGACCACTGGCGAAAACGCCGATACCGATCGGAAACGCCCAGGATGACGCAGCGCTAGAATCAATGCACCATGCCCCCCCATGGAGTGGCCGCTAATCGATTCACGGCCATTGACCGGAAAGTGCTGGCGCACCACGGAAGGCAGCTCCTCAATCACATAATCGTACATGCGGTAATGTGACTTCCACGGTGACTCAGTGGCGTTGACGTAAAACCCGGCCCCAGAGCCTAAATCAAAACTCTCATGCTCGCCGGGCAAATCGGTTCCCCGTGGGCTGGTGTCAGGGCAAACGATGGCCACCCCCAACTCAGCAGCGATACGATGAGCACCGGCTTTCTGCATGAAATTTTCGTCATTACAGGTCAGCCCCGAGAGCCACCACAGCAGCGGTACGCGCTCGTTTTCCGCCTGGGGCGGCAAGTAAACGGCGAAGATCATGTCGCAATCCAGCGCACGGGAGTAGTGGCGGTAGCGCTTATGCCAGCCACCGAAACTACGGTTGGCAGACACCAGTTCTAGAGTTTCACTCATGCTCATGGGCAGGTTCCTTTAAATGCAGCAAACGCGGCAGGTCCACCCTACCGCGTTTTAGCGTTTTAAACGTGCTTCCTATACTACTTAATAATGCTGGGCCTAGTAATGCACAGGGCAAATGACTGCCTGTAAAACTCCCTATAGCGGAGTGCCAGGGCAGGTTTCCGCGAGGGCGCTGTGAMCCCATCCGTGGGCGCTACTTTTGACATCCCTGTCAAAAGACCCTCGCTTCAACCTGCCCTGGCACTTAGCCTTGTAGAACCTAGTAATGCAGCACGGCACGAATGCTCTTACCCGCATGCAGTAACTCAAACGCTTCGTTGATTTTCTCAAACGGCATATCGTGGGTAATGAAATCATCGATATTGATTTCGCCGTTCATATAACGATCAACGTAGCCCGGCAGTTCGCTACGCCCTTTTACGCCACCAAAAGCAGAGCCTTTCCAGACCCGCCCGGTGACCAGTTGGAACGGCCGTGTGGAGATCTCTTCGCCAGCCCCGGCTACACCAATCACGATCGATTCGCCCCAGCCTTTATGGCAACACTCTAGCGCCGAACGCATCACGTTAACGTTGCCGATACACTCAAAAGAGTAGTCGACGCCGCCGTCGGTCATATCGACAATCACCTGCTGGATCGGATCAGCATACTCTTTCGGGTTCACAAAGTCGGTGGCGCCAAACTGCTTGGCCAGCTCGAATTTATCAGCGTTGACGTCGATAGCAATTATACGCCCCGCCTTGGCCATTACCGCACCTTGAATGACGGCCAAACCGATAGCCCCGAGACCAAACACTGCCACCGTGGCGCCCGGCTCTACTTTGGCAGTATTGAGCACCGCACCGATACCAGTGGTTACGCCGCAGCCCAGCAGGCAGATCTTATCCATGGGGGCTTCTTTGGAAACCACCGCCAGCGAGACTTCAGGCAACACTGTGTACTCGCTGAACGTGGAGGTGCCCATATAGTGATGAAGCATTTTGCCATCGAGTGAGAAACGCGAGGTACCGTCGGGCATTACCCCTTTACCTTGAGTAGCGCGAACGCTGCCACACAGGTTGGTTTTACCCGACAAACAGAATTTACATTTGCCGCACTCGGCGGTGTAGAGCGGAATGACGTGGTCGCCTGGCTTAAGGCTAGTGACGCCCTCGCCTACTTCCTGAACCACGCCTGCACCTTCATGGCCCAAGACAGCGGGGAAATTACCTTCGGGATCAGCACCGGAGAGCGTGTAAGCATCGGTATGGCAAACACTCGTAGCGGCCATTCTAACCAGCACTTCCCCCGCCTTCGGGCCTTCGACATCAATCTCGACCAGTTCAAGCGGCTTACCCGCTTCCAATGCAACAGCTGCGCGTGACTTCATTTTGACTCCTAAATGTTCATTACTTCAAAAACAAAAACTAAGGCGTTACTCGTCAGTAGCCACTGGGCCAAACTCAATCGGCAGCCAGCGATAGCCCTCTTCATCTTCTACGATATGACCAATGCCAGGGAAAGGCATATGGGCACCAGCTATCCAGTGTTTATCTTTAACCGCGCTTTCGAGCACGCTTTCCCGGGTGCGAATGGCCTGCTCGGGGTCAGAATCAAACTCAATGGCCACAGTAGGGTCAGCAAATTGAACACCGTAGCTGTGCACCACATCACCCCATACCAGCATGGCGTCATCATCGCTATTGAGCATAAAGCTTGAGTGTCCGGCGGTGTGGCCATGGGTATCTTGGGCAACGATACCCATCAGCACTTCATCACCGGCCGTAAAAGGGTTGAAACGGTCAGCTTCCTGATAAGGCGCTACCGCCTCTTGAGCCATGGTAAAGAAGGGTTGATTGGCTTCAGGCGCCGCAGCCGCACGCTCTTCATCCAGCCAAAAATCGGCATCGGCTTGACTCGCTCGCAGCTCAGCATTGGGATAAACCGCTTCGCCCTCCTCATTGGCCAAACCACACACGTGGTCAGGATGCAGATGGGTCATCAGCACCGTGTCGACATCCTCCGGCGAGTAGCCAGAAGCGCGCAGGTTACTCTCCACCTGACCTAACGAGGGGCCAAAGCAGGCAGCTGAGCCGGCATCAACCAGCACAAGGTTCTCGCCAGTGTGAATAAGAAAGGCATTGACCGCAGTTTGCATGCCACTCTCTGCATCGATAAATAGCGCATCCAAGTGGCGGAGAATCTCTTCTTGCTCCATGCCTTTTAACAAGGAGGTATCAATAGCCGTATGGCCATCGTACAGCGCGGTTACCTCATACTCCCCAACCATCATGCGAAACCAGCCTGGCGCCTGCTCCTGCTGCTGGGTGGGTAGCTCTGCCTGAGCACTAACTGCCCAGCCAGCGCCCACGGCCACTGCTAGCGCACCGCGAGACCACTGAGATAAAGATATAGACATAAGCACAAGGCTCCATTGATAGGCTAGCGATGCTAGCAGTGTAGGCCAGCTAGGCGCTCTTGATAAACCGGGATACACTCATAAGATTATTGCCACACAGCAACAATTACTATCAACCCAGGGAGTTAGCATGCAGCACTGGAGCCGTATCGAAGCCTTTGTGGAGGTGGTGCGTTTAGGCACGTTCTCTGCTGCGGCCCGCCACCTAAAGGTATCGACCTCGCATATTAGCCGCTTGGTTAGCCAGCTCGAAAATCAGCTAGGTGTTCAGTTGCTATATCGCACCACCCGTCAAATTCGCTTAACCGACGCGGGGACTACCTACGTGGAACACTGCCGCCATCTATTTGATGGGCTGCGGGATGCCGAGCAGGCGCTTAGCGAACTCCAGGCCAAGCCTAGCGGGCTACTTAAACTGACCTCGGCCACGACCTTTGGCGAGCGCTTTATCGCCCCACTGGTGAATGACTTTCAGTGTTTGCATCCGCAGCTGGACGTTCATATGCACTTCACTAACCGACCAGTAGAACTCATTGAAGAGGGCTACGATATTGCCATTCGGATGGGCGTATTAAAGGATTCAAGCCTGATCGCCAGACGCCTATGTGACCGCCGTGAGTATATCGTCGGCTCACAGAGCTACTTCCGCCAGGCGCCGCGCCCCCACACCTTGGCGGAACTTAGCCAGCACCGCTGCCTGATTGGCTCACGGCCCAACTGGCTGTTTGAAGTCAACGGCCAACGCCGTGAAGTGCGTGTCGAGGGGTGCTGGTCGGGCAATTCCGGGCCAGCGCTGCTAGACGCGGCGCGCAAGGGGCTGGGGCTTGCGCAACTACCGGACTACTACGTTGCCCCCTACTTGGCCAGCGGCGAGCTAGTGGCCGTGCTTGAGCCCTTTCAGCATCACGATACCGCCGTCTGGGCGGTTTACCCTCGCCACCGCCACCTGTCACCCAAAATCCGCCAACTGGTCGACTACCTGGTCGCTAATATAGACACCCTGCTACCCAGCAATCCGCTTGCCTAGCACTCGATAGCATTGACCGCGAGCCCGCCCTTGGAAGTCTCTTTGTATTTGTCCTGCATATCGCGGCCGGTATCACGCATGGTACGAATCACTTTATCCAGCGATATAAAGTGCTCGCCATCGCCGTGCAGCGCCATTCGTGCAGCATTGATTGCTTTGACGGAGGCAATTGCATTGCGCTCGATGCAGGGAACTTGCACAAGCCCGCCTACCGGGTCGCAGGTCAACCCGAGGTTATGCTCCAAGCCGATCTCAGCGGCATTTTCCACTTGCCCCGGCGTGCCGCCCAGCACTTCGGCAAGCCCAGCGGCCGCCATAGCACAAGCGGAGCCAACTTCACCCTGGCAGCCCACCTCTGCACCGGAAATGGAGGCGTTCTTTTTGCATAAAATGCCTACCGCCCCGGCAGTCAGCAGAAAATCGACCACATCGGCCTCGCTGGCGTCGGGTTCAAACTTCAAGTAGTACGCCAAGACGGCGGGTACGATGCCTGCAGCACCGTTGGTCGGGGCGGTGACCATGCGCCGCCCGGCGGCGTTCTCTTCATTCACTGCCAGCGCAAACACATTGACCCAATCCATCACGGTAAAACTCGACACAATCAGCCGCTGATTTTTCGGCGGATGAAGCAACTGCTGGTGGAGCAGTTGCGCTCGACGACGCACATTTAACCCACCGGGCAAATGGCCTGTCGCACGCAGGCCATTCTCAATACTGTCGCTCATGGCGTGCCAAATGGTTAGCAGCTCTTCGCGAATGGCCGATTCACTACGCCAAGCCTTCTCATTTTCAAGCATCAGTTGGCTAATACGCAGTTGATGCTGGCGACATAGCGCGAGCAGCTCAGCCGCCGTATTGAAGGGGTAAGGCAGTTCAGTAGCGTCTTCGCCAACCTCGCCTTGATCTGCCTTGGCTTGATCGACATAGAAGCCGCCGCCAAGGGAGTAAAAGGTATTGGTCGCGACCAACGCATCATCACAATAGGCGCTTAGCACCATGGCATTGGGATGGAACGGCAAACAGGCCTCATCCCATTCGACATCGTTATGAGCGTCAAAAGCGATCTGTTGGCCATTGGCCAACAACAGCGGCTCGCCTTCGGCAAGTTGTTTTAACCGCGACGTAATCGTGTCTGGATCGATACTTTCTGGTGCTTCGCCCATCAGCCCCATGATGACGGCTTGATCGGTACCGTGGCCCACCCCGGTGGCGGCAAGTGACCCATGAAGCCTTACCACCAGTCGGGTAACGCGGGTATCGCCAAGCGCCAAGGCAAAATCTCGCGACGCGCGCATCGGGCCCACAGTATGGGAACTCGATGGCCCGATGCCAATTCGGAAAAGATCAAACACACTAATAGCCATGTCTATTACGCCTCACAACACTGTTATTACCTGCCTATGGGACACTTTGCAGCGCCGATGACCAAACGTCGAGTGATTAACCGCAATATCGACGTGCCAACACATAACTGTGACGATATAATGAACATTCAACCCTGCATGTTTTTATATGCACATGTCATTGCAAAATTGTGTAGTAGCTACGCTGCTTACCCACAAAGGATGTTGGTATGTCTTCCTCCCCTCCCTGGCCTATCGGATTTCGAACCATCTTAGGACGTGCAGTGCTGTACGTGCTGTTTGTCGGCGCGATTACCCAAGGTGCCTATTTTGAAGCGCTCTATTTACCCTCAGTTCGGTTTTCTGAGTTAGGCTTTACCGAGTTTACCCAGACCCTGGTGCTGGCCACCTGCTGTGCGATGCTGATTTATATTCGCCAAGTGCTTAAAGTTTGGCCCACCATCACGCTACTACTGCTGGCGTTTGTGGCCGCCTCTCTGGTGCGTGAGCAGGATCACTTTTTAGACAACTATGTCGCTGAAGACACCTGGAAAGTGCTTGTTGCACTGATTATTCTCCCCACGCTCTTTTGGGTGATTAAACAACGCCAACGCTTTCTGGAGGAGTTCGCCCATTACAGCAATACCTTCGCCTTTGGTCTTTTTACAGCCGGCGTGCTGACCACCTATATTTTCTCACGCTTATATGGACGGCAGGAGTTTTGGCAAGCCATTCTTGAAGACAGCTACTCGGGAACCTTTAAGAGCGTCGCTGAAGAAGTGGTTGAGCTGCTTGGTTATAGCTTAATTTTGATCGCCACCCTGGAACTACTGCTACTGGCCCGTCGCGTTTATCAAGCCCGGCAGACGGCGTTGTAAAGCCCATACCTGCTTGCTGCCCCCCATGTAATCAGCTACACACGCCGTCTTTGCTTGGCAAGACGGCGTTTCATTTTTCAAATCTCGTTATGCAAAAAGCCGTTTGCGACCCGCTGCGCTTCAACGTAGTGTCGCTCGCTATGCTTCACCGCCATATCTTTTACCAAAAACTCTTACATTGACGACATAAACCTTATGAATAAAACCAAACAAGATGAAAAAAACCTGCAGCGTGGTTTTTTCACCCGTTTTCTAGATAGCGTTGAGTGGCTAGGTAACCTGCTTCCTCATCCCGTCACACTGTTTGCAATACTTTGCGTATTAGTGGTTATCGCCAGCGGTATTGCGGCTGCACTGGGGGTTTCAGTAGCCGATCCACGACCCGCCAATGAGGGCGAGTGGATCGCCGTGAACTCTTTACTAAATGCCGAAGGTTTACGCCGACTGGTCACCGAAATGGTCACTAATTTCACTAGCTTCGCCCCACTTGGCACCGTGTTGGTGGCTATGCTGGGCGTAGGCGTTGCCGAGCATTCGGGACTGCTCTCCGCGAGCATGCGCGCCTTAGTGCTCAACCGCTCCCCCCGAATTGTTACTTACGCAGTAGTCTTTGCAGGCATTATGTCTAATATGGCTGCAGAGCTTGGTTATGTTGTACTGATTCCACTTGCCGCTATGATATTCCACTCACTGGGACGGCATCCCCTTGCGGGCCTAGCTGCTGCGTTCTGTGGTGTTTCTGGGGGATACAGCGCTAACCTGCTAATCGGCACAGTTGACCCATTACTTTCAGGCATTACCCAGGAAGCGGCCCGGCTACTTGACCCTGCTTATGTCGTCGGCGCAGAGGCCAATTGGTTCTTTATGTTTGCCAGCACGTTCTTTGTGACGCTGATTGGTGGACTGGTCACCGAGCGCATCGTAGAACCCAAGCTGGGTAAATTTGATTCTGCCTACGCCGATAACGACATTGACCAGCAAAATATGGGAGAACTTTCATCAACGGAAAAACGCGCCTTAAAAGGCACCGGCTTAGCAGCGCTGGCATTAGTCGTGCTGGTTGCCGTGATGGTAGTGCCTGAGAGTGGAATACTGCGCAACCCTGAAACGGGGCTGATAAGCGGCTCACCGTTTTTACGCGGAATCGTTGTGATTGTAGCGGTATCATTCACTCTATTAGGCTTTGTCTATGGCCGCCTAGCCGGCACCATGCACAATGACCGCGACGTGGTAAACGCCATGGCTAAAAGCATGAGCAGTCTGGGCTTATACATCGTCCTGGTGTTCTTCGCTGCTCAGTTCGTAGCGCTGTTTAACTGGAGTAACTTTGGTACCGTGACCGCGATTGCTGGTGCGGATCTGCTGGAGTCTCTCGGACTACGCGGCCCCGGCCTGTTTGCTCTGTTCATTATTATGTGTGCATTCGTCAATTTGTCGCTGGGCAGCGCCTCGGCGCAGTGGGCGGTGACGGCTCCCATCTTTGTCCCCATGTTAATGTTAATGGGTTACGCACCAGAGGTCATTCAAGCAGCCTATCGTATCGGTGATTCAGTCACCAATCTGATCACCCCGATGATGAGCTACTTTGGCCTGATCCTCGCTGTAGCAACCCGTTACCGGCAGGATATGGGCATTGGCACGTTGGTTGCTCTTATGCTTCCCTATACGCTGTTTATGCTGATTGGATGGAGTCTGCTGTTCTTCGTTTGGGTGTTTGTGTTTGGCTTACCTGTTGGCCCTGGCTCCGCCACCTACTACACGCTATAGCCCTTTGCATTGCTTAACGTAAAAAGCCCGCCGTTCTGAGAACGGCGGGCTTTTTACTTTCTACTTACCCCTCACTATTCACTGCTAACGTTATTCACTCGTCGAGGAACGAACGCAGCGGCTCTGAGCGGCTGGGGTGACGTAGCTTGCGCAGCGCTTTGGCTTCAATCTGACGGATTCGCTCACGCGTCACGTCAAACTGCTTGCCCMCCTCTTCCAGCGTATGGTCGGTATTCATATCAATACCAAAACGCATGCGCAGCACCTTCGCTTCGCGGGCGGTCAAGCCGCCTAACACGTTACGCGTTGCTTCGATAAGGCCTTCACCGGTAGCCATATCAATGGGCAGCAGCATGGTGCCATCTTCGATAAAGTCACCCAGGTGTGAGTCATCGTCGTCACCAATAGGCGTCTCCATGGAGATCGGCTCCTTGGCGATTTTGAGCACCTTACGGACTTTATCTTCTGGCATTTCCAAACGCTCGCCGAGCTCTTCCGGCGTCGGCTCACGGCCCATTTCCTGCAACATCTGGCGCGATACGCGATTGAGCTTGTTGATCGTCTCAATCATATGCACCGGAATACGGATGGTGCGCGCCTGATCGGCAATCGAGCGAGTGATTGCCTGACGAATCCACCAAGTAGCATAGGTCGAGAACTTATAGCCACGGCGATATTCGAACTTATCGACCGCTTTCATCAAGCCGATGTTGCCTTCCTGGATGAGATCCAAGAACTGCAGACCACGGTTGGTATACTTCTTGGCAATCGAGATTACCAAGCGCAGGTTGGCCTCAACCATCTCTTTCTTGGCACGGCGCGCTTTCGCTTCACCAATCGAGAGCTTGCGATTCACCTCTTTCAGATCGGCAACCGAGAGTTGCACCATGTCCTCTTCGAAGGCGATCTTACGCTGGGCACGGGCAATATCGGCGCGTAGCGGCTCGAGGCGATCGGCGTACTTGCTCTGCGCTGCCTGGAAATCATCCAGCCAGGTTTTACGCGACTCGTTGCCAGGAAACGACTTGATAAAGGTTTTGCGCGGTACCTTGGCTTTTTTCACGCACAGCTGCATGACCGCTTTCTCTTGGGCACGCACCTGCTCAACGCTGATACGCACTTGACCGACTAAGCGCTCAAAATGCTTGGGTACCAGCTTGATCGGCGAGAAGAGCACAGCTAAACGAGCTTGTTCCGCTTTTAGCTCGGCACTGCCGCGGCCATGTTTAGCAAACGCCGCTTCGACCAAGGCGTTCTGCTCGCGAATCTGCTCGAAACGCGCACGCGCCTCTTCAGGATCCGGTCCGCCTTCGCTGGCCGTGGAGTCGTCGTCTTCATCGTCGCCGTCGCCTTCAACATCCTCTTCAAGCTCGGATTCGGGTTCCGGTTCGGGCACCTCTGCTTCGGCAACACCGGGGATCCCCTCATCGGGATCGATGAAACCAGAAAACAGATCCGAAAGACGCCCTGGCGCTTCTTCATCCTGAGTAGCGTCGTAGGCGTCCAGAATGGACGCGACGGCACCCGGCAAATAGGCCAGAGACGACATCACTTCACGGGTGCCCTCTTCGATCCGTTTGGCGATTTCAATTTCGCCTTCACGGGTCAGAAGCTCAACCGTGCCCATTTCTCGCATGTACATGCGTACGGGGTCAGTGGTGCGGCCTACATCGCTTTCCACGGCGGCAAGGGCCGCTACGGCCTCTTCCGCAGCGGACTCGTCCGTGGATTGATCCGACATCATCAAAGTGTCTTCATCTGGCGCTTCTTCAGCGACACTTATACCCATGTCGTTGATCATGCCAATGATGTCTTCCACTTGATCCGGGTCGGCGATATCCTCGGGTAGATGGTCGTTGACCTCGGCATAGGTCAGGTAACCCTGTTCCTTGCCTCGAGCGATCAACTCCTTCAGACGCGACTGCTGCTGCGCATTTCCAGCCATAGAAACCCTATCTCGACGAAGAAGAATGAAACACCTGGTGCGCTGAATCGATTAAACTCAACAAGCCGTACAGTATAGCGTAAATAGCAGGAAATTTTCCAGCATGACGTATTTGCGCGGMAATTCAGGTGTGTTAGTTTGTTCGGTTAGGCCAGCGCTCGGTGGCTGACCCTATATCTGGTGCTGAAACGCTAGGAATTCAACCCCCACCGCCCAAGACACCGCCTCATTGGCGCTGTGCAAGCTCCATTACCAGGCTTGCCAAACGTCGGCGCTGCTCCTTATCTAACTTTTGCCCGGCGCGCTCCTGCGCCAGCAACGCCGCGTACTCCTCTTGGGGAGAACGCTGGCGCTGAACGTACTGCAAGTGCTCCACCAAGCCCTTCAACTCTGCTTCCCGATCTGGCTTGGGAATCAACAGCTCGCGCTTGGCGAAGACCGCTAAGGCCTGTCCCTGCTGGCTGCCTTGAAAATGCGCCAACACCACTTGTGGGCTGCGGTAGCGCCCCGCCTTGAGCAGTTCAATCAGCTCGCGGCATAGCGGCGCATCGTCATCTTCAGGCAACCACTCCAAATGATCAGGCAGCGTGGCCACCAAATTGGGCTCATGCAGCAACAGCTGCACGATACGCCCAACCGGGGAGAGCGCCTGAGAACGTGAACGCGGCGACAGAGCAGGGGCCGCCAAAACAGCGCCAGGCATCGCCGATGACGCCGAATCGGACTCTCCCTGTTCCTGAGAAACATCGCCATTGGCGGTGCCCTTGGAAAGAGTCCGTTGCGACGCCTGGGCACGCTTTTCGAGCAGCACTTTCAATTGCTCTTGCGCCAGCCCGCTACGCTGCGCCAGCGACTCCAGTAGTAACGATTTGAGCATGCCTTCAGGCACTTTGTTCAATGCTTCGAGCACCTGACTGGCAAATCGCTCACGCCCTTCCACTGTTTTTAAGTCGCGCCCCTGGGCGGCTTGCTCGAATAGAAACTCCGACAGCGGCATGGCACAGGTCACACGATCCTGAAATGCCTGAGTGCCTTCACGGCGCACCAGGGTGTCCGGGTCATCACCTTCGGGCAGAAACAGAAAGCGCGCTTCACGACCATCAATCATTTGCGGCAGCGCGGTTTCCAACGCCCGACTAGCCGCCTGTCTTCCCGCACGGTCACCATCGAAACAGAACACTACGCGACTCACCAGTCGAAACAGGCGGGTCAAATGGTCTTCCGTGGTGGCGGTACCCAGCGTCGCCACGGCGTTATGAATACCGTATTGCGCCAGCGCCACCACATCCATATAGCCTTCGACCATGACAAGCTGCTCAAGCTTGCTGGAGGCTTGGCGCGCCTCATACAAGCCGTATAGCTCACGCCCCTTATGGAACACGGGCGTTTCCGGCGAATTAAGGTATTTGGGCTGATCATCACCCATCACCCTGCCGCCAAAAGCAATCGTGCGACCACGCAAATCGCGAATCGGGAACATTACCCGATCACGAAAGCGGTCATAGGTACGTCCGGTATCTTCGCGGTGAATCAACAGGCCGTACTCGACCTGAACCGGCTCACCAATACCGCGCTCGCTGAGGTGCTGCTTCAGCGCCTCCCAGCCTGCTGGAGCGTAACCAATACCATAGGTCTTGATCACGTCATCCGAGAGTCCGCGACCCGACAAATAATGCTGAGCGGACTGCCCCTCCTGCATCTTTAATCGCTCGCGATAAAAACTGGCGGCGAGTTCGAGCAGGTTGACGCCCTCTTTGCGCTTCTTTTCACGCTGCTGAGCACGCGGGTCATCAGCACCCTCACGCGGCACTTCAATCCCCAAGCGCCCGGCTAGCTGCTCGACCGCCTCAGGAAATGGCAGCTTGTCATACTCCATCAAGAAGCGTAGTGCATTACCATTAGCCCCGCAGCCAAAGCAGTGATAAAACTGCTTATCAGCACTGACAGTAAACGATGGGGTTTTCTCTTGATGGAAGGGACATAGCCCAGAATAGTTGCGGCCAGCCTTTTTAAGCTGCACACGCTCACCAACCACCTCGACCACGTCAACGCGGCCTAACAGGTCATCAATGAAACGCTGTGGAATTTGGCCTGCCATGAACTACGGGCATCCTCGCGCAAAGCGCTAACTTTCGAGACTGTTTTTAAAAACCGCTCTTAAGAACCCTGCTTAACGTCATCAGACCCATTGCCAGATCACCTTAAACAGCGACGGTCTTGAACGATCGCTTTAAAAAACGATGGCTTTAAAAACAACAGTCAAAAACAAACGGCCACCTAGTGGCGGCCGCTTGGCATCCCTCYTGAGACGACCAGCTAACTGCTCCGGCCCCCTCGGGTACGGATCAATAGAGCCGTTCGAAACGCTTTTGCTCACGCTGGATTTTCTTGGCGTGGCGTTTTACGGCAGCGGCCGCTTTGCGTTTACGCTCAGCAGTCGGCTTCTCATAGTGCTCGCGGCGGCGTACTTCAGAAAGAACACCGGCTTTTTCGCAAGAACGCTTGAAGCGACGCAGGGCGACGTCAAACGGCTCGTTATCACGTACTTTTACAGAAGGCATTAAGCACTCACCTACCTTAAGGAGTCTTGAGTTCGGATAGTACGTACACTGCGATATCGCGATTCATATTGCGACTAACAAAGCGGTGTACGACCCAGTTTTACAGCGCACAGTAGTTTAGTCGCCGTTGACCATCTTTGCAAATGCTTACGCTGACCTGCGGCGACAATGCTAAACTAGCGCTGCAGTATTTTTCACCTTTATATCTTTTAAATATCCTTTGAGAGTCGCTTTTTATGCGTGTTCTGGGCATTGAAACCTCCTGCGACGAAACCGGCGTCGCGCTTTACGACACCTCGCTAACCGGCGGCCAGGGGCTGCTTGCCGACGCGCTATATAGCCAAATCGCCATGCACGCGGAGTTTGGCGGTGTGGTGCCCGAACTCGCCTCTCGCGATCACACCCGCAAACTGCTGCCGCTGATTGAGCAGGTGCTCAGCGACGCCAAACTGACGCGCCGCGACCTGGATGGCATCACTTACACCGCTGGGCCGGGTTTGGTCGGCGCATTAATGGTCGGCGCCAGCACCGCTCACGGCATGGCCCGCGCCCTAAACATCCCGGTACTCGGCGTACACCATATGGAAGGTCACCTGCTGGCACCGATGCTGGAAGATGAGCCTCCCGAGTTCCCCTTTGTGGCGCTACTGGTATCCGGCGGCCATACCCAGCTTGTCGAAGTTCAAGGGCTGGGCCGCTATAAACTGCTCGGTGAATCGGTGGATGACGCCGCGGGTGAAGCGTTTGATAAAGCCGCCAAGATGCTCGGCTTGGCCTACCCAGGCGGACCACAGGTCGCCAAGCTAGCGGAACAGG
Source organism: Halomonas sp. R57-5 (assembly GCF_900070345.1). NCBI lineage: Bacteria > Pseudomonadati > Pseudomonadota > Gammaproteobacteria > Oceanospirillales > Halomonadaceae > Halomonas > Halomonas sp. R57-5. Next base: position 1,402,521 of record NZ_LN813019.1, on the reverse strand, counting down.
GTGACCCTAAGCGCTTTCGTTTCCCGCGGCCCATGACCGACCGCCCGGGGCTTGATTTCAGTTTCTCGGGCTTAAAAACCCACACCATGACGGCTATTCGCCAGTTGGAAACCGCCCAACAACTCGACGACCAGGCCCGCGCCGACGTTGCCCGCGCCTTTGAAGAGGCGGTTGTCGATACGCTGGTAATCAAGTGCCGTCGAGCATTGGATCAAACCGGCTTGAAGCGCTTAGTAGTCGCGGGCGGAGTGAGCGCCAATCATCGCCTGCGCGAACGGCTGCAAATTGAGTGTGAAAAACGGCAGGCCCGTGCCTACTACCCACGCGGGCGTTTCTGCACCGACAATGGCGCCATGATTGCCTACGTAGGCGCTCAACGCCTAGCCGCGGGCGAGTGTGATATTCCCGGCATGATGCAGGCGACGCCCCGCTGGCCGCTGGATCAGTTGATACCGCCTGCCTCACGCTAAGAACCGCGAAACGGCGGCTCCTCGCCGCTTCGCAATCGGCGAATATTAAGCCCATGGCGGGCCAGTACCAGCAGGCTGAACCCACCCACCACCATGACATACTCCGGGGCTAACCAAATACAAGCTAGCGGCGCCACTAAGGCACTCAACAGCGAGGCCAGCGCCGCCGTTTTAAGTCGCCACGCCAACAGCGACCAAACAACCGCGCTTAGTAGCGCCACATAAGGCACCAACACCAGCAGCACACCAAAGGCACTGGCGACCGCCTTTCCGCCGCGAAAGCCATGCCATAGTGGAAAGCTGTGACCTAGCAATACCGCCAACCCGACCAGTCCCTGCAACCATACCGGACAACTGGTCAACTTTGCGCCGAGTACGGCGGGCATCGCTTTTAAAGCGTCTAAMAGCAGTGTCGCTGCCGCTAAGCGGGGGCCATAGAGGCGCAGCACATTGGAAAAGCCAGGGTTAAACGAGCCATGTTGCCGAGGGTCACCCACGCCAGCTAGGCGGCAAACGCTCAGCGCTGCCAGCCAACTGCCGCTAAAATACCCCACCACTATCCACCCCATGGCTGTATGCTCGCTTTATAGGCCGTCTCGATAACCCGGCTTACTGTCGTTTAACCCCATCCTAACGTACAATCGCCCGCTTGTTACCGTAGGGGGAAGCTGGATGGATCGCATTTTTATTGAAGCGTTAAGCGTCGACACCGTCATTGGTGTCTACGATTGGGAGCGCTCGATTCAACAGTCGCTAAGCCTAGACTTGGTGCTGGCGACCGACATTCGCTCGGCGGCAGCCACCGACGAACTACACCTCACCCTGGATTACGCCGCTATCTGCCAGCGCATTCAGCAGTTTGCCGACGCCCATCAATTCGCTCTGGTAGAGACCTTTGCCGAACGCCTCGCTGAGTGCCTGCGTACGGAGTTTCCGATTACCTGGCTGCGTTTAACGGTGCGTAAACCGGGGGCAGTCCCCAACGCCGCTAGCGTCGGCCTGGAAATTACCCGCGGCAGCCTGCCGGAGGCAGCCCAGGAGACCAACGCATGAACCTGGTGACGGTCAGTTTAGGCAGTAATATCCATCCCACTCGGCATATTCGCTGCTGCCTTGATGCGCTTGCCGATACCTTCGGCCCCCTACAAATCTCTCGGGTGTTTGAAAGCGAGCCGGTCGGTTTCGCCGACAGTCGCAATTTTTATAACCTGGTAGTGGCGTTTCACAGCGCCTGGACGCCCGGCGAGCTTCAGGCGTGGGGTAAGCAGTTGGAAATTGAGCATGGCCGCCTGCCCGATATTGCCAAATTTAGCCCTCGTGCGCTGGATATCGACCTGCTCACCGTGGGCAGACTTTGTGGCACTGTTGACGATGTTGCCCTCCCGCGCGGCGAAATCACCCATAATGCGTTTGTTCTGCAACCGCTTGCAGAGCTATTGCCTGAACAGCGCCATCCCCGCTGCGGCACCCCTTATGCCGCGCTATGGAACGCCTTCGAACTAGGCAGCCAGCGTCTTTGGGCCGTCGATTTTAGTTGGCGCGGCCGCTGGATCTCCCAAGCAGACCAACAGCCCCTTCTTGCGGCGGCTCGCCGGTGACTAATCCGCTAGCGCAGTCGCCACCGTCTGCCCGCGCCGCTCACGCAAGGCTTCTCCCAACGCGGCCCCTTGATACCCTTCGGCTATTAACGCCTGGGGGCTAACCTCCCGAGCAGCCTGCCAGGCGCTTTCGAGTTGCCCAACCTGCTCAGGCGCCAGCACCTTGACTAGCGCTAGCTGCGCCTCGACCTGCTCGGGCTTACGCCAGCCATCCAAACGCTCCAGCCAGTGCAGCACGCTGGGGCCATCCAGTGTGGCGGCAAGCAATCCATGCGTAAGCGCGGTATGGCGAGCAAGCTGAGCAACGGCGTTGGGCAGTTTGAGTCGCGCTGCCAAAGCTTCGCGCTGCTCCGCCGTTAGCGGCGACACCAACTGCGCATAGCGCCAGTGAGCCACTACCAGCTTGCCACTGACAGGCGCCTGAGCTAACGCTGCCAGACCCTTTACGAGCGCCTCGCCCAGTAATTCTGGCCACCACACGGTGAGGGCGTCGCAGCGCTCAAGGGTGGTGAAGTAGACCTCTGGGCTCGGCTCGCCTAGCGCTTTCTCCGTTTCGACCCAGACCCGCTCGGCGGCCAGATGCTCAAGTTCACCGCTGTGACTCACTTGACGCATCAGCGCCAGGGTTTCAGGGGCAATGGTGAAGCCCATCGCTGCATAGCGGGCCAAAAAGCGCGCGGTACGCAGTACCCGCAGCGGGTCTTCGCTAAACGCTGCGGAAATATGCCTAAGTACGCGCTGTTCGATATCGCCTTGACCATTAAACGGGTCGGTTAATTCACCCTCGGGGCTCTGGGCAATGGCGTTAATGGTTAAATCACGCCGCAGCAGATCCTCTTCCAGGCTGACACCGGGGCTGGCGTGTACTTCAAACCCCGCATAGCCATGACCAGACTTGCGCTCGGTGCGGGCGAGTGCGTACTCCTCGGCCGTATCCGGATGCAGAAAGACCGGAAAGTCACGCCCCACCGGTTTAAAGCCGCGCTTGCGCATGGCGTCTGGCGTGGCGCCCACGACGACCCAGTCATTGTCGTAAACAGGCCAGCCCAGCAGCGTGTCGCGCACGGCACCGCCGACCCGATAGACGTTCAGGCCCGCCAAGCGGGAATCAGCGCGTTGTTGAGTATGTTTTCTTTCCATTACGATTTTATTTTCCCTGTTGACTGGGCACGCTGGTTCGCTCGCCGCTATCCAGATTGAGTGCGGTTAAGCGACCGCCCCAAACGCAGCCCGTATCCAGCGCCTCAACGGGCACCTGCGCCAGTGGGGTATGTCCTTCCAGCGCCGCCCAGTGGCCGAAGAGCAGCCGGGCGTCATCGCTCCGCGGATATTGAAACCAGGGCAAAAAGCCCCCTGGTGCGCTATCGAGCCCCTCTTTGGCGGCAAAATCCAAACGCCCCTGGGCATCAATAAAGCGCATCCGGGTGAGTACATTGACCGTCAGGCGCAGGCGATCCATGCCGTCTAGATCGTCGCGCCAGGCATCCGGCTGGTTGCCAAATAGCTGGGTTAAAAACTCACCGGATGTTTCGCTGGCAAGCGCCGTCTGCACTTCCCGCCCAAGTGCCTCAGTCTGGAGAACGCTCCACTGGGGAAGCAGCCCCGCGTGGGTCATCAGCGTACCGTTTTCAAACACGCTAAGCGGCTGGCTCTGTAGCCAATCCAGCAGCGCTTCGCGGTCAGGGGCATCAAGAATACCGCTCAGGGTATCGTTTTTTTTCAGCTTGCCGCCACCACGGGCCACTACCAGCAAATGGAAATCGTGGTTGCCCAATACGCTTCGGGCGGCGCCACCCAGCGCGCGCACTTCGCGCAGGCATGCTAAAGAACCTGGCCCACGATTAATCAAATCACCCACTAGCCATAGCGTATCCCGCGCGGGGTCGAAGCTGAGCTTTTCAAGCAGAGTTACAAATTCGGCGTGGCAGCCGTGCAGATCGCCGATCGCATAGGTACTCATGCGGGAGGCCTTTTTAATAAAATAAGTGGGCTAAATACTACCACTTCAGCGCCCCCTTCTGCCTGCCGTAGGCTGTTTATGTTGATGATTAACGCTGGTGAAAAGAGCCAACCTGGATCACTATAAAAGTACTCCTTGATGCTCTTAAGCCTTTCGATAGCCTAGCCATTCGATACTTAGTCATTCAATACTTAGCCATTCAATACTTCGCCACCTCGTAATAACTGTTAGGGAAAACGATACGCCTATGACAATGGATCATTCTCGACGCGGGCTGCTGCGCGCGGCAACGCTGGCAAGCCTTGGCGCACTCATACTGCCTGGCACAGCGCTGTTGCCGAGCGCGCAGGCTGCCGCTCCCAAACTTGCCCCGCCGAACGTTGCGGTGACGGTTAATGGCTGGTTACTGCGCAGCAGTGACCGCTGATGTATATCGCCTTTGAGGATATCAGCGAGCACAGCGACGCCTGGGATGTCTGCATTATCGGCGCGGGTGCGGCGGGCATTTCCATGGCCGTTACCCTGGCGGATCGGGGGCATCGCGTACTGCTCTGTGAAGGTGGCGATGCGGACTACAGCGAACGCTCCCAAGAGTGCTACCAAGGCGACGTCGTCGGCGACCCCTATATTCCTCTGTATGGCGCTCGGCTGCGTCATTTGGGTGGGTCGACCAACCMCTGGGGCGGCATTTGTCGCCCCTTGGATCGCTACGACTTCAATGCCAAAGCCGCCGCCAGCGAAACCGCCTGGCCAATAGGCCGCAATGCGCTAGCTCCTTACTACAGCGCGGCCGTTAACATGCTTGGTCTGGAGCCCACGCTAGCCGATCATTTGATCCCTGAGGCAGGGTTAAAGCGCATCTATTTTTCGCTGGGTCACCCCACACGCATGAAAGAGAAGTATGCCGCGACGCTGAGCGATTCGGTCACTTTGGAGTGCTGCCTAACAGCCAACTTGGTGGCACTGGAAACGTTGGCTGGCAAGGTCACCAGCGCCACTTTTAGAAATTACCGGGGCGACTACCGCAAGGTTCAGGCGCGCTATTTCATACTCGCCTGCGGCGGCATCGACAACTCACGCCTGCTGCAGTGGTGCAACCAGCAGTTAAATGGCCAGCTAATACCTCAAGCCGATACTCTGGGGCGCTACTGGATGGAGCACCCCCACGCCACGGTGGGCAAGGCGCTGCTATTTGAGCCCGCCGCACTGGGCTTGGACGACGAGTACAATGTTTTCCTCTCCCCCACCGCTGACGCCATCAACGCACGGCAAATACTTAATTGTGGGCTGCGCTTGCACCGCATGAACGCTGAAGCCACCCAGGAACTGATTGACGAGCTCGCCGACCAAGCGCCCACGCTGGCCGGTCGACTACGAGTCTGGCAGGCTCAAGGTCGGGTCATCCACGGCGCAGTGTTAAGAGCCGCCTGGGAGCAGGAACCGCGCTATGACAACCGTATTGAGCTGAGCGATGAGTTGGATAAATTGGGGGTACCCAGGAGCCGCTTGGTATGGCGGCAATCTGAGTTGGATCGCCGCACCATACGCGAAAGCATGCTGCTACTGGGGGAGTATCTGCGCGACAACGAGGTGGGCAGACTGCAAATGGCGCCCTGGCTCGCCGATACGCCGGTGCAGCTGCCCACCGATGGCGAACTGGCAGGGCGTCACCATATGGGTGGCACGCGCATGAGCCTAAATGCCGAGGAAGGTATCGTGAACGCCGACTGCCGCCTGTTTGCCCAGGATAACTTTTACGTGGCGGGCTCCAGCGTGTTTGCCAGCGCGGGGCACGCCAACCCCACGTTGACGTTAGTGCAGTTGGCTCTGCGGCTTTGCGACCATCTAGAGAGTGAACTAACGCGGAGCGCCTAGTGGAGCTGAAGAGGTACGGCCAATCTAAATGGCGTAATCGCCACCTCAAAAACACGCTGGGTGGAGGTGTCTAACAGCGTATAGGCGCCTTCCATAACGCCCACCGGGGTCTGGAGAATCGCCCGGCTGGTGTAGCGAAAGCTTTGGCCGGGACCGATCAGCGGCTGCTGGCCGACAACGCCTTTGCCGCGCACTTCTTGGTACTCGCCTCCGCCCTGGGTGATTTTCCAGTAGCGCGCCATAAGCTGAACGCTGTGGGGGCTTTGATTGTGCACGGTCACGGTGTAACTGAACACGTAGCGCGACTCGCCGTCGTTAGACTCATCGGCACGATAGCTAGGCACAACGCTTACCTTGATCGCCAGGCCACTCACGCTTGAGTGCCCCGCTCACCGCTCGCTTGCTCGTCGGCAGTGACCCGGTTGGCAATCGCCACGTACTCTTCAACCGTCAAGGTTTGCGGACGGCGAATGGGGTCAATACCCAGGTCTTCCAGGGTAGCGGCACTCACCCGTCCTTTGAAGTTATTGCGCAGCGTTTTGCGCCGCTGGCCAAAGGCGAGCTTGACTAGATCAAACAGCAGCGCTGGATCATCCGCGGTATGGGGCAGCGTTTCATGGGGGGTTAGCCGCACGATGGCCGAATCGACCTTGGGGCGTGGCACAAAGGCTTCCGGTGGCACAATAAACAGCTGCTCGACCTGGCAGTAGTACTGAGCCATGACCGATAAACGCCCCCAATCAGCGCCGCCCGGTTCTGCCGCCAAGCGCTCAACCACTTCTTTTTGCAGCATAAAGTGCATATCCTCTATGGCACTTCCTGCCGCCAGCAGATGAATTATCAGCGGTGTGGAGATGTTATAGGGCAGGTTCCCCACCACGCGTAGCGCGGGTCCATCGCCTTTCAGCGCGGCAAAATCAAACTTCAGCGCGTCGCCTTCATGGATCACAAAGTCCGGGTAGTTGAAAAACTGCACCCGAAGGCCGGGGATCAGGTCGCGGTCGAGTTCAATCACTTCTAAATGCCCCGCGGCTTCCAGCAGCGGCTCGGTCAGCGCCCCCTGGCCTGGACCGATTTCGACGAGGCGATCCGTCGAGCGTGGGCCAACGGCGCGAACGATCCGCGAAATAATGCCGAGGTCGCGTAAAAAGTTCTGACCAAAGCGTTTACGAGCGCGGTGTTGGGGCACAGTAGACATCAAACGGTGTTCCTTGGAGTGCGGATGCAATCGGGAGTATTGAGTAGAAAAAGCTAAGCGGTAGCAGCCAACCGCTGCACGGCCAAACGGCGCGCAAGGGCGATAGCGACGTTTAGGCTGCCGGGGTCTGCCACGCCTTTGCCGGCTAAATCCAGCGCAGTGCCATGGTCAACTGAAGTACGCACTATTGGCAAGCCCAGAGTAATATTAGCGGCCTGACCAAAGCCTGCGTATTTTAACACCGCCAAGCCCTGGTCGTGGTACATCGCCAGCACCGCATCGACACCAGCTAAGTGCCTGGGGGTAAACAGCGTGTCGGCGGGCAAGGGGCCAAGTATATCCACTCCCTCAGCGCGCAGCGCATCAAGGGCCGGAATAATCACATCCAGCTCTTCGCGCCCCAGATGGCCATCTTCACCGGCGTGGGGGTTTAAGCCGCACACCGCAATGCGTGGCTTGGCAATCCCAAACTGTCGCTGCAAATCGGCCGCCAGCAAGCGGCTGATACGCGTGACCCGCTCAAAGGTGATGGCGTCGGCGACGTTGCGCAGCGGTAAGTGGGTGGTCACCAGTGCCACACGAAGATCGCCATTGCCCTGCCAGCCAGGTGAAGCCGCATGCAGCGCCGCGTCGGTGGCCAGCATCATGACGACTTCTTCGACGTTGCAGGCATCGCGCAGCCATTCGGTGTGGCCGGTAAAGGCTGAATGCCCGCCCTCGATAATCACGCCTTTGTGCAGCGGCGCCGTGACCATAGCAGCAGCCAAGCCCCTTTGGCAGGCATCCACAGCCAGCGCCAGGGTGGCCAATACGTAGTCAGCGTTGGCCGGATCAAGAACCCCCGGCACAGCAGGCGCCTTGAGCGCTACAGGCCAAACCGGCAGCATATTGGCGCCGCTTGGACACTCGCCGGGTGCACACTCTTTAAGCGTAACATTGAGCCCCAGTGCGGCTGCGCGTTGGCGCAGCATCGCCGGGTCACCAATCGCCACGGTATGGGCGGGAAGGTTGCCCTGAGCCGCCAGCATCAGCGTTAGCTCGGGGCCGATACCTGCCGGTTCGCCAGTGGTGACGACCACCGGCAAAGTGCTATCGGTTGATAAAGCGCCCGCTACCATTAGAGTCGAATATCAACAAAGGCCTGAGAGCGCACCTCTTGCTGCCAGGTTTCTAACTCTTCGTTAGCGCGACGCTGGAAGATCGCTTGACGCACCTGCTCGCGCTGGCTCTCTTGGGTAACGTTTTGACGACGACGCTCCTCTACCTCAATCACGTGGTAGCCAAACTGAGAACGTACCGGCTGGGATACCTGATTAACGTCCAGCTCACGCATCGCTTCTTCAAAGGCGGGTACGGTTTGCCCTGGTCGAACCCAGCCCAGCTCACCGCCGTTGAGGGCAGTACCGCTATCATCGCTATACTCACGTGCCACCGAGGCAAAATCCTCGCCTTGTGATAGACGCTGGCGCACTTCTTCGGCTCGTGCACGGGCCTGATTTTCATCACGATTAGGGGTTAGTGCAATCAGTACGTGGCGGGCACGGGTCTCTTCAATAAAGTTCTGCTCCCCTGATTGGCCGGACTGCTGGTTTAGAAAGCGCTCAACGTCACGGTCGCTGACCGATACGCGGTCGCTAATTTGGCGCTGCTGTACCTGGCGCATCAGCATTTCGCGGCGAATATCCTCGCGCACGCTGGCCAGCGTCATACCGTCGGCTTCCACGGCATCGGCAAACTCATCAAGCGTCATACCGTTGGATTCGGCAATCGAGCGCACCTGCCCATTGAGCTCGGTATCATCGATGCTCAAATTGGCATCTTCCGCCATTTGCAGTTGAATCTCTTCCATCACCATGCGTTCAAGCACCTGGCGCTCCAACTGGGAGCGCGGCGGTAGGCTGCCGCCCTGGGACTGCGCCTGCTGCTCGACTTGCGCCATGCGATCATTAAGCTCGCTGCGCATGATCACATCGTTATTAACCACTGCAACAACGCTGTCTAGCGCCTGGCGCTGGGTGGACTGGAAGTTCTGCGCCTGCAGGGTTAGCGGGGCCAGCGCAAGGCCTGCACCTACACACAACGCGAGCAGGCTACCAGCAGAAAGCTGTTTCATACGGCCTAGCAGGGGCTTTCTCATTTTCATAACAAACGTCTCTTTCATTAGCTTCATTAGCCATTCGATGGAAGTCATTTACAGGGCAGTCGGACTATAGCCAGGAATGGTCTGCTCAAAATAGCTATCCGCATCCTGACCAACGCCGCCTAGACCACGGAATACGAAGCGCAAAAATAGCCCACGATCATTAAAATCATCATCAATGGGGGCGGTGTCATTGTCGTCTACCCACTCGCGCCACACCAACTGCAAACCGTAACAGCAGTTGTTCCACTGCACGCCTGCCAATTGCTCCAGGGAGCGCTCATTGGTTTGATCGTGCAGGTAGCGGCCAATCAAATCAATGTTGGTTGTGGCTTTCCAGGCAAACGAGAGATCCCACTCTTCGCGGTTATAGTCGCGGAAGCCATCGTCGCCCGGCAATACGCCTGGGTCGAACCCTTCGATCTCCCAACGGTAGCCAAGGTTCACTACATGCCCTTTCGGGTGCCGATAACCTACATCAATGCTTGAACGTTCGGTACGTTCACGGTGATCATCGTAGAGCCATTCTGCTCCACTGCTCCAGCGATCATTGATCTGCCAATCAAGACGTGACACCAGCGGCGAACGATCCCGAGTGGCTTGGTAGCGGCTTTCCGGATTGACGCTGGCATTATCTTCTGGCCGATCCGGCAGTGTATCAGCATCGCCTTCGCTATCGATTCGGCGATCCTCAAAGTAAACACTCTGGCCTACCCCGAACGAGAGCCGGTCACGACCGGATGCATCTTCCAGTAGCCGCGACTGCACCCCGTATGAGAGCCGGTTAAGATCGCCCACCCGGTCGGTGCCGGAAAAGCGCTGGGCTGACCAGAGCTGATCCCAGGAGAAAGCGCGTTCGCGGCTGTCAAAGTCAGGCAGTTCGCTCTGATCGGTACGCGGCACGTAAGCGTAGTTCAAGCGCGGCTCCAGGGTTTGCCGATAATCGCGCCCCCCCAGGGCCAGCTCACGCTCAAAGACGAGCCCGCTGTCAATGGAGGTCAACGCAACACTGCGGCTGGGCGAATCGCTACGCTGTGKGTCGCGCTCACCGTAATCCAGTTCATAGGCGGTATTCCACAGCTCGGTGCGCGGCTCAAGGTACCCCCAGGGCCGTTCAAAACGCCAACCAACCGCAGGCGATAGATGCAAACGGCTACCGGTGGCCGCTTCACGCTCCGGCACGCGGCGCTCATCCACATCGCGCCAAAAATAGGTCGCGTTCGATCGCCACTGGGTATATAGCCCGTTGTCGAACTGCCAATTGGCATTCGCGCTCAGACTCGGCAGTTGATAGAAGGGTTTATCGCTATCGCTCAGCGGGTCTTCCAAGCGCTGGAAACCCTGGGCACGGGCATCTAACTGCCAACGCTGGCCGCGGTAATCAACCTGGGCCAACCGCTCCATGCTGACGCGGTCACTGTCGCCAAACTCACCACCAAAGTCATCAAAATAGCGCCCGTCACTGGCCGCCCCATAGCGCAGTCGATAATTACTGCGCTCGTTTACACGCCCTGCGTGGCGGGCATCCACGTACCAGCGATCTTCGCCCTCAAAGCKGTTTTCATTGCCGCCAGAGCCGCCGTTATCGCTATTTAAATAGCCGCCTTCAACGATGCCTGCGCTCTCCTCAAACAGGTAGCGGTACTCACCGTTCATTAGCAGCCCGCGATCACTCATCCAGCGCGGTGTGATAGTCGCATCGTGGTTAGCGGCGATATTCCAATAAAACGGCTGGGCGTAGTCGAAACCGTCCGTTGAAAAGCCAATCGACGGGGACAGCAGCCCCGTGTGGCGGCGATCGTCGATGGGAAAGCGTAACCAAGGCCAGTAAAATACCGGCACATCTTTCACCTCCAAGCGGGCATGCCGCGCGGTGCCAAACCCCTCAGCCTGATTCAAGCGAATATCACTGCTGACCAGCTGCCAGCTATTGGCGCCCGGGTCGCAGGTGGTAAAGCTTGCGTCTTGCAGGCGGTACTCATTTTCCCCGGTCTGCTCTAGTTGACTGGCCTGACCTCGCAGATGCTGCTCGTAGAGCACATAGTGGCTGTTGCCCAGGGTGGCGCGGTCTTCGTTTAGCCTTAGCATCGCCTGCTCGCCACGGACTAAAGCGCGCCCATCACGGATGGCGATATTACCCTCTGCATCGACCTGCTGGCGGTCAGCGGGKAAAAACACACGCTCGGCTTCCACTTCTTCATTGCCGCGGCGCAGCACCACATCACCACGTAACAACGCCTCGCCGTCGGCGGCATAATCGACGTCGCTGGCCTCTAGCGAGAGAGTTTCCGGGTTATCTTCCGCTGGCAAGCGGTAGTTGGGCATGACGTAGCGCCCACGGCACAATTGGTTAGCCGCTTCCTCTTCCCCCCAGGGTTGCCAATCCAACGCTTCAGCGGACATGGTTTGACCCTGAGCCACCGCCGTAAACGAGGCGCCAGCAAGCAAACTGCCCATCAGCGTATGCGCAACCGGCAAGGTGCGCGAAAATCGCTTGCCCATGTTCGTTATCCTTGGCATCCAGAATCGGTATTATACAGCCCGCATGATGCCCGACCAGCAAGGAGCTTGCATGTCCTCATATCGGATTAACGCCCTCACCATGTGGGCTGCCCAACAAAATGGCCTATCCAAGGCCGATATTTCACTTTCATCTGCCGTGGGCGATGCGAGTTTTCGGCGCTATTTTCGCCTTACGCTACCCGACGGCACCACCCAGGTGGTTATGGATGCCCCGCCTGAGCAAGAGGACTCCCAGCCATTTGTGACCATTGCCCGGCGCTGGCGCAGTGCCGGACTGCCGGTCCCCAAGGTGCACGCGGCTAACCTCGCGGACGGCTTTCTGCTGCTTGAGGACTTGGGCAATACACCGCTGCAGCATTTATTTAGCGACGACGCGACCACACAGACCTACCATGCCCAGGCTCTCACGCTGATCGCCGAGCTGCAAAACCGCGTAGGCCCCGACTCACTGCCGGTTTATGATACGGCACTGCTGGGCCGCGAGCTCGACCTGTTTCCTGAGTGGTGTCTTAGTGCCTGGTTAAAGCTGCCGCCGCCGGAAAGCTGGCACGCCGTTCGCGAGCAGCTAATCCAGCACGCCTTAGCGCAGCCGGTGGTCACTGTGCACCGTGATTTTGATGCCATGAACCTGATGGTACATAAACAACAGCTGTTTATGATCGACTTTCAGGACGCGGTGGCGGGCCCGCTTAGCTATGATTTAATCTCACTGCTCCGGGGTCGCTACTGCCACTTTAGCAGCGAGCAGTTTGCCGACTTTGTCGATATTTTTTATCGCCAGGCGCGCAGCGACGGCCGACTTTCCAGCAGCGTGGATTTTGCCACTTTTCTCACCCAGTGCCACGCTATGGCCGCCCAGCGATCACTAAAAGTGTTGGGAATTTTCTGCCGTTTAACCCTGCGCGATCAAAAAAGTGGCTATCTGGAGCGCTTACCGCACTTTCTGGATCACCTGGAAGATAGCTTTTCGTTTCTGACCGAGCAGGATGAGTTCGCTGAGTGGCTCCAACTCACTTTACGGCCTGCCATTATGAAACGACTAGCGGAAATACCGTCATGAAAGCGATGATTTTAGCCGCGGGCCTGGGCAAGCGGATGCGCCCGCTCACCGACCACTGCCCCAAGCCGCTGCTGCCCGTGGCGGGCAAGCCGCTGATTGTGCACCATCTTGAGCGTCTTCGTGAGGCGGGCATTCATGAAGTGGTCATCAACGTTAGCTACCGTGCAGAGCAGATTATCGCAGCACTCGGCGACGGAGAGGCCTACGGGCTACGGATTCACTGGAGCCGGGAAACAGCGCCGCTGGAAACTGGCGGCGGTATTCAGCAAGCGCTGCCACTGCTGGGCGATGCGCCGTTTCTGCTCGTCAACGGTGATGTTTGGTGCACAGCGCTTCCCGGMAAACACGCGTTGCAAGGCGACGATCTGGCGCACCTGGTGCTGGTGGCAAACCCGCCACACCACGCGAATGGGGATTTTGGCCTCGAGGATGGGCGCGTTAACCAAACCAGCGCTGAGCGCTTAACCTATTCAGGCATCGGTGTGATTCACCCCGCCCTGTTAGCCGGTCAGCCCCAGGGCGCCTTTGCACTGGCGCCACTGCTTAGAGCTGCCATTGATAACCATCGGGTAAGCGGTGAACGTTACACTGGCCTCTGGGTCGATGTGGGCACCCCTGAACGCTTGGCCTCGCTGGAAAGCCAGCTACAGGGCAAAGGGAGGTAGTCTATGCATCCGCGCTATTTAAGTGAGGCAATCACTGACACGCCACGGGTAGCGGTCTACGGCACGCTAAAACAAGGCTTCAACAATGCCCACTGGCTAAATGGTGCGACACTGCTAGGGAGTGACGTTGCCTCAGCGCTCACGCTCTACGATATTGGCCCCTACCCCGGTGCCAAATGGCAGCCGTCAAAAGGGGTCACCCTTGAGGTCTATCGGATCAACATTGACCACTTGGCCCAGCTAGACCGGTTAGAGGACTACCGCGTTGATGCCCCGGCCCAGGGCGAATATGACCGCCAGCAGATAACCACCTGTTTTGGCCTTGCCTGGGTGTATCTATACAATCCCAGCGTGGTGGGTAAACCAGCCATTGTTGAAGGTGGCTGGCACATGCCGAACATTAACAATGTTCAACAGCGGCGCTGAGGAGAGGCGCGCAGGCCAAGAAATGTTATGCTGCGCGACTTACCTTTCGTCGCCTAGATGAGGAGAGCAGCGTGAAAGCACGGGTAAAATGGACAGAAGGCCGCCAATTCGTGGCGGAATCCGGTAGCGGGCACAGCGTTGTGATCGACGGCCCGCCCGACCACGGTGGCCGCAACACAGGGCCTCGCCCAATGGAAATGCTATTAATGGGCATGGGCAGCTGCACCGCGTTTGATATCTTGAATATTTTGGATAAAGCGCGTGCCAATGTGACCGACTGCGTCGCTGAGCTAGACGCCGAACGCGCCGATGAGGTGCCCGCTGTCTTTACCAAGATCCACGTCCATTTCGTGGTAACCGGACGCGCGCTGAAAGAGAAGCAGGTTGCCCGCGCGGTTGAACTCTCCGCTGAAAAGTACTGTAGTGCATCGATCATGCTCGTTAACGGCGGCGTTAAGATCACCCATTCCTTTGAGATTATTGACGAGGTTCGGACGTGACCGACAATCTCCGACTCCACGGGTTTAACAACCTGACCAGCTCGTTAAGCTTTAACATTTACGACATCTGTTATGCCAAAACCGAAGAGCAGACGGCGGCTTACATCGACTATATCGATGAGCTCTACAACGCCGAACGTTTAACGCAGATTCTTAAAGACGTCACCAATATTATCGGCGCCCATGTGCTTAATATCGCCCGCCAGGACTACGAGCCCCATGGCGCCAGCGTAACGATATTAATTGCCGAACATGAGCTTGACGAGGCGGCACCCGAACAAGTGAAGCCGGGCCCCGGACCGCTGCCTGAGACGGTGGTTGGGCACCTGGACAAAAGCCACGTCACCGTGCACAGCTATCCTGAATCGCACCCTGACAACGGCATCAGTACCTTCCGCCTGGATATCGATGTCTCCACCTGTGGTCATATCAGCCCGTTAAAGGCGCTGAACTACCTGATCCACAGTTTCGACTCCGACATTGTTACCATGGATTACCGGGTGCGCGGCTTTACCCGCGATGTGGATGGCAAAAAACTGTTTATTGATCACGGCATTACCTCCATCCAAGACTACCTTGCTGAAGACACCAAGCATGCGTATCAAATGATGGACGTTAACGTGTATCAGGAGAACATGTTCCACACCAAAATGTTGCTTAAAGACTTCGCGCTGGATAACTACCTGTTCGGCACATCGCGTCGCGACATTACCTTTGAAGAAGCCCGTGACATTGAGGGCCGTCTGCGTAAAGAGATGCTGGAAATTTTCTACTCCCGCAACCTGGAGTAAACGCCGCCCAGGAATGCCAAAAAGCCAGCTAACGCTGGCTTTTTTTATGGCTGACGACAGTGAGATTAATAAACGCTGGGCTCACCTTCGGGGCGGGTTTTAAAACGCCGATGCAGCCAGAGGTACTGCTCGGGGTGCTTGCGAATGGCCAACTCAATAAACTGGTTGATCCGCGTGGCATCGGCCACTTCATCGCCACTGGGAAAGCCTTCCAAGGCGGGCAGGCTTTCAATCGTATAAGTCGCGTTATCCGGGTTGCGGTGAAACATCATTGGCACCACCGGTGCGCCGGTCATACGCGCCAGCTTGGCCGTTAAACGAATGGTCGCAGCCTGCTGGCCAAACAGCGGCGCAAACACACTGACATCGCGGCCAAAATCCTGATCAGGCGAGTACCACACCATACGGCCCGCCTTGAGCTGACGCACCGCGCCGCGTAGGTCATAACGGTCAATGGCGACACCAAAATTACGCCTTCTCGCACGAGTCATAAAGCGCTCAAACAGCGGGTTATTATGCGGGCGATAAACGGCATCGGCAGCGAAAAATAGCGCGTGGATGGCGCCCCCTAAATCGAGGGAAGAGAAGTGAACGCCAACAATAATCACGCCTTTACCTTGAGCCTCAGCGCGGGCCATATGCTCCTCGCCGATGTACGCAACCCGGTGACGTAGGCTTTCGCCATCGCGACACCAGCCGGTGGCGGTTTCAATCAGGCCGATGCCATTGGCAATAAAGGTTTCTCTGACCAGCTGATGCTGTTGGTCGGGGGTCTTTTCCGGAAAGCATAGCGCAATGTTGGTTTCAGTAATCCGTCGACGCCGCTTGGCAAAGCGCCAGGCAAGTAAACCAAGGCCTTTGCCAATGGCCATTTTCAATCGCCAAGGCAGCCAGGCAGCCGCATACATCGCGCCAATAGCCAGCCAGGTGGGCCAGTATCGCGGGTGGGCGAAGGAGCGTGGGTAACGTGATTTCGACATGGAAACAACCGTTTAAACAGAGCGCCCATGATAACGCCGCGGCGCCCGAGGCAGTACCCCCGTGAGCAGCGTATAGCTGATGGTATCGCAGTAACGGGCCACTTCATCCACCGACAGGACTTCGCCGTTGCTGGCTCTGCCCCACAGTACGACATCGCTGCCAATCGCGGCCTCAGGGACGTCCGTCACATCAACGGTGAGCATATCCATGGAGACTTTACCGGCAAGCGCACAGCGCTGGCCGTTGACCAGTACCGGCGTACCATCGCGGGCATGACGGTCATAGCCATCGCCATAACCGCAGGCGACCACGGCAATACGTGAACGTCGCGGCGCCCGCCAACGGCCGCTATAGCCCACAGGTTCGCCCTCATCCAGCTCGCGCAGGGCAATAATTTCCGAGCGCAGGGTCATCACCGGCTGCAACTGCTGGGTGATGTCATTGGCCACTTCCAAAGGGTCGCTGCCGTAGAGCATGACCCCAGGCCGGTTCCAGTCGCCGTGGGCCACTGGCCACGCCAGGGTGGCCGGAGAGTTGGCCAAACACAGCGGCGCATCTAGCTCACTGGCAAGCCCCTGAAGCCGGGCCATTTGCTGGTGGAAGTAGCGGTTATCACGGGAGTCGGCGCTGGCAAAGTGACTCATTAGGTGGAGCGAGGCCACGCTTGGCGCGGCACTTAGCTGACGCCAGATGGCGGCAGCCTCGTCGATGGCAAAGCCCAGGCGGTGCATGCCGGAGTCAACTTTCAACCAGACAGGAATTGGCTTTTTAGGTGAAGCAGCTAGCAGGGCATCGACCTGCCATTGGCTGTGTACCGCAATCCAGAAGCCGTGGGAATCCACCAGCGCCAGTTCGTCGGCGCTGAAGATGCCTTCCAGCAGGATAATGGGGTGGGTAATGCCACCCTGGCGAAGCGTAAGGGCCTCTTCAATGCAGGCAACGGCAAACGCCGGCGCTTGGTTTGCCAGCGCCTGGGCGCAGGCAAGCGCACCATGCCCATACCCATCGGCTTTAATCACCGCCACTGAGCGGCTTTGGGGCGCGCAGCTGCACGCCAATTGATAGTTGTGACGCAGCGCGTCCAGATCAATATCGGCCACAAGGGGGCGCATGCGTGGTCTCGCTTATGTATTAGGTCTCAAACAGAGCTTCCAGAGACAGGCCCTGCTTTTCCAGCGAACGGCGTAGTTTCTTGAGCGCTTCGACTTGGATCTGGCGCACCCGCTCGCGGGTTAAACCGATTTCGGCGCCCACTTCTTCCAGGGTGGCCGATTCATGGCCGCGCAAGCCAAAGCGGCGCACCACCACTTCGCGCTGCTTTTCGCTCAGCTCGTCCAGCCAAAGGTCCACATGCTGCTTGACGTCGCCATCCACCAGGCGCGCTTCGGGGCCCTGCACTTCATCGTCTGCCAGGGTATCGATCAGCGGCTTATCGCTCTCGCCACCCATGGGGTAGTCGACCGACGACACGCGCTCATTAAGGCCGAGCATTTTCTTGACTACTTCAACCGGTTTATCGAGGTGATCGGCAATCTCTTCGGCGGTGGCTTCGTGGTCAAACTTCTGGGTTAATTCCCGCGCCGCACGCAGATAAATATTGAGCTCTTTGACCACATGAATGGGCAGCCGGATCGTTCTCGTTTGGTTCATCAGCGCCCGTTCGATGGTCTGACGAATCCACCAAGTGGCATAGGTCGAGAAACGGAAGCCCCGCTCGGGGTCAAACTTCTCTACCGCGCGGATCAAGCCCAAATTGCCCTCTTCGATCAAATCCAGCAGCGTTAAGCCGCGGTTTAGGTAGCGGCGGGCAATCTTTACCACCAGCCGCAAGTTGGATTCAATCATTCTCGAGCGGCCCAAGGGGTCGCCCTTACGTGCCAGGCGGCCGTAATAAACTTCCTCTTCTGGCGTTAACAGTGGCGAAAAGCCGATTTCGTTGAGGTAGATTTGCGTCGCATCCAAGCTTTGGGTCGATTGACGATCCTCACGCCCTAGTGCTTTCTCGAAAGCGTCTTCTTCTACCGTGACCTCGTCATCGGTATCATCAAGCGCCTCCTCAGCAGCATCCAGGTCAACCTCCTGTAGATCTTTCTCCAACATACTCATGGCCTTACCCCTCGTTTGTCGCCTACCCGCCATTTAAAAATCAAAGGGGTGCGTTCAGGACGCACACCATATTGTTATGTGACGATTGTTATATGACGCTCGAATACAGCGATTCGGGCAACGTCCAGGTTATAACGCTGACGGCTCACTCTTTTGCTGAGTGCATTAGCGGGAAGGCAGAAAGTCAATGGGATCTTGCGGTTGCCCATCACGGCGAACCTCAAAGTGTAATCTGACGTTTTCTGCATCGCTATCCCCCATTGTGGCTATCACCTCTCCAGCCTCGACCACATCATTTTCACTGACCCGTAAGCTGTCGTTATGGGCATACGCACTCAGGAATTGATCGTTGTGCTTAAGCAGGATGAGGTTGCCGTAGCCCCTTACGCCACTGCCCGCATAGACCACGATGCCGGGGCCTGCCGCTTTAACAGGTTGCCCCTTTTCACCGGCGATATCAATCCCGGCAGTGATGCTATCGCCC
Source organism: Halomonas sp. R57-5 (assembly GCF_900070345.1). NCBI lineage: Bacteria > Pseudomonadati > Pseudomonadota > Gammaproteobacteria > Oceanospirillales > Halomonadaceae > Halomonas > Halomonas sp. R57-5. The sequence goes on along the minus strand of NZ_LN813019.1, from coordinate 1,383,744 downwards.
TGACCAAAGGCGCCAACGACGTTGCCATCGGCAGGCCACTGCCAGGCAATGGTTTCAGCGGGCGTATAGGTCCGCGAAGAGCGATCCACACTGGCACTTTGCGTGGCAGGGGCAGCTTCGGGCTGGGGTTCAGGTTCAGGCTGGGGTTCAGGTTCAGGTTCCGGCTCGGGCGCCTGTTCGGGCTCTGATGATGGTTGAGGAGCAGGCTGCTGGGCGGGCTCAGGCTCGGGATCAGCCGCCGCGACCACTTCAGGCTGAGGCGTTGAGGRGGATCCATCGGCCTCTTGCTCTGCGGCATTGCGTTCAGCCGTCAGGCGCTGATTGCGCTGAATCGCTGATTCATCGGGCAACAGCCAATCCAGCTCCTGGTCATCACTCGCCACTGAGGCTGTCTGCGGGCTTAGGCCCGTCGCCACGGCACCACCGCCGCCGCCGCCAGAGGTATTAGCATCCGGCTGGTTACTGGCCGCTGACGAGGCGCCTTCGCGCAGGGCAATGGTTTGCCCTGGCCGAATTTGGTAGGGCGGATCAATATTATTCATTGCTGCCAGCTGGCGATAATCCAAATTGTGCTGCCAGGCAATGCCGTACAGGGTATCGCCCGCTTTAACCGTATATTGGGGCGAGTTTTCCACCGCCTGGCGTGCTTGGCTTAAATCACGCACCTGGGGGCCTCCGCCCTGCTGGCTGGCACAGCCAGCCATTGCGAGTGCCAGCGCCGACATCATCAGTACTTTAGGTAGATAACCTTTACACATACAAACCTACTCCTTTTCAGCGCCAAGCTGGGTATCGATTGGCCGACGATCCGCGTGTCGGTTGAGTAACACGACAATCAGAGCGCCCACGGCCATTAGCGCGACAACACCGGCCACTTGTGCCGAAGCACCGGTCAATACGGCATAGTCAGCGGGCAATAAATAGCGGTGCTCCAGAGGAATCATTTGCCCTTCTGKCCCTATTTGGTAGCGTAACAGTTCGCGCCATGGCCAGAGAACCGGTAGCGAACCGACAATAAACCCCAGTAGCAATTGCATGGTTGAGGTGTGGTGACGCCTTAACAGCCAGGACAACAGCCGTGAGAACAGTGCTAAGCCGACTATGCAGCCCATGCCAAACAGCACAATGATACCCAGATCCAAACTGCGAATTGCCCCCATGATGGTGCCGTAGAGTCCCATGGTCAGCAATAGAAAGCTGCCTGACACGCCTGGCAGCAGCATGGCGCTAATGGCAATACAGCCTGCCACCATTACTACCAGTGCTTCATTATCCATTAATAACACCAGCGGCATCATGCCGGGCAACGCCTGGGCCAGCATTACTCCCACCAGTAGCGGCAATAAATACCACAGTTTCCAGCCGTTACTCGCCTGCCCCACCACCAGGGCAGAGGCAGCCACCAAGCCAAAAAAGAACCCATCCAGCAGCAATGGATGCGCTTCCATCAACCAGAGCGCCAAGTGTGCCACGCTAAACAGACTAATCGCGMCCCCCGCCAATAGCGGCACTAGAAAGGCGAGATTTAAATGCTTGCTCAAGGCCTGCCAGCCACCGCGGCGCCATACGCCAATGGCACTGGGGCCAAACTGTTTGATGGTGTTAATCAGCTCTTCATAAATACCGCTAATAAACGCAATCGTTCCTCCCGACACGCCGGGTACAGCGTCGGCGGCGCCCATCCCTGCGCCGCGTAAAAAAAGTCCTAAGGGTTGCCGCTTCAATCCACTACTCCTTGCAGTAAGGGTACAAAGCGCACGGGCTCAAGCCGACGCTTTTCAAAGGCACTGCCGATGCGCTTTACCTGAGTAAGCCACTGGCTGCCATCAGGCTCTTCCAACGGAGCGATTAGCACCCCATCGTTGCTCAATTGCTCTAGCAGCGCTGTAGGCAACGTTTGGGCACAAGCGGTTAGCAAAATAACGTCGAACGGCGCGACCTCAGGCCAACCATAGCCGCCGTCCGCCACCGCCAGCGTGGCGGGCGCTGCTAACCGTCTTAAGCGCTGCGCCGCACGCTCGTGTAACGCACCAATGCGCTCAATGGAGTAGAGCTCTTCTACCAACCGCGACAGTATCAATGTCTGATAGCCGGACCCTGTGCCCAGCTCCAGAACTCTTCGCGGCTCAGCACGCAGCACAAGCTCCGTCATCCGCGCCACAATGAACGGCTGCGACAGCGTTTGGCTAAAGCCAATCGGTAGCGCGGTATCTTCATAAGCACGATGAGCCAGCGCTTCGTCAACAAACAGGTGACGCGGCTCGCCAGCCATCACCTCCAGCACCCGGGCATCGCTAATACCCTGTTGCATGAGGCGTTCGACCATGCGGTCACGGGTGCGCTGGGAGGTCATGCCGCGACCGCGCAGCTCTCCTGGAGAGATATCAGGCAAAAACATCCAACCATTCCTGCACATCGTTAAGCGCGGGGTGCCGCGTTAGGTCTGTTTGTAGGGGAGTAATCGACACATAGCCCGCTTCGACAGCAGCAAAATCGGTATCATCGCCGTCATCAGCATTGGCCGCTACCGGCGCAATCCAGTAGCGCGCACGGCCGCGCGGGTCTTTGACCGCTAACGGCTTCTCTGCCGGCCCACGATAGCCTAAGCGAGTCACTTTAACGCCTTTGATCTCCTCCCAGGGTACATCGGGCACATTGACATTCAGCAGCGTTCGCGGTGGTAGCGAGAGCTGATCCGCGGCACCGATCAAGGTGGCGGCCACCCTGGCGGCGGTGGCGAAATGGCGCTCACCGCATAGCGACATGGCAATCGCCGTCATTCCCAGATTGCGCCCCTCCATCGCCGCCGCGACGGTGCCGGAATAGAGCACATCATCACCCAGGTTACTGCCGTGATTGATACCTGAGATGACTAAATCCGGCTTTTCGTCCCATACCCCATGCACGCCTAAATAGACACAGTCCGCGGGCGTACCATCGACGCTATAAAAGCCGTTATCCAAAGGTGTCAGCGAGAGCGGCCGTGACAGAGTGAGCGAGTTGCTGGCACCGCTACGGTCTCGGTCGGGCGCCACTACGCGAATATTGGCATGAGCCAACAACGCATCGTGCAGCGCACGCAGCCCAGGCGCATGCACACCATCATCATTGGAAAGCAGCAGTCGCCGCATAGTGGGTCTCCCTGTTTTTAATCGCAAACTTTGTCATCGAAAACGTCGTAAGCACAAGAGACACAAGCGCAAAGCATAAGCACGAAACGTAGCCGCTCATATCCCTCTCTTTTACTAACTTTTCTGTATGCCAAGCTCAATTCTGACAGTTGAATCAGCCTGCCAACATAAGCTCACCCAGCGCGGCGGTGGCAAAACTCCCCCGCGGCAGCGCAAACGCAAGCCGAACGGCGCCAGGTTCCCACGCAAGCTGTGGTTCCAGCAGCCGCATGCGCAGTGCCCGGCGCGCCTGCTTTACACCGCTGCGCTCTAAACCGCTGCATAGCTCGGGGTAGTGCTGCAACAAACGTGCTGTGTAGCCAGCTGCGTCGCCTTGCTCGGACTCGCCAACGCCCCAAAGCACCCCGGTGGGGTGAACATCCAGCTCAGCGGCGCGGGCCTGAAGCGTTGCATCGGAGGCGTCGATACGAAACACGCTTTGCGTGCCGTCCAGCATCAACGTATCGCCTGCCAGCGGCTGCGCCCAGGTGCCATCCGCGATTCGCGCGCTAAGCAGTTCGTTAAACAAAAAACTGCGTGCCGTAGAGAGCATCATACCCTGGCGATCGTCGCGTTTTCGCCAACCTCGGTTAAGTAATGCCTCTGCACGCTGAAGATTACGCCCCTCAGGCCCAAAGCGCTGGGGGCCAAAATAGTTGGGCACGCCCTGCTGGCAAAGTGTCTCCCAGCGGGCGATAAAGTCTTCACCTTCAATGGCCTCACCGCTCAAGCGCAAAACAAACCGATTCGTACGGTGAACACCACGTTTGAGCTTACGGGGGTGGCGCGCCTGTTCAACCACCGTGATACCCAGCACAGTAAGCGACTGCTCAAGCTCAGGTGGCGCGTCACGGCCGGGCAAATGCACACTCAGCCACTGGCGGGTTACGGCTATACGGTCTTTCATGCCTGAGTAACCAATATCACGGGGTGTCACGCCGCAAAGCCGACTTAATGTTTTTACCACATCTAACGTGGTTTGATTGCGCTTTTCAACGCGCAGCCATAGATGTTCACCGTGTGCCTCAGGGGTAAAATCAAGCTGCTCGTCGACCCAAAAATCCTCCGGCTGGGCACGGTACTGGCCCGGTTTGGGCGGGCCGAAATGAGCATCCAAGCTGCGCTGCCACTCAGGCATATTAATCATTAAGCGCCTCAGCACGGTTAAGCAGCACCACCGCCTCAGCGGCGATACCTTCACCGCGCCCGGTGAAACCTAGCCGTTCGGTGGTAGTGGCTTTAACGTTGACTTGCCCCAGCGTAACGCCTAGGTCGGCGGCAATGACTTCCCGCATAGCCTCAATGTGCGGCGCCATTTTAGGCGCTTGGGCCATCAAAGTGGTGTCGATATTGACCACCCCATAGCCCTGTTGTTGCACAAGCGTAACCACATGGCGCAGTAGCTCACGGCTGTCGGCCCCTGCCCACGCTGGGTCGGTATCGGGAAAGTGGCGGCCAATATCGCCCAGCGCACAGGCACCCAACAGCGCATCGCTAATCGCGTGGAGCAGCACATCGCCGTCGGAGTGGGCGACAAAGCCGTGTTCAAACGGCAGCTTAACGCCACCAATCATTAAATGATCGCCGGGGCCGAAGCGGTGTACATCGAATCCGTGGCCGATACGCATTATAAGCTCCTATTTATTCAGCCCTGCCCGGCGCGACAACGGCCTGCGCCGCCATAATCGCGGCGGCCAGCGCCAAGTCGTCCGGGTGGGTAATTTTCAGGTTGTCGCGACGCCCGCTTACCAACTGAGGAAACTCACCCAAGGCTTCAACCGCCGAGGCTTCATCGGTCACCAGCGTTTGCTGCTGGCGAGCGGTTTCCAAGGCTCGTCGCAGCAGCGCATAGCGAAAGCCTTGGGGCGTTAGCGCGTGCCACAAGCCATCCCGGGGTTCGGTTCGTGCGCTCAGGCACTGGTCATCGGCACGTTTCATGGTATCGGCTACCGGCATCGCCAAGAGCGCGCCAGCGGGGTGCGTCGCCACAGCTTGATAAAGCGCCTGAAGGTCGCCCACGGTAATACAGGGGCGGGCCACATCGTGCACCATCACTACGTCATCATCTGCAGCCGCCATGGCGTGTAGGGCATTTAATACGCTGTCCATTCGTTCACTGCCACCCGGCACCCGCTGCCACTTTGCGAAAGGCACCCAGTGCGATGAAAACCAGCGGTCGTCGGCGTCTAGACAGAGCACTAAGCGAGCGGTTGGAAAGGCGCAATGAAGGCGCGCCAAGGTATGCGCCAGCACCGGCTGCTCGTCGGCCAAGGTCAAGTACTGTTTGGGTTTGTCTGCCCCCATTCGGCGGCCTTGACCCGCCGCGGGAACAATTAGCCAGGTTTGGCTCACTGACGTGGCTCCTGGGGAGCAACCAACCCCGCATTGATGCCGATCAGCTCATTTTGGATCGCGACACCCGGCACCCAGAAGAACTGTTCGTCGGTGCGTACCATGCCCATATCGCTACGCGCCCGCTCTTCAATGGCGTCTAAACCGTTTTTTAAATCCGTCACTTCGGCCGCCAGCCGCGCATTGCGCTCGCGCATGGGCACATTGGCCGCCTCTTGAACCGCGACCCGCTGCTCCACTTGCTGCAAATCGCGCCAGCCGCCGTTGCCTAGCCACAATTCATACTGAAGCAGCGCTAGCACCGCGAGCAACGTTATCACTAGCCATTTGCGCATCGCTGCTCTCCTGGACATTATCGGCTGAGATGCAATTTATATCGTCCCACTTATTGGCGCGCATTATGCCATCAAGGAACAATCCCAGCGAGCCGCTGCTTATTTAAATGACAGCTTAAAGGGCAGCGCTTGATGGGCCGCTTCGCGGTAGGCGCTGACATGTTCGCCCTCTTGATGACAAAACTGGGCAACACCGGCAGCCAGCCCAGGGTGGCTAATGTAGTGCAGCGAACGCACCCGCTGGGGAGCAAAACCGCGTACCAGCTTGTGCTCACCCTGGGTACCTGGGTCAAATAGCGTTAAGCCACGCTGCAAACAGTACTCAATGCCCTGGTAATAGCAGGCTTCAAAGTGCAGGCAGTCAGCCACCACTTCGCTTCCCCAGTAACGCCCGTAAAGCGACTTAGTGCCGCGAAAATAGAGCGCTGCCGCCACCGGGCGATCTTCAATATAGGCCTGTACCAGCACCAGCACCTCGGGCATGGTTTGGCGCAGGCGTTCAAAAAAGTCATGGTTTAAATAAGGCGGGCGACCACGCTCATGGTAGGTAATCGCATAGCAGCGATAGAAATGCGCTATATCCGCTGGGGTAATCGCGTCGCCCTCTACGTAGGCAACCTTCAAGCCTTGCTCGGCGACCAAGCGCCGCTCGCGCTTGATCATTTTGCGCCGCTTCGAGGTAAGGCTGGCCAGAAAACCATCAAAATCGCCGAAGCCGCGGTCACGCCACTGAAACTGCACACCTTCACGGCTGATCAGCTCAGGGCACTGCGCCTGCCAAGCGGTGACATCCGCCTCGTCGGCAAACAGCAAGTGCCAGCTAGAGAGATCAAGGCTGTCACACTGTTCACGCCAAGCGTCAGCCAGCAGAGCGCGTATAGCAGGGGCATCGGCGTGCTTGGCGATGAGCGTGCGCGCGCCCGGCACCGGCGTGAACGGCACGGCACTGAGTGCTTTGGGGTAGTAGCGGCCACCAGCACGCTCTAATGCTTCCGCCCAGCCCCAATCAAACACATACTCACCGTAGGAGTGATGTTTGCGATACATCGGCATCGCCGCGACCAGCTGTTCGCCTTGCCATACACTCAGGTGACAAGGCTCCCAACCCGTGGCCATACTGACCGAACCGCTGGCCTCCAGGGCGTGTAAAAACCCATGACGTAAAAAGGGCTGATCAGTATCTACCAGTGAATCCCACTGGCTTGCCGTGACGGCCTCAATGGTGGGTAGAATAGTGATCGACAGTGGGGGTAACGGCATAGCACCTTCCCGAGAGTGTGAGGGCTAAAGGGGCCACTTTACACTAACTGTTTATTTAAACCGTTTACACTCACCCTCTTACCCCAGTCGTTGACATCCATTGGCTGAACCCACGGACTAAATCCACAGACTATGCCAACGACAGCAGATGCGGTGATTAAACGACAGTCATTAACGTTATGCCGCTAGCGGCACATAAGGACAGGCCATGACGCGCGATCTGATGGGTGATTTTCAAACGCAGCGCCAAGCTGCCGAACAAATGCCCTACCCGACGCTAACGCTGCGGCGTGAACGCTTGGCCCGCCTAGCGCGTATGACTAAGCACCATCAGCTTGAGATTATCCGCGCGATTCAAACGGATTTTGGTCAGCGCAGCGACGTGGAAATACGCATGGCTGAAATCAGCCCAGTGATCCACGCTATTCGCCACGCCAGGCTGCATCTATGGCGCTGGATGCGCCCGGGTTCGGCCAGTATGCCGTGGCGTTTAATGCCTGCCCGGGCACGCATCGCACCTCAACCGCTGGGTGTGGTCGGCGTGATGTCGCCCTGGAACTACCCCTGGAGCCTGGCACTCATGCCAGTTGTGGATGCCTTTGCAGCGGGCAATGTGGTAATGCTGAAGCCCAGTGAGCACAGCCCCGCCACCAGCGCCCTGCTCAAGCGCCTAGTGCCGCAATACTTCCCCCATGAAGAGCTCAAAGTAATCGAAGGCGATGTAGCAGTGGCCCGTCGCTTTAGCGAGCTGCCGTTTGATCACTTGGTATTCACTGGCTCTACGGCGGTGGGCCGTCAAGTCGCCCAGGCGGCCGCCGCGAATTTAACCCCAGTGACACTAGAACTGGGCGGAAAGTCACCCGCTATTGTGGCTGGCGATGCGGATTTCGCTAAAGCCGCAGCGGATATTATTTTTGGTAAAGGCATGAACGGCGGGCAAACCTGTATCGCCCCCGACTACGTGCTGGTAGAGAGCCGCCATATGAGTGCCCTGGTTAAGGCGTTAAGCGAGGCTATTCAACAGCAGCGCCCCAATGCCAACGCGGACACCCATGCGATTAATGCGGCCCACCAGCAGCGGCTGGATGCCATGCTACAAGAAGCCCACGACCACGGTTGCAGAGTTATTGATCACGGCCCTTATGCCCCGGCGCTGATTATCGACCCTCACCAGGGGCTTCAGGTGATGCGGGACGAGATTTTTGGCCGCTGCCTACCGGTGATTGGCGTTAGCGATATGGCGGCGGCAATACGCTATGTGAATGCCCGCCCCCACCCCCTAGCGCTGTATGCCTTCACACATGAAAAGGGCTTGCAGCAGCAGTTGCTGCAAACGACTCGCTCTGGCGCGCTGGTATTTAATGCTACGCTGCTCCACCACGCAGTGCCTTCATTGCCCTTTGGCGGCGTCGGTGAGAGCGGCATGGGGGCTTACCATGGGCGCCACGGTTTTGAGCGTTTTAGCCACTTGCGCGGAGTTTTTTATCAGGCGAAACGAGCAACGAGCCGGCTACTTTACCCACCTTACCGGCGTTGGCTAATAAAACTTTTAGGTCTTGGCTAAAGCTTGTGGGTTAATGACCGATAGGTAATTATTCATTGGTATAACTCTTGTACGATATATTTACTTAATCCTCTTCGGTGGAATGGCCATGCAAGCCCCAGATACTCCTCAAAATGAAACACAGCGACTGGCGGCCTTGCATGCTCTACAGGTACTCGATACGCCTAGTGACAAGGCGTTCGAGCGGATGACGCAACTCGCCCGCGACCTGTTCAATGTGCCTGTGGCCTTAGTGTCGTTAATCGATCAAGAGCGGCAGTGGTTTAAATCGCACCAAGGGCTTGAGGAGTGTGAAACCGAGCGGGCCGTCTCGTTCTGCGCCCATGCCATCGCCCACGATGGACCGCTGGTCATTGAAGACACCCATAAAGACGAGCGCTTTGCAGACAATCGACTGGTCACTGACTCGCCGCACATCCGCTTTTACGCAGGATTTCCCATACGGCCACTCCAAGGCATGGCCGTTGGCACCCTGTGCATTATTGACCACCAGCCTCGTACCTTTAGTGAGCGAGATCTAAAGCTGCTCAGTAATTTGGCGGGTCAGGTTGAAGAGCTACTTCGCCAACACAAGCTTCAGATAGAGCTCACCCAGACCGCTAGCAAAATGCAGAAAGAGCAGAAGCTGCTCCAAATCCTCCACCAAGGTATTACCGACTATCAAGCGCTGATGTCGGAAAAACGGCTGTGGGTATTTTTGATGGAGGCGCTGCGCGAGCTCACCGATAGTGACTACGCACTCATTGGCGAAGTACTGCCTACCAACACCACCAACGCACTTAAAGTTCATGCGATTACCCATCTCACGTGGAGCGAAGAATCGCGTAATCTGGTAGACCAACTGCGTAATGGCAGTTTAAAACTCACCAACCCAGACTCAATGTTAGGTCGTGTTTTTGCCTATGGTGAAGTGATCATTGCCGACGACATTGCCCCCCATATTAAACGCAGTGGTTTTCCCATCGCGGACACGCCGTTCCATAACTACCTCGGCGTTCCTATTTTCAGCGGCGAACACCTGATTGGTATGTACGCCATCGCCAATAGCCAGCAACCACTGAACCAGGCGCTGTTGGATTGGCTACAGCCGTTTACCGACACCTGTTCGCTGTTGATCAACCTGTATAGCCAAATGGCCGAGCGCGAACAGGTTATGCGCGACCTCGCCGCGGCTCGTGACCAGGCAGAAACCGCCAGCCGAGCAAAAAGTGAATTTCTCTCATCAATGAGCCACGAGCTGCGCACCCCGCTCAATGCCATCATCGGTTTCTCGCAGATTCTGGCTAATAGCCGCCGCGAACCGCTTGGCGACAAGCAGCACCGCCAGGTCTCCCAAATCGAGCGGAGTGGTCAACACCTACTCAGCCTGATTAACGAAGTGCTGGATTTGGCCAAGATAGAAGCAGGTCATATGACGCTCTCCATTGAGCCGATTATTCTCGCCAACGTGTTTAACGACGCCTGCTCTACCTTGGAAGACTGCGCCGAGGCGGCAGGCATTCAGTTTCGCTATACCTCACCCAATGATCGCTGGCAGGTAAACGCCGACTACACACGCACCAAACAGATACTGTTAAACCTGCTCTCTAATGCGATTAAGTACAACAGCCCCAACGGCTCAATCGATATTACCGTGGCACACTTAGTGGATCATGTGCGTATCAGCGTCACCGACACCGGCTCTGGCATTGCCCCTGAACGCCAACACGAGCTATTTGAACCCTTTAATCGCCTTGATGCAGAAGGTGGCAGCATAGAAGGCTCCGGAATTGGCCTGGCGATTACCCGCGAGCTGGTCGAGCGTATGAACGGCGAGATGGGGGTAGACAGTCAGCCCGGCCAAGGTGCCACTTTTTGGTTTACCTTACCCACTGCTAACGCAGACGCTACCGCCGACGCGCCTCCTGCGTCTCATCCTGTTCATGCGCAGCCCAGCAGTGCTTTTACGCTGCTCTATATCGAGGACAACCCCGCCAATCAGCGGCTGATGGAAGATATTATTGAAGATATGGGCGAGATAACGCTGCAGATTGCGCCCAGCGCTGAAATTGGCCTGGAAATAATGCGCCACTGCTCGCCTGCCCTGGTACTCATGGATGTCCACCTGCCGGGCATGAACGGCTACCAGACATTGGAAGCGATGCGCCGCGACCCACAGCTGCAAGCCTTGCCGGTGGTCGCCCTCTCGGCCAACGCCATGCCGGGCGACATTAGACGCGGTCTGGAAGCAGGCTTTAATGCCTACCTCACCAAACCGCTTGAGCTTGATAAACTAGAAGCCACCATTGCTCAGTTTATTCAGACTGCGTCAGGGAAAGCACCATGAGCCTTACTGAAAAACATTTGTTAATAGTGGATGACAGCACGGTTAACATCGAACTCATGTTCGATCTTCTTGACGAGTATGGGTTCGAGAACGTTCACGGTATCAACGATCCACGTGAGGTGCTCCCTCACTGCCAACAGCAGTTGCCTGATTTACTGCTGCTGGATATACGTATGCCGCACCTAGACGGCTATGCGGTGATTGAAGAGCTCAGGGCGCACTTTGCCGAGCAGATGCCGCCGATTATCGTGCTGACGGCGCAAATTGATGACGCGACCCGCCATCGGGCCCTGAGTATGGGCGTACGCGATTTCATCACCAAACCGTTTAAGCAAGATGAAGTATTGCAACGCATACGCAATACCTTAAACATTGAGCACCGCTACCAGGTGCGTGATAAGCAGGCCGACACCCTCGAACAGATGGTCGCCAAACGCACCCAAGAGTTAGATCGCCAGTCACGCACCGACCCTATTACCCAGCTGCCTAACCGGCGCGGTTTAGACCAGGCGCTGCGCACGGCGGCCCTTAAAGCTTCCGGCACGGGGCTACTGTTTATCGCGATTGATAAACTCGATGACGTAGTGCGCTTGCACGGCTACCGGGTTGCCGACCAACTCCTTCATTTTATTACCCAACGGCTTCGTCGGCAGCTCGACGAGGAGTGTTTGCTCGGCTTATGGGGAGGAAGCGAGCTGCTGGTCATTACCCCCACGGCAAACCCAACCAAACTGCTGGGCCTGGCCGAGCAACTACTCGATTGTTTTGAACAGGATCAGGCGCTGGATGAGCTTTTGCTGCCTCTCAGCGCACGTATCGGTATTAGCGCCGAAGCAGGTTATTTTGAGACAGAACGGTTAGTACATATGGCGGCGTTAGCTTTGCCGCCCCTGGAGTCGCTAAAGGTTCAGCACTACACTCCCGCGCTTGAGACCAAGCAGCGGCAGCGGCTGCATATTCAGCAAGCAATTCGTGGCGCCACCGAGCGCGGTGAGATGTCGCTTGCCTTTCAGCCCAAACTATCTCTGGCTGATCATAAGATTTTAGGCGCGGAAGCGCTGTTACGTTGGCAGCACCCGGAATTCGGGCTTATCTCTCCCGGCGAATTTATTCCGCTGGCTGAGGCCAGTGGTGATATTCTCTCAATCGGCGACTGGGTGCTGGATGAAGCCATGCGTTATATCAGCATCTGGCGGGCAGAAGGACTGCTCAATGATGATTTTCATATTGCGGTAAATGTGGCCGCTCGCCAGCTGTCCCGCAAGGACTTTGCCCAACAGCTGCTTGCCCGTCTTGAACTGTGGCAAATTCCCCAGCGCTTCTTGGCGTTGGAAGTGACCGAATCGGGGTTGATGAGCGATATGAATCACGCTCGTCAGCAGCTTGCCCAATTGGCTGAAATGAATATTGCCGTGGCCATCGACGATTTTGGTACCGGCCAGTCGTCGCTGGCGTATATTAAAACGCTACCGTTTTCGACGCTGAAAATTGATCGTGCCTTTGTGATGGACCTGGAAACCAGCGCGATTGACCGCCAACTGGCGCATACCATTACCCAGCTTGCCCATAGCGTGGGCTGCGATGTAGTGGCGGAAGGCATCGAGACCTCGGCCCAGGCAGCCTATCTAAGTTCAATAGGCTGTGAAGCCGCGCAAGGCTACTTCTACGCCCGTCCGCTGCCTGCTGAGGCATTTGTGGCGTGGTGCGGCGAATGGCAACCGCTCTGCTCCACACCTCCACTTTCCCTATCCCCATACGGAGATCGTTAATGGCTCATGACTTACTTGACCGCTTACGCGAACGTTTAGAAGAACTCAACCGCTCGGAGCGTAAAGTCGCCAATGTAATTCTTGAAGACCCAACGGTCGCCACCAGTCTCAGCATTGCTAGTCTGGCCCAAGCGGCAAGCGTTAGCGAGCCCACGGTTAACCGTTTTTGCCGCAACTTTGGCGCCAAAGGCTACCCTGATTTCAAGATCAAACTGGCCCAGAGCTTAGCCGGTGGTACGCCCTATGTGACCCGCGCGGTGGAGCCCGGCGACTCTGCCACCCAGTACACCCACAAAATTTTTGGCGCCACCATCGCCGCCCTCGATCAAGCCCAGCGCGAAATCGATATGGGCGCCGTCGAGCGTATGGTCGACTACCTCACCCAGGCCAAGCAGATCCACATTTTTGGTTTGGGCGCCTCCGGCGCGGTGGCCCAGGATGCCCAGCACAAGTTCTTCCGCTTCAMCCTGCCGGTGATGGCCTATATTGATGTGCTGATGCAGCGCATGGTCGCCGCTGCCTGCCATACGGGTGATGTGGTAGTGATTATCTCCTACACCGGACGCACCCGGGAGCTGGTGGATATCGCCCGTTTGGCGCGGGATGCCGGGGCTGTCGTTCTTGGTATTACCGCGCCCAATTCACCGCTGGCTAGCGAGTGTACCGCCACCCTGGACGTTGCCACCCCCGAAGACACCGACCACTACATGCCGATGACTTCGCGAGTGATTCAGCTAACCCTGATTGACGCGCTGGCCACGGGGGTGACCTTGAGGCGCGGTGAAGACTTCTTACCCCACCTCAAGAAAATCAAAGACAGCCTGCGCGATACGCGCTTTCCGGTGGAAAAGCCGGGGAAGTGAATGGGTAAATAGTGAGGAGTGAATGGTGAGGAGTAAGGAGTTAGCTTACCGCGGCGGTGACGGTGATTTCCACTTTGAGTTCATCGGCGGGCATGGGTGCGCAGACGCAGGTGCGCGCCGGAGCGTAGCCTGCGGGTACCCAGGCATCCCACACCTCGTTCATCGCGGCAAAGTCGCTGCCATCTTTTAGGTAAATAGTCGCGCTAAGCAGCTGCTCACGGCTTGAACCAATCTCTTTCAGTAGCGCATCCACCCGCGCCAACATACTTTCAGTCTGGGCCGTAATATCACCGTCGCGGGCCTCCGGGCCAGTTACTTGGCCACACAGATAGGCCACACCCTGGTGAATCACCGCACGGCTCATGCGGGCTTTTGTATCGTGACGTTGGATAGTCATAGTGCAAACTCCTAACAGGTTGAAAAAAAGCAGTCTAAACCGCCAGGCTTACCCTTGACCATGTCTTCTTTATCAAAGCCGGTCCGTAGGCACCGGACGATGCTCAAACACCCGCCGCAGTACAAAGCTGGTATGCGCGCCGGTAACGCCCTCAATGCGATTAATCACGTGCAACAAAAGGTGCTGATAGTCGTCCATATCGCGCACCAGAATCTTAAGCTGAAAATCCGCCGCCTGGCCGGTAATGATCAGACATTCGATAACGTTAGGAATGTCACGAATATGGCGCTCAAAATTATCGAAGCGCTCCGGCGTATGCTGATCCATGGAGATATGCAGCAACGCCATTAACTGATAGCCCAGTTGGCGGGAATCTACCTCCGCACGGTAGCGCAATATTAGGCCGTGCTCCTCCAGGGCCCGTACCCGGCGCAAACAGGGCGAAGGCGAAAGCCCAATTCGATCAGCCAACTCCTGGTTACTAATGCGCCCCTCCTGCTGGACAATATCCAAGATATGACGATCAAAACGATCCAACACCAGTGGCGATACCGACATAAAAGGCAGCTCCTGCCAAAAAATAAAATATTAAAGAAACTTCCTGCCAATTATTATCTAACACCTCCTATCTTCGCAAGAACCTAGCGCTGCAAACCCTTTACACTATACGAGTTGCCAAAAGCAGCGAACCACTCAGCACGGCCGCCACAAGCAGCCGCTATCCATAAAACGGTTATTTTCAGGAAGACCACCACTTCAGGAAGTTCACTATGTCTGCTTTCGATCATCGCAAATATCGCCCTGCGCCCCGCGTGCCTGCCTTCAATCGCCAATGGCCGGATCGTGATCTGGATCACGCCCCGATCTGGGTGAGCGAAGACCTACGCGACGGCAATCAGGCGCTGCTTGAGCCGATGACCGTTGAGCAAAAGCAGCGCTTCTGGCAGCAGATCGTTAAAGTGGGCATTAAAGAAGTCATGGTAGGCTTTCCTTCGGCCAGCCAGCCCGACTACGACTTCGTGCGCTGGCTGATCGAAGAGAATCAAATTCCCGATGACGTCACCATTGCGGTACTGGTGCAGTGCCGTGAACACTTGATTGAGAAGACCTTTGCCTCGCTGGTGGGGGCCAAGCGCGCCATTGTGCACCTATACAACTCTACCTCAACGATTCAGCGCGAGCGCGTATTTGAAATGGACCGCGCCGGCATTGTTGATATCGCAGTGCAGGGAGCCACCTGGGTCAAAACCTACGCCGACCAATACCCCGATATTGATTGGTGTTTCGAGTACACCCCGGAAAGTTTTTCCAGTACCGAGATCGATTTCTCGCTGGAGATTTGCGAAGCGGTGATGGATGTGTGGCAGCCGACGCCAGAGAATAAATGCATTCTCAACCTGCCTACCACGGTGGAAGTGGCCGGGCCACACCATCACGCCGACCAGATTGAGTACTTCTGCCAGAACATCAGCCGTCGCGACAGCGTGATTATCTCGGTGCATACCCATAATGACCGCGGGGGCGCCGTCGCCTCTGCAGAACTCGCCCTGCTGGCGGGCGCCGAGCGCGTGGAAGGCACACTGCTGGGCAACGGCGAACGCACTGGSAATATGGATATCGTGACCCTGGCCATGAACCTTTATAGCCAGGGCATCGACCCACAGCTGGATCTTTCCAACCCAGATGAAATTATTCAGGTGGTTAATGAGTGCACCGGCATCGCCATGCACCCGCGCCACCCTTGGGTGGGCGAGATGGTCTATACCGCCTTCTCGGGCAGCCATCAGGACGCGATTCGTAAATCCCTCAAGCATCAACAGTCCGACGAGCCGTGGCAAGTGGCCTATTTGCCCATCGACCCCCACGATATCGGCCGCGACTACCAGGCGGTGATTCGCGTCAACAGTCAGTCCGGCAAGGGCGGCATGGCTTTCCTGCTGGAGCGTGATTACGGCATTAATCTGCCGCGTTGGATGATGCTGGCCTTGGCGCCCTTTGTTCAGCAAGAGAGCGAACAGCGCGCCAGCGAACTTTCCAGCGGAATGATTCGCCAGGTGATGTTCGATAATTTCACCCAGGAAGCGCCGCTAACGCTTGTCGATTACCAACTCTCCAAAGGTCAGCAGGAAGGCATTGAGGTCACGCTACAACAGGGCGATGAAACGCTGCGTCTCTCAGGTAAAGGTAACGGCGCCATGTCCGCGTTCACCGATGCGTGGCAGCGCCACTCTGGAAGCAGCGTGGGGATTATCGATTACAGCGAGCACTCGCTGGGTGCCAGCAGTGAAGCCAATGCGATCGCCTTTGTCCAACTCAATATCGATGGCCAGCGGCTTTGCGCAGTGGCCGAAGATAGCGATACTGTGAGTGCATCGCTCAAGGCGCTGTTGTCAGGTATTAACGCAACGATTAACCCAGGTCAGACAACTGAGCAGCGGCCAGAAGCTGCCGCCGAAGCGTAAATGGCTAAGGTTTAGGATCTAATCGGCACACTCAATACACTTCAGCACTAATGGGTCCCAGGTGAGGCGTTTGGCCCCAATCCATTCGCCGCACTCGATACACTCACCGAAGCTTTCCCCTTCAATACGTTGCAGGGCAGCGGCAATTTGCTTTAGCTTCAGCTGACGGCGCTGCTCGCCTGCTTTAGCCATCGCCTGCCCTTGTATCGCATCCATACGCGACAGCCGACCTACCGATGTTTGATCCAGCATCACCGTATCCCGGGAGTCTTCACTGCTGGCGCTCTCCTCACGGAGCGTGGCGTCGAACGTTAGTAATTTCTCACGAATAACGGCTATATCTATCTCTGGGTGATTCATCTGCAACTCTCATCCCGACTGAGCCATAAAAGTGCAGCAATCAGCGCAAAATCAGCACCGGCAACTGGGCATTACGCAACATTGTGGTGGTAGTACTGCCGACTAGCAGGTGACGGATCCGCGAGTGGCCGTAGGCGCCCATCACCAGCATGTCGATATCATGCTCTTGCTTATAGGTACGCAGCGTCTCTTCCACCTCGCCTGCGCGTATCGCCCCTTCCGCGGTGTGCCCCGCTTCACGCAGGGTTTCCAGTGCCCAGCTTAGCTGCGAGCGGTTTTCAGCGGTTTCTGCGCCGACAATCACCACGTGGCAGGKGGCACCCTCAAACAGCGGGCTTTTGGCCAGCATTTCGACACCTTTTCGCGCGGTGTTACTACCGTCGAATGCCATCATCACATTGTGCGGTTGGGTAAACTGTTTCGGCACCATAAGGATCGGCCGATGCATCTCACGTACCACGCGCTCAAGATTAGAACCTAAATGACCGCTGGCTTGGTGCGCCGTCTCGCCTCGCTTGCCCACCACCAAAAGCCGAACGTCTTTTTCGTTCTCAACCAAGGTTTCTACCAAGGTGCCATTGCGCTGCAAACATTGCGGCTCGGCAATACCCGCGTTAATCGCACGCTCTTTGGCCGCGTCTAACAACAGGCGACCGCGTTCACGGGAGACTTTCGCATGCTGCTCTTCAATGCCTGAGAGTTTTTCCAGCAGGTGCTCTCGGGTACCTAGGCCTAGATTTCCGGTTAAATCGGGTTCAGCTACCTGGGCATGGTTATCGACGGTATGAATAAAACTGAGCGGGGCATTAAGCGCTTTGGCGGCCCAGGCCGCATAATCACACACGCCTTCTGAAAATTGAGAACTATCAATAGCGGCCAACACGCGATCTGACATGGGTTACGGCTCCTTGAGCGGGTKCATCAACGTTATTGTTATATTCTCTACCTTTTCTACACGAACTCATTGACTCGCGACAGCCTAGAACGTTCTTTAATACTGCTCTGACGCTATAAAACGTGCGTGCTACACTTAGCAGCCTATTTAAGTGAGCGCCAATGGGGGAAGCATGGGGTATGGTCTAACAAGCGTACTGTTAGTCGCACTAGGCGGCATGCTGGGCGGCATGGGTCGATTTGGCGTTTCCAATCTGATGGCGCGCTGGCTGGGTAAAGCTTTCCCCTGGGGGACCCTGGCGGTTAACGCTAGCGGCGCCTTTATAGCAGGCTGTTTATTGGGCAGTCAGGGCATACCCAGCGATCAACCCTCACCTGTTTGGCTATTTATGGTCGCCGGGCTGCTGGGGGGCTACACCACGGTTTCTTCCTTTAGTCTGCAAACCATTGAACTATGGCAGAGCGGCCAAGCGCTGCGTGCGGCTCTTAATATGGGTACCACACTGCTACTCGGTTTAGTCATGGTCGTATTGGGCTGGCTCGTCGTTGGAGGCTCTCTATGAGCGCCTGGAAAGCCTATTTAGCCGTGGGGTTGGGTAGTGGACTTGGCAGCGTGCTGCGTTACGGCGTTTCACTGCTATCTCAGGCGGCATTGGGGGGGTATTTCCCCTGGGGTACGCTCATCGTCAACGTGCTAGGTTCCTGTTTGATTGGCTGGCTGGCGGCCACCATCTCGCGCTTCCCTCACGGCCAGCTGGCACCTTTACAGCCGTTACTGGTCGCCGGATTTTGCGGTGGCTTTACCACCTTTTCGCTGTTTAGCTTAGAGACGCTGCATCTGGTGCAGTTAGGCCAACCATGGATTGCACTGGCTTATATAGTGGTCAGCTTGCCCCTTTGGCTGGGCGCCGCCGTAGTGGGCGAGCGCATCGCGCTTTTTCGTTAGCAAAACAGTCAGCCACAGGGTAAGCCCGCATGCGCGACCAGATGGAAAAGCATCAGTCTTGGCTCTACCTGGTGTTCATTGGCCTAGGCCTTGCGTTAGGCATCGGGGCGCCGACATTCGCTGAACAGCTCGAACGGTTGCTTTGGCCATTACTCGGCCTACTGCTCTACGCTACGTTTACTCAGATTCCTCTTCTTCGCATTGCCAGTAGCTTGAAAGACACACGCTTTATGGCCGCGCTACTGGTCGGTAACTTTATTGTCATCCCGGCCTTTTTAGCCCTTACCGTTATGTGGCTACCGCTTTCCCCCGCCGTGTTGGCAGGCGTTCTACTGGTACTGCTAGTGCCCTGCACCGATTGGTTTATCACCTTCACGCATCTAGGCAAGGGAAATAGCGCGCAAGCGGTTGCCGCTACCCCGCTCCTGCTGCTGGTGCAGATGGTCGCGCTGCCGGTTTATTTGTGGCTGTTCTTGGGCAGKGAGTGGTTTGGACTGACCCTCTCCAGCGAGCTGCTGAGCGCTTTTGCAGGGCTTATTCTCACCCCCTTAGCACTCGCCTGGCTTACCGAGTACACCGCCCAGCACCATAAAGCGGTAAGGCGAAGCGTACATTACTTAGGGTTACTGCCGGTTCCCTTACTGGCCTTGGTGGTGATGATGATTGCCGCTTCCCAGGTCAACACTGTGTTCGGGCTGAGCCGCGTGCTGGTGCAGGTGGTATTTATCTTTATTGGCTTTCTACTCTTTGCTGCACTGCTGGGTAAGGGGTTAGGTAAGTTGTTTAAACTGCCCACCGAAAGCGCTAGAACGCTAGCGTTCAGCTTTGGCACGCGTAACTCTTTTGTGATGCTGCCCATCGCGCTAACCCTGCCGAGCCCCTGGCAAGCAGCGGTCGTGGTGGTGGTGTTCCAATCTCTGGTAGAGCTATTGGGTATGGTGGCGTTCTTACGCTGGGTGCCTAGCAAGCTTATACCAGAGCAAAAATTTAGCTAACGCGGGAATAACCGCCCAGCACCCCCTGCTTACTCATCACCAGTTGCCAAAGATGAATTTCTCGAGCTCGGAAAGCACCGGCGCAACATAGCAAGTAGTAACGCCACATGCGATAGAAACGCTCGCCATACTGGCTTTCAAAGGTGGGCCAGTGCGTCTCAAAGTTATCGTGCCAAGCCATTAGAGTACGGTCGTAATCGGCCCCAAAGTTATGTACGTCCTCCACCACGAACAGCGCTTCAGTGGCATCCGCGATTTGCCCCAAGGTGGGCAATTCGCCATTGGGGAAAATATACTTATCAATCCAGGGGTCAGTCACCGTGTTGCTCAAGTTTTTGCCGATGGTATGCAGTAAAAACAGCCCGTCATCTTTTAAGCAGCGGTTAACCACGCTCATATACTCGCGGTAGTTTTTATGCCCCACAKGCTCAAACATGCCAATACTAACAATACGGTCAAACTGCTCGGTCTCATTACGGTAATCTTGCAAGCGAAACGCTACCGGCAGCCCGTTTTTTATCAGCCGCTGCCCGAACTCCGCCTGCTCTTTGGAGATCGTCAGGCCCACGCACTCAACACCGTAATGCTCAGCCGCGTAGGCCATAAAACTGCCCCAGCCGCAGCCGATATCCAGCACCCGCATCCCCGGTTTTAATTGCAATTTACGGCAGACCAGGTCGAGTTTGGCTTCCTGAGCTTCGTCTAGGGTTTGGGCATTTTTCCAGTAGCCGCAGGTGTAGGTCATGCGCTGATCGAGCATGGCCGCGTAGAAGTCATTACCCAGATCGTAATGCTTTTCGCCCACTTCCCAGGCACGCTTCGCCGTTTGACGATTCAGCAGGCGCGAACGCAGAGAGTGATACATCAATTGAGTGGGTTTGATACGCTGCCCGAGCCGAGCACGCATTAAGCGGTAAAACAACTCATCAAGCCGATCGGCGTCCCAGTCCCCCTTCATGTAGCTTTCGCCAAACCCAAGATTACCTCGCGAAAGAGCGCTATCAATAACGCCGGGAGCATTCAATTGGATATCCCAGGGGCGGTGCCCGTCGAGATGAATATCGGCTTGGGCCAGTAGCTCGGCGACAAAACGGTGGGACGTTGAGGCTTCGTCGAAGCCAACAGGCTTTTTTTCCAACATGGGCATGTTCACAGCAGGCTCCTTACGCTATTCCAGTGGGTGAATAGGTTACAACCTGACTACTAGCATAGAAGCGCATTGCAACATTAGCATCATTTGATGGAGATAATTTAGGCACTGCAGAGACTAAGAAGCCGGCTCACTCAAGAAAGAGGGCCGGCTGCGGAAAACAAATCGCAATGCGAGCTAAACTTGCTTATTGGGCCTTAGCGCAGAATCAACACCGGTATGCGACTACCACGGAGCATGGCCGTTGTGGTGCTACCGACTAGCAGGTGACGAATACGGGAGTGCCCGTAGGCGCCCATCACCAACAGGTCAATGCCCTGCTCTTTTTCATAAGCTTGCAGGGCTTCGTCTACCTCGCCAGCACGAATAGCGCCCTCGGCTTGGTGGCCCGCTTCGCGCAATGTGCTTAACGCCCATTCGAGCTCGGAGCGGTGTTCAGCCGTTTCCGCACCCACGATCAGCACATGGCACTCAGTGCCCGCAAAAAGGGGCGAGCGTGCCAGCATCTCAACGCCTTTACGGGCGGTTTTGCTGCCGTCAAAGGCCATCAGGATCTTTTCAGGCTGCTTGAAGGTTTTCGGCACCATTAGAATCGGTCGGTGCAGTTCACGCACCACGCGTTCAAGGTTAGAGCCAAGATGCCCACTGGCCTGGTGGGCGGTTTCACCGCGTTTACCCACCACCAGCAAACGCATCTCTTCTTCAAGCTCTAATAGGCTCTCTACCAGGGTGCCATTGCGCTGGCGAGTAACGGGGTCGCTGACCCCATCCTCAATTGCCCGCGCTTTAGCCGCTTCCAGCATCAGCTTGCCATGCTCGCGGTTCACCTTAGCGCGCTGCTCATCAAGGTCAGAAAGCTCTTTCATCAGCCTTTCGCGGGCACCAAAACGTAGGTTGCCGGAAAGATTCTGCTCTTCAGGTACTTCTGAGTGGTTGTCGACCACATGCACAAAGGTTAACGGTGCATCCATGGCCAAGCTTGCCCAGGCAGCGTAATCGCAGACGCCTTCAGAAAACTGGGAGCCGTCAATAGCGGCTAATACTTGATCTGTCATATCGCTCTCCATGCGTTGGTTTAGTGGCCGCCCATCAGTTTTTCAACCGCTTCGGGGTCATTGTGTACCGCATAGCGATCCACTACCGTTGCGCTGGCTTCGCTCAGACCCACCATCTCTACCTCGGTACCTTCACGGCGGAATTTAATCACCACGCGATCCAGCGCCTGCACGGCGGTAATATCCCAGAAGTGCGCCCGGGAGAGATTGATAGTGACTTTATCGATACTCTCTTTAAAGTCGAAGGCGGCGATAAAGCGCTCGGAGGAAGCAAAGAACACCTGACCAACGACTTCGTATTCACGCTCTTTCCCCGGTTTTATTTCTTTAGAGCCGATATACATAATGTTGCCGACTTTGTTGGCAAAGAACATCGCCGCTAACAGCACACCAACGAATACGCCAATCGCCAAGTTGTGGGTACCTACCGTTACGATAACGGTGGCCACCATGACGATGTTAGTGCTCATGGGATGCTTTTTCAGATCGCGAATCGACTCCCAGCTAAAGGTACCTATAGAGACCATAATCATTACCGCCACCAGCGCGGCCATGGGGATCTGGGATACCCAATCGGCCAGGAAAACCACCATCAGCAGTAGTGCGATACCGGCGATTAACGTCGAGGTACGACGACGGCCACCGGATTTAATATTGATCACCGATTGGCCAATCATGGCGCAGCCCGCCATACCGCCAATCAAACCCGCGCCAATGTTGGCAATACCCTGGCCTTTACACTCGCGGTTTTTGTCGCTCTTGGTATCAGTTAAGTCATCAATAATGGTCGCCGTCATCATTGATTCAAGCAGGCCCACCACAGTTAACATTAGCGAATAGGGCAGGATGATCATCAGGGTTTCAAAGTTCAGCGGCACATCGGGCCATAAGAACATCGGCAGGCTATCGGGCAGCTCGCCCATATCGCCAACGCTGCGAATATCCATGCCGGTCAGCATGTACACGGCGGTGAGTACAACAATACATACCAGTGGAGAAGGAATGGCTTTACCCACTACCGGCACATAGGGAAAGCCGTAAATGATGGCCAGGCCCGCAATGGTCATTGCATAAACGTGCCAAGTGACGTCAGTCAGCTCGGGCAACTGGGCCATAAAGATCAGTATGGCCAGCGCGTTGACAAACCCTGTCACCACCGAGCGCGATACGAATCGCATCAACTCAGCAAGCTTTAGATAACCTGCCACAATCTGCAGCACACCGGTCAACAGTGTGGCGGCCAGCAGGTACTCTAAACCGTGCTCTTTCACCAGGGTGATCATGAGTAGCGCCATGGCGCCGGTTGCCGCTGAGATCATGCCGGAGCGGCCGCCAGTAAAGGCGATAATCACACAGATAGCGAAGGAGGCGTAAAGGCCGACCTTCGGGTCAACGCCTGCGATGATCGAGAACGCAATGGCCTCGGGGATTAGCGCTAGCGCTACGACAATCCCCGCCAGGGTGTCGCCCTTGAGATTGGAGAGCCAGGATTGTTTAAACTTTTCGTACATGCGAGGGATCCATGGTTTTAGGTTAATAACAGGCCAAAAGCGGTCAAACAGCGCAGCCAACAAGGGAAGCACCGCCAACACATTGGCACGCTGGGATGATCAGCTTTTTGTTTTAAATAGTGATGAGCTAGCGTTAGGTACCGCTAAATTCAGGTACTGGAAACTTGAGCGCTGAGAACCTGATCGTTAAGAGCTGGGTCGTTAAGAATCAGTCGTTAAGATCTTAGCCGCTATAAACAAGTACCAGAAAGCGATGACAGAGCAGTGAATGCACTATCAGCACCTTAGAGGGGGCGAGGGGCTAGGGCGGAGTCATCAGCCCTGAAAAGCAATATGTGAATGCAGTCATTGGCAGAGATTCTTTTACAGTTGCGAAAAGAAAGGGTTGTGCATATAACGCGTCGCAAGAAGCGTATTGTAGAAAGCCAAGTGCGACAAAGTGCCGTATCCTACCAGTAATTCTGCTGCATTGCACCTAACGTCTAACCCTTGGGCTAAAACTCCCCCAGAGGTATGTCGCTACTTTAGACAGAGTGACCTTGCCCCCGTTTCTGGCGTACCATTGGGCCATTAAAGGCGCTATCGATTGGTAACTTTCCTGAAATGACACCCTGTTGTCTTTCCCATCAGTGCCAAATACATCTGACGCTAACCAGCCGATAAATAAAGAGGAGCAGTACATGAGCCAATCTATTGCAGTCATCAAGGGCGACGGCATCGGCCCAGAAATTATGCAGGCCACGTTGCGAGTGCTCGACGCCTTAGATTGCGGCTTAACCTACCAGCATATTGATGCGGGCTTAGGTGCACTTGAAAAGCACGGCACGCTGATTCCTCAGGAGTCGCTGGATGCCATCGAAAAGTACGGCATTGCGCTGAAAGGCCCGCTGACCACGCCGATTGGCAAAGGCTTCTCCTCGATTAACGTACAGCTACGTCGCCACTTTGACCTTTATGCCAACGTGCGCCCGGCGATTAGCTTCCCCGGCACCCGCTCGCGCTACGACGACATCGATATGATCACGGTTCGGGAAAACACCGAAGGCGCGTATCTTTCCGACGGTCAGGAGATGATCGACGACGGCGATACCGGCATTTCGGTCATCAAAGTCACCCGCAAAGGCTCTGAGCGTATCGTTCGCTACGCCTTTGAGCTGGCCAAAAGCAACGGCCGCAAAAAAGTCACCGCGGTGCATAAAGCCAATATCATCAAAACCAGCTCGGGGCTGTTTTTGGACGTAGCGCGGGAGATCGCCAAAGAGTATCCCGAAATAGAATTCCAGGAGATGATCGTCGATAACGCCTGTATGCAGCTGGTGATGAACCCGCACCAGTTTGATGTAGTCGTTACCACCAACCTGTTTGGCGATATTCTCTCTGACCTGTGTGCAGGGCTCGTCGGTGGCTTGGGCTTGGCGCCTGGGGCAAACATTGGCGAAAAAGCGGCAATCTTTGAGGCCGTTCACGGTTCTGCGCCGGATATCGAAGGCAAGAACATCGCCAACCCTTGCGCCCTGCTGCTCGCCGCTGCGCAGATGCTTGACCACCTGGGCATGACGGAAAAAGGCACCGCCATCCGTCAGGGCATTCGCACCGTGCTGGAAACCCGCCGTGACATGGTCACCCCGGATATGGGCGGCACCGGCACGACCGMCTCCTTCGCCCAGGCGCTGGTAGAGTACGTAAAGAATTAGTACGTACAAAGCTAACGGGTTGGTTCGTCTTACACGTCATTAAAGCGGTAGCGCAATAAGTGCAGCGCATTGAGGGTGACCAGCACGGTCGCCCCAGTGTCCGCCATCACCGCGACCCACATCCCGGTAACCCCCAGCACTGTCGAAATCAAAAACAGCGCTTTAAAACCCAGCGCCAGCGCCACGTTGGTTTTTACATTGCGCATGGTGGCCCGGGAGAGCGCGATCATTTCGGCTATCCCACCCACGCGGTTTTTAAGCAGCGCAGCATCGGCGGTTTCAAGCGCCMCATCCGTGCCGCTGCCCATGGCAATACCCACCTCTGCAGCCGCAAGCGCCGGCGCATCGTTAATCCCATCGCCTACTTTGCCGATGGGCCCCAGCCCTTGCGCCTGCCATTCACGCACGCGCTGGGCTTTATCTTCGGGCATCAGTGCGCCTTCGGCCTCAATGCCCAACTGCTCACCAATGGCGGCCACGGTGCGGGCATTATCTCCGCTGAGCATCACAGCCTGTACCCCCAGGCGCTCTAGCGCTTGAAGCCCCTTGCGAGCATCTTCACGGGGCTCATCCCGCAAGGCGATTAGCCCGATAGGCCGTTCGTTTTCTAACAGAACTGCAAGGCTTTTACCCTGAGTTTCCAGCGCAGTAATACTGGCGTTTAGCTTGCTGCTACCCTGGGTGAGCGTTTGTAAGTAGCGCGGACTCACTAGCAGTAATTCACGCCCTTCCACCTGCCCGGCAACGCCGTGCCCCGCTAACGCACGGCCAGCGTCTACTTTAGGCAACGTAGCTTTTGACTGCTGGCCGCTATTATTTTGAAAATAGTCGCTAATCGCCAAGGCAAGGGGGTGGCTTGACCCCTGCTCCAGGGCGGCGGCAAGGCGCACTATTTCATCGTCACTGACGCCATCAAAGCTCTCTATATCTGTCACTGTGGGCTTACCCGCGGTCAGCGTGCCGGTTTTATCCAGCGCAACCCGCTTGAGTTTGCCTAGCTGCTCTAACACAGCGCCGCCTTTCATCAACAGACCGTTACGAGCCCCCACCGATAGCCCGGCAGCGATAGCAGCGGGCGTCGAGATCACCAGCGCGCAGGGGCAGGCAATCAGCAGCAGCGCTAAGGCTCGGTAAATGGATTCTGACCACAGCATCGACGATACCAGCGGCGGAACGATAGCGACTATTAGCGCCACCCCAACCACCGCAGGCATATAGTAAAACGCAAAGCGGTCAATAAAGCGGGCCACTGGCGCTTTCGCCGCTTGGGCCTCTTCCACCAGCTTAATCACCCGGGCGATGGTGTTATTTTCAGCGCTGCGGGTTACCTCCACCTCAAGCACGCCCTCCAGATTAACGGTGCCTGCAAACACCGTTTCCCCTTCGCCACGCTCCCGGGGCACCGACTCGCCATTGACCGGCGACTCGTCGATCGAGGAGTTTCCGGACATAATTTGCCCATCGCAGGGCAGTCGGTCGCCGGGGCGTACCTGAACACGTTGGCCAGGCTGGAGCGAGGCGGCAGCGACTTCGCGAATTTCGCCCTGCTCCAATAGCTGTGCGGTGGAGGGCGTCAGCTTTGAAAGTGCCGAGATACTGCGCCGGGCCTGGGCTGCGGCAACGCCCTCCAGCAGCTCACCCACGGCAAACAGAAACACCACCACCGCCGCTTCGGCGGCTGCGTTGATTGCTAACGCCCCCACGGCGGCGATGCTCATCAGCATTTCAATGGTGAAGGGGTTGCCCAGTTTGAGCGCTTGCCAGGCATGCTGAATAATCGGCACTAGCCCCACCAGCGTCGCCGCGATAAAGGGCCAACTGCCCAGCGCAGGCCAAGCAAATTTAAGCCCCCAGGCAAGCGCCAGCAATGCGCCACTGACTATCACCAGTCGCCCTTTTGGCGATTGCCACCAAGAAGGCGCCTTTTTCGACTCAAACGTATCCTCCGACTCATTCACTACCTGGTAGCCGAGGGCGGTAATCGTCGACTCAATCTCCGCACGTGGCAACGATTGCCCCGGCGGTGGAGTGAGTTGTACCGACCCCGCCAGCGAACTCGCAGAGACCTGGTCAACGTGATTTAAGCGCTTTAGCGCTGATTCGACTTTACGTTCGCAGCCACCACAGTCCATACCCTGCACGCGCAGCGTGGTGGACGGGGTTGTCGCTTGTGGGGTGGGTTGTTCGGTATTAGCAGGTGTAGCGTCATTCATCGCTCTTTGCTCCAAGTTCGTCTATCTTAGCAGCAGCGTAATACCTGTAGTCACTAGAGGTTCAAGCAATGAAAGATCAAACCACTGAACTATCCACTACTGAGCCATCCACGACTGAGCGCTATATTGGCATCGGCGAACTGGCACGCGAGTCCGGCTGCAAGCCAGAAACAGTGCGCTATTACGAACACATTGGGCTACTGCCTTCAGCGCCGCGCAATGAAGGAAACCAGCGGCGTTACACTAGGGCTGCCATCCGCCGATTGACGTTTATTCGCCATTCACGGGATTTTGGTTTTTCAGTGGAGGCGGTAAGAGAGTTGCTGGAAATGGCCGATCACCCAGCGATGCCTTGCCAGGAGGTGGATACGCTGGCAAAACGTCATCTTGCCGAGGTTGAAGCGAGGCTGGCACGACTCACCGCGGTACGCGATGAGCTTAAACGCATGATCAATCAGTGTGCGGGGGGCAGTGTTGGCCAGTGCCATATTATAGACGTGCTTAGCGACCACCGGCTGTGCCACCAGTCGGGCCCGCACGGTGGCGCGGAAATAATAGGTTAGGGTTAGGGCTACCCCAACCACACATCTAAGAACAGCATAATCACCAGCCCCATCGCCAAGCCAAAGGTAGCCTTTTTCTGGTGGCCGCAGCGGTGGGTTTCGGGGATGATTTCATGGCTGATGACATACAGCATGGCACCGGCGGCAAACGCCAGCCCCCAAGGCAGCAGTATTTGGGAAACGCTAACAATACTGGCGCCAAACAAGCCACCGATGGGTTCGATGAGGCCGGTTAGGGCGGCAATCGACCAGGAGCGCCACTTTGAGTAGCCCTCCCCCATCAAAGCGACCGCGACGGCGAGCCCTTCAGGCATGTTCTGCAGGCCAATGCCGATAGCCAGTGGCATGCCGCCCTCTAAGCCATTGGCACCAAAGCCGACACCCACCGCCATGCCTTCCGGCAGGTTGTGGATAGTAATCGCAAATACAAACAGCCATACCCGGCGCAGCGAAGCGGCTTCCGGCCCCTCACGGCCTTGGGCAAAATGCTCATGGGGAAGGTGCTCATTAAGCAGGGCGATGGCACCCATACCGAGCAAAATAGCCGCACAAACAATCCCGGCAGGAACAGGGCCACCGGCATAGTAGATTTCTGCAGCGTCCAGCGCGGGGATAATCAACGAGAAAAATGACGCTGCCAGCATCACACCCGCCGCAAAACCTAACGCTAAATCACGAAAGCCACGGCTAGGCGTTTTGCCTAACAGCACCGGCAGTGCACCCACCGCCGTCAACAATCCAGCAATTAAGCTGCCCAAAAACCCCAGTAACAATGTATTTTCCATGGACAGCATAAACTCGATTGGCAAACGGAAAGGCATCAAAGAGAACGACACGTTGTTGTCTAACGTGGTATCAACACGTACTTTAACGCATTAATGACGAATGAATAAATAATGATGATGTTTATGAGCACGATGTAAACGTGCGCCCAGGAGACCTTAATAAAGGGAACCACGTGCCTTTTTCCGCCACCTTAGCCGCCGCCCACTTTACCCAGCTACGACCACGTTTAGTGGCTTTTGCGCGGTTGCAGCTGCGTGATGCCACCGCCGCTGAAGATGCGGTGCAGGAAACCTTGCTCACCGCCTTTGAGAAAAGCGCCTCCTTTGAAGGGCGCTCCGAGTTCGAGACCTGGGTATTTGGCATTTTGAAATACAAAATTCTAAATCAACTCCGTCAACAGCGCCGTCAAGGAACGTGGCAACCGTTAGACCAGGACTTAGATGACGACACCCTTGATCGTCTGTTTCAGCAGGATGGTCACTGGCAGAGCGCTGCCCGCCCTAGCCACTGGGGCGAGCCGGAGCAGGTGTTGGAAAACCAGCGTTTTTGGCAGGTATTTGATGCCTGTTTGATCGCCTTGCCGGAAAACATCGCACGGGTATTTACCCTGCGAGAACTCATGGGGCTTTCCACCTCCGATATCTGTAAGGAAACCGGCATTACTGAAACTAACTGCTGGGTCATCTTACACCGTGCGCGTTTACGGCTAAGAGAGTGCTTGGATCATGGTTGGTTAAATTAGCTGAAAAGGAGCCTGATATGCTTATGTGCCGCGAAGCCACGGGATTGATGTCCTTAAAACAGGATAAAACACTATCGTTACGTGAAAAAATGGCTTTGCGTATTCATCTGTCGATGTGCCGAGCCTGCCGCACCTGCGCCCGCCAATTCGACCTGATGCACCAAGCTGGAAAGCATCACCCCGCCTCTCTGCTTAATACGCGTCACACCCAAGACGACTAGCCGGCGGTTAGGCGCTGCCAATCCACTCCCTCCTCTTCTGCTTGCCCATGAGCGGTGTATTTTGTACGCCTAAAAATTATTGCACAAAACCTATACAAAGAGGTAGCTTTTCTTAGCATTAGCTCTATAATCATAATTATACAAATACTGTACATTAAAAATATGAATATAGAGTTAACCCTAATGTTTTTTCAACTTGCTCTATCTAGAAGCCCTGCAGTTTCCGCCATCTACGGCCATCTTCCCCTGAAGATTGGCTAAATAAACTGATTATCATATGAAATTAATACTCAAAGACACTAAACACTCTCACGAATGCAACATTTTGTGTCATATAGACACAAACTGATGCTTATAGACCGGGACTGCTCTAACCTTGTACACAAGACTTACATAGCCCCGCTGACAGGATTAGCAATGCTCACAATTCTCGCTTCTAATGGTTTACACAACGCACTGTACCAACATACCGCTTGCATCTCTTTTACACCTGAAGGGGTTATTAAGAAGGCAAGTGAGCAATTCCTAACCGCCGTCGGTTACACCCTTGACCAAGTGAAGGGGCAACACCACCGGGTCTTCTGCTTTCCTGAAGAAAGCAATAGCCATGAGTACCGAGCGTTTTGGCAAGCACTGGCCGCAGGGCATAGCCAGCAAGGACGCTTTCGGCGTGCTAATGCCCAGGGCGAAGAAATTTGGTTAGAGGCCAACTACTTACCGATCAGTAACCGGCGGGGTAAGGTTGTCGAGGTACTCAAAATTGCCAATGACATCACGGCTGCCCACCAAGAGGCGGAGCGCAAAAACGCTGTGTTAGACGCGTTAAATAGCTCCATGGCGGTAATTGAATTTACCCCCAGCGGTGAGATCCTCAATGCCAACACCAACTTTGAGCAGGCAATGGGATACCGCAATGAAGAGCTTGTAGGGGCACATCACCGGATGTTTTGTCCCGCCAACTTCTCACAAGCTAACCCGCGTTTCTGGGAACGGCTTGCTCAGGGCGAATACATGCAAGGGAAGTTTGAGCGCTTGGATTCTCGCGGCACCAGCGTTTGGCTAGAGGCAACTTACAACCCGATTCAAGATGGCCATGGCAACGTCGTAAAAGTGGTCAAGTTTGCCACCGATATCACCCGCTCCGTTCAAGCAGCGGMATCCGCCACACGAGCCGTTACCGCCGCGCAAAGCACCTCTTCTCAAACGGAGCAGATCGCCCAAAATGGGCTTAGCCACCTGCAGCGCGTTGTACGTGATTCTGAGCAAGCGGCGCTAACCTTGGCAGAAGCACAGCAGCTCATTGCCGCGCTTAACAAGCAGGCACAGAGTATCAATAGCATTACCGAGTCGATTGCGCGTATCGCCAATCAAACCAACCTACTATCGCTTAACGCCGCCGTGGAAGCTGCGCGCGCGGGCGAACAGGGTCGCGGTTTTGCGGTAGTAGCTAATGAAGTGCGCCGTTTGGCCAAAGGGTCTAGCGAAGCGGTGGAGGATATTACCCGGGTGCTAAAAGAGAACAGCGCCTTGGTGGAACGCACTACTCAGGCCATGCAGCAGGTAGTAGAGCAAGGCAAATCGAGCCAAACCAGCGTGAGCGAAATTGAGATTATCGTCAATGAGATACTCACCGGGGCGCGCAGTGTTTCAACGTCTATTGAACAGCTTGCGCTAGAGTCCGCGTAATGCCCCATGTAAAAGCCAGCGCATAGGCGCTGGCTTTCACGTTTACACCACTCTTGGTTAACGCAGTGGCGTCTTACGCAGGTAAGGCAAAACTGTTTCGTATTCGCCATACTTCTGCTTGGCGTCCGCGTCAGACACGCTTGGCGGAATAATCACATCCTGACCTATCGTCCAATCCGCCGGGGTGGCAACACCGTGTTGTGTTGTGGTTTGCAGCGCATCCAGGGCACGTAGGATTTCCGCAAAGTTACGCCCTACGGTCATTGGGTAGGTCATGGATAGCTTCAGCTGCTTATCCGGCCCAATAATAAATACCGAGCGCACCGTTGCGCTATCGGCTGGCGTCCGGCCATCGGGCAGATAAGCATCTTCTGGCAACATGTCATAGAGCTTTGATACCGTGAGCCCGTTATCGGCGATGATCGGAAAGTCGACCTCGCTGCCGCTGACGGTTTTAATGTCATCACCCCAGCGTTTGTGCTCTTCTACCCCATCTACAGAAACACCAATCACCTTGGTACCGCGTTTTTTCCACTCGGCACTCAGCTGCGCAACGGCGCCAAATTCCGTCGTGCAAACCGGGGTAAAGTCTTTAGGATGTGAAAACAGGATCGCCCAGCTGTCGCCAATCCAGTCATGAAAACGAATCGGCCCTTGGCTCGTTTCCGCTTCAAAATCAGGTACAACTGCATTAATACGTAATGACATGCTTTCCTCCTTAATGGGCGTTAGGCGCCTTAATAGCTTATTTGACTTACAGCACCTTCACTATAGATCATTTAGCGCTAAGACAGCGAGTTGCATGACAACGTTCACTCGCTGAGCCAAACGTAGTCCAGTCGCGTAAGCGCCTGGATATAACCGCCAGTAAAAAGCAGTACGGCGCCCGAAGGCGCCGCTTTTGACTAGCAAACAATGAGCCTTGCCTGGCAATCACTCTTTCACTTTAGCGTCTTTATTATCCCGCTTAACCCGCTTGATCCACTGCTGTTTCGCATAGTGGCGCAAATTGGCCACATTGTCGGTCTCATCGACAATATCCTGCCCCAGAATGGTCTCAATAATGTCTTCTAACGTAATCAAGCCCACAAAGGTGCCATGCTCGTCGTAGACAACCCGCATGTGCAGGTGGTCTTTTAGCATAGAGGTGAAGACCTGCTCGACGTTATGTGAGACGTCCACGCTGCCGATCGGATGCATCAACTCGCGCATCGTTTTAGCATCGTCGGCGTGGTACATATCGGCTTTATGCACATAACCAAAAGCTTGTTCACCGTTGTCCATCACCGGGAAACGCGTGAACGGCGCTTTGCCATACTGTTCATCGAACGTTTTCACGGTCATGTCCGGTAGGACGGTTTCACACACTGTACGCGGGGTCATCGCTTTGCTAACCAGGATATCGTGCAGATTCAGCATATTGATAATAGTGCGCGACTCGTCCGCATCCAGCACGTTCTCTTCCAGACCGACACGGGCCAGCACTTTAATTTCATCCCGCAGGTCAACGTCGTGCTCGGACTTACCTAGTCGGCGGGTAATCTGCTCCGACATCCAGATAAAGGGCAGCAGACCCAAAATCATCGGTTTCAACAAGCGTGGCAGAAACGGAGATAAACCGCGCCAGTAAGTCGCGCCGATAGTCTTCGGAATAATTTCTGAGAGGATCAAAATCAGCATCGTCATCACCGCCGACACAATAGCGATGGACGATTCACCAAATACAATTGCCGCCTGAGCACCCACTGCTGTCGCGCCCACGGTGTGGGCAATCGTATTAAGCGTCAAAATAGCCGCTAAGGGCCGGTCGATATTGGTTTTGAGCTTGGTCAGCGAGGCGTGTAACTTGGGCTTCTCCTCTTTCAGCTTCGCAATATAGCTGGGCGTAATTGACAGGAGGGCTGCTTCAAGGATGGAACACAGAAAAGAGAGTGCAATCGAAAGCGTGGCAATCGAGATCAGAAGGAACATGGGCGCCTAAGGTGGTGGATTATCGTGCTCTTATAGGGGCATCATAGGCAGAAGTCAATGGTTATCTATAACGTGTCGCAAAAAGCCGAGCAGGCCTGAGTTTAAGCCCTTAATGGCAGCGCGGCGCCGATGGCGATGAAGATACCGCCGCAGGTGCGGTTGAATCCGCGGCCTACGCGTTTTAACCAGTGACGAATGCGATTAGCCATATTGGCGAGCAAACCTTCTACAACGCACTCGATAACAACAAAGGTGCCTGCCAGCAGGAAAAATTGCAGCATTAGGCTGCGTTGCGGATCGATAAACTGAGCTAGAAAAGCACTGAAGAACAGCAGTACTTTGGGGTTGGTAATCGATGCCAATACGCCTTGGCGATAAAGCTGCCAGCCGCTCGCTTGGCTTGCCTGCAAATGAAGCTCGCCGGTAATCGGCGGTGAGCGCCACACTTGGATACCCAGCCAAATCAGATAGGCACCCCCGACCCATTTCAGCGCTGTCAGCCACACCACCGACGACTTAAGCAGCGCCCCAATCCCAAACATGCACAGGGCAATAATCAGCATAAATCCTGTCGCGCCGCCGATGATAGTAAACAGGGTTTTACGGCTGCCATGCATTGCGCCGTGGGTCAGCGCCAACAGGCCGTTGGGCCCTGGCGAAAGCGACAGGCCAATACAGGCAATTAGGTATAAAAGCCAAGTGTCCAACAGCATATTCGTGCCTCACCCATGGAAAATGCGATCAAAGTACCAGCATCTCACCGTTGCTTTGCGTTTACCATTGGTTAGTGCACGGACAATAAAAACGCCTCCCCTTAGGAAGGCGTAAAGTCGACTAGATTGGTGCTGCCACATAACGTTTAAGCAAACACTTCTGTCCACTCGCTGCGCTTAGCGAGCAGGTTACGCGCCAGTTCCTGAGCGCCTTCCAAGCTGTGGCTGGCCGCCCAGCCGCACTGCAGTTCGTTGCAGGCGGGTACTTCGGTGGCTTCGAGCACATCATTCAGAGTTTGCTCGATGATCGTAATCACGTCGTCGTAGTCGTCGTGGTTGATCATCGCGATGTAGAAGCCGGTTTGGCAGCCCATGGGGCTGATATCGACCACTTTATCGGTGTGATTGCGCGACAGCTCAGCCATTAAGTGCTCAAGGGAGTGCAGCGCTGGCATATCCATATGATCTTTATTGGGCTGGCAGATGCGCAGGTCGTACTTATGGATACGATCACCGTTCTGGCCTTCTTTGATGTCGGCTAGGCGTACATACGGGGCTTTTACCTTAGTGTGGTCCAGGTTAAAGCTCTCGACGTTCATCTTTTGATCGGTCATGTTAGCTCCTTTTAAGCTTATACCTTGGGCGCGTCAAAATTCCATGGTTCGTCGGTGTAAACGCACACGTTGGCATCTTCAATATCACCATCCGGCGCCTCAACGTGCTTGGCAAAGAAGTCTTGGATCTCTTTACGCTGGCAGTGGGCTTCAAACTCTTCACGGCTGGCCCAAATTTCATGAAACACAATCGGGTAACTGGTGCCTTGAGCAAAAGGGTTGTCTATCTGCCGGGTCACGGTGTAGTGAATGCACGCGTCTTCCCGATGGGTGTTCGGCTCTAACGACTGAAGCGCTTTAAACACCGCTTCTTCCTTACCTGGTTTGGGCTTAAAACCAGCAACACAGTAAATTTTTTCTGACATGGTCATCTCCTAAGTCGTTAAGCGTGCATCATTATGCGGCTTCTCGACGCAGGTTAACAACCTAGCGGATTATGCGTTCCGCCAATGCTTCTAGATCGGTCACCGTCATATCGGGTTCGACACCCCAAGGGTCGAAAGGTGCGTCAGAGCTGCGCCGTATCCACGCACTACGCAGGCCTGCATGGGTGGCACCAATCACATCAAAGGGGTTACTGGAAACTAGCCAAGTATGCTCGGGGCGCGTCTCTAAGCGGCTACGCAGATGCGCGTACACCGCCGGGTCAGGCTTAAAGCGCTTCACCTCATCGGCGCTAATCACATCGTCCATATGGCTCTCAACACCTGCGCGAGTTAACAACGTTGACACGGCTTCTGTAGTGCCGTTCGAAAACGCCACGCAGCGTATGCCTGCATCGCGAAGCTGATCAAGTGCAGGTACTACATCGTCAAAAGCGGGCAACTCACCGTATACCGCCATCAGGTGATCGTGGTCATTATCCGAAAGACCGGTTTGCAGTGCGCGGTCGATAAACACCAGCGCTTCGCGGGTACACTCCGAAAACGGCACGTAAGCGCCCATCAGACCGTGGCGAAAGCTGTACTCGAGCTGTTTATCACGCCAGCGGCGGGCGAATTCAACTGCTTTGGAAGCATCCGTTAGGCGCCGCTCCAGCTCAACCGTAACGCCCTGGGTATCAATTAGCGTGCCGTATACATCGAAAGCTAATACCGGTTGCATCGGTGGTTACTCCTTAACTATCAAATGGCTTATAACGCATAATGCTATTAAGCATAGCCGCCCCCTTCAAAAACAGAAACGCCGCTGCATAGGCAGCGGCGCTCATAAGGCTACAAGCTCCGATTAAACAGTAAATGCTGCCTCTTGCTGGCCGGTTTTTAGATCGCCGGAACGCACGAGCTCATCGGTTACCCGATCAATGGCGCGCTTGGCGCGGCCAATCATTTCGTCCACTTCACCACGATTAATGGTCAGCGGCGGTGCGAAGCCGAGGATATCGCCTTGGGGCATAGCGCGGGCAATCAGGTTCTCTTCCATGGCAGCCGCCGCCACGCGAGGGCCCACTTTGAGGGCGGGGTCGAAGTGCAGGCGTTGTTTGGCATCCGGAGAGAACTCCAGTGCAGCCATTAAGCCAACGCCGCGTACGTCGCCCAGCAGCGGATGGCCTTCAAAGTTAGCTTTTAGCTGCTGCTGGAAGTAGCCGCCGGTTTCTGCCGCGTTGCCCACCAGGTTTTCTCGCTCAATAATATCCAGGTTGGCAAGCCCCGCTGCACAGCCCAGCGCGTGGCCTGAATAGGTCCAACCGTGACCGATAGGGCCGTACTCACCGGTGCCCTGCTCAAGCACCTGCCACACTTTCTCACCCACGATCACCCCAGAAAGCGGCTGATAGGCACTGGTGAGGCCTTTGGCGATGGTGACCAAATCAGGCTTCATATTGTAATGATGGCTGCCAAAATCGGAGCCGGTACGGCCAAAGCCACAGACCACTTCATCGGCGATCAGCAGCACATCGTACTTCGCCAGCACGCTTTGAATGGCATCCCAGTAMCCCTCCGGCGGCGGTACGATACCGCCGGTACCTAATACCGGCTCACCGATAAAGGCGGCTACGGTATCCGGGCCCTCTTCCAGAATCATGGCTTCCAGCTTCTCGGCGCAGTAGGCGGAGAACTCGAGTTCGGTCATACCGTGCTGTTCGGCGGCACGCAGGTAGTAGTGCGGCGCTTCGGTATGGCGAATAGTGTCAATCGGCAGATCGAAATGGTCATGGAACGCTTTCAGGCCGGTCAACGAGCCCGAGGCGATACCGGAACCGTGATAGCCGCGCATACGTGAGATAACCTTTTTCTTCTGCGGGCGCCCCAGCACGTTGTTGTAGTAACGCACAATCTTGAGTTGGGTTTCGTTGGCATCTGAGCCGGACATGCCGTAGTAGACCTTGGACATATTCATACCGGCGATTTTCAGAATACGCTCGGAAAGCTCGATCTGCGGCTCGTTGGAGTGACCTACGTAGGTGTGGTAGTAAGAGAGCTCAAGTGCCTGCTTATAGATCGCCTCGGCGACTTCGGTGCGCCCGTAGCCTATGTTGACGCAGTAAAGCCCGGCGAAGCCGTCGATAAACTCACGGCCATCTTTATCCACGATGTTTATGCCTTTACCGCCGGTAATCACCCGGCCCGGCGCATCGCCATGGGCGAAATCACGCAAGTGGGTAGAGGCGTGGAAAGTGACTTTACGGTCGCGTTCGATCAAATCCTGATGCAAGCTCATAGTGTTCTCTCTGTACGGTAAACCTCCCCAATGTTTGGGGAGGGCATGTTAAATGGTTGCTTACGGCGAGGTAGCAAAGCGCCGCTAGCTGCCAGAGACGGAACCCAGCGCGCCCAGGCAGTAGTATTTCGTTTCCAGGTACTCATCGATACCCGTGGCGCCGCCTTCCCGGCCAAGACCGGACTGCTTCACGCCGCCGAAAGGCACCGGCGGGCCGGTCATCTTCACTGAGTTGACGCTGACCATGCCGTACTCGAGTGCGCGCATTAGCTTCCAGATACGGCGAATATCGTGGGTGTAGATATACGCGGCCAGACCGTACTCGGTGTCGTTGGCCATTTCGATGACTTCGTCGTCGGTGCTGTAAGCAGTGATACCGGCCACAGGCGCGAAGTTCTCTTCCCGCCACACTTTCATCTGAGGCGTTACGCCGGTCAGCATCACCGGCATAAAGAAGTTCTCACCGGGCGCTTGGCTTTGATCGCCGCCGACCATGGTGGCGCCTTTAGAAATGGCGTCATCGACAATCGCTGCGGCTTTCTCTACTGCTTGGCGGTGAATCAGCGGGCCAAGATCGATCTCTCCCTGCAAGCCGTTGCCCACGGTGAGCGCGGCCATACGCTCGGTGAACTGCGCAACGAATTCATCGTGAATGGATTCGTGTACCAGGATGCGGTTGGCTGCCAGACAATCCTGCCCCGCGGTTTGAAACTTGGCGTCGACGGCCGCGTAGGCAGCCTCTTTGGGATCCATATCCGGCCCGACAATAAACGGCGCGTTGCCACCCAGCTCCAAAGACAGACGCTTGATGGTATGCGCGCTCTGCTCGATCAGAATGCGGCCAACGCGTGTGGAGCCGGTGAATGACAGCGCCCGAATGCGCGGCTCAGCGCAGAGAATTTTCGAGACCTCCGCCGGGTCACCCAGCACCACATTAAAAATGCCCGGTGGAATACCTGCGCGTTCGGCAAGTTCTGCCAGCGCCAACGCCGAGTAAGGCGTTTCATTGGCAGGTTTGACGATCACCGGGCAGCCCGCCGCCAACGCTGCTGCGGCTTTACGGGTGATCATCGCCAACGGGAAGTTCCAAGGCGTAATCATTGCCGCGATGCCCACCGGCTCTTTAATAGTGCCCAGCGATGCGTTCGGGATATGGCTAGG
The DNA here is from genome assembly GCF_900070345.1 of Halomonas sp. R57-5. NCBI lineage: Bacteria > Pseudomonadati > Pseudomonadota > Gammaproteobacteria > Oceanospirillales > Halomonadaceae > Halomonas > Halomonas sp. R57-5. The sequence goes on along the minus strand of NZ_LN813019.1, from coordinate 1,345,310 downwards.
GATAGTCTCGCCATAGGTGCGCTTGCTCTCTTCGGCAAACCAGCGCACAAAGCTGGCACCATACTCAACTTCACCACGGGCATCGGGCAACGGCTTGCCCTGCTCCAGCGTCATGATAGTGGCGAGGTCTTCACGGTTGGCTTGTATCAGGTCGTACCMCGCCAGCAAACGCTCGCAGCGCTCATCAACGCGCAGGGCGCGCCACTGAACAAAAGCGACTTCAGCCGCATCCACCGCAGCGGTAATTTGCTCGGCTTCCAAGAGTGGGATATGGCCAATGGCTTCATTAGTAGCGGGATCGTAAACGGCTTCTTCGCGACCGCCTTCCCCGTGGGTCCACTTGCCGTTCACGTAGGCGTACTGCCGGAACAGGCGCGGATCTTCCAAGCGCTTTGCGAGCGTGGCCGATAGTGTGGTCATGGGAACCTCTCCTCAAATGCAGTCTGGCTAACCGAGCGCTGCAATAGCTGCGTGCATTGTCAGCAAGCGCTCATTAGCCTTGCCGTCGAATGCTCCCAGGTTAACGGAGAGTGGCCACGAAGTGTTTTTGAAAAGATTGCGTAAAATTGCATTTTTTTTTGTAAACCAAGTATAAACCGTCTTTTTTTCTGCCGTTACTCGCCGCCTTTATGATTATGAATGTGGGCTTATTGCTTCATTGCCAGGCAACTAATTGCCCAGATTCCATTGCTCCTTTACGCCTTATAACATTGACATGTGAAACTAAAATCACCTATAAAGCCCTTCTTATAAGGATCTTCACCATACTTCATTAAGGATGAAATCATGAGCACATCTCAATTCGAAAAAATGATTCAGGACTCGCAAGATACTGTTAAGGAATCTAAAGCCAAGATCTCATCGATTACATCGCAGATGGAAACTGCGCGAGAAAAAATTGAGGCTGGTGAAGATCAGGGATTGGATATCGAGAATGCCACGCTTGATGACGTGCAAGCTCACGCTGATCTGATGAATGCCAATATCGCTGAACTTATCATGGGTTTGGACGATACCACCGCGGCATTTTCGAAAGATTTTGACGGTATGCGTTCTAAGTCAGGCTGGGAGAACTTTGTCGGTTTTTTCAGTAAAGGAAAATCTGAGTCATTACGTCAGGAGCGTATTCGCGGAGCGAATATCGACGATAAGCTGCAAGACCTGATTTCAAAATCAGACATTATTGTCAGCCTATTAAAAGACCAGCTAGAAACACTACAAGAGCAGCAAGAAAAAGTTCAACAAAACCTCACTTCCACTCTTGACGACCGCGAGGCAACGGTACAAGAACTTGAAGCCGCACGCGCTGAGTTACTGGAACTTGATCCAGTAATCGTTGAGCTGGAAAACAAAATTTCTGTAGAGCAAGATGCTACAGCGCGAACCCAGCTTGAAACTGAATTGGCCAATCTGAACGAAAAATATAATGCGCTGGTACAGCAAGAGCAGGTCAAAATCGCCAAATCTCAGACGCTTGAGCGCTATGTCGAAAAGGGCAAAACCTGGGTAGATAGTTTGCAGAACCAAGCGGCTACCCAAATGGTGCTAATCAATAAACTTCAGACGGATACCCAGCAGCGCGTTGTTCTTTACGATGCCCTGACGAAGTCACTCAAAACAGCCCAGCAACAAGAAGTCGCTCACCGCATCAACGAAATCGGCGTTGAAACCGACAAAGAAGCGCAAACAGCCATGGCTGGCATTGGTGCGGCTACCAATCAGCGCATGGCCGACATGATGGAAGCGCATGAAGACAGCATGGTTTTTGCCCGCGATATTATTGAGAAAAAAGCCAAAGCCGATGACCGTTTTGCCCGCCGGTTCTCCGCCATCGTTGAGAAGCACGATAAGAACTTGTACGGGGGCTAAGCTACGCCTCTGCACAAATTAACGAAGATAGTGATCAATCAGCATTGGGTGAGCACACTCGCCCAATGTGTCGATTGGTGCTCGTAGCCAACGAAAGCATCATCGAGAACAGGCCTGTTCTCGAGAGGGAAACCAATGACAGAGCTTAGCCGCGATCATACTGACTTGGCAGACCCGTTTGCCTCGCGTCGTTATTTTCGCAAGTTCGAGCATATTATCCATTACCTCGCTAGAACTGCGGTCACACTGCAGGCAGAAGGAAAGCTTACCAAAACCAATGCCAAGATATTGACGGACTATCTGATTAGACTGAACCGTACGTTCAAGGCATTGAGTATGAAGTATCTTCTCGTCGGCAATGAGCAAGGTCCTCCGATGGACAGCCTGACGATGGACAAGCGGGACAGTGGCTTTCCGGTGGCATCCGAACTTTTGACCATGGGCAATGACGTTCAGCAAGCAGCGCTTCATCTGGACAATCTGCCTTCTGTGAAATCCTTAAAAAAGCAGATGCTTCACACCATTCTTACTGAACGACAAACGCCTACCAAGCTGCAGTTTGCCCTATCGCAACGTCTATATTACGAAACGCTGACGCAAGGTGGCCTGTTTTGGGCACGTAATGATCCAAGCCTTATCTCGCAGGGCACCAGTGACAATGGCCGCCGCCAATTTCTTATTCATTGGGCGGTGTACGACACTCAAGTCAACCTGCCCGTTATCTACCTGGTAGAGCTGGAAGATAGTGGCAAGACGCCCCTGCCCCAGGATCAAAGCCGTTGGCCCCAGGTACAGTCACATCTTATGTCGCAATCTCTAGTGGGGTTGAAGCTACTGACCATCGCACAGGGCTTCGATAAGGATTTCAGTGACCTTCATCCCAAACAGCTGAGCCGCTACCACCTAGGCCCGATGTACTCATCGGCGTATACCGAACAGTCTGGGCCACTGCATCAAGTGCTTGAGCAGGCTGCCTCCCAGGAGGGCCAGGATTGGGCCTTAGCCTGGACGTTAGAAGAATTAAACAGCGAGCAAGTACGCGAAGAGCGTGCCGGCTGGTTTAGTAAAGTAGAGCGTGAAGTGTTTGCCCTTGATCCCTTCGGCAGCCGAGGGGTAGATACCGGCGCCACGCATACAGAGCGCGCCATTATATTGCCACAACACCCTTTTCAGGTGCTTGCCGAGCTTGATCCCCCTGGCTTTCTCGATGTGCGCAAGTTCGTGGTTAGTCCCAAAGGGCAAGTGTTGAGTTATTAAGCGGCAGCAAAATAGAAGTACCGGCCTAAGTGTTCGCTGCTATATGCAGCCATGTTGAGCGCTAACGGTATTGGAGCCATGTGATTAGGGCAGGATAGCCCTATAACCGAGGATATCATGAGTTTTACCAGCGACCAGATGGAACTTCGAGAAGAGGATATTCGCAAGCATTACGGCACTGCCACCACGATGCTTGAAGGAATCGACCATACGCCGCGCTTGGCCAAACCCCAGGCCTCGGAACAAACAGCAGCGCCAGAACGCTCACCCGGTATCGGCCAAACTCGCCGTCTGCGCACTACCACACCCGGCTTGGTGACCCGCTCCACCGCACGCCCCGAAGGCGTTCATATACGCGCGCGCATTGAGGGGCTCGAAACAGACGATCCGTTTGTTTCGCCGCTCCAAGCCACAGCGCTGCACCAACTACGGCGGGCATTGGCTATCGCATTGGCGGTGGGCGAAGCTTACGCTGATTCATCCGGGCTGAGCGAACTGAAGCGCGCGAATTTGGCAGGCACCCTGGACACCGCACGTAAAACTGAATTCACCCAGCTACTGGCAGGTGAAGCCCTCACGGTCGTGCACGTTTTTGCTAATGCCACCGCCTTTCTGATGGCACCTCATACTAATGAGACCAGCGTCGAAGTTGGTGAGGTAGCAGAGCTACTGACGGACAATGCGCCCCTTGCCCTGAACGGCACGCTCTGGGAACTCGACCAAAAGCTTACCCTGCATGCCAACGATGAGAGCCAACTGCCCGCAACGCTCAGCGCCTTTGCCGAGCAGTGCATGGAAAAAGTCGCACTGCGTGCACAAAGTGCACCTCGGCTCTCCCCATTTAGCGACGCTGTCTGGCGTATAGAGGCCGATGACCTGACGCTGCGCGGCTTTGAGCCTGCCACCAAAGCGAAATCCACCACGCTAACCATGACCTTCAAAAAGCCTCATGAGGTGGTGGGCAACCATATCGCCAAATACCAGTCGCTACGGCTCGCCAAAATGCTGATGGCTTACGATTTTGAGCGACGTTTAAACCCCTTCGCCGAGATGGGTGGTTTTATCTTCACTTTCATGGGTGACGGTAAACCGGGGACGGGTAAAACCACCTTGATTCAAATGATGGCGGGGCTACTCAACGACTACTGCCAGGTGGCCGGGTATCCGTTTCGTTACCAGAACTTTGGTATCGACAACATTGACAGCTATCAGGGGAAATCCGGCCAAAACGCTAAGTCATTCATTAGCAATCTGATGGATCCAGGTGTTATTGGTTTCGGCACCGTTGATGATATCGACCAGATCGCAGGGAAACGTGGAGACCGTCAGTCGTCAGCGGGTCAGCAGGAAGTGACTGCAGTGTTGATGGACGCCTTTGCGGGTGCTAACACGGTCGTGCGCGGTAATTGTACCTTCGGTATGTTTTCTAACTATCCCGAAAATGTCGATGACGCCTTGCGCCAACGTTCCGGTGCGCGCTTTTTGGTCGATGGCCCGCAAACCCGCGAAGATTACATCGACGTTCTTCACCTTCTGCTAGGTAAGGATCACCAGATCCCCCTGGGCGAGCACGCGCTTTACGCTGCCCAGGAGATCCAGAAGGCAGTGGCTAACTCTTTTCAAGCCCATAGCCGCCCCCAGGAAGAGACACTGATGGCGGTATTTGATCGCGTACATTCGCAAGTTGGCGAGTTGGATACCATCGCCAAGCTCGGCACTTATCTAAAAGCTATCCAGGAGGCCGACGAGCGATTCACCGGCCGCGCGATCAAGAACATCACCGATGCCGTCAAGGTGCGTTCGATGGATTTCGAGCTCCCGGACGAGTGGATGGAGAACCCGGAGCTTTTCCTGTTTAAGGATTACGATACAAAATCCAACATGATTGCCGAGCTGAGAGTTCCTATTACCACAGATATGGTGCTACAGGAGATTAACCGTTMCGCCGACAGCGAATTCCGCTATGCAGGCAAATCCGATGCTGCCGCCATTGACACCATGGTTCGCGACCTAGGACTTCAGGAAGCTGCGCGTCGGCGCTACCTGGAGGAGCAGAAAACATGAAACGCTTGATCGAAAAGGGGCTGATGTTTGGTAACCTCTTTCATGTCAGTTCGCAAGCGCTGGTCGAGCGTTATGGCCGTGCGTTGCAGCATCTCACAGGGAGAACCACTGCGCTGACAGAGTTTCATATCGACATCTCCGGCTACTCGCCGGAGATCGGTGATGAGCTAGAAGATCACTACTATTTGAATCACGGCGGCGTCAATCGGCAGTTTATCCTGCTCTCAACCGAGCAGAAGTATTGCCCACTACTCAACGCCAAGTTCTCTACCAATCGGGAAGTACTTCGGCGTTTTATCGATACTAACGAGCAGCAGCTTTTTGCCCTAACAGCAACCGACGCGGTAGCAGGCGAGCTTGAAAACTCTGTGCTGGATGTCGATAGGCCAGAACGGCTATTTGATATCCGACGCATCGTCATTGAGGCCGACACGACCACGGGTACCATCGCAGAAGCTGAGCGCTTAGAGTCCCTAATCGACCGCTTTATGGAGGAAGAGGACAGCTGGTTCGATAATCACCTGATTGACGATATGGTCGATACGGTCAAACGCACGGGCAACATTTCACGCAATCCAGTGCGACTGAAACATGCTGCATTTGAGCAAAAGAACTTCTGGACGGCGCATTTCGGCGGCCTTTATCTCTTTCAAGATGTCGATAGCTCGGCTTTAATCGCCAGCACCGAAAAACCGTTAGGGAAATTCCCAGTTAAGCAAATACTTAGCCTGGATGACCGCAAGAAGATTGGCGAGTTTTTACAAGATAATCGGCTTGCAGAGCCCATTATCAAAGGGCGAGATACCCAGGAAGTCGATATCCTGCGCCAAAAAATCACCTTTATACTGGCGGAAATCCTGACGCAAAAGGGAATGGACGTAACGGGCCTCTCGTATACAGATATGCGGCGCCGCGCCTCACGTTATGCAAGCGAGCTGCCCCATGAATACGATGGCCTGGCGGCTATGATGCGGTGGGCCGAAACCCGCGGCGCCAAACCCAGAATCGAGATGGAACATCCCAGCTACTTCTACCTGATGCGTGCTACGAACACGGCGAACAAAGACCTCGTCAATATGCTGCTAGCCGAGCTATCGCCTCTTGATACCCGCCAGCTGTTCATCTGCCATAAAAACGAATTTTACCGCCAATACCGCACTTGGCCTGAGGCGAAACAAGCCTACTGCTGTGACTTTCTCTCACGCGAGTATGCACCTGATAAAGCCAGCGCACGTGCCTATCTTTTCGGTGCAGACGAATGATGTTGTGTTGTCGTTTACAAGCACTGCGGAGGAACACTTGGTGTTTCCCTTTATGCGACTTGTTCTGACGTTCATTTTGACACTTGCGATTCTGTATAACGCACTCGCCGTCTATATGCGCTTCAGGCATCGCTTAGCGCTACAAAAGCGCTGGGAGCGGAACGCTTCAAATACATGTCGTGCCACCTATATACGCCAAGGCATGCAGCAGTACGACCGCTCTTTACGACGCAAGCTGATCCACTTGGTCTACGTTATGCCGCCAAGTGCCATCTTGCTTACCCTCTACGTTACTAATTATATGTGAGGCGACCCGATGGTCTATGTTAAATGGTTTGTTTTGCTTCTCTTCTGGACGCTTTTCGCTGCCTTTTTACACTACAGTTTACCCAAGTACGATGTGGTGCGTATCGTCAACACCCACGAAGAACGTATCGACCTGGATGATTGGACACGCATTTTTTGGTCTGACCCAACCGCCCAATCGAAGCGGCTGATGAACCGTGACGTGCAATTTATTCAAGGTGTGCGGGGCAATGGCCGCACCATTGTGTACCGTAACGAGGACACCGGCTGGGGCTGGCCGCCCTATTTCAAATTCGATACGGCGAACCTTTACACCGAAGCCAACGATTTAGTCTCCACCAAAACAGACCCCCAGTGGGTTGCTGTTAGATACTTTGGCTGGAGAAGCATCTTCTTTTCTATCTTCCCCAACGCCATTTCAATTACGCCCGTTGATGGCCCTGAAGATAAGCCCTTTAACTGGTTCTCGACACTTTTTCTGGTCACCTTTGGCGGCCTATTCGGATACGGCTACTACCGCTGGAGGCGCTTTCGCCGTGACCGTTTATCGCCCGCTTTTGATGAGGTCACCGATAACTTTAGCGCTGCAGGCGACGCCATCTCCAGAAAACGCAACCGCTTCCAAGCATGGTTGGATACCTGGAAAACCAAGAAATAGCCACTTCGCATTAAAGCTTGCTGAAAGGATTAAAATCCCTACATGGAGCCGTCGGTGTCAATCCCCAGCGGCTCATGTTTAACGGTCTTCGTCACAATATAGGTGAAGTAGCGCTCGATACCGGCTTCAGAGACTAACCATCTATCCATCAGACGTTGATAGCTATCGATGGTGCGCGCTTCAAACTTCACTAAGTAATCCACCCCACCGCCCACCGCCACACACTCGGTAACTTCCGGGGTTTGCATCACTAGCGCTTCAAAACGAGTGAAGCTTTCGGCGTTGTGCTGCTTGAGCTCAATCTGCACCCAGACAGGATTGCGCGGCACCAACACGTCCGCGTTAATGCGCGCAGTATACCCTTCAATGATGCCGGCCTTCTCCAGCCGCTTTACCCGCTCCCAGCAGGGACTGACCGAGAGGTTGATCGCCTCGGCCAGCTTCGACTTGGTGATTCGCCCATCGCGGGAGAGGATGTCGAGGRTTTTCAGATCGTAACGGTCAAGTTTCATCATGCCGAGGACTAGGCCTCCAGGCGTTCAACAACATCGGCAATCACCGCCAGGGTATCCCCCATATTGATGAGCGAGGGCGCGCGACGGGCCATTAGAATGCCATCACGCTCTGCTTTGTAAGCCACCGGTTCGGTACCGCTACGGGTCATGTCGTACACGTAGGCGATCGTTTGGCCTTTTTTCACTTCGTCGCCTAGCGCTACCAACAGCTCTAACACGCCGGAATGCTGGCTCTGCACGTAGCAACTGGCGTCGGGCATATCGAGATACATCTGCCCACCTTCGGGCATTTCCACTTCGCCTTCTACCAAGCCGTAGTGAATCAGGAAGTTGCGCACACCGCGTTCGGCAATCGCGATACTCAGCGGCGTCGAGGTGCCGCCGCCGCCAAGCTCGGTGGCGACAAAGACTTTGCCCTGGCGCTCGCAGGCGGTGTCGAAGAGTTTTTCCGCATCCAGCTCAAACATCACCATGGCGTAAGGGGCACCAAAGGCTTTGGCGCCTTCCAGAGCTGCCTGCTGCTGCGCTTTATCATCCAGCACGTGGGACGCACCAAACGGCAGGATATCCAGCGTGCGGCCACCGGAGTGCAGGTCAAGGACGACATCACTCATCGGCACCAGCACGCGGGTGAAGTAGTCGGCAATTTGTGGCGTGACGCTGCCGTTGGGGTCGCCGGGAAAGCTGCGGTTGAGGTTACCTTTGTCCATCGGCGAGGTGCGCTTGCCTGCCATGACCGCCGGGGTGTTCATGCAAGGCAAGATAATCACCCGGCCCGTGACATCCTCTGCTTTCAGCGTTGAAGAGAGCTTCAGCAGCGAGGTGATACCTTCGTACTCATCGCCGTGGTTACCGCCGGTCAAAAGCGCCGTGGGGCCGTCGCCATTCTTAACCACGGTGATAGGGATCATCACCGCGCCCCAGGCGGATTCATCGGTGGAGATGGGTAACTTTAAAAAACCGTGCTGCACCCCATCGGCGTTAAAATCCACGGTGGCAGAAATAGGGCTAGGCCGCCGTTGGCTCGCTTGATCGGTCATTGGATGTTCCTTTTTTTACAATCCGCTACTTAACAAACAGCTGGCGCGGAAAATTGGCCAGTGTTTCGCAGCCATCTTCAGTAATTAAAATACTTTCGGTAATTTCCAAGCCCCACTCCTCTACCCATAGCCCCGGCATAAAGTGGAACGTCATGCCGGGTTTGAGAATGGTGTCATCAGAGGGACGTAGGCTCATGGTGCGCTCGCCCCAGTCGGGCGGGTAAGAAAGACCAATCGAGTAACCACAGCGAGCGCCGCCGCGGTCAAAGCCGTATTTATCCATCGCCGCACCCAACGCCATGGCGATATCCGCCGTGCGATTCCCCGGCTTGGCCACCGCCAGTCCGTTTTCGATGCCTTCCAGCAGAGCGGATTCCGCACGGATAAAGTCAATCGGCGGTGCCCCCAAATACACCGTGCGCGACATCGGCGCGTGGTAGCGCTTAAACACACCGGCAATCTCAAAGAAAGTGCCTTCGCCTTTGCGAAACGGCGTGTCGTCCCAGGTCAGGTGCGGCGCCGCGGCGTCTTTGCCGGTGGGCAACATGGGCACAATAGCGGGATAATCACCGCCAAAGACTTTGCCGTTCTCATCCACAAAGCCTTCAATGCCAACGCGATAAATTTCCGAGACCAGCTTGCTCTTAGGCAAACCAGGTTCAATGACTTCCAGGATACGCGTGTGCATGCCTTCGACAATTTTGGCGGCAATGCGCATGTACTCGACTTCTTGCGGCGATTTGATCGCCCGGCACCAATTCACCAGCGAATTGGCATCCATAAAGCGCGCATGGGGCAGCTCTTTAAGTAGGCTCAAATAGGCTTTGGCGGAGAAGTAGTAGTTATCCATCTCCATGCCTACCACGCCCAGATGCCAGCCGCGGTCGGGCATGATCGACTGCGCCAGATACTCCATAGGGTGCATATCCGGATTCTGCACGTAGTAATCCGGGTAGTAGGTAATATTGTCAGGGTCGATCCAGCAGGTGCGCAGGGCACCGTTGGCGTCCATGCGCCGTCCGAACCATACCGGCTCGCCTTCAAGGCCCACCAGCACACACTGATGCACATAAAACGACCAACCGTCGTAGCCGGTCAGCCAAGCCATATTGGAAGGGTCACTGACGATCAATACGTCAATGCCACGACTGGCCATTTCAGCACGCACTTTCCACAGGCGGGTAGCATACTCTTCGCGCGTGAAAGGCAGGGAAACCTGAGTCATCGGGCAACTCGCCATTAAAGATCACCAAGAACCAGCACACTGCCCACTATAGGCACGCAACGCTGGGCCACAGGATCGACCTGGCCACCACCGATCAGGCGTCGGGGTTGCATCTGCTGCAGTTGCAGCAGGCCCGCCAATGTCGTCTTAAGCCGATACTAGCACCGACCCTTGGTCAGCGGTCAAAGGCTTTATGACAAAAAGTGCATACGGCATCATTATTTGCACTAAGCAAGCTTGCAACAGCCTTGAGTGCTCACCATGATAACCTGCAGTGATAACGCTTATAGCAAGAGGGTAACGGTATGAAAATTGTCGTGCATATTGATGAGGCTGAACAGTGGCAAGCAGCACTTGCAAAAGCGTTGCCCCACGCCACAGTACTGACCAGCGAGGCACCCGCGGATGAGCGTAAAGGGGCTGACTATCTCGCCATCTGGAAAGCCCCTGCGCATTTGCTGCAAGAGCAGACCCAGTTAAAGGGCATCATCAACTTGGGCGCTGGTGTGGATTACCTACTCAAAACCCCAGGGCTGCCCAGCGATGTGCCGATTGTAAAATTGCGTGATGCGGGCATGGGCGAACTGATGGCCGATTACGTTTTATATGGCGTGCTGCACTTCTACCGCAGCATGGATCGTTACGCCACTCAGCAGCATAACGCCACTTGGCAACCGCAGGAGGTGGTGGAAAAATCCCAGTGGCCGGTGGGCGKATTAGGCCTGGGCGCGATTGGCAGCTTTGTGGCCAGTGCCCTGCAGCAGGCGGGCTTCCCGGTGCTGGGCTGGAGCCGTTCTCCCAAGCAGATCAGCGGCGTGGACTGTTTTCACGGCGATGACGGGCTAACCGAGCTGCTCGGCCAGGTGCAAAGCCTGATCACTATTCTCCCTGACACGGCCGCCACCCACCATATTCTCAACGCCGAGCGGCTGTCCCAACTGCCCCAAGGCGCTAGTGTGATTAACCCTGGTCGGGGTAGTTTGATTGATGAACAGGCGCTATTGGAAGCACTGGGCAGCGGTCACCAGCCGGGTCACCTGCGGGGTGCGCTATTGGACGTATTCCAGGAAGAGCCGCTGCCCACTGACAACCCGCTCTGGCAGCATCCTAAGGTAATCATCACACCCCATATGGCGGCGCCTACTCCGCTCAACGATGCCATCGACCAAGTGATCGCTTACTTGCATGCCTTTGAATCGGGTGAAAAACTCTCCACCATCAACCCGGAGGCAGGTTACTGACGCCACCCCCTACCCAGGCTATACTAGCGCGCTGGGAACCAAGCAGTGGCTAGAGGCTCTTAGGAAGATACCCTTTATGGAGGAAAGGCCCTTGGTCAATGTTTTCGCACGACTGCCTGGCCGCGCGCTCAGGTGTGTGGGGTTGGGTTTTGCCATTTCCTACTCAACTGGCATGGCGTTAGCAACTGAGACGTTCGAAGAGCCGCAGCCCTTTGAAGCCCCTAAGCCCTTTGAAGCACAGTACCGGCTGGAGGTTCGCGGTTGGCCTGGGGCTACCATTACCCATCGCCTCTCTAACGAAGGAAATCACTGGTTAAGCGATATGCGCTTTTCAATCACCGTGGCGCGCGGCCAGGAGTTCAGCCGTTTTTCGCTCAATGGCAATGACACCAACGCTCTGCTCTTTAGCAGCAGCTATTCGGTGCTGGGCGTGGGTGATAGCTATCAACTGAACGAAGGTGAGATCCCCACTTTAGATCGCCAAGCGGCGCTGTTTGATCTCTCCCGCCGGGCGGGACAGGAAAACTGTACACAGAGTACGCCCTGCGCGATTGAGTTTGTCGATCAAAAAGGCCGCGATGAGCACTTTCAATATTATGTTACCGACCCAGGCAGCATTGAGGTTCCCGCAGGAGAGTTTGAAGCACTGAACGTATCGCTCATTGATATCGAGAAGCCCGACCGCCTACTAACCATTAGCTTTCACCCTGACTGGCCCGGGCTGATTCTTTCAGCGGTGTATCGAAAAGAGGGTCGCCGCGAAACGCAGCTGACATTAACTAACTTCAACCCAAACGGTGGCGCGACGCCCTAAATGCTTTCCGGTTTATTGATTGTTCTACTACCGCTTTTTCTTGGCTATCTGGTTCGCGTCCGTTCCATACAGTTACAGAACCTGATCAACCGAGCGGTTAATGGCTCGGTTTACCTGATTCTGCTATTTATGGGCATAAGCCTTGCCGGGCTTGAAAACCTGACTAGCCAGCTTTCGCGCCTGGGTGGCAACGCCTTGCTGTTATTTAGCATTACCACGCTGTTTAACTTAGCCGCGCTGTGGTGGCTATCGCGCCGTTTAACGCTTAAGGCCGGTAGCTCACCAGTTGTGAAAAATGCTCCTACCAGTAAGCTGGCGGCCATGCGAGGGTCGCTGTTATTGGTCGCCGTGGTGGCTGGGGGCGTTATCCTCGGGCTGCTGCTGGGGCCACACTTAGGTGAAAGGCTTTTCAACGCCACAGACTTACTGGCCGAATGGGTACTCTACCTGCTGCTGGCACTGATCGGCTGCCAGCTGCGTAACTCCGGTATGCCTCTCAGGCAGATCTTACTTAACCGCATGGGGCTGGCGATTGCGGTGACGTTGGCAATCAGTTCGCTGCTGGCAGGCTTAGCTGCCGCCCCGCTGCTCTCATTAAGCTGGAACGAAGGCCTGGCGATGGCGTCTGGCTTTGGCTGGTACTCGCTTTCGGCCATCTTGATTGGCGACCAGCTTGGTCCGCTGATGGGCGGTGTGGCGTTCTTCAACGACCTGACCCGGGAACTGCTGGCGTTTATATTGATTCCGCTGGTGATCCACCGCCATACCGCACTGGCGATTGGTTATGGTGGCGCCACCTCCATGGACTTCACCCTGCCCGTCATTCAGCAGCACGGCGGCGTAGCCTGCGTGCCTATTGCCGTGGTCAGCGGGTTTATTCTCTCGCTGCTCTCCCCACCGCTGATTCTGTTCTTTCTTTCGCTATCGGGTTAGCGGTGACGGGCGCTCATTGGTTAGGATAAGTGGCATTGCTGGAGATATAAAAACTCTTAACACCCAGGATGCCCACTCCCCATGCTCAACGGAATTTGGTTAAGCTTCTTTATCGCGGCCTTTGCGGCCTCACTCTGGCAGTGGTTGGTTGGCGGCGATAGCGAGGTATTTGCCCGCTTGGTGCAGTCACTGTTCGATATGGCAGAAGTAAGCGTTGATATTATTCTGGTGCTGCTTGGCACCATGACGCTGTGGCTGGGGTTTCTTTCGATTGCCGAAAAGGCGGGCTTGATTCGCTTGCTAGGGCGGGTACTCGACCCGTTGTTCTGCCGCTTAATGCCAGAGGTTCCCCGCGGCCACCCTGCTATGGGGCTGATCAGTATGAACTTCGCGGCAAATATCCTGGGTCTGGATAACGCCGCCACGCCGATTGGCATCAAAGCGATGCACTCGCTGCAGAGCCTTAACCCCAGCAGTGAGACCGCCAGCAACGCGCAAATTCTGTTTCTGGTGCTTAATACCTCTTCGCTAACGTTATTGCCGGTAACCATTTTTATGTATCGCGCCCAGCAAGGCGCCGCCGACCCCACACTGGTGTTTTTACCTATTCTGCTGGCGACAACGGCCTCTAGCCTAGCTGGGCTTTTGGCGGTGGCGGTGATGCAGCGCTTAAAACTCTGGCAGCCCGTGGTGCTAGCCTATTTATTAGCTGCTGCTCTAGCGTTGGGGCTACTGATTACCACGCTGGCAGGCATGTCCGCGCAGGCGCTGGCCGCGGCCTCTACACTAGTCGGTAACCTGACGCTATTTAGCATCGTGATGATGTTTTTAGTGGTGGGGGCGTTACGGGGTGTGAGGGTGTATGACGCCTTTATTGAAGGCGCGAAAGAAGGGCTAAGCTTTACCATTACCCTGCTGCCCTACTTGATCGCCATGCTGGTGGCCGTCGGCGTGCTGCGCGCCAGCGGCGTATTGGACGCAGGCCTTAGTGGCATCCGCTGGCTAGTAGAGGGCTTTGGCTGGGACACTCGCTTTGTCGATGCGCTGCCCACCGCCTTTGTGAAGCCACTTTCCGGTAGTGGCGCCCGCGCCATGATGATTGAAACCATGGACACCTTTGGCGTCGATAGCTTTCCAGGGTTGCTCGCCGCCACTATGCAAGGCAGCACCGAGACCACTTTCTATGTATTGGCTGTCTACTTTGGCGCCGTTGGCATTACTCGCATTCGCCACGGTCTGGGCTGTGCTCTGGTAGCAGACTTCGCAGGCGTTACCACCGCTATTGCAGTGTGCTACTGGTTTTTTGGCTGACCGGCGTTAATAGGCTTTCGTTTGTAGAGCACAGCGTCTACCTTTCATATGAGTAAAAATAGGGTCTGCAGGCAGCAGATCTAGAGCTATCGTTAAGCAAAGGAAATGCGTTTAAACAGCCGTCGCTCCCGGGTGTTAACCGCTCAAGGATGAAAGGTGAAATATGGCAGGCGCCAGCACTATGTTGATTGCGCTCGCCGCTTTTTTCTGGGGAATTTCCGGAGGAATCGCGGGCATTCTGTTAGACAGCGGTTGGGATCCGGCTGTCGTGTCATTTTATCGAGGGTTTGTAGGACTTCTCTTCGCGCTTGTTTGGCTACTGTTTCAACGCAGCCATAGCGGCCTGAACAGCAGGCAGCTTTGGTTCTGGTCGGTCGTGGCAGGCCTTGGCGTGGCAGGTAACTTTACGTTCTATTTCCTTAGTATTGAGTATGGCAATGTGGCGGTCGCGGCCACCTTGATGTACTGCGCCCCTGTTTTTGTCTATCTCGTTTCATTTGCCCTCAAGCTTGAACGACCCACCGCCGCCAAGTGGCTCGCCATCGCACTAGTGATGGTGGGTGTGGTGTTGCTAACCAAACTGTATGCTATTGGCGCCAGCGACCTCTCGCTGCTGGGTGTGGGTACGGGTCTGCTTGCCGGCCTCTCTTATGCGCTGTTCATTTTTGGCTTTAAGTATGCGGCACCCCATGGCAGCCCATCCGCCGTTCTCACAATTGCCTTCACCGTATTAGCGATAGTCCTTCTACTACCAGCGGATATCCCCCAGGTGATCAGCGTTATTAACGCTCCAGAGCTGCCGCTGTTTGTGGTGTTAGGTATTCTGGGCGCGGGTCTATCGTTCTTGCTTTATGTGGTCGGCATTAAGCATGCGGCACCGGCGTTAGCTTCCATGGTGGCCATGGTGGAGCCGGTCACCGCCACTCTGTTTGGGGTAGCGGTGTTAAGCGAGAGCCTGGGTATTATTCAAATGGTAGGCATGGGGATCATATTGATAACCGTCACCGCGTTGAGTCTCTCCTCCCGTTAATGGGCTTAACGGCTACACTCACCGCGCATGGACGCGCTCAATGCCTTGCGCAGCGCTGACCCCACGAGCCCTTGCCCAATTAACACGGTGAGCTTCGCGATGGCGGCTTCCAGGGTGATATCGCTGCCGGCAATCACGCCTGCTTGGTTAAGTGCGGCACCCGTGGCGTAGGCGCCTTGCACCACCTCGCCTTGGGCACACTGGGTCACGTTAAGCAGTGCTACACCTCGCTCGTTGGCAGCCGATAAGGCGTTAAGCAGCTCGCCTTCAAAGCTAAGCGGGTTGCCAACCCCGTAGCTATACAGCACCAGCCCTTTTAGCGCTTCATCCTCCAGCAGCGCCTTGGCACGGCGCAGCGACATCCCTGGGTGCAACGGCAGTACCGCTACCGCCTCGTCGTCCACGTCAATAGGCGCAAGATTCGGTAGTCCGCTCAGCAGCGCCGAGGGCTGGAGAAAACTAATGCCAATGCCCAGCTCGGCAAGCCAGGGGAAGTTGGGTGAGTCGAAGGCATCTAAGCCTTGTGTGCGCACCTTCCGGGCCCGGTTTCCACGCAACAGCCGGTCATGAAAAGCCAGGGTGACTTCGCAAGGTGTCGCGGGGTGAGCCGCAAGCTGCAGCGCGCTGACCACATTATTCAGTGCATCGCTTCTTGGCTCACCCAATGGAATTTGAGAGCCGGTAAAGATCACCGGCTTGTTCAACGCACCGAGCATAAACGAAAGCGCGGCGGCGCTGTACGCCATGGTATCGGTGCCGTGGAGCACCACAAACGCATCGTAACGCGACCAGTGGCTTTCCAGCAGCGCCACCAGGCGATTCCAGGCCTCCGGCATTAACTCGGCGCTATCAATCAGCGGCTGCATTTCCAGCACATCAAACGCTGGCAGCCGGTAAGGATCGTCCAAAGCCAAATGCGTCGTTAGGCGTTCAGCCAGCCCCGCGCAGGGTATATAACCGTGTGGCGATGGCTGCATACCAATAGTTCCACCGGTATAGAGCATCAGTACGCGGGGCATGGGCGCTCCTCTCCTTATCAGTACAATCTAGTTAACTACTTACTTCGCAGGTGCGCCTTCCAGGCGCTGTTTTAACGCTTCAGCCTCTTCAGGCTCTAGCTCCCAGGCTTTTGGATCCAAATCGAGATCCGGATGCTGGTTAGCGTCAAAAATCGGCTGCTTGATGCCCTGCCGACGCTGCCCATCAAAGTCTTTCAAAATGCGCAGGCCACACTTGAACAGCAGAATCAGCGCGAACAGGTTAACGACCGCCAAGAGCCCCATGGTGACATCAGCAAAGCCGAACACGGTGCCCAAATCGGTAGTGGCACCCCAGCACACCAGCAGTACGATGGCCACGCGGAAGGCGTTAAAAAGGTTTTGGTTGTCGCGGCTGAAGAAGTTAAGGCTGTTCTCGCCCAGGKAGTAATTATAAAGAATCGTACTGAAGGCAAACAGCAGCAGTGCTAGGCTGACAAAGGTGCGGCCCCATTCGCCCACATGATCGGCCAGTGCTGCCTGGGTCAGGGCAATGCCCTCAACGCCAGCGCCCGCAGCAGGGTCGTATACACCGCTGAGTAGAATCAAAAACGCCGTGGCAGAACAGATAATCACGGTATCGATAAAGACTGAGAACGCCTGCACGATGCCTTGGTTRGCCGGGTGCGGTACGTAGGCCACTGCCGCCACATTGGGCGCACTACCCAGGCCCGCTTCGTTAGAGAACAGGCCACGCTTCAGGCCCATCATGATCGCCGCGCCAATACCGCCACCAATCAGCGGTTCAAGGCCGAAGGCACTCTTTACAATCAGCGCAATCACGCCAGGGATTTCCGTAATATTCATGGCGATGACCAGCAGCGCAATGGCGATATAGCTGACCGCCATAAAGGGCACCAATACCTCGGAAATACGTGCGATACGCTTAATACCGCCAAAGATAATCAGTCCCACCAGCATGGCAAGACCAATGCCGCTATACAGTACCGGCACGCCGAAAGCGTCACCGAAAGAGGTCGCCACCGAATAAGATTGCAGTGCGGTAAACGCAAAACCGAAGGTCAACAGCAGTAGTACCGAGTAGAACGCTGCCAGCCAGCGCCACTGTTTACCCAACCCTTTAACGATGTAGTACGCCGGGCCGCCGCGGTAAGTGCCGTCGCCTTCGGCTTCTTTATAGGTCTGTGCCAGGGTGCATTCCAAAAAGCTGGTGGCCATACCCATTAAGCCCACCAACCACATCCAAAAAATCGCCCCTGGGCCACCCAGCGTAATCGCCACCGCTACACCGGCGATGTTGCCGCCACCGACACGCCCGGCTACTGAAAGCACCAGCGCCTGAAACGAGCTTAAATGGCCGTGTTTATTACGCTTAAAGGCTTGGCCGGAACCAAGGATACGAAACATCTCACCGAAATAGCGAAACTGCACAAAGCTGGACGCAACGGTAAAACCGATGCCAACGCCCACCAGCAGCACTAGCAGAACCTTTCCCCATAGGAGGTCATTGAGCATATCAAGCATGTGATTCTCTCCGCGTTTTTGTATTAGCGTTATGTTGGAATTCGCGTCGTTTGCTATCGCGCTTTTGGAATTCGCGCCGCGGAGAATGTTGTACCAAGCGTGGGGCAGGATTAAATTTGGCGCAGCGATGCAGTTGTGTGCACTCACTGCATCAGTGGGTGCACCAGAGTGCATCAGGCGGGCCGTCAGATCTTCTCGGCAATGCGATGGGCTAGCTTATGAATAAAGGGGCCGCTGATAAACGCGATGATCCCCGCAGCTGGCCAAGCAAGCAGCCATGCATGCATCCAAATAGCCACAAAATCGGGATGAGCTCCGATATTCACATAAGTCACCCACGCCGACATAATCAGCGAGAGTGTGAACGACATCAGTAGCGCGAAAATAATTCTGTGTTTCATGGGGTGTCCTTAAAAGCATTATTTACCTGGGACAAGGCTATCAAACACCCATTACGGTAATATATGCCAATATATAAGAAACCATTTTACAGAATTGCAAAATGCGAAAGCCTTCTCTGGATGACCTGAACATCTTTATCGTGGCTGCCAATCAACACAGCCTTACGGCAGCGGCGGCAAAGCTAAAGATGACTATCGCCACCGTGTCGCGGCGTATTAGCGCACTGGAGGCCACGCTAGGCGTAGAACTGCTCCATCGATCCACCAAAGGGTTAACGTTAACGCCCCACGGTGAGTCCTATTATCGCGAGTGTGAAGAGCTAGTGCTCGCCCTTGATCAGCGCATATTGGATCTGGATCAGACGCTGCATAGCCTGAGCGGGCCGTTGAAGATTATGGCGCCGGTCAATCTGGGGAGCGGGCCACTAGATGCGTTTTGGCGACACTTTATTCATCGCCACCCTGACATTGCGCTGACTATCGAACTCGATAACAACGTGGTTGATATTCGCGATCACCAAGCGGATATTGCGCTTCGCTCTGGGCCACAAAAAGATTCGACGCTGATCCAGAAATACCTGGGCTATATAGAGCCGATTTTGGTGGCTTCACCGACGATGAAGCACCCTACTCCGAGCACGGTTGAGGAACTACAGGCGTGCCCCAGCGTGGCAGCAAAGATGTTTAGCGATTGGCAGCTGTTCCACCAAGAGGGTAGCCAGCACGCCTGTCATAAGAGCCATTTTCATATCAGTAACGACATGAATATTGTGCTGAACCTCACTAAATCGGGCGCAGGCGTCGCCTTAATGCCCGCCAGCATGGTGGCGAATAGCTTACAAACGGGAGAATTAATACGAGTGCTCCCTGAGTGGCAGGGACGCCACAGAGAGATCTACTTGGTATGGCCCTACCGGCGTAGCCTTTCAGCGCGGGCAAAGCTGTTTCGCAGCGAGCTAATCGAATTCCTCAGCCACCAAAACTGGTTCCACTCTGCTGGTTAGACCGCCTGTTCGCAGCAAACCGGCTGCACCAGAGCGAGCTTTACTGGCGCCGTAACGCCAGCAGAGATCTATCACCATTTTTGGATAATGCTTAGATGCCCGCTTTAGCCGCCCGAGCCGCATGGAGCTTCTTATAGCTTTCGATCAAGCGCTGGTGGCGCTCAAGGCCATCCAGCTGCATGTTGGTGGGCGTTAGGCCATGGAAGCGCACTTCCCCACTCACCGAGCCCACCACCGCGGCCATAGTGGCTTCACCGAACATGCGCTGGAAGTTGTGTAGATAGTCTTCAAGCTCTAGTTCATCATCCAGGACAATTTCCAGCACCGCGTTCACCGCCTGGTAGAACAGGCCGCGCTCGACGGTGTTGTCGTTGTACTGCAGGAACATCTGCACGCAGTCCAGTGCTTCTTCATGGCGTTGCAAAGCTAGGTAGACCAACAGCTTCAGTTCCAGAATGGTCAGTTGGCCCCACTCGGTGTTTTCATCAAACTCAATACCAATCAGCGTAATGATATCGGCGTGGTCATCCATCTGGCTCTCTTCCAGCCGCTCGACTAGGTCGGTGAGCTGGTCGTCATCCAGGCGGTGCAGATTGAGAATATCTTCGCGGTAATCTAGCGCCTTATTGGTGTTATCCCAGATCAGATCTTCGATGGGGTACACCTCGGAGTAGCCCGGCACCAGGATGCGGCACACCGGTGCGCCCAAATCTTCGTGTACCGCCATATACACTTCGGCGCCCAGCTCTTCAAAAATGCCAAATAGCGTCTCGGCTTCTTCATCATTGCTGCCGGAGAAGTCCCACTCGCTGAACTCAAAGTCAGGCTTTGCGCTAAAGAAGCGCCAGGAAACCACGCCCACCGAGTCGATAAAGTGCTCAACAAAGTTGTTGGGCTCGGAAACCGTCTGGGAGTTAAACGTCGGTAGCGGCAGATCGTTCAGGCCTTCGAAACTGCGGCCCTGCAGCAGCTCGGTCAGGCTGCGCTCCAGCGCCACTTCAAAGCTTGGGTGGGCGCCAAAGGAGGCAAACACGCCGCCGGTGCGCGGGTTCATCAAGGTGACGCACATCACCGGGAACTGCCCGCCCATGGAAGCATCTTTGACCAGCACCGGGAACCCTTGGGCTTCCAGGGCGTTAATGCCCTCTACTATGCTTGGGTATTTCGCTAACACCTCCTGCGGTACATCCGGCAGGGTTAGCTCCTGCTCAAGGATTTCCCGCTTCACCGCTCGCTCGAAAATTTCCGACAGGCACTGCACCTGGGCTTCTACCAGGGTATTGCCCGCACTCATGCCGTTGCTGAGGAACAAGTTTTCGATCAGATTCGAGGGGAAATAAACCGTTTCGCCATCAGATTGGCGCACAAAGGGCAACGACACGATACCGCGGTCTTCTCGGCCGGAGTTGGTATCAATCAGGTTGGAGCCACACAGCTCACCTTCCGGGTTGTAGATCGCCAGGCAGTGCTCGTCGAGGATCTCGGCAGGCAGCTCGTCATTCGGCCCCGGTTTGAACCACTTCTCGTTGGGGTAGTGAACAAATGCGCTATTAGCGATCTCTTCGCCTAAGAACTGATCGTTATAGAAGAAGTTACAGCTTAAGCGCTCGATAAACTCGCCCAGCGCCGAACACAGGGCGCTCTCTTTGGTCGCGCCTTTGCCATTGGTAAAGCACATAGGTGAAGCCGCATCGCGGATATGCAGCGACCAGACGTGGGGCACGATATTGCGCCAGGAAGCGATCTCGATTTTCATGCCCAGGTCGGCAAGGATCGCGCTCATATTGGCGATGGTCTGCTCTAACGGTAGGKCTTTGCCCTCGATATAGGTGCTGCCGCCTTCCGGAGCGCCCATCAATAGCGCCTGGGCGTCTTCGTCGATGTTCTCGACCACCTCGATCTGGAACTCGGGACCAGTCTGGACGACTTTCTTCACCGTACAGCGGTCAATGGATCGCAGCATGCCTTCGCGATCCTTATCCGATATATCTTCCGGCAGCTCGATCTGGATTTTGAAAATCTGCTTGTAGCGGTTTTCCGGGTCGACAATGTTGTTTTGCGACAGGCGGATATTCTCGGTGGGAATATTCCGTGCGTTGCAGTACACCTTGACGAAGTAGGCAGCGCACATGGCCGACGAAGCCAGGAAGTAGTCAAACGGCCCAGGCGCCGAGCCGTCGCCCTTATAGCGAATTGGCTGGTCAGAGATGACCGTAAAATCGTCGAACTTGGCCTCCAGGCGGAGGTTGTCGAGATAGTTAACTTTGATTTCCATGAGCGGGCGTCCGGGGTAATGAGTGTGCCTGGGCCATTAAATACTTAAGCCGGTAGGCGAATGGCAGCCATTATCCAGTTTTTCACCCGCTTCGTCTTGGGCCATCGCCCAAATCATCCACCACTCGTCGTGCGAAAACGGCAGTGCTTGCTACAGCAGCATCTTGGCGATCTCTCCAGGAGAGGAAGGAATTACTGTGCTTGCAGCATACTCTCTGCCTCGGTTTCGCTGACCCCGAGCATTAGTAAAATCTGGCGTTGTGTGGCTATCAGCACCTGCTTGCGCTCCACTTCTCCCGGCAGACTTTTGGCAATGGCGACGGCCCCTMCCAGGGAAGCCAATATAACCCGGGATTTATCAGCAATCGCGTTGCGGTCATTGGCAAAAGGGAGTTGTTTCAACTTGCTCAGTGCTATTAAACGGGTTTCAAGCATCTTTTTCATACTCATATAAGACGCTTCAAACAGGGTGCGGATTTCTGTTTTTTCACTGCCTATTTCGTTAAACAGTACCGCTTCAGGCCCCGGCTTATGCTTAGCTTCCAACTCTTGGAGATTGCAGTAGTTGGCGACTAATTCGGTTAGATGCTGTAACGAAAGCGGGCCTTTTACCAGTCTAGCCGCCCGGCTGTTATCAATGGTCAGGCGAACAGACTCATTGTAAAGGGCCTCTTTTGAAGCGAAATGGGCGTAAAAGGCGCCGTGGGTCATCTTGGCTAGTTTCATGATCTGGCCAATCGATACCTTTTGAAACCCATTGCGGCTAAATAGCTCCGTCGCCGAAGCCAAAATGCGCTCTTTGGTTTTCGATTTATGGCTCTTGGGATAAGGCATATCTACCTCGTCAGCTAAATATTATCTTGATCATATAGTGCCCATTGCTAGGGTGACCATATCAATAAATTAGGAGCCACTATGCACTCACCTATCGTGATTACCGGCATGGGCATGGTCAGCCCGCTAGGCAACAGCGTCAATAAAAGTTGGCAGCGACTGGTTGACGGCCAGTCTGGCATCAGCACCATTGACCGCTTTGACACCAGCAATATCCCGATCAAAATTGCTGGGGTGGTGCCTAGCATTAACCAAGACCCCAGCGGCGGTATTGACCTGAATGAGATAGCCGACCCCAAAGAGCAGCGCAAAATGGATCTGTTCAGCCTTTATGCGTTAGCAGCAGCCCATGAGGCACTGTCACAGGCCAACTGGTTCCCCGTTGAGCAGGCTCAAAAACGCAGAACGGCCACCATTATTGGCTCTGGCATTGGCGGCTTCCCTACCATTACTCAAGCCCAAAAAACCCTTGCTGAGCGCGGCTATCGCAAACTCTCCCCCTTCACGGTGCCCGCCTTTCTGGCCAATTTGGCGGCTGGCAATCTCTCCATTCGCTATGGTTTTCAAGGCCCTCTGGGATGCCCGGTTACAGCTTGCGCGGCAGGTCTACAGGCCATTGGTGACGGTATGCGCATCATACGCAATGGAGAAGCCGATGTAGCCCTCGTCGGCGGCGCCGAGGCGTGTATTGACCCGCTTTCACTGGCCAGCTTCAACGCTCTAAAGGCCGTTTCCACAGAAGCAGACCACCCTGAACGCGCGTCCAGGCCCTTTGATAAAGCCCGTAACGGTTTTGTGATGGGAGAAGGCGCTGGCGTTATGGTGATCGAAACGCTTGAACATGCGGTCGCCCGGGGTGCAACGCCGTTAGCGGTGATCAGCGGCTACGGTACCAGCGCGGATGCCTACCACCTGACGGCAGGCCCAAAAGATGGGGCTGGCGCAGCAGCAGCGATTCAAGCAGCGCTAGGCATGGCGAACCTATCTACTGATGCTATTGACCATATCAATGCCCACGCCACCTCGACACCCGTTGGCGACCGGGCTGAAATTGCTTCATTGCGTAATGTATTCGGCGAGCGCTTGCCCGCCATCCCGATTTCGGCAACGAAAGCCGCCACAGGCCATCTCTTAGGCGCAGCAGGGGGCATCGAGAGTATTTTTTCTGTATTGGCAGCCAATACGCAGCAACTTCCGCCTACCATCAATCTTGAGCACTGCGATGATGATATGCAGGATTTAACCTTCGTCACGGCGACTCATCAGAAGCACGTCACTAAGCATGTATTGTGCAACGGATTCGGTTTTGGTGGCGTCAATGCGGCGCTTATTATTAGCAGTATCGAGCGTTAAAGAGGGAAATAAATAAACCGATCTGCCGCCAGACTATGATCGGTTTATCCAAACAATATTGTCATCCTTTCTTGCATAGAAACGATAGCGCTTCCTCAAGCAGCATTTCGGGAACTTCCTCAGCGATGTAGTGGCCGCAAGGAAGCGCCTTGCCTTCTATATCAATGGCGACTTTTTGCCATTCACTTAGGGCATCAAAGCAGGCTTCAATGGCGCCTTCCGCGCCCCACATCACTTTTAACGGGCAGGTGAGTTTTACGCCCGCATCGATATCGGCCTGATCATGCTCCAAATCGATGGTGGCGCTGGCGCGGTAGTCACCGCAAATGCCGGTAGCCGTACCGGGTAGAGCGAGACAGCGCCCGTACTCCGCCAGTGCTTCCGGAGAGAAAGGCGCCATACCGGCACTGCGGGCACCCATGACGCTTTTCAGATATTGGGCGGGATCGCTCTGGATCAGCATTTCCGGCAGCGGCTGGGGACGAATCAAGAAGAACCAGTGCCAGTAGCTGCGCGCAAAGGCCTCATTAGTGCCACGATACATGGCAAGCGTCGGGGCGATATCCAATAGCACCATGCGCTCTACGCGTTCAGCGTGGTCAACCCCTAAACGGTGGGCAACCCGCGCCCCGCGATCATGGGCTAGCACTTTAAAATGCTCAAAGCCCAGCGTGCTCATCAGTTCTGCCATATCGGCAGCCATAGCGCGCTTGGAGTAATTTAGATGCTCAGGATCATCGTCGGGTTTACTGCTGTCACCGTAGCCGCGCAGATCCGCGGCGATAACGGTGAAATGTTGGGCAAGTTCTTCTGCCACTTTGTGCCAAATCACGTGGGTCTGAGGGTGACCATGAAGCAGTAGCAGTGCCGGGCCTCTGCCACCCATTCGAAAAGCGATCTCGACGCCGTTAACGTGGCGCGTTTGTTTTTCAAACCCATGAAACATGGTGTTCTCCTGATCTGCTGGCAATGTAACTAACACAACGTAATCGCGTAACCCTTTTATAAACGCCTATATCAGTGATTCGCAATACAAGTTGATGTTAAACCCTGACCTCAGCCGCTAGCGGCTGTAACCTTTTAACTGCTGGATAAGAAAGTCTTTTAACGCTACCACGGCAGGCGTTAGTGAGAGGCGATGAGGGCACACAAGATAGAGCGGCGTTGGCTCGCTGGGAAACTCCTCCAGCATTGCCACTAGGCGACCATTGCGAAGATCTTCTTCAACGTCTAGCCGTGACTTGTAAGCAATGCCCTCGCCAGCCAATGCCCAGCGCCGCACACAATCGGCATCGTCGCTCACCCGATTGCCTTTTACGTTGATGTTGTCACTCCCGAACTTCCACTGGTTATGAACACGTTCGCCAAGCACGAAACATAGGCAGTTGTGCTGATGTAAATCGTCGGGGTAAGCAGGACTGCCATGACGCGTAATATAGTCTGGAGAGGCACATACCACGCGATAATTATCGCTTTTAAGCGGCAATGCGACGAGGCTGGAGTCTTCCGGAACGCCGTATCGCAGGGCGATTTCTACGGGTTGGCGGAACAGATCACTCACGCGGTCACTTACTCGCAGGCGTAAATGCAACTGCGGGTGCTGGGCCATAAAGGTGTCCAACCAGCCCAGCAGCACATTGCGACCCAGGTCGGAAGGCATGGCAAGACTGAGCTCTCCAGCGATCTCTTGGCGCTCGCGGTGAAGTTCTTTCTCGCCTTGGTTGAGAGCATTGAGCGCCGCTTTAGCGTGCACAAGGTAGTGTGCGCCCGCGGTGGTTAGCCGCAAACTGCGGGTAGAGCGCACCAATAGCCGCGTGCCTAGCGCATCTTCCAAACGTTTGATGGCCACACTGGCCACCGCTGGAGTAATCGCTAACTCCCGTGCAGCGGCAGAAAGGCTGCCGTGCTCGGCAGCATAGATCAGCACTTTTAGATCATCGACACGCATTAAAACCTCTGGCGCCTACTATTTTCAAAATTTATTAGAAACTGTTAGCAAGATTACCCCTCTTTTTAGCAAAACAACATCCAGGCATGATGGCGCAACCTAAACTCACGAGACTACCCATTATGAAAGCGATTGCCTTTACCCAAAGCCTGCCTATTGATCATCCTGATGCGCTTCAAGAGATTGAATTACCCACCCCAACCCCAGAAGCCCACGATATTCGTGTTGCGGTTAGCGCCATTTCCGTAAACCCCGTTGATGCCAAAGTGCGCAACAGCGCCTTGCCGAAAACCGGCGAGCCGCGAGTGCTGGGGTACGATGCTGTGGGCATTGTGGATGCCGTTGGCAGCGCCGTTACGCGTTTTCAGCCAGGTGACCGGGTGTGGTATGCGGGTAACATTGCGCGCCAAGGCTCTAACGCCGAGTTTCAACTGGTCGATGAGCGCATCGCCAGCCTAGCGCCAAAAAGCCTTTCTGACACTGAAGCTGCTGCGCTTCCATTAACCGCCATTACTGCTTGGGAACTGCTGTTTGACCGGCTAGAGCTGGGCATGCGCGATACCCAAGGCAAAAGCCTGTTGGTGATTGGCGCAGCGGGGGGCGTGGGCTCAATCCTTGTGCAACTTGCCAAACAGCTCACCGATATTACCGTCATTGGTACGGCGTCTCGGCCCGAAAGCCAATCCTGGGTGAAGTCGCTAGGCGCGGACGCCGTTATTGACCACCACCAACCACTTGATCAGGCGCTTAAAGTGGCAGGCTTTGACGGGGTGGATATGGTGATCAGCCTTAACCAAACCGATCACCACTTTGAGGCCATTGTTGAAGCCCTTAAGCCTCAAGGCAAATTGGCACTGATTGATGACCCGGAACTGATCGATGTGCGGAAGCTCAAAGTGAAAAGCCTTTCGCTGCATTGGGAGCTGATGTTTACCCGCCCGTTATTCACCACCGAAGATCTTGCCAAGCAGCACGATCTGCTCACAGAAGTGGCGGCCATGGTCGATGATGGAAGGCTAACAACCACCTTAGGCGAGGTGTTAGGCCCCATTAACGCTGAGAATCTAAAACGCGCGCACGCCCTTATTGAGAGCAACAGTACAATTGGCAAACTGGTCTTGGAAGGTTTTTAAACAAGATCGAACTCGATGGACGCAACGGCCCTGTCACGGGGCCGTTGCACTCTGAGGCGTGAACCATCACATTAGGCAGCCACGACACTTAGAGAATCGAGTCACCCAATGCATGACGATTTTGTGGCCAACCTGCGCCTGCTCTGCAGCTACTACCCGTCTATTGCTGAGGTTTGTCGGCGTTTAGCGATCAACCGTGCTCAGTTTAACCGCTACCTGAGTGGGCGCTACCGTCCCAGCCACGCGGCACTGCAACGCATTTGCCACTTTTTTGGCGTCACCACTGAGGATATCGCGCTTCCCCACCACGATTTTCGTGCCCTGGTGCAAACCGGCCAACTGAAGTCAGAAGCAACCCCAGCAGCATTGCCGTGGCCGAACGCACTGGTTCAGCGCGGCAGCGAAGGCATGGAGCGCTATATCGGCCGCTACTTTGAGCTTTATCACTCAATGTCGCGACCGGGGCTGTTAATGCGAACCTTGGTGTGCCTGGAAGCGCGGGAAGGTGGCGTAGTCTATCAGCGCACCGAGCGGATGCAGACCACGCCCGGCTCTCGACCGTGTCACAATCGCTATGTGGGCACCGCGGTGAAGCTTGCGGATCGACTCTTTTTGGTCGACCACGAAACCCTTAACGGCCATGAAATCACTCAGACGATTCTGTTTCCGAGCTTTCAGAGCCAAGTGACGCGTTTGACCGGCTTAAAAATGGGCGTGGCGGATAACAGCGAGCGCATGCCCTGCTGTGTGCGGGTGGTGTATCAGCGCCTGGATGAGCAAGTCAGCCTACGCGAAGCGCTGGCACAGTGCGGTTTAATAGCCATGGATGACCCTTCGCTCGATGATGCCCTTATCGCCGCAACCCGAAACGATGTGGCCACTGAAGAGCATCACTTCCGTGCTCGTCACTAGAGCACAAGCGAGCAGGGAAACAGGCGTTAAGGTGAAGGCACCAGCACCTGCTGAAACAAAATCGTTTCAAAGTGCACCATGGGCTCGACGGACTTCAACATTTTGGCGCGCAGAATAGCGCCCTCCCAACCGGTAAGGATAAAGCTGGCGAGCGCTTCTGGCGTGGTACGGATGGCAATATCACCTTGCGCCTGGGCGTCTTTCAGGCACTGCACGAAGCGCTGCTCCCAGCGCTGAAAGACCAGATTTAGCGCATCACGGAAGGTGTCACTCTGGCCCGAAAGCTCTTGGCCGAGGTTACCAATCAAACAGCCTGTGGCGTGATTGCATTCGTGCATATGCTCACGGCCAGCCGCGAAGTAACGCCTTAGACGTTCGAGCGGCGGCGTGTCATTATCTTCCAGCAGCGCCACCAGGGTTTCATCATAGCGGGTAGCAAAGCGTTCGATCACCGCCAGCCCGAAATCTTCTTTGCTGGAGAAATAGTGATAAAAGGAGCCTTTCGGTACACCGCAAGTTTTTAACACGGCATTAATGCCCGTCGCATTGTAGCCTTGCTGACTAATCAGCTGGGCGCCACTATCGATGAGTTTGTCACGGGTTGCATTGTTTTTCATAATCTTAAAGTAGACCAGTCAGTCTATTGTTTTCAAGTGAGAGAACCAAGTGAATAAAAGCCAAGTTAAGCTAAAACCAAACCAGCGGATGCAAGTGAAGTAGCGGTTGCATGTTATTTGCACATTGTTTGACTAATGGCTGCTTAACAATGCGAGACCCTAGCATCATACGCTTATTTTTCTGGAATTTTCGCTCCTAATGGATGACGCGCGGTAATGACTCTTTCTCGCTATTACGCTACGCATCAACATGGCCGCATTCGTTTAGGTGCCGTGGTTGCATTATTGATTCTTGTTGCCACATTGGCGCTTGCTTGGTGGATTATTACCCAACCACCTCGTATAGAGCGTACCCCACCACCGGAGCCTCTGCCTAGTATGGTAGACGTCGTCACGGTGAGCGCTAGTGCCCAGGCTCCGAACCTGTATGCTTTTGGTCGCGTTGAGGCGGAGCAGGAAACAATGCTGGCCAGCCGTGTGGCGGGCCAGTTGGAGCGTTTTGCCGACGGCGTTGTGCCCGGCCAGGTAGTCGAGCAGCAAGCGCCGGTCGCCTATATTGACCAAGCCGACTTACAGCTAGCCCTTGAAGATGCCGAGGCCCAGCTCGCCAACGCCCAGGCCCAGCTATCGCTAGAGCAGGCAGAGCAGCAGCGGGCGCGCAGCGAGTACGAATCCTTTGGCCGCCAGCTCTCTGCCGAACGTCGGGCGCTGGTACTGCGCGAACCGCAGTTGCGCCAAGMCCAGTCTCAGGTCACCCAAGCGCGGGTGGCTCGCGATCAAGCGGCGCTCAATGTGGAGCGCGCTACCCTCATCGCGCCCTGGCGAGCTATGGTGCAAGAACGCTTGGTCGGTGCTGGCAGCTTGCTCAGCCAAGGTACCGAGGTGCTGCATCTGGTGGGCGKGGAGCAATTTTGGGTGCGCGCCTCGCTCCCTGGTGAGTGGACTGAGTGGTTGGAAGCGGGCACCACAGTCACCTTAACCAGCCGCGGCTGGCCCGAAGCCGCCACACGCCAAGGGACACTGGTCTCGATGCTGCCTAGCCTTGAAGAGAATGGCCTGCAGGCTCAACTGTTGATCGCCGTTAACGACCCGCTCGCCCTAGAGACCGACGGCCCTGCCCTGCGCCTGGGTGATGTGCTGCGCGCCTCTTTCCAACCGGCTGTTCAGGAGCAGCTCATTTCTCTGCCGTCTGCGGCGCTTCGTCCAGGTGACGTAGCATGGCGGGTAGATGAAGATAACCGCCTACGCCGTACACCGGTCACGCTGGCTTATCGCGGTGAAGATGATGCGTTAATCCGTAGCGGGTTGGAAACCGGCCAGCAGGTCGTCACCGCTGGGTTGGCCCAGCCCAGAGAAGGCCAGCTCGTGCGCGTCCGCCGCCCCAAAGACACCCCGGCTCAAGCGGAAGATGAACCGGGAGATGAGTCATGAAAGTGCCACGCGGCCCATTAGCTTGGATGGTGGATCACGGCGTAGCGCCTAACTTACTGATGGTGCTGTTTATCGTCGGCGGCCTCATGGCTTCGCTGGCGATTAAAAAAGAGGTCTTCCCCGAGTTCGAAACCGAAGTTGTGCAAGTCTCTATCAGCTACCCCGGCGCCACGCCGGAAGATGTGGAACAGAGCCTGCTGCTACCGGTGGAAGCCGCGATTGCTGATGTAGAAGGCATCGACGAGCTGACCGCCACGGCCAGCGAAGGCAGCGCCAGCGTCAACGCGACACTAATTGACGGCGTGGATGTCATGCGCGCCTACCAGGATATCCAGCAGGCGGTGAACGCCATCACTACGCTCCCCAGCGCTGCCGACCCACCGCGCTTTACCCTGGCGGGGCGCTCCCGCAGCGTGTTGAGCTTGCAGGTCTACGGCCCGGTCGGCTTAGAGGCGCTGCATGACGCCGCCGAAGATGTGCGCGGCGAACTCCAAGCCACCTCGGGCATTTCCCGCGCTGAGCTTTCCGGCAACCGCGAGCGGGAGATTCAAGTTCATCTCGATGATGAGGCCATTGAGCGCTTTGGCCTCGATCATCAGGAACTGGCCAGCCGCATTGCCGAAGAGGCGCTAGACCTTGCCAGTGGCCAGCTAACGACGGCCGAAGGGGAATGGCTAATTCGCTACCAAGGACGCCGCAATAGTGCCGAAGCCTTTGCCGAGCTGCCGATTCTGACCAGCTCACAAGGAATGCCCATCACGCTTGGGGATATCGCCGAGGTCAGCGATGGCTTCGCCGAAACCGACCGCGAGGAGTTTTATAACGGCCAGCCCGGCCTATCAGTGGATGTTTATCAGATTGGCGACCAAACCCCGACCAGTATTTCGGAAGCGGTCAACGGTGAGCTTGAGCGCCTGCGTGCAGGCATGCCGGAAGGCGTCAGCCTGGATATTTCCCGCGATAGCTCAGAAGTTTATGAAGACCGCCTCAGCCTACTGTTAAAAAATGCCTGGATGGGACTAGCGCTGGTATTGGTACTTATGGCGCTGTTTTTAGAAGCACGGCTGGCATTCTGGGTCACCCTGGGCATCCCCACAGCGTTTCTCGGCGCGATGCTGTTTCTGCCCTGGATCGGCGTCTCGCTCAATATGATGTCGATGTTCGCCTTTATTATCGCCCTGGGCATCGTCGTCGATGACGCCATTATCGTCGGCGAGAATATCTACAGCTACCGTGAAGAGGGCTATTCGCTGCGCGATGCGGCAGTCAAAGGCGCCAGCGAAATTGCTACTCCGCTGACCTTCGCGATTCTTTCCAATATTGTCGCCTTCCTGCCGCTACTCTTTTTACCCGGCTTTTTGGGGCTGATTTTTGCTACCGTGCCGGTGGTGGTGGTCACGGTATTCTTGATCTCTTGGCTGGAAGCCTTGGTCATTCTGCCCGCTCACCTCGCGCATAGCCGAAAACCCCGCCAAACCCCGACGTGGCAGCGCCCCCTGGAAGCGCTGCGCCAGCGGCTTCAGGGAGGTTTACACCACTTTACCTACCGCCAGTTTGAGCCGTTCTTGCAGCGCGCCCTGAACCAACGCCTGCTGAGTATTTCGCTGGGCATCGCCATTCTGCTAATCGCGCTCTCCTGGGCGATGAGCGGGCGGTTGGGTTTCTCGCTAATGCCACGGGTCGAATCAGATCAGGTGCAGGCCACGGTCACCCTACCCATTGGCAGCAATATCAGCGTTAGCCGCGAGCTAAGCCAACAGCTGCTCGACGCCGCCGATGCCCTTAGCGAGCGCGAAGAGACCCTCAGTTTTAGCAGTTCACGCAGCCGCCTGGACGGCGAAAGCCTGGAAGTGCGGTTAGATATTGCCAGCGAAAGCCTGGAAGCGTGGCCACCCTCACGGATCGCCCGAGAGTGGCGCGATCTTACCGGTGATTTGCTCGGCGCCCAGTCGGTGCGTTTTGAAGCCGACGTCGGCGGGCCTGGTAGTGGCGCGGCGCTCAGCCTCCGACTCTCCCACCCGAATACCCAGGTACTGGAAGCCGCCGCCGAACGGCTAGCGGAAACGCTAGGTGGCTATGGCCTTACGGATATCGACAGCGGCCTGGGCGACGGCAAGCCACAGTTAGAGATGCGTCTTTCTGCCGAAGGCCGCGCCTTGGGGCTCACGGGTAATAACCTGGCCCAAGCCCTGCGAGGCCCTCTCCAGGGCGCCACGGCGCTTGAACAGTACGTAGGGCGCAGCGAAATCAGCGTTGAGGTGCGTTTGCCCAATGACAACCGCGACAGCTTGAACGAGCTTTACCGCATGCCGGTGCGCACCCCCGATGGGCTGAGTGKGCCGCTTTCCAGGGTAGCCGACATTACCATCAGCCAAGCCTCTAGCAGCCTTGAACGCATTAACGGCCGGCGGATTATTACCGTCACCGCCGACTCCGAAAGCGACCTGGCCATTAACCAAGTGCTTGCCACACTACAGGAAGAAGTGTTCCCCAATTTGGAAGCGACCTGGCCGGGGCTGGAAGTCAGCATGGGCGGTCGTCAGCAGGACACCGCCGATAACTTAGCCACGCTAAAAACCTCCATGTGGTTAATGATTGCTGCACTCTACGCCTTGCTCGCTATTCCCTTCAGAAGCTACCTACAGCCGCTGCTGGTGCTGGCCGCGATCCCCTTTGGCATTGTCGGCGCCGTCGCTGGACATATGATCATGGGCTTTGGGCTTTCGATTATCAGCCTGTTGGGGATGCTCGCCCTTTCAGGCGTGGTGATTAACGACGCCCTGGTGCTGATCGACTACGCCAACCGCAAACGCCGCGAAGGCATGGCCGCCAGGGAAGCCATTGTGGCGGCCGCCMCCCGCCGCTTACGGCCGATTATGATGACCACGCTGACGACCTTTCTAGGCCTGGCGCCGATGATCTTAGAAACATCGCGGCAGGCGCGCTTTATGATTCCCATGGCAATTTCACTGGGCTTTGGCATGCTGTTCGCCACCGTGATACTGCTGATCCTGGTGCCCTGCCTCTACCTGGGCATGGAGAATGTTCGCGAACGGCTCAGCGCGCCGCGCCAGCCTGATCCAACTACAAACAAGCCTAGTCAAACAGAGGGAGCCCGCTGATGGCCTTGCTAACCGCCATACGTCAATGGCGCCCCTCCCAGTTGGGGCTCAAGCTGTTTGTGATTATTCTCAGCGTCAATATAGCGATCTCAGCCAGTATGTTTCTGGCCGTCTCCTACAGTATTGACCGCGGCTTTCTCGACTACCTCAATCAAGCCCAGGAGCGCCGCGCCACACTGCTGGCTGACGGCCTCGTGACTCGCTGGGAAACCCAGCAGAGCTGGGAGTGGCTGGAGCAGTCACCGGAGCGCTGGCCATTCATTGTTCGTTTTGAGCTAGGCCAAGAAAACCGTGACCGCCCTTCGCCACTCGGCGAGGCGCGTGATTTCACCCTGCGCGCCGCCGATGACCGCTTTGTGGTGCCGCCCAGGAGTGGTCGGGAAGGCTCGGGCAGTTGGCATTGGCTGACCCTGCGTAGCGGTGATACCCATATCGGCTCGCTGGGTTTCCGGCCTCCCCGAGAAATGATGGAGCGTATGGAGAGCCGCTTCCTGGAGCGCCAGCAACGCAATCTCGTGCTTATCGTGGTATCTCTCTGCGTTGCCTCGCTGCTACTGGCGGGCGGGCTCTCCTGGTGGCTGGGGCGACGCACCCGAGCACTGGCGGGCGCCACGCTGCGGCTTACCGAGGGCGACTATCGCACCCGGCTGCCTGAACGCGGTCGCGATGAGCTATCGCGCCTGGCACGCGACTTCAACGTATTGGCAGCAACCCTGGAAGCCAGCCGCGATGCCCGTGCACGCTGGGTGTCTGACACAGCGCACGAACTGCGCACGCCGCTGGCGGTGCTGCGCGGCGAGATCGAAGCCATGCAGGATGGCATTCGCCCGCTGAACCAGGAGAACCTTAGCTCCCTCGCCCAAGAGGTGGGGCAGCTAGAGCGCTTAGTCGCGGATTTGCGCCTGCTGTCGCAGAGCGACGCGGGCGCTCTAGATATCCAACTGGCGCCGATGGACCTGAGTGACTGCCTCGCCAGCCGCCTCGCCGACGCCGACCGCTGGTTAGTCGAAAGCGGTTTAACGCTGACCGAACAGATCGAGCCTGGCATTATGATTCGTGGCGATGCCCAGCGCCTGCGCCAGCTCTGGAACAACCTGTTGGACAACAGCTGCGCCTATACCCAGCCGCCGGGAGAGCTACGCGTCACGCTTACCGCTCAGCAGGGAATGGCCGTAGTCATCTGGGAAGACAGTACGCCAGGCGTGCCGGAAGGTGAATTAGCCCGTTTGACCGAGCGGCTCTATCGCGTTGAAGGCTCGCGCAGCCGTGCCAGTGGCGGCAGCGGTTTAGGACTCTCAATTGCCAGCGCCCTGGTTAATGCCCACGGCGCAACGCTGACGCCCTCTAGCTCAACGCTAGGTGGGCTACGCTGGACGCTACGTTTTCCGCTGTTGGCTGCTGATTAATATTTCCGGGATTAATGTCTCCAAAACTGATAGTACAAGAACCGTTACGCCCTGCTTTTACGTTCACTGTTAAGCGAGTCTACCGCTATGTCTGATGCTGCCTCTTTACTGATTGTTGAGGATGAACCGAAGATTGCCCGCCTAATGACGGACTACTTAACCACTCATGGTTTTGAGGTGACGACCTTAGGCCATGGCGATGAGGTAATGCCGTGGCTGGAGCAACACTCCCCCGCTTTGGTGCTGCTCGATATCATGCTACCAGGCAAAGATGGCCTCACCCTAAGCCGGGAAATTCGTCAAAAGTGGCCGACCATTGCGATCATTATGGTCACCGCCAAGGTAGAAGAGGTGGATCGCTTGCTGGGGCTAGAGCTGGGTGCCGATGACTACATCTGCAAGCCATTCAGCCCCCGGGAAGTAGTCGCCCGGGTGAAGGCGGTGCTGCGCCGCAGCCAAGCAGTCGCCGATGCCCCAACCAAGGTGCAAAACGCCCCTGTGGTATTAAACGAAGACGGCTGGCAAGCGCTCGCCCACGGGCAGGATTTAGGCCTAACGGCGGTGGAGTTCCAGCTATTGCGGGTGATGATGCAGGCCCCAGGCCGAATTTTCAGCCGTGAACAGTTAATGGATCATATGTATCGCGACAACCGCATCGTTTCAGAGCGCACCGTGGACAGCCATATTAAAAAGCTGCGCAAGAAAATCCACGAAGCGCTTCCGGAGCTGGAGATCATCCGTTCTGTCTATGGCGTAGGGTATAAGTACCAGCCGGAGGGATAACAACAGGACTGCTTATGAAGGCGCTTGTAGTAGAAGACAACGTTAATTTAGCCAACTCTATTGCAGCCACACTTAGCGAGGCTGCCTTTAGCATTGATGTCGCCGACGATGGCAGAAAAGCACTCCATATGCTTGAACAGGGCGGATACGATCTGTTGGTGCTGGATCTCGGCCTGCCTGAATTGGATGGCATCTCCCTACTACGCAGATTACGCCATCAGCAGGATACGATCCCTGTCTTGATTATTTCGGCTCGCGACAGCCTGGATCAGCGCATACATGGTCTTGAAGTGGGTGCAGACGATTATCTATGCAAGCCTTTTTCGTTGGAAGAAGTTACTGCACGTGCCCGGGCGTTAGTGCGGCGTGCCAAGCACTTTGGCGGAGAAACGCTGCAGTGTGGGCGCTTAGAGTTTTTACCTGATGCCATGGAGCTTCGGCTTGACGGCAAACCCTTGCTGTTGCATCGCCGCGAGTTAGAAGTCATGGAGTACCTGCTGATAAACCAAAATCGCCTCGTTAATAAGGATCAAATTATTGACCGACTATCTACCTCCGATGAGTCGGTCAGCTACGCCGCAGTAGAGACTTACATCTCCCGGATTCGTAAAAAAATTGGCTACGATTTCGGCTTAAAAACGGTACGCGGCCTGGGCTATTACCTGGAAGCTAAAGACTGTGAACCTAAAGACGTGAAAGCCCCTGGCTATGAATAAACGCCAATCGATCCGCAGTCGGCTGCTTTTATGGATTGGACTGCCTTTCACCGCCCTCGCGATCTTGGCATTGATCTCTAGTCACCTGCTGCTGTCTCGCCAAATTAATGCCACCTTTGATGACCTGCTACTTAATGCAGCTCAGAGACTGGAGCGTCGAATTTACACAGCGGATGGTGAGCTACGCATCAATATGCACTATTTCAGCATCAGTACACTTGGCAGCAGAGGTGAAGGAAAAATTTTCTATCGCATTAAAGAAAATGACGGAGACATAATCGCAGGCTTTAGCGGTTTGACAGATCCACCCCAAACGTCTCAAGAGCCCATTTTTTATGATGTAGATTATGCGGGCAATGCTTTAAGAGCTGTTGCGCTCACCCTTCCGTTCCGGAGAGGAGGCGAACCGGTAGACATTGAAGTCGTCGTCGCCGAATCAAAGGAAGCCCGCCACACCCTTACCAACGACTTCATGATAACGCTCACAGGATTAATGGTCGTTACAGGATTACTAGCCATTTCAATTGCACTTTTAGCCATTCACCTTGGGTTAGCACCTCTTAACGCGGTTAGCCAAGCCTTGCGACAACGTTCACCGAATGACTTGCATGCATTGGATGATGCAGCCCCAAAAGAGATCCTGCCGCTAATCCAGAGTATTAATCACTTAATGCAGCGTATGCGGCGCAGTATTGAAAGCACTCAGCAGCTCAATGCTGATGTCTCGCATCAGCTTAGAACACCTGTCTCAGAGATTCGCGCTTTAACGGAAATGTCGCTTAAAGACTCCTCGCAATCACCCGCTCATACTAGCCTGCGAGAGATTCAACGCATCGCTGAACATGCCAGTCACACCGTTAAGCAACTGCTTAAATACGCCAAAACACGCAGTGAATTAGTTGATACGTCTCATCTCGAAAGTGTCGATTTAATCGCCATTTGCCATGACGCCTGTGCCCAGACTGCCCCTAATATTTATAAACAGAACCAAGAACTCGCCTTTGATCAGCATAAAGCTATTCCTAACATTTTAGGCGACCCCATAATGCTGCGCTGGTTAGTAACCAATTTAATCGAAAATGCCAGCGTGCATGCGGGTGGCAGCATGGCCTATAGAGGCGTTATAACCGTTGCACTAACGGCTGACACGCGCCAAGTAACGTTAACGGTTAGCGATGAGGGTACCGGCGTGGAGGAAGCGCAGCTTTCCAAATTGACGGAACGCTTTTTCCGCCACAACAAACATACGCCTGGCAGCGGATTAGGGCTGGCCATTGTAGAACAAATTGCAACGACGCACTCTGCCCGCCTGGCGTTAACAAATCGCCCCCAGGGCGGCTTTGAAGTCACGGTGACTTTCCCCGCTATTTAAGCGGCTGATTAACTATTCGCAGCATTAGCGGGGTCATAAAGATCAATAACAGTAGACGCAGTATGTGGTGAGAAACAACATAGACTGGGTCGATACCCATCACCATGGCGATCACCGCCATTTCTCCTMCTCCACCAGGAATTAACGCAAGCAGGACAGCAACGAAGGCTAGTTGAGTAAAACTTGAAACCAACCATGCCATTAGCGCCGCTACCACCAACGCAAATAGGGCAAATGTAATCCCATAGCGCCCCATGCTGACTACCTGCGACCACTGAGTTCCTGAAAAACGCGAGCCTACAGAAGCCCCCAGCACCAGAAAGGCTGCAAGCACTACCCCAGTCGGCAGGGAGTAATCAAATCCAAGGTTAGCAATAATGGCCCCTGCGGCCATGGGCCCTAAAAACTCAGGCAGGGGAATTCTTAACAAGCGCGCTAACCACCAACATAGTGGTGCCAATAACAGAGGCAAGATATCGACTAAGGCTAGCGCTGATGGCGAACTGGCAAGCGCTACATCATCAACAAAAAAACTCGCCACGAAAGCCGCACCCGAGACCACGGTGACTAAGCGTAGCGAGTGAGAGATGGCGATCCAGCGTAAATCTCCATTTGCACGTTCAGCCAGCACCAGCGTTGAATTCATACTCCCTGGGTACGAGCAAAAAATAGCATTCATGCGTCCTACACTTGCTCGGTTAAAAATCCAGAATCCGCCGATCAGCATTAGTCCCATATAAACCAGCATTGCCAGCACACTGGGGTACCACAAAACCAATCCTACGAGTTCATCTGCTTGGATTCGATTCCCTATAAATAGCCCTAGCAGTGCTATGGCAGTGCGGTGTACACGCTTATCGACACCTGTTTTCACCCCCATCAGTGATAAGCCCATCACCATAAACAGAGACCCAAGCATCCAAGCCAAGGGCAATGAAAAAAGGGKGGCAAACCAGCCACCCATAAAACCCAAGCCAACGGTAATGACAGTTCTTTTCAACATTTCAAATTCTGAATTCAAGAATCATAGTTGAGCAGCCTCTTGGCGCGCTTTAAGCCGCTTCATTACAGGCTGGCTAAATAGTGAGATCAGCAGTAAGGCAAAAATAGCCAGCGTTACTGGGCGCTCAAAAACGTACGTAATGTCGCCACCACTGATTTGATAGGAGTGAAGTAGCGATTTTTCAGCCAACGATCCTAATAGCATGCCGATCACAGCGGCGGGTACGGAGTAGCCGTAGTGGCGAAATATCCAACCGATCACCGCAAACACCAGCACCGTAGCGGGCCCAGTCATATTGCCGGTTAGCCCGAAGGATCCCATTACCGCCAGCACCAACACAGAAGGAATCAAGTAGCGCATGGGCACTTTGACGATATTGGCCAAGAGAGGAATAAACAGTAAGCCGATGATCACC
The DNA here is from genome assembly GCF_900070345.1 of Halomonas sp. R57-5. Classification (NCBI taxonomy): domain Bacteria; kingdom Pseudomonadati; phylum Pseudomonadota; class Gammaproteobacteria; order Oceanospirillales; family Halomonadaceae; genus Halomonas; species Halomonas sp. R57-5. The sequence goes on along the minus strand of NZ_LN813019.1, from coordinate 1,306,539 downwards.
AGTAGAAACACCTGGGCAAAGTTAGCGAAGATAATCGCGTAAACCACATCCGTTTGTTGGCGAATAAACTGCGGGCCGCCAGTGATGTTATGCATAGCAAACGCCGCTAACATTACCGCTGTAGCGCCACCGCCGGGAATCCCTAGTGCCAGCAGTGTTGCCATCGAGCCCCCTTCGGAGCTGCTGTTAGCCGCCTCAGATGCCACGACCCCTTTCGGATTGCCTTTCCCAAATGAGTCGGGATCCCGATCACGGCGCTTAGTTTCTATGTAAGAGAGCAGGTTAGACACGGATGAGCCCACACCAGGAACCGCCCCGACCAACACCCCGATCAAACCACCCCGAATCATCACAACAGGATAGCGCATCGCCATTCTGCAACCTTCGAAGATCTCGCTCACCTTGACCTTACGGGCATCGGCGGATTCAACGATGAAGCCCTTGTTGGCCAGCTTAAATAGCTCAGAGGCCGCAAACATACCCATCATGGCAGGGATAACAGGCACGCCGTCCAACAGGTAAGTCTGCCCCATCGTACCGCGTGCCAAGCCGATTTCGCTAAACCCAATCGTCCCGACTAACAGGCCAACAAACCCTGCAATCAAGCCTTTAAGCACCTGTTCGCCTTTTAAGCTCGCGATCAGCGTCATCCCCCAGAGAATCACTACAAACATCTCTGCTGGCCCCAATCTCAGCACCATGTAGGAAAGCGGCTGTATCATAAAGAACAGCACCACGTAGCCCATCAGCGCGCCAATCACCGAGGAGGCTAACGCGACACCTAACGCCTGGTTATGCTGCCCCTTCCGCGCCATGGGGTAACCATCAAACGCGGTAGCGATTGCCGAAGAGGTACCCGGAATATTCATCAGAATGGCTGGGATACCGGCACCAAATGAGCCGCCAGTAAAAATAGCGGTAAGGAACAACATGGCTTGAATAAAGTCCATGTACATGGTCATCGGCAGGAAAATGGCCATAGCCATTGATATCTGCAGGCCTGGCGTTGCGCCAAAAATAAGCCCCAGTACGATACCCGGCACTACCACCAACCAAGGGCCAAAATTAGAAAAAAGCAGATCAAAACTCTGCCCTACTGCGCCAAAATCAATCATGGTATCTCCTCAGCTTGGAAGCAGCAGCAGTGTCATCGGGTACGGCAGCATCTGCGAGAAAAAGAACGCGACACTCAGCCCAAAAACGACGCTATAACCACCTACCAACAACCAATTGCGCTCCCCCTTAAGGATCAGGAAAAGCGCCAGAAACGCTACGGTGGCAATATCAAAGCCTATCGCTTCAAGCGACATTACATAGGCGGCGAAGAGACCCACAACAGGTAATGTTTTATGCAGCGGTTCTTCTTCAGAGGAGCGAAACAGCGAGCCGTGTTTAATACGCAGGATCAACTCGAGTGCAATAATCGCTAACACGATAACGGCAAGTGGCAATATAAGCAGCAGGTTTTGCGGTGTGGCGGATACGCGAATGGCGTCTAATAAATACCATAGTGTAAAGCCAGCCAGACCCATGAGAACGATAAAGTCCCCATAGTCACGTTTACATTCAGACATGGTAAAACCCCATACTGGCCCCTCATTAATGTGAGGGGCCAGCTATCATGGAAGGACTAGTTCGAAAAAACTGTTCGGAAAAACCTGGTCGTGAAAATTAGTTAAGCAGGTGAGCGTATTTTTCAAACACCTGATAGTTTTCGCGCATCAGCTCGTTGGAGCGCTCTGGGCCTACCCAAACGCCGCCCATTTCGTTGCGCTCAAGCTGCTCTTGAACATCTTTGCGGGCAAGCGCACTTTGAATAGCCGAGGAGATCTTCTCGAAACGCTCAGGATGCTGGCGCTCCATTTCACTGGTCACTGCAAAGCCGCGCATTGAGCCCTGAAGAACGGGCACCTCAAGATTCATCGGCGCCAGCGCTTCATTGATTGGGAGTGCATCCCACTGCTCAATGCGCTCATCACTTACGATCGCCAACGGGGTTAAGAACTCACGGATTCCCTCACTGCCCTGGGCACTAATAGAGACGAAATCCACCTGCCCACCCGCTACCGCTGAACGGGCTTCGCCACCGCTGTTATAGGTCACCAAGTTGAGGTTATCTTGGGGAATACCTGCTTCATCAAGTAGCAAGCGCACCATTAAGTGACCAGCAGAGCCTTGAACCACCGCACCGCGTACTTGACCCTCTTCTTCGCGGATCGCTTCAAGCAGGCTTGGCAGGTCTTCATAACCGCTGTCTTTATTTGCAGCGATTAGATCCAAATCAAACCACTGGAAGTTGATATAAGAAAAGTCGTCGACACTAAACTCTGCATCACCAGTCAGGATCGAGTTGGTTAAGTAAGGAGCAAACGTCGAGGCATAGACGGTATAACCATCATCAGGCACGTTAAGGACGTAATTAGAAGCAACCTGAGTGCCCGCACCGGGGCGATTAGTTACTTGTACCGGCACACCTAGCTCTTCGGAAATAGGCCCTGACATCATGCGGGTCATACGATCCGCGCTTCCGCCGGTGCCAAAACCTACCACCATGTTGAGCGGTCGAGAGGGAAAGTCGTCAGCTACAGCAGGAAGCGCCATTGATAGAGAGGCAATGGCGGCCGTTGCCCCTACCAATATCGATTTGATATTAAACGATAAGGAAGCACTGGAAGTGTTAAGCATAGCGTGGCTCTCTTTTTATAGGTTTGTTTGGTTTTCGCACAGGTATCTCGCTGTGAGCTTAGAACGCTACTCCCCGAAACTGTCACCAACCTTGCATAAAGTAAGAACGCAACTAAAGTCTAGTCCTCACTAACTACCTGCCGATTGAACAACGCGATGCCTGCATCAATGGCTGTGCAGAAAAAGATCGCTATCAATATTCCACTGACTTTCAGGTTATCTAGGTGTTTCTTAGCGTAAGCTAAAGTATTGGTTCGGACTGTCGATAGTACTATTAGCCTGCTTAGAACCTATTTCCCTAAGCAGGCCTGCGTAGTCGCTGTTGCGCCTGCTTAAAATAGCCTTTAACACTATCGAGAGATTGCCATGACCATCTCTTTACCTACCGGGAGTGCCCCTTTAGACGCACATCCTTTACGTAGTGAGCCGTCAAATGCCCAGCAAGTAACAACAACATCGGTCTCTTCCAAAGCCGCAACGACGGATTCCAATACCAGCATTCACTTGGATCTTTCGCCCGTGGCTAGAGGCATAGCCTCAGCTTCAGAAAAGGCTGGTAACACACAGGAAGCGAAGAACACTAAAATCGATGAAAGCGATCTCCCACAGGAGGTCAAAGAGTTACTAAAGCGAGTTGCTGAATATAGAGAAAAATTAAGGGAGAAACAGCAGGAACTGGAAGATGTTATGCGCGACCAGTCCCTAAACGATGAACAACGACAAGCAAAACTTGACGCCCTGCAACAGGAAATCAGTAGCCTCAATAATTCGCTTCAAGAGGCTATGAGCCAACTAAGCAAACTCGTCACTCAGATGGATCTTGATGATGACGCTGTTGTCGGAATGATGTCATTGGCCATGTCTTGATGACGTATAGGCGTTAAGGATTGACCTGCCGATTGAGAAACGCGATGCCCGCATCTATGGCGCCGCCACGCAGCAGGAAGCTAGTAATGTGGCCGCGCCAGCGCTGCAGGTAAAGCTCGCTCTCTATATTGTTGTCCTGCAGGGCTTTATAAAAGTCCGTAGCGTGATCGACCGGCACTAGTTGATCCCAATTGCCGTGGAACAGAAAAAAAGGCGGCGCCTTCGGGGTAATTTGCCGCGCGGGTGAGGCTAAGCGATATGCTTCGTTTTCTTCAGCGCGGGTACCGCCGATAAAGTCGACCACTAAGCGCCCATCATCAAATTTGAGCAAATCACTGGGTAGCCCGCCAGCCAATACCGCGGCTAAACGGCTCTGCTCGCCGCCGTAGGGTTCGGCCAGCGGCCCTTCTGCTCCCGCCACCGCCAGCAAGCTCACCAAATGCGCACCGGATGAAAACCCAACGCCTACAATTCGGTTTGTATCCACTTGCCACTCATCCGCATTAGCGTGAATCCAGGTCATCGCCTGCTGCAAATCATGCAACTGGCTAGGGAAGCGATACTCCGGCGCAAAACGGTACTCAATATTCACCGCCACGTAGCCTTGCCCCGCCAACTGCTCGGCGATGCCCTGCATATCTTCCGGCGTTCGATTGCGCCAGCCACCACCGTGTACCACCAAGGCGGCTGGTCGCAGCCCGTCACTTAAATTATTAGGCAGGTAAACGTCCGCCGTTAACGCCTGGGGCCACTCGTCTGGCGTGTAGGTTGCTGGCGGAATGCGTGTAAAGGGCTGGGGTTCGTGCAGTTGACTACCTTCAATGGCAGGGTCATCACCTTGGCTAACGTGCTGGACAGCGCTACAGCCACTTAGCAATAAGGCAACCGCCCCTAGGCCAGTAACTCGGCGTAGGGTGGTAAGTGCTCCATGCTGTTGCCACTCGCGAATTAGCTTGGTACGCGACATTATGTTTCTCCTGGATTAATAGGTGACCCCTCACCTACCCACTACGACCTGCAACAAGCCAATAAGATCATGATTGTTGCACACTATCTGCAAACGGTTTGCACGCCGCCTAGTGATACTGGCATCGTCAACTCACCAGGAGAGAACTATGAACGTTTCAAGTGCTAAGAAAATGTCAATTCGCCAACTGTTTGCCCCTGCCCTGCTGGCTATCGCCATTATGCCATTAGCGTTTGCCGCTCAAGCGCATAGCCACGGTGACCATGAAGGCCAAGGCCCTGATCGCGAGCGTATGGAAGAACGCATGGAGGAGCGTCGCCAAGAGGTGTACGAGCGTGCTGATATCTCAGCTGAAAAACAGGCCGAGCTCAACGAGGCACACGCCGAACATCGTGAAGCCATGCAGTCACTGCGCGAAGAACACCACGAGCGTGTAGCTGAAATTCTCACCGAAGAAGAGCAAGAAGCACTGCGCAACGCCATGCAAGAAGCCCATGAAGAGTATCGTGGCAAGCATGGCAAAGGTGGCCACCACGATGATCATAGAGACGAGCATGCCGATAGCGAATAAACGCGGGTAAATCGTCAAAAGTAGAGCCAACGCCCGGTATCCCCGGGCGTTTTTGTATCTATGCGTTCGTCACCACACTGCTAGCTTCACGCTAATTCAACCCAAATAGAGGAGGTTAACTTGAAGGGGGGCGCTTAATCGCGTATTTTATTTGAACGTTCATTCAAAATAAAATCATCTTTCAACAACAGGAGTCCGCCTGCATGGCGAAAGACAACCCCATCCTCCCCTCCCGCGACCGCCTCAACCCCGTGGTTTTCCACGGCAGTGTGGCGGGTATCATCATTTTTTTGGTGCTCACCATGCTGTTCACCGAACAAGCAGGTGCCTTTTTTGATGCCGGCCTTGCTTGGGTAAGCAAAACCTTTGGCTGGTACTACATGCTCGCCATTGTGGCGTATCTGGTCTTTGTCATTGCGATTGGTATGTCACGCTTTGGCAGCATCCGCTTGGGGCCCGATCACTCACGACCTGAGTTTTCGCTGCTCTCCTGGTCTGCCATGCTGTTTGCCGCGGGTATCGGTATCGACCTGCTATTTTTCAGTGTTGCCGAGCCGGTTGCCCACTATTTGGCACCGCCGGATTTAACCCCGGAAAGCCAGGCAGCGATGCGTAACGCCGTCGTTCAAACCTATCTGCACTGGGGGCTCTCCGGCTGGGGGCTGTACGTGTTGATGGGTATGGCGTTGGCCTACTTTAGCTACCGCCACCGCCTGCCGCTAGCGATCCGCAGCGCGCTCTACCCAATTCTGGGCAAGCGTATCCACGGCCCCATTGGTAACGCTGTCGACATTACTGCGGTGATCTCCACCGTGTTCGGCATCGCCACCAGCCTGGGTATTGGGGTGATGCAGCTCAATTACGGCCTCACCTATATGTTCGGCGTGCCGGAAACGCTCACCGTGCAGGTGATTTTGATTGTCTTGGTGGTCGTACTGGCAACGATTTCTGTGGTAACCGGCGTTGAGAAAGGCATTCGTCGCCTCTCTGAGTTCAACATGCTGTTGGCATTGGCGCTGATGCTGTTCGTGCTCTTCTCCGGCGACACGCTGGTTTTGCTGGATAAGGTGGTCAATAACGCAGGTGATTATCTGTCTGGGTTTGTCGGTGCCAGCTTTGACACCTACGCGTTTGCCGATGAAGGCGCCCAAGAGTGGAAGATGTGGTGGACGATCTTCTTCTGGGGCTGGTGGATTGCCTGGACACCGTTTGTGGGTCTGTTCCTGGCGCGTATCTCCCGCGGCCGCACCATTCGTGAATTTGTCGCAGGCGCCTTGTTTATTCCGCTCGCCTTTATGATGGTGTGGATGTCGGTATTTGGTAACAGCGGTATTGAGCTGGTCGCCAACCAAGGTGTTGCCGAGCTGGGTGAGCAGGCCCTTAACACCCCGCAAACCACGCTCTACACACTGCTTGAGTACTATCCCTATGTAGGTCTTACCGCCGCGGTCGTCACCGTGCTGGGCATCGTATTCTTTATCACCTCTGCGGATTCGGGTGCGCTGGTATTGGCCAACTTCACCTCGATTTTGAGCGATGTGAACCACGATGCGCCGGTTAAATTACGTATTTTCTGGTCGGCGGTGATCGGCTTGATCACCATTGCCCTGCTCATGGCCGGTGGCTTGAACGCGCTGCAGAGCGCTGTGGTGATCACCGCACTGCCCTTCTCGCTGGTTATTTTCGCGGTGATGGTGGGCATGTATAAAGCCCTGAAACTTGAAGGTAGCAAAGCCGATGCCCGCCGCATGATTGCCGGAGGCGCCCCAGGCGGAGACTGGAAGGAGCGTTTGGATCGCGCCCTGGATACCTCTAATCGTGCAGGTGCCGCTGCGACGATTGAGCACTCCATTCGCCCAGCGATGACGCAGTTTGCTCAGGAGCTTGAAAGCCGAGGCCAAACCGCCAATGTGACCGAAGAACACGTTGAGGGCGAATCTCTACCTAACCTGATGCTCCAGGTCGACTTCGGCGAAGCTACCAGCTTTGTCTATCAGGTGTGCCCGCACCGCATGCGTACACCAAGCTTCATCCCCGCCGATGATGACTTCTATGTACGTCTGGACGTCTACCTAGCAGAAGGTGGTCAAGATAAAGACCTTAACGGTTACACCCGTGGTCAGGTAATTGGAGATCTGGTGGCTGAGTATGAACGCCATCTGCACTTCCTCACCTTGGCCGGTCAGCAGATGGGCCATGTGCAGGCGATGCCTGGCACTATCGGCGAGCCCCCTGAAGATTCCCAAATGTAACGGCGCTAGCATTTAAGCGAAAAAACAATCCCGGCCACGTGCCGGGATTTTTTGTGCGCAAACGACTCCGCGACTAACGCCTTGTTGTGCAAATTTCAGCGCAGGCGTAGCGTAATGACTTGTTTTCCCTATTCTTAGGAGACTGGCCCCATGTCCCGTGCCCATCGCTCTTCGGCTTACGTTTTCCCGCTGCCTGGCAGTGCGCTAGTAAGCACTTGGCGTGAAGGGTATACGCTGGCCAAATTAAAGCGCGATGTTATGGCGGGACTGACGATTGGTGTGGTGGCGGTACCGCTTTCCATGGCACTGGCAATCGCCACCGGCGTGCCACCCCAGCACGGGCTTTATACTGCCATCGTAGCGGGCGCGGTGATCGCCTTAACCGGCGGTTCACGGTTTAATATCTCGGGCCCCACCGCCGCCTTCGTGGTCATTCTTTTTCCTATTGTGGCCAATCACGGTCTGGGTGGGCTGCTGATTGCCACGCTCATGGCGGGTGCTATCTTGGTCGCGCTGGGACTTTCGCGGTTGGGCAGTCTGATTCAGTACGTCCCTTACCCGGTGATTCTTGGCTTTACGGCGGGCATTGGCGTGGTGATTGCGCTGTTGCAACTACCTGACTTTCTTGGTTTATCCGGGGTCGAGCTTGGCGACAGCACCCTGCAGAACCTAATGCTGATTGGCCAAGCGCTACCCACACTTTCACCAGCAGAGATCAGTGTTGGGCTTATCACCCTGGCGACGCTGTTAATCTGGCCCCGCCTGAATACGCCTGTACCTGCCCCGCTGGTAGGTTTGGCGGTGGGCACGGTGGTGGCTGCGCTATTGCTGATGAGTGGTGTTGAAGTCGATACCATCGCTTCACGGTTTAGCTGGGAGTTCGAAGGTGAGAGCGGCAGTGGAATCCCCCCCTTTGCGCCTAGCTTCACCGCGCCGTGGCATTTTCCCGGCGCAGATGGCACCCCACTTGAGATCAACTTTGCACTGATTCAGGCGCTGCTTGGCCCGGCATTGGCGATTGCACTACTGGCGGCGATTGAATCGCTGCTGTGTGCCGTAGTGGCGGATGGCCTAACCCGCACCCGCCATGACCCTAACGCCGAACTGATTGGCCAGGGGCTGGGCAATATGGTGGTGCCCTTCTTTGGCGGCATTACCGCCACCGCGGCCCTGGCCCGCACGGCGACCAATATCAAAAGCGGTGCCTGTTCACCTGTCGCCGCGGTGGTGCATTCGCTGGTGGTATTACTTGCCGTGGTCGCGCTAGCGGGTGTGCTGGGATATGTGCCCATGGCCGCCTTAGCCGCCCTGCTGTTTATCATTGCCTGGAACATGAGCGAGGCTCGCCACTTTGTACATACGCTGAAAAGCGCGCCCGTCAGCGATGTATCAGTGCTGGTGATCTGCTTTGCCCTCACGGTAATTTTTGACATGGTGATCGCGGTGGCCGTCGGTATTGGCCTTGCGGCGGCGCTATTTATCCGCCGTATGGCACAGCTAACCCATACCCAGCGTTTAGACACACCCGATTCCGGCCAACACTTCCCCGCCGAAGTAGCGCTCTACAAAATCAGTGGCCCGCTCTTTTTCGGTGCGGCAGAAAAGGCTATTGCCACGCTGCGGGTGATTGATCACGGCGTTCGGATTGTCGTTTTGGATATGCGCGATGTGCCCAGCCTGGACACCACCGCCATGGTGGCGCTGGACAGCCTGCGCCGGGAACTGGGTGAGCAAGACGTAGGCGTTATATTTGTTGGACTGCCGCCGCGTATGGCGCTGAAAATTAAACGCGCGGGCATTAAGCGCGAAGCGGGTAAGTTAGCGGTCGTCAGCAACCTTGCCCACGCCGAGCGCATGTCGCAACGTTGGTTGGGCTGGCGGGATCAGGATAGCAGCAAGGTGACGGCGGGGACTTAATAGCGGCGATGTAATGGCAACGGTGGCATTAGAAAGGGGAGTTGCCTCCCCCGGTTGCTTATATAGCCAGCTTTCAGCTCGCCATATCAAGCACAATACGGCCTTCTATCTTGCCGTCGATCATGCGCTGGAAAATGTCGTTGATATTGTCCAGCGTATCGGTTGCTACCGTCGCTTTGACCTTGCCTTCGGCGGCAAAATCCAGCGCCTCCTGCAAATCACTCCGCGTGCCGACGATAGAGCCACGAATGGTAATACCGTTGAGCACCGTGCTGAAGATCGGCAGCGGGAAGTCGCCGGGCGGTAAGCCATTGAGCACCAACGTTCCGCCGCGGCGTAGCATATTCTGCGCCTGATCAAACGCCTTCGGCGATACCGCTGTGACCAAGGCACCGTGAGCGCCACCGATGGTTTTCTTCAAGTACGCCGCCGGGTCGGTGTTCATGGCGTTAACCGTTACCGTAGCGCCTAAGCGCTCGGCCAGGGCTAGCTTTCCATCATCGATATCCACCGCGGCAACATTCAGCCCCATGGCTTTGGCGTACTGCACCGCCATATGGCCCAGACCACCAATGCCCGAAATCACCACCCACTGGCCGGGGCGGGTATCGGTCATTTTCAAGCCTTTATAAACCGTCACTCCCGCACACAGCACCGGAGCTATTTCAATGAAGTCGATGGCATCCGGCAGGCGCCCAACATAGCCCGCATCCGCTAAGGTGTAGTCGGCAAACCCACCGTTAACGCTGTAGCCGGTATTTTGCTGAGACTCACACAGGGTTTCCCAACCGCCCAAACAGTGCTCGCAGTAGCCACAGGCCGAGTAGAGCCAGGGTACGCCGATACGATCCCCCTCTTTGACATGGGTGACACCTGCACCCACCGCCACGATATGCCCAACGCCTTCATGGCCGGGAATAAATGGCGGCGAGGGTTTCACCGGCCAATCGCCGTGGGCGGCGTGTAAATCGGTATGGCAAACCCCAGAGGCCGCCACTTTCATCAACACTTCGCCCTGCTTAGGGCGAGGTACGTCGACTTCTTCTATGACCAACGGCTGGCCAAACTCACGAACGACCGCCGCGCGCATTGTGCTATCCATGATGCAACTCCTAATAGTTTTCGATACGGCCATTTAAAAACGGCTCTTATCGGTAGAGTCAGCGTCAGGGGGACTGACAATACCGCCCGGCGAATACCGGGCGGTGTGGCTAGCAGAACGCTTAGAAGAAGCCCAGCGGGTTGATATCGTAGCTGACCAGCAGGTTTTTGGTTTGCTGGTAGTGCTCAAGGGCAACTTTATGGGTTTCGCGGCCAACGCCGGATTTCTTATAGCCACCGAAAGCCGCGTGGGCCGGATACTGGTGGTAGCAGTTAGTCCAGACACGCCCGGCTTGAATGCCGCGGCCCATGCGGAAAGCGACGTTCATGTCGCGGCTCCACACGCCTGCGCCCAGGCCAAACTCGGTGTCGTTGGCAATCGCCAGCGCTTCCTCTTCGTCTTTGAACGTGGTCACCGCCACCACCGGGCCAAAGATTTCCTCCTGGAAGACGCGCATCTGGTTATTGCCCTTCAACAGCGTGGGCTGAATGTAGTAACCGCTGTTAAGGCTGTCGTCCATGGTCTCTTTATTGCCGCCAGTGAGGAACTCCGCGCCTTCGTCGCGAGCGACATCCATGTACGACATGATCTTGTCGAACTGCTCTTGGGAAGCCTGAGCCCCTACCTGCACATCGGTATCCAGTGGATTACCGCGCTTGATGGTTTTCGTGCGTTCGATCACCTTGGCCATGAACTCTTCGTACATGCTCTCTTGGATCAGCGCGCGAGACGGGCAGGTACACACTTCACCCTGGTTAAAGAACGCCAGTACCAAGCCCTCTACCGCTTTATCAATAAACGTCGGTTCGGCGTTCATAATATCAGCGAAGTAGATATTGGGAGATTTACCGCCCAGCTCTACGGTGGAGGGGATAATATTTTCCGCCGCGCATTTCAGAATATGCGAGCCAACGGGGGTAGAGCCGGTAAAGGCGATTTTGGCGATGCGTTTGCTGCTGGCCAATGCCTGACCCGCTTCGGCGCCAAAGCCGTTGACGATATTAAGCACGCCCGGAGGTAGCAGGTCGCCAATCAATTCGACGACTTTCAAAATCGATGCTGGGGTTTGCTCGGCAGGTTTGAGCACCACGCAGTTACCCGCCGCCAGTGCCGGTGCCAACTTCCAAACCGCCATTAGAATCGGGAAGTTCCAGGGGATAATCTGGCCCACTACGCCCAGCGGCTCGTGGAAGTGATAAGAAACCGTGTTGGCATCGATATCCGCCGCCGTGCCTTCCTGCGAGCGTAAGCAGCCCGCAAAGTAGCGGAAGTGGTCAACGGCGAGAGGTAGATCCGCATTGAGGGTTTCGCGTACCGCTTTACCGTTATCCCACGTTTCCGCGACGGCAAGCATTTCCAGATTTTGCTCAATGCGGTCGGCAATTTTCAGCAAAATATTGCTGCGCTCTTGGACGGAGGTTTTCCCCCAGGCAGGTGCCGCTTTGTGGGCTGCGTCCAACGCTTTATCGATATCTTCTGCCGTGGAGCGGGGGATTTCGCAAAACACATGCCCATTGACGGGGCTAATATTGTCGAAGTACTGGCCTTTCACCGGGGCGACAAACTCGCCACCGATATAGTTGCCATAGCGTTTTTCAAATGACACCAAAGAGCCGGTATCACCAGGGTTGGCGTAGATCATTGTCGTGCTCCTGAGTATTATGATTATTTAGGTGCATTGACAGTGTTGTTCACTAAAGCAAATGGCGATATAGCCCGATGGCAGGATTAGCCCTCATCCCTTGGTAGGAGACGCCATGTATTCTCTGTTGGTGGCGGATGACCATCCGCTGTTCCGCGACGCACTACAAACCGTGATTAGCGGGGGCTTGGCAGGCAGCCAGTTATTGGAAGCGGAGAGCCTCGCTGACGCCATAGCGCTAATTGAAGCGAACACCGAGTTAGATCTACTGCTGCTGGATTTAAGCCTGCCGGATGCAGAAGGGCTAGACGGTTTAACACGGCTGCGCGAGAAATTTCCCTCGCTGCCGGTGGCGATCGTATCTGCGCATCAGGAGCGCCAGCTGGTACTCGATGCGATTACCTTGGGCGCGGTGGGCTATATCCCTAAATCCACCCCCCGGGAAGCGCTGCTGGCCGCGTTAACACAGATTCTTGAGGGTCAGCTCTACCTGCCGCCCGATGTGATGCGCCGCCCAGCGCCGCGCGCTGTTTTGGCACAACCCACCACCCAGACTTCGTCGTCCAGTGAGCGCTTAGCACGCTTAACCGATAAGCAGTTAGAGGTATTGGCGTGCATGACGACAGGCATGTCGAACAAGCATATTGCCCGGGAACTATTGATTGCCGAAACCACCGTTAAAACCCATGTCTCGGCGATTTTACGTAAGCTGAATGCCACGAGCCGGGTTCACGCGATCGTTATTGCGGGCGAAGAGGACCTAAGCTTTCACCGGGCCAACCGCACTCGTTAGACTGCGCCATTAGGCTTTATTGAGTAGCGTGCCAAGCAGCATGCGCAGCCGCAGGGGCTTTAAGGGTTTGAGCAAGCAGTGCATGCCGGCTTCACGGGTGGCACGCTTAATCTCCGCTTCGTGATTGGCCGTAATCACCACCGCAGCCAGGCCGGGATAGCGCCGCTGCAAGCGTGCGGCCAGCTCAATACCGGTTTCGCGGTGCTCGCCCAAATGATAATCCACCAGTAATACCGCCGGGCGTTCACCGTCACTGGCGGCTTCCAACGCACTTACCGTGGCGGCAGCCCGCACCCGGCAGCCCCAACTGCCCAGCAGCGCTTGCATGCCTTCTATAATCGCCAGGTCGTCATCAATCACCCAAATGACGCAGCCGCTCAACGCCTCCTCGTCAGCCTCAGGCAGTATCGCGCTACGCGTGTTGCTCACTGCGGGAACCGTTGCCGTTGCGTAGGGCACGGTAATCGAAAATAGCGCACCCACGCCGGGGCGAGAGGCCAGCGATATCGGCTGCTCCAGCATGATGCTGATACGATCGACGATGGCCAGCCCCAGCCCCAAGCCACGGCTGTGGGCACTGTTAGGCTGATTAGCGCGCCGAAACTCGAGAAAGATGGCTTCGCGCTGCTGCTCGGGAATGCCGGGGCCGGTATCGCCCACCATAATTTCCAGGCCGTCCCGCCTGCGTCGACAGCCCAGCAGCACACGGCCCTGGTCGGTGTAACGCACTGCGTTGCTTAAGAAGTTGCGAACCACCCGCGCAAGCAGCGCCAGATCGGACTCAACCACCGCGCTGGAAGGCACATAGTGAAGCGCCAGTCCCCGCACCCCGGCCACTTGGCGATACTCTTCGGCTAGCGCATCGAGCAGCGTGCTCACCGCAAAAGGCGCTTTATCAGCGTGTAGCACACCTGCGTCCAAGCGCGAAATATCCACCAGTGTGCCTATCAAACCTTCGACATCTTTCAGCGAGCGGCCTATATGGCTGACTAGCATTTGCGAGGTTTCAGGCAGCGAATGGGTCTCCAAGGCGCTGGCAAACAGCCGGGCAGCGTTAAGCGGCTGCAGCAGGTCGTGGCTGACCGCCGCCAGGAATTTCGTTTTGGATAGGTTGGCGGCTTCAGCTTCGGCTTTCGCGGCCAGCAAGCGCGTATTAACTTGGCTCAGCTCGTCTAAGGTGCGGTGCAGCGCGTCGGTGCGCTCACGCACCTGCTCGGCAAGTAACACCGAGCGCTCAAACGCCGCATAGGGGGCCGGATCAGCACCGCCCCCGGTTTCCACCCGCTCCATCAGCGCTTGGCACACTTTACGCAGGCGGCGGTTCTCTTCCCGCAGCGCTGCCACGTCCGCCTCATCAGAGCCCTTTGCCGCTGCTGTGTGTTCAGCCGCGTCAGTGGCTGTCGTTAGCTGGAAGAGATCCAAACGCCACCCCCGTAAACGTTTGATTCACATGCATGCCGTGATGCTGCTCGCCATAGGTATTGAAGCCCACTACGCCTGCTTGGCGCAGCAGTTGTGATGCCTGATCCAGTTGTTGCAGTGCCTCAAGCTCCATGCGGCGCAAAAAACAGTCGCAGCCAATAATCATGCTCGGCGTCCCCAGCCTGGCGCTCACCCCGGCAAGCATCACTTTGAGATCATCCAACAGCGGGGTTGGCTGCATGGCCGTGAGTACAATGCCGTTTTCCACCGCACAGTAAAAACTCAAGCTACTGTCACTGTTAACACGTTGAATGGAGCGCACATAGTGCTGCCCACCGATGCGCACGGCGAGTGGGTGGCGGGCAAAAACGGCGGCGCTCAGCTGTGCAGGCGCCATACCTACCAGCTCAGCATATACCTGGGCGGCAGGTAGCCCATTGAGCTCAATCACCCGCCGCTGCTCACGGTCAGCCTCGGTCACCACCAGCTTGTGGGTCAATGGGATTAAGTGATGGGTTGAAAACACTTCAAAGGGCAGCCGGGTGTTGATCATCACCACCACCGCCGCACGCGTATGGAAGCGCCCGGCGGTGTACACATGGGTATGGCTAAGGTGATTGTCATCACCCGCCGAGCCGCCAAAACTGGGAATACGCCCTAGCGCAGCGTCTAAGGTAGCGAGCACCTGCTCTTCACGGCTGGATAGGCCATCCAGTAGGGTCAGCGCAAAGCTGTGCTCATTAATCGGCGCGATGACTTGTTGGCGACACTGCTCCAACAGTGTATCGACCAGCGGTTGAGCGTTGGCCAGCTCAAAATGCTCAAGGTCATCAATCAGCGCGGTTTCAATGGCGAACAGGCGGCGATCAAATCCGATAGCCACGATGGAGCCACGATCATAGCCTGCAGGCGTTATTTCTCCAGCTGTGGTACAGCCACTTAGTGACGTGGTGGGGAAACAGCTTTCCAGTGCATTCGCCAGGGCCGCTAAATCATACTCCGCACTGCAGAAGAACAGCACGAAGCCCAAGTGTTCGTGGCGTAAAATGTCGGCTAGCTCCGCCGCGGCCTGGTTAGCATTAGTCTGCTGGCTGGTCGCAGTGCGAATACCCYGTTCAGCCTGATAAGTGGTCACGGCTCCACCTCTCCAGTGCAGCATGCGTATGCGCCGCTGCGAGCCTTAACGTACTAAATACTTCATCAAGTTGCGTGGATGTGGACCGCTGTGTTTTGGCTAATGTCTCAAGCTGTTTTGCCAGCTCGGCAATCTTGTCGGCCCCCATGCTTAATGATTCACCACGCAGTTGATGCGCAAGCCGCGCGACTTGCTGTTCCTGCTCTGGCGTTAAGGGGGTTGCAGCCAAGCACGCAGCCAATTGAGCGGAGTAATCACTGACTTGCTGGTGGTAAAGCATGATCAGCTGGATCATGCTGGCTTCCCCCAGCGCTGTTTTCAGCATGCTAAGGGTGTCGCTATTAAGCAACGATTGCTCTCCAGTGAGCCCTGGGATCACCGCTAACGCCTGTAAAGGCATAGTGTCCAAGGAGGACAGTTGCAACGCCAGTACGTTACTTAATGCAGAGAGCGACAGCGGCTTGGTGACGTAATCATCCATACCCACTGCCAGGCAGCGTTGTCGGTCATCTTCGGCGCCACCGGCCGTCATGGCAACGATCGGTACACTGGCTAACCACCCGCCCTGTTCACGCAGACGCTGGGTGACCGTTAGGCCATCCATATCAGGCAACTGAATATCCATAAAGATCAGATGCACCTGCTGCGACTGAACCATGGCCAAGGCGTCATGGCCACTCTCCGCCCAGACGATATCGCACCCTAAGCGCGCCAATAAACCCATCGCGACTTTGCGGTTGACAGCGTTATCCTCTACAAGCAGCAGCGTTGTGCCGGCAAAGTCCCGCTTGGGCACTGGGGGCAGCGATGTTGCTACGGGGTCAGCGGCGATCAAGGGCAACTCGCACCAGAAGGTACTCCCCTGGCCTGGGGTACTTTTTACCCCTAAACGCCCTTGCATCGCTTCGCTTAGCCGTTTGCAAATTGCCAACCCTAACCCAGTGCCACCAAATCGACGTGCCACCGACGCGTCTGCCTGCTGAAAAGGCTCAAACAAGCGTTGTTGTTGCTGTTCGCTTAGGCCACACCCCGTGTCACTAATCTCAAAGAGTAGCTGCTCCACCGTTGAGGAGACCCGCACGCGGACTTCACCGTGGTCGGTAAATTTGATCGCATTAGCAATAAGATTTAGCAGAATTTGCCGCAGTCGGCCTGCATCGACCAGCACCCAGGTTGGCACCAGCGCATCCACATTAACCGTCAGCGCTAGCCCTTTCATTTTTGCTCGGGGCGCAAACAGCACCACCACGCTATCAATCAGCGGTTTGAGTTCTGTGGGCGATGTTTCAAGGGTTAAGTACCCTGCTTCAATTTTTGAGAAATCGAGAATTTCATTGATCATTGCCAGCAATTGATTGGCGCTATCGTGGATCGTCTGTGCGTAATCCTCCACCTGAGCGGGACTCGCTGATTCGCGTAACAGCTCGCTCATGCCGATAACGCCGTTTAGCGGCGTGCGAATTTCATGGCTGACCATGGCTAAAAAATCTGACTTGGCTTGATTCGCCGCCTGAGCCTGTTTGGCAGTGACTTCCAACTGGCGGCCAAGCTTCTCCTGATTGCGCCTTATCGCCGCACTTTCACGCATTTCGCGCACCAAAAAGGCAATCACCAGAAAGGCCGCTAAGCTCATGCCAATAATCAGGCTCATAAGTAGCTTGTAAAGCAGGCTAAGCTGGGCACGCTCTTCCGTTGCCGATTCAGCTAAATAGCCGTTAATCGCAATCACCAACCGTTCAGTTAGCCGCGTTAGCGCCTGTAGTTCATCTTCCAGCGACGCTACCGGCAACTGGTTCAGTTCGAGCGCATTGTAGGGCGTAAACATAATATCCAGCACATCAAGCTGCTGCTGGATTTGGCTCAGTAGCTCACGGGCGGTATCGATCTGTTGCAGGAGGTTGCTGACTTCACCGTCGTTAAGCAGCGTGATGCGGCTATAGAGTAACTCAAAGCGGAGATTGAGTTCCTCGTGAGCCGCAGGTGATAACGGCTCACGGGTCACTGCCAGCAAATGATTCAGTAGCTGTACCGCATCGCGATCCAGTTTATAGACAACCCATGCCGTATCTTCACGCAGACTTTGAGTAAGATTTTCCTGCCGCCACGCAGCCAGGGTGGCGACGACCAGTGCCGCAGCGAACAGCAGCACCGCGACAATGGCAACGAGCTTAAAACGAAGAGGATAACGCAGTAGGCTGGAGGCCTGCGCATTAGAAGCGCTAGAGAACATTAATATGCATAACCTGCCATACCGCTCTAAAGCGAATTTTTTCGCTTAACAGCGTTTCATCTTGATCAAAGGGATAAAGCACCCACAAAGGGCCATATTCTCGAATTGGAATCGCCTCACCATTTTTGGTCATGGCTAAGATAACATCGTGATCATTAAAATCGCTGACCGGTATTTCGGCTTCGTAGCCGTTCAGCGCGGAGACGAGCACTGCATCTGCATCATACTCCTGGCTTAATAACGCCAGTAAATCACGCATTAACGGGCCACTATAGTGACTGCTGCCCTCTGTCCAAGGCGTGCTGGTCTCAAACTCGTGCTGCGGTAATGCCGCTAACATGGCACGGTCAAACTGCGCTTCACTGCCCACGTTGGTATGGTCAATATTACCGCTGACGGTCAAGATAACGTGCCCGCTAGGCGCCTCTAAGTCATTAGCCGATTCAGCAAGCCCCGCCAGAGGAGTGCTGAACATCAGCACGACCCACCCCATTAACAACGCTTTCACAGTGAACACCTCACACAGGATTACTCTCTGGTTATACCAGCCAGGAGCAATAGAAGAAGATAGCGTAAAGACTACGCTATCTCCTTTAACAGGTCAGGGTAAATACTGTTTTTCGTCGCTATTTTTAGCAACCAGAGCGTTATTAACTGTTCACAGTTGGGTTACGTTTTAATTTTCTCGAAGGGCTCAATGCGCACAAGCTCTTCATAGGCGTGCCAGCTTGCGTGGCCTAAAACGGGCAAGATCAGCGCCAAACCGATATAGAACGTCATCACACCCACCAGAACGCACAGGGTAAGAATCACCGCCCACAACAGCATCACACGGAAATTACGTGCGACACAGCGCACGCTGGCTTCAATACCCTCCATAAAGGTTAGATCTTGATCCATCAGCGTGGGAATCGCTACAACGCTAATAGCGAAGGCACCAAAAGCCAGGATGCCGCCAGCCACCGTGCCAACCGCTAACATTCCTAAACCTTCAGAAGTGGTCAGGAGTGAGGTGTAAAGTGTAGCGGGGCTGGGGACTTCAAAGCCAAAAAACAGTGCAAAGAGAAGTGTTGCCAGGCGTATCCAGGCGAGGAAGAAGATCATCATCATTACGCCCATCATTGCCAACTGCCCGGCATGGGGTTTCCAACTGCCGAACGCATCGCCTAGGTTAGGCACCTGGCCACGCTCCAACGCCCTGCTGATGCCATAAGATCCCACTGCCACCAGTGGGCCAATAAACATAAAACCAGCAATCATGGGCAGTAGCCAGTACCAGTACCCCATGGTGAAAGCGCCTAAGGTAATAGCGATACTTAGTCCCACCCAAAACATGCCATAAGAAAGGCTTACTACTGTAGCACGGCGAAAATCCTCTACGCCTGCAGCTAACCACGCCCTGGGTCGATCCAAACCGACCTTGTTGATAGTGATTTTAACGCTGGGCAGATCCGAAGAGTGGTTTGTTTTTGTTGTAGCCTCATTCATGGCATTACTCCTGTCGTTCCTGATATAGACCCTGGATTCAGGATTTACCTCAAACGCATCAACGCGGGTTACTCGCTGACGGTATTAATGCCAACTCAATGGCTGAACATTATCTTTTAATACCCTCTTAATGTAGCTGACCAGGGCTCTTGGCGGGTGGCACTTTGAGATACGCGTACAAAAAATCCACGAAATAGCGATAAAGCGCCAATTAAATTGCTGCGTTAGCAAAATTAGATATAGTTAAAAAGTGCTATCGACAGCCATAAAAAAACTCCGAGCACTTGCCCGGAGTTCTTGGTTTTTCCTATGCGACTAGCGCTACACAAGCATGGCGTCTAGCGCACAATCATTACCGACATTTTGGCATGGTGCACCACGTGCTCGGCATTGGGTCCGAGCACATAATCGACAAACTTACGCTTGGTATGGGAGGCCATAACGATCAGGTCGACATCCAGCTTTTTGCCTGCCTTAATAATCGCCTCCCAAGGTGAACCATCCACAATGACACTTTGCACCTGAATGTCGTCGGGGACATTCGCCTTGATAAAGTCATGAAGCGCAGCTGTGATAGCCTCATGCGCTTTTTTGGCGAAGTCCTTGGGGAAATAGGAGCCCACCATGGGCATGCGATAGTCCGGCAGTACCGTCACCACATGCAGCGAGGCACCGAACGTCCGACATAGCATCAGGGCGGTGGGCAGCGCCTTCGACCAGGAAGCTTCCTCGTTTAGGTCCACCGGCAACATGATCTTGCTGTACATGGCCTTCTCCTTCATGCGGTGGCAGCGGCTGACGTGTTCTCACGACGGCGGCGCTGCATCAAAACAATCAACCCAAAGACCAGGAAGGCAGGAATCCACATTAGCTCTTTCGTCCAGCGGTCAACGGGGGCCAGTACCTCAATGATTTCTTGATCGAAGTCGAAACCAAGTTCTGCCGCTTGGCTTCCGTAGGTCACCATATCCACGGTTGCCGTGCCGTCTTCAATAAACAGCTCCATGCCCAGATTATCGAGCCGCTCCTGCCCCGTTTCACCTTCCGGCACCGGTAGCGTCATATAGGTGGTCATGGGGTCGCCATAGTCATCGAGACCGGCAATCTGCAAGCGCAGGGTGGAGTCTTCGTCGACATCGCCCAGCGCTTCGACGAACTGCGCGGGGGGTATCGATTCATAGGGATCATGGATCATGTCCATCCAGAAACCGGGCCGGAACAGCGTGAACGCAATCAGCAGCAACACGACAGACTCATACCAGCGGTTGCGGGTAATCATGAAGCCCTGGGTCGCCGCGGCGAAGATCAGCATGGCGATGGTCGACACCACAAAGATCAGTACCCCCTGCAGGAAGGTCACATCGATGAGCAGCAGGTCGGTATTAAAGATGAACAAAAACGGTAGCGCCGCGGTGCGCAGGCTGTAATAGAACGCCTGGAAGCCGGTTCGAATGGGATCGCCACCCGATACTGCCGCCGCCGCAAAGGACGCCAGCCCCACCGGCGGCGTAACGTCGGCCATGATACCGAAGTAGAACACGAACAGGTGTACCGCAATCAACGGCACCAACAAGCCATTTTGAGCGCCCAAGCTGACAATAACCGGCGCCAACAGCGCCGATACGACGATGTAGTTAGCCGTCGTTGGCAGCCCCATGCCGAGAATCAAACTAAGTACGGCGGTAAGCAACAAGATCAGCATCAAGTTACCCATGGCAAGCGTTTCCACCACCTCGGCCAGTACCAGCCCTACCCCGGTCTGCGATACGGCACCAACGATAATGCCGGCGGTGGCCGTGGCGATGCCGATACCTATCATATTGCGGGCACCGGTGACCAAGCCACTCCACAGATCCAGAGCGCCTTCGCGCAGATCCGCACGCATATCGCTGCGACCCCGAAAAATCGACGTAATAGGGCGCTGGGTAAGAATGATAAAGATCATAAACACCGTGGCCCAAAAGGCCGACAGCCCAGGCGACAAACGCTCAACCATCAGACACCAGACCAACACAATGACCGGCAGGATGTACTGCAGGCCCACTAACACCGTTGGCTTGGTTTGCGGCAGCGAAAAGATCGGCTCGTTAGGATCATCGAGTTCGAGTTCGGGGTAACCTGCCGCCAGTTTAAGCAAGGCGATATAGATAAACGTAAGCCCAACCGCCACTATCCAGGGTGTCGCATCGCCCAGCACCGGCTTGAGCCAGCCAAGACCGTAATAGACCGCCAGGGCGGTGCCCATCATAAGTAGCAAGCCACCGAGAAAGCCGATAACTTTATTGACCAGCGGCTTAGGTGGATTGCTGCTTTTAAGCCCCTGCATATTGGCCTTTAGGGCTTCCAGGTGAACGATATAGACCAGCGCAATATAAGAAATCAGCGCGGGCAGAAAGGCATGTTTGATGACCTCAACATAAGAGATACCGACATACTCGACCATCAGGAAAGCGGCCGCCCCCATCACCGGGGGCATAATCTGTCCGTTGACCGATGACGCCACTTCGACAGCACCCGCCTTTTCGGCTGAGAACCCAACGCGCTTCATCATCGGCACCGTAAAGGTACCGGTGGTGACCACATTGGCGATCGAAGAACCAGAAATCAGCCCGGTCATGGCCGAAGCTACCACGGCGGCCTTCGCTGGCCCACCGCGGTAGTGGCCGAGCAGCGAGAACGCTACCTTGATAAAGTAGTTGCCAGCACCCGCCTTATCGAGCAAGGCACCGAACAGTACAAACAGAAACACAAAGCTGGTTGAGACCCCCAGGGCAATACCGAAGACCCCCTGCGTCGTCAACCACTGATGATTGATCAAGCCGAAGAGACTTACCCCACCATGGGAAAGAATACCCGGCATCCAAGGGCCGGCCAGGCTATAGATAAGAAAAACCGACGCCACGATCATTAACGGCGGGCCAAGCGCTCGGCGGGTCGCCTCAAGCAGCAGCAGTATTCCGGCGATGCCAATAATAACGTCCTGCAGTATGGGTGCACCGGGACGCTGGGATAACTGCTCATAAAACATAAACATGTAAGCGCCACAAAAGGCCGCCGCCGCTGCAAGCACCCAATCCTGAATCGGAACACGGTCGCGAGGCGAGCGCTTGAGTGCCGGATAGGCCATATACGCCAGAAACAGCGCAAAGGCTAAGTGAATAGAGCGGGCTTCCGTGGCATTAAAGACGCCAAACCCTAGAATGAAGGGCACTGGGGAAGCGATCCACAATTGAAAAAGAGACCACGCTGCCGCAATGCTCACCAAGAGCTTGCCGGGCATGCCGGCTGGTTTACGGGCTCCCGTGTCACTGGAGGCGACCATATCCTCCAAGTCTACTCCGGCTCCCGAAGGCCCGTGCTTATCGTCTTTCATATGCCTGCCCTTCTCCGAGTCGATTGACGCTTAATTGCCATACCGAAATGCCCCATCAACATTCAAAACCAAAATGCGCGGCACCCTCGGGTAACCGCGCATTCCTTACCAAGGTAGCAATACCTCAGGCTGCAGGATTATTCGATCCAGCCTTGTTCACGGTAATAACGCGCCGCGCCTTCATGCAACGGTGCGGAAAGCCCTTCAGACACCATCTCTTCCGGATCAAGATTCTCGAAGGCCGGATGCAGACGCTTGAAACGATCAAAGTTATCAAAAACTGCTTTGACGGTCTGGTAAATAACCTCTTCGTCAGCCTCAGCAGTGGTTACAAAGGTCGCTGCCACACCGAAGGTTTCAACATCGTCGTCATTACCGCGATACAGACCACCCGGAATGACCGATGTGGAGTAGTAAGGATATTCATCGACAATGCCCTGAATATCTTCGTCATTCAGCGGAATCAGGCGGGAATCAACGGTAGTGGTCGCTTCCTGAATAGAGCCATTGGGGTGGCCAACCACATACACCATGGCATCGACGTTGTTATCGGAGAGTGCTGCAGCTTGCTCGGCAGCATCAAGCTGAGATGCCAGAGAGAAGGTATCTTCGGTCCAGCCCTTGGCATCCATCACCACTTCCATGGTGTTGCGCTGGCCTGAGCCTGGATTACCAATATTGACGCGTTTGCCTTCCAAATCATCAAGGGTCTCGATGCCTGAATCAGCACGCGCTAGCAGGGTCAAAGGCTCACCGTGTACGCGGAATACAGCCCGCAAATCTTCGTAGGGTTCACCTTCGAAATTACCAGTGCCATTGTAGGCTTGATACTGAACATCGGACTGCGCAACACCCATATCCAACTCGCCGGACTTGATGCCATTGATGTTGGCAACAGAACCACCAGTGGAAGGTGCATTACACTTAATATCTGCGTCTTCAAGACGATTCACCAAACGACAGATCGACTGGCCGACCACGTAATACACACCTGTTTGGCCACCGGTGCCGATGGTGATGAATTGCTCATCATCCTGGGCCATTGCCGGTGAGGCGAAAGCAGCGGCGGCAAGTAGCGCACCGGAGAAGGCTGTAGTGGAAAATACATGGCGTTTCATGAACACACCTCTTTATATTGATGTTATGAGCATATTTGATGTTATGGGCATCTTGCGCGTTGGTCTCACCTGATGAACCGTTCCCTCAGGTGGTCTTGCTCCAAACGTTTTTCAAGACAGCCTATTTTTAAGGCGATCTTTTTTTAAGACAATTTGTTTTTAAGACAAACCGTTACAGGCGTCCCTTTGGCAACCTGCTAACACTACTTTAGCGAAAAAAACCTGATTAGCGAAATGTAATACGCTAAAAAATGCGCTTCGCTGATATCTAATACTCAGTGTAGCGGTCTTCATCGTTTAGGGAGCGTTAATTGCGATGCCGCCTTTGCATAGGCTAATCGACACCAATCAAACGTTATAGCCCAACACGCTGGGCAGCCACAGCGCGATGGCGGGGAAAATGGCCACCAGCGCCAGGGCACAGCCCATAGCAACAACAAACAGCAGCGCCCAGCCGAGGGTTTGTTCCAAACGAATTTTGGCCACTTCGGTGGTCACCATCAAATTGACCGCTACCGGCGGGGTAAATTGACCAATGGCAATATTCATTGCCAATAGAATCCCAAACCACACTGGGTTCCACTCAAAGTGCTGCATCACAGGGATCAAAATCGGCATCATAATCAGATAAATCGAGATCGCATCCAGCAGCATCCCGGCGACCAGCACCGCCAACATCACCAGAATCAGCAGCAGCACGCCGTTATCGGTCAGGCTGATAATCCACTCGGCCAGGTGGCGGAAGGTGCCCAGCATGGTGCCCGCCCAGGCGAAAATACCTGCCAGCGCGATAATCAGCATCACCACGCCGGAGATGATCGCCGCCTCCCCCAGCAACTCCCATAAATCGCGCAACGACAGCTCTCGGGTAAGAAAAAGCCCGACAATCGCGCCATAAGCGACAGCCACCACTGCGGCTTCGGTGGGTGTAAACAACCCTGAACGCAAACCGCCCAAGATCAGCACGGGGGCAAACAGCGCCGGAATTGCCTGTTTAAAGGTGGTGCGTACGCTTAGCCGTTCGGCGCCCTCCACCGGCGTACCGCCCTCCCAGCCGTAGCGTTTGGAAACGATCATGGCAGGCACCAGCAGCGCCAGCCCAGCCAAAATGCCGGGAAATAATCCCGCTGCGAAAAGGGCGCGCAAATCGACACCCGGTACCACAATCGAGTAGAGAATCAGCGCCACTGAAGGGGGAATCAGAATAGCGGTAGACGCCGAGGCGGCAATCAGCGTGGCCGAAAACGGCTTGGGATAACCCGCTTTGGTCATGCTCGGCAGCATTACCATCGCGACGGCCGCCGCGTCCGCGGGGCCTGAGCCACTCATGCCGCCCATAATCATGCACACCAGCACGGCGACCAGCGCCAAACCACCATGGCGCGGGCCAATCAACGCCTGGGCAAAACGCACCAAGCGCAGCGCCACACCGGAGCGCTCAAAGATAAGCCCGGTTAAAATAAATAGCGGAATAGCAATCAAGGGGTACTTGGCGATGCTGTTATAGGTGTTGGTGCCCATCGTCGCCAGCATATCCGGCGACAACCCCAGCACGATGCCCACCGCTCCGGAAAGCGCCAATGAAAACGCCACAGGCACACCCGCAATCAGCAAGCCCGCAAAGGCCAGAATCATCCATATATCAGGGCTCATCAGTGAGCCTCCCCGTCAAACGATCAGCGGTTTGCTGGAACAGGCGCCAGAACATGGCCGCGGAAAGCACCGGTAGCCAGACTAAATACCACCACTGGGGCAGCCCAAGCCCTGGCGAAAGCGACTCCCACTGATACTCTTGCCAGGCTAACTTGCCGCCGTACCAAGTGATCAAGCCCAGTACGGTGGCGCCGCAGAGCGCTTGAAAAAGAATCAGAGCACGACGGTACTTAGCGGGCAAGGCGCGTTCCAGAAAGCCAATGCGAATATGCCGGTTGCGCCGCAACGCCACGGAAGCGCCCGCAAAGGTAAGTACCACGAGCAGAAATACGGAAAACTCTTCAGTGAACGAAAAAGAGCCGCCGGTTAAGTAGCGTGTAATGACATTACCCAAACTTATCAATGAGATAATGATTAACGCCAGCGCACCCAGCCAACGTTCGGGGCGCGCATCAGGAAAGCCTTTCATGGCAGCCTCACAGCAAAAAAACTCCCGGCCCTAAGGGCCGAGAGKGACAACATCAAAAGGTAATTAGCGGGCGTCGATAGCGGCTTGTGCCGCTTCTACCACTTCTTCACCAATTCGCGGCGCCCATTTTTCATAGACAGTCTGTGTGGCCTCAACAAACGCCTGGTACTGCTCGTCAGAAAGCTCGGTCACCGTCACGCCGCGCTCCTGGATGGCTGCTAGACGCTCGCTCTCCTCTTCACGGGTCATGGCGATTTCCCACTCACCGGCTTCTTGAGCGGTTTCGCGCAGCATGGTTTGCTGCTCTTCACTCAATGTTTGCCAGACCTGCTGGTTGACCGCGAAAATCAGCGGATCATTCATGTAGTTCCAGAGCGTTAGATGCTCTTGACCGACTTGGTCGATACGCGCCACATCAAACACCGAAAGCGGGTTTTCCTGACCGTCTACCGCGCCAGTCGTCAGCGCGGGCTGCGCATCCGTCCAGCTCATTTGCGTCGGGTCAGCACCGAGTGCCGAGAAGGTGTCCTGGAACAGCGGCGAGCCAACAACGCGAATTTTCAGGCCATCCAGATCATCTGGCTGACTAATCGGACCACGTGAGTTTGAGACCTGACGAAAGCCATTTTCCCCCCACGCCAGCGGAATAACACCGCGGGATTCAATCGCCTCAAAGACCAACTCCCCCGCTTCCCCACCAGTGACCGCATCCACGGCGGCTTCATCGGGAATAAAGAATGGCAAAGAGAACAGATTAAGTTCCGGCACCTGGGGCGACCAGTTGATGGTCGAGCCTACTGCGGCGTCGATCAACCCCGAGCGCATAGCGGAAAATTCTCGGGTCTGATCGCCAGAGACCAGTTGAGAGTTGGGATAAACCCGTAGCGTGAGTTCACCTCCGCTACGCTCTTCCACCAGTTCGGCCCACTTCTCCGCCGCCTGCCCCCAAGGGAAAGCGTCAGACAGAACGGTGGAAACCGAAAGTTCGCGAGCCTGTGCAGAAAGAGAGGCGGAAAGCAGTGCCGCACCGGCCAAGCCAGCGGTAAAACGAGCTATTGAGCGTGTCAGCGTCATGGTAGATCCTTTTTTTAGCTATTTTTATGAAGTACGTTTTATGAAGTACGTTTTCTGATGTGCGCAGCTAGCAGCTAACAGTTGCCAGGCTTTTTGCAGAAGCCCCACTTATTGTATGCACTTAGCGCACGAAAGAAACACGCCTAAAGTTGGCACGCTGCAGTACTCGCCCTTGATACCAGGGTGTAGGGCAAGATCAGATTATTGACTTTTCGCCCTTCCAGCACCTCAATCAACATCGCGACCGCTTCACGTCCGAAGGTTTCCGCCGGTTGAGCGATAGTGGTCAACGGCGGGTCGCTATAGGAAGCAAACGCAATATCGTCAAAACCTGCCACCGACATATCCTCCGGCACGCGTAGTCCTGCTTCTTTGATACGGCTCATGGCMCCTATCGCCATCTCATCACTTTCACAAAAAATGGCAGTGGGCCGCTCCGTTAACGCGATAAGCGTTTCAGCCGCCTGATAGCCTGCCAGAGGGGTGAAATCGCCAGGGCACAGCAAGCACTCATCCAACGCAATACCCGCCGCGCTCAACGCATCCTGATAGCCCAGTTGGCGGTCACGGGTTAACGGGCTGCGCCGCGGACCTTTAATCATGCCAATTCGCCGATGCCCCAGGGCAATTAAGTGCTCGGTGGCCTCGCGGGCCGCCGCGCGGTTATCCAGTTTGACGGTAGGACATGGCGCATCGTCCAGCACCTCACAGGCATTGATCATTGGCAATGCTGCCCCGGCGGGAAAGGCATTGGCAGAAAAAGGGTTGAAAGCGCGCAGCTGGATCACACCATCCGCCTGGCGCGTCGTCACTAAGCTGGCGTATTGGGTTTCCATCGCCTCATCGCCCAGCGTATTACACAGCAGTACACCGTACCCGCGTGCTTGGGCAGCTTCCTGGATGCCGCTGATGACCCGCGCAAAGAAGGTGTTGGCAATGGTGGGTACCAACACCACCAAATTATAAGTGCGTTGGGAACGAAACTGTACCGCCATCAAGTTAGGCTTATAACCCGCTTGATCAACCGCCTTGAGCACTTTTTCACGGGTGACGGGGGAGACGATATCCGGCGACTTCAACGCCCGCGACACTGTCGCTACCGACACCCCCGCCAACTCGGCGACCTTACGTATATTGGTCATGGACTCTCTTAACGTTATTTAATCGCCGTTAGCAGATGATTGCGCGGCATTATTTATCTCAGCTTAACGCATCCCAGCGTTAAACTCAGCGCGCTATTTAACGACACCTTCTTCAACACCGATAGACCTTTGTCGCATTGACGCTCACAGCGTGGCGGCCTAACTTCCACTTAAATGTAACCGGTTACATACTGGTTTTAATAACCATTTTAATAGCCGTGAATATCAACAAATACAGCTTTCTTAAAACAGGAGCCTACCTATGCCGCGACCCAAGCAGTCACGTATCCGTATCGGCATGATCGGCGGTGGACAAGGGGCGTTTATTGGCCAAGTTCMCCGTTTGGCCGCCCGTCTCGACGACACCTGCGAGCTGGTATGCGGCGCCTTTAGCCGCTCATCAGGTAACAACCAACTCACTGGCGAACAGTGTTATCTACCCGACGAGCGTGTTTACGCCGACTGGCAGCAGTTACTGGCAAGCGAGCAGCAGCTTCCCGCAGAAGAGCGCATGCAGTTATTGGTGATCGCCACGCCTAACCACCTTCACGTGCCGATCGCTGAAGCGACGATACAGGCAGGCTTTCACGTGTTCTGCGAAAAGCCAGCAGGTGTGTCATTACGCGAAGCCCAGCGCTTAGCAGAAAGCTGGCAATCCAGCGGCTGCCTCTATGGCCTGGCACATACCTACTTAGGCTACCCCATGGTATGGCAAGCCAAGGAAATGGTCAGCGATGGGCAACTAGGTAGCATTCGCAAAATTCATGTTGAGTACCCCCAGGGCTGGCTAGGTGAACGTTTAGAACAGCAGGGTAATAAGCAGGCCGCCTGGCGCMCCGACCCGACACTCGCAGGCATCAGCGGTTGCATGGCCGATATTGGCACCCACGCTTTTGGCCTCGCCGAGTTTATCTCTGGGCATCGGGTTAGTGAGCTGTGTGCCTCACTTAGCAGCCACGCCGAGGGCCGCCAGTTGGATGATGATGGCGATGTGCTGCTGCGCACCGACCAAGGCGCCAGCGGCACCCTGATAGCCAGCCAAGTCTGTAGCGGTGAAGAAAACGCACTCAAAATACGCATTTACGGCGATAAAGGCGCGCTGGAGTGGCACCAAATGGCGCCCAACAGCCTGCTCTACCGCCCGCTACAAGCACCGATGCGCACCCTCCGTGCGGGCATCGACCAACCCGACCTTTTCCCCAGCGCAATGCAGCGCCTACGCCTACCTGGCGGCCACCCCGAAGGCTACCTGGAAGCACTTGGCAACCTTTACCGCGACTTTGCCCAGGCGATTCATCAGGGCCAGCACGGGGACGTTGATGGCGTTCCCGGCATGGCATCCGGACTTCGCGGCATGGCGTTTATCGAGGCAGTCACCACCAGCGCCCAAAGCGAACAAAAATGGACACCGCTGCCCGCTACTCAACTACCAGGAGCCTAATCATGCCCAACACTCACAAAGGCATCCGCGGGCCCGCCATTTTCCTGGCCCAATTTATCGGTGATGAAGCGCCTTTCGATAGCCTCGACGGAATCGCCCGCTGGGCGGCCGAACAGGGTTATCACGCCATTCAGCTGCCCACCGTGGATAGTCGTTTTATCGACCTACGCAAAGCGGCTGAAAGCCAAGCTTACTGCGATGAGCTAAATGCCCGCTGTGAAAAGGCCGGTGTAGTGATCAGTGAACTCTCTACCCACTTACAGGGCCAACTGGTCGCCGTGCATCCCGCCTGTGACGACTTATTTGATGATTTCGCCCCCGCCGAGCTGCACGGCAACCCCCAAGCGCGCACCGAATGGGCTATTGAGCAGTTGATACTGGCTGCCAAAGCGAGCCAGCGGTTGGGGTTAACCGCCCATGCTACGTTTTCCGGCGCGCTACTTTGGCCCTTTGTTTACCCCTGGCCCCAGCGCCCAGAAGGGTTAGTTGAAGAAGGCTTCAGCGAACTGGCCCGCCGGTGGCGGCCGATCCTGGAGGCCTTTGACGAAGCTGGCGTTGACCTGTGCTTTGAAATACATCCTGGCGAGGATCTTCACGACGGTGCGTCTTTCGAGCGGTTCCTGGCGGCAGTGGACAACCATCCACGGGCGAAAATTCTTTTTGACCCCAGCCACTTGCTACTCCAGCAGCTCGATTATCTCGATTTTATTGATCGCTACCATGAGCGTATCGGCATGTTCCACGTTAAAGACGCCGAATTTAACCCCAATGGCCGCAGCGGCGTTTATGGCGGCTACCAAGGCTGGGTAGAGCGCCCTGGGCGCTTCCGTTCATTAGGCGATGGGCAGATTGATTTCAGCGGTATTTTTAGCCGCCTGACGCAGTACGGATTTGATGGCTGGGCGGTGCTTGAGTGGGAGTGCTGTATTAAGGACGCCGCCCAAGGCGCCGCAGAGGGCGCGTCTTTCATCCAGGCGCACCTGATTCAACCTGCCGGTCGCGCCTTTGACGATTTCGCTGGCGTCACCGCCAGCCCTTCTCGCAACCGACGAATTCTCGGTCTTCCTCCACACCGCTAATTGATTGTTTTAAATCAAGACAGCAATCACGACCACAACCACAACAAAGGATCACGTCATGGCTATGATACGCACACGACTCAGTATCATGATGTTTTTGCAGTTCTTTATCTGGGGCGGCTGGTTTGTCACCTTGGGCACCTTCCTGGCCAATAACCTGAGCGCCAGCGGTGGCCAAATTGGCATGGCCTTCTCCACCCAATCCTGGGGCGCGATTATCGCCCCCTTTATTATCGGCTTAATCGCTGACCGATATTTTAATGCTGAACGCATTCTCGCGGTGCTGCATCTAGCAGGCGCAGCGCTGATGTACGGCCTCTATGTGGCCAGCGATTTCAGCACCTTTTACCCGCTAGTGCTGATGTACATGATTGTCTATATGCCCACCTTGGCGCTGGTCAACTCGGTCTCTTTCCGCCAAATGAGCGACCCTGGCCAAGAGTTCGCTAAAATCCGCGTGTGGGGAACCATTGGCTGGATTATCGCCGGTCTGGGTATCAGCTACTTATTCGCCTGGGACTCATCACAAGGCATTGCCGACGGCATGCTGCGTAACACCTTCTTGATGTGCGCTATCGCCTCTTTAGCCCTTGGCCTGTATAGCTTTAGCCTACCCGCGACACGGCCTAAAGCAGACGGCCCGGTCGGCTTAAAAGAAGTGCTAGGGCTCGATGCGCTCGCCCTGCTGAAAGACCGTAACTACGCCATCTTCTTTATTGCCTCGATCTTGATCTGCATTCCGTTGGCCTTTTATTACCAAAACGCTAACCCCTTCCTGGCCGAAATCGGCGTTACTAATCCTACCGGCAAAATGACCTTGGGCCAGGTATCAGAAGTGCTGTTTATGCTGCTGCTACCGGTCTTTATTCATCGCTTTGGTATCAAGAAAACCTTATTGATCGGCATGCTGGCCTGGGCGCTGCGCTACGCGCTGTTTGCGTTCGGTAACGCCGACGAAATGGTGTTTATGCTCTTGATCGGTATTGCCCTGCATGGCGTGTGCTACGACTTCTTCTTCGTGACCGGGCAGATCTACACCGATGCCCGCGCGGGCGATAAATTCAAAAGCTCAGCCCAAGGCATGATCACGCTGGCCACTTACGGGGTAGGCATGCTAATAGGCTTCTGGGTAGCCGGTCAGATTACCGACCATTTCTCCACCAACGGCGCGCACGACTGGCAAGGCATCTGGATGTTCCCAGCGGTGTTTGCTATCGCGGTACTGGCGCTGTTCTTCCTCACTTTTAAAGACGATAAAAGCGTAACGGCTAAGTCTGAACTGTAAGGGTCTAGAACATGAGACATGCCGGGCGCTTTGGCAGCGCCCGGCTAACTATTTTATAAACTTTTAAAGTACTTAATGGGCACATCGTCTCAGTCATGAAGCCTTATTGGTCACAGGCTAAAAAGCCCCGATATTGCGCCTACGACAACTTCAACAATAGTCATGATGCCTTCAGCTACCGACATGACGATCTCTAGCAGCACCTCTAAAACTCCCTCACTGCTGACAATCACGGGTGTTGAGATACCAGTGAGAGCAATCCCCATCGCGCCAAGCGCCACCACTTCAAACCCCATGATCACTATATAAAGTAGCGCCCCGATTAACGCACTTGCACAAACTGAGTTTAGCGTCTTGATCTTCAATGATCTTTGTTTTCTAGCCGCCACTCCTTTGCCTCCTGACAATAGAATTAAACTCACCTAAATGAATGGCATAGCCGAAATCTAAAACTGTCCGAGCAAATAAAGCGCCAACACAATCAACGCTAGCAAACCCACTACTGCACACCAAGCGCCGTCAGCTCGACTCCTATGCTCATCGAGATATATCACTTTAGAAGCCGAAGGATATTTTCCCAAAGTAACTAGCTTGCAGATTGGCCAGCCAACCCAGTAACAAATTGTTCTGAAGAATATCTCTGCCAGTATGTAACCTATTCCCCTAAAAAACCCCCTGCCTATCTCTTCAAAAAAGCCGTCCATAAAATCCCTTTTTGGTTAAATGTAACAAGGTTGTAGAGCAAACGCATAATGCACGTAAGTCAGCGCTTGCCGTGTTTTCTACCATATTTCGATAGTCGGGTTAAACTGCCCTGGCTTACCGGAATGACTTGTACGCATATGGATTTTGGATGGGACAAAGCTATTCCCCTTATATTCCGGCTCGGCATTTAAGTTGTCTATGAGCCCCTCTTCAACAAACCTGATCAATGTGCCAATAATTTGTGTTTGAATATCTCGTGTTTCAGGTGGCACATAAACCGTGTTCTGTGGAGCTTCTGGGCCACCAAGCTCTGCGGGAAACAATAGAATGGGCACGAGTCTACCTTCTTCCACTAGCCTTATTGCCTTCTCTTTCGAATCAATGTCCGTAAAGTTATGTGGATTTTCAGCAAACGCCATGGCAGCTCCCAGAAGGCTAAATAATAGAATTATAAATTGCTTCATTGAAGTTTCTCACTTTAGATGTAACGCCATTACCGGTGATAAAACGGTAGCGAAGCGGAGATTGCGCATTGGTTGCTTGGCCTGTTTATAATCCAATGTACCTAAAGGCCACATCAGCTTCACTATAATCTCGAATCGACTGAGGGCTAGAAATACGATTTCCGACTGAGATGAAGTTGTACCCCAGAGTTTCAGATGCTTTCTGATCCCAGGGGCCGTCTCCAAAATAGGTTATAGCGTCGTAATGACCGTTACCCACGCGCCTTTCTGCCAATCGCATAATCTCTATCCTGCGAAAGTGATCCGAAGACGAAGCCAGKGGTATAGACGGAAAGCAGATACCTGCAGCTTCAAGCTTCATCCTCGCGGATTCACTCCAGCCACCAGTAGCAAATGCTAACGCAACATCCTGACGTGCAACGAGCTGCGATATAAACTCATAAGCTCCAAAGATAGGGAATACATCATGACACGAGATGTAATCCGCTACTCGACTCACGAACCGCGCCTTCACTTCCGTTGTGATTCGCTCGCTGTCACTTTGAAGATGCAGTTCTTCAATCACCTCAGTGAGAATTCCAGCATCGGTCACATGATTATAACGGCTCCAATCAGGGCCAATGGTCACACCCAATATATCCTTGGTTGCTGCTTGAAAGCATTCTGTATCGAAATCGTATGACTCGACTAGCGTTCCGTCTATGTCGAATAAGACTAGGTGCACAACCGCCCCCTTGGCTTATAAAAGTAATTATACCGCGCATCTAATTATTGAATGATGGAGAAAAATTAATTTTACCTAATAATATTGTATGGAAAAGCAACGTACAAAGCACTAACCCATGATGAAAAAAGTTCAAGGCCTGCCTGCCAACTAGTGACGACACCTATAACGCAAAAAAGCCCAGCCTCCGATACTGTCTAGCATCAGAAGACTGGGCTTGCTTGCTTAGGGTGCTTATAAGCGCTCTGCTATAACTCTCTCACCCATATATTGCGAAAGCTAACGTCAGCATCGTGATCCTGCAGGTAAATGGGCGCACAGCCATGGGCTTCTTCGTAATTGGGCTCTCCAATCCATTCGGTGGTGCCTTGCACTTCAACGTGGTGCTGAACCACTACGCCGTTATGCAAAACAGTGATGTAGGCAGGGCTTTCAAGGGCGCCCTCATCATCAAAGCGTGGCGCGGTGTAGAGAATGTTATAGCTCTGCCACTCCCCCGGCGGGCGCGATGCGTTAACCAGCGGGATATGCTGTTTATAGATGGAAGCCGCCTGGCCGTTGGGATAGGTCGGGTTGTCGKAGGAGKCCAGCACTTGGACTTCATAGCGCTCCTGTAGAAAGACGCCGCTATTACCTCGATCCTGCCCATCCATACCATCAATATCGGACGGCGCTCGCCACTCCAAGTAGAGCTGCACATCACAGAAATCCTTGCGTGTACGAATGCCTCCCGCACCGCGATTTACCGTCATGGCGCCATCTTCCAAGTGCCACTCGGCTGCCCCGCCTTCTTCGTTTTCCCMCTCATCTAAGTCGGTGCCATCGAACAGGACGATCGCATCGGATGGTGCGTCGGTTTCGGGTACCGAAACCGTAGTGGGTACTGGTTCCCACACTTCGGTTTTGGCAGCCTGTTGTGGAGGACTCAGTTCATCTTCAATTGAGCCCTCATTTGCTAATAGCGGGGCTGCTATCAGACCACTACAGGCCGTAAAAAATAGCTGTGTTGGTAAGCGCATATAGGTTTTCCTCATCTGTTAAAAAAAGCAAAAATTATTAAAATAAATATTTAAAACGCATTCTTCCGCCATAGCGATCTGCATCATCTAGATCATCAATTTGGTAATGATCAATACGGCCAAAGTAGGCACCAAGGTAAATACTCAAATTTTCAATATTCAGCACATCTGAGAAATGATAAGAGGTATAAAGCGTGTCGATGTTATAGCGACCAGGCATGCTAAAAACCACCTCTTCGTCGTTAATCGGTTTAACATCGTCAATTTCATTGCGTGCATGTATATAGCCAACGCCGAAACCTCGCCACAACGCGTTAAAACCCAAGGTTAGATTTGTTTCTTCATAAGCGTCCAAATAAGCTAGGTTTGTGTTCAATTGCCAGTCGCCTTGGTTATACGACAGCCGCGTCCCATAGCCTGTGCGGTTACTAATATCGGCACCACGTTCATCGACCACAGCATCACTCACCAGATTAGCTTCAAGGCCTGCAGCCAGTGTCCAGGGGCCTGGAGACCAAGCAACAACTGGGCGCACAATAAACGAGTCTTTGACTTGTCCATCAGGATCAATGCGATAGCCATGATAAGTATCTGTATCGAACAGATCTGTACGGTCTCCGAATAGCGTTGAAACCTCGCCGTAAAGATTACCACTGCGCTTGCTAACCATCACTTGACCAGAGTCACCTCCTCTCCCACGTCCTTCCTTAGCTTGATACACATAGCCTTGACCATCGCGGTACAGGCTATCTGAGGTATCTCCACTGAAACCAACAAATACATCTTGACCTAAAGGGAATAGATCAAATGCTTCGAAGCGACCAATCTTAACTTCAAGCCCGTAGGAACTACCGATTGCTAACCATGCGTCATCGACACCAAAATCACCGTTAGTCTGAACCAGTGGCTGCACTTTAAAGCGCGCATAGTGGTTAGCAGGACTACTACGCTCGCCACTAATATCGAGCAATATACGACCGGTTTGGTCAAATTCATCACCTCGTTCAATATCCCCCTCAAAAAAAATAGGGCCTTCACCTGCATGGGTATTCTGCGCATTAATATCTAGTTCTACATCGCCTCCAAAGGTGAGTTTTTGCGATTCATCTTCATAAACAACTTGTGCAATACTGGAAGTGCTACTAAGAGTTGCAATGCTGACAATAAGAAAGCCTCTAAGAGGAAGCCTTTGAGACATCACGCTTTGCTCCTTTTATTCTTGTTACTAATATGCAATTTACCGAAATTATCCCTTAGAACAGTCGCAACAATGCACTCAGCTAGACAGTTGCCGCCTATAAGCCAAGTCAATGTAGACTTCAAAGAGATAGCTGCAGCCTGAGCGCGGTGCCAACGTCTGCCGCCAACAATAGGCGATAAATCACTTGGCACCACTGCTTTAAATCACAATTAAGTTGCCCAGGCAGGCTCGCCGTTATAGGGCGCGCAGCCGTCGTAACGGCCAGGCACAGCTTCGTAGCGTAAGACTTCCGTCGCGCCGACTTCTGAAGTAAAAAAGCCGAACAGCGTTAGCTGCTTCATCATGGTGAAGTAGTGTGGAAGCGCTTCATCGCTATCCGCGTGCTCCTGTGCTGACTGAGTTTCCGCCGTTTGATTTTGCGCGGTCTGGGTCTCTGCAGTCAGTGCCTCAGCAGGGGTTG
Organism: Halomonas sp. R57-5; assembly: GCF_900070345.1. Classification (NCBI taxonomy): domain Bacteria; kingdom Pseudomonadati; phylum Pseudomonadota; class Gammaproteobacteria; order Oceanospirillales; family Halomonadaceae; genus Halomonas; species Halomonas sp. R57-5. The sequence continues at coordinate 1,270,261 of NZ_LN813019.1, read as the reverse complement.
GCTGCTCTCTACGAGCCTGTTGCTGGGCGTGCGCCATCGCTTCTCGGTCTAACTCGGTTATGAGCTCTAATCGCTGTTCGCCACTTAACGCCATAAAGTCACGCTCGTAAGCCGCTCGGCTGCGCGCCTCAAGCTGCGCTAAACCAAAATAAAACACCTCTCTCTCTGAGGGCGTATAGCAGTCGCTAACGAACACGGCCATAAACTCCCCGACGTTGGCATCCTTAGCGCCTGGGGTATCGGTACGTGGCAAAATAGTTTCGGCCAGCTCGTCTAGGCGCTGCACATCCTGGCTGCTAAGGGAGTGGTCTGCCTGGCCAGTACCGCTAAAGGCAAATAGAGATTTGCCCCCAATCATCGCTGTACCGGTCGTCAGCGCGATCATTTTGAGTAGCTCGCGACGATTCATGACAGGTTCCCCCGCTTAAGCTCTTCCACGGCATAGTCCACCGCCCGAGCGGTAAGTGCCATGTAGGTTAAAGATGGATTCACACAAGAGGATGACGTCATGCAGGCACCATCCGTCACGAAGACATTGGGCGCGTCCCACACCTGGTTATGGCTGTTCAGCACGGACGTTTTCGGGTCACGGCCCATCCGCGCAGTGCCCATTTCATGAATGCCCATGCCCGGCGCGTAATCGCCTACGTCGCCTTTGACGTTCTTCACGCCAGCGGCCTCCAGCAGCTCGACCGCATCCTGAACCATATCCCGGCGCATATCGCGCTCGTTTTGCTTGAGCTCAACATTGATCGACAGCACCGGCAGCCCCCACTTATCGCGAACGCTATGATCCAGAGAAATACGGTTATCGTGGTCGGGCAGCATTTCGCCGAAGCCGGTCATTCCGATCGTCCAACCGCCTGGCTGGGTGAGTGCTTGCTTTAAATCAGCGCCGATATTGAGTTCGGCAATTTCGCGATCCCAGCCCTGGCGGCTCGCCGCMCCTTGATAACCAAACCCCCGCACGTAGCTACGCTGCTCATCGCCTACGTTGCGAAAACGAGGGATGTAAAAGCCTGCGGGGCGGCGTCCAAAATAGTATTTATCCTGATAGCCTTCCACTTCGCCACTGGCACCACAGCGGAAGTGGTGATCCATCACGTTGTGGCCCAGTTCGCCGCTGCTGCTACCCAAACCGCCTTCCCAGACATCGGTGGCAGAGTTCATCAAAATCCAGGTGGTATTGAAGGTCGAGGCGTTGAGAAACACCACATCGGCGGTGTACTCGTGGGTTTCATGGGTTTCGGCATCAATCACCTCAACGCCTCGCGCTCGCTGGCGGTCCTTGTCATACAGCACCTGACTGACAATCGAGAACGGACGCAACGTTAAATTGCCGGTGGCMACCGCAGCAGGCAGCGTAGCGGACTGGGTGCTGAAATAGGCGCCATAGGGGCAGCCCAGCCAGCACTTATTGCGGTATTGGCAGTTGACTCGATTTTGCTCCGGTTTTGGCTGGGTAATATTGGCCACCCGGCTGTGGATAAGATGACGCTGGCCACCAAACGCCTCTTTAATACGCTTGGCGGCATCTTCTTCCACGCAGTTAAGCGGTATTGGCGGCAGAAACTCGCCATCAGGAAGAATATCCAGTCCTTCCTGGGTGCCCGCGATACCGGCAAAGCGCTCCACATAGTCGTACCACGGGGCGATATCTTCGTAGCGAATCGGCCAATCAATGGCGATGCCTYCCCGCTGGTTGGCCTCAAAATCCATCGGGCTGAGCCGGTAGCTTTGTCGCCCCCACAGCAGGGAGCGCCCGCCTACGTGGTAGCCGCGAAACCAGTCAAAGCGCTTCTCTTCTACGTAGGGATTGGCCTGTTCATCCGCCCACATGCCCATGGTGGCTTCATTGAGGGGATAGTCGCGTTTGAGCACCGGAAACTTGGCAATCATCTCTTGGGTAGGCTCGTTGCGGTGGGGATAGTCCCAAGCCTCTTTATCGGCGTTGTGGTAATCCTTCACGTGCTCAATATTGCGCCCACGCTCAAGCAGTAAAACCTTTAGCCCCTTCTCGGTTAGCTCTTTAGCAGCCCAACCGCCGCTAATGCCTGAGCCAACCACAATGGCATCGTAGTGATTATCTGGCATGGTCATCTTCCTTACTGTGTTGTTATTGGAGTCGAATCACACATCACAGAGCTGAATAGCCGCCTGCAGTGATTCTATTTTTGCCTGTTGACTAGCCCGGTCAGGGAGAAACTCTTGGGCGATATAGCCCTTAAAGCCGGTATCTCGAATAGCGCGACAAATCGCGGGGTAGTTGAGCTCTTGGGTGTCATCTATTTCATGCCGCCCAGGCACACCGGCAGTATGGTAATGGCCGAAAAAATGGGAGTTTTCACGGATGGTGCGAATGACATCCCCTTCACTGATCTGCATGTGATAGATGTCGTAGAGTAGTTTGAAGTTAGGTGAATCGAGGCGACGGCAAAGCTCAATCCCCCAGACAGAGTTATCGCAAAGGTAGTCGGGGTGGTCGATTTTGCTGTTGAACAGCTCCATCTGCAGCACCACGCCCTTTGACTCCGCATGGGCGATCACCTGCTTTAAACCTGCTTCGGAATTTTGCAAACCCTGTTCAGGTCTCATGCCCCGGGCATTGCCGCTAAAGCAGATTAAATTGGTGTAACCCGCTTGGCTGACCAAATCGATATGATTGAGATAGCGTTCAACCAGCTCGGCATGAAAACGGACATCTCCCCAGCCATCTTCAAGACTCAGCTCCGCGCCATTACACATGGCGGAGTCGAGCCCGTAGCGCCGAAGCACAGGCCACTCTTCGGGCCCCACCAGATCAATCGCCTTAATACCCAACTCAGTTGAAAGCTGGCACAGCGCTTCCAGAGAAAGAAAATCGAACGTCCAGCGTGCAACCGAATGCTGGATATTGCCCTTTAAAGCCCGCTGAGCAGGTGTGTTGTCAGCTAAGGCTTTAGACCCAAGATGCGGTAGTGCAGCCAGGCCGATAGCACCGGTAACGGAGTGGCGCAGCAGGCTACGCCGATCAATAAGGTAGCGCTTCATAAAGCATCCTCGCGTTTGTCATCTAAATGAGATGGACTATGCGTGCATCACTCTTCACGAAGCGCTGCCAATTTCTCCTCTAGGAAACTATTTCCTTCGGTAATCACCGCTTCAGCGTCTAGCGGCATATCGTGTTCGATGATGTACCACTCAATATCAGTGGCCTCAATGGCGGGCAATATCGCATCCCAATCCAGTACACCTGTGCCGAGTGTTGCGAACCCACCCTCCTCTTCAGCGGTGCCTTCTGGCGCGTTATCTTTGGCGTGTACAGCAAACAGTTGCCCCTCAAAACGCGTTACGTACTCTGCCGGGTCAAACCCGCCCCGTGCGATCCAGGCGAGATCCAGTTCTGCCAACAGGTCAGATCCGGCTGCATCAAAAAGATGCTCTAGGGCGGTTTTATCGTCGTACACTTCCATTTCAAAATCGTGGTTGTGATACGCCAAGCGCAACCCTTCGGCGTCTAGCTCAGCGGCAATATCACCAAGCTCTTCACCCAGCGCCTGCCAGCCTTCTGCATCGCTAGGGCGAGCGTCCTCGGCTAAATAAGGCACCGTCAAGGTGTCGTTACCTACCGCCTGATTAAACGCCACCGTTTCGTCTAAGCGATTGCGCAGGTCGTCCAATTGCACATGGCTTGAGATCACCTCAAGCGCATGCTCTTCTAACAGTGCATTGAGTTCTTCGGCAGTCACTTCCTGGGTGCCCACCGTTTCAATCGCCGAAATACCTGCCCTGTTTACGGCAGCTAACTGTTCTTCCAAACTGCCAAAATCCCGCAGCGTGTACATTTGCACGGCAATGGGTAGCTCGGCGTCGTCTTGAGCTTGGGCAAAGCCAGCTACACTCAGCGCTGACAGCGTCACGGCACTGGCAGCCAATAGAGCCTGTGAACTCATGCGTTTTAAGCGTCGCGGGGTATCCATATCCACCTCGTTGTTGTTGGATTGTTATAGGTTGTGAAAGCGCCGATGCAAAAATGTAATCGGTTACATTTTTTTAGATCATCTTAATTAAATGTGCAAGTCAGCCGTCTGCTTTACCGCTTAAAAGATGCCCAAAAGAACTGAACATCCTCACAAATCAATTCACAACCAATTGGTTATAAACGACATATAGACTATTAAAGTAAAACCTAATACTTTGGTATCAAACAGCAGCGATGCCTAACAGCTACTCATAGCACTATTATTTTTGCCGTCGGCCAAACTGGTACAATGGCTATCGTTTCCCTCTACCAACGGACATCAACGTGCCACTACGCGATTTACTGCTCGGCCTGTTTGTGATCGCCATTTGGGCGCTGAATATCATTGTGATTAAGGTCGGCGTGGCGGAGTTACCGCCGCTGTTGATGACCACGCTGCGTTTTATGCTCGTCGCGGCGCTGCTGGTGCCGTTTTACCCTGTGGCGCGGGTACAACTGCCCTTTTTGCTGCTGCTCTCGGTAACCTTTGGCAGCCTGCACTTTGCTCTGCTGTTTATTGGCCTGGAGCACGCTGAGGCGGGTACCGGCGCGCTACTGGTACAAATGGGGACGCCTTTTGCCACGCTGTTGGCGGTAATTTTTCTGAAAGAGAAGCTGGGGCCCAAGCGTATCGCCGGGCTGCTGCTCTCTTTTGCCGGGGTCGTCGTGCTGGCTGGCGGGCCAACGTTACCCTCTCCGCTCCCGCTGGCGATTCTTTTGTGTAGTGCCATTGGCTGGGCAGTATCACAGCTATTGATCAAGCGCGGCCCGCCGATTGCGCCTATGGCGCTGGCAGGCTGGATGGCACTGTTTGCGGTGCCCCAGGTAGCGCTAGGCTCATGGCTGTTTGAGAGCGGTCAGTGGCAGGCGATGCAGCAGGCAACTTGGTTAGGCTGGGGGGCGATGATTTACACCGCTGTGATGTCATCGATTGTTGCTTACGGGATTTGGTATGCGCTGTTGCGCCGCCACCCGGTTAATCGCGTGGTGCCCATGACGCTACTCGTACCGGTACTGGCAGTCGGCTTAGGTGCGCTGTTGATGGGCGACAGCCTAGGCGTGCATAAACTGGTGGGCGGCGGCTTAGTGGTCGCAGGTATCGCTCTGATTGTACTCAATTTTCGCCGCCGCCAACTTTGATACCGCACTCGGCAAAGTAGCCACCACTGACCTCTAGCGCTGAATAGTAAGCCGCTCCCGCCGGATAAGAGGGGCAGTCACTCGGCGACGAGGACTCGCAGGCCCGTCATCGAAACGTCACATTTCCACGGGGGACCATCGGTTAGACTAGCCTTTCACTGAGCAGGGAGTTCCCCATGCAGATGCTGGCGCTTTACAGTATTAAGGGCGGCGTGGGCAAGACCGCCTCCGCCGTCAATCTCGCCGCCGAAGCAGCACGCGATGGCAGGCGAGTGCTGCTTTGGGATCTCGATCCGCAGGCCGCCACCACCTTTTATCTGCGCAGCAAACCTAAAGTGCGCGGTGGCGTCGACAAACTGGTCAAAGGCAAGGCCGACCTTGATCGAGCGATCCGCGAGACCGACTTCGAAGGGCTCGACCTGCTGCCTGCGGCGCTGGGTTCGCGCGACCTGGAAGCGTCAATGGAAGCCCGCAAGCCCAGTCGGCTGCGCAAGATCCTCAAGCCGGTGATGGCCAGTTACGACTTAGTGATCCTCGACTGCCCGCCAAGCCTGTCCGCGCTCGCCGAGCAGATCTTCTCCAGCGTCGATGCCCTGCTGGTGCCGGTGGTGCCGACTACCCTGTCGTTGCGCACCCTTGAGCAACTAGAAGGTCATCTCGACGCGGTCGAACAGGCCTGCCCAATCTGGCCGTTCGTGACCCTCGCCGACCGCCGCAAGACCCTGCACCGCGAGGTAATGGAGAGTCTTAGTGAACGCTGGCCGAGGCGCCTTTCGACGACCGTGCCCAACGCCAGTGAGGTCGAGCGCATGGGTATCGAACGCGCTCCGGTCGGGCATTTTGCCCGCAGCAGCCGGGGCGGTCGCGCCTACGCCGCGCTGTGGCGAGAGATCGCGCAGCGTCTGCAATAACCGTCTGCATCAACTGTCTGCCTCAACCCGCTCAAGGTCGGGGCAGCGACTTGGTGGTCGCGGGCATAGTCCTGATTGTGATCAGACTCCGCCCTCGCCAATGCCCCGCTTAATCGGCAGGTTGGCAGAAACCGGCTTCGTCAGGAATCGACACGCAGTCGCCCACTTTGATACCGCGCTCGGCAAAGTAGCCGCCATTGACCTCTAGCGCTGAATGGTAAGCCGCACCCGCCGGGKAAGAGGGGCAGTCACTCGGCGACGAGGATTCGCAGGGCTGCATGGTATTGATCGCCACGATGCGCCCGTCGCCATCGATAAAGGCAATATCGAGGGGGATCAGCGTGCGATACATCCAAAAAGCGTTGTTGGCCGATTGTTCGCTCTCAAAGCGAAACAGCATGCCGCGCTCTTCGGGCAAGCTCTCACGCTCCATCAAGCCGCGCTGACGCTGAGGCGTTGTTTCCGCCACTTCAACGTCTAAACGATGCGGACCGCCCTCGCTGTGAATAGCCAGCGCCAGCGTTTGCATCTCTTTCGTTGACGCCTGCCCCCAAGCCAACGAGCTAAGCAGCGACATCGGCAGCAGCGCCGCCAGCGGTAATAGTAACGATGCTTTAAGCAGCGTGCGACGCGTGGGATCCATGCTTACTTCCTTTTATCATGCGCATCTGCGCGAACTCGGTGGCCTCGCATCAGGTGAATGCCTGCCGCCAGTAACGAAACGTTCACCACAGCGCCGCAGGTTAACTGATTGCGCCGTGCGGCATGGGTGGCGATATCGAAACGTAACATATCACCATGGTTTGCGCGCAATGAAACTGACGTAATGCCCCCCAACACCACCAACTCACTGACTGTGGCCGTGATCGGGTTTTCCCGCTCTCCCTGGGATGGGCGGTCGCGGCGGTGAAGCACAATATCTGACGGCGGCAAATACCAGGTGACACTTTCGCCCAAAGGTAAACCGTTGAGCCCATCGGCGACTTCCAGGCAGCTTTCACCCCACTGCAACCGTCGTTCACCATCCACCTCCACAATCACGCCTTCAAACAAATTGTGGCGGTCCAACAAACGCGCGACTAACGGTGATGAAGGGCGACTAAATAGCGCTTCGGGGGTGCCCTGCTGAAGGCTTACCCCGTTGTGCAGCACACAAATTTGGTCGGCTAGCGCGGAGGCTTCTTCCAAATCGTGGGTCACTAGCACAATCGGAATGTCTATCTGCTGGCGCAGCAGCGCCAGCTCGCGCTGCAGCCGCCGACGGGTAACCTGATCCACCGCCGAAAACGGCTCATCCAGCAACAGCACCTTGGGGTCACGGGCCAAAGCGCGGGCCAACGCCACTCGCTGGCGCTGACCACCGGAAAGCKCATTCGGGTAACGCTCACCCAGCCCTTCCAAGCGCACCTTGGCAAGCCACTGCTCCGCCTGCTCACGGCGTTGCGGTTGGGCTAAATGGCGCAGGGGGAGCTGAATATTTTGCGAGGCGGTTAGGTGGGGAAACAGCGCATAGTCCTGAAACACCATGCCTACCTGCCGACCCTGCGGCGAGAGKGAATGCTTACCCTCAGCATCAAACCAAACGTCGCCCGCGCACGCCACTCGTCCACTTTGGGGGCGGTAAAGCCCGGCGATAGTGCGCAGCAGCGTGGTTTTTCCGCTGCCCGATGGCCCTACCAGCGCCAGCAGTTCACCAGGCTGGCAAGCAAACTCGGCGGCCAGGGGAATCGGCCCCGGTTGATCGACCGCCACGCATAGCCCTTGAAACGGCTCTGCCATTCGCGAATCAGCCACGTGCCCACCGCCTGCGCCCGGCCAGCCCATACACCAGCCCCAAGGTAATAAAGGATACCAACAATAGCAGCGCCGACATCTGCGCCGCGCCCTGTTCATCAAACGCTTGAACGCGATCATAGATAGCGATGGCGAGGGTGCGGGTTTCGCCATCAATGGCGCCGCCCACCATTAAAATCACCCCGAACTCCCCCAGCGTATGAGCAAAAGTGAGCGCTGCCGCTGACATAATCCCTGGCCATACCAGCGGCAGCTCAATGCGTAGCAGTGTTTGCCAAGGGCTAAGCCCGCTGCACCAGGCCGCCTCGCGTAGATTATGAGGAACGTGCTCAAAGGCGCGCTGAATCGGCTGAACGGCAAACGGCAGGTTAGCGATAAGAGAGGCCAGCAGAATGCCAGTAAAAGTGAAGTTCAGCCCGTTGCCGGTCATTTGTGCCCAAAAAGAACCCACCGGCGCGTCGCTACCGAAGCTAAGCAGCAGATAAAAGCCCAGTACGGTAGGTGGCAATACCAGCGGTAACGCTACGAGCGCTTCGCATAAGCCTTTGCCACGAAAACGCGCGTAGGCCAGAGCGCGGCCTAGCCAGATAGCGACAGGGATAAGAATCAAGCAGGTAAACCCGGCAAGGCGAAGCGAGACCGAAAGCGCCGACCAATCCATTAAGAACCATCCATTACGAGCAGCCCATCATGAACCAGCCATTATTCGGCGCTAAAGCCGTAGCGGCGCAGAATGGCTTGCCCTTCGTCTTCTTGCAGCCACTGATAGAAAGCGCTGGCGACCTCTCCCGCCTGATTGGTCAGTACCATGCGCTGGCGTAGTGGGCTGTGCCATGCTTCAGGAATAAGTACGTACTCACTTCGCTCACTCAACGCAGGGGCAAGCGCCAAAGAGTAAGCAACTAATCCGCCGCGAGCATCGTCTGAAAGCGCAAACTGCGCTGCCTGGGAGACATTTTCGCCTAGTACGCGCAAAGGCTCGGTTTGCTCCCAAAGCCCGGCATGCTCAAGCGCCTGTTTCGCCGCCACGCCGTAAGGCGCGTGCTCTGGGTTAGCCAGGGCGATGCGCTCAGTGGCGCCACTTGCGTGAGCTTCCAGCGCGCTTTTCACCGCCGCTAGCGGGGTATCCTCACTGGGCAAATTATCGTGCCCGCTGCGCTGCAGCCACACTAAACGCCCAATGGCGTAGATCACGCCCTCGTCTTTGGTGTAACCCTCTTCATACAGCGCCTGAACGTAGCGTTCGTCAGCCGAGAGGTAGAGTTCAAAAGGCGCGCCCTGGGCGATTTGGCGGCGAAAGTTGCCCGACGAGCCAAAGTTGAGCCGCAGGGCATGGCCGGTTTGCTGCTTAAACTGCTCAGCGGCTTCAGTGAGGGCAAACTGCAGATCCGAAGCCGCGGCGACAATGGGCGCCCCTGCCATCGCAGGGGACCCAATCAGCAGCAGGCAGGCCAGCAGCAGCCCACGAGCGGCTTTAGCGGTTGCTAGCTTCAGCATTTTCGTCGCTAATCTCCATCACTTTCATGGTGTTGGTGCCGCCGTGGGCATTCATGTGGTCACCGCGGGTAAGGATCACATGGTCACCGACTTTAGAGATACCCATCTTCACCAGTAGCTCAAGGGCACGACCGTTTAGCTCGGTGGCGCTCATTTCAGAGGTATCAAACGGCAGCGAGACAACGCCGCGGTAGAGCGCCATACGCCGCTGGGCGATGGGGTTATGGGCCAGGCCCACAATCGGCAAGCCCGAACTAATGCGCGAGGCAATCAGCGGCGTATAGCCCGACGACGTCATACAGGCAATCGCGGTGACGCCAGTCATATGGTTGGCAGCGTACATGGCGGAAAGCGCGATGGTTTCGTCCGGGCGGGTAAAGCCTTCATGAATACGGTGGCCGGACTCCTGGGCGGACTTTTCACGCTCGGCACCCAAACAAACACGCGACATCGCTTCCACGGTTTCCAGCGGGTAATCGCCCGCAGCGGTTTCCGCCGAAAGCATGACCGCATCGCTGCCATCCAGCACCGCGTTGGCCACGTCAAACACTTCTGCGCGGGTGGGAAGCGGCGCCGAAATCATGCTTTCCATCATTTGTGTGGCGGTAATCACCGCACGATTCAACGAGCGTGCTCGTTTGATCATGCGCTTTTGCACGCCGACCAGTTTGGCATCGCCAATTTCAACGCCAAGATCGCCCCGCGCTACCATTACCGCTTCAGAGGCTTCGATAATGCCGTCCAGTGTGGCGTCATCCGCCACAGCTTCGGCGCGCTCGACCTTGGCAACCAAACCAATTTCCTTGCCCGCCTCGCCCAACAGGCGGCGCGCTTCGAGCATATCTTCGGCATGGCGGGGGAAAGAAATGGCGAGGTAGTCGACGCCAATCTCAACAGCGGTTTTGAGGTCTTCTTTGTCTTTCTCGGTCAATGCCGGCGCTGATAGCCCACCGCCCTGCTTGTTGATGCCTTTATGGTTGGAGAGCTTACCGCCCACGACCACAGTGGTGTGCACCTGCTGACCTTCAACGCGGGCCACGTCGAGCACCAAGCGCCCATCGTCTAATAGTAGGCGGTCACCGGCGGTGACGTCTTGGGAGAGGGTTTTATAATCACAGCCCACCTGGTGAATATCACCCGCATCGCCATCCAGCGCCATATCAAGAATAAACGGCTGGCCCTCTTTGAGCACCACGGCACCATCTCTAAACCGCGCAATACGAATCTTGGGGCCCTGCAGATCACCCAACACCGCGACACTGCGGCCTAGCTGGGCAGCAATTTCACGCMCCTCGGTCAAACGGCGGCGGTGGTCATCGGCGGTGCCATGGGAGAAATTTAGACGCACCACATCCACACCCGCTTTAAGCATGGCTTCCAACACGCCTTCCCGGTCGCTGGCAGGCCCAAGGGTGGCGACAATTTTGGTACGACGGATCGAAGAGAAGTGCAGTGCGTTCATAATATTCCAACCATGCAAATTAACGTGTAGTGGCTCTATTTAGTCACCCTAGCTTATCAGTTTAACGCGCTCTACATGACAGCGGTGCAACGTATCGGGTTGGACTACGCTAGCGTCACCGTGATCGCCAGAGGGAACTCATCACAGTTATTGCCATCGCCGCCCCTGTCCACCACCAAGAACTCGCCTTCACGTTCCAGCACCGATTGAATCGCATGCCAAGTGCCTGCGCGGTAGTTCACCCCTTGGCGGCCATCGGTGACAAAAGCGCGTACATATGCAGGATCAATGTTCTCACCTGCCGGGGCAACCACGACAATAAATCGTTCCTGGTGAAGCGGCATAAACGCTTGGCTGCCCTGGGGGTGGCGCTCTAAAAACGTTAGCTCCAACGGCAGTGTAATCGGCTGGCTCACGAAGATATTGATCAGCGTGTGAGCGTTTTCGCCCTGGGTTTCCACCTTGGCAAGATCATGGTGGCGCTGGGTGCGCCCAGCGTTAATAGGAAACGACGCTGAAGKGCGTGCATCAATCACATCGCCAAAAGGGGCGAAGGCGTCAGCCGTTAGCGGCTCGGCTTTTAGTTCAAGMATTGCAGTTCCTTAGCGAGACGACAGTTTAAGAGAAGCATGACGGTTAACGTCTTTATACAACAAATACCGGAACGGCCCTGGGCCAGCGGCGTAGCAGGCTTGGGGGCAAAAAGCGCGCAGCCACATAAAAYCCCCAGCTTCCACTTCTACCCAGTTTTGATTTAAGTGGTAAACAGCTTTGCCTTCAAGCACGTACAACCCATGTTCCATGACATGTGTTTCGTCAAAGGGGATAACGCCGCCGGGCTGAAAGGTCACGATATTGACGTGCATATCGTGGCGGACGTCCGCGGGGTCGACAAAGCGCGTGGTGGCCCAGCGCCCTTCGGTGCCCGGCATTTCGATGGGAGCAATGTCCTGCTCGTTGGTAACAAATGCCTTTGGTACTTCAAGCCCTTCAACAAACTCATAGGCCTTACGCACCCAGTGGAAACGTACCGGCGCGTTAGATTCATTGCGCACCTGCCAGTTGCTGCCGGGGGGAATAAACGCATAGCCGCCGGGCTGCAGGGTGTGGCGCTCACCAGCAAGGGTAAGCGTTAACTCACCCTCTACAATAAACAGCACGCCCTCGGCCTGGGAATCTGGCTCGGGTTTATCGCTACCGCCCTGGGGCTGCACTTCCATAATGTACTGGGAGAACGTTTCGGCAAACCCCGACAGCGGCCGCGCCAGCACCCATAGCCGAGTGCCTTCCCAGAACGGCAGATTGCTGGTAACGATATCGCGCATGACGCCTTTAGGGATCAGCGCATAGGCTTCGGTAAATACCGCACGGTCGGCGGTAATTTGTGTTTGTGGCGGGTGCCCGCCGGTGGGGGCGTAGTAAGTAGCTGGCATTTTTAAACCTATATTGCTTAGTAAAAACAAGAGACATATATCTTGTATACAATATTAGCGAACCATATTAAAGCGATCTTTGGCGAAGCTCTTTAGCAAAACGCTTGTGAAACACTCCTCCCAATAGTAACGTCTTTAGAAACTTTCGTTTCATAATTCTAAAACCATACGAACATGTCCACAAACAGCATCCTCGGCACGAATTGGCTTCCGCAAACCGTTGCGCTCACGAACCCTATCGTTGCTCGGTCRGGCGCTTATAACCGCCGATATTGATAACAACAGCCATCCTGGATGGCAGCTCTAAAACGCGAGGCTTAGCATGTCCCAACACACCCCCTCTCCGTCCTCCCCGGGCAGCCCCACACCTAAGAAAAGCTGGTGTCGGATCCCTGATATATACGCGGTTCTATTTATCTTTATCGCCCTGGCCGCGATAGCTACGCACTTTGTGCCGGCCGGGCAGTTCGAGCGTGTTCCTGGCCCGAATGGGCGCATCACTATCGACCCGACCTCTTATGAGCAGATCGCTTCGTCACCGGTTGGCATCGTCGACTTTATGCTGGCGATACCCAACGGCTTGATGAGTGCCGGAGAAGTCGTCTTTTTCACCTTTATGATTGGCGGCATGTTTATGGTGCTAAGGCGCACCGGCATTATTGAAATAGGTGKGGATAAGTTAACACGCCGCTTTGCCCGCCAGAGCCTGCTCACTATTCCCGTTTTGATGACAGTATTTGCGCTGATAGCCACCGTCATCGGCACTCAGGAATTGGCACTGGTCTATGTGCCCGTCATCCTGCCGCTGATGATTGCCTTGCGCTTCGACTCAGTCACGGCCGCAGCGGKGGCGCTTTGCGCCACCACGGTCGGCTTTACGACGGGCGTACTCAACCCCATTAACACAGGGCTTGGGCAGCAACTTTCAGACCTACCGCTCTATTCCGGTTATGGGCTGCGTATTATGGCGTTTATTGTCATGCTGGCTGTGGCGATTTTTTTCGTCATGCGTTACGCCCGCAGAGTGCGCCAAACACCCTCGTTCAGCCTATTGAGCCGCGACCAGGGCGAATCCGAAAAACGCACGCTGTACCAACACGCTGATAATAGCCCTGCATTAATCGCCACCGCTCGCCAAAAACTGGCCGCTGTCGCAACGTTCGCCTTCTTTGCAGTCCTCGTTTATGGCGTCCTGCAGCAAGGCTGGTTCATGATGGAGATGGCGGGTCTGTTTATCATCATGGGCATTGTGGTTGGCCTGATTGCGGGCCTCGACACCGACGAAATATGCTCGGGCTTCAACCAGGGCTTCCGCGATGTATTGGTCGGCGCCATGATCGCAGGCGTCGCCCGGGGCGTTGCCGTGATGCTGGAAGATGGCCAGATCATGGATACGCTGGTGTTTGGGCTAGGCAATCTCGTCGGTGGCTTACCTACTCTACTTTCCGCGATTGGCATGTTCTTCGCCCAGCTGGGCTTCAATTTTATTGTCCCTTCCGGCAGCGGCCAGGCCCTGGTCACCATGCCGCTGATGGCACCGCTCTCCGACATTATTGGCGTTACTCGCCAAACGGCGGTGCTGGCATATCAGCTTGGCGATGGCATCGGCAATATTCTCTMCCCAACGTCAGGCTACTTTATGGCCACTCTGGCGCTTGCGGGCGTGCCATGGCAAAAGTGGGTCAAATTCTTCTTCCCACTTTTTTGCGTATGGGTAGTGATTGCCCTGGGCTTTCTTATCTTTGCCCAGGCAACGCAGTGGACCGGCTAGAAGTGGATCGACTAGAGCACCGCAGAGATAAACTGCTTTAGCTCCGGCGTTTGCGGGTTGCTGAACAGCTCGCCGGGGGCGCCCTCTTCATGGATGCGCCCCTGGTGCATAAATACCACGCGGTCAGCTACGTCGCGGGCGAAGCTCATCTCGTGGGTGACTAGAATCAGCGTCATACCCTCTTTTGCTAAAGCTTCCAGCACCCGCAGCACTTCCCCAACCAATTCAGGATCAAGCGCTGACGTCACCTCATCGCAAAGCATGACCTTCGGGCGCATCGCCAACGCCCGGGCAATAGCCACGCGCTGCTGCTGACCGCCGGAGAGCTGTGCCGGATAGGCATCGTACTTGTCCGATAGGCCGACTTTCTCAAGCACTTCCCGAGCGATTTCCTCAACCTCAGCCTTGGCTTCGCCGCGCACCACCAGCGGTGCCAAACAGACGTTTTCACCCACGGTTTTATGCGGAAACAAATTAAAGCTTTGGAATACCATGCCGACGTTTTCACTCAGCTCTTTGGGCGACATCGACGCCGCATCGAGCTGCTTATCGGCAATGGTGATCTCGCCGCTGTCGTGTTTTTCCAACTGATTCAAGCAACGCAGCAGAGTACTTTTACCCGAGCCGCTGCGGCCAATAATCGCCACGACTTCGCCTTGCGCAACCGAAAGGTTAATACCTTTAAGCACTTCCAGGTCGCCAAAGGCTTTATGAACGTTATCAACGTAGACCAGCGTCATAGAGCTTTTTCTCCAGATAGCGCGCGTAGCAGGAAAGGGGGAAGCACAGCGCGAAGTAAAGCAAAGCCACAAGGGCAAAGATGGTGAAGGGTTCAAAGGTGGCGTTATTGAGCATGGTGCCCGCCTTGGTTAACTCGACAAAGCCGATAATGGAGGCCAGCGCCGTGCCTTTAATGACCTGTACTGAGAAACCCACCGTGGGGGGAATCGACAGCCGCAGCGCCTGGGGCAGAATCACATGGCGCATGGTCTGGAAGTAGTTCATGCCCAGTACCCGTGACGCATGCCACTGCCCTTTAGCCACCGCTTCCAAGCAGCCGCGCCAGATGTCACACAGAAAGGCGCTGGTAAACAGGGTGAGTGCAATGGAGGCGGCCAACCAGGCGGAGATCGGATGCCCCATGGCAGCAGCGCCAAAGAAGATCAAAAACAGCTGCATCAGTAGCGGCGTGCCCTGGAAAAGATCCACATAGAGTGACGTTAAGCGCTGCAGCCAGCGATTGCTTGAGAGGCGCATAAAGGTCAATAGCAGCCCCACCGTAGCCCCGCCCAAAAAGGCAATCAGCGACAGCACAACCGTCCAGCGAGCCGCCAGCAACAGGTTGCGCAAAATATCCCAGAAGGTGAACTCAATCATCGTTGTTCTCCTTGCTGATAGGCGAATACACGCTTGCCCACCAGCATAAAGCTGCGCCGCATGCCGAAGGCGAGGAGCAAATAGACCAGCGTGATCAGCAGGTAGACTTCGAAGCTGCGGAAGTTGCGCGACTGGATAAAGTTAGCCGCGTAGGTCAGATCAAACACAGAAATCTGCGACACCACCGCCGAACCCAGCATGACGATAATCGACTGGCTGATCAGTGCCGGGTAAACCCGCGCAAAAGCAGGCACCAGCACCACATGGCGATAGCTTTGCAATGTGGTCATGCCCAGCGCCCGTCCGGCCTCCAGCTGACCTTTCGCCGTGGCGCTAATACCTGCGCGTAAAATCTCGGCGCTATAGGCGGCCAGGTTAAGCGTCATGGCAATAAAGGCCGCGGTGATGGCATCGATTTTGATGCCGAGCCCGGGAAGCCCGAAGAAGATAAAAAACAGCTGCACGATAAAGGGCGTGTTGCGGGTCAATTCGACGTAGCCGCCGAGCCCCCAGCGCACCCATGGCTGCGCGTTTACGCGTAAATACGCTACTGCCACTGCCAGCGCTAGCCCCGTCAAGGTAGTCACCACGGTCAAAATGACCGTGGTGGTAAGACCTTTGAGCAGCTCACTGACATAGGGCAACAGAGTAAGGAAATCGAGTGTTGGCCCCATGGTGACCCTCAGCTACCGAAGTTTTCAGGCAGGTCGGCGCTGAACCAGCGCTGAGACATCTCATTCAAAGTGCCATCTTCCAAGCCCTGGGCGATCAGGCGATTCACTTCTTCCATTAGCGCAGGCTCGTCCTTATTCATGCCTACATAACAGGGTGAATCTTTGAGCTGGTAAATCAGCGAGGGCGCGCGATCGCTGTTGCGTTCGGCGATTTCGGCGGCGACTACGTTACCGGTGGCGACGTAATCGACTTGACCGGATAGAAACGCAGAAATAGTTGTGGCGTTATCTTCAAAGCGCTGAACTGTGGTCGAGTCTGGGGCAACCTCAGAAAGCTCCATATCCTCAACAGCACCGCGGGTTACGCCGATGGTTTTATCGGCTAAACCGTCCGGGCCTTCCACGCTTTCATCTTCATCAGCACTGAACACGCCTAAGAAAAACGGCGCGTAGGCGTCTGAAAAGTCGATCGCCGCTTCGCGTTCCGGGTTCTTACCCAGGCTAGAGATCACCAAATCCGCCTGACCGGTCTGCAAATAGGGAATCCGGTTAGCGCTGGTAACGGTGATCAGCTCAAGCTCAACGCCCATCTCGTCAGCGAGGTAGTTGGCCATATCAATATCGTAGCCACGCGGTTCCAGGTCGGTGCCCACCGAGCCAAACGGCGGAAAATCCTGTGGTACAGCAATACGGATGGTGCCGCGGGACTCGATATCCTCAAGAGCATCCGCATGAACGCTGGGGCTGGTGGCGAACGCACCCAGGGCGACTGCGGCACTCAGTCCCGTGGCTAAAACGCTAGTCTGTAGACACTTGAAGCGACGGGTAAGGGAGTGATTAAGGCGGTGTGATAACGATTTCATAAAGCTCTCCTAGCAAGCGCATGTTCTGCAAAATCTTGGTTTTGCTAGAGACAATTCGCTGAATAATTAGCAGTGGTGGTCTGAGCAATGGAAGCAAAGCGAATGAAAGTTTTGTTGCATAAAATCTAACAAAGAAACTTTCGTTTCACCTGATCACCTAAAAGCAATCGTGATACCAGAAGTCACTAAGATTTTTTATAACAGTAGCTTAGCGGGCATGCGTAGCCGCAATGCCATTGAAACCGCATCGGAAGGAGAGTTTGAATAAAAATAAGTGCAACGTCTTGGTGCAGTTTTCATCCATCGACAAGACCAGGTGCACCATTAAAGGAGGTCGAGCCTACTGGGCGCTCCAATCTACGCTCATGGTGGGCGCTTCCAGCTCACTAAGCTCGGCGTAAACATCGCTGATCGCGCTGATCCGCTCTCGACCTTCTGCAAGGCGCCGATGCAGTACGCCGTTGGCGAGCAGGCAGATCAAGCTATTAGCGGCGGCGTAGCTATCAAACGCCGAAAGGCTTTCTAGCGGCGCTTCCAACAACCAGTTGACTTGAGAAGCGAAATTTACCGCGGTGGGGTCAGCAATTAACGCCACCTTGGCAGGCGTTCGCTCAAGGGCATTGATCAGCGCAGCAAACGCCGCTGGGCGCCGGCGGAAACCAAACAGCACCACCACATCCTGCTCGGTTAAATCGACAATCTCTTCGGCTAACGACTGGTTAGGGKGGGGAACCACCCGCACCTGGGTGCGCGCCTGAATTAACTGCTGACGAAAATGCAGCGCCAACGGGTAGCTATTACGAAACCCGATCACCACCACATGGCGCGCGCTATCCAGGCGTTCTACCAACGCTGAAAACTGATCTGCGGCAATACCGTTTAAGCAGCGCTGCAGGTTTTCCTGCTCGCGCTGCAAGTGACGCTGAAACGGCGCCCCCGCCTCATCCTGCATGGCGTTGGCATCAATCACCAACGGCACCCCCAGGTTGCGCAGCTGGCGGGCGTGGTCTTTAACGGTGCGGTAGCTCTCAAACCCCAACCGCTTGAACAGGCGACTGACGGTCGATTTGGAAACCCCGGTCAGGCGCGCCAAATCAGCGGCGCTGTACACCGCTAGATCATCAAAGTGATCGAGGATAAAGCTCGCCACCCGCTGCTCCTGGGCACTTAGCGCGTCAAACTGGGCGGTAATTCGCTGTCCGATATGCGGCGTCATAACATCCTATTGAGCTGTCTGATTAGCGGGTTGATGGCGGGTGGTGCTCCGCCCAGTGGCGGGCGATATCGACCCGCCGGGCCACCCACACCCGGTCGTGGGTTTCGATGTAATCCAAAAAGCGCTGCAACGCGCGAAAACGCCCTGGCCGCCCCAATAAACGGCAGTGCATACCGATAGAGAGCATTTTCGGCGCCTCCTCCCCTTCCGCGTAGAGCACATCAAAGGCGTCACGCAGGTAGGTAAAGAAGTGATCCGCGGTATTAAAACCTTGCGGCGCGGCAAAGCGCATATCGTTGCTGTCCAGGGTGTAAGGTACGATTAAGTGGTTATGCTCACTACCCTGACTATCGGTCACCTGCGTCCAGAAAGGCAAATCATCGCCGTAGTAGTCGCTATCGTAAAGGAAACCGCCCTCATCCAGAACTAAGCGTCGGGTATTGGGACTGTCGCGGCCGGTATACCAACCCTGGGGTTTTTCACCGTAAAGGCGCTGAAAAATCTCCATGGCCTGTTGAAGGTGTTGCCGCTCAACGTGCTCGGAGACTTCCTGATAGTGAATCCAGCGGTAGCCATGGCAGGCAATCTCGTGGCCTAGCTCTTTAAACGCCATGGCGACATCCGGGTTGCGCTCCAGCGCCATGGCCACGCCAAACACCGTGAGCGGCAGATCGCGCTTCTCGAACTCACGAAGAATGCGCCATACCCCAGCGCGGGAGCCGTACTCGTAGATCGACTCCATGCTCAGGTGGCGATCAGGATAAGCCGGTGCGCCGATGATTTCTGACAGGAACTGCTCGGAGCCTGAATCGCCATGCAGCACACAGTTCTCGCCACCTTCTTCGTAATTGAGCACGAACTGAACGGCAATTTTGGCCTTGTTGGGCCAATTAGCGTGGGGTGGATTACGCCCGTAACCGATTAAGTCGCGTGGGTAATGGCTCTTAGAGGATGACGACATAGCTAGCTCCTTTTATGCCTATTTCTGGCTCGTCACTGGCGAATGAGCAGCCCAGCGATACAGAAAATTATTTGTATACAAAATAGCGAGATTAATAACGGACCGCAACGCGGCCGGACGCTAATCCCCTGACACTCATAGCGTTTCTAAGTTAAAACATCGTTAAGCTGTTGAATCCTGAACAATTGGTCAAACTTTTAGCGGGACATTTTTATCGTCTATTCACGTTTAGAGGCTTGCGTAAGGCTAGAAACCGCCCTATTTTTGTATACAAGAAAATTTATATTGTTTACATACGGATTGCTCAACGTGCATATACGCATCATTAACCCTAACACCACGGCTTCCATGACCGCTGCTATGGGTCAGGCAGCACAGCAGCAGGCGGGGCCAGGCACCACGGTCAGCGCTTCCCAGCCTGACGCAGGCCCGGTTTCGATTGAAAGCCATTTTGACGAAGCGATCAGCGCGGTGGGAGTTGCCGAAGAGGTGCTTAAAGGCGAGCGCGAAGGCGGCATCGATGCCTACGTGGTGGCCTGTTTCGGCGACCCAGGCTTGCTCGCTGCCCGCGAACTCACCCGCGCACCTGTGATTGGCATTGCCGAAGCGGCGTTTCATCTTGCCACCCTGGTGAGCACCCGTTTTTCTATTGTGACCACCTTGGGTCGCACCGGCATTATTGCCGAGCACTTGCTACAGCAGTACGGCTTTAGCCACCACTGCCGCCGCATTCGCGCTGCGGAAATTCCGGTGTTGGATCTTGAGCACCACCCTGAAGCGGCGTTTACCCGCATTGTTGAAGAGTGCTGCCGCGCCCGGGATGAAGACGGCATTGGCGCCATCGTTCTAGGCTGCGGCGGCATGGCGAATTTGACCCAGGAGATCAGCCGCGAAGTCGGCCTACCGGTAGTGGAAGGTGTTAGCGCTGCGCTAAAACTGGCGGAATCGCTGGTCGGTTTAGGTCTGTATACCAGCAAGCACGGCGATCTCGCCTACCCACGGCCGAAAGCGTTCACCGGCAAGTTTGCTGGGCTTACTGACCTTGCGCTACCGCTTAAGCCATCAACGCTCTAAAAAACAACGTCTCACAAAACCATGACTAAAAAACATTTAATAACAATAAATTAAGAAACACGAACGTCCAATAGCACGCCACGCCGCAAGCGTTTCCCGATGTTAAATCGGGGATTAATAAAACCGATAATCTTGCGAGGACGACACCATGAGCGCTTCAACCTCGGCTCTTGCGTCAGACGACCGATCCGATGCTGGATCAAAAGCAATAGGGGCGGAGAGCTTAGCCCCGCAACACACCCGGATTATGGGGCGTAGCTCCTATTTTCTGGCCTGGTTCGGCGGCTGCGTTTCCATTGGCACCTTCGCCATGGGCTCAAGCGTGGTCGGCACCTTAAACCTGTTACAAGCCACCCTGGCCATCGCCATCGGGTGCTTTGTGATCGGTATAGCTCTCGCCATTAACGGGGCCGCGGGCTACAAGTACGGCATTCCGTTTATGGKGCAGGCGCGCAGCGCCTTCGGCTTTACCGGCACGCGGCTGCCCGGCTTAGTGCGCGCGGTGCCTGCGGTAGTGTGGTACGGCTTTCAAAGCTGGATTGGCGCCGGGGCACTGAATATGGTGTCGGCCACCCTGTTCGGTTTCGACAACCTTATCTTCTACTTTATTACCTTCCAGTTCCTGCAAATTGGCCTGTCGGTAATGGGCTTTCAGGGCATCAAATGGTTAGAGAATATCGGCAGCGCCTTTATCCTCGTCTCGTTGATGTATATGTTCTACGCCACGGTGCAGCGCTATGGCGATGAGCTTTCCGCCAGCCTGCTGACCATGGAAGGCTCCTGGGGCATGCCGTTCTGGGGTGCGACCATGCTGTTCCTGGGCATCTACAGCACCATGATGCTCAACGTTAGCGACTACTCTCGCGAGCATAAAAAGGGCACCGCCCAAAGCCTGCTGACCACCATTTACGCCATGTCGATTCTGCCCTGCACGCTGTTTATGGGCTTGATCGGCTATATGGTCTCCCAGGCCACCGGCACCGCCGACCCTATCCAGGTGTTTGCCAACGCCGTCGACAACACGCCGCTGCTGATGACCACCCTGCTGTTCATCGCCTTTGCCCAGGTGACCACCAACGTACTCAATAACGTAGTACCGCCCACCTACGTGCTGATGGACGTGTTTAAGATCAAGTTCCCCGTCGCCACGGTGATCGTTGGACTACTGGCCTTCGCCACCTTCCCCTGGAAACTTGTTCAGCCGGGCTCCGCAGCAGGTCTACAGCTGTTTGTTCAAACGTACTCTGCCTTCCTAGGCCCCATCTTCGCCATTCTGGTGGTGGACTATTACGTTATTCGTCGTCGCACGCTGGATATCGACAAACTCTATGACGCCAACGGCCCTTACCAAGGCGTGAACCTAGCTGCGTTTATTGCCACCGCGATCGGTATTGCGGCGGCGCTCTCTTTCTCGGCGATCTCGTGGTACGCCAGCCTGATACCCGCAGGCGTGAGCTACTACCTGTTAATGAAGTACTGGGCACCCTGCCAGCGCTTTAGCCAGTAATCCCATTTGCCAACCTGCGAGTCAAGACAATGAAAGAGAGCAACGACGTTAGTGATCTGGATATCAAACATATCGATCCCACGTTATATAACGAGGATCTAGCGCCGCTGAAACCCCAGGATCGTAACTGGGGTGCCTTTGAGATATTTAATGTCTGGTCTAACGACATCCAGAGCCTGTTTGGCTACACCCTGGCGGCCTCACTGTTTTTAACCTACGGTCTCAACGGCTGGGCGGTGATGGCGGCGATTATTCTGGCCGGTGTGATCGTAATGTTTTTGGTTAACCTCACCGGCAAACCCAGCGTTAAATACGGCATTCCCTTTCCGGTGATGGTGCGCGCCAGCATGGGGGTACGCGGCGCCAACCTACCCGCGATGCTGCGCGCGATCGTGGGGATTTTCTGGTACGGCGTGCAGACCTACTTCGCCTCCACCGCCGTCACCCTACTGATTACCGCTTTTGTTGGCGCAGGCGATGGTGGCACCTTCCTGGGGCTTTCCGGCGTGGCCTGGGTGTCATTTGTGATTGTGTGGCTGTTTCAAATCGCCATTTTCTGGCAGGGCATCGAGCGCATTAAGCACTTTCTCAACTGGGCAGGCCCGCTGGTCTACGTGGTGATGCTGGTGCTGATGATCATCGTTTGGTATCAGGCGGGAAGTGAGCTAATCCCCGCTATTGGCACTATTTTTAGCGGCGATGGTGAAACCAGCGGCAGCTCAATCGCGGCCTTTATGGCGATTGTAGGCACCATGGTGGCGTACTTTGCGGCAGTGGTGATCAACTTCGGCGACTTCACCCGCTTTGTAAAAACCGAACGTCAGATGAAGCTAGGCAACCTGCTCGGCTTGCCGCTTAACGTGGCATTCTTCTCGTTTATCGCGCTGATTATTACCGCAGGCACCCTGGTGCTGTTTGGCGAGGCGCTGACCAATCCCGCCGATATCGTTGAACGGGTAGATTCACTGCCGCTGACGATTATCGCTGCGCTGACCTTCTTTGCCGCCACGGTAGGCATCAACCTGGTCGCCAACTTTATTCCCCCAGCCTACGACCTGGCCAACCTGTTTCCCAGCAAAATCAGCTTTAAAATGGGCGGCCTGATTACCGCGGTAATCGCGTTCTTCGTCGGTGCGCTATGGCTCTCAGTCATCAGCCAGATTGGCGTTCCCGGCTTTGTGAATGCGCTAGGCGCCATCGTCGCGCCCTTCTACGGCATTATCGTAGTCGACTACTACCTGATTAAGCGACAGCACCTGAACATGCAGGAGCTCTTCTCATCAGCACCGGGCAGCGCCTACTACTACGTCAACGGCTGGAACACCCGCGCGCTTATCGCTTTTGGCGTGGCGGCGCTGTTCTCGCTTTCTACCGTGTTAGTACCCGCACTATCCAGCCTGGGCGGCTACGGCTGGCTGATTGGTGCTGGCTTAGGTGGGTTGTTCTACTACGGGTTGATGCGGCAGTTTAAGGCTGAGGCTGCGCTGGCTCAATAGCTGACAAAAGGGTCGTAACTAGCTGATTAGAAGCTCATACAAGCGCCATCGGTTTTGCCGATGGCGCTTTTTTTTGGTCACGGGCTGGCGTGGCCAGTTAGAAACTGCGTGCATGCTCCCATAGCGCTACCAAGTAACGTATTTTGCGCTATCAAAACTCAGCGGAATGAGATATTTTCGAGCTGTAGTGCGCGTTTTTCTGGTAGCCTGCAGCGAGATAAAGTGAGTTTTTACGCTATATCAGTAATTTGTGAATTATTAGTACATTTTGGTTTTCCAGGAAAACGAGCATGCTTATGAATAAACTGTTAAGTGTACGGAGAGCTCATGTACATCAAAGCAATCGAGACAAAATATAAAGGGTATCGGTTTAGAAGCCGGAGTGAAGCTCGATGGGCTGTATTTTTTGACACCGCGAAAATTAAGTGGGAATACGAGCTCGAAGGTTACGATGTAAATGGAACATGGTATCTGCCCGATTTCTATTTGCCTGATTTTAATAGTTTCTTCGAGGTGAAAGGCACCGGCGACTATGATGATGAAACCATACAACTCTTCTCTGAACTTATTGGCAAAAAGGTTTTAATAGCAATTGGTAAGCCACCGGAGCCTGGAGAGTGGGACTGTGGTGAGTCCTATGGCTTGCAAACTGTATTTCCATCGCAAGAGTGGCATGATGATGTGGCGTGGGGATATAAGGATATGTTTTTGGAGTGTGATGACTGCGGTCGCATTAGTATAATGAATGAGGTTTACTCAACTATGAAGGATGCTTGTGGAGCGTGCCATAAATCTCGGTTAATGCCTCTTTATCATCCGCTTAAAGCTTGGCGGTCGGCTAGGTTTGAGTTTGGCGGGAGTGGAAACACTTAACAAATCAATCAACTTCGCGCCTGCGGCGCCGGACAGCTTACTCTACGCTTCGCTCCGTTACAGCTGCCGGTTATTGAGGCGTTATGTTTTACCAAGAAGGATAGGAAGTTATGACGATTTATGAAGAAACAGTAGATGCACTTAAGGAAATGGAGACTGTAGCCTCCCACATCAAGAGTCTTGGTAAAATTATGAATAAAACTGAAGATGCTAAACTCAAGCAGCTTTTAGGCAAGGTGATAACGAAGCTGCAAACTTCTCATGCCAATCCAAAGGTAAAGGGAAAATCCACTCCGGGCAACCTCTACAACGTCAAGGATCTCCATATAGAAAGCCTTATTAAATATTGTGAAAATATAATCCCTACAAAAAGGCCCGAGTGGCAAATCTTGGCTGAGCGTAATGGCTGGGCACCAAAAACATAACCAACCATGGCAGTCGGAAATATTTTKCTTCGCTGCGCTCAAAGCGCAAAATATGCCGCTGCTTAGGGGCGTTATGTGGCTCATAGCCAAATTTCAAGGATGCTTTTATGTCATTTTTACCAACAATCAATGAATTTATTAACGAAAACGATGGCAACCCCCTGCATAAGGAAATGATTGATGATATCTGTGAGTTTCCAGAAGGTGAGAAACGCTTCGAGTTGAGGCTGCAAGCAATTCAAAGGATAGATGATATCGTTATGTTCCATCGCTTTGTGATGGTTACACACAAGAATAATCAACAAGTTGTAGAGCCAGGGTTTGAAGCATTCAATGAACATTATCAGGGAATTTTCGACAACGTTTGTGATGATAACCCTGAACAAGTAGCAACCACTCGAATGGCATTCAATGCATTTGATATTTACAAACAACAAAGCCAAATCAAGTGTATTGCCAATGAAAGCTTGGTTATTAACCTCTGGGCTACTATAGAGCAGTATACCAATCGTGCTCTTCAAGTTTTATTATCAAAGCAAGCGTCAAACTCTCATAGATGGCATGAAATAGTCAATAAATTTAAAGAAAATGACTTTGATATTGAGCTACTTGCAGCGTACGAAACAATTAACGAAATTAGAGTTCTTAATAATAAAATTAAGCATTCATATAGTGTCGATGAGCAGCTTGCAAAATTTCAATATTTCAGAATATACGATGGAAAATCTATAAGCAATGTACCTTTAAGGGTGCAAGATTATATATTGGCGACGTATCATTTTATTGTTCAACTTATTAACATTATAGGCCCGTCAGAAAGGTATCCTGATGGTGAAGAAGGTTAAAAATTTACACCTTTAAAATCACATAACAAACGCCTGCAATCTGACCTCCGGCCATTGAGGCGTGTGTTATAAGTCATTGAATTGATCGAGGGGAGGCGAGATGGAGGAAGAGTATCCAAATGAAGACAGCCGCCACTGTCAGGAGTTCACCCTGGATGGTCACACTATTGACGTTCGGACTTATCGGGGAATTGAGCCACCCACAGGGTGTTTCCGGGAAGTGGTTGATGAAAGCGGGACTTCAACGATATGGGATGACCAGTTAGCTTCTGATGATAAGGCGATGGCGGAGCCGAATTCGACCCTAGAACAGGAAGGGATTGGCCCGCTGGTGGATACTTTGAACAAATAGTGCATTCAATACCATATAACAAGGTTATTGTGTACGCGCCCTGTGGGCGCCAGACGCTCGTTCCTCGCGCCGCACATAACCGGCGTTATGAGGGGCCAGCCAGGAGATCTCATGGTAACCAGAGAAAGCATGAAACTTTGGATAATTGCATGCCTTCAACAGCGAGGAGGTAGTGGTTGGCCTCGTGAAGTTTCAAAATATGTTTGGGACAATCACGAAGCAGAACTCAAAGCCTCCGGCGATCTCTTGTATACCTGGCAGTATGATATTCGCTGGGCTGCTCAGCAGCTAAGAAATGATGGTGTACTTAAACCCGTAAATGGAAGACGCGACTTACCATGGGAATTGATGTAGATGCGCTCACAAGCTCATAAACAGCGCCAGCACAAACGCGCCCGTTGGGCGCTCGACTCGCAACAAGTTGCTCGCTTGTGTAGCGTGCGTTATGCAATTCAAAGACATGAGCGAGTAGGCAATGGATAAAGCAATAATAGGTTTAGTCGGCGTTGCCCTTGGTGTCTTGCTTGGAATTCTAAAAGACTGGATATTTCAAAAGGCAAAGAGAAAAAAGGAATATGAATATTTGGCAATAAGAGTGGCTTGTGAACTGGATCGCTTTGTTTATAGGTGTGTTGATGTAGCTCAGGATGATGGTACTTCGTATGGTCAATATGACAAGGATGGGTGTGCGCGTATACAGGTTACACCACCAGAGTTTAACCCGAATGATCTTGATGTAGATTGGAGATCGCTACCTTCAAATCTAATGTACGAAATTTTAAACCTGCCAAATAAGATAGAAACTGCAAATGAAGCCATATCCTCCATATTCGATCATGTGGAAGGGCCACCATATTACGAAGAGGGGTTTGAAGCTAGACAGCTACATTATTCTGAGCTGGGCCTTTTCGCCATGGGGCTGGCTAAAAGACTAAGAAAGTACGCAAAGCTCCCTGCTTTTGAAGCACCGGAGAATTGGAGTCCAAATGAAATGCTTAACGACAAGAGAAAGCAAATTATTAAGATTCAAGAAGAGCGGTATAGAGCACAAGATAAGCTTATGAATAAGTTGGGGGCAGACAGTGCATAACAAGGTCAAGCACCATCGCGCACTACGTGCGCTGGACCTCACTACGCACGGCAGGTGTTGGCAGCGTTAGGCATCCAGAAACTTTCACCATCAACGTCGAGGTGTAGTGAATAAAGCCATATGAATGACTCTTACCCTTCGACCATATACAAGTACGAAGACTTTACCGTTCAGTCCTTGCGCAACCTCAAGACGCAGACAATCTATTTTGGATCACCACAAAACTTCAACGACCCTTACGACTGTGCTTTGAGGCCGAACTTTGCAGTACCGACAGACGAACAGATCGAACAGGTTCGACGGCACTACTTGGCTCGGTTCAACTTGCCTGAACAAGGTCGAGAAGAACTGGAACATTTGAGTTGTGAACAACTTCGAGAACTTGTGGTGCGAAGCGCCCGAAAGGTTGCTGAGGATTACGCGGAGAACTTTCTTTCAGAGAAAGGAGTATCGTGCTTTTCAGAGATTCACCATGATCTTCTAATGTGGTCTCATTATGGCGGGCGGTATAAGGGTTTTTGCTTGGAGTTTGCCACTGACTACGAGCCATTCCATAAGCTCCGAGAAGTCAAATACGTAGAGCAGATACCAAGAATCGATCCAATCACAATAATTCTTCAAGACAGATACGACGACTACCTGAACCTGTTTTGTACAAAATCGATTAACTGGAGTTACGAGAGAGAATGGCGAGCCATCCACCATGTAGCTGGAACAGCTTTCACATATCCCTCCGAAGCGCTGCGCGGAGTGTATTTCGGCCCAGATATTGACACAGACTGTATGGAGATCGTGTGCCTTATCCTTTCTGGTCAGAACCCGAATGTTAGATTTTGGCAGGGACTGCGGAGTGAGGAGCACTTTAAGGTCGAATTTGAACACTTTACTTATACCAGTCACCTCGATGCGAAGCGACGGGGCCTCAAGTAAATCACTGGGAGTTTCTAACCCCCAGCCCTGCTGACAGCAATAAGAAGAGCATTGATTCAGGGTCGGGAAGAGTATGATAATGTCATACCTCTCCCATGTTTGGAGTATCAACTATGAGCATGCACCGGAAAACCATCACGCTGACTGAGCAGCAGAACGACTGGGTAAAAGCTCAGATTGAAAGCGGTCACTATGGCAATGATAGTGAATACATCCGCGATCTTATCCGAAGGGATCAGCAGACCAAACAACGCCTTGCCATGCTAAGACAAGCCCTCGTTGAGGGTGAGTCAAGCGGGAACCCGAAACCCCTGGATATATCGGCTATTAAGGCGGCTGGCCGTAAGCGGATCAAGGCGGTTGATTAGTGCTTGAGTTAAATGTCACGCCAAAGGCGGAATCAGATCTCATCGGAATTTGGGTGTATACCTGTGAGGAATGGGGCGTTGATCAGGCGGATAATTACCTGGATCGGCTTGAGACCGGCATGAAACGGCTGATTGATCATCCATCGCTTGGCGCGAACTACGACCATGTTTTTTCTGGGTATCACAGATTACAGGTCGAGCACCACGCTGTTTTTTATCAACTGCATGACTCGGAAGTGCTCGTTGTTCGTGTGCTTCACGAGGACATGGATGCACCGGAAAGGCTTCTGGAGTAGTGGGCGCTATATTTTCGGCGCAGCTTCAAGATCTCCAGCAAGCCCCGTGCCGTTGCCGCCCAACAAATAGCGACAATTACTCGCTACGCTCCTAATTTTCCGGTGAGCGGAGTTAGATAGTCGTGGTTGAGGGCTTCAGCTTCGAGAAAGAAACCGGTTTTGCTTGGCTCCAGTCCAAATAGTCGGAAGAATCATGGGTTTCCCAGAATTCTCGCTCTTCCTCCTCGGTTTTGAACTCAGGCATCTTTTTTAGCTTGCTCATAAACAGCCCTCTCCTTTCGGTGCATATCGCGAGCGGAGGTTACAACTAGTGATTCTTCTCCAGCGCCAAATGATTGTCTATTTCTTTTATTTTATCTTCCGTGTGGTGATTGACGTAAAGCACCGTGGTCTCTTTCCCTGCACAAATTTTCTCGATGAGCGCGAGAACCAGCTGGCGGTTCATATCGTCCAGGCCGAGGCAGGGCTCGTCTAGAATCAACAGCGGCGGGTGTTTCACCATGGCGCGGGCGATAAGCAGCAAGCGCTGGTCGCCGTAAGAGAGTTTGTTAAAGGGCTGATCGGCGCGGTCTTTCATGCCGAGTAGTTCGAGCCACTGGTCGGCGATTTTTTTCTGATGATCGGTGGATTTTGTGTACACGCCGATGCTGTCGTAGAAGCCGGAAATAATCACGTTTTTGCAGCTGGTGCTGACGCGATACTCCCACTGCAGGGCAGTGGAGACATAGCCGATAAACTGCTTGATCTGCCAGATGCTTTCGCCGTTACCGCGCTGGAAGCCAAACACAAAAATATCGTTGGTATAGCACTGGGGGTGATCCCCTGTGATCAGGGACAAAACACAGGTTTTACCGCTACCGTTGGGGCCACTTAGTTGCCAGTGCTGCCCCTGCTCTATCGTCCAATCCAGCTTATCGACAATCACGGTATCGCCGTATTGGATAGTCGCTTGCTTGAGCTTCACTAACGGCTGACTGGGGTCGAGAGCGGGTAATTTATTGGCTGGGTCGGCCTCGGGCAGGCTTAGGTCGGTGGTTTTCAAATGCAGCAATTGGTAAAGCTCATTGAAGGCGGCTTCGTCCTGACGGTCTACGGTGAATGCTAAACGTCCGCTATCTCCTCGCTTTTTATCTCCTCTCTTTTTCTCCAAGCGCTGTTTATCCAGATAGGCAATATGGGTGATGAAGTCCGGCATTTCATCAAAGCGATTCAGCACCATCACCATGGGAACGGTATCGATGATGGAGGCGAGATGGGCTTGCAGCATGGCGAGGGTGTCGACGTCCAAACCATCAAACGGCTCGTCTAAAATCAGCAAGTCCGGCTTGCTCGACAGAGCACGAATCAGCATGACTTTTCGGGTTTCGCCCGTGGAGAGCTTACGAAAGGCGCGGTCGAGTAGCTTCGTAAGACCGAACTTTTCGACCAGCTCGCTGGCGAGTTCAGGGTCTTGGCACTGCTCGAAAATCATTTCATTGACGGGGGTGCCAAGTGAAATGACATCCATGATATCGGCATCGTCTTTTTTTAACTCTTTGGCGATCAGTTCGGCTTGCGCTTCGAAAGAGACCAAGCCAATGTTTTTGGGAAGCCCTTGAATAGTGCCCGCTTCAATCTTACCAACGCCAGCCAACGCTGCCGCCAGGGCCGATTTGCCTGAGCCATTGGTGCCAGTGATAACCCAATGCTGGTAGGGTTCAATGATCCAATCAATCTCGCTTAGGGTGAAGCGGTCATCAAAACTGATCGTCGCTTTATTTAGCTGAATACGCGCTAAGCGGCTTGAAGGCTCCATCAATGTGTTCCTTATTGTTTGGAAAAATCACTGTTCGCATGCAATGAGACAAAAAAGCCGAGAATATCGTGGCGATATCTCGGCTTTTTTGATGACTTAGCGGTCTATCATTTAATCAGCCGATTAAACGATCTTCTTCATGTCCGCCATATGGCCACGCAGCACTGAGCCCACGGCTTCAACCGGGTGAGCGCGCAGGGCATCGTTGACTTCGATTAAACGGGCGTTATCTACGCCGTTGTCGTCCAGATCCAGGCCTTTACCGATAACATCGGATTTGATGCCTTTCATAAAGTCAGCCAGTAGCGGCACACAAGCGTGGTTGTAGAGGTAGCAACCGTACTCCGCGGTGTCAGAGATGGTCGCGTTCATTTCGTACAGTTTCTTACGCGCGATAGTGTTGGCGATCAGTGGCGTTTCGTGGAGCGACTCGTAGTAAGCCGACTCGGCGATAATGCCAGCCGCGGTCATGGTTTCGAAAGCAAGCTCAACGCCCGCTTTCACCATCGCTACCATCAAGATGCCGTTGTCGAAGTATTCCTGTTCAGTAATCTCTACGTCAGCAGCAGGAGTTTTCTCGAAGTTGGTTTCTGCTGTTTCTGCCCGCCATTTGTGCAGGTTCGCGTCATCATTCGCCCAGTCTTCCATCATCGTGTGAGAGAAATGGCCGCTCATGATGTCGTCTTGGTGCTTGTTGTAGAGCGGACGCATGATGTCTTTTAGCTCTTCAGCAAGATCAAAAGCTTTGATCTTGGCCGGGTTAGAAAGACGGTCCAGCATGTTGGTCACGCCGCCGTATTTCAGTGCTTCCGTGATGTTTTCCCAGCCGTACTGGATCAGCTTAGAGGCGTAGCCAGGCTCGATACCCTCTTCGATCATTTTGTCGAAGCAGAGGATAGAGCCGGTTTGCAGCATGCCGCAAAGGATCGTCTGCTCACCCATCAGGTCGGATTTAACTTCCGCGATGAAAGAGGACATCAGTACGCCAGCTTTGTGGCCGCCAGTGCCCACTGCGTAGGCTTTTGCCAGGGCAAGGCCTTCGCCTTTCGGATCGTTGGCTTCGTGAACGGCGATCAAGGTGGGAACGCCGAAACCACGCACGTATTCAGCGCGAACTTCGGAACCTGGGCATTTGGGCGCCACCATGATGACGGTTAAGTCTTCACGGATTTTCATGCCCTCTTCTACGATGTTGAAACCGTGGGAGTAAGATAGGCAGGCGCCCTCTTTCATCAGCGGCATTACCGCCTTTACAACAGAGGTGTGCTGCTTATCGGGCGTCAGGTTCAATACAACGTCTGCCGTGGGGATCAACTCTTCGTAGGTACCTACAACAAAACCGTTCTCGGTGGCGTTTTTCCACGACTGACGCTTTTGCTCAATGGCTTCAGGGCGCAGTGCGTAAGAGACGTCTAAGCCGCTGTCGCGTAGGTTCAAGCCTTGGTTGAGGCCTTGGGCGCCACAGCCGATCACGACCATTTTTTTGCCTTTCAGCGCTTCTACGCCATCGGCAAATTCAGAGCTGTACATGAAACGACATTTGGCGAGTTGAGCCAGTTGCTCGCGGAGCGGCAGCGTATTGAAGTAGTTAGCCATCGTTAGCATCCTAATGTTTTATGATCGCGACATCGATGTGAGGCACACCGATGCTAAAACCGGTACTTAAGAGAGKGACACAGCCGCCAGATGCGAGACCCAGCGTTATGTGAGTAAGGCCAATCTAACCAAAAATGACCATTTCTTAAATTGATATATTTGCAACAGCATGTCCCTTTTTTTGCAAAACTCAATTATGATGGCGTTTATGAATTTTAAAATTTTAAAACAATTCCTGGCCTTGGCAGAAACCCTGCATTTCGGGCGCGCCAGCGATGAGTGCTATGTCAGCATTTCTGCCCTGTCGCGCAATATTCGGCATTTAGAAGAGGAGCTGGGGGTGTCGCTGTTTAATCGCGACAACCGTACCGTGGTGTTGACCCAGGAGGGGCAAAAGTTTCTCAAGTACGCCCGCGATGCCAGCAGCC
The DNA here is from genome assembly GCF_900070345.1 of Halomonas sp. R57-5. Classification (NCBI taxonomy): domain Bacteria; kingdom Pseudomonadati; phylum Pseudomonadota; class Gammaproteobacteria; order Oceanospirillales; family Halomonadaceae; genus Halomonas; species Halomonas sp. R57-5. The sequence continues at coordinate 1,238,087 of NZ_LN813019.1, read as the reverse complement.
AATGGCATTTGATTCGTCATGAATTGACGGACAATCCTGATCAATTAAGCGGGGAAATCAGCCTGTATGGCTCCGTCACCGCCAGCTACAGCTTTTTGCACGAGCTGCTGCGCCGTTTTCGTATTGCCTACCCGATCATAGAAATCAAGCTGCGCACGGGGGATCCAGAACACGCGATTGCGCATGTTCTGGATGGTAAAGAAGATCTTAGCATCGCGGCCCAGCCTGCCAACTTGCCGCGAGGCCTGGCGTTTAAATCCATTGCCACGTCGCCTTTGCTGTTTATTGCGCCCCTTGAGCAGCAGGTGCCGAATGTGCCAACGAACACGCCAACCACACCGCAAGAGTGGGCGAGCATCCCGATGATTCTATCGGAGAGCGGTGTCTCAAGAGCCCGTGTGGATGAGTGGTTTCGCCAGTTGGATGTCTCCCCGCGCATTTATGCACAGGTCACCGGCAATGAAGCCATCGTGAGCATGGTGAGCTTGGGCTTTGGGATTGGCGTGGTGCCAAAAATCGTCCTCGACAACAGCCCATTGATGGATCGCATTCGCGTGCTCGACGTGACACCGGAACTGGAACCCTACGATATTGGTTTGTTTACCTTAAAGAAAAACCTAAAAAACCCACTGGTCGACGCGTTTTGGCGGTTGATGTAAGCCCTGCTTAATAAGCCCCAGGCGCTGTTTTTTTAGCGATCCGAAACCGCCCTTMCCCGCCAAAAATCTGCTGCAGATCCGGTGCGCTCTCTTCCTCTTCGACCATGGAGAGCGAGGCTTCGATGGCTTTTAGGTGGCGGCTCATAAAGGCTTTGGCGCGCTCGCCGTTGCCTGCCTCCAGGTAGCCGATCAGATCGTCGTGGTCGTGGGATTCGCAGCCCAAATGACCGCGGTGGCCGTAGACGGCAAGGATCAGCGAAGAGCGCGAGCAGAGCCGCTCGACAAATTCCGCCAGGGTGGCGTTGCCTGATAGCTGCGCTAGGCGCACATGAAAGTCGGCCGATAGCCGAATGGCGACGCTCTGTTGGCCGCTGCGCAGCGCCTGACGCTCCTGGCGGGCCATTTCGCGCAGCTCCGCGGCCGCTTTTTCGCCCATGCGTCGGGCTACGTCAGGCATTAATCCGCACTCAATTAACTGGCGGGCATCGAAAACGTCTTTGGCTTCATCGGCAGTGGGCCGAGTAACGCTGGCCCCGCGGCGCGGTGTTAGCGTGACTAACTGCTCCAGCGCTAAGCGCTGCAGAATTTTACGAATACCGGTGCGACTAATGCCAAAGACATCCGCCAGCGCATCTTCGCGCAGCCGTGCGCCGGGCTTTAAGCGCTGCTCAACAATCGCATCGCTGACGGCACGATAGATAGACTCGTGGCGCTCGTCGCCCTCTTTGCTGTCTTTACCTTCTTTGACAGGAGCGCGCCGCTTTTCCGGCGCCTGCGCATCACTCATAGCTGGCCTCTTTGATTATTCCTCCCAAGCGGCAATGATATCGCGCTCTTCATCGCTCATGTTGGTCATATTGCCTAACGGCATATAGCGGCTGGCCACGACCTGCTGAATTTGCGTCTTCTGGCCGAGAATTTCATCCCAGTTCTCAAACGCAAACCCAGCCGGTGGTGCGGAGAAACCGGCATGTTCCGGGTTGCGTGCGTGGCACTGCACACAGTGCTGCTCAATCAAACCGGTGATTTGTGCCTGATCAGGCCCTTGTGCGTCGGCATCACTACCCGTTGACGAAGCACTCGGTGCGGCCACCCAAAACGCCAACAGAATAAGCCCTACCCCAAAAGCGGGATACGCGGGCTGGGTTTTGCCTGCGTGCATTAGAACAAAGAATTGCCGTATCAAAGCACCGGCAAAGATAAACAGCACCATCACCACCCAGGCAAGCTCATGGGAGTAGATAAACGAGTAGTGATTACTCACCATCAGCAAAACGACCGGCAGCGTGAAGTAGGTGTTATGCACCGAGCGCTGTTTGCCGCGTTTGCCATCCAGCGGATTGGGCGCATCGCCCGCCTTCATGGCTTTTACCATGCGGCGCTGGCCGGGAATAATCCAGAAGAAGACGTTAGCCGACATCGCCGTCGCCATGACGGCACCGGTGAGCAAAAAGGCGGCGCGGCCGGTGAACATTTGCGTGCTTAGGTAGGCCACCACGACCATCATGACGGCAACCGCAACGCTGAGCAGGCCGTCGCGATCCATATTGGGGCTAATGCGCTTACACAGTTCGTTGTAAACCACCCAGCCGCCTAATAAAAAGGCCAACGCCAGAATATTGGCCTGCCAGCCCGTCATGTTGGCGGCCCACTGCCAGGGACTATTAGGGTTTACCAAATAGAAGCCCGGATTAACCATGTAGAGAATGACGAACAGCGCAAAGCCGGAAAGCCAGGTGGTGTAGGCTTTCCAGAATGACCAGTGCAGATCATTGGGCAGCTTGGCAGGCGCCGTGGCGTACTTCTGGTTGTGGTAGAAGCCGCCGCCATGCACCGACCACATTTCGCCAAACACGCCCTTTTCGCGGTCTTCCGCTGCCTTCGGCGAGCGCAGGCTATTATCCAGCATCACGAAATAGATCGACTCGCCGATCCAGGCGATAGCCGCAATCACATGCAGCCAGCGCAGCAGCAAGTTCACAAAATCAATAATATAGGCTTGCATGCCAGGCCCTCTTAACTACCGCGATAAGTTGAATAACCGTAAGGCGAAAGCAGCAACGGCACATGATAGTGTTGGCTGGCATCCGCAACGCCAAAGCGCAGCGGGATAACGTCTAAAAAGCGTGGTTCAGCCGCTTCAACGCCCTGAGCACGCAGATAGTCGCCAGCATGGAACACCAGTTCGTACTCCCCTGCGGTGAGTGCCTCACCGTCTAAAATGGGCGCATCGCAACGTCCGTCACTGTTGGTGGTCACTGTGGTTAGATGCTGGCGTTCGCTGCCTGAAAGGCGAAACACCTCAATGGTAATGCCATGACCGGGCTGACCTTTGGCGGTATCCAGTACGTGGGTGGTTAAGCGTCCCATGGCCACTCCTTATTAATAGCGTTGTTTGCACGACTTGACCTACTGGTCAAAGAGTACCGTTACTGCTATTTATTGTATACAGTAATTCCATCCCTGCACGTTTTGAACATTTGTCGCATTAAAATTTCCCGCTTTGGAGAGTGCCAGTGCCCACATCTAATCCGTTACTGCTTTCACCCGCGCCCAGCCAGTGCAGCCTGGAAATGATGACCCATCACTATGGGGACGTTTATGAGCACTCGCCCTGGGTAGCCGAATCCGCTTGGCAGCAAGGCTTGACTGAAGTCCATGATACCCCGGACGCGCTGGCCGAACTGATGGGGCTTATGTTGCAGCAGGCGAGCAGTGAACAGCAAATCAAGGTGATCCAAGCGCACCCGGATCTAGCCGGCAAAGCCGCTCTTGCCGGTGAATTAACCCAGGATTCGACCAGCGAACAGGCAGGCGCAGGGCTTGATCAGTGCAGTCCTGAAGAATTTTCGCGCTTTGAGGCGCTTAACGCGGCGTATAAGAAGAAATTTGGTTTTCCCTTTGTAATTGCCGTTAAAGGGCTGGATCGCCATGCCATATTAGCTGCTTTTGAGGAGCGCCTGAACAACGACGCAGTAACCGAGCGGCAAACGGCCATTCAACAAATTATTCGCATTGCACGCTTTCGTTTGAGGGCGCGCGCCGAGCAATAAATCATTGGGTACAGCTAAAGGGCGGGGTTAAATCGACAAGCGTTGAAGACTATTCGCCAAACGGGCTATTGCAATTGTTTCTTGTATACACTTTTATTAGTTAATGGATGCAAGAAGAAAACAATGCCACCCACTGCGAATAAAGGCTTTTTATGTCGACTCCGCCCGATGCCCAAACGCGGCCTTCGCGTACCATTAATCAAAACCCCGATGCGATGCCGCCGTTATCAAAAGCGATTCCGCTTGGCCTTCAGCACATTATGGCCATGTTCGCGGGCAACGTTACGCCACCGATTATTATTGCGGGCGTCATCGGCGCCAATCCAGCGGAGCAGATCTTTTTAATTCAGGTAGCGCTGTTTGTCGCGGGGGTGTCCACGTTGGTACAAACCATCGGTATCGGCCCCTTTGGCGCACGCTTACCAATTGTACAGGGCACCAGCTTTGGTTTTTTACCAGTGGCGCTGCCACTGGCGAAGGCGTTTGGCTTACCCGCCGTTCTGGGCGCCTCATTTGTGGCGGGTTTGCTGCAAATTGTACTGGGGGCTTTTTTAAAGAAGATTCGTCACTGGTTCTCCCCAGTGGTCACCGGGATTGTGGTGCTACTGATCGGTATTACGCTGATGCCAGTGGGCCTTAATTACGCCGCTGGCGGGGTGGGCGCGGATGACTTTGCATCCCCCGGCAACCTCACGCTGGCGCTCTTTGTACTCAGTATTACGATTGCTGTTCACCAATATGGGCGGGGCTTTATTAAAGCCTCCTCGATTCTGTTTGGCTTAATGGCCGGTTACCTGGTCGCTATTGCCCTAGGCAAGGTTGATTTCACCTCACTGAGCAATGCTGCCTGGTTTGCGCTCCCCAAGCCACTGGAGTACGGCATGACGTTCTCTGGCACCGCGATCGTCGGTATGACGCTGATTATGTTTGTGGTTGGCTTAGAGACGATCGGTAATATCTCTGCAATTACCACCACAGGGGCTGGCCGCCCTGCTAAAGACCGCGAGCTTTCCGGCGGCGTGATGGCCGATGGCGTAGCAACGTCCTTTGCCGCCGTTTTCAATACACTGCCCAACACCGCTTACGCCCAGAATGTCGGCCTGATTACCCTCACCGGCGTAGTTAGCCGCCACGTAGTCACCATTGGCGGGTTGCTATTAATCGCCATGGGTCTATTCCCCAAGCTGGGCGGGCTAGTGGCGGCCATGCCACCTGCGGTACTGGGTGGTGCGGGTGTGGTGATGTTCGGCATGATCGCCTCAGCGGGCCTCAAAATCATCAAAGAGTGCGAGCTGGATCAGCGCAATATGCTGATCATTGCCGTCTCCCTAAGCTTGGGTATCGGCCTACCCGCCGTTGAGGCGATTTCTGACACCATGCCAGGGCAGCTGGGTCTGTTGCTTAAATCAGGCTTGGTGCCTGCGGCACTCGCCGCGCTTCTGTTGGATGCCATCTTGCCGGGCAAGCCAGATAGGCGTGCTAAATTGGCGAAGGCTGAAGCTGATTCTCGTCAACAATAGCTTTCAAGCAAAACGCCGCACCCTATCGGGCGCGGCGTTGTTAAGCGGTGTTACTTTCGATTACTGCTTTTTCAATTACTGCTTGGCAGTCTCTACCGCTTTCTTAGTGGTCTCTTCTACTTGCTTCTGGCTATCTTCCGCAAAGCTTTTGCTGATGGAGGTGACTTTTTCCGTGTCTCCCTTCATCCGCTCCATAAAATCACTCGCGGTTTTTTGCTGGCTTTCCATGGCTTTTTTGAAGCTGTCTGGGTCTTTGACGTCAAGCCAAGTACGCGCTTGTGTAATCGCCATGTCCGAGTAGGCACGGGCAGCATCCAACTGAGCACTGAACAACTGGTCATAATAATCAAGCGCAGTCAGTGTGTAAGAACGCATCGGTGAAACAAAAACAGACTCAAACTGTTGCTTGGTTTTATCAGTCGTTGCTTTATTCATCGTAATACCTCCAAGAGTGAGCTAGCACATAAACACGCCTCGGTTAGGCGGTTCTTACGTCAGGCTTTTGCCTCTGCTGGCTTAAAGCTAGCAGTGCTTTTTGTGCAGCGCAACATGATTTTTCCTCATCCTGCGCATGCTCACTCACTGACCGTTAGAATGGCCGACAGCCGCCTTGCTACTAGCGGTTACCGAACAAGTGCTTACGCGCCTGCTCATCCATTTCTACGCCCGCCTGAGGATTAACGTCTTCGACCAAAGCGTAGGCACGACGCACGGCTGGGCGTGCTTTGATCATATCGAACCAGCGCTCCAAGTCCGGAAACTCTTCTAACGTTTGACGCTGTTTTTCCCAAGGTACAATCCAGGGATAGATCGCCATATCGGCAATCGAATAGTCATCGCCACCCACATAGGTGTGATGGGCCAAGCGCTGATCCAACACGCTGTAAAGCCGATTGGTTTCGCGCACGTAGCGCTCAATGGCGTAGTCAATTTTTTGCGGCGCGTAGTGGCAGAAGTGGTGATTTTGGCCTGCCATTGGGCCTAACCCGCCCATTTGCCAGTGCAGCCACTGCAATACGATATAGCGTTCGCGCCCGGCTGAAGGCAAAAAGAGCCCGCTCTTATCAGCGAGATACTCTAGGATCGCACCCGACTCAAACATCGACAGCGGCTGGCCGCCATCCTGGGGGGAGTGATCGACAATGGCAGGAATACGGTTATTGGGGGCAATAGTAAGAAATTCAGGATCAAACTGTTCGCCTCGGCCAATGTTAACCGGCTTCACTCGGTACGCCAGGTTGGCTTCTTCGAGCATAAGGGAGATTTTATGGCCGTTGGGGGTTGTCCAGTAGTACAGGTCAATCATTGCCATCTCCTTTAGGAAAACGTTGATTCACTCGTGAGCCTATCAATGTTTTCTCATTACCTCAGGCGGCACATCGCTGTGCCGCCAATATGTACGACTAACACTATACATCGCGAACAGTCAGCGCACTGCTTGCAGCACCATCGTGCACGCTCAACATACGTTTAAACCACTCATCTACCGGGTCGCCGGGCTCAACGACGGCCTGAGTTGATACAACGTGCACCCACATCATACTCCCGAACAGCAGGTAATCTGAGCCGCTGGGGGAATCACCGTCTAAAAAGCGACTGTCACGCAGTAAATCACGCACTGGCGCCAGCACCTGTTTAAGCTGCTGCTTACCCTGCTCGGGCTGGTGGAACTCTTCAAGCGTGCAACCAAACCGCGCCTCACGGGTTTCACGGAAATAGGCGCGGTCGTCTGGGTGCACGGCCGCGAATAAATCCATCGCAATAATGCGGAAAAGCGCCGGGTTCACGCTGCGCTCAACGAAGTATTTGAACAGTAATACCCGTTGATAGCTGACGCCTTCGCCCAATACGGGTGCTTCGGGGTACGCCTTGTCCAAATAGCTCAGGATCTCGAAGCTGTCGGTAACCACCTGTTCGCCGTCGCAAAGCACCGGCACTTTGTCGTAGTCAGCAAACGCCAGCGCTTCCTTATCGAGGAATCGCCATGCCACGGTGGTGTATTCCAGACCTTTATGGGCAAGCGCCATACGCACGCGCCAGCAATAAGGTGAAAAGCGAAGCCGTTCATCGCGGCCACACAAATCATAGAGGGTAATAGCCACGGTATTAAACTCCTTGTGGTCGATCATTGTTGGTAATAGGTACTTACGCCGATAACAATGAGCGCAAGCTACCTGTGACGCAAGCGATGTGATTCGCTTGCGCTGTACTTATCTTATGGCGGGTAACTGTACTGTCTATTAGTCTAATGAAGCAGCTAGACTACCTCTCTCGGAAAAACCCTAAAAAATCAATTAAAACAATGTTATATATTAAAAAACAGAACGTAAAACAGCATTCCAAACAAGCGTTGCACTGGTAAGACCAATTTTCCAATGTAGTCATCTTGTTAGCCTAAACGTATCTTTCACCTACACCCGACTGGCACCACAACGGCCAGACGGTTATTGCGGAGCATACCAAATCAATAACAAGGGGCAGTTCCTCCCATGAATGAAACGATACTTGCACTTCTGGCCTTTCTGCCGCTGTTGCTGGCCGGTATTTTGCTCATCGGGTTTAAAATACCTGCCAAGATAGCGATGCCGATTGTCTTTCTGACCGCCGCCATTATTGGCTTAACCGCTTGGGATATGTCGTTTAGCCGCGTGGCGGCATCGACTATTCAAGGCTTGATTCAGACCGCTGGTCTTTTGTGGATCATCTTTGGCGCCATCCTGCTGCTTAACACCCTTAAGCACTCCGGCGGCATTACCGCTATCCGTAACGGTTTTTCAGGCATTAGCCCTGACCGCCGCGTACAGGCGTTGATCGTTGCTTGGCTGTTCGGCTGCTTTATCGAAGGCGCTTCAGGCTTCGGTACGCCAGCGGCAGTTGCCGCACCACTGATGGTCGCTCTTGGCTTCCCTGCGCTGGCAGCGGTGGTCGTGGGTATGATGATTCAATCAACGCCGGTTTCCTTCGGTGCAGTAGGCACGCCTATTGTGGTCGGTGTAGGTAGCGGCCTGGACCGTGCAGGTATTAGCGCCGAACTCGACTCGGTAGGCTCTAGCTGGGATGTCTTCTTCCAGCTTGTGACCAGCGAAGTGGCGATTACTCACGGTATCGTGGGTATTTTAATGCCGCTGATTTTGGTCACCGTGATGGTGCGCTTCTTTGGCGCTAACAAATCGTGGAAAGAGGGACTGTCGATTACCCCTTTCGCCATCTTTACCGGCATCTGCTTCGTAGTGCCTTACATGCTGGTAGGCGTGCTACTGGGCCCTGAGTTCCCGTCAATGATCGGCGCCATGGTCGGCTTGGCGATTGTAGTACCTGCCGCCAAACGTGGTTTCCTGCTGCCTAAAGACACCTGGGACTTCCCCGAGTCTTCCTCTTGGCCAGACGAGTGGATCGGCAACCTGCAGATCAAACTTGATGACGTTGTCGGCAGAGCGCCGATGTCCACCTTTAAAGGCTGGGTACCCTATGTGTTGCTCGCTCTGTTCTTGGTGGCCTCTCGTACTATCGAGCCGCTGCGTAACGCTCTAACCTCAATTAATCTTAGTTGGAGCAATATTCTTGGCGAAGCGGGTGTCAGCGGTGGTGTTCAGCCGCTCTACCTGCCGGGCGGCATTATTATTGCCGTGGTCATCGTCACTTACTTCCTACACCGCATGAACCCGCAAAAGATGAGCGCAGCGGTGTCTGAATCAACCAAAACGATTTTTGGTGCGGGCTTCGTGTTGATCTTTACCGTGCCGATGGTGCGCATCTTGATCAACTCTGGTGTTAATGGCGCGGATCTTGTCTCAATGCCGGTGATGATGGCCCAGGCGGTAGCCAGTAGCGTAGGCGGCATTTACCCCTTCTTTGCTCCAGCGGTAGGGGCGCTGGGCGCCTTTATTGCAGGTTCCAACACGGTATCCAATCTAATGCTGGCGGAATTCCAGTTTAGTGTTGCTGAAACCCTGGGCCTCTCTACGGCCATGATGGTAGCGCTGCAGGCCGTGGGTGCGGCGGCAGGTAATATGATTGCCATTCATAACGTGGTCGCGGCGTCAGCAACGGTCGGGCTGTTAGGCCGTGAAGGCGCCACGCTGCGTAAGACGATTCTGCCCACCCTCTACTACCTCATCTTTACTGGCATCATCGCGCTAATTGCGTTCTACGTGATTGGCGTAACGGATCCATTGATGTAGCCCTAAAACTTACTCGCAGGTGTTCAAACGCAAACCCCCAGGCTTAGCCTGGGGGTTTGCTGTTTTAGCGCGACGTTCAAGCCCTATGTATTGATGGTTTACCGCGTTAGCCGATGCGCTTTAACCCTTGGCTGTGGAGCTTGCCGCGCTCTACGTAGCTTTGGGCGTTCTGCTTCAAACCCGCCACCGCTTCCGCGGACAGCTCCCTCACAACACGCGCAGGCGAGCCAACAATCAGTGAGTTAGCTGGAAACTCGGCGCCCTCCTTAATAAAAGCACCCGCGCCCACCAAGCTGTTTTCGCCGATCACGGCGCCGTTAAGTACTACCGCTTGAATACCGATTAAGCAGCCATCGCCAACGGTGCAGCCATGCAGCATCGCCTGATGGCCGACCGTGACGCCCCGCCCTACTTTTAGGGGAAAACCGGGGTCAGCGTGAAGCACTGCGCCATCCTGGATATTGCTCTCTTCACCAATTTCCAAGTGATCGGTATCTCCGCGTAAAACGGCCTGATACCACACGCTTGCGCGTGCCTTTAACGTTACCTGGCCGATAACATCCGCGGTTTCGGCAATATAGACATCGTCATGGATATCTGGCTGATGCTCGCCGTATTGGTAAATGGCCACATTAATCTCCTTATTTTTGGTTTGACTCTAACCTCAGGCTAGTGCTTGTTCCAGCAATCGAGCAACGTGAATCGCTTCGCGGCCACTGCCATCGTGAATCTGATGGCGACAGCTAGTGCCATCAGCAACCATGACCGCATTTGCATCCGCCTTACGGATCGCAGGCAATAACGATAGCTCAGCCATCTTTTGAGACGCTTCATAGTGCTCTGCTTCATAGCCGAAGCTGCCCGCCATTCCACAGCAGGAAGACTCAATGGTCTCGACCTTCAGTTCCGGAATCCAGCCCAGCACCTGCTCAACGGGGCGCAGCGCATCAAACGCTTTTTGATGGCAGTGCCCATGCAGCATCGCCCGCTCGTAGTGCAGCGACTTGAGCTTAAGGGGAAGTTGGTCCTCGGCACGCGCTTTAACCAAAAACTCTTCAAACAGATAGGCGGATGCTGACAACGCTTTCGCTTCGTCGCCAAAGCCATACTGCAGGAATTCATCGCGCATGCTGAGCAAACAGGAAGGTTCTAAACCCACCACCGCCACACCACGCTCCACAAATGGCATCAGGTGCTCCAGGGTACGCTTGGCTTCCGCCTTGGCTTTATCGAACTGGCCCGATGACAGATAAGTACGCCCACAGCAGAGCGGCCGCTGCCCCTTGGTCACATTGAGATGTACACGATAGCCCGCTGCTTCCAGCACCCGCTTGGCCGCTTTGGCGTTATCACCTTCCATATAGTTATTGAAGGTATCCACAAACAGCAGCACTTCGCGCTCTGCCGCAGCCGGTTGCTTAGACGCCTCGGCACTGGCCAGGAAGTTACCGTTAAACACCGGCAGTGAACGTTGCGGTGCCAGCCTTAACGCCTGCTTGATCTGCCTAGCCAGAAACGGCATACGCTCAACGCTATTGACCAGCCGCGAAAATTTGCTAGCCCAGGGTGCATAGCGTGGCATTTCGCCGACCATGCGGTCACGCAAAGAGATCCCATTGACGCGAGCGCGGGCGGTACGGGCCTCTATCTTAAACTTGGCCATATCTACGCCGGTAGGGCAGTCACGCTTACAGCCTTTGCACGATACGCAGAGATCCAGCGCCTCTTTCACATCGTCACTAGCCAGCCCCTCCTCACCCAACTGCCCTGAGAGCACTAATCGCAAAGTGTTAGCGCGACCGCGGGTTAGGTGCTGCTCGTCCTTGGTGATACGAAAACTCGGGCACATGGTGCCTGCATCAAACTTGCGGCAGTGGCCGTTGTTGTTGCACATTTCCACCGCCATGGCCAAGCCATGGGTGGCATCGCCGCCGGAGCCTGGCGGCGTTTGTTCGCCAGTAAGCGGGTCGCGTTTTACGTTCCAGGCGGACCAGTCAAACACCGGGGTAAGCGGGATAGTGGTGTAGCTTTTTGGAAAACGAAAATAACGTTCGTCATCCATCTTAGGGGTATCGACGATTTTGCCGGGGTTGAACAGATTATTAGGGTCAAACAGCTGCTTAATTTCACGGAAGGCGTTGTTGACCGTTTCGCCAAACTGCCACGCCACCCACTCGCCGCGGCAGATACCGTCACCATGCTCGCCGGAGTATGCGCCTTTATATTCGCGCACTAACGAAGAGGCTAGCTCGGCGATTTCACGCATTTTTTCAGCACCGTCTCGGCGCATATCCAGAATCGGCCGAACGTGCAGCGTGCCAACACCGGCGTGGGCGTACCAGGTGCCCTCGGTGCCGTAACGGTTAAACACATCAGTGAGCTTGCTGGTGTACTCGGCAAGGTGCTCTAGCGGCACCGCACAGTCTTCAATAAAGGAGACTGGCTTACCGTCGCCCTTCATACTCATCATGATGTTGAGCCCGGCTTTGCGCACGTTCCATAGCGCTTTCTGCTCGGCGGCCTCTGGCATATCCACCACGCTGCCCGGCAGGCCTAAATCGCCCATTAGCTCGTTTAGCCCGCGAAGCGCTTCTAGCTGTTTAGCGTGATCTTGACCCGCAAACTCCACCAGCAGAATGGCTTCCGGTTTGCCAATTAGCGCCTTCTCAATCACTGGGCGGAACGCCGGGTTCTCCAGCGACAGTTCAATCATGGTGCGGTCAACCAGCTCCACCGCCGTAGGGCCGAGCTTGACGATATGTTGGGTGAAGTCCATCGCTTGATAAAAAGTCGGGAAGTTCACCACGCCCAGCACTTTTTGCTCGGGTAAAGGTGAAAGCCTGAGTTTAATACGCTGGCTCACCCCTAGCGTACCTTCCGAGCCCACCAGCAGGTGAGCTAGGTTAGCGCGACTATCTGGGTCGTAAGGCATCGGGTTCTGGCAATCGAACAGATCCAGGTTGTAGCCACCGACCCGGCGTAACACTTTAGGAAAGTGATCGCGAATTTCCGGGCCTACCCGCTCAGCAATCGCTTTCACCTGTTGGGCAAGGCGCTGCTCTTGAGAGCCTTCCGCGAAGCGGTCAACGAAACCAAAACTCGCCGCACTGCCGTCAGCCAGTAGCGCTTCCACGCCCAGCACGTTGTGCACCATATTGCCGTAATAAATCGAACGCGACCCGCAAGAATTATTCCCCGCCATGCCGCCGATGGTGCACTGGGCGCTGGTGGACACATCCACCGGGTACCAGAGCCCATGGGGTTTAAGCCAAGCGTTTAGGTGATCAAGCACCACTCCTGGCTCGACCACCACGGTGCGCGCCTCGGCGTCGAACTCAACGATCTCGTTAAGCCAGCGGGTGGTGTCGATCACCAGCGCCTCACCAACGGTTTGGCCACACTGGCTGGTACCCGCGCCCCGAGCCAAAATCGGCACCTTGGCATCACGGGCAATATCCAGGGCAATTTTCAGATCTTCCTGGTGGCGCGGGATGATCACACCTACCGGCGTCACCTGATAAATCGAAGCGTCGGTTGAATAGCGCCCCCGAGTTGCCCGGTCAAACAGCACCTCTCCGGCCATCTCCCGGGATAACCGCTCGGCTAGTTCGCCGAGCGGTTTAATCTTGGCATCACGGGACGGGTATTGGTTCGTCAGAGACGTCATATGGCTCTCCCCCGTCGTTTAGCGCTTGCCTGCGTTAAGCGGGTTGGCAGCAAAGTAGTCCAAGGCAGCCGTTACACCACTGCCTTTAAGGTTAACGCCCGACAGCTTCATACCCGCTTCACAGCCTCCCAGCGTGGCAATCAGCGTTAAATCGTTGCAGTCGCCCAAATGGCCGATCCGGAACATCTTGCCTTTGGCCTTGCCCAGCCCCATTCCCAGTGAAAGGTCAAAACGCTCATAGATAATCTTGCGTACCGCATCCGCATCGACACCCTCTGGCATTACCACACCCGTCAGTACCGGCGAGTAAACTGACGGATCTAGACATTGAATCTCTAAACCCCACGCCTCAACCGCCGCACGCACCCCAGCGGCCCAGCGCTGATGGCGGGCCAACACCTGCTCCATACCTTCATCCAGCAGCATATCCAGCGCTTCATTGAGACCGTAAAGCAGGTTGGTGCTGGGCGTGKAGGGCCAGTAGCCGTTCTTGTTAGCCTCTAGAATTTCATCCCAGGCCCAGAAGCTTTTAGGCAGTTTTGCCTGTTTGCTGACCTCAATGGCTTTAGGAGAGAGCGCGTTAAAACTAATACCCGGTGGCAGCATTAAGCCCTTTTGGGAGCCAGATACAGTGACATCAACACCCCATTCATCATGGCGGTAGTCAGCGCTGGCCAAGCCGGAAATGGTATCAACAATCAATAATGCTGGATGGTCAGCGGCATCGATAGCTTTACGGACAGCGGCAATATCGCTGGTTACGCCAGTAGAGGTTTCGTTATGCACCACACAGACCGCTTTAAGCTCGTGGTTGGTGTCCTCTTTCAGGCGCGCTTCGATCATGTCGGCCTGAACACCGTGGCGCCAGCCTTCATAGCCCGGTAAACCCAAAAACTCGGGCTGCACGTCCAAACGCAGGGCCATTTTGTGCCACAGCGTGGCGAAGTGCCCGGTCTCGAACATCAATACACGGTCACCAGGCGACATGGTATTGGCTAGTGCCGCTTCCCAAGCCCCGGTGCCTGAGGCCGGGTAGATAATCACCGGGCTCTCGGTTTTGAAGATTTTTTGAATCTTGTTCAATAGTTCAAGCCCGAGAGCGCCAAACTCCGGCCCGCGGTGATCAATAGTGGGTAGGCTCATGGCCCGCAAGATGCGGTCTGGCACCGGCGATGGGCCAGGGATTTGCAAAAAGTGACGGCCGGATGGGTGAAAATTAAGCTTTAACATAGTGGCTTTCCTGTTTGTTGTTGTACGGCTAGGTGTTAGCACTGCCGGTTAGCGTTACTTAAAATGTATAATGAATGCAATTATGCGTACTAAAAAAGCGCTATTTGATGCATCCTTCGGCACGTAAGGCATCAAGTTCATCGCCTGAGAACCCTAAACTGTCGAGCACTTCATCGGTATGCTGGGCAAACAGCGGTGCGGGACTGCGAATCTGCGAGGGCGTTGCCGAAAACTTGCTGGGAAAACCAATGGTTTTCATTTTGCCCATCACAGGATGTTCCATCTCCTGCACCATGCCCCGCGCTAAATAGTGCTCATCCTGCATTGCCTGAGCGAAGTCGTTGATTGGGCCGGCAGGCACACCAGCGGTATCACAGAGCGTTAGCCACTCGTCGACGCTTTTATCGGCCATTAACTCTTCGAGCAGTGCTTCCAGCGCCTCAACGTTCCGGCCACGGTCTTGGTTAGTGATAAAGCGTGGGTCTTGCATAAGCTCTTCGCGCTTTAGTACATCCTGACAGAAGCGCTCCCAGGTGCGCTGGTTGGCACAGCCGAGCATCAAAAAACCATCGCTTGCTTTGACTGCTTGATAAGGAGCGGAAACACGGTGGCGCCAGCCCGTCGGCCCAGGCACGGTGCCTTCGGAAAAATAGGCCGCCGCTTCCCAGGTAAACCAGGGCAGGCCGCATTCGGTAATGGCGATATCGATATGCTGCCCGGCGCCGGTTTTCATCTTGTGGATGCACGCCGCCAGAATCGAATAGACCGCGGTTAAGCCACCGCCAATATCGTAAACCGCGATACCGGTTTTCAGCGGTCGCTTACCCTCCTCCCCGGTCATCGACATCAACCCTGTCATGCCTTGCGCCACTAAATCAAAACCCCCTTTATGGCTATAGGGCCCGGTTTGGCCATAGCCTGAAATAGAGCAGTAAACGATGCCAGGGTTGATTGCTTTGATGGTCTCGTAGTCGATCTCCAGCGATTTGGTCACGCCAGGGCGATAGTTCTCCACAATCACATCGGCATCAGCGGCTAAACGATAGAAAATCTGCCGTGCCCGCTCGTCTTTAAGATTGAGCGATATGCTCTTTTTGTTACGGTTAATTTGCGAAAAGCAGGTCGATTCACCATTTACGTAAGGCCCCATTTGGCGGCTGTCGTCACCACCATTGAGCTTCTCTACTTTAATCACCTCAGCGCCCATATCCGCCAGCACCATGGTGCAGTAAGGGCCAGCCATAATTTGTGACACGTCCAACACTTTTATGTCTTGTAGGGGAAGCATCGGCTTTCCTCCCAATTAGTAGATTTGCACTCTGTTTCGGGGCTAGTGGCCTGACCACTCAAACGGCGTTTTATTGACGAATTTATCCACCGCCGCGGCAAAATCCCGGCTCATATAGCAGGTGGTAACCCAGTCGTCGCTAGCCTCTGCGGTGAGTCGACGTTGCTCTTGAACACGGCCAATCAATGCTTTACTGGCTTGAAGCGTTAGTGGTGCGCGCTTAGCAAAAGCTTCAGCCAGTGCGGCCACTTCGGCGTAAATCGCCTCAGCGTCGAATAACTGATTAACCAGACCAGCAGCGAGGGCTTCATCAGCGCTAAACAGCCGCGCCATCATCAGCGCCTCTTTAGTGCGCGCTATGCCGAGCATGTCGACCATCCGGGAGACATTGTTAATCGAGAGCGTATTACCCAGCGTTTTGGCAATCGGCACGCCAAACTTCATCGTTGGCGTGGCGTAGCGAAAATCGCACACCAGCGCCAGCGCCGCACCGCCGCCCACGCAGGCACCTTCGATCAGCGCCAGGGTAGGCTTGGGAAAGGTTTCGAGTTTGCCCACAACACGGTCAATACGTCGCTCGTAGCCAATCGCGTCTTCAGGCTTGGTAAAGTCTGAAAATTGACTGATATCAGTGCCCGCCACAAAGGCTTCACCGCCTACCCCGTGCAATACAACGGCGTATATAGCGTCGTCCTCTGCCAACTGATCGCAGTGCTTTTCCAGGGCGTCGTACATCTCCCAGGTCATGGCATTGCGGCTCTGGGGACGATTGAAGCCAATCCAAGCCACCCCATGGCGAATGGCAAACGTGACGCTGTCAACGAGTTGTCGTTCGTTTGTGTTGCTCATCAGCTTCTCCTGTATGGCAAGCGATGCCGGGCGTTACCGCCCGTCATAGCACGCCAACATCTCGCGTGTTTAGCCATATACAAAGTTCACTAATGCCAGCGCAAACGCTGGGATATAGGTGTTAATCATCAACACGGCGAACAGAACGGCGATAAACCACAGGTTGGTTTTGGACGTTGCCCACACATCTGACTTGGCGATTGAGCAAGATGCGATGAGCACGCTGGCCACCGGCGGCGTTTGCTGACCAATAGCTAAGTTCAGCGTCACAATCAGGCCAAAGTGCAGCGGATCGATACCGACTTCCAATACCAGCGGCAGAACGATCGGCACTACCAGGATGATCGCGGCGGCAGAGTGCAGAAAAATACCTAATATCAAGAAGATGACATTGAGAAGTGCCAGGATCAGATATTTATTATTCGTTAGTTCGCTGATCTGCATCGCGATTTCTTGAGGCACGCGGGTTTCAGTAAGATAGCCACCCACCACTGCTGACGCGGCCACTAGCAGCATAACCACCGCCGTTTGGACACCCGCACTCTTACAGGAATCGATGAAATTTCTGATAGTGAATTCGCGATAAACCACTGCACTGATAAAGATAGCCACACACACTGCCAGCGCCGCACCTTCGGTCGCGGTAACGAAGCCGCCAAAGATACCGCCCAAGATGATGACGGGAATCAGCAGCGCCCAGATCGCATCCTTAAAGGCTAACCAAAGTTGCGAAACCCGGAAGCGCCCCTCAGAAGGGAAGTTGTTCTTGCGCGCTAAGTAGTAGCACATCGCGGCTAAGCCCATCGCGCCCAATAAGCCTGGCAAAATACCCGCCACAAACATCTGCACAACTGATTCACCCGACATCACCGCGTAAAGAATCATCGGGATAGAGGGCGGTAGGATAATCGCCAGACTCGCAGCGGATGAAGATATGGAAGCAGCAAACTCTTTTGAGTAGCCCTTCTTGCGCATGGCAGGAATCAGAATACTGCCGATCGCCGATACACCCGCCACTGCCGACCCAGAGATTTCGGCGAAGAAAACCGAAGCGCCGATGGTCACCATTGCCAAGCCACCCTTGATGAATCCCACCATTGCCATGGCTAGGTCGATCAAGCGCCGCGAAATACTCGAGGCGTTCATAATGGCACCGGCTAAAATAAACAACGGTATTGCGATGAGCGGAAAGTTGGTCGCACCCTCAAACATGGTCATGCCCACCGTGGGCATTGCCATGTTGCCGTATGTCATAAAGGTGGCAATAGTGCCGACCAGCGCCAAGGCAACGGCGACCGGCACGTTAATCAGAATGAGCAGAATCAGCGCTATAAATATGTACAGTATGACCATGGTATCTACTTACCCTCGCTGATGTGTGCTGACAGAGGCGACTTCTTCCGCATCGATGCCTGCTTCTTCAAGCTCATGGTCAATAAAGCCTCGGCCCCGAGCACTTTTAATCACGTCAGGCAGCCGCAGCAGTTCAGCAATGATGAACAGCACAGCGGCGACGGGAATCGCTGAGTGAACCAGTTGCATAGACACCCCTGGAAGACTAACCATACCCACGCCGTCGAGAATCAACATGACTTGGTAGCTGGCGAGCCCCAAAAACACGAAGAAACCGATCGTAATGGCTTCGGCTAACAACGCGATGGGCACTCGAATAGAGGGTGGACACATGTTTAACACGCTTGGGCAGGTGATGTGCGCGCCCTTGGCGGCGGCTAATGCTGTGCCGTAGTAGGTCACCCAGGCCAGCAGCGCAGCGGCGAGCTCGTCATACCAGCTTAGCGGCGAGCCCAGGTAACGGGTCACAAAGCCCAGGGTGACCACAGCCGCAAGCGCAATCACTAGAAAGACCACGATGCCTTCAAGAAACGCGAAATAGGCGTTCTTGAACTTTGTAAAAGTACTCATTGAGACCTCCGAAAGACGAGGCGCCCCGCGGCTTCGCGACGCGCCTCTAATAGAGTGGCGCTTTGCTTACTCGCGTAAAGCAGTCACGGCGTCAATCATGTCCTGGCCACCATCCACTTCTTCAGCGAACTGGCTATAGATAGTCTCAGAGGCATCAACAAAAGCATCGAAGTCAACTTCATTCACTTCCATGCCTTCATCACGCATTTTTACAAGGGTTTCATCATCCAGGCGTTGGCCTTCTTCGAGTACGAAGTCCTCCATTTCAACGGCGACTTCTTCAAGCACCTGCTGTACTTCCTCAGGCAGGCGGCTCCAGCTAGCGCCTGCTGTCAGGTAAGCAGGGGTATAAACGTGGTTGGAGATGGAGAGGTAGTCCTGCACTTCATGAAAGCGCGAGGAGTAGGTTTGAATAAAGGGGTTTTCCTGGCCGTCCATTGCGCCGGTTTGCAGGGCAACAAACACTTCCGACAGCGACATTGGTGAGGGTGCCGCGCCGTAGCTACGGAACATATCAATACGCCATGTGCCACCGGGTACGCGCAGCTTTATACCTTCAAGGTCTTCTGGCGTAACGATTGGCCGTTCGTTGTTAGTAATCTGGCGGAAGCCGTTTTCCCAAACGCCGATAATTTTAAAACCGCGCGCTTCTGCGGCGTCATATAGCGGGCCACGAACGATCTCTTCGCGCACGCGCTTCATATGCTCGCGGTCTTCAATCAAGTAAGGCATCTCGAACAGCGCAAACTCAGCGGATTCAGAACTCATCACCGTCGAAGGCAGCGAAAGGTCCAACGAACCCAAGCGCAGTCGACGCATCATCGATTCGTCACCACCCAACTGGCTATTGCCGTAGACGTTAACTTCAGCAACGCCCTCTAGACGCTCGTTAGCAAGTTCGGCAAAGCGATTCGCGGAAATTTCAAACAGAGATCCAGGGCCACCGACATGACCAAGGCGAATTTCCGTCTGGGCATTGGCGGCGGCCTGCACCCCAAACGTCACAACGATAGTGGCGAGTGCTGTTTTGAGCAATTTCATAGTGAACTCCAGGTAAAGCATTTGTTGTTGTAGGCAATGTTGTCATCGTGGCTCTGTGTCCCGATGAAACCTGCTTGGGGAGTCATTCGTGTAGACCTACTTGTTATTGGACGTGCTCTACGCTTAAGACTCTCTCCACTTCAATTTGAATTCAAAATTCAAAATTAGGTATTAAACTTTCGTCTTGCCACAAAAAGTCTGTTGCAACCGATTGTTTATAAACGAGCAAATAAAAAAATAGTTGCCAATAAAAAAACGGGCAGTGGCTCTATAAGCCAAACTGCCCGTTGAGGAGCGCCATTATCCCGCCAAAATTGCTAACTAGGCTCCAGCCCCCAGCGCAATTCAGCAAGCTCAATGCCCGCAATCGCAGCTTGTTGATCCTCGTCTGACGAGGCGCCACTAACGCCTACAGCGCCGATGACATGGCTCTGCTCATTGAGAATGGGCACCCCGCCAGCGACTGCCACAAAGTGGCCCTGTGAAGCCGAAGCCACGCTGGCAACAAAGGCTGTGCGCTCGGCATTGCGTTCACCTAGCACGCCACTAGCAACCCCAATGCCCAGAGAGGCGTAAGCTTTACCCTTGGCCACCGGAAAACGCAGCGGCGCGCAGCCATCCTCGCGCTCCGCAGCAACTAGGTTGCCGCCGCCATCCAGCACCACGATCGTCAACGGCGTCAAATCCGCCTTGCGTGCCAGCGCCATGGCCCCATCGATTATCTTTCTGCCCTGCTCTCTGGTGAGCTGTACACTGCAATGGAATACTTGTCCGGCCATTAGGTTTTACCTTTGTCATTGTTAGTCGGCAGTGGTGGGCAAAAGMACCACCAAAGGAATATTGAATTCATAATTACTTTTGCAGATCATATAAACAATAGCCACTATACAAAGCTGATATGGCATAAATGGTATCGTGCTCAAAACGATCCAGGTGGTCTGGGTAGCTCGGCAATAAGCCAGGTGCGCCACTGACAAGGAACTGACAAATGACAAAAATTTTGCAGCGCAACTTATATCGTGAGGTGGCCGATAGGATTGGCGATCTGATTGAGCACGGTGAGCTTTCACCCGGCGAACGTATATCTGAAAAGCAGCTGTGTGACCGCTTTGGGGTTTCACGCACGCCGTTACGTGAAGCGCTGAAAGTGCTTGCCACCGAAGGCTTGATTGAACTGCTACCCAATCGCGGCGCGCGAGTGGTACGGCTCACGTTGAAAAACGTGAAAGACACTTATGACTTGATGGCAGCACTTGAAGGGCTATCAGGCGAGCTTGCCTGCCAGTACATCAGCGACGCTGAAATTGCGGCCATAAGGCAGCTTCACAATACGATGCTGGAGCACTACCGCAACCGGGATTTAATGCCTTATTTCCAGGTTAATCGGCAGATTCACGAGAGTATTCTGGCGGCGTCCAATAACGACGTATTGCAGGAAATGTATAGCAACTTAAGCCAGCGCGTTAAGCGCGTGCGCTACTCCAAGAAGATGACCGAACGCTACTGGAGTCAGGCGGTAAAAGACCATGAAAACATGATGGCGGCGCTGGAAAAGCGTGACAGCCAATTGCTTGGTCAGATCCTGCGTGACCACCTGTGCAATAAGATTGAAGTAGCGACTTTAGCGGGCGTGATAGACACAGAAGACGATAAGAATGTGGCTAATAGCTAATTCAGCTACTGCCACTCTTCAAGGCGCATGGATGAACGCTCTAGCCGTTCGTGCTCCTCCTCTAAATCGCGCAGCAGTTGGCTAATGCTGGAGAGGTGCTCCAGCGCCACCTGCTCTGCCTGCTCGGCGTCGCCACTGACGACAGCATCGTGCAACCGCGCATGCTGCTGATTAATCATCGCCCTGGGTGCTGGCAAGTGATAAAGGTGCTTGACCGAGGCAAACACCGAGCTGAGCAGTAAATCGGTCAGGCTCTGCAGCGTATGCACCAACACCGGGTTGTGGGACGCCTGGGAGACCGCCAGGTGAAAGGCGTGATCCAGCCTGGCTAGACGCTCGACATCAATGCTTTCTGCGCTTTCCGCGTAGTCGGCCATTTCACGATAGCGTCGGGTGATCAGCACCCGGTCGGCGGAGGTGCCGCGGCTCGCAGCTAAACGCGCCGACTCCCCTTCCAGCAGGGCGCGCACTTCTAACAGATCAAACAGCGTGCGCGGATGATCTTTAAACAGATGCATCAATGGGCTTTGGTTACCCACCGGCAACAGCGTGGCGACCGTCGAGCCGTGGCCCTGGCGGGTCTCGATAATTCCTTTACTGCGCAGAATTCTCAACCCCTCACGCAACGAAGCACGTGAGACGCCCAGCCGATCACACAGCCGCCGCTCAGAAGGAAGCAGTTGGCCGGGMCGAAAAACGCCATCAAGAATTAAACGTTCAAGCCGGGTAGCCACCTGATCCGGCATTCGCAGCCCAGGTGACAAGGCTTGATTCTCCTCTGGCATGTTAGCTCTCCTGATGGGCTTTATGTCCAGCTTGCCAGTACTTAACCCAGTACTAAACAAAGAAGACAACACAGTCGACTAATTACTGGTCAGACCAATGCACCACAGCCTAGACAGGCGGGTAAAAAAAGCCCAAATTGAGGCCATGTTATCTACAGACCGTTTTAGCATTTACCTTTAACGATAATAAGCATGGGATGTCGTAATGAATATCCTCTTTGATGAGCGCCTGGACGGCGAATTGGTTCGGCGCGAAAAAAGCGAGGTCTTAGCCGMCCTGCAGMAAGCCGTTCCTGAAATGACGCTACTACACCGCGAAGAAGACTTGCGCCCCTTCGAGTGCGATGGGCTGGCGGCCTATCGCGTGCTACCTATGCTGGTGGCGCTGCCCGAAACCTTTGCTCAGGTTCAAGCGCTACTCAAGCGCTGCCATGCGCTTAGCGTACCAGTGGTCACCCGCGGCGCGGGTACCGGGCTTTCCGGCGGCGCCCTGCCACTGGAACAGGGCGTGCTGCTGGTCATGTCGCGCTTTAATCAAATTCTCAAAGTCGACCCGGATGCCCGCTTGGAACGGGTTCAACCGGGTGTACGCAATCTGGCGATTTCGGAAGCCGCAGCACCCTATGGGCTTTATTACGCGCCGGATCCCTCCTCGCAAATTGCCTGCTCCATCGGCGGCAATGTGGCTGAGAACGCCGGTGGCGTGCACTGCTTAAAATACGGGTTAACCGTTCACAACGTCATGCGCGTTGATGTACTCACCATTGAGGGTGAGGCAATGACGCTGGGCGCTGAATCTTTTGATGCGCCTGGCTTTGACCTGTTGGCCTTGATGAACGGCTCGGAGGGCATGCTCGGCGTGGTCACCGAGATTACCGTCAAACTACTGCCCAAGCCGGAAACCGCTAAGGTACTGATGGCCAGCTTCGACGACGTCGAAAAGGCTGGTCGCGCCGTCGGCGATATCATTGCTGCAGGGATTATTCCTGGTGGCCTGGAGATGATGGATAAACTGGCGATTAAAGCCGCCGAGGATTTTGTCAAAGCGGGCTACCCACTCGACGCCGAGGCGATTCTGCTTTGCGAGCTGGATGGCGTTGAAGCCGATGTAGATGACGACTGCGAGACCGTGCGCCGCGTGCTGGAAGCCGCCGGTGCGACCAATATCCAGCAGGCCCGGGATGAAGCCGAGCGTGCCAAATTCTGGGCCGGGCGTAAGAACGCCTTCCCTGCGGTGGGTCGTATGTCGCCGGATTACTACTGTATGGATGGCACTATCCCCCGCCGCGAGCTGCCCCGCGTGCTTAAAGGCATTGCGGCGCTTTCCGAGGAGAGCGGCCTGGCGGTCGCGAACGTGTTCCACGCCGGTGATGGCAATATGCATCCGCTGATCCTGTTTGATGCCAATAAAGAAGGTCAACTGGCCCTTGCCGAAGAGGTGGGCGGCAAGATCCTGGAGCTCTGCGTGGCCGCGGGCGGTTCAATCACCGGCGAGCATGGCGTTGGGCGTGAAAAGATCAACCAAATGTGCAGCCAATTCCAGGCAGATGAAATCAGCGTTTTTCATGCTTTGAAAGCCGCCTTTGATCCACAGCGGCTGCTCAACCCGGGTAAGAACATTCCGACCCTAGCGCGTTGCGCTGAGTTTGGCGCTATGCATGTGCATAACAACGAACTCCCGCACCCGGAGCTGCCACGTTTTTAGTGCTGCGGCCTAAAAAGACTAATAAATAGCCAAGCTAATAAATAGCCAAGACTAATAATGGAAAAGACCATGACCGAACGAGCGATTACCGACCGCGATATCGCTGATGCCCTGTGTGAACAGGTGCGCAGCGCCTATGACGCGCGTACGCCGCTACGCATTGTAGGCGGCGATACCCGTGCTTTTTATGGCCGACCGGTAGAAGGCCAAGCGCTGCAGATGGCCGAACATAGCGGCATTGTGAGCTACGACCCGGTGGAGCTGGTGGTCACCGTACGCGCTGGTACGCGGCTTAGCGAACTTCAGGAAGTGCTGGCGGAAAAACACCAAATGTTGGGCTTTGAGCCGCCCATATTTGGTGATACATCTACCATTGGTGGCGCCGTGGCCACTGGCCTCTCCGGCCCACGCCGCCCCTGGGCGGGTGCTGCCCGTGACTTTGTGCTGGGCACACGCATCATCACCCAAGAGGGCAAGCTGCTCCGCTTTGGTGGTGAAGTGATGAAAAATGTTGCCGGTTACGACCTGTCGCGTCTGATGGCAGGCGCCCAGGGTACGCTCGGCGTATTGACCGATATCTCCTTTAAAGTGCTGCCTATTCCCACCGCGACTCACAGCCTGCGCTTAGCCGTTGGGCTGGATGAAGCGCTCAAAAAACTCGCCGAGTTGGGTCGAAAGCCGCTACCGATTACCGCCGCCGCTTGGCACCACGGCGAACTGTTTCTACGCTTGGAAGGCGGCAAAAGCTCTGTGGCCGCCACCCAGGCAAGCCTAGGCGGCGAGCCGCTTGATGCTAGCTTCTGGCGCGAGCTGCGCGACCATACCCACGCTTTCTTCGCCTGTAACGACGACCAAGCACTGTGGCGCCTATCACTACCGCCCAACACCGCACCGCTGGCGCTGGATATTCCCGAGGCCGATATTTTTTACGACTGGGCGGGCAGCCAGCGCTGGGTGAAAACCACCCTGGATGCGGACMCTCTCCGCGCTGCCTGTGCTGCGGTGGGGGGGCATGCCACCTGCTATACCCCCCACGCCCAAGGCGGCGCCGCTGAGCCGTTTACACCGCTCAATGCAGTAGTGGAAAAATATCACCGTAACCTAAAGGCGGAGCTGGATGCCCGTGGCATTTTTAACCCCGGTCGCCTTTATGCGGCGTTTTAAGGAGAGCTGACATGCAAACGCACTTTACCGATGCCGACCTTCAGAAGCCGCATATTAAAGAAGCGGAGCGCATTTTGCGCACCTGCGTTCACTGCGGTTTTTGTAACGCCACCTGCCCCACTTACCAGCTGTTAGGCGATGAGCGCGATGGCCCCCGTGGGCGTATCTATCTCATGAAGGAGCTGCTGGAGAGCCATGACGATGACGACCAGGTCACCGATGAGACGCGCCTGCATCTCGATCGCTGCCTGACTTGCCTTAACTGCGAAACCACCTGCCCCTCGGGCGTGGAGTACCACAAGCTACTCAACATTGGCCGTGCCGAAATTGAGCGTCGCGTCCCCCGCCCTGCAGGCGAGCGGGCCCAGCGCTATGCGCTGCGAAAAATGATGGTCGAGCCTAAACGTTTCCAGGCACTGCTAAAACTGGGGCAAACCTTTAAACCGCTGGTGCCCAGCAAGCTACGCAGTAAAATGCCCTCGAACCCGATAGATGCAGGCGCACGCCCCGATGCAAACCGCCACACCCGGCAGGTGTTAATTTTGGAAGGCTGCGTACAGCCGGGGCTGTCACCCAACACCAATGCTGCCACCGCGCGGATTCTTGACCGGCTCGGCATTAGCGTCACGCCAGTGGCTGAAGCAGGCTGCTGCGGCGCCGTTGATTTTCACCTCAACGCCCAGGACGATGGGCGTGCTCGCATGCGCGCCAATATTGATGCCTGGTGGCCATATATTGAACAAGGCACCGAAGCCATTGTTCAAACCGCCAGCGGCTGCGGCGCTTTCGTCAAAGAGTATGGCGACATGCTCAAAGATGACCCCGATTACGCCATTAAAGCGCAAAAGGTCAGCACCTTGGCCAAAGATATCGTCGAAATTTTGCGCGATGAGCCCCTAGACACACTGAATGTCACAGCGTCACAACGCCTGGCGTTCCACTGCCCTTGTACACTGCAGCACGCACAGAAGCTTAACGGCGCGGTCGAAGGCGTGCTGAGTAAACTGGGTTTTGCGTTAACCCCGGTTCAGGATGCGCATCTGTGCTGCGGTTCGGCGGGCACCTACTCGATTACCCAGCCTGAACTGGCCACTCAACTTCGCGACAATAAGCTCAATGCATTGGAGGCCGGTGATCCCGAGGTGATAGTAACGGCTAATATCGGCTGTCAGACCCMCCTCGCAGGCGCCAATCGAACCCCGGTACGCCACTGGGTGGAGATCGTCGATGCGGCGCTCACTTAGTGCTTTGCATTAGTGCTTTGCATTAATTCTTAGCCTTCATAACCCCTGGTTGCGCTGCTATTGTTGGGCGCGACAACTTCACTCCCTACCATTAATAGGATGTAAGCATGCAAACAAAAGCCATTCTCGCTCAAGCCGATGTACTCAACGTTCTGGACGCCGCGCAGAAAGAGGCTGACAGTAATAGCTGGCCAGTGACCATCGCGGTGACTGACGATGGCGGCCATCTATTGGCGCTGCGCCGTTTGGATGGCGCTGCCCCTTTCAGCGCCGACGTCGCTACGCACAAAGCGCGCAGCGCAGCGCTAGGCCGTAAAGAGACCCAGGTGTTTGAAGAGATGATTAATGGCGGCCGCACTGCGTTCGTCACCGCACCGCTGCAAGGCCTGCTTTCAGGTGGCGTGCCGATTACTGTTGACGGTCATGTGGTAGGTGCCGTGGGCATTTCCGGCGTAAAACCCGACCAGGATGTGCAGGTTGCCAAAGCAGGCGTTGCCGCGATTACGGGCTAACAGCTGCAACTTAAGATGCAGACATACGAAAAAGCCCGGATCAATGATCCGGGCTTTTTTTGAATTCGTTCGGCCAATGCCGATATTTACTAACAATGCAGCTAATAACACAAATGCTTAATGGCGGACCGGACGAGACTCGAACTCGCGACCTCCGGCGTGACAGGCCGGCATTCTAACCGACTGAACTACCGGTCCACGTTAAAGCACTTTTAAAACAACCATCGAAGCTAACATTTACAAGCGGTTCAGAGGCGCTTCTAAAGGGTAGGCGATGGTGGGTGGTACTGGGTTCGAACCAGTGACCCCCAGCTTGTAAGGCTGGTGCTCTCCCAACTGAGCTAACCACCCAATCTATTGGCGTATTGCCAACCTATCTTCGCAGTTATCGTGGCGGACCGGACGAGACTCGAACTCGCGACCTCCGGCGTGACAGGCCGGCATTCTAACCGACTGAACTACCGGTCCGAATCGATAACAACTCTTTCAATCAGCTATGTCTGAATAACTACGTCTAAATAGCTATTTTCAAACCACTAGCTTGAGCAGGTATTGTTTGATGTTGGCGGACCGGACGAGACTCGAACTCGCGACCTCCGGCGTGACAGGCCGGCATTCTAACCGACTGAACTACCGGTCCGTTATGCACATCAAATCTTAATCATACTTGCTACTTTACACTTCCAGATCATCTAATCAAACTGATTAAGATGGTGGGTGGTACTGGGTTCGAACCAGTGACCCCCAGCTTGTAAGGCTGGTGCTCTCCCAACTGAGCTAACCACCCGCTGGTCACGTGGCGCTGCATTCTACCGAATACTTGAGGGAAGTCAACCTACTTGGTTTAAAAACTGTGCTTAAAACTGGTTTTAAAAACGACTTTTAAAATCAGCGATTTAAACAAGTGTTTCTTTAATCCAAGCTACGAAGCTCTTCACTCAACGTCTGGCGTTTGAGCGCGGACGAAGGATGCCGCAATCTGGGTAGCTTCGTCAATCAAAACCGTTTGATTTAGTCCAGAAGAGCGACGCGGCTTAAAATCGTGGTCACCATCTTTTAACCAACTGAGCTGCGCGTTCGGCGGCAACGCATAGCGGGTCACCTCTTCCCGGGTACCGAAGGGATCACGCTCGCCTTGTAAAATTAGCATAGGGCAGGCAATTGCAGGCCAGTGATCCAGGCGCAGCTTGTCGGGCGCGTTGGTGGGATGAAACGGATAACCAGCGACTACAACGCCAGGCACCCCAACTAGGCGTGGCTGTTCGCTGGCTAGCTGTTTACTGGCAAACGGCTCACTAGCAAACTGTCCACTGGCAAATAAGGTCGCCACGCGCCCGCCCATGGATTTCCCCCCAACCCACAGCGGCCCATCAAACAGACAATCCAATAGACCATACCACTGGGCAAACTGGGCAAGGGTCTGGGCGATGGGTGGCGGTGGTCGGCGTTTGCCGGTTTCCTGCATTTGCTGCATGTAGGGGAAGTCAATGCATAAAACCTGAATGCCCCGAGCAGCCAGCGAGGTGACAAATTGACGCATGAAGGGTGACTGCTGACCCGCCCCTGCGCCATGGGCAAACAACAAGCGGCCTAACCTTGCTTGACCGTGGACAGCCAACGGCCCCATGCCCTGCACCAAAAAAGCCCCATTTGGCTGGTGCTCAAGTGCCGCTTTTAACTCGGTAGCAGGCACCTCGATATATCCAGACAAAGCATAATGTGACACCTATCACTCCTGATAATTCACTCTTTAACTAATTGGCATGTTCAGGTTATGCCCCGGCTGCGCTAGAATCTTGGACGGATCTTGACCTGCATCATCAAGCGGGTGGCCGCACCCGTGCAAAATGCCACGGGTTACCCCCTAACCGCGTTCGATGGGAACATGACATGAGCACAGCATTTGAACACCCGACCTATAACTACAAGATAGTTCGGCAGTTCGCGATTATGACCGTTGTGTGGGGCATTGTGGGAATGACAGTGGGTGTCATCCTCGCCTCGCAACTGGTTTGGCCGCAACTGAACCTCGGCCTACCTTGGACTAGCTTTGGACGCCTGCGTCCATTGCACACTAACGCCGTTATTTTCGCCTTTGGCGGCTCGGCGCTTTTTGCTACTTCGTATTACGTGGTTCAGCGTACCTGTCAGACGCGGCTTTTTTCTGACAAGTTAGCGGCCTTTACGTTCTGGGGCTGGCAAGCGGTCATTATCTCTGCGGTCGTGTCGCTGCCCATGGGCTACACCACGACCAAGGAGTACGCTGAACTGGAGTGGCCGATCAACATTCTGATCGCGGTCGTTTGGATCAGCTACGCCATCGTGTTCCTAATGACGATCAAAAAACGCACTACGTCGCATATTTATGTGGCGAACTGGTTCTTTGCGGCGTTTATTTTGACCGTTGCGGTGCTGCACATCGTCAACAACGCGGCCATCCCGGTTACCCCAATGTATTCCACGTCGATCTACGCCGGTGCGGTAGATGCCATGGTGCAGTGGTGGTACGGCCACAACGCGGTAGGCTTCTTCCTGACCGCTGGCTTTCTGGGCATGATGTACTACTTCGTACCCAAGCAGGCAGAGCGTCCGATCTACTCCTACCGTCTCTCTATCGTCCACTTCTGGGCATTGATCATGATCTACATGTGGGCAGGCCCTCACCACCTGCACTACACCGCGCTGCCTAACTGGGCACAGTCGCTGGGTATGATCATGTCGATCATTCTGCTGGCGCCCTCCTGGGGCGGCATGATCAACGGTATGATGACCCTGTCGGGGGCCTGGCATAAGCTGCGCACGGATCCCACGCTGCGCTTCCTGGTAGTGGCTCTGTCGTTCTACGGCATGKCCACTTTTGAAGGCCCGATGATGGCGATTAAGACCGTCAACGCGCTTTCCCACTACACTGACTGGACGATCGGCCACGTACACTCCGGTGCACTGGGTTGGGTTGCGATGATCACCATCGGCTCGATGTATCACTTGATCCCTCGCGTCTTTGGTCGCACTGAAATGCACTCCATCAACCTGATAGCCGTGCACTTCTGGCTGGCCACGATCGGCACTGTGCTGTACATCGCCTCCATGTGGGTGAACGGTATTCTACAAGGCTTGATGTGGCGGGCGATTAACCCTGACGGCACCTTGATGTACACCTTTGTTGAAGCCGTTGAAGCCAGCGCACCGGGCTACTTTGTTCGCTTAATCGGCGGCCTCTTCTGGGTCACCGGCATGCTGATCATGGCGTTCAATGTGTACATGACCGTTAAGCGTCGTGAGGCCATCAGCCATTCAGCGCCACAAGCTGCTTAAACCGGGGAAGTTGAGACCAATGAAACACGAGATTGTCGAAAAGAACGTTGGCCTGCTTGCCGTGTTGATCCTTGTCGTGATCAGTTTCGGCGGTTTGGCTGAGGTGGTTCCGCTGTTTTTCCAGAAGCAGACCACCGAGCCGGTTGAAGGCCTGGAGCCGCTGTCGGCGCTGGAACTAGAAGGCCGAGACATCTATCGTCGCGAAGGCTGCGTGGGCTGCCACTCGCAAATGGTGCGCCCGTTCCGCGCGGAGACCGAGCGCTACGGCCACTACAACGTGGCAGGTGAGCAGGTTTACGAGCACAACTTCCTATGGGGATCCAAGCGTACCGGGCCAGACCTGGCGCGTGTCGGCGGCCGCTATAGCGACGACTGGCACCGTGCTCACCTCTACAATCCCCGGGATGTAGTGCCCGAGTCGATCATGCCGGCTTACCCCTGGCTGTTTGAAAACACCCTCGATGGTGATGCCACTCCCCAAAAGATGCGTACGCTGCGTCAACTGGGCGTGCCGTATACCGACGAAGATATCGCCAACGCTACTGCAGACGTTCGCGGCACCCAGGAAATAACCGCCCTGGTCGCCTACCTCCAGCAGCTCGGAACCGTGCTCGAGGGCACTCGTTAAGTTATGGATACGGGAACTTTTCGCGGTCTCATCACGCTGATCTTGATTTTCGCTTTTATCGGCATCGCCCTCTGGGCGTACTCCAAGCGACGCAAGCCAGATTTCGACGAAGCGGCTAATTTGCCCTTTGCCGACGACGATGAGCTACCGACCAGTGACAAGCACGCTTCGCGTGAACGCGACAGCGAAGCGCATTCCCGCGACGACAGGGGAGATAAGAAGTTATGAATAATTTATGGGGTGACTCCCTATCCGGCTTTTGGAGCGCCTGGATCATTATCATTACGCTGGGCACGATCGCGCTGAGTGTATGGATACTGCTGGCCAACCGCCGTACCGATAAAACGCCTGATGCAGAAGGTAACGTAGAAACCACTGGCCACGCCGCCGATGGCATCGAAGAGTATGACAACCCGCTGCCGAAGTGGTGGTTCCAACTGTTCGTCTTGACGGTGGTTTTTGCACTGGGCTACCTAGTGCTTTACCCCGGTCTGGGCAACTACGCGGGGATACTGGGCTGGTCGCAGGAGGGCCAATGGGAAGAGGAAGTCGCTCAGGCCGAAGAGCGCTTTACGCCGATTTTTGCCCAGTATCAGGAAGTCCCCATTCCTGAGCTTGCCGAAGATCCCGAGGCGATGCAGGTCGCCGAGCGTATCTACCAAAACAACTGTGCGGTGTGCCACGGCTCAAACGCCCAGGGCGGTTATGGTTTCCCTAACCTGACCGACGATGATTGGCTGTACGGCGGTGAGCCAGACAATATTTTGACCACCCTGAACAATGGTCGAAATGGCCTAATGCCTGCTTGGCAGCAGCTGGGCCAGAACAATATTGAGAACCTGACCCAATACGTGCTCTCGCTGTCTAATGAAGAGCATGACGAGGCACAGGCTGAACAGGGCGAAAGCACCTTTATGGCGGTGTGTGCTGCCTGTCACGGCCCCAGCGGTACCGGCAACACGGCACTTGGCGCGCCCAATTTGACTGATGACATCTGGCTTTACCTGGCACCGGGCCAAGAGGTGGGTGACTCTATCCGTCAAACGCTGCGTAATGGCCGTAACGGTCATATGCCTGCACAAGCGGCCTATATTGGTGAAGAGCGTGTTCACCTGGTCGCCGCCTACGTGTATAGCCTGCGCTTAGCGGACTAATTGGATCGCTGACAGCGAGCAATCAATGTCAGCCACGTTAGCCCAGCAAGGGTGCGGCCCCAAACCGCACCCTTTCTTTATACCCAATCCAATACGATTTTGCGCAACCCGATACAATAGCAATGCAACACCCAGACCGACTAAGCATCAGTTTTAACGACGCATCAGGTTTAACTAAGCAATTGGTTTAACCAAGCACCTAGCTTAAATGAGCACTGGGTGCTACCTCTCCTGCCTTTTGAGCCGGGAATACCACCATGGAAAAGATACCAAGCCAAGACGTCACGCCGAACCCGGTAGGGCATCACAGCCCCTCAAGTGAAACGGTTAGCCAGGAAATGTACGCCAAACGACGCCACATTTATGTGCGCGAAATAAAGGGCGTTTTCCAGAAGCTAAGACGCGGTGCCAACTGGGCGTTAATGCTGGCTTTTTTTCTCTTACCCTGGATTAATATCGGTGGTCGGCCGTTAATTCTATTCGACCTGCCAAGCCGGGAATTCCATATCTTTAGCGCCACGTTTTACCCACAGGAGTTCATCCTCCTCTCGTGGCTGCTGATCATCTGCGCCTTTGGGCTGTTTTTTATTACCGTGTTTGCGGGTCGGGTTTGGTGCGGCTATACCTGCCCACAAAGCGTTTGGACGTTTCTGTTTATCTGGCTTGAACACCGCATCGAAGGCTCGCGCAATCGACGCATTAAGCTCGATAATCAACCGATGAGCGCGGATAAAGCCTGGCGTAAAGGGGCCAAGCACACCGCCTGGCTGCTGATTGCCCTCGCCACCGGTGTCACCTTTGTGGGTTACTTCACGCCGGTTCGCGATTTAGTGGCTGAACTCCCCACCTTAGAGGCTCACGGCTGGTCCTACTTCTGGGTTGGCTTTTTCCTAGTGTTTACTTACCTGAACGCAGGTTGGCTGCGCGAGCAGGTGTGCATCTATATGTGCCCCTACGCTCGCTTTCAATCGGTTATGTTTGACCGCGACACGCTGATCGTCTCCTACGACGAAACACGCGGCGAGCCCCGCGGGCACCGTAAGAAAAACCTTAGCCACCTAGAAGCCCGCGAGGCGGGCTATGGCGACTGTATCGATTGCGACCTTTGCGTGCAGGTCTGCCCCACCGGTATTGATATCCGTGATGGGCTGCAGTATGAGTGCATCACCTGCGCCGCCTGTATCGACGCCTGCGACAGCGTGATGGATAAAATGGGCTACCCGCGGGGATTGGTGCGCTACACCACCGAAAACGCTCTTGAGGGTAAAAAGAGCCATATCATGCGCCCTCGCCTGCTAGGCTATTTCGCTGCGCTGGTGCTAATGGTGGGCACCTTTGCCTGGGCCATTAACGACCGCATGCCGCTTAATTTTGACGCTGAACGCGAGCGCACCCAGCTCTACCAAGTGACCCGCGACGGGCAAATTAGCAATGTGTTTAGCCTGACTATCCGCAATTTGGATGATCAAGACCACACCTACCAGCTAAGCGTTGCCGGTTTGCCCAGCTTAACCCTGGATAGTACGTCGATCAGCGTGCCCGCCGGAGAGTCGCGCTTTGAAGCCGTTACCGTGACCGCCGACCCCGACGACTTACAGCATCCCAGCCACCCTATTGTGTTCACGCTGCAGGCCCAGCAGGATGCGGATATTCGCCTTGAGCGCGAAACCAGCTTTCTGGGCAATATTAGGAGATAAGCCACTATGTCATCCCTACCTTCGGGCGCTAAGGTGACGCCTTGGTATAAGCAGTTTTGGCCGTGGTTTTTGCTCGGCATACTGTTTTCATCGATTATCGTCAGCACCGGCTTTGCGGTTATGTCGATCAAGAGCTTTGACGGTATGGTCGTTCAGGAAGATTATTACGAGCACGGCAAAGCCATCAATATGGTGCTGGCCAAGCAGGAGCAGGCCCGCGAGCTAAACCTAAGCGCCGAGCTGCGCCTCGATCCGCTCACCAGCGATATCGTGGTGGATTTAAGCGGCGACACGCGCCCTGATACGCTCTATTTAGACCTTATTTTCCCTACCGAAGATAACCGTGACCAGTCGTTCGTGCTCGAGCATGTCCGCGACGGCCGCTATATTACCCAAGGCCCTGACAATCTGCGCTACCGCTGGTATCTGCAGATCCAGCCTGCGCTAGAAGATGCCGACTGGCGCCTCACCGGTGAGGCGACCTTCCCCAATGAAAACAGCGTCAAGCTGCTGCCGGGAGGGCGCAAAGCAAGCGAATGAGCGACGCCACCCCCTGCTACCACTGCGGTAATCCGGTGCCCGCTGGAGCACCCTGGTCGATTAGCCTGGATGAGCATACCCACCCGCTTTGCTGCCCCGGCTGCGAGGCGGTGGCCCATGCCATCGTCGACGGTGGCCTAGAGAGCTACTACCGCTACCGTACCGAACTGCCCGAACGCCCGGATGAGCGCCAGGCCGCCAAAGCGGACACCTGGTCAGTGTTTGACGACCCTGGCCTGCAGGCACAGTTTGTCCACCCCGATGGCGACGAGGGCAACGTCAAAGCTACCCTCGCCATTGAGGGCATTACCTGCGCCGCCTGTGCCTGGCTGATCGAGCACCGCCTGAACGCCCTGGAAGGGGTCACCTCCAGCGCGGTGAATTTAACCCACCACCGGTTGCGGGTAAGCTGGAATACTCAGCAGTTGAAGCTCTCGCAGCTGCTGGCGGAACTGGCCGCCATCGGCTACGACGCCCAGCCCTACGAGCCCGATCAAGCCCAGGCGCGCATMCAGCATGAAGAGCGCATGAACGTGCGACGGCTCATTATCGCCGCTGTGGGCATGATGCAGGTGATGATGTTCTCGATCCCGATCTATGTCTCCGGCCCCGGAGAAATCAGCGACGACTTCTATGCCCTGTTTCACTGGCTCTCTTTTGCGCTGGCCACGCCGGTGGTGTTTTTCTCCGCCCAGCCGTTTTTCCGCAACGCCCTGCGTGACCTACGCACCGGGGTACTGGGTATGGATGTGCCGGTCTCGCTGGCAATTGGCGGGGCTTACCTTGCCAGCAGCTATGCGGTGATGTTTAACGTCGGCGAGGTCTATTTTGACTCGGTGGCGATGTTTACCTTCTTTTTACTCTTTGCCCGCTACGTAGAGGGCCGCGCCAGACGCCGCAGCGGCCATAGCGGCAATGCGCTGAGCGGCGTGTTACCCATTTCGGCCACGCGGCTGGAAAGCGACGGCAGCGAGCGCATTCTACCCGCCAGCGAACTCGCCCCCGGCGACCGTGTATTGATCAAGCCCGGCCACGGCGTCCCTGCCGATGGCATTATCGAGGAAGGCGAATCGAGCCTGGATGAGTCGATGCTGACCGGCGAATACCTACCGGTCACCCGCCGGGTGGGCGACCGCATTACCGGCGGTAGCCAAAACATGGAAAACCCGCTGGTGATCAGGGTGACTCACGCCGGGCGCGATGCCCGGGTAGCGGGCATTGTCGACCTTACCGMCCGCGCCTTTGCCAGCCGCCCGCGGCTTGCGCAGATGGCGGCGCGAATGGCCCACCTCTTTGTACTCCGACTGCTGCTGGTGGCCGCCTGCGTGACGATCGCATGGTGGTTTATCGACCCCTCGCGGATGCTCTGGGTGCTACTCTCGGTGCTGGTGGTGACCTGCCCCTGCGCACTGGCGCTGGCCACCCCCGCGGCACTGACCGCAGGTCACGGCCAGCTACGTAAGCGCGGCGTGTTGATTACCCGCGCCGATGCCATGGAAACCCTCTCCAACGTTACCCGGGTGATTTTTGATAAAACCGGCACCCTGACCCGCGGCGAGATGCAGCTTACCCAAACTCAGCCTCTCGGCGAATTAACCGCCGAGCGTGCCCGGGCGATTGCCGCCGCCCTTGAGGCCCATTCGGAGCACCCCATTGCCCGCGCCTTTCGGCCATTCCGGGATGCGACGCTGCAAGCCAAAGATATTCACAGCCACACCGGGCAAGGGCTTGAAGGCAGCTTAAACGGTGCCCGCTGGCGGTTGGGCAAGTACGAATTTGCTGTCGATGGCGCCGTGGCTAGCAGTATGTCGGCGCCCGCCAAGGGCCAATGGCTGCTGCTTAGCGAAAACGGCATGCCCCGCGCCTGGTTTGGTCTGCATGACGGCGTTCGCGATGACGCTGCGGCGACGATCGCGGCCCTCCAGACCCAGGGGTTAAACGTAGAGCTGCTTTCTGGCGACACTCAGGATGCAGTGGAAAGCCTGGCCAGCCAGCTCAATATTACCACCTGGCACGCGGGTACCAGTCCAGAGGGCAAGCTGGCCCGAATGAAAGAACTCCAAGCCGCTGGCGAAACTGTGGTGATGATTGGTGACGGCATCAACGACGTGCCAGTCTTGGCTGGCGCTGATGTAGCGATTGCCATGAATGGAGCGACAGATCTTGCCCGGACCCGCGCCGATGCGGTGCTGCTCAGCCCACGTCTAATGCGAATTTTTGAGGCCATCGAGATTTCCCGCGCAACGCGGCGTATCATGCGCCAGAACATGATTTGGTCAGTGTGCTACAACGTTTCGGCGCTGCCGCTGGCGGCGATGGGGCTGGTGCCGCCCTGGCTAGCCGCGATTGGTATGTCGCTTAGCTCGCTAGTGGTGGTGGGTAACGCCCTGCGGCTGTCACGCTGGCGCCCCCAGCCCGCACCAACGCTTGGCACGTCAACACCGGTAACCGCATGACGATTCTGTACCTGCTTATTCCGCTTTCGCTGATTCTGCTCGGACTCGCCGTCTGGGCCTTCTTCTGGGCGGTCAAAAATGATCAGTTCGACGATTTAGAAGGCCCGGCGCACCGCATCTTGTTTGATGAGGACGACAACGATCTTCCCCCCGAACAGCGCCGCCAGCGCCCGCCAGCCAAGCAAAAAACCGTCGCACCAAAAGATAAAAACGCCCCCGACGACCAAGAGCCTCGGCCATGAATCCCACAGGGCTTGATCTACCGCCGCTGCTGGCGGCATTCGTATTTGGCTTAATGGGCGGTGCCCACTGCATTGGTATGTGCGGCGGCATTATGAGCGCCCTCACCTTTGCAGTACCCCCCAGCATGCGCCATCCAGCGCGTATGGGGGGGCTGCTACTCAGCTACAATGCTGGCCGTATTATTAGCTATATGAGCGCAGGCGCGCTGGTTGCCCTGCTGGGCACGCTATTTTCGCTTTCCGCCACGGCACGAATGCTGCTTCAGGTGTTTGCCGCGCTGATGCTGATCCTGATGGCACTGTATATCGCCAACTGGTGGAAAGGGCTGCTCAAAGTGGAGGCGGTTGGCCGCCGTCTATGGCGCTTTATCGAGCCTGTGGGGCGGCGCTTAATGCCGGTGGTGTATATCCCTCAAGCCTTCGCGCTGGGCGCACTTTGGGGCTGGCTACCCTGTGGGCTGGTCTACTCCATGTTGGCCTGGAGCTTGGCGATTGCCGACCCGCTCCAGGGCGCGCTGCTAATGGGCGCATTTGGGCTAGGCACCCTGCCGGCGCTGCTCGTCACTGGCCTCGCTGCGCGCCAGCTAAGCCACTTGATTCGCCACCCGGCGACGCGCAGCGTGGCGGCACTAACGATTATCGCGTTTGCGCTGTGGCAGCTCTGGACTCTTACGGCACACAACCTCTAATAGCATGACATGGCTCAATCTTTACGCTTTCGTCACGGGTTAGGCTAGCGGCATTACCTCACGTCGGAGCGCCCCTTCATGCCCGTTCATGCCCCTGCGGTTTCACCTCTTGCCTCGTCTGTGGCGGCAGCGCCCTTGCAGCCGGTGTGGGATGAAGCCCTGCTGCGCCGCTACGACACCAGCGGACCACGCTACACGTCTTACCCCACGGCGCTGTCATTTCACGACCAATTCACCCCCGGTGACCTGACCCAGGCACTAGAGCGTAGCAATGCCAGTCAGCGTTCGCTGTCGCTGTATGTTCACGTGCCTTTTTGTCGCAAGATCTGTTTCTACTGCGCATGCAATAAAATCGCCACCAAGAACACCGCCCTGACCGAGCCTTACTTATCCCGGCTCGACCGTGAAATGGTGCTGACCGCACGCCACTTGGATACATCACGACCGGTGGAGCAGCTACACTGGGGTGGCGGAACGCCGACCTTTCTTAGCTTGAATCAGATGGGCGACCTGATTGATCGTTTGGATGCCCGGTTTGGCCTTTCGTCCTCTGCCGATCGCGACTACGCGATTGAAATAGACCCCCGGGAAGCGGATGTATTTACCCTGCGCCACCTGCAGTCGTTAGGCTTTAACCGCATTAGCCTGGGCGTGCAGGATTTAAGCCCGTTGGTACAGAAAGCCATTAACCGCATTCAACCGCGGGTACTCACCGAAACGCTGATGGAAGAGGCGCATCGCCTGGGCTTTCGCTCGCTCAATCTCGATCTTATTTACGGTTTACCGTTTCAGACAGAAAAGAGCTTTGCGAATACCCTCCGCCAGGTGATTGAACTCAATCCGGCGCGTCTTTCAGTATTTAACTACGCCCATATGCCCGAGCGCTTTGCTCCCCAGCGGCGTATTAATGTCGATGATTTGCCGGGCGGTGAAGAGAAGCTGGCAATTCTGCGCACCACGATTGAAATGCTCACCGCGGCTGGCTACGTACATATCGGCATGGATCACTTTGCCCGGCCTGATGATAGCCTGGCCATTGCTCAGCGCGACGGCTCGCTACAGCGCAACTTCCAAGGCTACTCCAGCCATGCCCAGTGCGATTTAATCGGGCTTGGCGTTTCGGCGATTTCACGTATTGATGACGTCTACGCGCAGAACCCGAGCGATCTGGCAAGCTACGAGGCGGCGTTGGATCAGGGTCAGCTCGCTACTGTGCGAGGCGTGCGGTTGAGTGATGACGACCTAATCCGGCGGGATGTGATTGAGCGGCTGATGTGCGATATGGGCATTGATCTGGCTGCGGTCAGCCAGCGCTGGAACATCGATGCCCCCCGCTATTTTGCCCCCGCTCTGGAGCGTTTACAGAGCGCTGAGCAAGATGGCCTACTGACCCGTAGTGGTGATCGACTTAACGCCACGCCCATGGGTCGACTGCTGGTGCGCCATTTAGCCATGGCGTTCGATACCCATCTTTCTGGGCAAATAGGGCAGCGCTACTCTAAGATTGTTTAATCACCTTATTGCAGGCATGCTAACGGCACCACAATAAGTAAGAATTTGCTAATTTTATCCTGACCCACTCAAGGAGCACCGCATGTTGGAACCTATGAGCAGCCGACGCTCGCTACTCCACGAAGCGCGCTGCCAAACCTGCAGCCTTAGCTCGCTGTGCCTGCCGCTTGCCCTTGAGTTGGACGATATGGGGCAGTTCGATGCGATTATTCGCCGCCGTGCGCCGCTGAAAAAAGGCGAGCCGCTGTTTCGCCAGGGTGATACTTTTACCAGCGTTTACGCGGTGCGTTCGGGGAGTTTGAAACAGGTCACCGCCGAAGGTAACGGCAGTGAGCAGTTGACCAATTTCTACCTGCCCAGTGAACTGGTGGGGCTGGATGGCATTGATGAAGAGCACTACCCCGGTAGCGTTATCGCCCTGGAAACCACCACCGTTTGCGAGATTCCTTTTGACCGCCTGGATTTGCTCTCAGAAGAGATCCCTGAGCTACGTGGCCAGCTGTATCGGAGCATGAGCAAAGAGTTACGCGATGACCGACGCATGATGCGCCTACTCTCGCGAAAAACCGCCGATCAACGGCTGGCCACCTTTTTGATTACCCTTTCGGACCGTTTTCGTCGCCGGGGCTACTCGCCCTACAGTTTTCGCCTCTCAATGCCGAGGGCCGATATTGGCAACTACCTGGGCTTAGCGGTGGAAACCGTCAGCCGCATTTTAAGCCGCTTTCAGCAACAAAGCGTGGTGGCGGTTTCCGGGCGAGAGGTCAATATTCTCGATATGCCGCGTTTGATTACCCTCGCCGAAGAGGAAGAGCAAACGGTTAGCTGACGTTGAAGGCCTGGATGCGACCCGCCAGCAGCTCCGCCTGCTTCGCCTCTAAGCCCTCAAAATCAAACAGGCTTCGGTCTGCCAGCTGGGAGGGCGCAATATTGGTCACCGCTTTAAACATGCTTTCCAGACGGCCAGGGAACTTCTCATCCCACTCGGCGAGCATCTCTTTGACCACCTGACGCTGCATATTAGG
Organism: Halomonas sp. R57-5; assembly: GCF_900070345.1. Lineage (NCBI taxonomy): Bacteria > Pseudomonadati > Pseudomonadota > Gammaproteobacteria > Oceanospirillales > Halomonadaceae > Halomonas > Halomonas sp. R57-5. The sequence goes on along the minus strand of NZ_LN813019.1, from coordinate 1,198,336 downwards.
CTGGGAGCCGCACAGGTTGCAGGGAATGATTGGGAACGCCATCAGCCGCGAAAATTCCGCAATATCCGCTTCTTTGCAGTAGGCCAACGGCCGAATAACGATATTCTTACCATCATCGGATAGCAGCTTGGGCGGCATCGCTTTCAGGTTGCCGCCGAAGAACATATTCAGAAACAGGGTTTCAAGAATATCTTCCCGGTGATGGCCCAGGGCAATTTTATTGGCCCCAATCTCTTCGGCAAMCCCATACAGCGAGCCGCGGCGAAGCCGTGAACAGAGCGCGCAGGTGGTTTTACCTTCAGGGGTTTTCTCTTTCACCACCGAGTAGGTATCGCGTTCTACGATATGATACTCCACCCCCTGTTTGTCCAGATAGGCAGGCAGCACATGCTCAGGGAAGCCCGGCTGCTTCTGATCCAGATTGACCGCTATCAACGAAAAGTTAACTGGCGCGTTGCGCTGCAAGTTGCGCAAAATCTCCAGCATCGTGTAGCTGTCCTTACCGCCGGAGAGGCACACCATCACGCGATCGCCTTCATTGATCATTTGGTAATCAATAATCGCATTGCCCACTTCTCGGCGCAGACGCTTTTGCAGCTTGTTAAATTCACGCTTCTGCTTAGCATCAGCCTGCACAGCGTCTGGAGAGGCTGCAGGAGCAACATCTGGCGTGTCAAAATGCGGGTCGAAATAATCTAGGGATTGCATGAAATAAGCACTGCCGATAGTGAAAGGCGCTAAAAGAGGAAATATTGCCACATTCTAACAACACTCACCGCCTGACCCAAACACTAGTGCTTCCACCATTCCTATGCCACCTCCGCCATAACGCGCTGTAGGCGCATATACAGAAGTGCGCTGGCGGTTGCCTCGGCAAGCACGCTTTGCACACCCATGGCAGGCACCTGCCAGCATGCCAGCGCCTGGGCGAAGCTGCTGGGCGCTTCTACCTCCGGATGCAAACGCCGCAGTTGGCGCTGATGCAGTCTCGCCACATCAACCTGGGCATTGGGTAGCGCAAAATTCAGCCGCTTAGTCAGTAGTGTATTCAACGCTCCAATGCGCTGCTCCAACTGCCAGCCCACTATGGGCCGGTTGCCGATAAATTCCACTAACGCGCTCAAGTTATCACTGCTTGGCGGCTGCACCTCCCCTGCCTCACATAGCAAATGATGACGGCGCAGCTTCGCACTTTCGGGCTGTTTCGTGCTGCCTAACGTCATCACAAAAGCGCGGCTGGTTCGTACCTGCTGCTGGCTCAGCACCACCGCCGCCAAGCTGATCACCGGCGATGCCGACGTGAGCGTTGTCGTACAGACGAGGGCTACCAGCTCATCGCCCATATAAGGTTGAAACAGCCACGCATAGGGAGAATCCGCACAACGCCGACGATCACTTTCACGGCGCAGTAAGGTGCGCAATGAACCGCTAAATAGCCCTACGTGTCGATCTAACAGCCGCATTCCGCTCACGAATACTCCAAATGATAACGATGGGAAAGCCGCTGCTTAAAGTCTTTGACAATATGCATCGCTTCGCGCAATAGGTCGCGCTCCAGGGAAGAGAGATTTTGCACCACCACACGGTTAGCGCGGCTGCCGTTTTGGGCGTTGACGTCTGAGGCACCGGCTTGATGACCGGCAGGCGTCTCCAAAACGCTTAGCTGCTGTTTAAGACGCAGCTCGGAAAACAGTGCCAACGCTTCACCCAGGTCATCGGCAAAGCGGCGATCCAAACGGCCATCGGCGGCCAGGGCGTCAAGCCGGTCGAGTGTTGAAGTGGCTTTAATCCGCCGTTCAAGTGCCATGGTGCGCACGCCGTGAACAATCGGGAAAATGCCGCCTTTCTTAATATCGATACCGTGCTGGGGCTTTTTCAATGAGCCAAACAGCGTCAGCGGCGTCGAGAAACGCAGCGCCGTGCGGGCGAAATAGGAGAGCAGCAGCTCATCGCCCGAGCAGCGTTCAAACAGCTCTTCGCGAACGCTTTCGAGTAGGCTTGGGTTACCCGCCACCGCATGGGCATCGAGCATAATCGCCAGCTTCATCAGGCTGTCGCCATCACGCTCCCTGGCCCACTTGGCGATATGGCCTTTCCACTGCGACACCGTGGCCACCCACTCGGGGTTAGACACCATAATATTGCCGGGGCACGGCGGATAACCGAGCTGAATCAGCGTATCAGTGAGCGTCTGCATATGGCTTGTAAGGTCAGGCCACTGGGTTTCATCGGCCAGAATCAGGCCGTTATCCTGATCCGTTTTGAGAATCTGTTCACCGCGCCCTTCGCTGCCCATCACCATCATGCAGCTCTGCCCGTGGTAGCGTTCATTAATGGTGAACTCCCAGGCTTTACTGATGATGCGACCGTTCAGTGCGGCGAGCAGATCCATCGCAAAGCGCAGCTTAACGCCCTGGGCCATCAGCGCTTTGACCAGCTCCGGGGTACGCTGGCTGGCGGCTGCAAGCGCCTCTAAGCTGGTTGCCTGCTCTACCTGCAGACTCACCACATAGCTACGGCTTGAGAAGTAGCTAAGCACGTCAGTGAGCTCAACAACGCCTTTCAAGGCGTTTTGCTCCATCACGACCACCCGGGCCACTTTATGGCGGGTCATCAGCACCAATACCTCAAATAAATACTGATCCGGCGCGACAGTCACCAAATTAAAATGGGCAATCTCATCCACCGGCGATGTTACCGCGCTGCCCTGCAGCACCAGGGCATTGAGCAGATCGGTTTTAGTCACCATCCCCAGGGTGTCCTGGGTCTCTACCAGCAGGCTATCGGCGTGGCTAGCGTTGAGCTGTTTGACCGCGCTGGCTATATCGGTCGTCGCCGCCATTAGCAGCGGCTCACGCATACACTCGCTCACTTTGGCCAACATAAAGCCCGCCATGGTGACACCCCCTTCGGCGCGCTTTTCGGTCAGCAGACGCGCCTTATGGGTCAGCGACTGGCGAAAGAAATTGCTGAAGTCAGGGTAGTGACGACACAGTTGCTGAAACAGCGCTTTGGGCAGTAAGTAACACAGGCACTCCTGCTCAGCTTTAAAGCGGTAGCGGCTTTTACCATTGAGAATACTGATCGCGCCAAACAGATCCCCCGCCGTGTAGTGGCCGATACGCGCGGTAGATGAGGGCAGCGTGGGGTCGATTTCTGCCACTTCGCCTTTATGAATCAGAAAGACAAACTCACCCGCCTGCCCTGTCTCTAAAATGATTTCATCACGATCAAAATAGGCAAGGTCAATGCCACGGCGGATGTGCTCACGCCCCTCATCGTCAAGGAGCGTAAACGGCAGTTGGGATAGATCCACATCAACCATGGGGTTTGACCTCATTAAACGGGGCTGCGACTAACCGGTTTTTGCCTTAAGGCGAGCTAGCAGACATAAGAAAAAACAAATAAATATCGTGACTCGATGCTGACCCACATAAACTGATCCACTCCAACGCTTCAGAAAGCAGTTATCGATTATTATATGAAGGTGGCTGTACGGGTATAAAGGATTCACTTCCCAAGTAGCAAGTAGAACCTTGTTATACCTTTAGCTATCACGCTAAGGTCGAAGCGMCCTTTGATACGCGACCAAAGTATCGATAGTTAATAACCGCCACTGCCCATTAAACGCAGCGCATGTATTTAAAGTAGCCAATAAGTGCATTTATTTGCTTACTAGACTATTGTCCCATAGCCCTGCAAACACCTACAAAATTCGCTTAACGGGCGTTCAAAAGCACTCAATTTCAACAACATGCAGTTAGCAAAGAGCCACTTCTCTGTTTATTGATACCAAAGTCTGGGATTTATTTTTTGACGTTTATTGCCCAGTATTAACAATGAGTCATGCAGGGTAATCGCACGTCACTAACTAACTCGACATTTCATATCGAATAATAAGGTGACGTGCCAACAGGAACTGACTCACCACTCCTAACGATTGAGTGGCTTTAGACGTGCGATTGCCCTGATGGGTCACACGCTATTCCTCGTGAACTTTCCCAACCTTAAAAATCACAAGTGGAGAGCAACACAATGGCAGACGACAAAACCAATGCTGCTGAATACTGGAAAGCAAACGTCCGGTTAATTTTCGGATGCCTGGCCGTTTGGGCATTTGTTTCTTACGGATGCGCTATCCTGTTTCGCCCACTGCTCGCCGGCATTCCGGTTGGCGGCACTGATCTTGGCTTCTGGTTTGCACAACAGGGCTCAATTCTAACGTTTATCGTGCTGATCTTCTTCTATGCCTGGAAGATGAACAAGCTCGATCAAAAATTTGGCCTTGGGGAGTAAGCCGGTATGAGCCAGTTTGCGATTAACTTACTGTTCGTCGGCGCCTCCTTTGCCTTGTATATAGGCATTGCGATCTGGGCGCGCGCCGGCTCAACAAAAGACTTCTATGTCGCAGGGGGTGGGGTTCACCCCATCACCAACGGTATGGCCACTGCGGCGGACTGGATGTCAGCGGCGTCGTTTATTTCCATGGCGGGTTTGCTGGCCTCTGGTGGCTACGCCAACTCTACCTTCCTGATGGGTTGGACCGGTGGCTACGTTATCCTCGCGATGCTGTTAGCCCCTTACCTGCGTAAGTTCGGTAAGTTCACCGTGCCCGACTTCATTGGCGACCGCTTCTACAGCAACACCGCTCGCCTAGTGGCGATCGTGTGCTTGATTGTAGCGTCGGTTACCTACGTTATCGGTCAAATGACCGGTGCGGGCGTGGCATTCTCGCGCTTTCTTGAAGTCAGCAACACCTGGGGTATCTGGTTAGCCGCGCTGATCGTTTTCCTCTACGCCGTATTTGGCGGTATGAAGGGCATCACCTACACCCAGGTGGCGCAATACATCGTTCTCATCATCGCTTACACCATTCCTGCGGTGTTTATTGCCTTCCAACTAACAGGCAACCCGATTCCGATGTTCGGCATGTTCAGCACGCATACTGAATCTGGTATTCCGTTGCTTGAAAAACTGGATGACGTCGTCAGTGCCCTGGGCTTCCAGGATTACACGGCCGATGTGGATAACAAGCTCAACATGGTGCTGTTCACCCTGTCGCTGATGGTCGGTACTGCCGGTCTTCCTCACGTTATTATCCGCTTCTTCACCGTACCGAAAGTGGCCGACGCTCGCTGGTCTGCTGGTTGGGCACTGGTGTTCATTGCACTCCTATACCTCACCGCGCCAGCCGTTGGTTCGATGGCACGTCTGAACTTAGCGACCACTGTGTACCCCGAAATGGCAGGGCAGGTTGAGAACTACGAAGAGGCTGCGCAAAACCCGATTCTCTACGAAGAGCGTCCAGACTGGGTTCGCACCTGGGAAGAAACCGGCCTGATCAGCTTCAACGATCTCAACAACGACGGCCGTATTCAGATGTATAACGATGCAGCTGACTACTCTGATCGTGGCTGGGAAGGCAACGAACTAACCGTTAATAACGATATCCTGGTACTCGCCAACCCGGAAATCGCCAATTTGCCCGGCTGGGTTATTGGTTTGATCGCAGCAGGTGGTATCGCGGCTGCCCTATCAACCGCAGCAGGCTTACTACTGGCGATCTCGTCGGCGATCAGTCACGATTTGATCAAGACCATGATCAATCCGAAGATCTCCGAGAAAGGCGAGATGTTGGCGGCGCGAATCTCCATGGGCGGCGCGATACTGCTGGCCACCTACCTGGGGCTTAATCCGCCTGGGTTTGCGGCGCAAACGGTGGCGCTGGCCTTTGGTATCGCCGGTGCATCACTGTTCCCCGCGCTAATGATGGGCATCTTCTCCAAGCGGATGAACAGCTCAGGCGCGGTCGCCGGTATGCTGGCGGGCTTGATTTGCACCCTGCTTTACATCTTTACCTACCTGGGCTGGTTCTTCGTGCCGGATACCAATATGCTGGCAAACACGCCGGATAACTGGATCTTTGGCATTTCGCCGCTCTCCTTCGGTGCCGTAGGCGCGATGATCAACTTCGTCGTTGCCTTCGCGGTCTCCAGAGTGACCGCTGCACCGCCGCAGGAAATTCAGGATCTGGTGGAAAGCGTTCGCTATCCGAAAGGTGCTGGTATGGCGATAGATCACTAAGTCATACTCCTTCCTAACGCGTTGTCGCCATGCGGTGATAACGCTGGGGATCGACCTTACCATCGGGCTTCCTTCGGGAGGCCCGATGGCTTTTATAGATAGCTTTTATAGCCGGCTTTTTGAAAGGATAATTTATGATTTGGCATTTGATCGCCGCCGTGTTTGCAGGCCTTGCGGCTGCAGGGATTGGCTTGATACTGCGCACTTTGAGCGGCAAACGTTTGCCCAAGTGGATAGTGCCGGTGTTTGGCGCGCTGGGTATGCTGGGCTATCAAGTTCAGGTCGAGTACAGCTGGTTTGAACATAAGCAGGCGCAACTTCCTGAGACCGCTACAGTGATATCAACGGAGAGCAGCACAGCGGTATGGCGCCCATGGACCTTTGCCATTCCCATGACCACTAAGTTCAGCATGGTCGATAGTGAAAATATTCGCATCAGCGAGCAAGACGGCGCCCGCTTAGCAGAATTTATTCTTTATCAGTTTGAACGTCACCACACCGATATTTTGATAACCCAGCCCTACGTACTCAATTGTGAGAACCGGGAGTTGGTCCCACTGGATGAAGAGTCTCGCGAGCCTATTCTCGAAGAGATACGCACGCTGCGCGAAACATCTCCGCTACTCAATAACGTGTGCACATAGACAAATAAAGTCTGTGGTATAAACAAGCTTCGAGAATGGTCGTACACGACCCTCCATTTCGCCTAGAATGAAGCCTTTTTTATTAGCGCACGTTTAGTGGGTCGCACACTCTGGCGGGGAGAAAGGCATGTTTCACGGCGGGCTACTGGTCGCGGTATCACTACTCTACATTGCCGTTCTATTCGGCATCGCCTGGTACGGTGACCGCCGCGCGCGTACCCATGGCGCCACTCGCCGGCGTCCGATCATCTATAGCCTGGCGCTGGCTATTTACTGTACCTCATGGACGTTTTACGGCGCCGTTGGCCAGGCCGCCACCGCGGGCTGGTCGTTTGCGAGTATCTTCGTCGGCCCGATATTGACGTTTTTACTGTTCTGGCCGGTGTTGGCCAAGATGATCCGGGTTGCCAAGCATCAAAACGTTACCTCGATTGCCGACTTTATTGCCTCCCGCTACGGCAAAACCCAGTCGCTGGCCGCCTTTGCCAGCTTAGTCGCCCTGGTTGGCACCCTGCCCTACATCGCGCTACAGCTGAAAGCGGTTTCGACCACCTTCAGCGTCCTGACCGATGCCACCGATGTGACCCATACGCCGCTATTTGGCGATACGGCCTTCTATGTGGCGATCGTGATGGCGATCTTTGCCATTCTATTTGGCACCCGCCACACCGATGCCACCGAACACCACGAAGGCTTAATCCACGCCGTGGCGTTCGAATCGCTGGTCAAGCTGCTGGCCTTTGTAGTGCTCGGCGCCTTTGTGACCTGGGGCATGTTCGATGGCCTGGGTGAGCTAATGGGGCACGCCGAAAGCCAACTCGAACTCCAGCGCCAGCTGGCCAATCAGGATTTTGGGCAGAGTTTCTGGGCGCAAACCCTGCTGGCGATGCTGGCGATTCTATGTCTGCCCCGCCAGTTCCATGTGGCAGTGGTGGAGAATATTCATCCTGATGACGCCACCAAAGCGCGCTGGCTGTTTCCGCTCTACCTGCTAGCCATTGCGTTTTTTGTGGTGCCCTTAGCCGCCGCTGGTCTTTTGCTATTTTCTGAAAGCGGCGTAGAGCCCGATACCTACGTACTGGCACTTTCCATGGCCTCGGGCCACCAGTGGTTAACGCTACTTACCTTTATCGGCGGTTTCTCGGCGGCGACAGGCATGGTGATTGTCGCCGCCGTGGCGGTATCGATCATGATCTCCAATGAGATCGTTATTCCAGCGCTGTTCCGGCTGCGTTGGTTTGATACCAAGGCGCGGGATTATGGCCGCTTGGTGCTACGCGCCAGGCGCCTGACCATTGTTGCCGTGCTGGCGATGGCCTACGGCTTCTATCAGCTGATTGCCGAATTCACCTCGCTGGCCTCGATCGGCATGCTCTCGTTTGCCGCCGCCGCCCAGTTTGCTCCGGCGCTGATTGGCGGGCTCTACTGGAAGCGTGGCAATCGCCTTGGGGTGATCGTCGGTATGAATGCGGGCTTCGCCATCTGGGCCTATAGCCTACTGATGCCTGCCATGATCAATGCGGGCGTGCTGCCCACCGGCTGGCTTGACGGCGGCCCACTGGGGCTTAACTGGCTATCCCCCACAGCGCTATTCGGCCTCAACTTAGGCGACAGCTTTACCCACGGCGTGATGCTGTCACTGGGGGTTAACCTGTTCTGCTACATTTTTGTATCCCAGGTCACTTCCCAGCGCGTAGTTGAGCGTATTCAGGCGTCGCTGTTTGTCGATAGCGTGGAAACCCGCCAAACCTCGGTTAACCGCCCCTGGACCGGGGCGACCACCGTCGGCGATTTAAAAGTCCTCTGCGAGCGCTTTCTAGGCGCGGGCCAAGTGGATCGCGCCTTTGAAGACTACGCCCGCCGGGTGGGTAAGCCACTTGACAACGGCACCCGCGCCTCAATTGATATTATCCAGTTCACCGAACGCTTTCTGGCCTCGGTGCTGGGCGCTTCCTCGGCGCGCATCGTGGTTAACTCAGCGCTTCAAGGGCGCGGCATCGGTATCTCGGATGTGATTTCGATTGTCGATGAAGCCTCCCAGGTATTGGAGTTCAACCGGGCGCTGTTGCAAGCCACCATCGAAAATATCAACCAGGGTATCAGCGTGGTCGACCAGAACCTGCGCCTGGTGGTGTGGAACCAGCGCTATCTGGAGCTATTCCGCTTCCCTGACCMCTTAATTCGCGTTGGCGCTCCCATTGACCGCATCTTCCGCTACAACGCTCACAACGGTGAATACGGCCCGGGCGACCCGGAAGAGCATGTGCAACTGCTACTCGACAATATTCGCGAAGGCCAACCCCACCGCTACGTTCGCTACCGCCAGGATGGCAGCGTGCTGGAGGTGCAGGGCAACCCGATGCCCGGCGGCGGCTTTGTGTATACCTACCAGGATATTACCCAGCAGAAGCGTATCGAAGAGGCGCTGATTCGCTCGGAAAACAATATCCGTATCTACACCGATAACGTGCCCGCACTGATTGCTTACTTCGATAAAGAGTGCCGCTATCTGTTTACCAACCGCGCCTATGAGCAGGCGTTCAATATTGACCGCAATGCGGTGATTGGTCGCCGCTTTGAAGACGTATTGCCGGTCAAGCAGGCAGAGGAGCGCACACCTTGGGTGAACCGCGCGCTAAACGGTGAGCGGGTTAGCTTTGAAGTCTCGCTGCGGGTCAACGAGGCCATGCGCTATATGCTGGTCACTTACACGCCGCACTTTGGCGACAGTCAGGCCATCCTGGGCTTCTTTGCACTCTATCAGGACATTACCGAGCGCCGTCAGGCCGAAATTGCCCTTAAAGAGACCAACGAAACTCTTGAGGAGCGCGTGCGCGAACGCACCCAGGCGCTCTCTGAAGCCAACGCGGCGTTGCGCCAGGAGAACCGGGTGCGCGCTGAGGCGGAGCTTGCTCTGCGCCAGGCTAAGCAGCTCGCGGAAGATGCCAACGCCTCTAAGACGCGCTTTTTGGCCGCGGCCAGCCACGACTTACTGCAGCCACTTAACGCGGCACGGCTATTTACTTCCGCGCTGATGCAAAACGTGACCACTACCGACACCCAGCGCATCGTTGGCCATATCGATAACTCGCTGCAGGCCGCCGAGGAACTGCTAAGCACCCTGCTGGATATCTCCAAGCTGGACGCAGGCGCCTTAACGCCGCGGCGCAGTCACTTTGCCCTAGCGGATATCTTCCGCCCGCTACGCGCCGAATTTGAAGTGATGGCGGACGATCGCGGGCTGGACTTAGAAGTCGTGCCTACCCAGCTTTGGGTCGACTCAGATCCTCAAATGCTGCGGCGTATTGTGCAAAACTTCTTGTCCAATGCGATTCGCTACACCCAAGAGGGTCGCGTTCTGCTGGGCTGTCGCCGCCACAACGGCTGGTTATCAATTGAAGTGTGGGACAGCGGCCCGGGTATTCCGGAATCCAAGCTGACCGAGATTTTCCAGGAATTCCGCCGCTTGGATCAGGTCTCCCGACACAAAGAGAGTGAAAAAGGGCTGGGGCTGGGTCTCTCGATTGCCGACCGTATGAGCCGGGTGCTGGACCACCCCATTAAAGTACGCTCGACGGTCGGCAAAGGGGCGGTTTTCTCGGTTAGCGTGCCGATTGTGACCGCCCGTGAGGCGAGCAGTGCCGAGCTAGAACCACAGAACCGACGCGGTAGCCATAAGCTGAGCGGAACGCGGATTGTGTGTATCGACAACGAGACGCTGATTCTGGAAGGCATGACCGCCATGCTGAGCGGCTGGGGGTGCGAGGTGTTTACCGCCACCAGTATCGGCGGAGCCAAGTCGATACTACGCAATATGGATGGCGACCCGGACGCTATTTTGGCGGACTACCACCTGGACAACGAAGTGACCGGTTTAATGGCGCTAGAAGCGCTCAGCGAGCGTTTTGAGGGGGCAGTACCGGGGATCGTGATTACTGCAGATCGTACCGAAGCGGTGGCCGAAGAGATTAAGCGGGCGGGCTATCAACTACTGCTGAAGCCCGTTAAACCGGCGGCGCTGCGGGCGCTTCTGACGCGCACTTTACAGGCCAATCGCGCGGCGCGTTAAGCGCCGCAGATGATGGTTTTATCAAGCGGTGAATAAAGGACGTCCTTACGACACCACTTTTGGCGGTTCGACTTCCAGCTTCTGGGCAGCAATCACTGCCTGGGTGCGGGAGKGAACGCCCAGCTTGCGTAGAATCGCAGTCACGTGGKCCTTGATGGTCGCTTCAGAGACGCTCAGTTCATAAGCGATCTGTTTATTCAGCAGGCCTTCGGTGAGCATATTCAAAACGCGGAACTGCTGGGGCGTTAGCGATGCAATCGCCTCAGCAAAGCGCGACTCCTCTTCACTGGTCTCTTCCAGCACGTTGGCCAACGCCTCGGGCAACCACACTTCGCCCTGTAGGATTTCGCCTACGGCCTCAGCAATAAGCTGCAGTGAAGACGATTTGGGGATAAAACCCGACGCGCCGTAGTCAATAGCACGACGGACCACATAGGGCTCATCGCTGCCTGACACCACCGCGACGGGGATATCGGGCATCTGGCCGCGCAGTTGGATCAAACCTGAGAAGCCGTGGGCTCCAGGCATATGCAGATCCAGCAGAATCAAGTCGGCATCGGGGTGGCGATTCACCACATCAGTGGTGGCTTCCATGGKATCCGCTTCGACAATTTCCGCCTGGGGGGCCAACTGGCGTAACGCTTGGGTCAACGCTGCACGAAACAGCGGGTGATCGTCAGCGACGATAAACTTATGAGCTACTGCCATGGATATTCCTCCGGTTCCTCGAGCAGCGGGGTTGTCTGCCGCCGCGACGCTAGGCTCTTACGGTTGTGAAGCATGGTACCCCATGGGCTTCATCATGCCCAAGCATCACATGCACAATTTATAATAGATAGTTCATACAAGTGAAATGCGTATCTATAAACGCATATCTATAAACTCGTATCTACAAACACAGTCGTGCCGACCTACTCGGGTCGGCACGGTTTTATCAAGGGCTGGGGGCGGCTAAACAGCTTAGATCGATGTCACCATTATTGATTGACGCGATGCTCAATCAGCTCATCGACCACCGACGGATCCGCCAGCGTACTGGTATCGCCCAAGCCATCACACTCGTTAGCGGCAATCTTGCGCAGGATACGGCGCATGATTTTACCCGAGCGGGTTTTCGGCAAGCCTGGCGCCCACTGAATAACATCCGGCGAAGCAATCGGGCCAATATCTTTGCGCACCCATTGCGTCAGCTCTTTTTTGAGTTCGTCGGACTCCTCAATACCGTCGTTCAGAGTGACATAGATATAGATGCCTTGTCCCTTAATATCGTGCGGGAAGCCAACAACGGCTGCCTCAGCAACGGCACTGTGCGCCACCAGCGAGGACTCAATTTCGGCGGTCCCCATGCGGTGACCGGACACGTTCAGAACATCATCCACACGGCCAGTGATCCAGTAGTAACCATCCTCATCGCGACGACAGCCGTCACCGGTGAAGTACATACCGTCGTAGGTCGAGAAGTAGGTCTGAGTATAGCGTTCGTGATCACCCCAAATAGAGCGCGCCTGCCCCGGCCAAGCGTCAAGAAGCACCAGATTGCCTTCAGTGGCACCTTCCAGGATATTACCTTCGTTATCCACCAGAGCGGGCTTCACACCAAAGAAAGGAACCGTCGCAGAACCCGGTTTAAGCGGCGTAGCGCCCGGCAGCGGCGCAATCATGATGCCGCCGGTTTCGGTTTGCCACCAAGTATCCACAATCGGGCATTTTTCGTTGCCGATAACGCGGTAGAACCACTCCCAGGCTTCCGGGTTAATCGGCTCGCCCACGGAGCCCAGCAGACGCAGACTATCGCGTTTGCTCGAATCCATGACGTTATCGCCATGGGCCATCAGTGCACGTACCGCGGTGGGCGCAGTATAGAGGATATTAACGTTGTGCTTATCAACGATATCGCCCAGCCGACCATGGGTCGGATAGCTGGGAACACCTTCAAACATTAAGGTGGTCGCACCGTTCGCCAAGGGGCCATAAACAATATAGCTATGCCCGGTGACCCAGCCAACGTCCGCAGTACACCAGTAAATCTCACCCTCTTGATAGTCGAACACGTACTGGTGAGTCATGGCGGCGTAGGTCAGGTAGCCACCTGTGGTGTGTTTCAAGCCTTTAGGCGCACCGGTTGAGCCTGAAGTGTAGAGAATAAACAGCGGGTCTTCGGCGCCCATAGCTTCGGCTTCGCACTCGCTGGACTGCTTGTCGACCAGCTCGTCAAACCACACATCGCGGCCTTCTTTCCACTCAATCTCACCGCCGGTGCGCTTCACCACCAGGACGTTTTTGCACACGTCAGTGCCTTCGCGGGTTAGCGCGGCGTCCACGTTCTCTTTCAACGGCACGTGCTTGCCACCGCGCACCGACTCATCGGCGGTAATCACCAGCTTGGAGTCGGCGCCAATGACCCGTTGAGCAACGGCATCGGGTGAGAAGCCGCCAAAGACAACCGAGTGCACTGCACCGATACGTGCACAGGCAAGCATCGCCATGGCGGCTTCGGGAATCATCGGCATATACAGTGTTACGGTGTCGCCTTTACCGATGCCCAGCTCTTTCAACGCGTTGGCAAGCTGGTTGGTACGTGCATAAAGCTCGCGATAGGTAATGTGTTTGGAGTCATTGGGATTATCGCCTTCCCAAATAATCGCCGTTTGGTCGCCGCGCTTGTCTAGATGGCGATCCAGGCAGTTGGCGCTAACGTTAAGCAGCCCATCTTCAAACCAGCGAATATCAACATTGTCACGTGCAAAAGAGGTGTTTTTGATTTTGCTGGGCGCTTTAATCCAGTCAAGGCGTTTAGCCTGCTCAGCCCAGAAGCCTTCCGGATCGTCCATCGACTGCTGATACATGGCCTCGTACTTGGCTTGGTTGGCCCAGGCATTGGCGGCGAAATCGTCGCGCACCGGATAGACGTTCTGTTGATTGCTCATGAAATTGCCTCTGTCCGTGGAAATGCACTCTCTAGAAAATATAGTCGATACTATTGTGTCAGGGGTTATTGAACGTTATTCGTCGTATCGACACCCAGTAATGTGCCCCTAGCATAAACCTCCTCACGCGGGCTTCCCTTTAGACATTGGTATTAGCATTTTTCATTTAAAAAACAGATATTTATAAACGAATCAAAGCACATCTTCCGGCCTGTAGACCAACGTCTTAGCGCAGTGTCGGCAGCGGTAACGGCGCCCGTTTACCACTAAAGCATGACGTCGCGGGGTAAACTGATGAAACCGGCAATCACACTGGTAACGATAAGGTGCGGACTGCGCCTGCTTAATATCAAACCGGTGGGTCACGCTGGGCACTAAGCCAAACAGATCACGCATCACCGTTTTCCACTCGCGGCCGTGGGGTTTTAAACGCGGGCCATTGTCCAAATGAAACACCAGCCAGTGGGCCATTTCATGGGGAATCACCTCGTCAAAAAACGCTGCGCGGTTTTCATTCAGCAGCACCGGGTTTAAGCGTAAGCCGCCATGCCCCAGGTGGGCTTGACCGGCCGACGCGCCGCGTAGGTTAAACCACACTTTGGGGGCTGGCAGCGCAGGGCTCACTTCACAACAGCGCTGCCACGCCTGTTCAACGCGCGTCCGCGCGGCCCGGTGTAACGCTGTTTCCGACATGGCGGCCAATTCAGCGGCGGGCCAAGGGGGCAGTGGTAATGTCTTCATTAGTGATAAACTAGCCGTTAAAGATAACCATTGATGAACGATTGTATAGATGAGGCTTTACCCATGGCAGAGCGCAGTGACACGCCCGACACCAACACGCCGCCGCAGCCACTGCTCGAGGATGAGCAGTTGGATAGACTGGACGACTTCCTCGACTCTGATCAAGTGGGTGAAGACGCCCTTGACCTGATCTCCGCCCATGGCTTTTTAGTGGCGCTTGCGGTGGCGCCTAGCGAAGTGCCGCCGACCCAGTGGCTGGCGGAGCTGTTTCAGGGCGAGCCACGCTATGCCGATGATAGCGAGCGTGATGAGATTATCACCCTGCTAACACTGCTGCGTGACAACGCGGTGGCGGTACTTGAACAAGGCGGCTTACCGGAACTCCCCTTTGAGCTAACGCTAGGCGGCGAACCCGCCGAAGATACCCCCATTGGCGATTGGTGTGCAGGCTTTATGGAGGGCGTCTTCAGCGACGAGAGCGCTTGGTTCCAGGACGATGAAGAGGCCGCCGCCACGCTGCTGCTGCCGTTTATGCTGCTCTCTGGGCTATTCGACGACGAGCCGGATATGGCCGAGCTGGCGAAAGATCAAACGCGTCAAGAGTCGCTGGTGGTGCAGTTGCCGGAACTGGTGTTGGATCTTTACCTGCACTACCGCGTGCCGCCGGAAACCCCCAAACCCAAACCGCGTAAAAAAACGCCGGCAAAGGGCAAAAAGCGCTAGGCACTTTTCGTTACTTAAGCCGCGTCACAATGGCATCCAGCACGCCATAGAGCCACTCACGGGCGCGCTGGCCCCAGGGCCGTGCCGCCCAAGCCGCGGCGTCTACCTCCTCGCTGGCGGCAAAGTTACGCTCGAACAGGGCGTGCACATCAGCCGCTAGCTGAGGGTCCATCGCCTCTTGGTTCGCCTCTAAGTTCCAGTGCAGATTCCAGTGATCAAAATTACACGAACCAATGCTCACCCACTCATCGGCGAGCACAAACTTGGCGTGGATAAAGGTCGGCTGGAACTCAAAAATGCGCACCCCTGCCTTGAGCATAGTGTGATAGAAGCGTTGACCGGCAAAACGCACACTGGGATGGTCATGCTTGGCCCCCGGCAACAATAAACGCACGTCAATCCCGCGACGAGCCGCCTTAATCAAGCGTCGACGCAGGGCAAAGGTGGGCACAAAATAGGGCGTACACAGCCAGAGACGCTGCTCGACCTGACTGACACGGTGGTGCAGCGAGTGGCGAATTGCTTGATAACGGTAGCCACGGGCTGACATTGCCCGCCCCGGCACGCCATTGGCCAGCGCCTTAGGCTCGCGGCGCTCTGGGAGAGCCACCGCGCGGCCATCGCCCTTCTCACCGCGGGTCAGCCGCGAGTGCCACAGGCGCCGAAACAGCAGCTCCCACTCGGCCACCACCGGGCCTTCAATACGCAGCGCAATTTCGTACCAGGCGTTGAGAAACTCATCCACTGCGCCAAATCCGCCAGTGAAAGCAAGCTCACCATCAACAACCACTATTTTGCGGTGATCGCGGCTCAGGTTCCGCGCTAAAGAGTGAAAGCCAATGGGGTTAAAAAAGCGCAATTGAACGCCGCCGTGCAGTAGGTTTAGACGATCATCACTGGAGAGCCCCATCGCGCCATACCCATCCAGCAGCAAGCAGACGCTGACGCCGCGCTGGGCAGCCTCAATCAGCACATCGCTGACTTGATCTGCCAGCTCCCCCGACTCCATCAAGTAGAGCTCTACCAACACATAGTGCCGCGCGGCATGCACCGCTTCAAACATAGCGGGTAGAAAGCGTGTGGCCTCCGGTAGCAGCGTAAATCGATTACCTTCTCGCCACGCGTTCTGCATGGATGCTCCTTGCGTTAGCGCTAATAAGTAAGCCGATTAACGCACTAATGAACGATGGACATACAAATCATAACGGCTGGTTTTACCCTCAAGGGTATGCTGCGGTGCCGGACCCGCAATAGGCGGCGCTTTACGGGGGCGCTTTACCACCACGCGATGCGTCGCCACATCCAGCGCCGCTTCCAGCAGGCGTGGGGCATCGTCATCATCACCGGCCAATTCGCGAAACAGGCGCATCTCTTTTTTCACCAACGCCGATTTTTCACGATGGGGAAACATCGGATCCAGATGTATCACCTGCGGCGTAAAGTCAGCACTGGCGACAAGCTCCGCCAAGGTTTGAGCGGCATCGCCGTGACGCAGCGTCATCCGGGCAGCAATTTCCGCCGTATCGCTATGTCTGGAGGCACGCTTCAAGCCATCCTCCAACAGCGCCGCAATCGCCGAGACTCGCTCAATTAACAACACCTGGGCGCCTAGGCTAGCCAATACAAAGGCATCACGCCCCAGCCCTGCCGTTGCATCAACGATACTGGGCGTCACTCCCTTGGCAAGCCCACAGGCCTTAGCAATTAGCTGGCCACGGCCACCGCCGAAGCGGCGCCGATGAGCCGCTTTGCCCGCCGCAAAGTCAACGCTGAGTGGCTTGCCGTAGCGCTTCTCATCACCGATCAGCACTAACCCTTCATCGCGCTGCTCTAAACGCAGGTCATCAGGTAGAACAATACCCTCAACGTCGTTCTCAACGAGGCTCTCAACATAGCGTTCTACAAAACTCATGCAGGCTTTTTCCAGGCCACGTCGTTGCGCAGATAAACCGGCTGAACCAGATGCGCGGCTTGCCCCAGCCCAGCGGCAAAATCACGCGCCGCCAGCCACGCCATCTCTTCGGCGCGGGGCTCTAAATCATCCAAATGTTGGGGCATGCTGAGCTGTACGTCGACAGTGAAGCGTTCCCACAGCGTAAAGCCACTGCCCACACCGACCCAGTCGGTCTCTTCCCCTGGCAGGCGCAGCGCCTCAGGCGCGAGCACGGCTTCCTTGCTCATAGGGGTAAGGGTGTCTTTAAGACAGTGCCAGGTCGCGGCATACACCTCGCCCATGCGCGCATCCAAGGCGGTCACCACGTGGCGAAGGTGGTAGCGGCGATGGGCCTGCAGCGCTAACGCTTCCAAGGTAGACACACCCAACAATGGGCAGTCGAGGCCAAACGCCAGCCCTTGAGCGGCTCCCGCCGCTATACGCAGGCCAGTAAAAGATCCAGGGCCTCGGCCAAAGGCCACGGCGTCAAGCTGGGAAGGCGTTAGCTGTGCGTCGGCAAGCACTTCATCCACCATCGGCAGCAGCCGACGGGTATGGGCGCGGGGCGTCATCTCAAAGCGCGCCAAGCACTCAGTGCCCGAGTCGTCTTGGCGCAGCAGTGCTGCAGAGCAGGCGCTTGAAGAGGCGTCCAGGGCAAGCAGATGTAACGGCATAGCAAATTGGCCACTCGAAAGAAAGATTGCGGCATTATACCTTTGTCACGCCAACACGACGATGGCCCGCTTAATGCGGGCCATCGGCAAAGGCGAAAAACGCTTATAGTAAGCTAAGCGTTTTTATCAGTTAAGGGCTCTTATTAACTCAGGGCTTCTTTTACCTGGCGGGTAATATCCGTCACGCTGCCTACGCCTTCGATGCGGTGGTACTGGGGGGCGCTCTGGGGGTCTTGCTCGGCCCACTGCTGATAGTAATCAACCAGCGGCGCGGTTTGGTCGTGATAAACCGACAGGCGATTGCGCACCGTGGACTCTTGGTCGTCTTCACGCTGAATAAGCGTTTCACCGGTCACATCGTCTTTGCCCGGCTCTTTGGGCGGATTGTGGTCTACGTGATAAACCCGGCCCGATGCCTGGTGCACACGGCGACCCGCCAAGCGGCTGACAATCTCTTCGTCGGGCACAGCAATTTCCACTACGTGATCCAGCTTAACGCCGCCCTCTTTCATGGCATCAGCCTGGGGGATCGTGCGTGGGAAGCCATCGAACAGAAAACCGTTCTCGCAGTCAGGCTGGCTGATGCGCTCTTTGACCAGGTCAATAATGATATCGTCAGACACCAGGCCACCGCTGTTCATGATCTCTTTTACTTTCAGGCCCAGCTCAGTGCCATCTTTAATGGCCGTGCGCAGCATATCCCCGGTGGAAATCTGAGGAATCTTAAATTGCTCGCAAATAAACTGAGCTTGAGTCCCCTTCCCCGCGCCGGGGGCACCCAACAGGATTAAACGCATGGCACTGCTCCTTGAAGTTCTTGGTATGAAAAAAGAGTTCGAAAAATGAGTATGTAAATTCTGTTAACTGACAATAACCGCGCCTCTCAAGCGACACAACTCCCCAAAAGCCTGAGAGACCCGCTTTTATTTCAATTTTTTTAAATTAAAACAGCCAAATGCCCTAAATCTACCACTTTGGTCGCCCTGCGAGAGGTTTAGGCAGCATTTACGCTTAGTAAACACAAGCGGCGCCCCGAGGGGCGCCGCTTGTGAGAGCACATCGCTACCAATTAAAGCAGTAAGCGACGAATATCAGTCAGCACATCTGCCAGGAAGGCAGTAAAGCGTGCCGCGTCGGCGCCGTTGATCGCGCGGTGATCGTAGGAGAGCGACAGCGGCATCATCAGGCGCGGCTGGAAGGCGCTGCCATCCCAAACCGGCTTCATCTGCGCTTTCGAGACACCCAAAATAGCCACTTCCGGCGCGTTGACGATCGGTGTAAATGCCGTACCACCAATCGAACCGAGGCTCGAAATAGTGAAGCAGCCACCGGTCATCTCGTCGCGCTTGAGCTTTTTGGTCTGGGCTTTTTTGCCTAGCTCCGCCATCTCCTTGGCAATCTCGATCAAGGATTTTTTGTCGGCGTTACGTACCACTGGCACCATCAGGCCATCAGGCGTGTCCACGGCGATACCGATATGGACATAGTTCTTCCATACCAGAGTTTCACCGTCACCCTTCAAGCTGACGTTGAACTGCGGGAATTTACGCAGCGCAAAAGCACAGGCCTTAACCATAAACGGCAGTGGCGTCAGCTTGGCGCCCTGGGCTTCCGCTTCGGCCTTCATCGCCTTGCGGAAAGCTTCCAGCTCGGTGATGTCCGCTTCGTCGAACTGGGTAACGTGAGGCACATTAAGCCAGCTGCGATGCAGGTTGGTCGCGCCCATCTTGAGCAGGCGCCCCATGGGCTTCTCTTCCACTTCACCAAACTGGCTGAAGTCGACTTCCGGGATCGGCGGAATACCCGCACCACCCGTCGCCGCGGCTGCCGCGCCGGGCTGGGCTTTGCCCTGATTGGCAATCGCCTGCTTCACGTAGGACTGCACGTCCTCTTTGAGCACGCGATCTTTCGGGCCGCTGGGCTTCACAAGCCCCAAGTCGACGCCCAGCTCGCGGGCCAGCATACGCACCGCGGGACCGGCGTGAACCAGCTTGCCATCACGGGGCTTATGGGCCGCCATCTGGGCTTCAGGACTGGGCGTGCCCGCCGGAGACTCAGTGGCCTTGGCCTCTTTTTTAGGCTCAGATTTTTCGGGCGCCGCTTTTTTCGGTGCCGCTTGCTGACTCTTGGCACCCGCCACTTCCATATAGCCGATCACATCGCCTTCGGAAACGGTGTCGCCCTCTTTAACGGTTAGCTCAAGGAGCTTACCTTTATAGGGGCTAGGCACGTCCATAGAGGCCTTGTCGGACTCCAGGGTAATCAGCGGATCTTCTTCGTTGATTTCATCGCCTGCCGCTACACCAATCTCGATAATCGGCACGTCAGAAGCACCGGAAAGATCCGGCACGCGAATCTCTTTGCGCGCAGGCGATTCGCTGGCGGCTTCTTCTGGCTCGTCATCCTGTACAGCCGTCGCTTCCGGCTCGCTGCTGGTTTGACTGGATGCCTGCTCGTCAGCAGCGTCTTCGCTGTCATCGCCTTCGCCGACGATCTCCATCTGGCCGATCACATCGCCTTCCGAGACCGTGTCACCCTCTTTCACGGTAAAGCTAACGATCTTACCGCTATGGGGGCTGGGCACGTCCATGGAGGCTTTGTCAGACTCCAGGGTGATCAGGGTGTCTTCGGCTTCGATTTCATCGCCTTCGCTAACGGCGACTTCGATAATTTCGACGCTGTCCGAGCCGCCGAGATCCGGCACTTTAATATCAACCGTCTGCTTGCCACCCGCTGATTTTTTAGCCGCGGGCTTCTGCTCTTGAGACGGCTCTTTGGGTGTTTCTTGCTTGGCTGGGGCCTCTTCAGGCTGGCTGTCAGACGAGCTCTCTTGTTTCTCGTCGCTGCCACCTTCGACTTCCAGCTCAACGATATCGTCTCCTTCCGAGACGCTATCGCCTTCTTTGACCAGCACTTTCAGTACCTTGCCACCTTTCGGGGCTGGTACATCCATACTGGCTTTGTCGGATTCCAGCGTGATTAGGGTGTCTTCCGCTTCAATGACGTCGCCTTCTGACACCGCAATCTCGATGATTTCGACATCGGTATCGCCGCCGATATCGGGAACTTTGATGATTTCGCTACTCAAGGTCGCGCTCCTTCCAAATCGGATCGAGCCGGTGGGCAAGCACCCACCGGTCAGCGGTTTAGCTAGTCAGCGGGTTAGGCTTATTGGCATCAATGCCATACTTCTTAAGCGCTTCACCAACCTGCTTGCGATCAATCTCACCACGTTCAGCCAGCGCACGCAGCGCCGCCACGGTAACGAAGTAGCGATCTACTTCGAAGAAGTAACGCAGCTTCTCACGGGTATCGGAACGGCCAAAACCATCGGTACCCAGTACAGTGTAGTCACCCGGCACCCAGGCGCGCACTTGATCGGCATACAGCTTCATGTAGTCGGTCGAGGCGATAATCGGGCCGTCGCGCCCTTCCAGGCACTTGGTGACGTGGGGCTTATTGGCCTCGGCCTCAGGGCTTAGGAAGGCTTCACGATCCAACAGCAGCGCTTCACGACGCAGCTCGTTAAAGCTGGTCACGCTCCAGATGTCGGCGCCAATGCCCCAATCGTTCTCGAGCAACTCAGCGGCGGCTTCCACTTCACGCAGAATAGTGCCCGAGCCCAGCAGTTGAACACGGCCTTTGTCGCCCTTGGTTTCGCGTAGCAGGTACATGCCTTTGACGATATCGTCAGCAGGKACGTTTTCTAGCGCCGGGTGCTCGTAGTTCTCGTTCATTACCGTCAGGTAGTAGAAGCAGTTCTCCTTATCGGTGAACATACGCTTCAGGCCATCCTGCATGATGACCGCCACTTCATGGGCGTAGGTCGGGTCGTAGCTGCGGCAGTTGGGAATGGTGGATGCCTGAATCAGGCTGTGACCATCCTGGTGCTGCAAGCCTTCGCCGTTAAGGGTGGTACGCCCCGCGGTGCCGCCGACCATAAAGCCGCGCGCCTGTAGGTCGCCAGCCGCCCAAGCCAAGTCACCAATGCGCTGGAAGCCGAACATCGAGTAGTAGATGTAGAACGGCAGTAGCGTGACGTTGTTGTTGCTGTAGGAGGTCGCCGCGGCGATCCAGGCCGACATCGCGCCCGCTTCGGTAATGCCCTCTTCAAGGATCTGACCTTTCTGATCCTCGCGGTAGAACATGATCTGGCCTTTATCTACCGGCTCGTACTTCTGGSCTTCCGAGGTGTAGATACCCAACTGGCGGAACATGCCYTCCATACCGAAGGTACGCGCCTCGTCGGGAATAATCGGCACGACTTTCTTGCCCAACTGCTTATCTTTCACCAGACCATTGAGGACGCGTACAAACGCCATAGTGGTCGAGACTTCACGACCTTTCGAGCCACCCATTTGCGAGGCAAAGGTTTTGTCTTCGAGGCTAGGAATCTCCAGGGCCTCAAAGTCGCTCTGGCGGCTGGGCAAGTAACCACCCAGTCGCTCACGCTGCAGGTGCATATACTTGAGCTCGGGAGAGTCCTCTTCCGGCTTGTAGTACGGCACGTCTTTGAGCTGCTCGTCGGTTAATGGAATACCGAAGCGATCGCGGAAGGTCTTGAGCGCTTCGTACTCCATGCTCTTGACCTGGTGCGCTTCGTTGGCCGCTTCGCCATCGCCGCTGCCCATGCCGTAGCCTTTAACGGTGTGCGCCAGGATGACCGTGGGCTTGCCGTTGGAGGTGTTAACCGCTTCGTTATACGCCGCGTAAACCTTGAACGGGTCGTGGCCACCGCGGTTGAGCTTCCAGATATCTTCGTCAGAGAGGTCTTTGACCATCGCTTCGGTTTCTGGGTACTTACCAAAGAAGTGCTCGCGGGTATACGCGCCACCGTTGGCCTTGTAGTTCTGGTACTCGCCGTCGACCGCTTCGTCCATACGCTTCTGAAGGATGCCTTTCTTATCCTTCTCGAACAGCGGATCCCAATGACGGCCCCAAACGACCTTGATGACGTTCCAGCCAGCCCCGCGGAAGACGCCTTCGAACTCGTCCATGACGCGGGAGTTGCCGCGTACCGGGCCGTCCAGGCGCTGCAGGTTGCAGTTGATAACGAAGATCAGGTTGTCGAGATTTTCACGACCGGCCAGTGAAATGGCACCCAGGGATTCCGGCTCGTCACACTCACCGTCGCCCATGAAGCACCAGATCTTGCGGTCGTACATATCCTTCAGCTCACGGTGATGCAGGTACTTCATCACGTGCGCTTGGTAAATTGCTTGAATCGGCCCAAGMCCCATGGAGACCGTGGGGAACTGCCAGTAGTCCGGCATCAGCCACGGGTGCGGGTAGGAAGAGAGGCCATCGCCATCCACTTCCTGGCGGAACTTATCCATCTGCTCTTCAGACAGACGGCCTTCCAAATAGGAACGCGCGTAGATACCCGGCGCCACGTGCCCTTGGATATAGACCAAGTCACCGGCAAAGTCGCCCTGGGGAGCGCGGAAGAAGTGGTTAAAGCCCACGTCATACAGCGTTGCCGAGGACATAAAGCTGGCAATGTGGCCACCCAGGCCGGGCTTGGCGCGGTTATTACGAATGACCTGCGCAATGGCGTTATAGCGGATCAAAGAGCGGATACGGCGCTCCATGAACAGGTCGCCAGGCATCGGGGCTTCGCGGTGAACCGGGATCGTATTACGGTGCGGGGTTGTCACCGAGAAGGGCACCTTCATGCCGTCCCGGCGCAGGCGATCCGCCAGGCGGGTCATCAGGTAGCGGGCACGATCTTCGCCCTCACGATCCAATACCGATTCCAGGGAATCAATCCATTCCGTGGTTTCGATCGGATCGAGATCTTCTCTTGTCTCCAGACTCATAGAGGTCTCTCCGAATGACGATAAATGACAATAATCCCCGCTACCCGAATGGCCTGGGACGGCGGTGTCGAACTCCACCACTCGCCTACATTCAGCCGGTGATTAAACGCCGGATAGGGGTTTTAGCTCTACATTCAATAAGCTACGTACTTATTGATGTAGTAAAGCTACACAATTTTGTTAAAAGTTAGCCTTTTGTATAGGGGAAGATACCTCAAAGTCGCCACGCTGCCAATTCTGTCGCAGCGTAAAAGCCTATCGAAAACAAACTATTGCACTGCAACATAAGCAATACATAGAGCATTTTCCAGGGTTACCAACCAGTCACCCAATGTAATTAAACTACCGTTTTATTACGTTATTAGTGAAATACTTAGCGCGGAAAAACGTAATCCAACCGCTAACGCTCAAGGCGCGATCCCAGCCGCTGCTGAAAATACGCCCAGTCAAACGCCGGGCCAGGGTCTGTTTTGCGCAGCGGCGCCACATGGGCATGGCTGGTTATACGGCTGCTATCTAGCTGGGGGTTACTCGCCATTAGCCACACCACCGCGTCTACCAGCGCGTCATACTGGGCTTTGCTATAGGGGGTAACGTCATCCCCTTCAAGCTCAATCCCCACCGAGAAATCGTTAAGCGCCCTTCGCCACCCTGCTTGGCGAGTGTCCCACCAGCATGAGCGCCCCGCATGCCAAGCACGCTGATCTGTATCAACAAACTGCACGCACTCGCCATCGCGACGAATAAGCAGGTGTGCAGAGACTCTTAAATGGGCAATTTCGGCGAAAAACGGATGCTCATCTAGCGCCAATTGATTGGTAAATAGCGCCTCAATAGCATGACCACTAAACTGACCAGGGGGAAGGCTGATCGCATGAATCACTATCAACGACACCTCACCGGAGGGCCGAGAGTCACAGTTTGGTGAAACGACTTTACGCGCGTTTTCCCACCACCCGTCGGAGGGTTGTTTGTTTTCCACTGGCAAGGGCTCCTCTACGTTAGCGCTCTCTCTGTGTTCTCTTTCACCTTCACCGCTGTTTTTCACTACAATGCCTGTCATCGAAGACGACGTTCAGAGAATTCACTGCCATGCATTATCAATCCGCTCTTGCTGAAGAAATCCGCGCCAGCGCCGCTCGCTTGCTAGCAGAAGACGTTGGCCCGGGTGATATTACCGCGCAATTGATCCCTGAACATCAGTGGGCCAGCGCTGACGTTATTACCCGTGAAGCCGCCATACTGTGCGGAGCACCCTGGGTGGATGAGCTGTTCCGCCGTCTGGATAGTCGGGTAAGCCTGACCTGGCACGCCGCCGACGGCGATAGGCTTGAGGCTGAGCAGTGTTTTTTAACCCTGGAAGGCCCCGCCCGCGTTCTGCTCACTGGGGAGCGTGCGGCGCTGAACGTGCTGCAAACACTGTCGGCCACTGCCACCTCCACCCGCGCTTATGTCGACCTGATCGATGGTACCGGCGTGCGCCTGCTGGATACCCGCAAAACATTACCCGGCATGCGCTTGGCGCAGAAGTATGCGGTCACCTGTGGCGGCGGCCACAACCACCGCATTGGCCTATGGGATGCTTTTTTGATCAAAGAGAACCACATTGCCGCCTGCGGGGGCATTAAAGCGGCGGTTGCGCAAGCGCGCAAGCTGGCCAGCGACCTGCCCGTGGAAGTCGAGGTAGAAACCTTTGAGGAGTTGGATCAGGCGCTGGCAGCCGGTGCCGACATTGTCATGCTCGACAATTTTGCCATTGAAGACCTCCACGTTGCAGTCGAAATCAACGGCGGCCGCGCCACCCTGGAAGCTTCAGGCAATGTGGATGCCAACACCCTGCGCGCAATCGCCGATACCGGCGTTGACTGTATCTCCAGCGGCGCACTGACCAAAGATATCGCCTCCATTGATCTCTCAATGCGCATTACGCGCAGCTACAGCGTGTAACTCTGCTTACGTTTCGACGGCGTTAAGCCGCTTGGTGAGCTTATAACGCAACAGTCGCTCCCCGCTTCGTTCGACCCACTCCTCGCCGTGGTTTTTCCAACCACGGCGCAGCAGGCGCTCATAGAGCATAGCGCTCGCCTCTATCTCAATTTGCCCCTTGCCTTGCTCAAGCAGCAGCCGTTCGGCATGCACCAGCAGCGTGGTGCCGATACCGCGACCGGTCAGCGACGGCCAAACGTAGAGGGTTTCAACCCGCCCGGCGGCTAAGTCCAACTCCAAAAAACCCACGCAGCGACCATCGCAGGCAGCCACCAAGGTGGTATACAGCGCTTGTCGCACGCCCCAGGCACTGCCTTCACGGGGCAATGCCTGTGCCCAGGCCTTTCGCTCTGAAAGCGTGTAATGCGTCGCCGCGCCCTGCATCACGGCGTGGTAAAACACTTCTGCCTGGTCGGCGGCATCGCGTGCCAGCGCCGCCCGATACATGACGCGCGCGCTTGTCGGCACAGGCGTTTGTTGCTCTGCGGTATTGGTCATGCGTCACCTCTGAGCTGTTCAGCTAACATTCAATCAAGACTCATTCGATCATGCCCACTGGGTCACGCCCCATTGATGGCGTTTAAGCCATTGGTCTGCTTTATACTACTCGCAGCAACCCTCTACGCATCAATTCTATGCGCATCAATCTCAGCAAAAGGCAGTGCAGTGTGATGGACGACGCCCCTAACAACGAGCACTTTACGCTCACGCCCATAGGCCATGTGGTCAGCGACTACCCTGATAAGTTCGGCATTCCCCGCCAGCCAGGGCTCGCCCCTGCTGCCAATGCCCGGCTTGTACTCACGGCACCCTACAACGACCCACTCGCCGTGCGCGGCCTAGCAGACTTCAGCCACCTGTGGCTGAGCTTCATTTTTCATCACAGCCCCGAACGCTGGTCACCGCTGGTCAGGCCGCCACGCCTGGGAGGCAATAAAAAGGTGGGCGTTTTTGCCAGTCGCAGCACTCACCGCCCTAACCGCTTGGGGCTCTCACTGGTGAAATTAGTCGGCATCGACACCCAGCACGGTGTCACTCTGCAGCTCCAGGGCTGCGACCTGGTCAGCGGCACCCCGGTGGTCGATATCAAGCCTTATCTGCCCTGGGCTGAAGCTCATCCTAACGCACAGGCAGGCTTTGCCCCAGAGACACCCTCACTGATGGCGGTCACCTTTCATCCCACAGCACTGGCTAGCCTGGCCCAGCGCCAGGACAGCGCCACCCTGCTGGCATTAATTGAGCAGGTGCTAAGCCAGGACCCCAGGCCCGCCTATAAGCAAAAGGATAGCGATTCTGATCGGCTTTATGGCCTTCGGCTGCGCGATGTGGACGTTAAGTTTTGTCCTCGCCAAAATGGCGAAGCCACCACCTTAGAGGTGATGGCTATCGAACCTTACGCTGAGTAATGGCCCATCCGCGGCAGCTTAAGCGGCGGGAAAGGTAATACCCAAACGACGGCCAACTTCCTCATAGGCCTCGATCACGCCACCCAACCCCTGGCGGAAGCGATCTTTATCCAGCTTTTCACGGGTGTTGGCGTCCCAAAGGCGGCAACCGTCCGGGGAGAATTCATCGCCCAGCACAACTTCACCTTTGAATACGCCGAACTCCAGCTTGTAATCCACCAGCAGCATATCGCCCTCAGCAAACAGCGCCTTGAGGATATGGTTAACCTTGAAGGTTAATACCTTCATCTTGGCTAACTGCTCGGGCGTGGCCCAACCAAAGGTCTCCGCAAGCGACTCATTGATCATCGGGTCGCCCTTCTCATCGTTCTTCAGGAACAGTTCAAAGGTAGGTGGCGTAAGGGCGATGCCCTCTTCGACGCCAAGCCGTTTGACCAAGCCACCCGCGGCGATGTTGCGCACTACGCACTCCACCGGGATCATCTGCATCTTTTTGACCAGACTCTCCGTATTGGAGAGCTGCTTTTCGAAGTGGGTGGGAATCCCCGCTTCCTGAAGCCGCTCCATAATGAAAGCGTTAAAGATGTTATTGACCATCCCCTTGCGGGCCAGCGATTCCACTTTCTTGCCATCGAAGGCGCTGGTGTCATCACGAAAGTTGAGCACCAACAAATCCGGATCGTCGGTGGTATACACAGATTTCGCCTTACCGGCGTAGAGTTCTTGGCGCTTTTCCATGGGGGCTCCGTAAAGGGTTAAAGATCAACAAATTAACGTAAATAGCCGGAGACACGCTCAAGCAGCTCGCGCTGATCATCGGCGCTGAATGTCCGCTCGCTGGCGTTAATGGCACGCAGAATCGTCTGATCGCCATCAGGCTGCAAGGCAAGACGGATCTGTTGAGACATCTTGCGCACGTCCGCGCTGAAGACGATTTGCAACGGGTTACGGTTGCGCTCGGTTTCGGTCATATATTCAACCATAAACTCGTGACTAGCAGGATCTGCGGCCAGCAAATCGCGCTGACCTTCCTGAGCAAAGTCCAGCTCAAGGTAGTGGTTCAACTCGGCCCACACGCGGTCAACTGGCTGCGGTATAACCACTTCCCATTCGTCGTCTTGCTGGCGAATTTGCAGTGTCTGCTCATCGGTAAGACGCTGAGCGGTCCAGGAAGAAGAGACGCTGGCGGACGCGCTGCGCGAACTTAGATGGCTCTCCAGCGCATCCAGGCAGCTAGCCATGGTTTGCCCACCGCGTTCGCAGCGAACTTCGCTGCTGCCTGCACGTAGCGCGCTCTGTAGCTGTATTTCCGCCTGGGAGGTAACGATAACTCCCTGGGAAGCACTGCTCTGTAGCACTTCCAACTGACGGCTACGCACAAACTCCTCCAGCTGCGGCCACACCGTACCGGTATCAGCGGCGACGACTAGCCAGGTTTGATCGCCGACTTCGCGGCGCTCAACGTACTCAGGCTCCATTCCACTGCCAATAGCCAGTGACTGTGGGGGACGAATCTCTGCCGCTTCGTCAAGTCGCGTACCTTGGGCGGCGGCTTGAGGAACCGGCAGCGCATCGCGGTAGCGTTGGGTATTGCGGGTCTCTGGCAACACTAGCGGCGGCGCTGGCGCAGCGTCGGTGTAGTCAAGATTACGGTCGTCGTAAAAACCATCCCGCGCACAACCAGAGAGCGCGACAGCCGCTGCGATTGCCAGCGGAACCCATTTAAGCGCACGAATTTCAAGCACAGAGCTCATCAAGCCACCTTAAGTCAACAAATCAGGTACCCAGCTCAGAATTAAGTGAGCTGGGTAGCAAAGGGTATTGCGTCGGGGTTACTCCTCTACGACGCCCGCCAGCTGCAGCGCTTCGCTCACCGTGGCGTGGTATTTTTCCGACAACCAGGTTAGCGGCAAACGAATACCCGCGTCCGCGTAACCCATACGGTTCAGCGCCCACTTCACCGGGATAGGATTCGACTCTATGCCCAGGTTGGTGTGCAGCGGCATCAGCCGCGTATTAATCTGGTGCGCCTTATCGGAATCACCCGACACGGCTGCCGTGCAAAGCTCATGCATCGCCCGAGGGGCAACATTGGCGGTGACGGAGATATCCCCATGGCCACCCATCAGCATAAAGTCACAGGCGGTCGCATCGTCACCGGAGTAGAGCATAAAACCACTGCCCTTTAGGCGAGTGATTAGATCTTCTGCACGCTCTAGGTTCCCCGTGGCATCTTTTAAACCAATAATATTATCGACGTCGGCCAGACGTAACACGGTCTCGTTGTAGAGATCCGAGCAGGTGCGGCCCGGCACGTTATACAGGATCACCGGCAGCTTGCTGCCCTCAGCGACCGCTTTAAAGTGCTGGTAGAGGCCTTCCTGGGTGGGTTTGTTATAGTAAGGACATACTGACAAGCAGTAATCAGCCCCGACTTCACCGGCGTAGCGCGCCAGCTCTACTGCCTCTGAAGTGGCATTGGCCCCGGTGCCCGCAATCACGGGAATACGGCCATTGACCTCTTCTACCACGCTGCGAATCACATCAAAGTGCTCCGCGAAGGACATGGTCGTAGGTTCGCCCGTGGTGCCAGCAGCCACAATGGCATCAGTGCCATTGTCGAGATGGAAGTTCACCAGACGACGAAGCGCCTCCCAGTCGATGTCGCCATTGACCTTCATAGGCGTCGCCAGGGCGACGATGCTGCCTGTGATCATCCGTTTATTCCTCACCAGCCAAATTGTGATATCAACTATCTGTGTTTTTTAAGTGCCAAGTGTTTTAAGCGATACGTGTTTTAAGTGCTACATGTTTTAAGTGCTAAGTATTGAGAGCAATCGGGCTATTTTGCCCCAAGTGCCCAACTCGCACAGAGGCCAAATGGTACTCAGGCGATTCGAGCCTGTACAGCGTAAAGCGGTGTGAGTTTTTCGTCACCCTGTTTTGCGCTTTGACAATAGCCCCTGGCTTGCGTGTAATCACCCTTAACATCCAACGTTAATAAGGATCTCATCATGTCTGTTGAAATCGGCCAGTCTGTCGCAGATTTTTCCGCCACTGCCACCGGGGATACCCGCGTGACCCTGTCGGAACTACGCGGCAAACAAGTGGTTATTTACTTCTACCCCAAAGCCAGCACACCCGGCTGCACCACCGAAGGCGGTGATTTCCGCGACCGCAAACCCGCCTTCGACGCGGCGAATA
The DNA here is from genome assembly GCF_900070345.1 of Halomonas sp. R57-5. Taxonomy (NCBI): domain Bacteria; kingdom Pseudomonadati; phylum Pseudomonadota; class Gammaproteobacteria; order Oceanospirillales; family Halomonadaceae; genus Halomonas; species Halomonas sp. R57-5. The sequence goes on along the minus strand of NZ_LN813019.1, from coordinate 1,168,126 downwards.
CGGTGATTCTTGGCGTCTCCCGCGATGGCCTGCGCGCCCAGGAGAACTTTAAGGCCAAGCAGGATTTCAATTTCGACCTGATCTCTGACAAAGATGAAAATGTCTGCACGCTGTTTGACGTTATCAAGCTCAAGAAGATGTACGGCAAGGAGCATCTGGGTATCGAACGCAGTACCTTCCTGATTGACAAGGAAGGCAAGCTAGCCCAGGAGTGGCGCGGCGTGAAAGTGCCTGGCCACGCTGAAGAAGTGCTGGCTGCGGCTGAACAACTTAACGCCGCTAGCTAGCTTTTCCAACGCTCCTTCAGATAACCCATTACCCGGTGCCGACCCGCCACGGGTAATGGGTAAACCTTACTCGACCTCTTGAGCCGCCGGCGCTTGCAGGCCCTGCCGCGCATCACGTCCATGCATGCTGCGCGGCCAAGCGTAGATCAGCGCTTTCAGCAGGGTAGCTAGTGGAATGGCAAAGAAAATACCCCAGAACCCCCAAACCCCGCCGAAGAACAGTACCGCCACAATAATAGAAACCGGGTGAATATTATTGGTCTCAGAGAACAGAACCGGCGCCAATACGTTGCCATCCAGCGCTTGAATCACGCCATAAGCCACCAGCACATAGACAAAATCCTCGCTAAGGCCAAAATAGAACCCCGCCACTGCAGCAACCGGCAGCGTGGCCACCGCCGCCCCGATATACGGCACTAACACCGAAAGCCCTACCAACACAGCCAACAACGCCGTATACGGCAACCCAAAGAATGCAAAGGTAAAGAACGCTACCGTACCCACGATAATGATTTCAATGAACTTGCCGCGGATATAGTTGGCAATTTGATCATCCATTTCACGCCAAATACGCGATAGCAGAGTGCGCTTTTGGGGCAGTAGCGAAAGTATAAAACCGACCAGTACGTCGCGATCCTTGAGCATAAAGAAGACCAGAATCGGCACCAGCACCAGGTAGATAATCAGCGACATGATATTGCCTAACGACGCCAGCGAGAGCGTTAAGGCGCGCTGACCCAGTTGACTGATTTCACGGCTCGCCACCCCAATCCAGCTCTGCATCTGATCCGGCGTAATAATATTCGGGTAGCGCGCCTGTAACTCATCCAACCACCCCTGGCCACTGGCGAACATCCGCGGCGTCTCTTGCACCAGCCCCACTAGCTGGTTCCAGATCAGCGGCATCAGAATAAACGCCAGGGTAAGCAGCACACTAATAAAGGCTAAAAACACCAGGATCACCGCCAGCAGGTGCGGCACTCCTCGCCGGGTAAACGCCCCCACTACGCCTTGCAACAGAAACGCAATTMCCAGCGCGGTAAAAAAGGGCGCCAGCATCCGCCCGAACCAAATAATCGCTGCAAAGCCTGCCACCAGCACTACCAGCAGGATCAGCGCCTCTTCGTCTGAGAAGTAACGCTCCACCCAGCTTTTTAGAATCGTGCGCAGGGTCATGGGTGCGCATCCCCAGCTTTTCTAATCCAATACACATAAACGTCGTCGCGCTGTTCACGACCTTCCAGGGTATGTGCACTCTGGTCGGTAAACGACGCCATATCCCGCCACGAACCCGCATCCGTCGAACGTACTTCCAATAATTGACCTGCCGCCAAGCTCGACAAAGCCTGCTTCGCTTTTAGCAATGGCAACGGGCAATGCAGCCCACAAGCGTCAAGCACCGTGTCGGGTTGAAAGCCCCCGGTTTGCTCAGACATACACTCTCCCTCAAAATGACCTGCCTATTGGCTACATAGATTTATCAATGCTGTTGCATAAACGTTGTTTAATAAACCCTGCGGCATACACTGTCTTTTAGCGATTGATTTCACTAGGTAGTCGATTTAACGGCACTTCCCCGTGTTTATCAATGTCACACTCTCAATCAATGCATACCCTGACCGCTGTACTTAACCACTACTTAAGAGGATGCCATGCCGACCCTTCGTACCGCTTACCCAGGCTGGATATGTGCGTTCGCTTGTGCCTGTGGCAGCCTACTGTTTAGCCCACCCAGCGCGGCTAATAACGATTATGGCCTGCCAAGTTTAGGGGCGGCATCTACCTCCGTCAGCAATGAAGAGTATCGCTTGGGCCGCGCCTGGTTGCGCCAGTTTCGTGCCCAAGCCCCCCAGTGGCAAGACCCCATTGCCAATGATTATTTGCAAAGTCTGATTGCCCGATTAGCCCCACATAGCCAAATTAGCGGCCTGCGCACGATCACCGTTATGGKCGATAACGGCTCACTTAACGCCTTTGCCGTACCTGGCGGCGTAGTGGGTATCAATTCGGGCCTCTTCGCGTTTGCCGAAGATGAAGGGGCTTTTGTCTCGGTGTTAGCCCACGAACTGGGCCACCTCTCTCAACGCCACTATGCCCGCGGGAGTGCCCGCGCGGCTCAAACCCAACTGCCCGCCATGGCGGCCATGCTGGCAGGTATGCTGATTGCCGCCAGTGGGGGCGGCGACGTTGGCATGGCGGCCGCCATGGGCTCTCAGGCGGCGTTGATTCAGGATCAGCTCAGCTACTCACGGCTGTTTGAACAGGAAGCCGACAACATAGGCTTGCAGGCTATGGCCGACGCGGGCTATGACCCCCAGGCAATGGTGCGTATGTTCTCGGCCATGCAGCGCATGGCCCGCCTGCAGGGCGATACACCGCCGGAATTCTTGCTCACCCACCCGGTCTCCGATAATCGCTTAAGCGCCGCGCAAGCCCGCGCAGCCCAACTCAATGTCACCGATGCTTACACCAGCGACACCCTCTACGACATGATGCGCGCCCGCGCACTGCTGAGTATTTACGCCAACACTCCCCAGMAAGCCGCTTCACGCCTTGCGCAGGAAGGTGCCGAACAAGCCGCTCAGAACTATTTAGCCGCGCTAATCGACGCTCGCAACGGCCAAATCGACAGCGCCCTGGAGCAGCTGGATAGACTTGCCAATCAGCACCCCGACTATGCCATGCTACCCGCCTCTGCGGCGAGCGTCGCGCTGGAAGCTGGCCGCTACGACCAGGCCATTCAGCGCAGCCAGCGATTACTACGCTTTATACCCAATTACCTGCCTGCCCAGCTGACCCTGGCTGAGGCGCAGCTGCAGCGTGACCCTCCGGCGGCTTATCAACTGCTGAACGATATTACCGCGCAAAACCCGGAAAACCCGCAAGGCTTTAACCTGCTGGCGGAAGCAGCCGGGCGCAGCGGCCATGACAGCTGGGGTCATTTAGCGCGCGCAGAGTATCTTCAGCTGMCCGGCCGCGTAGATCGCGGCATTCGCCAGCTCTCCATCGCCCGGGATGCCGCCGAGCGGGAAAATGACCAGCAGGCGTTGGCAAGAATAGAACAACGCCGAGAAGACTTTATTGCGTATCGCGAAACCCTGGAAGATTTTAACTAAACCTATGTCATTGCGAGGAGCGCAGCAACGCGGCAATCTCAACCTGCGGTAGCAGTCACTCCGAGATTGCTTCACTTTGTTCGCAATGACATTCGGTTAATCTTTTCTCGCTAAGCATTGAAGTTAAGCATGCGTTCAAGGGGTTTTAAGGCCTGTAGGCGCAATGCTTCATCCACCTGAATCTCACCACTCCCTTCGCGCAACGCACCCGCCAGATTATCCAGCGCGTTCATAGCCATCCATGGGCAGTGAGCGCAGCTGCGGCAAGTGGCACCGTTGCCCGCTGTCGGCGCTTCAAACAGGGTTTTGTCGGGCACCGCTTGCTGCATCTTGAAAAAGATACCCCGATCCGTCGCCACAATAAGCTTATCGTTGGGCAGCTCTTTAGCCGCCTTGATCAGCTGCGAGGTGGAACCTGCCACATCAGCCAGTTTAACCACCGGCTCCGGCGACTCTGGATGCACCAGCACCGCGGCATCCGGATAGATGCGCTTAAGGTCTTCAACGCCCTTGGCCTTAAACTCCTCATGGACGATACAGGCGCCGTCCCACATCAACATATCGGCGCCAGTTTTGTTCTGGATGTAGCCACCCAAATGTTTGTCGGGTGCCCAGAGAATCTTCTCGCCCTTGGCTTGCAGGTGCTCAATCACCTCGACCGCAATCGACGAGGTCACTACCCAGTCCGCACGCGCTTTAACCGCCGCAGAGGTGTTGGCATACACCACCACGGTGCGGTCAGGGTGGGCATCACAGAAAGCACTGAACTCATCGGCAGGACAGCCAATATCCAACGAGCAGGTGGCCTCCAGGGTAGGCATCAGCACGCGCTTTTCAGGCGAGAGTATTTTGGCGGTTTCACCCATAAATCTAACCCCCGCAACGACCAGCGTGGTGGCGTCATGGCGAGCACCAAAGCGCGCCATCTCCAGCGAGTCAGCGACACAGCCGCCGGTCTCTTCCGCTAGCTGCTGAATGGCATCATCGGTGTAGTAGTGGGCGACCAAAACGGCGTTATGGGCGTTTAGAAGCCGCTTTATCTCTTCAACCCGGGCCTGATCTTCCGCTGGAATACGGGTCGGACAGTAGGCGGTGGGTAGCTGAGCACTGAGCTCTGCTTGCGTAGTCATAATAGTCATTGTGTCTACCACTGCGACGAACAGGGAATCCCCCTGTCAAACACTGAGTCACGGCATAAGGCAGTATATCTTGCATATGCTATGCCGCTCGCGTGCGCGGTGGGCCGATGCGTCTCTCGCGGAGGCCTACCGCTTTAGAATCAATTCTAGACTATTGTGGTGGGAAATTGCTGCTTGCTGCAAGCAACTTGTCACAGCAGATAATTTTCTGCTTGCATAGCAAAACGCCCCTGGCAGTAAACTGCCAAGGGCGTTGAATTTGGTGGGTCGTGCAGGATTCGAACCTGCGACCAATTGATTAAAAGTCAACTGCTCTACCAACTGAGCTAACGACCCAAACTTGCTTTGCTACTCACTTACTAGCGTTACCACACATACGCTACCTACATTAAACGTTCATCACTGAATTCAAACTGACTTCATAAAAACTGATCAACTGTTTGAATGGTGGGTCGTGCAGGATTCGAACCTGCGACCAATTGATTAAAAGTCAACTGCTCTACCAACTGAGCTAACGACCCGCCTGAACGGATGCATATCCTACGCTTACACCTTATTGATAGCAAGCGTTTTTTGCCTTCACTCTACGATAATGAACCATTTTCGTGCCTGCTCACATCACTCAATGCGGGCAGACACGCTTACGAGACTAAACGCTAACAGCGGAGACCAAGAGAGGGCTCAGACAGCCGCGTTTAACGGGCTTTGCTTTTCGGCTTGCGCAGCGCCTGTACCGGCTTGCGCTTGTGCTTATCACGGTTCCAGCGGTTCTTCTCATCGGGCGTCAGCGCTGGCACTTTACGGGTTTCCAAGTTAGCCAGCGTGGCTAAGTCATCCACCTCATCCTGAGTAAGTTCGACCCATTCGCCGGCTTTTGCCCGCTTATCGAGGAAGATATTGCCATAGCGTACGCGCTTCAGACGACTCACCGTCAGCGCCTGAGACTCCCAAAGACGCCGCACTTCACGGTTGCGCCCTTCCAGAATCACCACGTGGAACCAGGTGTTGATACCCTCGCCACCAAACTCCTGCACATCGGTAAAGCGCGCCGGGCCATCTTCCAACATAACGCCATCGACCATGGCCAGGATATGTTCGCGCTTCACTTCCCCCATCACGCGAACCGCATACTCGCGCTCTACCTGGGTAGAGGGATGCATCAAGCGGTTGGCCAATTCGCCATCGGTGGTAAACAGCAGCAAACCGCTGGTATTGATATCCAGGCGGCCAATCGCAATCCAGCGCTCGCCTTTCAGGCGCGGCAAACGTTCAAATACGGTGCGTCGACCTTCCGGGTCTTTACGGGTGCACAGCTCGCCTTCCGGCTTGTTGTACATAATAACCCGACGCGGCGCCTCTTCTTCCGGACGCAGCGCCACTGGGCGGTCATCAAAGCTGACCTTGTCCCGCGCCTCAACGCGGTCGCCCAGCTTGGCCACCTGGCTATTCACTTTAACGCGCCCGGCGGAAATCGCTGTTTCCATCTCGCGCCGCGAACCAAGGCCTGCACGGGCCAAGACTTTTTGCAGCTTTTCGCTGGTGGGGGGCGTGGTGTTATCACTCTGACTCATGGTCGTCTGACCTCACATCGGTAGTCTCCGTGCGCTCGCGCTCATCGTCGTCAGCGCGCTGCGCACGTGCCGCTAGCCGTGCCTGTAAATCGGCAAAACTCAGCGGCTGGGTTAACGCCGTCTCGGCGTGCTTGTCGGCTATTTCAGCCGCAGTAATCTGATCTTTCTGGGGAGGCGCATCCTGCACCGTTTTATGCGTTTCGTCTAGTGCTTCACTCTGTGTATCGGGGAGACTTGCTGCATTGGCGTCCTCACCATTGGACACCAAGCCCTCTTCCTCAGGTATTTCGTTCTCCTCCCAACTGGCCAGCGTGTGCATGGGCGGCAGTGCATCGAGGGTTTTTAAGCCAAAATCGTCCAAAAAACTACGCGTGGTGGCGTAAACCGCCGGGCGGCCCGGCACATCTCGATGCCCCACTACCCGAATCCAGCCACGCTCCGCCAAGGTACGCATAATGGAGCTACTCACGCTAACCCCGCGTACCTCTTCGATATCGCCCCGGGTAACCGGCTGGCGGTAGGCGATCAATGCCAGGGTTTCCAGTAGCGCCCGGGAGTAGCGCTGTGGGCGCTCGTCCCATAATCGCGACACCCACTGGGAAAGCCGCGGACGAATGCGTAGCTGGTAGCCTGAAACGGTTTCCAGCAGTTCTAGAGCACCGCCGGAGTGGCGTTGCTGTAAACGCTCAAACACATCGCGAAACTCTTTGCGCGTTGGGCATTCGCCTTCCAGAAAAAGGGTTTCCAAACGCTCAAGAGGCAAAGGTTCGCCAGCGGCCAGCAGCGCTGCTTCAATAATGTCATCTAAAACAATGTCATCTAACGCGGTGACGGCGTTACTCATGGCGTCTCCTCGCCAGGCTCAAAAGCGGACTCGCCATAGGCATCATCTTCTATCTCGCCCTCCTCAAAAGCTCCCTCCTCATCGTCAGCAAGGGCCGCACGCCGGGCGCGCACGTGAATCGGCGACAGAGGCGCATTCTGGACAATTTCTATCATGGCTTCTTTAGCCAGTTCTAAAATTGCCATAAAGGTCACTACGACGCCTGCCCGCCCTTCTTCTAGGGTAAACAGCGCTTCAAAGGAGGTATAGCGGTGGTGGTCGTCATCGTGACTGAGCTGCTCCATAATCTTGAGCATGCGCTCGCGAGTGGACAGCACTTCGCGGCTGATCTGGTGGGCCTGCACCAGCTCGGCACGCTTGAGAATATCCGATAGCGCGCTGAGCAGTTCATCGAGCTCGACTTCAGGATGTATTACCCGGGATTCCAGCGGTGGCAAGCCCGCCTGCACACTAAACCAGTCGCGCCCCATACGCGGCAGCGTATCCAGCGTTTCTGCGGCCTCTTTAAGTCGCTCATACTCTTGCAGGCGACGGATCAGCTCAGCGCGGGGGTCTTCCTCGTCGTCGCCTTCTGCCTTCGGCGGGCGGGGTAAMAGCGTGCGAGACTTGATCTCAGCCAGCATGGCGGCCATGAGCAGATACTCCCCCGCCAGTTCAATCTCCATGGCCTTCATCAGCTCCACATACTCGATGTACTGGTGGGTGATGGTGGCCACATTGATGGTTAGAATGTCCAGGTTCTGACGGCGAATCAGATAGAGCAGCAAGTCCAGTGGGCCTTCAAAAGTTTCCAGAAAGACCCGCAACGCTTCCGGAGGAATGTATAAATCCTCTGGCATTTGCGTAATCGGCTCATTAAACAGACGCCCAAACGACACCTGCACAGGCTCATTAGGCTGAGAATCAGGTGTTTCTATGTCGCTATTAACGCTTGGCGTCTCGCTCACGCGGGTCGGCTCTCTTGGGATGTTTGGAATCAGGCGACAGCCTGGCGGTGGCGTGTCAAATCGCCCTGCCCGGCCAGAATTCCATCAATAGACACATCTTCATCCAACGCGTCCCAATGAATTCCACGGGCACTCAATTCATAGCACGCCAATTGTTGGGCTGAGGCTTTAAGAAGGCGCGGGTACCAAGCTAGCGGTACGCCTACCGTGCGACCATCGCTTAACTCAACCCAGAAATTATCCTCATCAAACGTAACTCGCTTAGGAGAAGTAGTCATGCCAGGCCCCCTCTAGTGTATCGCGGTGTTGAATAATCATCGTCGTAATAGTGCGTAGCGCCTTGGCATCAAAGCCATCATTTCTCGCCAACTGCACATCAGGCGAGAGCCAAAATTTAGCTTCAGCGCCCGCTTTAAATATATGGATGTGAGCAGGCTCTAAAGGATTACCTTCATTTGAATAGAAGAAGAACCTAAAACCCTGCAAGCGTAGCACCGTTGGCATCGTGCGCTCCTGCAGTTTACAGCCTAAATATTGAATAATAGATGGTTTATCGACACAAGGCACATGCTACCCCGCCTCCACCGCTTTACGGTAGCGGCCAGCATAGTCAAACAGCTTGTCACGGATTTGGAAATGGCGCCCCACTTTGCGGCCTACGACGAAATCAGGATGGCGTAGGCGGCGCTGTTCGGCGACGACTTCCTCGGGGCTTAGCGGCTGCCATTTACCTCCCGGTGCGCGCAGATGGTAGCGCAGAAAGGCGGCATAGAAAGCACGCCGCTGAGCGGGGCTTTCCAGCGCGTACCACTCGGAAAGATGGGTGCCATCTTCGTCATGATAGGTGACTTTTAAGCGCGGCAGACCACGGCCGTTGGTGGTCGCTTCCAGCTGCATACCGCTTACCCGCAATACCTTGGCGTCTTTCAGCTTTAGGGCGTCTTTGAGTTTATCATCCGCGTCTACCAGTAGTTTTTCGCAACCGTGGCAGCGACGGGCAGCAATATCATTTTCGGCACCGCACTCATCGCAGACTTTGAAGCGGAACCTGAAGTCGCATTGGCGCCGCCTTCCTTCATCATCTGCAATTAGCCCCTGACAGCGACGGCCAAAGTGCTCAATCACTAAATCACCGTCGCGCTTTCCCCAGTAAAGATTGGCATGACCGCAGTCAGGGCACTCTACCTGAACCGGTTCACTGTCGCTATCCGGCTTTGGTTCGCCCACTTCCGGGGCGAAGATATCCCAGGGGTTACCGGCGTAATCCAGGATCAGGCAGTCACTTTTACCCGGCGACAGGCGAAGACCTCTGCCCACCATCTGCTGATAAAGGCTGACCGACTCGGTAGGCCGCAAAATAGCGATTAAATCCACGTGAGGGGCATCAAAGCCGGTGGTCAGCACCGCCACGTTGACCAGATATTTCAGTTGCCGCGCTTTAAAGGCATCGATCAGCGCCGTGCGCTCCTGGGAAGGCGTTGCGCCGGTAATAAGCGCTGCTTCTGCCCTGGGCAAATAGCCCATAATTTCTTCGGCGTGGGATACGGTGGCGGCAAAAATCATCACTCCCTGGCGCTCAACCGCACGTTCGATAATTTGCCCGATGATGCCCGGCGTAGCGCGGCTACCCGCCACCACGCGATTAAGCGCCTCCTCCGCAAACAGACCACTTGAAGAGGGCTTCAGCGCAGAGAAGTCGTAGCCCTCAATGGCCATATCCAGTCGCTTGGGCGCGGCGAGATAGCCCTGCTTAACCATCAGCCGTAGCGGTTGCTCAAACACGCAGTCGCGGAAAAAGCTCTCTTCGCTGCCCCGTACCATGCCGTGGTGGTGGCGATAATAGATAAACCCCTGCCCCAAACGGTACGGCGTTGCGGTGAGTCCGAGTATTTTAAGCTGCGGGTTGTGTTGGCGCAGGTGCTCAATCACCTGGCGGTAGCTGGCGTCCTCATCAAGCGATACGCGGTGGCTCTCATCGATCACCAACAGGGTAAAGTTAGCGTCGTTAAAACTCTCCAAATTGCGCACCACCGACTGCACCGAGCCAAACACCACTTGGCGACTCGCCTCTTTGCGCTTTAAACCGGCGCTAAAAATATCCGCCTCAAGGCCATAGGCCTGGTACTTGGCGTGGTTCTGTTCCACCAGCTCGCGCACATGGGCCAACACCAGCACACGCCCCCTAGCTAAGCGCGCCAGCTCAGCAATCACCAGGGATTTGCCGCTGCCAGTAGGTAATACCACCAAAGCAGGATCGCTGGAGGCACGGAAATGCACCACCACGCGCTTTACCGCTTCCTGCTGATAGGGGCGAAGCTGGGGCGTTAGAGAAGACGTCCGTGAGGCGTTGGGTATCGGCAAATTAAATAGCCTGCTATTGAACTATTGCGACTTTCGTCGCATCTTAATAGTGAAGGTTTTAAATCCACTTTTAATCTCCCGCGTTGTGGAGAGAAAGTTTAATCAAGAGGTTTGCCATGACAACTAATCATTTCAGCCCTGAATGCCCAGAATGCAGTAGCCGTTTAAAACGCCTACCCGCCACACGGCGTGGTCAAGCCCATGTGTTCTGTATGGATTGCGGACATGACTTTGGGCGCTTTGAATACCTCGTTGAGCGCTACCGTTTAGAGCTTGAAACACTGGAAGCCAAGCTAGGACTGCCGCCGMCGGGAGCAGATGAAACACCGGCGAGCACGCCTCAACAGCACTCTTAACAATTGACGTAACAGATAAACGGCGGCAAAAAACCGCCGTTAATCTGTTCGCTACTCCCATCGCGTGACTTGCAGCGCTACTGGTATCAGTTGAGCCAAACCCGAGCGTTGCGGAATAGCCGTAGCCAAGCGCCATCTTCCGTCCACCCTGCCGGGCGCCAGGAGTTGGTGATTGCGCGGGCGACACGCTCCGGGTGTGGCATCATAATGGTCACCCGGCCATCCGGCGTAGTCAGGCCGGTAATGCCGGCAGGCGAGCCGTTGGGGTTGGCGGGGTAGCGGGTAGTTGCCTGGCCATAGTTATCGATGTAACGCAGGGCGATTTGGCTGCTCGACTGCATGCTGCGCAAATGCGCGCTGTCGCGGAACGCCGCCTGTCCTTCACCATGGGCCACGGCGATGGGGAGTTTTGMCCCTTCCATGCCAGCAAGCAGGATCGAAGGGCTCTTCTCGACCCGCACCATGGAGMCCCGCGCCTCAAACTGTTCTGACTCGTTACGCACAAAGGTCGGCCAGTTTTCAGCGCCGGGAATTAACGTCTTCAACTGTGACAGCATCTGGCAGCCGTTGCACACACCCAGTGAGAAGCTGTCGTCGCGGGCGAAGAACGCCGCAAACTGCTCCCGGGCGCGCTCGTTAAACAGCACCGACTTGGCCCAACCACCGCCAGCACCGAGCACATCGCCATAGGAGAAGCCGCCGCAGGCCACCAGGCCTTTGAACTCTTCCAAGGACACGCGCCCTTCAAGGATGTCGCTCATATGCACATCCACTGCTTCAAACCCGGCCTTATCGAAGGCCCAGGCCATCTCCACCTGCCCGTTAACGCCCTGCTCGCGCAGTACGGCCATGGCGGGCTTGGCAGTATTCAMAAACGGTGCGCTGATATCGTCGTTGATATCAAAGGTCGGTGTTGCCGAGAGCCCCGGATCGCGGCTATCGAGCAGATTGTCGAATTCGTTTTTAGCGCATTCGGGATTATCGCGCAGCGCCTGCATGCGGTAACTGGTTTCCGCCCAGGTGCGCTGGGTAAGTTGACGCGTGGTTTCCAGCAGCGGCTCTTCGAACAGCGTGACGCGCACCTGGTCGTCATAGCGGGGACGGGCGATAACGCCGCAGGTTTCGATACCTGCAACGGCAAACTGCGCCAGCACTTCTTCGGTGTGTTGGCGATTAACCTGGATCACCGCCCCCAACTCTTCCGAAAACAGCGCGTTCAACGCCTCCACCGGCTCATCGATCATCCAGTCGAGCTTAATCTCTAGCCCTGCGTGGGCAGCAAAGGCCATTTCCAACAGTGTCACCAGCAGGCCGCCGTCGCTGCGGTCGTGGTAGGCCAATAGCTTACCGTCGCGGTTAAGACCCTGAATGACTTCGAAGAACGCCTTGATATCTTCCGGGTCGTCCACGTCTGGGCAGTCATTGCCTACTTGGCCGTACACCTGCGCCAGAGCAGAGCCGCCCAGACGATTTTGGCCGCTGCCTAAATCAATCAAAATCAGATCCGATTCATCTTGATCCAGATTGATCTGCGGGGTAAGCGTCGCCAAGGCATCCGTCACCGGGGCAAAGCCCGTGACGACCAGCGAAAGCGGCGAGGTTACGCTTTTCTCTTCAGGTTCGCTTTCATCCTGCTCATTCTCATCGACCCAGGCGGTACGCATGGACATAGAGTCTTTGCCCACCGGAATGGCGATGCCCAGTGCCGGGCACATTTCCATGCCCACCGCATAAACGGCGTCATACAACGCCTGGTTTTCACCTGGATGGTCGGCGGCGCTCATCCAGTTAGCGGAGAGCTTGATATCGCTTAGCTTGGCGATCGGCGCTGCGGCCAAGTTGGTAATCGCTTCGGCGACGGCCAAACGAGCGCTGGCTGCAGGATTGATCAACGCCACCGGCGGGCGTTCGCCCATGGCCATGGCTTCCCCGGTGTGGGTATCAAAACTTGCCGTGGTAACCGCTACATCCGCCACCGGCACCTGCCAGGGGCCGACCATCTGGTCGCGGGCCACTTGGCCGGTAATTGAGCGGTCACCGATGGTAATCAGGAAGTTTTTGGAGGCCACAGTAGGTAGACGCAGCACCCGATCCAGCGCTTCGCGCAGGTCGAGGTTATCAAGCATCATGCCGGAAAGCGCCGGTTCGTGGCGCTCAAATTCGCGCTGCATCTTAGGCGCTTTGCCAAACAGTACGCTCATCGGCAAATCGACCGGCTTACTGTCAAAGTGGCCATCGCGCACTTCAAGGTGATGCGCGTCCAAGGCCTCGCCAACCACCGCATAGGGGCAGCGCTCACGCTTACATAGCGCGTCAAAGGTGGCTAAATCTTCCGGCGCAACGGCCAGCACATAGCGCTCTTGCGCTTCGTTACACCAGATTTCCAGCGGACTCATACCCGGCTCGGCGTTGGGTACCGCACGCAGATCAAAGCAGCCACCACGGTTGCCGTCTTTGACCAGCTCCGGCAGCGCATTGGAAAGCCCGCCGGCGCCCACGTCGTGGATAAAGCGAATCGGATTGTGATCGCCCAGCGCCCAGCAGCGGTCGATAACCTCCTGTGCGCGGCGTTCGATTTCGGGGTTCTCACGTTGTACCGAGGCAAAATCCAAATCGGCACTAGAGGTGCCGGATGACATGCTGGAGGCTGCACCGCCGCCAAGGCCAATCAGCATCGCCGGGCCGCCCATCACAATCAGCTTGCCACCGACGGGGATATCGCCCTTCTGAACGTGGTGGGCACGAATATTGCCGTAACCACCGGCGAGCATAATTGGCTTATGGAAGCCGCGCCGCTCGATGCCGCCATCGTTAAGCGACTCCTGCTCGTAGGTACGGAAGTAGCCGGTTAAGTTGGGTCGACCAAACTCATTGTTGAACGCCGCGCCCCCGATGGGGCCATCGAGCATAATATTAAGCGCCGACTGCATGCGCTCGGGCTTGCCGTAATCAAACGCCTCCCAGGGCTGCACGAACTCAGGAATGCGTAGATTAGAAACGGTATAGCCTGACAGGCCCGCTTTGGGCTTGCCGCCAATGCCGGTAGCACCTTCATCACGAATTTCACCACCGGAGCCGGTCGCCGCTCCCGGGAAAGGGGCAATCGCGGTGGGGTGGTTGTGGGTCTCTACCTTCATCAGGATATGGATGGGCTCCTGATGAGTGGCGTAGTTCGCACGCTCGTCATCAACGCCGGTCAATGGCGTGGCAAAGAAGCGTCCGGCTTGGCTGCCCTTAATCACCGCAGCGTTGTCGCTGTAGGCCGAGAGCACGTTATCCGGCGATGACGCAAAGGTATTCTTGATCATCTTAAACAGCGAGTGGCTCTGCGGCTCGCCGTCGATCACCCAATCGGCATTGAAGATTTTGTGACGGCAGTGCTCAGAGTTGGCTTGAGCAAACATCATCAGCTCAACGTCGCTGGGGTTACGCCCCAACTCATTGAAGGCGTCGACAAGATAGTCGATTTCATCTTCTGCCAACGCCAGCCCCAAGGCCTGGTTGGCCGCTGCCAGCGCGTCCCGGCCACCTTCCAGAATATCCACACTGCCCAGCGGTGCTGGATCATGTTGGGCAAACAGCTTAGCGGCGTCCGAGGCATCGGCTAGCMCGGTTTCCGTCATACGGTCGTGCAGCAGTGCCGCCAGCGCGCTCAAACTCTCTTCGTCCGGCATAGCGGTGAAGCTGACCCGGTAATCGATGCCGCGCTCGATGCGGCTAATTTGGCGCAAGCCACAGTTGTGGGCGATGTCGGTGGCTTTTGACGACCAGGGCGACTGGGTACCTAGGCGCGGCACTACTAAAAAGCGCTGGGCGCGCTCAGGAACCTCTACGTTTAAGTGAGTACCGTAATCCAGTAACTGCACCAAGCGTTCGCGGGCAGCGTCATCTAGCTCGTCGTGGGAGTGAACATCGATAAAATGAACATAGTGGGCAGACAGCGCTTCCACCTCGGGAACACGTTCACGCAACACCGTTAACAGCCGAGCATGACGGAAGGCAGAAAGGGCGGGCGCGCCTCGCAGTTCAAGCATATCCTGAAGCCTCTAGAGCAGGGAAATTCGAGCAGGGAAATCACCAGGCCGCAGTGCGGCAATCCCACTATGATACTGGAAACCAGCCGCCACACGAAATCAACAAGGTGACAGCCTGCTCCTGGCTGGGTATCGTGGCAGCTTGTTTCATGCCGACAAGACGCCATGCTGACGTTGATTTGCCGACATTTTGTAGCCCGTGCCAGCGCTTATTATGCGCTGATCGCTATTACGCTTTTGACCCTGGTACCGACTCTCTCCCTGGTTCCTCCCGGCGAGCATCTGACGCAGATCAGCGCAAAAGATTTTATTACCGTGCATACCCGCAATACGCCCACGACCTATTACGAAGGCCGCCAGGGCCCTACCGGCTTTGAGTACGAGCTTATGCATCGCTTTGCCGACTACCTGGGGGTGAGCCTTAACCTTGACGCCAGCCATCACCCAGAAAGCGTGCTGCCCGCGGTACGTGAAAGCGGCGACCTGGGTGCCGCAGCACTTCCTCTGCTGCCCAATACGCCGGGGATTTACTACACCAGGCCGATTATTCAGATGCAGCCACTCGTCGTATACCGGCGTGGGTTGAATGGTATTAGTAAGCCGAGTGACCTCGTCGGGCTGGAGCTAGGCACCCTTAGCAAAGCGGGCACCAGCGAAGCACTGCACGATCTGCAGATTCTCCACCCCACCCTGAGTTGGAAAGAGTCCCACGAACTGGAAGTCGCCGAACTGCTGGCACGGGTTGAGAACGGCACGCTGGACGCGGCCGTCATTTTTGAACATCAGTTTCGTTTAAACCGGCTGTTTTTCCCCAACGTTGAGCGCGGCTTTACCCTCGGCGACCCGCTCTCCATGGCGTGGGCGGTGCCCAGTGGCCGCGGTTTGGGGTTACTAGAAGCCGCTAATCGTTTTCTGCAAGACCTGCAGGAGAGCGGCACTTTGAACCGTCTGGTTAGCCGCTACTTTGGTCATGACGACTATCTAGAGTATGTCGGCACCCGCACCTTTCTTGATCACCTGGATGCACGCCTGCCCCGCTATACGGAGCTATTCCAACAGTCTGCTCGTGAAACGGGGTTTGATTGGAAGCTACTCGCTGCCGTGGGCTACCAGGAGTCTCACTGGGACCCGGACGCTGTCTCGCCGACAGGGGTACGCGGCTTGATGATGCTAACCAATGACACTGCGGGCGAAATGGGCATTAGTGACCGCACTGATTCAGCCCAGAGCATTGACGGCGGTGCCCGCTATTTGCGCAGTATTAAAGACCGCTTACCGGAAAGCATCACCGGAGATGACCGGCTGTTTATGGCCATGGCGGCCTATAACGTGGGCCTAGGGCATTTATACGACGCTCGCAAGATCGCCGAAGTGCGCGGCGGCGATCCCGACAGTTGGGCCGATGTGCGCGCCGCGTTGCCGCTATTACAGCAGCGTGAATGGCATAGCCAAACACGCTATGGCTACGCCCGGGGCGGCGAACCGGTGATATATGTACGCAACATCCGCCGCTACTACGAAATGATTGAGTATGTTGAGCGCAGCCGCCAGCAGTTTTTCCAACTAGAGCAAACGCCTGTCAACGATGATCCACTGCTATTGTTCGAGCTTGTGCCGCCGCTTAATTAACGTGAGGATGCAATGCCCTTTCTCATTGCCCGTGCTGCACATTGGCTACCGATTATTGCTGCCTGCTGTGCCGTTACACTTGTCGCTCTTCATCCTAACATTAGCTCTACCGCACTGGTGCTGGTGGCGCTAGCCCAACTGAGTACGCTGAAAAGTTTTCGTTGGCTCACTTGCCTGCTGTGCATTAGCGCTATTGGACTCCTGTTGCCAGGGCTTATTAGCTATCTGACACCCGAAAGCTGGGCATCCACCGCGGATTGGCAAACGCTGACCCGCTGGGCGCAGCCCATAGCGCTTGAAAGTTTCCGCGCGCCGCTGTTAATGACACTGGCCCTTCAGTTGAGCGCGCTAGCGATACTGCTTCGCCAACGTGCCCGTTTAGGGGCACCGCTACTGCTGCTCGCGGCCCTACTGCTGACGGGTTTACAGCTAATCCCAAGCAGCCAACCCTTTACGCCGCTGCTGCGCTATACGGCCGACTGGCCTGGCCTGCTAACGTTGGGACTATTACTGCTGGGCCAATACCTGCTGTCAGTGCGCTACTGGCGCGGCAAACGCTATTTGATTAACGCGCTTTGGCCAGCCTGCGGGCTGCTCATCGCGGTCTTGATGCTTTGGGAAAAGCTCCACCATGAAGCCGAACAGAGGCTCTATCAGCAGGTTGAAGCACGCGCCCAGCAAGCAACCCATCAGCTCTCCTTAGAGATCAACACCCACTTAAATGCCATGCGTGGTTTCGCGCGTATTTGGCAGCTACAGAGGTCGCTGCCAACCTACCAGCAGTGGACAGATCAAGCGGCGGGCTACCGGCAGGACTTTACCTATTTAATCAATATTGCCTTCGTCACACCTGATAGCGTTATACGCCACGTTTACCCCTTTACCACAAGCAACTTAAGCGCCCTGGGAAGGCGCCTTTTCGACGTTCAACCGGCAGGACGCGAAGCGCTAGAGCCAGCGCTGAGGGGGCAACAAGAGGGCAGTACGGATATTATTGAGCTGCTGCAAGGCGGCACAGGCGTCATCCACTACTTCCCAGTGCTGAATGCCGATGGCGTCCCTTTAGGCGCAGCAGCAATGGCGGTGAGCTTCCCTCTCTTTGCTGAAGCGCTGTTTGCCCAACTACCTGCCGAACAAGGGGTTACCCGCTGGCACAACGGCACTCAGCTGCTGGCTCAACACGGCGACGCTACCCACCCAGGCCCTTGGCTGTTCGACTCTCAGGTAAATTTATTAGATAAAGCGCTCACGCTCTCCTATCAGCCACGCTGGGAGTACCTGGCCAGCCAGCTCTCGCGGCTACCAACCATCAGCTTGGTCACCGGATTACTCCTGACGTATTTACTCTATCTCGTGCTGTATACTTTTCAGCGTCTGGGGCATCAGCACACCGCGATGCAAAACAGCAACGCCGMCCTGCAGCAGGAGATACGCAAGCGCAGCAAGTTACAGCAGGAAGTTGAGTGGCTAGCGCGCCACGATGAATTAACCGGGATTGCTAACCGTCGCCACTTTTTAGAACAGGCCGACACCTTGCAGTCGGTACGCCCGACCAGCCTGGTGCTGTTCGATATCGACTATTTCAAACGAATTAATGACCAATTGGGGCATTTAGTCGGCGATGAGCATTTACACTTTTTTGCGCAACTGGGTAAATCGCACATCGAACACCATGGCGGCGTTTTTGCCCGTTACGGCGGTGAAGAGTTCGTCGCCTKGCTGCCTGGCCACCCCCTGCCCTCAGCGTTTAAGGTAGCGGATGAACTGCGTCAAAAATTGGCCACCTCAAGCCTCACCCATGCCGACGGCAAACCACTCACGTTAAGCGCCGGGGTTGTTACCTTTAGTTGCCCTGCAGACGTCGATCTAGCGCGCATGATGCAAACCGCCGACGAAGCGCTCTACCACGCCAAGCACAACGGGCGTAACCGGGTCGAGTGCGGCGAAATCAATACAACGGAAGATGCCTAGCGTCTACTGATCAGCCGACGCTCGCCGAGCGGCAAAAAAACGCTTTAACAGCTTTTGCGAAGCCGAGGCCAAAACGCCACCAGACACCTCTATCTGGTGGTTAAACCACGGCTGCGCCAATAGGTTAGCCTTTGATTCAACCATGCCAGCGCGGGGTTCGGCGGCGCCATACACTAACCGCGCCAGGCGCGCGTGTATCATCGCACCTGCGCACATCATGCACGGCTCTAGGGTGACAAACAGCGTACAGCCCTCCAGCCGATAATTACGCTGGTGCATGCCCGCCTCGCGCAGGGCGCGAACCTCCGCATGCCCGCTGGGATCGCAGCTGGCCACCGGCGCGTTGCAGCCAACGCCAATAATCTCCCCCTGCGCATCGACAACCACCGCCCCCACGGGCACTTCGCCTGCGGCAGCGGCCAAGTGGGCTTGGTCAAGTGCCCGGTGCATGTAAAATTCATCGCTGCGCATAAACGTAAACTCCGCTAAGGTAGCTAAACGATCGTATGAAAGGGTTACCCACCGCTCGCGCTTTCACCGACAGCATTCGATAGAGACAGCCGCAAGGATACCGAGAATGACAGACGCGCTAAACAAACTGGTAGCGTTACTGGAGCTAGAAACGCTGGAAGAAACGCTATTTCGTGGCCAGAGCCAGGATCTGGGCTTTCCTCAGCTCTACGGCGGTCAAGTACTCGGCCAAGCGCTGGCAGCCGCCGCGCGCACAGTGCCCGACGAGCGCAGACCGCACTCTCAACACGGCTATTTTCTGCGCCCCGGCGACCCCCACCGGCCCGTTGTTTATCAGGTGGATACTATTCGCGACGGTGGCAGCTTTACCACTCGCCGCGTCACTGCCATTCAAAAAGGCCGGCCTATCTTTTTCTGCAGCGCTTCGTTCCAAAGCGAAGAGGCGAGCTTTAGCCATCAGCGCGCTATGCCGGATGTGCCAACCCCCGAAGCGTTAATCGAGAGCGGCGAAGCCAAGCACGACCGTTTTCCCGGTCACCCGATTGAGTTTGTCCATCTACCCGGCAACCCCGACCACGGTACGCCAGCGGGCCAATGCCTATGGTTTCGTCTTTCCGGCACACTCCCGGACGAACCAGCGTTGCATCGTCACCTGCTCTCTTATGCCTCAGMCTTCAACCTGCTGACCACCAGCCTGATTCCCCACAGTATTGAGTACCGCGACCCCAAATTGCGCATCGCCAGCCTTGATCATGCCCTTTGGCTGCACCAGGACAGCCGCTTGGATGACTGGCTGCTGTACGTTATCGACTCACCTTGGGCAGGCGGCGCTCGTGGGCTGGCGCGGGGGCATATCTACAGCCGCGACGGCCGCCTGGTGGCCTCTACCGCTCAGGAGGGACTAACGCGCTATGCAAAAGACTAACGGGACAGCCCCTCAAAACACTTACGCCCGCTAAGAAGCGGGCGTAAGGATACGCTTGGGCGCAGCGGTTCAGCCGCCGTAAACGTCATTAATTGACTGCAGCGGGTAGTGCGCTGGGAATGGCTTACGCGCTACGCCAGAATCAACCGCGGCTTGAGCAACCGCCGAGGTAACCCGCGCCAGCAGGCGAATATCGACAGGCGTGGGGATAATGTACTCGCGGCCAAAGCTCATTTCTGTGCGCTCGTAGGCGTTGAGCACTTCCTGGGGCACCGGCTCACGGGCCAGATCTTTCAGCGCATGCACCGCAGCCAGCTTCATCTCTTCATTGATGCGCGTGGCGCGAACATCCAAAGCACCGCGGAAGATAAACGGGAAGCCCAGCACGTTATTGACCTGGTTCGGGAAGTCCGAACGGCCGGTCGCCATGATCACATCCGGACGAGCTTCGCGGGCCACGTCAGGGTGAATTTCAGGATCAGGATTGGTACAGGCAAAAATCACCGGATCGGGCGCCATTTTCTTGACCTGCTCAGCAGACAACAGCCCCGGGCCTGACAAACCGATAAACACATCGGCGCTGTCGATAGCATCATCTAAGGTGCGCATCTCGGTATCGCGGGCGAACTCGGCCTTATATTCGTTAATGCCTTCACGTTCGGTATGAATAACGCCACGCCGATCCAGCATTACCAGGTTATCTTTACTAGCACCACAAGAGACCAGCAGCCGCATACAGGCAATCGCCGCCGCACCAGCGCCCATGCAAACAATTTTAACGTCTTCGATTTTTTTGCCAGCAATATCCAAAGCGTTCAGCATGCCAGCCGCCGTGACAATCGCAGTGCCGTGCTGGTCATCGTGAAATACCGGGATACTGCAGCGCTCAATCAGCGCTTTCTCGATTTCAAAACACTCTGGCGCTTTGATATCTTCAAGATTGATGCCGCCCCAGGTATCGGCAATCCGCGCCACGGTATCGATAAACGCCTGTGGGCTTTCCGCATCCACTTCGATATCCACCGAGTTGATACCGGCAAAGCACTTAAACAGCACGCCTTTACCTTCCATGACTGGCTTACTCGCCAGTGGACCCAAATTGCCTAAGCCAAGAATAGCGCTGCCATCGGTAATGACGGCGACCAGATTCCCCTTGCCGGTATAACGGTAAGCATTTTCCGCATCCCTGGCGATTTCAAGTACTGGCTCAGCCACGCCTGGGCTATACGCCAGCGCCAAATCCCGTGCCGTCGCGGTGGGTTTGGTCAACTCCACCGAAAGCTTACCGGGTATCGGTTTCGCGTGATAATCCAAAGCAGCCTGCTTATTTGCATCCGTCATGGTCAGAGTCCAGTTAACATAAAGTAGATAAGTCATTTCAGAATATAGAAAAAACCAGAACGCCTCAAGCGCGCCGTCAACTTACAACAAAACGCTCGTTTAACTGAATTTTCCCTTCATATTCGCCACATTTCGTAGTTATTTGCTGAAACTTATGTAAATAGGTCTTATCTATAACGCTTTACTTATTGCTGTAGCGCAGCATTTATGAAAAATTATTCCACAAAACAAAAACCCACGCCGAGGCGTGGGTTTTGCGCGAGCTTAGCCTGATATGCACAGGCATGCTGGCGATATGGCTTATCCGACTGGGATTAGCCGCGCTTAACAGCAGCGCCGAAACGCTTGTTGAAGCGCTCTACGCGGCCACCAGTGGTCGCTTGCTTCTGCTTACCAGTGTAGAACGGGTGGCAGTTAGAGCACACATCCAAAGAGAAGTCCTGACCAGAGGTCGAACCTACTTGGAAAGTGGCGCCGCAAGAACAGTTGGCGGTGACCGTGTTGTAATTCGGGTGAATACCTTGTCTCATCTCGAGCCTCACGAAGCTATATGCCGCCACCTGATCTCGTGCCAGGTACCGCATACGGGTTTGGAAAAAACGACTAACCGGTTAGCCACTCTGTCTTTAAGACATGCCGTTAAGATATGCCTTAAGATTAAGAGCGGTCGCATATTCTAGCAAAACTAACGCCGGAGGCCAATTGCCTGATTCTGTTTCTTCGCGGAGAGCTTCTCAAATGCCCACTCAAGCACCCGCTCAAGTGCTTAAAGTAGCGCTGCCCTCGCCGCTGCGCCGCCTGTTCGACTACCTGCCAGCCAGGGAAATGCCGCCCTGCGGCTGGCAGCCGGGGCTAAGGGTGCGGGTGCCCTTTGGGCGACGCGAAGTCATCGGCGTGGTTGTCGAATTGGCCGACCACAGCGACCTGCCAAGCAGCCAGCTACGTGGCATCAGCGAAGCGCTGGATGACACCCCGCTGCCGGAAGATTGGCTGTGGCTATGCCGCTTTGCCGCCCGTTACTACCAGCACAGCCTGGGCGATACCCTGCACCACGCTATGCCCGCGCGGCTACGCCAGGGCCACCCGATGGCCGGTCGCACCCAAACCCTTTGGCTTGCCCAGGGCGAAGATGCCGCAGAAACACTCAGCCGAGCACCTAAACAAGCGGCGCTGCATGCGCTGCTGCGCCAGCACCCCCACGGGCTACCCGGACGCGCGGTTAGCGCCCACGGCTTTGCTCGCGACCAGCTATTAGCGCTAGAGAAGAAAGGTTTAGCGACCAGCCAGGAACACATCCTGATGGCCCCAACGCCGCCCAGCGGCAACTTACTGGCAACACCGGCCCTGCCGCTTAACCGTGAACAGGCGACGGCGCTGGCAGCGCTGCATGAAAAGATCGATGGCTATCACCCTTGTTTGCTCGAAGGGGTCACCGGCAGCGGCAAAACTGAAGTCTACCTGCAGCTTATTGAAGCCGTCGCCGCCAAGGGCAAGCAGTCGCTGGTACTGGTACCGGAAATTGGCTTAACTCCACAGACACTCGCCCGCTTTAGAAGCCGCTTTCGGGTACCCGTGGTAGCGCTGCACTCAGGCCTCACCGACCCCGAACGGCTAGACGTGTGGGAAGCCGCCGCCAGCGGTCGGGCGCTGATCATCATCGGCACCCGCTCGGCGATTTTTACCCCGCTGGCCAACCCCGGCGCAATTATTGTCGATGAAGAGCACGACGGCTCCTACAAACAGCACGACGGTTTGCGCTACCACGCCCGCGATCTTGCGGTGGCACGCGCCCACTACCATAAAATTCCGCTGCTAATGGGCAGCGCCACCCCTTCGCTGGAGAGCCTGCATCAGGCACTTGCCGGTGCCTACCGCCATCTGCGCCTTACCCAGCGCCCCAGCCAACACCCACCGGCCAAGCTGGAATTAATCGATCTACGTCACCAGCGCCGCCAGGGTGGCCTGTTACCCGGCGCCATCAAAGCGATTAAAAGCACCTTGAGCGCTGGCAAGCAGGTGCTGATTTTTATCAACCGACGCGGCTTTGCCCCGACCCTTGCCTGCCACGCCTGCGGCTGGATGGCTGATTGTAACCAGTGCGACGCGCGCATGACGCTGCACCGCCAGCCACCGCTGCTGGCCTGTCACCACTGCGATAGCCGCCGCGCCCTACCGGATGCCTGCCCCGAATGCGGCAGCGGCGACCTACGCGCCCTGGGTAGCGGAACGGAGCGCACCGAAGAGACCCTGCAAACGCTGTTTCCGAAGACCACCATCCACCGCATTGACCGCGATAGCACCCGACGCAAGGATAGCTTTGAGCAAGTATTAAAAGAGATTCAACGCGGCGAGCCCTGCGTGTTGGTCGGCACTCAAATGCTCGCCAAAGGCCACCACCTACCCCATGTCACGCTGGTCGTGGTGGTCAATGCCGATGGCGGCCTCTACGCCGCTGATTTCCGTGCTCTCGAACATAGTGCCCAGTTGCTTGAGCAAGTGGCGGGCCGGGCCGGTCGCGCCGCCCACCCTGGCCGCGTGCTGGTGCAAACCCTGCACCACGACGATCCTCATCTGGGCCAATTGGCCGAGCATGGCTATGGGGCGCTAGCGCGCAATATGCTCGAAGAACGACGTATCGCCCAGCTGCCCCCGTTCTGCTTTATGGCGCTGCTACGCATCGAAAGCCCCAAAGAGGAGGCCGCTTTAGCCATGGCGCAACAAGCCGCCCAGGCCCTGCGCCAGTGGCTTAAAGAATCCCGCGTGGCCACCCGCTGCCTAGGGCCAGTGCCTGCCCCGATGGAAAGACGCCAGAACCGCTACCATTTACACGTTATGCTAGCAGCCGATAAACGCAGCCAATTGCACCCCGCCGTTAGCTGGCTGGTGCAGTGGCTTGAAGCCAATCGCGAAGCACGCAAGGTACGCTGGTCGATTGATATCGACCCACAAACCCTCGCGTAGCGCTTATCTCTTGGCACTTGTTTAGCAACACGCCTTTGAAACTGCGGCTCAATTGCCGATAATAGCCGCCTTACCGACGCACCTTTTACAGCTGCGCGTTAGCACACGCCGCCACCGACGACACCGGATACCTCAATGAAAGATACGATAGTTTCACTGCTCGAAGGCGCAGTTACCGCGCTCAAGCACCAAGGCGTGCTGCCCAACGACCTTCAGCCCAGCATCAAAGTCGACCCTACCAAAGATAAAGCCCACGGCGATTACGCCACTAATCTGGCGCTAATGCTGGCCAAACCGGCCGGCAAAAACCCGCGTGAATTAGCCAACGCGCTGGTTGAAGCGCTTCCCGAAAGCGATGCTATCCAAAAAACCGAGATTGCGGGCCCCGGCTTTATCAACTTTTTCGCCGCCGCCGACGCCGCCGCGCAAATTGTTGCCCAAGTACTCGACTGTGGCGACACCTTTGGCCGCAGCATGGTCGGCAAAGGCGAGAAGGTTCAGGTCGAGTTCGTTTCCGCTAACCCCACCGGCCCGCTTCACGTGGGGCACGGTCGAGGCGCGGCCATTGGCGACTGCCTATGCCGCCTGCTCGAAGCCACCGGTTTTGATGTCACCCGCGAGTTCTACTACAACGACGCTGGCGCCCAGATCGCCAACTTGGCCCGCTCAGTACAAGCGCGGGTCAAAGGCCTGGGCCCTGACGATGAAAGCTGGCCCGAAGACGGCTATCGCGGCGAGTATATCGTCGATGTAGCCAACGATTACCTGGCAGGCAAAACAGTCAGTGCCGATGACCGCGAAGTCACCGCCAAAACCGACCCTGACGATTTAGAGGCGATTCAAGAGTTCGCCGTAGCGTGGCTGCGCCGCGAGCAGGATCTGGACCTCAAAGCCTTTGGCGTCGAGTTTGACGTCTATTTCCTGGAGTCATCGCTCTACGAAGATGGCAAGGTGGACGCCACCGTTGAAAAGCTGGTGAACGCGGGCCACACCTATGAAGACGATGGCGCCATGTGGCTACGCACCACCGACTTCGGTGATGATAAAGACCGTGTGATGCGCAAACGCGAGGGTGGCTACACCTACTTCCTGCCCGATGTAGCCTACCACCTGGACAAGTGGCAGCGCGGTTTCAAAACCGTGATTAACGAGCAGGGCGCCGACCACCACTCCACCGTTACCCGTGTACGCGCCGGTTTGCAGGCGCTGGAAGTGGGCATTCCCAAAGGCTGGCCCGACTATGTGCTCCACCAGATGGTCATGGTCACCCGCTCCGGCGTTGAGGTAAAACTCTCCAAGCGCGCCGGTAGCTACGTCACCGTGCGCGACTTGATCGACGAAGTAGGCCGCGATGCCACGCGCTTCTTCCTCGCCGCTCGCCGCGCAGACTCACAGCTCACCTTTGATATCGACCTGGCCCGCTCGCAGTCCAACGACAACCCGGTTTACTACATCCAGTACGCCCATGCCCGGGTATGCAGCATGCTGCGCAAAGCCCAGGATGCCGACCAGCCATTTGATCACGCCTTGGCACTGGCCAACCTGGCGCTACTTGATAGCGACCAGGAGAAAGCCGTCCTAAACCGTTTAGCGCGTTTCCCTGAAGTCGTTGAAACGGCTGCCAAAAATCGTGAACCCCAGCAGGTTGCCCAGTATCTGCTCGATCTTTCCGGCGATTTCCACACCTGCTACAACGCCGTCAAAGTAATGGTCGAGGACGACACCCTACGCAATACCCGCCTGGCGCTGGGCCTTGCCACCCGTCAAGTGCTGCGCAACGGGCTTGATTTAATGGGGGTTAGCGCCCCAGAGGAGATGTAAGCAATGGCTAGCCCGCGTAAAAAGCCCGCCGCCCGCCGCGGCGCCACCTCGCAGCGCAAGTCCTCCCGCAGCTCAGGCGGGGGCTTTCGCCTACCCGGTTGGCTGTGGGGCCTTGCCGGTATGGCAGCTGGCTTCTTTTTGGCGCAGCACCAGCACGGCACCGCCCCCTGGCAAGAGCAGCCGAGTGAAACGCCCCAGGCCACGGTGATGCCCAAGCCCTCAGGTAGCGAAGAGCGCGCTGCCGCTCGGGAAACCGAGGAGGCCGCCGAACCGTCAATGCCGACGTTTGAGTTTTACACCCTGCTGCCAGAAACCGAGGTCATTGCGCCAGGCGTTTCGCTGCCTTCCAGCGTTGTGCGCCCGGAAGCTCCCGAACAGGCAGCCGATAGCGCCGCGGCTTCTGGCGCCGCGGGCGACGACCCCATCGCCCAGGTGATTGCCGCCAACACCCGGCCTGAAGATCAGGTCTCGGCAGCCCAGGAGAATGAAGCGGCCACCAACACCCCAGGGCGCTATATGCTTCAGGCCGCCTCATTTCGTGAGGCCAGCGACGCCGAACAGCTGCGTGGCCGACTGCGCAATTTAAGCCTGCTGGCGGAAATCAGCGAAGTACAGGCGGACGGCAATACCTGGCACCGTGTCCAAGTGGGGCCTTACGAAGACACCCGGGAGCTGAACCGTGCCCAGGATTTAATGAATACCCAAGGAATCGAGCCACTGCTTATCCAACTGCAAAACTAATAATCCCCTCCTGAATACCTGCGGGCGGTTGATTTTTTATCAGCCGCCCGCATTTTGTTGTGAATCGCTTTTTTTACGGCCGCCTGCAGCGGCCGATCAGTCATCGG
The DNA here is from genome assembly GCF_900070345.1 of Halomonas sp. R57-5. Classification (NCBI taxonomy): domain Bacteria; kingdom Pseudomonadati; phylum Pseudomonadota; class Gammaproteobacteria; order Oceanospirillales; family Halomonadaceae; genus Halomonas; species Halomonas sp. R57-5. Next base: position 1,141,504 of record NZ_LN813019.1, on the reverse strand, counting down.
GAGCGCGCCTCCCCCCAAGGAGTTATCTCCATGACCACCATTGTCTCTGTCCGTCGTGGTAATCAGGTCGCCCTCGCTGGCGACGGCCAAGTATCGCTGGGCAATACCGTAATGAAGGGTAACGCCAGCAAAGTACGCCGCCTCTACCGCGGCAAGGTACTGGCCGGGTTTGCGGGTGGCACGGCGGATGCGTTCACCCTGTTTGAGCGCTTTGAAGCGCAGCTGGAAAAGTACCAGGGCCATTTGACCAAGGCCGCTGTTGAGCTTGCCAAAGATTGGCGCACCGACCGGGCGCTGCGCCGTTTGGAAGCGTTGCTGGCCGTCGCCGACCATAGCGCTTCGCTGATCATTACCGGCAACGGTGACGTCGTCGAACCCGAGCGCGGCATTATTGCCATTGGCTCTGGGGGCAACTTCGCCCAGGCCAGCGCCCGAGCGCTACTGGAAAACACCGAGCTGTCGGCGCGTGAAATTACCGAGAAGTCGCTTTCGATCGCTGGTGATATCTGTGTATTCACCAACCACCACGTGACCCTCGAAGAGCTGTCGATTGACGGTCGCTAATTAGTCCACGCGACCACCCAACGCTGCTTAATGCACATTTAAGGTTACCGATATGACTCAGATGACACCCCGCGAAATTGTTCACGCTCTAGACCAGTACATTATTGGCCAGCAGGATGCCAAACGCGCCGTTGCGATCGCCCTGCGTAACCGCTGGCGCCGTATGCAGCTTGATGACGACCTGCGACCTGAAGTCACGCCCAAAAACATTTTGATGATTGGCCCCACCGGTGTGGGTAAAACCGAGATTGCCCGCCGTTTGGCCAAGCTGGCCAAAGCGCCGTTTATTAAAGTTGAAGCGACCAAGTTTACCGAAGTTGGCTACGTAGGCCGGGACGTTGAGTCGATTATTCGCGACTTAATGGAAGCCGCGATCAAGATGGTGCGCGAACAGGCCAAGGAAGAAGTCAGCCACCGCGCTGCCGATGCTGCAGAAGACCGCGTACTCGATGCCCTTCTGCCGCCGCCGCGGGGTCAGGAAGATAAGCCCCGTGAAGACAGCGGCACCCGCCAGACCTTCCGCAAGAAGCTGCGCGAAGGGCAGTTGGACGATAAAGAGATCGATATCGAAATCGCCTCCCAGGGCCAGGGCATCGACATCATGACCCCGCCGGGCATGGAAGAGATGACCAGCCAGCTGCAGAGCATGTTCTCTAACATGGGCCAGCAGAAGCGCGAAAACCGCCGCGTCACGGTAAAAGAGGCGCTGGTACTGCTGCGTGATGAAGAAGCGGGCAAGCTGGTCAACGAGGAAGAGATCAAGGCCCGTGCAGTCTATTCGGTGGAACAACACGGTATCGTGTTCCTGGATGAGATCGATAAAGTCGCCAAGGGCAGCGGCCAATCCAGCGGTGGCGAAGTCTCCCGCGAGGGTGTTCAGCGCGACCTGCTGCCACTGATTGAGGGCTCGACCGTCTCAACCAAGTACGGCATGGTTAAGACCGATCATATTCTGTTTATCGCCTCGGGTGCCTTCCACCTGTCGCGCCCGTCGGATCTGATACCCGAGCTGCAGGGCCGCCTGCCGATCCGCGTTGAGCTTGACGCGCTAACGCCTAACGACTTTAAGCGCATTCTCACCGAGCCCTCCGCTTCGCTGACCAAGCAGTACCAGGCGCTGCTGGCCACCGAAGGGCTCGACGTTGAGTTTACCCCCGACGGTATTGAGCGTATTGCGCAGATCTCCTGGCAGGTCAATGAAGGCACGGAAAATATCGGCGCCCGCCGCCTGCATACGGTGATGGAGCGGCTGTTGGAAGAAGCCTCGTTCCGAGGCGGCGATATGGAGAGCCCGCTGGTAATTGACGGCGACTATGTCAATGCGCAGCTTGGCGAACTGGCGGTCGACGAAGACCTGTCGCGGTATATTCTATAAGCTGCGCGCCTGCCGTTATTATCAGCACTAGTACAGTCAGCAACAGCAAGCCCGCTTTTCGCGGGCTTGCTGCTATGTTCATAAGCCATGGACACTTAGCGATGAGGTCTGATCATGAATGCCCCTACCCCTACTCGGGTTCACTACCATAAGCAGAACCGAGAACTGGAGCTTGGCTACGCCAGTGGGGAGAGTTTTTACCTCCCGGTCGAGTTTTTACGCGTCTATTCGCCTTCCGCCGAAGTACGCGGTCACGGCGGCGATACGGCGGTACTGCAAGTGGGTAAAAAAGATGTCGGCCTACAGAATATTACCCAGGCGGGCAACTACGCATTGAAGCTGCACTTTGACGATGGTCATGATAGCGGTCTGTTTAGCTGGAACTACCTGTATGACCTCGCTACCCATCAAGAGGCCTACTGGAACAACTACTTGCAGCGCTTAAAAGAGGCCGGCGCCTCGCGAGAGCCCGCCAGTATTCAATTCAAGCAACTGTGACTACCTGACTCAGGCCTATACAAGAAGCCAGGCAGACAAGCCAGGGTGGACAAGGCTACAATGGCATTAACTTTTAATCGCGTCGGCCTTAAGGTCAAAAGGACTTACGGTCGAATTGCCACCGCCTCGAATTCGGGAGCTACTGCCCAATGAGCCCCACAGAAAAACGCACCACTGACTTTGGTTTTCAGGAAGTTCCTGTTGATGAAAAAGCCTCGCGAGTGGCTGATGTTTTCCACTCCGTGGCTGCCCGCTACGATGTCATGAACGACCTGATGTCCATGGGCATCCACCGGATATGGAAGCGTGTTACCATTGAGCGAGCAGGCGTGCGCCCCGGTCACCACGTGCTGGATATCGCTGGCGGCACGGGCGATTTGACGCTTAAGTTTTCCCGCTTGGTTGGCCCCCGGGGCAAAGTGGTACTTGCCGACATCAACGCCTCAATGCTCAAAGTTGGCCGCGACAAGCTGATGGATAACGGCGTGGGCGGCAACGTCGAGTATGTTCAAGCCAATGCCGAAAGCCTGCCGTTCCCCGACAACAGCTTTGACTGCATCACCATTGCCTTTGGCCTGCGTAACGTCACCGATAAAGACGCTGCGCTGCGCTCCATGGCCCGGGTGCTTAAGCCGGGTGGTCGCCTGTTGGTACTTGAGTTTTCCAAGCCCAACAATCCGCTGCTCTCCAAAGCTTACGATGAGTACTCTTTCCGCCTGCTGCCCAAAATGGGCGAGCTGGTAGCTGGGGACGGCGACAGCTACCGCTACTTGGCGGAGTCGATTCGTATGCACCCGGATCAGGAAACGCTCAAAGCCATGATGGAAGAGGCAGGGCTTGAGCGGGTTGAGTACACCAACCTGACCGGCGGTATCGTTGCACTGCACCGCGGCATTAAGCTATGAGGTTTCAGACGCTATCCACCAAGAGGTCAGCATGCTGGTAACCCCGACCCTGCTGCTGGCCGGTTGTGAACGCACGCTCAACGCCCTCCTCGCCCGTGACCCTGCGGCCCCTGCACGGCTAGCGGCATTGGCGGGCAGCCGTCTACTGGTGCGCCTCGAACAGCCTCACTTAGCGCTGGTCATTCACTACCATTACGCCGGGCTCGACCTGATGCGCGGCGATGACGTTGATGAAACCGACGTAGACGCAGTGGTCGAGCTCACCCCGGAAACGTTCTCCGAGTGGATCAGCGGCGCTTCGATTGAACGCCTTATGTTTGACGGCAAGCTGGCGGTGCGCGGGCGTATCCATCTGCTTGAAGCCACTCGCGACCTGCTCTTCGACCTGGACATCGACTGGGAGAGCGAGCTGGCCCACTGGCTGGGCGATATGCCCGCCCACTCGCTGGCCGAAGGCCTGCGCCGCGCTGCCCGATGGGGGCTGCGCGCCAAAGACGAGCTGATGCAGGATGTGTCTGAATATGTCTTTGAAGAGGCACGCCTGCTGCCCGGGCCGCAGCAACGTAGCCTGCTCCGCGACCACCTGACTGAGTTAGAGGTGGCGACCGATCGCCTGGAAGCGCGCCTAAACCGCTTACAGCGACGACTAGAAAAGCTTCAGCCTGCGCCACAGGAGACGCGCCCATGAGCCTGCGCCTGCTACGGATAAGCTGGGTGATCAGCCGCCACCGACTGGACACGCTGCTGCCGTTAGAGCGGCTGCCCTGGTGGCTCCGGGCACTGCTGTGGTTTTCTCCGCTACGCTTGATCCCCGTTGGCAAGCGCTCCCGGGGCGAACGTCTGCGCCTGTCCCTGGAAGCACTGGGGCCGATTTTTATTAAATTCGGCCAAATGCTCTCGACTCGTCGCGACCTGCTGCCGGCCGATATCGCCGATGAGCTGAAACGACTGCAGGATCAGGTGCCGCCATTCCCTGGAGAACAAGCTGCCGCCCGCGTTGAGAAAGCCCTGGAAATGTCGCTGGAAGAGGCCTTTGCGGAGTTTGACCGAGTGCCATTAGCCTCGGCGTCGATTGCCCAGGTGCACGCGGCAAGGCTGCACGGCGGTGAAGACGTGGTGGTGAAAATTATTCGCCCCGGCATTGATCGCGTGATGCGTCAGGATATGGCGCTGATGTATCAAGTCGCCAAATTATGCTCCAAAATCCCCGAGGCGCGTCGCCTGCGCCCGGTGGAAGTTATTCGCGACTACGAAGCTACATTATTTGACGAGCTGGATCTTTATAAAGAAGCCGCCAACACCTCGCAGCTCAAACGTAACTTCAAAGACTCACCGCTGCTGTTTGTCCCCACCATCTACTGGCCCTTCACTCGCCGTCACGTGATGGTGCAAGAGCGCATTCGCGGTATTCCAGTCGCCGATTTAGATACCCTGATTGCCCGGGGCACCAACCTGAAAAAGCTCGCCGAGCGCGGCGTCGAGCTGTTCTTTACCCAGGTATTCCGTGACAACTTCTTCCACGCGGATATGCACCCAGGCAATATCTTCGTAAACTGTGACAACCCCGAAGACCCCCAGTATATTGCCATCGACTGCGGCATCGTCGGCAGCCTGACCCGGGAAGACCAGGACTACTTGGCGCGCAACCTACTGGCGTTTTTCCACCAGGACTATTACGAAGTCGCTGCGCTGCACATTGAGTCAGGCTGGGTGGGTGAAAATACCCGCGCCAATGAATTCGCAGCGGCGATTCGCACCGTTTGTGAACCGATTTTAGAGAAGCCGTTGAAAGATATCTCCTTCGGCCAGGTGCTATTGGGGCTGTTTCAAACCGCACGACGCTTTAATATGGAAGTGCAGCCGCAGCTAGTCTTGTTGCAGAAAACGCTGCTCAATATTGAAGGCCTGGGGCGCCAACTCTATCCGGATTTAGACCTGTGGAGCACCGCCAAGCCCTACTTAGAGCAGTGGATGAAAGAGCGTGCAGGGGTCAGCGGTTTATGGGAGTCGCTAAAGCGTCAGGCGCCGGAGCTTTCCCACCAGTTGCCCGAACTCCCCGTTTTGGCTCACCAGGCGCTCAGCCGGATGGAGCACGAACATCGCCAGCGCCACCAGCAGGTCGATTCGATCAACGCCATGCGCGTGCAGATGGCGCGCCAGGGCAAGCGCCTTTATCGCCTAAGGCTTGGTTTGATTCTACTGGCGGTGGCCCTGGCCTGGCAGCCATTAAGCGGTTGGATTGCGCTCCAGGAGTGGCCGATACTGGCAGCTGCCGCCATCGGGCTACTGCTGTTGGTGTGGCAATAAGCCATCGCTGAACACCCAACTAAACAACAATCTTAACAACGGTCTGAACAACAAAAGAGCGACGCACTAAACGTTTACAAGGATTCCCATGGACAGCAATGCATCATCGCCTAATGGTTTGTCGACCAATACTTTTTCGACAAACAGTGCCAATGTACTAGATACTCTCAATGAGGTATTAAAGCAGCGGCGCCATGCAGCGGCGGAAGATTCTTATGTTGCCTCCTTGCATCATAAGGGCTTGAACAAGATACTCGAAAAGGTGGGCGAAGAAGCGACCGAAACAGTGCTGGCGGCAAAAGACGCCGAGCAAGGTGGAGAGGCTGAACGCCAGGCGTTGATTTCTGAAACCGCGGACCTGTGGTTTCATAGTCTGGTGATGCTTTCGCACCTGGGGATGGATCATCAAGCTGTTTTAGACGAACTGGCACGGCGCGTTGGCATTTCCGGACACGAGGAAAAGGCTTCCCGCCAGCCATAGCGGTCACTACTGTCGCATAGTGGTAACGCACGTAATGTAATACTGCTCTTAGCAATTAAGGCTCGTCGAAACTGGGCTAGTGTTAAAAAGATCGTTAACCATCCATGAGGAAACGCATATGTTAGGTGGTATTAGTATTTGGCAGTTGCTGATTGTGCTGGGCATTATCATCCTGGTTTTCGGCACCAAAAAACTGCGTAACGTGGGCACCGACCTGGGCGGTGCGGTCAAGGGCTTCAAGAAAGCCATCAACGACGAAGAGAAAAATAAAGAGTCTGATAAAGAGGAGGCCGACCAGCCCCATGCCAAAGTGAGCCATGAAGAGCCAGGCAACACTTATGACGTTCAGGCCGAAGAGAAAAAAGCGGCTGAAAACCGCTCTTCGGATGTCCATAACGAAGAGCGCAAATAAACCATGCTGGATATCGGCTTTCTTGAACTGATGCTGATTGGTGTCGTCGGGCTGTTGGTACTGGGTCCCGAGCGCCTGCCCCGCGCTGCTCGAACGGCGGGCATGTGGATTGGCAAAATCAAGCGCACGGTATCCGGTATGCAGCGTGAAATCAGCGCCCAGCTGGAAGCAGAAGAGCTACGTCAAAAGCTTAACGAGCAGCAACAGAAGCTCGATGACAGCTTGAAGAAAGCCAAGCTGGACGTAGAGAGTATTGCCGATGCCCCCGCGGGTGCTGACGCCATGCCTTCTGATACGCCGTCGACCCAGGCAGCGCAGAGCGACACGGAGCAGCGGGTTGCCAAGGCCAGCGCTCGACTGGATGACGCCCTGCAAACGGTGCGTGAAGAAACGCCTCCGCCCTCTTCAACGCCCGCCCCGGCAGCGCCCGCCCGCGAAGCAGAACCTGAAACGGCTAAACCTGAATCGGCTGCACCCAATACGGCTGAATCTGAAAAGGATCGTAATCACCAATGAGTATGTCTGGCGATTCAAAGGAGCCGCGGGAAGAACAGAGCCAAGCCCCACTGATTGAGCACCTGATCGAGTTACGCTCGCGGCTAATGCGTGCCGTGATCGTGATTTTGGTGGTCTTTTTGGGCCTCTACTCCTTTGCCAATGATATCTATACCTTTGTTGCCGAGCCGTTAATGGCGCTTCTGCCTGAAGGCTCGCAGATGATCGCTACGGAAGTCGCGTCGCCGTTCTTGGCGCCGTTCAAACTCACCCTGGTGGTGGCGGTGTTTATCGCTATTCCCTTCGTACTGCACCAAGCCTGGGCGTTTATCGCCCCGGGGCTTTACGACAATGAAAAAGCGCTGGCGATTCCGATTCTGGTTTCAAGCATTGCGCTGTTCTACGGCGGCGCGGCATTTGCCTATTACGTGGTGTTTCCACTGCTATTCGAGTTTTTCACCCAAACCGGGCCGGAAAATGTCGCTGTCATGACCGACATTAACCAGTATCTGAACTTCGTTCTTAAGCTGTTTTTTGCCTTTGGCGTGGCGTTTGAAATCCCCATTGCGACCTTCTTACTTATTCTTTCTGGCGCTACCACGGTAGAGAGCCTGTCTAAAAAGCGCCCTTATATTCTGCTAGGCTGCTTCGTGGTGGGTATGCTACTCACCCCGCCAGACGTGATTTCTCAGAGCCTGCTGGCGATTCCGATGTACCTGCTTTATGAAGTTGGGCTGCTGTTTGGCCGTCTGGTGCGTAAGCGCAAACAGGAACAAGAGGCTGCTGAAGATCAAGAGGCCGATGTATAGCGCAGACAATTGACTGATAAGTCATTAAAAAAGCCGCCGCCATCAATGATGGCGGCGGCTTTTAAATGGCTTGCACTTATTTACTCAGTGGTTAAATCCATCATTTCATTGATGCGGTCTACCAGCTTAAAAATGCCCGTTGCAGCTTCGCTGATTCGCGTTGCCAACATATAGGCTGGCGTAGTCACCACGCGGTGTTCAATATCCACTACGATATCTTCTACCCCACAGCTCCGGTGAAGCCCGCCCATGGCGCTAATTGCCCCGGAAACCGCTGGGTCATTGCCCACCGTTACCGCAATGCCGTCATCAAACAGGCGGGGCACAATGACGGGCGCAATACACATCAAACCAATCGGCTTGTTTTCTTGTCGAAAGCCTATCAGCGCCTCTTTTAGTGCCTCTAACACCTGCATATCGTCACCGGCGCTGGCAAAGTCCGACAGGTTCTTGGCGATGCCAAAACCACCGGGGACAATGACAGCATCAAAATCGTCCGCCACTAATTCGTTCAATGGACTAATGTCGCCCCGTGCCAAGCGGGCAGACTCCAGCAGCACGTTACGCTGCTCGCCCTCAACGACTTCTTGGGTGAGGTGGTTAACCACATGGTGCTGCTCAATATCCGGGGCAAAACAGCGGTAATCAATCCCCAACTGATCCAGGCGCAGCAGCGTCAGCGTGGTCTCATAGATTTCCGAACCATCGTAAACGCCGCAGCCGGCTAAAATCACTGCCACCTGTTTGGTCATGCCTATCTCCTTATCCCAGGGTCTGCCGAAGGCAATACAGCAAAGCAATCGCTCACTTTAGACACTCTGTCGTGTTGTCACAAGGCGGCTTTCGCCGCAAGGCATGGCTGATATACTCCCTCCAGGCCTTCAGGCATGTTTATTTACGATCCTTAATGTTCACGTTACCTGATCTTTACTACTTCTAATGGAGAGACACCTTGAGTACACCCACTGCCCGCCATTTTCCCGCCACGCGTATGCGCCGTATGCGCCGCGATGATTTTTCACGCCGGTTGATGCAGGAGAACAGCCTAACCCCATCCGACCTGATTCTGCCGGTGTTTGTACTAGAGGGGGAAAATCAGCGCGAAACCATCGCCTCCATGCCCGGCGTTGAGCGGCTCTCGATCGACCTGTTAATCGAGCAAGCCCGCGAGGCGTATGCACTGGGCATCCCGGCGCTGGCACTGTTTCCTGTGGTCGGCCCCGAGCATAAAAGTGAGCTTGCCGAAGAGGCCTATAGCGCTAGCGGCTTAGTTCAACGCAGCGTGCGTGCCCTTAAAGAAGCTCTGCCCGACTTAGGCATTATCACCGACGTGGCCCTTGACCCTTATACCAGCCACGGCCAGGACGGTATCCTTGATGAGCACGGCTACGTACAGAATGACCGCACGGTGGACACGCTGCTCAAACAGGCGCTTTCCCATGCCGAAGCCGGTGCCGACGTCGTGGCCCCTTCCGATATGATGGATGGGCGGATCTGCGCGATTCGTCAGGTATTAGAGCAAGAGCACCTGCACAACGTGCGTATTATGGCCTACAGCGCCAAATACGCATCGCACTACTACGGGCCTTTTCGCGATGCGGTCGGTTCAGCTGCCAACTTAGGCAAAGCGGACAAGCGCACCTATCAAATGGACCCCGCCAATAGCGATGAAGCGCTCCACGAAGTGGCCATGGATATCGCCGAAGGCGCCGATATGGTGATGGTCAAACCCGGCATGCCCTACTTGGATATCGTGCGGCGGGTAAAAAGCGAACTGCAGGTGCCCACCTTCGCTTACCAAGTCAGTGGCGAGTACGCCATGCACCGCGCCGCTTTCGATAACGGCTGGTTGGAAGCGGAGACGGTGATACTGGAGTCGTTGATGTGCTTCAAGCGAGCAGGCGCGGATGGCATTCTGACTTACTTTGCCCTCGATGCCGCGCGTTTACTTCAGCAACGCTAAGATGACAACCAGGTGACACCTGTTTGTCATCTTCTCCCCGCATACTGCACTGATATACCAGTATCAGGCTATGATACCTTCGAGCTATCAACGCGGGGAGATCCACCATGGACGAGCAAGCATCAGATTCATTACCACTATCGTCTACTGATCACACCAGCAGCGATGGCGATATGCCGCTACGGATTAACCGTACTCCAACCGGCGTTCAGGCGCGTGAAGCGCAGCCTGAAACCGACCTGGACGACACCCAGCTCTACTTTAACCGCGAGCTATCGCATCTCCAGTTTAATATCCGGGTGTTGGAGCAAGCCTTAGACGACGCTCACCCGCTGCTCAACCGGCTGATGTTTCTACTGATTTTCTCCTCCAATATGGATGAGTTCTTCGAGATCCGAGTGGCGGGCTTGAAGCATCAGATTGCCCTGGGCGACGACACCACCGCCGCCGATGGTCGGTTGCCCAAGGCGGTGTTGGCGGAGATCGCGCAGCTTGCTCACGCGCAAATCGATCGCCAGTACCAGATACTCAACGACACCTTACTGCCCGCGCTGGAAACCCACGGGCTACGCTTTCGGCGCCGCGATCAGTGGACCGATGAGCAGAAGGCCTGGGTTAAGGCGTTCTTCGATAATGAAATCATGCCGGTTATCAGCCCAATCGGGCTTGACCCCTCGCACCCCTTTCCGCGCCTGGTCAATAAAAGCCTTAACTTTATTGTTGAGCTAGAGGGTAAGGATGCCTTTGGCCGCGCCGGTGGTATGGCGATTCTACCCGCGCCGCGTTCGCTGCCGCGTCTCATGGCACTGCCTAAAGAGCTATGCGAAGAGGGCTTTTCCGAGTACGTCTTTCTGTCGTCGATGATTCATGCCCATGCCGAGGAGCTGTTTCCTGGCATGAGCGTGCGTGGCTGCTACCAATTCCGGCTGACCCGCAACGCGGATATGAGCGTTGACCCAGAGGAGGTCTCGGATCTCGCCTCGGCGCTGCGCGGTGAGCTACTGGCGCGCCGCTACGGCAGCGGCGTGCGCCTGGAAGTCGCCGACAGCTGCCCGGATGACTTAATCAACTTTTTGCTGCGCCAGTTTGAGCTTGAGAGCGACGACCTGTATCGCGTCAAGGGGCCGGTCAACCTAACCCGCATGATGTCGGTGCTAGGCGATGTGGACCGTCCCGAACTGCTCTACCGGCCGTTCACCCCAAGCATTCCCAAAGCGCTTAAGGCGGGTAGCCTGTTTGACGCTATTGCCAAGAACGACATTTTGCTCCATCACCCCTTCCAGTCGTTTACGCCGATTGAAGACCTGCTGCGCGAAGCTGCCCGTGACCCCCATGTACTGGCGGTGAAGCAGACCCTTTACCGTACGGGTGCCGACTCGGCTATTGTTAATGCCCTGGTAGAAGCGGCCAGCCAGGGGAAAGAAGTCACCGTGGTCATTGAGCTGCGCGCACGCTTTGATGAAGCCGATAACCTACAGTTGGCTTCTCGCCTGCAAGAAGCCGGAGCGATCGTTGTTTACGGTATTATGGCCTACAAAACCCACGCCAAAATGCTGCACATTGTGCGCCGCGAGAAAGGGGAACTGTGCTACTACGCCCATCTGGGCACCGGCAACTACCACTCTAAAACCGCCAAACTTTATACCGACTACAGCCTGCTGACCGCCAATAAAGCGCTGTGTGCCGATGTGCATAAAGTTTTTCAGCAGCTATCGGGGATGGGCCGGGCGCGCAAAATCGACACGCTATTGCACGCGCCGTTCACGCTACATGAGCGGCTAGTGGCAATGATTGAGCGCGAGGCGCAGATAGCGCGCAAGGGTAAGCGCGGGCATATCATTATTAAGTGCAACTCGTTAACCGAGCCCAAGCTTATCAAAGCACTCTACCGAGCCTCCCAGGCGGGGGTCGAGTGCGACTTAATTATTCGTGGCATGTGCTGTTTGAAACCGGGGGTACCTGGCGTTTCTGACAACATTCGCGTGCGCTCGATTATTGGCCGGCTGCTGGAGCATACCCGGGTATTCCATTTCCACAATGACGGCAAGTCGGAGACCTGGTGTTCTAGCGCGGACTTTATGTCGCGTAATATGTTCCATCGTGTAGAGACCTGCTTTCCGCTGCTGGATAAGAAGCTCGCCACTCGGGTGCGTAAGGATCTCGAAACTTACCTGGTGGATAACTGCCAGAGTTGGCTGCTGCAAACAGACGGCAGCTATCAGCTACAAGACCCAGGTGAAGCCGATGCGATCAGCGCCCAGGAAACGCTGCTCTACGCCTATGCTTCGAAAAGCTAGGCACTGATAAGCAAGGCATCGAAAAGTTAGCGCTCATACTCAACCCGCTGCTTAATGCAGCGGGTTTGATTCTGGCCTGCGAAAACTCAAGCGTATCGTTGACGTAACACCTTAGCCGCTTCCACCATATTGGCCAGCGCTGGCTCTACTTCTGCCCAGCCACGGGTTTTTAGGCCGCAGTCCGGGTTTACCCATAGCCGTTCAGCGGGGATCTTTTCCAAGGCTTTCTCCATCAAATCGACCATCCAGCTCACCTCGGGAATATTGGGGGTGTGGATATCGTAAACCCCTGGGCCGATTTCGTTGGGGTAAGCGAAGTCCTGAAAGGCATCCAACAGGTGCATATCCGAGCGCGACGTTTCAATGGTAATCACATCGGCATCAAGGGCTGCAATCGCGCCAATGATGTCGTTGAACTCCGAGTAGCACATATGGGTATGAATCTGAGTGGCATTGCCAACACCCGCGGCGCTTAGCTGGAAGCTCTCCMCCGCCCAGTCCAGATAGGACTGCCACTCATGCTGACGCAGGGGTAATCCTTCGCGCAGCGCCGGTTCATCGATTTGAATAATCTTGATCCCGGCCTTCTCCAGGTCTACTACCTCATCGCGCAGTGCCAGGGCGATCTGACGACAGGTGGTTTCCCGCGGCTGGTCATCGCGTACAAACGACCACTGCAGAATCGTCACTGGTCCTGTAAGCATGCCCTTCATGGGTTTGTCGGTCAGGGTTTGGGCATACTCGCTCCAACGCACCGTCATCGGTGCAGGCCGCGATACATCACCAAAAATGACCGGTGGTTTTACGCAGCGTGAACCGTAGCTCTGCACCCAGCCAAAGCGGGTAAAGGCAAAGCCGTCAAGCTGCTCGCCAAAGTACTCCACCATGTCGTTGCGCTCGGCCTCGCCGTGCACCGGGACATCAATGCCCAGTGCTTGCTGGCGCTCAACGGCGTAAGCGATCTCGGCCTGCATCCGGGCTTCGTAGCCGGTTAGCGCTAGCTCGCCGGTTTTAAAAGCGCGCCTGGCGGCACGGATATCATCGGTTTGCGGGAAAGAACCAATCGTGGTGGTGGGAAATAGCGGCAGCTTAAGCGCCCGTCGCTGAGCCTCAGCGCGGACAGGATAAGGCGCCTGGCGTTGACTATCGGCGGGGCTAACCGCTGCCAAACGCTGGCTGACCACATATTGGTGAATACGGGTTGATTCGCGCCGGGCATCCAAGGCCCGAGTGGCCTGATCCAGACGCTGCTCATCAACAGGCGTGACGCGGTTATCGATCAAGCGCGCCAGGGTCACCACCTCGTCAAGCTTCTGCCGTGCGAAGGCCAGCCAGCTGATTAGCTCACCATCAAGATCACTCTCCTGCGCTAAATCCACCGGCACGTGGAGTAGCGAACAGCTCGGCGCCAGCCAGAGCCGCTGGCCCAGGCGTACTTTTAACGGCAGCAGGCGTTCGCGCAAGGCAGCCAAATCGGCCCGCCAGATGTTGCGGCCATCAACAAACCCCACCGATAGCACCTGGTGCGGACCAAGGCGGTCAATCACGCTTTCTACCTGCTGCGGCGCGCGCACGGCATCAATGTGCAAACCCGCCACGGGCAAGCGGGTCGCCAGCGAGAGGTTGTCCCCCAAGCCACCGAAGTAAGTAGCCAGCAACAGTTTTAGCGGCGCTGACTGAAGGCGATGATAGGCGCGCTCATAGGCCTGCTGCCACGCCAGCGGTAGATCCTGCACCAGGGCAGGTTCGTCCAGTTGCACCCACTCGATGCCTTGGGTAGCAAGCCGCGCTAATATTTCGCCATACACGTTGAGTACGCTGTCGAGTAGCGTCAGGCGGTCAAAGTCATCCCCCTTGGTTTTGCCTAACCATAACCAGGTTAGCGGCCCCGTTAGCGTTACCTTGGGGGTAAATCCTGCGCGTAGCGCTTCATCCACTTCATCAAATAGACGGTTAGACGCCAGGGTAAAGGTTTGCCCTGCGTGCAGTTCGGGGACCAGGTAGTGGTAGTTGGTATCGAAGTACTTAGTCATTTCACACGCCGCGGCGGGCTCACCGCTGGGCGCTCTCCCCCGGGCCATGCGGAAGGTAGTATCAAGGTCGACCTTGCCGTCAGCCACCTCTGCTTGGGCGTTAAAGCGGTCAGGCACCGCCCCCAGCGCCACTGAAACGTTAAGCACTTGATCGTAAAAGGCGAAATCGCCCACGCTCACTAAATCCAACCCGGCATCCTGCTGCGCCTGCCAGTGACGTAAGCGCAACGCACGGCCGGTGCTTTCCAGCTCGCTACGCGTGCACTCGCCTTTCCAGTACGCTTCCGTGGCCTTTTTAAGCTCGCGCTGGGCGCCGATGCGGGGATAGCCGAGAATATGAGAAACTGTCATGATGAACCCTACCAACGTGAATAATTTCACACAGTCTGGGCACCGCAACCCGATGAATCAAACTAAAGTTTCTAATAGTAAAGATGAACAATACTCACAATGATTGAGCCACTACATGATTGAGTTACGACACCTTCGCACGCTGCTGGCGCTGCGCGAAACCGGCTCTCTGGTCGATGCTGCCGATCGCGTGCATTTGACCCAATCGGCGTTATCACACCAGCTCAAAGATCTTGAGAGCCGCGTCGACAGCGCGCTGTTTGTGCGCAAAACCCGCCCGGTGGAATTCACCCGCGCGGGGCTGCGCCTGCTCGCCCTGGCTGACCAGGTACTGCCGGAAGTCCGTAAGGCGGAGCGTGATTTGGCGCGCCTTGCAGGCACCGAACAGGGCCGTTTACATATGGCCATTGAGTGCCACAGCTGTTTCCAGTGGCTAATGCCGACGGTGGATTATTTTCGCGATCACTGGCCGGAAGTAGAGATCGATATCCCTAGTGGCCACCACTTCGACCCGCTGCCAGCGCTTGCCCGCGAGCAGCTAGATCTCGTTATCACCGCCGACCCCCAGCCCCTTGAGGGCATTCACTACGCGCCGCTGTTTCGCTATGAAGGCTTATTGGCCGTCGCCCGTCAGCACCCTTTTGCAGGTGGGGGCTTTATAGAACCCCAGGCGCTGGCCGATGAAACTTTAATTACCTACCCTGTTGAGCAGTCGCGGCTGGATATTTTTACCCAATTTTTGCAGCCAGCGAATGTGCGCCCCAAGGAGATACGCACCGCCGAATTGACGATCATGATGATGCAACTGGTGGCCAGCGGGCGCGGCGTCTGCGCACTGCCCAACTGGGCGCTAACCGAGTATTTAGAGCGCGATTACGTCTGTGCGGTGAAACTGGGTGAGCAGGGGGTATGGAGCACGCTGTATGCGGCGATTCGCGAAGAGACCCGAGAAGCGCCATGGATGCAGGATTTCTTACGCACTGCGCGGGAGACCTCCTTTGCAGTGCTAACGGGGGTTAAGCCGGCGGATCGCGACGCGGAACCAGCAGCGTAAAGCGTGCCCCGCCCAAAGTCGGGCTGGTATCGATGGTCACGCTACCGCCGTGCCCGGCCATGATTTTCTGCACAATCGAAAGCCCTAGCCCATAGCCACCGGAGCTGCGGGCGCGGCTGTCGTCCAATCGGGCAAAGGGTTTGAAGATATCCGCCCGCGCTTCCGGCGGAATACCGGGGCCGTCATCCTCGACATCGATACGCACCAGATTGGGCTCATCCCAGAGTTGAATCACCACCTGGGACTTAGCATAGCGACAGGCGTTACCGACTAAATTCTGTACCGCGCGCTGGAGATAGCGCGGCTCCGCCATCAGTTCGATTTCAGGGCACGGGGCAAGCGCCAGCGCTAAACCTTTGTGTAGCGGCGACAGCGTATCGATCACCCGTTCGGCCATGGCCCGACACTCCACCAGTGCTGTTTCTAGCTCGGCGCCGTTCACCGTTTCGCCACCCAGGCGGGCATAGGTGAGGATTTCATCGACCAGTTCATCGAGTTCAGCAATATCCGCATCAATGCCCTGAAGCTGGCGGCGAATGGCGGGCTGGTCGGTCATATCCTCGACCATTTGCACGGCAAAGCGAATGCGCGCTACCGGGGTTCGCAGCTCGTGGGAAACCGCCCGGATCATCTCTTGTTGACCGCGCAGCAGGCTCTGCACCTGATTGGCCATGCCGTTGAACGCCATGCCCAAGCGGCCTAAAAAGTCACCGCTCTCGACCTTTACACGGGTTTCCAAGCGGCCACTGGCGATCCGCGTGGCGGCCAATTCCAAGCGCGCCATACGGGCTTCAATACTGCGCATAATCAAATAGATAATCAGGCTGAGCACGATCATCAGCCCCACCAGAAGGGGTAAGTGCAAATTCAGCGGCAAGGTGTCGCCGCGGGATATGGGMCCCGCTTGCAGCCATTGCGACTCGCCAGGCAACTGATAGAGCAGGGTAATCGACAGCTTATCGGAGAGTAGCCGGGTGATAACGTGCCCGCTGGCCAGTTGGCCCTGCTGCTGCACGGTCAACCCCGCAGGCAACGACGATAAAAGCTGCAGTGGCCAGCTTCCAGGACGCAGTTCGGCGATACGGTCGTCTCGCGCTTGCGCGGGCGCTGCGGCGAGCCACTCACCTAGCAGCTCAATGCTGCCATACCACTGATGCTCGCTCCAGTCATCCAGGCGCGCTTGCAGCAGCCATGTGTCGCCGGGCAGGCGCTGTTGCAATAGCCAGGGGCTTTCGGCGACCAGTATTTTGCCCTGCTCCAGGCGAGACCGCTCAAAATAGTCCAAGTCCGCCTTGCTAATAGGCTGTAGGGTCAGCTGCACATCTAGCTGTTGTGAAAAACGTTCAAGCAAAACATTTCGCTGGGCTAGCGGCGCGTCGGCGAGCTGCTGCGTCATCAGCGACATGGGTAGCGCGGCAAGCTGCTCACGGTAGTCTTCGCGGCGCACCTGTTCGATAAAGGAGCGCCCCGCTAACGCGATCATAAACACCACGAGTAGCGCGATGCCCAGCAACAAATAGAAGCGTAAAAACGAGCCGTTACTGAGCACCCGCCGCATGATGCTGTCCCTCTGAATGATCAACTGTCCTTGACGAAGAGATAACCTTTACTGCGCACGGTTTTGATCCGGTGGGGCTGGTTAGGATCATCGCCAATCTTGGGACGTATGCGCGATACGCGTACATCAATAGAGCGGTCTTGGCCGTCGTACTTAATACCCCGTAAGTCGCTAAATATCTCTTCACGGGTGAGCACACGGCCAGCGTTACGGCCCAGTAGCCAAAGCAGGYCGAACTCGGCGCTGGTTAAATCGATTCGCTCCCCCGACAGCCAGGCTTCGCGGGTGGCGTTATCGATTTCCAGATTTTCAAAGCGCAGCCGCATTTCGCCGTCCGGGGCTGGCCCGTCGGCGCGGCGCAGCAGCGCGCGCATACGCGCCAGCAGCACTCGCGGTTGTACCGGCTTCGGTACATAGTCATCAGCACCCATTTCAAGACCCAACACCTGGTCAAGGTCATCGGTGCGCGCGGTCAGCATCATGATCGGGCCGGCAAAATTGGGTCTAACCCGGCGGCAAATCGCCAAGCCATCCTCCCCTGGCAGCATTAAGTCTAAAATCACCAGATCGGGCTGCAGGGTTAAAATACGCTCGACCCCTTTAGCCCCATCAGCTTCCAGCGTTACTTGGAAGCCATTCGCTTCCAAGTAATCACGGGTAAGCTCGGCTAAACGCTGGTCATCCTCAATGATCAAGACATGATCTTGATCGGGATAGTCAGGCATTACAGACTCTTGCGACTCAAGCGCCTGAAATTGCTGTTCCAAATGATCTACCATCCTCTTTATGCACTCCGCTTAGGCTGTTTATTTTCTCACCCGCTTACCCAATATCAACGCAGGCGCCCATTATTGACACTCAGGATAACTCAAAACCATCAAAACACCCGCTTCTGTCTTTACAACCACGCTTATTGATGAATACGTTCGCCCTAACACTTGATTCTCGCACCTGCGGGAGCTAATGTTAAAGCGCTAACTGTCGACAATTTGACAGGAGGAACCTGCAATGGGAAGTAGCAAAACGAAAAGTGTCATTAAACGTGTTTACGTTCCAACCCAAGTGCGCGACCTGCCCAATGGGGAAAAGTTGAAAATCCCGGGGCATTATAAGGCGCCGCCCGGTGAAGGAAACGACACCCTTGAGTAATGTATGATTGAGTAACGATGACTAAAGCATACCAAAAAGGCAGACCCYCAGAGGTCTGCCTTTTTTGCCTTAAGCTTCCGGCCAATCTATCAATCCCACACTCACCACTTGAACTCACTGCTCGGGAAGGCTCAATACCATCTCGCCCGCCTGTATTTCAATCGACAATAAATTCAAAAAGCTCATGCCGAGAAGTACGGTGTCGCGCTCCATGCCGGGACTAATTGAACCCTGGACATTCTGCACTTTTAGTCCGCCCAGGGAAACCTCAGCCAGTTCGGTTAAAGTGCCTTCGACTCGGCCATTGGCGGTATTAAACCAAGCGCTACGCCCAGGCTGCAAACCGAGCTCGTCGGCTAGCTCAGACGGTACCGCCACATAAGTGGCACCCGTGTCGAGTAAAAAGGTCACCGGCGTGCCATTGATGCGCCCAGGCGCCTCAAAATGCCCGGCACGGTTACGCTGTAAGGTAACCGGCTCACCCGCAGGCAGCGTATGCACAATATTCGCGTTGGGGCGCATCATTTTTTCCAGGCCACCGTGAATCCACCAAGTGCCCACCGCCATTAACAGTACCCAAAACAGCAGCATCATAACGATACTACCGCGCTGGGCCGTTTGACTTGCCATGTGCGTTGCCATACTCCACCTCACTGAGGTCAGGACGCCCTTTCAAGCCTTATGGTTGCTAGGACTGTTTGGCTTCCCAGGCGAGTGCCGCCTCCCGGCCACGGCGCTCGTTGACCCTGGCACAAATCAGCATAGCGATAACGAACAAGGCAACACAGAGTAGAATAGACGCTTGCAAGCCAATCAGCGTTTGCAGGACACCCAGCATGACAATGCCTAATACCCCCGCTAGCTTATTTGCCAACCCCCAGAAACCAAAAAACTCTGCTGATTTAGCCAAGGGCGAAAACAACCCCACCAGCGCCCTGCTTGCCGACTGGCTAGAACCTAGGCTAAGCCCCGCCAGGCAGCCAACCAACAGAAACAGGTGCTGGGCCTGCCACTCCAGGTCAAAACGGCCGTTGATCCACTGGGTAAGTTCAGGCGTTGCCCAGATAGCAATAATCGCCAGCACCCATAGCGCCAGGGTCATTTGGTAAGTACGTTTGGCGCCTAGCTGATCCTGTATCCAGCCAAACCCCAGGGCCCCTGCCGCAGCGGTAATTTGGACAATAATGAACATGATATTGCGCACGCTTTCATCCCAACCAATCACTTGAGCGCCATAAATGAAGGCGAACGCGATGATGATGTAGACCCCGGCCATCGAGAACAGCAGCGAAATCAGAAATACGGTCAGGTCTTTAAAGTGGCGCAACTCGTGAAAAGTGGTTGTGACGCGATTGAGAGCAATATGCCGATAAGAGACGCCACGAGGCTGGGGCGTACCACGCTCCTTTAGCCATAAAAAAGTCGGAATAGCGGTAATCAGAAAAAATCCGGCAGCGAAGGGCCCTACCCAGCGGATGCGCTCAAAGTTGTCCGCGCTGGCCTCGCCTAGCACCACCAGGGTGAAGCCAGCCGCAAATAAACCGCCGATGTAACCTAACGCCCAACCAAAACCGGAAATTTTGCCCAGCGATTGCGGCGGCCCAAGCTCGGGTAAAAAAGCGGCAATAAACGACTCCCCCATTGAATAAGCGTAGTTGGACAGCACAATCAGTAACAGCCCGATGATGACATAGCCCGGTTCAACAAAATAAAGCATCGCCGTGGTGACGACGGTGGCAAGATAGCTGATCAGCAGAAAGCGCTTTTTCTCTGCCCGGTAATCCATCACGGCGCCGCACAGCGGCGCCGTGATCACCACCATCAGATAACTAACCGCCAAGGCCAGACTCCATAAGAAGTTAGCAAGCCGGAAGTTATCGCCCCGATCGCCCACAATGACGGTGGTAAACAGCTCGCCAAATACCACAGTAATAATCAGTAGCGTGTAGGCCTGGTTGGCAAAATCAAACATCGCCCAGCCGAAAATTTCTCGACGCGATGCGTAGCCATCCGTCGCCTTAACAGTGTTAGCAGGCAGCATTAGCTTTCTCTCACAAGGGAAGCCGTAAGCCTAGCAGGTGGAACCGGCAAAATGCCACGGCTTGCGTTGGCAGATTAGAGGTGACAGCCGACCAGCGTTGCTCTAAGTTTGATTGATTGATCAGTAATACGGATAGAACTGCGATGGGATTAGCCCAGCCATCTCTACGGCCAGTGTACCGACAACCCTTAACCGGGTTGATGGCCGCGCTATGCCTCTGGCTGGCAATCGTCGCAAGCGGACAGGCTGATGAGCCCGACACCTTGGCGGCATTAACCTTTATTACTGAAGAGTACCCGCCCTATAACTATATCGATAATCAACAATTAACCGGTATATCAATTGATTTGTTGGAGGCTATTTTTGCGGCCACCAAGACACCTCTCAGCCGCCATGACGTCCGCAACTACCCCTGGATTCGCGGCTATGAGCTGGCGCTAAGTCAGCCTAACACGGTGCTGTTCTCCACCACTCGCACCCCAGCCAGAGAAAGCAATTTTCACTGGGKGGGGCCGATTGCTCAAGATCGGGTCGTACTGCTTGCTCATCGCGACGCACCGGTGACGATTGAGTCTTTGCCACAGGCGATTGATCGCGGCTTGAGCATAGCGGTCATTCGGGAAGATATTGGCGCCCAAGCGCTATTAGAAGCGGGCTACCCTGAACGCCTACTGGTACCGGCCATTGATAACCGTAGCGCGCTCAATATGCTGACCCGTGGGCGCGTTGATTTATGGGCTTACAGTGAAGAGGTGGCTGCCTGGATAGCTGAGTCGGAAGGTTATCCTAAAGATGATTTAATCCCGATACACACTCTCAGTGAATCTTCGCTATACTTTGCCATAAACCAAGCCACCGACCAACGCTTGGTAACGCTGATGCAGCAGGCATTAGACAGGGTGATAGCGGAACGGCCCCAGAGGTAGTTGACGATGGCTAATGACGTTACTCGCCGATGGCGATACCGCATGGGCGTTGCTCTGCTCACCACGCTCGGCAGCTACAGTATCTCACTCCATGCGATGCCACTAGAGGCTACAACAGAAACGCTGCCGCTAACGATCAACACTGAAGAGTACCCACCGTTCAACTATTCGGACGGCCAAGGGCGAATTACCGGCAGTGCAACGTTGCTGCTACGTGATGCGCTACGCCAGGCAGACATCGAGGCTTATTTTCGGCTACTGCCTTGGGCACGCGCTTACACCGAAGCACGCTTACGCGATAATCACTGCGTCTACTCCACGACCCGCACCCAGGAGCGTGAAGCGCTGTTTCAATGGGTGGGGCCGCTGGTAGTTAATGAATGGGCAGCGTTTAGTTTAGCGGAGCGCGAACTCAGCATCGCGTCGCTTTCAGAGCTACACGCTTGGCGGGTGGGCAGTTTTCGCGAAGATGCTGTAGGCGATTATGTTGCTTCTAGCGGCATTAATGTTCTTCTTGCTCCCTCGGAGCGAGAAAATATCGCGCGTTTAAAGGCGGGCCTGCTAGATGTGATCGTGACAGGTAAAGCAACCGGTGAATTTATGGCACAAGAACAAGACATCGCGTTAGCGCATTTGTTTACCTTTTACCGCGCCCCCCTCTATCTCGCCTGCCACCCCAGCGTGTCTGAAGCGCTGCTGGCACGCCTGCAAACGCAGTTGGATGCCCTGCACCGCAATGTGCAGAAGGAGAGCCAGTGATCAGCCCTCGCCCGCGGTTTCCTCTCTCCGCCCCCGGCCCTAAAAAAGGCAGCCTGACCACCAAGCAAGCGCTACTCACACTGCTGATCGCTATGCTGATTAGTGGCGTAGCGGGCAGCATCGAACTGCTCAGCCACGCCACCAAAATGCGCCAGGAAACCGAGCAACGCATCACCCAGCAGTTGACAATTGTCAACGGTGCCGCAGCAGAAGCCGCTTTCCAGCTTAACCCAGACCTCGCCCACCAAATCGCCTATGGGCTGTTTAATGATAACGAGGTCGCATGGGTATCGATTCGTGACGATTTTGGCCGCGCGCTGGCTGAATTCGATAGGCCCGAACAGGCTGGTTCGACCTGGCTCAGCCAGTATTTATTTGGCGATATACTGCACTACCGAACCTCCCTCGCTTATTACATGGGCAGCGATATGCCGGAAGCGGTCGTCGGCGAAATTGAACTGATGCTGGCAGAAGGCTACTTAACTCAGCAGTTTTTGGCGCGTATTTATACGGTGGTCGGGGTGAGTATTTTAGAGGCGTTTATTTTAAGCCTTGTCATCATCACCTTTTTCCACCTTTTCATTACCCGACCACTGCTCAAAGTACACGCAGCTATTGCCCAAACCGACCCCACTCAACCTGGGAAATGGTCCAAGCCAGTGTTGAAGGGCCATCAGCATGATGAATTGGGTCATCTGGTGGATAGCTTGGATCATTTGCTAAAAGCGTTTCAGCAAGGCTTGGAACAGCGCGACCAGCTCCATCACCTCTCTAATATGGATGGCTTAACGGGCGTGGCGAACCGCCGCCAATTTGATGACTTCTATCAGCGCCACTGGCACTTGGCACAGCAAACACAGCAGTCGCTCTCAGTGATTTTTATCGATATTGATAACTTTAAAGAGTTTAACGATCACTATGGTCATGCCATGGGTGACGATACGCTACGCGCGGTGGCTAATGCGCTCAATCAGTGTATCGACCCCGCCAAGGACTTACTCGCCCGCTACGGCGGCGAAGAGTTTGTCTGTGTACTGCCGGGCCAAGATCATGACGACGCAGTGGGCGTTGCCAACTGCTTGCGCGAAGCCGTGTTGTCGCTGGCCATTCCCCACGCTTTTTCCAGCACCCACTCAGACCTTACCGTTAGCATGGGCGTGGCCAGCATGTCGCCCGGCTTTTTGATTAGCGCTGAAGCGCTGATTGAACGCGCAGACCAGCACCTCTACCGCGCCAAACGACTGGGCCGAAACCGGGTCGAGACACGCAAACGCCCGGCATAAAGCCAGGCGTTAAGCTCGAATGTTGCGGGGAGCCGATGCTTTAGAGCAACCAGTGAGCGGCTACAGCGGCCAGACCAATGACCATAGCCGTAAGCACAGCCACTGTGACTACCCGATCAAGCCAGCTATCAAAGGCAACCCTTTTGGACTGCCTGCGCGTCGCGCCATGGCGCCCTTGCCGCGCCATTAGCATGTTCGCTTCATGTGTCACTGCTCCCAAATGACCCCGCCCCGCAACCCCAGGCTTGGTTACTTTTTATTAGTGCTGATGAGTGATGCTAACTATTAATGCGCCGGTTGACCACACTCGGTGCACGGCGTAAGCGCTCTTCCTCGCCTAATAGTTCGGCTTCAAAGGCGTCAGCGCCCACCGGCGTTTCGCCATGGCGACGATAAAGCTGGGTAAGCATGGCTTTGCGGTCTGCGCGTAGCTCCTGGACTAACACAAACACCATCATATACAGGATAAAGGTGAACGGCAGTGCCGAAAGTACCGACGCCGACTGCAGCCCCGTTAAACCACCCGAGGCTATTAGCGTCAGGCAGATAGCGGCAATTAGCACGCCCCAAATGACCCGCTTATACAGCGGCGGATTGATCGAACCATTATCGGTCATTTGCGCTACGATATACGAAGCCGAGTCAGCGGAGGTCACCAGGAAAATAAAGATCAGCATCATCGCGACCACTGACAGCACGCCCGTGAAGGGCATTAGCTCAAACATCTCGAATAGCGCGACGGTGATATTATCCTGGGYCGCAGCCGCAAGCCCCACATCGGTGCCATTCAGCTCCATATGCAGCGCCGCGCCACCAAACACGCCGATCCACAAACAGGCTAGCAGCGGCGGCACAAACAGCACCCCAAACACATACTCTTTGATGGTACGGCCACGGGATACCCGGGCAATAAAGGTGCCAACAAAGGGCGACCAGGCAATGACCCAGGCCCAGTAGAAAATCGTCCAGCTGCTCGCCCACTCATTATCACTATAGGGTGAAATACGCAGGCTCATACCAATAAAGTTCTGCAGATAGTCACCAATGCCCACCGTGATAGTCTCTAGTATCGCCACGGTTGGGCCAGTGAACAGCACATACAGCATCAACCCGATACATAAAATCATATTGAGATTAGAGAGGCGTTTAATGCCTTTATCCAAGCCCGACCAAGTCGATGCCATATAGGCGCAGAACATTACGAAGAGAATCACAAACTGCCAAAAACCGTTCTCCGGCAGGCCAAAAACGGCGTTTAAACCACCGTTCATCTGCAGCACACCCAAGCCCAACGAGGTAGCAACGCCCATCACCGTGGCCACCACCGCAAACACATCCAACCAGGAAGCGTAGGGGCGAATTTTAGGATTCTTAGCCGTAATTGATGACAGCACGGAAGAGACTAACCCAGCCTGTCCCTTACGAAATTGAAAATAGGCGATGATCAAACCGACGATTGAGAAAGCCGCCCACTGATGTATCCCCCAGTTAAAATAGCTGTATTGAATGGCGTAACGGGCAGCCGCTTCGGTTTCGGCGGTTCTATCGCCATAGGGCGGCTCAATGAAGTGAAACATAGGCTCGGCCATGCCATAGAACACCAGCCCGACACCAAAGCCTGCGGCCAGCAGCATGCTGATCCACGAGAAAAACGTATAGTTGGGCCGACTGTCCTGAGGGCCTAAACGCACCTTGCCATATTTGCTCATGGCCAAACCAAACAGAAAGATCACAAAACCGAACACTGAGAATAGATAAAACCACCCGAATAGCCCGGTAATGGTAGTCAGCGCACTCTCTGCCGCGTTAGCAAACCCTTCAGGAAATGACGCTCCAACAATTACCAAGCCAAAGATAATCACCACTGATGCGATGAATACCGACTTGCCTCCATGATTAGCCATATAACCGTCCTGTTAGATGAGCTCTGTTTAGAAAAAGCACTGCGCAACTATCCGCATGCTTGTACAACTAAACTTGTCTTGTACAGCTTAATGGTAACAGTTGAAAAACCTAATCGCACTGTACGCAGATAATCGTAGGTATAGTCGACACACCTCCGCACTAGTGCCAAACAGTGAACTTGCTAGATCAACTGTGTTCAAATAGAGGCGAATAACCGATGGAGGCTCTTATGCCACAGATGAATCGCGACCAACGCAACGCTGCATGGCAAGCGGCAAACCAATGGCGCGCCCGTGCTGCGCAAACCCAACCAACCGGCTTGGCAGGCAGCCTAAAGCTGCTGTTCACATGGTTGGCGTTTGGCGCGTTGATGATAGTCGGCGTGGTACTCGGCCTGTTTTTCTTACTGATTGGCTGGGCAATGATGCCGTTTATGCGCCATAAAATGAAAAAGCGCATGGAGCAGATGCGCGCCCAGCAAGCGCAAGATATCGGCGGTGGCTACTCTCACGGGCACACGTCTACGCACAGCCGTCCAGGTCATCAGGACACTTTAGAAGGCAGCTATGAAGTTAAAGATGAACGTTAGTTAAGCAATTAGTCACTTTTTCACGCCACACTGTAAGCTCTGTATTTAGTCCTGTGCATCTAGTGTTGTGTCATTTATGACAGAGGCGGATACACCCAGGTAAATGCCGCGGCCAACGTTAGCGGCATCACCACCAAACTCCCCAGATTACCAATCAGTACCAGCGAAGCCACTTTCTGTGGTGCTAGCTGGTACTGCTCTGCGACCAAATAATTCAACACCGCAGGGGGCAACGCTGCAAACACCAGCAGTACCGCCAACTGCAGCGCATTTAGCGGCAATAACCACATTAATGGCAAGGCAATCACTAATCCGGAAAGCGGGCAAAGCACCGCCCCCAACATACCTGTACGCCAATCGCTAAAGTCAATCTCCAGTAGCCGCACCCCCAGCGCAAACAGCATCAGCGGAATACATACCCCACCCAGCATATGCATCGCCTCTAGCAGCCAACCAGGCAGCGGTAGCCCACTGATATTCACCGCTAAGCCCGCCAGACTCGCGAGTACAATGGGCATACGCAGCATTCGCCACAGCGAGGTGCGCGGGTTGAGCATGTAAAGCCCCACCGAAAAGTGCAGCAGCATTTCAACAATAAATACCACCACCGCCGCGGGCAGCGCCTCAGCACCAAACGCCAATACCAGCAGCGGCACGCCCATATTGCCGGCGTTATTGAACATCATCGGGGGAAGGAAAATTTTGCTATCCAGCTTTAACCACTTGGCCAGCGGCCACAACACCACCCCCGAGCCAAGTACTACCGCAATGGCGGCCGTAGCAAGCCAAGCATATTCTGCCAACGGCGCTTGACGGTCGGCCAGCACAGCGAATACCAATAGCGGAACGAACAGCTCCATATTGAGCGTATTGAGACTGCGAATATCCGGCGTACGGTAGCGCCCATAGACAGCGCCACAACCGGCGATTAAAAACACCGGCAGTAGAGTGGCCAGAATATGTCCAATCATACGGGCCACCCTGCCCTATTCCTTGTTATCACTGTTTCTTCCTGATTAGCCGTCTGACTAGTGGTTATCAGCGCTGGAAGGCTCAAGAAAACGCTGCCAGAGCGCGGTGACGATATCGCGATGAGCACGGAACTCTTCACCATCGCTAAGCGCTTTTTCACCGGTAAGCGCCGCTCGATGGGTAGCGCTACGATAAGCCAGATAAGCCTCGCGAAGGCGCTCCGCCTCTTCTGCTGGTAAGTGCCCACTCTCGGTCAGGCTCTCTAGAATACGGATATTATCGCTATAGGTCAGTAACCCAGGTGTTTGGTGAGCAAGTGCTAACACCGCGTATTGGCAGAGAAACTCAATATCCACCATCCCGCCTGCATCATGTTTGACGTTGAAGGTCTGGCTGGTGGTTTTACTGCCCAGGTGGTCGCGCATTTTGTGACGCATCTTGACCACCTCTTCGCGCAACGCAGCTTTATCGCGCTCAGCGCCTAGGATATCGCCCCGCAACTGGCTGAACTTCTCGGCCAGCGCAGCGCTACCCGCCACCACTCGGGCACGCACCAATGCCTGGTGCTCCCAGGTCCAGGCATTCTGACGCTGGTACTCAGCGAAGGCTTTGAGCGATGTCACCAATAGCCCGGAATTTCCCGATGGGCGCAGGCGCATATCCACTTCATAAAGCGTGCCGGTGGGCGTTACCGCGGTAAGCAGGTGAATAATTCGCTGCCCCAGGCGGGTAAAAAACACCGCTGTATCAATGGGCCGTGGGCCGTCGGTCGAGCCTTGACCATCGCTATCGTGAAGAAAAACCAGGTCTAAATCCGAGCTATAGCCAAGCTCAATGCCCCCCAGCTTGCCGTAGCCGACAATCAGAAACTCAGCCTCTCCTGCATTCAGCCCCTCAGGAACGCCGTGCTTACGGGTAATATGTTTCCAGGCCATGGCTAACACGGCATCGAGAATCACTTCGGCGATAAAGGTTAAGTAATCGCTTACTTTCATTAGATGTCGCGTGCCCGAGATATCCGACGCCGCTACGTGCAGCGTTTGCGCGTGTTTGAAAACGCGCAGCGCCTCTAGTTGGGCCTCTTCATCATCCTCTGGCAGGCGATTCAGCGTTTGACGCAGCTCATCGGCCAGGCGCGCTTTATCGGCGGGGGTATACAGCGTTTCAGGGGTTAGCAGCTCGTCGAGCAGGATCGGGTAGCGCGACAGCTGTTCGGCGATCCATGGGCTGGCGGCGCATAGGCGCATCAGGTGCTCAAGCGCCTGAGGGTTTTCGCGCAACAGCGCTAGATAAGCGGTGCGTCGCAGCACGGCTTCAATCAGCGGCTGCACCCGCACCAGCGCCGTATCCGGTGCGTCATTGTCTGCCACGGCATCCAGCAGTAGCGGCATTAACGCATCCAGGCGCTCAAAGCCAATTCGCTGCATGCTTTGCACTTGCCGGGAGTGGTAAAGGCTCTGCAGCCGCTTCAAGGCTTTTTCAGGGGCGTGGAAACCCGCCTCTGCGAGGTGCGCGCAGGCCTCCTCCGCCTCTAACTCGCCGCGCCAAATAAGCCGCCACTGGGCCAAGCCAAGCTGGCTATCATCATTGGCCTCGTCGACATCCTCCTCGGGGTCGGCAATCACGGCATCAAAGTGCTGGCGCACTCGCTCGCGCACCTCTTCAAGCTGGGCGACCAGCCCCGGCCAGTCTTCATGGCCCATGGCGAAGGCTACCCGTTCGCGGTCACTGTCATCGCTGGGCAGAGTTTGCGTCTGGCGGTCTTCCAGCGCCTGGAGCGCATGCTCCACATCGCGTAAAAAGGCGTAATCAGGCAGCAGCTCATCAACCACTTCCTGGGGCAGCAGGCCTAGCTCGGGCAGGCGATTGAGCGCCGTGTTCAGCGACGTCACCTGTAGCTCCGTATCGCGGCCACCGCGAATCAATTGAAACGCTTGCACCACGAACTCTMCCTCGCGGATGCCGCCGGGGCCGAGCTTGATATTGCTCTGCATGCCTTTACGCTTTACTTCACGGTTGATCATCGCTTTCAGCTCGCGCAGCGACTCAATGGCACCAAAATCGAGATATTTGCGATACACAAAGGGGCGCAGCCCGGCCAGGAGTTCGTCGCCCGCGTCTACATCCCCGGCGACCGGGCGCGCTTTCAACATCGCGTAGCGCTCCCACTCGCGGCCTTGGTCCTGATAGTAGCTGGAGAGCATGGCAAAATTGCCCACCAACGGGCCGCCGTCCCCCAGCGGCCGCAAGCGCATATCAACGCGGAAAGCGAAGCCGTCGGCGGTCATGGCATCTAACGCGGCGATCAGCTTTTGCCCCAGCTTGGTAAAGTACTCCTGATGCTCTAACGGCTTGCGCCCGCCTTGGGTTTCKCCTTTTTCAGGGAAGGCAAAGATCAGATCGATATCGGAAGAGAGATTCAGCTCTCCCGCGCCCAGCTTGCCCATGCCCAGAATCACCAGACGCTGGGGTATACCGTCCTGGCGTGGAGCAGGTAAGCCCCAACGCGGCGCATAAAACTGCTMAAGCCAGGTTAATGCCGCCTCTAAACAAATTTCAGCCAGCTCGGATACCGCCCTGGCGGTATCCCACATGAGATAGCCGGGAGCACGGTTAAGGKCGCGCCAAATAATCCCCAGCATACGCTTGCGGCGAAAACGGCGAACCGCCCGCTGCAGGGCTTCTTCGTCCTCGGCGTTTTCAAGCGACTCACTCAGCCAGCTGGCCAGCTCATCACGCCCAGGGTTTACATCCAGTTCTCCGGCTATATCCAGTTCAACCAGCCAGTGAGGGAAACGCACCAGGGTATCCAGCGCAAAGGTCGAAATCGCCAGCACTTTAGCCAACGCTTCACGGCGCTGCTCCGAGAGCGCCTGCCAGCTACTGGACGGTGGCTCCTGTTTGGTCATCTCGGCGACATTGTCGGCTTGAGCAAGCGCCTCGCTTAGCCGCTTCCAGGCGGATTGAGTGGCTTTTTGTAACGACGCTGGCAGCGTCGACAACGGTAAAAAATCGTCGTTCCTAAGTCCTTTAAATGCTTGCATAACGACCTCGCTGACAGCGTGTTAAAAAAGTGCGGCTTTTAACTCAGCTTAGCCAAAGAATTTTTCCCAGCCCAATAGCCCCCAGGTGAGACCGGCCATCATCAGCGACAGCATCACCGCCGCCGAACCAATATCCTTGGCCCTTCCAGAAAGCTCGTGGTGCTCGGTGCCGATCCGGTCAACGACATTTTCAATCGCACTGTTAAGCAGCTCCACTATGAGGACAAAAAACAGGCTGCTCACCAGCAGTAGCCAGCTGATGGGACCTTCGCCAATCCACCAGGCGAAGGGTAGCAACACAACCGTAATGCCTACCTCTTGGCGGAAAGCCGCTTCGTTTCTAAACGCCGCTTTTAAGCCTTTCCACGAATAACGCGTGGAGTGAACCAAATGGGTTAAACCGGTATGCCCAGGTTTCATGCAAGTCGCCTCACCTTGTGAGCGTGGAGTTTGATTAGTTGGCTAATATCATTGCTTCTAGATCCAGTGACAACGGATCCAGCACTTCAGACCAGCTTAAATACGGCGTGCTGCTGTTACCATTGACCATAACGCTAAACACCCCCCAGCGCCCCTGCGCGGTGCGAAAATAGCCCGCTGCTGCGCGCACGGCAAAGGGTTGGTTAAGCGTGCCGGTTTTGATCATGACGTTATTTTGAAACGTGGAGGAACCTCGCCGAATAAAGCGCATTACCCCATTAGCTGGCGACTGAAAGGCCGCCACAAAGCTGGGAAACAGGCTGCTTTGACGAAACATATCCTCCAGCATCACGTTAACGCCCTGGGCCGATGTGCGGTTTTCAGTGGTCAGCCCGCTGCCACTGTAGAGGGTTAACGGCCCGTGTCCGGGCAGGCTCTGAGCGTACGTTTCAATCGCTTGGCCGGCTTGGCGTAGCTGCGCCTGGGGCGTCTCGACGAGATCCAGCGCCAGCACATCAGCCATGTAGTTATTGGAGTAGTTCATGATGCGCAGCAATAGCTCTTGCAGTGGTTGGCTGTCCACCGCGGCCAAACGCTGGGCACTGCCGGGCGGTTGCGACGAGCTGACGCGCCACGGTTCGCGCACCTGTATCCCCGCCTGATTCAACATGCCCATCAACACTTGCGCGGTGGTTTCGGCGGCATCCCCCGCGCCACGATAGACATCACGGGCAGTGGCATTGGTGGAAATCTGCCCCGTCAGACGCATCACGTCGCCGCGCTCATCAGTGATACGCTCAGCGCTAATCTCAGTACCACTATTGGCCGGTCGAGTGACGACTTGGTTATCGATGGTAATCAGCGATGTCTGGCTATCGCACAGCCCCACCTGGGCAGGTGCTCCTGCGCTAGTGGCAGGAGCGACATTGACGCACCAACTGCCGAAGTTAACCCCTGCCGAGGAGAGCGGCGCGCTATACGCATTGGCGACCCGATTGAGCGCATTGCAGCGGTCGGTGGTAATACAGTCCACCGCCCCAAAGCGCCACTGGCTGACCACCAAAGCGCCATCAACCTCGCGCACCCCGGCTAAGTGCAAGCGCTGCACCAAACGCCACAGATTTTCAGTGGTGAGGCCCGGGTCCCCACCGCCCTCAAACACCAAATCGCCGCGCAGCACGCCATTATCAATGCTAGCTGCGCTGACCAGTTGGCTGGTAAAGCGGTGTTGGGGGCCAAAACGGTTCAGCGCCGCCGCGGATAGGTAGGCTTTAGTGACCGAAGCGGGTGACAGCTGGCGATCCGGGGTAATGCTGCCTAACAGTGTATTGGCGCCTGAGCCAGCATCCAAAAGGCGGGCCTCGGCGCTAATCGAAAAGCCTTTATTTTGCAGCTGACCCAGGCGATTAAAATCGGCGAGCAGGCTGGTACTGGCACACAGAGCCAGCGTGGCAACACCGGTCATCAGCGACCAGCGCCGCATACGCTTACGAGCAAAACGACCCATTACAATACCTCAATGCACATTCATTTTAGAAAACACTTGCAGCATGACTACACCGGCTACTATCAAGCTAATCCCTACTACCGCCGGTAAATCAGGCTTTTCACCGAACACCACTATGCCGACTAAGGTGACCAGCACAATGCCTAGGCCTGCCCAAATCGCATAGGCGACCCCCACCGGCAGCGTACGCAGTACCAGGCTGAGCAAATAAAAGGCTAGCCCGTAGCCCACCACAACCACCACGCTGGGCAGCGGGCGGGTAAACCCCAAGGAGGCCTTTAGGGCACTCGTAGCGATCACTTCAGCCACAATCGCCAACACCAAATAAACAAACGTCATGTTCGCTCCAAATCAACACATAAACGCCACAGTGCCTGGCCACTTCGAGCATACTTAGCCTCGAACGGCGTTAAATAGTCATCTTTAGGCGCAATTTCAGTCACTGCTGCCTGTTGACCGGTTACCTGCGCCACCGCCAAAGCAAACTCTTCAACATAAAGTGACCAGTTGGAGCGCAATTCAAGGCGCCCACCAAGCGCCAACAGTGTGGGTAAAACCGCATGCCCATGCCAGCGCATTTTTAGATGCCCCGCCTTGGGGTAAGGGTTGGGATAAAGCAGAAAGTGATACTCAGGCGCCCAGCCAGCTTGGTAGGCCAAACGCCAAAAGTCGACAAGATCGGCTCTTACCAGCAGTGCGTTGTCTGGCAGCTTGCCGTGGTCACGCCCCAGGCGATCTTCGCTGCGATCAATGCCCATCACCGCATGGGCGGGGAACTGCGCCGCCAGTTGGCGTGTCGATACCCCCACACCGCAGCCTGAATCCAGTATCAACGGTGCTTGACGGCTAGCTAACCACTCAGCCGCCTGGGCAAAATTATTCTGGGTATGTTCGGCGATCGGTTTACGCAGTGGATGGGTCAGCGCGCGATTGACTCGGCGGGCCAAATCCTGGTGCGGGCCTGGCTGATTAGACGTCACTGTTCGAGAATTATKCTGCATGCCATCACTCGGCTGAAAAGCGTAATTCTATCAGTCTCGAACGCTTGCGGCATGACGCCGTTGCGCACCCGGTGCTATGATCACGCCTAACGAATTTATTAGTGACCTTATTAAGCGCATGGTACTGGGCCAAATCTGCCATGACCGTTGCCAATAATTGTTACCACCACCGTATTAAGAGGAACCCGGCTTGTCACACTTACCGGTGATTGTCGGCATGGGCGGCATCAATCCCGCTGGCAGAACCTCTGGCCATCAGGCCTTCCGCCGCACTGTGCTTGATGCCCTTCCTGCTGACCAGCAACGCCAGACACTGGAAGGCTTGGCGGCGCTTATGCGCCTAGTAGAGCACTCCGAAAAAGGGTGGCACGACAGTCAAGGCCACCCCATAGAGGCCCCGGCTCAGTCGCTGCGTGATCAGGTATTGAACCACACCCTGATCCGCCGCAATGAAGACCCGCGCTTTCTAGATCCCGGCATGCCGTCTAATCGGCACGCCAGCATGCAGTTGGCCGAGCCGCTACGTTTTACCCTGCGCCGCCGCCAACTGCCTGAAAATCTGCCCGCTGATTGGCAGGTACGCGATATTGATGCCCGCGAGGTAGAAGTCAGTGTGCCCGCCGGAGTGCTTGAAGTACTGCTGCCTGACGCCCAGCTACCCAAGGTTCGCGCGGCGGCTCAGCTACCCAGCGGCTTTGACCCGGCGAGCCTCTACCGCAGTGTGCACCACCCCCGCGGCCTATCGCTGGCGGTATTTGGCGCAAGCGACTGCCTGGGCGCCAGCGGCCTCTCCTGGGAGACACTGCGTCAGCAGTTAAACCCGGATCATATTGCCGTGTACGCAGGTAACTCCATTGGCCAGTTAGACGATCAGGGCTGGGGCGGCTTACTGAAAAGCTTGGTGAGCGGCCAGCGTGCCACCTCCAAGCAGATGCCGCTGGGCTATGGTCAGATGCCCGCCGACTTTTTGAATGCCTATGTACTCGGCAGCGTGGGCGGCACCGGGGCGGCTCTTGGCGCTTGCGCTAGTTTTCTCTACAACCTGCGGCTGGGCATTGACGACATTCGGGCCGGACGCCGCCGTGTGGTGATGGTAGGCACCGCGGACGCCCCCATTACGCCGGAGATTATAGAGGGCTTCAGGGCCATGGGCGCGCTGGCCGACGACGCGGGCCTGAAAGCCCTGGATGCGCTGGAGCTGCTCACCGACAGCGATTACCAGCGCGCCTGCCGTCCCTTTGCGCGCAACTGCGGCTTTACCATGGCGGAAGCCAGCCAGTTTGTGCTGCTGATGGACGATGCGCTGGCAATGGAAGTCGGCGCGGATATTCTCGGCGCGGTGCCTGACGTATTCGTCAATGCCGACGGTTACAAGCGCTCGATTTCGGCGCCGGGGATTGGTAATTACATCACCCTGGGTAAAGCGACTGCGCTGGTGCGCGATATCCTGGGTGAAAAAGCCCTTAAAGAGCGCAGCTTTTTGCATGCGCACGGCACCAGCACCCCCAAAAACCGCATTACCGAATCCCATGTATTCGACGAAATCGCCCGCGCCAACGGCATTAACGACTGGCCGGTGGTGGCCATCAAAGCCTTTATCGGTCACTCCCAAGGCTCCGCGGCGGGAGACCAGTTGGCAAGCGCCCTGGGCAGCTTTGCCCACGACTTGCTGCCAGGCATCCCTACCCTGGATGCCGTCGCCGACGATGTGTATGCCGAACGGCTACACTTCTCGCAAACGGCACAAACATTTCGTGCAGACGCTGCCTTTATTAACGCCAAGGGCTTCGGCGGCAACAATGCCACCGGCGTGGTGCTGTCACCTGCAGTCACCGAGCGCCTGCTGACTCAGCGCCACGGCGCAGACGCGGTCAGCGCCTGGAAAACGCGTCGGGTCGCAACCCGCGAAGCGGCAGCTGCCTACCTTGCCCAGGCAGACTTTGGCCACTACGCACCACGCTACCAGTTTGGCGAAGCGGTACTCGAAGGCCCAGAGCTGGACATTCATGCGGATCGGATTCATATCCCCGGTTACGCTCATGCCGTCTCATTAACCAGCGACAATCCGTTTGGCCGCCTGGACGAGGAGAGCGAGGAATGAGCACGCGCAAGCTTAATATCGCCGTCTACCCCGGCACCTTCGACCCTATCACCAACGGCCATTTTGATCTCATTGAACGTGGTGCACGCATGTTCGACAAAGTGGTCATCGCAGTGGCGGCAAGTCCCGGAAAAAGCCCCCACCTCGACCTGGAAACACGCATGGCGCTGGCCAAAACGGTGTGTGCGTCGCTCCCCAACGTTGAGGTAATCGGCTTTTCGACCCTGCTCACAACCATGATGCACGAGCAGGGGGCGACGATCATTCTGCGCGGCCTGCGCGCGGTCTCCGACTTTGAGTACGAGCTTCAGCTGGCCAATATGAACCGGGCGCAGAATCCGGAGCTTGAGAGCGTGTTTTTAACCCCCGCGGTGGAGAATTCATATATCTCCTCAACCATCGTGCGCGAAATTGCCAAGCTGGGTGGCGATATTTCTCCGCTGGTGCATCCACAGGTCGCCGAAGCGCTGCGTAACCACTACACTAGCTAGCCAACGCTATTGTTGAGTAAAACACTCAGGTACTCGTTAGCCTGGGTGTGAATGCCATCTGCGAGGTATGCCCATGGCCCTGATGATTACCGATGAATGCATTAACTGCGACGTCTGCGAGCCCGAATGCCCCAACGATGCTATCTCCCCCGGCGAGGAGATTTACGTCATCGACCCAAACTTATGCACCGAGTGCGTCGGTCACTACGACGAACCTCAGTGCCAGCAAGTCTGCCCGGTGGACTGCATTCCACTTGACCCTGAGCGCCACGAGACCCAAGAGCAGCTGATGAAGAAGTACCGCATCATCACTGCTGCCTAAGCCTCATGCGGATTTGGGCCCTCGCCTGGCCAATCATCCTTTCTAATATCACCGTCCCCCTACTTGGGCTGGTAGATACCGCTGTGGTCGGGCACCTGCCCGACTCCCGCTATCTGGCGGGCGTCACCCTCGGCGCTACACTGTTTAGCTTCCTCTACTGGGGCTTTGGCTTTTTGCGCATGGGCACCACAGGGCTAGTCGCCCAAGCCATGGGCCGCGAGAGTGACTCGGATGTGCGCAATCTACTGGGGCAATCGCTGATCATGGCGCTGGTGATCGGCAGCCTGCTGATTGTGTTTGCCTCACCGCTGATTACGCTGGGTTTGTGGCTGTTAGATGGCAGCGAAGTAGCCACCCMCTTAGCGCGAGAGTACGCCCATATTCGCCTATGGTCTGCGCCCGCGGTGCTTGCCAACTACGCCATTCTGGGCTGGTTTTTGGGCCAACAGAATTCCCGCGTCACGCTGATGATTCTGCTGCTCACCAACAGCGTTAATATCGTGCTGGATTTATGGTTTGTGGTGGGTTTGGGGATGACCAGCAACGGCGTTGCCTGGGCGAGCGTGATCGCCGACTATAGTGCGTTAGCGTTCGGCAGCTACTTAGTGCTGCGCCAGCTAGCCCGACTAGAGGGCCATTTTTTGCGCGAGCGTCTGCTGGCACTGGCGGCCTACACAGCGCTATTTAACGTCAACGCCAACCTGTTTGTGCGCACCCTCGGCCTGCTATTTGCCATGGCGTTCTTTACCGCCCAAGGCGCTCGTCAGGGTGATACGGTGCTCGCTGCCAACGCTGTCCTGCTGCAATTTATTATGCTCACCAGCTATGCTCTGGATGGCTTTGCCCATGCGGCCGAATCGCTGATTGGGCGCGCCTATGGGCGCAAGGATTGGCGTGAGTTTGCGACCACCGTGCGTGCTGCTGCGCGTTTCTCATTCTGGACAGCGGGTGCCGCCGCCCTGTTGTTCGCGCTAGGCGGCAATGCATTGATTGCGCTGCTTACTGGCCTTGAAGAGGTGCGCGCGACCGCGGCACAGTATTTGCCATGGATGGTCGTTATGCCGCTGATTGCGGTATGGAGCTATCTACTCGACGGGGTATTTATTGGCACCACCGCGGTACGTGAAATGCGCAACAGTATCTTTATTGGCCTGGCCGCCTATCTTCCCATCTGGTGGCTAACCCAGGGGCTAGGCAACCATGGGCTGTGGCTTTCGTTTATGCTGTTTACGCTGGTTCGCTCAACCGTCCTGATTCACTACTATTATTTTCTCTACCACCGCCGTTACCGCCTGACTCACTGGCGTTAACATATCCACGCTTGGCCATAACGGCGCTAACGTGAGATTAGCCGGACAGCTTCAACGTGAAAAACGCCGCACTCCCCCGTATATTAGCTATGTACTTGCACTGCGTAGGCACTTCAAAGACCTTGCAAAGACCTTGCTTAGCCACTTCCTAATAATGAATAAAGAGAGCATCCCATGCTTAAAATGATCTCAAAACCGGCGGTAAAGCTGGTAGAGCGCTATCTCCCAGATCCGTATATTTTCGTGCTGCTGCTAACGTTAATTGCCTCGGTTGCCGCCATTGCCATTGAGCGCCAAACACCCCTGGCGGTGCTGCGCTTCTGGGGCGATGGCTTCTGGGGCTTGTTGACGTTCTCGATGCAGATGCTGTTGGTGCTGGTCACCGGTTTTATGCTGGCAAGCTCACCGCCGGTAAAACGCATTCTGCAAAAAATCGCCGCTACTGCTAAATCCCCGGGCGGCGCCATTATCCTAGTCACACTGGTGTCATTAGCGGCCAGTTGGATTAACTGGGGCTTTGGCCTTGTGGTCGGCGCGCTATTTGCCAAAGAGCTGGCTCGGCTGATCCGCGTTGACTACCGGCTACTCGTCGCCAGCGCCTACTCTGGTTTTGTGGTGTGGCACGGCGGTTTGGCGGGCTCGATACCACTGACCATCGCCACCGAAGGGCATTTTTCCGCCGACCAGATTGGCGTGATTGGCACCGGTTCAACGATTTTCGCCTTATTTAACCTCGGCATCGTGGTCTGCCTGTTTATTGCCATTCCGTTGGTAAACCGCATGATGCTGCCGGATGAGAAGGATAGCGTCTACGTCGACCCCAGCGTGCTGAATGATGAGCCGGAACCGGTTGGTCGCCTTACCCGCCCGGCGGAGCGCCTGGAAAACAGCATGACCCTCGCCCTGCTGGTCGGCGTGCCGGGGCTACTGTTCTTGCTGGATCACTTTTTGCTGCGCGGCGGCGGTTTAAACCTTAACGTCGTCAATTTCCTGTTTCTGTTCTTAGCCATTGTGCTGCACCGCACGCCCCGCAACCTGCTCAATAGCTTGAATGAAGCGATTAAAGGCGGCGCGGGGATTGTCATCCAATTCCCCTTTTATGCGGGCATTATGGCCATTATGGTTCAGTCTGGGCTGGCAGAGAGTATGTCTGAGTGGCTGGTCTCCTTTGCCACCGCTACGACACTGCCGTTCTGGTCGTTTATCAGCGCAGGGATTGTCAATCTGTTCGTCCCCTCCGGCGGCGGCCAGTGGGCTGTGCAAGCGCCGGTGATGCTGCCTGCCGCTGAGGCCCTGGGGGCTGACATTCCACGGGTAGCCATGGCAGTGGCCTGGGGCGATGCCTGGACCAACCTGCTGCAACCTTTCTGGGCGCTACCGGTACTCGCCATTGCCGGGCTGAAGGCCAAAGATATTATGGGTTTCTGCCTGATTCAGCTTTTTATCACCGGTATTATCATCTCCGTGGGCCTATTGTGGTTTTAATAAGCGCATCGTTCTAAATCAATAGCCAACGGCTGCCCTGAGGAAGGGGCAGCCGTTAACCGTAGCAAATCACCGCAGGAGCACCGTATGACAGACGCCGAACTCAGCGCGAACGCTGCCCTGCCTGGGCAGCATGAACTCTCCATGACCGTACTGATGACGCCCGACATGGCAAATTTCAGCGGCAAAGTGCATGGCGGCGCGATTCTTAAAAAGCTCGATGAAGTCGCTTTTGCTTGCGCCAGCCGCTATTCGGGCCACTATGTGGTGACACTGTCGGTGGATCAGGTGCTGTTTAAACAGCCGATTCATGTCGGCGAGCTGGTGACCTTTTTAGCCAGCGTCAATCATGTTGGCCGCTCGTCAATGGAAGTGGGCATTAAGGTCGTAGCAGAAGATATTCGCAATAAGCTGATCCGTCATACCAACAGCTGCTACCTGACCATGGTCGCTGTGGATGAGGACGGAAAACCCGCCAGCGTACCGCCGCTCAGCTTGGCAACGCCCTTACAGCAGCTACGCTTTGAAAAGGCGGCTTTACGCAAGAAGTTACGCAAACAGGCCGAGAAAGAAGAGCTGTTTACCCAGCATCAGTACCCGCCTAAGACCCAGTCAAAAACATAGCCCTCGACGCCCCATCCAACGACAAGGAGTTCGTATGCCCGCCAGGGAACGCTACCCGCACCTGCCTAAAGCGGTTGAATACGCCCATATTGGTTGGGATTTTTTCATTCTGACGCTGGTGGTGATTAACCTCGCGCTACTGCTGTTTGATTCACTGTTTCTGCTCGGCCCTATTAACCAAGGCATCGCCAATCTCGCGCCCGGTTTTCATACTTTCTACGATGAGGTGATTCATAGCCGCTTCATCACCATCGACTTGGTATTTGTCAGCTTTTTTATCGTCGATGTACTGTTGGGCTGGTCAATTGCCATTGCCGAGCGGCGCTACCACCGCTGGTTTTTCTACCCCTTCGTGCACTGGTATGACGTGCTGGGCTGCATTCCCCTCGCAGGCTTCCGCCTGCTGCGTATTCTACGCGTGGTATCGTTAATCAATCGGCTGCATCGCCTCGGCCTTATTGATGTTACCCACTGGTATGTCTATCAATTTGTTGCCAAGTATTACGATATTCTGCTGGAGGAGCTTTCTGACCGTATCGCGCTACGGCTATTGGGCAATGTACAGCAGCAGATACGCGCCAGCGATTCGCTGACCGAGCGCGTGATTGAGCGTGTGATCATGCCCCGCAAGTCGCAGCTGATTCATGAGATTGCGCAGCGGTTGGAGAGCACTATCGGCAAAGCGTACCAGCACAACCGTCAGTCCATTATGGCGGCGATCAGCGATTTGGTTAGCCGTACGCTCCGGGAAAGCCCCGAGATTCAGCGCCTTAACCGCCTGCCCATGGGGCAGCAGGCCACCAGCGCTATGGAGGCATCACTCAGTGGCGTCGCCCAGCGACTAGTCGATGAGCTGCTGCTAGGTATTCATTCCGATGAGTTTAGGCAGTTAGTTGAGCGCACCGCCGACAGCGGCTTCGACACTTGGCTAACGGTTGACGAAGGCAGCAATCGCGTTACCGAGCAGGTGATGTATGACATTCTCGAAATGCTTAAAGACCAGATAAGCCATCAAGGCTGGAAAGACCGCTATGAATAATTCATAAGGKGGCGGGGGCTAACGGCCGCTCGCCCAAACAGGCGGCAACAATGCCCAATGCCTGAATGAGTTCGCTGCGATCCGCCGCGGCCCCAACACATAGACGAATGGCTTGGGGTGCGGGGGTGCTGCCCACACAAAAGGGCTCAGCGCTGCTTACCTTAACGCCCCGCTGCAGTAGCCGATCACACAGCTCTACGGCCCGGCTTCCCTCTGGCAGCGTCAACCATACATTACTGCTGTGGGAGCGCCCGCTTAGGGTAAACCCTTGCAGCCATTGGGCGGCCAACTGTTGACGCTCCGCTAACTCTTGGGTCTGCCAGGTAAGTAGTTTTTCCGCCGCGGCTTGGTTAATCCAGTGGCAGACCACGTCGACCATTAGCGGCGGCACCATCCAACTCTGGGCGCGCAGGCCAGTCGCTAACCGCTCGTGCAAACTTTTAGGCGCCCGCAGCACGCCAATTCGCAGCCCCCCCGCCAACACTTTAGCGGTGCTAAACACAAACAGTGTGCGTTCTGGCGCAAGCTTGTAAAGAGGCGTACCACGCTGCTCAGCGGGTAGATATTGCACGCCGTCTTCAATCAGCCAGATATCATGGCGCCTCGCCAGCGCCACCAGCTGTTCGCGACGCGGCGCGCTTAAACACGCGCCGGTGGGGTTGTTCTGCTCCGGCGTAAGATAAATCGCTCTCGGCGGCTGCCGGGCACACTGCGCCTCCAGCAGATCCATGCGCATCCCTTCGCTGTCTTGACCAATCCCTACCAACTTGAGATGACCTTGCTGCGCTGCGCTGATGGCACCGGGGTAGGTCAAGGCATCGGCAGCCAGCAGCTCGCCCGGCCGTAGCAAGGTGCTGAGCGCCAGACTAATGCCGTGCTGGCCACCTTGGGTGATCAGCAGTTCATCAGCCATCAGAGACATGCCTAAGGTATTTAACCAGCGAGCCAGCACCTCACGATGCTCGCGACGCCCCTGGGACTCTTGGTAAGTCACACCCCGCGCTAATGCTGCACCGGATTGGCTTAAGGCGAGCAGCGCTTCGCTCAACAGCGACTGTCGCAACGGGTGGGGCGGAGGCAGGCTAAGACTTAAATCGATCACACCGGCCGTTTCATCAGCGGGAAACGTCAGGCTAACAGCGTTGTCTTGCGTTTTGCTCCTCACATAGGTGCCGCTACCCACCCGTGCCGATACCCAACCGCTGCGTTCAGCTTCAGCGTAACCCCGGGTTACCGTGCCGATGGTCACCCCTAGCGCATCAGCCAAACGGCGCTGGGGCGGCAAGCGCTCCCCAGGCAGTAGTTCACCTGCCTGGATAGCGGTTTCAATGGCGCTGGCAATAGCGCGATAGCGTGAACCAGAAAACTCAGCGAGCGAAGGCACCCACATTGTCATGGTGACAATAAAACCTTTGACGTTAATTTAATCCCCATTATGCTAACAATAGGCGATCTAAAGCAATCCTCAACCACAAATTGTATGGATACAATAAAATGAACAGCGAATGGGTAATCCTCGGTCCGGCCGCGCTCTATATGATGTCGATGACGCTTACCCCTGGGCCAAATAACGTTATGCTTACCGCTTCTGGCGCCAACTTCGGCTTTAAGCGCACATTGCCGCATATGTGGGGAATTTTAGGTGGCTGCTTTTTACTCTTTGCGGGCATAGCGCTGGGCTTGGGCGTGCTGTTTGAACGCTACCCTGCAATTCAAACCGCGTTGCGCTGGGTAGGCAGCGCGTATTTGCTCTATTTGGCTTGGAAAATTGCCAGCGCCCCGCCGCCCAATCTTCACGTCCAAGCCCATAGCGTACCGTTTACGTTCTGGCAGGCTGCGGCGTTTCAGTTCGCCAACCCTAAAGCATGGGTAATGGGACTGGCGCTGATGGCGGGTTTTCTACCCGAAAGCGGCCAACCGGTATTTAATGCATTGTTACTTGCTGGCTTTGCTGAGATGGTGGCGCTGCCCTGTATTGCGCTATGGGCTGGCTTTGGTAGTGCAATTGGGCAGTGGATCAAAACAGATGCCGCGTGGCGGGCGTTCAACATCACCATGGGCGTGTTGACCGCCGCCTGCGTCGTACTGATCTTAGGTTAGCCGCAGCGAAGTTCCTCGATGACATCTTGATCATCAAGATGAATATTCAAACGATCCGGGCGGTGGTCCATGGTGGCGGCCTCACCAGGGCGCAATACGCGCGCTTGACGAGTGCTGCTCTCACTTTGTAACTGCGACCCCATTGCTTCATCGAACGGTTCGCCGATGGCGTATTGGATAGCCTCAAGATCGCAGGCAGCTGCCTGCTCTTGATTAGATCCGTTGGGCGTTACCGTTGGCGGCGGTGGCGCAGCGTCTACGTCGTCGTTGGCTGGAGAAATCGGCATTTGCGAGCTAGCACAGGCCGTTAGCAGCATTGCACAAGCGCCAACAGCAGCGAGCTTAGCCAGAATAATACGGGGTTTCATCCTTGAATCTCCAAAAGTAGATTATGAGGGTAGGCTATAAATCCAACGGGCCAGGCGTTAGCCTAGCCCGTTGGATACCACTTGCTTTAAAACGCAGTCTTACTTATTCAGCTGCATCTTGGACGGCTTTACCGCCCTCTTGCACATCTTGGCCAGCGCCAGAGATGGTATTACAACCCGTTAGCACACCCGCTGTCATCAGCAGCATAAAGCTCATGGCCAATAATTTTTTCATTTTTCCGTTCTCCTTAACGAGTTATTCAACATCGGGAAACTCCGCTGGCAACTTAATTTGCCACTTGGGAGTTTTTTCAGGGTAACAGCGTTTTGGCAATCGCGCTCGTTTTCCCTACGTCACTGCGCGGCTGCTATGCTAACAATCATCTAACCGCTGTGTGGAGCCTATCATTTGATCAATTTCGAGCTAGATGAACGCCTTGCCGCCGACACCTTACCTATTGCCGACCTCCCATTAAGCCGCGTGCTGTTAATGAACGACGCGCGTTATCCCTGGGTGATCCTAGTACCGCGCCACGCTTCTATCAGTGAAGTGTTTGAGCTTTCTGCCAATGACCAGCAGCAGCTTTGGCGCGAGGCCACCCAGCTAGGCGATGCAATGAAAGAAGCGCTGGGTGGGGACAAAGTTAATATTGCCGCGCTCGGCAATGTGGTTAGCCAGCTGCATGTGCACGTTGTTATTCGTCGGCACAGCGATGCAACCTGGCCTGCCCCTGTTTGGGGCAACGGCTCACCTAAACCTTACGATCTGGATGAACAAGCACAGTTACGCGACCAACTGCTGGCGCTTATCAATGGACTGGATGTGTAGCCTACCCGTTACCCCGTTAATGGATGGCCTTGCCGCGCAGGTGGCTCATTGAGAAGTGGCCCACTCGCAGGCTGGGCGATACCCGCGACGCTAAGTGAGATGCCCAGTACGACAATCAGCGTACCACCGGCCAGGGCCACCCAGCCGGTGGCTTTTTGCACGCTGCGCTGGCTGTGCTGCTGTTTGGACAATCGCCGCTGCGCCCAGCCGCGGGCTAAAATACTGGCCAGTGCGAGTGCTGACACCGTGAGCCCCGTGCCCAGCGACATAACCACAACAGACGCCACGCCGACTGCGAACTGGCCGAGCAGGCTAGCCGCCCCCAACATTAACACTGCCCCGCTGCATGGGCGCATGCCTATGGCACCGACCGTCATTATCGCCGTACGCCAATCTAA
Source organism: Halomonas sp. R57-5 (assembly GCF_900070345.1). Taxonomy (NCBI): domain Bacteria; kingdom Pseudomonadati; phylum Pseudomonadota; class Gammaproteobacteria; order Oceanospirillales; family Halomonadaceae; genus Halomonas; species Halomonas sp. R57-5. Next base: position 1,097,739 of record NZ_LN813019.1, on the reverse strand, counting down.
CGCCTGCTGCGGCTCAATATGGTGAGCACCGCCGCAACAGTGGCTATGATCATGGTCTTGATGATGCTCGTGGCCTGGGCTGTACGCATGAGCCGCTCGCTGAGGCTGATAGGCTCGCCGCAATTGCTTGACGGCTCGCCAGCATAGCCACGCCCCTAGCGCCGCCACCAGCAGAAAGCTGGCCTGCTCCACCCAGGCAACGCTACCCATGGCCTGGCGAGTGATCCAGCCCAGGCCGTAAACCAGCACCACAATCAGCGCAATGGCGGTCACCCCTTGCAGCAAAGAGGCGGCAAACGACAGCCCCAGGGCGCGCTTTACCGCACCACCGTGGGTGGCTAAGTAGGTCGCCAGGACGGCTTTACCGTGCCCCGGACCGGCGGCATGAAAGACGCCATAGGCGAAGCTAACACTCAGCAAGCTCACCCACGTTGCCATACTGGGGGTGCGTGACAGTTCGGTAATCGCCAGCGTTAGCGAGCGGTGCAGATCACGCTGCCAACCAAGTAGCTGATAGCTAACGCTCTGAAAACCGCCTTGCCAAACAATGATAAGCACTGCTGCGACTAGCAACAGGCCTAGCATTAACCCTAAGTGACGTGTGAAGGGCCTTGTTAAGGACATCTTAACGCTCCAACGCAAAAAATGTTACAAGATAACATAGCTATAAAACAGCACGCCACTGCCTGTTTTCGAACAGCACCTAGCGACAATCAACTTGGCCGGTTTCGGCAAAATAGCGCCCCAGGCCTGGCTCACCACTCTCATCCTTGTCGAGCAGCGCCGCTTGCATCACCAGTTCAGGATCCGGGTCCGCGGGGAGAATAGCCAACTCACAGGCAGGCTCGCCGTGCAGTATCAGCGCATCATCCCGAGGCTGACCGTCCGCCTCCTCGTGCACCACTTCGATGTAGTAGGTGGGATCAAACACCTGGTAGCTAAGCAGGGCGTCTGTCAGCGGCTGCGGCGTTTCCAGCGGCAGGATAAACATAAAGGTCAGCCGCCCATCGCGCTCCATGGCGGTATACTCGCTTACCTCGCCCAATGCCTGGCGTTCACCGTTAATACGCACTTCAGTTAAGTAGTGCTGCGCGGCAAGGTTATCGCGAATCTCTTTGCCTAGCTGGTCGAGCCCCTGTTCGAGGCTGGCACCCTCTACCTGCTGGAGCTCTTCAAAAACCACCAGGCTATAAAAAGGGTCCATACGCCAGGTTTGATGCAGGCCACTCACCACGCCCTGATCATCGGTGATGACCCGCACACTCAGATCGATCCAACCGTGAGGGTGGGCATGGGCACCGGGGCTGACCAGAACGCTACTCATGCCCAAGCAAACGGCGACTACGCTACCTGCCCACTTCATGGCGCGACACCCAGTTTATGCTGCAAGGCGACCAGCCAAGGGTCGAGCAAATAGGGCGGCAGCGGCTGGTTGCCCCTCAACGCCGATACCCGCACACGGCTGCCACTGCCCTCTTCACTCACCTGCAACTGCAGCCGATACTCCGGCCAGCGAGCAAGCGATGCCTCAGCCCGCCCCAGCGATAGATCCGCATGGCGAACCACATAGCCCTGCTCCACCATCAACTCGACGGCTTCGCGGAAGGTTTCTTCTGATGAAGTGCTATAAGCCAACTCACGGGGCTCCAAGGGCGTGGTCGTTGCACAGCCGACCAATCCACCCAATAGCCCAATTAACAACCAGTGCCGAAGCGTCATAACGGCCTCCCGGTGGCGGGGACGGTTTGCGTAAAGCGGGTTTGAAAGCGCTGACAGAAATCGTCGTTGCTGGCACTGTAGGATTCGCGCAGATCACCCCAGTGATCGAAGCGGCGGATATCGCGGGATATGCGTATATGCGTATCGTCGACCAATAGCGACACACGCTCAAACTCTACCGGCTGCTGGCCTACGCCACCGCCAAAACTGCTCCCTATGCCGAACCCGACACCGGAACCTCGTCCGATACCCAAGCCACCAAAGACCCGCATTCCACGCCCATAGCCGTAGGCATCATCGTAAGGATCATAATAGCCGTGTAGCGCACGTTCCCGACTGGCGCTAATCAAACCCAAGGCGGTATCAGTAGAGTTCAGGGTAAAGCCCCATTCGGTGAGCACCTCAACACTGGTTTCTAACGCCCGCTCATGGTTGGCGGGAAAATAGCACGCAGCCGCAGGCGCTGGTTCCGCTTGCGGCAGGCGATCAGGAATCACTTGGCAGCCAGCCAGTGCTAGCAGACAGGTTAAGCTTATGGGTATCGACTTCATGTTAGATCCTCTAACGGACGAGGCCGCTGGTTTAGCTCGCCGAAGCTAGTCATGCTTAAATGAAATGACATTGTAGTGAAGACACTGTTTTGTGGAGAACGTGCTGATGAATGTTTTACTTTGCCCCGACAGCTTCAAAGATGCGCTGAGCGCCCAAGACGCCGCGGCCGCCATGGCGCGGGGCGTGCAGCGCGCCATACCCGAGGCGCACGTTCAAGCCTGCCCATTGGCTGACGGCGGCGAAGGCAGTTTAGACGCTCTGATCGCCGCCACCGGCGCTGAGCGGCGCCAGCTCAACGTTCAAGACGCCCTGGGGCGTCCTCGCCAAGCGGCCTGGGGCTGGCTGAGCGACCAGCGTACCGCGTTTATTGAGTTGGCAGAAGCCAGTGGTTTACAGCACCTCGGCGTCGATGAGCGCAATGCACTGCACACCTCCACCTTTGGAGTGGGTGAACTGCTGCTGGCGGCGCTGGATCAAGGCGCCGAAAAAGCGCTTTTACTGCTCGGCGGCAGCGCTACCAATGACGCTGGGGCAGGCATGCTACAAGCACTGGGCGTGCGCTTTTTAGATCAAAGCGGCAAACCGCTACCTCCCGGCGGCGCAGCGCTTAGCCAGCTGGCTAGCTTAGCGCTTGACGGGCTAGACCCGCGGTTAGCCAAACTCAGCCTAGAAGCCGCCGTTGATGTGGATAACCCGCTGCTGGGCGAGCGCGGGGCCAGCGCGATATTTGGCCCGCAAAAAGGGGCATCGCCTGAAGAAGTTGAACAGTTGGATCGAGCGCTTGGCCACTTCGCCGATATCAGCGCGCATGCATTAGGCGATGATTTCCGAACGCTGCCGGGCGCAGGCGCCGCGGGCGGCATGGGGTTTGCAGCCAAGGCGTTTTTAAATGCCACGTTAAAACCCGGTATTGAGATGATTATGCAGCAAGCGGATATGGCCTCGCACTTGGCCCGTGCCGACTTGGTCATCACCGGTGAAGGGCGTCTGGATGGCCAAAGCTTGTCGGGTAAAACCCCCATTGGCGTCTCCCGCGCCGCCAAGCGCCTTAACAAACCCGTTATCGTGTTGGCAGGCAGCCTAGGCGATGGCTGGCAGGCCTGCTTTGACGAAGGGGTAACGGCAGCGTTTACTTTGGCCGACGGCCCGATGACCTTAGCCGATGCGCTACCGCGCACCGCTGAACTGCTGGAAGCGCGCTGCGAAAGCTTGCTGCGGCTGTGGGTGCATAGTCCTTAAAACACCATGTGCAGCCCTTGAAAAAAGCCCTCATCGCCAGCATCTAATGCAATAGCCAAAGGGTAACGGCAACGACTTAATGTCGAAGCACTGATGCCAAAGAGCTATGGCAGCGATGCAAAAAACTTGTTTTGCACCGGCGCTAAGACACCCTATTCTGGTAACACGCATTAACCGCCGCACATTGCGACACAAACACTGTTGCATCAATATTGCGGCATAAAGAGGAAGCAGGATATGACTGATACCAATAGCATTGGCCTACACGAAGGTAGCGCTAGTCAACTCGCCGAAAAGCTCAACCACCTGCTGGCCAACTACCAAATTTTCTATATGAACGTGCGCGGCTACCACTGGAATGTTCGTGGTAACGATTTTTTTGAACTGCACGCCAAGTTTGAAGAGTTTTACACCGACCTGCTGACCAAAGTAGACGAAGTTGCCGAACGTATCCTGACCCTGGGCCACAAGCCGGTACACGCTTACAGCGACTACGTAACGCTATCGCGCATTCAGGAAGATAAAGACGTTCACGACGGTAACACCTGCGTCAAAGGCGTGCTCAAAGGGTACCAAACAATCATTGAGCTGCAGCGTGAACTGCTGTCGCTCGCCTCTGACGCCGACGATGAAGGCACCGCCGCACAAGCCGGTGACTACATCCGCGAGCAGGAAAAAACCATCTGGATGCTCAACGCCTATTTAAGCAAGTAAGCGTCATCTTTTGAGCTAAGAACGGCACCTTCGCTGCGTAGGTGCCGTTTTTGTGTTCGCGTGGGACGATCAGCGCTGATCGGCAAGATCCTCAATCAACGCCCGCAGCAGCGGCCAGAACTCTTCCACAGAGGCTAACTCCACCCGCTCATCCGGTGAGTGGGCGCCGCGAATCAGTGGCCCAAAGGAGATCATATCCAGCTGCGGGTATTTGCTGCCAAGAATACCGCACTCAAGCCCCGCGTGGATGACCTTCACCTCCGGCTCGCGGCCCAGCAGCGCCGCATGGCGGGCTTTAAAGGTCGCCAATAGCGCGCCATCAGGATTAGGCGCCCAGCCCGGGTAGCTGTTTTCCACCTTTACCCGCGCGCCAATCAACCCAAACAGCGCTTTAAAGCGATCCGCCATGGCGACCACCGCGCTGTCGTGCAGTGAGCGTACCAGGGCGCAGAGATGTAACCGCCCATTTTCGAGGCTTAGTACACCCAGGTTATTGGAGGTTTCTACGACCCCCGGCACATCGGCACTCATCCGCTCGACCCCACAGGGGGCGGCGTGAAGTGCCGCCAGCAGCATTACACTGGCGTCCAGGGTAAGCGGTTCCGCAGCGGGCAACTCAGCCAAACGCTGAGCGCTGATGTTAAGGCCGCTATCGCCACTACCCAGCTCCGTTAACAGAATTTTTTCCAGCCCCGCGATAGCGACCATCGCGGCGTCTACCTCATCGGCGGGCAGCGCCACTTGGGCAAACGCCTCCCGTGGGATTGCATTGCGCAAGGTGCCGCCGTGGTAGCTAATCAAGCGCGCATCAAACGCTTCCAAGGAGCGCAAAACTCGAACCAACAACCGGTTGGCGTTCCCCAGCGGTTTATGGATATCCGCACCGGAGTGGCCCCCCTTCAGGCCGGTCAAGGCGATCTCGATCACTCGCTCGTGATCACCAGCGGCGGCGCTGGGCAGCTGGGCATCCACTTCAACGTCGGCCCCACCCGCGCAGCCAATATAGACCTGACCACGATCTTCGCTATCCAGATTGAGCAGCAGCGAGCCTTCAAGCCAGTTCTCCGCCAGGTTCAGCGCACCGCCCATGGAGGTCTCTTCCTCCAGGGTAAACAGCGCCTCCAGTGGCCCGTGGCGAAGATCAGGGTCTTCCAGCACGGCGAGAATCGCCGCCACGCCCAGCCCGTTATCAGCCCCTAGGGTGGTGCCATCGGCGTGCAGCCAGCCGTCGGCCACATAGGTGCTGATCGGGTCACGGGTGAAATCGTGGGCGTGACCGCTATTGGCTTGCGCAACCATATCCAGGTGCCCCTGGAGCACCACGCCGGGTGCCTGCTCGCAGCCGGGAGAGGCCGATTTACGAAGGCGTAAATTACCGAAGCTATCGCGGTCGTGGGCGAGGCCCTGGGCATCGGCCCAGCTTTCGAGGGTAGCCACCAGTGCCGCCTCATGCCCAGAGGGGCGCGGCGTATTACACAGCGTTCGAAAATGGCGCCAAACCAAGCAGGGCTCAAGCGCGTCAAGATGTGCGTTCATAAAGACTCTTCATTATCGGTAACCGAACTACTTTACCTCAATGAGGCTATTCACAGCGAGGCGTAGGGCTTTTAAGGCGTCATTATGGGCATTCTCCAGGGCACTATTTTGAAACGCCCAGGCAGATAACTGTTGATGCGCCAGTTGCTGTGGCTCGGTTAAAGTGCGCTGGCTTGTTTCGCGGGCCAAGGCTTGCAGCGCCGTGCGAGCAAGCGCGGGGTCGCGATGGGCGGTGGCTACATCGTCAATATCCTGCCACTCGCGGTCACTCAGTGGCATGCTCGGCAGTTGAGCGAGCAGCAATACGAGCACTGGAGCGGGTAGCGCCTTGAGTTCAAACGCCAGCAGACTAGGCAAGCCTGCCTGGAAGCGCTCGCTAAGATCAGCAAGCACCGCCTCGCCTTCTGAATTCAGCGCTTTCGCCACCATTACAGCGAACTCACCGGTGGATACCTCCCGGGTAATGCCTAAGCGCACCGGGGTAAAACACTGCGCCAGCCAAAAGCGAAGCAGTGACGCCTCAGCGCCAAAAGTCGCCCCATAGAGCGCAACACCCTGCTGCGTGGCGGCGGCCATATCCTCGTCCAACAACGCTTGTCCCAAACCTTGGCGACGCCGTTCAGGGTGGCTAGCAATACGCACCACCCGCCGCCAGCGCGCCGTTAGCGCCGCGCGACTACCGGCGTGGGTCGCCAGCGATTGGGCCAACAAATGCCCCTGGCGACGCCGCTTACCACGGGCCACCTGGTCGGCTAGGGCTGGCTCAAAGCCGCCCTCTTCCCGGGTGACCAACACCGCCTGAGGCTCACCGGCCTGCTCTATCGTGCGTAGCTGGGTGCCTGGACCGTCAAGTAGTTGGCGCAGGTCGTTGGGAGAGGTGCGGTAGTGGGACTGCACCAGCAGTCCAAACAGCTTTTCCAACCCCGCGTCTTGCTGGGCAAGCAAGCCCTGATCAACCACCTGCGCTGCCACTGCGCTGCCACCCGGCTGCGCGATGGGCAGCGGTGCTTTTAACAACAGCAGTTGATTGACCAGGGTTTCCAGCGGGTCGCCGCTATGCCAGCGGATGGGGGCGTTCAGCGTTAGCGCTTTCCATTGGGGCGTCAGCCGCTCCAGGGTCGCGCGAAAGCGCAGCGCAAACCCTCTTCCCGAGCCCTCATAGCCGTGCACCGTGGTGGCGAAAGCAATCCGCGGAAAGGCGGCCAGCCACTGCTCTAACAGCGCAGCGGGAATCGCCGCCGCCTCATCAACCATTAAGTAGCTGCCATCACCGCCCTGCTGCTGGGCGTTAATCTGCTCGGTTAAGCCATCCGGGGGTAAAAAAATCAGCTCGCTGCCTTCGGCCAGCACGAAGTGGCCTGGGGCCACCCGACGGCCATCCGGGCAGAGTGCCGCGACCCGTTCGAATACGCTCTCCACTGCACTCAGCCGCGGCGCGGTGAGCACTATGCGTTGGGCTTTGCGCATTAGCAGCCGTGCGCAGGCGATACCCAGCGCGGCGCTTTTGCCGCGCCCGCGATCAGCGGTGATGACCAACGGACGACGCCGTTTCAAGCCAATCAATTCTTTCACTGCGTAGGCTTGGTCTGCGGTTAGGCAGTCACTATCAGCCGTTGCTGTGTTGTCTACTTTGCGCGCAGGCAGGTGAGGTAGATGCAACGACTGATCAACGTCCCAGCGCACTAGCTGAGCTGAGGCCTGCAACTGACGCGCCAAGCGCGAAAGATAGTGGCAGCTCAGCTCGGACCAGTGCCAGGGGTGGTCGGTAAAACGCGCATAGTCCGGGTCGGGTGCCGCTCCCCAAGGTTGTGGCGTGAGTAATACCAGCAAACCACCGGCAGTAATCGTGCCCGCCAGCGCCCCCAGTGCCTCAGGATCAAACCCCGTGCCGTGAGTGTCGAGCACTACCAGTTGGTGCTCTGCACCCAGGCGCATGCGCGCCTTGCGTGGCGATAGGTAGTTATCGCCCACCCACAGCGGCGCCTGCCAGGTGTGGGCTTGCCATAACGCCTGCGCGAGGGATTGGCACTGCTGAGCATCGCCGCTTAGCCAAACTAGCTGGCGCCAGCGGCGGCGGGCTAAACGCTGTGCGTGATGCACTAACGCGGCCACCCTTCGCATTTGCTGTTGGTTCTCTAACACGTGGTTCTTAAGCAATATAATTCCCTACTCCAGCGCGACTGCTTCCCATTACGTTAGCCTATCAGTGTATCAGCGTGCCGCTGAGCGCTTTGTGGCAAGCTTTCTACTTACAACTTTGGTTGAATAATTTAACTACTTTCAACGTTTTAAAGCGATCTCACCACTCACTATTACTCTAAGAATATTCGATAACTCGTTGTTTAAATTGCATATATAAAATTTTTTATAAAACCTAGCGATGAGGCCGCTTACATTACTGATATTGCACTGCAGCGGGGCTGTTGTGCTAATTTAGCTCTGCAGCGCTAAAAGCCCTTGTTTACGTAAACGTAATCCAGCGGTGCTGCACTTTCCTGCATTCAGGTAACCAACACTAATAACGCCACACGCCAAACCAGGAAATACATCATGAAAAAAATGACCAAATTCGCCCTCACCGGCCTTGCCGCTGGTATTGCCTTCGCTACGTTAACGACCACCGCCCAAGCACAAGAAGAGTGGACAATGACCACCACCTGGCCGGAAAACCTTGATCTGATCAAGATTGACCAGCACTGGGTGGAACTGGTCAATAAACTGGCGGGTGAAGAGCTGCAGATCAATTTCCGCGCAGGCGGTACGCTAATGCCCGGCACGGAAGTATTTGACGCCACTGAAACGGGCAGCATTGAAGCCGCAGGCGACTGGCCGGGCTATTGGGCAGGCTTAAACCCCGCCTTTTCGCCACTGGCCACCACGACCAGCCTGTTTAATGGCGTTGACTACCTCAACTGGATTCAGCAGTGGGGCGGCCGCGAGCTGTATGAAGAGATTTATGGCCAGTTCAACATGGTTTATCTCCCCTACGGCATCACTAACAATGAGTCGGGCTTTATGGGCCGTACCCCGATTGAGAGCATTGCCGATTTAGACGGCAAGCGTCTACGTCTTTCGGGTCGCGACCAGGGCCGCGTGCTTGAAGAGCTGGGCGGCTCCCAGGTCACCCTGGCAGGCGGTGAAGTCTACCAAGCCATTGAGCGCGGCGTCATCGATGCGGGTGAGTTCTCTACCCCTGGGGTCGACTTTAATGCAGGTTTTGCCGAAGTGGCCGACTACTGGGCAACGCCCGGCTGGCACCAGTCGGCCAGCGTATTTGGTGTGATGATCAATAAAGACGCCTGGGATGCGCTCTCCGAAGAGACCCAAGAGACCCTGCGCATCGCAGCGGACGCCACCATGGCATGGTCATTGGCCTGGTCTGAGCGCCAGTCCACCGAAGCCACCCAGAAGTTTATTGACGCGGGGGTAACGATCAACCAATTCTCTGAAGAGGATCTGGCACGCATCCAGGAGGTTACCAACGAGGTTATTCTACGCGGCGCTTGCGAAGACCCTGACCACGCCAAAGTCTACCAATCAATGATTGCCTATCTTGAGCACTATGCGACGTGGCGCGATGTTTCCGCACCCTACAATATGAGCCGCGTGATGGACAATCTGCCTTCATTGGAAGAGATCGAAGCCTGCCTGTAAGGCGCTTCTGTGCCGCCTCGGTTTCCGGGGCGGTTTTTTTGTGCTGACTGCGGAGATCTTCCATGAATGCGATTGCCAAGGCGATCGATGCCATCAATGAAGCCTTTGGGCGCATCATCGCCCCGTTGATTGCCATCATTACCCTGATTGTTCTGTTCGATATTGCGTCACGGTTTCTATTTGGGCGCCCCAGCGACTGGGCCTTTGACGTCACCAAAATGCTGTTTGGCGCCCACTTCATGCTGATGGCGGCCTACGGTCTCAAGCACCACGCCCATGTGGAAGTTGACGTGCTCAAGCGCTTGTTATCGCGTAAGAAGCAAGCCGTGCTTGACGTCCTCGGCTATCTGATTTTCTTTGTCCCCTTTATCTGGATGCTGATCACCCTGGGCTGGAGTTTCTTTGAACGCGCCTGGAGTCGCGGTGAAACCACCTACGGCATGGTCTCGATCCCGGTCTACCCGATTAAAGGGGTGATTGTGGTCGCCGCCATCCTGATCTTGCTGCAGGCTATTGCCATTGTGTTGCGCGCCATCATGCAGCTTCGCGAGGAGACATCAGCATGAACCTAAGTCCTGAATTACTCACGCTGGTCATGTTTGGCGGCCTAATGATCGGGCTGTTTATGGGTCACCCGCTGGCGTTTGTGCTGGGCGGTGTAGCAGTTATCGGTGCTTTTCTCGGCCCCGGTGAGCGCATACTCGGCACCCTGATCAACAATATTTTCGGTAACGCCATGGACAACTATGTGCTGGTGGCGATACCGCTGTTTATCCTAATGGCGCGGTTTTTAAACGACTCCGGCGTTACCGAGAAGATGTTTGACGCCATGCGCCTACTACTGGCGAACCTGCGTGGCGGTCTGGCGCTTACCGTGGTTATCGTCTCGGTGCTGCTAGCGGCCACCACTGGCATTGTGGGCGCCTCGATTGCGGTGATGGGCATGATTGCCCTGGTGCCAATGCTCAAGTATGGCTACAACAAAGAGCTCAGCGCCGGAGTCATTATGGCCAGCGGCTGTTTGGGCATTTTGATTCCACCCAGCATTATGCTGATCCTCATGGCCAGCTACTCACCGGTCTCCGTGGGCGCCCTGTTTGCTGGCGCGCTGATTCCCGGCCTGCTGCTCGGCGTTATGTACGCCCTTTACGTGTTGATCATCTGCTATATCAAACCCAGCTACGGCCCCAAGGTACCGGCGGAAGAGCGCGCTGAAGTCAGCACTAAACAACTGCTTATCATGCTGGCGAAGTACGTGCTCCCGCCCATGTCGTTGATTCTAGGCGTGTTGGGTGCGCTATTTACCGGCGTCGCCACGGCTACCGAAGCCTCGGCCATCGGCGTATTTATCGCCTTTATTCTGTTTATGATTTTTGGTGATCGCAAAATCAGCACCTGCTTCTGGACGATGATAGAAGCGGGTAAAACCACCACCATGGTCATGCTCGTATTGGTGGGGGCTACTGCATTCACCGGTGTATTCTCACGCGGTGGCGGTATGACCGTGATCAGCGAGCTGGTGCTGGCCATGCCCGGCGGCACCGTTGGGGCGCTAATCCTGATGCTGTTCCTGGTATTTATTCTGGGCATGTTCCTGGATTGGACCGGTATTGTTCTGCTGAGCTTCCCCATCATGCTGCCCATCGTCGAAACTATGGGCGTGGATATGTTGTGGTTCGTGGTGATGGTGGCGGTAGTGCTTCAGACATCGTTCCTGACCCCACCCTTTGGCTATGCACTGTTCTACTTGAAAGGTGTGGCACCACCCGGTGTCGAAATCGTCCATCTTTACAAAGCAGTGGTACCCTTTGTCGCGTTGATTCTACTCGCCTGTACGCTGATGGCGTTCTTCCCCTGGCTGATTACCGGCCTACCAAGCATGCTACTGGGTTACTAGGCCTTTCTTCCAAAGCTTATCCTCCAACCATTATGGCCCGCTCCGGCGGGCTTTTTTGCATTAATGACGAGCCTGCAAAGCTGCAGCAGGGCGTCGCCAATGCTACTATTCACGCCCGACACTATTTCGCATTAAGTGTGCTGCGCTACTTTCCGGCTTTTCGCTACTGCTTTCCGTCAATGCAAGGAGTGTTCGCTTGTTCAGATCCGGCTATCGCGGGCTATTCGCCTTCTCCTCTTCGCTTAGCCGTCGCGCTACCCCCTGGTCGATTGCCCTGATCGCGGTAGCGTTCGTGGTTGCCCTGCCCGTGCTTGTGGTATTTGCGCATATCGCGATGCCCACCGATGGCGTTTGGCAACACTTGGCCAGCACCGTACTTGGACGCTATTTGAACAACACCTTCTGGCTCGTTGTGACAGTAGGGCTCGGCACGCTCATCATCGGCACCGGCACAGCTTGGCTGGTCGTTATGTGCCGCTTTCCCGGTAAACGGCTATTCGAGTGGGCGCTGCTGCTGCCATTGGCGGTGCCCACTTACGTGATCGCCTACGCCTACACTGACTTTTTGCAGTTTGCCGGGCCGTTACAGAGCCTGCTGCGCGAGACATTTGGCTGGGGGTATGGCGACTACTACTTTCCCAATATTCGCTCGCTAGGTGGCGCCGCGACGGTGATTACCCTGGTGCTCTACCCCTATGTCTACCTGCTGGCCCGCGCCTCATTTCTGGAGCAGTCGGTCTGCGTGCTGGATGTGGGCCGCACCCTCGGCCGTGGCCCATGGAAACTGTTTGCCAGCGTCGCCGTACCACTGGCGCGTCCTGCGCTGGTAGGCGGAGTATCGCTAGTATTGATGGAGACGCTTAACGAGTTTGGCGCTGTACAGTTCTTCGGCGTGGATACCTTTACCACCGGTATCTACCGCACCTGGTTTGGCATGGGTGAGCAGGTGGCGGCAGCGCAGTTAGCGGCGTGCCTGCTCACCTTCGTGATTGTGTTAGTGCTGCTAGAGCGCTGGTCGCGGGGCAAGCGCCGCTACTTTCATACCACCAATCGCTATCAGCAGTTGCCGGAGTACGCGCTGCACGGCTGGCGAGCCGCGGCAGCGACGCTGGCTTGTTTAGTCCCGGTGCTGGTGGGCTTCTTACTGCCCAGCGGCATTCTGCTCAATTTAGCGCTGCAGGGGGGCGATTCTCTGTGGGGCTCGCGCTTTATTGGCTACGCCTGGAACAGCCTGGGGCTGGCAACAGTGGCAGCGCTGATCGCCGTGTGCTTGGCCGTTGTGCTGAGCTACGGCGTACGCATGCACGACACGACGTTTGCGCGGGTGGCTTCCCGGGTCGCCTCTATGGGCTACGCGATCCCGGGTTCGGTGGTCGCGGTGGGTATTTTAATCCCGTTTGCCTGGTTGGATAACGCCCTTAACACCTGGCTCAATAATCACTATGGCTACATCATTGGCCTGGTATTCAGTGGGTCGGCGTTTATCTTGCTATACGCCTACGTGGTGCGCTTTTTAGCCGTCTCGTTCAATGCCGTTGAGGCGAGCCTAGGCAAAGTAACACCCAGTATGGATGCCGCTTCGCGTACCCTGGGGCAAACCGCAGGCGGCACGCTGCGCCATATTCACACACCGATGATGCGCAGCAGCCTACTGGCAGCGGGGATTTTAGTCTTCGTTGACGTCATGAAGGAGCTGCCAGCGACGATTATTCTGCGCCCCTTCAATTTCGACACCCTGGCCGTGCGGGCACATAACCTGGCCTCTGACGAACGGTTGGCCGAAGCCTCCACCTCGTCGCTGGCCATTGTGGTGGTGGGCATTTTGCCGGTTATTCTGCTCAGCATGGCCATGCGCCGCTCACGTCCTGGTGCTCAGTCCTGATTAAGATTAAGCCGTGAACGGGAACACAAATACTTGTGAAAGGTCGAGGTGAATATCCACCGGTTGGCCTTCTGCGGGTAGAAACACCCCCGGTACGCGCGCGTGTAGGTGAGCCTCAAGGCCGTTTTCGCTATGGGCACACAGGTGTAGCAGGCTGGTGCGTCCGAGTAGCTTCGCCATTACCACATGGCTATGGCGATGCTCATCCGCTGGCAGATCTCGCTCAACAATGCGCAGCGCCTCAGGGCGTATCATGATTTGCGCGTCGCTACCCTCCGCTAATCCGGGGGCAGGCACCCGCCCAACAGGCGTGCTCACAGCACCATTATGCACTTTGCCCTGTAGCTCATTGACGTCGCCAAAAAAGGTCACCACAAAGGGGTCTTGAGGCGCGCAGTAAAGCTCGCGTGGCKTTCCCGTCTGCACGATTCGCCCATCGCGCATCAGCGCGATGCGATCGGCCATAAACATGGCTTCTTCGGGGTCGTGGGTTACCAGCAGCGTCGCCGCGCCGACCTTTTTTAGCACGTGGAGAGTATCGTCGCGGATGCGGTCACGTAGCCGCGCATCCAGACTTGAGAACGGCTCATCCAACAGCATTAAACGCGGCGATGGCGCCAGCGCACGCGCCAGCGCCACTCGCTGCTGCTGCCCACCAGAGAGCATATGCGGGTAAACATCCATATACGCGGCCATACCCAGCTGTTCAAGCAACTGTGCCGCCCGCTCGCGACGCTCACGAGAGGTTAAATGTTTAAGCCCAAAGGTGACATTTTCCAACACGGTTAGGTGGGGGAAAAGCGCCGAGTCTTGGAATGCCAGCCCAACATTACGCTTCTCCGGCGGCACATGGCGCTGACCTGGGCCTGCAATATAAACATCTTCCAAGGACACGCTGCCCTCTTGTAGCACTTCAAGGCCCGCAGCGATTCGCAGCAGCGTTGTTTTACCGCACCCCGAGGGGCCCAGTAGGCAAACTACCTCGCCTGGGGAAACGCTTAAATCCACGCCTTTTACTACCGTATGGCCATCATAGGCATGACGTACATTGTGCAGCGTTAACGCTGATGCGCTAGGCACCGCCGAGGCGACCTTCAGGGTTGCTGTCATAAATCACCACTTGCAGCTGGTCAAACCGCTCCGACAAACGTCTAAACGCGGATTGGGTACATTTGGAAGTTGTTTGCATTCTATTTTTTATTGGTGAGTTATGCACGCATCGCATTTCTTCTACCAATGTTTTACTAATAGGGTCTTGACGGACAGCATACGAAACGCTTCAATAACAATGTTAATAATGCAACTTATTATCATTTATTAAATAAGGATGTACTAAATGAAAACCATACGCTTTGTTGCTCCGATGGCAGCGATGATGGTGGGCGCCACGTTTGCCGGTCAGGCCGCGGCAGACGAGCTCAACCTCTATTCCGCTCGCCACTATGACTCTGACGAGCACCTCTACGATGCTTTCACCGAAGAGACAGGCATCGAAGTTAACATCCTTGAAGGCGACTCAGACCAGCTGATTGAGCGTATTCAGCGTGAGGGCGTGGCGAGTCCGGCTGATGTCATGATGACCGTCGACGCAGGCCGTCTATGGCGTGCGGAAGATGAAGGCATCTTCCAAAGCGTTGAATCGGATGTCCTCAACGAGCGGCTACCTGAATCCATGCGCCACCCTGACGGCCTGTGGTTTGGTTTTAGTCAGCGCGCCCGGGCGATTTACTATAACCGTGAAAACTTCGACCCGAGCCAGATCACTAGCTACGAAGATCTTGCCGACCCGCAGTTCGAAGGCAAAGTATGCATCCGCTCTTCCAACAATATTTATAACCAGTCGCTGCTGGCCTCAATGATTGAGCACCACGGCGAAGAGGGTGCCGAAGAGTGGGCCCAGGGCGTTGTGAATAACATGGCGCGGGATCCGGAAGGTGGCGATACCGACCAGATTCTCGGTGTTGCCAGCGGCGAGTGCGATATTGCCGTGGCCAACCACTACTACTATGTTCGCCTGCTGAAATCCGACGACGACGCCGAGCGTGAAGCGGCGCGTAAAGTGGGTATTATTTTCCCCAACCAGGATGACCGCGGCACCCACGTTAATGTTGGCGGTGCCGGTGTCGTAGAAGGTGCGCCTAACCGCGAAAACGCGGTGCGCTTCCTTGAGTACCTGGCTTCCGACACCGCCCAGGAAATCTTTGCCTCTGGCAACAACGAGTTCCCGGTGGTTGAAGGCATCAAGAAAGACCCAGTCCTGGAATCCTGGGGCAACTTCAAAACAGATGACGTAAACATCAGCGTACTAGGTGAGAACAACCCTGAAGCGATCCGCATTTTTGATCGCGTCGGCTGGCGTTAAGTGATTTAACGCGTACTAAAAACCCCCGTAGCTACGCTGCGGGGGTTTTGCGTTATAGCGGGTCTAAACAGGCGAGCATGGGGGTCTGCCGGGGTCGGCCATCTTCCTGGATATAGAGGCTACGCACCCGGCTTGCTGGCAGCTCTAAGGGCACGTGGCTGACAATAACCACGATCCCATCCCTTGTACGGCGCGCAAGGCTAGCAACCACTTGCTGCCGTGTAATGGCATCCAGCCCGGCTAATGGCTCGTCGAGCAGTAGAATCGGCCGTCGCGCCAACAGCACTCGTCCCAGGGCGATACGCCGCGCCTGCCCGCCGGAAACGGCGGCACCATACTCGCCCAAAGGCGTCTCCAGGCCCTGGGGCAAGTCGCGTGCCCAAGCGCCCAGCGCCAGATCGTCGAGAATGCTCCATAGCTCGCTATCGCTGGCATCGCGGTCACCGAGGCGTAGGTTTTCCTCCAGGCTCATATCAAACAAGTTCCACTGCTGGGGCAGATAGCCGACGATATGGTGAAACGACCACTGCTCAATAGAGTGGCCGTTAAGGCAACACTCCCCGCTAAGTGGCAGCAGCTCGCCGGCCAACACCTGCAACAGGGTCGATTTCCCGCAACCTGAGGGGCCATGCACACAGAGTATTTCACCGCTCTGCAACGCCAGACTAATACGCTGCGGCCCCACCAGTGCACCGGGCAGGCTGGCGGTTAATTGGTTGACGTTGAGATGCCAAGCAGGCGGTGTGGTATCAGCGAACTCAATGCCAGCTTGCCCCCTTGGCGCTACCTCCACCAGGGCATTGAGACGATCCCGTGCGGCAAGGCTCGCCCCCAAGGCTAGAAAACTGTTGGCCAGCGGCGCCAAAATCTCCCCTAATGCCAGGATCGCCAATACCGCGGCTAATAGCATCGGCACCGTCAAATGGCTAGCCGCCAATAGCCCTTCTGCCTGCCATAGCACGCCCACAATGGCGCCTCCCAACGCTACCTGCTGCAACGCGGTGGTCAGGCTAGCCAGCAACTGCTGCCGCTCCTGGTGGGCCAGATAGTCGGCATCGTAACTTTTCACTCGTTGTGCCATATCCGCCCATCGCCCCCACAACACCAACGAGGTAATGGCTGCCAAAGGCTCAATCAGTGCCACCCGACGATGCTCGGCAAACTCAGCACTCTGGCGTGCCTGACCAATACCGCGCCATAACGCCAGTAACGGCAGCCCCAGCCAGGCTAACATTAACCCCGGCGCGGCGGCCCAAAGTAGGGTTTCACTCAACCAGTAAAGGCCAGCCATAACGACCATCACCATTAGCCCGGCCCAGCCCCAGGGCAGCAGTGCTCGCAAGACTACCTGATCAAGCTGGTCGATATCACTGACCAGCCGATGCATGGTACTGGCCGTGCCGTAGTGCGATGAACGGGAAGCCGACTGTAAAGGCGTTTGTCCCAATGCCATAAAAAGTCGACAACGCAGGTCTTTTAGCAACCCCAGGGCGGCATCGTGGGAGGCTAGGCGCTCACCATAGCGCCCGGCCGTGCGAACGATGGCACACAGACGAATCAAAGCCGCGGGACGAAAATAGTCGAAGCCGAAGGCACTCGCTGTCACCGTCCCGGCCACTGCCGCGGCGGTAATAAACCAACCTGAAATGGCCAGCAAGCCGATAACGGCCAGCAGCGTGGCGGCGCCCAGCAAGAACGCCAGCGACCAACCGCCGCGCCTAAGCAACAGCAAATCACGCAGCCGGATGGTGGGGGTAGGCATCCCGGACGGTGTCTTGTTTAGCCGCAACATGCCATAGCCTCTTGCAATGACAACTCTACTCGCTGGTCAACCCACCCCAGCCCAGCCGACTCGTGGCTGACAATCATCACGCTACGCCCGCGGCTAAGCTGCTCGATCAGTGTGTTGAGTTGCCAGGCGGCATCCGGATCGAGATGGGCCGTGGGCTCATCGAACAGCCATAGCGCTGCATCGCGAAGCAGCAACTGCGCCAACCCCAAGCGTTGCAGCTGGCCGCCGGAAACCCCCTGCCCGCGCTCACCCAACTGCGTGGCAAGCCCATTACCACGAACCAGAATTGGCCAAAGTCCGACCTGGGTGAGCACTTCAATAAGCTCTGCATCAGATTTGTCTGGGGCCGCCAAGCGCAGATTCTCCGCAATGCTGCCGGACTGTATCGGCGGTTGCTGACTAAGGTAGCCAAGCTGGCGTTGCCAGGCGTCGCGAGGCCATTGGGAAAGCTCGCAACCCTTCGCCTTCAGGCTGCCCTGGTAGGCAGTAAACCCCAGCAGCGCTTGTAAAAGACTCGACTTGCCCGCCCCACTCTCGCCCTGCACCAACAGCCGTTCGCCCGCGGCCAGCGTCAGATTAAGCGGCGCCAGCCGCAGACGCCCGCCCTCACCGCTAACACTTAACTCGCGGCATTCAACAGCAAGAGACTCACCGCTTACCGCTGCTGGAGAGAGCGGCAACCCTTGGGGCTGCCAAGTGTCCGCTTCCAGCAGAGGCGACAACGCCTGCATCGCGCCCAGCGCTTCGGCACGGGCATGATAATCGCTGCCCAATTGGCGTAGCGGCGCATAGAACTCGGGCGCCAGCAGCAAAATAAACAGCGCTCCCTGATACGGCACCGGAACGTCTGCTTTCGCCCAGGGCAATAGGCCAAGCAAGCCCAAGCCTAGATAGAGCGCCACCAGGGCAATCGCCAGCGCGGCAAAAAACTCCAGCACCGCGCTGGATAGAAAGGCCAGTCTAAGCACCCGCATGGTACGCCCACGGTAGGCGTCACTTGCCTGGGCGACCTTGGCCTCCGCCTGGTCGGTCGCCCCCATGCGCTGCAGCGTTGCCATCCCTCGAACCAGGTCGAGAAAGCGGCCACCCATACGCGCCAGCGCCGTGAACTGCTGCTGACTGGCACCCGCAGCGGCACGGCCCACAAGGATCATAAACAGCGGCACCAAGGGTGCGGTCATCAGCATTAATCCCGCGGCCAACGGGCTATGCAACGCCACCACCGCCGCGATCAGGCAGGGAACGACAACGGCCAGCAGACTCTGTACCCGATAGCGACTAATGTAGCCGTCCAGGGCGTCCACCTGCTCCAGCACCTGAGTTGCCAAGGCACCATCGCTGCCAAATTGGCGCCTAACCGGCCCAAGACGGCCAAGCTGCGTTAATAACTGGCTGCGTAAGGCGACACGGGCATGCCGACTGGCTTGGCGAGATAACCCTTCACGGCCGGCGTGGAGCAAAGGGCGGAGCACCATGCATACTGCCAGCCCTGCTAACCATGCGGACGGGTGGCCCAGCGTCTCCCTGCCCTGCCAGAGCAGTAACCAGTGATGGAACAGTGCCGCCAGCAGCCAACTCTGGGTAATCAGCAGTACCACGCCGATCAGCGCAAGCAGTGTGGCGCCCCGCAACCACCAGCGTTGCGGGGCCAGGCAGCGGTTCAGCCGCTGCCCCGGGTCAATAGCGTCAGTCGCTCCGCTCATGCTCGGCTTCGCCTTCATAGCCATTCACTTCAAGCCGCATGGCGATAAGAACAGTGACGACAGCCGCCAGCGTGACACCCAAAATCCAGGCGAAATACCACATAGGATAATCTCCTCAGTAAAGTGCTTTGTCGTTATCACGAATAAACTGCTCATTTAGGCGACCGCGCATGACCCAATAACTCCAGGCGGTATAGAGCAATATCAACGGCACGAAGATACACACCACCACAAACATGATCTTGAGCGTCAACTCACTCGCCGTGGCATCCCACATGGTGAGGCTATGATTAGGGTTGAGTGTCGACGGCATCACGAAAGGGAACATCGTCACACCCGTGGTGACCACCACCATGGCCATGGCAACCGCCGAACTGGTAAATGCCAGCGCATGGCGCCCCAGCTTCATGGTCAACGAGCAGAGTACAAAACCCAGCACCCCTACTATCGGTAGTAGCCATAAAAGCGGGAAGCGGCTGTAATTGGTCATCCAACCGCCAACACTGACCGTGACGATTTTGCCAGTGGTATCGTTGTAGCCCTGGGTGTCGATCACGCTGGCCACCTGATAGCCATCAACGCCCCATAGCAGCCAGACCCCACCCAGCACGAACAGTACCGCGCACACCAATGCGGTGAGGCTGCCGATGGCCGCACTACGGCGGCGCAATTCGCCCTCGGTTTTAAGCTGCAACCAAGCGGCGCCGTGGGTGACAAACATCAGCAGGCTCAACAGCCCGGCCAACAGCGCAAACGGATTCAATAGCCCCAGTAAGCCGCCCTGATACTCCAAACGCAGATAGTCATCGAACTGGAAGGGAACGCCCTGGAGAAGATTGCCAAAGGCGACACCAAAGATCAGCGCAGGAACGGCGGAGCCGATCGTCAGCCCCCAGTCCCAGCGACTGCGCCAGGTGGGGTTGTCCAACTTGGAGCGGTAATCAAACGCTAAGGGGCGCAGAAAAAGGGCGAACAGCGTCAACATCAAGGCGAAATAGAAGCCGTTGAAAGCGGTTGCGTAAACCGGCGGCCAAGCAGCGAACAGTGCGCCCCCGGCGGTCACCAGCCAGACCTGATTGCCGTCCCAGTGAGGCGCCATGGAGTTGATCATCACCCGACGTTCAAGATCGTTGCGGCCAACGACCTTAAGCAAGGTGGCAACGCCCATATCAAATCCATCGGTGACCGCGAAGCCGATCAACAGCACGCCGATCAGCACCCACCAGACAAACCTAAGTGTTTCGTAGTCCATCATCATGCCTCCCGTGGCGGGGTGGAAATTAGGTAGCCGGAATCGGCTTCATCATCCAGATAACCGCTACCGGAAGGCCCCTTGCGGGCAAAGTGCTGCATCAACCACATTTCGATGATGACGAAGGTGGTGTAAAGGATGCCGATGGCAATCAGGGTAGTGAGCACCTGCTCAGCAGTCAGACTGGAAATAGCCAGGTGCACCGGGAGGATCTCGCCGATGGCCCACGGCTGACGGCCGTACTCGGCCACGAACCAGCCCGCTTCACAGGCGATCCAGGGTAGCGGCAGGCTGAACAGCGCAAAGCGCAGTAACCAAGGGGACTTCTCAGGCTGACGGCGCACGCTATGCCAGAGGGCCAGGGCAAACAGCAGCAGCATGCTAAAGCCAGCGGCTACCATGGCCCGAAAAGACCAGAACAGCGGCCAAACCTTGGGAATCGACGCCTCTACGGCCTGGTTAATCTCGGCGGCCGTCGCATTGGCCACATCGTCGCTATAAGCGCTAAGCAGCAGCCCATAGCCGAGATCGCTGCGCACCTCCTCGAACCGGGCCTGATCCCCTTCGCGCTCTTCACCGCTGCGCAGGCGCTGCATAAGGGCATAGGCTTCCTGGCCGTTGACGATGCGTTCGCGGTGCTCCGCCTTAAGCTCGCGTATCCCCATCACTTCGGTATCCAGCGAGCGCGTAGCGATCAAGCCCATCACGCCAGGTATCTTGATGGCTAGGTCGGTGCGCTGTTCAGCCTCGTTGGGCAGCCCAAACAGGGTAAAGGCGGCCGGAGCGGGATGGGTTTGCCATTCGGCCTCGATGGCGGCCAGTTTGACCTTTTGGACGTCTCCCAGCTCATAACCAGACTCGTCGCCCAGAACAATCACCGACAGTACACTGGCCAAGCCAAAGGCCGACGCAATCGTGAAGCTGCGCCGGGCAAAGGCGATCTCGCGACCCTTGAGCAGGTACCAGCTTGAAATCGCCAGCACGAAAACCGCGCCGGTGACGTAGCCCGCCGACACGGTATGCACGAATTTGACTTGGGCAACGGGGTTGAGCAGCACTTCAGCAAAGCTGGTCAACTCCATACGCATGGTGGCAAGGTTGAGCTCTGMCCCCACGGGATGCTGCATCCAGCCATTGGCCACCAGAATCCACAGGGCCGACATATTGGTCGCCAGCGCCATCAACCAGGTAACCGCCAGATGTTTCTCTTTTGACAGGCGATCCCAGCCGAAAAAGAACAGCCCGACCAGGGTCGACTCAAGGAAGAACGCCATCAAGGCTTCTATCGCCAGCGGCGCGCCGAAGATATCGCCGACATAATGAGAGTAGTACGACCAGTTGGTGCCGAACTGAAACTCCATAGCGATGCCGGTGGTTACCCCCAACGCAAAGTTAATACCGAACAGCTTGCCCCAGAACTTGGTCATCTGACGATAAATGGTCTTACCGGTCATCACATAGACCGTCTCCATAATCGCCAGCAGTATCGATAGCCCTAGCGTTAAAGGTACAAACAGGAAATGCACCATCGCCGTAAAGGCGAACTGCAACCTGGATAATTCAACAATGTCCATGAGTGACTCCCGATGGATAGCTTAAACACACCCCTCGCCCCACCGGGAAACCACTGACTGGCGCTCACCCAGGCAAAGCGATGGGTATAAGGTTATGCCTCCACCCGAGTCAAAAATTTGATCCTGGTCAATTCCTTATCTATGCATGTTGCGGTTGCGACAAAATGCCCTTATCACCTGGCTAGTGCGCCTCATCCCAATTGGCGCCGCTCTCCGCCTCTACTATTAGCGGCACTTTTAGCGCTGCCGCACCCTGCATGCGTTTTTGCACCTGCTCGATAAACGCATCAACTTGCTTCTCGGCCACTTCAAATACCAGCTCATCGTGCACCTGCATGACCATCAGCGCGTCGAACTCACCTTCTGCCAGCCATGCATCCACATCGATCATCGCCTGCTTGATGATATCCGCCGCGGTGCCCTGCATCGGTGCGTTAATGGCGGTGCGTTCGGCGCCTTGACGGCGGTTGCGGTTTTGCGACTGAATTTCCGGCAGGTATAGCCGCCGACCCAGCACGGTTTCGACAAAGCCATCTTCCCCCGCCTGGGAACGGATGCGCTCCATATAGCGAGCCACGCCGGGGTAGCGGTCGAAGTAGCGGTCGATGTAGGTCTGCGCCTGATTGCGCTCGATATGCAGCTGGCGCGACAGCCCCCAGGCGCTCATGCCGTAGATCAAGCCGAAGTTAATCGCTTTGGCACTGCGCCGCTGGTCGCCCGACACCTTATCAAGGGAGGTGCCAAACACTTCCGCCGCGGTAGCAGTATGGATATCACGCCCCTCGGCAAAGGCTTCCAGCAGGCCTTTGTCCTCGGAAAGGTGCGCCATAATACGCAGCTCGATCTGCGAGTAGTCCGCGGCAACAATGCGATAACCGGGGCGGGCGATAAATGCCTGACGAATTTTGCGCCCCTCTTCGGTACGAATGGGGATATTCTGCAAGTTCGGGTCCGACGACGACAGCCGGCCGGTGGCGGTGACCGCCTGGTGGTAGCTGGTGTGCACCCGGCCAGTGGCTTTATTGAGCAAACGCGGTAGCTTATCGGTGTAGGTGGACTTAAGCTTGGCCAGCCCCCGGTGCTGCATAATCACCTTGGGCAGTGGGTAATCCAGCGCCAGCTCTTCCAGCACACCTTCCGCGGTAGAGGGTGCGCCTTTAGGGGTTTTCTTGAGTACCGGGATTTTCTGCTCTTCAAACAGAATCTGCCCTAACTGCTTGGGTGAGCCGAGATTAAATTCGCGCCCGGCCAGCTCAAACGCTTCGCGCTCTAGCTCGCCAATACGCTTTTCTAACTGCTGGCTCTGCTTGTGCAGTAGGTCAGCATCCACCGCCACCCCATTACGCTCAATGCGCGAGAGCACTTTGATCAGCGGCAGTTCGATATTATCCAGCACTTCTGCCAAGCGCCCCTCGTTTTCGACCTGTGGGCGTAGCGTTTGCTGCAGCCGTAGGGTGATATCGACATCTTCGCAGGCGTAAGGCGCCGCCTGCTCCAGGGCAATCTGGTTAAAGGTGAGCTGCTTGGCGCCCTTACCGGCAATCTCTTCAAAGGAGATGGTCTTTTCGCCCAAATACTTCAGCGCCAGCGAGTCCATATCGTGGCGGGTAGCCGTGGAGTTGAGCACGTACGACGCCAACATGGTGTCGGCAAACGGGCCCGCCACTGAGATGGCGTAGTTGGCCAGCACCGAAATATCGTACTTGAGGTTCTGGCCAATCTTGGTTTTGGTCGGGTCTTCCAGCAGCGGCTTTAGCGCCGCCAGCACCGTTTTGCGGTCAAGCTGCTGGGGGGCATCCAGATAGTCGTGGGCCAGCGGAATATAGGCCGCCTCCCCCGCTTCCAGCGACAAGCCGACGCCGACGATTTCTGCATCCATATAGTTGAGGCTGGTGGTTTCCAAATCAAAACAGAAGCGCTCGGCGTTTTGTAGCCTATCCAGCCAGCGCTCAAAGTCTGCCTGTTCGAGGATGACATAATCTTCACGGGCACTCCCATTGGCAGATGCCTCCGTMCCCTCGGGCTCGCTATCGTCAGCGCTGGCAGGGGCAGGCTCGCCGCCTTTCMCATCATCCACGCCTTCATCTTTGCCTTCCAGCAACTCACCTAGCCACTGACGGAACTCCATCTCTTTATACAGCGTGACCAGCGCTTCACGGTCCGGGTGGGCAATATCCAAATCATCCAAGCCCACCGGCAAATCGCAATCGACCTTGATGGTCGCTAACTGATACGAAAGGAAGGCCTGATCGCGATGCTCTTCAAGTTTCTTGGGCAGCGTTTTTGCGCCCCGAAAAGTAAGCGTTTTGACCCGTTCTAAATCGCTATAAATGGTCTCCAGGCCGCCGCCCATGCCTTGCAGTAGACCAATCGCAGTCTTTTCACCCACGCCGGGCACGCCAGGAATGTTATCGACCTTGTCACCCATCAGGGCGAGAAAATCGATAATCAGCGCAGGGGGCAGGCCGAACTTATCCTCCACGCCCCCCTCGTCCAGGGTTTCATCCTTCATGGTGTTGACCAGCGTGATATGGGCATTGACCAGTTGCGCCATATCCTTGTCGCCGGTGGAAATGACCGCATCGCGCCCTGCTTCGGTGGCGTGGTGGGCCAGGGTGCCAATCACATCATCCGCCTCCACCCCTTCAATGCACAGCAGAGGCAGGCCCAATGCTTTCACACAGGCGTGCAGCGGCGCGATTTGGCTGCGCAGGTCATCGGGCATGGGTGGACGGTGGGCTTTGTAGTCGCTGTACATCTCATCGCGGAAGGTTTTGCCCGGCGCATCGAAAACCACCGCCATGGGGCTTTCGGGGTAATCCTTAATCAGCCGCTTGAGCATATTCAACACGCCCTTCACCGCGCCTGTCGGCTGACCACTGGAAGTCGTTAGCGGCGGTAGCGCATGAAAGGCACGGTAAAGATAGGAGGAGCCATCGACGAGGACGATCGGAGCGCGAGCCATAACCAAGTTCCTAAAGTGAGTCGTAAAAAAATAAGTGCTAAAAAGAGTTACTCACATGATACCCGCTGCGCAGGCGGCCTGCAGAGTCAAACTCTATTCTGTTATCACAACAACGCTGCCAACTCAGCGACCAAGCCGCTACAATAATGGGCTTAGCAACCTGGGCGAGACTCTCATGGCTGTATTTACCCCGCTTAGCGACGCACAGGTCGCCGCGTTTTTAGAAAAATTTGATGTTGGCAGTTTCGTTTCCCTACAGGGGGTGGCGAGCGGCACCGAAAACTCGACGTTCTTTGTCACCACCGACCACCGCGAGCTGGTGTTAACCCTGTTCGAACAGGGCGAGCACGAAGAGCTGCCGTTCTTCGTTGAACTGCTCGACTATTTGGACGAGCACCGCCTGCCAGTGCCTGGCACCATTCACGACCGTGAAGGTATCGCGCTGCATAGCCTGGAGGGCAAACCGGCGCTGCTCTACCCGCGCTTGCCTGGACGCCATCCCGAGGCGCCTAATTTAGCCCAGTGCCACGCCCTGGGCGACACCTTGGGCCGCCTGCACGTGGTGTCAAAGCGCTTTCCTGGCCACCGCCCTAACCCACGGGATCTAAACTGGTTGCAGGTTATGCACCATAAGGTGCTGAGCTATATCAGCCCCGCGGATCAAATGTTGATGAAGGATGAGGKCGACGATTTCGAAAGTGCCTTCAGCCAACACGGTGAGCTGCCCCAGGGCGCTCTGCATGGTGATCTGTTCCGCGACAACACCCTGTTCGAGGGGGATCAGCTTGGCGGCATTATCGACTTTTATAATGGCTGCACCGGCGACCTGCTGTTTGATGTGGCAATCGTGATCAACGACTGGGCCTCTAACGAAGATGGCACGCTCAATCCCGAGCGCTACGAGACGCTACTGCGCGCCTATCAGGCACGTCGCCCATTAACCACCGCTGAGCGTGAGCTGTGGCCGACCATGCTGCGCATGACGGCGCTGCGCTACTGGCTGTCGCGTCTACTGGTGGTCTATGTTGATCCACCGGCCCACGATTTGACCCCCCACGACCCTGACCGTTTTCGTACTATTTTAACCGCGCGCATTGCCCATGGTGCACTGCCGCTGCCTGAGGTGTCTGCATGAGTGTGATGGCAACGACTAGCCCTGCCCTGCGCGCACGGCGTACCTGGAATATTGATCAGTGGGGCAGCGGCTACTTCGACGTGGATGACCACGGTCAGGCCCTGGTGCGCCCGCTGGGTAGCGATGCGGAAGGCCCAGCGCTACCGCTTAGCGGCCTGGTGCGCCAACTGCAAGCAGCCGGGCTGCGCCTGCCGGTGCTGGTGCGCTTTAGCGATATTCTTCACGACCGGGTGGAGCAGCTGTGCGGCGCTTTTGATGCCGCGATGAGCGACTGTGACTACCAGGGCGGCTACACCGCGGTTTACCCGATTAAAGTCAATCAGCAGCGCCGAGTGGTCGAAGAAATTCTGGCGACCGCCGAGCGCGGCAGTGGTCGCGTAGGACTGGAAGCGGGCAGCAAGCCAGAACTGCTGGCGGTGTTAGCGCTTTCCGACGGTGGCTCATCGCTGATTGTGTGTAACGGCTACAAAGACCGCGAATACGTGCGACTGGCGCTGCTGGGTGAAAAGCTCGGCCATAAGGTCTACTTGGTGGTCGAAAAGCTCTCCGAGCTGCAGCTGATTTTGGAAGAGGCCCGCGAGCTGGAGGTCACGCCCCGCATAGGCCTGCGCGCCCGCTTGGCCTCGGTGGGTAAAGGCAAATGGCAGAATACCGGCGGCGAAAAATCCAAGTTCGGGCTCACCGCCAGCCAGATTCTAGAGGTGGTAGACACCCTACGTCGCGAAGATGCGCTGGAAAGCCTGCAGCTAGTGCACTTCCACCTGGGCTCCCAGATCGCCAATATTCGCGACATTCAGCGCGGCCTACGCGAGTGCGCGCGCTTCTACCAGAACCTGATGCAGTTGGGCGCGCCCATTGATACCGTGGATGTAGGCGGCGGCCTGGGTATCGACTACGAAGGCACTCGCTCACGCAGTTTCTGCTCCGCGAATTATTCGATGCGTGAATACGCGCGCAACGTAGTCAGCGCCTTTGCCCAGCTCTGCCAAGAGGCGAGCCTGCCGCAGCCTCATCTCATCAGCGAATCAGGCCGTGCGCTGACCGCCCACCATGCGGTACTGATTACCAACGTGATTGGCGAAGAGCGTATTGATGACACCCCGCCAGAACGGCATGCGCTAGCAGGGAACCGAGAAGAGCACCAAGAAGATGCCCAAGTAGAGCTGCTATGGCGGGKGTTCGAGCAACTCGCCACCGCTCAAGAGCCGCGCATGCTGGTAGAAGCCTGGCACGACCTGCTGCAAGCGGTGAGTGAGTTACAGGAGCGCTTCGTGATGGGGTTGAGTGATATTACCGCCCGGGCCGAAGGCGAGCGGGTCTATATGGCTGCCTGCGCGCGGTTGCGTACTCAGCTTGATACCCGCAACCGTGCCCATCGCGAAATTATGGATGAACTCGCTGAGAAGCTCGCCGATAAACTGTTCGTCAATTTTTCCCTATTTCAATCGGTGCCTGACGTTTGGGGCATCGAACAGATTTTCCCGGTGCTGCCCCTTAGCGGGCTCGATCAAGCCCCCACCCGGCGGGCGGTGATTCAGGATATCACCTGCGACTCCGACGGCCGCATCGACAGCTACGTCGACGGCCAGGGGGTGGAGAGCACCCTACCGCTACCCGAGTGGGCTTCCGATGACGAGCGCTGGTTAGGCTTCTTCCTGGTGGGCGCCTATCAAGAGATCCTAGGCGATTTGCATAACCTGTTCGGCGACACTGACTCCGTTGACGCCGCACTCAATGCAGACGGCGAGTGGACTCTTTCAAACCCGCTCGCGGGGGACTCAGTGGCCCAAGTACTTGCCTACGTTAACTTCAATGCCAATGTGCTCAAGCAGAAACTCACCGACCAACTAGCCGCAAGCGGCTTTACGGCGGATGAGCAGGCCCGCTTTGCGGCCAGCTTAAGCGAAGGACTCGAAGGTTATACCTATCTTGAATGACTTATATTGACTAACTTTTTTGAATAGCCTGTCGWAAACAGCCCACAAAGAAACGCCACCCGTGGTTAACGGGTGGCGTTTCTATTGAGCTTAACGGTAGCGAATGCTTGTGGCGGGCTATCGGCTTCACTTCTTGCGCGTCAATGGGTTAGTTACTCGACGACGCTGGTCTCAATTTCTAAACCACCCGTCAAGGTTAAGCGCAATGATGAACCGCGAACCAGCTCCCCAACGCCAGAAGGCGTGCCGGTTAGGATCACATCACCCGGCTCCAGGGTGAAGTGGCGGCTCATCTCAGCTACCAGCGTGGGGACAGCAAAGATCATATCGGAACCTTCACCGTGCTGACGCTCTTCCCCATCAATCTCAAGGGTGAAAGCCAGCGCATTCCAGTTGGGCACACGGCTTAGCGGCAGAAACGACGAAAGCGGGCAAGCGCCATCAAAGGCTTTGGCGATTTCCCAAGGGTGCCCCTTCTCTTTTAGCTTCGTCTGTACATCACGCAGGGTTAAATCCATCGCCAACCCAATACCGACAATCGCACGCTCGGCTTCATCCAGGGTGGCATGGGTTAAGGTTTCACCCACTAATAGCGCAAGCTCGACTTCATAATGCACGTCGCCGCGTGAAAACGGCGGGTCCAACGGCTTGGTTAGATCCACAACGCTGGTCGACGGCTTAATGAACAGCAGCGGTTCAGTGGGAACCGGATTATCCAGCTCTTTCGCATGGTCGGCATAATTACGGCCGATGCAGACAACCTTGCCCAGCGGGTGGGGAAACTCCTGGCCATCGGTAAACTGTGGAACAAAACGCATGGCGGGTATTCTCCTTCTCATTATGCGTGCCGCATTCGCAACGACAGGCGCAACAGTTTACCCCACCTAGACGAAGGTTCCACACCCTTCGGCCATGAATTTGTTTCCCCACTGCGGGTTAGCGATATTGCTCCCCCGGTTGATCAGGGCTATGGGCCAAGAAATCTGGCCGTTGATTAGCTGCCGCATAAGGCGCTTGGCAACGATTATCCTGACGGTTAAATACGAAAAACACGTTGCTACGCGGGTCGGGCGAAAGGTTGGCGTTCGAGGCATGCAGCGTATTGCAATCGAACAGCAGCAAACCGCCCGCCTTGCCTTTGGGTGCTTCAATACCGTGTTCCGCCACTAGCTCGGCCAGCGCCTCTGGACTGGGCACGCCCACTTCCTGCGCCTTCAACGAACTTTTGTGGTTATCCTCCGGCGTTTCACCTAGGCATGGCACAAACTTTTTGTGCGAGCCAGGAATCAACATTAACGGGCCATTGAACTCGTGGTTATCGGTTAAGATCAGCGATGCGCTAACCGCATGCATTGCGGGCATGCCGTCTTCTGCGTGCCACGTTTCAAAATCGGAGTGCCAGTTAAAGCCTTTACCGGCAAACCCAGGCTTGTAGTTAATCCGCGATTGATGCACATAAGGATCGCCGCCAATGACTTGACGGGCCGCGCCCGCTACGCGCTCATCGCTGGCCAGCTTGCCCAAGCGCTCAGAGAGGAAGTGCACCGCAAACAGCGAGCGGATCTCCTGACTCTCTGGCTCAGTGACGCTGAAATCCTGATTGAGATACTCATCGTTGCTCATCAGCACCTTCATTTCCTGACGCAGCTCCTCAAGCTCTGCGCCTTCAATAAGGTTAGGGATAAACAAAAACCCTTTACGCTCAAACTCATCGAGCTGCGCCTGGCTTAACGGGCCAGAAAGCTGGCGGCCCTTAACGACCGCATCTTGGCGCGGCAGCCAAGTGTTTGCAGGGGGTGTGGCTAAGCGCGACGGGTAGGCATCCTGTACCTGTGGGCGCTGAGCCTGTGTACCGTGAACGTTAGGCGTATCGGCCATTTCACTATATTGCTTATGGGCGGTTACAGCATTTAGCGGTGTGCTTTTGACTGTCATCTAATCCACTCCTTGTATGATTAGGTTTCAGATCGAACGATGTTGCAAATATTCATAACAATGCACGCTTCAATCGTCGTGCAGGGAGTAGCCTAGTCGACTAAAATTTCCTCGCAAGGCGTGATTTCCGGTTTGATAACGTAGGTTACGTGAAAAAAATTGAAGAGTGGCTTTTTGAGCAATAAGTCACCTAAAAAGCACGCTCGATGCCACAATATTTGCGGCTAATGGCTCTAACCTTTTTAGTTAACTGAATAAGGAATCAGGCTTTGAAAAGACGGCTAGCGCTTTATGGATTTATCGGTGCCCTATTAATAACCGCCGGGTGCTCTTCAGCAGCCATGGATAGCCAAGAGACAGCCCATCACCCTGATGAAACCTTGATCAACACCTACTGGAGGCTGGTAGCGCTTGATGGCGCGCCGGTCGTCGCCCTAGAGAATTTCCGTGAAGCGCATTTGGTTCTTCATCAAGAGGCTTCTCGCTTAGCCGGCGCTACCGGCTGCAATACCCTGATGGGCAGCTACCGTGTTAAAAATGAGCACATAGCGTTTGGTCAAATCGCCAGCACTAAAATGGCCTGTCCAACGGCCCAAATGAAAACTGAACGAGACTTTCTAACCGCGCTCAAGCAGGTAACAGCATGGAGCGTGAATGGCGCGACGCTTGTACTGTCGGGGGAGAATAATGAACCACTGGCGGCCTTCGAAGCGGTGCATCTTTATTAGCAATACGGTTAGGCAACGCTATCTTTAAGGTTTTAAAGCTTCGCTGGTTATCTAACGTATATACAGGCGCAGCAAGCTTTCTGAATAGCGTGTTATCCACAGCCCTGTCTAAATAGCAGGTGTGGATAAAGCCAATACTGAATAGGTATTTCAGATACGAAAAAGCCGCCCTTTCGGACGGCTTAATCTAATTCTCTAACGCTTAACTTTTAACCACTCTTTCAGTGGTGCCGACACCAGGAGTCGAACCCGGGACCTACTGATTACAAGTCAGTTGCTCTACCAACTGAGCTATGTCGGCGCTTCACGTTTTCTTGAGAACATGACTGCTTTGCTGTTGGGCTTCGCAATCAACAAGAAATTTTGTTGGCAATGGCTGGGGTACCAGGATTCGAACCTGGGAATGCCGCTACCAAAAAGCGGTGCCTTACCACTTGGCGATACCCCAGCAGTGTGGTGGCCAGAGACGGAATCGAACCGCCGACACGGGGATTTTCAATCCCCTGCTCTACCAACTGAGCTATCTGGCCGCTGCCAACGGTGCGTATTAAACTAAAAACGCCGCTTTTCGTCAACACCTTTGTGAAACTTTCTTGCGATACCGATGCTTAGAGGTCTTTTTTCCTGCGCCATCTCTGGCTCGGCTTTCTCTACACCCATGCCTAGAGCCACTGATTACAAGTCAGTTGCGCTATCCAATCACCCGCCCCTAGAACGATCCCGCTCTCTTCATGCACGCCATTCATGCCTGCGTAGGCGGCACATAGCCTTCGGCTTKGTCGGTCTCCTGGTTATCTAGGAAGCGTTGCATCTGCTCCATGAGGTACGCACGGGATTCAGGGTCGAGCATGTTGAGGTGTTTCTCATTGATCAGGCGGGTTTGCAGCGCCTGCCAGGCTTCCCAGGCGGGCTTGGAAACGGTGGCTTGAATCTCCTGGCCCTGTTTACCCGGCAAAGGAGGGAATGGTAGCGCCTCTAGCTCTTTTTGGTACTTGCGGCAAAAAACGGTATTGCTCATAACGTGCTCCTGGTTCTGCATCTTCATTCAATGATCTCATCCAACCTGCTTGAAAACGCTTATTAAGCGTGGCCGGGTGTTGGATTGAGGCTAAAGGGCGTTAGCTGGCTCAGCAGCACTTTAACCGGGGCGGCAAGGCCCAGCGCGGGCGGATGATTAACGTCGTACCATACGCCGCTTTCGCGAACACCGCCCAGCCTATCGCAGCTGACCGGCTGCGGGGTAATCTCCAGGCGAAAATGGCTGAAGGTGTGATAAAAACTAGGCGATGTAGTCTCCCGCTTTGGGTTAACAGCGTTGTCTTCAAGCCAGTCGTTGAGTTCACTGTGCTTGTCAAACTGCGGCAAGCTCCATAACCCGCCCCATAAGCCGCTAGGCGGGCGCTGTTCCAGCCATACCCGGCCCTCCTGGTCGCGCAGCATCAGCATAATCGTTTGCCGGGTGGGCAGCGCCTTTTTCGGTTTGGATTCTGGGTAACGCTTTGGCTCGCCTTGGGCGTAGGCCAAACAGACATCGTTAAACGGGCAGCTCAGGCAGTCCGGTTTGCTGCGTTTACATAGCGTGGCGCCAAAATCCATCATCGCCTGGGTGTAATCGGCCAGCCGCGCGGTGGGAGTGTAGTACTCCGCCAGCGCCCACAGCTTTCGCTCCACCGCAGGCTTGCCCGGCCAGCCTGAAAGCGCATGCAGGCGAGTGAGCGAGCGCTTTACATTGCCATCTAAAATAGCGGCCCGCTGCCCCGTGCTTTGCGCAATGATAGCGCCAGCGGTGGAGCGGCCAATGCCGGGCAGCGCCACTAAAGCGTCGATACTCTGTGTCGGTAGCTCACCACCGTGCTCCGCCAACGCAACCTGGGCAGCTTTATGCAAGTTGCGCGCGCGGGCGTAGTAACCAAGCCCTGTCCAGAGATGCAGCACTTCATCCTGCGGCGCCTTGGCGAGGCTTTCCAGGGTAGGAAAGCGCACCATAAAACGCTCAAAATAGCTGATAACGGTGGCAACCTGGGTCTGCTGCAGCATAATTTCCGACACCCATACGCGGTAGGCGCTGCGTGGCGACTGCCACGGTAAATCGTGGCGACCATAGCGGTCAAACCAGGCCAGTAGGCGCTGTTGGAATTCGCTTGCCGCCAGCCGCGGCGTGGGCATATCCGTCATGTGCGTTCCTTAAACAGCAAGCTTTCTAAAAGTAAGGTGGTGAACTAGTCACTATACAAAAGCGCCGGCGTTTAGGCCGGCGCTACAGGGACTGTTTCAGTTCAGAATGTCGAGATACTCAGTTAAACAGACTACGCAGGCCGTCGCGGAGTTCTTGAGCAGCGCCTTCGCCAAGGCGTTCATCTAGTTCGTCTAACGAGTCGCCCAACCGCTCTTCCAGCTCTTCATCCACTCGATCCCCGGCTTCGTTACGCAGCAGGTCAACCACGGCGGTCTGGAACATCTCGCGGTCAAAGCGGCACCACTCGGTACGCTCATCGCCGAAATTACCTTCACAGCGCACGGGTAACGGCAGTTGCTCCAGACGCGGATTAACCTCACAGGCCGCGTCAGCGGTGTCGACCAAGCGAGCATTAGCACGGCTATCGAAGTTCAAGCTAGCGAGATTGAGTTCGCCTTCTCCGCGCACATCGATGCCGGGCAGGGTAATTAGCAGGTCGTCACTCTCCACTAAACCGTTGCTAATCTGGAAAGTCGCATCAAAACGCTCAAAGCGCGTATCGGTGTGCCAATCCCGCAAGGTGCCCTGCCCTTCTAGCTGAGCCACCAGCTCGCACATCTGCTTGGAAATATTGGTATTCAAAATCGCGCCTTCGTTTAGACGAGCATTAAGCGCGCCATTGAGGTTGCCGATAAGCGCTTCACGGGTATTGCCCTGACTGGTGACATCCCCGGTTAAATTAAAGCGACCGCGCAGTGGTGATGCCTCCTCTTTTTCACTGATCGCTTCAATCAACGGCGCCACCTGAACGTTGTTAATAGTCGGCGATAGCGCCCMCTCAAGGATGGAATCCGTAGCATCAACCTGGCCGGTAGCGCTGAGTTCACCCTCATAGAAGCCTGACTCAAACGCCGTTAGCCGATGAACGCCGTCGTCGCCACGCAGTTGCAAGCGTGGATTGTTGAAGGTCAGGCCCGCAAAAATAAGCGTATCCACGCTCAGGTCGCCCTCTAACGCCAGCCCGCTGAGCAACGATTGCGGCACTAATGTGTTGTTTTCCTGAGCAAAGGCTTTGCGTAGCAAGCCGCGACTCGCCTGTTTGGCGGTGGCCTCACCGGGAAGATAGCGATCAAGGTCTAGTTGGTCACCGGCTAAATCGAACGCCAAGCGTGAGCCATCCAGCGCGGCCGATAGTTCACCGGTAAAGGTACTGTCGTCAACTACCAACGAAAGGCTAGGCAGTGAGAACTGCTCGGCATCGCCTTCAATAGGGCTGGTCATGGCCACATCGCTGAGCGCCAACTCACCCGCTGTAGTAAGCGTAACGCCTGCACGGGCCAGCCAGGGGCGTAGCGTAAACGGGGCTGCCGTTAGCTGGCCACGGTAGCGCGGCGCATCGCGCAGCTGCTCAATATTAAGGTGCCCACTGACCCTGAGACCATCCGGCCCGGTGAGCTGTAGCTCTTTCAACTGGGCCGTTTGTGCCTGCCAATCGCTCTCCAGACCAAAGGCAAGGGCCAGCGCCAAACTACCCTGCCAGTTATCCGCATTGCGCAGGCCCGTTTCAAGCAGCCCTTCTTTAATGGTCAGTTGCTGTTCGCCCATACGTGCAACGAGTTCGGCGGCTTTTAAACTGAGCTGCTGTGGCTCGCCCTCTGCGCCTTTAGTCGTTCGGGTGGKCAGTGCCATATTTTCCAGGGCAAACAGCTTATCCGCCAAGCCAAGCCGCACGCGCGTTTCGAGATTAATCTCGCTGGTAAGATCGGGGGTGCGTTCCAATACTTCGGCATCAAGTCGATTATGCTTGGTCAGCGTAAACATGGCCTTCAATGGGAAGGCGCGCAGTGGGTTAACGTTGCTACCCGAGATATTCAGTTGCTGCATGCGCCACAGCGCTTGGGTTTGCGCATCGCGGAAGCGAATATCGGCATTTTTCACTTCAACGCTGGCAATACTTAATACCACCGCCAGGCTACCTGCGTCTGCATTGGGGCCTGCACTGGCGGGTGCCAGCACCGTTTCAGCCGCTCCCTCATTATGTTCAGAGAGGCGTTCTAACAAGGGTTCCCAGTTACCTTCGCCTTGAGCGTCGCGCTCCAGGTTAAGGCGCATACCGTCTAGCGTTAGGCCGTCAACGGCAATTTCCCCACGTAGCAACGGGCCGAATGCCACGCTCACTTCCGCGCGGTCAATCGCCGCAAAAGCAGCGCTATCTTCGGCCTGCTCGGGCAACCAGGCGCGGGCTTTCTCTACGCTAACGCCGATACGCGGGTAGAATGACCAGGTAATGGGGCCTTCCAGCGCCAAGTTGAGCCCGGTTTGCTCTTCAACAACGGCGGTTAAACGGGGCTTAAAGTCTTCTGGATCCAGAAAGGKGGTCAMATAGACCACGGCGGCGACCGCGACGATGGCAAGAATACCGACGGCTGCCAGTACAATACGTAATAGTTGTTTCATTACCCTTTCCCTTGTGGGTCTAGCTCAACAAAATCGCTGGTGGCGGGCATTCCCGCCGCCGGAGTCTCTGGATTAGCCATTGGCCGGTAACCTAGCTTGGAGAGCAGCACACGGTCGGCCAGTGGTAAGGTAGACGTTTCAATGCGCAGAACGCGGCCTTCCTGCTTGGCTTGCTCGCCCAGCAGGGCCATTAAGCGCGAACCGACGCCACGGCGGCGGGTGGTTTTGCGCACGCAGAGCTCTGAAAGCCACCACGCTCGGTCTTCGCCCTCTTGAACGGCAACGGCCCCCAGCAGCCGGTCATTGAAAAGTGCACAGGCAAAAAAGTGCTGGCCTGCAAAATGTTGTTCAATAAATGGCTCAACCGTTGGAGTGGGCATGCGCTCTTGGGGCGCATCCTGGTAGATGCGCATCAGATCAAGGCGCACCTGCTCATCGGCCTCCCAACGGGCCTGGTCGACATGGTGCAGTGTCACCGGCATGGTGAAATCCTCTTCGCCAAAGCAGCCTGGCTGCTATTACTGCCGCAATTGATTGCGGCTACATTTCGCGCATTGTAGCGGATGAAGGCGCCGATTCACTATAATGGTCGCTTCGCCATAGGCTGATCAAATAATGGTAAGTTGATGCAGAGCCATCGGCCGTCCCTCAGAGTGCGCCTTAGCGCAGGAGATGCAACATGTCAGCGCGTATTGCCACGGTTAGCCGTGACACCAACGAAACGCAGATCAAGGTCAGCGTCAATCTCGACGGTGAAGGCCGTCTCAATTGCCAAACCGGCGTTCCGTTTCTGGATCATATGCTTGATCAAGTTGCCCGCCATGGGATGATCGATCTCGACATCAACGCCAATGGCGACCTGCATATTGACGACCACCATACCGTAGAAGACCTGGGTATTACGCTAGGCCAGGCGTTTTTTGCAGCCATTGGCGATAAACGCGGTATTTACCGCTATGGGCACGCCTATGTCCCCCTTGATGAAGCACTCTCGCGCGTGGTGATCGATTTTTCTGGTCGGGCAGGGCTGCACATGAACGTAGAGTTTACTCGCGATACCATCGGCAGTATGGACACTCAGCTGTTCTGGGAGTTTTTCCAAGGCTTCGTCAATCATGCCCACGTAACGCTGCATATCGACAATATTAAAGGTTTTAATGCCCACCATCAGGCGGAAACGATTTTTAAGGCCTTCGGCCGGGCGCTACGTATGGCCGTGGCGGAAGACCCGCGCATGGCAGGCCAAATGCCCTCCACCAAAGGGAGCTTATAATGCTGCGCTGTAGCCTGCGCGATGCCACGGGCTGTGCCGTTAGCCCTATTTTGTCCACTTCTCCAAGGAGCGCTTCATGACCATTGCTGTAATCGACTATGGAATGGGTAATTTACATTCCGTGGCCAAAGCGCTGGAGCATGTGACCCATGAGAATGTCGTCATTACCCGCGACCCGCGCCGCATCCTGGGCGCGACCCGCTTGGTACTGCCTGGCCAAGGGGCCATTCGCGACTGCGTTGGCGAACTTGAGCGCACCGAATTACGCGGGCTGGTGGACGATATTTTAACCCGCCAGGCTAAACCGCTGCTGGGAATCTGCGTGGGTCAACAGATGCTGCTGGAGCGCAGCGAAGAGAATGGCGGCGTGGAGTGCCTGGGCTTCTTTAAAGGCAGCGTGGATCGCTTCCCAGGCGATATGCGCGATGCCCACGAACAACGCCTGAAAGTCCCCCATATGGGCTGGAACGTGGTCGAGCAGCACCATGAACACCCCTTGTGGGCCGGTATTGATAACCGCGAACACTTCTACTTTGTGCACAGCTACTACGTGAATGCCGCGGAAGATGCCCAGGTATTTGGCACGACTCAATACGGCAAGGTAAGCGCCCATGTGGCCATTGGCCGGGATTCGACCTTCGCGGTGCAGTTCCACCCGGAAAAAAGCTCCCGCGCAGGCCTTCGACTGCTTGAAAATTTTGTCACCTGGACGCCCTGAGAGGATTTTGTATGTTGATAATTCCCGCTATTGATCTCAAAGATGGCCAGTGTGTCCGGTTGAAACAGGGCCGCATGGAAGACGCGACCTCCTACGGAGATGACCCAGTCGCTATGGCGGCCCGCTGGGTAGAGGCAGGCGCCCGCCGACTGCACCTGGTGGATTTAAACGGCGCCTTTGAAGGCAAGCCGATGAATGGCGACGCTGTTACGGCGATTGCCCGCGCCTACCCCAACCTGCCGATTCAAATTGGTGGCGGTATTCGCAGTGCGGAAACCATTGAGCATTATTTAAGTGCCGGTGTCTCTTACGTCATTATCGGCACCAAAGCGGTAAAAGAGCCTGCATTTGTGGGCGAGATGTGCCGCGCCTTCCCCGGCCATGTGATTGTGGGGCTGGATGCCAAAGATGGCTATGTTGCCACCGACGGTTGGGCAGAGGTCTCTACGGTTAAAGCCACTGAGCTTGCCAAGCGTTTCGCCAACGATGGCGTTTCCAGCATCGTCTACACCGACATTGCCCGCGACGGCATGATGCAGGGCGTCAACGTGGAAGCCACCGCTGCGCTGGCCCGTGAAGGTGGTTTACCGGTGATTGCCTCGGGTGGTGTAACCAATTTGGACGACATCACAGCACTCTGCGAGGTGGCTGACAGCGGTATTTTGGGCGCGATCACTGGCCGGGCGATTTATGAAGGCAGCCTGGATGTTGCCGAAGCCCAGCGATTGAGCGACCAACTAACGGGAGGCGGCTCATGAGCCTTACTAAACGCATTATCCCCTGCCTGGACGTAGACGCCGGACGCGTAGTCAAAGGCGTTAATTTTGTCGGCATTCGCGATGCCGGTGATCCGGTGGAGATTGCCCAGCGCTATAACCAGCAGGGCGCCGACGAGATTACCTTTCTCGATATTACCGCCAGCCACGAAGACCGCGACACCACGGTGGAGATGGTCGAGCGCATCGCTGGGGAAGTATTTATCCCGCTGACCGTCGGTGGCGGCATTCGCAGCTGTGACGATATTCGCACCATGTTGAACGCCGGGGCAGACAAAGTCTCGATCAACACCGCGGCGGTCAACAACCCTGAGTTTGTGCGCGAAGCCGCCGAGCGTTTTGGTAGCCAGTGCATTGTGGTGGCCATTGACGCCAAGCGGGTCTCTGAAGAGGGTGAAACGCCTCGCTGGGAGATTTTCACCCACGGTGGCCGCCGCCCAACAGGCCTGGATGCCGTTGAGTGGGCGAAGAAGATGGTGGAGTTCGGCGCGGGAGAGCTGTTGCTCACTAGCATGGATCGCGACGGCACCAAGATTGGTTTTGACCTGGGCGTGACCCATGCGATTTCCGAAGCGGTGAGCGTGCCAGTCATTGCCTCAGGTGGTGTGGGCAACCTGGATCACTTCGTCGATGGCGTACTCAAAGGTGGCGCCGACGCAGTGCTGGCCGCGAGCATTTTCCACTTTGGCGAGTACACCATTCCTGAAGCGAAGCGCTATATGGCCGAACGCGGTATTGAAATGCGCCTTTAAAATGCCCTTTATCAACAAGGAACGTCGAATGTTTCGCTCACATCCATGGATGGGATGGCTAGCAGGCCTGCTGTTTAGTATGCCTGCTACAGCGTTCTCTGATTGGCCTCCGTCGTTGGAGTGGGATCATACCCTGGTGCAAACCAGCCTTTATACCCGCCACTTCAGCCCCGACCCGGAACACACTAACCAGCAAGACCTGATCAGCATTGAACTGCATAATCCGAATAACTGGCTAGCGGGCGTGGCTTGGTTCAAAAACTCCTTTGATCAACCGTCATGGTACTTCTATGCAGGGCGGGAATTTCCTCTTTGGCAAACCGATCAGGGGTTAAACGTGCGCGCCAAACTGACCGGGGGGCTCCTGCGCGGCTACCAGGGCGAGTATCGCGACAAGATTCCGCTCAATCACTTGGAAATCGCCCCGGCAGTACTCCCCAGTATCGGTGTCCAGTGGGGCCGGTTTGAATCTGACCTGATTGTATTTGGCGCCGCCGGCATGATGATAACTGCAGGGGTGCGCTTTTAACCGCTACTCCTCAACCTCGTCCAGCGTTAAACCTAGATTGCTGATACCACCATTGTGACCTAGTTCGCGCACCGCTTTCATCGCCGCTTTATCCAGCGGTTCACTAACGGCTTCCAGCACGGCGTCCTGGAAGTCATTTTCGTCGGCCATTAGCGGATGATCACGAATAATCAGCGCCAACGCCTGGGAGTCAACCTCACCCTCGGTGAGCTCTATAAAGGCGCGTACGCCCGCTCGAGAGGTGCGGCTCACGTCCAACACGGCCTCTGGGGAGTCGCCTTGCAGGGTGTCCAGCAGCGCCGAAACCGACACCACCGCATCCAGGGCACGCCGGGCACCAAAGCTGTCATCCTGTTCCGGCGGCTCACACTCGGCGAGCTTTTCCGCTTGGCGGGCAAAGTCGATACTGGCATTGGGCACATTAAGCCGTTCCCAAACCAAACTCAGCACAGTACGCAGCGTATGGCTATCACCCTGGCCAGTGGTTTGCTCATAAAGCACATAGTTAGGCAGCAAGCGCTCACACAGCGCCGCCATAAAGGCCTGCTGGGCAGGGAGTGTGAGTTCTTGCAGCCGTTGGTAAAAGCCCTGAGGTTTCGACACCATAGTGATTTCCTGGATCGCTTGACGTGGGATATTGGTGAAAAGTAGCGGGTACGTTATCTTCTCTATACGCTTGGGGTGATCCCCCAGCGCTTTGATGATTGTACGGCCGGCGAGGAGATTACCATGCATATTCATCTGCTACAGCACGGCCCTGACCATGGCCCCGCCCGTTTAACCGACTGGCTAACCAGTATGGGCCATAGTTACACCGTTTTTCATCTCTACGCAGGTGAGCTAACACCCCGCCCAAGCGAATCTGATGCGCTGATTGTGCTTGATGGCCCAGAGGCGCTGCTCAGCCAATCAGCGGGGTGGTTTAAAGCTGAAGAAAAACTGATCAACCGCTATCTGGACGGCCAAAAGCCGCTGTTGGGTATTGGCGTGGGTGCTCACTGGATTGCCCAGGCGTTGGGCTCAGTGGTGGCGCCTGGCMCTTATGCTGAAACAGGCTGGCATACGGTCMCCTTAGCGCCGGAAAGCGCGCTGGATTTACCCGAAACATTCACCGCTTTTATGTGGCACCGCTACGTCTTCAGCCTACCCGACGATGCTTTTCCCTTAGGCGGTAGCGAAGCAGCGCCGCTGCAAGGATTTGCCTGGGACAGGGGGCGCGTCATCGGCCTGCTCTGCCATCTGGAAGCCACCGCGGCTAGCGTAAAACAGCTGCTGGGCACTGCCGAGTGGCCCAATGCATCGCCTGCCGCCGCCCGCTATATTCAGGACGATGCGCAGATCCTTGAGACCCCTAACCGCTTTATTAATTTGGCGCCGCTACTGGATCGCGTTATGACTCAGTGGCTTAAAGCGGCGTAACCGCAGCAAGATATATGGCCGTCAGCGGTTCCACTGCCTGACGGCCGCTAAGCAACTATCCCAATCACCCACATGGATTTCTGGCGGAGCAGCGTCGCGCTGCTTCTCTAAGTGGTAGCGATAAAGCGGGTCGTAGTACTCGGTAAGTAGCGGCGCAAGCCAGGCTTCGTGGGCTTGAGGGTTGCCTTGGGCATGCTCCTTAAAGGCCAGTGCCTGCAGCCGCTGTAAGCGCTGCAGGCGCGCATTGCCTAAGCGTTTTCCTAACCGAATAAGCGCGTTGCTTAACTGCGCCTGCATTAATTGCCAGCCTTGATAATCGCCATGGCGAGCGGCATAGGCCAGCTCCAGATCGATAATATAGTCCTGCTGGATTTGAGCGAGGCGCCAATCCAACGGCATTTCGATACGCACCCGTGGCGATTGCTGCAGCGCTCGCCAGAAGCTCAAGGGAATATTGGCATTACCAATCTGGCGGGACTCATCTTCGATGACCAGCCCTTCCGTCAGCCCAATTAGCCGCTTGGCCAGCGCATGCTCAAAGTTGATTTGCGTGGCAGGCTCTTCGGGCCTGCGCCCGAAGGCAGAGCCTTTATGGTGCGCGTAGGCTTCCAGGTCAACGCCGTTCTCAAGCTGGTTAATCAGCGTCGTTTTTGCACACCCGGTCAGCCCCGAGACAACCAGCATGGGTTGAAGCGCGGCCGCGTCAATGCGCTCACACAGCGCTTGGCGCATGGCTTTCCAACCACCTTCTAAGCGCGGCCTTGAGATACCGGCTTCTTCCAGCCACTGCTGTGCGATTTTTGAACGTAGCCCACCGCGAAAGCAGTAAATCAGCGCATCCGGATGCTCGGCTAAATACGTCTGCCACGCCGCTATCCGGGCCTGCTTGACCTTGCCGCTGACTAAACGCTCGCCCAGCTCAATCGCCGCGGCTTGGCCGTGCCTTTTATAAGCAATACCGACCTGATGACGCTCATTATCGACCATCAAGGGCAGATTGACGGCCCCCGGCAGCGCGCCCTGGGCAAACTCCACAGGGGCGCGCACATCAATTAGCGGCTGCTCTTCTCTGATTAAACTCAATACCGCTGGCGTCGTGGCTAGTGTCACCCGACCACCTCAATGGAGGCGTTGCCTTGACGCGCTTTCATTACTCCAAATGAGTGTAACGACAGGCCGAATTCACGACCGATGCGCTCAACGTCATCTTCCCAGGCGGGGTCAACGCTGAGCAGCAGGCCGCCGGAGGTTTGTGGGTCGCATAACCACTGCCAGTGGGCTTCGTCCATGGCGGGCAGGCTTTCACCCAGGGCATCGCGATTACGCAGCGTACCGCCAGGCACAGCTCCCTGGCGACGATACGACTCCGCCTCGGCGAGACGTGGCAGCTTACGGAAATCAATTTGTGCCATCACACTGCTGGCTTGGCACATTTCCGCAAGGTGGCCTGCTAAACCAAAACCAGTGACATCGGTCATGGCGTTCACCCCTTTCACATCGGCCAACTTCACGCCAATGTTATTGGGCTTGAGCATGGTTTCCCGGGCAAGCCCGTGATGGCCCATTTCCAACAAACCACGTTTCTCTGCCGTGGTTAACATACCCACGCCTAACGGTTTGGTTAAGAACAACAGATCACCGGGCTTGGCGGTGCTGTTTAGCTTGAGCTTGTCTAGATCGACCAAGCCGTTCACAGCGAGCCCGAAAATTGGCTCGGGCGCATCGATAGAGTGGCCACCGGCCAGAGCAACGCCTAATTCGCGACACACCGCCTGGGCACCAGCCATTACATCGCCCGCTACTTCAGCGCTAAGCTTATCCAGCGGCCAGCCCAGAATACCTAACGCCATCACTGGCTTGCCGCCCATGGCGTAAACGTCGCTGATGGCATTGGTGGCGGCGATACGTCCAAAATCGAAGGGGTCATCGACAATGGGCATAAAGAAGTCCGTGGTGGCAATCATGCCGCGACCATCGCCCAGATCGTAGACGGCCGCATCCTCGCGCCCTTGATTGCCGACGATAAGCCGCTTATGGCCCGCCGCTGGCCCTGCCTTGGCCAGAATCCCATCCAGCACATCTGGGGCGATTTTGCAGCCGCAGCCTGCGCCGTGGCTATATTGGGTCAAGCGAATCGAACTCATCGTGTCTCTCCTTGGCACTTGGGGAATATCATCAGTTTAGCCCAGCATGGCGCATACTACAGAGCGTCCAGCGCGTCGCTAAGCTTATCCACGGCAATGACCTCCATACCTTTGGGCGGCTGCTTGGGGGCATTAGCGCGGGGTACAATGGCACGTAGAAAACCGTGTTTGGCGGCTTCGGCGATGCGCTCCTGACCACTGGGCACCGGGCGTATTTCGCCCGATAGTCCAACCTCACCAAAGACCACCAGCTCTTTGGGCAGGGCTCGGTTTTGCAGGCTAGAGACCACCGCCAACAGTACTGCCAAATCAGCGCTGGTTTCGAGCACTTTGACACCTCCGACGACGTTTAAAAATACGTCCTGGTCGCCGGTAAACAGGCCGCCGTGGCGATTAAGTACCGCTAACAGCATGGCCAGACGGTTTTGATCCACGCCGACGGCGACTCGGCGTGGATTACCCAGCGCGGACTCATCCACCAGCGCCTGAACCTCGACCAGAATCGGCCGAGTGCCTTCCCAGACGACCATGACTAAGCTACCTGGGGCCTGCTCCTCCTGACGG
Organism: Halomonas sp. R57-5; assembly: GCF_900070345.1. Taxonomy (NCBI): domain Bacteria; kingdom Pseudomonadati; phylum Pseudomonadota; class Gammaproteobacteria; order Oceanospirillales; family Halomonadaceae; genus Halomonas; species Halomonas sp. R57-5. The sequence goes on along the minus strand of NZ_LN813019.1, from coordinate 1,054,355 downwards.
GAAAGAAAGATCGCGCTGGGATTTTTAACCTCTTTAAGGCCCTGCTCTAGCATAGCGAAAACGCCGAGCTCGTTAACGGCACCAAAGCGGTTTTTCTGTCCGCGCAGGGTGCGAAAGCGTGAGTCTGCACCGCCTTCTAATAACAGCGAGGCATCAATCATATGCTCAAGCACTTTAGGGCCAGCCAGTGAACCGTCTTTGGTGACGTGCCCCACCAGTAATAAGACGGTATTGGTCTTCTTGGCAAAGCGCGTCAGCGCGGCGGCCGACTCGCGCACTTGGGCAACGCCACCAGGCGCAGAAGCTATATCTTCCAGATGCATGGTTTGGATGGAGTCGATCACCAAAATCTCTGGTTTCTCCCGCTCAGCCACCGCCAGAATAGTTTCTACACTGGTCTCGGCCAGCATTTTCAAACCATTGGTGGGCAACTGTAAGCGATGGGCACGCATGGCGACCTGAGAGAGCGACTCCTCCCCCGTCACATAGAGGATACGACGCTGCTGGGCCAGCTTGCAGGCCGTTTGCAGCAGTAGGGTCGATTTACCCGCGCCAGGATTGCCCCCCAACAGCACCGCAGAGCCAGGCACAAGCCCGCCGCCCAGCACACGGTCAAACTCTGCGAAGGTGGAACTCATACGTGGTACTTCGCTGAGATCCACATTACCCAGGTCGATCACTTCGCGCGACAGATCACCCGCGTAGCCAGATCGGCCGGGGGTTGCACCCCCACCGGGGCGGGCGCTTGCCAAATGAACTTCGCTGAGGGTGTTCCACTCTTGGCAACTGCTGCMCTGCCCCTGCCATTTACGGTATTCGGCGCCGCACTCGGTGCATACAAAGGCGCTTTTGGCTTTAGCCACTGCCATTACACTCCTACTGTTGCTAGCTTTTATGGCTTATCTTCGCTGAGTTGCCACAAGCGCTAAATTGCTTAAACCTGTTGCACTTGCCTGCGTTACGCTATTCACCGCTACAAACACAAAAGGCGGCCAGTGGCCGCCTTTTGTACTACTGGCTAACGCGTTACTGACGCTTTAGCTGCAGCATTTCGCCATTTTCAAAGCGGCGACGCTCTGGGTCAATCAACTCCAACGTGCTGTCATCGATACGCATGAAGTAGTAAATCTGACCATCGCCATCGGGCGTCAGCTCGTAAACGGTAGCGTCCGGGTCAGACGGTGTACCTGTTAGCACTTCCCAGTTACCCGCGTAGTTTTCATCTGGCGGGGTCTGAGGGTGGTTACGGTAGCTGGCGTTCAGCGTGAAGGTGCGTTCTTCAGCTGGACTCATATCTTCACCCACCATGGTGACATCCAGATCGATACCATCGCAATTACGGCAAGGCAGTGAGCCCTGGTAATTTTGCTGTGCGGCAGCCGCTTCCTCTTGCTGCTGTTCCATAGGGCCGCTTGCACAGCCAGCCAGCAGTGCCAACATGGCCGAACCGGCCAGCAAACTCTTAAGTTGCATAGAGTGTCTCCTTAATCTCGTGTTGGACATCACATTTATTTACGCGCACTTGTGACAGCATAACCGCTACAAGGTGCGACGCACACCCCTAGCTACGCGAATGCTTGCGCTTAGTTAGCCTTCAAGCGACCATGGTGTACCTTGCTAGGATAATCAGGTTACCCCTATGAGCCAATACTGGAGTCCGGCCGTTCGCGAACTTACCCCTTACGTGCCCGGTGAGCAGCCACGCGAGCAGCTTGTTAAGCTCAATACCAATGAAAATCCTTACCCGCCCGCTCCGGGTGTCGGTGAGGCGCTGCGCGATTACGCGACAGACCATCTGCGCCTCTATCCTGACCCAACCTCTGCAGCGCTGCGTGAAGCATTAGCGGAGTCGTTTCAGGTAGCGAGCAGCCAAGTCTTTGTAGGCAATGGTTCCGATGAAGTGCTGGCGCTTGCCTTCCAGGCATTTTTCCGCCATAACGCGCCCCTCGACGTACCCACGATCACCTATAGTTTCTATCCCGTCTACGCCAATCTTTATGGCGTTGAGCTGCGTAAGCATCCCCTTAACGCCCTGTGGGAAGTCGATATTGATGCGCTGGCGGCGGCCACGCACCGTAGCGGCGTTATTTTTGCCAACCCGAATGCGCCTACCGGCCATGCGCACCCGCTGGAGGCCATTGAGGCACTGCTTAAGCGAGTCACTGATCGCGTAGTGCTAGTGGATGAGGCGTATGTCGATTTCGGCGCTGAGAGCGCTGTAGCGCTAATTGATCGCTATCCTAACCTGCTGGTCACCGGCACGTTTTCTAAATCACGCAGTTTGGCAGGTTTGCGGTTGGGCTATGCGGTGGGCTCACAGGAGTTGATTGATGGCCTGCTGCGGGTAAAAGACTCCTTTAACTCTTATCCTGTCGATAGTTTGGCAAGCCTACTAGGCATCGCCGCGCTGAAAGATGTCGAGCATTTTGAAGCCTGCCGCGAGCATGTGATTACCACCCGTGAGCGTACCCGTCAGCGCCTCGAAAATTTGGGCTTTGAGGTGCTGCCTTCTAAGGCCAACTTCGTGCTTGCCCAGCACCCCGACTACTCAGGCGCCCAGCTATTTACGGGCCTGCGCGAGCGGGGCATTCTGGTGCGCCACTTTAATACCGCCGAGCTCAACAACTTCCTACGTATCACCATCGGCACCGATGATGAGATGGATAGTTTGATTGAAGCCCTGGAGACAATCTGCGGATAGCCTTAGTGTGAGGCGTGAGGCGTGAGGCGTGAGGCGTGAGGCGTGAGGCGTGAGGCGTGAGGCGTGAGGCGTGAGGCGGAACAGGATATTGGGGAGACCCCCATTCACCAACGTTTTCTACTCACGATTCACGACTTACCCTTCACCCAACACAAAAAAAATCCCCCAAGGCATCAGCCCTGGGGGATTTTTCATAATAAGTGCCTGACGATGACCTACTCTCGCATGGGGAGACCCCACACTACCATCGGCGCTAAGCGGTTTCACTTCTGAGTTCGGCAAGGGATCAGGTGGTTCACGCGTGCTATGGTCGTCAGGCGTAACTGTTAATGTACATCATGCTGACTAGCGTTTTTGCTATCTTGTGATCGTCTCATTGCCTGTCGCCCTGGCGTTATGTCGCTTGGGCCACACGCTGCGTATCCGGCTTTGAATGTTGCGTCATCATCACGACCAGACCCCTTGGGTGTTATAGGGTCAAGCCTCACGGGCCATTAGTACACGTTAGCTCAACGCCTTGCAGCGCTTCCACACCGTGCCTATCAACCAGCTGGTCTCGCTGGGCCCTTCAGGAGGCTCTAGGCCTCAGGGATGTCTCATCTTGAAGGGGGCTTCCCGCTTAGATGCTTTCAGCGGTTATCCCGTCCGACCATAGCTACCCGGCAATGCCACTGGCGTGACAACCGGAACACCAGAGGGTCGTCCACTCCGGTCCTCTCGTACTAGGAGCAGCCCTTCTCAAACATCCAACGCCCACGGCAGATAGGGACCGAACTGTCTCACGACGTTCTAAACCCAGCTCGCGTACCACTTTAAATGGCGAACAGCCATACCCTTGGGACCGACTTCAGCCCCAGGATGTGATGAGCCGACATCGAGGTGCCAAACMCCGCCGTCGATGTGAACTCTTGGGCGGTATCAGCCTGTTATCCCCGGAGTACCTTTTATCCGTTGAGCGATGGCCCTTCCATACAGAACCACCGGATCACTAGAACCTGCTTTCGCACCTGCTCGACGTGTCTGTCTCGCAGTCAAGCACCCTTATGCTCTTGCACTCAATGCACGATGTCCGACCGTGCTGAGGGTACCTTCGTGCTCCTCCGTTACTCTTTAGGAGGAGACCGCCCCAGTCAAACTACCCACCACACACTGTCCTCGATCCGGATAACGGACCTGAGTGAGAACGCCAATGATGCCAGGCTGGTATTTCAAGGTTGGCTCCGCCCGAACTGGCGTCCGAGTTTCAAAGCCTCCCAGCTATCCTACACAGGCAACATCAGCGTCCAGTGTGAAGCTATAGTAAAGGTTCACGGGGTCTTTCCGTCTAGCCGCGGGTACACCGCATCTTCACGGCGATTTCAATTTCACTGAGTCTCGGGTGGAGACAGCGTGGCCATCATTACGCCATTCGTGCAGGTCGGAACTTACCCGACAAGGAATTTCGCTACCTTAGGACCGTTATAGTTACGGCCGCCGTTTACCGGGGCTTCAATCAAGAGCTTCGCCTTGCGGCTAACACCATCATTTAACCTTCCGGCACCGGGCAGGCGTCACACCCTATACGTCCGCTTGCGCGTTAGCAGAGTGCTGTGTTTTTAATAAACAGTTGCAGCCACCTGGTATCTTCGACCGGTTCGGGCTAGGAGAGCAAGTCTCTTCACCCTACGCCGGCGTGCCTTCTCCCGAAGTTACGGCACCATTTTGCCTAGTTCCTTCACCCGAGTTCTCTCAAGCGCCTTGGGATTCTCACCCTGACCACCTGTGTCGGTTTGGGGTACGGTCGCACATGATCTGAAGCTTAGAGGCTTTTCCTGGAAGCGTGGCATCAGTGACTTCCTGACCGTGGTCAGTTCATCTCGTGTCTCGGCCTTGAAAGGGTCCGGATTTACCTAAACCCTCAGCCTACTCACTTTCACCAGGACAACCAACGCCTGGCTCACCTAGCCTTCTTCGTCCCCCATCGCAACCATGTCCGGTACGGGAATATTGACCCGTTTCCCATCGACTACGCCTTTCGGCCTCGCCTTAGGGGCCGACTCACTCTGCTCCGATTAGCGTCGAACAGAAACCCTTGGTCTTCCGGCGAGGGAGTTTTTCACTCCCTTTATCGTTACTCATGTCAGCATTCGCACTCGTGATACCTCCAGCAGACTTCTCAATCCACCTTCATTGGCGTACACGACGCTCCTCTACCGCTCATCCAAAGGATGAACCCGTAGCTTCGGTACCTGGTTTAGCCCCGTTACATCTTCCGCGCAGGCCGACTCGACTAGTGAGCTATTACGCTTTCTTTAAAGGATGGCTGCTTCTAAGCCAACCTCCTAGCTGTCTGAGCCTTCCCACATCGTTTCCCACTTAACCAGGATTTCGGGACCTTAGCTGACGGTCTGGGTTGTTTCCCTTTTCACGACGGACGTTAGCACCCGCCGTGTGTCTCCCACGCGTTACTCACCGGTATTCGGAGTTTGCCTCGGGTTGGTAAGTCGGGATGACCCCCTAGCCGAAACAGTGCTCTACCCCCGGCGGTACTACGTGAGGCGCTACCTAAATAGCTTTCGAGGAGAACCAGCTATCTCCGAGCTTGATTAGCCTTTCACTCCGATCCACAAGTCATCCAAATCTTTTTCAACAGATCCTGGTTCGGGCCTCCAATTGATGTTACTCAATCTTCACCCTGCTCATGGATAGATCGCTCGGTTTCGGGTCTATATCCAGCGACTGTGTCGCCCAGTTAAGACTCGGTTTCCCTACGGCTCCCCTATACGGTTAACCTCGCCACTGAATATAAGTCGCTGACCCATTATACAAAAGGTACGCAGTCACAGAACAAGTCTGCTCCTACTGCTTGTACGCACACGGTTTCAGGATCTATTTCACTCCCCTCTCCGGGGTTCTTTTCGCCTTTCCCTCACGGTACTGGTTCACTATCGGTCAGCCAGGAGTATTTAGCCTTGGAGGATGGTCCCCCCGTCTTCAGTCAAGGTTTCTCGTGCCCCGACCTACTCGATTTCACATGATCAGATTTTCGACTACGGGGCTATCACCCGCTACGGCCACGCTTCCCAACGTGTTCGCCTAATCAGTCACATGCTTAAGGGCTGGTCCCCGTTCGCTCGCCGCTACTAGGGGAATCTCGGTTGATTTCTTTTCCTCAGGGTACTTAGATGTTTCAGTTCCCCTGGTTCGCCTCGTACACCTATGTATTCAGTGCACGATACTCATCTTATGATGAGTGGGTTTCCCCATTCAGAAATGCCCGGGTCACAGGTTGTTGCCACCTCACCGAGCCTTATCGCAGGCTACCACGTCTTTCATCGCCTCTGGCTGCCTAGGCATCCACCGTGTGCGCTTCATTGCTTGACCCTATAACCCGAAGGAGTCTGGATGTCGCAATGATCACGTTTCATTTTGCCGGATACGCTTGAGACGTATCACAATTTAAGACCATACCTTGCGGTATGTTCTTGTCAGCATGATATACATTGTTAAAGAGCGACTGCTATACGCAGTGATAAGGCAACGCCGTAGGCGGCTGGCTTATCACTGCGCATCAACAGCTATCTGATCAGGTAATTCATTGTGGACGCTTACCGACTGTGACGCATCGTTTAAGGAGGTGATCCAGCCGCAGGTTCCCCTACGGCTACCTTGTTACGACTTCACCCCAGTCATGAACCACACCGTGGTGATCGCCCTCTTGCGTTAGGCTAACCACTTCTGGTGCAGTCCACTCCCATGGTGTGACGGGCGGTGTGTACAAGGCCCGGGAACGTATTCACCGKGACATTCTGATTCACGATTACTAGCGATTCCGACTTCACGGAGTCGAGTTGCAGACTCCGATCCGGACTGAGACCGGCTTTAAGGGATTCGCTGACTCTCGCGAGCTCGCAGCCCTTTGTACCGGCCATTGTAGCACGTGTGTAGCCCTACCCGTAAGGGCCATGATGACTTGACGTCGTCCCCACCTTCCTCCGGTTTGTCACCGGCAGTCTCCTTAGAGTTCCCACCATTACGTGCTGGCAAATAAGGACAAGGGTTGCGCTCGTTACGGGACTTAACCCAACATTTCACAACACGAGCTGACGACAGCCATGCAGCACCTGTCTTACAGTTCCCGAAGGCACACCAGAATCTCTTCCGGCTTCTGTAGATGTCAAGGGTAGGTAAGGTTCTTCGCGTTGCATCGAATTAAACCACATGCTCCACCGCTTGTGCGGGCCCCCGTCAATTCATTTGAGTTTTAACCTTGCGGCCGTACTCCCCAGGCGGTCGACTTATCGCGTTAACTTCGCCACAAAGTGCTCTAGGCACCCAACGGCTGGTCGACATCGTTTACGGCGTGGACTACCAGGGTATCTAATCCTGTTTGCTACCCACGCTTTCGCACCTCAGTGTCAGTGTCAGTCCAGAAGGCCGCCTTCGCCACTGGTATTCCTCCCGATCTCTACGCATTTCACCGCTACACCGGGAATTCTACCTTCCTCTCCTGCACTCTAGCCTGACAGTTCCGGATGCCGTTCCCAGGTTGAGCCCGGGGCTTTCACAACCGGCTTATCAAGCCACCTACGCGCGCTTTACGCCCAGTAATTCCGATTAACGCTTGCACCCTCCGTATTACCGCGGCTGCTGGCACGGAGTTAGCCGGTGCTTCTTCTGCGAGTGATGTCTTTCCTACCGGGTATTAACCGATAGGCGTTCTTCCTCGCTGAAAGTGCTTTACAACCCGAGGGCCTTCTTCACACACGCGGCATGGCTGGATCAGGGTTGCCCCCATTGTCCAATATTCCCCACTGCTGCCTCCCGTAGGAGTTCGGGCCGTGTCTCAGTCCCGATGTGGCTGATCATCCTCTCAGACCAGCTACGGATCGTTGCCTTGGTAAGCCATTACCTTACCAACTAGCTAATCCGACATAGGCTCATCCAATAGCGGGAGCCGGAGCCCCCTTTCTCCCGTAGGACGTATGCGGTATTAGCCTGGGTTTCCCCAGGTTATCCCCCACTATCGGGCAGATTCCTATGCATTACTCACCCGTCCGCCGCTCGTCAGCGGGKAGCAAGCTMCCCCTGTTACCGCTCGACTTGCATGTGTTAGGCCTGCCGCCAGCGTTCAATCTGAGCCATGATCAAACTCTTCAGTTTAAGATCTATGCGKTTCTTACCCGCCACTCGAAAGTGACAGAAGCGAACCAAACTTGGCTCAAGGTTCAAACGAATTCATTCAAAACAGATCCCAAAGGACGAATCCTTTAAAACCTTATTGCTTGAGTCGCTTGCCTTGATATTTGGTGATTTGTCACCAACATCAGCAAGCGCCCACATGAATTACCTGATCAAATTGTTAAAGAGCTGTTTCGCTGCTTGGTTACTGTGAAAGTAACCGGGCTGCCGTTGAACTGGCCTGCCTCAGCGAGGAAGGCGTATTCTACGCATTTCCTGGCGTTTGTCAAGGGCGTTGTTTTCGATGCGGATCAATCAACATCCAAAACCGCTTGCTTTTGCAAAAGCGTTAACTGCCTGACAAACCAAGGCTTTTACACCTTATGCACCGCTGGTAACGCTTGGCGTCCCCGGCAGCGGATGCGTACTTTAAGGCTTCGCTGCCGAGTTGGCAAGGGCTTTTGTAAAAACAATTTTATGAAGATAGGGTAAAAATCAGTTCTTGGGTTTTGCCTTACGCATAACGGCTAAAACAGGGCCTGAAGCCACGTAGGCACCAAACAGCAATAACAGCATTACAGAGGGTTCAACCGAGATCATTACAAAGGCCAGCACGATGGCCAGCAGCACAACAAAAGGTACCGGTTTTTTAAAGTCGAGATCTTTGAAGCTGTAGTAGCGGATATTACTCACCATAAGCACGCCTGCCGCCGCCACGACTACCAGCATTAGCAGTTTGAAGCCAAAGGCGTCAGCATCAAAGCTATGGAAGGTCCACACACTGGCTGCCACTAGCGCCGCTGCAGAAGGGCTTGKTAAGCCGATAAACCACTTTTTATCGACACTACCGATCTGAACATTGAAGCGGGCAAGACGAAGTGCCGCGCAAGCAACATAAAGAAAGGCAACCACCCAGCCGGTTTTACCAATGTCTTGCAGAATCCAGGTAAAGGCGACTAAAGCAGGCGCCATACCGAATGAAATCATATCGGCCAGGCTGTCATACTCAGCGCCAAACTCGCTTTGCGTATTGGTCATTCGTGCGACACGGCCATCCAAGCCATCCAGCACCATAGCAATAAAAATCGCGACGGCAGCCGAAGTAAACTCACCATTAATGCCAGCCACCACCGCAAAGAACCCGGCAAAAAGTGCCGAAGTGGTAAATAAGTTAGGCAGTAAATAGATACCCCGACGACGAATCTTTTTGCCGTCCTCTACGGTCTCCTCGACCACTTCCGTCTCACGCAAGAAGGCCGCCGCCAAGTCCTCATTACCGACTACTTCTGACTGATCAGAACTATCTGACTGATCAGCATTGTTTGACTGAGCACCATTAGGCTGAACACTACCTGATTGAGTACTGTCTGGCTGTGAAGAGCCCTCCTGACCTGGGCTTGAGTTTGGCTGATCCGAGCTAGCATGCTCTTGATCGCGAGCGTCCTGTGTCATAGGTTTCATCCATTAAAAGTGAAGTCACGGGAACAGTGATCGCTTTCATTCTACACGGTGAGTGCTGCCCAGCCAGCCAATTGCACCTAGGTATAGGCAAACATAAGCGTAAAAGCGAACGACCATACAGCCATCCATAAAAAGCGCCGCCTCCATGCAAACCATGGAAGCGGCGCTTTCACTTCATTTAAAGTGTTGCACTACGGGCACTTAGAGCGATAACACCTTATCACCCCGAGCAATACCCGAGACCCCGGTACGGGCGACCTCTAGAATACCCACTGGCGCCATGGCCTGCAGGAAGGCATCCAGCTTGCCCGCATCGCCAGTAATCTGCACGGTGTACAGGCTCGGCGATACGTCGACGATCTGAGCACGGAAGATATCCACGGTGCGCTTCACCTCATCGCGGGCCGCACCGAGCGCTTTCACCTTCACTAGCATCAGCTCGCGCTCGATATGGTTACCTTCAGTGAGATCCACCAGCTTGACCACATCAATCAGCTTATTGAGATGCTTGGTGATCTGCTCGATCACCCGGTCGTCGCCCACGGTGGTGACTGTTAAGCGCGAGAGCGACGGGTCTTCAGTGGGCGCTACGTTAAGCGTTTCAATGTTGAAGTTACGCTGCGAGAACAACCCGACTACACGTGACAGCGCMCCCGGTTCGTTTTCTAACAGAATCGAGATGATATGACGCATCAGGTACGCTCCGTTTTAGACAGCAGCATGTCGCGCATGGCACCTAACGGCACCTGCATCGGATAGACGTGCTCAAAAGGGTCGACCTTCACGTCAAGAAAGACCAGCTCGTGCTTATCAGCAAAGGCACGCTCCAGCGCAGGCTCCAACTCATCAAGGGTATTGACGGTAATAGCGGTAAACCCATACGCCTCAATCAGCATATGAAAGTCCGGCAAAGACTCCATATAGGAGTGCGCGTGGCGTGACTTATAGTTCAAGTCCTGCCACTGACGCACCATACCCAACGACGCATTGTTAAGGTTGACGATCTTAACGCCTACACCGTACTGCTTACAGGTAGAGAGCTCCTGCATCATCATTTGGAAGCTGCCTTCACCGGTGACGCACACTACGTCATCATCCGGGTAGTTCTGTTTGATACCCATGGCGGCGGGGAAACCAAAGCCCATGGTGCCCAAACCACCTGAGGTGATCAGTCGGTTGGGTTTATCAAACTTGTAGTACTGGGCAGCAAACATCTGGTGCTGACCAACATCGGTAGTCACGTAGGCTTCGCCTCGGGTTACCCGACAAAGCGCTTCAATAACTTCCTGTGGCTTAAGCGCTTCACCCACCTTGGAAGGCTCATAAAGCTTGCCTTCACGGTCGGCACGCCAGCCATCTATCTTCTCCCACCACTCAGTCAGTGCTTCAGGATGGGCAATTTTATGCCCCTGCACCAAACTGATCATCTCATTGATAACGCTGGAGGCCGGGCCCACGATAGGCACATCGGCACGCACCGTTTTAGAGATCGAGCTTGGGTCGACGTCCACATGGATGATTTTAGCTGTCGGGCAGAACTTCGACGTGCTGTTGGTGACGCGGTCGTCAAACCGCGCGCCAATGGCAATAATCAGGTCGGCGTGGTGCATGGCCATATTGGATTCATAGGAGCCGTGCATGCCCAGCCAGCCTAAGCATTGACGGTCACTTTGAGGATACGCGCCGATACCCATCAGGGTGGTGGTAATTGGATAGCCCAGCTGTTTGACCAAGTCAGTCAGGCCTTCACTGGCTTTGCCCGTTACTACACCGCCGCCGGTATAAAACACCGGGCGTTTGGCCTTAAGCATCATCTCGACGGCTTTTTTGATCTGCCCGGTATGACCGCGCGTGACCGGGTTGTACGAGCGCATCTTGACCTTTTTCGGGTAGACGTACTCGTAGCGTTCGGTGGGGGCGGTCATGTCTTTAGGGATATCGACCACCACCGGGCCTGGCCGACCGGTAGATGCCAAGTAGAAGGCCTTTTTGAGCACTTCCGGGATTTCAGACGGATGACGGATCGAGAAGCTGTGCTTCACGATCGGGCGCGTCACACCAACGATGTCGGTTTCCTGGAAGGCATCTTCACCGATCAGATGACTCGCCACCTGGCCACACAGCACTACCATGGGAATCGAGTCCATGTAGGCGGTAGCAATACCGGTAACGGCGTTGGTGGCACCGGGGCCTGAGGTGACCAGTACGCAGCCGGGCTTGCCCGAAGCGCGGGCATAGCCATCGGCGGCGTGGGTAGCCGCTTGTTCGTGACGCACCAGAATGTGCTTCACTTTGTCCTGGCGGAAGAGTGCATCGTAAATATGCAGCGCTGCACCGCCGGGGTAACCATAAATGTATTCGATGCCCTCATCTTGCAAGAAGCGGGCGATCATATCTGCGCCGGAAAGCAGTTCCACTGTATTTCTCCCCTGAAGGTCTCGAGTGCGATCCGTACCCAACTGGGCACGGTGTCGAGTGCGGCGGTATGCCGCTGTCGGCCCTTGCCGACACCTGATGCCAAACCCTGGCAGGAGGCCCGGTTAGGGCCTGCACTCTTATCGGGAACGCCGATGTATGCCAAACATAAATCAGTCGTTCCCTTTCACGGCAGTTCGCCGTGTCGGGGCGTTGGCCAGGTTGGGCGGTTAGCCCAAGCCCGGAAGTCCTTCGGCGGGTAGAGGCTTTCGCCTACCCTTCACGCGGTAATTAGGGGTTGCCCGTTGAGTCCGCGCCCGCAAATCAGGAACCGACAAGATTCCATTAGCGCCCTCAGCCTGTCAACCTCCGATCAGGCCAAACGCAACAAAGGTCGCAAGAAGCCATAAAAAAAGCCCCGCTGGCTTTACTAGCGGGGCTTTTGACCTATTCAATTGCGCGAAGTAGCGACATCAATTATGAGCTAAACACCAGTTTTCCGTCTTCCGCGTTGATATGAATGGTATCACCAGGGGCAAATTTACCCCCCAACAGGTCTTGGGCCAGCGGGTTCTCGATACGGCTCTGAATCGCCCGCTTGAGTGGCCGGGCCCCATAGACAGGGTCAAAGCCTACGACCGCCAATTGCGCCATCGCTTCTGGGCTAACCTCAAGCTTCAGGTCGTGTTCGGCGAGGCGCACTTTTAAGCGCTCAAGCTGAATACCGGCAATCGCCTGAATCTGCTCTTGGCCCAGGGCGTGGAACACCACCACTTCATCGATACGGTTGATCAGCTCAGGCCGGAAGTGGTTACCCACCACCTCCATGACCATGTTTTTCATCGCCTCATAGTCGCTGTCTTTATCAGCACTAACGTCGCCGCCCATGCGCTGGATAATGTCCGAGCCCATATTAGAGGTCATCACGATCACGGTATTGCGGAAGTCCACCGTGCGCCCCTGACCGTCCGTTAAGCGGCCATCCTCTAATACCTGCAGCAGAATATTGAAAACATCCGGGTGGGCTTTTTCCACCTCATCCAGCAGCAGCACCGAATAAGGCTTGCGGCGGACGGCCTCGGTTAAGTAGCCACCCTCTTCATAGCCGACGTAGCCGGGAGGTGCACCAATCAGGCGAGCCACGGAGTGCTTCTCCATAAACTCCGACATATCGATACGTACCATCGCCTCTTCGGTATCGAACAGGAAGTTGGCCAGCGACTTACATAGCTCGGTTTTACCCACCCCGGTGGGGCCGAGGAACAGAAACGAGCCGTTAGGCCGGTTGGGATCGGAAAGCCCTGCCCGAGAGCGACGCACCGCGTTAGCGACCGCCTCGACGGCTTCATCCTGCCCAATCACCCGCTGATGCAGCGCTTCTTCCATACGCAGCAGTTTATCGCGCTCGCCTTCGAGCATCTTGGAGACCGGAATGCCCGTCCAGCGGGAAACCACCTCGGCGATCTCCTCTTCAGTGACATTGGAGCGTAGCAGCTGGTGGCTGGAGGTATCCGCTTCCCCCTCGCCGCTTTCAGCAATTCTCTTCTCGAGCTCTGGAATCTTGCCGTACTGAATTTCCGACATACGGCCCAAGTCGCCCTGACGGCGGGCCTGTTCCAGGTCAATGCGCGCCTGCTCAAGCTCGGCCTTAAACTGCGCAGCCCCCTGAATACTGGCTTTCTCGGCTTTCCAGATTTCATCCAAGTCGGCGTATTCGCGCTCTAACTCGTGTATTTGATTATTAAGTGCTTCCAGGCGTTTTTTAGTCGCTTCATCGGTCTCTTTCTTAAGCGCTTCCCGCTCCATTTTGAGTTGGATCAAGCGGCGATCAAGACGATCCATCGACTCTGGCTTGGAGTCCAGTTCCATACGAATCCGCGAGGCGGCCTCATCGATGAGATCGATGGCTTTGTCAGGCAACTGACGATCAGTGATATAGCGTGTCGAGAGCTTAGCCGCGGCAATAATAGCGGAGTCGGTAATATCCACGCCGTGGTGAACTTCATAGCGCTCTTTCAGGCCGCGCAGAATGGCCACGGTGTCCTCTTCGGAAGGCTCATCCACCAACACCCTCTGGAAGCGGCGCTCCAGCGCGGCATCTTTCTCGATGTACTTGCGGTACTCATCCAGGGTAGTCGCCCCGACGCAGTGCAGCTCGCCGCGCGCCAGGGCAGGCTTGAGCATATTGCCCGCATCCATGGCGCCTTCGGCTTTGCCCGCGCCGACCATGGTGTGCAGCTCATCGATAAACAGGATCACCCGCCCCTCTTCCTGGGAGAGCTCTTTGAGCACGGCTTTTAGGCGCTCTTCAAACTCACCACGAAATTTCGCGCCGGCGAGCAGCGAGCCCATATCCAGCGAAAGCACGCGTTTATCTTTTAAGCCTTCCGGCACTTCACCGTTGACGATGCGCTGGGCCAAGCCTTCGACAATGGCGGTTTTACCCACGCCCGGCTCGCCGATAAGTACCGGATTATTTTTAGTACGCCGCTGCAGCACTTGAATCGTACGGCGAATTTCATCATCGCGACCGATTACCGGGTCAAGCTTGCCGTCCAGCGCACGCTGGGTAAGGTCCATGGTGTATTTGTTGAGTGCTTCACGCTGATCTTCAGCGTTCGCATCGTCGACGGTGGCACCGCCGCGCAGGCTGTTAATGGCGGCCTCAAGAGATTTACGGTTAATCCCGGCTTCTTTGAGCAGTTTGGTAATCGCCGAATTCATTTCCAGCGCCGCCAGCAGCACAAGCTCACTGGCAATAAACTGGTCACCGCGCTTCTGCGCTTCGCGATCGGTTAAGTTGAAAAGCTTGATGAAATCCCGCGATGGCTGCACTTCGCCATCGAACTGCCCCACCTTGGGCAAGTTATCCAACTGCTGTACCAAACCATCACGCAAGCGCGAAGGGCTGCCCTCGGCTTTTTCAATCAGGGCTTTAATACCGGTGTCTTTGGTGTCGAGCAGGGCTAGCAGCAAATGGGCGGGGTCTAGCTGATTATGGCCGCGACCCACAGCCAGCGACTGCGCCTCGGCAATCGCGCTCTGGAGCTTGGCGGTAAATTTATCAAAACGCATGGAATTCCTCCTGGGGTAGCCGTGCGTTTGGACGCACCGCGTAACCCGATAACGTGTCATTAGACGTGCTAAATCACTCTTAGCTTGACAAGTTAAATGGCGTCAGTTCGACGCTTTTCAAGAGGTGGCGGCGCAAACCGCTGGCTTAAAAGAAGCTTTTATTGACGTTAATTGATCCAGATCACGCTGGCCATACGTCCTGTCTTACCACCATCGCGACGGTAGGAGTAGAAACGCGACTCGCAGGCGGTGCAGAAGTGGCCGCCGCTAATGTTATTGACCCCCAGCGCCTCTAAGCGAAAGCGCGCCAGACGGTATAAATCGGCCATGTAATGGCCCAGACGATAAGGGCTATGGTCAAAGGCGTCAGCGGTATCTGGATGAACGGCAACAAAGGCGCCGTAGACTTCCGGCCCCACTTCAAACTGGGCGTTAGAGATCGCAGGACCTAACCACACCAAAATATCGTCGGGGTCAGTGTTCATGGCGGCAATGGTCGCCTCCAGCACACCACCCGCCAGACCACGCCAACCAGCATGGGCAACCGCCACCTGGGTACCCGCTCGATTGCAGAACATCACCGGCAGGCAATCGGCTGTTAACACTACACAGGCATACTCACTGGACGTGGCAATGGCCGCGTCCGCGTCGGCAGCCTCGGACTGATAAACCTGTTGCACGCGGGCGCCATGGGTCTGGTTCAGCCACAGCAGAGGCCGCTCGTCGCCTATTTCCTTTTGCAGCAAACGACGGCAAAGCGCCACATGATCAGCATTATCGCCCACATGTAAGGCGGTATTAAAAGCGGCAAAATCACCCTGGCTAGGCCCTGATTCCCGGGTCGTCACAAAGGCGCGTACGTTAGTCGGTGCAGGCCAGTCCGGCACTAAAAGCGTCGGCCGTAAATTAATGGCATCGCTCATCGCATCGTCTCATTATCTTCGCGCAGGTAATCCAACAACATTAACAAATCATCGGGGAGGTCTGCCTGAAAGGTTAATGTTTCGCCACTGACCGGGTGCTTGAAAATTAATTTACGCGCGTGCAGCGCCTGACGGGGAAACTCACGCAGGATCTCCTTCAACGGCTCCGCAGCACCCGGCGGCAGCTTGGCGCGACCGCCGTACATGGGGTCACCAATTAAGGGATAACGGGCATGGGCCATATGCACGCGGATTTGGTGGGTGCGCCCCGTTTCCAACTTGCAGCGCACGTGGGTATGAGCACGAAAGCGCTCAACCACGCGAAAATGGGTAATCGCGGGTTTGCCCGATGCGGTTACCGCCTGACGCTTACGATCTTTAGGGTGACGGCCAATAGGCGCGTCAATGGTACTGCCCGATACAGGTTTACCAATCACCACTGCATCATATTGGCGTGACACGCTGCGTGCCTGCATCTGATCGACCAGCGCGGTTTGCGCAGGCAGCGTTTTGGCTACCATCATCAAGCCGGTAGTGTCTTTATCCAAGCGGTGCACAATACCGGCACGGGGCACTTCAGCAATCGCCGGGTGATGGTGCAGCAAAGCATTTAACAGGGTGCCATCAGGGTTGCCTGCAGCAGGATGCACGACCATTCCCGCCGCTTTGTTGATCACCATCAACGTCTCATCTTCATAGACGATATCCAAGGCAATATCTTGCGCCTCAAAGCGCGTATCGTCTTCGATGGTGGCCTGCAGCGCTAGCACTTCATGGCCATGCAGCTTGGCTTTCGGCTTGGCGTGAGCGCCATCAACGGTTAATTCACCGGCGTTAATCCACGCTTTTAAGCGCTCACGGGAGTAATCGCTGAACAACTCCGCCGCCGCTTGGTCTAACCGCGCACCGGCTAACGTAGCGGGCACGCGGTGCGTGTCTTCAACTATTCGAGACATGAAAAACCTCTTTTAGACGCAAAAACCCCAGCAAGGCGAAAAATCAGCCCCCGCATGGAAAAATAAGCGTTTACGACACCCGACGAAACGTCGCTAAGCCTGCGTTTTAAGCCGAGGTGTTTTATAGTGGGCGAACTGCGACCTATTCTACCATTTCTACTTATGGCCATCGCCGCTTTTTGGTGATTGAGGCTTGTTAGCAACGAGGATGATGATGCGCGTTTTTTCAGCTGCCAACCGCTTTGGCGTTCTAGCCCTAAGCCTTGCCCTTTTAGCGGGCTGTGCGAGTAACGACACCAGTGAAGAAGAGGAAGATGAATTTGCTGGGGTTCAGGAGCGTGAGCTCTATGAGTTGGCCCGCACGGCCCTGGACAGTAACCGCTACCCGATTGCGATAGAGCGCTTGGAAGCGCTTGATACCCGCTATCCGTTTGGTGCACATGCCGAGCAGGCGCAGCTTGAGCTGATCTATGCCTACTATGAAAATAGCGATTGGGAAGAAGCCCGAGCGGCGGCCAGTCGCTTTATTCGCCTGCATCCTGACCACCCGCAAGTGGACTATGCCTACTACCTGCGCGGCCTTTCCGCATGGCAGGCGGGTCGTTTCAGCTTAGAGCGGCTGCGCCTGATCKATATTTCCAAACGTGACTTGGGGGCTTCGCGGGATGCCTACAATGACTTCCGCGAACTGATTCAGCGTTATCCTCAGAGTGAATATGCCGCTGACGCCCAGCAGCGCATCGTCTACCTGCGTGAGCTAATGGCCCGCCATGAGCTCCACGTCGCCGATTATTACCTACGCCGTGGCGCTTACTTAGCAGCCGTTGAGCGTGGCCGCTGGGTAATCGAAAACTATCCCGAATCCAACGCTACCCGAGATGCCCTAGCCACCATGGTGGAAGGCTATCAAGGCCTCGACATGGATGACCGCGCCAACGAAGTTCTTGCGGTGCTGCGTGAGAACGCGCCCGACCATGAGCAGCTGCAGGGCAGTCGTTTTGTTCCTAAGCACTTAGGCCAAAATGATTAAAACTTGACGGTGCTCAACCGCTAAAAGTTGTACAGCATCTATTTATCTGACCACGCTTCGGCGTGGTTTTTTTATTCAAAAAAACTAACCAATTGATTTATAAAAACAACATAAGAAAAACCAGGGCCGTACAAACAAACAATAATTTCTATACAATAGCTATACAATAATATATGATTTACTCATCTTGCATAATAAAGTGCCTTAACGGCACCTCAGGGAGCAATCAATGTCATTTTTTAAAGCACGTTCCAGCAACACCAGAATTAGCACGCGCTTAACGCTCGGATTTGCTGCCCTCCTTGGGCTGCTGGTTCTGTTAACCGCTGTAGGTATTTACCAAGTCAATCAAATTGACCGGGACTTAACCACCATCAATGATGTTAACGGCACCAAGCTGGGGTTTGCCGTGGATATGCGCGGCAGTGTGCATGATCGCGCTATTGCCATGCGCGACATAGTACTTGTCCAAGACGATAGCAAATTTGATGCATTGCTCGGTGAGATTGAGAGCCTCAGCAGCGATTACGTGACGGCGTCTGAAGGCGAGCACCAAATAACTAGCGAGTACCCTAGTGGCCAGGAAGAGCAGACTATTCTGGCCAGTATCGATGCCCAAGCCGCTACAACCCTCGAATTGACACAGCAAGTCATTGCCGCCCGCCAAGCAGATCAATTTGCCGATGCAGAGACCTTACTGCTCGAACAAGCAGGCCCTGCATATGCCGAATGGCTTAATCGAATTAACCAGTTTATCAACCTTCAACAACAGTTGAACGACGCCACCACAGCGAGCGCCCGTGATACTGCCTCCGGCTTTCAAATGCAGATGTTGGGGCTAACACTCTTTGCGTTACTGATCGGTGGTTTGATCGCGGTGTTTTTATCTCGCCAGCTGCTACGTGAATTAGGCGCCGAACCTTACGAAGTCAAAGCCTTTGCGGAAGCGATTGGCCGGGGCGAGTTAACCAGCCATGGGCAGCTCAAGAAGGGTGATACCCGCAGCATTATGGCGTCGCAGGTTGCCATGGCGCATCAGCTACAAACCATTGTGACCCAGGTGCGCGCCTCTGCAGAAGCGGTAGCCAGCAACAGTGAGCAAATTGCTGAAGGCAATAACGACCTCTCTTCACGGACTGAGCAGCAGGCCAGCGCGCTAGCCGAGACCGCCTCGGCAATGGAACAGCTCAATAGCACCGTAAAACTTAACGCTGAAAATTCCGAGCAGGCCAGTCAAGAAGCCTCCAGCGCATCTAGCACCGCCAAGCAAGGTGGCGGAGCGGTGAATCAGGTCGTTGCCACCATGAATGATCTCAACAAGAGTTCTCAGGAAATTGCCGGCATTATCTCGACGATTGATGCGATTGCCTTTCAGACCAATATTCTGGCGCTTAATGCCTCGGTTGAAGCCGCCCGTGCTGGTGAACATGGTCGCGGTTTCGCGGTCGTCGCCGAGGAAGTGCGTCGATTAGCCCAACGCAGCGCCGATGCCGCCCGGGAGATTAACACTCTGATTTCCAGCAACCTTGAGCGGGTTAACCACGGCAATGAGCGCGCCGAAGAAGCCAGTAAATCGACAGAACAGATCGTCGCGGCTATCGAGCGAGTGACCAGCATTATGCAGGAGATCAGCCACGCCAGCGCCGAACAGAGCACCGGTGTTCAGGAAGTGGGTCGCGCGGTGACCGAGATGGATCAAGTCACCCAGCAGAACGCCTCACTGGTACATGAAAGCGCCACGGCTGCTAACAACTTGCGCAAAAACGCTCACTCGCTGCTCAATGTCATGGAAGTCTTTAAGTTGCCGAATACGCACCCAAACGCCCAGCCGTCGCGTGCTGCATTAGCCCCTTCGCCTGCACGCACTACTGCCTCGAATAAGTCTGCACTGCCCGTGGCAAAACGTCAGCAGTCACAACCTGAGTGGGAAAACTTCTAAACTTATAACGGTTTTGGCCGTTATATAGTTTAGAGAGAGACGGCTCCTAATGGTTAGGGGCCGTTCTTCATTGCTATCCCCCGAGGTTACGATGAAATCCACCCAAAGCCTGTTAATGGTTTTTTTGTTACCCATTTTAATGGTGGTACTACCTGCACTACTGCTGCTATCAATCTCCATGAAGGTGCTGGAAGAGAAATCATTACAAAGCAATCTCTTACAGTCCAATGACTTAGATACTCTGGTGCAAATGGCCACCTTTGATCGACAGCTTAGTGACTTACATCAACGTATCACCAATTTATTGATCGATACTGAAGAAACACAGTTAAGCGCTACTCAACGCTATTCGTCCTATAGTCAGATTGCGCAAGAGCTCACCCAGATAGGTCAACGCGTGGACAGCCTGGCTAGCTCCCCCTTACTGATCGACTTAAGCCAAGACAGTGCCGCCGCCCTTCAGCGAACGTTTCTGCAATATCAACGCTTTGTCAGTATGGCCAATGAATCGGCAGCGCGAGAATTGGGCGACCCGTCTCTTTTCCTGAAAGAAGCACAAACCCACTTCAACACTTTTACGCTGTTCTCCCAGCAAATATTCGAAGCCTTAACGCTACGTGCCAGGGAGCGTCATAGCCTTTCCTTTGATGCGCTTGCTCGCTCCCACGACACCACTCTTTGGCTGGGTATTGCCATGATGGGCGTGCTTATCAGCGCGGCTTTTTTTGCCTCCTGGCGCATCAATAAGCGGTTGATGGTGGTGGGGGATGCCATTTTATCGCTCTCTAAGCGCCGACAGCCGCTGCCGGATTTCCACGCGATAGAGAAGCTGAGGCAAAAGCATAGTGGCCCCTTAAAGCGCATCACTTCTGCGTTGATCACGCTTCGGGATGCCGAGCAACAGCGCCGTGAAGCTGAACAGAAGATCCACCGACTTGCCTATTACGATACGCTCACCGAGTTACCCAACTGGCGCTTGATGAAAGAGCACTTACAACATTCGCTGGAAATCAGCCATCAAAATACGTCCTATGGCGCGCTCATCTATATTGATGTGGATGATTTCAAGCGCATTAATGATGGTAACGGACACAGTGCAGGCGACATTATTCTCCGGCATATTGCTAAGCGCTTGAGCGACATAAACCATGACGGCTGCACCATTGGACGTGTTAGCGGCGATGAGTTCTGCATCATTATCGACGGGCTAGCCAGTGAGCAGCTTGAAGCAGCTGAAAAAGCCGAGCTCTTCGCTGAAAAAGTGCGCCATTTATTAACCCAACCCTACTGTCTGAACGGCAATTACTGCTTCCTGAGTCTGACCCAAGGATTAGTGCTATTTAATTCTTCAGATCAGAGTGTCGATAATCTCTTCCAGTATGCCAATGCGGCAGTTCATATTGCCAAGCAAACCGGGACAAACGCTATTCGTTTTTACGACCCGGCGGTACAAGCAGAACTAGAAGCGCGCAACGAGCTTGAGCGCGATTTACGCCTAGCGATCGAACGGGATGAGTTTGTACTGGTATATCAGATGCAAGTCGACAATACCGGGCGGCCCATTGGCGCTGAAGCACTCATCCGTTGGCAGCACCCAACACAAGGCATGGTTTCCCCTGGGGTTTTCATCCCCCTCGCCGAAGAAACCGGCTTAATTGTGCAGATAGGCACCTGGGTGCTTCATGCCGCTTGCAAACAGCTAGTGGCTTGGCAAGCGTTTGAACATACAAAAGATCTGGTGTTGGCCGTTAACGTCAGCGCCAAGCAGTTCCAGCAGCCAAATTTTGTTGAAGAGGTTTCTAATGCGTTAGAGGCCAGCGGGGCTCCTTCTCACAAGCTCAAACTTGAACTCACCGAAAGCAGCGTGATTGGCAAAATAGAAGAAACCATTGCCCGTATGCATCAGCTCAAAGCTCTGGGCATTAGTTTTGCTATGGATGACTTCGGCACCGGCTACTCATCATTGCAGTATTTAAAACGCCTGCCACTTGATCAAATCAAGATTGATCAATCCTTTGTGCGCGATCTTGACCAGGACTCCGACGACAGAACGATTGTGCAGACCATTATCGCCATGGGGCGGGCACTAAACCTTAACGTGATTGCCGAAGGGGTGGAAACCCGCGAGCACTGGCGCTACCTAAACCAACACCAGTGTCATGCCTACCAAGGCTACTATTTTTGCAAGCCAGTAGCGGCGGAGGAGATGGCAGGCTTATGCCTCGCCCCTCCTCCTGCGTTGGCATAGCAGCCTGCCAAGTACCGGTTCCCAAGTACCGGTTCCCAAGTACTATGCCCGACTTACGCGTCGGGCTTACTCGCCGGGCTGCCAGCCATTGACGATCGGATAGCGGCGGTCACGGCCAAAGCCCCGCGGGGTAACACGCACACCAATTGGCGCCTGGCGACGCTTATACTCGCAGCGGTCGACAAGCTTCACCACTTTATAGACATCTTCAGCGTCAAAGCCGGCGGCGATAATCGCTTCCGCGCTCATATCACCTTCGATATAGCTTAATAGGATAGCGTCGAGGGTATCGTAATCAGGCAGGGAGTCACTATCCTGCTGATCCGGCGCCAGCTCGGCGCTGGGTGGGCGCTCGATGACCCGCGCAGGGATTGCCGGAGATTGGGTATTGCGCCAGCGAGCCAAGCGGTACACCCAGGTTTTATAGACGTCTTTAATGGCATTAAAACCGCCCACCATATCCCCATACAGCGTGGCGTAGCCCACCGCCATTTCGCTCTTGTTACCGGTGGTCAGTACCATCAAGCCTTTTTTATTGGAGATCGCCATCAGCAGCACGCCGCGACAGCGGGACTGCAGGTTCTCTTCGGTGGTATCTCGCTCAGTTCCCACAAAGCTCTCCGCCAGCGTACCCATAAAGGCTTCTACCATGGGCTCAATCGGCATGATCTCGTAGTGCACGCCAAGCATGTTGGCCTGCTCTGCAGCGTCCTGTTTAGAGATATCCGCGGTGTAGTGATAGGGCATCATCACCGCCTGTACCCGCTGTGGGCCCAGTGCATCTACTGCAATGGCCAATGAGAGCGCCGAATCGATGCCGCCAGAAAGCCCCAGCACCACGCCATCAAAACCGCTCTTGTTGACGTAATCACGTAGCCCGGTCACCAGCGCGCAGTAGAGGCTCTCTTCCGGCTCTACCTCGGGATCAATCTCGCCGGGCTGGGGTTCCCACACCGTCGCGCTGGTTTGCAGGAACTGAATGGGCATTAGGCCCGCCTGCCAGTATGGCGCCAGCACTTGCAGCTCACCGCTGGCGTTAACGCAACAGGAGCCACCATCAAACACCAGCTCATCTTGGCCACCGATGGTATTCACATACACAATGGGAAGTTGCGTGTCCTGGGCGTGCTTCTCCAGCAAGCGCAACCGCTCCGCGGGTTTGTCCTGGTGATAGGGTGATGCATGCAAGGTGATTAGCATCTCAGCCCCCGCGTCTGCGGCGGATTTAACCGGTACGCCATCCCACAGGTCTTCGCAGATTACGATACCCAGTTTGGCCCCTTTGTGCTCATAGACGAGCGTTTCAGTACCCGGTGTAAAATAGCGCTGCTCGTCGAACACTTGATAGTTTGGCAGCGCCTGCTTGGCGTACTCGGCCTCCCACTGGCCATTGTAGAGCAGGCCCGCCAAGTTATAGCAGCGGCCTTCGCGTACGCCGGGGTAGCCAATAATCACCAGCACATCGCGGGAAATTTTCGAAGCCATTTGTGCGCGGGCTTCACGCAGGCGGGTTTCCATTGAGGGCCGCAGCAGCAAATCTTCCGGCGGGTAGCCCGACAAAAAAAGCTCAGGAAAGACAACAATATCCGCCCCATGCTCAATCCGCGCTTCGCGCACTGCTTCAATCGCGCGTGCGGCATTGCCGGGAATATCTCCGACCAGAGGATCAAGTTGGGCCATTACCAGCGTTAAGTCTTGCATGGGCGTCAAAATCTCTTGAGAATCTTTAAAATAGGGTTACACCGTCATAGCCGTATTGTCCCGCAAGGGCCGCCAACTGGCAAAGGCTGCGAGCCTTTGCCAATGCCTAATACTTAGATTCCCACCTTGGGAGACACAAAAGGATGAACCTCTTGATCATTCGGCTGATTATTTTTGCCGTTATATTTTATGCTGGCTTAAAACTCTACGGCATCTACCGGCAACGCAAGCTTGAGCATGAAGCGCAGCATAAAAAAGTCAATCGCCACGAGGGCGGCAAAATGGTGCGCTGCCGCTGGTGTGAAGTACACGTTCCGGAAGACGAAGCACTGCGCGACCAGGAACAATGGTTCTGCTCTGGCGCCCATCGTGACCGTTTTCTGCAAGAGCAGCAGGATAAAGACGGAACCCCTTAAGCTTGTACTGACCTTAAGCGTGTATTAGCCGCTCTGGTTTGGGCTGGTAAGGCGCGGGGTCAACAAGKGGCTCGCGCCCCAGCAGTTGATCCACCAGCAAATGGGTCGAAGCCGGCGCCAATACCAAGCCGTTGCGATAGTGCCCGGCATTAACGAACACATTCGGCCATTCCTGGAGCGCGCCAATAAACGGTATACCCGCAGGGGATCCAGGCCTTAGCCCGGCCCATTGGTACGCAACCGGGCACGTTGCCAAAGCGGGTAGGATGGCTTCAGCGCTCTGCTGCAAAGACGCCAGCGCCTCTTCATCGGTGCTCTTATCAAAACCCGCCTCTTCCAGCGTAGAACCAACCAGCAGCAGGCCGTCCGCACGCGGAATAATATAGCGACCATCTTTTAACACTACGCGCTGAACGAGACCTTTAGGCGCTTGATAGGCAATCATCTGCCCTTTCACAGGCCTTACCGGCAGTTGCACATTCAGCTGGGACAATAGCTGCGCGGCCCAGGCACCGCCACACACCACGATACGTCCCGCTTTGAATGATCCTTGGGAAGTCGCCACACCTTCCACCTGGCCACCCTTTTGAATAAAGCCGCTAACCTCACACTGCTCTTTCAGAGTTACCTGGGGCATCGCGGCTAACCGCGCCTTCAACGCCTTGGCTAAACGCGGGTTGCGCACGCTGCCCAGCGTAGGCATCCACAGCGCGCTGTCGCCCGCCATTACCACGCCGGGCTCTTTAGCGTGGACAAAGTCTGCCGCTACCCTTTCAAGCGGTTTACCCAGTTGGCGTGCCCAGCGCAGCGCTTCGTCGGCATCGTCCACATTTAGGTAAAGCAGCCCTTTCTGACGATACTCAGGGTCAATGCCGGTCTCTTCCAACAAGCGCAGCGCCAGCGAGGGGTACACGCCTTCCGACCAGCGGGAGAGCTGCGATATTGCGGCGTCATAGCGCCAGGGATAGAGCGGCGAAACGATACCACCACCGGCCCAGGAGGCCTCTTTACCGCACTCACCCCGCTCCACCAACGTGACTTGCTGACCAGCATCGGCTAACTGCAGCGCTGTCATCATACCGATCACACCGCCACCAATAATTAAGAAATCGCTCACAAAATTGTCCGTTTTGGCTTACATAAAAAAAGCGTAGCGTCGCCTAGGATGACCTATTAACAACGAGATGTTCGCTTTGAGTGACGGAGAGTGAGCATAGCGCGGGCAATAACCAGGTCAAGTGAGGAGAGGCAATGAGCGGTTGCCACATCAAGATGCACACCACACCTGAAAGCGGGTTCACGCTGCTTGAGCTACTGATTACGCTGTTGTTGGTGGGTATTATCGCCGCTTGGGGGCTACCCAGCTTCCAAGCCTTGGGGCAGCGAACGGCGCAGAGTAGCGCCGTAAATCGATTGCAAAGCGCGTTTTCATTAGCGCGAAATACGGCCATTAGCCAACGCCGCCAGATTACCCTTTGCCCTGTCGATGAGGGTCGCAAGGCTTGCACCCGTGACTGGAGTGGAGAGCTAATGATCGTGCGAGGGGATAAAACCGATAGCATCAGCGAAGACGATATTCTGCGCATTGTGCCCGCACAACAGGGCACGAAAGTGGCCTATAGCCGGGGTTGGTCGCGCATCCGTTACAGCCCGTTAGGCTATACCAGCGGTTACAACGGCAGTTTTGCTATTTGCTCAACCAGCGGCGCCGTGGGCGCTAAGGGTAAAAAGCTGGTACTTAGCCAGTTAGGGCGGCTAAGGATTGATGAAGCGCCTATCAACTGTTAATCATTAGGCGCTTCAACTCATTCACGGCGTTGTGACAATGGTTTTAAGCAATACCGTCTAAATAGCGCTCAGCGTCTAGTGCCGCCATGCAGCCGCTGCCCGCTGAAGTGATCGCTTGACGATAAATGTGATCCATCACATCGCCGCAGGCAAATACACCCGGCACGCTAGTGGCCGTCGCGTTACCTTCCAGGCCTGAGGTCACTTTGATATAGCCACCGTTCATTGCCAGTTGGCCTTCAAAGATGCCCGTATTGGGGCTGTGGCCGATGGCAATAAACAGCCCAGGCGCATGAATCTCTTTGCTTGAGCCATCCTGGGTGGATTTAACCCGTATCCCTGTTACGCCCGAGTTATCGCCGAGCACTTCTTCAACTTCCTGGAACCACTCAAGGGCGATTTTGCCTGCCTCGGCTTTCTCAAACAGCTTATCTTGGAGGATTTTTTCCGCCCGCAGGGTGTCACGGCGGTGAACCAGGGTCACTTTAGACGCAATGTTTGACAGATACAGCGCCTCTTCTACAGCGGTATTACCGCCGCCCACGACAATGACTTCCTGGTTGCGGTAGAAAAAACCATCGCAGGTAGCGCAGGCCGAAACCCCCTGACCCATGAACTGCTGTTCAGTGGGCAGGCCCAGGTAACGCGCGCTGGCCCCGGTGGCCACAATCAGAGCATCGCAGGTATAAACACCGCTATCACCCTTTAAGGTAAAGGGTTTTTCACCTAGGCTAACCTCATTGATATGGTCAAACAGCACTTCGGTATTAAAGCGTTCGGCGTGCTGTTTCATGCGCTCCATTAACTCCGGCCCCTGTACACCTTGGGCATCACCCGGCCAGTTATCCACATCGGTTGTGGTGGTCAGTTGGCCACCCGCCTGAATACCGGTAATCAGCAACGGCTTCAGGTTTGCCCGTGCGGCGTAGACAGCAGCCGTATAGCCTGCCGGGCCGGATCCAAGAATTATCAAACGCTCATGACGAGTTTCCATGACACCACCTTGTAAAGATTTGACTGATAGCTTTGTCGATAGCTGTGTAAATAGCTTTATAAAAAATTAGCCACAGAGTCTGCCTGAAATGGTGCCAAGTACAAGCTATTGCAAGGTTTCGTCTACGCTATTAGGCGAAGAAACCTTGAAAGCGGCTGTGCAAAGACGCATGTATTCTTACTATGGTAAGCCATACTAGAAAGGAAGACCGTGACCGTCGCGCCTAGTGAATGTTAAGTCACTAAGTAACCAGCAATAAGAGGAGAATGGCATGAGCAAGATACCCGATACGCTGAGCACCCTAGAGGTTGGCAGTAAAACGTATCACTACTACAGCCTACCCCAAGCGGCCGAGACACTCGGCAATATTGACCGGCTGCCCAAAACGCTCAAGATTCTACTCGAAAACCAGCTACGCTTCGCCGACGACGAAAGCGTAGATCAAAAAGACATGCAGGCCCTGGTCGACTGGCAGGCCGAGGGCAAATCCAGCCGTGAAATCGGCTATCGCCCAGCGCGGGTATTGATGCAGGACTTCACCGGCGTACCTGGTGTGGTGGATCTCGCTTCCATGCGCGCTGCGGTAGAAAGCCTGGGCGAAGACCCTGCAAAGATCAATCCGCTCTCCCCTGTCGATCTGGTTATTGACCACTCGGTAATGGTCGACAAATTTGGCAACCCGGCGGCGTTCCAAGAGAACGTCGATATCGAAATGCAGCGTAACCGCGAGCGCTACGAGTTTCTGCGCTGGGGCCAGCAGGCGTTTGATAACTTTAGCGTGGTGCCGCCTGGTACCGGCATTTGCCACCAGGTCAATCTGGAGTACCTAGGCAGAACGGTATGGACCAAGGACGAAGACGGCAAAACCTTCGCCTACCCCGACACCCTCGTCGGCACCGACTCACACACCACCATGATCAACGGCCTGGGCGTACTGGGTTGGGGCGTTGGCGGTATCGAAGCCGAAGCGGCTATGCTCGGCCAGCCGGTCTCAATGCTGATCCCTGAAGTGATTGGCTTTAAGCTAACCGGCAAGCTTCGCGAAGGTATTACCGCCACGGATCTAGTACTCACCGTTACCGAGATGCTGCGCAAAAAAGGCGTAGTGGGTAAGTTTGTTGAGTTCTACGGCGACGGCTTGAAAGATCTGCCGCTGGCGGATCGCGCCACTATTGCCAATATGGCCCCCGAGTATGGTGCTACCTGTGGCTTCTTCCCGGTGGATGAAGAAACCCTGAACTACATGCGCCTAACCGGACGTGAAGATGAGCAAGTCGCGCTGGTGGAAGCCTATAGCAAAGCCCAAGGGCTGTGGCGCGAACCCAGCGACGAGCCGATCTTTACCGATGCGCTGCAACTGGACATGACCGAGGTAGAAGCCAGCCTGGCTGGCCCCAAACGCCCGCAGGATCGCGTGGCGCTGAAAGACATGGCGGCGGCCTTTGATAAGTTCCTGCAGGAAGATACCAACGCGGACTCCACAGCAAAGGGCAAGCTCTCTTCTGAAGGCGGCCAAACCGCTGTGGGAGTGAAACGTAGCTTTGCACATGACACCAGCCAAGCCGTTAAGCTTAATGATCAGGACTTCAGCCTCGACCCAGGCGCGGTGGTGATTGCGGCGATCACCTCCTGTACCAACACCTCCAACCCCAGCGTGATGATGGCTGCAGGCTTGTTGGCACGCAAGGCTCGAGAAAAAGGCTTGAACACCCAACCCTGGGTGAAGACATCCCTGGCACCTGGCTCGAAAGTGGTCACCGACTATCTTGCCGCCGCTGGGTTAAACGACGACTTGGACGCCCTAGGCTTTAACCTTGTCGGTTACGGCTGCACCACCTGTATCGGTAACTCTGGCCCACTGCCGGATGAAATTGAGAAAGCGGTGAACAATGGTGATCTTGCCGTCGCCTCGGTGCTCTCCGGTAACCGTAACTTCGAAGGCCGTGTTCACCCACTGGTGAAAACCAACTGGCTCGCATCACCGCCCCTGGTGGTGGCTTACGCCCTGGCCGGTAACGTTCAACGCGACCTAACCAAGGAGCCGATTGGCGAAGGCAGTGACGGCGAACCCGTCTACCTAAAAGATATCTGGCCCAGCCAAGCGGAGATTGCCAGCGCCGTTGAGCAGGTCAACACTGCCATGTTCCGTAAAGAGTACGGCGCGGTGTTTGAGGGTGACGACGTTTGGAAAGCCATCGACGTGTCAGAAAGTAAGGTCTATCAGTGGCCTGAATCCACCTACATTCAGCATCCGCCCTTCTTTGAAGGCATGGGCCGCGAGCCGGATGCCATCGAAGATGTGCACAGTGCCCGGGTACTCGCCATGTTAGGTGACTCGGTGACCACCGACCATATCTCCCCTGCGGGTGCCATTAAACCCGACAGCCCCGCCGGGCGCTATCTGCAAGAGCACGGCGTTAAGCCGGTCGACTTCAACTCCTACGGCTCGCGCCGGGGTAACCATGAAGTCATGATGCGCGGCACCTTCGCCAACGTGCGGATCAAAAACGAAATGCTCGATGGCGTGGTGGGTGGTGAAACACGCCACGTACCCAGCGGTGAGCAGATGGCCATTTACGATGCGGCCATGAAGTACAAAGAGGAAGGCAAACCGCTGGTCGTGATCGCCGGTAAAGAGTACGGCACCGGCTCCTCGCGTGATTGGGCGGCCAAAGGTACCCGCTTGCTGGGCGTTCGTGCCGTGATTGCCGAATCCTTTGAGCGCATTCACCGCTCTAACCTGATCGGCATGGGCGTTGTGCCGCTGCAGTTTGCCGAAGGCGAAAGCCGTCAAACGCTGGGATTAACCGGCGATGAAGAGATTTCGATCGCCGGATTAAGCGACCTGACGCCGGGTGGCACGGTCAAAATCGTGATCAAAAATGCCGATGGGGAACGTAGCGTTGATGCCAAGTGCCGAATTGATACGGTAAACGAGCTGGCTTACTACCGTCACGGTGGTATCCTTCACTACGTGCTGCGCAAGATGATCGGCGCAGCCTAAAGGGTAAAACCTACCAATGCTTGCATGCCCCCACTTCGGTGGGGGCTTTTTTTTAGCCGAGTGCTTAAAAAGCGCGACGACGGTAGGTACGGTAATCCGGCGACCAGGACGCTTTTTCGATCAGCTCGCGCAATGTCGTACCACTGGTTTTTAACGCCACACCGTTCTGCTGCGCCTGCGCCGCCACTTCAAAAGCAATCGACTTGCTGATATCGCGAATACGCGACAGCGGCGGCAGCAATGCMCCTTTGCCCTCTTTCACCAGCGGCGCTTCACGGGCCAGCGCCCGCGAGGCGCTCATTAGCATCTCATCGGTGACTCGATTGGCACTGGCAGCAATCACGCCCAAACCGATACCTGGGAAAATATAGGCATTGTTGCACTGGGCAATCGGGTAAGTGCGGCCATTGTAAACAACCGGCGCGAAGGGACTGCCGGTGGCCACTAACGCCTGCCCGTCGGTCCAGCGGATAACATCCTCCGGCACCGCCTCTGCTTGGGAGGTAGGATTAGACAGCGGCATAATGACCGGATGTTCACAGCCCGCATGCATGGTGCGCACCACCTGCTCGGTGAAGATACCGCGCTGGCCGCAAACACCGATCAGCACTGTTGGTTTGATCTGAGCAATCGTCTCTTCCAGCCCCTGGCCATTCCACTCCGCCACTAGCGAAGGGTCGTGGGCTAAACGGCGCTGGAAGTCACGCTGCCACTCTTGATCGCTGGTCATCAAGCCATCGCGATCAACAACGAAAATGCGCGCCCGTGCCTCGCTCTCGGTCAAGCCTTCGGCTTCCATCGCGACGACCACCTGCTCAGCGATTCCACAACCCGCCGAGCCACCGCCCACAAACACCACCCGCTGCTGGGCAATGGTTTCTTCGCGAGCCTGGCAAGCCGCCATTAGCGTACCCACGACCACGGAAGCAGTTCCCTGCACGTCGTCGTTGAAGCAGCAAAGCTCGTTGCGGTAGCGCTCTAGCAACGGCACCGCATTGGCCTGAGCAAAGTCCTCAAACTGCAGCAGTACGTTCGGCCAGCGGCGCTTCACAGCAGCAATAAACTCCGCCATGAAAGCATCATACTCTTCTTGGCCTACTCGCTCATGGCGCCAGCCCATGTACATGGGGTCATCCAGCAGCGCTTTGTTGTTGGTGCCCACATCAATCATGATCGGCAGCGTATAGGCGGGGCTAATACCGCCACAGGCGGTATACAGCGCCAGTTTTCCAATCGGGATACCCATGCCACCGATACCCTGGTCGCCCAGGCCAAGAATACGCTCACCGTCCGTCACTACGATCACTTTGACGTTATCTTTGGTGGCGCTGCGCAGGATGTCATCCATATGTTCGCGGTCAGGGTAACTAATAAACAGGCCGCGGTGGTTACGATAAATATTGGAGAATTCCTGACACGCCTGCCCCACCGTCGGGGTGTAAATAATCGGCAGCATCTCTTCTAGATGCTGGGAGACCAAGCGGAAATAGAGCGTTTCGTTGTCATCTTGAATGGCACGCAGGTGAATATGCTTTTCAAGATCACTATGGCATTGCTGGTACTGGCGATAGACCCGCTCCAGCTGATCCTCAATGGTTTCCACCTTTTGTGGCAGTAAACCAATCAGGTTAAACGCCAAGCGCTCCTGCTGAGTAAACGCGCTGCCTTTGTTCAATAGCGGCATTTCGAGCAAAGAAGGACCGGCGTAAGGAAGGTATAGGGGGCGTCTACTCTGGGTAGTCATAAGCACTCTCTTTTTTATGTCAATCACTGCTGCAATGCAGCAACATCGGGCGTTTGCGGCGTTTGAGCGTAATGTAACATGCTCCTGCGACAAAGGTGGAAGAGAGAGGCCATGTTGATAAAAAAACGCCTCGGTTTAGGAGACCTAAACCGAGGCGTGATGCCGATATTAAATTAGCGATCTAGCGATCTCTTAGCTCGTTTTAGCGGTGGGTTTACGCCCCTCCACACCAGCGAAGAAGAACGGCCGCAGCTTAACGCCAAACATGTTGCCCGCAAATGCCGCTACCAGCCACACCCAACCGTGCAGGCTGCCAGACGCAATGCCGCTGAAGTAAGCGCCAATGTTGCAGCCATACGCCAAGCGTGCACCGTAGCCCAGCAGGAGGCCGCCAATGATCGCGGCTAAGATAGATTTCAACGGGATTTTGAAGTTAGGTGCAAAGCGACCTGCCAAGCTGGCCGCAGCCAGCGCGCCCAGC
Source organism: Halomonas sp. R57-5 (assembly GCF_900070345.1). Classification (NCBI taxonomy): domain Bacteria; kingdom Pseudomonadati; phylum Pseudomonadota; class Gammaproteobacteria; order Oceanospirillales; family Halomonadaceae; genus Halomonas; species Halomonas sp. R57-5. The sequence continues at coordinate 1,022,319 of NZ_LN813019.1, read as the reverse complement.
ATAATGCCCACGTTCATCACCGTGGTAATATCGCTCCATACGCTGGCCTCAAGGGCCGCGGCATTGCCCGGAGACTGCCAATAGCCCCACTGGCTGACATCGCCGCCCACCAGCTCAAAGCCTTTAGCCCCCCACAGCGCAAACGCAGAGGTAATTCCCCAAGGGCGTCCTGCCAGCGCCAAAGTGGCAAAGTTGAGCAGCGCCAGCGCCACCGCGCCCGCCACTAACGGCCAAGGCCCCGTCAGCCAACGCTCATAACCATGTTTATCAACGTTAGGCGCCTGCTCTAACTGACCGTGGCGACGCTTCTCCATCACCCAGGTAAACGCCGCAATAGCAGCAAACAGCACCAAGCTAATGGCCACGCCCCCGCTTACCCCAGCGACGTTGACCAGTGATACCGGCTGAAAAGCGGGCAAGCTCTGCCACCAGGCAAAATGCGCGGAGCCAATCACCGAGCCGACAATAAAGAACACCAGCGTAATCAACATACGAGCGTTACCGCCGCCCGCGGTAAACAGCGTGCCCGAGGCACAGCCGCCGCCCAACTGCATGCCCACACCGAACAGGAATGCCCCCACCAGCACGGAGATACCAATGGGCGCCACAAAGCCCGACACCTCGTTACCAAACAAGGTGCCTGCCCCCAAGGCAGGGAAAAACAGCAGCACGGCGATGGCCAGCATCACCATCTGCGCGCGCAGGCCACGCCCCCGCCGCTCAGTAATAAATACCCGCCACGCTGAGGTAAAACCAAACGCCGCGTGATACAGCACCATGCCAAATAGACCACCGACAATCATCAGCAGACCAATATTGGCGTCAAACACCACGCCCACCAGCAACGCGCCTAAAACAATCGCCGCCGTGGCGATCAGCGGCACGCGATAGCTCTGCGGCGCAGCAACCGTCGTTGTAGACATATATTCACCTTTAGCAGCACCAAAAGCGCCTGTTAACAAACAGGCGCTTTTGGAAGACATGGACAATAGTTATAAGCCTAACGATAGCTGTAGAGCGCGGGAAATTCTTTATTGAAAGGTGCTTATAGCTTTATGGAATATTCGCTAGCTTTCACAGGAAGGTACTCGTGGAATGAGCCTTCTGTTTAGCCGTTGGTGCATGCGTTCACATGCTTCAGGGTATTTGGACGCTATAGTCCGCCTGGGTTGAATAAACCACATACACATATCCTCACTCTTCCAGGGTTATGGGAACCGTCAGTGCAAAGCGGGAGGCACAACTGCTCCTGAGGACGGCGTGGTATTGGTTGCTGCATGCATGAGACTAAGTATTGATTGTCTTTGTGTCTGTCTCACCCTGGTTAAGTATCTTATGTAGTTTGGCCCGCCCCAGGTAATTGATCATCGGTAATGCCAGCAGGCTCGAAGGGGCGGTGGGTAAGGCACCGATAGCGAGGAGTACCATAGCGGGGATGGACCACTTCTTTTGGCCAGGCTTGTAAGCATAAGATATCAATGCGAGTCCTGAGAGGACGGAGGCCACACAGCCCAGCAGATAGGGGTAGAGAAACTCGGCATTATTGTGAGTGGTATATAGCAACCCACCGCCGGCAACCAAAACAACATAAAGAAGAACACAAGCGACGCCGATATCCGGACTGACCTCCTGTTGGTGGATGCCACGCTCACTCAGAAAGTCAAACAAAGGGGCTTGGAGCACCCCCGCTTGCTTCGTGTGGACTATGCCTTCCTTCGCACTCATCCCAAACAGCTGCTTGTTGCTGGCATTGCGAATTTCGCCAATGCCGGCCTTGCTGGGATCATCGGTCTTTCGCCCACTCTTTGTTCTGAGTATTAGCTTTAGAGAGTCATCATGGCTTACTAGCCGGTCATACAGCGATTGGATAAACTCAATGTCAAAAGACTTCTTAAAACTTAATGGAAACACGCAAACGCCCCTTAAAATGGTGCCGAGCACCTAACTTTCGATTGAATAGATAGCTTTCAGTTATGTGGCTGATTTCAGACTTATCGTTAGATCCGGCTGATTATCAAATAGCATTTTCAGTAAAGAAAAAGCCAAAAGTCCGACGGGCATATAAAGCATAAAGCCGAGTCCGCCGAATGAGAGGGAGACGATAAATCCTACGATGATGTAGGGCACCATAAAGACAAACATTGCCTTTCCGAATCGCTCTTTTTTCTTCATAGTGCTCGTTAGACGATCCTTGTCTTCGGTTCCGATTAATAGATCGCTTTCACAATGCGGGCAAGTGGCCATATCGGCTTTCAAAAGTTCGGTAATCCACTGTGACTCCTCGCAAAAACAACAGCCACATGCGGGGCACTCAAAATCAATGCTTTCAATTAAGGCTTTATCTTGCTTTTCAATAGATTCTTTTTCATTCACTGCTTTAATTCTCCTCTGCTGGGTTATTGATTCAATACCGTCGAGCATACTCTCGGCCTGACACGCCTATTACCTCAAGCTGAAGGTGACGTTTCTTCGAGATAGACCTTGGCGAAGCTGTAGTGGGTGCGTTCGCCTAGGCTGGTGAGTATTTAATTGGGCTGCAGCGCCTAGCAAGGCAACCGCCGCCTACCGGCGGATAACCAATGAATTTTTGCCTTATTAGCGCTTAGCGCGGGTGTTCGTCGCTCTACTGCTGATCCTGTGAATCCTCAGAGGGGGTCGTTTCTGGCCGGTCAACGAACTTGCCCGCCTTCCAGGGAAAGCGGGCAAAGTCGTTGACGTCTTCCGGCTCGCCCTTGCGGGTTTCGCGGTAGTTGGGTACGGAGAGTTCCATTAGGTCTGGGCGACCGCCCCAGTGGGTAGCATCCACCTCGGCGCGGTGCGCCTCGCGCAATGCCTTGAGCTCCTCCTCGCTGCTATGGGTATATAAATCACGCCAGTAGGTAGCGGGACGACCACGCTTACCCGCTTCGTCGTAGGCCTTGGTAGTGAGGTCGAGGTGACGGAAGGGCTCTACCTGGGGGATATCCGGTAGCGGCTGACTAACGTCCATATAGCGCTGCAGCATATCCCAAGCAGCGTATAGCTGGGCAATACTGCCATCCACAGCAAAGCTAAACTCAAGTGGATCTTTGGTATGAGGAAGACGGCTTCGGTGAGGGTAACGATGAATTAATTTAAAGGAATGAAACTGCGACCCCTGGGCGCCCCCAGTCATTTCAATATAAGCATCAAATTCGTAAAATGAAAAGTTACCAATTTCTGTATTGATCAAACCTGTACGACGACAGAAAGCATAATTATCCGACCAGTTGCGGTTGCCTTTGTAAAATCTTATCTCATGCTTCTCCCAAAGCTGACGGAGGAGAGTTGCCGTACCACAAACCGCAGTTACGATAGCTAAGGGAGTAAATGCTTGGAGTAATGTATCAGCTGCAAATATGAACAGCAGTGTACAAACAGCCGTCACACCAAAAATAAACCAGCCTCCCCCCCCCCTTAAAACTAAAGCCATGGGAAAAAATGACAAAAAAGAATCTAGCGATTCGGTATAGATCGTTGACATCTTCATCGACTCGTTTAGACCAACGTGACTCATTGATCATGGTGTAGTCATGATAATCATCGCCGATATATTGATACTCCCTAAACCAAAGATCCGAGTATTGATAAGTAGTAGGGTTTATATCTAGATAACTGCCCCAAGGCAGACGAGTTTCCAAAATACGCCCACGCAGCCTCTCGTTTTTGGGCGCATAACTCTGCTCGGGGATAGCATCGGCGCGGTAGGCGGTTTCGGCGTAGCCATCTGCTGGCGTTAGCGGTTCCTTGTGTGAACTCACCGGCGGCCTCCTTGCTGATTCCATACCCAGGTTAAAGACGAGGGGTGCGTGGTAAAGGTCATTTCGTCCTCGATAGCTTGATATTGTCTATTTGCCTGGTCCCAGTACTGTATGGAACCCTGGCCTGTTAGGTCATCAAGATACAACCTCACCAGATTGGCTTTCTGGTGATACTCCTGCCTGTAATCAGGCTCATGCTGGAAACGCTCACGGCTATGGCGCAACCAGCGTGGGTCTACCTGGGAATACCCACGCTACAGCCTGGGAAGGCAATTGCTGCCTTCCCAGGCGGATAACCAATGCATGTGTGCTGGTTTAGCTCTCAGCGCGGAGGGGCGTCGTTCTGCTGCTGATCCTGTGAATCCTCAGACGGGGTCGTTTCTGGCCGGTCAACGAACTTGCCCGCCTTCCAGGGAAAGCGCCCAAAGTCGTTGACGTCTTCCGGCTCGCCCTTGCGGGTTTCGCGGTAGTTGGGTACGGAGAGTTCCATTAGGTCTGGGCGACCGCCCCAGTGGGTAGCATCCACCTCGGCGCGGTGCGCCTCGCGCAATGCCTTGAGCTCCTCCTCGCTGCTATGGGTATATAAATCACGCCAGTAGGTAGCGGGACGACCACGCTTACCCGCTTCGTCGTAGGCCTTGGTGGTCGGGTCTAGATGACGGAAGGGTTCAACTTGAGGAATATCTGGCAATGGCTGAGAGACATCCATATAGCGCTGAAGCATATCCCAAGTGGCGTATAACTGGGCAATGCTGCCACCAACAGTAAAATCAAATTCAAGGGAACTTTCACTATGCGGAAGACGACTACGATGGGGGTAGCGATGGATCAGTTTCAAGGAATGGAACTGGGAGCCCTGAGTACCTACCCGCATTTCGATATAGGCATCAAATTCATAAAAAGGAAAGTTTCCTATATCCGTCTTAACCATGCCTGTATGCCGGCACAAGGCATAGTCATTCGACCAATTGCGGTTTCTCTTATAAAACTTAATGGAATGTTTTTCCCAAAAATAGCGCAATAAAGTTGCAATGCCACAGATAGTAGCCACCCAAAATATCAGCTTTATAAAACCCCAAGGAAACTCGCTGTTTCCATATACAAGAGAGGCTAAACTTCCAAGAACTGCTGTAATTATAGCCACACCGGTTAGTATCCCCCCCCCTCCTCCTACAAAACTAAAAAGGTGAGAAAAAATAACAAAAAAGAATCTAGCAATGCGATAAAGATCGTTAACATCTTCATCAACACGCTGTGACCAGCGCGACTCATTGATCATGGTGTAGTCATGATAATCATCACCAATGTATTGATACTCTTTAAACCAGATTTCCGAATACTGATTATTAGTGGGGTTTACCCCCAGATAATTGCCCCAAGGCAGGCGGGTTTCAAGGATGCGCCCACGCAACATCTCATTTTGAGGAGCGTAGCTCTGCTCGGGAAGCGCATCGGCGCGGTAGGCGGTTTCGGCGTAGCCATCTGCTGGCGTTAGCGGTTCCTTGTGTGAACTCACCGGCGGCCTCCTTGCTGATTCCATACCCAGGTTAACGACGAGGGGTGCGTGGTAAAGGTCATTTCGTCCTCGATAGTTTGATATTGTCTCTTAGCTCTATCCCAGAACTGAATGGAGCCCTGCCCCGTTAGGTCATCAAGGTTCAGACGCACCAAGTTGGCTTTCTGGTGATACTCCTGCCTGTAATCAGGCTCATGCTGAAAACGGCCACGGCTATTGCGCAACCAGCGGGGGTCCACACCTAAATGTGAGCTGGGAATCCCCATGCGCCGCCATTCGCGGGGCAAGCTAATACCCAGATAACGGATAGCTTTATCTTCAGGGTCTTCTGCCTCCGCAGAGGCTATTAAACGCTGACCCTTTACGACAGGGTAATACTGATAGGTGAAGCCCATATCAGGCACCGGCGCCAGGTAGTCGGCGCTGACGCCTAGAGGGGGGAGCTGGAACTCGCCATAGCGTAACCCGGCGCAGCTGAATTTGACCGCGATATCACAGTCCGCAAAGCGTCGTGATCGCTCCGTTAACGTTCGAGGAGAGACCAGTTCAGCATAGGTGTCATGCAGCCCCTGTAGCAGGTACAAATAAGCTTGATGGGGGCTGGCTCCTTTTAGCTGTACCAAGTAATCATGAATGGCGGCTGAATCCTGGTCCTCCTCTTGGGCGGCGAGCTGGGCCAAGCGCGATTCCAGTTCATCACGGCGACTGCCGAAGGGTCCGTACTGCACCCAAAGAGAGAAGCCATCATCACGGCTGTTGGTTGCCAGGAACTGAAAGAAAACAGAGGCCGCAAGGCTAATCACGGTGATGGGCACGGGCCTTGATGTACCCMCCCAGCCAAGCACACGGTTAAGCAATTGATAACGCGCTAGCTGAGCTTTAGAGACACGCTCGGCGGCTTCACCAAAGCCGGAGCCGTAAACTGTAGCTACACCCATCGCACCAGCTTGAGCTGCTGTCAAACGTGCAGTTCGGTGTTCGCCACGTTGAGCAAGCTCATGGGCATCATGAGCAACCAGCATAGTGGTCAACAGACCTGCAATCAGCGTCAGGCCTCCCCTAACTTGTCCTGCATCCCCCATGGCCTTTTGCCAGCTTTCATCTTTCAAGTAGGGGTTATCGAGTACGTTATTAATTCGAACTGACCAACCCCACTGACTATTTGCCAACTTTAACCCTTGGGCACTTAACAACAAACCATCTAAAACTGCACTTCCTAATTTTGCTGCATTTACAGCTCCCCCCTCGCGGCCTACTTTCTCAAGCCCTCCCAAGAGGTTACCTGCTTCTAGTACTACCAAAACAGCCCAAAAAGCCGTATAACCTGTACGCGCGCCATAAAAACGCCATTCGCCCGTTTCACGCCCCGTTACTCGAACAGTCTGGTTTCCGGGGGATGAGACAGCATTGCCGCCTAGCGCATTGGTGGTCGCCGAGGCCTGCAGGGCTGCACTGGCCTGGGCCATCTCGGCGGTAGCCACTTGGAATTCGCGCGGAGCAAACCAGACAATCCTGCCGTTCTCTAGTTCGGCCTTGATCGAGAGCCCCCCTCCTAAGGCGCCTTTTAGATCAGCATAGTCCGAAGCGATATCCACAGACATGGTCTGGCCAAGCTTGAGCCAGGGAATCGCGGCAACCAGCGGAGGTAATGTGCTGATGACAATAGCATCGGCACCGTTCAGAATACGGCGCATAGCATCCGCCGTGGGGTTTGTCTCTTCGACAAGCTGGTTCTGGAGGGCCAGCAGGCCATCTGCCGTCATCGTGGCCGCGCTGGCTTCCTGAGAAAGTATTTGCTGCGAAGCCTGAGTGATTCGAGCCAGGTCTCGTTCATAGGCTTCACCCCAGCTGTCATCTACATCGCACAGCGCCGCCTTGAAGAAGAACGTTGAGGCGGGATGTTTACCTTCATAGAGGATATCAAGGGTAGCTCGACAACGCTCGGGGGAGCGGTAGTCGGCGAGCTCTTCGGTGGTGCCTTTGGGGTCAAAGGGGCGCAACCCATTTAGCAGTATATCGATACTTCGCGCCAAAATAACGTAGGGTTCGAGCAGATTGAGGTCATCGAATAGCATGGCATCATGCAACGCATGAGTAAGTGCCCCTGGCGAGACATCATCCAGCAATTCGGCAAGGGCTGCGAGGGCCTCATCGCGCCTTAACCGAGCAAGGCGGCGCTCTTCCATTTTGACTAGCCGACAAAACAGGCTATCCCGGCCGCGGTCAAGCTTAAGGTCAAACCACTCATCAAGGTAGCGCGGGTTGCTTTCACCATCCGGCCCTTCAGCCATAAAACAATTGGCGTGTACTAGCTCCGCCGAGGCGCCATGAGGGTGGTACTTCATGCTCTCCGCCAGCACCATCAGCAATTCGGTCGTGGCTTGGATGTCGGCAATCAGATGTTCGGCTGCCTGCTTAGGGTCACGTAGGAAGACACAGCAGAGCTGCTGATCGCGTAACGGTGCTAAACAATCGTTTGTCGCTGTGGGCGCTTTTATAAGCGCTAACTGTGCTTCTTCGGCCTGTTCATTATCAGGCCTTAGGGGGTTGCACCACTGTTGCAACAGCGTCCCACGCAGCCCTGGCGAGAAATTACGCTGCCTTTTCGCCATATCGATATCCGGGAGCGTTGCGTTTTCCTCATCGGAATCGAAAAAGGCACGTTCTGACTCAAGCTGGTCGATTAGTGTCCTCCAGCCTTCTGCCGTCGGGTCTTCAATATAGCCTCTTGGGCTACCCCATGCTTGCTCATATACCGCATCGCGTGGGCGCATGGGCGGCAACCAGTCCAATAAGGCTTTACCGCTACATTCGTCACGATTGACCTCGAGGCCATGTGCGTAGAAGTTACGCATCCGCCCCTGGAGCATATTGGTCAACGCAGACTCGTTCATTGCCCATGGCTGGCAGCGTTTCTCAATGAGGTGCGGGTTGGCTTCTAACTGCTCGATATGCGCCCAGGGCCAAGGGTGATCAGAGAAGGCTAGCCGCACATTGGCCGTCTCACCATTGAGCTTAAGAGGCAAGTGTAGATGCGCCAAGGCAGGCCCAGAAAACTCACGTACTGTAGGTACCTCGCCCTGCTTACGGTAGGTCGCAATATCGCTATCGAGAAATTGTAATACCCCATTCACGAGGCTGGTGACTACCAGTTCACGAATTAGTCGGCCTTTCAGAAATACGTAAATGAAACCACCACGGCACGGCCCTCCCGCTATTTCCTGGTGGTCGAGATACAGCATGGGTACGGTCGACACCATGAGGTTATGCTGGAACGCCCGCTGCTTGGGAATCAGACCACATTGTGAGACCTCTTCCACCTCCAGTAGCGGKACTTCAATATCGCCTATCTTTTGTACCAGTCGATAGTCTGCCAGCTCTTCTTCAAAAAACTCTTTCTGCGACTCGACGATGGGCCCGAAACGCCCCTCTGACGCATCTCCTTCTGCCAGGAGTTCAACTGCATTGTCCCCCTGATAAAGCCAGTATTCATTCTGGTGGTTATCGTCATGTTGGCCGGTCATTTCTAGATAGATGGCCTTTGGGCTGCACGCATGATTCTGTGACATTTCTGTATCCTTTGTCATCTCATCGCATCGAGAGAGGAGCTCTGCACATACGCGCCCAACTCATCAATGAATTGTTCGAGTGCGTTACTGCTTACCAGCATATCCCGCGCGTTTTCAACGGCTTGCTTGCGTGGCAAATGGGTTTGCCAAGTGGCACCCCAATACTGCTCAAGCGCCCGCCAGAGGGATGTGATCTCGTCCTCACTTTGCAACAGAACGAAACGATCAATAGCATCACCCATTAACGGCATCAATCGGGAAAACTGCCTCAAGCTGGTCAGTCGCTGTTGGGTAACGTCGTCTAACCTTAATGCCTGGTTGGGCGTAATGTCCTCGCTGTTAACTGAGGAACAATGCTCATGAATGATCGTTCCCTGGCTTAGACAAAGCGCCCAATACCATGTCGTGTCTTTGCCCATCAGCGTCAGTCGACCGGCCGGAGAAAGTTGCTCTTCGCCTAGCAAGAGATGTAAGACCGCTGGCTCGTGAAACCGCAGCAATCCCTTTCCATTCCCTGAGGTGTGTATGGTTAGATGCGTTGCTAAACGCTGTTGCAGCTCATCTAGGGTCTCGTTTGTGTCAATCACTACCGACGCGGCTATTCCCACCCAATCGGTGCAGCATTGTTGCCAAAAGTCGCTATTTTGAGTGATATCAAGTAACACCGGGCCGCTATTTCTGACCCCTTGATAAGCCGTATCGTCGTAAAGCCAGCGAAACGTGGGTTGAGTCGCCTCTGCATAGTAACGACGTAACACCTCCCCCTCGGGAAGGCTTCCGGTATCGACCAACCAATAACGCTGCTTCCTTTGCTCCGGCAATTTTACTGCGTAGCGCATTATCAGCTAACCCTAGCCAGGCAAGGACAGTCAGCCAGCGGGCAACTGCCATCGGTTTGCTTTTGGCATAACTGGATGATGCTGGCCTCTACTGCCGAGGCTTCCAGCAATGCTTCATGCGTCACGTGTGGAATAGCTTCATGTGTTTCTGCAGTTGCTTGACTTGGCAGCTGCGGCCCCTGCGCAGCCTGCCCACTTCCCGATCCAGGACTCCCCCCAGAGTTAATCTTGACCTGCGGGCCGACGATGGTGACGCCGCTGGGGTCGATTTTCAGAAAGCTGCCGCCGGCTTTGAGGGTGATTTCCGCGCCTGCCTCGATCACCACCTTCATGCCCGCTTTGTGATGAATCTCTTGTCCTGCTTCCAGTAACTGCGCCTGGCCGACTTTCTCATGGCGGGTGCCGTCGATCATCAGGTGGTCGTCGCCGTCTACCTGGGTGTGGCGATTATTATGTACTGTGTGGTGATCGTCGTTGTCGATCTCGCTGATGCGGTCGTTGTGCACCTTGAGGTGGCTGTCGTGCTGGATCTCTTCGGTGCGGTCGTTAAGCGTTAACAGCTCCAGATCTTTCTGGGCATGGAGCCAGATTTGCTCTTCGCCTGCTTCGTCTTCAAAGCGAAGTTCGTTGAAGCCTTCGGCCTTGTGGCTTTGGGTGCGGATGACGGTGCGGGTTTTGTGTTCCGGCAGCGGATAAGGTGCGGTATTCACCGCGTGGTAGGTACGCCCGGTGATCAGTGGCTGATCCGGATCGCCTTCTAAAAACGAGATAATGACTTCATGGCCAATACGGGGGATGGCGATACTGCCGTAGCCGCCGCCTGCCCAGCCTTGGGCGACCCGCACCCAGCAACTGGCGGTATCATTTGGCTCTGCGTAGCGGTCCCAGGGGAACTGGACTTTGACCCGGCCGTGTTCGTCGCAGTGAATTTCTTCGCCTTCGGGGCCGACCACGAAGGCGACCTGGGGGCCATCCACACGCGGTTTGGGATTCGGGGTTGCTCGCCAGGGTGCATCGCCGGGGATGAGGGTGACCTGGTTGTAATAACGGGTCATACCGTTTGCATCACCCTGAGTCATGCCATCTTCTTCCAACGCCTGGGGTTGTTCACCAAAGTGGCTTACTTCAATGGCTTGCCAGTCGCGGTTGAGGCTGTCGGTGTCGTGGTCGGACAGGGTAAAGCGCAGGCCAGGGGCGAGTTCGGGTAGGTCACTTTCGGCGTTGGCGGTGAGCGCTTCACGGCGTAGCTGTTCCAGGCGGATACGGGTAAAGGGCTTGCCGGAGGCGTCCTGCTTATAGCGGCCGGGGTAGTCGTAGTGCTCGTAGTCAGCGTTTTGGCCGTGCTGCTCAACATCGCGGCCTAGGTGTTCATGCAACTGCGCATAGGCCGGGTTTTTAAAGCTGTAGTCTTTCAGGGTGGCGGTGGCCGCCGCTACACGGGCGGTATGACTAAGCTTGCGTACATGGCGTGTGGGGGCGGTGCCACCGGCGCGGCTGTGGTAAGTGCGTTCGCCGAGGTTCGTAAGTATCTGCGGGTCATCGGCGAAGATCAGCCGATGGCTACCCTTTGCAAATTCATGGAAGTAGAACAGCCCCTCTTCAGCGGCTAGGCGCTCAATAAAGGTGAGGTCGGTTTCACGGTACTGGACGCAATACTCACGCTCGGCTAGGTCGCGGTTTACCGCAAATCCAACATCGGTAATACCCCGCTCATCGCACAGGGTATTAATGATGGTGAGCGGGTCGACCTTTTGGAAAATACGCGAGTTCTGACGCAGCGAAAGCCGCCAGAGCGCTGGGCGCAGCACCAGCGAGTAGAAGGTACGGCGATGGCCGCGGTCGCCCTGGCCAAATTCACTAACGATACCGTGCACTCGGCGCAGCGGTTCGCCATCCTGCCAGATAGTCAGTTCCGCCTCACGATCCAGCAGCTCCGCGGCGTCCAGGCTGCCATCACGGCTGGCCAGATTGAGCACCAGCTCAAAGGGTTGGGAAAGCGCCTCGCGATGAGTGAAGTCGATCACCGCGATATCCTCAACACCGGGGAGTGTTAACGTGAATTGTAGCCCCGTGGTCATATCAACTTCCCTCCCCTGAACCAGAGCCAATCACCACACCGCCGCAATCCACCGAGTGGCCCGTCAGTGCTGCCGGTTTGCCGTCGATTAAAATAGTGCTTGAACCCTGCGCGATGGCACGCGGGTGCGGCGAATGGTTGGGTTTATCATGCGGCGCCAGGGGATCTCCCACGCGGGCGACCGGCTTGCCGTCCATCATCACCGTGCCGCTGCCTGCAGTGACCGGTGTCGGTGGAAAGCCATCGTGGTCGGTGCCCATATCACCCACTAATACAAACTTCTGACCCATTGTGCATACTCCTTTATTGCGGTTCCGCTTACTCATCCCACCTATTCATCCCACTTGGCGGGCGCTTCATAGCTGGCAACATCAAAAGCGTCTACGAATTGACGGCTAAAACCTGCCGCTTCAAGACTATCAATTGCCGAGTGGCAAGCGAGTGGCAGGCGTGTTTGCAGCGGTACGCCATTAAGGCTACGGCGCACCGCCATCAGCAGCCGTGTGCCGTGACCACTGCCTTTCCACTCCTGACCGATGTAGAAAAAGCGCAGTTGCCAAGCCGCTTCATCATCTGGCCGACAGGCGAGCACCATGCCAAGCGGCGGCCCTTCCCCATGGCGTAGGGCCAACAAACGTCCCTGCCAGTGGGCTACCTGCCCCTCTTCCCGCTGCAACCACAGGCCGCGATGAACGGTGAATTCCAGCGCCCGGCGCAAGGTTTCCAGCACACTGCTGTCACGGAGTACCCAAGGAGAGTGCCCCTTAGCGTCGGCCCGGTAGACGGCCTCGATAAAACTATCGATATCCTCTTCGCGTGCGTCTTCTAATGGACGAGAACGTTTTGCTCCGTGTCGCCTCTGGCGAGCAGAGGGCTGGGGCGAGCCCGGACTAAACAGGCGCTTAAGTTTGGTCAGCATTGCCACCTCGTTCCGCGTAGAGTGCTGACGGTAGTTGGAAACCCTCAACCAATGGCCGCGTAAAGGGATTCGGCGCCCCATCGGCAAACAAACGATAGCGCATCGTGCCGCCATCTACGTTGAAGCGCAGCTCCAGCTCTCGTTCACTAATACTGGTGATATCGGCCTGTTCCAATAACCGGAACCACGCCCAGGGGCCATCTTGGCTCACGCTGCGTGGAGAGCGATTAATCTCACTGGGTACCATGGTGACGCGGCTTTCCGTTCCGCCGCGCAGCGTATTCGGCCAAATCATCGAAACACGCTGACTAGCACTGTGAGCATATTCGATCAGTTGGCCATCCACGCTGACCACACTGCGCCGCTTATCGGGGCTTAGGCTGATGGGCTCCAGGGCGAACTCTACGTCCAGCGCGCCATCGCGGCTAAAGTAGGCGCGACGGATCTGCTCAGCCTGCTGTATGGCCGTGTGCAGGCTATCGCGCAGCAGTGAATTACCCTCGGCATCCACTAAGTACTCCGGGGCACCTTCAATAAAGGGCTTTAAGCTCTCTTCATAAAAGGCATCTAACGTACCTTCTGGGGCAAAAAAGTCTTCAAAGTCGCTCAGCGCCACTTCACGGCTGGCATTGGGGGCGAGCGGATAACGTCCTGCCAAGCGCTCTTGGTAAGGCGCTACGACATCGTCTAGCCAGCGGTGCTCCAAGTGGCGCGTTGCACTCGCCATCATCAGTTGCCAGCTCTGATCGGCCAAGTCGTGCAACATACTGCCTACCGGCTCGGGGGTGTTGTCAGCAATGCGCTGTAGGTTATAGATCGGGTCATCACCGCGTAGCGAGAGCCGGTCTCGCACATTGATGAAAGCAGCACGGCCGGCATCGCTCGACTCTTCAATCTCAAGCAAGTAGTCACGCAACGCCGTTACCGCGGTCTTGATCTCCTCCAGTGATGAGGGATTGTCGTTACGCTCCTGGCTGAGCTGATTAATCGGCGTGAAGGGCTGCTCAATGGCTAGCGCAAGCTGGTAACGCTGTGACTGTTGCAGCGCTTTCCGGGCCTGCTCATCATCAACGGGTAGTTCAGGATAAAGGCTGGTATTGCGCTCAACGGCTGCCAATAGCCGATCAAGCGGGCGCTGTGCCCCCACCAGGGCGTCGGCCACCACGATGGCTTGATGGATATCCGGCAGGGGGACTAGTTGGGTATCGCGCAAGGCATCACGCCAGCTGACATGGTAGTCACTGACATAATGTTCGCGCAGCGCCGTTTGCAACTGCTGCTTATCGGCCTCACTAAAGTTGATATTATCGCGCTGCCCCAGTACCCACACATCAATCAATGCCAGCTCTGTGGCCCGCTCCAGCTCTTGTAAAAAGTAGTTTTCAAAGCCATCTCGGGTAACCAGGTGGGGCAGACGAACATGCTCAGGGTCATCATTTCGCGCCATAAATACGGTATCAAACAAGGTGCCCACACTACGGCGTAAATCCAACGGTTCACCCTGGCGGTCACCGGCGGCTTTTAAGGCAGCGTATACACGCTCATCAATGGGTTGGCGTGAAAGCTCTTCTTGCGCAGCGTTCAAGCTGCCGCGAAGGGGAGCCATCGCCTGGGCGGGGCGCTGCTGCCCTTCAGCAATATGCCCCTCTAAATCGCTATGCGCCAAGGCATAGTCCAGATGGGTTAAGAGGCGCTCTTGAACCTCGCCCTGCTGGGGGAAGTAGCCTTGCCAGCGCTGGGCCATAAAGCGCTCTACCCGCTCTGGCTGACGACCGCTGGCGTCCGACATCATGCGCAGCACACGCAGCAGCGCCAGTTTCTCGTTGCTACCCTCTTCGGTGCGATTCATATCGTCCATGATGCCGATCATCAAGGCGGGCAGGAATTGATGCTCAAGCATGGCGAGGTAAGCGCGCTCAATCTGAGCACCAATGATATGGCCCTGATACAACCCCATATCCGCAAGGTAAGGCGTGTGCGTACGGTATTCAGAGAACGTTTCCAGCGCATAACGCAGCCTATCTAACGGCTCTAAAAACTCATAGCCACTGGGGTCATCACTTTGAAACGCCTCAGGCTGGGTGGTTAAAAACGTTTCTGCACGCTCTTCGACGGCGGCCAGGGACACGCTGTTCTTTTGATAGAAGTGTGCCCAGCCCCCCACCAAGCCTATACCCATCATCAAGCACGCGGCTAAGCTTATATTGCGGGCACGGCGACGACGCTGGGTAACTCTGGCGTTATCACCTGCCAGCCCTGCTTCGGGGTAAATGACTTTTTCAAATAATTCTTCGGTGAAGTAGAGCGCGCTGCGGGTAGCGCGATGAGCAGGCTGAACGCTGTCATCCATGCCATAACGTCGGGCAGCGGCATCGACAAAGGGATCTTCGGGAACGCCTTGCTGATACACAGACGTAAAGTAAGCACCGCGAACCATCGCGGCGGTCGAGAAGCGGTCACTCGATAATGCCTCGGTCAAGAAGCCGAACAGCACATCGCGTAGCCCCGCCAACTGACGCACAAAGCGGAACACAGATTCACGCTCTTCGCGGTCACGGCATTCCGACAACATAGTCGGCAATAGCTGATTCAAACGCGCCAGCATGGCGTCGTAGTCAGCTTCAAACTCCGACTCCCACTTACCTGGGGTCTCCATCGAGGCCGGGGTAAAAGTAAACCCCAGCGGCGCACGGCGGGCCTCGCGGGAGTAGTGACGAAAGAAGTCATCAAAGCCGTGCAACAAATCCATTTTGCTAAACGTCACGTAAACCGGCAGCCGGGTACCGTGGCGCTCCATCAACTCTCGCAAGCGGCTGCGTAGCAGCGCCGCATATCCCTTACGTACCGCCACCTGAGCATGGCTCAAACGGGCGAGATCAAGCACCAGCACCACGCCATCCAGCGGGCGCTGGGCGCGATTGCGCTCTAACCAATCAACAAAGTGATCCCACAGTCGGCTCTGCAACGCTTGGGGCTCGCCCCCCTCCATAGCGCCTTGTGTCAGCAGCTCTCCATCAGGGTCGATCAACACCGCTTTATCGCCAATCCACCAGTCAAAGCCGAGCTGTCCTTGCTTGCTGCTTTGACCAGACGCCTTCATGACGTGGGTAAGCGCGAAATTTTGGCCCGAGCGATTAATCAAGCTGGTTTTGCCCGCGTTTTCTACCCCCATGACCAAGTACCAGGGCAAGCGGTAGCGGCTACTATTACCGCCGCCCAAGCTCTCGGTAATTTCACTCAATACACTGTTAAGCGAGGCTTCCTGACGCTCGACTTGCGACATAATAGGATCTTGCTGGCGTGCGTCCTCTTGCTGCCGCTCTTCATCCAGCGCCCGAAGGCGCCGTGCTAAGCGTACCCCCCATACCACGGCGATCACGGTGACCACCACCAGCGTGGCTAACAGGCGATTGGTTAACGGCGCGAGCGGCATGACACCACGCACTTCCCAGCCAGGCCCCAGCCACCAAATCGCGATCAGTAGCGCAATGAGCAGTACTGCCCATAGCAGCGTTGAAAGCCGTAATAGCCCTTTGGCCTTATTGCCATGCGCCTGGGCACGATTTTGAGCTGATTGTGCCCGCGACATGCCTGGTACCCAGCGGCTTAGCTTTGATTTTAATGTTGACCACATTAGCCTTTGTCCCTCGTCCCTTTAATGATGAACATTATGAGTGCGTCTCTTTAACCGCTGCTTTAAGGCGTGATACCAGCGCAGGCTCCCAGTGCTCTAATGCCAGCTCGGTCACGCTCTGATGCAGGGTGTGGTAGTGCTGCTGCGCGAGGCTTTCTAGCCCGGTCTCGTGCAATAGGTCGGCACTGGCTAAACGCCAATAAGTGCTTTCACGCGGTGAGCGAGCAGAACTCAAACCTTGATCGAGCACTTTTAGCGCGGCACCAATGTCGCCACTCTCCGCCGCGYCGCGAGCCTCCTCGAGACCCACCTGCCACGCATCGCTGCCATTACCAGCGGCTCCACTGCCCCCTGATGCGCTGTTATATAGCCAACGTTGGGTTTCATCGTCGACAAACTTGGTTCCGTTGTTGAATGCCAGGGCGTCGATACCAGGAAGCCGTTCGACAAAACGTTGCGCTTCATCACGAATCGCCTCCGCACAGCGTGGATGGCCAAGCTGTTTGGCAAGTCCAGCACTTAGTCGGTGCCCTTCCAGCCAGTAAGGGCTTACCGCTAAGCTGTTTTCGATCCGTTGCCAGAGTTCGCTGTCACCGCCGCGCGCAAGTGCTTCACGGTAGTCGGCAATACGGTCTGCCGACACCGGGGCTAACTCTGTTTTACCCTCCCCTTTAGCCGCTGGTAGTGCCTGTATTGCCCCCCAGACTGCGTAGCGACGAAGCCGATAGGTAAGCGGTTCCCCCGGTGACTGTTCGCTCAAAAAATCGGCCATTTTGAGCAGTGCCTGGCGATTAGAGCGTTCGTTTCCCGCCTCTAAACGCAGCTCTGGCGCTTTTGCGGGCGCTTGGTCTGAAGCGAATGCAGAGGCCGCTTGAGGAGTATCATGGCTAACGGAGGTTTGGGGTCGCTCTTGCTGCTGAGCAGCGTTACTACCGCTCACTGAAGAGGACAGCTGGGTCGGCCGCTTAGCCTCTAGTTGACGGTTTAGCTCACTCAATGCTTCTGCGGGTAATGAGTCCTGCTCTACTCGCGCCTGTAGCTCAGTCAGTGCGGTTTGGCAGGCCTCGTACTCATCTTCAGCGTTATGAAAATCAAGTCCGGCGGCGAGCTTCACACTACGCTGGGTAAATTGCTGAAATAGCCGCGGGCGCAGCTTGGCACCTCGTGGGCCATTAAATGGATAGGCATGTTCCCACCAGGGCTGCTCCAACGCGCGCCTTAGTAAGCGCAGTGAGAGCGCAAAGCGCACTCCGTTACCATCGTGCTGCAAGCAGTGCAGTAAATGGCCTAGCACTTTCAAGTCTTTGCCACGCTGACTAAACATTTGAATAGCCAGTGTTTCAGCGGTTTCCCAGGCGACGCTAGCGTGCTGCAACGAACCGACTTTCATCATTTCAGCATCGAGTGCCAGGTAGTCGTTCGACTCTTCGAGCGGTTCACCCACCGGCTGGTCATGTTGGTTACCGGCCAGCGGTGCCAATAATGGGTCAAGATGAGCTTCAGCTGTAATACGCATAGTGTTCTCCCTTACCAACGACACGCTTCGCGTAGCGGCTGAATGAGTTGGCGGAGATCGGTAATATCAAAACGCAGCCCATCTAGACTCGGCACATCGCTATTCACAGTGACGTCATTGGCCCCCAGCAGCTGGCGCAGCGTTTCGATGGCGGGCAACCCTCGACCACCATTGATGACATGACCACCATCACGGACTCGCCACTGCTGATTTACGTTGCCGCTATGGGTGCGTAGCTGTAAATCAACACGTGCATTGTCGATGGGCTCTGACAAATGCAGTTGAAAACGAGTGATCTGCTTTTCACACGCCATCACCATAATGGGTCGTGGCGGTGTGGKTCCCAACGCAGGAACGCTCATCAACACATCATCACCGGCGTGCTGAACGATGACGCCCAAATCATCGTCATCGCGCCCACTCTCCTGGCGTTCAATGGCGTACCATAAATCGGGCAGCTCTCGCTCATCAGCCGATGAGGTCGCTGTTTTAAATACGTCGTCATAACAGCTCAAACGCTCTAATCGAGAGGGCTCATCAGCACATGCCAAAGCGTTTTCAAGCATTGCTTGGTGCTCGTCTGCTAAAGCATCCGAACTCCCCAAAACAGCGATGATAAGCAGTCCCCAGCATGACCACTGGCGAATTAGTAACGTCACTCTCATTTGGTATCCAGTTCTAGCAGCTGACATTTATGGGCCAGTGTTCGCTTAGGTAAGCCAAGGCTTGCGGCGGCTTGGGCGCGATTGCCGCCAAAATGCATTAACCGTTGGCGGATGATGGCGGTTTCAACATCGCGAAGCGCCTGGCGCAAGTCATCGATATCATTCGGCAAAGGGAACGGCGTGCTACTTACCTGCGCATTTGGTGCCGTTTGAGCGTCGCTCTCTTGCTCCCCGGGTATGACATAGGCATCAATATCCGCGCCCTGAGGCGTCATGGCGCAGGCGTAGTCGATTAGGTTTTTTAACTCACGAACATTACCGGGGTAGTCACGCTGCTTGAGTAAGCGCAGTGCTGCCGGGGTAATGCCCATGTCGTCACGCTCTTCACGTGCGCAAAAATCGGCAATGAACGATTGCGCCAACTGGGCAATGTCATCGCGCCGCTCTGCAAGCGGTGGCAGGGTGAGCGGAAATTGGCCCAGTCGGTAGTAGAGGTCAGCACGAAAGTGCTGCGCACGAATATGCTCGCGAAGCGGCTGATGGGTAGCGGCCACTAAACGTAAATCCGCGCAGCGCTCTTCGCTGGCGCCTAGCGGACGGTAACGGCCACTCTCCAACACTCTGAGCAGCTTGGCTTGTAGCGCTAGCGGCATATCACCAATTTCATCCAGAAACAGCGTACCGCCGTCAGCTTGACTGATAAGCCCTTCCTGGGCTTGGTCTGCGCCCGAGAACGCCCCTTTGGCATGGCCAAACAGCTCGGATTCAAGCAACGCTTCGGGAATAGCGGCGCAGTTAATGGCCATAAAAGGGCCTTTTGCACGCCCTGAGAGCTGATGGAGCGCACGCGCCACCCGATCCTTCCCGGTGCCCGTCTCCCCTTGCAATAACACCGCCAAGTTGGTTTCCGCCGCCCGCACCACTTGGCGCCGCAGTTCTTGCATGGCCTTCGAGTTTCCCAGTAGCTCCTGCGCTAATTGATCGGCCAACGCCTGCCGACGGGCTCCATCGTTAAGCTTGACTAACGAATCTCGCAGTGCCCGCGAACGATGCCGTTCGCCCTGCTCCCGCGACAAACGCGCCCATAGCCGGCATAGCAACGCCTCAAACGCCGCCATACCGGGATCATTGTCCAGGGTGCTCATGAAGCTTCCTTCGCCCACCATCAACAGCACACCCAGCCACTCTTTCTCACCATCCTGGGCACGCAGCGGTCTTACTTGCAGGCGCTTCTTTGCCGCCAAATGCACAACCTGGTCTTGAAACCCAGCATGATCCAAGCGCGTACGGGCATCACCCACGCTTAATGTGAGCGCTTTACCACTGCGGATGACATGGGCATAAGGATGACTGAAATCGCTGCAATCAAACTGCGCCGCATTATCATCGCGACCCAACCAACGACCACTCCCCTCAACATACAGACACTCAGAGCAATCAAGTCCTAATCCATCGCATAGCACCTGAGCTGCCCGCTTGCGCAGTGCTTCAGTGCTTTCGCTCTCCACCAGGGTTAACGCAATGGGCATCGCGGCGAGCGGAGAGGGTGAACACGCGGTGTTTGCGGCGAAGGTGTCTAGGGCTTGAAGTGTCATGTCGTCACGCAACCYCCGCGGTGAATGAGCCCTGTTCAGCATCCACMCCTAACACTACTCGACTCACCTGCTCACGCCGTGCCATACGTTCGAGCAGTGCACGGGAAAGCGGCGGCAGCAGTTCACCGTCAATGACCGACTCGAGCATACGGGCGCCGTTTTCACTCCGCGTGGCACGCTTACAAATTGCCTCGGCCAGGCTGTCATCCAGCACCACTTCGGCCTGGCGATGGCGCCCGCGGATGCGTGTTGCCAAGGTCTCCAACTTGGCCTTCACGATGTCGCGCAGGGTATCGCCGTCCAGCGGCAAGTAAGGCACCACTTCCATACGCGCCAATAGCGCTGGCTTGAAGAACTCAGCCAGCACCGGATAGAGCGCGGCGTCCAACGCCGCTGGGTCATTGCCGTAGCTGACAATCGCTTCGTAGCCAAGGTTGGAGGTCAGGAAGAACAGCACGTTTTTGCAATCAATCACGCGCCCTTCGCCATCCGCCAATTCGCCTTTATCAAACGCTTGATAGAAGAGGTTGAGCACATCGGGATGGGCTTTTTCGACTTCATCCAGCAGCACCACCGAATAAGGGCGCTGACGGATCGCTTCGGTCAGTAGCCCGCCTTCACCAAACCCGACATACCCCGGCGGTGAGCCGATCAGGCGTGAAACCGTATGCTTTTCTTGGTATTCCGACATATTGATCGTGGTGAGAAACTGACGGCCGCCATACAACTGGTCGGCAATTTGCACCACGGTTTCGGTTTTACCAACGCCGCTGGGGCCCACCAATAGAAACGCGCCCAATGGCCGCCCTGGGCGACGTAGATCAGCACGGGCGGTTAACAGATGGCGGTGGATACGCTCAATCGCACTGCTCTGCCCCTGGATGAGCGCATCCAGATGCGTGGGCAATTCGGTGAGTCGCGTTAGCTCGTCGCTGGTCATGCGCTCAACCGGCACGCCGGTCCAGTCGCCAATCACCTGGGCGATCTGGGCTTCTTCAACGCTAGGATTGACCAGGGCAAATGTCTCTTGCAGTTGGGCCAGCTGCAGCTCACGTTCGGCGAGCGCTTGATGAACCCCCTCGGGAAGTTGATCCACGGTATCGGCATCCGTTGCTTCCAGCAGTTGGCGATGTAGCGTCACAATGGCATCGACACACTCCCGCTGCGCTTGCCAGGCGGCTTCCAGGCTTGCCAGCTCTTCTTCCAGCTTGGCTAAGCGTTCGGTTAAGTCGTGGTGGAGCTCGCTATCGGGTTCGCGCCCCAACAGTCGCTCACGTTCCACCTGATCGCGCTCGCGCAGTGCGGCGATATGTTCACTCTGCAGATGACTGAGCTTGCGGGGCGGAGTATCCAGGGCTTGCGCCAGCCGGGTACAGGCGGTGTCCAGCACATCAATGGCTTTATCGGGCAATTGCCGACCGGCCAAATAACGAGCAGAAAGCGCGGCGGCTGCACGCAGGCCGCTATCGCCAATCAGCACACCGTGGGCGCGTTCATACACATCGCGCAGGCCGCGTAGAATCACCAGCGCCTGCTCAACGCTTGGCTCGGAAAGCGCAATGGGCTGGAAGCGCCGCGACAGCGCCGGGTCTTTTTCGAAGTACTTTTTGTACTCCCGCCAGGTGGTGGCGGCGATAGTGCGTAGTTCTCCCCGCGCCAGGGCAGGTTTGAGCAAGTTGGCTGCATCCCCGCCCCCCTCCTGATTGCCCGCACCGATCAGCGTATGCGCTTCATCGATGAACAGCAGCGTAGGGCGTGGCGCGTTTTTCACTTCATCAATCACGGCTTTCAGGCGTTTTTCAAATTCGCCTTTCACCGCAGCACCGGCTTGGAGTGCGCCTAGATCAAGGGYAAGCAGCTCAACATCTGCCAGCGCCGTGGGTACTTGGCCGGCCACAATACGGGCGGCTAAACCTTCTACTACAGCACTTTTACCCACCCCCGCATCGCCAATCACGATGGGGTTGTTTTTGCGCCGACGCCCCAGGATATCGAGCATTTGGTCGATTTCCGGATCACGCCCGAGTACGGGGTCAAGCTCACCATTGCGGGCTTGCTCAGTCAACGAGGTGGCAAAACGTGCCAGGGCACTGTCATCGCCCGCGGCATGGGGAGCTTGGCGTTGGCTAGTGCCCGCACTGTCCCTGGGTGCTTCCGCTGAATCTGCTGTTAAACGGTCTAAATGACGGCGCAAATTTTCGCGATTGATATCCGCTAACATGCGCACGGAACCAGCCCCCAGGTATCGGTCAGCAGTATGCAGCAAGGCGGTTAACACCGCCCCACTGCGTAGCTCACTTTGCTGGTACTCGGTGGTGGCTAACAGCCACGCATCTTGCAGTAACTCGACTAGCAGCGGCGAAAAGCTGGGTGTCGTTACGTCTAAATCCTGAGGTGGGCGCGTCTCTTCAGCGAGTTGAGCACGTAACTCAGCAACATCAATATCGAATGTTTCACATAAACAGCGAACATCACAGAGCGGTTGGTCAAGCAACGCTTGCAACAGATGAGCGGCGGTAACTTCAGGCGCCTGGTGCTGGGCGCACAGCACGGCGGCCTGTTCAAGTCCTTGGCGAGCAATCGTGTTTAGGCGGCCAATAAGCGCTGGTAGCTCTACCCTGAGCATGGGATCTCCTAACGGTAAATTTGGTTAAGAAGTGAGGTAATCTGTTCGGCTTGCTGATCAAGCGACCAGGAGAGGCCCAAATACACTGCCACCATGGCGATCCCAAATAGGGCAAATATTCCCCATATAGGAAATCCGCTGCGCATGCCTTGGCGGCCTTTTACGACATTGCGCAGCGGTTGGGTAAGCGCTTCCTCAGGTGGCTGATCAAGCGTGGCTAATTGGTCACCTAACGCCCGGACAATTTGCTCGTACTCATCGCGCCCGTGGGACATCACACGGTAACGGCCCTCAAAACCAAGGCACAGGCAGAGATAAATAAAGGCCAACATGTCGCGGTAGCGCTGGGGCTCTTGCTGTAGACGCGAGAGAATGGAGAACACTTTTTCGCCGCCCCAGGTTTCATTATGAAAACGTGTTAGCAGCGAGTGCTCGGCCCACTTACTCTGTCGCCCCCAAGGCATCCCCATGACGGCTTCATCAATAAAGGAGCAAAGGACGTAGCGGTAAGCGAGTAGTGTGGCCCGGTCATAGCCCTGCTCAGTTAGCTCAATTTCGATGGCAGCGATCTCGTCGACTACCTGACGATAGAGACGCTCAACATCGCCTGCGCTATCAAGCTGACGGACACGCACCACCATGCCAAGCAGGCTGCTAGCCGCATCCACCAGTGGGTTAAGATTGTGCCCGCGTAGACGAAACCAGTAGTCTTCATCGGCATCCAACTGCTCGGCATGGCTATGGATGAGATGTTCCAGGCCACGCTCATTAATCAGATCTTCATGACGGACTTTGTCGCTTGCGCCACGTGGTCGTACAGAGCGTTGATCTTCGGTTGCAAGATGTTGCATGGCTTAACTCCTGATGGCCCAGAACTGCATTTCCAGTCCTGGAAATTCACCGGCGACGTGGAAGGCAAAGCCACTGGCCCCGTTGAGCATTCCCCACGCTTCACTCTGGCGGTCCAGTTGGAAGTAGCTATAACCAGCGTGGTAGGGCAACTCGCGAGGCGCCACTGGCAAGGGTTCAAGCGGGACACCGGGCAGCTGCAAACTGATGAGGTCACGAATGCGTTCCACGCTGGCAACTTTGGTTTGCTGCAAGAACAGCTTACGCAGCCGCTCGTTGGGCATATCCGCCCGAACGGCAAGAATGAATTCAGCCGACTCAATGAGGCTAAGGTCTGACAGCGGCGCAACGAGTAGACCAAAACGGCGCGCTTGTAGCTGAATGGCGACAGCACGCGGCTCAAGCACGGTGGAAAGCGCCTGGCGGAGCATCTTCATTAGTGGCCGGAAAGCGCGCTCGGGATGATCGTGATCATAGGCCGGACACTCTGGCGGTAACCGCGATTCATCGGTAAACGTCACTAATTCACAGGCGACTTCGTGCATGGTGTCGTAAAGACGCTCGGGATGAAGCTGGCCAAGCCGGGCAAGATGCTGAAAGCGCGGCTGAGCGCGGTTCAGTAGCTGCAGCAACATAAAATCAGAGACGTCGGCAACACCTGCTTGATGCGGTGTAGAAAGACGTTGAGCAATATTGCGCGCCCGCTCACGCATTAAACCGGCCATTTCTCCGACAAAACGCTGCAAACCAGGAGCCGCTTGCACATTCAGCAGCGTGGGCAAGAATTGCTCATCAAGCACTAAACTGCCATCTGGGCGACGCTCGATAATCCGTGCCACGGAAAGGCAGGCGTAACCGCTGCGGTCATCMCTCTCTAACAGCAAGCGCGGAGACACCCGCGCCACTTCAAGCTCTGCAGTAGCACCATCGCGGGAGTGAAGGTCACGTACGCTACGTGAGGAGAGACGATAGCGTGCAGGCAATTCGTCGCCCGGCCAACGCACTTCGCCCACACCGTCGGTGGCCAACGGCAGTCCCAGGTAGACCACCTGGTTGGTAATACTGGCGTCGCTAATTTCTAGCGGGCTAGGTTCGATATCATCGGCCGGGAGCTGGAACGCAACGCCATCGGGCATGACGCCGCTGGCACGGCTAATAGCAATACGCCCAAAGCTGAGGAACTCGCTATTCAGCTCTAGCGTATGGAAGCCATATAAATAGTGGCTAATCCCTTTGAGTCGTGCATCTATCAACCCTTCTAAACTGCGCTGCTGCTGCTGGAAATGCTGAGGCTTAATAAATAGCCCTTCGCTCCACACCACACGATTTCGGCTGGCCATTATTCCTCCTTCCTTAGTTCTACTTCGCTACCCCGGAGGTGAACCAGTAAGTGGTAATGCTCGCCACGGCTCTTCACCTTGACGACCTTCTTCCACTCGGCCTCGTTGGGAGTTGCATAGAAAGCAATCAGCCCGATGTAACGCGTCTCTTCATCAACGTCGAAAGGTTCATAAAACTTCCACTGCCCAGGCAGCAGCGTAAAGTCATCGTGGGTGAGATAATTAGTACCTAGCGCCTCCTCTAAATCACTATTCAGTTGACCTAGGTCGGCCGCCATCAACATGGAGTCATCTTTTAACTGCAGCACCTGAAAACGCAGCGGCGTCCCTTCACCATCCACATTGGTATTGACGTTTGGCTCAGCAATCATGCTTAAGTCAACTGTGGTGGGCTGATCTTCGGGGTAGCCGACAGGAATAGATGGATCGCGCATTACCTGCCACGCTTTGCCCGTGGCTTCACGGGTCGAGGCACAGCCTGCTAGCAACAGAATGATGCAAAGCAGCCAGGCAAGCCGTGCAATGTTGTGCACGTTCATGCCTCCTCCCGCTGCTGGCGACGCACCGATTGGTCATAGGCTTGTTCAAAGACTTCCCAAAACAGTTTTTGAAAGCCTTGTTGACGACCAGAGTTAAGCTCTCTGTAGTAGTAGTGGTACATCTCCCAAGCCCAGCCACCTTCGTC
Source organism: Halomonas sp. R57-5 (assembly GCF_900070345.1). Taxonomy (NCBI): domain Bacteria; kingdom Pseudomonadati; phylum Pseudomonadota; class Gammaproteobacteria; order Oceanospirillales; family Halomonadaceae; genus Halomonas; species Halomonas sp. R57-5. The sequence goes on along the minus strand of NZ_LN813019.1, from coordinate 996,710 downwards.
TTCAATGCGATTACCCGCACCACGGTATGCATGGAAACGCTTGAGCAGCGCGTCAGGGGAGAACGCATCAAGTATGGCGCCCAGTGCGTGACCAATGGCTTCTTCCACGGCGGCTTGATGCTGTCCCTGGTGACGCAAGCACTCTGCTACTGCCTCAGGCGCTGATAAATGTACAGGGCTACGCTGGGCAGAGAATAGGGTCTCAGCGGTCTCGTTATAGGACTGGCCAAGGCGCAGAGGATTATCTTCAATCGGCTGTAAACGGCGGTCTCTAAGTGGGTACTTACTATCGCTCTGCGCCTTATTTAGCAAGCGCAGACCATCTATAGTCGCGCGTAGGGTATGCCCCGCCTCTTCTAGAAATGCTTGCTGCTCCTCGCTATCGCGGAAGGGTAAATCAAGGCCTAACCCTCTCAGCAGAGGGTCTGCACCAACATGTCCAAGCGATTGCGTTGTTGGCTTTTGCCAGCGATCTTCCAATTGCTCCCCAACAGAGCGCTCCAAATCGTTTATCTGCCGCTCATCCATACCACTGCTCCTCTGCGTTGTTGTGCCTTTCGGTGTTCTGATATCGGGGAGGCTTAAGGCTTCCTCATGGCGCTCTTGTTGCTGCCACTGATCCCGATTATTTGCATATGCTGGCTCTTGAAACTCATGTCCTTGAGAAACATACCCTTGATACGCTTGCTGGCGATGTGAGAGCGACATGGCCTCAAGCGGCTCCATGGCGTCCGACGACTTATCTTCATGGTCTAACGCCACCATCGGGTCATGCGCAATCGAGCCTGGCAGAGCTCCCCCTAAGGCTTCCATCGGGTCGCCTTTTTCTGCTGCATGATTGAAGGTATGCCCGCCCCCTGCTGACCAAACAGCGCCTTGGGTCGAGACCTCGTCATGCTCTTCATCAATTAGCGTGGCCAGCGAGTGCACACCTGGCTGCCACGCGTGACGATCACCGAGATGTACCTTCAAGCGATACTCGCCAATCATCAGCTCATCACCATCGCGTAGCGCTACCTTTCGATGCCGCCCAATCGGCAGCGTCGTCCGGTTAATAAAGGTGTGTCCACTCAGATCTACTAGGCAGAACTTGCCATCGATTTTGGTTATTTCGGCATGGCTGGGCCTAATCCGTCCGCTATGATCTTGCAGTAACCAGTTATCTTGCAGGCCACTTCCCAGCGTGCCTCCCTCTTTATGGAAGACAAAGCTGCTGGTAGAGCGCCCTTCGAGCTGCTCACTGTTGGTGACCACCAAGGTGATAGCGTCTAGTTGATTGGAATGCATGGATTAACTCGTCATCTGAATGCGTACACGACGGCGCATAGTGTTGCCGTCGCTCTCTGGATCAACAAAGGTGGTCCATCCAAGCTGGCACGACCCGGCATCGCCCAAACGCATGGGCTTTACCTCGCTATCCAGCAATTCAAGCTCGAGGTCATAGGCCAACGGCTCTCGCAGTACAAAACTCACCAGCGTTTTAAGGGGGCTATGCTCTTCACCATCAGGTAGAAAATCTCTAAATCGCGCTAGGCTTAAACCGCGCAGGCAAAGCGCAAATTTGCCATTCACATCTGCAACACGCTCGCCTGCGACCATGTCACCGCCAAGTGTCATCCCCGAGACACCCATACAACTGCGCTGATCCAAAGGAATCTCCACCCAACGCTGCACCCACTCTTCTATCTGTACCTGGGCTAAGTCGAAACAGTGTCCAACAATACCGCTAACCACATCAGGCGAGCGCGACCGTCCAGCCAGGAGGCCCGCATAAGCGAGCATTTTGCTCCAGTTGATCGGTGTTTCACCGCGTAGATCACTGTCAGCGAGCCCAACCAACGCAAATATCGCGGCAGAAAAACCATCTTTCGCATCGTTTTGATAGCGAACGTAGTGGCGATATTTCCGCCAGCTACGATGCACGAGCGTTAACAGCCGATGGTTAAAGAAGTCGAGGAAATCACCCGCGGCCCCTTCTTGGTGAGCGGCGTTATGCGCCAAGGTTTCCAGGTAGTAACCGGGAAGCGGCGATTGCGCACCCTGTAACCCCAGGAAACTGACTTCCATCTCGTATTGGCCTGCCTGGTTTTCACTCAGGGCAAGCACATCGCTGCCCGGAAAGCCCAACGACGCTGAGGCGGTATAGCGCACGCGCTGAAATGAGGGCACGCTACCGCCATGCCGCTGCTCTAAATCATCGCCGTGATGACGGTGCAGAAGCTCTACTAGTTGATAAAATTCGTAACGTCGCGCCCCCCGAATAACCGGCGCCAGCGCTACATCAGGGGCTGCTGCCCCACCTGTAAGGTCCATTGATAGCGCTCTTGGTTATGGCGATTAATGACATGTAATTCGTGAAAAGAGTTAATGCTTACGTACAGCGAAAAGAAGCGCGCCAACACACTGCCAAACAGGTAGAGGCTACCCTCATCGCCAAAAGCCTCTTGATCCAATGTCATTACCGAACGCAGCCCACGCACGGGCAAACCTTTGCGCAAGCGATCAACAGACTGGGTGTCAATTTCAAGAATGCCGGCTAGCCTTTTTTGCGCAACCCGTTCTGCTTGCCTGTCCACTAAAGCTCGGAAATCATAGGCACGCAGTACCGAGCACAGCGCATCACGCTCGAGCAAGGAGAGGTAGTTGAGCGACAAATTTGAGATTAATATCCATAGCAGCCCATCATCGAGCGCAGGGCGTAGAACCGGGGTCGGCCGGGTAATATTGCGGAAGGTAGCGTAAGCAGGGCTTTCTTCCGTTGCCACACACAAATCGCCTATCGTTAGCCGCTCAGGTAACTCACGATTACTACAGGTCAGCTGCAGAGAAATCGTTTCACGGCGGCCAAGACAGGCACGCTCGTCCCCCCGAACAAAGGCGATGTCGTGATCAAAACCATCGCTGCGCAGGCTGTCGCGCACTCGCACACGGTAGTAAAGGGACTCTCTCCCCCGGTCACGCTCAATTTGATGCTGGAAACTTTCAAACGGAACATAGCGGCGCGGCGTTTCTTGCCACTCAGTACGCCCACCTTCCAGCGTTCCCAGCACGTCATCAACACTAAAAATTTCATAGTGTGAAGGGGCGCGACTATTAGGCCGTATTCGGTACTCGCTGCGTTCGCCACTCAAATCAATAGGCTCAGCATCATGCTCGAAAAGGTTGATCGCTGGCGTACAGTAAAGCGCCAGATGCTCATCCTTCACCCGAGCATCGGTTGGCAAGGTACGTGAAAATACAAAGCGCAGCGTGACGTTACTCGCCGTGTCAGCTGGCAAATAGCGCCCGAGTCCTAAAATATCAAAAAAATGGAAAGCCTCCGGAAAACAGAGGTACTCCTGCAAAATGCGATACCCTTGATGAACATTCTGCGGGTAAGGTAGAAGCGCTTGATCACGCTCGAACCCAACAGCCTTTAGCGCATCAGAAGGTAGCCGCTGCCTCTGCCCATCAATTTCCAGCTCCAGCCGTGAAAGATAGTGACTCATCCATAAATAGAGCGTGCGTGCGGTGTAACCATCACCGCCTAGATGCAAGCGCAGCGAGTCGATACCCATGGCATTCAGCGGTTGGTCGCTACGCACTTCCATCGCCAGCTCTACGATTGAAGATTCCCGCGTATGACGCGCATCCACACCTATCGGCGCCAATGGATAGAGTGTTACATCATGGCAAGTTCTGAACAGGCATGGCGTGCCCTCTATCGGCTCACTGGCAAGTTCTGTTCCACGCTCAACCCGTTGCTGCTGACTCAGGGAGTACCAACTAGGGGTAAATTGAACCACCGTCATGCTGGGTACAGGCCGCAAATAATTCGGCCACAGCATGCTGATTAGCGAGTGTGTAAGCTCAGGAAACTCATCCTCAACTTTCTCGCGCATTCGCCCGGTGAGAAAGGCAAACCCTTCCAATAACCGCTCTACATCAGGATCCGTGCTGCGCTCGGACAAGAAGCGGCTTAAGCCGGGGTTTGCATCGGCAAACTCCCGCCCCTGGCGCTTTAAAAAATTGAGCTCGTCACGATAGTAGCGATTCAGCATTCGTGCCTCTCAGGCATATCAGTTGAGACACTGATAACGCTTGTTGTTAAGCAACAAATCGATAGTCGCTTGGGTGTTTTCTCTGCCTAAAGCGACGGTGGCATGCACCTGAAAGCGCAATTGCAACGGATCACCATGATTAGGTAATGACTCAACATCCACACGTTTGACCCGCGGCTCATAGCGCTCAATACACTGACAAATCGCGCGTTGAATATTGCGCTCCAGATCCAGCACACCAATCGTGGCATCGTTGAAGTCGAGCAAGCCAAGTTCGGGCGCACAGGCACTGTTACCCGGATGGCTGTTCAGCAAGTCAACTAGGTGACGCTTGATCGACTCGACAACTTCCATCAACTCGTCGGCCTCCCTTCGCAACACGGGTTGATCGGGAGCGGCAAGCCGTTCAAACAAGCGACTTCCTAGCGGTGCTCTACCCAACAACCCTCCGCTCTCCGTTGCCATCGCTGCTTTCCTTTATTCTTTGTCGAGGCGGCCAACAAGCGAGAGTTCGAAGTTGGCACCCATGTATTTAAAGTGCGGGCGAACCGCCATGGAAACCTGATACCAGCCTGGATCACCTTCAACATCAGACACCTGGATAGAAGCTGCGCGCAACGGGCGGCGGCTTCTGACATCTGCGGGGGGATTTTCTTGATCGGCAACGTACTGACGAATCCAAGCATTAAGTTCACGCTCAAGATCCTGACGCTCTTTCCATGAACCTATTTGTTCACGCTGAAGCACTTTTACGTAGTGCGCCAAGCGGTTAATGATGAACATGTAGGGAAGCTGAGTACCCAGCTTGAAGTTGGTTTCAGCCGCTTTACCTTCTGCAGTGTTTGGAAAAACCTTGGGTTTTTGAACAGAGTTGGCTGAGAAGAAGGCCGCATTATCACTGCCCTTACGCATGGTTAATGAAATGAACCCCTCCTCAGCCATTTCAAATTCACGCCGGTCAGTAATTAACACCTCGGTAGGAATTTTTGCCTGCAGCTGGCCAAATGCTTCGTAGGTATGCACCGGCAAGTTTTCGACTGCACCACCACTTTGCGGGCCAATAATATTGGGACACCAACGGTACTTGGCAAAGCTGTCCGTGAGACGCTCCGCCAGCAAATAAGAGGTATTACCCCATAAATAATGCTCGTGGTTTTCACTAACGTCTTCGCGGTAGTTAAAGCTTTTGATCGGATTTTCTACTGGGTCGTAGGGAGTCCGTAGCAAGAACCGCGGGGCCGTTAGCCCAAGATATCGTGCGTCTTCAGACTCACGAAGGCTGCGCCAACGAGCATATTTAGGCCCTTCAAAAATAGCCTTGAAATCTTTGATATTCGGCAACTCTTCAAAGCTTTCAATACCGAAGAAAGAGGGAGCAACTGAAGACATAAAGGGTGCATGCGCCATAGCACCAACCGCCGCAGTATGCTGAAGCAGCTTCATATCGGGTGTGGAGGGCGAGAAATCATAGTGGCCAATAATGCCCGCTACCGGTTCTCCGCCAAACTGGCCATAGCCCGCGTTGTAGACGTGATGGTAAAGCCCACTCTGGCTAATTTCAGGTGCAAACTCAAAATCTTCCAGTAGCTCCTGCTTAGTGGCGTGCAGTACATCAAGCTTAATGTTTTCACGGAAATCAGTCCGGTCGACCAGCAGCTTCAAACCACGCCAAGCCGATTCCAACTGCTGGAAATTCGTTTCGTGAAGAACCTCATCCACCTGATGACTAATCTTTCGATCCAGCTCAACAATCATATTATCAACAAGTGATTTGTTGACCTTTGGCGCCGCCTCGTCACCATTGAGCAGCTCTGCTATAAAAGCCGCCACGCCCTGTTTGGCAACATCGTAGCCTTCATCGGCTGGTGCCATACGTGTTTGCGCCATCACTTGATCAAGCAACGAAACATCCGTTTCAGTTTCTGCAACTGCATTCTGTTGCTTTGCTGTCTTACTCATCGCTGTGCCTCGAATTCGCTGATTTGCAATAAAAAAACGTTGCTAATGCTGAAGAATTATTGATCTTTATCTGCATCCAGCAATGCCAGCTCATTCAGCAACTGCTGGCGAGCTTCGTCGTTTTCTAACAGCTTCTGTAGCCGATCACGGAAAGCGGGCACATTACCCAGCGGCCCCTTCAAAGCGACCAGCGCTTCGCGCAACTCAACCAACTTGCGTAACTCGGGCACCTGCTTGGCAACCGCATCAGGAGAGAAATCTTCCAGGGACTTAAAATCAAGATTGACAGCGATATCTGTAGGCTCATCACTCTCATCAAGACGATTAGGCACGGCAGTTTGCAGGCTTAAGCCAGCCTCGCGCATTACCGACTGAAAGTTGTTCTTATCAACAGAGACGGACTGTCGCTCTTCAATAGGGGTCTCTTCCTCACCACCTTTAAAGTCGCCGACGACCAACAACTTCAATGGCAGTTCAGTTTCAGCCTGCTGATCGCCAGTCGCTGGCACATACTTAATGTTGATGCGCTCTTTGGGCGCAACAGTTCCTTGTTTAGCCATGATATTTAGCCCTGGAGAGAAAAGTGTATCAATGTAACCGTTAATAGTTCTCAATCCCGGGAAGGTACCGAATTACATAGTGCGTGCCAACTCCGACTTGATTGAACAAGAGACGTCTATTGGCCATCACCCCGAAAGCATAAATTCAACCTAATCTCATTTAGCGGCTATTTTGCAGAATTTAAACGGAGATAGAACCAATGCTAATTTAAATTAATTGGCTAATTAAAATTTGTAAGAAATTTCTTACAAACTCTATCGGCAATCTCTTACAGTTTTTGACAGAAATAACGTACAAATGATTTTGATAATGCCAATCGACGTTAAAAGTTAAGGCGTTAAAATGTTATTTTTCGGACATCAAAATAACAACTAGCGTATTAGCCTTACAAAATAAAACAAAAATCTAGATTTCGTTACTTCATTAAGGCTTATCAAATGTAACATCAAAATAATCAAGCAACCCATTGCCAAGCAAGCAATGAGTTGCCCAGACCAGGCCACAAATTGCCTAATAAAAATTAATTATCTGCTATATAAAAAATAAGTCTCTGAAAAAAAAAGATAAAAAAATAATGGCACATTCATTGCCTTACTTAGAGGGTCACGTGACAAACCTTAATATTTCCAGTCAAGGAGCAGACCATGCCAACACCATGTTATATCAGCATTGAAGGCCAAACTCAGGGCAACATCACATCAGGTGCTTTCACCCCTGACTCCGTAGGCAACATCTACGTTGAAGGCCACGAAGACCAGATGCTGGTGCAAGAATTTAAGCATGTCGTTACCGTACCTACTGATCCGCAGTCTGGTCAGCCGTCTGGTCAACGTGCTCACAAGCCCTTTATCTTTACCGTTGCCCTGAACAAAGCAGTGCCGCTGATGTACAACGCGCTAGCGTCTGGTGAAATGCTGCCCAATGTTGAGCTGAAGTGGTACCGCACTTCTGTTGAAGGTAAGCAGGAGCACTTCTTCACCACCACGCTGACCGATGCCACTATCGTTGACATCAATCTGCGTATGCCGCACGCCCAAGACATCCAAAAATCTGAATTCACCCAGTTGATGGACGTGTCACTGGCTTACCGTAAGATTGATTGGGAACACACTGTTGCTGGCACCTCTGGTTCTGACGMCTGGCGCGCCCCGATCGAAGGCTAAGCAGTCGCTCAAAGACTAGTTGACGCCTGGAAACATAGGACCTGAAGAAAAACAGGGCCTGAAACAAGCGAAGCCCCTTCCAMCCGGAAGGGGCTTCGTCGTTACTACGGGTATTGCAATAAAACTAAGAGTTTAAACAAACCGCCCTAGGCCAACCGCTGAACGTAAACGATCCATCGTGAGTGCAGCTTCTTGCCGCGCCCGCTCGGCGCCTTTTTGCAGTACCGCCTCAATATGGGCAGGGTCTTCCATCAGTGTGTTATAGCGTTCACGGGGGGCGCTCAAGTGCGCATTCAAATATTCAAACACGTGATTTTTAGCGTCGCCCCAGCCAATGCCGTTGGCATACTGCTCACGTAAACTCGCTGTCTCTTCTGCCGTCGCGAACGCGGAGTAAATCTGGAACAACGTGCAGCTATCAGGGTCTTTCGGCTCACCGGGTTCCAGTGAGTTGGTCTTAATCTTACGTACCAGTTTCTGCAGCTTTTTCTCTGGGGCAAACAGCGGAATCGTATTGTCGTAGCTTTTGGACATCTTGCGACCATCCAAGCCGTTCAGTAGCTGTMCCTTGTCGTCTACTACCGCCTCAGGGAGCACAAAGTGCTGACCTTTATAGAGGTGGTTAAAACGCCCGGCAATATCGCGGGCCATTTCAATATGCTGGATCTGATCACGCCCCACCGGCACTTTGTTGGCGTTGAACATTAGAATATCCGCCGCCATCAACACGGGATAGCCGAAAAGCCCCATGGTAATGCCTTTATCCGGATCCTGGTTTTCCGCCTCTTCGTTCTCAGCCACCGCTGCTTTATAGGCATGGGCGCGGTTCATCAAGCCTTTAGCGCATACGCAGGAGAGCATCCATGCAAGCTCGGGGATTTCCGGGATATCCGACTGACGATAGAAAATGGCGTTATCAGTATCCAGCCCGAGCGCAAGCCAGGTAGCGGCAATTTCCAGGCGAGACTCCTGCACCCGCTTGGGGTCTTGGCACTTGATTAGGGAGTGATAGTCGGCCAGAAAATAGAACGACTGAACGCTGGGATCCTGGCTGGCCTCAATGGCGGGCTTGATCGCTCCAACATAGTTGCCCAAGTGGGGCGTGCCGGTGGTGTTAATACCGGTAAGGACGCGGGTTTTCGAAGGCTGACTCATGGTTTTCAGGCTCTTAAGCAAATACCGCTATGATAACGTGCTGCATGCCATGTGGCGAATGGCATCCCAGGCATTTACACAACGCCCCTCACAACCGCTTAGTCTCCTGCCCCGCTGGTTTGGCTGGCCCGTTGATAAACGGCAACCGATGTGCTCTCAATGCTGCTATGCGTACCCATATCACGCGTTGTAATCGTCACTTCATCACCGCTCACATCAAACGTGACGCTCAACTGATCAAAGGATTCGAATCCCTCGACGCGAGTTACATCATTTAAAAAATCACTCTCGGTATAAGTAGCGTTAAAGATGTCTTCTAATAACTGGCGCCGAGAAGCCATGCTTCTAAACACCGACAGCATGCTTTCTGCGGTCATTTGAGCCTGTACAGAGGCGCGATAATTACCCGCTAAACGCTCATCAATCAACGCGCTCCGCATCCCTGACATGCCTAGCATCAATGCACCGGCGAGCAGAGCCATCACCATCACTAACGCCGCACCTTGCTGCTGTTTCATGAAGTAGGCTCTCGTAATGAGATTGCTTTATTTCGCTCACTGATAGTCAAGGTAATTTCATCGCACGTCATATTTACGCTCTCTCGGCAATCGCCGATGGGCAGCGTGATTAAATGAGATACGCCATCGCCATTGGATTCAGCAAGCGTTGGGCAACCGGCCTCATCATCAACCTGAGCAAGATCTAAGACAGGCTGGTTTTGAACCTCATCTTGCAGAACACAATAATAGTCCGTCCCGCTGTCAGAGCGACGTCCATCGGACACAATAGCGTAGTCACCAATATTCCCTTTGCGTCCTGCTGCAGTCAGGGTACTTACCGCAAAAATTAATGTCTCTTGTTTGCGGCTGACCTTGTCAACGATCTTAAACGTTTGAAAAGAGGTTAAAAAAAGCTGTCCAGCCCCTAAGATAATCACTGTACCTATCACCATCGCTACCATCAGCTCAACGAGGGTAAAACCCTTTTGCATACCTGGCTTCATTAGCCCCCCTCTAGCTCTGGCAGGCGAAGCCTATAGGTAAATACATCTGATTCGGTCTCGCCGGCTCGGCTACCTAGGTCTATCTCAATGGTGAATTCACAACCGTTTGATTCGATTTTGCTCTCTTGCGCATTCACATTTCGCAAAGGATTCGAATCACTATTGGTAAACCACTGGGCCTTCCAAGCAATCTCAATAGCGATATCTGCGCAGCTATCTACGCCATCTTTTGCCAGCTCCGCCCAAAGCCGCTCTTGCGCATCTACGGCCGCAACACTTGCTACTGAACGCAGGTAGCCAGTATTCGCACTTTGCAGCGCTTTAAGCTGCATGGCGGCAACGCCGATCAGGCCGATGGAAAGCACCACCAGTGCGATCAACGCCTCTATTAAGCTAAAGCCTCGCTGCTTTGCCTGTTTACCAGCAAGCACCGGGCAACCCTTCGCCACTTGAATTTAGCGTCATATCATCTTCGCAGCCGTCATTCTGAAGAGTGCTGGCGGTCAATAAATAGCCGTTACCGCTAACACTTACCGCAATCGCATAGTTGTTTTCGGGAGAGGCGTTGCTGATAGGACAATCACTATATGAGTAAGACCGCGTATAACAGCGCTCAAGCTCGGAAGCAGCTTGCATCAGCCCTGCATGGGCATCGGTTCGCACTGATTTTTGCACGTAGCGGGTATAGCTGGGGTAGGCAATGGCGGCGACGATGCCGATAATTACCAGCACAATCATCAACTCAATAAGAGTAAAGCCGCGCTGGCCCTTCAGCAACGAATGGCCAGCAAAAAAGTGAGAAACATAAGACACGCGGCTCTGCTCCTGTACTAGTTGGCTCATACCATTTCAGTATGTCGCAAACCAATACGCAATGCATCACGACGCAGGTTGCTAGCTGCTGGCGATCACCTTTTCGCGCAGCTCTTTTGGCATCGAGAAGGTAATGGTTTCTTCGCGGCCCTGTAGCTCTTCAGGTAGTGCAGCGCCCATGGTTTGCAGCTTGGCAATCACGCCTTTGACCAATACTTCAGGGGCACTGGCGCCCGCGGTCACGCCAATGCGTGAAACATTCTCAAGCCACTGCGGGTCGATCTGATCGGCGTTATCGATCAAATAGGCAGGCGTCCCCATACGCTCCGAGAGCTCACGTAGGCGGTTGGAATTTGAGCTATTGGGGCTGCCTACCACCAGCAGTAGATCACTTTGGGCGGCTAGTTCGCGTACTGCATCCTGACGGTTCTGCGTGGCGTAGCAGATATCGTCATTGCGCGGCCCCTGGATGTCGGAAAACTTCTCGCGCAGCGCATCAATCACCTTGGCGGTATCATCCATCGACAGCGTCGTCTGAGTCACGAAAGCCAGCTTGGTGGGATCACTCACCTCCAGCTTAGCAACGTCTTTTTCGTCCTCTACCAAGTAGATCCGGCCGCCGTGGGAAGTGTCGTAACGCCCCATGGTGCCTTCGACTTCCGGGTGGCCTTCATGGCCGATCAGGATGCACTCCTGGCCGCGCTTGGCGTAGCGCAGCACTTCAAGGTGTACCTTGGTCACTAGCGGGCAGGTGGCGTCAAACACTTTCAAACCCCGTCGTTCCGCATCGGCTTGCACCGCCCGGGAAACGCCGTGGGCAGAGAAAATGACGATAACGTCATCGGGCACTTCATCCAGCTCTTCAACAAACACGGCCCCACGGGCACGCAGGGTTTCGACCACAAAACGGTTGTGGACAACCTCGTGGCGCACATAGATAGGTGGGCCAAACACATCCAGTGCACGGTTGACGATATCGATCGCGCGATCCACACCGGCGCAAAAGCCACGCGGATTGGCTAATTTGATCTGAATGGGCTGGGGTTGCGTCGATTGCATAGTGGCGCCTTGATGCGTAAGCACATCGCTTAGTGAATTAATGCGTTGTCACCGGTTTGACATCGAGCACTTCGACCTCAAACGTCAGGGTACGCCCTGCCAGTGGGTGATTGAAGTCCACTTCAATACGCTCTCCGTCAATGGTTTTGACCACTCCGGGCAATTCCGTTCCCGCTTTATCGGCAAACGACATCACCATACCAATTTCCGGGGCCTCATCACCAAAATCTGCCCGTTTCAGGGTCTGAATATTTTGCGGGTTGTGCTGGCCAAAGGCATGCTCTGGGGTTATCTGGAAGGTGCCCTCCTGACCTGCAGCCAACCCTTTAATAGGATGTTCAAAACCGGGTGGCAGATTGCCGTCGCCAAATTCAAATGTGGCCGGCGCTTTCTCCTTGGTGGAGTCCACTAAGGTGCCATCTTCCAGTTTTAAGGTGAAGTGCAGCGTCACTTCCATACCTTCATCGATCAGATAGTCGCTCATTTCAGCTCTCAATATACCGTTCTAAACGTTCGATTAATGGGAAGCCCCATGCGCTTTTTTGCGCCGCCGCTCACCCATAATGGATTCCCAGATTAAAGCGACCGCCCCCAGGGTAATCGCAATATCCGCCACATTAAACGCCGGGTAGTACCATCCGGCAGCGTGGAAAGACAGAAAATCGACCACATAGCCATGCACCAAGCGGTCGTAGAGATTCCCCAGCGCACCACCGATGATTAGCGGTAGCGCTATCGCCAACAGTTTTTCGTCGTGCTTGATCCGCGAAAGCCACACTGTCAGCGCCACGCTGGCACCCACGGCAATCAAGGCGAAGAACCAGCGCTGCCAGCCTGGATGGGTGGCTAAAAAGCTGAACGCTGCGCCGGTATTGTGCAGCAGCGTCAGGTTAAAGAACGGCAGCACAGTTACCGGCTGGGCATAGCCCAACTGGCTACTGGCTATGTACTTGGTGACCAGATCCAAGGCAATCACCGCCACCGCTAGCCACAGCCAGCGCAGCGGCCGCTGCATTGGCGGCCGTGTGTTTKTATCAGGCGTATCAGTTTGACTAGGCATAGTAACGAATCTCACCGCTGCCTTCGGGGAGGTTGCTGATACAGCGTCCACACAGATCCGGGTGATCCGCATGGGTGCCTACATCGGGACGATGGTGCCAGCAACGCTCGCACTTGGTGTTGTCGCTGGCTTTAACCGCGACTTTCAAGCTATCCAGCTCGGTCGCTTCTGCATCACTTGCAGTAGCCAGGGGCTTAAGCGTCACTTCACTGGTTAGCATTACAAAGCGCAGTTCATCGCCCAGTTTAGCCAGGGTCGCCTGCAGCTCGTCGCTGACATACAGGGTGACTTCAGCTGCCAGGCTACCCTTAATGACTTTGGCATTACGGGCATCTTCCAGGCACTTGTTGACCGAGTGCTTGACCTCCAGTACTTGCTCCCAGAAAGCACGGCCCAACTCAGCGTTGTCGTCCAGGCTGCCCAAACCAGTGTAGTAGGTCTCCAAGAGCACGCTGTCACCGCGCTTACCGGGGATATTCTCGTGAATCTCCTCAGCGGTGAAAGAGAGAATTGGCGCGATCCAACGGCTCAGTGCTTCCACTACATGATAGAGCGCTGTTTGCGCACTGCGCCGCGCCAGGGAATCGGTTTGCGTGGTGTACTGGCGATCCTTGATGACATCTAAGTAGAAGCCACCCAGCTCCCGGGCGCAGAAACCATGCACCTGCTGATAAACATCCAGGAAGCGGTACTCTTCGTAGGCTTTTTCGATCCGCACCTGTAGTTGGTGAGCACGATCTACCACCCACTGATCCAGCGCCAGCATATCGCCAAAGGCCACTTGGTTCTTCTCTGGATCAAACCCGTTAAGGTTCGAAAGMAGGAAGCGCGCGGTGTTACGAATCCGCCGATACACATCGGAGGTGCGCTTCAAAATCTCATCAGATACTGCCATCTCGCCGGAGTAATCGGTCGAGGCGACCCACAGGCGCAGAATATCGCCGCCCAGCTTATCCATCACTTCCTGGGGCGCGACCACGTTGCCCAGCGATTTGGACTGCTTGCGGCCCTGGGAGTCGACGGTAAAGCCGTGGGTAAGCAGTTGACGATACGGCGGATGCCCGTCAATGGCCGACCCCGTCAGCAGCGACGAATGAAACCAGCCGCGGTGCTGGTCAGAGCCTTCCAAGTATAGATCCGCCCGCGGGCCGCTTTCGTGACCATGGGGGTGCGAGCCGCGCAGCACATGGCGGTGGGTAGTACCGGAGTCGAACCAGACATCAAGGGTATCGGTGACTTTATCGTAATCCGCCGCTTCCGCGCCCAACAGCTCTGCCGGGTCGAGTTTGAACCAGGCGTCGATGCCCGCTTGCTCAACGCGCTTAGCCGCCTCTTCCATCAGCCCAACGGTACGTGGGTGCAGCTCGCCGGTTTGCTTGTGCAAGAAGAACGGGATCGGCACGCCCCAGTTACGCTGGCGGGAGATACACCAGTCTGGACGGTTAGCGATCATACTGTGCAGACGCGCCTGCCCCCAAGCGGGGGTAAACGCCGTGGCTTCGATGCCTTCCAAAGCACGCTCGCGCAGGGTTTTACCGTCTTTGCCCTGAATGTCCATGCCCACAAACCACTGGGCCGTGGCACGGTAGATCACCGGCGTTTTGTGGCGCCAGCAATGCATGTAGCTGTGAGTGATGACTTTGTGCGCCATCAGCGCATCCACTTCACGCAGCTTCTCAACGATATGGGGATTGGCCTTCCAAATCATCTGGCCGCCAAAGAGCGGCAGGTCATCGGCGTAAACGCCGTTGCCCTGAACAGGATTGAGCATGTCGTCAAAACTCATCCCATAGGCACGACAGGTATTGAAGTCGTCAACGCCGTAGGAAGGCGACGAGTGCACGATACCGGTACTGCCCACTTCAGACTCGACGTACTCCGCCAGATAGACGGGCGAGAGGCGGTCGTAGAACGGGTGACGGAAATTGATCAGATCAAGGTTTTTACCTTGCGTGGTAGCAATCACCTCACCTTGCAAATCAAAGCGCTCCAGGCAGCTCTCTACCAGCTCTTCAGCCAGCAGCAGCAGGCGCTCGCCGGTATCGACCAGCGCATAGGTAAACTCGGGGTGAACGTTAAGCGCCTGGTTAGCCGGAATGGTCCAAGGCGTGGTGGTCCAGATAACCACGGCTGCAGGCTTCGTCAGCTCGGTTAAGCCAAACGCGGCAGCAAGCTTATCGGCATCCTCCACTGGGAAAGCGACATCGATAGCGTCGGATTTCTTATCGGCATACTCAACTTCGGCTTCCGCCAGCGCCGAGCCACAGTCAAAGCACCAGTTAACCGGTTTCAAGCCTTTAAACACGTAACCCGCGTCGACCATCTCGGCTAACGCACGCATTTCACCCGCTTCGTTGGCGAAGTTCATGGTGCGGTAGGGATGATCCCAGTCACCGATAATACCGAGACGCACAAAGTCGGCCAGCTGTGTTTCTACTTGCGCACCAGCGTACTCCCGGCAAAGCTCACGGGCGTGATCTGGTGCCAGGTGTTTGCCATGAGTCGTTTCAACTTTGTGCTCAATGGGCAAGCCGTGGCAGTCCCACCCCGGTACATAGGGCGCATCAAAACCGGCTAAGTTTTTTGACTTAACGATAATATCTTTAAGAATTTTATTAACGGCGTGACCAATATGGATGCTGCCATTGGCGTAGGGAGGGCCATCGTGCAGCACAAACAGCGGCGCCCCCGCACGCGCTTCACGCAGGCGCTGGTAAATGTTCATATCCTGCCACTGGGAAACTCGCCCAGGCTCCTGCTTCGGCAGCATGCCGCGCATGGGGAAATCAGTTTCAGGCAAATTCAGCGTGTGCTTATAATCCATGGTCTCGTCAGCCGTTGTTAGCATCGGCGGCATCATCCGCCGAAGAAGAATCAGAAGAAATCGTATTTGAAGACCCAGTATCTGAAGACATCGACTCACGCCCAAGCGGGGCCGAGGCCAGCGGAAGAGAATAGTCTTGCTTACCCACCATCGCGCTTAAATAGTGGCGAGCGCGGGCCTGGTCACGTTCAATTTGCGCTTTAAGCGCTTCAAGGCCGTCAAACTTCACCTCACCCCGTAGCCGCGCGCAGGGAAACACCGTCATGCGTTGGCCGTAAAGATCAGCGTTAAAATCCAGCAGGTGCACCTCAAGCGTTGGCCGGTCTGAGCCCACCGTGGGGCGGAAGCCGACATTCGCCACCGCCGGGTAGCGCTCTCCATTTTCCAGTTCAGCCACTACCGCATAGACCCCACGCAGCGTTAACGGCTGGGGCATCAGCGGCAGGTTGGCAGTCGGTACACCAATGGTGCGCCCTAGCTGCTGGTCGCGAACCACGCGGCCATGTAACGAATAGGCACGACCCAGCAAGCGCGCGGCAGCAGAAAAATTGCCGCTGGCAAGCAGCGTCCGCACTCGTGAACTGGAAACGCGTTCGTCATCCACGGTAAAGGTGCGGGTGTGCTCTACGCCAAAGCCCTGTTCACGCCCCACCTCTGCCAGTAAGGCAAAATCGCCACGGCGATCACAGCCAAAGCGGAAATCATCGCCCACCACCAAATGTTTAACACCGAGCCCGTCGATCAATACCTGGTCGATAAACTCACGCCCGGTAAGGCTGCGCAGCGCATCGTTAAACGGCAGAACCAGCACTTGTTCAGCGCCAAAATCGCGCAGTAGCCGCACTTTTTCGCGCAGCCGGGTTAACCGCGGCGGCGCTTGGTCACCGGCAAAAAACTCCCGCGGCTGGGGCTCGAACACCACCACTGTCAGCGGCACACTCCAGCGCGCCGCATGCTCACGGCACTGCTGCAGGATGGCTTGATGGCCGCGATGCACCCCATCGAAATTACCAATGGTCGCAACGCAGCCACGATGAGCCGCTTTCAAGTTGTGCAGACCTCGAATGACGCGCATGGCACCTCAGCCGTTGGAGGATATAAAGCCCCTGATTATAACGAACACGCCCGGCGGGGTGCAGTTACGATTGCATTTTAAAATGACGAATGCGCAAACCCAGTGCAGCCAGCCAAGCAAAATAAAGCGATCCSCCCAATACCACTAAGCCGGTGACCCAGCTTACCCGCTGCCAAAGGCCAAAGGTAAGCCACGCCTGCCAGTCGGGCGCAACAAAGTAGAGCGCCGCACACATTAACCCACTGCCACCTATTAACTGCACCGAATACCGCTTCCAGCCCGGCTGAAAGACCAAAACGCCTTGCTTATGCAGCAAATAGCCCAGCAGGCCAGCATTTAAGAACGCAGAAAGCGCGGTGGCTAACGCTAACCCGGCATGGGCTAGCGGCCAAATCAGCAGTAGGTTTAACACCATATTAGCGACCATGGCGATAATACCTACCTTTACCGGTGTTTTGGTGTCTTGGCGGGCAAAAAAGCCCGGCGCCAATACTTTGATCAGCATAAAGGCCACCAAGCCAAAGGCATACGCGCGCAGACTCATGGCCGCCATTTGGATGTCGTTATCGGTCATCGCCCCGTAATGGAACAGCGTAATCAACAACGGTTCGGCCAGCACCGCCAGCGCCAGCGCCGCAGGCAAGCCTAACAGCAATACAATGCGGATAGCCCAATCGAGCATGGCCGCAAAGTGCTCTTTGGACTGGTCAGCATGGCGTTTAGACAGCGCGGGCAGAATCACCGTACCAATCGCCACCCCAAACACGCCCAGCGGTAGCTCTACCAAACGATCCGAATAGTAGAGCCACGACACGCTGCCCGCCGCCAGCAATGAAGCCAAAACGGTATCCAACAACAGGTTAATTTGCGATACCGATACCCCAAACAGCGCTGGCCCCATCAATTTCAGAATGCGTCGCACGCCCTCATGGGCAAAATTTGGCCATGGCGTGGGCATCAACCCCAAGCGCAGTAAAAACGGCACCTGAAAAACCAACTGCGCCGCCCCAGCAATCAGCACGCCCCAGGCCAGCGCCATGGCGGGCTCTTCCATTAGCGGCATTAAAAACAGCGCCGCACCAATCAGCGAAAGATTCAGCAGCACCGGGGTAAACGCAGGCACCGCGAAGCGGTTCCAGGTATTCAGCACGCTGCCTGAAAACGCGGTAAGCGAAATCAGCAATAAATAGGGAAACGTTAAGCGCAGCATATCTGCGGTCAGTGCCAGCTTTTCGGGCTCGCTGCCAAACCCGGGGGCAAACACCCAAATCAGCCACGGCGCACAGAGCATAGCCACAGCGGTAATCAACGCCAGCACTGCTGTTAAACTACCCGCAGTAGCATTTAGCAGCACGCGGATCTCTTCACGGCTACGCTGGGTGGAGTACTCTGAAAGCACCGGCACAAAGGCTTGGTTAAACGCCCCTTCGGCAAACAGACGGCGCAGAAAGTTAGGGATCTTAAACGCCACAAAAAACGCATCGGCGCCATCCCCCGCCCCCAATAAGGTAGCGATGACCACATCGCGTGCCAGCCCCATCACCCGCGACAGCATGGTCATGGCACTAACCACAAGACCAGAACGCATTAGCCCACGGCGGGCTATCGCGGTGTTAGGGGACGTATTGGGTGCTTTATTCACCGTCATAAGCTATCCAGAAGAAACCATCTAGAACACACCATCCAGAAGAGACTCTCTAGGAAAGATCACCTAAAAAAGACCACCTAGAAAAATCATCCAGACACAAAAAAACCGGCCGCAGCCGGTTTTTTTTATGGCGCCAGCCGGCTTACGCCGCCAGTGCCTTAATACGCTTGTTCAAACGGCTCTTCAGGCGAGCTGCTTTCTTCTTAGACAGCACGTCTTTGTCTGCAATACGGTCAACGACCGGCTGCATTGCCTTGAACTCTTCCATTGCCTTGGCGTGGTCGCCGGTGCCGATCGCTTTCACTACACGCTTGATGTAGGTGCGGACCATGCTGCGCTGGCTGGATTTCAGGACGCGACGGTTCTCGGCCTGGCGGGCGCGCTTGCGAGCTTGCTTGCTGTTCGCCACAGGGTATCTCCTTGGAGAATAAAGGTTGCCGACAAAACGGCAACGAAATTAAATATGTGTTCGCCGGCTGCGCTGTCACAGCACGACGTTTCCGCAACAACCAATTGTTTTGGCTGGGATATCACCCTACCAAAGTGTGTAACAGGCAGTCGAAATTAGCTGCCCATTCACGGGACTTGTCTGAGAGGATGGCGTAGTCTATCACGCGCTAGGCGCGCTTGCTAGCTGTTGTCAATGTGAACATAGAGCCAGCAGGCAACCTCACTCACGGTGCCTCCTGCCCCATAGGCGCTAAAATTTTGCGTAAAAAGTGGCGTGTTCGCTCATCTTTGGGAGCAGTGAACAGCTCCTCTGGTGGTGCTTGCTCGACGATGCCGCCGTCATCCATAAAGACCACTTGATCAGCTACTTCCCGGGCGAACTGCATTTCGTGGGTGACCACGATCATCGTCTGGCGCTCTAACGCTAACTGTTTCATCAAGCTCAACACCTCCTCTACCCATTGGGGGTCAAGGGATGAAGTCGGCTCGTCAAACAGAATCACATCGGCGTTGGCCGCCATCGCTCGGCCAATTCCCMCCCGCTGCTGCTGGCCGCCCGAGAGCGAAGCCGGGTAAGCATCCGCCTTATCCGCCAGGCCAATGCGTTCCAGAATCTCCCTCGCCCGCGCATGGGCTTTAGCTTTGGGCAGCTTGTCCACCACGATCATGCCCTCACTGATATTCTCCAGCGCGGTTTTGTTGGCGAACAGGCCATAGTTCTGAAACACAAAAGCCGTACGCCGACGCAGCGCCAAAATATCCGCCCGACTGGCGCGCTGGGTATCGACACTTAAATCTCCGACGGTTAAGCGCCCCGCGTCCGGGCGCTCTAAAAAGTTAATACAGCGCAGCAGCGTTGACTTACCCGTACCAGAAGGGCCAATGATCACAATGATTTCGCCCCGAGAAAGGCTCAAGTCGATATCTTTAAACACCGTGTGGCCGCTAAAACGCTTGGTAATGCCTTGCAGCGAGATCATCGTTGGTAGGCCTTATTCAGGTAAATTTCCAGCCGACGCTGCCCCCAGGAAAGCACTTCCACAATCGCCCAATAGATCAGCGCCACCAGCAAGAACGCTTCTAAATAGAGGAAGCTGCCCGCGGCCTCTTTTTGCGTGGCGCCCATTAATTCGGTAACCCCCAGCGTAAAGGCCAACGAGGTCGCTTTAATCATATCGATGAAGTAGTTCATTAGCGTCGGCGTTGCCACGCGGGTGGCCTGGGGCAGAATAATACGCCGCATAAGCTGCGACTGGGTCATGCCGATGGAGAGCGCAGCCTCGGTCTGGCTGCGGTCAATCCCCACAATGGCAGCGCGAATGGATTCGGCCATATAAGCAGAAAAGTGCAACGTTAGCCCCAGCACCGCGGCGGTAACGCCGGTAATAGAGATCAATGCACTTATTAGCTGCGGCAAGCCATAGTAGAAAAGGAACAGCTGAACCAGCAGCGGCGTGCCACGGAAAAACGAGATAAACAACAGCGCAAAGCCGTTTAAGAATGGCACTTTTGACACGCGAACCACCGCCAGCAAGCACGCCAGAATCAGCGCAAACACCATGGCAATCGTCGCCATTTCCAGCGTGAGCGGCAAGTAGCGCAGCAGAACCGGCAGCAGCCCCCACATATACTCAAGGTTAAGCATGGTTATTCAACATAGTCATTCAACACGGTTATGAAACACAGTTATGAAACACAGTTATTAAACACCGCCATTCAAAATAGCCATTAACAATCGCCGCATCGCGTATCAGCAAACGGCCGTGGCATTGCCMCGGCCGCGTAGAACGGATAAATCCAGCGGTTACGGCTGGGTGATATCAGTATCAAACCACTTTTCGGATATCTCGCGCAGTTCACCACTTTCGCGAAGCTCAGCAAGGGCTGCGTCAACGCGGTCACGTTGCTCACGACCCGCCTCGTCATCACGAAACGGCAGCGCATTCTCAATGGTCGAGAACGGCTGGCCAGCCAGTTCTAATGGTAAGCCTTTCTCTTTAATGACCTGCGTAGCACTCACGCGATCCATGACAAACGCCTCAACACGGCCTAGTGCCACATCTTGCTCAATGTTGGACTCATAGGTGCGAATATCGATTTCATCGGCGTTCGGCTGCTCACGCAGTAGCTGCTCGTAGTTCGAGCCCAGATTAACCGCAACACTTTTGCCGGATAAATCTTCCACACCTTGAATGGCATCATTACCAGCCCGCACTACCACCTGCGCGCCGTCATACACGTAAGGCGAAGTGAACACATACTTCGCTTCACGCTCCGGGGTGATCGTAATCTGGTTAGCGATGGTGTCAATACGCCCAGACTCCAGCATACCTGCCAAGCCCGAGAAGCTAGCCGTAACGAACTCAATGTCATCACCGGTGATCTCACCCACGGCGTTCATTACATCAACTTCAAAGCCTTGCAGCTCGTCCTGCTCAACGAAAGTAAAAGGAAAATAACCACCGGACATGCCCACACGGAGCGAATCTGCATGAGCAGCGGCGGCAAACAACCCGCTGGCAACACTCAACGAAAGCGCGGCCAGGGTGAGATTGAGCTTACGGGGTAGTGGCATGAGTCTGTTTCCTCGTTGGTCGATAGTGCGACGATGCGAATAGCCAAACAAATAGTCATGAAACATTAATGTCGGCTATTTTACCCCTACGACAAAAGCATACAAAAGAATATTAAAATTAATTTTTATTCTCTTATTGAATATGCTGTCACAAAGGGCTTCATGGCTACTTTTGTTTGATAGCCAGGAACGTTTTAGGGGTAGCAACTTGGCGTTCTGCATCCAACACGCTTCCGCCTAACGCTGCCAACTCCTGGGTAAACGCAACCAGCTTCTCCAACTGCACCTTATCAAAACCGCGCCTACGCTTGGGCTTTTTGAGGATCACACTTACGCCACCGATTAAGTGCTCTTCTTGCAGGAAGGCCTCTGGAGAGGGCATCACTCCTGGTGGATAGGCATTAGCAATCCGCAATGGATTTTGCGGGGTAACGCCTGGCACGCTGTAAACCTGAAAGGCCGCATCATAGTGGGCCTCCCACTTTTGCAGGCTCGAGAACAGCTTTTTGTTGAGTGCGATATCCGGTTGATCAAACATCACAAACAGTACATGAGTGCTCTCCTCTACCGCCACAGGTGCCACCTCCTCTACGCTATCTTCACTCTCGGGTAACGTAGAGGAGGTATTCATCTGTTTAGCAACAGCTGGGGACTCAACGGGGGTTTCATTGCTCTCATCGGCTGGCGCTGGCTGCCCAAGTCTTAGCCACTCTCCGCCACGCCACATTCCGCCTTCGAGTACGCCTCTACCGCTTAGTAAGAAATACATGCCAACGACCAGGCTGTTGAAACTCAACCAGCCTGCAGCAATCGCTAAGGTTACCGCCAGTTTTTGCGGATCCATGGGGTGTTTTCCTGCCCAATGACGAACGTAAAATTTGGGCACCCGCAAGCCGACGAGTGCCAAGATAACGACTCATTATCGAGCAAACGCTGGGAAGATCAATTTTTGCGGGCTAAGTCATTAGTGGTAGAGATTTTAGAAGAAGCAAGTCCAGTAGGTGTTGGGGCTCCCACAATTAACACACCGATCGGCTAGTTAATTAATCCAGCAGAGAAAGCACGCTTTGTGGATTCTGGTTGGCCTGAGCTAGCATCGAGGTGCCAGCTTGCTGCAAAATCTGTGTACGCATCATATTAGATGCCTCTACAGCATAGTCAGCATCCTCAATTCTCGACTTAGCAGCTCCCAAGTTCACTTGCTCCTGGCTCAAGGTGCCAATGGCAGATTCAAAGCGGTTGTTGAGCGCCCCGTACTGMCTTCGATAGCCATCAACCTGCCCCATTGCCTGCTCAAGCTTCTGCATTGCTTCTAAAGCCTTTTCTATAGGATCCAGTGCCACCCCTTCAAGTCCCAACGATTGAGTGTCAGAAGGCGTGGGAGCGATCGTGATGGAATCCATTTTCTGACCAACACCAGCACTAACCACTATGTTTGTAGGGGTGCTAACGGGGGTCGACACCGGTTCTGGGTCGTCGTATTCAATCGGCATGTCGTCCCAAGTAGCCCTGGCATTAAATGAACCTTGGCCTACCACGAAAACAATCAGGTTTTCCGTTACTTTGTCGAAAGTTACTCGCTCCAGCATATTTTCCGATAGATTGCCGTTGTTAAACTCGGTACCGTCATCATCAGCCGATGCCTCATCAAGCCGATCACCGTCGCCGCTATAGGTAATTTTCATGTCGTTATAATCAAGCTCAACAGGCGGCGAGTTTAGGTCATAGCTCCCCGCTGCATCTTGAAGCAGGCTAGCATCGTAGCTGGCCCCAGGCTCAAACCCATTTTCAGCCGTGAGTAGTGAAGCATTAATATCCGTAACGTCTTGTGACTGCCATACATGGTCAGGATGAGCCCCATCAATGGGCGTCCCTATCAGGTGCTTCCCATCTTGAGTGAATATCTGAATGTCGTCATCCAAACCTAAAGAGTTTATCTCCAGCGTGACGTTAGTCGCACCCGCAGGTACGTAAGCCAATGAAACTGTACCGGAGGTAAAACTCTCAAAACCAGGCCCAAGAAGCTCAGTAATATGAGCTGCGTCGCCTAGTTTAACCGGCAATGGCCGTGGTTCCGCGGGTGCGAGCGGCGTCTTACCAAACGCCTCTGTAATGAAAGCGAGTCGGTCGACCT
This sequence comes from Halomonas sp. R57-5, assembly GCF_900070345.1. NCBI lineage: Bacteria > Pseudomonadati > Pseudomonadota > Gammaproteobacteria > Oceanospirillales > Halomonadaceae > Halomonas > Halomonas sp. R57-5. Next base: position 973,191 of record NZ_LN813019.1, on the reverse strand, counting down.
CCTCTGCGAGCTGCTGATACTCGGCATTGATTGAGGAACGGTCAGCATCAGAGAGGGTGCCATTGGCGGATTGAATGGCGAGCTCACGAGCTCGTTGCAAAATATCGTTAATACTATCAAGACCACCTTCGGCAGTTTGCATCAGTGAGATGCCATCGTTAATGCCTTGAGTTAACGTCTTTCCAGCTTGAAGATTGGACTCCATGCGGTTAGCAATAGCCTGCCCGGCAGCATCATCCTTCGCCCCATTGATACGCAACCCCGAAGAAAGGCGCTCGATTGCAGTCTCCATGGCAGAGTGTGAGCGCTTGAGCTGGTTCTGACCGTTTAAAGAGAGCAGATTCGTATTAATCACCGCCATTCAGGACATCCTTGTATACAGTTCGTTAAATTGAGTAACGGCAGGAGTGGTCGAAACTTTAAGGCTTGATAGAGAAAATACTTAAATTTCATGGAATTCCGGAGCAATACTTTCCGTAAACCAGTAGTATCAAGGTGACCGTCGGAATGTGCTCTCTTGAAAATGAGGTAATACCGTGACCTCCACTTTTATCCACCTATCTCCTGCTTGGCATGAAATACAGTGAACACAAAAGAATCATGAAGGCACGTATTACCCAGATCCCAACACGGCCTCCTTCACTGGCGTGTTAGCTTTCACATCTATTACAACTGTCTTTCCGATAATGTCTTTAAGCATCTTGGGCGGCAGTCCATATCCTGGTCTTACGCTTCTTACGGAATCCCCTGTTATTACATCACCCGATTTTAGATCCTTAACAAAATATAAAGACCGGCGGAATTGAACGTTACCTTGTTCACTAGATTTACGGCCGTAATCCACATCACCCAGTGCTTGCCAGGCCGTCTTGGTATCACGGCATAAGTCTGCAAGTTCACGAGGTTCGAGCGAAAAGCTATCATCCGGGCCACCACCATTTCGATTGAGAGTGAAATGCTTTTCGATGATTGAAGCACCAAGTGCCACACTAGTGACCGCAGTAGTATTATCAAGAGTATGGTCAGACAACCCCGTTACTAAACCATGCCGCGCGATCATATCGGGTATGGTACGCAGATTGTAGTCAGAGGCGGGAGCTGGGTAGCCACTGACGCAGTGCAAAACCGCCAATTCTTTACAGCCGCCTTCTCGGGCCGCTTCGATGGCCTCAGAAATCTCCTCTACATTGGCCATGCCAGTGGAAATAATCATCGGCTTGCCGGTGCTGGCCACGTATTTGATTAGGGGTAAATCCACTGCTTCGAACGAAGCAATTTTGTAGGCTGGTGCGTTGAGATCCTCTAGAAGATCAACCGCTGTATTGTCGAAAGGAGAGCTGAAGATGGTTATCCCTAGCTTGCGGGCATGCTCAAACAGCGGAGCATGCCATTCCCAGGGCATGTGTGCCTCTTGGTAGAGTTCGTATAGTGTACGACCGTCCCAAAGGCCACCTTTGATCTTGAACTCTTCGTTAGCACAATCCAGCGTGATTGTGTCAGGTCGGTAGGTCTGTATTTTAACCGCATCGGCGCCCGCTTTCTTTGCCTCTTCAATTATTCTCTTGGCATTCTCAATACTACCATTATGGTTGGCTGACAGCTCAGCGATAATATAGGGCAAACAAGAGGGGCCAATTACACGCCCAGCAATTTTTATCATCATATAAAAGTTAACTCCTTAAAATGCTTGCCATTCGTTGTAGAGAAGTGCATAGCCAATGACATCATGATAGGCCTGACCATCAAAGTGATGATCGCGTAGACAAGACTCTTGTTTAAAACCTAAACGTTCATGAAATTTTCTTGAGCGCGTATTATTTGCGAGCGCTTCGCCACATAGCTTATGCAATTCCAGTTCAATGAAAGCGTATTCTAAGGCGGCAATACCTAATGAATGGCCTCTGCCTTTTGGTACCTTTGGGGAAAGGTAAAACCCCCACTCCCCTCTCTTCGCCCTTGGGTCTATAAGTTGGATATTAACGAAGCCAAACGGTTGACCATCTTGCTCAGCTATCAGTAAGTGGCGGTTAGGGTTTTGTTGTGAACGTAGAAACCACTGACGGTGCTCACTCTCACTTATTTCGTGCTGCGTATACATATTGCAACGCACTTCAGGTGCGTTGCGCCACTGCAACAGCATGGCAAGATCCGCTTCTGTCAGGGGTCTTAAGTTCGTTGAGTATGTCATGCAATTCTACTTTTTTGTAACAAGACATGGCAAAGAAAATCAATACCTTGACCTGTAGTGAGACTGGCAGCAGCCTCGCTCATTTGCCACAAAATCCCCCTCTCTAACAGGCTATTCATCTTCCTCGACAAGTCACTTGTATTTACACTATCAAGAAAAACTGCCGCACCAGCACTATTAAAAGCCTCGGCAATCGCTCGCTGGTTATCCGCTAACACCAACAGTAGGGTAGGCAACCCCAGACAGCAGCGCTCCCAGGAAGTGCTACCCGCTGCACCGATAGCTAGATCCGCCTCCGACATACGTCGCGCCATATCACTGACGTTAACCACCACCTCAGTCGGCCAAGGCAATGCGTTTGCCTGTACTTTGACCTCATTCAACCAGGGCGCCGTTGCGCCCATAATTACGCTAATCTCACAACCGTCAGGCAGATCACACTGCTTGAGAGCTTTCAATACCTGCCCCGTTACATTGTTTTTATCGACACCACCAAGACTAACTAGCAAACGCTTAAATCTGGGTTGTTTCCGACGGCGAGCAAGACTAACTTCTCTCCATTGGGCAAACTCTGGGCGCAGCAAAGCAAACTCTGGGCCGATAAGACAGTGGCAGTACGTGGGTACCAAGGCAGTATAGTCCCCGGCCTCTCGTCCAAGATTTTGATCTAGCAATACATCTGCAAGATGTTCCCGATCAGCGAGATCATCGATAACAAGTAGTCGAGTTTTAGCTGGGCAAACATCTTCTTCCCAACGAGCATCCAACGCGTAGTGATCAACGACTAGCCAGTCAGGTACATGATCTTCATAAATGGACCGGCAGGCMCCTGCATCGGTTTGCCATGGAGCTCCCAGCCAGTGGGCGTGATAAGGCAATGCGAAGTCTTCTGTCAAAACGAATTTTTTTATCTCCGTCTGCCGAATGTAATTAAGCCGAAATACCTGAAAGCCTTGCATCTCAATTTGTTCAATCAAATGGCCTTTATGTTCACGGCAAAGGAAGTAACACTCAGCGCCATGTTCGCGTAGCGCGTTAGCCAGCGTTAGGCAGCGCATCACATGGCCAGTACCAATTTCAAGCGACGCATCAACCCGAAAAGCGATAAGTTTCATGATGATTCTGTCAAAAATGCTTTGAACAACCATTCAGCACGCTGCCAGTCCTCTGGAGTATCTATATCCTGTACGCGGTGGCGTGGTAGCCGAATCGGTATAGTGTACTTGCTAAAAAGAGCACGCCCTTCTGACCATGCTTTCGCACGCCCCCAATAGAACTGTCCAGCATCATGCCACGCTTCCTCTAAATCCTGAGAACGAGTAGTAAAATGCTCGGGCTGAAACATTGCCACACCCCCTGATCGGGTCAAGCGTAGAGCCCTTTGAATAGGGAACGCATAGCTAGTCACAGTTACGGCATAATCGGCTATGGAGTCATTGGCTAATTCTTGCCGAGCATATTGAAGGTCACTTGGCTGCACGAACGGAGCAGTGGCATATAAGCAGCAAACGGTTTCAGGAGATTGTTCGTTCTTAATGAGCCATTCAATCGCATGCGCAATGACAGGGATAGTGCCAGTGTAATCATCAGACAATATTTCAGGACGAATAAAAGGAACTTCTGCGCCCCATTGACGCGCAACTGAAGCAATTTCACCATCATCTGTCGAGACAATAACACGCTCAAAACATTGACTCTCAAGGGCAGCCTCAATTGACCAAGCAATCATGGGTTTCCCACAAAAAAATTTGACATTTTTGCGCGGAATTCTCTTACTGCCACCTCGCGCGGGTATTATGCAAATAGTCATTAGCATTTAAGCCGAAGCAATCTTACAAAAAGCATCATGCGCAGCCATACTAAATTTGTCGATCTGCTTCTCAAGCCCTGAAAACTGAATAAAGCCACTTTCTTTATCTTTATAGAGTATCGCTAGCAATTGGTATATAGCACTTACATTTACTCCCTTTCCTCCATTTCCTCCATTTCCTCCATTTCCTACATAGCATGGCTGGCTTATCTTTCTAGTAATTGTAGCGCCATAGTCAGCACCGCGGCCATCTTGCTCAATGAGGTAAGAAAACTTTCTTCTTGATAAAGCACTTACATGTGCATGAACACGATATCCAATATGTAAATCGCACGAATCATAGACATTTAACCCATTATTTAATTCATATATCTTATTGCACTTAAGACCATTCTCGATACAAAAATTTTCCACATCCGGATTAATACCATGCAAACACACCTCAACATCAGCCATGGGAAATATACTTACAACACCGCTATACAAAACTATGAATGATTCAATATAAGAAGATGCATAATGTGGATCCGAAATTATTATTTTCCTTACCTTCTTATCGCCCACCCTAAAAGATAGCCCTTGCCTCTCAGGAGAATAAAATGCCACATCACCATCTAACATAGCATTTTTCATACCAAGGTAACTAAAAAGAAACTGAGTCAAAACACCGCGTGAGCTAAATAGAAAAGCCTCTTCGTCCATCTTTAACAACAACTTTATTGTTGCCTTATCTAACCCAGCATATATATCCTCACTTTCGGAGACTAACAGACTAGTTCCAGATGAAATCACTGAATAAGGAGTTTTTGAATCAACAACATTTCGTATAAATGGATACACAACTTTCTCTAAATCATACCTAACTGCTAAACACGCAAATATTATATGATCTGCCTTCTTAACTTTTGCTTGTACATTACTCCATGAGTCCGCTCTAAAAACAACCTCACACTTACAGCCGGGATCTACACTTGACATACCTTTAATTACGGATTCAGTTATTAACTTATCCCCTATGTTTTTAGAACCTTTTTCTGGATATGTTCCAATAATCAAGTAATTTTTCATAACATTCATTTCCGCCGTAAAGCTTTGAGAAGAATACTGCTCAGCACCCTGATTATATTATCCTGCTGCTTTTCACATACCGTTGGATAGAGTGGCAAGCTGATCGCTTCAGTGTAATAGCGTTCTGCCTCAGGAAAGTCACCATTAGCAAACCCCATATTCTGATAATAAGGCTGCATATGAACTGGAATGTAATGTAAATTAACACCTATATTTTGCTGTCGTAATGACTCAAATACTTTCCGATGACTAATGGCAAGTTTTTCAATTTCAAGGCGAACCACATACAAATGCAACCCTGAATAGCTATCTTTATGCTGCCAAGGCGTAATTAAAGGCAGATTCACCAGTGATTGATCATAGCGTATAGCTAACTCGTGGCGACGAGCAACGTATTGATCAAGGCGCTCTAACTGGCTCAGTCCCAGCGCCGCTTGCAGTTCGGTCATACGATAGTTAAAGCCAAGGTCAATCTGCTGATAATACCAAGGCCCATCGGTTTCATGAGTCATCTGTGCAGGTTCACGGGTAATGCCATGGCTGCGAAGCAAGGCCATTTTGTTGGCTAACTCGTCACTGTTAGTAACCGCTATGCCACCTTCAGCGGTAGTAATAATTTTCACGGGGTGAAAGCTAAACACCGTGATGTCACTGTAGCGACCACTGCCTATGAACTCTCCTTGGTATTTACCACCAATGGCATGGGAAGCATCTTCTATTAGGTGAAAGCCATAGCGCTGGCTGAGCGCACTAATCGCCTGCATGTCGCACGGTTGTCCACATAGATGCACAGCAACAACGACCTTGGGTACGCGCCCTTCTTTTTCCGCTTTTTGTAGCTTAGCTGCTAACGCTTTAGGGCAGAGGTTATAGGTGCGAGGATCGATATCAACAAAGTCTACCTGGGCACCGCAGTACAACCCGCAGTTGGCTGAAGCAACAAAGGKGATTGGAGAAGTCCACAGCCAATCACCTTTACCAAGCCGTAGCGCTAAGCAGGCTAGGTGTAGTGCAGAGGTGGCACTATTAACAGCCAGGGCATGCTTTGCTCCTACATGCGTGGCTACTGCCTGCTCGAAGCTAGGCACTTGCGGCCCCTGGGTGAGGAAGTCGGACTTCAGCACAGAGACCACTGCATCTATATCAGCTTGAGTAATCTCTTGGCGACCGTAAGGGATCATTAAATAGCTCCGATTTTCTCACGATTTTGACTGATCCAGGCCTGAAGATCATCGTCTGTCATCCATTCACTATTATTATTACTTGAGTAAACAAAGCCATCTGGAACAAGCTTGCCGTCTTTAATTCGGTTAGCATCTTTGTCCCAGTTGTTGATCTGGGGTAGAATCTTAAAATGTTCGAGATATTCGTAAGTATAGTAAGCATCTTCAGCACTGATCATCTGCTCATGTAGCTTTTCACCAGGGCGGATACCTACAATCTTCTGCTTGGCTTCGGGAGCGATCACCCGCGCCAAGTCGGTCACCTTCATTGAAGGGATTTTCTTGACATAGATCTCGCCACCTTCCATATCCTCGAAGGCGTGCCAAACGAGTTCAACCCCTTCCTCTAGCGAAATCATAAAGCGGGTCATGCGTGCATCAGTAATCGGCAGTATGCCTCTATCTCGAATAGACATAAAGAATGGGATCACCGAGCCGCGTGAGCCCATAACGTTACCGTAGCGAACCACAGAAAACCGAGTGGAGCTGTGACCGGCATAATGATTGCCCGCGACGAACAACTTATCTGACGTTAATTTAGTCGCGCCATACAAATTAATCGGGCTACTGGCTTTATCGGTTGAAAGCGCCACCAGTTTTTTTACGCCTTTATCAATACAAGCATCTACAAGGTTCATCGCTCCAATAACATTTGTTTTTATGCACTCGAATGGGTTGTACTCAGCCGTGGGAACAATCTTTGTAGCCGCTGCATGAACAACATAATCCACGCCATCCAGTGCACGATAAAGGCGATCACGGTCACGCACATCGCCAATGAAAAAACGTACCCGAGAGTCACCTTCAAATTTCTTTGCCATCTCCCATTGTTTCATCTCATCACGGGAGAAAATTATAATTTTCTTGGGATTATAGCGTGCCAGAAGCATAGGTATAAACGTATGACCGAAGGAGCCAGTGCCACCAGTGATGAGTACTGTCTGATCATTAAACACTTAAGACTCCACTCGCTTGGATTGGGATAGCAGTTTAGAGACAGCATAAGCGACTTTATCTTTAGAACCCAAACTGTAATCTATAGCCTTTTCAGGCATTCTCAAAATATTTTCCTTTTCAACTTCTTTTATTTTAAAAAGAAGACCTGTAGCGAATTCTGCCTCAACGTCACCAATATAATCAGAGCAATAAACCGAAGGAATACCGAAATTCAACGCATCCAGAGCGCAGGTCGATGAATATGTGATATGGACGCTCGCCTTGGCGAGTGACTCATTGATTGAAATTTTGGTGGAGTCTTCAAGGCCGCACTTCACTCCCGCTTTCTTTAACAGCGCCAGCACTTTTTTAGCCTCATCCAAATGCAGTGGATGCGGCCTGATAACGACCTTCTGGCCTTTAATGCGATAAACTTTTTTTATCTCATCAACCGGCACAGGAATACCTTTTGACTGAGGCTGATGCGTATAGAGAATTCGATTCCCCTTCTCTGACACTAGCGCTGTGCCAGATGCATCAGCTTCCTCAGCCTCTTTAAAGACCGGGTTACCACCTTCAACGATTAAGCAAGAGTCAGCCAAAGCACTATCATTCAACAGCATCTTGGTTGCCATGCCGCTCCACGTCCAGAACACATCTGGCAGTAACGGACTGCAAACTTCATTTCTCTTAAACTTTGAGTAACATGGATGTTTGAAACCATTAATCCCATGCTGAACGTCGATAACAGTAATACCCAACATCTTACAAGCAAGAATAATAGGAAAATAATACAAACCATAATAAACTCTAACAACAAGAGCATCAACTTCTGAATTCTTCAGCAACTGATAGTATTTAGCCACCATTCCGTTTAAAAGATAAAACCTTTCTTCCATATTAGCTCGAATACTAACACCAAAATTCTCTTTCAACTTGGAATCAAAAAAATCTACTTCCTCTTTTTGCTTATTACTCAACTCCCTTTTAAACTGCGGCGACAGAAGCTCTAGTTTTTTTGCCTCAACTCCCTTTTCCTCAAACCCTTCAATTATATGTTTCAAAAAATCCTCATCAAAAAAATAACCAACTATCTTTATTTTTCTTTTCTCTGGGTAGCTACTAGACCCTACGCCAACCAGCGTTAGCCTTCCTTTCGTGATGGCCATATTTTTTCGGCTTATCTCTTGAAGGCAAAACTGAAAACTTTCCCTTATAAGTGGAGAATAAGTTAATGAGTGGCCATCCGGTAGGCTGGAAACAATTTCGTCATAAACATCAAATTTTTCATAAGCAAACATAGAAATTTGTTCCCTTAAAAGCTTCAATCAAGCAATGCAAAAAGATTATCATCTTGCCCCAAGAAGGCGGTTTCATTTGCAGCGAATTTTGAATTTAATTCATTATTATCTTTCTCAATCGCAGGTGGAAGCAGCTCCTGTGCCTCTAAAAATTCCAGCGCTTTTTCCTGGCTAACATCGGCTATCAACTCAAAAGCAACATCATGTGCTGCGAAGCCTGAACTGAGAATAAAGGCGAGCTTCATCCTTTCTTTCTCGCTTAGGGTAGCCATGCGTTCGTGACTGGGTAGAAAGAGCACATCGCCGCTCTCTTGCTCTGTGGCGCAGGCTGTTTGGGCGCTTAGCTTTTCTGGCAAATGACTGTAGTGGCTAATATTATGAAAGCGGTAAAAGCGGAAGCCATTGCGACTCGCCCAATGCTGTAGCTCTGCCAAATTGGGCTGTTTTTCATGAGTCAGTTGAAACGCGACACGCGCCTGAATTAACAGTGTATTGGCGAGCGTTTTTTTGCCATGCTCGAGCACAAGCATAGTATCGCTTAGCTCATCGAGAATCAGCCAGTCAAGATTGCCCAATCCGTCGATACTATCCAACGCCACGGTAGTAATGGGCAGCTCTGCCAAAGGCTTGGCGCCTAGATGGTGCCGCTTGGGAAGTTTTTCGAGCGGTAGCGGTGAAAGAATACTGGTCATTTCAGGGGCTACACAGGCGTACAGCGTTTTCGGCTTTCCATCTCCTAGCAGTGCGTGCTGAAATAACTGTATATACTCACTACCTTCGTATTGCTTGGCCTCCTTTATTTCACTGGCGGGGTCAAAGGCGACAATACCAAAGGCTTCCGTCGCCGCCATTTGGTCAGCAAGGCCGCTTTTGATCAAGCTAGCGCGGTTGTCGAGTACCATGATTTTACCTTTTATTTGCCAGGTAAAATCATCGGTAAGCCACAAACGGTTAACTTGTGGTTCGTTGCCCTGCTTGGCTCCAGAGATAGCACCAACCAACTCTTTAAGTGAGTTATCAACCTTGAATTCAGGTTTAGTTGCCAGATAGGCTAAGCGCTGACGATGGCGTTTCTTCTGAATAATGGCAAAGTCTTTATTTCCAGCGCGCAAGTTTACCAGCGGAGTTAAAGCAGTAATTAGCCGCTCCGTGGCGCGGTCGAGATGGTGCTTCTCTTTCCCCACTTGCCAAGCGCGCGCCACCAAATCCTGATACATATCTTCATCGTCGAATAGACTGATGACTGCATCCACTAACGGTTGAAGCTCGTCATCGCTGAGCAGATGTTGGTAGGGCTCTTTATAGCACTCATCCGGAAAATCATAAGAGAGGCCAGCATCGCCAATCATTTCGGGCATGCCACCGCGGTTGGTGATTAGCGCTGGAATACCGTTGAGCATCGCCTCGGCCAGCATACGCCCAGAGCTTTCCCACCATAGGCTAGGCGCAACAACCACACGAGCTCGACTGTAAGGGCCGCGCATATCGCTGGTGTTGGGGGTCACTACAACATTACTTAACGCGATACGCTGCTCCCCCATTCGACGAGTGGTTTCACGCAGCACGGCGGGCCAGTCAGCCCGGGCTTCTACCACTTCAAGCTCAATATCGGGTCTTTCTCGCTCCAGCTTTTCGGCCAGTTGCACAAATACGCTCGCGCCCTTTTGCCAACTAGGGTTAACAAACAATAGTCGCTTACGTTCATGGTGTTCGGCAATGAAGTTTTCTGGAGCGATAAACTTGCCTACCGGATTGGCGGTATAACCAACCTTTTTGCGGTACATATCAGCCGTAGCTTGGCTATCGGTGAGAATCAGATCCACATCACGACACCAGCGTGGTGATTTATAGTTGCCGTTCGCTAGGKAGAAAGCAACAGGTATACCGCGATCTCGTGCCTCATCGGCAATTAGCATGTCAAGCGTTTGGCCGCCGTAGAACCACACAACATCCGGCTTAAAAGAATCCAGCATGTAGAGGTACTGACTATACCAAAGCCCTTCTTCATGCGTCGTCAAATGATTTCGATTGTGACTATAACTCACCACCAACTTATGCGTGAGCGCGCCATCTTCAGCTTCTATCAATTGGTGTAGATGAGCGCTCAGGTCAGAGAATTTTTCTTTAAGCCGCCCCATTCCCTTTGGGTTATCGAATACGGTCGCGCCCAGCACTTGAACGTCATAACCACGAGACACCAGTTGCAGCAACATTTGACGCACGGTCATGCTGGCGCCGCTGGAGGTATCCAACAAGCAAAAGGGATTGGCCCAAAGTATGCGGGGCCTGCGTTTTTGAGTAGCGGATGCTTGAGTTTGCTTAACCATGAAGCGGCTCACAGGAAAAATGGCAATGTGCCTAGCTTACTGTGCTAGGGCAGTGAGCAAAGGCGCGAATCCGCCAGTATTTAGGTAGGTGTTCTCTCGATCAGCACTAACTTAAAGGTGGGGCAAGCAAGAAAAAGGGGCTTAATTATCGATGGCTAACAATTTCTATTTTTTCATGACTTAACTACAATGTAATTACTGAGTCTACAGGCAAAAAAACGGGGCCTKTTGGCCCCGCGATACTTTCTCTTGCATCATACCGACTAAGGTATTAGCCCAGCAGAGACAATACAGACTGTGGCGTCTGATTAGCCTGTGCCAGCATGGAGGTACCGGCCTGCTGAAGGATGTTGGCGCGTGTCATGTTAGACACTTCCACCGCATAGTCCGCATCTTCGATGCGCGAGCGGGCTTCAGAAAGGTTGGTAGAAGTGGTCGCCAGATTATCGATCACTGAGTCAAAACGGTTAAGCGTAGCACCAAGAGTCGCACGATTGGTGTCTAGCGCTTCAGTGGCAGTATCAACTGCATCTACTAAAGCCTTGAAGTCAGTATGTGCAACACTACCACCACTTTGGAGCGTAAACTCCATTCCGTTACCCGCATCAGCAATTACACCGCCGCTGGCGGTATCTAGATCCAGGCCATCAACTGTGGCATCAAGTCTAGAAACGCTAATAACGTCCTCAGCTTCAGTATTGGAGCCAACCTGAATATTAAGGGTAGCGCCGGCACCACTTGCTACGTTTAGCAGGTTAGTACCGTTAAAGTTGTTGCTGCCAGCTACGCGATCAATTTCAGCTAGGCGCTCGTTGATCTCGGTAACGATCGCATCACGGTCTTCTGTAGCGTTGGTGTCGTTGGCGCCCTGTACCGCTAGCTCACGAATACGCTGCAGGTTGTCGTTGATTTGATCAAGACCGCCTTCCATGGTCTGTACCAGAGAGATACCGTCGCTAGCATTACGGCTAGCCTGATCCATACCTTTGATTTGGGCAGTCATTTTGTTGGCGATGGCTTGGCCAGCAGCGTCGTCAGAGGCGCTGTTAATGCGCAGGCCAGAAGACAAACGCTCTTGCGCTTTGGCCAGCATAGACTGAGAGTTAGACAGGTTGTTCTGGCCAATCAGGGCCGTAATGTTGGTGTTGATTACAGACATGTGAGTGCTCCTCGAAATTTAACTGGCCTTGTGGCCTGCTTAGCGGCACTTGCGTTGCCGTTATTATAATTAACGGCCTCCCCACCAACTTCTTTAGAAAAAACCGTTCTTTTTTATGTAAACTACTGTAACTCATCTGATTGATGCGACAACTGCTTATTAACATCGAATTTTGGATATCTGCCTTAAATAAAAACGGGGCCTACTGGCCCCGTCGTTACTTTCTTTTGACATTACTGGCTAAAGGATTAGCCCAGKAGAGACAATACAGACTGCGGCGTCTGGTTAGCCTGTGCCAGCATAGAAGTACCCGCCTGTTGGAGAATATTCGCACGCGTCATGTTAGACACTTCTACTGCGTAGTCGGCATCTTCGATACGTGAACGAGCTTCAGAAAGGTTGGTAGACGTCGTCGCCAGGTTATCGATCACCGAGTCGAAACGGTTCAGAGTAGCACCCAAGGTTGCACGACTGGTATCCAGCGACTCAGTTGCTCTATCAACCGCATCAACTAAAGTCTTGAACTCTTCGTGAGTGGCACCTGCACCTGAAGCATCTGCAACTGTAAATTCGCCAGCGGTCACTGCTGTAGCACCAGATACAGTGTCTTCTAAACCAAGTCCGCTAACCGTGGCATCAAGCCTATTAACACTAATAACATCTTCAGCTTCAGTGTTGGAACCAACCTGAATATTAAGAGTCGCGCCAGCGCCACTTGCAACGTTTAGCAGATTAGTGCCGTTAAAGTTGTTGCTGCCCGATACACGTTCAATCTCTGCTAAACGTTCGTTGATCTCGGTAGTAATTGCAGCACGGTCTTCTTTGGCGTTGGTGTCGTTGGCACCCTGTACCGCTAGCTCACGAATACGCTGCAGGTTGTCGTTGATTTGGTCAAGGCCGCCTTCCATGGTCTGTACCAGRGARATACCGTCGCTAGCATTACGGCTAGCCTGATCCATRCCTTTGATYTGGGCWGTCATYTTGTTGGCGATGGCTTGRCCAGCAGCRTCGTCAGARGCGCTGTTRATGCGCAGGCCAGARGACARACGCTCTTGCGCTTTGGCMAGCATAGACTGAGAGTTRGACAGGTTRTTCTGGCCRATCAGGGCMGTAATGTTRGTGTTGATTACAGACATGTGAGTGCTCCTCGAAGATTAACTGGCCTATTGGCCTGCTTAGCGGCGCTTGCGTCGCCGTTATGTTAATTAACGGCAGGCCCGCCAAATTCTTTAGAAAAATTACGCTTCTTTATGTAACTTACTGTAACTATTTCAACTGCACTCTGAACTACTTTCTTAATTGTTGTTCTGCATGTTGCCCAGCATACTGAACTGCTGGGAGAGGTAGCTGCTCATAGAGTTCATTTGGGCGATCAAACCATCCAATTGCCCAAACTGCTTACGGTAACGCTCTGTGCTGCGCTCGATACTAGCCTCCATACGAAGCTTACGCTCGTCCAGGCTGTCAACCCGCTGCTCAGCACTAGTCACTGAGCTTTGAATGATGCCGTTTTCTGCCGTAATGCCTTCAAGCGTGGCGTTTAAGCGCCCAGCAAAGCCGCCTTCTTCGGTTTCGCCCGCAAAGAAGGCAGATAGCCCCTCTGGGTTGTTGGCTACTGCATCGTCCAACTTATCCTCGTCGACCTTTAATCGCCCCTTCTCATCAATGGCTATGCCCAGTTGTGAAAGGCGTGAAATATCGCCGGTGCCGAGGTTGTCAGTAATATCCCGGCGTAGGCGGTCTTCAATGGTGCGCACGGTGCGGTCACCCACTAGCTCGCCAGACGTTTCGCCTTCGCCGTTGTATGCGGTCATTCGGCCAACGGTGGATTTCATTTCGTTATAGTTTTTAACGAACTCGTCAATGGCTTCTCTTAGCGACGCATCATCACGCTCAATCACCAGCGTAACGGGGTCTCCAGAGGCCTCTGTGAGATCAAGCGTTACGCCTTGGATGGCCTCTTCAACGCGGTTGGTTTTACTGGTGATAGTAATGCCATTAACATTCAGCTCAGCGTCCTGACCTGAACGCTGGGTGGCTGCATCCATGGTCAGCGACGCTAAGCCTGAGAAGCCCTCCAGTGAAGCATCTTGGCCCGTCTCTTTTGAGCTCAGCGCTAAGCGGTACCCAGTGCCATCATTAACGATAGAAGCGGTTACGCCAGCCTCTTTATCCGCATTGATCTGGTCACGAACATCCGCCAGCGTACTGCCCGCTGAAATAGCAACGTCGTAGCTTGTTTGTGTTCCGCCAGCACCAAAGTTAAGCGTTAGCGTCGCATCGGCTGCTGTTACCTCTTGGTCTAGCGCTACGCTGTTGGAAGCAGCGCTGCCTGCGCGAGCCAGTTGGGTAACGGTTACTTCATAGCGCCCGGCATTAGCGGTTTCGCCTGCGGTCGCCAATACGCCATCGCCCGTCACGGTGCTTTTTTGCTGCTTAAATGTAGCGGCATCGTTCAACGCAGCAATAGAGGTTTGCACGCGATCCATCGCTGATTCAAGGCGCCCATAAGCTGAAATTTTGGTTTGCTGAGCACTTTTCTGCTCTAGAATAGGCACAAGCTTTTGCTGTTCGGCCGCTTTTAGCTGATCCACCAAACCTGAAAGATCTAATCCAGAACCTACACCGAGTGCTGTGATCGATGCCATGGGGTTCATTCCTTATAAGAAGTAGAGAAAGGTGTCTAGGTAATCTATCGGCTGCGGAGGAGCAAACTTTAGAGTTAATGCCTTTTTTAAGCTGTTTTTAAAGCATTGCAAAGAAAAATGCCCAACACACTGTGCCGGGCATCTTGTAAACTATTAATTTAGCTAGCTTATCAGCCTAACTTAACCTTGCTGATCAAGCACTGCAAACTGCTGGGTCAGATAAGCACTGGTTGAGTTCATTTGCGCTACCATGCTGTCCATCGCTTGAAACTGTGTGCGATAACGCTCAACGGTTTGCTCGATACGGCTTTCCGTTGTCGCATAGCGGTCTTCTAACGAAGCAAAGCGCCTTTCAGACGAATCAACGGCACTTTCAAGGCGGCCACCTGTTCCCACCAAGCTTTCCAGCGATGAGGCTATTTG
Organism: Halomonas sp. R57-5; assembly: GCF_900070345.1. Classification (NCBI taxonomy): domain Bacteria; kingdom Pseudomonadati; phylum Pseudomonadota; class Gammaproteobacteria; order Oceanospirillales; family Halomonadaceae; genus Halomonas; species Halomonas sp. R57-5. The sequence continues at coordinate 958,108 of NZ_LN813019.1, read as the reverse complement.
CCCTGCCATGCCACCCTCTTCGCTATCGCCTGCAAAAAAATTGGCTAGCTGATCCGGCTGATTAGCAACAATGCTATCTAACTTATCTTCGTCAATCTCCAGCTTGCCATCCACTTGAAGTGAAATACCTATATCCGACAACACGCTAAAGCCATCGCCGCCGACAACACTGCTAATTGTTTGACGAAGCTCTCGTTCAACCGCGCGGGTCGCGGCATCGGCGTTCAACCCCGCCGACTGACCAGTCTCTTCGTCAAACGCTGTCAAACTGGTAATGGTGTCCTTGAGCGTGTTGAAGTCATCAACAAAGGCCGTGATCTGCTCGCGGATAGCCTCATCATCCTGCTCAACGCTTACAGTGCTCGTCGCACCAGCCTCAGCAAGGTTTAAGGTAATGCCTTGAATAGCGCCTTCCACTTGATTGGTAGGGCTAACAATATCGATTCCATTGACGTTAAACTCTGCATCCTGCCCCGCTTGAACTACCTGGGCATCAGTCGTTTGTACATCGCCCGCAAGAATGTCTGAAAAGTTTGTGCTTTCAATACTCGCGTCCGCACCCGTTTCCGTTGAATTTACTGCAAGACGATACCCTTCACCGTCGTTGATAATAGAGGCGCTTAAGCGGCCATCACTCTGTTGATTGATAGCATCACGCATATCTTCGAGGGAACTGCCATCGGCAATGGTAATGGGATCCATAGCTCCGTCAGCAAGAGTAAAGGTTAATGACTGCTCCCCAGTCACTATGCTTTCATCTGCTGTTTCCAAACGCTCTGTTACTAGGCTACTGGCTGTAGCTAACTGGCCGACCTGCACTTCGTACTGACCTGGCTGGGCCTCATTGCTGCTAACAGCGCCAACGGCACTGCCTTCTACATTGGTTGTTAAGCTCTCGAATGACGCCCCATCATTGAGTGCTTCGGCTGAGCTTTGAAACTGCTCAAGCGCGCTTTGCAACTTACCATAGGCAGATATTTTCGTATCTTCAGATTGGAGCTGTGCCGCAATAGGCTCAAGCTTTGCTTGTTCTGCCGTTTTTAATTGCTCCAGCAAGCCATTCAGATCCAAGCCAGAACCGATGCCTAGTGATGTAATAGCAGCCATAAGACCAATGCCTTTTTTGAATACATTTAGCTACGCTTGCTGCTTTCAATTAGCGTTCCTTCATTAAGCGATGCGTAGCACTTTTCTTTAATACAATTACCTTAAAACCTCGGCTAGGTGAAGAATAACTTAAATTTTCTTCTTCATCTTTTCGTATTAAGACGTTACTTCAAGTAACTAAACGTAATAGATACACCCATTACTCAGAAAAATGACGATAATAAGTTCATCTTTTAGTGGGTCTTTCTAGTTGCTCTTTCTCCCCACCCCTATGTAACGCAAACCTGCCTCTTCAACAGCCATTGGCGTGTACAAATTACGCCCATCGATAACGACTTTTTCCGCCAGTTGGTCGGCTAACCAAGCGAAATCGACGCTGCGAAACTCTTTCCACTCGGTGCAGATAACCAACGCATCGGCGCCTTTGACTGCCTGAATGCGATCACCGGCGAGCATTAAGTCATCCCGTTCGCCATAGATACGGCGGCATTCCGCCATGGCTTCGGGATCAAAGGCTTGCACCTTAGCACCCGCTTGCCAAAGCGCTTCCATCAATGTGCGGCTTGGGGCTTCACGCATATCGTCGGTGTTGGGCTTAAAGGCTAGCCCCCACACGGCAATGGTCTTGCCACTTAGATTGCCTAAGTTATCTTGCAGTTTTGTGAACAGCGTTTGCTTTTGGCGTAAATTAACCGCTTCAACAGCACTGAGCAGTTCCGGGGTATAACCTAACTGGCGCGCGGCGCGCTCTAGTGCCTGAACGTCTTTGGGAAAGCAGGAGCCGCCGTAGCCACAGCCTGGGTAAATAAAGTGGTAGCCAATGCGCGGGTCACTGCCGATTCCTCGCCGCACGTCTTCCACATCCACTTCAAGCCGTTCGGCGAGATTAGAGATTTCGTTCATAAAGCTGATTTTGGTGGCGAGCATGGCATTGGCGGCGTATTTGGTCAGTTCGGCGGCCCGTACGCTCATAAACATCAGTTTTTCGTGGTTGCGATTGTAGGGGGCGTAGCACTCTTGCATATGCGCTTTCACACGCTCGCTTTCGGTGCCGACGATAATCCGCGCACCGCGGGTAAAGTCTTCGATCGCAGCCCCTTCTTTCATAAACTCAGGGTTCGAACAGACGTCAAACGCGAGTGATGTACCACGCTGTTCGAGTACATCGCTGATAACCGCATGGACTTTTTCGGCGGTGCCCACGGGCACGGTAGATTTATCAATCACCAGCTTATAGCTATCCATATGCTGGCCGATCGTACGCGCTACCTCTAGCACATAGCGTAGGTCGGCACTGCCATCTTCATCAGGCGGCGTTCCCACGGCGATAAACAGCAGCTCGCCATCCGCTACCGCTTGGGCAGCATCGGTGGTAAAGCGTAACCGGCCCGCCGCGACGTTGTGGGCAACGATGGTGCTTAGCCCAGGCTCAAAAATCGGCACTTCTCCACCATTAAGCTGATCAATCCGCTCAGCGTTAACATCCATACAGGKGACTTGATGGCCGACATCGGCTAAACAAGCGCCTGCAACAAGGCCGACATAACCGGTTCCGAATACACTGATCTGCATGACTTATTAACTCACTAAAATACGTAACAGCGAGCGTAGCACATTGGCTTAGCGTTGATGAGCTCGATATTAGAAGATCCGCTCTGAATTATAGACCTTGGTCTAACATTGACCTTGGTTTATAATGCACTGCAACAAGCCCGATTTGGTGCTGACCGCAGGAGAACATGCTATGACTCCGGGACTTATGACTTCAGAACTCACGCAAGAGCCCTCATCCAAAGCATCTAGTGGGCTATCAACAGCCGCGAATGTTCAACGCAGCCTTCGCCAGTGCTTATCGATTGCCGCTGAGCTGCTCTACGATAATGGCCATGTGCTCGAAACCATTACCTTGCCCCAGCGCGGTTTAGCCCGTCGTGAATTGCTCACGCTGAGTGCAGCAGCGCCCACTTGGGCAACCTGTCAACAAGTAATGGAAGCCAGTGAAGCCGCCACCTTCAATGAGTATGGCCGCTTTGTATTGACTCGCCTTGGCCGCGAAATAATGTTTGATATGTTTGGCCAGGGGGCTGCTGATTGCGCCTAACACCTGCTGTTGCCAAGCACTGCTGAACACAATAGCCGATCCAAAAAAGCCCATAACAGAGGCTCATAAAAAACCGCCCGCAAGCGAACGCTTCGGGCGGTTTTTATTGGCGTGTTTTTTGAAGCCAGTGCCTAGATATTAGCGCAGGCCGAGCATCGAAAGAATGAACAGCACAACCACGATCAGACCAATAATGTAGATAATATTACGCATAGGGCACTCCTTGCTTATTGCGTTTCAGGGAAATCAAAGGCTTGCTTGCCCATGAATCAACACTACCATCCTAGCAGGCTTTTTCTGTTTTTGCGTAATGTCGCGGCATTTCCCTCTTGGAAAGTGGCTGTATTAGCGTGGCCGCATTGATAGCGTTATCCGAGACGCTGGCGGTTCTCGTCGAATGCTCGCTGAATCATTTTCTGCTGCTTGGCATCGATTTCTAATTCACGGCAAAGGGACGACCATTCGGAAAGAGCATCAAGGGTTTGCTCAATATAGAGTTCAGGAGTTAAGTACCTGAAAGGGGCACAAACCTGTTTGAGCTTTTTACGTGTAGCCAGGCCAACCCCACTGAAAGATGTTGTATGCTCATCTGCGTAGCCCCGGACAGGGGCATAAGTCAGGTCATAAGCCGGAGCTAGTGTCCATCGACCTTGGTCATACAAAAAAGCGAAGTTCTTAGCGTGGTCATCGTGATTGTGGGTAAGGGCGTTGAACACCATCAACCTCGCCATGCGTTCAACGTCTTCTGCGTGGCGGGTGAAAGCGTTGGTTGCTTTGAGTAGATCTGAATAGTCCAGCGATGGGGCGCTGTAATCGGCATAAAGAATGCCGCTAGCGGTCATCATATGGATTTTGCGATTACCGTTACGATCAAAACGCTGAGTAGCAAAGAATCGCTCGGTTTCCGCTGAGGAGTTGATCTCAATCAGCTTGCTCGCGGCCATTTGCACCCCAGCACGCTCTGCCAACATCGAGTAGGCGTATTCGATGGCGCCGGTGTCGCGATGCTCGGTTGGCGCACGGAATTTCACTAGCCAATGTTGATAACCCGCAGGAAGTTCCTGAAAAGCTGTACTGCACTGCTTACCATCAGAAGATAATGCAACGATCACCTTGGGTCGGGCACCTGCCGGGGAACCTCCGGCCAGACGCAGAGCATCAAGAGTGGCCACGGCTTCACCTTCGTAAACAGCGTTTGCTGCCTGATAGAGTTGGGCTAGGTCAATATTATCTTCGTCAGCGGTACGCTCAATAACGGGACGATACTCCAATGCCCCCATTCCCCTGTCGGCCATATAAGCCAGCCGATCAAGAGGAGAAATATCTCTCCGGTCTTTTCCATGCTCGGCAAGGAAATAGCGATCCATGAGCAGCATTCCCCAGCCATCAGGCAGCGAGTCAGCAAATGCTCCTGGTAGACCAGCAAAAAGGAGTGCATCCGGCGCCTTCTGTGGTTGGGTAGTAAAATCCATGTTCAGAGGCGACAAATTGAAGCCTTCCGCCACCCAATGGGGGTGATAGGCAAAGTAGATGCCCTGTCGGCTAGCGACCAGCTCCCCCMCAGGACTGCCTGCTAACAGCACCTCTACGCTGTTGATACGCTTCATTTTCGACCCCGGGTACGCCCTGTCTGCTTGATCTCTTCAAGTGAGATGGGGTGCTCCTGCTTGAATAGCTCGGCAATTTGGCGTGTGGCGCCCAGCGCTGTGGCAATGAGCACTAGACCATCGAGAGTTATTTGCCCACTGGCTTCGAATCGTTTAATGGTGGACTCGGAAACACCCGCCATCTGCGCCAAGGTTTTACGGGAAAGATTCTTCGCCAGTCGTGCTTCTCGTGCATTGGCACCGACCTGCTGAGACAGTTCGCCAGGAGCAAGTAGAGCGTGAGTTAGGGCCATAGAAAACCTCTAAATAATGGCTCATTTATAATCCAATATACACTAAAAAAGATTATAAAAGACCAAATATGATCTTTTAATTCACAGAAGCATGGTTCCAGACTCGGAAAGTACTACCTGATCTTACTTCTAGCGGCTCTCGGTTGTGGAACCTCTTCTACGTCTAAACCTCGAACCTTTGCCACTTATACTGAGGGTGTTGCGATGCGCGCCACTGCTTTACTTGTTTCGTTTGCTGTTACGTCGTTGTTCTCTACCTCTGATGCAGCTGCAAATGCACCCTCTGCGAGTGCATTAAAGGCATTAGATCAGCAAACCAGCCAGCTAAACCGCGTGCACAGCGTGGTAGTGGCCTACGATGGCGAGATTATCCACGAGCTGCACCAGGGTGGGCCGGGGGTGGCCTCACCTGCCAACATTAAATCACTGTCCAAAACCGTGCTGGCGGCCATTACCGGCGCGGCAATTGAAGCAGGGATTGTCGAATCTGCTGATCAGCCCATGGTGGCGCTATTTGGCGATCACTTACCGAGTGGCACCGACCCGCGCGTTAACGAGATCACCGTGGCGCATCTACTCGCCTTACAGGCGGGGCTAGAGCGGACATCTGGCGGCAATTACAGTGCCTGGGTGGCCAGCGCTAACTGGGTGAACGATGCTATGACGCGCCCGTTCGTGGATGAGCCAGGTGGACGAATGCTCTACTCCACCGGCACCAGCCATCTGCTTTCCGCCGCGCTCACCCATGCCAGCGGCGAGACGACCCACGCACTTGCTCAGAGGCTACTGGGCGATCCGCTCAATATCACCATCCGCCCTTGGTTACGCGACCCCCAAGGCATCTACTTTGGTGGTAATGATATGCAGCTATCCCCGCGGGCGCTGATTGAAGTGGGCGAACTGTACCGTAATGATGGCACCGTATTTGATGAAGCCGGCAATGGCGAGCGGGTTCTGCCGGAAGGCTGGGTCGAAGCGTCATGGCAACCGCGGGGCACATCACGCTGGACAGGCGACGGTTACGGCTACGGGTGGTTTATCACTCAACTGGCAGGGGAAGATGCTTACTACGGGCGCGGCTATGGCGGCCAGGCACTGTTTGTTATTCCGGACCGGGAGATGACCGTAGTGATCACCTCAGACCCGACCCCMCCCTCGCCGGGCGGGCAGTTTCAACAGCAGTTAAATAGCCTGGTGGCCGATTTATTAGCAGAGAATGGTGACTAGTTCTGCGCTTTTACGTGCCTTACTCGCCTTTGTGGCCAAGGCTCATCAAGTAGAGGGCCGCCGCCAGCGCTAAGACTGAAAGCGCTAAATAGATGGCTTCCAGGGGCGTGGCAAAGCGGATATCGACCACCGCGCGGAAAAACTCAATAATCACCGCCAAAATTACCACTCGGGCGATTTTATCTTTCAGTTGGTCTAGCGAGGCAACATTAAAAGGATGACGCAAATTGCTCTCTTCGGCTTGATCAATGCGGGAAACAAATAACCGGTAAACACCCAAGCCGAAAATCAGCAGTACGATGGCAATCAGATAGATATCCACCGCAATAATGATATCGGGCACCAGGCTGTCGTGGATATTCTGGGTGCCGCCCAGTAGGTAGTAACTCATTACGTCGATGACCACCTTAAAAATATCGACGGTGCCGACGATAAACAGCATTAACGATCCCAGTAGGCTGGGAACGACCGCCAGCATCACCAAAAATCGCGAGTTCCACAGCGCCGTTTCTATACGCCGTTCCCAGTTTCCCTGTTGTTCCGGTGGCGTGGGTGGAGTGGGTGGCGAAGTGTCTGTCATGGCGACTTTCCTTTTGTTATATCAAGCTCATCGTGATGAAAGCACAGGTGGCGCCGAACAGCGCAAACCCCAGCAATAGTGCGACCCCATCGCGGGCGACCAAGCCTAACCCTAGCAGCGTAAGCGCCAGCCCCGCACCGTTGGCCGAAAAGGGGATAAACTCCATAGGCGGCATGGCTAAGGCAATCAGCAGGCAAACGATAGCCGTCACGCGGATACCGATATAGCCCGTTAGCCACGGTAAGCGTACCCGCAACAGCCCATCAATCCAGCGGGCTGGCTTTTTCATCAACTGAATGCCTTTATCGAACTTTTGCCGGGAAAGCGAACGCTTAAGCAGCCATCTAGGCAACCAGAACGCTTCACTCCCTGCCAGCAGCTGCACGGAAACCAGCAGCACCAGCGCGGCCATTAACGTTGGCATGCCGGGTATATCACCAATAATGGGGGTGAGCGTAATTAACCCAGCCACCAGCAGCAGCGGCCCAAAAGAGCGGCGCCCCACGGCATGAACGACATCGTCAACGCTAACTCGAGAAGCATCCTGCTCCATGTGCTCTATCGAGCTAATTAGGTCCATTAAATTCGAGTCTTCGTTGCGGTTATGCATCGTGGTTATTGCGCTCCTCTACTTGCAGTTTGGTACGGATAAAGTCGCTGTGGCTAACATAGAGKAAGTCCGCCAAACGGCGAATACGATGCTCCTCTAGGGGGTCGACATTGCCGTCGGCCCAGGCCAACTGCCACATCTGCGCGACCAATCCACAGCGCTGGTCGTAATCATAGTGCTCTTTAATAAGGCTTACGAACTGGTAGTGATCGACGGCTTCATCCACCTCCGCCTGGGCCAGTGTCATCAGCTCTTCCACATCGCTTGCACTTAGCCGATAGCGCTCAGTAAGCATAATACGCAGGGCGGTAAGCTCTTCGTCGGTGGTATCGTAGTCAGCGCGAACAATTTCACACAACAATGCCGCGGTAGCCAGCTCCAGGGTCAACGTTTGGTTTTCGCGCTGTTCGGGTTGTGCCAGCGTGCGCTGAAAAAAATCACTAATGGCGTTTAGCATAGGGGGCTCCTAGGTAGCTACAGCGTCGTCCTTACCTCAATCCTTCTTGGTAAGCTGCTCTCTTAACTGCTTGGGTACTTGCTTGATAATCAGGCGATCCTGGGCGGCATCGTACTCAATGCTTGAGCCCAGCAGGTGGGAGKCAAAACTGATGGAGACGCCACCGGCGCGCCCGGTAAAGCGGCGGAACTGGCTTAAAGTGCGTTTATCTGGAGGAATCTCCGGCGAGAGCCCGTAATCGGCGTTGCGAATATGCTCGTAAAATGCTTTCGGCTGCTGCTCGTTAACCAACCCGGAAAGTTCTTCCAGGGTCATCGGCTCGCCACGGCGCAGTTGCTCGTTGGCGTAATCCACCAACGTATCGGTTTTTTCACGACTCACCTCGTCGTCATAATCCTCTTTCTCGACGTAGTCGCTAAACGCTTTCAGCAACGTGCGGGTTTCAGCCGGGGCATCGACACCCTCTTCCATCCCCAGCAGCGCGACCAAGCCCTCAGCGAGTTTTTTACCGCCGCGATCTTTGAGAAACGAAACGTACTGCGCATTCGGGGCATCGCTTTGCCACTGGGTGAGGTTAATCCGCGCCGCCAGGGTAAGCTGGCTGGTATTAAGCTGGGCAGCGGGCACCGCGTGGTGATCATCGTTAATACCGATCCCTTCCCGCTGGTGCACCAAAGCCATCAACAGCGTTTCGGTATCGCCCTGACGCTGGTGGCTGATCACTAAGTAACCACTCACTGACAGCTGCTCTTGAAGCTGTTTGGCGAGCCGTTCGGCCAGTGCCACTGACAGCTCAACAAAGCTCTGCTCACCGGCAAGATAGTCACGTAGCCACACAGCCAACGGCCCGGCCTGCTCGCCCTCTTCGGCAAAGCGCCCCCAGCCTTTGGGCTTGGTATTGTAGGTGTCGTTGAGCGCACCCACCAAGCTCGCCATTACCGAGTCGTCGCTGGTATTAGCCTGTTCTGACTGGGGGGCGGCGGTGAGGGTCAAACGCTCACCGTCAAGCGTCGGGTCAAGGCGGTGCACAATACTTTGCAGTAACGGCATAAGGGTCTACTAGCGCTCCATGGKGAAGAGTGAGGAGTGAATAGCAAGCTGGATGGCAATCAGGGTTTAAGACGATATCCGGTACGGAAAATCCAGCCGATAGTACCCAGGCAAGCTACGAGAAATAGCGCAATCATGCCCACGCTTGCGGCCAGGCTAACGTCGCTGATGCCGTAAAAGCTCCAGCGAAAGCCGCTCACCAGATACACCACGGGGTTTGCCAGGGTAATGGTTTGCCAAAACGGCGGCAGCATATCAATGGAGTAGAAGCTGCCACCCAAAAAGGTCAGCGGGGTGATCACTAACAGCGGCACCAGCTGCAGGCGGTCAAAGCCATCGGCCCAAATGCCGATGATAAAACCCAGCAGGCTAAAGGTGACAGCCGTCAGCACCAGAAAGAACAACATCCAAAACGGGTGGGCGATTTCCAACGGTACAAACAAGCCCGAGGTCGCCAAAATAATTACCCCCAGCAGAATCGATTTCGAGGCCGCCGCGCCTACGTAGCCAATGACAATCTCTAAATGCGAGATAGGCGCCGAAAGCAGCTCGTAAATACTCCCGGAAAACTTGGGAAAAAAGATGCCGAAAGAGGCGTTTGAGACGCTTTGGGTCAACAGCATCAACATAATCAGACCCGGTACAATAAAAGCGCCGTAACTAACGCCGTTGACCTCGCTGATGCGTGAGCCGATCGCGGCACCAAACACCACAAAATAGAGTGATGTGGAGATCACCGGCGAGACGATGCTTTGCAGCAACGTGCGGCGCGTGCGGGCCATCTCCGCCATGTAGATAGCGCGAACAGGGTGAAGGTTCATGCACGCTCCTTTGGGTTAACCAGGTCGACAAAAATATCTTCAAGCGAACTCTGCCGGGTATTCAGGTCTTTAAAGGTGATACCTTCCCGCTCTAAGACAGTTAACAGTTCTGAAATCGCGTGGCCGTCTTCCTCCTGGCTGCCGTCGTAGGTATAAATCAACTCATACCCCTCCGCCGCAAGACTAAGCTCAAAGCGCTGCAGTGTGGCGGGCATCTCGGTTAACGGGCTGTGCAGATTAAGCGTCAGCTGTTTACTGCCCAGCTTACTCATCAGGGCGGCTTTCTCTTCCACCAGCACCAGCTCACCACGATTGATAACGCCGATGCGATCAGCCATCTCTTCGGCTTCTTCGATGTAGTGGGTGGTCAAGATAATGGTGACACCGTTATCGCGCAGCTGACGCACTACCTCCCACATCTCGCGGCGCAGTTCTACATCAACCCCAGCGGTGGGCTCATCAAGAAACAGAATGCGCGGTTCGTGGGAGAGCGCTTTGGCGATCAGCACGCGCCGCTTCATACCGCCCGAGAGCGTCATTAAGCGATTGTTGCGCTTATCCCAAAGCGTTAACGACTTGAGCACTTTTTCGATATGCGCTGGGTTAGGGGCTTTGCCAAACAAGCCACGGCTGAAACTAACGGTATTCCAGACAGTTTCAAACGCTTCATTGGTTAGCTCTTGAGGCACTAAACCAATAAGCTCCCGGGCCTGGCGGTAGTGGGTAATATTGTCGAAACCATCTACCAGCACATGGCCAGCGGTGGGATTGACCAAACCGCATACCACACTAATGAGCGTGGTTTTGCCCGCCCCGTTGGGGCCAAGCAGAGCAAATATCTCGCCGCGCTGAATCGTTAAATCAACATGGGTTAACGCCTGAAAGCCACCTTCGTAGGTTTTATTCAGGCCGTTAATGGTAATAATCGGGTCGTTCAAGGCGTACTCCTCACGCCGCGGTCTAACAACCGCGACGCTTGACGGCCTTCTTAGGCAGAATTAAGAGCGTTTTGTTAGGAAAAGTTAAGAGCGTTCGGTAACTTCCAGTAGATGGTAACCAAACTGGGTTTTTACCGGGCCGTGGACTTGGCCTACTTCGTCATTGAAGACGACTTTGTCGAACTCGGGCACCATTTGACCGGGGCCAAAGCTGCCTAGGTCGCCACCCTGACGGCTGGAGGGGCAGCTTGAATGCTCTTTAGCAACTTCGGCAAAGTCGCGGCCATTTTGAATTTCTTCTTTCAGTGCTAAGCACTGCTCTTCACTGCTTACCAAAATGTGGCGGGCGCTGGCGCGTGTCATAATTTTCTCCTGACGAGTGTGATGTTCTTTCTGGTGTGTCACTTTTAAAAGGGCAATAGTTTATCACGGCTTACCGAGAGCACCGCTATAGCGCAACGCTTCACCCACGCTGGCCAAGGCTCGCTCGTGGGCACTTACCGCCAAAGGCCCGCGAGTACAGCTGACAATTACCCACGGCCCTTCTGTTGCAGTATTAACGTTGTCGCTCTCGGCAATGCCCGCATCGCAACTGCGGCGCTGCTGGGTCCCGGTTTTATGGGCGAAGCTTATACCGCTTCCCAGGCCTGCCTTAAGACGCTGTTTGCCGGAACGGGTTCGCTGCATTAGCGCCAATAACGTTTGCCGCTGCTCGGCATCTAAATCGTCCATGGCACGTCCTTGTTGAACGTGGTGCAAACTGGCGAGCAGGTCGCCAAAGGCGCTTAGAGTGCCTACGTTTTCACCGGTGGCTTCGTAAGCATCGAAAGCGTGATCGTAATCCGGCTGCGTGAAAGACTCTGTACTGACTCCCAACGCCCGAGCTAACGCTTGCCCACGCTGGCTGACCGGATGCTGGCGCAGGGCGATAAAATCCATGCCCCCAAGCGCGCGTGCATCCGGGTGCAGCTCTCCGTAAACCCCCTGGCGTACTCCCMCTAATTTAGAGATAGGGCCAATCTCATCGGGGTTGCCGCCGCTGGCCGCGATCATGGTTCGGGCGCGTTGGTTCACCGCATCAAGTCCCACGCGATCAATCAACATATCGGAAGCGGTGTTATCGCTGACGGTAATCATCTGCTCCATTAAGTAACGGATCGAGATAGGCGTACCGGGGTCGTGCCAGTTGGTAGGCCCTGCGCCATCGACAAAGTCACTCCGTGCAAGCGTTAACCGCTCATCCAGCGTCAGCGTGCCCGCCTGGCGCGCGGCGAGCACCTGTGCCGCCACCGGTATTTTAATCAGCGAGGCTAAGTACCAAGGATCGTCGGCGCGCCAGGAGTAGGCTTCGCCACTGGCAAGGTTCTGCACATAAACGCCCAATTCGCCCTCAAACACACCCTCGATAGCCTGTAGACGTGCGGTTAAGTCTCCCTGCCAGGTGCTCTGTTTATCTACCTCATAGTACCAATTTGTATCGTAGTTCTCTGCATGGACAGGCAGCGCTATGAACAGCGTTATGGCAACCAGTCCACGTTGAATCCAGTGTCGCAAATCGTAAGCTCCAGAAATATGAGTAGTGATTAGCGGTGTCTAGCCATCCAGCGGGTCAACCAAATCCACCCCGCGGCGCCAAGTATCAACAACCCGCCCACGCCGAGTGCCTGTGGATAGCTATACATCCCCTCGCCTTCCCACAGAAAGCGCAGCACTAGAAAGATCATCACAATATGGAAAATAAACGCCATGAGGGCGTTAGAGCCAACAATTGTCAGCGGCATTAAAACCTTTGCCGCTTTAGCGCCGCCAGCAAGCGCGAGCGCTAACAGCACCAGCGCACCGCCTAAGCTAAACAACATAAACTGCAGCCCTGGCGGATGTTTACCCGCATTATTGGCAATCGCCAGCATTGCCGCGTGGACATCGCCACTGGCAAACGCCAACGCATAAAACCCAGCCACCATTAGCGCACCCACTCCCAACAGCGTGAGCACTAAGCGTCGGCGAGTGGCGGGCTCAAAGTAGCAGCGTAGCAATGCTTCACCGATCAAAAGGCCCACTAGAATCATTGGCGCGCGGCTTATCTGCCCCCAGGTGTAATGATCTTCGTGATCTACCAGCAAGGCTTTCAGAATATCATTACCCCCGAAAGTGAGGCTCTGCAGCCAAACGGTCAGCGCAATTAACACACCAATCGTGGCGAGTCGGCTCCACAGCGGCGCCCGCGCCCACAGGGGCAGAATCAGCGGCACCCACAACAGGGCAATGGCGTAGAAGCCTAAAATTTCGACCCAAATTGCGAAACGGCCGTAGAGCAGGGCATCGACAATTTCGCTGGGCGGATAGAACGGCAGCATTTCAATAACGAGCAGCGCTTTGTACCAGAACCACACCTCCACGGCGCGTAACCACAGCTTTAAGCGTCGCTTCGGCCAGTCATCACTTTGGGTATGGGAGAGAAACGCCACCGCCAGCGCAATGCCAAACACCATAATAAATAGCGACGAGGAGAATTTAGTCAGGAAATGAACAGGCACCATGCCCCAGTCAGGCACATTGCGAATACCCACCAATCCACTGACCGCGTGGCTTATAATCATTAAGCCAATGGCGAGGCCACGGGCTAAATCTATCGCCTCTATGCGGCCTTCGGCCTTGGGCAGATAGGGCTTGTCTGTCCATTTCAGGGGCATCCATTTCAGGGGCATTGAGACATCCTTGTGAGCACCGTAGTCAATGGTTAAGCGTAAAGGTGCTTAACACTTTAGCGTGAAATGATATCGCCCGCTTGGGTTGACAGTGTTAACGGCCACACACAAAGATGCCCCGCAGTTGGCGAGGCATCTGTTGGCTCATCCATGAGCCCGAGAAAAGTGAGTCCTTAAAAAGTTGCAATTACCACCCGGAGTCATCCTCCTCTTCATCAGTGGCGGGGACTTCTTGCTCCTCTTCCTCTTCTTCGTAAGTGAATTCTTGCTCTTCCTCTTCGTACTCAGTACCTACATCCGAACCTTTATCTTGCTCAGTGTCGTAGCTGTTGTCGGTGCCTTGATCATCCTGCGTCGTTTCTTCCTGCGGGGTCGGTTCGTACTCGTCGCTGCTGTCCACTTGAGCAAAAGCAAGTGGGCTGGCCATTAGGCCAAATGATACACCTAGGATGCCAAGTTTCTTGAGAGATTCCGTCTTCATCATGATACTGCTCCTATCAAACGTTGCTACTTAAACATCTGTGCGAGCATCGCACTGGGTTTAACGTGTAAGAGCGTCAGGTCGTCCTTCCTGTTACGCTCTCAACCCATCCATTGCAGCCACCATGCCACCTCATGGCATCAGTAAATAAAAACCATTATTAAACAACTTCTTATATGTTTAAAACAGAAACCAACCTTTTGATTTTATTAATAAAAACCAGCCTTGTACTGTTTAAAATAGGCACATGATCCCCGATTGAACAGGCAATCGGGGCAATCTAGCAGAGTTACTCGTAGGCCATCGCTTCCAACTCTTTTCCGCGCGTCTCTTTGACGAAGTAAATAACGAAAAAGACAGAGGCAACGGCACTGATCGCATAGAAACCGTAGGCGCCGAACAGCCCGATAGACGCCAGCATAATCGGGAAGGTCATGGTGATACCGAAGTKGGCCAGCCACTGGAAAAGACCAGCAATCGCCAGCCCCGAACCACGCATCTGATTGGGGAACATCTCACCCAGCATGACCCACATCACCGGCCCCCAAGAGGCGTTGAAGAACAGCACATAGAGGTTGGCGCATAGCAGCGCAAATACGCCCATATCACTGGATAGTTGTAGGCTGCCATCCACCATCGACGCCGTAGAGAACGCATAGGAAAGACACGCCAGCGTCGCCGCCATGCCCACCGAACCACCCCAAAGCAGCGGTTTGCGGCCAATTTTGTCGATCAGCGCAATCGCCAGTAGGCAAGCGCCAATACTCACGGCGCCCGAGATCACGTTGATCAGCAGCGCATCGCCTTCGGAGAAACCCACCGACTGCCATAGCACCGCGCCGTAGTAGAAAACGACGTTAATGCCCACCAACTGTTGGAAAACCGCCAGGCCAATCCCTACCCAAACGATTCCGTGCAGCTTGCCAGTGGTGCGATTCATCACATCGCTTAACCGTGGCTTGTGATCCTGATCCAGGGTGGTGTTAATTTCATCGATTTTAGTGCTCACATCGCGCTCCGGCATCACTAACCCAAGCACACGGCGGGCTTCACCCTGCTTACCGGTGCTGATCAGATAGCGCGGGCTTTCAGGAATAAACAACAATGCCACCAGGAAAACAGAAGCCGGTATCAATTCAATCCAGAACATCCAGCGCCAGGTTGCGAAGCCAAACCATAGCTCTGACATGGCCGAGCCCGCCACATAGGCCAAGACGTAATTACTCAGAAAGGCCATAAACAGGCCAGAGATAATCGCCACCTGCTGAATGGTAGCTAGTCGCCCACGGTAAGCAGACGGCGCTACTTCACTGATATAAGCCGGGGTCATCACGCTGGCGGCGCCTACGGCAAGCCCACCGAGGATGCGATACAACACAAACTCCATAGAACTACCGGCAACGCCTGAGCCCCAGGCACTAATCAGGAAGAACACCGCCGCCACGATCAGTAGCGTGCGACGGCCAAAGCGATCCGCCAGGCGACCGGCAAAGAAAGCCCCGATCGCGCAGCCCAGCAGCATCGAGGCGACATTGAACCCCGTGCCCGCACTATCAGAGTTAAAAGAGGCCTGTAGGCCATCCACCGTGCCGTTGATCACGCCACTGTCGAAGCCGAACAGGAAACCGCCGATGGCGGCAATACAGCAAATCACCAGAATATACGATGAGCGGCTTAGCGTTCTTTGTTGTGTCATTGTCTAGCTCCTTGGCTTTGTTATTGAGCGTTTTTGTGCCTATTGATGGCTGAAAAATTGGTAGTAGCTAATGGTGTAGCGTGCTCTCGCGACTGGTTGAGCGTTGTTGAACCGCGTCGTCAGGCAGCCGCTGTCCGCCGGCATCGAACGCGTGAAGCTGGGTCTGTTGCGGAGTAATGAACAGCGTGTCGCCATTACTCAGTTCGACATCGCCGGAGAGACGCACGGTGAGCGGGCCGGCCTGCTCGCTGTCCACATAGGCAAAGGCGTCAGCGCCGAGCTTCTCGATGAACCGCACACGCCCTTTCCACTCACCCTGATCACGGCTTACCTCTAGATGCTCGGGCCGGATTCCTAGGGTGGTGGCGCCATAGGCCGCCGCTAGCGGCCCTTCGATTAAGTTCATTTTCGGCGAGCCAATAAAACCAGCGACAAACAGTGTTTCAGGGCGCTGGTAAAGCGCCATGGGCTTGCCCATTTGCTCAATCTGCCCGGCGTTCATTACCACGATGCAGTCGGCCAGGGTCATCGCTTCGACCTGGTCGTGGGTGACATACACCATGGTGGTTTCGAGTCGTTGATGGAGTTCGGCCAGTTCGACCCGCATGCGATTACGTAACGAGGCATCCAGGTTCGAGAGCGGCTCGTCGAACAGAAACACACCGGGGCTGCGCACAATGGCGCGCCCTATCGCCACCCGCTGGCGCTGCCCACCGGATAACTCGGCGGGTTTACGCTCCAGCAGATCCTCTAAATTGAGCAGGCGTGCTGCCTCGGCAACTTTAGCCTCGCGCTCTTTGGCGGGCACCTTTGCCAGACGCATACCAAAGTCGATATTGCGGGCGACCGTCATGTGCGGATAAAGCGCGTAAGACTGAAAGACCATGGCAATATCCCGGTCGCTAGGTTCGGCGGTGGTGACATCCTCCCCGCCGATAGTGATCGTTCCCTGGGTCACGGTTTCAAGGCCTGCGATCATGCGCAGCAGTGTGGACTTGCCGCAGCCGGAAGGCCCGACAAGCACGGTAAAAGAGCCATCTTCGATATGCAGATTTAAGTCTGGGATTACCGTGGTTTTGCCATAAAACGTCTTTTCGATATTGCGTAGTGTTACTTCAGCCATGAGCTTATCTCGTCTCTGAAAGAGGGGCGCGGCGATAACAGAACGCCTGGAAATCGGCGGGGGTGCCGCGGCCGCTAATGTCGTGGGCAGCCATGCCCAGGAAGTTGCCGGTGAAGTAGCCGTGGGCGCGACCGCTGCCTTCGTCGGAGAGCAGGCCAGCGTCTAAAGCGGGCCCAATCGGCTGCCACTCCTCGCCACCTTGGGCATAGCGAAAGCGCAACTCCCGGGCGTGAATATCCAGCCCGAGCCGAATCGTGGTGCCAGGGGCAAGGCGCACGCTCGCATCAGCTATCTCCAGATTCCCGTTAGGCCAATCATCCAGGCAACTGATAATGCTCAGCACCTTGTCGCCTGTGTCATTCAGGGTCACCGCCAGATAATGGAATTTGAAACGGTTGTAGTAGGCGATCAGCCCGGCAAACTGCTGAATATCCTCGGGTTCAAATTCAAGCGTCGTTTCGGCACTGCAGTAAATGCTGTCCTGGCGCCGGGCCACTAACGCCTGCTCAAACCAGGAACCGACCGACTCACGGCCAAATAGGCGCAAGTAGCCGGGCCGCTCGGTAAGCGAAAAGAGCCGTTCAGGGTAGGGGGTGCGCAGCCACTGAAACGCAGCGGGCAGCGTGTCTGTTTCAAAATCGTAGTGCTCCTCCTGCGCAGGGGGCTTTTGTGTAACGCCACTCACGGCGACCTTTAACGCCGGGGTATTGCCTCCATTGGCGAGCCGTAGCCAACCATCAGCCCCCCACTCCACCCGCTGAATAGCGGTCTCGCGCCCCAGCGGTGAAAGCCGGGTACCCGGTAAGGGGCGGCCACATAAATGCACCAGGTAGCTATTACCTTCAGAGCTATGGCCTTCAGGGCTATCGACCAAATCCGCATGGCCCGCACGCTGTAGCGGGTTTTCAGGATCATGTTGACTCGTCAGAAGTGGATTGTTGGGATGTAACTGGTAAGGGCCTGTCAGCGTTTTAGAGCGCGCCATGGTGACCGCGTGCTGGTAGCCCGTGCCGCCTTCCGCCACCAGCAGGTAGTACCAGCCATTACGCCGGTAAAGATGCGGCCCTTCCGTCAGCTTCAGCTCGGTGCCCGTGAAGATAGTCGTAATGGCGCCCACTAAGCGGCGTTGCTCAAGATCGTACTCTTGCAGCACAATGCCGCCGAAGCGATCCCGCCCTTCCCGCTGGCGATAATCCCACTGCAGATTGATCAGCCACTTGCGGCCATCGGTATCGTGAAACAGTGAAGGGTCAAAGCCACTTGAATTCAGGTAGACCGGATCGCTCCAGGGCCCCTCGATACGCGGCGCTGTCACCACGTAATTATGTCCATCCTTGAAGTTCCCCTCATAACGCTTCATGTCGGTATAGACCAGCCAGAACAGCCCGTCGGCGTAGCTTAAGCAGGGCGCCCAGATTCCACAGGAGTCCGGATTACCGCGCATGTCCAACTGGCTGGCACGGTTCAAGGGCCGTGTGACCAGCGCCCAGTTAGCCAGGTCGCGGGAGTGGTGGATCTGAACGCCGGGGTACCACTCAAAGGTCGATGTGGCTAAGTAGTAGTCGTCGCCTACTCGACAAATAGAGGGGTCAGGATTGAACCCGGTCAGAATCGGGTTATGAATAACATCGTTCATTATGGATCCTCCTTTWTCCCTTAACCGAGCCGCCGGTCAGGCCAGCCACGATGTACTTCTGGGCGGCGAGAAAGAAAATAACCGCCGGAATGATGGTCAAAGTCACGAAGGCTAGAATCATGTTCCACTGAGTAAGGTACTCCCCTTGGAACTGCATCATGCCCAGTGGCCAGGTGTAGATAGAGCGGTCGTTGAGCACCACTAACGGCAGTAGGAAGTTGTTCCAGCTCTGCACAAACACAAACACGCCCACCGTGGCCAGAATGGGGGTCGAGAGCGGCAGCGTGAACGACCAGAAGAAGCGTAAATAGCTGCACCCATCGACGTAAGCGGCTTCAAAAAGCTCTTTGGGCAGTTGGTCAAAGAAGGCCTTAAACAGCAGGATGGCTAGCGACAAACCAAACGCCGTCTGGGGCAGGATCACCGCCCAATAGGTATCCAGCAGGCCCAAATCCCGCACCTTGATAAACAGCGGCAGAATGGCCGCCGCAAAGGGAAACATCAGGCCGAGCAGCAGATAGGAGAGAATCATCTTGGCGCCGAAGAAGCGGATCTGCGAAAACACGTAAGCAGCAGCGGCCCCCACCACCAGGGTTAAGAACACCGTCATTAACGAGATGAAAAACGAGTTACCCAAGTAGCGCCAGAAGTTGCCATCCAGCAAGATGCCGATGTAATTGCCCGCATCCCAACTATCGGGCAGCCACAGCGGATTGGTGCGCAGCTCAGAATTGCCCTTAAAGCCACCGAAGAACGCCGCTAACAGCGGGCCAATAACAACACTTGCCACCACAATCAGGACGATCACGCGCAGCGTGTTACGGGTAGTGATACTTTTCATGCCTTACTCCCCTTGGCCGTAGTGCGTTGGTAGAAGAAGGCGATCCCAATAGCGAGCACAAACAGCACCACCGCAGCGGCGCTACCAAAGCCAATATTGAGTCGTGAGAGACCGAAGCTATATAGGTAGGTAACGATGGTATGGGTCGAGTTGGACGGGCCACCGTTGGTCATCGGGATAATAATGTCGAAGATCTGTAGCGAGCCGATAATGGCAAAGAAACCACTCACCACGATGGCATGCTTAATCAGCGGGATTTGTACAAAGAGTGCGACTTGTCTTGGTTTTGCCCCTTCCAGCTTGGCGGCCTCGACAAGATCCTTGGGCACGCCCTGCAGGGCAGCAATGTAGATCATCATATGGAAGCCAAAGTACTTCCAAACGATCACAGTCATAATCGCTGGAAACGCCCATTGGTGATCGGCCAACACATACACCGACTCCTGACCCATGGCATGCAGCAGCGAGCTGGTAATGCCGTAGTCACCGTCGAAAACAAAGCTCCAGATAAGCCCAGCGGCCACTTCGGCCAGGATATAGGGAAGGAAAAACACCAGCCTAAACAGAGTGTTGGTGGGCGTTTTACGGTACACCAGCAGCGCCAGCCCCAGCGCCAGTGGCATCTGGATCAGCAGCGATACCAGTATCAGTTTGGCGGTATTCCACAGCGCGGTATGAAACACCGAGTGATCCAGCAGGCGCTGATAATTTTGCGAGCCGACAAAGTCACTGGGCGCACCGTAGCCATTCCAGGAGAAACCGCTGTAATAGACGGCATCCGCTAGCGGCAGAATGACGAACAGCGAAAAAAGGATTAACGCCGGTGGAAGCAGGATTAATAGCGCGGTGAATTTACCGCTCACCAAGCCTTTCTTCACCCGGTCAGCATTCCCTCTCCGCGGCACGGCGGTTCGGTCAAGCGTGGTCATGGCAAACTCCGAGGCAGAAAATCGATGAGCACGAGCGAAAACGCGCGTGCTCTTTTAGCGGGGAGATCATCTAAACTGCCAGGCTTCATCAACTTGGGCGGCGGCCTCTTCCGGAGTGATAACGTCTTGGGCCAGATCGCCACTAATGTCATTGATGGTCGCACCAACGGAGGTGCCCAGCGCTTGATCCAGGAACACTTGATGGAACTCGGACTCATCAAGAATTTCTGCAACCCGGCGGGCATAAGGAGTTTCAAGCGCTTCGGCCGAGCCCTCGGCGACCGGCACAAAGATCCCCGTCGCCGCCGCTTTACGCTGGTTCTCCGCATTGAGTAAAAAGCGCAGGAATTGAACCGCTTCGTCGGGCGCGTCGCGGGTGACTGCAAAACCGTTCATGCCGCCAAAACTCTGTGCGTTGCCCTCTCCACCTTCGACCTCTGGAAAAGGAATAAACTGCAAGTCGTCATCCGGTACACCCTCACCACTGACTGAGCGCTGCTTGGAAGGAAGATAATCCCAGTCGCCCATTACGTGGAAGGCGGCCTCGCCATCGCCAAACATGCCGCTGGCACGCTCGTAGGAAGTGGCCATAAAGCCGGACTGAAAAGGGTCAAGCTCAACCAACGACTGCAGCATTTCACCAGCACGTACAAAGGGTTCGCCGTTAAAGCCACCGTTGTCACCGCTTTTGGCCGCTTCGATGCCCTCGCCACCGGCTAGGCGGGTGACTAAAGAGCCCCAATAGAAGTGCAGCGGCCAGCCATCCTGACCACCGACCACCAGCGGGGTTATGCCCTCTTCCCGCAGCGCCACCACGGCGTTTTCAAAATCCGCCCAGGTCTTAATCGCTTCTACATCGACCCCCGCTTGCTCCGTTAGCGCGGTGTTCGCCCAGATACCCACCACTGTGGCGTAGAGCGGCGCGCCATAGACACGATCATCCAGGGTAAAGGCGCGCACTGCGGACTCAGGGTAAATATCCTGCCAGCCATCGCGCATCGGCTCGGTTAAGTCGCGGACAAACCCCGCATCCACCTGATCGCGCAGCCCTTCGCCGCCCCAGGTGTAATAGATATCCGGGCGCTGGCTGGACTGCAGCATGGTGGGCAGGCGCGTTTTATAGGCCTCGTTGGCAAGATATTCAAACTCGACATTAACCTCAGGGTGCTGCGACTCGAACTCGGCAACCACTTCGTTGTAGTAGTCCTTTTCAGCGCTGCTGCTCTCAATTCTTAATACTGTCACCGTGGTCTCAGCCGCCGCTGCGCCTGAACTCAAAGCAGCAGTAACGGCAATGGCTAGCGCTAAGGAACGCGGACGTGAACAGGACACGTTGTCATTGTTAGCTACCTGCATAATGTTCTCCTAATATTATTTCAACGTTAGCGGGCTCATGCCCAGCCGGCATCCACCGCCAACTCCTGGCCGGTAATCGCCTGGCTTTCAGAACTGGCTAAAAACAGCACGGCGGGGGCGATATGCTGGGCTTCAAGACGCATTTTTAGGCACTGGCGTTGTTGAATGGCGACTTCATCCTCAGGGCTAATCCACTTTTCGAGCTGGCGTTCGGTTATCACCGAACCGGGCACCAAGGTATTAACGCGGATATTGTGCTCACCCAGCTCCCGGGCTAGGCTGCGGGTCAGGCCGTGCGCCGCCGCTTTGGCGGTGACATAAGCGGGTAATCCACCCAGCGCCATCTGCACGCTGACCGAGCCAAAATTAATAATCGAGCCACCGCCCGCCTCAATCATCTGTTCAGCTGCCGCCTGGGCGGCAAAAAACATCGGCCGCAGGTTGAGCGACATTCGCTCATCCCAATAGGCCACATCCACCTCCCGCCAGTCGTGGCGGTCGTCGCTGGCGGCATTGTTGACCAGCGTATGAATAGGCCCGACGTTTTGGCCGGTCTCGGCAATAACCCGCTGCAGGCTAGCCACGTCGCGAATATCGCAGTGGTAATACAACGGCGCCTCGCCGGTATCGGCGCGGAGCTCATCGACCAGCGCCTCACTGGCGGCGTCGTTAATATCGACAAACACCACCCGTGCGCCCTGATGATGAAAGGCACGGGTAAGCGCGGCGCCGATGCCGCTGCCACCGCCGGTAATAAAGACCACACGCTGTTCAAGGCTTACATAGCGCGCTGAGTGCTGATTCATAGGGTTTCTCACCTCTCTCTTTTGCGTGTTTTAGCGTGCTCTAGACATCCACCCACCGCCCGCCGGCAGCGGACGAAGCCAGCGCGCGGGTGATAAAGCTCAGGCCGTCAACGCCGTCGGCCACACCCGGCGTGGGCGCGGCCAGCGCTTCAAGGCTGCCACCGTGTTGGCGGGCGTGAATTTGCACCGCGAAATCGCGATAAAGCTGTGCAAAGGCCTCGAGATAACCTTCCGGATGCCCCGCGGGAATGCGCGCTGCTGCCATCGCAGCTGTACCTAAACCTGGGCCATTGCGAGTTAAGATGCGCGTGGGCTCTCCTATCGGTGAGTGCAGTAACTGGTTGGGGGTTTCCTGGCGCCAAGTAAGGCCACCAAGGCTTCCATAAACGCGAAGCTGTAGACCGTTTTCGTTACCCGGCGCGACCTGACTCGACCACAGCATGCCGCGGGCACCGCCCTTAAAGCGCAGCAGCATATGCACGTTGTCATCCAGCGCACGGCCTTCCACAAAGGTGTGCATATCGGCGGCGAGTGATTCCAGTTGCAACCCCGTGACATAACGCGCCAAGTGGTAGGCGTGAGTGCCGATATCGCCCAAACAGCCCGCCGGGCCGCTGCGTTTGGGGTCGGTGCGCCACTCGGCTTGCTTGACGCCGCTCTCTTCCAGGCGGGTGGAGAGCCAATCTTGCGGGTACTCCACCTGAACGACGCGAAGCTCGCCCAGCTCACCGCTGGCGACCATCTCTCGCGCCTGGCGTACCAGCGAGTAGCCGGAGTAGTTATGGGTCAAGCCGAAGAACAATCCCGTCCGTTCCACCAGCTCGGCAAGGGTTTGCGCCTCTTCCAGGGTGATCGTCATCGGCTTATCGCAGATCACATGAAAGCCCGCTTCAAGAAAGGTGCGCGCTACGTCGAAGTGCACATGGTTGGGGGTCACAATGGCGACCACGTCGATACCATCCGAGCGCTTGCGCTCCGCTTCGGCCATGGCTTGGTAGTCGGGGTAGGCGCGATCATCGGCGACGTGTAGTTCCGCCGCGGCGTCTCGGCTGCGCTCGGGGTCAGAAGCAAAGGCCCCGGCCACTAGCTCGTAGTGGTCATCCAGCCGGGCGGCGATGCGGTGCACGCCGCCAATAAAAGCGCCCTGGCCGCCGCCCACCATGCCCAACCGCAGCCGACGCGGCGTGTCTTGTTGATTGCTCATATCGCTTTGTCCTGTCGTCTAGTGGAGGCCCAAATCGCTAAAGACCTAAGATGCGCCGATTGGCTGCCTCATCAGAGCCACCGTCGGCGAAGTCGTCGAATGCCCGTTCGGTGACTTCAATAATGTGGTCACGAATAAAGGTCGCGCCTTCACGGGCACCAACTTCCGGGTGCTTCAGGCAGCACTCCCACTCCAACACCGCCCAGCCGTGGTAGTCGTTGGCCGCCATCCACGAGAAGATCGACTTAAAGTCGATTTGGCCATCGCCCAGGGAGCGGAAGCGGCCAGCACGCTCTGTCCATGACTGATAGCCGGAATAAACGCCCTGCTTGGGGCTGGGGTTAAACTCGGCGTCCTTAACGTGGAACATCTGAATATGCTCGCGGTACACATCCAGAAAGCCGCGGTAGTCGAGCTGCTGCAGAATCAGGTGGCTGGGGTCGTAAAGAATGTGGCAGCGCGGGTGGTTGCCGACCCGCTCAAGGAACATCTCGAAGGTGATGCCGTCGTGGAGGTCTTCGCCGGGGTGGATTTCGTAGCAGAGATTTACCCCGGCTTCGTCAAAAGCATCCAGAATCGGGCGCCAGCGTTTGGCCAGCTCGTCAAACGCAGTGTCGATCAAGCCCGCAGGGCGCTGGGGCCAAGGGTAGATAAACGGCCACGCCAGGGATCCGGAAAAAGTGCCGTGGTCAGTTAGGCCAAGATTTTGCGATGCCTTGGCAGCCAACATTAGCTGCTCAACGGCCCACGCTTGGCGTGCTTTGGGATTACCGCGCACCTCCGGTGCTGCAAAGCCATCAAACATCTCGTCATAAGCTGGGTGCACGGCGACCAGTTGGCCCTGCAAGTGGGTAGAAAGCTCGGTGAGCGTTAAGCCGTGCTCGGCCAGGATGCCTTTGATCTCATCGCAGTAGGTGCGGCTCTCGGCGGCGCGTCTTAGATCGATCATGCGCGCATCCCAACTGGGAATCTGCACGCCCTGATAGCCTAGCCCCGCCGCCCAGGCGGCAATGCTTTCAAGCGTGTTAAACGGGGCTTCATCACCGGCAAATTGGGCGAGAAAGAGCGCTGGCCCTTTGATTGTTTTCATAGGACTCTCTCAATAAAGCGTTGATTAATTGCGTAGATAAGCGCGGGTGGGAGGAATGCTTTTTACCCGCGCCTATCTATCAGTACGCGCTATCAGTACGCGATCAGACCGTGTTTAGAACGGAGAGTCGGGGAAGTAGTACTGCTCGGCGTTCTCTTGGGTGATCAGCGGCGAGCCCAGAATGTACTCACCCAACACAGGGCCGTTGGAGACGAAGTGTTGCACGGTAAGATCCATCGCCGTGGCGATCATGGCGGGCGGRTAAAGCRSGCCTACCGGCACCAGCTCATCGCCGTCCATGACCCGCTTGATGATGTCCTTCATACCCGCGCCGCCGACGATAAACAGCTCATCTTCGCGATCCGCCTGGCGCACCGCTTCGATGACGCCCAGGGCGATATCGTCATCCTGGGCCCAGACGGCGTCGATATTGTCGAAGCGCGACAGGTAGTCCTGCATCACTTCAAAGCCATCATCGCGATTCCAGTTGGCGTGCTGCATATCGAGGATGTTGMCCTCGGAGCCTTCAATCGCCTCTTGGAAGCCTTGCACCCGCTCATCATCGATCACCGTGGGAATACCGCGCAGCACCACAATGTCGCCTTCATCATCAAGGCGCTCGCGGATGTACTCGCCGGAAACGCGGCCTAGTTCATGGTTATTCCCCGCTACATAGAGATCCTGGATCCCCTCTTCCGTCAGTCCTCGATCTACCACGGTGACGAACACCCCGGACTCTTTAACCCGGCGCACCGGATCGGTCAGCGGGCCAGATTCAAACGGCAGCACCACCAGCGCGTCGATGTTGCGTAGCGATACCAGGTCTTCCAGATCATTGGCCTGCTCACCTGCTGTGCCCGCGGTTGAGATGGTGATCTCTATATCGGGATAGAGCGCCTCAAGGCGTTTTTTGGCTTCTTCGGCGTGGTAGTTAACGCCCCCCGTCCAACCATGGGTGGCGGCGGGAATGGAGACACCGATGGTGTACTCCTGGGCAACGGCGGCGCCGGAGAGCCCTATTGCTGAAGTGAGTGCTGCAGTAGTGACGCAGGCCTTCACTGCTGTCTTGATGGTTCGCATAGTGATGCTCCTTTCGTGTTTGTAATTGTTTTGCTGTTTTTACTTGCTGTGTTGCGAGCTGCTAAGGGTTGATGTTGCGAACGTTTTTTTGGTTTTTACATTCGTTTCAGTGCCTTAAGGCGCTGCTTTTCTCCACGAGGCACGCTGCAGGTAGACCGCCACAATGATGATGATCCCCTGCACCGTACCGTTGAGATAATTAGAGATGGCGTCGGTCAAATTGAGAATATTGCCGATCATGGTGAGCATAATGGCGCCCACCACAGTGCCCCAGATGCGACCATGGCCGCCCTTAAGCATGGTGCCGCCGATGATCACCGCGGCAATTGCCTCCAGCTCCCAGAGCACCCCGGTAGCCCCTGAAGCAGAGCCCAGCCGAGGCACATAGATAATCGTCGCCAAAGCCACGCACACGCCTTGCAGCATGTAGGTCATGGTCTTGATACGATCCACATGAATGGCGCTGTATTCGGCGACTTGTTCATTGGAGCCGATGGCAAAGCAGTAGCGCCCAAAGCGCGTGTAGTTGAGCAGGATGTAGCCAATAATGGCGACAAACAGAAATACCCACACCGGAATGGTGATGCCCAGGAAGCTGCCGTAATACACCGGGCGATAGATATCGCGCACCGCCCAGTCCAGTGTCAGGGTGCCGCCATCGGCGAGATAAGTGACCAACGAGCGGTAAATTCCCATAGTGCCAAGGGTGACGATAAAGGCTTCGATCTTGCCTTTGGTGGTCACCATGCCGTTGATAAAGCCGGCGCACAGCCCCAGCAGCAGCGAGGCACCGACACCCAGTAGCACGGTGGTGACACCGGCACCGAACTGCTCGACCAGGCTGTTCATCAGAATAATCATCACCCCGGCAATAAAGGCCGCCATTGCCCCTACCGAAAGATCCAACCCGCCGGCGGTAATTACAAAGGTAGCGCCAATAGCAATAATGCCGATAAAGGCACTGCGGGTAAGCATGTTGGAGAGATTATCCAGCCCTAGAAAAGCCGGATTAATCAGCACACCCAGCAGCGCTAACACCACCAACGCTACAAAAGGCCCCCAGGTTTTCAGGTCTATGGCGAAGCCTTTTTGCTTGATCATTTTGTTAGCCGCTTTATTAGTCGTTTTGTTATTAGCCATGACGCTGCTCATCGACCTCTACTCCCTTAATGCCGGATGCGTACTGCATAATTTCTTGTTCATTAATATCCTCACCTTCAAGCACCCCGGTAAGTACGCCTGCGCACATTACCGCCACGCGGTGAGAAAGCCCGATCAACTCGCCCATCTCAGAAGAGATCAAGATGACCGAGCAGCCTGCTTCGGTTAATTCATGGATAAAGTGGTAGATCTGGTGCTTGGTACCCACATCAATGCCCCGGGTCGGCTCGTTGATAATCACGACTTCGGGGTCGATGGACATTACCTTGGCGAGCAACAGCTTCTGCTGGTTGCCCCCGGAGAGCTCCGCGGCAGTGCGCGCGGCCGTTCGCAGGCGGATATCAAAGCGCTGGATGGCCTGCTGGAAGGCTTGCTCCTCGCGGCGGCGGTCGATCAAAGGGTGACAGTGAGCGCGCAAATTGAGCAGCGTAACGTTGGAACGCAAATCCATATTGAGCACCAGGCCTTTGCCTTTACGATCCTCAGTCAAATAGGCAATCCGCTGATGCACCGCATCACGCAGGTGGCGCAGCACCACCGGCTGGCCGTTGCGCAGCACTTGGCCTGCACTTTTGCCGCGTAGGCCCAGCACCGCTTCGATCAGCGCAGTGCGTCCGGCGCCCACAATGCCGCCAAATCCCAACACTTCGCCCCGCCGTAGGGTAAAGCTGGCCTGCTTCACGGCACCGGGCACTACGAAGTCCCGCGCTTCCAGTACCGCCGGCGCATCCTCCGCCAGCTGTGTACGCGGTGGGTACATTTCAGTGATTTCCCGGCCCACCATCAGCCGCGCCAGCTCCTCTTTGCTGCGCCCGGCCATCGGGCCGCTATCCACCAAGTGGCCGTCGCGCAGTACCGTCACGCGATCAGCGATCTGCTCGATTTCACGCAGCTTATGGGAGATATACAGAATCGCCACGCCTCGCTCACGCAGGCGAGCGATAAGCGCGAACAGCACTGTCACTTCGTTTTCGGTCAGGGTGGCGGTGGGCTCATCCATAATCAGCACACGCACATCGCGGGTGATGGCCTTGGCGATCTCGACCATTTGTTGATCAGAGGTGCTTAAGTCTTTCACTCTAGCGCGTGGGTCAACGTCAGTTTCAAGCTCTGCCAGCGCCGCCCGGCTATGTTCGCGCATGGCACGCCGATCCAGAAACAGCCCACGGCGCAGTTCGCGGCCCAAGAAGATGTTCTCCTCCACGCTGAGCTGTTCCGCCAGCGCCAGTTCCTGGTGGATCATGACCACGCCGTCGGCCTCTGCTTCTCCGCTGGAGCGGTATTGCTTATTTTGGCCGTCTACTAAGACGTCGCCCGAAGTAGGACGAAGATACCCAGCAAGGATTTTGACCAGGGTCGATTTACCGGCGCCGTTCTCGCCTAGCAGAGCGTGTACCTCCCCCGCCTGCAGGTCGAGATCAACGTCAAATAACACTTGGTTTTCGCCAAACGAGCGGCACAGTTTGCGCGCTGATAACAGCATGGGGCCACCTGATAATGTCTGTTGTTATTGTGTTGGAGGCTTATCAACATCGATTGCTTTAGCGTGATGCTTTATTTACTTTAGGTGCTAAAATAAATATCTGCATATGCAACTTAAGTCGTATTTTGACAATCGCACTAACGCCCCACGATGAGGGCGCTAGCTAGATAGTTTGAATCACTGCAATTTTCTCCACCAACCCTAACGGCGACCCTATGGCCCTTCCGTCGACTGATACCAGCCGCCTCGACAATACCTTGGCGGTGATCCGCACCCTGCGTGACCAAGGGCCGGTTGCTCGCATCGATCTAGGCACACTCAACGGCATTAGCTCTGCCACCGTCACCTCGATCAGCGCAGAGCTACTCCAGCAGGGTTTGATCAGTGAACGACCACCCGAAGCGCCCCGCCCTACCGGACGGGGTCGACCAAAAACCTTGATCGAACTCGACCCGAATGCCGCTTGCGTAGTGTGTATCAAGCTGTCGATCAATGAGATCCAGCTGGTGGTGGGTGATTTTTCAGGTCAAGTACGCCATAGCGAGCACCACGCAGTGACCACCTTGGCGTTGAGCGCCGACGACTTGGAAGCACTGCTTGAAGAAAAGATCAGCGCTGTCTGCGCACTGCAGCTAAAGGGTTTTCAACGCTTGGCGGGAATCTGTTTGGCGGTGCAGGGCGTGGTGTCGTCGCAAAGCGGTACGATTATCTGGTCACCCGCTTTAAGCTTTCGTAACGCCCCGATATCGGCGCGTTTAGCAGAACGTTTTCACTGTAGCGTACTGTTAGAAAACGATGCCAACTGCATCGCTAGCGTGCTGGCGGCACAGCCCGATTATGCCGACTGTCCCAACTTGGTGGTCATTATGCTGGGTTACGGTATCGGTATGTCGGTGTTGATTAACGGCGTGCCCTTTCTGGGTGCCAATGGCTCCGCGGCCGAGTTTGGACATAGCAAATATCAGCCCGACGGCGCCCTGTGCGCCTGCGGGCGACGCGGCTGTATCGAAGCCTACGCCAGCGACTACGCACTCTATCGCGCCGCCGCCGACCATTTAGCGCTTCCCCCCGGCGACAGCGCGCACCCCTCCGAACAGCAAATGCAGGCGCTAACCCAGCTGGCGTTACAAGGTGACTCCGTGGCCCAGGAAATCTACGCCGAGGCGGGCCGCGCACTGGGGGTCGGTATCGCCAATGTGCTGGCACTGTTCAACCCTGATCTGGTGTTGATTACCGGTTCCGGCGTGCGCGGCTTTGACGCCATGCAGGCCGCCATGCACAGCACCCTTAACGAAGCCCTGGTGGCCGAGCTGATGGGCACCACGCGCATCGAAAGCTGCGCCTGGGATCGCGACATGACCTGCATGGGCGGCATCGCCATGGCGCTAAATGCCACCGATGGCGAGACGCTGTTAGATAGCCAGGCTAAGTCCGGATCGGCTACTTGCCTGTAGCCAAAAGGTCGATTAGCATGAAAATGTACAAGGGGGTATTTTATGTCTATTCATCAATTGACACAAAAAGTTAAGGCAGCTGGGCAGAACCGCACTCATGAGCAAAGAATGAAATTGCTTAAAGATGCGCACATCCTTGATTCACAAGGGCGTCTTGATAAGCGTTTTTTCAGTCCATCTAAGTCTAAAGGCAACCATACGGCACACGTTAAGACCTAATGTATTCATCAAAACCGACAATTGTCTATGGTTTTCATGGGTTAGATAAAGATATTGCCATCAGTATCCTGAACCAAAAATCTGAATTCAAACACAGTAATAATAAGTATGATTGGCTGGGCAATGGCGTTTACTTTTGGGAAAATAATCTTGAAAGAGCGCATCAGTATGCCCTTCAAGATAGCCAGCGGGCTGCTTCTAATGTTAAAGATCCCTTTGTACTGGGCGCAGTAATTGAGCTCGGCAACTGCCTGGATTTGCTTGACCAAAAATATAATGATTTTCTTAAAGAAGCTTATCAGCAGCTAAAAGATGATTTAGAGGCAGAAGGTACACCACTGCCTGAGAATAGATCGTTTGGAAAAACAGATTTTGATTTTAAAGCCCGTGAGCTTGATTGTGCTGTGATTCGTTATGCATGTGCCTTGGCCAAGGAACAGGGCGAACCCTTTGATTCTGTTAGGGCCGCTTTTATCGAAGGCGATCCACTGTACGATGGTGCAAGATTTTTCTCTGAAAACCATATTCAACTTGCCATCATTAATCCAGATTGTATAAAGGGTATTTTTTTGCCAAGAAAATCTACTCAAGAGATTGAACTCTCTGAAGAAAAACCGAATACTAACCTTTAAACTTATGAATAGCCTCTAAACTCCCTTCTCACCATACCCCCCCTCCTTGCAAACACTCAACGGGCATAACAATCGTCAGTCGTGATAGACCACGCTGCGCCCACCATCAATCGTTAAGCAGCTTGCGTTGATAAAGGGCGCTTCATCTGAGGCTAGAAAGACCGCCGTCATGGCCACTTCCTCGGGTTTCCCTAACCGCCCTGGAGGCAGCAGTGCTTCGATGCGGGCTTTCGCTGCGACAGGATTGTCGAAAGTTTGCCAATGCGCTTCTACCGCCGGGGTGGCGATATAGCCCGGCGCAATGGCATTGACCCGCACGCCGCGGGAGGCATATTCGATACCGAGTGCTCGGGTCAAACCGATCAAGCCGTGCTTGGCGACCGGGTAGGGAAAACAGCCGGGAATAATCGAGAAGCTATGGGTGGAGGCAATATTAATAATGGCGCCTCCGCCCTGCTTCAGCATATCGGGCAGCACCGCCCGGCTACAGTGCCAGGCGCCTTCCAAATCCACCGATAAGCAGCGCTGCCAGGCCTCGTCCGGCATGGCAAGTGGCTCATGGAAAACATTCATTCCTGCGTTATTGACTAGGGTGGTTAAGGGGCCGAAGAGCTTGCGAGCCTGCGCCACGGCGGCTTCCACCGCCGTACGTTCGGCAATATCGGCGACCAGCCTCTGCACATGGTGACCTTCACCACGCAACTGGGCTGCCAGCCGTTCGACGCTATCGCCCTCCCTATCCAGCAAGGCAACCTTGGCACCTTCGCGGACACAGGCTTCGGCAACGGCACGGCCAATGCCGGTGGCGGCCCCGGTCACTAGAATATGCTTGTCGGCCAGTCTGGCGGCCATCGCGACTCCTTTACAGTTAATCAGTGCGAATGACGCGGCACGTCAGACCCGCGGCAACCCACCAGAAAGTCGAAGTCGCAGCCTTCGTCGGCTTGGAGTACTCGCTCGATGTACAACTGACGGTAGCCGCCCTGGCTGGCGATCAGCGTTGAGGCGGCGGTGGGGTCGCTCTCAGCCAGTCGCGAAGCCAGCTCTTCATCGCTGATTTCCAAATGCAGTCGGCCGCTTTCGCAGTCAAGTTCAATCCAGTCACCGTTACGCACCGCGGCCAGTGGGCCACCGGCGGCGGCTTCCGGGGCAACGTGCAGCACCACGGTGCCGTAGGCAGTGCCGCTCATGCGGGCATCAGAAATACGTACCATATCGGTGATGCCCTGGGCGAGGATCTTGGGCGGCAAGCCCATATTGCCCACTTCCGCCATACCGTGATAGCCGCGTGGACCGCAGTGCTTCATCACCAGAATATCGTTGGCTTCCACGTCCAGGTCAGGGTCATTGATGCGCGCCTTGTAGTCGTCGAAGTCTTCAAACACCACTGCACGGCCGCGGTGCTGCATCAGTTCCGCCGTCGCTGCTGAGGGTTTGAGCACCGCGCCGTTGGGCGCCAGGTTACCGCGCACCACGCATATGCCGCCATCCGTGGTGAGCGGATTATCCAGCGGCCGGATCACTTCGTCGTTATACAACGGGGCGTCTTGGACGTTTTCCCAGAGGGTTTTGCCGTTGACGGTTAAGGCATCCTTGAACGGCAGCCGGTCGGCCTCGCCCAGGCGCCTGAGCACTGCAGGTAGCCCACCGGCGTAGTAGAACTCTTCCATCAGAAACCGCCCCGAAGGCTGCAAATCCACCACCGTGGGGGTACCGCGCCCTACCCGACTCCAGTCGTCCAGGGTCAGATCGACACCGATCCGCCCGGCAATGGCCTTGAGGTGGATCACCGCGTTGGTGGAGCCACCGATGGCGGCGTTGGTACGAATGGCGTTATCGAAGGCTTGCTTGGTGAGTATTTTAGATAGCCGCAGATCTTCGTTGACCATCTCGACAATCCGATTGCCGGAGAGGTGCGCCAGCACGTAGCGGCGAGAATCGACCGCCGGAATCGCTGCATTGTGCGGCAGCGAGGTGCCCAGCGACTCGGCCATGCAGGCCATGGTGGAGGCGGTGCCCATGGTGTTGCAGGTACCGGCGGAGCGGGACATGCCCGCTTCGGCGGCCATAAAGTCGTGCAACGATATCTCACCGGCTTTGACCTGCTCGGAGAGCTTCCACACCACGGTGCCGGAACCAATGTCCTTGCCCTTGTGCTTGCCGTTGAGCATTGGTCCGCCGGTGACCACGATGGTGGGAATATCGCAGCTCGCCGCGCCCATCAAAAGCGCCGGAGTGGTTTTGTCGCAGCCCACCAGCAGCACCACCGCATCGATGGGATTACCACGAATCGCCTCTTCCACGTCCATGCTCGCCAGATTGCGGGTAAACATGGCGGTGGGGCGCAGGTTGGATTCACCGTTGGAGAACACCGGGAACTCTACCGGATAGCCCCCCGCTTCCAGTACGCCCTGCTTCACGTGCTCCGCCAACTTACGAAAATGCGCATTGCAGGGGGTCAGCTCCGACCAGGTATTGCAGATACCGATAATTGGCTTGCCCTGAAACTCATGGTCGGGGATGCCCTGGTTTTTCATCCAACTGCGGTACATAAAACCGTTCTTATCGGCGGTGCCGAACCATTGGGCAGAGCGTAGGGGCGGCTTGCGATCAGACATAGAGGTCTCTCCGGAAAAAATCGGTGAAAAAGTTCATGGTGAAAAAGGCATCGAGATGTAGTGTTAGGCCCGCTGACGGCGAGTGTGTTTCCAGCGGTCAAACATCACTGCTAGCAGTAGAATCGCGCCGCGCACCAGGTATTGGTAAAAGGWAGGTACGTTAAGCAGCCCCATAGCGTTCTGCACGCAGCCCATAATCAGCACCCCGACCACCACGCCGGTAATCGTGGCCACGCCGCCGGATAGCGCCACGCCACCCAGTACACAGGCAGAAATTACCGCCAGTTCCAGGCCCATGGAGGTATTGGGGTCGCCCAGCCCCATGCGCGACGCCAGCAGTACACCCACGACACCTGCCACTACGCCCTGGAGGCCAAAAACAATAATCTTGAGGCGACGGACATTAACCCCGGCCAGTGCGGCGGCTTCCGAGTTACCGCCGGTAGCCAAAACGTTGCGCCCAAAGGCAGTCATATTGAGTATCACGCCAAAGATCACGAAACAGGCCAGCATCGTCCATACTGGCAGGGTTAGGCCGAGGAAGGAGGCGCTGCCCAGGTCAAAGAAGCCCGGCACGGTAATCATCACCGCGTCGCCGCCGGAGGTGATATAGGCCAGACCGCGCACAAACTCCATCGCGGCCAGGGTGGCAATCAGCGAGTTAATACCGAATTTGGCAATCACCAGGCCGTTAAAGGCACCCACCGCGCCCCCGGCGACAATGCCTCCAATCACGCCGATAAACACGCTACCGGTACTGGAGGTCACCACCGCTGCGACCACCCCCGCGAAGGCCACCGTGGAGGCCACCGAAAGATCCACCTCCCCCAGAGCCAGTACCAGCATCATGGTGGTGGCCAAACTACCGATCAGGGTAATCGAAAGCAGTAGCCCGACCATATTGCGGCCGGTCAGAAAATCGGGGATGAGGACGGCTAATGCCACAAACAGCAGCAAGAAAATCGCGATCAGTCCCGAGGTATCCAGCAGCGTGCGCAGCGGTTTGATCAGCCCCTGGCGCCCCGCTGGGCGGGCAGGTGTCGTCTCACCTTGGGTTGCGTTGTTAGTTGTCATGGTGTTTGTCCTGAGCTTCTTCTTTTAAGAGCCAATAGCGTGTAAAAAACTGACTTAGGCAGGTAGCGCCAGCCCCAGTAGACGTTCCGGCGTGGCCGACTCCCGCGGCAGCACCTCCACCAGCTCACCGTCGCGCATCACGGCGATGCGGTCACAGATGGAGCTGACTTCCGCCAGGTCGCTGGAGATCACCACCACGCTTTTGCCCTGTTCGGCCAGGTCGTAGAGCAGCGAGTAAATATCTCGCCGTGCGCCTACGTCGATCCCTCGGGTCGGCTCGTCCATCACGAACAGGTCAATCTCTTCGGCGAGCCAGCGGGCCAGAATCACCTTTTGCTGGTTACCCCCTGAGAGTTTGCCTATGGGCGTTCGTGGGCCGGGTGTTTTAACGCTGAGTTGCTGGATATAGGCTTCGGCATTGCGCCGTTCGCGACCGGGGTGGCGGAAAACGCCCCAACGTTTAAAAAAGCGCCGACAGCTGATATTGAGATTGTCGGCCACGCTGGCCACCGGAAAAATCCCCTGAGACTTACGATCCTCCGGGCACATGGCAATCCCGGCGCGGATCGCCTCGCCGGGGCTTTTAAAGCGTCGTGACTCACCGTTAAAGGTTACGCTGCCGGCTTTAGGGGACTCGACCCCACACACTAGTCGCAGCAGCTCGCTACGCCCGGCGCCCACCAAACCAAACAGTCCGAACACCTCACCGCGCTTAACGGAGAAACTTACCGGGGCTTTTAAACCACGCCCCTGAATTCCCTCCACGTTCAAGACCACGTCACCCTGTTCACGCGCCCGGTAGCCGTAAACATCGTCGATGTCTCGACCGACCATTTCGCTCACCAGCAGGTCGTGATTGAGCGCCGACATATCCTCGTGGGTACGGATGTGCTTGCCATCGCGGAAGATGGTGACCGCATCACACATCTCGAACMCCTCTTCCATGCGGTGAGTCACGTAGAGCACCACCCGGCCTTCATCGCGCAGCCGTTGGACGATACGCTTAAGCTGGCGAATTTCCTGAATCGAGAGGCTGCTGGTGGGTTCGTCAAAAGCGATCACCTTGGCGTCGCGCAGCAGTGCGCGGCCAATCTCAATCATCTGCTGCTGGCCGATGGAGAGCTCGCGCACCTTGGTCGAGGGGTGAATCTCCCCCTCGCCAAGATCAGCCAGAATCGCCAGGGCTTTTTGTTTTAACTCGCGGCGGTTAACAAACCCCTGCCGTGTGGGCAGTTGGCCCAGCAGCAGATTCTCGGCCACCGACATATTGGGCGAGAGCGTCAACTCCTGGTAGATAATCGCGATGCCTTCCCGCAGCGCCTCCCGGGCGTTGCTGAATACGTGGCGCTGGCCATCGATCCATAGCGCGCCTTCGGCTGCCCGGTTAACGCCACTGAGCACCTTGAGCAGGGTGGATTTACCCGCGCCGTTCTCACCCATTAGCGCATGCACTTGACCGGCGTGGGCGGCAAAGCTCACCCCATCCAGCGCGCGCACCCCGGGGAACACCACGCTAATCCCGTCGAACCGTAAATAAGCATCAGACATGCATGAATACTCCACAGATGGCCTGTAACAGCGAGCCCGTTACAGGCCTCTTTCATTGCCAACCAAGCGCTTTATAGACCGAGCGCTGCGCGCACTTCTTCCCAGTTGTCGCGCGTCATTAACGTGCCGGAGGTTTCAGTGTTGGCCTGGGGCTCTTGATCCTCGCTAATCCAGCGGTAGAGGTCTTCGGCGGTCTGGCGGCCGTGCATGGTGGAACTGACCGCTACCGTGCCGTGAAAGCCAGTGGGGTTATCCCGGGAAAACTCGGCAAAGGCGGCGCCGGAGCCATTGATACCCACGCCGATCACATCTTCCGGCGCTAAGCCATATTGCTCGGTCGCCCTAACACCGCCGAGCACGCTCTCTTCGTTAAGGGCATAGATCACCCAGTGCTCATAATCGCCACGCTGGGAAAGCACTGGCGATGCGGCTGAGAAAGCCCCGCTGGTGTCGGTACTCTGCTGGGGCGCATCAAAAATATTGTCTTCCGGGAAGCCTGCAGCTAACAGCGCCTCGGTAGCGCCATCGGTACGCTCAACGGCGGTAGGTAGTTCGTTATTGGTAATGCGCAGCGCAGCAACCTCATCGGGGTTCCAGCCCCGCGCTTCCATTTCGGCGTTAATGGCTTCGCCCACCTGACGCCCAATTTTGGTGCCCGACATTCCCAGATGCGGCACGCCCTCCATGGGCTCACCGCTGGAGGTCACAAACTGATCATCGACGGTGATCACTTTCATGTCGTACTGCTCGGCGCGGTTCATGATGGCTGCCCCCAGCCGTACATCCGGCGGACAGATTACAAACCCTTGAGCGCCTTGTGAGTAAAGGTTATCAATCGCGCTGAGTACTTCCTGACCATCCTCACCGCCAAGGCGCACCACTTCGAAGCCAAGCTCTTCGCCTGCTGCGGTGGCCGCTTCCTGTTCATTGATAAACCAGGCCTGCTCCGGTTTTTTAACGATGAAGCCGATTTTTACCTCGTCCTCCTGGGCATGGACGGATCCCAGTGAAGCCATCATGATGGCGCTGCCAAGGGCTAAACGAGTGAATGTCTTAGTCAATTTCATTGTTGTGCTCCTGCGATTTTTAGCGTTGTTTTTATTGAGATTTCGATCTTTTTATTCGCATCCCATGGTGGATTATGAATCAAAATTCTGTTGCGCCGAAAAGCGGTATACCGTACGCGAGCGGTAAGTATCGCCTGGCTCTAGGATCGTGCTGGGAAACGCCTCCTGATTAGGAGAATCGGGGTAGTGCTGGGTTTCCAACGCAAAGCCAGAACGGTGTCCGTAAGCCTGCCCCTGCTTACCGGTCAGGTCGCCGTTAAGAAAGTTGCCGGAATAGAACTGGATCGCGGGTTCGGTGGTGGTGATTTCCACCATGCGTCCGCTCTGCGGCTCCCACGCCTTGGCAGCCAGCACCAGTTCATCCGCTGCCGCGTTATCGCGGGCAAGCACAAAGTTGTGGTCATAACCGCCGCCGAAGGCGAGCTGCTCATTGTCTTGCTCAATGCGTTCGCCGATGGGAATCGCCTGGGTAAAGTCGAACGGCGTGCCGTCTACCGAGCGAATCTCGCCAGTGGGAATCAGGCTGTCGTTAACCGGGGTAAATTCAGGGGCGTTGATCATCAACTGATGATCAAGAATGGTGTCGCTGCCTTCACCTTTTAAGTTGAAGTAGCTGTGCTGGGTGAGGTTAATCGGGGTGGCTTTGTCGGTCACCGCTCGATAATCCACCATCAGTTCGTCATTATCGGTCAGCGTATAGGTGACTTCAGTCTCCAGCCTGCCAGGGTAGCCCTCTTCGCCATCTTCGCTGGTATAGCGCAACACCAATCCAGTGCCCGCTTCGTTTTCAAAGGGTTCGGCTTGCCACAGCACTTTGTCGAAGCCCTGATCGCCGCCATGCAGATGATTGCTGCCATCGTTGGTAGCCAACGAGTAACTTTCCCCATCAAGGGGGAATTGGCCACCTGCGATACGATTACCATAACGGCCGATGATGGCACCGAAATAGGGATTTGCCTGACGGTACTCATCGGAAAGGTACGCTTCCAGGGAGTCGAAACCCAGCGCTATATCGTCAAATTTGCCGTTCATATCGGGGGTCTTCAGCGACAGGATGATGCCGCCGTAGTTGGTCACCCGCAGTTCGATACCGTTGGCGTTGGTAAATTGGTAAACATCGACCTGACGACCATCGGGCAAGTGGCCAAACACCGATTTCTCAACGCCGTTTTCGGCGCCATTTCCCGCTGTCGCCTGAGTCTCGCTTTGTGCTTGAGCTGCACTAATCATTAGCAGGGCGATACCGGCGCTTAGCAGCAGCGTTGATCCCGCGCTATGTTTCTGAGCGCCTACCTGAGTATTTATGAGTGGCATGCTTTTCCTCCTGGTGGAGATCGTTGTTGTTATTGGAACGCCTATTCAGTCACTACAGTAGCCACGTCTTTCATAACCAACCAATATACAAACACCTTATTATCGATATACTTCTAAGTATCAATAACAACTCAGGGCTTATTCTATGGGCGTTCTCGGCGAGAACTGGTTTTTAGACGTGCGACTAAAGTTGCGCCATTTTCAGCTATTTTTAGCCCTGGATGAGCAGCGCAACCTGCATCGCGCTGCGACCCAGCTCAATATGAGCCAGCCCGCCGCCTCAAAACTACTCAGCGACCTGGAAGCCAACCTGGGTATTCGCCTGTTTGATCGCCACCCCCGAGGGCTAACGCCTAACTGGTACGGCGAGATTATGATTCGTCACGCCCACAGCATGCTTTCAGCGCTACGTCATACCGGTGAGGAGTTGAACGCCCTCGGCGAAGGCAATGCGGGCACGGTAGCGGTCGGTACGGTAATGGCCCCGGCGGTCACGTTGCTTACCAGCGCGATTGAGCGGGTGCACCGCGACCGACCGGGGCTAAAGATCAGCGTGGATGTGGATGTCAGCAAGGTGTTGGTACCGCGCCTGCTCGAAGGTGAGCTGGATTTCGCGATTACCCGTATTCCCGCAGGCGTCGATGCCGAGCGCTTCGTATTTGAGGAAATTGGTGAGGAGGAGCTCTGCTTCGTATGCCGCCAAGGTCATCCGCTAGCCGGTAAACAACCGCTCAGTCTGGCGGATATGGCGGGCTTCCCCTGGTCGCTACAGCCCACCGGCGCGTTGATGCGCCAGCGGGTGGATAGCCTGTTTCTGCACCATCAGGTTGCACCACCGCATCAGATCGTCGATACCGCCGATCTGCTGCTATCGCTGGCGCTGGTGGATAAATCCGACACCATCACGGTGACCACCCGGGAAGCCGCCGACCTGCTCTGCCCACCGCAACGCTTTCACCTGCTGCCCTTCAGCGAGACGCTAAGTGTTCAGCCCTATGGGCTGGTGAGCTTGCGTCATCAACGGCTCTCACCCGGTGCCGCCGCGCTAATGAGCACCCTGCGCGAGATTATTGCCCAGTCCAGTTAGTGCGACTGGCGCGGTACATCAGCCCCCTACAACCGACCAGAAAGTCAAAGTCGCAGCCTTCGTCCGCTTGGGCAAGACACTAAAACTCCTCGCCAATCTAGTCGACCATACAAAAGTATATGTTGAACAATTGTTTTTAATGTTCAACATTACCCTCCCGCATGGGTCATTGCCCGTTGCACTTCAGCGTTAACCACACGCTTTCAAAAACAAGAATCTTGAGGAATAGTGCCATGCTCAAATCCAAATACAGCTTGCTACTCACTGGCTCAGCCCTGCTGCTAGGGCTTTCGACGGCTCAAGCGGCCGAGTACGAATGGAAATTTCAGGCGTCAGAAACCTCGGGCGAGCCCAGTTTCAAGATCAAGCAGGAGTGGGCCGAGAGAATCACGGCGATGACCGATGGTCGCGTCGAGATTGAAGTAATGCCGATTAACTCCGTGGTTGGACCGACCGAAACGTTGACCGCCGTGAGCTCCGGGATTCTGCAGGGTCATATGACCGACCCTAGCTACTTCTCCGGCCAAGATCCCGCTTTCGGGATGCTCGGCAACCTCGTCGGCGCTTGGCAGAACCCCTACGACTTCCTGGAATATATGAAGTACGGCGGCGGTGAAGAGCTCTACAACGAACTGGKCGAGCCCTACGGCGCGCACTTAATCAGCGCAGCGACCTTTCCGCTGGAGTCGGTGCCTTCCACGGTGCCCATCGAATCCATCGCCGATTTTGAAGGGCTAAAGATTCGCGCCCCCCAAGGCATGGTGTACAACATCTTCGAGCGCATTGGTGCCACGCCGGTTAACCTGCCGGGCTCTGAGGTGTATACCGGTCTGGAAAAAGGCGTGATCGACGCTGCTGACTCCACGGTGCTCTCGAATAACGACGCCATGGGCCTACACGCCTTCGCTCCTTACCCGCTCTACCCAGGATTTCACTCCATGCCCATGATCGCCGTATCGATCAATAAGGACATCTGGGATGGCCTGCCCGAAGAGCTACAGACGACGCTAAATACCGCCTTCGACGGCATGGCCTACGACCTGATTGCCCGCCTCAAAGAGCAGGATATCGAGACCCTGCAGCGGCTTCAGGAAGACCCTGACGTTCATCCCTTCGACCTGCCAGCAGAGGAGCGCCGTAAGTTCCGCGCCGCGGCTGAGCAGGAGTGGCAAGAGTGGGCGGGTGAAAATGAGATGACCCAGAAGATCTATGACTCGGCGACCGCCTTTTTGCGCTCGCGCAATCTGCTCTAACTCCTTGTTCTCTGCTCTCAACTCGGCTTCATTAACCTAACCAACGCAGCGCTCGGGAGCCCCCGAGCGATGCGCGTAGAGTCGCGCCATGTCTCAAAAAACACCTGACAATCAATACCGCTCGCCGCCCACCCATGATCTTCCCGAGATCTTAGAAACGGTTGAGGAAGTAGCCCCTGAACGCAATGCCTTAGACCGCTTGATTGCACGGGGCGGTCGTGCCGTTTCCTGGCTGGTGCTGGTGGCAATGGGTATCAGCGTCGTCGAGGTCTTTATGCGCTACGGTTTCAACAACCCCACCTCCTGGGTACACGAAACCGTGGTGTTCCTGATCGCGGTTATCTTTGTGCTGGGCGGCCCAGCGGCCATGGCGCGCAATAGCCATATCCGCGTCAAGGTGCTCTACGACAGCGCCGGGCCAAAGTTAAAGTGCTGGATGGATCGTTTCAATGACCTGCTCACTCTGATTTTCTGCCTGACAATGAGCTATGCCGCCTTTCATATGTTCTGGGGAGCGTCGCATAACCCGCTCGGCGAGTGGTCACTGGAGCGCTCCGGCACCTCCTGGAATCCGCCCTTTCCCGCCATGGTCAAGGGCATGATTCTGTTCGCCCTGGTGTTGATGACCCTGCAAGCCTCGCTGCATTTATGGCAATCGCTTAAGGCGAAGCCCCGCACCGAGGAGGAGCGCTGATGGATATTTCAACCGCAACGATCCTCATGGTAGGGGCAATTTTCGCGCTGCTGGTTACCGGTCTGCCGCTGGCGTTTATCACAGGTTTGGTGGCCATGGCGTTCACCTTCGGCTGGTTCGGTGAGGCGGCACTGCCGCTGGTCACCAGCCGCGTCTATGGGTTTATCACCGAGTATTCGCTGGTGGCGGTACCCATGTTTGTGTTGATGGCATCGCTGCTGGACCGCTCTGGCATTGCCAAGGATTTGTTCAATGCCATGCGCGTTTTCGCTGGCCGCCTGCCCGGTGGCGTGGCGGTGCAGACCATCGTGGTGGCGTTCTTCCTGGCCGCCCTTTCGGGCATTATCGGCGGGGAGATCGTGCTATTGGGGATTCTGGCGCTGCCGCAAATGCTGCGCCTGGGCTATGACAAGCGCCTCTCCATTGGCGTGGTATGCGCCGGGGGCGCCCTGGGCACCATGATGCCGCCGTCCATCGTGCTGATTATCTACGGGCTGATCGCCAGCGTATCGATTGCCGATCTGTTCGCCGCGGCCGTTACCCCAGCCATCATCCTGATGGGCTCCTATATCGCCTATGTGCTGGTACGCTGCCTGAAAAACCCTGCGCTGGGCCCGCCGTTGGATAAAGACACCCAGGACAACCCTTTCGCCAATAAGCTGGACGCGGTCAAAGCGATTCTGCTACCAGGGCTGATTGCCTTTCTCGTGCTGGGCACTATCTACGGCGGTATTGCCTCGGTCACAGAGGCGGCGGCCATGGGCGTATTCGGCGTTCTACTCGCGACCATTGTGCGCGGCGAGTTCACCCCCGGCATGCTGCACCATAGCCTGGGGCAAACCATGAACACCTGCGGCATGATCATCTGGATCGGCATCGGTGCCGCCGCCCTGGTAGGCGTCTACAACCTGATGGGGGGCAACCGCTTTGTGTCGAGCTTGATTCTCGGGCTCGACGTCGCGCCGATTGTGATTATCCTGGTAATGATGGCCATCATGCTGGTACTCGGGCTATTTCTCGACTGGATCGGGATCGCCATGCTGGCCCTGCCGATCTTTCTGCCCATCGTTATTCAGCTGGGTTTCGACCCCATCTGGTTCGGCATTCTGTTCGCCGTGAATATGCAGGTATCGTTCCTGTCGCCGCCCTTCGGGCCCGCTGCTTTCTACCTTAAAAGCGTGGCACCGCCGGATATCAGCCTGAAGGATATCTACCTGTCCGTACTCCCCTTTATGGCCATTCAGCTATGCGTACTCGCGGCGCTATTGATGTGGCCGCAACTGGCCATTTGGCCGCTCTGATAACGACTAAACTGGGCTTCATAAGGAGATCACCATGCGCCTGATTCAATGTGACCACGACGGCCAGGTTCGCGCCGCCCTGGTCGAGAGCGAAGAGCAGGTCAGACTGCTCGACTGCGACACCTACACCCTGGCCAACCGGGCCATTAGCGCCGGTAAGCCACTTAGCGAGATGGTGACGGATGCACTGACCGATACCCGCCTTGATTATCAAGCGCTGGTCGACGCTAAGCGCTTGCTACCGCCGCTAACGCATAGCGACCCGGCCCACTGCCTGGTGACCGGCACCGGCCTTMCCCACCTGGGCAGTGCCGATACCCGCTCGGCAATGCACGCCAAAGCCCAGGCCGCGGAGGAGGATATGACCGACTCCATGCGCATGTTCAAGCTGGGCGTGGAGGGCGGCAAACCCGGCGCCGGCCAGCTAGGTGCCCAGCCGGAGTGGTTCTACAAGGGCGATGGCCAGTGCGTGGTAGCGCCGGAAGCAGCGATTCCCTCCCCCGCCTTCGCCGAGGATGCGGGCGAGGAGCCGGAGCTGGCGGGCCTATATGTGATTGGCACCGATGGCCAACCCTGGCGAGTCGGCTATGCTTTGGGTAACGAGTTCTCTGACCACGTCACCGAGCGCTTCAACTACCTGTGGCTGGCCCACTCCAAACTGCGCGCCTGCAGCTTTGGGCCCGAGTTGTTGATCGGCGAACTACCCGCAAATCTTGAAGGCATCAGTCGTATTCAACGCAGTGGCGAAACAGTGTGGGAGAAACCCTTTTTGACCGGCGAGGCCAATATGGCCCATAGCCTGGCTAACCTGGAGTACCACCACTTTAAATACCCGGGCTTCCGCCGACCCGGCGACGTCCATGTGCACTTTTTCGGCACCGCAACACTCAGCTTCGCCGACGGCATTAAGGTCCGCGAAGGCGATCGCTTTGAGATCAAAATCAATCAGTTTGGCCGCGCCCTGCGCAACCCGCTAAGGGTGGAAGCAGACGCACCGGCCATAAGCGTAAAGTCGCTTTAACGTACTCTAACCACCCCAGCAGGAGGAAGTATGACTCTGGAAGGTAAACTACTGATCGGTCAGCAGGCCATCAGCGGCCAACAGGCTGACATTCAAGCCGTCAATCCCGCCACAGGCGAGACCTTAGCTCCCGCCTACCCTGGCGGCAGCAAGGCCGAGGTCCAGCAAGCGTGTGAACTTTCCGAAGCGGCCTACGCCACTTACCGCGAAACCTCGCTTGAAGACCGGGCGGTGTTCCTCGAAACCATCGCTAGCGAGATCGAGGCGATCGGCGAAGAGCTGACCGAGCGGGGCGTCGCCGAAACTGGCCTCCCCGAAGCGCGCCTGCAGGGCGAGCGCGGCCGTACCTGTGGTCAGCTTCGCTTGTTCGCCAACGTGGTTAGGGCTGGCGAGTGGCTCGATGTGCGCATCGATCCCGCCCTACCGGATCGTGAACCGATGCCGCGTGTCGACTTGCGCCAGCGGCATATTGCCCTGGGCCCGGTGGCCGTGTTTGGTGCCAGCAACTTCCCACTCGCGTTCAGCGTGGCCGGTGGCGACACCGCCTCGGCGCTGGCCGCAGGCTGCCCGGTGGTGGTCAAGGGCCACTCCGCCCATCCCGGCACCTCTGAGCTGGTGGGTCGCGCCATTCAGCGCGCCGTTGCCAAGTGCAACCTGCCCGAAGGCGTCTTTTCGCTGCTGTTTGGTTCCGGCAAAGAGATTGGCCAGGCGCTGGTCGCCGACCCGCGCATCCAGGCGGTCGGCTTTACCGGTTCACGCGGCGGCG
Organism: Halomonas sp. R57-5; assembly: GCF_900070345.1. Lineage (NCBI taxonomy): Bacteria > Pseudomonadati > Pseudomonadota > Gammaproteobacteria > Oceanospirillales > Halomonadaceae > Halomonas > Halomonas sp. R57-5. Next base: position 913,675 of record NZ_LN813019.1, on the reverse strand, counting down.
GCACGGCGCTAATGGCCACTGCTCAGGCGCGGCCACAGCCGATCCCGGTGTATGCCGAGATGAGCTCTATCAACCCGGKGTTTCTGCTGCCGGAAGCGCTCAAGGCGCGTGGTAAGCAGATCGCTGAAGGCTTCGTAGGCTCGCTTAACATGGGTGCCGGACAGTTTTGCACCAATCCTGGCTTGGTCATCGGGCTGAAGGGCGCCGAGTTGGATGCCTTTGTTGAAGCGGCCGGTGAGGGGGTCAAGGGCAGCACTGCTCAGACCATGCTCACCCCAGGCATTCACGACGCCTACCAACAGGGCGTTGATCGGCTGGCCAGCCATGCCAAGGTCACCGAGGTCGCGCGCGGCCAAGCAGGTGAGTCGGCTAACCCTTGCCAAGCAGGGCTGTTCGTCGCAAGCGCGGCCGACTTCCTGGCCGATGAGGCCCTGCAAGCTGAAGTGTTCGGCGCCAGCTCGCTGGTCATCGAATGCGCCGATGTCGACGAGATGCAGCGGGTCGCGGCCCAGGCCGAAGGCCAGCTAACCATTACCCTGCAGATGGACGACGGTGACTTGGCGACTGCCAAACGACTGCTGCCCACCCTGGAGCGCAAGGCGGGTCGGATTCTGGCCAACGGCTGGCCAACCGGGGTGGAAGTGTGCCACGCCATGGTACACGGCGGCCCTTATCCGGCGACGTCGGATTCCCGCACGACCTCGGTGGGCAGCGCGGCGATTTTCCGCTTCCTGCGCCCGGTCTGCTACCAGGCGCTGCCGGAAGGGTTACTGCCCGAGGCCATTCGTGACGGCAACCCTTGTGGGGTATCCCGCCTGGTCGATGGCAAGCGTGAATAAACGAGCGTCACTCAAGACGTTACTCAACGAAGGCGTCGGTGGTTTCACGATGACCGTATAGAAACGCATCGGCGACTTGACGCAGCGGGGCAACATCAACCTCGCTGCGTTTGTTTGCGATCAGTTCGGCAAAGCGCGCATATAAACCTTGATACTCGCGCTCCTCCTCTTCAATGACCAGTTCATCGTCGATGACCAATCGACAGCCGCCCTTAGTGAGACTCAAGCGGCTGCCATCGCTTTCGATATGCATATCCCAGGTCGGCGGGCCGCTTTGTAGGAAGTCGAAATCGGCCTCGATCGACGCGCCTTGTGGATCAGTAAAGGTGAGCTTCGCCGCAATCGGAGTTTGCGCATTGCTCGGCACCAGCAGTCGCGCCTGTTGTAGAAAAAACGGCTGGGGCAAGATGGCGGTCGCAATCGACAGCGCATTAATACCGGGATCAAACACGCCCATGCCACCCGGCTGCCAGATCCACGCTTGGCCTGGGTGCCACACCCGCACGTCCTCTTTCCACTCGATCTCTACCCGCTGCACCTGCCGTTCGGCTAACCACTGCTGGGCCTGGGCAACGCCGGGGGCAAACCGCGAGTGCCAGGCGGCAAATAGGCTAACGCCCTGCTGGGCCGCGGTGGCAATCAAGTCCTCTACTTCGCTAAGCGTCGCCCCCGGCGGCTTTTCAAGCAACACGTGTTTGCCGCGCATCAGTGCGGCCCGCGCCTGGGAGTAGCGCAGATGGGTCGGCGTGCAGATTGAGACAGCGGTAATTTCAGGGTGGGCGTCTAGCATCGCTTCCAGGTTTTGATAGCCGGGCAGATCCGGCAGCGAGGCGAAGGGATCCGCCGAGGCGACAAGATGGCAATTCGGGGTGGCGGCTATTGCCGGGAGGTGCTGGTCGCGGACGATTTTGCCCACGCCCACTAAGCCGAGGTTGAAGTCAGACATACGCTGGCCTTTGTTATTTACCATTGAAAATGGGGTCAGGAGTTGGTGTGGGGCAACTCAACGCTGCGCCCTAATGAGCTAACGCTGTGCTCAAGCCCTAGCGCTGCGGCGGTACCTGCCAACACCGCTTGGGACGCTAAAAACGCCTCCCGGGGGCGGCGCAGCCGGATGCTCTCCATCAGTTGACGGTGACGCTCCAGGCTCTCTTCAGGATCTGGGGCGTTCTCGTTGGACATGGAAATCAGCATGTAGATGGAGGGTCGCAGGATATGTGATAGCTGCGCCCAGACAATATTGTGGGTCGCCTTGAAGATCGCCTCGTGAAAAGCGACATCACACTCACTGTGCAGCCGCCGCTCCTCTTCGCAGGTGGCGTTGCGTAAATTCTGCCCTAGCCCTTCAAAGGCTTCTTCGATGGCGACTAAATCACGCGCCTTGGCCCGCTTGGCGGCGGTCATCGCCACATAGGGCTCAACGTCCAGACGGAAGGCAAGAATCTCGCGCTGAATATCCGGGTTGGGGGCAGCGTAGCGGGTCAGCCAGTCAGTCACCTGGGCATCAAGAATATGCCATTCTGAGTATTCGCGCACCTTGGAACCATGACCAGAAATCCGCTCAATAATCCCGGCATCGACCAGTTGGCGAAGATCGCTACGCACCGCTGAGCGATTGATCGCAAAGCGTTCGCATAGATCCATTTCTCGGGGTACTAAGTCACCGGGGTGATAGCGCCCACCAAAGATCTCCTCGGCGAGATGTTCGGCAATACTGGGGCGAGCTACTGGCTTACTAGGAGATGACGTCACTGCGATAAGACCCTATTTCGATTCCTGTCAATCATACCGTACTTGACCGGTCGACTGTTATCGACGGCGTAGCATCGAGCCCCGCCCGCTGTTTCAGTTCCAGCCGCCGTTCATAGAGGCCTTTAGCACCCAGTGTGCCCAGCACCAGAACGCCGCCAACCATGGCCATTGGCGCGGGCTTTTCGGCCAGAATCCACCAGGCCAACAGCGTGCCTATCACCACTTCCAGCAGTATTAGCAGGCCCACTTCGGCGGAGGGCAGATAGAGCGGCCCACGCTGCAGTAGCGTCACGCCGCAAGGCACAATAATCAGGCAGAGCAGGATAACGACAGCAAGCTGGTTGGCTGCAGGCAGGGTTGGCTCGCTGCCCGCCAGCCAAAACAGCCCTGCGGTGCTACCCACAATAAGGCCGTTGAACACCAGCATCGGGCTCATATCCACCCCCGGCCGCGTACGGCAGAGGGTAAAGTTAATCGCCAGGGTCGTTGCCGCCATCAAAGCGAAAGCGTTTCCGACCCAAGAACCTGCGCCCGCGTCATCGAGGGCGATCATGGCGACGCCCACCATGCACAGCAATATCGCCAGCCAGGTGCGTCGGGGCAGACGCTCATTGAGGATGATCCAGGAGAGCACGGCAGCGATTAACGGCGAACTGGCCAGTATCATCAGTACGTTGCCCGCCTTGGTGTACTGGTTGCCCAGCACGAAACCGCAGGTGGTCAGGCTGAACAGCAGCGCCACGGCGATACCCGTCCAGCCACAGCGACGGTAGGCTGCCAGCGTGCCGCGGCCATAGCGCATCAGGGCGATCAGTAGAAAACCTAAGCCCGAAAGGAAGCCACGCCACATCAATATCTCGGCATCAGGCAGGTCGGCCACTTTAATCAGCAGGGCATCCGGGGCCATGATCAGCGCCCCGCCAGCGGTCAATAGTAGTCCCTGCTGGCGATGCGATAAGGTACTCCAACGACTCATCTTTAGTATTCGTCTCTTCAGTGATTATCCCTGGGCGGATGCTGGCGAGCCACATCGCGGTACTTGGTGGCGGGTTCCAATGTCATACCGCGGTCCAGCGGTTCGACCATGCTGCGCTGGATCTCCTGCCAAGGCGTCTGGTGGCCAGGGTAGCGGTAGCCGCCCTGCTGGGCTAAACGCTCCCGGCGGGCTTCCAGTTCACTGGGTTCGATCAGCAGTTGCACCTCACCGCGCTTGAGATCGACCCGCAGTCGGTCGCCMCTCTCCAGCAGCGCCAAGCCACCCCCGGTAGCGGCTTCCGGGGAGGCATTAAGAATCGACGGTGAGCCGGAAGTACCCGACTGGCGACCATCGCCCAGGCACGGCAGCGATTCGATGCCCTGTTTGATCAGCGCCTCCGGCGGCTGCATATTGACCACTTCGGCACCGCCAGGGTGGCCTACCGGGCCAGCACCGCGCATTACCAGAATGGTACGAGCGTCGATGTTGAGCGCTGGATCATCAATGCGGGCGTGGTAATCCTCGGAGCCATCGAATACCACCACCTTGCCCTCAAAGGCTTCCGGGTCATTGGGGTCATTCAGGAAGCGCTCGCGGAAATCCCGCGAGATCACGCTGGTTTTCATCAGCGCCGAGTCGAATAGATTGCCCTTGAGATTGAGGAAGCCCGCATGATCCACCAACGGGTCGCTATAGCGACAAATCACATTAGTGTCTTGAGTTTCACGGCCCTGCAAATTATCGCCAATGGAGCGGCCATTGACCGTTAGCGCCTCGCCGTGCAGCTTACCGGCAGTGTGTAGCTCATGGAGGATCGCGGGCACACCCCCGGCGCGGTAGAACTCTTCGCAAAGGAAAGCACCGGCGGGCATCACATTGGCAAGCAAAGGGATTTCATGGCCCAGCCGCTGCCAGTCATCGTTATCCAATTCAATGCCCGAATGGCGGGCGATCGCATTGATATGCACCGGCGCATTGGATGAACCACCCAATGCCGAGCAGGCCACGATGGCGTTCTCAAACGCTTCCCGGGTCAGAATATCCAGCGGGCGCAGGTCTTCCCAGACCATATCGACAATCCGCGTGCCGGTGKCGTAGGCCACCATGGCGCGCTCTTTATAGGGCGCGGGAATCACCGCCGACCCCGGCAGGCTCATGCCCAGCACTTCCGCCATAGAGTTCATGGTGGAAGCGGTGCCCATGGTGTTGCAGTGGCCAATCGAGGGTGCCGAGTCGCTAGCGCGAGAGAGGAACTCCGCGTAGTCGATATCTCCCGCGGCCAGGCGCTTKCGAAGCTCCCAGATAATCGTCCCCGAGCCTACCCGCTCGGCACCGCGCCAGCCGTTGAGCATCGGCCCACCGGAGAGCACGATAGCGGGGATATTCACCGTTGCCGCCGCCATCAGCGCAGCCGGCGTGGTTTTATCGCAGCCAGTCGTTAACACCACACCATCTAACGGGTAGCCGTGCAGCACTTCGACGATGCCTAAGTAGGCAAGATTACGATCCAGCGCGGCGGTGGGGCGCCGTAMATTCTCGTGAATAGGGTGCATGGGGAATTCAAACGGCACCCCGCCAGCCGCGCGAATGCCGTCTTTCACCCGTTTAACCAAGTCAATATGGTGACGATTGCAGGGGGTTAAATCCGAGCCCGACTGGCAAATACCAATAATCGGCTTACCGCTGGTCAGTTCATCCAGGGTAATACCGTAATTCAGGTAGCGCTCGATGCATAGCGCCGTGGTGCCGGGGTGATCGGGGTTATCGAACCAGTAGCGTGAACGCAACTGCTCAGGCGTTATTCGTTGAAAATTGGCCATGGTGTCTCTCCACGCCTAAAGTAAATAGAACAAGTCAGTAGGCGCGCTTTAGGCACTCAAACTGCCCCACCAACATAATCGATTAAGTAAGCTCCCTTAAATGTAGGGGAGAGTCGCCATGAAGGTACGCTTTCTTCTCTGCGGCGTCGACACATACAAAAGTATATGTTGAACATATATAAAAAACGTTACACATTCACATCTAAGGGTGGCGGCGCTCACATCGTTAATAGGTGAGTACCGCTGACATACAACAACAATTAACCACGCTGCAGCTCGTTTAGAAGCCCCCTTAGCGAAACGGTCTGCAGCACGCCAGGAGAGTGACGACTATGCACCATCTTTGGAAACGCACCCTATTATTGACCGGCGCCACACTGCTCAGCTCAGGCATCGCTTACGCGCAAACACCCGACCTTTCCGACCCGCCTGAAATCGAAGGCGAAACGGTGGGCGATCATGGCAGCGTTACATTACGCATGGGGCTTGGCTTAGCGGAAAGCTCGCCTCAGTACATCTCCAGCCAGTACTTCGCGGATATTCTTGACCAGCGCAGTGAAGGCCGTATCACCGTCAACATCTTCCCCAACAGCCAGCTTGGCGACGACGTGCAGATGATGGAAATGCTGCAGACCGGTACGCTGGATATGACCTACCCGTCGTCTTCCCCTGCTACCGGGTATGTTGAAGAGCTAGCGGTTTTCGACCTCCCCTTCTTGCTACCTACCCGGGAGGCGGCTATCGAGGCCATGCGTAGCGATGCTGCCCAGGAGATGCTCGACGCCTTCGATGGCACCGGCCTGAAAGCCCTGGCATTCTCTGAAAACGGCTTCCGCCAGCTCTCCAATAGCGCGCGGGAAGTCTCCTCTCCAGAGGATGTGGCAGGCCTAGACGTTCGTGGCCTGTCGATTCGCACCATGGAAAACCCGGTGCACCTGGCGATTTGGGAAGCCCTGGGCGCCAATCCGACCCCCATGGCCTTTGGTGAACTCTTCTCCGCCATGGAACAGGGCGTTGTCGATGGCCAGGAGAACCCCTGGAGCACCATCCTGACTTCCAACTTCCATGAAGTTCAGGACTACGGTTCCGAAACCCGCCACGTCTACACACCCTTTATCAAGATGATCTCGCAGCGTACCTGGGATCGCCTCGACCCCGAGTATCAAGCGCTTGTACAGGAAGCGGCGATGCAAGCCGCGGATTACGAAATCCAGCTTTCCAGCGAGTACGACGACTGGGCGCGGGATCAACTTGAAGAGCGCGGCATGCAAATTACCCGTCTTGATGACGAGCAGATTGCCGCTTTCCAGGAAGCCGTGCAGCCGGTTTACGAAGAGTGGGCCCCACGCATTGGTGAAGACCTAGTGGCTGAGTTTCAGCGCATTGCTGAATCATCGATGACGGAGTAATCGCCTTCAACGTTGGGGCCTTCCCCTTCATTCACCGCTTAACAGTAAATTCTCAAACGCAATGACAGGGACGGCCTCGGCTGTCCCTTTTGCGTTTCATAATGCCTCTCAGAATATTGGCAACTGTCAGTAACTAGGCCATACTTAGCTAAATGTCATGCTAGCATCCTGTCATACCATATGACTTTTCGTCATCAAAGTAGCAATCAACAAGCGATCATCACCGGATCAACAGCAGTACCGGGTTAACAACTGTACTGAATCAATAACAATAGCACCGGGAACCGCCATGCGACTTAAAGACAAGACGGCACTGATCACTGCCGCAGGCCAAGGCATTGGCCGGGCCACAGCGCTGCACTTCGCCGCCGAGGGCGCACGGGTCATTGCCACCGACATCGATGCCCAAAGTCTCGACGAACTGGCCAACGTCAAAGGCATCACCACGCGCCGACTCGACGTACTGGATGAGGCCGCCATTCAGGGTCTAGCCGCCGAGCTAGGCGCTATCGACATTCTCTTCAACTGCGCCGGCTACGTGGCTAATGGCTCGCTGCTGGATGGCAGCAACGATGACTGGGAACTCTCACTATCACTCAATGTGATGGCGATGATGCGCATGATTCGCGCCTTTCTACCGGCCATGCTCGACAACGGCGGCGGCAGTATCATCAATATGGCTTCGGTGGCCTCAAGCCTCAAAGGGGTGCCCAACCGCTGCGCCTACGGCACTACCAAGGCGGCGGTAATTGGCCTGACTAAATCAGTGGCAGCCGACTACATCGGGCAGGGAATTCGCTGCAACGCCATCTGCCCCGGCACAGTGGACTCGCCCTCGCTGCGCCAACGCATTGGCGAACAAGCCAAACGGCAGGGGCGAAAAGAAGATGATGTCTACGCCGAATTCATCGCCAGGCAGCCTCAAGGGCGTCTGGGCAGCCCGCAAGAAATTGCCGCCCTGGCCACTTACCTGGCCGCTGATGAGTCCGCCTATACCACCGGCACCGCCCAGATTATCGACGGTGGCTGGCTGATCTGATCACGTAAACCAAGGAACCGACCGATGAAACTATTACGCTTCGGCCCGCGCGGCCATGAAAAGCCCGGCTTGCTGGATGATAATGGGGTAATCCGCGACCTGTCGGCCCATATCACCGATCTGTCCGGAGAGTCTCTTGACCGCCGCACCCTCGAAGGGCTTGCTGCGCTGGATGCCACGAGCCTGCCTGAGATAACCGCCGATACGCGCATTGGCCCCTGCGTTGCGGGTGTGGGCAAGTTCATCTGCATTGGCCTGAATTACTCGGATCATGCCGCCGAGACTGGCGCGCAGGTTCCCCCGGAGCCGGTGATCTTCAATAAATGGACCAGCGCCATCTGCGGCCCGAATGATGAGGTGATCATTCCCCGCGATTCCGAGAAAACCGATTGGGAAGTAGAGCTTGGTGTGGTGATCGGCAAGGCCGGGCGCTACATCGACGAAGCCGATGCCATGCAGCACGTTGCTGGCTTCTGTGTGGTCAACGATGTCTCCGAGCGCGAGKTCCAGCTCGAACGCAGCGGCACCTGGGACAAAGGCAAGGGCTGCGATACCTTCGGCCCCCTAGGCCCGTGGCTAGTCACGCCCGACGAGGTGGCAGACCCCCATCAGCTCGACATGTGGCTCGACGTGGAKGGCAAGCGCTACCAGGACGGCAACACCCGCACCATGGTCTATCAGATTCCTTTTCTGATCAGCTACTTAAGCCGCTTTATGAGCCTACAGCCGGGCGATGTGATCTCCACCGGCACGCCGCCCGGTGTCGGCATGGGTCAACAGCCGCCGGTTTACTTAAAACCCGGCCAGCGCATGCGCCTGGGTATCCAAGGGCTCGGTGAGCAGCACCAGACCGTCGTAGCCGACCAGCAGCGCTGAGTCAGGAGGCGGCGAAACCTCGCTAACCCACAACGCTGGAGCCTTGCCATGAGCCAGACCATTGCCAGTGACAGCGGCCAGCTGGGCACCCTACGTGTGCATGCCGCCGACAATGTTCGCGTCGCCCTGAAGGATTTGCCCGCTGGCACTGACGTCACCGACAACGGCCAGCGCATCACGCTCACCGAGGCGATTCGCCATAAGCACAAGTTCGCACTGACGGCCCTTGAGCCTGGCAACACTGTGATCATGTACGGCGTCACTGTGGGACGTGCCACCCGCTCCATCGCCCAGGGTGCGGCCGTTACCACCGAGAACGTCGAACACAGCACCGCCAGCTCGACGCCTCAAGCCAAGCGCGGTAGCTGGCAGGCGCCTGACGTCGCGCATTTTCAGGGCGCCACCTTCGATGGCTACCACCGCCCGGATGGGAAGGTCGGTACCGCCAACGTATGGCTGGTCGTTCCGCTGGTATTCTGCGAGAACCGCAACATTGAGGTGCTACGTCAGTGCGTCGCCGACGCGCTGGGTGAAGATCCTTTCCGTGAATACAAGCAGTTAGCCCGGGAGTTGCTGCATGGCAATGCGGGCGAACCCTCCCCACCGCCTCGCGAACGACTGTTTCCGAATGTCGATGGGGTACGCTTTCTGACCCACACTCTCGGCTGCGGCGGCACGGATGGCGACGCCCAGGCACTTTGTCAGCTACTCGCCGGTTATATCTGCCACCCAAACGTGGCCGGTGCTACGGTGCTCAGCCTTGGCTGCCAGAAGGCGCAGATCGACATGATCAAAGCGGCGGTTCAGGCTCGCGATCCCCAAGGCCTGCGTCCGGTACACTACCTTGAACAGCAAGCCAGTCAGAGTGAAACCGCACTGATACGCGAATCGCTGACCACCATTTTTGATGGCCTAGCCACCGCCAACCAGGTAGAGCGCACCCCGGCGCCGCTGTCAAAACTCAGCATCGGCGTGGAGTGCGGCGGCTCAGATGGTTTTTCCGGGCTGTCCGCCAACCCACTGGTCGGTGCGGTCATCGACCGCTTAGTGGCGCTGGGCGGCAGCGGCATTCTCAGTGAGTTTCCGGAACTGTGTGGCGTAGAGCACGAACTAATCGCCCGCTGCAGTGATGATTCAGTGGCAGAGCGGTTTAGCGAACTGATGGCGGCTTATCAGCGTCATGCGGCCTTGGTCGGCGCCGATTTTTCCATGAACCCATCACCTGGCAATATTCGTGACGGTCTGATCACCGATGCCATGAAATCCGCTGGCGCGGCCAAGAAAGGCGGCGACAGCCCGGTGGTCGACGTGCTCGACTACACCGAACCACAAACACGCGCGGGCCTTAGTCTGCTGTGCACGCCGGGCAATGACGTGGAATCAACCACTGCGTTGGCCGGTTCCGGCGCCAACCTGATCCTGTTCACCACGGGGCTGGGCACGCCAACCGGTAACCCGGTTACGCCGGTGCTCAAAATCGCCAGCAACTCGACACTTGCTACACGTATGAGCGACGTCATCGACTTTGATGCCGGACCAATCATTCGCGGCGAGGTGGCGATCGGCGAATTAGCCGATCGTTTGCTTGAGATGTGCATCGAGACGGCATCTGGACGCTACCGGCCACGTGCGGTGTCGCTTGCTCAGTACGACTTTATTCCCTGGAAGCGTGGCGTGTCTCTCTAACAGCAAAAGCAGCTGCAAAACACGCCAGGTCAATCAGGCGCGAGGCGCTTCTTGAGCTGCATGTAGGTGCCGTAGTGGCGGTCGAGATGGCGCCGCATCGCCGCTTCGGCTGCGTCTGGGTCACGGGACTCAATGGCCTCAATGATCTCGGTATGCGCGGCGGTGGCAGCTTTGTCCTCATCCTTTTGTTGCAGCACCTGGGCACGTCGGTCGTCCAGCCATTCCGATAGCGCCAAATGCATGGCATCAAATATGGGATTTCGGCCAATGCTTGCCAGCACCCCATGGAAATCATTGTCAGAGCGTTTAAAGCGCGCTTCGTCCCCAATCGCATCGCGATTATCGGCCAACGCATCGCGCAATCTGGCCAAATCTTCCTCACTGGCATTACGCGCGGCATAGCGCGCCAATGAAATTTCAAACATGGCCCGCGCTTCTTGAAAATATTGCTGGCCATCGGGCTTGGAAAGCAGTTGCCGGGTCACCCCGGAGAGCCTGGCCATCACCGCCTCGGCAGTGGGGCGAATCACCCTGGCACGGGTGCCGCTGTTGATGGCAATTAGCCCAAGTTGCTGAAGATGGAACAGCGCTTCGCGCACTGCTGGTCTGCCAACACCAAACTGCTCCATCAACTCCCGCTCTGAAGGCAGTTGATCATTTTCACTCAGCCGCCCTTCGAGGATCTCCGCCTCGAGCTGCTCAGCGACCTGTTCGGACAGCGTTTTTCGCTCGATCCGGTATCTGCTCATAGGCAGTCACCCCTGGTTAACCTGGAATTTTCCGCCATTTTACTGCATTTTTAGACATTATCCTTCAAACCAGCTTTCAACAGAGTTGAGTGAGCGGCGCTATTAGGTACTGTTTAGCAATTTCGGCATAGGCTAACTGATTGGCGGAATCGAGCGGAATGCCTTCGGCATCGCGTTTGCTCTGGCAGCGCCATTCGCGATCACCTGGTGCTAGCACCTCTGCACCCTCGGCGGAAGGCTGAGTACGCAGGTCGGCCAAGTACTCAGCTAGCCCGCGTGCGAAAGTGCCTTCGTCTACAAACGCATCGGGGTTCATGGCCAGGCAAAAATGCCCTACTCCACGCGGCGTGGCCATATCTGGCCCGCCCATGGGGAGAAGTTTAAAGCCGTGCTGCATACCCGATAGCATTGAGCTCAGTATCTCCACCATGCCACCCAGCCCGGCGCCCTTAAAGCCGAAGGCGCTGCCTCCTAACGGCAGCAGAGCTGCCACCTCGCTGGGAACGCGGCTTACCTGCCCGTTAGCATCGGCGGCTACCTGATCCGGCAGTTCACGACCAATAGCAGCGTACTGTTGCACGCGATTCCATGGTACCGAGCTGGTGGCCATATCCAGCAGATACGGCGCCTCACCCGCTACCGGTGCAGCAAAGGCGATGGGGTTGGTGCCATGGAACGGCTTGGCGCCGTCATGCAGCAGCACGAAAGGGTCGGAGTTACAAAACGCCATTCCCAGATAACCGCGTTCAGCCGCCGCTAAGGCATAGCAGCCCGCCGCACCAAAGTGGGAAGAGTTGCCCACGGCGACAGCGCCCATGCCAACCTCTTGCGCCATTGCGATGGCGTGTTCCATCGCGGCATAACCCGCCAGGTGGCCTAGCCCATCGTCCGCGTCTAAAAACCCCGTTGCGGCCAAGCGCTGGTGAAATTGCATGTTAGGCGAGCCATTAATGCGCCCACCTTTAAGCGCCTGCAAATAGTGGGGCAGCAGCCGCAAACCGTGGCTGTCGGTGCCCATCCGCGAGGCCGTGACCAGGGCGCGGGTTACGGCCTCTGCCGATGCCTGATCAGCTCCCGCAGCCGCAAGTGCTGCTTGCATAAAGCGATCAAGGTCTTCGCGCGCGACGCGAAACTCTGGCGACGGATCAGTCATGGGCCACGTACTCCTGGTCTTAATATTAAACCGTTCTCGACAGTGCTTAACGATAAATCAGTGTGGGTAGCCACATGGAGATCGCCGGAATAAAGGTGACCAAGAGCAGGCAGACCACCAAGGGGATAAGAAACGGCATGGTGCCGCGCATGCAGCGCTCAAAGCTGACATTGGAGACCCGCGAGAGCACGTAGAGCACCATGCCCACCGGCGGGGTCAGCAACCCTATCATCAGGTTGAGCACCATAATCACCCCAAAGTGCACCGGGTCTACCCCCACCGCTACCGCCATCGGCAGCAAAACGGGCACTAAAATAGTGATCGCGGCGATGGTTTCCATAAAACAGCCGACGATAATCAGCACAATGTTCGCCATCATCAGCACCGCAAGCTTGCTGTCGGCAAAGGGGCCCATTAGGGCAATCACGTTCTGAGTGACCTGATTACTGGTGAGAATCCAGGCAAAGATCGACGCTGAAGAGACAATGAACAGAATGACGGCGGTGGTTTCGATGGTGTCCATGCTGACTTTGAGTAGCTTGCGCCAAGTCAGCGTGCGATAAACCACCACGCCCAGTAGCAGCGCATAGAACACCGCGGCCACTGCCGCCTCGGTGGGTGTAAAAGCACCACTAATAATACCTCCAACGATAATAACCGGCGTCATTAGCGATAAGAAAGCCCGCTTAAAGGTATGGCCTAGCACCCGCATCGAGAAGACCGCATCGCGCTGATAGCCGCGCCGACGCGAGATAATAAAGATCATCAGCATCAGCATGGCGCCCATTAGCAGCCCAGGAACCAGACCCGCTGCGAACAGCTGGCCCACCGAGGCGGAGGCCATCACGCCGTAAATCACCATCGGCAGACTAGGCGGAATGATTGGCCCGATAGTTGATGACGCGGCGGTAATGCCTACCGCAAACTCTTCATCGTAACCGGCGTCTTTCATGGCTTTTACTTCGATCATGCCAAGGCCACCGGCATCCGCTACCGCCGCCCCGGACATCCCAGAGAATACGATACTGGCGCCAACATTTACGTGCCCAAGCCCGCCACGCATCCAACCCATTAACGCCTTGGCAAAATTGAAAATGCGCTCAGTAATCCCGCCGTTGTTCATCAAACTACCGGCAAAGATAAAAAAGGGAATCGCCAGCAGCGGAAAGCTGTCAATGCCATTAATCATGCGGTGGGCAACCACAATATTGGGTACTTGTCCGGTGATCAGCACAAACATCAAGCAGGAGCCCGCCAGACTAATAGCGATGGGCACACCGAGCACCAGCATGGTAAACAGCGCGAAAAACAGAAACGCAAGATGGTAGCCCATCAGCGGCAAGATCACGCAACCAAGCACCGCAAGGGCCGCCAGCAGCGGCGACACGAGTGGCTTTTGCCAGCGCATCACAGTTAATCGAGACATAGCAGGCCTCTTAATAAAAATGGCGGGGTGAAAAGCACTCTTTAAACATCATCGTTGCGGTGTTGATACTTGAGATAGAGCCGTTGAACGGTACGCATCGCCATCAATACAAATGCCCCACACACGGTGAAATAGATGATGCTTTTGGGCAGATCGATAGACACCATCAAACTATTGGTGCGCGATGCCAGCTGATAGGTCACCCACGCCATCGCTATATAGAAAGTAAGGCTGATGAGGTTTACTAGACGCTCCAGCAAAAGCGCTTGCCACGCAGGCATATAGTGGTAGAAGAATTCCACCATAATATGGCTGCCATTGCGGGCGGCCATGACACTGCCCATAAACCCAACCCCAATCAGCAGGTAGCGGGCGATCTCTTCCGTCCAGCCGATTGAGTCACCCATTACATAGCGGCTAAAGAACTGGGCGAATACCACTAAAATCAGCGCCCAGAACAGTATTAGGGTCGCCAAATCCTCAATCCGGTAATCACTCAGCCTGAACGGGGTGTCATCAAAGGCGGATTCAAAATCGACCATTGGATCGACGACAGGCGGGATGTCTTCGCGTGTGTCACTCATGGCACAACACTCCAAACACTCCGCTCAAAGGAGCGGAGTGTTATCAAAGGGTTGGATTATTGGCCGATAGCCTGGAGACGGTCGTAGGTTTCCTCATCCCAGGTGGCAGCATCGCCGTTATGGGCAGGCATAACCGCCTCACGGAAGAGCTCACGATCCACTTCATTGACCGTGTTACCCTGCTCCTCGAACCACGCCACCAGTTCTTCCTCGGATTTGAGAATATCCTGGGTGTTGTTCTCGGCGGCTTCCTGGAAAACCTCGCGGAATATTTCACGATCCTCCTCTGAGAGCTGGTTCCAGCGTGGCCCACCCACAATAGTGATTAACGAGTCGGTAATATGCCCGGTTAGGTTGATGTAGTCCTGAACCTCATGAAAGGCCTTGGCACGGATGGTCGGCAGTGGGTTTTCCTGGGCATCCACCACGCCCTGCTGCAAGGCCAGATAGACCTCGTCAAAGGCAATGGGGGTGGGATTGGCGCCGACCGCTTCCGGCATCATCATGTACATCGGCGCGTTGGGCACGCGTATTTTCAGGCCTTCCATATCAGCAGGCTCGTTGACCGCCTCATTGGAAGTGACATGCCGCTCACCGTAATAGTTGAGCGCCATCGGTACGTTGCCGGTTTGGTCCTGGTAGCCCTGGGCAATCTCTTGGAACAGGTCGCTGTCAGCAAAGGCCTGCCAGTGATCGAAATCACGGAACATATAGGCAGCACCCGCGATACCAATGGGCCCATAGGAGCGGCCAGCAAACTGGGTGCCGGTATAAATAACGTCCACGGTGCCCAGTTCAAGCCCTTCGTTAATATCCTCCTCTTTGCCTAACGAAGAGGCGGGGTGCACCTGCATGGTATAGCGACCGTCGGTACGCTCTTCGATCTCATCGGCGGCCCACAGCGCCCATTTGTGGAAGGGCTCCGAGGTTTCATAAACATGGGCAAAGCGGAGGTTTTCGGCAGCGTGAACGGCACCTGCAAAACCGATGCCTGCAGCGATCAGCGTGGCGGTTAGCAGACGGGACATACGGAGATGTTGCGGGCTTTTATGGCTCATCGTGTACTCCTCATAACCATTAGATTTGTTGTTGGTTACTGTGATGTGCTGCTGTTTATTGTGATTTATTGGTTATTATTTAAGCGGCGGCTGCCAACGTAACCGATCATAGTGCTGTATACGTATCATACCACCAGCTTCAAACCTAGTTGGTCGCCTGCAATCGCGCAACTATCCAGCTAAGGATTTTCGTCATGCCTATGATGATGCCAGCCGCGAACTGAGTTGATGGTGTAAGCGCACGAGTAGCTGCGGGTCACCAAACCCGCCTGCTTTGGTCATCACTCTACGAACGGGATCGCCATCCAAATAACCCAACGCCACACCCGGCGACCACTCCGTCTCAACGGAGATATACCTTACCCCCAACTGAGTGAGCCCGGCCATGGCGATATCACCGCCAGTTAAAAACAGCAGACTCTCATCTGCGTTCCGCGTTGAGATAATACTTACTACCTGAACAGCCATTGCTTGCGCCACCTCACTCGCTGTGAGAGTGCACTCCTTGCAGCCTGGCACTACCACACAGGCACCTAAATCATGGGTAGCCAAGGAAGCATCACCAGGCTTTTGGTACGCTTTTATAACGGCTAAATCGGGCCACTGTTTACACAGCTGCTCGAGCTGTTCGGCAGCGCGAGGGCTTCTAGAGCCTACGGCGTACAGCACTGCGGCAACATTACCCAGCGAGCGAAAGTCCGCAACAGAAGACCCAAAGCTGTGCTGAGCGATGGCCGTTGCCAGCCCCGCCGCCCCTATCATCACGCGGCTTTCGCCAGCAGATATTAATTCGTTATAGAGGGCTGAGAGCTCTTCGTCGCTCTCAGTATCGGCGATGCAGTCAGCGCTGGGAAAAGGTGCTTCTCGCCCAGGCTGATAGCGCTGAAGGGGTAGCCCACTGGGGGAAAAGGCTTGATCAATGGGGCCGACCAGCGGCGCCGATCGAGCATCCTGCTGGTAGGCAGTGTCTGCGAGAGGAACCCCATTTACCCACACCAGGGCATCGCGCACTGTTCGCCCCTGTGCCGGCACCGCAGGCGCCAGCAGCAAAGGGAGGCTAAGCGCTTCTCTCACTGCCGTGCACTCTGCAACCACCTGCCCCCGCAGAGTCGAGTCGACCTTTTTAAACCACTGTTTTGGGGTGACGCACGTTAATAATCGAACCGCCTCACTCACCCGCAACGCGGCTTGCTCAGCCTGCAAATGACGGGATTCAGTATTCACGGCGATTACGTCTGGCCATTGGCCTTGCCATTTTTCCAGCGACGCCGCTAACGCCTCCAGACTAATCACCACGCGGGCATCACCACCCCGCGCGGCAAACGGTGCCGCGGTATCCAGCGCCCCAGATAGATCGTCGGCAATAATCGCCAATCGGCAGTCGCTCATGCCTTGGCGCCTCTGGCTAGTCGCCGGGCATAGGTAATCGCCGAGCCCATATTGGTGGCATCGGCTTTGCCCTGCCAGGCAATGTCGAAGGCGGTGCCGTGATCCACAGAAGTGCGCTGAAGTGGCAAGCCGAGGCTGACATTCACTGTAGTATCAAAGGCGATCAGCTTGACGGGAATATGGCCTTGGTCGTGATACTGGGCAATGACTAGGTCGAACTCGCCTTTCGAAGCGCGGTAAAACACCGTATCCGCCGAGATCGGCCCGCTCACATCAAAACCCTGTTCGCGCAAACGCTCCACCGCGGGGGCTATGCATCGGCTATCCTCGTCACCGAAAATCCCCCCTTCGCCACAGTGAGGGTTGAGCCCGGCCACGGCGATACGCGGCGCCTGCATGCCTAGCGCGACCAAGTGCGCGTGTCCCGCCTCCACTGTGGCGATGATGCGCTCTGGGGTCACTCTATCGATCGCATCGCGTAGCGACACGTGAGTGGAAACATGCAGGGTCGAGAGCGTCTCGGAGGCCAGCAGCATAAACGACGAGGGCGCMCCGGTCAGCGAGGCGAGCATGCCCGTGTGACCATCGTAATGGTGCCCGGCTTCGTGCAGCGCCGCCTTATTCAATGGGGCGGTGACAATCACTTGCGCGCGCCCCGCCTGCACCAGATCAACGGCTTTCTGAACGCAACGAAACGCCATATCGCCTGCACCGGCGCTGATTTGTCCATCGGGAATTTCGACTCCTTTGGGCACCTCCACCACCCCGACGGCCACACAGTCGTGCCCGCTTTCTACCTGGTCGAGTGGCACAAACGCCAGTTCAGCGCCAATGCTCGCCGCCGCACGGCGATAAATAGCCGGATCGCCGACCACCATGGCGCTGGCACGCTCGGCAGCCGACATGGCACTCAATGCGCGACAAATAATTTCCGGGCCAATGCCCGCAGGGTCACCCATGGTAATAACAATGTCGTAGCGCTGATTCGATTCGGACGTTGAGATAGTCATGGCATTAGCTGCCCGCCGTTAACCTCAATGATTTGGCCGTTAACGTAGCCACTAAGTGCATCGGTGCCCAGGAAGACATAGGCACCCACGCACTCTTCCGCCGTACCCAAACGGCCCATAGGAATCGACGCCCGAGCAGCGGCTAAATGAGCCTCACTGGAGTGGCGGTCATGAAAGTCAGTTGCAATCGTGCCGGGGGCCACGGCATTAACCCGAACATTATCGCCCGCCAGTTCCTTCGCCATATTGCGGGTTATCGTACTTACAAACCCCTTGGCAGAGGCGTATAACCCGGCACCACCCCCGCCACCGTTGCGCGCGGCAATCGACGTGGTGTGAATAATATTCCCTCTCCCTGCGCGGCGAAAATGCGGCAGCGCCGCTCTGCTGGCCATGACCACGGAGCGCACATTGAGATCCATGACCTGATCAAAAAGATCATCGCTCATATCGTCTAAACCAACGCGCTTCATCATGTCGCCAGCGTTATTAATCAACAGATCCAAACCGCCTAACCGCTCGGCAGCATCGTCAACAAGCTTTTGGGTTTCACTGCTGTGGCTGACATCCGCTGTAAGGGTAAAGGCGTCGCCACCTGCATCACGAATAGCCTGTGCCACCGCTTCGGCGGGCGCTTCACTGCTGTGATAGTGCACCGCCACGTAGGCCCCTAGCGCGCCCAACTGCTTAGCCACGGCGGCGCCGATGCCGCGGCTAGCTCCGGTAATCAATACTCGCTTGCCTTTCCACTCGTCTAACATGAAATTCTCCTTAATGCTTTTTGCTTTTATTGTTGAACGCCGTGCTCGGTGGAGTCGCCGTCATCTAGACAGATTTACCTATCGACCCGAAATAGAGCGGTGCGCTAGAGTAAGGCATGAACTGGCATACCTGTCATACAACACGATATCTATAACAGGATAGGCGATGGCGCACCAACCGCCAGTCGCGCACCATTTTTAACGACTCACTTATGACTGTTCCATTATCACTGTTCCATTATTACTACAGGAGGCACGCATGAACCCACTTTCCCTGACTGACGCCGTTCCCAATGACCTGGATAACGCGCTGCTGGTTGGCCGTGTATGGCTGGATAGCCCGCATGCTGGCCCCGCACTGGTTACCGTGCACGATAGCCAAGTCATTGATATCACCGAGCTTGGCCCGACCATGGCCGACCTGCTTGAACGCGACGACCTGCTGGAAGTTGTTAAACGCGCAGAAGGTAAGCCGCTGGGCAGTTTGGAAACACTCTTGGCTAATTCCCAGTCGTCTCCAGCGCAAGCGCCCTACCTGCTCGCCCCTTGCGATGTGCAGGCGGTCAAAGCGTGTGGCGTCACTTTTGCAGTCAGCCTGATGGAGCGAGTAATTGAGGAGCAAGCAGGTGGCGATCCCGCCCGTGCTGACGAGCTGCGTGACGACTTGCAGGCACTGATCGGCAGCGACCTTTCCAAGATTGCACCGGGTTCTGAAGAAGCGATGGCGCTTAAAAAAGCGCTACAGGCCCGCGGCGGCTGGTCGCAATATATGGAAGTTGGCATCGGCCCCGACGCGGAGGTATTTACCAAAGCTCAGCCGCTCTCCTCGGTGGGTTTTGGCACCCCGGTAGGTTTACACCCGTCATCTCAATGGAATAACCCCGAGCCGGAAATTGTCCTGGCAGTCGATAGCCGTGGTCAGGTGCGTGGCGCGACCTTAGGCAACGACGTCAACTTGCGTGACGTTGAAGGTCGCAGTGCGCTGTTACTCGGCAAGGCAAAAGATAACAATGCCTCCTGTTCTATTGGCCCGTTTATTCGCCTGTTTGATGACCATTTCGATATCGATAGCGTGCGCAACTGCCAGGTATCGCTGCGTATTGAGGGTGAAGATGATGACTTTCTACTCCAGGGTGAGAGCGATATGCGCGAAATTAGCCGCGATCCGCTGGATCTGGTCAGCCAAACCATCGGCGACCACCACCAATACCCGGACGGCTTTATGCTGTTCCTCGGCACTATGTTCTCGCCCATTCAGGATCGCGACGGTAAGGGCCAAGGTTTCACTCATCATATGAATGACCGCGTCACTATCGCCACCCCGGCCCTGGGCGCCCTGGTCAATAAGGTAGGTAGAAGCGATCAGCTGCCGCCCTGGACCTACGGTATTCGCGAGCTGATGCGCCACTTGGCACGCCGCTAATACTCCTCTTATCAATCAGTACGCCACCCACCTCAACGCCAAGGAGAGCACAATGACAACCATCACTCGCGTCGAGATTCAGGATATCCGTTTTCCCACCTCGCGTTCTCTGGATGGCTCGGATGCCATGAACGCCGCGCCGGATTACTCCGCCGCCTACGTCATCCTGCACACCGATGACGGCAGCCCTGAAGGGCATGGGTTAACCTTTACCATTGGTCGCGGCAACGAGATTGTCGTCACCGCCTTGCAGTCGCTGTCACCACTGATTGAAGGGCGGTCACTTGCCTCAATTACCGACAATATGGGCACCTTCTGGCGGGAAATTACCGGCGACAGTCAGCTGCGCTGGATCGGCCCCGATAAAGGCGCGATTCACCTAGCCACCGCCGCCATCGTTAACGCCGTGTGGGATATGTGGGCGAAAAACGAAGGCAAGCCGGTGTGGAAACTGCTGGTAGATATGACGCCGGAACAGCTGGTGCGCTGCCTCGATTTCCGCTTTGTCACCGATGCGCTAACCCCGGAAGAAGCGATCTGTTTACTGCGCCGCCAATCCTCCGGCAAAGCCGCCCGGGAAGCCGAAATGCGCAGCGATGGCTACCCTGCCTACACCACCTCCGCGGGTTGGCTGGGCTACAGCGACGAGAAAGTGCGCGGCCTGGCCCGGGAAGCGCTGGCGGAAGGCTGGACCCATTTTAAGCAAAAGATCGGCGGCGATATCGAAGAGGATGCCCGCCGGGCGGCCCTACTACGCGATGAGATCGGCTGGGGCAACGTGCTGATGATGGACGCCAACCAGGTGTGGGAAGTCGACGAAACAGTCACCAAAATGCGCCGCCTAGCGGAATTTGACCCGCTGTGGATTGAAGAGCCCACCAGCCCTGACGATATTCTCGGCCATGCAGAGATCCGCCATCGCGTCGCGCCGATTGGTGTTGCCACCGGCGAGCACTGCCACAACAAAGTGATGTTTAAGCAGTTCTTCCAGGCCGATGCCATCGACTATTGTCAGCTCGATGCAGCACGCCTGGGTGGGCTTAACGAAGTCATTCTAGTGGTGCTGATGGCCGCCAAGTTTGGCGTACCGATTTGCCCTCACGGTGGTGGCGTTGGGCTTTGCGAATATACCCAGCATATCTCACTGTTCGACTACATCGCAGTATCCGGTAGCCTTGAGGGCCGTGTGCTTGAGTATGTGGATCACCTTCACGAGCACTTTATCGACCCGGTGGTCATCAACCGAGGCCGCTACCAGGTACCCGAGGCGCCGGGTTACAGTATTGCCATGCACGCTGCGTCCCAAGCACAGCACCGCTTCCCAGAGGGCGCGGCCTGGCAGGAAGAGCATTAATGACCGAGACGACCACCTTTTTAGATGAACTGACCCACCTGCTCGGCGAGCGCGGTCTGCTGCGCAAGCCGGACGCCATGGCCCGCTACGTCAGCGACTGGGCGGGCGACACATTAGGCATGCCGTTGGCCGTGGCCCGCCCGGCCAGTACCTTGGACGTCGCCGAAGTCGTTAAGCGCTGCTATGAGCAAGGCGTCGCCATGACGCCCCAAGGTGGCCATAGCGGTTTGGTGGCAGGTGCCTTGCCCGCCGCTAATGGTCAGGAACTGGTGATCAGCTTAGAGCGCTTAAATAGCGTGCGCGCGATTGACCCGGTTAACTTCACCATCACGGTAGACGCGGGCTGTATTCTTGAGAACGTTAAGCTAGCGGCAGCTGAGCATGATTGCGACTTCCCGCTCTCGCTAGGCGCACAAGGCAGCTGTCAGATTGGCGGCAATATCGCCACCAACGCAGGTGGGCTTAACGTGCTGCGCTACGGCATGATGCGCGAGCTGGTGCTGGGGCTTGAAGTAGTCCTGCCCGACGGGCGCGTTTGGGAAAGCCTGAACGCGCTGCATAAAGACAACCGCGGTTACGACCTTCAACAGCTGTTTTTAGGCAGCGAAGGCACCCTGGGCATCGTCACTGGCGCGGTGCTCAAGCTCTCACCGCGCCCGACCCAAAACCGTACCGCACTGCTTGGCCTGCCCTCTGTTCAGGCGGTGATTGATCTTTACGGTTTGGCTCGCCGCGACTGCTGCGACCTATTGACCGCTTTTGAGCTGATCCCCCGCCGCTGCATTGAGCTAGCGATCGAAGCAACGCCTGAGCTGCGCGACCCGATGGAGAGCGCCTACCCCTGGTACGTGCTAATGGAAGTTGCGGCTACGGGCCCGATAGATTTAGGTGCAATGCTGGAACAACTGCTGGAAACCGGCATGGAGCGCGAGCTGGTGCTGGATGGCGCCCTGGCCTCTAGCGACACTCAATCCGCCCAGCTATGGCAGTTCCGCGAAAGCATGCTGGAAGGCCAGCGGCGGCGCGGCGAGCACTTGCGCACCGATATCTCAGTTCCTATCTCGGCAATTCCCGACTTCGTCACACGTGCAACCGAAGTGGTCATGGCCGCTTCTTCCGAGTGCGAAATTATCGCCTACGGCCACGTAGGCGATGGCAATCTGCACTTCAATATTCTGCCGCCTATCGCTATGGCGAACAGTGATAAGAAAGCCCACCTGCATGATCTGGAGGAACAGCTGTTTGAAGTGCTCGACGACTTCCACGGCAGCATCAGCGCCGAGCATGGCATTGGCCGCACCAAACAGGCACCCTACCTGGCGCGGCTATCGCCGATTGAGCTAGAGATGGTCAGCGGTGTTAAGGCACTGTTCGACCCCAAGGGGCTAATGAATCCAGGCAGGATTTTGCCTGCGGGGCTTTCCCAACAGGCAAAGTCGATGGTCAATACCCCATAATATCTGGTAGCCAAGTGGCTAACCCCGGCACAGCGATTAGTAACAAAATAGTGGCGATAATCGGCAGTAAGAACGGCATGATAGCCGTAACGACCTGACCGTAGCGCAGCCGGGTAATGCCCACCATTAAAAACAGCACGGTGCCGAAGGGCGGCGTAATCACCCCCACCGAAAGCGTAATCACCATCACGATACCAAAGTGAACGGGATCTAATCCGGCACTGAGTGCCGCTGGCACCACAATCGGGGTGAAAATCAGGATGCTTTCAATCACCGACATAAAGCAGCCAATCAGCAGAAAGAACAGCGCAAAGCAGAGCAGCAGTGCAAAMATGGGCATATCGATGCTGSCGACCTGGCCCGCCAACGCCTGGGGGATGCCCATGCGCACMAGAATCCAGCCATAAAAACTGGATACCGCAATAATCAGCAGGATCACCGCGCTAAACATCAGGGTGCGGCGGAAGGCACTGTAGAGATCCCGCCAATTCAAATCCCGATAGATCAAGCCACCCAGAATGACCGCATAGAGCGAGGCAATCGCACCAGCTTCCGTCGGCGTGAAAAAGCCGCCCCAAATGCCACCGACAATAATCGCCGGCATCATCAACGGCAGAATTGCACGCTTACCAGTGCGGGCCACTTCACAGGCATCAAAGGGTGTTGGCTTGGGCATCACCACCTTGCCCGTGGTTGCCAGCAGAACCGTCATGCCCATCAGCAGCAGCGCCATCAAAATACCCGGCAGCAGCCCCGCCATAAACAGCCCGCCAATACTTACATTGGCCAGCCAGCCATAGACGACTAGCGCGATGCTGGGCGGTAGAATCGGCCCGATAACGCTGGAGGCAGCGGTGATACCTGTGGAGTAATCCAGCGCATAGCCACGCTCTTTCATGGCCTTGATTTCGATGCTACCAAGGCCTGCGGCATCAGCCACAGCGGTGCCTGACATGGTGGCAAAGATGGAACTGGCCACTACGTTAGCATGGCCAAGGCCGCCCTTGGTAAAGCCCACCAAGGCAGTGGCGAAATCAAAAATCCGCGTAGTGGKGGAGCCGATATTCATAATATTGGCGGCCAGAATAAACAGCGGAATCGCCAACAGCGTAAAGTTATTGAGCGTTTGCACCATACGTAGCGGMAAAAGCTCGACAGGWAAACCGCCAGTCCCGGTAAATACCAAGGCGATAAACGAGGTGACGCCAATAGCGACGACTACCGGCAAGCCAATCGCCATTAGCACTAACAAGCCGCCGACAAAAATCAGTAGTTCGGTCATGGTTTGGCTATCTCCTCTGTACGCTCCTCTTCGAGGGAGGCCTCCAACCACGCCACCGGTCCACGCAGGGTTTGCCACAGAGCAATCAGCGCCATGCCCGCAAAGCTGAAGAAAACACCGTAGTAGAGGTAACTAAAACTGATGCTTAACGAGACCGTTTTATTATTGGCGCTCATATCCGACATGATCCATGCGCCCCACGCAGCGAGCAGAAAAAAACCGCAGGAAATCAGCGCTGTGAGCCGATATTGGATGTTTTTACCCAGCCCTGAGAGCTTGTGACTAAACAGATCTACCACCAGGTGCTCGCTGCGCACCCACGCCGATAATGAGCCAAAGCCAATCGCGTAAATCGCCAGCATTGACGCCACTTCTTCGGTCCAGGGCATACCTAGCCCCAGCAGGTCACGGGCAATAACGGCCGCCACGATTAGCAGCAGAATGGCCGCCATTAACGCTACGCCCACCCCATCGCATAGCCGGGTGACGCCGCGCAGCGTGTAGAAAGCAATTCGATCTGGCCCGTTACTGGGCGCTACCGCATCTTCCACAGAAGAACTCCTTACCCTGACGTCTTTTTGGTCGTCTATGAAACTACAACGACGGCCCCATGGGGCCGCCGCGATTTCTGGCCAGCACGCTTTACTCGCTGTCGTTACCCAGCGCATCTTCACGCACACCGTCGGCCATGTCAGCCATAACACGATCGATGGCCGGTAACGCCGCTTCGCGGAAAGGCGTCACATCCGGCTCAATGACGGTCATCCCTTCATCCTGAAGTGCTTCCAGATAGAACTCGTCAAGTTCACGCTCTTGCTCTGAACCGTATTGACGAGCTACGTCGATCGCCTCTTCAATCAATGCCTGGTCATCGGCTTCTAGGCCATCCCACCAGCGCGAACTGGCCACCCAGCTCCACGGAAACTGTACGTGGCTGGTCATAATCAGGTAGTCCTGTACTTCCCATAGGCGACGGGTATAGGGGGAGGAGAGCGAGTTCTCGTGGCCATCTACCTGGCCGGTTTGCATGGCGAGATAAATCTCTGGCGCAGGCACGTTCACTACCTGAGCGCCGATCTCTTCCCACACTTCCAGCCATACTGGCAGCGAAGGCAGGCGCAGGCGGAAACCATCCAGATCAGCCGGCGTGTGTATCTCCTTGTTAGCGGTCATGTGGCGGGGCCCGCGGTGCTGCAAACCAAAATACTTCAGGCCACCCTGGCTTTCTGCTTTCTCAACCAGCGCTTGGCCGGAAGGGCTCTCCATATAGGCGTCTACTTCATCCCAGGTGGTGAACACAAAGGGAACCGTAATGGCGTCGTATTCAGGCGCATACTGCTGGCGCCAGTTACCACCGGTAATGGAGAGCTGGGTTTGGCCCAGATTCAGCAGTTCCAGCACGGCGTTCTCACCGCCCAAAGAACCGGCTAAAAAAGGACGCACTTCAAAGCGGCCTGGTGCCTGTTCCTCTAAATATTCAGCAAAGCGTTCAACGGCGGCGCTTTCCGAACCGCCTTCGCTCATAGTGTTGTTGACTTGAATTTCGATCGGATTAGCCAAGACGAACGGGGCCGTCGTTAGCATGCCTAGGGTAGCCAGCGTGGCAAGTAGTTGTTTCCGCATGGGAGGACTCTCTACGATTGTCGTTATTGGGTGTGATGCTGGTTTGATCTTGAAACAAGCTGCCCAGTGTCTCAAATCGACGTTCGAGAAGGCTGGCTTCGTCAAATACGATGGCTTGGCTTTAGAGTATGCTCCCATTCCGGCTATGTTGGGTGAGGTGGTCGACTAAATGCCGAGCTGTGACTGGAAGCGTGGCGTAACGGCGCATGCCAATGACCAACTCCCGCTGAGCCCATGGATCGCTGAGCGGAATGCTTTTGAGCTGCAAATCGCCCAGATCACGATAGATGGTCTGCTCGGGAAGTACCCCCACACCCATGCCGTGGTGAATCATGCGGCAAATAGCGTCGAAGCTGCGTACCTGAATGCGCATATGCAGCGCTTTGCCGGCCAGATTGGCCTTTTCATTCAATAGCGATTGCAGCGAAGCGTCCTGCTGTAAGCCGATAAAATCAAACGCCAGCGCTTCGTTAAAGGCGATGCTTTCACGCTCTGCMAAGGGATGGTCAATGGGCGTCATCAACACTAGCCGATCATGCCGATAGGAGAGCTGCTGCAGGTCGGGCGCCGCCACATGCCCGGCGAAAATGCCAATGTCGGTTAGCCCATCGCGAACCGCGGCAATGATTTCACTGCTGACCCGCTCTTGTAGATCAATTTTGATTTCCGGATAGAGGCGGGAAAAGGCGCTGAGATCCTGAGGAAGAAAGGCAATAATTGCCGAGGTATTGGAGTGAATGCGCACATGGCCGCGCACGCCCTCACCATATTCGCTAAGCTCTGCGTTAAGGCGTTCAATGTTATCCATAATACGCCGAGCATGATGTAGAAATGCTTGGCCTGCGGGGGTCAACTCCACGCCTCGAGGGCGACGATAGAGCAGCGTTGTGCCCACCAGCGCTTCCAGGTCGCTTATACGTTTGCTCACCGCGGCAAGCGCCAAATGTTCGCGCTCGGCAGCCGCCGTCAGACGCCCCTCATCCGCTACGGAGATAAACAGTTTAAGGGTGACGAAATCGAAGCGGCGCATGTAACGGACTCCTTTAAAGCAAGCTCACTATGGTAGCCCACACCTTCGCCAGCCACGAACCCTTTGTTACCGATTGCCTAATTGTCGCCCCTGATCAGCTCACGCATGCTGACAAGTAGTGATACACCAATGATAAGAGAGAGCCTTAATGAATGCTTCCGAAGCGCGCCAGCTTCCGCTACAGGGCTTAAAAGTGCTCGAGCTTGGCCAACTGATTGCGGGGCCATTCGCCACTAAGCTGCTGGGCGAATTCGGTGCCGATGTGATTAAAATTGAGCCGCCCGGCACTGGCGACCCACTTCGCAAATGGCGAATGCTGGAAGAAGGCACCTCGCTGTGGTGGCATGTGCAAACCCGCAACAAGCGCTCTGTGGCGCTGGATTTACGCAGCGAAGAGGGGCAAGGCCTGGTGCGCCAACTCGCCGCCGAGGCCGATGTAGTGGTGGAAAACTTCCGCCCCGGCACCTTAGACAACTGGGGGCTAGGCTGGGAAGCGCTCTCCACACTCAACCCGCGGCTGATCATGGTGCATATTTCCGGCTACGGGCAAACGGGGCCCTACCGCGACAAGCCTGGCTTTGGGGTGATTGGCGAAGCCATGGGCGGGCTGCGTTATCTTACCGGTCAGCCGGGGGAGCCTTCCGTGCGCGTGGGCGTGAGCATCGGCGACTCGCTTTCCGCGTTGTACGCCGTCATCGGTACACTACTCGCTCTTCAGGAGCGCMCCCGCAGCGGCCTGGGCCAAGAGATCGACGTTGCCCTGTATGAATCAGTATTTGCGATGATGGAGAGCCTGCTGCCGGAGTTCGATGCCAGCGGCCAGGTGCGCGAACCCAGCGGCAGCGCCCTGCCCGGCATTACCCCATCAAACGCCTACCGATGCCAGGGCGGCGATTATGTGCTGATTGCCGGTAACGGCGACAGCATCTTCAAGCGCTTGATGGGCGTGATTAGTCGCGATGACCTCGCCAACGACCCGGCGCTGGCCCATAACGATGGGCGCAGCCAGCAAGCCGAGATGATTGATGCGGCGATTCAGGCGTGGACGGAAGATCGCCCTCGGGATGCCATTCTGCAAGCCCTGGATGAGGCCCGCGTTCCCGCAGGCTACCCCTACACTGCAGAAGATATCGCCCATGACCCCCACTATTTAGCCCGCGAGATGATTCAAACCTTTACCCGCCCCAACGGCAAACCGCTCAAAGTTCCCGGCGTGTTGCCTAAGCTTAGCGCTACCCCTGGGCGACTTGGCGGCGGCGGCCCGGCGCTTGGCCAGCATACCGACGATGTTTTGGATGAGCTGGGCATTGACCACGAAACCCGCGCCAAACTACGCCAAGCGGGCATTATCTAGGAAGTTTATTATGAGCCAGTTATCACCCTGCCCCGCCAAGATAGAGATCAACGAAGTTGCTCCCCGGGACGGCCTGCAGATAGAGGCACGCTTTGTGCCCACAGAAGACAAAATTCGCTGGATCGATGCGCTCTCCGCCACCGGGCTACGACGTATTGAAGCAACGTCGTTTACGTCGCCTAAAGCGATCCCCAACCTGCGTGATGCCGCTGAGGTGGTGACCGGCATTCAACGCCGGGAGGGCGTCGATCTCACCGTACTGGTACCCAACGTAAAAGGCACCGAACGGGCGCTGGCCTGCCAAGTGGATGAGATCAATCTGGTGATGTCTGCCAGTAATAGCCATGGTTTGGCTAACCTGCGCATGACGCCGGAACAATCCCTTGAACAGTTCGTAGCTATTTTGGAACTGACACAGGGTAGCGGCGTTTTTATCAATGCATCGCTTTCCACGACCTTCGGTTGCCCCTTCGAAGGCGAAGTGCCCGAAGCGCGGGTACTTGAGCTCATTGAACAACTTATCGGCCTTGGCATTCAGGGAGTTACTCTCTGTGACACCACTGGTATGGCCAACCCTTCGCAGGTCAAACGCCTGTGTGAAGCAGTGCTTAAGCGCTGGTCAGAAACACCGTTCACGCTGCACTTCCACAACACCCGCGGAATGGGGCTGGCCAACGCGCTAGCGGCATGGCAGGCGGGCATTAGCCGTTTTGACTCATCACTAGGCGGGCTGGGCGGCTGCCCCTTCGCCCCCGGCGCCAGCGGTAATGTATGCACCGAAGATTTGGTGCATATGTTTGAGGCCATGGGCGTCGATACCGGCGTCGATTTGGATGCCCTACTTGAGGTCGCCGCCACCCTTCCCGMCCTTATCGGCCATGATGTGCCGGGGCAGGTGGTAAAAGCCGGGAAATCGACTCAGCGTTATGCGATGCCATAAGTTCATGCCTAAAGCTCACGTCTAATCGTTAGGCAGGCCCAATCACATGCTTCACTTCCAGATAAGCACTTAGCCCCCAAGGGCCTAGTTCACGCCCAATGCCGCTGCGCTTGAAGCCGCCCCAGCCGGTTTCGGGGAGCACCAGCTGCTCGCTGTTGTACCAAATGCTGCCCGCTTTCAGTTGCCGCCCAATGCGTTTTGCCCGCTCGGGGTCGCCGCTAATCACCGTGGCTGCCAGACCAAAGACGCTGTCGTTGGCAAGCTGAACCGCCTCGGCTTCGCTTGCCACGCTGTGTCCGCAGAGCACCGGGCCAAAAATCTCTTCCTTCCACAAGCGGCTTTCCACCGGTACATCGCGATAAAGCGTGGGGGACAGGAAGTAGCCTTGAGCGGGCAACGTGCGGTGTTGCGCATCGCGCACGACCGTTAGCCCTTCCTGTTCGGCCAGATCCAGATAGCGCTGCACGGCGTCGCGCTGCTTGGCGCTGGTCAACGGTCCTAAATCCGTACCTTCGGCAACCGGGTCGCCCAGCGTCAGCGCATCCATACGCTCGGCAAGGGCTGTGTAGAGTGCTTCGGCCACGTCTTCGTGCACCAATAAACGCGAGGTCGCCGAACAGATTTGCCCGGCGTTGAAGTAGATACCGGCCATTACCCAGTCGGCGGCCTGGGCGGGGTCGGCGTCTTCCATCACCAGAATCGGTGACTTTCCGCCTAGTTCCAGAGAAACGCTGGCGGTACGGGCGCTTGCCGCTTGCATCACCGCTTCACCGACGCGGTTGCTGCCGGTAAAGGAAATTTTATCCACATCCGGATGGTTGGTCAGCGGTGCACCGATGCCCTCACCGTCGCCGTTTAGAAGGTTGAGCACCCCAGCAGGTAGGCCAATCTCTAGGGCTATTTCTGCCAGCACCCGCTCGGGGAGCGGCGTAACTTCGGACGGTTTAAGCACCGCGGCACAACCGGCCGCCAAGGCGGGCGCCAGCTTCCAGGCGCTGGTCACCAGCGGGAAATTCCACGGCGCAATCAGCCCTACCACGCCCACGGGGTCGTGATAGGTACGCGCCTCGACGCCTTCCATTTCCACACTGACCAATTCGCCCTGGCGGGCATCCAGTGCCTTGGCCTGCCCGGCGTAGTAGCGATAGCAGGCAATGGCATCGTCTAGATCGATCTCCGCTTCTGCAAGCGGCTTGCCGTTGTTGGTCGCTGAAAGCGTGATAATCGAGTCTCGGCGCGTTGCCAGTGCATCGGCAAACCCCTCAAGGTATTTAGCCCGTGCGGTTCCGCCCAGCGCCTGCCAGGCGGGCTGCGCCAGCTTTGCGGCTTTGACGGCGGCGTCGACATCCGCGGCGTCACCTGCCGTAACCTGGGCAATCCGCTCTTCGCGGAAAGGATTCATTACGTCGAGCAGGCGAGTGCCCGCCGAGGGCACCCATTGGTTGTTGATGAATTGGTGGTCAACAACCGAAGGGTAATCGGCCTGGGAGGTCATGGGCATAATCGTGGCTCCTTTAGAGGTCGTGTTGGCGAAGCCAATCATCGATGAGCGTTGTGAGATGCTGGCCGCTAAAGCTGGGGAAATGGCCGCCGTGGACGGTGCGGACGGGCAGCTTGCGCAGCCGCCGCATGCTGGCAGCGTAGTCGGTAAGATCGCTGTGCCAGAGGTCTTCAATGAGCGGGCCATCGTAAATCAGATCGCCCGAGATCAGCGTCTGGGTGGCCGCCTCCCACAGGGCGATGCCGCCGGGGGAGTGGCCCGGCGTATGGATCACCTCCCACTGACGGTTCCCCAAGTCCAGTATTTCGCCATCCGCCAGCGGGCACACCTGCTGCGGTGCCGTGATGCGGTAGCGCGTGTGCGAATAGGGTTCGGGAGGTAGCGCCTCAAACATGTCATCGCTGAGAAACTGGTCAGCCAGGGTGCTCGTGTTATCGGGTGAGGCCAGGATGTCCGCCTCAGCGGCATGCACATGGCAACAGCCAAACTCGTGGGCGGCGCCGATATGGTCAAAGTGCGTGTGGCTGGCAACCGCCAGCAGGTCACGCTCGGCAAGCTGCGCCACGTGCTGACGTAGCGGCACTGCGCCCAGCCCAAAGTCCACGACCATGCCGCGCTTGCTGCCCTGCACATGCCAGATATTGCAGCGATAAAACGGCTTGATCCACGGTTCATCCACTAGGGTGATACCGTCCGCCTTAGGGGTAGTACGGTACCATTGCTTTTCACTGATACGTTGAAGGCTCATGCAGCCACCCGTTTCCCGGCAACTGCCTTACTGACCACGAAATAGAGCGCGCCAGTGATCACGAATACCGGCAGCGACGCGCCAAAATCAAGTGGTGCGACCCAGTTCCAGTAGTAAGCCAGTAACGCCCCGACCGCGTAGCTGCCCAGCGCCAGCCAGTTGAAGGCGGGAAGGCTATGTTCAGCCTGTATCAGCTGTGCTGAGGTATAACGCTGGCGACCCAGCAGGTAGTAATCCACGATCATCAGCGAAAAGGCCGGAATAAAGACGCTGCCGATAATCAACAGAAAGGTCTGGAACTGATCGAGAATGCCAGGGATGAGCGCGCCCACCACCGATACCACGCCAATGATCAACGCCGGTTTCCAGAACGGCACATTGGGACGCACGCTCATGAATGAAAGCGTCGCGCTGTAGACGCACATCACGTTGGTGGTCAGCACCGAAAAGAAAATCACCAGGGCGGCGGGCAGGCCGAAACCGAAGCCGCTGAGCAGGGTCGTCGGGTCGTAGGTGGGCTCCATACCCACGCTGATTGACAGCGCTGACACCGTGGCGCCCAGGCCCATCGCTACCAGCGTTGCCACCACGTAGCCGCCCCAGGTGCCCACCACAGCGGCTTTTAGCGAGCGGCAGTGGCGGTTGTAGTCCGCCGCCAATGGAATCCAGGAAAAAGCCGTCGCGACCACAATATCGAACACCACGCCGCCGCCCAACACGCCTTCGGGTTCCAGCTGGGTGATGCTTGGCAGATCGTAATGGCGATTAAGCGCGAACAGCACCACCGCCGAGAGCCCCAGCATCAGCAAGGCCGCTATCTTCTCGACTTTCTCGATCCCCAGATGGCCACGCAGGGCAATCAGCACCACCAGTGATTCACAGATGACTGTGAAGAGCGCGACATTGGAGTAACCGGTCAGTCTTTCCACGGCGTAGTCCAGACTCATGCCGGCGAGCAGCGCCTGGATCCAGCTCCAGGCAATCAGCGCCAATAGATTCACCCAGGCGGGGAAATTAGCGCCTTTTCTGCCGAAGGTGCCCCGCGCCAGCACCATGGTGGTCATGCCGGTTTGCTGGCCCATCACCCCGATCAATACTAGCGGGATAATCCCTACCGCTGAACCGATCAATATCAGCAACATCGCATGCTGAAAGGTCAGGTCAGGGACTAAAAACATGCGGTCAGGATGGTGGTGACCACCACGTTGGCGCCGAGCCACAGGGCAAAGGTTCCCGGCAGCCCAAGGCTGTGTTCAACGTCGTCGGCAGATAGGGTGTCCTGGCCGAGCACATGGTTATTCTTCATTGTTATCTCCTGGTGACATCAGGTTTTTCTGCCAGGCAGTAGCGTCAATTTCGATCAGTAGAGGCCCGCTGGTTTCCCGGTTGGCGAGCGCCTTGGCAAGTTCCGCGGGGCTTTCTACCAGTACGCCGGGACAACCAAAGCCCTCGGCCAGGGKGAGGAAATTGGGCGCCTGAATATCCACGCCCAGGCGCGCCACACCGTTGGCATCCATATAGCGACGAATCTCTTCGTAACCAGCGTTATGCCACAGCACAATCACCACGGGCAGGCGCTCTTCTACGGCGGTGGCGATTTCCGAGAGCGKAAACATCACCCCGCCGTCCCCCMCCAGTGCCACCACCGGCAGATCCGCTCGCGCTAACTGTGCGCCCAACGCCGCCGGTAGACCATAGCCCAAGGTGCCGTAACCCGTTGAGGCATTGAAATAACGCCTGGGCGCGGGCTGGCTGACCAGGTGGTTGCCGGCGTATACCGGTGCGGTGGAGTCGCCCACTAGAATGGCATCAGGTAGGTGCTCGGCAAGCATTGCATACAGCGGCACAAAGTCGCTAAAGGCCGGATCGTTTTCCAGATTCAATGCGCTCAATACGGCAGCGGTTCGCTCAGTGCCTTGGCGCTTCAGCGGCTCGGAGAGGTGGTCAAGAAGAAGCTCAAGGCTACGCCCAGCGTCGCCGACTAAACCCAGGGTTACGCGCTGATTGCGCACCAACTGCTCTGGGTCGAGATCGATACGAATCAACGTGCCGTTGAGATGAAAGCCACCATCAAACACAACGTCGTAATCGGTCTCGCCAAGTTCGGTGCCCACCGCCAGAATCACATCGGCGTTGGCCGCCAGCTCACGCACCGCGGGCAACGCTGCATTGGCACCCAAATCCAGCGGGTGGTCACGGCCCAGCAGGCCTTTGGCGTTGATCGTGGTCACCGTGGGGGCATCTAGCTTGTCGACGAATGCTCGCGCTGCTTCTGGGGCTGAAACGCAGCCACCGCCTAATAGCACCAGGGGCTGTTTCGCCGCGTGTAACAAGCGAGCGGCTTCGGCAAGCCCTTCTGGATCAGGCGCGGCGCGGTAAAGCCTAGGCGCCTGCCAACTCACCGGCGCGTTCACCGGTGCATTGAACAGATCGATGGGAATTTCGATGTGCACCGGGCCCGGCCGCGCGCCGTTGAACACGGCAAAGGCGCGGGCCAGCACCTCGGGTAGCGTATTGGCGTTCAGCAGCGTGTGGCTGAACCTCGCCACGCCGCTGATCATCTGCTGCTGGCTGGGCAGCTCGTGCAGCCGCCCTTGGCCCATGCCCAGCGTATCGCGACGATTCACGCTGGAGATCACCAGCATGGGGATCGAGTCCGCCAGGGCCTGGCCCATGGCGGTCGCTATATTGGTCATCCCCGGCCCGGTGATAATCAGGCACACACCCGGCTGGCCGCTGGCCCGGGCATAGCCGTCGGCCATAAACCCTGCGCCCTGCTCATGGCGTGGCGTGACATGCCTCACATCGCTGCCTTCCAGGCCGCGGTAAAGCTCCACCGTGTGCACACCGGGGATACCGAACAAGGTACGCACCCCGTAAGTATCGCGCAGCAGGTGAATCAGCAGTTCGGCACAGGTCATCGTCGCTTGATTGCTCGTTACATCAGTATTCGTTGCATCAGCGTTCATTACAGGCCCCTTAGAAGAAAAACGTATGGGCCATAAAGGCAATGATCGGCAGCGTAATGGCCGTACGCAGCAGGAAGATGGCGACCAGCTCCCAGAGCTTAATAGGGATTTTCGACTTGAGCAGCAGTGCGCCAATTTCCGACATGTAGATCAACTGGGTGAGCGACAGGCAGGCAATCACAAAGCGGGTGAGTTCGCTTTCGATATTGGTCGCCAGCACCGCGGGCAGGAACATATCGGCAAAACCCACCAGAGTGGCAGGCGCCGCCGCCTCTGCTTCAGGAATCCGCAGCAGCTCAAGCACCGGTACCATGGGGTAGGAAAGCCAGGTAAATAGCGGGGTAAATTCCGCCAGAATCAGTGCCACCGTACCAATAGCAAAAACCAAGGGCAGTAAGCCGAGGAAAATATCCATCACGTTGAGGAGCGCCAAACGTGCCAGCTCACGGGGCCCAGGAGCTCCAGCGGCACGATTAGTGGCCTGAACCAAGCTGTAACGAAACAGGCCCACTTTTTCAGTGCGCTCTTCGCTCAACTGGCAGCCTACGGGCTCGTAATAGTCATTGGATTTGCGCGACAGCGGCGGCAGGCGAGGCACAATCACCGCAGCGATCAATCCGGACACCACCACCGTAAAGTAGAACTGCACAAACAGGTGGTTGATATCCACGAAGCTGGTAACGAGCAGCGCAAACGCAATCGACACCACGGAAAAATTGGTGGCAATCACCGAGGCTTCCCGGCGGTTATAGAATCCCTGCTCGTACTGCTGCGTGGTGATCAGCACGCCGACGGTGCCCGAGCCCATCCAGGAGGCAGTGGCATCGATGGCGCTGCGCCCCGGCAGGTTAAAAATCACCCGAAACGGCTTACGTACCATGCTGCCGATGAACTCCATAAAGCCAAACTCGACCAGAAACGGCAGCAGCAGCGCGGCAAAGAAAAAGAAGGTGAGCAGTACCGGCGCCAGGTCATTGAGCATCACGCCACCGGTAAAGGAAGCAGTCACGAACTCAGGCCCGAACTGAAAATAGGTCATCACAGCAAAAAGCGCGCCTAATACGCGCATCGCAAGCCACACCGGGCCAACATGAAACATTTCGTGCAGCATGCCCTTTTTGGCCCAGGAAGGGTTAGCTAGCTTGGTGTAAATCGTCGCTACCACCGACAGGCAGAGCACAACGACAGCAATGGCCGGCAGCGCCGAGCCCAGCAAAGCCTGCAGACTATCGGCCATGAGCCCCATGCCGATATTGATGGTATCGCCCACTTGAAAAGGGACGAGAAACAGCAGCACCCCAATTAGCGATGGAATGATAAATTTCAGTAAGTGCGCGCGGGGTATCGGTGCCGACGAGGTCGGCTGTTCCGATTTAACGTTGCTATACGACATAGGGGTCACCCATTGGAAGTGATTATTGGAGGTGGCTGGCGGCGTAGCTAGGTCAGTACTTTTTTATTTAGTCGCTATTTCTTTGTTAGCCATTTGGTCGGCGTCACTCGCTGTGTTTAACGCCCGGCAGTACGCAGAGCATTTCATACAGCAGCGTGGCGCCCATCAGCGCGGTGTTGCCGCTGGGATCATAAGGKGGTGACACTTCCACTAGATCGCCGCCGACAATATTCAGCCCAGCGGCACCGCGAACCAGCTCCAATCCTTGGGTAGAGGTCAGCCCGCCCATTTCCACCGTGCCGGTGCCGGGGGCAACAGAAGGATCCAGGCCGTCGATGTCGAAACTGATGTACACCGGAATATCGCCCATCTGCTCACGCACCTCGGCCATCAAGGGCGCTAGCGAGCGATACCAGCACTCTTCGGCGGGAACGACGCGAAAGCCCTGGTCGCGACACCAGTCAAAATCTTCAGCGGCATAGCCGGTACCGCGCAGTCCGATTTGCACTACCTTTCCATGGGCCAATAAGTCCTCCTCCTGGGCGCGACGAAACGGCGTGCCGTGGGCAATTGGCTCGCCGAACATGTGCTCATTGACATCGGCGTGGGCATCAATATGAATCAGCCCCACCGGGCCGTGTTTTTTGGCCATGGCGCGAAGAATTGGCAACGTCAGGGTGTGCTCCCCACCCAGGGTCAGCGGAATGCAATCGTGCTTGAGCACGTCGTCATAGAAGGCGGTGATGATGTCGACGCTTTTTGGCAGATGAAAGGTGTTGATAGGCACGTCGCCGATATCGGCCACCTGCAGACTTTCAAAGGGCGCTGCGCGGGTCGCCATGTTGTAGGGGCGCAGCATGCGCGACTCGTCGCGAATCTGGCGCGGCCCAAGCCGCGTACCGGGGCGGTTTGAAGTACCGATATCCATGGGAATACCGATAAATGCCGCATCCAGACCCTCGGCTGTCTCTTGGGTGGGCAGGCGCATCATGGTGGCAGGGCCTGCAAAGCGCGGCATGGTGTTGCCGCCCAGGGGCTGATTAAACTCCGACATACACATCTCCTATATTTTTTGGCGGTGAGCATGGTGTAGGTATTGGCCTAGCTCTTTTCACTACTCTTCTAAAGACATTGCACAGACCATGCCAAGTCGTAGATGCCTATAAAGTGGTGGGATTAGCGACCGAACGATGCAAAAATGAATCAGCCAGGTGCTTTTTTAATTCATTCTTGAATCAAAGATTCATAAATGAATCACTCAGAGGAGTCGGCTGCGATGAGTGAAATAGATAAACGCGTGCTGCGAACCATTGTGGAGACCGCAAACGACCACTTCTTTATCGTCAGTGGCGATGGGCAAATAGTCGATATTAGCCCAGGAGCCGAAGCGGTTTACGGGGTATCCAGAGAGGAGCTGCTCTCTAGCAGTGTGCAGCAACTGCAAGCGGCCGGGGTGCTCAAGCCCTCCATCACCATGGAAGTAATGCGCACCCGTCGGCCTGCGCAGATTATGCAGGTCACCGGCACGGGCCGCCGGGTGATCGCCGAAGCCTACCCTGTATTCGTCGACGGCAAGCTGGAGCGCATTATCAGCCGCTCGCGGGACTTAACCGACTTGCAGCTATTGCAGGACGAGTATGCGCTGCTACAAAAACGCTTTAGCGAACACTTAAAGCGCAGTCAGGCAGCGCCAGACGCGGAAGAGCAGGCGTTGGATGACGCCCTGGACAATTTGCAGGTGCGCAGCAGCGTGATGCGTGAAATTGCGCTACTGCTTAAGCGGGTCGCCCCTTCGGATGCCAACGTGCTGATGCTGGGTGAATCAGGTGTGGGTAAAACCGCCTTTGCCAAGCAGCTACACCGCTGGAGCCAGCGCTGTGACGGCCCCTTTATTGACGTTAACTGTGCGGCGATTCCAGAGAATCTGTTTGAGTCCGAGATGTTTGGCTACCAGCCCGGCGCTTTCAGCGGTGCCGCTCGCCAGGGCAAAGCCGGGCTGTTAGAGCAGGCCGAGGGCGGCACGCTGTTTTTGGATGAAATAGGCGAGCTGCCGCTGCTAATGCAAACCAAACTGCTCAAGGKGATCCAGGACGGTAGTTTGACCCGACTGGGTGACACCCGATCACGCAAGGTCAATTTTCGCTTGGTCGTGGCGACCAATCAGGATTTGGGCAAGCAAGTAGAGGCCGGACTTTTCCGTCTGGATCTTTACTACCGCCTCAATGTGATCCCGGTCACCCTGCCGCCGCTGCGTGACCGCCGGGAGGATATCCCCGACCTGGTTGAAGCGTGTTTAAACCGGCTCAACCAGCGCTATGGCCGGCAAAAAATTCTTGATACCCGCGTTTGGTCGACGCTGATGGGCAGCGAATGGCCGGGTAACGTCCGCGAGCTGGAGAACTGGCTAGAGAGAGCCTGGCTTTCCAGCCCCACCGATCAAATCGAGGAGCCCACCACACTCCCTCACGCCGAACAGCATCCGGCCAACTTGCCGAGCGCCTCGCCAGCAAGGTCGGCAGTAGCACTCGAGCCCCAGGAAACCCTCAAGCAATACCTAGCGCGGCTGGAGCGTGAAACGCTTGAAGAGCTGTGCAACACACTCCCCAGCACCTACGCCATTGCCGAGCGGCTGGGCATCAGCCAATCCAGCGTGGTGCGCAGGCTTCAGCGCTATGGCATCAAAGTCGCCAGGTGATTTTCTGCTTGACACAACGGCTGTCATCAACCATCCATGTAAGTGTCATGAAACGGCAACACCTTCAACACAAGCTGAACCAATAACAACCAACAGCCGGTGATGTGTGTGCTATGTCAAACCAATCGCGAATACGCTTAGAGGGCGTCACTAAACGTTGGGGCGCCTCTGCGGCTGTCGATGGTATCTCGTTTGATGTGACCCCAGGGCAGTTTGTCATTCTGCTCGGCCCTTCAGGCTGCGGTAAATCCACCACGCTTCGCATGATTGCAGGCTTGGAAGAAGCCAGCGACGGCCAAATTCATATTGGCGAACGCAACGTCACACGCCTGCCGCCCGGCGACCGTGGGCTAAGCATGGTATTTCAATCCTACGCCCTGTTTCCGCACTTAAGCGTTGCCGACAATATCGTGTTTGGCCTGCGCAGCCGCAAAGTTCCCAAAGATGAACAGCGCCAGCGACTGGCGAAAGTCGCCGAACTGGTCGATTTAACCGAGTACCTAGATCGCAAACCTGCCCAGCTTTCCGGCGGCCAACGCCAGCGGGTTGCTTTGGCGCGCTCGGTTATTTCCGAACACCCTATCTGCCTGATGGATGAACCGCTATCCAACCTCGACGCCCGGCTGCGCAGCGACATGCGCCGGGAAATCAAAGCATTACAGAACCGCCTGAATATGACGGTTATCTACGTTACCCACGACCAGGKGGAAGCCATGAGCATGGGCGATCGTGTGATTCTGATGCAGCATGGCAAAATCGTGCAGGACGGCACCCCAGACGAGCTCTATAACCGCCCCGCTAGCGCTTTTGCCGCTAGCTTTATTGGCAGCCCCGCGATGAACTTGCTACCACTCGTTAAAGGTGAACAGGGTGCCGTTATCGAAGGCGAACCGAGTACCCCCGTAGCCTCCTTGGATGCCGCTGGTGGCCACTTGGGCATCCGCCCGGAAGATGTCGAGCTGCGAATCGCACCCGGTTCCGGCGTACCCGCAAACGTATTAAGTGAAGAGTATCTGGGAGCGGACACCATTGCTTATGTCGCGGTGGGGTCGCACACCCTACGCGTGCGGCTTAGCGGCAAGCAGGCACTGACAGGCCAGCCATGCAGCCTCTATTGGACTTCAAAGAATACACACCTTTTCGATGCCGACGGCCTGCGGCGGGACGACCTGACACCGACCCCCTTACCCAGCTCATCTCGAAGCGTTCCTCGTCCACCGGCGGTGGGCTCTTTCCAACACTGACAGCAGTATTGACACTTGCGGAGTCTCTTATGCGTTTGCGTACCCCTTTTGCAATGACCGCCCTGGCAGCGGGCTTGTTAAGCGCCGCCCAGGTAAACGCGGATAGCGTCGATCTGACCATGTACTACCCGGTCGCGGTGGGCGGTGCTCTCACCGACGTCGTTGATAACCTGGTGGAAGAGTTTGAGAGCGAATACCCCGATATCAACGTGGAAGCGATCTACGCCGGTAACTACGACGACACCCGCGTGCGCGCCATGTCGGCAATGGAAGCGGGTGAAACGCCGCAACTGTCGGTCATGTTCTCCATCGATCTGTACGAGCTGATTGAGCAGAACGCCATCGTCGCCTTTGACGACCTGGTTGAAACCGATGAAGAGCGTGAATGGCTCGATGGCTTCTATCCAGGGCTGATGGAAAATGGCCAACTGGATGGCAAAACCTACGGCATCCCCTTCCAGCGCTCCACCATCGTACTGTTCTGGAACAAAGACGCCTTTGAAGCCGCCGGCCTAGACCCCGAAACACCCCCGGAAAMCTGGGAAGAGATGGCCGAGATGGCCGCGACCGTGCGCAAAGCCGCCAACGGCGAGCAGTGGGGCGTGATGGTGCCGTCGACTGGCTACCCCTACTGGATGTTCCAGGCCTTTGCCTTTCAGAACGGCCATCGGCTAATGAGCGAAGACGGCACCGAGGTCTACTTCGACGACCCCGCAGCGGTTGAAGCACTGGAGTACTGGGTGTCACTGGCCACCGAGCATAACGCCATGCCCGACGGCACCATCGAGTGGGGCACCCTGCGCCAGAACTTCCTTGAAGAGTCCACGGCAATGATGTGGCACACCACGGGCAACCTGACAGCCGTACGCAGCGAAGCCAATTTTGATTTTGGCGTCGCCATGCTGCCGATGAAAACCCAGCGCGGCAGCCCCACCGGCGGCGGAAACTTCTATATTTTTGAAGACGCCACTGAAGAAGAGCAGCGCGCAGCAATGACCTTTATTCGCTGGATGACAGACCCCGAGCGCGCAGCAGCTTGGTCAATTGAGACGGGCTATATGGGCGTTAGCCCCGCCGCTTATGAGACCGACGCGCTGCAAAGCTACGTGGAAGAGTTCGCGCCAGCAGCGGTCGCCCGCGACCAGCTTGAACACGGCACGGCGGAGCTTTCCACCTACCAGGGTGGCCGCATTCGCCGCGCCTTGGATAACGCCGTGCAGGCGGCATTAACCGGTCAAATGACGCCGCAAGAAGCGCTTAGTCAGGCGCAGCAAGAGGCCGACAGCGTGTTGCGCCGCTACGCCCGCTAATCGTTAGAATTTTACTCTTCGCCGGGGCATGCCCCGGCTTTTCCAACGTGCGGTACGTCTCTATGTCATTCACCAACCACCGCAAAATGCAGCTCTACGGCGCGCTTCTGCTGCTTCCCGCTGCGCTACTGCTGACGACGTTTGCTTATTTACCAACCGTTACCACGGTCATTAACAGCCTGTTTTTACCCGGCTTTCGCGGTGCACCCACTGAATTCGTAGGCCTTGAAAATTATCAGGTATTGTTCGATGACCCGACGTTTTGGAAAGTAGCCCGTAACAACTTAATCTACGCCGTCGGTACGATTCCTACGTCTATCGCGCTGGCCTTGGGTATGGCGCTGTTCGTCAATGGCAAGCTTCGCGGGCGGGGCTTTGTGCGCATGGCCTACTTTACGCCGACGATTCTACCCATGATCGCCGCGGCCAATATCTGGATGTTTTTCTACGCGCCGCAGATTGGCCTATTCAATAAACTGCTCGGCATGCTGGGCTTTTCCGGGGTGAACTGGCTGGGCGATCCCAGCGTTGCGTTAAGCTCGGTGATCGTGATGTCGGTGTGGAAAGAAGCCGGCTTTTTTATGATCTTCTACTTGGCGGCGCTACAGAGTATGCCACCAGAGTTAAAAGAGGCAGCTGACTTAGAAGGCACTAGTCGCTGGAGCTTCTTCTGGCGGGTCACCTTTCCGTTGCTGATGCCCACCACGCTATTTGTGCTGATCAATGCGCTAATCAATTCGGTGCGGGTAGTCGATCACCTATTTATCTTGACCAAGGGCGGGCCCAACAACGCCACCAACCTGCTGCTCTATTACGTCTACGAGAATGCGTTCTCGTTCTTTGACCGCACCACGGCTGCCACCATTACGGTGGTTATTCTACTGGTGCTCGCGGTAGTGGCCACGCTTAAGTTCACGATTTTAGATCGCAGGACGCACTATCAATGAAGTCGACTACTACCTATGCGCCCCGCTCCCGTTTCGTCTCAATTCCAGCGCTGGAAACAGTGGCCGCGTGGCTACTAGCGATTATTTGGATTTTTCCACTGCTGTATGCCTTTTGGGCTGCCTTCCACCCCAGCGAGTTTATGGTGAGCTTTGAGCTCTTCGCCCCGCTGACACTGGAGAACTTCACTAACGCCTGGTCTCAAGCGCCCTTTGCCCGCTACTACCTGAACACCTTTGCGCTGGTGACAGGGGTGGTGATCGGTCAGTTTGTGGTCTGTACCCTGGCAGCGTTTGCCTTTGCGCGCTTTCCGATTCCCGGCAAGAACATATTATTTATGCTGGTGCTGATTCAGCTCTTTG
This sequence comes from Halomonas sp. R57-5, assembly GCF_900070345.1. Classification (NCBI taxonomy): domain Bacteria; kingdom Pseudomonadati; phylum Pseudomonadota; class Gammaproteobacteria; order Oceanospirillales; family Halomonadaceae; genus Halomonas; species Halomonas sp. R57-5. The sequence goes on along the minus strand of NZ_LN813019.1, from coordinate 871,518 downwards.
TGTTCCCCGAAGTGCTGATTGTCGAGAACTACCGCATCGCCAGTGAGCTGGGACTGATCAACACCATCACCGGGATTGGCCTGCCCTATGTGGCCAGCGCCTTGGGTATTTTTCTGCTCCGCCAAACCTTTAAAACCATCCCAAGGGAGCTGGAAGACGCCGCCCGCATCGAAGGCTGCAACTGGCTGGAAATTCTCTGGAAGGTCTACGTACCGCTAGCCAAGCCCACCTACCTTGCTTACGGGCTGGKCTCAATTAGTCACCATTGGAACAACTTTATCTGGCCGCTAGTAGTTACCAACTCGGTAGAGAGCCGCCCGTTAACGGTGGGGTTAGGCGTTTTCTCTGCGCCAGAAACTGGGGTTAACTGGGCCACCGTTAGCGCCGCCACGCTGTTAAGTATCGCCCCACTGCTCATTGCCTTTTTGCTTTTCCAGCGCCAGTTCGTGCAGTCGTTTTTAAGGGCCGGGATTCGCTAGGCTGACGCCCCTCACATTTTTCGTGCACAATTCTCTCTTAAGTATGAGACACGGGAGAGCATTGATGCACGGCGACACCCACCCAACAGCCCTGAAGGTGCTGCAGGAGGTATTTGGCTACGACAGCTTTCGCGACCCGCAGCAGGCTATCATTGAGCATGTAATTGCTGGTGGCGATGCGCTGGTATTGATGCCCACCGGCGGCGGCAAGTCGCTGTGCTATCAGATCCCAGCGCTACTGCGCGAAGGCACCGCGATTGTGATCTCACCGCTGATCGCGCTGATGCAGGATCAGGTAGCGGCACTTCAGCAGAACGGGGTCAAGGCGGCCTACCTGAACTCCAGCCTCGATTATCACGAGGCGGTCGATGTGGAAAACCGCCTGCGGGCGGGCGAGTTGGATCTTTTGTATGTCGCGCCCGAGCGGCTGGCCACGCCGCGTATGCAGATGCTGCTGGAGCAGACCCGGATTGCGCTGTTCGCCATTGATGAAGCCCACTGCGTCTCTCAGTGGGGCCACGATTTCCGCCCAGAGTATCGCCAGCTTTCCCAGCTTCACCAGCGCTTTCCCCAAGTGCCGCGCATCGCCCTCACGGCCACTGCCGATGTGCCCACCCGGGGCGATATCATGGAGCATCTGCAGCTCCAGGAGGCGGCGCTTTACAACAGCGGCTTTGACCGACCTAACATTCGCTACCATATCGCCGAGAATCAGGGTAACGCCAAGGAACAGCTGCTGCGCTTTATTCGCGAGCACCACGACGGCGAGGCGGGTATCGTCTACTGCCTTTCCCGGCGCAAGGTGGAGGAGACCGCCGCCTGGCTGGAGCGCCAGGGGCTGACGGCACTGCCCTACCACGCGGGGCTTCCCCCGGAGCAGCGCCAGCACCACCAGACCCGCTTTCTGCGTGAAGATGGCGTGGTCGTCGTGGCTACCATCGCCTTTGGCATGGGCATCGACAAGCCGGACGTGCGCTTTGTCGCCCACCTCAACCTGCCCAAGAGCATCGAAGCCTACTACCAGGAGACCGGCCGCGCCGGGCGCGACGGCCTGCCCGCCGATGCCTGGATGGCCTACGGCCTTCAAGACGTGATCACGCTGCGCCAGATGCAGCAGGACTCCAGCGCCGCTGACCATCAAAAGCGCATCGAACAGCAGAAGCTCGACGCCATGCTGGGACTATGTGAGATCATCAGTTGCCGTCGCCAGGCGCTTTTGCACTACTTTGGCGATCATCTGGACGCCCCCTGCGGCAACTGCGACAACTGCCTCACCCCACCCGAGACCTGGGAGGCCACCGTGGCGGCACAAAAGGCGCTCTCCTGTGTCTACCGCACCGAGCAGCGTTTCGGCGTGACCTATCTCGTGGACGTGCTACTAGGCAAAAGCAACGAGCGCATCACCCGCTTTGGCCACGACCGAATCAGCACCTACGGCATAGGCAAAGACCTCTCCGCCAGCGAGTGGAAAGCGCTCTTTCGCCAGCTGATTGCCAGCGGCTTTTTAAGCGTGGATATGGAGGGGCACGGCGGCATTAAGCTCACTGCCAATGCCAAGCCGGTGTTGCGCGGCGAGCAGAGCCTCACTCTGCGCAAGCCAAGCAACAAACCCAGCAAAGCCAAAACCGCGCGACGGGGAAGCAAAAGCGCTTCTGCGCCCCAGGGCCACGGCCCACTGTGGGAAGCCCTGCGCCAGCACCGCCGGGAACTGGCCGAAGCCCAGGGCGTACCAGCCTATGTGATTTTTCACGACGCCACCCTGGCTGCAATGGTCGAGCAGAAACCCCAAAGCCTAGCGGCACTAGGCGCGATCTCCGGCATCGGCGCGCGCAAATTGACGGATTACGGCGAGGGCTTTCTGGATGTCATTCTGACGCATCAGGAAACCGAGCAAAGCAGTTGAACCAGCGCACCGGGGATAAAAAAGCTCAAATGGTCGATATTTTCAAAATTCGCTCACTTGGCGTAATCTATACATAAGTGAGGAGGACAATAGATGGCTATTCAACACAAAACCGCCGACAAACGCCGCGAAATGGGAGCCGCTGCGATGCGCACCTACCCCAACATTTCACACGCATGGGGTTTGAAAGAGAACGAAGCCGCTCTGCTACTCGGGGTGCCTGATTCCACCTATCGGCGTTGGAAGCAGGCACCAGAGAATGCCCGCCTGGATGCTAATCATCTGGAGCGGATGTCGTTGATTCTCGGCATCTACAAAGCACTGCATATACTGTTGCCCAATAAAGAAGCGGCTAACAGTTGGTTGCAGCGAGCCAACCGTAACCCTCTTTTTGCTGGCCACACACCAATGGAGCGTCTGTTAAATGGACACGTCTCCGMCCTCTACGTTGTTCGCCAGCATTTAGATGCAGCGCGTGGTGGGGGGCATGCGTGACATTCCCGTTGAGCAACGTTACGTGGCGGCCCAGTTACCGCGTTATTCCCTCGCGTTTCCCTCCCATTGATTTATTCGAAGGCGTCAACAGCAACGCTGATGACTGGGACTTACTCAATGAGCTGGAGGGTGAAACCTCCGCAAGGCTACGTGAGGAAGCGGGAGCTATTCACTTGGTTCGTGATGACGACCGTCGCTACGGCCCCGGCTGGACGCCCGTCATGGCGGCCTTCAGCCACTTCCCCGCGACCGGTTCGCGTTTTAGCGATGGCACCTTTGGCGCCTACTACTGCGCACTCMCCGAAGCCACCGCCATTGCCGAAACCGTTTACCACGCAGAGCGCTTTATGGGGGAGTCAAACGAACCGCCCATGATGCTTCAGCAGCGTGTTTATCTGTCAGATTTAACGGGCCAACTAATTGATTTACGCCGACAGGATGCGGCCCAAACGCTTCTCAGACCGGATAGCTGGGCAGCTGGGCAAACCTTGGGGAGAAAAGCCTGGGAGGAACACACGGACGGCATCGTTTACCCTAGCGTTCGAGACCCTGAAGGCGAGTGTGCCGCTGTGCTACGGCCGCCCGTGCTCTCCGCCACAAGGCAAGGACGGCATCTTGGCTATGACTGGGATGGTCAGCATATCCGCCATGTCTATGAGCTAACGCTATTGGGCTAGCGATTAACTTTCGCTCCTAATTTTCGCCGCGCCTCAGGCAGTGTTCGCCGCGTGCTATCGCGGCGGCATCAAATACGCCGGTATCCAACACCCAAGCCGTCACGAGCTTGGCGGGAGTGACGTCAAAGGCCGGGTTCCATACCGGTGCATTATCGGGTGCCCAGGTAACCTCACCAAAGGCACCAGCGACGCCGCGGATCTCAGCGGGGTCGCGCTGTTCAATAGGAATGTCCGCACCAGTAGCACAAGCGGGATCAACCGTAGTGTAGGGAGCCACCACATAGAACGGCACCTGGTGGTAGTGAGCGATCACCGCCAGCATGTAAGTACCCACTTTATTGGCAAAGTCGCCGTTGGCGCAGATACGGTCGGCGCCCACCATCACTTTGTCGACTTTCCCTGCTGCCATTAGGCTGGCGGCCATGCTGTCGGTAATTAGCTGGTAGGGAATGCCCAGGTCGGCCATTTCCCAGGCGGTTAAGCGGCCACCTTGGAGCAGCGGACGGGTTTCATCCACAAACACATGCAGCTCTACACCGCGCTGCTTGGCCACTGCCAGCGCACCAATGGCCGTACCCACCCCGGCGGTGGCCAGGGCGCCAGTGTTGCAGTGGGTCAGCACACGGTCACCCGTTTTCAGCAAGTCAGCGCCCCGCTCAGCCATGCGTTGGCACAGCGCACGGTCTTCTGCAAACAGTTCAGCGGCACGTTCGGCCAGGGCGTTGGCGCCTTGCTCAAAGCAGGCTTCCATGGCATCCAGGCAGTACATTAAGTTAACTGCGGTGGGACGCGTGGCGCGTAAGCGATCACTTACCAACTGCCAATCATTTTGTGGATGGCGAGCGGCGTATTGGGCCAGCACGAAAGCGGCGCTCAAACCAATCAACGGCGCGCCGCGAATCGCTAAGCTTTTCACCGCTACCTGCCACTCTTCTGGCGAGTCACAGCGCACCCACTGCTCCGCCTGGGGCAGTTGGGTTTGATCCAAATACTCAAGGTGGTCGGCATAGATCCGCAAACTGCGTGATTGAAGATGAGGCATCGATGGACTCCTTGAGCACTTGATCGGAACAGCTACACGGCTTATCAGCCGCGAAGCTTATCATATAGAATGGCTGCCACTAGAAGAGGCGACGCAGATCCTATGATGACGCTACAAACTGAACTGCTGGCCGCCATTTCATGGGCGGCGCAGCAAGGCTGGACGCCAGCCACTGGCGGTAATTTTTCCGCCCGTACCGAGGCGGGCTATCTTGTCACCGCTTCTGGCCGGGATAAAACCCGCATTCAGGCCGATGACCTGCTGCTGTGTGACCTTGATGGCAAAGTGCTTGAAGGCAACGGCAAGCCTAGCGCAGAGAGTGACCTGCATGCCGCGCTCTACCGCTTGGACAGTACCATTACCTGCGTGTTGCATACCCATACGGTAGCCAGCACGGTACTCTCGCGTCGCTTCCCCCAGGGCATCGAGCTAAGCGGCTTTGAGATGCAAAAGGCGCTAGCGGGCAACGTTACCCACGACGCTACCATTACGTTACCGGTGGTGCCCAACGCCCAGGATATGGAAGAACTGGCCGAGCACGTGCGCAGCGGCTGGCCAATGCCCTGGGGCTTTTTGGTCGCAGGGCACGGCATTTATGCCGTGGGCGATAGTATTGCCAGCTGTCGCCGCCACCTGGAAGCGATTGAGTTTTTACTTGCCTGTGTTCTTGAAGAGAGTCGCTGGTCTTAAATGAGCAGTCTTAAATGAGCAGTCTTAAATGAGTAGCCTTAAATGAGTAGCCTTAAATGAGTAATTCAACTGTTCGCGCCATTGTGACCGATATTGAAGGCACCACCACGGATATTAACTTCGTTCATAAGGTGCTGTTTCCCTACGCCCACGCCAAGCTGCCCGACTTCTTACGCGCTAATGCAGAAACCCCAGCCGTCGCCGAGCAGATCGACGCCGTGCGCAGTGAAATGGGTGCCCCTGATGCCACGCTGGAAGCAATCATTGCGCAGTTACTACATTGGATCGAGACTGACCAAAAAGTAACTCCGCTGAAAGCACTGCAAGGTATGGTGTGGGCCGATGGCTACCAGCGCGGCGACTTTAAAGGCCATCTCTATAGCGATGTAGCCCCTGCCCTGCGTCAGTGGAAGGACTCGGGCAAGGCGCTGTACGTTTATTCGTCGGGCTCAGTACAGGCCCAAAAACTGCTGTTTGGTTACAGCGATGAGGGTGATTTAACGCCGCTGTTTAGCGGCTACTTCGATACCCATATTGGCCATAAGCGCGAGGCTACTGCCTATCAGCGTATTGTCGCCGAGCTTGACCTGCCGCCAGCAGCGGTGCTGTTCTTGTCGGACGTGGTCGAAGAACTGGACGCCGCCAAACAGGCAGGCATGCAAACCCTGCAGTTGGTGCGCGAAGGTACCCAGCCTGGCAACACCCATGCTTGCGTTACTCGCTTTGATGAAATTGCGCTTTAGGAGAGCTTACGATGTCGCAACTGAAAGTATTTGCTGATCAAAACCCTAACGATGCCCTGATCGACACCACTGACGGCGAGCAGATTACTACTGAGCTAAACAAGGTGGGTGTGCTTTTTGAGCGCTGGGCCACGCCAGGCGAGATTGCCGCTGATGCCACCCAGGAAGATATCTTGACGCTTTATCAGCAAGATATCGACCGGGTAAAAGCCAAGGACGGCTACCAAACCGTCGACGTGCTGCACATGGTGCCTACACATCCAGAAAAAGAGGCCATGCGTCAAAAGTTCTTGAACGAGCACCGTCACCACGAAGATGAAGTGCGCTTCTTCGTCAAAGGTCAGGGGCTGTTCTGCCTGCACATTGAAGACAAGGTGTATCAGGTTCTATGTACCCGCAACGACCTGATTAGCGTACCGGCTAACACCCCTCACTGGTTCGATATGGGCCCAGCGCCAGAATTCACCGCGCTACGTTTCTTCGACAACGTGGAAGGCTGGGTGCCCCACTGGACCGAAAGCGATATCGCCGGGAAGTTTGATCGCCTGGATCAGCTTTAAATAGTTCTGCTGTAAGCCTAGGCAGGGCCGGAACAAACCTACGCGGGGGCGCTGTAAACCCATCCCTGGGCGCTACTTTCGCCATCCATGGCGAAAGACCCCCGCTACGGCTTGTTCCGGCCCTGCCTGCTCGTTCTAACTCTCCTGTAAACCGCTTACAGCACCTCTTGCTGGTTATAAGCCCTGGCTAAATCCGCCAGCGCGGCAAGATCGCTGTAGGCTTCCGGCTCCATAATCAGCGTTTGACCCATCAGCACATTGCGCGCTTCAAGCTTGGCGCGCAGTCCAGTGTCTTCTATCTCTTCAAAGTCGGCGTTGTGGGCCAGTGATAAAACACGGCGGTGCATTTCGATGCCGCAGTAGGCCAGCGCATCCAGGCGGATCTCTTCAAGCAGCGCATCACAAGCGTCGTCGGCGCTATTGCCCTGCTCTTCAAACAGCGATTTGGGAAATAGAATGCCCGTCCGCTCGGTTTGCCACAGGTTGCGGAACTCGGCATCAAAGTGGCTAAAGCACGCCTCGATCACATCAAGAATCCACGCCTGATACTCATCAAGCTCACCTTCTTGTCGGTGAGCAGGCTGGCTGAAGKAGGCCATCAGAAAGTTGGCCACCGCCATACCCAGGTCAAAAGCCATCGGCCCGTACTGAGAAAACTCGGGGTCAATGACCCGCACGTCGGTATCAGTGGCCATAATCGAGCCGGAGTGCAAATCACCGTGCAGCATGGTTTCCGTGTTCGCGGTGAACTTCATCAACAGCCGCTGCACTTTGGCTTTTAACCGCGCATTACGACGCAGCTCATCTACCACCGGCGAAAGCTCCGGCGTGTGATGGTTCATTTCGGCGCCGTAATAGGGGTCGGTAAACACCAGCGATTCGGTGATGGCAGGAATTGCTACGTTGCCGGAGAACAGCCCCACATCCGCTTTTTTCTCAGGGCTGCTCAGCGAAAGCTCCGAGCCTCTAAATGCCGTGCGTGCGCAGAATTGGCCGATGGTTTCGCCAAGTTGAGCGACTCGCTCTCCGTTGATTAACTTGCGGCGCAAAATAGTGTGGGGGTGCAAATACTCCATCACAAACAGCGCCTGGGGTTTATCGAAGTAGTAGACCTCAGGGGCTATTCCCGGCGCCCGCTTGGCTTGGCGAATCAAAGCGTAGTATTCAAAGTGGGCGCGATAGATCGGTAGCGGCCAGCTTTCGCCCACCATGCGAACATAGGGAAGCGCCTGCTTAACCACTACACTGCCCACGTCACCGGAAACAATAAACACCAGGTTGAGATTGCCGTCACCTACTTCGCGAATCTCCCAGTTGGCGGGTTCACCGCCCACTCGACTAGCCACCGCCTCAATACCACCCAATCGCTCGGATAGGGTGTCGACGCTGAGTGCGCGGTAATGTTGATCAATCTCCAAAGGTCATCCCTCACAGAATGTTTAAATGTATTATTGGCCGCACTGCCCGCAACTATCGTGCTGATACACCTAAGCCACCAACAGCGTCATCAGAGRAGGGTGAATCAACCAAACTAGCCTCTCTGATACGGTTGCGGCCCTGCCGTTTAGCTTCATAAAGCGCTTCATCCGCTTTTAACAGCAAGTCGGCGGGTGTAAGGCCTACTGTGGGGCGTAGCACCGCAACACCAACACTAATGGTAACAATGCTATGCGCCGAGACACCGTGGTTAGGAATCCCTAAGGCTTCCACACTGCACCGTATTCGCTCTGCCGCTGGTTTTGCCGCCTCAGGTGTTGCATTGGTCATCAGAACTAAAAACTCTTCGCCGCCAAAGCGTACGACTAAATCGGAATCACGGCTATTGGCCTGCATAGCTTTTGCCACTTGCCGTAAACAGACATCACCTTGGGGATGTCCATAGTAGTCGTTGTAAGCTTTGAAATGGTCGATATCGATAACCATCAGCCCTAAACAGAGGCCTTTATCGGCAGCCTCCTGCCACCGGATAGGCAAAACTGCGTCGAACTGGCGTCGATTGGCAAGATTCGTTAAGGAATCGGTGACCGACATCCGCGTCAACTTTTGATTGTCTTGTAAGTAATAGCCCGCCCGGAGCTTTTCTTTCAACACATGCAGGTAAGAGGTTCGCTCGCTCTGCTCGAAGCGATAGTTTGCCACCAAGGTAAATAGCGCCTGAGCGATGATAGTAAACATCGCTAGCCGTTTCACCTCTGGCGGCATTGGTTCATAAGGTAAAACAAAAACCAATATTATTAATATGCTAATAGCGGATGACACACAGGCATAGCTAAACCGTAATGAGTAAACAATATTACCCACCAATAAAATAAGGCCGAAAGAGAAAACATCCAGGTAAGAGTAAGGAACGGTGGATTCCGCAACTATCAAACATGAAATCACCGTTGCAACGATTACTGTACTCGCCATTAATGTTTCACGTTGCGCTGCTGACACCCCACGGGAAACCCACCACAGGATCGGCAAACCAAAAGGCAGCATCACCCCAACCCTTAACATAAGCGCCGTGGTGAAAGTATCCGGTCGGAAGCTGTAGTCGTTAATCAAAAACAAGCAGTAGATGACCACCGATATCAGCCCCGACACTACCATCTGACGACTGCGCTGGCGCTGAGTATCAGCTTCAAAACGCGCTTCCACTTGATCAGCAAAACGTAACCGCCCAAACCCTCTTCCCAACTCGCTTTCCACCGCTGTCAGCAGCGTGTCATTGACCATTACTCGCCCTCAATGCCTTACCCAATTACTCACGGCTTTCATGCATCATTAATAAACACCAGAAGCCAACCATCATGTTCGAGTACGACGATAGTGTGCCACAATAACATTTAGTTAAAATGAATCTTGGTGTAAATTTTAAACAAAAACTTACCCAAACTTTCATTAAATGACCATTCAAAAAAGGAGGCTTACGATGCAGCGCCAACAGAATCCGGTGACTAACGACTGGACTTTCATCATTGGGCATCGTGAGTTAGTAGTGCATCAACGCTATGAAGTGTTGAGCATGATCAACGATTTCATGCTGGGCATTTGGTTTACGATCGGCAGTATCTGCTTTTTTTACCAGGGTGCCGTACAAACCGTCGGCGTGTGGTTATTTGTGATTGGCAGCATCCAACTGCTGATTCGTCCGGCGATTCGTCTTCACCGCTATGTCTATTTTAAGCAGTTGCCGGACACAGACCAGGATGCTTAGACGTACAAGGCTTAGCATTGGCAGCTTCAGCTAACGTTTGAAGAGACATCACTTTTTCAGTAATGCCTGTATTAACGAGGCGCATTAAATCCGTGAAATACAAGCCCGTTCACCGTAGCTGGCTATCTTTACTACCACGACGGTTATAGCCACTAAAGGCCGACTGTTTTTTGTCTAGCTCACCCTGACACACCACGCACAGMCGAACGCCCGGAATCGCTTTACGGCGCGGCTCCGGAATGGGGTCGCCACACTCCTCACAAGTCTCAAGACTTTCGCCACGAGGTAGTTGGCTACGAGCACGCTGCACCGCATCTTCCAGTGTGCTCTCCATCTGCTCTTGTTCGGCGCCATCTTTCGCCCATCCACCTGCCATGGTCACCTATCTCCCTTATGTTCAAAAAATTGCTCAAAAACAAATGTTCAAAGACAATCTTAAAGCATAGCAGTAACGCCAGTGGTTAACGCAGAATGCACAGAGCTAAGGTGTTAGGCCTGACCGTCTTTGGTTATAGCACCAGGCTCCTCTCCCCCCTCAAACACATCAGGATATTTTCGCTTGGCCCGCACTAAGCGAATAATGGTGATGATGTTGGTGACGACGATCAGCCCTTCTGCAACAGTACCGCCGATCGTGCCAATTAGCAGGTTGTTCAGCATCCAGGCGAAGGCAGCCAGCCCCAAAAAAAACCGCATGGCAATGCCGCGCATTAGAAACATGCCAACGGTTCCCAGTACCATGGCCGCCACCGGCAGAATATCTACCCAGCTTTGCCACGTGAAGGCTGCAGCGATACCGCTGGCCAGCAAGACGCCAGTCATCACGGCCTTACTTCCCAAATAACGGCGAGCCAGAACAATCCGCACTATCACCAAAACCGTTAGCGCGGCCGCTGTCCAGCTCTCGAAGAATACGAACTGCAGCGCAAAAGCCACATTGGCGGAAATCAGTAACACCAAGAGGCGATCGTCGTTTTTACTGGCAAAGGCCACTACGCATATCACCAGAGCCACCAAACCACAGAGCTGACCAGCCAGGGCACTATGGCTTAGGTTGTCTAACATTAATAACGCTCCTCTTTTGTATGCTGTCGTTTTTAAAAGCTGCCGTTAGCCCCATACTGGCACAGTTAGCGTTCGCCCTAACCCAGAAACCGAACGCCTTGGGCGGCCAACGGGCTGCGAAGCTTATCTGGCAGCGGCACATCGGTCACCACGGCATCATAATCACCCAGTTGACCCGCGGCGCAGCGTAGTGGCAGGTCGAACTTGGTTTTATCCAGCACTAACACGCGATAACCGGCATGGGCCAACAGCGCCTCTCGGGCCATCACTTCGTCGTCGTTGTAGTCATAAAGCTGGCCATGGCTATCCATTCCCCCCACCGACACAATCCCCACATCGGCACGGTAGCGTTGAAAAAAGCGCCAGGCATCGCCGCCAATCACATCCTGATCACGACGACGCACTCGTCCACCCGCCACCACTAACTCACACTTCAACTGGCACAGCTTAATCAGCGCATGCAGGTTATTGGTCATGATATGCAGGCCTTGCTTATCACTCAGCGCATCGGCCAGCTGCTCAACCGTGGTGCCCGTGCCTAAGAACAGTGCTTGATGATCCTGTACCAAGCTCGCTGCCCGCGCCGCAATCTGACGTTTACCCGCCACGTTCACAATCTGACGCTGGTCGTAGCCGATATTTTCCTGCTCGGGAAACGGCAGCACCTCACCTTGGCGGCGCAGCACCAGACCTTTATCGGCCAGGTGTCGAATATCCCCACGCAGGGTTTGCACAGAAACCCCAAACTCGCCTGCCAGGCTGTCTACCGACTGGCGCCCTTGTGAGTGGATTCGCTGTAACAGCTGTTGTCGMCGTTCGAACTGGCGCATAACCCCTCTCGGCACAACGAAAGCAAAAAGTGCAGCAAACGAAAGCCACAAAATGTTGAACGAAAGCATAGTGTCACTTTGTTGTAAGCAGATGACAGTAGCTTAGGTGGGGTTCACTCACTGGAGGTTTACCCATGTTGAAGCGCCCCCTGTTATCTATTCCGACATCTGCCCTTACTACTGCCGTCGCGGTAGCCAGCTTTTCCCTTTCGGCTCAGGTAGCGGCGAACGAAACGCTAACGCTCTACACCAGCCAGCCCAATAGCGATGCACAGCAAACCGTTGACGCCTTTGAAGCAGCCTATCCCGATATTGAAGTGGAGTGGGTACGCGACGGTACCACGCGCTTGATGACACGGCTGCGCTCGGAGCTTTCAGCCGGGGTGAGCAACCCTGACGTGCTGCTGATTGCCGACAGCATGACCATGGAATCACTCAAGCAAGAAGGCCATTTACAGCCTTACCTAAGCGATGAGCGCCAAGCCTATGACGCTGACCTGTATGACCCAGAAGGCTACTACTACGGCACTAAGCTGATCACCACCGGGATTGTCTATAACATCGGCGCCGAGCATCAGCCGCAAAGTTGGCAAGACCTGCTGGGGCCTGACTACGAAGGGTTGGTCACTATGCCCAGCCCGCTCTACTCCGGCGCGGCTCTGATCCATATGGCGGCGATTAGTGCCAACCCAGAATTAGGCGCCGAATACTACGACGCCCTGCACGACAATCGCACCGAAGCACAAGGTGGCAATGGTGGCGTATTTAACGCCGTGGCCGCGGGCACCAAGCCCTACGGCATCGTGGTGGACTTCCTGCCGATTCGTGAAGCCGCCAAAGGCTCGCCGGTCGAATTCGTGTTTCCGGAAGAGGGCGTGAGCGCGGTAACCGAGCCGGTCGCTATTATGCAGGGCGCAGAGAATGTCGATGCCGCGCAAAAGTTTGTTGATTTCGTGCTTTCCCAGCAGGGCCAGGAMCTGGTCAGCCAGCAGGGCTACCTGCCTGCCCACAACGACGTCGCCCCACCGGAAGGCTTTCCCGAGCGCGATAGCATTACCCTGATGCCGGTTGATACCGAGCAGGCATTGGCGCAGGAAGAAGAACTCAAACAGCGTTTTAGCGACCTCTTCGGCGGGTAATCATGACGCCCGCTCTCAACTATGATAAGTACGGCAGCCAGCACCGCTGGCTGCTTTCAAGCCTGCTGATCGCCATTGTACTGCTGAGCCTGGCACCCAGCCTGCGCCTGCTGTTCGAAGCGTTGAGCGACCTTACCCAAGGCCGCCAGTCGCCGCTATGGCAGGTACTCAACAGTGCCAGCACTTGGCGAGCACTCTGGCATAGCCTGTATACCTCGGGGCTCGGCATGCTGATCGCCCTGATCCTGGGTAGCCTGTTCGCCTTTGCCATCACGCTCACCAATGTGCGCGGCAAAGCGTGGCTGGTGTTCTGCTTTATGCTGCCGATGATGATTCCGCCCCAGGTTACCGCCTTGAGCTGGCTGCAGCTCTTTGGCCCGGCCAGCCCGCTACTGAAAAGCATTGGCTTGGCGCCACCACTGGGCAGCCCGCAACCACTCTACTCCGCTGAAGGTATCGCCTTACTGCTGGGTATCCAGAGCGCACCGCTGGTGTTTTTAGCCCTGCGCACCAGCCTGCTTTCGCTACCCCGAGAGCTTATTGAAGCCGCCCGCATTAGCGGTGCCAAACAGACCCAGGTGTGGGGTCACATTATTCTACCCGTGACCCGTAGCGGCTTGATCGCCGGGGGCGCGATGGCGTTTATCTCCAGCCTGGGCAACTTTGGCATCCCCGCCATGCTGGGTATTCCCGCAGGCTATTACGTGCTGCCCACACTGATCTACCAGCGTATGGCCAACTTCGGCACCGGGGTGTTGGCAGAGATGGCTGCGCTCTCCTTGCTGATTGGGTTACTGGCACTGGCCGGGGTGGCCTTGCAGCAGCAGTTGATGAATCGCAGCCGCTTCGGGCTGGGCGGCCATAGTGGGCGTTCACACGATTTCACCCTGGGAAGTTGGCGCTCTCTGGTGACCGCCACGCTCGTTGGTATCTTACTGATTATTCTGGTCGCACCGCTGCTTGCGCTCATTATCAGCTCGCTGGTACCCGCCATGGGCGTGCCGTTAAACGCTGAGACCGCCACTCTGAACGCTTACGCCGAAGTGATGGGTCGCCAAGGCGCCACATGGCGAGCGGTGAACAACAGCCTGTGGCTGGCGGGCRGCGCGGCGGTGGTGCTGATGCTGCTCAGTCTGCCATTGGCTTACCGGCTACAGCGCCTGCCGGAACGTTGGCGGGGTGTGGTACTCAGTGCCATCGAGATTCCCTATGCGCTTCCCGGCGTGGTATTGGCCATTGCCTGCATCCTGCTCTTTGTTCGCCCGCTGCCGATTATCAATGTGGCGCTCTACGGCACCCTGGGGCTGATTTTTATCGCTTACCTGGCGCGCTTTCTGGTGGTTTGCGTTAAGCCTGTCGCCGCCAGCCTGGCGCAGTTGGATCCTTCCCTTGAAGAGGCGGCACAGCTCGCGGGTGCAGGCCCCTGGCGGCGCCTGGGCAGCATTATTTTACCCCTGGTCGCGCCCGCGCTGTTCGCAGGCGGCCTGCTGGTGTTTCTGCTGGCGGTCAACGAACTGACCGTTTCCGCGCTGCTCTGGAGCGCCGGTAACGAAACCCTCGGCGTGCTGATTTTCAACCTCGACGAAGGCGGCGAAAGCGTGCTGGCCTCTGCGGTGTCAGTGCTGGTGGTGATCATGGTCGCCTCGCTGATGCTGACACTCAGTTTACTGGCGCCGCGTTTACCTAAAGGAGTCATTCCATGGCAGAGTTAGGCATGGCAGTGCCATCTAGTGCAGGGCTATCGATCGATCGTGTTACCAAGCGCTTTGGCGAACAGACGGCCGTTGATGCGCTGTCGCTGACGATCAATCCAGGCGAGTTTGTCGCCCTGCTCGGCCCCAGTGGCTGCGGCAAAACCACCATGCTACGCATGTTGGCGGGGTTTGAAACCGTCAACGACGGCACGATCCAATTAGCCAATCGCACCCTGGCCAGCGCCGATACCCATGTGCCTCCCGAGCAGCGCAATATGGCCATGGTGTTCCAGTCCTATGCGCTTTGGCCGCATATGAGCGTGGCGGACAACGTCGGCTACCCGGTCAAACTGCGTGGCCTGCGCGGGGCGGCGTATCACCAAAAGGTGCAGCAGGCCCTGGCCCTGGTGGAGCTCGATGCCTACGCCGATCGCATGCCCCAGGCCCTCAGTGGCGGCCAGCGCCAACGCGTCGCTCTCGCGCGCTGCCTGGTCAGCGACCCTTCGGTGGTACTGCTGGATGAGCCATTGGCCAACCTTGATCGGCACCTGCGCGCCACCATGGAGCACAGCTTCCGCGATTTTCACCAGCGCACTGGCGCCACGCTGGTCTATGTCACCCACGACCAAACCGAAGCCATGGCACTGGCGGACAAAATCGCCGTGATGAAAGCGGGCAAGCTGGTTCAGTGGGGCGCCCCCGAAACGCTTTACCAGCAACCGAGAACCGCCTGGGTAGCGGGCTTTATCGGCCAGGGCAGCCAATTAAAGGTCGCCGCCGGACATCCAGGGAAGCTCCTTGAGGGCGCGGCCCTGATGCGCGGGCTGAACACCATCGAGTCCGAACGAACCCAAAGCGTGCTGGTGCGCCCGGAACATATTCAGATCAGCGCAGCAATCGCTTCCCCCGCAACTCCCACTCATAACCAGCTTGCCGCACAGGTGGAAAACGTGATTTTCCGCGGCGAGCGCTATGAGCTCACACTGCGCCTGTCCAGTGGGGAAACACTGCTGGCCTACCACCACACCGCGCCTGACCTGGGTAGCCAGGTTGCCGTCGACCTTCAGCAGGGCTGGTGCCTGGAGCCCGACCAATGAGTGTCACTATCGAGATTCTCAGTGGTTTAGGCGCCAAAGGGCCTGCTGCGATAGTGGTAGAAGCCCAGGGAAAACGCCTACTGCTGGATGCAGGCGGTGCACTCCACCCGGATGACACCATTACTTGGGCGAACAACCTGGATGTGGATGCCGTACTGATCAGCCATGACCATATCGACCATATCGGCGGCGTGGCCGAGCTAGCGGAGAACGTGCCACTTTATTGCACACCGCTGGTAGCCAAGGCCTTGCCTCACAACCGCCCCTGGCACCCACTGCCCGAACGCGGCACGCTAGAGGTGGAAGGCATCACCGTTACCACCGGCCAGGCGGGGCACTCGCTAGGTGGTGTATGGTTACATTTAGCCGTTGGCAACGGCGTACTCTATAGCGGCGACGCCTGCTTTGAGTCGTCTGTGTTTCCTTTTGATACCCCGCCGAAAGCGGCTATTGCACTACTGGATGCCTCCTACGGCAGTTACGACCAGCCCCAAGCGTACTGTGTTCAGGCTATTAGTGAGCGCCTTGATCAGCCGCTGGCATTTCCGGTGCCGGAAACCGGCCGCGCTCTGGAGATGGCACTCTGGCTGGCGAAAGAGGCTGACCGGCGGCAGTTAACGCTCGCCATCGACCCGGTGATTCGCGACAACCTGGCCGCGCTCTTGGCTCTGCCTGCAACACTGCGTCGGCCTGGGCTCGACCACTCGATTCGCTCGCTGTTAGCGCGGCAAAACGCTTGCCCGCCAACCCTTCAGTTGATGTGCGATCGCAGCGATACGCCGGAACAGTGGCCCGACCACCACCTACTTCACACAGGTTATCTGACCCCTGACCGCCGCGCCGAGCTAGCGGCAGGCCAAATCAGCTGGCAGCGCTGGAATGTTCACCTACGTGCGTCGCACCTGGTGGCGCTCGCCGATCAGTTGGGCGCCACTCAAGTGGTGCCGCTATTTACCCCTTTTAGCGATAACGCATTAAGCGCGTGGCATGGACTGCTAGGCGAGCGTCTCTGCACTGCCCAGCGTTTATATGCTCCTTCACGTCTAGTCACCCGTTCCAGTTTAGGGAGTTTTGCATGTCCGCAGTAATTGTTGATGTTGACGGCACCTTAGCCGAGTTTCACCCCCACCAGGTCAGTGACTGGGTGCTGGGCAGCCAGAAACAGTGGGAGCCCTTCTTTGCCCATATGGCCGAAGCACCGGTGATCGAAGCGGTGGCCAAGCTGGTCAAGATACTGAAGGCCCAAGGCCAGCAGATCGTGATTTGCAGCGGCCGCCCGGATAGCCATCGTGAGCATACCCAGCGCTGGCTAGAGCGCCACACCATCCCCTTTGATGCCATGTACCTGCGCCCTGAGGGCGATGACCATGTGGATGATGAAGCGGTAAAAGAGGCGTTACTGGAGCGCATGCGCAGCGACGGCTTTGTGCCTTGGCTAGTGCTGGATGACCGTGACGCTGTGGTCGCCCAGTGGCGCGCGCTCGGGCTTACTTGCCTGCAGTGCGCGCCGGGGGATTTTTAAGCGGATAATAATCAGATAATAGGTAGGCAGGCGATAGCGATGACATCGTTGCGATAATGATCGCTGCGCTTGTATTCGCGGTAGCCTGTCGATGCGACCATAGCGGATAAATAGCGGTTGCCCTCAAACTCTAATTGCTTAAAGCAGCGCTCTCCATTGCGTAAACTAAGCACTTCTGCATAGCTGTCACCCAGCAGTAGAGGCAATGAAATATCGGGCAGTGTAGAAGAGATCAGTTGGCCTTCAGCGTCGACAAAAAGAGCAAAAGGAGGCGGCAACGGTGCCCCGCCAGCGGGGAGATTGTCCGCTAGGATCTGGCGAAACTCTGGGGTCGCATCAAATACGGTGACAATGCCACCGACGATGGTGTGGCTAGTAAAGTCCATCACCGGTGCACAGTAAAGGTAAGTGGCGCCACCGGCATATAGCACGCTCTCTAGCAATGCTGACACGACATAACCCTGGTCAGAATCAGTCGTTAAGCACGCTGCCAGCGGCAGGGCTTCAGGCACGTGCGTTCCCACCAAGCTTGAAACGTTACTGTCAGAAACAGCGATAATAACGCCCTGCTGATCAAACACTAAAATATTGGTGTAAACGGTATAGAGGMGGTTAATAGAGCCAATCACCTCTGATAGCTTCCTGCGCGCTTGCTCATCGCCTGTTGAGGCTGGGCTTAATTGCCTGCGAATTCGCTCATCCAGTGCCCACCAGCGCACATCATTTGCACGCTCATAAAGGTTGCGATCCATAATGCTCACCATGCTAAAAGCGCGCATGGAGGCATCTGCTATGGCCGTTAAACTCATGCCTTGACTCAGGGTGGAAATCGACTCTTCAAATAACCGATCCGTTAAGATGCCAACTTCACGAATCTGATTTAACACAGGTACCAGCTCTAATGCCTTATGGCGAACCGACACAATATGGCCATTGATAACTGCCAGATTAAGCTGCTGCGCAATCATACTCGCCTGATAGCGAATACTGCTTAACTTACCTTTTACCACCTCGACTTCGGCTGAAACGGTATGTGCGTTGCGCTTTACCAGCGCATCTTTTGATAGCTCAGTGAGTGCGAGGCAGCGCCAACCCAATCCCGCATACCCCTGGTAAGGAGACCCCGTCACCTGACGACAGGCGTAGTGTTTTCCATCTAACATCATGACGTCTACGCCACTGGCGCCTATTTCATAGAGCGACGCATTGAGCGCTAACGAGGGCAAGCTGGAAGCAACCACTCGGCCATGGCTATCTAACAGCGCAAGTTCGAACGCTCCATCCGCTACCTCTTCGAAAATACCGCGCACCTCTTCATCAAGGTGAAAGCTCAGCGCAAGATAACCCAAACGCTTGTTCGATTCCCCTTGAACGATAGGGGCAATAAACAGCAGGGCCTGTTTCAGGTGGGGCGCTAAAGAGATTGGCGCAAAATATTCAATGTAACCGCTACCCAGTTCCAGCAGTGTTTGCTGCAAGGCGGCGTCACACAATGAGTTACCTTCTGGGAAGTTTAGACTGGTACGGAGGGTGCCCTCTATATCGAGCAGCATGACGTCATCATAAACTGAATATTTAGCAATATAGCGGGCTAAGTGCTGTTGAATATCGATTTCTCCTGGCTGGCTCTCCATGTAAGCGCACAGGGTGCTATCCGTTGACAAAAAACCAATATCAGCGGAACGCTCAAATAGATTGCGCACCAGCATATCGACGGCGATCGCCGCCCTACCTCCCAGCACCATCTCGTATTCCCGGGCATGCTCTTCGATCAATGCCTCGGCAAGTTGAACGCGCAAGAGACGAAACCGGTCTTGGACTTCCGTCACACGATCCAAAACGCCGTTACCCCCACTGCGACTGGCCACCTTACCCACCAGGGCAATAATGGCTAACCAATCATCCAAATGAGATAACTGGCGATCGTAGTGCTTAACATAAGCGGGCGTTTCCAACGAGCGCGAGGCAGGCGCTCTGCCAGCAGAGGTAAGTGTGCCAACATGAGAAGAGCGAGCGCCATCTCGGCTGGACAAGCCCGGTGATAAAGCGTGGGTAGTCATAGTGCCACCTTGCTATCAAAGCATCTGCCAAAAAGTTAAAGCCGAGAGACATTAAACCGAGCCAAGTGACTTACTATAACCTTTTGCCGTTTAACTCAAACAATTAAGTCTAATTGAAGGGCCTATCTGCATAGTGCTTCGATACTGTTTCAAGTTTTCGATGCTGCCATGCTGCTTTTTCGCTGCCTCAACAGCACTGCCAGGGGCACCAACGCAACGGGGATCAACACTAGGTTAAGCGTCGCCCAGCCTAAACCGCTGACCAAGGGCCCAGCGAGCAACGCAGTGATCGCGGCGGTGCCAAAGACTAAAAACTCGTTGGCGGCCTGGGTACGCGCTTTATCCACCGGACGGTAGCTCTCGGTAAGCAGCCCGGTGGCGGGCAAAAAGGTAAAGTTCCAGCCCAAGCCCAGCAAAATCAGCGCCACGTTGAAACCGGCTAAACCGATACCCAACTGAGCGACCAAGGCACTGGCCACCAGCAGCAGGCAGCCGGCCACAATGACTTGCTTAGCGCCGAAGCGGGTGGCCAAATGGCCAGTAAAGAACGAGGGCAGAAACATCGCCACCACGTGCCACTGAATGGTCATTGAAACGTGGTTAAAGTGGTGCCCCGCCCCCGCCATGGCGAGCGGTGTGGCGGTCATGGCCAGATTCATTACGCCGTACCCGACCATTGCCGCGCTCACCGCCACAATAAATCCAGGCTGGCAGAGTATCTTACCCAGCGGCAGTGCGGTGCCTTCACCGTGGGTGCGGGATGCAGGCGGCAGTTGCGTCAGCATCAGCACCACCAGCGCCAGTGCGTAAAGCGCTGCCAAGCCCACAAAACTGCCCAGAAACGGCACCTCCCCCAGCTCACGGCTCACTCTGGCCAACCACGGCCCGGCAAATGCAGCCAGCACACCGCCCCCCATCACCAAACCAATCGCCCGGTCACGCATCGGCGTAGGGGCAGCTTCCACCGCGGCAAAGCGATAGAGCTGACCAAAGCCAATGCCGATACCAATCAGCCAGGTTGCCAGCAAGAACAGCCCAAAGCGCTCGCCGATCAGCGCCTGCACGGCGAGCAGTGCGCCCACCAGTCCCACAAGGTTGCCCAGTATAAAGCCGCGCTTCCGGCCCAGCCTGGCCATAATTAACGAGGCGGGAATGGTGGCACACATCAGCCCCAGCCACTGGGTGGCGACCGGCGCGGTCGACCAGGACGCACTTGGCGCCAAAGACGCCCCAATCAGCGGCGAAACGGCAATCAGTAAGACATTACCGGTAACCAGTAGCGCCTGGCAGAGCGACAATAGGGTGACGGTTAAAGGCATGAAACGCTCTCCTGAATAGAATCATCTGTATGGGAAGACGCAAAGCGCTGGCGATATACCGAGGGTGATACGCCGTAGTAACGCTGAAACTGGCGGCGCAGCTGCTCCGCGCCGCCCAGCCGCCAGCGTTGTGCCAGGCGCTCGAGGGATACGTTTTCGCGCCCGTTGAGCAGCGCCAAACGCGCTTGTTCAAGGCGTAGCTGGGTCAGGTAAGCGCCGGGGGTGGTATTTAAGTAGCGCCTAAATAGCCGGGTTAAATGGCGCGGGGAGACCGCCATCAGGTCGGCCATGCTCTCAAGCCCGTGATCTACGCTGGGGTCGGCGTGGAGCTGATCCAGCAAACGGCGCAGCGGCCCCGCCTCTTGTTGGTGTCGCAGTATCTCGCTGAACTGCGACTGCCCTCCTGGGCGCTGTAAAAACACCACTAGCTCACGGGCCACTCGGCCAGCCAGATCAGCACCGTGATCTGCCTCTACCAGCGAAAGCGCCAAATCAATCCCCGCCGTTACACCGGCGCTGGTGTAGCGGCCGTTGTTTTCGATATACAGCGCATCGGGTTCGACGCTTAACGCGGGGTACTCATCCGCCAGTTGAGGTGCATGACGCCAGTGGGKGGTGACGCGGCAGCCATCCAGCAACCCTGCAGCGGCTAACAAAAATGCCCCGGAGCAGATCGACCCAAGCCGTCGTACCTCTGGGGCCACTTCACAAAGTACCTGCTTCACTGCGGTTATTTCACGCTGCTGTATCACGCCGCTGCCGCCCGCCACCAACAGCGTATCCAGGGGCAGTAAATGGGTAAGTTGATGGTAGGTGTGCGTAGCGKGCACGGCTAGGCCGCCGTTGGTGACAACCGGGCCAACGGCATCGGCGACCAGGGTCAACTGATACAACGGCTGGGGGCTTAGCGCATTGGCGCTGGCAAACACCTGCCAGGGGCCGCTGACATCCAGCAGTTGGCAGTCGGGGTAGGCAAATAGAGCAACATGGCGAGTCACAGTCTCTCTCCGCTAACGGGGAATCGAAGCATTAGAGAGAGTGTCAGCGCTGCGCCCTATGTCGGCAAGGACGATTACCCCACCGATATGGACATTTCGCTAGATACGCTATTCGAAGAGTATTCATTAGCCTGTTTTATCTAACGGGGCCACCATGACAGCTTACAGCTTGCCAGCCCCTTAAATATCCATTATAGCTTATGAAGTATATAACTTAGCAAAAAATGGATATTTCTCACCGATGAATATACTTTCACCTTCCCCGCTTTCACTACCCGAACCTCTTCCTTGGCCCAAGGCCTATAGCATGCCTCCTACCGTTGGGATGAATGCGATAGAACTATCGAATGCGATTCACTCACGTGATATTAGTTGCAAAGAGGTAATCGCGGATTATCTCGCCCATATTTCACTACTCAATCCTATTGTTAACGCGATTGTCTCATTGCGCGACACTGATGATCTGCTTGCTGAAGCCACGCAATTAGATAAGGAACTTGCTAAAGGGCAATCTCGCGGTTGGTTACACGGGATTCCTCAAGCCATCAAGGATTTATCTTCTACAGCAGGTATAAGGACGACGCTTGGTTCTCCCCTTATGGCCAACCAAATACCTGACACTGATACGATTATGGTGTCACGGATTAAGCGCGATGGCGCCATTATCATAGGAAAAACCAATACCCCTGAATTCGGCTTTGGCTCCCAAACCTTCAACACTGTTTTCGGTGCGACGCGCAATGCCTATCACCCACATCTAACCGCCGGTGGCTCAAGCGGTGGAGGCGCGGTAGCCCTGGCACTTCGCATGTTACCGGTCGCCGACGGTAGCGATATGATGGGCTCTTTACGTAACCCGGCTGCTTATCAAAATTTATACGGCCTTAGACCTACATTTGGGCGCATTCCTTCAGCATCAGCACCCGATCTTTTTGGGCATCAGTTGAGTACCGAAGGCCCTATGGCCAGAAATATCGAAGACCTTCAACGCCTACTGGTCACGCAATCTGGTCACGATCCACGTGCTCCACTCTCTATGACCGACTCCTTAACCAACCTTTCTGGCTCTTTGAACGCTTGCCAGCGTGGTAAACGTATTGCATGGCTTGGCGATTGGCAGGGAGAGTTGCCGCTCGAATCCGGTGTACTTGAGCTATGCGAAAACGCAGTTAAACAGTTTGAACAGATTGGCTGCACCATTGAGCAACCTGATATGCCGATGTCGATGGAATCACTTTGGGAAAGCTGGCTGACACTGCGGCAATGGGCTATTTCCGGTAACTTGTTAGGCACTTATCAAGCCCCTGAAAAGCGCCGTTTATTGAAACCAGAAGCGCAGTGGGAAATAGAACAAGGGCTTGCCTTGTCTGCCCTGGATGTCCATAAAGCCAATGTGACGCGCAGCCAGTGGTATACAGAGCTAAATAAACTGTTCTTGCATTACGACTATGTCATGCTGCCCAGCGCACAATGCTTCCCCTTTCCTGTGACAACGCAGTGGCCAAATGAAATCGCTGGCAAACCTATGGATACCTATCACCGATGGATGCAAATTGTCATACCTGGCTCTCTCTCAGGCTGCCCTGTATTAAACGTACCTGCGGGCTTTAATGATAACGACCTACCGATGGGCATTCAGGTAATCGCACCCCATCGAGCCGAACTAGCGCTATTGCAACTTGGTCAAGCCTACCAATCAATCTTACCCAGTTGGAAACATCGTTTGCCGCCCTGTTTTTCTGAATAGCTTTTCTCAAAAAACCTTTGTGAAAAACCATGCTCCGTGAAGACAACCGCGACTCAACCGATACAGGCATATCAATCAATAAGCTATAAGATGAATCAGCCCGTTCTCTCTAACGGTGCCTCCATCCTGCGTACGCTGGAAACGAAATCGCTAAAGCGCTCGCCCTGAATCAACACATGGTCGCTCAGTGCTCGCTGCGCTTCTGCAGGATCGCCACGCTCAATGGCTTCCACGATGGTTTGGTGCTCACTGAGGGAGTTATTTACCCGCTGGCGCACCTGCAACTGCAGCCGCCGATAGGGCTTTAAGCGCTGCTTCAACTGGCGCGCTTCACTGGCCAGAAAAGCGTTGTGGCTCGCGGTGTAGATACAGTCGTGAAAACCTTCGTTTTCATAGTAATACTCGTCGCTGTCGCCCGCCTGGGCCGCCGCTTCGCAACGCTGGTGGGCGTCTTTTAATGCGGCCAGTTCCTGCTCGGTGATCCGGCGTGCCGCCAGGCGGCCACACATGCCTTCAAGTTCCGCCATCACCTCAAACATCTCGATCAGTTGATCAATCCCCACCTTCGCCACAAAGGTGCCTTTTTTGGGCGAAACCGTCACCAGGCCGCTGGCAACCAGCTGTTGAAAGGCTTCGCGCACCGGTGTTCGCGAAACCTGAAACTCACGGCCCAAGGCTTCTGGATCCAGGCGTTCTCCCGGTAAACGGCGGCCATTGATGATGTCATCTTCAAGGGAGTCCCTTAAGCGCTGAGCGTTGGATCGCTTGGTGCCCGTCATGTTTTACCTCCTTGGATCGCGACTGATCTTAACCATTGAGTGTTGTCATATAGTTGACATTAGCATACGTAGCGCCTATTGATATATATATCAGCTCGCCTGATAGATACAAAAAGCCAATCCAAGACCACAACAACAACCGTTGGAGACGCCACATGCAACGCTATTTGATCTCAACTGCTGCCGCCCTAAGTCTCGCTATAGCGGCATCCCACGCCTCTGCGGATACCGTACTCCGCGCGTCGCATCAATTCCCCGGTGGCCAGGGGGATGTTCGCGATGAAATGGTCCAAATGATGGCCCGCCACGTAGCTGATGCAGACGTTGGCCTGACCATCGAAGTCTATCCTGGCCAATCGCTGTTTAAAGCCCGCGAACAGTGGGGCGCTATCGCCCGGGGGCGCCTGGATATCACCTCACTGCCGCTGGATTATGCCAGTGGTCGGCACCCTGAGTTCTCTGCCACCCTAATGCCGGGCTTGGTGCGCAACCAAGCCCACGCGCAGCGCCTGAATGACTCCGAATACATGGAGATGATCAAAGCGGTGATTCTGGACGGTGGCGCGCGGGTGCTTTCAGATGCGTGGCTGTCGGGCGGGTTTGCCTCTAGCGAGCAGTGCATTACTTCTCCCGATACCGTCGAGGGACAAAACTTGCGCGCCGCAGGGCCTGCCTTTGAAGAAATGTTGGAAGCCGCCGGTGCTTCCATCGCCTCAATGCCCTCCTCGGAGGTTTACACCGCCATGCAGACCGGTGTGTTGGACGCCGCTAACACTTCGTCGATGTCGTTTATCTCCTTCCGCCTCTACGAACAGGTCGAATGCTTAACCGAACCGGGCGACTTCGCGCTGTGGTTTATGTACGAGCCGATTCTGATCTCCGAGCAGGTGTGGCAAGGCCTTAACGAAGAGCAGCAAGCCGCGCTGATGGAAGCCGGTGAAGCAGCAGAAGCCTTCTTCGCTGAAGAGGCCGCCGCCATTGATCAGGAGATGGTCGACCTCTACGAAGAGAATGGCGTGGAGGTGGTCAGCATGAGCGAGGACGATTATAACGCCTGGCTCGAGATCGCTCGCGAAACCTCCTACAAAAACTTTGCCGACAATGTTCCCAACGGCCAAGCCATCATTGATGCGGCACTGGCCGTCGAGTAAGCAACGCCTAACGGCGCGCGCGACCATCCCTTTGGATGGTCGCTTAACACTGATGCTTACTGTGCTGGATGAGGGAATTATGGCAACCACAACGACTCACGAAGCCCCCGTGCGAGGGGGCATCATCGGCGGCTACATTCGCGTTATGGATAAGCTCTCGCGGCTTTCCGCCTATTTGGCCTGTGCCATGTTTATCGCTGGCGTATTAGTGATCTGCCAGATGGTCTTTATTCGCTACTTACTGGGGATGAGCACCAGCTGGCAGACCGAATTCACCATCTTCTCGGTGACGGCGGCGATGTTAATGGGCAGCCCCTATGTACTGATGACCGGCGGCCATGTCGCCATCACTATTGTTCCCGATGCCCTGGGCGGTATTACCCGCACCATTATGCGGCTGATCGCTTCGCTGTTTGGGTTGGGTTTTTGTGCCGCCCTGGCATATGCCAGCTGGGTATATGTATTTGAGGCGCTCCACGGCGGCTGGACCACGGGTTCCGTCTGGAATCCACCGCTCTGGCCTGCCCTGCTGCCCATGGCCGTCGGCGCCACCCTGCTGTCGTTGCAGTATGTGGCTGAAATTTTGCGCGGGGAGAGCTAAGCATGGATCCCATTACGTTAGGCATTATTGTCGCCATCGCGCTGATTGCGCTGATGGCCATTGGCACCCCTATCGCTTTTGCCCTGGGCGGTGTATCGCTGCTGGCGTTGCTCTATGATCGCGGCCTTTCCGAGCTCACCTACTTCGGTGAAACCTTTTTTGACCGCATCGCCGAGTTTGGTTTTGTCGCCATTCCAATGTTTATTCTGATGGGGGCCGCGGTGGCCTCCTCCCCCACTGGGCGTGATCTTTATCGCTCGCTGGACTTATGGATGGGTAAGCTGCCCGGCGGCTTGGCAGTTTCCAACATCGGCGCTTGCTCTATCTTTGCTGCGCTCTCGGGTTCGTCACCGGCCACCTGTGCGGCGATTGGTAAAATGGGCATTCCCGAAATGCGCATGCGCGGCTACCCGGATGGCGTGGCGGCGGGCTGTATTGCCGCGGGCGGCACCTTGGGCATTCTAATTCCACCGTCGGTCACCATGATTATCTACGGCATTTCCACCGAAACCTCTATTGGTCGGCTGTTTATTGCCGGGGTGGTGCCAGGCTTTATGCTTGCGGGCCTGTTTATGATCTGGACGATGATCGCCTGCAAGATGGCCGGTGGCTATAACAACCCCATGGCTGAGTCCGTCGAACGGCTAAAACAGAACGTTAAGCAGAATGTTGATACCAACCTGAAAGCGCTAGTGCGCGTTCTACCTTTCCTGGGTGTGGTGGCGGGTATCCTGTTTGCCCTGTATGGCGGGGTGGCAACACCTTCAGAAGCAGCAGGTGTAGGCGCATTTTTGTGCTTGGCGCTGGCTATTCTGATCTACCGCATGTGGCAGCTGGGGCCGATCAAACTGATTATGCGCGACTCGCTGCGTGAAAGCGTGATGATCATGCTGGTGATCGCCACCGCCGAAGTGTTCGCCTATGCGCTCTCCTCCATGTTTATCACCCAAACTGTGGCCGCCGCGATTGCTGATCTTGAGATCAACCGCTGGGCACTTATGGGGGTCATTAACCTCTTTCTTCTGGTGGCGGGTTTCTTCCTGCCCCCCGTGGCTGTGATCGTGATGACCGCGCCGATTCTGTTACCCATTATCCTGGCAGCTAACTTCGACCCCTACTGGTTTGCGGTGATTTTGACTATCAACCTGGAGATCGGCCTGATTACCCCACCGGTGGGCCTCAACCTGTTCATTATTAAAGGCATCGCGCCGGATATTTCGCTGCGCGATATTCTGATGGGGAGCTTGCCCTACGCGCTGTGCATGGTGCTGGGTATCTTGCTGCTGTGTCTTTTCCCAGGCATCGCGCTTTGGCTACCTAACTTGATCATGGGTTAAGGAGTTCGACCATGAACATGCTGTTTTTGCAGGAGCTGTTCAACAACATCACCCAGCGTGATGCGCTGTTGCGCCGCCGCCATCCAGAGACATTAACGCCCGACCATGGGCAGCTGGTTAACGCCTGCCACAAGCTGTTGGAAAGTGATGGCGAAGCTTCTAGCATCGCACTGGCAAGCCGTGCCTTGGCGATTTACCAGCGCCTTTCGGCGGCGGAAAAGAGTCGCTTCTTTGCCCGCCTAACGGCCGACTTTGCGGCCGAACCCGGCCCCATTGACGCAGCCTACCTGGCCTATCAGGAGGTTCGCGACAACCCATCGCTACAGCGCCTGTTTGAAGCCTGCGAGCCGCGGCGCCAAGAGCTTTTCCGGCGCCTAAACCTGGCCAGCGACGGTACCTATGAGCTGGTCAAAATGCGTGAAGATCTGCTGGGATTACTGCGCGAACAGCCCGAACTGGCGGCCATTGACGACGACTTCGCCCACCTGTTCGGCTCCTGGTTCAACCGCGGCTTTTTGATGCTTAAGCGCATTGACTGGAACACACCCGCTTCAATTTTAGAAAAGATCATCCGCTACGAAGCGGTCCACGAGATTCAGGATTGGGACGACCTGCGCCGACGCCTAGACGCCCGCGACCGTCGCTGTTTCGCCTTTTTCCACCCGGCGATTGGCGACGAGCCGCTGATCTTTGTCGAAGTCGCCCTGCACAAGGGTCTGCCAAGCCGTATCCAACCGATCTTATCGGGCGAAAGTTCTGGAAATAGTTCTGGAAGTCGAAAAGCCATCGATGAGCCCGAGGATGCCGATACCGCAGCGTTCTTCGGCATTAGCAACTGCCAGACCGGGCTGCGCGGGATCTCCTTTGGTAACTTTTTGATCAAGCAAGTAGTGCAAGAGCTCTCTCAGGAGCTACCGCAGCTTAAATACTTTGTCACCCTCTCGCCGGTGCCTGGCTTCTCCCAGTGGCTTCAGGAGCAGCGTGATGATGAGCAGCTTCCCGCGTCGCTGCGTCAATCACTCAAAGGGCTTGAAACACCGGGGTGGCATCAGGACAAAACCCGCGAAGAGCAGCTCAAAGCCGCCATTCGCCCGCTGGCCGCCCGTTACCTGATTGAAGAGAAGAACCGTCACGGCCTGCCGCTCAACCCGGTGGCCCGCTTTCACCTCGGCAACGGCGCCGAACTTCATCGCATTAACTGGCTGGGCGATATCTCTGAGAAGGGCTTTAAACAGGCCGCCGGCCTGATGGTCAACTACCTCTATGTGCTGGACGATATCGAACGCAACCACGAAAACTATACCGCCAAGGCGACCGTTGCTTGCTCAAGTGAGGTGCGTGACCTCGCCAAACGCGCCCGCAAGCTG
Organism: Halomonas sp. R57-5; assembly: GCF_900070345.1. NCBI lineage: Bacteria > Pseudomonadati > Pseudomonadota > Gammaproteobacteria > Oceanospirillales > Halomonadaceae > Halomonas > Halomonas sp. R57-5. The sequence goes on along the minus strand of NZ_LN813019.1, from coordinate 843,024 downwards.
GCCAAGGGAGAGACCACCAAATGAGCCACAACCTATTTGAAACCTTTGCGGCCAAAATGCGTGAGCGCGCAGAGGCCGATTTTATTACTACCCGCGATGGCCGCCGCTATAGCTATACCGATGCGCTGACCATCAGTGCGCAGCTTGCCGGAGCGCTAACCGAGCTAGGCGTTAAGCAAGGCGACCGCGTTGCCGTGCAGGTAGATAAAAGCCCTGAAGCTATTTTGCTTTACCTGGCCTGCCTGCGCATCGGTGGCGTCTATCTGCCCCTCAATACGGGCTATACCGGCGATGAGATTCGCTACTTTTTAAATGACGCCGAGCCCGCGCTGTTTGTTTGCCGCCCTAAATTACTCGATGAGGCACAGGCGCTTGCCGCTGAAACCGGCTGCCCTGCGGTGGCTACCTTGGGTAGCGCCAGTGATGGCAGCCTAATGGAAACCGCTCGCACGGCAGCGCCGCGGGAGAATATCGTGGCACTTGGCGAGCGCGACCTGGCCGCTATTCTTTACACATCCGGCACCACCGGGCGTTCCAAAGGCGCCATGCTAACGCACAAAAACCTCGCCTCTAACGCCGAGACACTGGCCAAAGCGTGGCATTTCAGCGCTGATGATCGGCTGATCCATGCACTGCCGATTTTCCACACTCACGGCTTATTCGTCGCCTGCAACGTCACCTTGATAGCGGGCGCCAGCATGCTCTTCCTGCCTAAGTTCGATGCCGATGTCATTTTTGAAGAGTTGCCCCGTGGCACTGTGATGATGGGCGTTCCTACCTTCTATACGCGCTTGGTTCAGGACGAACGACTGACCCCAGAAGCGACTGCCAACATGCGGCTGTTCGTTTCCGGCTCTGCTCCGCTCACCGCCGAGACCCACGAGGCGTTTGAAGCCAAAACGGGCCATGCGATTCTTGAGCGCTACGGTATGACCGAAACCAATATGAACCTCTCCAACCCCTATGACGGCGCCCGCCGAGCAGGCACTGTGGGCATGCCGCTACCCGGCGTGGAGATGCGCATTACCAACCGGGAAAGCGGCGATGAGGTGCCGTTTGGCGAAATTGGCATGCTGCAGATCCGCGGCCCAAATGTGTTTATCGGCTAMTGGCGGATGCCTGAAAAAACCCGTGAGGAGCTGTTAGACGACGGCTTTTTCATTACCGGCGATCTCGCCATGGTCGACGATCAGGGCTATGTACATATTGTTGGCCGCGACAAAGACCTGGTGATTTCCGGCGGCTATAACGTCTACCCCAAAGAGGTAGAGCAGGTGATCGACGAGCTCGATCAAGTCGCCGAATCCGCGGTAATCGGCCTGCCGCATCCCGACTTTGGCGAGGGCGTGACCGCCGTGGTCGTACGCCAGCAAGGCGCTGATCTTGGAGAAAACCAGCTTGAAGAGGAGGAAGTAATCACCCATTTAGATGGTCGGCTAGCTAAGTATAAGCAGCCCAAGCGGGTCTTCTTTGTCGATGAACTGCCGCGCAATACGATGGGCAAAGTACAGAAAAATGAACTGCGCAAGCGGTTCAACGACACCTATCAAACGCCTTAGTCGCGTCTTCTAGGCGCTACCCATCCCTGAACGTTTGCCCCAACTCTTTAGCCCGGCACGATACGGCAAAGAGGCGGGGCGTTTTTTTGCGAAAAGGAACCATTTGCTCTACTAAATGTTAAGGTAAGGTCACTTAACAAACGATGGAGCAGATTGCCTTGACTACGCCTACCGTTACCAACGGCATCACCGCCACCGAGCTATATAAGTTAGCCAGTCAGCCAGCGCACAACAGCGCTGGAGATGCGCCCCTTGAGTGGCCTGAGGGCACTATCAGCCTGGATGAGACGAATCAGACCCTGATCTGGGAGCTTAACGATTACGGCAACTTGCCGATTACCCTGTCGCGCAGCGAAAATGAGTGGGTCGCCATGGCACCTATCGTTGCCGTGGAGAGCGTTAAAAACACCGCTGAGCTCAACGAAGTACTGCTGCGCCAGGGCATTGCGTTACCGCTGGCCTCCGTGGGGATTGTCGAGATCGACGGTCACGACTTCTATGTGGCTTACGGGCAATTGTTTGGCGACTCAAAACTTGAATCAATTTGCGCCGAGCTCCACGCCACGGCCAGTGCGGCCATGGATGTTGCCGAACTGATTCAGACCCATTTCGCCTAACGTTAGTTAATTGGTCAATGTCACTTGCACGGTGGCACTTTACAGTCCTTTTTTAAGAGAAATTTCTTATGTTAAGCAAAATCATGACGGCGCTACGTGGCAAAGCAAATGAAACCGGTCAAGCGGTGGTGGACTCCCAGGCGCTGCGCATTTTAGMCCAGGAAATCCGCGACTCAGAAAATAGCCTGAGCCAGTCTAAAACTGAGCTTACCCGCCTGATGGGCCAGCGCCAGTTGAACAGCAATAAAGCCGACACGCTGGAAAGCAAAATTGCCGAGCTGGAAAAAAGCGCTGAAGCCGCTTTGGATAAAGGCGAGGAAGCGCTGGCCGTGGAAGTCGCCGAGCGCATGGTGGCGCTACAGGATGACCTGGAGGCGGAACGTGCCATTATTAGCGAGTACGACGCCAGCATCGAAAAACTGCGCGGCGCTATTCGCGGTACCGACAACCAGCTTCGCCAACTCAAGCAACAAGTGAGCGTGGTCAAAGCCACCGAGTCGGCGCAGAAAGCCCAATCCGCCGTGGCCGCTCGCCACTCGGGTCAGAACAGCGCCATGAGCAGCGCCATGGAATCCCTGGAGCGCATTAAAGAGCGCCAACAGCTTAACTCAGCGCAAATGCAGGCTGCTGACGATATGGCCGCAGAAGAGAGCGGCAGCTCGCTGGAAGCCCGCTTGAAAGCAGCCGGTGTGGGTGGCCAGAATCGCAAAGCAGACGATGTGTTAGCGCGCCTGAAAGCGAAGAAAAACGCCGCACAGGAATAAGCGTTAAGAGCAAGTCAGTGCTTAAATCGATTTGGGAGTCAGGCCATGTTTAATACCCTCAAGGCACTTTTTCGCGCTACCACGGAGAAGCCACCCGAGCCAAACACCGGCCGCCCGGTAGCCGCAGGCCTGCCCATGGGCATCAGCCAGGAGGACCTTGAGGGCCTACGCCTGGATGGGCGCGTCAATATCAAGCTGATCGGTCTGCGCGCCCACCCTGATGCGCTGTTTCGCTGGGATGACGACGCCTACCACCATATTGCCGCCGTGGGCCACGTGGATCTAGGCCAAGGGGCGCAGCTGGTGCGCTTCTATCTGGATAACGACACCTGGCTGCAGGCCAACATTGAGCATGGCCAGGTGCTTGAATATAAGCTGTTCGACTTTTACCGTGTCGCCCATCTCTCGGATGCTGAGTTTGATAAGTTGATCAACGGTGACGACAAACTGCCCGACAGCATCGGTGCGCAAACCGTCGCGATTACCTCGACCACTGACGAGGCACGCAGCTGTTCCTTCCAGCGGGTATGGGGTAACGGCGACAGCCTGTGGTCGCCACCGGTGATTTTCGATGAGCAGGTAATGACCACCGAGAGCGTGGCTGCCAGGCAGGTGMCTCATCACGCGATGCTTTATGAGCGCACCATTGAAGGCGCTGAGCGCATGGAGTACTTGCTGCTCAGCGCTGAAAGTGATGGCGAAGGCAGCTTTATGGTGGTGCACAACGTTGGGGTGGACGTGGCCTCCGTTGATATCGACGCAATGTAATCAGTCAGCTGTTTTTTTAAACGCAAAACTTAAGAGCTATAAAAGGAAACTGCCACCATGGTGAATTATCTCTACGGCCTGCCGTCATTTATCGCCTATCTAGTGACGGCGATTGTGCTACTTGCCGCCTTTATGTACTGCTACAGCCGTCTTACCCCGCACCACGAGTGGACACTGATTCGTGAAGGTAACGCAGCGGCTGCCTCTGCCTACGGCGGCTCGATTTTAGGCTTTACTATTCCGCTATATAGCGCGATGGCGCACTCGATCAACTTTATCGATTTTGTGCTCTGGGGCGTAGTGGCCTTTATCGTCCAGTTGGCGACCTTCTTCGCGGTGAAGCTGTTTCTGCGCAAGCAGGGCGAAAGCCTCTCGCAGCACATCACCGAAGGCCACCAGGCCTACGGCATTTTGATGGCCAGCGTGGCCGTGGCAGTCGGCTTACTCAACGCCGCTTCGATGACTTGGTAACGACGACGTGGTAAAGGAGAGCCTGCATGTCTAAACACGATCACACCCCACATTTGCCACGCCGCAAGCGCAGCGGGCGCTTGTCATTGGCAATGATGGGCGCCAGCGCTTTTGGTCTTACCGCCTGTGGCCAACCACCCCAGGAAGAGCAGATCACCGATATAGAGTTCGACCAGCCGCGCAGCTTTCAAAGCGTTGAGGATTGCGTCGCAGAGAATGTCTATACCCGCAGCGCCTGCGAAGACGCCTACGAAGCCTCTTTAAAAGAGGTGCCGCGCTATAGCACGCTTGAAGAGTGTGAAGCTGAGAATGGTGAAGACGCGTGTACTGCCCCAACCGATGAGCAGTCCCAAGCCGCAACCGGAAGCACCGGCGGCAGTTGGTTTATGCCCGCTATGATGGGCTATATGATGGGCAACATGATGTCCAATACCAACCGGGGACGCTCCTTTGAGCGGGTGTATCAGGAACCGGTGTATCGCAACCGTCAAAATCAGGGCAACTGGAACACCGCCTCGAACCAGGCCACCCAGCGCGTCACCCAGCGTAACGATGCGATGCGCAGCTCGGTGGCGCAGAATCGCCAAGCCACGTCTCAACGCCGGGGCTTTGGCTCGCGCTCCTCGGCGCGGGGTGGCTGGGGCTCCTAAGCCACCAGCAAAGATCACCATGCTGCGAATCGATATCCCTGAAAGAAGCAATTGGAAGGCCCTGGCCCACGAACTGGGCTTTCATTTTCATACCATCGACGGGGAGCCCTACTGGAAAGAGGACGCCTMCTACCAGTTCACGATGGAGCAGGTAGAGCGGGATATTGAAGCGCCTACCGAGGCGGTGCATGAGATGTGCATGGAACTGGTGGATAAGGTCTGCCACTCCAATGCGCTTATGCAGCGTTTGGCACTTCCCGAGCATATGTGGGATAGCATCCATAACTCGTGGAAATCAGGGCAGCCGCACCTCTACGGGCGAATGGACTTTGCCTATTCCGGTGACGGCCCGGCGAAACTGCTGGAACTCAACTACGACACGCCCACGTCGCTTTACGAAGCGGGTTTTTTTCAGTGGGTATGGCTTGAAMAAGCCATTGCGCAGGGCATCCTGCCCCGCCACGCGGATCAGTACAACTCAATTCAAGAGCGCCTGATCAACGCCATGGCCCACCTTGGCGACCGCATTGAAGCGCGCACGCTGTATTTCTCCTGCATCAAAGATAATGCCGAAGAACGCGCCACCGTGCACTACCTGCAGGATGTGGCGGTGCAAGCAGGTCTCAAGGCGCCGTTTATCTACACCGAAGATATTGGCCTGCATCCTGGGACAGAGCACTTTGTTGACCTGGATAACCAGCCTATCCATGCCCTGTTCAAACTCTATCCCTGGGAGGAGATGGCCGACGACGCCTTCGGTGAATATATCCCGCAGTTAAACACGCACTGGTTCGAACCGCCCTGGAAAGCGATTTTGTCTAACAAGGGTATTCTGCCCCTGCTATGGGAGCACTTTGAGGGCCATCCCAATCTGCTACCGGCGTTTTTCGAGAATGCCAAAAGCCCACCGCTGCCAGCAGGCTGGGTGCGTAAGCCATTCTTCTCCCGGGAAGGCAGTAACGTGGAACTCATTACCCCCGCCGGTCAGCGCGAGGCCGTGGACGGCCCCTACACCGACAGCCCATGGATTCGGCAGGCCTACCACCCGATGCCCCGCTTTGGTAATAATCACGCCTTAATTGGAAGTTGGGTGGTGGGTGACCGCGCTTGCGGTATGGGCATCCGCGAAGACGTTGGCCGCATTACCAAAGACTCCTCGTGCTTCGTGCCCCACGCGATCGTGTAAACGCAAGTACCAAAACACGCTGATATAGGCTGGACAGCCCTCACAAAAAAAGCTGAAATCGTTGCTACTACCCTAAGTAGAGTGGTAAGTATCACTCTACTTCTCACCCTGAGCGCTACTGAGCAGCGTCGTTAGGGCCACGTTTACTTTGGAGCAACGGCGAACATGATGGCGCGCTGGAAATCCCTACCTTTACGGCTTCGGCTATTTCTCTCTTTTGGGACGGTCTTAGCACTCGCAATGCTCCTGGCGCTCTATCTTCAAGCGCGCTCCCACAGCCAAGCGCGGCTGAATAACCTGCTTAATCAAGAGCTACCGGCACAGGTAGAAGGGCTGGCCGCTCATGTGAACCTAAGCCTCAGCCAAGATCTCGCCATTTCCGAAAGTCTGGCCAATAGCTACTTTATTGAGCAGTGGGTTCGCGACGGTCTGCCTGAAGAGCGACAAAACGATATCGCCAACTATTTAGCGCGCCTTATGGCGCAGTTAGATACCGAGCTGGTTTTTATTGCCACTCAATACCAGGGGCGAGGCTACTACTTTCAACTTCGCAACGGTGATTTTCTTCAGCGAACAATCCAGCCGCCTGGCAGCGAAGATGACTGGTACTACGATTTCACCGACAGCGATAACACTTACGAACTGAATTTAGATAGCGACACCTTTTCTCCCGATGATGCCTTTGTCTACGTCAATTACCGCAGCGCGGTAAATGCCACCAACGGTCGACCGCTAGTAGTCGCCGGCGCAGGGCTGGACCTTTCCCAAATGGCCAGCTTGATTGACGACTTTCGCTTAGGTGACACCGCTCACGCTTCGCTGCTCAGCGCCGAAGGTGAGTTGCTCGTTCGTAGTGGGGAGAACGATCCGAGTAGTGAAACCGCAGCGGAGTCCTTACCAGATCAAGCGTCGCAGCGCCTGCTGCGTGATGAACAGCTGCAGGTACAAGAGATTGAGCGCGACGGCCACGCCCTGCTGATTAGCACGCGCTGGCTACCCGAGCTGCAGCGCTACCTAATGGTCGAAGTCGATAAAGAAGCCTACTTGGCGTCCACCCACGAGCGCTTTCTGGAGTCCAGCGGTATAGGCCTGCTCATTCTGCTTGTCGGATTACTGGTGCTCTACCCACTGACTGGGAGCCTGATCCGTCCGCTGGTTAATTTCCAGCGCCAGCTCAAGGACATCACCCACAGCCTGGATCTTTCGCGGCGGGTCAGCACCGATGACAAAGCCGAGCTTGGCGATTTAGCCGATCAAACCAACGAGCTCCTTGAGCGTCTCTCCCGCGCGATTGCGGCAGTGGCCAAGAACGCTCAGGCACTAACGCAAGTCGCCGACCGGCTGGCGAAAACCGCCGGGCTTTCCGGTGTGCACGGTAGCGATATCGATCATGAAGCAAGCCAAACCATGGCCGCCGCAGTCGAGGAGATGGCCTCTTCGGTAGCGGAAATCACCTCCACCATGGAAGAGCTCTCTACCTCGTCAACCCAAATCGCCGACCACTCACAGTCAGTGGTCGACGTTGCCAACCAAACCCTGGAGCGCAGCCGCAAAGGCAGCGCGGCCATGCAACTGCTACAGTCAAAAATGCAGGATATCCGCAGCGACAGCGAGCAGAGTTTGGCAGAGATCATGACGCTAGGGGCGAAATCCAAACAGATTAATAAGGTAATGGAGCTGATCAATACCCTGGCCGCCCAGACCAAGCTGATTGCCTTTAATGCCGCGCTGGAAGCCTCAAGCGCGGGAGAGTCGGGCCGACGCTTTTCGGTCGTTGCCAGCGAGATACGCCGCTTAGCTGACAGCGTGACCGACTCTACCCAAGAGATTGAAGCGCATACTGATGATATTCAGACAGCGATTAATCGCTTAGTGGTCGCCTCTGAAAAAGGCGCCTCCTCAATTGAGCAGGGCGTTGACGCAAGCATGAGCACCGCCCAGGATCTGGAGGCGCTGCTTAAGGCAGCGAGTCAAACCAGCAGTGCGGCCCAGCAGATATCGCTGTCTACTCAGCAGCAAAAAACCGCCAGCAGTCAGGTGGTAATGGCGCTGCGCGATATCGATACGGCCAGTTCACGCAACGCACACTCGGTGCGCAGCATTACCGACATCAGCCAGGATATGATCCATATGTCGGCTGAGCTAAACGCGCTAGTGCAGGAGTTCACCCTAACAAATAAAGATCGCTGATAAGGATACCGAATGAGCGTAATTCGGGTAGTCATTGCCGACGACAGCCAAGTAGCCCGCGACGTGTTACGCGACATCCTCAGCCGAGACGGTGATATTGAGATCGTGGGTGAAGCCACTAACGGCCGCGAAGCGGTGGAACTGGCCAAACGCCATGCGCCGCAGCTGATCACCATGGATCTCAACATGCCGGTGATGGACGGCTTGAGCGCTATCGAAGAGATCATGTATAACAAAGGGGTGCCCATCCTGGTGGTCAGCGACCGTTCCGATGCTCAAACGGCTTATCAAGCCCTTGAAGTAGGCGCGTTAGAGGTGATGCCTAAACCCACCCTGGAAGGAGCCGATGCCGAGCGCTTGCTGGCGCGTATACGCCTGCTTTCCGGCGTGGCGGTAATCACTCGCCTGCGCCGCCGCGGTACAACACTGACGCCTATGCCTTCTTTGCCGACACTTCCCGACGCGCCCAGGGGGGTACCACGCAACTTTCAACACGTGGTCGCGATTGCATGCTCTACCGGTGGCCCGCAAGCACTCGTACGGGTACTACGCAGACTACCCGCCGGGTTTCCGGCGCCTATTGTGATCGCCCAGCACATCAGTCATGGGTTTATCGATGGCATGGCACAATGGCTTGGGTCGCTATGTGCCATGCCGGTCAGTGTTGGCCAAGAGGGCGAGCTGCTACGCCCAGGGCATATCTATTTGTCACCTTCCGAGCGTGATTTATGTGTCACTCCCCGCCACCGTTTCCAGCTTCAACCCAGCCCCGAGAAGTCCCTTTACCACCCCAGTTGCGATGTACTGCTGCAGAGTGTTGCGGAAGTGTATGGCAGTGATGCGATGGGCATTATTTTGACCGGCATGGGCCGAGATGGCGTTAATGGCATGCGGGCTATTTACCAAGCAGGCGGCACCACTTTCGCCCAAGATGAAGCCAGCTCGGTGATTTACGGCATGAACCAGGAAGCCGTTAAAGCTGGGGTCATTCAGTATGAATTACCGCTTGATAGCCTTCCGGATCGGCTGCTGCGCGATGTGCGCGGCTACTTAGATAGCCGACCGGAGCCCTTGGCATGAGCGCCTTTGCCCCCTTTAAAACCCTGGTGCATCAGCGCTGCGGCTTACACCTGGAAGGCTTGGCCGAAGCGCGGTTATTCCGAGCGGTCGCCAGCTTACAAGCATCAACGGGGCTCACCGACACCACTGCGCTCCTCACACAATTAACCAGCGACGCTGCGCTATTCGATCAGTTTGTCAGTCAGTTAACGGTTAACGAAACCTATTTTTATCGCGAGCCAGATGCCCTGAACTGGCTGGTCAACAGCTATTTACCTGCGCGTTTAGCGGCAGGTGGCCCGCCGCTATCCATCTTCAGTGCGGGCTGTTCCTCCGGAGAAGAGCCCTATAGCGTGGCGATGATGCTGTTTGAGCGCTTTGGCGAACGGGCCAAAGCGCTGTTTACCCTCACCGGTGGCGACCTGGACCATCAAGTCCTCGCCAAAGCACGCCAAGCGGTTTATGGCGGCATGGCGTTTCGCGCCCTCTCTCCCGACTTCAAAGCGCGTTACTTTAGCCCTTACCAGGGGCGCTTTAAGCTTCAAGAATCATTGCGCCAGTGGGTAACCTTTTGCCCATTCAACCTATTGAATGCCGATGAGAGCAACCCCGGCGGCCCCTTTGATGTGATTCTATTTCGCAATGTGTCGATCTACTTTGACCAGCAGACGCGGCGCCGCATTCATCAACAGCTTGGCCAGTTGCTAGCCCCGAATGGTATTTTACTCTGCGGCGTCACCGAAACCCTGGGTAACGATCTCGGCGTATTTGAACTGGTCGAAGACCAGAGCGTCTTTTACTTTCGCCGTGCAGAGCAACCCATGGCAGTGCCAACAGCTACCCATCACTCCGTCGCCCAGGGCGACAAGTCAGATGACAGTGTTGGCGTCGGTGATAGCGCGAGCAAAGAGTTAGAGCTAGCCAGTAGCGCTGATTTAGCGCCCGATGCGCCGTCTGAGCAAGAAACGGAAAACACAGCAATAGAAAACACACAAACAGACAACATCACCCAACAGCTACACACCGCCCATCGCTTGCTCAATCAAAATGCCTTTGCCGAGGCCGCTAAGCTACTAAAGACGCTGCTTAAGCAGCAGCCGTGGTCAATTGATGCGCTGATTTTGGCCGGATTAGTCGCCCGTTGGCAGCAGCAGCCCCATCAGGCCTACGACTATTTTAAGCGGGCCATTTACGTAGTGCCGGAGTGTTGGCCTGCGCACTTCTATTTAGCTGAACTTTATCGCCAGGGTGAGTTGACCGATAAGCCTGCTCAACGCCAGCGTAGCTATGCTGCCGTTGTCCGGCTGCTGACCGCCGCGCCGACCTCTAATGGCGGTCTAGACACTATCGCCCCGCCGCTACCGCCTGGCGATGCACGCTTTCTAGCCGAACGCTACCTAGCCGCGGTCAACACCACGCTGGCATCAACCAGTACCACACAGGGAGTGGGTTAATATGGCGCTGGATATTCGCCGCTTTATACAGCGCTTCGTGGAAGAGGCCGCCGACCACCTGCCCCGCTTGCGCGAAGGGATCCGCGCACTGGAGCAGGGCCACGCTGATCGCGAGCAGATCAACGAACTGTTTCGCGCAGCGCATACGCTGAAAGGCTCGTCGCGGATGCTTAAGCTGGTGCCAATCACGGCGCTGGCACATAGCACTGAAGAGCTGCTCAGCGCGCTGCGCGATGGCACCTTAACCGCGACGCCGACGGTTACCAGCCTGCTCAGCCAAGCGGTTGACGGGTTGGCAGACTTCGTTAGTCGGCTCGCTGAAGGGGCAACAGGTGACGACTTACCTGCGGCTGATGAGGCACTCTGTAGCGCCCTTGAAAATGCCGCTCACGGTCAGGCCCCAAGCCAGCCCAGCACTCCCCCACCGCTGACCTCGGTGCCAGTTCCCTCAACGGCGCTGGCGACCGAGAGCGAGTTACGCCTCAGCGATACCGTGCGGGTTCGCTTGGATCGGCTGGACGATGTTATTCGTTTGATGGGTGAAGTGCTATCCGGGCACCACCACTTACATACCCTCGTTGACCAAGCCCGAGCGCTAAGTACCACGCTGCCTGCCGAGCAGCAAGCGCCCTTTCACAGCTTTCACCGTGAGCTGAAAGATAGCGTTTTAAGCCATGACTCGCTGATGAGCGACCTACACGACCGAGCACTGCAAATGCGCATGCTGCCGCTCAGCGTCGTGTTTGMCCCTCTCGCGCATATGTCCCGTGAACTGGCTCAGTCACTCGGCAAACAGGTCGACTGCCGCGTGCGCGGCAGCGAAATCGAACTTGATCGTCAGATGATTGATCGGCTGTCAGATCCGCTTATTCACCTTCTGCGTAATGCCTTGGACCACGGTTTAGAGCCGCCTGCAGAGCGCCAGGCGGCGGGTAAATCACCGCGTGGACAGTTGGTGATAGAAGCCTGGCAGGACGCTGACTGGGTAGTCGTGGAGATGCGTGATGACGGCGCGGGCATTGCGCTTGACGCCGTGCGTCAGAAAGCGCTCGCCAAGCAGCTAATCAGCGAAGAGCAGCTTAACGCTCTGAGCGAGCAGGAGACCCTGGAGCTGATCTTCCTGCCCGGCTTCTCGACCAAAAGCATGATTACCGACTTCTCAGGGCGCGGTGTGGGCATGGATGTGGTCAAGCGCACCGTGGTGGATGATCTCAACGGTGACCTGCAGCTGGCCAGCGAACGCGGTAGCGGTACGCGCTTCACCCTGCGCCTGCCGCTCTCGCTGGCCATGATGCGGGTGCTGCTGGTTAGCGTTGGCGGTGTCAACATCGGGGTAACCGCGCCTTACGTATCGGAGTTAGTAGAGTGCTCATCGCAATCATTCATTGATGCCGCAGGACAGCGCACGCTGATTTTACGCAACGAATTTGTGCCCGTGGTATCGCTTGCCCAACTGCTTGAACTACCTGAGACGAGCGCCGTCACAGACACCACCCTGTTGTTGGTCGTCCACCAGCGGCACCAAAAGCTCGCCCTGATTATTGATTCACTGATTGATGAACGCGATAGGGKGATMAAGCCGCTGCCGGTGCATCTACGCCATTTACCGCTGGTCTCAGGCATGGTGTCCATGGGGCGCAATGCGCTGGTAAGCCTGCTCCATGTACCCGCTTTGCTGGAATCCACCCGGCACACTGCTCAGCGTCCTAGCCATGAGCGCACATCCTCCACTCTCGCGAAGCGAATTTTGGTGGTTGACGACTCACTGAATACCCGCGAAATAGAAAAAGACGTACTCGAAGCATGGGGCTATCACGTCACCCTGGCCGAAAATGGCCGCGACGGATTAGCCAAAGCTCTGGCGGAGCCGTTTGATGCGGTACTGACCGACGTTGAGATGCCGGTAATGGATGGCTTTGCGCTGACTGCTCGACTGCGCGAAAATGAGGCTTATCGTGATCGGCCAATTATTATTATCACCTCGCGGGAAAAAGAGGCTGATCGTCGACGCGGCATTGAGGTCGGAGCCGACGCCTATATCGTCAAGGGCAGTTTCGATCAAAATAATTTAGTAGAAACGCTACAAGCCCTACTGGGCTAATAACGAGCGTCAATAACACAACAGCCATGAGGTCGCGAATGCCTATCCTGGTCGTAGACGACGACCCGCTTGCCGGGGAAATGACGGCGGCACTGCTAGAGTCTCAGGGCCATGCCACCTTGATGGCCTTAGMCGCCATGGAAGCCGTCGAGCAACTAGACACTCACGGTGATATCAAGCTGATTGTCAGCGATATGCACATGCCCCTTGTCAGCGGTCTAGCACTATTGGCAATGCTGCGTGAGCAAGACAATCACCTGCCGTTTATTTTACTCACTGGGGACACTCCGGATGCAACGCTACAGCAGACACCGGGCCTGGATGCCTGTTTGCGTAAAGATGCCGAGCTGGCTGACAACCTGGAAACTGCTGTGAAACAGGCACTCGCCAGCTAAGCAGTGCTACATGCGCTGGAATGGATAATGGATGGAATGGATCGCCGCTTTCGATCACTTACGTAGGTAGTTTGATGTCTAAGCCAGCCCCCTCGCTGCACGATAAGCTAAATCAGCTGCGTGAGCGTTTTATTGAGCAGTTGCCGACCCGCTTAGCGCAAACCGCCGAGCTGTGGCAGCAGAGCCGCACATCGAGTGAAGAACAGACGCGACTAGCACCGGAGCTACACCGCTTTTTTCATAGTTTGAAAGGCACCGGGAGATCACTGGGCTTCGAGCGGCTTGCCGTGCTTGCTGATCAGGCAGAGGAGGCGCTCACTACCACGCCCACCCGACCCGACATCGACGCTTATATCAGCCAACTACTACGCCAGCTGGGTCACGAGCAGCAGCATCTACGTTCCCACCACGGTCAACAGCAAGCGTTGGCGGCCGTCAACAGCTTCGAACTTAACAGCCAGGTGGAGCCGCTGCGCAATAAGCGCCAGCGGCTGATTTACCTATGCGACGATGAGCCCGAGCAGGTCGACCAACTGATCCATCATCTCCGCTGCTTTGGTCATGACGTCGTACACTTTATTGATACGGAGACGTTCTTTAACGCCGTACTCACGCGTCGCCCTGACGCAGTGATCATGGATGTGCAGTTTCCCCAAGGCCAAACCGCAGGCACCGAAACCCTAACCAGCTTGAACAAGCTAACCGGCCAACCACTACCCGCCATCGTTTTGTCGGCCCACAGCGATTTTCACTCGCGCCTGAGCGCCGTTCGTGCAGGCTGTGGCGGCTACTTTACCAAACCGGTTAAACCGCTGGATCTTATGCTGGCGGTGGATGAGCTCACCGCTCCGGCGGTGGAAGAGCCGCTGAAGGTACTGGTGGTGGATGATGAGCCCGAGGTGGCTGCTTATCACGCCTTGCTGATTGAAGAAGGCGGTATGATTGCACATCAGGTGCACCATCCCGCCGATGCACTCACGGCCATGGAACGCTTTAGCCCCGACTTACTGCTGGTCGATGTGTATATGCCGGTATGTTCGGGTGAAGAACTGGCAACGATTATTCGTCAGCAGCCGGAATACCTGGGGCTACCGATTATCTATCTCTCCAGTGAAACCGACAGCAAAAAGCAGATTTCCGCCATGTCCGCGGGAGTCGAAGCCTTTCTTACCAAACCCGTACAGCCTGAAGAACTGGTCTCTGCCGTCAGGCTGCGCGCCGAACGACTACGTCTGCTGCGCTCATTAATGACCCGCGACAGCATGACCGGGCTGTATAACCACAGCACTACCACCGAGCTGATCAATAAAACCCTTGCCCAGGCCCACCGTGATAATAGCCCCCATGCCCTGGCAATGATCGATATCGATCACTTTAAACAGGTTAACGATACCCACGGCCATTTGGCGGGCGATCAAGTAATCATCACCTTGGCAAGACTGCTAAAAAGCCGTCTGCGGCTCTCCGACATTATTGGCCGCTACGGCGGTGAAGAGTTTGTCGTACTGCTCAAAGGCATTCATGCCGAGAAAGCTGCTACGTTAATCGGCAGCTTGCGGGAGGATTTTGCACTGGTTGATTTTCACGCAGGCGACGTTCGTTTTCGCTGCACCTTCAGCGTGGGGATAAGCAGTTTCCCCGCGCATCCCTCTACCGAGTCGCTGCGTTTAAGCGCCGACCAGGCGCTCTACCGCGCCAAACACCAAGGGCGCAACCAAGTAGTGATATCGACGGAGCTAGCCGATGAGCCCTGAACAGCCCCACGACAACCCAGCGAATGACCTGCCGTTCGCCACTCAGACCTTGGAAGAGGCATTAGCGACACACGACGATGCAGAGAGGGTAGTCGATGTTGATGAGCCGACCCAGCAGCTAGTGCTGTTCCGACTCAACGGACAACGTTTTGCGCTACCCGGCAGCGCGGTGAGCGAAATTCTACCCAGCGACCAGCCCGTCTATTACGTACCGGGGCTACCCGCCTCCMCCGAAGGCGTGCTGCACCTGCGTGGTAAAATTGAGTCCGTCATTAGCCTGCATCAGTTACTCAATTTACCCACGCCGGAAGGTCCTCCTAGCGGGATGATGTTGCTAGTCAACGCCGCGGGAATTAGTAGCGGTGTGCGTATCGAGCAGCTTGACGATGTCTGCGAGGTCACCCAGAGCCTGCTGCAAGCTCCCCCCGAAACGCTTCCTGCCGCGTTACGCCCTTATGTTAGCGCGCTGTGGCAGGTAGACGAGCGCCAAGCGCTTGCCCTGCTTGACCCCGAAGCACTGTTCGACGCCTACCAGCAGGGTCTGGGTTAAAATGCCCCAGCGTCACGGCCTGCATGAACAAGCCCAAGTTGCCTTGGTGCTGTTTCGCATTGGTCCTTACCATGCAGCCCTGGAAGCGTGTCACGTACTCGCCATGACCGATCACCCAACGGCTTTGCGCACCGCCAATGCTCACTCGCTGCTCTACGCCGGGGGCGACCATGACTCCCCGCCTAGCCGCTGGCTCACTCTGCGCGACGCTCAAACGACCACTAATGACAGCCACAACACTTGGCAACTGGGCGTAAGCGGAGACATTACGCTTCGGCAACTACCCGCCGACACGCTCCACCCGCTGCCTAAACTGCTGCTTTCTCGCCGATTTTCAACCGCGCTATGCGGTTGTACCTTTGATCAGCAGCAGTTGGTGCTGCTGCTGGATGCACGCAAGCTTAGCCCTTAGCTTTCTCAAGCCCCTGCTTCTTAGCCCGCCAACCACAAGCAGCTAATGGCATCGCCCTTGGCTATTTCACTATTGGCCGGAATCACCGCAAATGCATCGGCGTTAATACAGGATGAGAGCACCCCGGAATTCTGGTCATCAAAAGCCGTCGCCGTTACGCCGCTGGGCGTGAATTCAAGCGTCACACGCATATAGTGCTCACGTGGGCCGGTGGAGGTAGCAAACCCAGCTTTCGCGGTCACAGCGGGCAGTGATGTTAGCGCCGGACAGCCCAGCATTGCGCCCAGTAAGGGGCGTAAAAACAGCCAGGCGCCGACAAACCCCGAGACCGGATTACCTGGCAACCCCACAAACCGCGCATGACTGCCATCGTCACGGGGTAAGCGGCCAAGTGCTAACGGCTTACCAGGGCGAATCGCCAGCTTCCACATATCCAACTGGCCGATCGCTTCCAGCGCGGCTTTGACGTGATCCTCTTCGCCGACGCTCACGCCACCGGTGGTGACCACTAAATCCGACTCAGCAGCGGCCGCCGTTAACAGTGCCACCGTGCGGGTGTAATCATCCGGTACGCTAACGGTACTCACCACTTCGGCGCCAAAATTCTCCAGCAGCCGTTTAAGCATGGGTCGGTTGGAGTTGTAGAGCTGCCCCGCCTTAAGCGGCGTACCGGGGTCGATGATTTCATCGCCGGTTGAGAGCAGCGCAACCCGTGGCCGACGGCGCACGCTGACCTGGGTAATGCCCTGGCCTGCCAAGTGGCCAAGAGCTGCTGCCTCGAGCCGTTCACCGGCATCGAGCAGCACAGAGCCACGCCTGACGTCCCGGCCCTGACGACGAACATTATCCCCCGCAGGGATATCCGCAGGCATCAGCGCACATTCACCGTCAACCTCTACCCGCTCCTGCATAACGACACAGTCAGCGCCAGGTGGAATCTCACCGCCGGTAAAAATACGCGCGCAGCTATTTGGCTCAAGCGCTTGGGCGGGAGTGCCCGCCGCAATACGCTGACTCACCGGTAGCCACTTTCCCGCATCGGCAGCGCGCAGCCCATAGCCATCCATCGCGCTATTATCAAACGGCGGTACATCTAACTGCGCGGTAACAGCTTCGGCCAACACACGCCCAGCCGCGGCTTCCAGCGGGACGCTTTCAGCACCAACGGGGCTTACGTCGGCCAGTAGCGCTTTGAGCGCGGCGGATATCGGCTGCAAATCAGCCATGTTGCCCCCGGCCTGGGATAACCAGGTTGGCGAAGTTGCAGGGTTTGTGGCGGCTATCCAACTGCTCGGCCAGAATGCCGTCCCAGCCGGTGCGGCAGGCGCCGGTCGAGCCCGGTAGGCAGAACACTACCGTGGCATTGGCTAAGCCGCCGAGGCAGCGGCTCTGGATGGKGGAGCTGCCGATCTCTTCACCGCTTAGCTGGCGGAAGCGTTCGCCAAAGCCTTCAATGCGCTTATCCAGCAGCACCGAGATAGCTTCCGGCGTGGAGTCGCGGCCGGTAAAGCCGGTGCCGCCGGTGGTGATCACCACCTGTACTTCCGTATCGGCGATCCAGTTGGCTACCACCGCGCGAATGCGGTAGACGTCGTCTGGCACGATGCGCTTTTCAACGAGTGTATGCCCGGCGCTGGTTAATCGTTCTACCAGCGCCTGGCCGCTGCGATCCGTCTCTTCTGTGCGGGTATCGGAGACCGTCAAGACTGCGATGTTGAGGGGCACCATTGGCTCACTCATTGACGTCACCTTTGTTTGGCAGCTTTCTTTTTGGCGTGATGCGCTTCCCAAGCGGCCATCTGCTCTGGGGTGGCAGGCGGCTGGTAGAGTTCCTTCCACTCGCTGTAAGGCATCCC
Organism: Halomonas sp. R57-5; assembly: GCF_900070345.1. Classification (NCBI taxonomy): domain Bacteria; kingdom Pseudomonadati; phylum Pseudomonadota; class Gammaproteobacteria; order Oceanospirillales; family Halomonadaceae; genus Halomonas; species Halomonas sp. R57-5. The sequence continues at coordinate 825,238 of NZ_LN813019.1, read as the reverse complement.
ATAAACGTACTCACGGGCCTCTTCATAGTTGAGGCTTTCATCCCGCGCTTCGGCGGCGCTTACCAGCCATTTTGATAAGCAGTTACGGCAAAAGTCCGCCAGAATCATCAGATCGATATTCTGTACATCTTTGTTATCGTCCAGATGCTGTAGCAAACGCCGAAACGCAGCGGCTTCGAGCTCGGTGCGCGTGGACGGGTCAAACTCATTAAACGCTGACATAACCGTTCCTCTCAAAAAAATGCCTTTGGGTTMCTCACTAACTTAACAGGCAGCATAACAAAAGACACCGCCAGAAGGCGGTGTCTTAGGCTACTTTGTAAGCACTTTATTAAGCACTTATCAGCTGGTCCGCGTTGCCGATGGTTCGCTACTATCACCACCTGACTTGCGAGCCGCCACCTCTTGTTCCGATAGCGTTTGGTCTTTGACCTCTTCGTACCAAAGATTATGGTGCTCTTTGGCCCAGGTCTCATCCACGTAGCCCGTGGTCATACCTTCAAGCGCGCCTTCGGTACCCAGCGTGCCGATATAAATATGCCCTAAGGAGATGGCGGTGAGCCCTAACGCACCCACTGCGTGGATAATGTTGGCCCACTGCATGGTGTCACGGCCCTGGTTGAAGTTGGGGAAGTCGAGAACAAAGCCACTGGCGATAACGAGAATACCTACCGTAGCCAATATCCAGTACCAAGCCTTCTCCCCACCGTTGGCAAAACCTGCATCCACATGCTTTTTGCCAATCATACCGCCGCCTTTCTTGAACCATACCCAGTCGTGCTTTTTGGGAATATTCTCTTTAATCAAGCTGACCAGCAGTATGACAAGCAGAATGCCGAAGATAGGCCCCAGGTAGTTATGCAGCACTTTTGTCGCCGCAATCATCCAGGCCCAAATTCCATCACCAAACAACGGGCGGAACACAAACTTGCCAAACAGCAGCGTCATGCCCGTCAGCGCCAGAATGATAAACAGCGTCGCTACCGTCCAGTGCAGTGCGCGCTTCATTAACGTCCAGCGCAATAGCAGACGCCCCGTGCGCGGCGCCTCCAGATCCTTGCGGCCGACAATGAAGTAGAACAGCGCAATCAGCGCCGCCATGCCAAATACCGCAATCAAACCAAACGGCGACACCCAGCGGTTACGAATCTGCCGCCAGGTTTCACCGCTTGCATTGATCAAGCTGTAGTCGCTTTCATAACGCGAGTCACGGTAGTTAGGCCCGGTCTCTCCACTACGTACCTGACGCCACTGGTCGGCGGTAATGCCAGGAGCGGCAGKGGTCATTTCGCGGTCAGGATCTGCTTGGGCCACCGCCACTTGCGTGAAGCCGAGGCTTAGCACCAAAGCAAGCGCCACCAACATAAAACGCCAAATGCCCAGGGCGAGCCCTTTACCTGAGCGCGGCACCCCACCGGGTGCCTGTGCAGTCAACAGGTTCATGACACGCCTCCTTACCCTTTATGGGCAGCATCATAGGCTAGGTTGTCGGCACTGGCCTGAGGGTTATTGGACCAGGCGCCATCTTTGTGGCCGCGATGGACAACGCGCTGGCGGAAGATATCAGCCACGTCTTGAGCATCACCGGCCAGCAGCGCTTTGGTGGAGCACATCTCGGCACATAGCGGCAGCTTGCCTTCGGCAATACGGTTAGAACCGTATTTCTCGTACTCCTCTTCTTTACTCTCGGCAGGGCCGCCCGCGCAGAAGGTGCATTTGTCCATCTTGCCGCGTTCGCCAAAGGCATCCTGCTGGGGAAACTGCGGAGCGCCAAACGGGCAGGCGTAAAGGCAGTAGCCACAGCCGATGCAGAGGTCTTTATCGTGAAGCACGATGCCGTCATCGGTTTTGTAGAAGCAGTCGGTCGGGCAAACCGCCATACAGGGTGCGTCGTCGCAGTGCATACAGGCCACTGAGATCGACATTTCACTCGCTTCACCGTCGTTGAGCGTGACCACGCGGCGGCGCTGAATGCCCCACTCGACGTCGTTGGCATTTTTACACGCGGTAACGCAGCCGTTGCATTCGATGCAGCGTTCTGCGTCACACATAAATTTCATTTGAGCCATGGTGTTCTCCTCATGCCGGTGCGGGATGGCTCCCGCACCGTCGTGCTGTCAGGTCGGTCGAAGCTTAAGCCCGCTCAATGCGGCAGATGGKGCACTTGGTCTCTTGCATCAGTGTCACCGGGTCGTAGCCATAGGTGGTGGCGGTATTGGCCGCCTCACCAATGATGTACGGATCAGACCCATCCGGGTAACGGTCACGCAGGCTTTCGCCCTGGAACATGCCGCCAAAGTGGAACGGCATAAACGCTACGTTACGATCGACGCGAGGAGTGACCAGGGCTTTGACCTTCACACGGCCCCCTTCTGCCCCTTCCACCCAAACATCGTCACCATCTTTGATGCTGAGGTCGTTGGCGTCCGCCGGGTTAATTTCGACAAACATCTCCTGCTGCAGCTCGGCAAGCCACGACATGGAGCGCGTCTCTTCACCGCCGCCTTCATACTCAACCAGTCGCCCAGAGGTGAGAATCATTGGATACTCGCCAGTGTTGTCGCGATCCTGAATGGTTTTGTACATGGTCGGCAGGCGCATGATGGAGTCGAAGTCGTCCCAAGTAGGGAAGCGTTCAACCAAATCGCGACGCGTGGTGTAGAGCGGCTCACGGTGCTTCGGCACTTGGTCGGGGAAAGTCCAGACTACAGCGCGTGCCTTGGCGTTGCCGTAAGGCGCGCAGCCATGCTCAATGGTGACACGCTGGATACCGCCAGAGAGGTCGGTTTTCCAGTTTTTGCCTTCCGCCGCCTGTTTCTCTTCGGCAGTCAGGTCGTCCCACCAGCCCAGATCTTTAAGCAGTTGGTCGTTGAACTCCGGGTAGCCGTCGTCGATATCGCCGCCCACCGGCGCTGACCCTTCCGCAAGAAGGTTGACACCATCACGCTCGATACCAAAACGGGCGCGGAAGCCCATACCACCTTCCATCACCGGTACGCTGGTGTCGTAAAGATTGGGCGAGCCCGGGTGCTTAAACTCTGGTGTACCCCAGCAGGGCCACGGCAAGCCGTAGTAATCACCGTCCGCCGGGCCACCCTCTGCGCGCAGGTTCTCGAAGCTGAACGTGTGCCAGTTTTTCTGGTGCTCTTTAAGGCGCTCGGGGCTTTGCCCGGTGTAGCCGACCGTCCACATACCGCTGTTGATTTCGCGCAGAATGTCGTCGATGAGCGGCTCATCACCGTTCATCTGGTAGTTCTTGACCAGTTCATTACCGAAGCCCAGCTTACGAGCAAACAGGTACATGATCTCGTGGTCGGGCTTGGACTCAAACAGCGGTTCAATCACCCGGTCACGCCACTGAATCGAACGGTTAGTCGCGGTGACACTGCCCGTGGTTTCGAACTGGGTGGCCGCTGGCAGCAGATAAACGCCGTCGCTGCGGTCGTGCATTACAGCGGCAACGGTGGGATAAGGGTCAACGATGACCATCATCTCAAGCTTCTGCATCGCTTTTTGCATTTCCACGCCGCGGGTCTGGGAGTTAACCGCGTGGCCCCAGTAGAACATCGCTTTCAGCGCGGTACGCTGGGAGATGTTCTCGTCCTCCTCGAGCACGCCATCGACCCAGCGCGACACGGTAATACCGGCGGTGTACATGGGCTTACCATCAGCGTACTCGGTATCGTCATAGCGGCCTTTAAGCCACTCGTAGTCGAGATCCCACACCTGCGCCCAGTGCTGCCAGGCACCTTCCGCCAAACCGTAGTAACCCGGCAAGGAATCGCAGCCAAGGCCAAGGTCAGTTGCGCCCTGTACGTTATCGTGGCCGCGCAGGATGTTAGCGCCGCCGCCCGCCACACCAATATTCCCCAGCGCTAGCTCAAGAATGCAGTAAGCCCGGGTATTGTTGTTGCCAGTAGTGTGCTGGGTGCCGCCCATACACCAGACCACACAACCAGGCCGATTGTCGGAGAGGCGCTTGGCGACATCAAACATCTCGGCTTCAGGGACGCCGGTGACTTCTTCTACAACGCTGGGCGGAAAGTTAGCGACTTCAGCGCGCACTTCATCCATACCGTAAACGCGCTGATTGATGTACTCGTTATCTTCCCAACCGTTTTCGAAAATGTGCCACAACAGACCCCAAATATAGGCAACATCTGAACCGGGACGTAGACGCACATATTTGTTGGCCTTGGCGGCGGTGCGGGTAAAGCGCGGGTCGGCGACAATGATGTCGCAATTATTGCGCTCTTTGGCGATCAAAATGTGCTGCATCGCCACCGGATGTGCTTCGCTGGGGTTAGAGCCAATGAACAGAATCGCCTTGCTGTTATGCATATCGTTGAGCGAGTTGGTCATCGCACCGTAACCCCAGGTGTTCGCCACGCCCGCCACGGTGGTGGAGTGGCAGATACGCGCCTGGTGGTCGGTATTGTTGGTGCCCCATAGCGAAGCAAGCTTGCGCATTAAATACGCCTGCTCGTTGCTGAACTTCGCCGAGCCTAGCCAGTAAACGCTGTCCGGGCCGTGCTCTTCGCGCAGCTCAAGCAGTTTGTCGCCAATTTCGTTAATGGCGTCATCCCAGTTCATGCGTTCCCACTCGCCGGCCACCAGCTTCATCGGATACTTAAGACGCCGCGTGGAGTGGCCGTGCTGGCGCAGCGAAGCGCCCTTCGCGCAGTGCGCACCACGGTTGATGGGGTGATCAAAAGCGGGTTCTTGCTTGGTCCAAATGCCCTCTTGAACTTCGGCATAAACGCCACAACCCACTGAACAGTGGGAGCAGATGGTGCGTTTGGTCTCGACCGGCGAGTCCAGCACGGGGGTTTTGTCGGCTGCTTCTGAGCGCTGCATCATGGGCGCACCCATAAAGCCAACGGCGGCCACACCGCCGGTGGCTGCACCGCTGCGTTTGAGGAACTGGCGACGGGAAATACCCAGCCCGGAGGCCTTGGGGGTGTCTGTTTTGCGAGTTAAGCGCATGGCAAATCTCCTGGCATTCCGCCGTCAGTCACGCAGCGAGGCGTAGTAAGCACGGACGTGATCAGTCTCACGGTAGTTAACCGTTGGTTTTTCGTCTTTCACCGGGGCAGTGTCAGCCTGTGCCAGAGTGACATGACCGACTGCCGCCGCGGCGCCAGCAGCGGCGGTTCCCAACCCAACGGTTTTCATAAACCGGCGGCGCTCAGCATTGTGTGACGGTTGCATGGGKTTCTCCTCTTGCATGCTTTTTTGTGCGGGTCTTTTTATGCTGTTTTTTGCTTTTTTTGCTGTTTCTTTTATGAAGCCTGCGTTAAGGCTCAAGAATACGCACTGGCGTATGGCCCGCATCAACCCTCAAGCGAGCCTGCTCACTCTCCATAAAAGCGCTACCCAACTGCCCCAGCGCTGCATAGAAAGCGGTGTCTACCTGCCCCAGGTCGGCAAAACAGTTGGCCGCCCAAGGGGCTAAATGTTGGCTAAAGAAGTAGCCCTGCTCTGCGCTTTCGGCATCAATCAACATCGCCATCACTTCACACAGGGCAGCCAGATGATCTTCAGGATCACGGGTATGCTCACTGCGTTCAAAGCCGAGTACTTTTAGATCCTGGCGCAGCGCCACCAGCGCCGCTTCCATCAGTTCGCCGTTGCGGTACCAGGAGGCATAAGGCACTACATCACCTTGAATCACCCCCACCAAGTGGCGAAAGTGTGCCCGCTGAAGTCGCTCAACGTCAGCATCACTCTGTTCAGTACCGGCAGCGGCTGCCGCCAGTGCCTGCCAACACTCTGCCAAGCGGCTGCCGTCCTGCTCGATTGTCAGCTCTGCCAGCCAGTTGAGCAACTCAGTATCCGGCGGTTGGCGCAGCAGCGTGGCTAACAGCCGGTAGATATCGGCGCGTAGCGAATCCGCTTCTTTAAGCGTGGGCAGTGCATCCGTCATCGGCTTATACCTTCAGTTGCGCGTCGGGATCGCGAATCATGGTTTTCCAAACATCTTTTACCCGGCAGTCTTCGCACATTTCCAGGCGGATCATCGCTTCACCAGCAAAGTAGGGGTGGTTAGCCAGCTTCTGTTTAATAGTAGCGACCGTGCTGACGGTGGCAAACGGCTTACCGCAGTTAATGCACTCGAAAGCAGCTTCTTCGTGGCAGATGTGGCGCGTTTCGCGGGCATCGGATGCCAGGAAGCCGGGCAGCAAAGTAATCGCATTTTCCGGGCAAGCCTGCTCACACAAACCACACTGCACGCAGTCCGCTTCAAGGAAGCTCAGCGCGGGCGTGTTGCCGCCTGACTTTAATGCCGGAGTCGGGCAGTTGCTGACACAGGCGTGGCAGAGCGTGCAGGCATCGCTATCGACTTGAATGGCGCCGTAGGCAGCGCCTGTCGGCACGGCAACCCGCTCGCCGCTGGGGTTACCCAGTTCGGCCAGCCGAGACAGCACGCGGTTCAAACGCGCACGCTTTTCTGGCTCTGGCAGGCTAAGCGGTGACTCTGTCAACGGCGTTAGCGCCGGTAGCGCATCCCGGCCTGTACTATCGGCTATCTCAATCAGCTTGACGCGCGCGCGATCATGGCCCAAGGCATCCAGCAACGCGTGGGCTTGGGCAACCTGGTCGGTCAAAAAAGCGCTTAAGCGGGCAGGCATATTGGGGTGCAGCTGGATACGCACTTCGGCGGCACCGGCGGCCAGAGCGGTTAGCCACTGGTCATGGCCCGCTGCGCCCAGCTCTTCTAGCGGAGCGTCGATGATATGGCCTGCGGTGACAACACCCGCTGCTCGCTCAGCATCTTGGGAATCATGGGTAATAAAACGCAGCACCGGCGCTTGACCACCCGCTTCGCGGTAGGCGCCCAGCCAAGCGGAGAGGGTATCCTGCTGGCGGCGGGTTTCAGGCAGGCGGAATTCGATAGCCCCAGTGGGGCAGGCGCTGGTGCAACTGCCCACGCCTTGGCAAAGAAAGGGGTCAATTTCGATATGCGACTCAATCCGCCCCTTAATGCTGGAGATGGCATCCGCGGGGCAAACATCCAAACAGCGGGTACAGCCAATATTGCCGCTAGTGGAGTGGGCACATAAGTCACTATTAACTTGAAAGTAGCGTGGCTTGTCGAATTCGCCCACCAGCCCGACAAAATCGTCGAGGGTGTCGCTGCGTTGCTCAACGCTCTGCCACTGCATCACCACATAACCTGGCGGTGGCAGTTCCCAGCGCTGGGTATGGGTAGCCGCAGCAAGGTCGAGGATGAGGTCAAAACCGTCGCGCTCTATCAGCGCGCGAGCAAGATTCAGCACTGAATCGCCGTCATCAAGCTGGACACTAAAGGCTCCCAGATAACCGTTAATACGCAGCTGGCTGAGCTGGTCGCGGGTCAATGTTTGGCTAATCAGAGGCTCGCTAGACCCGAGGGCATCGACAGCGTCACTCCCTTTATCGGTGACTAGCAGCGTCAACGATGCCAAGCCGCGCCCCTGGAGCGCGCGAGCGGCTGGATAAACGTCGTCTGCTGACCCTATCAACAGCGCATGACCGCGGCTGTGATAGGTCACATTGGCAGGCGTTAAATTAGCGGGCCAGGAGATACGCTGGCGTACCGATTCCCGAGCCTCAGCATTACGCTGGTCGTCTATCGACGCCAGTTGGATTCGTTGGTTCATGCGTTCTCACGGTCAGTGAATAATTCTTATTATAATTTTGAGTTATATTATTTAACTATTGTGGCATAACAATGCGTTGAAGCTAAGTTCAGCGTATGGCGAAATTCGATATTTGCCAACCTGATTACCGTCAACGCTGCCAACGCTGGCGACATATCGCATGCTCAAAATATTGATTTTTATAAGTTTAACGCCATTCTCATGTTTTCGTCTTAGGGCTAGATAAATAATCAGACTGGTCGTCTAGCGAAGCATTTTTTTCAGTGTTGTCACTATCAGTGAGTGTTGAGGGTTCGGCCCGCTTGTCGGCGGCTACCTCTTTTGGGGGTTCGGATTCGTCTAATGTTTTATCAACCGCCTCTTCCACTTTGTGGGTCCAACGGCGCAGTTTACTGGCGAGCTCGGATCCCATGGGCTTCAACAGTTTATTATAGTCGGCGTCGTAGTCATCCAGGCCGTCTCGGACGTTGTAGTTGCCGGTTGCCCATAGCCGTTTCAATGCTTGCCTGCGTAAAGGGCCACTGACTCCCGGTGCCATAAAGGCGCTGAAGTCACTGCCCGCGGCCAATGTATCCGGGTCAGGCAAGGTATGATCGAGGCTGCCTGGTTCTGGCGCTCGTTTTGGTTCTTGCGGTGTTTCAGATGCGGGTTGCGGCTGCTCGGCCTCATGATAAGCCGCAGCATCCGACTCCACSGACGCTTCATCACTGGGTGCGCCCGCGGTTGGCTCGKCCTTTTGCGTTGGTATATTACGCTTCAGCCGCGACCAGCGCTCTAAACGACTCATTCTGGCTGCTCCTTAGTGGGCATCTCTTTGGCGCGCCCTGCCCCTTTACGCTTTTTCTTGCGCATCTCCAGCGGCGCCTCGCCATGACGGGCAAGGTAGCTCTCAATCCATACCTGAATAGCCATGGGCATTGGCGATTCCAGCACCTGCTGTTCGCCATCCATCCAGCCCGCCGCGACGTCCTGGCTGGCGGTGATCGCATCCGGCTTGGGCGTTTGGCCGGTAAAGCCCGCACGCACAAATAGCCGTGGCGTCTTAGAGGTTAGGTTGAAACGGTAGGCTGCACGCTCTGTCATCGACAGCTGCAGATTAAGTACATTCTCGCCCTGGTCGCCCAGTGTAAGCTCAACAATACGCCACTGGGTCAGCGTAAAACTTTTCACCTGCTTGGGCTCGGCCACCAAGGTAATACTGATTGGGCGTAGGTTATCACTCATATATTTAAAAACCCTGAACCTTGAATGGATGGCATTTGAAAGACCAATACTTGTTAGCATAGTACTTATTTGGATAGTACTTATGAGGATGGTACTTATTAGGATAGCGCTTGAATGGGTAGACAAGTAAGCATCTCCAGCGCCATCATCGTCAACCCTGTCGTTTTGCGAGAACCATTTCGCGAGGATTACCCATGCCTGCCCTTCAGCCCACCCTGCAGATAAGCCGAGCCCGCTTACCGGCCACCACCGAGATTAGTATCGTTGACGAGTATGGCTATGCACGCCAGCAGGCGATCGCCGCTGAAAGAGCGCTGACGGTGTACCTCAACAAACGTGAAATTGTCACGCTGATGACACTGGGCGACGATCCGGAAGCCTTAGTCGTGGGCTATCTGCGCAATCAAGGGCTATTGCGTGCAGCCAACGATTTACAGGCAGTGCAGGTCGACTGGGACGTCGAAGCGGCGGTAGTGATTACTCGTCACCTGCCCGAAGATTTAGAAGCACGCTTAAGCACCCGCACGGTCACCACCGGCTGCGGTCAGGGCACGGTATTTGGCAAACTGCTCGACCAAACCGCGCTGACGGCGCTGCCTGATACCCAACTGGCTCAATCCACGCTCAATCAACTGCTGCAAAACCTTAACGCCTACAATGAGACGTATCGCAGCGCCGGGGCCGTTCACGGCTGCGCGCTCTGCCATCAAGCCAACGTGCTTGATTTTGTAGAGGACGTGGGGCGGCATAACGCGGTGGATACCTTAGCGGGACGCCAGTGGTTGCAGCAGGCGGACAGCGCCAGCGCAGATATCTTCTACACCACCGGACGACTAACCTCCGAGATGGTGCTGAAAGTGGCGCAAATGGGTATTAGCGTGCTGGTATCGCGCTCCGGCGTTACTCAAAAAGGCGTTGAGCTGGCCGAGCGCTTTGGGGKGATGCTGATCGCCCGCGCCAAAGGCCGCCACTTCCAGGCGATCAATACCCACAACCGCTTAACGCTGGACGCTATTCCAGCGAAGCCATCGCATGCCCGGTCATCTAGCCAAGCAAGCTTAACAAAAGAGACAAGCCCATGATTCCTACCCACGAACTCACCGGCATGATTCTCGCAGGCGGCGAAGGTCGCCGGATGGGCGGTCGCGACAAAGGGCTTGAGCCGTTCGCGGGCCTGCCACTCGTCGGCCATGTAGTGAAACGCCTTAAAGACCAGGTAGCCGAGCTGCTGATTAATGCCAACCGAAATGCCGACGCCTACCAGTTTTTTGCTGATCGTGTGATTGCTGATCAAGTAATGGACGATGAGGAAGGCGGCTTTAAAGGCCCGTTGATGGGCATCTATAGTGGCTTAAGGGCGGCAAAAACCCCCTGGTTACTGGTGACCCCCTGTGATTCTCCCGCCCTACCCGATGATTTAGTGGCGCGCATGGTAGAAGGTATTGCGTCTGAGCACGGCGAGCATGACATCGCCGTAGCCTTTGACGGTGAACGACTGCACCCCGTCGTTGCGTTAATACGCACCTCGCTCGCCGATGATTTGGCTGCCACCCTTGCCGAAGGTGAACGTAAAATTGACCGCTGGTACGCGCGTCACGACTGGTGCCGGGTCGATATGTCGGACTGCCCTGATGCGTTTGCCAATCTGAATACCGAGGAGGAGAAGCTTCACTTGGAAGCAACGCTGCTGAATACCTCAGCGAAGGAGGTTCGATGACGCTCTCCTGTTTTGATCTTGGCGAGCAGATGCTTAGCGTGGAAGAAGCACGCCATGCGCTTGCCACCCTGATTGAGCGCCCGCTAGGCAGCGAAAATATCCCTTTGGCACGGGCACACGGCCGCCGCTTGGCGGGGACCATTCAGGCACCCATTAACGTGCCACAAAACACTAATGCGGCCATGGATGGCGTCGCGTTAGCCTTACCTAGGGAAGGTGTTGGGGCCAAACAAACCCATTGGCCGCTTGCCGGTGAGGTGTTGGCCGGGCAGTACCGCCGGGAACTGGTACCAGCCGGTCACTGCGTGCGCATCACCACCGGCGCGCCATTACCGCCGGGCACAGACACAGTAGTGATGAGTGAACAACTGAGCGAACCGCTAGATGAGCAGCCTGAGCATGTGATCATTGAGTCGCCTGAGCGCCTCAAACACGGCCAGCATGTTCGCCAGGCCGGTGAAGATATTGCCATAGGTGACACGGCACTGCCTGAGGGGGCACGGCTTGATGCGGCATCCCTAGGACTTTTAGCCTCCTTGGGCTATGCCGAAATAACGGTGTGCCGACGCCCGAAGGTAGCGATCTTCTCCACCGGCAATGAAGTCACTGCCCCCGGCGATCCGTTACCTAAAGCAGGCATTTATGACGCCAATCGCTTTACGCTGATCGGATTACTTACCGAACAGGGTGCCGACGTCATCGACCTGGGCATTCTGCCGGACGACTTAGCAGCCACCACAGAAGCCCTTGAACAGGCCGCCGACCAGAGCGATTTGGTGATCTCCAGCGGCGGCGTTTCCGTCGGCCAAGCTGATTTTACCCGTGCGGCGCTGGAACAATTGGGCCGCCTGGCCTTCTGGCGCGTGGCGCTGCGCCCTGGCCGCCCTATGGCCTGTGGCTGGCTGGGCGCAAAACGTACGCCGTTTGTTGGCCTGCCCGGCAATCCGGTAGCCGTCATGGTAACCTTTCTACAGTTTGTGGCGCCGCTGCTGGATCAGCTTTGTGGGCAGCCGACAAGGCCGCCCCATCGCCTCAATGCGATAGCCGATGACGTTATAAAAAGCCGCTTGAGGCGTACTGATTTTATTCGCGGCATCTACCATACTGATGAGCAAGGGCAGCTACACGTGCGCAGCACCGGCGCCCAAGGTTCGGGCATTTTAACCTCGATGGTGGCTGCAAATTGCTTGATTGAGCTTGCCGACGACCAAGACGGCGCGCAACCAGGCGAGGTAGTCAGCATACAACCACTAACGGGATGGCTATGACCGAGCAACGATCCTTACAACAACCGTCTCAAACACGCGCTGATCAGCAGTTGATTGATGACTTTGGGCGGCGCATTAGCTACGTGCGAATCTCGGTCACCGATCGATGCGATTTCCGCTGCGTGTACTGTATGAGCGAGGAGATGACGTTTCTGCCCCGCGCCCAGGTACTCACGTTGGAAGAAATCGCCATGGTTGCCCGCGCCTTTACCGAGCTTGGGGTTGAGAAAATTCGTCTTACCGGAGGCGAGCCACTGGTGCGCCGTGGCATAGAGCAACTGGTGGATGAGATCGGCGCCATGCCAGGGCTTAACGMCTTCACCATGACCACCAATGGCGCCAGTCTGCGCAAGCACGCCAAGCAGCTCTACGCCAGCGGCCTGCGGCGACTGAACATCAGCCTGGATTCGCTGGATGCGGCGCGCTTTAAGCAGCTTACCCGCACCGGTGATCTGGCCAAAGTGATCGACGGTATTCACGCCGCTCAGGAAGCGGGCTTTAAGCGTATCAAGCTCAMCGCGGTGATTTTAAAAGGTCGCAACGACGACGAAGTCATCGACCTGGTCACCTTTGCCCGCCAGCAAGGTCTAGACATCAGCTTTATCGAAGAGATGCCGCTGGGCGATGTCTCCGACCACTCACGGGCGGAAACCTTCTACTCCAGCGACGATGTTCAAGAGTTGATCGAAACCCGCTACCCGCTGATCCCCACCACCGAAACCACACCGGGTCCCTCGCGCTACTTCAAAATGGCCGATAGCGACAGCCGCGTTGGGTTTATCTCCCCCCATAGCCACAACTTTTGTGACACCTGCAACCGGGTTCGAGTGACCGTGGAAGGCCGTTTGCTGCTTTGCTTAGGCAACGAACACTCGGTGGATTTGCGCGCCGTGCTGCGCCGCCACCCCGGCAATATGCAGGTGCTGAAAGAAGCGATTATCAACGCCCTGCCGCTTAAGCCGGAGCGCCACCACTTCACCACCGATGGCGATGTGCAGGTGGTACGCTTTATGAATATGACAGGGGGCTAGGCGTTGGCTCGGTCAGAAGAAAGCGCCAAACGAAAAGTGCCAGTACATATCATTACCGGCTTTCTGGGTAGCGGCAAAACTACGCTTATCCACAGTCTAATCGAACAGAAGCCTGTGGATGAAAAGTGGGCCATTCTGGTCAACGAGTTTGGCCAAATCGGTATCGACMAAGCCATGTTTGACGCCCGCGATGATGTGGTGGTGAAAGGCCTGCCCGGCGGCTGTTTGTGCTGCCAGCTCGCCTTTGTACTCCAGGCGGCACTGGTCAATCTACTCGCCCGCAGCAAGCCCGACCGGGTCATCATCGAACCCTCTGGTCTTGGCCACCCGGCAGGCCTACTGGACCTACTGCGCGGCGAAGCCTTTCAAGAGGTGGTGGAAGTGCGCGACATTATTGCCACGCTCGACCCACGCCGAATGGACGACACCCGCGCCCTACAGCACGACACCTTCCGCGATCAGCTCAATATGGCCGATGCCGTGGCATTGACCATGCTCGACCACAGCACCCACGAACAGCTCAGCGCCGCCCACGCTTTTGTGGCTGACCACTGGCCACCGCGAAAATGGGTGCAGGAAGTCCCGCAAGGCGAACTACCGATAGCGCTGCTGACCCAAAGCGGAAGCGCTGAAGCGCTCGATATCAGCGTACCCGCCAGTCATCAACAGTTGGCTGCAGCTCCCAGCTTACAAGGGTCATTCTTCGATTTTCCGCCCCCGCCCGGCAAGCCCCAACGGGAAACCGGCACCTCGCTGGGCTACACCAGCACCGGGTTACGCTGGCACCCAAGCGAGCGCTTCGAGCTGGATAGTTTAGCCAAATGTTTGGGCGAACTCCCCAAGGAGGCGCGCATTAAAGGCGTGTTTCATACCGATAGCGGCTGGAAACGCCTTAATCGCGCTGCTGGCACCTTAAGCATCGAAACCAGCGCATGGCGGCAAGACTCCCGGTTGGAAGTCATTCTTCCCGACACCTTGACGGTAGAGAGCCTGGATATCGAGCAATGTCGGCTCGCCCGCCACGATGGCTAATGGCCCATCATTAGCCGTTCAATCTCCTCGGCGGTGACCGGGCGTCCAAACAGATAGCCTTGATAAGCGTGGCAGTTATGGGCCAGCAGCCATGCCTGCTGCGCTTTGGTTTCAACCCCTTCCGCGATGACCTCGAGATTGAGGCTCTCTGCCAGGACAATGGTACTCTCAACAATCGCCGCGTTGGCTTGGCTTTCAAGCACCTGCTGAACAAAGGATTGATCGATCTTTAACTGATCAAGCGGCAACTGAGCCAAGTAGGCCAGTGACGAGTAGCCAGTGCCGAAATCATCCAGCGAGAAGCGCACCCCTTTGGCTTTCAGACTCAGCATTTTATCACGAGCGTCATCACGCGCTTCCACAAACAGTGACTCGGTCACTTCAAGCTTTAGCCGTTGAAGTGGCGCCTGAGTCCGTGCAAATACGCCTTCCACACGCTGCAAAAAGTTCTCATCGCGAAACTGCAGCGGGCTGATATTCACGGAGATAGTCAACTTGCTTAGCTGGGGGTGCTGCGCCCAGCGTGCTAGCTGATTGCAGGCATCTTCCAATACCCATTCGCCCACATCGTTGATCAGCCCAGAGCTTTCCAACAGCGGAATAAAATCACCTGGAGAAACCATGCCACGCTCGGGATGATGCCAGCGCAGCAGCGCTTCCACGCCATTGATCGCGCCGTGATGATCCACCTGGGGCTGGTAATAAAGCTGCCACTGCTGGCTAGCCTGGGCTTGGCGCAGATCCGCCTCTAATTTTACATGGGCGAGTAGCGCGGCCTGCATTGAAGGATTAAAAAAGCACACGCCATGGCGGCCACCGCTCTTAGCCTGAAAGAGCGCCATATCCACCTGCTGCAAATAATCATCTACGCCGTACTCATTGCTCGCCATAATCGCGATGCCGATACTACCGGTCACCGTGATGCTCTCTTCGGCAAGAGTGATTGGCGCATTAAGGGTTGCCAGCAATTTATGCGCGATACGCTCCGCAAGCCGTGTAGTTTGGGCGTAATTGCTATCAACGCCTTCAATCAACACCGCAAACTCATCGCTACCCAGGCGGGCCAAGGTATCGGTATCGCGCAGCATCTGCCCGAGCCGCCGAGCAACGCTCTGTAACACCTGGTCTCCCGCATAGTGCCCCAGAGTGTCATTGATTTGCTTGAAATTATCGATGTCGATAAATAACAGCGCACCGCAACGCTGATGGCGCTGAAGCTCTTTAAGGGCGGTACCGATGCGATCCATAAACAGGCGCCGATTCGCCAAGCCGGTTAAGGTGTCATAAAACGCCAGTTGATGGATCTCCTGCTCAGCGGCTTTACGCTCGCTGATGTCACTCATGGTGGCCACGTAATGAGTCAATGCGCCCTCTACGCTGTACACCGCGCTGATAGTTAGCCACTCGGGGAACAGTTCACCGTTCTTACGCTGGTTCCATATCTCACCTTCCCAATTACCGGTTTTGATAACACGCTTCCATAAACGGCGATAAAAGGCTGAGTTTTGTAAGCCAGAACTAAACATACGCGGGTTGTTACCGACTATCTCGGCTTCGCTGTAGCCGGTAATCCGGCTGAAGGTCTCGTTAACCTTGAGAATGATGCCCTGGGGATCGGTAATCAGGATGCCTAAGTGCGTTTGGAAAGCGGCAGCGGCGATTTGCGCCTCGGCACGCGCTTGCTCACGCTCTTCAATACGCTGGCGTAATTGATGCGCTAACGCTAAACGGTTCAGGTAGTGGCGTGCCCCCCAAGCGCCCAGCAAAGCAATGACGACCATCACTAGCGTTAAAATCAGAGCACGCTGCCGCCAGGCCGATAGCAATTCGTGAAGGTCAACACCGACCACGGCCAGCATGGGATACTCGCCTACTCTCAGCATGCGAAACAGCCGTTTTCGGCCATCAATAGGTGAGTCAATATTGATTGACCAAGTAGACTCGCCACGGGCTAGCCACTCGGTCGTTTCGGGGCTTACAATTTGGCTGCCGGTGGTAAATTGCTCTTCCGGTATCGGGTACCGAGCAATAAATTTCAAACCGGGGKCGMCCAGGGCAATACTCTCGCCGTCGTAGACACTCATCTGCTCAAGCGAGTCGGCAAATACTTCAGGAACAATGCTAGAAATGGCCACCCCTGCAAATTCTCCGGCCGAGGTCTCTAATCGTCGGCCATGGTACAGATAGTAGCGCTGATCAATGTCAGACCAGTAAAGCGGGGTAATCAGCTCCTCCTGCCCTGCTTGCTTAAAGGCATTAAAAAACGCTGACTCGCTGACATCAGCATTCGCTCTTCGGTTGACGCGACCGCTCGCCACTAAACGCCCTTCAGAGTCCACAACAGCGATTGCATCCACCATAGGGACATACAGGGTCAAGTTTTCTAATGCGCGCTGAAACGCCTGGATATTGTCACCCTCAGGCATCCCTTGTAGTGCTAGCAGTTCCGCAAGCCCAAACAGCGCTTGCCCGCTTTGTGCGAACACGCCTTTCGCCCACTCAGTGACCACATTAGCGCGGGCGGTAATACGTGATTCGGCGGCCTCAATTTCCTGCTTATGCTGTTCACTCAGCAACCAACCGAACAGCACCACCATGACGAACAGAGCTAACAGATATAACGCAATCACATGACGTCGCTGCTGGCGGTAGGTCTTGGTAGCCTTCAAAACATCATCATTTACATTAATGGGAGTCACGGACATCGCATAGAAGCCTTATTCAGGTAACCCATCGGGACACCTGATACAGTGTAAAAAGTAACCATAAACAACACATAGCGCGCGTTGACACGTCGCTTTGACCGATAGTGCCGCGGCGCTTTTAGGATGTATATCAGTTTTTATCACCGTTAATGCACTGAAAAGCGTGACGTTATGCGTTGATAGCCGACTACCAGGGAATTGTTATGGCATCACTGGGCCAAATGAGCGACTACGAGATACGCCTCATCCGTATTTTTAAGACGGTCGTTGAGTGCGGCGGCTTTACCGCGGCGGAAACCACGCTGGGGATTAGCCGTTCGGCGATTAGCCAGCATATGAACGACCTGGAAGGACGGCTGGGCTTTTCGCTCTGCCAGCGCGGGCGTGGCGGGTTTAGTTTAACCGAAGAGGGCAAAGAGATTTATCAAGCGGGACTAACATTATTGACCGCGCTTGAAACCTTCAAAAGTGACGTTAACGCCCTGCATCAAACGATTAAAGGTGAGCTGAATATCGGCATCACCGACAACCTGGTGACGCTGCCCGCCATGCACGTGACCAATGCGCTGGCTGAGCTTAGCGCGCCAGAGCATGAGGTCACACTGCATATTCATATGGAGCCTTCGGATGCGGTTATTCGCGGCGTGATGGATGGCCACTTGCATGTAGGTGTAGTGCCAGCGGTTAACTTGCCCACCAGTTTAGAAGCGCGCCACCTCTATGATGAGCCATCGTATCTTTACTGCGCGGCTGGCCATCCGCTATTTGCCGAACACGATGATACACTCAGCTTTGCGGATATCACCGAGCAGGCCGCTATTTCGCCTCGCTATCCGCTACCGGTTGAGGCACGCCAAGCGCATGATGCGCTAAGCCTGCGCGCTTCGGCCTCTGACCGCGAGGGCGCCGCTTTTTTGATTCTTACCGGGCGCTTTATCGGCTTTCTGCCTGAGCATGTCGCTGCACAGTGGGTGGCCGCAGGTAAGATGCGGGCACTGCATGCCGCTACCCAGCACTACCGCATTCCGTTTGTACTGATTACCCGCCACGACCGACGCCCCAACCGCGTCGTTGATGCTTTTCTGCGCTTAATCAAGAGCAGCTAAAGCAAAACCCGGCACGAAGCCGGGTTTCGTTGTTTAACTCTGCTCTGTCGCCTCGCTCGCCATTATTGGCGCGGGCCCCGCCTGAGGCGACGATGCCAGCACTTGGCTTGCCACATAGTAAACAATGGCCCCCAGCGCCGAACCGGTAAACCAGCCGTAATCATAGAACCAGTTCATCGTGCCGGTTAACAGCGAAATTAAGGTGAGCAACACCGGGACGCCAAAAGCGATAAAACCCGCGATGTTGACCGCAGGATAGGCATGGCTGTCCATATACAGGCTCGGTATATCCAAACGCTGCTTTTTAATCAGGAAGTAATCCACCGCCATAATCCCCGCGATGGGCCCGAGTAGGCTTGAATAGCCCAGCAGCCAGTTGGAGTACATCTGCTCAAGGGAAACCCCAGGCGGGATAACACCCGCTTTTTGCAGCAGATCGTAGCCCATCAGCAACACGCCTACCGCACCGGTCATGAGTACACCGCGGGTCTGATTAATCAATTTAGGCGCGATATTCTGAAAATCATTGGTCGGCGAGACGATATTAGAGGCAGTGTTGGTAGAAATCGTGGCGATAATGATCAATAGCATCGCTAATACCACCCAGAAGGGGCTGTCGATATAGCCAATCAAACGTACTGGATCAGCAACCGTCTGGCCCACCAGCGTCTCGGATGCAGCAGTTAACACCACCCCCAGCGCGGCAAAGAAAAACATCGTCAGCGGCAGACCGATAACCTGGCCGACGATCTGATCTTTTTGGCTTTTGGCAAAGCGACTGAAATCGGGAATATTAAGCGATAGCGTGGCCCAAAAACCCACCATGGCGGTTAAGCCTGCGAAGAAATAACCGTACACCGATGCCCCTTCAGGCCGCGACGGCGGCTGAGCTAATAGCTCGGTCATTGACATGTTGGGCCACGCCCAAATCATCAGCCCAACCCCAACGGCTAACAGCAGCGGTGCGGCCAGGGTTTCCAGCCACTTGATCGACTCCGCCCCGCGAATGACCACATAGAGGTTCATCGCGCCAAAGACAAAAAAGCCGATCACTTCGCCCACGCCGCCAAGCGCAGCCCAAGCGGGAATTAACTCAGAGAGCAGCAGATGAATGGCCAGCCCGCCAAACATGGTTTGAATACCAAACCAACCGCAACCGACTAAGGCGCGTACCAGACAAGGCACGTTGGAGCCTAAAATACCGAACGATGAGCGCAGTACCACGGGAAACGGGATCCCAAACTTAGTACCGGGGAAGGCGTTTAAGGTGAGAGGAATCAGCACGATCACGTTGGCTAACAGAATGGCGAATAGGGCCTCCCTCACGCTCAACCCAAAGTAAGCGGTTAATACCCCACCCAAGGTATAGGTGGGCACACAGATCGACATACCTACCCATAGCGCCGCAATATTCCACTTACTCCAGGTACGCTCGCTGGCCTGGGTAGGGGCAATATCCTCATTAAAACGTGAACTACTGCGCACGTCGTCCCCTACATCAAGCTCTATCAGTCCGTCTCGATCCACCATCTGAGAGGTTGTTTCGGTCATTTTTTATCTCCTCAGCATTGCGTTGTCCATCACTCCCACGGTCAGTGGAGCTGTTCGAAAAGACGCTTAGAAATCATGGCTCTTAGAAGCGAAGCAATAAGTGTGCCTACCCATAAAAGCAGGGCGACTAACTCGTTGATTAAAAAGCTGTCTTTATAGACAACAATATTATTGTTAGCTTGTTACCTTTTCGTCTTTCCCACCTCAAACAAAAACCAATTAAACAAAGCTAGGTCAAAAAAAATATTTGCACCAATATTAAACAAAAAAACACGACATTCATTCATTAAAAATATATTAACCACATGATTTAAAATAAAAAAACAGATCAATCAAAACGGTGCAAGGGTTCACCAAAAAAGTGAATACTCCTGCACAGAACAATAAAAACAAACAAACTCAAAGAGTTAAACGTGATTGTAAAAATCGCATTTTAAGACTTGCTAAAACCATCAAGCCAGCGATACTTTCAACAAAAGCTGTCAGATTAGTCAGCTTTATAATATTAATTCTCAACGCCTGAACACGCTTTAAATCAACAATCAGAATCAAACATCAGAGGGAGTGTCTCATGCAGAAGATGAAAATAGGCTTGATTCAAATGGGTCTGAAAACCAGCACCGATTTGGAACCCGAAGCCATCCGCGATGCGATGAACGAAGCGCATCTGCCGATGATTCAGCAAGCAGCTGATCAAGGCGTACAGGTACTGTGTTTCCAGGAAGTGTTTAACCAACCCTACTTTTGCCCCAGCCAGGACGGCAAATGGTACGCCGCCGCGGAGCGGGTGCCGGAAGGTCCTACCTGTCAGATGATGCAAAAACTCGCCGCTGAGCATCGCATGGTGATTATCGTGCCGGTGTATGAAGAGACCGAAACCGGTGTTTATTACAACACCGCAGCGGTGTTCGACGCTGACGGCAGCTACCTGGGCAAATACCATAAAACCCATATCCCGCAAGTGGCCGGTTTTTGGGAAAAATTCTTCTTTAAACCGGGGCAATCCAACTGGCCGGTATTCGATACCGCCTACGGCAAAATCGGCGTGTATATCTGCTACGACCGCCACTTTCCTGAAGGCTGGCGGGCACTGGCGCTTAACGGTGCCGAGGTGATTTTCAACCCCTCCGCCACCGTGGCAGGGCTTTCCCAATATTTATGGGAACTTGAACAGCCCGCCTCGGCCGCCGCCAACGGCTGTTTTATCGCTGCCATCAACCGCGTGGGCACCGAGGCACCGTGGAATATCGGCGATTTCTACGGCTCCAGTTACATCGTTAACCCCCGCGGAAAAATCGAAGCCCAGGCCAGCGAGACCGAAGACGAGCTACTGGTCCACGAGATCGACTTGGATATGGTCCGCGAGGTACGCAACAACTGGCAGTTCTTCCGCGACCGTCGTCCGGAAACCTACACCCGCCTGACAGACGGMGAATAATTCCGTTGACGAAACAAGCTAACAGGAGCGAACCATGAGCCTATTGATCAAGGGCGGCACGGTGGTAACCCACGCAGATACCTATCGCGCTGACGTGCTGTGTATCGACGGTAAAATTCACGCTATTGGCACCGACTTAGATGTCCCCACTGATTGCGAGATCGTCGATGCCAGCGACCAGCTGGTAATGCCCGGCGGCATCGACCCGCATACTCATATGCAGATGCCCTTTATGGGCGCAGTAGCCAGCGAAGATTTCTACACCGGCACTGCCGCCGCCATGGCGGGTGGCACTACCACGATTATCGACTTCGTGATCCCCAGCCCCGGCCAGTCGTTGCTGGAAGCATTTGAAACCTGGCAGGGCTGGGCGGAAAAAGCCGCCACTGACTTCGCCTTCCACGTGGCCATTACCTGGTGGGACGAAAGCGTTAAAGAGGAGATGGGCACCCTGGTACGCGACCACGGCGTTAACAGCTTTAAGCACTTTATGGCCTACAAAGGCGCCATCATGGCCACCGATGACATTCTGGTGGAGAGCTTTTCGCGCTGCCTGGAGCTGGGCGCGGTGCCCACGGTACACGCGGAAAACGGCGAACTGGTCTACCACATGCAGCAGAAACTGCTCGCCCAAGGCATTACCGGACCGGAAGCACACCCGCTCTCCCGTCCGCCCCAGGTGGAAGGCGAAGCGGCCAGCCGTGCCATTCGCATTGCCACGACCCTAGGCGCGCCGGTGTATCTGGTGCATGTTTCCACCAAAGACGCAGTGGATGAGATCGCCTACGCCCGCCAGCAGGGCCACCCGGTGTTTGGCGAGTGCTTGGCTGGGCATTTGGTGATTGACGACAGTGTCTATCAACACCCTGACTGGGCAACGGCAGCGGCCCACGTAATGAGCCCCCCCTTTCGCCCCAAAGGCCATCAGGAAGCGCTGTGGCAGGGCCTGCAGTCCGGCAACTTGCAGACCACCGCCACCGACCACTGCTGCTTTTGTGAGGAGCAAAAASCCGCCGGTAAAGATGACTTTACCAAGATCCCCAACGGCACCGCAGGGGTAGAAGACCGCCTAGCCGTCATCTGGGACGAAGGCGTCAATACCGGCAAGCTCTCGGCCCAGGAATTTGTTGCCATTACATCTACCAATACCGCCAAGATTTTTAATCTCTACCCACGCAAGGGTGCGATTCAGGTCGGTTCTGATGCCGATATTGTGGTCTGGGATCCCAACGGCACCCGGACGATTTCTGCCAAAACCCATCATCAAAACGTCGATTTCAATATCTTCGAGGGTAAAACCGTGCGCGGTATCGCTCGCCACACCATCAGCAAGGGCAAGTGGGTATGGCGTGACGGAGACCTACGCGCCGAGCGCGGTGCAGGCCGCTATTTAGAACGCCCCGCCTACCCCGGCGTGTTCGAGCTGCTGGCCAAGCGTGCCGAGCTTAATGCCCCCGTCGCCGTCAAACGATAACTGGCGCTTAATAACTGTTGTTTCTATAAAAATAGCGGAGTCTCTACCGTGACTAGCCAACTGAACCACCTACCCAGCGCAAAAGAGGTCGGCACTTACGACCCGCACACGCTGGAAAGCAACTTTAGCGATCTTCACCCGCCATTAACCTCGCGCCAGGCAATTATCGAAAGCCAGCGCTGCCTTTACTGCTATGACGCGCCCTGCGTGGAGGCCTGCCCCTCGGATATCGATATTCCGAGCTTTATTCGCCAAATCAGCGACAACAATATCAACGGTGCGGCAGAAACCATTCTGGAAGCCAATATCCTCGGCGGTAGCTGTGCCCGGGTGTGCCCCACCGAAATTCTTTGCGAGCGCAGCTGCGTACGTAATCACGACGCCGAGTGCCAACCAGTGCTAATCGGACTGTTACAGCGTCACGCCACCGACAATATGCAGTTCGATAGCCACCCCTTTAAGCGCGCTGCCAGCACTGGCCGCCATATAGCCGTCGTCGGCGCTGGGCCAGCGGGGCTCTCCTGCGCGCATCGGTTGGCGATGTTCGGCCACCAGGTGACCATTTTTGAAGCGGAGCAAAAGCCTGGAGGGCTCAATGAGTACGGCATTGCCCGCTACAAGATGACCGATGATTTCGCCCATAAAGAGGTGGAATTTCTACTGGAGATTGGCGGTATCGACATCCAGTACGGGCAGCGCCTTGGCGACAACCTTGAACTCGCTACCCTGCACACGCAGTACGACAGCGTATTCCTCGGTTTGGGCCTGGGTGCCAGCCGCGCGTTGGGGCTAACGGGTGACGATGCGCCAGGTCTTATGCCCGCAGTGGACTACATCAAAACCCTGCGCCAAGCCGATGACCTGGGCAACCTCGCCGTGGCTAAGCGCTGCATTGTGATTGGCGCGGGCAATACCGCCATTGATATGGCCACCCAAATGGCGCGCTTGGGGTCGAGCGAGGTAACGCTGGTCTATCGCCGTGGCGTTGAGGCGATGTCGGCCACCGACCACGAGCAGGAGATCGCCAAAGCCAACGGCGTGCGTATGATCACTTGGGCGCAGCCCGACGAGATTCTGCTGGATAATCAGGGCCGTGTCGCAGGTATGCGCTTTGCCAAGACCGCCGATCAAGCAGGACGATTAACGCCCACCGGGGAAACCTTCGAGATCGCCGCCGACGCCATTTTCACCGCTATCGGCCAAGGCTTCGAGGGCGAAAGCCTCCGCGACACTACCGCCGCCGAGCTGGCTCGCGACGGCGAACGCATTCACGTCGATGAGATGTTCCAAACGTCACTACCCAATGTTTACGCTGGCGGCGACTGCGTAAAACCCGGCCAGGATCTCACCGTACAAGCCGTGCAACACGGCAAGTTGGCGGCCCACGCCATTCATCAAGCGCTCGCCGCTAAGCAGGAGGCCGCATGAAGACCACCCCTCTCTCTTTCCCAGGTAAGAAAAACAGCGGCGACAGCGTCGTCAACGGCGTTGATCTGTCGGTTAACTTTGCCGGAATCAAAGCGCCCAATCCGTTCTGGCTAGCCTCAGCGCCGCCCACCGATAAAGCCTACAACGTGATACGCGCCTATGAAGCTGGCTGGGGCGGCGTGGTATGGAAAACTCTTGGCGAAGAGCCACCTGCGGTGAACGTTTCGTCGCGCTATTCGGCCCACTACGGTAAGAACCGCGAGGTGATCGGCTTTAACAACATTGAGCTGATTACCGACCGTTCGCTGGAAATCAATCTGAAAGAGATCACCCAGGTGAAGAAGGATTGGCCCGACCGTGCGCTGATCGTCTCCATCATGGTGCCCTGTAATGAAGAGGCTTGGGCGTACATTCTGCCACTGGTGGAAGCCACCGGAGCGGACGGCATCGAACTCAACCTGGGCTGCCCCCACGGCATGCCGGAGCGCGGCATGGGCGCAGCAGTGGGCCAAAACCCTGATCTGATAGAAAAAGTCACCTACTGGTGTAAAAAGCACTACTCCAAGCCGGTTATCGTGAAACTGACGCCCAATATCACTGATATCCGTGTAGGCGCACAGGCAGCGCTGCGGGGTGGCGCCGATGCGGTCTCGTTGATCAACACCATCAACTCGATCACCAGTATCGACCTGGATAATATGGTTGCCAAACCCACGGTGGGCCACCAGAGTACTCACGGCGGCTACTGCGGCAGCGCCGTCAAACCCATCGCGATGAACATGGTGGCGGAAATCGCCCGCGACCCGGCGACGCCTACGCTGCCTATTTCCGGTATTGGCGGCATCTCCACCTGGCGGGATGCGGCGGAGTTTATCGCACTCGGTTCCGGCAGTGTGCAGGTATGCACTGCAGCAATGCTCAACGGCTTCCGCATTGTGGAAGAGATGAAAGATGGTCTTTCTCGTTGGATGGCGGAAAAAGGCTACGACTCCATTGAGGCGTTTTCCCGCAAGGCGATATCGCAAACCACCGACTGGAAACACCTGGATATCAACTTCAAGACCATCGCCAAGATCGACCAGGATTTGTGCATCGAGTGCGGCCGCTGTTATATCGCCTGCGAGGATACCTCCCACCAGTCGATTGCCAAACTCACCGAGCAGGACGGCGCGCGCCGCTATGAAGTGATTGAAGAGGAGTGCGTGGGTTGCAACTTGTGCCAGATCACCTGCCCAGTGGAAAACTGCATCACCATGGTGCCTCAAGAGACTGGCCAACCCTTCCTAGCCTGGGATAACGACCCGCGTAACCCTTTCCGTGTCGCCTCTTAAGCGTCATTTTAAACAATCACTCACAGTGCTCCGCCCTCAATCAATGAGGGCGGTCGCGTCCTGCGCAACATGCTGTTCCATGATCCAATAGCGACAAAAGGCAACTTCCTTGGCAATATGAGAAGTCATCTCATATAGAATATATTCTCATAAAAGGAAGCCCAATGAAGCACGCTGCTATCACCACAACCGCTCTCACAACCCTCACTGCAACGCTACTTCTGGCCAGCGCCGCCGCGAGCGCCGACCAGCGTATCGCCACCTTTGATTTAGGCAGCCTGGATACATTAGATGCATTAGGTTTAAGCGAGCAGGTGGTGGGTGTGCCCAAATCCAGCTTGCCGGACTATCTGGAACAGTACTTAGAAGAAACATACAGCGATATCGGCGGCCTTCGCTCGCCGGATATGGAGGCCCTAAGCGAAAGCGAGCCCAGCTTGATTCTCTACACCGGCCGCCAGGGCGACTGGGAAGACGAACTCGGCGATATCGCCCCTCTACTAAACACTAGCCTGCAAGGCGACGATTACCTTGCCGCTTTTGACGCTAATGTGCGCGAACTAGCCAGTCAGACTGGCGCAGAAGCTGCAGCAGAAGAAGCCCTTGAAATCCTACACAACAGGATTGAAACCCAGCGAGAAGCTCTGAGCAACGCTCCCAGCACTCTGGTAGTGACTCATAATGGCGGCAACCTGATGTTAAACCAGCACGCGGTGGTTCACGGTGTGCTGGGTGTAGCTGCACTTGAGATGCCTGATAGCGTGACATCAGAAACCCGCGGTACCCGCACCTTTACGCCGCTTTCTGCTGACGCCGTTGCCGAAATTAATCCAGAGATCGTGCTGGTGATCGACCGCAGCGCTGCGATTGGCGATGAACCTGCCGACGCGGATGCCTTAGCGCAAATGCTTTTAGAAGCGGGTGCCGAGAAAGCGCGGGTTGTCATGCTAACACCCGCGTTGTGGTATCTCTCCGGGGGCGGTTTGCAAAGCTTAGCCTTGCAAATCGATGAAGTATCAGCGGCGCTGAGCTCATCAGATAACTAAGACTTCGCGAAACTCCCCCTCTCACAACAGCCGCTAAAGAGGGGGAGCAGTCAGACAAGAAAGAATTGTTGACCTAAAACTCTTCCCACTCGTTATCCGCAGCGCTTTTCGACTGCGCTACCCGGGGTGCTGGCCGAAGCAATGCTTGTTGCGGCTTGGCCGGTGCCAAAGGGGCTGGATGGGCAACCGCGTCCCCTTCCGCTAAACGGAAGGCAGAGACAACGCTTTCAAGCCGCGCAGCCTGATCTTCAAGTGAACTCGCCGCCGAAGAGGCCTCCTGAACCAGGGCCGCATTCTGCTGGGTCACTTCGTCCATCTGGGCGACCGCTTGATTGACCTGCTCAATGCCCGAGCTCTGCTCCTGAGA
Organism: Halomonas sp. R57-5; assembly: GCF_900070345.1. Taxonomy (NCBI): domain Bacteria; kingdom Pseudomonadati; phylum Pseudomonadota; class Gammaproteobacteria; order Oceanospirillales; family Halomonadaceae; genus Halomonas; species Halomonas sp. R57-5. The sequence continues at coordinate 798,877 of NZ_LN813019.1, read as the reverse complement.
CGCCGCAGAAATTTCATCCATAATATCGGTCACGCGGCGTACCGAAGAGACCACTTCTCGCATCGTTGCACCGGCGCTTTCGACTAATGCCGAGCCCTCTTTCACCTGGGTTGATGACGCCTCAATCAGTGCTTTGATCTCTTTGGCGGCATCCGCACTCCGGCTCGCAAGATTACGCACTTCGCTGGCCACTACCGCAAAGCCACGCCCCTGCTCACCCGCCCGCGCCGCTTCCACCGAGGCATTGAGTGCCAGAATATTGGTTTGAAAGGCGATAGAGTCAATAACACTGATAATATCAGCGACTTTCTGCGAGCTTCCTGAAATGCCATGCATAGTGGAAATCACTCGCTCAACCACTTCACCGCCGTTACTGGCCGTGCTCGATGCATCATTAGCTAACTGGCTAGCCTGACGGGCATTATCGGCATTCTGTTTAACGGTAGCGGTTAACTGCTCCATGCTCGCGGCGGTTTCTTGCAGCGAGGCAGCCTGCTGCTCGGTACGCGACGACAGATCKGCGTTGCCACTGGCAATTTCACGCGCGCCGATATGAATCGATCCGCTGCTATCACGCACTTCAGAAACCGTTTTGGCMAAGCCGCTCTGCATATGCTGCATGGCGATAAACAGCTTACCAATCTCATTACGTCCACGATCACTGACCTTCCCTGAAAGATCATTTTGGGCAATACGTTCAAAGTGCGCTACCGCCTCGTTCAACGGTTTTACAATTGAGCCGACCATGGCGATGCGCACAAATAGAACCATTAATGCAGCGATAATAAGGGCTGCCAACTCAATGTAACCAAAGAGCTGCATTTCACTTTCATAACTGGTAATCAATTGGTCGCCGCGCTCAACCAAGTACTCATTAAAGGCTATACTCGCCTCCATAAACTGCTGATTCAAATCACTGGTTAGTTCTTGTGCAGTGCGAAAGCGAGCCTCATTGCCTGCCTGTAATGCTTCGCCTTGAGGGATTAGACCTTGCTGCATAAGGTTATTAAAGGCAGTGATCACCGCGTCAGCCAGCTCTGGCTGAGTTGCATGAGGATCGTATGATTCAAAAGTTGCAAAGAATTCTTGGGCAGCCGTTTGAAAAGTTACCGCTTGAGTGAGGTAATCACTCGCTACGCCAGTATTACCTTCATGTTCTGCGTCTAAACTATTCAAATAAAATAGCTGCGTATAGGAAACTGATCGTTGTGTACGGTTGAGAGGCAGCATTTGATGCATGGCGACATTATCTAGTTCGTCAAGGGACTCTCCCCCCTGTTTCCCCGATTGGTGACTGAGAAAAGCAATTATTAATATTATTATTGAGAAAATAGCGAGTATGAGCGTCAAACTCATTTTCACTGAGATATTACTAAGTAGTCGATTCATAGATAAGTAGCCTCGATACCGATGCGTCAATGCCTCGGCTTGCTTTAAGGTAATAAAGGAGACCGACCTAAACCTATTTAACCAGTAAGAGTCAGCGGCCTTTTGGGTTGGCTGATATTACAACCCCTACCTAACCTACAACATAGAGTTCATACTTTTTAACAATTGACTTTTTTGCCAGCGGACTACTGTCTAAATAAATTAAGCACTTATAAAGATTCGCGCGGGAGATATCTCTCCCGCGCGAATCTTTATGACTGGCAGTTTTTCTTGCGCAGAACGGCCGTTGAGCTATTGAAAGCTAAATAAAGCCTGGGGCTTAAAAAGCTTCCCAATCCTGGTCAGCGCTATTCGTTTTTTGGCTACTCAGTGCTGGCCGCATAAGCGCAGGCTGTTGTGAAGAGTGTTGTGAGGATAAACGCGGCGAGGTTAGTGGAGCATGCTGCGTATGACTCTCCCCTTCGGCTAAACGGAAGGCCGACACAACGCTTTCAAGTCGCGCTGCCTGATCTTCAAGTGAGCTCGCCGCCGAAGAAGCTTCTTGAACCAGGGCCGCGTTCTGCTGGGTGACCTCGTCCATCTGGGCAACCGCTTGGTTGACCTGCTCAATCCCCGAACTCTGCTCTTGGGACGCTGCTGAGATTTCATCCATAATATCGGTCACGCGGCGCACCGAGGAGACCACATCTCGCATTGTCACACCGGCGCTTTCGACTAATACCGAGCCCTCTTTCACCTGGGTTGATGACGCCTCAATCAGTGCTTTGATCTCTTTGGCGGCATCGGCACTGCGGCTTGCCAGGTTACGCACTTCACTCGCCACCACGGCAAAACCACGACCCTGTTCGCCTGCCCGCGCAGCTTCCACGGAGGCGTTAAGCGCCAGGATATTGGTTTGGAAGGCGATAGAGTCGATAACGGTAATAATATCCGCCACTTTTTGCGAACTATCAGTAATACCGTGCATGGTGGTAATAACTTTCTCAACCACTTCGCCACCGTTACTTGCGGTGCTTGAGGCGTCGTTCGCCAGCTGACTGGCCTGACGGGCATTATCGGCGTTTTGTTTAACGGTCGCGGTTAACTGCTCCATGCTGGCGGCTGTCTCCTGCAACGACGAGGCCTGCTGCTCGGTACGCGACGATAGATCGGCATTGCCACTGGCAATTTCACGCGCGCCGATATGAATCGAGCCGCTACTATTACGTACTTCCGAAACCGTTTTAACTAAATTGCCCTGCATATGTTGCATGGCACTAAACAGTTTGCCAATTTCATTCCGGCCCCGCGCGTTGACCTTGCCGGAAAGATCATTTTGGGCGATACGTTCGAAGTGCCCTACCGCCTCGTTCAGTGGTTTTACAATCGACCCCACCATAGCGATGCGCACAAACAGCACCATTAATGCTGCAATTATGAGTACGGCGATATCAATATAGGCAATCAATTGCATATCGTTTTCATAATCGGCAACCATTAATTTATTTTGTTCAGCCATGTAATCGTTATAGGCAATGCTCGCATCGATAAACTGCTGATTTAAATCACTGGCAGTCTCTCTGGCGTTGCGAAACTGTGCTTCATCACCTGCTGCCAACGCCACTTCTTGGGGCCTCAACCCCTGTTCCGTCAAGCTCTGGAAATTGGCTATTAAAGTTTCTACAAAGGGCGTCTGAATAGCGATTGACTCAAATCTCGAAAAGTACTCCTGAGCATCCTGTTGCATGCTCTGTGCTTCAGTCAGGTAATCACGCGCTGCGCGAGTATCACCTTCATAAGCCGCGACATAGCTATTCAAGTAAAAAAGTTGAGCGTTCGCAATTGATAGCTGCCCTCGGCTAACTGACCGCATTTGGTCTGCTGCACGGTCGACCTCTCTAAGGGATGAGCTTCCTTCTTCTCCGCCTCGATGACCGAGAAACGCAATAATTATTATTAATAATGCAAATATGGCTAAAACAAGGGTTAGACCCAATTTGACTGATAGATTACTAAGTAAACGATTCATGTGCGGAATGCCTCCAGGCCAGATCCATTAGCTTTTGGCAATTTATATAATCTAGCTAGAGCACTTCCAGCGGCTTTAGATTAACTTAAATCGACCATTATTTTTTAAGAGATACTGCTATCGGCCTGAAAGACATATACTTTAGTCTAATTTGAGAATTATTTTCACTAATGAGAATAGAAACTATTTGCGAGCGGGAGTAAATGGCGGAAGCATTGAACATCGGCAGATATAGCAACGAGATCATGCAAAATATATCGGTAAAAAGAATATCTTAGCCGTGGCTTGATCAAGCCCACGGCTAAGATGCAGAGAATCTTCTCAGGATTATTTATCGGGGTGTACGCGAATCCGATAAAGCACGCAGTAGACCACCGGCAACACGACCAGGGTTAACAGCGTGGCCACACCCAAACCACCAATCAGCGCTACCGCCATGCTGGCGAAGAAGGCGTCGCCAATCAGCGGAATCATTCCCAGCATGGTGGTCAACGCGGCCATCGACACCGGTCTCACTCTGCTGACCGCTGCCCGCACTACCGCATGGTAGCGATCCTGATGCAGCGGCAATTGCACGTTGATCTCTTCCACCAGCACGATAGCATTTTTGATCACCATGCCGATCAAGCTAAGTGTGCCCAGCAACGCCATAAACGAGAAAGGCATACCGGTGAGCAACAACGCGCCGACTACGCCAATAATGGTTAATGGCACCAGCGACCAAATAGCCAGCGGCTGACGGAAGTTATTGAACAGCACCACAGTGAGAATAAACATCATCACTATCCCCAGCGGCAGCGAAGCAAACAGCCCACTTTGCGCTTCACCAGCGGTCTCGTACTCACCGCCCCATTCCAGCCGATAACCCGAGGGCAGATCTAACGCTTCCACCCTTGGGCGAATCTCGGCCAATACGCTGGCGGCGGTCACCCCGCTTAACGGATCAGGCTCGCCGTATACCGCCAGCATGCGTTCGCGATTGCGGCGCATAATCAGCGGATCCGCCACCTGTGTGGTGATATCGCTGATGACTTGATCGGCGGTAATGTAGCGGCTTTGCTCTGCGCTCCATACGTTAAGTGAGCCAAGGTTATCCACATCGTGGCGCTGCTCAGGAATTGCCCGCGCCACTATCGGAATCAGATCGCTGCCGTCGCGGTAAACACCCACCTGACTGCCACTGGTACTCAGCGCAAGGGTGCTGGCCAGGTCTTCACGGGAGACACCCAGCCTACGCGCGGTATCCTCAAGAAAGACAGGCTCAATCGCCTGCACGCGGTTACGCCAACTGGTGCGCACGCTGGTCATATTCGGCGTATCGCGGAACATGGCCTCCACCTGGTCGCCCAACTGGCGTAGCACCACCGGGTCGCTGCCGTAGAAGCGTGCCTCTAGTTTGGCTTTCGGTGCGGGGCCCACTTCCAACGGAGCGATTTTATAGTCAATATCGCTATGGTCGCGCTCAAGCACTTTCTCAACGTCGGCCATGCGGTCATGCTGGGTCGCTTTATCATCAGTTTCGACTATCAACTGCGCATAGCTTGCGTAGCGGTCTTCCGGCGAATAGGTGAGGGTAAAGCGCTGTGCCCCGCCGCCCACGGTGGTGGTCAGGTGGCGAACCCCCGGCATCTCCATCACGCTCTCTTCCAACTCGCTAACGCGGCGCTGGGTTTCGAGAATATCGCTACCTTCCGGTGTGCGGTAATCGACAAAAAAGATCGGTGTATTCGAGGCCGGGAAAAAGGCATTTTTAACCGAACCAAAGCCGACCACCGCACCCGCCAACACCGCTACCATCAGCGCCAAGGTTAGCCAGCGCCAACGAATACCGGCGATAATGACGCGGCCTACGAAACGGTAAACCACGCCTTTGTAGGGATCCTCCTGACCATCGCCGGGGGCAACGTTGCGGAAAAACAGCTTGAAGTAGAAGGGTGTTAACGTCAGCGCCGTAATCCAGCTCAGCAGCAGAGAGTAGAGCAGCACGAAAAATAGCGAGCCGATGAACTCACCGGTGGTGTCGGGCGATAAACCGATGGGCGCAAAGGCGGCAATCGCGATTAGCGTGGCCGCCAGCAAGGGCCAGGCGTTTTGGCGAATCACTTGGTGTGCCGAATCACGAATAGTGCTGCCGCGCTTTAACCCCACCAGCATACCTTCGGTGACCACAATGGCGTTATCCACCAGCATCCCGAGGGCGATAATCAGCGCCCCCAGCGAGATCTTTTCCAGCTGTAACCCGTGAAAGCGCATCAACATAAAGGTGCCGATAATGGTGATCAGTAGGATAAAGCCCATTAACAGCCCACTGCGCCATCCCATAAACAGCATCAGCACCACGATGACGATGGCCACCGCCTGGATCAAGCTGACCAGGAAACCGGATACCGCGTCATCGACCACCTGGGGTTGGTTGTAAACGACGTTTAGCTCCATGCCCAGTGGTGTGCGGTTTTGCAGTTCATCCAAACGCTGCTCTAGCCGTTCGCCCACCTCGACCACATTTACACCACTTTCAAAAGAGACACCCAGCGAGATCGCCGGTCGACCCATATCGCGGTAAAGCTGCTGGGGCTGCTCCGCCAGCTCACGGCTCACATCGGCAATATCGCTCAGCCGTACCAACTCGCCATCGCCCTCGCTGACAATCAGGGCGCGCAGATCTTCAATATTCGCTGCACTGCCCGTGGGCGTGATGCGAAAACGACGGCCATCCTGTTTAAGGTGCCCTGAGTCCGCCACTGCATTTTGAGTCTCAAGCAGTTGCTGTAGGCGAGAAAGCGGAATATTGAGCGCACGCAGGCGTTCGCGATCAACTTCGATATAGATGCGCTCTTCGTGCTCCCCGCTCAGCGATACCTTCGCGACCCCATTAACCAGGGCAAGTTCGCGCTTGAGAAAGTCAGCGTGGTCAGCCAGATCCGGCATGCTATAACCATCGCCGGTCAGGTTGACCATAAAGCCAAATACATCGCCAAAGTCGTCGTTAACGCGGGATTGACTCGCCCCTGGTGGTAGCGAGGCCTGGGCATCCTGCACTTTACGGCGCAGCGAATCCCACAGTTGCTGCAATTCTTCGTTTTGTACCGTGCTTTCAAGTTCGACGGTAATCTGCGAGAGGCCATCAGAGCTTACCGAACTAATACGCTTGATTGATGACATCGCCTGGATCGACTCTTCCAGCGTCGAGGTGACTTCCTGCTCGACTTCTTCAGGCGTTGCGCCGGGGTACTGTGTAGTGATAATGGCATTGCGAATGGTAAATTCGGGGAACTCCAGCTGGCCCATGCCTAAAAACGATAGCGCGCCGCCCGCTAGCAGCACCACGGTCATTAAATAGCTGGCGGCGCGGTGGCGTAAGAAGTAGTCGACCATATTAAAGCCCCTGCTCTTTTTCCCACGGCGTCACCTTGGTGTCCGCGGTTAAACGGTGAGCACCCGCCGCCACAATACGGTTCCCCGCTGATAAATTACCCGTAACTTCAAGCCCCTGAGAGGTTAAGGTGCCTACCTCAACCGGCACCGCCTCTACGCTTTGGGGTTCAATAAAGCGCCAGACTTGGGCCTGTTCGGGGTTGTCACCCGAATAGCTTACGGCGTCCGGAGGAAGGCGCCATAGCGGGACAGCTTGATCGGTTTGCAGCGCGCTTAAATCCAAGCGTACATTGGCGCTCATGCCATCTAGCAGAGTGATATCGTCCGGCTGGGGCAGCGTGAGCGTGACTTCGTAAGCCAAGCTCTGCGCACTTGCCTGGGTGGTGTAGGAAGACAACTGGGCGAGGTAAGGCTTGTCGCTATTACCAAAGCGCACTTCGAACGCCAACGCATCCCCGAAGGGCGCTCCATTGCTGCGTGGCATGCGCTGCACGATCTGCTCGGGAAGATGAAATACCACGTCTAGCTGCCCTGGCTGCTGGATCACCGCAACCGTTTCCTGCACCTGAACAATCTGGCGGTTATCCACCGGGACTTGGGCAATCACGCCATCGTAAGGGGCGCGCAGTTGGGTATGCTCTACCTGTTCTTGGGCCTGCTCAAAAGTGGCCCGGGCGGCCCGCCACTCACTCTCCGACTCATCAAACTGGGATTGACTCACCGCCCCGCGTTGCAGGGTATAGCGCATGCGTTCCAGCGTTGCCTCAGCTAGCTCCAAGCGCGAGCGAGCGCTATCGAGCTCGCTCTGGACATTGCGATCATCAATGCGTGCGATCACTTCGCCTTCGCTCACTCGCTGGCCAGGACTCACATTGAGCTCTAGCAGCTCCCCGGCCATACGAAATGACAAATTGCTGCGCGTAGAGGCTTCCACCCGCGCCGGAAACTGCCGCAAGGCGGCGGCATTGGCTGACTGCAAGGTGATCAACTTTACTGGCCGAGTTGCATCAGTTGACTGCGCCTGGGGTTGCTCGCAGCCCGTTAGCACGAGCAGGGCCAGTATGACGGGCAATGAACGTAGAAGAGTAACGGCCACGAGAGGCTCCTTGATGGCGGTCAGTGAGGATTTTTAAACCTGCATTCAGAACACGAGTTGAATAATATAGTCACTTCACTGACATTCATGAATGTCAGTGAAGTGTATAATAATCACCAACTGGCGACTTTGCTATCCATCACTGCCAAAATACCGCTTATTTTAATAATAGGAGCCGCTATGTCCCGTCGTAAGGCCGACGCCGAACGTACCCGAGAAATCATTCTGGACGCGGCAGAGACCACCTTTTTAGCCCAAGGCGTTTCGCGTACCACCTTGGCGCACATCGCCCAGGCAGCAGGCGTGACACGTGGGGCCATTTATTGGCACTTTGAAGACAAAGCTGCATTGTTCGATGCACTCTTGGAACGCGTGCGTGTCCCTCTGGATGAAATTGTCGATGAGGTGGTGGAACGCCTAGGCTCAGCACCGGCAGACTGCTTACGCGAGATTGCTCTACGCTCGCTGGCAGCCATTTCCCACGACCTGCCACTGCAGAGGGCAGCCACCATCGTGCTGCACCGCTGCGAGAAACTGGAAGAGGAGCACCCACGGATTTGCATGATCACTCGACTCTCTGAGAACGCCGAGGCACGAGTAGAGCAATTGTTTGAACAGGCCCAACAAGAAGGCAATCTACGCGCCGACCTTACCCCGGCCAGCGCTCGACGCCAATTTCACGGCTTTTTGATTGGCGTCTGTTTCGACTGGCTGCMGGATCCTCAGCAGCATTCTCTTGCGGATGAGAGTAGCGGCATCGTGGAAACGTTAATGCGTGGTTTATTGGTGGAAAACACGCTGTGAAACGTTGAGTATGACTTGGCACGCGGGTTGCTTATATCAACAGGAGAATATTACCTGGAGCTTGCCATGCACCACTCTGACTATCCCTTAAGTGAAGTCCCTACCAGCGCCCGCAAGGGCCTGCTTTCTACCTCGGCAGTACTGCTTGGGTTTACGTTTTTCACCGCCACCATGTGGGCGGGCGGCACGCTGGGTCAGGCCTTCTCGATTGGCCAACTGCTGTGGATCATACTGATTGGCAACCTGCTACTGGGGGCTTACGCGGCAGCACTTGCTTATATCGCTTGTAAAAGCGGACTCAATTCAGTGCTGATGGGGCGCTTTTGCTTCGGCGAAAAAGGCAGCAAGCTCTCCGATTTTATTCTCGGCTTTACCCAAATCGGCTGGTACGCCTGGGGCACGGCGACTATCGCCCTGGTATTGGTACGCACCACCGGGATGCCTGAATGGCTGGAAATCCCCTTAATGGTGCTGTTTGGCTTTGGTTTCTGCATCACCGCCATGATCGGCTACAAGGGAATGGACTGGCTTTCACGCTTTGCCGTCCCCGCCATGATGCTGTTTATCCTGATCAGCCTTTTCACCGGGCTGGTGGATGCGCGCGGCTTTGCGGGGTTGAGCCAGCAAACGCCCACGGAGAGCATGAGCGTGGCAGCGGCGATTACCGTCATTATCGGCACCTTTATCAGCGGCGGCACCCAAGCGACTAACTGGAGTCGCTTCGCCCAGTCACCCAAAATTGCTGTGATCGCCACGATGGCGGCCTTCTTTGTGGGTAACGGCTTAATGGTGCTTACCGGTGCCCTGGGCACCATGATCTACCAGCAGGCGGATATTGTTGATGTATTGATCGCACAGGGCTTTGTCACCATCGCCGTGCTGATGCTGTTTCTAAACATCTGGACCACCCAGGACAACACCATTTACAACTTCGCCGTGGCGGGCTGCAATTTGCTACGTACCGAAAAACGCCGTTTAGTCACGGTAGGTGGTGCGGCGATAGGTACCGTACTGGCGGTCGGTGGCATGTATAACTTACTGATTCCCTTTCTGGTGCTGCTGGGCACCTTTATACCCCCCATGGGCGGGGTGATCATGGCAGACTTTTGGCTTAAGCATAAAGGCCGTTATCCCGCGCTAGCGACCGCCCAGCTACCAGACTTCAACCGCCGAGGCTTAGCTGCCTATGCGCTGGGCGCCGGAGCCGCCTATTTTTCACCGTTATTGCCCCCGCTGGTGGGCGTGGCGGTGGCCGCGGGCAGCTACGCCGTGCTGCTGCGCCTAAAGCACGCTACGCTGGGTGATAGCCTCCCATCAACTGCCAAACAATAAGTGAGCCCCTGTTTTATATGAGCATGCAAATTATCAACGCCCGCCTACGCCAACGCCCCGAGCTTTACCGTATTGAGATTGAGAACGGCGAATTTACAGCGATTACCGCCCAGGACGCGCCGCTAACCGCGAGCAATGGCCAGATTGATGCGGGCGCCAAGCTCGTTTGTGCGCCGTTTATTGAGCCCCATATCCATTTGGACGCCGCCCTTACGGCAGGTGAGCCAAGCTGGAACCAGAGTGGCACGCTGTTTGAAGGCATTGAGCGCTGGGGTGAACGCAAGTCCATGCTCACCGAAGCGGATATTCGCGAGCGCACGCTTAAAACCCTAAACCTGCTAATCGGCAACGGCGTTCAGTTTGTGCGCACCCACGCCGATACCAGCGACCCCAGCCTCATCGGCATCAAAACCCTGTGCGCCTTGCGCGATGAATTGAAGGATAAAATAGATATTCAGGTGGTCGCCTTCCCTCAGGATGGCCTGCTCTCCTACCCAGGTGGCGATAAACTACTGGAAGAAGCACTGGAAATCGGCGCCGACGTGGTCGGTGGCATTCCTCACTTTGAATACACCCGCGAGCTGGGCGTGGCCTCCATGAAGCGGGTGATCGAGCTGGCGATCAAGTATGACCGTTTGGTGGACGTACACTGCGATGAAATCGACGATCCCAACTCGCGCTTTCTCGAAGTGTTGGCCTGTGAAGCACTGTTCAACGATCTGGGCAGTCGCGTTACCGCCAGCCACACCACGGCGATGCMCTCCTACGACAACGCCTACTGCTCCAAGCTGTTTCTGCTGCTAAAACGCTCGGGTATTAACTTTGTCTCCTGCCCTACCGAAAGCATCCACCTGCAGGGGCGCTTTGACACTTACCCCAAGCGGCGCGGCGTGACGCGTGTTAAGGAGCTAAATGCAGCAGGCATTAACGTCTGCTTTGCCGAGGACTCCATCTTCGATCCCTGGTACTCCTTGGGTAACGGCAAGCTGCTGCGCACGCTGGATTTTGGCCTGCATATCTGCCAAATGATGGGCTACCAAGATTTCAGCCAGGCGCTTTCACTAATTACCGATAACAGCGCCCGCACGCTCAATATTGAAGAGCGTTATGGCATTGAGGTCGGCAAACCCGCCAGCTTCAACCTGTTGGAGGGCGAGGATGATTACAGCGTGCTGCGCAATCAGGGCGAAGTGCTGCTTTCCGTACGCCACGGCGAGATCATCATGCAGCGTGAGCCGAGCAAGATCACTACGCCACAGTGGCTTGGCTAAAGCACTAAAAGCACGTTAGATTAATCATTTAATCGACCAAAGTTACCGACTAAGGAAGGCCACGATGGGCATCGAAACCGTTCGCCAGTTTTTTGCCGAGCATGCACCGGATGTGAAAATTGAGAAGCTTGAAACCAGCACCGCAACGGTGCAATTGGCCGCTGATGCCCATGGCGTAGCACCAGGGCAAATTGCCAAAACCCTGGCATTCAAAGTCGGTGAAAAGCCGCTACTCATTGTGGCCAGCGGCGATGCGCGTATCGACAATCGCAAAATTCGCGATACCTTCGGCGGCAAGGCCAAAATGCTCGACGCCGAGACGGTGATGGAACTCACCAGCCACCCCATCGGCGGCGTTTGTCCCTTTGGCCTCGCCACCGACCTGCCGGTTTACTGCGATGAATCGCTCCACGCCTATGACGAAGTGCTACCCGCCGCAGGCTCACCCACCAGCGCCGTGCGCCTAAGCCCAAAGCGCCTAGCCGAACTGGTCAATGCCGAGTGGGTGGATGTGTGTAAGTTGCCAGAAAATGCCACTTAAGCACGCATCTATAACCTTTTATTATTTAACGTCCAGTAAATAGCCGTAAAAAGCGGTGTTACGCTGCCAGCCCAGTGATTCATAAAGGTGTTGGGCGCGTTCGTTCTCTACCTGCGTCATTAATATCAAACGTGCAACGCCGTGATCATGGGCAAGCTGGGTGGCGGCTTCCATCAATGCCCTTCCGGTGCCTTTATCGCGACACTCCGGCAACACGAAGAGATCGTTTAGCGTCCAGCGCGCATTTAACCCCACCGTGGAAACCCCAGGGTAGAGCTGCACAAACCCAGTGAGCGCACCTTCACTGCTCTCGCTAACCAGAATGAATGAATCCCCTAGCCCCATGCGCTGCTCGAAAAAATCACGCGCCGCCTGAATATCACTCGGTTGCTTATAAAACTGACGATAGCCATCGAGTAAACCACTAAGTGGTTCCAAGTCATTGAGTACTGCCGAACGAACGTTAACCATAAGGACTGCTCCATTTGGGTGGTGATTCAACAAAGCTTGCCGCTATAGTGGTCTATGATAAAGAGCCACTTATCGCCAAATTGAGGGAACCAGTGAAAAGACGTGACGCTGCCAGCGACTGGATTGCGGAGGCGCTAGCGCTAAGGCTAAACCCACATGATGCCACCACGCTGGTTCAGCAGCTTTACTGCTCGCTTAAGGAGTGGATTCAGCACGGTGAGCTGACGGCTGGCGATGCGCTTCCCTCTTCCCGCTACTTGGCTCGCGCTTTGGGTATCAGCCGTAATACGGTGCTGGCCACCATGGATCGGCTACTGGCGGAAGGGTTACTGATTGCCCGCCAGGGAGCAGGACTCTATGTGGCGAACCTCCCCGCGCTGTTAACCCGAGCAGAGCTTCCGCCACCTTTGCCTGTTCGCTACTCAAGCCGGGGTAACAAGCTATTAACACTAAGCGGAACGTTGAGCCACGACCATCGCGCCTTTGCCCCAGGCGTCCCGGCGCTCGACCTGTTTCCCCGCGAGCAGTGGCAGCGCCTTTTACGGCGTCACTATTATCACGCGGAAATGGCATGGATGGATTATCAAACCAGCGGTGGTCTACCTGTACTCAAAGCGGCTCTTTGTGACTATCTAAGACTCTCCCGCGCGGTGCGCTGCCAACCAGAACAGATTGTGATTACCCAAGGCGCCCAGCAGGCGTTTGAACTGATTACTCAACTACTCACCGATCATGGGGATTCGGTTTGGATGGAGGAGCCGGGTTACGGCGGCGCCCAGGCCTGTTTTCKGGCGKCAGGATTAACGGTAACGCCCATCCCCGTCGATAAAGAAGGGTTAAACCCGTCACTTGCCCCTGAGAAGGCGCCAGCACCTCGGCTAATTTACGTGACACCCTCCCACCAATATCCCAGCGGCGTTACCATGCCAGTCCCCAGGCGACTGGCGTTACTTGAGTATGCTTCTTACGCTGGTAGTTGGATCATTGAAGACGATTACGACAGCGAATTTCGTTACGACACGCCACCAACGCCGTCTCTACAGGGTCTTGCCGAACAGGCATCGGTTATTTATGTCGGTACCTTTAGTAAAGTGCTCTATCCCGGCTTACGCTTAGGCTATTTGGTGCTGCCTGATACACTTGCCCACGACTTCAGACGTGCCCATGCCCGACTGCACCGTGAAGGTAACTATCCCGTCCAATCGGCGCTTGCAGAATTTATTACCAGCGGGCATTTTACTCGCCACATCACCCGTATGCGGGCCGCTTATCGCCAGCGCCAAGCCTGCTTACGCACCGCGTTAACACCTGCGGTAGCCAACGGGCTTAAGCTTTCTGACGGCCATGCGGGTATGCATCTTTTAGCTGAACTCGATACTATTGAGGAAGAGGGGATGCTCGTTAAACACGCCAGTGAAGCGGGCATCACGCTTTCTCCACTTTCACGCTATTACCTTTCCGAGAACAAGCGCCCAGGGTTAGTGCTCGGCTATGCGGGCTCAACAGAAACCGAGCTTTTAGCTGCAGGCGAGTGGCTTTGCGATACATGGTTAAGCTTAAGCCACCAACATCTCAGACCACACATTTAGGAGCGCTCAATGCCCGATTTTATTGCCCCCGATAGTCACCCTCGCTGCCAATGGTGTGGCGGCGCGCCTGAGTTTCTTCCCTACCACGATAACGAGTGGGGCTTTCCAGTAGACAATGATCAGCGGCTATTTGAGAAGCTTTGCTTAGAGAGTTTTCAGTCGGGCTTGAGCTGGCGCACTATTCTCAATAAACGCGAGAACTTCCGCACTGCATTTCACCACTTCGATTTTCATCAGGTTGCCCACTTTAGCGAAGATGACGTGCAACGCTTGCTACACGACGCGGGTATTATTCGCCACCGGGGTAAAATCGAAGCCGTCATTAATAATGCCCAGCGGGCGCAAGCAATGGTGGAACAGGAAGGCTCGCTGGCCGCCTTCTTCTGGCGTTACGAGCCAGGCGCCGATTCAATCGCCGCGCCGCAAACCCAGACCACCTCGCCTGAATCCATCGCACTTTCCAAAGAGTTGAAAAAGCGCGGCTGGAAATTCGTTGGCCCAACGACCGCTTTTGCCTTTATGCAGGCAATGGGGCTACTTAATGATCACTCGCTAAGTTGCATCACCCGCGATCGGGTCGAACAGGCAAGACAGCGGTTTCAGCGACCGGTGTAACAAAAAAGGGGTAAGGCACTATACTTCTTGCATGCTTGGCAAAAGACGCCATAGACAGATGACCTACCTGCGTATTATCTGGGCATCTTCCTGTAGTAAGGTATGGTTCTTTAAGCACTTATCAATAAACCGAACAGCAAGGGGACAACACGTTCCCAATGGGGTCAACGTGGTTCAATCGTTCTCTTCACCTACAGAATCCCGCGCCTCACGATGTAAAGCTTGGAGTGTGCATATATTCACCGCCAGCGGTGTGCTGCTCGGTACAATGGCGCTGCTTGCACTGGTCGACAATAATCCTGTCGCCTGCCTCCTATGGCTGGGTGCTGCGATGATGATTGATGGTATCGATGGCACGCTGGCGCGCAAGTATGAAGTAAAAATGATACTGCCCCATTTCGATGGTTCGACCCTTGATATGGKGATTGATTACCTGACCTGGGCCTTTATTCCCGCCCTTTTTATCTACTACTTTATTGAACTACCGCCCTATTTAGCACTGCCATCAGTGTTCATTGTTCTGCTGTCATCAATGTTCTGTTTCTGCAACGTCGATATGAAAAGCCAAGACAACTACTTCGTTGGCTTTCCTGCTGCTTGGAACATCACCGCCGCTTATTTTTATATTCTTGATTTACCGCCTTTTATCACCTTTGCCGCTATCGTCGTTTTAGCCATTCTCACCGTGACTAAAATGAAGTTCCTGCACCCCTTTCGCGTGCGCCTGTTCATGCCACTCAATATCGCAGTCACACTGCTATGGTGCGTGTGTGCTGCATCACTGATACTTTCCAGTCCTGAGCACGCCGCCTGGGCACTATGGGGATGGGGCATTGCCTCTGCTTACTTCGCCGGCATGTGTCTATGGCGTACGGCGCAAGAGTGGTTTGATTGAACCAGCCGAACGGCTGCAGCAAGGAGCATGGAAGATGTCACTGACCCCAAGGCAACAGGAAAAATTCAGAGCACTGGCGGCAGAAATCGAAGGAATCGATGTCGAGGTCTACAAGCGCTTTGAGCGCGGTCCCCTAGAGCCGATCATCGGTCTTGGGCAACGCAATCTGCGCATTGGCTTTTTCGGGCGCGACCCAGGGCGCGATGAGGTACGCCATGGCGAACCCTTTATCGGCGCTGGTGGGCAATTGGTCAGAAAGGCGCTGTATGAGCACCTTTATGATGAGAAAATGCCGGATTTCGTAGCATCAAAAGCCGTAGGCGAGCACTTTTTCTGGATCAATACCGTGCCCTACAAGCCCGTCGGCAACAAGGCGTGGTCGATGAAGGTCAAACGCCACTTCCACGGCCTGGTGAACGAGGTTCTGATCTCCCGCTGGGAAGGACGAACCCTCATTACGTTAGGACGCGAAGCCTTCCTGTGGTTTGGTATCGGCCGCTCAAAAGAGGAACGCGCACGCCTGGAAACCTTCTGGAAGCGCGAGGATCGCTTTGAAAGCAGTATCGAAGTGACGCTGGAGGATGATCGGGGCGAGGCAGAGACCTTTACCCTTTATCCGCTTCCTCACCCCTCTCCGCTCAACCAGAACTGGTATGCTCGTTTCCCAGGTCTATTACAGCAGCGTCTAGAGCAGTTGGATGTGCGTCCAGACAACCTCACGCTATAAAGACGCGCCCACCCTCTTTAAGGCGAACGCTAAGGTTGGACGCTAATCATGCAAGTGTAGAGTGAAGTCCAGAAGCACCTTCTGGCCGCTTGGGCAAAGCGCCCTTTCGACAGCTTGCCGCCAGCCTTGGCTAGGAAATACTTGATAATTAGGCATACCTGCCTGGCTCAAAAGTCGCCAGATATGGGAGAACTTATGCTGCCAAGCCTCGGCAGACATCCTGGCTAAACTGTCGCGTAGATGAAACCTTCTATAGTGAGCCCTAGGTTTGGTATCCAACTGAATGGCCTGCCCGGTCAATAATCCATAGGCAATAAACATCGCGTTAGGCGCCATTAACTGCAGGATATTCGATGCCACTGGGCCGCCCAAAGAATCAAATACCAACTCAGRCTCCCGCGCAACATCCGAGATCTTCGACGCATCTCGAATCGACACCGGTTTGATACCGAGCTGTTCCAGGCGGGCAACTCGACTCTCGGAGCGGTATATGCCAGCAACTTCCCTGGCGCCGTGCTGATATGCCCATGCTCCAAGATAATCAGCGCAATTCGACCCAGCTCCACTTAGAAGAACACGCTTCCCCTTTACAGGCCAAGTCTCAAGTATTGTTAGGGCAGCTAAAGGGTTAATGTAGGCACGTGCTGCGACCACATCAGGAATGGCATCTGGGACGGGCACTGCGAGAGCAGGATCACAATCCAAAATGGTCTGCCAAGTGCCATCGCCTCGTAATGGGAGAACTCGCTTTCCGATCAAGTAGGCGTATTTTCGCGGGGCCTCAATGACCCGGCCAACCCCTTCGTACCCAGCGACAGCGGGGAGCTTTATACGATGAGAGTAGGCACCTGTGATGGGAATCAAATCAGACGGATTAACTGGGGCACACAACATCCTCACCCTGAGCTTGCCTTTGGCCCTGCTTGGAACGTCAGTTGTCTCCATGCTCAATTTTTCAAGCGGCTTTCCGAACGATCGATAGGTGAGAGCATGACGACGCATGAGTACCTCGAATGAAGAATGAACTAGGTGATACCCACCTCATGCGCCTGCGCTTCCTCTACCATCTCAGTAGCCAGCTCACCCACCGTACGTACAGCCGCTTCAATCGCGGGCGTTAACGTAAAGGCATAGCTCAGACGCAGGCACTGACGGAACTTGCCCGAGGCTGAAAACAGCGAGCCCGGTGCCACATGAATGGCATGCAGGACCAAGCGCTCATTGAGGCGCACACAGTCCACGGCGGCGGGGAGCTCCACCCATAGCAAAAAACTGCCTTGTGGGTAGCTAATGCCTGCACCCTTGGGGAAGTAGCGCTGTACCCAACTGATCATGATATCCCTTTGGCGCTGATACTGGCGGGTGGCGTAGCGAAGGTGACGCTCGTAGTGCCCTTTKGCGACGAACTCCGCTACTGCTAGCTGCGGCAACGTCGCCGAGGCGCCGGTGGAGACGTACTTCATATGCATTGCCTGATCACGATAGCGGCCCGGGGCCAGCCAGCCCACCCGAAGACCTGGCCCCACCGTTTTGGAAAAGCCACTGCACAGCATCACGCGCCCATCGTCATCGAAGGATTTAATGGTGCGCGGCCTGGGCAGGGTAAATGATAAATCGCCGTAGATATCGTCTTCGATAATGGCCACATCGAAGCGTTGGGCGAGCTGAAACAGCGCCCGCTTGCGCGCTTCTGGCATGGTATAGCCTAGCGGATTGTTGTAGGTAGGCGTGACCTGTATCGCACGGATTGGCCACTGCTCTAACGCTAGTTCCAGGGCTTCCAGGCTGATGCCCGTTTGCGGGTCGGTGGGAATTTCCAGTGCTTTTAAGCCGTTGGCTTTAAGGATTTGCATGGTGCCGTAAAAGCTCGGCGAATCAATGGCGACTACATCACCTGGCTGGGTTAGCGTGCGCAGCGAGATGGATAGCGCTTCCTGGCAGCCCGTAGTTACCATGATGTCGTCTGGGTGCAGCAAACAGCCGGAAGCGATGGCCAACCGGGCTACCTGTTGACGAAGCTCAAGTCGACCACTCAGTTTGTCGTAATTAAACCCAACAAGGTCATGACTGCGATGTAGGCCTGCAAGAATTTTCGACAGCGGACGTAGCGATTCATACTCTACATTTGGCGCGCCACGCCCTAAAAGAAGTCGACTCTCATCGCGGTGTGTCGCTACCAGCTCCAACACTTGATCCCATTGGGAAATATCCAGCGGGCGCTGTGCGGGGCGTGAGACCGACGGCAGCACCGATGGTACGCGGCTAGGTAGCACGAAGTAGCCCGATTTTGGTCGAGACTCGATCAACGCCACGTCCATCAGTTGGCGGTAAGCCTCCTGGGCCGTCGAAATGCTAACGTCCAGTTCCTGGCACACCGCGCGAATAGACGGCAGGCGATCGCCCACACGGTAAATACCGTGCTCGATACGCTCCCGCAAAATGCTGGCGACTTCTTCATAGCGCGTCATGACACTCATCCTAATGCAGCCTGATAACGATACAGATGACCTCCACATCGGCCATACAGAGGCATAACACGCCCTTCTGTATTCTAAAAACATTAAACTCTATATCTGTATTCAAATGATAGCACTGAGTAATCTGGTTGGGCATATAACACGGAGGATTAGCCATGCCACGCTTCAGCCTCACCCAGCTTCGCTATCAGCTAAGATCTCAACTGCGTCAGTACCGTCACTACCGCCGTAGTCGCCGCCAGTTACTGGCGCTTGATGACAGGCTACTTGACGATATCGGCATTGACCGTACACAGGCGCTCAAAGAGGGACATAAAGCGTTTTGGAAGCATACACCACTAGATAAGGGGCCTTATGAAAACCGCTGAGTATTACCTACTCGACGTCTTTACCGACCAGCCGTTTACTGGCAACCCATTGGCCGTTTTTCTAGAGGCTGATGGGTTGGCAGCCAGTACCATGCAAGCGCTGGCTAATGAGCTTAACCTGGCCGAAACGGTGTTTTTGAGCGCCGCCACTGGCCCAAATCACTACTCGATGCGGATTTTCACGCCGACACGCGAGCTGCCTTTTGCAGGCCACCCCACGGTAGGTACCGCGCATTTGCTCGCGGAACTGAGACTAGTAAACCGCGAACAAGGCGTTGTGCTACAACCCCCTATCGGCGAACTGGCGGTTAGTTATGACCACGGAAGAGCGACGTTTACCACCGCCCAGCCCGCAATATTGAAAGACAGCACGATTGACCGTATCACTGCCGTTGAACTACTTGGACTAGACATTCACCAGGTAATGGGTGATCCGGTAATTGCTTCCTTCGGACTGCCCTTTCATTTAATTGAATTAACTGACGTGGCAGCGTTAGAGAGCGTACACATCTCAACCACCACCTGGGCGAGTGCTGTTGTGCCTAGCAGTGCAGAGCAGATTTACCTGTATGTGATTGAACAACACGACGGGGCAGAGACGGTGGTTCGCAGTCGCATGTTCTGTATGCACGCCAGTATCTGCGAAGACCCCGCTACCGGTAGCGCCGCCGCAGCGTTGACGGGCTACCTGGCGTCACTGCAGCCAGACGCCTTGCACTGCAAGATTCATCAGGGTGTTGAAATGGGGCGGCCCAGCGTTATCCATACCGCCGCCAATGGCGAGATCAAGCCCGGCCTTGTGACGGTGGGCGGTAATGCAAAAGTGGTGGGCAAAGGCGAGTTTTACCTGGAACGATAGCCAACCGCCTCACAAAAAAGAGTGCCCGCCATTTTGCGGACACTCGGCTTTTTGCTCAGTTTTTACTCGGAGGCCAGGCCTCAGGCCGCCTGCACTTCGATACGGCGTGTGCGGTGGCTATCTTTCTTGGGCAGCGTTAGCGTCAATACGCCGTTGACGAGAGTGGCGCTAATGGCATCGCTGTCCACTTCGTGACTGAGGTTAAAACGCCGCGCAAAACGCTGGCCGCGAACCTCGGCGTGCAGCGCGCTCAGCCCTTCGGGCATACTCAGCGCTATCTCACCCTCCAAGCTCAGCACATTGTTGTCGAGCTCTATTTTCAGCGTTTCATTAGTCACGCCGGGCATATCCGCCACCAGTTTGAGCGCGTTAGACTCCTCAATAATATCCACCGCTGGCAGCAGGGTTTCTTGAGAATGTTGCTCCTCACCACGCTGTAAAAGCGGGGAGTGGTTGGATGAACGAACAACGTTATTCATGATTTATTCCTCCTTATTCAAGGTTAACAAACATGATTTACGCCGCCTGAACATCAATACGTCGCGGCTTGAGCTCTTCACGCTTAGGCAGCACGATCTCAAACACCCCATGGGCATGGCGGGCCTCAGCCCGCTCGGCATCTAAACCGTCGGGGAGCGCAATCGCCCTTACGAACTCACCGCTGGCGCGCTCACGGCGAAATATCGGGCGCGAGCTGCCATCCTCATTGCTTCCCGTTACAGCATCACGCTTGCCACGCAGCGTCAGCACATTATCTTGAACATCAATAGTGAGATCCGAAGGTGCCAGCCCTGCCGCAAACACGTAGACACGCACGGTGTCATCGCTACGCGCCACGTTGATCATGGGGAAACTACCTCGCGGCACCGCGCGAATATCCATCGCATTGCCGTCGGGGAAGAAGCCGTCCAGCAGTTGACTAAACCAGTCAAACTGTCGAGGCGAACCGGTTTCAAAACGCTTGAGATCATCGAACATATCGAACACTCCTACGTTAAGCAGACTGTGAGACTTGAGATAAGAGGCGGCCTCTTATCCACTCCACCGAAGCAGCCTCTACAGTTTGCAAAATAGGAGCGGTCAATCAATTTTCAAGGGCCTGGATGGCAAATTTTTTGGGCTTTTTAACCTGCCAAGGACAGCACATTAAGGCCGCTTTAAAAACCGATGCTCACAGCGGTCAAGCAACCGTAACGTCGGTAGAGAGATAGACATCCTGAATCGCATGCAGCAGCTCCACGCCTTCCTGTATCGGTTTCTGGAACGCCTTACGCCCCGAGATCAAGCCCATACCACCAGCCCGTTTATTGATCACCGCCGTGCGAACCGCTTCGCCAAGATCGGAGTGCCCTTTGGAGCCACCGCCGGAGTTAATCAAACCCGCGCGACCCATAAAGCAGTTAGCGACCTGGTAGCGGGCCAGATCGATGGGGTGATCCGTCGTCAGCTTGCTATAGACGTTATCGTGGGTATGCCCGAAACCGACCGCTTTGTAGCCGCCGTTATTCTCAGGCAGTTTCTGTTTGACGATATCCGCTTTAAGGGTTGCAGCCATGTGGTTGGCTTGGCTGGTGAGGTCGGCGGAGGCATGATAATCGGTACCATCCTGCTTGAAGGCCGGGTTGCGCAGATAGGCCCACAGCACTGTGACCATACCCAACTGGTGGGCCCGCTCAAAGGCCTCGCTGATCTCCATGATTTGCCGACGACTTTCATGGGAGCCAAAGTAAATCGTCGCCCCCACCGCCACGCAGCCCATATCGTGGGCTTGCTCCACATCGGCAAATAGCGTCTGGTCGTATATCGCCGGGTAACTCAGGGTCTCGTTATGATTCAGCTTCAACATCATCGGGATTTTGTGGGCGTAGCGTCGCGCCACGGAAGAGAGAACTCCAAGCGTCGAGGCGACGCCGTTGCAACCCCCTTCGAGGGCCAGTTCAACGATATTAGCTGGGTCGAAGTAGCGCGGGTTAGGCGCGAAGGAGGCGCCCGCCGAGTGCTCAATCCCCTGATCCACCGGCAACAGGCTGAGATAGCCAGTACCCGCTAAGCGACCATGGTTAAAAAAGCTCTGCATATTGCGTAATACCGCTGGACTGCGGTCGCTATCAGCCATGACACGGTCGATAAAATCCGGGCCCGGCAGATGCAAGTCCTCACGACTAACACCCTGGCAAGTGTGGTTAAGCAAACTATCAGCGTCACTGCCTAGCAGAGCGGCTATATCGGTCATGGTGAACTCCTTGATACTTGTCTGTAACAAAAGGTAAGTGTAGGCCAAATACTGCGTCAATAGCGTCTATCGCTTAAATAAAACCTATTCCTTCAGCAGAACCCTAGCCCTTCAATAGAACCCTATTCCTTCAATAGAACATAGAGGAAGCAGCACAGCAATCAGGCGACGCTAGGTTTCACTGCGGTTGACAAAACTACGACTAAAGGATGAAAATACAATCACGAATGAGTTTTAGTCGCAAACAAGACTAAGCCTGTTAACTTTGCGTTCTCACCTGGAAATACCTTCACAATGCCCGCCTCTTCGCCGCTTGCTGCTCCGTTGGCATCCACCTATCGGCGCTTTATTGTTACCCGTTTGCTGATTGTCGCAGGGTTAGCCATAGCGTTAGCGATATCGCTGCTCGCTGATATCGCCAGCGGCCCAGCGCATATTCCGCTTACTGATTTAATCGCGCTGCTGTTGGATGCCCATGCCCAAGAGCCCATTCAGCAGGCCATTGTCTGGGAAATCCGTATGCCTGCGGCGCTAATGGCAGTGCTAGTAGGCGCCACCCTGGGCCTGGCCGGTGCGGAAATGCAAACGGTACTGAATAACCCCTTGGCCAGCCCATTTACCCTGGGCGTTGGCGCAGCGGCCACGCTCGGGGCATCGCTGGTGATTGTTTTTAACCTCACCCTGTTTGGTTTAAATGCCCACTACGCCACCGCCTTAATGGCGTTTGTGTTTGCGGCGGCGKCGATTTTGACCATCAATGCGCTGTCGCGCCTTTATGGGGCCAGCCGCGAGATTATCGTGCTATTCGGTATTGCGCTGGTCTTTGTACTAAACGCTCTGGTCGCGCTTTTGCAGCTCATCGCCAGCCCTGATGCTTTACAACAACTAGTCTTCTGGACGATGGGCAGCCTATCCCGCGCTTCCTGGGAGACGGTAGCCATTGTGGCGGCGGTGCTGGCCGTTTGCCTGCCCTTCTCGCTGCGCAGCGCCTGGGCAATGACGGCACTGCGTTCGGGCGATGAACACGCCCGCAGCTTCGGCATTGCGGTTGAGCGGTTGCGCCTTATCTCGCTGCTTAGAGTGAGCCTACTTGCTGCTGCCGCGGTGGCGTTTGTGGGCACCATTGGCTTTATTGGGCTGGTGGGCCCACATATGGCCCGGCTGGCGCTGGGTGAAGATCACCGTTTCTMCCTGCCGGGCAGCGCCCTGGCCGGTGCACTGGTGCTTTCACTTGCTTCTATCGCCAGTAAAACGCTGGTCGATGGGCTGGTGTTGCCGGTGGGGCTGGTGACCTCGCTGGTGGGCATTCCCTTCTTTATGGCGTTGATCATGCTGCAGGGGCGAGCACGATGAAGGCAGGTTTTACACTCAGCAACGTCACGACGGGCTACCGCAAACGACGCGTCTTCGAGCAGCTAAATCTACCCACCCTGCCACCCGGTTCGCTGGTCGCGGTGCTGGGGCCCAATGCGGTGGGTAAATCGACCCTGCTAAAGGCCATCGCGGGCTTACAGCCAGCCACCGGACAAATGCAGCTTAATGATATCGACCTCGCCACCCTCAGCGGCGCCGCGCGGATGCGCCATGTGAGCTATCTACCGCAAACGCTCCCTCAGGCCACCACGTTAGTGGCCTACGAAGCTGTGCTAAGCGCCTGCCGTGCCGTACGCCCCGACCTAAGCCGTACAGAAATAGACGCATTAATCGAGCGCGTTTTCGATGCCCTGGCCATTCGTTCACTCGCCCTGCGCCCGTTGAGCGAMCTCTCCGGTGGCCAGCGCCAGATGGKGGGCCTGGCCCAGGCGATTGCCCGCCAGCCCGCGCTATTACTGTTGGATGAGCCCACCAGCGCGCTGGATCTGCGCTGGCAGCTGGCACTGATCGATACCGTGCGCGCAGTGATTGCAGAGCGTCAGGCGGTATGCCTGATGGCTATCCACGATATCAATCTGGCACTGCGCTTCTGCGACCAGGTGCTGCTGTTTGGCAACGGCGGTCTGCTGGCTGCCGGCGACCCTCACACGGTGATTACCCCCGACGTACTGCACGCCGCCTATGGCGTAGAGGCGCGGGTCGAACGCTGCTCGCTGGGGCGTCCGGTGGTACTAAGCGATCGCGTCAGTCATCTCTCTGCGAACACCCCCTAGGAGACCGACATGCGCCGCTTGGCTATTAATTTGCTGTGTTGGATGAGTTTGTTAAGCGCTGCCACATGCCCGGCAGGTGAGCCTCCGGGGAACTTCCCTAAACACGTCACCGATTTAGCAGGCCGTCAGGTGACGCTCTCAGCCCCGCCAACTCGCCTATTTCTTACCCAACCGCGCCAGCTGTATGCCTTGGCAACGCTACTGGATGACCCGACCCCACGCTTGGCGGGCTGGGCTTATCCCCTTACCGTGTTTGACCCCGCCATGGCACAACGCTTTGCCTCCCAGTGGCCTGCGCTAGACCGACTGCCAGCGCTCTCAAGCGCACCGACACCTCTGCTCGATAGCGAAGCGTTACTGAATCTGGCCCCGGACCTGGTGCTGTTTGATCTCTCACGCGCTAGCAGCGTGGAAGGCTCGCCCCTGGCGCAGTTACTGGACGAATTGGGCATTGCCTACCTGTTTATCGACTTTAACCGTCATCCGCTGGAGAACACGCCCAAAAGCCTTGCCCTTTTAGGCCAGGTATTAAACGCAACGCCCAGGGCCAGCGCGATGATTGCCCTGATTGAGCAGCGCTTGGCGCGTATCGACCGGCGCTTGGCAGACCTTCCTGCATCCCCACCCACCGTCCTCATCAATGTCGCCCCTGGGGTGAAAGTTGACTGCTGCCGCACCAATCTACGCAACGGACTTGCCGACTTAGTGGCCCGGGCGGGCGGCGATAATATTGCCGATGCCTTAGCCCCTGGCGCATCGGCGACGCTAAGCAACGAGTGGGTACTGAGCCACCCGCCCGAGGTCGTGATCAATACCGCGGGGCAATGGACAGCAGGAGATGGCATCAGCGTGGGACTTGGGATTAGCGATGCGGAGATTGCCCAAGACCTGCGCTCGCTTAGCCACGAACTGCCCGGCTGGCAGCATCTCGACGCCGTTCAGCAAGGTCAGTTCTACGCGCTCTGGCACGGCTTCCACCAAGGCCCCTTTGCCATTGTGGCACTAGAACGCATTGCCCAATGGCTCTACCCCGAACGCTTCGCCGACCTCGACCCGGCCGCTACCTTCGACGCGCTGCTGCCCGCCCCACCAGCGCTAAGCCGCGAGGGACATTTCTGGGGCGCACTCAACGCGCAATAACGCTTGCTCATTCCACCCACTGACGACAAAAAGGATCGATACCGCCCATGCTCCGCTCTCGAACCATTGCMCTGTTTTCGCCGCTGCTACTGCTGAACCCGCTGCCCTATGCCTTCGCGCAACAAGCCAACGAGATCACTTCAGAAACAGTTTCAGAAACACTGATCGTCACTTCGGATCGCCTCACTGACGTGGCCCCGCAGAGTTATCGTGCCCAGCGTTCTAGTTTGGCCAGCAAACAGCCGGTGTCGTTTCTGGAAGAAGCCCGCACCGTAGAGACAGTCACCGCCCAGGTGATGGCCGATCATAATATCGACAGCCTCACTGAGGCGATGGCGATGGTCGCAGGGGTCACCGAAGGCAACAATATGGGTGGCACCGAAGACGGCTTTATCAAACGCGGTTTCGGCAGCAACAGCGATGGTTCGACGTTGATCGACGGCATTCGCCAGCCCCGGGGCACCTTCTCCATGGCAACGGTGGACCATGTCGAAGTACTCAAGGGGCCAGCCTCGCTCTTTCAAGGCCAGCAGGATCCTGGCGGGGTGATCAATCTGGTCACCAAACGCCCTGAGTACGAGTGGCAGCGCGAAATCAGCGCCGAAGCCACCTCCTTGGGCGGCGGCAATGCCAGCGTGGATGTCACCGGCCCGCTTGCCGATACCGGGCTGGCCTTCCGGTTTATCGTCCATCATGAAGATGAAGACTCCTCACGCGCTTTTGGCAATGATCGACGTACGATTATTGCCCCTTCGCTGCGCTGGGAAGGTAGCGACAGTCGTGCGCAGATCTCCTATGAGTATCGCGACTACGACTTAGACTTGGATCGCGGCACGGTGATCATTGACGGCGAACCCGCCAATATATCCCGTAAGCAGCGCCTTGATGAATCCTGGTCACGGGTATTCGGTCACGACGAAGCCGTCACCGCCTGGTGGGAACRGGATATCAACGACGACTGGTCAACAAGATTGACCTACGGCTGGAACCGCCGCCAGTACAGCGATGGTCAGCCGCGGGTACTGCGTGTGAATGAAGACACCGGCGCGCTAACCCGCCGTGCCGATGCTAACTACGGCTTTGACCGCCGCGTGCAATATACCGCCTGGGATACTACCGGCACCGCCACCCTGGCAGGCATGCGCCACGATCTCACTATCGGTGTGGATCATGAACGCCAGCGGGATTATCTGGCCGAGGTGTATCGCGGTACAGCGGTCACCGACCAAAATGTATACGAGATGAGCTACGGCGGTCTAAATCTGGATAGCGATAGCCTTAACACCTCGCGAAGCAACCGCTTGGATGAGATTAATACGACCGGCGTTTATCTCAATGACCGCTGGCACTTCAATGACCGCTGGACGCTGGGGCTAGGCGGGCGCTACACCCACTACGAGCAGTTTGGTGGCCGTGGCCGACCCTTCGTAACCGCCACCGATATCAGCGACGATATTTTTCTGCCTTCGGTCAGTTTGCTGCATCGCCTGACTCCGAATACGTCGGTTTATGCCAGCTATAGCGAGGCTTTTGTGCCCAATGGCGCCGACAGTGATACCGGTAAGACGTTGGATCCCGAGCACAGTATGGGCAGCGAAATTGGTGTGAAGCACCTGTGGAACGACCAGTTCTCGTTAGCCGCTGCGCTATTTGATATCCGTAAAGAGAATGTCGCTGTTTCCGACAACGGCGTCACCCGCACAGTAGGCGAAGCGGGCTCACAGGGTGTGGAGCTAACGGTTTCCGGCCAGTTGACCGATCAGCTTTCGCTACTGGGTGCTTACGCCTACACAGACACCGAAGTGCTCAAAGATACCGAAGGCACCCAGGGCAACCGGCTGACCAACGCCGCACGGCATACCGCAAGCCTTTATTTGGCTCACGACCTGAATACCAGCCCGGCACTGGGCAACTGGCGCCTGGGCGGCGGGGTTCGTTATGTGGGTGAGCGCGAAGGCGACGCTGACAACAGCTTCCAGTTAGACGCCTACACCGTCGCCGATACCTTTATCGGCTGGGATACCCCCTGGCTGGGCGACAACTTACACCTGCAGCTCAACGCCAAGAACCTGTTCGACACTACTTACTATCCCTCCAGCGGAGGCAGTACGCGGGTAGTGGTCGGCGACCCGCTGGAAGTTAGCCTTCTAGCGTCGGTAAGGTTTTAAGTATTATTTTCTCGGCGCAACAACTTGCTCTTAATTAATCTTTGTGACAACTTTTATATATGAGAAAGATATCATGAACTTAACACTAGGAACGCGCCGATGAAATGTACCGCATGCCAGCAAGGGAACTTAGTCCCCAGCTTTCTTGATGCCCTTTTCCGTAGTCATACTTGCAATAACTGCGGCGGCAACTGGATCTTGATTGAAGATTACATTAGCTGGAAAGAACGTCACCCCGAACATGTATTTGATGATACTGGTGTCGAGAGCGTTGAGGCGGAAGATACGGTAGGCGCACTGATTTGCCCGGTGACCGGCGGCATTATGAGCAAGTTTCGAATCGCCAAAGATAATGCTCATCGGATCGACTATAGCGCTCGTGTAGGCGGTGTGTGGCTGAATAAAGGCGAGTGGGAAATGCTGATCGCCGAAGGGCTTGCGGGTAACCTTAACAGCATACTGACAGACTCCTGGCAAAAGCGGATACGTCAGGAAAAAACCAGTGACACCTTTGAGCAGCTCTATCGCAGCAAGTTTGGTGATGCTGACTACCAAAAGGCCTGTGACGTGCGTGAGTGGCTGCACAACCACTCTCAAAAAGCCGACTTACGCGCTTTCTTAATGGCAGAAAACCCTTACTCGGCTGTTGAGTGAGTGCTTTTAGATAAATGATTAGTCAGCCGCTGATAACCAGCGGCTGATTTTTAACAATTAAGTATCTCCAATCAATAACTCATGATTAATGTTCGGGTAGTTCTTCCAGCAACATTAACCATCCTCCGACCTTACCTTCCCCCATTGACCAACCCCCTCCGCAATTAAGCTTAATTGACGCACCACTAGGGCACCGGTCTCTTCATTGCCTCCGGTTAGTTGCCGACGTTGGAACTCA
This sequence comes from Halomonas sp. R57-5, assembly GCF_900070345.1. NCBI lineage: Bacteria > Pseudomonadati > Pseudomonadota > Gammaproteobacteria > Oceanospirillales > Halomonadaceae > Halomonas > Halomonas sp. R57-5. Next base: position 770,480 of record NZ_LN813019.1, on the reverse strand, counting down.
CGCTTAATCGCTTCCCAGCGCTGTTTTTCTTCCTCGCTCAAGGTGCCTCTAAGCTCTTTCAGCTTGAGTAGATTCTCTTCGGCACCCTGGGTGAGTAGTTGCGCTTCGCCGACATAGTGGTCGTCAATAATGGCTTCAAGCTCGTCGTTGCTAAGTATCGGCGACATTTTTTCAGCCAACCGATTCATATTGCGGTAGCTGCCCTGTAGGCGGAACGGCGGCTCGGTGCGGTACTCGTCAGCCTGGGCGCTGGAGGCGATATACTGCTGATTCACGCGCAGCACCACTTCTCGGGCTTTAAACATATTCTTCAGCACCGCGACGATCTCTTCACGCTCTGCGGCGCTATAGTCGTGTTCAAAGTCGGTGCTTGGCACCTCGCGGCCCATGGCGATATCCACAAAGCGGTAGAAATCGTCCATGCCGCGTGTGGCCAAAGAGGCGAGCACCGTATTGGCACTCATGGCATTCTCGATGTAGGAGAGCGCAAATACCTCCTCCATGCCACTCAACACATCGCCCAGGTTATAAACATCGGCGCGGTTGGCCAGCATATCGGGCACTTTGAACACGTCGCCGCTTTCGGTGTAGGGGTTACCCGCCATGGCGATGCAGAAGCGCTTACCGCGCATATCGTAGGTCTTGGTGCGCCCGTTCCAGATACCGTCAACCCGCCGGCTGCCGTCGCATAGCGAGATAAACTTCTGCAAAAACTCCGGATGCGTATGCTGGATATCATCCAGATAGAGCATGACGTTGTTGCCCATTTCAAACGCCAGATTCAGCTTGATCAGTTCGGCCCGGGCAGTGGAGTGCGTGGCGGCCTCAGGATCCAGCGAGGTCACATCGTGACCAAGGCTGGGGCAGTTAATCTTCATAAAGATCAGCCCCAAGCGGTTCGCCACATACTCCATAAGCGTGGTTTTACCGTAGCCGGGCGGGGAGATCATCATCAGCAAACCGCTATTATCCGTGCGCCGCGTATCACCTACCGTGCCCATCTGTTTGGCTAGGTTATCGCCAATGATGGGTAAGTAGCTTTCGGTAATCAGCTTATTGCGCACAAACGAGTTGAGTGGCTTCGGCAGGTACTCTTCGAGCCGCAACCGCTCCCGCTGCTCGCGTAAAATCAGCTGGCGACGCTCTTGTAACGCCGTCCAGTCGCGTATAACGACCTGCTCGTGGTGGCGCAGCCGCTCCTGAAAGTCGTCGAGCTGAAGCGTGAGCTCTTGCTGTTCAAGACGTCCGTGCTGGCCCAGCAAGCCGATAATGATGAAGGCTAGCTCAACATTATGGGTGGCGGTGCTTAGCCGGTCAGCCGTGTTGAGCATGGCAATCGCTTCAGGCAGGTAGTGCAGCAGCGCCTCTTGCTTGGCCTGCCCCGCGTGGGCCTGCAGCCAGTGGGAAGTGATCACCCAGCGGGCGCCGGGGTTACCCGCAACCACCGCCAAGGCCTCTTGAAAGTGTACGTAGTGGCCCTGCTGCTGCATGGAGGTGGTAAAGCTCTCCACCAGGCTGGCGGCGTACTGGGTGACCGGAAAACGTTCGCCCTCTTCAGCCAACTGGCGCACCAGAAAGTCAGTGGCACTGCTTATCTGACTCACCGAGCACTTGATCTGTTGGGCCGATACAAAAGCATCAAGCTGCGGCTGTACTTCCTGGATCAAGGCGTTTAGCAGATCGTCGTTATTMATAATGCGGCATAGAATGCCTGCCGATAGACAGCGAGCGCGCAGGTTACGGGTCGCGTCTTCATCGTGAATGCGATCGGCCCAGAACAGCATCGCCAGCGCCCGGGGCAGCGGCCCAAACCCTAGCAAACCAGCACTTTGGCGGGCTGGCCACAAGGTGCGTACGATCAGTGCAGCGTCGTGATCGTGAATGCCTTTTTCGTAGCTTTCGCGGTAGCGCGGCGAGGCAAAATTGGCAATCTGACGCTGAAGCTCGCTGAAATCTTCCACATTAATCGGCTTAGCACCGGGCTTCGCCAACTCGTCCATAAAGCGATAAGCAAGATACTCGGCGCGATAGACTGCGGGGCTTTCCGAAGGCAGCAGCATACTCCAGTAGTCTTGCAGCTCGGTCAGCCTCTCATCCTCAAGCGGCTCGTAATACTGCGTGCCCGTCAGATGCAGCATGATGCGCTCTTGGCGAGGCACCAGGGTTAAGTCGAGATGCTGCTGGTTGACGCTGAAGCGGTGGCGTGGCCCCAGGCGTATAACATCACCACCGGATTCATAAATATCGGAACGGTCACGCACGCTACGCATGGCGGCGTCTTGGGAGGAGCGCAGGCGTCCGGCGATATCGTCCGCCTCAAGATTGCCGCCCATATTGCGCAGCTCATCGATCATGCTGCGCACTTTGCCGACCATGGCATCCGCCGCGAAGAAGCTATGCAGCTCTTCGAGGGTTTCAAAGCGCTCTGTGCGGCGCTCCACATTGGCCAGAATCCGCTGGCTGGCGTCCGTTAGGGTAGAGACGCGACGTTGACGCTCATCCTGCAGCTGCTGGCGGCGTGCTTCGATGCTCTCGTGGGCACTTTCACGCTGCTCAAGAATGGTGGTTAAAAATTCATCAAATTCGCCGAACTGACTCTCCAGTTCCTGGAGTTGATCGAGGATACGCGTCATCAGCTGGTCGCAGTCATCAGGTTCCCGCAGCGCGCCAACACCATTAGCCAGGCTCTGCTCAAACAAGCGAATCTGGGCCGCAAACTGCGCCTGAGCCTCTGCGCTCCCCTGCTCTCTTAAACGGATCTCCGCTTCGGAGCGCTGCTGATTAATCGAGGCGTAGATGCTGGAGATGTTCTCGGTAATCCGCGTCTGCTCAATAGCATCGCCGCCGGACATCGACGACAGCAGCCCTTGAATCATATCCAGGCCCGCGGTTAATTCGCGATAACGCTCCACGCACTCCGCCAACTGCTGGCGATTCTCTGCCTCACCCACCTGCTCTTTCAACGTCGCCAGGGTTTCCCGGTAGCCATCCAGCGCTTCTGGCTGAGCAAGAAAGCTAAAGGTCTGCTGGGTCAGCGATTGTTCCGCTTTATCCAGCGCTTGCTCTAACGTTTGCAGGCGCTCTTCATCCAGATAGCGTCGCTCACGCAGCGCCATTAGCCGCCCACGATGGTCGCGTAAATGTTTCAGGTAGGTAACGAATAGGTCGGGGGTTTTCCAACTACTGGGCTTGAGCTCCCGCAGCAGCGTCGCCTGCTGTTTTTCAACCTCGTCTAGCGCCTGGGCTGTCTGGGCACGAATCGCCTGGACTTTCTCATACTCATCGAGCATCAGTTCAGCGGTGTGCTTTAGCTGTTCAAGCGCGGCGTGAATGGTTTCAAAGTCAGCTTCACCAATCCAGTGGAACTGGTTCAGCGTGCGGTCAACCCGCCGGATGATGGCGTTAAAGTGGCGTTCTGATGCCTGCTGCTCGTTAGCGAGCTGCACGATGCTATTGAGCTCGGCAATGCCGCGTACTAGATCCGGGTTACCAATTCGGCCTAGTGGCGTGTCGTTACGCACCGCATCCTGGGCATGGAAGCGCTCCGACATAAAGGGCGTCGCCCATACCTGGATAGGATGAACCAGCGTAGGCTCGTCTTCAGCGTAAAAAATCGCTAGGTGACCGTTTTCAAGTATCGCCGCCCCGTGCCCCACCATGGGGGTATCGACCTGCTTGCGGATCAAGTTGTAGCGATAAAGCACTACCTGCCCGGTTTGCGGCGCATAAAAAGTGTAGAGAACATCTTCGCCGTTTGGCGAGCGCACCATACGTTTGAAGCGCAGGTCTTCCTCGGGTACTTCGTAGGTGGTCAACTCACCCGTATTTAAGTAGTAGCCTGAGGGAAAAATCAGGCCGTGGTTTTCCGGCAGCTCAACGACGGAGCCCGCCATGGCATCGACACGTTTAACGTGCTGCTCAGCACGGTTGAAAAGGTAGTAGCGCCACTGTTGCTCATTGAAGGGCAAAATACGAATCAGCACCACCGCACCAAGATCAGCATATTCAAAGCTGGCATCGTCCAGCGACTGGGAGTCTGACTCCACTGGGTCGCTAAAGACACCTTCGCCGCTGCTGGTGTTGTTCTCAATCTTGAAGGTAATGTGTCCGCGCAGGTTGTCCACGAAGACGGTATCAAGGATATTCAGATGGGGCGCGCGACCCTGCTCCTGCATATCCCGGCCTGCGGTTTGCCAGGAGAAAGCAAAGCGGTCAGGAAAGATCAGGTCGCGCTCGCCGCGATTATCGATATAGCGGCTCACCTCACCGCTGGCGGCTAAATCCCAACGGAAGACGCGCAGGTCGCTAAGTTTTTCACCGATTTGAAAAGCAATTAGCAGCTTATTGTTAAGGGTGACCAGTTGAACCAGCGTGGCATGGCTGTAGTATTTCTGGAGTTCTTTGAAATCCTGAACAAAGCGGCTCTCGGTGAGGAAGCTATTCGCCGTTGGCGCTTCACTTAACTCAAGCCCCTCTTCATCATCTTTGAGGTGGTAGAGCGCAAAAATATCGCTCGCTTCCAGTTCTTTGCGCAGCCCTAATTGAACATTAAAGCCAAACAAAATTTGCTCGCCAATGCGTACCATATCGCGAGCAATGGCGTTATTTTCGGTTCGAACACGGGCCCTACCCAAAAGCGCCATGCTACTGCTACCGAAAACGTCAGCGCGGGCGTCATTCAGTTTACTGATCGACGCGCCCAGTTCGCCGCCCTGGGTTCTCAACCGCCGCTGTATCGTCTCGAACGCGGTGCTTTCTCTGACGATATTTTCAACCGAAGCATGCTCCTTCGACATAGGTATTCATCCTGAAAAGTGCTCACTAGAAATAGCAAAGACCGCAATGGGGTGACGATTGCGGTCTTGGAAAGGTGTCACCGGCCGCTTGTAACGACGTAGGCCGAGACTCTCTGCATAGAGAGTCACCCTACCCTTTAGGCAGATTCGGAGGCTTTGCCAGCGTCAGCGTTCAGGGCACGATTCGCCAAGCCCGCCAGGGTAGCTTGCAGCGCTGGTGACTTATCGAGCACACCTTGTACTGCTTTACCGTAGCCTAGCCCGGCGGTGAGTTTTTCAAACACATCGCTGTCGCCACCAATTAGCTCGAACTTGGCATTGTGCATCGCGGCAGCCATTACCTTGCCATTTTCGAGCATACCGATGCGCTGAGCTTCGATTTGCGCCATGACTTCTTTCTCGTGGACTTCCAGGTTCATACGGAACTCTTCGAAGTGGCGAGCCTCTTCGGACATATTGTCGTAAGCGCGCAGCTTCTCGACCAAGCCATTGGCTTCGGCTTTGGCCATTGCTTCCCGGGCCTGTGCTTTTGCGGTGCCCAGTTTCTCCTCGCCCATGGCCTCGGCTTCAAGGCGCTGTTCAAGAATACGCACTTCCGCTAGTCCGGCATCTTCATCAGCTTTCGCATTGGCCGTTTTAACCTCGGCAAGGGCAAAGCCTTCGCTGCGCTGGGCGTGAGCACGCGCTTCCAGCACTTGCGCTTCTGCCAGCCCGTCTGCCGCGGCAAGCGCCTGCTGGCCACGTGCCTGTTTCTCTTCTGCGGCGGATTTCTTCTCAGCCGCATCCAAATCGGCTTGGGCGCGAATAACCGCCTCTTCCGCTTCCAGCTTGGAGCGCTCGAAGACAGCTTCCGCGGCGCGCACCTCTTTGAGCTTGCGCTCTTCCGCTTCGGCTTGTGCGGCGGTCAAGCGAGTGACCTTCTGGCGCTCCGCCTCGGCGCGGTTGCGCACATCGTTAATATTCTCTTCTTCTTCCGCCACGCTGCGTTCAACCGCAATACGCTGGCTGGTAATGTCGGCAATCTCTTTGCGCTCTTCTTCCAGCGCTTTTTCCATACCGATTCGTTCAATTTCTACCGCACGCTCACGGGTTACATCCTCAAGCTCTTTCGCCTGACGAATGCGCACCTCTTCGATCTGGACGGCACGCTCGCGGGCCTTGGTGGCCATTTCAATCTGGCGCTGCTTGTTCTCTTCGGCAATCGCCAGCTCTTCATCGGTTTTAATCCGCGCGGCTTCGCTTTTCGCACGTTCTTGCTGAAGCACCTGCTCGGCTTCGGACTGCTCACGAGACTCCAGGCTTTCGATTTCACGACGCTGACGCGCCTCGGCATCGGCCTGAGTTCGCTCAAGCTCTAATGCGGCTTCACGTGCGGATACATTCTTGCGCTGAATTTCCAGCTCTTGGTCGCGCTCCAGGCGGTTGGTCTCAACATTGTGCCGGGCGGTAATCTCGGTGATACATTTGATACCTTCTGAATCCAGGATGTTGTTCGGATCCAGCGAGCTTTTCGGCGTTTGCTCTAAATAATCAATGGCAACGTCTTCGAGAATGTAGCCATTAAGATCCTGGCCAATGGTCTCAACAATGGCGTCGCGGAACTGCTGGCGCTCTTCGAAGAGCTGCATGAAGTCCATCTTTTTACCGACGGTCTTCAATGCTTCGCTGAACTTGGCGTTAAATAACTCATTAACGGCATCGCGATCGGAGGCGCGGCCTACGCCAACGGATTTAGCAACGCGCAAGACGTCTTCGGCAGTGGCATTGACGCGTAGGTAGAATGCTACGCTAATGTCGGCACGCAAATTATCGCGGCAAATCAGCCCCTCTTTCCCGGTACGATTGAGCTCCAGGGTGATCACCGATACCTTCATGGTTTCGGAACGGTGAACAACGGGCAGCACCATAGCCCCGGTAAAGTAAACCTTGGGCGTTGCGGAAAGGTCATTGACGATTAATGCCTGGCCTTGATCTATTTTTCGATAAAAGGCTTTAAACAGTGCCAGTATTGCAAGCAGTGCAATAACAATCACACTGACACTAACCAGTAGTGGCATGATCCACGACAAATCCATCTTTATCTCCTGCACCAAGGCAATTAATCGGCTAAGCCGGCTTCAAAATCTTTTTCAGATACCACCCAGTACGCATCTTCAGTCAACAGGTACTGAATAATGATGGCGCGCTCACCACGCACCAGCGCTGAGTCGCTTCGCACTTGCAAAATAAGATGGTCACCATCGATATGCGCATCGGCGCGGCCTTTCTCTTTTGTCACCTCTCCCGAGCGAACCGTGCATTGCTTACCTGTCAAACGCTGTTCAATAGGCAGGTGCTGAGCGGGGCGAAAAAGGGGCCGCATAGGGCGAATCAGCAAGGACGTGATAATAGTGGCGACAACAAAACCTAATATCAGCACGACGCCATTAAACACCCACAGCAACAGGCCTGGGTTTAGGTGTGTTCCTAGCAACAGCATTGCGAAATAGCTAAACAGCCAGCCGGTTAATGCCAGCAGCGTAATCACTAGCGGCAGGGGAACGCCGTGCAAGCCCAGCGTTGCCAGTAAACCGCCCAATGCCAGCGAACCTCCTTCGCCAACATCACCCTCGACTACGTCGCTATCGACTAAACCCGATAGCGAAACTAACCAGTAAAGAACGGCGACACTTAGCAGTACTGTAAAGATGACGGTAGGAAAGCTGGCAATAATCGAAATAAATAGAGGCATGCGCCTGAAACCCAGTAAGGCTAAACATAAGCGCCATCAATAGTGAATGCCGCCATGAGTCATCACCCTTTTTTCATTTTGCTGAGAAAGGGCTCTTATATAAAAAAAAGTCTTCACCCGACGCTATTTATTGCTCGGGACTTTAGCGCGGTTAGCGAAGCCAAGAAAACCTACAGTATTTCCTAGCAAAATCAATTCAGTCAGCGGTTTTTAAGAGATCTCTTACAAAACCAATAGCGAATGTCTTACAAAATCCAATTTTCTCGCCATGCGCACCGGGGATAGCTTACTCTGTGCCTATCAGCTATCGTTGATTGATTTACCCACTGCTAACAACTCATCTCCTTGGTACGCATCAACCAAATGTGACTGCTGCCAAAGCCTTGCTACCAGTTCCTGAATAAAGGTTCGCACGATAAGGGATGGCCTGCGCCCCGCCCGAGTAACGACACAAAACGGCGACGCGATTTCGACCTGATCTGGCAGCAGCGCTTTGAGCTCGCCCCGCTCCACCCAGTGGTTGGCATAGTAGCGGGGCAAATTACCGATAAAGTGGCCGCTCAATATCAGCAGAGCCTGGGCTTCCATATTGGAGGCATGGGCGCCCACCTGGGCATTGGGAAAACTCTTAAGCTCTTGCAGGTTGGCATAGGGCCGCACCACAAAGGGGTGATTGATCACTTCTTCTATCGTTAGCTGATCGCTATCACGGGCAAACAACGGATGCCGTTTTGCGCAATAGATTCCATGCACTTCGGTGTAAACCTGACGATGCTGCAGGCCTTCAATTTGTGCCATTTCCGGTAAGATGCCGAGCTGTACTTCACCATTGGCAATCTCACCAATCAGGCGATCAGGACTGCCTACCGTAATGTTGAGACGCGCTTTAGGGTTCTTGCGCAGAAATTCGCCAATCACCCCCTGCAGATCAAGATCCACATCCATAATGGTGTTATCGACAACACCTAAACGCAGCGTGCCGTAAACGGAGCTGCGCAGCTCGCTCATCTCGCTATCAAAATCATCAACGGAGGCAAGCAACACCTTGGCACGCTCATACACCATTGTGCCCCGCTCAGTGAGCTCAAACCCCTGCCGCCCTCGTCGGCATACAGTGAAGCCTACCCGCTCTTCAAGTGCCCGGATATGAAAGCTCACAGCGGACTGGCTCATATGCAGCGCCGTTTGCGCGCCCGCAAAACCGCGATGCTCAGTCACGGCAAGGAATACAGAGAGGCTTTTAAGATCAGCAGCTGAGAGTTTCATTAGAGTGCTCTACGTTAGTGCAATTCACATCAATAAAACGGGTACGAACATCGAAAGATAGCAGTTTTATTGTTGCATAACGCCTGCTTTACTCAAGGGGTTGTTGTTCAACGGGCCTTCGCCTTTTGATTCGAGTATCACCACCCCGAGGAGCATCCCCATGCAACGCATCCCGACGATTACCGCAGGCCTCTTACTTGGCGTTAGCTTCGCCTCTACTGCGCACAGTGATTTGCTTGACGATATTCGCTCAGACGGCACTTTTACTGTCGGCACTGAAGCGCGCTTCGCCCCGTTTGAATACATTGAAGAGGGTGAGATTGTCGGCTACTCCGCCGATATCATGGAATACATCATGCCCGAGCTTGAGGGGGTCGAGCTGATCCGTATGGATCTTCCCTGGCAAGGTATTCTGCCGGGCCTTGAGCGCGAGCGCTTTGATTACGTGATCACCTCGGTCACCGCCACACCTGAGCGCATGGAGCGGTATCACCTCAGCGCACCGATTGCCGATGCCACTATGGCAATTCTAAAACGCGCGGGCGAAGAGGGTATCAACTCACCTGAGGATATCGCCGGCAAGGTAGCCGCCGCTCAAGCGGGTTCTGCTCAACTTGAGGCGCTAGAAGCATTGGCCGCCGAGCTTGAGGAAGCGGGCACCCCCGTTGAAGATATCCGCACTTACACAGGCGTTGACGAAGCCTACGCCGAGCTGGGTACCGGCCGCGTTGATGTGGTGATTAACAGCCTGCCCAATTTGCTCGAAGCCGAGCGCACCCGCCCCGAGGTATTTGAAGTGGTCGGCACCTTTGGTGACCCGGTTTACTTTAGTTGGGCAGGGCGTAATGACGAAGAGAGCGCCTCGCTAAATGCCTTTATGGATGAGCAAATTCAACGCCTCAATGAAGACGGCACTCTGGAAGAGCTACAAGAGAAATGGTTCGGCGGCCCGATGGATCTGCCTTTAGAACTGCCAGCGGCCGAGTAACACGCCGCGCAGTTCGCTAAGACGATTCTCTTCTCTCTAAGGGTGCACCATGTTTGAGATTTTACTCAACCACTACCCTGTGCTGCTTAAGGGCTTGACCACCACCTTGGTGGTCTCGCTTTGCGCCATCGCACTGGGCTTGGTATTAGGCGTGTTGCTGGCCTTTGGCTTAACCAGTCGCTACCGCCTGGTGCGCTGGCCCTGTGGGCTTTACCGCAGCTTTTGGCGTGGCACCCCCATCTTGCTGCAACTACTGCTGGTCTACTATTTGCTGCCCGAGATAGGCATTGAGATCGCGCCTATTTCAGCCGCCATTTTGACCTTAACGCTGAATACCACCGCCTTTCAGGCAGAAATTTTCCGCAGTGGCATCAGCCATATTCCCGCTGGGCAAATCGAAGCAGCGCGTATGGCGGGTATCTCCGCATGGCAAACCCGCAGGCGCATTATCATGCCCCAGGTGTTTCGTCTTACCTTGCCGCCGTTAACCAACGAGATCATTACCATTCTCAAAAATTCATCGCTGATCTCGGTGATTGCGGTTACTGAGCTAATGCGGGTGAGCGAGCAAATCGCTTCGCGCMCTTTTCAGCCACTGGAAACCTATCTTGCCGCTGCCGTGCTTTATCTTGCCGTCAATCTTGTGCTGGCACGAATCAGCGCTTACTTAGAACGCCGCATGGCCGGCGGCCTAGCCACCGAATAGGGGAGTGTCCGCTATGTTAGATATTGCCCTGCTATGGGAAGCACGTGGCCTGATTCTGCAAGGCTTGTGGAATACGCTATGGATCTGTTTTTTAGGCTGCCTGCTGGCACTTTCGCTCGGTCTGGTACTCGCAGCGCTACGCTTAGCTAACCCACGCCTTTTCGGTTACCCGGTGGCCTGTTATGTGGAGGTTTGCCGCGGCACGCCGCTGCTGATCCTGCTGTTTTTACTTTATTACGGTGGCCCCAGTATTGGCCTGCGGTTGGATGCCGAGATTGCTGGAGTCGCCGGCATTGGCTTGTATGGCGCAGGATACTTTGCGGAAATTTATCGTGGTGGCTTCAAGTCGATTGCTAAAGGCCAACTTGAGGCAGCACGCATGCTGGGGATCTCCCCTTGGCACACGCTAATTCGTATTCAGATTCCCCAAATGGCTCGTTTAATCATTCCTCCGAGTACCAACCAGCTGATTATTTTGGTGAAAGAGTCCGCCCTGATCTCAATCATCTCAGTGGACGACCTCACCAAAAACGCTACCACCATCGTTAACCAAACCTTTCAGGTGATCGAGCCCTATCTGGCGGTCGCCCTACTCTATTGGTTAATGATCGAACTCATCGCCCGGGGAGGCTATGCGCTGGAAAAACGCTTAGCCAATCGTCAACCGCGCCAAGCTGCCCAACCAGGAGCGACCCATGCCAACGGCTGAAACACACTTGCCCGCATCCTCTTCCCGTCAAAAAGCGATGGTTGAAGCACACGGCATCAGCAAACAGTTCGGCGACTTGGAAGTGCTGACCAACATCGACTTCAGCCTTACGCCGTCCGAGGTGGTCTGCGTCATTGGCCCTTCCGGTTCCGGCAAATCAACGCTGCTGCGCTGCCTGGCATTTTTAGAGCCCTACGATCACGGCAGCGTCTACATCGACGGCCAGCTGTTGGGCTATGAAGACCGCGGCGGTAAACGCGTTCGTACCAGTGAAAAGCGCGTCGATGAAGTGCGCGCCCCGGTGGGCATGGTGTTCCAACACTTTCATCTCTGGCCCCATCGTACCGCGCTGGAGAACGTCACCGAAGCGCTGCGCTTGGTGAATGGCCTGTCACGCCAAGATGCAGACATTGAAGGCATGGCTATGCTCGAGCAGGTTGGGCTTGCCGATCGCGCGGGTCACTTTCCTGAGAGCCTTTCCGGTGGCCAGAAACAACGTGTGGCCATCGCCCGGGCGCTCGCTATGAAACCCCGAGTGATGTTCTTTGATGAACCCACCTCGGCGCTTGACCCAGAACTAGTGGGCGAAGTGCTTGATGTAATGAAAACGCTGGCCAGCGACGGCATGACCATGGTGATCGTTACCCACGAAATGGGCTTCGCCGCCAAAGTGGCCGACCGAGTGATCTTTATGGATCAAGGCCGGGTAGTCGAAAGCGGCCCGCCCGCCACGCTGTTTCGCCAGCCGAAAAGCGAGCGCCTGCAACAGTTTTTGAATACCTGGCGCGAGCGCCATATTGACTGATTCGACTTACATGTACCGATTAGCTAACACCACGACAACACACCTGGAGATTCAAATGAGTACTGACACACGCTTTGACCACGCTCGCATTGAGCAACTGCCGCGCAGTAACAGCGAGCCCTGCGGTCACAACCACAGCTTAGACAACCCCATCTCCCCTGATGGCACGCCAGTGCTCGGCGAGCGCTACGAAGTTGCTGCCCGTGGCGGGCGAGCGGTACGCTTAAAAGCAGGGCAAACCATCCGCATTATTAACACCCATGGCACTCAAGTGTGCGACACCTGGGCGTTTAGCACCGATAACACCAACGAGTTCATGTCCTGGGAACACGGGCGCGCCTGGTTGAGCGCGCTGATTCCCCAGGTAGGCGATCCGCTAATCAGTAACCGCCGCCGCCCGATCATGACCCTCACAGCTGATACCTCGCCGGGTATTCACGACACGTTAATGGCGGCCTGCGACCTGTTCCGATATATGACCCTGGGTGTCGAGGGCTATCATGATAGCTGCGCCGACAACCTGCGCTTAGCCATGAAGGCGATTGGCGTTGACACCCCCGAGGTGCCCCAGCCGCTCAATCTATGGATGAATATTCCCGTTAATGAGCAGATGAAAGTCGACTGGTGCCCGCCGGTGTCTAACGCTGGCGACTATGTTGAACTACGCGCCGAGATGGACTGTATTGTGGTCATGTCCGCCTGCCCACAGGACATAATCCCTATCAACGGAGCGGACTGTGTGCCTGTCGAGTTGCATTTCGAAGTTTACGAATAACAAACACCTGTGGAGAGCCTGATGCAGAGCCACACCAATCACCCTACCGATGGATCCCCCACAGATCTGGCGTCAATCGCCGCTGCGGTAAAACCGGCGCGTTTAGCTAATGACTTGGCAACGGCAGCCCAATTTGGCGCTCGCTCGGATGGCGGTGTGGCACGCCTCGCGCTTGATGACAGCGATACCCGCGCGAGGCTATGGCTGATTGAGCAGGCCAGTGCCTTAGGTGCAAAGGCGAGCGTTGATGCCATCGGCAACGTGTTTCTCGACATTCCCGGCAGCGACCCTGAGCTTGAGCCCGTCGTCACCGGCAGCCATTTGGATAGCCAACCCGCGGGGGGAAAGTACGATGGTGCGCTGGGTGTGCTGGCAGGCCTTGAAGCGCTGCGCGCGCTTAACGACATTGGTTTTACCCCACGCCGACCGTTATCACTGGTCAGCTGGACAAATGAAGAAGGCGCACGCTTCTCGCCGGGCACTTCAGGCTCAGCGGTCTTTTGTGGTGTACGCAGCCTGGATGAAACGCGCTTGATTGAAGATAGCGACGGCGTCAGCCTGGGAAGTGCATTAGACACCTGCTTGGCGGAGCTTGACGCCGCAGGTGTGCCACGCCGCCCATTGGCAACGCCCATGCACGCCTTCCTGGAACTACATATTGAGCAAGGCCCAATATTGGAGCGTGCAGGTGCTGCAGTGGGCGTGGTTGAAGGTATTCAGGGCGTTAGTTGGTTTGAAGTCACGATAACGGGCAGCGCCAACCACGCAGGCACTACCCCGCGTGCCATGCGTCGCGATGCATTTGAAGGCGCCTGCGCGTTAGCAACAGCGCTCAGGGAAGCCGCGAGAGATGACGAAGACCGGGTGCGCTTTACCATCGGCAAGTTCACCGTTAGTCCTGGCTCGGTGAACACCATTCCTGACCACGTCTCCTTCAGCATTGATTTACGCCACCCAGAAGCGCTAACGCTCAAAGCGCTGGAAGCCGAATTCAATAAGCTCGCTCAGCAGAACTGGGCAGGTTGCCGTGCAACGCTGACACCGCTCTCGCGGGTTGAGCCGGTCGCGTTTCCCGAAACACTTACCGCCCTACTAGATGACGCCGCCCAGGAGTTAGACATTAGCGCACCGCACTTGGTATCCGGTGCCTTTCACGACGCTATTCACCTTGCCAACCACTGCCCAACGGCGATGCTGTTTGTGCCCTGCCGCGACGGTCTTAGCCACCATCCAGATGAGCATACCGAGCTCGCCGATGCCGTGGCAGGCACGCAACTGTTAGCCGCCAGTTTGGCCAGCCTAACCCGATAAGGAGAGCAACATGACCAAGGGCACCGACGGCACTCGCCACAATGCCGCCACTGGCGAAAGCTACCTACCGCACCAAGAACCACGCTATCGCGAAATAGCCAGCTTTTTGCGTGCGCCGCTCGCCGACTCCTTAGCGGAACTTGATATTGCCCTGGTCGGCATTCCGTTTGATGGCGGCGTGAGTAATCGCCCCGGTACCCGCCACGGCCCGCGGGAGATTCGCAACCAGTCAAGCATGATGCGCAGCCTGCACCATGTCACCCGGCTGGACCCGTTTGCCCAGGCACGTATTGCCGACATTGGGGATGTGCGCTTTTCGTCGATCTACGACCTTAAGCAGGTCTCTGATGATATTGCCGCTTATTACTCAGCCATTCACCGAGCAGGCATTATTCCGCTAAGCGCCGGGGGCGACCACTCCATCACCTACCCCATCCTGCGCGGCTTGGCAGCCGATGGCCCGGTAGGCTTGATTCATATCGATGCTCATACCGACACCTGGGACGAGTTTCAGGGCTCCAAATTTCACCACGGCGGCCCCTTCCGGCTCGCCTGCGAAGAGGGCCTTATCGACCCCAAACGCACGGTGCAAATTGGCATTCGCGGCGCCCAAAACACCACCCAAGGCTGGGACTACTCCGATGCCAGTGGCATGCGGGTGATGTTTATGGAGGAAGTGGATACGCTTGGCATTGAAGCGACGGTCGCCGAAGCACGCCGCGTTGTAGGCAGTGGCCCAGTATATCTATCCTTCGATATCGACAGCATCGACCCCGCCTTCGCCCCTGGCACCGGCACCCCTGAAGTAGGTGGCCTCACCAGCCTGCAAGCACTTCAACTAGTGCGCGGCTTTCGAGGTTTACCGCTTATCGGCGCCGATGTAGTGGAAGTCTCCCCACCCTTCGACCCCAGCGGTAACACGGCCCTGCTTGGCGCTACCGTTATGTACGAGCTGCTGTGTTTGATGGCAGAGCAGGTAGGCAATGAGAGGCAATAAACTTACCAATGGTTGATAAGGAGTCGTCTACACGGGTGTTATCCATTAGGATTAATGCGATGAGTCATTTCAACCCCGTCCGGAGATGCGCCCATGCAGCTTTCCACCTGGTTGCTTTTTGTTGCCGTGGCACTGGTCAGCATTGCCAGCCCCGGGCCCGCTTTTCTAGTCGCGGTGCGCAACGGCATGGCAGGAGGAGCCAAGCGCGTAGCGCTTTCGTCGCTGGGAAATATTACTGGCCTACTCATACTGGCCAGTGCAGCAGTCTTGGGGCTGGGGGTGGTGTTGAACGCCTCGGAAGTGCTGTTCAACCTGCTTAAACTGGGCGGCGCAGCCTACTTGATCTACCTGGGCATTCGTCAGTGGCGGAGCAAGACCTCCCTTGCGGTCGCTACCATAGCGACTAAACCAACCCCCAGGTGGCGTACCGTTAGTGAAGGCGCATTGGTAGCCGTGAGCAACCCAAAAGCGATCCTGTTTTTTACCGCCCTGTTTCCGCAATTCTTGGATAAACAGCGTGCCTTGCTTCCCCAATTCTCGATTATGGTGGGCACCTTTATGGCGCTCTCCTTCGCCGTTTTAATGCTATATGGTGGGCTAGCGAAACACCTCTCCCGTTGGCTAAGCAGTGCATCACGGGTGAAGTGGGTTAATCGCATTATGGGCAGTGCTTTTATCGGATTGGGTGTCTCTATTTTGCGTTTACGGCAGCCGGTATAGTTGACTTTATATGATTAACCGTTTCTCCCTCTTTCTTTAAGGATGTGATGACTACGCTAACTAAAATCAATCCACCACCAATCATCTGTACCGCTGAGAGAGATTCATTGAGCCATATAACTGCAAATATAGCTCCGAATAAAGGCTCACTCCCCATTAACAGAGATACTCTTGTGGGAGACGTCTTACGCACTGCATAATTTTGCACATAGAAAGCAAAAAGAGTACAAAATACCACTAAATACGCCATTATCAACCAGAAGCTTAGAGAAGTAGGTATCGCAAAATCTGAAAAAGGCCGAGAAATAAACACTAACAAAATTGAGACAGTGGCAACCACCAATGACTGAATGGCAGTTAAGGTGGATGTTGTTATTGCTTTCCCTYCCACAATGCGCTTGGTCAATGTAACCATCAAAGCCCGCAGTAGCGCCGCCATTAAAATAAAGTAGTCCCCTTTATTTAAATCCAGAGTGGATCCCTCTGAACTTGTTAGCAAAAGAACACCTAATACGCTTACTAGTGTCATTACTAACAGAGCGTTCGTTATCCGTCTCTTGTTAATAATTAGCTCCGCAAAAGCAGTCAAAATCACTGACAAACTGATTAGAAAAGCGGCATTAGACGCAGACGTATGGAAGACACCATAAACTTCGCAGAAAAAAATTGCCGATAGTACAGTACCTGTCGGAATAGCAACTTTCCAGTCATCGTTTAACCCGCAGCGAAAGTCTCTAATAATGACTGGCAACATACATAAAAATGTAATCGAAAATCGAATCGATATAAAAAGCAATACACTTGTATAAATCAATGCATCTTTTGTCAACCCATAACTGGTTCCCCAGAAAATTGCAACCATCAACAACATTACCTCTGTCAATGGAATTTTTAATAATTTCTTATTCAAAGCACTCACAACCGTAGTCATTCTATTACTCCTCACGTTTAAATGCGATCACAAGAACATCTCGATATGCGACATCCTCTAAATCAATAGGCTTTATAGATGAAACTTGATGCATTGTTTTTTCATCATCGGCCATAACAATATCTAATGACTCACTTAACAAAACCTCTTCGAGAAAAATTTTATTTTGGTCGGTAATCTTAGTAGTTCCACCGGATATGTTGTGTCTACATACCATCAAGGATGCAATAAAGGTAACACCATCTCGATGCAGCCCTTCAGGAGTTGGCTGCCCTGTCTCAAGTTCATTTGCAATGATTCGGTAAGGGTGCAAACGTACATTCCAATTTCGAGATTCTTTTTCTACTGCATCGTAAATATCTGCCAATAAAATCAGGATATTAACCAACAAAGGACAGTTAATAAAATCATCTTGTAATGGTTCAAAATTACGCTCAACATCACCATTTAAGGAATTAACATCTGATGATTGAACGTAAGCTTCATGTGGCAACTTAAAAAGAAAATTTTTATTAGCTAATTTTGAAAATTGTCCATAACGGCGATAGCGATATTGACCTCCATCCGCCATATAACGATCACGGACTAAGTAGTCCCAGTGTCTTTTAAACTCAAAAACCTCTTTTTCTTTGGCATCGACAATTTTAGCTATCTGCCCGCCTGAAACAAAAGAATAATTTTTATTTGAAAGACTTCCAGCCAATTCAGCAACAACTTTCTTATCATTTTCAAGGAAATGCATGCTATTTACCTTAGGCAAAATCAGTTAACTTAAAACCACTATTACTAAAATTCACACAACGTTCTTCCGTAGTCATAATCTCCCAACCATCTCTATCCCTTATATACTTAGGGTTTTCGGCAACAATACTATTAGCTAAAGCTTGCCCTCGAGAAAGTTTAAACTTCACACTTCCCGTTATTTCTTTAGCGGCACTAGAAATAAAAGCGTAACTAGCTTTTTGCAACATACTATCCCACCGACCTTCGACAGCTTCCTGAGTCCATAAGTCATTATGCATCGCTTTAATTTTCAAAAGATCAGTAGGAAGAATAGAAATTTCTAGCAACTTATAAGCTTTCATTAAAATAGTTGCCGCAGGAGCTTCACGAACTTCTAGCACTTTTTCATCTTCTTCAAGATGATCAAACCCTATGTAACGACCAATTTCATAAGATCCTACATGAGTGTTAATAAAATCAACCATATCTACTATATCAAAAGGCAATCCATTTATACTTTTTGGACAGCCATTTTCAAAAGAAACTTTAATTTCATTATTCAACAAATGAAACTCTGGATTCCATATAGACCATATAAACAAAGACTCTGGCACATCAAAATTTTCAGGATCATCCAAAACTCCCGATTCAAATTCTCTGCACCATAAGTTTGAGTCACCACTAGCAACTCTACTTTCAAAACCCTTCAATCCTGATTTCACAAGTGCGCTTTTTTTACTCTCTCTAGACAAAGCACTAAACTGATATGGTGAACCATAAAAGCCTTTAAAATCACTTTTACCCAAGGCTCCATTCAAACGTCGCAAGCTGTTTTGAGATTGGTTAGCTGTATGAATGATTGCATCGCAACCTAATTCATTGGCAAGCTCTACAGCTTTTTGAATTAAAATAGGCCTGGACAATGAAGAGCTGACTGGATAATCCCCAAAGTAATAAGCTTGTGATTGAATCGCTCGCACCAAACTCTGTTCAGCAAAATCTTTTTTCGCATCAACTATTTTCAATTCAACATCATAATGACGAGCTATCATATATAACTCGTCTTCATCAACAGTATCGCCAACATCAACCACCAAAGCCGTTACTTTCGCACTAACTCCTTTTAAGGACTCTAAAACATATGTACTATCTAAACCGCCACTAAACAAAGTCAAAATATGCTGAACTTTATTTGACATCTCATACAAATCACCAAGGCTTTGTATTTTTTTCATTTTTGACCCCTTCCCGACCTCATCCATTGACAAGACAAGTATCCGTACGTAACTTAAAAACAACAATACGTGAAAAATGCAAAGGAAAATTGCGCTGTGGACACGAATAAGTTACTACCGCTACTGACTGAGATGGCAGTATTCGTAAAAACAGTCGAATCTGGCAGTTTTTCAAAAACGGCCAAAGTGCTTGGCGTAGCGCCCTCATCTATCAGCCGTTCCATCACTCGCCTAGAGGCCGCCTTAGAAGAAAAGCTCTTAGAAAGAACCACAAGGAAAATGCGTTTAACACCTATAGGCCAAAAGGTGTTCATACTCTGTCGAAATATGTTGGAGTCAGCCCAAATGGCAGTTTCCGCCGCCCATTCTGATAAAAACGAGATATCGGGATCTTTAAGGGTAGCTGCCCCAAAAGCGCTCTCTAAACAAGTATTGATGCCTATGATTCTAGAGTTTACTCAGGCAAATCCCAAGGTATCATTTCAGCTTAAAGTTACAGATCATCCAGTTGACCCGGTTGGAGATGACGTTGATGTATTTATACATATCACAGAAAACCCAATTGAAGGGCTTATTTCCAAAAACCTTGGAAATTGTCGTCTCATATTATGTGCCAGCACTAGCTACATCCAGGAATTTGGTGTACCAAGTCAACCCGAAGACCTCTTGAATCATAACTGTTTAAGCCTTGGAGAGACTCCTCGTGACAGAGTATGGGTTTTTAAGAACAACAATCAAAAAATTCCTATAAATATCAAAGGTACGCTGACCGTTAATCATAGCGAAATAAGAAGAGAGGCTGTATTAAAAGGCAGGGGGGTATCTATATTTCCAGACTTTGTCATATCGGCACATCTAGCGTCAAACGAAGTCACAGAGCTTTTGAAAGACTGGCATATTAGCGGCAGTTATCAAGGAAAAATAATTGCGCAATACGCCCAGTCAAAATATATGACGAGCCAACTAAAAGCTTTTATTAACTTTATAAAAGACCGCTTTGATAGTGGCTATGTATGATTTTTTTTTCAGCACGCCACTTAAAACCGACAAAAACACCATTACAGAATCACAAATTTCCCGTAGAGCAAAGCGTGGGGCTTACTGGGAACTCGGCTCACCTAGTTGAGCTACTAGCCCAGGCCAGCGGGCAATCATAGCGGTGACAATAACGGCAAAGAGTAGCCTTGCCCATAAAATGCCCACTATATCGGCCCCGAGCATCAAAATCAGCAGCGTGTCTTCTATAACGCTATGGCAAAGGCCGAGAAAGCACAGTGTAAGCGTGCTATCACGCTTACTCAAAACTCCGTTTTGCACATCCCGAATCAGCAGCCCTGCGCCGTAGCTTAATCCCAACGTAAAACCAATCACCGTTACATTAGCTGCCGAACGGCCAATACCTAATAGCTTGAGTAGCGGTAGCAAACCAAGATGAATCCAGCGCTCCAGGCCGAGCTCTTTCAGAAGTTTTAGGAGCACAATCAGCGCTAAAATAATCACAAAGATAAGCGCTAGCGTTTCAAGCTGTGCAATAGCCCAACTGCTTAGCGTTGGAGCTGTCGACAAGCTTGGTTGCCATACCAATGCTACTGGCGCTTGCAACAAACCAAAATACGAATAGAAGCAGTGCAAGAGCCAAGCAAGCAGCAAAGCGCCACCTACGCGCAGGACTAACGTAGCCCACCACGGTACGCCAGCGCGCTTGGCGACGGCCCCTTCAACAGGAATCGAGTGCCCTACCAGCATCAACGCACCCAGCACCGTTACTTGCTCGGTACTCAAGTGCATATCACCGGCTACTTGAAGAAATACCACAATGGCGGTGTACAAGTTGGTAAAGATCGCCGCCGCCCACACAACGCCCAACTGCTCGGGCAAGCCGAGTATGCTCATTAATGGCGCTAATACCATTCCCAGCCAGCCGATAACACCCAAGAGCTCTAATCCTTTGACGATAAGCAACGCCGGAATCATGATTTTGAGCAACGTCAGGTACACGCGCAGCGCGTCTTGTAATAGGTGGGTTATCCAAGCCAATAGATGATGAATTGTTATCTGCATCAAGCCTCCGTTGCCATCCTTAGAACAACGGTTATGATAATGGGGCTCACGCAGAATCTTCTTTTCAATTCCGCACTAACAATCACTATTCGTTCTTTATGAGCTCAGGAAGGACATTTTATTTCATGGACGCCATTGATCGACGAATCCTTGATCAGCTTCAGCGTAACTCCAGCCTGACCAACCAAGCACTAGCAGATGAGATAGGGCTTTCACCCTCCGCCTGCTTAAAGCGCGTTAATCGATTACGCGACGCTGGAATCATTGAGCAGGAGGTAGCACTACTCAATCCTGACGCCTTGGGGCAGTGCTTGCACATGGTGGTAGAAGTCACCATGGAGAGGGATAACAAATCACTCTACCAGCGTTTTTTAACAACAGCGCTGAGCGCCCCTGAAGTGAAGCAGTGCTATCAGGTAACCGGCGAGTGTGATTTTGTATTGATCGTGACAGTCGCTGATTTAGATGAATACGACAGCTTTTGTGATCGCGTGCTTTATGGCGACGACAACCTGCGCAAGTTCCGCACGCTTCTGTCGCGTAAGCGGCATAAGTTTGATACGTCGGTACCGATGGGAAGCTTGCTCTCTACATAACGAGATTTACTCTGCTGGGGCGATGGGGTACTTCTGCCAGCCAGTTGGCGGCTCATCTCCCAGCCAGTGCGCAAGTACCGCCTGGCTTGCCGGAAATAACGGAGCAGGCAGAGCGTCGGGACTGAACCAACGCCATTCAGTAAATACGTCAGGCTCAAGCACGAATGCTTCAGCTTCCTGCTTCACCTTGGCGAGCACTGCTCCTGTCACGACAGAGACTGCGCTATTCAAGTGCTGGGTTATTGCCAGCAGCTGCAGACGTTGCAGCTCGGAAATCCCCGTTTCTTCTGCAATTTCGCGAACAGCAGCCATCTCAAATGACTCCCCCGCATCAACATGGCCACCTGGCAAGCACCAGCTTGGCGATTCACCGGGCTTATCGCGGTACCCAAGCAGCACTGCTCCGTCAGGCCGGATAAGAATAGCGCCAACACCGATAATAGGCTGTCCGATACTGTCCATCATTAACCCTTTTCCAGATCAGCTAGAGCACATAGGTAACTTAAGCCGTCAGCCCAATCCCGCGCAATATCACCGAGGTGACCGACTGTACAGCTTTTTCGAACTGCAGGTCATCCAGCGGTTGGTCGTCGTTGAGCAGATAGATTTGGTAGTCAAAGTCAGCGTAGTGCTGGGTGGAGGCCCAGATCATATAGAGCAAGTAGGAAGGCTCGACGGGGTTGATCTGCCCGGACTCCACCCATTCGCGAATTTTTGACTCTTTAAGCTTGGCCCATTCGTAGAGGTTGTCACGCAGGCGCTCTTTAAGAATAGGCGCGCCCTGCATCACCTCGGCTGCCCATATTTTTGAGCCATGAGCGCGATTGCGAGAGTGGTTCATCTTGGCGCGGATATAAGTGGAGAGCACCACGCGGGGGTCATCGTAGAGCTCGAAGCAGAGCGCATCCTGCTTCCATACTTCTAAAAGCTCCAGTAACACATCCTGGTACAAGGCTTTTTTGGTGGAGAAGTAGTAGTGCACGTTGGACTTGGGAATATCGGCCAACTGGGCGATTTCACCCATAGAGGCACCGGCGTAGCCTTTTTCGGCAAATAGCTGCTCCGCGGCTAAGAGAATCTTCTTAACGTTGGTCTGGCGAATTTCGTCCTGGGTTCTTGCCACGCTGCACTCGTTCCTTACGTCGAAGATAGGCACTAAAAAAGCACCGTCGCAGGGCGACGGTGCTGAGAAGATGTCCTATTTACCCTAGAACGTCAACTTTGATTGGCGGGAAACGAGAACTCTGCTCGCGTCGCTTCGCTAACCGATGGCCAGCGCTGGGAAACCGCTTTGCGGCGGGTATAGAAACGCACTGAATCCGGGCCGTAGGCGTGAAGGTCACCGAACAGCGAGCGCTTCCAACCACCAAAGCTGTGGTAGGCGACCGGCACTGGCAGCGGCACATTGACACCGACCATGCCCACTTCAACGCCATCGGTAAAGCGTCGGGCAGCTTCGCCATCACGGGTAAACAGGCAGGTGCCATTGCCGTATTCGTGGTCGTTGATCAGTTGCATGGCATCGTCAAGGCTGCCAACCCGTACCACGCAGAGTACCGGGCCAAAGATCTCTTCCTGGTAGATGCGCATCTCAGCGGTGACGTTATCGAACAGGCAGCCACCCACAAAGTAGCCTTCCTCGTAGCCTGCGACTTGCAGATCACGACCATCAGCGACCAGCGTTGCTCCAGCGCTTACACCATCTTCGATAAAACTGAGCACTTTAGCGCGGTGCTCGGCGGTCACCAGCGGGCCCATATCCAGATCTTTTTTGGTGCCGGGGCCAACTTTCAGTTGGGCGATTTTAGGCAGCATGGTTTCGACGAGGCGATTGGCCGTTTCATCACCGACGCACACCGCGACCGAGATCGCCATGCAGCGCTCGCCGCAACTGCCAAACGCTGCGCCCATTAAGGTATTGGCGGCGTTTTCCAGGTCGGCATCGGGCAGCACAACGGCGTGGTTTTTCGCCCCGCCCAAGGCCTGAACCCGTTTGCCAGCAGCGGAGCCACGGCTATAGATCGCTTCCGCTACCGGCGTAGAGCCAACAAAGGAAATGGCTTTTACGGCCTTGGCGTCCAGCAGCGTTTCTACCGCTTCGCGCCCGCCGTGAATCACATTCATCACGCCTTTGGGTAGCCCGGCTTCTTGCAGCAGTTCAGCCACCGCCATCGCCGCTGAAGGGTCTTTCTCTGAAGGTTTGAGGATAAAGGTGTTGCCGCAGGCAATTGCCATGGGGTACATCCACAGCGGCACCATAGCGGGGAAGTTAAACGGGGTAATGCCCGCCACTACGCCTAACGGCTGAAAGTTAGACCAAGCATCAATACCTGGACCTACGTTGTGTGAGTACTCGCCTTTGAGCAGTTCCGGTACGCCGCAGGCATACTCGACGTTCTCAATGCCACGCTTGAGTTCACCCATGGCGTCTTCCGGAGTTTTGCCATGCTCTTCGCTAACCAGTTGCACCAAGCGGTTAGCATTATCTTCGAGCAACTGCTTAAAGCGGTACATCACCTGGGCGCGCTTGGCGGGCGGGGTATCGCGCCAAGCGGGAAATGCCGCCTGGGCAGCGGCAATTGCACGCTCTACGTCAGCGGCATCAGCGTCAGCCACTTGGCGAATCACCTTGCCCGTTGAGGGGTTGGTGACATCCAGCGTGCGCTGGCTTTGAACTAATTCACCGTTAATCAGGTGGGAAACATTACTCATATTTAAACTCTCTGAAGTTTAGATCAGTCACTTATGCCAACGAATCCAAGGTGGTCGCCACCGCGTCGAACAGCCGCTCTAGCTCGGCCTCGGTGGTGCCAAAGGGCGGGCCAAACTGTAGGGTGTCGCCGCCGTAGCGCACATAAAAGCCCGCTTCCCAGAGCGCCATATGCGCATCGCGGGGACGAATCGTTGGGTCGCCATCGCGGGGCGTTAGCTGAATCGCCCCGGCCAAGCCGTAGTTACGAATATCGACGACATGATTGCGACCTTTTAGAGCGTGCAGCTTCTGCTCAAAGGTAGGCGCGATAGCGCTAACCTGGGCGGGGAAGTTCTCATGCTCCATCATTTCTAGAGCGGCCAATCCCGCAGCGCAGGCCACCGGGTGGGCGCTGTAGGTGTAGCCATGGGGAAATTCAACGGCGTGCTGGGGGCCGCCTGCATGCATAAAGGTGTCGAAAATCTCGCTGGAAGCGATCACAGCACCCATGGGGATGGCACCGTTAGTGATCTGCTTAGCTACGTTCATGATATCCGGCGTTACGCCAAAGGCTTCAGCGCCGGTAGTCGCGCCGCTGCGCCCAAAGGCGGTAATCACTTCGTCAAAGATCAGCAGAATATCGTGGGCAGTACAGATCTCGCGCAGCCGATCCAGATAGCCTTTTGGCGGCACGATCACGCCCGCCGAACCGGACATCGGCTCGACAATCACTGCGGCAATGGTGGAGGCATCATGGAGAGCGATTTGATCGAGCAATGCATCGGCAAGCTCGGCACCGGTTTCCGCTTGACCACGAGTGTAGGCGTGACCCGCCTGAAGGGTATGCGGCAGATGTGTTACGTCCATCAACTGGCCGTAGTGTTTACGATTACCACCGATACCACCCAGGCTGGTACCGCCAATATTCACCCCATGATAGCCCTTGGCGCGGCCGATCATGCGGGTCTTCTCAGGTTTACCTTTTAGCCGCCAGTAAGCCTTGGCCATTTTGACCGAGGTATCCGCCGCTTCTGAGCCCGAGTTGGTAAAGAACACATGATCCAAGCCGGCGGGCGTCAGGCTGGCAACCTTTTCCGCCAGCTTGAACGCCAACGGATGGGCAAGCTGAAAACCGGGAGCAAAGTCGAGGGTGCCGAGCTGTGCCGCCACGGCTTTTTGAATCTCTTCGCGGTTATGGCCCGCGCCGCATGTCCACAGGCCTGAAAGCGAATCGAACAGCTTACGGCCTTGATCATCAATGTAATAGCGCCCTTCCGCCCCGGTAATCACGCGCGGGTTGGCATGAAAGTCGCGGTTAGCGCTAAACGGCATCCAGTAGTGCTGATTAAGAGCCGTTTTTGAAGACGTATCGTCCGAAGAAGAGTGCGAAGCTTGAGGCTTCGTTTTGCTTTTTATTCCAAACATGGTGTCCAGCTCCATCGCTATAGGTCATTGCCTCAGCATGCGCCACCGAACACGTTTATAAAATTACGCTTTTCTTTTGTTCACGTTAGAAAAACCATACGTAACAGGCCCCCTGTTGATTCCCCTCGTCCTTGACGTGGGTTAAAAAAACACCTAATCATTATATTTATACGAATAAATACAACAAATCAGTGGAACACGCCCAAACAGTGCTCGGCACCGATAACACAGCTTTCAAGAGGCTCCGTTATTGGCCACCGCGTGCTGGAAACACTGCTCACAAATTCAATACAAACAGTTCAATATAACCCAAGGGCTAAATCGCTATGAAATATTTAACCCCGCTCAAGCTATCGATTTATGGCGGCATGCTTTTCAGTTTCTTTATGCTGGAAAGCCCCATCATTATGCTGGCTAACCGCATAGAGCCCATGTTGATGGGCATCCCCTTTCTGTTGGTTTGGAACCTGTTTTGGTGGTTTGCGTTAACGGCACTGTTTTTGGTGGCCTATTTCACCAATTGGGGCAGCCCCGAACCAACAACTGCTCACGCCACTCAACAGCCATCGCAAGGGGATTAATCATGACCGGTAGTTTATTAATTATTG
Source organism: Halomonas sp. R57-5 (assembly GCF_900070345.1). Taxonomy (NCBI): domain Bacteria; kingdom Pseudomonadati; phylum Pseudomonadota; class Gammaproteobacteria; order Oceanospirillales; family Halomonadaceae; genus Halomonas; species Halomonas sp. R57-5. The sequence goes on along the minus strand of NZ_LN813019.1, from coordinate 744,405 downwards.
CGGCCTTTATGATTATCCCCTTGATGGTGGGGATTTTATCGGCACGTCAATCGCAAGAAACCAGCGAAGACTTTTTCGTTCAAGGCCGCGCCATGGGCAGTATCGCGGTATTTTTCACCGTGGCGGCAACCTGGTGGAGTGCCTTTGCGTTCCTTGGTTCTAACGCCACCTTTTATACCAATGGGCCGGTATTTCTTACCGCGCTAGCCTGGAACCTGCTGTTTGGTTTTATGTACTACTGGATTGGCAAGCGGGTTTGGTTTTTAGGCAAACGATTTAACTATTTAACACCCTCAGACTTAATAGGCGACTTTTATAATAGTGAGGCGCTGCGCATCACCGTTGCGGCAATTACGCTAATTTTTACCGTGCCTTATTTACAGATTCAGCTAACCGGGGGCGCTTACTTAATTGAAGTGGCCTCCGGTGGTTTGATCCCTTTCTGGCTCGCCGCGCTGCTGKTTTACTTCATCATTATTATCTACGTATGGATTGGTGGCATCCGCGCCATCGCCTGGACCGACGTTATTTATGGCGCGCTGCTATTCTTCGGCATGCTGTACGCGGGCTACTATATTTCCACTCAAGTAGGCGGGCCTGCAGCGCTATTTAGTCAACTTCAACAAACCTCTCCTGACCATCTCACCATGCCTGGGCCCAATGGCACGATGGGCTACCCCATGTGGTTCTCGCTATTTGCCATCACCGCTATTGGCGCCTTTATGGGCCCGCAAATCTGGCTACGTATGTACTCGGTCAAACACGGCAAGCTGTTTAATTTAATGCCGTTTCTACTCGGCTTGGCAGCCTTTGCCTATGTGGGCTCGGTGCTGTCTGGCTACTCCGGTGTGCTGCTCGAGCCCAATGTGGAAAATCCCGATCAAATTCTGCCCATCATGCTGATGGAGTATGCCCCCTACCTGCTTGCCTCACTGATTATGGCGGCTGGCGCTTCGGCCGCCATGTCCACCGCTAACTCGCAGATTCACGCGGTGTCCACTGTGGTCACGATGGATATCTATAAACGCTATGTGAACCGTGAAGCAAGCCAGGCACGTATTGTTTATATCGGTCGTCTATCGTTGGTGGGTTTCTCCCTGGCGGCTTATATCATGGCACTTACCGTACCGGGAGTACTGGTCACCATTGGCATTGCTGCACTGGCGGGCACCGCACAGTTGGTTATTCCCACCATCGGTGCCATCACCTGGAAAAAAGCCCATCCCACCGCCGCACTCGCCGGGTTATGGGCTGGCGTTGCCTGCGTGCTATTAATGACCTTTGGCCCGCTAAGCGCACCCTTTGGTTACCACGCAGGTATTTGGGGGCTATTGTTGAATGCGGTGCTGTTTGTTGGCCTAAGCCATGCGCTGCACCGTCGCGATACAGCGGTAGTGGAACGGTTTACCCAGGCACGCTACGACTACGATGCTGAGTACCACCCTGAGCGTTTGCCCGCCTATACCCAAGAAGTGACCAGTAGCGCTAACCACAGATAAGGAGTGTGTTGATGACTCAAGCCCCTATTTCAACCTCTGGTTCAACCACTGGTCCAGCCTCAAGGCGCCGACCCAAGCTTGCCGAGCTGATTAGCGATGATATTAAACGCTGGATTGCCGCCGAGTCTTTGGGAGAAGGCGACCGCCTGCCGAACGAAAAAGCGCTAATGGAGCTTTACGGTAGTGCCAAGGCGACGGTGCGAGAAGCGCTTAAGATTCTTGAGGTTGAGGGGCTAGTCACTTTAAAAACCGGGCCTAAAGGCGGCGCGGTAATTAATCAGCCAGGCATGGAACCCGCCAGCCGCATGCTGCGTAACTTTCTGCATTTTCAGCAGTTGGATGGCAGGCAGGTTTACCAGTTGCGCAAACTGTTGGAAGTAGAGCTGGCGGCATCAGTGGTGGGAAGGCTCACCGAGCTCGACTTCCAGCAGTTGGAAGCCAATATATCGGCCTGCGCTTGCTGCGCGAGCGATGAAGAGGATCACCGGCACCAGCGCTTTTTAGAGCTGGAGTTTCACCAACTGCTGGCCCGTGTATGCCCTAACCCTTTGCTCGCCTTTATGTGCCAGTTTTTAAACGACATGCTGCGCGATTTGGTCGTGATCAAAAAAGCGTACGTGCCCGAGCGTAAGCAGTTTGATCACGCCAACCAGGACTACCATCGCCAGTTGGTGAACGCCTACCGGGCTGAAGATACCCAGCGTGTACGGCAGGTCATGGCTGAGCATATGGCCGATGCCGAGCACCACATGAGCGCGCTGGAAGCAGAAATGGCCGCGCAAATGCTGATCAGCAACGATTCTCCCAACCTTCAGAATCACCGTTCCAAGCTACACGACCTAGCGACGGAAAATGCATCCGTTTAATCTTGCGAGGAGAGTGAAATGAACACCTACGTTACGCCAAGCAAAGATAGCACCGACCTACGTACCGACAGCGCTCGTCTATGGGAGTCGCTAATGGAGATGGCCAAACTAGGCGCCACTCCCAAAGGCGGGGTGAACCGTCAAGCGCTTACCGATTTAGAACGCCAGGGACGCGACCTGTTTATCCAGTGGTGCCGCGCCGAAGGCTGCACGATTCGGATCGATAATATCGGCAATATTTTTGCCCGTCGGGAAGGCAGCGATCCCAACGCCAAAACAGTCATGGCAGGCAGCCACCTGGATAGCCAACCTACTGGCGGTAAGTATGATGGCTGTTTTGGGGTACTTTCTGGTCTGGAGGTAATTCGTACACTGAACCAGCACAACATCACCACGCAGTCTCCCATTGAGGTCGTCGCCTGGACTAACGAAGAGGGTTGCCGCTTTCCCCCTTGCATGATGGGTTCCGGAGTATTTAGCGGCGAGCTGGAATTTGACGCTATGATGGCGCGCACCGACGCCGATGGCGTCACGGTCAGCGATGCCCTGGACGCCATTCACTACCGCGGTAGCGATGAGGTCTCGCCAAGCGAAATAAAAGCCTACTTTGAACCGCATATCGAACAAGGCCCTATTCTCGAAGACACCGACACTACCATTGGTGTGGTCATTGGTGGTCTTGGCCAGAAGTGGTTTGATTTAACCCTGACCGGGCTTGAAGCCCATGCGGGCCCTACCCCGATGAATCTACGCCGCGATGCCCTGATGGGCGCGGCAGAAGTCACCCAAGCACTCAACAGAATCGCTTTTGATCATCAGCCCCACGGTCGCGGCACGGTCGGCTGTATGACGCTGCACCCAGGTTCGCGCAATGTGATTCCCGGCCAGGTCAAAATGACCCTGGATATGCGCCACTGGGAGCCAGAAGCGCTTATCGCAATGGGCCAGTCTGTTGCCGCTGCCGTTGAGGAAATTTGCCAACGTCACGGGCTGACGTACGAGCTAACCCCCACCGCGGATTTTGCACCTGAGCACTTCAACAAAGCCTGTGTTGATGCAGTGCGTCAGGGGGCCGCGAAACTCAATCTCTCGCATATGGATATCATCAGCGGTGCCGGTCACGATGCGATGTTTGTGGGCCGCGTTGCCCCCGCCGCGATGATCTTTATTCCCTGCAAGGATGGTATTAGTCATAACGAAATCGAAAGCGCGACACCTGAGCACGTGCATGCAGGCTGTAACGTGCTACTGCACGCGATGCTTGAAGCGGCCGGCGTTGAGAAGGGTGAGTAATCATGGCCGATACCTTTGAAACACTAACGGCCGTCCAGGCATTGGTTCGTTTCGGCGAAGAATCGCTCTCGCCGGAGGCACTGGTAGATGGCTGCTTAGCGCGTATTGAACGGGATAACCACAAGGTCAATGCCTTCACCTGTATTAACGGCAAAGAGGCCCGCCGGTTAGCAGCAGAATCCGCTCGGCGCTGGCAGGCAGGCAGGCCCTGCGGCCCGCTGGATGGCATCCCTGTGACCATTAAAGACCTGGCCTTAACCAAAGGTTTGCCTACACGCCTTGGGTCAACGACGACCTCGCCGGATGGCCCTTGGGAAGTGGATGCCCCCATCAGCCGCCATCTGCGCAATGCCGGGGCCATTGTGATTGGCAAGACCACCTCGCCGGAGTTTGGCTGGAAAGGCGTCACCGATAACCCGCTACACGGCATTACCCGCAACCCCTGGAATACGCAACTCACGCCGGGTGGCTCATCGGGTGGCGCGGGGGCTGCCGCTGCGCTTAACCTAGGTCTGCTTCATCAGGGTAGCGACGCTGGGGGCTCTATCCGCATCCCATGCAGCTTCACTGGTACCTTTGGTATTAAACCCACCTTTGGCTGGGTGCCTCAGTGGCCCGCCAGCACCATGAGTACGCTTTCTCATTTAGGCCCTATGACCCGCACCGCCGCTGACAGCGCGCTTATGCTTAGCGTGATAGCGCAGCCGGATGTGCGGGATGGCTATTCCGGCAACCCACTCGGGCCAGACTGGCTAACGCCACCCCCTGCTGACCTACGCGGCTGGCGCATCGCCTTTAGCGCTGACTTTGGCTATGTAGAAGTAGCACCGGATATTGCGCAGCGGGTTGAGGAAGCCGTGGCCCATTTAGAAGCATTGGGCGCGACGGTAGATCGAATTGACCCTGGCTTTAGTGATCCGCTTAAGACATTTAATACGCTCTGGTTTGCGGGCGCCACCCAAGCGCTCGAAAAACTCAACGAACAACAGCAGGCAGCACTCGACCCTGGTTTTCTGGATATCGCACGGCGCGGGCAGGATGTATCGCTTTCCGCCTACCTCGCCGCCCGGCGTGAGCGCAGCGAATTAACGGCGCAGATGGCGGCGTTTCATAAGCGCTATGATTTGCTGGTCACGCCTACGATGCCCATTGCGCCCTTTGTCGCGGGCCACAACGTGCCACCGGGCGAGCGCTATAAAGACTGGATGGACTGGACGCCGTTTAGCTATCCCTTCAACCTTACCCAACAGCCCGCCGCATCACTGCCTTGCGGGCTGGATAACCAGGGGCTGCCGGTAGGCTTGCACCTTGTAGCAGACAAATATCAAGACCTTAAGGTATTGCATGCTGCTCAATTACTTGAACGCTACTTGCCGCCACTGACACCACCAGGAATAGCATAACCACACTAGCTGGCTACTTATTAACCAACTGCTTTCGCGCCAGCTCAGCAAACTGCTTACGAGAGGGTTTAAAGCCCACCCCTGGCGGCCAGGCCAGCCAGGCATCGGGTACCATAAAGCCGGGCAGTGCCTCACGCACCCAGGTGTTTAGCGCCTGCTCTTGGACGGCCTCACCGTGCCAATCGATAAACGCCACCGGGCGCTCGCCCCACTCGGGGTGGGGCACTGCTACAACCAACGCCTGGGCGATGTGGGGGTGGTCGACCAACCGCTGTTCGATGCTTTCTGGCTGGATATTCTCGCCACCGGAGATAAAGCCATTATCGAGCCGCCCTTCCACCACCAGCGCGCCTTCCGCATTGAAGTGGCCCTTGTCGCGGGCGGCAAACCAGCCTTCGTCGTTGAGGGCTGGATCAACTTCGCTGCCATTCAAATAGCCACAGAACAGGGTCGCACCGCGCAACTGAATTTCACCATCGACCACTCTCACTTCACGGCCCGGCAGCGGTTTGCCGACCACACCCGGCGCAGTGGGGATACCGGTACAGACTTGGCTGGCCATCTCGGATAGCCCATAGCTAACTTTCGGCGTCAGGCCTAGTGATGTCATCTGCGCTACCAGCGGCGCTGGAATCGCCGCACCGCCTAGTAACAGCTCACGTAGTTGGGTGCACTGGGGCGTAAAGCCCGCCTTCAGCAGCCGCCACAGCTGAGTGGGCACCAGGGAAAGATGGGTTATTGCCTGCTGCTCAAGGCGCTCCGCCAGCGTATCGGGAGCATCGTCGAGGATCAGCCGCCCACCGGCGAGAAAGACGCGAAACGGGATCGCGTAGCCGCCAATATGAAACAGCGGCAGCGACAGTAGCCAGCCACTGTTCTGATCAACGGGAATAAACGACGCCGAACCGCGTGCAGAAGCCAAATGATTCCCCACGCGGTGCAGCACCGCCTTGGGCGTACCGCTGGAGCCGGAGGTAAAAATCGTGTTGCACAGCTGGTTGCTATCCAGCGCCTGTGGCTCTCTCACATCGGCTTCCGTCAAAAAATCGAAGCTAACCGGTGTAAGCTCGGCAGGGTAATGATGGTCGCTTTCCGTTTGGCAAACCCGCCCAGCCTGCAAGCGTTTGGCTAGAGTGAGCTGTTGGGAAATAGGGAACACAGGGTTAAACGGACAAAAAATAATCCCTGCCCGTAGGCAGGCCCACGCCAACAGCAAGGATTTAAGAGCCGCTTTAGCGGGCACAACTAATCGATCACCGGGCACAAAACCTGCCCGCTTCAGTTGCTGCGCTAAAGACGCCACCCGGCGATTAAGCGTTCGGTAGCTAAGACGCACGGAGCCAGCCTCTACCGCAATATGCTCAGGGGTCTCTTTGGCCCAGTAGTGAATGGGACAGGTATCTATCACGCTGGGCACTCCCATTCTGAGGGGTATAAACAATGAGGCTTCGTAACGATTCCCCCCTGAATAGCATGCTTTATCCACCCATAATAGGGTGATTTGATTCCATCATTATGCTGCCAAGTAAAACGAGGTACAAACTCACAGCGCTCAATCATACTCCCTTCGACAAAAAGCCCAGCACTCTTGTCCTAAAGGCTCACAAAAAGTCAGATATAACGCAAGGCACATTTTTAACAAACAATAGCGACTAAAAAGGTCAGCTGCTTTGATACCCTTTGCAGTAGTGCCACTGCTTTTGTTCTAAAGGCTCGCAAAATAGATATAAATGTCTATTTCCATCAGGGTCAGATTTTACTGCCTGAGATATAGACGGAACAAACTCCTCAACCATCGCATATTGGTTATATTGCAGATGTTCAGTAAATTCACTTTGAGGGTAACCCGGTATTATACGCTTTAGATAGCCATCAGGATTATACTGATAGTACCGTGAAGTTCCGTCAACAAACTCATCTTCTTGACCATCAATATAAAAATAGGCAGTAAAGTAGCACTTATCTTGGCATTGATATATAAATGTTGCTTCATTGATTTTTTTATCAGCACTCCTTATATCGGCCTTAATCGTTTCGAAATCTTCTCCTTCAAGTGACTCTGGCCACACCAGCCCATCTTTTATTTGAACCCAGTCTAAATTTTTTTGTAGCATAACGGCATGAATTTCATTAGAGATTTCTGTTAACAACTTTGTTTGATTCTGGCTGGGTCGATAGCTATCTACAGCCCAAAGATAGATTAGCCAAGCAAAAAAGCTAAAGATGATCGTAAGTGGTATTATTACGATTTTACGGCGGTAGAATGTCATTAGTTTGTCGCCTTCCGTCTACTTTGCAATTCAGCTTCTCGTTGCATGCTCTGTTCGTATTCTTCTTTACGTTTTCTAGCTCCTTGACAGCTATGACTTATCTTGGATCCACGTTCTTCTGGATAGTCTACCTGAGCGACCTCACTCATCAACAGAGAACCAGTTAACTGTTGCGGGGTAAAACGTTCGAACAGTGATATGCCTAAACTGACAGAAAGATGGTCGGTAACATCATCAAAACGGCGATATCCCTCCCCATTGACTTCGCTGCGGTCAGTGGGTGATACATCAGATTTCATACGATCGACTAGATACTGCGCCAAGCCAGCGCCGTCTAATAAAGTCTGTTCAGAAAAGCCGATGTAACGACCTACATAACCATAGTGAATATTGGACCAGATATCATAAAAATACTCATAGCCTTGGTATTTATGATGCCACGGATAAGCTGAGACACCTCTAGAGTCGAACTCATCGCCCTTCTTTCCACCTTTGTGGAAATCTGGTTTGTGATCCCATACTCCCCCTTCTCTTACCAGCAAGGCCCAACTAGCGAGGGCCGCTCTGTGGGAGAGTCGTTCGATCTGGATAAACTTCGGCCTTGCCATACCACGGGCGAGACGCTGAACGCTATTTAGTGATTCACCTTCCCGTTGCCAACGTTCCATTGCCTCCTGCGCGTTGTAAGCATTCTGCTGCTTTATGCGCTGGGCGGCTTCGGATTCAACATTGGTCTGTATTTCTTCGACTATCCAGGCAGCCACTTCCAACGCCTGATCTCTATGCGGACAGGGGACCGTAACAATAAAGGGGTCATCCAGCGTTGCTGGGGTGGTAATTGTTTGCGCGATACGTCGCCACTCGGCCATTTCAGTTGCCCCTAATCAGAATATCGACCACCTTGGCGGCAAGGTCTGAATCCATAAGATCGGCTTCCCCCTGGGCGTTGGTTTTCCCCTCTTTTGTATCACCMCCTTCGAGCACCAGTCGGTAGGGTTCATGAGCCAGAGGAGCGCCGAATTCGTCACGAAACACCACTCGACGGTTGTAGCGCGGCGGCGGAACGGTAGGGAGTGATGTGGTGCTTACGCCACCTCTCGGCTGGCCAGTGATCGCMCTAGCAGCCGCAATCACCACCCCGCCGCATGAGGTCTCGCTGCCGTAAATAGCGGCCGCGGCACCTTCAACTGGGTACCAATCAAGGCCGGTCACGATGCTGGCACCGCAGGAGCTACGGTCACCAACGCGAGCGACGGGTATGCCGTCGACAAAAGCGGTCGAAGCCGCACTGACAATACGGTGAGGGCCTCCGTTACAAGAGCAAGCAACCTGATCGCCCAACTTGGCTTGTTCCATGGCGGTATAATTTTCCTAACTAGACCCATAGAAAGAAGCTGGCTAAACGAAACGTCAACTTCATCAATCTCAGTTCATCTGCTCCAAACTGAACTGATTGTTATTCAAAATATCAGGTTGGCCTTGTGCAGTAAATATTGATATTAATAAAACTGAGGATTTGGAATTCGAATCAATGGATAATGCTATCGGGGGAGGAAGTTAATTGCGGAAACGCTCAGCCGTTATGATAAAGGCACTTCAAGCTATCAGTCATTACCTCACCGGAGGCAGAGGTAACTCGCTCAGCTAACCAATGCCCCGTATCCAACCCAGGCGGCTCATCAGGCGCCCACTCACTTGCCAAACGGGCAAGCTGCACAAGGCCTAAATCGGATTCAAAGCTGGAGGAGATCACTACACGCAGATTATCCGCTCGCGCCCTTTTAACGAGCGCTTCGCAGGCATTTAGCGAGCCAATCAAGGTGGGTTTGATCACCAGGGCTTTAATCTGGGGGTGGCCATACCACTCTTCCCTGCGGGATAGCGTTTCATCCAGGGCGATAGGTACCCCCGTTGCCTCAGCCACGGCAATGGTGTCGACAAAGGCAGCGCAGGGCTCTTCCAGGTAATCGATGTGATCAAGGGGAAGACATTCGCAGAAACGCCGGGCATCTTCCCTCGTCCAGCCGCCGTTGGCATCCAGAATCAGCTTGGTAGTGGGTAGCCGGGCTGCGAGCTGTTCGATCAGCGCCAGCTCCTCTTCCATGGCGTAGCGTGCTACCTTGAGTTTGAGTCTAGGCGGCGGCAAAGCCCCCCAGCCGGTCAAGATAGTATCCAGCGAAAGCATCAATTCCGCGGGCGCACCTTGGAGCAGTGGGTAGGGCGACAACGACGCGGGAAGATTTACAGGCCACAGGCGCTGGGCACAGTCGAAACCAAACTGCACTGAAGGTAACGTTGGAGCGGCTTTCTCGCCGCGCTTAATGGCATTAAGGCAGGCTAGGCTTTCAGCTTGTGCTTCAGCGAGGGTTTCTGTGGAGAAGCCAGGCAGCGGGGCTATCTCGCCCCACTGGCCATTGATGGAAACGAGTAGCCCTTCTCTGCTGGCCAGCCGATTGCCTTTAAACATCAACGGCTGGCGTAGCGGTAGAGAGTAGCGGTAAAGCGCCAGCTGCATTACGGGTTGCGCGGGTAGCGGGTGAAGTCCGGGCGGCGCTTTTCGTTAAAGGCGTTACGCCCTTCCTGCCCCTCTTCGGTCATGTAGTAGAGCATGGTGGCGTTACCCGCCAGCTCTTGAAGCCCGGCCTGTCCGTCACAATCGGCATTGAGTGCAGCTTTCAGGCAACGCAGTGCCATAGGGCTATGCTGCAGCATCTCGCGGCACCAGCGCACGCTCTCTTTTTCCAACTCTGCCAGGGGCACCACATGATTGACCAGCCCCATTTCAAGCGCTTGGGCGGCATCGTACTGGCGGCACAGAAACCAGATTTCCCGGGCCTTTTTCTGGCCAACAATGCGCGCCATATAAGAGGCGCCATAACCACCATCAAAGGAGCCGACTTTAGGGCCGGTCTGGCCAAAGATGGCATTATCGGCGGCGATGGTCAGGTCGCACATCATATGCAGCACGTGACCGCCGCCGATGGCATAACCCGCCACCATGGCGATAATAGGTTTCGGGCAGGTGCGAATATCGCGCTGGAAATCCAGCACGTTGAGGTGGTGGGTGCCCTCTTCATCCTGGTAGCCGCCGTAGTCGCCACGGATGCGCTGATCCCCGCCGGAACAGAACGCTTTATCGCCGGCACCGGTGAGAATAATCGCACCAATGGTGCTGTCGTGGCGGGCGCGGTTAAGCGCTTGGGCCATCTCGCTCACCGTTAACGGGCGAAAGGCGTTGCGCACTTCGGGGCGGTTGATGGTGATCCGCGCAATGCCATCGGCAGTGGTGTGATACAAAATATCCTGATAGCCACCGGAGCGATCCTGCCACTCTACCGGCGCATAGAGTTCTGATTCAGTGAGTCCGTTAATCATGCCAGTCTCTTTTTCTTTGTCAGGTTTTTTAGTTAGTTTTTCTTTATCAGGGATGGGGTGTTTGCAGTGAATCGCTTAAGCCAGCATACCTGTAACGACTAAGCCCAGCGCCACAATGCTTAACAGCGCAGCCCCACCGTACATCAGTTTTTTGTTAAGTGCGTCATTGCCCACGCTGATATCAAACATCCCATGGCGCAGGCGGTGGGCAGCATGAAATAGCGGCAAGCAAACTACCGCCCCCACAAACAGAAAGCCCGGTACGCTGAACAGCAGTGCCGATGCTCGCTCATAGCTCAGCGCCCCAGCAGGCAGCAGGCCCAAAGGCAGTAGAACGGCGATAAACAGAATCACGGCGGGCAGTAAAACTGCGAAACAGACGCCGCCCGCGCTAAATAGCCCCCACCAAAGCGGCTCATCAAAGGCTTGTTTATGCTGAACATCATGTTTGTTCATGCCCCACTCCTCCCCAATAGCCAGAAAAATAGCAGCGCGACCACGACTACGCCCACCCACTGCCCAGCAACAATGGCCTGATCGGGCAGGCTATGCCCGGCGATACGAATCGGCATTACCCGCGGGAACAGCACAAAGAAGGTGGCGGCGTGAAACAGGCTGGCGGCCAGCGCCAGAAGATTCAGCACTAATACGATGGGAGAGCCCATAAAGGCGATCCACCCCTGCCAACTCTCCGCCCCTTGAAGAAGAGCGACCATACCAGCGAGTAAACAGAGCGTGAAAAACACCAGCGGCAGCACCGTGGCTTCGCGCAGCATATAGAGTTTAAAAAAGCGGTGCTTCAGCCACCAATTGCGTTTCAGCGGCGGCAGGCGTTGCGATGATGATTTATCCATGATGTTCCTCCCCTACCCTTTAAACAGCGCAATAAGCGTGTGTTTGGCTGCTTCGACCTTGCCCTGATTGACCGCAGCGGCGGGGTCAACGTGTTTGGGGCACACTTTTGAACAGAAGCCCACAAAGGTGCAGCTCCACACCCCGTCGTGGCGGTTAAGCTCGGCCATGCGCTGTTTTTTTCCGTGATCTCGGCTGTCCAGGTTGTAACGGTGAGCCAGCGTTAATGCCGCCGGGCCAAGGAATTCTGGATTAAGCCCGAACTGGGGGCAGGCGGAGTAGCAGAGACCGCAATTAATGCAGTTAGCGAACTGCTTGTAGCGCTCCAGCTGCTCCGGCGTCTGTTGATAGGTTTCCGGCGCACTGGGGTCGTAAGGTTTTACGGGGTTGTCATCAATCAGGTAGGGCTTCACCGCCGCCAGGTGTTCAAGGAAGATCTCCATATCCACCACCAGATCCCGCTGCACGGGGAAGTGTGCCAACGGCTCGATACGAATATCGCCCTCGTAATCGCGCAGGAAGGTTTTACAGCCCAGCTTGGGAATGCCGTTCACCATGACCCCGCAGGAGCCACAAATCGCCATACGGCACGACCAGCGGTAGCTCAGGGTGCTATCGAGCTGCTCCTTGATATGGTTGAGGGCATCCAGCAGCGAGGTACTGTCATCCACCGGCAGGTCATACGCCTGCCAGTACGTCTCAGTCGAGTTATCAGGCAGGTAGCGTTTGACGCTAATATGCTTGGTGCTGACATTCTTCGTACTGATTAAGTTAGTACTCATCTGATCGATACTCATGCCTTCTCCCCCTTGCCCGCATCGCCATAGGCCCGCTCCGCCGGGGCAGAGAATTGCACATCGACGTCCTGCCAGCGCAGCTCGGCATGGGCATCGCCTTGGTAAAAGACCTGGCTGTGCTTGAGGTAGTTAACGTCATCACGTTTCTGCATGCCTTCATCCAAGCGCTGGTGGGCACCGCGGGACTCACGGCGCTCAAGCGCGCCCAAACAAGACGCTTCGGCAATATCCAGTCCACACTCCAGTTCAAGACATTCCAGTAACTCGGTATTAAAAATCTTGCTGGTATCGTTAACGCGGATCTCGTTGAAGCGCGCACGCAGTTGGCGCATGGTATCCAGCGAATGGCGCATGCCCTCTTCGGTGCGGTAAATCCCACAGCCGCTCTCCATGGCCTGCACCATGGCGTGCTTGAGTTCCACCCAGTTCTCGCCGCTCCCCGTTCCGTCACATAGCCGCAGCAGCTTGGCTTGCTGGCGGTCGCCCTGGGCTTCCAGCAGGCGCTCATCGGCCCACTCGGTTTGTGCTGCGCGCTTGCTTGCCTGCTCACCGGCCAGGCGGCCAAACACCAACAGCTCCGTCAGCGAGTTAGAGCCCAATCGATTGGCGCCGTGCAGACCCACCGAAGCACACTCCCCGGCGGCGTAGAGCCCGGCAATGGAGGTTTCGCACTGTGGATTGGTTTCAATACCGCCCATGGTGTAGTGAACCGCTGGGCGAATGGGGATGGGCTCTTTCACCGGGTCGACGTTGATATAGGATTTGGCCAGCTCGCAGATAAACGGCAGGCGCTCCAGAATGTACTTTTCACCCAAGTGACGCAGATCGAGATAGACCACATCGCTGTCGCCAAACTTACCGGTGCGGCCTGCCTGCTGCTCCTGCCAGAAGGCCTGGGAGAGTTTGTCCCGCGGGCCCAACTCCATATACTTGTTTTCCGGTTTACCCAGCGGCGTTTCCGGGCCAAGGCCATAATCCTGCAGATAACGATAGCCCTCTTTATTGAGCAGAATACCGCCTTCCCCCCGGCACGCTTCAGTAATCAAAATGCCGGAGCCGGGCAAGCCGGTGGGGTGGTATTGAACAAACTCCATGTCCCGCAGCGCCACACCATGGCGGTAGGCCATCGCCATACCGTCGCCAGTGACAATGCCCGCATTGGTGTTGAAACGGAATAAACGCCCCGCGCCGCCGGTGGCCAAAATCACCGTTTTGGCGCGCAGCACGGTTAATTCGCCAGTGGCTATTTGTAGGGCAATCACGCCAATCACAGCACCTTCGTGTACCGCCAGGTCGAGCACGAAGTATTCGTCGAAACGCTCGATCTCAGGGTATTTCAGCGAAGTCTGAAACAGGGTGTGAAGCATATGGAAGCCGGTTTTATCGGCGGCGAACCAAGTGCGGGCGGTTTTCATCCCCCCAAAGCGGCGCACCTGCACCTGACCATCGTCCTTACGGCTCCAAGGACAGCCCCAGCGCTCCATCTGCACCAGCTCTTGATAGGCGTGGKGAACAAAGTAGTCAGCCACCCCCTGCTCAACCAGCCAGTCACCGCCGGAAACGGTGTCATCAAAATGCGCCTGGTGGGAGTCTTCATCACTGGTAACCGCCGCCGCACCGCCTTCTGCAGCCACGGTATGGGAACGCATGGGATAGACCTTGGACAGCAGCGCAATGCGCTGAGGGGTGCCCTGGGTTTTGGCCTGTTCGGCAGCCCCAATGGCAGCACGCAAGCCTGCGCCACCCCCACCGACAATCACGATATCGAAATCTCGCTGCTGCATGACGTTTCCTTCCGTTAGCCAAGTCAAAGGTGGTGGTAGCGACACTCTTCGGTGCCCTTTCATTCTTCGAACTTACCACGCTATTGGCAGGCCCTGCTCATTAGTCCAAAGAACTATTGACGTGCGTCAAGCAAGTAGAAAATCGACTAGGTATTGCTGTTACCCGCGTGCCACAGGCCCTACTCTTCAAGCCACTCACTGCAGGGCAGATACCTATCCGCCAGGCAATAAAAACAGCAAGAAAGACTAAAGAGAGGTGCAGCATGACAACCAATGCCCAACCCTCGCCACGATGGAAACTGTTAGCACCGTTAGCAGTCGCTATTATCGTCGCGCTGATACCTACACCCGAGGGGCTAGCGCCTCACGCGTGGTACTTTTTCGCCATCTTCCTTGGCTGCGTGGTTGGCTTGATTCTCGAGCCCTTGCCTGGGGCGGTGGTCGGCCTGATCGGCGTTACCCTGGTGGCACTGCTTTCAAGGTGGGTGCTGTTCTCTCCGGAGCAACTGACGGCTGACGGATTCAGTGCCGCTAACCAAGCATTCTCATGGGCGGTGTCGGGCTTTACCAACTCTACGGTATGGCTAATTTTTGGTGCCTTTATGTTTGCCTTGGGGTATGAGAAAACCGGCCTGGGCAGGCGGATATCGCTCTGGCTAGTCAAAGCCATGGGGAAGCGTACTTTGACCCTGGGTTATGCGGTGATGATTGCCGATGGCATTCTGGCGCCGTTTACGCCTTCCAATACGGCGCGCAGTGCGGGCACGATCTATCCGGTCATTCGTAACCTGCCGCCGCTTTACGATTCGCATCCCAACGACCCCAGCATGAAGCGCATGGGCAGCTTTTTGATGTGGACCGCGCTTGCTTCTACCTGCGTCACTAGCTCGCTGTTTTTGACCGCTCTGGCCCCGAACTTACTGGCCATCGCGCTAACTGAAAGCGCGACCGGTATTCATATCAACTGGGGGCAGTGGTTTATGGCGGTAGCACCAGCCGGCATTTTGCTGCTTCTGCTAGTTCCGCTGCTGAGCTACTGGCTATGCGCGCCCGAAGTAAAAGCGGGTAATGAAATTTCCGACTGGGCAGGGCAGGAGTTAACCAAGCTGGGGGCACTGACTCGCCATGAAATAATACTGATCATTATGGTGGTCTCCGCCCTGCTGCTGTGGATTTTCGCGGGCGACATTATCTCTGGATCGCTGGTTGGTCTACTAGTGATCTGCGGCATGCTGTTAACCGGTATTGTAACCTGGAGCGATATTCTCGATAACCGAGCCGCCTGGAATACCTTTGTGTGGTTTGCCACCCTGGTGGCGCTCGCGGGTGGGCTTAGCCTAGTGGGGTTTGTTAACTGGTTTGGCAATGTGGTCGGCGGGCAGATAAGTCACTTTGACCCGCTGATGGCCATGGTGGCGCTGGTGGTTATTTTCTACCTGCTGCACTACTTCTTTGCCAGCGTGACAGCCCACGTTACTGCTCTGCTGCCGGTGATTCTGGCGGCGGCGTCGGGGATTGCCGGGCTAGATATGCAGATGTTTATCCTGCTGCTACTGCCCACACTGGGCTTTATGGGCATTCTCACCCCTTACGGCACAGGGCCAAGCCCGGTTTACTACGGCAGCGGCTACTTACCCAGCGCACTGTTTTGGCGGCTAGGGGCAATCTTTGGGCTGCTGTTCCTGGTGGTTTGGCTGGTGATTGGCCTGCCTTGGTTAATGCTGATCAGCTGATTGAAGTCAGCTTGCAGTACCCAACCAAGCGTTCAGCTGCTGTGAGAACGCCTCTGGTTGCTCAACATGAAGATTGTGGCCCCCGTTCAGAGCGATATGGCGCAGGCGCGGTGCCATCGTTGCCAAGTGAGTGGCAAGAGTGTGGAACTTGGCGTCCCGCTGCCCCGAAAAGTACCCCACCGGAAGCGTGGTATTTTCCAGCCACCGCCATAGCAAAGGCTGTTGACCCAAGGAAGTTGATCGCAGCATGCTGGCGACGGCTGGCCCGTGATTCGCGAGACGGCGTTGCATTTGCCGACTGCGCTGAACGTCGGTGAGATCGGCAAACACCGGCTGCTGATACCAATCGATAAGTACGTCTTCCAACGGTTCCTGCTCAAAGCGTAGCGCCCAGCGTTCATCATGAGCAATACGGCCAGGACGCTCACTGGCGGGTAGCCCAGGGTGAGCGCTCTCCAGCCAGAGCGATTCCAGACCCGGCGGCTGAAGGCTGGCATGGTACAGCGCCAAACGGCCACCCAGGGAGTAGCCCAGCAGGCAGTAACGGCGAACACCGTGAGTTATCAGCGCATCGCCAAGCCAGTGGTGAAAAGCCTCAAAAGAGCCTAGCTGCTCGTGCTGATTCTGGCCGTGGCCGGGCAAATCCAGCGCGAGGCAGTGAATGCCTTCCAAGCCAGCGATGACCTCAACCCAGTCCTGACCATCGCCCAGCAGGCCATGGAGCAGTACGAGGGTCGGCGCCTGCTTGTGAGGTTTACAGCTCACGCGACGCCCCTCGAATCGCTGCGCCCAGGGCCTTAAGATCATCGGCGACCTGCTGATGGGGTACGTTAACCTCAATCAACGTAACGCCCGCCTGAAGGGCCTGAGTGTAGGCTATCGCAAAGCTATCCAGCGAGTCAGGCGCTGCATAACCAAGCCCAAACATCTTTGCCGTATGCTCGAAGTTCAAGCCGTGGGGCTGGCGATAATATCGCTCCAGCAGATCGTCTTCTTTAGGCACCGGCAGCATATGGAAAATACTGCCGCCATCGTTATTAAGAATGACCACCACCAGGGGTTGAGCCGCCTGCTTTAACAGTGCGAGGCTATTGAGATCATGCAGTGCGCTGGTGTCTCCCAGCACAATGGTAGTGGGTTCTGCGCGGGAGCAACTGAGCCCAAACGCCGTGGCGATTAAGCCATCGATGCCCGAGGCGCCGCGATTGGCAAATACCCGTAGCGGCGTTCGGCGATGCGTACCCAGCATATTCATTAGCCGTGCAGGCAGGCTGTTGCCGATAAACAGCTGCCCTTCCGCCAGTTGCGCTAGCTGATGGCAAACACCCAGTTCTGAGAGTGACCTACACCGCTCTTCCACAAGCTGACTAGTGCGTCGTTGGAGGCTAGCCAACTGATGCCAAACAGGTTTCTCAGGGATCGCTGGCAAATCCGCGATAAAGTCGGCGGGCGAACATATCACACGGCGCTTAACGCAGTAATCAGGATCCAGCCGCTGGGGCAGCGGATCAACCAACCAGGCATCCTGCCAGGAATGTTGGGCAATAAACTGAATGAGTCGCTTGGAAATTAGCCGACCGCCAAACTGCAGCAGCACCTCTGCCTTAGCCAGTTCATCGAAGAACCGCCCATCGTGGAGTGCCAAATCAAAATGAATCAGATTGTGAGGATCAAAACGCACCTGGCTCTGCACATCCACCAGCAGTGGCCAGCCCAGTTGCTTGGAGAGCGCTACCACTTGCTGTGCCTGCTGCGGGTCATCGATGCTTCCTGCGACAATAATACCTCGATGTCCGACAAATGCTTCCCATACGTCACTAAGCGCTGGAACCGTGGCGCGCTCCTGCACATCACCCCATGACCAATCACTCCAAGGCGTGGAGTCCATCAGCCAGTCCCCCAGCGGGGCGAGATAGTCACTGGCATCCACTAAAGCGTCGCCAGGATAGAGAGGCTCGCGATAACGGCAGTTGATATGGATGGGCCCAGGGGTGCGGCGCTGCTGATCAACCGCTTGGTCAATAGTGCTAAGTACAAATGCTGCTTTTATCTCAGCATCGGGCGGCGGCAAGKCGTGGTGAACAATCGTGTGACGGGAGAAGATATCCCGCTGGTCGATTGCCTGATTGCTGCCGTTATCCAGCAGCTCAATGGGGCGGTCGGCGGAGAGCACAATCAGCGGCACGCCGAGCAGGTTGGCTTCCACCACCGCCGGATAGAGGTTGGCCACGGCGGTGCCTGAGGTAGTAATCACAACCACGGGCCGGTAACTGCTCCGGGCAATGCCCAGCGCCATAAACCCCAGCCCCCGCTCGTCAAAATGGCAGTGGCAGCGCAAACCGGCATGCTCGCTGGCGGCCATGGTCAACGGTGATGAGCGAGAGCCGGGCGCCACCATCACATCGCGCACGCCCAAGCGATAAAGCTCCTCCAGCATTAGCGCCGACCAAACATGATTAAAGGTGGCGTGCTCTTGCGCAAAACCGCTCAATACAGGTGTTGCCATGTGTGTTATCCCAYCCCTAGCAGCGACATAATATCGGCTATTTTGGTATCCAGCTCGCGCCACTCTTCGTCCGCCTGGGAGCCCGCCACAATGCCGGCACCGGCATAAAGCCGGATCATTTCTGAATCGATATAGGCGCAACGAATGGTCACGGCGAGGTCGCTACTGGCATGGCTGATTCGACCAAACACCCCCGAGTACCAGCCGCGTTGATGGCGCTCATGCTGTCGAATAAACGCCAGCGCCGACTCGCGGGGAACGCCGCCCMCCGCCGGGGTCGGTGGCAGTGAGGAAAGCAAAGACTGGTCGGTGACGCTGTGGTGTAACTCGGCACGAATCAGACGGCGAATATGCTGCAAAGAGCGCAACTTAATAATATGCGCCTCGCCCATTTGGACTTGTGAAGAAAGCGGCTCAAGCTGGGTCAAAAGCTGCTGATATACACACTGGTTTTCTAAGCTGTTTTTCTTATCGGTAAGCAGTTCATCGGCAAGCGCTTGATCTTGCTGGGCATCCCGCCCACGGCGTGTGGTGCCCGCCAGTGCTTCTGTCGTTAAATGAATACCTTCACGCTTATAGAGTTGCTCCGGCGGGCAGCCGATAAACGCCTCATGGGGTGTCAACTGGATGCCAAAGTGAAAACAGTCAGCGGTACCGGCCTGCCAGCGTGACAGTAGTGCCCAAGGGTTAGGCGTTTCAGGTGTTGTCAGGCGCGTTTCACGGGAAAGCACCACCTTGGGCGTATGCCCTAGGTGGTCGAGGTTTGTCACCTGCCCCACCCAAGCCGCCCACTCTTGTTGGCTGGGGCGGTCTTCACGCTGGTAAACCAAAGGCTGCAGGCGAGACAGCGGCTGCTCTGCTACCAGCGCGTCTAAACAGGCATAAGCCTGGGCGATTTCGGCACCGGGGGAACGGTCATCGAAACGTAGATTAAGTGATAGCGTCGCGCCACCTTGATGACGTTTAAGCTCGATACGCGGCAGCAAAAAGTGGCAGGCTGGAAAGTGCTCCCACCCCGGCGTACCAGGGTCGAAGGCCATGCCGCCAAAATAGTTGGGCTGTTGGACGCCTGCTTCAGCCAGCGCAGCAAGGTCCGCCTGCAGCGCCGCTAACGAATCAAACGCCTTAATCGCCCCCAACACCGCACACTCAACGGCGTTCGTATCACGCGCCTTCCAATAGAGGCGGGGATAAACGCTCTGCACGTTTAGCCACCCCATCAGGTTATCCACCTGACAGGGAGTGCTTAGGCGCATAAACCCTTTTTTAGCGCTATCACTAAGTGTATCAAGCTGATGCTTGAGGGCTTCAATAGGGTGTGTGGAGTGCATATTTCGCCTTTTAGGCAAGCGTGACTAGCGATGCATATTTGCATTGTCTAAATAAGTCACCAAACATCGCGTAAACTCTTGGTGTGGTGCTCCTCCAGTGTGGGGCAAGGCGACACGATTTGCTTTGACTTAAGTCTACTTTTTAACAGTTAATCATACATTGCCGAATGTTTGATAATTGCCACGCCAGCCAATGTTTAAACGAAAATCGAGGAATATCGTCATAATGGAACGACTCGCTAAGCGCCGCCACTACCAAGCCTGGTTGCTAGCCGCTCGCCCCCGAACACTTCCACTGGCGTGCGCTTCTATACTCTTGGGTACTGGGCTGGCGGCTAGCGTGGACGCCTTTAATGGCGCGGTGCTTTTGCTTGCCCTGCTGACGGCCATTGCGCTACAGGTACTCTCTAATCTAGCCAATGACTATGGCGACGCGGCTTCCGGCGCCGATGACCAATCACGCATTGGGCCGGTTCGGGCAGTCTCTTCTGGCTTGCTGACGCCACAGGCAATGCGCGCCGGGATGGTTATTACGGCAATCGTAGCAGCGCTGTTAGGGCTGTTATTGCTGGTGACCGCCTTTGGCAACCAGTGGGGACAGATTGTCACTTTCCTGCTGCTAGGTGCCGCCTCTTTATTGGCAGCCGTGACCTATACCGTTGGCCTGGGTGGAACGCCCTATGGCTATCGTGGATTGGGCGATATTGCCGTCTTCATATTTTTCGGCCTGTTAGGCGTTCTAGGCACCTATTACCTGCATACCCACCAGCTAAGCTGGCTGCCGTTACTACCCGCCGCCGCATGCGGGCTGTTAGCAACCGCCGTGCTCAATGTGAATAACGTGCGCGATATCGAAAGCGATGCACGCAATGGCAAAATCACCCTGGCAGTTCGGCTTGGCCGCGCCAACGCGATTAACTACCACTGGGCGCTGCTGGGTGTTGCGCTACTACTGACGCTAACTTACCTAGTCGTGCTGCCTGTACCGCTGGTGGGGTGGRGCTGCCTGCTGGTGGCCAAGCCACTGACCGATGCCGCCAGAACACTACGCCATACCCATGATGGTGGGATGCTGACCGGCATGTTGAAGAAAACCGCTATTTCGACGCTGCTCTACAGTGTGCTGCTGTCGATTGGCTTGGCACTGTTTTAAGTTTTACCGACCTTAGTTAGCACTTAACAGCCGCCCAGCTCAAAACAGATCCACACTCTGGCGGTCATGAAATCCGGTGCAGGGAAAATCCCAACTTACTTAGGTAAACTAAGCCGCTCTAAATACGCCAGCCGAACGAGTGTCTGCCTCTGTTGCCAACTCTTCGGCACTAACTTTTGCAACACTCGTTGACAATATGCCTTCCATATCAAGGATGATGAAATATGACGTCTGACATTGCTACACAGCTCTCTTTCACTAAATTTAAGCAAGACCTTATAAAAAAAGACAAACGTAGATTGCTGAGCTGGGCCAACTGTGAACTTTATGTTGCCTTTTATCGCAACGCATCAGGCCAGGATCTGCCAGGGTTAATTCAGGTTGATTCTCAGCAGCGCTACGTCGCTTCCAGCAGTCAAGATACTTTAAAAAAGGCGATGACCAACATAAAACTTGAAGATGACAGCGAAATAGTAATCAAGACGCTGTCCCTTGCCGAGCTGGCTCGCAACGCCCATTTTTATCACTTGAGCATACACCTCATTGATCAAGATGATGGTCTGGCTATTGGGGGAGTCTTAATGCAGCTCCTTGGCATAACGGCTATCTTGGAAGATGCTGGGGGCAAGGAAGTCATCTACGAGGCCGATGTATTCTCTTTCGAGCCTGAGGGTAACGCTGAAACCCTGCCCTACGGCGCTGTTCAGTATTGGCGCGATATCGCACTTGAGTACACCCCTGACCGCGAGCCGAGCGAGATAAATTCGCTATACGTATTTGATGACCAACTCGATTGGGACAACCCACTCTTTCCAGAACTACCCGATAATGCGAAGGCTCTAAGCAAGCTATCCTCCAGCGCTAAGGCCTTTTTCGAGCATATGAGGGTGCCACCGCTCACGAGCTGGGAAGAAAAGTCTGCGACGCCAGACGTGCCAGAACCTTCCTATCAGAACAGCCTGCTGGGGGTCAGTAAGCTCAGCACCTTCAATGTGCTGCGCGCCATGGTCGATCAAGATATCGTGCCAGTTGCCGACGATATTGCTCTAACAATCACCAAAGACTCAGCGCATGATGACGAGCCCGCCGACAGCGCCGAGCGCTGGGAAGTAAAGATCAGTTTCACCACGCCCATGGGATTTAATGCCGTCTTCGATCCGGACTGGATCGAAGCTTCTCTATGCAAAGCCAATACGGAACTACCCGATACCACAGGTACCCACCTCGCCAGCGAGAAACTACGCGAGCGTATCGTCAATCATCTTGCCTGGAACTTCTTTCAGCATGGTCGCAGCTTCGTAAAGACTCTCTTTAGTACGGATCTCCAAGGGTTACTACCTGGCTTCATTATCAACAGCTATGGGCCTTTTCAGCCTGATTACACGGATGAACGGTTTCCCTGTTTGGCACGCTTTAAGTGCGGCGAAAACGGAGTGCCAGTGCTTTTACTGGGGCCGAATGAAGGCAACTACGTCTGTATGCCGTTGGCGTTCGAAGAGATACCCGAATCAGATGTCTCCCCACTGATTCCTCGCCGCAGTGAACTGATCAGCATAGAGTCAAAGAGTATGCCGCTTGCAGAGCGCTATGAGAGGTTGGTGATTCCCGCCTCTCTTATCGACTTCCCCGGCCATTGGTATCAAGGGATAAGGGTCAGTAATCGATATCTCAAAACCAAGTTCATCTTCGGCATGCACTTAAACTCTCTGATAAACGAAATGGGAAAAGATAGAGCAACCACCGCAGGCAACTCGCTCAAGTGGGTTGTAGCGGGCTGTGCGGCGGCGCTAATTGGTGTGACGGTAGTGATGAACTTATAACGCTTTGTCGCCTGGATAACACGTGCATCACTTGCTTGTTGTCCAGCGCAAACGTTATTGGCTATGGCTTACAGCACCACCTCATAACCTTCAAACTTAGGCGGGCCAAGATAAATACCTTCAGGTGACTTGGCATTGGCATGGGCCTTCCGGAACGCGTCTGACTTAGTCCAGGCGCGGAAGGCTTCTTCCGATTCCCACACGCTGTGGGAGATAAACACGGTGTGATCTTCCTGGCTTTCACCCTGCAGCATCTTGAACTGTTTGAAGCCCGGCACTTCATCCAGATGAGAGTCGCGGTTACGCCACACCTCTAAAAAATCCTCTTCACGGCCTGGGGCAATCCGAAAACGGTTCATAGCGATATACATCATTACTCTCCTACGGGTTTGTTCCTGCAGAGTTGATCCTGCTGGGTTGGCTCTGTTGGGTTGATTTGGCAAACGGTAGCTTGATGGTAACGTCACATTTCAGTGGCGAATAGACTTAGCGGCGAATAGCCCTCAACCGCAAGGTACGGCATGGCTAAGGCACCTATCCAGGTTGTTTGGTTCAAACGCGATTTACGTATTCATGATCATGTGCCGCTTGCCAGCGCCGCCATGGCTGGCCCAGTGTTGCCCGTCTTTGCGATTGAACCCGGCCAGTGGCAAGCGCCGGATAGTGCCCTGCGCCACTGGCAGTTTGCCGCTGACTCACTTGTCGATCTTTCTCACGCTCTGGAGACACTTGGCCTACCGCTGTGTATTTGGCAGGGCGATATTATCGATTTGCTTGATGCCCTGAAAACCCATTACGGCGAGTTTGCTCTTCACTCTCATGAAGAGACCGGCAACGCCTGGAGCTTTGCCCGTGATAAAAGCGTCAAGGCATGGTGCCAACAGCACGGCGCGCCATGGCATGAAGCACGCCAGCACGGCGTAATACGCGGCCTAAAATCCCGGGTGGCAGAGCGCGATGCATGGGAAAAACAGTGGGAAGCGTTAATGACCGCTCCTMCCTTCTCAGCCCCGCAAAACGCTCGAGCGGCCGAGGGCTGGCAAGCTTTTCATCATATTGATATTGAGCAGCTTCATAAATTAACGCTAGGGTTTGATACCACGCCCTGCCCGGAGCGCCAGCCTGGTGGCCGCAGCGAAGGCCGCGCAGTGTGGCGCAGCTTTGTAAGCCAGCGCGGGCGGCGCTATCGCGGCTCACTGTCTAAACCACTACTGGCCTGGGAGTTTGGCTCGCGGCTTTCGCCCCATTTGTCTTGGGGCACGCTCTCCATGCGCGAAGTGGTGCAGTCGCTGCGCCGTCAACGAAAAAAGCATGCTGAAGACGCCGCTTGGTCGCGCTCGCTGCGCGCCTTCGCCTCCCGGCTTCACTGGCACTGCCACTTTATTCAAAAGCTCGAAAGTGAGCCGAGCATTGAGTCACAAACCCTCCACCCGGCGTTGCGCGGCCTGCGGGAGCGCGACCCTGAACMCCCCAATCTGATCGCCTGGAAGCGTGGCCAAACCGGCGTGCCGTTAGTGGATGCCTGTATGCGCAGCCTGATCGCCACCGGTTGGATCAACTTTCGTATGCGCGCGATGCTGATTTCCTACGCCACTTTTGGCCTTGGGCTGCACTGGGTTGAGCCAGCATTGCATTTGGCGCGGTTGTTTACCGATTTTGAGCCCGGTATTCACTACCCTCAGGTGCAGATGCAGGCAGGCGCCACGGGCACCAACGCGCTGCGAGTGTATAACCCCATCAAACAGGCGGAAGATAACGACCCAGATGGTGAGTTTGTCGCCCGCTGGGTGCCGGAATTAACCGCCCTGCCGTTAGAGKGGCGCGCCAAGCCGTGGGCACTACCCGAAAGCCTACGCCAGCGGTTCGGCTTTCAGCCCGGCGAACACTATCCACTGCCCAACGACTTTGAGGCAGAAGCACGGCACTGGAAGAAGACGCTTTATGAGTTGCGTCGCACGCCAGAGGCCCGAGACGCCAGCCAAGCGATTGTGGATAGGCTCGCCAGCCAGAGACGGCCACCCGCTCAGCGCGCTAAAAAAGCAAAGCCCGCTAACCGGCAGCAGCTTTCGCTGTTTGRTGAGGGAGGGTTGGAGGATGGGTAGCTGTTACGCTTAGCTATCATACAGCTCATGATGCCACTCAGCGCCGCACGTACTCTAATTGACGGTGCCAATACCGGCACACGCCGCAGAAATGTGCCTACTCTGTTGACAGGAAAGTGCCTAACGCCTAGCCTCAGTTGCCGATTTGGAGACGCACCTCGCCGGAAAAGCGGTTCGCTGCAGCCGCTGGTTATGCCCAGGTTTTGGATTATTTTAAAGTGGGGTTCACCTGCTCGATAACTTTCAAGTCAAAGTTATATGTAAGCAATATGGTTTTTCCAACGACCAGAATAGTTTTACTTTTCTCGATAAATTCTTGGGAGATATTTCCTTGATAGTGTTCTTCCAAAAACAAAAGGAACCCCTCAACCAACTCCGTATATTTATCCTCCGATAGTCCTTTCTGGATCAGCAACTTGAAACTAAATCCATTTCCGGCTTCTGCATGAATAGCGAAGTAAAGAGAATACGGCTGATCTTTCGAGACCTTGCCTTTGCTACCAAACGCGTACACCTGTGGCGCTGACGGCCCAATGGCCTTTTGCCATAATTTTTTAAGCCCTGCCTTCAGCAAGTTGTAATGGTCTTTACCCATCTCACCAAGGAAAGCAGTGAAATACGCCTGTCCAATGAATACTGCAAGGGCCGTTGGGTAGAACCACTCTGGAATAGCATAAACGCCACCAGACGGCCGTTGATGTATCGCCACTGCCAAATGCTCTGTTTCGACTTGTTCTCTAAACTCTGTTATCACTTCTGCGGGGACTTCATCAGTATACATAACAGCTATATGCGGCGTTTCCATTTTTCCATCTCACTATGCATAACACCGTAAACAGCGGCGAGCGCTAGCGAGTCCGGCGGCGACAGCCGCGAACTGCTTTACTTTGTTAGCTGTTTTCGGTGGATACGATGGTGTAAGTAATGCCTCGACTATTAAACTCGCTTTGAATCCAGTGTGTAAGTTTGAGCATTAGAATGACAAAAACTAACGCAAACTTTACTCGGTTGTCGGAATTTTCCCATGTATAAGTTATCTCCTTGGGGTTTCCATTTTCATCTTTACCACCTACAAACACGTGAAAAGTTTCGCATTTCTGCACCTTTGCAGATTCAACCACATCATCGACTCTATTTTTTAGCGATTCGATCTGTGACTTCTCAAGCTGGTAGCCCTTACGATGTGAGAATTTATTTCGAATATCGTTTACCTTATCGAGAACGGTGAAAAGCTCTTCGCTAATGCCAAGGTTTCTCGATACTACCAGCTTTGTTTTAAAAGAAACGAAGATACCGGCATATAGGTCTTCTGTGTTAGTCACTTTGCTAGACCATAGGTTTAAAACTTCCTCTAGTATTAGGTGCCCCCTTAGAATACAGGTCGCTTCATCAGGGATGCTTATCATTGCTAAATAGTCGTTATGGTCAAAAATCCTATTGAAATCACCTCCTACAGCTACGTGCCTATGATCCATATTCGAATTTCCTTTTACAGCTAACGCTTTGGTTAAGGGACAGGCTTTAGCCTGCCACAGTGAGCGGAGCGAACGATTTGAAACACTCGTTAGACTATGGGTGATCCGAACAACACCCCTCACCATCTAAGGTACCCGCTGGATATGTTGGTAAGAATTCTTCACCATCGAATTCAATCCAATAGTCATCACAGCAGGGACATTCTTCTCTTCCATCTTTGAAGGCGTGATCGCTGCAATAAACTTCGCCATCTCCAAGAATGCTGTGGTTGTAATTTACAAGGATGTGGGTTGCCTCGATTGAGCAGCGGATGCATTCGGTCATGATTTTCTCCTTAGTTTTGGAACTACGGAACAATTTATCTAACAGGCATTAGGTAGCGCTTTCTATCATTGAATGGAGGATTTGGCATGATTGTCCGAACAATGCAGCCTGCCAAACTCTTCCAAACCTATGATTTTTCCAGGCTGCATATCCAAAACTCGCGCTTCTGCTGCATTTGCCAGCACCTCCACATTGGAAGGCCATCTGTCTTGCTATTTTTCTCATCCACCCTACCAAATCCAGCTTAGCACAGGGCGCTTAGTGCGACTGACTATCTCAGCTTTGGGCTTTCAACGCACAAAAAACCCGCCCATCGCCAACAGCTTTCGCTGTTTGACGATGGCGGGCTTGTTGGCTCTTAAAGCTGAGTATTAGCTAAGCGCCTCCAAGGACTGTTCGATAATGCTCAAGCCCTCTTCCAATACCGCAGAAGAAACCGTCAGCGGCACCAAAATCCGAATGCTGTTGCCGTAGAAGCCGCAGGAAAGCAGGATCAGGCCTTTCTCGCGGGCTTTGGCACAGAGCGCACCGGTGAGCGTTGTATCGGGGTTTCCTTCGCTATCGAGCAATTCGAACGCCGCCATGGCGCCTAGTTGGCGGCCGTGGGCCACGGCGGGGAAACGCTCTTCCCATACCGCGAAACGCTCGGCCAGCATCTTGCCCATCTGCTCGCTGCGCTCAAGAATATTCTCCTCTTCGATCACCTCGATCACCGCCAGCGCCGCTGCACAAGAGAGCGGGTTGCCGCTGTAGGTGCCGCCTAGCGAGTTGGGGCCGGAGGCATCCATTACCTTGGCGCTACCAACAACGGCCGAGAGCGGCATTCCGTTGGCCAGGCTCTTGGCTGTAGTCAGAATATCCGCTTCGATACCGCTATGTTCCAGGGCAAACAGCTTGCCGGTGCGTGCAAAGCCGGACTGCACTTCATCAGCGATCAGCAGAATGCCGTGTTCGTCACACAGGGCGCGCAGCGCTTTAAGGTAATCCGGTGACGCAATATAGAAGCCGCCTTCACCTTGAACCGGCTCAATCACGATGGCCGCCGTGCGGTGCGGGGCGATATCGGTCTTGAACAGCGTGCGGATGGCTTCAAGGGACGCCTCTTCGCTGATGCCGTGCAGCGGGTTGGGGAACGGTGCGCGGAACACATCGCCCGGCATCGGGCCGAAGTCGTTCTTGTAGGGTAGCACCTTGCCGGTCATCGCCAGAGTCATCATGGTACGGCCGTGGAAGGCACCGTCGAAGGTGATGATGCCGGTGCGGCCAGTGGCAGCGCGGGCAATCTTCACGGCATTTTCCAGCGCTTCGGCACCGGTGTTGACCAGCATCGCCTTACGCTCGGGGCCGCGCACCGGGCTCAATTCACACAGCTTTTGACACAGCTGCACGTAGGGAGCGTAGGAGATTACCGCGGCGCTGGTGTGCATAACTTTCTTAAGCTGCGCTTCAACCGCGGCGACAATTTTCGGGTGGCGATGGCCCAGATTCAGCACGCCGATACCGCCCGCGAAGTCGATCCAGCGGTTGCCGTCGGCGTCCCACAGCTCGGCGTTTTCAGCGCGCTCGGCAAACTGGGTGGTTGGCGTGGCGGCCCCGTTGGCCACATAGCGGTTTTTCAGATCATTTAATTCTTGGTTAGTCATCATCGTTCTCTTTAAAGGCCGCCAACGCAGACGTATTTCAGTTCAGTAAACTCATCGAGACCGTGGTGTGAGCCTTCACGTCCCAGCCCGGACTCTTTTACGCCGCCAAACGGCGCCAGCTCGGTGGAGATCAACCCTTCATTAACGCCGACCATGCCGTACTCCAACTGCTCCATGGTGTGCCAGATGCGGCGGTAGTCAGTGGAGTAGAAGTAGGCCGCCAAACCAAACGGCGTATCGTTGGCCATGGCGATAGCTTCTTCATCGCGCTGGAAGCGGAACACCGGCGCGACCGGGCCAAAGGTCTCTTCATCAGCCACCGCCATTTTAGTGGTGACGTCCGCCAGCACCGTGGGAGTGAAGAAGCGCTCGCCCGCTGCATGGGGTTTGCCACCGCAGAGCAGCCGCGCGCCTTGGTTCAACGCGTCATCGACATGGCGCTTAACCTTGTCCACCGCCGCTTGATTGATCAGCGGGCCGATGATGCTGCCTTCCGCCAGGCCGTCACCTACGTTTAGCGCGCTCACTCGCTCGGTCAGCTTGCTAACGAACGCGTCGTAAATGCCGTCCTGAACCAAAAAGCGGTTGGTGCAAACACAGGTTTGCCCGGCGTTACGGAATTTGGAGGCAATGGCGCCATCAACAGCGGCATCTACATCGGCGTCGTCAAAAACGATAAACGGCGCGTTGCCACCCAGCTCCATGGCGGTTTTCTTCACCGTGCTAGCGCACTGGGCAAGTAAGTGCTTACCCACCGGAGTAGATCCGGTAAACGAGACTTTACGCACCCGCGGATCAGTAGTAAGCACTTCACCTACCGCTGCCGGTGCTGACGCGGTAATAACGTTAATGGTGCCCGCAGGCAGACCCGCCTCCAGCGCCAGGTAAGCAGCGGCTAGCGCCGTTAACGGCGTAGCTTCTGCGGGTTTGATAACCACGGTGCAGCCAGCGGCCAGGGCCGGGGCGCACTTACGAGTAATCATCGCTAGCGGGAAGTTCCACGGGGTAATCGCCGCCACCACACCGATCGGCTCGCGCAGTACCAGCAGGCGCTTATCCGCGCCGTGGCTGGGCAGGGTTTCCCCTGCCATGCGCTTGGCCTCTTCGGCGAAAAACTCAATAAACGACGCACCGTAGATCACTTCGCCTTTGGCTTCTGCCAACGGCTTGCCCTGCTCCAAGGTCATTAGGCGGGCCAAGTCGTCGGCGTGCTCAATGACCAGGTCAAACCAGCGGCGCATCAGCGCAGAGCGCTGCTTGACTGGCGTGGCTCGCCAGGCAGCACCGGCGTTGTAGGCCGCAGCCACGGCGTCACGGGTATCGTCGGCGTCCATATCGGCCACCCGGGCAATCGTTTCACCGGTGGCGGGGTTATCTACCGCAAAGCTCTGCTTGCCTGTACGCCATTCAGTGCCAATCAGGGCAGGGACGCCGTCGTGCAACCACTGTTCGATAAAGCTCATAAGAGGCTCCTTAAGTCTCGGTGGACAACTTACAGGTCAACTTTCATATGACGGTCGCTGTAATCACGGCCATAAGTGCGCAGTGCGTGAACATATAACGCGAGGCCTAATACGGCCCAGCCGGCAAAGATGGTCCATTCAGCGCCGCTAAGTGCCGCGGGGCTACCGGGCAGGTAGAGGCACGCCATTGCGAAAGAGAGAATGATCGCCAGAGTGCCGCACAACTTACCGTTGCTAACCTTGAACGGGCGCGGCATGTCTGGCTCGCGCACCCGCAGCACCACAAAGGAGATCGCCACAAACAGGTAGGCCAACACGATGCCTAAACCACCGGCGTTAACGATCCACACCAGTGCAGGGCGGCCAAAGAAAGGCGCCAGACAGGAGAGAAAGCCCATCATAAAGATGGCGTTAGTGGGCGTTTTGTAGCGTGGGTGCAGCTTGGCAAAGGGGGCTGGCAGCATGCCTGCCTTAGCGAGGGCATAAATCGCCCGGGAGCCGCCAATATAGAAGGCGTTCCAGCTAGTGATAATGCCCGCAATACCCGCCATGACCATTAGGTTACTGGCCCACGAGGCGTTAAACAGGCTGCCCATGGCATCCGGCACGCTAAGCGAGCTTGCCGCTAACTCATCGCTATTCAGCGCAAGACTGGTGGCCAGAATAATCAGCGCGTACCACACCACCGCCAGAATGACCGACATCATCAGCACTTTGCCGATGGCTTTATAGGGCAGGTTGATCTCTTCTGCCGCCTGGGGAATAACGTCAAAGCCCACAAACAGGAACGGCACCATCACCAGTACCGCCACAATACCTGCGAACACGCCGCTATCGGCCTGGGTGAAGAGCGGCATCATATTGATGGTTTCGCCTTCAAATAGCGAACCAGTGACAAACATCACCCCCACCAGCAGAATCAACCCGGTGACGACCTTCTGTAGCAGCGCAGCAGTGGTCACGCCGAAGTAGTTGATCACCATCATGGCCAGCGAGCCGCCTACGCCAACCGCTACCCAAGTGGCTTTCACTTCCCACCCGGCAATCGTCCATAGATGACCAACGGCGTAGTTAGGCGCCAGGTGCTCGATCACCGTGGGCAAGGCAACGGCTTCAAAGGCCACCACGCTCAAGTAGCCCAAAATAATCGCCCAGGTGCATAAGAAGGAGGGCAAGTGACCTAAAGCGCGGTAGCTGTAAACGTGCTCGCCACCCACTTTGGGCATCGCAGCGGCAAGCTCTGCATAGGTAAGCCCAACMAAGACAATCGCTAAGCCGCCGATAATAAACGCTATAATGGCGCCTAGACTACCGGCGGATTGAATCGCGGTACCGGTGAGTACAATCCAGCCCCAGCCGATCATCGCGCCGAAAGCCAGCGCTAGTACATCGCCACGGGCCAGTACCCGGACGAGCCCTTCCTGTTCTGATGAGGGTGTAGTCATTGTAAATGTCCTGCGAGTTATTGGATGTTGTCGTAGGCGCTCAGGGGCGCAGTATCCTGGTCCTGTTTTAGCGGCCTCGCTTTTTAAACGGGCTTGTTAAACAGAATAGCAACACGCTAGCAGGCGGGAGCGAAAACGCGAATGCACCACTTTTGCGTTCGACTAGACCACTTTTTAGACGCACCGAAAGGGTGCAATATTTTCATACTGCTTTCGTCTAAGAGCCCGCTGCTAGCGGGTTAAGCGGGATTAAGGAGGCATCCAGATGGATCGAAAGGAGGTCGTGCACCAACTTGTACAACTTTATGCACTCCAACCGGAGCGGTTGAGTAAGCAGGTGCGTATTGAGCAGGCCTTGCGACAAGCCATTACCCAGCAGTGGCCTTCCGGACTGCGGCTCCCCTCTCACCGCCAGTTGGCGGATGCCCTCGGTGTTGCCCGTCAAACCCTGGCGCTGGCGATTCATACCCTGCTCGAAGAAGCACTGCTTAAAACCGCCCATGGCCAAGGCACCTGGACGTGCCGTCCTATTACGCCAAGCCCTCCCCTGCGTGGCAATGCACAGCTCTCCTCTCGCGCCCAACGGGTGCTGGATGGCCCCGGCGCGAGCATGATTCAAAGCGGTGCCTTCGTACCGGGTATTCCCGATATCGCCCAGTTCCCGATGCGTAAATGGCGGCAGCTCTATGCCAGCGTTACCGTGCCACAAAACGCCCTGCTGCTCTCCTATTCCACCGGTGGCTACGGGCCGTTAAAGCGTGCGATACGCGATTTTTTGGCACGCTGGCGCAATATTAACTGCGACACTGAGCAGATCATCATCACCGATGGTACCCATAACGGTATTGAACTATGCGCCATGGCGCTGGCCGATGTGGGCGACACCGTGGCCATGGAGTCGCCCTGCTACTGGGGGGCGCGCAACGTATTTACCGCTGTAGGGTTGGAAATCGAACCGGTAGCGTGGCACCCCGACCAGGGGCATTCGCTGCCTTCATATCATGGTCCAGTCAAACTGGCCTACCTGACCGGCTCGCACCACTACCCTCTCAGCGTGCCCACCAGCGCGATGGATAAACAGCGCTTATGCGACGCCTTAGCGCCCACTTATATTGTCGAGGATGATTACGAGTTCAACCGCGACGACCACGCTAACCTGCTCTTCGACCCAAACTCCGAGCGCCACTTGCTGGTGGGCTCGTTTTCCAAGATGATGTTTCCTGGGCTGCGCTTAGGCTATCTAGTCGTCCCCCMCCATTTAGCCGGGCCGATGAACCGTCTGCGCAGTGAGCTTTTCCGCGAAGGGCGCATGCTGGATCAAGCCGTACTGGCGCAGTTTATTTTTGATGGCGATTTGGATGCCTGGTGTCGACGCATTCAACGCGATTACTTAGGTCGCCAGCAGGTGATGCATGGCCAGCTAAGCTCGCTGCCCCAGGTGCGCAGCGTCTCGCCGCCGAGCAGCGCCATTAGCCTATGCGTGGAGTTTGAGTCGCCTATCAACGACGTACAGATTGCTCACACGCTGTTAAAAGAGCATTTGATTGTCCGCCCACTGAGCCCGGTCTGCGCGAAGGGTGACTCACGTTCGGGGCTCGTGATGGGCGTTGGCATGCTCTCGGGTGAAACCTTGGTGCGTGAGGCACAGCGGCTACGTCGCTGCCTGGAGGCACTGCTGCGATAGGCGTGAGGGGGGGTTGCGTCACCTCTTTTGTTCAATAATAAAACTCACAGCTTATCCACAGGCTATCAATAACTTATTCATAGGCTCTTGTTTAGAAGGGCTTATCCACAAGGACATTTTATGCGTCACCCTGTTGATGGTTTTACTGCTGCTTTAACCGCTAGCCCCTCACCTCTCATCTCGTCGTCTGTCGCTAAGCTACGCCTGTGGGTAACGCTGAGCTTCGTGCTCCTCCTCTCTGGCTGCGCCACCTTTGCCCCCAACCCGCCCCAGGATCAAAGCAATATCTGCGAGATATTTCGCGAGCAGCCGAGCTGGTACGACTACGCAAGGGAGTCTGAGGAAAAATGGGGCACACCCATCGCCACCCAGATGTCTTTTATTCAGCAGGAGTCATCGTTTCGCAGTCATATCCGTCCTGATCGCAAATACTATCTAGGCTTTATTCCCGGCCCCCGCCCCTCTTCTGCCAAAGGCTACGCCCAGGCCCAAGACCCGGTTTGGGAGGAGTACGAGGATCAAGCGGGCAGCCTATTTGCCCGGCGTACCCATATGAAGCACGCCACCGATTTTATTGGCTGGTACAACCGCCGCTCCCAGCAGCAGGCGGGGATATCGCTAAGCAACCCTGAGCACCTTTATTATGCTTACCACGAAGGCGCGGGCGGTTACCAACGAGGCACTTACCGTGGCAAGCCTCAGGTATTGAGTGCAGGCAGGCAAGTAGCGTCCCGCGCTAACCGCTATCAATCACAGCTCAACAGCTGTGAAGCAGAGTTTCAGTGCCGCAAGTTTTATCAGGTCTGGCCGTTTTGTCGTAGTTAAGAACGAGTAAGCAAGAGCAAGGAAGAGCGTTATGAGCTTATGGATAGGCATTGCTTTTGTTAGCGTGGTGTTTTTCACCTCGATGCTGTCGGGTGTGTTTGGCATGGCGGGCGGTTTGGTACTGCTGTGGTTTCTGCTGCTGATCTTTCCCGCAGGCACGGCGATGGCGGTACACGGCGTTATCCAGCTCACCGCGAATGGATCACGAGCATGGCTATCGCGGCGCTTTATTGTCTGGCGTATTGTCGCCTTTATGACGTTGGGTGTGCTGAGTGCCGCGGGCTTACTGCTGCTGTTTAACTACAGCCCTAATGCCGCCAGCGTATCGCTGTTGATTGGCCTAATGCCGATTCTGGTATGGATACCCAAGCGCTGGTTTCACCTGGATGCCAACCGCGCCAGTCACGCCCTTTGCTGTGGCATCGCCTCCGGTGGTTTAACCATTGCCGCGGGGGTTTCCGGGCCGCTGATTGATATTTTCTTTGTGCGCTCGCATATGGATCGCCGCCAAGTAGTGGCCACCAAGGCGATGATTCAGGTAGTGGCTCACAGTATTAAAATTATCTTTTATCTTGGCGCCGCCATGGCGCTTAGCGCGGGCGAATGGGGCATTGTGCTGCTAGCGGCGCCGTTTGCGATCTTTGGCACCCACACCGGCAACCGCATTTTACATCGCCTCACCGATGCCAACTTCCGCACCTGGACCCGCTGGATCGTGACCGGTATTGGGGTTTTCTACTTACTGCAAGGGGTATTTCTGCTCACCCGTTAGCGTTGAGGAAGAGCAAAGCGAGCTTCCGGCAGATGCCTATACTGTCCATAGCCATCAATGGAGGTCGCTATGGATTATCACCACTACCGCGAAGCCCTGGCGGAAACACTTGCTCAGAGTGAACTGCCCTTTCCCGCGGCTGAGTACGAAACGCGCTTGGCAAAGGTTCGTCAGGCCATGGCACAGCAAACGCTAGACGCGTTGCTGCTCACCGACCCCGCCGATATCAATTACCTCACCGGCTATCACACCTTTGAAGTCTCGGTGCACGCCTGCCTGGTCTGCACCCAAGAGCGGTTAGTACTGCAAGTCGCCTCGATTGAAACCGGTGCTGCAGTGGTCACCGCCCGAGTGGATGAGATCATCGGCTATCGCTGGGAAAACCTGGATGAAATCATCACCCCTTTGGCAGATCTGCTTACCCCTTGCCAAAAAATCGGTATTGATGGCTGGAGCAGCGGGCTACGCTTTGGCGTCATTGATGCGCTGATGCAGACCATTGGCCGTGAACGCTTTAGCGAAGCAGGCGCGCTAGTCGATGCCATCAGAATTGTTAAAAGCCCTGCTGAACTGGAGATGCTGCAAGAGAGCGCACGCATAACCGCCCTAGGTTTAGAGATCGCCATACAGAGCATTCGCCCCGGCATGACCGATAACGCAATTGCCGCCGCGGGTGCCAAGGCCCTTCTTGAAAATGGCAGCGAGTTTATGAGTCTGCAGCCCATTGTGACCAGCGGGCACCGCATTGGCGTGATTCACGTCAACCATAAACGGCGTGTTATCCAGGCCAATGAGCCGGTTTTCTTAGAGTTTGGCGCCGCTTATCAACGCTACACCGCCCCCATGATGCGCACCGCGGTAACAGGCGTACCAAGCCCAGCTCTCTCCGCTACCCGGGATCTATGCCGCTCAATTTTTGAAGCGCTGTGCAGCGCCATGCGGCCTGGCAACACCTTTGATGCCGCCGCCCAGGCTGCCGACGCCCTGCTCGCACCTCAGCGCGACCAGTATTTCTTCTCCGGTGTATTTGGTTACGCCGTGGGTGCGCAGTTTCCACCTAGCTGGGTGGAGGGCACCGGCTTTATCGCCAAAGGTCAGAACCGCACCTTCGAAGCCAATATGGTGTTTCACCTGCCGCTCTGCCTGCGCGTACCTGGTCAGTGGGGCGTAGGAATAAGCGACACTGTGGTGGTGACTGAAAGCGGAGCCACACCGCTGACCAATAACGACTGGCAGCTGTTTGAGGCGCGCTCATAGGATCTTGCGCCTTATAGTCACAGTATTGACAGCTCGATGGAGTAGCGCTATCGTCATCACAGATGCAAATGAGAAACACTATTTTTAGCTCTCTCATCTATATGAGGTGACGATCACTTGAGGTAAAGGTAAGCACTATGACCAGTGAGCAGCGCCAACTTCGCCAAACGTTGATATTTTTGCGCACCTCTTTTGAAGCGGTTCAGCACTCTATTGCTGGCCGCCTGGAAGACCCGCTGCCCTGCTGGATGGATACCAGCATGCTTTCCATGCTGGCGCGGGAGCTCACTCGCTGCTGCCAACAAGCCAAACCGCTGTTCGCCCCAGCCGTCACCGAACAGCTCTATATCGCCTCGCAACAGTGCGAGCTGCTACTCAAACAGTGCCCAGGGGTGCTCAGCAGCTCGATCTGCTATCGCCAACTGGGTGCCATTATGTTGCCACTCTCTAGTGCGCTCCAGCAGATCGACACTCCTGCCAAACGGCGCTGGCCTTGGCAACGACGTTAATTCCCTTTTCCACAAACAAGCGTGCGATTAAGGCCTCCAAATCGGTCTAATCGGCGTGTTCCTGCCGTTTGAAAATTCAGCCTTGCTTGACCCTGCTATTTATCATGATAAATTCAAAGTGAGGCGCCAACGAGCGTCAACGCTGAGACACATCACAAAAAAGGGTATCCTCATGGCTGAACAACAAACCGCGACAGCCTCTGGCTCGCGTAAAAAGTGGTATCAGGCTGTTCCCGMCCCCATGGTGCTAATCTTTATTATTCTGGTTGCTACCTATTTTCTGACCTTTATTATCCCCGCCGGTGAATTTGAACGAGTTACCCAAGATGGCCGAACGGTGGTGGTGCCGGGCTCTTTTGCCTACTTGGAAGACGTTGCCAATATCCCCCTTTTCAATATTTTTGTGGCGATTCCTGAAGGGCTTATCTCCGCCTCGCAGTATCTATTTATCGTCTTTATCGCCGGTGGTCTGTTTCATATTTTGCAAAAGACCGGTGCGTTAGAGAACGCGATCGGCGTAGCGGTTAATCGTGTTGGCGTTGAGCGGCGTAACGTGATTATTGTCGTCGGTACCTTTATCTACGGCTTTTTTGGTGTCGCCGTCGGGTTTGAAAACAACATTGCATTAGTCCCCATTGCGGTACTCATCGCCAGTGCCATTGGCTGCTCCAGTTTGGTGGGTACTGCTATGGCCGTCGGTGGTATCGGGATCGGTTTTGCACTCTCGCCCATCAATCCCTATACCGTTGGGGTTGCTCAAGGTATCGCGGAACTGCCGACCTTCTCTGGCGCTTGGCTGCGTACGTTGCTGGTGCTTTCGTCACTGGCACTGCTCTCGCTGTATATCTGCAAACGCGTCGTCAAAATGGAGTTTAAAGAGCCGGATAACGCGGAAGCACTGAGCAAACCGCTTAGCGAATACTCTCTCACCAAGCGCAACATTCTGACCATGGTCGTGTTCGTGGGTGGTCTGGTCGCTATGCTCATTGGCGTGTTCACTCGCGGTTGGTATATCAATGAAATTGCAGGTACTTTCCTGCTCCTGGCGATCATCATTGGCGCCTTAAACGGCCTATCGGCCAACGGTATTGTTAAACAGATGATGGAGGGTGCTGCCAGCGTAACCGCAGGCGCGCTGGTGATCGGAGTGGCGGCCTCTATTCAGGTCATCCTTGAGCAAGCAGTGATTATTGACACTATCGTTAACTCGCTGAGCGCCATGATCGACGGCATTCCGTCAATATTTTCCGCGATTATGGCCAGTGTGGTGCAGGGTATTATCAACCTCTTCATACCTTCCGGTTCCGGTCAGGCACTGGTGACAATGCCCATTCTGATTCCAGTGGCCGATCTTGTGGGTATGAGCCGTCAACTGATGATCACTGCATTCCAAGTCGGCGACGGTTTAACGAACCTGATTGTTCCCACGTCTGGCGGCACACTCGCCATGCTGGCGCTAGGTCGCGTCTCATACGCCCAGTGGTTGAAGGCGATTATGCCCTTTATGGCGTTGGTGTATGTATTAGCCTGGGTAGGGTTGGTGATTGGCCACTTGGTGGGTTACTGAACAACATAGGAAACCGCGATGACGCTTTCTCTCGTTCATTGCAATCCTGCCACAGGCACCGTCGCGGCCATCACCGCTACAGGCGGAGTGGCGGTGGGAGGCTATGTGCATCACTGTTGGCGAGGCACTGGGGCATGCGTCACCCAAGGGCGCTTTACCAACCCGTGGTATCCAGCTCGGGCATACAAAGCACTTGCTGCTGGCGCCAGTGCTCAGCAGGCACTTGGCGTCACCGTTAGTGAGGATAACGACTCAGCGCTGCGCCAATGCTTGGTGATGGATGCTCAAGGTCGGTCATCGGTACACTCAGGTGCAGAGAATGTGCTTGAAGTGGCTGAAACCTGCTTTCCCAGTGTCGCTGCCGTTGGCAACATGCTGCAGAGTGCCGAAGTCGTGCAGGTATTGGCAGAGCAATTTTTAACGCTTAGCGCTGAGAATAGCGAAGCGGCCATCCAACGCCTAGAAACACCCCGCTACCCTATCCCTCACGATCAACACCTACTTGAGCATCTCATTGGCGCACTGGATGCCGCCCTAATCGCAGGTGGCGATAGGCGCGGTGCCCGCTCGGCAGCGCTGCGTATTGAGTCATTTCATCAAGCACCTATCGATTTGCGCGTCGACTGGTCGGAAAACGTCGTGGGCGCACTGCGGTCGTTAGCCGACCAGTTTATGGCCAACGACTTTCAAGCCTTTTGGCGCCAACTGCCGCTGCGCTAAAAGGATGTCTACTCTGTTGCTGGCAACCTGTGCCAGCGCCTATCGGAGAGTTTATGACCAACACGGTTATTCGCACTGCTTTTAACCAAGGCGAGTTGGGAAAGACATTAATCGACCGCCTTGACGAAGCAGCCCAATACTCTGAGCCAGGCCCCGGCGTCACGCGTCTGTTTTGTTCCCAGGCGCATCGTCAGGTGCTGCCGCTAATCAGCCGCTGGATGGAACACGCGGGGCTTACTCCCCAACTGGATGCCGCTGGCAATCTTGTGGGTCGCTGCCCCAAAGCTCAAGCGGGTGAGAAAACCTTCATTATGGGATCTCATCAAGATTCAGTAATAGAAGGGGGCAAATACGATGGCATGCTAGGCGTGGCCCTACCGCTATTGGCCTTGGAGGCGCTTAAACGCGAAGGCGTGACGCTGCCATTCGGGGTAGAAGTGGTCGCATTTGGCGACGAAGAAGGGGTGCGCTTCCCGACCACGCTGGTCGGCAGTAAAGCGCTGGCGGGGAGCGTGACACCCGACCAACTGGAAGCCCAGGATGCCGAGGGAATCTCTCTGCGAGAGGCATTAATAGCCTTCGGTTGCACGCCTGAGGACATTCCCGCTAACGCCCGCGAACCTGCCAACACGCTGGGGTTTTTAGAAGTACATATTGAACAAGGGCCAATCCTAGAACAGCGCGATCATGCCGTGGGGATCGTTACGGCTTTAACAGGCATTGAACGCCACCAAGTCACGCTAAGCGGCAAGGCCGGACACGCAGGCACTACACCGATGGGCATACGTCATGACGCGCTAGTCGGCGCGGCGGAAATTGTGCTTGCTATCGATAGCGTACTGCAGAATACCGATGAGTTGGTCGGCGTGGTGGGCAGACTCAATGTCCATCCCAACGCGGTCAATGTGATTCCCGCCCTGGTAACGTTCACGGTAGAGTTACGCTCTCCAGAGTCGGCGACTCGCCAATATGGAAGGGAAGCCGTAAAAGCAGCGTTGGAGACAGTGGCGAAACGCCGCGGATTAACCATTAATATTGAAAACACCTACAGCGCCGATGCGGTGGCCTGTGCCGATTGGATGATGACCGCCCTCGAACAGGCGTGCACCCAGGTTGGCCAACCGGCAGAGCGAATGTTTAGCGGCGCTGGGCATGATGGCTTAGCGATGCAGGCATTAACCGATATCGGCATGCTGTTTGTACGCTGTAAAGATGGGCTTAGCCACCACCCAGACGAAGCTATTACCGCCGAAGACGGCGAAGTCGCGACGCGAGTGATCATGGCATTTTTACAGCAGCTGCCACGTCCATAGCGTTTTCCGCCCTCAGCCCGTTACGTTAGTGGCTCAGGTAAAAAGCCTCGACGTACCTGAGCCTCCTGCTGATTCATCACTTGTTGGGCATCAAGCATATGCTCGCGCATGATGTTATAGGCGCTTTCGGCATCGCCAAGCTCAATGGCATCCAAAATTTCTGCATGATAGCGACAGCCAGTCTGTCCTAAATCGTGGGTAACGGGCTCATAGAGACGGTGATAAATCGTCAGATCTGAGAGCACCTGTATGGTGAAGCGGATAATAAATGTCAGCAGCTGATTGCCACCGGCCAGTTCAGCGAGCATTAGGTGGAAATGCAGCGAATCAAGATGTTGCTGGCGCTCAGTCTCACTATCGTCCGCCGGGTCTGCGTAACTATGCAGGCTTTCACGTAAGCGTGTCATATCGCTGGCAGCCACGTTCCCCGCTAACGAAGCGGCTAGTTCAGGCTCTAACGCCAAGCGTATCTGGTAGATATCTTTGATTGAGATCTCTTTGAAAAACAGGTAATTGCTTAATAGCGATACCGCTTTGGCCTCGCTCATCTCACGCACAAAAGCGCCACCTCCGGGCCCTGTGCGAGTTTCAACCAACCCCTGGGCTTCCAGTACTCGCGTGCTCTCACGTACCGTCCCTTTCGACACCTGCAGGGTCTCCATCAGCTCCGACTCGCTAGGTAGCCGGTCACCCGGCTTTAGGTGCCTGTCCACGATCCAGCATTTAATGGTTTCCGCCACCTGATAAGGGCGGCGCTGAGGGGCGTTTTTTAACATGCTATCAACAACATCCTTGGTAATAAGCAGCAAGAGTACCAGAGAGATCGCGAGTTTGGATGCCACATAAAAGGTTATCTAGCGCATAAATACGTTTAAAAATATCTGGCTGGCACTAACTAGTAAACTGGTCTATTCTTGTGCGTACTATTTCATCGAAGCATTCAAAAGGAGCTTAATTGATGGCTTTCGAAACACTGTTTACTCCCCTCCAACTGGGCAGCCTATCGATTCCTAACCGCGTCATTATGGCGCCACTGACTCGTTCACGTACGCCAGATAGCGTACCGGGTAAGATGCAGGAAGCTTATTACGGTCAGCGCGCAGGAGCGGGGCTGATCATCAGCGAAGCCACCAACATCTCTCCCACTGCCCGGGGCTATGTGTATACACCCGGTATTTGGACGGATGAGCAGGAAACAGGCTGGAAAGGCGTTGTTGACGCAGTACACGCCAAAGGTGGCCGTATTGCTCTGCAACTGKGGCACGTTGGGCGAGTTTCTCACGAAATGGTTCAACCTGACGGCCAACAGCCGGTAGCACCGAGTGCCTTGAAAGGCGAAGGCGCCCAGTGTTTCGTAGAGTTTGAAGACGGCACCGCTGGCCAGCACCCCACCAGCACGCCCCGCGCGCTGGAAACCGACGAGATCCCCGGCATTGTTGCAGACTATCGCCAAGCGGCCGAACGCGCCAAGCGTGCTGGTTTCGATATGGTCGAAGTCCACGCCGCGAACGCCTACTTGCTTAACCAGTTCCTGGCGACGGGTACCAACAAGCGTACCGACCAGTACGGCGGTTCACTGGAAAACCGTGCTCGCTTCCCGCTGGAAGTGGTTGATGCGGTGATTGACGTTTACGGTGCTGACCGGGTTGGCATACGCATGACGCCGTTTATCGAACTGTTTGGTTTGACCGACGATGAGCCGGAAGCGATGGCGTTCTACATGGCTGAGCAGCTTTCAAAGCGTGGGTTGGCCTATCTGCACCTGAACGAGCCCAACTGGGCCGGTGGCGATATCACCTTCCCTGACGGTTTTCGTGAGCAGATGCGTGAGCGCTTTAGCGGTAGCCTGATCTACTGCGGTAACTACGATGCAGAGCGCGCTGAGGCCCGCATTAGCGAAAACACTACCGATGCAGTGGCTTTCGGCCGCCCCTACATTGCTAACCCCGATCTACCCGAGCGCTTCCGCGTTAAAGCACCGCTCACCGAGCCGAATCACGAAACGTTCTATGGCGGTGATGAGAAGGGATACACCGACTATCCATTTATGGATAATGGCTATGACCGTATGAGTTAAACAGCACACGACTATTGCTGTTACTCCCTTACGTT
Source organism: Halomonas sp. R57-5 (assembly GCF_900070345.1). Classification (NCBI taxonomy): domain Bacteria; kingdom Pseudomonadati; phylum Pseudomonadota; class Gammaproteobacteria; order Oceanospirillales; family Halomonadaceae; genus Halomonas; species Halomonas sp. R57-5. Next base: position 702,511 of record NZ_LN813019.1, on the reverse strand, counting down.
GGAAAAGCATCACTTCGGTGATGCTTTTTTATATCTGCCCATTGTAAAACACTGCTAGGCTATTGATTCTTTCGTATGAACAGACAGGTGATCAATGTTTGGTTCGCTATTAGCGCTGCTGGTCTCTCTACTGCTTGTTGGCCTTACGGCCAGCACCGGCGCGCGCTTTCGGCCGGATGGCTGGTACCGTGAACTGCGTAAACCCACCTGGACTCCGCCGGATATCGCCTTCCCTATTGCTTGGGGCATACTGTACTTATTAATGGCGATCGCCGCATGGCGGATATATATGGCCGACGCATCGGTATGGCGTACCGCAAGCTTAGCGGTTTACGCGTTGCAACTTTTAGTCAATGCAGCCTGGTCGTGGCTGTTCTTTGGCCGCAAGCAGATTGTCGCTGCGCTGGTAGATATTGTGGTGTTACTGGCGTTAATTACTATCGCCATCACACTGTTTTACCAAGTAAGCACGCTAGCCGCATGGTTAATGGTGCCTTACTGGCTCTGGGTAGCACTTGCACTGGCGCTCAATGCCAGCATTGTTCGCTTAAATAACGCCTGAGTGCTAATTAAAAAACAAAGGGTTTTGAGACTATGGATCGCACCACCACCATAATACTATTAGCCTTCGCGTCGCTGGTATTAGGCGCACTGGCAACGGCGATATTTATTTATGTGATTGTGCCTTGGCGGCGGAGGCGGCGAAAAAAACGCGCGGATGCAATAGCCAAAGCCGCTAATCCAACATCTTCACCAACGGATAGCCCTGAAGAACCTGAGCCGTCCAAACCTGCCAAGTCCAGCAAAACGGTGAAACAGCACTCGCTGTTTATAATTTTTGATCAGCCTAATGAAAGTTCAGATGAGCGCCTAACCGAGTGGTTGCGTGAAAAAGGCGCCCATTACGACTCGCTCAAAAAAGTATTCTTGATTAACGGGCAGCAGCCCGCTAACCCAATTACCATCGCCAACGCATTTTTACCCGGCGAACTGCCCGATCTTTTTAGAGAGGGCGCCAGTGAAACGATCAAAGGTATCAGTTTGATCGTTAAGCCTCCTTTGCGTAAACGCCGAAACCAGCAAGTAGTTATTTTTGTTGAACTTGCCAAGGAAGCGGCGACGTTATTCAATGCCAATGTGCTGGATACCAGTCACGATGTGGCAACAGAAGAAACTTACGCCCAGATCATTGGCGAGTAGCCTTAGCGATGCCTGGTTTATACGACTCCCTGGCTACGCAGGTAGTCATCGTAGCTGCCGCTGAAATCGATGATGCCCTCCGGCTGCATATCAATAATGCGCGTGGCTAGCGATGAAACGAACTCGCGGTCGTGGCTCACAAACAGCAGCGTGCCGGGGTAGTTCTCCAGGGCCAGGTTCAACGCCTCAATCGACTCCATATCCAGGTGGTTCGTCGGCTCATCCATCAGCATTACGTTGGGCTGAGTAAGGATTAACTTACCGAACAGCATGCGCCCCTGCTCGCCACCGGAAATGACCTTCACCGATTTACCAATATCGTCGCTGGAAAACAGCATCCGCCCCAGAGCACCGCGAACCACCTGCTCACCACCTTGAGTCCAGGCCGACATCCACTCAAAAAGCGTGGCGTCGACGGCAAAGTCGTCGCTGTGATCCTGAGCAAAAACACCCACCTCAGCGGCTTCGGTCCACTTCACTTCGCCAGCATCCGGGTGCAACTCGCCCGCCAGGGTTTTCAGCAGCGTTGTTTTGCCGATGCCGTTGGGGCCGATGATGGCAATGCGCTCACCGGCTTCCACGGTCATGGATAAACGTTCGAACAATGCCTTCTCGCCGTTATAAGCCTTGGTAATGCCATCCACATTAACGGCGTTGCGGTGGATCTTCTTGGCCTGATCAAAGCGGATAAAGGGACTGACCCGGCTTGAGGGCTTGATATCTTCCAGCTTGATTTTGTCGATTTGACGCGCCCTAGACGTGGCCTGTTTGGCCTTCGAGGCGTTAGCGGAGAAGCGGCTAACGAACTGCTGCAGCTCGGCAATCTGGGCTTTCTTCTTGGCGTTGTCCGAGTGCTGACGCTCTCGGACCGCGGTGGCGGCGGTCATGTAATCATCGTAGTTACCCGGGAACAGGGTAATTTCGCCGTAATCCAGATCCGCCATATGGGTGCAGACGCTGTTCAGGAAGTGACGGTCGTGGGAGATGATGATCATGGTGCTGCTGCGCGCTTTAAGAATATCTTCCAGCCAGCGGATAGTGTTGATATCCAGGTGGTTGGTAGGCTCATCCAGTAGCAGCACGTCCGGGTCTGAGAACAGCGCCTGAGCCAGCAGCACCCGTAGCTTCCAACCCGGTGAGACTTCGCTCATCGGGCCGGTGTGTTGCTCAATGGGAATCCCCAGGCCCAGTAACAGCTCCCCCGCGCGGGGTTCAGCCGTATAACCGTCGAGCTCGGCAAAGCGTACTTCCAAATCGGCGACGGCCATGCCGTCCTCTTCGCTCATCTCCGCCAGCGAATAAATACGTTCCCGTTCGGCCGCGACTGACCAGAGTTCTACATTGCCCATGATCACGGTATCGATCACCCGCTCATTTTCAAACGCGAACTGATCCTGACGCAGCTTACCCAACCGCGTACTGCTATCCAGCATCACCTGGCCGGAAGAGGGCTCCAAATCGCCACCGAGAATTTTCATAAAGGTGGATTTGCCACAGCCGTTCGCGCCGATCAGGCCGTAACGGTTGCCGTTATTGAATTTAACGGAGACATTTTCAAACAGGGGCTTGGCCCCAAACTGCATGGTGATATTGGCGGTTGCGATCACAAAAGGAGCCCGGTTAGCGTGTCATTAACAGTAATAGAAAGGCTCGCGATTCTACGCGCTATTGGGCGGGTATTCACCCATCAGACTTTAGTCATATCAGGCGATGGCCGGGATATCGAGCAGAAAGCGTTGATCATCAATCGCTTGGCGCAATCGCGAGTGTAAAATATCGACAATTCCGTGGTGCTCTCCCACCAGTTGGGTCGTGGTAACGGAGAGCCCTGGATGCTGCTGTTCAGCGGCGGCACAAATTTCGGCAATATCGCCGCCCTCCCCGGCGTGGCGCCCTGGTGAAAGAAACAGCATCGCCAGGATCACCGGGCCTGCCTTGAACTCGGGTGTCACTAGCAAGTTTTCCAGCAGCGGTTCGTTAAAGCGGTACTCATCGCCCTCGCGGCGCTCCATGGAGGCAGCGGCAACACAGGCGACGTCATCGCCAAGCAGTACACTAAGTTGCCCCGCCAGGCGGTTTCGTACGGCGGTGACTTCGGGAATCGGGCTACCGTGATCCACCAACGCCACGTGAGGCTTGGAACCTGGTCGAAGCTGGTCGCGCACGTTATCGGCCAGCAGGTGGGCCAAACGCAGGTCATTACCCCCGAACTCATCCACCAAGGGCTGGGCCACCCGCACCTTCACGTGGGGGAACCGCTCCTGCATAGTTGCCATGCGTTCAGGCAGGTAACCCGTCAGCGCTTTGCTGGGGCCGAAAAAGAACGGCAGGATAATGATTTCCGTTGCCCCCTGCTCGGCGCTGTGCTCTGCGGCGGGGCCAAGCGTTGTAGCGGGAATCCCCCCCACCTCTTCTGCGGGAATCTTATTAGAGTGCAGCAGCGAAGCCGCCTGCACGGTTTCACCAATAAGCTCGCTAAGCGAAGCCGCCACACGGCGTAAATTGAGCGTTGCCTGGGGCCGCAGGGAGCCATTATCGACCAGAAAAATCGCGCGCATGTCTGTCTCCCAAGTAATCGTCAATGACATGATAAGATGGACGTTGGAACAAATACGCCGAGAACATGATGCTTGATACTGATGTTTGACACCACTGCCTTAAATCAGCAAAGAAACTTCTTCGAGGGTCAGGCGGCTATATGGCTGTTTGGCTACGGCTCCCTGATTTGGAAGGCTGACTTTGCCTACTTGGAGCGCCGCCCGGCTTATATTCACGGCTGGGAGCGTCGATTTTGGCAGGCCTCCCACGACCACCGCGGCACCCCTGAAGCACCTGGCCGTGTGGCGACACTGGTTCGCSCCCAGGATTCGATTTGCCACGGCATGGCCTACCGCATTACCCCAGAAGTGCTGGCACCACTGGATGTGCGGGAGAAAAACGGTTATTTGCGGGAAAAAGTACCGCTGACCTTTGTTGATGACAATGGCAACGGGACAGAACAGAGTGAAGGGCTTATCTACTTGGCCAGCGATGATAACCCTGCCTTTCTGGGCGAGGCGCCGCTTGCCGAGATCGCTCAGCAAATTGCCAACGCCCATGGCCCCAGCGGCCCCAACCGCGAGTACTTAGTGAATCTAGCCATCGCGCTACGCGAGCTGGGCGCGGAAGATGCGCATATTTTTGCGCTAGAGCAGCAACTGAAGCATTTTTGATTCCACTAACCGATTTTTTACCTATGGGCATTTTTTATAACAATTTTATAAACAAACCCCAGGCTCGCTCGTCTTACTAGATAGAAGGGCTAAACAGAGGGGTCAAATAGTTTAACTTCGCGTATATCGACCTGTTCCCACACACGCTCAGTCATATAAGGCTCTTGCGCTAACCAAGCCTCTAAATCTTCTCGCGTAGTAAATCTGAAATGGGCATTTGAGCCAATCATTTTACCTTCATCGTTGAGAATCACCCCGCCACTGACGAAATTACCTGACCGATAGAGGGTACGTAGGCCTTCCAGGTGTGGCTCGCGACAAGCCAAGCGGCGGTCCAAGGCGCCCTCATCGGTGTAGTCGTAGGCGACCAATGCATATTGCTTCATTTACTACTCCTCTCTGTGTGCCTACATCATCAACCACGAAAGAATAAACAGCCCTAACACGGTACGCACAATACCGCCTAGCAGCGAGCCGCGCAGAAACGCGCGCAAACCGCCCCACAGGATCAGCAGTCCAATCACTAAGACGGCAATGCTGAAAAACGAATCGTTGATCCCCAAAGACCTAGTTAGGCCATCGATAAAATCACCAAACGCGCCAAAAAAATTGGTGAAAATACCTAACAGAAACTCAACCACCACACGGATGGCTTCGCCGATAGTCTGGCCGATTTCGTCAAAAAAGCCGTTTGCCTGCATCGCGTTTGCTTGCATTGATAGTACTCAATAATGAGAAGGATAAGCAGCATTGTCGGTTAAATACGCTGACTGAGCAAAGCAGCACAAAATCCCGCGCCCCTTGGCCTTCAATTTTTAGCGTCTTTCCTGCCAAGCAACTATCATAAGAACTATAAAACGTTCGTTTAAATAAACACAATTACCGTCGCTACGCGCTAGGTTATGACCATGACTCACCACTACCCGCTTGCCGACCAACTCCAAGCCAACACACACCGGGTGGAAAACCAGCCTCTCGCGCTGGAGAATTACAACAGCTACACAGCTGATCGTGCGCTTCTGGAAGGCGTTAAACGCGAAGGGGTTACTGACGACACCTCACTCAAGGCATTTGGTCAGTGGGCTGGCTCCGCCGAGGCGATTGCTTTGGGGTTTGACGCCAACCGCCATTCACCGCAGCTGGTAACCCATGACCGACAAGGCCATCGGGTCGATTTGATCGAGTTTCATCCGGCCTATCATCAGCTTATGCAAACGGCGGTAGAGCACGGCTTGCATGCTAGCCCTTGGCGAAACCCTCAGCCGGGCGCCCATGTTACGCGCGCCGCCAACTACTATCTCAACACTCAGGTGGAAGCGGCGCACGGCTGCCCGATCACCATGACATTTGCTGCCCTGCCTGCATTACGCCATCAGCCCAGCTTGCTTGAACAATGGGGTGATAAAATCACTGCGCCCCATTACGACCCACGCAACGTGCCCTATTTCGAAAAACAGGGCGTTACCCTCGGCATGGCGATGACCGAGAAGCAGGGTGGCTCCGATGTGCGGCTTAACACCACACGCGCCTACCCGATTGATCAAGGCGGTCCGGGTGGGGCTTTTGAGCTGGTGGGGCATAAGTGGTTTGTCTCCGCGCCGATGTGCGACGCTTTCCTGGTACTCGCCCAAGCGCCTGGCGGCTTGAGCTGTTTTTTGCTGCCACGCTGGCGGCCCGATGGCACTAAAAATCCGCTCCACATCCAGCAACTAAAACGCAAAATGGGCAACGTGGCGAATGCATCCAGTGAAACGGAACTGCGAGGCGCCTTTGCCTGGATGGTGGGCGATGAAGGCCGCGGTGTGCGCACCATTATTGAGATGGTGGCCATGACCCGCTACGACTGCATGATTGGCTCCGCGGCGGGGATGCGTCAGGCCACTGCCCAGGCAATTCACCATGCCTCTCATCGACATGCCTTCGGGGCACGCTTGAGCGAGCAGCCACTGATGCAAAACGTGCTCGCCGACCTGGCCATTGAGAGCGAAGCCGCGACTACCCTGATGCTGCGCATGGCCCGAGCGATGGATCAGCAAGACAACGAGCACGAGCGCTTGCTTGCTCGCATTGCCACGCCGGTCGGCAAGTACTGGATCTGTAAACGCACGCCCCATCACGCCTATGAAGCGATGGAAGTCATCGGCGGTAGCGGCGTCATGGAAACTCATATAATGCCGCGCCTATTCCGTGAATCGCCCATTAATGCCATTTGGGAAGGCAGTGGCAACGTTCAGTGCCTGGATATCCTACGCGCGATTGAAAAGCAGCCTGAAGTGCTCGATGCCTACTTCGCCGAACTTGCCAAAGCGCAAGGCGCCGACGGGCATCTTGACCGCTTTATTCACCACTTACAGCGGGCGATGCAGAATACCCAAGCGCTTCAATACCGCGCCCGCCAGTTGGCGGACAGCATGGCCCTGGCGTTACAGGGCGCCCTGCTGGTACAGCACGCCCCCTCCTATGTGGCCGATGCATTTTGCGCTGGGCGACTAGCTGAGCGCAGTGGTCTCAATACAGGCACGCTGCCCACCGGGCTGGATTGCGCGGCGATCATCGAGCGTGCTAAGCCCTTGGAATAAGCCCCGTGGAATAAGCGTTCACGACCTTAGTCGACTTCCATGCTAAAAATAGTCACGTTACAACTGACAGTGTTAAAGGCAATAAGTAACAAGGTAGTAGCGGGAGAGCTTGACGCATCTGACAGCTATCACGATGACGCCAGCGCCGAAGGAGCAACTGCCCCGGAAACTCTCAGGCAACCGGACCGCTATCACCCTCGCTTTCCGAAGAGCGGCTGATGACTGCGTCACTCAGCCCACCGAAGGAGCAAGCGCACCCAACGGGTGCGTGAATCTCTCAGGTTCCATGACGGAAGGGGTACGCCCAGCAGCTTACGCCGTTAGGTGGGATTCCCGACGCTCATACAATCTGGAGAGAGTTATGCAACGCATTGCCGTTATCGGTGGTGGTATTACCGGCATTACCAGCGCCTACGCCCTGGCTAAACGTGGCTATGACGTCACCGTCTTTGAAAAGCATCGCTACGCGGCGATGGAAACATCCTTTGCCAACGGCGGTCAGCTCTCGGCGTCAAACGCCGAAGTATGGAACCACTGGCCGACGGTAATCAAAGGCCTGCGCTGGATGCTGAGAAACGACGCACCGCTGCTAGTTAACCCCCGCCCAAGCTGGCACAAACTCAGTTGGTTTGGCGAATTTATCGCCTCAATCCCTCGCTACTCCGCCAACACCACCGAGACCGCACGGCTGGCCATTGCCGCACGCGAGCACCTGTTCCAGTGGGCGCAGGAAGAGCAGATCGATTTCGATTTAAAGCAGAAAGGTATTCTACATATCTATCGCGATAAAGCGGGCTATGAACACGCCGCCAAAGTATCGCAACTACTCAGCAAAGGCGGATTGGAGCGACAACCGGTGACGCCCGAAGAAATGCGCGCCATCGAACCCACCCTGGCGGGCAACTACTACGGTGGATTCTTCACCGAAAGCGACGCCACCGGTGATATTCATAAGTTTACCCATGGCCTAGCGCAAGCCGCTGAACGACGCGGCGTAACACTTAACTATGGCCACAACGTGCAGGATATCGGCGCGGATGAGCAGCACGCCTGGGTCACTGCCGATGATATTACCGATCTCGGTGGTGAACCGGTGCGCGAAACCTTTGATAGCGTAGTCGTATGCGCCGGGGTGGGCAGCCGTGCTCTGGCTGCCAAGCTAGGCGACCGGGTCAATATCTACCCGGTTAAAGGCTATTCGATTACCGTGCAGCTTGACGATGCTGCCTCTCAACAGGCCGCTCCAACGGTCAGCCTGCTGGATGATGAAACCAAGCTGGTCACCAGCCGCCTTGGGGATGAGCGCTTCCGCATCGCCGGTACCGCCGAATTTAACGGCTTTAATCGCGATATCCGCGACAACCGCATCCGCCCGCTAATCCGCTGGGTGGAAGAGTGCTTCCCGGGCGTCAGCACCCGCCGCGTGGTGCCCTGGGCAGGCTTACGCCCGATGCTGCCTAACATGCTACCCAAGGTTGGCCGCGGCAAGCTGCCCACCGTGTTCTACAACACCGGCCACGGCCACCTGGGCTGGACGCTCTCTGCGATTACCGCCGATATGCTGGCGGATGCGGTTCAAGCGTCTGCTAAAGAGGAACGAGCTAGGGATATTCCTGGCGTGCGTGCAGGACGTTAACTATCTCAATACAGCCTGATGCTAAACGGTAAACCACGATATAGTTGGGGTGGACCACGGCTTCACGCATACCGACAACTCGCCCTGGGCGGTACAAATAGGGATGCTGTGGTAGCGCCTCGGTCGCTTCTTCAATGGCTTGATAAAGTGCTTCGGCGGCGTAGGGATCGCCCACAACAACGATTCGCGGGCTTGGGGGCGCCACTCCACTAGCAGCATCGCGACGTTTAGCGATCAGTTCACGCATTTCACCCATCACGTCATCGTGGGGAATTGAAGGCCTGGGATCATCCAGGCTGGCTTGTACGCTCTCGCGGAACCAGCGTTGATAGCTGTCTGACTGCTCCTGCGTCTCAAATTCGCTGATGATCGGATCCAGTGGGGTGCTCATAAAGCGCCTCCTGTGTGTGTTTGAGTTAGTCTAGTGCAACGCAGCCCTCGCTGTCAGCCTAGATACCCAGTTAGCAATGTAAAACAGGCATCGAAACCAGGCGCTGATTTAAGTGATAGCTAAGTAGACTCAACTGGGAACAATACTTTACTTACTCACACCGCTGGCGCCTCGAGTTCCAGAAAGCGCCGTACCCGGTCAGTTTTAGGGTTCTCAAAGAACTCGCTTGGGTGGGATTTTTCAATAATGATGCCTTTATCGAGGAACACCACTTGATCGGAGACCGCCCGAGCAAACTCCATCTCGTGGGTCACCAGCACCATGGTGTAGCCCTCTTTGGAGAGGTCTTTGATGACCCCTAGCACTTCGCCGACCAGCTCCGGGTCTAACGCTGAAGTCGGCTCATCAAACAGCATCACCTTGGGCTGCATGGCGAGCGCCCGGGCAATCGCGACCCGTTGCTTCTGCCCGCCCGAAAGCGTGTAAGGGTACTGCTCGCGTTTGTCGGCCATACCGACTTTTTCGAGCAGCGCCATGGCCCGCTCTTCGGCCTCGGCATTACTTAAGCCCTGAACGTGAATAGGCGCCTCGGTGACATTACGCAGCACGCTTAAGTGGGGCCAGAGGTTAAAGCCCTGAAACACCATGCCTAAGCGCGCGCGCATACCCGCCAGCTCACGGCGCGACATCGATTTGCCGGTATCGCTAACGCCGATGCGGTCACCGTCGATACGAATATCGCCGCAGTCGGGCTGCTCGAGCCAGTTAATGCAGCGTAGCAGGGTAGATTTACCCGAGCCCGAGGAGCCTAAAATACTCACCACTTCACCGGGCTGCACTTCCAGCGATACATCACGCAGTACCTCAGTGCCATCAAAGCTTTTGGAGAGGTTACGAATACTAACAGCGGCGGTCTCAGGCATTTTCGAATCCTCGCTTGGCGCCAAAACGGCCAATCATTTTGATAAACAGTTCTAAACCAATACTGATCAGCCAGTAGAAGCCAATCACCACGATGAAAGCTTCCATGGGAATGAAGTAGGTACTCGACAGGCTGCTCGCCGCCGCGGTGAGTTCGCGCACGGTGATAATCACCAGAAAGGCGGTGTCTTTGAGCAGGATAATCAGTTGATTGCCCAGCAAGCCGCGGGTTTTTAATATCAGTTGCGGCAAGATAATGCGCATAAACATTTTAGTCTGAGAAAACCCTTGGGCGATGGCTGCTTCTACTTGACCTTGGGCAAAAGTAGCGCGGCAACCACGTAGAATTTCTGCAAAGTAAGCGCCGTGGTAAATCACCAGGGCAATAATACCGGCCGTCCAGGCGCTCATACGAATGCCTGCGCTGGGTAAACCGTAATAGAGCAGATACGCCAGTATCAAAAACGGCAACATGCGCATGCCATCAATAAAGATCCGCAGCGGAATCTTCATACGCGGGCGAGATCCTTCCAACAAGAACACCATGCTGCTGCCCATTAAAAAAGCTAGCACGGCGGATAAACCAAACAGTTTTAAGGTGTTATAAAAACCACTAAAAAACACATCGTAAGATGACCAAAGAATTTCCCAGTTGCTCATAGAGMCTCCCTAAACGACCACCTTAGACGGCCAGCCGGCTGGCTTTGCGCTCAGCCACACGTTGAAACCACACCAACAGACTGATAATCAGCATATACAGCGCCGCAGCCGCTAAAATGGGTGGCAGTGGGTCGTAGGTAACCGCTGAAATACGGTTGGTCACACGGGTAAGGTCGACCACGCCGATGACGGCAATGGCGGGACTGCCTTTGATTAGGAACGACATCTCGTTGACCAAGCCCGGCAGGCTGGTAATGGTAATTTGTGGCAGCATGATGCGGCGGAAATAGACCCATGGGGTCATGCCAATCGCCAGCGCAGCTTCGCGCTGCTCTTTGGAGAAGTTGTTGAACGCAGAGCGCCAAATTTCGGCGTTAAAGGCAGTGGTATTGAGGGTTAGCGCAATAATMCCGGCCACATTGCGGTTGAGGTTAACACCCATGGTCGGCGCGGTTAAGAAGATAAACAGCACCAGCGTCACCAGCGGCGTTGCCCGCGCCAGGCTAATGTAGACGCCTAGCAATTGATGCAAAACGGGGATTTTTGCCACCCTAAGCAATGCAATCAAAAGCCCCATTACCACACCGATGGCAATGGAGATGCCGGATATCCACAGCGTTGTCCAGGCACCCTGAATGAGAAGTCCCCATGCGCTACTGTCCATGCTCACTCACCCCCTGATTCGCTTGATTGGATAGCAGCCGCCCGGCTAATGCCCAGGCGGCTGGCGAAGGTGATGGCTTACATACCGGCCATTTCGTGGAACTCTTCCACTGAGGTGATCGGCGTTGTCGGTAGGTCGTCAAAGGACTCGCCAAACCATTTTTCCTGCAGCTCGGCCAAGCGGCCGGAATCACGCAGGTGGCTCATAAAGTCAGTGATATAGGCCAGCAGTTCGGGACTATCTTTACGCATCGGCCAAGCCACATAGCCTGGGCCGGAGACGGCTTGGCCTGCTTCGAATACGTCAGGACGCTCACTGATCAGATCATTTACCGGCACAATGGAGTTGATAACGTAATCAACACGGCCATTGGCGAGATCGGCGTAGATTTCTGGATAGGCTTCATACTGCATGACCTCGCCCAGTTCGCCACCGCTCTCTTCCAGCATGACTTCCAGCTCTGGCAGGCGCGATAGCAGTGCGCTACCTGCTTGAACGCCTAGCGTCATACCGCTTAAATCTTCAACGCTATTGATACGGTCATCGCCCGCCCGCTTAATGTAAAAGTGCTGGGCAGAGGCAAACGGCGGCGCGTAATTAAACACCCGCAGGCGCTCATCGGTCACCGACGCGCCGGTCAGTGCCATGTCGTACTGGCCCGACGAAACCGACGCGAGCAGCCCTGTCCAGGGCAGAATATCCTGGCGGATTTCGAAGTCAGCGTACTCCTCCAGTTCAATCAATATATCTTTGATAAAGCCATCCGGGTCGCTGCCACTCATAAAGTTAAACGGCGCGTAATTATCTTCGGTGGCCACGGTCATGTAACCACGGCTCTCGATTTCCTCTAAATCCGCAGCGCTCACGGTCAGTGGAACGCTTATAGCCAGTGCTCCCATGCTCAACACTGAGGCTAATGCCATTATTTTTTTCATCGTCCGTTACTCCCTAAGTTTTCAAAACTTGTGCTTTTAAAACCTATGCTTTTAAAACCTATGCTTTTAAAACCTGTGCTTTCAAAACCTGGCTTTCAAAAAGAGTGGTCAAAACATCACTCGCCTATTTTCGTCAGCCCTATTGCCGTCAGCGATGCTACTGCCAACGCTGCGGCGACGTTTTGGCGATTTGCAGAAGCTGATTCACCCTAGATTTTTATCATCGCTGGGATTAGAGCCAGTTAGCGTAAATTAAAAGGACAGCTGCGAATCAGAAAACTGGCATGAAAGATGCACTGCAGTAATGGTATACCGCCTATTGATAAGGCAAGAAATCATAGGAGTGCTGGATGACAACGCTGTGTCTTGAGGTCGACCCTAACGCTGCCCCCTGCCTGCAAGAACAGCTGCGTAAAACGCTGTTAGAAGCCATTCGCATGGGCAGCTTACCCACCGATGACGCACTCCCCTCCTGCCGCAAGCTTTCCCAACAGCTGGGTATTTCGCGCAATACGGTAGCGATTGTTTACGAAAAACTGGTCGAAGACGGCTACCTGATCAGTCGCCCTCGTAGCGGTTATTACTTACACCCTGATTATAATGAGCCTCAATCAGCGCTTAATGCCTCTTTAACCGCGATCACTGAGAGCAGTAGCGCCTCAACCGCTGCACCAAACTGGCACAAACGCATTTCCCAGCGCCCTACTAACTACCAAGGCATTCTTAAACCCGGCAATTGGTCAGAGTATGCCTATCCGTTTATTTATGGTCAGTTAGATACGCGCCTCTTCCCACTCGCTCAATGGCGCGATGTGTCCCGGCGTTTATTAAGCTCCCAGCGCGATAAACCGTGGCTGCGCGACCGCATTGATCAGGATGACCCTTTACTCATTGAGCAACTGCGTAAGCGTATTTTGCCTCGTCGAGGTATTTTTGCCCGACCGGAAGAGATACTGATCACCATGGGAACGCAAAATGCGCTCTATTTGATTGCGCAACTGCTTTGCCATCGGGGGACGAGCGTGGCCCTGGAGTCCCCGGGTTATCGCGAGGCGATGAACGTATTTGCCCAGCGCGGCGCTAGTCTGCAGTTCCAAACTGTGGATGCAGACGGCATGCGCCTGGAAGGGTCTCAGCAGTGTGACTATCTGTATGTGATGCCCAGCCACCAAGTTCCCACGGGCGTGACCATGAGCCGCGAGCGACGCGAGGCGCTATTGGCCCAACTCCCCTACCGCGACCAAATCGTGATTGAGGATGACTACGACGCCGAGATTCACGGCGACCAGTTTGCGCTGCCAGCGCTGAAAGCCAGTGCGCAGAGCGCGCGGATTATCTACATGGGCAGCTTATCCAAGGCGCTTTCGCCTGGGCTGCGCATGGGTTACGTAGTGGCAGATGCAGAGTTAATTGACGAGCTGCGGGCGCTACGCCGCATGATGTATCGCCACCCGCCCGCGGCGTTGCAGCACCAACTGGCGCAGTTTATTTCTCAAGGTTATTACGAGCGCTATCTCAAACTGCATGTGGAAGAGATAGACCAGCGCCGGGATGCCATGCGACTCGCCATTGAACAGGCCTTGCCTGGCTGCCAGAGCCACAGCAGCAATCGTTCAAGCGCCTTCTGGATGGAAGCAGACGCCAGCATCGATACCCAGCGGCTGGCCTGGCATGCCGCTCAACGTGGAGTGTTGATTGAACCCGGTTTTCAACACTTCTTCGATGCCGCCCCGCCACGGCGCTTTTTCCGTTTGGGGTTTGGCGCCATCGAAAGGGAGCGTATCGACCCAGGCATACAGCGCCTGGGCCTCGCTTACGATAACGCTTTAAGTACTTAAGCAATTATTATCAGCTAGATAAAGCGTAGCTTTCAAAAACACGTTCAAGAATTGCCAAGCCCTCTTCGATCTCCGCTGCTGACACAATGCACGGCGGCACAACATGAATGCGGTTTTCGACGGTAAACACCAGCAAGCCTTGCTCCATCAGCTGTTGTTTTAGTTTTAGCACTTCCGCTCCAGGCATAGGCGTTTTGCGTACTGGGTCGCTGACCAGCTCCAAAGCGTGAAATACGCCCAAGCCACGCCAATCGCCGATCACCGCATGGCGCTCGGCAAGCTGCTGTAACCCTTCCGCTAACAGGCCGTTCCCGATCTTATCGGCATTTTCAACGATGCCCTCTTCTTCCATGGCGTCCAGGGTCGCGACTATCGCCGCCATTGCCAACGGATGACCGGAATAGGTTAGGCCGCCGACAAAAAAGTGGTCATCGAAGTAGTCTGAAATAGGTGCTGAAATAATCACCCCACCGGCAGGTACGTAGCCTGAGTTGACCCCTTTGGCAAAAACAATCAAATCCGGCGCCATATCGTAATGTTCAAAGGCGAACCAGCGCCCCGTACGCCCGAAACCTGCCATCACTTCATCGAGAATCAACACAATGCCAAACTCATCGGCCAGCCTTCTAACGCCCTGTAGGTAGGCCTTGGGAGGCAATAGCACCCCTGCGGTACCGGGAATGGTTTCGAGCAGAATGGCCGCGACGGCGTTGGCGCCTTCGCACTCAATCACCCGACGCAAATGGGTCAATGCCCGCTCACACTCTTCATCCTCGTCCCGCGCCCAGAACTCACTGCGATAGAGGTAAGGGTTAAAGAAGTGTACGTGCCCGCTGGCATACTCATTGGGCACACGTCGCCAGTCACCGGTCGCGGCAATCGCTGAACCGGTATTGCCATGATAGGAGCGGTAGGCAGAGAGTATTTTGCTGCGCCCGGTATAAAGGCGCGCCATGCGAATGGCATTTTCATTGGCATCGGCCCCGGCATTAGTGAAAAACACCTTACTGAAACCAGCAGGTGCTTTGGCAATAATCCGTTTGGCGGCCTCACCGCGGGCTAAATTGGCATGCGCCGGGGCAATAGTACATAGGCTAGCGGCCTGGGCTTGAATCGCACTCACCACTTTAGGATGCTGATGGCCGATGTTGGTATTAACGAGCTGGCTACTAAAATCCAAATACGAATGTCCCGCATAGTCCCAAACGCGGCAACCTTCAGCACCCGCAATGACCATGGGGTCTAAACTGCCTTGCTGGGCCCAGGAATGGAACACATACTGACGATCCAAGCCGTGTACATAGCGGTTATCTACATCACGGGTGGGTGGATAAGAAGCAGCAATAGTGGCATTCATAGCAGGCACCCTGTTTTAATCCATTAGGAAATAGTGTGCTTGCCAGCCTAGTGAGTTTGATCCTTGAGGCTGTAGGGCCAGTCGCAACACATCAACGGGACAGACAATGTCACATCGGCTGTTGTTAACTGGCCCTAATGGCTTGAGCCAACGTTGCTTACAGTGAAACAAGCATGGGCAATGTCGCCCTATTAAGCATTAACTAACATGGAGATAGTGCAATGCCTAGCGTACTTATCACGGGAGCTACTTCGGGGTTTGGTAAAGCGGCAGCGCAGCGCTTTGCCAAAGCAGGTTGGTCGTTAATTCTAACGGGCCGTCGTGAAGAGCGCCTAAAAGCATTAGAGGAAGAGCTTTCCAAACAAGTGCCTGTGCTAACGTTAGCCCTCGATGTACGCGATAGTGATGCAGTCACTGACGCCATTAGCCACCTGCCGGAAAGCTTCCTGCCACTGACGTGTTTGATCAACAATGCGGGCTTGGCCCTGGCACCGGAACCGGCGCAAAAGGTGGCGCTGGAAGATTGGCACACGATGATTGATACCAATATAACGGGCTTGGTCAACGTCACTCACGCGGCGTTGCCACTGCTACTCAAAACGGGTAAAGGCGCCAGCATTCTTAATCTTGGCTCGGTGGCGGGACAGTGGCCGTACCCAGGCGGGCACGTTTATGGCGCATCGAAAGCCTTTGTGCAGCAGTTCAGCTATAACCTACGCTGCGACCTGTTAGGTACCGGTGTGCGCGTCACCGATCTTGCCCCCGGCATGGCCGAAACCGAGTTCACACTGGTTAGAACCAAAGGCAACCAGGCCGCTTCCGATGCGCTTTACCGAGGCACCACGCCACTCCAGGCGGAAGATATTGCCGAGCAACTTTACTACTTGGCTACGCTTCCCGACCATATCAACATCAATCGTTTAGAAATTATGACCGTTCGTCAGGCGTGGTCACCGTTCGCGATCGATCGCGACCAAGATTAAGCTTGCTTAACAGCGGGTAATAAGCCCCCCGTTGACACTTGATCACGCCCTTCCTCTTTCGCGAGGTAAAGGGCGTTATCCACTCGCTTCATGACGTTTTTAATCGTTTCTTGCGAATAAACCTCCACAACACCAAAGCTGGCCGTAACACCGCCTTGAATAGGGAAGTCGGTATGTTTGATGGCGGCGCGAACTTTTTCGGCGAGCCGCACGGCCTGCTCAAGGGAGGTTTCAGGGGCTAGTAACATAAACTCTTCCCCGCCCCAGCGTGCGCAACAATCCGCTTTACGTAGATTGCGCTTAAGCAAATGGGCAAGCTCAACCAGCACTTGGTCACCGATATCGTGGCCATAGCTATCGTTAATGTTTTTAAAGAAATCGATATCCAGCATGATCAAAGAGAGTGGTCGAGCGTAGCGGCATTGGCGGTTGACCTCGCTTTTCAGTACCGCATCAAACTGTGACCTGTTAACTAGCCCCGTTAGCATATCGGTGGTTGCTAGCCGTTCAAGCTGCGCCTCTTTTTCCATCTGCTCGGTCACATCGCGCTGGGTTAACACTAGCGTAATGGCGTCATTGTGGCGCACACCCATCGCCGTAATTCGCCATTCAACATATCGACGCGATCCATCGTGACGGCGGTTGACTTCAAGCCCACCAATGCCCTCGAAAAAACTTTCCGCATCATTGAGCAAGGGATTCAGCGCGTCGTGCAGTTGGTCAACAATTTGCCGGTTGGCTGCCTCTTGCTGAACGATAATGGGCGCCGCTCCCAGCCACTCTTCACGACTGCCACCCCATAACCGCTGATAGTCGGTATTAACGTCGACAATATGAACCCCAGGAGAGCTTCCTTGAACGCTGAGGATTGCCACCGCATGGCCTGGCTCCTCACCATCGGCGTCCTGCCCTGGTCTCGCATAGTGCTGATACATGCTATTTACTCATCCTTGTAAAATAGTCGTACGGTCATGGTGCTACTCTTTAGCAGTGACACTGTCAGGCATCAGCACCGTTAGCTCCTCTGAGCGGGTACCCACATTTGCCAACACAGGTAGGTTGCTTTACTGCCCCTAAATTACCGAGATTACAATATTGCTTACTAACTGCTTACACAAAGTAGGTTATGCAGCGCAAAAAAACAAATGAACCACAACGCAGTTTACTCTCAACCTCTTTAACGCCGCTTTTCCAACACACCGATCACTTCGGGCACAGCCAGCGTAGCGTCATCAATAGAGGTATACAGCGCATGTACTGCGCCGGCCACACCGCGCTCCACGCCTAACTCATTAGTCATGGTGTGATAGTAACCCAGATCTTTACTGGCATTGGCGACGGTAAACCTGAAACCTGAAGGATCGTTTTCAGCAATATAGGGACGCAGGCGTTCTAACACTACCCCACCGCCACCACCGGCCCCCAGCACCTCTAACAGTGCGGTATCGCTGATGCCTGCTTTGCGAGATGTCGCCGTGGCTTCGGCCAAGACCGCCGAAAAACCTAACGACACAAAGTTGTGCAGGAGCTTAAGGGTATGCCCCGCACCCACATCGCCCGCATGGGCAATATTTTCGGCAAAACCCTGTAACAACGGCAGCGTTTCATCAAATAACGCCTTCGGCGCGCCGACAATCAAGTTGAGCCGCCCCTCCGCTGCCTCTTTCGGCGTGCGCGTCATTGCCGCGTCCATAAAGCGCCCGCCAGCCTCCGTGACTCTAGCAGCGACTTTTTCGGTTGAACTGGGCAAGGCGGTGGAGCAATCCACCACGACACAACCAGGCTTTAACCCTTCTAATACGCCATTGGGTTCAAACAGCACGGCTTCTACCTGGGGCGAGCCAGTGACGCACAAGATGACTACCTCCACGTTTTGTGCGACTTCTCGCCCCGAACTTAGCACGGTGGCACCGGCTGCTAACAAGTCATCCACCGGCTGATTGCCTGGGTGCTCAAGAAAGCTGATCTGATGGCCTGCGCGAAGCAGACTGCTGGCAATCCCATGGCCCATCAAACCCACACCGACGATGCCTACTTGGCGTGATGTTGTCATTGTTATCTCCTTACATGTGAAGCATCCGTTAATGTTTAATAGCGATAGTTTTAATACGTGTGTAGCTACGCAGACCTTCAAAGCCCTTCTCACGACCATGGCCGGAGCGACCAACACCGCCAAAAGGTAGTTCAACACCACCGGCAGCACCGTAGTTGTTGATAAATACCTGGCCGCTACGAATACCTTTGGCTAGGCGTAGCTGACGCCCGCCATCCTGTGTCCAAATGCCTGCACACAGACCAAAATCGGTAGCATTGGCGAGCTCCAGCGCTTCCGCTTCATCGTCAAACACCTGCACAACTAGCACCGGGCCAAACAGTTCTTCACGTAAAACCTCGTGCCCTTCGGGTATATCGGTTAGCAGTTGAGGGAGCACGAAGTGTCCACCCGTAGGTGCGCTTGGCGCTAACTGGCCTTTTGCTGCTAAGCGTATACCATCGGCTTCTGCGGCCGSCAAGCGCGCTTCCAACTTGGCTTTTTGACGCGCATTAATCAGCGGGCCGCAGTCGGCATCCGCTTCGCCCGCATCACAGCGCAGAGCGGTGAAGCGCTCGCAGAGGTTAGCGACCACGCTAGCGGCGATTTCACGCTGCACCAGCAGGCGGCTACCCGCGGAGCAAGTCTGCCCGGCGTTTTGAATAATCCCACGCACCACTGCCGGGAGCGCTGCCGATAAATCCGCATCGGCAAACACGAGCTGGGGGGACTTACCGCCCAGCTCTAACGTCACCGGCACATGGTGCTGCGCAGCCGCTTGGGCAACATGGGTTCCCGTTTCTGGCGAGCCGGTAAACGAGAGATGATCAATCTGAGGATGGGCGGCAAGCGCGGCGCCCGCTTCATAACCAAGCCCAGGCACCACGTTAAGCGCACCGTCAGGCAGGCCATGGCTCACGGCTAATTCCGCTAAACGCAGTACGCTCAAACAGGCATCTTCAGCGGGTTTTAGTACTATGGTATTGCCCGCCGCTAATGCCGCCGCCACGCAGCGGCCAAATATTTGCGATGGGTAGTTCCAGGGAATAATTTGCGCGCATACGCCGTAGGGCTCGCGCAGTGTCATCACCGCAAAATCGTTTTCAAAAGGAATGGTTTCTCCGTGCAGCTTATCCGCCGCACCGCCATAAAAACGGAAGTAGCGGGCGCAGGCAGTAATATCGCCCTTGGCCTGGGTCATCGGCTTGCCGGTATCCGCACACTCAAGCTGCGCCAGTTGCTCATGGTGCGCCTCAATCACATCGGCAAAGCGCAGCAGCCATTCGCTGCGCTGCCGGGCAGACCTACTGGCCCATTCACCAAGCTGACCAGAAAATGCCTGCCGGGCTGCCTGTACTGCGGCATCTACGTCTTCAGCTTGGCTGCGCGCAATACGCGCCAAGGGTTCACCCGTGGCAGGTGCCTCTACCTGTAGGGTAGCGACCGTTGCTATCCACTCTCCACCGATCAGCGCTTGCTGCGGTGGCAAGGCCATTGAATACGACATTTCACGCTCCTTTTATTGTCATTGTTGAGTTCACTTAAAATAACGCCGTACCTAACCGTAGAAGGTATTCACCAGTCCCATGGAGATCCATGGCATATAGGTAATCGCCATCAAACACGCGAGTACGACCAGTACAAAGCGCACCAACCATGGCAGCATTTGATCAATCGATATTTTGGCGACGGCACAGGCAGCAAACAGATTCACGCCCAGCGGCGGGGKAATCATGCCAAGCGCCAGGTTAACGACCATTACCAGGCCAAAATGGACGGGGTGAATACCAAACTGAATGGCTATAGGCGTCAGGATCGGTGCCAGCACCAAAATCGCCGCAGAGGTTTCGATAAACATACCAACGATCAGCAGCAGTGCATTGACCACCAGCAGAAACATAATGGGGTCATTGATCGTGTTGGTAACCAAGGTAGCGATTTGCGCTGGTAGCCCCGTGCGACTGAGCAGAAAACTAAATAGTGAGGCGGCGGCAATAATCAACATAACGGCGGCAGTCGAAATCACGCTCTGGCGCAGAATCGGCCATATGTCATCTAGCTTCAGCTCACGGTAGTAGAAACCACCGACGATTAGGGCAAAAAATACCGCCACGGCGGAGGCTTCGGTGGGGGTAAATATCCCACCATAGATACCGCCGATAACGACCACAGGCATCAGCATAGCGACCCAGGCTCGCTTTACCGAGACCATAAAGCCGGTGCTGTCTTTATAGTCGTCTTTGCCGTAGCCCCGCACCTTACAAAATAGATACAGGAAGATAATCAGCGCGCTGCCAATCAATATGCCAGGGCCAATGCCTGCGAGAAAAAGCTGGCCAATGGAGGTATCGGTACTCACGCCATACAGAATCAGCGGAATTGAAGGTGGAATAAGCACGCCCAGTTCAGCGGATGATGCCTGTATAGAGGCTGCCAGCGGTTTTGGATAACCATGCTTCACCATGGCCGGAATCAAAATGGCGCCAATCGCAAAGGTAGTCGCCACGCTGGAACCGGACACCGCCGCAAACATCATGCAGGTAAGTACGCAGGACATAGCTAGCCCGCCCTGCACACGGCCAACGATGGATTTTGCTAAGTCCACCAAACGCTGAGATATCCCTCCTGCTGCCATCAAGTTACCGGCAAGGATAAAAAACGGAATCGCCATCAGCGGAAATTTATCGATGCCAATAAACATCTGTTGCGGCACCAACAGCAGCGGCAGGCGGGTAAAGAATTCGATGCCGATAATCGACGCTAGAATAATTGAAATCGCGATTGGAACGCCGAAGGTAAACAGAATAATCAGCGATAGGCCAATAACCATATTCATGGCTTCGCTCCTCCTTCAGGTAACTGCCCATCTTGGGCTTCTGGCGCTATTTCGCTGTTCTCCGGCCCCACTTTTTCTCTTCCGCTGAGCTGCGACAGTAAGCGCGCCATCACTGCCACAATGGCAAAGCATGACCCCATTGGGATTGCGGCATACGCCCATGCCATCGAAATATTCATCCCGGACATGGTTTGATTACTCACCCGCAGGGTCATTTGAATGCCGTAGTGGATCAGCACGCCGAGAACCAGCAGGCAACACAGTACAATCGCTATTTCGAGCAATGTTAGAAACCGCGCTGGCACGACTTTATAGACGACTTCCACCGCCATCATATAGCCGCCCCTAAAAGTGGCGGCGGCGGCCATAAATACGCACCAGATCATCGCTGCACGGGAGGCAACTTCTGTCCAGGTAGAGGGGGCATTAAACACAAAACGGGTGAGCACCTGATAAAAACTGAGCGTCACTGATATTGCCAACATCGCCACGGCGATCAGCATCGCAAGCCGGGTTAACTGGTGCTCAAAACGAAGAAATACCGCTAGCATAAGAATTCACCATGCCAAAGCGACCTCCGGCAGTACCGGAGGCCGAGGTGGAAGAAGCGCTCGACAGCGTTACTTAGCAGCTGCTGGCTTGTTCCTGAACACGTTCCAGCATTTCGGTGCCGTACTCAGAGGTAAATATCTCGTAGGCGGGCTTTACCGCTTCCTGGAAGGGAGCAACGTCGATATCGGTTTTAACCGTCATGCCGTTCTCTTCCAATAGCGCCACACCTTCACGCTCTAGACGCGAAACCTCTTCACGGGTCGCCTCGGCAGAAGCTGCTGCGGCTTGCATAAACCAATCACGCTCCTCCTCACTTAAGCCGTCCAGCAGGATGGGCGAACCCAGTACAATGGCTGGAGAATAGACGTGCCCGGTTAGAGAAAGGTAGTCCTGCACTTCCCAGAAGTTGGTGGCGACGATAACGGTGATCGGGTTCTCCTGACCATCGACTGTCCCCTGCTGAAGTGCGGTAAACAGTTCTGGGAACGCCATCGGCGTTGGGCGAGCGCCCATCTGGCGGAATGCCTCCTGATGCACCGCGTTCTCCATAGTACGTACACGCAAGCCCTCAGCGTCTGCTGGTGTGGCGATCTCACGCTGACTGTTGGTCAGGTGGCGAAAGCCGTTTTCAGACCACGCCAAGCCAACCAAGTCGTGCTCTCCCATTTTTTCCAGTAATTCATCGCCAAGCTCACTGTCGAGCACGCAACGCGCTTGGTCGTAGTTTTCAAACAGGAAAGGCAGGTCGAGCACATAACTTTCAGGGACAAAGTTACCCAGTGGGCCGGTCGAGGTAATCACCACATCGACGGTGCCAATCTGCAAGCCTTCGATCATCTCCCGTTCGCCGCCGAGTGACCCCGAGGTGTGCTCGGTCACCGTGAACTCACCGTCGGATAAGCGCTCCAGCGTTTCTTTAAACGCATCGGCGCCCACCGAGTAATGAGACGTAGAGGAGAGCGTGTGGCCCAGGTTAACTTCCGTCGCGGCATGGGCTTGAAGTGCAATACCCGCTGTAGCGATACCGCTAATCGCTGCTACCAGAATATGGCGTTTAAGTGTGGGTGTAACGTGCTGCTTCGTCATTGTAGTGCCCTCTTTGTGTTGTTGTGAGGGTGATTATTGGAGCAACTTCCCCGACTAAGGGAGTCGCCCAGGCAGTTGCCTACCGCGAACGGCAGGACGGGAACTCATGACGCTTCAGAAACGAAGGCATCGATAATCTGTTTAAAGTTGTCATCGCCCACAAAACCCAGCTGTTTGGCTTTTGCTGTGTCAAAGCGCGCAGGCCAGCTCGACACAATGGATTCAATGCGGGGATCGGGATCGTGGTGTACCAACGAAAGTGCATTCTCACCAGCCTCATCGCGGAGAGCTTCCAGCATTTCAGCGACCGTGACGGTAATACCCGGCAGCATAAAGGCTCGAAAAGGCCCCAGCGCCTCGCTCGCCACTTCGGCTCCATGGATGAGTGCATCTACCACTTTGCCGGGCGACATCACAAACATCGGTAGCTCAACAGGCACTGGACAAATGGCCTCTTCACCGTTTAAGGGTTCTCGCAGGATACTAGAGGCAAAGCTGGAGGCAGCGGCGTTAGGCCGGCCAGGGCGAATCACAATCGTCGGCAGTCGCAGTACTAGGCCATCGATAATCCCTCGGCGGCTGTAATCATTGATTAACAGCTCGCACATGGCTTTTTGTGTACCGTAGGAGTTCTGCGGGTGAAGCGCCGTCATATCATCCMGCTCGTCCGGCAGCGCACCACCATAAGCCGCTACAGAGCTGGCCATAATCAGTCGAGTGTGGGTTAGCGCCTGGGCTCGGCAGCCTTCCAGCAGTGCTCGTGTTGCGTCGAAATTAACCCGCATGCCAAGTTCTAAATCGGCTTCTGCGGCGGAGCTGACCACCGCGGCCAAGTGATAGATAACGTCGGGGCGCTGCGTTAAAACGCTATCCAGCGCGCCGGGAGCGGTAATATCCAGCGCCATTGAGGTGGCAGCCACATTTCCGACGTTAGGCAGTGGCGCCTTGGTCTGATCTAGTAGCATTAGCTGCGTAATCGGCTGTCCGCGAAGTTCTCCTCTGGCAAGTAGTTGTTGCACTAAGCGCTGGCCAAGAAAGCCTGCTGCACCGGTAATGACAATATGCATCGTTTGCTCCTATGCGCTGTTGTTATTGTTTATTCAGTTGGGGCTGCTCACTGAGTGGTTAATCCCCAGGCTGCACCCCACCCTAGCCCCGCACGGGTTTCTGCCTTGGGCCGGTACTCGCAGCCGATCCAACCGGTGTAGCCCAACGCACTTAAGCGTTCAAAAATGCCGGGGTAGTGCACTTCACCAACGTTAGGTTCGTGACGTTCGGGGACACCCGCGACTTGAATATGACCGATGGCCCTGAACTGACGTTGAAGGTGGCAAATCAAGTCACCGTCCATAATTTGGCAGTGGTAAAGATCAAACTGGAGCTTTAGGTTTTCCGCCCCAACCTCTTCCAGCACCGCCATGGCTTGCGCTTGGTGCGAGAGGAAAAAGCCCGGCATATCGCGGGTATTGATCGGCTCGATAAGAATATCGCGGCCGACTTTGGCCGCCTCATCCGCCGCAAAACGCAGATTGCGAAGATAGGTCGCATGGTGCTCAGCCTGAGCGGTGGCATCGGCGCCTTCCGGGAGCAGCCCAGCCATGGCATGTACTCGAGGGCAGTTGAGCGCCTCGGCATAGCGCAGGGCCTCTACCACTGAGTCGCGAAACTCACCTTCGCGCCCCGGCAAGCTCGCCAAGCCTCGCTCACCTGCTTCCCAATCGCCTGGAGGCAGGTTAAACAGCACCTGCTCCAACTGCGATTCTTGCAGTGCTTGGCGCAGCTCTTGCGGGGAAAACGCATAAGGAAACAGATACTCAACGCCTTTAAAGCCTGCCTTCGCCGCCGCGGCAAAGCGGTCTATAAAGGGGTGCTCGTTAAACAGCATGCTGAGGTTGGCGGCTAATCGAATCATCGTGGGGCTCTTGTTGTTAAGTGCTTTTTTTAAATGAAATAATATTAATTTCGTGGAAAGCGTGCTTCCAGCTCCGCCACCTGCTCTGGTGTTAGACCCCGCGGATTTTCGCCACGCAGCAGCAGGTAGAGCTTGGCGGTTTCTTCTAGCTCCTCGGTGGCATACACCGCCGCTTCGAGGTTTTTACCCGCCACCACCGGGCCGTGGTTGGCCAACAGCACCGCGCTGTGCTTACCCGCTAGGCCTCGCACCGCATCGCCTAGCTTGGGGTCGCCCGGCATGTGATAGGGAATAAGCGGCAGTTTGCCCACCCGCATCACGTAGTACGCGGTCAGCGGCGGAATACAGTCGCAGGGATCACCCCCTGGCAAACAGGACACCGCCACTGAGTGGGTAGAGTGCAGGTGCACGATGGCCCCAGACTGTGGGCGCTCGTCGTACATCGCCATATGCAGGAACTGCTCTTTGGTAGGCGCATCGCCGCTTAGCAGTTGGCCACTTTGATCCAGGTGGGAGATGCGGGCTGGATCCAGCCGCCCCAAGCAGGCGTTGGTTGGCGTCATCAGCCAGCCGCCATCTTCCAAGCGAACGCTGATGTTGCCACTGGAGCCCATGGTTAGGCCGCGGTCAAACAGAGACTTGCCGAGCGTGCTGATCTGCTCCCGCAGGCTGTTCTGGTGATGATGACGAAGTTGAACGCTCATGCCAGCACCTCAAACGCGCGGGTAAAGAAATCAACGCCACCAAAGTTGCCGGACTTCAGAGCCAGCGATAACGGTGCTTCACGGTTCGGCAATGGGGCTTGGGTCCAGGGCACGCCAGGGTCTATCTGCTCGCCAATGCGCAGCCTGGTAATACCTAATGCCGAAACCACCGCGCCAGAGGTTTCACCCCCGGCGACCAGCAACCGACCCACACCTTCGTTGACCAGCGTGACCGCCAGTTGGCTCAGCGCTTCTTCTACGAGATAACCTGCCCTCTTCACGCCGAGTGAGGCTTGCGCGGTTTTAACCTTATCTGGATCAGCGGAGGCGTACATCAATACCGGTTCGTTGTTTGATAGCCGCTGCTGAGCAAAGTTTAGCGCCTGCTKTTGCTCCTGTTCGCCTTCCGCTAACGCCAAGGGATCAAGGGCAAAGCCACCGTCAGGGTGCTTTGCCAGAAAATCCGCCACCTGGGCGAGCGTTGTCCGTGAGCAACTACCAGATAGCACCAGCGCACCACCGAAAGCCGGTAATAAACGACCCGGCTCAGAGATGGTGTCTAACCAGCCCTGTGCTCGGTACTGAGCGGGCAATGCCTGTCCCAGACCCGAGCCACCGGTGACCAAGGGCATCAGCACCGTAGCTTGAGCCAATACGTCTAAATCCTGTTCGTCTAAAGAGTCGCAGATCACATGGCGAGTGCCTTGCTCAGCCAGCGCTGACAAGTGCGCCCGGGTCACATCTGCCCCTTGAGTCAACACCGCACGGTTGGCCAACCCCACCGAGTGGGGTGTCTGGCGAGCCAGCACACGAACTAAGTCTGCGTCCTGCATGGGGTTTAGCGGGTGGKGCTGCATGCCGCTATCATTAAGTAAGCGATCCCCCACAAACAGATGGCCCTGGTAGACCATGCGACCATTAATCGGAAAAGCGGGTACCATCACGGTTTGATTAGCGCCAAGGGCTTCCAATAGAGCATCGGCCACTGGGCCAATATTGCCCTGATCGGTAGAGTCAAAGGTGGAGCAGTACTTAAAGAACAGCTGACGGGCGCCTTGTTGACGAAGCCACTCAAGCGCGGCGAGGGAGTCCGCTACGGCCTTATCCGCCGGACAGGAGCGGGATTTAAGCGCTACGACCACTGCATCGATATTGTTGAGGTCGACCTCTTCCGAGGGTACGCCAATCACCTGTAGACAGCGCATGCCGCCGCGCACCAAGTTATTGGCGAGATCGGTGGCCCCCGTGAAGTCGTCGGCAATGGCGCCTAAGACGATGTTCGCTCCCATATCCATGCTTATCAGGCTCCCTCGGCATCGTTGGCAGCTTCGGGCAGAGTGATACCAGATAGCCGCTGGTAGACTTTGATCACAGCCGAATCATCTTCGCGGCCAAGGCCTGCCCCGCTAGCGGCGGTAAATTGCTGCAGAGCGCTCGAAGCAACGGGCGTTGCCAGCGCCAGTTCGCGGCCGGTTTGATGCACGATATTGAGATCTTTGACGAAGATATCCACCGCCGAAAGCGGTGTGTAGTCGCCACTCAGGATATGCGGCACGCGATTTTCGAACATCCAGGAGTTACCTGCCGAGTGAGTAATCACTTCATATATCACCTCGGGGTCGAGCCCCATGCGAATGCCCAGCGCCATGGCTTCAGCTGCGGTGGCGATATGTACCCCTGCCAGCAGTTGATTGACCAACTTCATACTGGAACCAACGCCAGGAACATCACCAAGTCGATAGACCTTAGCGGCCATAGCATCGAGTACCGGCTGGGCGTAGCTGAACGCTTCAGGCGTACCCGAGGCCATCACCGATAGTTCGCCACTTTTCGCTTTAGCAGCACCGCCACTAATCGGCGCATCGAGCAACATCAACCCTTCGGCAGTCAAGCGGTCGCCAAGCTGTTTAGCGTGACTAGGCGCGACCGTCGCGCACTGCATAATCAGGCTGCCCGGCGCCAACTGGCCCGCCACTCCCTGCACCCCGAACAGCACTTCATCAACCTGGGCGCCGTTAACCACCACCACCAGCAAAATATGGCAGTGAGCGAGTTCTGCTGGGGTGGCAACGCTCTTGCCCCCTGCCGCCACAAAGGCTTGGCGCGCTTCTGCAGAAATATCGCAGCCCGTTACGGCCAGTCCTTGTTGAAGCAAGGCGGTTGCGGTGCCCATGCCCATAGCACCGAGTCCAATAACGCCTACTTGAAGTGATGGTTTATCGTGTTGACTCACCTGCCGACACCTCATTGTTGAGTTTCTTGTTGTGTTTGCTGCCATCGTCGCGGCGCTTTCAAAAAGAAGCTTTTAAAAGAAAATGGTAGCGCTGTCATGATAGCGCTACCATTCGTTTTAGATTATTGTTTGCGTTACGACAAGCTGAAAATCAGGGACGTACGACCAATGTCTAAAGACTCACCCAACGCCGCTAGACAGCGCCGCAGCTCCGATCAGGTCACGCTTAGCCAAGTCGCGCAGATGGCGGGAGTCTCTCCCATTACGGCATCGCGGGCGCTAAACCACCCGGATAAGGTCAGCGACAGCGCACGTCTCAGTGTTTTGCAAGCAGTAGAAACGTTAGGCTACGTACCCAATCTAGTCGCAGGCAGTCTGGCCTCTGCTCGCTCACGGCTGATTGCGGTCATTGTGCCGTCGCTCATCAATAGCGTGTTTGTGGAAGTCATCAAAGGCCTGCAGGAAACGCTGGAAGCTGAGGGCTATCAGATACTGCTGGGTAATACCGACTACGACTTGGATCGCGAGTATCAGTTGGTGCGTACGTTTTTAGGTTGGTCATGCTCGGCACTGGTCACCGCTGGGCTGCGCCATAACAAGGCCTGCCATACGCTGCTGGCCAACTGGGATCACCCCATTATGGAGGTGATGGAATTGGGCAAAGGCATGGATCTCAACGTTGGGCTGGATCACGTGGCAGCAGGCCGCTGTATGGTCAATCACCTTATCGATCAAGGCTACCGTCATATTGTTTACGTGGGCGCGCGGCTTGCCCACGATTATCGCGCGGGCATGCGCTATGAAGGGCATAAGGAGGTGCTGCAGGCCAACGGGATAGAAGCACCCTTAGTTGAGCTGGATACTCTGGGCAGCCTGCAGGCAGGCGCAGAAGGACTGGCCCAGGTATTGGCGAGCTACCCACACACCCAAGCCATTCATTTTGCTAACGATGACTTAGCTGCAGGTGCCCTGCTGGCTGCACAACGTCAAGGTCTCAAGGTGCCGGAAGATATTGCCATCGCCGGGTTTAACGGCCTGCCCCTTGGTCAACACGTGACGCCTCAGCTCACTACTATTCTCTCTCCCAGAGAGGAGATGGGCCGCTTAGCTGCCAAAGAGCTCATTCGGCGGCTAGGCGGCAAGAATGTCTACCGTCGGCAGCACGATGTAGGCTTTACACTCCAGACTGGCGGCAGCACATAGGCTTTCAGATTAGATCGCTGGCGGCTGACCAAGAATCTCCAGCCCTGTGCCTAACTCATTTTCAATCGCCTGACCAACTGCTAATAGTTTGGCGTCCTGCCAGGGGCCGCCTAGTACCTGCAGACCAACGGGCATGCCCACAGCGTCTATCCCTACCGGCAGCGTTAGCGCACATAAACCAAGGAAGTTAGGGATTACGGTGTTACGCAGGGCGTGCATATTGGCTTTGGGATAGGCACCTTCCGGTGCAAGGCTCTCGATAGTCGGCGGCGTAATCGCCACCGTAGGGGTAAGCACCGCATCCACATCCGCCATGCGAGCGGCGGCCGATCGATAGAGCGAATCCAGCACTGTGCGACGACGCACATACTCCCAGGCGGGCATATCGTCAGCCGCTTTGACCCGGGCCGCGACGTTAGGGTCGAGGGAATCGATCATCTCAGGCAGTTCGGTTTTTAGAAACGCCGCCAACTCCGGCGCGGCCACGCCGCCCAGCTTGAACAACTCATACGCCTCGTCGATACCCGGTAGCTCCAGAGTGACAATGCGTGCTCCAGCGGCTTCCAGCTTTTTAATAGCCGCGCGTACTGTTTCGGCAATACCTGGGCTGCAATCGTCCCAGAAAAACGTTTCTGGTACGCCAAAGGTTAGATCAGCAAGGCACGGCGTTGCCGGAACCTGCTCTTCTCTACCGCTTAGCTGGCTATCCAGCGCATCAAACGCAAAGGCTATATCATCCACTCGCCGCGCCAGCAGCCCTGGCGTATCCAGCGTGGAGGAGAGCGGCACGATCTGCTCGGTTGACCAGCGCCCAGCAGTGGTTTTCAATCCCGCCACCCCGGTCATTGCGGCAGGAATACGCMCCGAACCGGCGGTGTCGGTACCTAACGCCAAACTTGCCGTACCACCGACAAGTGAAACACCTGCCCCAGAACTGGAACCGCCAGGCGTGCGGTGCTGAGACGTATCCCAAGGGTTGCGCGGCGCTCCCCAGTGGGCGTTGGTACCCAGCCCGCCAAAGGCAAACTCAACGGAGTGGGTTTTACCCATCACGGAAGGTAATTGCTTTAGCAAAGCGCTCACTACCGGGCCGGGGCGCTCCCAGCACTTGGGCAGCCGTTGGGAAGAGCCCGCATAGGTGGGTAGCCCTGGCACGGCGTAGATATCTTTAATCGATACCGCCATGCCCATTAACGCCCCCGCATCGCCACCTTGGGCGAGTACAGCGTCGGCAGCTTTGGCCATCGCCAGGGCCTGTTCGCCGTTCCAGGTGAGGTAGGCGTGATCGTGTTGGCCGCGCTGCTGGTAAGCGGCGAGTGATGCCTCGGCAAGGGCTGTTGCGGTAAGAGTGCCTGCCCGCAGGCGTGCGCGCTGCTCACGTATCGGTAGAAATATAACTGAATCCTGCATGCTTCACTTACCTCCGAGGTAGTGCTTAACGCACTTCAAAAATCGCTTCGACTTCCACCGCTGCATTGCCGGGTAGAGTAGCCACTCCAATGGCGGTTCTAGCATGGCGCCCTGCGTCGCCAAACAGTGCGACAAATAGCTCTGACGCGCCGTTGATAACCAGCGGGACATCGTGAAAGCCCGGCGCCACATTGACGAAGCCGTTCATACGCACGCAGCGCACCACCCGTGAGAAGTCGCCATCAACAGCATCGCTCAATTCAGCCAAAAGGTTTAAAGCACACGCCTGGGCCGCCAGTTTCCCGGTTTCAAGATCGAACTCACCACCCACCTTGCCAGGATAGAGAACATCACCGCCACGTTCGCAAATCTGGCCCGCTAAAAACAATTGGTTGCCTAACCGGGACCAGGGCAGAAATAGGCCGCGCGGTGTTGGAATCGCCGGTAACGTAAGGCCCTGCTCCGACACTGCCTGTTCAATCGTTTTACTCATTGTTGGTTATCCTTATTGATTAGCACAATTACACTACTTGTTAGTAAATAAGCGAGGGAAGCCAAGTGCTGAGCCAGGGTATGTAGGTAATAATGATCAATGCGATTAGCATCAAAGCAATCAACGGCAAGCAGGCTTTAAACACTTCCTGCAGCGACATTTTGGATATCGCCATAGCGACGAATAGATTCAGCCCTACCGGCGGGGKAATCAYGCCCACCGAGAAGTTGATCAGTGTGATAACGCCAAAATGCACCGGGTCTACGCCCACCTGGGCGGCAATAGGCTGAAGCAGCGGCGAGAGCACGATGATGGCCGAGGCGCTATCGAGAAAGAAACCGGCAATAATCATCACCACGTTAAACAGCGCCATGACCTGAAAGGGGTCGTCCGTCCACGACAGCACCTGCCCCGCCAGTTGGCTCGGCGTGCCGGTAATCGCCAGCAGCCATGAGAACGCCGAGGCGCCAGCGGTGATCAGCAACAGCGTGGCGGAAATCAGCCCTGAGCTTCTTAACGTCCCCGCTAGCGCTTTCAGGTTGATGGTGCGATACACCACCATGCCCACAAACAGGCCGTAGACGCAGGCCACCGCCGCCGACTCGGTCGGCGTAAATACGCCGCTGTAGATACCACCCAGCAGAATCACCGGCAGGCCAAGGCCCCAGGCGGCGTCTTTAAAGGCCACTAGAATTTGCCGTAGCGTTGGGAACGGTGAGCGCTCATAACCTTTGATGCTGCTGAAAACAATACAGTAGGCGATCAGTATAGAAGCGATGACGATGGCAGGCAGCAGCCCGGCCGCAAACAGTCGCCCGACAGAGGTGCCGGTCACCGAGCCGTAGATAATCAGCGCAATACTCGGTGGCACGATGGGGCCTAGCGTACCGGCGGTGGCAATCAAGCCAATCGCAAAGCGTTTATCGTAGCCAGCCGCCACCAGCGCCGGGAACATGATCGAACCAATCGCCACCACCGTGGCCGGGCTTGAGCCCGAAATGGCCCCAAAGAATAGGCACGAAAGCACCGTGGCCGCAGCTAAACCGCCGGGCACCCAACCGACCAATGCCTTGGCGAGATTGATCAGCCGGTCTGAAAGACCGCCAATGCGCATTAGCTCCGCCGCCAAAATAAAGAACGGAATCGCCATCAGCGAGAAATTATTCATGCCGGTAAACATGCGCATCGGCACAATCACCGGGTTGGTAGTGCCAAAGAATTCAATCGCTAGAAATACCGCCAATGCCAAAGAGGCAAAAATTGGCAGCCCCAACAATAGAACAGCAAAAAAGATCGGTAATAACGCAGTAATCATGGTCGCTCCCCAGAGTTAAATGAGCTTATCCGACTCAGCTACAAGCTCTTCGGAGAGACTCACCGGAGGCTTTTTCCAAACTTCATTGATTACCCATAGATAACGCAGAATCAGCAGCACCCCGGATATACCAATCGGCAGATAGAACCATGCCATTGGTAGTCGCAGCGCGGCCGTCAACTGGCCGCGATCAAGCGTGCTGAAATAGAGAACAAAGCCGTAATAGGTCATAAAGCCTGCGAACACGATGCCAATCAGCGCTGCGACAAGATGCAGCCAGCGATTAACGGCGGGCGAGGCAACCGCATTAAGGACATCCACCGAAATATGCGTGCCATGACGCACACCCATACTGGCGCCCACAAAACTCATACAGATAATGGAGTAGATAACGACTTCTTCGGCCCAAAACAGCGAACCGCTAAAGCCGTAGCGATAGACAACTTGGGTAAAGGTGAGGATGGTCGCAATCGACATGAAAACGACCATCGCCACACTTTCCAAGCGATCAAGACATTTATTGAGCGCTTCGAACATGAGAGATCCACACCCTTAAGTGGGTAAGAGGAAAGGGGCTAGATTTGCTAAACCTCTGCTCAGTACTCGATACCCACCGAGTCATAAACTTTATGTAGTAGCTCGGTGGTGACGATATCTTCATACTCTTCGTGCACCGGCATACTGGCTGCAATAAAGGCTTCACGCTGTTCTGGAGTGAGTTCGTTAATGGCAATTTCATCTTTAATATCTTCCATAATGGTCTCTTCGTCCTGCAGCGTTAGCGCACGAGACGTGTCTCGACCATTATCAAAGGCTTCCAGCATGACCGCTTGCAGGTCTTCCGGCAGCGAATCCCAGGAATCCTGATTAATCACCGCCGCATAGGCGTGGTAGGCGTGATTCGTCAGCGAGAGATAATCCTGAACCTCGTGGAAACGCATGGTGTAGATGTTGGCCAGTGGGTTTTCCTGCCCCGACACCACGCCCTGTTGCAAGCCGTTGTAAACCTCGGTGAAGGCCATTGCGGTGGCGTTAGCGCCCAGGTTTTCATAGGTGGAGATGATGATCGGCGCCTGCATGGTGCGCATACGGATACTGTCCATATCCTCGGGGGTTTCGATCGGACGATCGTTGTTGGTGATATGGCGGAAACCTGCACCCCAGAAGTTAACGCCGACCATGTTATGGCCATTCAGGGTATCGAGGATTTCGCGACCCACTTCACCATCCAGGGTTTCCACCATGGTGTCGTAATCGGCAATCAAGAACGGCAGATCCAAAATCTGCATGCGCGGCTCAAAGTTGCCCAGGGTGGCCGTGGGCGGGATACCGATATCGACCAGGCCCATCTGAATCTGCTCAATGATTTCAACATCGCCACCCACCTGGGCGGCTGGCAAGACATTGATCTCGATACGGCCGTCAGACTTCTCCTCTACCTCCTCTTTAAAGCGCAGCGCTGCTTGGCCATTCGGCGTTTCTTCGATCAACACGTGGGCAAAGCTGAAGGTATAGTCGGCCGCATGGAGTTGTGCCGCACTTAAAGAAGCGACAGCAATCGCCGCAGAGAGGGTAGCTTTTGTCAGCATTAGTTTCATGTCCAGCACCTTATTTAGTTATGTTGAATTGCTTTTTTAGTTTCCTGTTACTGCATATTGAGCAAGGTTGAGAGGCCGCTCACGCCATTAAGCGCTCCATCGCCTGACCCAGCGCATTGCGCGGAGTACTACTCAGCACMAAGGCAAGGGCAAGCCTTGCCTTACGTGCACTAATATCGTTAAGCGCGATCACCCCAGCCGACACTAAATCAGCCAGGCTGCCGCTAAATTCATAGCTGGTGTTGACCGGCCCTTGAGCACAGCTACTCACGACCACGACTGGCACGCCCGCGCCCACCAGCTCTCTTATTTCGTTCATCCAGCTAGGCGGCACATGCCCACGCCCTAAACCATCAATCACTACCGCTTTTGCCCCGCTTTCAACGCAGGCTCTCAACAGCGCCGGTGAGGCATCCAAATAGGCGGGCAGTAGATCCACTCTGGGTAGCGGGAAATCCCATTCCTCAACCGGGGGCTCGATGGCTATTGCCGGGTGATAAAGCTTGATCCGCTGCCCATCGATATAACCCAGTGCACCAGCGCCAGGGGCATCAAAACCGTTGAGCTGAAAGCTATTCACCTTGCGGGCATAGCGGGCTACAAACAGCGACTCGTTAAACGCCACGACACAGCCAAGCTGATTCAACTGAGGGCTTGCCGCCGCCACGATGGCATCGCAGATATTTTTAAACGCATCGGTGCCTAGCTGGTGAGGCGCCCGCTGGGAACCGGTGATGACACACGGTTTGTCAGCGGGCAGTGTGAGCGATAGAAAGTAAGCAGTCTCTTCTAAGGTATCGGTGCCGTGAGTGATCACCAGGCCGTCCACATCCGCTCGCGCCAATGCTATTCGTCCTTGGCGATGGAGCTCAGCAAGATCGGCGAGGGAGACGGCATTACTGGGTTTCTGCAGAATCGACATCACCTCTAACGTAACGTCGACGCCCTGGGGCAGCGCCACCCGATCAAGTAGCTGCTCCCCGCTTAATGCCCCTGACTGGCTACGCCCTGAATCACTGGGCTTGCTGGCAATAGTGCCGCCCGTGGTCAACACCACGATGTGCTTTTGGCTCATGCAGATTCTCTTGTTTTATGTCTAGCTAATACAAACACCAGACATCAGATGTCTGATTTCAGACTAGACTAAAGCACAAACCATTAGCAAGTCGGGCATATAAACCGAAACAAAATAAACAAATTACTTTTAAATATATGCCATCAGATGTCTTAAGCCGCTAGGCTTATGGCATTGATAGGATGCAAAAAACACCGATGAGCCACGCGAGGCCCCCATGAGTTTTAAACGCCAGCCCGAGATTACCTCGACCACTACAACGTCTTTTGGGGATTCGATGGAGCGCAGCTCCGTTGCGCTGCAACTGCTAGAGCGCATTAAAAGCGCCTTGATACGTGGAGACCTCAAACCAGGGGATTATCTACCTTCAGAAACTGAATTGACCCACAGTTTGGGGATTGGCAAATCGAGCGTGCGTGAAGCCATCAAAATGCTGCAAGCCATTGGCATTGTGGAAGTCAAACGCGGCCAGGGCACCATGATTCGCCGCGAACCAGGCACGCCACTCGTCGACCCGATGGCATTTGGAATGATCTTGGCGCGAGGCATGACGCGGGACGTGCTGGAGTTCCGCCTGATGTTTGAACCGGCGTATACCCTGCAAGCGATGGGTAGCGCGACAGCAGAGGATCATCAACGCATTCAGCAAAGTATCGACGCCATGGAAGAGGCGATCCGCTCAGGTGCACAAACCTCTCAGCACGATATCGCCTTCCATCGCGCCATTTTGCACAGTACCCATAACCCCATGACTATTCGCGTCGGTGAAACACTGCTGCAGCTCATTGAAGCAGCGTTGGAAACCTCCATGCGGTCATTACCGGAAACCGCACTCAAAGACCACAAAGCTATTTATACCGCTTTCAAAGCAGGCGATAGCGCAGGCGTTCAGGCGGCGATTGCCGTTAGTAGCGAAAGCTGGGAAACCAATCTTACCTATGGAGGCGACACCGAGCTGAGTGCAGCACCGCGTTAGGGCTCTCTTTGCAGCCATGCGTCAAAAAAGCTCATAAATGCGCGCGCTTTGGCGGTTACGTGCCGCCCTGGCGGGTAAACCGCATAAACACCGCCTTCCGGTAACGCCCACTCGCCCAATACGCGCACTAAACGTCCGGCGGCTATCTCAGGTGCCGCGGTAATATCCGGCAATACTGAGAGACCACCGCCAGCGACCATCAGCGCGACTAAACTCACCGTTGAGTTGGCTGCCAACCCCGCGCTCATTTGCACCTCACACTGCTCATCCCGGCGCTGAAAAGTCCAGGTTAGTGGCGCTCTTAACGGTGTAAAGGCGATCCATGCATGGCCTTCCAGCGCCTTGGGATGCACGGGCGTGCCGTGGCGTTTCAAGTAATCAGGCGCGGCCACCACCTGTTGCTGAAAAGCGCCTAGTCGACGAGCACGCAGCGTGGAGTCTTTTAACCAGCCTAAACGAAACGCTAAATCGATACCGTCCTGGACCATATCGCTTATCTGGTCGCCGCTACGTAGCTCTATATGCAGCGCCGGGTGCAAACGGCTAAACGCTACCACCGCTTCGCTCAACATCCCGGCGGCGTAATCTTCAGGGGCCGTGATACGCAACTCGCCGTGCAACTGTTGGGTGTCACTTACTGCGCTGGCAAGCACCCCCTGTAGGTCTGTTAACAGTGGATGGCATTGATGGTAGAGCGCCTCTCCTGCCTGGGTGAGCTGAACCCGCCGCGTGGTGCGGAGGAACAGCGTTACACCCAGGCGCGTTTCCAACTGGCGAATTTGCAGGCTTACCCGGGTTTTCGTGCAGCCTAGCCGCTCCGCCGCCTTGGTAAAGCTACCGGCTTCCACCAGGGCGACAAAGATCGGCAAACCGTTTAAATCGAACTCGCTGGCGGTGGTCATATAGCGCCCGATTGTTATGAAATCGACAACAGTAAATTACGTTCATCGCTATTTTTCAAATCAATAAAGCGTCCGACAATGCAGCCTCTACCCACTGAAGGAGTACTACGATGAAGATTGCACTGATTGGCGCTAGCGGATTTATCGGTTCCGCCCTATTAACCGAGGCGCTCTCCCGGGGCCATCATGTGACGGCGTTAGTGACTCGCCCTGAACGGGTGGCGCCGCAGGAAAATGTCGTTAGCGTTAAAAGCGATGTGTTAAACACCGATGCACTGGCCGAGCAGCTACGCGGTGTCGAGGCCGTTATCAGCGCCTTTAGCGGCCATGCCCAGGAGGATGTTTACGACTACTACCTCAAAGGCTTTAATTCGATTTTGGCCGCCACTCAACACGCCTCTGTTCCTAGGCTACTGATAGTGGGTGGCGCAGCAACGCTCGAGGTAGCACCGGGTAAGCTTTTGTTAGATGCACCGGGTTTTCCAGCAGAGTACCGAGCCACGGCGGAAGGGGCGCAAACAGCCCTTGAAACTCTGCGCGCACAAACGGCTCAAGCGTGGACATTTCTCTCCCCCGCTGCTGAGATTTTCCCCGGTGAACGCACGGGTAACTTCCGGCTGGGCACCGATACGCTACTCACTGATAGCGAAGGTAATAGCCGTATTTCCGTGCAGGATTACGCCATCGCCATGATCGATGAGCTGGAAAACTCACACCATATCAATCAGCGTTTCTGCGTTGCGTACTGAGCAAGTTCCCATAACCCCCTCACCAGAAATAGGTGAGGGGGTTATCTTTAATTCCCCGCAATACTCATCAGTCATATTTAACTACGCGAATTAATCCAAACACCACCCGACTACACATTAATTAACAACTGCGTATTAAAAAGTTACTTATAAGCAATTTCTTACATAAGTATAGCGAATCTCTTACAAATACTATCAGCAATATCCTACATACACAGCCGCCAATACCTTCAACAATCATGTAGACATAAATAAAGAAATACTAAAAAACTTGCACACTTGTGACAGCTAATGAACTTGATAGGTTCAGAATCGATTACTCAGACATGCACGCATTAGACTCGCATTAACTGACCCAATTACTGCAAGGAAAATATCATGAAAGCCAATACCGACCTCGTAAAGATAGGCAATCATTGCGTGCATGTAGAAACCTACCAACAGCCACAAAATACTGAAAGTATTATTATGGTCAACGGCGCGCTAGCCACCACAGCCTCTTTTACCAATTGTGTCAAATACTTGAATGACGGATTAAACGTTATCCTGTTTGATTTGCCTTTTGCTGGCCAGTCGAAACCGCATAACCCTGTGGGTGGTATCATTACCAAGGACGATGAAGTTAATATCCTCCTAGCCCTGATTGAACGTTACCAACCCACTTCGTTACTTTCCGTTTCTTGGGGAGGCTATGCCGCCATGATGGCATTGGCGCAATCCCCCACATCGATTAAAAGAGCGGTGCTAGCCTCATTTTCAACTCAGCTTAACGACGGCATGTTGCGCTATATCAATGGTGCTCGCCATTATATTCAAATTGGCGATGTCAAAACCGCTGCTAACCTGCTTAATGAAGAAGTAGGAAAATACTTACCCCGCTTATTAAAATATATCAATTACCGGCACCTCTCACGGTTAGATGATCAGGAACTTCAACAGGTTTGCTTTCATATCGAGCAAATACTTTCCATGAACGACACAGACTATGAGCAACTGCTGGGTAATATTGAGATACCAACGCTTTTCGTTAATGGCAAATTGGATGAATACACAACACCAGAAGACATTCTGATAGCCGACGACTATATGCCGAAGTGTGCATTCGAAGTCGTGCCCAATGCGGGGCATTTTCTTGACCTTGAGCATGCTGACGCAAGGCAGCGAATGGAAAAAATCCTGCGCGGCTTCTTGATTCCAGGCGAGCTTGAAAGACAGGTTGCCTAAGCCAAGAGGGGGGGCTGGCTATCACCGCTATTCAACAACACAGAGCCACCTCGCTAAGCGCCATAAACGCTTAGCGAGGTGTTTTGATATGGCTTTTAGCAAAAAATAACAACCGCATCCTCTCAAGGATTAAGGGCTACCTGCATCAACACACCGACTGCCAGTGGCATCACTGACTCGTCAAAGTCAAAGCAGTGATGGTGGTGACCAGCAGCAAGATCGGCGCCAAAGATCATATAGGTTGCCTGACCACCACGCTCCAGCACCCTGGCCATTAGCGAGGTGGCATCTTCTGAGCCCGCTGGCGTCATATCATGCCCTTCTAATTGGGTGATTCCAGGGTAATCGGTAAGACAAGAGACAACTTTTTCTACCAGGGCCGGGCTGGCGGCGCAGGCACTGGCAGCACCAACACGCTCGATCGAGACGCTAACGCCCTGCATGGTGGCAGCGCCTTTCAGCACTTCAAAAGCACGGCTTTCCACATAGCTGTTAATGTCCGCGGTGGCACCACGTGTTTCCAGCCTTAACAGCGCGCTATCAGCAATGATATTGCGCCCACTACCAGCATGCAGTTGACCAACATTGATCCGCGCAGCGCCTTGGCTATGGGGGGCAATAGCATGCAAACCAAGAGCAGCCTGGGCTGCCGCTAGCAAAGCATTTTGGCCCACCTCAGGCTGCCCGCCTGCATGGGCTGCTTTGCCTGAAAAGTACGCATCCAGTTTGGTGGTGGCCAGAAAGCCATCGGCGGCGCAGACCACATGGCCGCTGGCGTGGCCGAGCCCCAAGTGCGTCGCAACCAGCCTATCAACGTCATCCACCACACCCGCTTCGACCATGGATTGGGCGCCTCGAACGCCCTCTTCGGCGGGTTGAAAAATCAATTTTATTTTGCCACACAGCTGGCTGGAAAACTGGCACAGCAGTTCCGCCATCCCCAGCCCAATAGTGGCATGGCCATCATGACCGCAGGCATGCATAGAGCCTTGATTGAGCGAGTGAAAACCCTCCTGGTAAGGACGGTGATCATCTTCAGTGGACTCAACGATGGGTAATGCATCAAGATCGAAACGAAATGCCTGGGTCGGCCCTGGGCGATGGGTATCCAGTGTGCCCACCACGCCGGTAAAGCCTCCTTCCAAGGCAGGCAGCCAGCGCTCAACAGCACCCTGGGCGCGTGCACGCGCCAAGGCTTCGTCTAGCGTTTGCTTATCCGGCACGCCCATACGCGCGCACTCACTCACCACTGCTTGCCCCAGTTGAACGCTGAACCCCAGTTGGCTAAGCCGTTCAGCCACAAGGCTGGCGGTACGAAACTCCAGCCATCCCTGCTCGGGGTAGCGATGAAAGTCACGTCGCTGGGCAGAAAGCTGGGGGGCGATGGCGTTAGCGGCATCCACGATATTCGCGTTCATAAGCTGCCTCCGTGTTAGCCCAGCGCCTGAGTCAGCATGCCAAAGCGCGTTAACGGCCCCTCCTCGACAGCCTCGCCACAGCGCATGCGGGTGATTTGATCGACACAGGTGAGTCCTAACACCGTCAGCCAGCTATCGTCGTCGGGATCGACTAAATCAATGCGTATAAAATCACCCTCAGCATCCGTCAGCAGCGCCAACACCAGCGCCTGCGCCTGTTCGGCACTGCGCGCCAGAATGGGGCCAATATGCTCGCCGCGCCCATAGGTACGCTTTAGCGCAAACCCTTCAATGACACCTGCCTTTTCAATCACCACTCCTCTATTAGCCGATTGAACGGCCACCGCATGAGCCGGGCTGTCGGGTGAGAGCGCGAGCAGTGCCGCCTGATCGCTTGCCGCCATCGCGCGTAAACCCGGCTCACGTGGCGCAGGCGGTGCACCGGTGACCACTCCTTGGTATTGGCAAATACGATTGCACTGCTCAAAGCCCAGTTTTTGGTACAGCGGCTGGCCCGCTTTCGTGGCGACCAACATCAGCGTTCGTGGGCCCGCCAGCGCCATCAGCCGTGCCATCATCTCGCGCCCGAGCCCGAGGCCCTGCCAATCGTTGCTAATAACCACCAGCCCTAGGGKGGCCACAGCCCCTTGATTAAAGCAGAGCCCAGTGCCCACCAGTTCACCGTCGACGCTTTCCAGCACGMCGCCCTCACCCACCTCAAGCATCTGGCGCCAATCGTCAACACGATGAGGCCAGCCGAGGTTGAACGACAGGCGATGCGCTGCCTCCAGATCGTTAACGGTCATTGTTCGCCACGTTAAGTTCTCACGTTCAAAGCGGGCGGGAGCGCTAGCTAAAGAAGCAGACATCGAAGGGGAGTCAGTCATCGCACTATTTTCCTTGAGCTGGTGATGATCGGTTTGCCGCTACTTTGGCACTCAGGGAGGCGCTGTGCCACGCCGAAAAAGGGCGTTTGGTGCAATTCAGCAGATTTAACCGTCACTGCTATAGGTGAGCGCATCACCTGCGCACAAACGCCCTGTACTCAGCACCCCATGCTGGGGCATCCGACCTAGGATGGTAGCTAAACGAAAATGCTATTGGACTACCTTCAAGGACTCTCATGCCAAGTTTCGATCCTGCCCGTATTGCCTTGCCCTGTGCGCACTTTATTCAGGGACAGCGCGTAACTGACCCCAGCGCGCTCAGCGTATCCCGCCCCTCCGACGGCGCCGTTTATGCCGAACTACCCATGGCCGATGCCAATCGCGTCGATGATGCCGTCACCAGTGCTCACCAAGCGTTTGTGCGCGGCGACTGGTCACGCTGCGCGCCGCGGGAGCGGGCTCGCATCATGCGCCGCTGGGCAGACCTGATTGAGGCCGATATTGACTATCTCGCCCCGCTGGAATCCCTCGGCTCCACCCGGCCGATTGATCAGACCCGGACCTGGGATGTGCCCTACACCGCTGAGGGCATTCGCTTCTTTGCGGAATTCGCCGACAAGCACGGCGGCGAGGKAGCAGCGACCGCCCACGACCATCTGGGTATGCAGATTGCCGAGCCACTAGGCGTCGTTGGTGCGATAGCGCCGTGGAATTTCCCCCTCAGCATGACCTGCTGGAAGGTCGCCCCCGCTTTGGCCGCAGGCAACACAGTGGTGCTCAAACCCTCCGAGATGACCCCTTTCACCGCCGTGCGGCTGGCCGAGTTAGCCATTAAGGCGGGCATGCCTCCAGGGGTATTCAACGTCATTCAAGGCAATGGCCCCGTGACCGGCGACGCGCTATGCCGTCACCCCTATGTGGCCAAGGTCACCTTCACCGGCTCAACGGTGACAGGGCGCACCATCATGGGTGCCTGTGCAGAAACCGGACCCAAGCCGGTCACCCTGGAGCTAGGTGGCAAGAGCCCGCAACTGGTGTTTGCCGATATCCCGGATATTGATCGCACCGCTAAAACCCTCGCTGCGGCGATTACCGGCAACGCTGGGCAAGTATGCGTCGCAGGCTCACGGCTATTGATCCAACGCGAACTGTTGGAGCCCATGATTGAGCGCTTGAGCAAGCATTTTAACGCCCTCACCCCTGGCCCTACCTGGCAAACAGGTGGTTGGTTTTCACCGATTATTTCCGCTACCCAGTTGACCCGCATTGAATCCATTGTGGCACGCTCCCGCGAGGCGGGTGCTGAACTGCTGGGTGGTGGAGAGCGCTTTGAACGCAATGATGGCGGCCACTTTTACCAACCCACCCTGCTGCATACGAACGACCGCCACAATCCCGCCGTGGAGGAAGAAATCTTCGGCCCGGTGCTGACCATTCAAACCTTCGAGAGTGAAGAGGAGGCGTTAGCGCTGGCCGAACACGATGTTTACGGCTTAGCAGCTGGCATTCATACCGCTGACCTGGGGCGCGCGCTGCGCACGGTGCGCAGGCTTTCGGCGGGCACGGTATGGGTTAACCGTTACGGCCGCAGCAACGACTACATTCTGCCCACTGGCGGCTATAAGCGCTCAGGCGTAGGCCGTGACCTAGGCCGTGCCGCCTTTGACGCCTGCCTGCAGCATAAAAGCGTGCTGATTGATCTCGACCAGTGAGTGACGCAGCGAATTCGATGGTTACTTTATCTACCAAATAGAGGTAGCAAGTATGTTTATCAACGTAGACGCCGTGCACGACTCTCCTGCCCTGCCCGAACAGGTTGATGTGGTGGTTATCGGTGGCGGCATTGTGGGGACGACCGCCGCCTATGAGTTGGCTCGCCAAGGGGTATCGGTGGCGCTGCTGGAGAAGGGGCTTATCGGCGCTGAGCAATCAAGCCGCAACTGGGGCTGGGTACGCCAGCAGAATCGCGATATGTTCGAACTGCCGCTAGCCATGTATAGCCTCGATCGTTGGCAAGCGTTCTCCACCGAGATTGGGCGCGACGTGGGGTTTCGTCGCAACGGAATTGTTTACACCACCGATAGCCAAGCTAGCCTTGCTAAATGGGAGGCGTGGGGGCAACAGGCCCGGGAACAGGGCTTTACCAGCCATATGTTGAGTGCCGAAGAAGCCCGTGAGCGGGCGCCTGGCACTACCTCAACCTGCATTGGTGGCGTCTGGTCGCCCAGCGATGCCCAGGCCGAGCCCTCGATGGCCTGCTCGGCCATCGCTACTGGGGCCCGTGAACACGGCGCCTACCTTCACCAAAACTGTGCGGTGCGCGGCCTGGACCTGCATGACGGGCGTGTGGGCGGCGTTTGGACGGAGCACGGATTGATCAAAGCCTCGACGGT
This sequence comes from Halomonas sp. R57-5, assembly GCF_900070345.1. Lineage (NCBI taxonomy): Bacteria > Pseudomonadati > Pseudomonadota > Gammaproteobacteria > Oceanospirillales > Halomonadaceae > Halomonas > Halomonas sp. R57-5. The sequence continues at coordinate 659,137 of NZ_LN813019.1, read as the reverse complement.
CATCTGTGCAGGCGGGGCCTGGAGTTCTCGCTTCTGCCGTCGCCACGGCGTTGAGCTACCTTCGGCCAATATCATGGGCACCGCACTGCAAACCACCGCCGCGCCGGAGATCACACCGGGCTGTCTGATCACCCCCAAGGTCGCACTGCGCCGCCGCCTGGATGGCAGCTACACCTTGGCGCTGCCAGGGCTTGGCCGGGTGGAAATCAGCCCCCAAGGGATTCGCTATGCGAGCAAATTCTACGCCGCCTACCGCAGCAAATTAGCCAAAAAGCTGCAAATCCGCATTGGCGCGTCTTTCTTTAACGGGCCAGAAGCGGCGGGTAGCTGGCAGTTTGATCAGGTATCGCCGTTTGAGCGCCAGCGCGTGCTTGACCCCACCCCTGACATTCCTCAGGCACGTGCTGCCCTGGCTGCCCTGCAGGCCGAGCACCCGGCGCTCAAAGGTGTCCATATTGCCCGCGCCTGGGCCGGCATGATCGATACTACGCCGGATATGATACCGATCATCTCCCCGGTGGATGCCATCCCCGGCTTTATCGTCGCCGCTGGCTTTAGCGGCCATGGCTTTGGCATTGGACCGGGGGCCGGCCGGTTAGCGGCTGATTTAGCCACCAATTCCTCGCCTGTGGTTAATCCCCTGCCTTATCACATCAAACGTTTTTCCGATGGCAGCCGTATCCGCCAGCCAGAAATGATGTAAATGGGCCGCCGCATTGTGTGCTGCATGGGCCAAAAAAAAAGCGCGTTTGTGTTAGTCAGGCGCGTACTTTCAGCGTCTGGCGACTGCTCGAGAATGCTGTAATGAAATGAGTGGCTGCGCTAAGAACTCTCCCACCACCACGATGATGACAAAAGAGGATCAAACAACATGAGCGAGATTATGCGCCCTAAGTACATCACCTTTGATTGTTACGGCACACTCACCAACTTCCAGATGGGGCGCATGACGCGCGAAATTTTTGCCGATCGTATCCCTGATTCAGAACGCATGGAACGCTTCGTACAAGATTTTGGTGCCTACCGTTATGACGAAGTGCTCGGCGAGTGGAAGCCCTACGCTGAGATTCTTTGCGCGGCGCTGGAGCGCACCTGCAAACGTTGGGGAGTCGAGTACCGTGACAACGAAGGCATGTTGTATTACCAGGCCGTCCCCACCTGGGGCCCGCACCCGGACGTGATTGAGGGGCTGGCAAAAATTGCCGACAAAATCCCCCTGGTGATTTACTCCAACGCCGATGACAGCCAGATCATGGCTAACGTGCAAAAGCTTGAGGTGCCCTTTCACAAGGTTTTCACTGCCGATACATTCAAAGTCTACAAGCCCCGTTTAGCCGCCTTCGAAGCCATGATCGACAGCCTGGATTGCCACCCCGAAGAGCTGCTGCACGTCTCATCGAGCTTCCGCTATGACCTTATTTCAGCTCACCTGATGGGCATCAAGAACAAGGCGTTTGTGGCGCGCAACCACGAGCCCTATTGCGACGGCTACGGGGCGACAAAGATTAACGATATCCGCGACTTGCCCGCGTTAGTCGGTCTCTAAACTGMCCGTTTCGCCCACCGCGCAGGAGCCGCCCATGCAACTCAACTCCTATTGGCTGTCCACAGCGCCTCCCTTTACCGGGGGCCAGCAGGCATTCACCCAAGAGCACTACGATGTTGCGGTGGTGGGCGGTGGTTTTACCGGGCTATCGGCTGCCCGCACGCTAGCCTGGGGCGGTGCCCGTGTAGCGCTACTGGAGGCAGGCCAACTCATTGGTGAAGCTTCAGGGCGCAACGGCGGCCAGTGCAACACCGGCGTGGCCCAAGACTACGCCAGTCTGGTCGAACAGCTTGGCCGCGAGCGCGCGATTGCCCACTACACCACCTACGCCGATGCCGTCTCCAGCGTCGAGCAGGTGATGGCCGAAGAGGCGATCGACTGCGACTACCTGCACCACGGCAAGCTGAAGCTGGCGGCTAAACCGGAGCACTACGACAAGCTCGCGCGTACCTGCGACGCCATTCGCCGTGACGTGGATAGCGACGTAGAGATGCTCTCCGCAACCGCCGTTAGAGAGGAGGTCGATTCGCCGTTCTATTATGGCGGACTGCTGCAACATAACGGTGGCCAAATGCATATGGGCCGCTTTGGCATCGGCTTAGCCGAAGCGGCGGCCAGGCATGGCGCGCACATTTTTGAGCATACGCCGATGACCCGCTTAACCCGTGAGAAATCAGCGTATCGATTAGGCACACCCAGTGGCAATATTCGCGCCGAAAACATACTACTGGCCACCGGCGCATCGCAAACAGGCCCGCTGGGCTGGTTTCGCCGCCGTCTGGTACCGGTGGGTAGTTTTATCGTCGTCACCGAGCCTCTTTCAGCAGCGCAGTGTGCCCAGCTTCTTCCCCAGCGGCGCTCTTATGTCACTAGCCGCATTGTCGGCCACTACTTCCGGCTTACCGCCGATAATCGGCTGCTGTTTGGCGGTCGGGCACGGTTTGCCATGTCCGGCAGTCAATCGGATGCCAAAAGCGGCGAGATACTGCGCCGCGGCCTGGAAGAGGCTTTTCCCCAACTAAAAGGAGTGCGGCTCGATTATTGCTGGGGCGGGCTGGTCGATATGAGCCAAGACCGGTTTCCCCATGCAGGGCAGCACAACGGCATGTACTACGCCATGGGCTATAGCGGCCATGGGGTACAGATGTCGGTGCATATGGGGCATGTGTTAGCCGAGGTGATGCTTGGCAACCGCCAAAACCATCCTTGGCAGGATACCAAGTGGCCAGCGATTCCCGGTCATTTTGGCAAACCGTGGTTTTTACCCCTGGTGGGCAGTTGGTACCGACTACAGGATCGATTGCATTAAGCCACCATCCTAGCCCACACATTGCAAACAAGACTCACCAAGAGAGCGACTAACCAAAACAGCTATTAATAAAAAACAGCCACTAACAGAAATGGCTATAAAAAACTAAGCACGCGCTGCCAGACTCACAAAAACACTTAATCGCAGTAAGGAGAAGGCTTATGACACGTGAAAAAAATCCTAATGAACTGTTTGTTTCTCCCGAACAAAGCATGCAGGTTTACAACGCCATGCAGCGCGGGCTGTCTCGACGCGAGGCCATGAAAGTTATTGGCGCGGCGGGTGTCTTTGCCGCCGCGTCTGGCGCCTTTCCCGGTTTCTCTTCAGCCTGGGCGGCGGACAGCGAAAGCGCAACCCCCCAGTACGGCGGCAGTATTCGCGTCGCGGCACACTCGGCGTCCACGAAAGACACCCTGGATCCCGCCTTAGGGGCGACGGCGATCGACTATGTCCGCGCCTACATGTTTTATAACGGCCTAACCCAATACGATGAAGATCTGACGCCCCAGCCCTGCCTGGCGGAGTCGTTTGAGAATACCGATAACGGCAGCCACTGGATCTTTACCCTGCGGCGCGGCGTTACCTTCCACGATGGCAAACCATTGACACCCCAGGATGTGATCTTTTCGATCATGCGCCATCAGGATCCGGCGACGGGTTCAAAGGTCGCCTCCATGGTCGAGCAAATCGACAGTATCAGGGCCCTGGATGATCAGCGTGTCGAGTTCAACCTCTCCTCGCCCAATATCGAGTTGCCCTCTATCCTGGCCGTTTCGCACCTAGTGATTGTGGCCGATGGAACCACCGACTTCTCGAAAGGGCTGGGTACCGGCGCCTTTAAGTGTCAAGAGTTTACCCCCGGCGTGCGTTCGATCGGCGTTCGGAATGAGAACTACTGGCGCGATGGCTATCCCTACCTGGATTCCATCGAGGTGGTGGGGATTAGCGACGAATCGTCACGGGTCAATGCACTGCTCTCTGGCGATGTGCAGATGATCAATGAAGTCAGTGGCAACTCCGCAGAGCGCTTGAAAACCAGTGACGGCTATCAGGTAAAAGCGACGAACGCCGGTAACTACACCGACCTGGTCATGCGCTTTGACCAACAGCCCACCAGTCGCCCCGAATTCCGCGAGGCGATGAAGTACCTCTTCGACCGCGAGCAGATCAAACGCGTCGCCCTGCGCGGCTATGGCGAGATCGCCAACGACCAGCCGATTATCTCCAGTTCCCCCTACTACTTCGATGGGTTACCCCAGCGCGAGTACGACCCGGAGCGGGCCGCCTCCTTGCTTGCCAAGGCGGGGGTTAGTGGAGCAACAGTACCGCTGGTGGCGTCGCCTGCGGCTTCCTCGTCGGAAGATATGGCCGTGCTACTCCAGCAGTCCGCGGCACAGGCAGGGCTCAACCTGAATATCAACCGGGTTCCCTCCGACGGCTACTGGTCGAACCACTGGATGAAGCACCCACTTGGGTTCGGCAATATCAACCCGCGCCCCACGGCGAATATTTTGCTCTCCCAGTTCTTTCTCTCCAGCGCTGCCTGGAACGAATCCGGCTGGCAGAACGAGCAGTTCGATCAACTGGTGATTGCCTCCCGAGGTGAACCCGATGAGGCCACCCGCAAGCAGATGTATGCCGATATGCAGACCATGATTCATGAAGAGGGCGGCATCGGCATCCCCGTCTTCCTAAGCAGCATCGAAGGCTTTGATGGGCGCATTGGCGGGATGGATCGCACCGTCCCCCTGGGCAGCTTCATGGGCTATATGTTCGCCGAGCATATCTGGTGGAAAGGCTAATTCCTGCTCTCCCTACTGTGATCACAGGCCATGGACATCATCACCAGGACGTTTAATTTCTACCCTGGTGATGATCAACATGGCCCTTGAGCCGGAGAAGAAAGATGCGCGACTCTCTCTTTGGACTGGTGCTAGGTCGCTTGGCCTCCAGTCTTATTACCCTGCTGCTGGTATCGCTGGTGATCTTTGCGATTACCTCACTGCTGCCAGGCGATACCGCCCAGCAGGTGCTGGGGCAGTTTGCCACCCCGGAACAGGTGGAGGCGCTGCGTGCCCAGCTAGGCCTTAATCAGCCGCCCTTGCTGCGCTACTGGCAGTGGCTGAGTGGCTTTGCCACCGGCGACCTGGGCCGCTCCGCCAGCAATGGTGTGGATGTCATACAGCTGGTCAATGACCGGCTCCCCAATTCGTTACTGCTAGCCGCGATTACCACCGCTATCTCTGTCCCTGTGGCGCTGACTATGGGTATCGCCGCCGCCATGCGCCGGGGTGGGGTGCTTGACCGCACCCTGAACCTGATCACCCTGTCGATGGTGGCGGTACCCGAGTTTCTGGTCGCCACCCTGGCGGTGCTGATTTTCGCCGTGCAACTCGGCTGGTTACCGGCACTCTCCTATGTCTCCACCGTCGACAGTTTCGGCGCCTTTATGAAAGTTTACGCCATGCCGGTGCTCACCCTGTGCAGCGTATTAATTGCCCAAATGGCACGTATGACACGGGCGGCCTTAATCGATCAGCTCGACAGCGCTTATGTGGAGATGGCGCGTCTCAAAGGCGTTCCGCCCATGCGTCGCGTACTGCGCCACGCGCTGCCTAACGCCGTCGGCCCGATTGCCAATGCGGTGGCCCTGAGCCTCTCTTATCTACTGGGCGGGGTCATCATTGTCGAAACCATCTTCAACTATCCAGGCATCGCCAGCTTAATGGTCGATGCGGTTTCCAACCGGGATCTCGCCCTGGTACAGGCCTGCGCCATGATCTTTTGCGGCGCTTATCTGCTGCTGGTCATGCTGGCTGATCTATGCGCGATCCTCTCTAACCCGAGGCTGCGAAACCGATGAACGACACCAAGACAATGCCCGCTAGCAAGAGCAACCGTCATCCCTATGTCTCGCCAAGAAGCCGCCTGCCAATAGCAGTGCCAAAACAGCGCAACCGTTCAGGGTGGCAACTCACCCGCTGGATTGGCCTGAGCTTGTTCAGCTTTTGGCTGTTAGTGGCACTGTTTGGGCCACTGTTAGCGCCCTATCCCATGGGGGCTTTTGTCTCTGACCAAATATACGGCGGGGCAAGTTCGGCACACCTGCTGGGCACCGACTATATGGGCCGCGATATGCTCAGCCGCATGCTCACTGGGGCGCGCTATACCGTGGGGCTGGCGTTAGTGGCCGCGCTGCTGTCAACTCTGGTTGGGGCGGGCTTTGGCATGTTAACGGTGCTCCTACCCCGCTGGCTCGAGGAGAGCGTTCGGCGGATATTCGACACGCTCATCTCGATTCCCAGCAAAATGATGGCCCTGGTGATGGTCTCCGCCTTTGGCACCTCTATTCCTCTGCTTATCCTGGCGGCAGTGCTCAGCTATGCGCCGGGCTCTTTTCGCATTGCCCATAGCTTGGCCAAAAATCTCGCCACCCTGGAGTACGTGCAGGTCGCTCGTACTCGGGGAGAAGGACGGCTGTATATCGCCGCCGTGGAAATTTTTCCCAATATGATCCAGCCCGTGCTCACCGATATGGGCATGCGCTTTGTGTTTATCGTACTGCTGCTCAGCGGCATGAGCTTTCTGGGCTTAGGCGTGCAACCGCCGGTCGCCGACCTAGGCTCCCTGGTGCGTGAAAACATCGGTGGTCTTAGCCAGGGTGCGTTGGCAGTGATTGCCCCGGCCTTGGCGATTGGCTCATTAACCGTCGGTGCCAACCTGTTGATCGACAGCCTCTCGAACAGCCGCGATAACCAGAAGGAGTGATGCCATGCAAGGTGAATCGCTGATCGTACGCGATCTTGATATCTGTGCGACCCCGCCTGGTGAGGAGGAGCGCACGATCGTCAGCCAGATCAATTTCGCGCTCAAGCCAGGCGAAGTGATGGCACTAATCGGTGAATCCGGTTCAGGCAAGACCACCATTGCGCTGGCCATGATGGGCTACGCCCGGCTCGGCTGCCGGATCGCCGGGGGCAGCGTGCAGCTGGGAGAGACCGACATACTCACCCTCTCTGCGGTGGAAACCCGCGCGTTGCGCGGCCACCGGGTGACCTACATTGCCCAAAGCGCTGCGGCCGCCTTCAACCCCTCGCGCCGCCTGATGGACCAAGTCATCGAAGGCGCGCTTATCCATGGCGTTATGGATCGACAGCAAGCTCAGCAGAAAGCCATTCAGCTGTTTGGCGAGCTGGCCCTGCCCGACCCAGAACATATCGGCGACCGATACCCCCACCAGGTCTCCGGGGGCCAGCTACAGCGCCTTATGGCCGCCATGGCCTTGATTACCGATCCCGCCCTGGTGATTCTGGATGAACCGACCACGGCATTGGATGTGACCACTCAGGTCGATGTGCTGCGGGCCTTCAAGCGCGTTATGCGCGAGCGGGGTACCACGGCGCTGTATGTCTCTCACGACCTCGCCGTGGTGGCGCAGATTGCCGATCACGTGCTGGTGCTACAGGCCGGGGAGGAGCAGGAGCAAGGGCCCATTGGGCAAATCCTGGACAATCCAGGCCATGCCTACACGCGTAGCTTATTGGCGGCGGCGCGACCGGAGACCCGCGTGCCCACCGGCCTTCCGGCAAGCGGCGACGAATTGTTGCGCATTGATGATCTGCAAGTGGGCTACGGGCGCTGTGATCGCAATGGGCTGCCGAATAATGTCGTGCTGGATCATATCCAACTGCGCATTGATCGCGGCCAGGCGTTAGGCGTGATTGGTGAATCCGGGTCAGGCAAGTCAACGCTTGCCCGGGCAGTCGCTGGCCTGGTGGCACCGTCACGGGGGGAAGTTCAGTTCAATTGCCGTGAGCTACCGCCGACGCTGCGTGGCCGCATACCCGACCAGTTTCGGCGTATCCAGATCGTTTTTCAGAGCGCCGACAATGCGCTAAACCCGGCCCACTCGGTTAGGCGGCTGCTCAATCGGCCACTGGAAACCTATTTTCAGATGAGCCGCGATGCCCGTCAGCGTCGGGTTGAAGAGTTGATGGACTTGGTCAAACTGCCGCGCACGTTGCTCGACCGCAAGCCCAGCGGGCTATCGGGTGGCCAGAAGCAGCGCGTCAACCTCGCCCGGGCGCTGGCCGCGGAACCCGACCTGATCCTCTGCGACGAAGTGACCTCGGCGTTAGATACCGTAGTGGGCGCTGCAATTCTCGAGCTGCTGGCCGAACTGCGCCGTGAACTGGGCGTTGCCTACCTGTTTATCAGCCACGATATCTCGACGGTGCGCTCGCTGTGCGACGACGTCATGGTGCTTTACCAGGGGGAATGTGTGGAGTTCGGCCCCTGCAGCACGGTGCTCAACCAGCCACAGCACGACTACACCCGCAAGCTGATCGGCTCAGTGCCTGAACTACAGCCTGGCTGGCTGGAGGGGTGCCAATGGTCGACCCATACGCAGCCCTCAACCGCGCCCGTTTAATCACTAGCCCTATTAATGACAAGGAGAAAAGCATGCCGACGCTGCCCCTCAATGACCGTAACCTGCTACGTGAGCAGGCCTTTATCAACGCACAATGGKGCGACGCCGACGATGCGGCCACGCTGACCGTCACCAACCCCGCCACCGGCGAAGCGCTGGCTAGCATACCCAGCATGGGTGCCAACGAGACCCGCCGGGCAATCGAGGCCGCCGAAGCGGCGTGGCCCGCCTGGCGTGCGCAAACAGCGGCAGCGCGCGCAGCACTGCTGGAGCGCTGGCATGCGCTGATACTGGAAAACAGTGAGGACCTGGCGGTATTGATGACCCTTGAACAGGGGAAGCCGCTGGCCGAATCACGAGGAGAGGTTCAGTACGGCGCAAGTTTTATAAAGTGGTTTGCGGAAGAGGCACGCCGCGCCTATGGCGAGMCCATCCCCTCCCCCACCGCGGATCGCCGAATTGTGATCCTCAAACAGCCAGTGGGCGTGTGTGGTGCGATTACCCCCTGGAACTTCCCCATCGCCATGATTACCCGCAAGTGCGCGCCCGCGCTGGCGGCCGGATGCCCGATTGTCATCAAACCGTCGGAGCTGACGCCGCTGTCAGCACTGGCCTTGGCAGTGCTTGCAGAGCGTGCGGGTTTCCCCCCCGGGGTGGTGAATATCGTCACCGGGCTGCCTGAAGGGATTGGCGGTGAGCTGACCTCCAACCCCACCGTGCGCAAACTCTCCTTCACCGGCTCAMCCCGGGTGGGCAGCCTGCTGATGCGCCAGAGTGCCGACGATATCAAGCGCCTCAGCCTGGAGTTGGGCGGTAATGCCCCGCTGATCGTGTTTGACGATGCCGACCTGGAACTGGCGGTGGCCGGGGCTATGGCGAGCAAGTTCCGCAACGCGGGCCAAACCTGTGTTTGCGCTAACCGCATCCTGGTTCAATCCGGCATTCATGACCGCTTTGTCGCCCGCTTGGCGACCGAAATCAAGGCGTTACGCTGTGGCGATGGGATGGAGGAAGGCACAACCATCGGGCCATTGATCAATGACCAGGCGGTGAGCAAAGTCGCCCGCCATCTCGATGATGCCTTGTCCCACGGTGCTGAACGGGTGCTCGGCGATGTCCCCAGTGGTCAGGATCGCTTTGTGGCGCCGGTACTGCTCACCAAGGTAACCGAAGCCATGCTGGTCACCCAGGAAGAGACCTTTGGCCCCGTCGCCCCCATTATGCAATTTGAGCACGAAGAAGACGCTATTCGTATTGCCAACGCGACGCCCTTTGGGCTAGCCGCTTACTTCTTCACCGAAAGCGTACGCCGGGCCTGGCGGGTCGGCGAAGCGCTGGAGTTCGGCATGGTCGGCCTCAACACCGGCTCCATTTCCATGGAAGTCGCGCCGTTTGGTGGCATGAAACAGTCGGGGCTGGGCCGTGAAGGTGCCCGCCAGGGGCTGGATGAGTACCTGGAAGAGAAAGCGTTTCATATGGGCGGGCTGAACTAACACGGACTTAACGAACGCCAACATACCCCACTCGCTCGCCGTTACTCAGAGCGAGCGAGAGGGGAAACGCTATTCTAGTAACCACGCTGCAGATCGACACGGCCAACCATTGGTTCACCGCGTTGATAACGACGCAGGTTGTCAAGCAGGACAGGGAAAGCGCTATCGGGCTGTGTCATCGCGGCCACGTGGGGCGTCAGCAAAATCCGCTCGTCTTGCCAGAAGGGGTGATCGTCGGCGGGTGGTTCTTCGCTCAACACATCCAATACCACCGCACTCAACTGCCCGTCGTCGAGGGCTTGCGTCAGGTCGTGTTCAACCAAGTGCTCACCACGGCCAATATTGATCAAGGCCGCACCTTTAGGCATACGCGCAAATAGGTCTGCGTTGAGGATTCCTCGGGTGGCGTCGGTCAGTGGCAGCACGCAGATCACAATATCGCTTGAGGCCAGAAACCCATCCAGCGCTTCCTCACCACTATGACAGTGAACATTAGCCAGCTCTCGTGGCGAACGCGCCCACCCGCTCACGTCAAAACCGTAACCAGCTAGATGGGTGGCAATAGCGCATCCCAACTGGCCTAAGCCAAGAATCCCGATACGCCGCTTTTCGGTGGGCACAAGCATATGCGCTTGCCACTGCCCCTCGCGCTGCTGGCGCGCATAATCACCCATCCTGCGGTGCAGCCATAGCGTTGCAAAGGTGGCGTACTCAATCATTCCGCGCTCAATGGCAGGGTCGAGCATCCGCACGACCGGCAGCTCTGGAGGCAGTGCGTCAAACTCAAACTGATCGACACCCGCGGAAGTGGCAAACAGCACCTCAAGGGACGGCAGGCACGCCATTATGTTCTCCGGGGGCATCCACGCTAGCAAGTAGCGGATCTCGTCCGGGTCACCCATATCGGGCCATTGGCGGAACTCAATATCCGGCGCGTATTGGGCAAAAAGTTCTTTCCACCGGGCGCCGCGCACCGGGTCAGATTTATACAGCAGTGCCATAGCAGCGTCTCCTTAGCTAAAACGTCATCCTACGGTGGTTTGAGAGGCAGCGGATACCGTTTTGGCGGCTGTGGAGCGAAGCGGTGCGTCTAAATCGACGATTAAGGCGCAGATTACACTGCGCTCCCCCATGACAGTGAATCATGCTGCACAAGCTAGACAATACGAAGGATTACGCGGTTGCTGACGCCATGCCAAGCGTATCTGGTTTGCTAACAGCGGTAAGCTCAAAAACGTATGGGTGKTGGCGTTCGCTCTCCACGTTCTAAAGACAGCGCCAACACACCACAACATGACCATAGTGACTATATCGCGACAATGTTTAAGGAGCCCGCAGATGAATACCGATGCCCMCCCTTCTCACTCAATGCTACGCCAGCGGGAGCAGTGCATTCCCCGCGGTGTGGTCAATGCCCATCCTATTGTCATTTCCCATGCTCGCGGTAGCGAAGTCTTCGACGCGGATGGCCAACGCTATCTGGATTTTGTCGGCGGGATCGGCGTACTCAACGTAGGCCACAATCACCCCCGCGTCGTTGCTGCGGTTCAGGCCCAAGTGGAACGTATTTCCCACATGAGTTTCCAGGTGGCGGCCTACCCAGGCTATATAAAACTGGCTAGCCAGCTGGCTCAGTTGGTCGGTGGTGACAACGCCTACCAAAGCGTGCTCTTTACCTCCGGCGCTGAAGCAGTGGAAAACGCCATCAAAATTGCCCGTTCCCACACGGGACGCCCCAACGTGATTGCCTTTCGCGGTGGCTTTCATGGACGCACGCTGCTGGGCACCACGCTAACCGGCATGAGCCAGCCCTATCGGCAAAACTTTGGCCCTTTTGCCCCCGCTATTCACCACGTTAGCTACCCGGATGCGCTGCGGGGTGTTAGCAGTGAGGATGTGCTTGCCGAGCTGGATACGCTGTTCGCCACTGAAGTCGTCCCCGACCAGGTTGCCGCTATCCTGATTGAGCCCGTTCAGGGTGATGGCGGTTTTCTTCCTGCCCCAGTCGCGTTTATGCAGGCGCTTCGCGCTTTAACCGAACGCCACGGCATCGTGCTGATCGCCGATGAGATTCAGACCGGCTTCGGGCGCACGGGCAAGATGTTTGGCTTTGAACACAGCAATATTCAGCCTGACCTTGTCACTGTTGCTAAAAGCCTGGGCGGAGGCTTGCCGATTTCAGGCGTGGTTGGGCGCACTGAGATCATGCAAGCTCCCGCGCCGGGTGGGCTCGGCGGCACCTATGGGGGCAGCGCGCTGAGCTGCGCGGCAGCACTGGCGGTGCTAGATATTTTTGCAGACGAGCAACTGCTTGAGCGTGGTATCGCCATGGGAAAACGCCTGGAAACAGGGCTGCGTCGGCTGCAAGCCAAACATCCTGTGATTGCCGAGGTACGTGGGCAAGGCCCGATGCTTGCTATCGAGCTTCTCAAGGGCCCACGGGTAACACCTGAAGACGCTGCGCTAGTGCAACAGGTCATTGATCACTGTCGTGAAGCGGGTTTGCTGGTGATTAAGTGCGGTGTATACCGCAATGTGATCCGCTTTCTGGCACCGCTGACTACCAGCGACCAGCAAACCGACGAAGCACTAGAGATTTTGGACGACGCGCTATCCAACGCCACGCACTAATGCTTGTTAATCGCCAACGCCGGGAGAGCAGGACATCATGCCATTGACTGACTATACGACGCTATGCATGGATGCCCATGGCGTGCTGATTGATCGGGATAGAGACATTGTGCGGGGCCTAACGCCACTGTTAGCGATGCTGCCCAACCCGCCACCACAGGAGCAGGTATTAGCAGACTATGTGCATGCGCTGCACGAGTTGACGGATGAGCAGATGGGCGCCGTTTCTGCCCACTGCACGGTCTATCGCGCCCTGGCGAGCAGTTGGGGGCTGGAGGCAGATTGGCAACAAGGAATTGAATTCGCCAGTTCGCTGGGCTTTGGATCGCTTTATGAAGATGCCCCTGGCGCTATCCACTACCTGCGCAAGTTCTATCAGCTCAGAGTAGTCACTTCCCTGAATGAGCAGGAGTTCTTTGCTTTTAATCAGCGCATTGGCCTTTCCGGTAGTGAGCGGCTCACCACCGGCAGCTTTGTGGCCGCGCGTGCCAAGCTGCGGGAGATGGAGGCGGATAGCCAGGTTCTGCTCTTAACGGCTGGCCCCCCATCAGTGAATAGCCGAGGCGGGCACTGCCGTATCACGCGCAGTGCCAAAGCCGAGCAGCCCCAAACGCAGTCATTTATCTCGCTAAGTGATTTTATTTATCAACACCAGCTTGCTCTACGCGGAGAATTGCTTTAGACAAAGGTATTAGTCAAAAACCGCGGGGCGACTTCCACCGCCCCCTAATAAGTAAAGGACTTTACATGGTGGCTAGCGTTCGTCTTGATCGTATCGACATAAATATTCTTGTTCAGCTTCAAGCAGATGGACGGATGACCAACGTCCATTTGGCCGATGCTGTCGGGCTATCGCCCAGCCCCTGCCTACAGCGAGTCAAGCGACTAGAAGCCGCTGGCTATATCACTTCGTTTCAAGCCCGACTCAATCTATCGAAAATGATGGAAAGCGTTACCGTCTTTACGGAGGTCACCCTGTCGGATCACCACCGGGAAGATTTTCTACGCTTTGAACAAAAAATTCGTCAGGTTGATGAAGTCATGGAGTGCCATCTCATCAGCGGTGGCTATGACTATTTACTGCGTTTTATCACCCGCAGTATTGCCCATTATCAACGCGTGATGGAGGCACTTATCGAGGACGAAATTGGCATTGAAAAGTACTTCAGCTATATCGTTATCAAGACGCCCATCAATAAAGAGCAGCTTCCGCTTCGCACCTTAATGGAGGGTTAGCACAGAGAAAAATGCTCACTTCTCCCGAAACGCCTCGACCACCCGCTCAGCCAGCACCTCACTGGCGTCGCCACTACCCACACGCTTGACGAGAGATACCTGATAGTCACCCAACGGCGGTAGTGAATCATTACTTAGTCGTTTGAGCGGCGGGCGGATCAAGCTTTTAGGGAAAGCCGTCACGGCCAAATCGGCCTGCATGGCCGCTTCCTGCCCGGCACAGTGGTCGCAGGAGTAAGCGATTCGGTAAGCAATCCCTGCTTGATCAAGGGCATTAAGGGTAATTCTGCGCCACGCACACCCCTGCTGGGCCAGGGTCACAGGCAGTGGCGTTCGCTGCACGGCAACGCCATCCTCACGGCCCGCCCACACTAGCGGTTCGCTGTGGACGATCTCTCCCCGCGTCGCCTGACCAGGCCCTCCAGCCATCMCCAGGGCAAGATCAAGCTCCCCCTCGTCCAACCTGGCAAGCAGGTCTTTGCTGCGTCCCACCTCGACATCGACCTGCACCGCCGGGTGCGAGCGGGCAAACTGGGCGAGTACCGTGGGTAAAATACGCCCTACCACGTCATCCGTTATCCCCAGCCCTACACGCCCCTCTATGGTAGGGGCTAAAAACTGGGTCACGGCTTCCGCATTGAGTTTCAGTAGCCGCCGCCCATAACCCAGCAGCACTTCCCCCTCAGCAGTCAGGCGTACGTGCCGCGCCTCGCGGACAAACAGCGTCTGGCCGAGGATCTCTTCCAGGCGTTTGATCTGCATACTCAGCGCGGAAGGGGTGCGAAATAGCTGCTGGGCGGCGCGGGTGAAGCTGCCACTTTCGGCAATGGTCACAAAGGTGCGCAGCACCTCGCTATCCAGTAGCGGCAAGACGGCCCGGCTGGGAGCTATGCTAGAGAGTTGATTCATCACACCCACCTTTCAGAAAAATTTAACTCACAGTGTAGTTCTTTTCGTTTGATTGATCCAAGGTAAAGCGCCAAGCTGATAACCAGAGGTCGCGACCCTCCACTTATTAATCACAAAACACACCTGCCGAAAGGGTGCTCATGCGCCGTTTAGCCAACTGCAGGCGTGGAAATGGAGGTGCGCGATGAAGTGTGAAAACCCTATCCAACATGCCCATAACGCCTGGGAAAAAGCCAGCCAATTGGCGCCGCCGCCCAAGCCGCCACAATTGCAGTTTTACATGCCTGCCATGCCGTCAATGCGGATGATTCGAGCGCTCGATATGCGCTGGTGGCGTTACCGGCGCCGGCGACTATTTCGCCGCCATATCTTGCCGCTACTCGCTTACGACGATCAGGTACTACGGGATATTGGCCATTGCCGCGAAGATATTCTCTGGGCCAACCAGTTGCCATTAAAGGTCGATGCCCTTCAGGCGTTAAAGACCCGGCAGAAAACAGGCCATGTACTTCAAAGCTAACACCAAAAAAGCGTCGAACCTGGAGGGGTTCGACGCTTGTATCGACTTGCTACTGAGTATTTAAGCCTGGTGTTAAAGCCTGGCTTTTAGACGCCTATCGGCCCACCATCACGCTTTTGAATCACCACGGTTGATGCCCGAGGGCGTACTTGGCCGCTGGCCGCAACGGTGGCGTCTTGGGTCAGCGCGCCACCGTCGGCGGGCCAGTTACCGGGGTGCTGAATGTTAATAAACAGGGCGGTTTTATCCGGTGTGGCAAATATACCCGTCACTTCACAGCCGTTCGGCCCCACCGCAAAGCGCTTAAGTTGCTGCTGGTTGCTGCTGTTAATGACCGGGCCGGTTCCCTGGATGTCGTCTAGCCCATTAGGTACCACGGCAAGCAGCTGGTCGTTGGTGTACTCGGTTACCCCATCATAACCGTTATCGGTCTGGATCCAGAGGATACCCTGACCGTCTTCTCGCTCGTCGAACCAGAGTCCGTCGGGGCTGGCGAACTGATTCATTTCTGTCAGGCCTGAGTGGTTATCCGCATCGTCAGCGGCGGCGCCAAACACAAACACTTCCCAAGTAAAGGCGTTGGGCAACCGGCTTTCGCGCCAGCGGATAATGTGCCCAGCCTCGTTATTGGCACGTGGATTAGCCGCATTAGTGGGTGCCAAGTCGTAACCTACCCCCACCTGCTCCAAGCTATCACCACCGTTGGTATAGGTCGGTGCTGTTTCTTCACCTGTGCGTTGCGTGTTGTTGGTTAAGGTGAGGTAAACATCCCCCGAAGCCGGATCAACGGTCGCCCATTCGGGACGATCCATCGGCGTGGCGCCCATTAAGTCTGCCGCGTCGCAGGTATTGATAATCACACCGGCTAAATCATCCTCAGCCAGGCCTAAGGCCGCTGCCAGCGTTCGGCCGTCCTGTGTGTGCGCAGCAGGTGTCAGCGGCAGCCACTCACCACTGCCATCGGCGTGGAAACGGGCCACAWAGAGGGTGCCGTTATCCAAATACTTGCTGCCGATGGCAAGACGGTCATAGTGCTCACCGGGACGATTGGCGTCGGCGGGATCCCAAGCGGCATCGGAGACGTATTTATATACGTACTCGTTGCGGGAATCGTGCCCCGAGTAGTAAACCACTGGCTGACCGGCTTCCAGCTTGCCTAACCAGCACCCTTCATGGCGGAAACGCCCAAGTGCCGTACGCTTAACCGCAAGGGCATCGCTGTAAGGATCGACTTCTACCTGATAGCCGAAGGTACGCGCTTCGTTACGGTAGTCATCCTCGGCGCGCTCGCCGCGGGGGGTAATATCGAAGCGGGCAAACTCATCGTTCTGCTCTGAAGCGTCCCCCGCCGAGGTTTCCCAGGCATAGCGGCCGCGTTCAGTGGGAATGCCGATGCGCGCGTCGTCCTGGAAGCGCTCGCCAGTATGAACAAAGATGTTTGGCCAGTTCTCTTCGCAGGCAATATAGGTGCCCCAGGGCGTTACCCCATTGCCACAGTTGTTATTAGTACCGCGGGTTTGAGCACCTGCTGGGGAAAAGCGCGTCTTGACGTAATCACTGCTCGCCACAGGCCCAGCCAAATCCATCACCGTTGCGCTTGTCAAACGGCGGTTATAGCGCGACCCCGACACATGCGCCCAGTGGCCGTTGGCGTCTTTTTCAACCTCAACCATAGTAACGCCATGAGCATTGATTTCGGTGCGCGACTCCTCCGCCGGGCGCTGCCCCTCATCCGCATTGGTGGGGCCGCCTTGAGGCGCCCATAGCGCTGCCTGGTCGATATATTCGTTGTTGAGTGCCAGCACAAAACGACGCGAGGCATTGTCAGCATCCAGGGCAAAACCGGCCATACCGTCGTGGTGCATGCCCACACTAGAGGCTTGACGCTCGGCGGTCATTGGCTGGTCAGACTGCCAACTTTCGCCAGCGCTTAACGGCGTTCCCCAGGGCACCAAGACTTGGGCCATGTAACCTTCCGGCACCACCACAGCATCAGTGAGTGACCCATGAATCGCCTCAAACGCCAGCGTCAGGGGTGTTTTTTGCGCGCCGCTTGAGGCAAGCGCTTGAGCAGCACCGCCAAAGCTAAGCATTGAGGCAGCCGCCATGCTCAAACCACCGCGCATCACGTCACGCCGTGACACATGGCGCGCCAATACTTCGGCAAAAGGTTGGTTGCCGCTGTGGTTAAACAGGCGATGGTCTTCGATCTCTTTACTCATTATGGTCTCCCCCTGATCGTTTGTAGGCCAACGATTGAACGTTAGGAGACACTAAAGAAGCTAAATGACAACACGATGACGGCGTGGCTGCATTTAGATGAAGAACGCTGGGCTAGACGCCCCAAATCCTATTGAGAGATACCGGCAACTCTGCTAAATTAACGCTAATAGTTATCATTAACACAGGAGTTATCCTCTCATGCAGCTAGCCGATAAGGGCACTCGCCAGGGGGATACGTCCCAGAGGGATACATCGGCCTCAGCGCCCCGCGAAGTAGATAGCAAAGAATTGCTTGGTAGCTCAGGCCAACTGGTGATTCACCATGAACAGCGCCGCTATGTGTTGCGCCGCACTAAAAGCGGCAAGCTAATCCTCAACGCTTAAAGCTGTTAACACTTCAGGCCCTGATTAATTTAAAGATTTATACAGCAAAGCCAGCCAGGTAGCCCATCGCACCCAGCCAGTGAACCATAAAAGAGGTGCGTCATGRCTCCCTCCCAACAGATCGCCATTATCGAAGCCCTTGACGCGGCGCGCGCCGCTAAGCCACGCCTTCCTGCCATTGAGATTGCCGAACGCTTAGCGATCAGTGAAGGTGAACTCCAAGCCGCTCGCTTGGGCCGCGATGTATGGACGCTGCCGCTCACGCCCAACGAGCTTGCCGCCTACCTGCCCCAGTTGGGGCGGGTGAAGGCGTTGACCCGCTCCCGGCTGGCCGTGCTGGAACAGACCGGCGATTACCCTGAACTCAGCGGCGGGCCGCAAACTGGCCTGCTGCTCGACCCCGGCGGCCTGGATCTACGTTTGCTCTACACCCACTGGCACTGGGCCTGCTTGATCCGCGACCCTCTACCTTCCAGCAACGCAGAAGAGCCGCAGTGGCGCTGGAGCCTGCAGATATTTAACCAGCATGGCTGCGCCGTGCATAAATGCTTTGCTCTGGAAAACCCGCTGCCGCGCCCTTGGGGCGCACTGGCAGCCTTGGGAACGCGGGACACGCCGGCATTTACCCAGAGCATGCCCCGTCTCAAGCGCCCACTCCCCGAAGTCCCCTCCCTTGCTAGTGAGTGGGGTGCGATGCGCGATGTACACCAGTTCTTTGCGCTCCTCCAGCGCCATCACCTGGAGCGCATTGAGGCCAACCAGTTAATGGAGGGTCGCTTTACCCGTGCGCTGCCTGTGCACTCACTGGAAACGGTGCTTGAGCAGGCCAGCCATCGGGCTCTGCCGTTGATGCTGTTTGTCGCCAGTCCCGGCTGCGTGCAGATCCGTACCGGCATACTGCCCGCTCCGCAACGCGCCCGCGGCTGGCTGAACCTGTTTGGCGAGCAGTTCACCCTGCACCTTGATGACACCGCTATCGACCAAGTGTGGCAAGTCAGCAAACCCAACCGCGACGGCGGCGTGACCAGCATTGAGGCCTTCGATGCCCAAGGCTCGCTGGTACTACAGCTTTATGCAGAGCGCCAGGAAGGCCGCGCTGAGCGCCGAGAGTGGCGGCAGTTGCTGGATGAACTCGGCAAACAAGAGGCGGTGGCATGAAAGCAACCCGCCTGATACGACGCTCGCTGGCAGCACTGCTGGTTGGATGGCTGACCAGAGGGGCCGCATTGGCCAGCGATCGCTTGGGGGGCGATATCGCCGAAATCCTGGCCGCTGGACACGCTGGCCCCAAGGGGGTGTTTGAGCAGCTAGCGGCCACCGGTGCAACATAGAGATTATCAGCGCCCCACCGACCCTGGCGCCTTAATGGCGATCTAAGGTCACCTTCATGCTAGGTCACCACTGCTGACGGCGCGCCTCGATGTGTTCATACTTAATCCATGGAGTACGTTGTCATTTGCACAGGTCGCCAATTTAGGAGCAGGAATGAGACTGATCCGCCTCATGTGGGTGGTGCTGGCAGGGGTAAGTTTTAGCATCGGTGTACTGGGCATTTTTCTGCCTCTGCTGCCCACCACTGTGTTTATGCTGATGGCGGTTTACTGCGCCTCCAAAGGCTCGCCACGCTTTGAGGCCTGGATCCGCTCCCGCCACTATGTCGGGCCACTGCTGGTTACCTGGGAGCAGGAGCGCGCCATCCCCCGCCGCGCCAAGCTGGCAGCCGTTAGCATGATCGCATTGAGTGCACTGATCACCGGCTGGTCACTCGGCCCCGGCTGGCAACGCTGGGGAGTGATCGCTCTGCTGGTGCTGATTGCACTGTGGCTGGCTACCCGGCCAGAGCCTTCTTCTTCCTCTGCAGAGTAGCGTTCTGGCATGCTCACACTGCATATTCAAGCCGCTTTATTCGGGTTTAGACCGTAGCTTGGCCAACGCCGCCTGCGCTATATCAACACGCACACTCCCTTGCTTCACTAATTCGTCGGCGACCAACGCCACCTCCGCCCCTACCGCTCCTGCCATTAGGGCGATATTTTTAGCATGCAGCGCCATATGCCCCTTTTGAATACCGATGGTAGCCAACGCTTTTAACGCTGCAAAGTTCTGCGCTAGCCCAACGGCGACAATGATACGGGCTAAACGATCAGCGCTGTTGACGCCTAAAATTTCAAGACACCGTCGTGCAGTGGGGTGCGCTCTCGTCGCGCCGCCGATTAATCCTACTGGCATGGGCATCTCAAGGGTGCCGGTTAGATTACCATCATGATCCGCTTCCCAATGGGTAAGTGACCGATAGCGCCCGGTACGTGCAGCATATGCATGAGCACCGGCTTCTACCGCACGGGTATCATTTCCCGTCGCTAACACCACCGCACTCACGCCGTTCATCACCCCTTTATTATGAGTAGCTGCCCGATAGGGATCTAAGTCTGCAAAGCGGTAAGCCGCCAATATTCCGTCCCGCACCGACTCCCCGCCTATTTGGTCAAGATGCCAGGTCGCTCTGACTCTTGCTAAACGACGATCAGCCAGATTAGACAGAATTCGCAAACGACTCTCGCCTCCCGACCACTCAGCTAACGACGGAGCTACCGCTTCAGCCATCGAGTTCACCGCATTTGCGCCCATGGCATCACGCACATCCACTAGCAGATGCACAATGACCATATCCTCAAGTACACGCACCTCTATATCCTGGAAACCACCGCCGTGCTCTAACAGCACGGGGTCTGTCGCGTCACAAATACGCTTAATCTCTTCGCGGGCTTCTAATAAACGCAGCCGGGCAAAGTCAGGATTAGCGACGCCTAGTAGCTGAACCTGAGCAATCATAATCGGGGATGAGGTATCCGTATAAAAGCCGCCTGACGCACGACACTGTCGCGCCGCATTACATACAGCAGCCACCACGGACGACTCTTCGGTTGCCATAGGCACCAGCGGCTCTTCACCATCAATCATTAAATTAGTGGCAACGCCAATCGGTATGTTTAAAGTGCCGATAACATTCTCGATCATGCTATCGGCTGTTTCTGCTGGCAGGTTACCGGTGTCTGCCAAGTGGGCTTCCCCTTCAGCATCTAAGCCACTTAAAGCGGCCACTTTACGCAATCGCTCGCGTGGTGATAGTTGGTAAAATCCTGGAATCCGCGATGAATTTATTGTCATAACCGTTACCTAAAATGAATAAACTATTGGTGTAGCGTCACTTAAAAAGGAAGTGTTCAAGCCAACCAGCCCATTAGCCAAGGGGCGGCATAAAGAGTCATAAACTGCACCCCATAGTTCACGCCCCAGCGGTTTAACAGCCCCGCCACAAGCGCTAACACCGCGACACCTAAAATGCCCATCACACCTGCATCCATATAAGCCAACAGCACGACCAGCGAGAAGAACATCGCCAGGAAGGCCTCATGAGGAATACGCTGAAAAACAAACACACAAATGTGCCGGGCATAGCGAACAGCGATGGGATACGTAATCAACAGCGCCACGCCTGCGCCCAAAATGCTGGCAACAGCGATTTCACCAAAGCTCATTAGGTGGTGGGCATTCTGTTCCAACGTAAGTACTGGCGGCGCATTAAAGAAGGCGTTACCTGGCCCAATCGCCATGGGGCTCATGGGGATGCCTAACGCTGCCAGGGGAATCAGAATGCCTGCGATATAAGCGGCATTGGTGACCGCATCCATTGAAGAAAGCGCACGACTGGCTTTTTCAACGGTACCCTTCACCCAACTGGACATTACTTCGCCCAGGAAAATGGTGATTCCAACCGGGCTCATAAAGAAAGTGACCGAACCGAGCACCGAGCTGGCGGTTGCTGAAACAGCTTCTTGGCGGGTCAAAATTCGAAAAGGGTTAGGGAAGCGGCTCTTGTCATCMCTATCATCGGCCGCATAGATTTTGATTGTTTTAGGTTCACCGGTAGCCATTTTTTGTCGCTCTTCACGCACGGTTAGCTGTGCCAAATTGAAGATCATTGGGCCTATCGTGATACCCAGAAAGAACGAGATGAAGACAACCTGACCCTCAGGGATAACACCCATCCCCCAGTAGAAGTGCCGTAAGGCCTGAATCAGCGCAGCCAAAATCACGATACTGATCAAGCTGATCACTTTTTCACGGCTCATCAGCGCTAAAAATACCGCCCCGACAAAAAATATCTGGCTAGCATACTGACTTAGCACATCCGCCAGCGGCGTTAGCAGGAAAGCCAATAGCAGACTCACGGGAATGGCAACAAGCGTGCCGATCACCGAGCCCGACGCCATTTTGCGAATGGCCAACGTGGCGTGACCTTCACGCTTTAGTATCATTGCGTGCTCAACCATGGGGGCCGACATCACCCCTCCGGGTATCCCCGCCACTGAAACGGGTATTGAGTCGGTAAGCTTTTTGGCTACGATGGCAGCCATAAAGAAAGCCAATACCACTGGCAAGGGAACACCTGCCACCACCAACGCTAACGTCACCGGGGCAAGTACGGCGGTCTCATCGGTACCTGGCGCCACTCCAATCGCGGTATAAACCACCACACCGATTAAGGCAGCCATTAACATCTGCAGAAGTAATAGAGCGTCCATGGTTACGCCTCCCCATCAGTGTCGAGGCGTCGTTTCGGGCGTAAACAAACCGTATTAATAACAAACCCCAGCAGTGCGCCGCATAAGCCCACTATTAGAGGCATTGGCGCTGGCCCAGGGGTAAGAATGAAACCACCTAGTGTGAGAGGAGTGGAAATTACTAAGGCGAGCAGCAGGTCTCTGCCGGTCACCGTATCGTCCCAAACCGTTAGGTAAGAAGTTGTTTTATTTGGCATGCCTATTCTCCGCGGAGATCATTATTAGTGTTGTATACCCAAGTAGGCTGGCCCTAGCTTGTGGAAAGACAAGGCGCTGAGTAAGGTACAGTGATGCGAAGTGTATGAAGTACTGTACCTATAAAATAACAGGTACAGTTCCACCGCCATTGAGAGATATTCATGTCAAAATCTCGTCAGGTCGCCACCGCTCTGCTCAAAGCCATTGACGAAGGTCGCCTCTCGCCTGGTACCCGAGTGGCTTCCATCAGAGAAGCCGCTAAACAATTCGGTGTATCGAAAAATACCGTGATTGATGCCTACGACCAATTAGTTGCACTTGGTCATTTGAGCGCTCGCCAGGGCGCAGGCTTTTTTGTTTCGCGCCCCCGGCCAACGCCTATTAATGAGCCTACGCACGACCTTTCAGAGGCGGTGGATAGCGTGTCACTGCTGCGGGAGCAGTTAGTCGGGAATTTTGCAGTGCGCGTGGGCGATGGTAGGGCTCCGGCAAGCTGGATGGGCGGCACTGAACTGACGCGTCTGGTAAGGCGCAGAACTGGTTTACCCGATGAAATGAGCGACGTCGAATACGGCATGCCCCAGGGATACTCACCACTGCGCGAGAGCTTAGCCATGACATTGGCTGGGCGCTCTATCCATGCATCACAGGATCAAGTCATGATGACCTTTGGTGCTAATCATGCCTTCGACTTAATCATTCGCCACTTAGTAGCCGCAGGAGAGAGTGTTCTGGTTGAAACACCGGGCTACTACCCACTGTTTGGAAAGCTTCGTCTCGCTAAAGCGAAACTGGTGGGCGTTCCACGCACGACCGATGGCCCCGACCTAGAAGAGTTTGAGAGAAAAGCCAAGCAGTACCGACCTAGGCTTTTTTTCTTGCAACCCAATGCCCACAACCCTACTGGTAGCACCATGTCGCTGAGTAATATGCATCGCCTGCTAAAGCTCGCCGACCACTATGGTGTCACCCTAGTGGAAGATGATGTTTTCGCTGACATACTGCCCAAAGGCAGCGCTCATCTTGCTGCGCTTGATGGGTTAGAAAGGGTTATTTACGTAGGCACTTTTTCCAAAACGCTCTCCACCGGTTTGCGCTGTGGCTATATCGCAGGAGCCAGATCCATCATTCGCGCCCTGGTCGATATTAAGATGCTCACTGTCGTAAACACTTCAACCTTCAATGAGATGATCGTGCATGAGCTATTAGCCAGAGGCCGCTACCGCCGCCACCTCGCACAACTGCGCGAGAGAGTGGCTAAAGCGAGTGCTACGGCGGTAAGAGTGTTGGGACAAATAGGTGTTCATGATGTGATTGGGCCCGGCGGTGGCTACTATCTATGGGCCAAATTGCCTACCCATATCAATACCACTGAGCTAGCCAAGCGCGCCTCTGAAAAAGGCATCTTTATTGCGCCAGGCKCCATTTTTTCACTGCGCCCCGACAGCACTGATGCCAATTCAATGCGCATTAATATTGCCCATGCCAACGACCACCGGTTTTTGGAGTTCATCAGTAGGGCTGTTAAATAAGTAGCATCGCTGTAAGCCCAACCCTTTACCTATGTTCAACACTTTCTTTCATAGCTAAACCAGCACCTTATGGGTCGAGACCACCTGTCGCAGCCCCATAAATGAGCGGATCTGGCGCACGCCGGGTAGATAGAGCAGTTGTTCGGCGTGCAGCCTGTTGAAGCTTTGGCTGTCCCGGGTACGTACCAACATGAAGTAGTCAAACTCCCCGGTGACGACATGACACTCCATACAGCCTGACACTTTCTGGGCCGCCTCTTCAAAGGCGGCGAAGGATTCCGGCGTCGAGCGATCCAGCACCACGCCAATCAACACCACCATCCCCGCCTGCAGCTGCTCCGGGTCTAAATGCGCCACCACCCTGCTGATTACCCCATCCCGCTTGAGCCTTTCCACCCTGCGTAAGCACGCCGCCGGGCTCAAGTTCACCTGCTCTGCCAGTGCCACATTGGAGAGTGTGGCATCGTCCTGAAGCAGTTTCAGAATACGCCGATCTGTTCGGTCTAGCTCAGCCGTCTGATCATCAGGCTCAGGGCGTGATCGGGAGGKTTTTGTGCGCACTATTATTTACCTTATTGACCAATAAACACCACTTAAACCCATATATATCATTTTTCACCATCTTTTATTGCCTAAAACCAACTAACTTTGCAACACAAAAAAAATAGCTAACACTTACTATAAATAGCAGAGCTCACGCCAATTGTTCACAACAACCTTAGCCGCCCTATATCGCATCCAATGTTTTAAAGCTGGAGATTGCTATGAACCTCGAACGCTTCCCACGTTACCCACTCACCTTTGGCCCCTCTCCGATTACGCCGCTCAAGCGGCTAAGCGAACATTTAGGCGGTGAAGTAGAGCTCTACGCCAAGCGCGAAGACTGCAACAGCGGCCTGGCCTTTGGTGGCAATAAGACCCGCAAGCTGGAGTACTTGATTCCTGAAGCGCTGGAAAAAGGCTGCGATACGCTGGTATCGATTGGCGGTATTCAATCCAACCAGACCCGCCAAGTTGCCGCGGTGGCCGCTCACCTGGGCATGCAGTGCGTGCTGGTGCAGGAGAACTGGGTCAACTACTCCGACGCGGTGTATGACCGCGTGGGCAATATCGAGATGTCACGCATCATGGGCGCCGATGTGCGCTTGGATGACGCGGGGTTCGACATCGGCATTCGCCCCAGTTGGGAGCAGGCCATGGAGGATGTTCGCCAGCGAGGCGGTAAGCCATTCCCGATTCCCGCTGGCTGCTCCGAGCACCCTTACGGCGGCTTGGGCTTCGTGGGCTTTGCTGAAGAGGTGCGGCAGCAGGAGAAAGAGCTAGGCTTCACGTTTGACTATATCGTGGTGTGCTCGGTCACCGGCAGCACCCAGGCGGGCATGGTGGTGGGGTTTGCCGCCGATGGCCGTGCCCAGCGAGTGATTGGCATTGACGCCTCTGCCAAGCCTGAGCAAACCCGTGAACAGATCCTGCGCATCGCGCGCAATACGGCTGAGTTGGTGGAATTGGAAGGCGGCATTAGCGATGACGATGTCATTTTGGATACCCGCTACGGCGGCCCCGAGTACGGCCTGCCCAACGAAGGCACGCTAGAAGCCATTCGCCTCTGTGCCCGTCTGGAGGGTGTGCTTACCGACCCGGTTTACGAAGGTAAATCCATGCACGGCATGATCGACATGGTGCGCAACGGCGAATTCCCGCCCGGCTCCAAAGTACTCTACGCCCACCTAGGCGGCGTACCTGCGTTAAATGCCTATAGTTTCCTGTTTAGAAATGGATAAGGAATAAAATACCTGCCTCAAACCGTCTGATACAGCGCCTCAATGACGCCGATCAGGCGGTTACTGCTGTACAAATAATGCACACCCTTTAGTCTTGGCGTATAAGATGTTCACTCATGAGGATACGCCATGTCTTCAACGCTTCCCGCCCACCTCACCCTTGACGAACTTGCCCAGTACCCAGCGCCGCTGCCCGAGGTTGAGGTACATGGGCTCGATAGGGGCTCGTACATCGTGCGCCTGCATCAGGGTAACGCCATCAGCGTGCTTACCGACCAGAATGGCGAGACGCAACGCTTTACCGGTACGCAGTGGATTGGCCGCACGCTGGCGCCGTTGGGTTTCACCCACGGCACGCTCACCTGGGCCGACGCCGATGATGAGATGATTGGCACCGACGTACCGCCCGTTTCTGCCCAGCAGCGCATGGCCTATGGTGTTCGCGTGGCGTTCAACCATACCTGTCTATAACATTCATAAAGCGAGCCGCCAGGAGTTTGCACTTCTTTAATATTTAGCTTCCAACAAGGACGGACTCTATGCGCGATGATGAAAAGTACACCAATTCCGAAGAGCAGCTMCTCCACCTTCAAAACCTGCTAGATGACCCAGACACAACGGCACTAAAAGCGTATTTCTCTGAACTCGATATTTTAGACATCGCGCGAACGCTGGAGTCCTTCCCGGCTAAAACGCGAGATTTCCTTTGGGAGTATGTTCCCGACGACTTTATCGGCGAGGTTCTCGCCGAAGTTGACGAAGACATCCGCGCTGACTACATCGAAGACTTATCGGCCAGCGATGTAGAAGAAATTGTTAAAGGCTTGGATGCTCAAGAAGTTGCTGAAGTTTTAGATGTTGCTGATGAAGCCATAAAAACCAGCGTCTACGCTAGCCTAGAGCAAGAGATCCGCGCTCAGGTTGAGAATCTTCACGCCTATGAAGATGACGTGGTTGGCCGTTACATGGATCCCGAGACAGTCAATGTAAAACAGGGCGTGTCGTTAGAGGCCGTACAGCGCTATATCCGCATCCACCATCTGCTCGACGATGAGTCGCAGCAGATCATGATTACGGATAAAGACAAACGCTTACTCGGCACTTTGACCCTGATTGATTTAATCAAGCAACCACAAGATGCGATGGTTGATGATTACATGAATGACTTTTTTACCCTAAATGATCAAATGAAAGTCAGTGATGCAGCGGCGTTATTGCGCTCTAAAGAGCTACACTTTGTGCCCGTGTGCGATAGCGATGGGTTATTAGTGGGCCAGCTAAACGCCGCCGACGTACTTGAAATCACCCAAGACGACGCTGACATGACGTTAAAGCATATGTCCGGCGTCAGTAATGAAGAGGAAGTCTTCACGCCCGTTTTACGCAGTGCGAAAAGTCGCGGCATTTGGCTGGGTATTAATCTGTTAACGGCTTTTTTAGCCGCCTTCGTTATTGGTCAATTCGAGGCTGCATTGGATCAAATTGTGGCGTTGGCCATTTTGATGCCGGTGGTGGCGAGCATGGGGGGTATTGCGGGTAGTCAAACCCTCACCGTGGTTATACGCGGTCTGGCGCTGGGCCAACTGGCGGGCAACAACATCCGCTGGCTGTATAACAAAGAGATGTGGGTGGGTATGAGTAACGGCTTGGTTTGGGCATTAGTGGTCGGCTTGATTTCCCATATCTGGTTTGGCGACGCCATGATCACGCTGGTGATCACCCTGGCCATCTTTATCAATATGAGTCTCGCCAACTTATCCGGCGTACTCATCCCCATGGTGTTGAAAAAGCTGCAGATCGACCCCGCGTTATCCGGTGCGGTTATTTTGACGACCGTGACCGATGTGGTCGGCTTTTTATCATTCCTTGGGCTCGCGACGCTGATTATTCTGTAAACGCTCTCCTGGCGAACACTGCAACATTAATAGGGCGTCACCTGCGCTTGACGTAAAAGCACCTACATCACACCAGCAGCGTAGTTAACCTTGCCTTAAGCACTGAGATTTTATCGACTATGCGTTCTATTGATGGGCAGGAGAGGCTTACTTTGCTTTTGAGCAAAAAATGCAATAAGCGAAGACAATGACTTGCCGATCCTCGGCACAAGGTTCAGGCTCCGTCAAAGAGGGGTAAAGCAGGTGKGGCGCGCCAGCCCCTCTTCTACGCCCCCTGGTCGAACACCAGGCACGTTGTACTCGCGTGGGCATAGAGCTTACCGTCTGGCCCGATGAGCCTACCTTCCGCGGTCGCCACCTGGCGGCCGCCGTGAACCAATCGGCCTTCAGCACGAACTAGCGGCACCGCATCGGTGAGTGCACGGACGAGATTGAGCTTCAATTCCAGGGTCGTGTAGGCCCTGCCCGGTGGCAATGTTGAATGCACGGCGCACCCCATGGCTGTATCGAGCATGGTTGCGAACCAGCCGCCATGCACCGTGCCCATCGGATTATAATGACTGAAACGTGGCTGCCCCTGGAACAGCGCGAATCCCGGCTCCACACGAAGCAGAGTGAAGTTCAGCGTGTTAGCCATGGGCGGCGGCGG
Organism: Halomonas sp. R57-5; assembly: GCF_900070345.1. NCBI lineage: Bacteria > Pseudomonadati > Pseudomonadota > Gammaproteobacteria > Oceanospirillales > Halomonadaceae > Halomonas > Halomonas sp. R57-5. The sequence continues at coordinate 630,775 of NZ_LN813019.1, read as the reverse complement.
GATCTCACCGGCTAGAAGCGCCTCGAATATCTGCAATCCGCTGCGCCCGGCGATCTGAGCAGGCGTCGCCACGCCGGGAACCGTCTGGATACGCTCTCGCACGGCCGTCTCTTCAGCCTGCCAGAGCGCAAGTATTTCTTCTGGACTGAGGGTGTCAATTGACGTTGTCATGGCATCACTCTCTTGAGTTATATATTTTTCTTGCGATAAAAGTGTGGAAGCTCACCCATTCATCGCACGTGATAAAAAAGCTTGGTGCAGCCGACGCGGCGTCGCCCAGGTAAGGATGACAAGGGCCTTGTTCGCCCAGCCTGGCACGACGCTGATACGCCCGGCCTGCAGGGCACGAATCCCGGCGCGCACCACAGGTGCAGGCTGCATCATCAGTTGCTTCAATACGGGCGTGACTTTCTGCTGCGCCGCAGTGGCAAAGCCGGTTTCCGCCATACCAGGGCAAAGTGTTGTCACCGTGACGCCTTCGCGATAAAGCTCGCGATGTAGCGCCTCGCCTAAACGCAATACATAGGCCTTGGCGGCAGCATAAACAGCGAAGTTCTCCACGCCCTGATAGGCCAGCAGGCTTGCCACCAACAATATCTTGCCATGCCCTCGTTTACTCATGTCTCGTGCAAAGACGTGAGTAATGGCAGTCAAGCTCGCCACGTCCAGTTGCACCATCGCCAGCGCCGCATCCAACGTGCTATCCACGAACGGGCCCTGCAATCCATGACCGGCGTTGTTGATTAGGATGTAGATCTCAATGCCCCGATCTTGAAGGCGCTGATGCAGCTGGGTAACCGCAGCAATGTCTGAGAGATCGACCTGCTCCGTCACCACCTCTATACCGTACTGGTGGCGCAGTGTCTCAGCGAGCGCTTGCAGCCGATCTAGCCGTCGCGCCACCAGTACCAGCGAGTGCCCCTGCTCGGCATATTGGCGGGCAAACTCCTCACCGAAACCGCTTGATGCCCCCGTGATGAGTACCCATGAAGTGTTTATTAAGACCATTTCGCTTACCTGTCATTAGTGGGTAGTAGAGAGGGCACCGTAGAGGCGGTCGTTGCTTGCGAGCGGTGCTTCCCACCCGCCTCCCAATGCCCTAAAAGAGGCAATGGCAGCACGCGCGGTTTCGGTTTGTGCCTGTGCTTTCATGTCGCTTATCTGCAGCAAGTTGGCGTCGGCATTGAGTACTTCGATCAGGCTAACGACACCACTTTCATAGGCGGCAAGTGAGTTTTCGCGGGCACGGGCGAGAGAGGATTCACCCCGCGCCAAAATGTCGACCTGGGCCTCGCGTTTAACAAGCGCGGAAAAGGCGTTTTCCACCTCTTCCGTTGCGCGCAACACGGCTAGACGGTAGGCGGCGAGTGCTTCTGCTTCCTGGCCGCGCGCGGCGGCAATTTGTGCCTCGACGCGACCAAAGTCGAACAGGCGCCAGCGAAGCCCGAGCACGCCTTGGGCTTGACGGGCATCGTTGGAGAAGAGGTTGCTGCTTGAGATCGTAGTGGCGCTGCCCAGCAGTGCCCCGAGCGAGAACTTGGGGTAGTACTCTGAAATCGCCATGCCAATGCGCGCATTAGCAGCAACGAGGCGCTGCTCGGCCACGATAAGATCTGGACGCCGCCGAATCATCTCGGCCGGCGTGCCGGTTTCTGCCAGGCCTGGAACCACCGGGATCGACGCCACCTGACTCACGTCGCTGCGGTAGGTTCCAGGCGGTACACCGAGAAGCACATCCAACGCATTCATCGCCGAGTCGAGGCCAGCCTCGAGAGCCGGAATCTGTGCTTCGACTTGAGCAAGCGCACCCTCGGCTTGGTTCACCTGAAGCTCGCTAGCCACCCCCTTCTCGTACTGGAATCTGATCGTGTCGAGCAGTTCACGACGGGTCTCAGCTTGCTGTTCAGCAATCTTGATACGCGTCTGCAAGCCCCGGATCGTGACGTATACGTCCGCCGTTTGGGCAGCGACGGCCAGCCGTGTCGCGGCGGCACCCGCTTCAGAGGCCACATACTCCGCGCGTGCCGCTTCCCGTCCTCGCCGCAGGCCACCAAACGCATCAGTTTCCCAGCCCACATCAAGGTTGGCCTCATAGGCGCTGCCCCAGTGGTCGAAGTCGGGCATGGAAGAAAGCACCTGCCCCAGCGGGGTCTCGACCGATTGATATACTTCAGCCCCCTGGGCGCTCACGTTAGCCGATGGCAGCAGCACTGCATCGGCTTGACGCAATGAGGCACGCGCTTGGGCGACACGGGCTGAGGCTTGTGCGATATCCAGGTTCTGCTCGAGAGCGAGGGTGACGAAACGCGCTAGCATGGGATCATCGAAGGCGGCCCACCAGGACTGAAGGTTTGCCTTGCTCTGAACCTCACGCTCTTCAACACCCTCCTGGCCAAGGAAACGAGGCGATAAGGCGGGCTCGGGTGAGCTATAGTCAGGGCCGACCGCACATCCCGTTAACAGGCTGGCCGTTAATAGACTGGCACTCACCAGAAAGGCGAGAGAGCGTGGGCGGGTGAGCATAAGCATCTCCGGAGAGTAAAATTGTTAAAGTGACTATAATCCATTATGGTCACAATCTGTCAAGCTAAAGAATACGAGGCAACACGACCGATGATTGAAACACCACCTTCCACACCACCGTCACGAGGCCCTGCCGAACACAGTGTTCGCGAACAGATCGTGGCGGCAGCCGAAGAGCACTTCAGCCACTACGGCTACGAGAAAACCACCGTCTCTGACTTAGCCAAATCGATTGGTTTTTCCAAGGCTTATATCTATAAGTTTTTCGATTCCAAACAGACCATTGGCGAAGCCATCTGCTCCAAAGTCTTGAGCGCAATTATTGAGGCGATCGAAGAAGCCGTGATGAACGCACCCACGCCAACGGAGAAATTTAGGAGGATGTTCAAGGCATTAGTAGATACCGGATCAAATCTTTTCTTCAATGATCGCAAGCTGTATGACATCGCCGCACACTCCGCAGGCGAAGGCTGGCCCTCTGCTCGCGGCTATGCGCAGCACATTAAACAGATGCTGTTGGAGATCATCCGCGAAGGACGCGAGAGCGGCGAATTCGAGCGAAAAACCCCGCTGGACGAGACAGTGCATTCAATCTTTCTAGTCATGCACCCCTATGTGAACCCTCTTCTCCTTCAACACAATTTAGATCTTGTCGAGGAGGGGCCAACCCAGCTTTCGAACCTGGTATTGCGTAGCTTGGCACCCTGAAGGACGAATTTACACATAGTGACTATTGACAACATTGGTCACTAGTTAGAACATAAGGCCTTCTATCCCTGGAGGTCGCCATGCTTCAGCGCCGTAATATTCATTCCTTAGTTTTCGCCGGTCTGCTGCCCTTCGCTCTGGCGGCTTGCAGTGACAACAGCTCTTTAAGCGACCCGCGCACGCAGACCCCCTATGTGCGGGTAGCGGAGGTGGAGGCCGATGGAAAGGCCGAGCGTTCATTTACCGGTACTGTTGCCGCACGGGTGCAGAGCGATCTCGGCTTTCGCGTACCGGGCAAGATACAGGAGCGTTTAGTCGATACGGGGCAGGCCGTCGAGCGCGGCCAGCCACTCATGCGCATCGATCCCACGGATCTGGAACTCGCCGCTCGCGCCCAGGAGGAGGCCGTGGCTGCCGCCAGGGCGCGCGCGCGTCAAACCACAGAGGACGAGGCGCGCTACCGCGACCTGGTCTCTCGAGGCGCGGTGTCAGCATCAGCTTACGACAGCGCCCGCGCAGCCGCCGAGACGGCTCGGGCGGATCTTACGGCGGCCGAGGCTCGCGCGGACGTTGCTCGCAATGAAACCGGATATGCGGTGCTTCTCGCCGATGCAGACGGGGTGGTCGTGGAAGCGCTGGCAGAACCCGGCCAGGTCGTTGCTGCCGGCCAACCCGTGGTGCGGGTGGCCCATGCAGGGCCCCGCGAGGCACTCATCGACCTCCCCGAAACGCTCCGCCCAGCGATCGGCTCCACTGGCCGTGCAAGCCTCTATGGCAACGGGCTCACGGGCGCTGCGACGCTTCGCCAGTTGTCGGATGCCGCCAATCCTCTGACGCGAACCTTCGAAGCCCGCTATGTACTGGAAGGTAATCTTGCCGATGCACCACTGGGCTCGACCGTTTCCGTCGGTATCGAGGTCGATCCTTCCGCTTCAGCGTTATTGCAGGTGCCGATAGGCGCCCTCTTCGATCCAGGTAAAGGGCCTGGCGTATGGCTGATCGAAGGGCTGACCGAAAGAGAAACGCCCCAGGTCACATGGCAGGCCGTGCAGGTGACTGGCCTCAGCGATGAAACCGCCTCGGTCGTTGGCGATCTTGAAACGGGCGATCGCATCGTGGCGCTCGGCGCGCACTTGCTGCATGAGGGCGAGCAGGTGCGGTTAGATGAGCGTGAGGTTATCACGGGCTTGGCCGCCAATCGCGGAGAGCAGCCATGAGTGCCTTCAACCTCTCTGCCCTCGCAGTACGCGAGCGCTCGGTCACCCTGTTTCTAATGGTGGTGATCTTCATTGCCGGCATTATGGCCTTCCTGACGCTGGGCCGGGCGGAGGATCCCGCTTTTACCATCAAGCAGATGACCGTGACCACGGCCTGGCCCGGTGCTACGGCCCAGGAAATGGAGGAACTGGTCGCCGAGCCGCTAGAAAAACGCATGCAGGAACTGGGCTGGTATGACCGTACCGAGACCTTTACGCGTCCGGGCCTGGCCTTCACCACGGTGTATCTGCTCGATAGCACGCCGCCCGACGAAGTCCCCGAGCAGTTCTATCAGGCACGTAAGAAAATTGGTGACGAGGCCCGTAGTCTGCCCAGTGGTGTCATTGGCCCTATGGTGAACGACGAATACGCCGATGTGACCTTTGCACTCTATGCGCTAAAGGCAGAGGGCGAGCCTCATCGGCATCTCATCCGCGAGGCTGAGAGCCTGCGCCAGCGCTTGCTTCACGTACCGGGCGTCAAGAAGGTAAATATCATCGGCGAGCAGTCCGAAAGGATCTTCGTCGAGTTCTCCCATGATCGTCTAGCCACGCTTGGCGTCTCCCCGCAAGCCCTCTTCGCGGCACTCAATGGGCGTAATGTCATGACGCCCGCCGGCTCGATTGACACCCAGGGCCCCCAGGTATTCATCCGGCTGGACGGGGCGATCGACGACCTTGAGGCGATTCGCAATACGCCCGTCGTCGCGCAGGGCCATACACTAAAGCTCGGCGACATCGCCGAGGTGAAGCGGGGCTACGAGGATCCCGCCACCTTCCTCATTCGCAACAACGGCGAACCCACCTTGCTGCTCGGTGTGGTCATGCGCGAGGGATGGAATGGCCTCAACCTCGGCGAGGCATTGGAGGAGGAGGCAGAGGCTATCAACGCCGATATGCCGCTTGGCATGAGTCTAACCAAGGTCACAGACCAGTCGGTTAATATCAGCTCGGCCGTCGACGAGTTCATGCTCAAGTTCTTCGCCGCCCTCGGCGTGGTGATGTTGGTCGGTTTCATCAGCATGGGATGGCGTGCCGGTATCGTGGTTTCGGCAGCAGTTCCCCTGACCCTGGCCGCCGTCTTTATCGTCATGGCAGCTTCCGGCATGGCCTTCGACCGCATCACTCTCGGCTCGTTGATTTTGGCACTGGGGCTCCTGGTCGACGATGCGATCATCGCCATCGAGATGATGGTGGTGAAAATGGAGGAAGGCTACGACCGTGTACGTGCCGCGGCTTATGCGTGGAGTCACACCGCCGCACCCATGCTCTCCGGCACCCTGGTGACGGCGATCGGCTTCATGCCGAACGGTTTTGCCAAGTCCACCGCCGGTGAGTACACCAGCAACATGTTCTGGATCGTCGGCATTGCGTTGATCACCTCGTGGATCGTCGCCGTCGTGTTTACACCCTACTTGGGGGTGAAGCTGCTACCGGATTTCAAGAAGCGCGAGGGCGGCCACGGGGCGATCTACGCGACACCGAACTACGAGCGTTTCCGCCGGTTGCTAGGCTCGGTGATCCGGCGCAAATGGCTAGTGGCGGCGTTCGTGGTCGGTGCTTTCATCCTCGCGATCGTAGGCATGGGCGTGGTCAACAAGCAGTTCTTTCCGACGTCTGACCGGCCCGAGGTGCTGATCGAAGTGCAGATGCCGTATGGCACCTCGATCGAGCAAACGAGTGAGGCGACCGCCAAAGTCGAGGCCTGGCTGGAGGAGCAAGAGGAAGCCAGCATCGTGACGTCCTACATCGGCCAGGGCGCGCCCCGCTTCTATCTCGCCATGTCGCCGGAGATGCCCGATCCCTCCTTCGCCAAGATCATCGTCCTGACGGATGACCAGTCGGCGCGTGAGGCGCTCAAGCATAGGCTGCGTCAGGCGGTGGCCGATGATCTGGCGCCGGAGGCGCGGGTGCGAGTGACCCAGTTGGTGTTCGGCCCACCTTCCCCCTTCCCCGTGGCCTTCCGCGTGATGGGGCCGGAGCCCGATGAGCTGCGCGACATCGCGGCCCAGGTGCGTGCCGTCATGCAGGCTTCTTCTAAGATGCGAACGGTCAATACCGATTGGGGCGAGCGCATACCCACACTGCGATTCTCGCTTGATCAGGATCGCCTGCAAAGCTTCGGCTTGACCTCCAGTGATGCAGCCCAGCAGCTACAGTTCCTGTTGAGTGGCATCCCCATTGCCGAGGTGCGTGAAGATATTCGTTCGGTGCAGGTGGTTGCGCGTTCGGCCGGCAGTACAAGACTTGATCCGAGCAAAATTCAAGATTTCACCCTGACAGGCGCATCCGGTCAGCGGATTCCGCTATCGCAGGTCGGCACGGTGGATGTCCATATGGAAGACCCCATTCTGCGCCGCATCGACCGCACGCCGACGATCACCGTACGTGGGGATATAGCGGAAGACTTGCAGCCGCCCGACGTGTCCAAAGCCATTTGGGAAGAACTTCAGCCGATCATCGCCGAACTACCGGCGGGCTACCGGATAGAGATGGGCGGTTCCATCGAGGAATCCGGCAAGGCCAATAGCGCCCTGCTACCGGTCTTCCCCATTATGATCGCGCTGACGCTGATCACGATCATCTTTCAGGTTCGCTCGATCTCAGCGATGACGATGGTGTTCGCCACCGCACCGCTGGGCCTCATCGGCGTGGTGCCTACCTTGCTGGTGTTCAACCAGCCATTCGGCATCAATGCGCTCGTCGGTCTGATTGCGTTGGCAGGCATCCTGATGCGCAACACTCTTATCCTGATTGGCCAGATTCACGACAATGCGAAGGCAGGACTCGCACCCTTTGACGCCGTGGTCGAGGCCACCGTGCAGCGTGCTCGTCCGGTCGTCCTGACCGCGCTCGCCGCCATTCTCGCGTTCATACCGCTCACCCAATCGGTGTTTTGGGGAACGCTGGCCTACACCCTGATCGGTGGCACCTTCGCCGGGACAATTCTGACGCTCATGTTCTTACCGGCGATGTATGCCATCTGGTTCAAGATCAAGCCGACCCGCTAAAAGGTCTAGGGCCTATTGACGTTTCACCGTGTCGTTATAAAGGGAGAGAAACCATGAATCATCGCGTTGAAGGGCAAGTCTCAACGATTAGCGMCGGCAGCGATAGCGTCGATATCGAGTGCGAGATGCTGGTTCTTGGCGCTGGGCCGGGCGGTTACTCCGCCGCCTTCCGCTCAGCTGACCTGGGCATGAAGACAGTCATCGTTGAGCGTTATGCCACGCTTGGTGGCGTCTGCCTGAACGTAGGCTGTATCCCATCCAAAGCGCTGCTGCACGTCGCCGAGATGATCGAAGAAACGACGTCTTCCAGTGATCTCGGCGTAACGTTTTCGGCGCCTCAAATAGATATCGACAAGCTGAAAGCACATAAGGAGAAGATCGTCAGCACGCTGGCCAACGGCCTCACCAGTATGGCCAAGGGTCGCCAGGTCGAGGTGGTTCGCGGCTACGGTCGTTTTCTCGATCCACACCACCTTAAGGTCGAGAGCACCGACGGAAAAGGCCAGAACAGAACCGGGCTCAAGAAAGTCATCAAGTTTCAGAAGTGCATCATCGCCGCTGGCTCTGCGGCGGTGCATTTGCCTTTCCTTTCTCACGACCCACGCATCGTCGACTCGACCGGTGCGCTCGAACTGCACTTCGTTCCTCAGAAAATGCTGGTTATTGGCGGCGGCATAATCGGTTTGGAAATGGCCACCGTCTACTCATCGCTGGGCGCCCAGGTAGRTGTTGTTGAGATGGCGGATGAATTGATGTCGGGCCCTGACCGCGATGCGGTCAGAGTTTGGGAAAGGCAGAACCTGCATCGCTTTGGCAAGATTATGCTGAAGACGAGGGTAGCCTCGACCGAAGCTAAAGACGATGGTCTTTACGTAACCTTCGAGGGTGAAAACGCCACCGCCGAAACATTGAAGTACGACATGATATTGCAAGCCGCAGGCCGCACCCCGAACGGTAACAAGGTCGCCGCCGACAAAGCGGGCGTCTTTGTCGATGATCAGGGCTTTATTCCGGTCGATTCCCAGATGCAAACCAACGTACCACACATCTTTGCAATTGGAGATATCGTTGGCCAGCCGATGCTGGCCCACAAAGCCATGCATGAGGCACATATAGCCGCCGAGGTGGCTACTGGCAAAAGAACCTTCTTCGATGCATTGGTTATCCCTGCTGTTTCCTATACCCACCCGGAAGTGGCATGGGTTGGTTACACGGAAGAGCAAGCGAAGAAGGAGGGAAGACACGTCAAAGTCGCCAAGTATCCATGGGCCGCTTCTGGCCGTGCAATTGCCAACGGGGCCGATTACGGCTTCACAAAACTGATATTCGATACCCATACGCATCGCATCATTGGCGGATCTATCGTTGGCCCATCGGCAGGCGACATGATCGGCGAGGTAGGCCTCGCCATTGAGATGGGCTGCGATGTTGTCGATATCGCCAGAACCATCCATCCACATCCAACGCTAGGTGAAACGATTGGCCTGGCGGCAGAAGTCGCTGATGGCACTTGCACAGACCTGCCGCCACAACGCAAGAAGTCAACAGGCTCTAGATAGAGGTGGTTGAATATGAAATGACAATCCAAGCGCGAAGTGCAATTAGACCTGCACCGATTCAAGAATTTACGACAGGTTCTGGCAGCTACACAGCGTTCTTCAGCATCTCTGTCAAAGATCAGCATGCGAGTCAATATTACAACAAGTTGACTCTGGCACCTCGCCAGAACCAAGAACGCTGCAGATATCACGAATAGTTCATAAGGAGTCCAGTATGACTACACGGCGAGTAGTAGTAACCGGCCTTGGGCTGGTTTCCCCCTTGGCTGTCGGAGTGGAAGCTAGCTGGTCAAGGCTTTTGAATGGCCAGTCAGGTATTAGACGGTTGCCTGACACAATGGCGGATGACCTGGCGGTCAAAATTGCCGGGATTATTCCCGATCACCTGAAAGATCCAGAGGCCGGATTCAATGCCGATAACTTTGTGCCGGTTAAGGATCAGCGCAAAATGGATCGCTTTATGCTGCTTGCGCTGGCAGCCGCGGAGGAAGCCGTTGCCCAGGCCGGGTGGTATCCCACGCAAGCTTACGAGCAAGAGCGTACTGCAACAGTTATTGCATCTGGGGTGGGTGGTTTTCCAGCCATTGCAGATGCCGTTCGCACGACGGACACCCGAGGCGCACGTCGCCTGTCTCCTTTTACCGTGCCTTCGTTCTTGGTCAATCTGGCTGCTGGTCATGTCTCTATTCGATATGGCTACAAAGGGCCTATCGGGGCGCCGGTAACCGCTTGCGCCGCCAGCGTCCAGGCGATTGGTGACGCAGCAAGAATGATTCGGGCCGATGAGGTGGATGTCGCCATCTGCGGTGGAGCCGAGGCCTGCATCAACGAAGTTAGCCTGGGGGGCTTCTTGGCCGCTCGCGCGCTGTCTACCCATTTCAATGACACGCCAACACAGGCCTCCCGCCCTTTTGATAGCGCCCGGGATGGCTTTGTGATGGGCGAAGGCGCAGGGCTTCTGGTCATAGAGGAGCTTGAGCATGCGCTTGCCCGTGGCGCGACGCCCCTCGCTGAAATTGTCGGCTATGGCACCACGGCGGATGCTTATCACATAACGTCAGGCCCCGAGGACGGCAGTGGCGCCCAGCGAGCAATGTCAAACGCGCTCGCGCAGGCAAAACTGCAACCCGTCGATATCCAGCACCTCAACGCCCACGCCACTTCTACTCCATTAGGAGACAAAGGAGAGCTCGCGGCTATCAAAAGCACCTTTGGTGACAAGGTGGCCGTCAGCGCGACCAAGTCGGCGACCGGTCATTTGCTAGGAGCGGCCGGGGGCCTGGAGGCGATTCTGACCATCCTGGCGCTGCGTGACCAGATTGCGCCGCCCACCCTCAACCTGGAGAATCCCGATCCTGCTAGCGAAGGGCTTGATTTAGTGCGGGGGTCAGCGCGCCAAATGTCGATGGAGCACGCTATATCCAATGGCTTCGGCTTTGGTGGCGTCAACGCCAGCGTCATTTTCCGGGATTGGAAATGATGCAAGAAGCTCTCTTACATAGCAGCAAATGCGAACTGTAAATCGATGAAATCGTAACAAAAGCGTTGCCCCAAAGAGCAACGCTCCCTCTTTATTAATCGTACCTGCGAGCCGACAAGGTTAAAAATCAAAAACACGGTTTTGTCTAACCTTTACAGGTAGGTTCCCTATTATGAGCGGCTCTGGTCATGCATTTTCAGCCTGCTCTCCAAGGGATTCGCGACGCATAAAGGCCCAGTCAATCAATGCCTCTAAAGAGGGGCCGAGCGCGATACCCATCTCGGTTAACGTATATTCCACCTTTGGCGGAACTTGCGGATAAACCATCCTTGAAACAATGCCGTCTTTCTCCAACTGTCGAAGCTGTTGGATGAGCATCTTCTGGTTGACACCGTCGACACGACGTTCCAGCTCGGAAAAACGTAACGGTTTCTTTGCCGCAAACAGCTGAATAATAATGACAATTTTCCATTTCCCTTCAAGCACTCGTAAGGCTTCGCTGGTTGCGGAAGCCCAAACGAGCTGCTGTTCAGGGTCTTCGCAACGCCAATCTCGATCCGTCATACTTACCTTATGGTGGGTATTGCACTTTTTAGTAGGTTCTTGCGCTTATGTTCGCTTGTCTCTATTTTGCTGTAAAGCAACTTAGAAGGCTAGGTACAGGAATGAAAATCGGCGCTGAGGCGGCCGGCACTCTTCAAGTGTTTATGTATCCAATTATTCCACGCAAGGAGAAGATAGATGCAAGCTGTCAGATGGACATCTGCTGAAAAGCCAGACCTGGAACACCATGACGAACCAACGCCGACCCCAACAAACCATGAGGTGCTCGTTCGCGTTCATGCTGCCTCGCTGAACTTTCGTGACCAGGTGATCTTGAATGGTCAATATGGTGGGCCAACCAAGAAAAACGGTATCCCTCTATCTGATGGGGCGGGTGAAGTCGTCGCGGTTGGCGATAGTGTCACCCGAGCTAACGTCGGTGATCGGGTATCCGCAAGTTGCAACCCACACTGGGTCGGTGGCCCCATGCAAGCGGAGTATCATTTGAATAGCTTGGGAATATCGGCAGATGGGTGGTTGTCCGAGTATATTCTCATGCATGAAAATGCCGTTGTGCATTTGCCTGACTCCCTATCCTACATTGAAGCCGCATCGTTGCCATGCGCAGCCGTTACGGCTTGGACAGGCCTCAATCTGTCATCCCCCCTTCAGCCGGGTCAAACCGTTCTGGTACAGGGCACTGGCGGTGTCGCGCTTTTCTCGCTCCAGGTAGCACGGATGTTCGGTGCGCGCGTCCTGGCAATCACGTCTAGCGATGAGAAGGCCGAGACACTGAAGACATTGGGTGCCGAGTCGGTTGTTAACTACAGCACCTTCCCGGACTGGGATCGCGAGATTCTCAAGCTGACCAATGGCAAGGGTGTCGACAAAGTCGTCGATATCGCGGGTGAGAAAACCATCGTCAAATCTGCAGCCTCGTGTCGAATCGGTGGGGAGATTGCGTTAGTTGGATTCACAAGCGGTGTCGGCGGTGGTCTGCCTCCCATCGACATACTGTCACGCTCTCTCCGAGTTGCTGGCACGGCCATTGGCCCTCGGCTTAATTTCGAAGCGCTGCTCGCAGCGATGGGCCAGCATGAAGTGAAGCCGGTCATTGATCGGGTTTACCCGTTCGCAGAATACCGTGAGGCCTACCAGCGCCTTGCCAGCGGTAGTCATGTCGGCAAGATCGTGATTGACGTGGCGCATTAATCCCAAAAACCTCTAAAGAACTGACGACCAATTAGAAAGGCTCAATCTGAGTGCAACACGCTCATTGGATGGTTGACGGAAGGCCGCACTAAAGCCTGCCACCGCTGAAGTAACGGTGGCATCGTCCATTTTAGCTAGTATTAGATGGCCACTGCTGAGTTCTAACAAGGTGTCTACTGCGGGCGCATTGTTCTGGAGTCAGCCCCACAAGGGCACGGGGCTGCTGATATTATACGTGAACCCACTGCCCCGACTGATCTGACCTTTCGATGGCATCTATCAAGCGATTAACCCGCGCGGCTTCGCGGAAGTCTGGATAGAGGGGACGGTCGTTGATGATGCCTTCGACCAGATCGCGCACCTCGATAATCTTCTGATCGTTATAGCCCAGACCGTGCCCCGGTGCGGGGCTGAAGGCCGCATAGTCGGGGTGTTCGGGGCCCGCTAACAGGGTGGTAAATCCGCGCCTGCCGTGGGCATCGCCGTGGCGATATAGCTGCAGCTCGCTCATGCGCTCCTGGTCAAACACAATGGCGCCTTTGGTACCCGTTAGCGTGTAGGCCAAGCCCATTTTGCGGCCAGCCGCCACCCGGGAGGTTTCGATATTGCCGATTAACCCCTGATCAAAACGCAGCATGGCCTGGGCCTGGTCGTCGTTTTCTACTGGGGCCATTCCGCTACCGTTAGCATTGGGGCGCGTGGCAATAACGGTTTGTAGCTGGCCGCATACTTGGATGATGCGCTGCCCGGTTAAAAACTCGGCCATATTGAGAATATGCGAGCCCACATCACCTAACGCACCGGCACCTGCGGTCGCCCGCTTGGTATGCCAATCGTGGGGCTTTTCCGGGTCGAGCAGGTAATCCTCGTTGTGCCGCCCACGAAAATGAATCAGCTCACCAATTTCACCGCTGGCAACAATCTGGCGGGCCAGCTGGGTGGCGGAATTGCGAATATAGTTAAAGCCCACCAGGGTTTTGACACCCGCCTTTTCAGCCGCGGCGACCATTTCGTTCGCGTCTGCCGTGCTCAGCGCCAGCGGCTTTTCGGCGTAGACATGCTTACCAGCGGCAATGGCGGCCAGGGCCATCTCTTTATGCAGGAAGTTGGGCGCGCAGATATCCACCACGTCCACCTCACTATCTTCCACCAAGGCGCGCCAGTCGTCGGTGGCGCGGGCAAATCCCCAGGCCCGCGCTCGGCTCTCTGCCGTGGCGAGGTCGACATCCGCCAGCAGTTCGCAAACGGGTTTAGCGGGCAGTTCAAAAACGCTGGACGCCGCATTAAAAGCAATGGCGTGGGCTTTGCCCATAAAGCCGGTGCCGATTAGGCCAATGTTGAGGGTTTTCATTGTGATTATCCCTGTTTTAAAACAATAACGCCGGGCTGGGCCCGGCGTTGAATGATGTCGTGCCCGTAGACTGCTTACATGGTCGGCATGGTGAAGTGGTTGGTCTCTTCACGGATGCCGCTGGGCCAGCGTTGGGTAATGGTTTTCATACGGGTATAGAAACGCACACCGTCGGGGCCGTGCATATGCAGCGGGCCAAACAGCGAGCGCTTCCAACCGCCGAAGCTGTGGAACGCCATGGGCACCGGAATTGGTACGTTAACGCCGACCATGCCGACCTGGATCTGCTCACAGTACTGACGCGCCGCATCACCATCCCGGGTAAAGATCGCCGTGCCGTTGCCGTATTCATGAGCGTTGATCATGCTGACCGCGTCGTCGAAGCTGGCCACGCGGGCAATCGCCAGCACCGGGCCAAAGATCTCCTCGGAGTGAATACGCATGCTGGGCGTCACGTGGTCAAACAGGCTGCCGCCGATAAAGTAGCCATCGCCTGCGCCGTCAATCGTGGTCTGGCGACCGTCGACCACTAACTCTGCGCCTTCATCCACGCCGGTTTGGATATAACCCGCCACTTTTTCGCGGTGCTCGCGGGTGATCAGCGGCCCCATATCGTTATCCGGGCCATCGACCAAGCCAGGCCCGACTGTCAGCTTATCAAGTTCGACCACCAGTTTTTCGCGCAGGCGGTTGGCGGTCTCTTCGCCAACGGGTACGGCTACCGAAATCGCCATGCAGCGCTCGCCTGCTGAGCCATAGGCTGCCCCCATCAGGGCACCCACGGCTTGGTCGAGATCCGCATCGGGCATGATCACCATATGGTTTTTGGCGCCGCCCAAGGCCTGAACACGTTTGCCATGGGCTGAGGCGGTAGCGTAGATATACTCGGCGATGGGCGTGGAGCCCACAAAGCTCACTGCCTGAACACGCTCATCGGTGAGCAGCACATCCACCGCCTCTTTATCGCCATTGATAACGTTGAAGACACCATCCGGCAGTCCCGCCTCTTTAAGCAGTTCGGCTAAGCGCAGCGGCGTAGAGGGGTCTTTCTCCGAAGGTTTCATGACGAAGGTGTTGCCGCAGGCCAGAGCAATGGGGAACATCCACATGGGTACCATGGCGGGGAAGTTGAACGGCGAGATACCGGCGCACACGCCCAGCGGCTGCATCATCGAGTAGCTATCAACGCCGGTGCCGACGTTCATGGAGTGCTCGCCCTTCTGCAGGTGGGGAATGCCGCAGGCAAACTCGACCACTTCCAGGCCCCGGGTCACTTCGCCTTTGGCATCTGAAAATACCTTGCCGTGCTCGCTGGAGATCAGTCGCGCCAGCTCATCGGTGTGCTCCTCAACCAGCGCTTTAAACTTAAACAGAATACGCGCGCGCTTCAGCGGCGAAGTTTTAGACCAGGCGACAAAGGCCTCATCGGCGATGCGCACTGCTTCGCGGGTTTCATCGGCGGTAGCTAGTGCTACCTGAGCGCTCTGCTCACCGGTGGCCGGGTTATAAACCGGCGAAGTGCGCTGGCTCTGACCGGCAGAGAGCTGACCATTAAGATAGTGGGATAGCGTCTTCATACAAGCTCCTGATTAAAAGCGGTGCTGTTTAGCTGGCAACGTCGAAGCCTGCCTGCTCGGCAAGTTGGCGTAGGTTGCGGTAACCCAGGCGGGCGTAAGTCAGCGGATGGGCAACTTCCGGGTCTTGTTCGGCTTCAACCACTAACCAGCCCTGGTAGCCCTGTTCGCACAGGTGGGTTAAGGCGGGCAGGAAATCCACATTGCCATCCCCCGGCACCGTAAACAGGCCGTCTAACACGCCGTTTAAAAAGCTTTTGTCGCGGTTACGCACCGAATCCAGTACCGGGAAGCGCAGGTCTTTGCAGTGCACATGGTGGATACGCTGGCTGTAGCGTTTGGCGATGGCGAGCGGGTCGCCGCCAGCACCGCGCAAATGACCAAAATCAAGCAGTAGTCCCACGCCTTCGCCGGTGTTATCCATTAAGCGTTCAACGTCGGCCTGGCTTTCGATCACCGTGCCCAAATGGTGGTGATACACCAGTTGAATGCCCTGGGATTTCAGGTAGTCGCCCACCACCTCTAAACCACTCAGCAGGCGCTGCCACTCTTGCTCGGATAGATGCGGACGCTGGGAGAGCGGGCACTCCTGATCACCATGTACACAGTGGGTGACTTCACACAGCACCATCACCTTCGCGCCGCACTCCTTGAGCAGGTTCATGTGATCCTGAATGGCGTCAATCTCTTCTTCAGGCGTGCGCTCCAGCAACTGCGCGGAATACCAGCCCGATACAAGCGCCAAGTCGTGGGCGCTAAGCACCTGATTCAAGGCGTCAGGCGTTCGGGGAAACTTGTTACCTAATTCAAAGCCGCTAAACCCCGCTTCGCGGCCCTCTTTCAAACAGGTTTCCAGTGGTGTTGCGCCGCCCAGGCTGGGCAAGTCGTCGTTCGTCCAGGTGAGCGGGTTGATGCCTAAAGTAACCGTTGGCATAGCGTATTCCTTATGATTATGTTTGTTGGTATTAATGGCGTTGGAGCTGTTTGGCTTCGCGGTACCCTTGATAGGCTTTATTGACCGCTTCACGCTCGGAAACCTCGGGCACGGCCACCTCCCACCAGGCGCCGCCTTCTTGGGTGCTGGGTAACGGGTCGGTGTCCAGGGCAATCACATAGGTCGAGGTGGCGCTGCGAGCACGCACCAGCGCCTGCTCCAATTCCGCAATACCGGTCACCGATTCAGACTCACAGCCCAACGCTTTGGCGTGAGCGGCAAAATCGGTTTTGGGAGCGCCGGCCTCCACAGTGCGGCAATCTTGCAGAAGGTTGTTGAACCCCGCGCCGCCTGTGGCCTGCTGCAAGCGGTTGATGCAGCCATAGCCGCGGTTATCCAACACCACCACAATCAGCTTGTGGCCCAGCATCACCGAGGKTGCCAGCTCCGAGTTGTGCATCAGGTAGCTGCCATCGCCGACCATCACCACCACTTCCCGCTCTGGCTKGGCCATCTTGACGCCCAGCCCGCCTGCTATTTCATAGCCCATGCAGGAGAAGCCGTACTCCACGTGGTAGCTGCCGGGGCCCGAGCATTGCCAGAGTTTATGCAGCTCGCCGGGCAAGCCACCGGCGGCGCATACCACGGTGGTATTGCTGCCTGCCTGGCGATTGACCGCGCCGATCACCTGGGCATCGGTGGGTAGCGCCAGCCCTTGATCGTCGGTCACGTTGCGCACTATTTCGGCCCACTCGCGCTTGAGCGTTCCGGTTTGTTCGCGCCACTCATCGCTGCCGCGCCATTCGCCCAGCGCCGTGACGAGKTGGCCCAGCCCGATCAAGGCGTCGCAGCTAAGCGGCAGCGCTTGATGCTTGAGGCTGTCGAAGCGGCCAACGTTTAGGGAAATCAGTGTTTTATCGCTGCCTTCAAACAGCGCCCGGGAGCCGGTGGTAAAGTCCTGCAGCCGCGTACCCACCGCCAGAATGACATCCGCCTGCTCCGCCAATTGGTTAGCAGCTGCGCTGCCGGTCACCCCAATGGCCCCCACCGCGCAAGGGTGGCTATCGGCCAACGCCCCTTTGCCTGCTTGGGTTTCGGCTACGGGGATGCCGCGTGCTTTGGCAAACTCGGCCAAGGCGTCGCAGGCAGCGGCGTAATGCACGCCGCCACCGGCAATGATCAGCGGGCGCTTGGCCTGTTGCAGCGCGGCGATGGTTTGGCGAAGCTCGTAAGCATCCGGTGGCGAGCGGCGAATGCGATGCACCTTGGGAGCAAAAAAGGCCACCGGATAATCGTAGGCAAAGGTTTGCACATCCTGAGGCAGCGCCAGGGTCGCAGGGCCGCAATGCTCCGGGTCAAGCAAGGTGGCCATCGCCTGGGGCAAACTGGTCAGCAGCTGTTCCGGGCGGTTAATGCGGTCGAAGTAGCGCGACACCGGTCGAAAACAGTCGTTGACGCTAATGGTAGGGTCGCCAAAGTGCTCCACCTGCTGGAGTACCGGGTCGGGTTCGCGGGTGGCAAAGGTGTCCCCCGGCAGCAGTAGGATCGGCAAGCGGTTGGCGTGGGCGAGGGCTGCGGCGGTGACCATATTGGTCGCCCCCGGGCCTATCGAGCTGGTCGCGGCCATTAAGCGCTGGCGATTATTGGCTTTGGCAAAGGCAATCGCCGCGTGGGCCATGGCCTGTTCGTTGTGAGCGCGAAAGGTGGGCAGCGTGTCTTGCACGTGGTAAAGCGCTTCCCCCATTCCGGCCACATTGCCATGACCAAAAATCGCAAACACGCCTTCAAACAGCGCCACTTCTTGGCCATCCACCTCTATACGTTGTGCAGCAAGGTACTTGACCAACGCCTGGGCCATGGTGAGTCGAATGGTGCTCATTTTACGCCTCCTCCGTGTGAGACAGCGTTTGCGGCTGCGCCTGCCTTAATTGCCGCCACGCCTTTATCAGCTCGGCATAGTTCTGGGCGACCCGCTCTACCAAGCGGGCATCGTCGATACGCCCGGCTAGCCAATCACGACTCGCGCTGGCAAATAGCGTGCGCCCAACGGTGAAACCCTTACAGCAGGCATGATTGGCCGCTGCTTCGAAACCGCGTTTCATGTCGTCCATGGGGGCGTCTAGCCCAAGCAGCACAACCCCACGGCAGTAGGTATCTTCCCGCTCAATGGTGTCGCCAACCGCCTGCCAGGCAGCGTCTGACATGGCAGGTAGCTTCCACCAGTCTGGGCGAATACCCAGGTTGTAGAGCCGCTGAAGGCTGCGCGGCAAGGTGGTGTCGTCATTGGGCATGTCGGCGGGCGGAATGACTTCAATCAGCAGCTCCAGCCCATAAGCACAGGCCGCCTGGTAGAGCTGACGCAGACGCTCCTCCTGCTCCAGGCGCAGCGAGAGTTCATCGTCGGGATGATAGAACACCAGACATTTAATGATCTGCTCTCTAGGCCAGTTGCGCAGGCAGGCACCTAAATCATCGCCATGCTGGAAGCGCAAAGGTCGTGAGCCAGGAAGCTCCACTGGTCGACCAATCCACCAGCCTTTTCCACTGGCTTGATTGRGCGCTTCCTGACCCAGCACGTCGTCGACCAGAATCGCGGGCGTGGAAATACCGCCCAGCTTTGCGCCCTCTTCGGCGGCGGTGACCAGGAGTTTTTTGAGTGCTGGCAGGCGCGCGCTGTCGGTATACGCTTCGCGGGCCATGTCGGTGAGCTGACGGCGGTGGTCGAATGCCAGGCCCAGCACTTCGGGCCACTGCGCAGGCACTCGGGTAGTGACCCGGTGCAGATGATTCAGGCGTTTATCGATATCCGGACGGGAAACCTCGTCGCGGCGTGCCAGATAATCAAACAACTCGTCCTCGGTGGGCATGGCAGGAGCGCAACCGTGGCGGGAGACCACCAGCGCGCCGCAGGCATTGGCATAACCGGCGCTGGTTTGCCAGGGTTCATTGCGCAGCCAGCCGCGTAGCAAGCCACTCATAAAGGCATCCCCGGCACCCAGCACATTGAGCACCTCGACCTGTACGCCCTTAACTAAAATGCCGTCTTCAATACGGTCAGGAATGGCGCCTTCAAACACCACACAGCCCATGGGCCCCAGCTTGCATACCAGAGTGGCTTCGCTAACCTCACGTACCGCGCGCAGAGCCGCTAAGGTGTCCGTGCTGCCGCCGGCAATATGAAACTCTTCTTCGGTGCCTACAATCAGGTCAAAGTCCGGCAACCAGCGTTGAAGATCTGTAGTGACTTTTTCATCGGCGATAAAACGGGTTTCACCATCGCCGGGATTGGTCAGCCCCCATAGTACGGGGCGATAGTCGATGTCCAGCACCCGCTTCACGCCATAAKGGGCGGCGGCGTCCAGTGCCTTGCGACACGCCCGCCGGGTGGTATCGGTAGAAAGATGCGTGCCGGTAATCGCTAGCGCCTTGGCCCGGGCGATAAATTCAGGGTCGATGGCCTCGGCGTCAATGGCCATATCAGCACAGTCGCGGCGATAAAATAGCAGCGGGAAGCTTTCACGGTCTTTTAAAGCCAGCAGAACCAGGCCGGTGTGGCGCTCGGGGTCGGTTTGAAGCGCGGAGGTATCCACGCCCACCCGCTCCAGCTCTTCGCGCACGAAGTTGCCCATCTGCTCGTCGCCGACCCGCGAGAGCATGGCGGATTTCAACCCGAGGCGAGCGGTGCCGTAGGCCATATTGCCCGAGCTGCCGCCTAGGTACTTGGCAAAGCTGGCCACGTCTTCTAAACGACTGCCAATCTGCTCGGCGTAAAGATCGACCGCCACGCGTCCAAGACAAATCAGGTCAAGCGGTCGGTGTTGACTATTGTTATTCAGCATAAATGTCTCCCCACGTCACAAATTCGTGGTACTAGTCACAGGATGGCACTGGGCATAAAAGTGTCTTGGCTGGCAATCGATAAGGCTTATCAACCGTGGCTTAAAGTGAGAAAGCGGCACGGAATCGGTCGAGCGCGAGGTCGTCATCCCCAGAGGCCCAGCCTTCCAGTCCTACGGTGCCGCGATAACCTATGTCGTTCAGCGCTTTGGCGATGGCCGGGTAGTTAATTTCGCCGGTTCCCGGTTCGCAGCGCCCAGGCACATCAGCCACTTGCACTTCACCAATGTACGGCCCACAGCGACGAATCAATTCGATCAAATTACCTTCGCCAATTTGGGCGTGATAAACGTCCAACATGATGCGTAAGCTAGGCCGGTCGACACTCTCCACCAGCGCAAGCACATCCTCCAGGCGCGCAAACGGCACACCGGGGTGATCAACGTCGGTATTGAGGTTTTCAAGCACAAAGGTGACGTCGTTCTGCTCGCCCAGATCCGCCAGCCGATTGAGTGTGTCGCGGGCTTTTAGCCACATAGCGCCAGTCATCTGCTGGCAAGGCTGAACGGGCAACCCATTACCATCTAGCCCGGTGCCGTGAAGGTTAAGGCGCGGAATGCCAAGGCGCTTTGCCACCTCAATCGACTCCGCGGCGGTGCGTAGCAGTTCATCTGCCCCGGCTGCATCCGCTAGGGTGCCGGTGACATAGCCGGTCATGGATGAAAACGTCGCCCCGCTATTGGCCAGTGCGTCAATGTCATGCTTAGTCCAGTCCCAGATTTCGACCTGAAAACCCAGTTCAGAAATACGCTTAACACGCTCCAGCACGGGCAAGTGGCGGAACACCATTTCAGCGCAAACGGCCAGCGTGAACGGGGATGATGGGGTAGGTTTATTCATCATGGCTCCTTAATAGCCGCTCGCCGTTCGCGGTGAAGGGGGTTCAGTGCTGCCTGTTTCATCCGCAGGCTGAGTGTCTTGTTCGGCTAAGCTGGCCTTCTTGGCTTTATCGTCACGCTGGAATTCCGCAAGCTCCGCATCCAGGCTTTCAAGCTCAGCGCCACCCGCCATCATATTGAGCACTTCTTCGCGGCTGACTTCTTCTTTGCGGAATGAGCCCAAACTGCCGCCGCGTGACAATAAGGTGAACGCATCGGCCACTGGGTAAGCATGGTGAACATTGTGGGTAATAAAGATGACCGCAAGCCCATCCGCGCGGGCTTTGGCAATGTAGCGCAGTACGACAGAGGCCTGCTTAACCCCAAGCGCTGACGTAGGCTCATCAAGAATCAGCACTTTAGCGCCAAAATAGACGGCACGGGCAATCGCCACACACTGGCGTTCCCCGCCAGAAAGCGTGCCCACCGGCTGGCTTGGGTCGCGTACATCGATACCGATTTTAGCCATTTCCTCTTTGGCAACCCGGTCGGCATACTTCCAATCAATCCGCTTTAAAGGCCCCCACCCCACCGTCGGTTCGCGGCCCATAAAGAAGTTACGGGTAATCGACATCAACGGCACCATCGCCAGATCCTGAAAAACGGTCGCGATACCGGCGTCGAGCGCGTAAGCCGGGGACTTGAAACGAGCGGGCTTGCCATCCAGTAGCATCTCGCCATGGGTGGGCTGGTGAACACCGGAAAGGGTTTTAATCAACGTTGACTTGCCAGCACCGTTATCCCCCAGCAGGCACATAACCTCACCGGAATAGACCTGCATCGAGATATCACTGATGGCGATGACGCTGCCGAAGTGTTTGCTGACACTGCGCATTTCAATCATTGGAGTGCGTGTAGTCATGTTATTTAGCCTCCATCGCCTTTTTGCGCATGTAGTTGTTGAATAGCACCGCCACCAGCAGCATTACGCCCAGGAAGAC
Source organism: Halomonas sp. R57-5 (assembly GCF_900070345.1). Taxonomy (NCBI): domain Bacteria; kingdom Pseudomonadati; phylum Pseudomonadota; class Gammaproteobacteria; order Oceanospirillales; family Halomonadaceae; genus Halomonas; species Halomonas sp. R57-5. The sequence continues at coordinate 608,908 of NZ_LN813019.1, read as the reverse complement.
CTGGAACCAATCCGTGTTAACGCCGGTGTAAAAAATGCCCATTTGCACCATGCCGAAAATCAGCGCACCGAGGGCCGCACCAATGGCAGATCCATAGCCGCCGGTCAGCAAAGCGCCGCCAATTACTACGGCAATAATGGCCTCCAGCTCTTTTAACAGGCCGCGAATGGTGTCCGCCGAACCGGTATCCATGACCTGTATGCAGGCAAAGATGGTGGCGGAGAAAGCGGTGAACATGAACAGKGAAATCTTGACGCGGTGGACGGGGACGCCCGAATTGCGCGCCGCATTGGCATCACCACCGCTGGCGAAGATCCAGTTGCCGTAAGGCGTGCACAGCAGCACCCAAGTCGCTACAGCGGTTAAACCCAGCCACCAGACAATCGAGACAGGGATACCGGTGACCGTGGGGTTGCCCGCAAAGTTGGTCGCCATCCAGCCATTTTCCGCCATCCAGCTAAATAGTCCCGTAGCGACTTCTCCAGAGAAAAGCGCCGCGAACCAATCTCCGGGGATATGATCCTGCACTCCCCCCACCTGAGTACGTCCCGTCAACAACCGGCTAGTACCAATAGCCAGGCCACGCAGAATGAACAGGAAGCCTAGGGTAACGATAAATGACGGCAACCCCGTTTTATTGACCAGATTGCCGTTAATCCAGCCCACCAGGCCCGCACAGGCGAACGCCAATAAAATAGCGGCCCATAGCGGCCAGCCATACTCCACCGCAGGGATGGCAATCAGAATGCCTGCCAAGCCAATCATCGAACCAATCGAAAGATCAAACTCTCCGCCGATCATCAGCAACGCAGCCGCCGTGGCGATAATGCCGAGCTGAGCGGCGACTTCGAGGAAATTAATAATACCCGCTGGGGTAAACATCCCAGTGCCGCTGGAAGCAGCTATAAAAAAGGCAAGCACCAGCACGGCACCGGCCAGCGCCCCCAGCTCCGGGCGATTAAGCGCCTTCTTCCAGAAAGAGACTCTCTGGATACGCTCATCTTGAGGAGCGGTTGCTGGCGCAACCGACTGTTTCGTTTCAGTAGAATTCATGGCGATCGACCCCCAAGGCCCGACACCGTCGAGCCTTTTTCAATTAGGTAGTTATCAACGGATGCCCTGGCTACTCAGCTCAATGACCTGTGCAGCGTTTTCTTGAGTGACAAACCCTGGGCCGGTGGCAACATCCCCTGCGGGTAGCAGGCCGTTTTTGACGAACTGATCTAGGAACATGACAGGCAAATAACCCTGCATGTACTGCTGTTGGTCGATCGCAAAGTCCAGCTCGCCAGCATCCAAGGCTTCCAAAATACCGGGTGAAAGGTCAAAGGTGCCGAGAGTGAACATATCGGTTGCCCCCTGCTCACGCATGGCCCGAATCATCGGATCAGCGGCCAGTGCACCCAAGGTCAGCACACCACGCACATCACTGTTCTCGTTGAGGTAAGCGACAATGGCATTGCGAATATTGGTGGGGTCGTAGGTGGTCGCTAGCTGCTCAGCATTGCCGTCAAAGCCCTCTACAAAGCCATCACAGCGCTGATCAAGCCCCTGGTTGCCTTGCTCATGGTTAACGCAGACGCCTTTCTCAACGCCCAGTTCCTGCATGCGCTCGGCGGCCTGTTTGCCCGCCTCGTATTCACTCTGCCCAATGTGCAGCCGGGCACCATAATCTCTCGCCACGTCGCCACCGGAGTTAATGGTGATCACTGGGATGCCGTTATCGACAGCATTTTGGACAGCGCCGCCCAGGGCATTTTCGTCAGTAAAAGAGAGGATCAAGCCATCCGGATCCGATGCCACCGCTGCCTGTACAAGTTGCTGCATCTTGGCCATATCAAAGGTCGATGGTGCACGGTACTCCAGCTCAGCGCCTACGAGATCAGCGGCTGCCTCTGCGCCGTTTTTCACCACTGACCAGAAAGGATCAGAGGGGACACCATGGGTCACCATGACGAAACGGCTCGCTTCTTGTTCCGGTTCCTGTGCTTGTGSGGCACCTGCCATTAATGCCGTGGTGGCGGCAGAGGCTAGAAGCCATTGAGATAGACGTGCCATAAAGAATTCCTCATAACGTTATCGTTGTTGGTAGGGAAGTGGCATTAAATGCCTTGGCGCTATGGAATATAGATTCCAAATAGCAATTCTTGCAAATTATTTATTCTATACTTTGGTATAAATGGAATATTTATTCCAATCAACTAGACTGCATAACAACCAGCCACTTTGCTCAGCGCTACTACCCAGGCGTACATGAGTGAATGAGTGGTACATCAGTTAACGCGAAGGAATTTGTATGCCACAGCCACCACAAAGCTACCGCGAGCTGGAAACGCTGATCACCGCCGAGTACGCCACGCTAAGCAAACGCTTACAGCAAACCGCTCGTTTTGTGCTTGATCACCCCCAGGAGGTTGCTCTGGCAACCGTGGCCAAAATTGCTGAGCAGGCAGATGTCACTCCATCCACCTTAATCCGCTTGGCCAATAGCTTGGGCTTTAAGGGTTTTTCCGAAATGCAGCAGCTGTTTCGCAGCCGCCTAGTCGATGAATTGCCTAACTACACAGAACGGATTCGCGCAGTACGTAGCGCCACCGGGGAAACACCCGACAGCACCCAGCTGTTGTGGGAGTTCGCCGATGCCAATCGCGCTGTTCTGGAGCAGCTTCCCAGCCGTATCGATCCAGAGAGCCTGGAGAAGGCGCTGGATATTTTTGAAAAGGCTCATGCGATTCATGTGATGGGCGCACGGCGAAGCTTTATGGTCGCCAGCTACATGACCTATGCATTGGCCCATGTGGATAAACCTGCGCTGCTGGTCAATGGTTTGGGCGGGATGTACGGCGAGCAGCTGCGCGCTATGAGCCAACACGACGCTCTGCTAACGATTAGCTTTTCTCCCTATGCCGAAGAGAGCCAAAAAGCCTGCGAAGACGCCCACCAGCGCGGCCTACCTAGTGTAGTGATTACCGATTCGAACCTTAGCCCGCTGGCCCGTTTCGCGGATGTCGTCTTCGTGGTCAACGAAGCCGAAGTAAAAAGTTTCCGGAGTTTGACCGCGTCGCTCTGCTTGACCCAGACCTTGGCGATTGCCCTGGGCGTGCGGCAAGACAAAACACGCGACAAAGAAAAGGGCCGTGACAAAAAACGTAAGGCCTAAACACCCAAAGCAAGCCAACAGCAAAAACAAAATAGGAGAGCTTATGAAACTCGCACTCATCGGCGCAGGACGCATCGGCAAGGTGCATGCCCAGGCCATTTATTCACACCCAAACGTTACCCTGGCCGCCGTGGCCGATTTTCATCAGCCTGCCGCAGAAGCGTTGGCCGAGCAGTACGCCAGCCGAGCGGCCTCTGTGGATGAAATCTTCGCGGATGACACCATTGACGCCGTACTGATTGCTTCAAGCACGCCTACTCACGCGGAGTATCTGGAGCGTGCCGCCCGCGCGGGCAAGGCTGTTCTGTGCGAAAAACCCATCGCCCTGGATTTAGCCCGCACACGAGATGCTCTGCAGGTACTCAGTGAACATCCGGTGACCTGCGCGTTAGGCTTTAACCGCCGCCACGATCCTCAGTTTTCGGCACTGAAAAAAGCGATTACCGAAGGGCGTATTGGCGCACTTGAAACGCTAACGATTATTAGCCGCGACCCGTCTCCCCCGCCTGCCGAGTACGTGGCTGAGTCCGGCGGCCTGTTCCGAGACATGATGATTCATGACCTCGACATGGCGCGCTGGCTGCTCGATGAACCCATCGAAAGTGTCTTTGCCGTCGGCAGTAGCATTATCGACCCAGCGATTGGCGAAGCGGGTGATGTGGATACCGCCATGGTCACCCTTACCACAGCCAGTGGAAAGCTGTGCCAAATCAGCAACTCACGACGTGCCTGCTACGGCTACGATCAGCGTATCGAAGCCTTTGGCAGCCAAGGCATGCTGCAGGCCCAAAATGAGAGCGACACCCGGCTGCGCTTCACCGGTGAAGCAGGCCAAGTGGAAGACAAACCCAAGTGGTTCTTCCTGGAGCGCTATGCCCAAGCCTACCAACTGGAAATTGGCGACTTTGTCGCCGCATGGAAGGAGAAACGTGCGCCACTCGCAGGTGCCCAGGATGGCCTAGAGGCGTTGCGCTTAGCCGATGCAGCGGAGCGTTCATTGCGTGAAGGTCGCAAAATTCTGCTCGACGCCTCGATCTAAACAGACGCAAACGGGTCTGTGGAGACCCTTCATATCGTTAACGGTTAGCTGCCAACAGAGCAGCTAACCATCAGAAGGAGCGACATATGGCTTCCCTACTGGTACGCCCCACCGCCCCAGATGCCCAAGGCACCGTGATTGACGTGACCCCTGAATCGGCTGGCTGGACGCACGTTGGCTTTCGGGTGCATAAACTCGCCAAGGGCCAACGCCTGGAGGCCAGCAGCGATGATCAGGAAATCTGCCTGGTGCTGCTCACCGGTCGCGCCACGGTAACCTGCGGCGAGCACCGCTTTGAAGATATCGGCCAGCGCATGGATATCTTTGAACAGATCCCGCCCTATGCGGTTTACCTGCCTGACCATGTTAGCTACGCGGTGGAAGCGACCACAGACTTAGAGCTAGCGGTGTGCGCCGCCCCCGGGCATGGCAACCATGCCCCACGGCTCATCGCGCCTGACAACATCAAGCAAAGCACCCGTGGCCAGGGCACCAACACCCGCCATGTTCACGATATTCTGCCGGAAACCGAGCCCGCCGATAGTCTACTAGTGGTTGAAGTATTCACACCCGCGGGCAATTGGTCGAGCTACCCGCCCCACAAACACGATGTGGATAACTTACCCCACGAATCACATCTGGAAGAGACCTACTACCACCGCATTAACCCTGAACAAGGGTTCGCCTTCCAGCGCGTTTACACCGATGACCGCAGCCTTGATGAAACCATGGCGGTGGAAAACGGCTGCTGTGTGTTGGTTCCCAAGGGTTACCATCCGGTGGGCGCCTCCCATGGCTATTCGCTCTACTACTTAAATGTGATGGCGGGGCCCAAGCGGGCATGGAAATTTCACAACGACCCCGACCACGAATGGCTGATGAACGCTGGATAGATCGACACTTCGCCCGCTAACGTTTATCTAATGTTATGCTAATGAGCCCCGCTAATGCGGGGCTTTTTTGTGGTTCATTTTTTTGCGTATCCAGAGGCCTCAATGCTCCCCGACTACTCCGTCATCGCCTGGTTGTTAATTGCGTTTTCCGTTTACCTGACCGGCGTTTCAAAAGGTGGCTTTGCGGGTGGTTTTGGCACGCTCTCGGTACCGCTAATGGCGCTGGCGATCAGCCCCGCCCAGGCAGCGGGCTTACTACTGCCGCTACTGCTGGTGATGGACGTGTTTGCGGTGAAAGCATGGTGGGGCAAGCAATCAAACGCCGAAGTCTGGCGCTTTGTGCCGGGCTTATTCATTGGCGTGGCAGTGGGCACGCTGCTGTTTGGCAGCCTGAGCGAGCAGGGCTTGCGCCTGACACTTGGCGTTATCACTTTGCTGTTCGCCGCTTACATGCTACTCAAGCCCGTCGCCAAAAAGCCCATTTCTTCCCGTTGGGCCCTACCCGCAGCAAGCGTCTGCGGCTTTACCAGCTTTATGGCCCATGCGGGAGCGCCGCCGCTAAACGTGTATCTACTGCCGCGCAAACTCTCTAAAGAGACCTTTATCGCCACCTGCGCGGTATCCTTTGCGGTGGTCAACGTGATTAAACTGGCCCCTTATATGTGGCTTGGTGAGATCAACGTCACCAGCGCTTGGGCGTCGCTGCTGCTAGTGCCCATCGCCTGGATCGGCGTGCGCAACGGCCTCTGGCTACAAAGCCGTGTAAACGAAGCGCTGTTTTATCGATTGGTGATTTTAGCCATGTTTTTGGTCGGTTTTAATCTAATTTGGCAGGCGCTGAAATAGTTATCGCTGACCTAAAGCACCACCAACACCAGCCCCGCCAACATCACCAGCGTGCCTACGGCTTTCGCCCTGGAGGCAGGCTCTTTTAGCCATAGCACGCCCATCAATACGCCCACAGGAATAGACAGCTGGCGCAGCGCCACCACATAACTCACCTCGTCGGTAAGCGCCATGGCGATTAATACCAAGCCATAGGTGCAGGTCATCATCAGCCCGGTAACGACCAGCATGGTCAGCCCCTGCTGGCGGAGCGCAGGCAGGCGGCGTCGCTCTGCCGGTAGCAATGCCAGTAGCGGTGCTGACCAGGTTAGTGTCATCAGCGCTTGCAACACCATAAACACCGCCCCGGCGGTTAAGCCGCTGTGCCCTGCCCCCTGCATTAGCCCGAGGGCCTGCTTGTCGATCAGCGAATAGCCAACGGTGCCTGCTGCCGCTAGTAGCGCAAACCCCATGGCCGGGGTGAGATAGGTGGATATCCTGCGCGCCTGCGGATGGCTAAGCGGCAGGCAAAGCGCGCCTGCCACGACTAGCACCATGCCAAGGCCGTCCCATCTATCCAGCACCCGACTACCCAGCAGCGCAATGGATACCAGCGGCACTAGCACTACCGGCAATGCCCGGGCGATGGGGTAAAGCACGCTGACGTCACCCCGCGCATAGGCCCAGGCCAGGCCGCCCATATAGAGCATTTGGCATAATCCCGAAAGCGCCAACCAGCCCCAGAATGCACTTGGTAACGCAGTGAGCGGCGGCCCAAGCAACACCAGCGGCAGCATCACCGCCCCACCCGCGCCGTAAGCCAGGGTAAAAGAGGCTAACGACGGCGCATTGCGTTTGCCCAACACGTTCCATCCGGCGTGCATACATACCGAGACCAGCACCAGAGCAAGCGCGGCTGGACTCAAGGACGCTCTCCCTGTTGAAGACGTGTATTGATGGCATCGACCACGCTGGGTAGCTCGGCAATGGTCTCAATGCAGTAGTGCGGTGCTGAGGGGGCAAACTGCGCGGCCACCTGCTCGTGGGCGGCGTGGCGCTCGGCATCACTCAACGCTTGATATTGCGCATAGGTTAGCCCCAGCGCATTGCCCGAGCAGGTAAGCGCCACCGTCCACATTCCCGCGCTGCGCCCTTCAAGAATGCCCGGCGTGGTGTCATCCACTTTAATACAGGCAGCCACATCGCTGATGCCTAGCGCGATCACATTGGCCAACGCCTGAGCAGGATACGGACGGCCATTGGGCACCTCATCCGTCGCCACTACGTGATCAACTTGCAGGCCGTTATCCGCAGCCAAAGCAACGACTTTTTCCATCACCACCGCCGGGTAGCCAGAGCAGGAACCGATTTTCAGCCCCTGGGCGCGCAGCGTAGTTAAGGTCTCGAGCGCGCCGGGAATCACCGCCGAGTGGTCGGCAATTTTGGCAATCTGCAGCGGCATAAAGCGCTCGTAAAGCGCCGTTACATCGTTATCAGAAGGCGCGTGGCCTACCGCCTGAACAAAGCGTTCGGCGATGTCCGGGTGATTGCAGAGTGTCCGAATATGATCCCACTTACCCATACCCATGGGGCCGCGAGCTTCTTCCAGGCTAATCGCCACGCCCAACTCAGCAAACGCTTCGACAAATATCTGGGTAGGTGCAAAGGAGCCAAAATCGACCAGCGTGCCTGCCCAGTCACAGATAACCGCTTGCAAGCATTGAGGAGATTGATACTGCATTAGGCGCTCCCTGATTGTGAAGATAGGTGTGGAAAAAGGCTAACGCCCATCTCGGTAAGTGTGCTTTGAATGGCGCTTAGCAGTTGCGCGATCACCGTGGTGCCTAGCTGGCCAATGCAGCCGATGCGAAAACTCTCCACTTCAGTCAACTTGCCGGGATAGATCAAAAACCCGCGCGCCTTTAGCGCCGCGTAGAAAGCGTTAAACTCAAATGCTGGGTCGGTAGGGCTTAAAAAGGTAGTGATGATCGGCGATAGCCATTCGTCTTCTAATAGCGTGCTGAAGCCTAGCGCGCGCATGCCTTTTACCAGCGCATCACGATTGCGGGTATAGCGCGCGCAGCGCCCTGGCACGCCGCCCTCTTCCCGGTGCTGGGCAAGTGCGGCCTGAAAGGCCACCACGGTGTGCGTGGGCGGCGTAAAGCGCCACTGGCCGGTGCGCTCCATATATTCCCATTGGGCATTGAGATCCAGGCTCAACGAGTGAGCGCGCCCTCCACCTGCTTCAAGCAGCGCCTGGCGAATAATCACAAAGCCAAAACCCGGCACACCCTCAATGCACTTGTTGGCAGAAGAAACCAGCACATCAATAGGCGTTTTCGCAAGGCTGATAGGGATGCCGCCAAAAGAGCTCATGGCATCGACGATGAGCGTTTTCCCATGGGAGTGCACCACCTCGGCAATGGCTTCCAGTGGGTTTAAAATCCCCGAGCTGGTTTCGCAGTGCACCAAAAATACCGACGTAATATCAGGATATTGCTCCAGCAGCGCCGCCACTTCATTGGGCTGGGGTGGCAGGTAGTCGCCTTTATCCAGCGTCACGTAACGGCGGCCCATTATGTGGAGCAACTGCGCCGCGCGCTTACCGTAAGCACCATTCATCAGCACCAGCACTTTACCGCTGGGGTCAGTGGCGCAGGCCAGCGCACTCTCCACGGCGAAGGTACCGCTACCCTGCATGGGCACGCAGGCGTACTCATCGCTTGCGGCTTCCGCCATAGCAAGCAACTGGCTACGAATGTCGGCAGTGACCTGGTTAAAGTCATCGTCCCAGGAGCCCCAGTCGCGCAGCATGGCGGCTTTGGTCGCAGGGGAAGTGGTCAATGGCCCCGGTGTTAACAGATAGAGTGCTTCGTTTTGATCGTTCATTTTGGTCTATACCAGATATTTAAAACACTTTAGTCGCAAGTACAACGGGCTGTCTAGGACTGTTCTCGTCTCTCCTAGCCCGCCATACGCCAGCGCTGGGCGTTGTTTAACAACACATGGGTAAGCGCTGTATGCAGCAGCTTCACCACCAGCGAGGTAAGGAAAATCAGCACGGCCATGGCCGCGGCGCTGGCAAAGTAGCCCGCCTCATCCAGATGCAGCACGGCCACCGAGGCCAGCCGTGTGTCACTGTTATAGAGAAACACCACCGCCGATACCGTGGTCATCGCATTGACGAACAGATACACCGATATATCCAGCACCGCGGGCAGCGACACCGGCAGCGTCACCCGGCTGAACGTGATCCAAAACGGTACTTTGAGTGAGGCCCCCACCGCTTCAAACTCGGGATCGAGCTGTTTAAGCGCGGTGACGGAGGTGAGATGGCACACGGTGTAGAAGTGAATCAAGGTATTGAGCACCAGAATCATCAGCGTGCCGTACAGCCAGTTAAACGGGTTGCCCGCCTGATTGAAAAAGAAGATATAGGCAAGCCCCAGCACCATGCCAGGCACCGCCATAGGCAGCATGGCCATAAAGTGTAGCCCTTGGCGCAGCGGGCGGAAGCCTTCACTCTTTTCGATTAGCCAGGCATTAAAGAAGATCACTAACGTGCCCACCAGGGCCACGCTAAACGCTAACTTGAGCGAGTTAAACCATGCCCCCCAGCCACCATCGGCCATGCCTTGGAAGGTATAGTGCTCAAAGGTTATTGATAAGTTGTAGGGCCAGAACTGCACCAGCGACGCATACACCGCGGTGCCGATCACCAGCACAATGGCCCCCGCCACCGCGTAGCAAAGCAGTGTAAATATCCAATCTCGCAGCGGGCTGGGGCTAGGCTGCCACGGCACTGCCCGGGCCGAAAGTTGCGCCACCTGGCGCCGCTGTATCCAACGGTCAACGATAAACGAGAGAACCGCTGGCAGTAGCAGAATCACGCTGACTACCGCGCCCATCTGAAAGTTCTGCTGCCCAACCACCTGGCGGTAGACGTCGGTAGCCAGCACACTGAATTGGCCGCCGATAATTTTAGGCACGCCGAAGTCGGTAATCGCCAGGGTAAACACCACAAACAGGCAGGAAATCAGCCCGTAGCGCACGCCGGGCAACGTAATAGTCAAAAACGTACGCCACTTGGGGGTACCCAGCGCTTCGGCCGCTTCGTAGAGCCGCGCATCGCTGTTGGTCAGCGCGGTGGTCAGCAGCATTAGCGCGTGGGGAAATATCCAGAAGCTCATGCCCATCACAATGCCGATAGGCCCATAAACCGAGTGGCCGGCCAGTAAATCGCGCAGAAACCCCTGATTGCCAAACAGATAGACCAAGCTAATCGCGGGCAGCAGCGATGGCGCCAGAATGGGCAAAATCGCCAACATGCGAAATAGCCGCTTGCCCGGCATGCAGGTTCGAGTGATCCCGTAGGCGCATAAAAACGCTAACCCGACCACCACACCGGTGGTCATCAGCGCCACCCGCAACGAGTTGGCGATCGAATTGACCAGCGCAGGGGTTTGAAAATAGTACGCGAAGTTGGCCAGGCCGATAAAGTCGCCTGCACGGTCTTGCAGGCTCTTGATCAGCATGGTCACGAGTGGGAACAGCAGCCCCACCACCAGCAGTGCAACGCCAGCGAGTAACGCCAACAAGCGGATCAGCGACTCTAGCGATGGCTTGGTCGCCGATTTTACAAAGCTCTCGGCCATCATTGCTGGCTACTCCCGGCTGGGTAAAGACGGGCGGCTTCGGTGGGCAGGTGAATACCTAGCACCTGCCCCTGGTAAAGGTTTAGGTCGGTACTATCGCGACTAGGCACATCGGCAATGAGCGTTTGGTCAGCGTCCGTTAAGCGCAGTGTGACCCGCTGAAAGGGCCCTAAAAACTCGATACCTATCACCTCACCATTCAGCGCTCCCGCTTGACGGCTAAGTGCCACTGCTTCGGGCCGAATGGCCAGTTGGGCGGCTTGGCCCACTTCCAGGGCATGCGGCAGACAAGCGCAGGGCGTGATACCCAGCAGCGCTTGATTATCGCCTTGGGCGGTCACTTCCAGGAAGTTCATGCTGCCGATAAACGAGGCCACAAAGGCGCTGGCAGGCTGATGGTAGATCTCCGCCGGGGTACCCACTTGCTCAATCACGCCGTGGTTCATCACCACGATGCGGTCGGCCATGGTGAGCGCCTCTTCCTGGTCGTGGGTCACCATGATGGTGGTCACCCCGAGGCGCGCCTGCAGGGCTTTAATCTGGCTGCGCAGGTGGCCCCGCACCCGGGCGTCCAACGCCGAAAGCGGCTCGTCCAGCAGTAGCAGGCCRGGCTCGGTGGCCAGTGCCCGCGCAAGCGCCACGCGCTGCTGTTGCCCGCCGGAAAGTGCCGCCGGGTACTTGTTTTCGCTGCCCGTCAAGTTCACCAGCGCGAGCAGCTCACTCACCCGTGCTTGGATGCGTGACCGCTCTACCCGCCGGTTGCGCAACCCATAGGCCACGTTGTTAAACACCGTTAGGTTGGGAAACAGCGCATAGGACTGGAACACAATGCCGAAGTCACGCGCCTGGGTGGGCAGCGTGGAGATATCCTTGTCACGCTGAATAAGCGTGCCCGCGGTTTGTCGGGCAAGCCCCGCAATAGTGCGCAGCAGGGTGGTTTTGCCGCAGCCGGAGGGACCTAAAAAACAGACAAACTCCCCCTCGTTAATGGTCAGGGAAATGTTGTCCAGTGCAGTAAAGGTACCAAAACGCTTGGTCACCGCTTCAATGCGTAAATGGGGCGTCGTGGGGGTCATCACTGTCGGCGCGTCGGCCGCCAGCAGCGATGTCATTGTCGTGTGCATAACATCTCCATGCCCCGGCACACTGGCCGGGGCAACTGATCGCGGCTTATTGCTCGGTTTTACCATCGTAGCGACGCTGCCACTCGGCCAGCACGCGTTCGCGATTGACGGCAGCCCACTGGAAGTCGGCGTCGATCATGCGATCAGTAATATCGGAGGGGTAGTTTTCAATCGGCTGTGCCACACCTGGGTAGGCAACCACTGCATAGCCTTCGTTATAGAGTTCGTTGGCATCGCGGGAGATTGCCCAATCCATAAGCGTTTGCGCGGCTTCCTGCTTGTCGGTACCAGTCATAATAGCGGCGGCCTCCATATCCCAGCCCAGCCCTTCTTCAGGGAAGATAACTTCAATAGGCGCACCCTGGGACTTCAAGCGCGCACCGCGGAAGGCAAATGACACGCCCACCACGGTTTCACCTGTCGCCGCCAGGCTACAAGGGGCGGAGCCCGAATGGGKGTAACGGGCGATGTTGTTATGCAGCCGATCCATGTAATCCCAGCCCTGATCCTCTTCCCATAGCTGCAGCCAGCTGGCTACATCCAGGTAGCCGGTACCCGACGAGTTGGGGTTAGGCATGATCACATGGCCTTCAAACTCAGGCTGGGTAAGGTCTTCCCAAGAGGTCGGCATCGGCACGCCCTGGCGCTCGCCCTCAATGGTGTTGTAGCAAATAGCAGCGACCCAGGCGTCCATACCCACCCAAGCCGGGTCTTCACCATCACGATAGGCCACATCGACAAATTTGGGGTCGAGATTCTCAACGCCAGCGGGAGCGTAGCGCTCCAGCATGCCCTCCTCTTCCAACACCAGCAGGCTGGTAGCGGCCAGGCCCCAGATCACGTCAGCCTGGGGGTTGTCTTTCTCGGCCAGCAGGCGGGCGGTAATCACGCCGGTGGAGTCGCGCACCCAGTTAATCTCGATATCCGGGTGGGCCGCGTTGAAGCGTTCAGCATATTTTTGCAGGTCGTCCGACTCAACGGCGGTATACACCGTTAATTCGGTTGCTTGGGCGTTGGAAGCAAGCGCAACAGCAGCAGCACCTGCTAACAACGTTGAAGGGAATAAACGGCGTGGCATCATCATGATAGTCTCCCGGCTGATTGGTATAGACCAGAAGTTTGCAGGCGTTAAATGACACTGCGATGACGCTTGTTTGAACGTTTTTTTAACTGGTGATGACCGCGACTAGGTCGTTTCCGCTAGCGCTGACCGGATAGCTCCACGCTGATACACAGCGAATCGTGCAGCCAGTGCTCTTCATCAAACTCAATAGGGCGCTGCTGGTCGTCTAAAATGGCACGGTTAATATTTAACCCGGCAGTGCCGGGTGCAACGAATAGCTCTTCGGCATCCATTGGCGAAAGCGCTTCTGAGACCATGCGAATAGAGCGATTGGCCAGGTAGTGCCCCCAGCGCTCTCGCAACAGCCCCCAAAGCGATTGCCCACTATAGATATCTAGCAACTCTGGGGCACGCTCGGGTACTACCCACAGCGACTCCACCAGCACCGCGCGGTCATCCACGTAGCGGCGGCGGCGAATATGCTGAAACGGCTGGTCATCCGGCAGCCCCAGCGCCCGAGCCGCGGGCGGGTGAGCGCGGCTTTCCAGCTTCAAAACGGCCGTGCGTGGCTGCCGCCCCTGGGCGCGCACATAGTCGTTAAAACCCGCGTCACGGGTGGGGTCGTAAACCAAACGGGCGGGAGAAATAAACCAGCCGCGTCGATTGCTGCGGTGTATCAGMCCCTCCCCTTCTAGCTGAGAAAGCGCTTGGCGCAGGGTCACGCGGGTGGTGGCAAAGCGCTCGGCCAATGACCGCTCGGCGGGAAGCTTGCCTTCCCACAGGGCGGCATTTTGATCGATTAATGTGCGAAGCTGTTCGGTTAACTGTAAATAGTAGGCATCAGACATGCGCCGATTTTCCTGGCAGAGCATTAGGCGACGAAGCGCTTGAGGGCGTCCGCCAGTCTAAGCGCCGCCAACCTTCAACGCTAGCCACCTCGGCCAGTACCGGGTCTGGGTTAACTGCCACGGGGCAATCGACATATTGCAGTAACGGTAAATCGTTGCGGGAGTCTGAATAGAAGGTGGTGTGGCAAGCAGTGATCTGCTGTTCGGCCAGCCACTCTTTCAAGCGCAGCACCTTGCCGCCGCGATAGGAAAAAATACCTTCGCTACCGCCGGTATAGCGCGCGTCTTCATTCACTCCGTGCTCCACGCTTAGCTCGACCGCCAGCACATGCTCAATCCCCAGGGTGGTGGCAATCGGCTCGACCAGATGGCGTGACGAGGCAGAAATCAGTAGCAGGGTATCGCCAGCCTGGCGGTGCGCTTCCAGGCAGGCCCAGGCTTGTTCAAAAATACGCGGTTGCAGGTGCGTGGCCACAAAGCGCTCGACCTCTTTTTGCACATCTTTCACCCGGCGTCCGCGCAGCGGTGCCAGGGTCATGGCCAGATACTCTTCAAGTTTCAGCTTGCCCGCGTGATAGGCCAGATGCATCTTTTCGGCACGAGCCATAAAGGCCTCGGCATCGCTGATCCAACCTTGCTCTATCATCCATAAATTCCAGCGGTCGCTGCAGTCTCCGTCCAGGAGGGTGTCGTCAAGATCAAACAGGGCCAGGCGCATGGGGCACTCCTTTCATCGCGGGTTGGCGGCGCGTAGGGTATGCCAAAGGTGATGACAAGACGATGACGATGATAAGGGTTTAAGGGGTCAACCACGCTGCCGCAAACTCATCCGCCGGTAATGGGCGGCCAAACCAGTAGCCTTGCGCTTCATTACAGCCCATGTCGGCAAGCAAATGAGCTTGCTCTTGGGTTTCGACACCTTCTGCCACAGTCTTCATTTCTAACGCCTGCGCCATGGCAATGATGGTTTGCACAATGGTGCGATCATTTTTATTTTCGAGCATTTCACGCACAAACGAGATATCTATTTTCAGCGCGTCGGCGGCGAAGCGCCGCAAATAGGAGAGAGAGGAGTAGCCGGTGCCAAAATCGTCGATGGAGAGCGAGTATCCCGCTTGACGCATGGCGTGGGTAATCTCAACGGCCTGATCTGGGTCGCGCATAAAATCGCTTTCGGTGAGCTCCAGGGCGATCGCGCTCGGCGGAACACCAGCGGTGAGGCGCGCTATGTGGCTATTGAGCTCTGGGTCGGCAAACTGTTGGGCGGAAATATTGATCGATAGCCTGCCTGGCAACCCTCCACCGGGCTGATTTCGCCATGTGATTAACTGCTTGGCAGACTCTTCCAGCACCCAGTCCCCCAGGGCGCGGATAAGGCCGCGCTCTTCGGCCAGGGGAATAAACTCGCCAGGGCTTACCCACCCCCACTCAGCGTCGTACCAGCGGCATAGGGCTTCTGCACCGGTCAACCGGCCATTGGTTAGGTCCACCTGGGGCTGAAAGTTGAGCGCTAACTTGTGTTCAGTGATCGCGGCGCTGAGCCGTTCGCTCATCAGTTGGCGTCGATGCAGCTCATGACGCATAATTTGAGTATAAGGAGAGGTGCTGTTTTCGCGCCGCTTGGCGTGGTGGAGGGCAATACTAGCGGCATTAAATAATTCGCCAGCTTCAGCGACATCTTGCGGGTAATGGGCAAAACCAATGCTGACATCGAGGTGAAAGACGCGACGCTGCAAAGACAGCGGCTGCTTCACCGCTGAGCGTAGCTGCTCGACAAGACCGCCGATATCAACGGGGTCGGCAGCGGCGACTAACAAGGCAAACTCATCCCCGGATAAGCGCGCCAGCGAGCCATGCGCGTGGCTGATCTGCTTTAGACGATCCGCCACCGTCACCAGCAGTTGATCTCCCACCTGGTGGCCGTGCAGGTCATTCACCTCCTTAAAACGGCGGATATCCAATAGCAGCAGCGAAAGACCAAGCTCACTCTGGTGGGCCTCTTTCCACATCTGCGCTAACAGCTCCATAAAACGGACGCGGTTAGGTAAGCCAGTGGTGGTATCGGTATAGGCCAACTGGTGCATATGGCGATGGTCGCGGCGGCGCTCAAGCTCTGCCGCAGCGCCG
The DNA here is from genome assembly GCF_900070345.1 of Halomonas sp. R57-5. Classification (NCBI taxonomy): domain Bacteria; kingdom Pseudomonadati; phylum Pseudomonadota; class Gammaproteobacteria; order Oceanospirillales; family Halomonadaceae; genus Halomonas; species Halomonas sp. R57-5. The sequence continues at coordinate 593,174 of NZ_LN813019.1, read as the reverse complement.
GTAGAGAGAATTTTCAGCACCGAGGTAGCAAAGGCATTGGTAGTCAACGGCTGACGATAAAACACCATCATCACACCAATCGCTTCGCCGTTGGCGTTATCTAGGCGTCGGCCAATCCATGCCCTTGTTGATAGCAAGGTGCCTGGCAACAGCAGTGGTGGGCCGTCATGCATGACGGCTTCGCCCTCCAGCACCACCTGCTCGCTGGGCGAGCCCCGCAACGCAAAGGCATGTTGTTCGTGTTGAGTCCCCTCTACCACCATACTGACAGTGGTCGCCTGTCCAACGACTTTTTTGTCGCTTTGAGGGGACGTATGGAGTAGCGCAATAAAGCCTGCGTCGGCTTCCAGCACCTTCACCAAGGTCGCAATCAACTGTTGAAAATAGCCGTCGCCCACCTGGGKGGTGACCGTAGAAGCCACTTCAACCACAGCGTTTTGCACCCGCTGTGACTCTTGCTGGTCGGTCACATCAGAGATAAAGCCTTCTAAACAGACGATGTCGCCTGCCTCATCCCTAACGGCTTGGCCCTGCTCCCACATCCAGCGGTAGCCGCCGTCACGATGACGCAGTTGGTAAATCACGCGGTAAGGCTGATTATTGGCAATGGCCAACTGCACCTCGCGATAGAGCTTGTCCTGATCATTAGGATGAATCAGGGCAGCGAAGCTGGTCAGTCGATTATCTTGCAACTCGTCGGGCCGATACCCGGTTAATGCCTCGGCCCCCTGGCTAACCACCTGCATGGTCCAATGACTATCATTTAAACTGCGATAGGCCATGCCCGGCAGGTGATTGAGCAGCGTATTCAGGCGGCGTTCACTTTCCCGTGCGACCTCTTCGCTTTTTCTTAATGCCTGTTCCGCCTTTTGTCGGCCCAGCTCCGCCCCCGCCTGAGCGGCAGCGATCTGCAGTATTTCATTGGCTAACTCGCCCATCTGCATGGGGGAATTTTTGAGCACCGCTAACAGGCCTATCAGCGCGCCATCCGCCGCATAGAGCGCCCGCCCTAAGTAGCTTTCGGCTCCCAACTCACACAGCAGTTTATCGTCAGGAAAGCGTGACTGAACATCACGGGCATAAAGGCAGCACTCGCGCCCCAATGCGGTTTCGCAAGGCGTACCGGTTAGCGGGTAAGTGATATTGCTAAGCAAGTGGCCATTTGACCAGACCGCCAGTGTCTCAGCCTGATGGCGTTGCGTAACATCGGCCACTAGCACATGATCAACGCCGAGTATTGTCGCTAAGCGCTCCACCAGCGTTGCATAAAAACGGGGGCTCCCGCTGTGCCCTACGCCTTCTGCCAACTGACGAAATATCTCGGCCGCATCGTTCTTTGTGTGCATGGTTGCACTCACTTTTTTAATTCTGGAGCAGTTGGAGCACCTGCCACTAACCTCATTAAGTATATATAGCGACCTACAAAGCATAAACCGCTCTTTTCCAACGACAACAACGTCAACACTCGCTGGGTATATGGTAAAATTAGGACATTACCCAATGGTGGCTGGCAGCTACGCTACAAAGTGCACGGGAGATAACGTGACTAGAACATCACAAAAAGATGAAGCGCTATACCTAATGCTTACTGAAGCACTGCCAGCTTTTCTGCTCAGCGACTTCCTAAAGTGCCAACGCTTACCTTCGCTTCCCTCAATCGCATTACGCATACTCAGATTAACGCAATCCTCAACAGCGACTATCAACGATGTTGCCGACACCATTGAGCATGACCTGGCATTAACCGCTCGGTTAATATCGCTCGCGAATAGCGTTCACCATACTCGCTCGGCCAATTTGACACAGACGTGCCTTGAGGCCGTCCAGCGTTTAGGACTCGATGCAACGTTAACGGTGGTATTGAGCTTCAACCTTTTTCAGCACTCCAGTAAAGGGCCGCAGCATACACATATTTGGCAGCGGTCGATTATGTCTGCGTTAATAGCGCGCCAGCTTGCCGAGCAAGCGTGCCCTCAACAGGCAGGTCATGCTTTTACGGCAGCACTGTTGCAGGATATTGGCATATTGGCGCTAAGCGCGACGTACCCTGAACAAGTAGACGAACTCTACATTGATAGCGCTATTCCCCATGCGCACCTGATTGAAGAAGAGCAGCGTTACTTTGGGTGCAACCACACCGTTATTGGGGCTTGGCTAGCCGCTAAATGGGGGCTCCCGGCCACGCTAATCAATACCATCCGCTTTAGTCATGCCCCCTATAAAAGCGATAGGACAAGKGATAGTGAAAGCGATAGWACAAGCGATAGTTTGATGGAAATGTGTGTTCGCATATCCGGCCCCGCGGCGGATGCCTGCCTCTCAAGCACACCAGAAGAGCAACTCGCCGTCCTCCTATACGATTTAAGTACAACAGCCGGCGTGCCCTCTTTCTCATTTGAAAGCGTGCTACAAGAAGTTCAGCCCAAAATGGAGTTGATCGCCAAAACACTGATGTTAGACACCCCCACGGCTATTGACCCCAAAGAACTGCTTGAAAATGCTCAGCAACTCTTGCTAAACCATACGCTGATACTCAATAGCCGTAGAGAAGCGCAAACCAAAGCACTTGCTATGCTACGCAAAGGGTATGGCGCCCCAGGCGAGTTCAACAAAGACATTGCGTTCAAAAAACTCAACACCCAACCCCGCTCTAAGTCCTAAATCTCTGGTCAGAACATGCATGCCATCAAGCGCTCCGACCAGAGCATTTCTGCTTGTTTATCGTTACTACTCTTCCTTTTATCAGCGCCTTACCGCGTCATCGCCTCAGGTAGATAGAGGGCGATTCCAGGAAAGATATGCATTAACGCAATCGCTAGTAGCATGAGCAGGAAAAACGGCAGCGTGGCTTTGGTAATGGTCAGAATATCTTTACCGGTTAGCCCCTGAATCACGAACAGGTTGAAGCCCACCGGCGGGGTGATTTGCGACATTTCGACTACCACAACCAGGTAAATACCAAACCAGATCAGATCGAACCCAGCGGCACTCACCAGCGGCATAATGATCGCGGTCACCAGCAGAATCAGCGAGATACCATCCAGGAAGCACCCCATCACTAACAGCAGCAGCGTTAGTGCAATCAGCAGCATGGTGGGCGACAACCCCATCTCACCAATCGCCGTTGCCAACTTCATGGGCACCTGGGTAAACCCCATGGCCGAGGTCAGAAACGAGGCACCGGCAATAATGAACGCAATCATGCAGGCGGTACGCACGGCAGCAAACAGCGAGCTTTTAAAAATGTCGCGATTAAAATGACCGTTAAAGCGTGCAATCACAATCGACAGCACCACACCGACTGCCGCGGCTTCGGTGGGCGATGCCAACCCGCCATAGATCGAAAAGATAATCCCGCCGATTAACAGCAGAATAGGCACCAGCGACCAGGTATTGCGTAGCTTTTCAGCAAAGCTCATGCCGGATTCATCTTCACCGGTAAGCCCTTCGCGGTTGCCTTTAAGTAGCGCCCACAAAATGAGATAGCTCATAAACATCGCCAGGATCATCAAACCTGGGCCAATACCGGCCATAAACAGTCTGGAAATCGATTGCTCGGTGACCACGCCGTAGACGATCAGCACGATAGAGGGCGGAATCAATAACCCCAAAGTGGATGCGCTGGCCAGGGTGCCAATCGCCATATTGCTATCGTAGCCCCGCCGTTCGAGTTCCGGCAGGGTCATTTTACCTACCGTGGCACAGGTGGCGGCCGAAGAGCCGCACACCGCAGCAAACATGCCGCTGCCAATGATATTGGTATGCAGCAAACGCCCAGGCAGGCGGTTTAACCAGGGCGACAGGCCACGAAACATATTGTCTGCAAGCCCGGAGCGAAACAGAATCTCGCCCATCCAGATAAACATCGGTAGCGCAGTAAGATCCCAACCGTAACTGGCGCCCCAAAAATCTGAGGCTAGGATAGAACCCGGCGAGAATGAGCTGAAGAACTCTAACGCTATCCAGGCAGTGCCGATCAGTGCAAAGGCGATCCACACCCCGCTCCCCAGGAGTACCACGAGGGTGAATATAGTGGCGAGACTTAGTAGCAGCACGAGGATCTCTCCGATTTAGAGGGCAGAGGCGCTATTAACAGAGATGTCGTTACAACAGACGGGGTAAATATCGACATTTAGTGGCCCTCGCTTTCATCTGGGGACTGGTCGTCTTGCAAGCTCGTTGCTTCGCGAAAGCTCGCAGGGTCACGAATGGCAATGCGAACCGCCATAAACAGAGCTTCAGCCAGCGCAAGACACAGCAGCCCTACGCTGGTCGCGAGTACAAGCTGAGGAATCCATAGTGGAATCGACACAAATCCTGAAGACACATCGTTATATTGCAGACTCTCTCTCGCCAAACCAATGAGGCCGTAACTGAGCATCAGACTGATCGCCAGGGCGACAATGAGGCCAAACACTTCAAACCACACACGAATTGCCGGTGGCAGTCGAGTAATTAGTAGCGTCACGCGAATATGGGCGTGATGCACAAAGGTGTAAGCCAACCCCAGGAAGGTCGCTCCCACCAATAGGTAAGAGGCAATTTCCGAAACGCCGGTAATACTTATGCCCAGGCGACTGAGGCCAACCAACACCAGCAGAGCATCTACCAAGCGGAAGGTCACCTGAAGCGCTATTAGCGTACAAATAGCCACCATGCACGCCGCCGCACCCCAAGCCCCCAGGCGATAGAGCTTATCGAATTTAAACGTCATGTTCGCAGCCTCACGAAACACTCAGGAAAAGCACTTGGAAAAAGCACTTAGGAAAAAGCGCGTGTGGAAAGCAGGGGCAGCGCCAAAACCACCGCCCCTACAAACAGGATCACGCCAGAACTTATATAAATAACACTTAGCTAAACAGCACTTAAATTAGCTGCCTTGCTGCTCGCGGTAAGTTTCTAGCGCCTGTTTAGCTTCGTCATCGGCACGAGATTGCCAATCTTCAAAAAGCGTATCACCGGCTGCTTGAAGCGCCGCTGAAATGGCTTCGTTAGGCTCAGAGACTGAAATGCCGTTCTCTTCCAGAACCGCCAAACTGGCATCGTTATCTTCTCGMCTCATTTCCCAGCCACGTTTTTCAGCTTCAGCGGCGGCTTCCATCAGTGCTTCCTGGGTCGCTTCATCCAAGCCATCAAAACTGCGTTGGCTGATAAAGACGATATTCTTGGGCAGCCACAGGTTAGCGTCAGTGTAATCAGTCACGTAATCCCACGCCGCCATGGAGTTGCCGGTAGAGCTTGAGGTGATCATGGCATCCACACGCCCGGTGCTAAACGCGGTAGGGATATCAGACTCTTCAGTTTCAGTCGGGCTGCCGCCCAGGTTATCGACAAAACGTTGGGTATTAATATTGGGTGCACGAACGCGCAGGCCTTCGAACTGCTCGGGGTCGGTGAGAGGCTCAGAGGTATAGATACCTTGTGCAGGCCAGGCGACCGCGTAGAGCGGAATCAACCCTTCATAGGCAAACAGTTCGGTGATCATCGGTTTGGTAGCTTCCCACAGCGCATAGGCATCGTCATAGCTACCCGCCACACCTGGCAGCGTATCAACTTCAAATATCGGGTCGTCATTGGAAAGAACCGAGAGGAATACTTCACCTGCATCAATAGTGCCACGACGCACCGACGGCTTAATTTCCCCGTGTGACACCAGCGAACCGCCGCTATGCACGGTAATTGTCAGCTCGCCGTCGGTTGCTTCCGCTACATCTTCAGCGAACTGTTTGTTGTTTTGAGTATGAAAGCTGGCATCCCCGTAAGGCGTTGCCATCGTCCACTCTGCGGCGTGAGCCGACACCGTTAAACCGCAGGCGGTCGCCAGTAGCAGTGAAGTCGTGATTGTCTTGCGCATCGTAAGAACCCTCTTATTTCTATTAATAGTATGGTGCTTCTAATAGTGCGTTGCTTCTAATGCATTGCTTCGGTGGTACCAGAGGAGGCGCAGGTAGCAACCCAGCGCCCAGAGAAAAGTGTTGTTGTCATATCGGCACGCCGCGCCTGAGCGTAGCGGCAGGCACACTGCTGGGCCAAGCGGGCAACTCCCCGGCAAAAGCGCGGATGATTAGCGTTACGCCATATCGCATCATAGTGCATGGCCGGTAATGGCACTGGCAGCTCAAGGCGATAAAGCTCCCCCCGCTGCCMCTCATCCAGCACAGTGGCAACTGGCAGCGCGCCGATCCCTAATCCTTCTGTGGTCATGCGCACAATCGTCATCAAGGTACTAACGCTATGAATACGCGGGCTGGCCACGCCCTGCTCTGCCAGGTAATTCACCATCTCTGCATAAGGACGCGCCTGCTTACCAAACGAAATGAATGGCAGTTGCTTACCCCAGGTATCGGCACTTTCACTTAGCAGCTTGGCGTGCCGGGGAGAGACAAACATGCCCATTTCATAGGGGCTCAGTGACTCGTACTCGATCTGCTTCTGCGGCGAATAGCCATTCATCGCCAGCACAATATCCAGCTCATTGCCTAGTAGCCGCTCATTCAGCACTGGCGAATAATCAACCGTCAATTCTATGGTGAGACGCGGGTACCGCTCGGTGAGCCTGCGCATAAAGTCGGGAAACCAGCTATGGGCAATGGTTTCAATCGTGCCGAGCCGAAGTGGTGCAGAAAAAGCCTCTTCGCTATCGAATAGCTTCATTGCCTCATCGCGTTGGTGCAACATCCGCTCAGCGTGGACAAAGAACTCACGCCCGCGCATGGTCGGCTGGATAGGCCGAGCAGACCGTTCTAACAGCAATTCTCCCACCGTGGATTCAAGGCGTGAAATACGCTCAGATACAGAAGGCTGGGTAAGGTGCAGGCGGGTCGCCGCCTTACGGAAGGAGCCAAGCCTTACCGCCCATACAAACGCCTCAAGTTCCTTAAAATCGAGCATAGTGACTCGCCTACCCATGACCTTCTTAAGTGGAAAAAACACCATTGCGCTGTTACATCGTTACTGCCGAGGGCTATCACACACAGCTACCATGTCACTATGCAACTTTGAGACCACTCCCGACAGAGAAATGCGACCAACGTTATTATCACGCCACGCCTATACTGTGATAAGCGTATCGCCTCTCACCGTCAACCATTTTTCAATAAATAACAATACGATAGGAGCGACCGATAGTTAGTATCGACAAAAACGATTGGCACTGAGCAAACCGTATTCATATATTGGTGTTGGCTTAGCGTTTTGCTTCAGCCAAGTGAAAGCACTAATAACTAACAGGAGTCGCTATGGCCATCCCCCTGCTTAATTGCGATATGGGCGAAAGTTTCGGTAACTGGCGTCTCGGGTTGGACGCCGACGCGATGCCTTTCGTCGATTGCGCCAATATCGCCTGCGGCTTCCACGCCTCCGACCCCCACGTGATGCGCCGCACCGTCAAGCTAGCGGTTCAAAATGGCGTACGCATTGGCGCTCACCCCGGTTACCCGGATTTGATGGGGTTTGGGCGGCGCTCCATGGCCTGCTCGCCGGAAGAAGCGGAAGATATGGTGCTCTACCAAGTGGGGGCTTTGGCGGGCATCTGCCAAGCCGAAGGCACCCAACTGAGCTATATCAAACCGCACGGTGCGCTGTACAACGACATGGCTGCCAACCCGGCGCTGCTCGAAGGCGTCATGCGCGCGGTACGTGCGTATGACGCCAGCCTGCCGTTAATGATTATGTCCACCGCGGACCCCGAACCACATCGCGAGCTGGCCGCCAAAATGGGCATTACCCTCTGGTTCGAAACCTTTGCCGACCGTGCTTATGACGGTAACGGCCACTTGGCCTCACGACGGCTGCCTAACGCTGTGCACCACGACCAGAACACCATCGTCAATCAAGCCATCAAGCTGGCCAAAGGCGAGCCGCTCACCGCACTCGACGGCACAACGCTGCATTTACCCTGCGATACGCTCTGCGTTCATGGCGACAACCCCGAGTCAGTGGCCGCCGTACGCGCTATTCGCGAGGCCTTTCAGGCGCTGGAGCAGGCGTGAAATCCAATATTGAAATGCGCATTGAAACCGCCGCCATGGATGCCCTGATGGTGCGCCTGTTCGACGCCATCGACGAAACCAATATGGCCTGGGTAATCGCCGCCGATCAGGCGCTGCGTAATGCCTTTGGAAGCATGTTAATTGACCTGGTGCCCTCTTACACCACGCTGCTGCTGCATTACGACTGCCAGCAGTTAACCCATAGCGAGGCGATTCAACTTATTCACAAGGCGCTTTCTGGTCTTACCCCTGTGGATACTCAAGCCGGTGAGCTGCACGATATCCCGGTGTGGTACGACGAAAGCGTGGGCCCCGAGTTACCACTGGTCGCCAAACGCGCTGGTTTGAGCGTCGACGAGCTTATTGAGCAGCACTGCAACCACGATTACTGCGTGTTTGCGTTGGGGTTTGCCCCCGGTTACGGCTTTATGGGCTTGGTAGACGAATCTCTCGCTACGCCGCGCTTGAAAMCGCCGCGCCGCAAAGTCGCCGCAGGTAGCGTGGGCATTGCTGATCGCCAAACCGCGATTTATCCGCTGCTTTCGCCGGGCGGCTGGAATATTCTGGGTCGCACCAACGTGCCGCTATTCGAGCATGCCAAACGTGGCGATCCACTGTTTCGCCCCGGCGACAAGGTGCGCTTTAGAGCGATCTCCCGGGAAGAGTTTGAAGCAGATGGTGGCGATACCACGCCCATGGAGGAGCGCCCATGAACCACATCGCCATGAATGAAGCACACAAGGGGCTGGTGGTTAAGCAAGCGGGACCACTAACGCTGATTCAAGATGCCGGACGATTTGGCGTCGGCCACTTAGGCGTTACTCAGGGCGGCGCTGCCGACTGGATCTCTTTTCGCTGGGCTAACTGGCTGCTGGGCAACGCTTTAAACAGCGCTGCGCTGGAAATCGTCATGGGCGGCGGCTTGAGCTTTGAAACCGAACGCGAAGTGCGTCTGGCGTTGACCGGCGCCGATCTAGACGCCCAGTTGGATGGMAAACCGCTTGCACCCAATACCAATTTCAAGCTACTGCCGGGCCAGCGCCTGGTGTTTCGCCAGCCGCGCCACGGCCTGCGCGCCTATCTCGCTTTTCCCGGTGGGCTAAATGCGCCTGAGGTGCTGGGCAGCCGTGCCTGCACCGTCCGTGAGCAACTGGGTGGCCTGGATGAAGATGGTAAACCCCTAAAAGTCGGTGATCGTTTAACCTGGAAAGGCGCCGCTACAGCGGTGCGCCGCATCCCTGACAGCCAGGGCCCGCGCATGCCTGCGTCTGGCTGTCGGTTACCCATCGTACTCGGTTCGCAAATCGCCTCGTTTAGCGGCCGTGCGCTGTTCCAAGCGTTCAACCAACCCTGGACAGTGGACAATCGCGCCGACCGTATGGGCGTTCGCCTCACCGGCCCTGCCCTACACGGCTCACTGACGGGGATTATTTCTGAAGGCATTCCGCTGGGAGCAGTGCAGGTTCCACCGGATGGTCAGCCTATAGTGCTGATGAATGACCGCCAAACCATTGGCGGCTACCCACGCCTAGGCGCTCTCACCCCCATCGCCTGCGCTACGCTGGCCCAGTGTTTGCCCGGCACCCAGGTTTGGTTAACCCCTGTCAGCGCCAGCCAAGCGCAAGATAATTACCGACATCAGCGAACGGTTTGGCGCTAAATTAAAAAAGCCCCGAACCAGGGGCTTTATAAGTATCTCTTGTCTCAAGCGCATTAGCCTCTAGCCATCTGCAGCTCTTTAACGACGATATCGCCATCAATGACGATGGGCTCATCGTCCAGGAAGAGCGAGCAGTTGCGCATGGGAATATCCAGATGGCAGGCAGTATCGTTAGACCCGCCCAGCTCGCTGTTCGGGCCGGTGGAGAACATCACGTTGCCATAGAAGCTGCGTGGTTCCATCCCCATGCCACCCGGGAACTCTCCCGGCMCCATGCGGTGCCATTTGGCATTAGGGTTCATGCCCCAGCCTACGTGGCTCATGCCCATGCCGCGCGGGTCGTTAAAGCTATCCATATAGGATTTCACTAGCTCCGCATCGAGCCCACCACGTATATCGGTAATCCAGCCCTTCTCAATGGTGTAGGTAATAGGCTCTCGAACATACATGTTTTGGGGAAGCAGAATATCGCCCGGCGCCACCACAATGGTGCCATCAACGCCATCGTCATCACCGCCGGTGAACACAAAGCCAGAGGGCCAGTGATCCCAACGCCCCGGTTCGTCGGTACAGGCATATTCAGCAACCGTCTCATAAGTATTCAGTTGGTAGGTGACATCCGTGCCGTGGGGCGAGGTGATGCGCATCACTTTGGCTTTTTCCAGCAGCGCGGCGGCCAGTTCGACCTTTTCCCTTAGCTCCTTGGTGGGCAACATTCTGGCCAGCAGTTCTGGCGGTTCAACCGCCGTCAATATGCGCGTGCCCGCGGCTTGGATCGCCATTTGTTCGGGAGAGAACAGCAGGAAAATACAATCGATCAACATGTCGCAGTTTTTAAGCGCTTCCACCGCATCGGGCATGCTAGCAAGCCCCGTTGCTCCCACGGCCCAGCCACCGGTAGGTAACGGCGCGGGTAACCGCATGTGGTACATATTGGCACCTAAACGCTGCCCCGCCGCCATAAAGGCATCCGCATAATCAAGGCGTTCGCTGCCCTGGGTCAGTACGACGAGTTTTTCGCCTTCATGTACGCCGGACATTTTTAGCTGATGGAGGCAAATTTCGGCAAAGCTTGCGTGATCCATAAAGTCTCCTAACTCCCCAGGCGAAAGCACAGCTATAGCGTACTGGGAAGTGTTAGCTGAGAGCGCTCGTGCTCGCCTTTGGGCACACCAAGCGCTCTATGGTGTTATCGGTTCAAAGCTGAACGTCAATTAGGCAGCCGCCTCTTTCGTCGCTTGATCGGTGGTAGTACTGCGCTTTTTGCTCAGCTCTTCAGAGATAGCCGCAAAGAAAGCATCCGTGGTGGCTTGATGAGGCTTGGTGGCTAAACTAACGCCAACAAACAGCACACTCGCGACCACAATGCCCCAAACGCCAGCGGGCAGGCCCAGCAGTGAATTGCCAGTGGCATACATCAGCAGTACAAAGGCGCTGGTACCCACCACGCTTACCAGTGCACCGACGCCAGTACCGCGCTTCCAATAGAAGGCACCGATAAGGGCGGGCACCATGGCAACCAGCCCCGAAGAGGCCGCCACCGACAGCACCGCAATAAGGTCAAGCTGCAGCTCGGCAAAGGCCAGCGCCATCAGTGCAATCACCGGCACCACGAACTTGCCCACCAGCAGTTGGCGCTTTTCACTGACGTTCGGTTTAACGTTCGCATAGACGTCGCGGGAAACCATGGACGCCAGGGTCAACATGATCGAATCGATAGTAGAGACCGCGGCCGCCATGATGCCGATCATCACGATCACCCCTAATACTGGCGGAACAAACTCCGAGGCCAGCAGCGTGGGCGTGGCTAAATCTGCACTTGCAAGACTTGGGAAAGCAGCTAAGGCAGAGAAACCCCACAGTACGGAGACCATGGTGTAGATAAAACCAAACACCAGAAAGCCAATCAGCATGTGGCGCATGGAGCGCAGCGAGGAGGGCATAAACAGGCGTTGACTGACCTGTGGGTTGGAGATACTAAAGAAGAACCAGGGAATGGTGAGCCCCAGGAAAGTGACAAAGCTGAACAGGCCAGGGCCAGGCACAGTGAGTGACTGCGGATGTTCCGTTGCCAGCGTATCGAATAGTGCGCCGAAACCACCCAAGCCCTGGATCACCAGGAAGGCCACCAGGGTTGAGGCAACAATCATCATGATGGCCTGGAGCGAGTCGGTCCACATCACCGAACGAATCCCCGCGATATAGGAGAAGAAGATGGCGATCACCGTGGCCAGCACCACCCCGGTAGTAAAGGTAATCGCGCCATCAGTAATCCCCTGCAACAGGTAACCGACACCCGCGAGCTGAACGGCCGAGTAGGGAATCAGGAAGATACAACTGGCAATCGAGACAGCCATGGCCACATGTTTGCTGTTGTAGCGGTGGCCCAGCATCTCGCTGGGCGTCACATAGCCGAACTTCTTGCCGACTGCCCAGAATTTGGGACCGAAAACAGCCACCAGAGAGACACCGGCGAAATAGATGATTTCAAAACCGAGCGCGCCAACACCGCCGGCATAGGTAAGACCTGCCAAGCCCACCATCATAAATGCGCTATACGTCGTGGCACTGTAACTCAGCGCCGAGACAAAGCCGTTCATTTGTCGGTTACCCAGGAAGTATCCCGACATACTTTCGGAAGGACCTTGGCGAGACATAATCGCAATGCCAATAGCGATCAATAAGTAGATGGCAATGGACCACCAGATGAGTGACTCAGTCATTGCTGTGCTCCTCAAAATCTTTAGTGATAAACACATTCAGCGCAATGATGACCAGCCCTGCCAACATCCAGAACAGGAAGCTGCCGTACCAAAACGCGACCCCGCTCAAGAGGGTGTAAGGCACCAAGTAGCTCAGCAGGACGACTGCCCATACTAGCCATATCCATTTACTGCGTTTCATAATCCACCTCGTTTTATTACGTCAGGGAGTAGAGKGAGTGTTGTTGTGGTGAGGCTGGCGTATATCTGCGATACGTTGTTTTACTTTTTGCCAAGGCGCTTTCTCTGGGGCAAAACGCGCTCGGAGATAGGTCGTCAAATCAGCGACCTGGGTATTACTAAAGCTGTCGGCAAAGCCTGGCATGCTACCAATACCGGGAACGTGTTCGGCGTGGACACCCCCCAAAATTGACTGAATAACGTTATCGGGATGATCGCTGTGTAAATTGGTATTCAGCGCCAGATTAGTGCCCGCCCTCGAAAAGGTAGGAACGCCAGAATCGACATGGCACGCCGCACAGGCGCCCTCGAAGAGCCGCTCCCCTGCCTCCATTTCTGTTGAGCTAACAGCTGCACTGGTCACGCGCTGCGTAGCGTCTGCCACGGCCGCATCGCTATTACTTGTGGGCGCCTGCATCTGGGCGGCCACATAGTGGGCAATAGCCCGCACATCGTATTCAGGCAGCTCAGCCAGCCCCGCTACCACCGGGGCCATAGGGCCAGAGGCAACGCCGTGAAGCTCAGATTCACCGTGGCGCAGATAGTCGTAAAGCGATGTTTCACTCCACGGGATGGGCGCACGCGACAGCGTATTAAGCGGTGGTGCTTCCCAAGCATCTACAAAGGCACCGGCAAAGTACGCCTCGCCGCTTTTCTCAGCGCCCATGGCATTGCGGGGACTATGGCAAGCGCTGCAGTGGCCTAACCCTTCGGCAAGGTAGGCTCCCCGGTTATACAGTTCGCTCTGCATGGGGTCTGGCTGGAACGGCTTGGGATCGTGATAAAGCGCGTTCCAGCCCGCCATTAAGGCGCGCACACTGAAGGGGAAAGAGAGTTCATTCGATGGCTTTTCAGCGGCGACGGCTGGCTGGGCCATTAAGTAGGCGTAAAGCGCCTGTAAATCGGCATCACTGGTCTTGGCAAATGCCGTATAGGGGAACGCGGGATAAAGGTGGCTGCCATCGCGGCTAATGCCGTGGCGCATGGCGCGCTCAAAGGCTGCGTAAGACCACTGACCAATCCCCGTCGCCTCATCCGGCGTAATGTTCGTGCTGTAGAGCGTCCCGAAAGGTGTCTCAAACCCACGCCCACCTGCATTGGTCACGCCACCTTCTGTGGTATGACACGCCGCGCAGTCGCCTGCAGCCGCAACGAGTCGCCCGCGCTCAATGGTCTCGGCGGAGTAGAGGTTGGCGGCTGGCCGAGAGACAGGCGCAATGGCCCCTTTCCACGGCCATGCCATGGCCGCAGTGCCCGCAATGGTGGTGAACGCTGCGGCGGCTAACCAGCGCCGTTTCGTTGACCGCGGCGGTTTCAATTTAGATGGGCGCCCTGCCTCCTCGGTGGACGAAGCTTCGAGTGCCTGGCGCACACGCTTGGCGGTAAACGGTGGTTGGCGAAAACGCAGGCCAGTGGCATCAAAAAGCGCATTGGCTATTACCGCAACACCCGGCGATAGCTCCGCCCCGGTTAATACGTCTTCACCAACGGTTTGATTAACACCTCCCTCAACAGGGCTCGGCGAAGAAGCGGTGGTTGGTAATCCTGCTGAATATTCACTTTTAGTCAGCGCACGACTGCCGTCACCCCACTCGTCGAAACTGGGCGCTTGCCCCAAAAGGGGGCGCGCCTCGCCCAATACCCGGGCCTGTAGCGTTTGCTGAAGGCGATCAGTATCCACATCTGGGCCAGCGTCCTGCCCTACCACCAAACGGGTAAGCTGGACATCGCCGGTAACACGATTAACCTCCACATCGGCAATCCAGGCAGAGCGCACTCCCGATTCTACGCGCTGATTCCGATCGGGCAGTTGAGAGTAGGCAAAGCCCCGCCCGCGCATTAGATCCTGAGGTAAAGAGTTTGCTGATGGATTGGCTGCCCTTTGCCACTCGGCCCGTTTAGCAACGGACTCAATCAGCTCAATACCACGCGCATCGTCAAGGTGGCGAAGTCGCAGCGCGACAGGGTCTTGGTCACTCTCGCGGGCAACCTCATCTAAAAAAGATTCCCGAGCGAATGTCTGCTGTATACCCATCAAGGTGGAATTGGTGGAGAGCGAGTCTGGCTGGGAGCGTGCGGCAAGGTATTGGTCGCGAAATACATAGGGCGAGAACGGCGTTGTGTCTTGCTCGCCGGCGGTGGCCTCAGCGCTAGACGTTKTTATCGCGGCCCTACCACTTAACAACAACCCTACGGCAGCCACCTCACCAGTGAGATTGGCCTGCTGATAGTGATAACGGGCTATCTCMCCACTACTGGCAATATCCGCGTTTAGGCTAATTCGCTGCGCTTGGCCCAATGCCTGAACATCCTTGGCGTAGCGGGCATCGAGCCAAACGGCTACCGGGCCGCCCACCGCCCGCGACATCAACGCCGCGTCCACGGCGGCATCGTCACCGCAATGGCGACCCAGCCCTGAGGCCTGATTTGATGCGTGTTTACCATCGGCGCTATAAAGCTCAATCTGGCTAATATTCAGCGCGGTTAACCGGCTTAGATCCTGTTTAAGCGCCGCTGGGGTGACGGTTTGCCCCCACACACTCAATTGTTGGTCGCCACAATCGGCAATTACCCAGCTGGGGTGACTGCCCCAGCGCATGCGACTCGGCCAGCCATACCCATGGTTCGAATGCATGTATGACTGGCTAGGCACAAGAGGTGAATCAGAGGGCGCTTGATCGCTTTCAGGCGCTTTTTCGGGCGTCTGGTGAACGGCCTGCCACTCAACCTTCAGTTGTTTAGCGGCATCGGTCGCCAAGGCCAAACTATCGGCAACCACCCCCACAAAATTCCCTTCCACCACGACTTCAATAGATCCAGATAGTGAGGCAATGCGGCTGCTATCGACGCCCACTAAGCGATCACTCTCAAAACGCTCGCCATTCCACCGGTAGTAAGGTGGACGCACGACGAAACCAAAACGTGCCTGCGCTAGCAGCGCGGGGATGCCGGCCTGTTTTTGCTGGCCATGGAGCATCGACCCTTCACTCATGAGAAGCCTCCTGCAACGCGGCCGCGKTAATGACCACGGCACGCTCCGCTGCCTGGAGAATTTCAACATGGGTGCCACATCGGCAGAGGTTATGCTCTAAAGCGGTGCGAATCTGCTGCGCAGAGGGTTGGGTATTATGATTTAGCAGTGCMCGAACAGTGATGATCATACCGTTCAAACAGTAGCCACACTGGGCTGCCTGAGCATCGATAAAGGCTTGTTGTACAGGGTCAAGCTCACCGCCCTGGGAAAGACCATCAAGAGTGGTGACCTCATGACCAACGGCAGCAGACACGGGCAGCACGCAGGTGCGTGCTGCCATGCCATCAATCAATACACTGCATGCCCCGCACTCACCCAAACCACAGCCATACTTGGGCCCATTGAGCGCCAGGTCGTTACGCAACACATTGAGCAATGGTGTCTGCGGCGGCACGGCCAGCTCATGTTCTTGCCCATTGATAGTTAGCTTTAGCGTCATAGGGGATCATCATCGTTATTGTTAAGCCCGCACTCTTGCTCTGGATAGGGCTTGGATATGACTTAGATGTTACTAATAAATACTGCCTGCCAAACACGCTTCGTAGCACCTTAAACCCGCCTATTTTCATCTACCTTTCACATGCGGCCAATCGACTTGCACCAGCTAAGTGCAGAGCCAATACCCATCGAGCATTAAAGGTGCGTACGCTATAAAAATAAGCCTAATAAACGTATAGCACTCTATGGATGCGTTTTTCAAGTTTTTGCATAAAACCAAAAAAACGACTATTAATCCATTAAATTCATATATTTATTTAAAAATACCACCCTGTTTTCGTTAAAAAATAATTTCGAAACTAATTCTTGACCAAAAAATAAATGGTGTATACGTTGTTTTATAGAGATTCACGAACGCATTTAGAAACGAGTGATAGGCGAATAAAACAGCGAGGAAACCAGTATATGAACAACAAACCCACCATCGCCGTTATTGGCGCGGGCCTTGGCGGCGCCGCTGCAGGCGCGCTGCTGCAGCAAGCGGGTTACCCCACCAAGGTGTACGAACAGGCACCAGCGTTTGCACGCCTTGGGGCAGGCATTCACCTTGGCCCCAACGTGATGAAAGTGATGCGCCGGATCGGCATTGAGGAGAAGCTCAATGCCATGGGCTCACACCCCGATTACTGGTTTAGCCGCAACGGTATGACCGGCGAGTATCAGTCTCGCATCCCGCTAGGCGAGTTTGCTCGCGAAAACTATGGGGCGGCCTACATCACCGTACACCGTGGTGATCTGCACGAATTGATGGTCAGCACGCTCGACCAGAACAACCTCTATTTCGATAAGCGTCTGGTCGATGTCGACGACAGCGGCGGCAAGGTCGTCATGACCTTCGCTGACGGCTCGACGGAAGAGGCTGACCTGGTGATCGGCGCAGACGGKGTCAATTCTCGGCTGCGCGAGAAGCTGCTGGGCCCAGAGGCTCCGATCTATAGCGGCTGGGTCGCTCACCGGGCAATTATCTCTGCCGAAAAACTCAAGG
The DNA here is from genome assembly GCF_900070345.1 of Halomonas sp. R57-5. NCBI lineage: Bacteria > Pseudomonadati > Pseudomonadota > Gammaproteobacteria > Oceanospirillales > Halomonadaceae > Halomonas > Halomonas sp. R57-5. The sequence goes on along the minus strand of NZ_LN813019.1, from coordinate 576,064 downwards.
CATACGACCTGGATTTCGAAGCCTGCGTGAAGTGGTGGTCGGAAGACCGGCACATGATGGTGTACTTCGTGACCGGCGACGAGAAGGAGTATTACTACGTGACCGGCGTGCCTGAACCCGATTGGAACCACGGCACTTCCTTCGTCGACAGCTCACGGGAAGAGATGCGCAAAGCATTCGAGGGTTACCACCCCACCGTACAAGCGCTGATTGACTGCACTGAAACCGTCACCAAATGGCCCTTGCTGGAGCGCAACCCACTGCCACTGTGGCATGAAAACCGGCTAGTGCTGCTGGGCGATGCCTGCCATCCGATGAAGCCCCACATGGCCCAGGGCGCTGCCATGGCCATCGAGGATGCCGCCATGCTGGTACGCTGCCTGGAGGAAGTGGGCGCCGAGAACTACCAGCAGGCATTCGAACTTTACCGCACCAACCGTTTTGAACGCGCCTCGCGGGTCCAGCAGGTTTCCCACGACAATACCTGGTTACGGGAAGACGAAGATCCGGCCTGGGTATTCGCCTATGACCCCTTTGAAGTACCGCTGAAGCAACCAACCAATCAAGGGAGCCCAGCATGAACAGCACCTATCTCTATGGCGCCAACGTGCACGCCAATGGTATTCGTCAGCACTACCTGCGCTTCAGTGACAGCGCCGAGACCTCGCGCCAGCCGCTGGTCCTGATACCAGGCATTACCAGCCCGGCCATCACTTGGCGTTTTGTGGCCGAGCGGCTCGGTCAGCACTTCGACACTTATGTGCTGGATGTCCGTGGACGCGGCTTGKCGTCTACCGGGCCCGAGCTCGATTATGCCACCGACACTTGTGCCGACGATGTGATCGCCTTTATCGATGTGCTAGGTCTAAGCAATGTCATTCTGGCGGGCCACTCCATGGGTGCGCGCTTTGCGCTACGCGCCATGAGTCGCGGCGCCAAGGGCATCGACAAACTGGTACTTATCGACCCACCGGTTTCAGGGCCAGGACGCCGTGAGTACCCCAGCAAGCTGCCCTGGTACGTGGATTCGATTCGCGACTGCACACGTGGTGCCGATATCGAGACCATGCGCCACTACTGCCCCACCTGGAGCGACGAGCAACTGCGATTACGCGCCGAGTGGTTACACACTTGCTTTGAGCCAGCCATCGTTCAGGCGTTTGAAGAGTTCCACAGCGTCGATATCCACCAGGATTTCCCCGCTATCAAAGTGCCCACGCTGCTGATGTGTGCAGGCAAAGGCGGTGTTATCCAGGATGAAGATCGCGCCGAAATACGCGCCCTTCTACCGACGGTTCGTATTTCTACCGCGGAACAAGCGGGTCACATGATTCCCTGGGATGACTTCGACGGTTTTTTTGCCGCGTTTGAAGACTTCCTGGGCAGCGAGCTCTAAGAGAGGCCAAATACCATGACCAGCAACTATATAAAGAACGAGATCAAAAGCTACCGTATCGGCCAGATCGTCCCCAGCTCCAATATCACCATGGAGACCGAAATACCCGCCATGCTTACGGCGCGGCAGTTAATCCGCCCGGAACGCTTTACCTTTCACTCCAGCCGCATGCGCATGAAGAACGTCAGCAAGGACGAACTGGCTGCCATGGATGCAGAGTCGGATCGCTGCGCCCTGGAGCTTTCTGATGCAGCGGTGGATGTGATGGGGTATGCCTGCCTGGTTGCCATTATGGCGATGGGGCCCGGCTACCACCGAGAGTCGCAAAAGCGTCTGCGCAGCCGCACCGAAGAGAACGGCTGCGACACGCCGGTGGTCACCAGCGCCGGTGCTCTGGTTGATGCCCTGGGTGTGATGAAAGCCAAGCGCGTGGTGGTAGTGGCCCCCTACATGAAGCCGCTGACCGAAATGGTGGTCGACTACATCCGTCAGGAAGGCATTGACGTGCTCGACTACCGGGCGCTTGAGATCCCCAATAACCTGGATGTCGCTCGCCACGATCCCGCCAATCTCCCCGAAATCGTCGCCAGTCTCGATTTAAGTAACGTGGACGCCATCGTCTTGTCAGCCTGTGTGCAAATGCCATCGCTGCCGGCCGTCGCCAAGGTCGAAGCCCTGACCGGCAAGCCGGTGGTTACCGCAGCTATCGCCACCACCTATGCCATGCTCAAGGCACTCGACCTGGAGCCCATCGTACCGGGCGCAGGCGCCCTCTTGTCAGGGGCTTACTAACGAGATCAGGTACTTATTGACGATATAGAGTGCTGATTAAGGAGACGACCATGTCGCCACACACGACTGATAACAGCGATGGCGTTAGCGATAACACTGCCACGGACAACTACCGAGGCGTGTGGGATGGGCGCATCGGTTTTGGCAAAAGGCCCGCGCTGCTGGTGGTTGATTTTATGCAAGGCTACACCACACCAGGTTCGCCGCTATTTGCCCAGGGCGTGGTGGATGCGGTGGCCAATATGCCGCCGCTACTCAATACCGCACGGCGCACTGGCACGCCTGTTATCCACACCAACATCCTTTATCACGCCCCGGATCAAATCGATGGCGGCATTTGGGTCAAGAAGGCGCCGGTCATGCGGGCGATGGTGGCGGGCAACCCTTACGCCGAGTTCTGCTCCGAGGTGGCACCCCGTGAAGATGAGCTGGTAATGACCAAGCAGTATGCCAGCGCGTTCTTTGGCACCTCGCTCGCCTCCACGCTGGTCGCCATGGGTATCGATACGCTGATCATCACCGGCTGCTCCACCAGCGGCTGCATTCGCGCCACCGCCGTTGACGGCGTACAGCACGGCTTTCGGGTGATGGTGGTACGTGATTGCGTGGGCGATCGCCACCCCGCGCCCCATGAAGCCAACCTGTTTGATATCGATAGCAAATATGGCGATGTGATTGGACTGGATGAAACACTGGGATACTTAATGAAGCGTTAGGAGTATCCGAAAACGCAGGTGAAGCGGACGTCTCTGTTGAGTCATCAGTCCGCGTTCATTTTTTCCAGCAGATGCATTAAGGCAACCCGCTCTGCCGGGTTGAGATTTTTCATGGTCTGATCGCTAATTTGCTTGGCACTGGGAACCATAGCCTCGACTAATGTCTCCCCGGCCTCAGTGATCACGACCATGACTTTACGTTGATCATTGGGGTCGGTGGTTAGCGAGATCCACCCCCGCGCTTTAAGACGTTTAATGACGCCACGGATAGTGGCGGGATCAATCGCCGTGGCGTTGACGATATCGGTTAACGAGCTGGGGCCGCGCTCCATCACCGTGCACAGCGTTACAAATTGAATGGCCGTGAGCTGTTTATCGCTGCTGTAGCGCTGAAAAATAGCCGTATGCCGCTGGTAGGCTTTACGCAGTAGATGCCCTACTTGCTCAGAAAAATCATACCCCTGCTCTGAAGGCGTGGGGTGCTCACCGGAAGACGAGTGTTTGAGCGCACTATCCGTTGTCATTCCATATCCTTAATCTATTAGCGACGACGTGTATCGAGTATGGCACTGGTTAACAAAATGATGCATCAACGCTTTAAATACTGCTTGCGCTGGATCAATTCATCATGCTTTTATGGCGTACACGCTATAATTTTACCTTAGTTATCGCTCTTTCATCACCTAAAATTCATCCGCACTGATCATCGTAAACGCGAGCGTGGGAGGCAGACATGGCTGATAAATCAGACTATACAAGAGAGTCACTGCTGTATGGGTCTGATGTTCTGGTGATCTATCGCGACCCGGTTACGCCCCCCAAGCCCGCGCCCGGACAGCCAGGTACACACTCAAACTTCACCCCCCATGAGCCTGAGATCTTCATTGCCGTGCTGAGCGATAGTCATATCGTGGCTTTCAACGGCCACGTAGACCTGGGCACTGGCATACGCACGGCGCTCGCTCAAATTGTCGCAGAAGAGCTTAGCGTCGCGTTCGACGGCGTCACCATGGTGCTGGGCAACTCCGTTGAAGCCCCCAACCAAGGCCCCACCATAGCCAGTGCATCGATTCAGATCACTGCCGAGCCTCTACGCCGAGCTGCGGCACAGGCGCGGGAGTACCTATTAACCCTGGCAGCAAAGCACTTTGACACTGAGCGCTCACTACTTAGCTGCCAGAACGGCGCTATTACGCCAAGTGATAATAACCGCTCATCCGTTAGCTTTGGGGAGTTGCTGCAGGGCMCCCGTCATGCATTAAAGCTTGCCGATGAGGTGCCGCTTAAGCCGGTCAGCCATTATACCCTGGTCGGCCAATCGACCTCCCGCGTGGATATACCCGCCAAGGCCACCGGGCAATTGACCTTTATCCACGACCTACGCCTGCCCGACATGCTGCATGGACGAGTGATTCGCCCGCCTTATGTAGGCCATGATAGCGGCGACTTTATTGGCAACAGTTTAATCGCGGTAGATGAAAGCTCTGTGGCGCATTTGCCAGGTGTGGTAAGCGTCGTGGTGGTCGGTGACTTTGTTGGCGTGGTGGCCGAGCGTGAAGAGCAGGCTGCTGCCGCAGCCAAACAGCTAAAGATCCAGTGGCGCCCAATCGAAGGCTTGCCTCAGTTGGACAACATAGAGCAAGCACTGCTCGACCTGCCCAGCAAACAGCGCATACTCCTCGAAGAGGGTGATCTCGATAACGCTCTGGCCGCCGCGCAACATCCGCTCAATCGTCACTATGTGTGGCCTTTCCAACTGCATGGCTCTATCGGCCCTTCGTGCTCCGTCGCCGATGCCAACGAAGATGGCCTTCACGTATGGTCGGGCACCCAAAATCCACACAGCCTGCGCGCCGACCTCGCCCGCCTTACCGGTTTGGATGAAGGCGTTATCACCATTACCCGCATGGAAACCTCGGGCTGCTATGGCCGCAACTGCGCCGACGACGTTGGCGCCGATGCCGTGCTGCTCTCTCAGGCGGTGGGTCGACCTGTTCGTGTGCAACTAACCCGTGAGCAGGAGCACACCTGGGAGCCTAAAGGGGCTGCTCAGTATATGGCCATTCAGGGCGGCTTAAACGCAGATGGCAGCCCAGCAGGCTATCGCTTTAATACGCGCTACCCCTCTAACAGTGCGCCCACCCTGGCACTACTGCTAACCGGTGCTGCCTCACCTATTGATATCCCCTTTGAAATGGGGGATCGAACGTCGGTGCCGCCCTACAGCTACCCTCATCGCCAAATAGTGTGCGACGACGTCCCGACCCTGGTGCGTGCCTCCTGGCTGCGTGGCGTCTCGGCGCTGCCCAGCACCTTCGCCCACGAAAGCTATATTGATGAACTCGCCTACTTGGCGGGTGAAGATCCTGTCGCCTATCGGTTGCGCTACTTAACCGATAACCGCGCCTGCGAGCTTGTCGAAGCGTTAGCCGAACGTGCGAACTGGAAACCCTGCACCGCTAACGCCAATCCGAGTAGCGATGGCGAGTGGCGCTACGGCCGAGGCTTCGCTTACGCCCAGTACGTACATAGTAAATTTCCCGGCTTTGGTGCCGCGCTTGCCGCCTGGGTGATTGAACTTAAAGTCAATGTGAAGAGTGGGCGGGTTGTCGTCGAGAACTTATATGTGGGTCAGGATGCGGGCTTAATGGTGAACCCCGCCGGCGTTCGCCATCAGGTGCATGGCAATGTGATCCAGATGCTCAGCCGCACGTTAAAGGAGCGGGTAACCTTTGAGGATGGTTTACCGACCAGCAGAGAGKGGGGCGGCTACCCCATTCTGCGTTTCTCAGAGCTTCCTCCCATCGACGTCATGCTGCTTGATCGCCCTGCACTGCCCCCACTCGGCGTTGGAGAGTCTGCCTCACTACCCGGTGCTCCTGCGATTGCCAATGCGCTTTTTGATGCCACGGGGGTACGCTTTACCCATCCCCCTTTTACCCCTGACACCATTCGCGATGCACTGAAAGCCTCCCTTCGACTCCCCATGGAGGCGGCTAGTTAATGCACCACCTTGATCTACAGGTTATCGAACGGGCACTGAAGTGGGCCAACCAGGGGCTGACCGTTTGGCTATGCACAGTTATGAAAACCTTTGGCTCGGCCCCCCGGGAGCCAGGTGCCATGCTGGTAGCATGTTCGACAGGCGACTATCTGGGGTCACTGTCGGGTGGCTGTGTCGAAGAAGACTTTATCGCAAGGCTTCAAAAGGGTGAGTTTAACGAACCGGTTCAACGGGTGCGCTATGGCGGGGATGCTGGTTCAGCGAATATTCGCTTACCCTGCGGTGGTAGCCTAGAAATACTGGTTGAGCGGCTAGCGCCCAACACCGAAAACCTCACTCACTTAGAAGTGATGCATGCCACGCTACTGGGTCGCCAACCGCTCATCCGCTGTATCAAGTTGGATGGCAGCGGTAAGCGGTTTAACCTCTCGAATAACACCGAGCCCGCCGTTACCTTCGATACAGCTAGCGTCAATATTCGCATAGGCCCTGCGCTACGGCTGATCATCGCGGGGATCTCCGCGATCTCTGCGCCATGTGCCCTGTTTGCCCAAACGCTGGGCTTTGAGGTGATTGTCTGCGATCCCAGAGACGAGGCTAGGCAAAATTTTGCTGTCGCGGGCGTGGAAGTGCAGGCGGTGCTGCCCTCCGTGTTTATCGCCTCGGGCGGTTGCCATGCCAATACCGCCGTTGTGGCCTTGACCCACGACCCGCGTATCGATGATTTAGCAATGATCGAAGCCGTCCGAACGGAAGCCTTTTACATTGGCGTTATGGGCTCTCAGCAGACATCACAGCAGCGTGCCGAACGGCTGTTACGTTCTGGCGGCATGACGGAAAGCCAAGTAGCAAGAATTGCCATGCCCATTGGGCTTAATCTGGGTAGCAAAACACCGGCTGAAATTGCGCTAGCCGTGATGGCCGATATTGTTCGCCTCTCTCGCGGAAAAGAACGCCATGCCTTGTAGCGATATCATAGTCATCGTGATGGCGGCAGGCCAATCAAACCGCTTTGGCAGCGATAAAAGAGTCGCCAGATTCGACAATGGGGAAACGCTGCTTAGTTCCACTTTACGAACTATTCAGAAAAATTTTTCTAATCGCCGCGTTGTTATTAAACCCGAAGATACTCCCCAGTCACTCGGCCTTACACCAACACATCACACTATTATTAGTCAGCGCAGTCATTTAGGCCTTGGTTACAGTATTAGCGATGCTTTTAGACAACTCTGCAGCGATGAAAGCGTACATCATTTTCGTGCTGCCGCAGTATGGTTGGCCGACCTCCCCTGGGTAAGCGAAGAAACATGCAGTGTATTAACAAAAGCGGCCACTCCAGACAGTATTGTACAACCGCTACACCAAGGAAATCCGGGGCATCCTGTTGTGTTTGGAAGAAAATTCTGGAGCGAACTGGCACTTTTAGAAAACGACAAGGGTGCAAACACTGTCATCAAAAAGCATAGCGACTGCGTTATATACTTCTCTCTCAGCGACCCAGGGGTATGTTCTGACGTGGATTACCCTGGTGATTTAATAAAGCAGCAAAGAAAAACAAAAGGTATATAAACGTTACACAACAACCAAACAAAAATTACACTAAAAGCTGAAACAAGTTCTTAGCTTAACATTACTATATTAGCTTAAAAAAATATTAAAAAAGCAATCATGAAAGCAAGTGCACCATTCGCCGCTAATGAGTAGCGGCAGTAAGAATAAAACCAGGGAACCATTAAACAGCCAGAGTATGACACTCGCCAACATCCTTGTGCTCTGCTACTGGCCAACATATCGAGGCAACAAATGAAAAAAATTTCTCGTCTCTCACTGACGCAGAAACTGCTGGTCGCTGTCGCTATTCCTCTCTTAGTGGTAGCCGTTATTTTAGGCTTTGTGGTCAATCAACAGCTTAACCAGGCTATTCCAGCGTTAATCGATAATGCCGGTAAGCGGCAGGTAGAAGCTCGGGCAGATGAAATCAGCCGCTGGATTACCGGGTACCGCAATTGGATCTCCGTACTTGCTCAGGATGAGCGGTTGGTGGAAGACGTGCCGCTTACGTCTCACCGCGCTTGGCTCGAAAAGCGCTACCCGCCGGGGGGCACCATCGAGTCACTGTTCTTTGCTGACGCATCCGGAGCGACCCTAACTCACGCAGGCGTCAACTTGGAGATAGCCGAACGTCCTTATTTCAAAGCCTTAGTGACGGACGGCACCCAGGATAGTCTGCTCAGCGACCCGGTTATCTCCATGGKGAGCGGCCTGCCAACAGCTATTGTCGCTGATACTGTATTCGATGAGCGTGGCAATCGAGCGGGACTGCTGGGCATGACCGTTTCCATGGCCGCCGTATCTGATATCACCTCCGATATTAATGTTGGCGAAGGCAGCTACGGCTGGCTAATCGACAGCCAAGGGCAAGTCATTGCTCATCCGGTTGAAGAGTATCGCATGTCGCTCAATTACACCGATGCCGACCAGCAGGGCTACCAAGGGCTGGATGCATTGAGTCAGCAAATACTCAGCGGCACGGCGGGCTCCGGTGAAATAACCATGCCCAGCGGTGAGCAGACCGTGCTCATGTGGAGCCCGGTGGAAGGCACTTCCTGGGTGGTCGGGGTCACCGTGCCCATCACTGCCTTTACCACCGTGACTAACAGCCTGCTGCAGTCGCTGCTGCTGGCGGGGGGACTGCTATTGGTATTGCTGCTGGTGGTGGTTGCCTATGCGGCGCGGCGTTCACTTGCTCCTATCAAGCATACCGCCAGTGCCATGGCGGATATTGCCAAAGGTAAAGGCGATTTGACGCGCCGTTTAGAAGCCAAAACCCAGGATGAAATTGGCGACCTCGCCCACGGCTTTAATGCCTTTGTGGAGCGCATGCAGTCTACCCTTCAGGAAGTGCGCCAAAACGCTCGCACGGTATTATCCGATGCCAGCGATATGGCGGATGGTACTCATGAGCTTTCATCGCGTACCGAACAAGCGGCGGCTAATCTCCAGGAAACGTCTGCCTCAATGGAACAAATTCACTCCACGGTAGCGCATACCTCCCAGGCCTCTGAACAGGCGAATAGCCTCGCGCTAGAAGCCGCCAGTGCCTCAGAGCGCGGCACCGATTCGATGAATCAAATGGAAGCCAAGATGGCCGCGATCAGTGATTCGGCCAATAAAATAAGCGACATTATTGGCTTGATTGACTCGATTGCATTTCAAACCAATATATTGGCACTCAACGCATCCGTGGAGGCTGCCCGCGCCGGCGAGCAGGGCCGTGGGTTCGCCGTGGTCGCCAACGAAGTGCGCACGCTAGCCAGTCGCTCAGCCTCTGCGGCGCATGATATTCGTGCGCTGATTGATATGTCCGTGAGTCACTCAAGAGAAGGCAGCGATATCGTTAAGGCGGCGGCTGAACGTATGAATGAGATTCGTCACAGCGTTACCCAGGTCTCGGATGTAATCGCCGAGATTGCCGCCGGCGCCCGGGAACAGACCACTGGCATCCAACAGGTCAATACCGCAGTGGCAGAGATGGATATGATGACCCAGCAGAATGCTGCCATGGTCAGCCAGAGCGCCACGCTTGCCACCAATATGCGCGACAATGCGCAGCGGCTGGATCAACTGATGAGCGAGTTTGTGCTTAGTGAAGGTGGCGCTGAGCACTCTGCGCTACCCTATACGGCAGCACATAAAGCCCGGACTGGCTCTGCACTACCTCAAGCGCCTAGCCGCCCTCCTCAGGCCACTCAGCAGAAGCATGAAGTAGCGGAGTGGGAAGAGTTCTAATCTCTCATTATTAATAAGGCTAAAAGGCACCCGCTTTGAGCTGACCCCATAAACTTGGACAGTGAAAAACTCAGCGGCCAAGGCCTGATTTCGGTACTACACCGGACTCAGGCCTTTTAGTGAGAGCCTAATAAAAAAAAGCCTGCATCCGAAGATGCAGGCTTACTTACAAGAACTAAAACGCTTGGTAATTAGGCGACGTCAAAGCGATCCGCGTTCATCACTTTCGTCCAGGCGGCGACGAAGTCTTTGACAAATTTCTCGTCGTTATCATCCTGGGCGTAGACCTCCGCGTAGGAGCGCAGCAGCGAGTTAGAACCGAACACCAGGTCAACGCGGGTAGCCGTCCACTTCACAGCATCTGTTTGACGGTCGCGGATCTCATAGGCATTTTTGCCCACCGGCTTCCAGCTGTTGCCCATATCGGTCAAGTTAACGAAGAAGTCGTTGGTCAACTGGCCTTCGCGGTCTGTGAATACGCCGTGCTTGGTGCCACCGTAGTTAGTACCGAGCACACGCATACCACCCAGTAGCACGACCATTTCCGGCCCGGTCAGCCCCATCAGTTGAGCGCGATCCAGCAMCAGCTCTTCCGGCTTCACCACATAGTCTTTCTTCTGCCAGTTACGGAAACCGTCAGCCAGCGGCTCTAGCGGCTCGAACGATTCGCCATCGGTCATTTCAGCAGAAGCATCACCACGCCCTTTCAGGAAAGGTACGCGAACGTCGTAGCCTGCGGCTTTGGCGGCTTTCTCAATGGCGAAACTACCGGCCAGAACGATCACGTCGGCAAGGCTAGCGCCGGTGTCAGCAGAAATCTTCTCGTACACTGCTAATACGCTGGAGAGACGCGCAGGCTCGTTGCCTTCCCAATCCTTCTGAGGCGCTAAACGAATGCGGGCACCGTTGGCACCGCCGCGCATGTCAGAGCCGCGGTAAGTGCGGGCACTGTCCCAGGCGGTGCTGACCATGTCACTGATGCTCAGGCCGGCCTCGGCGATTTTCTGCTTAACGACTTCTTCGCTGTAGTCGGTGCTGCCAGCCGGAATGGGATCCTGCCAGATCAGGTCTTCAGCAGGCACTTCCGGGCCGATGTAGCGCGCTTTCGGGCCTAAATCACGGTGGGTCAGTTTGAACCACGCCTTGGCGAAGGTTTGCTTGAAGTACTCCGGATCCGCCATGAATTTTTCACAAATGGCGCGATAGGTCGGATCCATTTTCATGGCCATATCCGCATCGGTCATGATCGGATTGTGACGGATAGAGGGGTCACTAGCGTCAACCGGCTTGTCCTCTTCCTTAATGTTCACCGGCTCCCACTGGTGAGCGCCTGCGGGGCTCTTGCGCAGCTCCCACTCGTGTCCAAACAGCAGGTCGAAATAGCCCATGTCGAACTGAGTCGGATTGGTGGTCCAGGCGCCTTCAATGCCGGATGTCACCGCATTGCTCGCTTTGCCACCCATGGTGGGGTTGCCCCAACCGAAGCCCTGATTTTCAACGTCAGAGGCTTCTGGTTCAGCAGCCAGCGCAGCCGCGTCGCCGTTACCGTGACACTTACCCACGGTGTGTCCACCGGCGGTTAGCGCAGCCGTTTCTTCGTCGTTCATGGCCATGCGTGCGAAGGTTTCGCGTACATGCTGAGCCGTCAGCAGCGGGTCAGGGACACCGTTAACGCCTTCGGGGTTAACGTAGATAAGCCCCATCTGTACGGCGGCTAACGGGTTTTCCATGGTTTCGGCATTTTTAACGTCACCGTAGCGCTCGTCAGAAGGCGCCAACCACTCTTTCTCATCGCCCCAGTAGATGTCTTTTTCCGGGTGCCAAATATCTTCGCGACCAAAGGAGAAGCCATAAGCGGGTAGCCCCATGGATTCATAGGCAACGGTACCTGCCAGAATCATCAGGTCAGCCCAGCTAATTTTGTTGCCGTACTTTTTCTTGATCGGCCACAGCAGGCGACGCGCTTTATCCAGGCTGACGTTATCGGGCCAGGAGTTGAGCGGTGCAAAACGCTGGCTACCGGTACCACCGCCACCACGGCCGTCAGCAAGACGATAAGTACCCGCGGAGTGCCACGCCATACGGATCATCAAACCACCGTAGTGACCCCAATCGGCAGGCCACCAGGCTTGGCTGTCGGTCATCAGCGCATGGACGTCTTGCTTGAGCGCGTCAAAATCAAGCTTTCTGACCTCTTCCCGATAGTCGAAATCAGTATCCATCGGGTTTGTTTTGCGGTCATGCTGGTGCAAGATATCCAGGTTGATCCCTTCCGGCCACCAGTCTTTGTTCGACGTGCCCGTGGAGGTATTACCACCATGCATTACAGGACATTTACCACTCATAGCTCTCTCCCTTTTTTGCTTTTGTCTTGGTTGCACTCATCTTAAGCTACCAAGTCAACTGACGGTGAGCGCCCTTACGATAGTGCCATCGCTCTGCCTGCTGTGCAGGGAAAGGGCGCTTCACTCACTTGGTACTGTTTTAAAGCAGATCCTTCATAGGCACAATTTGCTTTTAGTGACCGATCTAATAGCTTTTATACATCGGCAGTCTGCTAGCGCTACAGTGGTTAAAATTCTTCGGTGTCGATATCTACCTGCTGGGCCTCGCTGTAGCGGGCGCCTGCCACTTGGTCTGGCGTCATCATGGCATTCAACTGAGACAAGCTGGTGACATCAAGGTGCAGCGTTTCCGCTGCTAAGTTCTCGCGCATATGTTCAGGCGAGCGGGTACCTGGAATAGGGATAATATCCTCCCCTTGAGCCATCAACCACGCCAGTGCCAGTTGCCCTGGCGTGACGCTTAAGGCCTGCGCCAGCGCCACCAGGCGGGCAAATAGCGTTAGGTTGTGTGGGTAGTTCTCGGCACTAAAGCGCGGCATATGTCGGCGCATATCGCCCTCTTCTAGGCGCGCCGGGTCTTTGATAGCGCCAGTTAAGAAACCTCGCCCCAGCGGACTAAACGCTACCAGAGCAACATCCAATTCTCGACACGCATGAATCAACGCAATTTCAGGATTGCGCGTCCACAGCGAGTATTCCGACTGCACCGCGGCAATGGGATATTCGGCGACCGCGCGGCGCAGCGTTAGCGCAGAAATTTCAGAGAGCCCCACGCCACCGATTTTGCCTTCTTCCACCAGACGCCCCAGCGCACCCACGCTCTCTTCAATGGGGACTTGGCGATCCAAGCGGTGCAGGTAGTAGAGATCTAAATGGTCGGTACGCAGGCGTGCAAGGCTCGCTTCGCACTGCTTGCGCAGGGTTTCCGGGCGACCATCAATGACCCGCTTGCCTGACTCAGGATCCATCGCCATGCCGCATTTACTGGCCAGAAAGAGCTGATGCCGCTTACCCTCCAAAGCTCGCCCAACCACACTTTCATTGGCCGTGGCGCCATACAGCGTGGCGGTATCAAAGTGGCGATAGCCCATATCAAAGGCCTCATCCAGCGCCCGTAGGGCTGCGCTTTCCGGCACCATGCTGCCGTAACCGTGGGAGAGGTTCATGCAGCCCAGGCCAATCGAAGGGGCATTAACGGCGTTAAGGCGCTGAAAGAAGCTCGACATAGGTATTCCCATAGTTAAAAGAACCGTTTTATAACGTTTCACCGCCAAACTGCAACGCGGCTAAATGACGATAGAGCGCGCTGGTGGTGAGCAATTCCGCGTGAGTGCCCGCCGCTACCAGTTTCCCACCCTCAAGCACCAGTAAGCGGTCAGCGGCGATGACAGTCGCCAGCCGATGGGCGATCACGATGCTGGTGCGCCCAACCATCAGTCGATCCAGCGCCTGCTGCACCAGCCGCTCACTTTCTGCATCCAAGGCGCTGGTGGCTTCATCCAATAGCAGTACCGCAGGATTTTTGAGCAGTGCTCGGGCAATAGCGAGCCGCTGACGCTGGCCACCGGAGAGCTGCACCCCACCGGGGCCTAGGGGCGTATCAAAGCCTTGAGGGAGCGCGTCGATAAAGTCGAGGGCGCTGGCGTCCTGGGCGGCAATGCGTAATCTATCGATATCAGCCTCGGGGTCTCCGTAGCGTAGATTCTCGGCCACCGAGCCGCTAAACAGCACCGGCTCTTGCGACACCAACCCCATGGCCCTGCGTAAGGCGGCAAGATCTAGCGCACGGACATCCCTATCATCCAAGGTAATGCGTCCCTGGCTGGGGTCATAAAAGCGTAGCAGCAGCGCCAACAAAGTGCTTTTACCTGCCCCGGAAGGCCCCACCACAGCCACTCGTTCTCCCGGCTTAATATGCAGATCAAACCCTTCAAGCGCTGGGGTTTCCCGGCCGGGGTAGGTAAACGTGACATTCTCCAGGGTAATCTCACCACGCGAAGGGCTTAGCAAACTCTGCGGATTTACCGGCGACTGGATAGCGGGCTGGGTATCGAGCAGCTCCAATAAGCGCTCCGCCGCTCCTGCCGCACGCTGTACATCCCCGGCCACCTCGGCCAGGGTAGCAATTGCCCCTGCTGCCAGCACGGCGTAAAAGATAAACGCCGATAGCTCACCCGCGCTCATGGTGCCGTCTAGCACCGCCTGACCGCCCTGCCAGAGCATTAAGCCAACCGCCGTAAACACCACTAGCATAGCGACACCGGTTAACCAGGCGCGCTGCTGGGTGCGCTCTACGGCGCTGCCAAAGGCCTGTTCAACTCGCTGGCCATAGTGGCTTTTATCCACCGCCTCGTGGGTAAATGCCTGGAGCGTTTTGATACCGCTCAGCGCCTCCTCAGCATAGCGTCCCAGTTCGGCCACGCGATCCTGACTGGTACGCGAAAGCCGCCGCACCCGGCGGCCGTACCACACGATAGGTAGCAGAGTGGCGGGGATACCTATCAGTACCATCGCCGAGAGCCACGGTTGGGTCACCAGCATGAGCACCACGGCGCCCACCAGCATGAACAGATTTCGCAGCGCCAGCGATACCGAGGAGCCAAACAGGCTCTGTAGTACGCTGGTGTCCGCCGTCAGGCGTGATGCGATCTCTCCGGCGGCTCGACCATCGCTTGCGCTCTCGAAAAAGCTTGGCTCCAAGGTGAGTAAATGATCAAACACCCGCTGGCGCAGGTCGGCGGCCAAGCGCTCGCCAATCCAGGTAACTTGGTAGTAGCGCAGTGCGGAGGCAAACGCCAGCACCGTGACGACGGCTAGCATTAAACCCAGTGTTTGGGCCAACGCCTGCTGATCAGCAGCGAGAAAGCCTCTGTCGATGACTAGACGCAATCCATTCCCCAGCAGGAGCACGCTTCCCGAGGCCATAAGTAGCGCTAAGCCAGCAAGGGCTAGCCGCGTGCGGTAGGGGCGCAGTAAACCCAGCAAGCGCAGTAGCACTCGGGGATTGGGCCGTTGATTCATAGTAGCGATTGCTCAACACATAAGGTGGTATTCGACCATAGCAGGAGTAGCAGTGCCCTGCACAGAAACTAAAAAGCCCGCGATTGCTCGCGGGCTCAGTAGTGAATGGCTAGTAGTAACCTAGCGTATAGCTAAGTTGCAAAGGCCTAATCAATCAACGGCAGCAGTGTATTCAGGCTATCCCGTGCATCGCCATAAAACATGCGCGTGTTGTCTTTGAAGAACAGCGGGTTTTCGATACCGGAGTAACCGGTACCCTGACCGCGTTTGCTGACAAACACCTGTTTCGCCTCCCACACCTTCAATACCGGCATACCGGCGATGGGGCTATTGGGATCTTCCTCAGCCGCGGGGTTAACGATGTCGTTGGAGCCAATCACGATGACCACGTCGGTAGTAGGGAAGTCGTCATTGATTTCATCCATTTCCAGCACGATATCGTAAGGCACCTTGGCCTCCGCCAGCAGCACGTTCATATGCCCTGGCAAGCGGCCCGCGACTGGGTGGATACCGAAACGCACGGTTTTACCGGCAGCGCGCAATTTACGCACCAAGTCGCTCACCGCGGTTTGCGCCTGGGCCACCGCCATGCCGTAGCCCGGCACGATGATGACGCTGTCGGCATCGTTCAGAGCGCTCGCTACACCACCGGCGTCAATAGCCACCTGCTCGCCTTCAATCTCGGCCGCAGGCCCTTGGCTGCCGCCAAAGCCGCCTAGAATCACATTGACGAAGTTGCGGTTCATCGCCTTACACATGATGTAAGAGAGAATTGCGCCGGAGGAGCCTACCAGCGCACCGGTGACAATCAGCAGATCATTAGAGAGCGTGAAGCCGATAGCGGCGGCTGCCCAGCCGGAGTAGCTGTTGAGCATCGATACCACTACCGGCATATCGGCACCGCCAATGCCCATAATCAGGTGGTAACCGATAAAGAACGACAGCGCTGCGAGCACAATCAGCGTCCAGAAGCCCGCGCCATTGAGGTACAAGATTGCTAACAGCAGTGACAGCACCGCCGCTCCGGCATTAAGCATATGCCCACCGGGCAGTTGGCGAGGTTTGCCATCCACTTTACCGGCCAGCTTACCGAACGCCACCACCGAACCAGTGAAGGTCACTGCACCGATAAAGATAGCGAACACTACTTCAATCTGCAGAAAGGTGAGCTCGTCAGGCGCCTTGGTGGCGACCAGCGCGGCAAACGCAGAAAACTCCTGCATAACGCCATCGGCCGCTTGTGCCGCCAGCACACGGCGGCGCTCTAAATCGGCGCTCCAGGCGACAAACACCGCGGCCAAGCCGACAAAACTGTGCAGCGCAGCCACTAGCTGAGGCATTTCGGTCATCTCGACCTTGCCCGCCACATAGACGCCGATGCCAGCACCAATCACCATCATCGGAATTAACCACCAGTAGCCGCCAATACCCGGCCCTAAGGAGGTAAAAAATACTGCCAACGCCATACCCACGATGCCGTACCAGACGGCCCGCTTGGCTTTTTCCTGGTTACTCAAGCCGCCTAGCGACAGAATAAACAGTACGCTTGCCGCGATCGCCGCGGCAGATACGAATCCTTGACCTAACATATCGTCTCTCCGCCGCTTATGATTTTTGGAACATGGCCAGCATCCGGCGTGTCACCAGGAAGCCACCCACGATATTGATTGATGCGATAAGCACCGAGATCGCCGCCAGCACGCCCACTACGGCGCTGCCGGAGCCAATCTGCAGAATCGCCCCCAAAATAATGATGCCCGAGATTGCGTTGGTCACCGCCATAAGCGGTGTATGTAGCGAGTGGCTTACGTTCCAGATCACCTGGAAGCCGATAAAGCAGGCCAACACAAAGACAATAAAGTGCTGCATAAACGACACCGGCGCCACTTGCCCCAATAGCAGCATCAGCGCGCCACCGGCGGCCAACAGCCCCACTTGGCGTTTGGTTTGCGCTTTGAAGGTGGCCAGGTCAGTGGCTTTTTTCTCCTCTGGCGTGGGCGCCTTCTCTTTCTTCTTCGGCTGAGCGGCAGCAATCGCTTTGACTTTAGGCGGCGGTGGCGGGAAGGTTATTTCKCCCTGGTGAGKCACCGTGGCGCCACGAATCACATCGTCTTCCATATTGTGATTGATAACGCCCTCTTTCTCAGGCGTTAGGTCGGTCAGCATATGGCGGATATTGGTGGCGTAAAGCAGCGATGACTGGGTGGCCATGCGCGAAGGGAAGTCAGTGTAGCCAACCACCACAACGCCGTTATCCGATACTACCCGCTCGTCAGGCTTGGTCAGATCGCAGTTGCCGCCCTTCTCGGCGGCTAAGTCGATCACCACCGAACCAGGCTTCATCGCCGCAACCATATCTTCCAGCCACAGTTTGGGCGCGGGACGGCCAGGAATCAGCGCCGTGGTAATCACGATATCCACATCGGCTGCCTGCTCGCGGAAGCACTCCAGCTGTTTCTCGCGGAACTCCGGGCTTGAGGGCGAGGCATAGCCACCGCTTTCGGAACCGTCCTGGCTATCTTCGAAATCGAGGAACAGAAACTCCGCGCCCATGGATTCGATTTGTTCAGAGACCTCGGGGCGCACGTCAAAGGCGCGCACTACGGCGCCCAAGCTGGTGGCCGTGCCGATCGCCGCCAAACCCGCCACGCCAGCGCCAATCACCAATACCTTGGCGGGGGGCACCTTACCGGCAGCGGTTACCTGGCCGGTAAAGAAGCGGCCAAAGTTGTTGCCCGCCTCAATCACCGCGCGGTAGCCCGCGATATTGGCCATGGAGGAGAGCGCATCCATTTTCTGGGCCCGGGAAATACGCGGCACCATATCCATGGCAATAACGGTGGCGCCCTGGGACTTACACTTCTCCAGCAGCGCTTCGTTTTGCGCCGGCCAGAAGAAAGCGATCAATGTTTGCCCTTTGCGCAGGCGCTCGGCCTCTTCATCTGAGGGCTCGCGGRCTTTAATGACCACATCAGCGTCGTTCCAGAGCGCATCGGCGCTGTCTACTACGGTAACGCCCGCATCACGATAAGTGTCGTCATTAAAACCCGCCGCTAAACCAGCGCCGGTTTCTACCAAGCATTCGTGGCCCAGTTTTTGGATCTGCTTAGCGCTCTCAGGGGTCAGCGCGACACGCGCTTCCCCCCGGGCACTCTCTTTCGGTGCGCCTATTTTCACTCTTGTTCTCCCTTGCTTAACCTTATTGCAGTGCCGCAGTTGCTCAATGGGCCCTGCACCTTTAGCGGCGTCCGTGATAACGCCTTAATAGCAGTCTAGGATCTAACGGGGTGGCTGCCAGATACTATTCAACCTTTGATACAACAGCGTTGTTTAATTACAACATCCATTAGTGTGCATGATGGTTCCCTTAACGTCTAAAGTCGTTAGCAAACTCAGTAAGCACCTGGTAGAGCCACCTGTTAGCAGGATCATTGGCATAGAGCCCATGCTGAATCAGGGTCATTTTCAGCGCCGGAAGCTCTTTAGGCGGCTCCACCAAACGCACCGGCAGCATAGCAACGAACCGTTCAGCCATTTGACGTGGGAGCGTCATGATCGCTTCCGTCAGCGCCACCACCCGCGCTGCAGCGATATAGTTGAGGTTTTTAGAGATGACCCCGCGGGTTAAGCCGTGTTGAACAAGACAGCTATCGATATTACTGGGGCGCAGGCCGCTAATATCCGCCAGCTCCACATGGAGCGCATCCGCAAACTGACCAATATTTAGCACATCGCCCACGCGATCATTGTGGGTAGCAGCCAGGCAGACCAGTTCTTCATCCATCCAGGGAGTCTGAATCACGCCACTGGGCAGCGCGCTTTGGCTATCCAACCCTACCACCATATCAATTTGGCGCTGCTCCAGACCCTCATTCAGTACGTCCGGGGKTATAAGTTCAATGGAAAAACTAATGCCCGGCGCATAAGCCAACAGCTGACTTAAAAAGAGCGGGTACATGACCTCTTCAAAGTAATCCGTGGTGGCGAGTGTAAAACGGCGCGTGCTGTTGGCAGGGGTAAACATTGCGGGGGGCGCAAGACCTTGTCGCAGCATCGCTAGCGCCTGTTGCACCACGGGCAGCAGCGCGAGTGCCCGGGGTGTCGGCTGCATACCGTTTTCGGTACGCACTAGTAGCGGATCATCCAACGATTCACGCAGCCGTTTTAAGGCATGGCTCAAGGCGGGTTGGCTTAAATGCAGCGTTTCTGCCGCGCGAGTAACGTGACGCTCGCGCATCAGCGCCTCAAATACCAGCAGCAAGTTCAGGTCGAAATGGCGTAGCGAGCGCATAGCTTCTCATCATTCATACCACGAATGATTAAATTCTAAACATTCATTTAATCTATTACTAGAAATTGCTTATTGTCTGCCTCTCATTCGCCCACCAGCGACTATCAGCGTTAATCCAGCACTCTAAGGAGAAGCACACCGGTGACCCACCCACAAGCTATGTCTGCACAAACCATGCCCAGTCTTTATGGCGATGTGATTTCTACCTTTATGGGCGTAGCAAAAGCAACGGATCCCAAGGCAACCGACGCCGACGTTGTGGTGAGTGGCGTTCCTTTTGATTTAGCCTGCTCAGGTCGTTCCGGCACCCGTATGGGGCCGAATGCTATTCGTCAAAGTACCGCTAACCTGATCTGGGAAGGCAAACGCTGGCCATGGGACTTCGCCTTGGAAGACCGTCTCAAGGTTTGCGATGCGGGCAACGTTGATTACGCCTATGGCGAGCCCGAAAGCCTGGTCGATAACCTGGAAACCCACGCCAACCGCTGGTTAAAAGCGGGTAAAAAGATGCTTACCCTGGGCGGCGACCACTACATTAGCCTGCCACTGCTGCGCGCCCACGCCCGAGAGCACGGCCCGCTGGCGCTGATCCATTTCGACGCCCACACAGACACCTACGAGCAAGGCACCCGCTTTGACCACGGCACCATTTTTCACCACGCTTTAAAGGAAGGCTTGGTAGTACCCGAGCACTCGCTGCAAATTGGTATTCGCACCAGCTATGACCGCCACAACCACCCTTACGAGGTATTGGATGCGGACTGGGTCAATGACCACGGTGCCGCGGCCGTGCTTGAGCGCATTCGTGCCCGCGTGGGTTATCACCCGGCCTACGTTACCTTGGATATTGACGGCCTCGACCCCGCCTACGCCCCAGGCACCGGCACACCGGTGTGCGGCGGTATGTCTACTGACCTGATGCTAAAAGTCATTCGCGGCATGGTGGGCATGGAKTTRGTTGGCATGGACGTGGTGGAAGTGAACCCCGCCTATGACCACGGCGACATTACTTCACTTGCCGCCGCAACGCTGGGTTTAGAGTTTTTGTATACCCTGGCAGCGTCCAAAGGCGTTTGATAGTTAGCCCCCGCCGTCTCTTGGCTTTTATGGCATTGAGATGGCGGGGGCGAAACAGACTACCCTTGAGAGGCCGCCAGCGCTTGATCAATATCCGCCAGCAGATCGTCGATATGCTCGATGCCGATCGATAGGCGCACCATATCCGGCGTGACACCAGCGGCTTTTAGTTCCTGCTCGTTGAGTTGGCGGTGCGTAGTAGAGGCGGGAATGGAAGAACAGCTTTTGGCATCGCCGATATTCACCAGGCGGAGAATCAGCGCCAGCGCATCGTAGAAGCGCTCACCAGCGGCCTGCCCACCTTCAATGCCAAAACTAAGAATTCCCGAGGCATGGCCGTTCATATAACGCTGGGCCAGCGCATGATCGGGATGGTTTTCCAAGCCAGCATAGTGCACCCAAGTGACCAACGGATGGCTTTCCAGATGCTTGGCAACCGCTAAGGCATTGGCACAGATACGCTCAATCCGTAGTGACAGCGTTTCCAACCCCTGCAGCAGGTTCCAGGCCGCCTGGGCAGAGAGCGCCGCCCCCATGTTGCGKAGTGGCACCACTCGGGCACGGGCAATAAAGGCCGCATCGCCCACATCACGGGTATAGCTCACACCGTGATAGGAGACATCAGGCTCATTGAGCAGCGGAAAACGGCTGGCATTCTCGGCCCAGGGAAAGGTGCCCGAATCAACAATCACTCCGCCCACCGTGGTGCCGTGGCCGCCGATATATTTGGTCGCCGAGTGGACGACAATATCCGCCCCGTGCTCAATCGGCCGACATAAGAACGGCGTCGCCGTGGTGTTATCGACTATTACCGGCACCCCATGACGATGCGCCGCTTCGGCGAGCTTTGCTAGGTCGACCACGCCACCCGAGGGGTTACCAATGCTTTCGCAGAAAACCGCTTTGGTACGCTCATCGATCAGCGCTTCGATGCCATCAATATCGTCTTTATCGGC
Organism: Halomonas sp. R57-5; assembly: GCF_900070345.1. Classification (NCBI taxonomy): domain Bacteria; kingdom Pseudomonadati; phylum Pseudomonadota; class Gammaproteobacteria; order Oceanospirillales; family Halomonadaceae; genus Halomonas; species Halomonas sp. R57-5. The sequence continues at coordinate 554,677 of NZ_LN813019.1, read as the reverse complement.
AAAACGCACCTGAATGCCTTGGCGCGGCAAGGTGTGGGCAAACRGGTTGTAGGTACCGCCATACAGCTCGCTGATCGAGACAATGTTATCACCCGCTTCGGCAATGGTCTGGATCGCATAGGTAATCGCCGCCATTCCCGATGCCACCGCTAGCCCGGCGATACCGCCTTCCAACGCGGCTACCCGCTGCTCCAACACGGCGCAGGTCGGGTTCATAATGCGCGAGTAAATGTTTCCTTCCACTTTAAGATCAAACAGATCCGCCGCGTGCTGCGCGTTATCGAACGAAAACGACGTGGTTTGATGAATCGGCACCGCCACGGCGTTTTGTGAATCAGGCGAATAGCCATGGTGAAGAGCAATGGTTTCTGGCTTCATGAGAACGGCTCGCTATTTTGTTATTGAGATCCGCTAGTGATCCTAAACAAGCACTGAAGGGAAGGCCAATAATCGTTTAGCCTTCAGTGCGCTAGGCGAGCCCACACACGCTCACCAATTCCACTCACTGCGCGCCACTGCGTCATGGGCGTGCAGGCTTTCAGCATGCACAACCTTAAGCTGAAACCCTGACACCCCCGGCGCTTGCCGTAGTGCTTTATCCAGCCGCCTTGCCGCGTCTTCACAGAACATCAGGTTTTGTCCATTGGCGAGGGCAAAGGCCTGTTCATCGATACGTTTTACTGCGGTTTGTAGCGCGGTACCGAGTGCCCTCTCGATACGGTCAATCGAGTTTTCTATCGAATCCGCGAGGGGCCATTCTCCGTTTTCGCTTTCAGATAAACGCAAACTGCATTCGACACTGCTGCGCTGACTATGGGGCGTTGCGAGTATCCCTTCTTCGCTGCCTAGCCACGCAGATACCGCCGTCTTTGTTAACGGAATTTCCGCAAAATCTTCCTCAAAGGCCTGCTGAATCAGTTGCCTTGCCAGTGCCGCCGAGCAGGGGCAGGTGGACGAATAGCCCACTGTAAGGTCGAGTTCAGCCTGAAAGCCAGCGGGCGTTAATTGGCAGCGCAAGGTGAAGGGGTAACTTTTCCACCCGGCTAAAGGGCTGATCAAGGCTTGCCGCTTAAGCGGAAGCTCGCCTTCGATGCTGAGATAAGCATGCTGCGATAAGCCATCTTGGCTGGTTAAAAATGCGTTCAATATGTCCTTAACCGCTTGAAGTGTCAGCGGTGCTTCTTCAAGCGGTGCCAGCGCCAAATACAGCCGGGACATATGGATTCCCCGTGCATCAGCGTCATCCAGGCTAACCCCTGCATTGAGCGTGGCCGTCACACTGCGGCTGCCTAGGCGGATGGGGAGTGCGATGCCCTCCATGCCCACCCAGGTCAAAGCAGCCGGTGAGCGGGCGGTTTGGCTGGCTACATCAGGCAGGGTTGAAACAGTCATTTCGTTACCTCTTGGGATAGACGTGAGCGGTGAGCGAACGCAGCCCTTGCAACCACCGCGCTATTTACCGGAATGACAGGACGCGGGCTGGAGGCGCTGACGCAACAAGCGCCAGCCTTGGGTCACAACCGTGGCCAGGGTGAACAGCACAGCGGCTAGCATGACAATCGTCGGGCCGGTCGGCGTATCCATCACATAGGCGGTTCTAAGCCCTGCCGTCACCGCCAGCATGGCAATCCCCGCGGCCAGAATCGCCATAGCTTCTGGCGTGCGGCAAAAAGGCCGGGCGGTGGCCGCCGGGATGATCAGCAAGGCGGCAATCAGCAGCACGCCCACGACTTTCAACGCCACGGCGACGACCACTGCAAGCGCCAGGGTGAGAACCAGCTGTTCGCGCCGGGGTTGGATGCCGCTGGCATAGGCAAGCTCGTCACTTAACGTCGCGGTCAATAACGATGACCAGCGCCAGAAAAGCAGCGTCAGCACCAGCGCTACACCGCCGCCGATAATCCAGATATCCGTTTTCCCGACGGCCAGAATATCGCCAAACAAATAGGCGTTTAGGTCGATGCGCACCCCAGAAAGAAACGACACCGCCACCAGGCCGATGGCCAGGGCCGAGTGCGCCATTACCCCGAGCAGGGTATCCATGGCATAGCCCCGCCCACTGAGCATTGACACACAGCTCGCCATCACCAGGGCAACCGTCAGCACGCCTAAGAAGATAGAGACGTTCAATAGCAGCGCTAACGCCACCCCCAGAATGGCGGCGTGGGCGGTCGCATCGCCGAAGTAGGCCATACGCCGCCACACCACGAAACACCCTAACGGGGCGGCGGCCATGGCCACTAATACACCGGCGATCATCGCCCGCCACATAAAATCATCCAGCATTGGCGGCCTCCTCGTGCTGATGGCGGTAAAGGGCTAAGGTCTGGGCGGTCTGATCGCCAAACAGCGCCTGATAGTCCGGCGATGAGGCCACCTGCTCGGGCTTGCCCTCGCAACAGATAACGCGATTCAGGCACAGCACATGGTCGGCGGTACGCATCACGACATGGAGGTCGTGGCTGMCCATCAGTACAGCGCAGCCGTAGCTGCGGCGCACGCTTTCGATATGCTGGTAGAACTCAGCGGTACCTCGGTGATCAAGCCCTTGTGTCGCTTCATCGAGAATCAGAATATCGGGTTTTGCCAGCAGCGCCCGGGCTAACAGCACGCGTTGGAACTGGCCGCCCGATAGCTCGCTCATTGCCGCCTTGATCAATGCCTCGGCGCCGGCATCTTCCAGCGCCTTTTGCACACTGCGATGGGGGAGGCGACGGGGCAAGTTGATAAAACGCTTGACCGTCATGGGCAAGGTAGGATCCAGGTGAAGCCGCTGGGGCACATAACCGATGCGCTGCTGCGGGGCGATGGTCACCTGGCCGGAGGTGGGCGTTACCGCACCGATCAGCGTTTTCACTAGTGTGGATTTCCCMGAGCCATTAGGGCCAATCAGGGTCACCACCTGTTGCCGATATAAATCGAGATTGATGTTCTCGAGGATATGCTGTCCGCCGAAACGAACGTTCAGTTGGCGAACGTTCAGAATCGCATCGCGATCAGGAGGCTGAGMAAGCCGCATAATTGAAGGTCGTCTTTTCTGTATTTGTTATGTTATAACATGTCTATCTCGCATAGGCGAGTGTCGATGCCTATGTTCGAACCCAGAAAAGCCATAGTTGATGATGAGGAGAACCCTGATGAATAACCGTTTAGCTCGTTTGTCTTGGCCGCTATTAGCGGCTTTCCCGCTGGTTGCCGCCGCAGAAGTGCCGCATGTTGCGGTGGATATTCCGCCGGTGTATTCGCTTGTCGCTAAGGTGATGGGGGATCGCGGCGATCCTGAGCTGTTTATCCAGCCTGGTGCTTCGCCGCATGGTTATTCGCTACGGCCTTCCGAAGCACAATCCCTCGATGATGCGGATCTGGTGGTATGGGTAAGCGACGCGCTGACGCCCTGGCTATCAGGCCCCATTGACAACCTGGCGGGTGATGCACGCCACCTTGAGCTATTGGATGAGCCCGGAACGACGACATTGGAATACCGCGAAGGCGCGACCTTTGCGCTCAACAATGGGGATGAACACGGTCACGAGCACCATGACCACGACCACGACCACGACCACGACCACGACCACAATAAGCATGATCATGGCGATCMCGAACACCMCCATCATGAAGACAGCCATGCAGMCAGCCATGACGAAAGTGGGCACGATCATGACCACCACGGCCATAATCACAGCCATACCGGCATGAACCCCCATGCCTGGCTGGATCCTGACAATGCACGCCGTTGGCTGGATGCCATCGCCGAACAGTTAAGTGAGATCGACCCTGATAACGCAGCGTACTATCGCGACAACGCCGCCCAGGGGAAAGAGGACTTAACCAGCCTTCAGGAACATATTCAGGATCGTTTGGCCAACAGCGCCGACACACGCTTTATTGTTTTCCATGATGCTTACCAGTATTTCGAGGAGGCCTTTAACGTCCAAGCGGCAGGGGCCATTTCCATCGGCGACGCATCGTCACCCAGCCCGGCGCGTATTGAGGAACTGCAGACGCTGGTGAATGACGAAAATATCCAGTGCGTGTTTAGTGAACCTCAGTTCAATCCGCAGATGGTTAATAATGTCTTTGGCGATACGTCTGCTTATATCGGCGTCATGGATCCCTTGGGCGTGGGTCTGACGCTGGATGCTGGCCTTTACGATGCGTTGCTGGAACAACTGGCTAATGAGATTGCGCGCTGCACCGACGGCTAAACAGCTTTTTTCTTAAACAGCTTGCCGAGTTGATAGAGGTCGTGCATATATCTATCAAACTTCGTAATAAGCAGTGAAGCAAAGATAAAGGCATAAATCAGCAGCATTACTGCCATGGGGTCGTTTAACCAAGCCAGCCAAGGTGTCGAGACTGGATAACCCAGCGTATAAACACTCATGGCAGCCAGTAGCTGAACCAAGAAACAGTTCAAAATGACCAGTGTAATCAACGCTGCGCGTATATTGGTACGCGGCAGCGTTGTTTTCCAAAACAGCAAGTGACGCACTTTTACGCTGTTTACATTCGCACTGCTATCGCCGTTAAAGCACAACCGCGCTTTACGCCGCAACAAAGGAATCGCGTAGACGCCTTTTTCCTCTTCAGCAAAAGCCTTCAGTGCGATATCCCGATCGAGATTAGGGCTCAAGGCATTGGCTGCCGCTTGATCAAAGTCTGGCCGGGCATGGGTTTGCGTGGCGGTTTTGGCTTGGTCAGAAAGCGCTTGTAAGTGGCTTTTATCAGCCTTCGACAACTTTTTATCGTTGCCGACGTTGATGTTGTAATGAATTTCATACACCTGATACAGAGCTGCGGTCACGCCCACAAAGATCATCAAAAAGACAATATATATCAACATATTAACGGGCACCTCCTAAACAAAACCGAACCAGCTAGGCGATAAATTGCTTTGTTAGCGTTCAAACTAACTTAAGGACTATGCCTATGCACAGCTGACAAGTACAGGCTCAGAAAGCCTCAAAAAAGCCGGATCAGACGACGGATCGCAACCGTGGTAGTGCTCCACAGCGTGCATTAAAATAAGGAGATAAGAACCCCTAGCCACTTATCGCCGAAGATAATGGGCGTTAAACTGCTTTTACTATTCGTCTGGCTAATCAATACCAAACCGTCACGAGGACAGTTGACCAAGGTTACATCGTCAGAGATGACAGATAGGCAGGCTGGTCGATGATATCCGCCACATAATGCAGCCTTTCCTCCCAGTCCTCTCTTGTCAGTTGACCACCGAAGCACAAGCGCAGAGCTTCAGGGGGATGGTTGTCGGTACTAAAAGCAGCGCTGGCAACCGCACTAACGCCATGTGAACGTAATTGCACCGCCAGCTCTGAAGGGTTCCAGCCAGAGTGCTTGGGCAGCTTGAGCCATAGGTGGAAAGCACCTTTGGCAGACACGATGCGCTGACGTCCCAGAATCTTCTCGGCTATTTCAAGGCGGGCAATGGCCTCGATACGGATCGCTTTAAGCATGGCATCTGCCGTCCCATCGGTTATCCACTCAGTGACCAGGGCGTCAATCAGCGGGCTGGACATCACCGAGGTGGCTCGAAGCGCCCCAGCGGTTCTCTGCGCCTGTCGCTTGGTGGGGGCGTGTAGGAATCCTGATCGCAAACCGGGGCCAAAACACTTGGCAGTCCCCGTCAGATAGTAAGTGAGCTCAGGGGCCAAGTTAGCAATAGGGACGATCTTCTCTTCGCTGAGCATGGTGTAAGCATCATCTTCAATAATCGGGATGCTATAGCGCAAGGCAACATCGGCCAAAGCTTCACGACGCCCCAAGGGAATAGTCGTCGTCGTGGGGTTTTGGATGGTGGGATTAATGTACAAAACGGCCACTTGACCCTGCTTACAGATATCCTCGAAGGAGCGAACAAGAGGGCCATCGGAGTCACGCTCCAATGAATGCAGGGTCAGCCCGAGCTGGGCCGCAATAGCCTTTAGGCCGGGGTAGACCAGGCTTTCGACACAAATTAGCTGACCTGGGGCTACCAACTGCATCAGTAGCCCAACCAGGCCGCTGTGAATACCGGGGCATATCAAGACCTGTTCCAGTGTCGTGTTGTCCAGCCGCCGATCCAGCCATTGGAGCGCAGCCACACGGTCATGATGGCTGCCACCAAAGGTTTGATAACGCAGCAGTGAGTAAAGATCACGCTGGGCCAACACCGAGATAGCGCTATCGCGTACTCGTTCAATCAACGTCGGTATAGCGGGCTCAATCATTAGGTTCATGGTCATCTCATAACCACTGCTCGGCTTCACTGACACTGCCTTACCTTTAATAAAAGTGCCCGAGCCCGGATGCGAGTCAATCAAGCCTCGCAGCTTAGCTTCGTTATAGGCACGCGCCGCCGTCGTGTAATTGATACTCAAAGCCCCCGCCAGTTCTCTCAGCGGGGGCAGTCGCTCGCGGGGCTGCAGCCGACCACTACCGATATCTTCAGCAATCAATTCAGCGACCAGACGATAAGCTGGCTGGCTGACCTCCTTGTCTAAACGTTTTCGCCAGCGTTCCAGCTCAGATGTATGCATATCTTCTCCGTCGTTAAATAAACATTGTTACCTACTCTTCTTATCGACCAAAACTTATCACTGATGGGCTAAAGATTGCACAAATAAAAAATTGATTGCATATGTACTTAATGGTGCAAAACACACTTTCATTGCACAAATAAGGTGAAAAACACAGTTTTTTTGAAACATTAGCCTTTTATTATTTTTTTAGCCTAAAAATTTGGTCAATTTTTAGGCTTAGAGCGACCTACATGATCGACAATTGATTGGATCAATAAGCATATCAATTGGCACGTCGATTGCTCCGTATTGATCGTACCGCTTGTGTAAGCACGGCGGTTAACGACTCTCCCACTCGCAATAAACGGAGCTTAGACATGCCTACAGTGACGCAACCACTCAACAAGAAAGGCGATTTTCTGGTCGACTACGAAGAGAAGGTTTTTGAAGACGTAAAAGCGAAACCAGGCGAAAAAGCCCTGGTAACTTTTCATACGGTTGCCTTTGAGGGGTCGATCGGCTTCGTGAATATGCTGCAGGCAACGCGTTTGCTGCGTAAAGGCTTTGAAACCTCCATCTTACTGTATGGCCCCGGGGTCACTTTGGGCGTACAGCGGGGCTTCCCCACCCTGGGTGATGAAGCGTTCCCCGGCCACATGAACTTCAACAATCAGTTGACCAAGTTTATGGCCGAGGGAGGCAAGGTCTACGCCTGCCGCTTTGCTCTTCAAGCMCTCTATGGTCATGGCGAACCGTCACTCATTGAGGGCATCCGCGCGATCAATCCACTGGATGTGCTTGACCTCAAGCTGCTTCACGTGCGCGACGATGCACTGATCATCGATACCTGGACGGTCTAAGGGGAGCAGCGGTCATGGCACAAGCAAACATGACAGGAACGACCATAGTGCGGGCCGCTGCCGCTCAGCTTTCTCCCGATCTTGAGAGTGTTGGCGGCACGCTGGTCAAGGTACTGGATGCAATCGACGAAGCGGCCAGCAAGGGGGCTGAGCTGATCGTGTTCCCCGAAACCTTCGTTCCCTACTATCCGTACTTTTCATTTGTCTACCCCGCCGTGGCCTGTGGCGCCGAGCACTTACGGCTGTATGAACAGGCCGTGGTGGTACCAGGCCCGATCACTGATGCTGTCGCTGAGCGCGCTCGCACCCTGAGCATCGTCGTCGTGCTTGGCGTTAATGAGCGTGATCATGGCACCCTCTACAATACTCAACTGATCTTTGATAGCGACGGGCGTCTGTTGCTGAAACGCCGAAAGCTCACGCCGACCTACCACGAACGCATGATTTGGGGCCAGGGCGATGCCTCGGGCTTGAAGGTAGTGGATAGCGCCGTGGGCCGTGTTGGCGCCCTGGCCTGCTGGGAGCACTACAATCCGTTGGCACGTTATGCCCTGATGACCCAGCACGAGCAGATCCACTGCAGCCAGTTTCCTGGCTCGCTGGTCGGCCCAGTCTTTGCGGATCAAATTGAGGTAACCATCCGTCATCACGCCCTTGAAGCGGGCTGTTTCGTGGTTAACGCCMCCGGCTGGCTAACCGACTCCCAAATCGAATCCATTACCCCCGACACCACGCTACAACGTGCTCTGCGTGATGGCTGTAACACCGCCATTATCTCGCCAGAAGGTAAGCACTTGGCCGAGCCGCTGAGCAAAGGAGAAGGCATCGTTATTGCCGACCTGGATTTCGCCCTGATTACCAAGCGTAAGCGAATGATGGATTCGGTGGGCCACTATGCGCGCCCTGAACTGTTGAGCTTAGCCATTAACGATATGCCCGCCCACTGCTGCCAGCCACTGGCCACTTCCGCTCAGGGCCATAATGCCCAAGGAGATGAAGATGAGTAAGCTCGCCGATCGCTCACGCTTGTTCACCGAACTTCAAACCCATGGCGTACGCCTGCAGGATGCATCACAAGAGCATGTCAGCCGACGGGGCGGCGCTGGCCCTTCTGACCATCAGGCAATAACCATCGATGGAATCACTATGATGGTGCCCGTCTATACCCAGTCGGCATGGCGTTCACCGTTTAGCGTAGTGTCAGGTGATGAAGGGCATAGGCTGACTGAAAACACGATTCCTATGGCCGATATTACCTTTGCAGATACGCCCCACTTCTACGACCTGCAAACCGCTGACGGCGTCCCCTACACGCATATCGCCACCTTGCATAGCCGCGATGTACTGGCCACGACGGTACTGCAAACATGCATCCGCTATGAGAGCAGGCGCAAAGCCTGCAAATTCTGCTCGATTGGTCAATCACTCCAAGCCGGGCGCACCATTGCGCATAAGTCCCCAGACCAACTGGCCGAGGTGGCTAAGGCCGCTGTCGAGCTCGACGGTGTCAAACATATGGTCATGACTACCGGAACGCCAGCCACGTCTGACCGAGGAGCCAGCGTCCTTTGCGAAAGTGCCAGGGCCATCAAAGCGGCCGTGGATCTTCCGCTGCAAGGGCAGTGCGAACCACCTAAGGATCCCGTTTGGTATGCCCGCATGAAGGAAGCTGGCATTGACAGCCTGGGCATGCATCTCGAAGTGGTCACACCTTCGCTAAGAAAAACGCTAATGCCAGGCAAGGCCGAGGTTGGCATCGAAGAGTATATGCAGGCGTTTCGCGATGCTGTTGACGTCTTTGGCCGCGGGCAAGTCAGCACTTATATTCTTGCCGGGCTCGGGGATACCCGCGAGGCCATTCTGGAAACCTGCCAACACCTAATCGAAATCGGCGTTTATCCCTTTGTAGTGCCGTTCGTGCCGATTAACGGCACGCCATTAGAAGATCATAAGCCGCCCAGCGCCGACTTTATGGAGTCGATCCTGGCGCCGTTGGGCAGACGTCTCAAGCTCGCAGCGTTGCGCTCTAGCGATATCAAAGCGGGCTGCGGGCGTTGCGGTGCCTGTTCAACGTTGTCTGAGTACGAGCGCTAACAGCACGCGAAACGCTTAATAGAGGAGTGCCCGATGATGTCAACATCCGACGCCTATTCGGCCTATTCCAACTACCGGATCAAGTGGGCGAGCCTGCCTTGGGAAACCGATGAAGCACTGGCATTGCGGCGGCGCGTTTTCTGCGATGAGCAGGCAATATTTGATCAGGACGACCGAGATGCCATCGATGACTCAGCCCACCTACTCGTCGCTTTAGGGTGCACAGGAGGATGGTATGAGCAAGTGGTGGGGACAGTGCGTATTCACGAATCAGAACCTGGACTCTGGCATGGTTCGCGTCTTGCTGTTGACCCAGCCTTCCGCGCCCAAGGCCGCCTAGGCTCCACGCTGATTCGGCTGGCCGTCTCCAGCGCTCATGCATTGGGCTGCCAACGCTTTTTGGCCCGGGTACAGGCCCAGAATGAGGCTCTTTTTCAACAGTTGCACTGGCGAAGCATTGGAGAGGAGTTAATCCTTGATCGACCTCATGTCGTCATGGAGGCCGACCTTACCCACTACCCCCCTTGCCACTCTCCTCTTAGCGGCTTTGTTGTGCCTGGGCGTCAACGCCAACCTCTCGCTGAGCTGGCGCCTGGGCTGCTTAAGATCCTTTCAGCCCCCGCACTGAGACAAGCATCATGAGCCAAAAGCAACGACTCGACCTAACAGAACTGCTCCAGAAAGTGCACGATTATAGTGGTCTTGCCCATAAGGCCGATATCGCGCGGATCGCTCCCAACCTGACAGCACTGCCCGATGGCTGGCATCCCAACGGCGACGATACCGCGGCCATTCCCAGCGGCGAAGGCTACACACTGTTGGCGATGGAAGGGCTACTTACCGCCTTCGTCGCCGAGGATCCTTGGTTTGCTGGCTGGTGTTCGGTGATGGTTAACGTCAGTGATATCGCCGCAATGGGCGGGCGGCCCCAGGCAATCGTCAATGCTCTATGGAGCCATGACCCAGAAAGCGCTGAACTCATTGCCAAAGGCATGCGTGAGGCCGCCGACACCTTCCGCATTCCCATCGTCGGTGGCCACACCAACCTTCGCTCCAATCAGCCGCAATTGGCGGTCGGCATCCTGGGTCGAGCCCAATGCCTGCTGAGCAGTTTTGCGGCGCGGCCTGGGCAGCTATTAGTGGCGGCTATCGACCTGCGCGGCGCCTATCAAGCGCCCTATCTGAATTGGAACGCGGCCACAACGGCGCCCGCTGAGCGTTTGCGTGGCGACATCGAACTACTTCCCTGTATTGCTGAAGCGGGCTTGGCTAGCGCCGCTAAAGATATTAGTCAGGCCGGTCTCCTCGGTACCACCTTAATGCTCATGGAGAGCGCTGATGTAGGTGTGAGCATTAACCTTGACGCCATCCCGAAACCCGAGAAAGTCACTTGGGAAGACTGGTTATGCACCTTCCCTAGCTTCGGTTACCTGCTCACCACGGATAATGAGCACCTTCCCATGCTGCTAGAGCGCTTCCGTGCCCGTGGCATCGCCGCCGCGCAGATCGGCGAGATCGTTTCCTCACCTCAGCTCTGGGTAGAAACCGACAATGATCGCCAGTTGTTCCATGACCTTGCAACGACTCCATTAACCGGACTGAGTCGCCCCCAAATGCCCATTCCCCAACAGGAGCTTTGAGCATGCCAGCCATACACTTCCACGTTCGCTGGCCAGATGGCAGCGAAGACCAGTGTTACTCACCCTCTACCGTCGTAAAGGAGTACTTCCAGGTCGGCGAGCGTCTCAGCGTCGATGCTTTTGTGGAGCGCGCCGACACAGCCTTAGAGGCAGCCAGCCAGCGCGTCGAACAAAAATTCGGCTTCTTCTGCTCCAGTGCCATTGATCAGTCGACGGTCATCAAGGCCAAAGCCCAGCAGTTTGGCAATAATCCGCAGGACATGGTCGAAATTATCCGCATCGACTAGCCCATCAAACATCTCATCAATCGTTGCAAAGAGAGAGCGATATGAAAGACCTACGTAAGCACTATTCTGCCATTATCATCGGTGGCGGTCAGGCGGGGCTATCCGTCAGCCACTACCTTCAACAACAGGCAATCGGCCATCTCGTTATAGAGAAACACAGCTTAATGCATAGCTGGCAGACAGCGCGTTGGGATTCATTCACCTTAGTGACGCCGAATTGGCAGTGCCAGCTACCCGATCATCCCTACGACGGGGATGATCCTAAAGGCTTTATGAAACGAGACGACGTCGTCGCTTACCTTGACCGCTTTGCCACCAAGGTTCAGCCTCCCGCCCTCGAAGGCGTTGCCGTTAATCGCGTCAGTCTGAATAGCAATGGGAAGTACGAAGTGAAGAGTTCCGCGGGTGAGTTTAGCGCGGATCAGGTCGTGGTGGCCTCCGGCGGTTATCATCTCCCTATCATTCCACGTATGGCAGAGCGATTGCCCGATCGGTTGTTCCAGCTACATTCCGCGGAATACCGAAGCCCTGAACAGTTACCCGAGGGGGCAGTGTTGGTGGTGGGCTCCGGCCAATCTGGCGCCCAGATTGCCGAAGACCTKCACATTGCTGGGCGAAAAGTCTTCCTCGCCACCGGTGATGCCCCGCGCGTGGCGCGTCAATATCGCGGCAAAGATGTTGTCGAATGGCTTGATGAAATGGGCTACTACGAGATGTCGGTCGATCAGCACCCATTACGTGAGGGAGTAAGAGATAACACCAACCACTATGTCACAGGMCGTGACGGGGGTCGGGAGATCGACCTGCGCAAGTTCGCTCTCGAAGGTATGGAGCTATTCGGGCTATTAGAAGAGTACCGCAATGGGGACTTTATCTTTCGCGATAATTTGAAAGCCAACCTCGATCATGCCGACAGTGTTTACTGCAACATAAACCAGCGAATTGATGCCTACATCGCTTCCCAGGGTATCGAGGCCCCACCAGCGCCCGAGTACACGCCATGCTGGGAACCGAACCAAGAGCGTTCCGAGCTAAATCTGGTCGACGCAGGGATTAGCGCCGTTATCTGGTGCATCGGCTTTCGCCCTGACTTTCACTGGCTTGATGCTTCGGTATTCAATGGTCAGGGCCATCCCATACACAAACGCGGTGTCACCCAACAGCCCGGCCTCTACTTTATTGGCCTGCCATGGCTGCATACCTGGGGCTCTGGGAGGTTCTCTGGCGTGGCGGCTGACGCTGAGTACTTGGTTGAACGCATCAAAGCTTATCAGCGACAACAGGATGCGGCGTTACAACCGCTCTCGGAGAAAGCGTCCGCCTGACGCGATTCACACTAGCCATTGAGTTGCTATCAGAGGGTTGCTGCATCGTTACTAGGGCTTGTTAACACTCAATAGCATTCACAGCTAAGCCACCTTTAGATGTTTCTTTGTATTTATCCAACATGTCTCTGCCGGTATCGCGCATGGTACGAATTACCTTGTCCAACGAGATAAAGTGAGTGCCATCACCACGCAGTGCCATTTGAGCGGCATTGATCGCCTTTACCGTTGCGATGGCATTGCGCTCGATACAGGGAATCTGAACTAACCCACCCACAGGGTCACAGGTTAATCCTAAATTGTGCTCCAAGCCGATTTCGGCCGCATGCTCGACTTGTTCGGGCGTGCCCCCCATCACATCAGCCAAGCCAGCGGCTGCCATGGCACAAGCCGACCCGACTTCCCCCTGGCAGCCCACTTCGGCGCCGGAGATTGAGGCATTTTTCTTGCACAGAATGCCAATGGCGCCTGCCGCCAGCAAAAAATCCACCACGTTTTTTTCGCAGGCGTTCGGCTGAAACTTCATGTAGTAGTGCAAAACGGCCGGAATGATACCTGCGGCACCGTTGGTGGGCGCCGTCACCATCCGCCCACCCGCAGCGTTCTCTTCGTTAACGGCGAGTGCAAAAATATTCACCCACTCCATCGCTGAGAACGTTGAGGCTATCAGGCAATCATTCTGCTCTGCCGCTTGCAGATGCTGGTGAAGCAGCTTAGCCCTGCGCTTAACGTTTAACCCGCCCGGCAGTATCCCTTCGTGAGTTAATCCATTGTCGATGCATTCACACATCACTTGCCAGATACGCCACAGTTCGTTTCTGACCTCCTCCTCCGTCCGCCATACTTTCTCATTTTCCAGCATCAGCCGGCTGACACTGAGCTGCTCTTTTTTACATAGCGCCAGGAGTTCGTCTGCGGTATCGAAGTTGTAAGGAATGGTAACGCCACCCAAATCGTCCAGCGGCATATCCACCTGGGCCTGTTCAACCACGAAGCCGCCGCCCACCGAGTAATAGGTATTTTGATACACCAAGTCGCCCTGATGCGTAAAAGCCGCCAGCTTCATGGCATTAGGGTGATGCGGCAAGCTCTCTTCATGGAAATAGAGGTCACTCTCCCAAACAAACTTCACTGTTTTTTGTCGGCCAAGCTGTAATGATTGGCTCTCTTTAAGCGCCTGAATGGCTGGTTCAATAATAGAGGGATCTATTGTGCTAGGGCGTTCACCCATCAATCCCATAATAATTGCGTTATCGGTGGCATGTCCGATACCCGTGGCGGACAACGAGCCATAAAGATGGACTTCAAGATGCCCTACCTCATCAAGCAGGCTGTTTTCGCGCAGGGTTGTGACATACTTAAAAGCCGCCTGCATGGGCCCGACGGTATGGGAACTGGAGGGGCCTACTCCAATCTTAAAAAGGTCGAAAACACTGATAGGCATTGGAGCACCTCTTGACGTATAAACAGGGGAAAGTCAGGCGGTGCCTGACAATTTCAATAAGTTATTGATGTGATGATAAATAAAACTAATCTATCTTTTATTGATGATATTTTTATATTTATAAAATCATATTTTTAGGCACGGCTTATCACACATAACAAGGGGTTACATATCGCTCTGGCAAAAGCTTAGCAACGACAGCAACCCAGTTATAAAAGCGCGCTCAAACTGTTTGCGTTTATTAACAACAGCATTAGGCAAAAAGCATTGGTTACAAAAAGACTAGTTACCAAAAAGCTAGTTACCAAAAAGCTAGTTGCCAAAAACGACTGTGCGCCCTGAATAAAAGAACACGCGGCGTTCCAAATGATAGCTAATCGCTCTAGCCAGGGTGAGGCACTCGATATCACGCCCCTTGGCAACCAGATCCTCCGGGTAGTGGGTGTGATCCACAGGCTCGACCCCCTGGGCAATAATCGGCCCTTCATCAAGGTCATTATTAATGTAGTGGGCCGTTGCGCCGACCAGCTTAACCCCTTTCTCATACGCCTGATGATAAGGCTTAGCGCCTTTAAAACCGGGCAGCAGCGAGTGATGAATATTGATCGCCCGTCCGGCTAATAACTCACACATGGAAGGTGAAAGCACCTGCATATACCTTGCCAGCACCACCAGTTCAGCGTCGGTTTCCGCGATGATGTCGCGTATCTGCGATTCCTGCTGCAATTTCGTCTCGGGCGTGATCGGCAGGTAGTGGTAGGGCAAATCGTGCCATGCTGCCAACGGCTCCAGATCAGGATGATTGGAAATCACTGCTTTGATATCCAGCGGAAGCTGCCCTGTCCGATAACGGTAGAGCAGATCATTCAAGCAGTGATCGGCCTTGGAAACCATAATCACGGTGCCGGTGCGTTTGCCAGGGGCCGTCAACTCGAACTGCATGTCGAATTCGCTCGCCCGCGCTGAAAAATCGGTGTGAAAGCGCTCTTCATGAAACTCATCTTGCTCGGGGCGAAACTCGGCGCGAATGAAAAAGCGTCCGCCCAGCCGATCATCGAAAGAGTTGAGTTCAGTGATATAGCACTGCTGCTCTTTCAAGAAACGCGTGACGACATCCACCGTTCCCAAGCGACTAGGGCATTGGGCGGCAAGTATCCAGGTATCACTCATTCGACTCATAGTGAATGTATCTCTATTAGCGGCAGATCGTAGCGGCCGAAACAGTGTTCCGGCCTGCCAACTTATTGTTCTACGTTAACGCCGTACTCTGACCCGGCATCCAGTAACCAGCGATAGCAGTAGTCAGCAAAACTGCGCCGCACAACTAACTCCCAGCGCTCTTCACTGGGGCGGCGAATAATCGTGGTCGCCTTAGCGAAGACGGTGGTGACACCCTTCCCCACTGGAAAATTGCTGGGGTGAACATCGTAGATCACCGTTTTCATCAACAACTCTCGGGCCGCCTCGCCGGAAAGCTCTATGAGGGTCTGCCCACCGCTGACATCGCTGATCGCAAAGTGGGCGCTGCCCAAATGCTCACGCAGCTTGGTCTCCAGCGGGAACTCCTCACCTCCGGGTACGATCACCAGCCACTCGTCCGGGGAAAGCCACTGGATAGAACGTTCACCGCTGGCATCGTGCACCAACGCCTGGGGTTGTCCAGGCAGGCTGATGCCCAGCACGTCGCGCACCGCCTCGTCGAGAACGATAGCGCCACCCCGCAGGATCAGATGCCCAAGCATTGCCCGCTCGCGTAGCTTAAGCCGGTAACCACTGCCCCGAGGCGCGCCACTGTGACGATAGCTATAGGCTAACGGGGGTTCTACCGGGATAGCGGTATCAGTACGGGTGTCGAAGGTGGCCGCGTTAGACATGCTGGCGCTCTCCCTTGGGGTCGTAGAAAATGGTGCTGACGATTTCAGCTTCATGGGTCTGGCCGTCTGCCATGGGCAAATAAACCGTTTCGCCCAACTTCTGATGGCCACCCTTAACCACCGCTAGCGCAAACCCTGAATCCAGAACCGGGCTGTAGTAGCTGGAGGTGACGTGACCCACCATCGGCATAGGGATCGCATGCTTGGGATCAAACACGATCTGGGCCCCCTCTTCGAGAACCACCTTCGGGTCCTTCGGCCTGAGTCCCACCAGCTGCTTGCGGTTCTCACGCTTGGTGTCACTGCGTGTCAGGGCCCGCTTACCAATCCATGAGTAGGGCTTGTCATAGCCGATCGCCCAATGCATGCCCAGGTCTTCCGGCGTCACCGAGCCGTCGGTTTCCTGGCCCACGATGATGAAGCCCTTTTCAGCGCGCAGAACGTGCATAGTTTCGGTGCCATAGGGCGTCAAACCATACTTCTCGCCATGCTTGAACAGGGTCTGCCACACATGCATGGCGTAGTTTGCCTGCACGTTGATCTCAAAGGTCAGCTCGCCGGTAAAAGAGATGCGGAAGACTCGGGCAGGCACCCCTGCCACTTTCCCGGATCGCCAATCCATAAACTTGAAGCTTTCGCGGTCAAGATCGATATCACTGATCTCGGCGAGCAGCTTGCGTGCTTCCGGACCGGTGATGGTCATGGTGGCCCAGTGGTCAGTCACCGATGAGAAATAGACATCCAGTTCCGGCCATTCGGTCTGATGCCACAACTCCAGCCATTCCAGGATCGCTGCCGCGCCACCGGTAGTGGTGGTCATCAAAAAGTGGTTATCGGCCAGGCAGCTGGTCACACCGTCGTCGGTGACCATGCCATCGTCTTTGCACATCAGACCGTAACGGCACTTGCCTACCGCCAGTTTTTCCCACTTGTTGGTGTAAATCCGCGCCAGTAACTCACGCGCATCCGGCCCTTGAATATCGATCTTGCCAAGCGTCGAGGCATCGAGGATACCGACCTTCTCGCGCACGGCCAGACACTCGCGAGCCACTGCCTCGTGCATCGTCTCGGTTTTTCCATTCTCCTTCTGTGGATAATACCAGGGGCGCTTCCACTGACCGACATCCTCGAACTCAGCGCCGCGCTCAACGTGCCACTGATGAAGCGCGGTATAACGCTCGGGGTCGAACAGGTCACGGCAGTGGCGACCAACAATGGCGCCGAAGGTGACCGGGGTATAGTTGGGACGGAACACCGTGGTGCCCACCTCAGGAATGGAGCGCCCCAGACAGCGGGCGGCAATCGCCATACCGTTGATATTGCCCAATTTGCCTTGGTCGGTACCGAACCCCATCGCGGTATAGCGCTTGATGTGCTCGATGGACTCAAAGCCCTCCCGAGTTGCCAGCTCGATGCCCGCCGCGGTGACGTCGTTCTGTAGGTCGACGAACTGTTTAGGCCCGCGCAGGGTGGGCTTTTCATGGGGCACTTGAAACAGTGCTACCGCTGGCCCTTGCTGAAGGCGTTCGGTGCTAGGCAGGCTGATTGGCTGGGCAGAGTGCCCCGTGGCGGCCGCCGCTCTGATGCCCGCTTCGACACCCTCCGCGAGTACATCACACAAGGCATAGGTGCCATTAGCACCACCACACGCCTGAACACCCTTCACCAGCCCCGGCACAAAGCCGAGAATATCGTCACGCCAGGTAGGCCGCGCACCGGTGTGGGAAGCTAGGTGAATCACCGGGCTATAGCCGCCGGAGCTGGCGATGGTATCGCAGGCCAGCTCCTGGATTGGGCCACTCACTTTGAAAGCGTCAATATCGATCTTGGCCACCCGCGCGGCGGTAACCCGATTGCTGCCCTTCGCCTCTATCACGGCACTGCCGGGGATGATTTTGATGCCCTGGGCGCGTGCGGCCTCGACCCAGTCACCATCTGGTGCCTCACGGGCATCAACGATAGCCACAACCTCGCAGCCGGCCTCTTTCCAGTCTAAGGCGGCGCGATAGCCATAGTCGTTGCTGGTGGAGAGCACCAATTGGCGCCCCGGCACCGCGCCATAGCGTCGAATGTAAGTAGACACAGCGCCCGCCAACAGATTACCCGGCACATCGTTACCCGCATAAACCAGCGGCCGCTCGTGGGCGCCAGTAGCCAGGATCACTTGGCCGACGCGTACCCGATGCATTCTGGAGCGCACTGGGCGGTGGCCATTGACGACAGGGGCCGTTTCGCCCAAATGCTCAGTACGCCGCTCGTGCAGCGTCACAAAATTATGGTCGTGGTATCCGTTAGCGGTAGTGCGGGGCAACAACGTAACGTTCTCGCATCCGGCTAACTCTTCCAGCACCCCAGCAGCCCACTGGGCTGCTGGGGTGCCATCCAGAGTTTCGCGGCTATCCAGTAGTGAGCCACCCATCTCTTCCTGTTCATCGGCCACCATCACCCGGGCACCGCTGCGCGCGGCAGCCAGCGCCGCCGCTAAGCCAGCAGCACCCGCGCCGATAACCAGCACATCACAATGCTGATTGAGGTGATCATAGCTATCTGGATCGGGTTCCATGGGGCTGCGGCCCAGTCCCGCCGCCTTGCGAATGTACTTCTCGTAGGTCAGCCACATCGACGCCGGGGCCATAAAGGTCTTGTAGTAGAAGCCCGG
The DNA here is from genome assembly GCF_900070345.1 of Halomonas sp. R57-5. NCBI lineage: Bacteria > Pseudomonadati > Pseudomonadota > Gammaproteobacteria > Oceanospirillales > Halomonadaceae > Halomonas > Halomonas sp. R57-5. The sequence continues at coordinate 535,976 of NZ_LN813019.1, read as the reverse complement.
CGGCATAAACTGCCCGCCCAGCTTGCCAACCAGGCCCATTAAATCGCGCTGAACATTTGGCCAGCCGTTAGTGCTACAGGCGGTTAAGCCGTTAAACAGTGCCTGCTGGGTAGCGCGCACATTGGGCACCTGGGCCGCTTCGTTGCTACCCAACTGAACGATGGCATTGGGCTCTTCGGCGCCAGCGGCAACGATGCCTCTGGGGCGTGAGTACTTAAAGCTGCGATTAACGATATCCACGCCATTCGCCAGCAGCGCTGAAGCCAGCGTATCGCCTGGGTGCCCTTGGTAATGCTGACCGTTAAAGGTAAAACTCAGCGTGCGGGAGCGATCAATACGCCCGCCCGTGTTAAGGCGAAACGCTTGCTGTTGATGCTGCTTGGACTGGCTCATGCCCGCACCTCTTCTTGATCGCTTACCGCAGCGGCTTCGCGGTGATGACTCTGGCTCTCGGCGGTAATCGACGGCTGCTCGCCCATTTTGTAGGTCTCGAGAATGTCGTAGCTCACGGTATGGCGCGTCACGTTGAAAAATTTACGGCAGCCCACCGCATGCACCCACATTTCGTGATGTACACCTCGGGGGTTGTCGCGGAAAAACAGGTAGTTTCCCCACTCTTCGTCACTACACGCCTCAGGCTCTTTAGGTCGCTCAATATGCGCCTGGCCCTTGGGGTGGAACTCCTCTTCTTCACGGTGTTCGCCGCAGTAAGGGCAGTAGATATAGAACATTTGGATACTCCTCGTACAAACCCTAGTGGGCCACACCGGCAGCGCCGTGTTCGTCAATCAGCGCCCCGCTATGGAAGCGGAACATGGAGAACGGCTCAGCGATGGGGTGCATCTCACCCTTGGCCAGGCTCGCGGCGAACACATGCCCCGAACCAGGGGTAGCCTTAAAGCCACCAGTCCCCCAACCGCAGTTGAAATACAGACCCTTCACCGGCGTTTTGGAGATGATCGGACAGGCGTCTGGGCAGGTATCAACGATGCCGCCCCACTGGCGATTCATACGCACTCTAGAGAAAATCGGGAACATCTCGACGATGGCTTGGAGGGTGTGCTCAACAGTGGGATAACTGCCGCGCTGACCATAGCCGTTATAGCCATCGATACCCGCGCCAATCACCAAGTCGCCCTTGTCGGATTGGCTGATATAGCCATGCACTTGATTAGACATCACCACGGTATCGAGAACCGGTTTGATCGGTTCGGAAACCAGGGCCTGCAACGGGTGGGACTCCAGCGGCAGCTTAAAGCCCGCCATGTTGGCCAGCACCCCGGAATTACCGGCAGCGACGCAACCCACGGTTTTGGCCTCAATATCGCCGCGATTGGTGTGGACGCCATAGACTCGGCCATCACGGATTTTGAAGCCGGTGACTTCGGTTTGCTGGAGGATATCCACCCCATGGGCGTCAGCGCCGCGTGCATAGCCCCAGGCCACAGCATCGTGGCGCGCCACACCAGCCTGAGGCTGCCAGGAAGCGCCCAAAACGGGGTAACGGGCGCTGGTTGAACAATCCATGATGGGCACGAGTTCCTGCACACCTCGCGCATCCAGCACCTCACCGTAGATACCGTTCAAGCGATTGGCGTTAACCCGGCGCTGGATATCGCGCATGTCCTGGAGGGTATGTCCCAGGTTGAGTACGCCGCGCTGGGAAAACATCACGTTGTAGTTAAGGKCTTGGGAAAGCCCCACCCACAGCTTCATCGCATGATCGTAAAGGGCGGCCGCCTCATCCCATAAATAGTTGGAACGCACGATGGTGGTATTACGGGCAGTATTGCCCCCACCCAGCCAGCCCTTCTCAATCACTGCCACATTCTTAATGCCGAACTCTTTAGCCAAGTAATAGGCCGTGGCCAAGCCGTGGCCACCGCCGCCAACGATGATCACATCGTACTGCTTCTTGGGGGTAGGGTTGCGCCACTGGCGCTCCCAGTTCTCATGGTGGCTCAGCGCGTGCTTGMCCAGGCCGAAGCCGGAATAGCGTTGCATAGGGCGCTCCTCTTAAGCTATAGATTCGACGGCTTCGACGGTTTCAGCATAGACAGGATGCCGAGCACACACGTCGGTCACTTTGGCCTGCACGTCAGCTTCAATGGAGGCGGTGTCGCTTCCGGTGGTCAACTCGTCCAGAATGYCGCATATCCAACCCGCCAGCTCGCTACACTCTTCAGCATCAAAGCCGCGCGTGGTTACCGCGGGGGTACCGATACGCAGACCAGAGGTCACAAAGGGGCTTTGAGGATCATTGGGCACCGTGTTTTTATTAACCGTGATATGTGCACGGCCAAGTGCGGCATCGGCATCTTTACCGGTGATGCCCTGGCGGATAAGTGAGACCAGAAAGAGGTGGTCGTCGGTACCGCCAGATACCACGTCATAACCGCGCTCAATAAACACTTTGGCCATGGCCTGGGCGTTATCAATCACCTGCTGCTGGTAGCGCACAAACTCCTGGTTCATGGCCTCCTTAAACGCTACCGCCTTGGCAGCGATCACATGCATCAACGGCCCGCCCTGCTGGCCTGGGAAAACCGCCCCATTGAGCTTCTTGTACAGAGCCTCGTCGCCATGGGCGGAGAGAATCAAACCACCCCGTGGGCCGCGCAGTGTTTTATGGGTGGTGGTGGTGACCACATGAGCGAAGGGAAGCGGGCTTGGATAGAGGCCAGCGGCCACTAAGCCAGCGACATGCGCCATATCGACCATTAACCAGGCCCCTACCTCGTCGGCGATGGCGCGAAAGCGTCGCCAGTCCACCACGCGAGAATAGGCTGAAAAGCCCGCAATGATCATCTTCGGCTGGTGCTCGCGGGCTAAGCGCTCGACTTCGTCGTAATCGATCTCACCGGTTTCCGGTTTGAGGCCGTACTGCACCGCGTTGTAATGCTTGCCCGAGAAATTAGGGGCGGCCCCATGGGTTAAGTGCCCACCGTGGGCAAGGCTCATACCCAATACGGTATCGCCCGGCGATACCAGCGCCATAAACACAGCGGCATTGGCCTGGGCACCAGAATGCGGTTGCACATTGGCATAGTTGGCACTGAACAGGTGGCAGGCGCGCTCAATGGCCAACGCCTCAACCTTATCAACGAACTCACAGCCACCGTAGTAGCGGCGGCCTGGATAGCCTTCTGCATACTTATTGGTCAGCTGTGTACCTTGCGCTTCCATAACAAGTTTGCTGGTGTAATTTTCGGAGGCGATCAACTCAATATGCGCTTCTTGGCGAACCGTTTCTTCAGCGATTGCTTCAGCAAGCAGACTGTCGTAATTGGCCAAACGGGCATTGGGGGAAAAATTATTGTGAAGCATTACCGCCTCCTCATTAGTCACTTTGTTATTAAGTGCTCGACATACTCTTTAATGCTGATAAACCCAGGTCGCTTTCAACCACAGTCCCTATCAACGCGTTCTTACCGCGATACTATCGTTGGTGTGCGGGCCCAAGATGCTCGGCGACGTCACCACGCGATGTATTTGCGACATCGGCAAGATTTAGAAAGMAAAGCGCCCTTTACGGCATTAGCCATAAAGGGCGCTTTACTATCAGTATTAAAAACATCTACCTGACCTAGAAATCCACGATCAAATCGCCTTTTGGACGACTGCAGCAAGACAGAATGTAGCCTTCTTCAACATCCTCATCCGTAATACCGCCGTTATGCTCCATTTCCACTTCACCCGACTTAAGTGCTACTCGGCAGGTACCGCAAATCCCCATACCACAGGCCTTGGGAATATGTAGGCCAAGCTTCGCTGCTGCCGCATGTACGGTTTCGCCCGGCTGAATGCGGACACTTTTCCCTGAAGACGCAAATTCAATGCTGTGCAGTTCACTGCTATCGACGTTTTCAGCGTCTACTTCTGCTTGCTCAGCCAACTCACGCACATCCTCACGCACGTCGATCGGCGTGGCGCCAAATAGCTCTTCGTGATAATGACTCATGTCAAAATTGTGGTGGCGCAGAATACTTTTTATGGCGTTCATATAGGGTGCAGGACCGCAACAAAAGATCTCCCGCTCCATAAAGTCCGGCACTATCAGCTCAAATAGCGGCTGGGKGAGGTAGCCACGATAGCCAGCCCATGCCTCGCCAATATCTTCTTTGCTTTCACAAATGATGTGCAGCTTGAACTCGGGAATGCGCGAAAACATATGCACCAGCTCACGGTGATAAATGACATCGCGAGGGGCCCGGGCGCTATGCACGAATTCAACGTCCACAGCGGCATTGGTATCAAACAGCCAGCGCGTCATGGACATCAAGGGGGTAATGCCCACACCGCCAGAAAGAAATAACACTTTTTCGGCAGGGAAATCGATAGAGTTAAAATTGCCTACCGGCCCGTGCACCACCAGCTCGTCGCCCACCTTTAAATTGGCGTGCAGCCAATTAGAAACCTTGCCCCCCGGAATCTGTTTAACGGTGATGGAAAAGCTATAAGGGATGGAGGGGGAACTGGAAATCGTATAGGAGCGCATGATCGGCTGATGATCAATCTCTAGCTCCAGGGTCACGAACTGGCCAGGTTTGAAGAAGAACAGCACAGGCTGCTCGGCCATAAAGCAGAATGTGCGCACATCCTGGGTTTCTTGGATCACCTTAACGCAACGCACCTGATGACGGCCGTTGGTCCAGGTTTGGGTCGTGACCGGATTAAAGAAATTAGTTGTCATTTTGCCTCTGCCTGACCAGCCTTCATCGCTTTGCATCACCGAACCGTATTCGCTATACGGCCAGCACTTTGATCTGCATTTTGGGGATGCGCCTGCTAACCGACTTACCTGACAGCGACCCACACTTACCTCGTGCCACTCTTTATCGTTTAGAAACCTCTGTTTTAGTCGCCACTACGTCACCTTATGTCGCGGGCAGATAACTGGCAGGGGTTAGCCTGCAACACAATCGGTGACTGACTGAAGCCACATTTGAATAAAACGCCAGGTTACGCAGCAGAACAATAACCAATCTTAACTAACGGTCGTATCGCAGCCCTTGAGGGAAAAGCGGTGGTTTACGAGGATACTGGTATGCAAAAAAGTGTTTCTTATATGATGGATGACCCACTCGCTGCGGCTCGCGAGTCAACGGCCCAAATGCTGCAAGAAAGGGCGCGTACCTTTTCGCTTCCGCAGCCGTTTTATAACGATGCCCGCCTGTTCGCCCTCGATATGCAGGAGGTTTTCGAGAAAGAGTGGCTGTTCGCGGGAATGACCTGCGAGATCCCTACCAAAGGTAATTTCATAACGTTGGATATTGGTGATAATCCCATTGTCATCGTACGCGGTGGTGAAGGCACGATTCATGCCTTTCACAATGTCTGCCGCCATCGCGGGTCGCGACTTTGCACAAAGGATAAAGGCAAGGTGGCAAAACTCGTCTGTCCGTATCACCAGTGGACCTACGAGCTTGATGGCCGCTTGCTGTTTGCCGGTAGCGATATGGGCACTGACTTCAACCTCGATCAATTTGGGCTCAAGCCGGTCAGCGTTCGCACCGCCGGTGGGTTTATGTTTATCAACCTAAGCGACGAACCGACCTCGATTGACGATTTTCTGGTAACCCTTGAGCATTATCTTGAGCCGTACCAGATGGACAACGTCAAGATCGCCACCGAGTCCAGCATTGTCGAACAAGCCAACTGGAAGCTCGTGATCGAAAACAATCGCGAGTGCTATCACTGCAACGGCGCACACCCTGAGCTGCTGAATTCATTGCAAGAGTTTGATGATACCGACGACCCCCGTGCGACACCTGCTTACAAGGAGCTAGTGGCCCGCAAGCAGGCGGACTGGGATCAGGAGCAGGTGCCTTACCAACTGACGCGGCTTGGCCAGCAGAACCGTCTGACCCGCACGCCGCTGTTGGATGGCATTGTCTCCATGACAATGGACGGCAAACCCGGCTGCAAGAAGCTGATGGGTCGCCTGAAAAGTCCCGACATGGGTTCTCTGCGCATCCTGCATCTGCCCAATTCATGGAATCACTTCATGGGCGATCACGCGGTGGTATTTCGCGTGTTACCGCTTGGCCCGCAGCAAACCGTGGTGACCACCAAGTGGCTGGTTCATAAAGATGCCGTAGAGGGCGTTGACTACGACCCCGAGCAGCTTCGCCGAGTATGGGACGCGACCAACGACCAGGACCGCCAACTCGCCGAAGAGAACCAGCGTGGCATTAACTCCAAGGCTTACCAACCCGGCCCTTACTCTGAAACCTATGAGTTTGGCGTTATCGACTTTATCGACTGGTACGCCGCCCGCATGCTTGAGAACCTAGGATATGATGCGCCGACGTTACACTTAGCCCAAGGTTAAAACGTGAAGGATCAAGGCAGCGACGTTTACCGTCACTAGGACTTAGCCAGAGTAGCTGACAACGTGTACACATAAGAGACACCTGTGTACACTTTGCCACACTATTCCTAGACTATTCTTAGAGACCTGCTCAATGCCACCCACCGATACGCCCAACGCTAAAGGCTCCCAAGACGTCTGGCTCGACGCGGCGTTTGAGCTGCTACTCGAATCGGGCGTCGATAGCGTGCGCATTCTTTCCCTGGCCAAGCGACTAAAGCTTTCTCGAACCAGTTTCTACTGGTTCTTCAAGGATCGCGAGGCACTGCTGGAAGCACTGATCGCACGCTGGCGTGAAAAGAATACCCAAGGGCTAGTGAATCAGACCGAAGCCTATGCCGAGAATATCGTCGAGGCGATGCTCAATGTCTTCGACTGCTGGCTGGATCCTAAACTGTTCGACTCCCCGCTAGAGTTCGCCATGCGCAGTTGGGCGCTACAGTCAGCGTCAGTAGTGAGTGAAATCGATGCAGCTGATGCCACCCGTATCGAAGCACTGGCGCGCATGTTCCAGCGCTACGGCTATGATCCGCTGGCGGCCAACGTTCGGGGCCGCACCATCTACCTAACCCAGATCGGCTATATCTCGATGAAGACCCAGGAACCCCTCGAAGTGCGCATGCAGCGCATCCCCGCCTATGTCGAAATTTTCACCGGCCAGCCGCCTGGTTCCAGGGAATTGCAACGCTTCTATGCCCGCCATGGAAATTCTCCAGCCGGCACCGGCTAGTCCACGGCAAGCCTAATCGGCTAACGCCACCTACCGCGCCGCCGTCCTAACGGTCGAACATGCTCGCCCCTCAATGTACATCAATGAACATTATATTGACATCAATGAACATTAGCGCCTAGATTTATCAAATACACAACAAAATGGCGTCCTGTCCATGCTTAACGATCCGCTACTGCAGCCCTTTCAGCTAAAGCACCTGACCCTGAAAAACAGGCTTATGGTGACAGCCCATGAGCCCGCTTATCCTGAGGACGGGATGCCCAAGGCACTCTACCGTGCCTACCACGTCGAGCGCGCCAAGGCAGGCCTTGGCCTTACCATGACCGCTGGATCCGCGGCGGTGGCCAAGGACAGCCCACCCGTGTTCAACAACATCCTCGCCTACAAGGATGAAGTGGTGCCCTGGATGCGCGAGCTGACCGACGCCTGCCACGAACACGGCACTGCGGTGATGATCCAGTTGACCCACCTGGGCCGGCGCACCCGTTGGGATAAGGGTGACTGGCTGCCTGCGGTATCGTCTTCGCATCGTCGCGAGGCGTCCCACCGCGCTTTTCCCAAGCAGGTCGAGGAGTGGGATATCGAGCGCCTGATCCGCGACTACGCCGATGCCGCCGAGCGTATGCATGCCGCCGGTCTCGATGGCATCGAGCTACAGGCCTATGGCCACCTGATGGATCAGTTCTGGTCGCCACTGACCAATACCCTTGAGGGGCCTTATGGCGGGGATCTCGATAACCGGCTGCGTTTCACCTTCGACGTGCTGCGCGCCATTCGCCAGCGGGTTGGCGAGGCGCTCATCGTCGGCGTGCGCTACACCGGCGACGAGATGCTGCCGGGCGGGCTGACCTCCGGCGACGGGATGGAGATCTCACGGCGCTTGAAGGACAGCGGTCTGGTCGACTTTCTCAACGTGGTTCGTGGCCACATCGACACCGATGCGGGGCTCACCGACGTGATTCCCATCCAGGGTATGCCCAGCGCCCCGCACCTGGATTTTGCCGGCGAAATACGCCGTGAGATCGACTTCCCCACCTTCCATGGCGCCAAAATCCAGGATGTTGCCACTGCCCGTTATGCCATCGCCTCAGGCAAGGTCGACATGATCGGCATGACCCGTGCCCACATGGCCGACCCGCACATCGTGCGCAAGATCGCCGAAGGGCGGGAGGAAGAGATCCGCCCCTGCGTCGGCGCCAACTATTGCCTTGATCGCATCTATCAAGGCGGTGCCGCCTACTGCATCCATAACGCCGCCACCGGGCGCGAAACCACCATGCCCCACACCATTTCAAAGGCGGCACAGCAACGGCGAGTCATTATTATTGGCGCAGGGCCAGCGGGGTTGGAAGCCGCACGTGTTGCCGGTGAGCGTGGCCATTCGGTAGTGGTGCTGGAAGCCGCTAGCGATGCCGGTGGGCAGGTGCGACTCACCGCCCAGAGCGAGCGGCGCCGTGAGATGCTGGGCATAATCGATTGGCGCTTGGCGCAGTGCGAAGCGCTGGGTGTCGAGATCCGCTACAACGTCTGGGCCGAGGTGGAGGACGTGCTCGCCGAGCAGCCGGACGTGGTGATCGTGGCCACCGGCGGCTACCCCATGGAAGACCAGCCTGAGGTCGGCAGCGACTTAGTCGTCAATACCTGGGACATACTCTCCGGGCACGTGCCGCCGGGCAAACGGGTATTGCTGTTCGACGATGCAGGCGACCATGCCGCCCTGCAGGCGGCGGAGATCATTGCCGCCGCGGGGGGCGAATTGGAGATCATGACGCCGGATCGCACCTTCTCCGCAGAGATCATGGCCATGAACCTGGTGCCCTACATGCGTGCCCTGCAGCGCCCCAACGTCACCTTCACAACCACTTACCGGCTGAAGTCCGTGCAGCGTAATGGAAGCGAGCTACTGGCCAAGATCACCAGCGACTACATGGATCTGGAGCACGAACGGCGCATCGACCAGGTAGTGGTCAACTACGGTATCACGCCCATGGCCGACATCTATTTCGAGCTCAAACCGCACGCCAGCAATGGCGGCGAGGTGAACTACGATGACCTGATCGTGGGCAACCCTCAGCGCGTCATCAACAATCCGGATGGCCATTTCCAGCTGTTCCGGATCGGCGATGCCGTCGAGTCCCGGAACACCCACGCGGCCATCTACGACGCGCTCAGGTTGGTCAAGGACATTTAATACGGCGTCCTATTTTCCACCTCCATTGCTCCTCCATCGACGGGCTCTTTTCCGGCAGACACAAGGCGACAGGCGGCATACTTGAACTCCGGAATCTTGCCATAAGGATCCAACGCCGGGTTGGTCAACAGGTTGGCCGCCGCTTCTCCGTAGCAGAAGGGCACGAAGACCATCCCCTCCGGCATCCCCGGATCCGTCCTCGCCTTGAGAGTGATGGAGCCCCGCCGGGTGGCAATGGTCAGATCATCGCCTGGGGCGATCCCGAGTCGGATAAACTCGGCGGGCGCCAAGCTCGCCACGGCTTCCGGTTCCAGGTCATCAAGCACTTTGGCGCGCCGGGTCATCGAACCAGTATGCCAGTGCTCTAACTGACGCCCGGTGGTCAGTACCGTTGGGTAGTCATTATCAACCGGCTCATCCGGCGGCAGCGGGCGCGTGGGGGCAAATTTCGCCCGACCGCTGGCGGTGGGAAAAGCATCGCTGAAGACCACGTCGTGCCCCGGCGCGTCCTCCGCTGGGCAGGGGTAGGTCACCGACTGCTCGCGCTCCAAACGCTCCCAGGAAATATGGTCGAGAGAGGCCATGCCTTGCTTCATCTCGGCGAAGACGTCCCGCGGATGCTGGTAATCCCAGTCCAGGCCAAAGCGTTTGGCGATTTCCTGGATAATCCACCAGTCCGGCTTGGCCTGGCCCGGTAGCGGCAACGCCGCGCGCCCCATCTGCACTTGCCGATTGGTGTTGGTGACGGTGCCATTTTTCTCAGGCCAGGCGGAGGCAGGCAGAATGACATCGGCAAACTGGGCAGTCTCAGTGACAAACAGATCCTGCACCACCAGATGTTCCAGCTTGGCCAGGGCGGCCCGGGCATGGGCCAGATCCGGGTCGGACATCGCCGGGTTTTCACCCTGGATATACATGCCGCGAATGGTGCCCGCGGTGATAGCGTCCATAATTTCCACCACGGTGAGACCCGGCGTGGGATCCAGTTTGGTATTCCACAGTTCTTCGAACGCCGCACGAACTTGATCATCATTGACCGGCTGGTAGTCGGGCATAACCATGGGAATCAGCCCGGCATCAGAAGCCCCCTGAACGTTGTTCTGCCCCCGCAAAGGATGCAGGCCGGTGCCGGGGCGACCGGTCTGGCCGCAGGCCAAGGCCAGCGAGATCAGGCAGCGGGCGTTATCGGTACCGTGGGTGTGCTGGGAAATGCCCATGCCCCAGAAAATCATCGCCCGCTCGGCGTTGGCATACAGCCTAGCCACTTCGCGAATGGTCTCGGGCTCAACGCCGCACAGGCCGCTCATCGCTTCGGGGGTCATGTCGACGGTATGAATTTTCAGGGCCTCGAAGCCCTCGGTATGCTCGGCGATATAAGCCGTATCATAAAGTTCTTCGCTGATGACCACATTCAGCATGGCATTAAACAGGGCCACGTCGGCGCCCGGTGAAAAGCGCACGCTCAGGTGGGCGTAGGCATCCAGCGACTGACCACGGGGGTCGATTATCACTATCTTAGTACCGCGCTTGGCGGCCTGTTTAAAGAAGGTGGCCGCCACCGGATGGTTTACCGCGGGATTACAGCCGGTAAGAATCACCACGTCGGCCTGGCTGGCCTGCATAAAGGAGGCGGTGACCGAGCCTGAACCAATACACTCCATGAGTGCCGCCACGGAGCTTGCGTGGCACAAGCGGGTACAGKGATCTACATGATTGGAGCCAAAGCCGGTACGCACCAGCTTCTGGAACAGCCACGCCTCTTCGTTGGAGCACTTGGCGCTGCCGAACCCAGCCAGGGCGTCAGGGCCATGGCTCGCTTTAAGGTCGACAAGTCCGCTGGTAGCAAAATCCAGGGCCTCATCCCAGCTAGCCTCCCGGAAATGGGTCAGGGGCTGGGCGGGGTCGAAGTCTGGATCAATCCCTTTAGCGACACCTTCGCGGCGAATCAGCGGAGCGATTAGTCGGGATGGATGGCGCGGATAGTCATAGCCGAAGCGGCCTTTAACACATAGCCGGTTCTCGTTAGAGGGGCCGTCGCGGCCCTCCACATAAAGGATCTCATCGTCCTTGATATGGTAGGTGAGCTGGCAACCCACCCCGCAGTAGGGGCATACCGAGTCGACCTTGCGGTCAGCCACCGCAGAATCGCCGCGCCCTTCTGCGTTAACCAGGGTGGCGGGCATAAGCGCGCCAGTGGGGCAGGCTTGAACGCACTCGCCGCAGGCCACGCAGGTGCTATCGCCCATGGGGTCGTCGAAATCAAACACGATCTTGGATGCCGCCCCACGATGAGCCAGACCGATAACGTCGTTGACCTGTACTTCGCGGCAGGCCCGCACACACAGGTTGCACTCGATGCAGGCGTCAAGATTGACGCGCATGGCTGAGTGGCTGCTGTCCTGAGCCAGGCTATCCGCCCGGTCAGCTACATGGTGAACGGTGGGCGCCGAGCGCTCTGCGCGCCTGGGCAGTTTGCGGCGCACCGCCGTAGCATCAATGGCCAGTTGGTCGGCCATGGCCCAGAAGTGGCTTGAGCGGTCGGGGCTCTCTTCTCGCTCGGGCTGGTCGACCAGCAGCATTTCCATGACCATCTTGCGGGCCGTATAGGCTCGTTCGGAATTGGCGCTCTTGACCACCATACCGGGGGCTGCTTCACGTAGACAGCTGGCGGCCAGGGTACGCTCGCCCTCGATTTCCACCATACAGGCTCGGCAGTTGCCGTCGGCGCGGTAACCGCTTGTGTCCTTAAAACACAGGTGGGGAATGGTCTCGCCGGCGCGCTTGGCCACCTGCCAGAGGCTTTCACCGGGGCTTGCACTCACCTCAACACCATCCAGCGTCAGGGTAAAGCTTGTGCCTGGGTTTTGTTCGCTCATGCTCATGTTCATCTCCCCTACCCCCTGACGATGACATTCTGGGCGGCAAGTTCACCGCGAAAATCCTTGAGCAGCCCCAGCACCGGGTTAGGTGCCGCCTGACCAAGCCCACAAATGGAGGCATCGATCATCACCTGGGAGAGCTGCGTCATTAGCCCGGCATCCCACTCATTCCGCTCGAGCAGCGTGAGCATTTTTTCCGTGCCCACCCGGCAGGGCGTGCATTGGCCACAGGACTCATCGGCAAAGAAGGCCAATAGGTTGGTAGCCACCCCGCGCAGATCGTCCTGATCGGAGAGTACGATCACCGCAGCGGAACCGATAAAACAGCCGTGCTCCTGGAGGGTGTCGAAATCGAGGGGAATGTCAGCCTTGGCAGCGGGCAGAATGCCGCCGGAGGCGCCGCCGGGCAAGTAGGCCGCCAAGCGGTGGCCGTCGGCCATGCCGCCGCAATACTCGTCAATTAATTCCTGTAGTGTTATCCCCGCAGGCGCCAAATACACACCCGGCTGCTTGACCCGACCCGAGACCGAGAAACTGCGTAACCCTACGCGGCCGTGGCGACCCTGGCTGGAGAAAGCCTCAGCGCCGCGCTGCCAGATCATGGGTATCCAGTAGACGGTCTCGACGTTATTGACCAGCGTCGGCCGATCAAAGAGCCCCTTCTGAGCCACAAACGGCGGGCGGTGCCTGGGTTTGCCCGGCTTGCCTTCCAGGGACTCGATCATCGCCGACTCTTCGCCGCAGATATAAGCCCCCGCGCCGCGGCGCAGCACAATGTAACCCGGCGCCACCAGACCAGCGGCCTCCAGTTCGCCAATGGCCTCGCGCAGTACGCCATGTAACGCCGGGTATTCATCGCGCAAATAGATATACAGCGCCTCGGCCTCTACCGCCCAGGCGCTGACCAAGGCACCTTCAAGAAACTGGTGCGGCGAATTTTCCAAGTAATAGCGATCCTTGAAGGTACCGGGTTCGCCCTCGTCGGCATTAATAGCGCAGTAACGGGGCCCAGCCTCCTGGCGCACAAAAGTCCACTTTTTGAAGGTAGGGAAACCCGCGCCACCCAGGCCGCGCAGATTGGCCTGCTGCATCGCCTCCATGAGCGTTTCCACCGTGACTTCGCCGCTGTGGCAGGCCTGGAGCAGCGCGAAACCGCCCTCGTGGCGATAACCGTCCAGCCGCTGCCACTCGATGGGGTCAGGGTGAAAGTGCGACGCCTCAATCACCGATGCAATGCGCGCCTGAGTGGCGAACACCACATGGTTATGCCCCAACTCTACTACCGGGGCCGTGTCGCAGCGCCCCATACAAGGAGCCCGCAGCACCCGCACCTGTTCGATATCCACGTTCGCTTCCAGCTGTGCCTTAAGCGCCTCGGCACCGGCTAGCTGGCAGGTCAGTGAGTCACAAACGCGGATAGTCACCGCGGGCGGTGGCAGCTGGTCGTCGTGGATGACATCGAAGTGGGCGTAGAAAGTGGCGGTCTCGTAAACGGCCGCCATGGGCAGGTTCATGTAAGCCGCCAGGGCACGCAAATCCGCCAGCAGCAGATGGCCCCGGGTGTCCTGAATGTTGTGTAAATGTTCAATGAGTAGGTCGCGGCGGCGCAACGTGGCGTTCTGGCGTTCGTCACCCAGCAGTTCACGCAACCCCTCAAGAAGACTGGGATCGAGATCACGGCCGCGGGGCTTGCCGCGGAAGCGGCGCTTGGGGGTCACGGTCTGGACGGTCATGGGGTACTCATTATTATCTTGATCGGTTTTATACCGGATGAACAAAAACGGCACCCCGCGGGGCGCCGTCTAGGGTCGCACTAGCCTACCCTCAGGCAGGGATCAGGGCTTATTAAATAAGTTATTAAGCCACGCTGCCATGGGGGTCAATAACGAATTTCTTGGCAGCGCCGCCATCGAAGTCGGCATAGCCCTGGGGTGCCTGATCCAGAGTGATCATCTGGACATTCACCGCATCGGCAATATTGACCTTGCCAAACAGAATAGCCTGCATTAGTGGTCGATGGTACTTCATCACCGGGCACTGTCCAGTATGGAAGCTGTGGGACTTGGCCCAACCAAGCCCAAAGCGCATGCTCAGAGCACCCTGTTTGGCGGCCTCGTCCTCCGCACCCGGGTCCTCGGTCACATAGAGGCCTGGAATACCGATCTGCCCACCCGCGCGGGTCAACGACATCGCCGAGTTGAGCACTGTGGCGGGCGCTTCTTTGCCGTGATTGCAGCCACAGGCGTGGGCCTCAAAACCAACACAGTCGACAAAGGCATCGACCTCACGCTCGCCGAGGATCACCTCGATCTTGTCGGCCATGTCGCCATCCTGGGTCAGGKCGATGGTTTCGCAGCCAAAGCTGCGGGCCTGGGCCAGGCGCTCTTCGATCATATCACCAACGATCACGCAGGCCGCACCCAGCAGCTGAGCGGAAACTGCAGCGGCCAGCCCCACTGGCCCAGCACCAGCGATATAGACGGTGCTGCCGGGGCCGACACCGGCGGTCACACAGCCGTGGAAGCCGGTGGGGAAAATATCGGAGAGCAGGGTCAGATCTTTGATCTTCTCCATGGCCTGATCGGCATCCGGGAACTTCAGCAGGTTAAAGTCCGCATAGGGAACCATGACATATTCAGTCTGGCCGCCGMCCCAGCCGCCCATATCCACGTAGCCATAGGCGGCGCCAGGGCGAGATGGATTGACGTTGAGGCAGATACCGGTGCGGCCTTCCTTGCAGTTGCGGCAGCGGCCGCAGGCAATATTGAACGGCACTGAGACTAAATCGCCTGGTTGGATAAATTCCACGTCGCGACCGCATTCGACAACAAGACCTGTGATCTCGTGACCCAGAACCAAACCCGAAGGCGCGGTGGTGCGCCCTCGCACCATATGCTGGTCGCTGCCGCAAATATTGGTAGTAACCACTTTAAGGATGACGCCGTGGTCGCACTTGCGGTTACCGATAGCGAGTTCGGGATAGGCAATGGTTTCGACGGCGACTTCACCCGGCCCTTTGTAGACGACGCCGCGGTTGGCTGCATTCATGGCTGGCTCCTGCTGTTTATTGTTGTGTTCGTAATGGTTGATTGCGCTATCCCACCCTAGCCCCTCCGCGCCTTAGGACTTACCCGAATAAGGCACTCACATATCTATTCAAGACATCCTAGCCAAGACGAATAGCTAGAGGTCGCTTTCACGACACTCCTCCTTTCAAACAGGCCCAACAATTCATGGCGTCGGCGATGATGACGCATACCCGACGCCTAACAAGAGCCACCAAGGAAACCCGATGAAGAACAACGACGACCCGGTTCTGTCGCCCGGACAGGACAATACACAGATCTTGGGGTTGGACTTTCATAACCCCGTCTTTCCGCTTTCTGCTCTAGCCATCCTACTGTTTATTATCTACGCGCTGGTCTATCCAGATGCTGCTAATACTCACTTAGGGCTTGCCAAGAACTGGTCGATTGAACACTTCGACTGGCTGTTTATGATTGCTGGCAATATTTTTGTGGTGTTTTGTCTTGTGCTGATCTGCTTGCCACTCGGGCGGATTCGTCTAGGCGGCAAGGATGCAAAACCGGAATACTCACGCACCTCCTGGTTCGCCATGCTGTTTGCGGCGGGCATGGGGATCGGCCTGATGTTCTGGAGCGTTGCTGAACCAGTAGCCTATTATACCGACTGGTATGGAACCCCCTTGAATACACCAGCGGGAACGCCGGAGGGCGCCAGCGCCGCCATGGGGGCAACCATGTTCCACTGGGGACTGCACCCCTGGGCCATTTATGGCGTGGTGGCACTCTCACTCGCTTTCTTTGCTTATAACAAAGGCCTGCCACTGACGCTTCGCTCCGCCTTTTACCCGATCCTTGGCGAGCGAACCCGCGGCTGGGCAGGCCATATCATCGATATTCTTGCCGTGCTGGCCACCATCTTTGGCCTGGCCACCTCGCTAGGCTTCGGCGCTACCCAAGCAGCTGGAGGCCTCGCCTATTTGTTCGACATTCCCAATACCATCGGCACACAGCTGGCGATCATCCTAGTGGTCACGGTGATCGCGCTGTTCTCGGTATGGCGGGGAATCGACGGTGGCGTTAAGTTGTTCTCGAATATCAACATGGTCATTGCGGCGGCGCTGCTGCTGTTTGTGGTTATAGCGGGGCCTMCCTTGATGATTCTGACAGGCATTGGCACCACGGCGCTGGACTACGTGGGCCACCTTCTGCCGCTGTCGAACTGGATTGGCCGCGAGGACGATACCTGGTACCACGGCTGGACGATCTTTTACTGGGCGTGGTGGATCTCCTGGTCTCCGTTTGTCGGCATGTTCATTGCCCGCGTATCCCGGGGGCGCACGGTTCGTGAGTTTCTTATCGCCGTACTGCTGGTACCAACGCTGGTCACACTGGTCTGGATGAGCGCCTTTGGCGGCACGGCGCTTTATCAAGCTGAAAATGGCGTGGGTGAACTGGCCAACGGCATTAGCGATGTCTCTCTGGCCATGTTCCATATGCTGGAGCAGCTGCCCCTGACCAGCATCACGTCAACGCTGGCGATTATTCTGGTGCTGGTGTTCTTCATTACCTCATCAGACTCAGGCTCGCTGGTCATCGACAATATCACCGCAGGCGGCAAAACCGATGCGCCCAAGGGCCAACGGGTATTCTGGGCCGCACTGGAAGGTGTGATTGCCGGTGCGCTGCTCTATGGTGGGGGAAATACCGCCCTCAGCGCACTTCAGGCGGGCGCGGTGGCCACGGGGCTCCCCTTTACGCTGGTTCTCTTGCTGATGTGCTTTAGTCTCTATATGGGGCTTCACAAGGAGTGGCGTGAACTTAACGCGGTGCCAAAAACCGCTAGTTAATCATCTCTAAACCGCCCGCCTACTCCGCGGGCGGTTTTCTTCTTCTGCCGATCGAGAGGCAAGACGATGCAGGTAAGTTCTTACCAGCGCGGTCTACTCACGGTGGTCTTGGGCGTGGTGTTTCTCAGCTTCGACGGTTTGCTGATACGCCTTGCACACACCAACGGCTGGACCATCGTATTCTGGCGCGGTTTGTTGATGTTCTGCGTGCTGGGGCTTTTATGCTGGGCTGGCAAGCGGCTAACAACGCTGAGAAGCAACCCGTTCTCTTCACTGGCCTCGGCGCTGCTGTTGGGTCTGATATCTAGCCTGTTTGTGCTGGCGGTCATGAACGCCAATGTGGCCAATGTGGTGGTGATCCTGAGTACCGCGCCGCTGTTTGCTGCGCTGTTTTCACGGGTTTTCCTGGGTGAAAAAGTCGCGCTGCGAACACTGGTGGCCATTGCTGTCTGTATGCTGGGCATGGGTCTGGTGTTCATGGGCGAGGGGGCCATGGGGATGCTGGTAGGTAATCTTTATGCCTTGTCGGCCGCGGCAGCTATCGGCGGCAACCTGACCCTGCTGCGCCGCTATCCAGCGATTGATCCTATGACGGTGATTGCCGGTGGTGGGTTGCTCTCGGCGGCGGTTGCCCTGCCCATGGCCTCGCCGCTGGATCTGGATGCCCAGCGTTATGGCGTACTGACGCTGATGGGGCTGGTGCAGATGCCCTTGGCCACGGTGCTGATCAACAGCGCCACCCGCTACCTGTCGTCGACGGAAGTGGCGCTGTTTTATTTGGTCGAAACCGCATTGGGCACGCTGTGGGTATGGTGGTTGTTAGCGGAGACACCCACGMCCTCGACGCTACTCGGTGGTGGTGTGGTTATCCTGATACTGGTAGTGCATGCATGGATAGGCTTGCGTCTGGAAAGGCAGCGTCTGCGGCTTTATCCGGGTTTTATCGGCCAATAGAAAAGCCCGCCTTAAAAAAGCGGGCTTGAGTGATGATTAGCGGCGTGATGCGCAGGCTAGTTCAGCGCAGCACATCCTCCTCCTTGAGCAGCTTGTAGATCGCCTCGGCGCCCTGTTCGGGGGACACATCGGTGAGCACCTGCCCGCCTTTGCCCTCCGACTTCGAAGCTGCCGCCTTGAATCGATCTCTGGCCGACGCAGCTTTAACGATTTTCAGACGCTTGGGCCGTTTACGTGCAGGGGCCAGATGCCACTGGGCCAGCTCGCAGTCGGCTTCAGGGGTAGTGGGCGTGATCGCAAAGGTGGCTCGACGCGCCGGGCCGAAGGCGCTCTGGCGCGCCACCGGCGCTGCTTCATCCACGCTGATGATGGCGGGCAAGCGCACCTTGAGACGGCGACGCTGGCCCCTTGGCAACGCCTGAAGCAGCGTTACCACGCCATTTTCCACCTTTTCTACCGACGCCAAACTATTAACCAATGGCCAGCCGAGATGTTCTGCCAACGCATAGGGCAAAAGCCCAGAGCCTTCACCGCGCTCTGCGCGGGCGCCGGTGATCACTAGCTGAGGCGAGGTTGCGGCCAGGTGTTTCGCCAGAGCAGGAATGGCGTCACTGCCCTCGGGCTGCTCTAGCAGGGTCATGGACTCAAGCCCCATGCCGACGCCTGTGGCCATACCTAAGTAGCCGCGCAGAGCTGCTTCGCTGCTATCGTCCTGGGAACCCGCGTGGAGCATGCTGATCCGGGTGCCCGGCAGCTCGGCCTCTATGGCCAGCGCAAGCTCCAGGCCCCGGGCATCCTGCTCTGCGCGCCTCGCACGGCCGGTGGTAGGGTGACGGCCGATGGAGACCAGCACCGCCACGTCGATTCCCTGTTGTTGTTGCTTCTGGTGTAGATCAGGCTGCATCGCGCTGCCCTCCCCGCTGCTGTTCCACCATGGCCACTAGCGCGGCCAGAATTTGCGTGCTGTCGCCAATTACCGCCAGGTCGGCGCGCTTGATGATGTCGCACCCCGGATCGAGATTGATCGCCACCACCTTGTCGCAGCGCTGAATGCCCTGCAGGTGCTGGATAGCGCCTGAAATACCCACCGCCATATAAACTCGGGCGGTTACCCAGGTGCCGGTCGCGCCCACCTGACGATCGCGGGCCATAAAGCCGTCGTCCACCGCGACACGCGAGGCCCCTTCGGTAGCGCCGAGGACTTTCGCGGCATGGTGGAAGGCGTCCCMCTGCTTGACGCCGTTGCCACCGGAGAGGATGAACTCAGCCTCGGCCAGCGCCACGCCGGCGGGATCCACCGCCACCTGCCCCAGATCTTCAATACGCGATAGAGTGGTGGGAATTGACGCTGCCAGGGTCAGGTGCTCGGCCACATGCCGCGTCTCGTCCACCGGTTCGGCGCACTCGGCCAGCGCCAGGGCAACCCGCGGAAGAGGGCGCTGGATATCCAGGCTCCCAGCGGCACCACGGGCAGTACAGCGCCAACCCAAAGAGGCCTCATTATCAGCTTCCACCTGCCACACCCCCGTGGCAGCGCGCTCACCCAGGCGCAAGGCAAGCCGCCGCCCCAGATCGGCTCCGCCCAGGGGTGAGTCCGGCAGCAGCCAGAAGCGCGGCGTCATCTCCCGTTCGACGGCGCTTAAAGCCGCCAAACGCGCTTCAGGCGCAAACCCCGCGTAAAACTCATCATCAAGATGCACGACGCGATCGATACCGGCTTCGCCCAGCGCCCGCTCCTTAAGCTCGCCGCCCCCCTCGCCCTTATACTCACCAAACAGGATCGCCACCACGGCGCCGGGCTGTTCGCCGTCGGCATCCGCCACACGTCGGGCCAGGCCCAGCAGGTCCTTGTCGTGACCTGAGAGACGCCCGCCGGTCAGGTCGGGCACCACGGCCACCAGGAAGGCGGGCTGATCAATGGTCACCGTGCGGCGGCTATCGCGGGCCGCCGTGGTGGTCGCGGTGGCCTGCCCCCCTTGCTGGAGACCACTACGATCAATCCGTTTGACGCCATTGGGGCCGATAAAGCCGATGGCACGAGGATCCTTGCGCACCACGCCGCTGGGGCCCATCCATTCGCTGACCGCTCCGCCGCCCCTGTTTACACCCAGGGCGGCCAGCACCGCGGCGTTGTCGGGGTGCAGACGGTTTCGGGCGATCCACTCACGACGTGGGTCGCGGCGAATAATCTCACTCATACGATCACCTCTTCAGCAGTCGTCGATGCAGTGGTTCGGCGGGATGCACCGGACACATCGTCAGCGGAACGCCCTACCAGGGCATCGGCCACCAGTTCGGCGATATCGCGCACTTCGGCGCTGGCATCCACCACGCCTTCCAGCATGGCGGTGCATTGCGGGCAGCCCACTGCGACTAGCTCGGCGCCGGTCTCCTTGACGTCATTCATACGCATATCGGGAATCCGCCGTTCACCGGGAATATCGGTAATCGGTGCCCCGCCACCGCCGCCGCAGCAGCGCGAGCGGTAACCGGAGCGTTCCATCTCCTTGACCTCGATGCCCAGCGCCTTAAGCACGTTACGTGGTGCCTCGTATTCACCGTTATAGCGCCCCAGGTAACACGGGTCGTGATAGGTGACGCTGCCACCTTTCCAGGGGGCAAAGGTCAACCGGCCTGCTTCAAACAGTTCGGCGATGAAGGTGCTGTGGTGACGCACCTTGTAGTTGGCATTAAAATCGGGACCGCCCAGCTCACCGTACTCGTTGCCCAGTACATGAAAGCTGTGCGGGTCGCAGGTCACGATCTGCAAGAACTGATACTGGGACAGGGTGGCAATATTGCGTTTCGCCAGGGATTGGAACGTCGCCTCATCGCCCAGACGCCGAGCCACGTCGCCGCTATCGCGCTCTTCAGTGCCCAATACCGCGAAATCGACTTCAGCAGCGCGGAGTACTTTGACCAGTGCGCGCAAGGTGCGCTGGTTGCGCATATCAAAAGCGCCATCCCCCAGCCACAACAGCACATCGACCTGCTTAAGATCCGCCATGAGCGGTAGGTTAAGATCCGCCGCCCAGTTGAGCCGCGAGCCAGGATCGAAACCGCCTGGATTGTCGGTGGCGATCAAATTGTCGAGCACCTCGGCGCCTTTATTGGGCGTTTTGCCACGCTCCAGGGTCAGGTAGCGGCGCATATCGACAATCGCATCCACGTGCTCGATCATCATCGGGCACTCTTCCACGCAGGCCCGGCAGGTCGTACAGGACCATAGGGTATCGGCGTCGACCAACGCTTTTCCTTCCAGCGCCACGATGGGCCCATGGGGCGTTCCCGCGTGCTCGCCTACCGGCTTGCCTGGGTAGGGTGAACCGGCATAGCCCGCATCGCTGCCCCCCGCCATGCCCACCACCATGTCCTGGATCAGCTTCTTGGGGTTGAGCGGCTGACCGGCGGCAAACGCCGGGCATACTGCCTCGCAGCGACCACACTGTACGCAGGCATCGAAGCCCAACAGCTGGTTCCAGGTAAAGTCGGCAGGCTTTTCTACCCCGAGGGGCGCCGCTTCATCCTCAAGGTTTAGCGCCTTGAGGCCCGTTGAGCGACCAGCGCCGCCTTTTTTCGTGGAGAAGCGCTCGGCGCGGCGATGGAAGGCCAGATGTAAGGCACCGGCGAAGGCGTGCTTCATGGGCCCGCCCCAGGTCATGCCAAAAAACATTTCCCCCAGGCCCCAGGCCACGACGCCCGCTAATACCAGCGCCAGCAACCAGCTACTGCCCCCTTCAAGCAAACCTTCGGGCAGCAGACCTACTGTGGGCAGCGTGATCAGGAAGACGCCTATCGAAAACGCCATCAGACTCTTGGGCAGGCGCATCCAGGGGCCTTTGGAGAGCCGAGCTGGGGGGTTAAGCCGCCGCCGCGCCACGAAGAGGCTACCGACGAACATGGAGGCGCTCGCCAGTAGCAGTAATCCGCCTAGCAATGGGTTGGCGATCCCCAAACCGTGCACCAGGATCATCAGCACGGCAGCGGCCACGAAGCCACCGGCGGTGGCCACGTGGGTGTTGGAGATCATTTTGTCACGCCCCACTACATGGTGCAGATCTACCAAATAGCGGCGCGGCAGGGCCACCAACCCCTTGAACAGGTTCACCCGCGATGGGCGCCCCTGACGCCAGAGGCGAATACGGCGAACGGCGCCGATCGCCGCCAGGGCCAAAGCGGTGAAAATCAGTATCGGCAAGAGCGTTTCGAGCATGGTGCTCACCTCATCTTTGGTGCCATTGGCTTTGGCGGCGGGGCTGCTCTAGCGCCCCGCATTATTGTTGGCTTTTGCCTAAGTCAAAAGTCCTTGCAGATTCGCAGGGCGTCGTAGATAGCCGCATGGGTGTTTCGCGGCGCCGTGCAGTCACCCAGGCGGAAGAGCAAGAAGCCATCCCCTTCCTTGCCTCTCTCATCAACCAGGCAAGGCTGCGGTTTGATGGCATAGAGTGCCTCCAAGTCGACCTGCCCTTTGTTGCGGGACTGCTCTTTGAGGGCGTAGTAGAGCGCTTCATCAGGGCGTACGCCGTTCTCGACCACTACCTGATCCACCACGCGCTCTTCCAAAGCACCGGTGTACTCATTTTCGAGCACCGCCACCAGGCCATCGCCCTCGCGGTAAACCTTATGCAGCATCAGGTCGGAGGACATGATCACCTCCTTCTCGTAGAGGCTGCGGTAGTAGGTGGGGAAGGTGGTACCGCCCACCGCCGCGCCGGGCTTTATATCGTCGGTGACGATCTCCACCTTGGCGCCCTTGTCGGCGAGGAAATCTGCTGCAGAGACGCCGGAGAATTCGCAGATGGCGTCATAAATCAGTACGTTTTTACCGGGTGCCACTTTTCCAGAAAGAATATCCCAGGTGCTGACCACCAGGCTCTCCTCAGCACTCTCCGAGTAGCCCCACTCGGGGTGCTGGCTCAGGAAGGGCTGGCCTCCGGTGGCGAGCACTACGATATCCGGGCGCAGGTCGAGCAGTGTTTCTTCATCGGCGCGGGTACCCAGACGCAAATCGACTTTAAGACGCGCCAGCTCCAGCTGAAACCAGCGGGTGATACCGGCGATTTGGTCGCGCTGGGGTGCCTGAGCGGCAATCGTGATCTGCCCACCCAAGGCGTCAGCGGCCTCAAACAGAGTGACATCGTGGCCGCGCTCAGCGGCTACCCGCGCTGCCTCCATACCGCCGGGGCCACCGCCTACTACGACGACTTTGCGCTTAGCGCCTTCGGTTTTTTCAATGATATGCGGCAGCCCCATGTACTCCCGGGATGTCGCGGCGTTTTGAATGCACAGCACGTCGAGGCCCTGGTACTGGCGGTCGATGCAGTAGTTAGMGCCCACGCACTGCTTGATCTGATCGATCTGGCCCATCTTGATCTTGGCGATCAGGTGGGGGTCGGCAATATGTGCCCGGGTCATGCCCACCAGGTCTACGTAGCCCCCTTCGAGAATACGCTGAGCCTGATTGGGATCCTTAATGTTCTGGGCGTGGATCACCGGCACGTTCACCACTTCCTTGATCCCCGCCGCCAGGTGTAAGAACGGCTCCGGCGGGTAGGACATATTAGGAATAACGTTGGCCAGGGTGTTGTGAGTGTCGCAGCCAGAACCGATAACGCCGAAGAAATCCACCATACCGGTGGCATCGTAGTAGGCGGCGATCTGCTTCATATCGTCGTGAGAAAGACCGTCCGGGTGGAACTCGTCGCCGCAAATGCGCATGCCAACACAGAAGTCGTCGCCCACTTCAGCACGCACGGCTTTAAGTACTTCCATGCCGAAGCGCATACGGTTCTCGAAGCTACCGCCCCACTCGTCCTCACGCTTGTTGACCCGTGGGCTCCAGAACTGATCGATCAAATGCTGGTGCACGGCGGAGAGTTCAACGCCGTCGAGGCCCCCTTCCTTGGCTCGGCGCGCGGCCTGGGCAAAGTCACCAACAATACGCCAGATCTCTTCTTCCTCAATGGTCTTACAGGTAGAGCGGTGCACCGGCTCGCGGATACCGGAGGGTGATACCAGGGTCGACCAGTCGAAACCGTCCCACCGGGAGCGCCGCCCCATATGGGTAATCTGGATCATGATCTTGCCACCATGCTTATGCACGGCATCGGCCAAATTCTGGAAGTGCGGAATAATACGATCGGTGGAAAGGTTTACCGAGCTCCACCAGCCCTGAGGGCTATCGATGGACACCACCGATGAGCCACCGCAAATACATAGACCACAACCACCTTTGGCCTTCTCCTCGTAGTACCTGACGTAGCGCTCAGTGGTCATACCGCCGTCGGTGGCATGCACCTCTGCGTGAGCGGTACTGACCACACGGTTGCGGATGGTCAGCTTACCGATCTCGATCGGCTCGAAAATTGCGTCGAATGCCATGATGATCTCTCCTCATTCCCCAGGCTAGCGGAGCTCGTCGGTTAGCGGCTTGACGGCGAAAATGCCTACATCACAGCCGGGCTCGGCGGCWCTCTGGGTCTGCTCAGCAACGGTACGCAGTGAACTTCCGCGGGCAGCGAGGATTTGATCCATGGCACCGGCGAACCAACCGGTGAACATGTACTCTTCCTTGTTGCCGGTTTTGCCAAGCTGGTAAACAAAAGCGCTGTGCTCAAGTCGTACTTGAGCAGTACCCGAGTCGAGATCGATCTGTTCAGTAATGAATAGCCCCCAACCGCGCTGGGAAAGGCGGGTCATGTAGTGCTCAAATACCGCCTCTCCGCTAATGTCGTGTAGTTCGGCCTCTTTCTCACACCAGTGCCAGGCGCTCTTGTAACCTGCGTGATAAAGAATTTCGGCATACTTCTCAGCACCTAGCGCCTCTTCTACGGCTACGTGATTATTGATAAAGAAGTGCCGTGGCACATAGAGCATAGGCAGCGCATCGGTCGTCCAGACGCCTGTTTCGCTATCCACTTCGATGGGCAGTGCGGGGGCCAGTTTGGTCACGGTTGTATTCCTCAAATCTTGATTGTTATGGAGTAGCTAAGCAGCCGTTCTGCAAGGGGAGCGGCACCGGGGATAGGCCGTAGAGGGGGTCTTTTGCCACGGATGGCAAAAGTAGCGTCCAGGGAGGGATTCACAGCGCCCCCTCGTAGGCCTATCGCCGGTAAAGCCGCGTGTTAGGGCACTACTGCGGTTTTACCTTTGGCGCCCGTCCCTCGCTATGTCGGCACCCTCAGGCGCCCCACACGTCCTTGAGCACGCGCATCCAGTTCTCGCCCATGATCTTGCGCACCTGGGTCTCACTTAAGCCGCGCTTGAGGAGTGCCTCGGTGAGATTGGGGAACTCCCCAATGGTGCGGATTCCTTTGGGATTGATGATCTTGCCAAAGTCGGTGAGGCGACGGGCGTAGCCCTTGTCATGGGTCAACCACTCGAAAAACTCTTGACCATGCCCTTGGGTGAAATCGGTACCGATGCCGATAGCGTCCTCACCGACGATATTCATGACGTACTCGATCGCCTCGCAGTAGTCTTCGATGGTTGAGTCGATGCCCTTTTTGAGGAACGGCGCAAACATGGTGACACCAACAAAACCGCCGTGGTCGGCAATGAACTTGAGCTCTTGATCGGATTTGTTGCGCGGGTGTTCTTTAAGGCCAGAGGGCAGGCAGTGGGAGTAACAGACCGGCTTTTTAGACTCGAGGATGACCTCTTCAGAAGTCTTGGCACCGACGTGAGAGAGGTCGCACATGATGCCCACGCGGTTCATCTCGGCGACAATTTCGCGACCAAAACCGGAGAGGCCGCCGTCACGCTCGTAGCAGCCGGTCCCCACCAGATTCTGGGTGTTGTAGCACATCTGTACGATACCCACGCCCAGCTGTTTGAAGATCTCGACATAGCCGATCTGATCCTCGAAGGCATGGGCATTCTGGAAGCCGAAGATAATGCCGGTCTTGCCCTCTTCTTTTGCGCGAGTGATGTCAGCAGKCGTCCGTACCGGGCGCACCAGGTCGCTACACTCCGCCATCAGCTGGTTGGACTTGACGATATTATCGACCGTGGCCTGAAAACCTTCCCACACAGAGACAGTGCAGTTGGCCGCGGTAAGGCCGCCGCGCCGCATGTCCTCTAGCAGTTCACGGTTCCATTTGGCGATGATCAGCCCATCTATAACGATGGCATCATTGTGTAGTTCAGAGGGGGTCATGGCTAAGCTCCAACATTAGTTAATGTAGCGAGCATAGCGCTGACGTTAGGTTGGACTGCTCTTGGAAACGACGGTGGAAATTCCAAAAGCGTCATTGTGCCGTGGATACGACAACAACCCGCCCTCGTTCACTTATTGTCAGTTGGCCAACAGGGAAATTGGCAATCACGGTCATAAAAAAACGTGCGGCTCGAAGCGAGATAGCACGTTATACGCATTGATTGAGCAGCAGGTATCAGTTCAGCAGCAACACGCTGGCAAAGGTCGGTTCTCCCTGTGCATTGGCAAGTGCCTGCTGAGCGCCTGAGGAGGGCTCACGAGCAGTAGATGCGTTCCCCCATTGCCTGAGCAAAGGTGGCGACTTCGGGTTATTGCCTTGACGCTCAACGCCACCCAGGCGCTCATTTCTCGGCGGCACACCAAAGTATTCGCGGTAACACTTAGAAAAATGAGGCGTAGAAACAAAGCCACAAACAGAGGCAATCTCGATAATCGATAAAGGGGTTTGCTTGAGCAATTGACGCGCGCGCACCAGGCGCAACTTGAGATAATAGCGAGACGGTGAACAAAGTAGGTAACGTTGAAATAACCGCTCTAACTGGCGTCGCGAAACATCCACATACCGTGCCAGTTCATCGAGTTCGATCGGCTCCTCAAGATTGGACTCCATCAATGCCACAATCTCCAGCAGCTTGGGCTGGGTAGTACCTAGCACGTGTTTGAGCGGCACACGCTGCTGATCCTGCTCGTTACGCACGCGCTCGTAGATAAACATCTCGGAGATGCCTGCCGAAAGCTCGCGCCCATAGTCGTGGGCAATCAGATTGAGCATCATATCCAGCGGTGCGGTGCCACCAGAGGCGGTGAATCGATCACGGTCGATAGAGAATAGATGCGGCGTCAGAATGACGTTGGGGAAAGCCTCCTGCATAGCGGCCAAGCACTCCCAGTGTACGCTGGTTTCATAGTGGTCAAGCAGCCCCGCCTGCCCCAGCGCCCAACTGCCGGTACACACCGACCCTAAACGCCTTAACTGGCGCGACTGGGACTGCAGCCAACGCACGTGCTCGCGGGTGACACTGTGATGTGGGCCTACCCCGCCGCAAACGACCACCCACTCAAGCGATAGCGGGGTATGCATAGAGGCATCAGGCGTCACCTGTAGCCCATCACTAGCGCGTACCGGCAAGCCATCTTGAGTCAGGGTATACCAACGATACAGCTCGCGGCCGGACAGTTGATTGGCCATCCGCAACGGCTCTATCGCGGAGGCCAGGGAGATCAACGTAAAATTATCTAACAGTAGAAAGCCCAGGGTTTGCGGTTCACCCGCACGGCTAGTATCTGCCGCCGGGTCTTTGGCTTGATTTGATGTCATGGTTTTACCCTCCGTCACCTGTCAATCATGAATTTTTTCTTATTAGTATAGGTGTCGCTGGTGTCTTTTAGTTTCCCCCTTACTGGCGTGAATACTCGCTCGTCAGGAGGGCATTGCTCTTTGGTCGTATATTGGCATGAACAGGACGGAAAGCGACATCACTATCACACGAATCTGGCGATCAGTCGCAAATGCAACACTGGAGGTCGTTTCCGAAACCTTTTTAGCTTGCGAAGGACCACCGCCTCGCTGAGACAGAGGGTGGGGATAAGTTGACCAATAGCACAGCCACTACTTCTTCCTAGAGAGCCCCAAAAAACGCGTTTCGTTAACAGTCGTTATCGAAGGGTCATCTAATGCAGTGATATGCAGTTCAATGGGATGGCTGGGTTGTGTTAGATCACCAGCAGCTGCGGTAAGGGCTAAGCGTACGCTGCGCGTTTCAGACGCCACTACCTCTATGGTATCCACGCCCTGCAACCGCAGCCCTGGCAACCCCTTGGCCGATACCGCATAGCGATGGGTCTGACCATCTTGATTGCGCAGCGTCACATTGTAGTAATTGATAATGCGACCCTCGGCCGTGCTTTCAAACAATGTCTGGCGGTCGCGCACAACATCGACATCGATGGGCACACGGGAATTCAAGAAACCGACCAATAACACCACCATAGAGAGTAGCGCCGCTGAGTAAGCCAGCAGCTGAGGTCGCCAAAAGCGGGTCGTTTTACCCTCCAGCTCGCGCTCGGTGGTGTAACGAATCAGGCCCAGCGGTTTATCGACCCGCGCCATAACGCTATCGCAGGCATCGATACACGCCGCGCAGCCAATACACTCGTACTGTAATCCATCGCGAATATCGATACCGGTGGGGCATACCTGAACGCAGAGTTCACAGTCGATACAGTCACCGGTTCGCGTTGCCTCAACGCCCTTGTGAGGATGGTGCCGGCGCGGCTCACCGCGGGCGGCATCGTAGGAAACAATCAGCGTATTGGCGTCGAACATCGCCGACTGAAAGCGTGCATAGGGACACATATGCAGGCATACCTGATGGCGAAGCCAACCGGCATTCAAGTAGGTAAACAGGGTAAAAAAACCTATCCAGAACAGCGCCAGTGGGTGCGCGTCCAGGCTGACAACATCCACCACTAATTCTCTGATCGGCGAGAAGTAACCGACGAAGGACACCCCCGTTGCCACCGCAATCAGCAGCCAAGCTGCATGTTTGGCGGTTTTTCGCCATCGCGTATCCCAACTAACTGGCGCTTTATCACGCCGAATGCGCCGGTGGCGAGGCCCCTCCAGGCGATGTTCAAACCAGATAAACAGAAACGTCCACACACTTTGCGGACAGCTGTAGCCACACCACACGCGCCCAGCCACCACCGTGATCAAAAACAGACCAAAGGCGCAGAGCACCAGGATCCAGGTGAGTAAGATAAAGTCCTGTGGATAAAACGTCGCCGCAAACAGGTGAAATTCCTGGGCAGAGAGGTCAAACCACACCAGCGGTCGATCGCCCCAATTGATCCACGGCAAGCCGAAATAGAGCGCCATTAGCAGCCAGTTTGAGTGGCGCCGAATACGCTGAAAAAAGCCGTCTATTTCCCGCACATAAATATGCCCTAGCTTATTCGACTGAGAGTTAGGAGGTTTATTATTGGAAGGCTCAGAGGAGGACGATTGGTACTCAACCACAGCCTCCGTGGCCAGGTCTTGCAGTGGAATGCGTTGCGTCATACCGAGATCCAGAAAAGAGGAAGTAGAGGTCTATACGGTCGAGTGGCGTCATCGAATTAGCCACTACTATGCCTTTCTAGCCGTTAACTAAAACAGACGCAGTTTTAGAGAAAAAAGCCATATCAGTTTGTAGCTACCGCCGAATATGGCTCTATCTGATATGATTTTAATTGAGAGTATCGAAGCTGTTTATCACCCTACGCACCGACGGTTTATGCCATGAAACGCTACGAACAATTTGCCGATGAAATAGCCACGCTGATTCGCCAGGGCGTGCTTGGCCCAGGGGAGCGTATTCCTTCGGTGCGTCAGGCTAGCCGTCATCATGGCATTAGCCCTTCCACGGTGTTTCAGGCTTACTACTTACTGGAAAACCAAGGACTTATCACTGCACGGGCGCGCTCAGGGTATTTTGTTCGTGAACACGCCCGGCGCTTGCTGGACGAACCGCGCGTGCCACTGCAGCCCACTGACCCGGCGGAGGTAGAAGTCAGCGAGTTGGTATTCTCGGTGCTTGGCTCGCTTCAGGATGACCGAACGGTGCCCTTTGGATCGGCCTTTCCTAGTCCTGAGCTGTTTCCGCTTTCTCGCTTGGCCACCAGCATGACACGGGGATTGCGCGCACTTTCGCCTCAACAGGTGGTAGCCGACATGACCACCGGGCATATCGACCTGTGCCGGCAGATTGCGCTGCGCTACATGCTGGGTGGCATTCAACTGCCGATGGAAGAGCTGGTGATTACCAATGGTGCAATGGAGGGACTTAACCTAGCCCTGCAGTGTGTTACCCAGCCGGGCGACCTGGTAGCGATTGAGTCACCAGCGTTTTATGCCAGCCTGCAAGTGCTTGAGCGGTTAAAGCTTCGCGCGGTGGAGATTCCGGTTCACCCACGGGAGGGGATCGACCTAGAAGTGCTGGAAGAGCGGCTGGAAACACTGCCGATCAAAGCCTGCTGGTTTATGAGCCATCTGCAAAACCCCATCGGCGCCAGCCTGAGCAAAGAGCGCAAACAAGCCCTTTATCAGCTGTTAAAACAGCACCAGGTACCCATGCTAGAGGATGATGTATATGCCGAGCTGTACTTTGGCAGCACCCCACCCGCACCCGTAAAAACCTTTGATGACGAGGGCTTGATCATCCACTGCAGCTCCTTCTCAAAGTGCCTAGCACCGGGCTACCGGGTGGGCTGGGTAGCGGGCGGCCGCTATGCCCAGGCCATCTCGCGGCTAAAACTGATGACCACCATCTCGCCCTCCGTACCCGCTCAGGCGGCGATTGCCGATTACTTGCAGCACGGCGGTTATGATCGCCATTTGCGCAAACTCCGCCACGCCTTAGAAGCCCAGCAAGCCAGTATGCTGGCGGCGGCGGATCGCTACTTTCCTGCCAACACCCGCATCACCCGCCCCGCGGGCGGCTATTTTCTATGGGTAGAGTTTCCGGAGGAAGTGGATTCGCTGCGGCTATTTAATACCGCGCTCGACCACGGCGTTAGCATAGCGCCAGGCCCGATTTTTTCAGCCACCCAACAATTTCGCCACTGTGTGCGGCTAAGCTACGGCCACCCCTGGACGCCACGCAGCGAACGCGGCATGGAAACCTTGGGCAGGTTATTAACCCTCTGTTAACCCGCTATTCCAACCCAGATGCCAAAGCAACTGATATGGTTTTTAATAAAAATCTGAATCTGTTATGCAACACGACAAGCTATTTGCTCTACTCCCCCCACAACATGCTGATAGGCACAGCAAAGCAACCGGGTACTTTCAGCTTTACACAGTGGCGCCCGGTATAAATCAACATGCCACCTCGAAACTGCTCGCCCGCTTGATCGGCGAGTCGAGCAAGCCCTGCGGCCTCCTTGGCCTGCACGGTGGCAGAGCGCTTAACTTCGCCCCCCAAAGCGCCTGCCCACGCTCAATGATGAGATCCACCTCAACTTGATCTTTACCGCGGTAGTGAGAAAAGCGCAGCTCCGGTTCGATCCAAGAGGCTTGGGCCATGAGCTGCTCGGCCAGTGGATGAAGGTAAATAACCTCCATACGGCCTGCTAAAGAGTCCTGAGCTTTGGGTAGCCTTCAGCGGGTGCGTCACCCCAAGATGCTCCAGTATAAACAGCGAAGCATTCAATGTATGGCGCAGTCAATCAGCGGATAGAATTGCCACGCGGCACTTCAGGGCTTACAACTATATGGCGAGATTTAGTTAATAATTCAACAACAGGAAGATTAACGCTATGTCGATTGAGCTTTGGCTATCGTTTGTGTTGGCTTCGTTTTTGGTCATCGCGTCCCCCGGCCCCGCTGTTGCCCTGCTGGTCATGACCGGCATCAATCAAGGTCGCAGGGCCGCTCTGGCGATGCTACCCGGCTTTTTCTTGGGCGACTTGGTGGCTATGTCTCTTTCGTTTGCAGGCGTAGGTGCCCTGTTGATGGCGTCGGCTGAGCTATTCATGCTTGTTAAGTGGCTTGGAGTCATCTATCTACTTTACCTAGGCATCAAGATGTGGCGTGAATCTGGCCAATTGAATGATCTGGAAGCCGCTGGCGCCAGCGTTAAGCAGGGCACTGCAAAGGCCTTTTGGGTGACACTCTTAAACCCCAAAAGCATTCTGTTCTTCATGGCATTCATGCCGCAGTTTATTAACCAAACCCAACCTCTGGCGCCCCAGTTGGCGATTCTGTTTGCTACGTTTCTTGTGATAGGTGTCATCTCAGATCTCGGCTACACACTGTTGTCGACCACTAGCCGACAACTGATGACCGCCAGGTTTCGCCGCCTGCTACACCGCTGCGGTGCCGGTAGTTTGATTGGCGCTGGTGTGCTGATGACCTTAATGCGCCGCCCGACTGCCTAACTAATCTAATCGGAGATTATTTATGCCACACCCGATAGCGAAGAAGGATTTTCCTGTCTCCAATGTCAGGCACTTTCTTGAACCTGGCCCGATTGTGCTGGTGTCATCACAATGGCAACAACAAACCAACATCATGACCATGGGGTGGCACATGGTCATGGCGTTCTCCCCCTCGCTCCTAGGCTGTGTTATTGATGCCGGGAATCACTCCCATGCGCTGGTGTGCAACAGCGGTGAATGCGTGATCAATATTCCTTCGGCATCACTTGTCGATAAGGTCGTGGGTATCGGTAACTGTTCAGGAAGCGAGGTCGACAAGTTCAAAGCGTTTGAGCTAACCCCAGGCAAGTCAGAAAAGGTAGGAGCGCCACGGGTAGAGGAGTGCTATGCGTCTTTCGAGTGCCGCTTGCACGATGACACCATGATTGAACGCTACAACCTGTTTATTTTTGAGGTCGTTAAAGCCCACACCGCGCCTTCGGCAGATGAGGAAGAATCGCTGCACTACCGGGGTATGGGAGAGTTTATGCTGTCGGGTCAATCCATCGACCGTACGGAACTGTTTAAGCCATCAATGCTTATTTGAGTAGAACCACGACACCATCCAGTGACCGGCTGGTTACGCATTATCGACCTACCCCGGATGCAGCCACTTTTCAAACGCCGCTGGCGATAGCGGCCTGGCGATAAGATACCCCTGGGCTTCGTCGCAACCCAACTGAACGAGGCGGCGGTAAACAGCATCGCTCTCTACCCCTTCGGCCACCACGCGGTAGCCCAGATCATGGGCCATTGAAATCATCGAGTTGACCAGCGTCGCGGCACGCTCATCACCGTCTAGATGGGTGATGAAACGACGGTCAATCTTCACGGTATGGGCGGGAATCTCGTGCAGGTAGGAGAGGCTGCTGTAGCCGGTACCGAAATCATCAATGGCGATCCTCACCCCGGCGGTTATCAGCGCTTTAAGCTGGTCAGTCGCAACGTCTCCCTGGCCAACCAGCGCGCTTTCAGTCAGCTCCACCTCCAGGTTGGCTCTCGGTAGTGCCATGTGCGCCATCTCACCCAGTAGCTGTAGGGCAAAATGCTCTTCCTCAAGATTGGTCGCCGACACATTGACCGAAATCTGCAGTATCTCGCCTTGCCGATGCCACGCTGCTGCCTGACTAACGGTATGCCGCAACACCCATTGGGTGAATGGCTTAGCCATCGGCGTATGTTCGATCAATGGGATAAACTCGTCTGGCGATAAGTCCCCCAAGAGTGGATGGCGCCAGCGCAACAACGCTTCTGCTCCCGAACACTCGCCGCTATCAAGGCGGACACGCGGTTGGAAGACCAGGTAAAGCTCATCCTCGTTTTCCAGCGCCCGGCCAATGTCGTTCAGCAGCATATAACGCCGCTGGTAATCGGCATCCAGCTCCGAGGAAAAGAGCCCCGCCCCTTTTCTCGCTTGGCGAGCATCCAGGCAAGCGGCATAGGCACTTCGTAAAATATCCACAACCGCGCTCTTACCTAAACAAAATGGTGCGATACCCACGGTGGGGCGAACCAATACCGGCACTGCGCGGGCAGATTCAAGCGCGAGCAGCGCCTGACGAAGCCGCAGCGCCTCCTGGAGCAAGTGCGCATCGCTAGCGTGGTTCACCAGATGCACGAACTGGCAGCCACCCAGATGGTAAATTTTCATTCCCGAACCGATGGCTTGTTGCAAACAGCGGGCGGAAACCCTTACTAGCCCATCAAGGTAAGCGGGGCCCAGGGTACGATGAAGCGCACTTATCTCACTGACATCGACCACCTCGGTCAACAGCACGACTCTCCACTCGTGTGGCGAATCGCGCTGCATATCCTGTAGGTCTTCAGCAAACTGGTTTCGGTTAGGAAGGCCAGTTAACGGGTCGACCCTGCCAAAAGCGTGCTGCAGCTCAATCTGCGCCATGACCATGGCGGCTAGATCACGGAGCATTGTTTGCTCCTGCTCAGAGAGCTCGTTTGGCTGGGTGTCTAGCACGCACATCGCGCCCAGGGTATGGCCTTCTCGCGTGACCAACGGTGCACCCGCATAAAAACGGATACCTGACTTTGCCAGGTAGCTATTTCGGTAGCAGTCCGAGGCGAGCAGGTCGGGAATGACCAGGATTTCCGCAGCATCGCAGACCTCCCCGCAGGGAGCCATTTCACGGGGAATCTCCCAATGATCGACCCCAACTCTGGACTTGAACCACTGCCGGTTCTCGTCGGTGAGCGATACGGCTGCGATCGGCAAACCGAATAGCTGGCTAGCCATCCGTGTTATTCGATCAAAACTCTCACTTGGGGAGGTATCCAGCAGATTTAGCTGGCGGAGCGCGAACAGTCGATCCTGTTCCTGGGCATTCATGTACGTAACCCTACGCCGAGATGAACATGGTTCTTTAATAATATATATCAGCCCCATAAAAAAATGGCATTTGATAACGCTCATTTTTCTGATGTTGTTATTTGTTTAGCGGGCTTAGGGGTGGCTCTAACTCAGCGTTATATTGATAAAAACCAAAATGATCAGCGCCGCTGCCGCCGGCCAGGGGCTTCGTAGCACTACTCCGAACATGGTCAGCGGAATTAGCACGGTAAGTGCCGCCAGCACATGAGGCAGTTCTGCCAATCCACTTTTAGACATACTCGCTATATACACCAACCCAAGAGCACCAATCAGAAGCCCAAACCAAACATGACGGTTACGCAGTCGTGATGACATACCTCTACCTTCCTTTTTGGTTAAGCGTTTATTGCCAACAGTTCGCTAACCTGAAAATTACCCATAAGATGGCAAAACAAACCGATAGGGATCAGATCCATGACAGATAACGTGTCATCAAGAGCTATTGCCGCGCTTAGAAACCTGTTTATTGGTGATTCACTGGCGATGCCCGTGCATTGGTTCTACAACGTTCACGATATCGACCGTGCATTTCCAAGCGGGATCACCACGTTTGAAGCGCCGCCTGAGTATCATCCGTCGTCGATTATGTCCATGCACTCCACCAGTGGCGGTGGGCGAAAGCGTGCAGGTAGTCAATCGCAGAGCGAGATCATCGGTGATGTCATTCTTAAGGGAAAACAATCGTACTGGAATCGCTCCAACGTTCATTACCACCAAGGCATGAAGCCAGGGGATAACACCCTTAACGCCTATTGTGCGTTAACCCTGATGCAAACGATGGACGCGCCTGATAAACACTATGACCGCGACACCTTCCTGCGAGCCTATATCCGCCTAATGACCGCAGAGATACCGTCCCATCCGGATACCTACGCAGAGTCTTACCATCGCGGCTTTTTCGCTAATCTTGAAAAAGGCCAGCCGCCTCACAAATGCGGCGCCGTTACCCACGACACGCCTTCCATTGGCGGCCTGATCACTATTGCCCCGTTGGCAATTGGCGAACGCTTAAGAGGCTCTTCGCTGGCCGATACCCGCAAGCTTTGCCGCAACCACCTGGCCTTGACCCATCCGGACAACTTTCTAGCGGATGTTTGCGATGCCTACGTTGAGCTGATCGACGCGCTAATATTCCGCGATGACGATACCCATGTGCAGGAACTGCTGCTGAAGGCAACCCGCGGCTTATCCCGTCGGGACTTAACGAAGCTGGTGGAGAGCAATCGCCCCGAACGAGAGGTAATAGGCAGGGAGCTATCCACCGCTTGCTACATTACCGACGCGTGGCCTGCGGTGTTATACCTTGCCTGCAAACACCACCAAGAACCTTTGAGGGCTTTACAGATTAACGCAGAGGTTGGCGGCGATAGCGTGCATAGAGGTGCCGTAATGGGCGTATTGCTAGGTTTAATCAATGGGGAGGAGGCGGGCAGCCTATTTGCCCGGCTAACCGAACACGCGTCGATTAACCGGGCTATTGAGGGCCTTACTTTGCAAAGCTAGCTTTTAAACACCAGCGTTGAACACCTCGTTAAGAGCGACGCTCCCACAGCGTGACTTCCGAGAGGCTATGCTGGTATTTGTGCATGGTCTCGCGGATCACAAAGGGCACTTTTTCGGGATCGCTGATCATCTTGAAGTGGGGCTCAAGCAGCTCCTTCAAGCCATCCAGCGTGCTGTAGTTTTCGCCATTTTTCTTGAACCCACCGATCCACTCCTCCATCGGCGTATACTCTTCCAGCCAGGTATACGGCGACGCTATCATCAGGATGCCACCGGTATTGATGCGCTGATGAATGGTTTGCAGGAACTGTGAGGGCTTATACAGCCTATCG
Source organism: Halomonas sp. R57-5 (assembly GCF_900070345.1). Taxonomy (NCBI): domain Bacteria; kingdom Pseudomonadati; phylum Pseudomonadota; class Gammaproteobacteria; order Oceanospirillales; family Halomonadaceae; genus Halomonas; species Halomonas sp. R57-5. The sequence continues at coordinate 499,576 of NZ_LN813019.1, read as the reverse complement.
ATCAGGTTGGCGGCCAATACCAAATCGTAATCGCTGAACTGCGGCTTGAGGTTGCACGCATCGCCTTGATGGAAGCTAACGCGATCGGCCGCCTCTTCCAGGCCCATACTGGCCAGGGTGCGTTCCTGGTAGCTAACCAGCTCGCCTTCTTCGGTACGGGTATAACGCAGCACTTTCTGCTCCGCCATTTCCACGCCCTGACGGATAAAGTTGGCCGAAAAGTCCACGCCATCGACGTGCTCAAACTCGCGGGCCAGCTCAAAGCTGCCGCGCCCGCTGGCGCAGCCAAGATCCAGAGCGCGTTTCTTCTGACGACCGGCCATGGCGGCTAGCGCCGTGTTGGCCAAGGCCTGCGGGAAGTTGGCAACCCCAAACCACTCATCGCCGTAATGAAATTCCGCGTACTCCGCCATGCGTGCATCGCTTTCGTAATAGGCGCTGGGCAACTTGACCTCCGCATCCGATACCACGTAACGGAAACCTGCATGCTGGAAGAAGTGGCGCCGAAACGCATAGCGAGCGCTGAGGCGGGTTTCGTTGCCGCAGGATATCCAGGAGCCTCCCTTGATCAGGTTATGCTGATTGTCGAAGGTCGGTGTGGTGAAGTCATCATAGAGCGGATGCACATCAAAGCCTGGGAACGGGTAGGTCGGTGTCTCCACCCATTGCCAAACGTTGCCCACCACATCGAACCACTGGCCGTGCTGGAAGCGCGTTACCGGGCAAGAAGAGGCGCCGTGATCCAAGTGCAGGTTGGCGTTGGCCGGCTGGTCACTGTCAAGTTCAGAGATACCCGCCTCTGCCGCTAGGCGATGCCACTCGTCTTCCGTTGGCATGCGCACGGGCTGGCCCGTCTGCTGGCTTTTCCAGTTACAGAAGGCTTTGGCCTCGTGAAAATTGACCTCAACCGGCCAATCCCAGGGCATTTCTACCTCTTCGGTCATTAAGCGCAGGAACCATTCGTTCTTCCACACCCAGAAGGTGGGATGGGTCGCCTTGGCAAACTTGCGCCATCCCAAACCCTCTTCCGACCAAAAGGCATCGGTTAAGTAACCACCGGCTTCGACGAATTCGAGAAACTCGCTGTTACTGACCAGAAACTGGCTGGCTTTAAACTCTTCCACATCGGCGCGATGGTGGCCGTACTCGTTGTCCCAGCCGTACCAAGGATCGTCAAAAGATTTTCCTAGAACCACCTCGCCTTGCGGCACCGTGATCAGTGAATTCTCCGGTGGCTCGCCAGTGGTGCGAATAGGCGCCCAGGCAGGCTGTGGCGTCACCAGTTCAAGCGACTGCTGACGAATCAGAACAGACGACGTTTCAAGATGAATGCGCTCGTGCTCGATGCCCATGATGACGGGCCAGAACGGGCTGTCCCAACCGATGGGCAGCGAAATTGGCAATTCACGGATCACATTGAGCACCGCCGCCCGTACCTTCGCGCGGTACTCCATCACCTCACTGACCGACGGCCACGAGTAGTGAGCTTCGTTGAGATCATCCCAACTCATTTCATCAACGCCTACGGCGAAAATAGACTCCATGTTGGGGTCTATCCTCGCAGGCAATAGCTTTGCCAACACCAGCTTGTTGACGAAAAACGTCGCGGTATGCCCCAGGTAGAAAATCAGCGGATGCCTGAGGGCAATGGGCTTGCGAACATAGGCTTCTTCGCTTGCCAGCGTAGTGAACAGTGACTCATAGCGATCAAAGGTGGCGGTGAAGCAGACCTCAATCTCTCTGCGCGTCGCTTCAGGGTCGTTTCCAGCCAGATACACAGTGCGGGGGAAAAGAGCGGACGATAGCGCTTCTGGTTGCCCCAATGGCGAGCTAGTGGAAGTCATAGGTTAGAGCACCTTTTATCTTGGAACGGCGATGGTTCGCATAGGTAAATATATAATCACATTAAAAACCAAAAACTCATACAAAAGCTACCATCTGTTGTACAAAACTTTCCAATACTGTCTTTTTCGACGACACATGGAGCAGCCGAAACCGCTCGCTATTCTTTTAAATGCGACCAACAACAAGACACTCAAGGCGTATCTTTCTCTTCTTCCTCAGGCTCAATGGGCTCGGCTTCAATGGGTTCACCATTTTCATCCAGCAATTGGTGGTCATAGGCTGCCTGAAGGCCAGTATCTTCAACTATCGGCTGCTCTTCTTGTGCTTCTTCTACCGTTTCGTCTGTCCAGTCTGCCCAGTAATCAATATGGCCTGGATAGATGGGCGATAGCACCGCAACCAGGATGCCCACCACGGAGAAGATCGAAAACGCCTCCGCATAGCCAACGGCATCAACCAATATACCCACCACCGGAGAGCCCACCGCCTGCCCAAGCGCACAGGCCATAAACGGCAGTACTGGCCCCATTGATAGCCGCCCCGGCAATAGCCGGATACCCGTCATCAGATACAGTCCCGTTAAGCTCATATAGGCAAGCCCAAAGACCATCGCGGAAAACATGGCCAGCGGTAACTGACTGGGGCTAGCGGCCAGCAATGCCAAGCTTGAAGACAGCATCATCAGCATCAATGCCTGGGTAATCGGTGGGTTATTGCGGTCGGCTAAATCACTCACCACGGCACCGCCGAGCCCAGCGATACCCACCGCAAACCACAGCCAACCGGTTTGGTTAGCGGGCAGCGCACCAAGGGTAACCGCCAGGTCGGGGGCGAAAAGCCAGTACGGGGCAGACACAAAGCCCATGGCGAAGGCGAATAACGTAAGCCGAATGAGCCGCGACCACTGCAACCGGGTGATGGGCGCCGGCGGTGCCGCGTTAGCGGGAATCACCCGTGACACTGAAGGGATGAAATACCATGCCGCCGCCACCCCCAGGCCGGTCAGAACGGCAAAGATCGTGTAGGTCAGGCGCCAAGCGTCGGCCAGAAATACCACCGTGGGCACCGCCACGATAATCCCCACGCTGGTGCCTGCGTTCATAATGGAACTGACACGCCCGTGCATCGTCCGGCTCACCAGCGCCTGCATCGCGGCGGTGAGTGCGGGCATCATCAAACCGGTGCAGATACCGCAGATAAACACCCCAACACCCAGTGCAAGTGGGCCTGACGCCTGACTGATCAGCCCCAGACCACCCACCCCAAAACCACCCGAAAGCATCGCCAGATTACGCGCACCGAGCCGATCAGCGGCAAGCGGTGCAACCAGTGTGGCCAGCACGAAACTAATAAATGGCAGTGCCCCGATGATACCAATGAGGTACGGTGTGAGCGCCAGCTCGGCGCTGATGGAGGGCACAAACAGACCAAACGCAAAGCGCGCCAGCCCGTAACTAATCGCGACCAGCGCGGCACCGAAGATGGCAAACCCCATGTTCGACAAGGTTCTCATACTGACGACTCCTCGGCCGCGTGTTACATAAAAGAAAATCCCCTGACAGCCTAGTTGTCCCGATGGCTATCTGCACACCTCGGTGTCGACATTGGATACGGAGGGGGCGCTTTACGGCGTTGTTCGGCAAGTTATCGGGGTTGCTGTCGCGATAATACTCATGGCAAGTAGATACATTTATCCACTCAAACCGTTTAACCTGATCACTAACGGGGAAAAGGTTACTTTTTTATGACGAGCGTCGCGATATTTGTCGATATCCAAAATGTCTATTACACAGTTAAAGCGTCGTATCGCCGCAACTTTGATTACAACAAGTTCTGGGCCCAAGCCACCGCTAATAGAAACGTGGTGAAAGCAATTTGCTACGCCATTGATAGAGGCGACCAAAAGCAGCGAGAGTTCCAAAACATCCTCAGAGCGATTGGTTTTGAAGTAAAGCTAAAGCCTTTTATTCAGCGCGCGGATGGCTCCGCAAAAGGCGATTGGGACGTGGGCATTGCGCTCGACGCCATGGAGTACGCAGAACAGGCAGACGTTATTGTGCTTGTATCCGGCGACGGCGACTTTGATCTGCTGGTCAAAAAAATCCGTGTTAAGCATGGAAAAAGAGTCGAGGTTTATGGTGTCCCCCAGCTTACTGCAGCGTCACTCATCAATGAGGCCAGCGAGTTTATCGCGATCGATAAAGGACTCCTGCTTGGTTAAATTACACTCATGAAAAAGTAACTACGCTGCCTTTGATAACTCTTTCCAACAGCAGGCCACCGCAAAAGATCAGCGTGACAGGTTTTCGGCTGGCAGCGCCTCTCGGCGCGATAAAGAAACCTCAACCACTTCAAAAACGTTTATCCATCGTTTACTGAGTTTTGAAAAATACGCGCAACGAATGACTCTGACGCATACTTTAGTCTAAATTCCCCACTCTCTTTGCCCATACCGAACCGGCATAGGCTATGCACAGCAGCGTGCTGCCAGTTAAATATTCTAACGCTCTGGCCAGCCACTACTCTGTTGAATAACCATGATGAAATACTCCGATGCCCTACGTTCACGATACGCTGACACGACTTAATAAAAGCAGCCCTGCACAATCAGAATTTTATCAAGCCACTGAAGAAGTGCTCGAATGCCTGCGCCCGCTACTCGAGCAGAGTGATTACTATCATGACCACAGCATTATTGAGCGAATAGTCGAGCCCGAACGACAAATCATGTTCCGGATAAGCTGGGTAGATGATGCTGGGAAAGTGCGGGTCAACAAAGGCTATCGCGTTCAGTTCAACTCTGCCCTTGGCCCTTACAAGGGCGGCTTACGTTTTCMCCCCAGCGTTACCTCGGGCACCATCAAATTTCTCGGCTTTGAGCAAATTTTCAAAAATGCGTTAACCGGTTTGCCAATCGGCGGCGGGAAAGGCGGTGCCGATTTTGACCCGAAAGGAAAATCGGATAACGAGATCATGCGCTTTTGCCAGGCGTTTATGAGCGAGCTCTACCGCCATATTGGCCCGCACTGCGATGTGCCCGCTGGTGATATTGGCGTCGGTACGCGTGAAATTGGCTATCTCTTTGGTCAGTACAAGCGACTCACCGGCCACTATGAAGGCGTGCTAACCGGCAAAGGGCTTAATTGGGGAGGCTCGCTTGGCCGCAAAGAAGCCACCGGTTACGGCGCGGTCTACTTTGCGCAAAACATGCTGGCTGCCCGTGGAGAAGAGCTGCGCGACAAGACCTGCCTCGTTTCCGGCGCGGGTAATGTAGCCATCTATACCATTGAGAAGCTATATGCACTGGGTGCTAAGCCGATCACCTGCAGCGATTCACGTGGCACTATCCACGATAAAAACGGTATTGATTTAGGCTTACTCAAACAGCTCAAAGAAGTGCAGCGCACCTCGTTAGAAGCCTACTTACACGAGCACCCTGACGCGCACTACATTTCTGCACGCGATTACCCCCAGGGTGGGCATGCCGCATGGCGCATTCAAGCCGATGCAGCCTTCCCCTGCGCCACCCAGAATGAGTTGACCGAAAGCGATGCGGAAAGCCTACTCGCGAATGGCATTACGTGTATTAGTGAAGGGGCCAACATGCCCTCTACAAAAGAGGCCGTCGACCTGTTTCTAAACGCTAACATTGCCTATGGACCGGGCAAGGCTGCCAATGCAGGAGGCGTCGCCACCAGCCAGCTAGAGATGGCGCAAAATAGCAGCATGGAGCAGTGGTCAATGGAAAAAGTCGACCAGAAGTTAAAACAGATTATGGCAAATATTCACCGCCAGTGTGCCGACACCGCCGAAGAGTTTGGTGATAAAACCAATTTGGTACTAGGCGCCAACATTGCAGGCTTCAGGAAGGTAGCTGACGCCATGATTGAACAAGGGGTGACCTGATCGTCTTTATTTTATAAATCGCTTATACTGCAAAAAGCACACAGTCCTTCCTTTATTGGGGAGGGCTTTTTTATTGGTTTCAACTTATTGCTTTCCAAGGAGAGTAATCATGGGACAACGTCCTGCTATTATTATTAATCGTCTTGATGCCGAACGCCTTCAGCGCTTAATCGACAATGCATCCGATAAAGACATGGCCGTTGCTCAACTACTCGAGGAAGAGTTAGCGCGTGGTGAAGTCTGCGACCCCGAGGAGATCCCGGATGACGTAGTCAGCATGAACAGCCAGGTTCGCTTCACCGACCTCACCCGTGGGCTTAAGATGATTCGAACCCTCGTCTACCCGCACTCCCTGGAAAGCGTAGCGGATGGCATTTCGGTCATGGCGCCCATTGGCGCGGCATTGATCGGTCTTAAAGTGGGCGATATCATCGAATGGCCACTACCTAACAATACCGAGACACGGCTACGTATCGATGCCATTTACTGGCAGCCCGAACGCGAAAAGCAGTTTCACCGATAAGGCGCGCTAGAAAGTGAGCTGGCTCCGCTAGCTCATGATTAAGCCAGCTATTATCTTCGCCCACTTATTTCACATAAAGGGAGTTTGTTCAGGGCGCTCTCATCTTTCACATACTCTTAGAAAGACGATATCTAAACGGCTCTTTATCGCATTAAACACACTGTCCCTGCTATTAGTCATAGCCATGGTACTTTTCACAATTCTTCCAGTGATAATGTACACATTGGGCAGTTACCTTAAAAACTAACGAATAAGCCACTCGCCCCGCCACCATGCACAATCACCTGTAAAAATGTGTTGATAGCGGCTGGATGGCATCGTAGTTGTTGGAAGATGGTAGCTGGAAATGGCAGTTGCACGAAGAAGATGCGCTCTACTTCGTGCAGTATTAGCTAGCCGATGAATTGCACACCGCTTACGACAGCTTGATATCTAACCTGCCCACTGCGCCACACACTACTTAATTAATGATCATTAAGCCTGAGTCCAAAGCACTACACCAAGCCAGCGTCACTGCATAGCGAACGAATGCACGCCAAGATACGTTGCTGCCCATTATCTGGTAAACGATAGCGAGGCACGCTGACACTGATGGCCCCTTCAACGCGGCCATCAGCGCCGCGAACCGCCTGACCGAAACAGATAATACCAAGCTCGTTCTCCTCGTCATCGATCGCGTAGCCACGCTCCCTCGTCACTGTGAGTTCCTGACGCAACGCATTAACAGTCGTGCAGGTACGATGCGTGACGGGCTCTAGCGTCAATTGAGCCAGATACTGCTCGCAGATGGCTTCATCAAGGCCGGCAAGATAGGCCTTACCCACCGAGGTAGAGTGCATTGGCACCGGCATACCTATGTACGAGGCCATGCGGACAGCTTCCGGCGATTCCACCTTATCAACGAAGGTCATATGGCAGCCGAACGGCACTCCCAAGTGGACTGTTTCCCCAGTTTGCTTACCGATAGCGCGTAAAGTGGCCCGAGCGCGCTCCTGCAAGCTGCTCCTCGCCAGTGATTGATGGGTGAGACGCAGCAGCTCGCGACCCAGCACGTACTCCCCACCCAGAGGATTGCGCTCAATAAAATGCTCCTGCTCCAGCGTATTTAGCAAGCGGTATACCGTCGGCCGTGGCAACCCTAGTCGCGCCTGGAGTTGGCGAATAGTAGCGTCGTCGCCCAGTTCAGCTATCGCTTGCAACAAACGCAACCCTTTGGTGACTGCAGCAGCACCTTGAACGGGGGGCCGTTTCGCTCGTTCCTCGCCATTAGCCGTCATAAGCCTCCTCCGCAAACTATACGAATGTCTAATCAATAAACATCCACGGTCAATTGACGCACTTCACCACGCCTTTTACCTTGTTAACATATTGTCCATATTATAACTCTAACATCCACATTATGGACGGRGGAAAGATGCMAGTTCAAGCCGATGAACATCAGCGGATGCCTTACCAATATCCACAACCCCCAGAGGCCGCCCTGGAAATTGTCGAACCACACGCCCTTCCACAGGACGAGCGTATCTGGGTGCCTCAAGCGGAGAATGTCCATTTCCGCCCGCTGTGCCTCAACGTTTCGCAAGGCTACTGGGTCAACCTGTTACGCGTTCGTAAGTCCGGCGTACTCAGCCGCCACCGTCATCCTAACCCGGTGCATGGCATGGTGCTTAAAGGTAAATGGCGCTATCTGGAACACGACTGGGAGGCTACCGAGGGCAGCTACGTCTACGAACCTCCAGGTGAGACTCACACTCTGGTGGTCGACGATGATGTCGAGGAAATGATTACTCTTTTCCAGGTTAACGGCGTGATGTACTACGTTGACCCCTGGGGTAAGCACTTAGGCTACGAAGATGTCTTCACCAAGGTCGACATGTGTCGCAAGCACTATGAAGCCTGCGGGCTAGGCCGCGACTACGTTGATCGATTTATTCGCTAAAACGCTTCGTTTAATCAAAACCTAACGAAAAGAACGATGTAAAGCCCCACCGTCAACAACAAAAAACACACGACAAGGAGCACCTTCATGATTTTTAACAAAACCCCGCTCGCCGTATCTGTCAGCTTGCTCGCCTTTGCTTTATACGCTGGCAGTGCCCAGGCTGATTACCCGGAAAAGCCAATCCAATTGATAGTGCCCTGGTCCGCTGGTGGCGGTACCGATGCTGTGGCCCGCCAACTGGCCAACGGGCTGCAAGAAGAGCTTGGTCAAACGGTCAATGTGGTCAACCGCACCGGTGGCGCTGGTGTGGTAGGTCATACGGTCATGGCGAACGCCGAACCGGATGGTTACACCCTCGGCTTAGTTACTGCTGAGATTACCACCTATCGCCATATCGGCAGCTCTCAAGTGTCCTACGAGGATCTGTCGCCCATTGCACTGATTAACCTTGATGCCGCGGCGTTTAACGTCAGTGCTGAGTCGGACTGGGAAGATCTCGACAGCGCCCTGCAAGATATTGAGGCCACCCCCAACGAGTACACTGTCTCCGGTTCGGCACCGGGCGCCGCCTACCACTTGGCATTTGCTGGTTTTCTTAACCAGCAAGGCATCGACCCTAATACCGTTTCGTTAGTGCCCAGCGAAGGGGCTGCCCCCGGCCTTCAGGAGCTCGCCGCCGGTGGCGTGGACTTTGTGTTCTCTTCGCTGCCCGAAGCTGAATCCATGCGCAGCGCCGGGCGAGTGAAAACGCTCGCAGTGTTCGCCAACGAGCGCCTTGACGCCTTCCCTGACATTCCCACTGCCGAGGAAGTCACTGGCGATGAGTGGGCTGCAGGCACATGGCGTGGCCTTATCGGCCCCGCAGGATTGCCCGATGATGTCGTCAATACCTTGGCCGAGGCCGCTGAAGCCGTTTATGGATCCGACACATTCCAGGATTTCATGACCAATCAGGGATTTGGTATGCAGTGGGAAGGCCCGGAAGGCTTCCACGACTTCATGGCTGAGTCCGACAAAAACAACGCCGAAATTATCGACAAGTTAGGCCTCGCAAACTAACGCCATGCGCATCAACGACCTCGTCATGGGGCTGGTAATGGCGCTGCTCGGCGCCATTACCATATGGGCCTCTAAGGATTTTGCCCCGCTGGCACGCCAACCCTACGGTGCAGGCACTTTTCCTACCTTAATCGGTGCCTTTTTAATTGGCCTTGGTCTGCTGCTGGCGCTACGCGGCTGGCAGCAGCGCGGCGCCCTGTTCATTTGGCAAGGTCAGGTAGCCCTATCGCGAACCGTACTGTGCCTGTTCGCCGTCGTTGCAGCAGTGGCGGGCTACGTGCTGCTAACACCTCTGCTCGGCTTTCCGCTGGTCGCGCCATTAATGCTCTCTCTCTTGATTGGCTGGCTTTCAGGCGGCCGCTGGGGAATGGCTGTTATCGTCGCGATTATCGCGAGTGCGGTGGTATGGAGTGTCTTCGCGTTGCTGCTGCACGTACCGCTCGATCTGGGCATTCTCGAAGAGGTGATCTACTAATGGCGGAACTCCACGAAGCGTTAGGTATGGTGTTCGCCTGGGATGTCCTCGCCGTCATCCTCGGCGCCTCGTTGTTTGGCCTGCTGATCGGTGCCATACCAGGTCTGACCGCCACTATGGCGACTGCGCTGCTCGTTCCGGTGACCTTCTTCATGGAGCCGCTACCTGCAATCAGTGCCATCGTGGCTGCCACGGCCATGGCCATTGTGGCCGGCGATATACCCGGCGCTCTGCTACGCATACCCGGCACGCCCGCCTCAGCCGCCTACACTGACGAAGCCTACCTGATGGGCCGTCAGGGCAAAATCGGCCAGGCGCTCGGCGTCAATCTCGCTTGCTCGGTGGTCGGCGGGCTTATCGGCGTGGCGATTCTGGCGTTCTTCGCCCCGCTAGTGGCTGATTTTGCCCTTCGCTTTACCAGCGACGAATACTTCTGGCTCGCCCTACTTGGGCTCTCCTGCGCCGTACTGGTGTCCGGCGCGGATGCGCTCAAAGGCGCAATCTCGATGCTGATCGGCCTATTGATCGCCATGGTGGGCATGGACTCCGTGTCAGGTCAGATCCGGTTTACCTTCGGCATTTCTGATCTGCTCAGCGGCATCTCTATCCTGCCGGTGCTGATTGGTCTGTTCGCCGTCGCCGAACTGCTGCGGCGCATGCCAGAAATTGGCCACACCCATTTCCCAACGCCTCCACCTGTAGAGAAACCGTTTAGCGGTGTGGGTGGCCTGATGTGGCAGTACAAAGGGGGCATCGCTCGCAGTGGCTTGCTCGGCACCCTAATCGGCGCACTGCCCGGGGCGGGCGCCGATATCGCCTCGTGGATCAGCTACGCCCTGTCGCGCAAGCTCTCACGCACGCCCGAGAAGTACGGTACTGGGCATCCCGAAGGGCTGGTCGCGGCCAGCTCGGCTAATAACGCGGCGCTATCGGGTGCCTACATCCCTGCGCTGGTATTCGGCATTCCCGGCGATACCATCACCGCCATTATTATCGGCGTCCTGATGATGAAAGGCATCACGCCGGGGCCAGACGTTTTCACCTCCAGCGCCACCTTGGTCAATGCCATTTTCATCGTGTTCATTCTGGCCAACCTGCTGCTGTTGCCACTTGGTCTGCTCGCTATACGCGGCGCGCGCCATATTCTGGCAGTGCCCTCCAGCGTGCTTTACCCACTTATTTTACTGTTCTGCATTGTCGGTGCCTTCGCCGCCAATAACAGCCTGCTCGATATCTGGCTGATGCTTGGGCTGGGTCTGCTGGCCTATTTCCTGGTCGAGAACGACTTCCCCATCGGCCCTATGATCCTAGCGGTTATTCTCGGCCCGGTGGTGGAGAGCAACTTTATGCGCTCAATGATCAAGGCCAACGGCGAGCTGCTGGTGCTCTTCGAACGCCCTATTGCTGCCGTGCTGGGCGGACTCGCCTTACTGGTGTGGATAGCCATTATCGTCTCTAGCGTTCGTTCAGCCTGGCACACGCGTGCATCCGCCACTGCACATTAACCGAACCGTTTCGGCGATCTAATAAGGAGCGATATGAACACTGTTATCGTTATTGGCGGCAGCACCGGCATAGGCCGAGCCATTGCCCAGGCCTTTGCCTCACAAGGCGACAAGGTTCACGTTACTGGCATCGAGCTCGCTAGCGAACAGCAGGTCGAAGGCGTACTCGGGCATCACCAGCTAGATGTGCGCGACCCTGCCCAGATCGAACGCTTCTTTGCTGCGTTTTCACAGTTGGATGTGCTGGTGAACTGCGCCGGGGTCATCCAGCGTGACGGCAAGGAGTTTACCCCCGAAGGCTTCGCTCAAGTTATCGACATCAACCTCAACGGTACCCAGCGCTGCTGCCATGCAGCCCATGCGGCACTCAAAGTAGCCGGTGGCTGCATAATCAACACTGCCTCAATGCTGTCGTTTTTTGGCAGTGGCCACGCCCCGGCCTACTCCGCCTCAAAGGGCGGTGTGGMCCAACTCACGCGGTCGTTGGCGATTGCCYGGGCCAGTGATGGCATTCGCGTCAACGCCCTTGCACCAGGCTGGATCGCCACCGACCTCACCTCGGCACTTACCCAGAACAGTGAGCGCTCGGCGGAACTCGTCGGTCGCACGCCAATGGGCCGCTGGGGTGAACCCAACGATCTCGCCGGGCCAGCGCTGTTCTTAGCCTCGCCGGGGGCTAAATTTGTAACGGGCATTGTGTTACCGGTGGATGGTGGCTACTCGTCACGCTGAGCCCGGCTATTATGAATTCTAAAATATGAATCCTAAAACCTAAGGGGTGAGCAGCATGGATCTAGGAATCGCGGGACGCTGGGCCGTGGTATGCGCAGCGAGCAAAGGGTTGGGTCGAGGCTGCGCCGAAGCGCTGGCCAAAGAGGGCGTCAATCTGGCGATCAATTCACGCGATGCCGAGGTGCTCGATAAGACCGCCGAAGCGCTACGGGCAATCAATCCAGCCATCGAGGTTCGCCCCGTGGCCGGGGATATCGGGTGCGAGGATGTGCGCGAGGCGCTGCTGGCCGCCTGCCCTCAGGTCGATATTCTGATCAACAATAACGGCGGGCCGCCACCGGGTGATTTTCGCGACTGGGATCGGGAGGCGTGGATACAGGCCGTGGATGCCAACATGATCACGCCTATTGAGCTGATCAAGGCCACGGTAGACCGTATGGCCGCCAACGGCTTTGGACGCGTGGTCAATATTACCTCGGGCGCGGTAAAAGCCCCCATCGACATTCTCGGGTTATCCAACGGAGCGCGCAGTGGGCTAACCGGCTTCGTCGCGGGGCTTGCACKCCAGCCACAGCTCGCCTCGCACAACGTTACGATCAATAACCTACTACCTGGCTCCTTCGATACCGACCGTCTGCGCGGCAACTTCAAGAAGATCGCCGAGAAGAATCAGCAAGCTATCGAGCAGGTACGTGAGCAGCGTGCCCAAGGGGTTCCTGCGCGACGATTCGGCACCGCCGAGGAGTTTGGTGCCTTCTGTGCCTTTATGTGCAGCGAGTATGCAGGCTATCTAACAGGGCAGAACATCCTGCTCGATGGCGGTGCCTACCCTGGAACCTTCTAATCGATAGAGGCGCGATTAACCGTAGGCAGCGTAATCTCTACCCTTCCCGAGTTTACCGCTGGGCGGGCGCTGCACAGCAGGATTTCCCCGTCTGGGGCTGATATGCCATCTGGGTAAGTAATCTCCCCCTGCACTAGCGTGCAGGCGCACTCGCCACAGCTGCCGCTGCGGCACCCATAGGCAGGCTGTAGCCCCGATTTTTCGGCGGTTTCCAGCAGGCTTTCGCCTGGCTGCCAGTGGGTGACTACGTTTGAGTTGGCAAAGCTAACTTCTACCGCTTGTTCTGCGACGGGCACAGCGTATTTTTGGGTCAGCGCCGAGGGGCCGAACGCTTCTGTGTGTATCTGCCCAGGCATGAGCCCGAGTTCCAGTGCCTCCTGGTGATAGCGCTCTACAAAGGCGGCAAGGCCGCATAGGTACAGCTGTACTTCTGATAGCACCTGATCGGTAAACACCTGCCCCAGTGAAACCCGGCCTGCCATCCATTGGGGGCAGCTGCTGTTCTGGTGACATGCCGTTGCAAACGCAGTCCTCGCGTCTCAAGGTCGAGTAGATCTTCGCCGAAAGGGGCCTCAGTCACATCGCGCACGCTCTGCACTAACGTTACCGGGTCACTGCCTGCGCCGGTCAATTCATGGGCCAGGCTCAATATGGGCGTAATACCGATACCGCCTCCCAGCAGTACCCATTGGGCACGCTCTGAGCCGCTAGCCCATGCTGTGAATGAGCCCGTTGGTGCAGCTACGTCGCCGATGGTTTATTAGGCCTAGGCCTTTATTATCCGGCACTCGACAAACGATTTAATGCGTCTAGTTGTTCATTGTGCAAGCAAACTCAGTTGCTCGGACGCTGTTTGGTGGCATCCAATCCGGTTTTGCTTTCGGTAGTCAACTTGGTAATTTCTGCAGACTTAGTGATCGCACGATCAAAGACATCCTGCATGTTCGCCATCGCCTCTACCGATGTGCCTTCGAGGCCACCGTCTGCCGCCCACTCGAAATTCCAGACACCGGAAAGGCCATCTTTACCCTGGACATCATGGGTTTCGATTGCCGTATAAACACTGGTGTGGCGCGTCATATAAGAGGCGGCTGCCGAAACCTCAGCAGGGACACCGCCTGACGAATTGTTGGCAAGCTGAGCGAGCTCATCGGCATTGATCGCAGACTTACCCTGCTGTTTCAGATAATCCACTAGAACCTGACTGGATTTGGCAATATTCAACTGGTCGTCGAAGGATGAGGTGGAGGTTTTTTGAGTGGGGGCGTTTACGCTTGTAGGTGACACTACAGTAGACATCGGATATCTCCCAAGCAGAGGTTTGGTTGGACAGCCTGTTTATTGTTGCCCGGTTTAATGTCATTCGTATGAATCATGTGGCATGGCAAACGATTGCAGCCGAGTGATGGCTAAATCAGCTTGGCTGCCACCAGCATATCGGCGACCGCCTGAAAGGTACCATCAGGCACCGGATCGCCATTGCCCGCGCGTTTGGCGATGAGTTCGGCCAGCCTCGGGTCGGCGACTCGCGGGACTCGGCGAGGCGCAGCGCTGGCCAACAAGCTAGCGGCCTGATCGGGTGAGGCCTTGCAGGTCACCAACGGCACTGGCGTTTCGCCGCGAACGTAACGAATGCCGACCAGCCAACCGTCTGCGGTGCCGATCATCAGCGAGCTATACTGAACACCGATCTTGGCGTTCAGCTCATGCATTTCGCGCCGCTGTTTACGGCGCGCCTGATTCATTGTCGGATCGCCTTCCTGATCCTTGCGCTCACGCTTCTGTTCGGTCTTCGTCATGCGCTGGTCGCGCTCGAATAGCCAGCGTTGGAGCAGCACATCGAAAGCACCAACCAGTAAGAAGGCAATCAGTGCAGTGATAACCAGCGGCTGGAGTAAGGCGAGAAAAGTCCCCTGAACGCAGGGGTAGCCGCAGCGTGAGGACTCCATCAGCGACTGCAGGCCCAGGCGGTAGACAATCATCAGCGCGACGGCCAATGCCACCATCTTGAACAGTGACTTGAGAAACTCGACCAGCCCGCGTATCGAAAAGATGCGCTTGAACCCCTGAACCGGATCAATATTCTCTGGCTTAGGCTGAACCGGTTCCGTAGAGAAGACAAACCCCTGCATAACCACGATATTGGTCAGCACGATCACCAACAGCGTTAGACCGACCAGCGGCAGCACCGACATCAGCAGCACTTCGCCAGCCTGGGTCATCAACTGTGGCCACAGCGTATCGAACGGCTCGGTGTAGAGTCGTGCGGCTAAGTCGAGCAAACCCTGCACGCGGGCAATGATGTCATTCACGCTGATAGCGATATAGAGCGTGCAGGCTAACATCGTCATGGCAGTGACCAGGTCGGCACTCTTGGCGMCCTGGCCCTTATTGCGTGCGTCGCGAAGTTTTTTCGTCGMCGGCGGCAGCGACTTCTCTTCAGAGGGCTGTTGGCTCATGCCGCTGCTGTGACCCTATGAACCTACTGTCGATCCTTTATCCATTTGCGTATCGAGATTGTTGCCATCACCTGCGTAATCTTCGTGCTCGAAATCGTCCCAGGATGAGTTAGGTAGATGGCCCTCCTCTACGTAGAACTCATACTCGTCGCTGCGGTAGTCGAAAATGCTCTCGTCGTCCGGCGCATCGCGCTGACCGTAGCTCCGGACGTACGCTTCGAGAAACTCATAACGGGTCAGACCATCTTCGGTTAGTAGGCCATCCTCATCGAGCGACGTGAAGAGTTCCTTAAGGTCAGCCTTATGCCCCTCCAACGCGTTGGTGCGCTTGATATCCTGGACAATAGTGAATGGCAGCGTCGCCACCGTCAGACCGGCGGATATCCAAAACAGCGGTCCGGTGACGGCACGGGCGACGGCAAGGCCCTTGAGCGCCGCCAGCGATGATGCACCACCGGCAAGGCCGAAGGCACCCGCCGCGACAGTGACGGCGCCCTGACCGATGGTAGCGCCGTCGCCGCTGTCCACGCCGCGCTTGATCATCAGCCCGCCGAGGGCAATGTCCAGCGCACCAGTGGCGGCGTTGGCAGCACCATCCAGCACGCGCAGGAAAGAGCTGATAGAGCGGGTCGTCGTCGTGGCTTTGGGCAGGGCCGGATTCTTGGCGTATCCGTCCTCGATACCCTGCACGATCTTGCCCGTATCGGACTCGCTAATATCCAGCATTTGGCTCAGCTTTTCGCGATCTCCGACGGGGGCGTCGTCAATGATCTGCTCGATATTCTCGACGAACTTGAGGCCTTGACCCTCATTAAAGGGGCCACCGCTGGCAGTGTCATTGCCCCATATCTGCGGCAGCGTCTTGTCGAGCCCCAGCATGGCATTGACGTTGGTGCCCTTGGCCTTGTCCCAGATATTGCTGCCGAGGTTGACGAAGTGCTGACTGGCGCCCAGAAAGCTGATGAACTCCTTGGCAACGGCCATTCGCGCCTCGTGGCTGTCCGCCAGCTTACTGGCGCCGCCTGCGAGCTGATAGATGCCCGAGGCGAGCGAGATCAGCCCGCCGGTCGAGCCCAGCGCGCCGTTGCTGTTGAGCGTGCCAATCAGCGCCATCATGCCGCCGTTGGTCTGCTCGTTGAGCGCCTTGTAGACACCGTTCTTCAGCAGGCCGTCGATATCCGACTGGGTGATCGAACCATTTTTCTGGAAGCGATCCCCGAGCTCCTGTAGCGCCTTACCGAAGTTCTTAGCAGTTTGCTTATCGTCGAGAAACTCGTTGACAAACTTATCGATCGTCTCTGCCGTACGCCGCGGAATATCCACACCGGCACGCTTGAGCGCGGTCAGTACCATCTTGACCACATCCTGAGTGGCCGTCGCGGTGTTGGCATCATTGATCTGATCTGGGTTGGCGATCAGATCATCAAGATCGGTGATCATTGAGTCGAGCTGCAGGCTCTGGGCGAACTCGGCTGCCTTGTCGCTCTCTTCCGTTGCCGGGAACAGCGCCGAGAGTGCATTATAGGTTCGCGAGATATCCTGCTCGGCGAGTTCCCCCTGACCGCTCTCGCGCAGGTCATTGATGTAGTTGATGTACTCTTCGCTGAAGGCGGTCTCCTCCAGCTGCGAAGCGATCGCATCCTTATTGGCGACCTTGTCGATCGCGTCTGTCTGTGCCGCCTGGTAATCCTCCTGCACCGCCTCGGAAGCGAATAGCTCGCCTAGGCTTTCATCGAGCTTCTCACCGTCGATGATGGATGAGAGATCCTCGCCGGTGACGTTGTCAAGACTCAAGCCTTCCGACATATCGAGACCGACCAGATCCAGGCCGTTTTCAAGCGCGCCCTGGGCTCGCAGCGCACGGTAAAACTCGGCGCGCTCATCGTTTTTATCGATACTGCCGTCCTCTATCCCCGTCTTCCACTCTTCAATCAAGTTCTGCCAGGTCAGCTCGCTGACGGTCAGCTTGCGTGAGCTGTCGTCCGGATCTGTCTCGCTGGTTTCCATTGACTGAATATCGACATCGCTGAAGGCCGGTAGATCGTGATCGCGCCGCGCCGTGTCCAGCTCCGCATTGTCGGCGAGACGCTGGGTGTTGGTCTCCCCACCGTGCCTCGACCAATAACCGTCGAAGATATTCTGAACCGCCTTGCCGTCGTCTCCAGCAGCGTGCCTGATCCGCTCGCGAAGGTCATCGTTAACCTGGGCAGTGGCGTCCTCGCGGGAGGCACCGTCGCTCATCTTGCTGTCGATCAGGTTCTGATAGAGCTGCGACAACGTTTCGGAGCTTTCGATATGCAGAATCTGGCGCGAACCCGTCAGCGTGCTGCCCGCCAAGCCAGAGGCCAGTGCGTTGAGGTTATCCTCATAACTCGGGTTATCCGTCACGGTGGTGTCGGCGAGAAAGTCGTCGTAGGCCTCGAAGCCAGCGGAGGTGGCAGCATCCTTGCCACCATGACGCTCCCAGTAACCATTGAGCACATCGAGCCCGTCCTTGCTGTCCTTATCAGCATCGGTCAGCGCGTTGCCGGTACGGTCAAAGAGGGCATCTTTGGCATCGTCGATGGCTGCCTGTAGATCCGGGGCATCGCCGCGCTCACGCTGCTGGTTAAGCTGGTACTCCACCAGTTGGCTGAACTGATCGCTGGCGTCTCCTGTCAGCGGTCTCACCTTGCGGTCGTCGATGTCGATGCCTTCAGCCATATCGCTGGCGAGCGAATTTAGAGTATCGTCATAGGCGATGTCGTCTTCGTCACGATTGGCCAGATAAGTCTCTTCGGCCAGCTCTTCAGTATCCTCTTCCCCGCCGTGACGTTTGAAGTAGCCGTCGAAGACATTGACCACACTCTTGCCGCCAGCGTTTTCGAGACGGTCGCGCAGCTCATCATTGACCTGACTCAGCGCTTCCTCAGTAGTGGCGCCTTCGTCCAGCTTGCTCTTGATCAGATTCTTATAGAGCTGGGACAGCGTATCGGAGGAGTCCAGATGTAGTATCTTGCGTTGATCGGTCAGCGTGCCGCCAGCCAACCCGGAAGCGAGAGCGTTGAGGTTATCTTCGTAGCTAGGGTTGTCGGTCAGCGTGGTATCGGCCAGAAAGTCATCATAGGCGTCATAGCCCGCGTTGATCGCAGCCTCTTCACCACCATGGCGCTTCCAGTAACCCTCGAAGACATCGAGGCCCTTGTCGGCGTTTCGATCTGCGTTGTCAAGGGCATGCCCGATGCGATCAAACAGCGCGTCCTTGGCGCTATCGATCGCCTTGGACAAGTCAGCGCTTTTGCCATCCGCGCGCTGCGCATTGAGCTCGGCGGTGACCAGCGCCTCGAACTTATCCGCAGCGTCTCCCTTCAGGGCGGACACCTTGCGCTTGTCGATATCGATGCCATCCGCCATATCCACTGCCAGTGAATTCAGCGTGTCTTCATAATCCTGGCTGCCCGGCATCAACGGCTTTTTGCCCGCGTCCACAGTATCTTTGCCCGCTTCCGCCTTTTTTGCCAGGTCGAGGACAACGCCAAAATTTCCAAAGGCGCTGGTCAACGGTGTTGCTTTGGGGTTGGTTTTTGGATCGACACGCATCGAATACTCCTCCACGGTTAGCACAAGCTGATGGGGCAGGCAACGAGAAGCCCGATTTCACTGACGGAAAACCAGTCTGAAGAGACTGCGTGACACTCTAATGGCAACTTTGTGATGCTGCTTTGATACCCTCTTTTCAAAGTACCCCGCGTCCCCCCTGTTGTTACCGCGTTTCCCCCATAGCGCCCAATATGGCTTCCAGGCGTTCCATATAGAGATTGGCGGCATCGAGGTGCTCCAGCATAAAGGGGATCAGAAAAATGACGTAGACCAGCATCAAGAATGCAAACAACAGGTTCTTGATAGGCAGTGACAGGTCAAAGACGTGCAGGTTGGGCGCCATACGCGCGAGGTAGGCGAGCATCAAATCTGCGACCAGAAGCGCGATGACCAGCGGCGCTATCATCAACACACCAATCTGCATCACCTGGTCGAGCAGGCCAAGTAGCGCCATCGCCGATGCTTTTGTCATCAGTGGCGTGAAATTCACCGCCGGCCACAACGAGTAGCTGCGATAAAAGCCATCAAGTAGCAGCATGAAGCCGCCGGTAATGAAGAACAGCGCCAGCAACGTCACGGTCAGCAACGTTGCGGTAACGCCAGACTCAGTTGAGCCCAKGGGATCAAGTATCTGCGCCATGGTTGAGCCACGCTGTAGATCGATMAGTTCGCCAGCCACCTCCGCGGCCCAGAACGGAACACCAAAGACCAGCCCGATGACGACGCCAATCAGCAACTCCTTGATGACCATGCCGGTAAGGGTGAAGCTTGATAGCTGTTCAGCATTCACCATGGCATCGAATAACGGCAGCATCAGTGGAATAGAGATCGTCMCCGCCACTGCCGAGCGGATCATGCCGGTCAGCCCCAGGCGATTGAACGCTGGGGTGACCAACACCATGCCTAGCGCCCGTGCCACGCCGACCGCTGCCGCCGCGATCATTGGGTAAGCGAAGTCGGTCAGAAAGCGGGCGAATTCGTCGTAGTGCATAAGCGACGCCAGCCCGGCTCAACGAGACCAGGCTGGAAAGTTATTCAACACCTGATCGGTGATGCTGATGACTGGCCCGGCCAGTAGCGGCCCGGCGATGATCAGCACCAGCAACACGGCAACCAGCTTGACGGCTTGCGGCAACGTTTGATCCTGAATCTGCGTCAGCGCCTGCAGTAGCCCAACCCCAAAACCGACCACAATGGCCACCAGCAGTGCTGGCGCCGACACCAACAGCGCCGTCCACAGCGCGTTCTGCATCAATGAGAGAAAGATATCGTCGTTCATCTCAGCCTCCACCATAGCTAAGAATCAAGCCGTGCATCAGCCGTGACCAGCCGTCCACGGCCACGAACAGAAATATCTTGAGCGGCGTGGATATTAATGTAGGCGAGACCATCATCATACCCATTGCCATCAGCACATTGGAGACGATCAAATCGATGACCAGAAACGGGATATAGAGCAAAAAACCGATCTCGAAAGCACGGGTCAGCTCCGAGCTCACGAAGGCGGGAATAAGTACCACTAAGTCATCGTCCGGCAGGCCGCTGCGGGCTTCCTCCGACCATAGCGTGCGGGTCGCATCAATGAAAAAGGCCCGTTCGCGTTCGCTGGCATAGCGAGAAAGGTAATCCTGCAAGGGTCCACGCAGCGCCTCGCCGGTTTGCTTGATCTCCTCGACGCTGCCCATCCCTGCGGGTCGCTGCTCGAACTGATGAAGCATATCGCCGACCAGCGGCGTGGTGATGTAGACGGTAAGAATCAAGGCAATGCCATAGAGCACCAGGTTAGGCGGCGTCTGCTGCACGCCGAGGGCGTTACGGATCAAGAACAGCACCACGGCAATTTTGAGAAAGCCCGTCATGGYCACCACCGCCAATGGCACCAGGCCGATGGTCGCCACGACAATGATGATGGCGATCAAGTTAGGCTGAAATTCACTCATCTCCGGCGTGCCCTTCATCGAGCGCGAGCCTCTCGATCTGCACCCCGATGCTGTCACCGATCATCACTAGGCGGCCATGCCCCATGCAGCGGCCGTTGACGATTAGGTCAACCGCCTGCTCAGGTCGACGCTGCATCGGCAGTACGCTGCCTTCGCCCAACGCGCGCAGCTCGCCGAGCGACATCTCCAGTTTGCCCATTTCACAAGTCAGGCGGACGGGCAGATCATCCAGGTTTGGGTTATCCACGGGGGGTTCGCTCATGAGGTTCTCGAATGGTGGGTTCGACGCTTGGGAAGAGGTAAGAGAGGTCAGCGGGCCTTTAAGGCACACGCTATCGGCGCTTAAGCTGACGCCGACGCTAAACCGGTCGCCAACGTTCAACGTTGCGCCATTGGGATCGTCGCTAGTGGCGAATGACTCGAGCATAACCACATCGCCCGGACGAAGGCTGCGCCACTCCCCCAGGGTCAATGTTTGGGCACCGGCCGTTAGGTTAAGCATCACCATTACGCCGCTCGCCATCACAAGCTGCGTGGGGAAATAGCGATCAAATAGGGGGAGCAACTGTTTAGCAGTCGACGTCGTGAGCCCCACACGCAGCGGGTGAACTTCGCCGTCTAGTTCGAAGGCCAGGGTGATGTGGATCGGGTTTGCCGGTCGTCCTTGTGGATGGGCGGGCTGTACACGGATGTCGACACCAAGGGTCGCCTCGAGAGGCTCGAGCCACGCTAGCCACACCGCCTCAAGCCACATCGCGGCCAGCTCCGCATCGACGTCCTCCATAGAGCGCCTGCGATCAGGGTGCTCACTGAGATGGTCGAATGTGCGCCAACTGGCGCTCAAGGCCAGTTGCTCGTTGCCGAGGCATACCGTGACGGTCATGTCAGCGGTGACCTCCGCCGCTTCCGGCATCAGGTACAAGCTGGCAGAACGCCCATGCCAACCGAAAGTCAGCGGCTGTCGAGAACGATGCAGCGCGTTATGCAGTGTTAGCGTTTCGGCATCATAGTGCGTCAGGGTTAGCGGCACTGGCGTCACTTCCGCGCGAACGGTTGAGCTGAAGGCAGTCATACTTCACCTGCCCGGCCGATCCGGCTCTCTTCCATTTCCAGTTCGGCTAGGCGCTCGGCCTCGATTGCCTGCGCCTGCCCCTGATACGTCTGGAGTTGTTCCAGCGCACGTTGGGCGCGTAACCGGTGCGCCCATTCGGTAGCGCGGGATT
The DNA here is from genome assembly GCF_900070345.1 of Halomonas sp. R57-5. Taxonomy (NCBI): domain Bacteria; kingdom Pseudomonadati; phylum Pseudomonadota; class Gammaproteobacteria; order Oceanospirillales; family Halomonadaceae; genus Halomonas; species Halomonas sp. R57-5. The sequence goes on along the minus strand of NZ_LN813019.1, from coordinate 477,544 downwards.
CGCGCTCTCGCTCAGCGGCCCGCAGGGTCTGGATGCTGCTTGCCTGCTGCTCAAGCAATGCCTCCTGGTGGGCGGCATCGTCGGCAAGTGTTTGCTGCCAACCGGCCAGATCCTCGGCGTTCAGCGGTCGTTGTTCACCCTGTTCGAACAGTGCCTGCTCGCGCTGAACTGCTTGGTATTGGTGGTGCTCCAGGGCCTGCCCGAGTGTCTGGCAGTGAGCCTCGAACTCCCGACAGTTGCGTTGCTCTGCCGCCAGGGCTTCCTCGGCGAGACGCGTACGCTGGCGCCGAAGCTGCATCAGCCGGTCAAGCTGACGTTGCAACGTCATTGGACGACCTCCCTTAACTGTTTCAAGGTGTCTTCAAAGGCGCTGTGGTCGTCGCGGGATTGGCGTAGGAACGCCTCAATCTCAGCACGTTTATGAATCGCCTCATCCGTGGCGGCGTCGCTACCTTCCCGGTACTCGCCCACTTGCAGTAGCAGCTCGACATCGCGATAACGCGCCATCAACTCACGCATTTTGCCGGCATCACGGCGATGCTCGGCGTTGGCAACGTTTTCCATCAAGCGGCTGCGGCTGGCGAGGATATCAATGGCTGGAAAGTGGTCACGGCGGGCGAGATCGGCGCTAAGAACGATGTGACCGTCAAGAATGGCCCGGGCCTCCTCGGCCACCGGATCAAGCATGCCATCGCCCTCGGTCAATACCGTATAGATTGCCGTAATGGTGCCTCCCGACGCGCCACCAGGCCCGGCACGTTCGAGTAAACGGGGCAGCGCCGCAAACAGTGAAGGCGGGTAACCACGACGCGTCGGAGGTTCACCGGCAGCCAGTCCGATCTCGCGCTGGGCGCGGGCGAAGCGGGTAAGACTGTCGACCAACAACAGTACATCGCGCCCCTGATCACGGAAATATTCCGCCACGCTGGTAGCCACCATGGCGGCGCGGGCACGCTCGATCGCTGGTCGATCAGAAGTGGACACGACGCATACCGTGCGCTGGCGCGCGTCGGCACCCAGCTGCACATCAAGCAACTCGCGGACTTCCCGGCCGCGCTCGCCCACCAGCCCCAGTACCACGACCTCTGCACTACTGCCACGGACGATGGCCGAAAGTAGCGATGACTTACCGACGCCGGCTTCGCCAAACAGCCCGACGCGCTGGCCGCGGGCAACGGTATTGAGGCCATCGATAGCACGCACCCCGAGTGCCAGCGGTTGCTCGATCAACTGGCGGGACAGCGGCGCGGGGGGCTCGGCATGAACAGGGTAATGGCGCAGCGAGCCGGGCGCTGGTGCAGTGCGACCATCAAGCCAGTCGCCGAGCGGGCTGATGACGCGACCGAGCAGAGCATCGCCCACGGCCACACCCTGGGCACCGCCAGTGGCAATTACTTCACTGCGGGTCGACAGCCCCTGGAGCTCGCCAATCGGCGAGAGCATGACGTTCTCCTCTTCGAAGCCGATCACCTCCGCGGCGACACGGCGTCCGCTGACGGGATCGCGCAGGTAGCAAAGCTCGCCAATGCCAGCACCTTCGAGGCTAGCGTAAACCAACAAACCGCGAATGCGGCGTACCCGGCCATTGACGGGGCGAGTTTGGGCTAGGGCAAAACGTTCGCCGAGCCGCGGCAGCAGATCCCCAAACGCATTCGCGCTCATGCACCCTCCCAATCATCCCGCAAGGCACGCCGCAGTGCCTCGAGCTGCGCTTCCAGGCCGATGTCCATAACCGCTATGGGGCTCACCAGCAAACACTGGGTTAGCGCCAGTTGCGCGTCGGCCTCGACCTGATAGTCGGCCGTCGCAGGCGGATATGCGGCGAGAGACTCGGCGATTCGAGACTCTAGAGGGGGTGCAACACGAATACGAATCCGATGTGCGTGACGCCACTCGCTCAGGGCATGGCGTACGCAGCGAGTGATGAGTTCTACATCGTCGAACTCGCCGAGAATACGCCGTACCAGAGTCAGCGACAGCTCGGCCAGCTCGGGGCCGAGCCCGTCGAGATAACGTTTGACGTCACGCTGGGTGCTGGCCAGTAGCTCAGCGGCGCGGGCTTCACCATCGCGGCGACCGGCTTCAAAGCCTTCGGCATGGCCCTCTTCGCGGGCGCGACGAATGAGGGCCTCTTGATCATCGGCTCGCTGACACGCCCGCTCGAGAAAAGCGTAGCCATCGACCCAGGCGCAGGCCTCCTCTGCGCGCAAGATGACCTTACCGGGGCGGGGCGGCAGTGAGTTCATATCTCGGTTCGTTCTTTATCGTCGGTTTGGAAAAAACTATGTGTAGCGGCCAGCCGTGCAATATCAACAGCAGCGGCGTCCGCCACGATCGTTTCAGGCAACTCGAACTGGTCAGCCCAACCCAACCTTAGCCAGTCTCGAAGTTCCACCGTTTGAGCTTGCCACCATCGCTCCAGGCAGCGTCGACCATCGTGCTCGACGGCGGCCTCCAGCGCGTCGAGATCATCCTCAGCGCAGGCTTCGGCACTGGTGTGGTCACGGTGGGTAAGCGCCAGGGAATAGAGCTCAGCGCCGAAACGCTGTTTAAGTGCCGCAACTCGCGGCGCATGAATTTCGCGCACAAAGGCATTGGCGTGAATGATCACTCCAGCGGCACGGGCGCAGGCGGTAAAATCATCGCTGTCCAGTTGGCATAGCACCTGGTCGGCGGCATCCATTAGCGGCTGTTCCGCGATAGAGGTGAGTTGATGACGGCGCTGCAGGCGGGCAAGCAAGCGCTGGCGAAAGCGCGGCTGAGTGCACCAACGGCGCAGCATCGCGTCGGCGGCAATGCCGTCCAGGCAGTCAACCCAGTGGTCGAGAGCAACCCGTACCGGTGGTTCGATATCAGAGCCCGGTGCGGTCGATTCGCTAGCGCGTTTAGAGGCACTATTCATAGCGCTTTCTCATGGCGCTGTCGTCAATGAGTAGGGGTGCTGGCGCCGCTGACGCCAGACCAACCAGCCGACCGTAGCGGCAAGTCCGATCACTGCAACGCTCAGCAGACCGATGATCCAGCCGATACGGGAAACGCTGGACGCTGGCATCGCGACACCCAGAAATGAGCCCATCATCGGCTGCGGCAGCGTGTCCATTTCCTCGGGAATAGCAGAGACAACAGGCACCACCGAGACCTTGTCGTAGGAGAGGCCAGCAATACCATTGGCTACCAGCGTCTTGATCTGTGGAATCAGTGGAGCGATCTCCAGCGAAGGGATATAGCGCACGAAGACCGAAGCCGAAGACGGCGTACTGTTCTGCTGTAGCAAATCATTGTCCGGCAGCACAACATGAACCCGCGCCGAGAGTACGCCGTCGATCTGCGACACAGTGTGCGAGAGCTCCTGGCTCAACGCAAAGATCATCTGAGCGCGTTCCTGCACGGGAGACGACACCAGCCCGTTACCCTGGAAAATATCGCCCATATTGGCGAATTTCTGTTCCGGCAGCCCGGCACGATCGAGTATCTCTACCGCCTCGGCGAAGCGCTCCTCACTGACAGTGACGGTCATTTGACCTTCGTCCTGTGCCTGACGTGCGGCAGGTATGCCGTTGCGGGCCAGCGTTGCCACGATGATATTCGCCTCACGCTCGTCGAGATTAGTGTAGAGATCGGTGTCACAGGCCTGAAGCAGTAGCGCCATAACCAGAAACACCATGCCCCGCAGGGCGTTACGCCACCTGCGTTGTGACACTTGCTGCTTGCCGTCGAATTGTTTATTAAAGTGCAAGTGTCATTGGCCTTTTAGCAAGGTATTCGCCGACCCCGAAACCTGAGTGGCGCCGCGAACGATCATGGTGGTTTCGATGGAGTGATCAAAAACACGCCCCAGCGATTCTACGACTTGCGCCAGCTTGTCATCCCCTAAGGCGGGTGGCGTGTCGCCAGCGTCGGACACGCTCTGGGGCATCACCTGAGCTAAACGATCAGGTGTTTGCACATCGGGAGTCTTAGCCTGCTGAGCGAAGTTATTGACTCGGTCAATAAAGCCATCAAGGTTGTTGAGCAGACTTGAGCCCAGCTCACTGGGGCTGGCCCCCGATAAAGATGAACCGGCTTGCTGTGTCATATGTTCGAAAATATTCTGTGATGCCAACGTATCGGTGCTAACCTCTGGCATGGGTGTCGGAGTTAGCGCACCGCTGCCCGGTGGTGTCACGGGAGTCATCATTCACCTCGTCGGAATAGTCCCTAGCATCGGCTAAGAAAGGCGCGAACACCGCGATGGGGGTCGCGCCCTCGTCATTACTCGTCGGACTGTGCTTCCTTGAGAATATTGTTCATCATCGGCATCAGAATCATCTGCCCGCCGACCTTGACCATTCCCTCTACCATTGTTTCCTGCAGCTTCGCGTTATCGACGGCGTCGTCGAAAGCCTGGGAATCGGGGAGCGACTCTGTTGCCGGGTTACTACTGCTTACGGGATCGATAGCCATGGACTGCCTCCTGTGGGTTTCATCGCTTGCTCACTCACGAGCCAGGCGGCTGGGCCACACTGCCTCGAAAGACCTTAACTTCAGCGGGGATCGACGGCGCACTCGGCTGGCGCAACGCTTCGACCCGTTGGGCTATGTCCGCTATCCAGGCGGGCGGGCCCATCACTTCAAGACTGTCGTGCTCTGCACGAATCAGTGCGCTCAACGGATTGCCGATCTGTGCCTGGGTAATTTCTGCGCGCAGGCGGGGTATATCGACATCGGTTAGATCAAACGTCCGACGACTCAGCTCCTGGCGGGCGGCGACATGCAGCACATAGCCATCGAAAAACCACCCCAGACCGTTGGATTCACAAACCTGTGCGAGGAACTCGCCAGCGGTGCTGGCGCGAATATCACCACGCACCTCACCATCCACTACGTCGCTGACCTCAACGGGCAGTGACAGGTTGCGACCAAACTCCTGCAACACATCACGCACGCTTTGCTCGATCACGATATAGCGATATTCGCGATCCGCCCAAGGCGCCTCGGCGGCCAGCGTGGGGCTGTCTGGCAAACAACAACCGAGCACCAGCATCACAAGATGGCCCAGCCAGGGGTGCTTCCACCTATCTGCCATCATCCTACCCACCCCCCGATGACAGTTGAGTGACCGGCAATCTGTCTTTTTGAGTTTTTGCCCTTCTGGGGTAAACACGCATCACGCTTCATCCATATCCCTGCTGCCCCAAGCCTGGTTTCTCCGGTACACTGATTTTCATTTCCTAAACCTCTGGACTGAGTCACGGATGAAGGCATTTTGTACGTTTTTGCCCCGCATGAGCCGGCCTGCACTCGTCGCCGGGCCAAGCCTGATACTGAGCCTAATACTGTCAGCCTGCGCTGCGACGCCTTCCGAGATCGATGAAAGTCGCCTGCTCAACCTGGCCAAAGATGTCGATCAGCAAGGCGACCATGCGACCGCCGCCGCGATGTACGAGCGCGCCCTGGAGCAGAGCGGCCCCTCCGCAGATATTCAGGTTCGCCTGGGCAATGCACTGCTTGCCAGTGGCGAGCCCCAGGCAGCCGCTGAGGCGTTTCGTGCCGCGCTTGCCGAAGACATCCACTTAGCGCCAGCATTACTCGGCCTCGGGACAGCCCAACTGCGCCTAGGTCAACCGGAAAGCGCCCTGCGCAACCTTTCCCTGGCGGCTCCTGAAATAGACAGCGCGGCGGCCTGGAGCCGCCTTGGCGCCGCCCAAGCGCTGGCCGGTCAGCCCGCCCAGGCGGCCAGCGCGTTTGCTAACGCCGTGGCACTTGAGCCGCGTGATCTCGACGCTCAGGCCAACCTGGCGCTATCCGAAGCGTTGGCTGGCGAAAACACCCAGGCCATCGCGAACATGCAGCGCATTACGGACTCCCCGCTGGCAGAGGAACGCCATTTCCGCAACCTGATTCTTGTGCTGGTTCTGGCTGGGCGTAGCGATGAGGCACAGCAAGTCGATATCCCCGACCTATCGGCGGCCAACCGCCTTTCCCTGATAGCCAGTGCCGAGCACATAGCAACGCTGCCCGATGCCGCCGCCCGCGCCCGGGCACTCGGGTTGGCATCAGCCTCTAACTAATACCGTCACAGATCACTGGTAGTGGCGTTGGTGCCCATGGCATTGCGCGCTTCCTGCTCCAATAGCGAACGACGCTGGTTGGCACGTTCGCGGCCGTTTAGATACTCATTCGCGGCATCTGCTACCGGCGCGCCCATGGCGGGCCCCATTGCTCTTCCCCTTACCAAATCCTGTGGCTCAACGATCATCTGCTGCAGATTGAAGTCGTTGGCGCAGCCAGGTGGCAGCCCGGCTCGCTCTGCATCGTCAGGCCCAGCTTGGCAGAGACGTGGCATGATCGTTGATTCATGCGCAGCGTCAGTCGTTGTCATCTGCCGGTACCCGGTGTCCCAGTTCATCGGCCCCATCGAGGACTGGCAGCCGGCCAGCAGCAACGCCACTAAACAAGGCCCAAGGCGKAAAGCCATGCGCGTCCAATAGGTAAATAGCTGTGACATAGGAACGTTGCTTAGCCTCATTGCAAATAGAATCCGAAAGGGTCATCTTCGAGCTGAGGATTGCGACTAACCTGTGCCCGATCCAACGGCATTCTGGGTGTCGGCGCGGAGGATGGTGCCACCAAATACGGGGTGATCAGGATGACCAGCTCGGTCTCGTTACGCTGAAACCGCCTTGATCGAAATAGATTACCCAGAATCGGTATATCACCGAGGAGCGGGATTCGTTCGATTTGATTGCTCGCCTGACGTTGAAACAGGCCGGCGATAGCAAAGGTCTGCCCGCTGCCCACCTCGACCACGGTATCGGCGCGCCGAACTTGAAGAGACGGCACGTCATAGCCACCAATACGGACACTATCGCTGGCAATGCTGCTGACTTCGGGGCGCACTTCCATTGAGATCCGGCCGTTAGGCAGCAACGTTGGCGTGCTCAGTAGCGAGACACCGAACTGTTTGTACTCGATACCCACCAGTTCGCTGTTAACCGGCACCGGAATAGGAATTTCGCCACCGGCAAGGAAGCTTGCCGTCTGCCCCGAGACGGTGGTGATGTTGGGTTCAGCGAGGATCTGCAACAGGTTGTTCTGCTGTAGCGCCTGGAGTAAACCGTCGATGCTATCGGTACCCCCACCGATGGGACTGGGGGCGATGTTGCTGGTGAGCACGCCGAAAGAGAACGAGCCGTTGTTGATCAGCGTATTCCAACTGACTCCATAGCTGAGCAGTTCATCCCGGGCGACTTCGGCGAAACGCACCCGAATGTTGATCTGAGTGGCGCCATCGTAACTGGAGCGGTTGATGCTACCGCCGGCCGGCGCTTGGGCATCAAGGGTCGATTGCGTGGCCATGGCGCTCTCGACCGTGGGGCTGCTACCCTCGGCCACCAGTTGGTTGCCAGCCATACGCAAACGGATCTGGCTGTCGCCGTCGATATCCCGTAGCGCCTGAGAAGCCAACGCATTATCGTCGCGAATCTGCAGCCGCAACGAGGCTTGGCTCTGCTCGTCGGCCCCCAGCGCGATAAGGTTGGTGTCACCGGCCTGTTTACCGAAGAGATAGATGACGCCGGAAGAAACCACCTGCACATCAGCAACCTCAGGGTTAGCGACGAACACCGACGCAACGTCCTGGTCGAACCGCAGGATACGCCCCTGCCCAGTCTCCAGCGTCATCGCACCTCCGGAAGCGTCCACGGAAACATCAGCACTGGCAGGAATTACCGCGAACCACAGCAGTAACGCCCATACCCAAAGCGTCGAATTCCGGACAGCCTGGGGAGGGTTTCTATCGACGGGTTTTATGCTGATCACGGTTATTCTTCATCCCTGTTGTAGCGATTTGCATGGGTGTTGAATCATCGACACACGGCGTCATTGTTTCGCAAGCGTGTTACAGCTTGGCGGTTGCCTCCGATTCCCGGCGTGGGATCGGTTTGGGCAGGCGTATCTGGGCGATTGCCTGCAGGCTGAATTCCGGTGCGATCTCCTGCCAGGCCATGACAGGAAGATCGATATCGTGCTGCTTTAGCCACTGCTGCAGCGCGGCGCGCACGTCACTGGCCGCCACCACCACTGGCTGAAGGTCGCTATCGAGCGCTTCAAGCTGCTGCTGGAACCAGCCGTTCAAGGCCCGCGAAAGAGGTGCCGGCATGCCGCTCCGGACGGGCTGGTTCTCACTATTTCGCTGTGCGGTACGCAGAGCCTCTTCCAGCGGCCGGGTCGCGATCCAGGCAGGCAGAACCCGATCGCTGCGGGCATGGCGGTGACTGATCTGCCGCGCCATGGCAAGGCGTATGCGGTCGCTCAGCCGAGCGCTGCTCGACTCTTGCGGCCCCCAGGCCACTATAGCTTCAAGGATAGTGCGCATGGCTCGAACCGGAACGCCCTCACTGACCAAGCGACGTAAAATCTCGGCGATTTTCTGTAGCGATACCACCCGAACGGCCTCGGTCACCAGCTCGGCATAGTGTGTTTCCATCTTGTAAAGCAGGGCACGCGCCTCTTGAATCCCAACGAACTCGCCGGCGTAACGCGTTAGCGTGCGCTCAAGACAGCGCTCCAGCACCTGATCCAGCGTACGATAGCGAATCCCGGCTTCCGTCAGCGCTGAAGCGTCCTCATCGGCAAGCCATTGCCAACTGCCGCGGCCAACGAGCGCTGGTTGCGTGAAGGCGGTCAACTCAAGCAATTCCAAAACATCGGCATCGTCGTCGAGCAGTACTGAAGAGTCTGGTAGTTCACCGTTGAGCACCGGCACTTCATCCAGCTCAATGGCGAAGCGCTGGTCGCTGAGGGCGGGTTCCAGGCGAACTCCCACCTGAGGAATGGCAATTCCCAGATCGCGTTCAACACCTTCGCGGGTGGCCTGAACGCTTTCACGTAGTAAGTCGAGTGATAGCTTATCGACAAGCCCTGCAGCCAGGCAGAGCATCACGCGGTACTGGCGTGGATCGTCATCGGCGGCATTGGGCGGTGCTGCCTCGTTCACCGCCTCGTTCACGGCGTTGGTCTCAGTAGCTGGGGTCGCGGTGATAACCTCGGCTTGCGCTGCTTGCTCCGTCTCGGTATCGGCCGTCTGGCGACGGCGATGCAGGAAAAAGGCAGCTAAGCCCAGCAGTGCTGACAACGTCAGAAAGACAGTCGATGGGAAGCCCGGCACGAAGGCCGCGCAGAACAGCACCGCCGACGTTAAACCCAATGCCTTGGCGTTGCTGCCAAGCTGGCCGACAATCTCACTGCCCAAATCGCTGGCGTTATCGGAGCTAACGCGGGTCACCACGGTACCCGCGCCAACCGAAATCAGTAATGCGGGAATCAGTGCGATCAGGCCGTCGCCGACGGTCAACAGCGAGTAGGTTTCCACCGCCGTGCCGAAGGGCATGTCGTGCTTGAGCATGCCGATCGACAGCCCACCGATAAGATTGACGAACAGAATCACCAGGCCAGCAATGGCATCACCCTTAACAAACTTCATCGCCCCATCCATTGCGCCATAGAGCTGGCTTTCGCTCTCCAGCAGCGAGCGCCTGCGACGGGCTTCAGCGGGTTCGATGTCGCCGTTTCTCATGTCGTTGTCGATGCTCATCTGCTTGCCGGGCATGGCATCAAGAGTAAAACGCGCCGCCACTTCCGCTACGCGCTCCGAGCCCTTGGTAATCACCAGAAACTGGGCCACCGTAATGATCAGGAAAACCACCATGCCGATGACCACCTCACCGGCGATAACGAAATTGCCGAAGGCGGAAACGATCTGGCCAGCGTCACCCTCGAGCAGAATCAGCCGGGTAGTGGAGATCGAAAGCGCCAGCCGGAACAGCGTGGCGAGCAGAATGATCGGCGGCAGCGAGGAGAATTCCACCGGGTGCGAGATATAGAACGCCACCACTAAAATCAGCAGGCTGAAACCGATATTGATACCAATCAGCGTGTCGACCATTGCCGTCGGCAGCGGGATGATCATCATCACTACCGAGAGCACCATAAAAACGGCGATGATCACGTCACTGCGCTGGGACGCCTGACGAGCCAGGGTATTGAGACGGCCGAGGAGCTTGTTCATGTTACGGTCTCTCCCTGCCGGGATTCCGGGTGACGCCGCCGCTCGAGATACTCTCGCCATAGGCGACGAGCGGTATCATGCTCACCGTTGACCCAGTGGGCGCGGCTACGCAAGAGTGGCACGGCGTCATCCTGTTCACCGGCGGCCTCGAGCCGGTCGAGCACATTAAGCGCACGCTGACCGTTGCCGCTGGCAAGGAACCCCTGGCACAGCGCCTGCAGCACGCCGGTGTGATTCGGTGCCATGCGTGTCGCGATAAGCAGCAATACCAACCCGCGCTGTACCTGACCACTTTTGAGATAGAGGTGCCCCATCAAATGCAGTAGGTCGACGGCATCTCGATCAGCGGTATCGCTCATGGCACGCTCTCCTGATCGGTGATGTTGTCCAGCGGCAGCGCGTTTGCTTCACTCATCCGGCCTTCCCATGCCTGGCGCCAATCAATCTCTTCACCGATCACCTCCTTCGCCAGCGCCATAATGTCATCATCGGCGTCCAGCGAAGGTAGAACGTTGTCAGCTACGTGTTGGAGCAGCTCGATGCTGCGAAGGTTAGCGTAGCTGGCAGGATCAATGGCCTCCGGGCGCGCGAGCGCTTCGAGGCGCTCAGTCCACGCAGGACGGTTTGAGCCACGCTGCCGGGCTTCACTGACAGCCTGCGTGAACGTATCGTCCTGCTGCGACGGCTGCTCGACGACGCTAGGCTTGACGGGGTCAATGTCAGCGACGTGATAACGATCCCGTGGAACAAGACGATCAGTGATCTTCATCGCGATATACGCCGGATTATAGGGTCAGGGCAAACTGGTCATCGCCACGGCTCAACAGCACTCGAYCCGTTTCGATAGCGGAAATAACCCAGCCAGACGACAGCGACGCGCCGGGATAGAGACGCTGGCCACGAGCGTCGATTACGTACGGGTTCTTGCCTAACCATACGGCCTGAAACTGCAGGTCGGGGCGAACCGGCACCTCACTCTGTTGAGCTTCATTAAGTAGCACGTTGTGACTGCCGTAATGCTGGTCGAACCAACGCTGGGTGGCGTTCCAAGCGCCCGCCTGGTCGGGGTCGTAGTGACCGGAGACGCTGATATAGTCGCCACTGTCGGTGACCTCCAGCGATGCAAGTCCGGCATCCGCCAGGCGCTCACGCAGTGCTTGAACCGGGCTCGGGCGAGCCTCATCCATCACTGGGGGATTACTCTGGGCAGTGTCCATCAGGGCCTGCTCATCGAGCATTGCCGTAACTGGATGATAGCCAATGTTGGCGTCGGCTTGATTGACATCGATGAACTCATAGAAAGCCAGTACTCCCAGCGTTACGACCAGTGCGGCGAGCGTGGCGCTGCGATTTAGCCACTTACGCCAACGCACAGGAACTGTCGGCAGCCCTGGGAATATGGCAGGCGCTGGGGGGCGTGAAAGCTCGAGTGCCACGTCGTTGRAATGAAGCTTCGCTGGCAATTCACAGCGCAAACCAGTGCCCTGGCTGACGCTACGGCCATTAATGGTAATGTCACCACCAAGCGCCTCGATAGCGATATAACGACCATAGAATCTCAACACAATATGGTGTGGTGCAGTGCCCGGATCGCCGAGCATGACATCAGTAGAATCGTCGCTACCGATACAGCAGACCGGCTCAGTGAGCGTAATGGAGGCACCGCGATGCAAGCCTGCGATAACCTTGAGCGTCGTAACGGCTTCGCGTACCGACGCTGAAGCTGAGGTGAATAAAGTCATATACTTAACTCGCCGTGTCGTACGAAGCTTGGAGGGCTCTTCCGTCGAATGTCTCGATAAAGGGGCATTCATCCGGGCGAGGTTTTGAAATCTCTACCGTCCAGGAATGCGTGGACAGGAAACAACAACAAGGCCGCGAGCGGCTGACGCCGCCCGCGACTTCCGAGCATCAGTTTTGCGGACGCTGCTTGGTAGCGTCGAGCTCGGTTTTCTTCTCTGTCGTGACTTTGGTGATTTCTGCGGACTTCTCGATCGCCTGATCGAACACTGCTTTCATGTCGGCGATTGCAGAATCAGCACCGCCGCCAGCATTGTCGACTGGGGGAGTATCGGCCATTTTACTGCTCCTTAATCCTAGAGAAATGTCGTTTGAATGATGCGCCTTTGGCACCGAGGCTCAAGCCGTTCGATCGTTCTTTCGACGCTGTTKCATAAGGAGGAAGACGATCCAACATTAAGCAGATTGCGGGTATTAAGTGACGAGGCGATGTCAGTAAAATGAAAGTTGAATGATTTGCCTTATTGTCTTGTGGCGAATACAACGCCGATTGGGCAGTCAATTTGGCCGCGCTTACCCAAAAATAGGTGCTCTCGCCAACTGACCTCGACCAGCGCAGGGCTTAAACTCACAAGCCCTATCAGCAACCAGCGCTGATTCATTGGGCTTCTTCCTCTTCAGATATCTCCTCGACTTCACTCTTTACGACATCAATCAACTCCTGCATACCAAAGGGTTCTAGCAGCTCACCGTTGACAAAAAAGGTTGGCGTCTGGCGAATCTGATTCGTTTTGACGTCTGCCATGTCTTGGTCAATCACCGCTTGCACTTCAGCTGAGTTGAGTTGCTCCTCAGCGGCAGTTCGATCAAGACCGGCTTGGCTGGCAATCTCCAAGATAGCTGATTCATCGAAACGGCCATGAGATGCCCATTGATCCTGACGAGAGAGCAGAGCTTCGAGTACCGGTTCGAATACCTCCTGGTGTCGAGCGACTTCCAGCACGCGAATGGCCGTATCAGAAACCTCACCGTGGAAAGGGGTGTAGCGCACGATTAGCTGCACTTGCTCAGGATAGGTTTCCAGAATACTTTTGGTGAGAGGATAGAAAGCACGGCAGGCTTCGCAGGCCGGGTCGAAAAATTCCACAATGGTGACAGGAGCCTCTTTCGGCCCCAGGATCGGTGAGTGTGAACGCACCAAGGAGCTCTCGGCCTGTGCAGCATCCTCACTCGCCGCCTCAGCTTGCATGTCCAATAGTGCAGGTTTCGATACCACCACGATGGCAGCTGTCAGCATCAACGTACCCGCAAGCATAAAAGTCGCTTTTTTGAACATTTTTCTCTCTCGATTTCAGTGATTATTTGGCAATTTAGGCCAAGATTTTATTGCACAAACCAAGCTAAATGACTGCTTATGTATACCAGCGTGAGCGTGTATTACTCATGCCCATAAAGGTTGGCATCCTGATGTGCGTGATCAATATGCTCAAACTCTAAGCTGGAATGGACAATGTTGAAGCGCGTTTTTAACTGCGCTTTGATCTCTGTCTTAATCGACTCAAGCCGCTGCCAGCCTGCTTCCGTAATGACCACGTGGCAGTCAAGAGCAGCCATGTTTTCCTGCATCTGCCATAAGTGCACATGATGAATATCGTGGACACTTTCGACACCACGCACGGCTTCAATGACGAGTTGACCGTTAATATCTGGGGGAGAGCCCAGCATCAGTGTGCGGATAGGCCCCCCAATCACCGAAAAGGCGAGTAACTAAAGCTTCAACCCCTGAATGTCGTCCGTTGACACTCGCCTCGGGAGGCAACGCCTACCCTGGCTATGGCTGGTACGCGCTTGTCATTACGGGAGTGACCTTTCCCCCAAAATTTCCAGAATTCTTTATCGTCCACTTCGCGATTGCTCTATAGTCGAGGAATGCTAACCGGATGTATCTAGCCTATGGCCGTTGACCTGCAAGCGCTCTACCCCAAACTGATTCATCTGATGCTGGACACCGTCTTCGTAGTGGATGCGGACAATCAGATCGTCTTTGTGAGCGATGCCTGTGAGTCACTGCTCGGATACGCACCCCGCGAGTTGATCGGCACCCCGATCACTAACTATATGCACCCTGACGATTTAGCAGCCACCCGGGACTCCATTGACCGTGTGATGGACGGCAAGCCCCACGTGGATTTCCGCAACCGCTATATCCGCAAGGACGGCGCCAGCGTACATATTCTGTGGTCTGCCCGCTGGTACGAGGAAGAAGAGGTGCGGATCGGTGTCGCGCGCAACGTCACAGCCCTGATGCAGGCCGAGGAGGAGTTACGCTACCTCGCCCATCACGACCCACTGACCAAACTGACCAACCGAGCGCTATTCTATGATCGACTGGTCTCGGGCATAAATGCGGCCAACCGCTACCAGAACAACCTAGCATTGCTGTTTCTAGATATTAATGACTTCAAATGTATCAATGATATTCATGGGCATGCCGCGGGTGACCAAGTGCTCTGCACGGTAGCTAGACGGCTGGAAAGCTGTGTGCGAGAAACAGACACGGTGGCCCGGATGGGCGGAGATGAATTCACGGTTCTATTAACGGACATCAAGTCGACGAGGGCCGTTGCGGACAAGGKGGAGCAGATCCTCATGGTCATGAACGAGCCGCTAGGCGCTGAATTTGGCAAAGTCAGAATGCCCTCCTGCAGTATCGGTGTGGCCTGTTACCCCGCCGATGGGGAAGACGCCGATACCCTACTCAGCCACGCCGATAGCCATATGTACCAGATCAAAAGGCGCAGCCGTTAGCGAGCAACAAGCTTGCAGAAAACTAATATGAACCCACAGCAGTCAGCCGAGTAAGAAAACCAAACGGCCTCGCCGCTACCGAATCCGCGACCATCGAGTCGGTCAACGAATAGATTGACCAGCTTGTGGCGCATAAGGAACTCGCTATCTTCGCCGTCTTGTTGCTCAACAATACCAATTTGCATAGTTCCAAGGCCTAGCGGAAGATTTGGGAATGGAGCCGCTGAGTAAATATTTTTCATTTAAACGCTTCTGTGATTATTAAAGCTACCAATCGGTAGCTATGGGAATGATTGCGCGATTAATTCAGGATAAGTATTTAGTAGTATTTTTCACACCTCTCGGAAGCCACTACTTTTTTCATCAACATCATGGATTAGTTTCTATTGATTTTTCTCAGCGAGAAATTTCTCTCATCTACCATATAGTTAGAATTTTTATTGATTCAAAAAACACTTCTAAAAACGCAATCAATCTAATACAAAAAAAAGACTAGCCATAAATATCAGAAAAAACTAAGCCAACGGATTTAAACTACAGAGCCTAGACGACCGAGAATTATTAGCCTATTTTTTTTATAAAATACTTAAGGGTTCTGATGGTTAAACAACGCATCGCTCAGCATAGATAACTTGAGAATTAGACATGAATAATACTTCAATGCTCTTTATCAGCGTATTTACTTCAATGGCCGGCAGTAGTGTTGCAGCCGCCTTGATAACTATCTACTTTTCGAAGAAAAGAGATAAGCATGTGCTTTCTTTACAATTGATAGATTACTTCCTTGATAATTATCATGATGTAGGCGAGGCAAATTATATACTAACTCTAGACTCTTATAAAATAGAAGAGAAAGAGAATTATATCCGAAAGCACGGTGACTGGTTTAACCTGATTGCCATGCTAAAAAAAAATGACTCAATTGAGTGGAAGATCTTGCAAGATATGGGCCTTGAAAAAACCATGGAAGACTTTCATGATAGGGTTGCATCAAAAAAAGCAAGTGGAGTCAAAGTTTTAGAAAATGCTTGGCAGTGGTGGCCTGATCTTCACAGACTATTTTAGTGAATGAGGTAAATTACTATGCATGACGAACAGTTTATGAATTTAATGCGTGAATTTGCTGAAAGAGCGAGCTCCTTGGAAGAGGTTGAATGCGGAAAACTGTACGCTCAGGTTGTTGCATTTTCCGATTTTATTATGGCCTCGCAGGGTGCTGGTCCTGTAGCCGTGCCGATAAATGCAAATTCTTCAAGATTTAATTGTCCTAAGTGTCATTACATAATTGATGTTTATTTAAGGTAAAACTATTAAATAAACATTGAGGGTTCGAGACGCACCCTAATCGACGTATACTTTACTTACTTTTAGAGGTTTCTGGATTTTCGAACCTGGACGATGACGCTTCCTAGCCCCCCCTCGCAAAACCGCAACCGCAATAGCTACCCCCCCTGTTTGCATAACGCCCTCGGCTCATTCTACTCAGGTCTCGTCAGGCATTGGCAGAGCCGCAGAGTATCCCGGC
The DNA here is from genome assembly GCF_900070345.1 of Halomonas sp. R57-5. NCBI lineage: Bacteria > Pseudomonadati > Pseudomonadota > Gammaproteobacteria > Oceanospirillales > Halomonadaceae > Halomonas > Halomonas sp. R57-5. The sequence continues at coordinate 461,423 of NZ_LN813019.1, read as the reverse complement.
TCGCAAGGCTGCTTCTCAATGTCTGTATCCCTTTTGTCTGCGCCCAGCTTGGCGTAATCCGCATATAGCTCCTACGTTGTTTAGAGAGGCAGGTTTTAAAGACGGGTCGTAAAAATAAAGGGAGACGTAACGATGGATGCACTTGCGCGAAAGCTGGGCCTCAAGACGGATCCCACCATATTTTTCACCTCTGCCGGGATTATGATCCTCTTTTTAGTGGCGCTGTTGATCGCGCCGGGCCCAATAGGCGAAGCCTTCGGCGCGGGGCGGCAATGGATAGTGACTAACCTTGGCTGGTTTTTTATTTTCGGGGTCACCAGCTGGGTGGCGTTCCTGCTGTGGGTGGCGATCAGCCGGTTCGGGGCGATTCGTCTGGGCGGCAATGATGCCAAACCGGCCTATACCAACGCTTCCTGGTTTGCCATGCTGTTTGCTGGCGGTATCGGCACGGTATTGATGTTCTGGGGCGTGGCCGAACCGATTTCCCACTTCGCAGCTCCCCCGCGGCCAGATGTTGAGCCCTTCACTGTCGCCGCTGCCGATGATGCCATGAGCTTTTCGATTTATCACCTGGGGCTCCATACCTGGGCGATTTTCGCCATGCCGGGGCTGGCGTTTGCTTACTTTATCTATCGCTACAACCTGCCGATGCGTTTCAGCTCGGTTTTCTTTCCGCTGTTAGGCGAGCGCATTTACGGCCCTATCGGCAAAGCTTTAGATATCTTCGCCATTCTCGGCACCCTGTTTGGCGTGGCGGTTTCCATCGGCCTGGGCACCCAGCAGATTAATGCCGGGCTAACGGAATTGTTTGGTGTTCCGGATGCGGTGATAACGAAAGTGCTGATCATCGCCGTTCTGACCACTGTCGCCGTGGGGTCTATCGTGGCGGGGCTTGATTCAGGCGTTAAGCGGCTCTCGAACATCAATATCGGCATGGCCGTTGGCCTGCTGTTATTTGTACTGTTTACCGGTTCGACCGTTTTCCTTTTACGTGCGGTTGTTGAAACCTTTGGCCTCTACATCACCAACCTGCTGCCCATGGCTTTCTGGAATGACACCCTGGCACGCTACTCAAGCGAAGGCGGCGCCTGGGGGTGGCAAGGCAGTTGGACGGTGTTCTATTGGGCCTGGACAGTCACCTGGTCGCCGTTCATCGGCATCTTTGTCGCACGGATTTCCCGCGGGCGAACTATTCGCGAATTCGTTTTGGGTGTGCTGTTCGCCCCCTCCATCTTTACGCTGATCTGGTTTGCGATCTTCGGCTGGTCGGCGATGGAAATTGACGGGATTGGGCCAGAGGCCCGGGCAGCCATGGGCGATCAAGCAGGTGTTTTGTCCGCTGCCGTCGCTGAAAGCATTCCGCTTGCCATGTTCGCGTTTTTTGACAACTTCCCCGCGGCTACCTTGATTCAGGGCTTAGCGGTGGTAATCGTCGCCATCTTCTTTGCCACCTCTTCAGACTCCGCCTCGCTGGTCGTCGATATGCTGTGTACCGGCAGCTCAGACCCTGGCCCCTGGCACCAACGGGTATTCTGGGGCGTATCCGAAGGTATGCTGGCAGCCATGCTGATTGTGCTGGCGGGCGATGCCGGGCTTACCGCCCTGCAGGAGGTGATCACCGTGGTCGGCCTGCCGATGTTTATTCTGGTGTTTATCATGATGTTCGCACTGTACCGCGGCCTTTCCCATGAGGAGCTCAGCGAAGTGCGAGTAGGCAGCCCACCCAAGCAGGAAGAGCTGAAGCCGGAAGAGTAGTCGATACACAACGGKGCGGGCCATTGCTGGCCCGCACTGTGTTAATTAAAAACATTAGCACTGCATGCCTTATTACCGATTCAGATCCTGTAGCTCAGATAGCATAAAGTACTCTGCATCACTCACTTGCTGCTGAGACGACGATTCAGGGTAAGAGATTTTATTATCTTGACCAGAACTTCTTTCCACCAGAACTACATTAGAGAAGAGTGCTAAAGCGATAGCGGCTGCGATATTGATAGCTTTCATGATGTGCGGTCTCCAACTCTAAGAGCGCAACACCGGATTAATGAACGCCTGATGGCGCCTCCTGGGTTCGCTTCATCAGATCCATAAAGACCTCCAGCGGTGCCTTGAAGTCCAGTCGCTTTCGAGGTCGGGTATTGAGCTGGAAGGCGATGGCATCCAGTTCATCCTGACTGAACACCGACAGATCCTTCCCCTTAGGCATGTACTGACGTAAGAGGCCGTTGGTGTTCCCGTTGACGGCTCACTGCCAGGGACTATGTGGATCAGCGAAGTAGATCGCCGTCCCTGTTTTCTGGGTAATCTCGGCATGGCGCACCAACTCACGCCCCTGACCTTAGGTGAACGTCTGGCGCATTTCCGAGGGTGTTGCACTTAGTTATTGAGCGCGCGAAGTTTGAAAAATGGGCGTGGGGAGCGCCACTTGATCACAACCAAAAAGGGCCTGCGTCCCTCGCTTCGAAGGCCGGTTTCAACCGCTAGTGACCGAATTGCCCTACGTCGGTTGCATACAAAAAAGACTAAAGTCTAGTTTTTAACTCATAAAATTGTGATCTACCTTATAAATTGTATGCAATCTTGGGCGAACAATCGATGGATGCTATACCCGCAAACTCATCAAGCGTGGTTCAGACCGCCACGGCTAGAGTCCATGAGGTAATTAAGAAGCGGATTCTAAATGGCCATTACCAGGCGAACGAATACCTTCGTGAAACAAGCGTAGCCAGCGAGCTTAACGTCAGTCGCACTCCCGTGCGCGAGGCACTGCGCGAGCTAGTCTCGGAGGGTTGGCTCGAAGCCATTCCCCACCGTGGCGCACGCGTGGTGGCTTGGACGGCAAAAGATGCGCGCGAAGTATTCGAATTACGTTTGGTGCTAGAGCCCTTAGCGGTTCGCTTAGCCTCCACACAGATAAGCAAGTCATGCTTTAAGTCTTTAGAAATACTAGCGACCCAAATGGAATCCCTCACCGAACAGGTCGACACAAACACTGAATCACGCAGCGACATTGCGTCACTTAATCACGAATTTCACCGAACACTGATTCTCGCTAGCAACAACCAACGTTTAGCTAACTTGCTCGAAAATGTCGTTCGCACATCGGTCATTCATCGCAACTTCGGCAACTATGATCTTGCCAACCTTCGCCGAAGCATGCGTCACCATCGCGAGATTCTGGAGGCCATTGCTGCTGGCAGTCCCGAATGGGCTGAGAATGTAATGCGCGCCCACTTGCTGGCTGCACAGGCATTGCACGTCCCGCACACCAATACCCCCTCCGGTTAAAGAGACATTGATTGATTATAAAGAGGCCTAAGAACAACAATGAGACAACAACACACGCCCTCCCCGCTTCCCCTTGAGAACATTAAAGTTCTTGAGCTAGGACAACTCATCGCAGGGCCCTATTGCGGCCAGGTGCTTGCAGATTTTGGTGCTGAGGTAGTGAAAGTCGAGCCTCCCGGTAAGGGGGATGCTATGCGGCAGTGGGGAGAAGCCGACCAGGAGAGTGGCGATCCATTGTGGTGGAACATTATTGGCCGCAACAAACAATCGCTGACCCTCGACCTTCGTCAGCAACGCGGGCAAGACGTGCTGCGTCAATTAGCGGCGCATGCTGATGTCATCATCGAAAACTTTCGCCCCGGCACCATGGAGCGCTGGGGATTAAGCTACGACGAACTCTCCCGCCACAACCCAAAGCTGGTCATGGTGCGGGTCACTGGCTTTGGCCAAGATGGCCCTTATGCAACCAGGGCTGGGTTTGCTTCCGTATGCGAAGCCATGGGTGGGCTACGCTATTTAAGCGGCTATCCTGATCGCCCCCCGGTGCGGGTCGGCATCTCAATCGGCGACACACTGGCTGGCTTGCACGCAGCGCTAGGCACCATGATGGCCCTTCATCAGCGCGAGCGAAGCGGACAAGGGCAAGTGGTCGATAGCTCGATATTTGAGTCTGTACTGGCCATGATGGAGAACTTAATTCCCGAGTATGCCCGGGCGGGAAAAGTCCGCGAGCGCAGCGGCAGCTTCTTGCCCAAAATTGCTCCTTCAAATGCGTACCCAGCCCGTGACGGACGCGACGTTATTATTGGAGCCAATCAGGACACCGTCTTCCGCCGCCTCTGTGAGGCCATGGGGCAACCTCGACTAGCCGACCACCCTGACTACGCGACCCATCGCGCACGCGGGGAGAACCAGCAGGCTATCGACGACCTTGTTGCGGCCTGGACCCAGCAGCACGACGCTTCTCACATCGTGGATATCCTCGCCGAGGCGGGAGTGCCAGCAGGGTTAGTCTACCGAGCTCCCGATATGCTGGACGATCCACACYTCCAGGCGCGTGAATCGATTGTAGAGGTGCCTGATCGCCATGGCCGCCCATTGCCGATGCAAAATGTTTTCCCACGGCTCTCCAGCACCCCAGGCAGTGTACGTAGCGTCGGCCCTGCCCTGGGCGAACACACCCATACAGTACTCGCCGACTGGCTGGCGCTCTCAGCCGATACTCTCGACGCTCTTCGCGCCGACAACGTGATCTGAGGGGGAGAGCATCATGGATCCCATTATCGTTCTTGCCATTTTAGTCGGGCTGATTGTCATCGGCTTCCCTATTTTTCTAGCTCTGGGCTTATCCGGGTTAGTCGGCCTCTATATGGCGCGCGGCTCACTGGCTTTCTTTTTCGCCCCCACATCACTGTTTGGTCAGCTGAATGCCTTCGAGCTAATTGCCCTGCCACTGTTTATTCTGATGGGTAACTTCCTGGGAGCTACACCGGTGGGGTCGAGTCTTTTCACTGCCGCCGTACGCTGGCTCAACTGGCTGCGGGGCAGTCTGGCAATCTCTTCGGTGGGGGCTTCGGCCATGTTCGGCGCCGTATCAGGGGTAAGCCTAGCGGGTGTGGCGGCAGTGGGATCCATTGCCGTACCGCAGATGCTCCAGCGCGGTTATAGCCGATCATTAGCCGCGGGTGCCGTTGTTAGTGCTGGGGCCCTGGCCATGCTGATCCCACCTAGCGTGCCCTTTATTATCTATGGTGCCGTCTCTAGCGTCTCTGTGGCGGATCTATTTATCGGCGGCATCSTTCCCGGCATTGTGCTCGCGTTAGCATTATCACTGTTCATCTACATTCGAGTGTGGCTGAACCCTGAGGAGGCGCCAGCCAGTAAGGAGCGCTTTACCTGGAAAGAGCGCTGGGCGAGCCTGGCTAACATTTGGCACGCCGCGCTGTTGGTAGTGGTTGTGCTGGGCTCGATCTACTCGGGCCTCGCCACGCCCAGCGAAGCCGCGGGCATTGGCGCGGCTGGCGCCTTTTTGATCGCCACCCTGATATTTCGCAGTCTCAGCTGGCGCAAGTTCCTGGAGATACTGGCGACGACTGCGCGCGTCAGCGGTGCCATCCTACTCATTATCGGCTGTGCCAAGATCTTCGGCGACTATCTCAACATGGKGCGAGTACCGCAACTCCTCACCGAAGCACTCACCGCCACCGGCCTGCCCGCCTGGGCGATCTTGGTGGCGGTAATGCTACTGCTGATCCTACTGGGCATGATTGTCGATGCCGTGTCGCTGATCGTGGTGACCACCCCGGTACTGCTGCCACTGGTCACCGCCCTAGGCTACGACCCACTGTGGTTCGGTATTGTGATGGTGCTCAACCTTGAGATTGCCGTGGTCACTCCCCCGGTGGGGCTTAACCTCTACGCGCTGCGTGGGGTCTGCCCCGAGCTCTCAGTGGAAGAAATCATCAAAAGCGCACTGCCATTTGTCGCCGTTCAGTTCCTCGTGCTGATGCTGTTTGTGTTCTTCCCTGGCCTCAGCCTGTGGTTGCCGGGGCTGATGTAGCCCCGGTGTTTCAACGTCAGTGAAGTGCAACGTTACAAAGGTGCATCACAACAAACCTTTACAACAGACTCTTACTGCAGATTCTTACAACAACAATCAGGAGATTCACCATGACACTGTCTCGCCGCCAAGTTCTAAAGTACGGCACCTTCGCCACCGCCGGTGCCATGCTGTTTGGCACCCATAGCCTGCTGGCCCCCCGCAGCTACGCCGCCACCACGCTGACGGGCGTCACCTACCTGCCCGACTCCTACAAAGCATTGACCTATGGCTCCAATCGCTTCGTGGAGATGCTCAAAGAGCAGGGAGGCGATACCCTCTCGGTGGAGTTTTACGACTCCGGTCAACTGCTCAAGGTAGACGAACAGTTACCAGCGCTGCGAGCGCGCAGCATCGACTTCATGTTCCATMCCTTCTCCTACGTCACCCGCTCTATCCCGATACTGGGCGTCACCGGTTTGCCTGGGGTAGTGGGCGAGCTCTATCGCCATCCGGAGCGCCTGCGCCAGGGAAGCCCGCTGATGGAGCTGATCAACGAGGTATTGGCAGAGGACAACCTCTACATGCTCACCTCCGGTGGCGGCATCCTTGAACCGGAGTATCTATGGAGCACCGAGGCTAGCCCCATCCGCCGCCTTGAGGATGTACGCGGGAAGAAGATTCGCATCGTCGGTTTTGAGGCCACCAAGGCCTTTGAGCCTTACAGCGTGGGGGCGACCCGTATTCCTTCTTCCGAGACCTACATGGCACTGCAACGGGGAACCGTAGACGCAGGGGTATTCAATATCTCAACGGTGATCGGCCGCAGCCTCCAGGAGCAGTTGCAGGTCTGTTACAAGCTGCCGATCACCGGTTTCTCGGTTGCTCCCTTCATGCTGCGGGACACCTGGGACAACCTTGACGACGAGGCGCGCGCCGTACTACAGCAGGCAGCTGACTGGTACGACGAGAACTTCATTGAGCACTGCAACAACGACATTTATCCCAACGAGTACTGGCCCCAGATTGAGGAGGCCGGGGTGGAGATTATCGAGCCTTCCGATGAAGACCTTGAAGCCTTCAATGCCGGCGTCCAGGACGTCTGGGATCACTGGAAGGAAGAAGTCGGTGAGGAGGTCGGCGATCGCGCCATCGCGCTGGCCCTTGGCAACGCTTAAGGGAGAGTGAAATGACAACAATGGCAATGCGTAGCTGGGACGGCCTATTGGCCGTTCTACGCTGGACATCCATGGCAGTGTTGGTCTTCATGATGGTGTCTATCTGCTATGACGCCACCATGCGATATGTCTTCGCGGCCCCCACTAGCTGGAGCCTGGAGATCAACTCCTTTCTCCTGGTTTACCTAGCGGTGATTGGCGCCGCCGAAGCACAGCGTCACGACGCCCATATCCGTATTACCTTCTTTAAAGATAAGCTGCCAACGCGTATCCGCGCCTTCATCGACCTGACGACGGGCCTGTTGGGCATGCTGTTTTGCATAATTCTCGTATGGCGTGGCGGCATCATGACGATGCAGGCGTTTGAGTACAGCGAACGTGTTTCAAGCTCGCTAGGAACGCCAATGGTTTACCCCTATGCACTGCTACCCATCGGCTTCGCCGCCCTGGGGGTACAATTCCTCATTGACGCTGCCCGTGCCGCTAAGCGCTTTCGTCCTAATCATCATAAAGAGCCATCATAAAGAGCCATCATGAAGAGGTAACCTCGCATGGCTAATCGCCTTCGTCACTCTTTGGAGCAACCAGCGGAGAACAGATAATGACGCCCCTATCGCCGCCATCCAGTATTGAACTTGTCGAGGTTGCACCACGAGACGGTTTTCAATCGATACGCAACATACTGCCCACTGTCGATAAACAGCGCTGTATACAGGCGCTACTCGATGCAGGCGTCACTCGCTTGGAGATTGGCTCTTTCGTAAGCCCCAAGGCCATTCCCCAAATGGCCGATACCGGCAAGTTAGTAAAGGCGTTTGCTGACCGGCAAGATGTGCGCTTCTCTGCCCTGGTGCCCAACCTCAAGGGTGCAGAACTAGCGTTGGAGCACGGCATTCGCGAGGTTGTTTATGTCGTATCGGTGTCGGAATCCCATAACAAAAGCAATGTACGAAGCAGTCCTGATGAATCGATACAAGAACTGAACAGGGTGATTGAGCGTATGCGCCGCACCGAAGGCAGCCGACTGCGCCTTGACCTTGGCACCAGCTTCGACTGCCCCTTCGAAGGCACCATTAGCTGGCAACAGGTTGATCGTATTCTCAGCGCCGCACTTGAGCTTATTGGGGACTTGCCCCTAGAGGTAGCGCTTTGTGACACGACCGGACGAGCCACACCCTACCAAGTAGCCGACTATTTCACGCAATTGCGCGAACGACATGCCAGGGCAGGAGTGAACTGGGCCTTCCACGGCCATAATACGTTTGGCATGGGGGTAGCGAATGCCCTTTTCGCCATAAGCCATGGCGCCACAGCAGTCGACACCGCTTGCGCAGGACTTGGTGGCTGCCCATTCGCGCCGGGCGCCACGGGCAACACCGCCACAGAGGATTTGTTATATGCCCTACATGGCGGCGGAGTAGCCACCGGTATTGACCTACCGAAACTGCTAGAAGCGGCTGATATGATTGCCGCCCTGCCTGGCGGACAAACGGCTAGCCATCTGCGTCAGGTTCCTAGGGAACGAGTGAGCTGAGGGGTTCCCAGGATTGCCTTGCTCACCACGTTGGGCTTCTCCTCAGGACTTACAAACAACTTTGCCACTATCCCCCCATCTACTAAAAAGCCATAGAAAAGTGCTAACGAAAAGAGATAAAAACAATGAAAGCCAAAATGCAAAACTGGAAGGAAACAATTCTACACTTGCACTCAACACAGCACTAAACGCTACTAAGCTGAGCATTCCAAGCTGCGTATTGGCTAACGTAACACGCGCTACTTCAACCCCATATCGCTGATGAAGAGTCAGAGCAATGGTTAACATGCCGATGGGGAAACTCAGCACAATACCCGAGACAGCAGGGTCGACATTAACCAACAGAATTGTCGCCAAGCAGACAACACCTCCCGCTAATACCCCGCGAATGAGTAAGTCTACCCAGCGTACGGGTGCCGAAACGGTTTTGGAAGAAAGCCCAATTGAATTAATGTAAACCCGCGAAAAAAGTAACGTTGCACCAAAAAGCGCCAACGCGAAGAAAACGCCTCCTGGTAGCTGATCCGCTATTGCTGCAGCCAGTAACCAAATAAGTGCAGAGCAAGCAACACTCGCAAAAGCCCCCAATCTCTTAGCCAGCAGCACATAGCTAAGACAGAACATCAACGTCGCCAACATAGCATGCAAAGAGCCCAGTGCTGCATCAGCGACGAAGGGGTCAGATTGCTCACGAATCATAAAAAAGAAGCCAGGGCCCAGCACTATTGGCGTACCTGCCAAAACACCTCCGATCTTGGGGCCCAGGCGAACGGCTGCAAGCGATACGCAGACCACCACCAACGTGGTGGAAAACCACTTTACAAGAATAAGGCTTAGCATAAGTCTATTTTCAGCCCGCTACATGACGTCGCCACTGTTAGGCCCGAGCGTTTGCCCAAGGTAAAGATCGCCATCGGGAGAGGCAGCGAGCATAAGCGCCGTGGGCGCCACTTCTTCTGCTGTTCCAAACCGACCGAGAGGAAGTTCGGCTTCTTTATTGGCCACCCACTCTTTACTAAGCCCTTCTAACATCGGGGTTAAAATAGGGCCTGGTGCGATGGCATTGGTAAGAATCCCATAAGGTGCTAACTCTCTAGCCATCGATTTAGTAAGCCCCAATAGCCCAGCCTTCGCTGAGCAATAGTGAGATAAACCCACTCCCCCTTTGAGCGCTAGCTGGGAGGAAATATTGATGATCCGGCCGCTTTTTCGCTTCACCATCTGCTCGGCAACATAGCGTCCCACCAAGAAAGCACCGCGCAGATTAATACTGATCATTCGATCGAACGTCTCAGCAGACATGTCTAAGAAAGGCGTTTCATCCAAAATGCCCGCACAGTTGACCAGCACATCGATAACTTGGTGATGATTTATCACCTCATCAACCATCGACTTTACAGAAGCTTCATCAGCGACATCGACACCATGATGCGTTGCACTTTCCCCGAGTAATAATGCTATTTCTTCACATGCCTCAAGATTGCGATCAGCCAAAGCAACGGTGGCGCCTTCCGCATGAAAACACTCCGCAATAGCCCGGCCGATACCGCTAGCACCACCCACGACAAGAGCAACTTGTCTCTGAAGTTTTTTAGACATAAGGATCACCCAGCTTATTAAATAAAAGAAGCGAGGATGTCTCCTCGCTTCATAGGCAAACGATTAGCTCGGCCAACGCACGGTCAAGCCACCATCGACCACCAGTTGCTGGCCTGTTACGTAGGCTGCATCGTCACTGCTCAGAAAACGCGCAGTACGGGCTGCTTCATCGGCATACCCCACACGCCCTAAAGGAATTGATTTACCGGCTGCCGCTAAGCCGTCAGGCCCCAGCGAATTAACGGGATCCAAAGACTGAGGCGTCTCGATCAGTCCTGGAATCAGGGTATTAACACGAATACCTCGGGGGGCTAGCTCAACTGCCAGAGACTTTACTAAGCCCACTAAGCCACTTTTGGCTGCCGCATAATGGGCGTGGTTATCCCACCCATACACGCCCCCTGCGATAGAGGAAATAGCCACCATAGCGCCGCCTTCCTGCATTAACTTGGAAGCGCTACGGAAGACTCTCATTACCCCCGTCAAGTCGACTGATAGCATGTCGTCCCATGCTTGATCGGTAAGCTCACCTAAGGGTGCCTGGCGTAGAATGCCAGCACCGGCAACAACGATGTGTAGGGCACCAAAGGTGTCGATAGCCTGCTGCGCAAAGTGATCACATTGATTGGCATCTCTCACATCTAAGGCAACCGCCACACACTCTCCGCCAATGGCTTTTACCGCGGAAACCGTTTCCTCTACATCATGGGGGTCGTTCGGGTAGTAGCCTGCCACTACCTTAACGCCAGCCTTGGCATAGCTGACGGCAAGGGCTTGCCCAATGCCGCTAGCGGCACCTGAGATGATAGCCACCTTGCCTGCCAAACCATCGTCGCGCGCTAATACGCTCATGCCACAGCCTCCTCTATTGGGTCATTTTCGAGGTGATCCACATGGCGCGTACCGAACATCAACAAGCCACTGAGAACTAATGGCAAAGAGCCCGCCAAAATCGCTGCCCAAATCATACTGACGCCAATCGTCAGCAGTATGGAAACCAAGCCGGAACCAATAATCGCGCCTACCGGGGCCATTACGTGAGCCACGTTAGTCCCCGTACCACGAACGTGCGCAGGGAAAGATTCGCCCATATAGAACAGAATTGCCGCAAAAGGGCCAAGCAGGAAAAACAGTGTGATGGCGTACATCATGTAGATAAAGCTGTCATCCGCTGGGCCAAGCAACATAACGATGCTGGCTAAACCGCCCAGCAGGAACCCCATCAGCACGGTGTTACGGCGGCCGATACGATCTCCCATCCAGCCATGGCTCAGATAGCCGACAAAGCCAACGGCGTTAGCCAGAATCAACACGTAAAGAGAGTTTTCAAAACTAACCCCCTTCGCTTCAACTAGTACGGTGGTACCCAGCACAGCGAAGACTTGAATTGCCATCCAACTGAATAGCCAAACCAACGATAGCGAGATGGTATGACGGCGCAATTCTGGTGAAAAAMCCCCTTTTAGACCCAGATTGTTTCCAGTGTCGACCTCAATATCTTGCTCAGCAGCCAACTTTGCTGCGCCTTCTGCGTCTCCAGCCTTACGACGACGCTCTACTTCTTTAATAGCCGCAAACACGGGCGATTCAGGCAACTTGACTGCCATCACGATCACGATAATCGAGGCACAAGCGGCAACAAAGAAGCTGCCGCGCCAGCCCACGATGGGCAATAACAATGAGGTCATACCTGCAGCTAGTAGAGCACCCACAGGCCAGCCACTCTGTACAAGGCTGTACATGAAGCCCCGACCCTTGGCCTTCTTATAGATCTCATTGAGATAAACGGCGTTGACTACCTCTTCTGAAACCGCAAAGCCAGAGAAGGCGCGAATAATAACCATCGAAGCCGCTCCTATGGCGACACCCGATAGCCCAGAACTCACTGCTCCACCAATCACCAGTAAAATCAGCGTTTTCTTGCGCCCATAACGGTCAAGCATGAAGCCGACTACCAGCGAAACCAAAAATACGCCTATCGTTGCAAAGGTGTTAATGGCAGTGGCTTTAGCCGCACTCCAACCAAAATCCTCAGCAATGACAGGAAGCAATGTTCCAAACAGGGTGTAGTCGTAGACCGACGCCACCCAGGCAATGAAACAAACCAGCGAGGCATAGCCGATCTGTTTTTTAGTGATGACAGCATTCCAGGGCTCATCAGCGTGCTGACTTGCCTCGGAAGTCGTATTTGAATTTGGCTCGGCCATCGACTTCACCCTCTTTTCAATTATCGTTTTGTATTATTAATAATGCTTATCGACTTCAACTACGCGGGCTGCGCTTAGCGAAGTCATCAGCGATCTCATCGAAGGTACAGAAGCGCACACCCTCATGGCTCTGCATATGCTCAATCAGACGCTCAAGCATCATCAGCACTTGAGGGCGGCCCGAAACATCAGGGTGAATGGTCATGGTAAACACCGCGTAGTCGTTCTCGCGGTAGACCCAATCAAACTGGTCTTGCCACATTTCACCCAAGTGGCGTGGGCTAACAAAACCATGACTGTTAGGCGACTTTTTGATGAACATCATCGGTGGGAGGTCATCGAGATACCAGTTGGCAGGAATCTCGATCAAATCGGTTTCCTCGCCGCGAACCAGCGGCTTCATCCATTCCTTTGCAGGCTTGGAGTAATCAATCTTTGTCCAGGAGTCGCCGACGCGAACGTAATAGGGGTGGAAATCATTGTGCATTAAGCTGTGGTCATACTTAATGCCACGCTCAAGTAAAAGCTCATTGGTGACCGGACTAAACTCCCACCACGGGGCCACATAGCCTGTCGGTCGCTTACCGGATAGCTTGGTGACCAGCTCAATGTTGTAGTCCAGCACGTCCCGCTCTTGCTCTCGCGTCATGGCGATCGGGTTTTCGTGACTATAGCCATGAACGCCAACCTCGTGACCAGCATCAACGACCGCTTTCATCTGCTCTGGAAAGGTCTCAATGCTGTGGCCGGGAATGAACCAGGTCGTCTTCAGGTTGTATCGCTCAAACAGTTTAAGCAGACGCGGCGCCCCCACTTCACCAGCAAACAAACCGCGGGAAATATCGTCGGGCGAATCCTCACCACCGTACGACCCCAGCCAGCCAGCGACGGCATCAACGTCAACACCAAATGCGCAGAGAATCTCTTTTTTAGCCATTTTGAACACCTCGTTATTAATACTTGGTCATGGTGTGCTTGCAGCAGGCGAATGATCACTGTCACCAAACGCCATAAATTGAAGATTGGACACAACAGTCATTTTTGTCAATGAAGTATTATCGACACCCAAAAATGCTCAATGCATCGTTTCAAACCGCACCAAAAAGGCAAAAAATCGCTAAAAAACCCGAAAATAAGGCTATAAGCTCGATAAATTCATGAACTTTGACAGCAAAAACCTAGACTGCATGGTGCAGCAAATTTTTGAAGGAGAGCTGAAAACTATGGAAACGCCCCAAAATTGGGCATTTTTTTGACTTTTAAATCCAGGTTACGTTTCAGAAGAGAGCCCAAAGCGCTAGAAACTGCCCTTATCGCAAGTAGCTAGCGCTTTAACAGGACAACAGGGGCGTTCAAAGAGAGCGGCTCAAGAAATTTTGAGCAGGTAAGGCGGGAGGTCTGGCTCTGGAAAAACTGACAATACCTTTAGCCGGCGCCGGGTACGCTCGGCAGCCGCCTGGAGATGGGCTTGTAAACTTGAAGCGGCAGCATCGAAAGCACCAAACAATAGATGATCAAGCACCAACTGATGCTCCCTCAAAAGGGGCTCGTTCGGGGGCACACCGACCGTTTGAAAAAACATACGGTTTACGATGACCGGCAGTTGGCTCTGAGCAATCATCTCGCAAGCCTTGCGGKTTCGGTAATGACGCAGGCATCGCTGATGCAAATCTTGCTCAAGGTGTGTGATCGATTCCGCACTCTGTAGTTCAGGATGGTCAATCAAGCGCTGAGTGTTTGCTTTCATGGCCTCTAGTTCAGCTTTATCCAGCAGAGGGCCTGAAGCCCTAAGAGCCGCCGGCTCAAGCAGAGCACGAATTTCGAAATCTTCAGCCACTGCCTGGGCAGTAAGGGGCCCCGCCAACCAGTGCGAGTAATTATCTTTTTCTACCAACCTTTGGTTACGAAGGCGTCCCAACACTTGCCTGGCGACGGTACGACTGACGCCATAATATTCACTCAGCGTCGTCTCAACGATGCGAAAGTGACCAAAGGCTAAGCAAGTAGCAACAGCCTCCTCCACCTCGGCATATATACGATCAGATATCGGACGGGCATCGATCTGGGACTTATAGTCAGGGGCTAGCCCCAACATCTCCGGTGTCAGCGTCTGACGCTCCGGCGTTACCGTTTCAGGCTCCGGCGTCGCCAAAAAGCCACGCCCCTCAAAGCGACTTATCACCCCCTCTTGATGCAATAGCTCAAGCGCCTTGCGTACTGGCCCACGACTGGTTCCATACATCCTCGCAAGCGGCCCCTCAAGCAGCACCAAGCTGGGCGGCAAACGCTGAGACAGAATGGCATCGCGTAACGATTCTTGAATCTTGGCATAGCGTGGAGCTTGCCCTTCTTGAACGCTGTTAGAACTATCGTCAATGGTCAGAACCACATCCTCCACAAACTTATCCTTCCCTAGTTATTACCAAGTCCTACTTAGCTACCACCATCAAGGCAAAGATACACGTAAATTGTTATATCTTAACACTTCCCACCCCGCCTTTTGAGCCGAGCAAAACCGGCAACAGCCTGCCAAACACCCTCAAACTGATACTCACCAAGATTTCGTGTAATTTTTTCCATGCAAAACAAAATATTAGATTATTTAACGCCAGTCTGCGCCGTAGAATTACAGCACGCCACTTGCCAGATAATGTTTTTTGTATCCATACTACATTTTATAACTTTAAAAATGAGCACGCCATTGTCACCAAAACTGACTACCAACAATTCAGGGGAACAATGCAATGGGACATACAAAACATATCAACGAATCAGCAACGTCGGCTGGATCAGACAATAGCCACAAGAACTTGCTGGAAGCCTCCATTTTGCCGGTCTGGCTGAACCAGCGAACGATTGGATTCTTTGGTTTTATATGGTTGTGGATTGGGATGGCCGTCATCATTGCCACCTTCCAACTCGGCGCGGGGGGTGTTGCTGGCCTACCACTGATTCAGGTCGTGGCTATCATCTTTTTTGCCAACCTTGTGCTTGGCATCGTCATGAGTCTTACCGCTGATATTGGTACAGAACACGGTCTCTCTTTTGCCGTCTACTTACGCGCCCCCTTTGGGCTCAAGGGCACGCATCTTCCTGCGGTCTCCAGGGGCGTGGTCGCTGCCATTTGGTTCGGTGTACAAACTTACCTCGGCGCCCTGGCCCTTAACGGCATTGTGGAGTACCTGTGGGGGTTTGATAATTGGGTATTGTGGTATGTGCTTTTCGCGGTAGTGCAGATCGTCAACACCGCTCTCGGCATTCGCGCAGTAGAATTACTGGCCTCTATCGCCGCCCCCTGCATCGTCGCCATCTCAGTCTGGATGTACTTCACGCTCAACGTGTTAGCTGAGACCAACGGCATCAATATCTGGACGTTTGTTGGCGATCAACAAGTAGTGCCTTTGGCGCTGTTCTTCGCCAACATGGCTTTTTGGTCAGCACTAGCGGTGGATATTCCCAACTTGACCCGCTTCCTACGCACGCCAGGAGGACAACGCAGCTTCTTCGCCCGCAATCGCAACGTCTTCGTCGCACAGTTTCTGGCCTTACCTGCGACCCAGGCCTGGGTTGCGTTGATTGGTGGCGTGTCCTTTATCGCGGCAGGTGACTGGAACCCCGTCACCGTCATTCAAGGCCAGGGCGGGGGCTTCACCATGGTGGCACTATTAGCCATGGTGATATTGGCTCAGTGGTCTACCAATAATGCCGCCAACCTGATTCCGGCCGCCCTTACCTTCGTCAATGCCGGTGCACCTCGTATTAGCTATCCTGTCGCCTTGGTCATCGCCGGTATCATCGGCACCGCTTCCATGCCTTGGCTGATTCTGAACAATTTGTTTACCTTCCTTAGCTACTATGGCGCGGTACTCTCCGCTGTCGGCGGCATCATGGTCGCGGATTACTATATTTTGCGGCACCGTCGCCTTAATGTGCCCGCCTTGTACGATCCCGCAGGCCAGTTCCGCTTTTTCAACGGCTTCAATCCAGCTGGCATTATCGCCTGGCTGGCTGGCGGGGCCATGGCACTCATATTCCYAGAGTACGCCTATGCCGTTGGTTTTATCACCGCGTTGGTGGTGTACGTGATACTGATGAAAACCTGGATCCTGCGTCGCTATCCTCAAGAAGAGCTAGAGAGCAATTTTGATGATCGTTTTCTGGCGACATCAGTAGGTCTTAATTGGGTCTACACCGAGCAGAAACGCTTCGAGCGCCTGACGACCGACGACATCCCGACCTCTGCGCTTAAGCGTGAAGATCGCTAAGTTGGCCTTCATCGTCGCTACAGCGCCAATCGACTAACTCGGGGGACTTTTTTATGGCCCATTATCCAAGTACTGCCCTTGCCATCGGCGAAGCCATCAAACATGGCAAGCTCGACCCGGTCATGCTGACGCGGCAATGCCTGGTGGCGGCTAAAGACAGTGACTCAGTTTTTATATCGCTCACTGCGGAGCGCGCCATGTTCGAGGCCGAAGCCGCTGCTCGGCGCCAAGCGCACGGCGCTTCGCTAGGGCCGCTCGATGGTGTCCCGATCGCCTGGAAGGATCTGTTCGATATAGCTGGGACAGTGACGACTGCTGGCAGCCGAGTGCTCGCCGAAAAGCCCTCTACGTACGATGCCACGGCGGTTCGCCATGCGACAGCGGCTGGCATGGTATGCCTGGGCAAGACCAATTTAACTGAACTGGCCTACTCAGGCCTGGGGCTGAACCCGAACTATGGCACGCCTCACCATACGCCGGGTACCGGAGAACCCAGGGTGCCCGGCGGCTCCAGCTCCGGCTCAGCAGTGGCCGTTGCCAAGGGTATCGTCCCTGCAGCAATCGGAACCGATACGGCAGGCTCGCTTCGTGTACCTGCCGCCTTTAATGGTCTGGCATCCTATCGCCCATCCCAGGCTCGCCATAGTCGGCAAGGCGTCACTCCCCTAGCCCATAGTCTGGACACCATTGGTGTCATCGCTAATTCCTTGGAAGACTGCCTGGCCATCGACGATGTCATGCGAGGAGAAGAGGTCACAGCGCGGGAGGGTGCTGACCCCGAGCGCACGGTCATCGTGCTGGATACCGCCTACCTGGACGATGAGCGTATCGAAGAAGCCGTGCGGCAAAACCTGGAACGCAGCGCCAAGCAGCTTATTAATGCTGGCTTTCACCTGGTCAGACGAAAGCTTGCCAGCGTGAGCGACACCCTGCACCTCATTCAACATCACGGCTGGCTGGGCGCAGCAGAAGCTTACACCGAGTACCGTGAGCTGTTGGAAAGTGACGCTGCAGAGGCTATGGATCCAAGGGTTCGGCAGCGATTATTGAGTGCGCAGAAGATGGCACCGGACAGCATAGTGACGCTTTATCGCCAGCGCAGGTCACTGCAAGCGCAGCTTCGCCGTGAACTCGCCGGGGCGACGCTACTCTCACCCACGGTTGCTCACACGGCACCCCTCCTTGCCCCTTTGGAAGATAACCCAGAGCGTTTCGCTGAAGTGAATCTCGCCACGTTGCGGCTAAGCATGGTGGCAAGCCTGCTGGACTCCCCCGCTATCGCACTGCCCAGCGGTGTGGACGAGAACCAGCAGCACACCAGCATCCAGCTAACGGCGCCTTGCGGAGAAGATGAGGCACTCATAAGAGTAGCGCTTGCCGCCAGCGATCACTTGGGCATCCCGGTTGCCACCCAATAGGCCCGTTGCCACTCTGAATCAACTGTTAAAGGAGCTGTTATGTGCGGATTATGCGGCGTATTCGGCGGTGAAAACCACTGGAGCACTCACATTGAAGACCCTGAACAGGCTCATTACGAGCGTCGCCGTGCCAGGGCCTATCGGGCAGAACTAATCAACCGCGTACTCAAGCCACATCGTCTAGTGCTCGAGGATTTTCAGGCGTCCAGCTTTGTGATTGCCAGCGCAACAGGCAAACGCGAGATTGTGCAGGATCTGGGCGGCATCTGGCGCCAAGCCGAGCTGATGACCGGGCGGGATATAGACCCGTTGGATGCAAATTTTCTGGCATCGTTAAGCTAATGCTTAGATGTTTCTAGCCTGCCCCAGAGAGGAGCCGATCAATGAACGACAAGACGCCACTGCTACCGGTTCACGTGATATCGGGCTTTCTGGGCAGTGGCAAAACCACCTTGCTCAAATCGGTACTCGCCAGTGAAGACTTCGGCGACAGCGCCGTGCTGATCAACGAATTTGGCGACGTGGGCCTAGATAACCGCCTGCTGGGTGAAATCGCCGAAGATGCCGTGCTGCTCTCCAGTGGCTGTGTCTGCTGCACCATTCGTGGCGAACTGTCTGATGCGTTAAGGCGCCTGATGTCACAGCGGCAGGAMGGCAAAATTCCGCCCTTCAAACGCATCATTCTGGAAACCACTGGCCTGGCCGACCCCGGCCCCATTGCCTCAACGATCACCGCTGATCCTGTACTGCGGCACCATCTGCGCCCAGGCACCAATCTCACTCTGGTCGATGCCCTCAACGCCACTGCCAGCCGCAAGCTCCAGCCGGTGTGGGAATCTCAGATTGCCGTCGCCGACAAACTCGTCATCAGTAAGGTCGACCTGGTCGATCAAACCCAGCTTGATGAGGTTCAAAGCCTGATTGACACCATCAACCCGGCAGCGCAGCAATTGGGGCAGGAAGCCTTAAACCAGGCCAGTGATGAGCTATTCGGCAGTGGGCCGCATATTGACCACTACAGCTACTCAGAGGTAAAAACATGGCTTGGGCCCTGGCGTAAGCCGCCAGCACCTGACGCGGTTTCTCACCTTGGAGATGTTCAGTCATTCCGCCTCTGCTTCGACGGCGAAGTGGACTGGACGTGCTTTGGCCTTTGGCTCTCGATGTTGCTCAACCGCCATGGCAGTCACATCATGCGCGTCAAAGGCGTGCTGCATGTCAAAGGGGATACCCGCCCGGTGATCATACATGGCGTTCAGCACACCATTCACCCGCCAGAGCACATAGACGCCTGGCCTAAAGACGACCGCATCTCGGAGCTGATTTTCATCACTCATGGCATCACCGCCAAGTGCGTGACAGACTCGCTGAATACCTTCATGAATGCCGTTAGCAACCACCCAAGCCCCAGGATATTCCATGCATGAAGCTGCATCCCCCAAACCGCTAGCCATGCCCTATGTGCAGCGAGGCCCCGTTACCCTAAGGGTGCTCGGCACCTCGGTGACGCTGCTTGAAAGCATTCGCAAGCGTGCTCGGGAAGACTTGGGCCTTCGCCTCACCTTTGAGGTGCTCGATGGCGTTGCCGCACAGCAAGCGGGGGTGCTAACTCCTGACAGCTTCGATATCTATGACCAGTGGTTTCACAACGTGGACTTCGTCTGGCCCGCTAATGCGATTCAACCCATTCAGGTGGATCGCATTAAACACTGGGACATGATCAATGACCTCCCCAAGACAGGTAGGCTGACACCCCACGCCCCCCTGGGGGCAGGCAGTAACCCGGTCAACCTCCTCTATGTTCAACCCGATGGCAGTTACGGTTCTCGCCCCAGTGGGCATATCACCATGCTTCCTGTTAGCCACAATGTGGACAGCTTCGGTTATCGCACCGACATGCTCCCCAAAGGGTTGGATATCAACAAAGAGAGCTGGAGCTGGTTGTTGGACAAGCGCTGGAAAGGCATGGTCAGCCTGCAAAATGACAGCGCCATCGGCGCAATAGACGCCGCACTGGCAGCCAAAGCAGCAGGGCTGGTCGAGTTCGAAGACCTGGGCAATCTCAGCGTGGCAGAGATCGACAGCCTTATTGATTGCCTTATCAATCTCAAGCGTCAGCAACACTTTCGCGCCTTCTGGAGCAACCAGGATCAAGCCTCTTCAGATATGGTACGCGGCCGGGTCGGCATCGAAAGCCTATGGTCGCCCGCTATGACGGATCTCAAAAAACGCAACATCCAGGTGCGCATGGCGGCGCCAACAGAGGGCTATCGCGCCTGGTATGGCGGCATGTCAATCTCGCGGCATGTGAAAGGMCGCACGCTAGATGCGGCTTATGACTACCTCAACTGGTGGATTTCTGGATGGCCCGGTGCCGTCATGGCCCGCCAAGGCTATTACATTTCCMCCCCAGAACTGACCCGCCCTCACCTTTCAGCTGCGGAGTGGGACTTTTGGTATGGCGGCAAACCCGCCGCCAAGAGCCTTCCGGGCCCTGATGGCAGCTCTGACATGATTCATCGAGGCGAAATCCGCGACGGCGGAGACTACCAGACAAGAATGAGCCGCATCGCGGTGTGGAATACCGTCATGGATGAGCATAACTATTTGGTAAGGCGCTGGAATGACTTTATGTCGGCTTAAGCCTTGTGCTTGATCTAGCAATTAGCCTGATCGAAAAATGGGATTAAGCGCGCAATCGCTTACTCAAGGGGGGTGCGCGACGTCAGTGCAGAAACCAGCTCCCGAGCAAAGCGTTGAGCGGAAGGCAGCGCGCCAAAACTCCATACCGGTGGTAAGCGCAATAGAGTGGCGTTTTTAACGCTGGGTAAATGTTGCCATAAACCACTTTTCGCCAGCGTGTCTTCGACCCCAGCGGGCACCGGTTCGACAACGACCAGAGTGGCCTCAGGATAGTCGTAGAGCGCTTCGATACCCACGAGTGAAAATCCCCAGGCGTTGGTGGGCCGATCCCAGGCATTGGTCAAATTGATTCGTTCAAGCACCGCATTATAGAGACTGTTGTCGCCAAAAATCCTGACATGACGGGCATCCATGAATTGCACCATCAGTAGCGGCGGTGCATCGGGGCGCTGTTGGCTAAGCGTGTCCATCAACGCATGCGTTTCGTTGATTAGCTGCGCTGCCTGCAGCCGGTGGCCGGTCAACTCACCTAGCTGCCGGGTGAGTGTTTGTATCTCTTGCCAGGTATGAGTGCCGGGTGAATAGGGGGAGAACGACGTGACGGGGGCAATTCTCTCCAGACGCTCTGTCAAACTGGCGAACATCGGCGAAGTGAACGTTTGCGTCGGTGGCGATTGCGCCATGAGTTCGAGGTTGGGCTGTGATCGCAGGCCAAGATCTGCAACGCCGTCGGGGATCCTTGGCTCCCCTACCCACTCATGGTAGCCATTTTGTTGAGCGGTACCACTCAGCGGCGCGTCAATGGCCAGTAGCGTTTCGGCAATGGTCCAGTTGATAGTGGCCCACTGCGCGKGGGCACTCGACAAGGGCAGCAAGCAAGCGGCCGTTAAACAGCAGCGAGCCAAGAAAGAGAGCATCGACCGGTGGCACATAGCAGCGAGAGCATCAGAAAAAAGGAATCACATTGAGACGTCAATGCGGATTTTTTGCAAGGCAGTACGGAAAAATGTCATCCGCATATGTTAATACATCTCATTTTGTTTATCATATAAAGCCATACCGGAAAGGTGATCATGGCACGACAGCCAAGCCTCCGCTTTCTTACATCGGTTTCATAAAAACGTGGCGGCTGGGCGCTGCTGTAAAAACGATAGGATCGACACTATGTCTCTTGGGAACACCTCCAACACAGCGGCTAAGCGCCGTAAAGCACGGCTTCTGCGCGCGCTGACGCTGATCGCGATGGGTATCACACCCGCGACCGCCTGGGCGCAAACGAGTGCTGACAATCAGTCTCTGGATACCGTCACCGTCACGGGCTCCGTACCGACCTATGGAGATACGCCACCTCCAGCCTTCGCCGGTGGCCAAATCGCGGCGGGTGGCCGAGTGGGCCTGATCGGTGAAAAGGACGCGATGGACGTGCCTTTCAACGTTATCAGTTATACCAGTGAGCTGATGGAGAACCAACAATCCCAGACACTGGGCGATACGCTTCAGAACGATGCCTCAGTATCGGTAGGGCTGGGCTTTGGCATCTATGGCGAAGCGTACAAAGTGCGCGGTTTTGACCTGAACGGTGACGACGTGGCTTATGGCGGCCTCTACGGTGTACTGCCACGACAAATCATCAATAGCGACCTTGCCGAGCGCGTCGAAGTCTTCAAAGGCGCCAGCGCCTTTACGTCGGGCATTCCCATCGGTGGGAGCGGCGGAATTKGTGGCACCATCAACATCGAGCCCAAGCATGCAGGGGATGACCCGATGCTCAATCTATCCAGTGGCTACCGCTCCGATGGCTACGGCGAAGTGGGCGTCGATGCTAGCCAGCGTTATGGTGATCAAAAGCAATGGGGAGCACGGGTAAGTGCCACGCGCGGCCGTGGTGACGCCGCCATTGATGACGAAAACCAGCGCGATACCTCCGTTGTCGTTGGGCTCGACTACCGTGGCGATAAAGGCCGGATATTGTTCGATGTCGGTCATCAAAAGTTCACCCTGGATGGCGGCCGTTCAAGTGTCAGAACCGGCGCGGCCACTCGGGTGCCCACTGCGCCGGACTCCTCTTTGAACTACACCCCCTCTTTCGGTGGAACCGAACTAGAAACCGATTTCGGCATGGTCAGGGGCGAATATGACCTCACCAACACTTGGACCGCTTTCGCAGCCTTTGGGGGTAACCGCACGCAGGAAGGCATCGTGTCGGCGACTCCGAGCCTTACCGATGACGCGGGTAATGCCAGTGTCAACGACTTCGAGACCAACAACCATATCGACAACGTCGCCAGCCAGGCGGGGCTTCGTGGGTATGTGTTAACCGGCCCGGTTAGTCATGACATCACCGTTGGCTACTCTAGCGCCTATCGCAAGTTCGACACGGACTGGAATTTCCTCGCGGCAGGCACGACCAACATCTACGATCCTGTCGATTTATCTCGCCCGGATGGCACGCCTTTCGTGGGGGGCAGCGTGACGCGCACACGCTCCCAAGGGGTCACGCTGAGCGATACGCTTGGATTCATCGATGACCGACTGTTGCTGACGCTGGGCGCACGCTACCAGGAACTCGAGATCGACGAACGTCCTAACGACGGCAGCAGCAATCGCTATGCCGATCGTCGGGTAACCCCCGCCGTCGGCGCAGTGTTCAAGACCACGGATAATATCTCGCTCTACGCCAACTACGTCGAAGCTTTGCGGGATAGCGGCACGGTCACCGATACCACAGCGCTGAACTTTGGGCAGCACTTGGGCATTGCCCATGCCGAGCAGCAAGAGGTGGGCGCTAAGTTCGACTACGGCAACTTAGGCGGTGGCATTAGCCTGTTCCAGATCGAGCTACCCTCTGCAGCGGTCGTCGATGGCGTCGGCAACCTGGATAACGAGCAGCGTAATCGCGGCCTGGAGCTAAGCCTTTACGGTGAGCCGACGACAGGAGTGCGCCTGTTTAGCAGCGCGACCTGGATAGATGCCGAACTCACCAAAGCACAGGATGGCAACGAAGGAAATGACGCCACGGGCGTTCCTGAGTATCGTTTTGTGCTTGGTGGCGAATGGGACACGACCTTCATCGAGCGTCTCACTGCCACTGGTCGCGTCCTGCACACGGGCTCGCAGTACGCCGATGTAGCCAACGACTTGAAGCTGGATTCCTGGACACGCCTCGATCTTGGCCTGCGCTACACCACACCGGTCGGTGGCGCTGATTGGATCTGGCGCGCAGGCATCGACAACGTTACCGACGAAAATTACTGGTCAGGCGCCTCGACGTCCTTTGCGAATTATTTGATTCAAGGCGAACCGCGCACCTTCAAGCTTTCGGCGACCGTCGAGTTTTAAGTAACGCACCCTCTTTACCGTTACCATGAGGGCGCTTCCTATGAAGCSCCCTCACTGTTTGCGGCACGCTTACCTTAGACTTGCTTAATTTGATGTATTACCGATTAGACGCCCGCTAGATGCGGCTTATGACTACATCCACTGGTGGATTTCTGGATGGCCCGGATTCGTCATGGCCCGCCAAGGCTATTACATTTCCACCCCAGAACTGACCCGCCCTCACCTATCCACTGCAGAGKGGGACTTTTGGTATAGCTGAAAACCTGCCGCTAAGAGCCTTCCGGGCCCTGATGGCACCGCTGATATGATTCATCGAGGCGAAATCCGCGACGGCGGAGACTACCAGACAAGAATGAGCCGCATCGCGGTGTGGAATACTGTTATGGATGAGCATAACTATTTGGTAAGGAGCTGGAACGACTTTATGTCGGCTTAAGAATTGTGCTTGATCTCGCATTTAGCCTCCTCTCGCCCTCAGCCCTCATACTGGCAGCTAACAGTGTGATGACCATAAGTACATGACCTCACCTCTTGGCTTTCAAGAGCTTACGCGGGGTTAGTGTTTGCTCCCCAGCTCCCATCTAATCAAGACTGCGTCGCGCCAACGCTAGAAAAATTTATGCCCCAATCAGCAGGCCACGAAAGAGCGTTGAAAAGAAAAGCTTACGAGACTCAGCCTACTTCGGCAGCTTGTGCTAGGTTAGTTTCAGTAAGAATTGGGCCGTGCCCGAAAGCTAAAAGGCAGCGTATAGCTATGCAGCCAAGACTGAAAACGACCGTGCTTGGAAATACAGCAAGCGCGGGTATTTTGGCTAAACGGCCTAATGGAAAATAATAGCCCGATGGATTATGGGCTTGGGAGAATCTGGTGGGCTGCATTTGCCGGAAAAAGTGCCATCGTGTTCATTCAATAATAGAATGGTCAGCCTAATACGCTGCTATAAGTCTAAGGAGGGTTCGTGCCATCGAACGCGCATAGCAAATTCATAAAAACTATTAAGCGGTGCGAGTCCTTAGTTGATGCCTACAAGCAATTGCAGGCTATAGACCAAGCGAACGGTGTTGCGATTCCTACACCTAAAGATATCGTACGAGGGGCAGTTGTGCTCTCTGTGGCTGCACTAGATACTTATGTTACTGATGCTTTTTCGGAAAAGCTTGTTCCTTATCTTCAAAGGTATAAGCCTGACGACGAATTAATTGATCTTTTGTATAAGTCTGGCCTGGACACCAAGGAAGCACTTGTTCTTCTAAGTATGGAGCGTCCATATCGAAGAATTAGAACGCTTATAGAGAATTACTACGGATCATACACGACCCAAAAGTTTGATGTTATTGATCAAATATTTAAGCCCTACCGTCTCGCGAACATCACTGAGAACGCGGCGCGGAAAAGCCTGAAACCATCGATCAAGAAATCAGTCGGCAAGCTAGTTGAACGCAGACACCAAATTGCCCATGCTGGAGACTATAATCGGCACGGACGTATTATTGATATTGATGAAGATCAAATCGCCAAGCGAATAGAGCATCTCGAATTGCTAGTCACTAATATGGACGAGATATTATGCAACAGGGTGTAACGACTTATAACAATCGCAAGCAATTCGGCCCTACGGGCCCGGACGTTATGAGTAAGCTAATTTTCGCAGCGTCTTCAGCATATTAGAGATTATATGGATCCCATTGAAAGGAATGATAAACAAAGATTCGACCATGAGGGCATAAGTGATCATATATCTTACATTGAAGATTTATACTCTAAATCTGAGATCCAGATTCATGGTGGACATCAACTATTTTCTTTGTTGAGTAGCGCAAGGGACGTCGCCTCTGAGTGGGCGAGAGGCAACGTCGAAGAAACTAATATGAATAAATTCTTCTGCACGCTGCATGTTGAGCGTATTTATAGCGCAGTAAGGTTGCTGGAGTCTGAGAACAACAAGGACAAGTATTTGAGGGATCTACTGAACGGTTCCCTGAACTTCTTCGATAGAAGTATCTCGCATGCAAAAAGCATTCTGTGGGAGCTTGAGGCCTTTGCGAAGATTAAGAAAGTGATTCCAGATACAGCCCTAGATGAGCCAGACGTTGTTGTGAAGCTGAATCAACTTAATATCGGTCTTTCTTGCAAAAAAATATTTTCAGAAAAAGGTGTTCCGAAAGTGTTATCCAATGCGGTGTCTCAGATTGAGAAAAGGCACGAGTTTGGCATTGTTGCAATGAATATTGACGACATGATCCCTGATAGTGTGTTACTAAAAGCCTCGACCTTCGACGAGGCAGGCGATAAGTTACATGCTCGCAACTTGGACTTTTTGGCCAGGCATGAGCGCCATTTCAATAAGTACTTTATGTCTAGCAGAATAGTTGGCGTTCTAGTTTCAACATCAATGATTACCGATATTCTCGAAGAATCGCCTAAATTCAACAACTTTAGCCAATGGGCTATTTGGACAGTTCCAGATCTTAAACCAGAGCATGCAGAGGCAGTTAACGAGTTCCGTCATAGGATAATAGGATAGTCCAATGAGTGCCACTCATAACAAGTCGCTTAAGTTCTTACCGGCCTACTGCCTTCACAGCACGCCCCTGACGGGCCGTTGTTTAACTCAGCTTTATGACTTTCGAGGAAACTAAATGGAAATTTTAGGAGTCATTCTCTCGAGCGCGATTGTTGCAACTGTGCTTTCGTCTCTAGTGACGATTTATATTTCCCGTTTAGGATACAAAGACAAATACTTTGAAAAGCTCATTGATAAGCGTCTACTTGCTCATGAAGAGCTTTATGCTGTGGTGAATTCGTTAAAAACTGCGATTCAAGATACGGAGTCCGTAGACAGGCGAACGTACCACCAAGTTTTCTCTATGGACTATGATGATTTTAGTCGATTCACTGCACATTCATCTAGCCAAAATAACTCGTTCTGGATCTCTGACGAGACAAAAAAAGCGGCTACCGATCTCAACAGAGAGTTTTTTCGTTGTCATTTATTATTTCAGGAAACCGGAGATCTAGTTGAGGTAGGGCGGCAGGAGTACAGAGAAGTTGCGCGCATTCGCGATCAACTTGAAAAATGCCTATTGGCAGAGCTTCCCAGTCTACACAAAATTGATGTGTTTCTAAGTAATAAAACGATAGAGACACAGGTTGCCAAAGTTGACCTTAAGAAGAGACCTTCAGATGCAGAGTCATAACAATCCCAGCCAGAGCGGCAGGCAACACGCCGCTTCGATTTGTGTTGTCTGCGCCTTCTGGTGGCGTTATATCAGAAATACCTAAAATACCGTTTCTGGCCGATAGCAGCCCAAAAAAGGGGCCCACGATTTCTCGCAGGCCCCTTTTCTGATGTTTGGCGCGCCCGGCAGGATTTGAACCTGCGACCCTCGGCTTCGGAGGCTAATTTCAAGCCATGTTGATGAATTTAGCCGACAGGACAACCTATCAATAAACATCAATATAATCTTTTAAAATCAATATTTTAAAATAAAATAAGGCTCTAATAGCTTTTTCACTTTCACCGACAGACGTCCAACTCCACCTTCAAGACGGTCACATAGCGTGATTTTAAGATGTTCGGTTTTAGGACAGTTTTGATCTTTGGCGGTAGTGCCTTACCGGTGCTTCTTAACACATCATGATGATCACTTCGGAAAGCGCCCCCTCTCCCCCGAACGCCATATCGCCATATCGCCATATCGCCATATCGCCAACGATGCTGTTACGGCATCACACCGGTCTTTACGTGATACTGCATTTGTCTTAGCGAATTACGGCGGCGGATGCAGGCCGGGCTTGCTGTTGCTGATTGAAGACACGTTAACGCCTAGCCATTTTGGCTTTGGAAGTACTTGACTGAAAGAGATACTGAGCGATACACAGCGACTGGCCACCGCGTATATGAAGGCGTTATATCGCGTGACATCTACGGCAGGACTGCAAACACTGAATGACCGGCGGGTAGCATTTTTAATACACGCTAGGGTGCTGAGCATATGGCCCGAGATGCTGCTTTACTTCAGAAGCACCATGGGCCTATCCATAACCATCACTGCCAAACCTTTGTGCCATTGAGGCCATCACACCGTGGAAAGTATTGCTGCTAGAAGGAGTGGCTGGCTGAGCAGGATAACACTATGCATCGCATCATTTTGATCCATTGTTATTTCATGCGGCATTAGTTGTCGCAGCACTCCCGTAGCGTACTACCTTCATCACTCAGGGAAGGTAGGTATATGCAAATGTGCTCATTAATCGCTTCGGTGACCACCCAGCAAGAGCTCTCCAAGTGGCAAGCGGATCGCGACGCCTGGGCTAACACGCTCCCTATCATGAATTTTTTAAGCCAGCTTTTAACCCTAACGCCGGTCGTGGCGCCGTCGTTTGATTCTGCGAGCACCGATGGGCGGCATCTCTATTTCAGCCCGCACTACAGTGCTCGTCTATCCGATGAATCACGCCGTTTTTTACATGCACATTTAATCTGGCATTGCGTAGCGGGCCACTTAACGGCACCGCTGGTCGCTAACCATCATCGCTGGCACCTCGCCTGTGATCATGAAGTGAACGCACTGTTGCTTGAGCTGGGAATTACACTCCCCTTTGATGCGCTGCTGTTTCCCGTCTGCGTTGGGCGAAGCGCGCTGGAGGTATATCGGTGGCTTGAAGGACACCCCAATACATCTTTAGAGAAAACGGTCGACATACATCCCGCCGCGCTCTGGGCGCACATACCTAATGCGGCACCTGAACAGAGCACCGTGTCGCTATGGCGTCACCGTGCCCATTTAGTCTCACGGGAAGCCGATGCGCTGCCCGAGAGAGTCGCTAAGTTTTGTGAGGCACGGTAAACTCTTCGTTTTCATCATTACTATCAGGGGTGGCGTCACTATGTCCGATGCGCGCGATACGCTTTTCCGCTATTTGACGCTACTGCAGCTCATTCCGCGCTCCCCTGGGCGCATCTCCACCCCCGTGCTGAAAGAGAAACTCGCTGATCGTGGTTTTCATATCGATACGCGGTCATTACAGCGCGATTTAGGTCAAAAACTCTCGACACAATTTCCGATTGGCTGCGACGACAGCCAAAAACCTTACCGCTGGTATTTTGATCGCGATTTCCAATGTCATTTACCCGCACTGGATGTTCCGAGTGCGTTAACGCTTGTTCTTGCTGAAGAGTACCTTAAAGGGCTTCTCCCCCCCGTAGTGGTAGGTCAGCTATCGGCCCATTTTAATGATGCTCGGCAGCTGCTCGATGGGCTGACGTCTAACGGTCTTAGCAAGTGGGCCCGCTGCGTCCGCGCTATTCCTAATGGCAAAGCGTTAATACCCGCAGAGCTAAATGAGGAGACATGGCAGACGGTGGCGGAGGCACTACTAGAACAAAAGGCAATTGATGTTACGTATTTGTCACGTACGTCTGGAACAAAAAAGCCCCTAACACTTCATCCCCAAGGGATTGTCAGCCGACATAGCGCTACTTATCTACTCGCTCATGTCGATGGGTTTGAGGATTTACGCCAGTTTGCACTTCACCGTATAAAACACGCGACGTTCAGTCAGCGCACCTGGCAAGCCCGTGACGATTTCGATATTGATCACTATATCCAAAGCGGTGCGTTTGGCTATCGCCAAGGCCCCGAAGATGTGGTGTTAGAGGCTGAAATCGCACGTCCGGTCGCTTGGCTACTGCAAGAAACACCGTTGTCTGACCAGCAAACGATAGAGGCCCTGCCTGACAGCGGGTGGTATCGCCTGACCGCCCTAGTGCCCGATGATCAGCAAACTCTATGGTGGCTAATGGGTATGAGCACCAATGTTAAAGTGCTCGCGCCCAGTACGTGGCGTGAAACCCTTAAGGCAAATGCAGCCCAGGTACTCGCGAATTACCAGAACACTCCGGGCACCAGCGATACGAACTAAAAACTGGCTACCGATAGACACTCACGTTAAGGAAATCGCCATGCTCTACTTTGCTTTTGGATCTGATATGTCGACGCAGCGCTTAGCCGCGCGGATTCCGGCACGCTTTGTGACCACCGCCTTGTTACATGCGTTTTGGTTAGCGCTTCATCAGAGTAGCGGGGGCGGCTTGGGCAAGTGCGATATCGTGCCTGCATGGTCACACTGAACTGTCAGTGCGGGGGAAGAATGAACAAATGATGAACGTTTAATCACGTTTTATTGGGGCAAACCATGCTCATAAAGTGCGTCGACTTGAAGATATCTGGGCACTCTCACATTTCTGGTTAGAGCTACTACATGAAGCAGGTCATTAATCCAGCTGAGCCTCGATTTAAAGGGCAACGCTGGCCTTCAAGGAGTTATTAAAGAGCTTTAATATAATATTTATATAATATACGTTTGAAAAATAAATTCTCAAAAATCAAAAGAGGGCATAAAAAATGATAACTGACTACAAGTCACGGAAGAACGAGGTATTGAACTCGTATGAAAAGCTCGAGCAGTTGTTAGAGGATATTAGCGTGAATGCTGAACGGGCAGGAATGCCAAATCCCTTAGAGCGCTTGGGATCACTGCTGCTTGATATCCGTAATAAGGCAGAAAAAGTGCGTGATGACCGCTTCAATCTTATGATTGCCGGGGAGTCAAAGAGTGGTAAATCAACTTTTATCAATGCATACCTTGGTATTGAACTCTTGCCAACGGATGTTAAACAATGCACGAGTGCCATAATAGAAATAAAAAATGGAGAAGAGTTTTATGTTCGAGCAACCTATGCGAACGGGCGTAAAGAAGAAATCAAAGAGAATTCTTCGGCAAAACAATTTCTAAAAGACAATGCCGCTTTAGATGATAAATATCGGGACATTCCAGTACCTACAATAAACAGCGAAATTCTCGTTAAATCCGGATTAAGAGCGCACGCAAAGGGTGCAAATATTAGCGTCTCTAAACGAGAGGTGGAGGATCTGCTGAACGCACCTGAGGTTCAAGAGGCTAATATTCATAATATACCAACTGACGAATATAAAAAGAAAATATGGGATTACATTCAAGAAAAGAAGAATAATTGGCAAAATATTGTGACCAAGATCGAAGTAATGTTTCCTTTTGGCGATGAAATGCGTGGAATTGAAATTATTGACAGTCCAGGGGTGTGTGCTCATGGAGGAGTTGCCGAGATCACATCAAAGTATATCGAAAGTGCCGATGCTATTATTTTCTTGAAGCCTGTGTCAGGCCAGGCTTTAGAGTCCACTCAGTTTAACCAATTCATGCGTAATACGAGCGTAGCTCGCAATAAGAATGCGCTTTTTCTTGTCCTGACACGCGCTACAAATGTGACACCCAACGATTTGCGTCGTTTAGAATCAGAAGCACACAAACAATTCAACAGTTTAGATCATAGAAATATTATTCTGGTTGACAGTAAAGCAGAGCTTTACGCCAAAAAGTTCTCTGCAATTGATGATATCGAAGCCGAACTACGTCGATTAAATGAGACTGAAACACTAGATGATTTTGTTGTAAAAGCTTATACCGAAACAAATGGTATTTTTGGTAAGGGTGATTTAATAACAAAACTCCAAGAAATGTCTAGATTTGAGCAAATCTACAATTCCCTAGAAGTTTTTGGAAGAAAAGCACATTATATTCTACTTGGTTCATTACTTGATTCAATTTGCAAAATTTATACGAAGCTTTGGAATGATTTAAATTTACAAGTGGATATGTTTCGTCAAAAAGGTGAAGATCCTAATGAATTGGCAAAAAAGATTGCAAACATTAAAGGAGAACTGGATGTTATCAACAATAAAATGTACAAAGGCGTCGATGCGGKGGTGCGTCGATTTCGAGGCGACGAAGGAGTAATTTACAAAACTGCCAATCAAGCCGTATTAGATTTTAAGACTCAAGTGTCTTCAATTAGTGAGGATTCGAGCGAATCATTTAGTGAATTGGAACGTAAAGCAATCGAAAAGATAGATGAATTTAAGCAATTAACGAAGTCACTTCAAGAAGATGTAGTTTCTGAATTCGACAAAGAATTAATTTCTCTTAGCGATAATAGCACCATTCCTTTTGAGTTATTGATGCCAGATTTTACAGAAAAAACTTTTGACGAAATTCGCGAGTCAACCAAATCAAAAGCTGAAGAAACAAAGTCATATGAAGATGGCGTGACGTTTAAAAAAACTAAATATTATTCGGAATATTCAAAGAAAAGACACTATACTATCATTAAGGAAAACATTATATCTCGCCTCGATGAGATCAGGAATGCCTTAATCGACAACTTAGGCGAGTTTACAGAAAACATCAGGTCACGATATATTCAAGAGCTTTCGGAAAATGCTGATAACAAGAAAAAAGAGTTGGATATCATTATGGAAGCAAAGATTACAGCCGAACAAAATAAAAAAATAATCAAAGAGCTAACGATCTTAATTAAATGTATTTCATCTGCGAATTCAGATGCGGCAAAAATACAGGGAGGCATTGCAAAAAATGCACAATAAAAAAATCAAAACCAAAGTCGATAAAATGTTTAACGATCTTAGAACAGAAGTGACGAAAATCCTTGATGAGACAAATTCATTTAACGATTCGGTGCATAGGATTAGCCAGCGCGTTAGTTCAGAAATGGTTTCACGTAGTAAAAATATATTGAGCGATATGCTTTTCGAGTTGGATGATGCGCTTTTTGAAACCCCGTTTTTTGCTACTCACATAACTCGGCAAAATGAGTTTTTAGCACTAAATTTACGTCAAGAAATTCTCAATAAATACCAGTTTACATTAAACACTACCGTCGACTATCAGGAAGCACCTCGTATTATGCAAGCTGCCAAAGTTGGCGGTGGAGTTCTCGCTATTGGGGGCATTAGCACAATAGGGGCTGTACTAGCGACAGGACTTTCGGTTTCAAACCTTGTGCCAGTGCCCGTCGGTTTACTTTTTGCGGCGGCATTTGGAGCAGCGATGACGAATTATCTTATCGTTGAGCCAAATCGAAACAAAAAAAATTTATATTTAGCTATAGAAAAATATCTCAGCGAAGCACAACAACAAATCCACAATTGGTTTAATGAAGTTGAAAATTATTTCGACAGGCGCGCCGGTGAAATCAAACAGCATATGAGTTGATAGAATGGAAAACAATACCTTAGTAGCTCAGCAATTCTCTATGAAGAATGAATTTAATAATGACAGTGCCATCATTGGCAAACAGACTGAAGAATTTTTGCGACTTGTTTATCCTTCATATCTTGTTGATCGAGATAATATAGAAAATCTATTGGATGACGAAAGTAGTCTCCAGCTTGATGGGATGACATATTTTCGTATAAGTTGCTGTACGGCAGATACTGTGGAGAAAGCGTTTGAAACCGTGAATGCAAAAATCGAAAAGCTATTTACCGCTTTGCATTCAATTGGTATTCCCATTAGCTATGGGTTAGTCAGTCGTAAAGGTGTGACTAATCTTGTTCTTGGTATATATTCGAGTAGCGATGTTGAAAGTGTAAAAAAAATTACGCAAGGAATGCTTTCCGGTATTGAAATGGAGAGCTATACGCCTGATTTTTCTGAGAACAAAATTTCAGATATGAGCTGTGGCATTCTTTCGGGCGTTCCTACTCTTTATCTTCGAGAGCAAAAACAAACTTTCAGTCTTTCCTCTATTATGCGAAGCCTAAACGGGCAAGATTATACCGTATTGTTTATTGCAAAACCGATAACCACACAAAGTGTAACGCAAAATATCTCTGATTTAATTTCCGTGAGAGACAAAGCATTTGCCGTAAGTAAGCGGAATGTGGCACGTTCAGACAGTTATTCTGAGACGACTACACATACGAAAAATGTGAACGATGGAAAAAACAGTGTTGCAGGGCAAGTCGGTGCAGGTATCGGTGCGACTGCTGGCGGAGCTATAGGAACAATATTTCTTCCTGGAATTGGCACTTCAGCTGGTGCTCTTGTTGGTGGTGGCCTTGGTACTTTACTCGGAAGTGTTGTTGGTGGCGGAAAAACACATTCGGAAGGTTATAGTGACTCTGTCTCTAAAGCCATAACTGATGGAAATACCATATCAGGTGATATTCAAAATGGATTTGCGCTTGAACTGATGAATTACGCCGACAAAGCAATAGAACGACTTAAAATTGGACAGAATAGTGGTCTTTGGCAAACAGCGATCTCATACTCAGCTGATTCAGATGTTTCAAGAAATATTATAAAGGCTTGCTTGTGTGGTGAATTATCAAAACCCGATCCTGACAAATTGCCACTATTATCATTTGAACCCACCTCATCTCAAGAGGAAATATTGCGTATTCCTGAGTTTTTAGGCCGCGATAATGAGAATCCTCTATGCTCATATATGAACTCTTCTGAGCTTGGCTTATTGTGTACAATGCCCACTGAAAGCGTACCAGATTTTGAGCTGCGTATTGAAAAAACTTACCCTTTATCTCGAAGTTATATTGGCTCCGACTCAGTAACAGTTGGCTATGTAGCTGATGGAAAAAAAGCCATACAGAACATGCCTTTCGCACTAAGCCCTTCTGATCTTAACAAACATACATTTGTCTGCGGAATTACAGGTAGTGGCAAAACAACAACAGTCAAAAAGATTCTCGTAGAAGCTAAAAAACCATTTTTAGTAATTGAATCCGCTAAGAAAGAATATCGTAACTTGGCGATCGATACTACAGTTTACACGCTCGGCAAGCCAGAGCTTAACTGCCCACAAATCAATCCATTCTATATAATGCCAGGTGTAAGTCCACAAACGCACATCGACTATTTGAAAGATCTTTTTAATGCCTCATTTTCTTTTTATGGACCTATGCCATATATACTAGAAAAATGTCTGCATACTATATATAAAAACAAAGGGTGGGATCTAACCCTTGGATATCATCCCATGCTGGCTAATAGCCAAAGCGTAGCCAATTTTTTTAACATAAAATACACGAAGCGAAAGTACGCTCTTGCCTCGCATAAATATCTTTTTCCCACAATGCAGGAATTAAAGAATGAAATAGCTCGTTATATTGAAAAAGAATTGAAATATGATGGAGAGGTCGCAGGGAATGTTAAGACGGCAATAAAAGTTCGTCTCGAAAACTTATGTGTGGGTGCAAAAGGCTTTACATTCAACACTTGTGAACATCTTGACTTCTCGGAATTACTAGAAAAAAACGTGGTTTTTGAATTAGAAGGCTTAGCTGATGATTCAGACAAAGCATTTAGCGTGGGTCTTTTGGTTATCTTCATTAATGAATATAGGCAAATTGCTAAAGAGATAAGCGGTTACAAAAAAACAGAGCTAAAACATCTTCTCGTTATTGAAGAGGCTCACCGATTGTTGAAGAATATTAATACTGATCGCTCTACTGAATCAGCGGGCAACCCTAAAGGAAAAGCAGTAGAACATTTTACCAATATGATTGCAGAAATGAGATCTTATGGACAAGGTGTTATTGTTTCTGAACAAATCCCCACTAAGCTTGCCCCTGATGTGATTAAAAATTCCTCAACAAAAATCGTTCAACGTATTGTCTCTGCCGATGATCAGCAAATTATAGCAAATACAATTGGTATATCTGCGAAAGATGCGTTACAACTTGGCACTCTTGAGGCAGGCTATGCTTTTTGTCATAAAGAAGGCATGTCACTACCAACTAATGTTAAAATTTCTGAAACCTTTATAGATGATGATGGTGTCGAGAAAGAATTGGATGTTTTTGTGAGCGATGAGGGTTTATACAATCACAATAGTGATCGTTTCTACAAAATTAATATTGGGACAATTCGCAGCGTACTTGGCGAGGATGATATAGCAAAGCGTAAAATATTTGCTTTGTTGAATACTTTATTCGTCGAATCACCCGAAGATGTTGCTGTTTCATGTAATGAGGTTCTTAATCAACTATCCAGTTTGCTCCGTCAAAGAGGTATCTCACTTATTCTGTGCCGCGATACCTGGTCAATAGTTGCTGAATACATGACTGAAGTTCTTTTGGGTATGTTAGTTCAAGGCGTTTATTGTGCAAAGGAACTACCCGCGGATGAATTTTTTTCCGAACTGAAAAATGCGTTATCTTTACCTACACCAGATAAGATCTATAAAGTAAAAGGCGGATTGGCAAAATTATACAATCAAGATATAGCAAAATTTGCCAAACAAAATGTAGCACTACTAGCGGAGCGTTCACTTAAAAGCAGCTCTAATATTAGTGCATCAATTAGTGGTTATTTTATAAAGGTCTCTCCCAGCACACTCAGTGAAATTGTTTCTTTGGTGAAAGGAGAACCTTCAACATGATAGAAATTATTAAAAAAATTGCTTTTGATAACATCGAGCACTGCGCTTACACTACGAAAAAGGATGAGTTCTCCTCTATTGAAAATTTTTCCAATTCCTTAGAAAATGTTGTTAATCAAACAATCGAAAAACCAGACATTCAGTTTATCGAATGTACTTCTCGAGCGGCTTTAATAGAGCAGCATGCGATTAGTCGATTAGAATTCAGCATAAGCAGTCACGAGGAAATCTCTGAGTCTGATGTGACTGCAAAAGAAAGATTAAGTGATGAGGAAAAGGCAATAATAAAGGAAGAAACCAACTGGTCTGATGATATCATTGAGAATATTCAAAACATGAAGCAATACGATATTCTCAAGAACGGTGCTTTGAAAGAAGTAGAAATTAATGATCGGAAATGCCTTATTAAGGTGAAGATAGAACTTGATAAAACCGACGCCGATGGCATTTCCAACCGTGACCGCATCATACGCGGGCTTGCCCCATTGGATAGCAAAACCGGTAAGCCGCTTGAGTTGCATCACCTTGGACAAAAGGCTGATTCACCTCTAGTTGAGTTAACAGCGGAAGAACACCGAACTGGTGAATACGAAGGCGGAAAAAAGAACCAAAGCCTGTGGCACGATAACACCCTTGAAACAGAGGTACATGGCGAAGGAAGCACATGGGATCAAGAGCGAAAAGCACATTGGAAATCGCGTTCAGAACAAAGCTCAGGAGGAAATGAGTAATGGCTTCAATCGTATATACAATTCAGAACTTGCCTAATTTACTGCCATTAAAAGCGGCTTCTAACACTGAAATAACAGATGCTGAGCTACAGCTTAGGATTCGTTTCTCCGATGAGTACAAAGCATACTTATCTACTTTTGGGGCTATCATTGCAGACGGCATTGAGCTGACAGGAGTTGCAAAATCAGAGCATCGAAATGTAGTTCCAGTAACTAAACAAGAATGGGACCTAAATAATAATGTTCCCCACACAATGTATGTTGTTGAGAGTACTGGAATCGATGGCGTAATTATTTGGCAGGATACCAGTGGTTTAATCTACCAGACTTCGCCAGGTACACAGCCAAAGCAAATCGCAAAGTCACTTAACGATTACATCATTGGTAGAACCAAATAAAATTTTGGTTTTCATAAAATTGATAATCAATGGATTGTACATTTACTGAAAACGGTCGTAGCACCTTCGTTTGATTGCGCGAGCACCGAAAGGCGGCATCTCTTTTTCAGCCCGATCTACAGTGCTCGTCTTTCCGATGAATCACGCCGTTTTTTTCATACGCTTTTAATCTGGCAGTGTGTAGCGGAACAAAAGGATAACATATATGACACTCGCTATAAGAATTGATGATTTAGCAGTTTTGACTGTCGAAGATGCAATAGACACGATTAATTCTGCTATAAGGATGCCGTTGAAAAATCTTCGGCTTTTCGACCTACTATTGAGTAATGATAAAGAAACTGCTCTTAGGCACGGCGTATATATATTTTTTGATGATAAAGGAGAATGTATGTATATTGGAATGTGTAGTTCAAGCCACTTTGTGCATCGCCTAGGCAGCCATTTTGGCATGTCACCAAAATATGGAATGAACACTTTTCTACGATGAGCAGTTAATGATTTAGGACTAGATTCTAAAGAATACTGTAGTTATGTAGAGGCTATATCAAAGATAGGTGAATACTCTCTATTGGTAATTGATGCAAATAAATTGGGCAAAAAAAATATACGAAAACTAGAAAAGGTATTACATACGGTTTTCAAACCGAGACTCAACTTTCCAAAGAAAGGCGTGCCAAAAACTTACAAAACTACAGATATAAAATTTGCTTTGGGGATATTATCTTTAAGAATTAATATCCATTAAAATTTTTAACATACGTTATTTAATTAGCCGCCCTAGCAAGAGTGTCTAGTAATCGTTTGAACTGCACGTTGTTTTCTCATCCCTAGTTTGACGATCACAGTGAATGTCGCTACGCCCAACATACCTCACAGGCTGAAGGTCATTTCAGGCTATCACAGCGCTTAATTTTAGTGAATCTAAGAGAACGTACACATGTGACCATGCTAGTGGCAAGAAAAAGCCAAAGGTCCTAAACGAATAGACATACAAGGCATGTAATTAAGAGATTGTGGCCAGGATTTGGTCACATGGTGGTTACAGGCAAATAAATAAGGGCCTACGCGTTAACGTAAGCCCTTGAAATTTTGGCGCGCCCGGCAGGATTTGAACCTGCGACCCTCGGCTTCGGAGGCTAATCCCAAGCATCATAGATGAGTTTACCCACCAAAATCACCTATCGAAAAATATCAATTTATTTTATTAAAAACAATAAGTTATTACAAAATAAAGGATTATAACTCTTTCCGCTTTATCCCGATTGACACCGACCGCTGCCCATCGTCACCATCAAAGCGGACACATAGCGTGATTTTAAGATGTCCGATTTTCGGACGGTTTTGACCTTTGGCGGTAGCGCCTTACCTTTACTGCTTAACTCACCATGATGACCACCTTGGCATAAGCACCTAATCCCCCCGCCTATCAGCGTAATAAACTGCCACAATGGCTGAATGGGTATCGCTAATCCCAGCGTGGCACCAATGAAAACACCAATGGCATGATTAGACAGTATTTTCCTAAAGGTACTGACTTCCGAAAAGTGATCAATACCGAGCTACGGAGTGTCATCACTAAGCTAAACGATAGACCAAGAAAGCGACTGGGATACCGAACCCCAGCACAGGGGTTCTTAGGTGAATACTCAGGAGTACTAGAAACCGCAGGTGCTGCACTTATTAGTTAAATTCAGGTTTTAAATGTCCGATAAAAGKGATGAGCAATCTGATGGGCAAATACCATGAAAGCCCATCAACCATCCAATGAGTATGCTGCACTCAGAGCCTGCATCCGCCAAGACTTTAAAAAAATCAGCTTTCAATACGTCTCTATTTTTTAATCTCAACTTCCACAAAAGAAAAAGGCGATTTTCCATTATTGATCACGTTATGTTCAGTACCTTCTTCGCGGTTATAGCAAACCCCTGCTTCTAGTATAACTTCACGATTTCCCTCTTCGGTTTCTAGCAGCATTTTGCCACCTATGATCGGCACAATGACATAGTTATGCTCATGGCGATGCCAGCCTGTTTCAGAACCGGGAGGAAAATCCCAGCGTGTCACAATCACTTGGCTGTTTTCGATTTGTAAATGGCTACTGGCTTGCATTCTTTTCATGGTAATACCTTTTCATGTTGGTTTGGCTTTAATGCCAAACGCCAATTGCTTTTTCTCCAGGGGATTTAGTATTAGCAGAGTTACTGCGTAGTTCGCTCGCAGAGTATCCAAAGTGCTGCCGAAACGCTCGACAGAACTGGGCTTGATCGGTGAATCCCCAGCGGTAGGCAATTTCACCAATATTAATACCACTGGGCGATGCCTCCAGATCACGATGAGCTGCCTCAAGTCGCTGTACCCGCACCCACTCGCGTACAGTATATCCAGACCCGGAAAATAGCTTATGAAGATAGCGCAATGAAATTCCGCAAAAGCCTGCAATGCGAGCTGGGGTTAATTCAGGATTACCAAGATTGGCAGATATGTACCGCTCGATACGCATCAAATGAGCGGTTTTCAAATGTGATTGGTCGCTACTCAGCACTCTCTCATCCTGCTCTAGAACAAGAGATAACATATTTAGCGCCTGCTCAAACAAACAATTCTGATCATCAATGCTGCACTCATTGACACGCTGTGAGCAAATCATTAGGAACTCAACAAAGGCACAGCCAATCCCTTTTTTAGCAGAAAAGCAGTGTTGGGAATATCGTTCAGGCCGTCGGATGCGGTACTTCATTGATTGACTTGGGATTTTAAAAACCCACATATCATTCGGAGATTCATAACCAAAACGATAGGGGGCATCTCCCTGCTCGACAATGAAGTGCCCTGGTGGGCAATCCAAGCTACGGCCATGCTGAGAGAAAAATACATTTGTTCGTAGTGGAATGGTAACCAGGAACGACGCGTGATCATCATGGGCAATCTGCGATTGACACCTTGAATACTCAGCCTGATAGGAGCAAAGGCGCGATAAGGAAAAGTCGCTTCCCTCCGCTTTCCACACTTTTAGGGATCCTTGAAACTTAGCCTCCTGATTCCCGTAATTGAGAGTTAACGGAAAATACGTTTGAGAAATGAGCTGTGTCCAGCGACCCTGTGAATTAGACGTTAACATTAAATTAGCTTTATTCATGTTATCTGCCCCACGATATTCGCAACGTTTGGGATGGCGTAATGCCAAATGGCAGAGTCCCTCTGAAACAGAAATTTCAGAGGGTTATCATCGTTATAAGAGTGTTATCGAGATCATGTCCAATAATGCGAAGACCGTCGACGTACGGATTCACGGAATTGCTGAGTCGATTTCTCTAACAACTCGCCTGTTCCCCAATCAAGTATCACTGCGTAGCGACGAATAATATCTAGTACATCCAGCGTGCCATCACGGTATTGCTCAGCTACTTCTTGCGGTGCCACTTCAAGCCACTCTTTACGATGGGCGCGAATCCACTCTCGAGCATTTTTGGTATGCTCAACATCAATGTCATAATCATCCACGTCGGGATCATTTATATTGATGACAACACCATAGTCACTCTCTGCTCTCTTCACAGAGACATACCCAT
Organism: Halomonas sp. R57-5; assembly: GCF_900070345.1. NCBI lineage: Bacteria > Pseudomonadati > Pseudomonadota > Gammaproteobacteria > Oceanospirillales > Halomonadaceae > Halomonas > Halomonas sp. R57-5. Next base: position 420,410 of record NZ_LN813019.1, on the reverse strand, counting down.
CTATCACATCTTCCAGCACTTCTTCAGCGGGACGCTCAAGTGGATCACCAAAACCGCCGCCGCCAGCTGAAGGACGGGTAAAAGTATCTCCTGCATGCACAGAAACATTTGAGAACGTAGCGCCTAAGTATTTCTCTTCAGTTGTTCCTTTGTTAATCCAAACGCCATGCGGCACAGATGGTAGACCACCTTCGATTCCCCAGGTCACTGAACGTCCGCGGTCGCAGCAATAGCTCATCACTGTCTTGTCAACATCTGTGAGGACTCCCCCTTTCTCAACGCCACAGCCGCCCCGGAAGCGGCCCGGGCCGCCGGAATCAGTGCTTATTTCATGACACATCGTCAACACGGGATTTAAACGTTCTTGACCTTCTACAGGCTGAACGGCTAAACCCGTGCCAAAGACAGGAGAGGTTGCTGACGAGCCATCTTTTGTTTGACGCCCACCCCAGCCACCTGCCATCCAGTCGTACCACATGAAATAAGAAGTCTTTTCGGTACGCACATCGTTGCCTCCGATGAGCAGGTACTCCAGATTAAACGCACATGCCATAGCACGTTCTGGCATTATGCCGCTCCAAAGTTCAAAAATTCCATTCATGATTTTTTCGTAAGGGCCCGAGCAGAATCCTGTTACTGCATGCGGCCAGCCTGCGTTTACAACGGTCCCCTCCTCACCAATATTCGCCGTTACGGCTCGATAGAAACCTGAGTTAAGCGGCACATCGGGGAAGAAAGTTTTGGTGCCAGCGTAAATAGCTGAGTGGGTCGTTCCATATCCAGAGTTTAAAAAAGTAGATACAGCAGGTGCCGAGCCGGTTAAATCATAGTGAATACCGTTGCCATCAAGCTTCAACTTGATCTTAATAGGCACCATCCCTTCTCCCAGCGCAGGGTCGGCATCAAGATAATCAACTGTTTGCCACTCACCTGTTGGCATACCGGCCAAACTCTTTAATACAATACGCTCAACGTAATCTTGAGTTTCTTGCATAGCGGCAACAACAGTCTCTTTCGAGTATTTATCGACTAAACGTAATATTTCACGTTCACAGACAGCAGTAGCTTCGGCTTGCGCATGCAGGTCCCCCATAGCTTGACTAGGCGCACGGGTATTGGAGACCAAAAGTTGAGCTACATCATGTAGGAAGGKGCCCGACCGCCAGACCCGTATCGGCGTAATACGCAGACCTTCGCTAAAATGAGTGCTAGCATTAACATCAAACGACCCAGGAACGTTACCGCCTATATCCGCCCAATGGCCTTTATTCTGAGCGAAGCCGATAATTTCATCATCGACGAAGATAGGGCGAATAAAACTTACATCATTTAAGTGTGTCCCGCCTCTGTAAGGGTCGTTAATGGCAAACACATCGCCTGCTTGAATATCCCCTTCGAACTCTTCCAGTACAGCTTTACATTGAAAGTGCAGCGTGCCGACATGTACTGCAATATCACCGCTACCCTGCATAACTGTATTGCCTTTTGCATCACACAGCGCAGAAGAGAAGTCACGCGAATAAATTACGAATGAATAACACGTGCGCAATATTTGCTCACTCATCAAGTCAACACTGGTGGCAAACGCATTTTTCAACACTTCGAAAGTTACGGGATCGAGAACGCCATCCTTCATATCGTGTGCCCTTTTCATGCTTGCTCTCCTGTCTGCACGATCCGAATCTTGATATTTTTCCATTCATCAATGGATGCAACTGTCTTTGGTGGTACAACAGTAGTGGAATCTAGTTGGTCAATAATCGCAGGCCCCGTTAGCTCAAAACCGGGCGGCAAAGCAGCTCTTTCGAAAATCGGAGTATCGTACCAATCACCGTCAAAGAAGACTTCACGTCGAGCATGGGGTTCTACCTTCGCGTCAGACACCAAATCAAAGGGAGTAAACGATGGTTTAGGTGTTTTACCTACTGCACGTAGGTGTAGCTGATAGATTTCAACAGGCTGATCATGCTGACTGAAGGAAAACTGGCGTTCATGCTCTTGGTGGAAAGTACCTATTGCATCTTGCAGAGAGTTCACCCCACTGCCCATCGGCACCTGCAATGAGCGCCACTGGCCTTGGTAGCGCATCGAGATGCCACGCTGAAGCACTACATCTTTATCGGCAACACCTTCATGGCGAAGTCGATCTGCCGCCTCATCTTCAAGAGAGCGAAATCGTTGGTTGAGGTCTTCAATATCCGCACTGCCAGCCTCGGCGGTGTACATCATCGATAAATCATGCTGAATATCGACAAGCAGACACCCCAATGCAGATGTAACGCCGGGATTAGGGGGTACGATAACTGCAGGTATACCTAGCTCTTTAGCAACTTCCGCGCCATGTAAASCCCCTGCGCCCCCGAAAGCAATTAATGCAAAATCGCGTGGATCGAGGCCACGCCGGATAGATACCAACCGCACAGCATCCGCCATATTGGCGTTGGCCACTTTGAGAATAGCTTCCGCCGCCTCAGCAGTATTCAATGCCAACGAATGTCCAATTTTTTCATTAATCGCATGTTCTGCCTTTTCTCTGCTCAGCTCAAGCGCGCCGCCTGCTAGGCTTCTACCAAGCCTATTGAGAGCCAGGTTTGCATCAGTATTGGTTGGCTCGACGCCTCCTCGTTCATAGCACGCCGGCCCAGGATCAGCGCCAGCTGATTGCGGACCATTACGTAACGCTCCTGCAATATCAATATGGGCAAGCGAACCGCCACCAGCTCCAATAGTCAGTACCTCTATGCTTGGAAAGACAATTGGATGTCCGTACTCCACGCCCCACTGTTTCGTGACCCGTAGCTCACCGTCATGGATAAGAGAAATATCGGTAGAGGTGCCACCCATATCCAGCCCCACGGCATTTTGATAGCCACACTGTTCTGCGATGTGTTTAGCTGCAATTGCGCCCGCGGCAATACCCGACGCCGCAAGACGAACAGGATAGTGTTTCGCCATCGCAGGGGTCATTGAGCCGCCCCCTGAATGCAGAAGTAAAAGGTCGTTGGTATAGCCACCAGCGCTCAACTCGTCATCTAGCTGTTTGACATATTCATAAACTAATGGCCCGAGCACCGTATTAGCGACTGCCGTATTGAATCGATCATGTTCAAAAATTTCTGGAAGAATTTCTGAAGAAGTTGAAACATTAGCCTCTGGAATTTCTTCTTCAAGAATTTCACGCATGCGCTGCTCATTCTGCATATTGGCATACGAGTTAATGAAGCATACAGCGATGGTGGTAGTACCCCGTCGCTTTAGCTTACGGGCGAGTTCACGAGCTTCCTCTTCGTTAAGCGGAGTTACTACTTGACCTGCATAATCCACCCGCTCCGTGACCTCAAAACGGTCGCGACGGCGAATGTAAGGGCCACTAACATCCGCGTATGCGTCCCAAAGATTGTCTTTTGTGCCATCACGGATCTCTATCACATCACGAAAACCTTTGGTGGTCACAAGAGATGCTTTTGGAAAACGTCGCGTGATCAGCGCATTTGTGGCAACTGTTGTTCCATGGAAAAACAGGTCGACATCCGCAAGTTCAATCTCGCCTCGCTTGACACCATCAAGTACAGCCTGCATGGGGTTATTTGGTGTAGAAGGAACTTTTGTGACGCGAAACTCTTGAGTAGACGAATTGTAAATACAAACGTCTGTAAATGTTCCGCCAGCGTCGACGGCGACTCGAAGATCAGGCATATGTATTCCTCATTGTTTACTTAGATAGCACCTAGCTCGCGGAAGTAGCGCATCAACTATTTAGCTAACTTTTTAATAATAGCTTTATAAATATTTTGCAGGCACTTATAACAATCCTCGGATGATAATCAACATGACTTAATTCAAAAAAATATTAAGCTGTGGTCATAAATAATTATTTATCAAATAATAAAACGCAACTATCAGCTATTAATATTATTTAAAGAAAGTCATGATATAAATTCGCACCCAAAAAACTAATTAAATTTACCTAAGGCCGGCAACATACCACTCATCTTTAGCAAACCTAAGCCCTAGTTCATAAACAATATACGCGCATAAAAATGTTGCAGGCGCTGAAAATCCAGCAATACCAGGAATGTTCATTATAATAATTCCGGTCATTGCTGCACTGAACCACGCCAGTAAACCGCAAGGATTAAAAGCGGGAATATTGGAGTTATCAAGTTCAACGTGACCTTTAAAACGATCTTGATAGGTTTTAGATAAAATATGAGCTAACGCAACACCGACCCAAGCAACCACGAAGACACCTTGATAAGCTAACGCTTGAAGAATGTAGGAAAATACAYCCGCCATCATGAGTACATATGCGATCACACCAATTAAACAACCGGCAACGACCTTGGACATTTTTATGCCCGTAACCTTACGAATGAATGACTCAAAATTAACAGTAGCCAGATAGAAGTTAGCAGTATTTATGCGGCTCTGGGTTACCCATACCAACAGCAGCCCACCGACCCCCATTAATTCAAGCAGACCTAGCACTATAGAGGCTTCCGATAGGCCATCAGTAGGTATCATTGAATCTAGCAATATCCCTACGATGCCACTAAAAAGAAAGGTCATGGCATAGAATGGTATACCGAAAGTAATACGAGCGTGGAAGGATGTATCCTTTTCATGTCCAAATCGAGCGTAATCAAAGGTAAACATCATCAATACCCAAACACCCATATAGWAGGCAAAGGTATGCAACCACCCCCAAGGCGAAGCTCCGCCCTCAGGGACACGTGTGATCCAACCGGAAGGGTAACCAAACTCGTTAATCGCCATACCAACAGCAATWAACATACCAATCACATATACAGGTAGTAGCACACCATTAAACTTGYCGAGCCAATGTTGAACACTGCCAAAAATAAGTGCTATGCCAAAGATAACCACAATGCCTGTTGCTACCGCCATCGACATATTGCCACTCCATTCAGAGAGCACTAATGCCATAACATATCCTTCAAAAACAGCATAATAGAGGGCTGTTGCAAAAAATATTAGGGTGGCAACCACTGCACCAAAGTGGCCAAATAAAATCTTCGAAAAAAGCGCAACGGTTAAACCCGTTTTCATTGAATAGCGACTAATTACGCCGTTAATTATTCCATAAGCAATCACGGTTAGCACAATACCAATAAGTGCATTGGTTGTACCGTAAGCACGTGCCATCGCGGCCGCTACCACCATGTAAAAAATGGCGCTACAAACAGCCCACCATGCCATCATTAAGTTAATACGTGGCATACGTCCTTCAGGAGGGACCGGCTGTTCGGAATAATCGAGGTCTTTTGCCTCTTTTTGGTTTTGGTGTGTCATATCACTTTCCTTTAATAGTTAGTTTTAGGCCCGGCAGCCGAAAAGCTTGCGCTTGGCGCATTTTTTGAAACGTGAACTGACGAACTTAAATATTATATTTATAGTAATTTTCTTATTTTTTATTCTGTTGAAAGCTAAAAAGATACATATCCACAATAGACTGTGTATCGGGTAAATGTTTGGCGTATGGTGCACTGTCACTTTACGTCAAGTGCACCGAACCCCTTTTTTAGCGAATCATGGCATTTGTCTTAAGCGCTCTAGTTCTTGCTGATAGCTAACACGTGCTGCTAACGCTTCTTCGAGGCTCACTTCGACAAACCTAACCTTTTGGTGAGGTTGAATCTGTCCCACGGTATCCATATCGGCGCTGATCACCGTACCAATCATCGCGTAACCACCACCTGATACCGCATCGCGGTGCAAAATGATCGGTTCGCTTCCACTAGGAACCTGAATAGAACCAATTGGATAGCATGCATCAACAATATTAGATGGGTCATCACCCGCTCCAAAAGGAGGCTCCCGCTCGACAAAGTTAAGCGGGCTGCCGCCTTTCATTCGATAGCCAATACGATCGGCTTCCGAAGCTACTGACCAGTCCTCCTCATAAAAAAGCGCATGGCTTTCCGGCATCAAGCGATGAGCATATAGGCCTGGTATCACCCGTAATTGATAGTGCTTGGAAAACTCAGGAAGTAATGTACCGGGAAGACAACGCCCTAGCGTTGCATAACCATGGGCAGGCAGAATGTGCAATACATCGCCTGCTTGCAGATTACGGCCGTTCAATCCTCCAAGCGAGCCCAGGGTGTAAGTGCTCCGGCTCCCTAACCGCTCTGGCACATCAATGCCACCTTCAATCGCCAGATACAGGCGCGCTCCGGCCTTGACGAAATCAAAGCTCAGCGTTGCGTCCGCTGGTACCTCGAAGACCTCATTCAAGGGCCTGGCCTCGCCGTTAACGCGGGGCGTCATCTCAGCGCCACAGGCGACAACCTTACGCGCCTCGTTAAAGCGCAATTCTGGGCCCATCAGCGCACATTCGATCACGGCGGCACCTTCCGGATTACCGAGCAGCAGGTTGGCGGCAATCAAGGAGCGCTGATCCATGCCGCCTGACGGAGGGATACCCAAGTGGTACTTCCCTTCGCGCCCTTTATCCTGAATCGACGAAGCCAGACCAGGCTTAATGACTTCAATGCTCATACAGTACCTCCTTAACACGACGTGCGTAGCCATCTGGATCTTGTGAAAAAGCATCAAGATCAAAGGTGAACGATGCTACCCGTGGCTTGAAAKCCCCCTTTTCTGCTGCAGACAACAGGGCGTCGTATTCCTCACGGTCTATAGCACGATGCTTTACGATGTCGCCCGGCCGGAAATAAATCATCGAATCATCAATATGCGGCTGATCGCCTGCGGGGTCGTAGATAGGCATAGGGGTGACCCCAAACATCTGATAGCCACCGGCGCCACGCACCGAATAAATCACACTGAAGCACCCGCCGATACCCACCGTCTGCTTGGGTGTATCTGTACGAGGGCGCAGGTATTTAGGCACCTGGATTTGGCGCTCTCGCGGTACCATCTGATACATAAAGGGCAAGCCTGCAACAAACCCCACCATAGAAACAAACCAGGACGTTGAGCTATGTGCTTCAATGAAAGCGTCGACACTGTCGTAGCCGTTGATACGGGCTGCGTATTCCAGGTCTGTACTGGAAGGGTCCTGATGATGGTCACGAAAACGCATCAGGGTTTCATAGGTCCAGGGGTCGTTGTACAGCACGGGCACTTCTATCACTCGGGTTTCAAGGGTACGCACTTGCTGGGTCGACACCTCACGATCCAACGACTCCAACGTTTCCTGCAACTGGCCTGCAGATATGACATCAGGGTTATAGCGTACTTGATAGGACGCGTTTGCCGGGCAGATCTCAACGATTCCCGGCAGGGCCATGTCACGTAGCCGCTGGGTGATTGAAATTGAGCGAAAGAATGCCTCAAGGGTCATTTCTTCATTCAGCTCAACAAACAAGAACTCATCACCCGCCTGACTATAACGGGCTGTGGTTGTCATCTCATTGCTCATCGATGACCTCCTTCGCATGGACGTGACTTGACGCTGGCTCGGCAAGCCAACGCTCCAGAAAGGTCGTATCTATAGCCCCTTCCTTAACCTGGGGGTCTTCGACTAGGCGGCGATGCAGGCTTGCAGTGGTGGAAAATCCTTCAAGCTGGAACTCATCTAGCGCACGGCCAGCACGCTTCAATGCGCATTCGCGATCTTCATCCCAAACAATGAGCTTGGCCACTAGGGAGTCATAAAATGGAGGCATTTTGTAGCCTTCGTACAGGCCGCTATCGATACGGATACCCGGCCCAGCTGGCCAAATTAGCCTTTTTACCGTACCTGGAGAGGGGAAAAAGTCCCGCTCAGGATCTTCTGCATTAATACGCATTTCGATGGCCCACCCCTTCAGACTAATGTCCGATTGCGTCATTCGCAGTGCCTGGCCACAGGCCAGACGGATCATTTCCCTGACCAGGTCAACGCCGGTTATCATCTCCGTGACTGGATGCTCGACCTGGATTCGCGTATTCATCTCGATGAAAAAGAATTCMCCTGTGGTGTCATCAAAAAGGTACTCCAACGTACCGGCCCCTACGTAGCCCACATGTTCGGTAAGCGCTACGGCAGATTCACAAAGCGCTTTGCGAGTGGCGCTATCGAGCGCTGAGGATGGAGCCTCTTCAAATACTTTCTGGCGGCGGCGTTGCAATGAGCACTCGCGTTCGAAAAAGTGGACGGCACGCTTTCCATCACCTAATACCTGAACCTCAATATGTCGTGCGCTAGAAATAAAACGCTCCAAATATACACGCCCATCACCGAAGGACGCCTGTGCTTCGGCCTGTGCCAGTGGCAACTGCTTGCCCAAGGCATCCCTATCTTCGGCAATGCGAATACCACGCCCACCGCCGCCTGCGGCAGCCTTGATCAGCAGCGGAAAGCCGACGCTCTCGACAACCGCTAATGCGTCGTCCAGACCCTTGACCGCATGGGGGGAACCCGGCACCACAGGAACACCCGCTTCAATCGCCGTCTGGCGAGCCATTGCCTTGTCGCCCATGCGTGCAATGATTTCAGCATCAGGGCCAATAAAGACCATGCCAGCCTCTTTGACCGCTCGAGCAAAATCAGCACTTTCAGATAGAAAACCGTAGCCAGGATGTACGGCATCCGCCTGACAGGCCTTTGCCGCTTCGATGATGGCGGGAATATTGAGATAGCTTTTGGAGGCCTGCGCTGGGCCAATGCAGACAGCTTCATCTGCCCGCTGAACGGCAAGTGTGTCCGTGTCTGCCTCGCTATGAGCAATAATACTGACAAGACCAGACTCTTGTGCCGCTCGAACAATTCTTAATGCTATCTCGCCACGATTAACGATCAGCAGTCGACGAATCATTCGTTCATCTCCATGGTTGCAATTACATCACCAGCCTCAAGAACTGTTTCGTTGTCGACTGAAAAATGTAGCAGCGTTCCAGAAACTTCTGCCTTGAGCTCCACAAACTGTTTCATGACCTCAATTAAGCCAATAACATCGCCCACTTGAACCACTTGACCTTCCTCAACATAGACGGGGGCATCTGGAGAAGATTTGCGGTAGAACACACCGGGGAAAGGGGCTTGAATCTCTGGTTTTGKCATTATTCAACTCCTGTGAATTATCGTAATTTAAGTACGCCCAAAGTGAGCACATGGACGTGATGCTAATTTACTTAAGGTTTAGCTACCGTAATTCCTGCGTCGTCAAGCACCTCGCGCACGGCCTTAACCAGTGAGAAGGCTCCTGGGGTATCACTGTGAATACAGACGGACTGGAACTTAACGGCTACCTGCTGACCGCTGTCCGCTTCAACCTTTCCCTCCTGGCAGGCGCGTAGTACCTTTTGCGCCACCTGCTGCGGGTCTAGGCGCTGCACCTTGCGCACGAAAACAATACTGCCCTCATCGTTGTAGCCACGATCTGCATAGAACTCATGCACTCTCGGCAGGCCAGCACTTTCAGCCGCTTTATCAATGGCGGAGCCCGCCAGACAATAAACAGGCAGAGTGGGAGCGACTGTTACGAGCGCAGCACTCAGTTTTTCGGCAAACTCCACATCTTGCGCTGCATGCATAAATAGCGCGCCGTGAAGTTTGAAGTGATTCACCTCCAAGCCTTCCAGGCAGGCAAGCTCTCGAAATGCACCCAACTGGTAAATCGCGTCATTCACTAGTTCATCGGCTGATGCCAAGATGGGGCGTCGTCCAAAACCGACCAGATCACGAAATCCTGGGTGAACTCCTACGCTTACCCCATGACGAGATGCTAGGCGAAGCGTTTCTACCATGGKGGAGGGGTCACCAGCATGAAAGCCTGCCGCGATATTGGCAGAACTGATCAATGGCATAATGTCAGGGTCAACCCCGTCACCAATTGTCCATGCACCAAAGCTCTCTCCCATATCTGCATTCAGATCAATCGTCGTTGTCATGTAGTCTCTCCTTAGGACTTCCTTTCATTAATGGCAGCTAAGCAGAGATATTGATAATATTAATTTTTGTAGAGTGTTATCAAAAAATCCGAATGCTGTAGGTAGTTCGATATGTCTCGAGATCTTTCGCTCCGTAAACTTCGTTACTTTTTAGCCGTTGCTAAGAGTGGTCGTGTCACCCAGGCTGCCATTGATTTGAATGTCTCCCAGTCCTCGATCACTACTGGGGTAAGGGAAATTGAAGATCAGGTAGGTGTAGCACTGTTTCGACGCACTAGCCGTGGAATGCTACTCACTCGCGAAGGCACGCGTTTTTTGCAGCGTGTCAACTATGCTTTCCAAGCGCTTGATGATGCCTTTGATAGCTTGCAAGATACTCACACCAAGTTGGAAGGCAACTTGCGGTTAGCTATGACCTACACCGKGGCAGGCTATTTTCTTCCGCCACTGTTAGCGCAATTCCAACGCCGTTACCCAGGGATAAAGCTTCAGTTAAGCGAGGTATCAAGACCCGAAATTGAACAAGGTTTAAAGTCAGGAGAGTATGATCTGGCAATTTTTTTAACATCCAATATTGAACATCATCATTGGTTAGAAAAGATGACGTTGACCAAATCTCGTCGACGGCTCTGGGTTGCCAGTCATCATGAACTACTGAACAAGGGAAAACTTTCTCTGAAAGATATCGCCCACCATCCCTATATCATGTTGACTGTGGACGAAGCGGATCAAACAGCTCTCAAATACTGGAAACCTGAGGGAGTCTCCCCAAATATAATGTTTCAAACATCCTCAGTGGAAGCAGTTCGAAGCATGGTAGCTAATGGAACAGGGATTACTATCCTCTCCGACATGGTCTATCGGCCATGGTCGCTTGATGGTAAAAGGATCGAGCATATCGAACTCAGCAGTGCAATTCCCTCGATGGAAATAGGAATTTCGTGGCCTAAAAATAGGCCACTAAGCACACCTGCTAAAGTGTTTTGCAATTTAGCGGAAATGCTCCTTGGATAACCGTTAAAAATTAAAATTAAGATAGGATTAGTATGGTATAACCTACATTTTTATAAATTATAAAATTCTCGCTTTATTAAATTACCACAGCAACTTTATATCACTCGACAGGTACGGGAGAGACATGGTGTTTCATACACAGTATTGCTATTTATATTTTCAGCACCAATTTCCTCACACTGTGAACCAATATGAAATGTTTAAAATTCTTTGGCCCTAATCCTATATTACCTAGTACAGATATAAAATAATAAAAGCGTCTAATTCGGTTTTTAGCTTCGTTACGGAAATTTTTTTCATGAACTGATGTTATTGGGGACTGATGAGCCGACAAAAAATCAAAAATTCTAAGTATTGCACTCAGCTCAGTTAAGGCCAATGGCTTTTAAGCAGATTACTTATCTGGATTGGCTGGTAACCTGGGCAAACCTCCAAGACGTATAGGTACACGACTCAAGTGGTTGTTGCTGTCAGCAATACGCTTCAGCAGCGAGCAAAGCACTTCCTGTTCGTTCTCGTTCAAAGGGGCAAGAATCTCCTTCTGCMCCTCGGCAACTGCTGATTCAGAGTCGTTGCGAAGTTGCTCTCCCTGTTCGGTGAGACTGACAAACATTGATCGCCGATCCTCTGGATTTCGGCGTCGATTGACAAGGCCGCGCTCTTCCAGCTTACGAACCACCACAGCTATAGTATTGCGATCTAAGGCGGTGTAACCGCCCAGGGTGATCTGGTCGACCGGGCCCATTTCCTCGAGCGCACAGAGTATAATGTACTGCAATTGAGTAAGGTTGCTTGCCTCGCACTTGCGCAGAAATATTGCAACACTGATCTGGTGGCAGCGCCGAAGTAGGTTACCTGGCAGCACGTTTGCATCGGAGAGCGGGGTTCCGGCCATGTTCTCGCTTTTACTCAGTAGTGAATGAAAAAAGCCATGACCGTTAATGAGGCACGGCTGCTATTCAATGGAATTGTCAGTTGTACATTCTATCCAGTGAGATATATGCACGGTATAACAGCGTTCTCGACTTTAGCGAGCCCGTCAGCGTAGTGTAAGTCAGGTGGCAACCAGCATGAAGCGGTCAAAGTATGCAGCGAGTTCATCGTGCGCATTAAGCGGCAGTACGTTGGCGACATGTTGATCAGGGCGGACAATTACTAGGCACCCCTGCTCTCGGTTAACTCTACGCAAATCATAAATATTTTCCGCATTTTTTAGGTCTGGGCAGAATACTTTCTCATAGTCATGCAGACCATACTTTCCCTTGTGCGGCCACAGAAATTTTGGAAAAGCATCCAGTGAAAGCTCGCGGAAGCCCTGCTGGCAAACAGCGCGCAGATCAAACACAGCATCAATATCTTCATCTTTCGGCGTATGCTTACGTACTGGAGAGTCCGGCGACTCGTCTAGAAAACGGCATAGACGGCCAATATCTGAGCCTGCCGCTGTGGGGTCGCCCGCACCGGCAAACGCAAACAATCGCCAACGGCCATCGGCTTCGATAGTGTGGCCCAGGTGCATAGGTTTAGCATCTGACAGGCGCACCACCGGGGCAGAGTGAAAGCGCTTGCCCACTTCAAACCCTTTAGCTAAGTGCTGATGGAGCGGTTCAGCTGAGATTAGCGAAGGGTAGTACTGAATTGCCGTGCCTGCAGTAAAGCGCCCTTKCTTGATGAAGTAATCTTGAAATTCTTTAGGATCCACGCCGTCGCCTTTATCTTCAGGCGAACCTTTGGGTGGGGCACTGAACATCTTAGAAAACTTACGATCAAAATCAATTAGTTCTCTCGCCACTGTCTGGCGCTCGGTAGTATAGGTATCCAATATTGCTGGAGAGCTTTTGCCCTGCAACACCGCGGCTAGCTTCCAGCCTAGATTGAAGGTGTCGCGCATGGAAACATTCATGCCTTGCCCCGCTTTTGGGCTGTGTGTATGGCAGGCATCACCTGCTATGAACACGTGGGGGATACGGCTGCCAACTGCTTCTACGGGCACATCGTCAAACTTATCGCACAAGCGCTGGCCAATATCGTACACGGACCACCAAGCAATTTCTTTCACATCCAGCTTGTAGGGGKGGAGAATACGTTGCGCTGCAGCCACGAGTTGATCAGAGGTGATATTCCGGCTCGAAACACGCTCGTTCTCGCTGAGTTTATCCAACTCTATGTAAAGGCGCGTTAAGTAACCGCCTTCTCGCGGAATTACTAAAATATTGCCTTCGTTAGCAGAGTGAATAGTCGCCTTCATGCGAATATCGGGGAAATCCGTAACCGCTAGCACGTCCATCACACCCCAGGCTTGGTTCGCAGAATCACCAACTAGTGCGCGACCAAGTGACTGACGCACTGCACTGCGCGCCCCATCGCAGCCGACCACGTAGCGGGCACGCACTGTTTCTGTCTCGCCTTGGTGTGCATCATCTATGCGCTCTAGCTTGACCGTTACCGGATACGCTTCAGTGCCCAATGTGACCACATCGGCCTGCGTAGAATCAATCTTTACATCGACCACCCGGCGTGAGTAGTTTGGCTCCAGCTGGCTCGGTGAGTTACGCATCACTTCAAGAAAAAAGTCATGTACACGAGCTTGGTTGAGTACCGTGTGAGGGAATTCGGAAAGTCCGTCCTCAGTATCCTGTACGCGCCCGTGGCGCACTATATTTTTAGGAGTTGTCTCATCTGGCTTCCAAAATACCGTCTCGTTGATCCAACACGCCTCGTTCATCACTTTGTCGACGAAACCAAAGGCGTTAAACATTTCCATGCTGCGGCAGGCGATGCCGTCGGCCTGACCGAGCTTGATGGGCCCGTCTTTCTGCTCAACGATACGTGTACGGATCTCAGGAAAGCGTGAAAGCTGGGCGGCAAGCGTTAAACCTGCTGGGCCGCAGCCGACGATAAGTACATCGACCTCTTTAGGTAATTGGTCTGAATTGGCAATTGCCTTGTCAGAGGTATAGCGCTTTGGGTCGCCTGTCTGAAAGCCGTTGAGATGAAACTGCATGGCGATTCCTCATCATAAATATTATTAATATTGATCAGCATTGTGATCATCAGTGTTGTGACTGATTGGTGAGATTGCAATTATACTTTTTGGTAATTGACCTTCAGCCTAAGTAAAAAACAACGAAAACGATTGACGGTATGTCCGTCTGAATACTTTTAATCTCTGATGAATATCCTTGTGCCCTCACGATGCCTAAGAAATTTTTCATAGCCCACATGGTTAAAAAGAATCCAAATATATCTAATCAGCTATAGATGTCGCATCGTTTATATATTTGACCGAAGGCTGCCGATGCCTTCATTACTGTTTACTTCTTGAGATCCGAATAAGGAGAACAAAATGGAACGTGTCTGCGAAGCAGAGCGAATGCTGATCGGTGGTGAACTGGTTGAAAGCGTTACTGGCAAATGGTCGACATCTATAAATCCCGCAACGGAAGAGCCTATTGGTCGTGTACCAGCAGGTTCGTCAGAAGATGTGGATCGAGCGGTACAAGCTGCAGAAAAAGCTTGGCCCGCCTGGGCGGCGTTAACACCGATGGAACGGGCCGCAGCTATGAACCGATTCGCTGACGCTATTGCTGCCCGTGCGGATGAAATACTGCGAATCGAGGTCAGCGATACTGGAAACACGATTCGGCCAATGCGAATGATCGACGTGCCAACCGCCGTGGAGAGTTTGCGCTACTACGCCGGACTTGGCCCCGATCTGCGGGGCGACACCATTCCGGCGACATCTCAGAATCTACACCTGACGCTGCATGAACCCTATGGGGTAGTGGCGCGAATTGCMCCTTTTAACCACCCGATCATGTTCGCCGTCGCACGTACCGCCGCGGCGCTGGCGGCAGGTAATGCCGTGATCGTAAAACCCCCTGAAACATCTCCACTATCGTCGATGGTACTCGCCGAGATCGCTCGCGATACCTTACCTCCGGGTGTGTTTAATATCGTAACTGGTGAAGGTGACGTTGTTGGAAACGCAATCGTTCGACACCCAGGGATCAAGCGGATCGCTTTCATCGGTTCGCCCGAAACCGGACGGGCTATCCAAAGATCGGCGGCCGAAGTCGGGGTCAAGCATATAACGCTGGAACTGGGCGGCAAGAATCCGATGATCGTGTTCCCCGATTGCGACCCTGAAAAGATCGCTGACGCCGCCGTGTTTGGGATGAACTTTTCATGGCAGGGCCAATCCTGTGGTTCGCTCAGTCGTTTGCTAGTGCATGAAGATATCTACGATCACGTACTTAATGCGGTTGTTGAGCGTGTCGCCGCGTTGCGCATTGGCGACCCCTTGAGTGACGCAACCGATGTGGGACCGGTCAATTCTGAACTGCACATGCAGCGTATCCTGGCTCATTGCGGCAATGCCGATGCTGATGGCGCGCGTCGAATGCTAGGGGGCGCGCGGCCCGAAGGGAAACAGTTTCTTAAGGGGTTCTGGGTAGCGCCAACAGTCTACGCTGATGTGTCGCCCGACATGCGCTTATGGCAACAGGAAGTATTTGGGCCTGTTATGGCGATTGGACGCTGGAAAGACTTTGATGAAGCAGTAGCTATGGCTAATAGCACAGAATACGGCTTAACCGCTGCCGTTTGGACGCATGACATTAACGCAGCTCTGAAGATGGCGAAGCAGATCCGGTCGGGGCATATATGGATCAACGGCTCAAGCATGCACTTCCTGGGAGTACCTTTTGGCGGGATGAAGTCAAGCGGCGKGGGCCGCGAGGAAGGTCGTGAAGAGCTGCTTAGCTACACCGAATCAAAAACTATTAACATCATGCTGTCTTGAGAGGAAATCATGAGCCATAAGACCCAAAACAATACCCCCTGCTGGGGCTCGGATGCGATCGCCAAAACATTAAATGAACTGGATCTTCGTTATATCGCTCTCAATCCCGGAGCGAGTTATCGAGGGCTTCACGATAGTTTAGTAAACTTCACCCACAATGACCCTCAACTGTTGCTATGCGTACATGAAGAGGCGGCGGTTGCCATTGCGCATGGCTATGCCAAAGTAACTGGGCGCGCCATGGGCGTAGCACTACATTCTAATGTGGGCTTAATGCATGGTTCTATGGGCATTTATAACGCATGGTGCGACCGGGTGCCAATGTTGGTTCTTGGAGCTACAGGGCCGGTTGATGCCACACATAGACGCTCCTGGATAGACTGGATCCATACCTCACAAGACCAAGGCTCACTGATTCGAGACTTTGTAAAGTGGGACGATCAACCTGGCGGTGTCACGGCCACTCTTCACGCGTTGGTCGAAGGGGTTTCTCATGCGGGAACCGCGCCACGCGGCCCAGTCTATATAAATATCGATTCAGCACTTCAAGAGAAGGCTCTAGATGCTCCGCTACCTGACATAGATATAGCCCGCCGAGGAGCACCGAGGGCCGGCGCCCCCGCGCCCGACTTAGTAACGGTAGCAGCGAAGCTGTTGTCAGGTGCAGAAAAAGTTGTCGTTCTAATGGGCCGTATGTCGCGCTCTGCAACGGATTGGAAGCTGCGCATTGCGTTAATAGAGCGCCTGGGAGCGCAAGTAGTGACTGACTTTAAGACCGGCGCGACATTTCCCAGCACTCATGTCGCGAATGTAGGACGCGCAGGTTACTTTCCAGACACTCAAGCTAAAACCGCCATCGCCGAAGCTGACGTTATAGTCAATTTCGACTGGCTGGACTTCGGAGGCACACTGCGTTCAGTTTTTGGAGATCGTCCGGTTCCAGCGAAAATCATCTCAGCGACGCTGGATGTTCATAACCATCGCGGCTGGGTGAAGGATGGAGGGGCGCCCGCTCCGGCCGATGTAGCCTTCCTTAATGAGCCTGACCAAGTAGTAGCCGCACTAGTAGAAGCACTAGAGGCAAGAGATCCAGATCCAGTTCCTGTGCTTCCCATACCAGCAGAAATCGCGAACGGACCGATGACTCCGCAAGATATAGCGGCAATAGTGCGCAGCGCTCTTGGKAAGCGCTCTGCATGCCTAATCCGCGCCCCGCTCAGTTGGACAGGTGCGGATTGGCCCGTGGACAATCCTTATGGCTCGCTGGGCTATGATGGAGGCGGCGGCATAGGATCTGGCCCCGGTATGGCGGTGGGTGCAGCCTTAGCGCTACGTGACGAGAAGTCTAAGCTCCTCGCGCTGGCAGTACTGGGCGATGGAGACTTTCTGATGAATGCTTCAGCTATTTGGACTGCGGTAAACCAGAGCATCCCCTTGCTGATTGTCGTCGTGAATAACCATTCATTCTACAACGATGAAGTACACCAGGAGTCGGTTGCTAGAGAGCGGAATCGCCCAGTCGAAAACAAGCATGTTGGCATCGTTATGAACGGGCCAGATATTGATGTCAGTTCCATAGCTCAAGGCTTCGGGGCGGTAAGTTATGGTCTGTTAAACTCACCTGATGAAGTGAAAAAAGCTATGATTGGTGCTCTGGATGTGTTTGATAGTGGCGGTGTAGCGGTAGTTGAGATTGAGGCCGCTAAGGGGTACGCACCTTCGATGGAAAAKGCGATGAGATCGCCAGGCTAATTGCTTAGCGCTTGGGTTATTTCATCCAGCATCATGGACTGGAATTTGGCCAATTTCTTGTGTTTCCTACGCACCAGATAAACCGGAACACGTAATTCCATACCTGATGTATCGAGCCTTCTTAGTAGTCCCGAGGCAAGTTCGTCGTTGACCGAAGATTGGAACAAGAAGGCAACCCCTGCACCGGCGCGTACTGCCTGTTTAATTGCTTCGGCATGTCCAAATTCCATTACAATTTGGTTGCGCGACACGCCAAATTCCATTAACAAGTGCTCCTCGATCTCGCGACGAGGAGTGCGTAACTGAGCAGTGACGAAAGGCAGTTCAGCAAGCTCCTCAAGCGATACGCTTTTTGTCTTGAGCCCCGAATTATTAGAAGCAACGAGGATTAACTGCTCATCCCGCACACGCTGCACTTCCAAACCTGCGATTTCATGACGTGGGTCTAGAATAGTAAAAGCAAAGTCGCATTCACCTTGCAGCACCGCATCCGTCGCTAATATTGGGGTAGTTACTTGTACTGATATTTCCCCTTGGGGATAACGCTGCCTTATCGATGCGATAATACTAGGCAGAACGTAAGAGCCCAGAGTCATCGAAGCACCCACCTTAGCCTTCCCTGCCAGTCCACGCTGAGTATCAGCTATTTCACGTTCAAGCTCATGAGTGCGAATGACAACATCGTGAGCCCATTGATAAACACGTTCCCCTTCTTCGGTTAATGCTATTCGACGTCCACTTCGTTCAGTTAGTGATACCCCTAATTTGTCCGCAAGCGATTTAAGATGTGCTGAGACGACAGGCTGAGCAATGTTAAGGCGCTCTGCAGCACGAGAAATGCTCTTCAGCTCGGCGACCATGCAAAAGACCTCGAGCTTATGAATGGAGAGCTGGGAGACAAAGGATCGCATAGTAATCTATACCTTTAAGAGTATAAAGAAGCATATAAATATATATTAGTTCAAGTGACAATACACAACTAGTCTGAAGGAAGTCATTCCCAATCCCTTCCGGCGGAGTAGCCAACAAATGTCTGAAAATATGAGCGTACGTTTCGAGCACGATATCCTTGAGACGACAATTACCAACCTAGTCATTGCCAATCGCATTCTTGCTCGTGAAGACGTAATAGATGACTTTGGGCATGTGAGCGTACGAAACCCACTGAACCCTGATCGCTATTTCTTATCGCGCTCGCGCAGTCCCGAGGTAGTGACCCGTGGCGATATCATGGAGTTTACGTTGGATGGCGAGTTGGTCGGCAGTGACCATCGTCGGCCTTATGCTGAGCGACATATTCATGGCGCAATTTATAAGGATCGACCCGACGTGAACGCGGTCACGCATCATCATGCGCGCTCAATCCTGCCGTTTACCATGAACGCCATTTCATTGCGTCCGATCTTTCATATGTCAGCCGTAATAGGCTCAACAATAGAAACTTGGGACAGCCAAGACGAATTCGGCGATACCAATATGCTTGTAGATTCAATGGAGATGGGCCACTCGCTTTCTAAGGTACTTGGTGAAAGCCGTGTTGCTCTATTGCGTGGGCATGGGTGTGTCTGTGCTGCTGACAATCTTAAGGCGGTTTGCATGGTCTCTATAGGATTGAAGGATAATGCCAAGCTCATTCATGACACGTTACAGATCGGAGAACTGAGCTACTTGACCGACGGAGAGATAGAAAAAACCAGCGCCATGCTCCTAAGTCCTATGCCATTAGCACGTGCGTGGGATTATTGGGTGGCACGTGCTGGATATAGTGGAATATAAGCACGGAAGCGATTGMCCCCAACAAAAACAAGCTATTTATCATCGATAAAAATAAAATTAACAACGGAGTATTACCATGAAAAAAACAATGCTGGGCGCAATTTTCCTCGGTACAACACTCTTTATGGCTAACGGTGCAAACGCACAGTCGCTTGGTATTGGCGCAGGAACTCAAGGCTCACAAAACTACGCCGTCAATGCCGGTATGGCGAAGTTTCTATCTGATGAAGCGGGTATAGATGTGCGTGTTCAGGCCTATGGCGGAACGGGACAGTCGATGCCAATGATTGATACAGGGCGTCTAGACCTGCAATTAATACCAAGTCCCGATATTTCGGCTGCTGTACAGGGACAGGAGCCATTCGAGGGTAGGCCCCTGGAAAACCTTCGAGTTGTTGCCTCGCTGAGCTCCTCAGCTTATGGCTTCATGGTGCGTGAAGATTCAGATTATTACAAAGTCTCCGATATTGAAGGCACGAGTATCACCTATGGGTACACAGCTCAGCCGACCTTAAAATTTCAGGTCGATGGCATTCTCGCTGCTGGGGGGCTGTCTATTGATGATATGGAAGCGCACATGGTTCCTTCTGTGCCAAATGGCGTCGATGACTTTATTACGGGCAACGTAGATGTAGCTTTCTTCGCATTACAAGGGGGTAAAACACGCGAGGCAGATGCTTCCCTAGGCATCCGCTGGCTTGCGGTCAACGATACACCCGAGGCCGAAGCAGCGATGCAGGAATTCGTACCCACCTCTTATATTAAGACGGTCGAACCGGGCAGTGACAGTGTAGGCGTGGATGAGCCTACACCAATGATGGGTTACGACTACGTGCTAACGGCGGGAACACATGTTCCTGAAGAAACTGTTTATGAAATTGTGAAGCTTTTACATGATAATCCTGAAAAAGTGCGTGGAATTCTCAGAACCTTTGCGGAATTTGATCCTGAAAGAATGGCGCCTGAATTCAATGGGTTAAGCTATCACCCAGGTGCGATTAGCTTTTATAATGAAGTAGGGATGATGGAGTAACGTCATGCTAGAGTCCAAAGATGACACCATGGTTCCTGACATGTCTACTAGTGTGATCAAGCAGTTGAAGAGGCTCGCAGGAGGACTAATGGTACTGCTGCCGGTCGCTTATGCCGGCAACATGCATCAACTGCTGAACATTTCAGTTTACGATGTACAGCTCTTGGCCTTAGTTCTAACACTTGCTCTCTCTGCTGGTTTTTTGATCATGGCGGAGCACTCTCAAAAAAGACTTCTTAAAATAACCGATTTTGTCTGTGCGGCTTTAACATTTTGTGTTGGGCTGTATGTCTCCCTCTACTATCCAATGATATCGATGGAGGCTCCCTATCTTCCGGGCTGGCTTATTGCGACTAGCGTAGTCCTGTTCAGCGCACTTATATTTAACCTGCCAAGCTCTGCCGGTATTGGCATCCTATCGGTTGTTCTGATATTTCTAGCCTACGGGCTATTTGGACATCTCGTCCCAGGGGAGCTTCAGAGCAGGGAGACAACGTTATCGGAACTGGTGGTCTATCTCGCGATCGATGCAAATGGGATGCTTGGGACTGCACTAAAAGTCGCAGTGATAATCGTCATTCCTTTTTTGCTTTTCGGCCAGCTCCTGGCGCGTTGCGGGGCAGCTGATTTTTTCAATGACATCGCTTTAGCGGGCATGGGGCGATTTCGAGGGGGGCCAGCCAAAGTTGCCGTCACCGCCTCGGGGCTCTTCGGCTCAATATCGGGCAGTGCCGTGGGTAACGTGGTTGGCACTGGCGTTGTTACGATCCCAATGATGAAAAGGGCAGGCTTCACCCCTTCTTATGCAGCCTCGGTAGAGGCAGTGGCTTCTACAGGTGGCCAACTAGTACCTCCTGTAATGGGGGCGGCTGCATTTATCATGGCAGACTTCATAGGTGTCGACTACTCAACGGTCATGATGGCAGCGCTGCCTTCTGCMCTGCTGTACTACCTTGCCATTTTTATCAACGTTGATCTTTATGCCGCCAAGCGCAATATTCGCTCGGTCGAAGCCTCCCAGATCCCCTCAGGCTGGCATTCGTTAAAACAAGGCTGGCATTTTCTAATTCCTTTTTTAATCCTCTTTTATGCACTGTTTGCTTTAAATATGCGCCCCGAACGAGCGGCCGTTTTGGCGGTGCTCACCCTGTTAATTGTAAGCTTAATTTTTGGGTATCGTGGACGCCGCATTGCGCTTAGTGATATTTGGCCGGTTGTGTCTTCAGCAGGGGGAGCCGCGTGTGGGCTCGTTATTGTTTGTGCTGCAGCTGGTTTAATCATTGGTGTACTCAATATTTCAGGCCTTGCCTTTAATCTCACGCTTCATATTATCAACGCAAGTGGAGAGAATGTTTTCCTGCTAGCTCTCATTACCGCGCTAATTAGTATTGTGCTAGGTATGGGAATGCCCACTGTAGGGGTATATATCTTACTCGCAACGCTAGTGGCGCCAGCACTTGTTGAGGTCGGTATACCTGTGATTTCGGCACACCTTTTCGTCTTTTACTTCGGTCTTCTTTCTATGGTGACTCCACCCGTGGCCCTCGCTTCATTCGCGGCCGCTAACATTGCTGGTGCTGGAGCGTGGAGTACGAGTATTGCTGCAATGCGCCTGGCCTGGCCAGCCTATGTCGTACCGTTTCTATTTCTATTTGCCCCATCTCTTATATTAGAGGGCAGTCTTATAGAGGTAGTTTTGGCGTTAGGATCGGCAATATTAGGCATATACATGGTTACGGCGGGAATCGTTGGATACATGAACGGTATAGTGAGCACATGGTTTCGCTGTTTACTACTTTTTGGAGGGCTTTTCCTACTCATTCCAGCGGATCTTTTTTCTGGTGGATTCTATACCGATATTATAGGCTTAGCTGTTTTTGGCTTTTGCATAGCTTATAAATATTTGTGTAAAAAAACGTCTGTCCTTCCCCTAGCTTAGTTTTGCCCTTAATTATAGTGACAATTAATTTTCGTGACTCAAGTTGCGGTGATGGTCTATAAAGGGGGTTGAAGCTCAAATAATTAATTCATACTTGGAAAATCGTTTTTAGGGGTGACCTGTCTCCCAAAACTATCGCTATGAACATAAGGAGATTTCACGCTAACCCTTATTTGACGGAGATCTCAACATGTAAGGGACACACTATACCGAAGATCAGATCATTGGCGCCATCCTGGAATATGAGGCAGGCGCCAAAGTGGACGTCCTCTGTCTGCCTCAAGCTGGGTATTTCCAGCGGCACCTTCTATAACTGGCGTAGTAAGTACACTGGCCTTGAAGTGAATGAAGCGAAGCGCTTGCGGGAGCTTGAAACAGAGAACAATAGGCTCAAAAAGCTTCTGGCTGACAAGCTCCTGGAAGTCGAGGCCATGAAGGATGTGCTGTCAAAAAAGTGGTAACGCCTACAGCCCAAAAAGCGGCTGCTCGGCATCTGGTTTATGATCACCAGTTTAACGAGCGTTCCGCCTGCCAACTTGTAGGCATTTCTCCTCGAACAGCGTATCGGTATCAAGCGTAGGATAAACAAGACGGTGCCTTAAGAGCGCGTCTTAAAGGGCTTGCCGCTCAGAAATCTGCCTATGGCTATCTGCTATTATATGCGCTGTTAATAGCTGAAGGCCTGGTCACTAACCGAAAGCGATCGTATCGGATTTATACCGAAGAAGGCCTGCAGGTACGTACCAAACGGCGCCAGAAGCTCCACCGGCCACGGCAGCCGCTGAATGTGCCAACGAGGGCCAATGAGCGTAGGTCGATGGACTTCGTGTCCGATCAGCTAGCGCCTTCGGGAGCTGAATGTGGTGGACGACTTTTCACGGGAGATGGTAGGCCAGTTAGTATCCGAATCGATTAACGGACGTCAGGTGGCTCAGTTTATGGGGCAGCTTTGCGAAGCAAGAAGTAAACTTCACAGAATTATTTGCGATTATATTACAGAGTTTACGAGCAAAGCGATGTTCTTCTGGAGTAAAGAAACGGCGGTGACACTAGKCTTTATTTAGCCGGGMAAGCCTACTCAGAATGCCTCGGTGAAAAGCTTGAACAGTAAGTTCCGAAACAAATCCCTGAACCGCCACTGGTTTAGAACAATGAATGAGGCGAGAGCGGAAATTGATGCGGGGCGAGACCACTACAATCACGTTCGCCCCCCCCCCCACAGCTCACTCAATTACCTGCCGTTCGTTGAGTTTGCTCAACGAACGGCATATGTGGAGACACATGAGAGAGTGGTGCTAATCCAGGGGACAGTCAGTTATATAACCAGCTCTAACATCTCATTAATGCAAATGAAACACTTTTCGTTAAGTTCGAGCTGAGCTTTTCAGCGTCCGGCTTATGCATAAGCAACTATTTTTGATGTATTTTAAAATTACTTCAAGACATTCCAATATATGCCATAAAACTTGAACCTAAAACAGTAAACAAAGTTCCGATTATAATCCACACGCTGAAAGTTTCATTATCACGCATAAACAAAAAAGTAATAAGTAGTACAAAGAATGGCGTGGTCGCTGCTAATGGCGCAATAATCGCAATATGACCTTTCTGCAGTGCCATATAAAGCAATACGGGGCCAATACTCGAGAAAATACCGGCAATCACAAGTGTTACAAACTCAGTATGGCAAAGAATCAACGCATGCGCAGGTCTGAATGCCACAAGGTATATACTCAAAACGAGCCAGGAGGATGTAGTAGTGACTGCAGCGGCAGTTACTGCATCGGTGCCGATATCAATACCTGCTTTCCTGAAAACCACTGAAACGCCATAAGTAAACGAAGCAGCTAACGGAAATAGTAAATACTTTTTCGAGACTTCAGAAACATTCTTGGGATGGTTTCCGTTCTGTGCACCAAGAAGTAAGCTTCCAAACAAAACCATTAATACACCGACAATTATCTCAATTCTAAGGGTTTCACCTAGAAATATAACCGCGAAAAGTACAGTAACAACTGGGTGAGTCAAGGTTAGTGGTGTAGTAATATTTGCGCCCAATTTAGCCATGCCTTGGAACTGAAAAAAACGCCCCATCAAAGGTGCGAAAATACCAGCTATTGCAAAGTAGCCCCATTCAATCGAAATCGAAATACTCTCCTGCGCACTAAGCAAGCTCCAGCCCCAAAGAGTTACCACATTAGTAGTGAGAGTTACACAAAGAGCAGCAAGAGATGATACGTTTTGCCCAGTTATTTTGACGAGAACAAATGTGACAGCAAACATTAATGCAGAGGCAAGCGATAGCAAGATCGGTACTGCTTGCAAGCTTGTCACTATGTTCTCCCGCTATAATAAGAATAGAGGCAGAGTCTTTACCATAACTCTGCCTCCATAGATGACGAAGAAAAGTGATCTACCTTATGCAGGCAATTTTTGGCTATGTAACCGTAGATGTGGTGTACCGATAATTGCCATGGCGACAATAATCACAGCCAGTGCAACTGCCCAACTGTTTGGTGTAATAAAGAGTAGTCCTGCCACTCCAAAACCAAGTCTTGGGAGCACGTTGACTCGACCTCGCCAGTACCCTTCCACGGCGATGCTCAATAGCAAAACACCGATCACTGCGCTAGCACAGGTAACTATAATCTCGATAGGATCGCCTACCATCAAAAGTCCCTCGCCATATACAAATGCAAACGGAACGATGAAAGCCGTAATGGCTAATCTGACCGCGCCGGTGGCAATTTCCAGCGGCTTAGCATCCGCAATTGCCGAAGCGGCAAACGCGGCTACTGCGACCGGTGGCGTCATAGCTGATAGCACAGCGAAGTAAAGGATGAACATGTTGGTCTGAAGGACACTAAAATTAAGTCCTAGCAAGGTGGGCCCGACCAGAACAGCAGCCAGGATGAAAGCTGAGGGTGTTGGCATACCCATCCCTAGGATAATGGCCAACACGGCGGAAATAATTAGGGCCAGAAAGGCGGTATCGCCAGCCATCAAGTAAACAAGATCGGCAAATTTTCCGCCCAACCCCGTCATTGATATTCCCCCTATGACCAAGCCAGCAGCTGCACAAGCGGCAACAACGGATACCATTCGTAGCGTAGTTACGGCCAAGGCATTCCATATTGCCATGGGTCCCATTCGTGTTGAACGACGCMCCATAGACACCATCAGAACTACGACAGTTGATACCGCTGCAACATAAGTGGGCGAATAGCCCATCAGCAAAGCAGATGACAATGCAATCAAGGGAAGTATGAACAGGCCACCGTTCTTAAGAGTACCTTTTAACGGCGGAGTCTCTTCTTTCGTTAATCCTCTCAGACCAAGCTTCTGGGAGCGCAAATGCACCTGTGCGTAAACACACAAAAAATAGAGTAAAGCAGGAATGATGCCTGCAATGGCGATATCGCGGTATTCGATTCCCGTATACTCCGCCATGATGAAGGCTGCAGAACCCATTACTGGAGGCAACAGGCTCCCGCCCGTTGAAGCAGCTACTTCTACGCTACCTGAAAGCGCTTTACTGTAGCCAAGGCGTTGCATGATAGGGATAGTGACGGAACCCGTTGTGACAACATCTGAGGTTGGGCTTCCCGACATGGTACCGTAGAGCGCTGAGGAAATAACGGCAATCTTAGCAGGGCCGCCCGTTCTACGGCCAGCCACTGCGGACGCTAGGTTATAGAAAAACTCAGCACCTCCGGCTTTAGAAAGGAAGGTACCAAACATTACAAAAAGAAAGGCATAAGTGGCAGCCACTCGAAGGGGCACTCCAAACAATCCATCCGACGTAAACATCATGATATCAAGGAAGTGGTTATAACTAACTTCCCTGAAACCGAGTGTTCCGGGTAGACCGTGCCCCCATAGATTGTAAAAGACAAAGGCCAGAACAACGCTAGTCAGCCCAAAACCGACCGTACGACGCGTCGCCTCAATCGTTAGCACCAAAAGCACGCTGGCTGCCACCAAATCAGGCATTTCCAATGGATACAGCAATGTAATGCGCTCAACAATCCGCTGATTTTCCGCCAAAAAATAGATACCGACAACAAGACTGGCTATTACCAAGCACCAGTCTACAAAGCTGGGACGTTCTACTCGCCCATTTGGTCCTGCGCTCACAGTAAGGAATAGCAAAGCCAGCATGGCAGATAGAAATACAACCATCATGGCATAAAGATCTACATACACGACCGTCGTAGTGTAAATAACTCCAAGCGCCACAATTGCTGCACTTCCATGGACAGTCTTCCCTAGCTTGCCTGTCAACGACCTCTTGGCGCCGGTCCCTGTTATAATCGGAAGTAAGTGATTCATCTAGAAACCTCTCAGTATTGATATTGTCCTTAACGCTTAGCGAAGGCCAACTTCCTTGAGGTAACGTTCAGCACCATCATGGTATGGAACCACTTCGACACCCGCCATGACTTCTGGCGTCAGACTTTCCATAGCTGGGTGAACACCGGCAATTTTTTCATAGTTTTCATAGAAGGCTTTGGTCAAGTTATAAGCCATTTCATCATCCATGGAACTATTCACGGCTAAGGTAGCGCTGATGGATACGGTGGGTGTTTCTTCCTGCTCCCATTCGTAGGCACCTGCAGGAATTGTAAAAGGATTGGTCCCTGTATTTTCAGAAACCTCTTGGATGGTTTGCTCAGAAAGGGGTAATAAATCCAAATCAACACTAGAGGCCGCTTGCATGATCGAACTCTGCCCCACAAATAAGCTATTTAATAACATGTCGACGCGTCGATCTTGGATTAAGCCTGACTGCTCACTAGAAGCGGCATAGATGATGTTACCACCCCAGCTTTTGACCTCTTCTGAGGTTGCTCCTATAGAGTCCAACATAGCTTCGGCAACACCTGACGCGATATTGCCTCGCTTATTGATGGCGATGGTGATTGGCGGCTTAATATCAGCGATATCCGAGAAACTAGTTATGCCATGCTCCTCCGCAAACTCCTTCCGTATTACGGCTTGCATCGGCGCCCAAGTATAAAGATAAGAGAGCACTCTAATGTCATCATTAACAGCCTCTCGGAAGGGAGCTTCTCCATCCCGAGCCAACTGCAGAACCGCATCCTCGACAAGTCCTAGGTTAGCGTCGCCACGCTGTAATACTGCCACATTCGCTATACCACCTCCTGATGTTTGGTAAGTCACTGTTGATCCAGGATATTCCTCCTTTAAAGCGCTATCTAGACCAGCACCTAGCAGGGACCATAATCCTCCTGGCGAGGCGCCAGCAACGGTGAGTTTGTATTCCTGAGCCGATGCGACATTCATCACGCTAGGAACAACAATGGCTATAGCAATCACGGTTTTTTTAATTGAAATTTTCATTTTTTAGCCTTTTTACTAGTTTTGTTATTGGTTAAAATACGATTAGTTTATTTTATAAGTATCTTTGATGTTGAGTGCTCTTATTGCTACCGAACACTATTATATTTTGAAACTTTCCAGTGTTGCGGGGTGGAAAAGCTCCTCGGGTTTCAGGAGACGTTGAGATAATCCTTCCGCATGGTGTTGCACTAAAAAGCGCTCCAATGTGTTTCGGTTAGGTGCAAAGCCGTAGGACCAAAAATCTTCACCCATTAGGCGGCGTGCCGCCAGCAGCTGGKCTTCAACAAACGGGAGAGTTACCTTGGTCGCCGAAGTGTCACTAAGTTTTGCAAGTGCTTTAGCCTTTGACTGCTCAAAAGCCTTGTAAACCGAGAACGGTAACCATGGATGGCGATCCACCAGTGTTTTCCGAATACCTAGTAAATGCATAATTGGAAAAATGCCAGTTCGCTGGTACCAATCCGAGGCTGCTTGTTGAGGATCACTATAGAGGTAACTGACATGTGGATGTCCCTGCATAAAACAAGAAGGAGCACGAGGGCCCATTACGGCATCAAGCTCTCCGGAAGCCAGCATTCCCGAGAGTGTTTCTCCTTCGGGAATATTTTCTACATGAACACCCTCGGGAAGATTGAGGTTGATTTTCTCGACCCGACCTGGCTCCTCATAACCACCACGCAGCCATGTCATGTCTTGTGGACGAATGCCATGATCCTCTTCGAGGAATAAGCGCGCCCAAACATTGGCAGTCAACTGATATTCGGGCACCCCAATACGCTTGCCCCGAAGATCCGTAGGTGTTTGGATTCCTCGATCGGTCCGTATATAAATGGAGGTATGCCTAAAGGCACGTGAGGGAAAGACGGGAACTCCAATATAAGGGCAATCACCTGCAGCTGTTTTCACAGTGTAACTGCTTAGCGAAAGCTCTGTGATATCAAAGTCGGCATGACGGAAAGCACGAAAGAAAATTTCTTCGGGGTCATGCAACATATATATAGAGTCCACACCATCGATCTGAACCTCCCCATCGATCAATGGCCTCACACGATCATAATTGCCAATCGCAACCGAAAGTTCCAACTTGTTCATCAGGGTTCCTGCGTGGTTATCTAAAATGGAATGCTCATCACCATGAAAAGATGCGCTCATGCACTCATGGGTATCATCGTTTAAGAGTTTGATGGTTACTGTAAGCTCTCATATAACTCCTCTTCTTCAGGTGCAGTACCCAATTGACGCCAGTCTTCTTCTTTCGGGACAATGCCTTGAAACGACTTGAGCTTGTAGTGTGGAATTCTTGGCTCTTCAGCGCCGATAGCCTTTCCATCTTGTTGCATGGTTTTAGCGGCTTGAACCATCTGTCGACGGAACTCGACAATAGCCAAGTCGCTTGCTCCGAGACGATCATGACTACGGTCGGCGATAGGACCCATGGTTTCCCACATCGCGATATCTTGGTTAGGGATGCCCGCAATCCCAGTAAAGCTGGTGCCGAGTTGCATTATTCGGCGATCCTGCCAGTAGTTGTTTTCTCGTGTGCGAAACTTACGGAAGTGCTTATCCACGTCGAGCCCAACTTGCGTGTGGAGAAATTTACGCCAAGACTCTGTATCTGGAGTCGTGTTCGCATCACCCCAGGCAATAAAGTGAAATGCTGTATGGGTATCATCAATTGGCACATGCAATATCGCGATATCGTAGAGATTATTAGGAGGGATCTGTACGGTAAAAGGAGCAATAAAGAGCGTAGTACGTACATAATTATGCGTCTTGGCATCTTTAATCGGCCGGCGAAGCGCTACGTATCTGAAGCCGAATGGTGTTTGTTGCACTTCCAAGCGTGGTGCTTTATCAGTGGAGGGGCGTAGCCAGAGTTTATCAGTCGCTTCGGCACCATCCTTACGGGCAGGAACCATGTCCGTGGAATGTAGGCTTGAAGAGTGTGCCGAATCTATTGCGCCCTCAAGAATCTGAGCCCAATTACAGTCAATGATCACCTTGGAGATGGACACTTTGGTTTCGGGGCTAGGCTGGAAAACTGGTGGTATGAACTCCGGTTGTTCCTCGGATGGCCCCATGTAGACCCAGATAAAACCCGCTGCTTCATGGGTTGGGTAAGCCTTATGTTTTACCTTTTCTGTCATCTTCGATTCTGGTGGCTCAGACGACATTTCCAAAACATTGCCATCGACATCCATTTTCCAGCCATGATAAAGGCACCGTAATCCACATTCTTCGTTACGACCCAGCACCAGCGAAGCACGCCTATGCGGGCACATCTCGTCCAGTATCCCTACTCTTCCTTCTGTATCGCGGAACGCGACTAGATCTTCACCAAGCAAACGTACCCGCACCGGATCACCGTCCGGCTCTTCGMCTTCCTCGGATAGGCAGGCCGGCAGCCAGTGTCGGCGCATGATCTCACCCATAGGCGCATCACCTTCAACACGGCAAAGTAAATCATTCTCTTCTTGTGTCAACATAAGACCCGGTCTCCATTTTTGTTTGGATTTATAAGTTTCAAGCTGAACTTATGGCTCTGTGAATATAATTAGATATCTAACTTACATATCTAACCATAGAGCCTTTCATCACTATGTCAAACAGACCAAAGTCGCATGTTTTTTTATGTTTGAGTGCGATAAAGATATTTTTTAGTGACAGCTAATATTTGTATATTTAACGAAAATGATCTTAGCCGTAGACTGAACCGCCCCGGCTTTACCGGAGACTCCATATCTTGAGAGGATGGAGTTATGAACTCACCAAAACGATATTCCCCAGAAGTCCGAGAGCGAGCTGTTCGATTAGTCCTTGAACAGCAAGGCGAATACCCGTCCAAGTGGGCGGCGATCTGCTCCATTGCCAGCAAGTTTGGCTGTACACCAGAGACCTTAAGAGCCTGGTGCAAACGCTCAGAACTCACGCAGGAAGATAGCTCGGCTAACCTGCCTGAAAATGAACGACTCAAGCAGCTAGAGCGTGAAAACGTCGAATTGAAGCGCGCTAATGAAATTCTCCGCAAGGCGGCTGCTTTTTTCGCCCAGGCGGAGCTCGACCGCAAACCCAATTGATGGTGTCATTTATCGACGAGCATCGTGCTCAGTTCGGGGTCGAGTCGATTTGTAGCCAGCTGCCAATCGCCCCATCGACGTATTACCACCACAAGGCACTTGAGACTGATCCTGAGCGGCGGGCAGATCGATATCGGCAGGATGCGTTTCTTMCCGCTGAGATTCAGCGAGTGTGGGAAGAAAACTTCTGCGTCTACGGTGCTCGTAAGGTCTGGCGGCAACTCCGCCGTGAGGGCGTTAATGTTGCTCGTTGCACCGTAGAGCGACTCATGCGACGCCTGGGAATTCGCGGCGTGGTGCGAGGCCAACGCCCCTTCACGACGATCAGTGATCCCGGCCAGAAACGAGCACCTGATTTAGTGAAACGTGACTTTACGGMCATGCGTCCTAATCAGCTTTGGGTGGCCGATTTCACGTATGTCGCTACCTGGTCTGGCTTCGTTTACGTTGCGTTCGTTATCGATGTTTATGCACGCTGTATCGTGGGTTGGCGTGTAGCAACGTCGATGAAAACGGGATTGGTACTGGACGCTCTGGAGCAAGCCCTGTGGGCACGAAAGCACAGGCAAGGGTTAATCCACCATAGTGATAGAGGAAGCCAATATCTCTCGATCCGCTACACAGAGCGTATGGCTGATGAGGGTATCGATGCCTCAGTCGGCACCACCGGTGACTCCTACGACAATGCGCTGGCCGAGACCATCATCGGCTTATTCAAAACGGAGGTGATTCACCATCGTGGACCATGGAAAGGGCGAGATGCCGTTGAGTATGCCACGCTGGGATGGGTTGACTGGTTTAACAATCGCCGACTGCTGGAACCCATAGGAAACGTTCCACCAGCAGAACGAGAAAGGACGTATTATCGTCAATTGGAGGAGTCGGGTGAAGCTGCCTGACTCAAACAAACCGGTCTCCGGAATAACCGGGGCGGTTCAGACACTTAGCTGGGCGAAACACTTGTAAATTTAAGGGAGGTGACGGATTTATGCTGTATTGAGAATGCAGTATCGAAGAGCGCATCACCCTGCACGTAAGAGCTTCTGCTAGGTTATTCATATGCTGTGGCGTTCTACGTCTCTACTCTCAGCCGGGAAGAACGACGCAACCAAAATCTATCGAGTACCTATTGTGTTCGTGTGCAGACGCAACACTGCGCTCAAAGCGCTGTCTGTCGCTCCAAATGGAAGCTGCTGTTGGGCAGTGAACACTTGTCTTCAGATCAAATCGTGAGCAAGCTAAGTATGATAATGGCCAGCTTTGCAGATGCTTGTATCTGTCACGAGAGAGTCTCTAGCGCCATCTAACCCTTGCCCGTTGGCGAACATAAGGAAGGGCTGATTCAGTGACTGAGCAACGACGAATCGACCAGTAAGATTCGTTGTGGCCTAGTAGCATATACCCGACATGAAGGCATGCATCTAGGGCACCAGAAATCGCGAGATGCGAATTGCCAAGCCATGACTCCTAGCCGTTAGATACGAGCGAGTGCTACTAACTATCGAGTGATGATGCTCGATATTTACAGACGGTCTATTATCGGCTGGGAAGCCTTCCTGACTGAGTTAGTTAGTTGTCGATTAGTCTCTAGTGKTGCATGCCAACAACGTCAGTCCGTTCACTGCGGCAAAAACGACTTTCACCCCATCGTTCAGCCAACCCCGTGTCAACTACAATCCCTCTTCGGAGTTGCTGATCCTTTTCTGTAAGTATCGGCCTTGCTATTCATACGATGGTTTTGCCACCGTTTATACTCACTTAGAACCTGTATTCCCCTTCAGTAAGTTGGGAGGCTGTTTGAAATATCTCTCTTTCTACAGTGCATAATCTGGCATCAGTCAGAACGGTCTAACGGCAAGCAAAAAATTCATTAGCGCCAAATGCGACTAAAGTAGAACGCCACCTACTTGTATTTACACTGCCAAAATACTTAGATATATAATTATTTTTCGAAAACACCACAACAATAGTGAGTATGTTATGTCTACCCCCTCAGACAAACTTCTTATGCATGAGCTAATCGTTTCCGCTCGGGACGAGATCGCTGACGGCATCCACCGCTTTGAATTAGTTGATCCTGATGGTGGCGAACTTCCCGAATTTACCCCCGGTTCTCATATAAGACTTGAGACTCCTAACGGGCAAGAGCGTTTCTATTCGTTATGCAATGCTCCTGATGAGCACGATAGGTATGTCATTGCCGTTAAACGTGAAGATACTGGCAAAGGCGGATCCAAGAGCTTGGTGGACGAGGCTCAGCTTGGTGACCGACTCAAGGTATCAGTGCCTCAAAACGACTTCGAGCTTGAAGGCAACCCAGCCCGCTATATCTTCATAGCTGGAGGTATCGGCATCACTCCTATTCTCTCTATGATTCACCATCTCAGGGCTACGAGTGGCAAACCCTTTAAGCTCTATTACTTAACACGTGAGCCGTCTCAAACCGCTTTTTTGAAAGAACTCAGCGCTCCAGAATATCGGGGCAAGATAGTGATCCATCATGATCATGGAGACCCCGAAAACGCTTATGACTTATGGCCAATCCTTGAGCAACCCAAGGGAGCTCATATCTACTGTTGCGGCCCCCGAGGTCTAATGGAAGCGGTTAAAGACATGACTGGTCACTGGTCTCCATCGAGTGTGAGGTTTGAGGACTTTGGTACGAGTCAAACAGTTAACACGGCAGATGACACCCCTTTCACGGTACGCCTTCACAAGACTGGAGAGGCGATCCCGGTTCCGGTAGGTGTCTCAATTCTTGAGGCATTAAGAGCTAATGGTCATCATGTTCCTTATTCCTGTGAAAGCGGAACCTGCGGCTCCTGTCGCACACAGCTATTGGAAGGGGAAGCGGAGCACCGAGATTTAGTCTTATCGGAAGCCGATCGTCAGAATCACATCATGGTCTGTGTCTCACGTGCGTGTTCGGAAGAATTGGTAATTGACCTTCCAAATGATTCTTTACGCTAATATGGAGTGTGCTCAGTGACAGACCCTCAATTAAAACTAGGCGTCGCAGGATTGGGCCGCGGTTTCATGTTGCTGCTACCCACTCTTGCGGCCCATCCAGGCATTAGCTTAGTGGCTGCTGCCGACCCCCGCTCAGAGGCTCGCCAACAGTTTCGTGAAGATTTCGATGCCTCCACTTACGCTGAGGTCGCCGATCTTTGCGCCGACCCCGAAGTTGAAGTGGTATATATTGCTACTCCCCATCAGTTTCATCGTAAGCATGTTGAATTAGCGGCGGCACATGGCAAGCATGTCCTTGTCGAGAAGMCAATGGCACTCTCCCTTGAGGATTGCCAAGCTATGATCAATGCCATGCGACGTGCTAATCGATGGTTAATTGTTGGGCATAGTCATAGCTTTGACGCACCCTATCTAAAGGCTCGCGAGATGATCGACAGCCAAGCTTTCGGGAAGGTACGTATGATTAGCGCCTTCAATTACACCGATTTTCTCTACCGACCTCGCCGTCCTGAAGAGCTAGACACGATACAGGGCGGTGGTGTGGTGTTCAGTCAGGCCGCCCATCAGGTCGATATTGTACGTCTTCTTGGCGGAGATAGCGTCAAGAGCGTTCGAGCCGTCACTGGAAGTTGGGATCCTGCACGCCCCACAGAAGGCGCTTACAGTGCGCTGCTCACCTTTAATAATGATGCCTTTGCTAACATAACCTATAGCGGCTTCGCTCACTTTGACAGCGATGAACTCTGTGGTTGGTCAGGTGAGCTTGGGCAGCCTCGAGACCCCGATCAGTATGGTTTTGCCAGGGCAAAGCTGGCGGAAGTTGACAGTCCGGAACAGGAGGCTGACCTCAAAAATGCCCGTACCTATGGCTCAGGTTTATGTTTGTCTAATAGCCGACCACAGGACAGCGCGCATAATCATTTCGGCTTTGTTCTTGTTTCATGTGATAACGCTGATATTCGTCCCATGCCGCAGGGGGTGCAAGTATATGCTCATACAAGACGCTATTTGGAACCATTGCCAGCACCTGTGATCCCGCGGCGTGAGGTCTTGGACGAACTGATTGGTGCCATACGCAATAATCATCAACCCATTCACACAGGGGAATGGGGAATGGCAACGATGGAAGTCTGTTTGGCAATTTTAGACTCAGCCCAGAATGGGCACGAAATCATGCTTTCCCACCAGGCAATTATGCCTTAACTGGTGTGTTATAATAGCTGGCAGGATTTAGATTCTTTGGAGTATTCCAGGATGCCTCGTACTCAAAACCAAGAAACCCGATCCGTTCTACTTCATTGGCAAGAAGATGTGCCAGATGATCGACTGGCACACTTGATACGTGATGCTGGCCGAGTGTTGACAAAAAGTCTTCAGGCACGTTTGGCGGAGCATTCAGTAAGCTTCGGCCACTGGTCTTTCTTACGTGTTTTATGGGTTACTGAAGGCTTGACTCAACGGGAGCTTAGCGAACAAGCAGGGCTTATGGAGCCTACAACTTTTACCGCTTTAAAAGCGATGGAAGCTAATGGACTAATCGAACGTCGGCAACTGAATGGAAACCGGAAAAACATTCATATCTATCTGACGCAGAAAGGAAGAGATCTCAAGAAAACTTTGATACCGCTTGCTGAGGAAGTTAACGATATTGCTGTGGAGGGGGTAGAGTGTGAAGATTTAAGAGTTACGCGTCGAACTCTCCTTAAAATCATTAGCAATTTAGCAATTKTTAGTGAATAAATATTAATCAGATTCCGCTTTACTCTCGCCAATTGCAACTGCCCTTCGCCTGCCATAGCGTCCTGCATGGCCTCTCCTAAGCAGGCGTCCTGGATAGGTCGTTGCCGTAGGCAAATTAAACGCTGCGCTTTTTTCGCTTCTCGACAGTTGTTAACTCCTACTTTGCCGGCAAACCATGCGGTCTATCCCGAAAAGGGCGCTCTCTTAGTGTCAAACAGCCTATTGACGATGTCTTGCGATTTATCGATCCTCGACGAGAAATAATTCTTTTCTGCAGCTTTGCTCCCAGATCTCGTCGACACCATATGAGTTTCTATACGTTAAATAATGTTCAAAAAGTATCTAACCCATTGTGAAGTGGCTGCCTCACATTTCAAGTGCAATAGTATTGTAGACTTTAAGCACCAGAAAAAGCTTTTTGCAGTACGACCACGCAAATATCGAGCGTTTAATTTCTCTCTGGGCCTCGTGACCGTTCTCGTAGATTAATGCCACTGACTCAATGAAATCCTCATTAGCCCGCTCTTTGAGTATATCCAATGGGATTAGTTACTGCCTTTCAAAGCCCCAGGTAGGCCTTCTTAATCATCTCATTTCCCTGCAACACTCTGGAAGGCCCATCTAAGACTTGATAACCATTTTCAAGCACATATGCGCGATCACTAACCTGTAACACCTGCTTAACATTCTGTTCGACCAACAAAATAGGCATGCCGGTATCGGCTACTCGGCGTATTGCCGCCATCACATCCTTGACCAATAGGGGCGACAATCCCAGGCTAGGTTCATCCAGCAGGAGCATCTTAGGACCAAGCATCAACCCCCGAGCAATCGCCACCATCTGCTGTTGCCCCCCCGAAAGTTGCACTGCTTTTTCACGGGCGTACTTTTTAAGATCAGGAAAGAGCGTTAGAACTTTCTCCAGATTTTCGTCACGACGCTCACGTGCTGAGGGCAGTGAGGCCCCCAACAACAGGTTATCGTGTACTGTCATATTGCCGAACAGTTGACGCCCCATCGGTACATGAGCGAGCCCCAAGCGCGCCATCTCATGCGGTTTACGCCCAGAAACTTCTTGTCCATCAAAGTGAATGGTTCCTTTCCAGGGTTTAATCATCCCTGACMCTGCTCGCAGGATGGTCGACTTGCCACTGCCATTGCCGCCAATCAATCCCACCAGTTCACCACTTTTGACCGTCAGCGAGGCGTCGAAGACCACCTTT
Source organism: Halomonas sp. R57-5 (assembly GCF_900070345.1). NCBI lineage: Bacteria > Pseudomonadati > Pseudomonadota > Gammaproteobacteria > Oceanospirillales > Halomonadaceae > Halomonas > Halomonas sp. R57-5. The sequence goes on along the minus strand of NZ_LN813019.1, from coordinate 383,857 downwards.
AATGAACCATAACCGAGATCCACATTCTGGACACTCAGTACATTATCCGCTTGATCTGACATCAGTCCTCTCCCAGATAGGCGGTAATGACGCGTGGATCTTCGATCACATCGCCTGGTAAACCCTCGGTAATCACACTGCCGTTTGCCATAACAATCACATGATCCGATAAGGCAATGATGGCCTCCATGATGTGCTCCACCATCACGATGGTCAGGTTCTGGTCAGTCAATTGACGCACAAAACCGATCATGCCTTTAAGTGCGGGGGGATTGAGACCGGCCATCATCTCATCAAGGAACAAAACACTGGGTTGGACGGCCAGCGCTTTGGCGAGCTCGAGGCGTCGACGTCTGGCCAAGTTCAGATCCAAGGCGGGTTGGTCATATCGGTCGGCTAAGCCCACCTTTTCTAGGACGTCCATGGCCAATCGTTCGGCTTTCTTGCGCTTGGGCTCCTTAAGGAAGGCCGCCACCAGGACATTCTCTAGCAATGTCAGTTCTTCGAAGGGTCTTTCCGTCTGAAATGTACGCCCAATACCAACACGTGTGCGCATATACGGGGGAAGTCGGGTGATCTCCTTCCCGTGTAAGTAAATGCGGCCTGCCTGGGGAGTAACGAAGCCCGTTAGGGCATTAAATAATGTGGTCTTGCCCGCTCCGTTCGGTCCGATCAATCCAAGGATTTTGCCTTGCTCGACATCCAGCGAAACATCATTTACCGCGACGACACCACCGAATTTGACGGTGATACCATCAGCTCTGAGCGCGCTTGGCATAAACCCTCCTGATCAAATAACGCGCTGGCTCGCCAACAATGCCACGAGRCATAAAGATAACCACGACCATGATTAACAAGCCGTAAATCAACATATTGGCCTCGGCGAACGTCGTCCGGAATATCTCACCCGACCCCACGACCAGCAATGCCCCTATGCATGGCCCCCAGATGGTACCCCGCCCACCGATGATGGCCGTTAAAGCGATCTGTACCGACAGCAGCAGGTAAAAAATGATGTGAGGTTCGATAAAGGAGAGAAAAATCGCATAGATACCTCCTCCCAGTGCCGTTAATGCCCCCGAGAGCATAAACGCTTTCAGCTTGACGGTAGTGGGATTTATGCCCGACGCCATGGCGGAGTCTTCATCTTCTCGCACGGCGCGAAGCTGGTAGCCGAACTTGCTGCGCGATATAAGCATCACTACCAAGACGGTTATCGCCGCGAATGCCAGCGCCAGATAGTAGTTGACCTGGCGAGAGAAGAGATCCAGCCCAAAGGGCTCCGGCAGTGTCATAATAAAGACCCCCGTCGCGCCGCCGGTCAACCAGCCTTCATTAATGGCGATCAGTCGAAAGATCTCAGCGATGGCGATGGTGGATAGTGTGAAGTAAGGCCCCTTGAGCTTAAAAGTCAGGCGACCCCATAGGTAGGCCACCAGAGAGGCAGCGAACAGTACCATCAGGACCGTCCACCAAGGAGCAATTTCGTAATGGGATGTCCCCACTGCAACGAAGTAGGCACCAAGTCCTACGAAGCTCGCATGGCCTAAGCTCACCTGACCGGCCCACCCTCCCAGAATGTCCCAGGCGGKGGCCCAGCCAGCATATAACAGCAAGGTAATGGCCACCGATAGATAGCCCGGGAACATCTGTGGATAAAAAATACCCATCAGAACTAATCCGGCAAAAATGATGTAGTGCTTTTTCATACGCGTTTCACCGTCTTCCCGAATAGGCCCTCAGGTCTTAGCAACAATATCAACAGGAAGACCAGTAGACCGTAGGCGTCTCGGTAGTCCGATGTAAGATATGAAGCCCCCATCACCTCTACCACCCCCAGCAGGAGCCCGCCAGCGATAGCAGCCCCGATGTTCCCAAGCCCGCCTAGCACAGTGACCACAAAAGCCTTAAGCGTGAAGATGGCGCCCGAAAATGTCGGCGTGGCAAACAGCAGCGGAATCAGTACAACGCCTGCTGTAACGGCCAGGGCCATGCCAATACCGAAGACCACGGCTTCGATCCAACGGGTATTGATACCAACGAGTTCGGCACCTAATCGATTGTCAGCAGTGGCACGAATGGCACGGCCCAGTTCCGTATGGTTGAGTACCGTATAGAGTCCGGCAATCACCACCATCGTTGCCAGACCCGCGAGCAGCAGGATCAATGAAAAGCTGACATCCCCCAGGGAAACCGTACTAGAAGCATACGACACATTGACGGACTTGGGCTCGGCGCCAAAGGTCAATAACAATATATTGCCAATAACCAAGGCTAGCCCCAGGGTGACCAGGAGCGAACTTTCTGGCGGTGCTTCCATTAATCGGGAGAGCACTAATCGCTGTAGTAATGCCCCGGCCATAAACCCAAGAGGCATGGCAACAAGTAGAGAAAGGTAAGGATCCCAGCCAAGTAGGGAGTTGAGCAATACGGCGCAATACATGCCCAGAATAACGAAGTCCCCGTGGGCGAAGTTGATTATCTTCATTACCCCGAACACCAGCGTTAGGCCTACCCCAATCAGCGCATAGACCCCACCGATCAACACCCCATTAGACAGATTTTGCAGGAAGGATACATAGTCAAACATCATGATCTCTCAAGTTGTGCCATGCAGGCGTCCCGATTAGCGCTCGTCCCATACCGGTGTTGGGTACCGAACTTCTTCAGCAGCCAGGTCGGCTGGAAATACGGTGACGTGCTCACCGTCCTGGATCTGTAATACAAGGCTGCGAATCGGGTTCTGTCCTTGAAAGCCATCGAAGCTTTCAAACACAACATGAGTGACCGGTGTATCCAGATCGGTTTCGGCTAGCGCATCTCTGACGTCACTACGCTCAAGGGAGTCGGCACGTTCAAGCGCATCGGCTGCAACACGAAGTGCCAGATAACCCTCTGCTTCGTAGAAGGTAGGCTCTTCGCCCGTCTTGGCCTTAAGGCGTTCATAGAGATCTTCCACGCCCTCGTACTGAACGTCCTTGCTCCAACTCACCACAGTGGCCACATACTCGGCAAGATCACCCACCTGATCGACGAAGCTAGGCAAGGCGGCGCCAGTGTCGATCGCCACAGCCTTGGGATTGAGGTTTACCTCGCGCATTTGACGCGCAATAGCGACCCCATCTTCAGCGTAGGCAACCACATAGAGCAGGTCGGGCTCCTCGGAGCGGAAACGGTTGAGGATGGGGCGAAAATCAGAGGTGCCTTGATCATAAGATTGGTCTCCTACGATTTCATAGCCCCGTTCTTCGGCTAAACGTGCGCCCTCTTCGGCCAAAGACTCCGGCCAAGCCCCATTGCCATACAGCATGGCGACGGTTTCCAAGCTATCGTCTTGTTCACGTAGGAAATCGAAATAGTCGAAATAGCTTTCAGCCACAATCGTTGAGTTGTGCTTGGCACGAAATACCCAGGGCGAGCCAGGTTTGGTAATACTGTTGTCTGCGCTGCCGAGTACAATGAGCGGAATCTCTTGGCGGGTCATTAKCTGTGCCATCGGCCCAGTAATGCTTGATGCATAGGAGCCCATAATCAAAGGAACATCCTGTCGATTAAGTGACTCGATCGCTGCCAACGCACTGGTAGCTTCAGAGCGGTCATCTTGCACGACCAGCTCCAGAGGTTCTCCCCTCACCCCACCGCCTTCGTTGATTTCCTCCAACGCGACTTCCATTCCTGCCTGATAGCGCTCACCAAAGGCGGCGAAGGGACCCGACAAGCTATTAATGACACCAACTTCGATATCAGCTAATACAGCGGGGGCCGCCAGAAGCCAGGGGGCCACGGAAGCGGCAGCGATCAATTTCTTCATTGTTTGTCTCCCATCAATATCTATAAAAACCATTTATGTCGATTTTTTAGTGGCATTTCGATTATTCACGACTAATTATGTATAGACCAAGCTTGCTAACGGCTGCAAGACAAAATCTTTAAACGGTACGCACCCTTACACTGCCATGTACCAATCTGGTCGCTCATTTATTAATTAAGGAGTTTTCATGACCATCCCTTCGGATCCAGTAGCGTCACTCGGAATCGCTGGCTTTGCCGCCGCGCTGCGCAGAGGTGAAATCACTTCGGAGCAAGCGGTGAGCGCGTATTTAGCCCGTATCGGCATATTGGATCCGTTGCTCTGTGCCTATGAAACAGTGGATGCCCGCCGTGCCCTAGCCACAGCACGCGCCATGGATACGCTGTTGGCCAATGGAGTCGACTTAGGTCCGCTGATGGGGCTGCCGGTCTCAGTTAAGGATCTATTTGTTATCGATGGGATGACCCCGCATGCGGGCTCCAATCTGCCTATTCAGGACAAACTGGGCACGCAGGAAGGAACCTTCATCCGTGCGTTGAAGTCGTCGGGTTGCGTAATTCTGGGAACCACTCGGATGGTCGAGTTTGCACTTGGGATAACGGGGCACTCCGTCTCTCGTGGCACGCCCTGGAATCCGTGGGATGATCAGCAACATCGGCTGCCTGGGGGTTCAAGCTCAGGCGCCGGGGTCGCGCTCGCTTCGGGTTTATGTGGCTTATCTATCGGTAGCGATACAGGAGGATCCGTCAGGGTGCCGGCAGCGATGTGCGGCTTGTTCGGCTTAAAGACCACGGTAGGCCTATGGCCCACTGAGGGTGCCTTTCCCCTTGAGCCCAATACCGACTCCATCGGCTTACTTACTCGAACTGCTCAGGATGCTGCCATTGCCTTCGATGCGTTGAATGCCAGAATCAATCCGTCATCACAAACTCATCATGCTTCGATAACGCCTGGTCAGCTCACGTTGGGCGTGCCAGACAATTACTTCCTCGATGGCATCGATGCGGAAATGAAAAACGCATTTGAACATGCCCTTTCAGGGTTTGAAGCGAGTGGTGTAAAGCAGGTTTCCCTACATGTACCCGATGTGGATGGACGTGAGCGTTACTTCCCTGTTGCCATGCCTGCGCACTTACTCGCATGGCTGGGAGAAGAATTCTTTTTGGACCATAAAGCGCTTGTCGATCCCATTATTCGTGCACGTATTGATAAGGGGATTGATATCAAAGCCCATCACTACCTAACACTGGCGGAAGAGCGGCACTGTCATATTGAGGCAGCGAAATCTTTGTTTGATCAAGTAGTCGTAATTGTTAGCCCTACCACTCAGGCGCCACCGCAGAAATTGAGTGAACTAGAAAATCCTGACATGGCGATGCAGGCGGCGATGGGGATGACGCGAAATACCCAACCCGCCAATTATTTTGATTGGTGCGCCGTTACCCTACCAATGGGAACAAACTCGGATGGCTTGCCACTGGGCTTGCAATTAAATGGCCCAGGAAACTCTGATTCGAGGCTATTAGCCATTGCCGTCGCCTTGGAGAACCTTCTGGATCCAGTCCAACAACCCAAACCTTTTCATGGCCATTCGATGCGTTGAGTATGAAAGGCGTTACTTGAAGAGCCTAACGGGTGTCTAGAATACTCGAGGCGATTCAGTGCATCATCAAGTATCCACTTAAAGTAAGCTCATGGCCGAGGTTGTGTGAAAACTGTTAAGCCGTCCAGAAGTTAGCGTCCGTACGCGAAATCTGGAGAAATTTCGCAATGAAGATGACTCAAATTTAACGAGGAAGCGAGATTTTTGATCATTTTTTGGCCGGTCGAGACTCTTCAAGCGTTTTTACACAGCCTCGGCCGTCAGCTGACATACACGATATTCATCATATGTAAAACACTTCATGCGGAGCCGCCCCACTCCAAAGCATTTAACACACGCTGAACCTGTTTCGCTCCAGTTTCAGTTTCACAGAGCACTATAGGAATTTTGCCGCTTAACGATTCGTTTGGTCGAGAAAGCCAAGCAACAGCGGCATCTTTGTCCTCCCACACATCTGCAGCTAACATGCTGACAGTTGCGACTCTAATAAGTCGCTCAAGCTGATAATCCAGTTTGGCTGTCTGATCGTTTTCATCTGGTGTGCTTGATTGTTCAGGCATGGTTTCCATACTCTTCTTTATTAGATTGCATAGAGCCCTCCTCGTCCAACATTAACTACTAAATTTTTAAGAAAGCTTGCTTTCGCTTTCAGCATTATAGGAGTAGAACAAATATAATTTAATTAAAGCAATTAAATTTTTATGATGCACTCTATCTAATCAATAGTGATCCTGCATTCACCAGTAGAAATTATAACTAGCTGGCTAATCTATTTCTGCCAATTTAGCCAATGCCCACAAGACTCCATATCATTTGATACAAAGACAGGTGAGAAGTGAACAAGGATGGATATGGCATATTGAAACTTCAATTTATGAGTTCAGTACAGCATTAACTGAGGGAATAAGTTCACAGGGCTCATAAGGTTTTACCATAGGCACAAAGTCGTTTATTTACCCTTAGAGCGCTTAATATTCTTGTATACCGTATAGCCGCCAGCAATTAATGTAGCGATCATGATAAACAAAATCGGCGATATACCTATCCAAAATTGAGACGCATCATTCATGATTTCACCTCTAATAATGCCGCGCATGATTAAGATAATAGCAGAAAATACACGAGTGCTATGCACATGCCAAACGTGTATCTATCCAGAACCCGCACAATCACGATCCGCTTCAATCCTAGTACGCAGCTTCTCGAGCTTCTCCGCTTTGCGCCGATACCATCAGCAACAGTGGCTCACTCTTCTCGACCTACTTTTTTAAGATTCTGCCAAGCAATCATATCAGCAGCCTCAGGCGCTGACGGATCACACTGATGAAGCAGCTCTTCGAGCGTATACCTGGGTGAATCGCCTAAGGCTTCCCAATCATTTTCATTATCAAAAGCAACAACATTCCCTTGCGTGTTAACACTGCCTCGCAATGTGTCTAAAGGACTTTTCATAGCATACCGCCTTATTAGAAAGAACCAATATATCTTAGAGATTGATACTCACAGTGAGGTTTCAACGCTTTCATAAGCCCCGTGTCTAGCTCTCGGGAGGCACCTCTAAGACTGACTGTAGTGCCGTGACAGACCGATATAGCTCATCAGCGCGGTTTAGCGTCAATGAATTGAACCAGCATTGCGCCACCAAGTGGTCTTGATAATCCCAAGACACTGCTTTGCCATAGATGGACAGCACGGCACAACAAGTTGAACCACAACGTAAACATTTCTTGAACACTATCTCTGCATGGCAATCGGGCTTTGTGCCATTAAGTCTGATAAGTTCTCCACCACAAGTACAGGCCATAGTCACTCCCACTGACAAAGGACAAAACAAACTTGCCTCGCCACCTAGCCCAATGTGCTGTCCTATTTGATGGGCCGAAGCACATGTCCCGCGCAGTAGTAGCTAATAATGACACTCATCAACGCATCTACAGCCATTTGAAGCGTAATGATTAATTTTCTCTCCGATGATGATGCATGTCGTGCAGGGAAGAGATACTGTCATTTTTTTCTGGGACCAGTTCATTCGTGGATAGCTGGGCGAGGTCGTCCGCATGAGCACTACACGGCGTCATGCGCTGAACCAACGCCGACTCAGTATGCGGAAGGTTGAGTTTACGCATTAACTTGTCTGGATAGGGTTTCATTTGACCTTCTGTGCCTCAGCGGTATTAGGCGGCGACGCCCGCTATCAGTTGTGAATAGGCAGCATCATTCAAACTGACGGCAAGTAAAGCTTCATCAAACGATACGCCCATTCATTTTCTGGAGCGAGACCCAACGTTCTCATCAGCTCGTCAACTCAAACCGCCTTGGATAGGCCGATGAAGCGGTATACGCTTCTGTAATGGGCTGTGTCTGACTCAATGTCTCCTGAAGCCATTTTTCCACTGAATCACAAACAACATCGTTTTCTTCTGGGTGAACCAGGGATGCGTCACCGTCCAAACGGCGCAGAAAGAATTCATCTGGAATCGTTAGTGCTTTACCGCCTCGCAGATACGCTACGATTTCACCCGTCATATCAGGCAAATAGGCATCTTCGCTTTGAAGACATTCCAACGCATCACGGAAAGTCTCTAATGGCTGTGGAAAATGATCACGCAGATCAAATGCCCGGTAAGCAAAAACGCTAAGTACAGGATCGTCCGGCATCTCTGCTCTCCTTCTCAACAGAATTCGTCATTAAGCATACATTATAGTGCGCTTCTTGCGCCGACCGCTTCCCTTCTCACAAATCTCCCACACACCTGCAGCATACGCACCACCGGCAAATTTGAGCTTACAAATACAGACTTGCCCCCCTCCTCCACAATGAATCAATCGCGATCGATCAATCGCTGACACTAGCCTCCTTGAGATAGAGCGAAGCTATCTTTGTTTCAAATCATGCTGAGCATGGCGGTAGGACCTTCATTTAACTCCGCATGAGGATGGACGGATTAGCAGCCAGAAGAACTACCAACCGGCTTAAGCACTCTTCTTTTAGGTGTAATATCAGTAATACGTATATTACACCTACTCATTAAGCACTCCTATTTCACTACGTATATAGTTTATACCGATACTTCTAAATTCAAACTTAACAGGTGAATTTTATATGTAAAAATAGTCTTGATTTTCACCAAAAACACAGTTAGATTAAATAAAAACCTGAAGCCAAAGCACCTTAAAACTGATGATAAATCCCTTAGGTTCAAAGCTTGTGACAGCGTCTCAGATAGAAATCTCTGAGCATATCACTCACGATATTTTAAAAACACTTATGCTACGCCCTCCGCTATTGAGAGACGCGCGAGATCTGACTGAGGAAGCCATCAAACTAGCGGTTCTTCACTCACCACCTATAATTTATGAAAAGAACAATGATAATAGAGGGAAGAAATACATATGTGTTGGTAACTTTCGTTCGCTTGAACTTGCCAGACGTCTCCCTGCTTCTTCAAAAATCAGAATCAACCTGATTGCGCCACCGTTGCAAAGCGACATAAATAAAGTTGCACTAACCTTAAACATGAGTAGCGACTTGGCTTTATCTTTAGATCCAGTTAAAGCAGGTGCATATTTTTCAGAGTTACGAACTCATACGAAAGACAACTTTCCGGATGTATTAGAGTTAATATCGACTAAGTGTCAATTTAAAAAATCGTTTTTAGAAGCAATTGGCCTCAACCGAAGAAAATACTGACCTAGATAAGGGCCTTTAAGGTGACACTAAATGTATCTCTAACATTGCTTCTTGAAGATGCGATACAGCCTCGCGCTGACTACTTCTCGTTTTCACAGTTCTCTCCCGCTCTGATTGCCACGCTTCAGCATCTTATTATTGTTGGAGATGACTGCTGGGATTTAACAACGATCAGAGATTTGATCTCCGCCCTTGAGAACCAAAATATCGAGTTTCAAGTAGAGTCAGGTAAGGGCGAAAAAGGCATTTACGGCACTAACCCGATCCACGGCGCGCTCTATAATATATCTAAGCATATCGACACTGAAGATCGATTACAGCTTCTCGCTCATATTATCAACGCGGCTTTTCAATGGCGAAAAGAGATTGAGGCATTAGCCGAACATCAATCGCTATCAGCCGATGATAAGAAACGTCTCAACATGGCCACTTATCAAAAAAACCTTGAAGCAGCCTGTAAAGTTGCTCGACGTATGGATGCTGATAGGTTGGCCCGGTTTGCTCCATGGGATCAATCCACTCATGAATTATTAAAATCCTGCCAAACGCTTGCCGGAAGAACGGCAGATGGCGGTGAAGTTTATGTACAAGAATTAGAGCGCTTTTTTGCGTACGCTCTCAATGATCGGCAGCCACGAAAAAATTACCGGGCTGAGCAAGCAGATAACGATAACTATTTACTACCTCAACGTACTCGACCCCTTGACGTAGACCCCGATGAGCCATGGTTAGCATTATCGAGTTCAGTAATCACTTTCCCGTCTCAAACAGCAGACTACAGCACCATACGCAAAGCGGGCCTCTCTGCCATTGAAGAGCGCTCATCGATTGAACTGATACAGAGCGACAAGCCATTAGCGTTAGCGAAGGGCGATTCGTCGCTTCAATCTGTTTTTCGCGCCAGATCCCAGCAACTGCATCTAGATAAATCGGCACAGCTTTTACCCGGCCGATGGGAGCAGCTCACTGCATACGATTTACATCATCTACACGCTGAGCTAAATCGTACAGAGCAAAACCACGATTTCTTAAAATGTATTCTTGGTCTAATGTTGATGACCGGCCGAAGCTTGGAAAGCGTACTCGATGCGCATGTCATAAAGCGCGTTGACCAAGTACCCAAAACATCACTTCATGCTCAGTCACTCTATTTATTGTCTGACTCGACTAGCTGGATAACTGGGGTTATAAGACCTCCGGATAGCCGCCAATTGAGCAGCCAGTGGCGCCACGCCATGCGTAATACACAAGCGCATCTCGTGTTACCGATTCCAGCATTTTTGCAACCGCTCGTAGACTTACTGACTAGACACAGAGGACACCGAGTAAGGAAGCGGGCAGTTACCTTATTTCCCGACCAATTTAAACAGCAATTCACGAGCGAGCTTAAAAAACTGCTTGCCAACACTAATAAGAAAACAGGTTCCCGACTGACGGTACACCGTCTTGGCATGCATCTCTTCAATACGTTGAACAGCGGTGATGCAGATCTAACTGCGGCCTGTTTGATAACCGCCCGGGTACCCTCTTTTGGCCAGCAGGCATCATTGTATTATTTCGCCCCTAGCAATCACTACCTGATAAAGCGTTACCAGGATGCCATGCGGGTAATCCAGCAACAGTGGCCAAAACCTAAAACCGAAAAGGGGCAAACAACCGCTGACTCTAAGTACACAGCAGTGGCTTCAGATTCACAACAGCAAACAGCTCACTACGTAGGCTCTCAGTTAGTTCCCACCTCGGCGTATGTTGAGAAGCTGATAACTCATATGCAACAACAGTTAATGACAGCCGATCAGAGCGGTTCACTGTTTCAGCGGACGGTGAGTGTACATAACAGCTATACGGCCTACACCTTGGCAATGCTGATGTTCTGCACCGGTTATCGCAGCATTCGCGACCCATTGCCGAAATGGAACCAACTATCGTTGTCACGCCGCATGATGGTCATCGCTGATAAAACCGATGATGCACAGAGCCACGCTCGCTTTTTGCCGCTGCCAAGTATCATGGTGCAACAACTCCAACACTACCTGCGTCATCGTGAAGCAATTGTAAGTCGCCTACAGCTATATCTGCAGCAGGCGTGGGAAAGTCCTTTTCTATTTTTAGATACATACGGCCATCCCAAACAGGTCACACCTAAAAGACTTCAGGAACACTTGGACTGGCCAGGCTCTCCACCACTTAACATCAACCGCCACTTTCTTCATACACAGCTTAAAGAAAGCGGCTGCTCATCCGAGCTAGTCGATGCTTATATGGGCCACTGGGATGCCGGCCAAGAGCCGTGGGCAAAATATTCAACATTTTGCCCACTCGAGTATCGTGAGCACATTAGCTCAGCCATCGAGTCAATCATGCAGCACCAGGGATGGAAAGCCATCGAGGGGGCGGTGCTATGAGCGAACAATCGATTTGGGCCGGCTGGAAATTAACGCCTCCGATACAAGCAAGTACTGACGGCGAAGCGTCGCGGCGCTATCAACGCGCACGCGAAAAATACAAAGAGCTGTCCTCAGCGCTAAATCAGCTAGAGGCTCGAGTGCCGGGGGCCATGGAAGGACGCCTTGGATTGGACTTTCCTGAACGAGCTACCAGCGATGCGTTTGAGTCGCTTCACACGATCACAAGCCCACAAAAGCTACGCCAACAGCATAATTTTTTAGTGAAAGGATTGGAGCGCGGCACGCGAGAACTGGATTGGCGAGTGAGTATTCCAAGCCCTATGGTCACGCTGCCACGCAAATCGCCACCAGTCACGACGGACTCTTTTAGTCAGCTACACGGCTGGGATACCGCTGTAAACAAGCACGATCAATTATTGCCACCCACTAACCTTCGGCAGGATGAATTAAAAAAATGGCTGGCGGGGCGTTTTTTATTTCAGCTGGTTCGCGAAGGCGCGTTACTCAATAAAGAGGGGTTAAAACAGGTTCCTACAGCCGTCGTTGACGGTATCGCGTTTGAGAAGAACATGGCCTATCTAACGCTGAAAAAAGAACTTCAAGCCGGAAGATCCGGTAGCAAAAAGGAAACCAACTCGGCTAAAGCCTGTCTTGACGAGTCACCTGATAATATTTTGGAGTATGAACAACACTACCAATACAGACGCCTCTTTCTGAGCCCTATGAGTCAGCTTTTGCTACTGAATTACTACCAGCAACGTGGTCGCAGCTGGCCGCCGTCTGACAGCGCCGAAGCGTGTCTACTTTATTACGCAAAACGCCTCTCCAGCGAACTGGCTAGAGTGAGGCTAACAGCGCTTCTTTCCGYCGCAAAAACATCGGCATCGATGGAAATGCCGCCTCTCTTAACCCACTACGCTAGCCACGCAGACGCATCTTCATCGCTACGACCGAGCGCATGGCGTCGACTTGTCAGCCGACAGGTAGTGTCCGTTACTACAGATGAAGTAACCGAAGACGAGGAAGACACTCATCCAGCCTTTACTGTATTCCCGGCGCGTGGTCGCTCGTACCCTGATCAGCTTAAGAGATACAGACAGCTACAGGCCTGTTTTGCAGCCTCCTCATCTCGAAAAACAGGAAAAACCAAGGCCATTGCCAACATCAACACGTTCTTAGCCACACCCGAGCAAAACGGCGTCATGATGACGCTATTAGCGGCTTGGTGTAAAACGCTGATCCGTAAAGGAGGTCGAGTTAAATCTACATTAACCATCAGTACAGTTGCCACCTACCTTTCTATTATTGCACGTCCGCTGATTACTCACGAACACACGATTGACGAGTTGGAAATCGCCACCACCGATGAATGGGAAAAGCTTTACGAGACTGTGCTTAATGACGCTAAAACATCGGCCAGCCGCATCAGAACGCAAAGTCGTTTACGCGATTTTCATCATTATTTATCCAACGCCTATGCTGTTCCGCCCATGGCGTTTGAGGCAGCTGGCCAGCAACAACGTCGCGTAGATGTGAATGTTATTACGCCCGCCGAATACCGTCGGGCGATCGCTATGATTGAATCGTCTAAACAGACTCAACGTTTCAAAACCATGCAACAACTTGCGTTGATACTTGGTTATCGACTAGGACTTCGCCGCAATGAATGCGCCTCACTGCTTTTACATGACATAGCCTATCTGCCGGACAGACCTGAAATGTCAGGGGACGTCATCGTACGCGCGAACAAATTTCACAACGGCAAAAGCTACTCAGCAACACGACGACTACCACTATGGTTATTGATGCCGGAAGAACGAGCGCTGCTAACCGACTGGGTACAACAGCGCCGTGGCGAAGTTACGACACGTTCCGTCGAAAAGCAGCTACTGTTTTGCCGTAGTGGAGACGGTAACTCATTGCTAGAAGACAACGTGCTTTTCAGGCCGATTCAGATCGCCCTCAAAGCCGTTAGTGGTGATAAGAATCTTCGTTATCACCACCTTCGCCACAGCTTCGTCACCTTTACGCTACTGCGATTGCTTGAACGAAGACCAGACGAACTGCTGAGCAGCGAGTGGACTACCGATGATAACGGCCAAATTGCTTTGCCCAATGTCAGCGTTGATATATCTGACCTAGCAGGGTTACCGCCCTTGCACCGAACCTCCCGTAAGCGCTTATGGCAACTTGCACTATGGGCGGGGCATGCCAGCCCCGACGAAACACTCAGTTCGTATAGCCATTTACTAGATTGGGCGCTAGGAAAAACCCTAAACCAACAATTTGATCTAGCCCTAAGCATTGATCAGCAACTCACACTACTCAACCTGCCCTCCAAAACAGCGCTTACAAGTTGGCGTCATCGGCGGGGGCTTAAAGACCCCACCCTCGGGAGTGAGTTACTACAGCACCTACAAGATCAATGGCATGACTTTATGGCCGATTCTCTTAGTAAGACAGCGTGGAAGCCCTACCATGCACCTAGCCAGAATCCATTGAACATTGTACTGAAAACAAGTAGTAATTTTCCTGAAGTCACCGCGATTTATCAGAGCCTACGACTCTTCGAACAGCTAGAGCATCATGGGATGTCCATGGGCGATGCAATAACACAAGTTACAAAACGTTTCGTACTCGACCCTGTAGAATTCCAAAGTTGGATAGCAAGCGGGGAGTACCTTATGGCCCAAACAACTCGCCGAAGTAATCCTAAATTCAGCCGCAATAAAAACGTTAAACGAGGTGAGTTAATCGCATCCCAAAACATCTATATGCCTGAACTGAACAGCTGCATGGCCCCGCCCATAAAACCTCATGTGTTACGAGAAGCTGGGCAGTTTTTTCACAAATTGATGGATTGGTGTCCACAGAACATAGCAATTGCTGAAGTAGGCTCAACTCACCTGTTCCATTGTATGCAGCGAAGTACTGGACATATCACCCTCCCAGATGCGGAGTCTATAAACGCTGTACTGGAACTTCTTCGGCCGTTGCGCTGTGTGAAACACACTTACCTAATCGTTGAAACCGGAGAAGGGGCCAAAGATAAACCGGTAAAAAATTATTGGTCTAATGCCACTGACATTCCTCACAAACGTATCGAGCTTGTACCGACATCTTCATCCTCCGGCCGCACAAGGTACTGGTACGGCAATGTCAATCTAAAAATCACGCGCGGTCATTACTCAGATCGTCAACAGCCGCTATGGGAAGCCTTTAGATTTGCTGTGTTTATGATGATGCTGGTGGGTGGTTTCAGAGTGTTTAATGTCTAGATATTTATTAGAATACTATCCCCACCGCCTTTGCTAATAGGGGGTGGGGATAAGTTAAATAATGGATGGTGAAAGCCGTACCAACCCTAACCGACCAACACCTCATAACAGGTGATGAAACAAAGCTTCTGACTAGCGAAATTCGCCCACTTAACGGTCACCTGAATGCGCTGGCCCATTAGCGGTACACCTTGCTCTGTAATATGGCGATCTGTGAGATAAAAACGGCAGTTCCCCTTTTCACAAATCAAATAAAGCGACCAAACCTGATGCTGCATCAACCATTCAGGCCCCTCGACCCCAGCAACGTAAACCTCACCTTCAAACTGACGTCCTGCCTTCTGAGTAGTTATCTGCGATGTTACTGCCATGCTTGATCCTCCCAGGCCCACAATGTGCGCTCTAATTCCGCAAGAAGACGCGGGATCGCTTGGCGATTAGCGTCAAGGCCAAGTTGTTGAAGGGTGCGCCCTACCCAGGTCGTTAGCGCATCAAGGTTGCTGTTCTCTTGCCCATCACCAAGCCACATTACGAGCGCGCAGCCAGAAGCTAAGCTGGTGGCGGCGGCCAAGGACTCCGCCAAACGCCGTTCA
Source organism: Halomonas sp. R57-5 (assembly GCF_900070345.1). NCBI lineage: Bacteria > Pseudomonadati > Pseudomonadota > Gammaproteobacteria > Oceanospirillales > Halomonadaceae > Halomonas > Halomonas sp. R57-5. Next base: position 368,473 of record NZ_LN813019.1, on the reverse strand, counting down.
AGGCGTCGCTGAGATTGGATAGCTGCCGTAACGCGCATGGAGTGTTCGATAGCGTCGCGGTTCAATTTTAGAGTATTGAGCTGTTTCATCGTCTTCTCCTAGGCGCGTTTCTGGTTAAGCATGCGCTCAAACGCAGAGCCGTCTTGGCGCGTTAGGTTGGGCACAAAGCGTGAGTAAACACGGAAAAGCATTTCCGTTGTGGTATGGCCCATCTGGCGTGCAATCCACTCGGGGCTCTCGCCTGCCGCCAACCATAATGTCGCCGCGGTATGGCGTGTCTGATAAGGCCGTCGCTTATTCATCCCAAGCTCTTCTAGCAACGGATACCAGACGCGCTTAGTGACGTTATGATGCGATAGCGCGGTGCCTTTACGCGTCGTGAAGACCAGACCTGTCTTCCCAGTGACTTCAAACTGAGCTTTCAAGGCATCAAAGACCGGCTGCGACATATCAATCGCACGAAAGGACCCATCGTTCTTAGTGGGCACAACCTTGCCGTTCACCATCGCTTGATGCACTAGAATCTGACGTCGGGAGAAATCCACATGCTCCCAGGTTAAGCCGTCAATCTCGCCCGTTCGCATGCCCGTGAAGAAGCGCACGGTGTAGTACTGACGAAAGTCGTCGCGGACGTTACTGATGATCCGCTGCACCTCATATAGGGAAAACGGTTCCACATCGGTACGTGGCACATTGAGCGATTTAATCCCGCGGTACGGTGAGCTAAACTCATAGCGGTCGGCGGCTTCATTCAACATCATGCGCAATGGCGTCATGATGTGGTTGATACGGCTAGCAGAGAGTTTCTTGCCGCTCCGGGTGTTTACTTTGGCGAGTGAGGCCCGGAACTCAAGAATCTCTGCACGGGTGATGCTGCCGACTTCCTTATGCCCTAACGCTGGCAAAATATGTCGATCCAGACATCCTTGCACGGTGATGATCTGTGACTCGCGCCATTCGATTTCTTTCTCCGCAAACCAAGTCTCAGCAAAGCCGCGCAGTAATGGCGTCGCTTGATAACCTCCTAAGGTAGTCAGTGCCCGCTTGCTTAACGTCTTTGCTCGTGGGCTATCCGGGAAGTAGCGCCCATAATCAAACGAGCCCAGCGTAATCTCCGCTTCAATTTTCTCCAGAATCCGCTCTAGCTTTTTCCGGTTAGCCGCCGTGTTATCTAGTGACGTTTGTTCTCGGCAGCGTTTGCCTAAATAACGGAAGTCAAAGTACAGCTTTCCTGTTTCCTGGCGTGCAACAATTTTACCCATGGCACACACCTCCCCCTGCCATTGGTACGCCAATACTTTCCTCTTTCGAGTGAAGCTGCATATCGCGCTCGATGGGCTCCCAAAGGTACAAAATCTTCCGGCCGCCAAACGGGCGGATGTAATGAATACCTTCAATAAAAACGTCATCTTTTAAACGTTCACGGATAGTGCGTGCATCGTATTTGATGCGCTCTGCAAGCTCACCCGTAGTTAAGTAGTGGATAGACATCATATGTGCTCTTTAGTGGATTTATGTAGCTTACACGCTACATAATAGGCATTAAAAAGATGCTGTCAAGCGCATTTTGTAGCTTTTGCTCAACATAAGATGCGGGAAGTTAAAATATTTGATAGGATGCAGCCAATTGATAAAGGCTACTTTCATGATTCGATTTCGCTTAAAAGAGCTACTTGCTGAGAAAGGGTTTCAAGAAAATAGGCGGGTTACTATTGATGAAGTATCTCAGGCCACAGGCATCCATCGCACAACGCTGTCAAAAATCGCTAATCAGCGTGGTTACAACACGGGAACGGAAAATGTTGATCGACTATGTGATTATTTTAAATGCAAGGTCGAAGACATCATCGAGCACGTCCCAATACCTGATAAGTCTGAACCAACAGCATAACCGATGGAGTGGCTAATACTCAGATGCCACTTATCTCGACTCATGGAAGAAAAGAAGCCTAAATATTATAACGACGCTCGTGAAACCGATAACAATTGAGAGACTATCAAGGGGTAATACTAGGAAGAGGTAAACCGCTTAGGAATTGAAGTTTGATAGGGTTCCACAGATTTTATGATACTAGGTGAGGATTTATTTCCATATTAATAAGGCAGCGACACAACCGCCCCTAAAGAATAAGACCTGCTTTAGCATTTCAGTAGCCAGACCTGTCTCAGGCGCTCCACGGTATGCGACCACTTTGGCGTGGTGGGTTTGCAGACCGTGTTCTGGTTGCCGAACAAGCCTACCTCGCTGAATGCATCGGTGCGCTCTACCGTATAAAGCCAGCGCACTGGTACCAAGTACTCGGCGCTCTCTTCTTCATCATCACACTCTCGATAAAGGTGTGGGTACTCGCTAGCCGAAGCAAGCTCTAACAGCGTTTTAGCACCGTTTTCTGTGTCGAAGTGATACTCCGTAGCACGGAAGCGCTCGCCAATTACCTCACCGACCCCCACATAGCCCGTTTTCTGAATATTGACCCACACACGGTCGCCCTCTGAGAGCATTGAGAGAGTTTTGGAATACCACGCGGCGCCACCGCCTGCAATAAAGCCCAAACGCCGCGCTTGCTCCCATGGTCTTTCATCGCCAAAGGAGGCGTAAAACTCCCCGTTCCAGGGTCTTTATTGGTTTTTCTGTCTATGGGGTTAGTCGGCTCGTCCGGGTCGATCATCCAAGCGCGACTGAGATAACGATTGCCGTTATCCTCAAACGCATTAAAGAACATGGCGTTAATCGGTAGCTGAGCATGCTCGTTGAGGTAGTTGATAATCCGTTCGCTGCTGGCATCTAGCTGCGTGGCGCCCACCACCAACTGATGGTTTTCATTGAGCGTGACACCGTCTAGTGATATACCGAATTTGGCCTCAAAGGCTTCTTCCAGCGTGGCGTAAGGGCGCGCATAGCGCTCAGCGAACTGTTGGTAAATATCGATTAACTGGTAATCCGTTAGTGTCACGATCCAGGGGGCGTAGTCGATAGCCTGAGCCACCACATCACGCGGTGTCTTATCGCGCTTGAGCTCAATCACGATGACAGAGCCATTGGCGTCCACAGTAAGAAGATCAATCAACTTGTCGAAGCCAGTGCGCACCTGGCGGCCAATCAGCAGCCAGTCCTGATTTAGAATCGAGACATCCTGCATAACCGCTCTTCCAGCAGGCTTTCATCCGCCAGCCCCGCTGGGCGCAGCTTTTGCAGCAACGCGCCAGGAGTGCTCGCGAGTTTCCAGATGCCTTGTTCGATGGCCATGTTAATTCGCTATCTTACAGGTGTTAAAAAGTGTTGTATTTCGAAACGTGGGGGCCTAGTATTTACTGCAACACGGCCCCTATCGGTGAGACTGCCACGCAGTAGCATTGCTTAGGGGTTTTTTATTGCCTTGCTTCCCACTCCCACTGCTCCCAACCTTCTATAATTCCCATACCTTTTAAATCCAGGCTTGCTTCGCGTAAATCGGGGAAACTGCCTAACAAGCCTGATAAGCGAGCCCACCAAGTGCTCGTCGGGTTAATCGTCATCAATAGATACTGAACAATGCATAGCAGTAAGAATGGGCGTGCCTGAACGTGCGAATCTTGCCAGCCCTGGAAAAACAAGGTGGCTTCGTTATTGCCGGGTTTTCGTGGTTGGTCAGTCATATTGCGATTCCACAATCGACTGTGATGGGCGCAGACATTGCGTAAATAATTCAAGCTGCGCAGCCAAGAAGCGAATACGCGGCCATTGCTAATACCATAACGGACGGAAATGGCATCCTGCTCTTCCTCTCTCATTCCACCGAACAGATGCGAAAGCGTGCCAAAATCCCATACTTCACTGGCAATCCAGATCGGTAACGGTAAGCCATACTTCTTTTTATGGTGTTCAATAAACGTTTCCCGAGAACGGTTAATTAAACGCGCGTGACTTTCTTGCCACTTGTGCAGACGTGTTACGCCTGTTTTCTGATCGATTTTATAGGCAAACTCATCGTGCAGCAGTGCAGGGTTCAAATAAACATACGGATCTAATCGCCCCAGCGTATGGGCAATATCTACCCTCAGCGCAACTTCGATACGCTCAAGGCCATCCAGCGCGAGAAGACGCAGCCGTTTATCAAACACATAAAGGTCAACAGCCTGCTGAAAAGTCGTGCCGTGTTTAAACGTATCTAATGCTAGGTGATCCGTTTTGCCCTTTTTAAGCAGCGGCTTGCCGTGTTTATTTAAAGGCGTGCAGGCACCTGAACGCTGCCGGAAAGTGAACCAGTACCCGCTTAGCCGGTAGTAACCAATTCGTTGGAGGTGAGCCAACCCACGCTGGTCATCTGTGACCGTAAGGCCACGATCTTTGAGCTGCTGCAATTGCTCAAGATGGCTGAGCCAAGGCTTGGAGTAATCGGTCATTCTGCCACCGCATTCTCTACCACCGCTTCGGCCAATTGGCAGCGGGTTTTGCTAGCTTGGTTCAGGCGTTCTTTAATTTGGTCGCAGATGGCTATGAATTCATCGACTTTTTGAACGATGCGCTGTTGTTCTTCTGGAGACGGCAGGGCAACCGGCATTTTCTTTAAGATGCCGTGATTTAAGTTTGTCATGGTCGTGCCGACGGAGTTGCCAGTTAGGTACTCTCTAACCGTGTCCGTTAAAAACAACAGCAGAATGAACTGTCTGTTCATAGAGGGGTGAAACCGGAGTACGAAGCTGCCAGTGCCACATAACCACCCAGCCTCTTTTTCTGTCACTACTGCGCAACGCCCAACTTCACCCCGTCTAGCCATCACAATGTCGCCAGTGGCTAGTCTATAGCTAGATAGTTCGTCGGCTTTGGCCATGGAGACACTCACTGATGAGTCTTCTTTGATGTGGCCCTTGATCATATGCGACGGATTAATTAAAGGAATTCCACCTTCAACATAGTCATGCTTGTGAATCATGGAGCCAAACGGCCCTGTCGATATCTCGTCAGCAACATCCTGAAATGAAGCCCAAGCCCAGTGTGAAGGCGCTATGTAACTGTGCTGAGCATCGCCCAGTAGAGTCAGGGGTCTAGGCCGCTTGATTATTTTGTTGCCAGCTAGTTTAGTTTTTCTTGTATGAATTTGAGTTAGTAAGTCGATGGCAGACCCATCCCTCTCATCCTGCTCGACCAACCGCCCCATCACGGCCAGTTGAAGGATGGTCTGCTTGAGCTTGTCGATGCTCTGTTCGGTGGTGAACAGGGTATCGAAATGGGCGGCGAGGCAGGCCCAGTTGTCGGCCAGTTCGGTAGCATTTGCGGATTGGGTTAAGGTGCCAAGCAGTGTGTCCACGAGGGTTTCTTGGGCGTCGAGTTGGTCGCTGGTGKGCTGCTCAAGCCGGTCGCAGAGGGCCATCAATTCATCGACTTTTTGGACGATGCGGTGTTGTTCCTCAAGACAAGGAGTCGCGACAGGTATCGATGACAGTCGTGCTTGATTAAGCTTCGGAACAGTCATCCCTGTGATAAACCGGTTCAAGTCCGCTGCAGTTAAGAAGTACACCAAATACTCATCGGTAACAGCTTCTCTTATTGGCCTTAAAACATGGGCATGATTATTAACCCAGCTCTTACCTGAAATAGAGAAGGCAGTCGCTTCGCCCTTGTCCCATTTTGCACCATCCTCTCCAACCAACACCAATGACTCGTCAAATAGATAGCCGTCAACATAATCAACGATTCCGGAGGCACCATAATATGGGAAGGGGCCTGCCTTCCGAGCAGTCTTTGTTATTGGCTTCCGCTGGCTGTCTAGGACATCAACGATTTCTCCGAGTCTTGTCCATGCCCAAGTTTTCGGGATGCTGAAAGGTTTCTCATCTTCTTCCACTTCGCCCGATATCGTTCTCCGGCTCCGTGTTTTGATGGGCGCATGGTTTCCTCGCAGCTGCAGCAGAAGTTCTCTGAACAAAGTGTCCTCGGGAGATTGAGGCACAAGTTGCCCTCTCACAGCGAGCTCTAGAATCAAGGCTCGGAGTCTCTTAATCCCAGTCAGCTCAACCTTACCATTATTCCCCCGGCCACTGCTGGACTTCTTAGWAACCGCCCCGGTCCACAAATCCAGATGCTCGGTAATCAGCTCCCGAGCACTCACGCCGCACCTCCGCCGGTGTTCTCATCGCTGTTGTGAGAGAGCGCATCGGCCAGGATGTCCCGAAGCTGGTGGCGGATTTCCTGGATTTCGGCCTGTTGCTGTTCGTACTTAGCCAGCAGTTCGTCTGGGTCGTGGCTGRCCTGTTCGCCTTTGTGGGGGTTCTTGATATCCAGGTTGTAGTTACGAGTCTTGATCTCCTCGATAGAGACCTTCCAAGCCTGGTGGGTTTCCTCGCGGCTGACGAAGCCATTATCCTCGGTGCCCCACCAGTCGATTTCGGACTGGAACTCGGCAAAGCGCATGGGCCGGGTTTTACTGTAGTTCTTCACGCCTTCCGGGTAGGGGKGTTCGTAATACCACACGCTTTCCGTAGGCTTACCCTTAGTGAAGAACAGCAGGTTGGTCTTGATGCCGGTATAAGGATTAAACACGCCGTTGGGCAGGCGCACGATAGTGTGCAGGTTGCACTCTTCCAGCAGCTTTTCTTTGAGGCGGGTTTTCATGCCTTCGCCAAATAAAAAGCCATCCGGCAACACCACGGCTGCGCGGCCTCCGTCCCTGAGTAGATGAATGAACAGAGTCATAAACAGATCAGCAGTTTCCCGGGTGCGAAAGGCGCTGGGGAAATTGGTTTCAATGCCATCTTCTTCCATGCCACCAAAAGGCGGGTTGGCAACGATGACATCCACCCGCTCTTTTGGCCCCCAGCTAATCAACGGGCGGGCCAAGGTGTTGTCGTGCTTAATCTGATCCGGCACTTCGATGCCATGCAGAATCATGTTGGTAGTGGCCAACAGGTGCGGGAGGGGCTTTTTCTCGACCCCATGAATGCTCTTCTGCAGGGTCTGTTCGTCCTGCGTCGTCTCCACGTAATGCTTGCGCTTGTGCTCGATAGTGCAGGTGAGGAAGCCTCCGGTGCCACAGGCCGGATCCATCACTTTTTCATACAGTTTCGGGTCTACTCGGTTGACCATAAATTCGGTCACCGCACGTGGTGTATAGAACTCGCCGGCGTTGCCGGCGCTTTGCAGGTCTTTGAGAATTTGCTCGTACATCCCGCCGAGTTCGTGGCGCTCGGTGGATTTATTGAAGTCGATGCCGTCCTGTAATTTGTTGATCACTTGGCGCAGTAAATGGCCAGATTTCATATAGTTGTAAGCGTCTTCAAACACGTTGCGTACTACCACGCCACGGTAGTCATCTCCTCTGGGCTGTAACTGCTGCAGGCCAGGAAAGAGCATATTATCGATAAAGTCTTTCAGCTCAATGCCGGTCATGCCTTCCGGGTTGGCAGCCCAATTACGCCAGCGCAGCGGCTCAGGAATGGGCGAGCGATAGGCGGCATCGAACATTTCCCACTCTTGCTCGCGGTCGTCAAAAATCTTCAGAAACAGCAGCCACACCAACTGACCAATACGCTGAGCGTCACCGTCCACGCCAACGTCTTTGCGCATAATGTCTTGGATGGATTTAATCGTGGTGCTAATGGCCATGGTGAATCGTTACCTATTATTAAAGTGACACAAGCATACCTGCGCGGCGAACGGCGCAGGTCGGGAAAATGGGAAGGATACCAGTCCAGACTAGGCAATTGGCCGATAAAGGGCGTTTTCTAATTCAAACAGTGCCTGGTCGTAACCTAGTTTACCGCCAAAGGCTTGCACTAGCTCCATCGGAGCGCCGATACGGCTAAAGGGCGCCAGCGTTAACACTTTTGGGTCTTCAATGGGTGCAATGCCCGCATCGGCATATTTTTCTACCAGCGACTCAAGCACTTCGCGTGCTTGGCCTTCATAGCGGGTGAAGATATCGCGCTTCTTGACTTCGTTGGCCCTCTCGCGACGAGTAAGCGGGGGGCGATCAAAGGCAATATGGCAAATAACATCGAAGGGATCTGGCTCAGCGCCCCAGGCTTTGCCTAGCTCGGCCGTCAGCTCTTCCCAGAAAACACCCTGTTCTGCCAGTTCATCAAGAATGGCCTGCTTGCGTTCCGCTTGCTGCCAACGGCGTAAAAAATCATTGAGCGTGGCGTACTGCGCTTGCACCTGTTGACGGGTATAGTCGCGCAAACTTTCTGTGATCAGTTTGCCATCTGGCCCCAGGTACTGGACTCGCTCGGCAACAATGCTGACTTCTACGTCATCTACCACATATTTACGCCGTGGCTCTGGCTTCTCGGTTGTACCGCGACCGTCACCGTCATCCGATTCCCAGATAGCGTTGTCGTCCACCTCGTACTCTGCCCAGCCCGCTTCTACGCCTTCGGTGTTTGTCTCATCCTCAGTGCTTTCTTCTTCAACCCCATACACATCGGTTTGCTCGTCTTCAGGCACGATCGGCGCGTCATCCGAGTGGGGCTGATACACCTGAACGGGCTCGCCGTCGAAGTCGGGGTCGGCGAACAGCTCGGTGGCTTTTTTGAAGTCGAGAATGGTGAACCAGTGCTTGKGATAGTCGTCGTTAATACGCGTGCCACGACCAATAATTTGTTTGAACTCGGTCATTGATTGAATGCGCTGATCGAGCACGATCAACTTGCAGGTCTGGGCATCYACSCCKGTGGTCATCAGCTTGCTGGTGGTGGCAATSACCGGGTAGCGYTCTTCCGGRTTGATRAAGTTATCCAGCTCGGCYTTGCCTTCCTGCTCGTCGCCGGTTATGCGCATTATATACTTGCGATTTTCGGCCACGCGTCTGGGGTTTAGGTTTACCAGTGCTTGGCGCATCCGCTCGGCGTGGTCGATATCTTCGCAGAACACGATGGTTTTTTGATACGGGTCAGTACTTTCCAGCAACTCGGTAATTTTGGCGGCCACCAAGGCGGTGCGTTTTCCCAGTACTAGCTGTTTATCAAAATCCTTCTGGTTATAGATGCGGTCTTCAATCTCTTGGCCAAGCTTGTCCCGCTGACCCTTGCTGGGGCGCCAGCCTTGCAGATCTTTATCGATATCTACCCGTACTACTTTGTAAGGTGCGAGAAAGCCGTCTTCGATACCCTGTTTGAGCGAGTAGGTATATAGCGGCGCACCGAAGTAGTCGATATTGGAGACCTCTTTGGTCTCCTTAGGCGTGGCGGTAAGGCCGATATGGGTCGCCGCACTGAAATAGTCCAGAATCTTGCGCCAAGCGGAATCTTCCGCCGCGCTACCCCGGTGGCACTCATCAATAACAATCAGATCAAAGAAGTCCGGTGAGAATTGTTTGTAGATGTTTTGCTCTTCCTCACTACCAGTCACGGCTTGGTAGAGCGAAAGATAAATTTCATACGACGAATCAACTGTGCGATTGGTGACCTTGGTCATCGCCTGGCCAAAGGGCTTAAAGTCATTGTTCTTGGTTTGGTCGACCAGAATATTACGGTCGGCGAGAAACAGAATTCGCTTCTTCTGGCGCGACTTCCATAGTCGCCAAATGATCTGAAAAGCGGTAAACGTTTTGCCGGTGCCTGTTGCCATGACAAGTAGAATACGATTTTGACCGCGTGCTACGGCTTCGACGGTACGGTTAATTGCTACGCGCTGGTAGTAGCGCGGTGTTCGCCCGCTGCCGTCATCATAGTAAGGCTGCTCAATAATAGGGCGAGCGTTTGGCTGAATGCCTTTGTACTGGCAATAACGTTCCCAGAGCGTTTCCGGTGAAGGAAACTCAGCCATGGTGAGCGTGGTTTCGGTTTGCTCGCTCAACCCAGTCCGGTCATGAAAAAGAAAGCCATCGCCGTTGCTGGAGAACACAAAGGGCACGTCTAGCGCGTCGCTATAAGCTAGCGCTTGCTGCATGCCATCACCCACGCGATGGCGGTTGTCTTTTGCCTCGATGACCGCGATAGGCTGATTTTTCTGATAGCTCAGCAGGTAATCCGCCCGGCGCTTTTTACCCCGCGTATGCATCCGACCACGAACGATAATCCGCCCGGCAGTGAAGGTCACCTCTTCGCGAATCTGCGTTTGGATGTCCCACCCAGTCTGCTCTAGTGCAGGGGTAATAAACTTGGTGCAAATATCGCGCTCACTGAGGGCCTTCTTATCCATAGCAGATCCTGCTCGTCTCGCGGGTTGGGCGTTGAAAACTCAAGCTTACGATACTCAGCCGACTTAAGCATCCCGTGCTAGGCTGACGTAAACTAAGGTGATGGGCCTTGGGAGGGAAAAATGAAAGTTATCGAAAAAGTAGAAGTGGATGCCGTCACCGATGTGGTCTGTGATGTATGCCTTTCCTCAACCCGCGTAGCGGATGAAGGGCTTGAATTTGCCACGCTTCAAGCACAGTGGGGCTACGGGTCTCAACACGATGGAGAGCGTTACGAATTGCATCTGTGTGAAAGCTGTTTCTTCAGCACCTTGGCTTACTTTAAGCAGGAACGCCGTGTGCAAAACTTATTCAGCGAAGATGGCTGTGCTGAGGTAGTGAAAGCGGATGGCAACTTGGGTTTAGTGGCTACCGATGACTATTTCCGTGATCAAGATAGCAAGACAGCAGATAGATAATCGCATCATGCATTGTTGCAAAGGGACAGCTGACGACCCAAAGCGGAAGTTGCGGCCAATTAGGCATGTTGGTTCGACAGTGTTATGCAGCCGGTACGATATTGATGCTTTGCTGCCGAGCTGTATTTAGTTTCACGTGATTTCAAGGGTATAGATCGTGAATGAAATGCGGTATAACCCAAATGAACGTGCCAGCGGGTCAACTCAATAAATGAGTTGGCAGTCTTATACCTGTTAAGCATACGACACTATGAATCTTGAGAGGGCGTTGAAAAGTCAGCTGGCATTGTTCACACCTTGCACAGTCATTGCATTTCGTTCAACAAGCTGCACCAGATCGCAGTGCGGCTATTTATCGACGTGGGCGGCGGTTAATTTGCGTTAGCCGATGATCTTCTCAAACTTGGCTATCAGAATTTTAGTGTTCTAGGTATTTCAAACGAAGCAATCCAAGCAACCAAGCAACGTTTCGAGACAGTCTCAAACACTGTGGAATAATTGTTCGTGGATATTACCACTCATACAACTCTGCCCAAACAGCGCTACGTTGTTTGGCATGATTGCGCAGTATTCCACTTTCTAGTTGTGCCAGGAACAGCTGTTTTAGCACGTAAACATAAACCTTGAGCAGGGTAAGTACATTACTCAGCGGACTGAAAGACACTGGGGGGAGGTGTAGCGTGCAGAAATAAGCTCTGCTCTCTTAATAAAGGAGAGCAGAGCGGTGATTTGGCATGTACATTTTGGTCCTGCCGCTAAGGGTCGGACTTGCTTGGCCTGACGAGCATTCGCTTGGATAAGCGGGAGCGCTCTTAACGTTCTACTCTGTCCAGCACTTCATGCATGCGGTCATGCGGGCTTGCCGGCGAAACGCTTTCTAATTGGGAAAAATCTCCACGTAAGGCTTTAAGCGCATAGCGTTCTTGGTCAATTTCTTTTGAAGTGCGTACGTCACGTTTACGGAAGATAACAATGGGTGGACACCATCCTTGCAATGCGTGTTGCAGCAGAAAGCCGGTTACCGCCGCAGGCAACAGGAGCCATCGCTTATCGACTAACGCCCCAAGGGCCACTCCAGCCAAGCTCAGGGTAGCCGCGTTCGCTTCCAGAGTGCGTTCAATATCCCACTCATGGTCGAGCTCGTTCAGACGCTGTTCAATTTCATGGCGATGTTGGGCAAAGTACGCGATGTTGTCTTCGGTGCGCCGCCGAATATGCTGGTTGATGCTTTCGGCAGTATTCTGCTCAACGCGTGAAGTCGTTGAAGGCAGCATGTGACCTCCTTATCCTTAAGTTAACATGTCCAAAGATATCTTTAACCAAGAGCTAACAATCTTAACGCTAATCTAGATCTACACTTTTAGTTCTATAATTCACTCTTAGCAAGCGGTGGTTTAAGCTCAAGCGCTGGTCAGCGGCTGCCTGAGAACCGCTTTGCTAACCACCACCCGCCAATCATTGCCACAAGCATCGCGACGAGAGGCGTGCTCAGTCCGACGACCGAGGCGATGGCAGGACCTGGACAGTAGCCCGAAAGCCCCCAGCCAATGCCAAAGAGCGCCGCCCCACCGAGCAAGCGGCTATCGAGTTCACGCTTGGTTGGTAGGTGGAATTTATCACCAAAAAAAGGGCTGCTCCGACGCAATACCAACCGGTAGCCGATGAAGGTAGTGATGACGGCCCCGCCCAGTACGAAGGCCAAGGTAGGGTCCCATTCGCCGGCGATATCCAGAAAGCCGAGAACACGCGCCGGATCGGTCATGCCTGAAATGGCGAGGCCGAGTCCGAACAAGAGCCCTGCGGCGTAAGCCATTAAGGTTCTCATGCCCCACCTCCTATCACATGTCGGGTGATATAGACGGTTGCCATGGCACTCAGCAAAAACGTGACGGTAGCCGCCATCGAACGCGGCGATAGACGTGACAGGCCACATACCCCATGACCACTGGTACAGCCGCTGCCGAGCCCTGTCCCGACACCCACCAACAGCCCCGCAATCAACATCAGCATCACGCCACCGGCGGGATCACCAATAACCTCATTGGGCTGTCCCACCACGTTTCCCAGACCGCCTCCCACCAGAACGAGCACAACAGGCCCGGTGACCAGGCCAACCAAGAACGCGGCCCGCCAAGCACTGTCGCCCTTTGGACGCGTCGTCACCAGCGTGCCGGCGATGCCGCTGATACCGGTGATACGTCCTAGCGTGGCCATCAACCAGGTAGCGGAAATGCCGATGAGTATACCGCCGGCCAGTCCTTGCAGATTTGAAGTCCAATCCACTTCGTTTACTCCTTAGTTTGCTGAACCCGTTGGGTGTTGGTTGCCTGAGCCAACGACGTTTTCTCTTGATGCAGGCTGCGCCAAGCATCGTAGGTACTGAGGAAGACCTCGCCGCCGAGCGCTTTCATGAAATCGGAGCCACGAAGCTTGTCCATAACCGGCCCCTTGACCTCGGCCAGATGCAGCGCCACGTCGGCATCCTTCAACCGAGCGTTGATCTCCTCTAGGCTTTCCAAGGCCGAGGCGTCGATGGTATTAACTGCCTGACACGCCAGCACGATATGCTGCAATTCGAAGTCCCGGGAAATCAAGGCCATCACGGTATCCTCAAGGTAACGGGCGTTGGCGAAATAAAGGCTTTCGTCGATGCGGAGTATGACCAGACGCTTATCGGTCTCAACGTCGTGGCGCAGGACATTTCGGAAATGCTCGCTGCCCGGGACTCGGCCGATCACGGCGCTATGGGGGCGGCTGGTACGGTAGAGATGCAAGGCGAGCGACAGCCCTACGCCGGCCAGGATACCGCTTTCCACTCCATGGCCCAGGGTGGCGATGATGGTTGCCAACATGGCTACGCCATCACTGCGGGAATAGGTCCAGTTTTTTTGCACCGCGCCCAAATCCACCAATGATAGGACGGCGACGATAATGGTTGCGGCGAGCGTGGCGATGGGGAGATAGGCGATCAACGGTGTCAGCAGCAACGCGGCCAGTGTGATGCCTATGGCCGTGAACGCACCTGCCGCCGGAGTCTGAGCGCCGGCATCGAAATTGACCACCGAACGGGCAAAGCCACCCGTCACCGGCATGCCGCCAGAGAAGGAAGACGCAATATTCGAAGTGCCAAGACCGATCAGTTCCTGGTTTGGCTCGATGCGTTGCCGACGCTTGGCGGCCAAGGTCTGACCTACCGATACTGACTCTACGAAACCGACCACGCTTATCAGCAAGGCAGCTACTAACAGTTCACGCCATAGCCCAAGGTCCATACCTGGTAAGGTAAGCGGAGGTAGACCGGCCGGTACTTCGCCCACGACGGCTACGCCGTGCTGGTCGAGCTGCCAGGCCCAACTCGCTAGGGTGGTCAGCGCCACGGCAAGAATCGGTGTTGCCTTGGACAGCATATCCGCTGAGCGTGACGGCAGGCCTAGCGACAGGAGCCCTAGCTTTAACCAACGCCGGGCAGCATAAAGAAAGGCCAGCACACCTAAACCGATGGCAAGAGTAATGCCATGGAGGCTTCCTACGTTTCCCCACAGATCGCCCAGCAATTCGATCATGTTGTGACCCGAGGCTTCCACCCCCAGTAAGTGTCGGGCCTGACCGATCGCGATGAGCAGCCCCGAGGCGGTGATGAATCCGGATATCACGGGATGACTGAGAAAATTGGCCAAGAAGCCCAGTCGCGCCACCCCCATGAGGATGAGAAGCAAACCAGACATCAGTGCCAGTACCAGTGCAGCACCCAAGTATTCCGGCGACCCTTGCGGGGCGACGCGACCGATGGCCACCGCTGTCATCAGTGAGACTACTGCCACTGGCCCTACGGCAAGGGTGCGGCTGGTCCCGAAAATAGCATAAACGAACAGCGGAGCGATGCTTGCATAAAGCCCCMCCTCGGGGGGAAGGCCCGCCAGCATGGCGTATGCTAGCGACTGCGGGATCAGCATGACGGTCACGATTACCGCTGCCAACAGGTCACTGGCCAACGTATCGCGTCTATAGCCGGGTAGCCACTGGAGGATGGGCAGATAATGCTTCAGGTTGGCCATAGCACGCTCACGACCCAGAATCACCCTTTGCCTGATGGGCTTGTTGTTCAAGCCTGTCGCGCAAGGGCTCCAAGTCATAGCCAGCCGCATTGGCTGATCCGATCAGCTCGGATACCGGACGCTGCGGGGCGAGTGATAATGCCCACAAATGGGCCACGCGTTTTCCCGTTCGGCAGAAGCCGAGCACGGGGGCCTTTGCAGAATGCAGCACATCTGAATAGGCGTCGATGTCCGCCTTTGCGTATTCCCCAGGCTTTACGGGAACTTCATGCCAGGCCATGCCCAGTGATTTGGCCTTAGCCTTGAGGGCATCGGGATCCGGCTGGTCATCACTTTCCCCGCGCGGGCGATTGGAGATAATGGTGCGGAACCCTTGTTCGGCAAGCTGTTCAAGTTCGTCGAGGCGAGGTTGTGCTGCCACGTAAAGGCGATCATCGAGTGGTTTGATATCCATAGGTTACCTCCTTGGTCGCTTTAGGAACGCGCCTCATCATCCCAGGCGGCCCCCGGTAGAGCATCGAGGGGAATCTTCAGGTAACGACGACCATTATCCTCTGGCTCTGGCAGGTCGCCGCCCCGGATATTGACTTGCAAAGCGTGCAGGATCAGTTTCGGCATGGGCAGCTTGGCGTCACGTTCGTTACGCAAAGCGATGAAGCTTTCCGCTGTCGGGCTGTCTTGGAGATGAATATTGGTTTCGCGCTGGACACTCACCGTGCTTTCCCACTCTGGCTCGCGATCGCCGGGCATGTAGTCGTGACCGGTAAAGAGCCGAGTGTCGTCCGGCAGTGCCAGGATGGCCTGAATGGAATCCCACAGTTTGTGAGCATTGCCCCCAGGGAAATCGGCACGGGCCGTACCACCATCCGGCTGAAACAGCGTGTCGTGCACGAACGCCGCATCGCCGATGACGTAGGTGATCGACGCCTTGGTATGGCCGGGCGAGAACATAATCCGGCCTTCTATCTCGCCCACGTGGAAAGTATCGCCCTCTACAAAAAGGTGGTCCCACTGTCGGCCGTCATCCGGAAAGTCGGGCCAGTTGTATATATCCTTCCATAGCGCTTGCACTTGCGTAACGTAAGCTCCTATAGCCGTTGGTGCCCCTGTCTTTTCCTTAAGATACTGTGCTGCCGAAAAATGGTCGGCGTGTGGATGCGTATCGAGTATCCAGTCAACGATGAGCCCCTCCCGTGCGACGTAATCTAGTAACTCATCAGCATGGTGGGTTGCAGTGGTCCCTGACTTCTCATCAAAGTCCAGGACAGGGTCAAGGATGGCACAGCGCCGTGTCGCAGGGKCACTGATAATATATTGAACGCTTGAGGTTCTTTGATCGTAAAAGCCGGCCACGTCCGGCCTGCCTGGTGAGKGTCGGAAATTACGCATATTCTTCCTCATTCTCCATTTTAGTTACAAGCCTAGACCATATTGGAATAACAAGAAAACAATGAAACATGTTTATACAAACATCAAGTAAAAGTGACATCTCCCCCTCTGATTGGGTTGCGCTACACTTTAGATTTCGATCCTACTAGCAAGGAGCACGGACATGCATGAGCGTTAGCACACAACAGTTCATAGGTCTCTTGGGTGAAGCAGATGCGGGGCTGCCTATTAATGAGCCATACCGTCGGCATGGTTTCTCGGAAGCAAGTTATTACTTATGGTGCAGCGAATTGGGTGGAATGAGCTAGCCAGATTCCAAGCGACTCAACGAACTCGAAGTCGCGAAGACAAGATTAAAGAAGCTTTTCACTGAGTCGCTACTGGAGATGATTGCCGCTAGCCACCGGGCTATTTAACTTCTGCCCAGCTTATAAATTAATAGGCATTAATACATGTAAAATTTAATAGTGCCTATTAAGCAAACAAAACCATAGAAAAAGCGCTTGCCATGTTTATTGGGGCAAGCGCTTTTTTACATATGCGCGCTAAAAAATTCCCATGTAACAAGCTAATTACTTAATGCTAGATGAAATTCCATATACAGAACAGCTACTTAGTCATTTAACATTAAGAGAGCATTAAGCGATATATCATAACACATTGACACGTATCAACTTTCTACCTTGAGCAAAGGCGTAATCTAAGGGTATTCCGACATTCGCCCTGCGAATGCCGTTTAATTCGCCAAGGAGGCGCTATGGACGCAATACGTCGCTCGCTCTTGGGTCAAATGGCACGCTTAAGTGCAGGCGCTGCGCTGATGCCGTTTTCAAGCCTTGCCCAAGCTGGCATTAATCAGCAACCTGCCCGCCGCGAAGGCGACCCAACTAAACGCTACGGTATGCTTATCGACTTACGCCAGTGCATCGGCTGCCAAGCCTGTACGGTGTCGTGTCATATCGAAAACGCTGCACCGCTGGGACAGTTTCGCACCACGGTCTCCCAGTATGAAGTACAGCATCAGGAAAGCGGCGAATTAGCCACCTTTATGCTGCCCCGGCTGTGTAACCACTGTGAAAACCCACCCTGCGTCCCGGTCTGCCCTGTAGAAGCCACTTACCAGCAGCAGGATGGCATTGTGGTGGTCGATAGCGACCGCTGCGTAGGGTGTGCCTATTGCGTCAATGCTTGCCCCTACGATGCTCGCTTTATTAACCAACGCACTCAAACCGCCGACAAGTGCACCTTCTGTGCCCATCGTCTAGAAGCCGGACTATTGCCCGCTTGCGTTGAGAGCTGCGTAGGCGGTGCCCGCGTGATTGGAGATATGCGCGATCCTCAAAGCCAAATCAGCCGCATGATTCATGAACATCGCGATGCATTGATGGTGCTACAACCAGAAAAAAACACCCTTCCTCAGGTGTTCTACCTAGGCATGGATGAGCGCTTCACCACGCGTCCTAAGGCCGAGCCCGTTGCGCTCGAAGTACTCGACCCCCACGGTCAGGAGATGGGCTATGAATTCCACCATTGAGCTACTGGCACCGCGCTATGACATCGCCTGGTACCCGTGGGCGGTTCAGTACTTTTTTATGATTGCGGTTTCCTACGCCAGCCTATGGCTAGCCGCCCCAGCACTGGTATTCGGTAAAAAAACCTGGCTGCCTACCGCACGTCTGGCGCTAATCGCTTGCGTTAGCACTACGCTAGTGGCGCCCGTTGCGTTACTCGCGGATTTGCACCAGCCACTGCGGTTCTGGCACTTCTACGCTTACGCCAATAGCCACTCGTGGATGTCGATTGGCAGCGTTGTTCTGCCGCTTTATTTGGTTAGCGTGCTTGGCCTTGCTTGGTTGGCATGGCGGCCCGCGCTGCAGGCACAGTGCGGCACTCCAGGACTCGGTGGCATGCTAGCCACCTGGCTTTCACTGGGCAGTGGCACAACGCCACGAGCAATAGTCGCGGTGGTAGGTCTGGCTGCGCTGGGGCTTTCCAGCGGCATTATGCTTTACACCGGTGCGGAACTAGCAATCGTAAAGGCCCGTCCGCTTTGGAACACCGTGTGGCTACCGCCCATGCTGGCGACCACCGGATTTATCGCCGCCTCCGGTCTGGTGTTAGTGCTGAACAGGGTTAGTGGGCTTTGTTCGCAAACCGCTATACGACAGATGCTGTATGTGCTGCTAGTGGCCTGTGCGCTAGCAGGATTGATCGCGCTTAGCTGGTTTTTAGATGGCGTAAATGCCCACGTAGGCTCAGTCGCCACCGCGCTGGAATCCGTGCGCCATAGCGCCTCGTGGCGCAACACTGCCCTCTGGGGAGGCATTACCGGCATCGCGCTGTTTGCCGCCGTGTTGTATTTATTGACTCGCCCTACCCTGCGCCAGCCCGGGCCGAGCGGCGCTCCAACCTCTAGCCAGCCAGCACTGTTTGCCTGGGCATGGTTGCTAGGCCTCGTCGCCATACACATGGGCTGGATGTTTCGCTGGGTGGTACTGATGGATGTTCAGCATGTGGCGCGCAATAGTGCCGGATTTCACCACTATGGTATTCCCGCCGGCTCTTCCGGCATTTTAGGCATTGTTGGCACCTTCGGTCTCTGGCTCGCCGTTATTCTCCTGATTGAACTGTTTATTCCCTGGCGACAGGCCCAACAAGGCGGCCTTATAGCAATGCCAACCCACGCTGCCCAAGATGCTTCTACTCATCCTCTCACCGCTAAAAAAGGAGCGTCTAGTCATGTCTAAGTCTGCTCAAGACCCGTCACGCCGCCGTTTTCTAAAAGGCGCTGCCGCCGCTGGTGGTGCAGCCACCTTTGCCGTGGGCTATGCCGACCCACTGGCAAAAATGGCCAAGGGCATTACCGGTAGCGCGGGTGAAAAACCCAGGCACAATATTCATGGCAACTCGCTGACCCCAGAATACCGCGTCGATTTAGACACTGGCGAACTCACCTTAACCCCCGGCCAGCGAGTCGCCTTCACTATTTGTTACGGCTGTACTACTCGATGCGGCGTGAGAGTGAGGGTCGATGACACCCTTGGCGAAGTACTGCGGGTATCAGGCAATCCCTACCACCCGCTGTCCGCCGACGACCATTTACCTATGCGTACACCGGTGGCGGATGCACTGCGTAGTGTTAGCGCCTATGGTGAACAGGGTCAGATAAACCGCTCCACCGCCTGCGCCCGTGGCAACGCCATGATGAGCCAAATTACCAACCCTTTCCGAGTCGACAACTGCCTGAAACGAGTAGGTGAACGTGGTAGCCGTCAATGGCAGAAAATCTCCTTTGAGCAGCTAATTGAAGAAATCTGCGAAGGCGGCGACCTGTTTAACGAAGGCCACGTTGATGGACTGCGCGATATTCGCGATCACGACACCCTGATTGACCCTGACAACCCTGAATATGGCCCCAAGGCCAACCAATTAATGGTGATGGAAGCCACTGACTACGGGCGTTCAGACCTACTCAAGCGCTTTACCCTCAATGCCTTTGCTACCCGCAATTATGGTCACCATGGCGCTTACTGTGGTTTGGCTTTCCGCATGGGATCTGGCGCGGTGATGAACAATATTGTCACCAACGCCCACGTTAAGCCAGATATCCAAAACGCACGCTTCATCATGTATATCGGCTGTGCGCCCAGCCAAGCGGGCAACCCGTTTAAACGCCAAGGCCGCTTGATTGCCCAAGCCCGTGCAGCCGGTACGTTGGAGTACGTGGTGGTCGACCCAGCGCTCAATGCCGCCACCTCCCACGCAGCCGACAACAACCGCTGGGTGCCTATTCGTCCTGGGACAGACAGCGCTTTTGCCATGGCAATCATCCAGTGGCTACTCGACAACCAAGGCTATGCTAGTGACTTCCTAGCTCTGCCCGGCCAAGCCGCCGCCAATGCAGCGGGCGAAACCACCCACTCCAACGCCACTCATTTGGTGATTGACACCTATGAACACCCCCGCAGAGGTTATTTTCTTCGCGCCAGCGACCTGGGCCTAGCGGAAGCGGATAACGATGCTGACTCGCCGATGGTAGTCGCCAATGGCGAACTCGCGCTAAGCGAAGAGGTGATGACCGCCGAGCTCTTTGCCGAACGTCCGGTTGAGCTTGCCGATGGCACCACCGTGACCGTCAAAAGCAGCCTGACGTTGCTAAGCGAATCTGCCCACGAGTMCGACCTAGACACCTATGCCGAGCATTGTGGCATTCCMAAGGCGACGATTATTGAATTGGCCAGCCGCTATGCCAGCCATGGCAGAAAAGCCGCTGTTAACTGTCACGGCGGCATGATGTCGGGTAACGGTTTCTACGCCGCGTTCAGCGTGCAAATGCTGAACTTACTGGCGGGCAACTACAACATGAAGGGTGGCAGCGCCGTGGGCGGCGGCACTTACAGCGGTACCGGCGAGGGCCCACGCTACGACTTAGCCAACTTTCCTGGTAAGCGCGCACCTCAGGGGGTATTTCTATCCCGCTCGCGCTTCCCCTACGAAAAGTCTTCCGAGTATCAGCGCAAAGTCGCCGCAGGCGAAAATCCTTACCCGGCTAGAGCGCCGTGGCGCTCGTTGGCACCGCCGACACTCACAGAGCACCTACCCTCTGCACTAGATAGCTATCCTTACCCCATCAAAGCGGTGATTGGCTGTATGGCCAACCCGATTTATGGTCAGGCCGGTCTGAAAAGCGTCATTGTCGACAAGCTGAAGGACCCTAAGCGTCTAGGGCTCTTTGTCGCCGTGGATGGCTTTATCAATGAAACCAACCGCTACGCCGACTACATCGTGCCTGATTCCGTGATGTACGAGGTGTGGGGGTTTACTGGCGCGTGGAAAGGCACCCTCGGCAAACTAACCACCGCCTGCTGGCCCGTAGTTGAGCCACGCCAGCAAAAAACCGCCGAGGGAGAACCGGTGTCAATGGACAGCTTCTTTATTGCCGTGGCCAAGCGCCTGGGTCTGCCCGGCTTTGGCGACAACGCAATTCCCGATGCCCAAGGAAATCTGCACCCGCTCAATCGCGCTGAGGATTACTACCTGCGAGCCGCGGCCAATATCGCTTTTCAAGAAGAGCCACTGCCAGAAGCAGATGACGCTGATATTGCTCATGGAGGCATTGCCCCACTGCTGCCTAAAATCGCAAGAACGCTAAAATCTGATGAACGCGCTAGAGTTGCCTATCTCTATGCCCGGGGTGGACGCTTTGAAGATGCCAGCGAGCACTTCATCGGTGAAAAATTGAAATACCAGTGGAAGCAAACGCTGTGTGTTTACAACGAATCGGTAGGCACCAGTATTGATACCACTAATGGCCTGCCCAATAGCGGCGTCCCCTGCCATAAGCTGCCTCAGATGGCGAACAAGCAACCTATGCGCGAGATATTTTCTGAGCAGGAGTGGCCGCTGCTAGCCTTCTCGTTCAAATCCAATCTGATGAACTCTTACGCCATTGGGAGTGAGCGGCTACGTATGATCAAGCCTTATAACCCGATACAAATGCACCGCCAAGACGCCGAGCGCTTTGGTATCCAGCACGGTGATACCATTCGCATAGAAAGCCCTGGCGGAAGCGTTGTGGGATTGGCACTAGTCAGTGAAAGCGTAATACCTGGCGCCCTGGGCATTGAGCACGGCTATGGCCACAAGGATTTAGGTGCCACGCCACATGTCATCGACGGGGTATCCCAGCCGGATATGCCCTGGATGCGTGCAGGTATCAATATTAATGACCTAGGCTTTCAAGACCCCACACGGAAAGTAGATGGCACTTGGCTAGAGCCAATCAGTGGGGCCAGCGTGCGCCAAGGCTTACCAGTAAAAGTTAGACGAGTCTAACCAATGCAGAGCAATAGAATATATACAGCTAGCTTTACAAATTTGGAATGAAAAAAACAAGGACGCCCTCATGAGCTTCTAAGGGTGTCCGCTAAGGCTGTAGTGGTCAATTAAAACTGGCCAACGGTTTATAGTTAACTCAGTATTTTTTCTCTGCCTGGTTCGGACACTTATCAACTTGACTAGAAACGCAACATTTTAACTGTCACTTATCTGCTAATTGCTGGCGATATGGTCGTTATATTCATTCATGAGTGGGTGCTCGGAGGAATTGTTGGCCTATTAGGCCGTAGCCACAGGCATGATCTTGTGTCATCAGATGACGAGGTTCAAAGGTCCAAAAGTGGTGGAGCCTAAATGCCCTAGCCTGGATATTGCATAAGACATGAAAAAGGCGGCTGAAAATCGGTTATAATTCAAGCTCCTACACAAGAACCAACCGCCTCAGCCGCCATGACAAAATGTACCACGCCGTCCGCTTCCTTTCCACGCTGCAAAGGCCGTCAGGTCATCGCCCGTTTCGATGGCGGTGATCTCACTTCCGACGGCGGTATCCTGCTGCTGCGGCAGCTCGATCGCGAGATGGGCCTGACCCGCGCCGTCGCTCGCCGGCTCAGCGACGAGCGCGACGCTCAGCGCTGCCTGCATCGCACCGAAACCCTGGTCCGGCAGCGCGTGTTCGGCCTGGCGCTGGGCTATGAGGATCTCAATGACCACCAGGCCCTGCGTCACGATATCGCCCTGCAGACCGCCGTCGATACCGATGGCGTGCTGGCCAGTCAGTCCACCTTGTGCCGCTTCGAGCAGCAAGCCGACCGGGACTGGGCGATCACCATCCACGAAGAGATGATCGAGCAGTTCATCCGCTCGTTCCGGCGGCCACCCAAGAAACCGCTCTACCTCGACTTCGATGCCACCGACGATCGGGTGCATGGCCAGCAGCTCGGGCGGCACTTMAACGGCTACTACAACCACTACATCTTCCTGCCGCTGTTCGTATTCTGTGGCGACCAGCTGCTGGTCAGCTATCTGCGTCCGGCCTCGCTGGATGCCGCTCACCACGCCGGTGCCATCCTCGCCCTGTTGGTCCGGCGGCTGCGCCAGGCGTGGCCTGAGGKGAAGATCGTCTTCCGAGGCGACAGCGGCTTCTGCCGTCCACTGATCCTCAACTGGTGTGACCGCCACGGCGTCGATTACATCATCGGCCTCGCCGGCAACAAGCGCTTGGCCAAGCTGGCTCTGAACATCGACTACGCGTCGGCCATCCGCTTCGAGAAGACCTGGGAGAAGGAGCGTGTCTTCGGCTTCATCGAGTACGCTGCCAAGAGCTGGAAGGAGCGTCGACGAAAGGYCATCGTCAAGTCCGAGACCAGCCGGCGTGGCTTCAACACCCGCTATGTGGTCACCAGCCTGCGCGGCTGCAGCGCCGAGTGGCTCTATGACCACCGCTACTGTGCTCGGGGCGAGATGGAGAACCGTATCAAGGAGCAGCAGTTCCTGTTCTCCGACCGCACCAGCTGCCACGAATGGTGGCCCAACCAGTACCGACTGCTGCTGTCGGGGTTGGCCTACCTGCTGCTGGAGCGGCTGCGCCGGGTCTACCTCAAGCGCACCGCCTTCGCCCAGGCCCAGGTCAACACCCTCCGCCTGAAGCTGCTGAAGATCGGCGCTGTCATCACCCGCAACACGCGCACGATTCGGCTGATGTTGAGCAGCCAGTACCCGGAGCAGGACCTCTTCCTGAAGCTGGCCAGCAAGCTGGTGCCGGGATAGCGCCGCGGCGTGCTGTCCCCGGCACAGAAAACACATGGGGGTAGGGGGAAATGCGCCTTGAGCTCAGGAAATTGATCAATATATAGCCAACTTCCAGCTCTGGGCGGCATCATCGCCACCAAACCTGGCATTTGGGTGCTGCTGMCCAACCCGATGCAACATCCGGGCTATCGCGGTTAATACTTTTTGACCGGCTCCTCCTAACACCGTCGAGAAAAGAGCTGCCCTTGTGACGCTACTACTAGAATCCTTGCAAGAATTTGATATCGACACCGGCCTTATGTACGCCGATGGCGATCAAGAGCTTTATCTTGAGGTGCTGGCGATGTTTCATGAGCAGCTAGTGACAGAGTTTGCGAATCTACCCCAGCAGTTGTCTGCTCCTATCACCGACGAGACGGCACGTCAGGTTCACACGCTAAAGGGGTCTGCTAGCTCTGTAGGCGCCAAGCAGATCGAGGCGGCGGCAAACACGATAGACCAGCGCATCAAAGAGGAAGCCTCCGCTATTGATGCCACCCTGCTGGAAAAGCTCAACAGCGCCATAATCGCAGCGGTTCAGGCGCTTAATCGCGCCTTATAACCCTAGGCTCACGCTAACCAGCCCGGCGGTGCTTTTCACGCTGCCTGCGATTAAAGGTATTGCAATGCATATCGGCATATTAGAAGACGATCCCATTCAGCGACGCTTCTTGGTCTCTGCACTTAACGACTGGGACGGGCCACGATCCCAGTGCGTTAGCTTTGAACGGGCTAGCGAGTTTTTGAAAGCAATGAGCAAGCAGACCTTTGACCTGCTGATCATTGACTGGTACCTACCCGATGCCGACGGAATGCAACTCGTGAAGCGCTTGCGACAGGATTTTGGCTGGCCTGGCCCGGTGCTTTTTATCACCGCAAGCCAAGGTGAAAATGACGTGGTTGTTGCCCTTGAAAGCGGCGCCGACGACTTTCTCACCAAGCCAATTCGCCCGGCTGAATTGCGCGCCCGTATCTTTGCGCTGGCACGCCGTACAGGGCTTAACAAAGATGTCGGCAGCAACACCCAGGCGTTTGGCGCTTACACACTAACGCCTGGCCATCACAGCATTGCCGTTAACGGCACACCGGTCGAACTTACCGCACGAGAGTATGAACTTGCCGCGCTCTTTCTATCCCACGCTGGTCAGCTCTTTTCCCGGCAAAACATACTTGAAATGGTGTGGGGGGTGCGCGCAGACCTCGCCACGCGCACAATCGACACGCATATTAGCCGCCTGCGGAAGAAGTTATCGTTTGACGGCACTTATGGGCTGCAGCTCAAAAGCGTCTATAAGTACGGCTATCGCTTAGAGCATAAAGAGGCAGACAAACCAGAGGTCTAGTGGCTTTGCTCTGGTTAATCATCAAGTTGCTATCTCCCACCACAGCGCTGAGCTCTCGACCAGCCAAGTTTGGCAGCGCTACGATAGCCAACACGTACTCGTTAGCACGCTTAACGTGCATTTTGCTTGTGGCCATCGATCAATGACTTTATTAGACAAACGTGCTTTCTACCTATTCGAAGTCAGCAGTTGCGGCGGTATTCGCGCAGCGGCGGAGCATTTGCATACTAATCCGTCGGTGGTGAGCCGCCAGATCCGCTCGTTGGAACAGGCGCTGGGTATGGCGCTTCTGGAGCGTCAGGGACGGCATGTCATGCTCACAGAGGCGGGGCAGTTGGTGGTGGATGGCTTTCTAGCCCAGCGGCGGCTGAGCTCTGAGCTAGGCGATACGCTGTCGCGGCTGCGTAACTTGCAGGCTGGAAAGGTGGTGGTATCGGTGGGTGATGGATTTGTGGATAGCTTTATTAACCATGTGATGAAGCGGGTTTCTGAACACTACCCAGATGTACTCATCGAAATCAAAACTGGCATTTACTACCCCCGTGAACCCCATGAGATGGTGGCTAACGACGAGGTAGATATTGCCATTACCTATGGGCCGATCTCCGATCCGCGCTTGGTGGTGCACTCGTTTGAACGAGGGCCGTTGTGTGCGCTAGTCGCTCCTTTCCATGCGTTGGCAGGGCATAAGTGCGTGAGCGTGGCTGAACTACTGAAGCATAAGTTGATCTTTCTGCCCGATGTGTCGGGCTCTCAGCAGTTTGTGAATGCGTTATTTGGCGCAGCGGGGCAGCCTGCCACACCGGCGTACCGCTGTAATTTGCACTCCGTCTCGCGGCGTATGGCGAGTGCGGGCATTGGTGTGTCGTTTATGACAGCAGCCGCTGCACGCAGTGAAATAGAGGCGGGCCTGTTAAGAGCTATTCCGATCAGCCATCCCATGGCGGCCACCAGCCAGGGCAACTTGGTACGGCGCGTCGGCAGAAGGCTGTCGCCCGCTGCCGACTATTTATGGAAGTTAATGATGGCGATGCAGTAGCGCTAGTTCGCCATCATGTAAACGCCGGGGCCAATGGGCCAACCCATCATCAGCCAGAACATCAGAAACGCCGACCAAGCCAGCAAGAAGCCCATAGCCAGAGGCAGCATGGTGGCAATCAGTGTGCCCAGCCCCATATCCGGTTTGTAGCGCTGCATGTAGACCAGAGCCAACGAGAAGTAGGGGCTCATGGGAGAGATGATGTTGGTGCTGGAATCTCCAATGCGGAACATCGCCAGCACGAAGGCGGGATCGAAGTCGATCATCATCAGCATGGGGMMAAACACCGGAGCCATCAGCGCCCACTGCGCCGAGCCGCTGGTCATAAAGACGTTCAGCACCGCACTCATAGCGATAAACGCCCCGACGAGGGGAAGCCCGGTAAAGCCAGTGCTTTGCAGAACGTTCGAGCCTTCGATAGCGATAAACTGGCCAAGCTCCGACCAGCGGAAGTAAGCAATAAACTGTGAGATCGCGAAGAACAGCACCAAGGTAGGCGCAAGGTCGCTGGCAGATTCCGCCATACGCTGGGGCACATCGCGGCTGCTAGTAATCTTGCCGGTGGTGATGCCGTACACCAACCCAATGGTGACGAAGTAGATAAACATCAGCGGCACGAGCGAGCGCAGAAACGGCGAAGGAATCAAACCGCCATCTTCGTTGCGCAGTGGCGAGGCTTCGGGGATCACCACCAGCAGGATCAAGGCAATATAGGCCAGCGTTGCCAACCCTACACGCTTAAGGCCACGTTTTTCGGCTTCCGTCAGCGTTGGCGTGACGACCTCGGTTTTGAAATCTTTGCCCATGGGGAGTGTGCGCTGCAGCCTTGGCTCTACTAACTTATCGACAACTAATGTACCAACTGTGGCAAGCACAAATACCGAGCAGGCCACAAAGTAGTAGTTATCTACCGGCGAGATATAAGCATCCGGGTCCACTAGGCGAGCGGCATCGGTCGTAATACCGGCAAACAGTGCATCGCCGACGGTGATAAACAAGCTGGCATCAAACCCTGCGCCAGCTGCTGCGTACGCAGCAGCGGCCCCGGCCACGGGGTGCCTGCCCACCGAGTAGTACACCATCGCCGCCAGCGGGATCAGGATGAGGTAGTTGGCATCGGAGGCGATGCTGCCGCAAATACCGGCCATGAAAACGCAAAATGTCAGCATGGAGGGGGGGGGCTTTTGCGACGCTAACCTGCATCAGCGTGGACATTAGCCCCACCTTATCAGCAAGCCCAATACCAAACATCACCACTAAAATCAGCCCAAGAGGCGGGAAGTTGACGAAGTTACTGACCACGCTGGTCAGCATAAACTCGACGCCATCCGCCGAGAGCAGGCTGCGAACGGTCACTTCGGCCTCGGTTTGTGGGTTGATCGCCGAGACGCCTAGCGTGGCTAAAATAGCGGAAATAACCACCACCAGGGCGGCCAAAATAGCGAATAGGATAAACGGGTGAGGCAGCTTGTTGCCTACCCGCTCGATGGATGCGAGTACACCTTGCATGACAGTTTCCTTAGTAAGAAGCTTTATTGTTAAAGGTTGTGTTTTTATGCCACTTAGCGTGGCGGCTAGCGCTGTTGACCGCGCTTCAGCAGTGACGTGGCGAGCGCCACAAACATGCCGCCTGCGACGGGCAGAACGGCATCGTTAAAGTCGTAACGTTCGTTATGCAGATAGGCGCTGTCGCCGTTACCCACAAAGAAGAAACACCCCGGTACTTCTTGCAGGTAGAACGAAAAATCCTCCGCGCCCATGGTGGGCATGTAGTCTAGCTGCTGAATATCAGCGCTGACGCCTTGCTCTGTCGCAATCGCCAACACACGTTCTGACCAAGCGGCGTCGTTGACGAGCGGAGGAATTTGGTGCTGATGCTCTAAATGGAAACAAGCACCGTGGGCTGTGCAAACCCCGTTAACGACTTGCTCCAGCTTGCCAACCAACGCGGCGCGGGAGCTTTCCCGGTCGCTGCGAATATTCACTAGCAGTTCCGCTTGACCAGGGATCACATTGGCGGCGTCGCCCGCATGAAAGGCCGCCACAGTAATCACTCCTGCTTCCAGCGGTGATTTATGGCGGCCTACCAGCCCTTGCAGCTGTTGAACGAGCGAAGCTCCCACATAGATAGGATCGACTGCTAAATGTGGCATAGCCGCATGGCCGGAGACTCCTTCAATAGTGATTTTGAACGTGTCGTTACCGCCCATGGCAGGGCCAGGTTTGACGAAAAGCTGCCCTTCGGGAAAGCCGGGGCGATTGTGGTAGCCAAAAATGGCGTCTACCTGCGGGTTTTGGAGCACACCCGCTTTCACCATCTTATCGGCACCGTTACCGCCTTCTTCACCAGGCTGAAACAGCAGTTTGATATAACCGCAGAGCTGGTCGCGCTTAGCCATAATGGCTTCAGCGGCAAGCAGTAGCGTCGCGGTATGGCCATCGTGGCCGCAGGCATGCATCAAACCTTCCCGTTGGGAGCGGTGCTCAAAATCGTTGGTTTCTTTGATGGGGAGAGCATCCATATCGGCCCGAAACGCTACCACTGGGCCTTCGCGACCGGTGTCTAACTCGGCAAGTAMACCGGTCGTAGCAATGCCTTCTGTGACCTGATAGCCCAGCGCCTTTAGCCGCTTGGCCACCAGCATAGCCGTATCGGTTTCCTCAAATTTCAGCTCCGGGTTCTGGTGTAACTGGTGGCGTATGGCGACCGCATCGCCGATTTGCTTTGGGATGAAAAAGGGAGATGAAAACATATCCTGTCCTTGCCATTGTCAGTGTCGTTATGGGCGTAGGTAACGCTAAGCGACTTAGCAGGCAGGAACGAGTGCTTAAAATGGTGAGTTTGTTGCTTTAAAAGCAACGATGAGACATTAGAAGGTTAGAAAGGCCGTTGGCAGCTCGCTCTATTCGGCCATTCATAACCCAGGTTGCCACCAGCCGCCACGCAGTGTTCGGCGGTCTCAATCGCGTTTACAAAGTATCCTGAACAAGCGACCACTACGCTACTCATACACAGGCAGCGGCTCCTCAACAGCACGCGATGACTGGCTGCCAGCCTTCCGGCGAGTAGCGCTCTAAGCCTCCTTCTCCCATGCGGGTGAGCCACAGCCAGCGGTGATTGATTAAATCTGCGATCACCGGCTGGCGTTCAATAATCGCCTCGATGCGCGCTTTGGGCGCGTCGATCACCACCGTTAAGCGCAGCGGTTCGTGGTGGAGTTTCTCGCCATCACGCAGCGACTGCTCCGGTAGGCCAATTCGCAACTGAGGCGAATTACCCTCAATGACGCCTATATGACCACCCACCACTGAATGCAGCAGCTTGTTGCCCGCTCCATATAGCTCTGGCACCACGGTAGACGCGTAATACTGCAGGTTGATCCAGCTGGCGACCAGCATCGGTGCCATCATTAGCCCTTCCAATACGCTGCCATCCGGGTCTTGATCGGGGTGGTAGTCGTGCAAGAATGCGCGCCCTTCCAGCGCTTTCCCTTGGGTGCACGCCCGTGGCGCTATAATCAGCGCGGCGTTATTCACCAGTCCCCACTCAGGCCGGGGCTGAGCCCAGTCGGCTCCGCGCATCGCTAGGGTTTGCAGGCGCTTGATGTGGTCGGTGTCGTTCACCCCTAGGGCAGGAGCACGCTCTTGCCGGGTGGCTTCACCCGCTCGCTGGGTGCCGTTTTCAAATTCAGCCAACGCGCCTTCCAGCGTTTTGGGCATCTGCTCATCCCGGTACACATGCACCCGGTCGGTGAGCGTACAGTGGGTCGCTGCCAGCACATAAAAGGGGCTGGGTAAGGCGATACCCGCCTGTCGAACGGCCTGCTGAACCTCCAGATCGTTCAGCAGCGCAGCGGCCACCCGCGCATTCATGCCACCGCCCTGCCCGCCACAAGCGCCGCAGGTTAGCCCAGCGTGGTGTGGATTATTTTCGCTTTGCGAATCGTGGCCCACCAGCACCAGCAGCGACGCGGCTGGGTTGCCCAGCAGGGTTAGCAAGTTTTTCGCTAGCGTAATTTTTTCATGGCGCGTAATGGGTTCGCCGTCGTAGGTGTGAAAAAGCCCAGCAGGCGCATCACACTGGGGCACCGCCGCCTGCTTGCGCAGGCTGTCCTTGATCAGCTTCCAGCCCCAGGCAATCCCGGTGGTCTCCACCAGGGTGAAGGTCGACAGCGGAGCGTACTTTGCGTGCCGAACGCTTTGGCGCTGGCTCTCTTTCTGGTAACGCTGCACGCCCCGTTTTTGAGGCTCTGCGCTGCCCACCCGATACGTGGGTTTCAACAATCCAGGCACGCGGGGCTGGGCACGTTCAGGCCCCGTAGCCGCATCGGTCACCGGCATGGCGAAGAATCCCGCCACGCCCAGCGTGGCTACCGTGGGCGCGGCGCCCTCTAAGTGACGACGAAACCGCTCGGAGCGCACATCAATACAAAACGCGGCCTGCACCTTGGGAGCAGAGAAATGCTCGGTATTAGGTGTGGCTAACGTCGTGGCTAGCGCCCGCTGATAGCCCAGCTCATAGGCGTGCTGCCAGCACCATAGCGCCTCATTCTGAGTAGAATCGGCGGCGGCATCGGCGGTTTCCCATTGGGCAAACCACTCGCTCTGTTGGAGGCGGGTTAGCTGGTTCATTCCTAACCACTCCCAGGCCAGCACCATCGCTGCAAGCTGGGTAATACCCGCTTCTGCCTGCTGGTGGGCGGTATGCCAGCCAATGCCTTGGCACCAAGAGGCCCACCCATTAACGCGCAGTAACAACGTATGGGCCAGCACCTCAAACACTTCTGGGGTGAGCGCCCAATCTGCGGCTATTTGCTCAACCGCTGCGGCGGGGTCATCTGGCAGAGTTTGTAGCGCCTGGCGCTGCGCTTTAGACCAGCGCAGATCGTGCTGTGCCGTCGTTTTCCAGAAGTGATAAAGCGAAGGCACAGAACGGCTTKCCCAGCGCTGCTGGTGGTGGTCGAAGTAGCTCGCACAGCTCTCCGCGAGCGGATCAAACCCCACATGCTCTTCGAGCATGTCCCAGGCGCTACGTAGCGGCGCTACAGGCTTTAGGGGTGATGCCAAGTAGCCCAGAAGGCTCTGCTCGCTATAAGCGTAGCTACCTTGGCGCAGCGCCTGCTGCAGGTCTTGCGAAGTAATCCGTCCCTCTTCCCATGCGTTGCGATAAAACTCAGCGGGCATCGTCATCGGTTGCCCAGCACGACGGCTTAGCGCATAGCTCACTTGCTCAATAGGCTGGTGCTTCAGGCCCCMCCAGGGGTTCACCGCAATCCACTGATCCAGCGGCCACACCGGTGCGATGGCGTCGGTCGCGCGTTTCAGCGCATCGCGGTAGTGCTTTGGCGACGGCTCTGATGAAAGAGGTGAAGATGTCGATGTTTCCAGTGCAGCGGGCTGACTCATGACCACTCTCCTTTTAAACCGGGGGCCAGCGATGAGCGACGCGACCAGGCACGGATGGGAGCCACGGCATCCACCGCGCGCTGAAACGGCAGTGCCAAGTAAAGCCCTTGGCTAAAGTGCACGCGCCAGCGCGCTACCCAAGCGGCCTGGGGAAATAGCGTAACGGCGCCAGCGGCCAGCACCAGGCTTGCTAGCATCAGCGCACCCAGTAAGCCTGCCGTAAGGGTTAAGGGCGTGTAGGCGCTGGGCAGTGCCGGTGCCAGCACGCTGTGCAGCAAGGCATAGAGCGGCACCAGTGCCAGCGCCATTCCTACCAGCGCTAAACGCTTGGGTTTGGCCATGCCCACCGGCATACCTAACAGCGTGCTGCCCACCGCTAAGCTCAGCAGTGCGCCCAGCAGCGGGTTGTGGCTGACCAATGCAGGCCATAGCGCCAGCACGGCGGCAGCAAGGGCCGCTGCAGGCAGCGCAAGGGAGAGACGTTGACGCAGTGGCGCAAGCGGCAAGCGTTCACAGCGCGAGGCCCGCACGGTTCGGCCAGACGCTAAGAAGGAGTGGGCTTTGTAGAGCGAGTGCGCCAGCAGGTGGGCCAGCGCCAGGGTGTACGCCCCTACGCCAATCTCGAACAGCATAAAGCCCATTTGTGCGCAGGTAGACCATGCCAGGGCATGCTTGACGGAGGTTTGCGTCAGCATCGTCATCACCGCTACCAGCGCAGTGAAGCCACCCACCACTATCAGTAGGTAGTGCCCCAGCGTTACGCCATCAAACACCGGAAACAGACGCAGCCACACAAAGCCCCCCAGGTTAATCACCCCCGCGTGCAGCAGTGCGGAGACCGGCGTGGGGGCTTCCATGACTTTGATCAGCCAGCCATGCATCGGCACTTGGGCACACTTACACAGCGCAGCGATGGCCAGCGCCACTGAGGCGGCCTCCACCTGCCAGTTGCCGGAGGTAGCGGCGGCTGCGGCAAACAGCTCGGGTAATTGAAAGGTGCCGAAACGAGCATAAAGCAGCGCCACTGCCGCGATTAGCGCGGCATCTCCAATACGGCTTACCACAAATTTTTGCCACGCTGCTCGCTGGGCTTCTACACGCTCAGGATAAAGCGTGAGCAGATGGTGAAGCGCCACGCTCACGCCGACCCAGGCAATCAGCATCACAACCAAATGGTGGGTAAAGACCAGCAGCATCACGCTAGCCAGCACAACCAAGCACCAGGGTAAAAATCGGCGCTCACCACGGTCACCTTTTAGGTAACCTTCCGCAAAGCGCAGCAGCACCGTTCCTAACAAGCTGATGAGTAGCGCCATCCACACGGCCAAACCATCTGGATATAAGCCCAGCGGCTGAGCGGCTTCCGGTAGGCCGGTGGGTACACCCAACGCATCCAGCACCAGCAGCCCGCCCACCGCTAGACTTGCTACCAGCGCGCTTGCCGTTAACCAACGGCCTATTTTCCAAGCGCGCTGCAGCGATGCGGGCGCGCTGGCCCGCGCGCTAACGCCCGCCATCACCAGCAGCGATACCGGAACCAATAACCAAAGCGCCAGTAGAGACAACACCGTTATATCAACAAAATTTGGCATAGCCCTTCCCCTTTGTCGTGTGTAAACGACTATGCCGCGCTCATTACGATATAAAAAATAGTTTATTTTTTATAAAACGTTCTTTAAAACAGAACGTATAGCCAACACGCTGCCTGAGGTTCCGCCGCTATGAAGCTCAACTACCACCACCTTTACTATTTTTGGCAAGTGGCAAAAGCGGGCCACCTAACTCGCACAGCCGAAGCGCTGCACGTCTCTCAATCGTCGCTTTCGCAGCAAATTCGTCAGTTAGAGGAGCGCTTGGGCCAAGCGCTTTTTATCCGTGAGGGGCGTCAACTCCACCTTTCTGAAGCGGGCAGGCTGGCGTTTGACTATGCGGAAACCATCTTCACCCAAGGCGAGGAGCTGAGCGCGCTGTTTGCTGAAGGCGGCCACGCTCACCGGGAGGTGGTGCGCGTAGGGGCAGTGGCCACGCTATCGCGTAATTTTCAGGAAGGCTTTGTAAGGCCGCTGCTGGGCAGAGACGACCTGGATTTGATACTGCAAAGCGGCGGGCTAGATGACCTCTTKCGACGACTTTCTGCCCACAAGCTGGACGTGGTGCTCTCGAACCAGCCCGTGCGCGGCGATAGTGAGCACCCCTGGCGCTCTCAGCGATTAGCGCGCCAGCCGGTGAGCTTGATTGCATCCCCCCGCCTCTCACCACCCCCGGCATTTCCGCACGGGCTAAGCGGCCACGCCTTTATTCTACCGGGCGCTGAAAACGCCACCCGCCACGCCTTCGACCAGCTTTGTAGCCACTACCGCTTGACCCCTAAACTGGCCGCCGAGGTAGACGACATGGCCATGATGCGCCTACTGGCCAGGGACACTCAGCACATTGCCGTGATGCCGCCGGTGGTTGTGCGTGACGAGCTGAACAATGGCACGCTAAAAGATTACGGTGCACTGCCCGGCGTATGGGAGGAGTTTTATGCCATTACCCTGCAACGGCGGTTTGAATCCCCCAGCCTAAAAGCGCTGCTAACGCGAACAGGCGAATCGCTATTGGATTAGCGCCAAGACAAGCAAACGCCTTACCGTGCTAACACCGCTGCCACGCCGCGCTCGGCCGCTTCAATGGCCCCTGCTAAATAACCGGCATACTGCTTACCCCACTCGCTACCAATCCCGGTTAAGCAGGGCTGCCAAGGGCCATCGGCAGCGTGAACGGGCGGTGCCATGCCATGATGCTCGCTGGGCAGTTGATCCGCGTGGGTGGACGTGAACGGCTCCAGCGCCCAGTCTTTAATCACATCCCGCTTTGGGTTCGCCGCTTCCGGGCCAAACAGCCTGGCCAACTGCGCACGGCAGTGCTGGCGCAGCGTCTCATCGTCGATCTGCGCCCGTGCGCTGGCAGGCAAACTAAAAAAGCCAAACAGCGCCCCGACGCCATCCGGATGGGACGCATCATGAATTTCACCCAGCGGGCCGATCAAGCTGCGCGCCTCGCCCGAAAGCTGCGCCTTTCGCCAAAACGGGGTGGGATACAGGGCGACATATTTACCGTGAGGCGCCATCCAGGTAGCGGTATTTGCCCAGTGATGGCTCAGCTGCTCCGGTAGCGGCGGCGAAAACGTCACCGCCTGCGCGGCTAACCTGGGCGGCACCGCCAGCAGCACATGCTGCGCACTGTAACGCTGCCCACTAGCGCACTTAAGTACTACGCTGGCGTTGGCGGTGAGCGACATCGACTGAACCGCCTGCCCGGTGTGAAGTCGTGCAGCATCGATGCGCTGGCGCAACGCGTCAATCAATGCCTGCATACCGCCTCGCAGCCGCATAGACGGCGGTTGATTCACAAAACCCTGCATGCGCACAGGCCGAAGCTGCTGGGAGCGCTCTACCACCATATCGCCCGTTTCATACTGGGCAAACGACGTAAGCCCCAGCGACGCCACCAGCGCTCCTAGCGCGTGCTGAAACCCCGGCCAATACCACGAAGGCCCCAAATCAAACGCCTCCATCGTGCGCGCCTCATCAGGCACTAACGACGCAATACGCCCTCCCGCCCGCTCCCGCGCTTCCAGCACCACATAATCCGTGATGCCCCGCTGTTCCAACAAAGTCGCGGCATACAGCCCCGCCAACCCAGCGCCTACAATAACGATACGTGATGCGTGCATGGCAACTCTCACCAGTTAATAAGACTCAAAATCCTACAGGGATATAATAGGTTGCATGGTATGCGGGTATAGCTTTGGCAACAGTGTGCTGCAGAGTCGCCAAGAGCTGGAGGTGCGTATTCGCGMCCAGTTACGCATGGGATGCGAGCGCCTGGGCCTAACGCTCACCTACGATACCGATATTGCCGTTGAGTTTGAGCAGCTTATTCGTCAAGTCTAAGCGATTTATACTAACAAAAAGCAGGGAGCGCCCTGACTACAGTTTATAACACGCCTCAGGCAAAGGGCTTACAGGGCGAATAGGGCGAATAGGGCGAATAGGGCGAATAGGGCGAATAGGGCGAATAGGGCGAATAGGGCAGTATCACCCAATAAAAAAAGGCCTTACTTAACCGTTATTAAGCAAGGCCCCGGCGTTCATTGTGCTACTGGGTTCGCTGCTAGCGCCACCTATTTAGCAGCGCTCCGCCCGCAAAAGAGCACAACGTTTAAACGTTATTTATTGGCTGACCAGCATCTCAAGCGAGCGCTCGATAATGGAAAGCCCCTCTTTCAGCACATCAGAAGGGGCGGTGATCGGCACTAAAACGCGAATGGTGTTGCTGTAAAAACCGCAGGAGAGCAGGATAAGACCTTGCTCGCGCGCCTTAGCACACAGAGCCTGAGCCATGGCGGCATCCGGTTTGCCATGTGCGTCCAGCAGCTCGAAGGCGGCCATGGCGCCAAGGTTACGCGGGTGGCTCACCATCTCAAAGCGCTGCTGCCAGACAGCAAAGCGCTCAGCGAGTAGACGGCCCATTTGGGTGCTACGAGCCAGGATATTTTCCTCCTCAATCGTATCCAACACCGCTAGCGCTGCGGCGCAGGAAAGCGGATTACCGCTATAGGTACCGCCCAGCGAGCCGGGGCCAGAAGCATCCATGACCTTGGCGGTACCAACAATCGCGGAGAGCGGCATGCCGTTCGCCAACGACTTAGCGGTAGTCAACAGATCCGCTTCGATACCACTATGCTCTAGGGCAAACAGTTTGCCCTAGAGCAAAACCCGACTGAACTTCATCAATAATTAACAAGATGCCATGGCGGTCGCACAGTTCACGTAATGCTTTTAAGTAGCTGGGAGAGGCAATATAAAAACCACCTTCACCTTGAACTGGCTCAATGACAATTGCCGCTACTCGGTGCGCGGGAATATCCGTTTTGAACAGCTTTTCTATTGCGTCAAGCGCCATTTCGTCGCTAATTCCGTGCAAGGGATTAGGGTAAGGAGCACGGTAAACGTCGCCCGGCATGGGGCCAAAATCGTTTTTATACGGCAACACTTTGCCGGTCATTGCAAGCGTGAGCATAGTACGGCCATGGAAGGCGCCGTCAAAAGTGATAACCCCTGAACGGCCGGTCGCTGCACGCGCAATTTTAACTGCGTTTTCTAAAGCTTCGGCGCCTGTGTTAACAAGCATCGCTTTACGATCGGGCCCTTTCACCGGCGCTTTCTCGCATAGCCGCTGGCACAGCTGAACATACGGTGCATATGAAATTACCKCCGAACACGTGTGCATTACGCGCTCTAACTGCTCCTGTACGGCCTTGACGATACGAGGATGGCGATGTCCAAGGTTTAAAACACCAATGCCCCCCGCAAAATCAATCCAGCGGCGGCCATCCTCATCCCACAGCTCGGCATTTTCGGCGCGAGCGACAAACTGCTCGGTTGGGGTTGCCGCACCGTTGGCAACATAACGTTGTTTGAGCGCATTTAGCTCAGCATTGGTGAAGTTATGGGTCATGACAAAATCCTAACTAGCTGATGTTATAAGCTAAGAAACAGGCTGCTAACTCGGGCTAATGGCATAGCGCGTTAACAGCGTGAAAAAAGAATGAAAACGAGTAGGTGCAGCGCGCTACATTAGAGCCCACCCATGCAAACGTATTTAAGCTCGGTAAAGTCTTCCAGGCCGTAGTGAGAGCCCTCACGTCCAAGACCCGACTCTTTAACGCCGCCAAACGGTGCGACTTCTGTTGAGATCAGCCCCTCATTAACGCCCACCATGCCGTACTCAAGGCCTTCCATCACTCGCCAAATGCGGCGGTAATCGCGGGCGTAGAAATAGGCTGCCAAGCCAAAGGGCGTGTCGTTAGCCATGGCGATCGCTTCATGTTCATCTTTAAAGCGGAACACCGGTGCTAAGGGGCCAAAGGTTTCCTCGCTTGCGACACACATATCAGGCGTCGCCTCGGCAATCAGCGTAGGGGCATAGAAACTATGGCCCAGTTCATGGGCATGGCCACCACAGACTAAGCGGCCTCCTTTGGCAATCGCGTCATCCACATGGCGCTGCACTTTGTCGACTGCCGCCTGATTAATCAGTGGTCCAATCAGCGTGCCTGGCTCGCGCCCGTCACCCACGGTTAATACCTTCMCTTTCTCAGCTAGCGCGTCAACAAAGGCGTCATAAATACCGTCCTGAACCAAGAAGCGGTTAGTACATACACAGGTTTGTCCCGCGTTGCGGTACTTAGAGGCAATTGCCCCTGCAACCGCTGCGTCTATATCGGCATCGTCAAACACAATAAAGGGTGCGTTACCGCCAAGCTCCATGGAGACTTTTTTAACCGTGCTGGCGCACTGCGCGAGCAGCATCTTACCCACGGGGGTGGAACCAGTGAACGACACCTTACGAACGCGTGGGTCAGTAGTTAGCACTTCGCCTATAGCGGCAGGTGTCGACGCGGTCACCACGTTGATAACGCCTGCGGGCATACCGGCGTCTTCTGCCAGCTTAGCCAGAGCAAGGGCCGTTAGCGGTGTCGCCTCGGCGGGTTTAATCACCACGCTGCAGCCAGCAGCAATGGCGGGGGCACACTTACGTGTGATCATCGCCATAGGGAAGTTCCAGGGCGTGATGGCTGCCACAACCCCAACCGGTTCACGTAGCACCAACAGGCGTTTGTCAGCGGCGTGTGTCGGCAGCGTTTCACCGGACATGCGCTTGGCCTCTTCCGCGAAGAACTCGATAAAGCTGGCGCCGTAAACCACCTCACCCCGAGCTTCAGTCAGCGGTTTACCCTGCTCTAGGGTCATCAGCTCAGCGAGTTCTTCGGCATGGTCATGGACACGTTCAAACCAAGCCCGCATGATGGATGCGCGCTGTTTGGCGGGCATCGTTTTCCAGCCACTCCACGCAGCGTGGGCGGCGGCAACAGCGTCACGCGCTTCTTGCTCCCCCAAGTCGGCCACGTGAGCCAGCAGCTCACCGGTTGCTGGATTGGTGACCGGAAAATGCGTCGTACCGATGTGCCAGCGTCCGCCTATCAGCGCAGCGGCAGTCCCCTCAGTCAATAATGCGTTGAACAGTGTCATGGCGGCCTCCTGATATTATTATCAGCGGGCACGCTAGCATCACTTGTGGTGACGCCCTATGGACCAATTTTCAGGCCGATTGGACCAATGTGTTCGGTCCACGGCATAATCTTTTTCTTTTGAAAGGGGCAAACCATGCCTGATACGCTGCCTCTTGCTCCCTTGCTGGAGTATTTCAGCCTTCAACCGGAGCGGCTGGGTAAAAGTGTACGAATCGAACAGGCGCTCCGGCTGGCGATACTTAATGACTGGCCAGAAGGCAGCAGACTTCCGGCCCACCGTATCCTATGCAGCTACTTGGGCGTCGCACGAGACACCTTGGCGCAAGCCATGCGGGTACTCATCGAAGAGGGCTTCGTCATCACAGGTCAGGGCCAAGGCACCTGGACGCGGCGCCCCGCTTCAACCCGCCCTACTCGTTCGTTAGATACCGCGCAGCTATCGTTACGGGCAAATAAAATTCTTAAAGCGCACAGCGCCAGCACCATTCAAAGCGGCGCTTTTATGCCCGGCATTCCAGATATCACACAGTTCCCCATGGCCAAATGGCGAGAGCTATACGCCAGTGTCACCGTACCGCGCAACGTATTGCTACTGTCATACTCCGGCGGGGGGTATGGACCACTCAAGCGCGCTATTCGGGATTTCCTGTGGCGCTGGCGCCGCCTAGCCTGCGATACTGACCAAATTATTATTACTGACGGCACCCACAACGGTATTGAGCTATGCGCGCTAGCCTGGATATTGCATAAGACATGAAAAAGGCGGCTGAAAATCGGTTATAATTCAAGCTCCTACACAAGAACCAACCGCCTCAGCCGCCATGACAAAATGTACCACGCCGTCCGCTTCCTTTCCACGCTGCAAAGGCCGTCAGGTCATCGCCCGTTTCGATGGCGGTGATCTCMCTTCCGACGGCGGTATCCTGCTGCTGCGGCAGCTCGATCGCGAGATGGGCCTGACCCGCGCCGTCGCTCGCCGGCTCAGCGACGAGCGCGACGCTCAGCGCTGCCTGCATCGCACCGAAACCCTGGTCCGGCAGCGCGTGTTCGGCCTGGCGCTGGGCTATGAGGATCTCAATGACCACCAGGCCCTGCGTCACGATATCGCCCTGCAGACCGCCGTCGATACCGATGGCGTGCTGGCCAGTCAGTCCACCTTGTGCCGCTTCGAGCAGCAAGCCGACCGGGACTGGGCGATCACCATCCACGAAGAGATGATCGAGCAGTTCATCCGCTCGTTCCGGCGGCCACCCAAGAAACCGCTCTACCTCGACTTCGATGCCACCGACGATCGGGTGCATGGCCAGCAGCTCGGGCGGCACTTCAACGGCTACTACAACCACTACATCTTCCTGCCGCTGTTCGTATTCTGTGGCGACCAGCTGCTGGT
This sequence comes from Halomonas sp. R57-5, assembly GCF_900070345.1. Taxonomy (NCBI): domain Bacteria; kingdom Pseudomonadati; phylum Pseudomonadota; class Gammaproteobacteria; order Oceanospirillales; family Halomonadaceae; genus Halomonas; species Halomonas sp. R57-5. The sequence goes on along the minus strand of NZ_LN813019.1, from coordinate 328,568 downwards.
CAGCTATCTGCGTCCGGCCTCGCTGGATGCCGCTCACCACGCCGGTGCCATCCTCGCCCTGTTGGTCCGGCGGCTGCGCCAGGCGTGGCCTGAGGTGAAGATCGTCTTCCGAGGCGACAGCGGCTTCTGCCGTCCACTGATCCTCAACTGGTGTGACCGCCACGGCGTCGATTACATCATCGGCCTCGCCGGCAACAAGCGCTTGGCCAAGCTGGCTCTGAACATCGACTACGCGTCGGCCATCCGCTTCGAGAAGACCTGGGAGAAGGAGCGTGTCTTCGGCTTCATCGAGTACGCTGCCAAGAGCTGGAAGGAGCGTCGACGAAAGGTCATCGTCAAGTCCGAGACCAGCCGGCGTGGCTTCAACACCCGCTATGTGGTCACCAGCCTGCGCGGCTGCAGCGCCGAGTGGCTCTATGACCACCGCTACTGTGCTCGGGGCGAGATGGAGAACCGTATCAAGGAGCAGCAGTTCCTGTTCTCCGACCGCACCAGCTGCCACGAATGGTGGCCCAACCAGTACCGACTGCTGCTGTCGGGGTTGGCCTACCTGCTGCTGGAGCGGCTGCGCCGGGTCTACCTCAAGCGCACCGCCTTCGCCCAGGCCCAGGTCAACACCCTCCGCCTGAAGCTGCTGAAGATCGGCGCTGTCATCACCCGCAACACGCGCACGATTCGGCTGATGTTGAGCAGCCAGTACCCGGAGCAGGACCTCTTCCTGAAGCTGGCCAGCAAGCTGGTGCCGGGATAGCGCCGCGGCGTGCTGTCCCCGGCACAGAAAACACATGGGGGTAGGGGGAAATGCGCCTTGAGCTCAGGAAATTGATCAATATATAGCCAACTTCCAGCTCTGGGCGGCATCATCGCCACCAAACCTGGCATTTGGGTGCTGCTGACCAACCCGATGCAACATCCGGGCTAGATAGGGAACCATCTTTAAGTACACGGCTCATCCAGCCCAGACTCCCATAAGCAGCCAGCACGAATAGTCAGCGAGCTGGTTACAGTGCTGGGCTGGCTACTGTGACTTCTCTAGGGCTTTGGAGCGTTCGGCTCGTCCAAGGKGTCGTTCAAAAATTGACTAGCCATAGCCTAGAGCTTGCCGATCCTTTCAAACATCCTAAATCAAACAATGAGAGTGTACCTTGTGAGGCCTCCGTGCTTAATGCATTTAGCAAAGTTGAAATTACACGCGATGATCTGTCTTAAAGCCTAATTTTAACTAACACTCTGCAAAGAGTTTCTCGCTGCTTACCACCATACTTTATTCCCTTTGAATGCCCCATTTATTCCTGAAGAACGCTGTAAATGATGCCTTGTATGGATGGCAGGGGAATCCCAGGATACAGTAAACCCTGCGACGGACGTGACGGCATCACTTATGAAAGCCCTTGGCCACATTGAACCCATAACAACCGCTAAAATTTACTAAAAAGTGGGTTAAATTAGCGGCTCTATACGTCCACTACCTCTTTTAAGCGCTTTCTGCATCACTTCATAATCAATGTTTGAGCGCTTTTGTTCCGGCAGTTCGTCAGCTTTGTTAACGATATTCAGCAAGTCGCTTATGCTCGTTTCTTGTTCATTACGCGAAGTAAATGCCTGCAAGTACGGCAAGTGGTCGGCGTCCCAGCCAAGCTTGATCGGCTCATCGATAATATTGACCTGGGTACCGTTGGGTATTTGCTCAAATACGGCTTTAATATCGTCGGGGTGCATACGGATACAACCTCGACTGGCGCGCATGCCAATGCCATCTGGTTGGTTCGTGCCATGAATTAAATAACCAGGAATATCCAATAAGATGGCGTGCTGACCGAGGGGATTGTCGGGCCCTGGCGGAACAMCGTCAGGCGGTGGGTCGCCGCGTTCAGCCGCTTCCTGACGAACGGATTCGGGTGGATACCAAGCGGGATCCTCAAGGCGCATAGTGGTTTTAGTAATCCCCAATGGTGTATCGAATCCATCGCGGCCAATGCCAATGGGGTAGGTCTCGACGCGAGGTGTTTCTCCATCTTGCACCTCGGGATAGTAGTAAAGCCGCAGCTCCGCGATATTGATAACCACTCCCTTACGCTCCACATCTGGCAGTATGTGCTGCGCCGGAATCTGAACCTGCGTTCCTTTCCCAGGAACCCAAAGACTGATGTCAGGATTGGCCCTTCGAATTTCTTCGTAGCCGACACCGTGTGTGTGAGCAATATCGAGCAGGATATCCGCCTCGTCCTCTACACTGACAGTGTAGGTCTCACCCACGATGTTACCGGCTTCAGGCAAAGGGKAATGCCCTAGTGGTCGTGATGTCTCGGCTACAGCCGATAATGAAATAAGCCACAATGCCATCATGAATGCGCAGCGAAGCAGACGACCACCGCATGTAGTTTTTACAAAGCAAGAGCTCATAAGAAACGTTACTCACTATACGACTAAAAACTCATTAGGCATGATGAACATTAACTGTAAATGAAGCGCTGATAATGGCGGCTGTTCGCGTTGAGTGATGCCGTCTAGTTGATGGTTTGAACAGTTTCGATCTGTCGGCTGTAAAATGGAGGCTGCCTCATATTAACTTCATCCCCGAATGGCATACTGCTGATAGAAAACACTTTCTATGCCTTTGCGGAGTAAGTATGCGGGTATTACTGGTCGAAGATGATGCCCCGGTAGCGGCTGGCGTCGAAGCAGGATTGGCGCTGAGCGGCTTTGTGGTTGATACCGTCACCACCCTGGATGCTGCGAAAGGTGCGCTAGCCACAATTAACTACGATGCTGTTATTCTCGACCGTCGGTTGCCCGATGGAGATGGCTTGACGTTATTGAAGCATTGGCGTCATGCGAGCGTGGCGACGCCAGTGCTGATGCTAACGGCTCGAGATGCGGTAGCGAACCGCGTCGAGGGCCTTCAGGGAGGCGCAGACGACTATTTGATCAAGCCGTTTGATCTTGACGAGTTAACGGCCCGGCTCCAATCGCTTTTACGCCGTTCGGCAGGGCAAGTGGATCACGCCATTCGTCACGGTAGCCTGGCATTAGACCCCGTTACACGTAGCGTCACGCTTGATGGAGAACCCGTCGTCCTATTACGACGCGAGTTAATGCTGCTGGAAGCACTGATTCGAGCTCGCGGGCGAATTCTGAGCGCCGATCAATTGAAGGACTGCCTTTACGGTATTGATGATGAGATCGAAAGCAATGCGCTTAATGTGCACATCTACCAACTGCGTCGCAAGCTGGGGCGCAACGTGATCGAAACCGTGCGAGGTGTGGGTTATCGACTTGGCAAATACAACAGTGATGCGACCTCATGAATCTGCGCTTACGTCTGGTTGCTACACTTGGAATTACGTTAACGCTGCTGTGGGGTATTACGGCAGCATGGTCAATGCGCGACCTGTCGACCCAGCTTGAGCATTCACTTGACCAGCGTCTGGCGCAATCGGCGCGAATGGTGGCTGGTTTGTTGGATCGCGTGCCTACAACGTCTTGGAACAGTGAAGAAGATGGAACGTCAGCTATTCCCTCACTCGATGGTCTTGCTTGTCGGGTATCGTCACTTCGTGGCCAAGTGGTGGCGGGTACGCACCCTGAGATGAACGATGTACTTGCTGTCGAGGCTGAGGGGTATCGTTATCGCGAGCACAACGGGCAGCGCTGGCGAGTTTACACGTTAGTTGATAACGACAAGCGTATTACGGTGGCAGATCGTCTGAAAGAGAGAGAAGCACTGCTGCAGCAGGTTCGCCGGGCCGCGCTTTACCCATTTCTACTGGCGCTGGTGGGCAGTCTTGTTGCGCTATGGTGGGGGGTAACACGAGGACTTTCGCCGCTTGCCAAGTTACAACAACGACTTATCCTGCGCGAACACAATGACCTTTCGGCACTACCTCTTCATGGGTTGCCTGGTGAAATCCGCCCGCTGATCGATAGTTTCAATACGCTACTGGCACGAACGCGTCGTATGCTCGAATTGGAGCAGCGCTTTACCGACGATGCCGCCCACGAACTTCGAACACCGTTAACTGCCATTCGCACACATCTGCAAATCGCGAGGCGTGTTGACGGTCACCAGCAGTACGAAGCGATGCAGCAAGCTGAAGCTGGGGTAGATCGACTAACGAAAACGCTTGGTCAGCTTTTGCTATTGGCGAGAATGGAAAGKGAGGACATCACACTTGCCCGTCGTCCTGACCCTACTCCTCTTGGGGGGGCACTGGTGACTGCGATGACTGAAACCGGTAGCCGCGATCATTGTCATTATCCCCAAGGCGTTAACCAAGTACATGTCGCCCTAACTGAGTCGCTTCTAGTGACGGTTCTACGCAACCTGCTCGAAAATGCGATGCGTCACGGCGCACTCGGTGCGCCGATAGAGATTTCCGTACAGGAATCAGAGGGAATGGCAGTCATCGATATTACTAGTCAAGGTGAAACCATTGCTTCCGAACACCTCTCTCGACTGACGGAGCGCTTTCACCGGGGAGATCATCCTAAAGGCAGTGGTTTGGGTCTTTCGATCGTCGAGGCGATTGTCACCCGGGCAGGAGGCCGGGTGACGTTCGCGTCTGGCAATGGTGTTGGGCTAAAGGTGACGCTTCAATTGCCTTCGGGTTGAACCGTTTAGGTCAAGGTGTGTCACTCCCCATAATGGCTCGAAGCTTTTCTGGCGAGGGAGCACCCATCACACTGTGCACGTCACCGTTATCATCCTGATAAAAGGTCGCTGGCGTTGCGAAGAGTTGGCCATCGCGCATTAGCTGGGTGTTTTCACTAACCCACTGCTCGCTTTGGTCATCACCTTGATTTTCGGGCATGGCACCGTTGCGGTAATGCTCAGCCAGCGCTTCGCCAGGATTATCCGCATTGAGTATCGCGGCTGCCTTTTCAGGGCTGTCTGCTTTGAGAATACCTACCATCAAATGACGAATCTGAACTTCGCCACTTTCTACCCAGGGTTGGGCGTCTTCCCACAGTTGTCGGCAGTAAGGACAGTTGGGGTCACTAAATGTATATACGATGCGGGGTGCCTCTTTATCGCCATCGCGCACCCAGTGTTGATCAGCCATTTCTTGCCATAGCTCGGCGTTTCTTGGGCCGTTGACGAGCTGCTCTAGCCGCTCAGCTGATACGTCCTGACCCTCGGCATTAATCAGCGTACCTATTACAGCATGCTCGCCTCCTGAGGKGAGGTATGCTGCGACAGTCTGACCACGAGCACTACCGGCATACCCAGTAAGTCCGTCAGGTGCATCGAATTCACCATGAATCGTAAGGCCTTGCTGTTCGAGCTCTTGAATAGGGGCAGGCCACTCATCCGCAGTCGCATGCAGGCTTGTTGCCAGAGCGACGCTAGCCCCAAGAGTTAGTGTAAGGCGTAGCGTTGTCATACAGGGGTAGAAAGCGAACATGTGTGTCATCTCCGTAGTGAGTCAGTTAGGGGCTGAAACGCTCAAGGCTGCGGTTGAGGGTGGCGCGAGAGAGCTCACCAAAGTGAGTATCTATAAGCGTGCCATCGGCGTTGTAATAAAGCGTTGTGGGCATGGCCATAGCGCCCACTTCGTGGCCGAGCGCATTGTTCCGATCAAGGTAGACATTATCGAGCGCGAGTGACTCTTGCTGTAAAAAGGCGTTAACGGTGCTGAGGTTCTCGCCCTGATTGACGAACACGAACGTCACGTCGTCTCGCTCTTGTTGAGCCTGCTCAAATACAGGCATTTCGCGACGACACGGCGGGCACCAGCTGGCCCAAAGATTGACCACCATGGGGCGATCAGCTTCGCTTAGCATAGTGGGAAGTGTCACTTCGTCATTCTCAAGCGTGGTTAACGGCGTCGGAGGAATGCTAGCACCTTGAGATACCATGAGTGCCAGTGCCCCCGCCGTCAGCGACCAGGTCAGCGCCCCTGATATTACGGCTATCCCGAGCGGTCTACGCTCACGAGGTTGGCGCCATAGCCGCCAGACAAGATAAACCAAGGCGACGACAAGGCCCGCTAGCGGCTCGAAACCGCGATCGCGTATGTCGAGCCACGACCAGAACGTGTCGTAGCTTTCACCATATTGGACGATAAAAATGAGTCGCGCCCCGATTACACCGAAGAACACGGCATTGAAGATGCCATCGCCCACGCTGACATTTCGACGGCGGCCTATCAAACCTCCGACGATCAGTGCGACAACTATCGAAAGCAATAGCAAAAGTTGCCCCACGCTTAGGCCTAACGGGCCGATGGCGAGGCKGCGATCCAGGGGACTCATGAACCACCTCCAGTGGTACTACTGCCGGTTTGTTTGGCTTGATCGAAGCGCTCCAGAAATGTGTCAGCGTCTAGCTCGCCGATAATGCGCGCACTGCGCCGCTCGTGGCCGTCAGAGCCGAACCACATTAGCGTTGGCGGCCCAACGATGCCAAAGTGCTCCATGATCTCCTTGTCAGATGCGTCGTAGTTAGTTACGTCGATGCTCAATCGTTGCMCATTCTCCAGTTCGGCTTGAACAGTGGGGTCAGCGAAAACTTCCTGTTCGATCACCTTACAAGAGATGCACCAGTCGGCCGTAAATTCGACGAGCGTCATCTGGCCGCTAACCCCGGTCTGGGCAATACGGGCGTCTAGCGTGGCTAGATCTTCAACCTCATCAAAGGTAAGCGGTTGTTCATCGTTTAACACCGAATCTGCTGTGTTTGAACCTCCATTAGTGGATGTAAAAATCGCTAGCGGACGCCAGGGATCAGAGGCACCGCCGGCAGCACCGATTAACATTAGCGCGCTCCATATGGCTATGCTCGCTGCACTGGCGGTCAAGATTTGAGGCGTGATGCTACTATGGCCGTTGTTACGAGCAAGCGTCATGAGGGATATCGCAAAGCTAAGTGCTAGGGCGCCCCAAAGGCCGAGAACGATGGCATCAGGTATTACGCGAGCCACAAACCAAATCGCCATCCCCAGTAATACAAAGCCGAAAAGCGCTCTGATGCGAATCATCCAGGCACCCGGCTTAGGTAGAAGCTGGCTACCCACGGTGCCGATCAGGATTAGTGGTAGGCCCATTCCGAGTCCAAGCGATAACAGGGCTGCGCCGCCCAACCAGGGGTTGCCACTATCAGCGATGAACAGTAGCGCTCCCGCTAACGGCGCGGTCATGCAGGGACCCACCAGCAGTGCAGAGAGCACGCCCATGATGGCAACCCCTTTCAAGCGACCACCACGTTGACGCGACATGCCTGAATCAAGCCGCTGGCGAAGCGCTCTCGGCAGCTCTAATTCGAATAAGCCGAACATGGCCAAGGCGAGAACGATAAACAGTAGCGAGAACAGGCCGATAAACCAGACGTTCTGAAACAGCATCTGTAGATTGGCGCCTGCCATGGCAGCGGCCACGCCGAGTAACGCATAGGTGGCCGCCATGGGCAGGACGAAGGCAGTAGACATCACGAAGCCTGCCGCTCGGTGGCTCTCGCCCACCTCTCGTCGCCCCGCGATCAAGCTCGAAAGGATCGGTATCATCGGCAACACACAAGGCGTGAACGTCAGTAACAGCCCCATGCCGAAGAATGCCGCCAGCGTCCAGAACCAATTACCTCCGGCCAGTTGCGCCGCCAGTTGCTGGTCTTCTGCCATCGTAATTTCTGGGTCAGAAGTAGGGTTTTCTTCAAATGAGGATTCGTTCGTGGCATCCGATGGTTCGTCGGTTTTGGATATGTCCTGGCCAGCAGACGCTAAGTCAAAGGTCTGTTCCTGAGGTGGATAGCAAAGGCCCGCATCGGCGCAGCCCTGCCAGCGAAGAGTGATCGTCTCAACGTTGCCAGGCTGAGTAGTCATACTCAACGAATGACGATAGACCTCAGAGCGACCAAAATACTCGTCCTCAATAGTTTCCCCGTCAGGGATATTCAGCGATAGCTCACGCCCTTCGGCTTCGGCAGAAAAACGGTGGCGGTAAAGGTAGTAGTCGGGCTCGATTTGCCAATCAATCTCCAGAGATTCGCCATCATGGCTAAGTGTTGGCTTGAAGACTTGCTCTGGAGGAAGAACGCTCTCCTGCTGGCCAAAAAAAGATTGTGCAGTGGCTACTGTGGTAACGCTTAGCAACCCCAGTAATAGTACCCACTGCACCAGCCTAAAGCACATGGCCTCTTGTATCGGCCTGTTCATAGCTCGCATTTCCAGCACTCCTGATTCGATGCTGGATAGGATGGCTTATGGGGATTAACTGAAAATGAAGGTTTTCCTGCCTAGTGGCTTGGCTGGCGTACAGACGGCCCTACCTGATACTCGGGCAGTGACCGACGCACTGCTTTCAGCGGCCCGGAGCAGGGTCCCATGACGCCCTTCCCCGCCGTCAACGATGTTAGTTCAACACGAGAAGCGAGGTTACAGGATGGGTGCGAGTACAATTTTTGTGGTGCTGGCGGCGCTTTTCTGGGGGTTATCTGGCGGGATCGGCGGAATCCTTATAGCCGACGGTTGGGACGCGTTCGTGGTTTCCTTCTACCGGGTGCGATCGGACTACTGTGCGTCCTCATCTGGCTAATACTGCGTCCACACAGTAGTGGCCTGACAAAACGCCGGTTATGGTTCTGGTCAGTCATCGCCGGTGTCGGCGTAGGGGGTAACTTCTCGTTCTATTTCTTAAGCATTGCGCACGGTAGCGTTGCTGTTGCGGCTACATTGATGTACAGCGCCCCAGTCTTCGTATATCTCGTATCCTTCGCTCTAAGGCTCGAAAGTCCCACGCCGCTGAAGTGGGCCGCGATCGCAGTAGTGATTCTTGGTGTCGTATTGCTTACACTGATTTATGACGTCGGTGCGAGTGGCGTTACGGCGATGGGTGTAGGTGCTGGTCTGCTTGCCGGACTGTCCTACGCAATATTCATTTTCGGCTTCAAGTATGCGGCGCCACACGGTAGCCCGCAGGCTATTCTCTCTATCGCGCTTATGGTACTTGCCAGTATTCTTATCTGGCCGAGTGATGTTGGCCAGACGGTTGCTGTCCTGAGCACGCCGGATTGGCCGCTATTCGCAGTACTCGGTGTACTCGGCGCAGGTTTGTCTTTTGTTCTTTATATCATTGGTTTGAAMCATACTGCCCCGGCCGTGGCCTCCGTTGTCGCAATGGTCGAACCGGTCACCGCGACGCTGTTCGGCGTCGTGGTGTTAAGCGAAACCCTGGTAGGGCCGCAAATTCTGGGTATGGGACTGATATTAGTCACAGTGACCGCGCTGAGCGTCTTTTCAAGCTCTGGACGGCCACCCTCCGGATAGAATCACTAGCTGGTTATCGTTCTGATCTAGGATCCAACGCTGTGATTACAGCTATCTGTAGGTATTGACGACTTGCGAAGGGTGAACAGAGAAAGGTAACGAGTTTTTTCTTGGCTTATTTGATATTTGCCTAACTAAATATTACAGAAGGCGCGGAGTAGCCAAACCGCTCAAACTACCCATTATATCAAAACTTACTAAATTTCCGCTATTGGCCGATAGATGAAGTTTTCAGTTCCACCCAACACCAAACGTGCAGGAAACTGGTATGGTAAAAATATTGGCTGATTATTGCTTACCAAAGCTTTGGCATAACGGCTGCTCAATTTCCAACTGCGACGGCGTACTCCTACGATACCTGTACATTGCATCTTGCCTAGCAGTGACAGGAAAGTCATAGTGATAAACAGCAGGTTCGCCAACTGGTGAGTCAGCGCCAGACATACCTGCCATTGAAAAAGCCAATCAATCCAAATCGGATCGACCGCCTGCCGCTCAGGTAATGCAAAAGGCTAAACATGACATTTTGCACTGGTGGCAATATCTCGATGACAATAGCTCGGTCTGTCATCAGTTTCGTGACGAAGCTGCCGTCGCGATTTCACTAGCCACCTCTTCAGCCTCCGTGGATATGCTATTTGATAGCGCCTTATTGCAAGTCCAACGAATAAAGGCCAATCAACATTAGCGAAATGGGTTGGGATGCGCCAATAAAGCGTGTGACCACTCTTGTGACAAGTAAAAGCCAAAGGTCATAACTGAATAAGTGTATTAATAAGGTAATTAAGAGATTGTGGCCACGATTTGGTCACAGGGTGGTCACAGACAAAAAATAAGGGCCTACGCATTAACGTAAGCCCTTGAAATTATGGCGCGCCCGGCAGGATTTGAMCCTGCGACCCTCGGCTTCGGAGGCCGATACTCTATCCAACTGAGCTACGGGCGCTTGTGTGTGCGTATCGTAACTGTGCAGGGGCGCTGTGTCCAGCCGTATGGCGCTTGAGTACCTTTAGTCAATTGACCGTTTTCCCTGGTGTGGTGCATGCTTTGGGAGCACTTCTGCACCTTAGTCCATTGGGAACACAATAATATGAAAACATTTGCACGTAGCACGCTGGCACTGGGCATCTCACTGGCGCTGGTAAGCGCCGCGAACGCCGCTGATTTTGCTGATATGGATCCGGTTACTCTGCGCTTGGCCCACGTGGTCAACGAGCAGGATGGTTTCCACATTGCCGCCACCAAATTTGAAGAGCTGGTAGAAGAGCGCACCGACGGCAAGGTGGATATCGAAATTTACCCCAACGCCACCTTGGGTGACGAACGCACGCTGCTGGAAGGCATGCAGATCGGCACCGTGGATATGGGCGTGATCACCAMCGGGCCAGTCGCCAACTTTGTCGAAGAGATGGCGGTATTTGAACTGCCGTTCCTGTTCCCCTCCCCGGAAGCCGCTTACGAAGTGCTCGATGGCCCGATCGGCCAGGAGTTGCTCGATAAGCTTTCTGAGGTGAACCTAAAAGGCATGGCCTACGCCGAGCGCGGTTTCCGCAACCTGACCAACAGCGAGCGTGCCGTAAACTCGCCGGAAGATCTGGACGGCCTACGCATCCGCGTAATGGAGAACCCGGTCTACACCGACACCTTCCGCGAGCTGGGCGCCAACGCGATTCCCATGGCGTGGACTGAAGCGCTCACCGCCATGCAGCAGGGCACTATCGACGGCCAGGAGAACCCGGTGAACGTGATTCACTCGTTCAACCTGGATGAAACCCAGAACTACATGACCCTCTCCCGCCACACCTACGCCCCAGCAATTTTTGTGATGGGTATGCCCGCCTGGAACCAGCTGCCTGAAAACGCCCAAGAGGTACTCCTAGCGGCAGCCCAGGAAGCAGCGGAGCATGAGCGCCAGGTGAACGCAGAGATGGAAAGCGAACAGTTGCAGGCCCTGCGCGATGCGGGCATGGAGATCAACGACGATCCAGATATGGAAGCCTTCCAATCTGCCGTTGCGCCGGTGTATGAGAAGTACGGCGAACAGTTCGGTGATTACCTGCCGCGTATTCAGGAGGCGCTTAAGTAAGTGACCACACTGACTCAACCGCTGTTAAGGCTGCTGCGGCGAATTGAGCGCGGGCTGGATGCGATCATCCAGCCCGTGGTCTTTGCGGGCATGGCGGCGCTGATTGGGGTGATTACCCTGCAGATCGTCTCCCGGGTGCTGTTCAGCGCGGTGGGCTGGACTGAGGAGGTCGCCCGCTTTCTGCTGGTGTGGATCACCTTTTTGGCCGGCACGCTGGCGTTTCAGCGCGGGCGGCACATTGCCGTGACCTTTGTGGTGGATGCCCTGCCCGGCCGCCTGCGCCAAATCGCCCGCATTGCCGCCCTGCTGATCGTGCTGGCGTTTATGATCGCGCTGATCGTTATCGGCTACCGCTATATGCAGGTACAGAGCTTTCAGAAATCCGCCTCGCTGCGGCTTTCAATGACCTACGTCTACGCGGTGATGCCGATCTGTGCGGCGATTATGGCCTGGTACGCGCTGGTCGATATCATCGAACTGCTGATTAACGGCGAAACCTCCCAGCCCCAGGAGGAGTCGCTATGACGCTGCTGCTGTTTGGGCTGTTCTTCCTGTTTATGCTGCTGGGCGTGCCGATTGCCTTTGCGATTGGCGCCAGCACGCTCTATGCGCTCTATCAATCCGGCGTGCCGCTGATGGTGGTCACCCAGCAGATGTTCCAAGGCATTAACTCCTTTGCCCTGGGCGCGATCCCGATGTTTATCCTCGCTGGGGATTTAATGGCCCAGGGTAAGGTGAGCGAAAAGCTGGTCAGCTTTGCCGATTCGTTAGTCGGCTTTATGCGCGGCGGGCTATCGGTGGTCTCGGTGATGGCGGGCATGTTCTTTGCGGCAATCTCCGGCTCTGGCGCCGCGACCACCGCAGCGGTGGGTTCCAGTCTGGTGCCGGAGCTCAAGCGTAAAGGCTATGACCCGGCATCGGCAGCCAGCTTGATCGCCGCCAGCGGCACCATCGGTGTGGTGATTCCGCCCTCGGTGCCGATGATCATCTACGCGGTGATCGCCCAGCAGTCGGTTTCCAAGCTGTTTTTAAACGGCTTTTTGCCGGGCTTAGCGATGGGGCTAGGGTTAATGGCCATTGCCATTGCTCAGGCGTATAAGCGCCAGTACCCCAAGGGCACGCCGCTGTCGCTGGCGACCATCTGGGCGACCTTTAAAGATGCCAGCTGGGGGCTGATGACGCCGGTGATTATCCTTGGGGGTATTTTCTCGGGGATCTTCACGCCTTCAGAGGCCGCCGTGGTGGCGGTGAACTACGCCATGCTGGTGTCGCTGTTTGTGTATCGTGACCTGACGCTGCCGCAGGTTTATAAGCTGCTGATCCGTTCAGCGATGACCACCGCGGTGATTATGCTGGTGATTGCCATGTCGGCGGTGTTGAGCTGGACGCTCTCAAGCTGGCAGGTGCCGGGGGCGATTGCCCAGGCAGTGCTGTCGCTCTCTACCAACCCTTACGTGATCATGCTGCTGATCGTGGGGATTATTTTGCTCACCGGAGTGTTTATCGAAACCGCCAGTGCGCTGATTATCCTCACACCGGTGCTGCTACCGCTGGTGCTGCAGTTGGAGATTGATCCGATTCACTTTGGTTTGATTATCGTGGTGGGGCTCTCCATCGGCATGATTACCCCGCCGGTGGCGATCAACCTCTATGTGGCTTCATCAATCACCCAGCTGCCGCTGGAGCGCATTACCCGCGCGATCATCCCTTACCTGCTGGGGCTGATCGGGGTGCTGCTGTTAGTGGTTTACGTGCCGATTATGTTGGGTTGGTCAGGTGGTTAAACCAGCGTTTGCACTTTTTAAAGAGAGCCTTATTGGCTCTCTTTTTAAGGTGGCGCTTATCTAGTCTCAGTGCATTCATCGTGAATTCAAATAAGAAGTTCACATTGAATGTTCGCCAGCTTGGCACGACTTTCGAAACTGTCCCGGTGTTACTTCAAAGAGCTGGAAAAAACAGCTGCGAAAATGAGAGATACTCACAAAACCGGTGGCAACTGCCACTTCGGCAACGGGCTTGTTAGTTTGCTGAAGAAGCTGTCGCGCACGCGTTAGACGAAGTTCCATATAGTATCGAGAAGGGCTAGCATTAACGTAATTACCAAACATACGTTCTAACTGACGTCTCGAAATATTAACCCAATTAGCTATTTCGGATATGGATAAAGGCTCTTCAATATTATTTTTCATCAATTGCAGCGATATTTTCAATTTTTCTGGCAGAGTGAGGTTTTGATCGACACCTATCGTTGAAATATCTGGGGAGTCTAAGCCCTTATCACAGCTAAGCATCTCTTCAACTGCACTGACCACCTCATTGCCACAATCAGTTCTGACTACTTCAAGCATCATGCTCAATGAGCTACTCGCCCCGGCACAGCTGATACGATTACGATCCACAATAAAGCTACGGCTAGATACCGATACATCCCAGAACTGCTCTGCCATCATCGCGCGGCCATCAGGATGATAAGCACACTGGTAGCCGTTCAATAATCCCGCCTCTGCAAGGAAATAGGCACCGTTCCATAATCCTCCTAACATCACGTCTTTGTTGTCAGCATGCCTCAGTTTGCTGCGCAGTAGGAGGGTTGTTTTAGGAAGTACACGCAGGCCACCGCATACAATCAACACATCAATATTGAGGCTTGTAGCATCGAATTTGTCTAACGAATAATCCGTGGCCACCTCAATACCTAAGTCAGAAACCGTTGCAGGTGCCTCGCTACCCACCACCAAGACCTCATACATCGTAGTAGATTGCATTAAATTCGTTGTAACAAGTGCATCCACAGCGCCAGTGAAAGCCATCATTGAAAAATTCTCTAGCAGTATAAAAGCTACTTTTTTTGTTATCTTAGGCTTCCCTGAAGAGTCAGTCGAAGAAATATAAGCCATGTTTTTATTTTTCAATATGCTTGAGAATCTATCCTTCATGATGAACCTCAATTTTTTGAACTATAGTTATTTTAAGCAAAAATCGCGCCATTTTAAAAACAAGACATTAAAATCAGTATTATTAAAACTCACCAACACCACAAGACCTCAAACTCAATCATGTAAAACCTGCCCGACCTTGTGTCAAGTTGAACAACTTACACAAACCCTACATGACTGGTTAAAGAGAAAAAAATAGTTATATTATTTAAAAACCTTATAGTAAAAGTACGAATTTCAGCCTTACTAGCCAATGGAGTATTACATCAGTCGGCTTTCACTGGACTTTTCGATATCGCACTGAGTAGAGATGGCTTTGTCATTTTCACTCATGAGCCTACTACTAACACAACCTTAGCCTCTAGCGTCCCGCGGCGCGAACCTTCCTCTCGCCTTACTTCGCCAGATAACAAAAACATACCCACCGCCACGTACTTTTTAAAAGTTCATCAAATGTCGCTATTTAGGCCCTTAGTGTCGCAAAAAATACCTTTTCGAAAGTAGTAACTGATTCAAGATGAAAATCCACTTCCCCTCCTCTGAGAAATAAACTTATGAATAATCCTAAAAGCAAAAAAGTTACTTTGGGCGCTGCGACTCTTTTGTCCTTAACAACCATGGGGAGTGTCCAGGCAGAAAACATCTCGTTGAAATTCCATAGCGGGCTTTCACAATCTCGCCCTGAAGCAGAGCAGATCAACAGATTCGCTAGCTTAGTGAGTGAAAAGTCAGATGGCGAGCTTGATATCGAAGTCTACCATGCAGGCGCCTTAGGCCTTAAAGAAGCCGACATGCTGAGAGTATTGCAGCAGGGCATGGTAGATATGGCACTACTGTATGGTGAATATTACACGCGTGATGCGCCAGCCTTGGCATCTGTATATGCTCAGGGCGCCATTACGGAATCTTCCCAACATGACGAAATTCTTGATGTAATCAGGGAACTCTATGAAGACGGCTTTTCAGATTGGGATATTCAAATCGTTGGTGGCGTCGTTGCTCCTATTTTCGATGTAGGTTTGCACTGCAAAGAGCCGGTAAACTCCTTGGCAGACCTAGAGGATAAAAAAGTCCGCGTCTGGTCCAGACACCTTGTGGATACTTTTGAATTATTGGGCATTTCAGCTCAAGTCATTCCGCAAAACGATATGTATATGGCACTTCAAACAGGCGTTGTAGATTGTGCCTATTACTTATCTACCGTAGCCCCCACCGTTTCGCTTCAAGAAGTCACCGAGTACGAGTCTTACTTACACCCTTGGGCAGCCTCCCCATGGCTCTTTGGTATCAGTGAACGAGCGCTATCCCGCCTCAACGACAACCAACTTCAGGCTCTGGAAGAAGCCGGTGAAGAGATTTGGAACGAGACCCGCGCCACTGCTGTTGATCCAGAGCGCGAAGCGCAGGCGCGTCAAGAGCGTAAAGAGTTGGGAATCACCATGCTTCCCGACTTCTCAGATGATGACGTTGAAACCTTTGTAGACGCCGCTTGGCAGGCGTGGCAAGCCATGGCGGAAAACGCAGGCGAGGACGGCACACGCTACTACGAAACAGTCACTCAAGCGATCTCCGAAGAGTAATAGGTACATAAMCCAATCGAGAGCCAATACATATTGGCTCTTTCTTTTTGGAGCTAGTCGTGATGATGAGAAAAATCAACACTGTACTGAACCATACCGCCTACGCCTTCTTTCTATTGGGCGTCATGAGCGGTATCGCAATGACGGCACTGATATTCGTCAGCACCTTGATGCGTTATCTGGGCGGTCATCCTTTGCGTTTTTCCGATGAGTTGGCGGGGCTGCTGTTCTTAACATTGACCTTTCTTTGTCTACCTTATGTGCTCAATAAGGGCCGCCACATACGCATAGAGATACTCGTCAACCTGATGCCAGCAGGTATCGCGAGGATAATGGACTTTATAGGCGTCGTCGTATTACTCACGTTCTGCGTCATCTTCGCCTTTGAGTCCTGGAATTTCATGAACTTCTCGTTCTCGCTCAATTCGCGTACGGATATCAGTAGCATTCTCTTATGGCCGTGGATGGCCATCATGCCTTTTTCCATGTTGCTGTGCATCTTGGTTCAGCTCAGCCATGGTTTTAGACAGCCCACGACAGATGTTGCTTCAGTGGAGGATGCGATATGAGCTGGTTATTCTTGAGCGGAGCGTTAGTTCTATTTTTAACCAGTGGCGCAATCCTAGGGGCGGCGCTGGGGCTTACGGGTTTACTCCTGCTTCACTTTCAAGCTAACGGAGCCACCCCCTTGGCGATTAACGCAACTTGGAACATGCTAACGGATTTTACGCTAAGCGCTGTTCCTCTTTTCATATTTTTAGGTGAAATACTTCTCGCAAGCGGCGTGTCAAAACGCGTCTATAACGGCCTAACCCCTCTGTTCGCGCGTGTTCCAGGGCAATTACTCCATACCAACATCGCCGTCTGCACGCTGTTTGGTGCAGTTAGCGGGTCAAGCACCTCTACCGCAGCCGCCATAGGCGCAGTTGGCTATCCTGAACTGACAAAACGTGGGTATAAACCAAGTGTAGTGGTGGGCACGTTAGCTGCAGGGGGCACCCTTGGGCTTCTCATTCCCCCCAGTTTGGCATTAATCATCTACGGAGCGACTCAAAACGTCTCTATCGGCCAACTCTTTATCGCTGGCATGCTGCCAGGCTTACTCATTGCTGCCGCCTTTTCCACATGGATTATGATCCGTTCTAAAATTGGCGAATCAGTAACCCCTACGTTTAAAGAGAAAGTGACCTTCAAGCACGTAATAACGGGGCTCAAGGAGATATGGCCTCTTCCCGTACTTATTTTCTTCGTGCTGGGAACCATTTACCTGGGGATCGCGACGCCTACGGAGTCGGCGGCTTTGGGCGTAGTGGCCAGTATCGTTTTAGGTTTAACATGGGGCGATTTAACCTTCAAAAGACTATGGCAGGCGTTTAAGCACGCCTCGATCATGTTTACCGCTATCGGTATGATTTTGATTGGTACAGTGATCCTTTCTCAAGCCGTCAGCCTACTAGGCATTCCCCGCACTGCAGTCGAAACGATTGGCAACTTTGGGCTAGGCCCGTATGGCATACTGCTGATGATCGTCATCGTCTATATCGTGCTAGGGTGTTTCTTTGATGGAATATCACTGCTACTCATGACACTTCCTATCACCTTCCCGATGATCACAAGCTTAGGGTTCGACCCCATCTGGTTCGGTATTATTGTCACGCTACTTATAGAGATCGGTATGATAACGCCGCCCGTAGGACTCAACCTCTTTGTTCTATCATCCATTTCTAAAAATGAAGTTAATTTAACATCTGCCGCAAAGGCCTCCTTTCCTTACTGGCTTATTTTACTGGGCGCCATAGGAGTCTTTACGCTATTCCCTAATATCATTTTGTGGGTCACTACCTTTTAGAACAACCTCAACCCACTAAATGATATTGCTGAACTATAGGCCCTCTCTAGCTAAAGAGAGAGCCTATAGTAGTTTAAATGCCATACTCATGAGCCCCCTACCGACGTAGCTACTCCTGGCGCGCATCACCCAGACCCGCGCCGTATTACTGGGCTTGATCGGCGTGCTGCTATTGGTCGTTTGCGTCCCGCGGTGGCTGAGCTGATCGGATGGTTAGTGGGAGGCGCTCTTCCAACCAGCGCCGACCTTATAAAAAACTGCCAATCTCGATCACGCTGCCACACTGGCTGGGGCTATAACCCGGCAGGCGCTGAACCGCCTCCTGGAATGAGTTGCTGCGCAGCGCTTGCAAAAAGTCGGCAAATTTAGGCTCTTTCAGGGAGCGGCTGTGGCAGGCCAACAGATAGTCTTCGGTGGCCAGCGGCACAAAATCAAGCCCAAACCGCTGCGCAGCGGCCTCGACACCAAAACCTGCATCCGCCATTCCCGCTGCCACATAGGCCGCTACCGCTGAGTGGGTGTACTCCTCAATCTCGTAACCGTTCACTTTGGATGTAGCAATGCTTGCCTCGGCCAGCAAGCTATCCAGCAGTTCCCGGGTTCCCGACGACGCCTGCCGGTTGATAAACGTGACCGGCCTGTCAGCCAGTGCGGCAACGCCATCAATGCCCAGCGGGTTACCCGGCGCCACCATTAGCCCCTGCTGGCGGGCGATAAATCCTATCAGCCGATGATAGCGGGGTTTGAGCAGGCGGCGGTATTTGCGCCGTGCCTTTTCACCCACTGCCCCCCTGGGCAGATGGCAGCCCGCCAGGTCGCAGCCATTGCGGTTAAGGGCCGCCAGTGCTTCCAGCGGGCTGCAGTACTGCAGGTCAAGCTGCAGCTCGCCCAAATGCTGTGGCAGCAGCTCTATCGCAAACCCGTGGCTGGCGTGGAGGCGAAGAACGGGGTGCACGCCTTCCTGGTGCTGCTGAATGGCAAGATTCAGCTCGGAGCTCAGGCTATCAAGCTGCGGGCTTAACCGAGCGGTGGCGCGCTGTTCAGCCCACAGCAGCTTCTCACCCAGCGGCGATAACCGCGCCCCTCGCCCACGCGCCATTGCTACCAAAGTGACACCAAAAAACTCCCCGCCCTGGCGCAGTAAATTCCACGCGTGACGATAGGAAATCCCCGCTTCCTGGGCGGCATGGGTCAACTTTCCATGGCGATGAACCGCCCCCAGCAGGCGCAGAAGGTTGGTATCGAGACGGTGCCCCTCTTCATCGCTAAAGCACCAGGTGGGCGTTACCTTGATTCGTTTCATAGGCACACTATTTCATATTTTTAAGTCGATAACTTGATGCTAGCTTTGTCTTAACCGTGATGCACGACTTTTTAAATATGAAAAGTAGTGCATATTTAAAACATAATAAGCAGTCGTGAGGAAGGCACCATGAACCATTCCCAGGAGTGGGCGCCGCAGGCTATTCAAACCGAGGKCGACGCCCTGAAGCACAAGCCCGGCGCCCTACTGCCGATCCTCCACGCCCTTCAGGATCGCATCGGCTTCATCCCAGAGGCAGCGGTACCCATCATCGCCGATGCCCTCCACCAAACACGTGCCGAGGTGCATGGCGTCATCAGTTTCTACCACCACTTTCGCACCACGCCGCCGGGGCGCCACGTCGTGCAGATCTGCCGCGCCGAGGCGTGTCAGTCGGTAGGGGCGCGCCAGCTCGAAGCCCACGCAAAAGCGCGTTTGGGGGTCGACTACCACCAAACCACGCCGGATCGCGAAATCACCCTCGAAGCCGTTTACTGCCTGGGCAACTGCGCCTGTGGCCCGTCGATTCGCGTGGACGACAGCATACGCGGCCGCGTCACTCTGGAAGCCTTCGATGAATTGATGGATGAGCTACAAACCCGGCCGCTGGAGGTGGTGGGATGAGCATTCGCGTTTATGTGCCTCGCGATACTACCGCGCTCTCGCTGGGCGCTGATACGATCGCCAGCCGACTGGAGAGGGAGGCAGCCGCAAGCGGCCAGTCAATCACCCTGGTACGCAACGGCTCCCGCGGGCTGAGCTGGCTTGAGCCGCTGGTGGAAGTCGACACCCCCATCGGCCGGTTCGCCTACGGCCCGGTAGCCCCCAGCGATGTCACCGCGCTGCTCGATAGCGGCCTGCTGGAAGGCAGCGTCAGCCACCCACTGGCACTGGGCCCCACGGAAGAGATTGACTACCTCGCCCGCCAGCAGCGCCTCACCTTCGCGCGTATCGGCATCACTGACCCGTTATCGATTGAGGATTATCGCGCCCATAACGGTTTTTGCGGCTTGGAGGCTGCCTTGCAACGCGAGCCCCAGGATATCGTCGAGGAAGTCAAAGCCTCGGGGCTTCGCGGACGCGGCGGGGCGGCATTCCCTACCGGCATCAAGTGGCAGACGGTGCTCGATACGCCAGCAGAACAGAAGTACATCGTCTGCAATGCCGATGAGGGCGACTCCGGCACCTTCGCCGACCGTCTGGKGATGGAGTGCGACCCCTACATGCTGATCGAGGGCATGGCGATTGCCGGCCTCGCGGTGGGCGCCACCCAAGGCTATATCTMCCTGCGCTCGGAGTATCCGCTAGCGAAAGAGATCCTCGACGAGGCCATCCGCCGCGCCGAACAGGCCGGGTATCTCGGCGACGACCTCCGCGGCAGCGGCAGAACCTTTCATCTGGAAGTGCGTCTGGGCGCCGGAGCGTACATTTGCGGCGAAGAGACGTCGCTTCTGGAAAGCCTGGAGGGCAAGCGGGGCTTGGTGCGCTTCAAGCCGCCGCTGCCTGCCATCGAGGGGCTGTTTGGCCGCCCCACCGTAGTCAATAACGTGCTCTCCCTGGCCGCCGTACCGTTCATTCTGGCCGAAGGAGCCGAGGCCTACGCCAACCACGGCATGGGCCGCTCCCGGGGCACCCTGGCGCTGCAGCTGGCGGGCAACGTCAAGCGTGGCGGTCTGGTGGAGCTCGCCTTTGGCACTACGCTGCGCACGCTGATGGAAGACTTCGGCGGCGGCACGGCCAGCGGCCGCCCGCTACGTGCCGTGCAGGTGGGCGGGCCACTATGCGCCTACCTGCCCGAAAGCCAATGGGACATGCCGCTGGATTACGAAACCTTCGCCGAGGTCGGCGCAGGGGTGGGCCACGGCGGCGTAGTGATGTTCGACGACAGCGTCGATATGGCCGAGCAGGCGCGCTTTTCGATGGAGTTCTGCAAGGTGGAGTCCTGCGGCAAGTGCACGCCCTGTCGTATCGGCTCGACCCGTGGCGTGGAGGTGATTGACCGCATTCGCGCCAACGACAATCGCGAGGCCAACCTCGCCCTGCTGAGCGATCTTTGCGAAACGATGGTCGACGGTTCGCTCTGCGCCATGGGCGGCATGACCCCCTTCCCGGTGCAGAGCGCCCTGAAACACTTCCCCGACGATTTCCAGCGAGCGGCGAACGGAGACAGATCATGATTCAGCACTTCGACCCCAGCCAGCATGCCAGCAACGCCGGGCATAGCAAAGACCTCGGCACGCCCTTCCCTGCTCAGACCGTCGGCACTGCCTCGGTGAGCCTTGATATCGACGGCGTGACGATCAGCGTGCCGGAAGGCACCTCGGTACTGCGCGCGGCGGCGCTGGCGGATATCAACATTCCCAAGCTGTGCGCCACCGACAGCCTGGAGCCCTTCGGCTCCTGCCGACTGTGCGCGGTGCAGGTGGAGGGGCGCCGGGGTCTGCCTGCGGCTTGCMCCACACCGGTCGTGGAAGGCATGAAGGTGACCACCCAGAACGAGCGGCTGGCCAAGCTGCGCCGCAACGTGATGGAGCTCTACATCTCCGACCACCCACTGGACTGCCTGACCTGCCCCGCCAACGGCGACTGCGAACTGCAGGACATGGCCGGTAGCGTGGGCCTGCGCGAAGTACGCTACGGTTTTGAGGGCGAGAACCACCTGAAATCCGTCAAGGACGACTCTAACCCCTACTTCAGCTTCGATCCCAGCAAGTGCATCCTCTGTTCACGCTGCGTGCGCGCCTGCGACGAAGTCCAGGGTACTTTCGCGCTAACCATCGATGGCCGCGGGTTCGACTCCAAGGTGTCGGCGGGCCAGAACGACGCCTTCATGGACTCGGACTGTGTCTCCTGCGGGGCCTGCGTGCAGGCCTGCCCCACGGCCACGCTGATGGAAAAAAGCGTGATCGACCACGGCGTGCCGGATCATAGCGTGGTCACCACCTGCGCCTACTGTGGCGTGGGCTGCTCGTTTGAAGCCCAGATGAAGGGCGACCAGCTGGTGCGCATGGTGCCCTACAAGGGCGGCGATGCTAACCACGGCCACTCCTGCGTAAAGGGGCGCTTTGCCTTCGGCTACGCCACCCACCCGGATCGCCTGACCACGCCGATGATTCGCGACAGCATCGACCAGCCCTGGCGCGAAGTCAGCTGGGAGGAGGCGATCGGCTTTGCCGCGAACCGTCTCAAGGCGATTCAGGCCGAGCACGGCCGCGAGAGCATCGGCGGTATTACCTCATCGCGCTGCACCAACGAAGAGACCTATCTGGTGCAGAAGCTGATTCGCGCGGCGTTCGGCAATAACAACACCGACACCTGCGCGCGGGTCTGCCACTCGCCCACCGGCTACGGCCTGAAAACCACGCTGGGCGAATCCGCCGGTACCCAGACGTTTGATTCGGTGATGAAGGCGGACGCCATTATCGTGATCGGCGCCAACCCTACTGACGCTCACCCGGTGTTTGGTTCGCTGATGCGCAAGCGCCTGCGCCAGGGGGCGAAACTGATCGTCGCCGACCCTCGCCGCATCGACCTTTTAAAGACCCCGCACATGAGCGAGGCCCAACATCTGCCGCTGCGCCCGGGCACCAACGTGGCGCTGGTCAACGCGCTGGGGCACGTGGTGGTGACGGAAGGTTTGGAAGACAAGGCGTTCGTCGCCAAGCGCTGCGACAGTGAGGCGTACCAAGCCTGGCGCAACTTTATCGGCGAAGCACGCCACTCCCCGGAAGCCACCGAAGCGATTACCGGCGTACCCGCCGAGGCCGTGCGCCAGGCGGCGCGCACCTACGCCACGGCGGGCAACGGCGCGATCTACTACGGGCTGGGGGTGACCGAGCACAGCCAGGGCTCCACCATGGTGATGGGGATTGCCAATCTGGCCCTGGCCACCGGCAACATTGGCCGCGAAGGCGTGGGCGTGAACCCGCTGCGCGGCCAGAACAACGTCCAGGGCTCCTGCGACATGGGCTCCTTCCCCCACGAGCTGCCGGGCTACCAGCACGTGGCCGACCCGATTGCCCGTGGCCGCTTCGAGGCCGTGTGGGGCGTGAAGCTCGATGACGAGCCGGGGCTACGTATTCCCAACATGTTCGATGCCGCCATCGAAGGCACCTTTAAAGCGCTTTACGTGCAAGGCGAAGATATCGCCCAATCCGACCCCAACACCCAGCACGTTGAGGCGGCGCTCACGTCGCTGGACTGCCTGATCGTGCAGGATATATTCCTCAACGAAACGGCCAAGTTCGCCCACGTGCTGCTGCCGGGTTCAAGCTTCCTGGAGAAGAACGGCACCTTCACCAACGCCGAGCGGCGCATCAACCGGGTACGCAAGGTGACACCACCAGTAGCCGGCAAGGAAGACTGGGAAGTCACCCAGGATCTGGCCAATGCGCTGGGCTACCCGATGCACTATACCCATCCCTCCGAGATCATGGACGAGATCGCCCAGTTGACGCCAAGCTTCGCGGGCGTCAGCTACGCCAAGCTGGAGGAGCGCGGCAGCCTGCAGTGGCCCTGCAACGCCGAGTACCCGCTGGGCATGCCGACCATGCACGAGGTTGACTTCCCCATTGGCCTGGGCCGCTTTGCGATTACCGAGTACGTGGCCACTGAAGAGCGCGCTAACCGCCGCTTCCCACTACTGCTCACCACCGGACGGATCCTTAGTCAGTACAATGTGGGAGCTCAGACCCGGCGCACCGACAACCAGCGCTGGCACGACGAGGACGTGCTGGAGCTACACCCTTCTGACGCCGAGCTGCGCGGCATCCGCGACGGCGACTGGCTAGGCATCACCAGTCGCTCGGGCCAGACAGTACTACGCGCCCGGCTCAGCGAGCGTATGCAGCCGGGGGTGGTTTACACCACCTTCCACCATCCTGGCAGCGGCGCCAACGTCATCACGACGGACAACTCGGACTGGGCCACCAACTGTCCAGAGTATAAGGTCACGGCGGTACAGGTGGAAAAAGTCAGCCAACCCTCTGCCTGGCAGCAGCGCTTTAGCACTTTCGACCTCGTCCAGCGTGACCACCKGGCCAACGCTCATCAGGAGGCGCCATGAGCACCCACCACACGCGCGACGCGGTAGCGCGCCAGCCGGTGGAGGTGCGCCGTGGCGCTAACGGCTGGCACACCGATACCCAAGAGGATCTACTGGCCTTGGAAAAGCCGGTGGCACTGGTCTACAACGGCATCTCCCATGCAGTGATGATGGCAAGCCCCGCCGACCTTGAGGATTTTGCCCTCGGCTTCAGCCTTTCCGAAGGCATTCTGGCAAATACCGATGAGTGCTATGACCTCGATATCCACGAAGCGCCCCAAGGCCTCACCGTTCACCTCACCATTGCCAGCCAGCGGATGGCTGAGCTCAAACAACGGCGGCGCAGCCTGACGGGGCGAACCGGCTGCGGCCTGTGCGGCACCGAAGCCCTGGAACAGGCCATTCGTCCGATCCCCTCTGTCGTGGCACCTTCGCTTAGCGATGCCGCCATTCAGCGCTCCCTGCAGGAACTGGCCGCCCACCAGCCACTGCTGGCAGCCACTGGCGCTAGCCACGGTGCCGCTTGGTGCGATGCCCAGGGGCGCATCCAACGGCTCCGCGAGGATGTTGGACGCCATAACGCTCTGGACAAATTGATTGGTGCCCTTGCCCGCGAGGCCCTGCCACTCGGAGAAGGATTTGCGCTGGTCACCAGTCGCGCCAGCTACGAAATGGTGCACAAATGTGCCAGTGTCGGCATTGGCGCCCTGGTGGCGGTCTCGGCGGCCACAGCGCTTGCACTAGAGCAGGCCCAGACATCGGGACTGCTACTGGCAGGCTTTGCGCGGCCCGGCCGCCACTTGATTTACCATCGCCCCACGTCGGCGGCGATGGCCCATGGCTAAGGAGGCACGCAATGTCGTTGAGCCAAGATACTCACCTGATTCACATGACCAACCAGATCGCCGCTAACCTAGGTGGCGGTCGCGATGAGGACACGGCAGCCGCGGCCACCTGCCGCCACTTGGAGACCTTCTGGGCACGGTCTATGAAGCATCGCCTAATAGCCACGCTGGAGCGCGAGGATACCGCGCTTTCACCACTGGCAAAGCGAGCCGTCACCTTGCTGGCGGAAAGATTGGCCAGGCGCCATAGCGGATAAACATCACAGGTGTTAACGCAACGGGGCTTGCCATCTGGCAAGCCCCGTTTTTATACCCATCGCTCATAACTGCAGGTATCACCAACACTGTTCATCAACGTTAGAACTCTTCCCACTCATCTGCAGCGTGCTTTGCCGTTGCCGGTGAAGGCTTGGATGATGGCTGTGACGAGGCTTGCGATGAAAGCGCGGGGCGTTTCAGGCCTTTATCACCACCACGCTGCTGAGGGGCCGGAGAGGCCAGCGCCTGCTGCTGCGTGGGCTCATCTTCGCCGAGTACAAAGGAGTTGATTAGCTGATTAAGATGCTCTGCATGGCGGCGCATATTGGCAGCGGCGGTGGTCGATTCTTGCACCATGGCAGCGTTCTGCTGGGTCATGGTGTCCATTTCGGCCACGGCGGTGTTGATCTGGCCGMTACCGCTGCTCTGCTCTTTAGCGCCCGCGGTGATCTCACCGATCACATCGGTGACTTTCGCCACGCTGGAGACAATCTCGCGCATGGTGTCGCCCGCGCTACGCACCAGCTTCGCGCCCGATTCAGTGTGCTGAACGGACGTATCGATAAGCGCACGAATCTCTTTGGAAGCATCGCTCGAACGGCTGGCCAGCACCCGTACCTCTTGCGCCACCACGGCAAAGCCGCGGCCATGCTCGCCCGCCCGTGCGGCTTCCACCGAGGCGTTAAGCGCCAGAATATTGGTCTGGAAGGCAATCGCGTCGATCATGGTGATGATGTCGCTGATGCGCGATGCGGAGTCGTTGATATCGCGCATGGTGCTTTCGACCTGCCCCATTGAGGTCTCGCCTTCACGGGCTACGTCGGCGGTGGAAAGCACCAGCGTATTGGCCTGCTGGGCGTTGTCGGCGCTGTGGTTGACAGTCGAAGTGATCTCTTCCATGGAAGCCGAGGTTTCCTGGAGATTGGCCGCCGCCTGCTCGGTACGGGTGGCAAGCTCATCAGAGCTTTGTGAGATCTCTCCCGCCGCCTGGTGCACGCTCATTGTGCTGCTGCGCACATCGCGCAGAGTGTTCTGCATGCGCGCTACAAAGGCGTTGAATTGAACGCTAAGCTCGCCAATTTCGTCACCGCTTTCAACGGCCAAGCGACGGGTTAAATCACCGCGGCCCTGAGCGATGTCTTGCATCGCCGCGGTAGTGCGCTTGATCGGCCCCAGCGTGCGACGCACCAGGCCATACGCGATCAGTGCAATCACAACAAATAGACCCAGACCCAACAAGGAGGCAAATATAATGCCCTGGCGCAAATCGGCGGCAGCCGCGGCTTCAAGTTCGGCAATGGCATCGTCAGCATCGGTAACGTAAACGCCAGCACCAATGAGCCAGTCCCATTTTTCAAGGCGGTCAACGAAGGAGTGCTTGGGTTCTATTCTGTCGGTACCTGGGTAATCCCACATATAGCTGTAGAAGCCACCGCCACTCTGGGCGACCTTAATGATCTCGCGAATCAGGTAGGTGCCATCGGGGGTTTGCGCGTCGATCATGTTGGTGCCTTCACGCTCCGGTGCAGGCGCCGTGACGATATTGTTACCGTCATAGTCGTAGATGAATATGTAGTTGTTGTCTTCAAAGCGCATCGAACGCACCAGCTCAGCTACCTGCTGCTTGGCGGCCTCATCGTTGGCACCGGCTTGTTCGTAAATGGGCTCGATGGCAGAAGTCGCCATCTGGACAATGTTGCGTACCCCATGGCGGCGCTCTTCAATAAGCATTTCACGCTGTTCTGCCAGTACGTTACGGGTGTCTTGGATGTTGCTATAGGCTTTAAAGCCAACCAGCGTAACCGTTACTAACAGAAGGGGGAGCAGTACAAGCATCAGCACCTTGGTCTGTAAACCCAGGGCTCGTTTGGGAGAAGAAGTAGTCATTTGTGAGCAAGTTCCAGAGTCTGTCTTGAGGGAAAAGTTTTTAATAGTTATAAGGGGCTTATCGACCTAAAATGAGCAAACTTTAACCAGCTTTTGGTTTTTTTAACTTAATATTCAAATAATTAGCAATTAATAGTTAGGTTCATAACCTAAGTTAAGGTTATGCATGAAATAAACGTCCAAGGTGGGGATGTGGTGGCCAGGGATGGCCCGTTTTAGCACGATGCTAAACCACAATCTTCGGTTGCCCTGACCTCCCTACCGCCTGGTCAGGGCGACCTTTTTGTTTTATGTGCCTTCCTCGTACTTTGTAATCGTTCTTGCCGATTGTTATTTGCCGTCTCCTTGGGCGTATCATGTCGCTAGKGTACAAGGAGGACGGCAAGCATGGTTCGAAACCACTCATTTTTTAGCGCTGTCTTGCTCCTGCTCCCCCGGTTGGCTCATTTTGCCTGGCGTGTATTACGCAATTTCCTGAAAAATCACGGCATCCTGCTTGCAGGTGGCGTGGGCTACAATATTCTGCTCTCTATTGTGCCGCTTTTTGCCGTGCTGGTTGTGCTATTAACCCAGGTGGTGGATCAGCAGCACCTTCTCAATGTGCTGTCGATACAAGCACGCCATATGGCACCCGCCCACGCCGAAGTCTTGGTTGAGGCCGTGCGCAGCCTCCTGGACTCCCGGGATGTCATCGGCATTCTGAGTTTCCCCATTCTGTTACTGTTCAGCTCATTCGCCTTTCGTATGCTGGAAGATGCTTTAGCGATCATATTCCATGCCCCGGATAGCCCGCACATCAAGCGCAGCGCCTGGGTATCGGTGATGCTGCCCTACGCCTTTATGGTGGTACTCGGGGCGGCGCTGATGGTGCTCACACTGGTGGTGACCCTGGCCAGTTCGCTGAATGCGCTGGTCATGGCCATTTTCGACCGAGAGCTGCCATTGGCTGGGTTGTCAGAACCGGTGCTTAACCTCGCCAGCTTTATCGGCGTATTTCTGCTCTTCAGCGCTATCTACAAAGTGCTGCCGGTGGTGCGCATCGCTTTACGCCGGGCAATCGTAGGCGGTTTCGTTGCGGCACTCATGTGGGAGGGGGTTCGGCTGTTACTGGTCTACTATTTCGCCAACCTGTCGTTCGTGAACGCCGTCTACGGTTCGCTGGCGGCGCTGGTGATCGTACTGATCAGCCTGGAAGTGGGGGCCGTCATTTTACTGCTGGGCGCCCAGGTGATTGCCGAGCTGGAGCGCAATACCCGCCTTGGCCTTCCATGGTACGTCGACCCCAATCGTCAGCCGATTACGCGGGTGGATTGAGCAACCCGAGCGTGGCTGAGCTAGTCTTTAGACGCTTATCGCAAAACCATGATATAGGGGGTGAGAACGATGACGTTGTTCGATCTAACAGGCCGCACGGCGCTAATTACCGGTTCATCTGGCGGGTTAGGGCTTGCGATGGCGCGCGGGCTGGCGCAGTCAGGCGCTCAAATCATTATCCATGGGCGCAATCATGACAAACTAGAAGCCGCACGGCACGCGCTCTCCGAGGAGGGCCATCAAGTGCTTACGACATCGTTTGATGTTGCCGACGAAGCCGCCATTGAGCAGGCACTTAAAGCGCTGAAAGACGATGGGATCAGTATCGATATACTGGTCAATAATGCTGGCATGCAGCTCCGTCGCCCTCTGCTTGAGGTCGAACTCGACCAATGGGATAAAGTCATTAACACTAACTTGACCAGCACGTTTCTACTGGGACGTAATGTTGCCAGGCAAATGATTGAACGCGGCAAGGGCGGCAAAATCATTAACATTGGGTCACTGATGAGCTCTGTCGCGCGGTCAACCGTGGGGGCTTATACAGCTTCCAAAGGCGGGGTGCGTTTATTGACCCAATCCATGGCAGCAGAATGGGCCGAGCATGACATTCAGACCAACGCTATCGGCCCAGGTTACATGATCACGGAAATGACCAAGCCGCTGGCCGATGACCCAAAATTCAATGACTGGCTGATTAATCGCACCCCTTCCAAACGCTGGGGAGTGCCTGAAGMCCTTGTCGGCACCGTGGTTTACCTCGCCTCTCCGGCGTCAAGCTACGTTAATGGACAGATCATTTATGTCGACGGCGGCATGTTGGCCGTTATTTAACGCCACGGCGCTTAGTGCATCAGTCAGCCAGCTACCACTAAAAGGCCGCCCAACATTTGGCGGCCTTTGTACACCGAGAACTTCCTAGATGGCACTTGTATCCGCGGAAGCCACGGTATCAGCCTGTGGGCGCCGCTCCTCTAGCATGCCTTTATCGAGAATAAAGCGGATGATCTCCTCGAGCCCCACGCCGTCATAAAGATTGGCAAACACAAAGGGCCGTTCGCCGCGCATCTTTTTGGAGTCCCGCGCCATGATGTCTAACGACGCATGCACCTGCTCGGCGATATCCATCTTATTGATAATCAGCAGGTCTGACTTGGTGATACCGGGGCCGCCTTTGCGGGGAATTTTGTCCCCGGCAGAAACGTCGATGACGTAGAGGGTTAGGTCGGAAAGTTCAGGGCTAAAGGTTGCCGAGAGGTTATCGCCGCCGGACTCCACCATGACCAGTTCCAGCTTGGGATGTCGCGCCTGTAGCTCGTCGATGGCCGCCAGGTTCATCGAGGCGTCTTCGCGAATCGCCGTATGCGGGCAGCCGCCGGTCTCTACGCCTAGAATACGATCCGCCGGCAGCGCATCGTGCTTGAGCAAAAAGTCGGCGTCTTCGCGGGTGTAGATGTCGTTGGTGACCACAGCGATATCGTAGTAATCCCGCAGTGCTGAACAGAGCTGCTTGAGTAGCGCGGTTTTGCCGGAACCCACCGGGCCGCCCACGCCAATACGTAAACAGTGCGTCATGATGAATATCTCCTAACTTCTAAACAGTCGTGAATACTGGGTTTCGTGTAGGGCGCTTGCCAGGGCTAAGCCGGGCAGCACGGGCCCTAGCTCGTCGTCATCTAATGTCAGCGCTTGGTCAACGGCAGCCACTAACGCTGGCCGCAGCTGTTCTATAACGCGCTGGGCGGCGGTGTGGCCTAGCGGCAGGGCCTTGCAGGCCACCGCCAGCTGGTTCTCCAGCCACGCCCAGGCAAAGCCCAGCAAGGTTTGTCTAACGGATACGCCGCGAGTGTGCGCCGTATAGGCAAAGAGTGTCACATAGCCAGCATGAGGCGGAAGCAAGGGCAGTAGTAAGTCCTCACTTGGCATCAAGTCTAGGCTTTTCAACAGGCGCTTAAGCGAGGCGCCCAGGCGGCTATCTTCCGCGGCCAGCTCGGCGGTTTCCCGGGTGGCGGCCAGCCACTCGTCCCACTGGGCAATCGTATCGATGTCGCCTTCGCCAATGGCTTGATGCAGCCGCGCCAACACGGGTAACTCGCAACGGGTTAAGCCATCCTCCAATACACCGCTTAGCCACTCGGCAAGGCTTGCTTCATCGCGTACCCAGTCAAGTTCAAAAGCGCTTTCCAAGCCTTGGGAAAACGCAAAAGCGCCGATGGGCAGCGCAGGGCTGACCAGTTGCATCAAGCCTAGCAGCGCCAGTTCATCGCTTTGGCTGTTTTGCGCAGTTACCTCAGTGGGCATGGTGATGCTCATGTGAGTGGTCGTGGTCGTGTGAATGATCGTGCGAATGGCCATGACCGTGTGAATGAGAGTGCCCGCCACCTACTTGGTTATAGGCGCCCGGCTCGGGGTCGAAGGTGGCGTTGTGGTGCTCCAGTTTGGCCCCCAGCAGTTCGGCGAGTTCTTCTAGCACGTGATCCGGCGGGAAGCGCACCCAGGCGCCCTTTTCGTCTTCACCCAGCGCCAGCTGCACGTGGCGATTGCCCAGGTGGTAGGCCAGCCGCGCCAGCGGTAAGCCAGTACTTACTCGCGCGGTAACCACCGGTTCTACTGCGGCGCAGACGCGTACTATCTCACCACTTTCGGCCTTAAGGCCTTCGCCGCTGCGCAGCACCGGGCCGCGATCCAGAAACAACCCCAACTCGCGACCGCTATCGCTTTGGGCTTTTAAGCGCCCGCGAATACGTAGCTCAAAGGGCAGCGTGAGTGTGTCGCTCGCCGCGCTTTCCTCCACTGGCCCTAAACGTTCTATCAGTTTCAGCATCTCTACCGTCCTTTCGCTATCTAGGAGGCTGTGCCGAGGGTAGGTCTACGAGAGGGCGCTGTGAATACCTCCCTGTACGCTACTTTTGCCATCCATGGCAAAAGACCCTCTCTACGACCTACCCCCGTCACCTCTACCTAAATGAAATAGCTCAATTAAAACAAATGATAACGCTGGGCCAGTGGCAGCTCGGTAGCAGGCTCGCAGGTTAAAATTTCGCCATCGCAGCGCACTTCATAAGTCTGCGGGTCGACGGTCAAATCGGGGCAGGCATCGTTCAGCTTCATATCCTGCTTGCGCACTTGGCGCACGTTTTTGCACGCCGCGAGTTCGCTATTTAGCCCCAGTTTCTCTTTGATGCCCGCATCCAGCGCGGCCTGGCTGACAAAGCTGAGCCGGGTTTGGCTGGCCGCACGGCCGAAAGCACCAAACATATAGCGGTAGTGCACGGGCTGGGGAGTCGGAATCGAGGCATTAGGATCGCCCATGGGGGCCGCCGCAATCATGCCGCCTTTGATCATCATGGCTGGTTTTACGCCAAAGAAAGCCGGTTTCCACAGCACCAGATCCGCCAGCTTACCGACTTCTATCGAACCCACTTCATGAGCGATCCCGTGGGTGATCGCCGGGTTGATGGTGTACTTGGCGATATAGCGCTTGGCGCGGAAGTTATCGGCGCCCAGGGCTTCATCTTCCGGCAGCAGGCCGCGCTGCACCTTCATTTTATGCGCGGTTTGCCAAGTACGGCAGACCACTTCACCTACCCGCCCCATGGCTTGGGAGTCTGAAGCGATCATCGAGATCACGCCCAGGTCGTGGAGAATATCTTCCGCGGCGATGGTTTCGCGGCGAATGCGCGAGTCGGCGAAGGCCACGTCTTCGGGAATATTGGGGTCGAGGTGATGACACACCATCAGCATATCGAGGTGTTCGTCGATGGTGTTGACCGTGTAGGGCCGCGTTGGGTTGGTGGACGACGGCAGCACGTACGGTTTGGCACAGGCGGTTAGGATATCCGGCGCGTGGCCGCCGCCTGCCCCCTCGGTGTGGTAGGTATGAATGCAGCGCTCTTTGAACGCGGCCAGGGTGTCTTCCACAAAGCCCGATTCGTTTAGGGTGTCGGTGTGGATCGCCACCTGCACATCATAGGCATCGGCGACGTTAAGGCAGTTATTGATCGAGGCAGGCGTGGTGCCCCAATCTTCGTGCAATTTGAGGCCCATGGCGCCTGCTTGGAGCTGGAGCTCCAGAGACTCGGGCAGGCTGGCGTTGCCTTTGCCTAGAAAGCCGATATTCATGGGCATATCGTCCACCGCTTGCAGCATCTTACCGATGTGCCAAGCGCCGGGGGTACAGGTGGTTGCGTTGGTACCGGTGGCCGGGCCGGTGCCGCCGCCGAGCATGGTGGTGACGCCGCTCATCAGCGCTTCTTCGACCTGCTGGGGGCAGATAAAGTGAATGTGAGAATCAATGCCGCCCGCGGTCAATATCTTGCCTTCGCCGGAGATAATTTCGGTGCCGGGGCCAATCACGATCTCAACATCGGGCTGTACGTCAGGATTGCCCGCTTTGCCAATCGCGGCGATGCGGCCGTTTTGAATGCCCACGTCGGCTTTGACGATACCCCMCCAGTCTAAAATCAGTGCGTTGGTAATCACCGTATCCATGACCGTGTCGTCAGCGCGCTGGCTTTGGCCCATGCCATCCCGTATGACTTTGCCGCCGCCGAATTTCACTTCATCGCCGTAGTGGGTGGCGTCTTTTTCGACTTCAATCCAAAGCTCGGTATCGCCCAGGCGCACGCGGTCGCCCACCGTGGGGCCGTACATATCGGCATAGGCTTGCCGACTGATCTTGTTAACGGGTTTCATTGTTTACCTCCATCCAGCGCGCCCATCACATCGCCGCGAAAGCCGTAAATTTCGCGCTTGCCGACAAAGGGAATCAACGTGACTTCGCGGGTCTGGCCGGGCTCAAAGCGAATCGCCGTGCCTGCGGCCACATCTAAGCGGTAACCCCGCGCCTTGGCGCGGTCAAAGGTCAGTGCGGGGTTGGCTTCGGCAAAGTGGTAGTGGGAGCCAATTTGTATCGGCCGGTCGCCGGTATTGCCCACCTCAACCGTGATGCGCTCCCGCCCCACACAAAGCTCGATATCMCCTTGTTTTAACTGATATTCACCAGGAATCATTTGGTTGCTCCTTTGTTTTTTTGTGAGGTGTTAGCCGAGAGGTGTGAGGTGTAAAGAGAGAGGTGTGAGGGGTGCGTAACCCACTACTACTCACCCCTAACTATTCACTCCTCACCCCTCACTCCTCACCCCTCACTCCTCACACTTAACCCCTCACACAATAGGCGTATGCACAGTGACCAGCTTGGTGCCGTCGGGGAAAGTGGCTTCCACCTGCACTTCGTCGACCATTTCGGCGACGCCGTCCATCACATCCTCACGGCTCAGGATCTCGCGGCCATAGCTCATTAATTCCGCCACGCTGCGGCCATCCCGGGCGCCTTCCATAATCTCGAAGCTGATCAGCGCCACCGCTTCCGGGTAGTTGAGCTTTAAACCACGCGMCTTGCGGCGCTCCGCCAGTTGGGCGGCGGAGAACAGCAGTAGCTTGTCTTTGTCTCTCGGGGTTAATTCCATGGAACGTGTCTCCAGCAGTGCATCACAGTGATGCCTATTAGGTTAGCCAAATTCTTGGTGTATGCGCGGCGCGGTCGATCCAACGAGGGCGCAGCAGGTGCCAGGCCTGTTCACACAGCGCCCAGGCTTCGTTACGCGAGTTACCCAGATAGCGCAGCAACACTACGCCATGGCGAACGGTGACCGCCCAGCGCGGGTTATCCGGCAGCGCTTCACGCAGGGCCTCAATAGCCGCAGGTGCGTCGCTAATGCCCACCGCCCACAGCGTGGCTTGCACCGTGGCGCCGCCTTGGCCCCAGCGACCCGCGAAACGTGGGTGAAGCGGATCCAGCGGCTGGCGCTCTAGCCACAGCGGCTTGCCGTCCAGGGTTAAGCGAAAGTGCTGCTCAATACGCCCAGAGATGTAAGGTAACTCGCTGGCTGGGCGGCCCAATGCCATCACTTCCCAACCCAGGCAGCGGGAGCTGCCGTGAAGGTCAATCTGGGTGCGCTGCTCGCCTTTGGAGCCATCAAAGGCGATGGTCTCCTGAGGCAGCCATTCCAGGACCGCGCCATCTTCAACGCTCAACCGGGTATGCTGGGTCCAGGCAACGCCCTGGCTGTCGGCTTTATAGAGTTTATTAGCGGCGGGGGTGGTGAGCAGCACATGGGCACCACTCTCGACATGGGCGCTAATGGAGAGCGCATCGCCACTGACTAGGCCGCCCGGCGGGTGAAGCACATAGACATGGCAGGCCTCACCGCGGCCTTCCGGATAAAACGGGCGCTGCACCCGTAGTGGCCCCGAGTGGCGCGCCTGCACCATGCGGGTGGCGCCGTCGCGGTTGGCAAAGCGTAGCGCCAACGAAGCCGCCCAGTGGCGGCCTGCATCGAAGCGGTGGCCAGAGGCAACTTGCGGTTTTGCGAGATCGCACAGAATCATGGGTCGCTATCGCTTCCTTTTCACTAAGCCGTTAACTTACTAGAAGCAATTAATGCGCCAAAATGGTGAAAAACCCTACAGGGCGATCAATGGTAGGGATTAACGCAAGTAGCTTGCAGCGCCACACGCCCATTCGCACCAAAATAGAACCACGCCAGACCCTGAATGCACCAAATAAATGCAGTCACTCCTGATTTAAACTCAACCCAACTTATGCTCACTCTCCACACCCTCATGCACCACAACTCGATTCCGCCCGCCGCGCTTTGCTTGATAAAGCGCTTGGTCAGCCCGCTGTAAAGAGTGATTATAGTCGGGGTGGCCATCGTGGAGCGTAACGCCCACGCTAATCGTCACATTAAGCAACGTATCGGCGCCCGCGAGCATCGGCTCTTTAGCCACCGCCTGACGCAAACGCTCAGCAAATAAGCGGCTGCCGTCATGATCGGTATCCACTAGCACGATTAAAAACTCTTCCCCCCCCATGCGGAACACGTAATCACCCCCGCGAGTGGAGCGGTCAAGGATGCTTGCCACCTGCTGCAGCACGGTGTCGCCGGCGTCGTGGCCATGGGTATCGTTGATCGATTTAAAGTGGTCGATGTCTACCATCAACAGCGCAAAGCAGTGCTCCGAGTGGCGGGCAATATCGATTTCACGGCTAAGCACCACCGATAGAAACTTACGGTTAAGCAACCGGGTTAGGCTATCGCGACCAGCATCTAAACCAGAGGCGCGCTCCAACACATCGTCAAGCAGCATCAACACCGTGCGGGCGGCGTCTCGAATCTCGCCCAGCGCCTTAAGCCGTTGGCTAGCCTCTTCATGTAGCAGGACCTCCAGCCACTCACGATCCACCTGCTGAATATGCCGTGAAATAGTGGCAATCTCTGGCGCACCCTCAAACGCATGGCACGCTTTATGGAAGTACCACAAACCAAAGTCGGAATTGGCTAACTTCGGCAGCGTGGCGATATCCTGCTGGGCGGCGACGGCAAACATCAGTGCGTTTTCCCAGTTCAGCAGCGCCGAACGCTGGCGCTCACGCTCATCACCAATGCTTTGAGTAAGGGAAAATAGCTTGTACGCCTCTTCGGTGCGCGCATTACGGTCACTGGCCACTGAGTAAGCGTGGCTCATGATTTCCATGGCCATATCAATATGCTCGGAGACATACACCGAGGCMTCCCCCGGGGAGAGCGGGCTTTTGAACGAAGCACTAAGCTGCCGATACAACGCCTGCTTAAGCTGTCGCGCCCCGCTAAGCACCAGATTGACCGGAATATCGATGCGAGCATGCACCTGCCCTACTTTCTCCTGCTGCTCAACCAAGGCTTCAAAATCGACATGCTCAACGGCAAACATGGCCTTCAGCCAACGCCGCATTGAGGGGTTTAAACGCTGCTCCACTTGTTCGTTGGAGAGAAACAGCGAGGCATGCGGGTCTTCCAGCATTACGCTGTAAAAGTGGTCGGCAAAGTAGCCACAATGCTGCGTTACCAGTGTTTCCACCGCCTGGCGCAGTGGCCTAGGCGTGCGCTCTAATAACGTCTGCCACTCGGCGGCGAGCTGATGTTTATCTTTATAGCGCATACCCCACCTGCTTCTTATTGCTAAAACAATCAATGTTACAGGCAAAAAATCGCCTTCAACCGAACACAGAACAGGGTTTTAGCGAATAAACCCACAAGCGGCTCGCATGGCGGCGCGGCAGCGGTGCCTCGCCATACTATAGGGCCAATCGGTAAGCGAGTGACGCTCCAAAACATAACCAAGGCCTGTTGATGCCTTACAGCTTACTTCCGCCATAACTCAGGTTCCCCTTTCAGCCCACCTCAGCGTCTTTTATCCACTTGACATTTCATCAATAGCGCCACAAACTTAGCCAAGGCTATACTTCTTTCCCTAGGACAACCAGTTTACACAAAGCAACTTCAACCCATCTACCTCATGACGAGTCTGGAGCTAAATAATGGCAACAAAATATGCCGTGATTCTATTGGGAACGCTGCCTTTTAGTGCGTTGGCAACTGCCGATGAAACGCCCTTAAACGTGGTGGCAACGATTGGGATGATTGCCGATGTAGCGCAGGAGGTAGGCGGCGAATGCGTTAATGTGGAAGCCATGATGGGCCCCGGCGTAGACCCCCATCTGTATCAGGCAAGCGCTAGCGACGTGGCCTTGCTGCGGGGCGCCGAACACATTCTCTATTCAGGCTACTCATTGGAAGGGCAGCTGGGGAGTGTGCTGGAGAATTTCTCGGCACGAACACCCACGCTTGCCGTGGCGCCCGCTTCCATTGATCCGGCGTCGTTGATCACCGCTCAGGATGTCTACGGAGTCGACCCTCACCTGTGGATGGATGTCTCTTTATGGGCCCAAACACTGCCCACCCTGAGCGATGCATTGAGCGAAGCACGCCCTGAGTGCGCCACGACGATTGAAACCAATACCGAGCGTTATCAGGCTCAGTTGCTAGCCTTGCATGAGTGGGTTAAAGAGAGCATTGCCAGCATCCCCGAAGAGCAGCGTATTCTCGTCACCGCCCACGACGCGTTCAGCTACTTTGGCCGTGCCTATGACATTGAGGTGGAAGGGATTCAGGGCATCAGTACCGAAACCGAAACCGGGATCGCCGATATTCGCAGCATGGCGGATAGCGTTGTTGCCCGTAACGTGCCCGCCATATTTGTCGAGAGCACCATCAACCCACGCACCATTCAGGCAGTGATCGATGCTGCAAGGCAGCGCGGCCATGATGTGACCATCGGCGGCCAGCTTTATTCCGACGCCATGGGCGATGAAGGCACGGTAGATGGTACCTATATGGGCATGATCTACCGTAACACCCAGCACATTGTCGAGGCGCTAGGCGGTTCCTTGGCCCCGCTGCCAAAGGCACTAGATGACTGGGCCAGCGAGTGGCAACTCGCTCAATAAGCATTCGATAAGGCAGTGATCCATGGCGACATCCAACCTTACAGACACCGCACTGAGCATTAAAAACCTGMCGGTGAGCTACCATAACCAGCCCGTGCTTTGGGATATCGATCTGGATATCCCCGCCGGTGTCATGGCGGGCATTGTCGGCCCTAACGGGGCGGGCAAGAGCACGTTGATCAAAAGCCTCCTGGGGCTGGTGCCGTCGCTGTCAGGAGAGGTGATGGTGCATGGGCGACCTTACGCCACGCAGCGTAAACGAGTGGGCTACGTGCCCCAGCGCTCAAGCGTTGACTGGGATTTCCCCACCACTGCACTGGATGTGGTCACCATGGGGCTTTACGGGCGTTTAGGTTGGCTCAAAAGACCGGGACGAAAAGAGCGCCACGAGGCGCAGGAAGCACTTGAAATGGTCGGTATGAGTGCCTTGGCTGAGCGCCAGATTAGCCAGCTCTCAGGTGGCCAGCAGCAGCGCGTATTTTTGGCCCGTGCGCTGGTGCAGCAAGCCGATGTGTATTTTCTTGATGAACCCATGGCTGGCGTCGATGCCACCACCGAGCGGGCCATTATCGATATCCTGCGCCGCCTGCGCGACGCGGGTAAGACGCTGATTGTGGTACACCACGATCTGCAAACGGTTCGCACCTACTTTGACTGGCTACTGCTACTCAACGTGCGAGTCATCGCCAGCGGCAAGGCCGAGGAGGTGTTCAAGATCGATCMCCTGCGCCAGGCTTACGGCGGCCAAATCGCGCTAMTTAACGACAATGAATCGTTAATGTTCGCCGCCTCAAAGGTGAAGTAACCCATGGTGTGGCTTGAGCTTTTATCTGACTACACCTTTCAGAATGTAGTCATTGGCGCCTCGCTGCTGGGGCTGATCAGCGGCCCGCTGGGCTGTTTTGCGGTGCTGCGTCGCCAAAGCCTGCTGGGAGACGCGATTTCCCACGCAGCCCTTCCCGGCATCTGTTTAAGCTTTATCATCACCGGCAGCCGGGATATTGGCGGAATTATTATTGGTTCACTGATCACCGGCTCCGCCGCCGCGCTGATTATGCTGATGCTGACGCGCTTAAGTCGCCTGAAAACGGACGCAGCCCTGGGCGCCTGCCTCAGTATCTTTTTTGCCGTGGGCATCGTTCTGCTCACCTATATCCAGAGTACCAATAACGCCTCCCAGGGCGGTCTTGAGGCCTTTCTTTTCGGCCAGGCCGCCGCGACGCTGCGCTCCGATTTATGGGTGATGGGCAGCATTACGCTGGTCACGCTGCTACTGCTTGCCGTCTTCTGGAAACAGGCCAAGCTGGTCACCTTTGATGCGGAGTACGCCCGCACACTCGGCATGCCTATCACCGTGATTGAAGCATCGCTCACCGCTATGGTTGCGCTAGCGGTCGTCGTCGGCCTGCAGATGGTCGGTGTGATTTTGATGGCCGCCATGATCGTGGCACCCGCGGCCGCCGCGCGACAGTGGAGCCGCCACCTAGGCGGCATGCTCACCATCGCCGCAGGCGTCGGTATTGTCAGTGGTGTTTCAGGGGCGACCATCAGCACCCTATCGCGTGGCCTGGCAACCGGCCCGCTGATTGTCCTTACCGCAACCGTCATTGTGCTTATATCGTTGGCCTTGGCGCCCGGCCGTGGCCTGCTGTGGGGCGTGATAAAGCACTATCGCCAGAAGTCAGCGCTGCAGAAACAGCAGCTACTTTATACGCTATATAAACACTCGGGTGACCCCTCATGCGCCCCTTCAACGCTCGGTTCACGCAGGATGCTCAACAAGCTTAAGCAGCAAGGCTACCTAACCCGCTCTCCACGCGGTGCCACCCCAAGCGACGACGGCTGGGGGCTAACGGCACAGGGCCAGGCGGAGGCTAGAAGAGTGATCGCGGCTTTTGAGGAATTAGCATCATGATGGCAGAGCTACTGACCACAACTGCCCTGCCCATTATGCTAGTGGGCGCGATGGTAGGCATCGCCTCCTCGGCGGTGGGTACCTTTTTAGTGCTGCGCGGCAACAGCATGTTATCCGACGCAATCAGCCATTCGATTGTGTTTGGCATCGTCATCGTCTGGCTGCTGACCAAGCAACAGAGCGGGCCGGTACAACTGATCGGGGCCGCCTTCACCGGGCTGTTAACCGTCCTGCTCACCGAAGCCTTAGCGAGCACCAAACGGGTCAAGCAGGATACCGCTATCGGCTTGGTCTTCCCTGCGCTGTTTTCTATCGGCGTGCTGCTGTTKAATATTTATGCCAATGATGTGCATATCGACACACATACCGTGCTGCTCGGGGAGATCGGTTTTGTCTGGCTGGATACACTCGACATCTTCGGCCTGCCCATCCCCCAGGCGCTGGTATCGATGAGCGTGATGACGGTGCTCAACTACGCGTTTATCGGACTCTTTTATAAGGAGCTGAAGCTGGCCACCTTCGATCCGGCGCTGGCCAAAACGTTCGGTTTTATGCCCTCGATTCTTTTCTATGTGCTGCTAATGCTAACAAGCTCTACTGCCGTGGCGGCCTTTGATGCGGTAGGCGCGGTGCTGTTTATCGCCTTTGCCATTGTTYCCGCCTCCGCCGCCTATTTGCTGACCGACCGGCTGTGGATGATGTTTATCATCGGTGCGCTAATTTCTATCGCCTCGAGTATTTCTGGCTACTACCTCGCAGTGTATCTCAACGTCTCCATTGGCGGCATGATGGCCGTCATGACCGGCGTATTCCTGATGCTCGCCTTTCTGGCAGGGCC
Organism: Halomonas sp. R57-5; assembly: GCF_900070345.1. Classification (NCBI taxonomy): domain Bacteria; kingdom Pseudomonadati; phylum Pseudomonadota; class Gammaproteobacteria; order Oceanospirillales; family Halomonadaceae; genus Halomonas; species Halomonas sp. R57-5. The sequence goes on along the minus strand of NZ_LN813019.1, from coordinate 288,122 downwards.
ACGCTACGGCGTGATTACCCAACTGGTCAAACGCCAACGGGCACGCTGGGCGCCGGTGGAACCGCCGCCCAGCGTTTGAAGCCCAGCTTTTGGAAACACCGCTCATCCGCGCGCAAAAAAGCGACCGCCTTTCGACAACCGCTTGGCCGGGCAGGCGGTAACCGGGTGTGGATAACTTACACCGTCAGATGCTGCTTGATCAGCTCATTGGAGAGCTCGCTGATCTTCCCTTTGGCCACCGGGCGGCCGCGATCCATGATCACAAAGCGGTCGGCGTACTTGCGGGCAAAGGGCAGCTTCTGCTCCACCAGTAGTACCGTAAGGCCATCCTCGTTGATCAACTGACGAATCACCTGGCCGATTTGAGCGACGATATTGGGCTGAATGCCCTCCCCCGGTTCGTCCAAAATGAGCAGTTTGGGTTCGATGACCAGCGCACGGCCAATCGCCAGCTGCTGCTGTTGCCCACCGGAAAGGTCGCCGCCACGGCGGTGTTTCATCTCCTTGAGCACGGGGAACAGTTCATAGACCCGCTCGGGAATCTTTTTTAGCCCGTCACTGCGGGCGGCAAGGCCGGTGCGCAGGTTCTCCTCTACGGTCAGCAGCGGAAATATCTGCCGCCCTTGGGGCACGTAGCCAATTCCCAACCGCGAGCGCGCCTCAACGGCTTTTTTAGTCAGCTCGATCTCGCCGGTCTCGGCGGTGTAGCGCAGCTCGCCACTTTTGACGGCCACTTCACCCATCACGGCTTTCAGCAGCGTGGKTTTACCCACGCCGTTGCGTCCCATCACGCAGGTACACTGACCGGCGGGCACCTCAAGATCCAGATCCCAGAGGGTGTGGCTTTCGCCGTAGAACTGGTTGAGCTTTTCAATGGCTAGCATCAGGCAGCCTCCTCGTCATCGGCACCCAGGTAGACCTCGATTACTTTAGGGTCGCTGGAGACTTGATCCATGGTGCCTTCCGCCAGCACGCTGCCCTGGTGCAAGACCGTCACCTGGCGGGCAATCGAACGCACGAAACCCATATCGTGCTCGACCACCACCACGGACTGTTTACCGGCCAGCCCGGTGAGCAACTCGGCCGTGCGCTCCATCTCCTGCTCGGTCATGCCCGCCACCGGTTCATCCACCAGCAGTAGACGCGGGCGCTGCATTAGCAGCATGCCGATCTCCAGCCACTGCTTTTGGCCGTGGGAAAGAATGCCTGCAGGTTGATGGCGCAGTGCTGTCAGGCCAATGGTTTCCAGTACTTCATCGATGCGGTCTTTGATCTCGCCGGTCATGCGGGCAGTCAGGGTAGGAAAAATCCGCTTGTCCGCCGCCATGGCCAGCTCCAGGTTTTCAAATACCGACAACGCTTCGAAAACCGTGGGCTTTTGAAACTTGCGGCCAATGCCCAGGCTGGCAATATCGGGCTCGTTCATGTGCAGCAGGTTATGGCGGCTCCCGAACCATACACTGCCGCTGGTGGGCCGGGTTTTACCGGTAATAATATCCATCATGGTGGTTTTACCCGCCCCGTTGGGGCCGATAATGCAGCGCAGCTCACCGTCGTTGATGGTTAGGTTGAGGTTATTGATGGCTTTAAAACCATCGAAGCTCACGGTGACATCTTCCATGTAAAGAATCGGCCCATGGCGAACGTCCACCGGCGAGGCTTGGGGCGCCATAAAATCGAACACCCGGTCACGCTGTGTCAGCGATTGCAGAAAGCTCATGCGGAGGCCTCCTTGGACGTCTGTTGATGGTCAGGATCCGTCGTTTGTTCCTCGCGCTTGCGACGCTTGAGGTAGCGAAACAGCCCCGCCACCCCTTTGGGCAGAAACACCGTGACCAGTACGAACATCGCGCCCAGGGCAAACAGCCAGGCATCGGGCATTACGCCGGTAAAGATGGTTTTGGCGTAGTTAACTAAAATGGCGCCTATCACCGCGCCATATAGCGTGGCGCGACCGCCCAACGCTACCCACAGCACAATCTCGATGGAGAAAATCGGCGAGAATTCACTGGGGTTGATAATCCCCACTTGCGGCACGTAGAGCGCGCCCGCCAGGCCTGCGAGCATCGCCGAGACCACAAACACAAACAGCTGAAAGCGCTCGACCCGGTAGCCGAGAAAGCGCGTACGCGCTTCGGCGTCGCGGGTGGCCACGCTCACCCGCCCCAACTTGCTGGTCACAATCGCACGGCACAGGATATATCCCAGCGCCAGCGCAACGCCGGTGGCCAGGAACAACCCTAGGCGCGTGGCATCGCTGCGCAGGTCAAAACCGACGATCTCGCGGAAGTCAGTCAGGCCGTTATTACCGCCGAAGCCCATCTCGTTGCGGAAGAAAGCCAGCATCAAGGCAAAGGTCAGTGCCTGAGTGATAATCGACAGATATACACCGGTGACCCGTGAGCGGAAGGCMAAAAAGCCGAACACCAGCGCCAGCAGCCCCGGCGCCAGCAGCACCATGGCGAAGGCAAACCAGGCCATATCGAAGCCGTGCCAGAACCACGGCAAGCTGTCCCAGTTGAGGAACACCATAAAGTCGGGCAGTACCGGATGGCCGTAGGTACCGCGATCGCCAATCTGGCGCATCAGGTACATGCCCATGGCGTAGCCGCCGATGGCGAAGAAGGCGCCGTGGCCGAGGCTTAAAATACCCAGATAGCCCCACACTAGATCCACCGCCACGGCCAGCAGCGCGTAGCTTAAGTACTTACCAAACAGATTGACCGTGTAAGCCCCCACATGTAGCGGGTTCTCCGGCGGCACCGCTACGTGCAAGATGGTGACCAGTACCAGCGCGGCCAGTAGCACGCCGAGAAAAATCTGCGTGGAGCGCTCGCTGAAGGGTCGTGTTAGCCAAAAATTCGTCGATGATTCGGTCGTTAAAGACATCGCTTAGCCCTCCGCAGCCCGGCCCTTCTGCGGGAAGAGTCCACGCGGGCGTTTCTGAATGAATAGGATGATAAACACCAGCACGATAATTTTGGCCAATACCGCGCCTGCCCAGGGTTCCAGCACCTGGTTGATCACCCCCAGCGATAGGCCAGCAACCAGCGTGCCCCACAGGTTGCCCACGCCGCCGAACACCACCACCATGAAGGAGTCGATGATGTAGTTCTGCCCCAGGTTAGGGCCGACGTTGGTGAGCTGGGAGAGCGCGACACCTGCAAGCCCGGCCACACCGGAGCCCAGCGCAAAGGTCATGATATCCACACGAGTGGCACGAATGCCCATGGAGCGTGCCATGGCGCGGTTTTGGGTCACGGCGCGCACCTCAAGCCCCAGCCGCGTGCGACGCATGATCAGCATCAGCCCGGCAAACACCACCAGCGCAAAGCCGAGTACGTACATGCGGTTGAGCGTTAGCGACAGCGCATCGTTCACCACCAATGAGCCACTCATCCACTCAGGCGTGATGACGGTACGGTTAAGCGGTGAAATCACCGTGCGCACCAGTTGCTGAAGAATCAGGCTGATACCAAAGGTCGCCAGCAGCGTCTCAAGCGGGCGGCCTTTGAGGAACTGGATCACGCCGCGCTCGATCGCCACACCAGCCAAAGCGGCGACCATAAAGCCCGCGGGAATCGATAGAATCAACGCCAGCCCAGGCTGGCCGGGCAGCAGCTGCTGCATCGCCCAGGTGGTGTAGGCGCCCAGCATCATCAGCTCGCCATGGGCCATGTTGATCACGCCCATGACCCCGAAGGTGATCGCCAGGCCAATGGCCGCTAGCACCAGCACTGAGCCGAGGCTCAAGCCGAAATAGAGCGTTTCCAGACCACGATTGATTTTGAGCTGCTGCTCGATACCCAACAGGGAAGCGGCAGCGGCGTTGGCGACGACGGGATCATCCCCAGTGGCTGCCCGGCTCAACGCCACGCGGGAGCGGGGGTGAAGGCTGCCGTCCAGCGCTTCGACCCCAGCCATTTCGCCCGCTTCGGCACGGTAGATCGCCACGGCCTGAGTCAGCCGGTAGCGCACCTGCTCGTCCTCTTCCTGTTCGATCAGGTCGTCAAGGGTGGGCACCAGCTCACCATCTACTTCACCTAACAGGCGCTCGGCCGAGGTGCGGCGGCGTTCAACGTTAGGCGAGTAGAGGKCAACTACCGCGATGGCACTACGCAGTTGATTACGCAGGTTGTTGTTGATGCCGATACGCTCCAGATCACGACGGGACATCTCGCCCAGCGCTTCGCCGGTCAGTACATCGGCCACCGGCCAGTCGCGGCCGCGGTTCTCGAGCACCAGCACGAACCGGCCATCTTCGGTACGCTGCAAGCGGCCATCCAGCAAAGCCTGCAGCCAGTCTCGGGCGCGTTCGTCATCGCTTTGCAAAATGGCGGTGATCGCGTCGCCTTTGTCAGCGTAAGACTCAACGTCCAGCGCCTCTAACAACTCGAGCGCGGCGTCATCGTCGGCAGTATTCGTGGAGCTCGTTTGTGCTTGGGCGGTCACTGTGATGCTTAACAACAGTAGGCACAGCAGCCCTAAGGAAAGGAAACGCCTCATGGGGTTCTTCCTTTGGTTATCTAAAGAGGGGGAGTTAGCGTGCTCCCTCGCCACTTGGGCTTCAGCCTAGGGACGAGGGATCAGTATTACTCACTACAGGAGCTTTTACTCAGCGAGCGCCGCTTCGGCTTCTTCTGCTGCGGTGCTGCCACCGCACGAGCCGTTCACGACGTTGAAGTTGCCGCACTCCATCGGCTTGCGCCAATCGGCAATCAGGTCACGGGAGCCAGGCAGGTAGTCAGACCAGGCGTCGCCGGCCACGGTAGACGGCGTCTGCCAAACGATATCGAACTGACCGTTGTCCTGAATCTCACCGATCAGCACCGGCTTGGTGATGTGGTGGTTGGGCATCATCGCCGCATAACCGCCGGAGAGGTTAGGTACGGTCACACCGATAATGGCGTCTTTCACCGTATCGACGTCTGTCGTGCCCGCCTTGCGAACCGCTTCGGCCCACATGTTGAAACCAATGTAGTGCGCTTCCATTGGGTCGTTGGTCACCGCCATATCGTCGCCGGTGTACTCAATCCAGGCATCGATAAAGTCGTAGTTGTCATCGTTATCGACGCTCATGAAGTAGTTCCATGCCGCCAAGTGGCCTACCAGCGGCCCGGTATCAATACCGGTAAGCTCCTGCTCGCCCACGGAGAAGGCGATGACCGGAATATCGGCAGCGTCGATACCCTGGTTGGAGAGCTCGGTATAGAACGGCACGTTAGCGTCGCCGTTAACCGTCGAGATTACGGCGGTCGGTTTAMCCTCTTCACCGAAGCGGCGAATTTCCGCCACGATGTTTTGCCAATCGGAGTGACCGAACGGCGTGTAGTTAACCATGATGTCCTCTTCCGCGATGCCGTGTTCGTCCTTGAGGAAGGCTTCAAGGATACGGTTGGTGGTACGCGGGTAGACATAGTCGGTACCCACCAGCGCAAAGCGCTCGATACCGACTTCGTTGATAAGGTATTCAACCGCAGGGATCGCCTGCTGGTTAGGCGCTGCGCCGGTGTAGAAGACGTTTTCAGAAGACTCTTCGCCTTCATACTGCACCGGGTAGAACAGCAGGCCGTTGAGTTCTTCTACGACGGGCAGAACGGATTTACGCGAAACCGACGTCCAGTTGCCGAAAATAACGTCCACTTCTTCCTGGTCTAGTAGCTCCCGGGCGCGTTCAGCAAACAGCGGCCAGTTAGACGCCGGGTCGACCACCACGGCCTCTAACTGACGGCCCAGCAAACCACCGGCTTCGTTCTGCTGCTCGATAAGCATTTCGACGGTGTCTTTGAGGACGGTCTCACTAATCGCCATGGTGCCGGAGAGAGAGTGCAGGATACCGACTTTGATCGGGTCATCGTCCTGGGCGGCGGCCTGGGTGCTAGCACTCATGATGGCAGCGGTGAGTAAAGCGGTCGCGAAACGGCCACGTGATAGGAATGGGCGGGAGTGTGTCGAGCGTTTGAGTGTGTTCATTGTTAATCTCCTTGCACCCCTTATGGCTGKGGTTTGTTATGACCGAGGCTTGATGATTGGCTTCGCACTTGGGGTTGTTGTGTTAGSTCCCCAATACGTCCACTAGCCATTAACACCTGCAAGGGATGCGCCAGATTGACACAAAGTTGTCTTATAGCTCTTTAATCAGCCACTTAATAATCATCAGAAAATCTCAACATTCACCGAATGCACCAAAATAAAGCGCAAGAACGCGGCTAAGGCACCCTCACAATGCACCAACAAGATACAGTGCACCAACTAAGTACTTGAGCTTTTTGAATACAGATCAGTAACGTAACACTTACTTATTAGTTACAACCTCACTCTTTGTTGTCAGTTAAAAAGCAGTTAAAAAAGGAGCCTTGGCATCACCAAGGCTCCTCGCTATTCACCCTTCAAATCGAGGCGTTAAACAGCCACGTCGGGTGGGACTTTCTTACGACGTTTTTTCAGCAACGGCAGACCAAGCGACAGCAGAGCGACGACCAGCAAACCAAGGGAGATGGGCTTGTCGATAAAGGTCATCCAGTCACCACCGGAAATCTGCAGTGCGCGGCGCATGGACTCTTCCATGATGTTGCCCAGAATCAGCGCTAGAATCAGCGGCGCCGCGGGGAAGCCAAACAGGCGCATGCCCAGGCCCACMAAGCCGAAGCCAAGCAGTAGCAGCAGATCAAATACGCTGAAGCTCATGCCGTAAACACCGATCATGCAGAAGATCAGAATCAGCGATAGCAGCAATGGGCGAGGCATATCGAGAATTTTAGCGATATAGGGAATCAGCGGCAGGTTAAGTGCCAGCAGGAAGATATTGCCGATATACATACTGGCAACCACGCCCCAAAACACGTCCGGGCGCTCAGTTAGCATCATCGGGCCGGGGTTAACCCCCATGACAAGCAACGCGCCTAGCAGGACAGCGGTAGTGCCTGAACCCGGCACACCCAACGTCAGCAGCGGTACAAAGGAGCCCGTACAGGCAGCGTTGTTGGCTGCTTCCGGCGCCGCCACGCCTTTGATATTGCCCTGCCCAAAGGTGTGACCATCTTTGGCAATGCGCTTTTCCATGCTGTAACCCAGGAACGAACCGATGGTCGCGCCCGCGCCTGGCAGTACCCCGGTGAAGAAACCCAATATCGAACTACGACCAATAGGGCCAGCGATTTCTTTCACTTCGCTACGTGACAATTTCAGCGAGCCAATCTCATTGCGCGGCATTTCTTTGCCACCGCCGCCACGCAGCAGCATGTAAAAGACTTCGGCAAGGGCGAAAATACCCAGGGCTACGACCAGGAAGTCGATGCCATCCAGCAACTGCACTGAACCGAAAGTAAAGCGCTCAGTACCGGTCTGCATGTCGATACCGATAATAGAAATAATCACCCCCACCACGGCGGCAATTAGCCCTTTAACCAGGGACTTATCCGACAGCGAAACGACAGCGGTTAAGCCCAGCACCATTAAGGCGAAATACTCAGAAGGGCCAAAGCTCACGGCTACTTTCGACAGCAGCGGGGCAATCAGCATCAAGAAAATAACGGAAATGGTACCACCGATAAAGGAAGCGTAGGCGGCAATCGCCAGCGCTTTACCCGCCTGACCTTTTTTAGCCATCGGGTAGCCGTCAAAGGAGGTCGCCACGGTACCCGCCACGCCAGGGGCGTTAAGCAGGATCGACGACGTGGAGCCACCAAAGATGGCGCCGTAGTAAACCCCGGCCATCAGGATCAAGCCCGATGAAGGCTCCATGGCAAAGGTGATAGGAATCATCAAGGCAAGTGCACTGATAGGGCCCAGACCCGGCAGCATGCCGATAATGGTGCCAGCAAATACGCCGGCAAATACGTAGGCAATATTGATTGGCTCAAGCGCGATGCCAAAGCCGTACATCAAATTATTGAAGGCATCCATGGGAATTACTCTCTCAAGAACTGCTAGCGGAAAGACCTGCTAACAAGGCTTTGTTTAGAAGGGCAGCACGCCAGTGGGCAGGTAAACATCCATCACCTTCGTCATGGTCAGGTAGAGCGCCAGCACTACCCCCAGCGACGTAGCGAGGTTGACCCCATGGCGGCGATAACCGTAGTAGGCCGTCAGACCAACGCAGAGCAGCGTTGAAGCGAGTACAAACCCTAGCGGTACCAGCAAAAACGCATAGGCGGCAATCGCTAGCGAGGTCACGATGACCCGCGCCCATGGCGTAAACAGCCTTGGGCCTTGGGTGGCCTCATGATCTATCTCATCGGCACCGGCTATCGGAGTAGGTTTCTCGAAAAACAGAAACACCGACAGGATCAGTAGCGCGAAGCCTAATACTTTAGGAAAAAGGTCAGAGTCGACCGGACGCGGCAGGGGGAAAGTAGGGATTTGCCACGCCATCGCGATATAGCCAGTAGCGAATACCGCAAATACCAGTGCTAACCACTGATTGGTATTTAAACGAGTCATAGGAGTCTCTCCGAAGGAGCCAACACGCCTCCAGCGGTTAACAACACGTGGTTAACGACCGGAGACTCCCAGCCGCGCTTGGGCGGCTGGGTGATACAGGAGTGGGATTACTGGCGCAGTAGGMCAAGCTCGCTCAGCACATCGCTGAACTGCTCTTGCTGCTGATCCAGAAAGGCGCCAAATTCTTCGCTGTTTTGATAGGCGTCGATCCAGCCCAGCTGGTCGCTTGCTTCGCGCCATGCGTCAGTTTCCAACATTTCGGCGAACAGATCTTCGTAGTAGGTGACTGCTTCTTCAGGCATACCGGGAGCGCCCATCACGCCGCGCCAGATATCGAAGGTGTAGTCGAAGCCCTGCTCTTGATACGTCGGCACTTCGCTCAAACCGCCACCCAAACGCTCTTCAGAAGAGACGCCTAGCGCACGCAGCTGGCTGCCTTCGCCTAATTGGCCAACCGCTTCACCGGCACCGCCGACAACGGCTTCGATGTGGCCGCCCATCAGGTTAGTCATGGCGTCGCCGCCACCCGAGAACGGGATGTAGTTGACTGCTGAGGCTTCCATACCCGCCGCCGAGGCAAGGCCTGCAATGGCGATATGATCCATGGAGCCTGGGGCACTGCCGCCACCCACGCTCAGGCTGGGGTCTTCTTTCAGCGCGGTGAGCAGATCTTCAAGATCTTGATACTCGGAGTCCGCCGCGACCAGAATGATTGAGTAGTCGGTGTTAATCCGCGCGACCGGGGTAAAGTCGGTGTGGTCATAGCGCGAGGCGCCTGCCAGCGGCACCAGAATCATCGGCGGGCTGGTGGCAAATAGCTTGTGCGGGTTGCCTTCATCGCGCGCCACTTGCGCCCAGGCCACGGCACCACCGCCACCGGGAACGTTGATCGCAGCAAAGCTCTCATCGGCCATTTCTTCTTGCTGAATCACCCGTGACATGGTGCGCACGAGGGTGTCCCAACCACCGCCGGGGTTAGCCGGTGCGACGAATTCGATGGAGCGGCTCGGCGTCCACTCTTGCGCCTGTGCGGCGGTCGTCATGGCGGCAAAAGCGGCGAGGGGTAGCGCAACTACAGATAAACGCTTGAGGGTAAGCGAGGTCATGATGGCGTTCTCCACGTATCAGTGTTGTTGTGTGATGATGTTGCTATGTAGAGCTTCTTATTGTGAGACTGCACGCCGCGAACGTTAGAAGACCATGCCCCTGACCGACAAGCTTGTGCGCATAAAAGACAAAAAGTTCTTTATGGGCATTTTGTTCATTTTGTTCACACTGGCTACTTATAGCATGCACTTATAGAGAGTCTAGCCACTTGTGTGCCGCCYCCMACAGCCGATAGCGACGCTCGGGCCGCCCTACATCACCATAGCCCAGCTCGGCACTGACTGCCTGCTCGGCGACCAAAAACTCTAAATAGCGTCGCGCGGTAGAGCGGCTGGCACCCATGGTGCGCGCCATCTGCATGGCGGTAAGGGAGTCAGAGGCGTCTGCCAGGGCATCAATTACCCGGCGCAACGTCAGCCGATCAATGCCCTTGGGCAGGGCTTGAGACTGAGCATGCGATTTAGCCCGCGACGGATCGCCGGGCTGTAAGCGCGCCAGCACGGTATCCAGTTCGTCTTGGTTCATCTCGGCACGGTTGGCCAAGGCTTCACGCTCGCGACGAAAGCGGGTCAGCATTTGGGTCATGCGTGTGGCTTCAATGGGCTTAATAAGGKAGTCAAACACCCCACCACGCAGCGCCTCGCTGATGGTTTCCACTTCTCGTGCGGCGGTAACCATGACGATATCCACATGCACATAGTCGCGGCGAATCGCCCATAGCAGCTCCAAGCCTTCAACATCAGGCAGGTAGGCATCGAGCAAAATCAAATGGATGCTAGCGGCCTGCTCGGCCATGATGGCCTTGGCCTCACTGCCATTGCGCGCCATGCCAACCACATAAAAGCCATCGCTCTGTTCAATAAAGGCCCTGTGAATATCGGCAATGCGAAAATCGTCTTCAACGACCAAAATACCGTACTGCCCATCAGACATTGCCTGCCTCCCTAGCTGTCGTGGTCACTGTTTTTGGTACTGCTTTGGAATTGTTGTTGAGAGCGCTGTTGATAGCGTTGTTGAGACTGATGCTGGTCTGGCTGCGCGCAGAGCGAGCGATCGAGCACCGCGATAAAGCACGCCCCGCCTAGTTCACTCTCTTCCAGAGTCACGGCGCCGCCGTGCTGACGGCAGAGCCTGGCCACCAGCGCCAGGCCAATGCCCTGGTGCTTGCCCGTTTTGGTCGAAAAGCCTTCCTGGAAAATCGACTCAGCGAACTGGGCAGGCACTCCGGGCCCGTTGYCCTCCACTTCGATCAACAGCTGCTCGCCCAAATCAGTAAAAAACAGACGTACTTTGGGCTCGTTAGTCGGCCCATTCAGCGCTGCGTGGCAGGCGTTGTCCAGCAGGTTACCCACCACGCTCATCATCACCTCTTGCCCGGTGGGTGTTAGCGGGCAGGAGAGCGAGCTTTGCTCATCGATTTCCAGCGTCACGCCCAGTTCCCGGGCGCGGGTGAGTTTACCCAGCAGGGTGCCGCTAAGCACGGCGTCGGCTACATTGCGCATTAAAAAGCTCATCTGCGCCTGGGCACGCTCGGTTTCCTGATGGATCAGCGCCAAGGCTTCCTCGATGCGCTCTAATTGCAGTAACCCAGAGATGGTGTAGAGCTTATTGGAAAACTCATGGGCCTGAGCGCGCAGCATATCCACGTCGCGGCTGGCCTGGGTTAGCGCGTGGGAGAGATCAACGATCTCGCGGCGGCTGCGGAAGGTCGCCACGGCGCCCTCAATTTCTCCCTCGTGCAGAATCGGCACGCGGTTGACCACCACCGGGTGATCGCCCAGCCACATCTCCTGGTCGAACTCCTGTTCGCCGCGCCGGAGCACCTCCAGTAGCCGCGAATTGGGCACCACCTCACGGATGGGCTGCCCCAGCAGCACATGCTCATCGTCTAAGTTGAGAAAGCGCCGCGCCTGCTGATTCACCAGGGTAATATGCCCTTCACGATTAACCGCCAGAATGCCCTCGTGGATCGACTGCAAAATGGCCTCTTTCTCCATGGCCAAGCGGGCAATTTCGTAGGGCTCCAAGCCTAGAATAACCTTCTTGAGGTGCTGCGATAGCCAGTAGGCACCGGCAAAGCCGAGACAAATCATCAGCGCCACCAGCGCCCAGCCAAAGCTGTTGTAGCGGGCTACGTCCATGGCCACGCGATCCATCATAAAACCGACGGAGACCAAGCCAATGATATTGCCCTCTTCGTCCCAAATGGGCGCTTTGCCACGAATGGCAGTACCCAATGAGCCGGTTGCTTCTGAGACATAAAATTGACCATGAATCAGCGCCTGATCATTATCCCCGCCTMCCATTGGCTTACCTATCCGCTCGGGCACCGGGTGAGAGTAGCGAATACTTCGGGCATTGCCCACAACGACGTAGCGAGCACCGGTTTCATGGCGAATTCGCTCCGCTAGGGGCTGAATAATGAAAGCGGGGTCGGGGATCGCAAAGGCATTAATAATTTGCGGCATCGAGGCCACCGTTTTGGCCACCGCCAGCGCTCGTTCGCCCATCTGCTGGCTAATAATTTCCGCCTTGCGGTGATTGAGATAGGTGCCCTGTGCCAGTAGCATGCCCGCTAATAGCAGCCCGACCAACAGCATCACCTGCAGGCGAAAGCTGCGCTTATACCAACTGCGCCTTGCGCGGGTTCGACGCCAGCGCTGCAGATCGGCTAATGTTCGGGGGCGAGAAACGCTCATAGGTAGACTCAAAATGCGTGACCGCACCATTATGGCACGCGCCAGCAAACGACGTTAATTGCCATCACTCATGTGATCGTTCGCTGATATAATAGTCCTCGGCCTAAACCAAGGAGGGATGTAGTGGCAATCGTTAGATGGATTATTATGCTGGCCTGCTGGCCGCTGTGGTTAAGCGCTGCCTATGCCAACCCGTTTTACGCCCCACCGCCTCCCCAGGAAGATGCGCCGGTGTTCAGTGGCGATGCCGAGCTGGGCTTTACTCACCTTTCGGGCAATACCAATAGCCAAACGCTGATCGGCAAAACGCTGCTGACATGGTTAACCGGTAATTTTACCTACTCACTGCGCGGTGAAGTGCGCACGGTGAGTAAAGATAACGAAACCAGCGCCGAGCAGTACCTGGTCGCCGGACGCGAGCGCTATGAGCTAGACGGCCCACACTATCTATTTGGCTTTGCTCGCTGGGAGAAGGATCGTTTTGCCGGTTATGACCAGCAGCTGTCCGCGATTGGGGGGTACGGGCGCCAGATTCTGGAGAACGACACCCACACCCTGTCGTTAGAAGCGGGCCCTGGCTATCGTCATGACCGGCTACGCGAGTACGACGATGAACGCTTGATGGTGACCTACACCGCGCTGGATTATCGCTGGGGGTTTTCCAGCTACGCCGATATTCAGCAGGAAATGTCGGTAGAGTATACCAACCAGAACACCACCTCCCGCTCGCTAACGGCGCTTACTGCCCGGCTTAACTCGAAGCTGTCGCTGCGCTTATCCCACGAAATAAAGCACAATTCCCAGCCGCCCGATGACACCAGTGCGCGCACCGACAGCACCACTAGCGCTTCGCTGCTCTATCGTTGGTAAGTCCAATACTGGCTTAGCGATTCTGCCCCCGGTGCGCCCATCCGGTCATACGCTTTTCCAACTGCGCAAACAGCTCGTACATCACCATGGCCATGGCGCTGATCACCAGCAGCCCGGCAAAGACCAGCCCCATGCGCATTTGCGAGCCAGCGCTCATCATCAGATAGCCAATGCCCTGGTTCGAAGCGACGGTTTCTGACACCACCGTGCCTACAAACGCCAGGGTAATGGCGACTTTCAGTGAAGCAAAGAAGTAGGGCAGCGAGCGCGGCAGGCCGACTTTCAGCAACACATCCATACGCCGCGCGCCCAGCACCCGCAGCACATCCTCCATTTCAGGCTCTAGCGTGGCCAAACCGGTGGCCACGTTGACCACAATCGGGAAGAAGCAGATTAAAAAGGCGGTGAGAATCGCCGGTACCGAGCCAATCCCAAACCAGACCACTAGAATGGGTACAAAGGCGACCTTAGGAATAGCATTAAAGCCCACCAGCAGCGGGTAGCAGGCGTTATACAGAAAGCGTGACGAGCCGATAATAAAGCCCAACACCAGCCCCACGGCCACACCCAGGCCAAAGCCAATCAGCGTGGTCCAGAAGGTTTGCCAGGAGTGCATAGCGATAGGCCCGGAATACGTTACCAGCGCCTGGGCGGTTTCCAATGCACTCGGGAAGATAAAGCTGGGCACATCAAACACCCGCACCGTGACTTCCCAGATGATGACCAGTGCCACCACCGCGATCCACGGCGCGAGCCTTTCAATCAGTTTGCTATTTTTAATCATGTAAGCGCCTTTAATCAGGTGCTGAGAGCTTTTATTAAGTGCAGGTATCAAGTGCCCCGGACTCTTATCAAGTACTACGTACTTCGCCAATTTGTGCCCGTAGCTCCTGAACCAAATCTATAAAGGGKTTTTGGTAGGTGGTTTCCAGTGCGCGGGGTCGCGGCAGCTCGATTTGGCGGCGCTCGATTACTCGGCCTGGGCGGCGGCTCATGATGTAGACGGTATCGGCCAGAAACGCTGCCTCGCGCAGGTCGTGGGTCACCAGCACTACCGTAAAACGCTGCGCCTCCCACAGGTCACGCAGCACACACCACAGCTCTTCGCGGGTAAAGGCATCCAGCGCACCGAAGGGTTCATCCAGCATTAGTAAACGCGGCTGGKGAATCAGCGCCCGGCAGATCGACGCCCGCTGCTGCATGCCGCCGGAAAGCTGCCACGGGTACTGCTCTTCGTAGCCTTCAAGCCCAACGGTCTTGAGCAGCTTGCGCGCCCAGCCGACAAACTCTGCGCGCCGCTTACGAAACTGATGGCGGTAAGGTTTGACGATTTCCAGCGGCAGCAAGACGTTATCCAAGGTAGTGCGCCAGGGCAGCAGGTTGGCGTTTTGAAACGCCATGCCAGAGATCTTCAGCGGCCCGGTGACCGGCTCTCCATCCACCTGAACAGCCCCGGTCGTGGGCGCATGCAAACCGGTGCAGAGTTTCATAAAGGTCGACTTTCCGCACCCTGAAGGCCCCACGAAGGCGACAAACTCGCCTTCGTGGATGCTCAGGTTGATATCTTCAATGGCGTTGCCTGATCCATCGTAGGCAAGGCTAACGTCATCGAAGGTGACGAACGCTGCCGACATGCTTATTCGTCCTCTGCCGAAAACAGCATGCGCTCTTCCTGGGGTGGTAAGTAGTTTGCATTAAACACCTGGTCTGGAGACGGCACAGAGGGTAAGTCATAGGCGTCGGCAACAAGCTGAATGGCTTCCTGCAGGCGCGTTTCATCCACCCCGCCTACGCCATTCTCACGGGCATCAGGGGTATCCACGACGCTCTCCAGAGCGAGCTTCAAACGCCGGGTTTCCATCTCTACGTCGATCAAACCGTCACGGTTTTTGACGTACTCAATGGCAGCTTCTGGGTCGGCAATGGTCTCGCCCAGGGCCCTATTGAAGGCGCGCAGAAAGCCCTGCACGGCGTCTGGATTAGATTCGGCGAAGGATTCGCTGGCAATAATCGCGTTACCGTAGAGCGGCACGCCATAGTCGGGGAACGGCATAATCGTCAGTTCATCTTCACTCATACCGCGCTCTTCAAGATTGAGCAGGCTAGTAAAGTAAAAGCCGGTGATCGCGTCCACATCGCCACGAGTGAGCAGCGTTTCACGCAGCGTGGGGTCGACGTTCTGCCACTCTACTGCGTCGGCTTCCATGTCATTAGCGGCGGCAAACACGCCCCAGGCGCGGTAACCGGTGTCAAAGGCGGGCGCCGCGATGGTTTTACCGGCTAAATCAGCCGGGCTTTCGATACCGCTCTCTTTACGGGCGAACACCGCCGCTGGGGTGCCGTCGTAGACGATATAGACGCCCTGAATGCCGGGGCCATCGGGGTTTTCGGCGAGAAATTCGACCAGCGCATTAAGATCGCCAAAGCCCATTTCGTAGGCCCCGGACGCCACGCGGTTAATCGCGCCCGCTGAGCCGCTGCCCGAATCGATCTGAACGTCCAGCCCCTCTTCGGCGAAGTAGCCTTTTTCAGCGGCCATTAAAAACGGCGCGGAAGGCCCTTCAAAGCGCCAGTCCAACTGGAAACGTATTGGAGTGTCATCGGCATGGCTGACAGCCGGTATTAAAACCAACGCGACAGCGCAGCCCGTTAGCCAGCGCAGAGTCGAAAAAACGGGCATTGCAGTCGAAAAATTTAGTCTTGAAGCGGGCGTCGTCATTGTGAGCATACCTTGTATACAAAATATGCTTTAGCTTTGCAGCAATGCTGCCATTTTGAGTTTTTTAATGGTTTATCAAACTGTTAGACAATTTTTTCGGCTGCCACTCGTAACTTAATTTATCCAAAATGGTGCATTTGCACCCTGCCAACGCACCAAGATAAATCATGTTAGACGTTAGTCTAAATTGGCGGTATACTATGCTCAGTTTCCTGTCCTTGCGCCATTCATTGAATGGCGCTTTTTTTTATCCGTTATTTGGCACATTAATCAGCACATCGCCGCTTAACACAAGGCGTTGATAGGCTGCTGTTTTAGCCAGCCCTGCCCCTACAAGGTATTCAACATGAATCACCCCGCCTCTACCGGCGAAGCCCCTGACACTTACAGTTCTGGGCGGCTTTCGCTCGGCGATCCTATTGTTTTAATCTTGAGCATCGGCTTTATCGTTGCCTTTTTGGCGCTATCGCTTTACGACGTAACGCTGGTCGCTGAATCGATCAGTAAAGGCTTTGCTTGGACGGCATTAGCCTTGGGTAGTTACTTCCAACTGCTGCTGCTACTTACCTTCTTTATCGCGATGGGTTTGGCGGTCACACCGGCTGCAAAAGCCAAAATCGGCAATTTAGATGCACCAGAAATGAGCACATTTAAATGGCTGTCGATCATTCTGTGCACGCTGCTGGCGGGAGGCGGGGTGTTTTTTGCCGCCGGGGAACCGGTCTACCATTTCCTCGTAACGCCGCCTGCTTTTAATAGCGAAGCAGGCACGCCAGAAGCCGTTTCCAACGCCTTGGGGCAGTCGTTTATGCACTGGGGGTTTATTGGCTGGGCGGTATTAGGATCGTTAACCGCTATCGTGCTTGCCCATGCTCACTATGAGAAAGGCCAGCCGTTGAAACCACGCACCCTGCTCTATCCACTATTGGGAGAGCGACTAATGCGTGGGCCCTTGGGTGGGATCATTGATGCGTGCTGTGTCATCGCCGTCGTGGCCGGTACCGTGGGCCCGATTGGTTTTTTAGCGACTCAGGTCAGTTTTGGCCTGCATGAAGKGTTCGGCCTGCCCAACAGCTACACCAGTAAATTGGTCATCTTGGCCGTGTTAGCCAGTATGTACGTGCTATCAGCGATGAGCGGCGTACATAAAGGTATGCAGATACTTAGCCGTTTCAATGTATTCCTGGCCCTCGCCGTGGGTGCCGTGATTATGGTGTTTGGCCCGACGCTGTTTTTATTCAACAGCTACGTAGCCAGTATGGGCGTCTATATTAACGATTTCTTCCCCATGGCGACCATCACAGCAGAAACCGCTCCCGCCTGGTGGATGCAGTGGTGGACGGTATTCTTCTTTGCGTGGTTTATCGGATTTGGCCCACTGGTGGCGATCTTTGTGGCGCGKATTTCCCGCGGCCGCAGCATCCGCGAGATGATCGTCGCAGTAGCGGTTCTCGCTCCCATTGCCACCACCGTGTGGTTTACCCTGCTCGGTGGCTCAGGTATTTACTACCAAATGACGGGCGCCATTGAGCTAACCGAGGCGCTTAATAACTTCCAGTTTGATGTCGCAACCCTGACGGTGGCCCAGGCATTGCCGGGCGGCGCCTGGATGCGCTAGCCATTTTAGTGCTGACAACGATATTCGTCGCTACCACCGGTGACTCGATGAGCTACGCCATTGCGGTTGTGGGGGCGGGCCACGACGATCCAAGCCCTTATATTCGCGCCTTCTGGGGAATCGCCATGGCGATTATGGCGGCGGTGCTGTTATATATGGGCGCTGGCCAAATTTCGGCCCTTCAACAATTTATTGTGATAACCGCCATCCCGGTGTCGTTTATTCTATTGCCCTCACTGTGGGATGGCCCTAAAGCGGCCTACGCCATGGCCCGGGAACAGGGCATTATTGATTAAACGCGGTGCGCTATAGCTTCTGCCTACCCTATAGACTTTCCAGCAGGCGCAAAATCATTTGCGGCTGCTGGTTGGCCTGGGCCAACATAGCAATGCCTGCCTGCTGAAGGATCTGCGCGCGAATAAGGTTGGAAACTTCCTTAGCGTAATCGGCATCCTGGATACGCGACCGGGCATCGGAGGTATTAACAATGCTGTTATTAAGCCCATCAATCACACTTTCAAAGCGGTTCTGCACGGCGCCCAAATAGCTGCGCTGTTGATCTAACCGTTTGATCGCGTCATCCACCATATCGATAGGGTTGCCAGTCCCAGTGCCATCGTCCAATACAGTTAGGCCTTCCAGCCCCAACCCCTGTAAATTCATGGCATCAAAGCGAACGGCAATGCTATCACCCGCGTTCGCGCCCACCTGGATATTCAATGACTGAGTGTCGTTCAACAGCCCAATACCGTTGAACTTACTCTGCCCGGCAACGCGGTCAATCTCTTCCATGCGCTGGCCAATCTCGGCTTGGATCGAAGCAAGATCATTAGAAGAGTTGGTGCCGTTAGCCGCTTGTACGCTCAGCTCACGGATGCGCTGGAGGTTATCGTTAATCTGATTGAGTGAGCCTTCCGCCGTCTGCACCATGGAGATGCCATCATTGGTGTTGCGGATCGCCTGGGTCATGCCTTTAATTTGTGACGTCATGCGATTGGCTATCGCCTGACCAGCGGCGTCATCTTTGGCACTATTAATGCGCAGCCCAGAAGAGAGGCGCTGCATCGCGGTCTGCATGGCCTGCTGACTGCCACGCAGATTGTTCTGCACGGTTAGCGACATTAAATTGGTATTTAGGCTGAGCAACGCACGCCTCCAGGGAAGTTAGCGCGCCGATGGACGGCGGCTACAACGTTACTATCGGCCTAAACGCCAAAATCATGAATACTTTTGAAGTTCAAGACGGCGACCACTGCTCGCCAGCACTTCGTCGACGGGCTTTTTCACATAGTCGTGCTTAAAGTAGCCGTCATCAACGACCTCCCCATCCCAGGCCACAATGTCCAGATCCATCGTACGCGGTCCCGATTTAATCGCCCCCCGAACACGCCCCAGACGATCTTCCACCCCTTTGAGGTAAGTGCGAAACGCTTCACGCTCAAGCGGTGTGCTCACCAACAGGGCGGCATTTAGAAAGTCGGGCTGCTGCTGATACCCCACCGGACTGGTGCGAATCGTTTTGGAACGGGCTAATAAATTGCACTCTCGACTAATAATATCAAGCGCTTGAACCACATAGTGGTCGGGATCGATGTTAGAACCTAGAGAGATTAAGCACTCATGGAGCGCGGCAGAGTATGGGGCAGACAACGTCGGTGGTGGCATAGCGACATCCTGTTCAAAGTGACGTCTTTAGAACCGCCCTGGCATAGGACACTTCTTTTAACCTCTCTAATCTAGCGCTTTGCGTAAGCTCTGTATAAGTTATTGACAAACGCTGCACTCACGCAGAAAGTCTTCCTATACCAATAAAATAATAGGGAACGCTGTATGCACCAACAAGCTGCTCTGATAACCGGCGGTGCCACCCGTTTGGGACGCTACTTTTCCGAAGCCCTGGCCGATGCGGGTTACGACATTGCTCTACACGTTAATCGCTCGCGGGAGGAGGCTGAAGAGGTCGCCAGCGGTATCCGCGTCAAAGGGCGGGAGTGTGAAATATTTTCCTGCGACTTTTTACACGACGACTTAAACGGCTTTATTCAGTCAGCGAAGCGCCGTTTTCCTGGGCTTAGCCTGCTGCTAAACAGCGCTTCCGCCTATGAGCCAGCGCCGATTGCGGCGACCGAACTGACGATGTTGGAGACTCAGTTTCGGGTCAATATGTTTMCCCCACTGCTGCTCACACGCCACTTTGCCGAGGCGGTACAAGAGGGTCAGGTGATCAATATCATCGATAACAAGGTGGCCTATCACCAGTACCCCTACGCAGCGTATCTGCTGTCGAAAAACAGCCTGGCGGAGATGACCCGCATGGCAGCACTGGAGTTCGCCCCGCGCATTCGCATTAATGGCATCGCCCCTGGCGTTGTGCTGCCTGCCTCCCAGCGCACCAGCGACTATATTGAGTGGCGTATTGATGGCATTCCGCTAAAGCGCCAGGGCGCTCCCGAGCATCTTGTACAAGCTTTGCACTATTTATTGGACAACCCCTTTGTGGCGGGGCAAATTCTGTTTGTGGATGGCGGTGAGTCCATCAATCTGGAAGGTCGGCACTCAGAAAACTATAGCCATTAAATAAAACAACCCTCTTGAAACGCAGCGGGGCCGCCCGAAGGCGGCCCCGCTGCAGCTTTTGATAACAACCACATCATGACGTCGATATATTAGGTTTCATCGACATCATCGTGGTCGGGCTTCAGGTGATCCGGCTCGCTGGTTTGCTGCACCCCTTGCGGGGTGTCGCTCTTAGCCGCCGGTGTCACTACCGCGGACTCCTCCACTTTCTTCTCTTTAGCGGTCGATTCCAGTACCCGCACATGGGCAGGCGGKGGATTACCATTTTTATTATCGCCAAAGTAGAGCGTCGTGTGCGGGAAGGGGATTTCGATACCCGCCTCATCAAAGCGCAGTTTCACCAAGCGGTTGTAGGCACGGCCAACGGCCCACTGGTCACCGGGCGTGGTTTTGATGACCACCCGGATATTCACAGAGCTATCCGCCAGTGCGGTCACACCCGCCACGGTCAGGTCGGCTAGCAGCTTGGTACCATGTTCTTCGCTCGCTTTGAGGTCCTCAAAGGCCAGCTTGAGCTGCTCAATGGCTTCATCGATGCTTTCGCTGTAGCCAATGCCGTACTCGCCCACATGGTTGCCGTACTCGCGCATGTAGTTAGACACCGTGTCGACACTCGAGAACGGTACGATGTGGTAGGTGCCGGATAGATCGCGAATCCCCACCGAGCGGATACTGAGCCGTTCGGCGGTTCCCGTCACGCCGCCTACGGTGACTACATCGCCGGTGTTCATGGCATTTTCTACCTGAATAAACACCCCAGTGATCACATCCTGCACCAGCTTCTGGGCGCCAAAACCAATCGCCAGACCCAACACACCGGCACCGGCAATCAGCGGGCCAATATTGATGCCAATTTCCGACAGCACGATCATGCCGGTAATGGTCACCATGGCGATTGCCAGCGCATTGCGGAACAGGCTGAGCAAGGTTTTCGCTCGTGCCGACGGTTCGCCGTAGCCGGTCTCCGGGTTGAGCTTGTGCTCAATCAGGCTCGCCAGACCCAGCCAAACGGCTAGCGCCACAATCAAAATCACCGTAACGCTGGAGAGATTACCAACCAGCGTGGCACCGCCTTCAGAGGCGTACCAGGCAGCGAGATCAAAGGCGCCCCAAGCGTTCAGCACCACCATGATAACGACAATCAGAATGATCGTACGCAGCACGCGTAGCGCATTAGGCACATAGCTGTTCAAGCGCTTCTCAAGCAGGGGCAGCTTGCGCCGCAGGTCGTCCGACAGCGTGATACGGCGACCAATCGTCTGGGTAAGAAAAGACGATACCAACAGCCCAACCACAATCGCGGCCAGCGACTTGAGGGTGGCGTACATCACAAACGGCAACGCATCGCCGGGGCGGGTTAGCGTCAGTACAAACACGATCAAGAAATACAGCAGCGCAAACAAATGCCAGGTGCGCGCAAACAGCTGCAGCGAGACGCGGCTGGCGGTTAAGGTTGTTTTTGCCGCCATTTCGTTCAGGTTATCGCGCAGGCGGGTGCGGTTTCTCAGCACCACAACCACCGCGTAGATAAACGCCAACAGCATAATCAGCGTGCCAACGGCTTGACCCAGCGAGGCCGCCACATAGAAGTTGACCAGCGGTACGACCACCATCAAGCCGTAACCGACCATGCCGATCAAACGCGCTAACCAGCGGTTCCAGTAAGACGCTTCTTGAGCAGAAATAGGCAGTAGACGCAGCCCTTCGTAGCGCGACGAGAACAGCATCCGCACAGCGGCTTTAAGCAGTTCAATAATTAAGAACGCATTTAGAAACAGCGAGGCGCGGGTCGAAAGCTCGCCGGTTTCCCCAACCGCAAACGTTGCCACCAAATTACCGCCCACATAGGCCAAACCGACGAGCAGTATATCGATGACCGCCGCAATCGCTACGCAGGCAATMAAGCGCAGGACAGGTGTTAAATTATTGCCATGTAGGGACCAGCCACTGATTTTGGTAAACAGCGGCTTGGCGACGCGCCGGAAAAGCATAAACATCGCAAAGGTGGCGACAATGACGATACCCAGATTGATCGCCGCACTGATGAACGCTGCCATATCAAAGACACTGTCTGCCTCCCCACCAGAGAACAGACCACCCACGATGCTAACCACTTGCTCAAACTGCCCCCCCACATCGCTGACTACACGACTGGTGAGTTCAGCTAACTGGCGCGGCAATGAGACATCTTCAGGCGCTATCTCACTGCCCTGAGCGGCGGCTTCTGGCGAGAGGTCGCTGGCGACGCCGTCGGGTAGCGCCGAGGCCTGATTACGCAATATCTCAATCAATTCTTGTCGTGACTGCTCATCTGCCAACAGGTTTGCCAAGGCCTCGTAAGAAGTAGGCGCCGCCTCTGTTGTTGTTTCTGAGCTTTCCGCGCTAGCCGATTCACTCGGCGTGCTCTGCGCCATTGCTGGCGTGGCCATGATGGCAATCATTGCCAACAGCCAGACACCTAGCCAGGGTAATAAACGAAGTGGCTTCACACCTCAACCTCCTTTTTGGTGAGTGTTGTGTTCAATCTAACGGCTGCCTGATTTTACGCAAGCTAACATTAGGCTCCCGATATTGCTTACACTTTACACGGACACTTTATACTAACAAGGCAGCTTGTTAAAAAGTTGTACAGGTTAACATGACTTGATTCATAAGGCGTTTTACTGGCACAGCGGCAATAGCCACTGCTGTGCCAGCAGTATAACTACTGCGTAACGCGCGCCTTTGGCGACTACGATCCAAGCCAGCGCCCGCCACCAGGGCAGCCGGAATACACCGGCCAGCACGGTAAGCGGGTCACCAATAATCGGTGCCCAGGAAATCAGCAGGCTCAGTTCGCCAAAGCGGTGATACCAGCCCTCTGCGCGCGCCAAGCTGCGTGGCGATGCGGGGAACCAGCGGCGGCCTTGAAACTGGCGTGCGTAGCGCCCCATGGCGACGTTGATCATGCTGCCGAGGGTGTTGCCCGCCGTGGCCACCAACCACAGCCCCAAGGGCGGCTCGCCGAGACACCACAGCCGAGCGAGCCACACTTCCGACCCGCCGGGTAGCAGCGTTGCGCTGACCAGGGCGACAAAAAACAGGCTTACCATAACCTCAGCGACCCACGTTAACGTGGCACCTGCCCACCCAACTGCTGGGTTATTTCATCGGCCATTTGGCGCACCAGCGCCCCCAGGGTTAGTAAACGCGCTTCCGGAATTCGCGCTACGGGCCCTGAAACCGAAATCGCCGCCAGCGGCGCGCCGTGCTCATCGAACACACAGGCGGCCACGCAGTGCAGGCCAACGGCATGCTCTTCCCGATCGCAGGCAAAGCCTTGGACGCGAATCTGCTCCGTTTCCTCTTGTAAGGTATCGGGTTGATAGAGCGTATTTTCTGTCACTCTGGCAAGCGCTTGGCCATCCAGCAATTGAGCGCGCTGGTCATCGGGCATCCACGCCAGCAGCGCTTTACCTACCCCAGAGGCATGCAGCGGCGCGCGGGAGCCTAGGCGAGTAATCATGCGCATCATTTGCGGGGATTCGTGCTGAGCGAGAAACACCGCGGTCGCCCCATCGCGAATACCTAAATTAGCGGTCTCGCCGGTTTCCGCGGTTAAACGGCGCAGAAAGGGACGGCTAGTGGCCACCACGTCGCGGGCTTCAAGAAAGCTATTGCCGATACGGAAGGTTTTGACATCAATACGCCACAGACCCTGCTCGTTCTCCTGGGTCACAAATCCCTGGCTCTGCAAGGCTTGCAACAGCCGATGGGTGGTCGACGGCGCCAATTCGGCCATCTCTGCCACTTCTGAAAGGGCTAACCCAAGCGGGCTGGCCGCTAGGTACTCCAACAGCGTTAAGCCACGTACCAGCGACTGGCTATGGCCTCCGCTAGCTTTGGCGGTACTCGCCGGACGACCGACCGTCCTGCGTTTGGCTTCACTCACCTGGCTTTCTCCTAAAAGACGCTCCCAAAAGCGCTCCTACTACTTACTGAAAGCGCCCTTGCTGACGGCGCCTTCCCTAAAACACAAAGGGCGTCAGGATAACGTGACAGCACGGCGATTGTCGCGTTTACGGAAACGAATTCCATTCATTCAGCGATGGTACGTCAGCGATGCCGCCAGTGCGGTGGCCGCTTGGCGATAAACGCATCAATCCCCTCGCTCACATCCTCGGCTAACATATTGCAGGCCATGGTTTCCCCGGCAAAGGCGTAGGCTTCGTCGAGCGGCATGGAAAGCTGGTGGGCAAACATGGCTTTTCCGGTACGCACCGCAACGGCGCTTTTAGCGCAAATACTGGCCGTCAGCTCTTGAATTGCCTCATCCAGTGCATCGTCTTCTGCCACGCGGTTAACCAAGCCCCACTCGGCGGCCAGCTCGGCGCTGACAAATTCGCCGGTAAGCAGCATCTCCATGGCACGCTTACGGGCAACGTTGCGAGAGAGCGCTACCGCCGGGGTGGAGCAAAACAGGCCAACATTGATACCCGAAACAGCAAAGCGGGCGCTGCGCGCGGCGACGGCAAGATCACAGCTCGCGACGAGTTGGCAGCCCGCGGCGGTGGCGATACCTTGCACTTTGGCAATCACTGGCACCGGCAAATGCACAATGGCCTGCATCACTTCGCTACAGCGGGTAAACAGCGCTTGGTAGTAGGCTTTATCGGGGTGGGCGCGCATCTGCTTCAGGTCATGCCCGGCGCAGAAGGCTTTCCCTTCGGCGGCAATGATCACACAGCGCACACTGCTATCGTCGGCAATATCGGCTAACGCATCGTGAAGCGCTTCCAGCATGGCTTCCGAGAGCGCGTTAAAGCGCTCTGGAGTGTTCATCGTCAGCGTCACAACGCCTTGGTGGKCAAGACGCTGCAGGATAGTGGAAGGTGTAGATAGGCTTTCAGGTGTAATGGGCATGGTGAACTCCTGGGTGAGTAACACGTTGCCCATCAGTCTAGCGCACACGATCAACTTACAATGTGCTGTCTCATTTTTTCATTAGCCGGGTATCGCGGCCTAGCGGATGCGGTTCGCCGCGCTGTTTCGCTAGATCAATTTGACGTTGGCGTTCGCGGGCCGCCGCGCGAGTCTTCTCCGGCAGCGAATCGATGCAGTGGGGGCAGCTAATGCCCGGTTCGTACGCAGAAGACTGCATATCTTCTGCGGAGATGGGCATGCGGCAAGCGTGGCACTGTTCGAACTCACCTTTGCTCAAATCGTGGCGCACCGTGACCCGGTTATCGAACACAAAACACTCACCTTTCCATAGCGACTGCTCTTCCGGTACTTTTTCCAGGTAGTTCAGCACGCCGCCTTTCAGGTGGTAGACCTCTTCAAAGCCCTCTTTAAGCATAAAGCTGGAGGCTTTTTCACAGCGGATGCCGCCGGTGCAGAACATCGCCACTTTTTTATGTTTTTCCGGGTCGTAGTGCTCGCGCACGTACTCGGGAAACTCACGGAAAGTGGTGGTTTTAGGATCGATCGCCCGCTCGAAGCTGCCAATCGCCACTTCGTAATCGTTGCGGGTATCGATCACCAGCACTTCCGGGTCGGCAATGATGTCGTTCCAATTTTCCGGCTCAACGTAGGTGCCTACGGTGTCGTTGGGGTCGATATCGGGCACGCCGAGGGTGACGATCTCTTTTTTGAGTTTGACCTTGGTGCGGTAGAACGGCGTTTCTTCGCAGTAGGACTCTTTATGGTCAATATCAGCGAGACGCGGGTCGGCGGTGAGCCATGCCAATAATCCGTCAATGCCCTCGCGGCTGCCCGCCACCGTGCCATTGATACCCTCTTTGGCGAGCAGCAAGGTGCCTTTCACGCCGTTATCCAGCATGGTTTGGCGCAGCGGCTCGCGCAGCGCTTCGAAGTCGTTCAAGGTGACAAATTTGTACAGCGCTGCGACCACGATGGGTGGCACTGGGTTAGGCATAGCAGTGGGTACTGACATGTAAAGCTCCTGGTAGTCACCCTCGTAAAGGGCGGACCGGGTTAAAAGACGCGCACATTTTAGCGCAATCCGCGCCGGAAAACGTCGATTTATTCGACAGAACCGTACTGAAAGCTTCACCCCACGCAGCCGCTGTGAGGCGTATATTGTCACTATTCACTCACGCAACTCGCGGAGAACACCATGATTATTCGTCGTTCTAATGAGCGGGGCTTTGCTGACCACGGCTGGCTACGCTCTTTTCATACCTTTTCATTTGCCAACTATATGGATCCCAAGCATATGGGATTCCGCGCCCTGCGCGTCATCAATGAAGACCGCGTGGCGGGTGGCCACGGCTTCGGCGCCCACCCTCACCGGGATATGGAGATTATCTCCTATGTGCTTGAAGGTGAAATGGAGCACAAAGACAACATGGGCAACGGCGAAGTGATGCGCCCAGGCGATGTGCAGCGCATGTCGGCGGGCACCGGCGTGCTGCACAGCGAGTTCAATCACTCGAAGGAGAACGGGCTGCACTTCCTGCAGATCTGGATTGAACCCAAGCAGCTCGGTATCACGCCCAGCTATGAGCAGAAAGCGTTTCCTACCGCCGAGCGTCAAGGCCAGTGGCGGCTGGTGGCTTCTCAAGAAGGGCGCGATGGGTCTGTGAGTATTAACCAGGACCTAAACCTGTACTCAGGCCTGTTTAGCGCGGGCGAACAGATAGCACCACCCCCTTCGCGCTACGCCTGGCTGCATGTAGTGAACGGCGAAATGGAGGTTAACGGCGAGACACTGAGCGCAGGCGATGCCGCAGCGTTTCAGCCGGAAGAGGCCTTCAATCTGACGGGTAAAGAAGCCGGCGAAGTGCTGCTGTTTGACCTTGCTTGATCACCTGCACTCACTAAAACGGCGCCTCCTAAGAGGCGCCGTTTTTTACCGCTTTTGTTGCTAACAGCGTTTTAGCTATTCTGCGCCGAATAGAGCGCACGAATTTTCAGCGTGTGCTCGACCTGCTTCAACGCTTCCAGCGCCTGAGGGCCGTAGGCTTTATCCACATCGATGACCACATAGCCGACTTTCTCGTTGGTCTGCAGGTACTGACCAGAGATGTTAATGCCGTTTTCAGACAGCACACGGTTAATCTGCGACAGCACCCCCGGCACGTTGTCGTGAATATGCAGCAAACGATGCTTGTCCGGGTGAGCGGGCAGCGCCACCTCGGGGAAGTTGACCGAGGTCACGGTGGTGCCGTTGTCGGAGTAAGTGATCAGTTTTTCTGACACTTCGATACCGATGTTCTCCTGGGCTTCCAGGGTAGAGCCACCGATATGCGGCGTCAGAATCACGTTCTCCAGGCCGCGTAGCGGGCTCTCAAACTCTTCGTCGTTGCCTTTCGGCTCGACCGGGAAGACGKCTACCGCCGCGCCGTTGAGATTGCCCGCTTTAAGCGCTTCGGCCAGCGGTTCGATTTCAACGACGCTACCGCGGGAGGCATTGATAAAGATCGCGCCGGGCTTCATGGCGGCAATCTGTTTGGCACCGATCATCCAGCGGGTAGAGGCAAGATCGGGCACGTGCAGGCTGACGACATCAGCGCGGCCCAGCAGCTCTTCAAGGCTTCCCACCTGGTTAGCATTACCCATGCCCAGCTTGGCGATGACATCATAGTAAATGACGTTAAAGCCCAGCGATTCGGCCAGTACCGAAAGCTGCGCACCGATGCTGCCGTAGCCAACGATACCCAGGGTTTTACCGCGCGCTTCATGAGAGTTTTTCGCGGACTTCAGCCAGCCGCCCTGATGGGCGCGGGCGTTTTTCTCAGGGATACCGCGCAGCAGCATAATCGCTTCTGCCAGCACCAGCTCGGCCACTGAGCGAGTATTAGAGTACGGCGCGTTAAATACCGCGATGCCGCGGGTAAGCGCAGCGGTTAAATCGACCTGATTGGTGCCGATACAGAAACAGCCAACGCCTACCAGCTTCTCCGCCGCCTCGAACACGCGCTCCGTCAACTGGGTGCGGGAACGAATACCGATGAAGTGAACATCGCGGATCTTGTCGATCAGCGCCTCTTCATCAAGCGATGTGGGCAGGTGCTCGATATTTTCATAACCGGCGTTGTGAAAATTGTCCACCGCACTTTGGTGGACGCCCTCGAGTAGCAGGATCTTGATCTTGCTCTTGTCCAGGGACGTTTTGGCCATGGCTGAATCAACCTCTATGGTCGGCGGCATGCGCCGTGTATCGGTTCACGGGAGGCGCATATCGTAGCACAGCCCGCGTCGTTCAGGCCGGGTGTGAATGATGAAAAGTCTGCGTGCTGACGATGAATGAACCGCAAGTCGCGCAACAAGCTGTATTGAAGAGGGCAGACGCCGCCCCCCAGCCTCGGTGTATACTGTGGGCTTATTTTAAAAAATACCGGTTTGTAGGCACCCCCAATGAGCGACACGACACCACCCCCGCAGGACTTTGCCGCGACGGTTGAGCAACTTGAATCCATCGTTGAACGTCTTGAGTCAGGCGAGCTCTCATTGGAAGATGCACTGACCGCGTTTGAACAGGGCGTGCGGCTAACCCGCGATGCCCAGCAGCGTCTGGATAGCGCCGAACTTAAGGTGCGGGCGCTGAGTGAAGACAGCGAAGGGCGTTTAAATGTAGCGCCCTTCGCTGGCCCCGACGACCCCAAGGATGCGGCCGAGGATGAAAGCAAGGAGACGCCCCCATGGTAGCCATGCAGCCTAGCCAGCTTGCCACCCTGCGCCAGACCAGCAATGCCCGCGTGGACGCTACGCTAGCGGCACTGTTTGATAGCCGCCCAGCGGTAGCGCCCAGGCTTGAAGCCGCCATGCGCCATGGCCTGCTGGCCGGTGGCAAACGCCTGCGCCCGCTGCTGGTGTATATGGCTGGGCACGCGCTAGGGGCTAACGACGACGCCCTGGACGCCCCCGCCGCCGCCATTGAGTTAATCCACGCCTATTCGTTGATCCATGATGATTTACCCGCTATGGATGACGACGACCTGCGCCGTGGTCAGCCCACGGTGCATAAAGCCTTTGATGAAGCGAGCGCGATTCTCGCCGGCGATGCCCTGCAGGCACTGGCGTTTGAAGTGCTGGCCAGCAACGCTCATCCACGGCTGGGCCATTTGGTGCACACCTTGGCGGCGGCTTCTGGCCGGGATGGCATGGTGGCCGGGCAAGCGCTGGATTTAGACGCCGTCGGCGGCCACCCGGATGTCGACGCTCTTGCACACATGCACGCTCATAAAACCGGCGCTCTGATTGTCGCCGCCGTGCGTCTGGGTGGCCTGGTTGCGGTCGCCGACGATGACCCCCGTTTAAATGCGCTTACTCGCTACGCTCGCGCCATTGGACTAGCCTTTCAGATTCACGACGACATCCTGGATGTGACCGGCGATACCGTTACCCTAGGCAAAACGTCAGGCGCCGATGCCGCACGCGCGAAGCCTACCTACCCCAGCCTGCTGGGATTAGAGGGCGCTCAACGCAAAGCGCACAGCCTGATTGACGAGGCCATTGCCGCGCTCGCCCCACTGGGCGAACGTGCCGCACCGCTGGCCGACTTAGCCCACTATATGATCGAGCGCGACCACTAAAGATGCCCATGAAGCTGTTCGACGAGATTCCCCGCGAGCGCCCAGCGACGCCGCTGCTTGMCTCTTTTGATCACCCCGCCGCCCTGCGGGCCATGAATACCCAACAGCTCGACCAACTGGCCGACGAGCTGCGCGCCTACCTGCTGTATAGCGTGGGCGTTTCCGGCGGCCACTTTGGCGCCGGGCTCGGCGTGGTCGAGTTGAGCGTTGCCCTGCACCATGCCTTTAATACGCCCCACGACCGTTTAGTCTGGGACGTTGGCCATCAAGCGTATCCACACAAGATTCTTACCGGCCGCCGCGAAACGATGTTGAGTATTCGCCAGCATGGCGGCTTGGCGGCGTTTCCCCGCCGTGCCGAGTCCGAGTACGACACCTTCGGCGTCGGTCACTCCAGCACCTCGATTTCGGCGGCGCTAGGGATGGCACTGGCAGCCAAGGCACAGGGCAATAAGCGCCGCGTTTGCGCGATTATTGGCGACGGTGCACTCACCGCCGGCATGGCCTTTGAAGCCCTCGCCCACGCGGGCCACGTAGATGCCAACCTACTGGTAGTGCTCAACGACAATGAAATGTCGATTTCCGAAAACGTCGGCGGCATGGCGACCTACCTTGCCCGGGTGCTCTCCAGCAAGCCCTACCTCAAAATACGCGAAGAGGGCAAAAAAGTGCTTTCGCATCTGCCTGGCGCGTTAGAGCTTGCTCGGCGCACCGAAGAGCATATGAAAGGCATGGTCAGCCCCGCCACACTGTTTGAAGAGATGGGCTTTAACTACGTAGGCCCCATTGATGGCCACGATCTCGATGCACTGACCGAGACGCTGGAGAACCTACGTGACCTCGACGGCCCGCAGTTTCTGCATATCAAAACGGTGAAAGGCAAAGGCTTCCTACCCGCCGAGGCGGATCAGATTGGCTACCACGCCATCACCAAGCTGGAAAAACCCAGCGCTGTTGCCCMCACCGGCGGCGCCAAAAAGCCCATCATCAAAGCAGCTGCCGCCAAGAAAAAATACTGCAACGTGTTTGGCGACTGGCTGKGCGACATGGCGGCCACCGMCCCGCGCCTAATGGGCATCACCCCCGCCATGCGCGAAGGCTCCGACCTGATTCGCTTCTCTAAAGAGTACCCGCAACGCTATTTTGATGTGGCAATCGCCGAGCAGCATGCGGTGACATTGGCAGCGGGGATGGCCTGCGAAGACATGAAGCCGGTGGTGGCGATTTACTCCACCTTTTTGCAGCGCGGCTACGACCAGCTTATTCATGACGTCGCCGTGCAGAATCTGGACGTCACTTTTGCGATTGATCGCGCGGGTTTAGTGGGCGAAGACGGCCCCACGCACCACGGCAGCATGGATCTCTCCTTTCTGCGTTGCGTGCCCGGCATGGTGATTCTGGCCCCGGCGGATGAAGCCGAGTGCCGCGCCATGCTGAGTGCGGCCTATCATCACCCCGGCCCCGCCGCGGTGCGCTACCCCCGCGGTACTGGCCCAGGCGTAGACATTCCCACACACCTTGAGCCGCTGACCATAGGTAAAGCGGAGGTACGCCGCCATGCCGCCAACGACGGCGTGCGTATTGCGCTACTCGCCTTTGGCAGTCTCAACAGTGCCGCCGCTGAAGTCGCCGAACGACTCAATGCGACCCACATCAATATGCGCTCCATTAAGCCGTTGGATCGCGATGCGGTGCTGCACGCTGCCGACGAGCACGAACTATTGGTGACCCTGGAAGAGAACGTGGTTGCCGGTGGCGCAGGTAGCGCCGTGAATGAGCTGCTCCACGCCGAAGGCGTTCAGGTAGAGGTCCTTAACCTCGGCCTGCCGGACGCCTTTGTAGAGCACGGCACGCCTGCACAGCTGCTTACCGACTGCCAATTGGACATCGAAGGCATCGAGCGCGCCATTCGTGCCCGGCTGCCATAAGCCATTACTTTTAAACTACTTTGAGATTGCTATGCTATTGCTTATTGTTATTTTCGGCCTGATCGGGCTTGCATTTGGCGGCCCTGTGGGCCTCCTGATTGGCGGTGGCCTGGGCTGGTGGCTAGGTAAACGGCTTAGCCGCCGCCTGAATATCGCGCGGATGCGCATCCAGGAAGGCTTTCTGGAGTCGATTTTCTCGGTGATGGGCTGCTTATGCCAAGCCGACGGTAAAGTGACCGACGGCGAGTTGGACGTTGCCGAAAAGCTGTTTGATCAAATGCACCTCCAGGGCGAACAGCGCGCCAAGGCTCGCGCCGCCTTCGAGCGTGGCCGCGCCGATGACTTTAATCTGGAGGCGGAGCTGGCCAACGTTAACCGCCTCACTCAGCGCCAGCCGGTTCTGCGCCAGGTATTTATCCAGGTTCAGCTCACGGCTATCGCTGCTGATGGCGTGCTTCACCCCGCCGAGCACGAGATGATTTTGCGCGTTGCCCGCGGTGTAGGCTGCAGCGACGCTGAAGTGCAGCAGATCGAAGCGATGCTGCACGGCGCCGCCGCCAACTCCCAAGGCGCCAGCGAAGAAGCGCTTAAAGACGCTTACCGCGTGCTAGGGGTTTCTGAAGATGCCAGCGACAGCGAGATCAAAAAAGCCTACCGCCGCCTGATGAGCCAAAACCACCCCGACAAACTGGCTGGCAAAGGCCTGCCCGAAAGCATGCGCGACGTCGCCCAGGCGCGCACCAGCGAAATCGGCAACGCTTACGAGCGGATTCGTGAGGCGCGGGGTAGCACTTAAGAATGGTGCATATAAAAATCGACAGCGTCGCTAACGCCCCGCTAGATTGACGCTGCAATTGTTGCTGACAAGAGGGAGCATGCCATGATCACGCTGTACACTTTCCCCCAATCCCGATCGCTGCGAGCGGCATGGACGCTTGAAGAGTTAGGCCTAGAGTATCAGTGCCAGCATGTGGCGCTGGATACAGGCGAGGGGCAAACAGCCGCGCATTTGGCGCGTCACCCGGATGGCAAGGTGCCAGTTCTTGAAGATGGAGCACTAACGCTATTTGAGTCGGCGCCGATTTGCCGTTACCTAGCGGAGCAGTACGGTGATGGCACGTTACTCCCCAGCGACCCTGCCGCCCGCGCTCAGGTTGACCAGTGGCTCAGCTTTATCGTCACCGAAGTTGAACAGCCGTTATGGAACCAGGCCAAGCATAAATTTGCCCTACCTGCAGATAAGCGCGTTCCCGCTGTGCTACCGGTTTGTGCCTGGGAGTTTCAGCGTGCGTTAAGTGCCCTGGAGCGCCGCTATAACGGTCAAGAAACCTTGGTGGGGAATACCTTTACTCTCGTGGATCTGTTTTTAACCCATACCTTGTCTTGGGCGATTGGCATGAAGCACCGCTTACCCGAACCGCTGATGGCCTATCGCGCACGCCATATTCAGCGTGCCGCGATGGCAAAGGCAATGGAAAAAGAGCAGGCGGCAGCGAAGGGCTAATCAAAACAAACGGCACCTAAGCGCCTGCAAGACCGTTGCTAGTTATGCGAGGCAACGGTTCCTTGCTGTTCCAGGCTAAGCGCCCTTAAAAACCAAGCTCATCAAGTAGATCGTCTACTTGATCCTGCCCTGTTGCCACATCTGTTTTGTCTTTGCCCACCTGTGGCCCATTACGCAGTTTGGCATGCTCATCGCGGTCATCTTCAAGCTTAACGCCATCGGKGACGTTAGGCACATTATCCACTAACACCTGAACAAGCTGCTCTTCGATTAGCTTGATGACTTCGATCATTTTCTTGATCACCTGGCCAGTGAGATCCTGGAAGTCCTGAGCCATCATAATTTCAAGCAGTTCTTTTTGCGTCGCCCCGGTTGCTGTGGGCAGCTTATCGCTCAAAAAGCGCTGCGTATCCTCGACAAGCTGAGGATCACCCTCTACCGCGGCGAGCTTAGCTGCCGCTGCCTGCCAGCGCTTATTAAGAGCCGCGCCTTCTTCTTCAAGGCTATCTTGCACCGGCTGCGCCCGCTCAACGGCGTTCAATGCCCGTTCTGCGGCCTGCTCCGTCATTGAGGCAACGTAGTTAAGCCGGTCATTGGCATCCGGTATCGCTTGCGCCGCCTGGGTAATCTGCTGATCTAAGCCCAGCTCTTTCATGCTGTCCCGCAGCAGGCGCGTTAAGTGGCCAATGCGATGCACCATCTCATCAGTACTGTCTTTTTTGCCCAGTACCGACGGCATGGTCGTGTCGTGGGCGTTGTTAACAGTGCTCATGACAATCCTCTTGTTGGAAAATCTTATTGAATGTGGCTTGTTTACTTTTTACAGTCGCTATCTATACATATACAAACGTATAAAGCCAACATTATGCCTGCTTGTTCAAGTGTCGATTAGCGGTAAAGGCAAGCTATTAACCACCAATTCATGTTACTCACTCAATTTTGTAAGAGATCGCTTACGTTTCTGTCACTGATAGCGTTCCCAAGGGGGCTTAGCGACTACACAGGCGAAGCATGGGGCAAAACGGCACTATAAACGGCAAAGTAGTGACAGATGCTGCCGGCAACCACAAACAGGTGCCAGATCGCATGGTTGTAGGGAATAGCACGCACGGCGTAGAAGATCACCCCTAGCGTATAAGTGATGCCCCCTGCGGCCAGTAGGATGATGCCAGTTTTCGATAAACTCGCCGCCATCTCTCCTGACGCCAGCACGATCATCCAGCCCATAAGCAGATAAATCGCCACGCGTAATACCGAAAAGCGCTGGGGCCATAGCAGTATGCAGGCGATCCCCACCAACGCCAGCGACCACACGGCGGCAAACAAAACCCAGCCTGTAGTGCCGCGCATATTGACGAGTAAGAAAGGTGTGTAAGTACCCGCGATGAGTAAATAAATCGCACAGTGATCGAGTAGCTGAAAACGCTGCTTCCAGCGCCGATGAGGGATGCCGTGGTAAAGGGTCGAGGCGGTATAAAGCAGGACGAGCGTGGTGCCGTAAAGGCTCAGGCTAACAATTTTCCAAGGGTCTACATGGGCGGCGTAGCTCGCGGCCACCAGCAGTACCACCATCCCCACCAGACTGAGCACAGCACCGATACCGTGGGTGATACTGTGCAGCCACTCTTCGACAACGCTAAATTCGCCCTGCTCTTCACATGCGGTTTTCATTTTAGAGCGCTCCTTACGAACTCCTCCTAATAGCACTCCTTCTATCACCCCTTACGCTCAATATCCACATCGCTGGCGTGGGTGAAATCATCCAACGCCATCATATGGCCGAGCTTGCCTGCTTTGGTAGACAGATACTGCTCGTTATGGGGATTCAGGCCGGTGGTGATCGGTAGGCGCTCGACCACATTCACGCCATCGCGGGTGAGGGCATCCACCTTGCGCGGGKTATTGGTCATTAACCTAAGCGATGTCACCCCCAGATGGTTGAGCATTGGCACGCACAGATCGTAGCGGCGCATGTCGGCGCCAAAACCGAGCTGCTCGTTAGCCTCGACCGTGTCGGCGCCTTGATCCTGCAGGTGATAAGCGCGAATTTTGTTTAACAGACCAATACCGCGTCCTTCTTGGCGCAGGTAAAACAGCACGCCGCGGCCCTCTTCAGCGATACGTTTAAGCGCTTCCTGCAGTTGGTAGCCGCAGTCGCAGCGCATGGAAAACAGCGCATCGCCGGTCAAACACTCGGAGTGCACCCGCCCCAACACAGGCTCGTCGCCGGTCACATCACCCAGCGTTAGGGCGATATGATCCTTGCCGGTGGCCTCATCTTCGAAGCCATGCATAGTAAATGTTGCCCAGGGCGTGGGCAGCCGGGAAGCGGCAATGAAGCGAATGGTCACAGGTTACCTCGCTGATTGACCAAACCAGTTAACCACACCAGTGTTGGCAAAGTGGGCCAGTATTCTAACAGGAAGCGGCGCACGCCTCACGTTGGCAAAGAAGCTAAAATCGGCTAATTAGGCGAGAAAAATTGACTGGGTGCGACGATTTTTGCCATCCAGTACGCCGCCCTAGCGGCTATCTTCAAGTACAATTGCGCACATACGATACCCGATACGGCTTTAAGTACGATGCGGGCAAATTTCTTAAGAGCAAGTGCCTATGACCACTACACCTTTGCAAAATGATCGATTCCTTCGTGCGCTAGCGCGCCAGCCCGTCGACCGCACCCCGGTGTGGATGATGCGTCAAGCGGGCCGCTACCTGCCGGAATACCGCGCCAGACGGGCCGATGCAGGCAGCTTTATGGATTTGTGCCGCAACCATGACCTGGCCTGCGAAGTTACCCTGCAGCCTCTAGAGCGCTACCCGCTAGATGCGGCGATTCTGTTTTCAGATATTTTAACTATCCCTGATGCCATGGGCTTGGGTCTCTATTTTGAAACCGGCGAAGGCCCTAAATTCCGCAAAACCGTGCGCACCCCAGAAGAGGTCGCCGCACTCAGCGTCCCCGACGCCGAGCGCGACCTGGATTACGTGATGCGCGCAGTGTCGACCATTCGCCGGGAGTTGAATGGCCGTATGCCGCTGATTGGTTTCTCCGGCAGCCCCTGGACGCTAGCGACGTATATGGTCGAAGGCAGCTCCAGCAAAGACTTCCGCCATCTGAAAACCATGCTTTACGATACGCCGGACACCATGCACCAGTTGCTGGATACGCTGGCGCATGCGGTAACCGACTACCTGAACGCGCAGATTCGTGCCGGCGCCCAGGCGGTGCAAATTTTCGATACCTGGGGCGGCGCGCTTTCTACCCCGGCTTACCTTGAGTTCTCGCTGCGCTATATGGAGCAGATCGTTTCCGGGCTGATTCGCGAGCACGATGGTCGTCGGGTACCTGTGATTTTGTTCACCAAGAATGGCGGCCAGTGGCTTGAGCATATTGCCTGCGCTGGTGCCGATGCGCTGGGTATCGACTGGTCCACCGAGCTTTCAGACGCTCGCGCCCGAGTCGGCCATAAAGTAGCGCTACAGGGTAACCTGGACCCTAATGTGCTGTTTGCCCGCCCCTCCGCCATCCGCGCCGAAGTGGCCCGGGTGCTGGAAAGCTACGGCCACGGCTCTGGTCACGTGTTTAACCTAGGCCACGGTATCAGCCAGTTTACCAATCCCGAT
Source organism: Halomonas sp. R57-5 (assembly GCF_900070345.1). Classification (NCBI taxonomy): domain Bacteria; kingdom Pseudomonadati; phylum Pseudomonadota; class Gammaproteobacteria; order Oceanospirillales; family Halomonadaceae; genus Halomonas; species Halomonas sp. R57-5. The sequence goes on along the minus strand of NZ_LN813019.1, from coordinate 251,492 downwards.
AACGTCACCGCCTTTATGGAGGCGCTGCACGAGCTAAGCCCGCAGTATCACCGGGATATACCGACGCACACCCATACACCGCATTCAGGAGCCAATTGATGAGCGAATTACGCGACGACCAGTGGTTTACCGAAGTCTTTGATAGCCACGGCAGCGCTTTCTCACTGAAAATCTCTGCAAAGCTGCTGGATGTACAGAGCCAATACCAGCATTTGGAGGTCTACGCCACTGAGACCTACGGCAACTTAATGGTGCTGGATGGCTGCGTGATGCTGACCGATCGCGATAATTTTCTCTACCACGAGATGATCGCCCATCCGGCGCTGTTCMCCCATCAAGACCCCAAGCGGGTAGTGATCATCGGCGGCGGCGACTGCGGCACCTTAAAAGAGGTGCTGCGCCACCCAGGCGTTGAGAAAGTTACTCAGATTGATATCGATGAAGAAGTTACCAAGGCGTCTGAGCGTTTCTTCCCGTCGTTGGTAGAATCGAATCACGACCCGCGCGCCGAGTTGCTGTTCGCCGATGGCGTCAAGTGGGTGGACGATGCACCTGATGAGAGCATCGATGTGCTGATTATCGATTCCACCGACCCGGTTGGGCCTGCTGAAGGACTATTTAAAACCGACTTTTTAAAGCGCTGCCACCGTATTTTGAAAAGCGGCGGCGTCATGGTGCAGCAGAGCGAATCACCGCTTTACCACAGCGGCACAATCATCCGTGAGCTGCGCAACGACATGTTGAAAGCCGGTTTTGACAGCGTTGCAACGCTACCCTTCCCGCAGCCGGTTTATCCCTCAGGCTGGTGGAGCGTGACATTGGCGGGTAAAGCCACCGACGTGAATACCTTCCGCGAGCAGGCAGCCGCCGGCCACGACCTGCCGCTTGAGTACTACAGCGTTGAAGCCCATCGTGGCGCTCTCGCCCTACCGCCGTTTATGCGCAAGGCCTTTGCGACCGAGTAAACGCACTATCGCTTTGCCCGCCTTTAGTCACCGCCCACCTCAGCTTGCCCTATAAAGGTGCAAAGCGGGGTGGGCAATTACCATTCTTGCACCTATACCTTCGTCTCGAATTCGTTGAGTAGCGTTGAAAAGCGCTGAATTAACGCCTGTACCCTTGTTGGCATCTTCCTTGCTAGGTTTAGTTACATGCTACGGCATGCACAAAGATTTCAATCACTGATTTCAATAACCAATTTCAAGAACTTCGAGGGAAACTAAATGTTCAATAAAAAACACCTAGCGCTTCTAGCGTCCGCTGGCTCACTTAGCCTGGCGGGAATGGCGACTGCTCAAGCCGACACCCTGGAAGATACCATTGAGCGTGGCGCCGTTCAGTGTGGTGTGAGCGATGGTTTGCCGGGCTTCTCAGCTCCGGACGACGACGGTAACTGGCAAGGTATCGACGTTGATGTATGCCGCGCTGTAGCGGCAGCGGTACTCGGCGACTCAGAAGCCGTCAACTATATTTCACTCAACGCCGTGGAGCGCTTCACCGCCCTGCAATCAGGTGAAGTCGACGTTCTATCACGTAATACCACTTGGACCACTACCCGCGATACTACTCTGGGCCTGAACTTCACCGGGGTTACTTTTTACGACGGCCAGGGCTTCATGGTATCCCGTGACCTGGGTATTACCGGTGCTGATGAACTCGACGGCGCCTCCATCTGCATTCAGTCTGGCACCACTACCGAGCTGAACCTGGCTGACTACTTCCGTGCTAACGACATGGAATTCAACCCGATCGTATTTGATACCTCTGAGCAAACCGTGGGTGGCTATCAAGCCGGCCGCTGTGACGTGCTAACGTCTGATACCTCTCAGCTGGCAGCGCTACGTATTCAGCTAGATGATCCTGAAGCATCGATGATTCTGTCTGACGTTATTTCCAAAGAGCCACTAGGCCCTGTGGTTCGTCAAGGCGACGACACCTGGTTCAACATTGTGAAATGGTCGCTGTTCGCCATGATCAACGCTGAAGAGTACGGCGTAGACAGCGATAACGTCGACGACATGCTTGAGTCAGAAGATCCCAATATCGCTCGTTTGCTGGGTCAAGACGGCAACTATGGCGAAGAGATGGGCTTAGAAGCTGACTGGGCTTACAACATCATCAGCCAAGTTGGTAACTACGGCCAAACGTTTGACCGTAACGTAGGTATGGATTCACCGCTGGAAATTGAGCGCGGTATTAACGAGCTCTGGACCGAAGGTGGCATTCAGTACGCACCGCCGATTCGCTAAGCGTCTCGCTTGACCCCGGCCCGCCACCCTGTTTTCAGGGGATGGCGGGCCATCTGATTGACCTTCCGTATAGCGGAGACGCCATCCATGTCTGTAAGACCTAACGTTCGCCCCGCCGGCCACAAGCCGCCGTTTTGGCGAGACCGCGCTAAGCGCGCACTTATTTTCCAGCTCATTTTAGTCGCCGTTGTAGCGGCTTTCCTGATCTATATTATCGGCAATACCCAAGCCAACCTGAACGCCCGCGGCATCACCACAGGCTTCGGCTTCCTGGGCAACACAGCCGGCTTTGGTATTGGACAAAGCTTAATCGAGTACTCCTCCCAAAGTACCTACGGCCGCACCTTTGTAATTGGCTTGCTCAATACACTGCTCGTCGGTGGATTGGGGGTGTTAGCTGCCTCGATTATTGGTTTTATCGTCGGTATCGCGCGGCTATCGCCCAATTGGCTGATCGCTCGTCTTGCCAACGCCTATATCGAAACGTTTCGCAATATCCCGCTGCTGCTGCAAATCTTCTTCTGGTACTTCGCTGTGCTGCGTACCTTACCCAGTGCCAGGGAAAGTATGGCGTTTGGCGAAGCCATTTTCCTCAATGTTCGCGGGCTGTACTTACCTCAACCGCTTTTCGAGTCAGGGTTTGGATTGATCCCTCTCACCTTTGTGGTGGCAATCATTGCCAGCATTGCACTGGTTATCTGGAATAAGCGTCGCCACGAGGCCACCGGTAAACGTCTACCGGTTTTCTGGATGTCGCTAGTGATTATTTTTGGCCTGCCGCTGCTGATATTGGTGGCCACTGGAGTCCCGGTCACCTGGGAGATGCCGGTACTGCGCGGCTTTAACTTCGGCGGTGGTATTACCATCATCCCCGAATTTTTGGCCCTGTGGCTGGCGCTGTCTATCTATACTGCTTCTTTCATTGCGGAAATTGTGCGCTCGGGCATCCAGGCTATTCCCCATGGCCAAACGGAAGCTGCCCAGGCATTGAGCTTGCCGCGCAAATTAGTCCTACGTTTGGTGGTCATCCCCCAGGCCATGCGCGTCATCATTCCGCCGCTCACCAGCCAATATCTTAACCTGATTAAAAACTCGTCACTGGCCACCGCCATCGGCTACCCCGACTTAGTCTCGGTTTTTGCCGGCACCACGCTCAACCAGACCGGTCAGGCAATCGAAGTGATTGCCATGACCATGGCGGTATATCTGATCATCAGCTTGCTGGTGTCCATGTTTATGAACTGGTTCAACGCTCGCGTTGCGCTGGTCGAACGCTAGGCCGGAGGCGACCCCATGATTCACAACAAAGAAACCATACCTCAGCGCCCGGCCCCTAAAGGCACCATTGGCCCGGTTGCCTGGCTGCGCGGCAATCTGTTTAACGGCCCAATCAACAGCATCTTCACGTTGTTGGGCCTGTATGTACTGTACCTGCTGGTGGTGCCAACGGTTCAGTGGGCATTTATTGATGCCGACTGGGTGGGCGATAGCCGTGAAGATTGCTCACGAGTGGGTGCCTGCTGGGTATTCGTCAACGCGCGGTTTTCCCAGTTTATGTACGGCCTTTACCCCAGTGAGGAGTATTGGCGCGCCAATATCGTGTTTGGCATGTTTGCAGCGATTATCGCTTGGATGGTGATTCCCCGCCTACCCTTCAAGCGGTGGGTAGTGGTGTTTGCCTTACTGATATTCCCGGTGATCGCCTACGTGCTACTACACGGCGGCTACTTTGATTTGCCGCGGGTTTCCACCCACCGCTGGGGCGGCTTAATGCTGACCCTGCTACTGGCCAGCGTGGGCATGATTKGCGCACTGCCGATTKGCATCGTGCTCGCCCTTGGGCGTCGTTCGAACATGCCCATCGTCAAAACCTTCTGCGTGATTTTTATAGAGTTCTGGCGTGGCGTGCCACTCATCACCATTCTGTTTATGGCCTCGGTGATGTTGCCGCTGTTCCTGCCTTCAGAACTCAGCGTGGATCGCCTGGTACGCGCCTTGATCGGCCTCACACTGTTCCAGAGTGCCTATATGGCCGAGGTTATTCGCGGTGGCTTACAGGCCATTCCCAAAGGTCAGGACGAAGCCGCTGCGGCGCTGGGTATGACGTACTGGAAGCGTATGGGATTAATCGTGATGCCCCAGGCGCTGAAAATGATGATTCCGGGTATCGTCAATACGTTTATCTCGCTATTTAAAGACACCACCCTGGTGATGATCATCGGGCTGTTTGACCTGTTGGGCATTGTGCAAGCGGCGCTTTCCGACTCGCGCTGGCTGGGCTTCTCTATTGAGGGGTATGTATTTGCCGCGTTCATATTCTGGATTTTCTGTTTCAGCATGTCGCGCTACAGCCAGTACCTGGAACGCAAGTTAAATACCGGCCATAAGCACTAGTTCAAGTACTCGCTTATGTACGATTGCCGAATCTCTTTACGTTTTGAGTAGGACTTCAACATGACACAAGCAGCCACCAACACCGCTGGCACCAGTACTTCTGACCTGATGGTCGAGATGCGCAACGTAAACAAGTGGTACGGCGACTTTCACGTACTGCGTGATATTTACCTGGAGGTAAAACGCGGCGAGAGGATCGTGGTTTGTGGCCCTTCGGGTTCGGGTAAATCAACGCTGATTCGCTGCATTAACCACCTTGAAGAGCACCAAAAAGGTGAAATCGTGGTGGGCGGTGTACCGCTGACCCAAGACGTTAAGCGCATTGAGCAGATTCGTCGCAGCGTTGGCATGGTGTTTCAACACTTCAACCTATTCCCTCACTTAACGGTGCTGGAGAACTGCTGTATCGCGCCAATGTGGGTGCAAAAGAAGCCCCGCAAAGAGGCCGAAGCCCTGGCCATGGAGTATCTGGAGCGCGTACGCATTGCCGAACAGGCGACCAAGTACCCAGGGCAGCTCTCAGGCGGTCAGCAACAGCGCGTGGCCATTGCCCGCTCACTCTGCATGCACCCCGACGTCATGCTGTTCGATGAGCCCACCTCCGCACTCGACCCCGAGATGATCAAGGAAGTACTCGACGTTATGGTCGAGCTAGCGGAAGAAGGCATGACCATGATCTGTGTCACCCACGAAATGGGCTTCGCCAAGAAAGTGGCTGACCGGGTGATCTTTATGGATCAGGGGCAGATCATTGAAGAGAACGCACCGGAGCCCTTCTTCAATAACCCACAATCCGAGCGTACTCAGCTGTTCCTAAGCCAGATTCTGGGGCATTAATACACAGCCCCAGCAGAAAAGTAGCTGTGGATAAGTACGTCATCATGGGCCTCACTTGAGGCCCATGATGTTGAATAGGCTTTAAAAATAACAGCTATTAAAAACAGCCAAAAAAGGATAAACGTATGATTGAAAAGCTGTTTATTGACCGCGCACCCCAGCCCATCGCCCCGTTTTCCCACGCCTGTCGCGTAGGCGACTTGGTGTTTATCACCGGGCAAATGCCGACGGTGCCAGAAACTAACGAGATGCTCTTGGGTACCTTCACCGAACAGACCCACCGGGTGATGCAGAATCTGGCGATTGTGTTGGAAGAAGTCGGCAGCGCCTTCGAATATGTGGTTCAGTCTCGGGTATTTATTACCAATATGGGCCACTTTGAGGAGGTGAATAAGGTCTACGCCAGCTACTTCCCACAGCCGTTACCTACCCGCACCTGCATTGGGGTGACCGGCTTAGCGGGCGGCGCCGATGTGGAAGTCGATATGATCGCCTGGATTCCGCCGTCTCAGACATAGATAGCGCTTACCAGTCGTTGTTTTCAAGCTTACCAGTACGCCACGACGCGATTGCGCCCCGCTTCTTTGGCCGCATAGAGGGCTTGGTCGGCCTGGGCGACAGCCACTGCCTGACTGTGGTCTAAATCACTGGAGAGCGTCAGCGGCGCAATGCCAATGCTCACAGTGAGCGTCACTATCGTCGGCGTTTGCAAATCCCCCGCCGTCAGGTAAAACGGCTGCTGGGCGATGCGTTCGCGAATACGCTCACCCAGTTGCACCACCTGCTGGTGGGATAACTCACCCGCCGTAACGGCAAACTCTTCTCCGCCTAGTCTCGCTAAGCAATCCTCAGGACGCAGAACCTCATGGACACGCTTAGCCATTTCCACTAACAGGGCGTCCCCCGCAGGGTGGCCGTAGCGATCATTGATATGCTTGAAGTAATCAATATCAATCATCAGTACATAATGGGTAGCCTCTGCCTGACACTCATGGAGTTGCGCTAAGTGATTAGCCAAACCACGCCGGTTACGCGTGCCGGTCAGGGCATCGAACTCCGCGGCCACCCAGGCCTGCTCTTCGATTTTTTTGCGTTGGCTAATGTCGATGACCAAGCCGCCGATCCGCGCCAAATACCCATCAGCGGTGTAGTAGCYCTCCATCACCAGTTCATGCCAGCGCCAATGACCCGACGCTACCCTGAGCTGCACATCAATACGGCATTGGGTTTGCAGGCGCTGCTGGCACTCGCGTATCAATCCAAACACGCGTAACCGGTCGGCGGGCATGGCATGCGCCAGCAAGCGACGCAACGGGAGCCTAGCGTAATCGCCAGGATAACCCAGCGAGAGCAGCAACGCCGAAGAGCACCAGGTAGCACCGCTGCGCGCATTGATCTCCCAGGTACCACAGGCGGCGACCTGCTGCAGTAGATCAACCTGACGCTGCCTGCGGGTAAGCTGCTGACGATAAATAGCCGAGGCGATCAGCTCAGCGCCGATCACTAGCGCTTGCAGCCCAGCACCTTCCCAATCGACTTCTCGCTCACAGTCGTCAAAGCCCAGCGTGCCCCACCACTGGCCATCCACCATAATGGGCACGGTGACCATCGACTGAATCGACTGGCTTTCTAAATTGTCGCGCAGCGTACCAAGAGCCACCCGCGAGGTAATACAGGTGTGCGACTCACCTCGCTCGCGACGATTGACCATTTCCTCATATTCGTCATCATCGATCAGCGTGGTAAAAAAGCGAAAGCGTTTTTGCGTTCGCTCACGATAGTGCGATGAGGATGCCCACTCAAAAACAAAATCCTGCAGGACACCGCTTGGGTTGCGTTCTATGGTTTGAAATATCCACACGCGATTGACACCCGACGCTTCMCCTAGCGCTGCCAGTAGTTGATCGACGCCATCGCTCCAAAAATGCTCGTCAATTAGGGCACTGCTGCCTATAGAGAGGGCTTTTAGCAGGCTCGGCGCATCCGGCGAGAAAGGAGCAGGCATAGTAGGGTCCCTTTACTTTTTCTTTGAGGTTACCACACAGTCTCCTTAGGGGATTACACGCTACTCCCATAAAGCGTGATGCTCGCGGGCGCTAACGGGGTTTGCTCACGATGGGTCGCCAGCGACTTCCCCGCCAGCGCGGTAAGCAGAATCTGTAGCGGATCGCCGTGGCTGACCAGCACAATGGTTTCACCGCTGGCCTTTTGCTCCCACCCATCAATCACTGCCTGCATACGCGTGGCTACCGCGCTTACTGCTTCTACCCGATGGTGAGTGTGCTCGGCATCTTCAGCGTCTAACGCCCATATGCTGGAGTAGCGATCATCACTCTGCCCCTCAAACTCGCCAAAATAACGCTCTCGCAAGCGCGTCTCTACGCTTGGGGTGAGTCCAAACGCGGCGGCGATGTGGGCAGCCGTTTGCGTCGTGCGCAGAAAATCCGAGTGTACGACAAGCGTTGGTGTCGGCCACTGCCAGTCGGCCACCCTCTGGACAAGCTGTTGCTCGCCCAGCTCGGAAAGGCCGAAGTCCGCCACACCGCGCTCCGGCGAGCTAACAATCACGCCCTGCTGATTGGCTTGGCTATGGCCGTGGCGCATTAGTAAATAGCGGTTGCGCCAATGGTCGGAGAGTGGCCGTAAAGTATTTGACATAAGTTTGTCACAAACCCTAGATTGAAGGTGTCTGCTTTCGAAAATAACCATCCTGGACGCGGAATGTCCACTTACGAAACATTTTTTGTTTTCAGTAGTGGCAAAACGCAGCAAAGGCAACACAGCTCGATGCATAGAAAGAACACAACAATAACGCACAAACGAGGCTTACCATGGCAACTTCGCTCTTCCGCAAGCGCCCGCTTGCGATGCTTACCGCTGCATCTCTGCTACCGCTCGCTCTGCTCTCTTCCCACGCTTATGCGGAATGTGAACGTGGTGACTTAGATACCATTTATTGCGATGAAAACGGTGACATGGTCGCTGACCGCCCCGCCGATGAATCCGAGTGGGACAACCCCGACACCCTTATCTTTGCTTACACCCCGGTCGAAGACCCGGCGATCTATTCAGATATCTGGCAGCCCTTTATCGATCATTTGTCTGAAGTTACCGAGCGCGATGTGCGCTTCTTTGCAGTGCAGTCTAACGCTGCCCAAGTAGAAGCGATGCGCAGCGGGCGGCTGCATATCGCCGGTTTCTCCACTGGCCCCACGCCGTTTGCGGTGAACTTGGCCGGTGCAGTGCCGTTTGCGTTAATGGGTTCTGATGACGGTCAATTTGGCTATACACTGCAACTGTTTACCCACGTTGACTCTGACATTCATGAGGTTGAGGATCTCAAAGGCAAACGCGTTGCTCACACCTCACCCACCTCTAACTCGGGCAACTTAGCCCCCCGCGCATTGCTGCCTGAACTCGGCATTACCCCCGACGAGGATTACGAAGTGGTCTACTCAGGTAGCCACGACCAATCCATGCTGGGCGTCGTGGCCCAAGATTACGATGCTGCTCCGGTCGCTTCCGAAGTGGTCGAACGGATGGCGGCACGCGGTCTTTACGATGAAGAAGACGTGCGCCTGATCTACGAATCAGACCGTTTCCCGACTACCTCGTATAACTACGCGCACAACTTACACCCAGATCTGGTCGAAAAAATCGAAGAGGCCTTTTTCAGCTTTGATTTTGTTGGCACCGAGCTAGGTGAAGAGTTTGAAGGCGTCGAAAAATTCATACCCATCAACTACCAAGATAACTGGCAGGTGATTCGCACCATCCAAGCAGCCAATGACGTGAGCTATACGCCCGAAAACTTGGAAGAGTAAAACGTAGCGCACCGCTTTCGGCGGTGCGATTATTTTCTCGACGATGGAAGCGAACACATGCTGGAAATTACCAATCTGGTCAAACGCTATGGCCACGATGAAGCCGTGCTGAAAGGGCTCGACCTCAGGGTAGAGGGAAACAGCGTTGTTTCTATCGTAGGCGCTTCAGGCGCTGGTAAAAGCACCATGCTGAGGTGCATTAACCGCTTGGTAGAACCAACGTCCGGCTCTATCAAACTCAATGGCAATGAGCTGGTTAACCTTAAAGGCGCTGAATTACGCCGCGCGCGACGCAAAATCGGCATGGTATTCCAAGGTTTTAACCTGCTGGATCGCTTAACCGTCATGGAGAACGTGCTCGCCGGGCGGCTAGGCTACGTAAACCTGTATCAGGCGATTTCACGCCGCTACCCCCAGGCTGATATTGAGCGTGCGTTCGTGCTGATGGAGCGCGTGGGCATCGCTCACTACGCCAACAAGCGCGCTGATGAGCTTTCCGGTGGCGAGCGCCAGAGGGTAGGTGTGGTGCGCGCCTTGATGCAAGAGCCTGAGGTGCTGCTTGCCGATGAGCCCACCGCCTCGCTTGACCCTCGCACCTCTGAGCAGATCATGATTCTGCTGCAAAGCCTGGCCAGCGAGCTCTCGCTGCCGGTGCTGATTAATATCCACAACGTCGCTCAGGCCAAAACCTATACCGAGCGCATTGTAGGCCTACGCCACGGCAAGATGATCTTTGATGGCCTACCCAAGGACTTCAATAAAGACGCGCTGGATGCCATCTACGGGGGGATTGACGCACCGGACGATGCAATCACGGATACACCAGCGGAGGAGCACACCCATGACTCCACCTGACGCTCATTCCACAGCACTCCGTACTTGGAAAAAGCCGCCGTTTATTGCCAACCCGCTACTGCGCTACGGGCTGATTATCGTCGCAGGGGCCTATTTGGTCTGGGCGTTCGGATCACTGCCGTTCAACTGGGCGCGTATCTCTGAAGGTTTGCCCCGCGCCGCACGTATTTTTAGCGGCGGCTTCCCGCCCAATCTGGAGCGCTACGAGCTACTGTTAACAGGCTTTAAAGAGAGCTTCCAAATCGCCATTTTGGCGACGCTACTGGGGGTCTTTCTGTCGATTCCATTTGCTGTGATGGCTGCGCGTAATATTGCTCCCATGCCAATTTATATTATTGGCCGGGCGGTGATTATCATATCGCGCAGTTTCCACCCGGTGATTGTGGCGATTCTGTTTGTGGCCGCCGTGGGCTTTGGCCCCTTAGCGGGTATTCTTACCCTAACGCTCTACTCAATCGGCTTCGTCGGCAAACTGCTTGCCGAAGAAATCGAAGAGATTAACTGGGGGCAAGTGGAAGCGATGAAAGCCGCTGGCGCGGGTTATGTGGCAATTCTGTATTACGCTGTATTTCCACAGATATTGCCTCGCCAGGTCGGGCTTTCCATGTACCAACTGGACAGCAACCTGCGCGCTTCCGCAGTGGTCGGGATTGTTGGGGCGGGCGGCATTGGCGGCACGCTGATGAACGCCTTTGGCCGCTACGACTACGACTTCGCCTTTGCGATTCTACTTATTATCATCGCGGTCATTTTGCTCAGCGAAGGTATCAGCGGTTGGGTAAGGAAAAAAATATGGTAGATCACGCACAGCAACTCGCCGACCGGGTCTGGCAACGCTACGACCGCACACAGCGCCTGATCCGTTATGCCGTACTTTTAGTCACATTGATCGTGGTGGTATGGGCGGTGCGCGACATTGATATCTTCTGGCCCTGGGTATGGGATGCACCGAATCAGATCTCCGGGCTTGGGGCTCGCATGTGGCCACCCAGTGCAGCGGGGCTTAACGGTATTATCGCCGCACTGATTGAGACCGTGCATATCGCCACTCTAGCCACCTTTCTGACGATATTTTTGGCGCTACCGGTAGCCTATATTGCGGCTCAGAACACCACGCCTAACCGTGCTTGCCTATGGTTGGGGCGCTTCATTCTGGTCTCCAGCCGTTCAGTCAACACGATTATTTGGGCGCTACTGTTCGTGGCGATTTTCGGCCCTGGGGTACTAGCGGGTATCCTCGCCATCGTATTTCGCTCGATTGGCTTTATCGGCAAGCTGATGGGAGAGGCGATTGAAGAGATTGACCGTAACCCAGTGGAAGCGATGGAAGCCACCGGGGCCTCCAAGGCCAAGGKGGTCGCCTACGCGATTGTGCCGCAAGTGATGCCGGCCTTTTTTGCCATTGTCATCCTACGCTGGGATATCAATATCCGCGAATCGACCGTGCTTGGTTTAGTGGGCGCCGGGGGTATTGGGGTCATCCTACAGGGTGCGATTGATACCTTCGCCTGGCCAACCGTGGCGACCATTTTGATCGCTATCATTGTGTTGGTATTGATCGGCGAAGCCATTACCAGCCTGCTGCGCAGTAAGGTGCTTTAACCCCGTGGCTTAAACCGTGGCAAGTGTTTGACCTAACGCCAAACGCTTGCCATGGTTAATGAACCATCAACGACATGGAGTATGCACAGCGATGACAACCTATATCGTGGTAGCCGACGCCGCTCGCGCACGTATCTTTACTCGTGATGCCTTAACGCTGGCGGAGCAGGAGAGTCTGGTTCACGCAGAAGGGCGACTGCATGAAGGTGACTTGATCACCGACGGCCGAGGCGATGTGCACGAGTCGATGTCCAGCACGGCACGCTCGGCAGGCGAAGAGGGAACTGCCACTAAACATGAAAACGAGCTGTTCGCGAAAGAAGTCGCTCAGCGTCTTTATAGCGCGCGAGTAGGTAACAGCATGGAGAAGCTAATCATGGTAGCGCCACCCAAATTTTTGGGCCTGCTACGTGACAAACTCGATGGCCCCACGCAAAAACTAGTCATTCACTCCCTTTCGAAAGACCTAAGTAAAGCCTCGCTGGCAGATATTCAAACTGCCGTGAGCGATTTACGCTAGTCGTTTTAACCTTATAACCTATTAATTATCCTAAAGTAATGGTCGCTCTCGCCGATAATTTAGAAGCTATTATAAACGGTACTTCCCCCTGAGTACCGACATGCACTTCGACGTCGAGAGCGACCATGTTATCTTCCCTCCGAGCACGCATACTATTAGCCGCTCTAGTGGCGATTACCCTCGCCCTAGTGATTAACGGCATTGCCAGTTACACCACCGTAAAACACCATAATAGCCAGCAAATAACGCGCAATCTTAGCGCCGTGGTTAACGGTAATACGCAAGCTATCAACGAGTGGTTTAACGCACGCTATACCATGCTTTCCAGCATGGATGATGCAGCCAATAGCGATGACCCACTTGCCGCACTACGCCAACTGGCTGGCTCAGGCAGCTTTATGACAGCCTACATTGCTTACCCTTCCACACCAGACGCTATTTTTTCCGATGGATGGCAGCCCCCCAGCGATTACGACCCGCGTCAGCGGCCCTGGTACCAAGGCGCAGCCGAAGCGCAAGAGACCATTATTACGGCACCTTACACGGATGCCCAAACGGGGGGCTTAATCGTTACCTTTGCACGCCCTTTCTACCGTAATGGGCAGCTGGCCGCAGTCATTGGTGCGGATATTACCATCGAGGATGTGATCGAAATTGTTACCGGCATTGCCCCTACGCCTTCCAGTTTTGGTTTTTTAACCACAGAAGACGGCACCCTGATCGCGCATCCTGACGCTGACATGACGCTCGAACCTTCCACACGTTTGAGCGATGAACTGACCAACACCCGACTTAGCGAAATCGCCCAAGCCGATGAACCCCAATCACTTTCACTGCAAAACAGCGATACGTTGCTAATGGGCAATAACGTGGGTGGTAGCAGTGGCTGGCAGTTGATTGTGGCACTGGACGAACACGAGGCAACAGCGGGCCTGCGCGCCATCGCCACTACATCGATAGTCACGCTACTGATTGTGGCCGCAATCACGGCAGTGGTCTTCGGTTTGCTGCTTTCTCTGCTGCTACGCCGCTTGCTGGGAGTTCGTAATGCGATGGATGATATCGCCTCGGGAGAGGGCGATTTAACCCGACGCTTGCCCGAAGAGGGTAATGATGAAGTCACTCAAATTGCCAAGGCCTTCAACCGTTTCGTAGGTAAAATGGAGGCCGTATTAATCGATGTACGCACCAGCAGCGAGTCGGTTCACCACGCGGCCAACGAGATCGCCATGGGTGGTCAGGATTTGTCTCGTCGTACCGATAACGCTGCCGCTAGCCTGCAGCAGACCTCTGCATCGATCGAGGAAATCACCAGCACGGTTCAACACACGGCGGCCTCCGCAAAAGAAGCCAACAAGCTCTCCCAAACCGCCTCAGAGGTAGCCAACGAAGGTGGGAAGGTTGTCGCAAATGTGGTGACCACCATGGAAGACATTACCCACGCTTCGGATAAGATCGGTGAGATTGTCACCTTGATGAACAGTATTTCGTTTCAGACCAACCTGCTGGCGCTTAACGCCTCAGTGGAAGCCGCTCGGGCTGGCGAGCATGGCCGTGGTTTTGCCGTGGTGGCCGATGAGGTACGCAAGCTGGCTGGGCGTAGCAGTGATGCCGCCAACGATATTCAAAAACTGATTGAAGACTCACAAAGCAAAGTGAATAACGGCACCAACTTGGTGCGTAATGCCGGAAACACTATGCAGGATATCGTGGCGCACATTACCCGTGTGACCGACGTGCTGGAAGAAATCAATGCGGCCACCAGCGAGCAGAGTGATGGCATTAATCAGGTCAATATTGCCGTCGCAGAACTGGATCGCATGACCCAGGAAAACGCGGCCATGGTCGAAGAGTCCACAACCGCTGCCGAGCAGCTAAAAGAGCAGGCCGACCACCTGGCAGGCACGATTAGCAGCTTCAAGCTGTCTCAACATCCGCCCGCGCCTCTAACCTCAAAATCGGCCAAGGCGTTACCATCATTTTAACCGCTTAAGGAATTGGCGGCAGCGCAATATCGTCGCTGCGCTTGGCTCCTGCGGTCATTTCACGGCACAGCCGCAGGAACTCGCGCACGCCAGTGGTGAGGTATTTATGCCGGTGCCAGATAAACGTGAACTGACGCTTTAGATCCAACTCCGGCGTGGGCAGCGGCACCAAGCTGCCGCGCCGGAAGGCATCACGCAGCGCCAAACGCGAGACACAGCCAATCCCAAGCCCTGACTCCACAGCACGCTTAATACCTTCCGTATGCTCTAGTTCCAGCAGGGTGTTAAACCGGCTTCGGCGGTGGCGGGCGGCGTGCTCCAGGGTCATGCGCGTGCCAGAGCCCTCTTCGCGCATAATCCAATCCTCACGCAGCAACTGTTCTAACTCAAGATGCTCACGGCCCGCCAGCGGATGGCGTGGCGAGCAAAACACGCACAGCTCATCTTCCACCCAGGGCTGGCTGATGATCATGTCATCGTCGCACTGCCCTTCAATCAACCCCAGATCCAGCGAGTGCTGGCGCACGCCTTCGATAATATGGCGCGTATTGCGCACTGCCAAGCGCACCCGGCTACCGGGGTGGCGCTGCATAAAGTCGCTGATAAGCAGTGTGGCCAAATAGTTACCGATGGTCAGCGTGGCGCCGACATCCAGCGACCCCACCCCTTTCTGCCCACGTAGAAGCTCTTCGATCTCTTCACCACGGTCAAGCAACGCGACCGCTTTGGGCAACAGCTGAAAACCCAAGGCGTTGAGTTTTAAGCGCTTGCCGATGCGGTCCAGCAGTTGGCAGTCGAACTGCCGCTCAAGCTCCGCAAGCGCCGTGCTGGTCGCTGATTGCGACATGGCCAACGCCCGCGCCGCATGGGAGACGCTCTCGTGCTGGGCGACCGCCACAAAGACTTCCAACTGCCGCAGAGTATAGTGCATAGCGTCTGACCTTTATTTGATCTATATCTATTTTTCAGATAACCGTTATCAATATAATTCGCTTAACAGATATACCACCCTTTGCTTAGACTTGCTGGCAACAGATTTAATCATTTTTATTCTTTTTAAGAATATGACCGATGCGATCAGCGCCAGCATCGGCTAATGGAGACAATGGCATGAGTAAGTTTGCTCTGGAAGAAGTGCTTAGCGTTCATCACTGGAACGAGACCCTGTTTAGCTTCCGCACTACCCGCGAGCGTAGCCTGCGCTTCAAAACCGGCCAGTTTGTGATGATTGGTTTGGAAGTGAATGGCAAACCGCTGATGCGCGCTTACTCTATTGCCAGTCCCAACTACGAAGACCACCTGGAGTTCTTCAGCATTAAAGTGCCCGATGGCCCGCTCACTTCGCGCCTTCAGCACCTGAAAGTGGGCGACCAGATTATGGTTAGCCGCAAGCCCACTGGCACGCTGGTATGCGATGATCTACTGCCGGGTCGTAACCTTTACATGCTTTCAACCGGCACCGGCCTGGCACCGTTTATGAGCTTGATCCAAGACCCGGAAGTCTACGAGCGCTTTGAGAAAATCGTGCTGGTTCACGGTGTGCGCGAAGTCTCTGAATTAGCCTACGCCGACTTTATCACCAAAGAGCTGCCAGCCCATGAGTACCTGGGTGAAGACATCGCTGAAAAGCTGGTCTACTACCCGACCGTTACCCGGGAAGAGTTCCATACCATGGGGCGCCTGACCGACCATATTCGTACGGGCAAGCTGTTTGAAGACACTGGCCTGCCGCCCATCGACCCGCGCCAAGACCGTGCGATGATCTGCGGCAGCCCCGCCATGCTGGACGATACCAGCGCACTGCTCGACGAGCTGGGCCTGAACATCTCGCCGCGCATGGGCGAGCCAGGCGACTACGTCATCGAGCGTGCGTTTGTCGAGAAGTGAGTGGTGAGTGGTGAGTGGTGAGTGGTGAGTGGTGAGTGGTGAGTGGAAAAATTTTAGCCGCTATAGTGATGTATCACTAATACAAAGCCCCTGCTGGAGATGATCCACAGGGGCTTTGTGCGACTTACGCCTTACAATTCACAATTCACAAACCTAAACCGCATCTTTGCCCGTTTCGCCGGTACGGATACGGATCACCTGCTCTAGCGGCATCACAAAGATTTTGCCGTCGCCGATTTTACCGGTGTTAGCTACCTGGGTGATGGCATCAATCACCTGCTCGGCCATATCGTCGTCCACAGCAACTTCCAGCTTCACTTTAGGCAGGAAGTCCACCACATACTCAGCACCGCGATACAGCTCGGTATGCCCTTTCTGGCGCCCAAAGCCCTTCACTTCCGTCACCGTAATACCCTGTACACCGATATCAGAGAGCGACTCGCGCACATCGTCGAGCTTAAACGGCTTGATAATAGCTGTGATCAATTTCATTACCATATCCTCTAACTGGGTGGCCATGATGGGGTCGGGTTGCATGGCTGCGCGTGTCGCAACCGATGACCGCTAACTACCAGCATACACCGCTATTGGCAGAGAATAAAAAAGCCTCCCACTAAGGGGAGGCCGTAAGGAGCACGCCAGCTCACTTGATCAGCATTAAGTTATTTCTTCATACCGCTGTTTATTTCTTAATGCCGAATTCGGGATAGGCTTCAAGACCGCACTCGGCGATATCCACGCCTTCGTACTCTTCTTCTTCGCTAACCCGGATGCCCATGATGGCTTTCAAGATCAGCCATACCACCAGGCTTGCCAGGAAAACCCAAGCGAAGATACCTACGATACCGATGATCTGAGCACCAAATGATGCACCGTCGTTGGTCAATGGCACCGCCAGCACACCCCAGATACCCACAACACCGTGTACTGAGATCGCACCGACCGGGTCATCCAGTTTCACTTTATCCAGCGTCACGATGGCAGCCACTACGATGATGCCGCCAACCGCGCCAATAATAGTGGCACCCAGTGCGGTCGGAGAGAGCGGATCAGCCGTAATCGCTACAAGACCAGCAAGTGCACCGTTCAACGCCATGGTCAGGTCGGCTTTACGGAACCACAGTTTGGCCAGAATCAGTGCGGCAATCACACCACCTGCCGCCGCAGCGTTGGTATTCACAAACACTTGCGCCACATTGTTAGCAGAATCAACCGCCGCCAGCTTGAGCTCAGAACCGCCGTTGAAACCGAACCACCCCATCCACAGGATGAAAGTACCCAGCGTTGCCAACGGCATGTTGGCGCCTGGAATAGCGTGGATTGAGCCATCTTTACCGTATTTACCTTTACGTGGGCCCAGCACAATCACACCTGCTAGCGCTGCAGCCGCACCGGCAAGGTGCACAATGCCTGAACCCGCGTAGTCAGAGTAGCCCACTTCAGACAACCAACCGCCGCCCCAGGTCCAGTAGCCAGACACCGGGTAGATAACCGCGGTCATGACCACAGCAAAGGCMAGAAACGCCCAAAGTTTCATACGCTCGGCAACCGCGCCCGACACAATCGACATAGCGGTCGCAACGAAAACTACCTGGAAGAAGAAGTCGGAACGCATGGAGTAGTAAGGTGCGTCGTCGCCACCTGCGGTCACCGCATCCACGCTGTTTTCAGCGCCAATCAGGAAACCCAGGTTGGGTAGGAAGCCGCCCGCGCTGCTGGAGTACATGATGTAGTAGCCCACCAATAGATACATGGTGCAGGCAATCGCAAACAGCGCGATGTTTTTAGTGAGGATTTCAGCGGTGTTCTTGGAGCGTACTAAGCCCGCTTCTAGCATGGAGAAGCCAGCGGCCATCCACATGACGAGCACACCACATATTAGAAAGTAGAACGTATCGAGCGCGTAGCTCAGATCAGTCAACTCATTCATTGTAAGTTCCCCGTTGAACTATAGAAATGATCCGAAAAAACAGCTTTAAACGGCGTCTGCACCGCGTTCGCCTGTCCGAATCCGAATAACGTCTTCAAGCGGTGTCACAAACACCTTGCCGTCACCGATCTTGCCGCTATTAGCCGCACTGCAAATAGCATCTAGCMCGCTCTCTAGGCGAGCATCGTCCACGGCCACTTCCACTTTTACCTTGGGTAGAAAGTCGACGACGTATTCCGCGCCACGATACAACTCGGTATGCCCTTTCTGACGGCCAAAACCTTTAACTTCAGTGACCGTAATGCCCTGAACGCCGTTGTCGGCTAATGCCTCACGGACGTCGTCGAGCTTAAATGGCTTGATGATAGCGGTGATGAGTTTCATCCCGGATCTCCCCTGCTGGATAAGTCCTGCTAGATTGGTAGCGGCACAGCCGCCAGAATAAGCACCTGAACCGATAATGCGCATACTGTGCCAGCTGACTTTTTTTTCTTATAAGTCAGCTTATTAGCCAACAATTGAAGCGCACTACAGCGCTAAATCTGGGCAAACTCATTCTCTCAGCACGGCTATTGCACCAAAAAAGAGCGTAAGCAAAAGTCGCCTGCTCTATTTCGATGCAAACCACGCGCTTAACAGGAAATGCACGCGGCGCATGCGAATTCGCCAACTGTTGCGTATCCTTACCGGTAAGCAATTTTTATAGATGTTCATTTAGCGAGTTATTAAGGAGAGAGCAGCGATGGCGCCTCAAGACCGCATTAGCCGACTGGCCCAGCAGATTGGCGACCGTTTACAAAACGCCTCCCAGGCACCGGAAGATATTCAAAAGGGCGTGCAGCAAGTCGTGCGCGGCGCATTTGATCGCCTGGAGCTTGTCTCACGGGAAGATTTCGACATTTTAATGGACGTACTGCAGCGCACTCGGTCTCGGGTAGAGGCATTAGAGCGCCAGGTCGCCAACCTTGAAGCCGCCGTTGAAGCGTCAACGACCTCCACTGCCACACCGGTAGAAGCAGAAGTGCCGCCGGTGTCTACTCCCGAACCAGATACAGGTACAGAGCAAAAAGAATAAGCCTGCTTAACGTTTTGGCTTCATAAGCAGCAATAGGGCAATGGCCTATTGCTGCAATTATCAGCAAACATTGACCTCCGCATAAACACGAATCACTATCGTTGACTTTGTGTTTCCTGGTGATACTCTCCGCCTCCTAMCTCCTCACTGTTCGCGGATTGTTCACCATGTACGCGCTGCCCTTTTCAACATCGCCTTTTCCCAAGTCACCGTCTTCAACTGCTGCGCTTATTGGCACCGGCCTGTTACTGGGTTTCTCCAACAGCATTTTCGCCCAAAACGCCTCCTCTGGGGCGGGCGCAGGCGACACCATGGTGGTCGTGGGGTCTCGTACGCCCACCCAGATCAGCCAAATCCCCGGTGCGGTATGGGTAATTGACAAAGAGATGCTGCAACAACAGACCCGCAATGGTGCAGACCTCAAGACGGCATTGGGGCGTCTGGTTCCGGGGCTAGATCTGGCACCGCAAGGGCGCACCAATTATGGGCAAAATATGCGCGGTCGTGGTGTGCAGGTGCTTATCGACGGTGTGTCGCTGAACAGTTCCCGCGGGCTTTCACGCCAATTCGACGCCATCGACCCCTTTAACATTGAGCGGGTGGAAGTCCTCTCCGGCGCCAGCAGTCTTTATGGCGGCGGCGCTACCGGGGGGTTGATCAATATCATTACCCGCAAGGGCGAAGAAGGCCTTAACTGGCGCACCGAAGCCGGCATCACCACCGGCTTCAACAACAGCGATGATATGGATCGGCGCCTGTCGCAATCGATCAGCGGCGGCAACGAGCGGGTTCAAGGCTACCTGGGCACTGCCATTGGGGATAATGGCCGCCAGTATGACGGCAGCGGCCAAGAGATCTTCCCCGATATCGCCCAAACCGACCTGCAGGATAATCGCAGCATTGATGTACTGGGCAACCTCTCCTTCCAATTGAGCGATGAACAGAGCCTGGAGCTGGGCGCCCAGCTGTATCGTTCCGGCTACGAGGGKGATCGCGGCGTTTMCTTTCCCAACCTCGACGCGGCGACTCCCAACTTGAACAATGCCGAGATTCGCGACGGTTACCGTTCAGAACGCGACCCAGAAACCGACCGCAAGTTGGTCAACGTCAACTATCATCACGCCAACCTATGGGGGCAAAATTTCTACTTACAGGCGTTTCACCGCGAGGAGGAATCCAGCTTCCAGGCCTTTCCCTACCCTGTCGACGACGGCCTGCAATTTCGCGCATCGCAACAAAACACCGATTTAAGTGGCATTAAAGCGCTCTTCGAGTCGCGCCTGGGTGACGACGTTTCGCTAACCTACGGCCTCGATATGGATCGAGAAACCTTCGATGCCAGCCAGATGCTGTTCGATACCGACATCTCGGACGCCTCCGGCGGCCTGGTTCAGCAGGCATCGGGAGTTGAGCCTCGCTACCCCGGTTATCAGGTGGACGGGCTGTCAGGCTTTGTGMAGAGCGACTGGCAAGCCACTCAGGGACTCAAACTCTCTGCCGGTGTACGTCAGCAGCACATGGATGTCCAAGTGGATGAGTTCCAGGGGATCCCTGGCGGCGAAAATGACTACGAAGCAACCCTCTTCAATGCCAGCGCCCTCTATGATCACCGCAACGGTCACCAGAACTGGCTGCAGTTTAGTCAGGGCTTCGAACTGCCAGATCCCGCCAAGTACTACGGCAAGAGCCCTGAGGTGAGTGTCGACAATAACCCCCTGTCTGCCATCGAGACGGACCAGGTAGAGCTCGGCTGGCGCTACCAAGGGGGCAATTGGACGGCCCAAACGGCGCTTTACTACGCTTGGTCGGACAAAGCAGTTGAGAACGCCGAGGATCTAAGCGTTAGCGTAGTGGACGAAAAGAAACGCGACTTCGGCCTGGAAACCGCCGTGACCCGTTACTTCGATAATGGCCTGGAGGCCGGGGGCACGCTGCACTTGGTGCGTTCTGAGCAAGAAAACGATCAGGGTGACTGGGAGAAGCGTGACGCCCGCTATGCATCGCTCTCTTCTGCCACCGCCTTTATCGGCTGGACAGATTATGTTCGCTCGGCGCGCTTGCAGGCCAACCATAACTTCGACCTGAAAGACGATGCCGACCGCGAGATCGATGGCAATACCACCCTCGATTTATCGCTCAGTCAAGACACAGACTTCGGCACCCTAAGCCTGGGCGTGCAGAACCTGCTGGATGATCAGTACTCCACCGTTTGGGGCCAGCGAGCCGCGATGTTTTATTCACCCTACTACGGCCCAGAATACCTCTACGACTACCAGGGCCGCGGGCGTACTTACACCCTGAACTGGTCGATGGCTTACTGAGCACTGGTTCACTAACCGCTGATAACCGAGCAAGGGCGAGATAATGGTAATGGAAGTGGGAATGGCAGCACCAGACTCGATAACGTCCTATGGCGCGCCACTCACCACCCATGACCTGCTGGCGCTTGGTCAGCGCTTCGGGATTGACTACCGCTTTCCCGAAGCGCCCGACCGCGCCCAGCCAGCGCCGTGCGTGGCCCGCGGTCGGGTGATGGATGTCGAGATAAACCCCTCGCTGCGGGTGACCCACTCGGACCTTGACGTCCTGCACGCCTACGCCTCCACCTCCCGGCGTTCCGCTGCGTGGTTTCTCAGTGTCATCCTTGAGGGCCGTATCCAAGTGGGACTCGGTCACCAGTCGTTTCAGTTGCAGGCTGGCGACGCCTTCAGCGCGCATTTCAACGAGCAGACCGGGCTTGAGGTCTTCCAGCCCGCACCACAGCGTTTGCGCATCCTGAATATATCGATACTCGCTTCCACCGGGCCTCTCTCTTCCTTGCCCATCAACGTTGCGCCTCCAGCAGCCCCCATGCTGCATATCTGGAAAGTACCGCAGCTCCTTCACCATAGCCTGGAGACGGCACTGGCTTCGAACTGGCCTGCAGAGCGGCAGCGCCTGTTATGGCAGGGTCTAGCGCTACAGTTGTTAGCACATGGGCTGCCTGCCGCTTGCCTTTCGCCCAACGACGAAGAGCAAGCAGTCAGCTTCCCATCGGGTCTCTCCCATCGCGACCAACAATGCCTGGAACGCTTGCGCCAGCAGCTCGAAGAGTACCCCAACCAGGCGTATCGGCTGGAGCAGTTGGCCAGCAACGCCGCCATGAGCCCTAGTAGCCTACGCAGCAAGTTTCAGCGCTGTTACGGCTGCTCAATATTCGACTATCTACGCCGTTGCCGTCTGGCCCAAGCGCAGGCGTACTTGCGCAAAGGTTACAGCGTGCAGCAAACCGCTCACGCCTGCGGTTATCGCCACGCCACCAACTTTGCCACCGCTTTTAAGCGCGCCTTTGGTATCGCGCCCCATGAGGTGCACAACCGCCACTAAGGTCGCTGCTGTAGCAGCGGTAAGTTCCTTTGATTGACGCTTTTTGGCAGCGCGCATACGCCTTTTATCATTGCACATACCTTTCACAGGCGAATAAGCGCAATAATTCTCATTAACACTTTGGTTAATTGATTCTTATTGCAGGTGCTCCCCATGCTCATCCCCCATCATCGCTTGCTACGCTCGCCACACTTTTTACGCTCTCCAATCAGAGCCGCCATTATCGCCTCACTGGCCGTTTCCCCGCTGTACGCTCAGGAAAGTACCGAACTGGAAACGGTCACCGTCACCGCCCAGCAGGCTGCCACCAAGGTAGAAACGCCGACGATCGAAATCCCCCAGAGCGTATCCACCATTACCCGCGAACAGATGGATAACCGCGGCGTAAGTACCGTGCAGCGCGCCACCGACTACACGCCCGGTGTTTACAGCAATCAGGTAGGCGCCTCCAATCGCTTCGACTACCTGGTACTGCGCGGTTTTTCTGACGGTAGCTTGAGCAATACCTTCCTGGATGGCCTGAAAGTCATGGGCGATGCCAACTCCCATAGCAGTATGCGCATCGATCCGTGGTTTTTGGACAGCATAGAAGTCGTCCGCGGGCCCGCCTCGGTGCTCTATGGGCGCGCCTCCCCTGGCGGTGTGGTCGCCTTAAACAGTAAGCGTCCGGAATTTGAACAGGGCGGGGAACTGCGCTTTCGAGTGGGTAATAACAACCAACGCAGCGCCGCTTTTGACCTCACCGGGCCTATTGGCGAAGAGCAACGGGTGGCCTTTCGCCTGACCGGTATTGCCAGCGCCGCGGATACCCAGTTTGGCCCGGCAGAAGAGGAACGCTATGCCATTGCGCCCCGGCTCACCTGGGATATCACCGATGACACCAGCCTCACCTTAGAAGCCTACCTACAGGATGAACCCGAAGGCGGTTACCACTCCGGCGTACCCTATGAGGGGGCCGTGGTCGCCCATAATGGCCGCAAGATCAGCAACAACTTCTTTGATGGTGAAGAGGATTACGACACCTACGAGCGCACCCAGCGCATGTTCGGCTACAGCCTGGAACACCGCTTCAACGACCAGGTGACCGGCCGTCAATTGATGCGCTATCTCAATTCAGACGTAGTGCTCAATCAGGTCTACGGCTATGGCTGGGTATCACCGGACTCTGACGAACTCACCCGCTACTACTCCGGCAGCAATGAATCGCTGGAGGCCTGGACCCTCGACAACCAGCTGGAAGCGAACATCAGCAGTGGCTTTATGGATCACACCCTACTGTTCGGGGCAGATTACCAGCAGCGGAAAAACGACGTGTCGTGGCCCACGGGGTATTTCCAGCCGCTCAATGCGTTTGACCCGGTTTATGGCAGCGACCCCATCGAGTTTTACGCCCCCGTGCGCGAACGCCATGAGATCGACCAGACCGGTGTCTACCTGCAGGACCAGATAGCCATGGATAACTGGCGCTTCACCCTGGGCGGCCGTTACGACTGGGTCAATATCGACAACGCCAACCGCGATAGCGGTGACATCAGCTCCCTCAGCGATACCCAGTTCAGTAGCCGCGCCGGGGTGGTCTACCTGTTTGATAACGGCGTTGCTCCCTMCCTGAGCTACTCCACCGCCTTCACCCCCACCAGCTTCGTGGATGAAAGCGGCGATTTGCTATCCCCAATGGAAGGTGAACAGTGGGAAGCGGGCTTGAAGGTTCAGCCTCACGGCAGCGCCAGCCAGTACAGCGCGGCACTTTTCCATATCAGCCAGGAGAATGTGGCGACCAAAGAGCAGCCCACCGATCCTTACCGCGCCGTGGGGGAGATCGAATCCCAAGGGCTGGAGCTGGAAGCGCAAACCCAGCTAACGGATACCCTCTCGCTTCAGGCAGGCTATAGCTTCACCGACATCACCTACGCCAAAAGCGATGATGGTAACCAGGGCAACAACGCGATTTACGCCCCTCGCCATCAAGTGCAGCTATGGGGCCACTACCAGGCCAACAAGGGCTGGCTAAACGGCGTAGATATGGGTGTGGGCGTACGCCACTACGCAGATATCGCCGCAGACCGGGCCAACACCGAAACCGTGCCCGACTATACCCTGGTGGATGCCACCATTGGCTACGACCTAACCCAACTCGGCGTTGAAGGCGTCGAAACACGCTTAAACGTGAACAACCTGTTGGACAAAGAGTACGTGGCCTCCTGCAACTCCCTGGAGTACTGCTACTTCGGTGCCGAGCGCGGCGTAMCCGCCAGCGTTCACTACCGTTTCTAAGCGCCGATTCTAAGGCTCTTTACAAGTCCTTATGCTAAGCATCGTTAAGTAATCGTGATCTCACCTGCCCAGGCCACTACGCCTGGGCATTTTTTACTTAAATGCCCGTTTGCAAACAATAAATATTATCGTTTAAATGTATCTCTTATTTTTCCGGATGGCCTCTCACCACCATGCGCCACACCTCCCTGTTCTGTTTGCTCGCGCGCTGCGGGCTGTTTGCCGCCTGCCTGCTGAGCATTTCTAACGCCCAGGCCCAGTGGGCCACGGTCGACTGGACGATCGCCGAAACCTTGCTGGCTATTGACGCGCCTGTAAGCAGCGTCGCCCAGCAGAGTGACTACCGTGCCTGGGTAGGCGAACCGCGCATTCCTGATAATGTTAGCGATATGGGGCTGCGCACCCAGCCCAACCTGGAGCTGCTAGCCCAGGTGCCACCAGAGCAGACGCTGATTTCGCCCATGTTCGCGGGTTTAACGCCACGCTTGGAGAAAATTGCGCCGGTCACTTTGTTCTCGCTCTACTCCCCTGGCGCCGATACCTGGCAGGAGATGCAAACCCTGACCCGTGAGCTGGGTGAGCTAACCGAGCACCAGTCCCAGGCCGAGCAGCTTATTGAAGACACCCAAGCCTTGATGACCACACTGCGTGAATCCCGGCCCCTCTCACAATCCGAAATCTCACCGCTGCTGATGGTGCAGTTTATGGATGCCCGCCACGTGCGCGTGTTTGGGGAGAACAGCTTATATAACGCCGTGCTGGAGCAGCTCGACCTCCCCAATGCCTGGGATCAATCCACGAATGCCTGGGGATTTGCGCTGGTAGGGATTGAAGCGCTGGCACGCTACCCAGAAGCAACGCTGGTGATCATCGACCCACTGCCCGCTGGGGTCGAAGAGCAGTTGGCAAAAAGCGGCCTATGGCAGCAGCTCCCCAGCGTCAGGCACGACAGGGGAGTTCGCCTGCCGCCGGTGTGGAGCTTCGGCGCACTTCCCTCCGCCCAGCGCTTTGCCCGTGAGCTGACGATGGCGCTAGAGGCAGCGCCAGCGGTTACCCATCGAAGGCAATGAGTAGAAGAGCGTGAAGCTACCAAAGCGTTCTTAATTACGATAGGTTAGGCACTTAAGGTAAAGTAGAGTTCGCTTACATTGGGGTTAGAGCTCTTAGCAAACAACAGCGAGGGAGTGCAATGACGCTAGCCATCGTATCCACGCGTGCAGGCGTAGGTTTAGATGCACCGGCGGTGCATGTTGAGGTGCATCTGGCCAACGGTTTGCCGGGCCTAACGCTAGTGGGCTTGCCGGAAACGGCAGTAAAAGAGAGCCGCGAACGGGTGCGCAGTGCGCTAGTGAATGCGGGCTTTGATTTTCCCAATACCCGCCGAATTACCTTAAACCTCGCCCCCGCTGACCTGCCTAAAGAGGGTGGCCGTTTTGATCTGCCCATTGCCCTGGGCATCCTCGCCGCCTCCGGGCAAATTCCCGTGGAAGCGCTAGAGGGCATGGAGTGTGCTGGTGAGCTGGCCCTGGATGGCAAGCTGCGCGCGGTGCCGGGCATACTGCCTTTTGCTCTAGCCACCCGGCGGGCGAAAAAAGCACTGATCATTCCCCGCGACTGCGCAGATGAGGCCGCCCTGGCAGGCGATTTGCCGGTGCTGCCTGCCGATACTCTCTGGCAGGTAGTGGCTCACTTACTCGACCAAGAGAAGATACCCCCACACAAGCTCAGCGCCTCGGTGAAAACCACCGCCCCAGTGGAAGACCTCGCCGATGTGCGCGGCCAGCAGCAGGCCCGCCGGGCGCTGGAAGTCGCAGCGGCCGGTGGCCATAACCTGTTAACGTCATGGATTTAGAGACCTATATAAGAATCAAAGAGATACGTGGTCTATTGGTATGCTAGTACAGTCGGTGCCATACTGAAGGCGCTCACAACGAACATGCAAAAATATACGGAAAGGGAAGCCAGAAATGGTAATTATTAGAGGGATGGCTTTTATTGCAAACTTCGCACTCCTAGGGTTTGTCTTAATTGAATTAGTTGATCGTGGGTTTGGTAGGAGTATAGAAAACCAAGTGTTTATGGCCTTGCTTCTCCTTCTTCCAGTCTTGAGTATCGCTGCTTTAGCTTCTTCAAAAGTGAGGAGTAAAGAAGATAAGGCTAAGTATAAAAGAGACAATATTTTTACCTTATATATGCAAAGAAAGGCATTGGAAGAGAAAGCTAAAATTAAGAAATTTAAGGAAAGTGAGTGAGGAGGGTTTGAGGTGCATAGATTTCTACATTTATTAATGGCTGTTTGTCTTTTTCAGCTTTTCCTGGTGGCGAGCAGTGTAGTTGCAAATGAAGACGACTCTTGGAAGGTGGTGGAATATCCCTATTTTTCTATTAGGTGCTCTGAGGGCCCATTTAAAAGATCTTTGGGTAGTATTGAAAGCGAGTGGAATGAATTTATTTATTTGAAGTGGGATGGTTATGAGTTAAGTCACCTCCGTTACTCGGCTACTACTGATGAGCCTCACCATTGGCACGACGATGAAAGTAGACTATCTCTGATGGATGAGTCTCAAGGTGGGGATAGTGTCATAAGTGTTTCTGCTATGAGAAACGAAGACTTAGAAGTTCTCAACATTGATATAGATGTAGATGCTACTAAAGAAAGCGGTCTGCTTAGATTTGTTGGTGATTTCTTTACTCACGGGTCTTGGAAAATTGTTGCGGAAGAGGGAGGTGCACCAACTCTAGAAGAAACTACAGCTGACTTTTATGATGATAAGCTTGTGGGCAGTGGGAGTCATAACTGGAACGATTGTAGGCTTATGGATGAGTTCGGTCGTGATGATGGCATTGGATATTCCTATTGAAGCTGATAGATAAAAAGGATGCATATAGCTTTCAGTTCTAGAGTGTTGGGCAGCTCGCAAGGTGTACCCTGTGAGCTATGCAAGTGGCTGGCGCTCAGAGTGGATCATTACTGTTGACTTGCTTTGAGCCACCCCTCATATTATGAGCCATGCTTATTGAGCCACCTAGGAGAAAGAAATCATGGCTTGCATTGCTTATGTCAGGGTCAGCACAGAAGACCAGTCAACTGGTACCCAGCGTGCCTGTATCGAGGAACGTCATAAGGTAGACCGTTGGTTCTGCGATGAAGCCMCCTCAGGGGCCATCAAGGCCAAGGGTAGGAAAGGCCTCAGTGAGCTACTGGGCTATGTCAGAGAGGGGGATACCGTCATCGTGTACGCCATCGACCGACTAGGCCGTAACACCATTGACGTTCTGGAGACTGTCGAGGCTCTTGGTTCTAAGGGAGTGGCTGTCCTGTCTCTCCGTGAAGGCTTCGACATGAGTACACCGATGGGCAAGGCCATGCTAACTATGCTGTCTGCTATGGCAGAGCTAGAGCGTTCCAACATCAAGGAACGTCAGATGCAGGGCATCAAAAGAGCCAAGGCAGAGGGCAAGGCTCTAGGAAGAGAGAAGATCATCAATGACAGCGATGTAGCTCTGTGGCGTCAGGAGAACAGCGCCAGCATCAAGGCTACAGCCCTGCACTTCGGTATCTCCCCGGCATCGGTMAAACGAGCCTGTCAGGCAGTGAAGGAGGCCAGCTAAGAGCATAAGCTATCGAGGGCAGGGTATAGTCCTAGTAGCCCTCACCCTTCTCATAAAGCTCTGTGCGCCTCTCAGAGCATTGCAAGCCTTGATGCAGCACGGGTAGCACTTATGGCAGTGCAGTCCCTTAGGGAGCCTGTGCAGGCGCTCTGGGCGATGCAGGGTTAACCCGGACTATAGAAGCGATGATGACTCAGGGGCTTGTCCCTAGATCATTGGAGCGATGCCAGCCCTACTTCCTACCTCCGGTAGACAACATAGGGTGTCCTAGGATTACTAGGACGTCACAGGAATACTAGGACGTCACAGGGGGTGCTTTTGCAATTACCATAAAATCCATCCTGATGCAACTCATTATAGAATTATAGGAACCTTTACCTTTTCTCTCCTTAGAAAAGGGATGTCCTGTAACGTCCAAGGAAGTTCTAGTCTTGCCACTTTGGTATAACCAAAGGTAAGAAATGGGCTATATGTCGAAGGTAGCCCTTTCCTTCTGGTTGTCAGGTCGTGTCAGCCTTAACAGCTTTGAATAGCTTTGCATCAACCAAGGAGGAATAACCATGCCATTAACTGGTGATCTAACTAAGAACAAGTCATTCGATACTACTGCTACTGCCTTCCCGTACACCAAGATAGCTATAGTAGACCTCAGTGATTCAAGCCATCCGGTCAATCAGGCTTACCTGTCTGGCAAGCAAGACGGTGCTGGTGTCGTTGGTGACGACTACGCCCTGTACATCGCTACTGGCTCAGCAAGTACGGATACATGGGTATTAGCTGGCGGTGACAGTACAAGTGACATTACCCCGGCCTAGTAGGCCTGCCAGTGTGTACCGACCTATAAAAGCCTGCAAGCGCTTGTACCGACTGGCACAGAATCTCTCAGCCCTGCCTTAATTGGTGGGGCTTCCTTTTGCCTAGATGAGAATTATTATCGACATGTGGAATAGCCCTATCAGGACTCAGTAACCCTATCCGGTAGCTCAGGAAGGCGGCTCTCCTTGAAAAGTACAGCACTTGCAGGGGCTATGCCCTGTGGATTTCAAGCACAGGCTAGGTATGCTGGCGCTTAGATGATAATGCCTATCAACAACTCAAAAGGAATACAGGAAGTAGGCTACAAGCACTATATGCCCTGTGCACCCTCCTCAGCCTGTACAGAACATAGCAGTATAGATGGGCGCATAAAGGGTAGATCGTCCAGCAGAGAGGCTGTGCAGGCCTAGCAGTTGCGCCAGCAGGGACGCAAGGACTTGCAGTTAAAGATACCAGATGCAAAATCCTGTAAGAAATCCTGTGTAGGTATCTTCGCTTCCTGAAGGTGCTCTCTTCCCCGTTGCCCTAGGCTCGATGAAAGCAAAGGGGGGTATGACTAGTCGGTCTTGCTAGCTGGCTTGCATCCCTTGGTATCTGTCCTAGCCAGCCCAGCCTTGCTGTCATTTACTAGCCTTGTACCTTAAGGAAGTCCAGCCTCCTTGCTTCCAGTGGAATACCAGCTTAGCAGACTCGAAATCTACAACCACCTTGGAGAAGCATTCGCGCATCTTTGTGTTAATCAGTGTCTTGTCTTCTGGATGCTCAAGCACAGCAGTTCTTAGACTCTCTGCACGATGCCTAGCTAACTCAGTGCTTAGCATGTTCCGTTGCTGGTACAGCTCGGTAAGCCTAGCCTTTGCTTTGTCCTCTTCGCTCTTGTGCTTGTAAAGCTGTTTCTTTACGAAAGGTGTGTCCTCAGTGAGCATGCCTTGCTCTATTGTAAGCATTATTCTTTCAACACTSTGTTCATTGGACTCAAGTTGTTGCTTGGCTTCAGTGATCTTTTCATCTAATGAATCATCGCCAGAAGGGCAGGCATCTATGAGTCTATTTATCTTACTGTGGATCACTGGCTCAACACTGTCATAGCGAACAGAATTGTACTTACAGCCTGCCCCCTGCCTTGCTCTCTGACATGCAAGGTAGACCCAGCCCTTCGCCTTATTCTTGGATACCCTAGCCATAGTGCTGTCACATAGAGGACAGGTAGCCAGTCCTCCTAATATGTTCTGCACCTGACTATCGGAGTGCCTTCCTCTCCTTGGTGACTTGCTGCTCAGTAAAGACTGGAAGTTCGCGAAGGTCTCTTTGTCGATGACAGGAGGATAATAACCCTCTATAGGATCACAGGCTTCTCTGTCAGACTTTCTCTCTGGTCTACTGGTAAAAGGTGTAAGGGTGCCATAAGTAGCAGGGTTACTTAGTATCTTGGCAACATAACTAGAGTGCCAGTACTTACCGCGACCAAATACAGGTACGCCTTCGGAGTTCAGCCTTTCAGCAATGGCCTTCTTACCTACTCCTTCCAAAGCTGCCTTGAAGATACGTCGGACTACCTCCCCCCTTTCTGGAATGATCTCGAAGGAGACTCCATCGCCAGCAGGCCGAAGCCATTGAGGGCCGCGAGATGTCAGCCGGACAGGCTCTCCAGATGCTATCTTCTTTCGCTTCTCTTGCCAGACCGAGCGAAGGCGGTAAGCCTTGGTTGCCGACTCCTCATGAGCGCGCTGAAAGATCAGGATAGCCATAATGAAGGCCACCGGGTCACTGTCTAGGCTGTCGGCATCATAAGCCTTGCCATCGAACAGGGTGACTACCGTTATGCCCATGTCGCAGATTTCACCCAGCAAGTTTGATGCCTTCCTAGCAGACTGCCGGGAAATCCTGTCCAGCGACTCAACCAGCAGATAAGAGCCCGATGCTATATTCCCATCTTCCACAGCACGGAGGAATAGGCGTAGCTTGCCTGTCTCTTGGTTCCGGCCTTGGTACGCAGACAGCCCGAAGTCGTCAAAGCTGTGTTCGTCCAGCTCCAGTCCATGGTTCTCGGCGTAATCTCGTGCTAGCTGTGCTTGCCTCCTAGTGCTGTCTCCCTGCCTCTGCTCAGGGGTAGAGAAACGAAGGTAGCTGTACGCCTTTGGCCTTTGCTGCTGGTTCTCCATGTCTCTGGCTCTCACTGTCTGTATCCGTTTAGAAGCGTCAGCATAGCTTGTGGGTCTTCAATAACACAACCTGTTATTTGCCGGCCCGCCGGGCACCGGCAAAACCATGCTGGCCAGCCGCCTGCCGGGSATTCTGCCGCCGCTTTCTGAGGAGGATGCTTTGGAAGTCGCCGCCGTGCGCTCGGTTTGCGGATTACCGCTGGAAGCGGACTGGGGTAAAAGGCCGTTTAGGCAACCCCATCACAGCGCCAGCGCTGCGGCCTTAGTCGGTGGCGGTTGTCATTTCCAACAATTGTTGCGACTAAACAATAATTGCTGCGACAATCTCTATGTTGAGTTTACATAGAGTGCGCCTTTGTGACCGTTTCTCTTAAACAATCCAGAACCTTTAGCTTCCATGATGGCACCCTAAAAAACGAGGCAGAGCGCTTGGTCGTTTGGTGGTACGGGCCTATATTTAAGAACAATCGCTTACGAAGCGTCCCTAAAATCCATATCTTCTTAAGAACCATCGACCATGAAAATAACTTAGGAGGCGTGATGAGACGTGAGACTGTCTTAACGCATCTTGGGCTATTGAGAATAGGGTCAGTATGGGAAAAGGGCGTGAGTAGCTCGCGTATTGCCTACGAGGAAAGAAAATTCTCCGTTTCTTTTTCTCCAGGCGGCTGGCGAATTGTCACCTTAGATGATTTACGACAATCAGGACGAAGCCTCTATACCGCTTTTCATGACTCGAACTACTTACCCCAGAAAAATCAGCACAAAACATACCTGATTGAATTTGACCTTCCAGATGGCAAACACTTGCTCATCCCTTGCACAGAATTTTTTATTCGCGTTTACGGCCGATCTTCTGAAATCAAGCGAGTGCTCGCCACTTACCCTTGGGAAGAAGTCAAAAAACGTCTTTATCGACCGCTTGATGCGCCTGCATCCCCAGGTACGTGGCCTGTCAAATTTACCTATCATGTTCATAAACACGATGCCATTTTGCTCGCGCATATGTTGTACGATCCGTATGCCAAGCGCGCTGCAAAATATATATATTCACAATTTGAAACCAGCTCCACGCCAGATGAGATGCTTTTAAAAGCCACCCCATGGTTTCAAGGCAGCGGGGAAATCTCTGTTTCTGGCGTTCCAATTGATGGTGGCAACACATTCCTAGGCTTGCAGATATTAGGCTGTACGCAGCCCGATGGTGCCACGATCCACCGCGAAAGAGAGAAGTCAACGACAGTACCAGCCACCGATGGCGATGATGCTCCCACTCAATTTCCCTATCATCAGCTTCAAGACATCCCCGATGTCATTGACCTGACGGATGATGAAGAGCCCGACCATGGCTCTTCTTGGCTAGACCTTCCTGAGGACGAATTCGTTATTTTAGGTAAGCCTCGCGCCGTCTTGGATAAACGATATACTCGAAAAAATGTGCCCGATACACGAGGCGTCCCCGTTCCGGGTGACGAAACTATTTTCTCCACTGGGGAGCCGCATGGATCAGGAAAAGGGGTCGGACAGGCCTCTATTCATGCTCCTATTACACTGGAATCACAGGGCTTTCTACGTGATATGTGGAATGCGCTTCTCTATTTGCAATCGGCCTATCCCGAAACGATTCGTGGCGTTAGCTGGTTTACCTTTGAAGACGGCTTTAGCACTTCCCCCGACCCTCGGTTGATCAGCCTCGAACCTTTCGAAATAGACGAGGAGGTGGAAACGTCAGTCGCTAATTGGGTTTACATTGATACTCAGACCAAGGTACCTCGCGGGGTGCTCGTCGTTCGGGTGCATGTGTTAGATCAAACGCTCTATCTCATGGAGATCCAACGACGCCCTCCAAAACCCAGAGCTGGCGGTAGCGAGGAGGCATCCAAGCCTCCTTCCTATAAAGGTTTAGTCTTCACGCTGAGCCACCAAGGCAGCTTCGAGCAGTGGTTACGCCAAGTGCTGTCTAACGTGCGGCACGTAGAAGGTGTTGTCCAAAAACTAGTTGGTCACTGCCCAGGATTCGCCGATACGTTCAAGCACCCTAAATCCAAAAAGGAACAGATACCCTGCGAAGCCTCTGTGTTAAATGCTTTTAGCAAGGTCAGTATTGGTCGCAGTGACTTAGCATAGGTACTATTTGCCACCTTTATGAGTAGCGGTGTCTGTTTTGTCGCTAAGAGCAACCTGTACACCCCGTGTGCAGGTTGCTCTTCTGACGAAGAGCCGATACGGCCATCCCTTCAGTGGCGGGCGAGGATCTTCGCTGCGATGGGCGAAGTGATCATTTGAATCACGGCAAAAAAAGCGGCTGGAATCGCGATCTCTGATGGCAAGCCGGAAACAGCGACAAACGCTGCAGCGATGCTGAATTCCTTTTTACTGACCGTGAAAAGATAGGTAATCACCTCTTTGCGATCAGAGGTGAGTAACCGTGAGGACATACCTACCAGGTACCCAATMAAATTGAGGCACAGGGCCGCGCCCGCAATCACAAACGCATACCAGCCATAGCCAATGATCGTGGTGGCATTCGGCCCGACCACGGCGAGTAGGATCAGCAGATACAGAATCGACCCTATCCCTGCATACGCTGAATCATGCCGTGCAAAGAAAGCCGAGAACTTTGTACGCAAGCTGACCCCAATCACGGTAGGAAGAAGCACGATTAGTGTTAATTCAAGAATAATTGATCCAAGCGGCACGTCTAACTGAAGGCCGGTGAGCCATAAAAACAGGAAGGGAACAATAAACGGACATAACGCGGTATTGACTGCGTTGAAAACAGCGGCAAGCGCCACATTGCCTTTTGCCATCAGTACCAAAAGAGGAGAGGACACATCTGTCGGCAGCGTGCCGAGCAAGGTTTGGCCAGCAGCCAGCGGGCCGCTTCCAAAAAATAGACGGCCCGTTAGCCACCCGGCAATCGACATAGGCCCATAGACCAGCCCCAATGCCAACAACTGCCGTGACGGCTTTCGGAACACGATGCGCACTGCATGCGCATCGAATGTGAGGCTGATAATCAACATCAGTAATGCCAGTAATGGCCCAATCGCGAACTTAAGCATTATTCCGGTGGCCGGAAAGAGTAAGCCTCCCCCCGCGACGACGATTACAAACCAGACAAGGTGCGCCTCGACAAAATAAATGAATCTACCCATGGTGGATTAGACGTTACCGGTTGAAGTGGATTGAGCCCCGCACCTAAAACATGATCACCTTCGGCCCAGCGCGCCATGGCTCGCTTGGTAGCTAGGGACGTGCTTCCCAATCCAGCGATGCAAATAGATAATGCTCAAGGGTTGAAGCTTTAGTTGCTAGAGGTTTTATAGTACCAAGAACAGATAATTCGAGAGAAGGTAACAGATGGGACATCATCATGATCATCCCCACATTGATCCTGCCTCTGGCGACCGGCGCGTCAGCATCTCCATTTGGGCCAATGGGCTCTTAACCATCGCTCAAATCGTCGGTGGCATTATGGCGGGGAGCCTATCGCTGATCGCTGATGCGTTACATAACTTTTCTGACATGGCAGCATTAGTCATTGCCTTTGCTGCTCGTAAAATCGCCAGRCGGCCTGCCGATGTGCATATGACCTTTGGCTATGGCCGCATCGAGATAGTGGCAGCACTCATCAATTACACCMCCCTCATTATTGTCGGTGTCTACCTGATTTACGAAGGCGCTATGCGGATGGTCGATCCCCCTGAGATAGAGGGATGGACGATCGTGATTATTGGTGGCGTCGCGCTCGTCGTCGATGCCCTTACCGCCATGCTCACGTGGTCAATGCAAAAAGAGAGTGTCAATATCCGCGCCCTTTTTCTGCATAACTTATCGGATGCGTTTGCCTCCATCGCCGTGATTATCGGTGGTTCGCTTATTTTACTGTACGACATGCGCTGGGTAGACCCCGCGATCACGATAGGGATTGCGCTATATATTCTTTACCTAGCCTTCTCTGAAATTGGCGGCCCTATCCGTACGCTAATGCTGGGATCTCCCCCGGACATTGACGGGCAGGCAGTCGTTGAGACCGTACGAGATATCGAGGGAGTCCAGGATATTCACCATGTGCATCTATGGCAGATGCAGGAAAACATGGCAGCCCTTGACTGCCACGTGGTTCTGACAGAAACCGGCTGGCAGCMGCTTGAATCCGTCAAAGCAGAGATCAAGGAGCAGCTTAAAATGCGCTTCAGTATTGCTCATTCCAGCCTAGAGTTTGAGCATAGTGACCACGCGCATCAAAATGCCAATCTATATGGGCATGAGTGACAGACCGAGGCCGGCTCCCAGCTCAGGTAGATAGCGAGCAGCTTACTCCCATAGCGATTGGCTTATTTTTCAACCCTACTTTTCCACCCCATCGTTGAGACAGAGAGAGAAACATGTTCAAAAAAGCGTCTTTTATATTGGCCGGTACGTTAATGCTGACCGCTGCGATCGTCGCCGTATCGAAGCCTGCCCTCTTAGACATGCAAGCTCAGGCAGCAAAAGAGAGCGGTGTCCAGGCCGAGGACTCCTTGGTGCGTTCACACTCCCCCATCTTGGGACGAGAAGACGCGCCGGTGACGATTGTGGAATTCTTCGATCCGGCTTGCGAAGCCTGCCGTGCTTTCTATCCCCTGACAAAAAGTATTCTGGAAACCTACCCAGAAAAAGTGCGGCTCATCGTGCGCTACACTCCTTTCCACGGCGACGTATCGGACAAGGCCATTCGGGTATTAGAAGTTGCTCGTCGTCAGGGCGTCTTTGAACCGGTACTGGAGAGGCTGCTGGCTCGCCAGGATCAATGGGCTTCACATGGCAGTTTTGATGAATCCGCTATCCTCGATATCGCGAGCCAAGGAGGCCTTGATTTAGCGGCTGCCGAAGAGCAACTGACTTCTGCTGAGGTGCAGGCGGTGATTGACCAAGACATGGCGGATGTCAGAGCCAATCAGATTCGCCAAACACCTACCTTTTTTGTCAATGGCGAGCCTTTAGACCCCTTTGGTATGCAAGAGCTGATTGATGCCGTCGAGAGTGAAGTAGCGGAGATCTCTGGGGAAGAGGATGGCCAGTGATGCAGCGCTGGTGGTTACTAGGCTTGGTGGGCTTTTACCCCTTGCTAGCCGAAGCCAATTGGCAAACGCATCTGTCATTGCCTCCGTCTGAACTTAGCCCTGTCAAGTTACAGGCGGCTAGCGAGCAAGAAGGCACATTACCGCTCGATAGCGTTGATAMCCTAACCTTTGGGCGTGATGTCGTCATTGATACCACCCTCTACGAGGCCTTGGCAGCAGAAGGTGTCCCAACGCGTTTCGCCACTAAACTGGAAACACTGCTCAGCGAGTTTATCGCAGCGCCGCTGGAGTTTTCTGGCAGTGAACGTATTCAATTAGTGTGGGAGGAAGATCGACGCCAGGACGGCGCCCGTGTTGGGCCACCACGCCTCAGTTATGCCGCTCTGCCTGATCAGGCAGAGCCCTTGGAGGTCATATGGCCGGTCACCCAAAAGGGGGACGTAGCTCTTTTCAAAAGCGACACCCTGCTAGGCACGTTGCGGTTGCCCGTGCTTAGTGCCCGCTTAACGTCTCGCTTTGGGAATCGGCGACATCCTGTGTATGGAGGGATGCGTCCTCATAATGGAATTGACTTGGCTGCGCCGACAGGAACGCCGGTCATTGCCACCGCACCTGGGCGCGTATCCTTTATGGGTCGCCAAGGGGGATATGGGCAGGTGATCGAGGTGGAGCACGACACAGGGGCAATCAGTCGCTACACACACCTTAGCCGATTTTCCCCACAGCTAGTGGTTGGGGATTTAGTCAATGCGGGAGAGTCGCTCGGAGAGGTAGGTGCCTCTGGGGTCGCCACGGGGCCCAACCTACATTACGAAGTGAGAGTCAATAACCAGCCTGTTGACCCCCTTGGTCAAGGTCAACGCATCATGCTAGGCGAACAGCCGACTCAAAGTGAATATCAAGCGTCACTTTACGAGGCAAGAGATCGCTTAGAAMAAGCTATCGGTACGGCGTCACTTTATGACTTGATCTCGTTTAACGAGCCGTAACCACTCGTGCTTAACAACGTTGCATGGGGGTTAGTAACGTGAACGTGCGCTTGTCTCGTTATGGAACCCAAGCCGTGTAATCACTCATCTATCACAACACAGGTAATCGGTATGGAAGAGGTTTCTCCCGTCACCATGGGGGTATTGGCAAGCCTTGCGGCGGGCTTGATGACGGCTGTAGGGGCGCTTCCTGTCTTGTTTACCAAAACACCGAATCGTGGTGTTCGCGATTTAGCGTTGGGGTTCGCCGCTGGTGTCATGCTAGCGGCCTCTTTCTTCTCACTGATCATACCCTCCTTAGAAGCCTCGGAGCTGCGTTATGGCGGTAGCGTGGTACCTGCTGCCATTGCTTGTGCGGCCATTTTGCTAGGGATTGGAATGGTCGCACTACTGAACGAGCTCTTACCTCATGAGCACTTCGAACAGGGGCGAGAAGGGCCAGAGGCTGCCTCACTACGCCGTATCTGGTTGTTTATTATTGCCATTACGATACACAACCTGCCAGAAGGGCTGGCCGTTGGCGTGGCCTTTGGCGCAGGGGGAAGCGAA
Organism: Halomonas sp. R57-5; assembly: GCF_900070345.1. Taxonomy (NCBI): domain Bacteria; kingdom Pseudomonadati; phylum Pseudomonadota; class Gammaproteobacteria; order Oceanospirillales; family Halomonadaceae; genus Halomonas; species Halomonas sp. R57-5. The sequence goes on along the minus strand of NZ_LN813019.1, from coordinate 213,497 downwards.
GGAGGCATGCCGCTAGCGATTGGCATTGGACTTCAGAATGCCCCAGAAGGACTGGCCGTAGCAGTATCACTGCTAAGCGTGGGCTATTCACGTTGGCGGTCATGGACGATTGCCGCCCTTACGGGGCTTGTTGAGCCGTTGGGTGGCTTATTAGGCGCTGGAGTCATCAGCATGTCACAAGCGCTACTGCCCTGGGGGTTGGCCTTTGCAGCGGGGGCGATGTTGTATGTGATCAGTCATGAGATTATTCCCGAAACTCATCGGAGCGGGCACCAAAAAAAGGCCACGCTGGGCCTCTCCATCGGATTGGTACTCATGCTGTTTTTGGATGTTTCGCTGGGCTAACCATTGGGCGTGGGGCGTAGCGTTAGTGCTAACCCAAGTCGTGAGCCCCTCCGTGCGATTTTTCAGTGATACAGAGCTGATGATCACTGATGACCTCAATGATTCGGCAGCTTTCCMCTTTACCACCGGCACACTGTGTGACCATCCGTTGAAGCTCCTCACGCAGTATGGACAGTCGTTGAAGGCGGGACTCCACTTTCTTTAGGTGATGCGTGGCGATGGCATCGACTTCTTGGCAAGGCATATCAGGTTGATCTGACATGGCCAAAAGCTCTCGCACTGACTCCACCGAAAAGCCAAAGTCACGGGCATGACGAATAAAGGTCAAGCGCCGCACAGCGTCGTCTCCATAGCGGCGCTGTCCTCCGCCGGTTCGTGTCGCATCGCGCAACAGCCCAATACGCTCGTAATAGCGAACCGTTTCAGGTTTGCAATCGGCTCGTCGTGCTAACTCACCAATGCTGATACTTTGCCCCATCATCGACATGGTAAAACTCCTTACGCAGGGCTTGAAGCTGTAGTTGCTACAAGGTTTACACTTCAAAACCATAGCTCATTGGGAGAAGAGGCACCATGAAAACATCAACGCAGGCGACAGCGCCTACCGTCTTGACACTGCGTGTTGAAGGCATGGACTGCGGCGGTTGTGAGCGCAAGGTTGTGTCGGCGCTAGAGCGGCTGGACGGCATTGAGGAAGTCACGGCAAGCTCCGTCACAGGATCGGTGAAGATTCACCAGCGCGATCATGGAGGCCCCTCGCAACAGACCATTGAGGGCATCCTGAACGAACTAGGCTATCAAGTGACTTCCCCTGCTGGCCAAACACGCGCATCTGGTGCTTCATCCTCTTGGTGGCAAACCGCTAAAGGGCGCTTGGTCATTATCACGGGAAATCTGCTGATCGTAGCCTTCGCGCTTCGTTTAGCATGGCCTGCGCTGGGTAATGTGCCGTTCATTCTGGCCACGCTGGTCGGCTTAATGCCCATTGCGCAGAGTGCCTGGGGCGCCCTCAAAATGCGCAACCCCTTTACCATCGAGATGCTGATGTGCATCGCTGCGGTTGGCGCATTGGCCATCAATGCTGCTGCTGAAGCTGCGATGGTCGTGTTCTTGTTCGCCGTAGGTGAGCTACTCGAAGGGGTAGCTGCGTCACGGGCGCGCCGCAGTATCTCAGCCTTGGCAAACTTAACACCCTCAACGGCGAGGCTGATGGACAACGGCCATCTGCGTGATGTCTCGGCGGAGTCACTTAAACCCGGTCAGCGTGTGCTGGTGCGGCCCGGTGATCGCGTACCCTGCGATGGACGCATCCTGGTGGGCACCTCCGACATTGACGAGTCGCCGGTAAACGGCGAGTCCATACCTCGTTCGCGAGCGCCTGGTGATGACATTTTTGCTGGCACAGTGAATCTTGATGCCGCCCTGGAGGTGGAGGTAACACGAGGCGCTGATGACAATACGATCGCACGCGTTATTCGTCTGGTTGAAGAAGCACAGGCCGCCAAGGCACCGATAGCACGCTTTATTGATCGTTTTGCGTATTACTATATGCCCGCCGTCGTCTTACTCGCCCTACTGATGGCGATAGTGCCACCGCTGGTATCGACCATGGCATGGTCGGAGTCGATTTACCGTGCGTTAGCATTGCTGTTAATCGCATGCCCCTGCGCGTTAGTCATTTCCACCCCTGCCGCCATCGCCGCCGGTCTCTCGGCGGGAGCTCGGCGCGGACTACTGATCAAAGGGGGAGCCGTTCTTGAACAGTTAGGTAAGCTTCGCTTGGTGGCATTAGATAAAACGGGCACCCTCACTGCGGGTACCCCAAGAGTCACAGATGTGGAGTCTTGGATTGCTGAGGAAGACGATAACAGCGTATTGCGGCTCGCCGCCGCAATAGAGCGGGATTCCAGTCACCCTATCGCCACGGCTATCGTTGAGCATGCCCGACAGTCGGGCATCAACCTCCCCACCGTCACCGGCGGCCGCGCTCTGGCGGGGCGCGGTGTTTCCGGCCAGGTGGAGGGTCGCGAGCTGAGCTTAATGACGCCTCGTCACCTTCACGAGAAAGTCATCCTTGAGGAAAGTCTCAGTGCTCGGATTGTCGCGTTAGAAGAAGCCGGTAAGAGCCTCGCTCTCCTCGTCGAAGGCGAGCGTTTACTGGGCTTGATCGCGGTTCGCGATGAGCCACGCGAAGATGCCATGGAAGGCCTAGCGGCGCTATCCCGTTTAGGCGTACAGGCGGTCATGCTCAGCGGTGATAATGCCCGCACCGTCGCTGCCACGGGGGGTCGCTTAGGCATTGAAGCGTACGGCGAACTAATGCCTGAAGACAAGGCAGCGTATGTTCGAGACTGGCAAGCGGCAGGCCGTGGCCCCATCGGTAAAGTAGGCGATGGCATCAACGATGCACCGGCACTCGCGGCAGCAGATGTGGGTATCGCGATGGGGGGTGGCACGGATGTGGCGTTGGAAACCGCCGATGCAGCCTTGCTCAAGAACCGCGTTACCGGCATCGCTGAGCTGATAGACCTCTCTCGTGCCACGCTGCGCAATGTGAAAACCAACGTTGTTCTCGCCCTTGGCTTAAAAGCCATTTTCCTAGTTACAACGGCGCTGGGTATTACCGGCATGTGGATTGCGGTGATGGCCGATACCGGTGCTACCGTCCTGGTGACGTTGAACGCCATGCGACTGCTGGGTTMCCGCTTTTCGCCCAGTACCGCAATGACAGGCCTGTCACAAGGAAAAACAACGTCATGAGAACAGCGCCAAACGATAGCCCTTCACGTCGCTGGCCATGGTTCACATTAGCTTGCGTGATGGCTCTAGCCGATCAACTGGTCAAGGAAATTGTGCATGCCCAGATGTCGTTTGGCCAAGTCATTCCGCTAACGCCGTTTTTTAACTGGGTTTATACCGGGAACACAGGAGCCGCTTTCAGCTTTCTCGCAGAAGCAGGGGGTTGGCAGCGCTACCTCTTTCTTGGTTTAGCGTTGGTGGTGGTCGTCGTATTGGTTGTGCAGCTATGCAAACCCCTGTCGCGCTTGGAGGCCTGTGCGTACAGCCTGATTCTTGGCGGCGCGCTCGGTAATACTGTTGATCGCTTAGCGCGAGGGTACGTCGTCGACTATCTGGACATTTACTGGGGCGAATGGCATTGGCCCGCCTTTAACATGGCCGATATCGCGCTATTTGCCGGTGTATTGATGTTCGCGGTGGCGTTATGGCGTGAAAGTCCTGCTTTTAAGCGCTCTGAGTAACGCTATGGATGTGGTCGATAAAGATAAAGAATATACGCTTTTTGCTGGGCGCTCCTCACCAATAGTCGATTGCGTTGTAGCGCTCGCCGCTGGGGTGCTGACCACCTTGAGTGCCGCCCCCTTTTCCCTATGGTGGCTTGGCCCAGTGAGCGTGGCACTGGTCTATTGGAGAATAGCGTCGCTAACGCCCGCCATGGCCACCCTGCGTGGGTGGTGCTATGGGGTAGGCCTGTTCGGTTCAGGCACGTCGTGGGTCTTCGTTGCTATTCACGATTTCAGTGGCACCGGGGCCTTGGTGGCGATGCTCCTCACCACTCTTTTTGTCAGCGTCCTGGCGCTCTTCTTTGCAGTCCCCTTTGGGCTCTATCGACGCATCACGGGGCCACGGTTCGCCTTTCTTAGCTTTGCCGGTATGTGGGTGGTGAGCGAATGGCTACGCACTTGGATGCTCACCGGCTTTCCCTGGTTATTGCTGGGCACCTCTCAGATTGATTCTCCACTAGCCCCATGGGCGCCCGTTGGTGGTGTGTACTTGCTGTCACTCATGACCGCGCTGACAGGTACGTTAGGGGTAGAGGTACTGCGTCGCCGCTGGAGTTTCCTTGTCCCAATGGCCGCCTTGTGGATCGTTCCATTCCTATTGCCCGCCCAATGGACAACCCCGGCTGGCAAGCCCATCCGGGTGGCATTGCTGCAAGGGAATCTTGACCAGCGCATTAAGTGGACTGCCCAAGGGCAGCGCGAAGCGATCAGTATCTACACGACGATGACACGGGAGCAAGCAAGGGATATCGATCTCATCGTTTGGCCTGAGGCAGCCCTTCCCATGCTTGAGCAGGAAGCACAGCAAATACTTGAGCAAGTAGCGTCCGACCTGGGGCCTGACACCGCCTTGTTGACCGGCATTTTGCAACGCGACAGTGAAGGGCGCTCTTATAACAGCGTCATAGGGCTAAATGATGTGCAGGGCGAATACCAGAAGGCGCACTTGGTGCCCTTTGGCGAGTATTTGCCATTCCAAAGTCTCCTCGCTGGCACCCTTGCTTTTTTCGACTTGCCAGTACCTCGCCTGACCCCAGGGTCAGGCGAACAGGCTCCGTTACACGTGGCTGGAGCCMCCATTGGCAATGCCATTTGTTACGAAATCATTTTTGCCGACCATGTCGCCCAACAGGCGCGTAATGCCGAGCTGCTATTAACGGTTTCCAACGATACGTGGTTTGGGCGCTCCATTGGCCCACACCAACATCTTCAAATGGCGCGTCTACGTGCCTTAGAAAATGGTCGTCACCTACTTCGAGCTACCAGTAATGGCGTGACGGCCATCATCGATTCACAAGGTCACGTCACAGCCCGTGCCCCACAGTTTGAACAGGCCAGTTTAACGGGCGAGGTGACCCCGATGCAGGGCCTAACTCCTTTCACACGCACCGGTAGTGGCCCCGCTTGGATACTCGCTGCGGTGCTGACACTGCTCGGGTTACAACTGAACTTATCTCGATCAAAAAACGACGCATTAGATGAAAAAGGAACCTAGCGATGCTCTTGGCAAAGAACGCAGCAATACTTAAGAGATTCCTCCCATGGCCAATGCAGATCGGCTTCATCGTGAGTGTGATGGTTTCGTTTCTGGCATGGCTCCCTGTCGCCATGGCGGCACAACCTTCCACTGCCCAGGAGACGGAATGGCCCAAGGGGCATTACCCGCTACCTGAGGAAGGCAATATTATCGGAGAGGCTGACACCTTCATCGTGAAGAATTACGAGGATACTCTGATTGATATTGCCAGACGTCACAACCTTGGCTACCAGGAGATTGTACGTGCTAACCCAGAGGTCAGTATTTGGGTGCCCGGAGTGGGTACTGAAGTAACCATTCCAGGACGCTTCATCCTGCCGAATGTCGAGCGTACTGGGGTCGTCATCAATATCGCCGAGCTGCGGCTTTACTACTACCCAGATGTCAAAACCGGTGAGACACCGCGCGTTGAGACCTATCCTATCGGCATCGGTCGCGAAGGGTTTGATACACCCCTTGGTGTGACCGAGACCACCATGAACATTAAAAACCCCGCATGGTACCCGCCTGAGTCGGTAAAACGTGAAGCGGAAGCACGCGGCGAAACCGCACCAAGCGTTGTACCGCCCGGCCCCGATAACCCGCTAGGAGACCATGCCATCATCCTAGGCTTCGATGGCTATTTGATTCACGGCACCAACCAGCCCGATGGCATTGGCATGCGCGCAAGCCGAGGTTGTATCCGCATGTTACCCAAAGACATCGAATCTATATTTGACCGCATTCCACCCGGCACCCAAGTCAACATCATCAATCAGCCGATCAAGATAGGTTGGGAAGGCGGTCAGCCGCTGATTCAAGCCTTTCCGCCGCTTGGAGAAGAAGAGCACAGTATGACCGCACTCACAGAGACCATGACACGCCTTAACCAATACAATGTCGATAACGTAAACCTCGATTACGAGCAGCTCAGCGATGTCCTGTCACTCTCTAACGGGCTTATAACCCCACTACATCCAAAGCAGGAACAGGAGCCACAGCGCCACAGCCCAGAAGAGAAGGCTATCAAGGGCATTTATGAAGACCTGGTTTTGACGTCATCTCAACGGTCATGACACGCCTTTTGGCACCCCGTTGAGCCCTGGCATATAGGTAGAGAGCCATAGCCCCGTCCAAACGGCGGGGCGACATTCGCCTACAGAGTCGCGGGGCCCTCCAAGTGACTGCGCGCTATCAGTGTCTTAGCACTCAATATCCAGAGGCAGCCAGTAGGTAACGCCACCCACTACCACCTGTATCCCGTCTGTCGTCCGCTCTACGGTCTGTTGTCGAAGCATTTTCTGCGTTAATTTTGTGTCATGGAAATACTCCATGGCAGCAACGATCCATGCCTCCCTCCAGGCCTCTCCTTGATCAGCACACCGGGCCATCGTCATCAGGGTGCGGGCTAGTGTTTCTTTTCGCCGCTTTCTTGCCCGTTTTACATCCACCCGAGGAGCCAACGTGGTGGCATGTTGGCGATTTAAGAAATTAGTAAACCCCGTGACCGAGGCTGCTTGTCCGGGCACCGCATGCAAATAGTTGTCCACATCGCCCTGTTGAGGCAGTCGCTGCCCCTCCCGGTCAGTAGCGAGKAGCAATGCGGCTGCCGCTCTTAGTGCAAGTCGTGCGGAGGTGTGGGACGTTTTGCCCGCCTCTATACGGGTTTCCAATTGCAGCCAATAGGCTTGCAGCACTTGGTCTGATAGCGAAGCGAACGGCATAGAACTGAGACACGCTTGAATACGTCTTTTCTCTGAGTCGATCCGCTTTGCTTGGTGATCCGGCTCTACCCCTTGCTCTTCATGCAACCATCGCATGGGAAGCCTCACACGCCGCAAGCCCTCCGCCCCGAAGTGATGAAGTAGCTCCGAATAGCTCGGTATCCGTGACCATGCCTGGTCGAGCTCAAGGAAGAACGAGAAGAAATGATTGATCTTGAGGGCAGCCTTATGCGGCCCAGTGATACGAATCAGCCATTCACCAAATTCCCCAAAGGCCTCACTTAACGCTTTGGTAGTGATACCGGCTTGGCCAATGGTGATGCGTTTACGGCATGTTCGCGTCCAATAGCAGGGCTCACAGGCATCACCTCGACCCGCTGGCATGGGATTACCACACGATGGGCAGGCAATTTCCCCTTGCTCATTACAGGCTTTGCACAACGCATCCCCGTTGGGTGCCACCACCAATAAACGATGTCGACGACATGCAGAACAGGTACCGTGGTCTGCTGTCGAACAGCGTGGACATAAGCGATGATCATGCCCCATACGCGCCACTCGGGTAAGACGTTGAGATGCTTTCCCACACGCCTCGCAGGGCTCTGGTTCTTTGAAATAGGGAGCGCAGGCGATACAGACAGGGCCGTAGGGAGTGACCTTGCCGATGTTGTAGTCTGAACTGGCTTTTCCACATCGTGCACACGGTTTGTCAACGTTGCACTGACGACAGACGGCGTCTGGGTCATTCTTAGGCAGACGGGCTAACTCACCACATCGTGGGCACATCCGCCGCTTAAACACACGAGCATAGCAAGTTAGTAGCCGTGCCCTTTATGGCGTCGCCACAATTTGGAGACTTCTCGGCCACACTCATCGCAGTCGACCGTTTGGTGTTGATTCAAGAGGTTGGCTCCGCTTTCATTCTGCGTTTTAAACGCGCCCATGAGGCTCTAACAGCGCGTTCCGACATGGGGCGACAAGCCGGGGGAACACGGCGGCGATGCGGCCCATGAGGGTGGTGAGATAACCGTGATAGCAGCGGCAACAACACAACGGGGGGCGACCTTCGGGGATCATGAAGCGCGCTCGTTTTGACATTGCACGCGACCAGAACGCTGAACGTTTCTTCAAGGCCCATACTGAGCAAGCGTTCCAACGCTACCAATAAGGCACTACGCTCGCTGACAGCCAGCAGCTCAAACGCCAGGCCAGACACAGGCATTCGGCAATCCGTAACCGAAATGCCCAATGAAAGAAGCGCATCGGCCAGGGGTGACACAGGCCGCCGACTTGCACGCCGTATAACGCCAATAAAAAAGGCCACCATAGAAAMCCAATCGGCGGGTGCGATAGAGGCCTGCCTAAACGTCACCTTATCCTKTTCTAACACACGATCAGCCATCACTTGAACACTGAACGCTTCAGGTAAAGGCGACGTGCATACCGCCTTTCTAAAATCGTTATGACACCGGCTGCATTGAGCTAAATGTTGATCTTCCGCTGTCAGGCGATGGGGCTCTATAGGGGCCTTGCATGCTGGGCACTCATCTACCAGCTGCACCCCATGAAAGCGGCACCCAGTGTGCCAAGCGAATCGCCAGTGCCGGCGCAAGTAGGGGGTTGAGTCCTCTGCCAAGCACAACGTGCATACCTGTTGTCCTCCATGGCGGGTTCGATTTCGGCTGCCGAGTGCCAACAACCAGGGCCAAGTCCGGGTTTCCGGTAACGAGTAACCGACCACTTTCTCACAATCGTCCCGCATCCCCGCTTTCTGAAACTTAGCGGAAGATATCCCCGAGGCATTCACTAATGGGCGCATTCTTGCGAGGGGTATTTCCCTATCAATGTCCCTCGTCCATATACGCCATGTTGGCCAAATAGCCCCGGTGAGCGMCAAAGGATCACACCCCTGTCGCAACGCCGCCCGAACGAGCCATGATGAAAGGGACTCCTCAGGCAGCAGGGGCACACTCAGCGCCCAGGTCATTACAGCATCACTTCCCTAATGCCACGGGTGGGCCGCACCCATGATTTACTCTGAATAATTTTCTCATCGATGCACTCAGCTCCAGACAAAATAGCGGCATTTGCACACTCAATCAGCAGCCGGTGCAGGTCACCCAAATTACCGCCAGAAATCGCGTGGAGCTGGGTCGCCAATTGGGGCTCATGCAGTTGGGAAGGATGTTTGAGAGGTAATATCTTCTCAAAGCCAGCGAGCAGCTTCTGAAACTCCTGATTGAGCTCCCACTTTGGTAACGCGACCACATCAAAGCGACTCGCATGCTGTGGGTCTGAATGCAGCACACGCACAGCATCTTGCGTCCCCACACCAACGATGGGAATCATTAGCTCATTGCATAAAAGCTTAATGGCATTCATCGTTTCGCGCTGCTTAACAGCACCACCGGTTAACAGAGAGTGAAACTCATCGATGATCAGTAAGCGCGTATGGCAAGCACGCAGTTGATGAATCACCTGGTAGCGCAGCTTGGGAACAGGATCTGTAGGCCGGTAGGGAGCCCAGAAMCTCTCTAGCACTGCGATATACAGACTTTTCTCATCGGCACTCGGGGGAGCCTGAGTGACAACAACAGGCTTCACGGGCTCTACGTCTTCATTCACGTAGCCTTCACCGTACTGCTTACGAAACCGTTGAACGATGGTTGTCTTTCCGTTGTTGGAGTCACCCACGAGCAAGAGGTTAGGCATACGAGGACGACTGGGCTTCTCCATCAACCCACGCATGACCTCAATGACACGATTGGCCAATGGATAGCCCAACCAGCGCGGTTGATCCATAAACTCCATTCGCTCTTTAGCGGACAGCCCCAAGACGTGACGAAGATCAGGATGAAGGTGTGTGCTCATGCTATGTCCCAGTTCACATCGATATCACCCGTTAAAAGACCGTCCCCTTGAGCGGGTGTCTCTTTAGGGGCCGCAGTTGAGGGCGCATGTAAAAGGGGATCTGCAGGCGTCACCTTCTTCTCATGCTCTTTACGTCGTTGTGCCTGACGGCGMCTTCGCTTAGTACGTGCTTGCGACTCCTCCACATGGGTTCGCAGCTCACTAATAGCGCGTAGAATTTCAGTCTCATTGACCGAGTTTCTTCCTTCCTGCCGAAGGCGCGCTTTAGCTTGGGCATACTCCCAAACACTCATCGRGGGGAGGGCAAGATTGGCAAAGGGCACGCGAAAATAGTGCCCGAGCTCCGGGTCTTTGAACCAAATGACACTAATGTCGCGAGGGTCGCGCCGGAAAACAAAGGTGCGTTTCTTGTCTGGCATGTCTGGATCTTTGGCATTGATCCAAGGTCTTAGCGCTTCATCGTAATAGTTTATGCCATCGATGGTCACACCAAAGGTCTGGATCGTACGCTGAAAGCTGGGCAAAAAATCGAGCAATACAGAGAGCCTGTCAGCAGGCCTCGGCGCTAATCCCACTCCCTGCACATCCGCATTGCCAAACACACCAATTTCCCACTTTTTCATCGGCGACATACCAATCCCAGAATGAAGGCGCTGGTGGTAAACCTTGCAAATCAACGTCACCAGCCACTCTTCAAACTCGCTTTTCGTCATGGCCGCGTGCTTCTCTGGATCGTATCCCTCTTTCTCTTTAATGGAGGAGAAGGTCGTCCCAGGCAGGTTATGGATTTCCTTTAGAAGAGAGCCCAGTACCCGCTCAATGTGGCCACCATAACGAGGCTGCTTAACAGGCCGAAACTCAAGGTTGACCCCATAGGCTAGGCATGAGCGCCGAAACGTCTCAGAGCGAAAATCTGGGCCGTTATCGACATGAATCGTGGCGGGTGTGCCCCATACCGGCCACTCAGCCTCCACATTATGCAGKAGCAACCACTCATCTTTAGGAAGCATGGAGTGCGCCACACACATGCCGACAGATGTTTCAGAGGGCGGGTCAAACGACAAGTAATACCCCGTGACCATGCGAGTAAACACGTCCATGGCCAACGTAATCCATGGGCGACCAATCGGCTTGCGATACACGTCATCGACCAAAATAATATCGGCAGGCGTGTGGTCAATCTGCATAACGGCTAACGGATAGTCCGCATTGGGAAATTTTCCGGCAGCCGGCTGGAACTTGTTAATGGCTTTGTCTCTAAAACCATGGCCACGCAACCGGTCACGCTCTGGGATATCACGCAGACGAGCACGAACGGTACCAGGGCTCGGCGGGTCGATGCGCCGTTCATGGCAGCGCCGCATGACTTCCTGTACCGCTTTTTGTGCGGACGGACGCTGCAGCGTCAAATACACCTCTTTGATGACTTCCTGAATCACTGCCTCGGCATGCGCGGGAATACGCGACTTTCCCTTCTTCCACCCTGGCTTTTGAGGAATCAATGCGAGCACCGAGCCCGTCGCTTTATACCGCTTCAACCAACGGTAGATCGTAGCCGTATCAACCCCCGTTTGTTTCGCACGCTCCTCCGCTGCATCCCGCCCCACCGTATGGCGATCCACCAAGGGCTTAATGATGGAAAAGCGATGCTCGGCCTCCCGCCAATCGGCATCCCCAATCTCGGACATATCCTGCTCAGGGGATACGGACCCGCTATTGAGAGGCGCTAGTTCTTTGATGCGAAGCGGGCAACTACGCCCGGACTCAACGGCAATGCCAATGACTGTCTCAAAATCGAGCACCTGGGAAATTCGGTAAACGGTGCCATCTTTCTGAACCTGCTCACCCACCATAATCTGCAAGTGTTGGCGTGTTTGGGCGACGCCGTTATTGGGTTCAGTTGCGCTGCCACGATGGTTATTCATAATCGGGTACCCATACCTCCGATAGAGGACTGAAGGATTGGGCCATATCGCAATCTAACTGCCGAGTCGCCAGTAGATGCCATAAATGCGCAATCCCCTCTGCCCGGTAAATATCGCCCATAAAGTGCCGAGAAAGCAGGTAATCCAAGGTCGCCACCCCCATTTCCCTCACCGTGTTGAGGACTGCCTGGCTTTCGACAGAGGGAAACACCATCCGCTTGTAGCGCGCTAGGAAGGTAATGTTGTCCAAGGTCTTATCACGAATGCGGCTTTCATCATGAATGCGAAACGCCCAGCCCTCATTGTTGGCATGCCGTATCGCCGCCTTCCATTTAGGCGACCATTCACGCCAATGTGCTTGCCACTTTTCCCGTGGTTTGMCCTCCACCAGGAGAGGTTTTGGGTAATCCCTGTAATGACGGTTACCGAGACGGTAATAAACCAAATAGTCAGGTGTGTAGGTGTAGCGCCTACCGGTCACGGGATGATGAAACGGGATCTCGCACGGCTGGGATATCACACCAAGGACGCTCACATCAAAGTCAGCCTTGATGAGGAAATCACGTTCGAGCGTCGACTCGAACGCAATAGACTCCTCCCCGCGAAAGGCATAGTAGCCAGACACACTTCGTCGGGTAGGGCCGATTTTACGAACGGATGTAGGCAGTGGCATGGGCAGTCGCACCAAATGTTGAATAAAACAAGACCTGTCGCATCAATTGCTATTAATTCTGTCGCACTCAATCCTGTACAGACTACCATAATAGCCCGATATTACGCCCTGAGGGTCGCACTAATTGCTGAAAATGACAGCGGTTCAAAACCCAAACCCGGCGAGATATCCCTTGCTCACCACGGCGTACTGTTCTTGGACGAACTGCCGGAGTTTTCCCGCCACGTGCTAGAGGTACTTCGGCAACCGCTAGAAACTGGAGAAATTCATTTAGCTCGCGCCAGCCATGAACGCCGATACCCAGCTCAGTTTCAATTGGTAGCCGCAATGAATCCCTGCCCCTGCGGCCACTTGGGCGACCCACGCCAGCGCTGTCAGTGTACCGCCAGCCAAATCCAGCGTTATCAAGCACGGCTTTCCGGGCCATTGCTAGACCGTATCGATCTACAAGTGGAAGTGCCCGCGCTGCCGCCAGAGCAGCTCACCGCACAAACCCAAGGCGAGTCGTCAGAAGCAGTGCGCGAGCGGGTGATGGCCGCCCGAGAACGCCAAATGGCCCGTGGCGCGCTGAATAGCCAGCTAAGCGGCAAAGCCCTGGAAGCCGCCTGCGCGCTTAACGATGAAGAGCGCGCTTGGCTGGCGGGCGTGCTGGAAAAGCTCAAGCTCTCCGCCCGCGCCTATCATCGCGTACTGCGCGTAGCCCTTACCCTTGCCGACCTTCAGGGCGAACCCAAGCCCACCCAACCGCACCTGATTGAAGCAATTGGCTACCGACAGCTGGATCGGATGCTAAAGGGGGCGTAAGCCCCCGAAAGCCACTGGACGGTTAGTGGGTGGAGGCCAATGAGTTCACTAGGCGCTGACACAGCGCATCCAGCTTCTGCCCCGTGGTTTCATCGTGTAACGCGCCACTATCATTGAAGGCGCTGCCCGCTTTCGCCAGCGACAATGGCTGTGGCAGCACGATCAGCCCCAGATTGGCTAACAGTTGCTGACCAAGGGGCAGCGCACGGATGCCSCCTAGCCCACCAGGGGAAGCCGATACCAGCGCTGCCCACTTACCGGCAAATAACTTGAGCCCCGGCGTATCCTGATAGGGACGTGATAGCCAGTCCAGCGTGTTTTTCAGCAGCGGCGTGATAAAGCCGTTGTACTCCGGCGAAGCGATCATCACCGCTTGGTGATCCGCCAGAATCTCACGCAGCTTCAGCACATTCTCCGGCACGCCCTGGGCTTCGATATCCTCATCAAACAGTGGGCAGGGGTAATCTTTTAAATCGATAAAGGTTGCTTCCCCGCCAAGCGCCTCAATACGCTTGGCGGCCAGCTTGGCTAGCTGCTTGTTCAGTGACGCTTCTCGGGCACTGCCTGCAAAGACCAGTACCTTTTTGACCGATGATCCCATTGTCATTTCCTCTTTGAATAATGTATTTGAAAGCCACACTATTTATTAATATTTACGCCTGTTGAGCAAGACGTATTTTACGACTCAGGGCCAGACTCGACGTGAAACCCTGCTGCCATTAAAACGTCTGCTCTTTGTCATTCAACTATCACTATTACGGATGAAAATTAGCAAAAGCTGCACCTGCTCTAATTTTTCTTCCTAAATGGTGAAATAGTGATGACAAAGCCGTTACTAGCGACTGCTCTACTCGCCTTTGCGTTTACCAGTGCGGCACACGCCCAGCAGAGCTTTCCCGCCACATTGTCCGGCCATGCCCAGCTACCCGGCAGCACCTTTGTGGCGGCTCCTTCCGGCGCCGCTGAGCATTACAACGTCTCCGGCCGTTTTACTGGCCAAGAGGGCCGTGTTGAGCAGTTATATACGAATATGCAAGCCACCGGCTTAGCGCTACCCTTCCCCAGCCAGCCTCTGCAGGGTTTTTCTGGTATTCGCTCGCTTGGCGATGACCGTTTCCTGGTGTTGACCGATAACGGCTTTGGCTCCAAGGCGAACTCCTCCGACGTCATTCTGATGTTTAACATCATAAAGACCGACTGGGACACTGGGCGTGTCATCATTGAGGAAACCGTTCAACTCTCGGATCCAAACCGCAAGGTGCCCTTCCCGATTATGAATGAAGCCACTCCTGGTCGTTTTTTAACCGGGGCTGATTTCGATATTGAATCGATACAGCCGGTGGGCGATAGCTACTGGATTGGCGATGAGTTTGGCCCGTGGATTATCCAGGTCGATAATCAGGGCGAAGTGCTGCAAGTGCTGGCCACCAATCCTGGTGGGACGCTGATGCGCTCCCCCGACAATGCCTTTGCCCTCACCCCGAACCCTGGCGCGCCTCTCGCTGATGATGTGAGAGTGTTTCGCTCCGGTGGTTATGAGGGCATGGCGCTCTCCGAAGACCAAACAACCCTCTACCCCTTACTGGAAAAGCCCATCTGGGATAGCAACGCCAACGCCCCGGAAACGATTGATGGCACCCCCGTATTAAGAATGTTCGAGCTCAACACTAAAACCGGCGAATGGGGCGACACAACCCGCTACTACCCCTTGGAATCAGCGGATCACGCCATCGGCGATTTCAACCTCATTGGCGGAACTCGCGGCTTAATCATCGAGCGTGATAGCCSCCAGGGCGACCCGCGAGAAGAGTGGGCAGACAATCCTGCCGAATTCAAACGCATCTATCTCGTCGATCTCGAACGTACGGACGAGCAGGGTGTGCTTGAGAAAATCGCCTATATCGACTTGATGGACATCCAGGATCCAGAGGGCCTTGCACCGCGGGGCACGATCAACGGCACCTTTAACTTTCCCTTTGTGACCATTGAGAACGTGGATCGTGTCGATGAGCGCACCATCGTGGTCGCCAACGACAATAACTACCCGTTTTCTATTGGCCGCCAGCAGGGGCGCGCCGATGATAATGAGCTGATACTGCTCGATGTGGAGGCATTCTTGAACGCTCAGTAATATACGGGGAAACGTGCACATCGGAAGGTGAAAGCACTGAATAAATCCATAGCGGAATTTATTCAGTGCTCGTGACGTCTAGGAATTCATCTCACCAATGTGTTTTATACCCCCTTTTGGCAACAATCCCTCACAAAAACGAATTACAAAAACTACTTACAAAAACTACTTACAAAAGCTGTCTACAAACGCATCCAGCGCTTCAAACAGCACTTCACGGATGGGGTCTGCCTCATTCACCAAGTGGTGGCGAGCTTCCGGGTGGCGATGAATTTCGGCATTGGGAAACTTCTTCGCCAGAATCGCTAAATTCCACTCCCAATCGACGGTCAAATCCTGCTCGCCCTGGAGTATCAGGGTAGGCAGTGGGTTGGGCTCCTGCGCCAGCAGCCGGGGCATCCAGCGGCGCATCGCACTTACCCAGGCAACGCTTAATCGCTCGGGCTGCAGCGGGTCACCTTCGCGTAGAAACTCGGTGAACTGCTCGTCGGTGGAGTTAGGTCGATATTTGCGCGGCAACTCTTTTAAGAACGGGCTGGCAATCAAGTGCAACCAGCTTGTTTGGCTCCATCCCCAAGGCCGCACCAGGGGCGCCAGCAGCACCAAACCTGACCAGCCGGAAGCCTCACGGCGAGTGAGCGCATCGGTGGCCAGAATCGCCCCACCGGTACTCTGGCCCACGCCTAACCACGGCTCAGGCGCCATGCCTTGGCTCTTTAGGGTCGTCTGCAGATGGGCCAGACAGTGTTGATAATCATCGAAGTCTTCTATTTCCGCCCGCGCCCCGCTGGAAAGGCCGTGACCGGGAAGATCCCACAGCACCACCCGCCAGCCCTTAGCCAGCAGGCGTTCAAGCAAATGGCGATATAACCCCATATGATCAAAATAGCCGTGCACCACAAAGGCAGTACCCACTGGCTGCGAGGGGCTCCACACCTGGCACCACAGCGCAAAGCGTCCCGTATCGATAAAGCCTGCGTGCACTTCACTGGTATCTAACAGCAGTGCTTCTAAGCCATAGTGGTGGAAATAGCCTTGCAKGGCGTCTGCCAATATTTCCCCTGGCAACAAGCGGCTAAGGGCGGTATCGCCCGAGGCGTGGCGAAACAAGCCTTCCAGATGTTGGAAATC
The DNA here is from genome assembly GCF_900070345.1 of Halomonas sp. R57-5. Lineage (NCBI taxonomy): Bacteria > Pseudomonadati > Pseudomonadota > Gammaproteobacteria > Oceanospirillales > Halomonadaceae > Halomonas > Halomonas sp. R57-5. Next base: position 197,075 of record NZ_LN813019.1, on the reverse strand, counting down.
ACGCATCGTTGTTTCTCCATAACGCCATTGTCCGTTGGCCTAGGCGCGGCAGATGGGTCGCGCTCCCAACACCTAATGCCTAGTCATTTGGTCGAGCATTTTAGCGCATTAGGGTCTACGCTGTTTACATGCCCGAGCAGGTGTGGAATTATTTTCCATAAATGCATTTTAATCTGCCCGTGGCCAACCATGTTCTAAAGAACAGAGTGCCCACGGGCATCCTCACAGGAGAAACCCCATGAGCGAGCGTATCACGCGCCACCGTTTACAGGTGGCAGCCGATTTAGATCGTTTTATCAATGAGCAGGCGCTACCGGGAACAGGCGTTGATGAAAATGCCTTTTGGGCCGGTGTGGATGCCCTGTTTCATGATTTGACCCCGAAAAACCGTCAATTACTTGAAGAGCGCGACACGCTGCAAGAGAAACTCGACGTATGGCACCGGGAAAACCCCGGCCCGGTGACCGATATGCCGGGATACCGCCGCTTCTTAAAAGAGGTTGGCTACTTGGCAGAAGCGCCGGCTAACGTCAAAGCGACCACCGCCAACGTTGACCGGGAAGTCGCCGTTCAGGCAGGCCCGCAGTTGGTCGTACCGGTTAGCAACGCACGCTATGCGCTGAATGCGGCGAACGCCCGCTGGGGCAGCCTTTACGACGCCCTGTACGGTACCGATGCCATTTCCGAAGACGACGGCGCCGAAAAAGGCACCAGTTTCAACCCGAAGCGCGGCGCCAAAGTGATTGCCTACGCCCGGGGCGTGCTTGACCGCGCGGCACCGCTGGCGACTGGTTCGCACCGTGATGCGGTGAACTACGCCATTCGTGACGAGCACTTGGTAGTGACGCTGGAAGGCGGTCGTGAAACCGGCCTTAAGGATTCCGGCAAGTTGATTGGTTTTAGCGGCGAAGCGGCCAAACCCGACGCGATTCTGCTGGGTAACAACGGTCTGCACCTGGAAATTCAGATTGACCCCAGCGACTCCATCGGCAAAACCGACCCGGCAGGCGTTAAAGATGTCGTGGTAGAAGCAGCTCTAACCGCGATCATGGATTGCGAAGACTCCGTTGCCGCCGTGGACTCAGAAGACAAGGTCGGTGTTTACAGCAACTGGCTGGGTCTAATGAAGGGCGATCTGGAAGAGAAAATCGAAAAAGGCGGCAAGACGTTTACTCGTAAACTTAACGCCGACCGCACCTGGCAAACCACCGATGGCAGCAGCGTCACGCTACCCGGCCGTTCGCTGATGTTCGTGCGTAATGTGGGTCACTTAATGACCACACCAGCGATTTTGGATGAGAAAGGCAACGAGTTACCGGAAGGTATCCTGGATGCGGTGGYCACCTCGCTGCTCGCGCTGCACGACCTCAAGAAAGACGCKGACCAGCCGCGCAATTCGCGCACCGGCTCTGTGTATATCGTCAAGCCGAAGATGCACGGCCCTAAAGAAGTCGCCTTCGCCAACGAACTGTTTGGACGCGTCGAAGATATTCTAGGCATGAGCCGCGATACCCTGAAAATGGGCATCATGGACGAAGAGCGCCGCACCACGGTTAACCTCAAGGCGTGTATTGCCGAGGCCGCTTCACGGGTGGCGTTTATCAATACCGGCTTCCTCGACCGTACCGGCGACGAAATGCATACCGCCATGGAAGCCGGGCCCATGGTACGCAAGGGCGATATGAAAGGCGCCGCGTGGATTCAGGCCTACGAGAAGAGCAACGTGCAAGTGGGTCTTGCTTGCGGCCTACGTGGACGCGCTCAGATCGGTAAAGGCATGTGGGCCATGCCTGACCTGATGCACAATATGCTGGAGCAGAAAATTGGCCACCCGAAAGCGGGTGCCAACACTGCTTGGGTGCCCTCTCCTACGGCGGCGGCGCTGCACGCACTGCACTACCATCAGGTCAACGTCACCGACGTTCAGCGCGAGCTGGAAGGTTTAGGTGAACCTGACTACCTGGATGACCTACTCACCGTGCCGGTGGCGGAAAACGCCAACTGGTCCGATGAAGAGAAGCAGCAGGAGCTGGATAACAACTGCCAGGGTATTCTCGGCTACGTAGTACGCTGGGTAGAGCACGGCGTGGGCTGTTCGAAAGTGCCGGATATCCACAATGTGGGCTTGATGGAAGACCGCGCCACGCTGCGTATCTCCAGCCAGCACATTGCTAACTGGCTGCTCCACGGCATTGTCGATGCACCGCGGGTGGAAGAGACCCTCAAGCGCATGGCCAAGGTAGTGGATGAGCAGAACGCAGGCGACCCCACCTACACCGCCATGAGCGCCGATTTTGAAGGCTCCACCGCTTTCAAAGCCGCCTCCGACCTGATCTTCAAAGGCCGCGTCCAGCCTTCCGGCTACACCGAGCCGCTACTGCACGAGTGGCGCCAGGTGCATAAAGCGAAGTAAGATCGTTTTACGGTGTAATCAGCCTCGAGGCTTATGCCTCGGGGCTTTTTTATGAAAGGAAAAAAACAATGACCGTCATGACTGCCGAGCAAATCGAACACTTTTTAGACGAAGTGTTTCCACAGCGGATGGGTAAGATAGAGAGCGTGGGTGAAATGACGGCCACCCTGCGCTTGAAGATAGGCAACGAGCACCTGCGACCCGGCCCGCGGGTTTCCGGGCCCACCATGATGGGCTTTGCGGATGTGGCTATGTACGTGGCTATTTTAGCGCAAATTGGCCCAGAGCCGATGGCGGTGACCAGCGATTTAAACTGCCACTTCCTCCGCGCAGCCTCCGGCGATCACGACATTATCGCCCACGCCAAGCTGATCAAACTCGGCCGCCGCTTAGCGGTGGGCGAAGTACAGCTATTCTCAGCCAGCGATGAAACGCGCCCCGTGGTGCACGTCACCGCCAGCTATGCGCTGCCGGATAAGACTTGAAGCGAACGCCACTTACGGTGCCAACGTCATAAACGGCTCATCTTGCTGGTCGCTAAAGGCGTAAACGTTATAGGGCTCACTCTGAGGCCCCGGCATACCCGGCGTACCGATGGGCATCCCCGCCAGGCCAATGCCATCTATGTCAGGCTGCTCTTCAAACAGCTTGGTAACCGCTTCCATCGGCACATGGCCTTCAATCCAGTAGTCGCCTATTTCGATGGTATGGCACGACCCTAAACCATAGGGGACGCCTGCCTGCTGTTTGATCTCACTTAGCTCAACGTCATCAACGATCGTTACATCCACACCCTGCTCTTCAAGGTGGCGGGCGTACTCGTCACAGCAGCCGCACTGCGGATTCTTGTACAGCGTGGCTTCATCCGGCAACGCAGCCTGAGCCGAGGCGGCTCCTAGGAGTAAAGCACTAGATAAAACCGTAGCGGTAAAACGCTTCATGAGCGGTCTCCTTGAGGTGTGTGGCTAAACAAATACTTGCCCAGCGAGGCAATAACCAGCCCTATCAACAGTAAAAAAGTTAGCGGCATTAACCAAGCCAACCAACCCATCGAACTCATAAAAGCAAAACAATCTGCGTTCATCATGGTAAGCCTCCTACCAAGTCAGCTAGCAATAACGCTTTAAGCTTACAACTCTGGGGCTACCCTCAGGTCAAGCCTTGCAACCTTGCGGACAACAGTAAGGTTGCTACAGATCATGTTTTGACCGCTGGGKTCAGGCTCGTTTCAGGTTAACACCGTATAAAGAACGGGTGACAATAACCTCTGAGGTAAATGACCATGCGCTACACTCTTTTAACAACGTCTTTGTTTGCCCTTTCATTAAGTCTGATCACGGGCGCGGCGCTGGCTGCACCCGGCCACGGCGGTGGTGGCAATAACCTAACCGAGGCTGACGTCGACCGCACGATCAGCCTTGAGGCTGGCGATATGTGGTTCGACCCTGAAGAGCTAGAGCTGGCTGCTGGGGAGGTGGTTAGATTTGAAATCACCAACACCGGTAATTTAGAGCATGAATTTGTGATTGGCAGTAAAGAAGCCCAGGAAGAGCATCGTCAAATGATGCTAGATATGGCCAATGGTGACCACGATATGTCTAATATGGCACACGGTGAAAGCCACGATATGGCCAACATGAGCATGGCAGGCGTCACCATTGCGCCTGGTGAGACAGGGACTCTACTATGGAGTGTTCCTGATAATGCTAACCAGCTAGAGTATGCCTGTAACATCCCCGGCCATTACGAATCCGGCATGTACGGCAATTTTTCTTTCTAACCTGATGTTTACCCATGAAACTGTTGCTACTCGAAGATGATGACCTGCTAGCAGAAAGCTTGGCAGAGAGTCTTAAAGACAACGGTTACCTGGTTGATTTGGCCGCTTCATTGAAAGCGGCCAAGTCGCTTATGGCAACCGAGCATTACGAGCTGGCTATCTTGGATATCGGCTTGCCCGATGGCTCGGGGCTGGATCTGCTCGCCCAGTGGCGCAAGCAAAAACGCGCCACCCCTATTTTGATTCTGACGGCCCGCGACACCTGGGAAGATAAAGTCATTGGTCTTGAAACAGGAGCCGATGATTATCTGACCAAACCCTTCCATGAAGCCGAGCTCATGGCCCGCTTGAAGGCCCTACTGCGTAGGCAGTCTGGTCAGTTATCGCAGGTGGTCACGCTTAACGGCGTATCGTTGGATGGGGGAGGCCAACGGGTTTTCAAAGAAGGGGAAGCGTGGCGCTCGCTCACGGCGACTGAGTTTCGACTACTGCGCTATTTAATGCTGCATCCGGATCGCATTCATTCTAAAGAGCAGCTACTAGAGCAGCTGTATGCCTTGGAGCAGGATGCTGCCGCGCCCAACCTGGTCGAAGTCTATGTCGCTCGTCTGCGCCGTTATCTAGGCAAATCAATTATCCAAACTCGCCGCGGTCAGGGGTATTACTTTGCTTCACATTGATCGGCGCAGCTTACGTTTTCGACTACTCGCCTGGCTAGGTGGCGTGGCGCTATTCGTGGTGATGACGACCTGGCTACTACATGGAATATTGCTGCAGAACCTTGCTCGGGATTTCTTGAGTGAGCGTCTCCAGCGCGAAGCCGACCATGCCGTCACCCAGCTTGAGCAAGGKGAAGCCGCCATGCCTGCCGCGCTTGACTCGGTTAGCCGTGGCTATCAAGTCTTTCACCATTTATACGTGCTGCGCCTTAACGGCTCGGTGAGCGCCTCTAATCCCCAATGGCAGCAACAGTTGGCGCCGCTGCTGGAAGAAAACGGCGATGCTCTTTTAGATGTTAAACAGGGCGATCAGCACTTGCTGGTCTACCGCCGCCATTTTGAGTGGCAGGGTTCTAACGGCGTATTACTGGTGGGGGAGGATTTTTCCCAGGTTGAAGCAGGCCTGGCTACACTGCACTGGTGGGTAGGCGGCATTGCCGCAGGGCTTTTAGTAATGCTAATCACGCTCAACATGCTGGCCGTTAACCGTAGCCTGACGCCTTTATGGCAACTGCGTGGGCAATTGGCCGAACTGCAAGCGGGGGAGCGCGAGCGCCTTTCGCTAACCGCGCCAGCCGAGCTGGACGCCCTGGTCGCACAGCTTAACCGCTTCATGGATGACATCGACCTGCGTCTACAGCGCTCTCGAGAGTCATTCGCCAACCTTTCCCATGCCTTAAAAACTCCGTTGGCAGCGGTTACCCAAGTACTGCGCGGCAACCGGCCTATTGATGAAAACCGACGACAGAAACTGCTCAGCCGTATTGAGGCTATTAACGCCCAGTTAGATGCGGAGCTGCGTCGTTCGCGTATTGCAGGCCCTAACGCGGGTCGAATGGCCAACGTCACGCGAGATAGTTCACGACTCATCGAGATGTTCCGCAGCCTTTACCCTGAGCGTATGTTCAACCTCACCCACTCGGCACACGAGAAAGACCAAGTGCCTATTGAGGCTCACGACTTTTCTGAAATAGTAGGCATCGTGCTCGATAACGCTGGCAAATGGGCGAGTAGGCGCGTTCATTGCGATATTGCCGTCTCCGCTACCACACTCACGCTCACCATTGATGATGACGGACTCGGCGTTGCAGAAGAGGATCTTTCGCGTTTGGGTGAGCGKGGCACACGGCTGGATGAACKCCGTCCCGGCTATGGCTTAGGCCTTTCGATTCTTGCGCAGCTAATTGCCCGCTACTCAGGACACTCGCATTTTGAACGCAGCCCACTGGGAGGCTTGCGCGTTACGATTATCCTGCCACTGGCGGGTGAAATGGCTAATTAATCACTATTCAGCTTTGTTTCAGCTTCTTCCATCAAGATGGTGCCATTCATCATTGATGGGAGTTCCACATGGCACGCTCAAGCATCATTTCTCACCCGCTCTCTCGCCGACAGATCCTAAAAGGCGGCGCTGCCTTAGGCTTAGGTTCCGCTGCCGCAATGGGACTAACCCCCGCCTGGGCAACCCCCTGGGGCCGCACCAATGTCTATGCGCAGGGCGTCGAAGAAGGCCCCGAGGTATCGCTAGCCATTCGCCGCGAGTCACACCCTATTGATGGTCAAGATGCGACCCCCATCACCATCAATGGCACCAGCCCAGGCCCGATGATTCGCTTGCAAGAGGGGCAGGACGCAGTGCTTCGCGTCACTAACCTGCTGGATGAGCCCACCTCTATCCACTGGCATGGCCTCATCCTACCGCCGGAAATGGATGGCGTGCCTGGGGTTAGCTTTGCAGGTATCGCCCCTGGTGAAACCTTTACCTATCGCTTTCCTGTTCGTCAGAACGGTACCTACTGGTACCACAGCCACTCAGGTATGCAGGAACAGCTTGGCCATGCGGGGCCGTTAATTATTGACGCCGCCGAACGCGAGCCATTCCGCTACGACCGAGAGCACGTGCTACTGCTCACCGACTGGACCTTTGAAGACCCCATGTCGGTGTTCCGTAATCTGAAAACCATGGAAGGCTACTACAACCTCCAAGAGCGCACGATTGCTGACTTCTTCGCCGATGTTCGCGAAAAAGGTTTCGCACAAACCGCCGAAATGCGCGGCATGTGGGCCCAAATGCGTATGAGCTCCCGGGATATCGCCGATGTCACTGGCAGCACTTATACCTACCTGCTCAACGGCCACYCCCCCCAGGAAAACTGGAACGCGCTGTTCAAGGCAGGAGAGCGGATACGGCTACGCGTGATTAATGGCTCAGCCATGTCATTCTTCGATGTCCGTATACCCGGCCTGAAGATGACCGTGGTAGCCGCTGATGGCCAGCCGGTGCAACCCGTTCCCGTTGATGAATTCCGCATTGGCGTGGCGGAAACCTACGATGTGCTTGTTTCACCTGAAGACGACCGGGCATACACCATCTTCGCCGAGTCCATGGATCGCAGCGGCTAYGCMCGCGCYACSCTRGCWCCRCGTGAAGGCATGCAGGCSGASATTCCTGAACGCCGTCAAATTGCMGACCGCGGYATGGAAGCCATGGCTGCCCACGGTATGGGCGGTATGGATCACTCCAATATGGCAGGGATGGACCACTCAGGCATGTCMAATATGGAAGGTATGGATCACTCCAATATGGCGGGGATGGATCATTCTGGCATGTCGAATATGCAAGGCATGGATCACTCCAACATGGCGGGTATGGATCACTCTAATATGGGCGGCATGTCGGGCGAGCAGGCGAAAATCGGCGAAAATGGCTTGCTCGTTGCCGGTGAAGCCCAGCCCGGTTCTCGCTACGACCAGGCAGGCATAGGCATCGACCCCAACGAACGTCGAGTACTCGTCTACCGCGATCTTAAAGCCTTCACGCCATGGCCTGACCGCCGCGAACCAGGCCGTGAGCTTGAACTGCACCTGACCGGCAACATGGAACGCTACATGTGGTCGTTCGACGGTAAGAAGTTTAGCGAAGTGACCGGCCCTATTCACTTTGTGAAAGATGAGCGGCTGCGCCTCATCCTCGTCAACGACACCATGATGGAGCACCCCATTCATCTCCACGGCATGTGGATGGAGCTGGAAAACGGCCAGGGTGAATTGATTCCGCGCAAACACACCCTGAATGTGAAGCCCGGCGAGCGCGTGTCTGCGCTGATCACCGCAGACGCCGAGGGCAGTTGGGCGTTCCACTGCCACCTTCTCTATCACATGGATGCCGGCATGTTCCGCGTTGTTCAGGTTTCTTAAGGAGGCAGTATGAAAACCAAGCACTACTTAACCCTCGCCAGCGTGGCCCTCGGCGTGGCCGCCGCTACTACCGCTCAGGCCGACGATGGCTATGCGGCTCCAGACAACTGGCCAGCGCCCACGATGGAACACAACATGGGCATGGGGCTGTTCGACCGGCTTGAATACACCGTGCCCGACAAAGGCCAAGACGCTGTGGTATGGGACTTTCAAGGCTGGTACGGCGGTGATATCAACCGCGTTTACCTGAAGTCAGAGGGCGAAAACGTCCAGGGCGACGGTGAAGATGCTGAGTTCGAGTCCCTGGAACTACTCTATAGCCGCCTAGTGGCAGATTTTTGGGAGTTACAAGGGGGTATCGGTTATCAAGGCGGTGTGTTCTCCGATGACCACGCCGAACGCACCTATGGGGTGGTCGGCCTGCAAGGTGTGATGCCCTACGGCATTGAAACCGACGTTGCCATGCAAGTGAGTGAAGATGGCGACGTGGCTGCCAGTTTTGAGGGCGAATACGATCTGCGACTCACACAGCGGCTCTACCTACAGCCGCGCACCGAAATCGCCGTGGCCGCCAGTGAAGTGGAAGAATTTGGCGTCGGTGAAGGGCTTAACTCGGTTCGTGCTGGCCTGCGGCTAGGCTATGAAGKCACCCGCCGCTTCGCCCCCTACGTCGGTGCTTATTGGGAGAAAGAGTATGGCGACACGGCGGATCTCTCCCGCGCTAGCGGCGATAACACGGAAGACGCGGGGGTCGTTGCTGGTGTGAAGCTGATGTTTTAACGAAGATAAGTGCGACTGCCCCTTCGCAGTCTGCGCAGGGGCGAGCTTACACATTGGATCGATTGGCCCAACCTCAATGCAGCGATTGCCGCACTGTTGCCGGGCACCCCAGAATCGCCTGACATTTACCGGCAGAGCATTCAACAACAGTGCGGTTCTCTGGTGCATCTAACGGTGGAAGTGCTGTTAGATTCGAGGTCTTGATCCGAAGACAAGCCAAGCAAGCTAATCAGTGAGCTTGTTGCTGGTTTTGTTCCCACGTAACGCTTACCGCTAGCCCATTGGGCATGCGGTTACTAAGTGTAAGGCGTGCATCCTGGCGCTGAGCCAACTCCGAAACAATCGACAAACCCAATCCGCTGCCAGTAGTGCCCTGACCAGACGCGCGCCTAAAGCGTTCAGTGACTTTATCCAGTAGTGTCTCAGGCAGTCCAGGGCCAGTGTCTCTCACAATAAGTTGAGGCGCTCCCTCCCAAAGTGCCAACTCTACCTCTACATGACCGCCTTCCGGGGTATAGCGCAAGGCGTTATCCAGTAGGTTACGAAAGAGAATCCCCACTTCGACTTCGTCGGCGCGAACCTCCAGCCGGGTTAACCCTGTTAGCCTCAGGTGCTGATCTCGCTCTTCAGCGAGGGGCCACAGCTCGGCTACCAATTCAGCAATAATCGGGTAAAGATCGATTGTCGCTGGTGAGGTTGTGGCCACTTGATCCAAACGCGCTAAAATAAGCAGCTGTTCTACCACACGCTGAAGCCGTTCCACCCCGACATAAGCCTTTTGTAGTGATTGCTCTCCCCCCGCCTGCGCGTTATCTAGGTGAATTCTTAGCGCTGCTAAGGGCGTGCGTAACTCATGGGCCGCATCTGCTGTAAAGCGCCTCTCGCGCTCTAACGTTGCTTTCAACCGGGCGATAAAGTCGTTTAGCGATTGGCGTAATTCATTAAGCTCTTGAGGAACCGGGTCATCAATTTTACGCAGGTCGTGGGCGGAGCGGCCTTGTACCTGGTTGGAAAGCGCTTGAATGGGCGCAATACCTCGCCGAATAATACGACTCATCAGCCAAAGGAGGAGTGGCAGCAAAAAGAGCATCGGCAATAAATTGTTCCAGGTGATGCGCTCCACCACTTCATCATGAAACGAACCTCGCAGCCCCATGCTGATCCAGGTATCGCTGGCAACATCGAACATGCTGAACACTCGCCAACGATGACCATCGTAGCTTTCCCAGCGAAACCCCTCTTCTAAAGGCGCGGGGAAAGGCCCGGCATCATTCCATTTGCCCCCTAGAAGCCTGGGTGAGCCATCGGCATTCCAAAAACCCAGTACTAATTTAAGCTCTTCCTCGTGGTAAAGCTTGATACCTGATTCAAAGCTGCTGTCGGGCACTGTGCTACCGTCGCGATATAGCTGAGCCGGATGTTCTGGAAGGCCCATACGCGAAGCCAGTCGAGCATAGTCGTCAATGGTCGCGTTGGGATCGAGTTGGCCAGCCACAATCCGGCTATGCAGACTAAGCTGTGTATCGAGAATTTCTTCTAGCTCGTGATCCGTAATTAAGTAGGCCGCGGTAACCGCGACTCCCCCGGCGACAACCATGGTAATGGCCAGGGTACGAAGTAGATAACGCCGTATCGATATCATCGTGCTTGGCTATCCAGCCGGTAGCCAATTCCGCGCACATTAATGATCACATGTTTTTCAAGTTTTTTACGCAGATGATGAATGTGAACTTCCACCGCATTGGACTCTATCTCATCGCCCCAGCCGTAAAGCAAACTTTCTAAACGTGGACGAGATAGCACTCTGTCGGGATGCCTAGCTAGCTCTAACAACAAGGCATACTCCCGTCGGCCCAACTTTACGTCTTTGCCTCGCCAACTCACCACATGACGAGCCTCATCAATACTCAGTGCCCCCAGCGTCAATATCTGCGAGGCGCGTCCCTCAGCGCGTCGCATTACGACACGCAAACGGGCAAGTAACTCCTGCAAATTAAATGGCTTGAGTACATAGTCATCCGCCCCCGCATCTAAACCACCAATACGGTCTTCCATCGCATCGCGGGCCGTCAAAATCAGAATAGGTAGAGTGGATTGCTGACGGAGTAACTGCAGTACCCGCATGCCGTCCATATCAGGCAGACCAAGATCCAAAATAATCACACTGAAGGTCTCGCTTCCGATAGCGCGGATTGCCTCGCGGCCAAGCATAAACCAATCGACCGTGTACCCCTCGCGTTCCAGTGCCGTTTTAATGCCATCCCCAAGCAGGGGATCATCTTCTATCAGCAGTGCGCGCATGCTGCTCCCTCAAACTACAAACCGCTATCTTCGCTACCAAAACTTAAGCTTTTCTTAAATACGGCAACTTATTCCCCAAAAAGCATACGCATCTGAACTCAACCAGTAAGCCAGCCACCTTTTTTGCAAACCTCTTACGCAGCTTAACTCTTCTTTAAGTTATTTAGGCTCAAGCTGCCTCTTTCGCCATGGGCAAAGCCAAAGCAGCGCCTTCAATGGCGGTCATTTTGAATCTGCCTTGTCGCTGCCATGGGCAGAACATTGTCTATTAATTGAACAGAGCGCCATAGTATGCACTTACTAACACTTATTAGAACAAACTATTATTTAAAAATAATGGCCCGTTTTTTAGAAAAAAGAATGAAGCGATATTTACTGGGGGGCATACGCTATATCCTCAAAGCACCGGCACCAGAAACCATCGATAGCCTTGTGGGCATAGAGAAAATTTTAATTATTCGCCCCAATTTTCGTCTGGGCAACGCACTAATCAGCACCCCGGTCATCGATGCTTTTCGTAAACGCTTTCCTTCCGCGCGCATAGACTATTTAGCAACTGATAAAACATGGCCACTATTGCAGCAACGTCCTGTTGATCATTTCCATTTACTGTCGAGAGCCGCCATTCTCCGTCCCTGGCAGTGTGTGACACTATTACGCCGCTTACGAGCACAACGCTATGACCTGGCGGTACAAGTGAGCGGAGGATCAACGAGCGGCTTTATAGTGACCCGGTTAATAGGGGCGCGGTACAGCATGGGGTCGCGCAAAGGTCACCAGCGGTGGTACAGCATTGAGGCTGAAGGTAAGTCATCACACGCCTATGATGCCATCGTCAATTTGACACGCCCGCTTGGCGTTACTTGCCGTAATCGGCCACTGCTCCAGCTAACGGAGCAGGAACGCTATCAAGCCATCACGAAGATACGACAGCTATTCAGTCTGCATAGCGACCACTCATCAGATACAGACTTTATTGCGATCTTCGTAGGCGGGCATCAAAACAAACGTTGGCCGTTGGCATTTTGGCTAATGCTCATCGATGCCATGGAAGCCTGCAAAATACGTTATGTCGTTTTCCTTGGGCCGGAGGAGTTTAGGCTTCTAGCACCGATTGAGCAGCGCTTGATGTCATCGCAGTATGGCAGCTTATGCCCACCGCTTCCTATCCGTCACTTTGCTGCGGTTTTAGAGCGTGCGAGTTTACTCGTGACACCCGACTCAGGGCCGATGCACTTAGCAGCAGCACTCGATGTCGCCACCATTTCCCTGGTACGTCAGAAAAAATCACTCGCCTTCGTACCACGAGAACCCTATGACACGATCCTGTGGCGTCCAGAGATCAGCACCATAGTAGAAGCCATACAAGCTAATCTTGAGGGTCGAGCCTCAACGACACCCGTTCATGCGAACTCGGCAGCAGGCCAACCAAAACAGTGCCTAACACCTTCCCCTAATACAACCCATACGTACGCCAGCTAATGAATGAAAGCACATAACTGTTCGTTAAGTATTCGGTGACAAGATAGGTTCAACCTCATCACGATTCGGGTGCATCGGAATGTGCATATCGCTCTTATCAACAAAAAAGATCGCTTCTGATAGTTGGATGCCGCTTGGTAATAAGAGTCTCATTGACTGGCAATGGTTTTCTTTTCGGCTATGCCTATTTTTAACTACCTTGTTAACCATTTTCCTTGTGCTATTTGGGTTAGAGACCATCGAAATCATTATCGCTACTTTCAGCATGGGGATCAGCAGTACCTCTCAACTATTAAGGTTAAGCAGTGCAAGAACCGCTATGTGTCACCTCCTTCATCCTGAAGAGCGCGAGGTTTTAGATACGCTGGACGCGATAGGTATGGCAGGCGTGGGGACTTTGGTTGTTTTATATCTTTTAGCCTAATCGCTCGTTGCGAAGGCCACTACCTGATTTATTCGGCTATGGAAAATATACCAACACTTGACCTATAGGCGACCCCAGGTACTACGCTGTTAGCCTTGATAAGGCAAAAAAGGGAGGTTGCCATGGCATCATCAACACAGCAAAGCGCGCGGGTTTACCGGATGAAAMCCGCCGAGCATCTGTGCCCGTTTGGCCTGAAGACGGTTGATCTACTCAAACGCAAGGGCTTTAAGGTCGACGACCACACCTTAACGTCCCGCGATGAGATCGACGCGTTCAAGCAACAGGAAAATGTCGACACTACGCCTCAGGTGTTCATCGGTGACCAACGCATCGGCGGCTACGAAGAGCTGCGTGAGCATCTGGGAATGAGTGKTCCCAATGCAAAAGAAACCACTTATCGGCCGGTAATTGCCATTTTTGCTACTGCGCTACTGATCGGTTTGGCGATTAGTTGGGCGTCCCAGGGCACACTGTTCACTGCACGCATGCCGGAGTATGCCGTTGCTACGGCCATGGTGCTGCTGGGATTGCAGAAACTGCAAGATGTCGAAAGTTTTAGCAGTATGTTTTTGAATTACGACCTGTTAGCTCAACGCTACGTCCCCTATAGCTATTTTTACCCCTACGCCGAGACGCTTGCAGGTATTTTAATGCTGGCCGGGGCGTTGATGTGGCTGGCCGCGCCGCTGGCGCTGTTTGTCGGTACGGTGGGGGCGGTCTCCGTGTTTAAAGCCGTGTATATCGACAAGCGTGAGCTTAAATGCGCCTGCGTCGGCGGTAACAGCAATGTGCCGTTGGGTTTTGTGTCGCTAACCGAAAACCTGGTAATGATCGCCATGGGGCTGTGGATGCCGCTACGGATGTTGTTGTCATAAATAGCAAAATGGCAGAGCAACGCGTGGCATAAAAAGGTCTTAGGATCGTGCCGAGGATCCAAATGCTTCCGACCCTCGGCATAGAGTTCAGACTAGCAGCCACATCCCTGAGGTTTTACGCGGCAGGTAACTGGGCAATTATTCGATCCAATGTCATCGGGTATTCGCGCACCCGAACACCAGTAGCATTGTAGATCGCGTTGGCAATCGCGGCGGCTACGCCACAGATGCCCAGTTCCCCAACACCTTTTGCTTTTAGCGGCGATGAAGCAGCATCGGTGGTGTCTAAAAAGATGACCTCCTGCTCGGGGATATCCGCATGCACCGCCACTTCGTAGCCTGCCAAGTCGTGGTTAACGAAGAAACCGCGCTCGGTATCCACGCTCATGCCCTCGGTCAAGGCAGCCCCCACGCCCATGGTCATACCGCCAATCACCTGGCTGCGCGCCGTGATGGGGTTGAGGATGCGCCCTGCATCGCACACGGCCAGCATACGCCGCACGCGGGTTTCCCCGGTATAGGCATGCACGGCCACCTCAACAAAGTGTGCCGCGAAGGTGCCAATCTCCAGCTTGTCCTTAAAGTCGCCAAAGTTGATCGAATCTTCAGCCATAATCTCTTCGCCATCGGCCACGTCGGCCAGCGCCAGATCTATCTGCCCGGCGGCAACGCGGCCATTTTCAAAGCGCGCCTCGTCAACGTTCAGGTGCTTGGCGATCTTCGCCTGAAGCGCTACACAGGCGGCGTAAACGCCAGCGGTAGAGCTCGCTGCTCCAAACTGCCCGCCTGAGCCGGAGGAGGTCGGGTAGGCGCTATTGCCAAGGCGTACCTCTACGTCCTGCATCTCCATGCCCATGGTTTCTGCGGCTGTCTGGGTCAGGATGGTGTAGGAACCGGTGCCGATATCGGTCATATCGGTTTCTACAATCAGTCGCCCATTCTGCAAGCGCACCCGCGCGCCCGAGGTCAGGGKGGGCGCACCGCGGKAGGCACCGGCCATACCGTGGCCAATCAACCACTGGCCTTCGCGCTGGCCGCCCGGTTTATGATTACGTTCAGCCCAGCCGAAGGTGTCGGCGCCCTTTCGCAGGCACTCCACAAAGTGGCGTTCGCTGAAGGGCTTTGATGGCTCTTCGGGATTGACCTGGGTGTCGTTGAGAACTCTGAACTCCACCGGGTCCATGCCGAGCTTCTCCGCCATCTCGTCCATGGCGATCTCCAGCACCGCGAGCCCCGAGGCTTCGCCAGGGGCACGCATATCCGCCGATTCAGGAAGGCCCATATCGATAGGATGGTGGGCCATGCGACGATTTTCGCCCGCGTAGAAGCAACGAGTCTGATTGACCGCATCTTCACCGCTGCCGCCGGGCAGCGTATGGGAAACGGCGGCATGGTCGAAGGCGGTAATCTTGCCATCTGACCCGGCCGCGATGCGCAGGCGCTGAATGGTGCCGGAGCGGTGCGTGGCGTTGTTGAAGATCATTGGCCGCGGCAGAGCCACCTTGACCGGCTGGCCGGTCGCGCGCGAGCCAAGCGCCGCCAGCACCGCATCGGCGCGTAGCCACAGCTTGCCGCCAAAGCCACCGCCCACGTAAGGGCTTTCCAGGCGGATTCTGTCGGCGTCGATATCAAAGGKGGTAGCGAGCGCCTGGCGCGTCCATTCGATCATCTGGTTCGAGGTCCATACCGTCATCTGCCCGCCGTCTGACCAGTCAACAATGGAAGAGTGAGGCTCCATCATGGCGTGGCTTTGCGAAGCAGTGCGGTAGGTTTCATCCAGCGTCACCGGTGCGGCGTCAAACGCACCATCCACATCGCCTACGTTGGCGATCGGCTCACCAGTGTTTTGCAGACGCGTCCAGGCATCTTCAAGATCGAACACCCCCGGCGCCTCTTCGTAGCGCACGTCGATCAATGACGCCGCACCACGCGCCTGCTCCAAGGTGTCGGCGACCACTACAGCAATCGCTTGGTGGTAGTGCTCAACGGTGGCCCCCCCGAACAGGTGGGCCACATTGCTGTCGGCACGCGCCAGCGGCTCAAACTCCAGAGTGGTGATAACGGCGGCTACGCCGGGAGCGGCGCGGGCGGCCGAGGCGTCCATATGGGTGATTTTTCCCCGGGCAGTTGTTGCGCCCACGGGATAACCCACCAGCTGGTTGGCCACGACGGCATGCCGCTCGTAAGCGTAGGGCGCGCTGCCGGTTACCTTAAGGAGCCCGTCGATTCGTACATGCGGCTTGCCGATAATACGGGCACGGTCGAACAGGTTATCTTCCGTTGATTGATTAAAATCCATGGGTCACTCCTGAGCCAGCAGCGCGGCGAGCGTTCGCTCTGCGAGGGTAAGCTTGTAGGCGTTCTCATGCGTTGGACGAGCCCCGTCCAGTAAGCGGGCCATGACGGCGGATGCGCCCTGGGGTAACAGCGCATCGGCTTCAGCACGGCGCCAAGGCTTGGGCGCCACGCCCCCCAGTGCCACACGCCCGGTGCCATCGGGGGCTTGAATCAGCGCAACGGATACCAGCGCAAAGGCGTAAGAAGCCCGGTCGCGCACCTTGTAGTAGGCATGGCGACCTTTAACAGGGGGCGGTAGCCGCACGGCGGTGATCATTTCACCTGCTTGCAGCGCGTTCTCTATCTCCGGGGTATCTCCGGGCAACTGGTAAAACTCATCCAGCGTCAGGCGGCGCGTTTCACCCGATGACGTCACGGTTTCCACTTCGGCATCCAGCACGCGCAGGGCAACGGCCATATCCGAAGGGTGCGTGGCAATGCACGCGTCTGACGTGCCGATGACGCCCAGTTGACGCGACGTTGCGCCATCACCCAGTGCTGCACAGCCAGCCCCAGGCGAACGTTTGTTGCAGGGCATACCAGTGTCATAAAAATAGGGGCAGCGCGTGCGCTGTAAAAGATTGCCGCCGGTCGTGGCTTTATTGCGCAGCTGGCCCGAAGCACCCGAGACAAGCGCCCGACTCAACACCGCGTAATCCTTGCGGATCCGGGCATCCGCCGAGAGCGCGGTGTTGCTGACCAGCGCACCAATGCGCAGGCCGCCCTCATCCGTCGGGGTAATATCGTCAAGACCCGTGCCCGATACGTCGATCAGGTGCCCGGGGGTTTCGATCTCATGCTTCATCAGATCCAGCAGGTTAGTACCGCCCGCAATAAACTTGGCGCCCGGCACTTCCGCCGCACGCGCTGCCGCCTGGGCCGGGTCGCTGACGCGTTCATAAGAAAAAGCTTTCATGAGCGCGCCTCCGCCACCTGGTTAATGGCCTTGAGAATGTTGGCGTAGGCGCCGCAGCGGCAAAGGTTGCCCGACATCCGCTCGCGAATTTCCGCATCGCTTATCTCAATAGGCGCATTCAGATCGTTGGTAACGTGGCTTGGCAGCCCCGCCTGGATCTCGTCAAGCACTGCCTTGGCCGAGCAGATTTGCCCCGGCGTGCAGTAGCCGCACTGGAAAGCGTCATGATCGACAAAGGCTTGCTGCATGGGATCAAGATGGTCGMCCTCAGCCACCCCTTCGATAGTCGCAATATCATCGCCTTCATGCATCACCGCAAGAGACAAGCAGGCGTTGATGCGTTCGCCGTTCACCAGCACCGTGCAGGCACCACATTGACCGTGGTCACAGCCTTTCTTGGAGCCTGTAAGTTGCAGGTGCTCACGCAGGGCATCCAAAAGCGTTGTGCGGTTATCCAGCGTTAACGGATGGTGTTCACCATTGACGGTCAGTGTAAAGGTGCTGCTATCAGGGTTCTCGGTCTTGGGGTGTCTTTCGACATTATTAGAGGAGTTCATTGCTATATGCCTTCCTTGCGCGTTGCTATCGCTTATTTAGTGCCATAAGACCTTTAGCATAGTCACGATTACCCCAGGCAGCCCAAATCTCTGACCAACCCCTGTAAAACAAAGCCTCTACATACCTCAGGTGCGCTACGCTATGACACGTCTATCCATGCAAGCGAGGCAATGGATGCCGCTTGCTCACTACTGGAATCGTTTGAAATGCAGCATTTGGACTTGCAGGTTATCGATCAAGCGCTTACCTGGTCCCGGGAGGGCGAAACGGTCTGGCTGTGCACCGTGCTCGCCACGTTTGGCTCATCGCCCCGCGCCCCCGGCGCCTGGATGGCGGTAATCAGGGACGGCAGCCACCTGGGGTCGCTTTCTGGCGGCTGTGTGGRGGATGATTTCATCAAGCGCCTAGCAGAGGGGCAGTTTGAAAACCCAATGGTCGTTATACGCTACGGCGATGCAGACAATACGCAGGCCGGGCATATCACGCTGCCCTGCGGCGGCATTCTTGAGGTGCTGGTTGAGCGCCTACCCGCCACGCAGGAGATACGGGAGCACCTTGGCACGCTGAAGGCGACGCTTGAAGGCCATCACCAGCTGATGCGCCATGTCGATATTCAGACGGGCACCCGCTACTTTACCGACGATGCCACGCTGGGGCCTCGCGTGATCTGGCCCCGTGAAGAGGGCACACCAGATCGGGTAAGCATGCGGCTTGCGCCCGCGCGGCGGCTAATCATCGCCGGCATTTCGCCCGTTTCCAGCGCCTGCGCCTCGTTTGCCGCCACGTTAGGGTTTGAGGTGATTGTCTGCGACCCCGACGAGGCCGCCTGCCAAGCGTTTGGCGTTGCGGGGGTTACGGTCAAGACGCAACTTCCTTCCCTATATCTAACTGCCAACGGCTGCCACGGCGCCACCGCCATTGTTGCGCTCAGCCATGACCCGCGTATTGATGACTTAGCCATGATGGAAGCGGTGCGCACGCCCGCGTTTTATATAGGCGTGATGGGATCAAGACGCACCTCAGCGGAACGGGTAGAGCGGCTGATTCGCTCAGGGGGGCTGACCGAAGAGCAAGTCGACCGACTGCATATGCCGATTGGTCTAGCATTAGGAAGCAAGACCCCAGCGGAAATTGCCCTCTCGATCATGGCGGATATCGTACGGGTGCAGCACGGAAAAGCACTCCATGAGCTCTAGTAATGTCGTCGCCTTGGTGATGGCCGCTGGCTACTCACGCCGCTTTGGCGAAAGTGACAAGCGCTGCGCCCCCTTAGTCGACGGACGCTCGCTGTTGGCCGCCTCTGTCGCGAATGCGGAGCAAGCCTTTCCGTTACTGCGCGTGGCGATACGTGAAGAGGATGATGCGACGTTGCTAGGCCTTGCAGACAACACGCCCCTGATTCGGCTTCATCAGGCGCATCTTGGGCTGGGGGCAAGCCTCGCCGAGGCGGCACCCAACGCTACCCCTGACGAAGCGTAATGCGGGTTAACTCTGATGGTTTGCCGAGGCGTAGCGCAAACCCTGGCCATAATCCTGTGCCGTTATTCACGTAAAGCGCCATTTCCTGGACATCATAAAAACCAGACACAAACCCATTATTGGCACGGGCAACGAGCCGATCAAAGCCCACGATCATCCCCCCGTGGGTATGCCCGGAAAGCTGAAGATCCACCCCGGCGGCGGCCGCAACAGCTGCGTTTCGGGGCTGATGATCCAACATAATAATCGGTGCGTCATCCGGCGCCCCTGCTATCGCCTCCTCTACATTTGGCGCAGGAAAAGCGTGCCTGCCTGCTGTAAAGTCTGTAACCCCCGCCAGAACTAAATTCGCCCCCTCGTTTTCAATTGCCACGTGTTGATTCGCCAATACCTGCATGCCGAGCGTCTGGTAATGCTCTATCCACTGCGGGTAACCAAAATAGTACTCATGATTACCCGGAATGGTGTAGACACCGTCTGGCGCTGAGAGCGCTTGAAGCGGCGCCACATCTGTGCGACGCACATCAAGGTCGCCATCGATCAGGTCGCCGGTGATGACAATTAAATTTGGCTCAAGCGCATTGGCCTGCGCTACCACCGCTTCAACCCAAGGAGCTTCAAACAGCCGGCTGATGTGCAGATCGGTTAACTGCACAATCTCATACCCATCAAACTCCGCTGGAAGCCCTTGAATGGCCACCTCGATATCCTTAACCGCAGGAACCCGCGCTGCTTGGCTGACAGCGAAAGCAGCCACGCCTAACGCCAATGCTCCCATGCTGTAACGCAGCACAGGAGGGATGGCGATACGCCGCCGCTTAAACACCATCAACATAAGCACTATCAGATCAACGGCTATCTGGAGTACCGCTAGAAACAGCATCGTGCCGAAAATCCAATTAACGGCCAGCACGATGACTCTTGGCACCTCGGGAGAAAACATCGAGCCAAATGCCAGTAACGTCAACAAATGGTGCTGAGCAACAAACAGCAGCACAGCGCTGAGCAGGAACTTAAACCAGAGCGGCCACTTAAGGGGTATTAAATAGCGGAAAATGACAATTAGGCAGGGTATTGCAACGACAAAATGAAACATAGAGATGCTCGTAAAATGGGAGAACCGCGGCACAGCCACGCGTATTTTCGGCCTAGGGGATGGTGCTTATTCCTTGGCTATGAGTACTACGACAGCTAGCGCCAGCCACCCGGCCATAAGCAACACGCCGCCAATCGGCGTCACAATACCCAGACTTAGCCCCGCCAAGGCCATTAAGTAGAGCGAGCCGGAAAAGCCCACAACCCCCAGCGTCCACAGCGCCAACACCCAACGCTGACCCGCTAGCGGATTTACTTGACGCCACACCAGTACGATCATCATGGCTAGCGTGTGCCACGCTTGGTAACGCACGCCGGTTTCCACGGCACTTACCATCGCCTCAGTCGTGTGCGCGGCTAAGCCGTGGGCCGCGTAGGCACCCAGCATCACCATTATGGCGCCAGACAGCGCCGCTACGCACCACCACACTTTATCTGTCCGCTGCACGCTGCTCTCCTGCTCCGATTATGGTTGATACCCATCACGCTGATTGCTGCTACGGCTTACCTTGCGCGGCGCGAAACCGCTACAATAGAGAATACCTGAGAGCACGAACTGCCACGACGAATGAGACGCGCCTATTTATGTCTATCCAGATACGTCTAAACGGTGAACCCCATACGCTGTCCACCGGCCTCACCGCCGCTGACTTAGTTGAACAGCTGGGCCTTAGTGGTCGTCGTATCGCCGTCGAAATTAACGAAGAGATCGTCCCCCGCAGCCAACACGCCGACACCCGCTTGGTCGATGGCGACCACGTAGAGGTTGTCCACGCGATTGGCGGCGGCTAAAGGAAATACTATGACCCAACTAACTGATACACCGTTAACCATTGCTGGGCGCGATTTTCACTCGCGCCTGCTGGTTGGCACAGGCAAGTACAAAGACTTTACCGAAACCGGCGCCGCCATTGCCCAAAGCGGCGCTGAAATCGTCACGTTTGCCGTACGCCGCACTAATTTAGGTCAGGACGCCGACGCGCCCAACCTATTAGACGCCATCTCCCCCGAGCGCTACACCCTGCTGCCCAATACCGCCGGGTGCTACACCGCTAAAGATGCCGTGCGCACCTGCCGTTTGGCCCGCGAGCTGCTCGACGGCCACAACCTGGTCAAGCTGGAAGTCCTCGGCGACGACCACACGCTCTACCCCAATGTGGTTGAGACGCTCAAAGCTGCGGAAACGCTGCTGGCTGACGGTTTTGACGTCATGGTGTACACCAGCGACGATCCCATTGTGGCACGCGAGCTGGAAGCCATGGGCTGCTGCGCCATCATGCCGCTGGGCTCGCTGATCGGKTCTGGCCACGGCATTCAAAACCCACACAACGTGCGCTTGATTGTTGAACAGAGCAAGGTACCGGTACTAGTGGATGCGGGCATTGGTACGGCGTCAGACGCTGCCATGGCGATGGAGCTAGGCTGTGACGGTGTACTGCTCAATACAGCCATTGCCCACGCCCGCGAGCCGCTGCGCATGGCCAACGCCATGAAGCTGGCCGTGGAAGCCGGCCGCGATGCGTTTCTAGCCGGCCGTATGCCGCGCCGCCAATCCGCCGATCCTTCTTCACCTTTCGCTGGCCGTATTAACGGTTAATTGATTCGAGACCCCATGACTGAACCCAACGATAGCGTACCCGAACGTCACGCCGCGCCCGAAAGCAACGCCACCACAGGGCCGGAAGGTACGGATGCACCGCTGCATCGCCGCGGCATTAAAAGCTATGTGATCCGCGCGGGCCGTATGACCCAGGCGCAAAACCGTGGCTTAGAAGATATTTGGCCGCGTTTTGGCCTGACCATCGCAGACGGCCGCCAAGATTTGGACGCGCTGTTTGGCCGTCAGGCACCGCGGGTAGTGGAAATCGGTTTTGGCATGGGCAMCTCGCTGATAGAACAGGCCGAGACTCACCCAGACACCGACTTTATCGGCATCGAAGTCCACGCTCCTGGCGTTGGCAAACTGCTCGATGAAGTTGATAAGCGCGGCCTGACTAACCTGCGCGTTTACCGCGAGGACGCCCTGGCAGTGCTTGAGCAGTGCCTGCCCGAAGGCTCGCTAACCACGCTACAGCTATTCTTCCCCGACCCCTGGCCGAAGAAGAAGCACCACAAACGGCGCATCGTACAGCCTGCCTTTGTTGAGTTGATCCGCACTCGCCTGATGCCTGGCGGCACCTTCCATATGGCCACCGACTGGGAAGCCTACGCAGAGTGGATGGCCGAGGTAATGGAAGCGGCCCCCGGCTATGCCAATACCGCCAGCGCGGAAACCGCCCCGTATGTGCCGCGCCCGGCGTTCCGCCCATTGACCAAGTTTGAAGCCCGCGGCGAGAAACTCGGCCATGGGGTTTGGGATTTGATTTATCAGCGGGAAGGCTGAACCGTTCTGCCAATTGGTGCTAGTTAGCTATAGCACTCTCATCACAATGCTCGCGACGGTCTTCATCAATCCGTCGCTGAGTAGATTTAGAGCAGTGTTATTTCGCTAAAACGACCCGATAAATCTCTCCCATCCCACTTTCAAAAGCGTCAATATTAGCCAACGTCGTCTCGGCGATATTGGTTAGCGCTTCGGCGGTGAAGAAGGCTTGGTGTCCGGTGATCAGTACATTATGGAAGGTCGTCAGGCGCATAAACTGGTCATCGTTAATCACGCCTTGAGAGAGGTCTTCGAAGAACAGCTGCTCTTCCTCTTCATAGACATCCAGCCCTAAGCGGCCGATTTTGCCGCTTTTCAGGCCTGCTATGACGGCTTGGGTATCGACCACCCTTCCGCGGCCGGTATTGATCAGCATGACGCCTTCCTTCATTTGCGCGATGGCATCGGCATCAATCAAATGGTGAGTCTCAGGCGTCAACGGGCAGTGCAGCGAGATAATGTCGGCGCTGGCAAACAGCGTTGCTAGCGGCACGTACTCAACAAAGGATTTAGCATCCGGGCTGGGAAACGGGTCGCTGGCCACTACCCGGCAACCAAAGCCGTGCATAATATCGGCAAAAATCAGCCCAATATGCCCAGTTCCAATAATGCCTACCGTTTTACCGTGCAGGTCGAACCCCAGCAGGCCATCCAGGGCAAAATTACCCTCCCGCACACGGTTGTAAGCGCGATAAGTCATGCGATTAAGGCTCAGCACTAGGGCGACCGCGTGTTCTGCCACTGCGTGGGGGGAGTAGGCAGGCACCCGTACCACTGTGATGCCTAACCGTTCGGCGGCAGCCAAATCAACATGGTTGAAGCCCGCCGAACGCAGCGCCACTAATCTTGTGCCACCGTTATGCAGTTGCTCTAACACGGCGGCATCAAGGCAGTCATTCACGAAGGCGCAAATCGCGTCAAAACCGTTGGCTAAGGTCGCCGTGTCTTCAGTTAAACGCGCCTCAAAAAAGCTTAAGTGGTGGCGTTGCCCCGAGTTGGCGCGTGTAAGAAAAGTGCGGTCGTAGGGTTTAGCACTAAACACGGCGATGCGCATGGGCTTTACTCGTTGAGCGGTTTTAGCGGCTCCCAATCCGAACGATTAGCTAGAAATTCCGGCCTGGGCCGGTTACCGCAGTAAGGGTCGTGCAGCGTGTTTTCAACACTGTTGTAAACAAAGAACAGATTACTTCTCGGCCAGCAAGACATATTTATGTTCGAGCCGTGCATGGTATTGCATTCAAAGATCACCAGCGAACCGGCAGGCCCCTTGGGAGCTTCGATATCGTTTTCTAGCATTATCTCGCGAAGGCTACTGGCTGGGGGCACGCCCACCTCTTGGCTTTTCAGCGRCTCTTTATAGTTATTTTCCGGCGTTCGTCCGACACACGGAACAAAATAATGATGCGAGCCAGGGATCAACATTAATGGGCCGTTAAATTCACCGTTGTCAGTGAGTACGATGGAGCAACTTAACCCACGCATACGTGGCATGCCGTCTTCGCTATGCCATGTTTCAAAGTCGGAGTGCCACTCAAACCCTTTGCCTTTAAAACCTGGTTTATAGTTAATCCGTGACTGATGAATATATACATCGCTGCCCAGCAGTTGCTTAACAATCGCCAATAGCTTGGGATCCTGGGTCAAGCGCTGAAAGCGTTTTGAAACATCGTGGATGCCGAAAATAGTACGAATCTCTTCACGCCCAGGTTCAAGAATAGTGCCTTCTGAAAGTTTCAGATCAGCATCGTCTTCATACTCGCGCAGTTCTTTAAGAAAAACCTGCATGTCATCAGCGTCAAAAAATCCTTCAAACGACAGAAATCCTTTTCTTTCGTACTCATCAATTTCTGATTTGCTTAAGGGGCCATTCGCAAGCTGTGACTCATCGCCGTATACCACTGGATCGATGCGTTCAAACATTCCCAACTTTCGTTCCAAGCGAGTAGGGAATAAGTCTTGTGTATCGTTCATGGCAAACTCCTCCGTTAGTATCCATGTCAAGTAACGCTTTTAGGGGCTACTTATAAAACGTAGACGCCAAAACGCACCACAGCAATAACGCTATGTCAGCCGGCTCATCGTGCCAGCAATCATCGTTTTTAAATTCATGTTTTTAAAACAAGAGACGGAAAGCGAGGAGCGGGAGTCGAAAGGCAGTATAGGAAGCGAGAGGGTAGCAGGGGCTAAAAAAAGAAAGCCGCTCCAATGGAGCGGCAAAAAAGACCGTGACTAGCAATGAGAGGGAGAAACCATGACAGGAAACTGGCGGTTTCTGTCGTGGTTGCCAGCGTCTCATTAAACGCTGACAACCACATTGTAATAGTTCTCATTTACCCCGTCAATACAAATACGAATATTTTTTATTACCGCTTGTCGAAGGCAAAGATCACAATCGCCTACACAGGAGATAAATAAAAAATTGGCACGCATAAAAAAAGAAAGCCGCTCCAGAGGAGCGGCAAAAAGACCGTGACTAGCAATGAGAGGGAGAAACCATGACAGAAAACTGGCGATGAATGTTATCCAAGCAGCTGTCGTGGTTGCCAGCGTCTCATCAAACGCTGACAATTACACTGTAATAGTTCTCATTTACCTCGTCAACACAAATACGAATATTTTTTATTTAGCATTCCAGCCTCGCCGTCAGCTAACCAACTGCAGCCAAAACGGCAGGGTAAGCATKGCCAACAGGGTTTGGCCGGTAATGATCGCGGCCATGAGCTCGGCATCGCCCCCCAACTGACGGGCTAAGATATACGCAGAGGTAGCCGTAGGGAGTGCTGCAAACAGTAGCGCTACGTCGCGGCTTACCGGATCCAGCTGTAGTATCCAGGTTAATGCCAATACCAGCGCGGGCATGAGCAGCAGTTTAACGCCATTGGTGGCCAGCACTCCGCGATCAATACGCAGCAGCGCCGCAGGACGCAGCGCCACCCCGACGGCCACCAAACCCAATGGCAGCGCCGCACGCCCCAGTAGCTCAACCGTATCTTGACTCCAGCCAGGCAAACCAACGCCCGACAGGTTCAGGCCAATACCCGCCAAGCAGGCCAGAATCAGCGGATTTTTAATCAACGCCATGGCACTTTTACCTACGCTAGCACCGCCTAGAGTGCCAGCCGCGACAAAGCTGGCCACACACATCACGTTAACCACTGGCACCATTAGTGCCACGGCGACGGCTGCGGTGGTCGCTCCTAGGCTGCCGTGTAGCGCGGCGGCGCCAGCAACGCCTACATAGGTATTAAAACGTACCGCGCCTTGAAATACCGACGTAAACGCCGCAGGTGTTAGCTTTAGCCAGCCGCGTAAACGCCAGAGCAGCAGGCCAAACAGCACCATCGCGCCGAGTAACACCATTGCAAGGCGGCCGACCGGAACTTGGCTCACATCGGCAGTCGCCAAGGTGCCCACCAGCATGGCGGGAAACAGCACAAAGTAGATCAGCCGCTCCATCTGCGGCCAAAAAGTGTCGCTAGGCCAACGCCAATAGCCCAGCACGGCGCCCAGTAAGATCAACAGAAATAGTGGGCCTAAAGCGCCAGTGATACTCTCCATTTATGTCCCTTTTGCCTGCGACATCCCAGCACAGCGATATCGGCGCGATTACTGTTACCATGATCAAACTTCCCGCCTCACGGCTCGCGTAGCGATTATTCTGCCATGAAGATGATATCAAAACCTGCACACCCGGCGGGCTTCCCCGTCTTAAGGGTACTGATACTGGTCACTGGCTTGGCGCTGGCGGCCTGCGCGTGGTATGCCTTTGCCCATTGGCTGCACCGCGACAGTGATGTGACATGGTTTCCACCCACTTCAAACTGCGACTTGCATGCCGCGCCCTGCTCCGCCACCCTGGGCGATATAGGCCGTATCACGCTTCACATTGCGTCCATTGGACGGATTGATGCACTGGAGATATTACCACTGGAAGTAGAAGTCGAGGGTGTAACGGCCACGCAGGTCGAGGTAGATTTTATTGGTCGAGATATGGATTTGGGGCTACACCGTTTTGCCCTTAGCGCCGGTGCGCCCGGCCACTTTCAAGGTCAAGGCCAAGTGGGAATTTGTACGCAAAGCGTTATGCCCTGGCGGGCACGTGTCATACTGGAAACCGCAGAAGGCAAGGTAGGCAGCTGGTTCGATTTTGACGTGATTCGGAGTTAACTCACATGGCAAGAAAACCGTTATGGCTAGGCGCGGGGTTGGTGGCGCTTTTGCTGGTGGCCAGCGGGATTGGCCTCTATCAGTATGCTTTCGCCCCCAAAGAGGGGGAGCCTGTAGGCGGCCCAATCGAACTGCCCTCTACCCAGGGTGATTTTTCGTTGACCCAACTGGACGACGATCAAGTTGCGATTGTTTCGTTCGGCTATACGTATTGCCCCGATATTTGCCCGATGACCCAATCGGTAAAGCGCCAAGCCCTGGCCCAACTCTCTGAGGAGCAGCGCGAACGTGTGGTGCCGGTGATGATCACCGTTGATCCCGAACGCGACACCATCGCGCGCATGCAGGAGTACATGGGCTTTTTCGGCGAGGCGTTTATCGGCGCGGTGGGCAGCCAGGAACAGCTTGAGGATGTCGCCTCACGCTATGGGGTGATATGGCGAAAAGTCGAAGCGCCAGATTCAGCAATGGACTACACCATTGATCACAGCGCCTCGCTCTTTTTGGTTAATCACGAGGGCGATATTCTTCAGCGAGTGCTCTACTCACCGMCCCCGCATGGTTTAGTTTCCGCATTAGAGAGCGAACTAGGCAGTTAATCGGCGCTTCTTAATCGGATTCAGGTGCGGATTGTAAACGATCCAACATGGCCATTAACGCGCTAATTTGAGTGCCGCTACGGGTATCGTGCTGCGGGCTTAACTGCCAGGTACTTTCAGCAAACCCCCACCAGTCCCAGCAGCCCTGCGGGTTCGCCATACTGCTTTCTGCCTGAGGATAGAGCACGATTTGCTGATGCGCCGACGCCCAGGCATTTAACCCGGTGTAGCGTATAAACGTATCGCCAATGGCCTCTGCGGTCATTTGGCAACCGTGCAGTGCCAACGTGACCGGGCACTCGCCCGCTTCGCAACCTTTGGGTATAAACACATAGCCCGTATCGGCTAGGCCTTTTACCGCAAACTCTGACTGATCAAATGCGATTAGTTCGCCATCTTGCTCACCCTCTTGCTCACTACCAGGCTCGCCAGCGGCCGAGACATCGCGTTCGGGGTAGAGCCAATCCAGCATTTCTCCGGCAATATCGTCGTCGCAGGATAATAGGAAACTACCGCCACCCTGACGACAATCGCCCCACTCCTGAGGGCCTGGGGCAGCTTCACTGGGTAACCGTACCGGCCAGCCATGCCCTGCATTTTCACTGCGCGCAACGCGCAGTTGATCAGGCGAGGCTAGCCACTGCTGCCACTGCTCTGCAAGCAGGTCGCCGAGCAGTGGCTTCACTACTTCATCCTCTTCGCCGTGCCACAAATAGGCCCTGAGCTGGCTAAGCGCTTGTTTACTACCTATCTGTTCAAGCTCCCTATAGCGCTGGTAACGAGCCTCCAGCTCATCTAATGAAGGTTCCCCCCGGCGGGTCATCATGCACTGATTAAGCGCCAAACTCAGCGAACCCTGCGCACAGCTCCAAGGCCCCGCCGCTAGAACGCCCAAGCCACTAAACCGCTCGGGCCAGGCCACCGCAAGCTGGGTCGCCATATAACCGCCCGACGATACCCCCACCACGCTGGCCTGCTCACTGGCAGCACTTAAGGCAGGTAAATCCTCAGGCTCGTCGGTCGTCTCCGCTTGAGCCATCAGCGGGACACATACACCAACGCAAAGCAGCGCGTAAGCGATGGGGTGCACAGTGAAGTGGGGGGCTGAGCGCATCGCTTATTCGACGCCTAACAGTTCAACGCGGAAGGTCAGTACTTCGTTAGGCCCAATCGGCCCTTGGCCATTCTCGCCGTAAGCAATATCCGCGGGGATATAGAGCATCCAGCTATCGCCAACGCTCATCATCTGCAGCGCTTCCTGCCAGCCTTCGATCACCTGATTGGTCTGGAAGCTGACGGATTCACCGCGCTCAAAAGAGCTATCGAAAACGGTGCCGTCCAGCAGCATGCCTTCATAGTTCACTTCGACGGTATCTTCAGGGCCAGGCGTGGCACCATCGCCAGATTCAAGCACTTCATACTGAAGGCCAGAGTCGGTCACGGTCACTTCATCGCGCTCAGCGTTTTCAGCCAGGAAGGCTTCGCCCTCTTCGAGACTCATTTGTGCCATCTCTTCAGCTTCGGCTTCACGCGCTTGCATTGACTGCTCTTGGAACGCCATCAACGCCTCGGTCATCTCTTCTTCACTGAGCGCTAAGTCATTGCCTTCAAACACATCGCGCATGCCATCTGTGAACGCATCCAGGTCTAGGTCTTCGATGTCTGCCTGCATACTTTCACCCAGGGTGACACCCAAGCTATAAGCCAAGCGCTGTTCATCGGTTTCTGGCGCTGCTGCGGCAAACGGGGCGACCAAAAGCAAACCTGTCAGAGCCGTGGTAGAGAGCAGTCGTTTCATGAAAGATCCTTTTATCTTGTATATAGCGGCGTCGAGCGCCAATAGTGTTATGCAAAGACTAACACCCACCGCCCCGAGCTGCATCTTCGGGACGGTGGGTGTTAGTAAGACCACAACATGAGCGAGAGGTTTAGCGGATTTAGACGACCAGCGTGGGGCAGTGGGCGGCTCCCGCCACACGCTGAGAAACGCTTCCCAGCAACGGGTTCTTCTCACCATTGGTACCCTGAGCACCAATCACAATAAGGTCGCACTCTCGCTTACGGGCGAAGCGGACGATGATACGCGATGGTCGGCCGCCTTTTACAAAAGCGCGTACGAGCGCGCTGTCCGCGCCCAGCTCAATAGCGTGGGATTTGGCATGCACGGCGATCTCGGTGGCGTACTCTTTTAGCGCATCATCCGGGATATCCAGCTGGTTGGGCCGCACCATCGAGAGTGAGGCTTCCAGCAAACTGTGGTGTTTAAACACGCACAGCAGATAAAGCTCAGCGCCGGTCAGCATATGCAAGCCCACCGCTTTTTCCAGCGCCCTTAAGGCGCCTTTAGAACCATCCACCGGGACTAAAATGCGATTAAACATTCGCGTACTCCTTGTGGCTGKTTAGCGGAAGGCAACATCGCGCAGGAACAGCGCAATTTGCGGGAACATGATCAGCAGAGCGGCGGCTAAAATCAGCATGAAAATAAACGGCGGAGTGCCTTTGATCACATCCCAATAGGGGCGCTTGAAAATCGCAATCGCCGTGAAAATATCGCACCCGAAGGGCGGGGTTGCCGAGCCTATCGCCACCTGCAAGGTGATCAAAATACCCACCAGTACCGGGTCGAGCCCAGTGGCCTCAATGGCAGGGGTAAAGATAGGCGTCAATACCAGAATGACCACAATCGGATCGACAAACATACAGGCAACGAAGAAGGCGATACAGATAGCAATCAGCACGCCCGTGGGACCTGCTTCATTAMCCCCCACCGCCTCCAGAATCATTTGTGGTATTTGTGCAAACGAAATGATCCACGAGAAGCCATTACCCACCGCCACCAGGATAAACACCACGGCGGTAATTAAACCGGTAGATTTGGCGATGGCATAAATGTCATTCATCTTAAGTGAGCGGAAAACCACGAACTCAAGCAAAATGGCATACAGCACACAAGCCGCTGCTGCTTCAGTCGGACTGAAGATACCGCCGTAAATACCACCGACAATAATCACCGGAAAACCAAGCGGCCAAAGCGCCTGCTGAACCGCTACTGCGCGCTCTTTCCAGCTCGATTTTGCTTCAGTAGGTACATCTTTAACGATGGCGTAGATAATGCAGTAAGTCGAGAACATAAGCAGGATCATTAACCCTGGCCCAATCCCGGCAATAAATAGCTCACCGATGGAAGTACCCGAGATCACCCCGTAAATAATCATGCCGATACTGGGGGGGATCAAGAACGCAATATCGCTGGCATTGATGATCAACGCCAGCGTGAAAGAGTCCGAGTAGCCCGCTTTAAGCATCTTGGGCCGCAGCGGCGAACCAACGGCCACCACGGTCGCCTGGGTAGAACCGGATACAGCACCAAATAGTGTGCACGAAGCTGCCGTGCTTACCGCTAAGCCGCCTTTAATATGACCGATAAACGCCATAACCATATCGATCAAGCGGTTAGCGGACTGACCACGCGTCATAATATCAGCAGCAAGAATAAACATGGGTACGGCAATGAGCGAAGCTGGCCGTATGCCCGCCATCATCTGCTGGATCAGCGTATCCATCTGGCCGAAGCCGTTAAACATCATATAGAAGCCGATTACCGCAGCGGTAATCAGCGGAATCATCATTGGAAAGCCCAGCAGCAGCAGGGCAATCATGGTGGTGACCATTATTGTCGTCATAGCTGTTCCCCTAGGGTGCAGTGCCCCGCGTTAAACTTCAGTTTCCGTATCTTTATAACCATCCACCACGCCCGTCGAGAGATAGACATCGCGGGACGTTAAGTTTTTAACGGCGGTTAGCAAGTATTGAATACCGGTGATGAAAAAGCCCATCGGCACCCATAGGTAGATGATCCACACCGGTAAGCCCAAGGAGGGCAACACGCGGCCTTTGCTCTGCAGATCAAGGATATAAACAACTGAATAGTAGAGGAGGAAAAACATCACCAGCGAGGTAAACAGCGCAATGCAGATCATCAGCACTTTGCGCCCGCCTACCGGCAACGCATCATAAATAGCCGACATGCGTATATGGCGGCCATGGCGGGCGGCATAGCCAACCCCCGCAAAGGTGATCATAATAATCAAAATGCGGTTTAACTCACCGGAAAACATAATGCTGTTGCCAAATACAAAACGAGCTACCACATTGGTGACCGTATTCAGCGCCATTAGCAAAACACCCATCGCGAGAATCACGGCTTCTATTTTGCTAATTGCAGTGTCGATCACGCCCAGTACCCCCGGCAAACCGGAGCGGTAACTCTTTTCCATCTCATCATCGGTCATGGCCGGACTCCTTTTGAACGGCTCTAACGGCACCCGTTAAGTGCCGTTGGCACAATAAACACAGCGTTATTCCAGGCCTATCTAATGCACACCTGTCTAGCCCACATCTACTTCGTACCACTGGCGAGGAGTGAAATCTAGCGTAACGGCATGCAGCTGCCGGTGATTCAACGCTAGATGTACGTAACCCAACAGTAACGACGTTAAAACAGCCCCGAAGGGCCTACGCCTTACCAACACAAAATAAAAAGGGGCAGCCTTTGCTGCCCCTTGATAATCACTCGTGCGCCAGTGTGGCTTGGAGGGTGATTACTCGTTGGTTACGGCTTCAAGGTCAGCTTTAAACTGCTCAAGTAGCTCTTCACCACCTTCACCGGTCATTTCCAGGAAGGCTTCTTCGACTTGCGGGGCGCGGTCACGGAAGGCTTGAATTTGCTCTTCGTCGAGACGTGTCACGGTCACTTCATCAGATGCTTCCTGAATCTTCTCTAACGACTCTTCGGCCAAGCCTTGGATATGCTCGATGGTATGGTCGTAAGCCGCTTGTGAGGCTTCATTCACCAACGTTTGATCTTCTTCAGACAGGCCTTCGTAGAAGTCCTGGTTGGCCATCATCGCGGTGGTGAACCAGCCGTGGCCGGTAAACGTCAGGTGCGGAGACACCTCATACAGACCGCCGGACTCGATCCAGAAAATCGGATTCTCTTGCCCGTCAATGATGCCGGTCTGCAGGCCACCGTAAACTTCGCCCCAAGGCAGCGGCGTCGGCGTCGCACCAAAGGCTTCATAAGTTTCCGACAACAGCGGGTTGGTCATGGTACGGATTTTCTTATTATCCATATCTTCCGGCGAGCTGATCGGCTCGTCGGTGGTCACGACCATTTCGCCTTCTGGATACATCTTCAATAGCTCTAGGCCTTGCTCGGCGTAAAGCTCAGGAAACATTTCGTTGATCGCCTTACTTTCGTCAAAGAAGGTCAGTACGGTTTCTTCGTCGGTAGGCAGTAGGTAGGGAATGAAGAAGATTTGCGCTTCAGGGATCAGCGCACCAGTGAAGCCAGGCGACTGGTTAACGAACTGCAGAATGCCGTTCTGAGTCTGCTCCATAATGTCGTCAGACTCACCCAGCTCACCAAAGCGGTAAACTTGTACGGKGTGGTCTGAGTTGTCTTCAATATACTCTTTGAAAGCATAGGCGAAGACGTCTTGAACGTCGCCTTCATACTCTTCGTGAGCGTAGCGCCAGTTGTCTGCTTGAGCAGCGGCGCTGAGACCGAACAGCAGTGCACCCACACTGGCCGTTGTCATTAATTTAGAGGTTACAGAACGAGTAGAAACGGATTTGCTTGCCTTCATGCGGTGTTCCCCTTGCAGTGGTAA
Source organism: Halomonas sp. R57-5 (assembly GCF_900070345.1). Classification (NCBI taxonomy): domain Bacteria; kingdom Pseudomonadati; phylum Pseudomonadota; class Gammaproteobacteria; order Oceanospirillales; family Halomonadaceae; genus Halomonas; species Halomonas sp. R57-5. The sequence goes on along the minus strand of NZ_LN813019.1, from coordinate 163,852 downwards.
GCGCGCTGTACGAATGCGCAACAACCTAGTTTTTAAAACCCTACGGTTAAAATTCAATGCTTTAAAAGTAGGGTAGCCTCGCGCTTCTCAACACGACGCTGTTGTTCGCCAACCGGGGTTAACTAACCCATATTCCGATATCCACTAACAGGCAGTGATGGTGTTCATACTGCATGCTAGCAGGCGAATAACGCTAGGTATTTCAAAAACAGCTTAAATTCAGGCTAGCGCGCTCCTTGGTGAGGGTCAAGCTGGTAAGTAAGCGTTTGTAGCGAATAAAGCCATGCATTTTGGGTCTTTATACTGCCGCCGGAGGCATGATCACTTTGGCTATAGAGCAGCTGTTTTCGTAGCCAATTCGCCGCATCTGGCGGCATTTCGGCAATATTTCTCACACGTTTTTCATCGCTTGGCGCCTCACAAACCCACGTTTGCCAACGTTGAAGGTTCTCACGCTCAGCCATCAACTCTGCCTGTTTGATGGTTTCGCGCAGCGCTGTTACGGACTCACTTGTCGCCGCCATAGCTTTTAAATCGCGGCGTAATCCACGCAAAACCTCCGTCACTTGGCACTGCCACAAGCGGCGCTGCTCTCGCTCACGTTCGAGTGCAGCAGGCATGGCTTCTAAACCGCACGAATAGAGCCAGCAATGCAGCAGCACCTCGCAAACGTCAAGCCCGGCATCGTCTTGCAGCGTTAGGCAGGCGGCCTCAACGCCGGGCTTGGTATAGAGCGCCAGGGCAAAATCCCATAACGGTGTCTGCTGTAGGCGCTGCAATCGGGTAGAATCAAGCGCAATAGAGTTTCGCATCAAATGACCCACTTTCTTCGGGAGAAGGCATGATCGCACTGCGCCAAGTCGCCCTGCAACGCGGCACGCAAACGCTACTCGACAACGCGGACGTTACCCTTAATAACGGGGTAAAGGCSGGGATTATCGGGGCAAACGGCGCCGGTAAATCGAGCCTATTCAAACTCTTGCTCGGCGAGCTTGCCCCCGACCAGGGGGATGTCGAGATGAGCGGCGGCCAGCGCATTGCGCATATGGCCCAGGAAGTTGACGCCCTCGACCGCCCGATTATTGAGTATGTACTCGATGGCGACTTGGCGCTACGCAAGGCTGAAGCCGACTTGTTGGTTGCCAGGGAAGCCGGTGAAGCCCACCGAGAAGCCGAACTGCACGGTTTAATTGAAMCCCTGGATGGCTACCGCGCAGAATCACGTGCGGCGCAGCTACTGGTGGGGCTGGGCTTCGTTCAGTCTGACCTTACTCGACCACTCTCGGCGTTTTCCGGCGGCTGGCGGATGCGGGTTAATCTGGCCCGCACGCTGTTTATGCCTTCTGATCTACTGCTGTTGGATGAGCCCACCAACCACCTGGATCTGGACGCCTTACTGTGGCTGGAGCAGTGGCTGACCCGCTACCCGGGCACCCTGCTGCTGATTTCCCACGACCGCGACTTCCTGGATGCGGTGTGCGACCACATCGTGCATATGCATCACCAAACCCTGGAGCTTTACCGCGGTAATTACTCCCAGTTTGAGCGCACCCGCGCTGAAAAGCTGGCCCTGCAGCAAGCGGAAGCCGCCAAACAGCAAGCGCGCCGGGAAGAGATCGAGCGTTTTATCGCCCGCTTCCGTGCCCAGGCAACCAAGGCGAAGCAGGCGCAAAGCCGGGTCAAAATGCTTGAACGGATGGAAGATATCGCCGTCGCCCACGTGGACTCCCCTTTTCACTTTACGCTACCCGCCGCCGACAAAACCTCGCACCCACTGCTGGTGCTGGATCAGGCGCAGCTAGGCTATCCGGGCGAAAATGGGGGTGATGACAATGTGCAGTTGGATAAGGTCAACGTTACGTTACTACCCGGCAGTCGCATTGGCCTGTTAGGCCCCAACGGGGCGGGTAAATCGACGCTGATTAAGTCGCTCACCGGGGAACTGGCGCTGCTTAATGGCAAGCGCGTACCCGGTGAGCACTTGGCGATTGGTTACTTCGCTCAGCATCAGCTTGAAGGGCTGGATGTCACCTCGACGCCTTTTGTGCACGTGCAACGCCTTTCGCCCACCGCCAGCGACCAAGATATCCGCAACTTCCTGGGCGGCTTTGGCTTTAAGGGCGACGACGCCTTCGGCAAAGTTGCCAACTACTCCGGGGGAGAGAAAGCGCGGCTGGCGCTGGCGCTCGTCGCTTGGCAGAAACCCAACCTGCTGCTGCTCGATGAGCCCACCAACCACCTGGACTTAGAGATGCGCGAAGCGCTGACCCAAGCGCTGGCCAGTTTCGAGGGTACGGTTATTCTGGTCTCCCACGACCGTCACCTGCTGCGCGCCACAGTCGACGAGTTCTGGAAAGTGGCGGATAACCGCGTCGAGCCCTTCGATGGCGATTTGGAAGACTACCGGGTTTGGCTCAAAGCGCGCTTGGAAGAGAGTCGCCGGGATTCCCGTGGCGAAAAAGCCGAGCGCCAGAACCAGCAACCCAGCGGCGACAGCCGTGAAGCACGCAAAGCGTCACGCAAAGCAGCCGCCGAGCTGCGCGAAAAGCTGCGCCCGCTGAAAAAACAGCGTGATCAAGCCGAAAAAGCCATGGAAAAGGCCCAGCAGGAACTCGATAAGGTAGAGCAAGTGTTGGCAGACCCAGAGCTCTACACCGACAGCGCCCGCAAAGCCGAACTGACCAAGACGCTTAGCCAACAAGCGGAAATTAAAGCGCGTTTAGATGAGTCGGAACGGCAGTGGCTGAGCGCCGAAGAGTCACTAGAGGCAATGGAAGCAGAACTGCTCGCCAGTGAAGGTGTAGAAAGCTAGTCCTCGAAAGCTCATTCTCGAAAACAGGGCTAGCTTTCCAGCAAGAACGTTACCGGGCCATCGTTGATTAGCGCTACCTGCATATCGGCGCCAAATTCTCCGGTAGCAACATGCGGCCAGGCAGTTTTCGCTTGGCTAACCAGCAAGTCAAACAGCTCTTCGCCTTTGGCTGGTGGCGCAGCGCTGGAGAAACTGGGGCGCAGCCCTTTGTGGGTATCTGCCGCCAGGGTGAACTGGGAAACGAGCAGCAAACCGCCGTTCACCTGCTGAAGGTTGCGATTCATTTTGCCCTCGGCGTCGCTGAAGACCCGGTAGTGGAGCAGTTTATGCAGCAGCTTTTCTACACCAGCGGCGTTATCATGCTTCTCCACGCCCACCAGCGCCAGCAGCCCGTGATCAATACTGCCAATCACCTCGCCTTCCMCCTCTACGCTAGCGCGCCTCACACGCTGAATTAGTGCCTTCACTCAGCCTCTCCCGAACTAACAAACGGTCATTGTAACCACCGTCTGTTAATTTTTCCTGAGTTAACTTCCCCCTAATAGCGCATCGCGAAAATCTTCACCCAGCGGCCGCTCGCCTAGCCAAATGCCGAACATGGCGCTGGCCAGATCTGCGTTACCACCCTCAAATAGCGTGTCGCCGTTGAGTGCCAGGCGCAGTGTGTCACCGTCCCAACTCAGCACATAGCGATCCTGCGGCTCGACATCCTGATAGCTTTGATTAAAGGCGTTAATGTCTGCTTCCAACTGGGAAAACTCGTAGGCGGTAAGACTCTTTTGCAGCGTTTCTGTGGTGGCTTCAGCGAAGTCGGGGGCGTCGAKGGCATGAAAATAAGCGAGCTCCAGGCGCCGTGGTACGTCGCCCAACGGTTGCGGCTGGGTTTCTCCCTCAAGCTGATAATAGGCGCCGGCGTAGGCCGTCCAGATCATGTAACGAAACACGCCGCTCCCAATAAGGCGATAGCGTTGGCCGTGCTCCTCGACTGTGCGCTCAAATGCTTCGCCTTTTTCGGTCACGCTGCTGGCCATCACCCAAGGCATGAGCAATAGGCCAGCTAACAGCAATGACAACTGGACGGTGCGCCTAGCACCCAATAAGCATGTGTACATAGAACCTCCTTATGGCAGATATCTATACATACCGATACGCCAAATAAAGGTTCCGTACAATATTTATTATTATCAGCACAGCACTTTTTCTAATAGCACTCGCTTACCAGGCTCGACAGAGCATCAGATCGCAGTGAGGTTCACATAGCAGCATCTCGGTTAGCTGGCTGGTGTGATGGGGTTGTCCACGGCTGCCGATCATCACCAGATCAGGCGAGTGGCGCTTCAGATACGCCTGCAGTACGTCGCAGGGCGCGCCTTGCTCTAGCACTAATTCAACATCGGGAACGCCTTCAAGCTCTCCCATCAGGCTATCAATTTCGTTATTCAACTGCTCGCGCAGCCGCAGCACCTCATGCTCCCGCCAGTGGGCGTAATAGGCCTGCGATCCCAATTCGCGTTCGCCGGGCAGTGTCCAGGCGTGTAGTAGGGTGAGCGTGGCTTCGGGAAAGCGAATCAGCGCCTCTTTCAGGGTGTGTCGCGCCGTCAGCGAAAAATCGATAGGTACCAGGATGTGCTGCCAGGGCTGAGTGGGCTGGKGAGAAGAGACCACCACCGGGCAAGGCGCACTGCGTAGCACACGCATGACGGTGGTACCCGCCAGCAGGTCTTTTTGCCCACGCTTGCGATGCATGCCCAGCACAATCAGCTCGGCGTTGCGCTCGTGGGCTTCGCGGACAATTTCAACGTGAGGTGAGCCTGTCACGGTCTGAATCAGCGTTTTAGGCGCCTCTAGGGCGTAGTCTTCGCGTAGATCCGTCAACATGGTGGTGATGTCTTCTACCACCGCGCTTTCGACATCACGCAGAACACGCCGCGGCAGGTAAGCATCCAACACGTGCAGTATGTCCAGCTGAACACCTCGGGCGTAGGCCAAGCGTAACGCCCGGGCAAACGCAGCGCGATTGTCAGCAGAAAGATCGGTGGCAAACAAGATCGTACGAGGCATGGCGAAACGCTCCTCGGCTGAGCAGCCCAGCCTTACAAGCCGTTAAGCAAACACTCCTTAGCATGGTGTGCAATGCGCTTTCTCGCAAGCGACCGATGACCAAAATCGATTAAAGCACTACACCCAATCACCACCAGGCGTGAAAATGGTGCACCGGGCCGCGCCCTTTACCCACGTTTAAGCGCACGCTCGCCTCCAGCGCTGCATGCAGCCACTGCTTGGCATCGCTGATGGCGGCTACCGGGGCATCCGTGTCGGCATTTACGGGTAGCTTCGCTAGGCAGGCGGCAATCGCCGAAGAGAGCGCACAGCCGGTACCGTGCAAATTGTCGGTATCGATACGCGAGGCGGGCAACCACTCATGGCCATTGGGGGTTGCCAGCAAATCCGGGCAGGTCGCCCCACGCAAATGGCCGCCTTTCAACACCACATAGGGAGCGCCCAACTGCGTTAAGCCCGGCAGCATCGCCTCCATGGCGTCTAAACTGGTGGGCGACGGCATGTCGAGCAGCACCGCGGCTTCCGGCAGATTAGGGGTAATCACATCGGCCAGCGGCACGAGAATATCGCGTACGGCGCGAATGCCGTCATCGTCAACCAGAATATCGCCGCTCTTAGCGACCATCACAGGGTCGAGCACAATCCAGCGTGGCCTGCGCTGGCGCAGCACGTCGGCGATCACCTCAGCAACCTCGCGGCTGGCCACCATGCCAATTTTGACCGCCTCTATCGCTACATCATCCAGCAGGTGTTCCAGCTGCTCGCGAATAGCCTGGGGAGCGACAGGATACACCGAGGCCACCCCGCAGGTGTTTTGGGCAATCACCGCGGTAATCACGTTGGTGCCAAAAACGCCAAGGGCTGAGAAGGTTTTCAAATCGCCCTGCAGACCAGCACCGCCAGAAGGGTCGGAACCTGCGATGGTAAGCACATTGCGAAGACGGGGATGGGTAGACATGGGGCTCCTTCACGGCAAAATCGGCAACAAACGCTACTGTGTGCCTAGGATACCCAAGCTGAGCGCCTTATGCTGCTGAAAACGTACACACCAGACACACAAAAGCCGCCCGCAGGCGGCCATTGCGTTCGTGTGCGTCAAGCATGACAAACTATTGAGCAGTGTCACCTTCCGGGTTGCGGGCGTTGTAGTACGCCTGCTCGGAGATGGCGTGGTAATCCTCGACTTTTTCCTGGAACGCTTGATAGGAGTCATAGATACGCGTGGCTAATTCGCTCGATTCCGCCAACTCGGCGACTACATCCTGGGAGTGCTCACGGGCCTGGGCCAGTACGTCGTCGGGGATGCGGCGTAGCTCAACATCGTGCTCGTTGACCAGAGTTTCCAACGCATCGTTGTTACGTGCGGTGTACTCATCCAGTACGCTCTGGTTAATGTCGCTAATAGCAGTACGCAGGATCGCCTGCAGATCCGCGGGCAGCTCTGCGAAGGCTTCTTCGTTAACGATCGCCTCGAACATGACCGTCGGTTCGTGCCAGCCAGGATAGTAGTAATAATCAGCGGCTTGATGCAGGCCGAATGCTAGGTCATTATAGGGGCCAATCCACTCGGTTGCGTCAATCGCGCCCGATTGCAGCGAGGTAAAGATCTCACCGCCGGGCATATTCACAATGGCGACACCCATGCGGCTCATTACTTCGCCGCCCAGGCCCGGCATGCGCATTTTCAGGCCGTTCAGATCGTCAACGGAGTTGATCTCTTTGTTGTACCAACCGCCCATCTGCACGCCTGAGGCACCGGCGACCATTACGTCAACGCCGAAGTCATCGTAAAGCTCGTTCCACAGCTCCATACCGCCGCCATAGCTTAGCCAGGCATTCATCTCTTGAGCATTCATCCCAAACGGCACGGCGGCGAAGAACTGTGCAGCGGGGGCTTTGCCCTTCCAGTAGTAGGAGGCAGAGTGGCCGAGTTCAGCGGTGCCATCGGAAACGGCGTCAAATACCTCAAACCCTGGTACCAATTGGCCAGCCCCAAAGACCTCAATGGTGAGGCGGCCATCTGACATTTCATCGACCAACTGCGACAGGCGCTCGGGGCCTTGGCCAACCCCTGGGAAATTCTTCGGCCAGGAGGTCACCATTTTCCAACGGAACTCCTCCTCTTGAGCCTGGGCGTGGTTATCAAAGCTTGATACCACCAGCAAACTGGCGGAGAGAGCGGTCACCATAGCGATGGCAACGGGGAGTGTCTTGGCTTTCATACCATAATCCTCTTACTTTCTATTATTACTATTATTGAGTAGGGAATACTCCGCCTAGCGTAGAACACTAGGCGGTTTGCTGCAGGCCATGAATGGCTCTTGACTGCTTTTTAGTTAGGTTGCCACTTCTTAACGTTGATAGCAGCGATGTTTTTCAACTAACCCTTTATTAGCCAAACTGCGCGGGCAGCCATGTGGCCAACTGTGGGAAAAACGTCAGCATGAGCAACATACCCAGCTGCATCAGGATAAACGGAATAACCCCACGGTAAATCGCCGACGTGGACACAGAAGGCGGCGCCACACCGCGCAAGTAGAACAGCGCGAAGCCAAACGGTGGCGTTAAGAACGAGGTTTGTAGGTTGATCGCGATCATAATGCCCAGCCAAATCGGGTCGAGCCCCATGGCGAGCAGAATCGGGCCGACAATCGGCACCACCACAAAGGTGATTTCGATAAAGTCGAGAATAAAGCCGAGCAGGAAAATCACCAGCATGACAATGAGCGTCGCGCCAACCACGCCGCCGGGCATACCCTCGAACAGTTCGGTGACCATATGTTCGCCGCCATAAGCACGAAACACCAGCGAAAACAGCGCCGCGCCAATCAGGATCAAAAACACCATGGTGGTCACGTGCGTGGTCGAGCGCAGCACGTCTTTCAGCGTCTTCATGTCGAGCTGACGATAAGCCAGCGCCAACACCAGAGCACCGAAGGCACCTACCGCAGAGGCCTCTGTGGGCGTGGCAAAACCGCTTAAGATTGAGCCTAATACCGCTACAATCAACACCACAGGGGGCACGAGCCCTTTGAGCAGCAGCATGCCAATCCCTGAGGTATGGCCAAGCTCGGCCATTAACTCTTCACGGTCGGCAGCAGGCGCCATATGCGGGCGCAACCACGCCACCAAGGCGACGTAAATCATATACATCACTACCAGCAGCAAGCCAGGCACTAGCGCGCCCATAAACAGGTCGCCCACGGAAACCGTTTTAGGGCTAAAAATGCCCATATCCAGCTGCGCTTGCTGATACGCCGATGACAGCACGTCACCCAGCAGTACCAGGGCAATGGAAGGGGGAATGATTTGGCCTAGGGTGCCGGTAGCGCAAATGGTGCCGGTGGCCAACGATGTGCTATAGCCACGCTTGAGCATCGTCGGCAGCGACATCAGCCCCATGGTGACCACGGTGGCCCCCACAATACCGGTTGAGGCCGCCATCAACATACCCACCAGCGTCACCGAAATACCCAACCCACCGCGCATAGCGCCAAACAGCAGGGCCATGGCGTCCAGCAGCGTCTCAGCCACTTTGGATTTTTCCAGCAACACGCCCATCAACACAAACAGCGGTACCGCCAACAGCGTTTGGTTGGTCATTATGCCGTAGAGCCGATTGGGCAAGGCGGCGAGATAGCCACTATCAAAGTTGGCGTCGATACCGATGGCTTCCAGACCCAGCCCCATTCCAGCAAACAGCAGCGCCGTGCCCGCCAGCGAGAGCGCCACGGGAAAGCCGAACATCAACACAATACAGATAACGGCAAATAAAATAATCGGCATAAATTCCAGCATCAAACACGCTCCTCAAGATGATTGCCACCGGCAGCAGAAGGCACTATCCGCCCGGCCATCACGTAGCCATTGCGCACAAGCTCAATCACGCCTTGCACGATCATCAGCACGGCAAACAGCGGTATTAAGGTTTTCAGTGCATAGACGGCCGGAATACCGCCGTAATCAGGGGAGGTTTCCAGAATACGCCAGGAGTTGACAACGTAGCCCAGGCTGGAAGCAATGATAAAGAGCATCACTGGAATCAATAGCGTGATAATACCCACCACATTGATTAACGCTTGGCGGCGCGGGGTCATGCCTCGGTAGAAGATATCCACCCGCACATGGCCGTCGTGGCGAAAGGTATAGGCGGCCGCCAGCATAAACACGCTGGCGTGCATATACATCACGAGCTCTTGCATAAAAATGCTGTTCACACTGAAGGCATAACGAAGCAGTACAATCGCGAACTGAATCAACATCATAATGATGATCAGCCACGCAAGGGTACGCCCGAACCACTCTGAAGCGCGGTCCAGCGCACCTATAAAGGCGGGTAGTTGTGTTGTATCCGACATGGAAGTGTCTCGCGTAAAACGGCTAAGGGGGAATCAGCGCCCCAGACAATAGCGCATATACGCGGACAATGCAGCGCCCTCTCACGGCAAGACAAGCTAATTCTTAAACGCTTGAACGAATAGCCGCCAAACAGGCTTCTGGGAGGGGTAGATCAACGGCGATGGGCAGGTGATCCGAAAACAGGTGGTCTAACACCCGCACTTCGGCGACCTCCAATGATTGCGACAACAGGATATGATCCAGTGCATGGCGCGGCTGCCAGGAGGGGTAGCTGAGTAGGGGTTTAACCGGATGCAGCGGTAGCGACGCACTGAAACGCTCATGGGCATGCAACTGGTCAGGGGTGCAGTTGAGATCCCCCATGACCACCACATGGCGCAGCGGCTGAATAATCTCGCTTAAATAGTTGAGCTGACGCACCCGACCACGATGACTAAGCGCTAAATGGGCAACAAATATATGCAGCGCATCCGGCCCTTCACCAAAGCGTGCGTGAATCGCGCCGCGGCCTGGCATGGCACCTGGCAGACGGTGCTCTTCTACTTGGCTAGGCACCAAACGCGAGAGCAAACCGTTACTGTGTTGAGCAATACGCCCCAGATTGCGGTTGAGCTGCTGAACGTGGTGGGGAAATCCCGCTTTGGCAGCGAGATACTCCACTTGGTTGACGCGGCTTGAGCGAAAACTGCCMCCATCGACCTCTTGCAGCCCCACCACGTCAAACTGGCTTAGCACTTCACCCATTACATCCAGCCGCTTCTGGCGACGTGGGTGAGGCAGTAGGTGCTGCCAGCTACGAGTGAGGTAGTGATGGTACGCCGAGGTCTGGATGCCAACCTGCAAATTAAAGGTTAGCAAACGCAGATGCCCATCTTCCAACAACCTCGTGCAAGTGCCGCTTAACGCTGCCTCATCACGCTCTCTGGCTTCGCGTAACACGATTATTCTGCGCGCTCTTCACGCACCTGCTCAACCAACGCTTCAGCGATTTTCGGCATGTTTTCAAGGCTACCCGCTGAGCTCGGCGTCACCAGAAAACGACCATCAATCACCAGGGCAGGCACACCCATTAACTTCATTTTGCGCATACGGTTATTGGCATCATTCACTTCGCTGCGCACACTAAAGTCAGTCAGCGCTTGCTTAGCTTCTTCTTCGCTGACGCCGTAGTTGGCAAAGAAAGCTGCAATCTCATCGGGCTCTGTGAGCGACTGATTTTCCTGATGGATGGCGTTAAAGAAGTCAGCGTGTAACTCCTCTTCGATGCCCAGCGACTCAGCTGCATAGAATGCTGTAGCGTGGGTATTCCAATCCCCGCCCATGGTGGCAGGCATTTTGACGACACTAACGTCATCGTCCAGGGTCTCGTACCACTCGTTAATCGGCGTTTGCAGGCGGTAGCAGTGCGGGCAGCCAAACCAAAATATTTCTGTGACTTCAATTTGCCCGTCGTCAACCTGTGTTTCTACTGGCGATTCAAGCACCTCATAGTGCTGACCTTCCACCACTTCCTGGGCACTCACTGCCGCAGAAAGCCCCAAACCGGCCAGTGCGACCATTACCGTTTTAAACATCGCTCGCGTTTTAGACATTGTAAAAGCTTCTCCATGGGTAAGCGAAAAGTGAGACCGTGGATACATTAGCGGGTTCCCTCAGCTAGCAAACGTTGCCAAGAACGTTKCCTAGTGAGAACCCGCAAACGGCATAAGGAAGTATTTAGGCTGTCTATGTGTGGTTTTAAACGCTAGGGGTTAAAATGTTAGTTCAAGCCCAACACTTAGTTTAAACCCAACACATAGTTAGCCACTGCTTCCATATCGTTGTCGCTCATTTTTGAAGCGATGTCGCCCATAATGTTGTTGGGGCTGTTATTACGCTCGCCTGCCGCGAAATCCTGCAGCGTTGAAACCGTGTACTCGGCGTGCTGACCAGAAAGGCCCGGGTATACGGCGCTACCGATACCAACGCCCGTTGGCGTGTGGCAGGCAGCACAGGCGGGGATGCCTTTAGACATATCGCCAGCGCGGTACAGCTCTTCACCGCGAGCCAGTAATTCAGCKTCTTCGTCGCTGGTTTGCCCCAGGTTGGCGTCCTGGCGGGCAAAGTGGGCCGCCACATCCCAGGCGTCTTGGTCAGAATAGTCATCCACCTGGCCAGCCATTTGAGCAACCACCCGGTTGCCGTCGCGGATATCCATAATCTGTTTCGCCAGATAGGACATCTGCTGGCCCGCTAGGTTAGGAAAAGCGCCCGATGGACTAATGCCCTGCTGCCCATGGCAGGCGGCGCAGGTTTGGGCCATTTCCTGGCCAGCGGATGCGTCTGCATCGGCTTGGTAGTCCGTTTGAGCGTGGGCGGTGCCAACGGCGCCCATGGTAATTGCTAGGCTTGCCAGTAACTTTCTCATTGCTATTCCACTATGCCGTTTTATGTTTGACTGGTACGCACCCTGGGCGCTTCCCAGGTTTCACAAGTTACCAGGGTTAGCTCCGCCAATACCAACAACGTATCTCAATGGTACACTAGCGCCCCAGGTCGCAGATATAAACCGCTTGCATTATAACGAATCACCCCAGCGGCGGGAATGCAAGTGCTGGACTGCTTTAGGGGTAATTCGTCGCGGTACTGCTCTCAATTCTCTATCATGAGTCGCTATCATGCGCTCTACTTTACCTGATGGTGAGGCGATAAAGAGGTGATAGTGCGCAGAGTAGGCCGTTTTTTATGTTCGTTTTTCAGGATCAACTCCATGACTACCCCCCATGATAGCCCAGTCCCTCGGCTGAACTACCCGACGGCAAGTTTTCTTATCAGCGCCCCTACCCTGGCCCTGTGCCCGGATGATACCGGCGCAGAAGTAGCCTTTGCCGGTCGCTCGAACGCGGGCAAATCAAGTGCTATCAACGCCTTAACGCAACAAAATGCGTTAGCGCGCACCTCGCGCACGCCAGGGCGCACCCAACTGATCAACTTTTTCAGCGTTATGAACGACGAGGCGCGGCGTTTGGTCGACCTGCCGGGCTACGGCTACGCCAAGGTACCTGAGGCGGTCAAACTAGAGTGGCAAAAGCACCTTGCCGAGTACCTGCGCAATCGTTTTAGTCTGCGCGGCTTAGTACTGCTAATGGACGTGCGCCACCCGCTCACCGAGTTCGACCAAATGATGCTCGACTATGCCGACCAGCGCGGAATGCCGGTGCATATTTTGCTCACCAAAGCCGACAAGCTGAAAAAAGGGCCTGCCAGCGCGGCGTTGCAAACAGTACGCTCGCGGTTAAAGGAGTGGGAAGATCTGGTCTCCGTTCAGCTGTTCTCTTCACTCAAGCGCGACGGTGTCGATACGCTGTCACAGAAGCTCAATCAGTGGCTGTATACACCGCCTGAATAAAGCAGTTCTAACTTCTCTAGCACCCTGGGCAGCTCTTTAATATGCGCGATGCGGTGCACCCGCTGTGGTAGCGCATGATCCTCCGTCGCGGAAACCCATACCGCGTGCATGCCCAACTGCTGGGCGGGCAACACGTCCYCCTGCCAAGAGTCACCCACGTGCATGGCGCATTCAGGGGCCACGTTTAAGCGCGAGAGCGCGGTGAGAAACGGCGTGGGGTCCGGCTTGGGCGCCAGCAACTCCCCCGCGGCAATGGCCACTGGAAAGTAGCTGGCCAGCGGCTGACGTTGAAGATGAATATTGCCGTTGGTGATCGCCGCCAACTGATAGCGCTCCGCCAAGGCAGCCAGCAAACCGGCCGCTTCCGGGTGGGGGGTTACCTGCACGCGCAGACGGTGAAACTCATTCATCGCCGCTGCCGCCCACATCATCGCTGCACTGCGGGGCAGGCCTTCGGCTTCTAGCTGCGCCTCCAGGGCACGCAAACGCAGCCAGGTGAAGTCACCGCGCCGTTCTGGCACTTGTTTGGCTAACTGTTGGCGACGCTGAAGGTAATCTAGCCCGCCGCCCTCGTAGGACAACCCAAAGGTAGGCTCCTGGCGTGCCGCTCGCCATGCTTCAAGGGCTTCTAACAGCCAGCGATAGTGCCCCTCTTCGGTACGCGCCATCACCCCGTGGTTATCCCAAAGCGTGTCATCCAAATCAAAGGTAATCGCCTTCAGCATCGTCATGGTGTGCTCCTGGGGCTTTTCGTACGGTCGTCGGGGCTTCGCTTGGCCCGGGGGTGCGCGGCATCGTAGCTGGTGGCCAGATGCTGCCAGTCAAGCCGGGTGTAGATTTGCGTGGTCGACAGATTGGCGTGCCCCAGCAACTCCTGCACGGCGCGCAGATCCTGGCTTGATTCCAACAGGTGGCTGGCAAAGGAGTGGCGTAAACGGTGGGGATGCAAATGTTCAGGCAGGCCCCGGGCAAGCGACAGCTGGGCTAAGCGCTTTTGGATGGCGCGATGGCCCAAGCGCGTACCACGCTGCCCTACAAATAGCGCCTGCTCATTAATGGGTGCGAGCGCGGAGCGACACCCCAGCCACTCGGCCAGCGCTTGCTGGGCACGGCGCCCTACCGGCACCTGACGCGGCTTGCCGCCTTTGCCGATCACCCTTACCCGGCTGTTTTGTAAATCGCCCAAATCAAGCGCCGCCAGCTCCGCCAAGCGCAAGCCGCTGGAGTAAAACAGTTCAAGAATCGCCTGATCCCGCACGCCCAGGGGTGAACCGTCATGGGGAGTATCAAGAAAGCGCGCCAGGGCGTCGACATCCACCGGGCGCGGCAGGTGGCTGGGCTGCTTGGGGGTGCGCAGTAAACCCACCGGGTTATCCACCAGCACACCCTGCTTGACCAAGTAATCGGCAAAGCGTGAGAGGGCCGCCCGACGCCTGGCCAAGCTTCTAGGCGCCAAGCCACGGCTGCGCTCCGAGCCCAAAAACGCCCGCAGGAGCGCGGTATCTAACGCCGCCGGATCCGTCACCTCGCGGCGCTGGGTAAAGGCACAGAGCGCCGCCAAATCATGCCGGTAAGCCTCAACGGTGGCCGGGCTTGCGTGGCTCGCCAAGGCGCTCAAAAATGCCTCAACGCGCTGGGCTAAGGSCGATTCCGCCAAGAAGGGTTCAGCCATGATCGCCCAGGCGCACCAGCAAGCGCGCGACGATATCACCCAAGTACTCGGTAAATAGCGTATCCATACTGGCCCGGTAAGCGTCAGGGCTGGGGCTGGCTAGCAGCAAATAGCCTAAGGGGTCGCCCGCCGAGAGGCGCGAAATAGCGCAGGAGCCCGCTTTGCGGGGCGCTTTGACATGGGGTAGCAGGCACTTCCAGTCGCTGACGCTAAGTTTCACGCAGCGGCTGGTGCGGCCATCTAACAGCGCCGACAGCCGTGTGCTGGCGTACTGATCCAGCACATGCCGGGGCGGCTGGGGCGGCGTCGGCTCACTATCGCTTAACGTGGCCGGACACCACAGCGCCATGGCAGGGGTTTCAAAGCGTTCGCTCAACTGGGTGGCCAATGCTTGCGCCAGCGCATCGCGGTCTTGCGCTTCCACCAGCGCGATTAGCGTTTCGCGCAGCCGGCGGTACTGGGACTCGTTATGGCGGGCGGTCTCCAGCAGGTGCTCCAGGCGGCCTTCAGCGGTTTCAGCGCGCTTGCGCAGGTCTAGCACCAAGCGCTCGAGCAATGACACCGCCCCGTCGATATGCGGGTGGGGCACCTGCAGTTGCTGGAGCAGTCCTTCGCGGCCGACGAAAAAATCGGGATGACGCGCCAGCCAGAACGCCACTTGATCAGGATCGAGCGTTTTGCGGGGTTCGGGGGCTTGAGACATCGCCGTTCTCCTCGAATTAATTGAGTGCTACGCGGCCATCAAAAACGCGCGTAGCCGGTCCCACCATCGTTAGCGCCCCTTCAGGGTCAGGCCATTCAATGCTGAGCTCGCCACCAGGCAAATGGACTTTTACCGGGCTTTTCAGCAGTCCTTGGCGAATGCCGCTGGCCACCGCGGCGCAGGCACCGGTACCGCAAGCCAGCGTTTCGCCGCTACCACGTTCATACACGCGCAAGCGAATTTCACTGGGCGAGAGTACCTGCATAAAGCCCACGTTAACACGCTTGGGAAAGCGCGGGTGCGCCTCTACTAATGGCCCGAGGCGTTCGACCGGGGCATCATCCACATTGTCGACCTGAATCACCGCATGAGGGTTGCCCATGGAGACCACACCGATCTGCAGCGTTTCGTCGCCCACGGCTAGCTGATGCAGAGGTTGATCCCCAGGCGCATCGAACGGCAGCACCACAGGGCTAAACCGCGGGCGGCCCATATCCACCCGCACCATACCATCGTGCTGAACGGTGAGTACCAAAGGGCCACCGGCGGTTTCCACATGAATTTCATGCTTATGGGTTAGCCGCTGATCACGCACGAAGCGGGCAAAACAGCGCGCGCCGTTGCCGCAGTTTTCCACTTCACTGCCGTCGGCATTGTAAATGCGGTAGCGAAAATCCATCTCGGGATCGCGAGGCGGTTCGACAACCAACAGCTGATCAAAGCCAATACCGAAACGCCGGTCAGCCAGCGCGCGGATTTGTGCTTCGTCCAGCCGGGCGCGCTGAGTAACCAGGTCCACCATGACAAAGTCGTTGCCCAGGCCATGCATTTTGGTGAAGTGTAACAGCATCAGCTCCCTCCTTCGGGCAGCAGCGCTTCACCCGCCCATAGGCTAGCAACGGTTTCCCGCGCGCGCACCACGTGGCAGCTGTCGCCATCGACCATTAACTCGGCGGCACGCGGGCGGCTGTTGTAGTTTGACGCCATAACAAAACCGTAGGCACCTGCCGAGCGCACCGCCAGAAGATCGCCTTCGGCAATCGCCAGTTCGCGCTCTTTACCCAGAAAGTCGCCGGTTTCACAAACCGGACCGACCACATCGTAGAAGGCGCTATCCCGAACTTGGCGAGTATCCACCGGCACAATCGCCTGCCAGGCTTGGTACAGCGCAGGGCGAATCAAGTCGTTCATGGCCGCATCGACAATGGCAAAGTTCTTGGTCTCGCCGGGCTTGAGAAACTCTACCCGAGTAAGCATGACGCCCGCATTGGCAGCGATCGAACGGCCCGGTTCAAACAGCAGCGTAAGCGCTTCGCCACCCTCCCAGCGGGAAAGCCGCGCCAGCAGCTGGCTAGCGTAATCAAACGGCTGTGGCGGCTTTTCATCGCGGTAAGGCACGCCCAAACCGCCACCTAAATCGAGGTGCTCGATTTCGATACCGCGCTCACGCAGCCGCTCCATAAGCATCAACAAGCGGTCTAACGCATCCAAAAACGGTGCCGTTTCGGTGAGCTGCGAACCAATGTGGCAATCAAGCCCTTTCACCTGCACATTTGGCAGGCTTGCGGCCAGTTCGTAAACCGCCAGCGCTTCATCCMCCGGGATGCCGAACTTGTTGTCCTTCAAGCCGGTGGAGATATACGGGTGGGTGCCCGCGTCCACATCCGGATTGACCCGCAACGAGACCGGGGCCATTTTGCCCAGCTCACCGGCAACGCGATTCAAACGCTCAAGCTCGGGGCGCGACTCAACGTTAAAGCACTTAATACCCACGTCCAGCGCGCGGGCCATTTCATGGGGCTGCTTGGCAACCCCGGAAAACACTACCTTGGCCGGATCGCCGCCCGCTTTAAGCACCCGCTCAAGCTCGCCGATGGAGACAATATCGAACCCGGCGCCAAGCGTGGCCAACAGGCCCAGCACGGCCAGATTGGAGTTGGCCTTCACCGCGTAACAAATCAGGTGCGGGTGGCCACCCAGCGCTTCAGTATAGGCGCGAAAGTGGCGCTCAAAGGTGGCTTTTGAGTAGACGTAGCAGGGCGTGCCGTACTCGTCGGCAATCCGTGACAGCGGCACGTCTTCGGCGTATAGCACGCCATCCCGGTAGTTAAAATAATCCATGGTGCTCTCCCCTTCTCCTGGGCCTGCAGCTATCTATTCAGACGCCTGGGCAGATTGCTCGTCAGCGGGCGCATCTTCCGGCAGATAAAGCGGCCCTTTTTGCCCACAGCCAACAACCGCAGTTAACAGCAGCGCCGAAAGGGCCATGATTGCCAGCGTTTTCATGCGCCCGCCTTGAGCGCACTCAGCGCCTCGCGCGCTCGCTGGGCGGCTGCCCGCACCTGATTCGGCGCGGTACCACCAATGTGATTACGGGCAGCGACCGAGCCTTCCAGGGTTAACACCTCGAACACATCCTGCTCAATGGTATCGGAGAACTGTTTGAGCTCATCCAGGCTCATCTCGGACAGGTCTTTTTCGGTTTTAAGGCCATAGGCCACCGACTGCCCGACGATTTCGTGGGCATCGCGGAAAGCCACGCCTTTGCGCACCAGGTAGTCGGCCAAGTCCGTCGCGGTGGAGAAACCACGCCGCGCCGCTTCATACATGCTGGCTTTTTTGGGCTCAATAGCGGGCACCATATCGGCGAAGGCTTTTAGGCAGTCGCGCACGGTATCCACTGCATCGAACAGCGGCTCTTTATCTTCCTGATTGTCTTTGTTGTAGGCCAACGGCTGCGACTTCATCAGCGTTAACAACGACATCAGGTGGCCATAAACACGACCGGTTTTGCCGCGCACCAGTTCCGGTACGTCGGGGTTTTTCTTCTGCGGCATGATGGATGAGCCGGTGCAGAAGCGGTCGGGCAGATCGATAAAGTTGAAC
This sequence comes from Halomonas sp. R57-5, assembly GCF_900070345.1. Classification (NCBI taxonomy): domain Bacteria; kingdom Pseudomonadati; phylum Pseudomonadota; class Gammaproteobacteria; order Oceanospirillales; family Halomonadaceae; genus Halomonas; species Halomonas sp. R57-5. Next base: position 145,971 of record NZ_LN813019.1, on the reverse strand, counting down.
TGGGCGCTGGTCCACAGCACCAGCTCTTCGCTCATACGCGACAGGTGCATCAACAGGATGCTGGCAAAGCTGGTGAATTCGATGGCGAAGTCACGATCGGAGACCGCGTCCAGGGAGTTCTCCGTGGGGCGGTCAAAGCCTAACAGTTCTGCGGTCACGTGGCGGTCGATGGGATAGGTAGTGCCGGCCAGGGCGGCGGCGCCCAGCGGCATGACGTTGACGCGCTTGCGGCAGTCCAACAGGCGCTCGTGGTCGCGAGCCAACATCTCTTGCCAAGCTAGAATATGGTGGCCAAAGGTGACCGGCTGGGCAGTTTGCAGGTGGGTAAAACCGGGCATAATCGTCTCGGCTTCMCGGTCAGCCAGTTCGATCATGCCTTCACGCAGGCGCTTCAATTCCACTTCGATAACGTCGATTTCATCGCGCATAAACAGACGGATATCGGTGGCTACCTGATCGTTACGCGAACGCCCGGTGTGGAGTTTTTTACCGGTAATGCCGATCTTTTCGGTCAGCCGCGCTTCGATGTTCATGTGCACATCTTCCAGCGGCACCGACCAGTTAAATTCGCCGCGCTCGATTTCGCCCTGAATCTCGTTCAGACCGTTAATAATCGCATCACGTTCGTCATCGGTCAGCACGCCCACTCTGGCCAGCATAGTGGCGTGGGCGATGGAGCCCCGGATGTCCTGGGGGGCCAGGCGCTGGTCGAAATTAACAGACGCGGTGAAGCGTGCAACAAAGGCATCGGTGGGCTCGCTAAAGCGACCGCCCCAAGACTGATTCGTGGCTTGGCTCATCGAAGATATATCCTGCTGACAAAACAATGGAGTCGTTAGCAGAAAGTGTACCAGAGTCGCCCCGGTCAGCGGCACGCCGTTTTTATTTATGCGCGGGCTAAGAGCACGACGTTATGACGGCAGGCGGTTTGTGCAAAAATTCACGCAGGGCGTCGAGGGGCATGGGGCGGGCAAAGTAGTAGCCCTGGAAATAGTCACAGCCGCGCTGCTGAAGGTAGTTAAACTGCTCGGCTTCTTCTACGCCCTCGACCAGCACCTCCAGCCCCATTTTGCCTGCCATGGCGACCACGCCGTCGATAATGGCAGCGTCGCGGCGGTCGGAGATTACGTCGCGCACAAAGGAGCGGTCAATCTTGATGCGATTAATCGGCAGGCGCTTTAAGTAGCTCAAACTAGAAAAGCCGGTGCCAAAGTCGTCTAGTGCAATCAGAACTCCCAGCGCTCGCAAACTCTTTAACGCCTGGATCGCTTGCTCGGCGCTGTCCATCAGAACACTCTCGGTCAGTTCCAGCTCTAACAGCGAGGACGTTAGGCCACTGCTAGTCAGCACCTGCTCAATTGAGGCTAAAAAACCAGGGCGTTGAAACTGCATAGGCGAGATATTGACCGCCATGGTGATTTCACCCAATCCCAGTCCATTGAGCTGCTGAGCATCGCGACAGGCGGTGGCCAACACCCACTCGCTGATGGGAATGATCTGGCCAGTATCCTCGGCAAGGCTAATAAAATCACACGGCGGGATATTACCACGCTCAGGATGCTGCCAGCGGATCAGCGCTTCGACCCCCACCACGCGCCCACTTGGCGCGTGGATTTGCGGCTGGTAATGAAGCGCGAACTGCTGCTGCTCAATGGCTTGCTGTAGAGCGCTGCGTAAGCTGACCCGTTCGCTAACCTTGCGATTCAAGTCTTCGGTATACCAATGGTAGGTATTCCGCCCCCTCCGTTTGGCCTTGTACATCGCCAAATCGGCCTGCTGGATAAGCTGGCGAGGGTTTTTCATGCTGCCATCGTTGATGGCAATGCCGATACTGGCGGTGATGCGCAGTTCGCTGCCACGATACCAGTAAGGTGGCGAAAGCCCCTGGAGAACCCGCTCGACCACCTGTATCACATCATCTTGGTGGGCCAGGTCCGGCAGTAGCACGACGAATTCGTCGCTGCCAAATCGCGCAACGGTATCCCAGGGGCGCAGTTCATTTTCCAGCCGCTTGGCAACCTCGACCAGAATAAAATCACCCACCTCATGGCCAAGCGTATCGTTGATCGGTTTGAAATCGTCCAAATCAATAAACAGCACGGCTATGTAGCGCTGGTAGCGGCGCGCCACCACGCACCCTTGCTCTAAACGTTGACCTAGCAGCAGGCGATTGGGCAATCCCGTAAGGGCGTCATGGTGGGCGTTATGGGCGAGCTGGGCCTGATATTCGCGCTGTTCAGAGATATCGTTCTGGACGCCAATAAAGTGGGTCACGTGGCCGCTCTCATCGAGAACAGGTGAAATATACAGGTCGTTCCAAAAAACCGTGCCATCACGCCGATAGTTGCGGATAACCACGTGCACTTCGCGCTGTTCGACAACCCCCACTTTTAGCTGCTTGATAGTCGCGGGATCTGTCTCTTCMCCCTGCAGAAAACGACAGTTGCGCCCCAGTGCCTGGCTACGCGAATAGCCGGTAATTCGCTCAAAAGCGGCATTGACATACACAATAGGCCAATCAGCACGCTGCGCATCGACAATGATGACGCCATTGGTGCTTGACTCAACGCTACGCTCCAGCAGTTTTAGCTGATGCTCGGTCGCTTTGCGCTCGTTAATATCGCGGAAATAGACCGCTAGCCCTTCGGGCGAAGGGTAGACGTGCACTTCAAGCCAACTATTGAGCCGGGGATTGAATGCTTCAAAATGTACCGCTATCTGTTCGCTCGCGGCGCGCTGATACTCTTTTTCAAAGCGGCTACCCACGGCATCAGGAAAGCTCTGCCAAATATGCTGGCCTAGCAATTCACCCTCGCGGCGCCTCAAAATACGCTCAGCCTCGCGATTAACGTAGCTAAAACGCCAATCGTTATCCAGGGTAAAAAAACTGTCGGTAATGCTATCAAGGGTCATGGTAAGCCGGTGCGCAAGCTGAGTGAGGTTTTCGCGCAGCTGCTTTTGTTCGGTAATATCCTGCGACGCTCCCTGCACCTGAATGATGCGGCCCTCGTCATCGCGTACCGCTTTGCCAATCGCCCGCACCCAAAGATGCTTACCTTGGCGGGTAATCACCTCATACTCACTATCAAAACTTACGCCGTGTTCACAGCAGGCATTGAATGCCGCCAGCAGGCGTTCCTGCGACTCAGGCGCATAGAAAGCGAACGCCTCGTCAACGCTGGGTTGAAACCCAGCTGGCATACCGTGGATATGGMTGAGTTCATCCGACCAAATGGGCTTGCCATCCGCCATGTCGACATACCAACCACCAATCAGCGCAGTTTCACCGGCAATTTTGAATAGCCGTTGGTTGCGCAGCAACTGCTCATCGGCTGCCTTACGGCGCGTAATCACCCGGGCGATTACGTAAATCACCCCCTCGCCAAATGAAGCAGTCACTTCTAGCCAGTGCTGTTTGCCGGTTACTGAAACGGCGCGCACCTCGAAGGGAGCGATCTTTTGGCCTTGATTCAGTCGCTGTAACGCCCCCTCGATGACGGGATGATCAAGGGGATCCACAACGACGCCACAGGCGCGACCAATTAATTTTTCGGGCGAGTACCCCAGCAGCGTCTCGAAGGCTGGATTGACTTGCAGTAGCGTGCCTTCAAAGTCGATACAGCAGAACAGGTCCCGTGAGAGCAGGAAAAACTGGTCAAGCTGGCCGTGGGGTAACACTAAAGACATAAGATTTCCTAGGGAACGAATAAAACACGTTACGTGAGCATAATTAGTTCCGTTATTTTTACTGTGGCGTTCGGTGCTTTATGATGACACTTATCATAGCTTGACTCGCCGTGTCTGCGGTATAGGGAGAATAACGTGCTATCAATCACCAAACTGCGCATTGCCACGCGTAAAAGCCAATTGGCCATGTGGCAGGCTGAGTACGTTCGCGACCGCTTAATGGCGGCCCACGACGGCCTTGAGGTCGAGCTTGTGGCGCTGTCTACCAAGGGCGACAAAATTCTCGATACGCCGCTGTCGAAAATTGGCGGCAAAGGCCTGTTCGTAAAAGAGCTGGAAGACGCCATGCTGGATGGTCGCGCCGATATTGCCGTTCACTCGATGAAGGATGTGCCGATGCACTTCCCTGAAGGGTTGGGCCTTTCGGTCATTTTAGAGGGCGCTGACCCCACCGATGCGTTTGTGTCTAACCACTACTCTAGCATTGATGAGCTTCCCGAAGGGGCGCGTATTGGCACCGCCAGCCTACGCCGCGGGCTGCAGATGCGTGAAGCCCGCCCCGACCTACAGATTCTTAATCTGCGCGGCAACGTACAAACCCGGCTAGGCAAATTAGATGCAGGCGAATTCGACGCCATCATCCTGGCGACCTCAGGCCTTAAGCGTTTAGGCTTGGATGAGCGGATTGCCCAGGCACTGCCGCCGGAAGTGTGCTTGCCCGCCTGCGGCCAAGGTGCTCTAGGCATTGAGTGCCGCCTGCATGATCCCGAGCTGATTGCCTTGCTAGCCCCGCTTGACGACGCAGACACCGCAACCCGAGTACGCGCCGAACGGGCCATGAATACCCGTTTAGAAGGCGGCTGCCAAGTGCCCATTGCAGGCCACGCGGTGCTGGACACCGCCAATGAAACCCTGTGGCTACGCGGCTTGGTTGGCAACCCTGAAGGCACTGAAGTGCTGCGTGCTGAAGGCAGCGGMTCGATGCATGAGCCCGAAGCGCTGGGAATTCGCATTGCTGAAGAACTGCTCGACCAGGGCGCTGGCGATATTCTGGCTGAGGTTTACGGCCGCGCCATATGAGCCAACCGGTACTGATCTGTCGCCCCGGCGRGCGCGGAGAGGCGCTCGCCGCTGCGCTACGCGAACGGGGCGAGAGCGTTGAATCGCTGAACGTGATGCAACTTGAAGCCTTGCCAGAGGATCCCGCGATGCGGCAAATCTGGCTGGATATTGATCAGTACCACAAGATAATCGTCATCAGCCCCTTTGCCGCCACTTGTTTAAGCGAGGCGCTGGATCGCTTCTGGCCGCAACTGCCCATTGGCATTGATTACTACAGCGTTGGCAGTGCCACCGCGGCGACGCTTTATGATCAGTTGGGGGTACGCGTGCATGTCCCTTCGCCCAGCGCAGGCGAAGATACCAGTGAAGCGCTGCTTGCGCTTGCCTCGCTACAGCAGTTAAAGCACCAGCGCATTCTACTGGTGGCGGGGGAAGGTGGCCGCCCACTGCTTGCAGATACGCTTGCCGAGCGGGGGGCAACGGTGACCCGTGTTGCCGTCTATCGACGCATGTTTCACCCACTTACACCCGCCCTGCAAGCGCGCCTTTCTTCAGCTAATTATCGGGCGTTGATCGTCACCAGCAGCGAACTGCTGGAACATCTGGCAAAATGGTGTAATCAGGCGGCCTTGAACCAACCGCTAATCGTTTCCAGTCGCCGTTTGGCTACACTGGCTGGCATACTAGGTTTTTGTGACCTCAAGGTGGCGTCCGGAGCAACGCCAGCTGCGTTGATAGCGGCGTTGGAGACCTGCGACCCACAGGGTGCCGATGTCGATCAAGGAACTTACTAAGGGCTAGCGACAGATGAGCAAACAAGTAAACGATCAGGATGACGTACAACCGACGTCCGCCGATGCCTCCCAAGGCGTCTCTAAAACGACCGACAAAGCAGCTTCCACGACCGACGCGACTGAGCCCAGCACGCCGAGCTCAACAGCACCCGCTCAAAGCGGTGCTAAAAATAGTCGGTCGCGCCGGCGTGGAAAGGGCTCTTCTGCTGCAAGTTCAACCGCTGCCAGCAGTCCTCCTACGGCTCAATCGGCAGATACGCCGTCTAGCAGCTCCAGCACGTCTAAACCTAAAGAGAGTGCAACTAGTGCAGGCTCACCGAGCGCTGCCGCCTCTTCAAGCCCTTCTTCCTCAAGCGGGTCAGCCTCAAGCTCATCCACTTCAAACGCCACCTCGTCCAAGCCGTCCAGCGACAAGTCATCGGCTGGCACACCGCCGCCCACCGGTCACAAAGATAGCGGCAACGGCAAGAGTACCGGTGGTGGCGGCAAAAGTGGCGGCCTCGCAATTGCCCTGGTGATTATCCTGGCGGTTGCCTTGGCGTTCGTCGCTTGGCAAGGTTGGCAACGCCTGGATAGTCAGCAGCAGCGCCTCGACGAACTGGCGCAACAGGCTGAAGGTAGCGCCTCGCAACAGGCGGTCAGCGACCTTGAGTCACGCCTGGATAGCGGCGAAGCCGAGCGCGATGAGGCCCTGCAAAACACCATGGGCGAACTGCGCGACGAATTTGATAGCTACCGCAGCGATGTCGATGAGACCCTGGGGCAAGTGCTGGATCAGCTCTCTCAAGAGCAGGACACCGACGAACGCGAGTGGCTGCATGCTGAAGCGGCTTACCTGCTGCGTCTGGCCAATCAGCGCCTACAGCTTGAAGGCGACGTAGACGGCGCGTCGGCACTGCTGCGTACTGCCGACGCCCGTCTGGTTGATGCTGATAATCCTGCGTTGACCCCTGTACGCGAAGCGATTGCCAACGAGCTAGCCGCCCTTGACGCCGTACCCCAGATTGACCGCACCGGCCTCTACTTAGCACTCAATGCCCAACAGGAGCGCATTTCCAGCCTACGTCTTTCCCAAGAAATCGAAGCGCAGGCGGTCACTTCTAGCATCGAAGAGCCGCCCACCGGCACTTTCCAACGCCAGCTGGCACGCTTCGGTGAAGAGCTCAAAGACCTGGTGGTGGTTCGTCATCACGACGAAGCCCTGGAAGCGCTGATCACCCCAGAGCAAGAGTCCTACCTGCGCCAGAGCCTGCGCCTGGTACTGGAGCAGACGCAGTTAGCTCTGCTCAACGAAGAGAAAGAGCTTTACGACGCGAGTATCGACAAAGCGCTACAGCTGCTGAACGACTACTACGACACCGCTCGTGAAGAGACCCAAAGCGTTATTACGCGCCTTCAAGAGCTCAAGGAAGCAGAGGTAAAACCAGAGCTGCCGGACATCAGCGCTTCACAGCAGGAACTTGCACGCTTTATCGAGAACCGCTACGAGACGCGTGGCCAAAGCGGAGGTGAATCATGAGAAAGCTTGTTCTCCTGATTGTCGCAGGCCTCGCCGTCGGGGCCCTATTTGGGCACCTGATGATGTCTGTGCCCGGCTACTGGTTGATCCGCGTGGGCGACTCCTCCATCCAAACCTCGTTCTGGTTTGGTCTGGTGCTGCTGTTTGCCGCCTTTATCGTTCTACACTTTGTACTGCGTTTGCTCAGCGGCATTATTCGTCCCATGGGGCGCTTTCGTAGTTGGAACAGCCGCGCCCGCAACCGTCGCGCCATGCAGCGCACCGTGCGTGGCCTGGTAGCGCTGACCGAAGGGCGCTGGAAAAAAGCGGAAAAGAGCCTGCTTAACGCCGCTGATGACTCCAGCACACCGCTGGTCAACTACTTATCGGCAGCGCTGGCCGCCCATTATCAGGGCCACCACACCAAATCCCAGGAGCATCTGAACCAGGCGCAGCTAACCACCGATGGAGCCGATACGGCCGTTGGCTTGATGCAGGCGCAAATGATGATTGAGCGTCAGCAGCCGGAAGAAGCGCTGGCGATTCTTAATCGCCTGGATAAGAAGCTCTCCAACCACCCGCAGGTGCTCAAGCTACTCAAACAGGTGCACTTGAGCGTCAATGATTGGGAAGGTTTACGGCGCTTGATTCCACGCCTCGCGGCGCAGAAGCTCATCACTCAGCAAGAGCGTGAACAGCTGGAGTTTAAAGCCTACCGCGAGCTCATCGTATTCGAGGCGCAAAMCCCCACTAACATTGAGCGAGTGCGCGGTCTTTGGGCCGATATGCCCGACTACCTTCGCGGTAATACCGAGCTGATCGTGCTCTATACCGAGGCGCTGATTCAAGCCAACGAAGAACCGATCGCCGAGCGACTGCTCAACCATTCGCTGGATAACCATTGGGACGCACGTTTAGTAAAACGCTACGGCCTGCTGAACGTGGACGCGGGTCGCCAACTGGTAAAAGCCGAAAAGTGGTTACAAGAGCGCCCCAACGACCCCGAGCTACTGCTCGCCTGTGGCCGCCTTTCACTGCGTACCGGCAAATGGGATAAAGCGCTGGAGTMCTTCGAAGCCAGCCAGCGCCAGCGCCCCAATGGCGAAGTCTGTGCAGAACTTGCCCGTCTCTATGCAAGCCTTGGCGAGCATAACAAGAGCCAACTCTACTACCGTCACAGCGTCGAAATGCTGGCCAAGTCGCTACCTTCGTTGCCCCAACCCAGCGATGCTAGCGACAGCAAAAAGCCCGAAAGTAAGCAAAAAGATAGCAAAACCATTAAGAAAAGCGCCTAGTGGCGCTTCTGGTATTACTTTTCAGGGCGCCTTTATAGGCGCCCTTTTTAGTGGTTCAAGGTTTGGCTGGCGGCATGTGCGGCGGGGTGATGGCCTCATCCGCCGCTTCAGCCACTGCTGGCGAAGGAAGTGTTGCTGTGCAGTGACCACAGCGGGTGGCTTTGATCGGCACCACCATTAAGCAGTAAGGGCATGGCTGCTCTGCTGGGCTTGCAGGCGCTACCGCCTCTTCGCGTTTTAACCGGTTAATGGTGCGTACCAATAAGAAGACCACAAAGGCAACGATCGTAAAGCTGACCACCGCATTGATAAACAGCCCCACATTTAGCGTTACCGCCCCTGCCGCCTGGGCATCCGCCAGCGTTGCATAGGGGCCAGCCACACTTCCTGGCCGCAACACCACAAACAGATTGGAAAAGTCGACCCCGCCAACCAGCAAGCCAATCAGCGGATTCATTACATCCGCCACCAGGCTCTGCACAATCAGCGTAAACGCCCCGCCGATAATAATCCCCACCGCCATATCGACGACGTTGCCTTTTACCGCAAACTCACGGAATTCCTGAAAGAACTTTGCCATTTCCCAATGTCCTAACGTTGCGTTTTAGCCAATACCCAGCGCCACTTCATTCAATTAAGAGCATGGGCGACGGTACGTTAGGCGGCAAGTAAATTTATTCAGGTTGAGGGCTGGCCACCAAGGCTTAAATCCACTCTATAACCCAAGCATCTCACGGGCCTGCTGCCACGTCGCCACAGGGCGCTGGTACTTTTCACACAGTGCGACAGTACGCTCGACCAACGCTGCGTTAGAAGGCGCCAGCGTATTACTGTCCAAGCGCACGTTATCTTCTAACCCAGTGCGGGTATGGCCGCCTGCCGCAATCGACCATTCATTAAGCAGATATTGATTGGCACCAATACCTGCGCCACACCATTGGGCTTCCGGCGCCAGCCGCTTGAGCGTCTCAATATAGAAATCAAAGGTGGGCTTGTCCGCTGGCATGGAGTTTTTAACGCCCATGACGAACTGAACATACAGCGGAGTTTTAAGCTTGCCCTGCTTGGAAAGTGCCACCGCTTGATGGATAKGCGACAAATCGAAGGCCTCGATTTCGGGTTTTATATCGTACTTGAGCATTTCCTCTGCAAGCCACTCCACCAACTGCGGCGGATTCTCGTAAACACGATTGGGGAAGTTATTGGAGCCCACCGAGAGACTAGCCATATCAGGCTTCAGCGGCAGCATGCCACCGCGTGCCTCACCAGCGCCGGAACGCCCACCGGTAGAGAGCTGAATAATCATGCCAGGGCAGTGCTTCTTAAGCCCTTCCATTAGGCGACCAAACTTCTCTGGGTCAGAGGAAGGCGTTTGGTCATCGTTGCGCACATGGCAGTGGGCAATGCTAGCTCCCGCCTCAAACGCAGCCTGAGTGCTTTCCACCTGCTCTTCAACCGTGATGGGCACGGCAGGATTGTTCTCTTTGCGTGGCAGGCTGCCGGTAATGGCGACACAAATAATGCAGGGCTGGGACATGGAAACCTCTTTTTGTTCGCATAACGAATACTAATTTGTAATACGAACAAGATAGGCCAGATATTTACCAGCGTCAAATTCAAATCATCGCGAAAAGGCGAAAAAAAAGCCCAAGTATCCGCTTGGGCAAGGGAGGAAAGGTTGCAACACTTAAGCGCTACTCAAGCGACTCGTAGGGCAGGCACTCAAGCCAGAGGCGGTGAACTGGGCTGAGAGTGTTAGGCCACCGCCAAACAAAATCAGCCCCCCCAGGGCACGTCTCGGGTAGCCGACCAATCCAGCAACGCCCCTTTTCCTTTAGAGGCGGGAATCACAAACATCAGAATCGCCACACTGGTATCGTTGATGTTACCCAACCAAGGCAGCGCACTCTGCACTACAGGAATTCTCGCGATTAACGGCACGAAAACCCAGCAGAACACCGCCCCGGCAAAGACCATCAATACACGCGACTCTTCAGGCGACAGTCGGCCCATCCCCTTGAGCTCTGTCTCGATCATAGCCCGGCCACCCTGGATGTTCTCAACTTCCGAGCGGAACACCAGCTTGTTGAGAACCAGCCAAGCCAATATCAGCATGGTGAATGAGAAAGGCACACCCACCAGCATCCAGTGGCAAAATCCGATGCTAAGCCCGTGGGTGTCTTCCATGTAGGCGCGCATTAGCGCCATCGGCGGCTGGCCGATCAATGTGGCCATGGAGCCGATGGTGATGGCATAGGCAATGCCCAGTAGCACACTTGGGCGTGTCATCACCGTTACCCAGTGACTTCACTAGCGCAATGATCGAGCCTCCAATGGGCACCATAATCACTGCGGTGGCGGTATGGTAATAGCCACAAGGAATACGGAATATCCGCCTTAGTTACGACGTATAGCTTACGACTAATAGATGAACTGGCTCTTTCACCAGTGTCAGCTACGTATGAGTAGTCGCAAGGAAAAGCACCGTACGATTCTGTTAAGGGGTGCTCACATGCCGGCAGTTTTCTGGACTGCGGTATAGTGCTGGGATACGAGGATCACACCTTTACTACCGAGCGAGAAAGCGCAGAGAGCTTTGGTAGGAAAGCAAAAAAACCCAAATATCAGCTTGGATAAGGAGGCCAGTTGAGAAAAGTGAGGGCCTATTCCAGCGACGCATAGGGCAACCAAGCCTCGTTTTCCGCGATGGTGGTCAGCCCCGCCATTCAACTGATGCGGTCGTCAACTATATACAGTTACTAAAGCTCTCTTGAACAGAGAAAGAGAATCGATCATAGCGCACCTTGGATCAGTCGCCGGATGCCAGTGTCTTCTCCGTGAGGTAGTCTTCTTTAATCATCAATATTCCGCTGCCATCTGGAAGTATTACAACGAGTTTAAGTTGCGGAACATCTTGCTTAGGCATCGGTTAATATAAATGATTTCATCCTTATGCAAGTCGGTAAAAGCCTTTTCTACCACACGTCCCATAAGCTCTCTGACCACAGTCAACTTGGCTTCACCACTCTCAGTCAACTCCACCTCAGTGACACGGCCATCCTGGGGAGAAGGAGAGGTTTTGAGCAATCCTATCTCTTGCATTTTATAGACGATTTTAGTGATGGTGGAGAGCTTCGCCGCCGCATGAGTGGCAATATCCGACATACTCAGGCGGCCTTGCTCACGCAGGATCATGAGCACCCGCCATTTGGAAGAACTCAACCCATGAGGCTTGAGTAGAGAATCCACATCGGCACTGTATTTAGCATTCAATCGAGCTACCCAGTAGAGGGGAAAGTCTTGTGCCCGATACTCATCAGAAAGAGGGAAGAAGGAGGAGGCAAGTTCATCCTTGTCGACCATAATGGGAGGCGCTCCCAGCGCTACGAAAATAGTAGAATATTCTAGCATGTATTCTCTATAACGAAAGCGCTCAACGAATGCTTCACTACCTCACTCAAGTCGCTGTGTCTCAGAAGGGTACTCACCAAACAATTTGTAGTAACTTGCCGAAAAATGGCTCAAATGACGAAATCCCATTTCATACGCGACATCACCCACCGTACTTTCCATTAAGGTAGAATTTGCTAACTTTCGTCGTACGGCATTCAACCTAATACATCTTAAAAACTCGATCGGGCGCATCCCCACGACTCGCTGAAAACTATTTTGTAATGTCCTACGACTGACGCGTAAGCCCTCACAGAGATCAAGCACACTAAGCGGGCCGCCCGGATCGGCCAGGGCTAACTCCTGGCTTTTCTTGACGATATAGGCACTCACAGCAAGCTCGCTGCGTTTCTCCTCGGCATGCGACTGCAAGAAAATATCGAGCAGCACAGACATCAAGGTATCTTCGACGTCCTTCTCAAGGGCGGGAGCTTCGTGCTCCCCCTGCCTGATGGAGCCATCGAAACTCCGACACACCTGAGCTTTTATTTCTTTCAGCAGCCGCATCGGGACATGCATGCCCGGCAGCGAGACGAACTGGGAAAACCGAGCTGATCCCAGCTCAATGTCCGCCAATCGGGTTAATCTTTCGAGATCGACACTCAACGACAAGAACGCCGTTCGTTCCGGAGCATGTAGCAGGAACTCTTCTCCGTCGCGGAGTAGTAGAACGCTATTAGATCCTACTTTGCCCCTCTGGATAATGGGTGACTTTCCGGTAGCAAAGGCCATGCAGAAGCGTTGTTTAGGTGCGTTTCCATGCTGGACGACTCGCTTATCCAGCACTTCATGAAAAACTTGAAAACGCTCTCCTGAGACCTGAAAAAGCTCACTCGAAAGGCGCCCTGAGCCCAGTTGGTCATAAACCTGCTGCCATCCCTGGATAGCAGCAGCATGCTGTTGAGAGTCATGAAAAGAACGAACTTCGTATCGCATAATCGGCCCTCTGAAAATACTGCATCGCCCATCGCTCAGCAGCATGGTTCACTTCACAGCGCCGACCACCCCCATGGGTCAAATAGTCAAAAGAACGCCGCCAAGACGAGCTGCGCGTACACATTGGTCCCATTGCCATCCACTTGGGTCCCTCCATCGTTCTCACTTCTCTCTGGCTTGTAAAAGCCCAGCAAGGGAGTGATGACAATGTTGTCGTTCACGGCCCACTCCGCATACAGATCCAGTTCTCGGCCATCCAGGTTCAACGTATTGCGCCCTCCCAAGGTGCTAAAGTCAAAGAACAGTGCACCAAGAGTAAGATTCTCCATAGGGCTAGCTCTCAAGGCGAGATGGTGGACATCGTTATTGCGCGCATAGGGCCCCGCATAGTTGGCCGCGACTTCGCCTTGGAACCAAGTACCCAGAGCAGGACTGTTCAAGCCCGTGAACAGCGAGTCCCAGTCCCTCGAGTAGCGTGTATAGCGGTACGTTAGGCTCGGGGTCCAAGGGGCTTCCATGAAAGTGTAGCCAGCCTCGATATACCAAGCATTTTCTGTGCCAGAATCTTTGTCCTGCCAGGCATATTCGAACTCGACGTTGGCGTTCTCAATACCGGCATCACTGCCACCCCGTACGCTGTAGACATCCATTCCATCACGCTGCTGAAGAAAATCGCTGGCCCACTCGCGGTTGACATCAAGACCATGTACCCAGGTCAGGCCGACATTACCGGCATCACTGGCGTAGTCGATGGTGGTAGCGGCGAGCTCAGTTTCTGCTTGAGCAAGATTATCGGACTTTAGCCAGGCAGCCGTCCCGTGCAGGCCCTGTTCACCTCCGATGCGCACCACTGCGGTGCGATCAAAGGCATGTCTGGCCGCCAAATAATAGGCGCCGCCTCGATTGAGTGCACCGTCGGCCGGTCCCCTGCCTAGATTCAAACCATCGTCATTAATGATGAACCCCTTGCCGAGTTGGACGACCTGTCGGCCAAACGAGAAATCCAGCCCATCCTGCCCAAGAGCGGGGAAAATATCCGCAGAGCGCCACCCCAGATAGGCATCCTCAAGCGACGTTCTGCGCTCTGTGCCGTCACTGTTACCACCGGCATCACCATCCCCCCAAGTGGCGGAGCTGACCCAGTTGAGGCCACCATACAAGGTGCCAGATCCTGCCAACCCCTGATAACCGCTGAAACCGTACTTAATGAAACCCTCGCGCCAATTCGAGCCATCTTCCCTGCCGTCGTAGTTCTTGCGGCTGTTCATCCAGCCATGGACGGCTAACAGATCGGCATTCACTTCCCCATCAGTACTCGTAAACAGTTCGTAGGCTTGAGCCTGACCTACCTGACCAATGGCGATTGCCAGCGCCAAAGCACTACTTGTAACCCAGGTTGTCTTAAAGGAGTTCATATCTGCACCTTGATAATCTTTTTCTTATTGGCTCGCTTGKTGTGAACTCACGAGCTGTTCGATTAGAGCATGCGTCATCCTTATGAAGATGGAACGCGCTCGTTTAAAGCACCTAGCCCTGGCGCGAAAGGGCCGTCTCAAGCGCCTGAACGATCATATCGGCCTCATCGTTCGTCAAGGTCAACGGCGGGGAGAGGATGATCTTGCTGCCCACCGGGCGCACAAGTACTCCTTGCTGGCGGGCCTCCTCAGCAATACGAGTGGCATGCCCCTCGGCAGGATTCAGCGGCTGACGGGTGCGTTTGTCGGCGACCAGGTCAAGTGCGACCATCAGGCCCTTGCCACGCACTTCGCCAACCACGTCGAAACGCTCGCTCAGAGGCTTCAAGCCCTCGATCAGGTGCGCGCCCACCTTTGCCGCGTTGCCTGGCAGGTCTTCCTTCTCAACAATGTCCAACACTGCCAGTGCTGCAGCACAAGCAACCGGATGGCCGCTGTAGGTGTAGCCGTGCATGATCACGTTGGCGAAGCTGGGGGCGTTTTCGATGGCATCGACGATGCGCTGATTGAATACCGTGGCACCCAGCGGGATATAGCCAGCAGAAATCCCCTTGGCCAGACACAGAATGKCTGGCGCCACGCCCCAGCCACGGCTGCCGAGCATGCAGCCGCTGCGACCGAAGCCGGTAACCACTTCATCGGCGATCAGCAGGATGTCGTGCCGGTCGCAAACTTCACGCAGGCGCGGCCAATACGCGGACGGCGGCACGATCACGCCGCCAGCGCCCTGCACCGGCTCGGCAACAAAGGCAGCGATTGAGCCAGCACCGAGGAAGTCGATCTGCTCCTCGAGTTGACGAATGCAATGCTCGACCAGCTCCTCTGGATCGCGGCAATCCCAGGGGKTGCGATACAGCCAGGGGGTGTCGAGCAGGTGGCAACCGGCAAGCAGTTGACCATGGTTGTAGTGATAGACGCCGTTGCCGCCAATCGAGGTGCCGCCAATGTGCACACCATGGTAGCCATTGCGTAGCGAGAGGAAGCGGGTACGCCCGGGCTGACCGGCCGCGATCCAGTATTGGCGCGCCATTTTCAGTGCGGTTTCCACCGCATCGGAGCCGCCGGAGTTGAACAGCACGCGGGCCATTTTCTCCTGAGCGAACATTGAGGTCAGCCGCTCGGCCAGATCGAACACGCGCGGGTGAGCGATGCCGTCAAAGGTCTGGTAATAGGCCAGCTCGTCGAGCTGCGCGGCAATGGCGTCTTTCACTTCGGGGCGGTTGTGGCCGACATTGACGTTCCACAGGCCGCCGACGCCATCGAGCAGGCGGTTGCCGTCGATGTCGGTGATGTAATTACCGTCACCGCGGGCGATGATCAGGGTGTTAGCACGGTTGGCTGGCGCCGAGGCGCTCATTGGGTGCCAGAATTTCTTTTCCGTTGTCTTGTATTTTGCGTACATGGCTTCGCCCTGGGCTGCTTCTGGGGTTTCGATGTGCTTGAGCACGGTATGGGTCGACATGGTGGTCATCCTCACGGCTGAGCGGTGGGCTTACGAACGAACAGCAACTGCTGGGTGGTGAACTCCAGCAGCCCTTCCAGGCCAAACTCGACGCCAAAACCGGACATCTTGCAGCCTCCAAAGGGGGTGTTAGGTTGAATCTGGGCATGGCAGTTGACCCAGGCCACGCCGCTTTCCAGGCGCGCTGCGATAGCCKGGGCCTCGGCCGTATCAGGGCCCCACACCGAGCCACCCAGGCCCATGGTGCTGGCGTTGGCTCGGCGCAATGCGTCTTCTACGTCGTGGTAAGCGATCAACGGCAGCACCGGGCCGAACTGCTCTTCGTCTACCAGACGGTGACCATCTGTGGCCCCCGTGACAATAGTGGGGGGATAAAAGAAACCTGGTTGGCTTAGACGTTCGCCTCCGCACACCACCCGTGCACCCTGGGCACGAGCATCATCAACAAGCTCGCCCACCAACGTCAGTTGCGCCAGGTTCTGTATCGGCCCAAAGGTCACACCGTCCTCAAGGCCGTTACCGATGACTTGTCTCTGAGCAATAACCGTCAAGGCCTCGGCGAGTGCCTGACACTGTGATTCGTGCACGTAGAGTCGCTTGAGCGCGGCACAGGTCTGCCCCATGTTGAGGAAGGCCGCCTGAAAGATATCCTCGGCGACTGCCTCGACCGGCGTGCCGGGCAAGACGATAGCGGCATCGTTGCCACCGAGCTCCAGAGTCAGCCGCTTAAGGTTGCCGGCAGCGGCTTGCATGACGCGCTGGCCAGTTTCAGTGGAGCCGGTGAAGACGATCTTGTTGATACCCGGGTGAGAGGTAATAGCGTGTCCAAAGCCATGCTCCCCAATAACGACATTGGCGACCCCCTTGGGCACATGACGGGCAATTATCTGTATCAAGCGAATCGTACTCAGGGGCGTGAGACTGGAGGGCTTACTGATGACACAGTTTCCGGCACGCAAAGCGGGCATGATATGCCATACAGCAATCATGAAGGGCCAGTTCCAAGGGGTGATAGAGGCCACCACCCCCAAGGGTTTGTGATGCATTTCAATGCGTTGAGTGGGTGTCTCTTCGATCAGCTTGACCGGGATTTCCTGGTTGGCAGCATAACGTGTCCAGGCCACTCCACCTCCCMCTTCGGCGTAAGCCAACGCCAGCGGTTTTCCTTGCTCCTGGACAATCAGCCTCGCCAGCTCATCTGCCTCTCGCTCCATATCATTGGCAATACGATGCAAAAGCTCACAACGTTGCTCATGGGAGCTGATACCCCATTGAGTGAAAGCCTCCCGAGCAGCCTTGACGGCTTGATCCAACTGATCGGCTGAAGCAGTCGAGCACTGCGCAAACGCGATCTCGCTGGCAGGGTTAACAACCATGAAGCTGTCGTTTTCCCCGGCCACATCTTCGCCATTTATAACCAGGKGGTAATTTTCCATAACGATTCCTTTTAACTCTCATCCACATATTTAGTGTTGTAATGAACGTTTTGATGAACGCTTTAGTGAACTTAAAGCTTATGAAAACCAAGCAATTGATATCTTTCGGGCGAAGATCGACGCAGGCGTAATGCCCGAGTGACGCCGACCATGAGAAACAGGGGAATGAGCATGCAGAGACCATACGAAAGAACCTTGCTTGAGCCCGTCAGGACGTCAAAATGCATCACCGCAATCACGAGTATGAATAGCAGGGCCACACAGGATAGTGCCGGGAACAGGCGTGTTCGCCACATGGCCTCTTTTAACTCGGGGTGACGGATAAAAAAGAACAGCACCGCCAAAGAGGTAATGGCCATCAATAGGATTAAGGAAAGGGTCGCCAAACTGGAGAACCAAGCGAAGAGCTGCAGAATGGGATCGCCACCGAAAGCTGCAAAAATCGACACCGCACTGGCCGCTATCAACGTTTGGAGTAGCGATCCGATGTGAGGGCTCTGATGAACCGGGTGGGTCGTTCCCAATACGCTTGGCAGCAGACCATCACGGCCTATGGCGAAGAAATAGCGAGCGGCGGAGTTATGAAAGGCGAGCAAACCAGCATAGATACTGACCAGAAACATCACGCGAATAACGCGTGTCAACTCAGGGCCAACATAATGATCGGACAGGCCATAAATCAATGTGGTTGGGTCGTCGAGGCCTTGAAGCACGGCAACAATTTTATCCGCTCCTGTACCCACCACCATCGACCATGTGGACAGGGCATAAAAGCAGCCAATTAGAAGTATGGATGCATAAGTTGCTAGAGGAATATCTCGCTTGGGTTTTTTGGCCTCCTCCCCATAGATGGTCGTCGCTTCAAAACCAATGAAAGCCGCAAAGCAGAACAGTAGGCCTATGGCCGGGGCACCGCTGAAGACATGCTCAGCATTGAACGCGTCGAGGTTCACGCCGCTGTCCCCGCCACTCGACAGGATAGCAATGTCCAATATTAGGATAACCAGATACTCTGCCGTGACAACGAAGCAAAGCACGCGGGCAGAAAGATCAATTTTTCGATACCCTAGCAATGCGATACTTCCCATCGCCAGCAGCGAGTAGATCCACCATGGGTGATCCAGGCCAAAAACTTGACTCATGGTGCCTGCCGCAACACCACCAAACATCCCGTACAACCCTATTTGCAGGATGTTATACGCAAATAGAGCCAGTCCACCGGCTGCACCGCCAGCCACTCCGCCCAGCCCKCGCGCTGAGAAAGCATAGAAGCCCCCGGCGTTCGTCACATAGCGGGCGATAGTGGTGTAGCCCACCGAAAACATCAAAATAATCAACAGTGCGCAACCAATTAGTGCAGGTGTTCCCGCACCATTTCCCAGCATCATGCCAATCGGAAAGCCACCAGCCAGAACACTGAAGGGACTGGCAGCGGATACCACGAAGAAAATAATAAAACCAACACCTAAGGCACCGTTTCGTAGTTCTGTCGAACTAACAGTCGGGGAGGAAATAACGCTCATTGTTTCAGCCCTTTTCATTATGCTTATTGGAATTAACAGAGTTACAACCTACATACTATGCCCATCTCTCCTTGACCGTTATCCCAAATCGGCATCAATAAGTTTTTTAAAAACAATATCTTATAAAAAACCAAAGATATCGACCAACTAACTTGTCAGCATTATTCATGGCTGGAAAAGCAAACATGCCTAAGCAAAATCCAGCAATAAAAAAGCCACTATCGTAACTAACAAGGGAGCCCTTATTTCGGTGCCATGACAAAGTCAAAACTTGTCTGCCACTTCACCTTTCCGGTATTAACCGGAACATAATCCACAATAAGGGAGTCTTTAACGCCGAAGACCGCATCTGATGTCAGGTAAGTGTCACCGGCTACGAAGGTGTGGGTGACAATCCGTTCATAGTCAGGATGAGTAAGCAAAAAGTGCATATGTGCTGGCCGCCACGGATGACGCCCGAGACTTTCCAGCATTTTGCCTACCGGGCCGTCATCTGGGATCGGATAAGAAACTGGCTTAATGCCAATAAATTCGTAGTGACCATCGGCTGCCGTAACGAAAACGCCGCGATTGTTCCACTCTGGCTGCTGATTGGGCTGCTGAATGTCGTAAAATCCGTCACTGTTGTCTGACCACACATCAATGCTTACGCCTTCGATGGGATGGCCCTCCAGATCAAGCACTCGGCCCTGATAACGGCACGGCTCGCCTTTGCCATCTAACGAGATGGAAGCGCCCATGGGCAGCGTCGGCGCCCCATCCACATGAAAGGGACCAAACACCGTATTCTTGGTCGCGCCCGCCGGCCGTCGATGCTGAATGGCATCCACGAGCATGGAGACCCCGAGAGTATCGGAGAGCAAGATGAACTCCTGCCGCTTGTCATCGCACAGTTGTCCCGTACTGGTCAGGAAATCGATTGCCAACTCCCATTCAGCCTGGGTGAGCTCGACCTCCTTGACGAAACCATGCAAGTGCTTGACCAGCGAGCCGATGACATCACGTAGCCGGGGGTCGATATCCCCCCCCATACGCCTATTGACCGACTCAACGGAGCGCTCTTCAGTGAAGTAATCAATCTGGGACATGGTTAATTCCTGGGTGAGGGCCCTGTCGCCAGGGCCATGATGGATTAGTCTGGGCGGTCACCGTTCCAGGCACGCTGGAGCAGCTCGCGGATGGCGTCGCGCTCCACCGGCCGTGGGTTCCAGTACGGGTTCAGCACCGCCTGATCGGCAACGCTGTCCAGCGCCGACTCGCTCAGCCCTAAAGTTTTGAGGGCAAGAGGGGCGCCGAGCGAGACCGCAAAGTCGTAGAGGCCACCACCCAGCTCACCGCCGAAGAGCGCCGCTGCAGGGGCCAGAGCCTCCGCGGCTGATCGAGCGTTGTAAGCCGCGGTATGCGGCAGCAGGATGGCGTGGGTATCGGCATGAGGCAGGTCGAAGCTGCCTCCCAGGGTGTGGCAGAGCTTGTGGTGTAAAGCCATGCCTACGCTGCCCAACACAGTGCCGCACAGCCAAGCACCATAGAGCGCGTCACTGCGCGCCTGTAGATTGTGCGGATGTTCAACGATGGCCGGTAACGCCTGCTTGAGACTGCGAATACCCTCAAGGGCCATAAGGCTGCTGATGGGGTTACGATCCTTGGCATAGAGGCCTTCCACGGCATGCGCCATGGCGTTAAGAGCGCTGGTTACACTCACTGCCACCGGTAGCCCAATGGTGAGTTCTGGGTCGTAAATCACCACTTCGGGAAGAATGGAGGGATCCTTGACGGTGGTTTTTAGGCCGTTTTCAGTTTGCCCTAAAATCGGCGTGACCTCGGAACCCGCATACGTTGTCGCTACCACCACCTGCGGCGCATCGTTGCGATAGGCGATCGCCTTGCCCAGTCCGATGGTCGAGCCGCCACCCAGTGCGACGATGCAGTCGGCGCCTGCTTTATCAAAAGCCGTCATGGCCTGTTCGGTTACCTTCACAGGCGTGTGCATGGCCGCCTCGCTGAAGACGCCGGCACCCAGCTCACCAAGCTGCACGTTGAGATGTTCAGCATCCTCTCGGCGGGAGGGCGTCGATAATACCAGGGCTCTGGTGCGCCCCAATTGGCGCACCTCGTCGGCAATCCTGGCCTGGCTACCCGGGCCAAACACAACCCGTGCAGGGTTGGCCGTATAGAGAAAAGCGTGTGGCATACTTTTTCTCCCTCAGGGTTTGAGCAATACCGATTGCGAGGGGTAATCCGTTGCCCACCCCTCCTGTAGAGGAGCAACGAAGACATTCTCCGTACGCGTTCTGGTGATTTTCCACTTACCATCAGGCTCCTTGCGGAAGGCGTTGTTGAGTCGCGACGAACGCAGCAGCGCCTTGCCATTGGAGAAGATCCAGGGCTGGCAGTGCACCCACTGCCCCTCCGCAATGTCGCCATTAACGTTGATCTGCTCCGAGGTCAGGTAGTGGACGTTGAGCAGTAGCTTGGGATCCTGATCCTTCTTCCAGAACCCTTGGAAATGGCGCCGGATGGCCGCCGCCCCTTCGGCGCGGCCGAACTGGTTGTCGTAGTACYCGCCCACGCCTTCCCAGACGGCGTCTTCCGTATATAGCTCCATGATCAAATCGATACGCTCTTCATCGCTCGTCACACCATATTCGGGAATTGGCGTGTCGCACAGAAACATGTAGCGTGCCTGAAGACGGCGTATTTCGGCCTCGGCCTCCAACGTTTCGATGCGTGTCACCAACGCTTTCAGTTCGCTATTTGTGACTTCTGACATTTTTCMCTCCTTTTCTTGTTTGCCGGAGGGACAACACCGACGTTAGGTTTGCCCTTTTGCTCACAGAGGCGTAGGGCACTTAAGACCATCTTCAGCACTTACTTAGCTTTTTAAAGCGAAGCACCAAGACGCTCGATCACGCGCCCCAACCCTGACTTGATCGCCCCGACTTCGGACGGCTCCAGGTTCTCAAACAGGCGCTGTTCGTAGTCGTCAGCCATGGACAGCAGACGCCGTGCCAATACCTGCCCTTGCTCGCTGAGCTGAACGCGACCATTGTCGTCTAGACCCACCAGTGCGCGTTCACGGAGCCCAGCAAGGGTATCCTCAAGGTCTGCCTGGGGTTGAGCCACACGCTGGGCCAGGGCCTCCGCAGACAACGGGCCACGATCCGCCAGCAGGGTAAGAATTCGCCACTCGTTGTCGTTGACTCCGAGGCTGCCGAGCCGCGGATAGAAATCGCTTCGATAGGCGGCTAGCGCCTGACGCATCAGGTAAAGCAAGTGCTTGCCCAAGCGACCATCCAGTGCCGTTTGCTCGTCAACGTTCAACACCATGGGATGAGGCTCGGGTACGGCATAGCGCCCGTTGTGGAACACCAGGGCACTGCCCTCGTTGCGATAGGCGTAGCGCACCACTTCGCCAACGATGATCAGGTGATCACCGCCCTCGTAGACATTCCACGTGCGGCATTCGAAATGCGCCGCGGCCCCCTTCACTTTGGCAACACCGCCAAGGCCCTCCTCAATGGCAATGCCAGCGAACTTGTCCTCCCCCCGCCGTGCAAAGCAATTGGAGATATCGACCTGCTCATTGCTGAGCACGTTGACCACGAAGTGCTCGGCATGGCGGTAAGCACTCAGGCTGTAGGCCCCCTTGTCGATGCTCCACAGGATCAGCGGCGGATCCATCGACACCGAATTGAAGCTGCTGGCGGTGACGCCGTGGTTCTCTTCACCGCTGCGCGTGGTGACCACCGTTACGCCGGTGGCGAACTTGCCCAGCGCGCTACGGAAATCTCTCGTATCGAAGCTCATAAGCGAATCTCCATCCCCAAAACGGGGTCGTTTTCAGCGCCCTAATTTCTCACCGGTCGTACCGGCGATACCGTAGTCGCTCTTGGGTATCTCACTGATGATGACCCGGACATTCGCTTCGGGCGCATCGACCGACGACACGACGGCATCGGTGACCTTGCGGATCAGTGACTCTTTTTGGGCCTGCCTGCGGCCCTCCATCATGTAGACGTGAACTGTTGGCATTGTTTTGTCCTTTTCTTATCGTTAGAGATCTAGAACGAGCCGCTTACCCTTGGCCCGGGAGCAACAGACGCACATCATGTCGCCTTCCTGTTTTTCGTCTTCGGTCAGAAAGTGATCGCGATGATCTATCTCGCCTTCGAGGACGTCGGCCACACAGGTACCGCACACGCCCTCCTCACATTTCACCTCCACTTTTACGCCAGCTCTTGAGAGTGCTTTCGCGATGGTATCCCCAGCGCTCACGGAAACGCTGACGCCAGACTTCTCGGCGACCACCTCGAATACGTCACCAGACACATCGACGCTCGCGGAGAAGAATTCGCGATGAATGCGGTCATCGCTGATACCAAACGCCTGGGCATGTGATATCACCCAATCCATGAACCCCTGTGGGCCACATACGTAAATGTGTGGTTCCTCCCTGGCCCCGGCGAGCTCGGCATGCAGATCCAGTGTTGTCCCGACGTCGTCGTCATAGTGATAGACGACAACGTCGGACAGACCAGCCGCCTCCACCTCGCTCTGGAAGGCCGTTAAGCTGCGTGAGCGCGTGCAGTAGTGCAGCGTGAACTCCTTGCCCAGCGCTTGCAGGCGCCGCGCCATGGCTATCATCGGCGTCACGCCGATGCCGCCGCCGAACAGCAGGCTCTGCGGTGCCTCTTCGTGGAGCGGAAAGTGGTTTCGCGGCCCTTCGATCTCGAGCGTTCCCCCCTCCCTGGCGATTCTGTGTAGGGTCTCTGATCCTCCTCGGCTATTGGGGTCGCGCAGTACACCGATCTCGTAGAACGCATTGCACGCCGGGTCTGAGCAGAGCGAGTACTGACGCCACAGGTCGATCTCGCCATCACATATATGCACGTCCAGATGTGCCCCGGCAGTGAAAGGCGGCAGGGGGCTTCCGTCGGGCGAGCGCAGCCGCAGCCGGGCGATACCGCCTGGCTCATCGATTCGCTGATCAATGACTAATGGGTAGGTTTGATTATCGGCAGTCATATCGGCATCACCTCATGTAGATTCCACCGTTGACGTCCCAGCAGGCGCCGTTGACGAACGCTGCCCGTGGGCTCGCCAGCAGTGCCACTAGATCGGCAACGAAGTACGGGTCACCCAGGTGGCCTACCGGGATATTGGCAATGGCTTTCTCGGCGTCATTGCCCAGCACGGAACGCACCATGGGGGTATCCATGGGCCCAGGCGCGATGGCATTGCAGGTCACCCCAAAGGGGGCCAGATCCCGTGCGAAAATTTTCGTCAGCGTCAGGATGGCGCCCTTGGAGGCGGCATAGTGGGCCCCCGTTGCAGTGCCACCATTCTGCCCCGCCAGGGAAGCGAGATTGACGATTCGGCCATAGCCACGCGCCTTGAAGTGGCGGCCGAATACCTGACTGCCCGCGAAGGTGCCACCGGCGTTGGTGGCCAACACGGCATTGAAATCTGCGGGGTCGATATCCAGCMCGCCCTGGACGGCAGTGCGCGCGGCGTTATTGACCAGTACCTCGACCGATCCCCACCGCTCAATGCACTTACCGAGCACGCTCTGGAAGTCGTCATGGTTGGTTACGTCGAGGGTGGCGGACACGGCGGTGTCCCCCGCCAGATCGAGTTCTGCGGCCAGCGCTGCGGCCGGTTCGGGTTCAATGTCCGAGATCACTACTCGGAAACCGGCTCGATGCAGGGCACGCACGGCTTCGGCGCCGAAGCCACGCGCTCCGCCAGTCACCACGGCCGTTTGGATTTTGTCGGGTGCAGGCATATTCATCAGAACAAATAGCTGAACGAGTTCAGCATTCCATCGGAGTTGAGCAGACGTACCACCTTATGGCGGATCATGAAGCCGCTGGGCGTGACGACGAGGGTGTAGGTCAAGTTCGCGGCCCAGATCCGCTGCCGCCCGAACTTGTCTTCGATCAGGTGCTCGGCGCAGCGAACAGTCACGCCATCCCCTTCGACCTTATCAATGACAAAGCGCGACACCGTTCTCACCGTCTGCGCAGGGGGGGCCGATGAAATCGAAAAGCCTTGCTGAAAGCGCGTGATGCGATCACGGCGCATCTTGGCATCGTCGTGGCAGAGGTTGAGCGCGTTGYCGAAGTCATCGCCATCACCAATGGGTAATGTATAGAAGCCTTCGTCGCTCCACAGGGCGAGCCAGGCGTCGTACTCCTGGCGATCCAGCATGTCTGCCTCGGCCCAGATGAAAGCTTCCGCATCGCGCAGGAGAAGTTCTTTTTCCTTTTTGATCATCTCGTTCATGCCTGCATCATCCTTTTCCACATGTCGTACGCCGCCCGCATCCCGGTTTCAGCACTCACATGACCGCGTGGCCCCACTTCMCCCGGCTGCTCGTCGTTAAGGCCACGATTGAGCAGAATGGGTAGCTCCGCGCCCCCTTTGACGCCGCGCTGGATCCGCTCCCAGACCTCGGCATCATCGGGCGAGCCGAAACCCATCGGCCCCTGAAAGTGCTCGTGCAGCCGTAGGCGTACCTGGTTGGCTGCCTCGGGGCCACCCTCCATACCGATAGCAATATGACGAATGTCGGTTTGCTCGACGCTCACCGGCGTCAATACTCGGAAGAAAGCCAGCGAGAACGACACATTGGGAAACAGGTTGAGGTTGAAGCCCGCGCCACCCACGGCCCGCACGATCCGTTTTACTTGATCCTCGGGATAGCCTTCGCCGCGCAGCTGTTGAGCAAGTTCTTCAAAGCGCTCCGGGATGGGTGCTTCAAGGTTGTCGTCAAGATCCACCAGCTCGGGAATCATGACCATCACCGAGTGTCCGTTGCCGAGATCCTCGACGTAGCCTTTGCCCTGTTCCAGGAAGGAGAAGGCCGCCTCGGTCTCGCCATCCAACGACTGCAGAAAGGATTTATGGACGACGGGAAAGTGGTAAGCGTCGGTGGTGTTCTCAAGCTGGACTTTCCAGTTCATCGGTACGCTGAACTGGTGTTCGCCCAACACCTTGACGGGATACCCCGCTCCCTGCTTCATAAACAGGTCGATCCACTTAGTGACCGGGCCGAGAAAATCGACCAGCGGTTCGGCCTCTTCGTTGAAGGTGGCGAAAACCATGCCTGCATAGGACTCGGTACGCAGCTTGAGCAGGCCATGCTGCGCCTTGTCGAAGTCGTCACCATATTGCTCGGGGTAGGGCAGCGCCCGCAGCGAGCCATCGAGTCCGTAGCCCCAGCCGTGGTAAGGGCATTGAAACGAGGAAGTTTTGCCCTTTTGCACTTCACACACGGTGGCGGCGCGATGGCGGCAGCGGTTCACCATGACGTGGATCACCCCCTTCCTGTCGCGTACCACGATCACCGGCTCAAGGCCCACCTGGGAGAGCTTGAACGAGCCCTTGTCGGGAAACTCGCTTTCGTGAGCGACCCAGACCCAGGTTTTCCTAAAGATCTTCTGCATCTCCTCCTTGAATAACTGAGGATCCTCGTACATGGGGGTCTGAATATGATCCCTGAATMCGAGCTCGTGAGGGGTGATGTCGATTTTGTTTTCGATATTCATGATGACCTCTAAATCTCTGTTGTCTTCCTTGTTCTTAATGGATTATTGATGACTTATTCATCACTCGGGCACGACGAGCTCACGCCCAACTCGCGCCTCGACACGACAGTATTTCCAGAGCTTGTAGGTGCCATCCCCTACCGGTGTGGTGCGAAAGAAGTTGCAAGCTTCGGCGACAGAAGCGTAGTTCTCTACATCCGCCATAATGTAGAAAGTCCAGGGAGCAGCGATGGAGGGGCCTACCTGAATACAGTCGTCATCCATGATGCCCAGGATCGTGAGGCCGGGCAGGCCGTCAATGCCCTGCAGCATTTCGCGGGTGGCCTCCCACACCTGCTTGGCCTCCTCCGCGGTAGCGTTCATGAAGCTCTGGTTAATGCCGCAGCAAAAAAGTACGCGATGCATAGTGATGGTCTCCGTTTGTTAGATGGTGTCGCCAGTTCACAAGTAGCCCGGCAGAGGGTCGTGGTTAAAGAAGATGGCGCCGGCGTTCTTCCAGGTGATTTCGCCCATAAAGGCGTGTTGAGTGCACAACATAGAGTCGCGCAGAATGCGTGATAGGGGATGTCGGTTTTCGGCGCCTGTCATGCCGCTGATTTGGTAAACGTTGCGAATGGCCGCGGCGCACTCCTGGGTCAGATGGGTGGTGGAGAGGCGCAGCAGATTAGTCTGATCGCGGCTCGGTTCCCCTCCCGCCTCGACAGCATTCCAGGCGGAGTCGGTGCACTCATAAAAGAAAGCACGGGCAGCGCGAACCTTGGCCTCGGCCTTCGCCAGGGCAATCTGGGCGTACTCGCGCTCGCCCAGATTGGGCGCGCCGGTGACCGACTTGCGCCCTCCCGCCATGGCACGCATAACATCCAGTGCTTCCCGAGCCAGCCCCAGGGTAGTCACCGCCAGCACCTGGGCAGCGAAAGACAGTGCTGGGTAGCGGAAGAAGGGCGCATCGACGTTGGCCTTGGCACCACGCACAAACGTCCACTCCTCAGCGACATAGGCATCCTCCACCACCAGGTCGTGGCTGCCGGTGGCGACCATGCCGACCATGTCCCAGGTGGGGTCGATGCGAACCTGCTCACGTGGCAACACCGCCATGCGCGGCAAGGCGCCAGGCTCATCCGGCTGGATACCGACGCCACACAGCGAGGCGCCCATGCAGCCGCTGGCGAATTTCCAGCGGCCATTGATGCGAAAGCCACGATCGACGCGCTCGGCGGGATGGGGCGGAAAGATGCCTCCCGCGAACACGACATCGGGAGAGTCTTTCCAGATTTGCGTAATAGTCGCTTCAGGCAGCGCCGCCAGATAAGCGGGGTTCATGCCGAAGCTGGCCACCCAGCCGGCGGAGCCATCGGCCGCCGAGATAGCCTCGACCATTTTCAGGAACTCGGCAGGAGACTTCTCATCACCGCCGTATCTGGCTGGCACCATGGCGCGATAGACGCCGATCGCCTTGAACTCCTCGACAATATCTGCCGAGAGGTGTCGCTGCGCTTCGAACTCATCACGCCGTTGACAGATACTATCGAGCAACGCATCGAAGCGCTCCTCTCCGCCCCATTGGGATTTATCGACCTGGCTGTGCATAAATATCTCCTATTTTTGTATGGTCTTGTCATGCAGAGCCTCGACCAGATAGCGCGCGGCTCGGCAGACACCGGCGTCGTCGCCTCGCCTGCCAATGAGTTGCAGGCTCACTGGCTGGCCCCGGCTCGGAGGCAGTGGCAAGCTCAAGGCCGGGTGTCCCGAAAGATTAAAAGGTCGTACAAGGGAGGAGATGGTCAGATCCTGCTGTCCCTCCTCGGCTGCCGCGCGGCTCAGTGGAAAGTGCGGCAACGTCGGCAACACCAGCACATCGCACGTCTCGAGCAGCCGATCCACCTCGGCAGTGAATGCCTGGCGCACCGCTTCGGCCTCGTGCAGCTCGGCGTCGGAAATCTTGGCGGCCGCGCGCAGGCGGCGCTCCACGTCACTCCCTAAGCGGCCGCTATCGAGCCAGGCACCACAAGCGCTATAGGTTTCACGGTTGATCAGCGCCATGGCGGCATCAAAAGCCTCACTCATCATTGGCAAGGCGCACTTTTCAGTGGCCAGCCCAGTACCTTCGAGATACGCTTCCAGCGTGCCGAGAATTGCGCCATCGGCCTCGACGTCTAGCCTGCCTAGGCGTGGCATCGCTGCGCCGCTTACGACCGTAAACTCCGCATCCACGGCTGACATGAAGTCGATCAAATCCTCGAGATTGGCACTCAGCGGCCCTACGCAGTCCAGGCTGCTGTAGGCGGGCATAACGCCGCGCCGACTAAGCCGACCGAACGTAGGCTTCAAGCCGACCACCCCGCAGCAGGCCGCGGGCACCCGAATCGAGCCGCCGGTATCGGTACCGATGCCTATCTCCGCCAGCCCCGCTGCCACCGCCGCTGCCGAACCGCTGGACGACCCGCCGGGAATCAACGCCGGAAAGCGCGGGTTCTCAGGGGTGCCCGTCAAGGCATTGAGCCCGGTCATGCCAAACGCCAGTTCATGCAGATTGGCTTTGCCGACGATGCGATAACCGGCCGCCAGCGTGCGCTCGACGATCTCGGCATGCCTCTCTGCCGCCGGCGCATCGGCCAGCGCCGCAGAACCTGCACGGGTCGGGTAGCCGGCGATATCGATGCTGTCCTTAACCACGACTCGCTTGGAGCCTGTGCCTAAGCCGAGATGCTGGATGAGAGATGGCATGGCATTTTTATCCACTTATCACATGAAATTTCAAGTATTTGATGGTGCTTTATTACTTAGATTTTCTTCAAACTAAAGGACGAATAGCACGATGTCGGGCACTAGCAGTAGCAACGCGATACACAATAAGTAAGGCGTCATGAAGTAGCCTACGCCAAGAAAGATATCGCCAAAACTAAGCTCAGGGTCGAGGCTCTTGACGATGAAAGCGTTAACCCCCACCGGCGGCGTGATCGCTCCCATGCTGGTAACGATGCAGACCATGATACCGAACCAGATCGGGTCATAGCCCAGCACCAGCGCTACCGGAAAGAAAATGGGGATCGAGATAATTAAAAAGCCCATGGCATCCATCAGCGCCCCGCCGATGACATAGATAAGCAGCACGCAAGCCATGACCAGCACCGCAGGTAAGGGCAGCGCAGCGGCCCACTCGCCGACTATGTAAGGCAGTCGTGTCACTGTCAGGAAGCGGCCAAATACCACCGCGCCCGCCACCAGCATCAGAATCATCGCGGACGTTCTAAGAGTGTTGCTTAATGATTCCCGAAGCATCTCCCATGATAGCTTTCTACGCAGAGCGATAAGGGTGATGGCCCCAACACAACCAACCGCCGCCGCCTCGGTAGAGGTGAACCAACCGGCGAACAGGCCGCCCAGCACCAGGATAAAGAGGACGAATATCTCCACCACCCCTTTGAGAGAGGCCAGGCGCACTCCCCAGGAGGAGCGTTCGCCAGCTGGCGCCATGGCCGGGTTTCGCCAGCAAAGGTAGGCAATGGTCAGCACGAACAGCGTCATCAGGATCAAGCCGGGCAGGATGCTGGCGATAAAGAGATCACGGATGGCGAGCTCGGCCTGCAAAGCGATCACGATCAGTACCGCGCTGGGTGGAATGATGACCCCTAGGGTGCCCCCAGCCGCCACACTGCCAGCACTCAGCGCCTTGTGATAACCGAATTTCTTCATTTCCGGTAGAGCAATAGTCCCTACCGTGGCGGCTGTCGCCGTATTGGAGCCGCAAACGGCGGCGAAACCAGCACTGCTTAATATCGTTGTCGTGGCCATGGAGCCCCGGCGGTGCCCCGTCCAGGCATAGGCAGCCGCAAACAGCTTCTCGGTAATCCCAGATCGGAATAGCAGCTCGCCCATAAAGACGAACAGCGGTATGACACTCAAAGAGTAGGAGGAGAGCTGCTCCCAAATACCAGAGCTGATGATGTTATAGGCCGCCATGGGGCTGGTGATATGCAGCATCCCAAAGAAGCCGACAATGAACATGGCAAAACTGATCGGCACCTTCAGGATAATCAGCAGAAAGAGCGCCAATACGCCAATCATGGCCACCAGTGTGAAGCTCATGTCTCTCTCCCCTGCGTCAAGCAATCCCGCACATCCATCAACAACACGAGGCAGAATGCGGAGAAGTCGAAGGCGACCAGATAGATAATTGGATAAATGGTCAGGCGAAGGGATTGCGATAGCGTGCCTCGCTGCATGGCAAAAGTGCCATACTCCCAAAGCTTGAAAGCCACCATGGTAAAGAAAAGCAGGCTCGCCACCGCGACCAGCAGTTGAATGAGACGCTGGAGCCTCTGAGGCAGGCGAGCTACCAGCATATCTAACTCAATGTGCGCCTTGGACAACTGGGCATAGGCCAAAGAAGATGACACCATCACCGCCGTCAGCCAACCTACCACCTCGGTAGTTCCACCGAACGAAGACGCCACCTGGCGCATAATGATGTTGGACACCACCAAGAACATCATCGCCAGCAAACTCATACCAGCGAGTACAAGCAACAGCCGACTGATTAGGAGTGTGAATCTATTCATGGATGCTCTCTCTTTAATGCCGAATACCTGCCCGACCCAATTCCCTAATTACCAACAGCTATTACGGCTGTTGGTAATGCTCGAAAAGCTCATGCATTCGTTCATTAAACTCGTAGGCGGGAAGACCTAGCTCGGCAGCGCGGGCCAGACGCCCCTCATTAAGCGGCATCAGGCGTTCGGTCCAACGCGCTGCTTCCTCGTCGCTCAGCGCTACGACCTCCACCCCCTCTTGCTCATGCGCCCACTTCATAGACTCCTCAACGTGAGAATCGAGATAGTCACCGGCGAAAAAGGCCATTTCAGCACCCAACTCATCGATAATCTGCTGAACGTCTTCGGGCAGCGACTCCCAGCGCTGACGATTCATAACCGCCACCAGCACCGCATTGGTCAATGGATAGTCAGTGATGGACTTAACGGTGCGCGCATAGCCCAGATCCATCAGCACTTCCCGGGAACTCACGTAGCCATCAACGACTCCCGCCTGCAGTGCCTCGCCCGTATCCGCCTGGGAGAGCGCTATAGGCACCCCGCCCAGCGCTGCCATCACCTCGGTACTGTCACCAGGCACACGAATCTCCTGGCCTTCCAGTTCTTCCAGTGAAGTAACTGGCTGCTTGGTCTGTAAATAACCGGGCTCAGAAGTAAACGCGGTGATGACCTTAAAATTCTCAAGGCCCAGTTGCTCGGGGGGAAACTCTTGAATCAAGTCATAGAGTGACTGGCTTGCGACGGTCGAATTGACGTCCATCCCAGTCAGGCTACCGGCCAGATTGAGCAGCGGGAAACGGCCCGGCTCATAGGAAGTGATCGAGAGTCCGATATCCGCAACGCCGCTCAGCACGCCGTCATACATATTGTTTGCCGTCAGAAGCGTACCGCCGGGGAAGGTGTTGACGGTCACTCGTCCATCAGTGCGGCGATGGAGCTCTTCCGCCCAACGCTCCATCTGCACACCTGGGAAGGTGCTGGCAGGCGAAATGAACGCATAACTAAGGGTGATATCGCTGGCAGATACGAGCGGACTAATCAGCATGCCTGCTAGCCCAATGGCACCCGCCAAGCGCCGAATGCTTGACACTTTTTTCTTCGTCGTCATGGGTCTTGTCTCTCTTTATCGTTGTTGTTAGGTGCTTCTCATCACCTAATACATTCAATATCACATGAAAATTCAAGCAATGCAACAGCCTCATTAGTCACAATGAGAACTCACCGCGAGAGATGGCTTACTGCACAGGATCCAGCGTCACCAATCGCTGCTGCCGTTCGAGCAACACGAACGAACCTACCGTCTCAGCCAGACGCAGTGACTGACTCTCGAGCCTATCAGCCGCCGTTGCGGACTCTTCGACCAGTGCGGCGTTCTGCTGGGTCATTTGGTCGAGCCCAGCCACTGCTTGATTGACTTGACCGATACCCTGGCTCTGCTCGCTGGTTGCCGCACTAATTTCGCCAAGCACATCGGAGACCCTCGATACACTGGCAACGATTTCGCTCATGGTAGCACCGGCTGCGCGCACGAGCTCTGAACCCGCCTGGGTCTTGGCGTTGGCATCCTCAATCAGTTCCTTAATCTGCCGAGCAGCGGCGGCGCTGCGACCAGCCAATTGACGCACTTCGTCTGCGACTACCGCGAAGCCTCGACCATGCTCTCCAGCGCTAGCCGCCTCAACCGAGGCGTTGAGCGCCAGTAGGTTGGTTTGAAAGGCAATGCTATCCATCACTGAGACGATCTCTGCAATCCGCTGCGACGCGCTATCAATGTCATTCATGGTTCGCACAGCTTGCGACACCACGTTACCGCCCTGGGAGGCGACTTGCGAAGCAGAGTGGGAGAGCTCCTCTGCCTGCCGAGACGCTGCAGCGGTATGCTCAACGGAATGGGTCAGCTGCTCCATGGAAGCCGACGTCTCCTGCAGGKGGGAAGCCGCCACCTCAGTTCGGGCCGACAGATCCTGACTTCCCACGGCAATTTCACTCGCCGCGGCACGCACTGAGTCGCTGCTGTCACGCACATCGAGCAGTACATCGTTTATTTTATCTACAAAGGCATTGAACTGGATCGCCAACCTGGCACTTTCATCGCGGCCATTGGCGGGCAGGCGGCGGGTCAAGTCGCCATTGCCGACAGCGATGTCATGCATGCGCTCAGCCAACCGACGCAACGGACGAGCAATACTCTCCCCCACCAACCATGCTGCCAATAACCCCAGGCCTGCAATGAAAAGCCCGATCAGCGTCATGCCTAGAATGTCTCTATCAAGCTGTTCCTCTGTTTGCCGCTGCAGTCCATGCATACCAGCAAGCACCGCATCTTCAGGCTGTCGGATCATCAGCACCCAAGTGTTGTCGCCGCCCCCTCCAATAGTGAACGGCCAGTACAATTCGATTACGCCCCGCTCGGCATCATGGATATACATAGGCTGGCCTCCTTGAGCCTGCTGTATGCGCTGCTGCAAGGTGGCATCAAAAGCCTCATTAAAAGGCACCCCCAGCGTGGCTCCCTCATGCGTATACGCTACCAGCCCCCCTCTCGGCGCCACCAAGGCCATGTCTCCCGATCCCTCATAGAGTTCTCTATTTTCCTCCAAAAGCATGGACTGGATAAAATCTACCGTCAGATCAACGCCGGCAATACCGCGAAACCCGCCGTCGACAACGATCGGGGCGACGAAAGAAGTCAACATCACTTCCTCCTCCCCCACCTGATAAACGTCAGGGTCTGTAATACATGGCCTCAACGTTTCTCGTGGGCAGAGGTAATACTCGCCCTCGCGCACCCCATTGGGCTGAATAACCTCGCTCTCCATGATGGCTGCTTCCTGAGCCATGATGTCGAGATCTCCGTTCTCTCCTCGATACCACAGGGGCATGAAGCGCCCCTGCGGGCTATGTCCCGGCAGGCCACTGCCCGAGTAAACGTCATCCTGATCGAAGGCATTAGGCTCCCAGGCAACATAAGCGACAGAAACATCCTGATTGACTTCCAGGTACTTTCGAATGGCACCGATTATCTCCTGGCGATTAAAATCAAGAGTGGGCCCACCTTTATAAGCCACGTCACCCTGCATGGAATTGACAGCTGCCAACCCCTTGGCCATCTCAAGTGCCTGAGTAAATTGAACCTGTATGCTCTCGGCTTGATAGGACGCAATGGCATGTAAACGGCCTTCAGTCTCGTCCAGCAGTATGTGCTGTGCTCCCACCTGAGTGGCTTCCTGCGACCTTGTATTTGCCATTACGAAGTAGGCAGACAAAGAAAACACCGCCAATATTGTTGAGATGCCAGCCAGCAACGTGACAAATGTACGGAGGGATTTGAATTTCATATTATCAACCTGAGCAGGGGTTTAATTTTTATTTGTCCAACAGCATGGTTGCGGTAAAACACAGAGATAAAGCGGCGGTTTCCGCTCAACCGGTATGACACAAGCGACCATCTACTATCAATATCACATGAAATTTCAAATAAAAATACCCAATCTGCATTTGGATCTACCCACTTACTCCCTGACAGAACTTCACGAGAGCCTGCTCAGGCATGGCAAACAATAAAAAAAGCCCAAGCGTCAGCCKGGGCAAGGAGGATAAATGGACAAAGGGTAGAGGCTATTCCAACGGTTCGTAGGGCAAACCCACATAGTTTTCCGCAATGGTCGTCAGCCCCGCTTTTGAGCTGGTTACGTAGTCCAGCTCGGCCAACTGCATGCGGCTGTTGAAATCTTCCTCATCAGAGAAATTGTGCAGCATGGAGGTCATCCACCAGGAGAAGCGCTCCGCCTTCCAGATACGCTTCAGGCACGTTTGCGAATAGCGCTCGATCAAATCCGTGCGGCCTTCTTGGTAAACCTTCACCATTAGCCGATAGAGCGTGTTCACATCGCTGGCGGCCAGGTTAAGCCCTTTGGCACCGGTGGGCGGTACAATATGCGCCGCATCGCCGACCAGGAACAGCCGCCCGTACTGCATTGGTTCGACCACATAGCTGCGCAGCGGTGCGATGCTCTTCTCGATGGAAGGCCCGGTGACAAGCTTGGCGGCCACCTCGTCTGGCAGGCGGCGTTTGAGCTCTTCCCAAAAACGCTCGTCCGACCAATCTTCTACCTTTTCATCCAAGGGTACTTGAAGGTAGTAACGGCTGCGGGTGGCGGAGCGCATGCTACACAGACTGAAACCACGCTCGTGGCTTGCGTAAATCAACTCATCAGAGACCGGGGGCGTGTCCGAGAGCACCCCCAACCAGCCAAACGGGTAAACCTTTTCAAACTCTTTAATGCGCTCTTGAGGGATCGATTGGCGGGAGACACCATGATAGCCATCGCACCCAGCGATGTAGTCACACTCCAGCCTGACCGTTTCGCCGATGTGCTCAAAGGTTAGATAGGGGTGGTCACTATCCAGGTCGTGGGGCTGAACGTTTTCTGCCTCGTAGAGCGTTGTCGCGCCAGCGGCAGCGCGGGCCTCCATCAGATCCCGCGTCACCTCGGTTTGGCCGTATACCATCACTTTGCTGCCACCGGTCAGCTCATCCAGTGCGACCCGCACACGACGGTTGTCGAAAACAAGCTCAAAACCGTCATGGGGTAGGCCCTCTTCATCCATGCGCTGGTCAACACCCGCTTCGCGCAGCAAATCCACCATGCCTTGCTCAAGCACACCGGCGCGGATACGACTCAATACATACTCACCGCTACGCCGCTCAACAATCACATTATCAATGCCTTGGCGATGGAGTAGCTGCCCCAGCAATAGGCCTGAAGGCCCTGCGCCAATAATCGCGACCTGTGTCTTCATAGGGGATGCCTCATCATTGTCATTATCTAAAACTTATGACTTGTATTTTTCAATGAAACACGCCGCATAATAAGGCATGATCTAGATCAATTATTGGACATTTAGCGTTTTATTACCCAACCTTAGTCGTAGAGGAGATATAGGTGATGACAGCCTCGTCGGCAACCTCCGTTCCGGTATTTAAGCTCTATGGCGAGACACAGCACTGGCCCACGCCCGACTTGCTCCACTGTGAGTCCATCCCCGAGCGCAGTCGTCTGCACGACTGGCGTATCCGGCCGCACCGCCATGCCGACCTCGTGCATATTCTGTTTATTTCTCACGGTAGCGTTGAGTTAGAGCTGGAGGGAACAAGCCACCGGCTGCAAAGCGCTAGCGCTATCGTTGTGCCCGCAATGGCTATTCACGGCTTTCTCTTTTCACCGGATGTGGAAGGACACATTATTACTCTGGCMAAGCCGCTGGCCGACCACTTACATGCACTAATGGGTGAGAGCAGTACGCTAAAAAAAGCCGACTTCTACTCTCTATCCCAGGCAAATCAGGCTGAACGAATTGCCACGCTGGTGGCTCAGATCGACCAGGAGTACCGCCAACCCGCCCCCGGACGCAACAGCCTGCTCGAAGCGCTTATCCAAGCCTTGGTGGTAGAGCTATCACGTCTTTATGCTTATACAGGCAGCATGGCAAAACGCTATGGCCCCCACCAAAGCGACAAAGGGCGGCAGCATTTAGAACACTATCAAGCGCTGATCGAGACGCACTACCGCGAACAGCCGAGTATTGAGCAGTTAGCCGAGCAGATCGGGGTGAGTAGCGCGCACTTGAACCTGCTCTGCCGACAGCTCGCCGGGCGCAGCGCCCTGCAATTGCTGCATGAACGTTTGCTGCTGGAAGCCAAGCGCCAGCTCACCTATACCAATATGACCATTGGCCAGATCTCCGACAGCTTAGGGTTTTCTGAACCGGCTTACTTCACGCGCTTTTTTAAGCGTAATACCACGTTTCCGCCGCGGGAGTTTCGGGTTCGCCAACATGCTCAGTCATAGGAGGAAACTGTTTTACTGCATATATAGGAAACAACAAAAGCAATCATAGCAGCGATGAGAGATAACCAACACTGAAGCCAAAATCCTAAAGACATAAGAAAATAGTTGTGAATTAACAAAGAATGGAGTGTTATAAACATTAAACGTGATGATTTTTTATACTCCTTTTTTGATGAGCAATTTTCTTATTATTTTAAAAAAAACACACGCCCACATTATTAAAAACAAAAGTCCCAAAGATATGAGAGTATAACCATGAACAGCGCCCCTACTTCCCCCAGAAAAATAATCGAAAGGCCCCACTTTTCCTGCCCAAATACCCCCCCAAACACTCCAAAAACCGAATGGGATAGCTATAAACGAGAAAAAAAATAGGTATTTCAGCAGTTTTTTTGTCGATATCCCCACAGCATAATTTTCTTTATCACTTTTCGGAAAAAAACTTCTTAAAATATAAAAGCACATCAAAAAAATGGCCACTAAAAAAATTAAATCCATTAAAGTAACTGGCACCCCATACTCAACCCTTGCAAACTCTAAGAAAAAGCTAATAGAAAGAACAACTACAACCAACATAAAAAACTTTAACAAAACCATAAAAATTCTCTTTACTTAACGACTTATATTTTAATACGCGACATAATTACTGCTAATATTAAAATTAATCGAATGCATCATTTTTTCAAGTCTTCTTCTACTTAAACTTAGAAAGTTACTAATAAGGCGATTGCACCTAAATCATTTTCCTCATGTTAAAAATATCACCAATATCAATCTTAACAGTTCCTTTCTTGTTCAGACAAACGCCCTCTAGAACCAACATCCAAAAAATATTGATTTAAAATATAACTTACGACCTCTGTCCAGACTGATGCATTCGTACTGACGCGCGTCCATCAACTCAGCAGCTTTGAGCGATTTAGCGCGCCATAGTGGCCATGCGGCAAAGGCCTGAACCGCTGCCTAGACGGCAGCGCTAGCCGCTCCAACAATCAGCATTGGTAATGTCGACATCTTATCTACTTATAACAGGAAAAAAGTCGAGAGCACCGGAAAGAGAATTAACAGCGCCAGACGTATTAAGTCAGACACCACAAAGGGAGTTACCCCTTTAAAAATCTCCCCCAGCCCGACATGCGGCGCCATCGCTTTAATCACAAACACGTTCATCCCCACCGGCGGGGTCATCAGTCCCAGCTCAACGGTCAGTACGGTCAAAATACCGAACCATACCGGGTCGATACCCATCGCCTGAATAATCGGATAAACCACCGGTACGGTGATTACCAGCATGGCGATGGAGTCCATAAACATTCCCAGCACAAAGTAGAGCGCCAGAATGCACAGCACCACGACAATAGGAGTGAGATCCATGCCGTAAAGCAGGTCAGTGATAGAGAACGAAATGCGCGACACCGAGATGAAATACCCCAGCGTTTCTGCCCCTACCAGCATAAAGAAGACTACCGCAGACAGCGCCAACGTCTCCTGTACGCTGTGCCATAGCTGGGCACCACGCATGCCTTTTACCAGGGCGTAAATCAGGGTGGCGAATGCCCCGACACTTGCCCCCTCTGTGGGTGTAAAGGCACCAAAATAGATACCTAAAATCATCACCAGAAAAACGCCAAAGAACGGCACTAAGCCGGTCAACGAGAGCAGCTTCTCTTTCCAGGCAGTAGGTTCGCCCGCTACCGCCAGGGAGGGGCGTAGGTACATCACTACCGTAATGGTCAGAGAGTACATTACCAACCCTAGCAAGCCAGGAATCAGCCCCGCCATAAACATATCGCCAACGGACTGTTCGGTAAGAATGGCGTAGATAAGCAGTGCGATACTGGGCGGAATCATAATACCCAGTGTGCCGCCAGCAGCCAGCGCGCCGGTGGCTAAGCCACGGTTATAGCCGTAACGCTCCATCTCTGGTAACGCCACGCGGGTCATGGTGCTCGCCGTCGCCAGCGATGAACCGGAGATCGCGGAGAAAATGCCGCATGAGCCCACCGCGGCAATCGCCAGGCCGCCCTTCCAGCCCCCGCAAATAATACGCGTGGAATCAAATAGCTTACCCGCCATCCCCGAGTGGGCAGCCAGTACGCCCATTAAAATAAACATGGGCACGGCGCTGAAGCTGTAATTGGAAAGCACTTCGACCGGAACGGTTTTTAACTGTGCTACAGCCGCGTCCCAACTGATGATTTGAGCAAATCCCACCACCCCTACAATGAGCATGGTTAAGGCGACCGGTACACGCAGAATCATCAGTACCAATAAAAGCCCTAGCCCCATGGCACCGATTACTTCACTCCCCATGAGTCGCCTCCTCACCCGCCGCATAAATAACGCCTAACAAGGCGTGAATAAAGCTGCGTATTCCCAATAGCAAACTGAGCACCGCTGCCAACTGGTAAATCGGCCCCATGGGCAGTCGCAGATCTTGGGTTATTTCGCCGTGCCGACTGGCCGCTGCGGCCGAATCCAGCAAGCCCACAAATAGAATCAGCCCCAGCGCCGTAAAACCGAGGAAAAAGAGACCCTGTAAACGGTTCTTAATCGATTGCGGCAAGCCGTGAGAGAACGCCTCTACCACCACTTGGCTTTTTTCGACATTCGCCGCCATCGCCGCCAGTAGCGCGAACAGCATCAAATAGCTAACCAATTCCACGCTTCCTGACACGCGCAGAGCAATTGCGCCCTCCGTTACCCGGGAAAGATAGCGAGTGCTGACATCCGCAATGGTAACCGCCAGCAGGCCAATCAAAGCGACCCCGGCCACCAAGCGACAAACAAGGGCCAACCAATGGCTGGCCCGGTAAAAAGTAGACTGCATGACACATTACCCCTATTGGGCGCCACAAGACTCGCTAGCCGCCAACGCCGCCTGATAGACGTCGCGCGCCTGATCCAGACCGCGCTCTTCCAACTGCGTTAGGTAGTTCTCAATGCCCGTTTCCAGCGGCTCCTGCCAGTCAGGATGCTCTAACGGATTGGCAATTTCACGAATGGTATGGCCRGCGTCGGCCGCCTCTTGTTTACCTTCCACATCAAGCCGATCAAACACCGCACCGGCGTTTTCAGCCCATTTCATACCGGAGTTATTATCGATCACCGCCTGCTGTTCAGGGGACAGGCTGTCATAGCTACGCTGATTCATGGTGGCGACAAAGATCAACGTGTAGAACGGTACTTCGGTGTGATAGTTGACGAGTTCGTTGATACGGAAGCCTTTTAGGCCTTCCCAGGGGAAACTCAGGCCATCAATAACGCCGCGCTGCATGGAGGTATAAATATCGGGCGCAGGCATACCCACGGGGCTTGCGCCCATATTTTCCAGCATTTCACCCGCGACCGCAGTGGGACGACGAATGCGCAGCCCTTCGAGATCAGCAGGCGTTTGCACATCGGTGTCGATGGTATGAATACCGCCAGGCCCAGTGGTGAACATAAATAGCGGGCGAGTATCTTCGTATTCGCTATCTAAATGTCCATCATCAAAAAGCGTCTGAAGTACGCAAGCACCTTGCGTTGCCGTGCCCGCGACCCCGGGTAGTTCAACGATCTGTGAGAGCGGGAACCGGCCTGCCGTATACCCCTGCGCAGTGGCGCCAATATCGGCAATACCGTTGGCGGCGGCCTCATAAATGGAATCTGGTTTGGCTAAGGTACCCGCGGGAAACATTTGAATGGTTAAATCGCCATTGGACTCTTCGGCAATAGTGTCGGCCCATGCCTGCAAAACATCCTCATTAACGCCTGAAGGGCCAGGCCAAAAGTGGGCCATGCGTAGGGTGGTCTCTGCCTGAGCCGAGCTAACGGCAAGGCCTGCAATAGCAGCTGCCAACACGCACCGGGATAGGGACATTTTCATAGGAGTCTCCAGGACTTTCTTGGATTATTATAAGTTCGTATAGCGAATACTAGTTCGCTCTAAGTCACCACATTAGTCCACTATCAGGCGTAGAGCTAATCGACATTCGTCTATGTTTAAGCATAGCAACGCGACATTCTAACCCCATGCTTAGAGTCTCCAGTATTGCAGGCTAGAAGGCATTCTCAAAAAGGTACAATGGCATTAAAAAATTGGACTTTTCCAATATTCACTCGCCACTATGGTCGAATCGGCGACCAATAGGGCAATCAACGACCGTCTGAAGCACCCAGAAAAAAGCCGCCTTCAAATACACCCAGGCGGCTTCAGAGTGAAAAATACGATTACTTTGTCTGCTCGGTATACTTCTCTACCAATCGAGTCGCATCGTCATAAAGCAGTTGACCATCAAAGCCTCGGTTACCCATGTCGTCAATCCACTGAGCCGTGGCCGTCTCAGCTGCTGCCTGCCAGGGTGCCAGTGAATCTTGAGCGATGTAGAACATTTCACCCTCACCCGTCGCTTCAATAGCTTCAATCGCGGCTACTTCCGCTTGATCCATGACCTGGCCGATTCGTTGCGCCTCTTGAAGCCCCGCATTATCGTCGATTACCTGTTTCAGCTCTGG
This sequence comes from Halomonas sp. R57-5, assembly GCF_900070345.1. Lineage (NCBI taxonomy): Bacteria > Pseudomonadati > Pseudomonadota > Gammaproteobacteria > Oceanospirillales > Halomonadaceae > Halomonas > Halomonas sp. R57-5. The sequence continues at coordinate 104,904 of NZ_LN813019.1, read as the reverse complement.
TGAAAGCGCATCGTAACTAGCTTGGTTTAAGGCCAGCACCATCATTGCCGTATATAAACCATGATCGCCCTCGAAAAAGGTGTGGTTCTGGGCAACATCCAGCACGCCCAAAGCCGCAGCGCTTTCAAAGGGCAATGTCAGGCCATCGATTACCCCGCGCGAAATTGCTTCTGGAATTTGCGGCATCGGCATACCCACCGCTTGCGCCCCCAGAAGCCCCAGATATCGATTCATGGTTTTCGAAGGGGCACGAATAGCCAGCCCATCCAGCTCATCAGCACTCTCAATCGCCACGTCTCGGGTATGGATTTTACCCGGCGTATGCGCGAATACGGCGATGGGGTAAACACCCTCGAAGGCGTCTTGCATATGCGTTGTCGCAAACTCATGGGCTGCCATGCTGGTGGCTTCCCCCGTTGTGGGCAGGAAGGGTTGATCGAATGCCTCGGATTCCGGGAAGSGATTAGGCGTATAGCTGAGCAAGGTCCAGGCAATATCCACCACCCCGTCCTTGGCTTGATCATAGAGCGATGGTGCTGAGCCCCCTAGTTGCATGGCAGGGAATATTTCCACCTTGATAGCCCCCTCGGACTGCTCTTCAATACGCTTAGCCCAAGGTTCCAAATACTCGGTCTGCACAGGCGTGGCCGGGGCAGCAAAATGGTGCAAACGCAGGGTCACCGTGTCCTGGGCGTAGCCACTACTGCTGAGGAGCATGCCAGTTAACAACGTGAGGCTGGCGAGTGKGGGTTTTATTGTCATTGTAGTAACCTCCTTACTTATAGCCTTATTAAAAGAAATAGTGTCAGGCGCTTATCTAAATAGGGTAATGGCGCGGGCCAAGCTGCATGGTCATCCAGCGTAGGTCGGTGAATTCCTCAATCCCGGCCTTACCGCCAAAGCGTCCATAGCCGCTTGATTTAACGCCGCCAAAGGGCATCTGTGGCTCATCGTGCACAGTGGGGGCGTTAATGTGGCAAATACCCGACTCAATGCGCTGTGCAAACTGCATTGCGCGGGCGGTGTCGCGGCTGAAGACGGCGGCCGAAAGACCATATTCGCTATCGTTTGCCACGCGCAGCGCTTCCTCTTCATCCTTAACACGCATCATCGCGACTACCGGGCCAAACGACTCTTCGCCATACAAACGCATCGCCTTAGTAACACCATCCACCACGGTAGGCTGCATAATGACGCCTTCGGCCTTGCCGCCACAGGCTAAGCGAGCGCCATGCTGTTGAGCGTCGTCAAGCAGGGTGTTGAGCTTCTCGCCCGATTCGCGGTTGATCAGCGTACCCAGCGCGTTACCTTCACCACGTGGATCGCCCGCGCGCAGCGTTTCCGCCTTGCGGGCCAGTTTTTCGACGAAGGCATCGGCGACCGCATCCACCACAATCAGTCGCTCGGTGGACATACAGATCTGACCCTGATTGAAGAAGGCGCCAAAGGCAGCGGCCTCTACGGCAGCATCCAGGTCGGCATCTTCAAGCACCACGAACGGCGCCTTGCCGCCAAGTTCCAGCAAAACCGGCTTAAGATGGCGCGCCGCTTTTTCGGCAATAATGCGCCCCACCGGAGTCGAGCCAGTGAAATTAATACGGCGCACGGCTTGGTGCTCAATCAAGGCCTCGACGACCTCGGCGGCCTGCGGGGGCGCATTGGTCACCACGTTAACGATGCCATCGCCCAGGCCCGCCTCAATCAGTACCTCCCCAATCAGGTGATGCGTCGCGGGACACTGTTCAGAGGCCTTAAGAATCACCGTATTACCACACGCCAGCGGCGTCGCAATGGCACGCGTGCCCAGAATAATCGGCGCGTTCCAGGGAGCTATCCCCACCACCACGCCGCAGGGAACCCGCACMCCCATCGCTAAACTGCCGGGCACGTTAGAGGGAATTACTTCGCCGCCTACCTGCGTAGTCAACGACGCCGCCTCGCGCAGAATGCTGGCAGCGACCATGACGTTAAAGCCTGCCCAGCCTGGCGTAGCGCCGGTTTCATCTACCATGCGTTCGATAAAGTCGGCTTGCCGCGCCTCCATAATCTCTGCCGCCTTGAGCAGCTTGGCGCGCTTTTCGCCGGGGCCCGTCGCTGACCAGGCAGGGAATGCCTGTGCAGCCGCCTCAACCGCCCGAACCGCATCGCCAGCGGATGCCGCCGCGGCCTGGGTGACAACATCACCGGTGAGAGGGTTAGTTCGAGTAAAGGTCGCGCCTTGGTGAGCAGCACACTGCTCACTACCAATTAAAAGATTAAGATCCATGATCTGACTCTCCTCAAAAGGGKGGTCGAATATTGGTATAAAGCCCTTACCGCTGGTAGCTCTCCAMCCCCGGCTTGATGCTCTTTTCATCGAGGAACTGTTTAAGCCCTTGGGCGCGACCCTGCTCAGGATCAAGCTGCTGCGCCTGATCGAGCTTGGCGTAGAGGTACTCTTCGTTCTGCTCCCAGGTCAGTKCGCGGCACATTTTGAAGCCGATCTTGGCAGCACGCAGCACAACGGGGTTCTTGTCACGCAGCGTAGCGGCCAACTCGCGGGTGGCTTCGCGTAGCTCGGTCAGCGGTACACTTTTATTAACCAGCCCCATTTTGGCTGCCTGGGGGCCGGTAAATGTTTCCCCGGTCATGATGTAGTAGAGCGCTTCCCGGTGGCCCACGGTATCGGCCATGGCTTTACTCACCAGGTTGCCGGGAGGGATACCCCAGTTGATTTCGGAGAGACCGAAAACCGACTCATCGGCGGCAATCGCCAAATCACAGGCCACCAGSGGCGAGAAAGCCCCGCCAAAGCACCAGCCATTGACCATGGCGATGGTGGGCTTGGCGTAGTGGCGCAGTAGCTTCCACTGCCAGGTAGAGGCGTCGCGGCGCACCTTGACCTGCACAATCTCGGGGCTGGCATCGATCTCGCGGAAGTACTCTTTGAGATCCATACCGGCCGAAAAGGATTCGCCTTCGCCGGTCAACACTAGTACATGAGCCTCTTGATCCAGCTCAATAGTCTCCAGCACATCGATCATTTCACGGTTAAGCGTTGGGCTCATGGCGTTGCGCTTTTCAGGGCGATTCAACGTCACCCAGGCAACGCCCTCTTCGACGTTAACTTTTACGGTTTGCCAGCGATCTTGGTAGTTACTCATCTCTTGCTCCTTGGGTTTATCAAACGGCTTATTCAAACGTTAATGTTTAAACGCCTACTCGGCGGTGAACTTGTCGATTAACTGTCGGGCGTCGTTATATAGCGCTTCACCATCGAGCCCTTTCTCTTCGGCATCGGCGATCCACTCATCAGCCACTTCCTGACCCACGGCTTGCCAACGGGCTGTCTCTTCACTATCCAGCTGGGTAATCGTGCCGGGCTGTTCGCCATCCTGAATGGCCTGGATCTGCACCTGGTCAGCGTCATCCATGATTTGACCTATTTTGCGGGCCTCTTGGATGCCGGAGTGAGCGTCGATAATCGCTTGTAGATCGGCGGGCAGCGCGTCATATTTACGCTGGTTCATGGCGACGATCATCATCGTGGTATAGAGCGCATGATCACCGCTGAAGACCGTATGTTCTGTCGTAATATCAGCTAACCCCATGGCGGTAATCGCTTCAAAAGGGATTACCGTTCCATCCAGCACTCCCCGTGATAACGCCTCCAGTGCCTGGGCAACGGGCATACCAATAGGCTCAGCACCCAACTTGGCTAGATAGCGATTCACCAACCGGCTAGGGCCACGCATCTTGAGCCCCTCTATGTCGTCGAGTGATTCAATACGTGTCTCTTTGGTGTGCAGTGCGCCAGGACTATGGGTATGGACGGCGATGGGGTAGACACCGGCTAACTCATCCTGCATGTACGTCATTGCATACTCATGGGCGGCCTGGCTTGTTGCCGCACCGGTGGTGGGTATAAACGGCAAGTCGAAGACCTCTGCCCTAGGGAAGCGACCAGCGTTATAGCCCAGCACCGTCCAGATAATATCCACCTGACCATCTTTCGCTTGGTCATAGAGCGACGGGGGCGTACCGCCCAGCTGCATTGAGGGGTAGAGCTCAACCTCCAAGCGCCCGTTGGACTCCTCCTCAATGGCCTCTTTCCAGGGAATAAAATACTCCTGGTGAACGGGCGCTGAAGATGGGAAGAAATGATGCAGCCTAAGCGTATACTCGGCCTCCTGGGCGCTGGCCTGCCCAACGCCCAAGACAAGAGGTATGGAGATGGCAAGGGCGAGTAAACGCTGGCGTAGCTTTGGGGTTGCTTGCTGTGTCATAAAAAGTACCTCGTTGTGTTTGTTATGTTTGCTGTGGCCAATGGCTAAACGACTGAGCACGGAGCCTTAATTCMCCGCGAATAAATCAATCAAAACGTTCTCACGGGTACGCTCGGCAGCGCCGATAAAGATCGTGCGTGTTAGCCAGGCGTAGTCCGGGCTGGAGGTATAAAAGCGCGGCGTGGTGTGAAAGTAATACTCATTAGGAGCAACGGGCTCCCCGCGCTGAAGGCGCTGCATAACCTCAGCCGAACCATGCCGAAATCCGGTGTTCTCCACTTCGATGCGCTCGCCACTATCGGTTTCTAGAAAGTAGCGGGCATGCAGTTCGGCCACCCCATCGGTACGCAGGGTCTGCCAATCGCCACCGCCAGGCAGTACCACGCCCTTCAACCGTTCACCACACACTTGGCCGCCGGTGATGGCAATGAAGCGACGCTTGCCTTGAGCGTTTTCACCCAGCTCCAGCGGGGCATCGACGTCAACCGTTAAGCGCGCGATAAAAGCTGCTGTCGGCATTCGTTGAGTCGCGTCTTGGGACATGTCCAACTCCCTTGGTCAATTGATTAAGTAAACGAAGCCAAGCGAGATGGCGGGGAAGAGCACCAGCAAAATAATGCGAATAAGATCGGCCGCTAAAAAAGGCAGAATGCCTTTAAAGGTTTCCGTTAAGGGAATGCGGGGAGCCATGGAGTGGATAATGAAAATGTTCAGCCCTACCGGCGGCGTGATCATGCCGACCTCGRCGACCACCAGCGCTAAGATGCCGAACCATATCGCCACATCGGTGGCGGGCATGCCGAAGTCCATCCCGGTGACGATGGGCAGAAAGATAGGCACGGTAAGCAGGATCATCGAGAGGCTGTCCATAAAGCAGCCAAGCACCAAATAACAGAACAGAATGCCCGCCAGAACCACCCAGGGACTGATCTCAAGCCCCACAATCCAACCAGCGGTAATCTGGGGTAGCTGAGTCAGAGCAAGGAAGCTATTGAAAACACTAGCGCCGAGCACGATGAAGAAGATCATCGCCGAGGTCACAGCGGTTTCAAGGACGCAGTCCCGCAGGCCGTTCCAACGCAGCCCGCCTCGCGTTATTGCCAGGGCACCGGTGGAGGCCGCACCGACGGCGGCGGCTTCGGTAGGCGTAAAGATGCCGGTATAGATGCCCCCAATCACCACGATAAAGATCGCCGCTCCTGGCCACACCTCCAGCAGCGAACGCCAGCGCTCACCGCGAGATGCTTTTGCCTTACTCGGCGCACTGTCAGGAAAAAATCGCACGTAAAGCGAGATGGCCAGCATATAACTGAACACCGCTAACAACCCCGGCACCAGGGCGGCGGCAAACATTTCGTTAATGTTCTGTTCGGCCAGGATGGCGTAGATAACCAGCACCACAGAGGGGGGAATCAAAATACCCAGGGTGCCGCCAGCTGCCAAGGCACCGGTCGCCAGGCTGCCGCGGTAGCCCTGGCGTTCCATCTCGGGCAGCGCTACCTGGGTCATGGTCGCGGCGGTCGCCAGCGAAGAACCACAAATGGCCCCAAACGCACCACAGGCGCCAATCGTGGACATCGCCAGCCCACCACGACGGTGGCCCAGCCAATCGTTGGCCGCCTGGAACATGGCTCGGGAGAGCCCCGCTCTCGCCGCGAACTGCCCCATAAGCAGGAACAGCGGAATGATGGATAGCGTATGGCTGGAAAAGTGCTCGTAAGGAAGTGACTTTAAGCCATTTAAAATGCCCATCGGGCCGGTGATCAGCATCATCCCTACGGCACCCACCACCAGCATGGCCAGGCCGATAGGAATACGCGTCGCCATCATGAACAGCAGCACCACAAAGCCGCTAGCGCCCAAAGTGAGAGGTGTCATCACAGGTCTCCTTGGGCGGAATTTTCTTTAACTTGAGCTTGAGTCGAATCGGGCTGTTGCGGGTTGTAAGTAAACGCATCGCAGGTGCGATACAAGCAGACAAGCGTCAACAGCGCGAAACCCACCAGGCCGCCGACATACCCCCACCAGAGCGGTATATCCAGCAGCATGCTGGTTTCCATATAGCGTCGTTTATCGAGCAAGCCGTGATAGAGGCGCCAGGTCATTAACCCTGCGACTACCAAAAAGAGCGTTTCGGCGACAACGGCGAGCAGGCGTTGAACCATGGCCGGCGCGTGCATGACCAGTAAATCCACCGTGACATGCCCACCGCGAAGATGGCAGTAAGGTAAAAACAGAAAAACGGCAATGGCAGTCCCCATTTCCACCAGCTCATAATCGCCAGTGATGGGGCCCACCCACGCCAGCATGGTTGTATCGCTTAACMCTGGTGCACTGGCTACCCACCGGCCAAGAATGCTAACGACGGTGATGATAGCGAGTGCTGTGATCAATAATCCGCCGCTTATCGCGGCAACCCTACAGGGTATCTCAAGGCTACGGCGCATCAATGCAGTGCCGATTGTCGGTACCGTCGCTAAGCTGCTCATCGTTTCGTCTCTTGTTTTTGGAGTTCGCTGTATGGCTGAAACCTACCTTGCGCTATACACCGCGAGACCGTCACAACCAAACTAGTTACTTAATATAAGTAATTGTCTTTGAGAGAGCATGCAAGCGTTGCCGACAAAAATACGCCTAAAGTTTTATTCCTCGATGGTGTCCGCTGCGTATATTTTCACTAACAGAGATAGCAGCTGACGCCGTTCAATCTCACTAAGTGCTTGAGTTGCATTGATATCGCTCTGCTCAGCCAGCTCCTTTAGCTGTTCGGTTAAGGCTTCGCCTTTTTTGCTAAGAAAAATCCCGTGGGAGCGCTTATCTCGCTTACAGCGCACCCGCAAAGCCAGCCCTCTTTCCTCTAGATTATTAATTAAGCTAACGATTCTGGGCGGATCAATGTCCAGCACCTTGGCTAAATTGGTTTGAGTGATGCCAGGATAGCCTTCAATCACCACGAGCGAAGAGAACTGGGCAGGGCGTATCTCATGCTCCTGCATGGCCTCATTAAAATGTTTAAAAACAGCAAGCTGAGCCCTTCTCAAGGCGTAACCAAGGCGATTTTCAAGCACCAGACCGGCGACAGAAGTCGGCTCTTTTTCGTCAGGCTCAACTTGCTGAATAGACGTACCCTTTTTAGATATGGCCATGCGTTAATTCCTATCTCATTTAAATAATTACAACTATGGTCTTAAATCAGCATCCTAGCCAATCATCTAGTTAACAACTATAACTATATTCGCCAAGATGACAGCACACAACAAATCCAAGATTTTTCGCTATGGAGCTATTCATGTCACTCCCCCCTCCGCTGACTAACACCACCTTCCATGAGTACCGGCTACACGGGGGCGATGTTCCCAGTTATCCCAGCAGCATGACCCAGCGCCTAACCCATTGGGCAAGCGAAACACCACTGAGCCCCTTTTTAGCTGAGCGAGAAGAGGGCCGACACAGGTGGCGAACGCTAACCTTCGGCGAAGCAATGCCACAAGTGATCCGCCTGGCACAAGCACTGATTGATCATGGTCTGTCGACGGAGCGACCGCTGATGGTGCTGTCGGGAAATAGCATCGAACATGCTCTCCTTGCCTGTGCCGCCATGCATGTGGGTATTCCTTACGTGCCGGTGTCGCCCTCTTACGCCCTGCTGTCGGAAGATTTCGTTAAGCTGCAGCATGTGGTGGAACTGGTGACCCCAGGGATGCTATTTGTCGATGAGGAGGCGCGCTTTATCCGGGCACTGACGGCCGTTTGCGATGATGGCGTTACCTGTGTAGCCAAGATACCCGCGCAGCGAGCCCTGGCCTTTGATTCACTCGCCGCGGCGCCAGCGACTGCCGATGTGGAGAGTGCCCACGCCCGCGTAACGCCTGACACTATCGCCAAACTACTCTTTACCTCAGGGTCGACAGGGCTGCCCAAGGCAGTGATCAATACCCACCGCATGCTGTGTAGCAATCAAGCCATGCTAGCGAAACGGCTAAGCTTTCTAGAGCAGCACACCCCGGTGTTAGTCGACTGGCTACCCTGGCACCACACCTTCGGTGGCAATACCATTTTGGGGATGGCGATCCACAACGGGGGCGCTTTATATATTGATGATGGCAACCCCACCGCTCAAGGGGTGCAGCGAACCATCGAGAACCTACGCGAAGTGTCGCCCACGTTTTACTGCAATGTCCCCAAGGGGTTCGAGGCGCTGGTCGAGCATTTGCGCAACGATGACTCCCTGCGCGAGGCCTTTTTCCGCGATCTGGAAATGCTGCACTTCGGTGGTGCCGTGCTACCCGCCCATGTACGCGCTGCTCTGGAAGCGTTAGGCGAACAGACTCGCGGCACCCCCGTTCCCATGTTAACGGGCCTGGGCTCCACCGAAGCATGCCTGGCATTTTGCACCGAAGAACCCAGCGATACACCGGGACTGATCGGGAAGCCCGTGCCAGGCATGACGCTGAAGCTAGTGGCGACGGACGATAAATGGGAGGCGCGCCTTAAGGGCCTCAATATCACACCAGGCTACTGGCGCGACACACAGCGAACCAGTGAGGCGTTTGACCACGAAGGCTACTACCGCACCGGGGATGCTATGCGCCTAATTGACCCCGACCACCCCGAGCGTGGGCTAATCTTTGATGGCCGACTAAGCGAGAACTTCAAGCTGGTGACCGGCACCTGGGTCAATGTGGGCACCCTGCGCCTGCAACTTGTGGAACACTTCGCCCCGCTGGTACAGGACATCGTGGTAGTCGGCGAAGGGCGCGACTACCTGACGGGCATCGTCGTGTTGAACCTGCCTGCCTGTGAACATCAGTTTGGCAAAGCGAAGCCCACCCTTGACGCTCTGGCCACAGACGCCAGCCTGCATCAGTGGTTCGCCCAACGCCTGGCGACCCACTGCCGCGGCCAGTCAAGCTCCATGCGTTTAGAGCACCTATTACTGCTCGATCAACCACTTTCCGTTGATCGTGGCGAACTGACCGATAAGGGCTCGGTGAATCAGCGCCTAGTTCGCGAGCGCTACTCGGATCTCGTGGCTTGTCTCTATGCTGAGCCACCCCACGATCCACGCATCATCCTACCCTCGACTAACTCAGCGTCTTAATAGCGGGACTTTTTAACATCAAGACAGCAGCCATTACCACTGGAGCGCATGGGCGGCCCTATGCCGCTCGCTACGCTATTCTGGGAGAATAACTATGACACGCGGGCACTACACGGCATTTGAGGATACCCATTTAGTTGCCGCTGTACGCACACCGTTCACCGACCTGAACGGTGCGCTGGGGGCGATCTCGCCCACTGACCTGGGCATCAAGGTCGCCAAGGAAGTGCTCAACGTGAGCGGTGTGGCACCGACAGACGTTGATTCAGTGATCGCTGGATCCGTGGCCCAAGCGAGTTTCGATGCCTATTTACTTCCTCGTCATATTGGGTTGTATGCGGGCGTCCCCCAGGAGGTTCCTGCCCTGCACGCGCAGCGCGTCTGCGGCACCGGCTTTGAACTGTTGAAACAAGCCGCGGAACAGATTGCGCTCGGACAAGCCAGGTGCGTGCTGTGTGTCGGCACGGAATCCATGACCCGCAACCCGATTGCAGCCTACACGCATCGCGGCGGATTCAGGCTTGGCGCACCGGTGGCCTTCAAAGACTTCCTATGGGAGGCGCTAATGGATCCGGCACCCAATGTATCGATGATTCAGACCGCCGAAACCTTAGCGCAGCGCTACGTCATCACTCGCGAGCAGGTAGATGCCTACGCCGAGCGCAGCTTCTCCCTAGCGGTCGAAGCCCAATCGCAAGGTGTCCTCTCTGCGGATATCATTGCGGTTGGAAACGAAACCTTCTCCCTCGCCGGCTATAGCGATAGGCGCATTCAGCTACCGCGTAAAATCATCCGCGTAGACCAGGATACCCATATTCGGCCTTCGCCTCGGCAGGTGTTGAGTCAATTATCGCCGGTATACGATGGGGGCCTTCAAACGGCAGGTAACAGCGCCGCCGTTGTCGACGGCGCAGCAGCAGCGCTGGTGATGGCAGGTTCGCACGCAGCCAAGTCATCTCTGGCGCGCCTCTGCGCCACGGCCGTGGTTGGCGTAGCGCCCGAAATCATGGGTATCGGGCCCGCCCCCGCCATTCGGCTACTGCTAGAATGCAGCGGCCTCACTCTCAATGATATCGACCGCCTCGAAATCAACGAGGCTCAGGGTGCACAGGTGCTCGCAGTCGCCCGTGAGCTGGATCTCGACCTAACCAAGCTCAACGTTCATGGCGGAGCTATCGCCATTGGCCACCCATTGGCCGCAACGGGTTTGCGGCTAGCAATGTCCTTGGCCCGACAACTCAAGCGAGATGGCTTGCGCTATGGCATAGCAGCAGCTTGCATTGGCGGCGGTCAAGGCATGGCCATTCTGCTTGAGCACTCAGCCGAATAAACCGCTCGTTCACGTCTTTAATCTACTCCCTTTTGTGCCTGCCTGAGGAAGCACTCTCTTCCATACGTGACCCAAAAAAGGCTGGCAAAGCGCCAGCCTAAAACGTGATCGAAACAGCGGTAAATCACTTACACATCCACATCACTGCAAAACGTAGAACGCTAGAACTGGAAGGTGGCACTCGCCTGGAGGCGACTCGCATCATTGGAGACCCCATTCACCTGTTCGATATCCGCATGCTGGTACTCAAGACCGACTGACATGCGCTCGGTAACATCCCAAATCACATTGGCAAACCCATAGTCGAGCGTTTCGAAATGGTCGCCATAGCCTGCGGGTAGGTCTTGCTCAAGACGCGAAACGCCCACAGAGCTGAACCAGCTATCCGTCCAGTAGKGATTCAGCGAGAGACCAAACGCCCGGGTTTCAATAGCTTCAAGACTGTTACCCTGCACATAGACGTCAGGTGCGTTACGGTGACCTACGTTGCCAGGGTTACCCATATAGTTACCGATACCCTCACCGAAGGTGGCACTGCCGCGCAAACTGGTGGAGGCATTAAAGGGCAAATTAAACTGCGCCTGCACCCCATAGCCAGTGACTTCGTCATCAATGGTATTGGTGATGTTATTGGTCGAAAGTTGACGCGCTATCCCCGATAGCGCAAATAAACGCTTATATTCGTAGCGCAGCGTCAAATCTGGAAGCTGACTCTCCCCATCGGCCACTGAAGCATCATTGCGGGCAATAACCGTAGTGGGGTTTTCCAATGCAACCGAGAAACTCCCTTCCCCAACAGGCTGCGTATAGCGCAACTGAGCCTGCCGCTCGAAGGCGTAGCCCTTAGGATCCCCTAGTGCCAGGGTGCGTGTGCCGCCCACGAAGCTCATAAAATTTGACCACGTTTGCCCAGCGAGAAAACCGTTCAGTTCGCCATACGCATGGCGCAGCCCGAACTTACCATCGGGCACAAAATGCCCTTCGAAGTAAGTGGTTAAACGCCCATAGTCAGTGGCGGTGTGGGTGCGGAAATTCAGGCGGGACTCATAGGCCGTAAAGCTGGTTCGACCATCGGTTCGATTGCCTGGGTTCATAACGGCATAAGGATCCGTTGATGTGCCCAGGTCGTAGTCGAAGTCGTAAAACGCATCGAGCTTAACGTACCCACCAAAAGCGATATCGGTTTTGGTGCCTGGAATATTAATCGTTGAGCGATGATTCCAGGGTGGGCCGACTCGGCTTGGCTCACCGGTCACGACAGGCTGTCCGGCTTCTACAACATCAAACGCATGGGCCTGGGCAGCAAGCGCACAGGGAGCGAGAAGGGCGCATGCAACAAAGTGGTTAATTTTCATTGTTTGTCTCTGCTTTTGGTCGTAGTGGCTAGTTGTAATTGTTCTCAATGCGAACTCTGATCCGCACTACGTACTAAAGCTGCAAAAAAAACCTCCATCTGTCAATTACATTGGAGGATATGCATCGCACTAATAATACAAGATACTGAATATAAACAATTTTATTAAGTTAATACTTTGGTTTAATTACACAATATAACTAAATTATCAGGTATTTTTATTCCGAATCGGCCAGGAGCTCAGGGTATCGCAGCCCGATCAGAGCATGCTCGCGCATCAGCATTTCTGCCCTCGCCCCCTCTCCCCGTTTAAGTGACTGAAATATAAGCTCATGATGAAACTGTGCTATCTGCAGCTTTTTAAACTCTCGCTCTAAATCATCGCTATCAATAATGATTGAGTCGGCGGMAGCGAAGGGCAGGTGATTATTTCTTGCAATAGCATCCGCCACGACACCGCTACCGATAGAATGAATAATAATGCCGTGGAAATGAGCATTAAGCTCACTCCATTGATTGATATCGGACTCTACAAGATATCCTTTGGCGATTAGCTTTTTCCCTTTTTGGATCCAAAACATCAATTCCTTATCGACACTAAACGGCAGCCCTTGCTCCGCCAGATGCCGAGCGGCCAGCCCCTCCAGCACCCCACGAACCTCAACCGCGCAGTGCACGTCTGCTTGGGTAAATTCACGCACCATAAACCCGCGTTTGCCCGCCTGCTGCAGCAACCCCTCCTGCTCCAGAGTGCGAAAAGCCAGCCTTACCGGCGTYCGCGACACACTCAACTGCTCCGCAACCGCGACTTCACCAAGCCGCTCCCCTGGAGCGTATGCACCCTCACTGATCAATTTACGCAGCCTACTGACGACACTTTTATCGTTGTTACTCATTTATTTTTCTCTCATATCAACACTGTGTTGCTATTCATTGACGAGCTCTACGAAAGTATAGGTTGACTGCAAAAMCCTTCCTAGCCTTTACTTTGGATCCAATAATCATAATTACAACACTAAACCAAAAAGGAGTTAACCGTGACTCAACAAACACCCTTTCCAATGAACACTTGGTACGTCGCCTGCACCCCTGATGAGCTTACCGAAAAGCCACTCGGGCGAACTATTTGCAACAAGCAACTAGTTTTCTTCCGTGGTGACGAAAACCGCGTGGCCGCCGTGGAGGATTTCTGCCCCCACCGTGGCGCGCCACTTTCCCTGGGCTTTGTACGTGATGGCAAGCTGGTTTGCGGCTACCACGGCCTTGAAATGAACTGCAGCGGCAAATGCGACAGCATGCCCGGCCAGCGGGTTCGAGGTTTTCCAAGCAATCGCGCCTACCCCGTTGAAGAACGCCACGGCTTTATCTGGATCTGGCCCGGAGACCCCGATAAAGCTGACGCCGACCTGATTCCCGAGCTGCACTGGGCCAACAACCCCGATTGGGCTTATGGCGGCGGCCTCTACCATATTCAGTGTGAATATCGCCTGATGATCGACAACCTCATGGATCTTACCCATGAGACCTATGTGCATGCCTCCAGCATTGGCCAGCCAGAAATAGAGGAAGCCGCACCGGAAACGGCGGTTAACGGTAGCGAAGTGATCACCAGCCGCGAGATGGAGAATATCTCTGCACCGCCTTTCTGGCAGGCCGCCCTTAGGGGGAACGGGCTTGCCGACGACGTCCCTGTAGACCGCTGGCAGATCTGCCGCTTTACCCCYCCCAGCCATGTCTTAATCGAAGTCGGCGTGGCCCACGCGGGCAATGGCGGCGCTAAAGCACCGGCGGATGTGAGAGCGTCCAGCATCGTGGTCGACTTTATCMCTCCTGAGAGCGACACCTCTATCTGGTACTTCTGGGGAATGGCCCGCAACTTCAAGCCAGAAGACCAGGCGCTCACCGACAAGATCCGCGAGGGCCAGGGAAAGATCTTCGAAGAAGACCTTGAGATGCTCGAGGCACAGCAGCGTAACCTACTTCGCTATCCCGACCGCCAACTGTTGAAGCTCAATATCGACGGCGGCGGCGTACAAGCGCGCCGCATTATTGATCGCATCTTAAAAGAGGAGCAGGCCGAGCAACCCCAGGAGGCAACGGCATGAGCCACCCCTCTCTATCGCTTATTGTCGAGGTAAAAGCTCGCCATGAGGAGGCGCTTGGCATTGCCACCTTTGAACTTGCCGACCCGCATGGTCGACCGCTGCCCCCCTTTAGCGCTGGCGCCCACATTGACGTGCAGGTGAAAGAGGGGGTAATCCGGCAATACTCGCTGTGCAACCACTCTGAAGAGCGGGATCGCTACTTGATCGGCGTTTTGCGTGATGAGGCCTCCAGAGGAGGCTCCATCGCCATGCACGATGAGGTTCAAGAGGGTGACCTCTTACTCATTAGCGCCCCTAAAAATCACTTCCCGCTCAAGCCAGCTAAACGAACTTATCTGCTGGCGGGTGGGATKGGTATAACCCCATTGCTGTGCATGGCAGAGCGTTTAGCGCGCACTGAGGCAGACTTCGAGCTGCACTACTGTGCGCGCTCCGCCGAGCGCATGGCCTTTCGCGAACGTATCAAGACATCAAGTTTTGCCGATAGAGCGCACTTCTACCTGGACGACGACACCGCGGCCCCAACTCTCGACCTGGAAGAATTGCTTAGTGAGCCAGAGGCTGACGCCCTGGTCTACGTCTGCGGCCCTAGCGGATTTATTAACGCCGTCCTTTCCACCGGCAAGCAGTGTGGCTGGTCAGCCAACCAACTTCACACCGAGTACTTTGCAGGCGCGGAAACAGCCAGCGAAGACGACGGCAGTTTCGAGGTGCGTATCGCCAGCAGCGGCGCTGCCTTTACCGTGCCCGCCGACAAAACGGTTTACCAAGTGCTGGCTGAAAACGGCATCGACATCATGGTGTCCTGCGAGCAGGGGGTCTGTGGCACCTGCCTCACCCGTGTGCTCGAAGGCGAACCCGACCATCGGGATTTATACCTGGATGACGATGAGCACGCGGCCAACGACCAGTTCACGCCCTGCTGCTCCAGAGCCAAGAGCAAAACCCTTGTGTTGGATCTTTAAATAAACATAAAAACAGTTACAAAAACGTACCCCGTTGACTAGCCATCAGGATAACGACAATGAATAAAATACCCACACATCTAGCCAAGGCGACTCTATTTGGCGTGTTCGCCGTTTCATTCGCGGCCCCCGCCGTGGAAGCCAGTACCACACTTCGAGTGGCGCACGTTTGGCCGGGTGGCTCAATGATAGATCGTGAGCTGTTTCAAGCCTGGGCTGAAAGCGTCGAGAAGGCGTCAGATGGGCAGCTGACAGTAGAAGTTTTTCCCAGCCAGACGCTAGCGAAATCGGCTCAAACCTACGAAAGKGCTGTCAGCGGTATCGCCGATATTGGCGCCTCTGCCCAAGGTTATACGGCGGGCCGCTTTCCCCTCACGCAAGTCGTCGAGCTACCGGGSGTGTCATCCAGCGCCCGCCAAGGAGCCTGCATACTCCAGTCGCTTTACGATCAGGGATACTTTGAACAGGAGTACGCCGACACGCGCCCTCTGTTCTTGTTCACTACCGGCCCAGGTTATCTGCATACCAAAGATCAGCTGATTGAAACACCAGCTGATCTTGAGGGCCTTCGCCTACGCCGCCCCACGCCGGTGGTGGGCGATATGTTCGAGCGCCTTGGCGCACAAGCGGTGGGTATGCCAGCGCCGGATGTGTTTACCTCCATGCAGCGTGGTGTCGTCGACGGTCTCAGTTTCAACTGGGAAGGCATGAAGACCTTCCGGCTGAATGAACTGGCGCAGTACCACACCGAAGTCCCCCTGTATGACCTTTCCCTGTTCGCCACCATGAGCCAGCGCAGCTACGACAGCCTGCCAGCCGATTTGCAGCAGGKGATTGATGACCACAGCGGCTTGGAGTGGTCGCTTCGCGCGGCGGAGGTTTACGACGAGATGATACGCCAAGGCCGTGAAGAAGCCGTCGAAGCCGGACATGAGTTCGTCGTCATCGAAGACGCGCTCGAAGATCCTGAATGGGGCCCTGTGTTGCAGCAAACCATTGATGATTACTTAGATGACATTGGCGGCTCTGCCAACGACATCTACAAAGCCGCGATGGATTTACAGCAAAGCTGCTCGGCTTAGGTTAAGAAATAGAAGTAACCATCGCTATCGACATACTATAAAGGCAACCGATTGGCTGCCTTTATAGCTGTGTTAAAAMCCCTGCATGCTCAGATCAAAAATCAAAAAACACCGTCTCGCCTTCGCCCTGCAGGCGGATATCAAAGCGATAACGCACCTTACCATCGACCTCTTCGCGCTTGGCGATCAGGGTCTGGCGGCGTGCCGGTGATTCGATGCGCGTGAGCACCGGGCACTGGGCGTTCGCTTCTGTCTCGTCGTCAAAATAGAGCCGCGTTTGCAGGTGGATATTCACACCCCGGGCAAACAGCGTCAGGTTAATATGCGGCGCCATTAAATGCCCGCTGGGGTGCTTCACCGCACCGGGCTTGAGGGTGGTCAACGACCACTCGCTGCCGTGATCAAACGTCGTCGCGGTGCGGCCAAAGCTATTGAACGGTTTGCTAAGGTCGTAATCGGCTTGGTAGTCACCGTTAGCATCGGCCTGCCACGCCTCAATAAAGGCATCGCGCACCAGATCGCCGTTGCCGTCGATGACAATGCCGACCACTTCGATATGCTCACCCTCGGCGTCAGGCTTGGCCATCTCATTCCAGATCTCTTCGTCCCGCACGGGATTACCGGCAGCGGCCAGGGCAAGACCAATATGCACGTAGGGGCCCGCGGTTTGCGAGGCGGTTTCCCGCAGCATCAGGTCGCTGGTCGGCTGGCTATTAGGCTGATTCATGATTTATCCCCTGCCCTTATTGGTTTTCGAAGAAGGTTTGCAGCTCACCGCGCACCACCACATCAAAACGATAGGCAAGGAAGTCCATCGGCTTACTGTGGGCCATATCCAGCCGTCCAATCATCGTCTCAACCGCGAGCGGGTCTTTCAGTGTATGCACGATCGGGCAAAGCGGGATCAGCGGGTCGCCTTCAAAGTACATCTGAGTGATTAACCGGGTGGAGATTGAAGGACCAGTTACCGAGACGTGAATATGCGCAGGCCGCCAGCTATTCATATCATTCGGCCAGGGATAAGGGCCAGGCTTGATAGTACGGAAGCGGTAAAAGCCCTGGTCATCGGTCAAGCAGCGGCCAACGCCACCGAAGTTGGGATCTAACGGTGCTAGGTACTTGTCKTTTTTATGCCGGTAGCGCCCGCCCGCATTGGCCTGCCACATTTCTACCAGGGTGTGCGGTATTGGCTTGCCAAACTGGTCGACGACTCGGCCAAACATCATAATCCGCTCGCCCTGGGGTAACCCGCCCAGGCTCGCATCCTGGCGGAAGTTTAGCAGCAGGTCATTATCGTGGGGGCCCATGCGCAGGTGGCTAAAATCCGGGCCGGTCAGTTCAGACACTGTCGGTTGCTGCATACTTACCAGCGCCTGCTGGGGGGAACGCGCTACCGAGGTTTTATAGCCCGGCGCATAGGCGGGCGGATGCCAGTTGCGGTCGCGTGCCACAAAGCGTTTKTTATCGTGGGTCATCGCCCTTACCTCTTATCAATTATGTTGATTCGCTACTCGCCCCAGCCAAGCTCTTTGGCGAGGGCAAAGGCGTGATTGGCAGCCGGAACGCCGCCGTAAATCGCCACATGCATCAGCACTTGGCGCAGCTCAGCCTGGGTTAGGCCAATCCGCTTGGCGGTTTTCAAGTGCAGCGTTAGCTCTTCACGGCCAAGCGCGGCGAGAATGCCGGTGGTGATCATGCTGCGCTCACGCCGCGTGAGATCATCATTGCTCCACAGCTCGCCCCAGGCTAAGCGGGTAATCATCTGCTGGAAGGGAGCATCCAGGCTGTTGGCGTTGGCGGTGGAGCGCGCCACATGCTCCTCGCCCAATACTTGTTTGCGGGTCTCAAGACCGGTGGCGTAAGCCACACCGTGGTTCGCCACATCGCCTAAATCAGCCGCCAATACGGCGAGTAGTTTTTCAGCAAATAGCCCTGGGGCTTCTACCGCAGGCACATGACCCACACCGTCAAATATCTCCAAAGGTGCGCCGTCGAGTTCCGCAGACAGGGCTTCCAACGTTGCGGGCGGCGTGGCCATATCCTCACTGCCGCCAAATAGCTGCACTTTGGCCTGCTTAGCAGCTAATTTGCCAGTGAAGGTATCTCGGCCAAGCATTTCGCACAGTTGGGCGTAGGACTCATCGTCACCACGGCCCATCTGGGTGCACCAGCCTGCTTTCAGCGCGGGGCTTGCCTCAAAGGCCGCGGGAGCAAACCAGCGCGGCACGATCTCTTGGGACATCGCCGCCAAGCCTTCTTGACGCACCCGCCCTGCGCGAGTGTTCCAGAGATCCGGGTTGCCGATCACCGCGCCAGTGTTGGTCAACGTGACTGAGAGTAGGCGTTCGCTATGCTCGGCTATCAACTGCTGGCCTACAACGCCACCGATTGAAGTCCCGGCAAAGTGGAAGCGCTGTGCGCCCGCAAGTTCCACCAATGCCAAGGCCTCGGCGGCTAGGTCTGGGGGAGTGATTTGTTCACCGCTTACCGCTTGACTGGCACCGTGGCCAGGCAGATCCCAGGTCAATACCCGGTAACGAGACAGCAGCGCGGGAATCACGTCATCCCACACCGCTTGGCTCATGCCCAGGGGGTGCGCCAGCACCACCAGAGGATTGCTTTCAGCGCCGAGCAGCCGGTAGGCCACGCTGCGGCCATTGATTGTGTGAAATGCCATAAAGCCTCCGTTAAACCCGCTCAATCAGCGTTGCGATACCTTGGCCAACACCTACACACATGGTGCACAGCGCGTAGCGCTTGCCGCTGTTTTGCAGCTCATGAGCAGCGGTCATTAACAGACGCGCACCGGACATGCCCAGCGGGTGACCCAGGGCAATCGCGCCGCCGTTAGGATTCACTCGGGGGTCGTCGTCTTTAAGGCCGAGGTCGCGCATACAGGCCAGCGCCTGGGCGGCAAAGGCCTCGTTAAACTCAAACACATCGATATCGTCCATGGCGATACCGGTGCGCTTAAGCAGTTTCTGCACCGCCGGTACCGGGCCATAGCCCATAATGCGCGGCTCTACGCCTGCGGTCGCCATGCCGATGATTTTCGCCATCGGTTTAAGACCGTGCTGTTTAACCGCCGCTTCGCTGGCCACCAACATCGCCGCCGCGCCGTCGTTAACGCCCGAGGCGTTGCCTGCGGTCACGCTGCCGCCTTCACGGAAGGGCGTAGGCAAACCTGCCAGTTTATCGAGAGTGGTCTCCCGTAAATGCTCATCCTGATCAAAGATTAGTGGATCCTGTTTGCGGCGGGGAATCTCAATGGCAGTGATCTCTTGGGCAAAGCGCCCAGCCTTTTGAGCGGCCGCGGCTTTCTGCTGGGAGCGCAGGGCAAAAGCGTCCTGATCTTCCCGCGAGATAGCGAACTGCTCGGCGACGTTTTCTGCCGTTTCCGGCATGGAATCAATGCCGTAGGTTTTCTTCATCAGCGGGTTGACCAAGCGCCAACCAATGGTGGTGTCTTCAATTTTTTGCCCGCGGGCGAAGGCGCTGTCGGCCTTGCCCATCACATAGGGCGCACGTGACATGGACTCCACGCCACCTGCCAGTGCCAGCTCCATCTCACCGGCTTTAATGGCGCGAAACGCCGTGCCGACGGCGTCCATACCTGAGCCGCAGAGGCGGTTCATGGTGGTGCCAGGTACCGAGGKCGGGATGCCCGCCAGCAGCGACGACATACGCGCCACGTTGCGGTTATCTTCACCGGCCTGGTTGGCGCAGCCCATAAACACCTCTTCGATGGCGGCTGGGTCAAGATTCGGCACTTCGGCTAATACGGCTTTAAAGATTGTCGCGGCGAAATCATCCGGGCGCACGCTGGCCAGGGTGCCGCCAAAGCGGCCTACTGCGGTGCGGCGGGGATGACATAAATAAACGTCACTCATAGCAAACTCCTTATTCGCCCGCGTGGGCCCGCTCGGTGCGGGCTTTGAGCTCGCGCAAAATCGTCAGCTCGTTTTCGCTGGGCTCTGGGGTGCTCTCAAGCTGCTCGGCAAAGCGGATTTCCCAGCCGGTCGCGTCAATAACGTCTTCGCGGGTAACGCCAGGGTGCAGCGATACCACCACCAGCTCTTTAGTCTCCGGATCAGGCTTCATCACGCACAGGTCGGTAATCACCCGGGTGGGGCCTTTGCCGATATTGGGCACGTTGTCGCGGCCTTTGCCGTCGCGGCCAAAGCCTAGCGTGGTGACAAAGTCGACATCTTTCACAAAGGCCCGCTTGGAGTGCTTCAAGGTGATAAACACTTCACCGGCATTGGTGGCAATTTCCGGCGCGCCGCCGCCGCCCGGTAGGCGCACCTTAGGCGCTTTGTAATCGCCGATCAGCGTGGTGTTAAGGTTAGCAAAGCGGTCGATTTGCGCGGTGCCTAAAAAGCCCACGCTCACTTTGCCGCCCTGTAGCCAGTAGCGGAACATTTCGGGCACTGCCACGGTGGTCAGCGCTGACTCACACAGCTCACCATCGCCGATGGAGAGCGGCAGCGTATCGGGCTTGGTTTGCAGCGTGCCGGACTCATAAATCAGCACCACATCAGGGGCGTGAGTCAGCCGCGCCAGGTTGGCGGCTTCCGAGGGCAGGCCGATGCCCACAAAGCAGGTCATGCCATTTTCAAGTGCCCGCGCAGCGGTCACCGACATCATTTCAGAAGAGGTATATTCCAGATTCATTAGGCTTTCTCCCCTGCATGATGTTGGGCAACGTTAAAGACGTTGTCATCGAGCCACTGGGTGAAGGTGTCGCGGTCGCGAGCAATCGCATCCCACTCTTTATAAAAGCGGTTGCTGCGGCCGTAGTAGCCGTGGGTGTAGGAAGGCAGCGCGCCTTTCTCCGCTACCGCAACGGCGCTGATGGCCCAGCTAGGAATCACGCAGGCGTTGGGGGTAGCCCCCAGGTCATCAACAATCTCTTCCACCGTGACAATACTATGCTTGGCGGCGAGTACGGCTTCCTTCTGTACGCCAACAATGCCTTCTACCAGTACATTGCCTTGGCGATCCGCGCGCTGGGCGTGAATGATCGAGACATCCGGGCGCACTGAGGGCACTGCGGCTAAGCGCTCGCCGGTAAAGGGGCACTCGATGAATTTGATTTGATCGTTAACGCTGGGCAGTTCGCTACCGATGTAGCCGCGAAAAACCGCCAGCGGTAACCCCGCGGCGCCCGCTTCAAAGGCGCAGGCCATCGCCGCGTGGCTATGCTCAAGAATCTCGATCTGGCGCGGCCAGCCCTTCTCAACCGCATCGCGCAGGCGGTGCAGCGAGCCCACTCCGGGGTTACCGCCCCAAGAGAAGATGACTTTTTTCGCGCAGCCTGCACCAATCATTTGATCGTAGATGATATCGGGGGTCATGCGGATCAGGGTCAGGTCGCGCTTTTTCTGGCGGATCACTTCGTGACCAGCAGCAAACGGAATCAGGTGGGTAAAACCTTCCATGGCCACGGTGGCGCCGTCTTCGACGTAGCGCGCTACCGCGTCATGCAAGCTGAGAAACTCGGCCATGATGGGTGCCTCTTAACGGTTAGCAGGATGTTCGTTAAGCGAACATAGATCCTCTATACGAACAATCTACTGCTGAACGTTATTGGGGTCAAACGCATCGACGACCACCAAACGCCCCTGCCGAGCCCACTACCCACTCCAAAGCTGAACATAACGTTTTGTTTTTAAATAGGGTTACTGCGCTTCCAGCCATTTTTTGCCACGCGTTACCTGGGCTGCGCTGCTACCAAGGTATAAAGCAGGGTCACAGGCATTACACAGCGCATCAGGGTCTACGGTTCCTTTCACATCAGGATGCTCGGCAAGCACCTCTGAATAGGGGCGTGCTTCCCGGCGTGCGGTCTCTGCCGCTTCCGCGCTAATCGCTTTGGCTCTCTCAACGCCTAGTTTAGGCGCCAGCAAACGTGCGACAGGCTCGGCCATAATGCCACCGCCGGTAGCGGCTAAGTTGCGCTGCATTTTTTCGGGATAGACCTCAAGCCCTTCGAGCAGCACGGCCACTTGCTCCAAGGCACCCTCCACCAGCAGAGCACTCTCCATTAGCGGTGCCCACTCCGCATGCCACTCACCTAACCCGCGCTCAAGGGGCTGGGCGGCAGCGTTGATCAACACGCTCGCATGCCCATGCACTTGCCGAGCGGCGCCGCGAATCAGCGCGCAGCGCACCGGGTTACGCTTATGCGGCATGGAGGAAGACTCGCCCATTCCCGGCGCCGAGGGTTCCGCCACTTCGCCGACTTCGGTTTGGGTGAGCAGCGACACATCCAGGGCGATTTTTTCAGCGGCCCCCGCGACGGCATCTAACGCCGTGCCAAGGGCATGAATGGGGTAGCGGTCGGTATGCCAGGGCAGCACTGGCACCGCCAATCCTAGCCGCGCAGCCAAGGCGTCCATCCACTCAAGCCCTAGAGTGTCCCAGCCCGAGTGCACGCCCACCGCGCCACCAAACTGAACGGGCAGTTCCACCTCACCCAAACGGCGGCGGCTCTGCTCCAAGCCGATTGCCCAGTGGGCCACCTTCACCCCAAAAGTAATGGGGAGTGCCTGCTGCATTAACGTTCGACCCACCATGGGCGTATCAGCGTGAGCGTTCATCAACGTGAGCGCCGCTGAACGGCAGCGCACCAACAGTTCATCCAGCGCTGCCAAGCGTGGTTTAAGTAGGAGCATCAGCGCGGAGTCGACGACATCCTGGCTGGTCGCCCCTTGATGCCAGTAACGCTTGATGTCATCGGAAAGCAGCGAGCGGCTCTGCTTTACAAACGGAATCGCCACATTGCCACCGCTGGCAATGCCCGCCGCGATCTCTTCGTTATTGAAAGCCGCATTTTCCAACTGTTCGTGCATTTGCTGGCTAACCCCAGCAGGTACCGCGCCGCTGGTTTCCTGTACCTCGGCCAGGGCTAATTCAAAGGCCAGCATGGCATTCACCATGGCGTCATCGTCACACTCAGCGACGGCGCGCTGGCTCATAAAAGGATGCTTTAAAAATCCAGCAGGCATGGGCGTTACGCCTCCTATTAACGTTGTTCAGAACCAGCAAAACAGTTCATAAAGGCACGACTCAGAACAGAATTGTACATATGTTCGTCATTCGAACCATACGCTAAATAGGCCGGTACTTACGATTGCGACAGCGTAGCGTCAGTGCCCACGTAGCGCAGTACCATCTCGGTAACGTGATCTTCTAGTTTGCGCTGGTTCTCAGGCGCGGCTTGTTGCCAATCAAAAATCCGCGAAAAGGTGTGCTGGTTTGAGACATTGAAAAACGACAGCGCGCTAATCAGCCAGTGCAGTTCCCGTGGATCCAAGCCTTCGCGAAAACAGCCCACCTCTAAACCGCGAGCATAGACGTTGGTGAGCGCATCAATCACCCCGGCGTTGAGTGATTGAATCAACTCTGACTGCGCCAAAAAGCGGCCATGATGAATATTTTCGATCATTACCAGGCGAATAAAATCGGGGTTTTTGGCGTGATGGCAGAAGGTAAACCGCACTAGTCGGCTAAGCGCCTCAAGGGGGGCTAAGTGGTCAAGATCAAGCTCGGCTTCCTGAAGGCGCACTTTCTGATAGGCGGCTTCCAGGGTGTGCAGATAGAGCGTCTCTTTATCATTAAAGTAGTAGTAAATCATGCGCTTGGAGGCGCGTGTTTTTTCGGCGATCTCATCAATCCGGGCCCCTGAGAGGCCTTTTTCGGAAAACTCGCGAGTGGCCACCGCAAGAATATCGGCGCGTACGGATTCGGGGTCATTTTTACGCCGTCGCCCTGCGGCAGGGGGACTGGCCTTGGTAGAAGGAGCTGTCATAGAGCATGCCTTTTATTGTCGTGGTCGTCTTTGGTCTAGTATGCCATAGCTTGACTGAACGTACCATTTCGTACATTGTTGATTGTGACAGGATGGAACGGCTAAACACGCCACTGCTTTAGGCTTTTCCAAACCTTATAACAACGGCCCGACAAGAGGACAACAACAATGTCTCTGACCCCTATGTTTACAAGCCCTATGTTTACAAGCCCTATGTTTACCAACCCCAAGTTTATGACCCCAAGGTTTACATTGAAGCAACTGCCTTTGAAACGCGCGCTGACGGCGGCCCTCGCGACGGCTACGCTGGTTGCCGCAGCGAATGCTTCTGCCCAAACGCTACGCTTTGCCCACGTCGACCCCGATGACTGGACCACCTCCAAAAAAGGCGCAGCGGGTCAGGTGTTTAAAAATCTGGTGGAAGCCGAAACGGATCTCACCGTAGAGCTCTACCCCGCTGGCTCGCTCGGCGGTGAAACCGAGCTTATTGAAGGTGCTCAGGATGGCACCATCAGCATTGCGATGGTCTCCGGTGCCTACGCCAACTTCTGCCCGGCGGTCGCTGTCACGGATATCCCGTACACCTTTCCGTCAGCGCCCGTTGCTTGGCAAGTAATGGACGGCGAGTTCGGTACCGCACTCGCCGAACACTGCTTGCAGGAAACCGGCCTACGCACGCTGGCTTACGGCGAAACGGGCTTCCGCCACTTCACCAACTCCGTGCGCCCGATCAACTCGCCTGAGGATATGGAAGGCCTGAAGTTCCGCGTTCAAACCATTCCGCTCTACCTGGAAATGGTTAGCGCTTTGGGTGGCGAGCCCCAGGGTATTGCCTGGGGTGAAGTACCCACAGCGCTGGCTACCGGCGTAGTCGATGGCCAGGAGAACCCGATCTCCGTGATCTACGGCAATAATTTCTATGAGTTTCAGGATTATTTGACCCTGGATCGCCACGTTTACGGCGTCGATCACCTGCTGATTAACGATGAGATCTTTCAGTCGCTAAGCGAGGAAGAGCAAGCTGCCGTTAAGCGTGCCGCCGTGGTTGCGGGTACCACCGGCCGTGCCATTCAGCAGTTCAACTCGGCTGAGGGGATCACCAAACTGGAAGCAGAGGGCATGGAGATCACCCAGCCCACCGCTGAGCAGATGGAGGCCTTCCGCGAAGCCGCCCAGCCGCCGGTGCAGGCGTACCTGACCGAAGAGCTTGGCGATGATGCAGAGTGGATCGAGCGTCTCTCTTCCGCTGTGGAAGAGGCGTCCGCGCGCTTCTAACCCCTGCCTAAACAAAGCGCGTTGCGAGTGGGCCTTAGGTGGCCCACTCGCGACCCTGCGTGCCTGACTATCGATCGAAGGTGCTCTTATGTCTCATCTTCTCGCCCGGCTACACCGCGGCCTGATCCTGTTCAATGGCAGCTTGGCAGGGCTTGCCATGGTGCTTATTTTCCTGCTGGTCGCGGGCAATGCCTTTGCGCGCTACACCTATGGCGGCTCCATTACCTGGGGAGAAGATACCGCCATCTATTTGATGATTTACGGCCTAATGT
Source organism: Halomonas sp. R57-5 (assembly GCF_900070345.1). Lineage (NCBI taxonomy): Bacteria > Pseudomonadati > Pseudomonadota > Gammaproteobacteria > Oceanospirillales > Halomonadaceae > Halomonas > Halomonas sp. R57-5. Next base: position 79,342 of record NZ_LN813019.1, on the reverse strand, counting down.
TTGGCATGTCCTGGGCGTACTTGCAGGACAAACATATCGGCTTTGACCTTATTCGTCGTCTACTGCCGCCGCGCTGGGTGCGTTGGCAGGCCGTGGCCGTTGACCTAGTAGTGCTTGTGGTGGGCATTGGCTTGATGTGGTCAGCCGTTGAATTCCTCGCCTCCCGCGGAGGCCGCACCTCATCAAGCACGGGGATGCCGATGTGGCTGTTTCAAGCCTCCATGCTAATTGGCGGCGGGTTGCTCAGCCTCTCTGCACTGGTGATGGCGGGCCTGCGTCTGAGCAATCAACAGGACGAGGAGACATCCGCATGATCTTTATACTGCTTCTAGCCCTTATTCTGCTTGGTGTGCCGTTTGCCTTTGCCATCCTCGGTTCGCTAACGGTGCTGATGAGCACCGGCGATTTGCCCTACCACATCCGTATCGTCTCTCAGCAGTTTTTCGGCGGGATGGAGTCTTTCCCGCTGCTGGCCATACCGCTGTTTATTTTGGCTGGCGAGCTGATGAACGAGGCGGGTATCACGCACCGGATTATTAACTTGGCCACCGCCATTGTCGGCCGTCTTAAAGCCGGACTGGCACACGTGAATATCTGGGCCTCGGTGATTTTTGCTGGCCTTTCCGGCTCGGCGATTGCCGACACCTCCGCGCTTGGGCGGGTGTTTATACCGTCAATGGAGAAAGAGGGCTATCCCCGGGATTTTGCTGCTGCGCTCACCGCTGCCTCTTCGGTCATTGGCCCGATTATTCCACCCAGTATTCCGGTGATTATCTACGCGCTGACGGTGTCGGGGGTGTCGGTACCGGGGCTGTTTTTGGCTGGTATCGTGCCGGGCTTTTTGCTGGCATTGGGGCTTTCCATCTACGTCTACTTTTTTGCCGGTGACCTTGGCGCTGCACAAACCAAGAAACAGTCACGCCGCCATGCCCTTTTGCATGGTTTGCTGCCGGCCCTCATGCCGGTATTTGTGGTCGGGGCGATTCTTGCTGGTATTGTCACGCCTACTGAAGCGGCGGCCTTTGCCGTAGTCTACGCGCTGCTTCTGGGTGTGGTGCTCTACCGCAATATCAAACTGGTTAATCTGCCCGCTATCTTCGCCCGCGCCATGCGCGATAGCGCGGTGATTATGGTCATCATGGGCGCGGTCGCTGCGGCCAACTGGGTGTTAACGTTCGAGCGCGTACCCAACATGCTCACCGAGTGGGCGCTGATGAGCATCGATACCCAGTGGACCTTCCTGATCGCCGTGATTCTGCTCCTGCTGGTGGTGGGACTGTTTTTAGAGGGTATAGCGGCCATCTTGGTGCTCGTGCCGATCCTCCACCCCATTGCCATGGCGCTGGGTATCGACCCGCTGCACTTCGGCATCGTGGTGATCTTCAATCTGATGATGGGGCTGATCACGCCGCCCATGGGACTCTGCCTATTTGTCGCCGACTCCGTCTCCGGCGTGGGTATGGGGCCGATTATCCGCCGCATTCTGCCGATGCTGGGCGTGCAGTTTTTGATCCTGCTGCTGATTACCTTCGTCCCCGCGCTGGTCACCTTCCTGCCGCGTCTGGCGGGYTACTGATATTCCTCAATGCAAGGAGCGTGATGCCATGTACTCATCCATTGCTACGGTTTGCCTAAGCGGCTCGCTGGAAGAGAAGGTAGACGCCATCGCCCAGGCTGGTTTTGAGGGGCTTGAGCTATTTGAAAACGACCTAACGGCATTTACTGGCACTCCACGGGAGGCCGGCGAGCTGATTCGCTCCCGCGGCCTTAAGCTGGTCACCCTACAGCCGTTTCGGGACTTTGAAGGCCTGCAGGGGCGCGCCCGGGAGCGGGCSCTCGACCGAGCCGAGCATAAGTTTGACCTGATGGAGGAGCTCGGCACAGATCTACTTATGGCGTGCAGTACCGTCCACCCTGATTCACTCCCGGGTTTAAGCCGCGCCGCCGATGACTACTATGAGCTCGGCGAGCGTGCCGCGCGGCGTAACCTGCGCGTGGCCTATGAGGCGCTGGCCTGGGGCCGCCACATTCACGACTACCGCGACAGCTGGGAAGTGGTGCGCCGCGCTGCACACCCCAATGTGGGGCTGGTACTGGATACTTTCCATATTTTCTCCCGCCAGACGGAGCTGGGCACCATTGGCCGCATCCCCGGGGATCGCATCTTTCTAGTTCAGACCGCTGATGCGCCGCGTCTCTCTATGGATCACCTGTCGTGGAGCCGCCATTACCGCTGCTTCCCCGGCCAGGGCGAGCTGCAGATGGATAAGTTTATGGCCATGCTGGAGGAGACCCGTTACGACGGCCCGCTCTCCCACGAAATCTTTAACGATGTCTTCCGCATGGGCCACAGCGACCAGACCGCCCGCGACGGTCTGCGCTCGTACAATTTGCTGCGCAGCATGCAGAGTGAAAGCGGCATTCCCGCGCCCCAGCCGATTGAGTCGGTCGCCTTTCTGGAAATCGCCGTTGAGCCTGCCGATTTAGCACCGCTGCGCGAGTTGCTCAGCGCACTGGGTATGGCCTGCGTGGGGCGCCACCATACGCTCAACGCCGAGCGTTGGGCCGCGGGCGACGTTAATCTGGTGCTCAACACCGAGTCGAACTTCACTGGCCGAGTACCGGGTCGCGATGCCACTGCCATCACCGCCATTGGCCTGCGTGTGGGCAACGCCTATGAAGCGTTTAAGCGGGCAGACAAGCTGGGCTACGATATTGTCGAGCCCGAAGAGGTGGGTGCCAGCCACCGTATGAGTGCACTGCGCAATGTGGATGGCAGCCTCTCCTATATTATTGACGACTCACAAATAAGCCGTACCTGGGATCGTGAGTTCACTGTCGATGTTCAGCCCGTCCCCCAGGGGGCGTTGGTGGATATCGACCATATCAGCGTAGCGCTCTCTTACCACGACTACCTCTCGCTGATGCTGCAGTACCGCGCTATTTTTCAGCTGGCGCCAACGCCCTCCTTCGATGTCACCGACCCCCGCGGGTTGATCCAGAGCCAGGTGCTGCAAAACTACAATGGCCGCTTTTGCTTGGCACTTAACGCCAGTGCCTCGCCGGATACTGCCAGTAACCGTTTCGTGCGCCAGTACGGCGGCTCGGGGATTCACCATGTCGCCCTGCGCACCAACTCCATGCGCGACACCAGTGCAGCGCTTCAGCAGGCGGGCACTCCGGTGCTGCCGATTCCCGGTAACTACTACCGCGACCTGGCCGCACGCGTTGACCTTCCTGCGCAAACCCAAGCATGGATGCAGGCGCACCACATACTCTTTGATCAAGACAGCAACGGCGACTTCTATCAGTTATATACCCAGCCCGGCCGCCAGGCGTTCTTCTTTGAGCTAGTGCAGCGTGATGGCTACCAAGGGCTTGGCGCGCCAAATGCCTTTGTGCGCGTCACCGCGCAGCAGCGTCTAGAAGCAGAAATTGATGGCATTGCTCAAAAAACGCCAAACCATGACACAGGAGAGAGCCAAGCATGATCAAACTCGGMCTGGTAGGGGAAGGMATTGCCAAATCGCAATCCCCGGATTTACACGAACGCCTGGGTGCCTCGTTAGGCGAGCCAGTACGCTACGATTTAGTTGATAGCCTGGGGGTAGCAGATTTTGACTTTCCCAACGCCATACAAAAGCTGCGTACCGAGGGCTACCGGGGAACCAACGTTACGTTTCCCTTCAAGGAACAAGCCGCGCAGTTGGCTGATATTCGCGGCGAAGGCGTACGACGGGTAGGCACCGCCAACACACTGCTGTTTGACGCTGACGGTCTGCGCGCTGAAAACACCGATTACACCGGTTTCATCAGCGCCTACCGTCACTCCTTCGGCAGTCAGTCCGCAGGCGATGTGCTGTTGATCGGCGCCGGGGGCGTGGGCCGCGCAGTGGCGTGTGCGCTGGGGGAGCTTGTCGTGAGTCATATCCACATTCTCGAACACGATGCCTCGCGAGCAGAAAGCCTTTGCCATGACCTTAACGCCATGGGTATTAACGCGGCATGCGTAACGGCTGAACAGGCACAGCGAGAACTGCCGCATTGGCAGGGCGTGGTCAACTGCTCACCCATTGGCCACATCAACCACCCTGGCTGCCCCATTGATACCAGCGGGCTTAGCGATCAGCACTGGGTCTTTGATGCGGTTTACATCCCCGCTCMCACCGAGCTGTTAAACGCCGCCCACCAGGCGGGCGCCAAAACGCTTTCGGGTGTTGATCTGTTTGTGTTTCAGGGCGTGGATGCATTTCGCTTTTTCACCGCGGATTGTATCGCCCCCGAACAGATCGACCCGCATGTGATACCGCTACGTACACACTACATAGAACAGCTCGTCACGCCTTCTGCTCGCTCCGTATCATAACGTTCGGGCCTCGAAGCGCTTGTCGTGAAGTTCTGATCGTGAAGCTCTTATCGTAAAGTTCTGGCAAAATAACGTACAGTTATTCGCCATTCGAACATAACTATTTGTCTTCATGCGCTGAAGAGGCACAGATGCTCGCTATTCTTAGTATTACCACCCCCATATTCCTACTGATTGGTTTAGGGTATATAGCGAGATGGAGCGGCATTATCCAGCGTGAGCAGATGCAGGGAGTCGGCGTATTCGTGCTCTACTGCGCACTGCCTGCGCTAGTGATTCGTGCGTTAAACCAGCAATCACTGGAAGAGATTTTCAAGCTCAACTACCTGGTGGCTTACGGCCTGGGCTCTATCGCCGTGTTCAGTGGGGGATTGCTGCTCTGCTTAAAACGACAGCGCCAGCCCCTTAACGCCAGTGCCATGCAGGCCCTAGGTATGGCTGCGTCCAACAGTGGCTTTGTCGGCTACCCGGTGGCGGCCATGGTCATTGGCTCCCCAGCGGCGGTACTCTTGGCGCTGAATATGGTCATTGAAAACCTGCTTATTATTCCCGCCGCGCTGATTTTAGCTGAAATGGGCAGCCATCAAGGTTCCAGCGTATGGAAGACGGTCAAACACACAGCGCTTAGCCTAATCAAAAATCCGGTGCTGATTGGTTTACTGGTCGGCATTAGTCTCGCGGTATCCCACGTACAGATACCTGGCCCGCTGTTTAAAGCCATTGATATGCTAGCCGATGCAGCTGGCCCTGCGGCGCTTTTCGTCATTGGCGGGGCGCTATTTGGCCTGCAGGTAAAAGGAATGGCCAGGGACGTTGGCCAAATAGTGGCCGGCAAACTCCTCTTTCACCCGCTGGCTATATTCATCGCCTTTTATCTTGTCCCAGGTATCGACCCACTTTATATGGCCGGTGCGCTGCTGTTTGCTGCCGCACCGTTGATCAGCATTTACCCCCTACTCGGCCAGCGCTATGGCTTAGCCGGGGTGAGCGCGGCGGCTCTGCTGGTGGCGACTATCGCCTCCTTCTTTACGCTTAGCCTAATAATTTGGTTGATGACGATGTCGGGACTGATGACGTTTTAACGTTTGGGTTTATACAAAAACAAAGATTGATGACCGCCAAGGATAACAAAAATGCATCCACACTCTGATCAAAGCAGAACATCTCAGCATCACTGCGCCGTGGTGACCGGCGGGGCTAGAAACATCGGCMAAGCCATTGCCCTGCGTCTCCAGCAGGAGGGTTACCAGGTTATCGTGGTGGATATTGTTGAGCCGGAAGCAGCGTCTTTGCAAGCTGATGCCGTCCTGGTCGACCTTGCCGATGCCGATGCCTCTCGCCGGGTGATGGCGAAAATAGCCGAGCGCCATACGGTGACCCGGTTGATCAATAACGTAGGCATTGTCGCCCCCGCGCTGCTTGAAGAGACGCGGCTTGAAGACTTCGACACATTAATGCACCTGAACGTCCGCTCGGCGCKGATATGCACACAGGCACTGCTGCCTTCCATGAAAGCAGCCGGTATGGGGCGCATCGTCATCAATGCCAGCCGCGTGGTGCTCGGCAAAGAGGCGCGCACCATTTACAGCGCCACGAAAGGAGCGCTGCAGTCTATGGCGAGAACCTGGGCGTTGGAGCTGGCGGAACACGGCATTACGGTTAACTGCGTTGCCCCAGGGCCCATCGCTACCAGTGCCTTTTGGGAGAATAATCCTCCCGATTCTGAGCGCGCCCGTCGCATCATCGATAATATTCCGTTAAAGCGTATGGGCCAGCCCGAAGACGTAGCCCAGGCCGTCAGCTTCTTTTGCGACGACCGAAGCGGCTTTATGACCGGCCAAACGCTGTTTGTTTGCGGCGGTGTTACGGTCGGATAGGCCAACCAAGGGCTGCGCGCTCAGCGCAGGAATACTCCCCCTTATGCGCCGCCCAGCTCGGCAAGCGCCTGGGCCAGCGAGTTGGCTTGGCGACGCTCATACAGCGCAATTTCATCCGTCACGGCGGTGCCCAGGGCCTGCTCAAACGTCTGCTGGCTGGAATGGCTGCTGTACTCATCGCGCGTCCCATCGCCCAGGTTAGACTGGAAGATGCCCGCCGCACTCACCGGTAGAAAATCTTCGTAGATCATGGGCGTTGCCACCAGCGCACCCGTTGCTAAAAGCCGTTCGATGTTATCGCTAGTGGCGTCCTCTGCCGTGGTAGCCCCCGGCACTGCACGGTAATGGAAAAAGGCCAGCTCTTGGCGGCGCAGCGCGTCTTGATCATCAGGAAACTCAACAAACGCTTGGGCTAAATGAGCTTGATGGTCAGCATTAGAAACGGCTGGCTCGCCCTGACGTGAGGCAGCCAGCAACTGGTCGTAAAGCATTCGCCCTTTACGGGTCAAGGCAACCCCGCGCTGCTCGATTTCACCAAAGCGCGCCGTATGCTGGCCTTCTGCCTCATCCGCAAAGTAGATGGACTCCTCCAGTGCTTTAAAACTGGTTTGCCGTAATAGAATCGGGCAGTGGCGCCTAGGCGGCCCTTCAATAATCGCCTTCGGGGTAATACCTTTTGTCGGCATACGCTGCTGCACCGCGTCTATGTCCAGGGTTCGCGGGGTCAAGTGGTTGATATGCGGCCCGCGGAAGCAGACCACATCCGCGATCAGGCGATGCTCTTGGTGTAGCGCTTGATACGTCGCTAAATCGACAGTGGCATCGCGGTGCCAGCGGAAGGTTTCCAGCGCCTCAACCACAAAGGTTTCGGCCTCGGCTTCGTTGAGCCCACCCTGAGCCTCAAAGCGTTCGATCAGGGCGACGGCCTGCGGGGTGACGATCTCTCGCGACGCTATAATCGCCGCCGCCCGATCGCGCAGCTCGGCATCCGCAATGAGCTCAAGCCGGAGTAACGACGTGAACAAACGGAAAGGGTTTAACTTCAGGGCTTCATCGTCAATGGGACGAAACGCCGTTGCATGAACAGGCACGCCAGCGACTGAAAGGTCATAGTAACCCACCGGGAACATGCCCATAACGGCAAACATGCGGCGCAACAGCGCCAATTCTTCGGGGCTGCCCACCCGGATAGCGCCGTGTCGCTCAACGTGCAACCGCTCCATCTCACCGTTTGCAGTGAGCGTGTCCGCTAGCCTGACATCGCGCTCAATGACCTCTCGATTAACGTCCGCCACCAGCGAGAGCAGCGTGCCGTACTGGGGTACCTCTTGCTGATACATATCGGACATCGCTTGGGAAAAGCGGTCACGGATACGATCGGCACTATAAAAGTGGTCACTCATTGACTTGTTCTCTTGTCACATTCAAATGTTTGTAAAGCCTTAGCGGTTTAGGAGGTCTTAGACGTTATAGGGCGCTTCCTGCGCGCCTCCCAAAAGCGATAAAACGCCAAGCCAATCGAGCCCACTGTCAGGGCGATAAAGAACCAAGTAATCGGGCCACGTACAAAAATTGATAGGTCATTGGAGCCGATTAAAAGGGAGCGGCGCAGGTTATCTTCAAACATCGGACCCAGGATAAAACCGATCAGAAAAGGGGCTGCGGGTATCGCCGCCCGATTGAAGATATATCCCAGCACACCGAAGGCCAACATCAACCCAACATCGAAGGTATCGTTATTGACCGCATAGGCGCCGTATACGCAAAACATCAGGACGATGGGAAACAGAATCGGCTTTGGAATATCAGCAATTAATGAGAAGTACTTAATTGCCACATTACCCACCACCAGCAAAATAACGGAGCTGAGCATGATGCCCATAAACAGCGCATAGATCAGTGATAGGTTCTCTTGGAACATCAGCGGGCCAGGCGTCAAACCATGCACCATAAAGGCGCCGAGGATAATCGCGGTAATCACATCACCAGGAATACCTAACGAGAGCAGAGGGATCATGGKAGCGCCCGCGACGCCATTATTGCCCGCCTCCGCGGCCGCAACACCCTCGACTTCACCTTTACCGAAATTAGCCTTATTAGGCGAGCGCCTACGCGCATCGCTGTAAGAAATAAACGCCGCCGCGGTGGCGCCAGTACCCGGTATCGCGCCGATGATGACCCCAATTAAACTGCCCCGTACGATGCTCGACATGCAGCGCTTCAGTTCGGAAAACGCCAAGCCAGCACCACTGGCCTTAGCTTTAATATGCGGCACCGCTTTTTTGCGATAAAACTCAATAATCTCCGGTATGGCGAACAGGCCAATCAACAAAGGAATAAAGGAGATGCTATCCATTAAGTTGTAGCTGCCAAAGGTCAACCGCTGAGAGCCAAAGACATCGTCAAGCCCTACCATGGAAAGCAGAATGCMCAGCAAAGCCGCCATTAAGCCTTTAATCATCGAGCCACTGGCCAAGGAAATAATAATGGTCAGCGAGAAGCAGATCAGCCAGAAAAATTCCGGGGCGCCGAAATTAAGCGCGATCTTAGCCAGATAAGCGGCAAAGAAGATAAGCGCGATGTTGGAGATAAAATCGGCGATAACCGAAGAGTATAGCGCCGCCTTGAGGGCTTTCTTCGCATGCCCCTGCTGGGCCATGGGATAGCCGTCAAGCAGCGTACAGGCAGAAGCAGGAGAGCCTGGCGTGCGTATCAAGATCGCCGTAATCGAACCACCGTACATCCCCCCTTTGTAAATCCCCACCAGCAGCAAGATGGCGGCAATCGGCTGCATTGAGAAGGTAAAGGGCAGCGCTAATGCCACCGCCATTGTCGCGGTTAATCCTGGGATCGAACCCACCACCACACCGATGACAACCCCCACGGCGATCGCCAGGAAGTTCTCCAGGGTAAAGAATAGGTGTATGACTTCCGAAAAATTTTCCATAGCTCACCTAGTACGAGAATCAGTCAATCAGAGCCAAAACGGCATTATCGGAAGCGGTACATTCATCACTTCAACAAATAAGAATGTAACGACGATGGGAAACAGGAAGGCCAAGCTATACACCCACCATGTGCGCACAGGGTGGGCCACAAACAAGACGAGCGTTGCAAGGATGCCACAGAACACCGCGCCCATCGTTTCAAACAGGGCAACGTAGATCACTAACGCAACGACCATCATAAAGAAACGCCGCGGCGAGCCCTTTTCAATCGCTCGCTCATCTTCCTCGCGAGCACCTGTTACCAGTAAGCCTTGGAGGATGAGCAGAATGGAAAACAGCAAAATCAACCAACCCACGATCGTAGGCAGCCAGCGGGGCGACATCATCGGGTTTTGCAGAATGGGCGGCTCATTGATGTAGTTGGGTACCAGGTAAAAGACCAGCACAAGGGCAAATCCCAGCAGGACAACGCCTGCTATAACATCGCCGATGTCCTTTATCTTCACCCTGCGATGGGAATCCGATGTCGTCATCGCTGCCTTCTCCTAACAAATAAGAGAGGCGAGGACATAGCCCTCGCCTTAACTTATTGGGGGTTACTGAACTTATTGACTGATACCAGCCTGCTCGGCAACCTCTTCCCAGCGCTGCAGGTCATCGGCGATAAACTGTTTGAACTCATCACCGGCCACTTGGCCCGGCTCAGCACCCAGCTGTTCGGCGAAATCCAGAAACTCTTCGCGCTCCATGACATTGGCTAGCGCTTCTCGCATTGTGCTCTGGGCCTCTTCAGGGAAGGAGCTGTGCGCAATCAGGCCGAACCAGGCAGTCGTGATGAACTGGTCGAGGTTATATTCACCGATTTCTGACAACGTCGGGACATCGGGAAGGTACTCGGAACGCTCGGCAGAAGTAACCGCCAGCGCACGTAGATCACCTGAACGTATGTGCGAGAGCACCGCTGGCATGTTCTCAAACGAAACATCCACATCGCCGCTCAGCAACGCAGGAAGCGCCGCGCCGCTACCCGCAAAAGGCACTGCCGTCATATTCGTTTCGGTCAGCGTTTTGAATAACTCACCCGACATATGAATGGAGCTACCTACACCGCTGTGGCTGAAGGTCATGTTGTCTTCTTTCGCAGCTTCGATAAACTCAATAACATTCTCATAGGGGCTGTCTGCGGGCACCACCATGACATTGGGGATATCGATCATATTTTGTAGAAAGACAAAATCTTCAACGGGGTCATAGGCCAGGTCTGGGTAAATCGCGGCACCAATCGTGTGTCCTGGGGATGCCATCAGGATGGTGTGGTCAGCATCACGGCCACCGCGGGCCAGCCTGCCAGTGCCGACAGTGGAGCCCGCGCCTGGGCGATTTTCTACAATGACATTGGCATCGAGTTCTTGCTGAAGGAGATCAGCAACACGACGGGACAAGACGTCGGTAGTGCCACCCGGCGCATAAGGAACGACCAGGCGAATATCGCTAGTCGGCCACTCATTGGCGCTAGCGGAGGAAACAGTGAGACCGAGAGCCAAGGCGCTGCTGCAAACGGCGAGACAGGKTGCGGCAAAGATTTTTTTCATTTTAACTTCCTATTATTGCTTTGTTTTTATGTTCGCATTTCGTACATCTATTCGCGCTACATACAACGAGATTACTCTTTTACTTTAGTCATAAAAAACACGACTTTAGTATAAATAACTGAAACTAAAGTGTATTTAACTTAATAGGCTAATCAACAGACACTGCTTTATATATTAGAGTTGGCAGATGTTCATAGGGCGCAGCAGGATTCTCATCGCTGACAGCTTCCGGCTACGCCATAACAACTTTCCCCGTTATTGAAGTCTCACCTTATGAAGTGCTTGCCGACTTCATAAGGGCGTCTAAAGCCGCCTGATATCCCTGTGTTCCCAGCCCAGCGATAACGCCATCGGCGCGCAGCGATACATAGGAGTGGTGGCGGAAGCTTTCGCGCTTGTGCACATTAGAAATATGCACTTCGATAACCTGGCCCTCAAAAGCGTTAAGCGCATCCAGAATAGCCACCGAGGTGTGGGTATAGGCAGCGGGATTGATGATAATCGCCTGAGTGCCATCCAGCCGTGCCGCATGAATAGCGTCAATCAGCGCGCCTTCATGGTTGCTCTGCAGGCAGTTAAGCTCCCAGTCAGCCATAACGGCTTTTTCCCGCAGCGCGTTATTGACGTCTTCCAGGGTCTCGTAGCCATAGATTTCCGGCTGGCGAGTGCCGAGCAGATTCAAATTAGGGCCGTGCAGCACTAACACTTTACCTTGGCTCATGTATCGTTTTCCTTGAGCAGTTCACGATGGTAGTGGGCAAATAGCGTAGCGGACTGCTGATCAGCCGCTGCGCGCTTGGAGGCGTCGACGCCTTGAAACACAAATAGGCTAACACCGCTAACCGCCGTAGTGCCCGCTTGCTTTACCGCGCAAATAAATTCGGTCACTGTTCTCCACGATGATTTCGTGTTGCTAATTAGCGCTGGGCGGCCTGAGCGGCCAAGCGAATGCCCGCGTTAGCGGCGCCAAACTGCTGATAGGCGCCACGCCGCTCAACGATTTCGAAGAAAAATCGGCCCGAGAAAGTTTCCGTATAGGCGTGGAAGAAGTCGCCTTCGTCGTTGCGGTCAAACAGAATATTGCGTTTACGCATTGCCTCTAACAGCTCTTCTTCCAGCCCGTAACGCGCTTCAAGATCGTCGTAGTAATTCTGCGGAATCTTCAGCAGCGGCAAACCCCGCGCTTGGAGTTCATCCACCGTGGCGAAGATATCGTGGCTCTCAAAGGCGATCTGCTGCACGCCACCGCGAAACTCGCTCAGAAAACGCCCTGGCTGGGTATCCTGGGCCTGTGAAACCGTCAACGGGATGCGAATACTCTGCTCTGGGCTAATCACCGCTTGGCTGATCATCATGCCCCTTGGGTCGATAATCTCGTTCTCCGTGGCCGCATTGAAACCAAACACAGTGCGGTGAAAGAGCTGCCAACTGAGTAGCTGCGTCGCGGGGAGTACGTAAGAGAGGTGATCGACCCGGGCAAGACCAGCCTCATTGCGGCTCTCTTGGTCAAACAGTTCAAAATCGGTTCGCCACTGCAAGTCTTCAGCGGCCTGGTCATCCACTAGGTACACAAGGCTGCCTTCGATACCCCGAAGCGCTGAGATTTCCATCTCGCCTTCGCCCACCTGGCCACGGAATGTCTGTGCCTTAAAGGCTTTGGCACGGGCCAGCCCGCGCTCAACGTCATCAACACGGAAACCTACCGCACACACCGAGGTACCGTGAAGCAGCCGGAAAGTATGGGCAAAGCTGTCCGTTTCAAAATTGAGCACTAAGTGAATTTCGCCCTGCTTCCAGAGTTCGACATTTTTGGAGCGATGGCGGCCCACATGGCGAAAGCCCAGTGCATCGATAAACTCGCCCAGCGGCGCGGCGCTCTCTTCATCAAGGGTAAACTCAATAAAATGGATGCCGTTATAGCTGGGTGCCGGGGGAATAGGGCTTGCCCAGGGGCCATCCTCAATAAGGTTATCGAGCAAAATTAGCGAGCGAAGACCATCTAGAGCAGTGATTTCAGTTGGCGCTGCGCGGAAGGCGTCGCTAAAAATTTCCAGCGACAGCGGGCCGTCGTAACCGGTTTTGGCAAGCTCAGCCATAAAGGCTTTCAGCGGCAGGCGCCCCTGKCCGGGGAAGCAGCGGAAGTGGCGACTCCACTGGAGTACATCCATATCCAGTAGCGGCGCATCGGCCACCTGGACGAAGAAGATTTTTTGTTTAGGGATTTTGCCGATGGCTGAGAGATCGTGACCACGGGAGAGAATATGAAAGCTATCGAGCACTATGCCCAAATTAGGGTGATCAACGCGGCGCMCGGCTTCCCACGCATCGCGATAGTCCGAGATGTGGCGCCCCCAGGCCAACGCTTCAAACCCCACCCGAATATTACGCTTTGCTGCCAGTTCAGCAAGTTCGCGCAAATCGGCCACTACGCGATCCATATCGTCCATGGCCTGGGGGGATACATTGCTACACACCAGCAAAAAATCCGTGCCTAGCTGCTCCATCAGTTCAAACTTACGCTCGGCGCGCTTCAAATTACGGCTGCGCTGAGGTTCTGGCATTGCCTCAAAATCGCGAAACGGTTGAAAGGCAACAATCGCCAGCCCAAGACGCTCACATAGCGCACGTACTTCTTGCGGTGAGCCATCGAAGGAGAGCAGATCATTTTCAAATATTTCTACGCCATCAAAACCGGCACGGGCAATGGCTTCCAGCTTCGTCCGCAGGTCCCCGCTTAGACAAACAGTAGCAATTGCGCGCATAGCATCCTCCCAGGTAGTGCTCTCAAGCAAATGCGCTCTAGCACTACGACGATATTATGTGTCGCTATAACTGAGCCAATGGCTTTCAGTGCAGGTGCCAATTGTTCGCATAGCGTTCTTTAGTTCGCATTATGCACGATAACGTAGGGTGTGTGGCAACCTGTTCGCTATACTACTAATAATACGCCTAGCGCACTCCTTTACTATGCGAATGCTAGAGGGGTTTATTGTGAATAGACACAACGGCTAATGCATTCATACTGCTATTGCCACCGGCTAAATAAGCACGCTTCACATTGCTTTGTATCAGCCATCGCACACTATTCAACCTTGGTCTTATACGAAGGCTTGTTGATTGACAGCCGCCATACCGACCTCTAGTGTTCGCCCTAAGCACTTAAGTTCGTAAGGCGAACTAATATCGCCAATAGCAGCACTAATATAATAATTTGTTGGAGGATAAACATAATGACTAAGCCACTTTTCACCCAGTTGGCCATCGCTATCGGCTCTTTGGCAGTCGCTAGTGGAGCCCTCGCCGATTMCCCTGATCGTAACATTCAAGGCACGATTCAGTGGGGAGCCGGGGGCGCCACCGATAACGTGGTACGCAGCCTGACACCCCATGTTGAAGAGGTTCTGGATACCACTATTGTTCTCACCAACCGCCCTGGTGGTACCGGCGTGATTGGCATGAACCATGTCATGCGCCAGCGCCCTGACGGCTATAACCTCCTTTTTGGTGCGGAGAACCCCCAGCTCTACCCACTGATGGGCTTAGCCGATTTCACCTACGATGATATGTACCCTATCAACATTATCGGCCAGGGCCGGGTTGTCATCGCTACCCATCCTAATAGCCCATTCGATACTTTCGCTGAGCTGCTTGAGTACGCCCACGAAAACCCCGACGAGCTCAAAATGGGCGGTACCGGTGCCGGTGGCTTGCCCAGTACGATTCACGCAATGATCAACTCTGTCGACGAACTTAATGTTCGCACAGTGACCTTCGGTGGAGATGGACCTGGTGTTACGGCACTGCTGGGTGAACATATCGACTTTATGCCGCTAAGTCTTTCTGCTGTGGCCGAACAAATCCGCGCGGGCCGCCTGAAGGGCCTGGCCGTGCTGGGTAGTGAAGAACTGGAGGATCTGCCGGACGTTCCGCCGATCACCGATGCTATCCCAGAGCTTGATTCATTCTTGCCTTGGGGCCCGTTCTGGGGTGTCTTTGTGCGTGAAGATACACCCGATGACGTAAAAGCTACCTTGGAAGATGCTTACGAGCAGGCCGTTGCCAGCGATGGTTTCCAAGAGTTCTTGGCTAATTTTGGTGGCGAATCGCTCAACCTCAACGGCGAAGAAGCGCAGCAATACCTGGATAACTGGCAATCCGTCACAGCGTGGTCAATGTTCGAAGCGGATGCGGTCGAAAAATCTCCAGAAGAGTTAGGTATTCCACGCCCCTAACGCTATCTTCCTATGACTTAGGGGACAGGATTACCACCTGTCCCCTTGGAGTCTCTGTATGACTAAAAAAATTGAGCGCGTTCGGGCGGGAGAAAAGGTCTTTGACTGGTTGCTTCTGCTGTTTAGTGTCGGCGTCCTCTACGAGGCTTATCGTATCGATAATGGGGTGCAGCTGAACTCCGCTGGCTCATTTCCTGTCGGGCTCGCCTTGATAATGCTCGCTTCCTCAATAGCCATTCTCTTCAGCCATCGGCGCAAGCAGCGAGATCCCCAAATTCACAGCGCTAGCCAAGAGTTTAAAGTGTTTTTACATGAGCATTTTAAAACTCATATTGTGGTGTTCTCGATAGTATCGATGCTCTATTTGGTAGCTATCGTATGGACAAGCTTCTATGTCAGCACCTTTATCTTTTTAGCCGCTATGTTCATTTATTATCGTCAAGGAAAAATCATTAGTTCTTTAGTGATTGCTTCGCTTGCCATTGCGGTAATTTATGTACTTTTCACGATAGTGTTTCGTGTCTATCTTCCTTGATAATGAACCCCGAGGCATCCAATGAGTGATACCTTCTCCTATCTGCTCATGGCTTGGCTTGATCCAGGTCTATTGGGCTTAACTGCCCTGGGCGTTATCGCCGGTATTTACATCGGCGCTATTCCCGGCCTCTCGGTTACGATGGCCGTCTCCATTCTGATTTCATTTACGTTTTCCTGGGACATTAATAACGCGCTAGCGCTGATGGTGGGCATTTACGTCGGCGGCGTTTACGGCGGTTCGCGCACGGCCATCCTGCTCAATATTCCTGGTGCCCCATCAGCGGTCACCACTGCTTTCGACGGCTACCCGCTAGCCCAAAAAGGTGAAGCGGGCAAAGCAATCGGCCTGAGTACCGTAATGTCGGTGATCGGTGGCTTGATTGGTGTTGCCGTACTCGCAGCCACGGCCCCACACCTTGCCGACCTTGCGCTTAAATTTGCCCCCCGCGACTACTTTTTAATCGCCGTCATGGGCTTGCTACTGGTCAGCTCGCTATCAGGTAAATCGCTCGCACGGGGTATTTTCTCTGTCGCCCTGGGTGCCACTATTGGGTTGGTCGGGATGGACATGGTAACCGCCCAGCCACGCCTCACCATGGGCAGTATGGAACTGCTGGGCGGGATTCATTACGTGGTGGTCATGATTGGCCTGTTTGGCGTCGCGGAAGCGTTTTACCAGCTGCACAATATGGCCAAAGTGCCCGTTAAACAGAACGTCGATAAGATCGTTCCGCCTCTTAATATGGTGCTCAAGTTCTTACCGCTCTCTTTACGTACCTCTATTATCGGCGTCGTGGTTGGCGCGCTCCCCGGTACCGGTGGCGATATTGCGTCACTGTTTGCTTATGATCACGCCAAGCGCACCGTTAAAAACCCTGAAGTGCCTTTTGGCGAAGGCGCCTATGAAGGGCTTGTGGCACCTGAAACCGCCAATAACGCCGCAGTGGGTGGCGCTTACGTACCTATGCTTACCCTCGGCATGCCGGGTGACGCGGTCACCGCCGTGATTATCGGTGCCCTGGTTATTCATGGCCTGAATCCAGGTCCGATGCTGATGATCGAAACACCCTATATCTTTTGGTTTACCGTCGGCAATTTGGCATTGGCCAATATCTTTTTGCTCATCTTTGGACTAACCGGTATTAAGCTTTTTTCAAAGATTGTTGAAGTGCCCAAAGCGATTATGATCCCGCTGATATTGGTGCTGTGTGTGGTAGGTACCTACTCGCTTAACAGCAGCATGACAGAAGTTTATTGGATGCTAGGCTTTGGCATATTGGGCTACTGGCTGAAGATGTTTGGCTTTCAGATGGGCCCGATTATTCTAGGCGTCATCCTTGGCCCGCTGCTGGATGAGTCTTACCGGCAGGCCATGTCATCGGTCGGTGACAGCAGTGCAGACTTCCTACTCGCGCTGGTGATCAATCCGCTTTCGTTGGTACTTACCTCCGTTATTGTGCTGGTTTTACTAGGTAATACTCCCCTCAAAAGTTGGTTATATTCACGCTTCAAACGTAGCTAACGTTCGTATAACGGTACTTACCGCCTGGGTATAGTGCCGTTTTTTGCTTGGAACCGAGCCAGCGGAGTAGTTCCGTGAGTGATGACAATACGATCCCTTCTTATGCATTGGTGTTTGACTTCGATGGTGTTGTTCTCGACTCAGCAACCCTAAAACGCCAGGCGTTTGCCGACGTATACTGTCAAGCGCCGGAAGCTGATTACCGTGCCATCGTGGCCTACCTTAGCCGTCGCGGCGGCCAGCCTAGAGAGGTCAAGTTTCGCCATATTGAAGAGCACATCCTGGGCAAACGAGCCAGTGACGCGCGTATTCAGGCGCTTTGCAGGCAATTTAAAGATAGTGTCGAAGAGCGCTTACTGGCCGCACCGCCCATTCCTGGAGCGCTAGAATTTTTAAGCGATTGGCACCACCGCCGATTGCTATATCTACTCTCTGCCACACCCGAGCAGGAACTCACGGCCATTGTGGAGCAGCGTCAGCTGGCGCCTTACTTTAAAGAGGTAGTGGGGGCGCCCCCGGACAAGGCCACAGGCTTGCGCAACTTACTAACCCGGCACCAACTGGCACCGAAAGCCGCCGTAATGATTGGCGATTCGTATAATGACTATCGCGCCGCACGATCAAATGGAACGCTGTTTGTTGGTGTCACGGCGAATCCCGCTCAATCTCCCTTCCCAAACGATGTTGTCACGATTAAAGACCTCTGCACATTGGTTCAAGCTCTCAACCTACTATAGCGATCAGCGCATATATGTTCGCTATTCGAACAATATGCTATATTGGTCTTTTAAATTTACGCCTATTCCGATGAGTGGACACCGATGGAAGAGCAGCTTCTGGATGAAATGTTAACCCCCGATGACCGCGMCTTCGTGACAGCGCTGGCAAGCGGTTTGGAAGKGATTTTAGCCTTTGATGAAAGCCATCCACGCATGACGCTTAGCGAAGTGGCCGCGCGCACTGGCATGAACAGGSCCAAGGCCCGGCGCTTTCTGCTCACGCTGCACGCGTTAGGCTATGTACGCAAACAGCAGCGCTACTTTGAGCTAGCGCCGCGGGTGCTTCAACTGGGTTACTCATTTTTGTCTGCTAATAATTACCGCAGCGCTATTCAGCAGTATCTGGAGGAGATCACCAACGAGTGTGGTGAGTCATCTTCCTTAGGCGTACTGGATGGCGATGAAGTTATCTATGTAGCCCGTTCAGCGGCGCGCCATAGACTGATGGCCATTACGCTATCGGTAGGGACGCGCTTGCCAGCAGCACATACCTCAATGGGCCGCGTTCTGCTCGCTCAGCTTCCAGAAGCAGAACTGGATGCCTACTTAGAGCGTCTAACGTTAGAACGCTATACCAGTAAAACGTTTACCTCTAAAATCGAGCTTAAAAAGTGTATTCACAAGGCGCGCCAGCAAGGCTACGCCATTGCCGATCAAGAGCTTGATTCCGGCTTGCGCTCACTGGCGGTACCGGCGTTTGATGCCAACGGCAAACTGTTGGGCGCCATCAACATTAGTACCAATGCGGCACGTATCGATTTAGACACGCTGCTCAAAGAGTACTTACCGCTGCTTCAGTCCAAAGCACGTCTTATCCGCACCACTATTAGCTGCTAACTCGCCTAGTGCGCCAGCGCTTGTTCACGCAAGGCTTACTGGCGCATCTTTAACTGCTCAAAAGCCCCCTCTGCGCTTAGCGGGCAAGCTTCTGAACCTGTTACATTAGTGCTTGATTTTGTTGACGTAGGCTGGCTCCCATGACGCTTCCACTTTACCTAGGCTTGCCCATGTGGGCCAATCAAGACTGGCTGGGCAACCTTTMCCCACGCCATGCCAAAACCGAGCTGTTAAGCGATTACGCGGCTGTGTTTTCCAGCGTTGAGGGCAATACAACCTTTTATAGCGGCACCCCAAAGCCGGAGACCATTGCCGCCTGGGCGCGCCAGGCTCCACCCCACTTTCGTTTCTGTTTTAAATTACCGGCCAGCGTAACCCACGATCAACGGCTAACGCGATTAGCGGATGCCTGGGCATTTTTAGCCGCGCTTGAACCGCTTCATGATCGCCTGGGGCCAACCATGGTGCAGCTACCGCGGGATTTCGGCCCCCAAGAGCTTCCTCAGCTTGAAGCGCTGCTCGCGGCTTGGCCTGCCCATCTACCTTGTGCAGTCGAGGTTCGCCACCCTGAGTTTTTCCACAAAGGAGCCGCCGAAACAGCCCTTAACCGCCTGTTGATAACTTATTCGGCCAACCGCGTAATGCTCGACGTGCGCCCGCTCTTCTCAACCCCGGCCAATAGTCATATGGGCCTGGCCCACGCTCAGCAAGAAAAGCCGAAACTCCCGCTACACGTGCTTTCCACGGCAAATTATCCGGTGATTCGCTTTATTGGCCATATTGACAAAACGATTAATAGCAGCTACTTCACTGCTTGGAAAGCCCGCCTAAAGCTGTGGATAAATCAGGGGAAAACCCCTTTCTTATTTGTGCATACTGCGGATAATCGCGAGTCTCCCCACTTGGCCCGTTTACTCTATAACGCGCTCGGAGAAGTGACGCCTTTACCCCCACTTGGCCCCTTCGCCGAAGAAAAGCAAAGCCAGCTGTTTTAACCCACCTTTTTAGGTCAGCTAACTGGCATGCAGGCTTTTGATCGGATAAATTGCGCTTACTTTCGGAAAAGTACGCTGGCAATAACGCTTCTTTCCGAAAACTAGCGTGCACCGCACGCAGTGACTTACACAACAATCGACTTAATGGGTGATGTATGGCGAAGCTTGCACATGCGCAGTGGTCATCGCGGATGACCTTTGTGCTGGCCGCCGCTGGTTCAGCGGTGGGTCTGGGGAATATCTGGAAGTTTCCCTATATGGTGGGTGAAAGCGGCGGMGCTGCTTTCGTATTTGTATATTTACTCTGTATCGCGCTGATTGGCTTGCCCATTCTCGTCTCCGAGTGGCTATTGGGTCGTCGCGGCCAGAAGAACCCCGCCAGCACCATGTCTGAACTGGCACGCGCGGCGAAAAAGCCTAAAGCATGGGCCATCGTGGGCATCAGCGGGATTGTTGGGGCCTTTTTGATCCTGTCGTTTTACAGCGTAATTGGTGGCTGGTCGCTCTATTACACCGTTAACTCGGTGAGTGGCGCTTTTAGCGGTCAAGATGCCGATGGCATTGGTGCGCTGTTTAATGGCATGTTGAGTAACCCTGGGTTGCTACTGCTGGGTCACTCCGTGTTTATGCTGCTGGTCATTGGCATTGTCGCCCGCGGCGTTACCAAAGGCCTTGAAGGCGCTGTACGCATTCTGATGCCAGTCCTCGCACTGCTGTTGGTCGTGCTGATCGGTTACGGCATGACAACCGGCCACTTTGGCGAGGCGTTGACGTATATGTTCAACCCGGACTGGAGCAAGCTCACAGCAGAAACCGTGCTAGCCGCCTTGGGCCATGCCTTTTTCACGCTCTCGCTGGGCATGGGCATCATGATGGCTTACGGCTCTTACCTGGGCAAAGATATCAACCTGCTACAAACCGCCCGCACGGTCATCATTATGGATACCGTGATCGCATTAGGCGCTGGTTTAGCCATCTTCCCGATTGTATTTGCTAATAATTTGGATGTCGCTTCGGGCCCTGGGCTGATTTTTGTGACCCTGCCGCTGGCCTTTGGCAATATAGATGGAGGTTTACTGCTGGGATTGATGTTCTTTTTACTGCTGACGTTTGCGGCATTAACGTCGGCGATTTCACTGCTGGAGCCAGTGGTGGAGTTTATTGAAGAGCGTACGCCGCTAAGCCGTGTCACCGCAACCATTGTGGCCGGTGTGGGTGCTTGGTTATTGGGTATTGCGGCGCTGCTATCGTTTAACGTGTGGAGCGAACCGCTGCTGTTTGGATTAGGTGTGTTTGMCCTACTGGATACGCTGACCAGMAAAATTATGCTGCCGCTAACGGGGCTGGGGGCGATTCTGTTCACCGCTTGGTGCTTGGAGCGCAACAGCGTGGAAGACGAGCTGGGCCTTTCAGCGACCGGCAAGAGTGTATGGAACATCATCGCACGCTATGTAGCGCCCGCTGGCGTTATTGCTGTGTTCGTAACAGGGCTAATCTAAGCCACCAAGGCCCTGCTAACTAACCGGCAGGGCAGCGTGGTTCTGCGCAGATAATAGTTGCGCCCCTAACCTCTTGGCATCCTAAAACTTAGTGCAATTCGCTCTCTTGCCGATCTTCATCGGGCAAGGGGGCGATATCCCGCGATAACTTTTGAAACTCACGATGAAGCTCAATACCTCGCCGCGCTCTTAAGCTGCGTTGGGCAGCGCTGCGCTGGCGTTGAGCGTGCTCATCGACTTCCATACTCATAAAGATGTCGAGCAATTCGCTTTTAACCGAGGTGATTCGTTCGACGTTTCTCATAATCGACGTTCCTCCAGATGAATATGCCTTCGTCCACCTGCATCCGTGACGACTGTTATGATGCAGTGCGGCACTTCAATTATTACTATACCCTACTTGACAAAATGATGACCAATCTTAAAAAAACTGACTAACGACCTTTAAACGCTGTTGGAACGCTGCCTAATAGTTCGTGGCCCTATGGACTCATTGAGGCATACTGTAAATACCACATTGAAGCACTACGAAGCATTACAGTGAGCAGATAGGCAGAAACGGTCGTTTAAAACGATCGTATATTGGCGTACTGTTGACTACCTGCTGGCTGAGCACCCAAGGAGCTGAACGTGAGTCGCGCCCTGTTCGATGAAATGAGACGCCGCATGGAGCACTTTCGACGCTCCGAGCAAAAAGTGGCGCGGTTTGTACTGCGCAACCCAGAAGAGGTTATCCACATGCGTATTGTGGATTTAGCCACCGAAGCCACCGTGAGCGAACCCACCGTGGTGCGCTTTTGCCGTGCACTGGGGTGCAATGGCTTTCAGGACTTCAAGTTACAGCTGGCGCAAATGCTGGCCAGCGGCAGTCAGTTCGCGCAGTTTTCCATGAATGATAGCGACTCGGTCGCTGAGKTTTCCCACAGTATTTTTGACTCGACCGTGGGCACGCTGCTCTCAGTGCGCGACCGGCTTGATAACGACGCCCTGGGCCGTGCAGTTAACGCCCTGGCGATGGCCAACCGGGTCGAGTTCTATGGCTTTGGGGCTTCCGGTGCCGTGGCCTTTGATGCCCAGCACAAGTTTTTCCGCCTGCAGATCTCCACTTCTGCCTACGCCGACCCACATATGCAGAATATGTCGGCAGTGACGTTGAATGATGGCGACGTGGTGGTGGCAATTTCACAAACAGGCCGTACCAAAGCGTTAGTCGCCAGTGTGCGCCTGGCTCGTGAAGCGGGCGCGACAGTCATTGGCCTGTGCCCCAGCGGCTCGCCGCTCGCCGAAGAGGTTAGCCTGCCGCTGTATATCGATGTCCATGAAGACACCGAGATTTACACCCCGCTTAGCTCGCGGATTGCCCATCTAGTGTTGATTGACGTACTTGCCGTCGGCGTGGCCAAAACCCGCGGGCCGAAACTCGCCGAACAGCTCAAAGCGGTTAAAAAGAGCCTTAATACGCTGCGCTTTCCTGAAGAATAATTAGCTTCTTAGCGCTGCCATAGCTATAAGCCTCGGTGCCGAGGACAGGCTTACGCGAGGGCGCTGTAAACCCGTCCTTGGGCGCTACTTTTGCCATCCATGGCAAAAGACCCTCGCTTCAGCCTGCCCTCGTCCCCTGTTAGAAAGTTTTTAAAGGTAGCAGTTGCGAATAACTGCAATCACTACACCTGTATACACAGCCAGTTCGCTGGCTGTGCTAGACTAGCCGCCTATTTTTTGATCCGGCAGCGGCTATTATGGACGACGTCACGGCGATTCTCGATCAGCTCAACTCCGCCCAGCGCGAAGCAGTGAGCGCCCCTCAAGGTAATCTGTTGGTGCTCGCAGGCGCAGGCTCCGGTAAAACCCGCGTGCTGGTGCATCGCATCGCCTGGCTGATGCAGGCCGAAGGGTTGTCTCCCTACGCTCTGCTGGCGGTTACCTTTACCAACAAAGCCGCCAAAGAGATGCGCACCCGCCTTGAGGCACTGCTTAGCATCTCGATGCGCCATGTGTGGGTAGGCACCTTTCACTCCATCGCCCACCGCCTGCTGCGCACCCACTGGCAGGATGCCAAGCTGCCGCAACACTTCCAGATTATCGATTCTGACGATCAGCTACGCCTGGTCAAACGGCTGCTGAAAGATTACTCCATCGACGACGAACGCTACCCGCCGCGCCAAGTGCAGCACTTTATTTCCGGCTGTAAAGAAGAGGGACTGCGTCCGCATCAGGTCAATGTGGATGGCGATGCCTACATGGGCCAGATGGTCGAGCTCTACGAACGCTACCAGCTCACCTGCGAGCGGGGCGGACTGGTCGATTTCGGCGAGCTGCTGTTGAGAAGCCTGGAGCTACTGCGCGATAACCCCGCGCTGCTGAAACACTATCAGGAGCGCTTTGGTCACGTACTGGTGGATGAGTTTCAGGATACCAACACCCTGCAGTATGCATGGCTAAAACTGCTGACCGGCATGCAGACGCCGATGACGGCAGTAGGCGATGATGACCAGTCGATCTACGGCTGGCGCGGCGCCAAAGTGGAGAATATCAGCCGCTTTGAGCAGGAGTTTCCGCAAACCCATACCGTGCGGCTTGAGCAGAACTATCGCTCCACCAGCGCGATTCTTGAAGCTGCCAATACGCTGATCAGCCACAACAGCGAGCGGATGGGTAAAAACCTCTGGACCGACGGCATCGAAGGCGAACCGATCTCGATTTACGCCGGGTTTAACGACCTGGAAGAAGCGCGCTATATCGTCGATACCATCAAGGAGAAGGTCGACGAAGGCTTCAACCGCCGCGATGTCGCCATTCTCTACCGCTCCAACGCCCAATCGCGGCTGCTGGAAGAGACGCTGATTCGCCAAGGCATGCCTTACCGTATTTACGGCGGTCACCGCTTTTATGAGCGCCTGGAAATCAAAAATGCCCTGGCCTATCTACGCCTGATGCTTAACCGCGATGACGACGCCTCGCTAGAACGGGTGATTAACGTGCCCACCCGCGGCATCGGCACCCGCACCGTGGAGATTGTCCGCCTGCGCGCCCGTGAACAAGGCATTCAGCTGTGGCAGGCGCTCCACGATTCAATTAACGACGGCACCTTGAAAGGCCGAGCGGCCAATGCAGTGCAAACCTTCGCCAACCTGATTGAGCAGCTCGATAACGATGCTTCCGGCATGGCGCTGCACGAGATTATCGATCACGTCACGGTTCATACCGGTTTGATCGAACATCACAAGAGTGAGCGCGGCGAGAAAGGCCAGGCGCGGGTCGAAAACTTGGAAGAGCTCGTCACTGCTGCCCGCGCCTTTACCCAAGGCGACGTTTTTGAAGCCCCTGAAGCGGGCGAAGGCATGGCCGCACTGGAAGCGTTTCTCTCAGAAGCCGCGCTTAATGCTGGCGACCATGAAGCCGAAGAGTTTGAGGACAGCGTACAGCTGATGACGCTGCACTCCGCCAAAGGCCTGGAATTCCCCGTGGTGTTTATTGCCGGTGTCGAAGAGGGGCTGTTTCCGCATAAGATGTCCCTTGAGGAACCGGGCAGGCTCGAAGAGGAACGCAGACTGTGTTACGTCGGTGTCACCCGCGCCATGCAGAAGCTCTACCTGACCCACGCCGAAACCCGCCGCCTACACGGCAAAGAGGTGTTTCCACGCCCCTCGCGCTTTCTGCGCGAGCTGCCCCCGCACCTGCTGGAAGAAGTCCGCCTGCGCGGGCATATTTCCCGCCCGGTGACGGCATCGCGCACTTCCTTTGCTCAGCAAAGCGTCGAAAGCGACGGCGACATACCCAGCCTGCACGTCGGCCAGGGGGTTGAGCACCCGGTATTCGGCGAAGGGATTATCCTTAACGCGGAAGGCGAAGGCGCGCGTGCCCGGGTTCAGGTCAGCTTTGAAGGCGAAGGCGTCAAATGGCTAGTCCTCGGCTTTGCCAAGTTGACGCCGCTTTAAGCCCAACGCTGTCACTCAACAGGTAGACGATCATGAAACAACGCTTAAAACGCCTATTCCCCGAAGTTAGTAACGGCTGGCAGACACTCAGCGGTTACCAGCGTTTTGAACGCTTGGTATCGATGGTTCTGACGCTCGCCATTGGCGGCGCTGTGCTCGTCGCCATGTATTATCTGGTCATTCATGTGGTGCAACTGCTGTTTATTCAAAGCCGCGACCCGTTTGACTACCGGGTGTTTCAAGCTTTATTCGACATGATTCTTACCGTCTTGATTGCCATGGAGTTCAACAACTCCATCATCCGCACGATGACCAGTGGTAAAGGTTTCATTCACGTTGAGATCGTCGTACTCATTGCCATTATGGCGCTGGTGCGTAAGTTTATGGTGTTGGATATGGAAGTCATCGACCCCTGGCAAATTGGCGCGCTTTCGATGGCGGTCTTAGCGTTAGGCGGCTGCTATTGGCTGGTACGCCATGGCAACAGCATGAAAGACGCAGCAGATGATTAATCAAGCTTGCGGGCTAAATTCGCTATACAGCATACTAACTAGCGAATACCGCGCACTCAGCGCCTTATAACAACAGTACGTTTAACTCTGGAGTTTCGCTCACTATGCAACGCCGTAACTTTCTCAAATCCGTCGGCCTGGGTGCCGCCGGTGTCGCTGCTGCCCCTTTTGTCACAACCTCTAGCGCGCGCGCTCAAGAGACCTATACCTGGGACATGGTCACCTCGTGGCCAAAAAACTTTCCCGCCCTGGGCACCGGTGCGAATGATTTCGCCCGCCGGGTAGAGCAGCTTTCCAATGGCCGCATGCAGATTCGCGTCCACGGTGCGGGTGAATTGGTTCCCGCCCTGGAAGTGTTCGACGCGGTGGCTGCTGGCACCGCTGAAATGGGCCACTCTGCCTCTTACTACTGGCGCGGCAAAGTGGCTGCCTCGCAGTTCTTTACCGCCGTGCCGTTCGGCATGACCACCACCGAAATGAACGCCTGGTTGTACCATGGCGGTGGCCAGGAGCTGTGGGATGAGATCTACGCCAATCACAACCTGAAACCGTTTGCCGTCGGCAACACCGGCACCCAGATGGCAGGCTGGTTCAAGAAAGAGATCAACTCGCTAGACGATATGCAGGGGCTAAAACTTCGCCTGCCAGGCCTAGCCGGCGAGGCGATGAACGGCATTGGCGTCAGCACCGTGAATATGCCGGGCTCGGAAATTTTCACCTCGCTGCAAACCGGCGCACTGGATGCCGCTGACTGGGTGGGGCCGTATAACGATTTGGCGTTTGGTTTGCATCAGGTGGCTGACTATTACTACACCTCGGCGTGGAACGAGCCCTCGGCGGTACTGGAAGGCACGATCAATCTGGATGCCTGGAATGAGCTACCGGAAGACCTGCAGGACGTGATCCGCGAGGCCGCACGGGCGTCTAACCTTGCCATGATCAGCGAATTCGCCTTCCGTAATGCCCAGGCACTGGAAGCATTAGTCGATGAGCATGGCGTTCAACTGCGTACTTTCCCCGAAGACGTCATGGCAGCGCTTTACACCTCTTCCCTGGAAGCCATCCAGCGCCAGGTCGACAGCGACGAGGAGTCTCGCCGCGTGTATGAGTCTTACTCGGCCTTCCAGAAGCTGCTGCGCCCGTTCAGCGATGTGGGTGAATTCGCCTATCTCAAGAACCGCGATAACGTCGATGGCTAAAGCGCTAGGCTAAACGACAAGCACAGCAAAAGGGCGCACTATGCGCCCTTTTGCTATTTGAGGCAGGATCTGGATGGATGAACTAGTCGCTATGCACCGCGCGAATGCGTCCGTTATCGTCCAGGGCGACCATCACAAAGCGTGCTTCAGTCACTTTTTGGCGCTCCTCTATGCGCTGCCCATGGGGCGGGCGCACCCAGACCTCTACATCAATTTTGATTGAGCTATGGCCAATCTCTTGTACCTGGGTGTAAACACTGACCATCGAGCCCACGCGCACCGGGCTTAGGAAGTCCATGGCCTCAATGGCCACCGTCGCCGTGCGGCCACCCGCTTCACGCCCGGCAGCAAGCTCAGCCGCTTGATCCATTTGATTGACCAGCCACCCCCCGGGTATATCGCCATAAAAATTGGTATCTTGGCGGGAAGCCAGTAATTTTAAAGTAAGCTGCCCTTGTGGGGCGGGAGCGTCGTCCAAATCGGTTTCCAGAAGAGTCATGAGTTCGTCGCTTAGTCAGTTTATTGTTGTAAACGTTGCAGGGCGCCTGCGTTGTTAATGGCTGTTGCTGCATCGCAACACCAGAGAATGGATTCAGTTAACCATAAGAGGACGCTTGTTTGAATACTCATTTGCATACTCTTTCAACTCACAGGGGCGCCTCTTTACCTCTACAGCGCCTCTTATTACGCTTGGTAATGCTGCTTATGGTGCTGATAGCGCCCCAGGCCTGGGGGCAACCTGCCGCGATTAGTGGCACCTTGGGCGCTGTGGGCTCAGACACCATGGCGGGGCTAATGTTACGCTGGGGCGAAACCCTCMCCACCCGTTATCCTGATGTAAAGCTGCAATTTCAAGCCAGCGGCTCGGCCAGTGCGCCAACCGCCCTGGTAGCAGGCACCACACGGCTTGGCCCAATGTCTCGCCCAATGACGGCTGACGAGCGTGATAACTTTATTGAGCGCTATGGCTATCCGCCGCTGGAATTAAAGGTCGCCCGTGACGCGCTTATCGTTGTCGTACACCGCCATAACCCACTGCGTGCACTAACCCGCCAGCAGGTCGACGCGATCTTCTCCACCTCTCGTGCCTGCGGTGGCGAAGCACCGATCAGGCGCTGGGAGCAACTGCCAGCAACCCGTGACTGGTCATTTGGCGGTATCGCGCTGCATGGGCGTAACCTTGCCTCGGGTACCCACGGACTATTTCAAGAGCGGGCATTATGCGGCGGTCAATTTCGCAACGATATCAGCGAACACCCAGGCTCATCGGCGGTGGTCGCCGCGGTAGGGGAGTCCGCCAATGCGATGGGCTACGCCGGGTTTAACCACCTCACCCCAGCCGTGCACGCAGTGAGCCTCTATAACGATGACGGCACCGCCATACCGCCCGATGAAGCGGCGATTCAAAGCGGTGATTACCCACTGTCGCGCTACCTTTATCTCTACGTAAACCTGCCGCCGGGCGAGGCGTTGCCACCACCTGAGCAGGCACTCTTAACGCTGATTCTATCCGCGGAAGGTCAACAGATTGCTCGTGCGTCCGGCTTTGTTCCGTTAACTCAGAAGGTTCTTCGCGAGCAGCAAAAGCGCCCTTAACGCTCAATAAAGGTGGTCAATCACTGTCATCTAACTGACACATAATTGTCTTAGGGTAGGGAACCTATCTATGCACTGTTTTTCACTACTTATCGGTCAGCGCTATGATCACCTCGGTTTTGCCATGCCTATTTTTGTCATGATAGCGACATGATCCCACCTCGTTTAACCTCTTCTCGACAGCCGCTGCGGCTGCTGCAGGATCGCGTGGCCACCGGGTTAATTACCGCGGGCGGCGTGGGTGTACTGCTGGCAATTTTGGCTATCGGCATCTTTTTGGTGTGGGAAACGCTCCCGTTGCTGGCGATTGGCGATACCTTTGCCCTGGCTAAACTCTCTCCTCTGGCGTGGGGCACCCTCAAAGCCGCGTTAGCCGCGTTGCTGTTCGCCATTCCCGTTGCTTTGGGGGCCGCCATTTACTCAGCGCTGTTTATGTCTGCGCGCCTGCGCTCGCGTATCAAGCCCGCGCTCGAAATGATGGAGGCTATTCCCGGGGTGGTGGTGGGCTTTATTGCCGGGCTTATTTTGGCACCCTGGGTAGAGCGTCATCTCGCCAGCGCTTTAGTGCTGATCATTTGGCTGCCGCTTAGTGCCGCGCTTGCCGGCTTACTCTGGCAGCGGGCTCAAACACACCTTCGTCGCCGTTTACCGCTTTCCTGGGCGGGCCTGTGGTTAGTGCCCTGGCTTGTCTTCATGGTGGCGATAGCGCTATGGCTCGCGCCATGGATAGAGCAGCAGTGGCTAGGGGGTGACCTGCGCCAATTGCTCGACCAACGTTTTGGCATGGATTACGCCACCCGTAACGCGCTGATTGTTGGCATTGCCATGGGGTTTGCGGTTATCCCCAGTATCTACTCACTGGCAGAAGACGCACTGGCCGATGTGCCCCCGACCCTGATAGAGGGCGCCCAGGCGCTGGGAGCCAGCCGCTGGCAGGCACTGTGGAGAGKGGCACTGGCGGCGGCGGGCCCAGGTATTTTCTCGGCGGTAATGATTGGTGCCGGTCGGGCAGTGGGCGAAACCATGATTGTGCTGATGGCCAGCGGCAATACCGCCCTGTTTAGCGCCAGCCCCTTTGAGGGGATGCGCTCCATGGCCGCGGCTATCGCCATTGAGCTACCTGAAGCGTCACCCGGTGGACAAACCTACCATCTGCTGATTTTGGCCGCGCTAGTGTTATTTATATTTACATTTCTGGTCAATACCCTCGCCGAGGTCGTCCGCCAGCGTTTGCGCCGCCGTTACCACCAGATAGGGGGTACAGGATGACCTCTGCCTTGCACAACGCCGCCTCTCGCCGCCCTCGTTTTAGCCGGCTCAATGAGCTATGGCCTTGGCTCTGTGCGGCCAGCGTAGCGCTTTCCCTGCTGATGCTGGGCGCCCTACTGACGCTGCTGCTGGTGCGCGGCCTAGGGCACTTCTGGCCCGCCACGCTGGAAGAGATCACCCTTAGCTCGGGTGAAACCTTTGCAGGCCAAGCCGTACGCGAGGTCGCACTGCCACAGCAGGCGGGAGATGAGCGCCTCTACTTCACCGGCAATCAGGATATCGATGGCGCTCGCTGGCACTGGGTGGCCATTGAGCAAATTGTCGAGCGCACCCAACCCAAGGACCTGATCCGCATCGAGCGCAGCCCCTGGGGGGATTTTATCGGCCGCTTGGTGGCCATTGAGCAAGGCGACCAGCGCTGGACGGGAGATGCGGCCTGGCAGCAGCTGACGGCTCTCTTGGCACTTCCCGCTAACCAGCGCCAGACGGGACAACTGCTGCTTAGTACCGTGGACGGCCAAACCCTGCGACAACCACTCGCCAGCGTGATTAGCGCTCAAGCACCCAATGCCATGAGCGGATGGCAGAAAACCCGCGCCTGGGGCGAGGGTGTTTGGCTATTTTTAAGCGAAGGCCCACGGGCGGCCAATACCGGTGGCGGCGTATGGCCCGCTATTTTTGGCACCGTTCTGATGGTGATTTTAATGTCGGTGATCGTCACTCCGTTTGGGGTGCTGGCGGCCATTTATCTTAATGAAATCGCCCACCAGGGAAGACTGACTCGCCTCGTGCGCATCGGCGTGCGTAATCTGGCGGGCGTGCCGTCGATTGTGTATGGGGTATTTGGCTTGGGGGTGTTTGTTTACGGCATTGGCGGCTCGCTGGATGAGTGGTTTTTTAACGATACGCTACCCTCGCCCACCTTTGGCACCGGCGGCCTGCTATGGGCGTCACTCACCCTCGCGCTGCTGACCCTACCGGTGGTGATTGTGGCAACCGAGGAGGGCCTAGCGCGCMTTCCCGATGCTCAACGGGAAGGTGCCGTGGCCCTTGGCGCTACGCGCTTAGAGATGCTCACCCGCATCGTACTACCCATGGCTGCCCCCGCCATGCTGACAGGGGTGATTTTAGCGGTCGCCCGCGCGGCCGGGGAAGTGGCGCCGTTGATGCTCGTGGGTGTCGCCAAACTAGCGCCCCAGATGCCCATTGATGGTGAGTTTCCTTACCTACATTTAGAGCGCAAGTTTATGCACCTTGGCTATCATTTATTTGATACCGCCTTTCACGGCGAAGATGTGCAGGCCGCCATTCCACTGGTTTACGCTACGGCGCTACTTTTAGTGTTAATTGTGCTGGTGCTTAACCTAACTGCCATATTTCTGCGTCATTATCTTAGGCGTCAACGGGGAAACGAATGCTAGCGTCATTACATTCAGCCAATACCTCTCAGGCACCAGTGGCGCACTTTTCGTCCGAGCACAGCTGCCTGAGTATCGATCACTTTAGCCTCGCCTACGCGGGGAAAGAGGCGTTGCGCGACTTAACCCTCAGCGTTCCGCGTCATCGTGTAACCGCTTTCATTGGTCCGTCGGGATGCGGTAAGTCGACGCTATTACGGGCGATTAACCGGCTGCACGACCTCAATGAGTCGGCGACCCACAGCGGTCAAATCACCCTGGAAGGGCAGGATATTCATGATCCGAAAATGAATGTCACTGAGCTGCGGCGACGTGTCGGGATGGTGTTTCAAACGCCTAACCCCTTCCCCATGTCGATCTATGAAAACGTGGCCTTTGGCCTGCGACTGCAGCAGCGCCTGCCCAAGCGCAAAAGGGACGACATTATTGAGTGGGCATTAACCTCCGCCGCGCTGTGGGATGAAGTAAAAGATCGCCTGCACCGCTCCGCCTGGCAGCTTTCTGGTGGCCAGCAGCAGCGCCTGGTAATTGCCCGCACCTTAGCCGTACAGCCCGATGTGCTGCTGCTGGATGAACCTGCGTCAGCGCTCGACCCCATATCAACACTCAAAATTGAGGAGTTGATCCGTAACCTCAAGTCAGAGCTGACGCTGGTACTGGTCACCCACAATATGCAGCAGGCGGCGCGTGTATCGGATTACACCGCCTTTTTGCATCAAGGTGAGCTGGTTGAATACGGGCCTACCGATCAGGTCTTCACCAATCCCCGTTTGCAACGCACCGAAAACTACATCACCGGCCGCATCACCTAGGCCTTAGCGACTGAAACGTCAGGAGTGCTCCATGGATATTACGAGCGATACCCACAGCCAGCATATCTCTCGCCAGTTCAACCAGGAGCTGGAAGAGCTGAAAACCCACCTGATGGCCATGGGCGGTCTGGTGGAGAAGCAAGTGCAGGACGCCGTCTTTGCCCTACTGGAAGGCGACACCCGGTTGGCCGAACAGGTGCGTGATAATGACCGTCAGGTCAACGATCTGCAGCTGCAAATCGACGACGAATGCACCCGGGTACTGGCGCGCCGTCAGCCTGCAGCGTCCGATTTACGTCTGGTGCTGGCCGTTATCCGCGCCACCTCAGACCTCGAGCGGATTGGCGATGAAGCCAGCAAAATTGCCCGCAACGCGCTGCTACTCAGCGAAAATTCCAGCACTATTCGCGGCTTGGTAGAGGTGCGCCACATCAGCGAGCACGTGCGTAAAATGCTCCGCGATGCGCTAACCGCCTTTGCCCGCTTCGATACCGACCTTGCCATGCAGGTTGKGCGCGAAGACGAGCTGGTAGACGACGAGTACAGCAGCGCGATGCGCTCGTTAATGACCTTTATGATGGAAGACTCGCGCTCTATTACCTCAGTACTCAGCATTATGTGGGTACTGCGCGCGCTGGAGCGGGTTGGCGACCACGCCGACAATCTCGCCGAGTATGTGGTTTATCTCGTCAAAGGCCTGGATATTCGCCACAGCGACACCGACGACCTCGATCCGAAGGTGCTAAAAAAGTCTTGACCTGGTAAGGGTTTCCTCCTGCAATACGTCCAGGCTGCCAAGCGGCCTGGACGTTTGAATCACAAGGAGTTCACCCCACATGCTGGATGCTGTCACTGCGCTTAGCCGAGGTACACGCTGTGTGTATCAGCCGGGTATGCGCCGCTATATTTTCCTGCCGATTTTAGTCAACCTGATTGTCTACGTGAGTATGTTCAGCTTTGTGCTCAMCCGCTTCGATGGCTGGTTAGCTCATTGGATGAGMATGGTACCCGCCTGGCTGGATTGGCTATCCTGGCTTATCTGGCCGCTGTTTGTGATTAGCTTGTTGGTAGTAGTGTTTTTTACCTTCACGCTGGTGACCAGCTTGATTGCAGCCCCTTTTTACGGCTTTTTGGCCGCCAAAGTTGAAATCCAAGCTACTGGCCGTGAGCCTATTGATGACCGAAATCTGGCTAAAACAGCCATTGATGCCCTGGGTCGAGAGTTTGTTAAGCTCGCCTATATTCTGCCGCGTGCCGCTGGCCTGTTTGTGATCAGCTGGATTCCAGGCGTCAATATCGTTGCCCCACTACTCTGGGCGCTGTTTTCTGCCTGGGTGATGGCCATCACCTATTTGGATTACCCCATGGATAACAACAAGGTAACGTTTGTTGATATGCGGCAACGACTCGCTAAGCGCTGGTGGCAAAGCCTCAGTTTTGGGGGGCTGGTCACGCTAATCACCTGGATTCCGCTCGCCAATCTATTTCTGATTCCCGGCGCTGTAGCGGGTGCCGTGCTGCTTTGGGATGACCACTATAGGGACGGCATGTAATGACGCATGTAATGAGGCACGTGGCATCACGCCGCAGTAGACGCTTATTACCCAGGCTATGCCGCTTTGCTACCTTTACGTTTTAGCTATATTTCCCTTCATTCAATAAACAATAAGGAATAAACGCATGTTAAAACCGATGGCTTGGCTGGGTGGCGTGCTCGTGATTGGCGCCATGTCTATTTCAATGGCGTCTGGGGCMCTCGCCCACGACGTAAAAACAGACGCTCTGCGCATTGCGCACCCTTTCGCCACACCCACCCCACCGGGTGCTGAAAACGGCGCTGCCTATGTAGATATCACCGCCTTTTCAGACTCCGTTACCCTGATTGGCGCCAGTAGCCCGGCAAGCAGCAACGTTGAGTTGCACGACATGCAAATGGACGGCGATATGATGCAGATGCGGCATGKGGATGAGATTCGTGTCGAGGCTGAGGAAACCTATAGCATGCGTCCTGGCGGCGGCTTTCACTTAATGCTGCTTGGTTTAACCGAACCGCTAAAAGAGGGCGAGCAGTTTCCCCTCACGCTAACCTTTGCTGAACAAGGCGATGTGGAGATTGAGGTCTGGATCMAAAACGCTCAAGAAGGCAGTGAAGCCGCTGATGGGCACCACCACTGATGACCGTTGCTTTTAACGCAAAGCAAAAACCCCCGCCGAAGCGGGGGTTTCAACGAGAAACGGCTAAATTAGCAGTTACACTTATTTTATCGGTTACCAGTCAGTGCTATCGCCTTCATCTCGGGTCAGATCTTCTGGGCTGATATTAGCACCACGCTGCMCTCTTTCCCCTTTATCAGAAGCACTGCTAGATGGCGAGAAATCCAGGCTATCGCCATCATCACGGTTCAAATCGTCAGCCGATACGTGAGCTGCATGTGACGTTGCATGCGTTTCAGGCTTGTCGATGACMCCTTGACCAGCGGAACGGTCTTGGTTCAATTCAATGGACGAGTTCGCCATTGCCAGCGGGCTCGCGACTAGACCAAAAGCAGTCGCTACGATAGCAACCTTCTTGCTCGTTTCTTTCAATAACATGACGTGCTCCTCAATATTTTTGGATACCGCTCAATAACAATAAGAACGGTCATTACTGCTTTAACAAGGCATACTGAATGCCAAAGCTCATATATAAACAATAAGAACTTACAAATCAGTCACATAAAAAATAAAATTGCGCACAAAAAAAAGCAGCACTAGCTTATTTTGCAAAATATAATTGTGCAACAATTACACATGTGACGATTTATTTATAGCCAATACGGCTGGTTCAGACATGCCTTCCGGAGAGCTGATGGAAAAATAGCGGCGCTGATGGAGATAGGAGCCGTTAGAAAACAGCACCCAAACGAAGAGGATAGTAGCTTAAGAGCGTTTTAAGTGTCACAAAAAATCAGACCCCGCATCAGCAGGGTCTAAGGACACAAGATTATGACAATGACTAGCGCTAGCTTCCTTTCCGTTTGCGGGACTCCAACCTTGGAATTTAACCCTGACCAGCGCTCTGATTGTCGTTTGATTCATTCCTTGAATCGACGTGCATCCCTATCGGTGTGACACGTTTTTACGCTTTTAGCTCACAACCTAATCGTAATATATTTTCTCGAAATTGCAAACTTTTGTTACCAAACGTTTCCATCACCTACGTCTTGGGTCAAATCTTTAGCGGTGTAGTCCGCTTGACCACTAGTGCGATGAGACTCTGCCTTGACGACATTAGGGCGGTCGCCTTCGTCATACATTAGATCAGATGGGCTAAAATCTGCTTGGCCGGATGTGTGATGAGACTGCGCCTGGATGGGCTCGTCATCAACCGTGAAGTCTTGATTGGCATCGATGGAGATATGGGCAAAGGCTAGCGGGCTGGCCAGCAAACCAAATGAAAGACCTACAACGGCTGCTTTTTTCACAAATGCGTTAAACATACTATTTACTCCTGGCGACTGTTTGATACCGCTGAAGTGAAGTGAGAGGGGCACTGTGGCTGATATCTCACTGCGGTTAGCTTCACTGCCTTGAGATTGCATATGCAATGCCAAAAACAAAAATTAAAAAGTTAATAACCAAAAATCAAATACTTAAACAATTTAAATTGCGCGCAATCATATGCCGATAAAAACAAAAGCACGCTAATTACATGTGCACTAATGACACATGCGCAAAATTGTCTGTGCCTTTATGACACACTCAGCAAAGCAACCCAGGCACAGCTAATAGGCCGCTAGACGCTAGCGTTTATAGAAAAACGAAAAAAGTACTGTAAAGGGAGTGGCAGCGAAGGCGGGTGGGCAGAAGTAATAAGGAAAAAGCAGGAGGCGAAAAAGCAGACAGCAAAAAATTAGGCCCCGCACAGCGGGGCCCGATATCAGAATAGGTTATAGGTAATGACTAACGCTAGCTTCCACTCCTTGTGCGGGATTCCAACCCTGGAATTTACCCTGACTAACGTTTTGATTTCCTATTGATTCATCCTTGAATCCGAAGCACATCCTTGTCTGTATAACATCCTGTTGATCGCTTCCTCATCCTATGAAAAAGCATTCAATGATATCTAAAAAATCATCAATAATTAGCTACCGCCATTTTCTTCAACAAGTTCATCTTCGTCATATTCAGCGTCATCTGAGTGACTGCTTGATTGAGGCTCCATGTCGCTGGCATCATCGCCTTCGTCATGGGTTAAATCGTTACTCATGCTATCACTGCTAGAGCTACCAGTACCCTGTGCATCCATTGGCTGCTCATCAGCCGTGATGCCTTGGTTCTCATCAATTGCAGTGTTTTCATCTGTTTGTGCAAACGCCAATGGGCTTGCCATCAGGCCAAAAGATACACCTAAAATACCAGCTTTCTTGAGAAAATCCTTGGACATCATATTCCACCTCCGATCGCTGTTTGTTACCGCTTGGTTAAGAAAGAAAGGCTAACCAGTAGCCAGCAATTCCTGCGGTCATCTTCCTTACTTAATAAAGTGCAGCTGGCATGCCAAAAGTCACAATAAAAATATAAAACAAATAAAATCAATGACTTAACAAATAACCGCTATACCAAAGAAATACTACCCAAGCCATCAATTGGCGCTTAAAGCTGTATAAAAATGACACATGAGTAAGTTTTACCAACCTTGCATGCCAATATTGCACACTTCTACAAATGTTGTGCGTTGGATCCTTTGCTTAATTAAMCCAGACGCGAGGAGGGGAAGGAGCAGCGAAACAGCGCGCCCTTGCCGGGATGAGATTCAATTTGCAGCTGTGCATCGTGACGCAATAGCACGTGCTTAACGATCGCCAAGCCTAAGCCTGTACCACCGGTCGCAGTGCTGCGCCCCTTATCGACTCGGTAAAAGCGTTCGGTTAAGCGGGGAATATGAACGGGATCAATCCCTTCACCATTGTCTTCAACATCTATATAGCCCCCGCCAGTAGCGCTAGCTTTCCAGCGCAGTGTGATTTGGCTGCCTGCTGGCGTGTAGCGCACCGCATTAAAGGCCAGATTAGAGACGGCGCTGCGAATTTCCTGTTCGCTACCTAACAGCCGCGCATCGCTTTCAAGCGCCACTGTGATGGTATGCCGCTGATGCGACAGGGCCAGCGCATCATCACAAACGCTTTGTAGTAAAGGCCCAAGTGGCAGCGGGTGATGATCTTTACCGCCCTGATCAATCTCCAGACGCGAAAGCAGCAATAAGTCATTGACCAAATTCTGCATCCGCTGGGTCTGTTCCTGCATTTGCTGGATACTACGACCTAATCGCGGCGGCAACTGATCGGCAATATCACTGTAGGTTTCCAAATAGCCGGAGAGCACGGTCAAAGGAGTGCGCAGCTCGTGGGAGACATTGGCAACAAAGTCGCGCCGCATCTGCTCAAGGCGATGCAAGCGGGTGATATCGCGCGCCATCACCAAGCGTTCATCGTCACCGTACAGGGTAATTTGATACTGCAGAATTCGCCGTTCATCAATCGGCGAGGTTAGCGTTAATGGCTCACTGTAGTTACGCGCATTAAAGTAACTGATAAAGCTTGGATCGCGCAGCAGATTGGTAATGTGCTGACCACGGTCATGGGCGGTTTGTAGCCCTAGCATGGCGGTGGCAGCGCTGTTCCACCACTCCAGATCACCGTGACGGTCAAGCATGACCACGCTGTCGCGCATCGCTTCAGACGACTCTTGAATACGCGCTAAGGTAGCGCGCAGACGGCTTTGGGTAATACGCTGGCTTTTTTGATAGCGGTATAAGCGGTCAAATAMCTCGCCCCACATTCCGCGAGCAGCAGGCGGCTCATCGTGTGGGTGAAGGGTGAGCCACTGGTAGAGCTCGCGCAACTGACGTAAATGGTAAAACAGGCATACCGCTAGCCCTGCCGAAAGCCCTAGCCCAGCCGAGCCCAATAGCCAACCTAAGCAAGTACCCAGCGTGGACAGCCACGCTATTCGCCACAGCTCACGACTCCATAAACGCACATTTACACCCGTGCAGAGAAACGGTAACCGGTACCCCGAACCGTTTGAATCAGGTTTTGATGCACGTCGCCCAGCGCTTTGCGCAAGCGGCGAATATGCACATCGACCGTGCGTTCTTCGACGTAGACGTTGCCGCCCCACACTTGGTCAAGCAGTTGGCTACGCGTGTAAGCGCGCTCTTGATGGGTCATAAAAAACTGCAGCAAACGGTACTCGGTAGGCCCCATTTCCAGCGCTTTGCCGTGGGCGCTGACCCGGTGGCTTACCGGATCAAGTAGCAGACCGTTAATCTCTATCGGGTCTTCAACCCCACGCGGGGTCGCACGGCGCAGCACCGCCTTTAACCGAGCCACCAATTCCCGGGGTGAAAAGGGCTTGGTGATATAGTCATCGGCACCGGCTTCAAGCCCTTGAATTTTATTATCCTCTTCGCCTTTAGCGGTGAGCATAATAATAGGAATTTCGGCGGTAGCTTCTTCACGCTTTAAGCGCCTTGCCAGCTCAATTCCGCTAGTGCCCGGCATCATCCAGTCCAGCAGCAGTAGATCGGGTTGGTGGTCAACCACCATAGCATGAGCATCTTGGGCATTATCCGCTTCGAGCACGCGATAGTCAGCCATTTCCAGCGCTACCGCGATCATCTCGCGAATCGACGCTTCATCATCGACAATCAGAACGGTCTTGGCGGTCATACCAGAGCCTCACGGTGTTCGAAAAAACTAGTTCAAAGAAAGCGAATTCA
Source organism: Halomonas sp. R57-5 (assembly GCF_900070345.1). Classification (NCBI taxonomy): domain Bacteria; kingdom Pseudomonadati; phylum Pseudomonadota; class Gammaproteobacteria; order Oceanospirillales; family Halomonadaceae; genus Halomonas; species Halomonas sp. R57-5. The sequence goes on along the minus strand of NZ_LN813019.1, from coordinate 40,651 downwards.
AAGAAAAACAGTTMAATGACATGTCAATGACGATAACACCATGACTTGATGACAGTTACATGMCAACCGCCGAGATTACCCAGTGATAGGCCACCAACTTAGCGCGATACCGGCAAAAATCAGTAGCCCCGACCAGTGATTATTGAGAAACGCCTGGAAGCAGGGATCCCGCTCCTGATAGCGAATTAAGCGCTGCTGATGCAGGAAAGTCGCCGCCATGGCCGCAAGCCCTAACCAGAAGAATCCACCTAAACCAACCCGCCAGCCTACCCAGGCCAACAACCCCAGAGTGGCTAACTGGAGCAGGCCGATAATCAAACGATCCGCGTTTCCAAACAGCACGGCCGTCGATTTAATGCCAATTTTTAAATCGTCGTCGCGATCGACCATGGCGTACTGGGTATCATAGGCCACTGTCCAGCACACATTAGCGCAGAATAGCAGCCATGCTTCCAGCGGCACGTGGCCAAGCACGGCGCCAAAAGCCATCGGAATTGCCCAGGAAAAAGCCGCGCCCAGCACCACCTGGGGAAAGTGGGTATAGCGCTTCATAAACGGATAAATAATCGCCAGCAGCACCCCGCCCAGCGAGAGCAGCACCGTAAACCAGTTGGTTAGTAGTACCAGAATAAACGCCGCGGCCACCAGGGCAATAAACAGCAGCTGCGCCTCGGTTTCGCTGATCCGGCCCGTGGCTAATGGACGGTTTTTGGTACGTTTCACATGGCCGTCAAAGKGGCGATCCGCATAGTCATTGACCACGCAGCCCGCGGCACGCATCACGTAAACACCGGCCACGAAAATCAGCAGCACATTTCGCCCGGGCACGCCTTCTGCAGCGACCCAAAGTGCCCACAGCGTCGGCCACATCAAAAGCCATGTGCCTATCGGCCGATTCAAGCGCATCAGCTGTAAAAAATCTGCCACGCGAGCCCATCCCTTCGGCCGCAACAGTGAACGATCCATGCTTACCTCACGAAGAATAAGATGCAGGCGCTAGCCTAGCGCGAAGGCAGGCCAAGATCATCCGCCATCGCCGTCAAAAAATACTCTTGCACTAATAACGACAGACTGCCGTGCTTGCAGCCGTGATAAAAAACGGAGCGCCTTCCCCAGGCACAGCCTTCCCGTATGCCGTTGACGCTAGCAAACTGGGGGGAATGCGTCGTTACTTCCAATGGCCCACGCACTAAACCCGGCTGGCGAAATAGCCAACTACCTAGCGAGCGCTCGCCCAAGCTCTCTAGCCGTTGGCCCTTTACCTGCGTGAGCGGGGCGACCGAGCGCGCCACCACCCACGGCGTTTCATCTAAACACAGCGCCACTTCCCGCAGCCAAGCGTAACGCTTAGCACCAATGCCCAGCGCCTGAGCCTCATCCTGTCGCGGCCAACCGACGCCCTGGCGTAGCAGCCGTACTCGAAAAGGCTTATCGCCCCCCGCGGCCATTAAACGGGCGGTTAATGAGTCGGTAGAGGCAACCCACTGCCACCAGGGGGCACTCATCGCCGGGCGGGCCGCATCAATCTGGCGCCAGCGCGAAAATAGAGGGGTTTGCCGAAAAGCAGCAGGCGTCACCAAGTTCTCCAGGGCAATAAACGGGTCAGCTAGTGTAACATGGGGCAATGAAAGGCTTTTGTTTCAACACCTTTTTTAGCAGCTCTAGTTTAGCGCCTCTTTCTTAGCAACTTTTTGGTGTCTGCATGCCCGCCACCCAAGCACAAAAAACATCTTCACACGCTGCGCTGGTGATTATTGGCACTGGCATGGCAGGGGTTGGCCTTGCCCGCGCCTTGCGCCGCCTGGGCGACCAACGCTCGATTMCGCTGGTAAGCGCKGACAGCGGCGATGACTATAGCAAGCCGTTGCTCTCCACCGGCTTCGCCAAGGGCCTGAAGCCGGATCAATTAGCCCAGCGCAGCGCAGCGCAGCTTGGCGAAGAGCTCAACGCCCAGGTGGTTATCCACACCCAGGTAAGCGCTCTGGATGTGGATAACCAATCAATACTGCTCAAAGAAGGCCAGGTGCTCGGCTACGACACACTGGTATTAGCCACTGGCGCCGCGCCACGGGTGCCCTTCAGCATCGACGCCAGCGTGGCCCCACGTTGCTTTACGATCAACGACCTAGACGACTACCGCCGCTTTTATACCGCGTTAGGCCACGGCCCCGCACAGGTAGCGATTATTGGCGGGGGACTAGTGGGCTGTGAATTTGCCAATGATCTTCACGCTGGCGGTCATCAAGTCAGCATCGTCGCCCCCGAGGGATCCCTACTTCCTCGCTTGCTGCCACCACCCTTAGGGAACGCCCTGGGTGATGCCTTTAGCGAAGCGGGTATCCATCTTCACCTTGGCCGCTCAATTGAGTCTATAGCGCTCAGCAGCGGTGAAAATACTGTTCTGCGGTTGGATAGCGGCGAGGCCGTCAACGCTGATCTCGTGCTAATGGCCACCGGCCTCGCACCCCGCACAGCGCTCGCCGAAGCTGCTGGTTTAAGCGTGTCGCCTAGCGGCATAGCGGTTGATCGTCAGTTGCGGACTTCGCACTCCAATATCTACGCCCTGGGCGATGTAGCCTGCGTAGACGGCGTTAATGCCATGTACGTTCAGCCGCTGCAAGCCAGCGCTAAAGCGCTGGCGGCAACCCTTTCAGGCACCCACACCCCGGTTAGCTTTGGCGCTTGGCCGGTGGTGGTTAAAACGCCGCTGCTGCCAGTGGTTGCCTACCCACCGGCGACCACCCCCGAGCGTTGGCGAATTGAAGGCGAAGGCGGTGATATCAGTGCCTTGGCTGAAAATAAATACGGTCGTTTGATTGGTTTTGCGTTGACAGGGGGCTGCGTGAGAAGGAAAGKGGAGCTTTCCAGAGCAGCCCCTACGCTGCTAGGCTGATTTTCGTCGCGTTCACGACTAGGCTAGAAAAGCTAACCTAATCGGCTACGCACTCAACAACATGCATTTATTTGATGTTTGATTTCTTTTCAAAAGGGGAGATTCCTTTATGCGCAAACCTGAACTCGCTGCAGCCATCGCTGAAAATGCCGACCTTTCTAAAGATAAAGCTGGCCAAGTGCTGAACGTGATTCTGGATGAGATCACCAACAGTTGTGCTAAGGGCGAAGATGTCGCTCTGATTGGCTTTGGTACCTTTACCGTTCGCGCGCGCGCAGCGCGTACCGGCAAAAACCCGCAGACCGGTGCACCACTGCAAATTCCGGCCAGCAAAAACGTTGCCTTTAAGCCTGGCAAAGCACTTAAGGACGCCGTTTCCTAATGAAGCTCAAGCTGACGCTGTGGCTGCTGGGCGTAATGCTCAAACGTGCCCTGCGCCGMAAGCCGCGCTTTCGTGAACAGTTAGAGCGCATGCGCGGCTTGGACTGGGGGATKGCCACGGAAGATCTAAGTATTGCCCGCCACTACCGGATGACACCGAAAAGTGTCAGTACCGGTAAAGGGCTGCCCGTCGACTTAGATCTAGAGCTACGTTTCCGTGATCAGGATACCGCCTTGAAAGTGCTMAAAAAGCCAACTCAGCAGGCCTTTCTCGACGGTATGATGAATGGCAGCGTGCGCTTGGTGGGTGATTCCGCCGATATGAATAAGCTGCAAAAACTGCTCAAGTATTTGTAGCGCCTCACTATCGATGGACATACCTCATCAACGCTTAGTGTACTTCCGCGTTACCCTGGAGTCTGGCTCAGTGCGCCGCGCAGCGGCGCGCTTGGACATTGCTCCCTCGGCAGTGAGCAGGCAAATTGCGCTGCTGGAAGAAGCCTTGGGAGCCACCCTCATGGAGCGTCAGCGCGATGGCATTTCGCCTACCCCTGTAGGCGAAATGCTGCTTGAGTACTGCGAACGGCGCGGTGCCCTTGATGAAGGCTTTATCGCCTCGCTTGAATCCTACCAACGCCTGGAAACCGGCAGAATATCACTCACCGTAGGTGAGGGTTTTGTCAGTGATTTAGTGGCTTCCCCGCTGCACGAATTTACCCAMCTTTATGCGGGCATCCAGCTCAATATTCATATCGCTGGCACCTCGGGCATTATTGAAGCCGTGGTTGATGATCACAGCCATATCGGCTTAATGTTCCACGAACGAACCCACCCTCAGCTTCGCTTCTGGGCCTCCAGCCCCCCAGCCGCTGATGGCGATCTTGGCACCCGACCACCCCTTGGCTAACCACGCCACGCCACTTACGCTTACCCAACTGAGCGCCGAGCCGATGGCCATGTGGGATCCCAGCCACGGGGTGCGCCAAATGGTCGATCAAGCGTTTCAGCAGGCTCGAATTGCCCCACGTCTGGCAATGAACACCAATTCCATGGTGGTGTTGGCGCAGTATGTGCGCAGCGGGATGGGCATCACGCTGCTCCCCGCCTTTGCCGTCGCCCATGATTTAGAGCTCGGCACACTGGTAGCACGCCCGGTGGACAACCCGCTCTTTCAGCGTTCCCATGCGCATATGGTCACCCGCGTAGGCCGCCAGCAGCCCAAGGCCTGCATACTGTTGCTACGCCACTTGCAGCGCTGGATGCAGGCCTTCCGAGAACCCGGTTCGGTAAGCGATCAACCAACGCCGCTACCGTAACCAAACGCCACGCTGGCCTCTGGCGCCGTTTCCACCCAGACGCTTTGTGGCACAGTATATTCGCGCAGGCCATCCAAGCCGCTGGAGCGACCAAAGCCGCTATCGCCAAAGCCACCAAACGGTGACATGACGCTGATTGCTTTATAGCTATTGATCCACACGGTACCCGCACGCAGTTGCCCGGCGACACGATGAGCCCGGGCCACATCCTGGCTCCATACCGCACCGGCCAAACCAAAGCGTGTTTCGTTAGCGAGTTGAATAGCCTCAGCTTCATCGTCAAAGGCCATGGCTACCAGCACCGGGCCAAACACCTCTTGCTGGGCAATTTCCATATCTGCGGTGACATCGACCAGTACGGKAGGGGCGATAAAGTAGCCTTGGGCCTCGTCAGGCAGTCCTACCGGGCGCTTGCCGCCGGTCAATAGCCGCGCTCCAGCGGCTACCGCCGCGTCAATCATGCGCGTTACCTGCTCAAACTGACGGCGATTCTGCAGAGGGCCCATACGCGTCGCTTCATCGCTGGGCAGGCCGACCGGAATCTGTTCTGCTGCGCGCGCTAGGCGGGTGGTAACCTGCTCAAATACCGCGCGCTCAATCAGCAGCCGCGAACCCGCCACACAGCTCTGGCCGGCCGCGGCAAAAATCGCCGCCTGGGCTCCTGCCACGGCCTCATCCAGCTTGGCATCGGCAAATACGATGTTGGCTGATTTGCCCCCCAGTTCTAACACGCTGGGCACCAACCGTCGTGCACCCGCCTCGGCAATCAGGCGGCCACTTTGGGGCGAGCCGACAAACACCAGCTTGCTGATGGTGGAGTGATCGGTCAGCGCCGCACCAGTCGTTTTGCCCAGCCCGTTGACGATATTGATMAGCCCTTTAGGGAGCCCGCCGCTTTCAAGTAACTTGGCAATCACCACTGATGAGAACGGGGTTAACTCAGAGGGCTTCAATACGGCTGCGTTACCTGCGGCAATGGSCGGGGCCAGCTGCCAGGCACAGGTAAACATCGGCGCGTTCCAGGGGGTAATTTGCCCCACCACGCCATAGGGCACGTGGCGCACATAGTTAAGATGCGAAGKGGGCACTGGAATCACTTCGCCGTGCTGCTTGTCGCACCAGCCTGCATAGTATTCAAACATCTCGCGCACTTTGCCAACTTCGGCCCGACAGTCGCGAACCGGCTTACCGGCAACGACACTTTCCAGCTGCGCCAGCGCCTCTTCATGGCCCTCAAGGCCGCGAAGTGCCGCATTCATGCGTCGCCCTCGCTCGCTGGCGGTTAATGTCATCCATTCACGCTGGCCTCGCTGGGCAGCGTGAGTAGCTCGCTCAATCAACGCAGCCCCCGCATCGCGGTAGCTCACCAGCGTTTCGCCTGTGGCCGGGTTAGTCAGGGTGATCGATTCCCCTTCTCCCGCGACTAATTCACCGTTAACCCAATTACTCAGTGGCGTGGCAGCGGCTAATCCGAAACCTTCGAGCAGTTCGGTAAGATGATCACTAGCGTGTTGGCTGAGTGCGTTCATTGGTTGCCCTCCGCTTGAGTGGCGCGCGCTAAAATCGGCGTGGTGATATGGTTAAAGTCGTCGCTATCGGCGGGGTTATCGGCGTTGGCGTGCCAGGCATCAACTACGGCTTGCAACAGGATCGCCGGAATTCCCAACTGCTCGGCGGCATCGCGCGCTAAGCGCAGGTCTTTTCGCATCAAGCCGGTGGTAAAACCTGAATCAAAACGCTCGTTCACTATCCACTCGGGGAAATTCACCTCGCTTATCGCGCTGCGCCCCGAGCCGCTATTGATGCCCGCCAAACAGGCAGTGGGATCAACGCCCGCCTTGGCTGCCATAGCAACGGCTTCGGCGGTGGTCAGCAAGTGCGCCGCACACAGGTAATTATTGGCGAGCTTGACCACATGGCCACTGCCTGGGCCACCCACATGGGTGCGCTTGGCTGACATCGCCTCTAGCATCGGCATCACCCGATCAATAGTGGCCTCATCGCCCCCTAACAGCATGCCCAGCTTGCCGCTGGCAGCACCTTTCGGGCCGCCGCTTACCGGCGCGTCTAGCCATTGAAGGCCCGCTGCGGTTACTTTTTCGGCCAGTTCTCGACTAACCTGAGGATCACTTGTCGACGTATCAACAATCACGCTGCTTTTTGGCGCCAGCGTAAGTAAGCCCGGTGATTTCTCAATCACTTCGCGCACATGGGCGGAAGTAGGCAGCGACAGCAGGTACACATCGCTTGCAGGCAGTTCTTCGGGTGCCACTACGGCTAAGCCTTGGGCAGCAAGCCGCAAACGCGCTGGCTCAAATAGATCGCTACCCGTTACTTCAAACCCTGCTGCTTTAAGGGTGAGCGCCATATTGCCACCCATCTGCCCCAGCCCGATGACGGTAATGGTTAAAGGCTCAGTTATTAAAGACATCCTAAAACTCCCTAAGCGCCTTTTTGATAACGAGACGCTATGTTTGGTATAGATATTTGGCGTAGACGCTCCCCTACCCGTTGGGCATCAGAGAGCGAATAACGCTGGTTGTTTAGGTTTAACGTTCGATTTAGGCGAGCAGCGCCCTTACCAGCTCCACCCAATAGCGCGCCCCTAGTGGCAGCAGCGCGTCGTTGAAGTCATAGCGCGGGTTGTGCAACGAAGCGGACTCCTCGCCGTTGCCCATCCAGATATAAGCACCTGGGCGCTCGGCAAGTAGAAACGAGAAATCTTCTGAGGCCATACTCGGCGGTGGGTTACGCCGCACGTTATCGCTACCGAGTAAGTCTTCCAGCACCGTGGCGCAGTGCTGAGCATGTTCCGGCGTATTGATAGTGGCGGGGTAGCAGCGCTGGTAGTCCAACTCAACAGTTAAACCGTGGAACTCAGCTAAGCTGGCAATCGCCTGCTTAAAGCGTGCCTCTAAGTGCTCTTTAAGCGCCATATCGAAGCAACGCAGCGTGCCACGCAGCGCTACCTGTTCGGGAATCACATTGAACGTATCCCCCGCATTAATGCTGGTAATACTCAACACCGCGGATTTATCCGGCGGCGTTTCGCGGCTCACCAATCCTTGCAGTTGGCTGATCAGTTGGCAGCTCGCCAATACCGTATCAGTCCCTAAGTGCGGCATCGCCGCGTGGCAGCCTTTACCGGTCAGCGTCAGGCTAAAGATATCAAAGGCAGCCATTACGTCGGTATCGTGCACGGCTGCGACACCGACGGGCAGGCCCGGCCAGTTGTGCAGCCCGTAAACCGCATCCATGGGGAAGCGTTCGAACAGGCCCTCTTCGACCATCACCCGCCCGCCACCGGCGTTCTCTTCGGCAGGTTGAAAGATAAACACCACCCGGCCTTTGAAATCCGGCTGCTGCTTTAACGCCCAGGCGGCGCCCAATAGCATGGTGGTATGGCCATCGTGGCCGCAGGCGTGCATCTTGCCGGGCGTTTGCGAGGCGTACGCCAGCTGGGTCTCCTCGCGGATATCCAGGGCATCGATATCAGCCCGCAGGCCGATAGTTTTGCCTTCCCCCAAGCGGCCATCCAAGGTCGCCACTACGCCGGTACCGGCAATCCCGCTAGCCACCTCAAAGCCCCACTCATTGAGCAGCGTGGCAATGCGCGCGCTGGTGCGGTGCTCCTCAAACGCGGTTTCCGGGTGTTGGTGAAAATCGTGGCGCCACGCGGTTAATTCTGAACTATCCGGTAAATGAACTGGGGTAGCCATCGGCCTATCCTTAAAGCATTACATGGGCGACAACGGCAGAGCCGATAAAGGTACCGGTGAAGACCAGCAGGGCAACAATCACCAGCTTCCAGCCGGTTTGCTTGAACATAGCAAACTCGCGCCCGGTAAGCGCTAGCCCTGCATAGGCCAACACGGGGGTTACCACTGCCAGGAAATCCACCTCGGCTAATCGCGCAATGATCCAGCCGTTGCCAGGAAAAAACGGCAGCGTGGCGATAATGCTAATCAGCGACACCCACGCCACGCTGGGCAAATAAAAGGGGCAAAAACGCCCGATCACCAAGCCGATGATGACCATCACATACAAAATCAGCATGCCGGGCAGCGCGTCTAGCAGCGGCGAACCGTTGACGATATTGCTAAACCACGCAGCGATACATACCGCTGCCAGAACTAAAGCTGTTTTACCGAGTTGGTTTTCCGGGCGCAGCTCTTTCAGCGCTTCGGCATCAAACTGATCGACCGTGCTCTCATGAGTTTTCATGGCTAACCTCCTGACGTGAGCCTTTTAAGCGCTTGTACATCCACTCAGTGACCGGCAGCGCGATAAACAGCGAGATATACAGGCCGGTGGCATAGGTAAGCAGGTTGCTAGCCCCGGCGAAGGCGAGCAGTTCATCTTTGGAAGCCGGTACCGCTTCGGCTAAGGCTGCCGAACACGCCGCCACCATGCTGCCGCTGCCCACGCCGCAGGCCATGGCCAGAGCACGAATATCGAGAATATCCAGCGAGGCGATATAGCCCGCCATTAAGGCAAAGTAGAGCGTACCGAACATGGTGCCCACGACGTAAACGCCCATAATGCCGATACCTTCAGGGCTTCTGAGGCCATAACGGTCTGAAATAATGGCAATATTGGGTTCGCGGGCGATAGAGTAGGTAGCACCAATCGCTTCCCTGCCCATTTTGAGCACTAATACCGCAAAGGGTAGCGCGATCAGCATGGTGCCCAAATTACCCAATTCCTGGAGTATCAGCGCTGGGCCAGCGGCGATAATTTGCTCAATGGCGGGGCCAATGGTGGAGCCGAACTTGGCAATAAACGGCAGGATAGCGATCAGAATGATAGGCCCTGCGGCATTGCTGACCGGTTTGGGAATGACCTTACCCATGGCCGAAAAAAGGTGAGGGTTAAACAAAACGCCAATCACAAAGGCGTAGAGCAGCGGTAGTAACAGTAGTGTTCCAGGCCCGAGGGGGATGCGCACGATGCCGATCCACTCGGCAAACATTGACGTCACAATCACCGTGAGATGAAGACGCCAGTCCAGCAGCAGTTTGAGATCCATAGGAGTGTCCCTGTTTTTTTTAGAGTCACTCTGAGTATCGAAAGGTTACTGTTTCAATCATAGGGCTTTAGTGCGCTATTTTTTAGAACACTTAAACGTTGTAGGTTATAGAGGAATCTGTGCAGCACCGCCAAAGTGGTCAAGCGTTGATAGCCGAGTAGCGACATCCAACGCCTACGCCTATATACTAAAGTCTAATAACCATTCATAAGAGCCTCTATGCCGATTACTTTGCCGCTACGGCGCCTTTGGACGCTGGATAAATTCGCCTATAGCCTGCGCGTTTTTATAGCGTTCAGCGGAGCTCTGTTGTTCAGCGGCTTGATGGGCGATGTAGCGCTAGTGATTCCMCTTTTCCTGGGCATTATTGCCTGCGCGCTGTCTGAAACTGACGACAGCTGGCAAGGCCGCTTGCAAGCCCTGTTGGTAACGCTGGTATGTTTTACCTCGGCATCATTTATTGTCCAGTGGCTGTTTCCCTGGCCGTGGCTGTTTGTAGTCGGGCTGGGCCTTTCGACCTTTACCCTGATTATGCTCGGCGCCATCGGCCAACGGTACGCCACTATTGCCTCTGGCACGCTGATACTGTCGATCTACTCGATGATCAATATCGAGCAGCACGGCGGGGTCGATGAAGACGTGGCGGCACGCCAACTGCTGCTATTGGCGGGTGCGGTGTGGTACGGGTTAATTTCGGTGGTGTGGTGCGCGCTGTTCTCCCGCCAGCCGGTCAAGCAGAGCATGGCGCGGGTGTACAAAGCGCTGGGCGAGTTTCTGATACTCAAATCAGCGCTATTTGAACCGGTACGCGGTGTGGATGTGGAAGCCCGCCGGGTGGCCCTGGCGCGCCAGAACGGCAAAGTCGTCGATGCGCTCAACCAAGCTAAAGAGATGATTTTCAGACGCTTAGAGGGCCAGCGCGGCGACCAAAAACTCAACCGCTACCTGCGCATCTACTTTATCGCCCAAGATATTCACGAACGCGCCAGCTCCACCCACTACCCCTACAGCGCGCTCAGCAAAGCATTCTTTCACCACGATGTACTGTTTCGCTGTCAGCGGCTGCTGGATCAGCAGGGTCGCTCATGCCGTCAGTTGGCCAAATCGCTGCTACTCAATAGGCCGTTCGACCACCAGCAGAGCGAAGAGGCGCTGGCTGATTTACACGCTTCAATTGAGAACTTGCGCGACCGGGGCAAGCCCGAATGGCGCCCGCTGCTATACCCCTTAAGCGCCCTAGCTGACAACCTGGCCACGCTGGAAAACCAGCTCGCCAGCGCCCACAACCCTGGCGTCAGCGATGAGCGGCGTGACAGTTCGCTGTTTGATCGCTCGCCGTCGAGCTTGCTGGAAGCGTGGAAGCGGGTGCGCTTGAACTTTACCCTAGGCTCGCCCMCCTTTCGTCACGCGGTGCGGCTCTCCATCGCGCTAATGACCGGCTACGGGATCATGCAGTGGATCGACCCGGCGCAGGGCTTTTGGATTCTGCTCACCACGCTGTTTGTCTGTCGGCCCAACTTTGCTACCACGCGACGATTTTTGTCACAGCGGATTATTGGCACGGTATTAGGCCTGGTGGTGGGCTGGGCGTCGATCAGTCTCTTTCCGCATCCGCTAGTGCAAAGCATAATCGCCGTGGCCGCCGGGGTTTCGTTTTTCGCCAACCGCGAAAAACACTACGTGATCGCCACGGCGTCCATCACCCTGCTGGTGCTGTGCAGCTTCAACCAAGTGGGCGACGGCTATAACCTAATCCTGCCGCGCCTACTCGATACCCTGCTGGGCTCGCTGATTGCGGGCTTGGCGGTGTTTTTTATCCTACCCGACTGGCAGGGCCGGAGACTTTACCGGGAGGCCGCCAACGCGCTGACCAATCACCGCCGCTACCTGGACGAGATCATCCACCAGTACGAGGAGGGCAAGCAGGATGACTTGGCCTATCGCCTAGCGCGGCGCAATGCCCATAACGCCGACGCGGCGCTCTCCACCTTGCTCACTAATATGCTCCACGAACCAGGACACTACCGAAAGCTGGATGCAGACAACGGCCTACGCTTTCTGGTGCTCTCCAACACCCTGCTTAGCCACCTCTCTGCCCTGGGCGCCCATCGCCACCAGTTAGCAGACGATGAAGACGACGCCACACTGGTGCCGGTAGCAAAACGTATCGGTGAGCTGTTGGGTCAGATTGCGGAACGATTACGCCAGCGCCAGCCGGTTGAGGCGCTAACGGATCAAGCCGCTGAACTGTTAGCCCAGTTAGAAGAGCAGAATGCGGTAGCAGCAGACGAACAAGCGGTCACTCTCTACCGMCCTATCCAGAGCCAGCTACGTTTGATTACCGAGCAATTGGCCCCGCTGGGCGAAGCCGCTAATCGATTGGTGGGAAGCGGCAATGAAGATCACACGCCAAACAGTGCCACCGCTAACGCCTAAACCTGCCCATAACGCCCTGCCGCTTCGCCCAGCCAACGACGCACCAGCACAGCGGTGATGTCTGCGTTGCCCTGTAGCGTTTGAGCGAGCGCTGTGACTCGCTCTAACAAATCGGCATCGCGCTCCAAATCGGCAATTTTCATCTGCGCCAAGCCAGTTTGTCGAGTGCCGAGGACTTCGCCGGGGCCGCGAATTTCCAGGTCTTTTTCGGCAATGCGGAAGCCGTCGGTGGTTTCGCGCATGACCGCTAAGCGCTGGCGGGAGCTTTTCGACAGCGGTGGATGGTAGAGCAGTACGCAGAAGCTCTCTGTGCTGCCACGCCCTACCCGGCCACGTAGCTGGTGCAGCTGGGAAAGCCCCAGCCGCTCGGGGTTTTCGATAATCATCAGGCTGGCGTTGGGGACATCCACCCCTACCTCGATCACCGTAGTGGCCACCAATAAGTCTAGCTCGCCCGCTTTGAAGGCGGTCATGACTTCGGCTTTCTCGCTTGATTTCATCCGCCCGTGAACCAACCCCACCGCCAGCTCAGGCAAGGCAACAGTTAGCTCGTCGCGGGTGACCTCGGCGGCCTGGCACTGCAACACCTCGGATTCATCAATCAAGGTACATACCCAGTAGGCCTGGCGGCCTTCGCTGCAGGCTAACTGTATGCGTTTCACGACTTCAGGGCGGCGCTCGTCGGGCACTACCACGGTTTTTACCGGCGTACGGCCGGGGGGTAGCTCATCGATCACTGAAACATCCAGATCCGCGTAGGCACTCATGGCCAGAGTGCGGGGGATCGGCGTGGCGGTCATAATCAACTGGTGCGGCGTCAGCCCACCCGCCTCGCCCTTCTCGCGTAGCGCCAAGCGTTGATGCACGCCAAAGCGGTGCTGCTCGTCAATAATCGCCAGCCCCAAACACTGGAAGTGCACATCGTCTTGAAACAGCGCGTGGGTACCCACCACCATGCGCGCGCGGCCATCGGCGATCGCCGCCTTGGCATCCAGCCGCGCTTTGCCTTTGAGCTTGCCCGCCAGCCACGCCACTTCGATGCCCAGTGGCTCAAACCAGGCTTTAAACGAGCGGTAATGCTGCTCTGCGAGGATTTCCGTCGGCGCCATGATTGCCGCCTGGCAGTTGCCCGCCAGGGCGCTCAGCGCGGCCATGGCGGCCACCACGGTCTTGCCCGAGCCGACATCGCCTTGAATCAGCCGCAGCATAGGCGCCGGGCGGCTTAAATCGTGGCCGATCTCCTCCAACACGCGGCGCTGGGCACCGGTTAAGGCAAACGGCAATTGGGCCAAGAAGCGCGCCTGCAGGCTGCGCCCAGAGGGCAGCGTTGGCGCGCCATCCGCCTGGATACGCAGGCGCACTTCGCGCAGGCTTAATTGATGGGCGAGCAGCTCTTCCAGCGCCAGCCGCCGAGTGGCCGGGTGCTGACCGAAGGTTAACTGCTCGATATTCACATCGGGCGGTGGCTGGTGCAGTAAATGCAGGCTGGCGTGGAGGCCCGGTAGCTGAAAGCGCTGAAGTAGGGCATCGGGTATTACATCGGGCAAGGCCTCGGGGGCGTCGTCCAGTAAACCCAGCGCCTGCTGCGCCAGGGCGCGTAGCCGCGGCTGGTTCAAGCCTTCGGTGGTGGGGTAAATGGGCGTGAAGTACTCCTCCACCGGGGTTTCACTACCGCCAATGAGCCGGTATTCCGGGTGGTAGATCTCTAAACCGGTCGCCCCAGCCCGCGCTTCGCCAAAAGCCCGCACCGTGGCGCCAGGGCGCATCTGTTGCTGCTGGGCCGGTGAGAAGTGAAAAAAGCGCAGGCTTAAGATACCGCTGGCATCGCGCAGGCGCACCAGCAGGCTGCGGCGTCGACCTTTGACCACGTCGCAAGCGGTCACTTCGCCCTCTATCACCGCCTCCTGCCCCGCACGAAGGAGGCCTATGGGCGTCAGCCGGGTACGATCCTGATAGCGTAGCGGCAGGTGAAACAGCAGATCGCTCACCCGCTCGATCCCCAACCGGCCAAGTTTCAGCGCCAGCGCTTCGCCCACGCCCTTCAGCGCGGTTATTGGCGCGGAGAGATCGCTCATGGGGCGCTTTTCACGGCTTTGGTAGGTTGGCGGCAATGGCTGATCGCCTGAATCAGCGCTTCAATGGCTTTGGGCCGGGGAAAGCTCGCCCGCCAGGCGATCGCCACGGTACGTGACGGCGCTGGGTCAACAAACGGTCGACTGACCAGCATGGCATTTTCATACTGGTCGGTGCCCAGCGCTGACTGCGGCAGCACCGTGATACCCAAACGAGAGGCCACCATATGGCGAATAGTTTCCAGCGAGCCGCCTTCGGCGATCAGCGTATTGTTGGGACTATTGAGCTTTTGGGTAATCGCCGGGCAGGCTTCCAAAATTTGATCGCGGAAGCAGTGACCTTCGCCAAGCAGCAGCAGCCGTTCTTCAAGCAAGTCCTCTTTGTTAATCGCTTCCCGCTCGACCCAGGGGTGGTTGGCGGGAATTAATACTTCAAAGGCTTCGTCGTAGATCGGTTTGGTTACCACATCGGTTTCGGTAAACGGCAGCGCGACAATAATCACATCCAGCTCGCCGCTTCTCAGCTTGGCGCGCAGCGTACCGGTCATACCCTCTTCAATATACAGCGGCATTTGCGGTGCTGCGTTAGCCAGGGCTGGCACCAGATGGGGAAACAGATAGGGCCCAATGGTGTAAATCGCGCCAATGCGCAGCGGGTTGGCCAGCTGATCTTTACCTGCGCTTGCGAGCTCAAAAATCAGGCTGCTCTGCTCCAGCACACGCTGGGCCTGGGCAACGATTTTTTCACCCAGCGGGGTAACCTGTACAGTGGACTTGGAGCGCTCAAATAGCGGCGTTTCGAGCTCTTCTTCCAGCTTTTTCACCGCCACCGAGAGCGTGGGCTGCGAAACATGGCAGCGTTCTGCCGCCCGGCCAAAGTGACGCTCCTGGGCAAGGGTTACGATGTAGCGAAGTTCTGTTAAAGTCATAGCGGTGCCAGTGGCATCCTCTCGTAGCAGCTCGTGACTAGGGTTTGTATAAAATAGGATGTGTATGCAAGACCTAGCATCATGACCGTCAGCGGGATGGAAAAGGACAAGCAAGCTCTGCCGTCGGTCTTCTCATCGACAATCTCATATTTGGTAGAGACTTTGTATCTAATAGGGAATATTAATCAAGAGGAGTAAGCACGGTGAAGCTAACCGTACTGATTATCGGCTGTGGCGATATTGGGATCAACCTTGGGCGCGAACTGCTTGAGGAAGGACACCAGGTGATTGGCTTACGTCGCAACGTAGAAGCTTTACAAGGCACCGGGATTAAACCGCTAGCGTTAGACCTGGAGAGCCTTGAAGACGCCGATGCCAAAAGCTTGCCCCAAGCTGATTATGTGGTGTATACCGTCAGCGCTGACCGTTTCGAAGAGAGCGCCTATCAAAGCGCTTATCCTGACGGCTTAAAGCGCGTGTTGAGCGTGATGGAGCAGCACAAAACGCCGCCGCGTCGGGTGTTTTTTGTCTCATCAACCAGCGTACACGGCCAGCAGGAAGGCGAAGTGGTCAACGAAGAGACCCCGCCCGATTCGACCAGCTTCTCTGGCACCCTAATGTGCGAAGCCGAACAGGCGCTGATCAATCATGCGCTACCCGGTACAGTGGTGCGCTTTTCCGGCATTTACGGCCCAGGCCGCGACCGGCTGATTCATCAGGTGGCTGAAGGTCGTGTGGCTGCAATCACGCCTGKGGTCTACTCCAACCGCATCCACCGCGACGATTGCACCGGCATTCTTGCCCACCTGATTCGCTATCAGGAGAGTGGTGAAACGCTGGCAGATATCTACCTGGGTAGCGACTGCGAACCGGTCACCATGCATAACGTCATGATGTGGCTGGCCGAGCAGCTTAAAGTAGAGGCTACTGAGACCATGCAGTCACCTTTACGCCGGCGAACTAGCAAGCGCTGCGATAACCAGCGCATATTGAGCACTGGCTATCAGTTCCGCTTCCCCAGCTACCGCGAAGGTTATGCCCAGGTGCTGAAAGAGGGTGGTTTTCTAGAGCTCAATAAGGTTTAAGAAACAACCTTAATCACCGATGACCATGACCGCTTCTGCTTCCACCTGGCTGCCTTTGGGCAGCGCTTTCACGCCGACCGCGGCCCGGGCGGGGAAAGGAGAGGTGAAGAACTCTTCCATCACTTGGTTAACAATTGCAAAGTTATCCAAGTCCACCAGATACAGGTTCAGCTTGACGATATCGCTGAGTGAGCCCGCCGCTTCTTCACATACCGCTTGCAGGTTGGTGAAGACTTGGCGCGCCTGGGCTTCAAAATCCTCAGAGACAATCGCCATGGTGGCGGGATCCAGCGGAATTTGGCCGGAAAGATACACCGTGTTGCCCGCTTTAATGGCCTGGGAGTATGGGCCGATAGCCGCAGGGGCTTTGCTGGTGTTGATAACAGCCTTATTGCTCATACGTTGGTTCGCTCCTGTAGTAGGTAACACTTAATTATTTGATACTGAAAAATAGCGATCGCTGCCGATTTTTATCGGCATATCGTGATAGTCGCCGTTAATTGGCGAGTCGGGTTATCTTGCCAACGTTGGGAAGATTACGGATGCGTTTAATGATGCGTGCCAAGTGCACGCGGCCTTTCACCGAAAGCGTCAGGTTAACGGTGGAAAGGTGGGCATCGCGTTCTTCAATGCCAATCCGTTCAATGTTGGCATCGGCATCGGTAACCAGCCCGGCAAGCTCTGCGACCAGCCCTCTCCGGCTCTCAATTTCTATGCGCAGCGCAACCGGGAAGTCTTCATCAATGGTATCCGACCACTCCAGCGCGAACAGCTTATCGGGGTCGTTTTTATCGGCAAAGTTCTTATCAATCACGTTTTTACACTCGGCGCGATGCACCACCAAGCCTTTACCCGTAGAGAGATGGCCGACCACCGGGTCGCCCGGCAGCGGATGGCAGCAGCGAGCAAAGTTGACCACCATGCCTTCACTGCCGCTGATCATCACGGCTTTGCTGCCTTCAACGTCCACTGAATGCTCGTAAGTATCGCCGTGAGCGGCAGCCACTAGCCGCCGTGCCACCACATGGGTCATGCGGTTACCTAGCCCCAGCGACTCCAAGAGTGACTCTTCGGAAGAGACATCCAGCTCTTTGAAGGCCCGTTTAAGGGCGCTCTCATCCAGCTCTTCCAGGCTGGTATCAAACGGTGCCAGGGCTTTGTTGAGCAAGCGCCGCCCTAACATGACCGCTTCGGTCTGCTGCTGATACTTCAGCGCGTGGCGTATCGCCGAACGCGCCTTTGCGGTGGTCACAAAGTTCAACCAGGCAAGATTGGGCTTGGCACCGGGGGCGGTGATAATTTCCAACGTCTGGCCGCTCTCTAAGCGCGTCGAGAGCGGCGCCAAATGGCGGTCAATACGGCAAGCGATGCAGTTATTACCAATATCCGTGTGCACCGTGTAGGCGAAGTCGATCACGGTCGCGCCTTGTGGCAACTCCATAATGTCGCCTTTAGGCGTGAACACGTAGATATCATCGGGGAACAGGTCGTTTTTGACGTGTTCGATAAATTCCAATGAATCCCCGGCGTGGCGCTGCATTTCCAGCAGACCTTTTACCCAAGCGCGGGCCCGGGCGTGGCTGCCTTCGGCAATCGGATGCGAGGTCTGACCCGCCTTGTAAAGCCAGTGGGCGGCGATGCCGTTATTGGCCATGGCTTCCATTTCGCGGGTACGTATCTGCACTTCAATGGGCATACCGCGGGAGCCAAAGAGGGTGGTGTGCAGGCTCTGGTAGCCGTTGGCTTTGGGAATCGCGATATAGTCTTTAAAGCGCCCGGGCACTGGCTTATAAAGGTTATGCACCACGCCCAAAATACGGTAGCAGCTGGCCACATCTTCGGTAATGATGCGAAACCCAAACACGTCCATTATTTCCGTAAAGGGCTTACGCTGGTCGCGCATCTTTTTATAGATCGACAGCAGATGCTTCTGGCGCCCAATTACCGTGCCATTAAGCGCGTCGTCGTCGAGGCTTTTTTGCAGCGACGACTGAATCTCACGCATGGCACTGCGCCGGTTCCCCCGCGCTTTTGCGACAGCGCGCTTAATGCGCTCGGAACGCATGGGGTGGATCGCTTGAAAGGAGAGATCCTCAAGCTCAACGCGAATAGTGTTAATACCCAGCCGCCCGGCAATACGGGCATATATTTCCAGGGTTTCACGGGCAATTCGGCGCTTCTTATCCGGGCGTAGGGCGCCCAGGGTGCGCATATTGTGCAGCCGGTCGGCCAGCTTAACGATGATGACGCGAATATCCCGCGACATCGCCAGCACCATCTTTTGGAAGTTTTCCGCCTGAGCAACGGCTTTGTCTTCAAAGGTGATTTGGGTAAGTTTAGATACCCCATCCACCAATTCGGCTACCGGTTTGCCAAACTGTGACTCCAGGGCTTTTTTGGAAACGCCGGTGTCTTCGATAACATCGTGCAGCATGGCGGCCATCAGGCTTTGATGATCCATGTGCATATTGGCAAGAATATTCGCCACCGCCAGCGGGTGGGTAACATAAGGCTCACCGGAACGGCGCCGCTGGCCGTCGTGAGCCTGCTCAGCGTAGTAAAAGGCGCGTTTGACCTGCTGGATTTCATCCGAGGGTAAATAGCCGCCGAGTCTATCGGCCAGGTCATCAATGGTGAACATCTACCGCGCCTCTATCGGTTTCGTTGAAAACGTTAGTCGTCGATATGAGTAGGCGCCATAGCCGGGCGCGGACGGACAGCGGCTTCAACGGGTTCGTCGAGCACGGTGTGATCGACCAGACCTGCGGCAATTTCACGCAGCGCCATCACTGTGGGTTTATCGTTTTCCCAAGGTAGCAGGGCATCGCGGGAGCCGCGCGCCAGCTGGCGAGCACGCTGGGKGGAAATCATTACCAGCTTGAAACGGTTTTCAACATTTTCAAGACAATCTTCAACGGTTACGCGAGCCATGGGAGCCTTCCTGTTATGACGGAACCGGGCCGACGCCGTTTAAACGTTGAAAACGGCGYCGACCCAGTGAAAAAAAGATGTAGAACCAGATAGATTACTCGACCGTAGGCGCCTGTGACAAGAGCGCAGCCAACAGCGGCGCATGGCGCTCGCTCATTACCGGTCGACTCAAACGGCGACTGATCACCAGCGACTGTAMCTCCTGCAGCGCCGTGGTGAAGTCATCGTTAACAACGAGGTAATCATATTCGTGGTAATGGGACATTTCACTAACCGCATCGCGCATGCGACGAGCAATCACTGCATGCTCATCGGTACCGCGGCTAGCAAGGCGTCGCTCAAGCTCGTTGCGCGACGGCGGCAGAATAAAAATCGATACCGCATCCGGCATTTGCTCGCGCACCTGATGAGCGCCCTGCCAGTCGATTTCCAGAATCACGTCCTGCCCTGCCGCCAGCAATACCTCTACCGCCTGGCGTGAGGTGCCGTAGTAATTATCAAATACTTTGGCATACTCAAAGAACTCACCCCGCGCGATCATCGCTTCAAACTCGGCCACATTGGTGAAATGGTAATTCACGCCATCCACCTCACCCTCGCGCTTGGCACGCGTAGTGTGCGACACCGACACTTGAATCCCATCCAGGCTTTCGATTAGCTCACGCACCAAGCTAGTCTTGCCAGCACCCGACGGGGCAGAAACGATAAACAGCGTACCTTGGGACATGAAGTACTTTCCCTTCAGTTAGCGAAAATAAGCAGCGGAAAACGTAGTAAACGCTAGTAAAGTGACTGCAGCAGAGCAGCAAGGCTGCGCAGTATCGCACACCCAGCGCGACGACTGTAGCGTTGGCGGTGACATACAGGGAGGTAGACATGCGCAGTACGCTATTTATTTTAGCCCTGATCGCACTGGGCGTAGCCCTGCAAAAAGGCCTTATAGAGATTCCCCGCCACTGGGCGCCCTGGGCACCGCTGCATATTGATGACCCCATCACGCCAGTCACGCAACTTAAGTTAAGCCGCTTGGCGGATGACCGAGCAGGCTGTTTAGCTGCGTTAGATACCGCTGCCGAAGGCGAATTACGCTACACGCCACTAGCCGATTACAGCCCCACGGCGAGTTGTCCACTTTCCAATGTCGTGCGCATGCAATCAAGCGACGTCGCGTTTAACCAAAGCTTCGTGGCTTCCTGCCCCATGGCGCTGGCCTGGGTCATGTATGAGCGGCATACGTTACAGCCTGCCGCCGAGGAGATTATGGGCAGCCGGGTAAGCCAGGTTAACCATGTGGGTAGCTTTGCCTGCCGTAACGTTTACGGCCGAGAAACCGGCAGACGCAGCGAACACGCCACCGCCGAAGCGCTGGATGTGGTGGGGTTTCAGTTTGATAATGGCCAGCGCATCACGCTAATCAATGATTGGGATGATGAAGGCAAGGCTAGGGAGTTTTTACGCGCTGCGCGGGATGGCGCCTGCGACACCTTCGGAAATGTATTGGGCCCCGATTACAACGCCGCGCATGCCGATCACTTTCATATGGGCATGCGCGGATTTAGGCTGTGCCGCTAAGAGATCAACCATTACTTATTCGAGGTTGATGTCATCTGCATCCGTGGCGGCACCGGTGGCAGCACCAACGCCACCGCCGATGACGGCGCCTTGAACGACGCTACCACCGGTTACGGCYGCGGCACCCGCGCCAATGGCAGCCCCGACACCCGCGCCGCTAGTAGCGCGCTCGCCCGTGGAAGTACCGCAGCCCGCCAAGCCAATGGTTAATGCCACCACCGCGCCGAGGGTCAATATACGTGTCGAATTCAATACCTGAATGTGCATGGTCATCTCCTTATGGGTTACTACTCTTACACAGTAGAGAGAATTCGACTTTTTAGCTATGTTAATTATCACTGTTCGATAACTAGGMAACTGATCAATAGCGATACAGCGCTAGGCGCGCTGGGCCACGGCGCCATAGGTGCGCTTTTCCAACCAGCGCCCAGCGGCAAAAATCACCAAGCCACAGAGCGCCAACCCAGCACCGACCAAGCCCGTGCTCGACCAGCTGAAGCCTGCGCTGATTGCCAGGCCTGCAAGCCACGCCCCTAGCGCATTGGCACCGTTAAAGGCCGCGTGGTTCAGTGAGGCCGCCATGGTTTGAGCATCCTCTGCCACATCCATTAAGCGTGTTTGTAGCGAAGGCGCCAGCGCCATGCTGGTGCCCACCAAGCCAACAAACAGCAGCCCTGTCCAAACGTTATTAGCGGCAAAGTAAAACAGCCCCTGAACTACCCCACACCAGAGCAGGATGGTCGGAATCGCGCGCATCAGGTTTTTATCAGCCATGCGCCCACCGATTAAATTACCGGCAATCGAGCCCAGGCCGAAGATCACCAGTACCAAAGGCCCCAGGGCTTCGCTCATACCGGCTTGCTGGGTCAATGTCGGCATCACATAGCTAAAAATAGCGAACATGCCGCCGCAGCCGATGCAGGCGAGCGCCAGCGTGACCAAGACGCGCTGCTTAAGCAGCGCTGTTAGCTCACGTACTGGGCTTGCGAGGTCATCAACGGGCTGCACCGGTACATATAGGCGAATCAACGCGGCGGTAAGCAACGCAATGCCCCCAACGCCGGCAAAGGCGATCTGCCAGCCAAACAGATTGCCCGTCCAGGTGCCTAGCGGTGCGCCAATCAAAATCGCCACGGTTAAACCCATCATCACCCGAGAAATAGCCCGCGCCCTTTGGTCAACCGGTACCGCCCCCGCCGCCACTAGCGCCGCGATGCCAAAATAGGCGCCATGGGGCAGACCCGCCAGAAAACGCAGGCCCACAAATGACCAAAAACCCGGCGCCATAGCACTGGCGATATTACCCACGGCAAACACCAGCATCAGAATAATCAACAGCATCCGCCTGGGCGCCCGCGCGGCCAGCGCTGAAATCAGCGGCGCGCCGACCACGACACCCAAGGCGTAGCTGCTAATGGCATAACCCACTTGAGGCACCGTCACGTCTAAATCACCCGCGACACGGTTCATCAAGCCCATAATGACGAACTCGCTGGTGCCAATCCCAAAGCCACCCAGCGCCAACACAAATTCGGCCAAACGCGGGTTGCGCGCTAGCCCTTGAGACGACGGTGCTGTCGAATCCTGCATGCTTATCTCCTTGGGATACCGCCCTGTTGGTATCTCGATTAGCGCTAAATGATCGCAGGATTAGACGAAAGTAGAAACCAGCTGTGTTTAAAAAGTTAGCGGGCAAAGAAGATAATTGAGAAGGCACCCGAGTAGTTAGTCGTCAAGGTTTCACGCTTTCACTCGCGCTTTGCTAGTGTGGCGCTTTTACCAAGACACGTGAGGCAATAATGACGCCCGAAACAATCGACCAAGCCATGCAAGCGTTGGCTAAGGCAGACCCGGATATCGCGCGCGCATACCCATTGGTGGGCGCCCCCCAGCCCCGGGAACGTGACCCGGGCTTTGCGACGTTCTTCAGCACTATCGTCAGCCAGCAACTTTCCACCGAGGCCGCTCGTGCGATTATGGGCCGCGTCAATACGTTGCTGCCCGAGCTGCACGCTAAAGCGGTCATGGAGATAGAGGGCCAAGCGCTGCGCGATGCTGGGCTCTCCTGGCGTAAAATTGAGTACGCCAAGGGCCTAGCAGAAGCGGAGCTGGCAGGCACATTTAGCGCTGATGGGCTTGAGCAGCTAAGCGACGACGAGGCGATTGCCGCGATTACTGAGCTGCGCGGCTTTGGCCGCTGGAGCGCCGAAATCTACCTGATGTTCTCGCTGAAACGCCCGGATATCTTTCCCGCCGACGATCTTGCCCTACGGGTAGCCTTGGGCCGTTTAAAAGGCATGGACGACAAGCCCACGCCCAAGCAAGCCCGTCAGTTGGTGGAAGCCTGGGCTCCCTGGCGCACGGTGGGGTCACTGTTTTTGTGGCACTACTACCGCGGCGAGCCGTTATAGCAACTCTCTTTACCCAAGCCCTGTCTTTAAACAACCCCTGTCTTTAAATAATCTTAGGCGTCGAGCCCGCCAAATTTGCCGTTCTGATAGTCATCAACCGCCTGGACAATCTCTTCGCGGGTAGTCATCACAAAGGGACCGTGGGAATACACAGGTTCGTCTATTACTTCCCCATGGCCAAACAGCAGGCGTGCGTCGCTGCTGGCTTCGATTTCGAGGCTCTCGCCATCACGGTCTACTTCGATCAAATGGTGAGGCTGAACGGGTTCACCGCCTATCTCGACGTCACCACTCACTACGTAAAGAAACACCTGCCGCCCAGGTGAGACGGGCAGATGCGCGTACGCGCCCGCAGGCAGCTGCAGGGTCGACATAAATACGCCGGTTAGCGTGTCAATTGGCCCAACGCTACCCTGCCACTGCCCGGCGATCAGGTTCAGCTCACCGCCGCCCGGTAGTGCAATAGCGGGGATGGACGCTTCCTGTAGTCCCACGTAGCGCGGCTCACTCATCTTCAAACGCGCCGGTAGATTGACCCACAGTTGAAGAATCTCCAGCGGGCCACCGTCGCGCAGAAACTCCGGCGGCGAAATTTCCGCATGCACAATGCCACTGCCCGCGGTCATCCACTGCACGCCACCTTTGTGGATGATGCTTTGATGGCTAGCGCTATCAGCGTGGGCAAGCGACCCTTCCAGGATAAACGTCACCGTTTCAAACCCGCGATGCGGGTGCGGGCCAAACGGCAGGCCACGGTTGTTGGCCGGGTACGTTTGCGGGCCGTGGTGATTCAAAAACAGAAACGGGTCGAGCTGATCCAAACCAGGCCCTGGCAGCGGCCGACGAGTAGTTAAATCACCGATATCATCGCGCTTGGCCGGGTGCTGGGCGATCACGCGGCGCACTGMCTGGGTAGTGTCTATTGTCATCATTTACTCCTTATCAATAATGTATAGCGTAAAACCTACAGCCGCGGATAAGGAGCGAATAATTTGCCACGTTTCATTGCAGGAAATTGTTATTAAACGGCTCAGCGGTTTCCTTAAAATTTGGTCACCACAGTCACACCCGCCCCTTCAAATTTATCCATGTTCATCAGCGCATCAATCGACTGCTCAAGGGTGATTCGTTTGCCGATAAGCTGCTCAGGCGCCAGCTTTCCAGACTGAATCATCGCCAGCATGGCGTCATAACGATGCGCCTGCATGCCATGGCTGCCGAGTATTTCAAGCTCGTTGGCAATAACCTTACTCATGGGAATAGCTGGTGTGCTGTTCTCAGCCAACATCAACCCGACCTGAATATGCTTGCCGCGTTTACGCAGATTGCTGATCGAGTTAAAGCAGGTCGTCGGGTGCCCTAGCGCATCCAACGACACGTGAGCACCACCTCGGGTTATTTCCGCAACTGCTTCAACCACATTGGCCACCTTGGCGGCATTCACAGTGGCAACGGCGCCCAGTTGACGGGCCAGAGTAAGCGCCTCCTCCGAAATATCGATGGCAACGACGTTGGCACCGATGGCGTTGGCAATCATTACGGCGGATAGACCAACACCTCCGCAGCCGTGAATGGCCACCCMCYGCCCAGCCGATGTTTGGCCCTGATCGACGACCGCCCGAAAGGAAGTGACAAACCGACACCCCAGGCTGGCCGCCGTCGCGAAGTCGAGTGTCTCTGGCAGCGCAACCAAGTTCACATCGGCATAGTGAATACTCACATACTCAGCAAATGAGCCCCAGTGCGTGAAGCCGGGCTGAAACTGGCTATCGCACACCTGATGGTTGCCCGAGTGMCACTCTGGGCAAGTGCCACAGCCACCCACGAACGGCACCGTAACGCGGTCGCCAATGCGCCATTGCGTTACATCTTTACCAACGGCTTCGACTACGCCTGCCAGCTCATGGCCCGGCACATGGGGAAGCTGGATATCGGTATCAKGCCCCACCCAGCCATGCCAATCGCTACGGCACACCCCATTAGCCATCACTTTCACCACCACACCGTGAGGTTCAGGCGTCGGATCGGGCAACTGCTGGATACTCGGCGGGGCGGAAAACTGCTCAAAAACAACGGCCTTCATCAAGGTCTCCTAAACCGTATTGCTGTTTTTACTTTATAACTGTTTAAAGGGTTAAGAAGCGAATTAGTCACCGCTAACATTTAACCGCCCCACTACTTGAAACGAATTATCCGTGGGACGCACCACAATCATCTCGCCAGAGCCTACGCCGCTGCCAACCAACGCGGTGATATTCACCTGATGGGTAACCAGCAGCAAATTGCCCGGCCCTTTCCATGCGGCGATCTGCTGCTGGGCGGTTTGGGTGATTGACGCTTGATCACCGCGCCCGCGAAAGAAGGAGTCTAACCAGGGTGTAGGCTCTACAGGCCCCAGCGCCATCAGTTCAGCGGTATCCATTGCCCGGCACCAGCTTGATGAATACACCGCCGCAATGGGGATCTCCCTCTCCCGAAATGCACGACCAACGGCTTGCGCCTGAGCACGGCCACTCGCAGAAAGATTGCGCTGAGTCTCGCAGCGGCCACGTTCAAAGCCCGGCGGGTCACCAATGCCAGGGGCCAGGGAGTGGCGCATGAAAATTACCAAGCTGCCTTCTTGCAGTGCTTGCCAGGTTGTTTCGTTTGCCTGGGTGCTGATGGGCAGGCTGCTCAGCACAGCGAGCAGTAGGGTTAAGGTGATGTGGCGTAGGGTGGGCATGGGGAGGCGTCCTTAAATCGGCAAAATTTGCTTTCGTTAGGCCTAAGCCAACTGCCATTACTACTCTATGACACCAGGGGTTAAGCCGATGACGGAGCAAAACCCAATCGCCTTTAGCAGCCTTGTTAGCGCGATTACCCAACAGATAGAGTAGGCACGCGGGCAGGTTCGCCAAGCCGTGAATACGGCCATGGTACAAAGTTACTGGGAAATAGGCCGTTTAATTGTCGAGCACGAACAGCAAGGCAATCGTCGTGCTGAGTATGGTAAGCAGCAGCTACAGCAACTCTCAAAACAGCTTACCGAGCGGCTGGGAAAGGGCTTTGATGTCACCAACTTGCGCAATATGCGCCGCTTTTATCAAGCCTTTCCAATTCGGGAGACAGTGTCTCTCGAATTGAGTTGGTCGCATTACAACCTGCTAGCTAAGGTAGAAAACCCAAGTGCGCGAGCTTGGTATCAACAAGAGGCGGAACAGCACAGCTGGAGTGTTCGCGCTCTAGAGCGCCAGATTAGCACCCTCTACTACGAGCGCCTGCTGGCTAGCCAAAACAAAACGCCGGTTGAACAGGAAGCAAAAGAAAACACTCAGCCGTTGGCGGAAACCGCCAAAGACTATCTGCGTGATCCCTACATTCTGGATTTTCTAAATCTACAAGACAAAACCTATCAAGAAAGCCAGTTAGAGCAGGCCATTATCAGCAACCTGCAGCAGTTTCTGCTAGAACTGGGCAAAGGCTTTGCCTTCGTTGAGCGCCAGCAGCGTATTCGCTTTGACGACGAAGATTTCTACATCGACTTGGTGTTCTACAACTTCAAACTGAAGTGCTTTTTGCTGGTGGATCTAAAACTCGGCAAGCTCAGGCATCAGGATATTGGCCAGATGGATACCTACGTGCGCTTATACGATGAACAGCGCAGAGGCAGCGACGATAACCCCACCATCGGCTTGGTTCTGTGCAGTGAAAAAAGCGAGGCCGTAGTGAAGTACTCGGTACTGGCCGAACAAAAGCAGCTGTTTGCGGCGAAGTATCTGCCTTATTTGCCCTCAGAGGATGAACTCAAGCGCGAGCTAGAGCGTGAGCGAGCTCAAGCAGTGGAACAGCTTCAGCAGCAAGCACTGGGCAATGAGTGACCGAGGCCACAACCCAAAAGTAGACTTAGCTAAGCACACCCTATTTCATTAGTATGGGTGGTAATAAAGCATTCGCGACAAAGAAGCCTTGGATGGCATAAAGCTGGCCCGCGAACTGACTATCTGGTTTCACAGCTCGTTTGGCAAGGCAGGCACCGCCTTCAACCCCGGCCCTTTTGTACCGCCCGGCACCAAGCCCGTGGGCAAAAAAGAGCATGCCGATTACGTGCTGTTTATTGGCCTGACGCCTATCGCCGTGGTGGAAGCCAAAAAGAGGACGTCAACTTGACGTTCAAGTCCGAGCGCTATGGCCGTGAGGTTCAGATGACACCACCTTTGATGGACTTTGACGCCCTTGGTGAAAGACGCTTCGCGACACTCAAACCTATGGCCAGTTCGGCAGCTCGGTGATCGTGCCAGTGTTTCAGGCTGTGGCGGAGGCGATGAAGCCCCGGATGCTGAAGGGAAAAGCGAGAAGGCTAAGTGGCATCAGTGCGGCGATCCATAAAGTGTTATAAGCCGCTAGATATGCAGTTTTAGAAAACAGTTTATGACGAGTTCTAATATTAGTTACCCTTCGTCATTTCAGGTAGCCTAGCGGAAACATGCGTCACACTGTTTAATGACAAAAGGTAATTACACGTGGCCAGCAGTAACTTCGATTTCCTGAAACATCACGATGAGCTTCTGGTGCGTTTGGCACAGACCGCTGAAGCCTGCTTTGTTTCTGATCCCAACACCACGCTGATTAAAATGCGCCAGCTTGGTGAAGAATTGGCGAGAACCATCGCTTCACGTCTGGGGGTAGCATCAGGAAGTGATGTGAAACAGATCGATTTACTGCGAGAGCTCGATAATACTCTCCGTCTGGATCAGCAGATAAAAGATGCTTTTCACAGTTTGAGAAAGCTGGGTAATTGCGCTGCCCACGATTTGACCTCGTCTAATCACCGGGATGCGCTGAAAGCGCTTCAGTTGGGACATGCGCTGGCCATGTGGTTTCATCTCCAATTTGGCGGTGCAAAGGCCCTGGGCTTTAAAACCAAGGCTTTCATAAAGCCCGAAGATCCCTCTTCCAGAGTCCGTGATCTTGAAGAAAAGATTCTGGAGCTGCACAAACAGCACCATTCAACGACAGACCGTCTTACCAAGACTGAAGCATTGAAAGAAGCCGAAGCTCTGAAAGCCGAAGCGGAAAGACAGCGTGCTGAGCGTATGTCGACCGAAAGCAAGGTGTGGGAAGAGTTGGCAACCGAGCATGAAGCGACCCTTGAGAAATATCGGGCCAAAATGAATGAAGCAAACGTTCTATATTTTCAATCATTTACTCAGCAGGCCCCTGAAGCGCAGGCAGTACAAATCAGTAACGTTGAAAAGTCCACACTGCAGCTCAACGAAGCGGAAACACGTGTCCTAATCGACGAGCAACTCATTGAGGCAGGCTGGGAAGCTGATAGCGTCAATCTCAAATATTCCGCTGGCGCACGGCCAATTCCCAATCAAAACCGGGCTATTGCTGAATGGCCAACAGCTTCCGGCCCCGCCGACTATGTCCTGTTCATTGGCCTGATGCCTGTAGCCGTTGTAGAGGCCAAAAAGAGCGCCAGAAACGTTTATGGCAGCATCGATCAGGCCAAGCGTTATGCCAAGGGTCTACAGGAGAAAGGTGCGTTTACCGTTGAAGAGCTTTATGGAGAGTTTCGTGTGCCGCTGGCCTTCGCAACCAATGGCCGTCCTTACCTGAAACAGCTGGAGCAGGAAAGTGGTATCTGGTTTTTGGACGTGCGCGACGATACCAACCGACGTCGAGCGCTAAACGGTTGGTATTCGCCACAGGAAATAAAAACCTATCTCCGGCAAACCCCTCAGCAAGCTGAAGATGAGCTGGAGGCCATGGGGTTTGATTATCATCTTGCCTTGCGCGACTACCAGATCGAGGCCATTCGAGCGACTGAAACCCGTATCAAGCAAGGAGAAACCGCGGCCCTGATAGCCATGGCAACCGGGACAGGCAAGACCAAAACAGCCATCGCCATGGTCTATCGATTTCTCAAGGCTGAGCGTTTTCGCCGCATCCTGTTTCTGGTGGATCGCTCTGCACTGGGCGTACAGGCAACCGATGATTTCGGTGAGGTTCGGCTGGAAAACCTCAATACCTTTGCAGAAACCTTTGATGTCATCGGTATGGCGCCAAACAAGACTCCCAAGGCGACACCGGATGATGCCACCAAGGTTCACGTTGCCACCGTGCAGGGTCTGGTCAAGCGAATCCTTTACCCGACTGATGGCACGGCGCGGCCCGGCGTTGGCCAGTATGACTGCATCATTGTCGATGAATGCCACCGGGGCTATCTGCTGGATCGTGAGCTTAGCGATACCGAGCAAATGTTTCGTGACCAGAAGGACTACCAGTCAAAGTATCGCAGCGTCATCGACTACTTCGATGCTTTCAAGATCGGACTGACCGCTACGCCCGCCCTGCACACGACCGAGATTTTTGGCGCCCCTGTTTTTACCTACAGCTACACAGAAGCCGTGCTGGACGGCTATCTCAATGACCATCTTCCACCCATTCGGATACGTACAAAGCTCTCTGAAGAGGGTATCTCCTACAAGGTAAATGAACAGGTAACGGTTTACGACGTCGCCAATAACACGATCGATACCTATAACACGCCCGATGAATTGAACTTTGATGTTAGCGATTTCAACCGCAAGGTGATTGCTCCTGAGTTCACGAGCGTTGTCACCCGATGGTTGATCGAAAGCGATTCGATCAATCCCTATTCACCGGCGAAAACACTGGTCTTTTGCGTAACAGACAAGCACGCCGATGATGTAGTTGAAGCGTTCAAGACCGCCATTGAGCATTATCATGGTGAAGTTGAAGACGACGCCGTACAAAAGATCACTGGTGCCAGTGACAAGCCGCTGGAAAAGATTCGCAGCTATAAAAACGATCGACTGCCTAACATTGCCGTCACCGTTGATTTGATGACGACAGGAATAGATGTTCCCGCCATCTGTAATCTGGTGTTTCTACGTCGAGTGAACAGTCGAATTCTATTTGAACAGATGCTGGGGCGCGCCACTCGGCTATGCCCTGATATCGGCAAGGGGCCATTCCGAATCTATGACGCCGTAGATATCTACACGCAGCTGGAACACGTGAACACCATGAAACCGGTGGTCACCAAGGTTGACCTTGCCTTCAAGGGTCTTGAAGACGACATGAAGCAAGAGAGCGCTCCAGAGCTCCAGGACCTTGCCAGGAAGCAGTTTATTTCAAAGCTTCAGGTCAAAAAGAACTACCTGCTGCCAGAGCAGGCTGACAAATTTGAAATCATTGCAGGCAAGTCTCCCGGTGAGTTCGCTCGTGAGCTCAAGAACATGCCTGTCTCGCAACTCGCCGAATGGTTTACTAACAATCCTGGACTCGGTGAATTGCTTGATACCACCGTTACCAATGGTGGTGGGGGCTGGAGACCTAATGTAGTGATTCATGATGGCAGTGATAAGATAGCGGGTATCACTACGGGCTATGGCGAGGGGCAAAAACCGGAAGATTATCTGAAAGCCTTCAAAGCCTATATCAACGCCAACAGTAACCGTCTGGCGGCGCTTCAGACCGTGATCAACCGCCCGTGGGAGCTCACCCGTCAAAGTCTGAGAGAGCTCGCCGTCGAACTTGAGCGCAATCAGTTTCGTGAGCAGGACCTTCAGGTCGCTTGGCGTGAACTGACGCAGGAAGAGATCGCTGCCAAGATCATTGGGTTTATTCGGCAAGCAGCGCTAGGCGAGCCTCTGGTCCCTTGGGATCAACGAGTTGATAATGCGCTGGAAACGATTCTCCAGAGCCAGCCTTGGAAGACCCCCCAGCGTGATTGGCTTAAGCTGATCGCCAAGCAGATGAAGGCCACCATCATTGTGGATGAGGCCGCGCTGAATCAGGGGCCGTTCAAGGCCCAGGGCGGTATCAAACGCGCTAACAAGCTCTTTGATCAGCCCGTTACCGATATCCTCACACAGTTTAACCAAGCGCTCTGGGCATGACCCAGAGCGCCAACCACATGAAGTAGACACCAACCATGAACACCCCGAACCTCGTCGCTAAACTCTGGAACCTTTGTAATCTGTTGCGTGACGATGGCGTGACCTATCACGAATACATTACCGAACTGACGTATCTTGTCTTTCTCAAGATGGTGGAAGAGACCGGGCAGGATGAACTGTTGCCGGCCAATAATACCTGGACGGATCTGGAGAACCAGAACTCGGCCAGCCGGCTGGAGTTCTACAAGAAAATGCTGGTCGATCTTGGCGGCCACGGCTCAAGGATCACGCAGGCGATCTATAACAATGCCCACACCGTAATCCGCAAGCCAGCGACGCTGGATAAACTGATCACTGAAATCGACAAGCTCGATTGGTACAGCGCCCGCCAGGAAGGCCTAGGCGATATGTATGAAGGGCTACTGGAAATCAATGCCAGCGAGAAGAAATCCGGCGCAGGTCAGTACTTCACTCCGCGTGTACTGATCAATGCCATGGTCAAGCTGATGAAGCCGACCCTGGACGACGTGATTGTGGACCCGACGGCCGGTACTGGTGGGTTTCTGATCAGCGCCCACCATCATATTGGTGCCAATAACGATGTCGAGGCATTGGATGAAGCGGCCTATGATCGTTACCAACACAAGACCTTTTATGGCATGGAATTTGTGCCGGATACCCGCCGTCTGGCATTGATGAACCTGATGCTGCACGACATCGCCATCGATGATCATCACGCTGGCATCCTGTTTGGCGACACCCTTAGTAATGAAGGTAAGCAGCTCCCCAGAGCGTCGCTGTTGCTCGCCAACCCTCCCTTTGGCACCAAACAAGGCGGCGGTATCCCGACCCGGGATGATCTGCTGTTTTACAGCAGTAACAAGCAGCAGGCCTTCCTGCATTTGATGTATCACGTGATGCTCAAACCCGGCGGCCGCGCCGCGGTGGTGCTGCCGGACAACGTGCTGTTCGAGGCCGGCCAGGGTGCCCAGGKACGCCACGACCTGATGGAGAAGTGCAACCTGCACACCATTCTCCGCCTGCCCACCGGCATTTTTTATGCCGCGGGTGTTAAAACCAACGTTTTGTTTTTCTCCAAGCCTGAAGACCCCACCCAGGACAAGGGCAACACGCAAAACGTCTGGGTCTATGACCTGCGCACCAACATGCCGAGCTTCGGCAAGCGCACGCCCTTTACTGACAAATACCTTGAACCATTCGAGACCGTATTTGGTGACGACCCCAACGGTCAAAGCCCGCGGCAGGAAGGCGAGTGGTCGTTCAACGCTGACGAGATCGCCGTTGATCCTGACGCCACGGACGAAAACCAGGGCGTGATCGATGACCGACTCGCCAAATCCCGCTGGCGCTGCTTCTCCCGCGAGTGGATTCGCGACACCAAGGGCGACTCGCTTGATATCAGCTGGCTCAAGGACAAGGACAGCGTGGATGCTGCTGACATGCCTGACCCCGAGGTGCTGGCCGGCGAGGCCATGAGCGAGCTGGTGCAAGCTCTGGGCGAGCTGGACGGGCTGATGCGTGAACTAGGAGCTGAGGAAGAGGCCGATGGGCAACGGGTATTGTTGAAGGAAATGATGGGTGGGGATAAATAAATGATGGAAGTATCGATCCCCGATGAATGGGCTGTCATCGAATATGGTGATGTGTTGACCTCCGTATCAAATGGTATAGGAGGAAAACAAAACAAAGATGGCTCAGGTATTCCTGTTAGTCGTATTGAAACTATTGCTCATGAAACAATCAACTTTAGTCGGGTTGGTTTCATAGAGATATACGATACTAATAAAGTTGAAAAATATAAAATTAATAAGGGCGACATCTTATTTAGCCATATAAACAGCCCGACCCACCTTGGAAAGACTGCCATTTTCGATAAGAATCGCGAACTTTATCATGGAATAAACTTACTTCGGTTAGTTGTGAATAAAAAGTGTATGATTGCGCGCTTTTTTAATTATCATTGCAAGTTTTCGAGGAAGGCTGGCATCTTCTCACAAAATGCTCAGCATGCAGTAAATCAATCGTCCATAAATCAGAAGAAGCTGTCTAGGTTTAAGGTTCCGCTTCCCCCCCTTGCCGAACAAAAAATCATCGCCGACAAACTCGACACCCTGCTGGCGCAGGTGGACAACACCAAAGCCCGCCTTGAGCCTATTCCCAAGATCCTCAAGCGCTTTCGTCAATCCGTACTGGCAGGGGCGATGAGTGGGCGGTTGACGAAAGAGTGGCGAGCCACTAATCACCAAAACATTGGAGATGTGAAGCCATTATCTGTAGCAGGAAAAATAATTGCAGGACAATCTCCCAGTAGATCAGAGGTTAACTTTGATGGGAAAGGCGAACCGTATGTAACCGGTCCTGAACAATGGGATGGAAGAAAAATATTACATAATAAGTGGACAGAGTACCCTAAACGTATGGCCCCGGATGGCTCGATATTTGTCACAGTAAAAGGTGCTGGTGTGGGAACTACTTTTCCGGGCTGTTATGCAGCGATCGGTCGTGATGTGTATGCGTTTGTCCCTAACGAAAAGATGAACTACACCTACATTCTTTTTGCCATTCAGGCTTCCGCCGCAGATGTTGTTTTAAAAGCTAAGGGGTTAATCCCTGGCTTGACGAAAAGTAATATAATTGACCACGAAATATACTTGCCGCCACTCAAAGAACAAATCGAAATCGTCCGCCGCGTGGATCGACTCTTTGCCCACGCCGACCGTATCGAGCATCAGGTGAATCAATCGCTGGCGCGGGTGAACAACCTCACCCAATCCATTCTCGCCAAAGCTTTCCGAGGCGAACTCACCGAGCAGTGGCGTAAAGACAACCCTGACCTGATCACCGGCGAGAACAGCGCAGAGGCGCTGCTGGAAAGGATCAAAGCAGAACGGGCGGTGAAAGCGCCAGCAAAACGCCGCAAACGTAGTGCATAAGCGGCTGACTCCATTATCAATTAGAAGTGACAAAGGTTAGGCAAGAAAGCGAAACATGAACTTTTAAGCGGTGGGCACATCAAATTGATTGGAAAAAATTACCATTATGGTAAACAATACAACCAACGTTAGCGTCTATTCAGGGCAACCGCCTAGCGAGGCCGGTAGCAAACGAATTCACATTGAAGACGAGCCGCTGTACGCCGTAACTGACGTACTAGCGCTGCTGGACGCAGGTGACGAACAGACGGTGCTATGGACACGCAAGTGCATAGCAGATGTTCAACAGCTTGCTTATGAAATATCAGACGTCCGCGCATTGCTGAAACAAGCGCTTACCGGTGGTCAGTATTTAAAATCTGAATGGTGTGTGCAGAAGCCAACAGGCCCATGGGCTGCATGCGATAGCTACCGCTTGCAGCGAATCGAGTGGATAGAGCATGCACACAAAGAAATGCACATAGAATACTACGTAAAATTTGCGATTGGTAAAACAGGCAAGCTACTGCTGCTGGTTTCTTGCCATACTTAGTACCGAGGAGTGTCATGGCTAATCACATTTGTCCGATCTGCGAATCTGGGCAGCTTCATGCCCGTAGCGAATGGATAGACGTTGAGCACATGGGCAAACATAGCCGCATTGAAAGCCACTTTTTGGCTTGTGATGGCTGTGGTAGCGAGCAGGCAGGAACAAAAGAAGCACGTGATAATAAGCGCGCAATGACTGCTTTTAAGAAACAAGCGCAGGGGCTACTCACTGGCGCAGAAGTGCTCGCATTACGTAAGCATTGGCAATTAAATCAACAAGACGCTGCTCGCATCTTTGGCGGTGGCCCTGTGGCGTTCTCTAAGTACGAATCAGATGATGTCATGCAATCTGATGCTATGGATAAGCTGTTACGCGTCGCCGATCAGGTGCCAGCCGCGCTGGAGAAGCTGAAAGCCGATGCTGGAGTAACAAACAGAGAAACTCGCCTTTGGAAAACGACCTCTATCGTTGGGCTACGCTCACTCCCACGCAAGGTAAATACTAAGGTGATCCAGTCTCATGAGATCGAGCGCGAGGTCTGTTATGGCTAAAGCTAAAGTCAGCAAAAAGCTGCAACAAGCGATTGACAGCTTGGTCATCAACGACGTTTATCTCAAGTCCGCGCAAGCTGAGTGCGAAGACGATTTTGATCCCAAGTCAGCCGATAGTTTAGAAGTGCTGTCGGTGCAGCAAATGCACATTGTGCGTAAAAGTGAAGTGATACAAGTGGATGGCGACGGCCAACTGGTACGCATCTATATTCGCCTTGGGGCTCGTTGGGTTTCACAACAACAAGAGGATGAAGAGCCTGATATTAAAGCGCTTATAGAAGGGGAGTTTATTGCAGAGTACCTAGTAACCGACTCAATAGAGCAAGAAGCAATAGATGAGTACGCGCTTAAAAACGCCAGTTATCACGTTTGGCCCTATTGGCGCGAATTCTTGAGCTCACAATGCGAACGCTTGCGCTTACCGCGAGTGGTTTTACCCACCGTTCAGTTTAGCAAGCAACCCGATCCTATAGCCGATTGATCGGCCTATAACATATTGGGTGCTGTGCACGGTGCTGCTAGACTCACTTGATCTACGCAAATCGTTACTAGGAAAGCCCCCGTATGACCAAGGCAAATATCAACACCCAGATGCTGACCTGGGCGCGCGAGCGCTCCGGCATCCCGGTGCCTGAATTTGCACATAAGTGCGGGGTGAATGAAGAAAAACTGCTGGCATGGGAAGCGGGTGAAAAGCCCATCACCTTCCGCCAAGCGATGCAGTTTGCCGAAAAAGCCTACGTCCCTTTTGGGTACCTGTTTCTTACAGAGCCGCCCGAAGAAGTGTTGCCCATTCCCGATCTTCGAACGCTGGAAGGCCAAGGTGTTACTCGGCCGAGCGCTGAGCTTCTTGATCTGATCAAGCTAATGCTTCAGCGCCAGGAGTGGTACCGGGACTATTTAAAGCAGCACTTTGCCGAGCCCAATCCAAATGTTGGCCGCTTTTCTGCCAATCACTCTGTCGCTGAAATCGTCGCCGACATGCGCTCCCAGTTAGGCGTTGAGGATCACCCTAAGCGCGGTAAATGGGATGACTATTACCGCGATTTAACCCAGCGAATCGAAGCACAGGGAATCCTGGTGATGCGCCAAGGCGATATGGGCCACTACACACGCCCTTTGCGAGTTGAAGAGTTCCGCGGGTTTGCCATTGTAGATGACTATGCGCCTATCATTTTCGTCAATCATGGCGATGCGCTAGGTGCGCGCTTATTTACTCTGATCCATGAGCTTTGTCATATTTGGATTGGGCAGTCTGGCATTTCCGATGGAAACGCTAATACGCACCGCCAACAAGAAGTGCTTTGTAATGCCGTCGCGGCAGAGTTTTTAGTACCAGAACAAGAATTCAGCTCTCTTTGGCAACACGATTTAGTGCACTGGCAAGATAACTTACCGACGTTGGAAGCCCACTTTCACGTCAGCACCTGGGCATTGGCGCGCCGTGCGTTGACGCTCAATTTTATTTCTCAAGCGCAATACGGCCATTATATTGCTGAACAGCAGGCGCAGCACAAAGCAAATGAGAGCAGTGGCGGGCCAACCTACTACCAGACTAAGAAATCCCAAATCAGCCAATCATTTTCTAGGGCGGTGGTCAGTGAAGCACTGAGTGGTCAGTTGATGTTACGCGAAGCGAGCGACCTGCTAGGCGGGGTCAAACCTAGTAAAATAGAGCGCTTTGCTCAATTTCTGTGTCCAAACTGAATCTACTCTCGTCTCTGGCCAGCCCTTTGACCTTCCCTACCTGACACACAGAGCTTGTCGTCTTATAAATTGCTTTTAATAAAAATAGCAACTAATGTGTTGCTGTAAACTAAAAAGCAACTTATTTGATGA
This sequence comes from Halomonas sp. R57-5, assembly GCF_900070345.1. Taxonomy (NCBI): domain Bacteria; kingdom Pseudomonadati; phylum Pseudomonadota; class Gammaproteobacteria; order Oceanospirillales; family Halomonadaceae; genus Halomonas; species Halomonas sp. R57-5. Next base: position 3,813 of record NZ_LN813019.1, on the reverse strand, counting down.
CACCGCCATGCCGTTACTGGATCAGATCAAAAAGCGCCGTGTTGCGCTAGGCTTCAAACAAAGTGACATGCAGATGCGGGTGGGAATGTCGCGCCAGCAGTATCAACGGCTTGAAGCCAGTGGCAACCCGCGCCTTAACACGTTAGAACTGGTGGCTAAGGGGTTGAACAGCGAGATTATGTTGATCCCCCAAGAGAAGCGCGACGCGGTGTTGGCCCTGCTCGCAGGTCATACGGTGGGCACACCTTCCTCTGATATGGAGGATAACGGCGATAGCGTCATTGATGACCCGTGGAAAGGCTTACTAGAGGATGATTAACCGTACAAAGGGGGCTAAATGGATCGATTGAGCATTCTGCAGCTCTCTTTGCATGGGAGCGTGGTGGGTCATCTTGCGGGTTATTCCCATGGCAAGAATATCCTGCTGTTCGATGATGAGTTTCGCCACAACCCTGAGCGGCCAACGCTTAGTCTGATTACGCACCCTAATTTCCCTAAATCTGAAGAGATTTTAGCGAGAGACTGGTCGAGGCACCAACGGTTGCATCCTCTGTTATCTAATCTGCTGCCTGAAGGTGCGCTGCGTGAACTGCTCGCGCATAGTTTGAAAACCCATATTGACCATGAGTTCTCTCTTCTAGCATGGCTTGGTCTTGACCTTCCGGCGCTCTCATCGCACGCCCACTCTCACCAGACAACATCCCGGCGAAGGTACTGTCTCGGTTGCCACACGCACGACCTGAAACAATTGAGTATCCACCGGTACTAGCGTCCGGTAATAAGTTCTCGTTGGCTGGCGTACAGATGAAGTTCTCTATGAAGGAGAAAGATGGCCGTTATAACCTGATCCATAGCGCCGTTAGTGATGGCAATGAGGAGTTGGGTGAGTGGATCATCAAAACGCCCTCCACCCAGCATGCTTACGTTCCCTTAAACGAATTTTCGGCAATGCAACTGGCGGCCCTTGCTGGCATCGATATGCCGGAAACTCGCTTGGTCGCACTCGATACGTTAGACAATCTGCCTGCTATCCGATTGCCAGAAGAGCCCATGGCGTTTGGTATCAAGCGTTTTGATCGCCAGCGCGGCTTGCAGGGTACCGAGCGCGTTCACATGGAGGATTTTGCTCAAGTCTTGGCGAAATATCCCCATGAAAAGTATGGCTCGGCTAGCTATGATCAAATCGGCCGTATTCTGTACCAGTTTTCCGGTGATGCCATTGCGGATGCCCAGCAGTTTGCCCGACGCCTGCTGGTAAACATTTTGCTTGCCAACGGCGATGCTCACTTAAAAAATTGGAGCCTTTTGTACTCTGATCGCTACACGCCACGGCTATCACCCGCTTACGATATTGTGACCACCAGCGTATATATGGACAACGAACGTACTACTGCGCTTAATTTGGCTGGCCAAAAAGCGTGGTATCAAACCTCCATGGAAAGCTATCAGCAGTGGGCTAAAAAAGCCGACATTCCTTGGCGTTTAATCAAGCCCCACCTAGATGACACGCTTGATAAAGCCCGCTCCTTGTGGCCTCAAGCACTGGCGGAGCTACCAATGCATGAACCTCATAAGCAGGCACTGCGTGAACATTGGCAGCGTCTCCATACTGATTTTCGTCTGCTTGGCGGTTAACAGCGGTTTTTAGTAGCTGAAAACATCACTCAATATTCTGGATTTGCTCCCTCATCTGCTCGATCAACACCTTCAACTCCACCGCACAGCGGGTCGTCTCTGCCACCACGGATTTTGACGAGAGCGTGTTGGCTTCGCGGTTGAGTTCCTGCATCAGGAAATCCAGGCGGCGACCTTTGGGGCCTTTCTGGGCGAGCTGGTGGCTCACTTCTTCTATATGCGCGGTCAGGCGGTCTAGTTCTTCATCCACATCAGCTTTTTGTGCCACCAGCACCAGTTCGGCCTCCAGGCGTTGGGGATCGAGTTCAGTTTTGGCAACCTCCAAGCGTTCCAGCAGTTGGGCGCGTTGGCGTTCCAGGATCTGCGGTAACAGGCTGCGCACTGTGGCTACCTGCTCACTTGCCGCCGCCAGGCGGGTGGTGATCATTTCGGCCAGCTTGTCGCCTTCACGGGCGCGGGCGTCAATCAGCTCATCCAGCGCTTGGTCAAACAGCGCTTTGGCGGCGGCTTTGATGGCGTCTTGATCCAGGTGCTGGGTTTCCATTACGCCGGCTGATTGAGAAGCGCGAGCGTGGTGGGCACGGCGCTGGGCACCTGCTGCTGAATGGCGGCTAGGGCGTCGGCAATCTCTTTTAACCGCTGGACGTTCACCGCCGGCGCTTGAGCGGTGTCGGCGCTCTCGAACCGCACGCTGCACTCCACTTTGCCACGGGCCAGGCGAGTACGCAGTGCTTCGCGCAGCACCGGTTCTAAATCCCGTAGGCTTTCATGTAGGCGAAAATGTGGCTCTAAGTAACGCTGATTCACCGAGCGAATTTCGACCTGCAGGGTGCCAAAGGGGGCGGCCTGCTCGGTGCGGGCGAAGGCAGTCATGCTGTGCGTCATGGAAAAACCTGTAGAGAGATTAGCGTGTTGGAAGTGTAGAGCATTCGCTAACACTCTTTTTGAATTGACGCGTCTATTTATTCGATACGTTGAATACTGAGCCAAAGTACGGAAATCAAACACCCATGATGTCTGGCTGCACCTCAATAAGCAGACTGGCATCCGGCGATGGCGTWCCATCACCTCGAAGACGCGGTCGATCATCTCGCCCACGTTTTGTCGTGCCATGATCAGGTGAGGGTGAAACGCAGCGGCCAGCGGGTCCCAGTCAAAGCAGCCAACAATCATATCGTCAAGCTGATAGCCGCCCCGCTGTAGCCAGCGCACGATTCCCTCAAGCGAAATCGTTGAGTTGACGAACATCGCGCTGGGAAGCGTAGCGCGGTGGCGCATATACGCCTCTAGCGCGACCTGGGCCTTATCGGCGGCATAGTCGCAGGGAATGATGTCTGCCTCCGAGGTGGAAAGCCCGCGTTCAGCGCGAGCCTGGGTAAATCCGGCAATCCGCTCGCGGGTATTGTGATCCTCCGCACGGCCACCAATAAACAGGATGGCGTTGTCACTTGGCGCTTGGCTGGCTAGCTGATCGAGAATGSGTGGGTCAGCTGTTGCGCGCCMTSCCTGTTATTSGAAATAATCGAGGGGGCCTTACCGCCGGGCAAATCCAGGTTAATACTCGCCACTCCGCTCTCATCGCACATCGCTGAAATCGTGTCGGGATCAGTGGCCCCGGTACTGACTAAACATTCGACCCGGTAGGCGAGCATCATGCGCGCCGCCTCGCGCTCTTGGGTCGGGTCGCGTTGGTACAAGCGACAATCGCAAACAGCCCACGGCGCCTCGCCTGGGCTTCGAAATGTTGGCAATCGAGCTGAAATAGCGGTTGTCGTAGAGCGGCAGAATCATGCCAATAATCCCCGAACGCTCCCGGCGCAGCGCACGGGCCTGCATGTTGGCTGAATAGCCTTCCGCTTGGGCGAGGAAAGAATTTTGCTAGCCAGTTTTTTGCTGATGCGACGGCGCTGCCAAGTGCCGTTGAGCACGGCACTGACGGTACTAGGCGACGTTTCTGCCAACCTCGCTAAGTCGTAAATAGTCAGCCGCTTGGATGAAGAGTCGCTAACCACGGGGCAGCTCCTTGCGATTAGATAAAAGTAGCATTGACGTGATGAAGGAATAGATCAATCCTACATATTGCACAACCGATTGTGCACGCTCGGTTAAATGACAAATAACGATAGCGATGATGCATCGCTTAGGTACCACTCACCGTATCCAGCACTGTGTAAAGTT